>NZ_CP176442.1:0-4800000 GCF_052938085.1 Pseudomonas sivasensis
CAGATGTGCGGTGCTTAACAACCTGCGCGACTGGTGGGTCGAACGGCGCACCGGGACAGGATTTTTGTCATAGAGCCCAGTTAAGATCAGCGATCATGCTGGCATCGGCCGGTTGTAGACGGTCGGAGGCACGATCTGATGGGGAACTCGCGGGATTCTCTGTCCCGTGAATCGCTCGCGCGCGAAGTATCAGCAAGGAGGCAAGATGTCGCTGTGTTTGACTATCACTAGTTATCACAAGATTACCCCAGGGCAGTGCGCCGAAAAGTCCATGAACCAGGGCTCGATGGCGATCGGCCGCAGTTCGGATAATGACTGGGTATTGCCTGATCCTGAGCGGCTGGTGTCTTCACAACATTGCGTAATTCAATACAAAGATGGCCGTTATTATTTAACCGATAACAGCACAAACGGTGTGGAGTTGGTTAACGCCGGTGTTCGCATGCGCCGGGGTAATAGCGAGCTGCTCCAAAATGGCGAGCTGATCCGCATCGGCGATTACGAGATTCAAGCGCGTATCGACTTCAACGTTCAGGTCGCCGATAGCCAGCCGTTTGCCGGTGAATCGCCGAACAGCTTTGAAGCGCTGATGGGGGCCGTGGTGAACGCTCCGGTGGCGACCCCTGTGATCGCGCCGCAGTTTCAGGGTGCCTCGTCGATGGACACCCTGCCGGACCTGTTCGACTTCCTCAGCCCCACCGCCGTGCCGCCGCCGACCGTGCCGGACCACGTGCCCTGCGAACAACACGACTTCCGTCCGCCGACACCTGTGGCTGTACCGGTGGTCGAAGCGCCCCCAGTGTCGGGCTCGGTGATTCCTGAAGACTGGGACTTGTTCGGCGACGCGCCAGCGCCGTTGGTCAGCGCGCCGCCACCCCCACCTCCAAACGCGCCGATCATCCCGCCGCCACCCGTGGTCGAGCCTATGCTCCCCGTGGCCGACAGCCAACAACCCGACCTCTTGCAAGCCTTCCTGCGCGGCGCTGGCCTCGACCAGTTGCGTCTGGACAACGCCCAAGCAGAAGCCCAGATGGAAAGCATCGGCCGCAGCTACCGGCTGATGGTCGAAGGCTTGATCGATGTGTTGCGCGCACGCGCCAGCCTCAAGGGCGAATTCCGCATGCAGCAGACGATGATCCAGCCTGCTGAAAACAATCCGTTGAAATTTGCCCCGAATGCCGAGGAAGCGTTACTGCTTTTGCTTCGTCATGGAAACCAAGCGTTTATGGCGCCGGACCTTGCCGTGCGGGACAGTTTCGACGACTTGCGTGCCCATCAGTTGGCCGTGATGGCCGGGGTGGAAGCCGCAATCAAACACCTGCTCACGCGCTTCGAACCGGCTCAGCTGGAGGAACGCATGGGCAAGCCCGGCGGGCTGTCGAGCATTTTCAACGGCTCGCGCCAGGCCCAGTACTGGCAGCAGTTCACCGAGCTCTACAGCAATATTTCCCGCGAGGCCCAGGAAGACTTCCAGGACCTGTTCGGCCGCGAATTCAGCCGAGCCTACGAAGAACACAGCGCACGACAGCGTCGCTAATCGCCGCGCCGCAACAATGGATCAACGGATAGCTAAGTACGTCATTGAGGACGCAGGATGATTCCCAGGTTTTTACTCGCAGTCGCCACCGCGCTGCTGCTGACGGCGTGTGCCAATGACGCCGTCAAACCCGAAGCGGCGGCCGAGGAGCAAGCGGATACCGCTGCGGTCGAGTTGCACTTCCACGCGATTTCCGGGCTTAACCCCGGCCCCAACGGCCAGGCCGCGCCGGTTCGGGTGCGCATTTTCGAGCTGAAAAACGCCGCCACCTTCGGCCGCTCCGACTACTTCGCCCTGGCGGACCGCGCCCAATCTACCCTCGGCCTGGACCTGCTGGACCAAGACGAAGTGATGGTCCAGCCCGGCCAACAACTGAGTATCCAGCGCGATCTCGACCCGTCCACGCGCCAGATCGGCTTGCTGGTGGGTTACCGCGAGTTGGACCGCGCGCAATGGCGCACGGTGATCAACGTGCCGGCGCGCCAGTACACCGAATACCAGATCAGCCTCGATGTGCGTGCCGTGCGCGCCGACGTCGTGGTTTCCCCATCCAGCCCTGCCCAATAACAAGCAATCGGAGCCCCCATGTCCTGGAACAATCGCGTGGTCTGGTCGGAAGGCATGTTCATCGGAACGCAGCACTTTCAGCAGCATGACCGTTACCTGGAAAACCTGATCGACGCCCGCAGCCGCCCGTTGGCCGCTGGTGCCTGGGGCTTTTCCGAGTTGCTGATCGACCAGGGCCTGCTGGCCCAGGGCAAGCTGGCCATCGTCTCGGCGCGTGGCCTTTTGCCCGACGGCACGCCGTTCAATATCCCCCAGGACGACCTGGCACCAAGCCCGCTGAACATCGACGACAACTTGCGCGATGGCCTGGTCTACCTGGCCTTGCCGCTCAAACGCGCGGGTGCGCGGGACACGGTTGACGAAGGTGAAGCGCTGGAAGCCGCACGTTACGTGAGCCAGGTGCGCGAAGTGCGCGACGACAACGCCCCGTTTGAAAACCGCGCGCCCGTGGCCGTGGGTTCCCGTGCCCTGCGCCTGCTCACTGCCCAGGATGGCATCAGCGATTACGCCGCCATCGGCCTGGTGCGTATCAAGGAAAAACGTGCAGACCGCGCCCTGGTGCTCGACGACACCTACATCCCTCCGGTACTGGACGTGGCCGCGAGCAAGCCGCTGACCGCGTTTCGCAGCGAACTGCTGGGCCTGTTGCACCAGCGCGGCGAAGCCCTGGCCGGCCGCGTGGTCGCCTCGGGCGCCGGTGGTGCGTCGGAGATTGCTGACTTCATGCTGCTGCAATTGGTCAACCGCGCCCAGCCGCTTATCCAGCATTTCAGCCAGTTGAGCCCACTGCATCCGGAGCGCTTCTTCAGCGAACTGGTGAGCCTGGCCGGTGAGTTCTCGACCTTTTCCACCTCGGGTCGTCGTCCCCAGGAATACCCGCAGTACCAGCACGATGACTTGGCCCTGAGCTACGCCCCGGTGATGGCGGCTCTGCGTGAAGCGCTGTCGATGTTGATCGATAGCAAAGCCACACCGATCCCGATTGTCGAGAAAGCCTACGGCATCCACGTGGCGATGCTCGCCGACAAAACCCTGCTCGACAACGCCAGTTTCATCCTGGTGGTGCGTGCCGATGTGCCTGGCGAAACCCTGCGCGGCCGCTTCGGCCAGCAGAGCAAGGTCGGCGCGGTGGAGCACATCCGCGACATGGTCAACCTGCAACTGCCGGGCATTGGCCTGGTGCCGTTGCCGGTGGCGCCGCGCCAACTGCCGTACCACGCGGGCAGCACTTATTACGAGCTGGACCGGGGCAGTGAGCATTGGCAGCAACTAAGCAACTCCGGCGGCTTTGCCTTCCATATCGCCGGGCAGTTCCCGGGCTTGAACTTGGCCTTCTGGGCGATCCGAGGATAATCCGCGATGCATCCCAATGATGACGACCGCACCCAGTTCATGCCCCGCCCAGGTGGCCGCGCGCCTGAACCTGTGCGCGCAGAGCCGGCTCCGCTGTCGATGCCGGCAGCACCGATGCTCACCGGCAAAAGCCAGGGCCTCAACTCGCTGGAAAGCGCCGCCGGCCCGCTGCTGGCTTTGCTGACGCGCCTGCGCAACACCATCGCCCACCCCGCGCCAGCTAGCCTGCGTGCGCAGTTGCTGGCCTACCTGCGTCAGTTCGAAGAGCGCGCCGAAGCCGCCGGCGTGGCGCGCAACGAAGTGCTGCTGGCCCGTTATGCGCTGTGTACCGCCCTTGATGAAGCCGTATTGAGCACGCCATGGGGCAGCACCAGCGATTGGGGTAAGCAAAGCCTGCTGATCACTGTGCACAACGAAGCCTGGGGCGGCGAAAAAGTCTTCCAGTTGCTCGACCACTGCCTGCAAAGCCCACGGGAACGTCTGTACCTGCTGGAGCTGTTGTACCTGTGCATGTGCCTGGGTTTCGAAGGCCGCTACCGCGTGATGAACGACGGTCGCAGCCAGTTGGAAGCCCTGCGCGAGCGCACCGCTGCGGCGATTCGCAGTGCTCGTGGCGAGCATGAGCGCGAGCTGTCGCCGCACTGGCGTGGGGTGACCGTGGCCCGTGATCGCCTGGCGCAATTTATGCCGCCGTGGATCGCCGTAGCCATTGGCGTGGCGCTGTTGTTGGCGTTGCTGTTCACCTTGCGCATGCTCCTGGCGTCGCAGGCGGAGCCGGTGTTCAAGAATATCCATGCCCTTGGCGAGATCCCGGTGCAGGCCATCGACCGTCCGGTGGCGCAGCCTAAAGTCATCGAGCGGCCGCGTTTGGCGGGGTTCCTGGCTGAAGACATCAAGGCCGGTCGCGTTGCCGTTGAAGATAAAGTCGACCGTTCCGTGGTCACCATTCGTGGCGATGAACTGTTCGCATCGGCCAGCTCCAGCATTGTCGATGACTACCAGCCGCTGATGCTGCGCATCGCCGATGCCATTCGCAAAGTGAAGGGCCAGGTGCGCGTGACCGGCCACAGCGACAATCGTCCGATTGCCACGCTGCGCTTCCCGTCCAACTGGGCGCTGTCCGAAGCACGGGCCAAGTCGGTGCTGGAAATCCTCGCGGCCAAGACTGGCCAAGCGGATCGCTTCAGTGCCGAGGGCAGAAGCGACACCGAGCCGTTGGCCACCAACAGCACAGCCGAAGGCCGCGCCCGCAATCGTCGGGTTGAAATCACCGTATTGGCGGAGGGCGTCGAGTGAAGGCGTTTTTCAGTTTTATGATTCGCTGGGTGATCCCGCTGCTTGGCCTGATTGCCTTGAGCCTGATCATCTGGTTTGTCGGGCCGTTGCTCGACGTGCTGATGCCGGAAGGGCGCCGTTGGGCGCTGATTATCCTGGTGTTCGCGGTGTGGATCGCCTACCGCGTGTTCCGCATCATCCAGGCGCGGCGCCAAGCGGCCGAAGTGATGCGCAGCCTGGCTGCCGAAACCCCGGCCGACCCCAACAGCGTGGCCACTGCCGAAGAGCTCACCACCCTGCGCCAGCGCATGGACGAAGCCCTGGCGCTGCTGAAAAAAGCCAAGCTCGGCGGTGACGAGCGCCGCAATCTCTATGAGCTGCCGTGGTACGTGATCATCGGCCCGCCGGGTTCGGGCAAGACCACCGCGCTGGTCAATTCCGGTTTGCACTTCCCGTTGGCTGCGCAGTTGGGCGCCGGTGCGGTGCGTGGCGTCGGCGGTACGCGCAACTGCGATTGGTGGTTCACCGATCAAGCAGTATTGCTCGACACCGCTGGCCGCTACACCACTCAGGACAGCAACTCCACGGTGGATAAAGCCGCGTGGCTGGGCTTCCTTGACCTGCTGAAAAAGCAGCGTTCACGCCGCCCCATCGACGGCGCGTTTATCGCCATCAGCCTCTCGGATTTGCTGCTCGGCACTGATGCCGAGCGCGCTGCCCATGCGGCCGCGATTCGCCTGCGCATCCAGGAGCTGTACACCCAATTGGGCGTGCGTTTCCCGATCTACCTGATGCTGACCAAGCTCGACCTGGTGCCGGGTTTCATGGAGTACTTCGACAACCTGAGCAAGGAAGAGCGCGCCCAGGTGTGGGGCATGACCTTTGCCCTGGACGACGGTAAAAACAGCGCCAGCCCTCTGGCCCATCTGCAAAGCGAATTCGCGGGTCTGGAGCAACGCCTCAATGAGCGTTTGGTTGAGCGTCTGCAACAGGAGCGCGACCCGGCGCGGCGCGACCTGATCTACGGCTTCCCGCAGCAGTTCGGCGCGTTGAAGGATTGCCTGCAAAGCTTCCTCGAAGGCGTGTTCAAACCCAACGCCTTTGAAGAGCGCGTGTTGCTGCGCGGTGTGTATTTCACCAGCGGTACCCAAGAAGGCAGCCCGATTGACCGACTGATCGGCGCCATGGCCCAGAGCATGAACCTGGACCGCCAGCACCTGGCACGGCAGAGCGGCACCGGGCGCAGTTACTTCATCGAAAAACTCTTCACCGCGGTGGCGTTTGCCGAGCGTGGCTTGGTGGGGGTGAACCCGAAGGTCGAGCGGCGGCGCAAGTGGATTGCGCGCGGCGTGCTAGCGGCCACCGTGGCGTTGGTGGTGGTGGTCAGCGGCCTGTGGTGGGTGAGTTATCGCGCCAACCAGGCGTATATCGCCCAGGTCGACCAAAAGGTCGCGCCGTTGGGCCAGACCGTGCAGAACCTAAGCCCGGCGCAGCGTGAAGTCCTCGCCGTACTGCCGTTGCTCAACGCGGTGAAGAACCTCGCGGGCGACTCGCCGAGCTGGTCCGAAGGTCTTGGCTTGTATCAGGGCGACATGCTCGAAGCCGAATCCGCCAGCGTGTACCGCAAGTTGTTGATCGCGGTCTTCGCGCCACGCTTGGTGACGCGCATCGAGGAGCAGCTGCACGGCGGTGGCAATTCCGATTTCCTCTACGAAGGCCTCAAGGCCTACCTGATGCTCGCCGACAGCGAGCATTACGACCCGGACTTCATCAAGGCCTGGATCGCCCTCGATTGGGACCGCAACCTGCCGCGCGACCTGCCGGCCGATCAGCGCCAGGCGCTGACCGGGCACTTGCAGGCGCTGTTTGATCGTCACCCTCCGAGCGCACGCCTCGATCCGCGCTTGATTGATGACCTGCGTCGCCAGTTGCAACAGCTGCCGGTGGCCCAGCGCGTCTACGACCGGGTCAAACGCCAGAAACTGCCTGAAGGCATCCCGGACTTCCGTATCAACGAAGCCGCCGGCCGCGATGCCGCGCTGGTGTTCAGCCGTAAAAGCGGCAAGCCGTTGGGCGAGCCGTTGAGTGGTTTTTTCACCGCCAAGGGCTATCGCCAGGCATTCCTGCTGAGCAGCCTGAACCAGACCGGCACCTTGGCTGAAGAGCAGTGGGTGTTGGGCCGCGAGCAGGCCGATCAGCAGAACGTGGTCAGCCTCGCCGCCGATGTGCGTCGCCTGTACTTCCAGGACTACCAGCGCCAGTGGGATGCCTTGCTCGCCGACATCGACTTTGTGCCGATCACCAGCGTGGCCCAGGCGGCCGATGTCCTGCGGGTAATTTCCGGGCCGACTTCACCGCTGAAAAAGCTGCTGGTGGCGGTGGCCAAGGAAACCGATCTGCAAACTGAAGAACGCCAATTGGCCGCCAAAGGCGTGCCGGTGGAAGGCGGCGTCGACAAGCTCAAGGAGCGCCTCGGCAGCCTGCTCGGCCAGGAGCAACCGACGGCCAATGCGCCGGCGGCAGCGGATGATCCAGTCACCGCGCACTTTGCCGAACTCAACAGCATCGTCAGTAAAAATGAAGGCGAGCCAGCCGCTATTGATGGCTTGTTGTCGGACATGAACGCGCTGTATGTGCAGGTCAGCGCCATGGTCGGTGCCAGTGGCGACGCGTTGCTCGGTGAGGCGAAGAACCAGGCGGCGGCTGCTGCCACGCGGGTCAGCCTGAACGCCGAACGCCAGCCGCCGTTGGTGCAGGGCATGGTCAAGTCGGTGGTCAACTCCACCACCAACAGCATGATGGGCGGGGTGCGTAACCAACTAAACGCGGCATGGGTCAGCGAAGTGGTCAACGTGTATCGCCAGTCCCTGGCGGGGCGTTATCCGATGTCGCCGGGCAGTGCGCGGGACGCCACGCTGGATGACTTCGGGCAGTTCTTTGGTGTGGGCGGGGTGATGGATAACTACTTCCGCAAATACCTGCAGCCGTATGTGGACACGTCTGCGCAGACTTGGCGCTGGCAGCCGGGCGCGGCGCAGAAGCTGGGGATCTCGCCGGGTGTGCTGCAAACCTTCCAGCGCGCCGCGACAATCCGCGATGCGTTTTTCCGCTCCGGGGGCACGCAGCCCATCGTCCGTTTCGAACTCAAACCGGTGTCGATGGACCCGACCATCACCCAGTTCCTGCTCGATCTCGACGGCCAGCAACTGAGCTACGACCACGGTCCAAGCCGCCCGGTGGCGATGCAATGGCCGAACCCTGGCAGCATTGGCGTGGTGCGCATTTCCATCATGCCGCCATCGGCCAGCGGCCGTTCGGGCGTAACACTTGACGGCCCATGGGCGTGGTTCCGCCTGTTGGAGCAATCGGACCTCACCGCTGGCAACTCGCCGGACCGCTTCAACCTGCGGCTGCGGGTCGACGGCGCGAGCATCGCCTACGAGTTGCGCGCCAACAGTGCTTTCAACCCGTTCAAGAGCCGCGTGCTCAGTGGCTTCAGCCTGCCGGAGCGGCTATGACGACACTGGGTTTCTACGGCAAGTTGGCCAGTCGCGGGGATTTTGTCAGCCGCGCCTTGCCCCAGAGTTTTGTCGGTCCGTGGGACAGTTGGCTGGCCGCGGGTTTGCTGGCCAGCCAGAACAGCCTGGGCGGTGATTGGCTCAACGTTTACCTGGTCAGTCCGCTTTGGCGTTTTGTACTGGCGCCGGGCGTGTGCGGGCCGGATGCGGCGGCGGGTGTGGTGATGCCGAGTATCGATCGGGTCGGGCGCTATTTTCCGTTGGCGGTGGTGGCCTTGCTTGATCACGACACCAATCCCGCCTCACTGGTAGGCGGGCCGGACACGTGGTTCGAGCATGCCGAAGAGCTCTTGCTCAGCACGCTGGACACCGGCGCGACCTTTGAAAGCTTCAACGATGGCCTCGATACCCTCGGCTTTCCAGCCAGTGAGCCGCGCGCGGTCGATAGCCGTTTCGCGGGCCTGCAAAGGGTGTCCGCCACCGTGCCCCATGGGCGCATGACCGCGCTCGCCGAACAGGCCTGCGAAGGCGCAAGCCTGTGGTGGGGCCGAGGCTCGGAACGTATTTCCCCTGGTTTATTACGGTGTCAGGGCTTGCCTGCCGCCGGTGATTTTGCGCAGTTTTTGCTCGGACAAGAAGGTGTGGTGTAGATGGGGGCGACGTACAAATCCGCGAGCAAAAGCCATGTGGGCATGGTGCGCCAAGTTAACGAAGACGCGTGCCTGGACCTGCCGGAAAACCGCCTGTGGGTGGTGGCCGATGGCATGGGCGGGCATGCGGCAGGGGACTATGTCAGCAGCCTGATCGTCGACAGCCTGCGCAGTGTGCCGTTGGGCCGCTCCCTGGACGAATACTCCGCGGCCCTGCGCAATGACCTGATCCGCATCAACGCCGCCGTGCGCGAAGAAACCGCCAATCGTGGCGTGACCATGATGGGCAGCACCGTGGTCGTACTCGCCACGCGTGGCTTGCGCGGTGTATGCCTGTGGGCTGGTGACAGTCGCCTGTACCGCCTGCGCGATGGCGTGCTCGAAGGTATTTCCCGCGACCACAGCTACGTGCAAGACCTGCAAGACAGCGGCCTGCTCAGCGAAGCCGACGCTCGCGTGCATCCGCGCGCCAATATCGTCACTCGCGCCATTGGCGTGGAAGCCCAGCTTGAAGTGGCGGTGGTCGACCTGTTGATCGCCCCCGGCGACAGCTACCTGCTGTGCAGCGATGGCCTGAACAAGACCGTCGAAGACCATGAAATTCGCGAAGTGCTCAGCCACGACGCGCCGGATGAAATCGTGCGCAGCCTGGTGCACCTGGGGCTCAATCGCGGCGCGCCGGACAACATCACCGCCATCGTTGTGAAGGTATCGGCATGAACATTGTGATTCCTGGCTACGACATCGAAGGCGAGATCGGCGAAGGCGCCATGGCCAGCGTGTACCTGGCGACCCAGCGCTCGCTGGAGCGCAAGGTGGCATTGAAGGTGATGGCGGCGGCATTGGCAGCCGACCCGAGCTTCTGCGAGCGCTTTCTGCGCGAGGGCAAGACCCTGGCGCGCCTGTCGCACCCGCATACGGTGACCATCCATGACATCGGCAATGTCGGTGAGCTGTATTACATGGCCATGGAGTTCCTGCCCAACGGTACGCTCAAGGAGCGTATCGCCGCGGGTATGACGCCGGAACAGGGCGTGACATTGATCCGCCAGATCGCTTCGGCGCTGGGGTATGCCCACGCTCAAGGATTGGTACACCGGGACGTCAAGCCGGCGAACATCCTGTTCCGCGCTGACGGTACGGCGGTGCTCTCGGACTTTGGCATCGCCAAGTCCCTGGACGACCGCACCCAGTTCACCCAGGCCGGTTTCGCCGTCGGTACGCCGAGCTACATGAGCCCGGAACAGGCGCGGGGCCAGGAGATCGACGGGCGCGCCGACCTGTATGCGTTGGGCGTGGTGCTCTATGAAATTCTCGTCGGCAAGCTGCCGTATAGCGGCACCGACGCGCTCTCCACCGCGCTGGCGCACCTGACCGAACCGTTGCCGGAATTGCCGGTGCACCACGGTCGTTATCAGGGCGTGTTGCGTAAGTTGTTGGCAAAGGATCCGGCCGAGCGGTTCCCGGATGCAGCGGCGTTGCTGCTGGCGCTGGACCAACTGCCGGCGGATTCGCCGGAAGCCACGCTGGTTCGACCACTGCCGATCCCGGTGAGTTTTGACCTGGCGGGTATCACGCCGGAGTCCATCGAAATTCCGACAGCCAAACCCGAGCCAGTGCGCCAACCGGTGGTGCCGCCGACGCAGCACAGCGAGCAGCGTCGGGGGCCTGTGTTGGCGCTGGCAGCAGTGGCTGTGGCGGTTGCCCTGGCGATTGGCGGCGCTTCCTATTGGTGGCTGAGTGGCGATGATGAACCGGCCAAACCATCGGCCGCCGTAGTCCCCGCAGCAACACCCCCAGCAACACCTGCAGCGGCAGTGGTTGAGGCGGATGGCGGTCAACGTCCGCTGTTGATGGCGGGCAAGAAAACCCTGTTCCAGCGCGTCCTCAGCAAGCCGGGCGCGAAGCTTTCGGATGAGGCAGGCAGCGCGGCTGGCAAGGCGCTGCCGGCGTTCTCGGTGCTTTACGTGTACCAACGCAAAGACATTGAGGGGCAACCGTGGGTACGCGTCGGCACCGCCACCGATGGGCGCAGCGACGGTTGGTTGCCGGCCTCGCAAGTCAGCGACTGGAAACAAAGCCTGGTGCTCAAGTTCACCGAGCGCTCGGGCCGTGCGCCGGTGATGTTCCTGCGGCAATCGGGGGAAGTGGAAAAGCTGCTCGCCGACCCGGCCGCCGCCCAGAGCGCGCTGGCCAAAGCGCAGAAAAACAGCGAAGACAACGGGCAAATTCTTGCCCTGGAACCGACGGCCAGCGCCGTGCCGCAGAACCAGTTTTACCTGTTGCCGATCTTTGACTCCAAAGAGAGCTTCGACGAAAACGGTCAGCCGGTGCAGTTGCTCAATGTCGCTTCCATCGACCCCGGCAGCAGCGCCGTGGCCAAGCCCGCCACGCCGGTGATCAACGCCAATGCCGATGCCTTCCGCACTGCGGTGGTGCTGGTAGTGGATACCACCGTGTCGATGCAGCCGTATATCGACCAGATCCGTGACGTGGTTCATGAGCTGCAAACCCGCATCGCCGAACGCGGCGAACTCGATAGCGTCAGCTTCGGCATGGTCGGTTTTCGCAGCAGCATCAAGAAAACCCCTGGCCTGGAATACGTGGCCAAAACCCTGATCAGCCTCGACCAGGGGCGTGATCCACAACGCTTCCTCGACATGGCGCGGCAAGTCAAAGCGTCCAGCGTTTCCAGCCATTCGTTCAACGAAGACGCGTTTGCCGGGGTGATGCAGGCTGTGGACGGCATGGACTGGTCTGGTTATGGCGGGCGCATCATTCTGCTGGTCACCGATGCTGGCGCGCTGCGCAAGAACGACCCATTCGCCGCCACCCAGATGAACGAAGCCGAAGTGCGCCAGGCCGCGCTGGGCAAGCAGATCAAGATTTACGCTCTGCACCTGCGCACCGACGCCGGCAAGAAAACCCACGCTGGCGCCGAGAGCCAGTACCGCATCCTCACCGCCGACGCCAACCCGCAGATCGGCGACTTGTACACACCGGTGCCCGGTGGTGATGTGCGTAAGTTGGGTGAGCGTGTCGACGAGATCGGCAGCGTGTTCGCCAACCTGGTGCATCAAGTGCGCAGCAACACGCCGCAACCGGTCCCGCTGCTCAGTTCGGCACCGACCTTGGCGGATAAATCTGCCGCCGTTGGTTACGCCATGCACATGGACTTCCTCGGCCGCAAAACCGCGAGCCAGGCGCCGCAGCTGGTTAGCGCCTGGACTGCCGATCGCGACCTGACCAACCCGGCGCTGCCGGCGTTCCAGGTGTGCGTGATGCTGACCAAGTTGCAGCTCAACGATTTGCAGCAGTCGCTGAAACTGATCGTCGACGCGGCGCGCAAGACCCAGACGTCACCCAAGGATTTCTTCCAGGAAATCGCCAGCGCCTCTGCCTACATGAGCCGCGACCCGCAAGCCCTGCGCAAGGGCGGCAACTTGGCCGATGGCGGCATTCTCGGCGAATACCTGGAAGGCCTGCCGTACCGCAGCAAATCGCTGAACATGACCCAGGACTTGTGGTTGTCATTGAGCGTGGCCGAGCAGGAAGACTTTATCGACGAGCTGGATTCGAAAATCCGCCTCTACGAAACCTTCCATAACGACGTGGCCAACTGGGTCCGTTTCGGCGATGCCGAGCCGGGCGATGCGTTGTACCGCGTGCCGTTGTCGACGCTGCCGTAATGCTGACCCTGAGCGCGGTGCACAAGAGCCGGGGCGTCGGTAGCCAGCGCTATAGCCTGGTGATCCCGGCGCTGGCGCTGCGCGCGGGTGAGCAAGTGGCGATCGTTGGGCCCAGCGGTTGCGGCAAGAGCACCTTGCTGGATTTGCTGGCGTTGGTCCTGGCGCCGGATCAGGTGGGGCACTTCGAATTTAATGCGATCGACATTGGCAGTCTGTGGCGTGCGGATCAGCAATCGCGGCTGGCGCAGTTGCGCAGCCAGCACTTGGGCTACGTGCTGCAAACCGGTGGCCTGCTTGGCTTTCTCGATGTGCGCGGCAACATCGCCCTGTCCCGGCAACTGCTGGGCTTGAAAGACGATGGCAGTGTGGCGCGCCTGGCCGAGCAGTTGGAAATCAGTGACCAGTTGGCGAAGAAACCCTCGGCGCTGTCGGTGGGCCAGCGCCAGCGCGTGAGCTGCGCCCGAGCCCTGGCCCATGCACCGCAACTGGTGCTGGCGGATGAGCCGACCGCGTCCCTTGATCCGTTGAATGCCGAGCGGGTGATGCACGCCCTGTTGGCCCAGGCCCATGAGCACCGCGCCGCCTGTGTGATCGCCACCCATGACGAACCTCTGGCCCGTGCCAGTGGCTTGCAGATTAGGCGTATCAGTTGCCGCCGCGATGCTGACGGTGGCGTCACCGCCACCCTTGGGGAGGCGTGCTGATGCGCATCCCCTTGATCGCTTCCCTGGCCTGGCAGGATTACCGCAACGACGCGTGGCTGTCGGCCTGTTCGGTGCTGGCATTGGTGGCGGTGATCGCGCCGTTGCTGGTGTTATTCGGCCTGAAATTTGGACTGGTTAGCAGTTTGACCGAACGTTTACAGACCGACCCCGCCACCCGTGAAATTATTCCGTTGGGCGGTGGTCGATTCAGCAGCGCATTGATTGAGCAGCTTGCCCAGCGCCCCGATGTGGCGTTTGCCATACCGCGTACGCGGCAGATTGCGGCGACGGCGCAGGTGGGCGCGCTGACGTTGGAGATGCTGCCGACAGCGCCGGGTGATCCGTTGTTGGGTGCGCTGGTGCTACCGCATGGCCTTAACCAGATCGTGCTGAGCCACACCGCTGCCGAGAAGCTTGCAGCGCGGCCTGGGGATCTATTGGAAACCCGCTTTGCCCGCCAGGTGGCAGGACGTGTCGAGGAGCAGCGCACAAAGGTACAGGTGGTTGCGGTACTGCCGCTGGAAGCCTTCGCGCGGGACGCTTTGTTCGCCGATCTGGCCCTGCTGGAAGCGGCGGAAGATTACCGCGATGGTCGCGCCGTCACGGCGTTGGGATGGACGGGCGAAGAGGTGGCGGTGGGTGAACAGCGGGTGTACCCGGCGTTTCGCCTGTACGCGCGCAATCTCACTGATGTAGAAACCCTGCGGGTGTATTTCGCTGGGCAGAACGTGTTGGTATCGACCCAGGCGAACACCATCGCCCAGGTGCAGTCGTTGAGCCGCAACCTGTCGATCGTATTCTGGGTCATCGCCGGGCTGGCGTTGGCGGGGGCGTTTGCGGCGATCTTCGCTGGGGCATTGGCTGCCGTGGCGCGCAAGCGACGGGAATTGTCAGTGCTGCGCCTGTTGGGGTTTTCCACCGGCGGGTTGTTGTTGTTTGTAGTGGTGCAGGCGCTGTATAGCGCAGGGTTTGCGGCCGTGCTCAGCGCCGGGCTGTATGGCTTGGCCGAAGCAGCGTTGAACAAATTATTTGCGCAGGTGCCGGGCGAGTACGCCAGTCATCTGCTGGCGCGTCATTACGGCATGGCCCTGGTTGCAGTCCTCGGCGCCAGCGCCGTGGCGGCGGCGTGTGGTGGCTGGCGAGTGGCGCGTATCCAGGCTTCTGAAGGAATCAGAGATGTATAAGTTACTGGGCGCCGTCGTGGCGCTGAGCCTGGCCTCGATGGCCTGGGCCGATGAAGCAAGCGATAAACTGGACAACCCCAAACCGTTGCCGGATGACGTGAGCCTGCCGCTGCCATGCGAGGGCAACATGGTGTTCCGCTACGCCTACGTACTGGCCCAAGGCACGCTGGATGACCGCGAAATCAGCCTCGGCTACCCCTTCGCCGAAGGCGAGGCCGGTTACCAGCAGTCGTTTATTTCCGGCTATCGCCGCGACTTTATCAACGGCCAGTTCACCCTCAAGGATTTGCCGAAAGACTGGAACAAAGTCATCGCGCCGTTGATGCCGAAGACAGACGCCAAGACCCCACTCAAGCCGATGCTGTACTTCATCGGCAAGTACGAAGTGACCGCTCGCCAATACGCCCAAGTGATGGCCCAGGCGCAGTCCCTGGCCAGTGGCGAGCCGGCGCCGGCCTGCGATGCGCCGACCGGTATGGCCGGGCGTTTGCCCAAGGTGAAACTGTCGCGGTTTGAGGCCGAGCGGTTCTCTGCGGTGTACAGCGCCTGGCTGATGAAGTACCACCGCGACTTGCTACCGGTGAGCGGGCGCGGTTCGTCGGCGGAAGACGGCGGCCTTGGCTTTGTGCGCTTGCCCACTGAAGTGGAGTGGGAGTTTGCCGCACGCGGTGGCCAGGCGGTGAGCCGTCAGGATCTGGAGGGGCGTCTGTTTCCTCGTCGCACTGAAGGCAGCGAAAGCGATGGCCCTCTGGGTGATTACGCCGTGTTCAACCAAGTCGCCGGCGGTACTGGCCAGGCGGCGCGTCTGATGCCCATTGGCACCAAATTACCCAACCCAATTGGCATGTTCGACGTGATCGGCAACGCGGCGGAAATGGTCCAGGAGTCTTTCCAATTGGTCCATGCCGGTCGACGCCAGGGCACTTACGGCGGCTTTGTGGTCAAGGGCGGCAACTACCTGGAAGGCGAGGGCACGCTGTTCACCGGCATGCGCCGCGAATACCCGCTTTTCGCCGCCGACGGCACCGAGCAAAGCAATGAAACCACCGGTTTCCGCGTGGCGATTGGTGCGTTGTCGGCCCCGCGTTCACGTTACAAGGAGTTGTTTGCGCAGTGGCAAAAGGAAGGGCGCCTGGCCGCGCTGACCGACGCCATCGATGACGCCCAAGACCCGACCAAACGCCTGGACAGCATCATCGCCGCCAGCGTCGACCCCAAGCTGCAAGCCGAATTGGGGCTGGTCAACGAAGAGCTCAAGCGCAACGTCTCGCTGATCGCCCAGCAACGCGAAGAAGCGGCGGGCAACCTGATTCAGTCGGCTGCATTGGTGGCTGAGACCATCAGCAACTACAACATCCGCCTGGCCAACCTGCAGAAGAGCCGCCAACAGTCTCTGGACAATAAGGATGAGGCCAGCGCGAAGCTGTTTGATATGGCCATTGCCAACGGCCGTAGCGCCCTCGACGGCGCGGTCGCGATTTACATCGATAACTTGGCGACGGGCACGCGCTACACCGATGCGGTGATCCAGGCGCAGTTTCAAAGGATCAAGGAAGAGTTGGATCGCAAGCCAGTGCTCGGCAAGAGCCTGGTGACGCGCGCGACACTGTTCGTCCGCCATGTCGGCAACTACCGCAAACAACAGCGGGCTGACCCGGCGACGATCTTGAAGGAATTGCTCGCAGCGAGCGGTCAGCGGTCTTGATCGTTGGCTGTATAGCGAGCTTGGAAGGGACTCAGGCGGCAGTTGCCGCGCTGGGCAAGTCAAACTTAGAAGAGAACACAACCTATGCTTTTTTCCCGTAAGGCGGTTTCCAAGCGTCACCTGTTGCTGATTGCCGCTGGCTTCAGCACCGTGCTGACAGGCTGCGCCACATCGCCGGCCTCCAAGGTGGCGTCCAGCACCAAGGTCGAGTACTACCCCAACTGCTACGAGCCGGTGCAGCACTTGCGCGCCACCGATTCGAACATGACCAAGTCGGTTGTCACCGGCGCGGCCATCGGCGCGGCCGGCGGTGCACTGCTGGGCGCCCTGACCGGTGACTCCGAAAAGCGCGGCCGTAATGCTGCCATTGGCGCAGCGGGCGGCGCCCTCGCCGGCGGCGCGGCGGGTTACTACACCGAGCGTCAGAAGCAGATCGCCGACGACAACCAGCGCATTGCTTCGTATGCGGCTGACGTAAACAAAAGCGCCTCCGACATCGACCGCAGCACCGCGTATGCCAAAGCGTCGCAACAGTGCTATCAGAGCGCGTTCACCAAGCTGGTGGCTGACCGTAAGGCCAAGACCGTCAACGACACCGAAGGCCGCAAGCGCCTGGCGGAAATCGTCTCGGGCTTGAAGGAGTCCAATGACCTGATCGTTGCAGTCAACGGCAAGGCCAGCGAAGACCTGAACAACTACACCCAGGCTTATGAGAAAGACCTGCAGCAGGTTGGCGTACAGCGTGCCGACGTGGTCACCGTGGCCCAGGCCGATTCAAAACCCGTTGTGACACCGGGCAAGAAGAAAGGTACAGGCACTAAACCGCCGAAGAAGCCGCCTCTTCCAACCGTCCCAACAGAAGCAGTGAGCACCGAAAAAACCTTCCAGACTGCCCAGACCAAGCAAGATGAGAGCAAGAAGGTCGCCAGCGCCGGTAAAGCGCAGATCGAAGGCACTTGCCGCGATCCAAACCTGGCCGACTGGGCGCCGGTGCCTTGCCCTAACGTTTAAGGGCGGCGCGTTGTCCTGACGCATTAACGCCAGTCGATAGTGGAATGATCGGCTGGCGGTTTTTGTGTATCTATGAGGCCGTCGGGGTCAGCCCGGCGATATCAAATTTGCCGTTTTCAAATTGGACAGTGGGTTGGCCGGGAACGAGAGCCTTGAAGCTCAGTTGGCCGCTCAGTCTTTGCGAGTCGGCATCGTACGTGTAAGTGACGGTTCCTTCGGTAGCCCGGTGTACGCCCGCAAATAATAACGTCGCAATCGCTGATTCCCCATTTTCGTTGTTGGTAATTGGCAGTGACGTTTCCCCTAGTTTTGATTTTGGAATGTGCAGGTAAACCCGCTTGTCGCCGTGCTTGTCAGTCACCGCGAGCACTTCGAGAAAGTGCGGGTGATTTTTAGGCTCTACAAACTGCATGCTCAGGATAGTTGAGTCAAAGGTATAGCCATCCGGGTCGACGGTGCCGCGCAGATACCCCTTAGTGTCTGTATCAAGTGATTGGCTGAATGTGACCTCACCCTCGGTTAACTCGGCTTCCTCACCACCAGACCCTACGCTTTTTACGGTGCAATCAAAGCTACCCTCGACCTGCTGCAACGATGCGTTCTCCTTGAGTCTGAATTCACCGGAAATGTCTTGGTAATAGTTCAGCAAGTTTGTATCCGGCGGAAGATAGATCAGGCCGACGATGTTTCCCGCTTGACCATCAAGCGTATAAGTACCCGGCGTGGCACCCAGGGCGACTTTCACGTCGAGGGAATAAATACGAAAGGGTGAAAAGGCATTCTGACTGGCATAAATCACCATATAGTTGTCTTTTACCGTAGCCCTGGTGATTTGTGAGACAAATTGATGAGTAGCACCGGACTGTGTGATTTTGACCCTTACTTGTCCCGCTCGAGTTGTTGTATTAGTTGTCATGCTGGCGCGCTCCTTTATACAGACTCTCTAAGGTTTAGTACTGGGCCAGACTAGTGCGCGTGCAGATCAGGGGATACTGTGATCCTTCACAGGTAATTAGAGTTTTTTTGAATACATGGTATTCGGGAATGGAATCAACGCGATATTGGCCGAGCGGACTTTAGAGGCTGAATTTAGACTGTTCAGTCATTGCGTGGCAGTAATAAAACGCAAGGAGGTGAACTAAAAAGCGATAGTGGCGTTCCCCAAAAGAATCGCTAAACTGCGCGAGCCGTTCACCTTTGCGAGGTCTGTGAGTTTATGAAATTTCGTCTTCTCCTCTGGGTGCTGGGCCTGATGATGGGCAAAGCCAGCCGGACCAATCCCGCCTTCCAGCAACAGTTGGGTGATAAAGACCTGGCGTTCCAGTTGCAGACCCTCGACGGCAAGGTTGCCCGTCACTTCATCGTCAAAGACCAACGTATTACCAGCCGCTCAGGGGTTCATCCTGCGCCGGCGTTCGCCATTGCGTTTAAAGATGCCGCGTACGGCTTCGCCACGATGCAGGCGAAGAACAAGCAACTGGCGTTCATGACGGGGATTCAGGACAAGTCGATCCAGATCAAGGGCAACCCGGCGCTGGTGATCTGGTTCCAGGGGTTGACCAAGTATTTGAAGCCGAAGAAAAAGAAGTAGGCGTTCAGGGAAACCAAGTTGGATTCATCGGGGGCAAGTCGCACCGCCCCCGATAGCTATCTGAGAGGCGACAGATTCAGTTTTGAGTGAACTGGGACGCCAACTCACGCAACAGCACTTCTGCATCCAGCACCTTGCTCACCACTTCTTCAGCCTTGTCACGGCTCAACCCCAGGCGCTCCAGCAACGCATCCGGGATCGCCTCATCCGGCCCAGAACCAATCCCTCGGCTGCGCAACAGGCGCACAGCCAGGCAAACCAGATTCGGGTATTCGGCATATTGGCCGTCGTAGGTTGGGTCGTGCTGAAAGCGCAGGGCGGTGGACAGTTCGTCCGGCATGTCCCAGTAGCGCATCAACCAGGCACCGATCTGCTCGCGACTGATGCCCAGCAAATGTTGCTCCACGTAGCTGTGGCACAGATGCGGGTTGACCTCCAGGTGGCGGCAGATCAGCGAGAAGTGCGGCGGGAACACGTGGGCCAACAGCAGGTAACCGAAGTTATGCAGCAGGCCGGCCAGGTAGGTCAGGCCTGCTTCCGGGCGCTGTGCGCGGGGCATGGCGCGGGTCAGGCCTTCGATCACGGCGGCGGTGTAGATCGACTGGTGCCAGTACGGCGTGGCCTGGTGAGGGTGGTCTTTGGGCAGGCTCAAGGTCTTGCCGAGGGCCAAGCCCAGTGCCAGGTTGATCACCAGATCGAAACCCAGTACGCGCACGATGGCGTCCTCTACTGAACGGATCTTGCCGGGCGACGCGTAGTACGGTGACGCGGCCCAACTGACCACTTGGGCCGCCAAGGCCGGGTCGGTCTCGACCACGCCGGTGATGTCGTCGATGGTGGCGTTAGGGTCGACGCGCAGCTTGATGATCTTCTGCGCGGTGTCAGCCAGTGGTGGAATCTCGATGGTCGCTTCCAGGCGCTGCTGGATACGGCGAGCGGTGAACGCCTGCATCGCCTGGGTGATTTCCTCACGGTCATCATTGGGGCGGTCGAGGTTCGGTCGGATATTACTCAGCGGCTCGCCGAAGTTTGCGGCGCTGGCTTTGGTGAGCATGGTCTTGAACGCATCGCTGGCGATCTCCAGCAGCAGCCCTGGCTCGCCCGAATGCACCAGCAGGCTCGGCTCGTCGAGCAGGCTGCCTTCGTACAGGCACGGCGAGCTGGTGAGTGCCGGCAGGCCTGGCAGCAGGCTCAGCTCATGCTTGTCCAGCATACGCTTGACGCGATCCGGCGACACCGCGATGAGGCGGCGACCGGTGAGTTCGGCGAGGCGGTTGAGGTCGAGCAACTGGTTTTGGGGGAACAGCACCATCAGTGCACCCACCGCATCTTCCAGCAGCACAGCCTGCACCTTTTGCGCAGGATTCAGGCCAGGGTGTTCAGCAACTTCCGTGTAGGGGATGGCGAGCTTTGCGAGCAGAGCCCGGATGACCGGTGGGGCGGTCAGCGGGGCTGTGGCGAGGGCAACTTCTGACATGGCCTGATCCAATTTCTTACAGTCATCGGAGTATAACCAGCTTGATACATTTGTAGGTCGCTTAAGTGAGTCAGGCGTCACACTTGGCCGTATTGCTGCCCATGGCGTAGCCAGCGATCCAACAGCGGGCTGACGTGATCCGGCCAGCGCTCCATCAGGGCCTGTGCCGCATCGCGCACGGCGGGCAGCAGGTCGGCGTCGCGCATGAGGTCGGCGACTTTGAATTGCAGCAGGCCGGTCTGGCGGGTGCCGAGCATTTCGCCGGGACCGCGCAGTTCGAGGTCTTTTTCGGCAATGACGAACCCGTCGTTGGTCTCGCGCATGATGCCCAGACGCTGGCGACCGATCTGCGACAGCGGCGGGTGATACAGCAGCACGCAGTGGCTGGCCGCGCTGCCCCGGCCGACGCGGCCGCGCAGTTGGTGCAGTTGCGCCAGGCCCAGGCGCTCGGGGTTTTCGATGATCATCAGGCTGGCGTTGGGCACGTCCACACCGACTTCGATCACCGTGGTGGCCACCAGCAGTTGCAGGTTGCCGGCCTTGAAGTCGGCCATCACGGCGGCTTTTTCGGCGGGCTTCATGCGCCCGTGGATCAGCCCGACCTTGAGTTCGCCGAGGGCACTGGTGAGGTCTTCATAGGTGGTCTCGGCGGCCTGGCAGGTCAGTTCTTCAGACTCTTCGATCAGCGTGCACACCCAGTAAGCCTGGCGCCCTTCGGCACAGGCGCCGCGTACCCGTTCGATCACTTCGACACGCCGGGTATCGGTGACCAGCACGGTGTTGACCGGGGTGCGGCCGGGCGGCAGTTCGTCGAGGATCGAGGTGTCGAGGTCGGCGTAGGCACTCATGGCCAGCGTGCGCGGGATCGGCGTGGCGGTCATGATCAACTGGTGCGGGTTCATGCGACCGCCCACGCCTTTCTGGCGCAAGGCCAGGCGCTGCTGCACGCCGAAGCGGTGTTGTTCGTCGATGATCACCAGGGCCAGGTTCTTGAACTTCACCTCCTCCTGGAACAGCGCATGGGTGCCCACCACCATCGGGGCGCCGCCGGCGATCTGCTCCAGTGCCGCTGCGCGGTTCTTGCCCTTGAGCTTGCCCGCCAGCCACGCGACTTCCAGGCCCAAGGGTTCGAGCCAGCGCTTGAAGGTGATGAAGTGCTGCTCGGCGAGAATCTCGGTGGGTGCCATCAGCGCCACTTGGTAACCGGCTTCCAGCGCCTGCAAGGCGGCGAGGGCGGCGACCACTGTCTTGCCTGCACCCACGTCACCCTGAATCAACCGGAGCATGGGTTCTTTTTGGCTGAGGTCGTAGGCGATTTCATTGCCTACACGTTGCTGGGCACCGGTCGGCGCGAAGCCAAGATTGGCCAGGTATTGCGCAGGCAGGCGCGTGGCCTTGGGCATCGCTGGGGCGCGCAGGGAACGCATGCTTTCGCGCAGGCGCTGCTGGGACAGTTGATGAGTGAGCAGTTCTTCGAAGGCCAGGCGGTGCTGGGCCCAGTGGTGACCCAGGGCCAACTCGTCGACGTCGGCGTCGGCCGGCGGGTGATGCAGGTAGCGAATTGCGTCGTCCAGCGGCGCCAGTTGGTAGTCGCGAGCCAGCTCCAGTGGGAGCCAGTCGGGCAGGCTTTTCGGGCCGAGCATGGTCAGGGTCTGCGTGCACAGTTGGCGCAGGCGTTGCTGGGTCAGGCCTTCGGTGAGCGGGTAGATCGGCGTGAGGGTGGTGTCCACCGGAGGCGGTTCGTCGCCGGTGATCGCGCGGTATTCCGGATGGTAAATCTCCAGGCCCGAGGCACCGGGTCGCGCCTCGCCATAGCAGCGCACGCGTGTGCCGCGTTTGAGGCCTTCCTTCTGCGCGTTGCTGAAATGGTAGAAGCGCAGGCTCAGACCGCCGGTGCCGTCCTGCAGGCGCACGACCAGGCTGCGGCGCTTGCCCATGACCACGTCGGCCCCGCTGACGGTGCCTTCCACGACAGCGTCTTGCCCTGGGCGCAACTGGCCGATGGGCACCACGCGGGTGCGGTCCTGATACCGCAAGGGCAGGTGGAACAATACGTCCTGGAGGTTTTCCAGCCCGACCTTGGCCAGCTTCTCGGCCATGGCTTCACCGACACCCTTGAGTGCCGTCACCGACACCTGCGACAGCTCAGTCATACGGCTACTTAGCTCGCAGCAGGCGGCTTGGCCACCGAACACAGGCGGATCGAGTCGGCGAGGATCTCAATGGCTTTAGGCCGTGGGAAGCTGGCACGCCAGGCGATTGCCACGGTGCGGAAGGGCACCGGAGGTGTGAGCGGGCGTACTGCAATAACGCCGGGGGCGTAGTGATGGCTATCCACCGCTGACAGCGGCAGGATCGAAATGCCCAGGCCGGAAGCGACCATATGGCGAATGGTTTCCAGGGAGCTGGATTCCACGGTGGTGTGCTTGGCGCCGTCGTTGCCTTTGGTCAGCGTCGGGCAGGCTTCCAGCACTTGGTCGCGGAAGCAGTGGCCCTCGCCAAGCAGCAGCAGGCTCTTGTCATTGAGCAGGCCGGCGTCGATGGTGTCTTTCTGCGTCCACGGGTGGGAGGCGGGCATCAGCACGTAGAACGGCTCGTCGTAGAGCGGCAGCGTGAGCACGTCGGCCTCGTTGAACGGCAGGGCGATGATGATCGCGTCCAGCTCGCCGTTGCGCAGTTTGTCGCGCAGCACGTGGGTGAAGTTTTCTTCGATATACAGCGGCATCTGCGGGGCGACGCGGTGCAGTTGCGGGATCAGGTGCGGGAACAGGTACGGGCCGACGGTGTAGATGGCGCCGACTTTCAGCGGAGCGGTCAGCTGGTTCTTACCGGCCTGGGCCAGCTCGCGAATGCTTTGCGCTTGTTCCAGGACTTTCTGGGCCTGGGCAACGATGCCCTCGCCCACAGGGGTAAGGCGCACGGCGCTTTTGCTGCGCTCGAAAATCAGCACACCGAGTTCGTCTTCAAGCTTTTTCACGCCCACCGACAACGTCGGCTGGCTGACGTGGCAACGCTCGGCCGCATGGCCGAAGTGCTGCTCTTGGGCGAGGGTAACGATGTAGCGTAATTCTGTAAGAGTCATAGCAGGCGTCCATGAAGTTGCGGGCCAAGCATACCGGCTGCAATCGATAGACGCACGTTATCAGAAGTTTGTTGGGGATTGAGCGGAGGATTTTGCTGTTTGCTGAGAATGGCAAGGGTTGCCCCTTGCCACAGTCATATCAGCGGCGACGCTTTTCGATGTTGTACACGAATGGTGCAACGATCTCGACACTGCCGCTTTTCACCATGTCGGCCGGTGGCTTGGGCAGCGGTTGGGCACGACGGATCATGTCCAGGGTTGCACGGTCCAGGTCAGCGTTGCCGGAACGGCCCACCAACTCGTAGGACAGCACGTTGCCTTCGGCATCGACCACGAAGCGCAAGCGGTTCAGGCCTTCCTTGCCACGGGCCTGGGCACCTGGCGGGTACTTTTTGTACTTCTGCAAATGCGCCAGCAGGGTGCCTTCCCAAGAGGCCTTGGCTGCAAGCTGCTGCGGCGACGGGCCTGGAGCCGGCTGCGCCGATTTTTCGGCCGGCGCTTTGGTCGGCGGAGCATCGCTCGGCGGATCCTCGGAAGGTTTCTCCTTGGGTGGCTCGATCTTTTTCTCTACCGGCTTGGGCGGCTGAGGTTTGGGCTTGGGCTTGACTGGCTTGGGCACCTGGATCGTCGGCTTGGGTGCCTCGGCCAGTTTCGGCAAAGGCAACTCTTCCACCGGTGCGGGCGGTTGCGGTGGCGTGACCACTTTCGGTGGAGCCGGTGGCGGCGGTGCTGGCATCGGCGCCAGGTCAATGACCATGGCGGCCGGCGGCAGCTGCACAGTGCGCGGCGCCGACCAATGGAGCGCGATAGCAATCGCGACGGCGTGCACGCCCAGCACGACGGCAAGGCTGGTGCCATAACGCGTCAGTTTGTGGCGCGTCGTGATCATTTCTTGGCTGCCGTCTCAAGTCCGACCAAGCCTACCTTGAGGTAGCCGGCTGCCCGCAGGGCATCCATCACGCTCATCAGGTCGCCGTAGTCCACGCCCTTGTCGGCCTGGAAGAAGATCGTCGTGTCTTTCTTGCCTTGGGTCTTGGCGTCGAGGACCTGGCCCAAGGTTTCAGCTTTGACTTCTTCTTCGCCCAGGAACAGGCGTTGGTCCGCCTTGACGCTGAGAAACACCGGTTTCTCGGGCCGCGGCGCAGGCTTGGCGCTGGACGCGGGCAGGTCGACCTTGATATCCACGGTGGCCAAGGGAGCGGCCACCATGAAGATGATCAGCAGTACCAGCATTACGTCGATAAACGGCGTGACGTTGATTTCGTGGTTCTCGACGAGTTCATCGTCGCCTTGATTCAAATGCAGGCCCATGGCCGATTACCCCACTTTCACCATGTGCGGTTGCGAGCTGCGCTCGGTAGGCAGGTGATCGAGGTCGCGGCTGACCAGCAGCAGGACTTCTGCCGACGCGTCGGATACCTGGGCTTTATAGCCGGCAATCGAACGGGCGAAGACGTTGTAGATCACCACCGCAGGAATTGCAGCAACCAGGCCCAGGGCGGTTGCCAGCAGCGCTTCGGCGATGCCGGGGGCAACGACGGCGAGGTTGGTGGTCTGGGTTTTAGCGATGCCGATAAAGCTGTTCATGATGCCCCACACGGTACCGAACAGACCGACGAACGGCGCGGTGGAACCGATGGTGGCGAGTACGCCGGTGCCGCTGCTCATGTTACGGCCGCAGGCTGCTACCAGTCGCTCCAGGCGGAACGCCACGCGCTCTTTGATGCCTTCCTTTTCACGGGTGTTGGCCGACAGGCGCATTTCTTCCAGTGCGTCATGCACTAAGGTATTGGCCAGGGTGCCCTTTTTGGTCGCGCTCTCGCTGGCTTCCTTGAGGGTAGTGGCCTTTTTCAGGTGGACGATTTCAGTACGCAGACGGCGCTTGGCACCCAGCAACTCGAAGCCTTTGGCGATCCAGATGGTCCACGTGATGATCGAAGCGATGGCCAGACCGATCATCACGGCCTTCACCACGACGTCTGCGTTCTGGTACATGCCCCACGGCGACAGGTCATGGGCCATGCCCAGAGTGTTGTCTTCTTCCAGCACGACGCCAGTTTCGTCGGTGGCGGCTGGGGCAGCAGCCTGGGCTGGATCGGTGGCGGCTGGAGCGGCCGGGGCAGCAGCGTTTTGCTCGACGGCCGCCGGCGTGGCTGGGGCGTTGGCATCAGCGAATGCGGCGGTCGGCGCCAGCAGCACGCTGAACAGCATCGCAGCAATCGCGCGCCAGGCGCGGGACGGGCTGTGAAGCTTGGTTGGCGAAGCGGGGGTGGTATTACGTGTCATGCTGGCCGGACCTGAGAAGAAAAAATGAGTGATCGTCCTACCAGACCCTAGGCGGCCGAGGACAAATGGGCGGTCATTATTGCAAGTAATTCTTGTTAACAAAAGTAATACAGTAACTTTATTTGTGCTTTTTCTGGCCGCTGGTCAGCCGAGAAGGCTAACCTAGACCTTTGAGAATGGAGTTTTGTGATGTCTGCACCTTCTGTTGTGATTGCCGGATGCGGCGATGTGGGTGGTCGCCTGGCTAGCCAATTGCTGGCCTCGGAATGGGAGGTTTATGGCCTGCGACGCGACATTTCGCGTTTGCCCAACGGCGTGATCGGCATTGCCGGCGACCTCTTCAACAAGGATTGCCCCGACACCTGGCCCATTGGCGGGGTGGATTACCTGGTGTATTGCGCTGCCGCGACGGATCACGATGAGGCCGGTTATCGCGCGGCCTACGTGCAAGGATTGCAGCATGTGTTGGAGTGGCTAAAAGATTACGGTCAGGAACCCAAGCATTTGTTGTTTGTATCCAGCAGTAGCGTATACGGGCAACTGAATGGCGAGTGGGTCGACGAAACCTCTGAAACCAAGGCGAAGGGCTATTCCGGGCAGGTCATGCTGGAGGCCGAACAGGTCGCACTCAATAGCGGCATTCCTGCGAGCATTGTGCGTCTGACCGGCATTTACGGTCCGGGCCGCGAGTGGCTTCTGACCCAGGTACGCCAGGGTTATCGCGTGGCGATCGATCCACCTTTATATGGCAACCGCATTCACGCGGACGACGCGGCGGGTTTGCTGGCCTTCTTGTTGCGCCATGTGGAGCAGGGTGGTTCGCTGGATAAAATCTATATCGGCGTCGACGATGCGCCGGCTCCCTTGGCCGAGGTGGTGGCCTGGTTGCGTGACTACCTGGGCGTAACGGAGTGGTCCGAGGACGCCAGCGTGCGGCGTGCTGGTAGCAAGCAATGCAGCAATGCTCGCATCAAAGCGCTGGGTTGGGTGCCGACGTATCCGAGCTATCGAGAAGGGTATGCGGCCATTCTAAAAGGCTGAAGCCCCTCCCCACCGTTGGATCTGTGTTATTGCTGTTCTAGCAGCCATTGGCGCGGGCCGGGCGTGAACGTGGGTATTTCGTCGCTTTGCGCGCCGTTGATTGCCTGGAGGATTTCCATCTGCTTGCCCTTGCGCACGAAGATCCAGGTATTACCGACGTCTCCATTGGTCAGGAAAAGGGTGTTATTGCCTGCGCCTTGGGAGGCGCAGTCACCGTCCAGGCATAGTTCGTATCTGTCCGTTTTTGCAAGCCCTGAGACCTGGCCATCCGCGGTGAACGTTACAGTTTCACCTGTTCCTGGCCCCTCGATGATGCGCCATTTTCCACCCATGTAAGCGGCGTTCAGGGCCCTCCTGAAAGTGCTGCCCCACCTTTCTTCGGTTTTAGCGGTGTCGATAGGGCGGCTGAACACCTGTTCCTTCATATGCTCTTTGCCCAGTTGGATGAGCTGTTTGCCGTCGAGGCGCAGTGCGTCACTGCTATAGCCGCCATAGTCGACGGTCCAGGCGTCAGGGGATGTTTGCAACAGGTTGCCTTCGGCCATTTCGAAGCCGCTGCTCACCTGCGCCTTGCCGGCGTGGATATCGATATTCCATTCCAGATTTGAGCCCTGAGTGTTCAGCGGTTGGCTCAACGCAGCGGCATCAAGGATTGTCTGGTTGATCCAGATGCCGCTGATATCCGTTTTCGGCGACGTATGGGTGCATCCGCCAAGCAGTAGCAGGCCGAAGGTAAGCAATGCGCGCATGGAGCCATCTCTGAGGGTAAGAAACCGTGGCGCAGGCTAAAGAAAAAGGAGCCTTTGGGCTCCTTTGTTCTGTATCACTATTTTTCCAGCAACCACTGACGTGGCCCAGGCGTAAACGAAGGCACCTCATCGGTCTGTGCAGTGTTGATCGCCTGGAAAATTTCCAGCTGTTTGCCTTTGCGGGCAAAAATCCATGGGTTACCCACGCCGTTCAGTTGCAGCCACATGCTGTCGTAGCCGCCGCTCATGGATGCGCAATCACCTGCCAGGCACAGTGAGTACCGATCGACGCCCGGTAAGCCGGCGACTTTGCCGTCAGACTGGAATTGCACCGTGGCCCCGCTGCCGAAGCCGTCGGTGATCTTCCAGTCGCCGCCCATATAGGCCGCATACAGCGCACGTTCGAAGTTCGCGCCCAGCGGCGCGCCTTCCGGGGCTGGATCTTTGGCGCGAGCAAACAGCTGTTCGGGCTCATTGTCGTTCGCCACTTGCAGCAGTTGTTTGCCTTTGCGCTTGAGCTCAGTGGCGGAGCTGCCGTAGAAATCCACGCTCCAGGCGCCGGATTGCTCGCCGAGCAGCTTGCCTTCGGCAACCTCAAAACCGTTGTAGTAGCGCGCCTGCGCCGCCTTGGAGTTGACCTCCCACTCGAGGTTCGGGCCAAAGCTCTGCAGTGCTTCGCGCAAAGGGCCGCCTTTGGCTGCCGCATCGATGGCGACCTGGTTGATCCAGGTGCCGCTCACATCCAGGTCGGCCGGGTTGCTGGCGCAGCCGCCGAGCATCAGGGCGAGCAACGAAGTGGCTACAAGCGCTTTGCGCATCATGAAATCCTTTTAAAACGAAGTCGGCGCGGCCTGTGAGGGCTGCGCCGGGTGTTTTACTCGATGACCAGAATCGCGTCCATCTCAACCTGCGCGCCCTTTGGCAGAGCAGCAACGCCGATGGCGGCGCGGGCTGGGTAAGGCTGTTCGAAGTACTTGCCCATGATCTCGTTGACCTTGGCGAAATGGCTCAGGTCGGTAAGAAAGATGTTCAGCTTGACGATGTCCTTGAACGAACCGCCGGCAGCTTCGGCGACGGACTTGAGGTTCTCGAAAACTTGCACGGTCTGTGCTTCGAAGCCTTCCACCAGTTCCATGGTCTTCGGGTCCAGAGGGATCTGGCCGGACATGTAGACAGTGTTGCCCGCCTTGATTGCCTGGGAGTAAGTACCGATGGCGGCCGGGGCCTTGTCGCTGGTGATAACAGTCTTGGTCATGAATGACTCCTTGTAATGGGGCGATGACTTATCTGAACAGCTATGCGCGCATACGGGTGATGCGGATCACGCCGGTCAAGGCACGCAGCTTCTTGATCACGCGGGCCAGGTGCACGCGGTCGTGCACGCTGACCACCAGTTGGACAACGCTGATGCGACCATCGCGTTCGTCCATGCTGATTTTCTCGATATTGCCGTCGGCCGCGTTGACGCTGCTGGCCAGCAAGGCGATCAGGCCGCGCTGGTGTTCCAGCTCCACCCGCAGCTCAACGTTGAATTCGCCGGTGACATCCTTGGCCCACGAGAGCTGGATGCATTTTTCCGGGTTGTGGCGTATTTCGGTGATGTTGCGGCAGTTGTCCAGGTGCACGACCATGCCTTTGCCTGCGGAAAGGTGGCCGACAATAGGGTCGCCCGGGATCGGCGTGCAGCACTTGGCGTAGCTGAGTACCAGGCCCTCGGTGCCGCGAATTGCCAGTGGGCCTTCGGGGCTTGGCAACTGCTCGCCTTCGCCAAGCAGGCGGCGGGCGACCACGTAAGCCATGCGGTTGCCCAGGCCGATATCTTCCAGTAAGTCTTCGACGGTTTCCTGGCGATACTCGTGGAGCATCGCTTGCACACGCTCCTGCGGGATCTTATCCAGAGCGCTGTCGAAACCGTTGAGCACCTTGTTCAGTAGGCGTTCGCCGAGGCTGATGGACTCGGAGCGGCGCTGCAGTTTGAGGGCGTGACGGATGTGCGTACGTGCCTTGCCGGTGACCACGAAGTTGAGCCACGCCGGGTTCGGGCGTGCGCCAGGCGCGCTGACAATCTCCACGGTTGAGCCGCTTTGCAGCGGCTCGGACAGTGGAGCCAGGCGACGGTTGATCCGGCAGGCGATGCAGCTGTTGCCCACGTCGGTATGCACCGCGTAAGCGAAGTCGACCGCCGTGGAGCCTTTGGGCAGCTCCATGATCCGGCCTTTGGGCGTGAACACGTAGACCTCGTCCGGGAACAGGTCAATCTTCACGCTTTCAATAAATTCCAGGGAGTTGCCAGCACGTTGCTGCATTTCCAGCACGCCTTTGACCCATTGGCGGGCGCGGGCATGGGTGCCTTTTGGCTGCTCGTCGCCACTGGACTTGTACAGCCAGTGGGCGGCGATGCCGTTGTTGGCCATCTCTTCCATTTCTCGGGTGCGGATCTGGATTTCTATCGGCACGCCATGCATACCGAACAGCGTGGTATGCAGTGACTGATAGCCGTTGGCCTTGGGAATCGCGATGTAGTCCTTGAAGCGGCCCGGCAGGGGTTTGTACAAATTATGTACAGCGCCCAGCACGCGGTAACAGGTATCAACCTTGTCGACGATGATCCGGAACGCGTACACGTCCATTATCTCGTTGAAGGCCCGACGCTTGCCGCGCATCTTCTTGTAGATGCCGTAGATGTGCTTCTGCCGCCCGCTGACTTCGCCCTCGATTTCGTCGATCGCCAGGCAATGGCTTAGCGACTCTTCGATCTTGTTGACGATTTCCTTGCGATTGCCACGGGCACGCTTGACCGCTTGGTAGATGCGCGCCGAACGCATCGGGTGCATGGCCTTGAAGCCGAGGTCTTCGAACTCGATACGAATGGCGTGCATGCCCAGCCGGTTGGCGATGGGCGCATAGATTTCCAGGGTTTCCTTGGCGATGCGCCGACGTTTTTCGCCGGACAGCACTTCCAGCGTGCGCATGTTGTGCAGCCGGTCGGCCAGCTTGACCAAGATCACCCGGATGTCCCGGGCCATGGCCATGGCCATCTTCTGGAAGTTTTCCGCCTGGGCTTCAGCCTTGGTTTCGAAGTTCATCTGGGTCAGTTTGCTGACCCCGTCGACCAGTTCGGCCACGGTTTCGCCAAATTGCGCACTGAGCGCTTCCTTGGCAATACCGGTGTCTTCGATCACGTCATGCAGCATCGCGGCCATCAGGCTCTGATGGTCCATGTGCATGTCGGCCAGGATATTCGCCACCGCAAGAGGATGGGTGACGTACGCCTCACCGCTTCGGCGGCGTTGGCCGTCGTGGGCTTGTTCGGCGTAGAAATACGCTCGGCGGACCAGGTTAACCTGGTCGGGGCCGAGGTAGGTCGATAAGCGATCGGCGAGGGCGTCTATGCTCGGCAAAGTGTGAACTCCTGCCGAAGGCTGTGACTCCGCGCCGTGCTACGTCGACCAGGCATAGGCTTAGACGGCCTCGTTGGACTCGTCCTCGAACGCTGCAAACAGCGGTTCGTCTTCAACGATCTCAGCGTTGGCGATGAACTCGTAGCTCATCAGGCCTTCAGCGATTTCACGCAGGGCTACAACGGTAGGTTTGTCGTTTTCCCACTGGACCAGGGGCTCTTTGCCGCCAGTGGCCAGTTGACGGGCACGCTTGGTAGAGAGCATGACCAGCTCAAAGCGGTTTGCCACGTGGTCTAGGCAGTCTTCAACGGTTACGCGGGCCATGATATTCCTCGGAGCGAATGCAAGATGCGCGCTGCCCGGTTGGGCGAGCGGACTGAGCAGTTTAAAAAATCACCAGCGTTTAGGGAAGCGCTGATTTTTCGCAGGCCCTCGCAAAACCGCTACAAGGGCCAATGTAAAGCCCTTACAGCCGTTTTGGGAAGACCCAATCAGCCAAGCAGTTCGGCCAGTAATTTGCCGAAACGCTGCTGTTGACGCTTTTGCTGGAGCTGATTCGTGCGGAAAATCGCCTTCAGGTCGTCCAGTGCGTGGGAAAAATCGTCGTTAATGATCAGGTAGTCGTAGTCGACGTAGTGACTCATTTCACTGACGGCTTCACGCATGCGGCCTTCGATGATCTCGTCACTGTCCTGACCACGATTGGTCAGGCGCTGATGCAAGGCTTCGAGCGACGGCGGCAGGATGAAGATCGAGCGTGCCTTGGGCATCAGCTGGCGAACTTGCTCGGCGCCCTGCCAGTCGATTTCCAGGATCAGGTCGTGGCCTTCGTCCAAGGTCTGCTGCAGGTGGCTCTGCGAAGTGCCATAGAGGTTGCCGAACACTTCGGCACGCTCCAAGAAGTCGCCGTGCTCAATCATTTTGACGAACTCGGTACGCTCGACGAAGTGGTAGTGCACGCCGTTCACCTCGCCCGGGCGCATGGCACGGGTGGTGTGGGAGACCGAGATGCGAATCTGCTCGTCAGCGTCGGTCAGGGCCTTGACCAGGCTGCTCTTGCCCGCGCCCGAAGGGGCGGAAATGATGTAAAGGGTGCCGGTGCTGTGGGTCATGTAGGTTGCCTTACTCAATATTCTGTACTTGTTCGCGCATTTGCTCGATCAACACTTTGAGGTTGACGGCAGCCGTTGTGCTGCGCGGGTCAAATGCCTTGGAGCCGAGTGTATTGGCTTCGCGGTTGAGTTCCTGCATCAGGAAGTCCAGGCGCCGACCGGCGGCGCCGCCGGATTTGAGCACGCGACGCACTTCGAGGATGTGGGTGCTCAAGCGGTCCAGCTCTTCGGCGACGTCGCTCTTTTGGGCCAGCAGGACCATTTCCTGCTCCAGGCGCGTCGGGTCGAGGTCGGCCTTCATGTCGGTGAAGCGGTCGAGAACCTTCTGACGTTGGGTGGCGAGCATCTGCGGCACCAGCTCGCGCAAGATGACCACGTCTGCTTCGATCGAAGTCAGGCGCTCGTTGATCAGGCGTGCCAGTTCGGCACCTTCGCGTTCGCGGCCGGCCTTGAGCTCCTTCAAGCCCTGATTAAACAGGGCGAGGGCTTCGGCATTGAGGGCTTGCGGATCGGAGGCGTCGGCCACCAGCACCCCGGGCCAAGCCAGCACTTCCAGAGGGTTCAGCGCTGCGGGCTGCTTGATCAGGCCGGCGATGGTTTCGGCGGCAGCGACCAGTTGCGCGGCGCGCTCGCGGTCTACCTGCAGCGGCTTGCCGGTGGTTTCTTCGGTAAAGCGCAGGGTGCATTCCAGCTTGCCGCGGGAGATGCCCTGGCGCAGTGCCTCACGCACGGCGCCTTCGAGGTCGCGGAAGGATTCCGGCAGGCGCAGGTGCGGCTCCAGGTAGCGGCTGTTGACCGAGCGCAGTTCCCAGCTCAGGGTGCCTTGGGCGCCTGCTTTTTCGACGCGGGCGAAGGCGGTCATGCTGTGCACCATGGAGGTACCTCGCGATGCAGTCCCGCAAACACGGGCTGATGGGTAAATTGAAGCCGACAGGCTGCGAAGGCGCAGGATTGTAGCGCAGTGGGGCGAGTGCGCCCAAACAATGGGCGATAGGCTGACCATTCGTAACCAGATTTTTAGAAGTGCCCCGAATCGGCTCGCGGCTCTATAATGCTCGGCAGTTTTTCGTCCTCAGTACAGGTATCCCCTATGAAACGTCCAAGTGGTCGCGTTGCCGATCAGCTCCGCTCGATCCGCATCACCCGCAACTACACCAAACACGCCGAGGGATCTGTACTGGTCGAGTTTGGCGATACCAAGGTTATCTGCACCGTCAGCGTTGAAAATGGCGTGCCGCGTTTCCTTAAAGGCCAGGGCCAGGGTTGGTTGACCGCCGAATACGGCATGCTGCCGCGCGCCACCGGTGAACGTAACCAGCGTGAAGCCAGCCGTGGCAAGCAAGGCGGCCGCACCCTGGAAATCCAGCGCCTGATCGGTCGCTCCCTGCGTGCAGCCCTGGACATGTCCAAGCTGGGCGACGTGACCCTTTACGTCGACTGCGACGTGATCCAGGCCGATGGCGGCACCCGCACTGCATCCATCACTGGCGCGATGGTGGCCTTGGTCGACGCACTGAAAGTGATCAAGAAACGTGGCGGCCTGAAAGGCGGCGACCCGCTCAAGCAAATGATTGCCGCTGTATCGGTGGGTATGTACCAGGGCGAGCCTGTGCTGGACCTGGACTATCTGGAAGATTCGGCTGCCGAGACTGACCTGAACGTCGTGATGACCAGCACCGGTGGTTTCATCGAAGTGCAGGGCACCGCTGAAGGCGCGCCATTCCAGCCGGCCGAGCTGAACGCCATGCTGGCCCTAGCCCAGAAAGGCATGACCGAGATCTTCGAACTGCAGAACGCCGCACTGGCTGACTAAGCCGACTTCAAGGAGAAGCGCCATGAGTGACAGTCAATTGCCGGTTCCGGCACCGACCAAGGAAGTTCGCCAATGGGCGATGTTGTGTCACTTCGCGGCGTTTCTGGGGTTGGTATTCCCCTTTGGCAGCCTGTTGGGGCCGTTGATCGTGTGGCAGATCAAGAAGGATATGGACCCGCTTATCGATGATCAGGGCAAGGAAGCCCTGAATTTCCAGATCACAGTGGCCATCGCCTGGCTGGTCTGCATGGTGCTGGGGTTTGTGGTGATCGGCTTTGTGTTGATGCTGGTGCTCGTGGTTGCGGCGCTGGTGCTGACGATCATTGGCGGCGTTAAAGCCAACAACGGCACAGCCTACCGATACCCATGGACCTGGCGTTTGGTCAAATAGTGATCGCCCACAAAAAAACCGACAGCGATGTCGGTTTTTTTGTGCTTGGAGAAAGACCTTAGATGGTCAGTGTCCAGTCGTAGTCCACGATCAGCGGCGCGTGCTGCGAGAAACGCGGTTGGCGCGGCAAACGTGCACTGCGTACGAACCGGCGCAGACCTGGGGTCAGCAACTGGTAGTCGAAGCGCCAGCCCAGGTTGAGCATTTCAGCCTGTTCATTGTCTGGCCACCAGCTGTACTGGTCGCCTTCGCGGCTGACTTCACGAAGGGCATCCACATAGCCCATGTTGCCGACAATCTCGTCCATCCAGGCCCGTTCCGGCGCCAGGAAACCTGGGGATTGCTGGCTGTCGCGCCAGTTCTTGATATCCAGCTTTTGTTGCGCCACGTACAGCGAGCCACAGTAAATGTACTCGCGACGTTTACGCCGCTGTTTATCCAGATAACGGGCGAAATCGTCCATTAGCTTGAACTTCTGGTTCAAGTCTTCATCGCCGTTCTGCCCCGAAGGAAGCAGCAAGGTCGCGATGCTGACCTTGTCGAAATCGGCTTGCAGGTAGCGCCCGTAGCGGTCGGCTGTCTCGAAGCCGAGGCCGCTGATGACCGCCTTGGGTTGCAACCGCGAGTACAAAGCCACGCCACCTTGGGTGGGCACTTCGGCATCGCAGGCATAAAGGAAGTAGCCATCCAGTTGGAAGGCTGGGTCGTCCAGTTCAAAGGCGGAGGCGCGGGTGTCCTGCAGGCAGATGACGTCGGCATTCTGAGCTTGCAGCCAACTGAGCAAACCACGCTCGACTGCAGCCTGAATACCATTAACGTTCACACTGATGATCCGCATAAATGGCCCCAAAAATCGCGTGCGTGTATGATACACGCCGTCTACCTAATTAGCTAAATCCGTGGTATCTGAGGCTTTTTTCATGCAGGCGTATCAACGCGATTTCATTCGTTTTGCCATCGATCGCGGGGTTTTGCGCTTCGGTGAGTTCACCCTCAAGTCCGGGCGCACCAGTCCGTACTTCTTCAATGCGGGCTTGTTCAACTCGGGTTCGGCCCTGGCTCAGTTGGGGCGTTTCTACGCGGCAGCCATTGTTGAAAGCGGTATTTCCTTCGACGTGCTGTTTGGCCCGGCCTACAAGGGTATCCCCCTGGCAGCTGCAACAGCCGTGGCCCTGGCGGAACACCATGGGCGCGATCTGCCATGGTGCTTCAACCGCAAGGAAGCCAAGGCTCATGGCGAAGGCGGCAGCCTGGTGGGCGCGCCGCTGACCGGCGACGTGCTGATCATTGACGACGTAATCACCGCCGGCACCGCCATCCGTGAAGTGATGCAGATTATCGCTTCCCAAGACGGCGCCAAGGCTGCTGGCGTGCTGATCGCGCTGAACCGCCAGGAGCGCGGCAACGGTGAGTTGTCGGCGATCCAGGAAGTGGAGCGTGATTTCGGTATTCCGGTGGTAAGCATCGTTTCGTTGAACCAGGTGTTGCAGTTCCTGGAAGATGATCCGCAGCTCAAGCAGCACTTGCCGGCAGTTAAGGCGTATCGCGAGCAGTTCGGCGTTCAGTAATCGCCGAACCATAAAAAAGCCCCGCTCAACCAAGTTGAGCGGGGCTTTTTGTTTTCAGCGTTTTAAGGGCGCTTGCGGTTGCTGATCAGCGTACCCACACCTGTATCGGTAAAGATTTCCAGCAGGATTGCATTCGGTACACGGCCATCAAGGATCAGCGAGCTGCCAACGCCGCCTTGCACTGCTTCCAGCGCGCAACGGATCTTCGGCAGCATGCCGCCGTAGATGGTGCCGTCGGCGATCAGTTCGTCCACCTGTTGAGTGGTCAAGCCGGTCAGCACCTTGCCTTCCTTGTCCATCAGGCCGGCGATGTTAGTCAGCAGCATCAGCTTTTCAGCCTTCAGCGCCTCGGCGACCTTGCCGGCGACGAGGTCGGCGTTGATGTTGTAGGACTCACCGTTCGCACCCACGCCGATCGGCGCGATCACCGGGATGAAGTCACCCTTGACCAGCAGGTTCAGCAGGTCGGTGTTGATGCCGATCACTTCGCCTACCTGGCCGATATCGATGATTTCCGGCTGGGTCATTTCCGGCGTCTGACGGGTAACGGTCAGTTTTTTCGCGCGGATCAGCTCGGCGTCCTTGCCGGTCAGGCCGATGGCGCTGCCGCCGTGGCGGTTGATCAGGTTGACGATGTCTTTGTTCACCTGGCCGCCGAGGACCATCTCCACCACGTCCATGGTCTGCGCGTCAGTGACACGCATGCCATCGATGAAGTGACTCTCGATCGACAAGCGCTTGAGCAGGTCGCCGATCTGCGGGCCGCCACCGTGCACCACCACAGGGTTGATCCCCACGGCTTTCATCAACACGATGTCGCGGGCAAAGCCGGTTTTCAGCTCTTCGCTTTCCATGGCATTGCCGCCGTACTTGATCACCAGCGTCTTGCCGACGTAGCGTCGAATGTAAGGCAGCGCTTCGGACAGGACCTTGGCGGTGTTGGCAGCGGCTTCGCGTTCGAGGGTCATTCAGGGCTCCGGTAAAAAATCAGAACGGTAATTGGAGATCAGGGGCAACACGTTTCAACTGGGCGTGGAACACGTCCTTGATGCGCTGCAACTCAGCCTCGGTATCCGCCTCGAAACGCAGCACCAGCACCGGTGTGGTGTTGGACGCGCGAACCAGGCCCCAGCCTTTGGCGTAATCGACTCGCACACCATCAATGGTGGTCAGGTTGGCGCCTTCGCCCCATTGCGCGTCGTGCAGTGCGTCAATGATGCTGAATTTGCTCTCCTCGGTCACATGGATATTGATCTCTGGCGTAGAAATATCATTCGGGAAGGTCTGAAACAGCTCTTCGGCAGTGGATTTTTCCTTGCTGAGGATCTCCAGCAGACGAGCGGCGCTGTAGATACCGTCGTCAAAACCGAACCAGCGCTCTTTGAAGAACACGTGACCGCTCATTTCACCGGCCAACAGCGCGCCGGTTTCCTTCATTTTCTTTTTGATCAACGAGTGACCGGTCTTCCACATTAGCGGGCGGCCGCCGTATTCCTTGATCAGCGGCGTGAGGCGGCGGGTGCACTTCACGTCGAAGATGATTTCGGCGTTGGGATTGCGCGCCACTACGTCACGTGCGAACAGCATCAGCAGGCGGTCGGGGAATACGATCTCGCCGGTCTCGGTCACCACACCTACGCGGTCACCGTCACCGTCGAAGGCCAGGCCGACATCGGCGCCGGTTTCCTTGACCTTGGCGATCAGGTCCACCAGATTTTCTGGCTTGCCTGGATCCGGGTGGTGGTTGGGGAAGTTGCCGTCAACCTCGCAGAACAACGGGATTACTTCGCAGTTCAGGGCTTCGAGCAGTTGCGGCGCGATCACACCGGCCGCGCCGTTGCCGCAGTCCACTACCACTTTGAGGCGGCGGGCGAGCTTGACGTCGCGGGTGATTTCGTCGGAGTAGCGCTGCAGGATGTCGACTTTGGTGATGCTGCCTTTGCCGCTGGTCAGGTCGTTGGTTTTCAGGCGGGTATGCAAGGCCTGGATCTGTTCGTTAGCCAGGGTGTCGCCAGCGATGACGATCTTGAAACCGTTGTAATCCGATGGGTTATGGCTGCCAGTGAGCATCACCCCGGACTTGCCGGCCAGGACGTTGGCGGCGTAGTACAGAGCTGGCGTTGGTACCAGGCCGACGTCGCTGACATGGCAGCCGGCGTCTGCCAGGCCCTGGATCAGTTGCTCCACCAACTCCGGGCCGGACAAACGACCGTCACGGCCGACCGATACGTTGGGTTCATCCTGAGCCAGGCTCTGGGCGCCGATGGCGCGGCCGATCCAGTAGGCCGTTTCGGCAGTCAGGGTCTTGGGCACCACGCCACGGATGTCATAGGCGCGAAAGATGCTGTCGGGGAATGTCGGGGCTACTCGGGCTGCGGTACTCATCGCGGGGGGAAACTCCATCTGAAGGGGGCAAGGCTGGCCTTAAAGTGGCTGACCGGCAGGCTCAAACTGAAGGGTATGACGGTGTTTTCGGCAGAGAGTTCGTGGTGCAAAAATGCCATCGGCGTTTGGAAGTCAGGCTTATTTCTGCGTAATACGTTGATTTAGCTAGGGAAATCTCGCTGATAAATTCCGCGCATTCTTCATCCTGAAAAGCCATGCGGTGGCGTCTGGCCGGGCAAAAGCACCCGGCCACGTTCAGCTTAGTCAGAGACTGCCTGAATGCCCAAAGCCGCCTGCACCACGTTGGGTTTCGTCGAATTCCTGCACCAGTTCGAGGTGCGCCTGTACCACCGGCACAAGAACAAGCTGGGCAATGCGCTCGCCGACCACGATGTTGAATGCGGTTTGGCCGCGGTTCCAGCACGACACCATCAACTCGCCTTGGTAGTCCGAGTCGATCAGGCCTACCAGGTTGCCCAGCACGATGCCGTGTTTGTGGCCCAGGCCGGAGCGCGGCAGGATCAGTGCAGCCAGACCAGGGTCGCCCACGTAGATCGACAGGCCGGTAGGGATCAGGACGGTCTGTCCCGGCTCAAGCAGGGTGTCTTGCTTGAGCATGGCACGCAGGTCCAGGCCGGCAGAGCCTGGGGTGGCGTAGGCCGGCAGTGGGAATTCGGTGCCGATGCGTGGGTCGAGGATCTTGGCTTGCAAAGCGTGCATGGAAATTAAACCTGGTTCAGCCGTTGGGCGATAAAAGAGATCAGTTGGCGGGCAATCTTGCCCTTGCTGGTCTGGGCGAAAAGGGTCGCGTGCAGGTCGCGGTCAATCACGCTGCAGGCGTTTTCCTCGCTGTTGAAGCCGATGCTCGGGTTGGCGACATCATTGGCAACGATCAGGTCGAGGTTTTTGTCTTTCAATTTGCGTGCGGCGTAGTCCAGCAGATGCTCGGTCTCGGCGGCGAAGCCGACGCTGAACGGGCGGTCAGGACGTGTGGCGATGGTGGCCAGGATGTCCGGGTTGCGCACCATTTGCAGGAGCAGGCCGTCGCCGCTTGTAGGGTCTTTCTTGAGCTTTTGCGGGGCGACGACTTCCGGGCGGTAGTCCGCAACCGCTGCCGAGGCGATAAAAAGGTCGCAGGGAATAGCCGCTTCGCAGGCCGCGAGCATGTCTCGGGCGCTGACTACATCGATTCGCGTGACGCGATCAGGGGTCGGTAGATGTACCGGTCCGGTGATCAGCGTGACGCGGGCGCCTGCCTCGACCGCGGCTTCTGCCAGCGCAAAGCCCATTTTTCCTGAGCTATGGTTGGTGATGTAACGCACCGGGTCGATGTTTTCCTGGGTCGGGCCGGCGGTGATCAACACGTGCTTGCCGGTCAGGGCCAAGTGCTGGAAGCACTCGGCGGCACACAGGGCCAGGTCGGTGGCTTCGAGCATGCGGCCCATGCCCACGTCGCCACATGCCTGGCTGCCCGATGCCGGGCCGAACACCTTGAGGCCACGGCTTTGCAGGAGTTGGGTGTTGGCCTGGGTGGCCGGATCGCGCCACATGGCCTGGTTCATAGCGGGGGCAATGGCGACGGTGGCGTCGGTGGCCAGTACCAAGGTAGTCAGCAGGTCATCGGCGATACCTTGGGCCAGGCGGGCGATCAGGTCGGCAGTGGCCGGGGCGATCAGCACCAGGTCGGCCCATTTGGCCAGTTCGATGTGGCCCATGGCGGCTTCGGCCGCCGGGTCCAGCAGGTCCAGGTGAACCGGGTGGCCGGACAGGGCCTGCATGGTCAGGGGTGTGATGAACTCGCTCCCGCCACGGGTCATGACCACGCGCACTTCGGCACCTTGGTCCAGGAGCCTGCGAACCAACTCTGCGCTCTTGTAGGCGGCAATGCCGCCGCCGACGCCGAGAACGATGCGTTTCCGATACAGACGCTGCATTGGTTTGCCTTTCCAGTTCAGTGAAGCCAGTTCAGTGGTGCGTGCGATCTCCCCTCCCCAGGTGAAATCGCACGCAAAAAAGAGGGGCTACGATAACACAGCGTCTGCCCCGCAACAGCGGCGCACATGTACAGGGAGGTGGGATGAGTATTCGTGATTGGCCGGCGGCAGAGCGGCCCAGGGAGAAGCTTTTGGCGTGGGGCGCGGCGAGTCTGTCGGATGCTGAACTGCTGGCAATCTTCCTGCGCACCGGTGTCGCAGGTCGGAGCGCGGTGGACCTGGCGCGCCATCTGCTGGCGCAATTTGGCGGCTTACGCCCGCTGCTGGAAGCAAGCCAGGCGCTGTTCAATCAGCAACTGGGCTTGGGGCCGGCGAAGTTTGCCCAGTTGCAGGCGGTACTAGAGATGTCCCGGCGGCATATGGCCGAACAGTTGCGCAATGAATCGGCACTGGAAAGTCCGGAAGTCGTGCGGGGATACCTCAAGGCGCTGTTGCGTCATGAGCCCCACGAGATCTTTGGCTGCCTGTTTCTCGATTCAAAGCATCGGGTGTTGGGCTTCGAGGCGTTATCCGAGGGCACCATCGACGCTGCTGTGGTGTACCCCCGGCAAGTGGTCAAGCGCGCGTTGGCTTACAACGCGGCGGCGTTGATCCTTTGTCATAACCATCCTTCGGGAAGCGTGGAGCCGAGTGCAGCTGATCGAAAATTGACCAAAGTCCTGCAAAAAGCGCTGGAGATGGTGGATGTGCGGGTGCTGGATCACATCATCGTGGGAGATGGTGATCCGTTATCGATGGCGGAATACGGATGGATGTAACCCCACCCTTTCAGGTGGGGTTACGGTTCAGGGCTTGACGCTGACCTTCGAGAAATCCTGGCGCCCGAACGGACTTACTTGATAGCCGTCGACACTCTTGCGCGCGAGGGCGAACGCCGTCGGATGCGCCAGCGGCAGCCACAGCGCCTGCTGCTGGATTTGCGCCTGGGCCTGTTGATACAGCTTGCTGCGCACCCCTTGCTCGCTGGTGGTTTTGCCGGCACTGATCAGTTTGTCCAGCGCCGGGTCGCAGTAGCGAGCGAAGTTGGTGCCTGACTTCACTGCTGCGCAGGAAAACTGCGGGGTCAGGAAGTTATCCGGGTCACCGTTGTCGCCGGCCCAGCCCATGAACAGCAGGTCATGCTCGCCGGCTTTGGCGCGGCGAATCAGTTCGCCCCATTCGATCACTCGGATCTCGGCCTGGATGCCGACTTTGGCCAGGTCGGCTTGCAGCAATTGCGCGCCGAGGTTTGGGTTAGGGTTCAGCAGGCTGCCAGTGGGACGTGTCCAGATGGTGGTCTTGAAGCCGTCCTTGAGCCCCGCGCGATTCAGCAGGGCCTTGGCCTTAGCGAGGTCCTGTGGATAACCCGGCAAGTCCTTGGCGTAGCTCCAGGTGTTGGGAGGATAAGGGCCGTTGGCGGCTTCGGCGGTGCCTTCAAATACGGCTTTGAGGTAGCTGGCCTTATCGAAGGCCAGGTTGATCGCTTGACGTACTTCGGGTTTATCCAGGGGAGGGTGCTGGCTGTTGATCGCCACGAATGCAGTCATGAATGCAGCGGTCTTTTCCACCTTGAGGGCTGGGTCTTTCTCTGCCTCGCCTACATCCAGGGGTTTGGGCGACAGGGCGATCTGGCACTCATCGCGGTGTAGCTTCTGCAGGCGCACGTTGGCATCCGGCGTGATGGCGAAGATCAAGTTATCCACAGCCGGTTTGCCGCCGAAGTAGTCCGGGTTGGCTTTGTAACGAACCACAGCGTCTTTCTGGAAACGGCTGAAAATGAACGGGCCGGTACCAATCGGTTGGCTGTTGAGTTTCTCCGGCGTGCCGGCCTTGAGCAACTTGTCGGCGTATTCGGCCGAGTAAATCGAGGCGAAGCCCATGCTCAGGGCTGCGAGGAAAGTGGAGTCGGCATGATCCAGAGTGAAGCGCACCGTCAGCGGGTCGAGGGCATCGATCTTCTTGACCAGTGTTGGCAGTTGCAGAGACTGGGCGTGAGGGAAGCCGCTTTGGGCGATCTTGTGCCACGGGTTGGCCGGGTCGAGCATGCGTTCAAAGCTGAAGCGCACGTCTTCGGCGGTCAGGCTGCGGCTTGGGGTGAAATACTCGGTGCGGTGGAACTTCACATCCGGGTGCAGCTTGAAGGTGTAGGTCAGGCCGTCCGGCGACACTTCCCAGCTGTCCGCCAGACTTGGCACCAGCTTGCCGCTGGCGGCATCGAAGTCCACCAGGCGGTTCATCAGTACGTCGGCGGAGGCGTTGGTGGTGGTCAGCGAGTTGTATTGCACCACATCAAACCCTTCAGGGCTGGCCTCGGTGCACACGCTCAGGTTGGTGGCGGCAGAGGCCAGCGGCGCGATAAAGAGAGGGGCAAGCAACAGCGGTAGGGCAGCGAGGCGCATATTCGGTTTCCTTTGCAGATCGAAGGCCCATCTGCGAGTGCAGTCTGGAAAAGTCCTACCGTAGTGCTCTGATTGATAAATGACTAGCCCATTTTTGCCTGTGCTTTTGGCTCAAATGCTGTTTTGATGGCGCCTCAGATTGTTTCGCCGTGCACTTTACGGTGCGTGCGGGCGCTGAAAATCATTCTGTGCGACGAGCGGTCGGCTGTTGTATCGGCCCCTCCTGGCAACGGTTCAGGCGTCAATGGTCGAGATTTACTCCGGTAAAAACGCACTCGCTGTTGTTGCACCAAGGTCTTTCTGGTATAAAGCAGCGCTCTTTTCTAGGGGCCCGGTTCCTTCGCTTGTAGGTGTAGCCGGTAAGACCCTAAAGAAACGCGGCGCCTGGCGCCAAATGACTGAGAGATTAAGCGGCCAACCCATGCCGGGTTGGGCATGTGGTTTTAGAGGGCTGAGGCATGTCGAGAGTCTGTCAAGTTACCGGTAAGGGTCCGGTGACTGGGAATAACATTTCCCACGCAAATAACAAAACCCGTCGTCGTTTCCTGCCGAACCTGCAGCATCACCGCTTCTGGGTTGAAGAAGAGAAACGTTTTGTTCGCCTGCGTGTATCTGCTAAAGGCATGCGTATCATCGACAAGCGTGGCATCACTGTCGTGCTGGCCGAAATCCGTGCCGCTGGCAAGATCTAAGGAGCTCTATCATGCGTGAATTGATTCGAATGATCTCTAGCGCCGGTACTGGTCACTTCTACACTACCGACAAGAACAAGCGTACTACCCCGGACAAGCTCGAAAAGAAAATGTTCGACCCGCGCGTTCGCAAGCACGTGATCTACAAAGAAGGCAAAATCAAGTAATTGATTTTCTTCCTTGTGAAAAAAAGCCCGTCTCTCACGAGTCGGGCTTTTTTTTGCGTGGAATTTGGTTGATCAGGTCTTCTGTTCAAACACCACGTAGATCTTGCGGCATGGTTCCAGTACTTCCCAGGTGCCGCTGAAGCCAGCAGGAATCACAAAGCGGTCGCCGGCGCGCAAGGTCTTGGCATTTCCCTCGGCGTCGCGCAGCACGGACACACCCTGCACGATTTCGCAGTACTCATGCTCGGTGTAGCTGACCGTCCACTGCCCGACATCACCTTCCCAGACCCCGGCGCTCATCTGGCCGCATGGGCTGTTGTAGTGGTTGTAGACCGTTTGTTCGGGATCGCCCTTGAGGATTTTTTCGGCGGCAGGGCGATAGCGGTCGGGGGCGGTGGTGGCTTGGCTGAAGTCGACGATGTCCTGGATGCTCATGTGCGTGTCCCGTCTGGCCTGGGGTTGAAGTGCCCAAAGTCTATGTTTATTAAAATGAACATCGCAAGGGCGTTTACCCGCGTTATGTCAAATATATTGAAACATCCCCAGCCGCTGGTTTAGGGTGGCAGCTGCCTTTGAGCCGAATAGTTGGTTGGCGGGCAAGCATTCTTTGAGGCTGCCGGGGGACATCGCCTGGCCCTTGTATTCAATAAGAGGAGGACACTCGCATGACCACCCTGACCCGTGCCGATTGGGAACAACGTGCCAAGGATCTGAAGATCGAAGGCCGCGCCTACATCAATGGCGAGTACACCGACGCTGCTTCCGGCGACACCTTCGAATGCATCAGCCCGGTCGATGGCCGTCTGTTGGCCACTGTCGCCAGCTGTGACGCCGCCGACGCCCAGAGCGCAGTGGAAAATGCCCGCGCCACCTTCAATTCCGGTGTCTGGTCGCGCCTTGCGCCGGCCAAACGCAAAGCCACCATGATCCGTTTCGCTGCGCTGCTCAAGGCCAATGCCGAAGAGCTGGCACTGCTTGAAACCCTGGACATGGGCAAGCCAATCAGCGATTCCCTGAACATTGACGTACCCGGCGCGGCGAATGCCCTGAGCTGGAGCGGCGAGGCCATCGACAAGATCTATGACGAAGTCGCCGCCACGCCGCACGATCAACTGGGCCTGGTGACCCGCGAGCCGGTCGGCGTGGTTGGCGCCATTGTGCCGTGGAACTTTCCGCTGATGATGGCGTGCTGGAAACTCGGCCCGGCGCTGTCCACCGGTAACTCGGTGATCCTCAAGCCTTCCGAAAAATCTCCCCTGACGGCCATCCGCATCGCGGCCCTGGCTGTTGAGGCCGGTATTCCGAAAGGCGTTTTCAACGTGCTGCCGGGCTACGGCCACACCGTCGGAAATGCCCTGGCGCTGCACATGGACGTCGACACGCTGGTATTCACCGGTTCGACCAAGATCGCCAAGCAACTGTTGATCCGCTCCGGCGAGTCGAACATGAAGCGCGTATGGCTGGAAGCTGGCGGCAAGAGCCCTAATATCGTGTTCGCCGATGCGCCGGACCTGCAAGCTGCCGCCAACTCCGCAGCCAGCGCCATTGCCTTCAACCAGGGCGAAGTCTGTACCGCGGGTTCGCGCTTGCTGGTGGAGCGCTCGATCAAAGATACATTTCTGCCGCTGGTTATCGAGGCCCTCAAGGCCTGGAAACCTGGCAACCCGCTGGACCCGGCGACTACCGTCGGCGCGGTGGTGGATACCCAGCAGATGAACACCGTGCTGTCTTACATCGAAGCGGGTCACACCGATGGCGCCAAACTGGTGGCCGGTGGTAAGCGCATCCTGGAGGAAACCGGCGGTACCTACGTGGAGCCAACGATTTTCGATGGTGTGACCAACGCCATGAAGATCGCCCAGGAAGAGATCTTCGGCCCAGTCCTGTCGGTAATTACGTTCGACAGCGCCGAAGAGGCTATCAAGATCGCCAACGACACGGTGTATGGTCTGGCCGCAGCCGTGTGGACTGCTGATATTTCCAAAGCGCACCTGACCGCCAAGGCCCTGCGCGCCGGCAGCGTGTGGGTCAACCAATACGACGGCGGTGATATGACCGCGCCGTTCGGTGGCTTCAAGCAGTCGGGTAATGGTCGCGACAAGTCGCTGCACGCGTTCGACAAATACACCGAGCTGAAGTCGACCTGGATCAAGCTCTAAGCAACACCGCAGGCCAAATGTGGGAGGGGGGTTGCCCCCCGATAGCCGTGTGTCAGGCACTAAAAGTGCCCAATGATTCACCGCGATCGGGGGCAATCCCCCTCCCACACTGCTTTGTGTGTCCTCAAGAATTATCCACAGGAGTGTGGCAATGCGTTGGGCGACCTATTTCGCCGTGTTGGCCTCGGTACTCAGTGTCGGTCTGGCCCTGGGGGTGAGCATGCCGCTGGTGTCCCTGCGCCTGGAAGGCTGGGGTTACGGCAGTTTCGCCATTGGCGTGATGGCCGCCATGCCGGCCTTCGGTGTATTGCTCGGTGCCAAGGTCTCCAGTCGGCTGGCCTCCTGGCTCGGCACTGCCAACCTGATGCGCCTGTGCCTGTGGGCCGGGGCTGTGTCCATCGGTTTGCTGGCGATTCTGCCCAGTTACCCCGTATGGCTGGTGCTGCGGCTGATGATCGGGGTGATTCTGACCATTGTGTTTATCCTCGGCGAAAGCTGGATCAACCAACTGGTGGTGGAGCAGTGGCGCGGCCGCCTGGTGGCGTTATATGGCTGCAGTTATGCCCTGAGCCAGCTCTCGGGCCCACTGCTGCTGGGCCTGATTGGCACCGACCATGACTACGGCTTCTGGGTCGGCGTTGGCCTGTTGCTGGTGGCGCCGCTGTTGCTGCTGGGACGCTCAGGTGCGCCCACCGCTGACTCGTTCAGCGTGACCTTCGCTGACCTGTGGCGCTTTTGTAAGAGCCTGCCGGCGATTGCCTGGGCGGTGGCGCTGTTCGCCGCGTTCGAGGCAATGATCCTGACGCTGCTGCCGGTGTATTGCCTGCAACAGGGTTTTACTGCCGAGATCGCCTTGGCGATGGTCAGCACAGTGGTGGTCGGCGATGCGCTGCTGCAATTGCCCATCGGTGCGCTGGCCGACTACCTGCCTCGACGTACGCTGTTTCTGAGCTGCGCGGTGCTGTTACTGGCGTCCAGCCTGGCGATTCCGTTGACGTTGCACACGCTGTTGATCTGGCCGATATGGGTAGTGTTCGGCGCCAGTGCTGGCGGGTTGTTTACCCTCTCGTTGATCCTGATTGGCGAGCGCTATCGTGACGATGCGCTGGTGCGCGCCAATGCCCATATCGCTCAGTTGTGGGGCATCGGGTGCCTGGTCGGCCCGCTGGTGGCCGGTGCGGGCAGCCAGTGGATCAACGGGCATGCGCTGCCGCTGTTAATGGCAGCCGGGGCGTTGGGGTTGGTGGTGCTGTTGCTGCGCCAGGGCGCATTCGGTACCGCACAGCCAGCCTGATTTGAAAGGCGATCGAATGTGGAAGGGGGGCAAGCCCTCTCCCGCATTCGATCTTCATTGTGCTTAGAGCATGCGTTCCAGGCCGACCGAAGTGGCAAACCAGGCATTGAAGCGCCGCCACCAACTGCCAGGTTCGCGGGTCAGGGTGTGCCGTTGGCCGTTATCTTCGGTCACCCACACCACGTTGCCGTCCTGCAGTTTCGCCTCATAACTCAAGGCGGGCGCCATGCCTTGCAGCGCGAGTTTGCGCACGTGTTCCGCCAGTTCGGGGCTGTCCACCAGGACACCGACTTCGGTGTTCCACAGCACAGAGCGTGGGTCGAAGTTGAACGAGCCGATAAACGATTTCGTCCGATCAAAGATCATTGCCTTGCTGTGCAGGCTGGAATCCGAACCTCGGAAGGTGCCCCGGCGAAACAAGTGCGGGCCGCTGCCACCCCCGTCGCCCGGTTGGCGGCGCAGTTCATAGAGTTTGACTCCGTGCTCCAGCAGCGCCTTGCGATACGGCGCATAGCCACCGTGCACCGCCGGCACGTCGGTGGCTTCAAGGGAGTTGGTCAGCAGGCTCACGGACACACCCGCGTCGGCGCGCCCCGTTAGGTACACCAGTCCTGGCTGCCCCGGTACGAAGTACGCCGAGATCATTATCAGCTCTTGGTTGACACCCTCCAGCTCCGGCGCCAGCTGGGTGGTCAGCAGCAGGCGTGGGTCTGGGTCGGCCTTGGACAGCACCTTGCTCGGCGCGTCCCACAATGCCTGATTCCAGGCCCAGATCAGCTCGCGACGCCAGATGTCCATGCGCGGTTGGGTCTGGTAGGCGCGCAGGCGGTTGTACAGCGCGTGATTCTGCTGGCGCGACTCGGCCAACGACGCCTCCAGGCGCACGCGCGCGACGGCCAGGTCGCCTTTGGAGGGGCTGTTTGAGACGAAGTCGTCGATGGGTTTGCTCAGCGCGCTGTTCCAGTACTGATCGAAACTGTGCCCGAGCTGCTCGGCCACCGGCCCGACGCTGAGCATGTCGATATCGGTGAAGTTCAGATTGGGCTCGGCGTCGAAATACTCATCCCCCAGATTTCGCCCGCCGACGATGGCCACGCTGTTGTCCGCCAGCCACAACTTGTTGTGCATGCGCCGGTGTTGCAGCGACAGGTCGAACAGGCGACCCATGGCCCGCGTCACACCCGTGCTGCGCCCCAGGTGCAGGGGGTTGAACAGGCGAATTTCGATCTTGGGGTGGGCGGCGAGGGTGGCGATGATTTGGTCGAGGCCGTCGCTGGTGGTGTCGTCCAGCAGGATGCGCACGCGCACGCCACGGTCGGCGGCTTTGAGCAGTTCATCTACCAGCATGCGCGTACTGATGCCATCGTGGACGATGTAGTACTGCAGATCGAGGCTGGTCTGGGCGTTACGGATCAGCTCGGCGCGGGCCATGAAGGCTTCGCTGCTGTTGGGCAGCAGGCGGAAACCGGAGCGCCCTTGGTAAGGCGCGGCCTGGGCCTGGATCGAGCGGCCGAACGACGACTGTGCAGCCGGCAGTGCGTCGCTGGGGATGCGCTCAGTGCTCACCGTGGCGCAGCCACCCAGGCTCAGTGCTCCCAGCAGGAAAAGCGGTAAAAGCCGTCGAATCATCAAGGGAGGCGCTTCCAGATCAGAGCAGTTGTTGGCATATGACGGCAATTTCCCGCGAAAGGTCAGTCGGTCGACTCGGCCAACATCTTTATCGCGGCGGCACCGACCTTGCGTACCGCTTCTTCAATCTGCGGGGTTGGTTTAGCACCGTAGTTCATGCGCAGGCAGTTGCGGTACTTGCCCGACGCAGAAAAGATACTGCCTACCGCAATCTGTACACCCTGTTCCACCAGCACCCGGTTGAGCTTGAGGGTATCGAAGCCTTCCGGCAATTCCACCCAGAGCATGAAGCTGCCTTGGGGACGGCTGGCGCGGGTGCCCGCCGGGAAATAGCGGCTGACCCAATCGAGCATCAAGTCGCGATTACGCTGGTATTGAGTGCGCATCCGCCGCAAATGAGGTTCGAAATGCCCGCCCTTGAGAAATTCGGCAATCGCGATCTGCGGTTGGGTCGCGGTGGAGCCGGTGCTGATGTATTTCATGTGCAGTACCCGCTCAAGGTAGCGCCCCGGTGCTACCCAGCCAATACGCAGGCCCGGCGCGAGGGTTTTCGAGAAGGAGCTGCAGAGCAGCACTCGGCCGTCTTCGTCGAAGGATTTGATAGTGCGCGGGCGCGGGTAGCTGTAGGCCAATTCGCCATAGACGTCGTCTTCGATGATTGCCACGTCAAAGCGTTGGGCCAGGGTCAGCAGTGCGCGTTTGCGTGCCTCCGGCATGATGTAGCCTAAGGGGTTATTGCAGTTGGGGGTCAACTGGATGACCTTGATCGGCCACTGCTCCAAGGCTAGTTCCAGTGCTTCAAGGCTGATGCCGGTGATGGGGTCGGTGGGAATCTCCAAGGCTTTCATGCCCAGCCCCTTGAGGGTCTGCATGGCGCCGTGAAAGCTCGGCGAGTCCACCGCGACGATATCGCCAGGATCACAGATAGCGTGGATGCTGGCGGACAGCGCCTCATGGCAGCCAGTGGTGATTACGATGTCTTCGGCGGTCAGTTGGCAGCCTGAATCCAATGACAGCCGTGCGATTTGCTCACGTAATTCCATACAGCCGAGGATGTTGTCGTAGTACAGCCCGGGCAGATCCTGACGCCGGCTTACGCGCGCGAGGCTGCGCAACAAGGGCTTCAGGGTGGGCGACAATACATCCGGCATGCCCCGGCCCATCTGTATGACGTCTTTGCGTGGCACGGCGCGAATCAGTTCCAGCACTTGGTCCCACTGAGAGATTTCCACCGGCCGCTGTGCTGGCCGGCCCACCTCCGGTAATGCTGGCAGCTCGCGGCCGACGGGTACAAAGTAGCCGGACTTGGGCTTGGGCATCGCCAGACCGTTGTCTTCCAGCACGCGATAAGCCTGTTGCACGGTGCTCAGGCTGACCCCGTGTTCCACGCTCAAGGCCCGTACAGATGGCAATCGATCACCGGGGCGATAGAAGCCCTGTTCGATACGAGTGCCCAGCAATTCGGCGAGGTTGACATAGAGGGTCATGACGGTCGCTCCCAATGGACCAGTACAGATAGGGGGAAAATACAGGATTCAGCCGCTCAGAGGCAGTGTCTGTATGGATTTAATAAAGGTGGGTTGAATCTGTAATGGTTTTTGCCGATCGCCCATTCTTGTCACTCAAGGCAACACGCCACTGAGGGGCAACAAAATGAACGGCATGAGCGATGTGAGGCTGGCATTACACAGTCAGGAACTGGAAGCAGGGCAGCAGCGGGCACTGTCTGTGCTGACGAGTAACCGCTGGAGCCTGTTCTGGCATCGTCGCCATACCCGCAAGGCCCTGCTGACGCTGACCTGCGAGCAATTGCAGGATATCGGGCTGACTGTCGAACAGGCACGCCAGGAAGGCTTGAAGCCTTTCTGGCGCGGTTGATCACACCAGCTCTTTGAGGCGGTGCCAGAGCATCCCCAGCGCCAGAAGCGGCGAGCGCAGGTGCTTGCCGCCGGGGAAGGTGATGTGCGGCACCTTTGCGAACAGATCGAAACGCCCTTGCTGCTGGCCGCTGATGGCTTCGGCCAGCAGCTTGCCTGCCAGGTGCGTGGCGTTTAGGCCATGGCCCGCGTAGGCCTGGGCGTAATACACGTTGGGTTGATCCGCCAACCGGCCGATCTGCGGCAAGCGATTGGCGCCGATGCCGATCATGCCGCCCCACTGATAGTCGATTTTTGCGTCGGCCAACTGTGGGAATACCTGTAGCATTTTCGGTCGCATGTAGGCGCTGATGTCCTGGGGATCACGACCGGAGTAGTGGCACGCCCCCCCGAACAGCAGGCGACGGTCGGCGGACAGGCGGAAGTAGTCCACCGTCACTCGTTGGTCGCACACCGCCATGTTTTGCGGCAACAGGCTGGCGGCCTGAGCTTCGCTCAAAGGTTCGGTGGCGATGATGTAGCTTCCGGCGGGCAGCACTTTGCCGCTCAGGTGCGGGTTGAGGCCGTTGAGGTAGGCGTTGCAGGCCAGCACCAGAGTCTTGGCACGCACATGGCCGTGGGCGGTGTGCACCTTGACCTCGGGGCCGTAGTCGATGCGCGTCACTTCGGACTGCTCAAACAACTGCACGCCCAACCCCTGTGCGGCGGCCGCTTCGCCGAGCGCCAGGTTCAGCGGGTGCAGGTGGCCTGAACCCATGTCGATCATGCCGCCCACATAGCGGTCGGAACCGATCACACTGCCCATCTCGGCGGCTTGCAGCAGGCGCACCTCATGGCGATAGCCCAGGCTGCGCAGTTCTTCGGCGTCTTCGGCCAGGCCGTGCAGGTCACGAGGCCTGTTGGCAAGGTCGCAGTAGCCCCACGTAAGGTCGCAGGGGATCTGGTAGCGCTCGACACGCTCGCGCACGATCTCCACAGCCTCCAAGCCCATCAACTTCATCTCGCGCACGCCATCGGCGCCGATCACGTTGGTGAACTGGTCCAGGCCGTGGCCGACGCCGCGAATCAGTTGCCCGCCATTACGCCCGCTGGCGCCCCAGGCGATCTTGCGCGCTTCCAGCAACACCACGCGCAAGCCGCGCTCGGCCAGTTCCAGGGCGGTGTTTAGCCCGGAAAACCCCCCACCGATAACACACACGTCGGCAGTCACTTCGCCTGTCAACGCCGGGTAATCGGGTTGCGGCACGCTGCTGGCGGCGTAGTAGGAAGCGGTGTGCCGGGCGCTGGCGATCATGGGCAGAATCCCTGTTTGGAAAATTTGACGCAGGATACAACGGTCGGACGAAGCTGTCTGCGCAGGGCGTTTTGCGTCAGAATCCACGCCTATTTGCCGTTCGGTACGTGTTTCGATGAGTTGCAACAGTCAGAAAGTCAGCGCATTGCGCCGTCAGATTCCTTCGTTCGAGTGCGTCCCCGGTTGTCACGACTGCTGTGGGCCGGTGACCACATCGCCCGAGGAAATGTCGCGCCTGCCGCGTAAGACCGCCGCCGAGCAGGACGCGGCCATGGACGAACTGAACTGCGTGCACCTAGGGCCCAACGGCTGCACGGTGTATGACGAACGGCCGCTGATCTGCCGGTTGTTCGGTACCACCTCGACCTTGCCGTGCCCTAATGGGCGGCGGCCGGTGGAGCTGATTCATCCTCGGGTGGAGAAGCAAATCCATGAGTACATGGCGAGCACCCGGCAAGTACTCGTCTAGTGGGTGAGCTCGATCAAAATTGCGTCGGTTAGTCAGGAATCGGCAGGTTCAGGCTCTCTTTCACCTCCTCCATCACGATATAGCTCTTGGACTCCCGCACATGGGGCAGCTTGAGCAGAATGTCCCCCAGCAATTTGCGGTACGACGCCATCTCGGAAATCCGCGCTTTCACCAGGTAATCGAAGTCGCCGGACACCAGGTGGCATTCCAGCACATGGGGCAGTTTCAGTACGGCGCGGCGGAACTCTTCAAAGGTGTCGCCGGATTTGTAATCGAGGCTGATCTCGACAAATACCAGCAAACTGCCCTTCAAATGCTGGGGATTGAGCCGCGCGTTATAGCCCATGATGATCCCTTCACGCTCCAGCCGGCGGACCCGTTCGGTGCATGGCGTGGTCGACAACCCGACCTTTTCCCCCAGCTCTGTGAACGAGATACGCCCGTCGGTCTGCAGGATGCGCAGAATGTTGCGGTCGATCTTGTCCAGTTCCCGTTTGGTCTGGGTGTTGGTACGCATAGGGGATACGCCTCTGTGAAAAGGGTTTTTGCCGAGAATTGTCGCCAAATATAGGCATTTATATAGTGAAATGCACTGGTGATTGCTTTTTATACTGCGCCCATCATTGCTCGAATAACACACGTCAGCGGCTAAGCCCGCGATGAGGATATAAAAATGCGCGTTCTGGTCTTGGGTAGCGGCGTCATTGGTGTGACCAGTGCCTACTATTTGGCTCGGGCTGGCTTTGAAGTCGTTGTGGTCGACCGTCAGCCCGCTGCTGCCATGGAAACCAGTTTCGCCAACGCCGGCCAAGTGTCCCCAGGCTACGCTTCGCCATGGGCCGCGCCAGGTGTGCCGCTCAAGGCCATCAAATGGCTGCTGCAACGCCACGCACCGCTGGCGATCAAGGCCACGGCCGATATCGATCAATACCTGTGGATGGCGCAGATGCTGCGCAACTGCACCGCCAGCCGTTATGCGGTGAACAAGGAGCGCATGGTGCGCTTGTCGGAGTACAGCCGGGACTGCCTCGACGAATTGCGCGCCGAGACCGGCATTGCCTACGAAGGTCGCAGCCTGGGGACTACTCAACTGTTCCGCACTCAGGCCCAGTTGGATGGCGCTGCCAAAGACATCGCTGTATTGAAAGAATCCGGCGTGCCCTTCGAACTGCTCGACCGCGCCGGCATTGCCCGCGTTGAGCCGGCCCTGGCCAATGTCACCGATATCCTCGCAGGTGCCTTGCGCCTGCCGAACGACCAGACCGGCGACTGCCAGATGTTCACCACCCGCCTGGCCGAGATGTGCAAGCAGTTGGGCGTGGAGTTTCGTTTTGAACAGGACATCCAGCGCCTCGACCGCGCCGGTGACCGCATCAACGGCGTGTGGATCGACGGCAAGCTGGAAACCGCCGACCGCTATGTGCTCGCGCTCGGCAGCTACTCGCCGAAGCTGCTCAAACCGCTGGGAATCAAGGCGCCGGTTTACCCGCTCAAGGGCTACTCGCTGACAGTGCCGATCACTAACCCTGCGATGGCGCCGACTTCGACCATTCTTGACGAGACCTACAAGGTCGCGATCACCCGTTTCGACAACCGTATTCGCGTCGGAGGCATGGCTGAAATAGCCGGTTTTGACCTGTCGCTTAACCCGCGTCGGCGTGAAACCCTGGAGATGATCGTCAACGACCTTTATCCTCAGGGCGGCGATCTGGCAACCGCCGAGTTCTGGACCGGCCTGCGCCCGACTACACCCGACGGCACACCAATTGTCGGTGCCACCCCGTTCAAGAACCTGTTCCTGAACACCGGCCACGGCACCCTCGGTTGGACCATGGCCTGCGGTTCCGGTCGTTTGCTGGCTGATCTGATGGCTAAGAAAACCCCGCAGATCAGCGCCGCAGGCCTCGATATTTCCCGTTACGGCAACCACCAGGAGTCCGCACAACATGTCAATCCAGCGCCAGCTCACCAATGAGCGCATGAGCCAGATCGTAGTCCACAGCGGTACCGTGTATCTGGCCGGGCAAGTCGGCGACGACATGAACGCCGGGATTGAACAGCAGACCCGTGAAACCCTCGCCAATATCGAGCGTTTGCTGGACCTGGCCGGCACCGACAAGACCAAGCTGCTGTCGGTGACGATCTACCTGAAAGACATCGACGCCGATTTCGCCGGCATGAACGCGGTGTGGGACAAGTGGCTGCCAAAAGGCGTCGCTCCGGCCCGCGCCACTGTCGAGGCCAAATTGTGCGAACCAGAAATCCTGGTAGAGCTGTCCGTCGTGGCCGCGCTGCCTTAAACAACGATCCCTCTCCTGGTGCCGAAGCTGTTGGTCGGTACCGGTTTTTTCTTCACTTAGCCGCCTAGAAGCCTGCCGCCATGCGTCCTGCCCGTGCCCTGATCGACCTCCAAGCCCTGCGCCACAACTACCAACTGGCCCGTGAAATTACGGGGGCCAAGGCCCTTGCCGTGGTCAAGGCCGACGCCTACGGCCATGGTGCCGTGCGTGTGGTCCAGGCGCTGGAAGCCGAGGCAGATGGGTTTGCCGTGGCATGCATCGAGGAAGCCCTGGAGCTACGTGCCGCCGGTATTCGGGCGCCGGTGCTGCTGCTGGAAGGTTTCTTCGAAGCCGACGAGTTGCCGCTGATCATCGAGCATGATTTGTGGTGCGTAGTGCATTCTTTGTGGCAACTGGAGGCGATCGAACAGGCCAAACTGAGCAAACCCCTGACCATCTGGCTCAAGCTGGATTCGGGCATGCACCGCGTCGGCCTGCATCCAAAGGATTATCACGAGGCCTACCAGCGCCTGCTGGCCAGCGGAAAAGTCGCGAAAATCGTGTTGATGAGCCACTTTGCTCGCGCCGATGAACTCGATTGCGTCAGCAGCAACGAGCAAGTCGCGGTGTTTGAGGCGGCGCGCCAAGGCCTGGCGGCCGAGGTCAGCCTGCGCAATTCGCCGTCGGTGCTGGGCTGGCCGAGCATGACCAGCGACTGGGTGCGCCCCGGCATCATGCTTTATGGCGCGACGCCGTTTGGCGAAGACCACACCATCGCCGCACGTCTGCAGCCGGTGATGACCCTGGAATCGAAAGTGATCTGTGTACGCGAACTGCCGGCCGGCGAGCCAGTGGGCTACGGCGCCCGGTTTATCACGCCTAAACCGATGCGTATCGGCGTGGTTGCCATGGGTTATGCCGACGGCTACCCGCGCCACGCGCCTACCGGCACGCCTGTGTTGGTGGCGGGGCAGCGCAGCCAATTGCTGGGGCGCGTGTCCATGGACATGCTGTGCATCGATCTGACCGACGTCCCTGAGGCAGGTCTTGGCTCTACGGTGGAGCTGTGGGGCAAGAACATCCTCGCCAGTGACGTCGCGGTTGCCGCTGAGACCATTCCCTACCAGATCTTCTGCAACCTGCGCCGGGTGCCAAGGCTCTATTCCGGCGCTTGACGGTCAGGCACGAACACAGCTTCCTGGGATTTAGGCCCAAGTGTTGTAAATACTGAACGCTGTCGCCATGATAACGCTCAATTACAACAAAGCCTGAATCCTAGGAGGCTCCCGCATTGGACGTCGGCGAACGACTGCAATCCATCCGCAAGCTGAAGGGTCTTTCCCAGCGTGAACTCGCCAAGCGCGCGGGCGTCACCAACAGCACCATTTCGATGATCGAAAAAAATAGTGTCAGCCCCTCGATCAGCTCCTTGCGCAAGGTGCTGGGCGGCATCCCCATGTCCATGGTCGAGTTCTTTTCCGAAGAGATCCTCCAGGAAATACCGACACAGATCGTCTATAAAGCCAATGAGCTGATCGACATCTCTGACGGCGCCGTCACCATGAAACTGGTGGGTCGAGCGCACCCGAGCCGGGCCATCGCGTTTCTCAACGAGATCTACCCACCGGGCGCCGACACTGGCGAAGAAATGCTCACCCACGAAGGCGAAGAAACCGGGATTCTGGTGGAAGGTCGCCTTGAATTGGTGGTCGGTCTTGAAACTTTTGTGCTCGAAGCTGGCGATAGCTACTACTTTGAAAGTACCAAGCCCCATCGTTTTCGTAATCCGTTCGACGTACCGGCGCGACTAATCAGCGCAGCCACACCCGCGAACTTTTAAGAATAGAGGCGTCCTGCCAGCGTTGCAGAGACACCCGAGCTGTATTCCGCGAGGCTGAATCTCCCTTTATTTAATAGGGTTGTTTCGGCCCGGCGGGCTAACCGTTATACTTTCGCCGCCTGCGAAACCGTGGCCGCAGGCGTGAATAGCCACCATTGAGGGTGAACGCGTGAACCTAATTATGAAAATGCTGGCTGCACCAGCAACCGTACTGGCCCTATGGGCTGTGAGCGCACAAGCTGCGACCAATGATGACATTGCCAAGCGTCTGGAGCCGGTGGGCCAGGTCTGCGTCCAGGGCGAGGAATGCAAAGGCATGGAAGTCGCCGTGGCAGCGGGCGGCGGCGGCGGCGCGAAAACGCCGGATGACATCATCGCCAAACACTGCAACGCGTGCCACGGTACCGGCCTGCTGAACGCGCCGAAAATCGGCGACACCGCCGCCTGGAAAGAACGCGCCGACCACCAGGGCGGCCTCGACGGCATCCTGGCCAAGGCGATCACCGGCATCAACGCCATGCCACCTAAAGGCACCTGTGCTGATTGCTCGGATGAAGAGCTTAAAGGCGCGATCAAGAAGATGTCCGGCCTGTAACCTGCCGATCTTCGCCAAAAAAGCCGCTTACGAGCGGCTTTTTTGTGCCTGTGATTTACCCGTCGAGGCTGTTCTTTGCAGCAAAGACCCGGCAAGCTCGGTCCAACCCCTAATCATGGAATGTTCAGGAGGGTCGGATGGTGCAGTTGTGTTCAATCGAGCAAGCAGTTGACGACGTATTGGCGCGTTTGCCAGCGCATATTCACATGGGCATGCCGCTGGGCCTGGGCAAGCCCAATCTGTTCGTTAATGCGCTGTACCGGCGTATCGCCAAGCTGCCGGAGCGGGCGCTGACGATCTATACCGCGTTGAGCCTAGGCCGTCCGACAATGGGTGATGGCTTGCAGAAGCGCTTTCTTGAACCCTTTATCGAGCGGGTGTTTGGGGATTACCCGGAGTTGGAGTTTCTCGCCGCGCTGCATTCAGACAGCTTGCCGAAGAATATCCACGTGCAGCAGTTCTTCATGCAGCCCGGTAGTCTGCTGCACAGCACGTCGGCCCAGCAGGATTACGTCAGCAGCAACTACAGCCACGCCGCCCGCGATATCAACGCCGCTGGCCTGAACCTGGTGGCACAACTGGTCGCGAGCAGCGCGGAGCACCCGGACCGCCTGAGCCTGAGCTGCAACCCCGACATCACCCTCGACCTGCTGCCCATGATCGCCAAGCGCCGTGAAGCGGGCGAAACCGTTTTGATCGTTGGGCAGGTTCACACCGATTTGCCCTACATGCCCGGCGATTCCGAGTTGGGCATGGACGCGTTCGACTACCTGATCGATGCTAAGGACAGCACCACACTGTTCTCCACGCCGAACATGCCGGTGGGGTTTCAGGACCATTTCATCGGCCTGCATGCCAGCACTTTGGTGCGCGATGGCGGCACCTTGCAGATCGGTATTGGCTCCATGGGCGATGCGTTGACCGCCGCCTTGCTGGCGCGCCAAGCCGATAACGAAGCTTACCGCCTGCTGCTGACGGATCTGGATGTGTATCAGTGGGCACCGCTGATCAGCCATGAAGGCGGTGTCGATCCCTTTGCCCGTGGCCTTTACGGTTGCAGCGAAATGTTCGTCAACGGCCTGCTGGTGCTGGCGGATGCGGGGATTATCCGGCGCAAGGTCTACCCGGATGTGGCCACTCAGGAACAAGCCAACGCCGGTTTGCTGGACGATGCGGCGCAGCCCGATGGGGTATCAATCCACGGTGGCTTCTTCCTCGGGCCACGCAGTTTTTACCAGCGTTTGCAGGAAATGACCCACGCCAAACGCCTTGAATTCAACATGACCCGCATCAGCTATATCAACGAGCTGTACGGCCAGGAAGAACTCAAGCGTTTGCAGCGCCAGGATGCACGGTTTATCAACAGCGCGATCACGGTGACGTTGCTGGGCGCAGGCGTGGCCGACCAGTTGGAGGACGGCCGCGTGCTCAGCGGCGTGGGCGGGCAATACAACTTTGTGGCTCAGGGGCATGCGCTGGAAGGCGCGCGCTCCATCCTGATCCTGCGCAGTTGGCGTGAGTCGGCGGGGGAGGTCAGTTCCAATATCGTCTGGGAGTACGGACACTGCACCATTCCCCGGCACCTGCGGGACATCGTCATCACTGAGTACGGCATTGCCGACCTGCGCGGGCAGACGGATGCCAAGGTCATTGAGGCGTTGCTCAACATCACTGACTCACGCTTCCAGGCCGACTTGATTGAGCAGGCGCAAAAGGCTGGCAAGTTGCCCAAGGGTTTCCAGATGGATCCGCGCTTCACCGACAACACGCCGGAGCGGCTCCAGGGTATCCAGGCGCGGCATCGGCGTTTGTTCCCGGAGTATCCGCTGGGCAGCGATTTCACGGACGAAGAGCGGGATCTGTTGCGCGCATTGAACTGGCTCAAGAGCAAATTCAAGCTGACGGAAATTCTGGAGTTGGGCAAGGCGGCGCTGGATGCACCGGAGCCGGAGGCGTTTCCCGAGCACCTGAAACGGATGTGCCTGGATAAGCCGGAGGGGTTGAAGGAGGATCTGTATCAGCGCTTGTTACTCGCCGGCCTGCAGGCCACCGCGCACTAACAGACAAAAGAGGGCAAATGTGGGAGGGGACTTGCCCCCGATTGCGGTGTATCAGTCACCGAAAATATTGGCTGACCCACTGCTATCGGGAGCAAGCTCCCTCCCACATGTTGAGCGGTGTCGGCTTCAGATGAAGGTAACCACGCCACCGGCCAGCGATTTCACCCGCGCCAGCGACTCAACCCGATAACCCTGCGCATCCAGCTCTGCACGGCCACCCTGGAACGACTTCTCAATCACAATCCCCAAACCGGCAACGGTCGCACCGGCCTGCTTGATGATCGAAATCAGCGCCTGGGACGCCTTGCCGTTGGCCAGGAAGTCATCGATCACCAGTACACGGTCGCTGCTGGTCAGGTGACGCGGCGAGATGGCCACGGTGCTCTCGGTTTTCTTGGTGAAGGAATACACCGTTGCCGACAGCAGGTTTTCGGTCAGGGTCAGGGACTGCTGCTTGCGGGCGAAGATCACCGGCACGCCCAGGTTCAGGCCGGTCATGATCGCCGGCGCAATGCCCGAGGCCTCGATAGTGACGATCTTGGTGATGCCCGAGTCCTTGAACAGTGCGGCGAATTCATCACCAATCAGCTTCATCAGCGCCGGGTCGATCTGGTGGTTCAAAAAGGCGTCGACTTTGAGTACCTGATCGGAAAGCACGATGCCTTCTTCGCGAATTTTCTTGTGCAGTGCTTCCACGGAAAGCTTCCTCTAATGGCGCGGTCTGCGCCGAAAGTAGATTAAAAAGTAGTCGATTCTAGCGCTTTAACATCGCGCGTATGTCCGCCAGGGCGGTGTTGCCGCGTACGGCTTTCACCTCGGTCGGGGTGTCGTCATTGCCTTCCCAGGCCAGGTCATCCGGCGGCAGTTCATCCAGGAACCGGCTGGGGGCACAATCGATGATCTCGCCGTATTGCTTGCGCTTAGCGGCAAAGGTGAAGGCCAGGGTCTGACGCGCGCGGGTAATGCCCACGTAGGCCAGACGGCGTTCTTCCTCGATAGTGTCGGCTTCAATGCTGGAGCGGTGCGGGAGGATTTCTTCTTCCATCCCCATGATGAACACGTAGGGGAATTCCAAGCCCTTTGAGGCATGCAAGGTCATCATCTGCACACCTTCGGCGCCGTCTTCCTCTTCCTGCTGACGTTCGAGCATGTCGCGCAGTACCAGCTTGCCGATGGCGTCTTCGACGGTCATCTCGCCGTCTTCGTCTTTTTCCAGGGTGTTCTTCAGCGCTTCGATCAGGAACCAGACGTTGCCCATGCGGTAATCCGCAGCTTTGTCGCTGGAGCTGTTGGTGCGCAGCCAGTTTTCGTAGTCGATGTCCATGACCATGCTGCGCAGGGCGCTGATCGGGTCTTCGCCGGCGCACTGCTCGCGAACCTTGTCCATGAAGCGCTTGAAGCGCGCCAGGCGATCGGTGAAGCGCGTGTCCAAGTGCTCGCCCAGGCCGATCTCGTCGGTGGCGGCGTACATCGAAATCTTGCGTTCGGTCGCGTAGTTGCCGAGTTTTTCCAGGGTCGTCGAGCCGATTTCCCGGCGCGGCACGTTGATCACGCGCAGGAAGGCGTTGTCGTCGTCCGGGTTAACGATCAACCGGAAGTAGGCCATCAGGTCTTTCACTTCCTGGCGTCCGAAAAAGCTATTGCCCCCCGACAGACGATATGGAATCTGGTGGTGCTGCAACTTCAGCTCGATCAGCTTGGCCTGGTAGTTACCGCGATACAGGATCGCAAAGTCGCTGTAGGGCCGATCGGTACGCAGGTGCAATGTGAGCAGCTCGACGGCGACGCGCTCGGCTTCGGCGTCTTCGTTGCGGCAGCGGATTACGCGGATCTCATCGCCGTGGCCCATCTCACTCCACAGCTGTTTTTCAAACTCGTGGGGGTTGTTCGAGATCAGCACGTTGGCGCAGCGCAGGATGCGGCTGGTGGAGCGGTAGTTCTGCTCCAACATCACCACTTTCAAGGACGGGTAGTCGACCTTGAGCAGCATCAGGTTTTCCGGGCGGGCGCCGCGCCAGGCGTAGATCGACTGGTCATCGTCGCCCACCACGGTGAACTGGTTGCGCTTACCGATCAGCAACTTCACCAGCAAGTACTGGCTGGCGTTGGTGTCCTGGTATTCGTCCACCAGCAGGTAGCGCACCTTGTTCTGCCACTTTTCGAGGATGTCGGCGTGTTCCTGGAACAGCTTGACCGGCTGCAGGATCAGGTCGTCGAAGTCCACCGCATTGAACGCCTTGAGCGTGCGCTGGTAGTGGGTGTAGACGATGGCCGCGGTCTGTTCCTTGGGGTTGCGCGCGTTTTCCAGGGCCTCGGGGGGGAGGATCAGGTCGTTTTTCCAGGCGCCGATCATGTTTTTGATCTCGTCGACGCCGTCGTCGCCTGCGTATTCCTTCTGCATGATGTCGGTCATCAGGGCCTTGACGTCGGTCTCGTCAAAGATCGAGAAGCCCGGTTTGTAGCCCAGCCGAGCATGCTCCTTGCGGATGATGTTCAGCCCCAGGTTGTGGAAGGTACACACCGTGAGGCCACGGCCTTCGCCACCCTTGAGCAGGCTGCCGACGCGTTCTTTCATCTCGCGCGCGGCCTTGTTGGTAAAGGTCATGGCGACGATGTACTGGGCGCGGATGCCACAGCTCTGGATCAGGTGCGCGATCTTGCGGGTGATCACGCTGGTCTTGCCGGAGCCAGCACCGGCGAGCACCAATAGAGGGCCGCCGACGTAGTTCACGGCTTCTTGCTGCCGGGGATTGAGTCGGGACATACAGAATTCAGGGAGTCGTTGTTCAAAAGGGCGGGCATTTTAACAGGCTGGCAAGATTCTGCTGCTCTGGATCGACGGTGTGACGTACCACTCGATCTAAATTTGCCGGTTTTGCTACTTTGCCGCAGGATGTCGAGGCTTTTAGCGGTTAAAACAGCGACAAATGCTTACACCTGCGTATTTGATAACCCCTATCATTGGTCATTATCAGGCCGCACGTCATAATGCCCGCCGCCAACGAAACTTTGCAGAGTCTAGGGAGCTAGCTTGTCTACGCCTGTCGAACCCTTGCGTTTGCTGCTACTGGCCGATACGCCTGAGTGGGCAGCGTTGTTGCGCGAGTGCCTGGCGCCGATGGGCGATGGGGCTGTGCTGATCAGCGCGCCAAACTGGGACTCGGTAAGTCGTCTGTTCGAAGATGACACCAGCGCCGTGCTGTTGACCACGCCCAGCCTGCAACCCGGCCCTGGCCGTTGCAGCTTGTCGTGCGTAGTGTTGTTGGAGCAGGAACCGTTGGTTTCTCCGCTTGGCGTGAGTGATTGGCTGATCCGTGATGCATTGGACGCCGACACACTGCGCCGCTGCCTGCGCCATGTTCGTGAGCGCGGCTTGCTGGAAAACACCCTGCAACGCCTGGCCGAACAAGACCCGCTTACCGGTATCGCCAACCGCCAGGGCTTCCAGACCCTGCTGGCGGCGCGGCTCGCCGAGAACGAGGGCCGTGGCCTGGCCCTCGGTCACCTTGACCTCGACAACTTCCGCCACGCCAACGATGCCCTCGGCCACCAGGCTGGCGACCGTTTGATCCTGCAAGTGGTCTCGCGGCTCAAGAGCCAGCTCGAAATCGGCGACCAATTGGCACGCCTGGGCAGCGACGAGTTCGCTTTGCTGATTGATACCCGCCGCGCACCCCAGCGTGCAGAGTGGATGGCCGAGCGCATCACCGAAGCCATGGCCGAACCGTATTGGGTGGATGGCGAAAGCCTGCTGATCGGTTGCAGCCTGGGCGTGGCCCATGCCCGCGCCCGCGCTGGCGCCGACCCATTGATGTGGCACGCCCATATCGCCATGCAGCAAGCCAAGAGCACTCAAGGCTGCACCTTCCATATCTTCAACGAGCGCATCAACCGCAACGCGCGCAGCCTGGCCGACCTGGAAAGTGAACTGCGCCGCGCCTTGCGCCGGGATGAGTTGGAGCTGCACTACCAGCCGCGCCTGGACCTGGATGACGGCCACATTGTCGGCCTCGAAGCCCTGGTGCGCTGGCGCCACGGCGAGCGCGGCCTATTGCCGCCCAGCGAATTCGTCCCCCTGGCCGAACAGAGCGGCCTGATCGTGCCGTTGGGCTACTGGGTGATCTCCCGCGCCCTACGCGATATGCAGGACCTACGCGAGCGCGGCCTGCCGCCGTTGCACATGGCGGTCAACCTGTCGTTCCGCCAGTTTCAGGACAGTCAGTTGCTCTCTACCCTCAGCCGGCTGATTGCCGAGCGCGGTGTGGAAGCGCAATGGCTGGAGTTCGAGCTGACCGAAACTGCCGTGATGCGCCGCAGCGATCTGGTCAAACAGACCATGGATGCCCTCGGGCGGCTGGGTGTGCGGTTTTCTTTGGATGACTTCGGCACCGGTTTCTCGTCGTTCGTGCACCTCAACAGCTTGCCGATTGCCTTGTTGAAAATCGATAAGAGCTTTGTCGGTGGCATGGAAGAGCGCGAAGAGAATCGCAAGCTGGTGCACGCGATGATCAATCTGGCGCACAACCTGAATCTGGAAGTGGTGGCTGAGGGCGTGGAGACTCCGGAGCAGTTGGCGCTGCTGAGGCTGTTTGGCTGCGATCAGGCTCAGGGTTACTTGATCAGCAAGCCGCTACCGTTGCCGGAGTTGGTGGAATACCTGACATTCGGCAAGGGCCAGCAGACGCTCGCTGGCGAAGTGTTCTAATCCGGCTGAGTGGCCCGGAACCCTTGGCGGGTTTCGGGTACTGCACCTTCCTGGCCAATCATGCGCTTCATCTTCGCTTCAAACGCCCAAGTCAGGCTGACTGCCGCACACGCCAGCCCCAGCGCCAATCCCCACCACACGCCGGTCGGCCCCCAGCCTAGGGTGAAAGCCATCAACCACGCCGAAGGCGCGCCGATTAACCAGTAGCAACCCAGGCCCACCAGGAAGGTGGTCTTGGCATCCTTGAGCCCACGGATGCAGCCCATGGCGATGGTCTGGACGCCATCAAACAGCTCGAACCAGGCCGCGACGGCCAGCAGGCTGACGGCAAGCACGATCACCTCGTGGAATGCCGGGTCGTCATGGTCGAGGAACAGGCCGATCAGCGGGTCGGAAAACAGCCACAACACTACGGCAAATCCCAGCATCACCGCCGCGCCAAAACTGATGCCGACACGACCGGCCATGCGCGCTTGCAGCAACTGCCCGGCGCCATAGTGCTGGCCGATGCGCATGGTCACCGCATAGGACATGCCCGCTGGCACCATGAACGCCACCGAGACGATTTGCAGGGCAATCTGATGCGCCGCCAATTGCGTACTCCCCATGGTGCCCATGCATAGCGCGGCGAAGGCAAACAGCCCGACTTCTACTGCATAGGTGCCGCCAATCGGCAGGCCCAGACGCCACAACTCGCGCAAGTACTGGGTGTTGAGGCGCAGCAGGCCGGCGCTCAGCGGGTAAGCGGCGTAAGCGCGGTTGCTGCGGATGTACCACATCAGCGTCAGGGCCATGCCATTGGCGACGATGGCAGTGACCAGGCCAATGCCCATCAAGCCGAGCTTCGGCAGGCCGAACATACCTTCGATCAAGGCGTGGTTGAGCAGGTAGTTCAGCACCGTGCCGCCGAGGCTGATCACCATCACCGGAGTGGCTTTGCCAATGGCGCTGGTGAAGCCGCGCAAGGCCATGAAACTCAGGTAGCCGGGCAGGGCGAACGGCAGCATGGTCAGGAATTGCCCCGCCGACTGCACATTGGTATCAGTCTGGCCGAACATCAGCAGCACCGGCTTCAAGTTCCATAACAGCAGCGCGGCCGCCAAGGCCATCAGCCAGGCGAGCCAGAGCCCGGCCTGGGTCAGGCGAGTGGCACCTTCGATGTCGCCAGCGCCGTGACGGATTGCCACCAAGGTGCCCACGGCGGCAATCACTCCGATGCAGAAGATCGACACGAACGAATAGCTCGCTGCGCCCAGGCCACCACCGGCCAGCGCTTCAGGGCTCAGGCGAGCCATCATCAAAGTGTCGGTCAGTACCATCAGCATGTGCGCCAACTGTGAGGCAATCAACGGCCCAGACAGCCGCAGAATGGCCCAGAGTTCGTTACGCGCTGGATGCTGCATGATCATCACACTCAGAAAGTCAGAGGGTTGGAGAGGGTTGGATTCTCGGCCCTCTCAGCTCATTGCACAAAGGGATAAAAGCGATCATCTACATGATTAAAACTCATGCCTGACTGATTCTGGTACGGTTTCGGCATCCTGCTGTCGGAGCTTTCCTCATGTCTCGTCGTCTTCCTCCTCTTTATGCCTTGCGTGCATTTGAAGCGGCCTCCCGGCATAACTCCTTTACCCGCGCCGCCGAGGAACTGTCGATTACCCAAAGTGCGGTGAGCCGACATATCCGCACGCTGGAAGAGCATTTCGCCTGTCGCCTCTTCCAGCGCAGCGGCCGTAACCTACAGCTCACGGAAGCGGCGCGCCTGCTGTTGCCCGGTGTGCGCGAGGGGTTCGCGGCGCTGGAGCGGGCCTGCCATACCCTGAACGCCGAAGATGACATCCTGCGCATGAAAGCGCCGTCGACCCTGACTATGCGGTGGTTGTTGGCGCGCCTCAGTCGCTTCCGCGCATTACAGCCAGGCAATGAAGTGCAATTGACCAGCGCCTGGATGAATGTGGATGAAGTGGATTTCAACCAGGAGCCGTTCGACTGTGCGGTGCTGTTGAGCTACGGGCACTTTCCGGCGGATTGGGAGGCCAGCTATTTGTTTCCTGAGCTGTTGATACCGGTGGGCGCGCCGAATCTGTTGGACGATGGGCCATGGGATGTAAATCGACTCGCCGGTGCCGAGTTGCTGCACCCCACGCCCGACCGCAGGGACTGGCGCAATTGGCTGGAGCGCATGGGGCTTTCGAATCAGGTTTCGCTCAAGGGTGGGCAGGTGTTCGATACCCTGGAGCTGGGCATGATCGCCGCCGCTCGCGGTTATGGCGTCTCCATGGGCGATCTGCTGATGGTGGCCGAGGATGTGGCGCAGGGACGTTTAAGCTTGCCGTTGCCGACGGCGGTAGCGAGCAGGGAAAATTACTATTTGGTGTGGCCGAAAACCCGTCCGGGCGGCGAGCGCTTGCGACGCTTGGCGGATTTCCTCCAGAGCGAAGTGCAGGCCATGGTTTTGCCCGATGTCGAACGGCTTGATTGAATAATTCTGGCTCTATCACGCAACCGTTTGCGTGATACCCCTGCGATTCGCTCAAGTATTGCAAAGCGCCGCCGAAGTAGGGGTGTTGGAACCATCGTGCACCAACGTTTCCCACCAGATAATTTGCCGAGCAGCGCTATGAGATCAGGATGATCCTGGCCTCGGCCAGGAGCTTTCATGTCTCAACCTCGCGCCCGGATCGCCTCGCAGTTAGGTCTTGCATTAGCCGTGATTTTGGCTGTCGTCATCAGCGGCAGTACTGTTTTCGCCTTGCGTTCCCTTGACTCCGCCAACCTCGATACCCGCGAGGAACACTTGGCCAGCGAGGCACGACTGCTGGCCGACCAACTCAATACCTTCCACAGCACGCTGCGCGAGAGCACCCAGCGTCTGACCGGATTGTTTGAAAAGCGCTTCAGCGCCGGGTTGCGTGTGCAGGCTGATCAAATGGTCGCGGTGGCTGGGGTCCAGACGCCGAGCCTGTTGCTGGGCAGCGAAGTGCTCAATAACAACTTCACTGAAGTCGATGAGTTCAAGCAGATGTCCGGCGGCGTGGCCACGGTGTTCGTGCGCAGCGGCGACGACTTTGTGCGCGTCAGCACTTCCCTGACCAAGCAGGACGGCAGCCGCGCCATCGGCACTGTGCTTGACCGCCAGGGTCCGGCTTACCAGCGCGTGCTCGGTGGTCAGGCGTATATCGGCCGCGCGGTGTTGTTCGATCGCTCCTACATGACCCAATACAGTCCCGTACGAGACAGCAGCGGCAAAGTGATCGCTGTGTTGTTCATCGGCTTTGACTACACCGACGCCCAGGCCGCGCAGTTTGAGAACCTCAAGCGCTTCCGCATCGGTCAGACCGGCTCCCTGGCGTTGCTCGACGAGCAGAAGCGTTGGCTGGTACCGCCCGCGGGTGTGCAGGCCTTGGACCAGTCGGTTGCGGTGATGCTGGACCTGGCCAAGACCCCAGGCAAAGGCCGCTTCTGGAGCGATAAGAACGAAGACTTCTACAGTGTTTCGGTACCGTTCGACGGCGGTCCTTGGGCCGTCGTCGCGAGCATGCCGAAAGCTGAAATCCGTGCAGTGACCTGGGCGGTCGGTATTCGCCTGGTGATCGGCAGCATACTGGCGATGTTGCTGGCGGTAGGCGCCACGGTCTGGTTGCTGCGCAGCAAACTGCAGCCGCTGAGTGATCTGGTGCGCCAGGCCGAAGCCTTGGGCGCGGGGGACTTGAGTGCGCGCCTCAACGTGTCCAGCCATGATGAAATCGGCCAACTGGCCCGTAGCTTCAACCAGATGGGTGAAGCGCTTTCGACCATGGTTTCCCATATCCGCAAGGCGGCCGAAGAGGTCAACAGCCGTGCACAGGCACTGTCCGGGTTATCCGGCGGGGCCTATGACGGCATGGAGCAGCAGTCTGGCGAAATCACCAGCATGGCTGGTGCGGTGGAAGAGTTCAGCGCCACTTCGCTGAATATCGCCGACAACATGGGCAACACCGAGCGTCTGGCTCAAGAGAATGCCCAGCAAACCCGCATCGGCCGCACCTCGATGCAGGAGGCGTCGTCGTCGCTGGAACATATCGCGACCGCGCTGAATAGCACGGCCACGGTGATCAATACCCTGGGCCAGCGCTCCCAGGAAATCGGCGGCATCGTCGGTGTGATCACCTCCATCGCCGAACAGACCAACCTGCTGGCACTGAACGCCGCCATCGAGGCTGCTCGCGCAGGTGAACAGGGCCGTGGGTTTGCCGTGGTCGCTGACGAAGTGCGTAACCTGGCCTCGCGTACCCGCGAAGCCACCGATGAAATTTCCGGGATGATCCAGAGCATTCAGCGGGAAACCGGCAACGCCATCAGCACCATGGAGCACGGCAACACGCTGATGCAGGAAGGCCTGTCGCGTAACGCCGACGTGGCGTCGGCCCTGGCACGTATCGACGAGCAGAGCCGTTCGGCCGGTCAGCAGTTCGCGGCGATCACCACGGCGACTCAGGAGCAGAGCAGCACCGCGACATTGCTCAGCAGCAATTTGCAGAGCATCGCACTGGCCAACAGCGAGCAGCGGGAAGTGGTGTCGAACCTAGCGATTACGGCCAAGGAGCTCGAGACGTTGGCGGCGGGCTTGCGTCATGAGGTGGATCGCTTTCGCTGAGGCTCAATTGAGGGAGGCCGGACGGTACTGCAAGGCCTCCTTCAAATGGTCCCGCGTGATGGCATCCACCTGATCCAGGTCCGCCAATGTGCGTGACACTTTGAGCAGCCGATGAGCCGCACGCAGCGACAACGTCAGTCGCTCGCAGGCGCTTTCCAGCCAGCCTTCATCGGCTTTCAAAAGTTGGCAGTGCTCACGCAGCCTCGGCAGATCAAGAAAGGCGTTGGCACAGCCTTGGCGCTGTTGCTGGCGCTCCCGAGCCTCGGCCACCAGGGCTGAAGCCGTTGCCGTCGTATCTCCAACCTGCAGGGTTGGATTCAGCGCAGTTGTTTCCCGCGCCACGGTGAGGTGCAAGTCAATCCGATCCAGCAACGGTCCAGACAGCTTATTGCGATACCGCTGGACCTGCTCCGGCGTACAGCGACAACGCCCAGTGGGTTCGCCCATATACCCGCAAGGGCAGGGGTTCATCGCTGCCACCAGTTGAAAACGCGCTGGGAAACTCACACGGTCGCGGGCACGGGAAATCACGATATGCCCTGACTCCAATGGCTCACGCAAAACCTCCAGCACCTTGCGATCAAACTCCGGTAATTCATCCAGGAAAAGCACGCCATGATGCGCCATGGTGATTTCCCCAGGCTGCGGTTTCGATCCACCGCCCACCAGTGCGGGCCCTGACGCAGAGTGGTGCGGCTGACGAAACGGCCGGTGCGGCCAATGGCTCAGCGGTGCGAGGCTGACCACCGACTGAATTGCCGCCACTTCCAGGGCCTCCTGCTCGCTCAGCGGAGGCAGCAAACCGGGCAAGCGGCTGGCAAGCAAGGTCTTGCCGGTGCCCGGTGGCCCGCTGAACAGAAGGTTATGTGCGCCCGCTGCTGCAATCAACAACGCCCGCTTGGCGGAGAGTTGGCCTTGCACTTCGCTCAAATCCGGGTAGGGCTTGTTCAGGTACAACAAACCATCGGATTTATAGGGCTCAATCGGCACTTGTCCGTTGAGGTGCGCCACAACCTGCAGCAAGTGATCCACGGCAATCACCTTCAGCCCCGACGCCAGGCAAGCTTCCTCTGCATTCGCCCGCGGCACTATCACGGTGCGCCCAGCCTTGCGCGCCGCCAAAGCGGCTGGCAACACACCTTTGACCGCACGCACTTCGCCGGACAACGCCAACTCACCCAGGCATTCAATGTCATCGAGCATCAACGCTGGCACCTGCACACTGGCGGCGAGGATCCCCAGTGCAATCGCCAAATCAAAACGCCCGCCGTCCTTGGGCAGGTCGGCGGGCGCGAGGTTGAGCGTGATGCGGCGCGAGGGGTATTGCAGGGCGGAGTTGAGGATGGCGCTGCGTACTCGGTCCTTGCTTTCCTTGACGGCGGTTTCGGGAAGGCCCACCAGCGTGAGGGACGGGAGACCGTTGGCCATGTGCACTTCGACGGTGACGGCTGGGGCTTCTACGCCGATCTGGGCGCGGCTGTGGACGATGGCGAGGGACATGCTCGTTCCTTGAAAGAGAGGCCGCTTCCTGCGGGTTTTTCAAGGGTAGACGAGGGGTGGGGCTAGCGAGGGAGGGAGGTTTTACAGAACGTATCCAGAGAACGACGCAGAACAAATGTGGGAAGGGGCTCGCCCCCGATAGCAGTGGGTCAGTTGATAAATATGTCACTGACCCACCGCCATCGGGAGCAAGCCCCCTCCCACATTTTGGCTTAGTTGCGTCAGTTACTCGGCCGTTGGGGTTAGCCGCGCTTCCAGTTCAGCCACCTTCGCCTCCAGGCTCTCCAGCCGCGCACGCGTGCGGGCCAGCACCACCATTTGGCTATCAAACTCTTCCCGGCTCACCAGGTCGAGCTTGCTGAAACCGCTTTGCAGCAAGGCCTTGAACTGGCTTTCGATTTCATTGCGGGGCAGAGGGGTTTCGCCGCTGAACAGGCGAGAGGCGTGGCCGCTCAGGGCGTCGAGTAGGTCTTTGGGCGCGAGCATGGGAAATATTCCGGAAACTGTTGGCGGGCAGTGTATCACGCAGCGTCTATAGTCTTTTTCGCGGCCTGCAGCGCACGCTTTTCGCGCATCGGGCTGTGCGACGGCGCACTGTTTTCGTGCGCATTGCAGCTGCCAAATAGTCCTGTGGGTGAGGTTAAGTGGGCAAAGGACTGATTTCAGTGATTTTTACGGAGCTGGCAAGGTTTCTGCTTAGACGATCATGACCCATGCACTGATGCAGTCGCTGTGACGAATGCAGTGCGCCGACGGATCAGGGGTACAGGTTTCGTCACCAGTGGTTCGCTGGCGTCGCGAAGGCAACTGCCCTTGCGACGATGCGTTACAAAGCCAGGCACTGCGCTTAGACTTGAGACGGGTTTGTTTTCCTGGGGCAAGTCCACCAATTCGGGAGAGAGTTTTCATGAAGCTAGTCACTGCCATCATCAAGCCGTTCAAGTTGGACGATGTACGCGAGTCGCTGTCCGAGATCGGCGTGCAGGGCATTACCGTTACTGAGGTCAAGGGCTTCGGTCGGCAGAAGGGTCACACCGAGCTGTATCGCGGCGCGGAATACGTAGTCGATTTCCTGCCGAAGGTGAAGATTGATGTCGCCATTGACGACAAGGATCTTGACCGGGTTATCGAAGCGATAACCAAGGCCGCCAACACCGGCAAGATCGGTGACGGCAAGATCTTCGTGGTCAATCTGGAACAGGCTATTCGCATCCGTACCGGCGAAACCGATACCGACGCAATCTAAGCCGCCAAACCCCAACGCCCCAGGAGAAAACAATATGACTCTGCGTAAATTCGCAGGGCTCGGAGCCCTGTTGTCCATCGTAATGCCAAGCCTGGCCATGGCGGCAGACGAAGTGGCTGCTCCAGTCCTCAACTCTGGCGACACCGCCTGGATGCTGACCGCCACCGCACTGGTGCTGTTCATGACCATTCCCGGCCTGGCGCTGTTCTACGGCGGCATGGTCCGCTCCAAAAATATTCTGTCGGTGATGATGCAGTGCTTCGCCATCACTGGCCTGATCAGCATCCTGTGGGTCGTCTACGGCTACAGCATTGCGTTCGATACCACCGGTATGGAACAGGGTGTGGTCAACTTCAATTCCTTCTTCGGCGGCATGGGCAAGGCGTTCCTGGCGGGTGTGACCCCAGCCAGCATCACCGGGCCTGCGGCGTTGTTCCCGGAAGCGGTGTTCATCACCTTCCAGATGACCTTCGCCATCATCACCCCGGCGCTGATCGTCGGTGCCTTCGCTGAGCGTATGAAATTCTCTGCGATGCTGATCTTCATGGGTATCTGGTTCACCCTGGTTTATGCGCCAATCGCGCACATGGTCTGGAGCGGCAACGGCGGCCTGATGTGGGACTGGGGCGTGCTGGACTTTGCCGGCGGCACCGTGGTGCACATCAACGCCGGTGTGGCTGGGCTGGTGGCGTGCATCGTGCTCGGCAAGCGTAAAGGCTTCCCTACCACCCCGATGGCACCGCACAACCTGGGTTACACCCTGGTGGGCGCGGCAATGCTGTGGATCGGTTGGTTCGGCTTCAACGCCGGCTCCGCTGCTGCGGCCAACGGCACTGCTGGCATGGCGATGCTGGTCACTCAGATCGCTACCGCTGCTGCGGCGTTGGGCTGGATGTTCGCCGAGTGGATCACTCACGGCAAGCCAAGTGCACTGGGCATCGCCTCGGGCGTAGTCGCTGGTCTGGTAGCTGTAACACCAGCCGCCGGCACCGTTGGCCCGATGGGCGCTCTGGTAATCGGCCTGGTGGCCGGTGTGGTCTGCTTCTTCTGCGCGACCAGCCTCAAGCGTAAGCTGGGCTACGACGACTCCCTGGACGCATTCGGCGTGCACGGTATCGGCGGCATCGTCGGTGCGATCCTCACAGGTGTATTCGCAGCCCCTGCTTTGGGCGGCTTCGGCACCGTCACTGATATCGCGGCTCAAGTCTGGATCCAGTGCAAGGGTGTTGGCTTCACCGTGATCTACACGGCGATCGTCACCTACGTCATCCTCAAGGTGCTCGACATGGTCATTGGCCTGCGTGTTACCGAAGAGGAAGAGGCTGTCGGCCTCGACCTGGCGCAACACAACGAACGCGGCTACAACTTGTAAGTGCGCGTAAAAAAAATGCCCGGCTTGCCGGGCATTTTTTTGCCTGGTGTTTGTCAGTCGTAAGACGCTGTGCCGGTTTTTGCGCAAAGTTTGTGATCGGCCGCACACGGCACTTTTCAGTGTGCGAATGTCTTACAGGCACGTAGGCGTATTCGGCACTTTGTTTTTTCCCAGAGCGCGCTAGAATGCGCGCCGATGGGCGGAGAACTCTATGTGGCAACAGACCCTGATTACCCTGCGGGCCAAGCCCCGGGGCTTTCACTTGGTGACCGATGAGTTGCTTGCCGGCTTGCCTGAATTGAAGGCGTGTCGTGTGGGCCTGTTACACCTGTGGTTGCAGCACACCTCGGCTTCTCTGACCGTCAACGAGAATGCCGATCCGGCGGTTCGCCGTGACTTCGAACGTTTCTTCAACTTGCTGGTGCCGCAAGGCCGTGCCGGGTTCGAACACAATGACGAAGGTCCGGATGATCTGCCGGCGCACTTCAAGGCCAGTCTCCTGGGCTGCCAGCTGAGTTTGCCGGTCAAGGCCGGCCGCTTGGCGATGGGTACCTGGCAAGGTGTTTATCTGGGCGAGCACCGTGATCATGGCGGTGCTCGTAAAGTCCTCGCCACCTTGCACGGTGACGGGGCGTAAGCCACTGGTTATCCAGTGGATGTTGATTTTTCCCTGGCGGCCTCGACAGAGGGCGAAGCTGGGCTATAACTAATCTGCTTTTCGCAAGTCATGAGGTAGAACATGAGCGACGATGATCTGGAAAACGACGAACTCGAAGTAGGTGACGAAGACGACACCGAAGAAGGTCTTGAAGCTGCAGCGGAAGACGTTGCGGACGACGATGGTGGCGATGATGCGCCTGCCCCTGCGGCCAAAGGCAAAGCCAAGGCAGCTGTTTCGGTAGATGAATTGCCGAGCGTTGAGGCCAAGAACAAAGAGCGCGATGCTCTGGCCCGTGCGATGGAAGAATTCCTCGCTAAAGGCGGCAGAGTGCAGGAAGTCGAGGCTAACGTGGTGGCAGACCCACCCAAGAAGCCGGATAACAAGTACGGCAGCCGACCTATCTGAGGTCAGTCACCTGCTTGTAAGAAAAAGCCCGCCGTCGCTGCGGGCTTTTTCATGCTTGCTGATTTATTTGAGCTTCGTGGTGATCCCCATATTGGGATCTCTAGTACTACTGCCACTTGCGGAGTAATTCCGGCAGCTCCGTAAGGCTACGAATCTCCGCGTCGGGGCGTTTATCCCCCTCCCACACCTTGGCGCTGGGGTTAAACCACACGGCCCGCAGCCCCGCCTGCTGCGCCCCAGCAATGTCGTCCCCGGGATGGTCGCCAACATGCACCGCTGCGCTGGCATCCACTCCGCCGCGTTGCAGTGCTTCCTGGAACAGCCGCGCATCCGGCTTGGCAATACCAATATCTTCAGCGCGCAGCGCAAAGTGAAAGTAGTCAGCCAGGCCCACACGCTGCACATCGGCATTGCCATTGGTGATCACACCCAGCAGAAAGTGCTGGCGCAGCGCTTGCAACATCGGCTCGGCTTCAGGGAAGGGAGTGAGCTGATGACGGGCGTGAATGAACGCCTCGAAGCACACGTCTGCCATTTCCGTGGCTTGCGGCTGTGGATATCCGGCCTCCTCGAAGGCGTGCATCAGCACCCGGTGGCGCAACACGCTGATGCGGTGTTTGAGCTCCGGATGACGCTGCAGCACCTGTTGGCGCAGGCTGGCGAAATGCTCCAGTGGCAGGTCGCCGACGTTGGGGGCATGCACGACCAGCCATTCGCGCATCGACGCTTCGGCGCTGATGATGACGGGTACGTTGTCCCAGAGCGTGTCGTCTAGGTCGAAGGTGATCAGCTTGATACTCATGAGTCGCCGCCCTTGATGCGTTTGGCCCGTGGATGGGCGCTGTCGTACACCGTTGCCAGGTGTTGGAAGTCCAGATGGGTGTAGATCTGCGTGGTCTTGATATCTGAGTGGCCCAGCAACTCCTGCACGGCGCGCAGATCCTGGGACGATTCCAGCATATGGCTGGCAAAGGAGTGCCGCAGCATATGCGGGTGCAGGTTTTGACCCAGTTCGCGCTCCCCGGCGGCTTTGACCCGCACCTGAATAGCCCGCGGCCCCAGTCGCCGGCCTTGCTGGCTGATAAACACGGCGTCGTCCGCCGGGTTGGCCAACGCCCGCAGCGGAAGCCAGAGTTGCAGGGCTTCGCGGGCCTTCCTGCCCACCGGCAGCACGCGTGTTTTGCTGCCTTTGCCGAGTACTTGCACCAGGCCGTCTGCCAGGTCCAATTGGTCTAGGTTCAGGCCGGTGAGTTCCGACAGGCGCAGGCCCGAGGAATAGAAAAGCTCCAGGATCGCCTGGTCGCGGTGGGCGAGGAAGTCATCCTCTACGGCGCCATCGAGCAATTGCAGGGCGCGGTCGGTGTCCAGGGTCTTGGGCAGGCGCCGTTCGCCCTTGGGCGGAGACAGGCCGTTGGCCGGGTCGTGGTCGCACAGGCCTTCGCGGTTGAGGTAGTGATAGAGCCCGCGCACAGCCGACAGCAGGCGAGCCAGGCTGCGCGAGGATTGGCCCGTCTGGTGCAAGCGCGCGATCAGGCTGCGCAGGCTTTGGATATCCAAGGCCTTCCAACTGGTGACCTGCTGTTTTTCGCAGTAGGCCAGGACTTTGTTCAAGTCCCGCCGGTAGGCTTCCAGTGTGTGGGGCGACACCTGGCGCTCGTTGCGCAGGTGAGCGCAGTAAGCGTCCAGTTGCCGTTCCATGGCTAGCGCACCGCGCGCAGGGCGGTGGTGAAGCGCGGCAGGACGCGGCCCAACACTTCGGCGATATAGGTCAGGAACAGCGTGCCCACCGAGCTTTTGTAGTGCGCAGGATCACGGCTGGCGATAGCCAGCACGCCATGCAAGCCTTGATGGCTGAGGGCGACCACAGCTGTGGAGCCGATCTCCTTGAGCTGTTCGGGACCAAACAGGAAGTCCAGCTCATGCTCGCGCAAGGTGCCGCTGATGGTCTTGCCTTCGGACAACAGGCCGCCAATCGCGGTCTGTGCGTCGCTGCCGCTGACCCAGCGGCCTACAGGCATCGGGTTGTCGCTGAATAGGATCAGGCTGACAAATGGCACTTGGAAGTCCTGGCGCAGGCTGTCTTCCACGGCGATCACGGTTTCTTCCAGGCTGGTGGCGTCCATCAGCGCAAGGATCAGGCGACGGGTTTTGTCGAAAAGGCGGTCGTTGTCGCGGGCGACGTCCATCAAGTGCGAGAGCTTATGACGCATCTCGATATTGCGCTCGCGCAGGATCTTCATCTGTCGCTCCACCAGCGACACGGTGTCGCCGCGCTGGTGGGGGATGCGCAGCGCCGGCAGCAGTTCTTCGTGCTCGACGAAGAAATCCGGATTCGCCTCAAGGTACGCCGCGACAGCAGCGGCCTCCAGACTTTCGCTCGGGGTTGCGGGTGCGGGTACTTGAGGCTTATCGGTCATTAGCTTGGCTCACTCATAGACGGACCTGTCCTTCGTATACACGCGAGGCCGGCCCGGTCATTAGCACCGGGTGGCCAGGGCCTGCCCATTCGATGGACAGGCGTCCACCGGGCAGGTCGATCAGCAGCGGCGAATCCATCCACCCCTGGCTAATCGCGGCCACGGCAGCGGCGCAAGCACCGGTGCCGCAGGCCTGGGTTTCGCCGGCGCCGCGTTCCCACACACGCAATTGCGCGCGGGAACGGTCGATCACCTGCAGGAAACCCACGTTGACCCGTGCCGGAAAGCGCGGGTGGTGTTCGATCTTCGGCCCCAGTTCATGTACGGGGGCATTGTTGATGTCGTTGACCCGCAACACGGCATGGGGGTTGCCCATGGAGACGGCCGCCAAGTCGACGATCTTGCCGTCGACATCGACTGCATAGCTGGTGGCCTGCTCGCTGGCCTGGAACGGAATATCCGCTGGCACCAAGCGCGGCGCGCCCATGTTGACGCTGATTTGGCCGTCGCTGCGAATATCCAGCTCGATCACGCCGCTCTTGGTCTCGACGCGGATCTGGCGCTTGGCGGTCAGGCGCTTATCCAGCACGAAACGCGCGAAACAGCGCGCACCGTTGCCGCACTGTTCCACTTCGGAACCGTCGGAGTTGAAGATCCGATAACGGAAATCCACCTCCGGGTTGCTTGGCGCCTCGACGATCAGCAATTGGTCGAAGCCAATCCCTGTATGCCGGTCGCCCCACTGTTTAGCGTGCTTGGGCAGGATGTGCGCGTGCTGGCTGACCAGGTCGAGGACCATGAAATCATTGCCGAGCCCGTGCATCTTGGTAAAACGCAGCAGCATGGCTTACTCCGGCAGCAGGCTTTCGCCAGCATACAACTCGGCTACCGTCTCGCGGCGACGCACTTCAAACGCTTGATCACCGTCCACCAGTACCTCGGCGGTACGGCCGCGGGTGTTGTAGTTGGAACTCATGACAAACCCGTAGGCACCAGCCGAATGCATGGCCAGCAGATCGCCTTCCTCCAGCGCAAGCTGACGATCCTTGGCGAGGAAGTCGCCGGTTTCGCAGATCGGGCCGACGATGTCATAGGCGCGAGCTTCGCTGTCGCGAGGCGTCACAGCGGTGACATTCATCCAGGCCTGGTACAGCGCCGGGCGGATCAGGTCGTTCATCGCCGCGTCGACGATGGCGAAATCCTTGTGCTCGGTGTGCTTGAGGTACTCGACCTGTGTCAGCAGCACGCCGGCGTTGGCGACGATGTAGCGGCCCGGCTCGAACATCAGCGTCAGGTCGCGACCTTCGATGCGCTCGCGCACGGCCTGGATATAGTCGGCAATCAGCGGCGGCTCTTCATCGCGATACCGCACGCCCACGCCGCCACCGAGGTCGATGTGGTGCAGGTAGATGCCGCATTCGCCCAGGCGATCAATCAGCGCCAGCAGGCGGTCGAGGGCATCTAGGAACGGCGGCAGAGTGGTCAGTTGCGAACCGATGTGGCAGTCGACGCCCAGCACTTCCAGGTTCGGCAACTGCGCGGCGCGGATATACACGTCCTCGGCGTCAGCAATGGCGATGCCGAACTTGTTCTCTTTGAGACCGGTGGAAATGTACGGGTGGGTGCCAGCATCGACGTCCGGGTTGACGCGCAGGGAGATCGGCGCGCGTACGCCCATTTCGGCGGCTACGACCTGCAGGCGCTCCAGCTCGTCGGTGGATTCGATGTTGAAGCAATGCACACCGACTTCCAGGGCACGGCGCATGTCTTCGCGGCTCTTGCCGACGCCGGAGAACACGATCTTGTCAGCCTGGCCACCAGCTGCCAGTACCCGCTCCAGCTCGCCACGGGAGACGATGTCAAAACCAGCGCCCATACGCGCCAGGACATTCAGTACACCCAGATTGGAGTTTGCCTTGACCGCGTAGCACACCAAGTGCGGTACGCCGTCCAATGCGTCGGTGAAGGAGCGGTATTGAGCTTCGATGTGAGCGCGTGAGTACACGTACGTCGGGGTACCAAAGCGCTGGGCAATCGCGGACAGCGCCACGCCTTCCGCGAACAGCTCGCCGTCCCGGTAGTTAAAAGCGTCCATGGAGCTCCCTTATTCGTAGGTGTCGTGCTTATGCGCTTTGGATGGCTTTTGCGACGATTGCGCCTGTTCATTCGGGTCTTTGCTGTCATCGGGCAGGTACAGCGGGCCTTTTTGACCACAGGCACTAACGAGGCAAGCGACCGCGACGAGCGCAGCAAGGGAAGAGATCAGGCGCTTCATGGCGAAATCCTTGAATATGCATTAATTGCGCCCGAGTATACCGACCACCCGCCAGCTTGCCTATGCGCCGAAATACCCGTCCGGCGGGGGTTTGCCGACATGAAGGTGAAGCGGGCTACGCTGGCAGAGGATATTTCATACCGTCATCGGTAATGAAATCGGTATCCTTTGCAATCGGCGAGGCTCGCCCGTATCGTGCGGCGCTTGAGCAAAACCAGACACTTTTGAGGTTGCCACAATGAGTTTGACCGAAGCCCGTTTTCACGACCTGGTGGATGCGACCCAGCAGGCGCTGGAAGATATTTTTGACGACAGCGGCCTGGATGTGGACCTGGAAAACTCGGCCGGCGTGCTGACCGTCAAGTTCGAGAGTGGCCAGCAACTGATCTTCAGTCGCCAGGAACCCCTGCGTCAGCTGTGGCTGGCGGCGCGCTCCGGTGGCGTTCACTTTGACTACGACGAAGAAAGCGGCAAATGGCAGTGCGATAAGAGTGAAGAGTTGTTGGGCGAGATGCTCACGCGCCTGGTCCACGAATATACCGGCGCCGAGCTGGATTTCGACGAGATTTGACCGTGACTGAGCCTGCGCCCGTACGTCCGCCAAAGCCGCTGTTCAGTAATGTCAGCCCGGCGGTGCCGTCACCTTGTATCAGTTTGTGTCGTCTGGACGAGCAAAAAGTCTGCCTCGGCTGCTTTCGTCACGTTGAAGACATCCGCGAATGGCGCTCCGCCGACGATGCCCGGCGCAGGGTGATCTGCGCCGAGGCCGAGCAGCGCAGGGCGCACGCCTGAGGCTGTCTTGTTTATTTGTGACGCTGTGGTAGTGTCCGGGTACGCCTCAACTCATCGAGGCCCGCGAGAACCCCGCCTTTTTTTGGCGGGGTTTTGCTTTTTTGTGCAGAAAAAAGGAGTCTGCCTGAATCATGACCACCGCACCGTCCATCATCCTCACCCGTCTTGACGTGCAGCGTCTGGAGCAACTGATCGACCGCTTGGGCGACGAAACTCCCGGCGTCGAAGCGTTGCAAGCCGAACTCGATCGCGCCGAAGAAGTGGTTGGCCACGATGAAGTGCCTGCGGGTGTCGTGACCATGAACTCCAGCGTACATTGCCGTGAGCAAGGCAGCGGCAAGGACTACCACCTGACGCTGGTCTATCCGAAAGATGCCAATGCAGACGCCGGCAAGATCTCGATCCTGGCACCCGTGGGCAGCGCGTTGTTAGGCCTGAAAGTGGGCCAGCATATCGACTGGCCGGCACCTGGCGGCAAGACCCTCAAGCTTGAATTGCTCAGTGTTGAAGGCCAGCCAAAAGACGGCGGCGTCTTCACTCTCTAAATCTGGCTCAGCGCCTCGTTGAGCGACAGCTCCAGCTCGGCCTTGTAACGCAGGTAAAGGTTGCTCGGGCTCTGCACATCACCGAGCAGGCCCGATAGATCCAGGTCGGTGATGTAGCAACGGTAGCGCTCGGTTTCCCGGCGCTGTCCAACGATCTCCTGGGCGACCACGGCAAATAGCTGGTCGCCGAATTCCAATTCGGAAAACTCCCGCTGATTGCAGTACAGGGTAATGCCCACCTTGCCGTGTGCTGCTTTGCCGATAATCGCCTGCACGTCGTAAAACGGTTTGTTCGTTGGATTGTGCGGCGCCGGCCGAGGTTCGATCCCGCGGGCGCGTCCGCTTCCTGTCGGCAATAGTTGGTAATACAAGGTCTGCACCGCGCCCAGGGGTTGTTGCGTGTCCAGCGGCGACAACGCATCCCGCCGATAGATGATGGATTGCAGAAAGCGCTGCAAAGGCGCCAGCAGGCTCTGCTCATCATGAAACGGCAGGCGCTGCTGCCAGAGCGCGTTGAACTCATCCAGCACATACAGCTCGGCGAAATCCTCATTGACCCGGTAGAACACTTGCACGCAATCAGCCATGCCCATGGGCAGCAGCAGCGCCAGGTCGTGGTCTTCCAGGGCCATCGTGTCCAGATGCAGCGGGCTGTAGCTGGCCAGCTCCTCGCTGAGGTAGGCGATCAGCGCGTCCTGGGTTGCCAGTGACACATGGGTGGCTTGGCCCGGCATCAACTCCATTACGTGGTAGTGCTGCTGAACTTGCAGCAAGTAGCGGTGGTTGGACTGACCCAGCAGCAGGTTCTGCGCGGTGTCGAAGATTTCCTCCACGCGCTGGGCAATGAACTGCGCACGGTTATGACAGAAGCAGCGCACCCGCAGACGCGGCAGGCGGTCCGATGGCAGTTGGTTGAGGTAGTCGCGCAGGCAATCGAGCAAAGCGTGCGGGCCGTCGTAACGGCTGACCATCACTTCGTTCCAGCTGTTGAGCGTGACTTGGTCCAGGGTCAGCACCAGGTTATCGCGAACACCGGCATAACTCAGGGAGTCGGTGCGCTCGGTGGTCATCAGGATGTTCAGGTCGCGGTGATGCTTGAGCGGGTCGACGCCGACGTTGATCAGCAGCAACACTTCCTCGGGCGCCGCCGATCGCAGCAGGCTTATTTCATCGACGCTGGTCAGGGGCAGGGCGACCGTTTGTTGCAGGCTGCCAAGCAGGTTGAACAACTCGAATTCGGTCATGTCGCTGGTGCCGGGGTGCAGCGCCAGGCGCGTGCTGCTGTCGATTACACCGTTGCGATGGCACCACGTCAGCATTTCCAGCAGGTCGCGGCTGCGCTTGATCGGCGCAAAGTGTTCCCACTCCAGGGCCGTGAGGTTGCCGTTGTACAATCCCCAGTGATGCTGGCCGGGTTCCTTGCGGTTGGGCGACTGCACCAGGGTCAAGGTGTCTTCAGCCAGGTCCGGTGCGATGCCGGGGTTGATGAATTCGACCTTGCCGGCCTTGCGCTCAAAAGCGGCATACAGGCGCCGGCCCAGCACGTTAAGGTCGCGCTTGTTGATCAGGCTGACGGTTTGTTCGGTCCGGGCAAACTGGGTCAGGAAGCGATAGCTGTAGTTCAGCTCGCTGACCAGGGCGCGGCGTTCCGAGGCCACCTGACGCACTTTCCACTGGCTGCGGCTGTCCAGCAGGGCGAGTTGACGCTGGTCCCAGCTCCATTCGCGGGCCAGGCGCTCCAGCAACAGTCGCTGCCAACTGCTGGTGCGTTGGCCGGCGGTGAGCTTGCGATTGACCTTCAGGTACAGCGCGCGGCGTACCAATTCCAGGCGTTCGGGCTCGTTGCGTGCTTTGAGGTATTCCTCGATGCGGCGGTACACCACGATGTATGGGTCCAGCTCATCCAGGTCCATCTGGTTCGCGAACACCGCGCGCTTGAAGCGCAGGCTCAGGCAATGCACGTTGGGGTGTTCGCTGGCGTAGACCTCAGTCAGCAGCAGTTTGAGCACCGATTTGTAAGGTGACTCGATGCCTTTGAACAACTGCCATAGACCGGCTCCGATGAATTCGCCGGGTGGAATATGTGCCAGGTGGCCGAGGTCAAGGGTTTCATCGGCGCGGATAAACCGCTTGGAGAGCAGTGTGTGGGTGAATTCGGCGTAACGGGTCTCTTCGTATACCGGCACCAGCCACCAAATCGGCGTGCGCCCGGCCAACCAGATGGCAGTGCGGTAGAACTCGTCGAGCAGCAGGTAATGCTGGGTGGTACCGCAGTCGTCGGAGCTCAGTTGGGTGTCGCGCTCGCCGAGTACGAAGCGCGTTGGCTCGATCAGGAAGAAGTGTGCCTCGGCGCCCATGGTGAGGGCCCAAGCTTCAAGCAGTTGGCATTTCTTGCGCAGTTCGGCCAGTTCGTTTTCGCCCAGGTCGGGGGCGTGGCACACCCATACGTCCATATCGCTCTGATCCGCTTGGGCGAGGGTGCCAAGGCTGCCCATCAGGAATAGGCCATGGATAGGCTTGGGCTGATTGACCGGGCGCGGCTTGTAAGAGAACGAGCGGGTCAGGCGTTGGGCTTCGGCCAAGGCCTGAGCGTCGGGCTCGAAATTCGAAAGCCCGGCTGGCGTGCTGCCCGAAACATAACCGGGCAACAGCGGATGATTAACGTGAAAAAACAGTGGCAGGAGGGTCAGCACGCTTTGCTGGCGCGGCGTCAGCCCCTCGACGGCACGCGCCATGCGCCCCTCATTGAGGGCCATGAAGCGCGCGCGCAATTGGGCCAGCACCTTGCGGTCGATGCCTTCGTCCAAGTCAGGGCGGATTTCATGGGTGCGGGTCATGTCGAACTCGGTGGCTCGCAGGGCCCGACGTGGGCGGCCGTGTAGGAGTTTACAGCCAGTGGCGTAGGAGGTTTAGGGGGAAATGGTCTTTGACGCCAGAATTTTAACTGGCCCACAGCAACGCCCTTGGAATCCGCAGTGAGCGGACTCCATGGGCGGTATCGGGTATCAGGCTGCTTCTTTGGTGCTGGCAGTGGTCAGAATAGTCAGCAGGGTTTGGGCCTGCTCTGCGGCGTCCCGACCGAGGCTGGTCAGATAGCCCCCGTCTGGCTGGTCGATAAGTCCTTTGGCATGGAGGCGCTTGGCAGCGGCGATGGCAGTAGGAGCGGCGGTCTGATGGACCTTCAGACCTTCCTTGGTGCTGTCCAAGGGGAAGAGTACAAGGATTTCCAGTTCGGCAACCAATTCAGGGGTATACGACATAAGGACTCCAGACTTTCTAAAATTTATTAGAGGCTAGCAGGCCATAAGGTGAACGCACTTTGCCGAACTGTCCAGCGTGTTGCTGCGTGCCGGGATTATTCCTTTTCAGGCGGCAACTCAGGCAGCGCCCGCAGCGCGGTTTCATACCATTCGGTATTGAAGGCGCGGTCCTCGTCCAGCATCGCGTCGATCTCGAACGCCAGCACGTGGGCCATAAGATTCAGGATGTCTTCGCGTTCATAACCCACTAGGGTCAGTTTGTTGAAGGTCGCCTTGGCGGCGGGGGGATTGTCGCTTTCGATCTGGTTCTCGATCGCTTCGATCAGGGTGTTTTCGGTGAATTCTTCTTCGTCACTGTCGATATCGGTCGGCTCGCTCATGGCAGGCTCCTCAAGGAAAGGGCGCCAGTCTACCTCCATTCAGGCAGGTGATGCTGCTGGTCAGGCTGGGCGCCAAGATCTATAACTCTTGCAGCCAACCCCGCACACGGCCTGGAGGCTTTGCGATGCTCAAGCTCTACGGATTTTCGGTCAGCAACTACTACAACATGGTGAAACTGGCGCTGTTGGAGAAAGGGCTGCTGTTTGAAGAGGTACCTTTCTATGCCGGTCAAACCCCGGAAGCCCTGGCAATCAGTCCGCGCGGCAAGGTACCAGCGCTGGGCGTAAAGCAGGGGTTTATCAACGAAACCAGCGTGATACTCGAATACATCGAGCAAACCCAGGAAGGCCCTTCGCTGTTGCCGGCAGACCCATTCCAGCGTGCCCAAGTGCTGGCGCTGTGCCGGGAAATCGAGCTGTACATCGAATTGCCCGCCCGCGCGTGTTTTGCCGAGGCGTTTTTCGGTATGCCGGTGCCGGAGGCGATCAAGGAAAAATCCAAGGCTGAGTTGCTGCTGGGGATTGGTTCTTTAGGTCGGCACGGCAAGTTCGCGCCTTACGTGGCGGGGGAAAGTTTTACGATTGCGGATCTGTATTTCATGTACAGCGTGAACCTCGCCTGTGGCGTGGGCGAGAAGCTGTTTGGATTGGATTTGCTGGCTGAGTTGCCAAAGGCGAAAGCGTTGTTGGAGCGATTGCATGCCATGCCCAACGCCCAAAAGGTGGCAGCGGACCGGGAGGCGGCGATGCCTGCGTTTATGGCGATGATTGCGGCCAAAAAGTGATCAAGTGTGGGAGGGGGCAAGCCCCTCCCACATTTTTTAGCGGCTGGCGAGCAACGCCTGGCCGCGTACGACCGCTGCCTTCACCTGCGCGGGCGCAGTGCCGCCGATATGATTACGCGCATTCACCGAACCTTCCAGGGTCAGTACGGCGAACACATCCTGCTCGATCTGGTCGCTGAACTGGCGCAGTTCTTCCAGGCTCATTTCTGCCAGGTCTTTGCCGGTTTCCACGCCGTATTTCACTGCGTGGCCGACGATTTCGTGGCAGTCACGGAACGGCAGGCCACGGCGCACCAGGTAGTCCGCCAGGTCCGTTGCCGTGGAGAAACCGCGCAAGGCCGCTTCACGCATGATCGCGTGTTTTGGCTTGATCGCCGGGATCATGTCGGCAAAGGCACGCAGCGAGTCGCGCAGGGTGTCGGCAGCGTCGAACAGCGGTTCCTTGTCTTCCTGATTGTCCTTGTTGTAGGCCAACGGCTGGCCTTTCATCAGGGTCAGCAGGCCCATCAGTGCGCCGAATACGCGGCCGCTCTTGCCGCGGACCAGCTCCGGCACGTCGGGGTTTTTCTTTTGCGGCATGATCGAGCTGCCGGTGCAGAATCGATCCGGGAGGTCGATGAACTGGAATTGCGCGCTGGTCCACAGCACCAACTCTTCGGAGAAGCGTGACAGGTGCATCATCGCAATGCTGGCGGCGGCGCAGAATTCGATGGCGAAGTCACGGTCCGAGACGCCGTCCAGGGAGTTGCCGCCCACAGCGTCGAAGCCCAGCAGTTGCGCGGTGTACTCGCGGTCGATCGGGTAAGTGGTGCCAGCCAGCGCGGCGCTGCCCAATGGCATGCGGTTGGCGCGCTTGCGGCAATCGACCAGGCGCTCGTAGTCGCGGCTGAGCATTTCGAACCAGGCCAGTAGGTGGTGACCGAACGTCACAGGCTGGGCGGTTTGCAGGTGAGTGAAGCCGGGCATGATGGTGTCCGATTCGCGTTCGGCCTGCTCCAGCAGGCCTTTTTGCAGGCGAGTTATTTCGGACAGGATCAGGTCGATTTCATCGCGCAGCCACAGGCGGATATCGGTGGCCACTTGGTCGTTACGGCTACGACCGGTGTGCAGTTTCTTGCCGGTCACACCGATACGGTCGGTGAGGCGGGCCTCGATATTCATGTGCACGTCTTCCAGGTCGACGCGCCAGTCGAACGTACCGGCTTCGATCTCACCGCGGATGGTGGTCAGGCCGTCAATGATGCTGTCGCGCTCGGCGTCGGTCAGCACGCCGACTTTGGCCAGCATCGTCGCGTGGGCGATGGAGCCCATGATGTCGTGGCGGTAAAGGCGCTGGTCGAAGGTGACGGAGGCGGTGAAGCGGGCGACGAAGGCGTCGACGGGTTCACTGAAGCGGCCGCCCCAGGACTGGTTGGTCTTGTCGGTGCTCATGGATTCGCTCGTGGTCTGCTTAATAAAGAGGCGTGGAAGTCTGCCGGCGATAATAACAGGGTTGCCCGTGGAGGCGGTGCTGCGGGTCGTCGGCATTTTTATTTGTGTAAAGGATGGCTAAGTGCCTTGCCGCCGAACGCGTCCGGGAAGAGACTGGAGGTAGATGTTTATCGAAACGATATTTGACGATTGCGCAATATCGTTCCGGTGAGCGTCTACAGTTGGACTGATAGTGTGTGAATGCACCAAAGTCGGGTATTGCGGTCAGAGCCTGACTATCCATTTAAAAGGGGGGTATTCGGATTGTGTATCAGCAAACCCTACGACGATGCCCGATGGCAGCAGGTCTTGGGCGCTATTGAACAGGTCCGGGTAAATATGGGTGCCGCTGTCAGGGCACTTTTTGCCGCTCGCGCTAGTCTTAGCGTGGATCGCTGTGACGCAAGTCACCGCACCTGTCTACGCTATCCTTGTGCGAGACTCACGCAGGAATCCAGCGCTATATGAATGTCCTGATCGTTGATGACGAACCCCAAGCCCGCGAGCGACTGACCCGCTTGGTCAGTGAACTTGAGGGTTATACAGTCCTTGAGCCGAGTGCCACCAACGGGGAGGAGGCGTTGACGCTGATCGACAGCCTCAAGCCCGACCTGGTGTTGCTCGATATCCGCATGCCGGGCCTTGATGGCCTGCAAGTCGCCGCCCGGCTGAGCGAGCGAGAATCGCCACCCGCCCTGGTGTTATGCGCCGCGCAAGAAGAGTTTGCTGAGCAGACGCTGGAAGCCAGTGGCGTCAGCTTTGTGATTAAACCAGTGACTGCCGAAGCCTTGCTCAAGGCCATGAAGAAAGCCGAGCGCCCCAACCGCGCCCAACTGGCAGCCTTGACCCAGCCTGCCGCCCAAAGTGGTAACGGGCCGCGCAGCCACATCAGCGCTCGGACACGCAAAGGGATTGAGCTGATCCCACTGAGCCAGGTTGTTTATTTTATTGCCGATCACAAGTACGTGACCCTGCGACATGAGGCTGGCGAAGTGTTGCTCGATGAGCCGCTCAAGGCCCTTGAGGATGAGTTCGGCGAACGCTTCGTGCGTATCCACCGCAATGCGCTGGTGGCCCGCGAGCGGATCGAACGTCTTCAACGCACACCTCTGGGACACTTCCAGTTGTTCCTTAAAGGGCTTAACGGCGATGCTTTGATCGTCAGTCGACGCCATGTCGCGGGCGTGCGCAAAATGATGCAGCAGCTTTAGTTCGAGGGCTGTAGCGAGGCCTGCATTCCTTATCCCGGTGCGACGTGGCCAGGGAGGCCCCGCACTTGCTGATTCAAATCAAAGCGCATTTGCCTGAGCTGTTATTATCTGCCGTATCTATTCAGTACGGATTGATCCATGTCCTCTCGCGAAATCCGCATCGCCACCCGTAAAAGTGCTCTGGCCTTATGGCAGGCCGAATACGTCAAAGCACGCCTTGAACAGGCCCATCCCGGCCTCACGGTGTCCCTGGTGCCCATGGTCAGTCGCGGCGACAAGCTGCTTGACTCGCCACTGTCGAAAATCGGGGGCAAGGGCCTGTTCGTCAAGGAACTGGAAACTGCGCTGCTGGAAAACGAAGCCGACATCGCCGTGCACTCGATGAAAGACGTGCCCATGGACTTTCCCGAAGGCCTGGGCCTTTTTTGCATCTGCGAGCGCGAAGACCCGCGTGATGCCTTCGTTTCCAACACCTATGCATCCCTGGATGAGCTGCCGCTGGGCAGCATCGTCGGCACCTCCAGCTTACGTCGTCAGGCCCAGCTGCTGACCCGCCGTCCAGACCTGCAGATCCGCTTTCTACGTGGCAACGTCAACACTCGCCTGGCTAAGCTGGATGCTGGCGAATATGACGCGATCATCCTGGCTGCCGCTGGTTTGATCCGTCTGGGTTTCGAAGATCGCATCACCTCCGCCATCAGCGTCGAAGACAGCTTGCCAGCGGGTGGGCAGGGCGCCGTGGGCATCGAATGTCGCACCGCCGACAGCCAAATCCACGAACTTCTCAAGCCGCTCGATCACCACGATACCGAAGTGCGTGTCACAGCCGAGCGAGCTCTGAACAAGCACCTCAATGGCGGCTGCCAAGTGCCGATTGCTTGCTACGCCGTGCTCGAAGGTGAAGGCCTGTGGCTGCGTGGCCTGGTCGGCGACCCTGACGGCGGCACCTTGTTAACGGCCGAAGTGCGCGGGCCGCAGCGTGATGCCACGGCCTTGGGTATCCAGGTCGCTGAAGAGCTCCTGGATAAAGGCGCTGGTGCCATTCTGCAAAAAGTCTACGGTGAGGCCGGTCCGCAGTGAGTGGGTGGCGAGTGCTGCTGACGCGGCCTGCAGAGGAATCGACCGCCCTGGCGGCGTCGTTATCTGAAGCCGGCATTTTCAGCAGCAGTTTGCCCCTGCTGGACACTGAGCCTTTACCCATCACGCCCGAGCAACAGGCTGTCTTCCGTGACCTGCATCGCTATTGCGCGGTGATCGTGGTGAGCAAGCCCGCTGCGCGCCTTGCCCTGCAGCAGTTGGCTCATCATCCCAAACCACAAATGCCTTGGTTCAGCGTCGGCGCCGGAACTGCGCAGGTACTGTCCGATCAGGGCCTGAACGTTCACTATCCCCAAAGCGGCGACGACAGCGAGGCCTTGCTTCAATTACCGGCGTTGCGCGAGGCTATCGCGTGCCGCGATTCACGGGTGTTGATTCTGCGTGGCGAGGGCGGTCGAGAGTTGCTGGCGGAGCGTTTGCGCGAGCAAGGTGCTAGTGTCGACTATCTGGAGTTGTACCGCCGTTTCCTGCCGACCTATGACGCCGGTGTGCTGGTGCAACGCATCCAGTTGGAACGCTTGAACGGCCTGGTGGTCAGCAGTGGGCAGGGTTTTTTGCACCTGCAAGCCTTGGCCGGCCCCGATTGGCCACAGGTGGCACAGCTGCCGTTGTTCGTGCCCAGCCCACGAGTCGCCGAGATGGCACGGGCTGCTGGCGCAGAAAAAGTTGTGGATTGTCGCGGCGCGAGTGCCGCGGCTTTGTTAGTGGCGTTACGGAGTCATCCCGTTCCCACTCTCTGATACGCAAAGGACGGATACGTGAGCGAAACAGCCTTGCCTAAAGATGAAACCCAACCCGCACTCGATGCGCCGGTTGAGTCACCGGTCACCACGCCGCGCCGTGGCAATGGCCTGGCAGTTGTCGCCTTGCTGCTTGGCGCCGTGGGTGTTGCTGCCGGAGGTTGGGGGATCTGGCAGGTCCGCGCCCTGCAAGCCAGCAGCCAGCAGCAGCTGGGTCAGGTGCAGACCCTGGATGACCAATCCCAGTCCCTCAAGCAAAGTCAGCAGCAAATGGCTACGCGCTTGGCCCAGTTGCCGGGCGCTGACGAGCTGGAAGAGCGCCGCCGTCTGGTCGCCCAGTTGCAAGGTGATCAGCAGCGCCTTAACCAGCGTCTGGAAACAGTGCTGGGGGCCAGCCGGAAAGATTGGCGCCTGGCCGAGGCCGAGCACCTGATCCGTCTGGCGAGCTTGCGGCTGTCCGCCCTGCAAGATATCAACAGTGCCCAGGCGCTGGTGCAGGGTGCCGACGAGATTCTTCGCGAGCAGAGCGATCCAGGTTCCTACGCTGCGCGAGAACAATTGGCCAAGAGCCTGGCCGCGTTGCGCAGTACCGAGCAGCCGGACCGTACCGGGCTCTATCTGCAATTGGCAGCCTTGCGTGACCAGGTTGTGCAGTTGGCAGCCATTGCCCCTGAATATCAACTCACCGAGCCCTCTGGGCAGGGGCGTCCAAGCACTGATACGGATAGCCGCTGGAGACAGTGGTGGGAGCAGATTTCCCGTTACTTCCGCATCGACTTCAATCCCGACGATAACATTCGACCACTGCTCGCCGGTCAGGGGCTGAACCAAGTTCGCCTGGCCCTGAGTCTGGCGCTGGAGCAGGCGCAATGGGCGGCGCTCAATGGAGAGTCGGCGGTGTACAGCCGTTCGCTGGGCGAGGCGCGCAGCGTGTTGCAGGACAACTTCAACCAGGACAATCCGCAGAGCAAGGCGATGCTGGCGCGTATCGCCGAGCTTGAGCCAAAAGCTGTGTCGGTAGTGACACCGGACCTGGCGGCGAGTCTGGCTGCGGTGCAGGCGTACCTAGAACGTCGTCATGTGTCTGCTGACGAAGCTAAGGCGGCGGCTGGCAAGCCGGCGATCCAGGAGTAGAGCCGATGAAGCGTTTCTATGTGATCCTGGTGCTGGTGGTTGCGATCGCCCTGGCACTCGCTGTGGGCATTTCGAAACACACCGGCTATGTGCTGATTACCTATCCTCATGTGCTGCATTACGAGTCGAGCCTATGGGCGACCGTGGTAGCAGTGTTTGCCATCGGCCTCGCCATTTACCTGATTCGCGTGTTGCTGAGCCTGGTGACCACCTCCGGTGGCGTGGTCAACCCGTGGTCTCGGCGTAACCGCAGTCGCCGTGTGCAGATCGCCATCGAACAGGGCCAGATGGACCTCGCTGAAGGCCGCTGGGCCAGCGCTGAGCGTCATCTGCATCGTGCAGCTGAAGCTGAGCGCCAGCCTTTGTTGTACTACCTGGGCGCGGCCCGTGCGGCGAATGAGCAGGGTCGGTATGAGGAGTCCGACGGTTTGCTGGCGCGTGCGCTGGAGCGTCAGCCCCAAGCGGAGTTGGCGGTCGCGTTGAGCCATGCGCAATTGCAGTTGGACCGTGGCGATACTGACGGCGCGTTGACGACCTTGCAGGTCATGCACGAGCGTCATCCCCATAACGCCCAGGTATTGCGCCAATTGCAGCGTTTGCACCAGCAGCGAGGCGACTGGTCTTCGGTCATCCGACTGCTGCCGGAGCTGCGCAAGGACAAAGTGCTGCCTGCCAGCGAACTGGCCGAGTTGGAGCGCCGTGCCTGGGGCGAGAACCTGAGCCTGGCTGCTCATCGCGAAGAGCAGGGCGAAGCGGGTTTGCAGTCCCTTGAGCGGGCCTGGCAGCAACTCACTTCGGCTCAGCGTCAGGAGCCGCAGTTGGTGCTGGCTTACGCCGAGCAACTGCGCCAGCTGGGCGCCGATGCCAAGGCGGAGGAGGCGTTGCGCGGTGCTATCAAGCGCGGCTATGACAGCCACCTGATTCGCCTGTACGGCCTGCTGCGCGGCGGTGACCAGGCCCGGCAATTGAAGTTTGCCGAGGGGTGGCTCAAGGATCATCCGAGTGATGCCAGCCTGCTGCTGACGTTGGGTCGTCTGTGCTTGCAAAACAGCCTGTGGGGCAAGGCACGGGATTATCTGGAAAGTAGCCTTCAAGTGCAGCGTAATCCTGAGGCGTGTGCCGAGCTGGCGCGGTTATTGGCCCAGTTGGGTGATACCGAGCGCAGCAACCAACTGTTCCAGGAAGGTTTGGGTCTGCTGGATAACCGCTTACTGGCCTCTCCGCTGCCAGTTCCTACCCGGTCTTGATGTAGGAAAGGAATGGAGGGTTTGCTCAGATACGTCTGAGAGTTAGCCCTTCAATGCCCAGCAGATGCTGGGTTTTAAGCGTTCTACTGCAAACTCCTACACTGGGATGCTCGAAGTCTTTCATACTTATGCGGGATATCCCTGCGATCTCACAGAACTGTCTGCTCTGTCGCGTATTGAAAGGGGTCGGGCCTTTCCTCTACCGTAACGACCTATCTCTCGCTGTGCGGATAAAGCATGTCTTTGGCCCCTTCACGCTCCTTGTTTTTTCTTGCGTTCATGGCGGGTGCGCTGACGTTGGGCGCGTCCTTCTATCTTGAGTTCGGTGCATCGTTACGCCCGTGCTTCCTGTGCCAGATACAACGGGCCTTTCTGGCCGCATTCACGCTCATCAATCTGGTTGCCGCTATCCATTCATCCAGTCGATCCACTTACTACCTGTACGGGCTGACGAGCATGGGATGTGCATTGTTGGGTGCCGTTACCGCTGTGCGTCAGGTGCTGCTGCAAAATGCCGCACCGGATCAGGCCGCCGATTGCTGGCCCAGCCTGAGCCACATGATCGATAACCTCTCGGTGTGGCAGGCCTTACGATTGGTGGTCGAGGGTACCGTCGATTGTGTGGAAATAAGCTGGACGCTGTTCGACTTGAGCCTTCCCGAATGGAGCCTGTTGTTCTTCCTGGGCATGCTAGTCCTCGGTGTCATACAGTTTTCACGGCTGTATTTGAGCCGTCCCCTGCGTCCGGTAGGGCGCTGAACGAAGGTCGCGGTTTGTAGGATGGGATTAAACACTTGTATGAACTTTCTCTCCTGCGTACCTTGAAGCCATAGTCGTGCGGGCATAATCTGGCCCGCACGCGTTATTAAAACCGTTTGCTTGTCAGATGCGGCCTTGTCCCGCTGCGGCTTACTCCTTGAAGTGTTGCGCGGGCATCAGGCGGCAGCGCCCCTATAGGGAAGAGAGATCATCATGCTGGAAAGTTGTCAGAATGCTCAGGAACGCTGGGGTGGGGTGCACAAGCTGATCGACAGCTGGTTGAAGGCACGTCACGAACTGGTTCGGGCCTTTGATGCTCTCGGCGCCAAGCCTGAGGCACTGGGTGAGAATCGCGAGCCGTTGCAGGATTTCTGTGGTGTCTTGGTGGACTACGTGTCGGCCGGCCACTTCGGCGTCTACGAGCAGCTGACCAAGGAGGCCGAAGCCTTCGACGATCAACGTGGTCTCGACTTGGCCGAAACCATTTACCCACGCATTGATGTCATCACCGAGAAGCTGCTGGCGTTCACCGACCTGTGTGATGCCGGAAACTGCGTTGCCGAAAAATTCAAGGAGTTGGGCGCGCTGTTGCATGAGCGCTTCGAACTGGAAGATTGCTTGATCGAAGTGCTGCACAATGCCCACAAGGAAGAGCCAGCCACTCAGGCTTGATCCTCAACGGTGATTTAAAAAAACGGTGCGCATGACGCACCGTTTTTTATTGGATCATTGGCGAGTGCCGAGTAACTCGATCTCGAATACCAATGGCGTGTAAGGCGGGATCAACTCGCCCGCGCCGTCGGCACCGTAAGCTTGGGCGGATGGAATCACCAGGCGCCATTTCGCTCCCACCGGCATCTGTTGTAACGCACTGCTCCAGCCGCTGATCACACTGTCCAGGCGAAACCACTGGGGCTGTGTGCTCTGATCGAAGACTGTGCCATCGGGTAACCGCCCAACGTATTTCACTTGAACCTGATCATTAGCTCCAGGTTTGCTGCCGCTGCCGGGTGTCAGTTCCGTGAGCAGGATTCCGTCAGCTAATTTGCGCACCCCTTTTGCCGTTTTTTCCTTGGCTAGAAACTGCTGTTCAGCTGCGAGCGACTTTTCACTTTTGGGTGCTTGGGCGTCGGCTTCGGCCTGCGCTTCATGCTGGGCAAGAATCTGTTCGATGCGCTTGTTATCCAACGCCAGCGGCTTGCCTTGATAGGCTTGATTGAGGCCCTCGATCAACGCCTGGATCTGCAGGTCCGGCACTTCCTGGCGCAGGCGTTCACCGAGGCTGGCGCCCAGGCTGTAGGCAAGGTCGTGCTGCTCTTGGTCTGCCGTTTTGGAGGGTGATTGCTCGCCCGCATTGGCTACGGAAATTGCCAAGCCCAGAACAAGAAAAAGGTAACGCGACATGGGCATTCTCCCGCCGAAAGTGCGACGGATTATGCCAGTGTGAAAGGGTAAAAAGTGTCGCGTGTTTTCGATATATCGATAAGAATTTTCGTACCGTGCAACGCAAGGCAAACGATACTGTCAACATGCCCTAGCGGCGGTAAGAGCAGAGGGCTAGTATGAGCCGCACCCACGTCAGCCAGGAGGTAAACCATGTCGGCCAAACAGAAGCCTGTTAATACCCCGTTGCACTTACTCCAACAACTGTCGAGCAGCCTGCTCGAACATCTGGAAAGCGCGTGTTCCCAAGCGTTGGCCGATGCAGAAAAACTGCTCGCCAAGTTGGAAAAACAACGCGGTAAGGCGCAAGAAAAGCTGCATAAATCCCGTACCAAACTGCAAGACGCCGCCACCGCCGGCAAGGCCAAGGCACAAGCCAAAGCCAAAGACGCTGTCAAAGAACTTGAGGACCTGCTGGACGCCCTCAAGGATCGCCAAGCTGAAACGCGCGCGTACATTTCCCAACTCAAGAAAGATGCTCAGGAAAGCCTGAAATTGGCCCAGGGCGTTGGTCGTGTTAAAGAAGCCGTGGCGAAAGTGCTGGGCGCTCGTACACCTGCAAAAGCAGTTGCAGCGAAGGCACCCGCCAAAGCCGCCGCCAAGCCAGCTGCTAAGGCTGCTGCTGCAAAACCAGCCGCTAAGCCAGCTGCTAAGACTGCTGCTGCAAAACCAGCCGCCAAGCCAGCTGCTAAGACCGCTGCTGCAAAACCAGCCGCCAAGCCAGCTGCTAAGACTGCTGCAAAACCAGCCGCCAAGCCAGCTGCTAAGACTGCTGCTGCAAAACCAGCCGCCAAGCCAGTTGCTAAGACTGCTGCTGCAAAACCAGCCGCCAAGCCAGCTGCTAAGACTGCTGCTGCAAAACCAGCCGCCAAGCCAGTTGCTAAGACTGCTGCTGCAAAACCAGCCGCCAAGCCAGCTGCTAAGACTGCTGCTGCAAAGCCAGCCGCCAAGCCAGTTGCTAAGACTGCTGCTGCAAAACCAGCCGCCAAGCCAGTTGCTAAGACTGCTGCTGCAAAACCAGCCGCCAAGCCAGCTGCCAAGACTGCTGCTGCAAAACCAGCCGCCAAGCCAGCTGCCAAGACTGCTGCTGCAAAGCCAGCCGCCAAACCAGCTGCTAAGCCTGCCGCTGCAAAACCAGCTGCAAAACCAGCTGTTAACCCTGCTGCTGCAAAACCAGCAACAACTGCAACCGCCCCGACAGCCTCCACCGCTCCAACAGCACCGGCCAGCAGCACTCCTGCACCGGCAGCATCGAACACCACCCCAACCAGCGCTTCCTAAGTGCCGGTGGCCACGGCGCGCAAGTGTTGCAGCGCGTCGTGGTCAAGGTTGTTGGCCGCCTCAGCCCCCAGTCCTTCAAGCCATTTCTGACCCCCGCTCACCTCTGCGCTCATCCAGTTCTGCGCCAGCGCCTCCAGGCGTGTCAGTAGCCCGCGCTCCGCCTCCAACTCCAGGGCTTTGACCCGCTCCCGTAACGCCGCCAGCTGTTCGTCCTGCTGTGCCAACGTCTGCCATTGCACGCGCACTTGTCGCAAGGGCTCGATGACTTGCTTCTGCCACGGCCCGGCTATCTGTGTTAACGCTTGAATGCGCTCGCAGGTCAGCGCCACGCCACGATGTTCCAGCCATGCCCCACACAGCAGCAGGCACACATCCGCTCCTTGTTCCTGCAAGCGCAGACAAGCGGCTTCCACGCCCGGACGGGCGTAAGTCGAGAGGGCAAAGCTCCACAGGTCAGCGCACATATTCACACCCAAGCCAGCGGGCAACGAAGCTGGTAGACTCCGCCGCCATTATGATCCGACTTCAAAGCCTAACATTACAGCGTGGCCCGCAACGTCTTCTCGAAGACGCCGAGCTGACCCTGCACGCCGGTCACAAAGCCGGCCTGATCGGTGCCAACGGCGCCGGCAAATCCACGTTGTTTGCCCTGTTGCTGGGTGAGCTGACCCCGGATTCCGGGGACTGCTTGCTGCCCGCCGACTGGCGCATCGCCCATATGCGCCAGGAGATCGACACCCTGGACCGCATCGCGATCGACTACGTGCTCGATGGCGACCTGCGTCTGCGCCAGGTGCAACACGACCTGGCCGAGGCCGAGAAAGCCCAGGATGGCGCCGCACAGGCCCGCCTGCACGCGGAACTCGACAGCGCCGACGGCTACACCGCCGACGCCCGCGCCCGCAAGATGCTTGCCGGCCTTGGCTTCACCAACGAGCAGATGGACCGGCCGGTCGCCGACTTTTCCGGTGGCTGGCGCATGCGCCTTAACTTGGCCCAGGCGCTGATGTGCCCCTCGGACCTGTTGCTGCTCGACGAACCAACCAACCACTTGGACCTCGATGCGATCCTGTGGCTGGAAGACTTCCTCAAGAGCTACCAGGGCACCTTGCTGCTGATTTCCCACGACCGGGATTTCCTCGATGCTGTGGTCGACAACATCGCCCACGTCGAACAGAAGAAGATCACCCTCTACCGTGGCGGCTACACCGCGTTCGAACGTGCGCGTGCCGAGCGCCTGGCCCAGCAGCAGCAGGCGTTCGAGAAACAGCAGGCGCAGCGTGCGCACATGGAAAGCTACATCGCACGGTTCAAGGCCCAGGCCACCAAGGCCCGTCAGGCCCAAAGCCGGATCAAGGCGTTGGAGCGCATGGAAGAACTGTCGGCGGCCCACGTCGACTCGCCATTCGACTTTGTGTTCCGCGAGTCGGTGAAGATCTCCAGTCCCTTGTTGGACCTCTCGGATGCTCGCCTGGGTTATGGCGAAAAAACCATCCTGGAAAAGGTCAAACTGCAGCTCACGCCAGGCGCGCGCATCGGTTTGCTCGGCCCCAACGGCGCGGGCAAGTCGACCCTGATCAAGAACCTCTCGGGCGAACTGCAACCTTTGGCCGGCCGCCTGACTCGTGGTGAGAACCTGGTGGTGGGCTACTTCGCCCAGCATCAGTTGGACTCTCTCGATTCCAAGGCAAGTCCGTTGCTGCACCTGCAACGCCTGGCGCCGACTGAGCGCGAGCAAACCCTGCGTGATTTCCTAGGTGGTTTCGACTTCCGTGGCGCGCGTATCGATGAGCCGGTGCTGAACTTCTCCGGTGGCGAAAAAGCCCGCCTGGCCTTGGCGCTGATCGCCTGGGACCGCCCAAACCTGCTGCTGCTCGATGAACCCACCAACCACCTGGACCTGGAAATGCGCCTGGCGCTGACCATGGCCCTGCAGGAGTTCAGCGGTGCGGTGCTGGTGGTGTCTCACGATCGCCACTTGCTCAAGAGCACCACCGATAACTTCCTGCTGGTCGCAGATGGCAAAGTCGAAGAGTTCGACGGCGACCTCGATGACTACGCACGCTGGCTGACGGATTACCGTCTGCGTAACGCGCCGGTCAGCAACACACCGGTTAACCCGGATAAGACTGACAAGAAGGCTCAACGTCAGGCTGCTGCTGCATTGCGCCAACAGTTGGCGCCGCATAAGCGCGAAGCCGACAAGCTCGAAGCCGAGCTGGGCAAGGTTCACGAGCGCCTGGCCAAGATCGAAGCCAGTTTGGGCGACAGCGCTGTATACGAGGCGGCCCGCAAGGACGAGCTGCGTGACCTGCTGGCCGAGCAGGCCAAGCTCAAGGTCCGTGAAGGGCAGTTGGAGGAAACCTGGATGGAAGCCCTCGAACTGCTTGAAACCCTGCAAGCGGAGCTGGAGGCGCTGTCCTGATGGAGGCGTTGCAGTTGCCGATACCCACGCAATGGGTCGAGCCCGCGTGGATCGGCGTACAAATCCTGCTGATCCTGCTGGGCGCATACCTCGCCCAGCGTTTCGTTGCCAAAGGCCTGACCCGTTTGGGTGAGCGCTACCCGTTTCCGCCGCAACTGTTGATGCCGCTGCGCGGTGGCTTGCGCTGGCTGATCATGGGCAGTGCGCTGATCTTCGTGCTGGGTCGCCTGGGCGTGTCCGCCACGGTGTTGTGGACGGCGCTGTCGGGGTTTGTTGCGGTTGCCGCCGTAGCGTTCTTCGCGATGTGGTCGGTGCTGTCGAACCTGCTGTGCGCGATCTTAATCTTCACCGTTGGGCCGTTCCGCATTGGTGACATCGTCGAGCTGGTGGATACGGTCGACAAGCCGGGGGTGAAAGGCCGTGTGGTGGCAATCAATCTGCTCTACACCACGCTGATCGAAGTGGCGGAAGCCGGCACCGACAGCGCGATGGTGCAGGTCCCAAACAGCCTATTCTTCCAACGCTCTGTACGACGCTGGCCAGGCACCCATGTGTTTCCTGGTGACCGCTAGCATTCACCGCGCGTAAAAATCTATAGCCAGCCTCTGGTCGGCGGAGTTAGCTTTAGGCACAACAATCGCTGACTCTCTCCCGAGGTGTGCAATGGCACTCGATACGTGGCTGGCCTTTTTCCTGGCCAGTTGGATCATCTCCCTTTCCCCTGGCGCCGGTGCCATCGCTTCGATGTCCAGCGGCCTGCAATATGGTTTCGTGCGCGGTTATTGGAATGCCATTGGCCTGCAATTGGGCCTGGCGATGCAGATTGCTGTGGTGGCGGGCGGCTTGGGTGCCATTCTGGCGGCGTCGTCGACCGCGTTCTATGCGATCAAATGGTTTGGTGTGGCGTACCTGGTGTACCTGGCTATCAAGCAATGGCGCGCCTTGCCCATGGACATGACCGATGACGCGGCGCCACGTCCGATCGGCAAGCCGATGGCGATGATGTTCCGTGGCTTTCTGGTCAACGCCAGCAATCCAAAAGCCCTTGTGTTCATGTTGGCGGTACTGCCGCAGTTCGTGAACCCGCAGGCGCCTTTGCTGATCCAGTATCTGATCCTGGGCGCGACGATGATCAGCGTCGATATGATCGTGATGGCGGGATATACGGGATTGGCGTCAAAAGTGCTGCGGCTGTTGCGTACGCCTAAGCAGCAAAAACGTGTTAACCGCACGTTTGCCGGATTGTTCGTTGGGGCTGCGGGTTTCCTGGCCAGCTTGCACCGCGCCACGGCATAACTGAAGAAACGGGGTCAAAAGTGTGGGAGGGGGCTTGCTCCCGATGGCGGTGTCTCGGCTACAGCTAAACTGACTGAGACACTGCTATCGGGAGCAAGCCCCCTCTCACATTGGGTTTGTGTCGCCCAGAGGATCACCGCTCTGCGCAAAGTCTCCGGCGCTTCATTCCTAGGCACGTTATTACGCAACACCGGTAGGTTGGGCGCTTGATGCCCACCACCCAATTGCTCCACATCCTCTCCGAGTGCCTTTGCCACTTCTTTCATCCCATTCGGGCGGTTCAGGCTAACGCGCACATTGCGGCTGTTCACCAGCTTGGTGTCCTGGCCTTCACCGTGGTGGTAAATGCCGAGGTGATCTCAAGGGTGCGTGTGTTGACCGGCTGAAATCCTCCACCAGCGTCAGGCCCAGTACGGTTGAGTGGCTGTGGGAGTTCTCCAGAGCATGGCCAGATCCTCGCGAAATCGTCCCTACCGGTTAATAGCTGTTACCTGTTTGAGTGAACCGATTTGGAGCCCATATGGGTAAGCCATGCCGAAGTGCCACTATTCGACTGCAAAAATCCAGGGTCCTTATCCGCACCCCATCACTTACACCTTGAGTCAAACCGGATAAGCCTTAACAATGTGTTACTTCGTATTTCCCTTTGAGATTCGTTCATGACTGCCCCCTTCCGTTTTCTCGCCTGGCTGATGTTGCCGGCGTTGATGTCGTGCAGCTCCAACCTGTTGGCGGCAACTGCCGAAGGCGCGCCACAAGCCCTGCATTTGCTGGACTACATTGGCGCTGACTACCCGCCGACGGTGGAGGCGGGCAAGGTAGTGGATGATTCGGAATTTCGCGAGCAGGTGGAGTTTCTCGGGGTGTTGCAGGGGTTGGTGGCGGACTTGCCGCAAAGACCCGAGCGTGCCGAGCTGGTAAAGGGCGTTGATGAATTACTGTCAGCTGTCAACGCGCATGAGGATGGCGCGACCGTCGCCCGGCAGGCCCGTCAGTTGGGCGCCAAGTTGGCCGTCGCTTATGAAGTCAGTCAGGCCCCGGCCATCACGCCCGACCCGACGCGCGGTGCACCGCTCTATGCCCAGCATTGCTCGGTGTGCCACGGCACTGCCGGCGCCGGTGATGGCCCGGCGGGCGTGGGCCTCACACCGCCGCCTGCCAACCTGCGGGATGCCGCGCGCCTGGATCGTCTGAGCCTCTACGCGATCTATAACACCCTGGGCCTGGGCGTCGAAGGCACTGATATGCCGTCCTTTGCCGATCAGTTGGACGACCGTCAGCGCTGGGACCTGGCGACCTACATCGCTGGCTTCACCGCTGACCCGGCTGCGGCAAAAAGTGAGCAGCCCTTCAACCTCGCCGATCTGGCTCGTCGAACCCCCAACGAAGTGTTGGCCGCAGACGGCCCGGCCGCTGCCGCAACCTTCCGCGCCCAGCGTGCGCAACCACCGCAGGTCAAGCGTGGCCCGGCCCAGTTGCTCGACTACACCGCAACGACCTTGGACAAGAGCCTCGCCGCGTTCCGTAATGGCGACCACGAACAAGCCTACGACCTGTCCGTAGCGGCTTATCTGGAAGGTTTCGAGCTGGTGGAAAGCTCCCTGGATAACGTCGATGCTAACGTGCGCAAAGATACCGAGAAGGCCCTGATGGCCTACCGTCAGTCGTTGCAGGATGGCTTGCCGATTGAGCAGGTGCAGCAGCGCCTGGACGTGGCCAAGGGCAAGCTCACCGAATCCGCCGGTTTGCTGGGCAGCGACGGTTTGAGTTGGTCGTTGAGCTACATCTCAGGCCTGCTGATCCTGCTGCGCGAAGGCCTGGAAGCAATTTTGGTGCTGGCAGCGATCCTTGCCTTCCTGCGTAACACCGGCCAGCAATCGGCGGTGCGTAGCGTTAACGTCGGCTGGGGCCTGGCGTTGCTGGCGGGCTTGGCCACCTGGGCATTGGCGGCGTATGTCATTGATGTCAGTGGGGCCCAGCGCGAATTGCTTGAAGGCTGCACGGCCCTGTTCGCCAGTGTCATGGTGCTGTGGCTGGGCGTCTGGATGCATGATCGCCGCCATGCAGCGGCGTGGCAGGACTACATCAAGAGCAGCTTGGTGGGCGGTGGTGGGCGTTTTGGTTTCGCGGTGCTGGCGTTCTTCTCGGTATACCGCGAGTTGTTCGAAGTAATCCTGTTCTACGAAACCCTGTGGCTTCAAGCCGGCCCGGCCGGGCACAACGCTGTGCTGGCGGGCGGTGCAACGGCGCTGGTGCTGCTGGTGGGCCTGGCTTGGGTAATCCTGCGCGGTTCGGCGAGGTTGCCGCTGGCGCTGTTCTTCGGCATCAACGCGGCGCTACTGTGCGCGCTGTCGGTGGTGTTCGCCGGACATGGCGTCAAGGCGTTGCAGGAAGCCGGCATATTCGGCACGCGGCCAGTGGCATTCTTTGATTTCGACTGGCTGGGTATCCACGCCGACGCGTATTCGTTGAGCGCCCAGGCCTTAGCGATCCTGGCGATTGTGGTGCTGTATGGTCGCAGTCGTTTGGCCGAAAAACGCCGCGTGACGGCTTGACCATGCGGGTATGGATTGACGCCGATGCCTGCCCTCGGGCGGCCAAGGACCAAGTGGTGAAGTTTGCCCTCAAACGCCAGTTCGAGGTGGTGCTGGTGGCTGGGCAGAGCCAGATCAAGCCGAGCTTTGCCTGCGTGAAGCTGATCGTGGTGCCCAGTGGTCCGGACGCGGCGGATGATTACTTGGTAGAGCACGCCGTGCCCGGCGAACTGGTGATCTGCAGCGATGTGCCGTTGGCCGACCGCCTTGTGAAAAAGGGTGTCACGGCGCTCGACCCGCGGGGCAAGGAGTTCAGCCCCGCGAACATGAGTGAGCGGTTGGCGGTGCGTAACCTGTTTACCGATCTGCGTGAGCAAGGCCAGATGGGCGGTGGGCCGCCGCCCCATAGCGAGAAGGATAAGCAGGCGTTCGCCAACTCGCTCGACCGCATCCTCACCCAGTTGATGCGCCCCGCCTGACTTCCGTACCTCGCCCGGGGCAAGCCCGCTCACCACAATCTAGTGTTGTGTGAGCGGATCAGTCGTTTTCGTGGGTCAGTTCCAACACCCGATCCACCAGCTTGTTGATGCCTGAAGCCACCTCGCTGATGTTCTTGCCGAGCATATAGGCCGGCGTACTCACGAGCTTGCGCGCCGTGTCTTCGGCGATATCTTCAACCGCGCACTCCTGATGGGAGGCGCCCATTTTGTCCAGGGCTGCGACGGTGTCGGTGTCGTTGCCGATGGTGCAGGTCACCCCTGGGCCGTAGATTTTTGCGGCCAGGGCCGGTGAGATGCAGATCAGCCCGACCGGCTTTCCGGCTTCGGCAAAGGCTTCAGCCAGTGCCAATACTTGTGGATTAACGCTGCACTCTGCGCCTTTCACAGCAAAGTCCGACAGGTTCTTCGCCGCACCAAACCCGCCGGGCACGATCAACGCATCGAACTCTTCGGCATTGGCCTGTTTGATGTCCTTCACCTCGCCTCGGGCAATGCGCGCCGACTCCACCAGCACATTACGTGACTCAGGCATCTCTTCACCGGTGAGATGGTTGACTACGTGCAGCTGTGGAATGTCGGGGGCATAGCATTGGACCTGAGCGCCGCGCTGGTCCAGGCGCAGCAGGGTGATCACGCTTTCTTGGATCTCTGCGCCGTCATACACGCCGCAGCCGGAAAGGATCACTGCAATCTTTTTGCTCATGGGCATTTCTCCTGGGGTCTTGGCGTTAAATGTCTACTAATTTGTAACCTGTTGCCAATGGGATCTCGCGTCGCTGCACCTAATCTTGATGCCACAACAATAGACCGGACTAGCTCATGGACTTCGTGCCTTACGCGGTACCGTTTTTCATCGCCCTGATCGTGGTGGAATTGCTCGCTGACCGTTGGCGCGGTCAGCGCAACTACCGGGTCGCGGACGCCATCAACAGCCTCAGCACCGGCGTGCTGTCCACCACCACGGGGTTGTTGACCAAGGGCGTCGGGCTGCTGACCTACGCATTCGCCCTCAAGCACTTGGCGCTGATCGAACTGCCTGCCCAGAGTGTCTGGACCTGGGTCTTCGCCTTTGTGCTCTACGACTTCTGCTACTACTGGCTGCACCGGATGGGGCACGAGCGCAATATCCTGTGGGCCGCGCACTCGGTGCATCATCAGAGCGAGGACTACAACCTCAGCACCGCCCTGCGCCAGACCAGCACCGGGTTTCTGCTGAGCTGGATTTTCTACCTGCCCCTGGCCGTGCTCGGTGTGCCGTTGTTGGTATTCATCAGCGTCGCCTCGCTCAACCTGCTCTATCAATTCTGGGTGCACACCCGTCATGTGCCCAAGCTCGGCTGGTTCGAGTGGTTCTTCGTCACGCCATCCAATCATCGGGCCCACCATGCACAGAACGCTCTTTACATGGATCGCAACTACGGCGGTGTGTTCATTCTTTGGGACCGGCTGTTCGGCACCTTCCAGGAAGAAGACGACAACGAACCGGTGGTTTTTGGTGTGACGACCCCCTTGGCGAGTTGGAACCCGCTGTGGGCCAACTTGCAGTTTTATGCGCAGCTTTGGAGCGATGCGCGGCGTACCGAGAGTAAGTGGGACAAGCTGCGCATCTGGTTCATGCGCACCGGCTGGCGCCCTGCTGACGTGAAGGCCAAATACCCCCTGGCCAAGCCTGACTTGAGCCAGTTCCGCAAATTCGACGTGCCGCTGGACGCGCGCCAACAGGTGTACATCGCCGTACAGTTTGCTGCGTATGTGGGGTTTGGCAGCTATTTGATGAATTTCGGCGAGGGTTTGCCCGCCACCGCGCTGATTGTGGGCTGGGGCGCGATGGCGTTTGGGTTGTTTACGTTGGGCGTGGCTCTGGAGAATCGCCCGTGGACCTTGAAGGCTGAGCTGGTACGGCTGGCATTGAATGTACCGCTGGTGTGGCTGGCACCGCAGGTGGGGCTGTGGCCGGCCAGCCACTTGGGCTGGCTTGGGCTGCTGAGTTATAGCCTGCTCAGCGTGATCGGCCTCTACTGCTGTAGAAGCCGGCTTACTCGACTGGTGTCTTAGGCGCTTCGATCGAGGCAGGCTCGGCCGCGAGCCGGGCCTTGGCATCTGCACAGGCCTGGCGGGCGATTCGAGCGTTCTTGAAGCGGCGCCGCAGCCACAGGCCAAAGCCTAGTAACAACAACGCGCCGAGCACCCACAATTCGTACTTTTTGACGCTGCCGAGCATGCCTTCCAGTACTGCGCCGAAGTGATAAGCCGCCGCACCCAAAGCCGCTGCCCAGATGGCAGCACCAATCCCGTTGAGGATCAGGTAGCGCAGTGGCGGGTAGCCCGACAGACCAATCGCGACCGGCATCACCGTGCGCAATCCGTAGACGAAGCGGAAACTCAGCACCCAGATATCCGGGTGTTTGCGGATATGTTCCAGTGCTTTGTCGCCCATCAGTTGCCAGCGCGGCTTGCGTGCCAGCAGTTTGCGGCCGTGCTTGCGCCCCATGTAATACCAAAGCTGGTCGCCGGCGTAGCTGCCAAAGAAGGCAACGACCACCACCAGGTTGATATCCATGTAGCCACGGAACGCCAGGAAGCCTGCGAGCACCAGAATGGTCTCGCCTTCAAAGAACGTCCCGAGGAAGAGGGCAAAGTAGCCGAAGTCATGCAGAAATTGTTGAAGCATGGTCTGGGTGCTGGCGAAATGAACGCGCAGCCTACGCCTTCGTGAACATTCATGAAAGTATCGAGATGTGTCACGAAGTGAACAATTCCTACATAAACGACGAATGCGACTACAGGTCGCATCGATAAGCACAACTGTCATACCTTCGTCATAATGGCCGCTTATAACTGCAACGCTCGCCCGTAAACCCGGGCTCAGGAGTCTGTCGTGAGCTTTACCCCTGCCAATCGCCTGTTCCCAGCCACTCGTCTGCGTCGCAATCGCCGTGATGATTTTTCTCGCCGTCTGGTTCGTGAAAACGTACTGACGACGAATGATCTGATCCTGCCGGTGTTTGTGCTCGATGGCGAAAATCGTCGGGAAGCCGTTGCGTCGATGCCGGGGGTGGAGCGTCTGACCATTGATCTGCTGCTGGAAGAGGCGGCGGGTTGGGTCGAACTGGGGATTCCGGCGTTGGCGCTGTTCCCGGTCACGCCGGCTGAACTCAAGTCCCTCGATGCGGCCGAAGCCTGGAACCCGCAAGGGATCGCCCAGCGCGCAACACGTGCTCTGCGCGAGCGTTTCCCTGAGTTGGGGGTGATCACCGACGTGGCGTTGGACCCGTTCACCACCCACGGTCAGGATGGCATCCTGAACGAAGACGGCTATGTTCAGAACGACATCACCGTCGATGCGTTGGTCAGGCAGGCCTTGTCCCACGCCGCGGCAGGAGCCCAGGTGGTCGCACCTTCGGACATGATGGACGGCCGCATCCAGGCGATTCGCGAAGCCCTGGAGCTGGCCGGCCACGTCAATGTGCGAATCATGGCCTATTCAGCGAAGTACGCCAGCGCCTACTACGGCCCGTTCCGGGACGCGGTGGGCTCGGCACTGAATTTGGGCAAGGCCAACAAGGCCTCTTACCAGATGGATCCTGCCAATAGCCATGAAGCCTTGCACGAAGTGGCGGCCGATCTGGCCGAAGGCGCCGACATGGTGATGGTCAAGCCGGGGATGCCGTACCTGGACATCCTTTGGCGGGTCAAAGATGAATTCAAGGTGCCGACCTTTGTCTATCAGGTCAGCGGCGAATACGCCATGCACATGGCTGCAATACAGAATGGATGGTTGAGTGAAGGGGTGATTCTGGAATCCCTGACGGCCTTTAAACGTGCCGGAGCTGATGGCATTCTGACCTACTTTGCCGCCCGCGCCGCCCAATTGCTTAGAGAGCAACAATAGCCCTCACAGGAACACTCGATGAATACCGAAGGACTCTCCGAAGTTGCAGTAAAAGACGCTCACCCGGTGGTTGAACAAGTCGCCGAGACCCCGCCGGAGCTGGAACCGGCTCCGCCTGCCTTGGTGGCCGAAGTACCAGCGCCGGCGCCAGTGCCGATGGTGACCAACCTGGATGACAGCAGCCTTTACATCCACCGCGAGCTGTCGCAACTGCAATTCAACATCCGCGTGCTGGAACAGGCGCTGGATGAGTCCTACCCGTTGCTGGAGCGGCTGAAATTCCTGCTGATTTTCTCCAGCAACCTGGACGAGTTCTTCGAGATCCGTGTTGCCGGCCTCAAAAAGCAGATCACCTTCGCCCGCGAACAAGCCGGCGCCGACGGCCTGCAACCGCACCAGGCGTTGGCGCGCATCAGCGAGCTGGTGCACGGCCATGTGGACCGCCAATACGCGATCCTCAACGACATCCTGCTGCCGGAGCTGGAAAAACATCAGGTCCGCTTCATCCGTCGCCGTCACTGGACCACCAAGATCAAAACGTGGGTGCGTCGCTATTTCCGTGACGAGATCGCGCCAATCATCACGCCGATCGGCCTCGACCCGACGCACCCGTTCCCGTTGCTGGTGAACAAGAGCCTCAACTTCATCGTTGAGCTGGAAGGTATCGACGCCTTCGGTCGCGATTCCGGCCTGGCGATCATCCCGGCGCCGCGTTTGCTGCCACGGATCATCAAGGTGCCGGAAGAGGTGGGGGGCGCTGGCGACAACTATGTATTCCTGTCCTCGATGATCCACGCCCACGCCGATGATCTGTTCCAAGGCATGAAGGTCAAGGGCTGCTACCAGTTCCGCCTGACCCGTAACGCCGACCTGGCGCTCGACTCCGAAGACGTCGAAGACTTGGCCCGTGCCCTGCGCGGCGAGCTGTTCTCGCGGCGCTACGGCGATGCGGTACGCCTGGAAGTGGCCGACACCTGCCCGAAACACCTGTCGGACTACCTGCTCAAGCAGTTCAACCTGGGCGAGACCGAGTTGTATCAGGTCAACGGTCCGGTGAACCTGACGCGTCTGTTCAGCATCACCGGCCTGGACAGCCACCCGGAGCTGCAATACACGCCGTTCACGCCGCAGATCCCGAAACTGCTGCAAAACAGCGAGAACATCTTCAGCGTTGTGAGCAAGCAGGACATCCTGCTTCTGCACCCGTTCGAGTCCTTCACTCCGGTGGTCGACCTGCTGCGCCAGGCCGCCAAGGACCCGCACGTGTTGGCCGTACGCCAGACCCTGTACCGCAGCGGCGCCAACTCGGAAATCGTCGATGCCCTGGTGGACGCTGCGCGCAACGGCAAGGAAGTCACCGCGGTGATCGAGTTGCGTGCGCGGTTCGACGAAGAATCCAACCTGCAACTGGCCAGCCGTCTGCAAGCGGCCGGCGCGGTGGTGATCTACGGCGTGGTTGGCTTCAAGACACACGCCAAGATGATGCTGATCCTGCGCCGCGAAGCGGGTGAGATCGTGCGCTACGCCCACTTGGGTACCGGCAACTACCACGCTGGCAACGCCAAGCTCTATACCGACTACAGCCTGCTGACTTCCGACGACGCCTTGTGTGAAGACGTCGGCAAGTTGTTCAGCCAGTTAATCGGCATGGGCAAGACCTTGCGCATGAAGAAGCTGCTGCACGCGCCGTTCACCCTGAAGAAGGGCATGCTCGACATGATTGCCCGCGAAACCCAGTTCGCCCTCGACGGCAAACCGGCGCACATCATTGCCAAGTTCAACTCGCTGACCGATCCGAAGATCATCCGCGCGCTGTACAAGGCCAGCCAGTCCGGCGTGCGTATCGACTTGGTGGTGCGTGGCATGTGCTGCCTGCGTCCGGGCATTGTTGGCGTGTCGCACAATATCCATGTGCGTTCGATCATCGGCCGCTTCCTGGAGCACACGCGGGTGTTCTACTTCCTCAACGGCGGCGAAGAGCAGATGTTCCTGTCCAGTGCCGACTGGATGGAGCGCAACCTGGATAAGCGTGTGGAGACCTGCTTCCCTGTAGAGGGCAAGAAGCTGATCATGCGGGTCAAGAAAGAGCTGGAAAGCTACCTGACCGACAACACCCACAGCTGGAGCCTGCAATCCGACGGCCGTTACGTGCGCAACACGCCGACCGGCAACCAGAACCCACGCAGTGCGCAGGCGACGTTGCTGGAGAAGTTGGGCAGTCCGATTCTGTCGGTGAACTAAGCACCGACGCGGTCTGAAAATGTGGGAGGGGGCTTGCTCCCGATGAGGGAGTCTCAGTCAACAGATTCATTGACTGGTCTACCGCCATCGGGAGCAAGCCCCCTCCCACAGTTGTTTTCGGTGTTCTCTATCGCAGGTTCAGGCTGAACCCCACTCGTGTCAGCCACTCCGCTTCCTGGGCGAAGTCCGCCTGGGTCAGTTGGTTCTCATCCAGCCAGCCTTTCGGGAACACGACATCCAGGCTCTCGCCATTGGCGCGCAGGCTCACCTGGGGCATTTCCTGGGTGCCGCGAATGTGGTGGAACAGGATCGCGAAGCGCAGCAGTACGCACAGGCGGATCAGCTTGATGCCTTCATCACCGAACTCGGCAAACTTATCCTTGGGAATATTGCGACGATGACCGCGCACCAGCAGTGCGAGCATCTGCTGGTCTTCCCGGGAGAAACCGGCCAGGTCGGAGTGCTCGATCAGGTAGGCGCCGTGCTTGTGGTAATGGTAGTGGGCGATATCCAGGCCTACCTCATGCACCTTGGCGGCCCAGCCCAGCAGCTCTCGCCATACGCCGTCTTCCAGGTCCCAGTCCTCGGCCACTTGGTCGAACGCGTGCAAGGCTTTGCGTTCCACACGGGCGGCTTGTTCCAGGTCGACGTGATAACGCTCCATCAGCGAGCTGAGCGTGCGCTCACGTACGTCCTCGTGGTGATGGCGGCCCAGCAGGTCGTAGAGCACACCTTCGCGCAGGGCGCCGTCACAGTGGTCCATGCGTTGCAGTTCGAGGGCGTCGAAGATGGCTTCGAGAATCGCCAGGCCGGCCGGGAAAATGGTGCGACGGTCGGGCTTGATGCCGTCGAAGTCGATTTTCTCGGCGTCCCCCAGTTTGAATAGCTTGCGCTTGAGCCACGCCAGGCCTTCGGCGTTGACCTCACCCGTGCCATGGCCGCCGGCCTTGAGTGCCAGGCCGATAGCACGGATGGTGCCAGACGAGCCGATGGCCTCATCCCAGGTCAGGCGGTGCAGGGCGTGTTCGATACTCATGATTTCCAACCGCGCTGCGGTGTAGGCCTGGGCGTAGCGCGCCGGAGTGATCTTGCCGTCCTTAAAGTAACGTTGGGTATAGCTGACGCAACCCATCTGCAGGCTTTCGCGCAGCAGCGGTTCGAAACGCTGGCCGATGATGAACTCGGTACTGCCGCCGCCGATGTCCGCCACCAGACGCTTGCCGGGGGTGTCGGCCAAGGTGTGGGACACGCCTAGATAGATCAGGCGCGCCTCTTCACGGCCGGAGATGACTTCTACCGGGTGGCCGAGGATTTCCTCGGCGCGGCGGATGAATTCGCCGCGATTGCGCGCTTCGCGCAGGGCATTAGTGCCGACAATCCGCACCGCGCCCAGGGGCATACCGTTAATCAGCTGCGCAAAACGCTTGAGGCAATCGAGCCCGCGCTGCATGGATTCTTCATTGAGCTGGCGGGCGTCGTCGATCCCGGCAGCCAGTTGCACTTTCTCGCCGAGCCGTTCAAGGATGCGGATTTCGCCGTTCTGGGCCTTGGCCACGACCATGTGAAAGCTATTGGAACCCAGGTCTATGGCGGCGATCAGGGACAGATTCTTGGCTTGGGATTGCGGCATGGTTTGGGGGTCTCGGTCGATAACCTGACCATCGTGCCACGATCGACCGCTGGCGCCAACGCGTAGCGCCATAGGATTTCCAATCAGGGCGTCAGCGGAAATTGCCGATGCGGGTTGTAGGAGATTTTCATGACGATTGCATTACAAAGTTAACAGATGCCGTAGTCCTTGATTTCCGGGGCTTTATTTATGGGATTGGTAACTAATTCCTACATGCTTCTGTATTAGTCCTCCAAGTTGTTGTTTTGATTCGCACAACGAATATTCCAGTGTGGAATGGCTGCCGCTGAGTACTCTTACAATCATTGATATTTTTTCCGGTTTAATTGAAGGGGTGGAGTGTTAATACTTCGGTCCGGCGATTTTGCCTAGGTGTTATTTATTTATAGTTGAGCGTTCGGTGTGGGCGGCTTTTAAATGTGGGTTTGTAAGATTGGCTTTTAGATAGTTTGAGTTTTTAGTTGTACGCGGATAAATGATCTTTGATAGTAAGGTGGACTGTATATGAAAAATAAAAGTGCTTTGTTTGGGGGCGTGTTCCTTGCAGTTGCTTGCCTGAGCGTTCAAGCTGCGGACTTACGTGTCAAAGGCTCCATTGCACCTTCCAGTTGCAGTTTTACACTCACAAATTCGACCATTGATTATGGCAAAATCAATCCGAGCTCTTTAAGCGCCACCCAATATAATCCGTTACCAAACAAAAGCACTCCGTTCGTCATAAAGTGTGCTGCACAAGCTCGGGTCGCTATAAGTGCAACGGATAATCGTGCGGCAAGTAAAGTGGGTGGCATAACACTTCAATATGGCTCGCAGTACAATGATAACTATAACTACGGGCTTGGTGATACCGGTAATGGTGAACATATCGGCGGTTATATTTTATACATGAGAAGTTCGGTGGCTGATGGCAAGGCTGTCAATATTATGCAGTCATTCGACAATGGTGGCGTTTGGCGCGGTATCGCCGGTGCCATGGCGCAAACTCCTGTCTTGACCAGCTGGTGGTCGGGTGACCTTACACCGCTGAAGTTTTCCACGCTGTCCGGTACGCTAAACGTTCGGGCCATTCTTAATAAGACATCCGCTCTCAGCCTCAGTAATGAAATCAAGCTGGACGGTCATGCCACGCTGGAACTGAAGTACATCTGAACATAACTACCCTAATGGTCAACTGGGGCTGATTGCTTTTCGGCGGGGCGACGGCGCTCTGCAGTGAATTTTTTCAGTGCCAGGCCTATGGGCGAGTTTTATCTGTGGCTATCCATTTTTTTGTTAAAGGTGATAAGTTTGAAAAATAAAATTATTGTAATGATGGGTGTATGTTTGGCTGCGACGGGGCTCAATGCCCAAGCAGCTGATGTCCGTGTTAAAGGAACCATCGCGCCCGCAAGCTGCAGCTTTACGATAGTCAACTCGGTATTTGATTACGGTATGATTCGACCGAGTTCGCTAAGTGCCACCCATTACACAAAGTTGGATAAAAAAAGCACGCCTTTTACCGTCAAATGCGATGCGCCTACTTTGGTAAGCATCAAGACACAGGACAATCGTGCAAGCAGTAAAGTACCTGGTATGATGCGAAGTGCATTTAATCAGACCTATATTGACACCTTTAACTATGGGCTAGGCACGTCATCCAAAGGTGAGAAAGTTGGCGGTTACGTTATGTTCATGGCCAATACCGTTGCTGACGGTAAAACGGTCAGGGTTAATGGTTCGAACAATAACGGCGTTACTTGGTCCGTCGGCGACGGGGCCCTGGCACAGCCTCCGCATTTGACAAGCTGGGCGTCTGGGACCACTACGCCGATTAAGCTTTCAGTGGTTTCCGGAAACTTGCAAGTGCAAGGGGTTATCAACAAGACCTCTGCTTTTTCCGTCGGTGAGGGTATCAATCTTGATGGCCATGCCACCTTAGAGTTACGTTACTTGTAAGCAATGTTGAGTCGGTCAGCACACGTTGAGACTTTAGGTGTTTGAAGTTTTAACGTGTTCTGACTGTTTTGCTGTGTTCGAAGTAAAGGAAACGTCGGATGTGTATCGTCTCCAAGTCGAAGTTCTTTTTAGCGTTTAGCGTGTGCGTTAACTTTCTTTTATGCGGTGTGGCGTACGCCGATGGCATGGAGCCTGAAACCACTGTCATTGTGCTAAATGAGTCCGATGGTGAGGCCAGTATTAACGTCAAGAATACTGACGTCGGGCCTGCGCTACTCCATTCGGCTATTGAAGATGTTCCGGAAGACCTGGAACCCTTGGTGGTTGTCACTCCCCCGGTTGCAAGGGTGGATGGTGGCCAACTGCAAATGGTGAGGTTCATGTTGATTGGCAAGGAACCGCTCAAGACTCAGCGTTTGAAGCGTGTCACCTTCGAGGGTATCCCACAAACCCAGCCAGGCTCGGGTGCGACGATCGGTATCAGCCTGCGACAAAACCTGCCGCTGATTCTCCATCCCAAGGGACTGCCACAGCACAATGCGCCTTGGGAGTTACTGACCTGGCGCCTGCAGGGCAAAACGTTGAGCGTGCATAACGACAGTCCCTATGTCGTTCGTTTGGCCGCCGAGGTGCAACTGAACCCGCAAAAAGCCAAAGCCTATCTTTCACGCACCTATATCTTGCCGGGTGAGGTGCTGAGCGCTGAATTTTCAAGCGCTCACCCTGATGCCACGTCAGTCACCATCATGCCTGCCACTGTTTATGGATTTACCGTAGACAACTACGATGCCTTGCTCCTAGCCAACATGCCTTGACCTCGTATGGGAAAAATAAACGAGGTTACCGGCGCTGTTGGTAAAAAACGGTGTGGGGGTAAAAAGGCCGCAGCGCCTTTTAAGTTCAACCGAGTCAGTCTCTCAGCCTGCGTAGCGATGTTTTCTGGCGCCGCAGGTCACGTTTACGCGGGGCCCGGGGCGCACCCGCTGGAATTCGATCTGACTATCTTGCAGCATCGCGGACTCGATCCTTCGGTTGCCCGCTATTTTCGAGACGCGCCACGATTCACTGAAGGTGTTCGGGTTGTTGATCTGACGGTTAATGGTGATCGCGTTGGATTGACCGATGCGCGGTTCAACCATGAAGGGGCGTTGTGCTTTACCCGTGGCTTGCTGGTCCGAGCGGGGCTGCGTGTACCTGCTTCAGTGATAGATAAACAGGTTTCTGCTGACCAGGCCTGTCATGACTTCCTTACCGAGTTTCCCAGCACGGAATTGAACCTGCGTCCGGGCAACGAGGAGGTAGCGATCGTCGTTCCCACCCAGGCGATCCGTGAGCCGCAACGAGCCACTGGCCATTTCGCTCGAGGTGGAGCGGCGGGCTTGCTCAACTATGACGTGCAAGGCATCAACAGTCATTCGCGCGATGCCAGGGGCCGTTTTCTATCGGCGTCCACGGAGGTGGGGTTTAACGTAGGCGATTGGATTGCGCGCAGCCGTCAGCTCTATATCTCTACCGATGGTCGGTCTGGGGCCGAGCACCTGTACGCCTATGCGCAACGGGATATTGCGCGGTTGGCGTCGACCCTCCAGGTGGGGCAGATATCCGGTAACAGCCCGGTGTTCGGCGGGGTGCAACTGACCGGTTTCCAACTGTCTCCAGACGGTGTCGACGGCGGTGCCGGCGGTAATGGAGTAGTGGTCGAAGGCCAGGCCCTTAGTCAGTCTCGGATAGAGGTACGCCAGTCGGGCGCATTGATCTACACAACAGTCGTGCCGGAAGGGCCGTTTGCATTGAGCAACCTGCCGTTGCTCAACGGCACGAGTGACCTTGATGTACGGGTCATTGAGACCCGTGGCGGACAGCGTAGCTTTGTGGTGCCGGCCGCTTCGTTTCGCGATGCGATGCCGGTGAAGTCCGGGTATACCGCGGCCGTCGGCAAGATACGGGATGTGGAACGTAGCGGTGCCGATGAGCCTATGCTGGCCGTGGCAAGCGGGACCTGGGCGCTCACCCCCGCCACGGCCCTCAGTTCGGGTGTGCAGGTTACCGATCATTACAATTCGGTGGGGCTTGCGCTGGACAGCAGTTTCGCGCAGCGATTCTCTGTTGGCCTGCGTAACAACCTCTCACGGGACAACAAGAACAACGTACGGGGTGTGCGTAATAGCGTTTCGTTGGGCAGCGTGCTGCCGGGTGACGTGCAGATGACCCTGAGCGCTACGACCCAGACACCTGGCTATCGTGATGTGCTCGATAGTGTGCGCGCTGACAGTGGTGAGTTGGCGAACTCGCGGTTCAAAAACCAATACACGGCAGGTCTCAGCTGGGCGGACCCGCAATTGGGTGTGTTCACGATTGGATACACCCGTGCTGCAAACTTCAACAGTAGCGCCTCTCAGTATGTGCATGGCGCCTGGAACAAGCAGTTCAGGTACGCCAATGTCGGGTTGAGCGTGGACTCGCAAGTTGGCACTTCTGGCACTAACAAGAACAACAACGATGGGCTAGGCGTGCGTTTGCAAGTCAGTGTTCCCTTGGGGGGGGATCGTTCGCTCACTTCTACCGCCAGGCACCAGGGGCATCGATCGAGTATTGGCGCAGCCTTCAACGAACGCGTCGACGACACACTCAATTATGAACTGCGCGCTGACAGCGACCTTGGTACGGCCGCCCGGCATGCGCAGGGCGGTTTGCTGAACATGACGTCCCGTTATGCTCAGTTGGGCCTGGGCATCAACCGGGACTCGACCAACACCAGCTATAGCGGTCAGTTGCAAGGCGCGGTTGTGGCTCATGAACGGGGGCTGACGCTGTCTCCGTACAGGGTCGAGGATACGTTTGGGATTGCGTCGGTCGGCGATGTGTCGGGCGCGCGTATCACTACACCCCAGGGGCCTGTATGGACCGATCGGTGGGGAATGGCGGTGATACCGGGATTGCCCGCTTATCAGAGCAGCCTTGTCGAGGTGGAAGGCAAATCCCTGCCACGGCAGGTAGATATCAAGAACGGCACCCAATCCCTGGAAGTTGGACGAGGCTCATTCAGCAAGGTCGACTTTGAAGTGGTTAAGGTCAGGAGGGTGCTGTTGCGTGCCGTCGATCAGAGTGGCCAAGCGTTACCCAAAGGTGCTTCGGTGCTTACGGCAGACAATTCATTCCTGACCTCCGTCGTCGGAGACGGCCTGATTTTCCTGAATAACATCGACGCGCCACAAACCTTGACCGTGTCATCGCCGAACGCGACCTCCTGCAAACTGCAACTCGAACTGTCGGAACAAATCGATGAAACCCAACTTTATGAAAATACAGCGGCGGTCTGCAGCTAAAAGTGCTTTGACGTCAGGGATGCTCGCGGCGGTGGTGAGCCTATTGACGGTTTTTGAGGCGTCGGCTTCTGAGTGCCACCTGTCAGTGAGCCAACCGCAAATTGATTACGGGCTTCTGCGCCCCGTTTCAAAGCCTGATGCTCGCGGGGTTTTCCTGGGTAAGCGCATGGTGCGTGTGAGCGTGGTGTGCACTGATGCTAGGTTCATAGCCCTGCGTTTTATGGGCGTGCCTGCCGACGGTCAAGGTTTCAGGTTTGGTCGGGAGGGGCGGTTTGACCTGACGCTGCAGCAGCCAGTGCTCGATGGCCAGGCGATAGAGTTGGCGCCGATGCACAACAGGGCGGAGCGCGGTGGTCACCTGAGGCCGGACCAAGCGCTGGTGCTGTTGAAGGCAGGGCAGCCTGTCAGCGGGCGGGTGTTTTCAGCGCAGGTGCAGATTGACACCTATCTCTCGAATGCTGCCGCCTCCGTACGCGATAAAACGTTATTGGAGGGCGGCGGGCGCTTCGAGTTGGTACCTGGCGGCTAATCGATCAGGCGTGGGCTTCTGTTGTACCGATGAAGTTTGCTAACTCAGCGGTCTGGGGATTGGCAAACAGCAGTTTTGGATCGCCGACTTCATGCACCTTGCCCTGGTGCATGAATACCAGCTTGTCACCGACTTCCCGGGCGAAGCGCATTTCGTGCGTCACCATGATCAAGGTCATACCGTCCTTGGCCAACTGGCGCACCACGCTGAGCACTTCGTTGACCAACTCCGGGTCCAGGGCTGAGGTGATTTCATCGCACAGCAGCACTTTGGGTGACATAGCCAGGGCCCGGGCAATGGCGACGCGCTGTTGCTGGCCGCCGGACAAGCGATCTGGGAAAGCGTCGAATTTCTCTCCCAGCCCAACGCGTTCCAGCATCTGCTTGGCCAACTGTGCCGCTTTGGCCTTGGGCACTTTCTGCACCACTTGTGGCGCGAGCATGACGTTTTCACCCACCGTCAGGTGCGGGAACAGGTTGAACTGTTGGAACACCATGCCGACTTTCTGCCGCAGGCTGCGCAAGTCAGCGCGGGCGGCATCAAGGTATTCGCCGTCGACCTCGATCACTCCATCGTTAATCGACTCCAGGCCATTGAGGGTGCGCAGCAGGGTGGATTTACCCGAGCCGCTGCGCCCGATGATCGCCACCACCTGGCCTTCTTCAACCGTCAGGTCGATGCCCTTGAGGACGTGGTGATCGCCGTAATACTTATGCAGGGCGGAAATTCTAAGCAGAGGCATGCAGTCTCCTTTCCAGGTAGCGAGCACTGAGGGACAAGGGGTAGCAAAGCAGGAAGTAACCGAGGGCCACCAGGCCGTAGACCATGAAGGGCTCGAAGGTCGCGTTGGCGAGCATGCCGCCGGTCTTGGTCAATTCGGTGAAGCCGATGATGGAGGTCACGGCGGTGCCTTTGACCACCTGCACCGAGAACCCCACCGTTGGCGCCACGGCGATCCGCAGGGCCTGGGGCAGGATCACGTAGCGCAGTTGTTCAAGCGGATTCAGCGCCAGGCTGGCCGAGGCTTCCCACTGCCCGTGGGCGATGGAGTCGACACAACCGCGCCAGATCTCAGCGAGGTAGGCGCTGGTAAACAATGTCAGGGCAATCGCCGCTGCCAGCCACGGTGAAATATCCACCCCCAGCAGGGCGATGCCGAAGAACACCAGAAACAGCTGCATCAACAACGGCGTGCCCTGGAACAGCTCGATGTAGGTGCGCGCAAGATTGCGCGCGAACGCCTTGCTGCTGATGCGCATGGTCATCACCAGCAAGCCGATCAGGCCGCCGCCGATGAACGCCACCAGCGACAGCAACAGCGTCCACTGAAGGCCCGTAAGCAGATTGCGTACGATGTCCCAGAAGGAAAAATCACTCATCGGCTATTCCTCATCACAAAGCGGCGGCCGATCCAGTTGAGCAACTGGCGAATCATCAACGCCATGCACAGGTACACCAGGGTGGTGAGGGCATAGGTTTCAAACGCGCGAAAATTACGCGACTGAATAAAGTTGGCGGCGAAGCTCAGCTCTTCGGTGGCGATCTGTGAACACACCGCCGAACCGAGCATCACGATGATGATCTGGCTGCTCAGTGCCGGCCACACTTTGCCCAGCGCCGGCAGCAACACCACATGGCGGAACGCTTCGAAACGCGTCATCGCCAGCGCGGCGGCGGCTTCCAGTTGCCCGCGCGGGATGGCCTGGATGCCGGCGCGAATGATCTCCGTGGAGTAGGCCCCCAGGTTGATCACCATCGCCAATACGGCGGCTTGCCACTCGGTAATCTTTAGCCCCAGGGACGGCAGGCCAAAGAAGATGAAGAACAGTTGCACCAGGAACGGCGTGTTGCGGATCAACTCGACATAGACGCCGAAGAACCAGGCAAACGGCTGGATCTTCCACGCCCGCACCGCCGCGCCGACGGTGCCCAGGGCCACCCCCAGGATCGCACCGATGGCTGTCAGCTCAAGGGTGAACAACGCGCCGCGCAACAGCAGATCGGTATTGGCCAGCACCGGCACAAAGTCAAATTGATACGCCATGAGTCAGCTCCGTCGTATCAAAGATCGGCGGGCAGCGGCTCTTTCAGCCATTGCATCGCGTTCTTTTCCAGGCTGCCATCGGCCTTGGCCGCGACCAGGATCTGGTTGACCTTCTCCAGCAGCGCCGGCTCGTTTTTGTTCACGCCGACGTACACCGGCGAATCTTTGAGTTTCACTTTCAGCGCTGGCACGCGTTTCGGGTTGCGCTCGCTGATCGCCACCATCACCACGTTGCCGCTGGCGATCAGGTCGACCTGGCCTGCCAGGTAGGCGGCGATGGTGGAGTTATTGTCTTCGAAGCGCTTGATGGTCGCTTCCTTGGGCGCTACTGCGGTCAGCTCGATGTCTTCGATGGCGCCACGGGTCACGCTGATGGTCTTGCCCTTAAGGTCGTCGGTGCTGCTGATGGCGGCATCAGGTGGGCCGAATACGGCCAGGTAGAACGGCGCGTAAGCCTTGGAGAAATCGATGACTTTTTCCCGCTCCGGGTTTTTGCCCAGGCTGGAGATCACCAGATCAACCTTGCCGGTGGTGAGGAACGGGATGCGGTTGGTGCTGTTGACCGGGGTCAGCTCCAGCTTGACCTTGAGTTGGTCGGCCAGCAGCTTGGCAGTATCGATGTCCAGGCCGCGCGGCTTCATGTCGGGGCCGACCGAGCCAAACGGCGGGAAGTCCTGGGGCACGGCTACCTTAAGGGTGCCACGGGCGACGATATCGTCCAGCCCATTGGCCTGGGCGGGTGCCTGGCTCAGCATCAGGCTGGCAAACAGGGCAGTGAGCAGGGCGCTGTAGCGCTTAGTCATGGCAACTCTCCGAAAAGGGCGAAAGGATTTTCTGGATTTGGCTTGCTTGCGTGATTGCACAGCCCATGCCAGTAGGCTCGAAATCGTCTGTAAGGCTGGGATTTGTTGAGCTTCATTGGTCTTACTGGTCTGAACAGTGGCATAGCCTTTCGCACCCTTTTCGAGCGCCGGCAAAAACATGCGAGCCCCTTTGGGGCGTGGCTTGCCGCCGGCCGCGAATAGCTTTACAACTAGCCGCTCTGCTGACTGAAACCTTGAGTTTTTTATGAATTCCATCGCCCAAGCCGTACCGGAAGCGGCCCTGCAGGCCATTCGCAAACTGATCAAGGAGCAGGGCTTCGGGCCAGGCGACGCGTTGCCGTCACAACGCGACCTGGCGGTGCAGTTGGGCGTGAGCCGAGCGTCGTTGCGTGAGGCGTTATCGTCCCTGAGTGCGTTGGGCGTGGTCAGCGTGCAGCCGGGCAAAGGCGTATTCGTGCAGGCGGCGGAGGACGCGCCGGGCTTTGCCTGGCCTTTCGCGGCCCAGGCCACGCCGTTGGATATCTTCCAATTGCGCTATGCGCTGGAGGGGTTTGCGGCGGGGCTGGCAGCGGTCACGCTGACCATCGATGAGCTGGACAGTCTTGAGGACAACGTTGAGGCGATGCGCAAGGTGCTCAAGGCCGGCGACTTCGACGCCGCGGCGCGGCTGGACTTCGAGTTTCACCAACGCATCCTGTTGGCCAGCGGCAACCAAGCGATGGTGAGTATTCTCAGTGCCAGCGCCGAGGTGTTCCTGGAAAGTCAGAAATTACCGTTCATCCGGCCAGAGCGGGCCATGGAAACCTGGCAGGAACATCGCAAAATTTTGCGTGCCTTGGCCCGGCGTGCGAGTGCGACAGCGCAGAAAACCATGCAGGAACACGTACGTAATGCAGCGTTACGCACGGGCATTACCTTTGTGAGTCCCGTCGCGTCTTGAATTGGGCTATACCCAAACTCATGCATCACCATAGCAAGACTCAATCAGAGGCGGCTTCCTGAACGGGGGAAGGGCGGCTATGATGGGCAACGTTTTTTTTGCTTACAATCCGGAGACATCCATGAGCAACGATCTTATCAAGCACGTCACCGACGCGACCTTTGAGGCCGAAGTACTCAAGGCTGCTGGCCCGGTGCTGGTTGACTACTGGGCTGAATGGTGCGGCCCTTGCAAAATGATCGCTCCGGTCCTGGACGACATTGCAACTACTTACGAAGGCAAGCTGACCATTGCCAAGCTGAACATCGACGACAATCAGGAAACCCCGGCCAAGCACGGTGTGCGCGGTATTCCTACACTGATGCTGTTCAAGAACGGCAACGTTGAAGCCACCAAAGTAGGTGCGCTGTCGAAGTCCCAGCTGCAAGCTTTCCTCGACGCCAACATCTAAGCGTCGTCAAAAAGGCCCCGCAAATTGCGGGGCTTTTTCGTTAAACAGGGCTAGACGCTCCGAAATTCAGGTGGTACATTCGGCCCCGCACTGGTTTCTCCACTGCCCCCTGCAAGCCGTCGCCGACGCATTCCTTTTCGATTAGTACGCGATCCTGTCGCCTTCTCTGCGGCGCGGCCTCATTAAGCCAAAAGCTTAATTTCCCCCCCTCCATAAATGATTACGTCATTCCTATATGAATCTGACTGAACTCAAGCAAAAGCCGATTACCGACCTGCTCCAATTGGCCGAAGAAATGGGCATAGAAAATATGGCCCGTTCGCGCAAGCAGGACGTGATTTTCTCCCTGCTCAAGAAGCACGCGAAAAGCGGCGAGGAAATCTCCGGTGATGGCGTGCTGGAGATTCTCCAGGACGGCTTCGGCTTCCTCCGCTCTGCAGACGCTTCCTATCTCGCCGGCCCAGACGATATCTACGTCTCGCCGAGCCAGATCCGTCGCTTCAACTTGCGCACCGGTGACACCATCGTTGGCAAGATCCGTCCACCGAAGGAAGGCGAGCGTTACTTCGCCCTGCTCAAGGTCGACACGATCAACTTCGATCGTCCAGAGAACGCGAAAAACAAGATTCTCTTCGAGAACCTGACCCCGCTGTTCCCGACTGTGCGCATGAAGATGGAAGCCGGTAACGGTTCCACCGAAGACTTGACCGGTCGTGTGATCGACCTGTGCGCTCCGATTGGCAAAGGCCAGCGTGGCCTGATCGTCGCACCGCCGAAAGCCGGTAAGACCATCATGCTGCAGAACATTGCAGCGAACATCGCGCGTAACAACCCTGAAGTTCACCTGATCGTATTGCTGATCGATGAACGTCCGGAAGAAGTGACCGAAATGCAGCGCACCGTGCGCGGCGAAGTGGTTGCCTCGACGTTCGATGAGCCGCCAACCCGCCACGTGCAGGTTGCTGAGATGGTGATCGAGAAGGCCAAGCGCCTGGTCGAACACAAGAAGGACGTGGTGATCCTGCTCGACTCCATCACCCGTCTGGCCCGTGCTTACAACACCGTGATCCCGAGCTCCGGCAAGGTATTGACCGGTGGTGTCGATGCCCACGCCCTGGAGAAGCCGAAGCGTTTCTTCGGCGCCGCGCGGAACATCGAAGAAGGCGGCTCGCTGACCATTATCGCCACCGCGCTGGTTGAAACCGGCTCGAAGATGGACGAAGTGATCTACGAAGAGTTCAAGGGTACCGGCAACATGGAACTGCCTTTGGACCGTCGCATCGCGGAAAAACGCGTGTTCCCGGCGATCAACATCAACCGTTCCGGCACCCGCCGCGAAGAGTTGCTGACTGCCGACGACGAACTGCAGCGTATGTGGATCCTTCGCAAGCTGCTGCACCCGATGGACGAAGTTGCAGCCATCGAGTTCCTTATCGACAAGCTGAAAACCACCAAGACCAACGACGAGTTCTTCCTGTCGATGAAGCGTAAGTAATACGACGTTTCAGGTCCGAAAGAATGGCGCCCCCAGGGGCGCCATTTTTTTTTGCGCGTTTTTTAAGCGCATTCGGCAGTCAAATGCACCGCGATAAGCTGCCAGCCAGCCTCAGAGCAGGTAGGATGTACGCCTATTTTACGGGTGGCATGGTTAATGAAATTCAAGGATCTTCGGGATTTCGTGCAGCAACTTGAGCAGCGCGGAGAGTTGAAACGTATCCAGGTGCCGGTTTCCCCAGTGCTGGAAATGACTGAGATTTGCGACCGTACCCTGCGTAGCAAGGGCCCGGCGCTGCTGTTCGAAAACCCGACCGGCTTTGATATTCCGGTGCTCGGCAACCTGTTCGGCACGCCCGATCGCGTGGCGTTCGGCATGGGCGCCGAGTCGGTCAGCGAACTGCGCGAGATCGGCAAACTACTGGCCTTCCTCAAGGAGCCCGAGCCCCCCAAGGGTCTGAAGGACGCCTGGTCGAAGCTGCCGATCTTCCGCAAAATCATTGCCATGGCCCCCAAAGTGGTCAAGGACGCGGTGTGCCAGGAAGTGGTCATCGAAGGCGATGACGTCGACCTGGCCATGCTCCCGGTGCAAACCTGCTGGCCCGGCGACGTCGGCCCGCTGATCACCTGGGGCCTGACCGTCACCAAAGGCCCGAACAAAGACCGTCAGAACCTCGGTATCTACCGTCAGCAAGTGATCGGCCGCAACAAGGTGATCATGCGTTGGCTGAGTCACCGTGGCGGCGCGCTGGACTTCCGTGAGTGGTGCGCAAAACACCCTGGCCAGCCGTTCCCGGTTTCCGTGGCCTTGGGTGCAGACCCCGCCACCATCCTGGGCGCTGTGACCCCTGTGCCGGACAGCCTGTCCGAATACGCCTTCGCGGGCCTGTTGCGTGGCAACCGTACCGAGCTGGTCAAATGCCGTGGCAACGACCTGCAAGTGCCGGCCACTGCTGAAATCATCCTCGAAGGCGTGATCCACCCTGGCGAGATGGCCGACGAAGGTCCTTACGGCGACCACACCGGCTATTACAACGAAGTCGACAGCTTCCCGGTATTCACCGTCGAACGCATCACCCACCGGATCAAGCCGATCTACCACAGCACTTACACCGGCCGTCCGCCGGATGAGCCGGCCATTCTCGGCGTGGCGCTCAACGAAGTGTTCGTGCCTATCCTGCAAAAGCAATTCCCGGAAATCACCGACTTCTACCTGCCGCCGGAAGGCTGTTCGTACCGCATGGCCATCGTGACCATGAAGAAGTCGTACCCTGGCCATGCCAAGCGCGTCATGTTGGGTGTGTGGTCGTTTTTGCGACAGTTCATGTACACCAAGTTCGTTATTGTCACCGACGACGACATCAACGCCCGCGACTGGAACGACGTGATCTGGGCCATCACCACGCGCATGGACCCCAAGCGCGACACGGTGATGATCGACAATACGCCTATCGACTACCTCGACTTCGCGTCGCCGGTATCGGGCCTGGGCTCTAAGATGGGCCTGGATGCTACCCACAAATGGCCGGGTGAAACTACCCGCGAGTGGGGTCGGGTGATCGTCAAGGATGAAGCCGTGACCGCGCGCGTCGATGCGATGTGGAAAGAATTGGGAATAGATTGATGCGTGTAACCCTGCAACCTTCCGGCGCCGTGCTGGAGCTGGTCCCCGGCGAGCGAATCCTCGAAGGGGCGCGCCGCCTGGGCTACGAATGCCCGCAGGCCTGTCGCAATGGCGTCTGCCACGTGTGTGCCGCGCTGCTGGTGGAAGGCCGGGTGCAGCAAGCAGGTGAGGTGCGCGACCACGGTGAGTTCTACACCTGCATCGCCGAACCGTTGGAAGATTGCATTGTGTTGTGGGATGGCGTGTTGGCGCCGGGAGAGTTGCCGTTGCGCAAGTTGTCGTGCCAATTGAGTGAATGCGTAGAGGTCGGTGGTGATGTGTGGCGCGTGCGCCTGCTGGCCCCGGCCGGCAAGGCGGTGCGCTACCACGCCGGGCAATACCTGATGATCGAACGGGAAAATGGCGAAAAATCCGCATTCTCCCTAGCGTCGGCGCCTCACTCCGGGCGCGAGCTGGAACTGCATGTGCTGGCCCGTGAGGACAGCGCGCGCGCCCTGCTGGAACAGCTGCAACGCAATCAGATGGCCCGTGTGGAGTTGCCGTTTGGCGATACCCATCTGGCTGAACTGCCGGACGGTCCGCTGGTGTTGATCGCCGCCGGCACCGGTATGGCACAGATGCATAGCCTGATCGAACATTGCCGCGCCTCCGGCTTCAAGCACCCGGTGCACCTGTACTGGGGCGTGCGACGCCCGGAAGACTTCTACCAGATCGAACACTGGGACCAATGGCTGCAACTGCCAAACTTGTTCCTGCACAAAGTCGTCAGTGATCTGTGCGGTTGGGAAGGACGCTGCGGTTTGCTCCATGAAGCGGTGTGCGAGGACATCGCCGACCTCAAGGCCGTGCACGTCTACGCCAGCGGCTCACCGGCGATGATCTACGGCACGCTGGATGCGCTGGTCGACGCCGGCATGGATGCGCATCAGATGCGCGCCGACGTATTCGCCTACGCGCCGCGCTGATCCATTCCAAGAGCCGCCGGCTTTTTGTGGTGAGCGGGCAAGCCTGCTCATCACAAAAGCCCCGCTCAGTGCTCGCTTAGAAGCGCACGCCGGTCGTCACCATCGCCGCATTGAACCCCAACAACACCAACTCCGCCGCCACCGGCCCGTAATGGGTGCCTACCGACGGAATAATCACCGGCGCCACACCGAAACGGTTCAATGGGATCTTGTCGCGGTACTTGCCGCGATAGCCCTGGATCGCCCCGCCCGTGACCTTCAGGTACACCGGATAGTCGGTCATGTCATAGCGCTTGCCCGCGTAGGCGTAGTACGAGCGCTGGCGGAACGAGTTGCGAAAGGTTGCCCCGCCATACACCAACCCTGAAGCTTCATTGCGCTCCAGGCCAATCAGGTCTTGGTTGTTGTTGTGGTCCTTGTCCGGCGCGAAGTGCCGAGTGTAGACGCTGGTCTGCGCGTACCAGAAGCCCTTGTCGTCTTCGGTGACGGGCGATTCGCCAGCTAGCGCGGTGGTGGCCTGGGCCAGCAATAACAGGCCAGGCAGTCGAAAATTCTTCATGGGTGCGACCTCGGTAGTCGGTTTGATGGGCGGCTAAGTGGGTCGTGATGTGCACCCTATTTTGACGGCTTGGCGCGTGCCCAGGCTGAACCGGGGCTGAAAGTAACGGGATCGCTGCGGATAATCCTGACGGAGGGGGCCCTGGGCTTATGCATTCTCTTATTCCTTAAAGGTATTTAATTTGTTACATGAATATCTTTAAGCTATATCGCAACGGACTACCGATTTTCTGCCAATCACCAACAACTGACCGCCACCGCCCGCCAGCCGGATCGATCGTATGAGCTCAGAGCACTGACGTTCTGATGTTTGATTACTGATTCATAAGGGAAAGGGGAGCGGTATGGGGAGCTACAAGAAACACGCGCTGTACTCGGCGATTTTGTCGGCCAATTTGCTGACCGCTGTGAGCTTCAATCCAGTCTTTGCGGCCGAAACGTCCGCCACCGATGCACCCAAACTCGACACCGTGATTGTCACCGGCACCCGCGCCCAGGAGCGTACGGCCAGTGCTTCACTGTCACCCATCGATGTGATTTCCGGTGACAGTCTGCGCAGCACCGGCTCCGATGAGCTGGGCGCAGTGCTGGCGCGCCTTATTCCATCAATCAATTTCCCACGCCCAAGCCTGGTGGACGGTGCCGAATTGGTGCGGCCTGCACAGTTGCGCGGCCTGTCACCCGATCAGGTGCTGGTGCTGGTCAACGGCAAGCGCCGCCACACCAGTGCCTTCGTCAACCTGGGCGGCGCAGTGGGCCGTGGGTCGGCACCGGCGGACCTGAATGCGATCCCGCTGTCGGCGGTGGACCATATCGAAGTGCTGCGAGACGGTGCTTCCGCGCGCTACGGCTCGGATGCGATTGCCGGGGTGATCAACGTGATCCTCAAGCACGCTGACCATGGCGGCTCGATCTCCACCAAGTTCGGCGAATACAAGAAGGGCGACGGCATCCAGCGTAATGTCAGCGGCAACACTGGCCTGGCATTGGGCGACAACGGCTTTATCAACCTGTCGGCCGAAGGGGCTGACAACGACTACACCAACCGCGCCGGTGATGACTACCGCACCGGAAGCGTCGGCTCTACCACCTATGGCCAGCGCGTGTTCCGCCAAGGTGAGCCGGCCACCAATGAAGGCAAGTTCCAGTTCAACTCCGAATATTCCTTCAACGACGCGGCCGAGTTCTACACCTTCGGCGGTTACAGCAAGCGGCGTGGCGAGACGGCGGCGTTCTACCGCGCGAGCAATGCGTCCAACAACATCCCGGCGCTCAACCCCAACGGTTACCTGCCGCTGATCAAGAGCAACCTTGAAGACACGTCGTTGGTGGTAGGCCTGCGTGGCTTGCTGGCGTACGACTGGCATTACGACCTGTCGGCCAACTACGGCAAGAACCAGTACGCACTCAGCACTGAAACCATCAACACCTCCCTGGGCCTGGCGACACCGCGCAAGTTCGACAACGGCACCCTGAGCAACGACCAGAAGCAAGTCAGCCTGGACCTGTCCCGCGAGTTCGACGTGGGCTGGCTGCCTTACCCGGTGTCCGTGGCGTTCGGCGGTGAATACCTGCATCAGGGTTATGAAATCGAGGCGGGCGAGCCAGCGTCCTACTTCCAGACCGGCAGCTCTGGGCTGGGCGGCTTCCGGGATGCCGACGCGGGCACCAGCTCTCGTCACAATTGGGCGCAGTATCTGGACCTGGAAACCAACTTCACCGAAAAACTTAGCGCCTCGGCCGCCGTGCGCCATGAGGACTACAGTGACTTTGGCTCCAACGTCAGCGGCTCGCTGTCAGCCCGTTATGACTTCACCCCGCAAGTGGCCTTGCGCGGCAGTGTGTCCAACGGTTTCCGCGCGCCGTCCCTGGCCCAGCAGAACTTTGCCTACACCTCATCGCAGCTGATCGGCAGCACCATCCAGGAAGCCGGTACCTTCCCGGCCAACAGCCAGGTTGCGCGCTTGCTCGGTGCTGAAGACCTCAAGGCCGAGAAGTCGCGCAACTACAGCCTTGGTCTGGTACTGGAGCCGGCCGATGACCTGACGGTGACGGTGGATGTGTACCGTATCGACATTCGCGACCGTATCAGCCTGTCCTCCAACCTCGGCATAAACGCGGCGACGCGTGCCTACCTGCAGGCCAACGGCGTGGGCAACATTGATTACACCACCGCCCGCTACTTCACCAACGCCACCGACACCAGCACCGACGGCGTCGATCTGGTAGCCAACTATCGCTACCAATTTGATAGCGGTATCCGCTGGAACAGCACCGTGGGCTACAACTACAACCACACCAAAGTGACCGATGTGAAACCCAACCCGGCCATCCTCGATAGCCTTGGGGCGAACCTGGTGCGGGTGGACCGTCGCGAGCGCATCGGTTTGCTCGGCGATACCACGCCCCAGCACAAGCTGAGCCTGGGTAATGACTTCACCTACGGCAATTGGGCACTGCACAGCAATTTGGTGCGCTATGGTGAGTTCACCAGCTACCAGGCGGACAAGGTCAACGACCAGACTTTCAAGGCCGCCTGGGTACTGGATTTATCGGCTGACTACAAGCTGAAGAACTGGACCTTCACCTTAGGCGGCGACAACGTCACCGATAAATACCCAGAGAAGGTCAACGCCTTCGCCAGCAGTGGTGGCAATTTGGCCTATAGCACTTTTTCGCCGTACGGTTACAGCGGCGCGTTTTATTACGGTAAAGTTGCTTACAACTGGTAACACACAGGAGGCGTACCGCTTTTCGCCATGACCGCCATAGAGACCGATCTTCAGCAGTTGGCTTACCCTCCGCGGCTCGATCTGGGGCCGCAACTCACTCATGAACAGTTAATGAGCTCGATGCAGGCCACCATGGGCCGGCATAAAGGTGGGCCGGTCTGGCTATTTGCGTACGGTTCGCTGATCTGGCGTCCTGAATGCTCGTCCTCCGAGCGGGTGCGGGCGCGGGTCCACGGCTATCACCGCGGCCTGTACCTGTGGTCCCACGAGCATCGGGGCACGCCGGAAACGCCAGGGTTGGTGTTTGGGTTGGATCGCGGTGGCTCTTGCAGCGGGTTCGCTTACCGCTTGCCCGAAGATCAGTTGGAGGCCTCGCTTTACGCCTTGTGGCAGCGCGAGATGCCTTACCCGTCCTACCGGCCGCACTGGCTCAGCTGCCGTCTTGAGGATGGCAGTCAGGTGCAGGCGTTGGGGTTTGTCCTGGAGAGGCACTTGCCCAGCTATGCTGGCAACTTGCCGGATATCGTGCTCAACCATGTGCTGCAAAGCGCTTGCGGGCGTTACGGCACTACTCGCGATTATGTCGAGCAGACCGTAAACGCCCTGCGTAGCCACGCCATGCCAGATAGGAATCTGGAGGCGCGGCTCAAGCGTTGTGCAAAGGGTTGCTCTGGCGATTAACGCGCCGAGCTGACGCTGTTGGTGTGCCACAGCGTTGGGATCAGGAACGCGATAGCCAGCAGGCACGCACCGATCAGCAGTACGAAACCACCGTCCCAGCCGAAGTGGTCCACGGTGTAGCCCATTGCCGCACTGGCTGCCACCGAACCGCCCAGATAACCGAACAGACCGGTGAAGCCCGCGGCCGTACCGGCGGCTTTCTTGGGTGCCAACTCCAGGGCTTGCAGGCCGATCAGCATCACTGGGCCGTAGATCAGGAAACCGATGGAGAACAGCGCAATCATGTCGACCATCGGGTTGCCCGGCGGATTGAGCCAGTACACCAGGGTTGCCACGGTCACCAGCGTCATGAACACCACGCCCGTCAGGCCACGGTTGCCACGGAAGATCTTGTCCGACATCCAGCCGCACAGCAGCGTGCCTGGAATGCCTGCCCACTCGTAGAAGAAATACGCCCAAGACGTTTTATCCACGTCGAAGTGCTTGGCTTCCTTCAGATAAGTTGGCGCCCAGTCCAGCACGCCGTAGCGCAACAGGTAGACGAACACGTTGGCGAAGGCGATGTACCAAAGCATTTTGTTGCGCAGCACGTATTTGACGAAGATTTCCTTGGCGCTGAATTCTTCCTCATGGCTGGCGTCGTAGCCTTCGGGATAGTCGTTCTTGTATTTCTCGATGGGCGGCAGGCCAACCGATTGCGGTGTGTCGCGCATGGTGATGAAGGCAAAGGCCGCTACCGCCAAGGCCACAGTGGCCGGCACGTAGAAAGCTGCGTGCCAGTCGTTGAACCACGCCATGCCCAGCAGGAACAGCGGACCGATCAGGCCGCCACCGACGTTGTGCGCCACGTTCCACACCGACACTACACCGCCGCGTTCTTTCTGCGACCACCAGTGCACCATCGTCCGCCCACTTGGCGGCCAGCCCATGCCTTGGGCCCAGCCGTTGATGAACAGCAGAATGAACATCATGGTCACGCTGGACGTTGCCCAAGGTGCGAACCCGAAAATGAACATCACACCCGCCGATATCAGCAGGCCGAAAGGCAGGAAGTAGCGTGGGTTGGAACGGTCGGACACCAGGCCCATGAGGAACTTGGACAGGCCGTAGGCAATGGCGATGGCCGACATCGCCAAGCCCAGTTGACCACGGGTGTAACCCTCGTCGATCAGGTAGGGCATGGCCAGGGAGAAGTTTTTACGCAGCAGGTAATAACCGGCGTAACCGAAGAAAATACCGGCGAAGATCTGCCAGCGCAGTCGTCGGTAGGTACTGTCTATTTTTTCTTCAGGCAGGGGCGCCTGATGCGCGGCAGGACGAAAGAAAGCAAACATTCAAGAGCTCCAAATTTCTTGTTTTGACTGCGGATGCGAATGTTACAGTTTCGTTACCGAAAATAGCATCGCTTCTCATGCACAAACACAGGAAATGGGAGCAATTGCATGTTCTTTTACGAACATGTCGTAAATGGATAAGTGTGGGTCGTTATCGATTTTAAAGATCGCAGGAGATCAAAGGTGAGAGGGGGCTTGCCCCCGATAGCGGTAGGTCAGCCAGCTTATCTGTAGCTGACCCACTGCCATCGGGGGCAAGCCCCCTCCCACATTTGATTGCATTTCAGGTCGGTTAGCGGGTCTGGACGACGACCTTGCCGACAGCCTTGCGCTGGCCGAGGTCATTGATCGCTTGGGCGGCTTGCTCCAGTGGATACACCTGCGACACCAACGGCTTGAGCTTGCCCTCACCGTACCAAGTGAACAGTTGCTGGAAGTTCGCCGCATTGTCCTGCGGCTGGCGCTGGGCAAACGAGCCCCAGAACACCCCGACCACCGCTGCGCCCTTGAGCAAAGCCAGGTTCACCGGCAGCTCTGGAATACGCCCGCTGGCGAACCCAACCACCAGCAAACGCCCGTTCCAGGCGATGGCGCGGATGGCCTGGTCAAACAGGTCACCGCCCACCGGGTCGTAGATCACATCGGCGCCGTTGCCGTCGGTGAGGCGCTTGATCTCTTCTTTGAGGCTGGTTTCGCTGTAGTTGATCAGTTCATCGGCACCCGCGGCCTTGGCCACGGCGAGCTTGTCGGCGCTGCTGGCTGCGGCGATCACACGGGCGCCCATGGCCTTGCCGATTTCCACCGCGGCCAGGCCTACGCCGCCGGACGCACCGAGCACCAGCAAGGTTTCGCCCGGTTGCAGGTTGGCGCGTTGTTTGAGCGCATGCATCGAGGTGCCGTAGGTCATGCTGAAGGCGGCAGCGGTGTTGAAGTCCATGCTCGGCGGGATCGGTAGCACGTTATAGCCCGGCACCGCGACCTGCTCGGCAAAGCTGCCCCAGCCGGTGAGTGCCATGACCCGGTCGCCGACTTTCAAATGGCTGATCTTCTCACCCACTTCGCTGACCACGCCCGACGCCTCGCCACCCGGCGAAAACGGAAAGGGCGGCTTGAACTGGTACTTGCCCTCGATGATCAGCGTGTCCGGGAAGTTCACCCCCGCCGCGTGTACGTCCAGCAGGATTTCGTTCTTCTTGATCGCCGGGCTGGCGATTTCTTCCAGCACCAGGGTTTCGGCGGGGCCGAAGGCTTTGCACAGCACAGCTTTCATCGGGCTATTCCTTTTGGTGTCGTGGCCGATAAGTGTAGGAGGGTAGGCCCGTGGGTCAACGAGCATGCCCGGCCCTGATAAGCCGCCATAAGCTTGTGCTCTGCCTTGCTAGCGTTATGCTACCCGGCAACCGAATGTGAGGAATGAACTGTGAAAGCGTGGATCCTGTTGATGCTGGCCCTGACCTTGCCCATGGCTGCCCAGGCCGAAGAAGCCAAAGAAGGCGAGGCGCCGAAGGTCAGCTATATCAGCCTGAGCCCGCCGTTCGTGGGTAACTACGGCCTGGACGGCACGGCGAAACTCAAGGTGTTCAAGGCTGATATCGCCCTGCGCGTGACCGGTACCGAAGCCGCTGCTGCTGTCAAAGCCAACGATGCGTTGATTCGTAACCAGTTGGTGGCGCTGTTTACCCAGCAGACCAACGAGGCCATGAGCACCGTCGAAGGCAAGGAAAAACTGCGCCAGGAAGCCCTCAAGCAAACCCAGCAAGTGATGAACGACGAGACCGGCAAGCCGGTGGTGGAAGACCTGTTGTTCAACAACCTGATCATTCAGTAATCAGCCTGGCTGGCGGTTCAGGAAGCCAAACTCTTCCTGAACCGCACCAATGCCACCGCAAAAAACAACAATCCAATTGCCGCCAGCGCCAGCAAGTCCGGCCATACCACACTGACGCCCGCGTCCCGAAACAGGATCGCTGCACTCAGGCTCACAAAGTGCGTCGACGGCGAGCCCTGCATCACCCACTGCAACCACTCGGGCATGCTGTCCAGTGGCGTACTGCCGCCGGATAGCAACAGCATTGGGATAATCACCGGGATTGTCAGCAAGCCGAACTGCGGCGTCGAGCGGGCAAGGGTGGCGAGGAAGATCCCCAGTGCGGTGCTGGCAAACAGGTACAGCGCGGTCACGAATAGAAACAGGCCCATCGATCCCGCCAGGGGCACGTCGAGCAAGCCTTTGACCACCACCTCCAGCGACACCCAAGTACACACCACCACCACCAACATGTTGCTCCAGATTTTTGCCAGCATGATTTCCAGCGCGGTCAGCGGCAGCACCAGCAGATGGTCGAGGGTGCCGTGCTCTCGCTCACGCAACAGCGCGGTGCCGGTCAATACGATGGCGAGAATGGTGATGTTGTTGACGATCTGGATCACCGCCAGGAACCAGCCACCTTCCAGGTTGGTATTGAACAGTGCTCGTGTGGTCAGCAGCGCCGGGGCTTTGCTGGCGGTATCGGTTTGGCCGCTGTAGCTCAGCAACTCCCGTTGGAAAATCCTGCCGATATAGCCCGCGCCCATGAACGCCTGGCTCATTGCCGTGGCATCGACGTTCACCTGCACGCCGGGCTGGCGACCCGCGAGCAGATCGGCCTGGAAGTTGGCCGGCACGTTGATCACGAAGGTGTACTGGCCGCTGTCCATCACCTTGTCCAATTGGTCGTAGGCCAGCGGCGCAGGCGCCTGGAATTCCGGCGGTTGCAGCGCCTCTGCCATCTGCCTGGAGAGCGCGCTGTGATCCTCGTCCACAAAGGCGACGCTGGCGTTGTGTACGCCAATTACAGATCCGGCGGCAGGCATATAGATGGCGACAGTGAAGGCGTAGAACAGGAACAGCAGCAATACGCTGTCGTGGCGCAGGCTGGTGAGTTCCTTGATGCCCAGGCGCAGGATATGAGTGAGCGTGTGCATCAGGCCTCCTGCTTCTTGAGCATGATCAGGCTTAGCCCGGTGAATCCGATGAAGAACCCGAACAGCGCCAGGCATTGCGGCCACAACTGGCGTAGGTCCAAAGCCTTGGTGAACGTGCCGACTGCGATATCCAGGAAGTGCCCGGCTGGAAACAGCATGCCCATCAGTGCCGCCGCGCCTTCCAGAGAGGAGCGCGGCACGATCAGCCCGGAAAACTGGATGGTCGGCAGGCTGGTGATGATCATGGTGCCGAGGATCGCCGCGATTTGAGTACGGGTGAACGCGGAAATCAGCAGGCCCATGCTGGTGGTGGCCAGCACGTAAAGCAGTCCGCCAAAGGCCAACGTCAGGCCGCTGCCCTTGAACGGTACGCCAAACAGCCAGCGATTCATGGCCACCAGCAGCGCCAGGTTGATCAGGCTCACGGCGATGTAGGGCGCCTGCTTGCCCAGCAGGAACTCCAGGCGCGTCAGTGGTGTGGCATAGAAGTTGGTGATCGAGCCCAGTTCTTTCTCGCGCACGATTCCCAGAGCCGTGAGCATCGCTGGGATAAACGCCAGGATCAGCGCCATCACCCCTGGGCCGATGGCATTCACGCTGACCACGTCCTGGTTATAGCGAAAGCGGGTTTCCAGCTTGGCGGCGGCCTGGGTGGTCTGCGGCAGGCTGCTCAGTTCGGCCAGTTGTTGCAGGTTGCCCTGGTGTACCGCTTCTACATAGTTGCGGCTGGTTTCCGCGCGAAACGGCATGCCGCCGTCGAGCCAGGCGGCGACTGTGGGTTGGCGGCCAGCGTAGAGGTCACGGCCAAACCCTGGCGGTATCTCCAGGGCCAGTTTGATTTCCGAGCGCTGCAGGCGCCCGTGCAACTCACTGGAATCCTGGATGGGCGCCTGTTCGGCGAAGTAGCGCGAGCTGCGGAAGGCTTCCAGATAGGCTCGGCTTTGAGGGCTCTGGTCCTGGTCGTAGACGGCAAAGGCGAGGTTTTCCACGTCCAGGGAAATGCCGTAGCCGAAGATCACCATCATGAACATCGCGCCGAGGAGGGCGAAGGCCATGCGCACTTTGTCGCGCAGTAGTTCTTTGCCTTCACGGCTGGCCACGGCCAACAGGCGAGAAAGGCTGAAGCCGCGTTTGCTCACGGGCGGCGCACTGATTTCGCTGACGGTTTTGGCCGGTGCAGCGGGTTCGGGTTCGCCTTGGGCCTGTTCCAGGCAGGTGACGAACGCGGCTTCCAGGGTGTCGCCGTGGAACTGCTGTTGCAGTGCCTCCGGTGTGTCGCAGGCCAGCACTTTGCCGGCGTGCATCAAGGAAATGCGGTCGCAGCGCTGGGCTTCGTTCATGAAGTGGGTGGACAGGAAGATGGTCACGCCTTGCTCCCGAGACAACTCGACCAGCAGCCGCCAGAAATCATCCCGAGCTGCCGGGTCGACGCCGGAAGTGGGTTCATCGAGGATCAGCACTTCCGGGCGATGCAGCACGGCCACGGCCAAAGACAAGCGCTGGCGCAGACCGAGGGGTAATTCGCCGGAGGGTTGCTCGGCTATCTTGCTCAGGTCAAAGCGTTGGATCAATTCATCGATACGCGGCCCACTGTCTGCTTTGGGCAGGTCGAACAGTTGCGCGTGCAGCACCAGGTTCTGGCGCACGCTGAGCTCGCCGTACAGCGAGAAACTCTGGGACATGAAACCCACGCGCTTGCGGGTGGCCAGGTCCTTTGCGTTCACAGGGTTGCCCAGCAGTGTCGCGCTGCCTTCGGTGGCCGGCATCAGCCCGGTGAGGACTTTCATGGTGGTGGTCTTGCCGCAACCGTTGGAACCAAGGAAGCCGAAAATCTCGCCGCGACCAATAGCAAAGCTAACCTTGTTCACCGCCGTGAAATCACCGAAACGCAGGGTCAACTCGTGCGCTTCGATGGCGATATCGGCGTTGGCGTTTTCCCTTGGCGGGATCACCAGCGGCTGGTTGTCATGGGCGCCATCGCCCTGGAAGTGGGTGAAGGCCTCATCCAGTTTGCCGCTCGGCGTCGCTGCCGCCAGTTCGCGACTGAGGCCGTCGGCGATCAGTTTGCCGCGGTCGAGCATCAGGCAGTGTTCAAACTGCTCGGCTTCTTCCATGTAGGCCGTGGCTACCAGCAGCGTCAGTTGCGGGCGTTCGCTGCGTACGGTTTCTACCAGCTCCCAGAAGCGTCGACGGGACAGCGGATCGACGCCGGTGGTGGGCTCATCAAGGATAAGCAGGTCCGGGTCGTGGATCAGCGCGCAGCACAGGCCGAGCTTCTGCTTCATGCCGCCGGAGAGTTTGCCGGCTGGGCGCTCGGCGAAGCGAGCCAGGTCGGTGGCCAGCAGCAGGTTGTGCATGCGCTGGTCGCAGTCGGCTTTGGACAGGCCGAACAGGGTGGCGAAGAAGCGGATGTTCTCGCTGATGGACAGCTCGGGGTACAGGTTGCCACCCAAACCCTGAGGCATGAAGGCGATGCGCGGGTACAGGCTGTTGCGGTGACGGCGATCCTGAATGGAGCCGCCGAGTACCTCCAATTGGCCGGCCTGGAGTTTCTTAACGCCGGCGATCAACCCCAACAAACTCGACTTGCCCGCACCATCCGGGCCGATCAGCCCGCAGCGTGTACCGGCGGGCAGGCTGAAGGCGATGTCGATCAGCGCCTGTTGTTTGCCGTAATGGTGGTTGATGCCTTTGGCGTGCAGCGCCAGGCCGGTCATTGCAGATTGGCCGGCCAGTCGATATCAGCTGTGCGCACATAGCCGGAGCCGGGCATGCCCGGTTTGGCTTGGGGCACGGCGCTCGGTTGAGTCAGGTGCAATTTGACGCGGAATACCAGTTTCTGGCGTTCGTCGCGGGTCTCCACTTCCTTGGGAGTGAACTGCGACTTGGCGGCGACAAAACTGATCTTGGCCGGCAACGGCTGCTGGGGCAGGGCGTCGAGCAGAATCCGCGCGTCACTGCCGACGGTCAGGCGTCCGGTCACGGAGGCGGGCAGATAGAGGTTCATGTACTGATCATTGGGGTCGATCAGCAGCAACACGCGCCCGCCCGCGCCAAGCACTTCACCCGGTTCGGCCAGGCGCAGTTGGATAATGCCGTCGATAGGCGCGCGCAGGCTGCTGTCGTCGATTTCACTGGTGAGCTGCGCGACCTGGGCTTGTGCGGCACCGATGGTGGCTTTTGCCGAATTGACCTGGGCCTGGGCGGCGGTCACGGCGGCGTTGCCGGTGTTCTGGCGGGCTTGCTGCTGGTCGATCAACTGGCCGCTGGCGAAGCCGCGTTTGTACAGCTCCTGGGTACGCTTGAGTTCCTGGTTGGCCAGCAGTTGTTCGCTCTGGCGCAGTTGCACGTTGGCCTCGGCGGCGGCGAAGTTCTCCTTGGCCCGCAGCACTTCGGCTTCGGCCTGGGCGCGCTGGGCTTCCAGCGTACGGGTGTCCATGCGCGCCAGCAGTTGGCCCTTGAGGACCTTGTCGCCTTCGTCGACCCGCACTTCGGCCAGGCGCCCTGGGATCTTGGCGGCGATCTGCACTTCGGTGGATTCCAGGCGGCCATTGCCCATGCCCAGACCTTCGGGCAGACGGTCCTGGGTGGAGCGCCAGTAACCGAAGCCGCCGGCACCGAGCAACAACGCGATCAAGAGAACGGCAAACAGGTGGGAAGAGCGGGGTGTGGTCGACATGGGTGCATCCTGCGGCTTTAGCATCCTAGTTTGATCGGTGCTGCCCAAGGGGCGTTGATACCGATCAAATGAAGCGCAAGCCTAACCCGGTTAAAGGGCAGATGCATGCGTCGAGCGCGTGACCGCAGGGTTCTCGTCAGCGCAGCGCCAGCACCGTCGCCCATTGCTCGGCGGTGACCGGCATCACCGACAGGCGGCTGCCTTTTTGCACCAGGGGCAATTCAGCGAGGGCGGTTTGCTGTTTCAGGTAGCCGAGCCCCAGCACCTTGGGGAAGGTTTGGACGTGCGCGACGTTGATCGCAGTCCACGGGTTTTTCTCCGGGGTGGCTTTGGCGTCGAAATAGTGGCTGTCCGGTTCCAGTGCGGTCGGATCCGGGTAGGCCGCTTCGACAATTTTGCCGATACCCGCAATGCCTGGCTCTGGGCAACTGGAGTGATAGAAGAAAAACTCATCGCCCACGGCCATGGCGCGTAGGAAGTTGCGAGCCTGGTAGTTGCGTACGCCGTCCCAGCGCGCTTCGCCAAGCTTTTCCAGGCCGCTGATGGACAGTTCGTCGGGCTCGGATTTCATCAGCCAGTAGGCCATTTTTGGGCTCCTGAAAAAGGCAGTGGGCAAGTTGTCAGGCAATTTGATGACAAACCGACAGTCGGTTGGCGCCAAGGTTTGCGTGTTGGTTCACGTTACCGCAAAATGCCGGCCTTTAAGCTTGACGCAGCTGCAACGGACTACTTTGGAACGTTGTTGTCATCGTGTACGAGATGCCTGAAGGGGGGCAATCGATGCAACGTAAACCGGATTTACTATGGATTTTGGTGATTTTGTTTGGTCTGGGCGTCGTGACCACCGGGTATGCCCAAAGCTTGTGGTCGAACAAGACCGATGCTCCCGTTGAACTGGCTCAACAGCAGCCGCAACCGTTCAAGCGTTAAGCCTTCTTCAAGACGCCGCTGCTTCAAGCGGCGTTTTTGCGACATACCACTGCTTATCAGTGACAGTGCCAGCCAATGGCACATCCCAACTGGCTTGTGCCAATCGATCGACCTTCTGACATTCATGGGCCAGGCCTAGCAGCGTCGGCTTGCGCCAGCTTTGACGGCGTGCCAGATACGCCAGGCTGCGGTCGTAGAAACCGCCGCCCATGCCCAGGCGGCCACCTGCGTCATCGAATCCCACTAACGGCAGCAACACCAGGTCCAGTGCCCACACCTTGCGCTGGCGCTTGGCATTGACCCTTGGTTCCAGAATCCGAAAGCGGTTGGGCAGCAGCTTGTCCCCAGGCTTCACGCGCTGGAACACCATCTTGGTACGCGGCCAAGCGCTGAGCACCGGCAGATAGGTGGCCTTGCCCCGGCGCTGAGCGGCGCGCAGCAGCAGGCGCGGATCGATTTCACCGTCCGTCGGTAGATACAAGGAAATATGTTTGGCCCGGCGAAACAGCGGGTGCTGTGCCAGTTGCCGATACAGGCCGTGGGCGGCTTGGCGCTGCTCGCTCGGCGTAAGGGCGCGGCGGGCGTTGCGTAACATGCGTCGAAGTTGCGGACGGGAAAGCGGCGCAGGTTCGGTCATGGTTTTTCGGCTCATAAAACAATGCCAGTCCTTAAGACTGGCATTGAGTTTGGAATTCAGGCTCCCCGACAGAACCGCTGTCGACTAAGCCCTTGAACCCGAAAGTTCAAGGTGGAAGAAGCAGTAGGCTTTAAGGCTTTCCGTCTAGCGGACATGCACACCAGCCCAACGTGCAACTTCCAGGGTAGTGCGAATCGGCTCCGGGACATCGCCGACTGGCAAGCACGCCAGGGAGTGGGGCGAGTATACCTTAAACAGTCGCGGGGATCAGCCCTTGGGTTGCTCTGTGTCGCTGGAAAGCACCAGATCAACACGTTCGAGCAGATCGCGAACCTGCTCGCGGGTCGAGCCGCTGGCCTGCACGTCAGGGCGTTCCTGCTTATGCAGCAGATCGTGGGTGATGTTCAGCGCGGCCATCACGGCGATACGGTCGGCGCCGATCACTTTGCCGCTGCTGCGGATTTCACGCATTTTGCCATCCAGGTAACGGGCGGCGCTCACCAGGTTGTTGCGCTCTTCCTGGGGACAGATGATCGAATATTCTTTGTCGAGGATCTGCACGGTGACGCTATTGCTTGAACTCATGAGTCTTGCTCCAGGGCCTTCAGGCGCGAAATCATCGATTCGACCTTACGCCGGGCGATTTCGTTTTTTTCAATGAGGTGAGCGCGTTCCTCGCGCCAGGTCTTTTCCTGAGCTAATAGGAGTCCGTTTTGACTCTTAAGTTGCTCGACCCGAGTAATTAGCAATTCGAGTCTGGCCATCAGCGCTTGCAGGTCGGTGTCTTCCATTGGGTTCCACTGGATTTTGTCTGATGAATGGCAACTGCAGGATAAACGATCTGACGCCCTTGATAGTCTTGGTACGTCTGCCGGTGCTAGGATACAGCGCTCCATTCTAGACATTGCGCCGTCTGGCGCCTAGCTCACCATGCCCATTCAGAACTCCCCGTACGATGCTTTTTCCAAACTGCTGAGCACCAGCGGCCACCCATGCTCGCCTGCCGAACTGCACGGCGTGCTGTTGGGTCGCAGCTGCACCGGTGTTGGCTTTGATGCCGACAACTGGTTGGCCGATGTCGCCGAGCTGTTGGAAACCGAACCGACCGACAACGTGCGTAACGCGCTGATCGGCCTGCAAGAGATGGTCAAGGGCGAACTGACCGGTGATGACGTCACCGTAGTCCTGTTGCTACCGACCGACGACGCTCCGCTCACCGAACGCGCCGCCGCATTGGGCCAATGGTGCCAGGGTTTCCTCCACGGTTTCGGCGTGAACGCCGGCGGCCTGGAGCTGAGCACCGACGCGAAGGAAGTGCTGCAGGACCTCGCCGCGATCTCCCAAGTGCAAGATGCGCTGGAAGAGTCCGAAGACGGCGAAGGCGACTACATGGAAGTCATGGAATACCTGCGCGTCGCGCCGTTGCTGCTGTTCACCGAGACCAAGAAGTCCGCTGAGCCTGCTGCACCCAAGCCGTCGCTGCACTAAGAAAGGAAGCCCATCTGCCCATGATCCATATCCCCAAAGCGGAATACACCCGCCGCCGCAAGGCGCTCATGGCGCAGATGGAACCCAACAGCATCGCGATCCTGCCGGCCGCCGCCGTGGCCATCCGCAATCGCGATGTCGAGCACGTTTACCGCCAGGACAGCGACTTCCAGTACCTGAGCGGTTTCCCCGAACCGGAAGCTGTGATCGTGCTGATGCCCGGTCGCCAGCATGGCGAGTACGTGCTGTTCTGCCGCGAACGCAATGCCGAGCGTGAACTGTGGGACGGCCTGCGTGCCGGTACCGAAGGCGCAATCCGTGAGTTTGGCGCCGACGATGCCTTCCCCATCACCGATATCGACGACATCCTGCCCGGACTGATCGAAGGCCGTGACCGGGTGTATTCGGCCATGGGCAGCAACGCTGAATTTGACCGGCACGTGATGGAGTGGATCAATGTGATCCGCTCTAAAGCGCACCTCGGCGCCCAGCCCCCGAACGAATTTGTTGCCTTGGATCATCTGCTCCACGACATGCGCCTGTATAAATCGGCGGCAGAAGTGAGGGTGATGCGCGAGGCCGCGCGGATTTCCTGCGCTGCCCACGTCAAGGCGATGCAGGCCAGCCGCGCTGGGTTGCATGAGTTCAGCCTGGAAGCCGAGCTGGATTACGAATTCCGCAAAGGCGGCGCGAAGATGCCGGCTTACGGCTCCATCGTCGCCGCCGGGCGCAACAGCTGCATCCTGCATTACCAGCAGAATGACGCGCTGCTCAAGGATGGGGACCTGGTGCTGATCGACGCCGGTTGCGAGATCGACTGCTACGCCAGCGACATTACCCGCACCTGGCCGGTCAACGGAAAGTTTTCACCTGAGCAAAAAGCGATCTACGAGATTGTGCTGGCCTCCCAGGAAGCCGCCTTTGCCGAGATCGCGCCGAATAAACATTGGAACCAGGCCCATGAGGCGACCGTGCAGGTCATCACCGCTGGGCTGGTTAAGTTGGGACTGCTGCAAGGTGACGTTGACGAGCTGATCGCCAGCGAAGCCTATAAACCTTTCTATATGCACCGCGCCGGCCATTGGCTGGGCATGGATGTGCACGATGTGGGCGAGTACAAGGTGGGCGGTGAATGGCGGGTGCTGGAAGTCGGCATGGCGTTGACCGTGGAGCCGGGGATCTATATTTCGCCGGACAACCAGAACGTGGCGAAGAAATGGCGTGGCATTGGCGTACGCATCGAGGACGACGTGGTAGTGACCAAGCAAGGCTGTGAAATCCTGACCGGCGGCGTTCCCAAGACCGTCGTCGAGATCGAAGCGCTGATGGCGGCCTCCCGATGAGCCGGGTCAATCTTGCGATTATCGGCGGTGGCCTGGTGGGCGCCAGCCTGGCGCTGGCGTTGCAGGCCGGGGCCAAGGCGCGGGGCTGGAAGATCATGCTGATCGAACCCTTCGCTCCGGGCGACAGCTACCAGCCAAGCTACGATGCACGATCGTCGGCGCTGTCGTTTGGCGCGCGCCAGATTTATCAGCGGCTGGGTATCTGGCAGGAGGTTTCCCGCCGAGCCGAGCCGATCAAGCAGATTCACGTGTCGGACCGTGGGCGTTTCTCCACCGCACGTTTGTCCGCCATGGAGGAGGGCGTGCCAGCACTCGGCTACGTAGTGGAAAACGCCTGGCTCGGCCAATGCCTGTGGCAAGGCCTGGACAAAGACGTGGTCAGTTGGCGCTGCCCGGCGGAAGTCACCCGCATGGAGCCGCTGCCCGACGGCTATCGCCTGACGCTCAACGATGAAACCGTGTTGGAATGCGACCTCGCCGTGCTCGCCGATGGCGGCCGATCCGGCTTGCGCGAGCAATTGGGCATTGGCGTGAAGACCCGTCCGTACAACCAGAGTGCGCTGATTGCCAACATCACTCCCAGCGAAGCCCATAACGGCGAAGCCTTCGAGCGCTTCACCGACGAAGGCCCGATGGCCTTGCTGCCGCTGCCAGACAACCGCTGCGCGCTGGTGTGGACACGCATCGGTATGGACGCCCAGCGCCTGGCCGCCCTCGACGAACGCAGTTTCCTCAGCGAATTACAGAGCGTGTTCGGCTACCGTCTGGGCACCTTGAAGCAAGTTGGCGCGCGCCATTTGTATCCGCTGACCCTGGTGGAAGCCGAAGAGCAGGTACGTTCCCACCTGGTGATCCTTGGCAACGCCGCCCACAGCCTGCACCCAATTGCAGGGCAGGGCTTCAACCTTTCCCTGCGCGATGCGAGTGCCTTGGCCGAGGCCCTGCTAGCCGGGCCAGCGGTGCCCGGTGACCTGGCGACGTTACAGGCGTACCGCGAGCGCCAGCGTATGGACCAGAAGTTGACTGTCGGTTTCTCCGATCAGGTCACGCGCCTGTTTGGCAGTGCACAACCGCTGGTAGCGCTGGGCCGCAATATGGGTCTGCTGGGCCTGGATTTGTTGCCGCCGGCCAAACGCTGGTTCGCCCGTCAGGCCATGGGCTTGGGGACGCGTCCCGATGCGTAAGTGGCTGGTGGCGCGGTTGGGCAAGGCGCGCTTGCTGCGTTGGATCATGACCCTGTACCCGCCATACCTGGGCGCTGGCGTCAGCGTGCAGCATATGAGCGCGGATTTTCGTCACGTCAAAGTGCGCATGGGGCTGGGTTGGTACAACCGTAATTACGTCGGCACGCAGTTCGGCGGTAGCCTGTATTCGATGGTCGACCCGTTCTACATGCTGATGCTGATGGAAAATCTGGGCCGCGACTACATCGTCTGGGACAAGGCCGCGAGCATCGACTTTATCTCGCCGGGCAAAGGCCCGGTGTACGCCGAATTTTTCATCGACGAGGCCTTGCTTGACGAGGTGCGCCGACAGACCGAAGGCGGCGAGAAATACCTGCCTCACCTCACGGTCCAGATTCATGACGGCTCCGGCACCCTGGTGGCGCGGGTCGACAAAACCCTTTACGTGCGGCGCAAGCCGCAAGCGAGACAGGCTTAAACCATGGACATGCGCGCAGATGTGCTGATTGTCGGGGCCGGAATGGTCGGAAGCGCGCTGGCGCTGGCGTTGCAGGGCAGTGGCCTGCAAGTGCTGCTGCTCGATGGCAGCCCGCTGAGCGTCAAACCGTTCGACCGTGACGCGGCCTTCGAACCCCGCGTGAGCGCCTTATCGGCCGCCAGCCAGCGCATCCTGGAGCGCTTGGGCGTGTGGGACGGCATTGTGTCGCGCCGGGCCAGCCCTTACGGCGAGATGCAGGTGTGGGACGGCAGCGGCACTGGGCAGATCCACTTTTCGGCGGCCAGCGTGCACGCCGAGGTGCTCGGGCATATCGTCGAAAACCGTGTGGTGCAGGATGCTTTGCTTGATCGCCTGCACGACTGCGACTTGGGCCTGCTGGCCAACGCGCGGTTGGAGCAGATGCGCCGCTCCGGCGATGACTGGCTGCTGACCCTGGCCGATGGCCGCACCTTGCGCGCGCCGTTGGTGGTCGCCGCCGATGGCGCCAACTCCGCCGTGCGTCGCCTGACCGGCACCGCCACCCGTGAATGGGATTACTTGCATAACGCCATCGTCACCAGCGTACGTAGCAGTCAGCCGCACCAGCGTACGGCGTGGCAACGCTTTACCGACACCGGCCCGTTGGCGTTTTTGCCGTTGGTACGCGATGGGCAGGAAGATTGGTGTTCGATCGTATGGTCCACCACACCGGCTGAGTCCGAGCGCCTGATGGCCTTGGATGATGAGAGTTTTTGCCGTGAGCTGGAGCGCGCCTTTGAAGGGCGGCTTGGCACTGTGGTCAGTGCTGATCCACGGGTTTGCGTACCGTTGCGCCAGCGTCACGCCAAACGCTACGTGGCCGAGGGCCTGGCGTTGATCGGCGATGCGGCTCATGTGATCCACCCGTTGGCCGGGCAGGGCGTCAACCTGGGTTTCCTTGATGCTGCGGTGCTGGCCGAAGTGTTGCTGTCGGCTACTGAACGCGGCGAGCGTCTGGCGGATGTGAAAGTGCTGAGCCGTTACGAACGTCGTCGGATGCCCCACAACTTGGCGCTGATGGCCGCAATGGAAGGTTTTGAGCGGTTGTTCCAGGCCGATCAACTTCCGTTACGTTGGTTGCGTAACGCCGGGCTGAAGATGGTCGACCAGATGCCCGAAGCCAAAGCGGTATTTGTGCGCCAGGCCTTGGGCTTGACGGGCGATCTGCCAACACTCGCGAAACCCTGAGGCATCTGTGCAACATCTGGTAACGCCTCCACCGAGCGTTACCAAATGTGAGTCCCTATCATTTGCGCTCACTTTGCAAATGAGAGACCGCACCCATGTTGGCACCCAAGCGCCTACTGACTGCCCTGGCACTCACCCTGATCGGCAGCACGACTGTGCAGGCAGCCGACGAAGTGGTGGTCTACTCCTCGCGCATCGACGAACTGATCAAACCCGTGTTCGATGCCTACACCAAAAAGACTGGCGTCCAGGTGAAGTTCATCACCGACAAGGAAGCCCCGCTGATGCAGCGCATCAAGGCCGAGGGCGAAAACGCTACCGCCGACCTGTTGCTCACCGTGGATGCCGGCAACCTCTGGCAGGCCGAGCAAATGGGCATCCTGCAACCCTTCACCTCGCCCGTGATCGACAAGAACATTCCTCTGCAATACCGCTCATCCGCCCACGCTTGGACTGGCTTGAGCCTGCGTGCGCGGACCATCGCCTATTCCACTGACCGGGTAAAACCGGGTGATTTGACCACCTACGAAGCCCTGGCCGACAAACAGTGGGAAGGTCGTCTGTGCCTGCGCACGGCGAAAAAGGTCTACAACCAGTCGCTCACCGCGACCCTGATCGAAACCCACGGCGCGGCCAAGACCGAAGAAATCGTCAAGGGCTGGGTGAATAACCTCTCTACTGACGTGTTCTCTGATGACATCGCCGTGCTGGAGGCGATCAACGCCGGGCAGTGCGACGTGGGTATCGTCAACACCTACTACTACGGCCGCCTGCACAAGCAGAAGCCGGACCTGGCTGTGAAGCTGTTCTGGCCGAACCAGGGCGACCGTGGTGTGCATGTGAACCTGTCGGGTATCGGCTTGACCAAGCACGCGCCACACCCGGAAGCCGCCAAGGCTCTGGTGGAATGGATGACCACACCTGAAGCGCAGAAGATCTTTGCCGATGTGAATCAGGAGTTCCCGGCCAACCCGGCTGTACCGCCGTCGGCCGAAGTGGCGACCTGGGGCAAGTTCGTTGCGGACACCTTGCCGGTGGAAGTGGCGGGTAAGCGCCAGGCTGAAGCCATTCGCTTGATGGATCGCGCCGGCTGGAACTAAGTACAATTTGTAGGACGCCGCAGATCCAAATGTGGGAGGGGGCTTGCCCCCGATGGCGGAGGATCAGTCACCGATGAGTCGACTGACATTCCGACATCGGGGGCAAGCCCCCTTCCACATTGGGTTGTGGTGATTTCAAGATCTTCATTATCGAGAACCCACCTTTGGCCCACCCCGCCCAACGCCGCTGGTACCTGCCGGTTTTCACCGTCGCCGCCCTGGTGCTGCTGCCGCTGAGCGTGCTGTTGCTGTCCTGGCAAAGCATCGATGCGCAAATCTGGTCCCATCTGTGGGAAACCCAGATGCCCCGGCTGCTGGGCAATACCCTGACCCTTGTGGTTGGGGTGGGTTTGGGCGTGACCCTCTTGGGCGTAAGCCTGGCCTGGCTCACTAGCCTCTGCGAATTCCCCGGCCGGCGCTGGCTTGACTGGGCGTTGATGCTCCCCTTCGCCATCCCCGCCTACGTGCTTGCCTTCGTCTTTGTTGGCCTGCTGGATTTCGCAGGCCCAGTGCAGACCCTGCTGCGAGAGTGGTTCGGCACCGGTCTGCGCCTGCCTCGCGTGCGTTCCACCAGTGGCGTGATCATCGTGTTGGTGCTGGTGTTCTACCCCTACGTCTACCTGCTGGCGCGCACTGCATTCCTGGCCCAGGGCAAAGGCCTGATGGAAGCCGCGCGAGTGTTGGGGCAATCGCCGTGGCAAGCGTTCTGGCGCGTGGCGCTACCCATGGCGCGGCCGGCGATTGGCGCCGGGGTCGCCCTGGCGTTGATGGAAACCCTGGCGGATTTCGGTGCGGTCTCGGTGTTCAACTTCGATACCTTTACCACCGCGATCTATAAAACCTGGTACGGCTTTTTCAGTCTTTCCAGCGCAGCCCAACTGGCCAGCCTGTTATTGCTGGTGGTGATGCTGGTGCTGTACGGCGAACGGCGTGCCCGTGGCGCGAGCCGTCCCAGCAATGAGCGGCCTCGGGGCAAGGCGCTCTACCACCTGCGTGGGTTCAAAGCGTTAGCCGCCAGTGCCTGGTGTGGGCTGGTGTTTGCGTGCGCCTTTGTCATTCCGGTGCTGCAGTTGATCGTCTGGTTCTGGCAGCGCGGCCGGTTCGACCTGGATGAGCGGTATTCGGGCCTGATCGTCCATACCCTCTATCTCGGTGGTATCGCGGCATTGATCACGGTCAGCGTGGCGCTGGTACTTGCCTTCGCCAACCGCCTGTCGCCGACCCGGGCGATTCGCTCCGGTATCAGCCTGGCCAATGTTGGCTATGCATTGCCGGGTTCGGTGCTGGCGGTGTCGATCATGTTGGCGTTCAGTTATCTGGACCGCGAACTGGTGGTGCCGCTGTCCGGCTGGCTCGGTGGTGCGGGCAAACCGCTGTTGCTGGGCAGCCTGTCGGCGCTGGTGCTGGCGTATCTGGTGCGTTTTCTAGCGGTGGCCTACGGGCCGTTGGAAAATAGCCTGGCGCGCATCCGGCCTTCGTTGCCGGAAGCGGCGCGTAGTTTGGGCGTGAGTGGGCCGCGACTGTTTTGCAAAGTGTATCTTCCGCTGTTGCTACCCGGCACCCTCAGTGCAGCGCTGCTGGTGTTCGTGGATGTGCTCAAGGAAATGCCCGCAACCTTGCTGATGCGCCCGTTCGGCTGGGACACCCTGGCGGTGCGGATCTTTGAAATGACCAGCGAGGGCGAGTGGGCACGGGCTTCGCTGCCGGCACTGACACTGGTACTGGTGGGCCTGCTGCCGGTGATCGGGCTGATCCGACGCTCTGCCCGACCAATCGGTTAGGTGTCAGTCCTACGGCTTGAGGCTACAATGCGCGGCATTCGGTGCGCTCCGCCTTTCGGATCGGGTCGTTGTACGTGGCTGCAGCCCTTGTAATTCAAGGTCTTCAGCACGAACAGCAACGCTGCGCACCTTCGCCAAGCCCGGAAGGAGAAACCCATGGGACAGCGTACGCCTCTGTATGACCTGCATCTCGCCCTCGGCGCGAAAATGGTCGATTTTGGCGGTTGGGATATGCCTTTGCATTACGGCTCGCAAGTTGAAGAGCACCATCAGGTGCGACGCGACTGCGGGGTGTTCGATGTATCTCATATGACCGTGATCGATATCAGCGGCCCCCAGGCCAAGGAATGGCTCCAGCACCTGCTGGCCAATGATGTCGAACGTTTGCATGGCTGTGGCCGTGCGTTGTACAGCGCCATGCTCAACGAGCAGGGCGGCGTGGTGGACGACATGATTGTCTACCGCACTGATGCCGGGTACCGGTTGGTGGTCAACGCCGCCACTCGTGACCAGGACATCGCCTGGATGCAGGCGCAACTCGGCAGCTATCAAGTGCAACTGCACGAGCGGCCCGAGTTGGCCATGCTCGCCATTCAAGGCCCCCATGCTCGGCAGAAGATCGCCGAGTTGGTCACCCAGTCTCGCGGCACCCTGATCCACCAGCTCAAGCCATTTGAAGGCGAGGCCGACGGCGATTGGTTTATCGCCCGCACGGGTTACACCGGCGAAGACGGCCTGGAAATTGTGTTGCCTGCCGATCAGGCACCGGGATTTTTCAACGATCTGGTGGGTGCAGGCATCTCACCTATTGGCCTCGGCGCGCGGGACACCCTGCGCCTGGAAGCCGGCATGAACCTGTACGGCCAGGATATCCACCAGAACGTTTCGCCCCTGGCGGCCAACATGGCGTGGAGTATTGCCTGGGAACCAGCCGAGCGCGATTTCATCGGGCGTGCGGCGCTGGAAGCAGAGCTGGCCGCCGGTGTGCAGTTCAAACTGGTCGGGCTGGTACTGGAAGAACGTGGGGTTTTACGCGCTCATCAGGTAGTTCGCATCGCCAATGTTGGCGAAGGTGAGATCACCAGTGGTAGTTTCTCTCCTACGCTGAGCAAATCCATTGCCTTGGCGCGTGTACCGACGGCAACTGCCGACCGGGCCGAAGTGGAAATCCGCGGCAAGTGGTACCCGGTTCGAGTGGTCAAACCGACCTTCGTGCGCCATGGCAAAACCTTGATCTAACTATTTCCGGCAGGCCGATGGCCGCTGACACTACTTCTGAGGACACAGACTATGAGCAATATCCCGGCCGACCTGCGTTTTGCCGAGAGTCATGAATGGGCCCGTCTGGAAGCTGACGGTACCGTGACCGTCGGGATCTCCGACCACGCCCAGGAAGCGTTGGGTGATGTGGTGTTTGTTGAGTTGGCCGAAGTCGGCGCCCAGTTTGGCGCGACTGATCAGGCAGGTGTGGTGGAGTCGGTCAAGGCCGCTTCGGATATCTACGCCCCGGTTGCAGGCGAAGTGATTGCAGTCAACGAGGAACTGAGTGGTAGCCCCGAGTTGCTGAACTCCAACCCGTATGGCGCCTGGATCTTCAAGCTCAAGCCAAGCAACCCGGCTGACCTGGAAAAACTGCTGGATGCTGCTGGTTACAAAGCCGCCATCGGCGAGTAACACCGCACATAACCCTATAGGGGCCGGCAAACCGGCCCCTATAGGGTTAGCGTTTGAGCACCGCTTTCACTGCCGCCACCGACCGCTCCACATCCGCCTCAGTCATCGCCGTGAACATCGGCAATGAAACAATCAAGCGCCCAACCTTTTCCGCCACCGGGAACATGCCTTCCTTGAAACCCTGTGCCCGATAAAGGCTTAGCAGGTGGATCGGTGGGTAGTGATAACCAATGCCCACGCCATGAGCCTGCATCTGTTCCATGAACGTTGCGCGGGCCGGCAGGCCGTCCTGACGTTCCGGCAGCACTAGCTGGAACAGGTGCCAGTTGCTGTTTTCGAAGTCGGCGGGTGGCAGTTGTGCGCCGTACTTCTCTTCAAAGTCACTGCCGAAACACTTGAAGTAGTGCCTCGCCAGGTTCTGGCGGTGGGCGGTGATTTTCTCGATATGGGCAAACTGCCCCAGGCCAATGGCCGCAGCGATATCGGTCATATTGAACTTGCCACCCAGCACATCAACATCCAGGCCGTCGAAGCCGGTACGGGTGACGCCCTGCAGGCGGTATTTTTCTGCCAGGCGTGCCTCTTCGGCGCTATTCAAAACCAGGCAACCACCCTCGGACGAGGTGATGTTCTTGTTGGCCTGGAAGCTGAACGAAACGAAGTCCCCGGTGGCGCCAATGCGTTCGCCATCCCAACTGGAGCCAAGGGCCTGAGCCGCGTCTTCGACGATGCGCAGTTTGTACTTGTTGGCCAGCGCGTAAAGCATTGGCATATCCAACGGCAGCCCGGCCAGGTAAACGGGGATGATGGCCTTGGTGCGCGGTGTGATCGCGGCTTCCACCTGGGACAGGTCGATATTGCGGGTGATTGGGTCGATATCGGCGAACACAGGTGTTGCGCCGACTTCCAGTATTACGTTGGCCGTTGCCACCCAGGAAATCGGTGTGGTGATGACTTCATCCCCAGGCCCGATACCGGCGATGCGCAAGGCAATCTCCATGGTGCAGGTGCCCGAGTTGAAGGTGCGAACGTGGCGGCCGCCAAAGTATTCCGACAGCTGCGCCTCGAACGCCTGCACCTTCGGCCCGCTGGTGATCCAGCCCGAACGCAATACATCGTCCACCGCCGAGATGGTGGCTTCATCGATGGTGGGTTTGGAGAACGGCAGAAAGGGCAGTTGGCTCATAACGACGAATGCATCCGTTTCAGGTTGGCGATGAGTACGGGAGGTATCAGTGCCGGCATGGTTGCACGGCTTGACTGAATATAGCCTGTCACCTGTGAATGAATCGTCATGTTACGGGCAAAAAAAATGCCGCTTCAAAAGCGGCATTCTTCAGAGTGCGGAAATCACTCGGTGACGGCGTTTTTCGCGAGGATAGCGTTAGCCAGCTCCATATCCGTGGCCTGCAGGCCAGGATTATCGGCGCGGACTTTCTGCATGGCGGCTTCCAAGTATGGGCCACGGATGCCGCCGTCGCTGGCAACAAAGCTGCCTGCGTCGTCTTGTGCGGCAACGACCAGCTTGTGGTCCTTGAAGGTCAGGTACGTCGAGCCGGTGGTGGCGCCCGACGAGATGACATTGCGCCAGAAACTGTCGGCCATGGCTGAACCGACAGGAAGGGAAAGCACAGCAAGGGTAGCGACAGCATATTTGAGACGCATGGTGGGTGACTCCGGGTGGGTGATCTGTACCGTTTGATTGTAGTTAGCCCAACCGAGTTCCATCACTGACTAAACAGTTTCTACCTTCAAAATCACGCCATCCAGGCCAACCACCCGTACTTGAGCGCCTGCAGGGCTGTCAGGACCGGTCACCATCCATACGCCATCACCGACTTTTACCTTACCCCGACCGCCCGCAATCGCCTGATGCACTACAAATGTGCGGCCGATCAGCTCCGAGCCGCGCTCGTTGAGCCCCGGTTGGTCACTGGCCTTTGCGCTGCTTCGCTGGCGTTTCCACCAGTAGACCGCTGTCAATATCGACAACACGGCGAACAGCAGCAGTTGCCATTCCGGTCCCAGGGGCGGCACCAGGAACTTGATAACGCCTACGGCTGCTGCTGCGATACCCATCCATAGCAGGTAACCACCGGCGCCGAACACTTCAAGAATCAACAGCACTGTACCCAGCGCCAGCCAATCCCAGAATGAAAGATGCTGCAGGAAATCCCACATGGCGACCGCCTCAACCTTTCTTGTTATCGAACGTTGCCTTGACGATCTCGCCGATGCCGCCCACCGCACCGATCACCTGGCTGGCTTCAAGCGGCATCAGGATGACCTTGCTGTTGTTGGCCGAGGCAAGTTTGCCCAAGGCGTCGATGTATTTTTGCGCAACGAAGTAGTTGATGGCCTGCACGTTACCGGTGGCGATTGCCTCGGAGACCACCTGGGTTGCACGGGCTTCAGCCTCTGCTTGACGCTCACGGGCTTCAGACTCCAGGAATGCGGCTTGGCGTCCACCTTCAGCTTCAAGAATCTGTGCCTGCTTCTTGCCTTCGGCAGTCAGGATTGCCGATGCTCGCAGGCCTTCGGCCTCAAGGATTTGCGCACGCTTGATCCGCTCGGCTTTCATCTGGCCGGACATGGCGGCCATCAGGTCGGCGGGCGGGCTGATGTCTTTGATCTCGATACGGGTGATCTTGATGCCCCACGGAGCGGTGGCTTCATCCACGGTGCGCAGCAGTTTTTCGTTGATGCCGTCACGCTGGCTGAGCATGGCATCCAGCTCCATGGAGCCGAGCACGGTGCGGATATTGGTTTGCAGCAAATTGCGGATGGCGTGTTCGAGGTTGTTGACCTCGTAGGCGGCCTGGGCGGTATTGACCACCTGGAAAAAACACACGGCGTCGATCTGTACGGTGGCGTTGTCGGCGGTGATGACTTCCTGGGGTGGAATATCCAGCACGCTCTCCATCACGTTGATCTTGCGACCGATGCGATCCATGACCGGGATGATGATGTTCAGGCCAGGCTTGAGGGTGTTGGTATAACGGCCGAAACGCTCGACGGTCCACTGGTAGCCTTGAGGCACCACCTTGAAGCCCATGAATAATATGGCGGCGGCCAAGCCCACGAAAAGAAGCAGTACGGTTCCGATCTGCATAGCGATTCCCTATCTGATGGTGTCAGTTAAACGACGGTTGGCCGAGTGTAACGGTGTTGTCACAGATAAGAACGATTTCAGCGCGCCGTAACCAAAGGATTTGTTACCGAATCCCCAGGCGTTACTCGCAACACTTCGGCCATCGTGGTCAGCCCAGCTTGCGCCTTCCTCAATCCGGCCATGCGCAGGCTGCACATGCCTTGCGCAATAGCTGCCTGGCGTAAGGTCTGCACGTCGGCGCCCGGAGTGATCAGTGCTTTGATCGACTCATTCAACACCATGATTTCGTAGACCCCTGCGCGTCCCCGGTACCCGCTGTTCCGACATTCCGCACATCCGACGGCCTCGTGGACATCGCCCGTCGAGCGCTTGCAATGGGGGCACAGCACTCGTACCAGGCGTTGCGCCATAACACCCAACAAGGTGGCCTTGATCAAATAATGAGCGATGCCCAGTTCCTGCAAGCGGCTAATGGCGCTGGGCGCATCGTTGGTGTGCAGCGTCGAGAGGACCAAGTGCCCGGTCAGTGCGGCCTGGATAGCCATTTCTGCGGTTTCCTGGTCGCGAATCTCGCCGATCATGATGATGTCCGGATCTTGGCGCAGCAGAGCGCGGATGCCGCTGGCGAAGGTCAGGTCGATGTTGTGCTGCACCTGCATCTGGTTAAAGGCCGGCTCGACCATCTCGATCGGATCTTCCACCGTGCACAGGTTGACCTCCCGGGTCGCCAGTTGCTTGAGCGTGGTGTAAAGAGTGCTGGTCTTGCCTGAGCCGGTAGGACCGGTGACGAGGATGATGCCGTTGGTCTGGCGCGTCATCGCGTGCCAGCGGTGCTGGTCCTCGGTGGATAAACCCAACTGGTCAAAATCCTTGAGCAGCACCTGGGGGTCGAAAATCCGCATCACCAGTTTCTCGCCGAAGGCTGTGGGCAAGGTCGACAGACGCAACTCAACTTCTGCGCCCGTCGGGCTTTTGGTCTTGACCCGGCCATCCTGGGGCTTGCGCTTTTCTGCCACGTTCATCCGCCCCAGGCTTTTCAGGCGGCTGACCACCGCCATCGTCACCTGGGGTGGAAATTGATAGACGTCGTGCAGCAGCCCATCAATGCGAAAACGTACCCGGCCCTGCTCACTGCCAGGCTCGATATGAATATCGCTGGCCCGCTGTGCGAAGGCGTACTGCAACAGCCAGTCGACGATATTAACGATATGTGCGTCATTCGCGTCCGGCTCCTGGTCGCTGGCGCCAAGGTTCAGCAACTCGAAGTTACCCGGCACCGCGACCTTTTGATCGGCCCCGCTGACGGACTTCGCCAGCCGGTAAAACTCGCTGATACACCGCTGGATGTCCTGAGGGTTTGCAACCACTCGCTTGATCGAACGCTTGAGTACTTGCGCCAGTCCGGATTCCCAACTGCTGACGTGGGGCTGGGCGCTGGCGACGGTAACGGTATGCGCATCCACGGCCACGGCAAGAATGGCGTGGCGCTGGGCGAACGCGTGGGACATCAGTGGCACCACTGTTGCGACATCTATCTTCAACGGGTCGATACGCAGATAAGGTTGCCGGACACGCTGGGCAAGCCATTGGGTCAGGGTTTCCAGGGAAGGCCCATGGGCGGCGACGCGCTCCAACGGGTGTTGAGCGTTGTCGGGGTGCGCCGCCGATAACCGCTGCGCGGCGTCGGGAGTGATCAAACCTTCCTCCACCAAGGCCGGCAGCAACGCATGCAGTTCCAATCGCTGATCAACAGACATGAAGGTGTTCCTGGGTAGCCTTGGACGAAATTTCAGGCTAGCCAGCTCCCGAGTTTCATCCTCCCAGTGTGTGTTGCAGGTCTTTACTGAGCGGCTGCAACCACCGCTATAGGCCCCACGGAATCAACTGACCACATGTCCAGCGCGCACACGCTGATCAGGTTTCGAATCTTTTCACCGATGACTTGGGCCCGATGCCAGCTCAGGCCGTCGATCACGATATCGATGTTCAGCAGGTCGTCTTCCCGATTCACGGCGACGTGCCGAGGCGTCAGAAACTGCAACGCAAAATAGTTGAGTACTCGGCACAACACATCGGGCTCCGCCTCGGCGACGATCTGGTAGTGCGCCTGACAATGGGCGCTGGTGACAGCCCACGCATCGGCGCGCGCAGCAGGTTGGATGGTTTCGACGGCGTGCATGCTGACTCTCCAGATTCGATGGAAGGAATTTTTACATTCGCCAGCGGAGATTTCTTATCTAAGATGGGCATGTTTTGCTAAAAATCGAATAGACCAATTCGAGTTATATTCAATAATAGGTATTTCTATGCATAGCGAGTTAGACGCTTACGACCGTCGCATCCTGGCCCTGTTGCAGGAGGACGCTTCGCTTTCCAGTGCACAGATTGCCGAACAGGTGGGTTTGTCCCAGTCGCCATGCTGGCGACGAATCCAGCGGCTGAAGGAGGAAGGTGTGATCCGCGGGCAGGTGACGTTGTTGGATCGCAAGAAGATCGGCCTCAACACGCAGATTTTTGCCGAGGTCAAACTCAACGCCCACGGCCGATCCAACTTCACTGAGTTCACCGATGCGATTCGCGGCTTTCCGGAAGTGTTGGAGTGCTATGTGCTAATGGGGGCGGTGGATTTTCTGCTGCGCATCGTGACGTCGGACATCGAGGCGTACGAGCGGTTTTTCTTTGAGAAATTGTCGATGGTGCCGGGGATTCAGGAGGTGAATTCGATTGTGGCGTTGTCGGAAATCAAGTCCACCACTTCCCTGCCAGTCTAGCGCTGACAGCGGGGGCTTCATCGGGGGCAAGTCCCCCCCCACAGTTGAAACGCGTCAAAATGTGGGAGGGGATTGCCCCCCGATGGTGGTATTACAGACGCAGAAGAGTCTTCCAGGCACGGTTCTGATACACCGCAATCGCCTGATGCATACGCGCATCCAGCGATTCATCAGTGATCGGCTGGTTGGCCAATTGCGCCAACTTGTTCAGTTCGCCGTACAAACGGTCCAGCTCAGGAATATCCACCACGTTACGCGCATGGTGCAGCCAGGCCTGGATGCGTTCGATACGCGGCAGTTGCTCGGCCAGGTCTTCCGGTTGTTGCTGGTAGCGCGGCAGTTGCAGGGCGACGGCATCTTCGGCCAACAGGCGTGGCAGCCAGTTGGTGATTTGCGCAGCGCCCTGACGGTTGCCACGCACGTTGCGGTCGGCGGTCCAGGTGCGGGCGAGCAGCCATCGCGACAGGTTCAGTGAGAACAGGCCCCAACGCACGTCTTCCAACTCTTCGACGAATTGCTCCGGTGCGGCTTTGCGGATGTCTTCATCGTCGTCACCGGCTTGTACCAGTGGGCGCCAATCTTCCAGCAAGGCATCGAGTACGCTGCGCAGTTCGCTGGTGGATTGACGCGGTGCGGCCTGGCCGAGGCTGCCGATCAGGGCGCGCAATTCGCCGAGGTTGTCGACCCAGTCTTGCAGCAGGCGCCAGTGGCCATTGAAGCGATATTGTTCGGCCAGGCGTTGGCTGCTGCCCAACAGGTGCCACATGATCGCGGCAAAGGCGTCGTCCAACGGCATTTCGGCGTGGATCTGCGGCGCCGGCAGGCTCAGGGAGTAGCTGCTGGCGTCGTACAGGCGATAGCCGCGCTCGGCCTTGCTGATATCGCACGGCATCAGGGCAAGCGTCGCGGCCAGTTCAGCGGCCAGCTCCAGCAAGGCCGCTGGTTCGCCTTCGCGCAGTTCCAACTCCAGCTCGCAGATTTCTTCTTTCTGTTTGCCGACCACCACGTGGCCCAAGTCCAGGGCGGCTTCGATCACGACTTTGGCCTTACCGCGGCCCCAGGCGATTTCAGCGCGTTCACGCACGAAGTCGGTGGTGAAGATCGGCTTGAGGGTCTTCTTGTCCAGCTCGGCCAATTGCTCGGGCCAGCATTCGCCGTCGAGTTTCTTCACGTCGAGCTTGGCTTTGGGCAGGTCCCAGTTGTACTCATTGCGTTCCGACAAACCGGCGACGCTTTGGCCACGGGTCTTGAGGGTCTGGATAATGTCGTCACCGTCTTTGCGCAGGCGCAGGGCGACTTTTGCCTGGGCCAGGTCGCGCTCGGGGGTGTCAAAGTACTGGTTCATCAACTCACGGCGTTCCCAGCCACTTTTGTTGCGTTTTTTCAGTAACGGGTGCTCACGCAGCGCGGCGAGTGTTTCGCGGCTGACGCGTAGCTTGATTTCGGTTTCTTTCTGCATGGCCGGAAAATCCAGGATCGGGAGCGCAGCCGGGGAAAAGTGTGGCTGCCAAGGTCGTGCAGTGTACAGGACTGAGCCCGGCAACGTGCCGCAACGGTTTATTGTGTCGTGCAGATGGCTCTATAGTGGGGCTCATCCGGGAAGTTGAGAGACCGCGCATGCCGTTACCGTCCATGAAAGAGCAGTTTGCCGCCTTGATTGCCGCACCGTCGGTCAGTTGCACCCAAGCGTCTCTCGACCAGACCAACCGGTCCGTGATCGATTTGCTCGCCAGTTGGCTGGGTGATCTGGGTTTTGCCATCGACATCCAGCAAGTCAGCCCCGGCAAGTTCAACCTCTTGGCCAGCTTCGGCAGCGGCCCCGGTGGACTGGTGCTGGCCGGTCATAGCGACACCGTCCCTTATGACGCCGCCCTGTGGAAAACCGACCCGCTCAAGCTGACGGAAGTCGACGGCCGCTGGGTAGGATTGGGTAGTTGCGACATGAAGGGCTTTTTCGCCCTGGCCATCGAAGCCGTGCTGCCGCTGCTGGACCAACCGTTCAAGCAACCGCTACTGATCCTCGCCACCTGCGACGAAGAAAGCTCCATGTCCGGCGCCCGCGCGCTGGCCGAAGCCGGGCGCCCTCTGGGCCGTGCGGCGGTGATCGGCGAGCCCACCGGGCTCAAGCCGATCCGCCTGCACAAGGGCGTGATGATGGAGCGCATCGACATCCTTGGGCGCAGCGGCCATTCGTCGGATCCAAGCCTGGGCCACAGCGCCCTCGAAGCCATGCACGATGCCATCGGCGAGTTGCGTGGCCTGCGCCTGGCCTGGCAGCGCGAGTACCGCAACCCGCAATTCAGCGTACCGCAGCCGACCATGAACTTCGGCTGTATCCACGGCGGCGACAACCCGAACCGCATCTGCGGTCAGTGCTCCCTGGAGTTCGACCTGCGGCCCTTGCCGGGCATGGACCCACAGGTGTTGCGTGCAGCCATCCGGCAGAAGCTCGAACCCTTGGCCGAGCGGCATCAGGTCAAGATCGACTATGCGCCGCTGTTCCCCGAGGTGCCGCCGTTCGAACAATCGGAAGACGCCGAACTGGTGCGGGTTGCGGAACGATTGACCGGTCATCGTGCCGAAGCAGTAGCGTTCGGCACCGAAGCGCCTTATCTTCAGCGCCTTGGTTGTGAAACCCTTGTGCTTGGCCCTGGCGACATCGCCTGCGCCCACCAACCGGGTGAGTACCTCGAAATGTCACGCTTGACGCCTACAGTGCGTCTATTGCGGGAACTGATCGACCATTACTGCCTGAAACCTGCATAAATTAACCCCAGCCTATTCGTACATAGAAGGAGAGCGAGCGTGTCGCCAAGCCTGTTCCGACGATAACCATCAGCCCGCTGTGCGTTTTCACGATTCATCCTTTTTTGGCTGCTTTTTATTACAGGCCCAGGTGTTATGCCCGAATACGTCAATTGGCTTCGTCACGCTTCGCCCTACATCAACGCCCACCGCGACTGCACCTTTGTAGTCATGCTGCCTGGCGACGGTGTGGACCATCCCAACTTCGGCAATATCGTCCACGACCTGGTGCTGCTGCACAGCCTGGGCGTGCGGCTGGTGCTGGTTCATGGCTCGCGCCCACAGATCGAAGCGCGCCTTGAAGCGCGCGGCCTGATCCCGGCTTATCACGAGGGTATGCGTATCACCGACGCGCCGACGCTGGAATGCGTTATCGACGCCGTCGGCCACCTGCGTATCGCTATTGAAGCGCGCTTGTCGATGGACATGGCCTCGTCGCCGATGCAGGGCTCGCGCCTGCGCGTGGCCAGCGGCAATCTCGTGACCGCGCGCCCGATCGGAGTGCTGGAAGGCGTGGACTATCACCACACCGGCGAAGTGCGTCGGGTCGACCGCAAAGGTATTAATCGCCTGCTGGACGAGCGCTCCATCGTGCTGCTGTCGCCATTGGGTTACTCGCCTACCGGTGAAATCTTCAACCTGGCCTGCGAAGACGTCGCCACCCGCGCCGCCATCGACCTGGGAGCCGACAAACTGTTGCTGTTCGGCGCCGACCTCGGCCTGATCGATGAAAATGGCCGGTTGGTGCGCGAACTGCGTCCGCAACAAGTACCGGCTCACCTGCAACGCCTGGGCAGTAGCAACTACCAGGCCGAACTGCTCGATGCCGCGGCCGAGGCTTGCCGGGGCGGGGTAGGGCGCAGCCATATCGTCAGCTACGCCGAAGATGGCGCGCTGCTCACCGAACTGTTTACACGCGATGGCGGCGGCACGCTGGTGGCCCAGGAGCAATTCGAACTGGTGCGCGAAGCGGCGATCGAAGACGTCGGTGGTTTGCTTGATCTGATCAGCCCGCTGGAAGAGCAGGGCATCCTGGTACGCCGTTCGCGGGAAGTGCTGGAGCGTGAAATCGAACAGTTCAGCGTGGTCGAGCGCGAAGGCATGATCATCGCCTGTGCGGCGCTTTATCAGATTGCCGATTCGGATGCGGGTGAGCTGGCGTGCCTGGCGGTGAACCCGGAGTATCGCCATGGCGGTCGTGGTGATGAGTTACTCGAGCGCATCGAAACACGCGCCCGTGCCCAAGGCTTGAAGACCTTGTTCGTCCTCACCACTCGCACCGCGCACTGGTTCCGTGAGCGTGGTTTTGTACCGAGTACTGTGGACCGACTGCCGTCGGCGCGGGCGTCGCTGTACAACTATCAGCGTAATTCGAAGATTTTCGAAAAGGCGCTGTAAACCCGATCTTCAAAGCGCTGGAGATCCAAATGTGGGAGGGCGCTTGTTCCCGATAGCGGTGTATCAGTCAGAGAGATGTCGACTGATACACCGCCATCGGGAGCAAGCCCCCTCCCACGTTTTTTACCGAGTTTAGTCTTTGATGAATTTGTCGGTCACAAAGCCCGAATAGTCCGGTAGCACCGTCTCAACCTTCCCCTGCTCCTTCAAGAATTTCGCTGTCTCCCCAATCGCCTTCGCCGTGCCGCCTTTGAGCAGCGCATCGGTTTGCTGCGCTTGGGCATCCGGGAATGTGGTGCCTGCCAGCAGCTCGGGAATGTCCGCGGCATTAGAGCCTGTCAATTTGGCGATTTTCTGCACCGGCTCCGAGTCCACCGTCCAGCTGTCTTTATGGGCGGCATAATCGGCGAACGAGTCCAGGGTCACCTTGGCAAACTTGGCCACTGCCTCAGGATGTTTCTCCGCAAAATCCTTGCGCGCCACCCAGACTTCAAACGTCGGAGCACCCCACTGGCCCACCTGGGCCGCGTCAGTCAGGGTTTTGCCGGTCTTGCGGATTTCTCCCAGCGCAGGCGACCACACGAAGGCTCCATCGATATCCCCACGTTTCCACGCAGCGGCAATTTCAGCCGGTTGCAGGTTGACCACTTTGACTTGCTTAGTGTCCAGACCCCAGTGCTTCAAGGCGCCGAGCAGGCTGTAATGAGACGTCGAGACAAAGGGCGTCGCGATCGTCTTGCCGATCAAGTCTTCGGGTTTATCGATGCCGCTGCCGTTGCGAACTACCAGGGCTTCAGAACTATTGATCTGCGCCGATACGATGAACGCGACGATGGGTAGATTGCGCGAGGCAGCAGCTGCCAGTGGGCTGGACCCGAGGTTGCCGATTTGCACATCGCCGGAGGCGATGGCCGTTACGACTTCCGGACCACTGTTGAAGCGGCGCCAGGCAATCTTCTCGCCAATGGCCTTTTCATAGGCACCATCGGCCTGTGGGACCTTGCTGGGATCGATGCCGGTTTGGTAGCCGATGGTCAAATCGGCGGCTTGGACAGCAAAAGAAACTATTAGTGACACAAAAACTGTAACAAATTGACGGGAGGATATGCGTTTGGCCATGATGGCGTCGCCTTTTTGATCGTGGGTGACGTATGCAGCAGAGTCGTCACACTAATCGATCTAAAAAAGCGCTAATAAATACCCTTTAGGAATTAGCTTATGGAGCGGGTGGTCTATTCTGACCGGTCCTTTTCATGCAAAGGCTTATTCCCAGATCGTATGAAAAAGAATGAAATAATTCTTTTTGGGTGTATGAAAAACTCATTACCCTGCAGGGACCAAATCAACTGCGATTAGACGAAGGTAGTAGACACACAAGGTTACGATTGACTTGTCAGTCACTATCCGGTGGTAATCGCGCATCTGTGGATCGAGGGCGTCAGACCCGAGACCAAAGAAATACAAAAATTAGAAATGAGAGGAGCGGTACATGAAGAAGTCCACCTTGGCTTTGGCTGTAGCTTTGGGCGCGATCGCCCAGCAAGCAGGCGCTGCCGGTTTCATCGAAGACAGCAAGGCCACACTGGGTCTGCGTAACTTCTACATCAACACTGATAACCGTGACGACGCTACCAAAGCAGCCGGCGCGCAGAACAAGTCGGAAGAGTGGGGCCAGGCTTTCGACCTGCGCTTCATCTCCGGCTACACCCAAGGCACCGTAGGCTTTGGTCTTGACGCTATCGGCCTGCTGGGCGTGCGTCTGGATTCGGGCGGCGGCACCAACGGCGCCACTGCTCCGTCGACTGGCAACGCTGGCTCTTACGGCGGCACGGTTTTCCCGAGCAAGTCCAATGGCGAAGCCGTTGATAACTACTCCAGCCTGGGCCTGACTGCCAAAGCCAAGATCTCCCAGACCGAATTGAAGCTGGGCACGCTGCAGCCAAAGCTGCCGATTCTGGTGACCAACGATGGTCGTCTGCTGCCGCAAACCTTCCAGGGTGGCCAGATTACTACCAACGATATCAAGGACTTCACGCTGGTAGCGGGTCAGATCGAAAAGGCCAAGGGTCGTAACTCCAGCAACGTTGAAAACCTGTCCATCGCAGGTGCCAACGGTCGTACTGCTGCGGGTCGCGACAGCAACAAGTTCATCTACGCCGGTGGCGACTACAAGATCACCAAAGACCTGACTGCCCAGTACTACTACGGCAATCTGGACCAGTTCTACAAGCAACACTTCCTGGGCCTGCTGCACAACTGGGCTATCGGTCCTGGCGTGTTGAAAACCGACTTGCGCTACTTCAATAGCCGCTCTGACGGTAACAACAGCAACGACGCCAACTACTTCACCAGCGGTGACTACGGTACTAACGCCGCCGGCGCTAATATCGTCAAAGGTAAAGTCGACAACAACCTGTACAGCGGCTTGTTTCTGTACACCGTTGAAGGTCACACCTTCGGTGGCGGTTACCAGGCCAGCAACGGCAACAGTGACTTCCCGTTCCTGAACCAGGGCGATGGTGCGTCGGCTTATCTGACCACTGACTCGCAGATTGCCAAGTTTGCCCGTGCTGGCGAACGTACCTGGCAAGCTCGCTACGCGTATGACTTCGCCAAGATTGGCGTACCTGGCTTGACCGCTGGTGTGGTTTACCTGCGTGGCGACAATATCGATACCCGTGGCCGAGTGGGTGTTGCTCAGGTCCAGACAAACTCCAACGGCGCGAGCGAGTGGGAACGTGACATCACTGTTGCCTACGTCGTGCCACAAGGTCCGCTGAAGAACGTTGGCGTAGCCTGGAAAAACGCCATGTGGCGCAACGACATTGCCGGCCAGCGCGATCAGGACGAAAACCGCCTGATCGTCAGCTACTCGCTGCCACTGTTCTAGTAGCTTGAAGCTGTTGTAAGACTGTAAAAACCTTGCCCGGCGCAACGCCGGGCAAGGTGTCTTGCTTTTCAAGTCGGGCTCAACCCCCGCAAGCCCTTCCTGAACCCTCTTTGTACAGCGTCTCAAGGCCTTCTCGAACCTTGGAAACGATGGTGCCTTTCACCGTTTCCGGCGTCCAATGAACACATTTTTAATATTCCTTTATCGTCTAGATAAATCGATATTTATTCTTTTTAAATAATCTCTAATCCATGCACAGTGGGCTCCATAAGCACTCACCAGGAGCCACACCATGAGCCTAAGACTGGGCGATATCGCCCCCGACTTCGAACAGGATTCCAGCGCCGGCAAGATTCGTTTCCACGAATGGTTGGGCGATAGCTGGGGTGTGTTGTTTTCCCATCCGGCGGACTTCACCCCGGTGTGCACCACCGAGCTTGGTTTTACCGCCAAGCTCAAGGACGAATTCGCCCAGCGCGGCGTCAAAGCCATCGCCCTGTCGGTCGACCCGGTGGATTCGCACCACAAGTGGATCGAAGACATCAACGAAACCCAGAACACTATCGTCAACTTCCCGATCCTCGCCGACGCCGACCGCAAGGTTTCGGACCTTTACGACCTGATCCATCCAAACGCCAATGACACCCTCACGGTGCGCTCTCTGTTCGTGATCGACCCGAACAAAAAGATTCGCCTGACCATCACTTATCCGGCCAGTACGGGTCGCAACTTCCACGAAATCCTGCGGGTAATCGACTCGCTGCAACTGACCGACAACTACAAAGTCGCCACTCCTGCCAACTGGCAGGACGGTGATGAAGTGGTGATCGTGCCGTCGCTCAAGGATGAGGAAGAGATCAAGAAGCGCTTTCCGAAGGGTTATCGGGCGGTGAAGCCGTATCTGCGGCTTACTCCACAGCCCAATCGTTAGCACATAACTGTGTGGGAGGGGCTCGCCCTCGATTTCGGTGGATCAGCCAATTCGTTGGTCACTGACACACCGTAATCGGGAGCAAGCCACCACATTTTGACTGCATTTCAAGTTGCAAACCGAATCACATAGCAGGGGTTTTCAGGCCGTTTTTACGGCCTTTTTTTTCGCCTGGCGGTTTACGAACTACATATGCATTTAAAGAATAAACAAATGAAAAAATAAGATTTATAGATATATAAATCTGCTGATAAGGTCTGTCACATATTGGCGCCATCGCCGCACAGCGAACCGCCGGCACTTGCTCAAGGAATTCCTGCATGTTGGTCGTAACACTTGGAGGCAGTCCCAGCCAGCGTTCCCGATCCGGGGTCTTGCTGGAAAAAACCCGTCAATGGTTGCAAGACAAAGGCGTTGAAGTGGTGAGTTATCAGGTACGGGACTTCCCGGCCGAAGACTTGCTGCACGCGCGCTTCGATAGCCCCAAGGTCATCGACTTGCTGCAACAGGTGGCTAATGCAGATGGCCTGGTGATCGCCACGCCGGTGTACAAGGCTTCGTTCTCGGGTGCGCTGAAAACCGTACTCGACCTGCTGCCCGAACGCGCCCTGGCCCACAAGATCGTATTGCCGATGGCAACCGGCGGCAGCATCGCCCATATGTTGGCGGTGGACTACGCGCTCAAGCCAGTGTTGTCGGCGTTGAAAGCCCAGGAATTGCTCCACGGCATTTTTGCCGAAGATAGCCAGATTGCTTACGCCGAAGGCAGCGCCCAGGCGCAACTGGTGCCGGTGCTTGAACACCGTTTGCATGAGGCTTTGGAAACGCTCTACAGCGCCATGGCCCGCCGCCCTAAACCGCTGGACCCCCATGTGTTGAATGACCGTTTGTTGACTGCTCGCTGGAGCATCTGAGCCTCACCCTTTAAGAAACACTCACCTTACTCAGCCGCTAACGGCCAAGCAGGTGCAGCCAAAACTCTAATCGCATATTTGGAGAGAGCGCCATGAGCACTGTCATCTTGCGTCGTGGTCTGGTCGCACTGTTTGCTGCGGCTGTGTCCTTCGGCGCCATCGTTCAAGCTCAAGCCGCCGAGACACTGCGGATCGGCTATCAGAAATACGGCACGCTGGTGCTGCTCAAAGCCAAAGGCACCCTGGAAAAGCGCCTGGCCGCCCAGGGCGTGCAGGTGCAATGGACCGAGTTTCCCGGTGGTCCGCAACTGCTTGAAGGCCTGAACGTGGGCTCCATCGACTTCGGCGTGACCGGCGAAACCCCGCCGGTGTTCGCCCAGGCCGCCGGTGCCGATCTTCTCTACGTGGCCTACGAGCCGCCAGCGCCCACCAGTGAAGCGATCCTGGTACCGAAAGATTCGACGATCAAATCGGTGGCCGAGCTCAAGGGCAAGAAAATCGTGCTCAACAAAGGCTCCAACGTGCACTACCTGCTGGTACGTGCCCTGGAAGACGCCGGCCTCAAATACACCGATGTACAAACCGTGTTCCTGCCGCCCGCCGATGCCCGCGCCGCGTTCGAGCGTGGCAGCGTAGACGCCTGGGTGATCTGGGACCCGTACCAAGCTGCCGCCGAGAAACAATTGCAAGCCCGCACCCTGCGTGACGGCACCGGCATCGCCGACAACCATCAGTTCTACCTGGCGACCAAGCCCTACGCTGAGCAGCACCCTGAAGTCGTCAAGGCACTGATTGAAGAAGTGCGCGCCGTGGGCGAGTGGTCCAAGGCCAACCCCCAGGAAGTGACTGAACAAGTCGCGCCACTGCTCGGCCTGCCGGCGGATATCACCCTGACCTCGGTGAAACGCCAAGGCTACGGCGCGCTGTTCCTGACCCCGGAAGTGGTCGCCGCCCAGCAAAAGATCGCCGACAGCTTCTACCAACTCAAATTGATCCCCAAACCCTTGAGCATCAAGGACGTGATCTGGACGCCACCCGCCGCTGTGGCCAAAGCGCCGTAATTCGACTTCTTCAGGAGACAACTCCATGAGCCTCAATATTTTCTGGTTCCTGCCTACCCACGGCGACGGCCATTACCTTGGCACCGCCGAAGGCGCTCGCGCCGTTGATCACGGTTACCTGCAGCAAGTGGCCCAGGCCGCTGACCGCTTGGGATTCGGCGGGGTGCTGATCCCCACTGGTCGCTCCTGCGAAGACTCGTGGCTGGTGGCCGCCTCGCTGATCCCGGTGACCCAGCGTTTGAAATTCCTTGTCGCGTTGCGCCCCGGGATCATTTCCCCGACGGTGGCGGCGCGTCAGGCCGCGACCTTGGATCGACTGTCCGGCGGCCGTGCGTTATTCAACCTGGTGACCGGTGGTGACCCGGAAGAGCTGGCCGGTGATGGCTTGTTCCTCAGTCACGAAGAGCGCTACCAGGCTTCGGTGGAATTCACCCGCATCTGGCGCCGCGTGCTGGAAGGCGAAACCGTGGATTACGACGGCGAGCACATCAGCGTCAAAGGCGCCAAGTTGCTCTACCCGCCGATCCAGCAACCGCGTCCGCCGCTGTACTTTGGCGGTTCCTCCGAAGCGGCCCAGGACCTGGCAGCCGAACAGGTGGAGATGGTGCTGACCTGGGGCGAGCCACCGGCCGCAGTCGCCGAGAAAATCGAACAGGTACGGGCCAAGGCCGCGAAACTCGGGCGCACCGTGCGCTTCGGCATACGCCTGCATGTGATCGTGCGCGAAACCAACGATGAGGCCTGGAAAGCCGCCGACAAACTGATCTCGCACTTGGACGACGACACCATCGCCCGTGCCCAGGCTTCCTTGGCGCGCTTCGATTCCGTCGGCCAGCAGCGCATGGCTGCCTTGCATGGCGGCAACCGCGACAACCTCGAAGTCAGCCCCAACCTGTGGGCCGGTGTCGGCCTGGTGCGTGGCGGTGCGGGCACCGCGCTGGTGGGCGATGGCCCAACCGTTGCGGCGCGGGTCAAGGAGTACGCTGCGCTTGGCATCGACACCTTTATCTTCTCCGGTTATCCGCACCTGGAAGAGTCGTATCGGGTGGCTGAACTGCTGTTTCCGCACTTGGACATCGAACGTCCCGAACTGCCGAAAAGCGCCGGTTACGTCAGCCCGTTCGGTGAAATGGTCGCCAACGACATCCTTCCCAAAGCTGCGTCACAGAGCTGAGGCGGCGTTATGAACTTTGAAAAATTGAGCCATCGCGTAGCGCCTTGGGTGCTGCCGATTCTATTACTGGCGGTGTGGCAGTTGTCGGTGTCGGCGGGCTGGTTGTCGACGCGCATTCTGCCGGCGCCCAGTGCGGTGATTGAAGCCGGTGTTCACCTGGTGGCCAGCGGCGAAATCTGGACGCACTTGGCCATCAGTGGCTGGCGCGCCGGCCTGGGCTTTGTGATCGGTGGCAGCATCGGCCTGGCGCTGGGCTTTATCACCGGTTTGTCGAAATGGGGCGAGCGCCTGCTGGACAGCTCGGTGCAGATGATCCGCAACGTGCCGCACCTGGCGCTGATTCCGCTGGTGATCCTGTGGTTCGGGATTGACGAGACCGCGAAGATTTTCCTGGTCGCCCTCGGCACGTTGTTCCCGATCTACCTGAACACCTATCACGGCATCCGCAACGTCGACCCGGCGCTGGTGGAAATGTCGCGCAGCTACGGTTTGTCCGGTTTCAGCCTGTTCTGGCAAGTGATCCTGCCGGGCGCGCTGCCCTCGATTTTGGTGGGCGTGCGCTTTGCTCTGGGCTTTATGTGGTTGACGCTGATCGTTGCGGAAACCATCTCCGCCAGCTCGGGCATCGGCTATCTGGCAATGAACGCCCGTGAATTCCTGCAAACCGACGTGGTGGTACTGGCCATCGTGATGTACGCGATCCTCGGCAAACTCGCCGATCTGGCCGCGCGCGGTCTGGAGCGGGTTTGGTTGCGCTGGCATCCGGCGTATCAAGTGAATAAAGGCGGTGCGGCATGACAGCTCAACAACCTCCGCGCCTGCTGAAGGGAATTCCTCTGGCGGTGCGCAAATTGCGCAAATCTTTCGGCGCACGTGAAGTGCTCAAAGAGATTGATCTGCACATTCCGGCGGGTCAGTTCGTGGCCGTGGTCGGCCGCAGCGGTTGCGGCAAAAGTACCTTGCTGCGCCTGCTGGCCGGCCTGGACAAAGCCAGCGGCGGCGAGTTGCTGGCCGGTTCTGCGCCGCTGAGCGAAGCGATTGAAGACACGCGGTTGATGTTCCAGGAAGCACGTTTGCTGCCGTGGAAAAAGATCATCGACAACGTGGGTCTGGGGCTCACCGGCAACTGGCGCCCTAAAGCGCTGGAGGCGTTGGAAGCGGTCGGCCTGGCCGAGCGTGCCAATGAATGGCCGGCGGCTCTGTCGGGTGGCCAGAAGCAACGTGTCGCCCTGGCGCGTGCGCTGATCCACCAACCGCGCCTGCTGCTGCTTGATGAACCGTTGGGGGCGCTGGATGCCCTGACTCGCATCGAGATGCAGCAACTGATCGAAAACCTTTGGCAGAAGCACGGCTTCACTGTGTTGCTGGTGACCCATGACGTCAGCGAAGCGGTGGCGATTGCCGACCGGGTGATCCTGATCGAAGACGGCGAGATCGGCCTCGATCTGATCGTTGATCTTCCACGTCCGCGTGCCCGTGGCTCACACCGCCTGGCCGCACTGGAAGCTGAAGTGCTCAACCGTGTGCTGTCGCTGCCCGGTACACCGCCGGAACCCGAACCTGTTTCACCGCTGCCTACGCAATTGCGTTGGGCTCAATAACTCACTTGTCCCGCGAAGGAAGAACACCATGACTATTAAAGCTATCAACGTGCGTAACCAGTTCAAAGGCACCATCAAGGAAATCGTAGTCGGCGACGTGCTGTCGGAAATCGACGTGCAGACCGCGTCCGGTATCGTCACTTCCGTGATCACTACTCGCTCGGTCAAAGAGCTGGAGCTGGTGATCGGCAGCGAAGTGATTGCCTTCGTGAAGTCGACTGAGGTGTCGATCGCCAAGTTGTGATCACTTGGACCGCTATCGGGAGCAACCCCCCTCCCACATTTTGAATGTGTTCACAGATCAATATGTGGGAGGGGCGGTGCGACGATTCGACTTGCCCCCGATGAGGCCCGCCCAGCTAACCCAGGGTTCAGCGCTTAGGCAGATACGCCGGTAAATACAGCCCCACATACGCATCAAACACGCGCATCCCTTCCTCCGCCATGCGCGGCGTGATCAGCCCATGCTGATGCACTGAGCGCGCGTAGACGCGATCACTCAGTTCCAACGCCAGCGCAAATACATCCACATCAGTCGGCAAGGTCGGCACTTCGAAGTGACGGCTGAACACCGCCAGCATCAAATCCCCTAATTCCAGATCATGCTGACGATCCGCCTGGGTTACTTCGGTCAGCCCGTGCTGGGCCAGGATCAATTGGCGCGCGGCGGCGTCGTTGCTGTAGATGGTGAGCATGCGCTGCTCGACCACGTAGGACAGGTCCCGCCAGTGCTTGAGTGAGTCATGGTCGATGGGGGCCTGGATGGCCGCGCGGAAGGCTGCGTGGACGTCAGCGGTTAATGCTTCCAGCAACGCGGGCACACTGGCGAAAAAGTGATACACCGACGACGGCGGAATCTGCGCGCGCTCGGCCACGCTGTAGATCGACAGGCCGGCCACGCCTTCGGCGGCCAGCAAGGTGCGGGCGGCGTCGAGAATCGCGTCGATCCGCGCCTGGCTGCGTGCGCGGGGTTTGCGAGGGGCGGCGGGGCGGGTGGTCATGGAAGTCTCCTACAAGGCAGCGGGCATTGTATGAGTAGGAGTCTGTGTTGTCTTCCAGGCCGCCATCGGGAGCAAGCCCCCTCCCACACTTTGATCTGTGAACATTCAAATGTGGGAGGGGGCTTGCCCCCGATGAGGCTGGCTCGGTCTTCTGGAAGAAACCCAAAAAAAACGCCGCAGACCATAAGGTCTGCGGCGCTCTTTTTTCTGCAGCCGTCGTTTAGACGGTATGCAGGTACCAGTTGTACTCAAGGTCGGAGATGGAGTGTTCGAACTCTTCCAGCTCACTTTCCTTACAGGCGACGAAGATATCGATGTACTTAGGATCGATGTACTTGGCCATCACCTCGCTGTCGTCCAACTCGCGCAGGGCATCGCGCAGGTTGTTCGGCAGGCTCTGCTCGTTCTGCTCGTAGCTGTTGCCTTCCACGGGTGCGCCCGGTTCGATCTTGTTGGTCAGACCGTGGTGCACGCCTGCCAGGACCGAAGCCATCAACAGGTAAGGGTTGGCGTCGGCGCCGGCTACACGGTGTTCGATACGTACAGCGTCGGACGAGCCGGTCGGTACGCGAATCGCCACGGTGCGGTTATCCAGGCCCCAGCACGGCGAGTTCGGCACGTAGAACTGTGCGCCGAAACGACGGTAGGAGTTAACGTTAGGGCAAAGGAACGCCATTTGGGCGGGTAGGGTCTCCAGCACACCGCCGATCGCGTGACGCAATGCGGCGTTCTGCTCGGGATCCTCGCTGGCAAAGATGTTCTTGCCGTCTTTGTCCAGAATCGAAATGTGTACGTGCAGCCCGTTGCCTGCCTGGCCTGGGTAAGGCTTGGCCATGAAGGTGGTGTCCATCTCATGGTCGTAGGCGATGTTCTTGATCAAGCGCTTGAGCAGTACAGCGTAATCGCACGCTTTGATCGGGTCGGCGACGTGGTGCAGGTTCACTTCGAACTGCGCCGGGGCACTTTCCTTGACGATGGCGTCAGCCGGGATACCTTGCTCTTTGGCACCTTCCAGGATGTCCTGGAGGCAGTCGACGTATTCGTCGAGGTCGTCGATCAGGTAGACCTGTGTCGAGTGCGGGCGTTTGCCGGAGATCGGCGAGCGGGGCGGTTGCGGGCGGCCGTTCACGTTCTCCTGGTCGATCAGGTAGAACTCAAGCTCGAAGGCAGCGCAGATGGTCAGACCGAGGTCGTCAAATTTGCTTACAACTTGGCGGAGCACTTCGCGTGGATCGGCGAAGAAAGGTTCACCTTCAAGTTCGTGCATGGTCATCAGCAATTGCGCGGTAGGGCGCTTTTGCCAAGGTTCATTGCACAGGGTGTCGGGGATTGGATAACAGATTCGGTCAGCATCACCGATGTCCAGACCCAGGCCGGTGCTTTCCACCGTCGAGCCGTTGATATCCAGGGCAAATAAAGAGGCAGGCAGGTTAATGCCCTTCTCGTAAACCTTGTGGAGGCTGGTGCGTTCGATGCGCTTACCGCGCACCACACCATTCATATCCGCAATTAGAAGGTCTACGTACAGAACCTCAGGATGATCCTTAAGGAACGCGTTCGCTTCGTTAAGCTGAACGGCACGCGGGGGTACCGACATGATGCAACACCTTTGTTGTTAAAAATATCAATCATTGATCTTTTCTGGTTTCAGTCAACCCGAACGGCATGCCGAAGTCAAGCGAGGCCTTTTTTGCCCTAAAAAAGCGCCGTGAAGGCATTTTTGGGGCTTTTTGGGGCGGTTTTTTGCATTTGATTCGCTTGGGACTCGCAGGCTTGAGCGGGCCGTGTTGTATTTTTTACGGGGGTGTTGTGTAAAAAAATGAACAAGGCTAAGCTCGATTCAAACCCATAACAGCAATAATACCGGGGTGCTTCATGTTTCACCTGCCGCCGCTCGGCGTCTCTGCCTGCTCCAGCCAGGCGTTGTCCGCAGTTCGTTCGCCCCGCGTGAATGTCCCTGCACCGGCTAATATTCTTGACGGCCCGTCCGACCTCTTCTTTGCCACCTCAACTGCCTCTGACCGGCTCCCGTCCACGGAGCCGATCATGATTCTGCACGACTTTGGCGTGAGGAATGCAACGCTGCAGCAAATGGCAGGTAAGCTCCTACCCTGAATGAACAAAACGACGCGGATGCTGCGTCAACCAACGCCTGGCCTTTAATGGATGCCAGGAAACCCAGCCCAGAGGCATTTATGAGTAACAACCTCGACCAGCTCACCGATTGGTTGAAAGACCACAAGATCACAGAAGTCGAATGCATGATTGGCGACCTCACCGGCATCACCCGGGGCAAGATCTCGCCGACCAACAAGTTCATCGCCGAAAAAGGCATGCGCCTGCCCGAGAGCGTTCTGCTCCAGACCGTGACCGGCGACTATGTCGAAGACGACATCTATTACGAATTGCTCGACCCGGCCGATATCGACATGATCTGCCGCCCCGACCAGAACGCGGTATTCCTGGTGCCTTGGGCCATCGAGCCCACCGCCCAGGTGATCCACGATACCTACGACAAGCAAGGCAACCCGATCGAGCTGTCGCCGCGCAACGTGCTCAAGAAAGTCCTCAAGCTCTACGCCGACAAAGGCTGGCAGCCCATCGTGGCGCCGGAGATGGAGTTCTACCTGACCAAACGCTGCGAAGACCCTGACTTCCCGCTGCAACCGCCGATTGGCCGTTCCGGGCGCCCGGAGACCGGTCGTCAGTCCTTCTCTATAGAAGCCGCCAACGAATTCGACCCGCTGTTCGAAGACGTCTACGACTGGTGCGAACTGCAGGAGCTGGACCTCGACACGCTGATCCACGAAGACGGTACCGCGCAGATGGAAATCAATTTCCGTCACGGCGATGCGCTGTCCCTGGCTGACCAGATCCTAGTGTTCAAACGCACGATGCGTGAAGCAGCGCTCAAGCACAACGTGGCGGCCACCTTTATGGCCAAGCCGATGACCGGCGAGCCCGGCAGCGCGATGCACCTGCACCAGAGCATCATCGACATCGCGACTGGCAAGAACGTCTTCTCCAATGAAGACGGGAGCATGAGCCAGCTGTTCCTCAACCACATTGGCGGCCTGCAGAAATTCATCCCTGAATTGCTGCCGCTGTTTGCTCCCAACGTGAACTCGTTCCGCCGTTTCCTGCCCGACACCTCGGCGCCGGTCAACGTGGAATGGGGCGAAGAAAACCGCACCGTCGGCCTGCGCGTACCGGATGCCGGCCCGCAGAACCGCCGCGTAGAAAACCGCCTGCCGGGGGCCGACGCCAACCCTTACCTGGCGATTGCCGCCAGTTTGCTGTGCGGCTACATCGGCATGGTCGAAGGCCATAACCCGAGCGCACCGGTGGTAGGTCGTGGTTACGAACGACGCAACCTGCGTCTGCCGTTGACCATCGAAGACGCCCTGGAACGCATGGAAAACAGCAAGACCATCGAGAAATACCTGGGTCAGAAATTCATCACAGGCTACGTCGCGGTCAAGCGGGCCGAGCATGAAAACTTCAAGCGCGTGATCAGTTCGTGGGAGCGGGAATTCCTGCTCTTCGCCGTCTGATGCGCCGGGCGCACGGGGTAACCCGCGCGCCCTTAACTGAAAAGTCTAGGAGATTGGTATGTCCAGCAACAACCCGCAAACCCGTGAATGGCAAGCCTTGAGCAACGATCACCACCTGGCGCCGTTCAGCGACTTCAAGCAATTGAAAGAGAAAGGCCCACGGATTATCACCAAAGCCCACGGCGTTTACCTGTGGGACAGCGAAGGCAACAAGATCCTCGACGGCATGGCCGGCCTGTGGTGCGTGGCGATCGGTTATGGTCGCGATGAACTGGCTGACGCCGCCGCCAAGCAAATGAAAGAACTGCCGTACTACAACCTGTTCTTCCAGACCGCTCACCCGCCGGTGTTGGAGCTGGCCAAAGCCATTTCCGACATCGCACCCGCCGGCATGAACCACGTGTTCTTTACCGGTTCCGGCTCCGAAGGCAACGACACCATGTTGCGCATGGTCCGCCACTACTGGGCGATCAAAGGCCAGCCGAACAAGAAAACCATCATCAGCCGCAAGAACGGCTACCACGGCTCCACCGTGGCCGGCGCGAGCCTGGGTGGCATGACTTATATGCACGAACAGGGCGACTTGCCGATCCCGGGCATCACCCACATCGCCCAGCCGTACTGGTTCGGTGAAGGTGGCGACATGAGCCCCGAGGAGTTCGGGATCTGGGCCGCCAACCAGTTGGAAGAGAAGATCCTCGAGTTGGGCGTGGACACCGTTGGTGCCTTTATTGCCGAGCCGATCCAGGGTGCCGGTGGCGTGATCGTCCCGCCCGCCACTTACTGGCCGCGCATCAAGGAAATCCTCGCTAAATACGACATCTTGTTTGTGGCCGACGAAGTGATCTGCGGGTTTGGCCGTACCGGTGAGTGGTTCGGTAGCGATTTCTACGACCTCAAGCCGGACATGATGACCATCGCCAAGGGCCTGACCTCGGGTTACATCCCTATGGGCGGCCTGATCGTGCGCGACGAAGTGGTCGAGGTGCTGAACGAAGGCGGCGATTTCAACCACGGGTTTACCTACTCCGGTCACCCGGTGGCCGCAGCGGTGGCCCTGGAAAACATCCGCATCATGCGTGATGAAAAAATCATCGAGCAGGTCAACAGCGAAACGGCACCCTATTTGCAGCGTCGTCTGCGCGAGCTCAACGATCACCCGTTGGTGGGCGAAGTTCGCGGAGTGGGTCTGTTGGGCGCCATTGAGCTGGTGCAGGACAAGGCCACGCGCAAGCGTTATGAAGGCAAAGGCGTGGGCATGATTTGCCGCAACTTCTGTTTCAACAATGGCCTGATCATGCGCGCCGTGGGCGACACCATGATCATTTCCCCGCCACTGGTGATCAGCAAGGCTGAGATCGACGAGTTGGTGACCAAGGCGCGCAAGTGCCTGGATCTGACTTTGGCGGCATTGCAGGGCTAGGTGCTAGGCTCAGTGCGCAGAGCACTGGGCAGTTATAAATGTAGGGGCTTTGGTTGAAAGCCGGCCCCTGAACTTGCCAGACTGTCGCCCTGTTTTGTTGCCCTCTGGAAGGGCCGCAGAACATGAAAAAACGTGGCCCAAAAAAGAAAAATTGGAGCATCACCAAATGAAGGCATTAGGTTTGAAGAACGCTGGCAAGACCCTGCTCGCCTTGTCCCTGATGGGCGCAATGGCGGGCGCGGCCCAGGCAGACGATAAGGTGCTGCACGTCTACAACTGGTCCGACTACATTGCACCGGACACCATCGCCAACTTTGAAAAAGAGTCGGGCATTAAAGTGGTGTACGACGTTTTTGACAGCAACGAAACCCTGGAAGCCAAGTTGCTGGCAGGCAAGTCCGGTTACGACATCGTCGTGCCGTCGAACAACTTCCTCGCCAAGCAGATCAAGGCCGGTGTCTACCAGGAGCTGGACACGTCCAAGCTGTCCAACTACAGCAACCTGAACAAGTCCCTGCTTAAAGCCGTGTCGGTCAGCGACCCGGACAACAAGCACGCCTTCCCGTACATGTGGGGTTCGATCGGCATCGGCTACAACCCGGAGAAGGTCAAGGCTGCGCTGGGCGTGGACAAGATCGACTCGTGGGACATCCTGCTCAAGCCTGAGAACATCGCCAAGCTCAAAAGCTGCGGCGTGAGCTTCCTCGATTCGCCGACCGAAATGCTGCCAATCGCGCTGCATTACCTGGGCCTGCCGACCGACAGCCAGAAGAAAGAGGACCTCAAGCAAGCCGAAGCGCTCTTCCTGAAGATCCGTCCTTCGATCGGCTACTTCCACTCCTCCAAGTACATCTCGGACCTGGCCAACGGCAACATCTGCGTGGCCGTGGGTTACTCGGGTGATATCCAGCAGGCTAAATCCCGCGCGGCTGAAGCCGGTGGCAAAGTGAAAGTTGCCTACGACATTCCGAAAGAAGGCGCTGGTAGCTTCTTCGACATGGTCGCCATCCCTAAAGATGCCGAAAACGTCGACGCCGCTTACAAGTTCATGAACTACCTGCTCAAGCCGGAAGTCATGGCGTCGATCACCAACAGCGTGCGTTTCCCGAACGGTAACGAGAAGGCCACCGCACTGGTCGACAAAGACATCACCAGCGATCCGGGCATCTACCCGCCAGCCGATGTGCAAGCCAAGCTCTACGCCATTGCTGACTTGCCAGCCGCAACTCAGCGTGAAATGACGCGCAGCTGGACCAAGATCAAATCGGGCAAGTAAGCCTTAAAACCTGTGGGAGGGGGCTTGCCCCCGATGGCGTTGTATCAGAAACACATGTGCAAGCTGACACACCGCCATCGGGGGTAAACCACCTCCCGCACATTAAATGACAGAAAGTTTTGCCGGATCGGTTTATCGAGGGTAAGTTGCGCGCCGGTTTTGTTGCCGGGCAACAACTTCAGGCCCAACTATTTAAGAGGACCTCCACTTGCCAATTTCTTTATTTCGCAAAGCCATGCTGGTGGGCGCAGGTGTCACGCTGGCTGTCAGCGTGCAGGCCGCATCGACGGTGCATATTTATAACTGGTCGGACTATATCGGTACCGACACCCTGGCCAACTTCGAAAAGGCCACCGGCATCAAGCCCGTGTATGACGTGTTTGATTCCAACGAAACCCTGGAAGGTAAGTTGCTGGCCGGACGTACCGGCTACGACGTAGTCGTGCCGTCCAACCACTTCCTCGGTAAGCAGATCAAGGCCGGGGCGTTTCAGAAACTCGACAAATCGCTGCTGACGAATTACGCAAATCTTGACCCGGCCTTGCTCAAACGCCTGGAAAAGAACGACCCAGGCAACCAGTACGCCGTGCCGTACCTCTGGGGTACCAACGGCATCGGTTACAACGTCGACAAAGTGAAGGAAGTGTTGGGCGTCGACAAGATCGACTCCTGGGCTGTGCTGTTCGAGCCGGAAAACATGAAGAAGCTGGCCACCTGCGGTGTGTCGTTCATGGACTCGGCAGATGAAATGCTGCCGGCGGTGCTCAACTACATGGGCCTGGACCCTAACAGCACCAACCCTGAAGACTACAAAAAGGCCGAAGAAAAGCTGCTTAAAGTACGGCCCTACGTGACCTACTTCCATTCGTCCAAATACATCTCGGACCTGGCCAACGGCAACATCTGTGTGGCGGCCGGTTTCTCTGGCGATGTGTTCCAGGCCAAAGCCCGTGCGGCTGAGGCAGGCAAGGGCGTGAACATCGCCTACGCGATTCCAAAAGAAGGCGGCAACCTGTGGTTTGACGTGCTGGCGATCCCCAAGGACGCCACCAACGTTAAACAGGCCCACGCCTACATCAACTATTTGCTGCAACCTGAGGTAATCGCCCAGGTCAGTGATTACGTCGGTTACGCCAACCCTAACCCAGGGGCGGACAAACTGATGGAGCAATCGATACGCACCGACGAAGCGGTTTACCCACCGCAGGCGGTTCTCGATCGGACATTCGTCAACTTCGAGCTACCCCCGAAAGTGCAACGTTTAATGACCCGTAGCTGGACCAAGGTCAAGACGGGCAAGTAAGGCTCTAATTATCCAAGGGTCGTCCGTATTGGGCGCTCTGCACTCTTTTTTTCTGGGAGTTTCGTAAATGGCAGTTGCCTCCGGCGCCTACAAGAAAGCCCTCGAAGGGGACCAGACACCGAAGAAGGTGTTGGTCAAAATCGACCGGGTCACGAAGAAGTTCGACGAGACGATTGCCGTGGACGATGTGTCCCTGGAAATCAAGAAAGGCGAGATCTTCGCCTTGCTCGGCGGTTCGGGTTCGGGCAAATCCACGCTGCTGCGCATGCTCGCAGGTTTCGAGCGCCCGACCGAGGGTCGCATCTACCTCGACGGTGTGGACATCACCGACATGCCGCCGTACGAGCGGCCGATCAACATGATGTTCCAGTCCTACGCCCTGTTCCCGCACATGACCGTGGCGCAGAACATCGCCTTCGGCCTGCAACAGGACAAGATCCCCAAGGCCGAAGTCGACGCCCGCGTAGCCGAAATGCTCAAGCTGGTGCAGATGAGCCAGTACGCCAAACGCAAGCCGCACCAGTTGTCCGGCGGCCAGCGTCAGCGTGTGGCCCTGGCCCGCTCCCTGGCCAAGCGCCCGAAACTGCTGCTGCTCGATGAGCCCATGGGCGCCCTCGACAAGAAACTGCGTTCGCAGATGCAACTGGAGTTGGTGGAGATCATCGAGCGCGTCGGGGTGACCTGCGTGATGGTGACCCACGACCAGGAAGAGGCCATGACCATGGCCGAGCGCATCGCAATCATGCACTTGGGCTGGATCGCACAGATCGGCAGCCCGATCGATATCTACGAAACCCCTACCAGCCGCCTGGTGTGCGAGTTCATCGGCAACGTCAATATTTTCGACACCCAAGTGGTGGACGACGCCGAAGGCCACGCCGTGCTCAAGTGCCCGGACTTGGACCGCGACATCTACGTGGGCTACGGCATCGCCACCTCGGTGGAAGACAAGTCGGTGACCTACGCCATCCGCCCGGAAAAACTGCTGGTCACCACCGAAATGCCGACCTGCGAGCACAACTGGTCCAGCGGCAAGGTGCACGACATCGCTTACCTGGGCGGCCACTCGGTGTTCTATGTGGAACTGCCGAGCGGCAAGCTGGTGCAGTCCTTCGTCGCCAACGCCGAGCGCCGTGGTCAGCGGCCGACCTGGGGTGATCAGGTTTACGTGTGGTGGGAAGACGACAGCGGCGTGGTACTTCGCTCATGAACACAAAAAAGCTCAAGCGGCGCTTGAACCGCCTCGTCCCGAGCGGCAAGCAGGTGGTCATCGGGATTCCGTTCCTGTGGCTGTTCCTGTTTTTTGCCCTGCCGTTTTTCATCGTCCTGAAAATCAGCTTTGCCGAAGCCGACGTGGCAATCCCGCCGTACACCGAGATCTACACCTACGTTGAACAAAAGCTGCAAGTGGTGCTGAACCTGGCCAACTACAGCTTGTTGGCAGGTGATGAGCTGTACATCGCTGCGTACCTGGGCTCGCTGAAGATGGCGTTCTTCAGCACGCTGCTGTGCCTGCTGATCGGCTATCCGATGGCGTATGCCATTGCCACTGCGCGCAAAGAGATGCAGACCGTGCTGGTGCTGCTGATCATGATGCCGACCTGGACCGCGATCCTGATCCGGGTGTATGCGTGGATGGGCATCCTCAGCAATAACGGCTTGCTCAATGGTTTCCTGATGTCCATGGGGGTGATCAACGAACCGCTGCAGATCCTCAACACCAACATCGCGGTGTACATCGGCGTGGTCTATTCGTACCTGCCGTTCATGATCCTGCCGCTGTACGCCAACTTGGTGAAGCACGATCAGAGCCTGCTGGAAGCCGCATCCGACTTGGGTTCGAGCACCTTCAACAGCTTCTGGAAAATCACCGTGCCGCTGTCCAAGAACGGCATCATCGCCGGCTGCATGCTGGTGTTTATTCCGGTGGTGGGCGAGTTCGTGATTCCGGAACTGCTGGGCGGCCCGGAAACCCTGATGATCGGTAAAGTGTTGTGGCAAGAGTTCTTCAACAACCGTGACTGGCCGGTGGCGTCTGCCCTGGCGGTAGTGATGCTGGCGATCCTGATCGTGCCCATCATTCTGTTTAACCGCAGCCAAGCCAAAGAGATGGAGGGCAAGATATGAAGCGCGTCAGTTTCTCAAGCTTCATGCTGGTGGCGGGGTTGTTGTTCATCTACCTGCCGATGTTGATCCTGGTGATCTACTCGTTCAACGAATCCAAGCTGGTAACGGTGTGGGGCGGTTGGTCGATCAAGTGGTACGTGGGCCTGCTGGACAACACCCAGTTGATGGGCTCGGTGGCACGTTCCCTGGAAATCGCCTGCTACACGGCGGTGGCCGCTGTTGCGCTGGGTACGTTGGCGGCGTTTGTGCTGACGCGCATCAGCCAGTTCAAGGGCCGCACGTTGTTCGGCGGCCTGGTGACCGCGCCGTTGGTGATGCCGGAAGTGATCACCGGTCTGTCGCTGTTGCTGCTGTTCGTGGCTATGGCGCAGATGATCGGCTGGCCCCAGGAACGTGGCATCGTCACCATCTGGATCGCCCACACCACGTTCTGTGCGGCGTATGTGGCGGTGGTGGTGTCGGCGCGTTTGCGTGAGCTGGACCTGTCGATTGAAGAGGCGGCCATGGACCTCGGCGCGCGGCCTTGGAAGGTGTTCTTCCTGATCACCATCCCGATGATCGCGCCATCGTTGGCGGCAGGCGGCATGATGTCGTTTGCGCTGTCCCTGGATGACCTGGTACTTGCCAGCTTCGTCTCGGGCCCGGGTTCGACGACGTTGCCGATGGAGGTGTTCTCGGCGGTGCGTCTTGGGGTTAAACCTGAGATCAACGCCGTAGCCAGCCTGATTCTGTTGGCGGTGTCGTTGGTGACCTTCCTGGTGTGGTTCTTCAGCCGTCGTGCCGAAGAGAATCGCAAGAAAGCCATTCAGCAAGCCATCGAAGAAGCCGCGGCGGATGGCTGGAAACAGCCGGACGTGCGTCGGGCGCAGGCGCCGGTCTAAAGGTGGGAGGGGGCTTGCTCCCGATGGCGGTGGGTCAGTCAATAGATGCAGTGACTGACACTCAGCAATCGGGGGCAAGTCCCCTCCCACATTTGATCGCATTTCAACTCCGCTACGCCAACCACGGCGACTTGCGAATCACCTCGACAAAATTCATCGGCTTGAACCCCGGCTCCTGATCCACCAGTACATCCGTCTTCACGTTGCCAAACGTGGTCTGCGGGCGATGGCGCAAGCCGTCGGCGAACGCACAGATGATGCACTCCTTGAACCCTTCACCCCGTGGATGCGCATGCACCACTGCTTCGCGCTGCACACTGCTAAACGCGGCGTAGTCCATGCCCAGCACGTCCATCTCCACCCCGGCAGTTACCAGCGCGACGGTGGGGCGCAGATGCTGCGGCACACCTGGCGTAGTGTGCAGGGCGATGGACAGCCACACCTGTTCGATATCGTCATCGCTGAGCCCGTAAGGTTTGAGGAAGGCCGCCGCCGCGTTGGCGCCGTCCACTTCGAAACGCTCGTTATCGCTGCGATACCCTTCCACCAGGCCCAAGTCATGGAACATCGCACCCACGTAGAGCAACTCCGGGTTATAGGCCAACTGCTTGCGCTCACCGCTCAATGCGCCGAATAGAAATACCCGCCGCGAGTGGTGGTAGAGCAGATCGGATTCGATGTCGCGGATGTACTCGGTGGTGGCCTTGGCCAGGGTGCTGTCGGGGATCTTGATACCGGCGATGGTGGTGGTCATGGTTGCTCTCCTCTGGAAAGCAATCAGTTTGGTCGCTCGTCTGTGCAGCGGCCATCGCGGTGAGGGCGCGATCCCGGCCAATGTGCCGACACATCGTGCCAAGCAGAAATCGACTAGGGTGTAGCGGGCGATATCACTCTTGAAGCCTGCGAAAATCCCAATGTGGGAGGGGGCTTGCTCCCGATTACTGAGTACCAGGCACTGCATCTGCTGGCTGATACAGCGCCATCGGGAGCAAGCCCCCTCCCACAGGGTTTGCATTTTATTCCGCTAGAAAAAGGTGTCTGTGAGCATGCACAAGACCGTCGCCATCCTGATCTTCCCCGGCGTCCAGTCACTGGATGTGACCGGCCCCATGGATGTGTTCTGCGAAGCCAACCGCTTTCTGCCGCCCCAGGATCACTACCAGATAGAGGTCATCGGGCTAGGCCACGGCACCATGGCCGCCTCCAATGGTTTGGCATTGCAGGCCCACAGGCATTACAGCGAAGCCCTGCAGGCCTATGACCTGCTGCTGGTCGCCGGTGGCCCGCAGTTGCCGTTCGAAGATTTCGGCGTGTCGTTCGATAATTGGCTGCGTGGCGCCACCGCTCGGGCGCGACGTTTTGGCTCGATCTGCAACGGCGCCTTCATGCTGGCGCGCGCCGGATTGCTGGACGGAAAAACCGTCACCACCCATTGGAACGACGCCGCTGACCTGGCGCGCCTGTGCCCCTCGGCCCAGGTCGAAGCCGACCGCCTGTACGTCCAGCACGGCAACCTCTACACCTCGGCCGGGGTCACGGCGGGCATCGATTTGTCGTTGTACCTGCTGGCCCAGGACCACGGTCCGGAAGTGGCTTTGAGCGTGGCCAAGCGCCTGGTGGTGTTCACCCAGCGTTCGGGCGGGCAGTCGCAGTTCAGCCCTTTTCTTACACCCCACGCCGAAACCACATCGGCGGTAGCGCTGGTGCAGCTGTATGTATTGGCGAATTTGACCGGGGATCTGACCATCGCCGACCTGGCCAAGGCTGCCAATATGAGCGCGCGCAATTTTTCTCGGGTGTTTGCCCGTGAGGCGCAGGTTACGCCTGCGGAATTTGTTGAGCGGGCCCGGGTGGATGCGGCGCGGGTGATGCTTGAAAGTACTCACGCGCCATTGAAAACCGTGGCGTACCAATGCGGTTTTCGCGATGCCCAGCACATGCGCAGTGTGTTCAATCGCCGCCTTGGGGTGACGCCGCAGCAGTTTCGGCTCAACTTTGCGCCCCCAGCAACGGCGTAGACCAACGGTAGGCGTTGGCTTGCATAGGGCTACCGCGCCGGTAGTAGCTTCAAGGTGCCGCGCGTATTCGCCGTGACTTCCTCATCACTGAAATGCGCTTGCTCGTAACCGCCTTCGATATAGGTCTCTGCCTGGTCGCCATAGTGCTTGTCAAACGGCACACCGCTTTGACCGACTGGGTTGATCGTCAGCGCGTGGGCCACATCGGCGAAGTCGATCAGACGGCGGGTCGAAGGGCCGTAGGTCACCGGCCACGGCGCCGGGCCGATGGCGGCCGACTGATTGTTCGGCACTTCGTGAGTGCCGGGCGCCGGGAAGGGGCCGACGTTGAGAATCAGGTCCAGCGGCTTTTGCGAACCCAGCGGATGGCCGTGGGTCAGGGTATGGGCCTTGCCCCACTGCCACTGGGTCGGGTCATCGCCGAAAGTGGCTTTCAGGTGCGTGAGGCTGTTGTCCCAGGCGAGTTTGACGGTGTCGGCGCGCTTGCCGTCCCACCAGGGTGAGTCCGGGTCGGCAGCCAGGCGGGGCAGGGCGGCGTCGATTACGCGGGTGGTGAGCAGGGTCTTGAACATGGCGTCACCCAGTTTCGGGTGGAAGGCTGCATCGGCGAGGTTGAACAGGAACTGGTTGAACAGCGTGGCGCTGATGGAATCGAGTGGGTAGTCACCCTTCCAGCTTGCAAGCTGTTCCACCTGTTTCAACTGTGCCGGGTCTTTGACCACCTCACGCAGCACCGGCAACAACGGCGCCAACAGGCGCGGGCCGAAGGCGGTAGTGGTACCCAGTTGCAGGGCCTGGCTGTTGTTCACATCCCACTTCACGCTTTTGTCGCTTAACTGCGCGTTCAACTGCTGGCCACGGTCGGCCAGATTGTAATAGCCGGGGATTTCCATGCCGGTGGGTGATGCCGGTTGGGCATTGGCCGACACTACATAGCCACGCGCGGGGTTTTCTTCCTGGGGGTTGGCGCTGAACGGGTAGAAGCCCAACTTGTCGGCCTGGGCGGTGCTGCCGTCGAGGATAAACCCAGGGTTGACGCCGGCCGGACGAATCGGCAACTGCGCCGCCGCCCACCAGCCGATATCGCCCTTGGCGTTGGCCCACACGATATTCAGCCCCGGCGCCGACACTTTGGCCGCCGCCGCACGGGCCTTGGTCAGGGTGTCGGCGCGGTTGAGTTGGTAAAAGCCGTCGAGAATCGGGTTCTGGGTGTCGAGGAAGGCCCACCACATGGCGATGGGCGTCTTGCCGGCGCTCTCGCCGAGTACGTCATTGATAATCGGCCCGTGGGGCGACTGGCGCAGGGTGAAGGTGACTGGCGTCTGGCCCTTCACCGCGATCTGTTGTTCGCTGCTGGTCATGTCGACCCATTGGCCCTGGTACCAGACCTGGTTGGGGTTGTCCGGGTTGAGCTTCTCGGCGATCAGGTCGACGTCGTCGTTCTGGAACATCGTCAGGCTCCAGCCGAAATCCAGGTTGTGCCCCAGGAAGGCCACTGGCACCAGCGCGTTGTGATAGCCATACAGCTCAAAGCCCGGCGCCGACAGGTGCGCCTCGTACCACACCGACGGCACCGAGAAACGGATATGCGGGTCACCCGCCAGTAGCGGCTTGCCGCTCTTGGTGCGACTGCCGCTGATGGCCCAAGCGTTGCTGCCTTCGAACTGCGGCAAGCCGTTGTCGGCCAAGGCCTGTTCGCTCAGGGACGCGATGGCACCGAGGGTTTGCCAATCGCCGGCAGCCAGGTTGAGTGCGCCTTTGGGTTGCCAGTCGAGGTCGAACACTTTCAGGTAGTCACCGCCCAATTGGTCGCGAACGTAGGTCAACAAGGGCTCGGTGCGAAACGCGGCGGCAAAGCTGTAGGCCATGTATCCGGCGACGCTGATGGTGTCTTCGGCGGTGAACCGGCGCTTGGGGATGCCCAGCACGTCAAACTCCATGGGGCTGGCGTGGGTGTCCTGATACTGATTGATTCCATCCAGATAGGCTTGCAGGGCCTTCCAGGACGCAGACTCGTGATCCATCTGCTCCACATAGCTCAAGGCCCGCTCACGGATGCGCAGGCTACGAAACAGTTTGTCGGTCTCCAGCAGCTTGGGGCCGAGTACTTCGGCCAACTCTCCACGGGACAGGCGCCGCATGATCTCCATCTGGAACAAGCGGTCCTGGGCGTGCACATAGCCCAGGGCGCGATACAGGTCTGTCTCGTTGTCGGCGCGAATATGCGGCACGCCACGGTCGTCGTAGCGCACCGTGACCGAGCCTTGCAGGTTGGTCAGCGTGACCGAGCCCTGGCGAGTGGGCTGCTTGCTGTACACGTACCAGCCGCCGCCGAGGGCGATCAGCACCAGCAGAACCGCGAGAACCCGCAAGACGCGCTTCATGAACTTTCCTTACCGGGAGTGGAGTGACTAACGATCTTCAGGCCACGAACAATAGCAGCCCACTGCCAAGGTGTGAGTGGCATTCACTTCGCGCCCCGCTTGGAGTGCCTTCAGGATCGGCTCGATAAAACTGTTGCTGGCGTTGCACGTCAGGCCTTCGCTGTACGGCCCGAAATACGCGAGCTTGCCCGTGCGATCCCAGATACCCACGGCCGGGCTGGCCGGTACTTGGTCGGCGCCGGGCAGGGCGGTGAGGATCTTCATGCTGCGCAGGTTGTCTGGCAAACGGCCGTGGCTGTCAGGTTTTTGCAGGGCGTAGAACTCGACGCCTTGTGGCGCGTATTGCTCGATCAACTCGCCCAAGTGTTGCTGGTTACCGACGTTGCACGGGCAGGCCGGGTCCCAGAAGTGCACCAGGCGGATCGGGCCAGGCCCGCTCAGCTCGGCGGGCAGGCGCAGTGCATCGCCGGAAAACACCGCTGTGTGTTCGCTGAAGGCGCGCAGGTAGCGGCCCTGGAACCAGTCATACGCGGCCCACAGCGCGACAGCGCAGATGATCAGGATCAGGCTGGCGAACAGGGTGGTACGGTAGGGTTGTCGCATCCGGATCTATCCTCGAAGGTCGCGTAGCTTGCCATGCTTGTCCTGACAGATGAATATCGCAGCTCGATATTCATCTGCCCTGTGCGTTAAGTCTGGAACCCCTTATGCCCGTTACCTTTGACCCCGATCATCTGCGCGACAGCTTGCGACCCCTGGTGGATGCGCAACCGCTCAGCGCCGAAGCGCGGGTGTACCAGCGCTTTTATGGATTGGACCTGGCCGCGCGCAAAGTGCCGGCTATGAGCCGCCTGGGGCGCTTTGAGGTGCGCGGGTTCGAGGTGGTGGGGCAGGTGTGGTCGCCCCCACAACCGGTGGCGACGATGTTTATGTTTCACGGCTTCTACGACCACATGGGCCTGTACCGCCACGTGGTGGACTGGGCGCTGGACCAGGGCTTTGTGGTGATCGCCTGCGACCTGCCGGGCCATGGCCTGTCCAGCGGCGCGCGGGCCAGCATCGATGATTTTGCGGTGTACCAGGAGGTGGTGCAGGCGCTGTTCGCCCAAGCCCAGGCGCTGAAATTGCCGCAGCCCTGGCATCTGTTTGGGCAGAGCACGGGCGGCGCGGTGGTGGTGGACCATTTGCTTAACCAGGGGGCCGACAGCCCGGCCCAAGGCAAGACCTTCCTGCTGTCACCGTTAGTGCGGCCGCGTGCGTGGGGGTGGTCGCAGGTCAGTTATTACCTGCTGCGTCCGTTCGTCAAAGGTATCGCCCGGCGTTTCAGCGAGAACACTAACGACCCCGCCTTCAAGCCGTTCCTGGAGGCCGACCCGCTTCAGCCGCGCCAACTGCCCACCGCCTGGGTGGGGGCGTTGGCGCGCTGGATCAAGCGCATCGAAGCCGCACCGCGCAGCCCCCGGAGGCCGGTGATTGTGCAGGGTGAGGAAGACATGACGGTGGACTGGCAGCACAACTTGCAGGTGCTTCGGGGTAAGTTCGACCAGCCTGAGGTGCTGATGCTGAAGCGGGGAAGGCATCACCTGGCGAATGAGATTCCCGAGATTCGTGAAGAGTACTTCCGGTATTTGACAGACCATTTGAAATAACACAATCCAAATGTGGGAGGGGGCTTGCCCCCGATGGCAGTGGGTCAGCTACAGATAAGCTGACTGATGCACCGCTATCGGGAGCAAGCCCCCTCCCACATTTTCTACTGCGTCAGGCTTGAAGTGCTTTGGCCGACCGCCAGCCCCGCGCGAATCGCTGCCAGCGCCGCCTGGTAATACGCCTTACCTTCCGGCGACTCTGCAAACGTGGCGAACTCTTCCAGCTCCGGGTCGGACAAATCCCGATAGACGTACAGCAGGGTGTTGTTCAGATCCTTATCGATCTGCTGCATCAGCCGTTCACGTTGACCATTCAACATGCCCTGCGCCTGACCACCGCCCAGCAAACCGGGAATCATTTGGCTCAAACTGTCGGCCGCCACGCCGGCAATCGCCAGGCTGACTTCCGCACCGGCCTCGCGGGCGGGCAGGGCCTGGGCCAGGTGGCCGATGATCAGGCTGCGGGTGGCGTCGGCTTCGATTTTCGGCAGGCCTTGGGCGTTTTTGGCCAGTTGGTCGCGGCGGGTGGCCAGCAGCTCTGCGGCGACAATCTTGCGGCCCAGCGGTGATTGGAAGAACGCCAGGGCAGGCTTCGGATCCGCCAGGTTCTTGCGCAATTGCGCCTCGGCGCGCTGGTCCATGGCCTGGGCGGCAAAGCGCTTATTGCTGTTGTCCACCAGCGCCTGGTACACCGCCGGTGGCAGGCTATTGCGATAGCGCTGCTGGGCGGCACTGAGGGCGTCATTGAAATGCGCACGTTGTTCGGCCCAGCCGGCGACCTTGTACAACTGGTCATGGCCGTCTGCCCAAGCGGGCAAAACGCAGAACATCAGCAAGGAAAAAAACAAACGACGCATATGGACTCCTGTCAGTCGGCCACTATTGTCCGTGTCGGGCGTAGGATTTGTCGAGAAGTCCTATCAGTCACCTGACTAAAGTGTATTGAGACGCTCGACGGCGCTGTCGGATTTGAAGGCGTATGGATACTATGCGCGCCATGCAAATACCCCTTGATCACCCCCTGCTGCAACGCATTGTCGACGACCTGGCCGAGAAAGGTTGGTCGCAGCAGAACGGCTTCCTGCCCCAGGCTCTGACCCTGGAACTGGCGGCTGAGTGCCGTAAACGTGCGGCCGAGGGTGAATTGGCACCGGCGGCGGTGGGGCGCGGACCATCCCAGGAGATCCGCGAGGGCATTCGCGGCGACCATATCCAGTGGCTGGAGGAGGGCGACGCCGCCGTCTGCGACAGCTACATGGCGTTGATGGACAGCCTGCGCCTGGCGATGAATCGAGGGCTGTTCCTCGGTCTGGAAGACTTCGAAAGCCACTTCGCGATGTACCCACCGGGGGCGTTTTACCTCAAGCACCTGGACCGTTTCCGCGACGATGACCGGCGCATGGTTTCGGCGGTGATCTACCTGAATGACGCCTGGCTGCCCGAGCATGGTGGCCAGTTGCGCATGTACCTCAAGGACGGTGTCGAATACGATGTGGTGCCTACCGGCGGTTGCCTGGTGGTGTTCCTGTCGGGCGAAGTGCCCCACGAAGTTATGCCCGCCACGCGCGAACGCCTGTCCCTCACCGGCTGGTTTCGGCGGCGGGGCAACGAGCCGTTTTAATCATGCAAAAGATACTGATCAGCCGCTGCCTGCTCGGGCACAAGGTGCGTTATGACGGCGGAGCCAGCGGGCCGTTCGATCAACTGGCTGCGTGGCAGGCCGAAGGCCGTGTGGTTGCGATCTGCCCGGAAGTGTCGGGCGGTTTGCCGACGCCCAGGCCCTCTGCCGAGATTCCCGGCGGGCAAGGCATCGATGTCTGGGAAGGTCGCGCCAAAGTGCTGACTGCCGAGGGCGAAGACTTCAGCGCTGCCTTCCTAGACGGCGCCCGCCAAGCGTTGGCGCTGGTGCAGCGCCACAACATCCGCGTCGCCATCTTAAAGGCCAATAGCCCATCCTGCGGCAATCTGCTGACCTATGACGGCACCTTCACTGGCGTAAAGGTGAGCGGCGAGGGCGTCACGGCGGCGCTGCTCAAACGCCATGGGGTGCAGGTGTTCAGTGAGCTGGAGTTGCCGGAGGCGGCACAGGCGTTGGCGCTTCTGTAGAGGCATCCCCCTCTAACCACTTCTGCGACAGCGCTTTCAACCGGCCATCGTCCTTCACCCGCTTCAACGCCCCGTCCAGGCTGGTCTTGAACGCCGGGTTGCCTTTCTGGAACGGGATTGCCAGCTCGGGTTTCTCGCTATAAGCCTCGCTGAAATCGAACTGATCCTTAAGCTCGGCAGTCAGAGCGATATGGTTGATGGCCACGTCGTATTTGCCGGTGGCAACCCCTGGCAGCAGGTCGGCGCCATCAGTGGTGATAAACGAGGGGCGCACGTCCATTTCTTTAGCCAGCAGTTCTCCCAGCTCGACTTCAAAACCGGTGAGTTTTTCGCCTTCCTTGAAGTTATAGGGCGGGGTGTTGGCTTCAAGGGCGATGCGCAGTTCACCGCGATCATTGACGTCGTCGATCAGTTCGGCATGAGCCAAGGGGCTCAGAAGGGGAAGCAAAAGTAACAGGCCAGGCGAAAAGCGCATGGTCACTCCTAAAGAATTCGAATGTGCGAGACGCCGTTCAGCATCGCTTTGCTATGGTGGTGAGTGACTTGGACAGCAATTTATCGCGAAGTTGTCATAACCCTACAGATTTCACAGAAAAACTGGAGAAGCGAATGAAAGCCCTTTTGTCCCGTGCAACGATTGCCAGCCTGTTGCTGGGTGCCTCGGTGTTGGCAAATGCCGCTGATGTGCCTCGTACCCCAGCACCCAAGGGCGCGGAGGTGTTTATCGTCTCGCCCAAAGATGGCGCCACCGTCGACAAAACCTTCACTGTCAAATTCGGCGTCAAGGGCCTGGACCTGGAGCCGATCGACAAGCAAGTGCCTAACGCCGGTCACCACCACTTGCTGGTAGACAAGGACGTGCAGTCGCTTAAAGCCGACGAAGCCATCCCGGCCACTGCAACTTCGATTCACTTCGGCAAGGCGCAAACCGAAACCGAACTGACCCTGACTCCAGGCAAGCACACCCTGCAGCTGGTAGCTGGCGACAACGTGCATCGCCAGTTCGAACCCACTGTAGCGTCGAAAGTGATCACGGTTAACGTCAAGTAAGATTTGTTCAGACAAAAAAATGGGAGGCCCCTGCGGGTCTCCCATTTTTTTTGTGCAGCGTTTAAAGCGTTAGAACAACACGCGGCTACGGATAGTGCCGTTGATGTGCTGCAGCTTCTCTTGCGCCAGGTCCGAGTACTCGGCGTCGACGTCGATCACCACGTAGCCAACCTTCTCGTTGGTCTGCAGGAACTGACCGGAGATGTTGATGCCGTTTTCCGCGAAGACCTTGTTGATCTCCATCATCACGCCAGGGATGTTCTGGTGGATGTGCAGCAGACGGTGCTTGCCAGGGTGAGCCGGCAGGGCCACTTCCGGGAAGTTCACAGACGATACCGACGTACCGTTGTCGCTGTACTTGACCAGCTTTTCCGAGACTTCCAGGCCGATGTTGGCCTGCGCTTCAGCGGTGGAGCCGCCGATATGCGGAGTCAGGATCACGTTGTCCAGGCCACGCAGTGGGCTTTCGAAGATATCGTCGTTGGAGCGAGGCTCCACCGGGAACACGTCGATGGCGGCGCCGATCAGGTGCTTGTCCTTGATCGCGTCGGCCAGGGCGTCCAGCTCGACCACAGTGCCGCGCGCGGCGTTGATCAGGATGCCGCCTTTCTTGATGGCGCGGATTTCCTTCTCGCCGATCATCCACTGGGTCTCAGCGGTTTCCGGAACGTGCAGGGTCACGATATCGGACATGCCCAGCAGCTCGGTCAGGCTCGACACCTGGGTAGCGTTGCCCAATGGCAGCTTGGTCAGGGTGTCGTAGAAGAACACCTGCATGCCCAGGCCTTCAGCCAGTACCGACAGCTGAGTGCCGATCGAGCCATAACCGACGATGCCCAGCTTCTTGCCGCGGATTTCGAAGGAGTTGGCCGCGCTTTTGATCCAGCCGCCACGGTGGCAGGAAGCGTTCTTCTCCGGGATGCCGCGCAGCAGCAGGATGGCCTCGGCCAGCACCAGCTCCGCAACGGAACGGGTGTTGGAGTACGGTGCGTTGAACACCGCGATGCCGCGTTCGCGCGCAGCGTTGAGGTCGACCTGGTTGGTGCCGATGCAGAAACAGCCGACAGCCACGAGTTTCTTGGCGTGATCGAAGATTTCTTCGGTCAGCTGAGTGCGGGAGCGAATGCCGATGAAGTGCGCGTCGGCGATCTTTTCCTTGAGCTGGGCTTCCGGCAGAGAACTGGTGATGTACTCAATGCTGGTGTACCCGGCGGCTTTCAGAACGTCGACAGCCGATGGGTGGACGCCTTCCAGAAGAAGGAACTTGATCTTGCTCTTATCGAGAGAAGTCTTGCTCATCTGCGTAAACCTGTATCCCGGAGAAAAATGGCAGGGAATCGAGCAGCGCAAGCTGACCCGGACGGCAGGAAAGCCGTCACCGCAGAAACGCCCTTGGGCTCTGTCCTGCGGGGGCGGTATGCTAGCATACGCGCCCCGCTAAACACCTATTCCTGCGACGTGAAGCGTTCTCAGGATGACCATGAATTGTTCGAGAGTTCTGTCGATGACCCATCCTGCCCTGATTGATGAGCTAAAGACCCTGGTTGAGCCCGGCAAAGTGCTGACCGACGCCGACTCCCTGGAGACTTACGGCAAGGATTGGACCAAGCACTTCGCACCCGCGCCCACCGCCATCGTGTTCCCCAAGACCATCGAGCAGGTACAGGCCATTGTCCGTTGGGCCAATGAGCACAAGGTGGCACTGGTGCCGTCTGGCGGTCGCACTGGCCTGTCTGCAGCCGCTGTTGCGGCCAATGGCGAAGTGGTCGTGTCCTTCGACTATATGAACCAGATTCTGGACGTGAACCTCACCGACCGCACCGCCGTGTGCCAGCCGGGCGTGGTCACAAAGCAATTGCAGAACGTCGCCGAAGAAAAAGGCCTGTACTACCCGGTGGACTTCGCCTCGTCCGGTTCCAGCCAGATTGGCGGCAATATCGGCACCAATGCCGGCGGGATCAAGGTTATTCGCTACGGCATGACCCGTAACTGGGTCGCCGGCATGAAAGTCGTCACCGGCAAAGGCGATGTGCTGGAACTGAACCGCGACTTAATCAAGAACGCCACCGGCTACGACATGCGCCAGCTGTTCATCGGCGCTGAAGGCACCCTGGGTTTTGTGGTCGAGGCCACCATGCGCCTGGACCGTGCGCCGAAGAACCTCACCGCCATGGTGCTTGGCACCACCGACTTCGACTCGATCATGCCGGTGCTGCACGCGTTCCAGAGCAAGCTGGACCTGACCGCGTTCGAGTTCTTCTCCGACAAAGCCCTGGCCAAAGTGCTGGGTCGTGGCGATGTGCCGGCACCGTTTGAAACCGAGTGCCCGTTCTACGCACTGCTGGAATTCGAAGCCACTACCGAAGAAGTCGCCAACCACGCGCTGGAAACCTTCGAACACTGTGTCGAACAGGGCTGGGTGCTGGACGGCGTGATGAGCCAGAGCGAAACCCAACTGCACAACCTGTGGAAACTGCGCGAGTACATCTCCGAGACCATTTCCCACTGGACGCCGTACAAGAACGATATCTCAGTCACTGTCTCCAAAGTGCCAGCGTTCTTGAAAGAAATCGACGCGATCGTCGGCGAACACTATCCGGACTTCGAAATCGTCTGGTTTGGCCACATCGGTGACGGCAACCTGCACTTGAACATTCTCAAGCCTGAAAGCCTGAGCAAGGACGAGTTCTTCGCCAAATGCGCCACCGTGAACAAATGGGTGTTCGAGACCGTTGAGAAATACAACGGCTCTATCTCCGCCGAACACGGCGTGGGCATGACCAAGCGCGATTACCTGACGTACAGCCGTTCGCCGGTCGAAATTGAATACATGAAGGCCGTCAAAGCAGTGTTCGACCCGAACGGGATCATGAACCCTGGCAAGATCTTCGCTGTTTAACCGCCCCCGAAGGAGTCGTTCCATGAGCTACCAGCACAAGTATGTCGACGGCACCAACATCCACTTCCCGGTGGGTAAAGTGGTGTGCATTGGCCGTAACTACGCCGAACATGCCAAGGAACTGGATAATCCAGTGCCGACCGAACCGTTGCTGTTCATCAAGCCCGGCAGCTGTGTCGTGGCGCTGGAAGGCGGTTTTGCCATCCCTGCCGACCGTGGCTCGGTGCACTACGAAGCGGAAATCGCGGTATTGATCGGCAAGCCGTTGTCGAACAAGCCAAGCCGTGAAGAAGTGCTGGACGCCATCTCCGGCTTCGCCCCGGCCCTGGACCTGACACTGCGTGACAAACAGGCCGAGCTGAAAGCCAAGGGCCTGCCGTGGGAAATTGCCAAATCCTTCGACGGCGCGGCAGTGATCGCACCGTTCGTGGTGGGCAGCACTTTCCCGGACGTGACCGATATCGGCATTCGCCTGACCATCAACGGCGAAGTGCGCCAGGACGGCAACAGCTCGCAAATGCTCAACCCGATCATCCCGATGATCCAGCACATGGCCGGCTGCTTCTCGCTGCAGGCTGGTGATGTGATTCTCACCGGCACCCCGGCTGGCGTGGGTCCGCTGAATGTGGGTGATGAGTTGGTGTTGGAATTGGCGGGCGTGAATCGCTTCGACAGCAGCGTTCGATAAGCACCTGGCCAACGCGGTCAAACCTGTGGGAGGGGGCTTGCCTCCGATGGCGGTGTATCAGTTAAGTGGATGTTGACTGACGCGCTGCTATCGGGGGCAAGCCCCCTCCCACATTGGAGTTGTGTCGGCCGGTAAAGCCCCGGGTTTTTGCATTTTTTTCACACGCCATCCGGATAATCCCCAGCCTCCAGAGCGCGGGCCCGTCGATCCTGTGCTATCACCTAACGCTGACTTTCCGGAAAAAGCGCCCCATGGCCGTGTCCCTGCCCTCTGCCACACCCAAGCCGCGTTCCCGTTTTGCCCTGCGCTGGTATTCCTGGCTGTTTCTGGCGGGGGCCATCTTTTATGGCGTTGCCTGGGCCATGCATTGGGATGACCGCGGCGTGCTGTGGGTGCTGGAGCGCTTCGAGACGCCCACCGAGCGCAGTGAAAGCGTATGGCTGCCGGACTACCACGCGGTCATCGACGCCAAGGTGTTGCCGGGAATGGAGAAGGACGAAGCCTCGGACGTCGCCTACAACCCGCAGACCAAAACGCTGTTTTCCGTCATGGGCAAAAACCCGTTCCTCGTTGAGTTGAGCCTGCAAGGCGATGTGCTCCGCAAGATGCCGCTCAATGGCTGGGAAAATCCGGAAGGCGTGACGGTCCTGGAAAACGGGCTGATGGCAGTGGTCGACGAGCGCCAGCACAGCCTGACCATCGTCAAGGTCGACGCGACGACCCAACAGTTGAACAAGGCTGATTTCCAGGCCTACGACCTGGGCCCGTCCAAAGACCAGAACAAAGCTTTTGAGGCGATCACCTGGGACAAGCGCAACCAGCAACTGGTGTTGGGCGAAGAGCGCCCGCCGGCGTTGTTTACCTGGAAAAGCGACGGCAGCCAGATCCTGAACGGCGATAAACAAAAACTCGCCAGCAAAGAACTGGACATGCGCAACCTCTCGGCCCTGGCTGTCGATCCGCGCACCGGCCACCTCCTTGCGCTTTCGGCCGACTCTCACCTGTTGCTGGAGCTGGACGAGAAGGGCGAACAAGTCAGCTTCATGACCTTGCTGGGCGGCTTCAATGGTCTCAACAAAACCATTCCTCGTGCGGAAGGGGTGACCATGGATGAGGAAGGCACTCTGTACATAGTGAGTGAGCCGAATCTGTTCTATCGTTTCGAAAAGCAGAAATAATCGACCAGTTACGTCGGATATTTCTCTATCAGCGGCATTCGCCAGACATCCGGGCGCGTTTAAGTTTAAATTCAGACAGGCGTGATATTCATTCGCCACTTTTGATTTTGAGCCCGCCCAATGCGCCGACTTGCCCGCCCCAAGCCCATTCTTTTTCTGTTCGTGCTGATCGCCTTGATCTGCGCCGGGGTCGCTGGGCAGCACTTTCGCTTGTTCGAGCGCGCTTGGTTCAATTGGCAGGCATGGCGTCATCCCGCCGATGAGCGTTCCATTGGCCTCGCCGATTACCGGGTAACGCTGGAGGCCCAAGTCATCGAGGGGCTCGATGACGATGTCTCGGCACTCACCTATGACCCTGTGCGCAAAAGCCTGTTTACCGTGACCAATCAAAACGCCGAACTGATCGAGTTGTCGCTGGACGGCAAGATCCTGCGGCGCATTCCCTTGGTGGGATTTGGTGATGCCGAGGCCGTGGAGTTCATCAGCGACAACATCTACGTCATCACCGATGAACGCCAACAGCGCCTGATCAAGGTGCATGTGGACGACGACACCCAGTTCCTCGACGCCGCAGATGCAGAGCAAATGACCCTGGGCCTGCATGTAGGTGGCAACAAGGGCTTTGAGGGGTTGGCCTATGACTCAGTGGGCAAGCGCCTGTTCGTGGCCAAGGAGCGCGATCCGATGTTGATCTATGAGGTCCACGGGTTTCCTCATTTCAAACCGGAAAAAACCTACTCGGTGCACGTGATCAATAACCCCAAACGTGACGCCGGGCTGTTTGTACGCGATCTGTCGAGCCTGCAATACGACGAGCGCAGCGGCCATCTGCTGGCGCTGTCGGATGAGTCATTTTTGGTGTTGGAACTGGATATCGACGGTCGCCCATTGAGCAGTCTTTCTCTACTCAATGGGCGCCATGGCCTGAAAAAACGTGTGCCTCAGGCCGAAGGGATCGCCATGGACGACGAAGGTACGTTGTACCTGGTCAGCGAGCCGAACCTGTTCTACGTGTTCAAGAAACCCAGTCCCTGACACACCGCCATTCGGGGGCAGGCCCCCTCCCACATTGGATTGGTGGTGTCCTCAGGCCTTGAGGGTTTTCACGCCTTCGGAAGTGCCCAAGAGCAGCACATCCGCCGGACGCGCAGCGAACAGGCCGTTGGTGACCACGCCGACGATGGCATTGATCTGCGTTTCAAGCTCCACCGGATTGGTGATCTGCATATTGAATACGTCGAGGATGATGTTGCCGTTGTCGGTCAGCACGCCTTCGCGGTACACCGGATCGCCGCCCAGCTTCACCAGCTCGCGGGCCACGTGGCTGCGGGCCATCGGGATGACTTCCACCGGCAGCGGGAATGCGCCGAGGACCGGTACCAGCTTGCTGGCGTCGGCGATGCAGATGAAGGTCTTGGCCACGGCCGCGACGATCTTCTCGCGAGTCAGGGCTGCGCCGCCGCCCTTGATCAGGTTCAGGTGCGCGTCGCTCTCATCGGCGCCGTCGACATAGAACTCCAGGTCGCTCACGGTGTTGAGCTCGTACACCGGAATCCCATGGCCTTTCAGGCGTGCGGCAGTGGCTTCGGAGCTGGCCACGGCGCCATCGAACGCGCCCTTGTGCTGGGCCAGCGCATCGATAAAGCAGTTGGCAGTGGAGCCGGTGCCGACACCGACGATGCTTTTGTCGTCGAGTTTAGGAAGGATTAAATCGACAGCGGCCTGGGCCACTGCCTGTTTGAGTTGATCCTGGGTCATGCGGGCTCCGGAACGGGCGGGGAGTAAAGAGGGGCGCGAGTATAACCCAACAAAACCTCGGGATTCGTGTGGTCGTACGGCCAAAAGCCGGGTTAGACTCCTCGGCCCTGCCCAACTCGCCCAGTGATTCCCGCCGATGCTTGAACAGTACGTCAAAAAGATCCTCACCTCGCGCGTTTACGACGTTGCCGTAGAAACCCCGCTGCAGACCGCCCGCCAGCTCTCCGAGCGGCTGGGCAACAAGGTCTGGCTCAAGCGCGAAGACTTGCAGCCGGTGTTCTCGTTCAAGATTCGCGGCGCGTACAACAAGCTGACTCAGTTGACGGCTGAAGAGCGCGCACGCGGCGTAGTCACGGCGTCGGCGGGCAACCATGCGCAGGGCCTGGCCCTGGCGGCCAAGGTGCTGGGGGTCAAGGCCACTATTGTGATGCCCAAGACCACCCCTGAGATCAAGGTCGAAGGCGTGCGCTCTCGCGGCGGTAAAGTGGTGCTGCATGGCGACTCTTTCCCAGAGGCGCTGGCCTACTCGCTGAAACTGGTCGACGAAAAAGGCTACGTCTACATTCACCCCTACGATGATCCGCACACCATTGCCGGGCAGGGCACCGTGGCGATGGAGATTCTGCGCCAGCATCCAGGGCCGCTGGATGCGATCTTCGTACCCGTGGGCGGCGGTGGTTTGATCGCGGGCATCGCGGCGTACGTGAAATACCTGCGCCCGGAAATCAAGGTCATCGGCGTCGAGCCGGACGACTCCAACTGCCTGCAAGCTGCCATGGCCGCGGGTGAGCGCGTGGTCTTGCCGACGGTTGGGATCTTTGCCGACGGCGTGGCGGTGGCGCAGATCGGCCAGCACACCTTTGAAATCTGCAAAGACTATGTCGACGAAGTGATCACCGTGAGCACCGATGAAATCTGTGCGGCGATCAAGGACATCTACGACGATACCCGCTCCATCACCGAGCCAGCAGGCGCGTTGGGTGTGGCCGGGATCAAGAAGTACGTTGAGACCCGTGGTGTCAGCGGCCAGACGTTCGTCGCCATCGACTCCGGGGCCAACGTCAACTTCGACCGCCTGCGCCACGTGGCTGAGCGCGCTGAGTTGGGTGAAGGCCGTGAAGCCATCATCGCCGTGACCATTCCTGAGAAACCGGGCAGTTTCAAGGCGTTCTGCGAGGCCGTGGGCAAGCGCCAGATCACCGAATTTAACTACCGCTACCACTCCGGCAGCGAGGCGCACATCTTTGTTGGCGTGCAGACCCACCCGGAAACCGACCCGCGCAGCGCGCTGATCGCCAGCCTCACCGAGCAGGGTTTCCCGGTGCTCGACCTGACAGAGAACGAACTGGCCAAGCTGCACATCCGCCATATGGTCGGTGGGCATGCCGCGCACGTCAGCAATGAAGTGGTGTTTCGCTTTGAGTTCCCGGAGCGTCCGGGGGCGCTGTTCAACTTTCTTAACAAGTTGGGCGGGCGCTGGAATATCTCGATGTTCCACTATCGCAACCACGGCGCGGCTGATGGCCGTGTGGTCGCCGGCCTGCAAGTGCCGGCGAACGAGCGTCACCTGGTACCGGCAGCGCTGGAGGCGATTGGCTACCCGTATTGGGATGAAAGTGATAACCCGGCCTACAAACTGTTCCTCGGTTGAGCGACTACGCTGATTGGGGGCAGCCTCTAAGGAATACGAAACATGGAAACCCTGATCACCCTGAAAGTTGTCCACATCGCGGCCACCGTGGTGTTGTTGCTCAGCGGCCTTGGCTTGGCGCTACTGGCCTGGCGTAAACGCAGCGCTGGCCCAGCCGTCACCGTGCAGCGTCCGTGGGCGTTTGTGTGGTTGCTGATGGGTATTTGTATGGTGAGCATGCCGTTCACCGGCTGGTGGTTGGTGCACCTGGTCGGCTGGCCATTGGGGCAGACTTGGATTCTGGGCTCCAGCATTCTCTACACCGTGGCGGCGCTGGCGTGGTTCTGGCTGGTGGCACGGCTCAATCGCCTGCGCAAAGGCGAGGGCGGCAGCCTGAATTTCACCCTGGTGCTGGCGGTGGTGAGCCTGGTGGGGTTTGTGGCGATTGCCGGGCTCATGGGCGCCAAGCCGGTTTAACGCGGTGAGGGCTTCTGTGGTGAGCCGGCTTGCCCCGCGCTGAGCTGCGAAGCGGCCCTGACAAAGGCCCGCATTTTTCCTGATAAGACCGGTTGGCAGGTTTTGGGGCTGCTTCGCAGCCCAGCGCGGGGCAAGCCCGCTCACCACGGTTACTCGCTACGCAGCGTAATCACCGGCCAACCACGCTTCTCGGCTTCAGCGCGCAGATTCGGATCCGGATCCACCGCCACCGGATGCGTCACTTGCTCCAATAGCGGCAGGTCATTCATCGAGTCGCTATAGAAGTAGCTGTCTTCCAGGCTATACCCCGTTTCTTCCAACCAACGATTCAAGCGCGTCACCTTGCCTTCTCGGAAGCACGGCACGTCAGTGCTGCGCCCGGTGTATCGGCCATTTTCCATCTCGCACTCGGTGGCGATGAGGGTTTCAACGCCCAGGCGTGCGGCAATTGGCGCGGTGACGAAACGGTTGGTGGCGGTGATGATCACCAGCTTGTCGCCAGCGGCGCGGTGCTTGGCCAGCAGTTCGACGGCCAGTGGCAGCATGATCGGCTCGATGCAGTCGCGCATATAGTCGTTGTGCCACTCATCCAGTTGGGCCATTTCGGTGCGGCCGAGGATTTCCAGGCAGAAATTCAGGTAGGCGGCGTTGTCCAGCTTGCCGGCCAGGTAGTCCTGATAGAACTCGTCGTTGCGGGCCTTGTAGGCTACCGGGTCGAGAATCCCGCGTTCGCACAGGTAATCGCCCCACGCGTGGTCGCTGTCACCGCCGATAAGGGTGTTGTCCAAGTCGAATAAAGCCAGGCGCATTGCAGTTACTCGCTGAAAAGTCTGTAAAAAGGCGTCCAGAATACGGTCTTTTCACAAGAGTGCACATAAGCTAAGAAGCCTCGTTGCCGCTTGCGCAACCTTTGTGGAACAATGCGGCGACATGCGTTTGCGAGGTTGTTGCCGTGATCGACCCCGATGGTTTCCGTCCTAATGTCGGGATTATTCTTACGAATGATGCCGGACAGGTGCTATGGGCTCGCCGAATCAACCAAGATGCCTGGCAGTTTCCTCAAGGCGGAATCAACCCCGACGAAACCCCTGAAGACGCCTTGTACCGTGAGTTGAACGAAGAAGTCGGCCTTGAGCGCGAAGATGTGCAGATTCTGGCCTGTACCCGTGGCTGGTTGCGCTATCGTTTGCCGCAACGCCTGGTGCGTACCCACAGCCAACCGCTGTGCATCGGCCAGAAGCAGAAATGGTTTCTCCTGCGCCTGATCTCCAACGAGCAGCGGGTGCGGATGGATTTGACCGGTAAACCGGAGTTCGATGGCTGGCGTTGGGTCAGCTATTGGTACCCGTTGGGCCAGGTGGTGACATTCAAGCGCGAGGTTTATCGTCGCGCTCTCAAAGAGCTTGCCCCGCGCCTTTTAGCGCGCGACTGACGACGGAGTTCGACCCCGAGCCATGCTCAATACGCTGCGCAAGATCGTCCAGGAAGTTAACTCCGCCAAGGATCTCAAGGCGGCGTTGGGGATTATTGTGTTGCGCGTCAAGGAAGCCATGGGCAGCCAGGTCTGCTCGGTTTACCTGCTGGACCCAGAGACCAACCGTTTTGTGCTGATGGCCACGGAGGGCTTGAACAAGCGCTCCATCGGCAAAGTCAGCATGGCGCCCAATGAAGGTCTGGTGGGCCTGGTGGGGACGCGTGAAGAACCCCTCAACCTTGAAAACGCGGCCGATCACCCGCGTTATCGCTACTTTGCCGAAACCGGCGAAGAGCGCTACGCGTCATTCCTCGGCGCACCGATCATTCACCACCGCCGCGTTGTCGGCGTGTTGGTCATCCAGCAAAAAGAACGCCGCCAGTTCGACGAAGGTGAAGAAGCCTTCCTCGTGACCATGAGCGCGCAGCTCGCCGGGGTTATTGCCCACGCCGAGGCCACGGGTTCGATTCGCGGCCTGGGCCGTCAGGGCAAGGGCATCCAGGAAGCCAAGTTCGTCGGCGTACCGGGTTCGCCGGGTGCTGCCGTCGGTACGGCGGTGGTCATGCTGCCACCGGCCGACCTCGATGTGGTGCCGGACAAGACCGTCAACGACATCGACGCCGAAATCAAACTGTTCAAGACCGCCCTGGAAGGCGTGCGCGCCGACATGCGCAACCTGTCGACCAAGCTGGCCACCCAACTGCGCCCTGAAGAACGTGCGCTGTTCGACGTTTACCAGATGATGCTCGACGACGCGTCCCTCGGGAACGAAGTCAAAACCGTGATCAAGACCGGTCAATGGGCCCAGGGCGCACTGCGCCAAGTGGTCACTGATCACGTCAACCGTTTCGAATTGATGGACGACGCCTACCTGCGCGAGCGTGCCTCGGATGTGCGCGACCTGGGTCGCCGTCTGCTGGCTTACCTGCAGGAAGACCGCACCACCAACCTGGTCTACCCCGACAACACCATCCTGATCAGTGAAGAACTGACCGCCACCATGCTCGGCGAAGTGCCGGAAGGCAAACTGGTGGGATTGGTCTCGGTTCTCGGTTCGGGTAACTCCCACGTCGCGATCCTGGCCCGCGCCATGGGCATTCCGACGGTGATGGGTCTGGTGGACCTGCCGTACTCCAAGGTCGATGGCATCGACATGATCGTCGATGGCCACCGTGGTGAAGTCTTCACCAACCCCAGCGACGTGCTGCGCAAGCAATACGCCGAAGTGGTGGAAGAAGAGAAACAACTGGCGCTGGGCCTGGATTCATTGCGCGAGTTGCCGTGCGTGACCACTGATGGTCACCGCGTACCGCTGTTGGTGAATACCGGACTGCTGGCCGACGTGGCCCGGGCGCAGCAGCGCGGCGCCGAGGGCGTGGGGCTGTACCGCACCGAAGTGCCGTTCATGATCAACCAGCGTTTCCCGAGTGAGAAGGAGCAGCTGGCGATTTATCGCGAGCAACTGCAAGCCTTCCACCCGTTGCCGGTGACCATGCGCAGCCTGGACATCGGCGGCGACAAGTCACTGTCGTATTTCCCGATCAAGGAAGACAACCCCTTCCTCGGCTGGCGAGGCATTCGCGTGACGCTCGACCACCCGGAAATTTTCCTCGTACAGACTCGCGCCATGCTTAAGGCCAGCGAAGGCCTGAACAACCTACGCATCCTGTTGCCGATGATCTCCGGCACTCATGAGCTGGAGGAGGCGCTCCATTTGATCCACCGCGCCTGGGGCGAGGTGCGCGACGAAGGCGCTGACGTACCGATGCCGCCGATTGGCGTCATGATCGAAATTCCAGCGGCGGTGTACCAGGCCAAAGAACTGGCGCGGCAGGTGGACTTCCTGTCGGTCGGCTCCAACGACCTGACCCAATACCTGCTGGCCGTGGACCGCAACAACCCACGGGTAGCCGATCTCTACGACTATCTGCACCCGGCGGTGCTGCAAGCGCTGCAACACGTAGTGCGCGACGCCCATGCCGAAGGCAAACCGGTGAGCATCTGCGGTGAAATGGCTGGTGATCCGGCGGCGGCGGTGCTGTTGATGGCGATGGGCTTTGACAGCCTGTCGATGAACGCCACCAACTTGCCGAAGGTGAAGTGGATGTTGCGCCAAGTCGAGCTGAGTATGGCCAAGGATCTGCTGGCGGAGTTGATGACCATCGACAACCCGCAAGTTATCCACAGCTCGCTGCAATTGGCGCTGAAGAACCTTGGGCTGACACGGATGATCAATCCGGCCTCTGCCAAGACCCTCTAACGCCTGGCGGCGATCAAAAATGTGGGAGGGGGCTTGCTCCCGATGGCGGTGTGTCAGTACCAGATATTCTGACTGACACACTGCCATCGGGAGCAAGCCCCCTCCCACATTGGTTTTGTGGTGTGTCTAGAGCGTGAGTTCGACTTCGCCGAGTCGGCCACCATGGGGCCCAAAACTACGTTCCACCATCCGCCGCGTGCCATCGGCATTTACAATCAGCGCCGTACTCGCCCGTGTTCCATAACTTGGGCTGGCGATAAATACGCTCGATAACAGGCTTTCAGTCGCCAACCCCACGCCGGTATCCGGCAACTCAGCAAAGGGCGCGATCTGCGGATCGCTCAGAATCTCCAGTAGCGCTTCGGGTTGCGGATTGTTCAGCAACTCACTCAGCGCAGCTTTGGCCTTAAGCAGTTTCGGCCAAGGCGTATCCAGCCCTGCGTTGGATAACCCGTACACGCCCGCTTTCAACTGCGTGGGCTCGGTGTGATTGGCGTTGTAATGCCACAACTCATCCCGCGTGCCCACCAGCAGGTTAAACCCGGCGTATTCAATCGATCGGCCGTTAACGTCGGCCAAGTAGTCGTCAATGGGCAGTGAACCGCTGAGAAAGCGCGCCACCAATTCCCCGCGCGACTTGCGTGCAGGCGGTTGGTGGGGATCACGGATATTGGTCAGGGCAGCAAATCGCCCATCGGCATTCACGCCAAGCCAAGTGCCGCCTGCTTCCTGATCGCGACCGGCATAGATTTCGGGCACGTCCGGCCACTGGGCCAGCGGCAGACTGGGGCGGGCATAGAACTCGTCACGGTTGGCCGCGACGATCAGCGGTTGGGCGTGGCCCGGCCGCCAGGCGAAAACAATCAGGCACATCAGGCGATTCCCTTTTGTGTTTTTTGCCACTCTACCCACACCGGCAGCGGTGTTCCATCGTATCCAGTTGGGCCGCATGCCTTCCATCCGTTAACATGCCGGACTTGATTCGGGGGCTCCCATGGAATTTCTGCTGTATTTGCTGCTGGGCGCCTGTGCGGGTGTGCTCGCCGGGCTGTTTGGCGTGGGCGGCGGGATCATTATCGTGCCGGTGCTGGTGTTCAGCTTCACCTTGCAGGGCTTCGACCCGCAGGTGCTGACTCACTTGGCCGTAGGCACATCCTTGGCGACGATCATCTTTACCTCGGTCAATGCCGTGCGTGAGCACCACCGACGTGGCGCGGTGCGTTGGCCGATCTTTGTGTGGATGACCGTGGGCATCCTGATCGGTGCAGGTTTCGGTGCGCTGACCGCCGAGGCGATTTCCGGTCCGCATTTGCAGAAGATCATTGGCGTGTTCGCGCTGATCATCGCCGTGCAACTGGCCCTGGAGGTCAAGCCCAAGGCCAGTCGAACGGTGCCAGGCAAGGTCGGCCTGACCCTGGCCGGTACGGTGATTGGCTGGGCTTCGGCCATTTTCGGCATCGGGGGCGGCTCGCTGACCGTGCCGTTTTTGACCTGGCGCAGCGTGCCGATGCAACAGGCGGTGGCCACCTCGTCCGCCTGTGGCCTGCCGATTGCCCTGGCCAGTGCATTAAGTTTCATGATTCTGGGCTGGCATGACCCGCTGTTGCCCGCTCATAGTCTAGGGTTCGTGTATTTACCGGCGCTGCTGGGCATTGCCCTGACCAGTATGGTGTTTGCCCGCTTTGGCGCACGCCTGGCGCATCGATTGTCGCCGCGGTTGCTAAAGCGGTTGTTCGCCGGCTTGCTGTTTTGCGTGGGTTTAAACTTTTTGCTGTAACGCAGACTTAATCGCGCCCGGGCATGGTCCGGTCGCCATAACGCATGATTTAACGAGGAGTCGCAATGCTGCCTTACCCGCAGATCGACCCGGTGGCTCTGGCCATCGGTCCGCTGAAAATCCACTGGTACGGGTTGATGTACCTGATCGGCATCGGCGGCGCTTGGCTGCTGGCCTCCCGCCGCCTGAACCGTTTCGACCCGACCTGGACCAAGGAGAAACTCTCCGACATGGTCTTCTGGCTGTCCATGGGGGTCATCGTCGGCGGGCGTCTGGGGTATGTGCTGTTCTACGATCTGTCCGCCTACATCGCCAATCCGACACTGATTTTCGAAGTGTGGAAGGGCGGCATGGCGTTCCACGGCGGGTTTATCGGCGTAATGATTGCTGCCTGGTGGTTCGGCCGCCGCAATGGCAAGTCGTTCTTCCAACTGATGGACTTCGTTGCGCCGCTGGTGCCGATTGGCCTGGGCGCCGGGCGTATCGGTAACTTCATCAACGCCGAGCTCTGGGGCAAGCCGACCGACGTGCCGTGGGCCATGGTGTTCCCGCCCTTCAGCGACCCGGCACAACTGCCGCGCCATCCGTCGCAGCTATACCAGTTCGCACTGGAAGGTGTGGCACTGTTCCTCATTCTGTACATTTTCTCGCGCAAACCGCGCCCGACCATGGCCGTTTCCGGCATGTTCGCGCTGTTTTACGGCATCTTCCGTTTCATCGTCGAGTTCGTACGTGTGCCGGATGCGCAGTTGGGTTACCTGGCGTGGGGCTGGCTGACCATGGGTCAGGTGTTGAGCATCCCAATGATCCTCGTGGGGCTGGGCCTGCTGTGGTGGGCGTACAATCGCCCGCAGCCGCTGAAGAACACCGCGCTTTAAATTCGAATGCCGGGGCCTGCGTGCGGGCTCCGGCTTCAACGATACGGGTACTTACATGAAGCAATATCTCGAACTACTGAACGACGTCGTGACCAATGGCCTGACCAAGGGCGATCGCACCGGCACCGGCACCAAGGCCGTGTTCGCCCGTCAGTATCGGCATAACTTGGCCGACGGCTTCCCGCTGCTGACCACCAAGAAGCTTCACTTCAAAAGCATCGCCAATGAGCTGATCTGGATGTTGAGCGGCAACACCAATATCAAGTGGCTCAACGAAAACGGCGTGAAGATTTGGGACGAATGGGCCACCGAAGACGGCGACCTGGGCCCGGTCTACGGCGAGCAGTGGACTGCCTGGCCGACCAAAGACGGCGGCACGATCAACCAGATCGACTACATGGTGCACACGCTCAAGACCAACCCCAACAGCCGTCGCATTCTGTTCCACGGCTGGAACGTCGAATACCTGCCGGACGAAACCAAGAGCCCACAGGAAAACGCGCGCAACGGCAAACAAGCCCTGCCACCGTGCCACCTGCTGTACCAGGCGTTCGTGCATGACGGCCATCTGTCGATGCAGTTGTACATCCGCAGCTCCGACGTATTCCTTGGTCTGCCATACAACACCGCGGCCCTGGCGTTGCTCACCCATATGTTGGCCCAACAGTGCGACTTGATCCCTCACGAGATCATCGTCACCACTGGCGATACCCATGCCTACAGCAACCATATGGAACAGATCCGGACCCAACTGGCGCGTACACCGAAGAAGCTGCCGGAGTTGGTGATCAAGCGTAAGCCGGCGTCGATCTACGATTACAAGTTCGAAGATTTTGAGATTGTGGGCTATGACGCTGATCCAAGCATCAAGGCCGATGTCGCTATCTAGCGTCTGACGCCGTCCAATGTGGGAGGGGGCTTGCCCCCGATTGCGGTGGGTCAGTCACCCAATACTTAACTGACCCACCGCCATCGGGGGCAAGCCCCCTCCCACATTTGGCCCGTTTAATGGCCGTGGCTTCTGCCTACATGTGAGGGCTCAGCCTCGCTGGCCTGCATACTCCCGCTGACCTCCAACTGCTGCAAAATCCCACAGTGATCCCCGCCGCCACAGCGTTGGCGCAAGTCCAGCAACTGCACCTGCAACGCCAATAGCCCGTCGATCCGCGCTTTCACATGGTGGATATGCTCGTCGACCAACGCATTCACGCTTTCGCATTGGTCCTGTGGGCTGTCGCGCAGGCTGAGCAGGCTGCGGATTTCTTCGAGGGTCATGTCGAGGCTGCGGCAGTTGCGGATAAAGATCAGCCGCTCGGTGTGCGCCTGGGTGTACACGCGGTAATTGGCGTCGGTGCGCGCCGGTGGCGGCAGCAGGCCTTCTTTCTCGTAATAACGGATGGTTTCCACCTGACAGTCAGTCAGTTTGGCCAATTCGCCGATCTTCATCGCAGCAATCTCCAAATGGGTGCTTGACCCTATAGTGGCTACAGGGTCTTTACTTGGCAACAGGCACCTTTACGGACGCGACCGAATGAGCGACTCCATCCACACCCTTCATAAACACGATCACGATCATGGCCCTAAGAAACTCACGCCTGTGCATAACCACGGCCACGGTGGTGCCTGCTGTTCCGGCACTCCAGCACCGGAGTTGGTGCAATTGAGCGAAGCGCCCACCGCCGGCTCGCGCCTCAGCACCTTCCGCATCGAAGCCATGGACTGCCCCACCGAGCAAACGCTGATCCAGAACAAACTGGGCAAGTTGGCGGGTGTGCAGCAATTGGAATTTAACCTGATCAACCGCATCCTCGGCGTCACCCACGACTTGCCGAGTACCGCGCCGATCATCGATGCCATCAAGTCCTTGGGCATGCAGGCCGACCCGATCGAGGAAGGTACCCCGGCTGCCGAACCGCCTGCCAAAAAACACTGGTGGCCGTTGGCGTTGTCCGGCGTCGGTGCGTTGGGCGCCGAAGTGCTGCACTTCACGAATGCCGCGCCGACGTGGGTCATCGCCCTCGTGGCGCTGGTGTCGATCCTCAGCGGCGGCCTCACCACCTATAAAAAGGGCTGGATCGCCCTGAAGAACCTCAACCTGAACATCAACGCCTTAATGAGCATCGCCGTGACGGGCGCGATCCTGATCGGCCAGTGGCCGGAAGCCGCCATGGTGATGTTCCTGTTCACCGTCGCCGAGCTGATTGAAGCCAAGTCCCTGGACCGTGCGCGCAATGCCATCAGCGGCTTGATGCAGATGACCCCGGAACAGGCCACGGTGCAGCAGGCCGACGGTAACTGGGTTGAGCAGGAGGTTAAAAGCATCGAACTGGGCGCCATCGTCCGGGTTAAACCCGGCGAGCGCATCGGCCTGGACGGTGAAGTCACCGCAGGTCAATCCACCATCGACCAGGCGCCGATCACCGGGGAAAGCCTGCCGATTGAAAAAGCTGTGGGCGATAAAGTCTTCGCCGGCACCATTAACCAAGCCGGCTCCCTGGAATACAAAGTCACGGCAGCGGCCAATAACTCCACACTGGCGCGGATCATCCACGCCGTCGAGCAAGCACAAGGCGCACGGGCTCCGACCCAGCGCTTCGTCGACAGTTTTTCCAAGGTCTACACCCCGGCCGTCTTCCTGTTTGCCTTGGGTGTAGCGATTATTCCGCCGCTGTTCATGGCCGGTGTCTGGTTCGACTGGATCTACCGCGCCCTGGTGCTGCTGGTGGTCGCCTGCCCCTGCGCGTTGGTGATCTCCACTCCGGTGACGATCGTCAGCGGCCTGGCGGCGGCGGCGCGCAAAGGCATCCTGATCAAGGGCGGCGTGTACCTGGAGGGTGGTTACAAGCTCGACTACCTGGCGCTGGACAAGACCGGCACCATCACGCACGGCAAACCGGTGCAGACCGATTACTTGGCGTTGTTCCCAAACGTCGAGGACAGCGCACCGGCCCTCGCCGCCAGTTTGGCTGGGCGTTCTGACCACCCGGTGTCGTTGGCCATCGCGAATGCGGCTGTGGATAAAAACCTGCCGGTGCACGTTGTGGATAACTTCGAAGCCCTGGCCGGTCGTGGTGTGCGCGGCGATATCAAGGGTGAGACTTACCACTTGGGCAACCACCGTCTGGTGGAAGACCTCGGCCTGTGCTCGCCTGAGCTGGAAGAAAAGCTGTTCGCGCTGGAGAAGCAAGGAAAGTCCGTGGTGTTGCTGCTCGATAAGTCCGGCCCCCTGGCGCTGTTCGCCGTGGCCGATACCGTCAAGGACAGCAGTCGCGAGGCCATTCAGCAATTGCACGAGTTGGGCATCAAAACCCTGATGCTCACCGGCGACAACACCCACACCGCCCAGGCGATTGCGGCCCAGGTCGGCATCGACCAGGCTCAAGGCGACCTGTTGCCCACCGACAAACTGCAAGCCATCGAAACCCTCTACGGCCAAGGCCACCGGGTGGGCATGGTCGGCGACGGCATCAACGACGCCCCGGCCCTGGCCCGCGCCGAGATCGGTTTTGCAATGGCCGCTGCTGGTACCGACACTGCCATCGAGACTGCCGACGTGGCGCTGATGGACGATGATTTGCGCAAGATACCGGCATTCATTCGTTTGTCGCGGCAAACGTCGAGTATCCTCAAGCAGAACATCGCCCTGGCGCTGGTGATCAAGGCGATCTTCCTCGCAGTCACTTTCCTGGGGATGGCCACCATGTGGATGGCGGTCTTCGCCGACATGGGCGTGAGCCTGCTGGTGGTGTTCAATGGCCTGCGCCTGTTGCGCAAATAAACGATGAGAGGGCGGTGTGCTGAGTGCTGAGCTGAAGGCGTTTTTTATGGTCGCCCGCCTGGGCAGTATTACCCAGGCGGCGAAAAAACTCGGCCTGAGCCAGCCCACAGTCACCACCCAGATCCGAAACCTGGAAAGCCAGTACGGCGTTGAGCTGTTCTACCGCGGTGGTCGCCGCCTCACGGTCAGTGATGACGGCGCCCGGTTGCTGCCGATGGTCAAGGCGTTGTTGCAGCAGGAAGCGGACATCGAGTTTTTCCTGCGCAACAGTGGTCAACTCCAGGGCGCTTTGCGCATTGCCGCGACAGCGCCGTATTACATCCTCGACCTGGTCAAAGCCTTTCGCGAACGCCTGCCCCATGTGGAGGTGTCGGTGGACATCGGCAATTCTCAGCAGGTACTCGAAGCGCTGGACGAGTACCGCGTAGACGTCGCCGCCTCTTCGCAGTTGCTGGAAGACCCGCGTTTGATCCGCCGCGTATTGGGCACTGATCCTCTGGTGTTGGCGGTGCATCGCAATCATCCCCTGGCCAAGCTTGATCATGTGCCATTGACTGCCCTGGCCGGACACACCTTATTGATGCGCGAAGCAGGTTCCACCACCCGACGGCTTACCGAGGAAATGCTGCAGGGTGCTGGGGTGAGCTATGGGCCGTTGCTGGAGATCGGCAGTCGCGAGTCAATCCGGGAGGCGGTGTTGCGCAATATCGGTATCAGCATCATTGCTCGACAGGAAGTGCCCCATGATCCGCAGTTGCGGGTGTTGACCATTGAGAATGCGCCGCAGATTCCGGAGTACCTGTACTGCCTCAAAGAACGAAAAGGCGCTCGCCTGCCGGCGGCGTTTCTAGGGTTGGCGCAGGAAATGTCGCCAATTTAGAGGTTTGGTGGCTGCCTTTAGGGCCAATCGGGGGCAAGCCCCCTCCCACACTTGGGATGTGTTCGCAGATTAAAATGTGGGAGGGGGCTTGCCCCCGATTGCGGTAAACCAGGCACCCCCCTCCAAATCACCTACACAAATCCACCAATACCACTATCACTCCCTTTTGCCTTTCTGCCACAAGAGGGACGCATTGCCCGCCTAGCATGGCCTTCATCAGTTCGATGAGGTGCCACCATGAACACAGTCCTGACCCAACCCGGCGCGCCAATGAAAGTGCGCGGTATCCAGAAACGCTTCGGCGCCTTTACCGCGCTGGACCACGTGTCCCTGGACGTCGCCGCCGGCGAGCTGGTGTGTCTGCTGGGTCCGTCTGGCTGCGGCAAGACCACCTTGCTGCGTTGCATCGCCGGCCTGGAGCGCCAGGACAGCGGCGAACTTTACCTGGGTGATCGCGATGTTTCCCTGCTGCCACCTCAGGCGCGGGACTACGGCATTCTGTTCCAGTCCTACGCGCTGTTTCCCAACCTGACCATCGAAGCGAACATCGGCTACGGCCTCACCGGCAGTGGTCGCGATGAAGTGCGCCAGCGTGTTGGGCAGATGCTGGAACTGGTCGGTCTGGTCGGCAGCGAAAAGAAATACCCCGGCCAGCTGTCCGGCGGCCAACAGCAGCGCGTTGCCCTGGCCCGCGCCTTGGCGCCGGCCCCTTCGTTACTGCTGCTGGACGAACCCATGTCCGCCCTCGACGCCCGCGTGCGTGAGCACCTGTGCACCGAGCTGCGCCAGCTGCAACGGCGCTTGGGCATCACCACGCTGATGGTCACCCACAACCAGGACGAAGCCATGTTGATGGCCGACCGTATTGCCGTAATGAACAACGGTAAGGTCGAGCAATACGCCACGCCCCAAGAAATTTACGACCGCCCGGCCACGCCGTTCGTGGCGGAGTTTGTCGGCCAGGGCAACTGGCTGCCGTTCAGCCGCAACAGTGCCAGCCATGCCCAGGTCGGCGGGATGAACATGCGCCTGGCCGAGGATGCCGGTGTGGCCACGTCCGGCCGCCTGTTCTGCCGACCGGAAGCCATCAGCGTCAACCCGCCAGTGCATGAAGAAAACCTGTTCGCGGCCAAGGTCCGCGAGATCACCTTCCTCGGCAACCGCTGCCGCATGAGCTTTGAACTGGACCAACTGCCGGGCCACCCGCTGCTGGCTGAACTGGCCCCGGAGGCGATGCCGCGCCTGGGCGCCCAAGACATCTGGGTCGCCTTGCCGCCGCGCAGCCTGCAGGTGTTTGCCTGAGATGGCCGCTGTCATGACCCTGCCGCGGCAAGTTTCCCGCGCCGAAACCGGCGACCGTATTTTTGTGCTCGGCGGCAAACTGCTCTGGCTGTGCCTGCTCAGTGTTGCCGTGTTGATGCCGCTGCTGGCGATCTTCTGGCGCGGCTTCAGCAGCGAGGCCGGGCAGGGCGGTGGCCTTGTGGCCGCTCGGGAATTAATCACCAGCGAGAACTTCCACTGGCTGCTGGGCAATAGCCTGAAAGTCTCCCTCAGCGTGGCGGCCATTGTCGTACCGCTGGCCTACCTGTTTGCCTACGCGCTGCAACGCACGTTGATTCCAGGCAAGGCGATCTGGCGAGGCCTGTCGCTGCTGCCGTTGATGGCACCGTCGATGCTGCCGGGCATTGCGCTGGTTTATCTGTTCGGTAATCAGGGCATGCTGCGCGGGCTGCTTTCGGACAACATCTACGGCTTCTGGGGGATTGTGCTCGGGGAAGTGATCTACACCTTCCCGCACGCGTTGATGATCCTGCTGTCGGCGCTGTCCCTGGCGGATGCGCGGCTGTTCGATGCCGCCTCCAGCATGGGCGCCAGCCCGGCACGGGCGTTTCGCAGCATCACCTGGCCGGCCACGCGCCAGGCGGTGTTCGCCGCATTCTGCCTGGTGTTCACCTTGACCATTACCGACTTCGGCGTGCCCGTGGTGGTCGGTGGTGATTACCAGGTGCTGGCGTTGGAAGCCTACAAGGCGGTGGTCGGCCAGCAACAATTTGGTCGCGGCGCGTTGATCGGCATGGTGTTGCTACTGCCGGCGCTGTTCAGTTTTGGCGTGGATGCGTGGTTGCGCCGGCGTCATGGCGACGCCATGAGTGGCCGCGCCCAGGTGTTCCAGCCCACGCCATCGCGGGTAAGGGATGGCTGCTACCTGGCCATCGTCCTACTGATCTGCGCCGTGTTGCTGCTGGTGTTCGGCATGGCGGTGTACTCCTCGCTGGTGAAATTCTGGCCGTACAACCTGTCGCTGTCGCTGAACCACTACCAGTTTGAAGACACGGCGGGCGGCGGCTGGCTGGCCTATCGCAACAGCCTGCGCATGGCCTTGTGCACGGCACTGATCGGCAGTGTGCTGATCTTCACCGGCGCCTATCTGATGGAAAAAACCAAAGGTCAGAAGGGCCTGAACCTGGCGCTGCGCATGCTCAGCTTTGTCCCGATGGCCGTGCCGGGTTTGGTGCTGGGCCTGGGCTACGTGTTCTTCTTCAACCTCAACGGCAACCCATTGCACGTGTTCTACGGGACCATGACCCTGCTGGTGGTGTGCACCATTGCTCACTATTTGACCACTGCGCAGATGACCGCCACCACCGCGTTGCGCCAGCTGGACGCCGAGTTTGAAGCCGCCGCGCTGTCGCTCAAGGCGCCGCTGTACCGTCATTACCTGCGCGTCACCGTGCCGATCTGCCTGCCGGCGCTGCTGGACATCGTGCGCTACCTGTTTGTATCGGCGATGACCACCGTGTCCGCCGCGATCTTTCTCTACAGCCCCGACACCATCCTCGCCGCCGTCGCCGTGTTGAACATGGACGACGCCGGCAATGTGGGCGGCGCGGCGGCCATGTCGACCCTGATCCTGTTCACCTCGGCCGGCGTCTCGCTGCTGCTGGCGTGGGCCTCACGTGGCGCGCTGCGCCGATCCCAAGCCTGGCGCCAGACCGCGCCCGGCCAATAACCCTTAAAGGAGGTATTCCATGTTCAAGCCCCTGGCGCTGGTCGCTGCCGTACTCACTGCATTCAGCCTGAATGCCTTCGCCAAGACCGAGCTGACCGTGTACACGGCCCTCGAAGCCGAGCAGTTGAAGACCTACAAAAAGGCCTTCGAGCAAGCCAACCCTGATGTTGAAATCAAGTGGGTACGCGACTCCACCGGCATCATCACGGCCAAGCTGCTGGCCGAGAAAGATCGCCCGCAAGCCGACGTGGTCTGGGGACTGGCGGCCTCCAGTCTGGCGATCCTCGACCAGCAGGGCATGCTCGACAACTACGCGCCGAAGGACCTGGACAAGATCGGCAAAAACTACCGCGACGCTGCCAACCCCCCGGCCTGGGTCGGCATGGACGTGTGGGCCGCGACCATCTGCTTCAACACCGTCGAAGCCGAGAAACAGGGCCTGACCAAGCCGGTGAGCTGGCAAGACCTGACCAAGCCTGAGTACAAGGGCAAGATCGTGATGCCCAACCCGGCGTCGTCCGGCACCGGTTTCCTGGACGTAAGCGCGTGGCTGCAGACCTTCGGCGAGAAACAAGGCTGGCAGTACATGGACGACCTGCACCAGAACATCGGCCAGTACGTTCACTCCGGTTCCAAGCCTTGCAAGCTGGCGGCTTCGGGGGAATTCCCGATTGGTATCTCGTTTGAATACCCGGCGGTACAGCTCAAGCGTCAGGGCGCGCCGCTGGACATCATCCTGCCCAAAGAGGGCCTGGGTTGGGACATCGAAGCGACTGCCGTGATCAAGGGCAGCGCCCATGCCGACGCGGCGAAGAAGCTGGCGGACTTTTCTGCCAGCCCTGCGGCGATGGAGTTGTACAAGGACAACTTTGCCGTGCTCGCCCAGCCGGGAATCGCCAAGCCGCAGACCGAATTGCCGGCGGACTACGAGCAGCGTTTGATCAAGAACGACTTCGGCTGGGCCTCCAAAAACCGCGACAGCATCCTGACTGAATGGCGTAAGCGTTATGACGGAAAGTCGGAGAAGGTAGCGGGTCAGTAAGGTTTTCGTTAGGGCTGATGGCCCTAGCGGGAGCAAGCCCCCTCCCATAGTCGACCGAGTTCCTGCATGAGAATGCGGTCAACTGTGGGAGGGGGCTTGCCCCCGATGGCGGTCTTGAAAACAGGACATCACTAAATGACACACCACAGCGACCTGCTGATCATCGGCGCCGGCATCCTCGGCCTTTCCCACGCTTATGCAGCCGCCAAACGCGGCCTCAAGGTCAAAGTCTTCGAGCGCAGCGCCACGCCGTTGGGCGCCTCGGTGCGCAACTTCGGCCAGGCTCTGGTCACCGGCCAACCACCGGGGCCGATGCTCGACCTGGCGCGGGAAAGCCGTGAGATCTGGGGGCAGTGGGCGCAAGTCGCCGGGCTGCAACTTAAGCGCAACGGCTCGTACTTGTTCGCCCGCACCGAAGCTGAAGAACACCTGCTGGAAGCCTTCTGCGCCGGTCGCGCGCAGGAGTACGGCTATAACGTCGAGTTGCTGCAAGGCGCAGCAATGAAGGACCTGTACGGCGGCCAGTTCCGCCACCACCGCGCCGCGCTGCATGGCAAGGACGATCAACAGCTGTATTCGCGCGAGGCGATTCCGGCGCTGATCAACTACCTGACGCAAGCGCTGAACGTGGAGTTTCATTTCTCCACGCTCGTGCGCGACGTGGAGCCGGGGCAACTGCACAGCACGGCGGGGAGCTTTCGTGGCGAGCAGATCATCGTCTGCTCCGGCCACGATTACCAAACCCTGCTGGCCGAATCGATTGCGCCGCTCAACCCGCAGGTCTGTCGCCTGCAAATGCTGCGCGCCCGGCCGGTGCTCAACCTGAACCTGCAACACGCCTTGCTCACCGGCCTCAGTTGCGTGCATTACGGTGCTTTCGCCGACTTGCCGGAAGCCGCGCCGGTGCAGGCGCAGATCCTTCGCGAAGCACCGTACCTGCATGAGCATGGCATTCACTTGCTGATCAGCCCGACGCCTCACGGCGAACTGATCATCGGCGATTCCCACGAGTACGGCAGCGATGCGTCGCCCTTCAACGCCGAACAGGTCGATGACTGGATGATCGAACTGGCCCAGCAGACCCTGGGCTGCAAGATCCAGGTGGTGGAGCGTTGGCAGGGCGTATATGGCTCGCGTGGACCGGCGCCGTTCTCGTTCTTGCGGGCGGCGCCAGGCGTGAGTGCAGCGTTGATGCACACCGGCGTGGGCATGAGCGTGGGACCAGCGATGGCCGAGCGCAATATCCGCGCGTTGTGTGGGGAGGCGTGATGAACCGGGAACAGGTGATTACCGACGTCTTTGGTTTGTACGAACTGCACGGCACGGCGGACTACATCGGCGAGCCGGTGTCGCAGATCGAACACATGTCCCAGGCCGCGCAGTTGGCCATGGCAGAAGGTTTCGATGATGAAGTGGTATTGGCAGCGTTCTTCCACGACATCGGCCATCTCTGCGGCCAGGGCGGCGCGAACATGGGCGGTTATGGCGTGGTCAGCCATGAGCGGTTGGGGGCGGATTACCTGCGTCGGGCAGGGTTCAGCGAACGCATGGCCAGGCTGGTGGAATATCACGTGCAGGCCAAGCGCTACCTGACCTTCAGCCAGCCGGATTACTACGCGCGCCTGAGCGAAGCCAGCCGTCGAACCTTGGCTTATCAGGGCGGCGTGATGACGGCCGATGAGGCACGGGCCTTCGAGCAAGACCCGCTCTGTCACGTCAGTCTGCGCATGCGCCACTGGGACGAACAAGCCAAGGACATGCACGTGCCGCTGCTCGACCTTGAAGTGCTCAAGGCCAAGGCCCGCAAGGTGCTGGCAGCTTAGGTCTCGTCGAGGCGTTGGGCCAGGGCCTCGATTTGCTCTTGGCGCTCGGCCTGGCTCAGCTTGGCGTGGGGGTTGAGCGACGACCATTGCGGATGGGCACGGGCTTTGTGCAGCGCCTCCGGCAACTTGCCTTCGCGCCAGGTTTTGTCCTGGGGCGTATCGACCTTGATGCTGTGCATCGCCGCGTGGCCGCGCACGCTCAGGGCCTTGAGCAACTGGCGTTGGCGCAGGGCGAGCAGGCGCAGGACGCTATCATCGACGGTCAACTCGCGTTGGCCCTTGATCTTGCCCAGCAGGCGGCTGCCATAGCTGCGCGCGGTTTGCAGCGCGCCCCCGGCGATGGCACCGGCCAGGGCAGCGGCGCCCAGCGTCAGCCCGCCAACCAGCAGATCCACGCCGGCACCCGCCGCCGCGCCGGCAGCGATCCCGCCACCCACGCGCACGCCGAGTTGCTTGAGGGTTTCCGGGTTGAACAGGTCGTCGCCCCAGCGGCCATCCAGCAGTGGCAAGTCGCTGGCGGCCGCGTCTTGTGGGCGGAAACCGAACAGCTTGAGCAGGGCCTCCACACATTTTTGTTCGCGCTGGCGCACGGCCTTGCGCAAATCGCCGATGGCTTGCTGCTCATCTTCAGTGACCACGCTGCGCCTGCACGCGGCGCAGTCGATCAATAATTCGGCGATCAACCGCGCTGCGCTTTGCTGGCGGGCCTGGCGTTGGGCTTGCTGATCAAGGACCAAGCGTTCCAACTGCGGTCGTGCGTTTTCCAGCAGCAGGGCCAGACTTTCATACAGACGACGCTCGCCGTCTTCCGGCGGCGCGACGCTGTCGAAACGCACCAGCGCATGCAGGCCGAGGCGGGCCAGGGCTTCGCGCCAGTCCGGTTCGCGGTGGTCGCTGCTGCTGACGAAATTGAGCACCGGCAGCAAGGGTTTGCCGCAACTGGCTAGTACTTGCAGCTCATCGCGGTACTTGGCCAGCACCGGCTCGCGGGCATCAATCACATACAGACCGGCGTCCGAGGCCAGCAGTTGGCGCAGCACTTTGGCTTCCTGCTCGAAACGCTGGCGCGCTTCGCTGCCTTCGAGGAACCGCGCCAGGCGCGCCGGGCCGTCCAAGCGTTCGCCAGGTCGGTCGAGACGTTCCAGGTAATCAAGCAGGGCGATGGCATCTTCCAGGCCGGGCGTGTCGTACAGCTCCAGCAGGGCTTCGCCGTCCACCGACAGGCGCGCGCCTTCTACATGCCGCGTGGTGCTGGGACGATGGGAGACTTCACCGAAGCCCACATCCCGGGTCAGGGTGCGCAGCAGCGAGGTTTTGCCCACGTTGGTGTGGCCGACCACGGCGAGTTTCAGCGGTTTAGTCATGACCGGTCTCCAGCCAGTTCAACGGCGCGCAGTCGGCGAAGGGCAGCTCCAGCTGATGCAGCGCGGTGTGCCAATCGCCGAGGCGTTCGGCATCCAGCGCTTGGCCGGGCGGCGCTTGCAGCAGCCAGACGCGGGTGGCTGCGGCGCTGCGCGCGAGTTCGGCGATCAGCGCGAGGCTGCCGCGATCCGGCGAACGGCGGGGGTCGCAGGCGATGGCCAAGCGCGCGGGCGGGAAGCGGGTGAGCTGCTCCAACAGCTTGTTGCGCGATTCACGGCTGTCTAGGATGCCGGCGTTTTTCACTTGGGCTGGTAGCTTGGGCGGCCAGGGGTGTTGGTCGTCCAGCTCGATGGCCACCAGCAGGGCGCCGTCGCTTTCCAGCTCGCTGACGCCGCCGGTAACGTGGTGCAGTTGCTCGGGCGCGGCGTCGTTGACGCCGAGGCGTTCACTGCTTGGCATCAGGCGTTCACGCAGTTGGCTATAGCCCGGTAGGTTCAGGTCCAGACGCAAGGCCGCGCGTCCTGCTTTCCAACGCCACAGGCACAACAGGGCGAGGATGATTCGGGGCAGCAGGCCGTAGACCAGCAACACGCCCACCAACCAAGCGGCCCAGGCTTGGCGGGCGCTTTCGATATTGAGGGCGGAGTCGCCGCTGGCGCGGATCATCTCGACGGTCGGTACATTGAAACCAAGCACAGCGGGCAGGGCACCGAGGGCCTGGGTGACGGCGACGAAGGTGTCGGCACCGAGAATGGTGGTTTCCCACACAAAGCCGTAGCGCCTTGTGGCGAGCAGTGTCAGCAGAATGACCAGCGCGCTGAGCAATGCCAGTAGCCACAGTCCGTTGACCAGCACACCGACTGCCCAGCGATTGAGTTTCTGGCGCTGCAACAACAGCAATAACGCCGGGGCCAATTGCGCGGCCTTGGCGTCACGGGCGAGTTTTTCACTGAGCCACAGCCATAAGCGACCAAGGCTGGCGCTGTGCTCTCCAGCAAACAGCAGGCCCAGTGCCCAGCTTATCAACAGGATCAGGTTCAAACCGAGCAGGCTGCCCAGGGCCCAGAACACATTCACCGGGGCCAAGCCGTTGCCCAGTGCCGCGAAGGCCAGCCCGGCGCCGCTGATAACGGCGACTAGCGCCAGCAGCGCCAGTGCCAAACGCGCACCTTGCAGCCAGCGGGTGAGGGCGGCAGTCAGCCCATCGCGCTCGGCCAGATGCAAGGCGCGATGCTGGATGCGCGTCGGCAGATCGCCGCCAGCCGTGCGGGCCAGGCGGTTGGCTTCCAAGTCTTCCAGGGCGCCTGCGTGTTCTTCACGCAGGCGCACGGTTTCTGTCAGCCAGAGTTTTTGCAGCGGGTTCAGTGCAGTCACGCGCCGTCCTGTTGAGCAAGTGAGGTTGGAGCATAACCGCTAGGTCTTGGCTCTGGTATTCTCGTCGCCATGAAAAAAACTCTCCCTTTAAGCCTGATCGCAGCCCTCGGTGAAAACCGCGTGATCGGCGTCGATAACAGCATGCCCTGGCATTTGCCGGGGGATTTCAAATATTTCAAGGCCACCACCCTTGGCAAGCCAATCATCATGGGGCGCAAGACCTGGGATTCTCTGGGGCGACCGCTGCCTGGGCGCTTGAACCTGGTGGTCAGCCGTCAGACCGATCTTAAGCTTGAAGGTGCGGAAGTTTTTCCGTCACTCGATGCCGCCGTGGCGCGGGCTGAAGCCTGGGCGCTGGAGCAGGGCGTGGATGAGTTGATGCTGATCGGTGGCGCGCAGCTGTATGCGCAGGGGCTGGAGCAGGCGGATCGGTTATATCTCACGCGCGTGGCGCTGAGTCCGGAAGGGGATGCGTGGTTTCCGGAGTTTGATGCGAACCAGTGGACGTTGGTTTCCAATCTGCCAAACCCAGCCGAAGGTGATAAGCCGGCTTACAACTTCGAAGTCTGGGAAAAAGTCTAAAAGCATCGGGGGCAAGCCCCCTCCCACATTGAAGTGCAGTCCAAATGTGGGAGGGGGCTTGCCCCCGATGGCGGTCTATCAGGCCTGCGCTAACTCCGCATGCTCATCTGCATCCAACAACGCCTTGTCCGTCTGCCCCATGATCTGGCTGGTAATTGCCCCTGCCGTCATCGAACCATTCACGTTCAACGCCGTACGGCCCATGTCGATCAGCGGCTCCACGGAAATCAGCAGCGCCACCAGTGAGACCGGCAAGCCCATGGCCGGCAGCACGATCAGCGCGGCAAACGTCGCACCGCCACCCACGCCAGCAACACCGGCCGAACTCAGGGTCACAATCGCCACCAGGGTCGCGATCCATAGCGGGTCCAATGGGTTGATGCCCACGGTCGGCGCCACCATCACCGCCAACATGGCCGGGTAGAGGCCGGCGCAACCGTTCTGGCCGATGGTCGCGCCGAACGAAGCAGCGAAACCGGCGATGGATTGCGGAATGCCGAGGCGGCGAGTCTGCGCCTCAATGCTCAGCGGGATAGCCGCCGCGCTGGAACGGCTGGTGAAGGCAAACGTCAGCACTGGCCAGACCTTGCGGAAGAAGCGCAGCGGGTTGATCCCGGCCAGCGACAGCAGCAGGCCATGCACCACGAACATCAGGCCCAGGGCCAGGTACGACACCAGCACGAAACTGCCGAGCTTGATGATGTCTTGCAGGTTGGAACCGGCGACCACTTTGGTCATCAGCGCCAATACGCCGTACGGGGTCAGTTTCATCACCAGGCGCACCAGACGCATCACCCAGGCTTGCAGGGTGTCGATGGCGTTGAGCACTTTCTGGCCTTTTTCCACGTCATCCTTGAGCAGTTGCAGCGCGGAAACCCCCAGGAATGCAGCGAAGATCACCACGCTGATGATCGACGTCGGCTTGGCGCGGGCCAAGTCGGCAAACGGGTTTGACGGCACAAACGAGAGCAGCAATTGAGGGATGTTCAGGTCGGCGACCTTACCTGCGTAATCACTCTGGATCACTTGCAGGCGCGCCATTTCCTGGGTGCCGGCCACCAGGCCCTCGGCGGTGAGGCCGAACAGGTTGGTCAAACCGATACCGATCAATGCCGCAATCGCGGTGGTGAACAGCAGCGTGCCGATGGTCAGGAAGCTGATCTTGCCCAAGGACGCTGCGTTATGCAGGCGCGCCACAGCGCTGAGGATCGAGGCAAATACCAGCGGGATCACGATCATTTGCAGCAACTGCACGTAGCCGTTACCGACTAGGTCGAACCAGCCGATGGAGGCCTTGAGCACCGGGTTGCCGGCACCGTAAATGCTGTGCAGCGCCACACCAAACGCCACGCCCAGGACCAGGGCAAACAGAACCTTCTTGGCGAGGCTCCAGTTTGTGCGACGGGTTTGTGCCAGGCCCAATAGCAGGGCCACGAACACGAGTAAGTTGAGAATCAGGGGCAGATTCATTGAAGCTCCGTTGAGAAGGCAGCCAATCGCGTGAGCCTGCGATTGCGAACCGGAAATCCTAACAGCTTGAAATATATTGATTTAATACCAATATGGAATGGTGACTGTCGTTTTTGGAATAAGCCTTTGACGCTCAGGCGTATGCCGTTGGCGGGATCAGGACGCGCGCGGTCGCGCTCAACATGGGAACTGTCACGAGGATTTGTTAGCGTCGATGTCTTTCACTCAGGGAGACAACGTCTATGAAGCTCGCGCCGAAACTACTGGTATCCGCCGCACTTTGCCTGGGACTCGCCAGCCAGGCGTTTGCCGCCACGGAGTTGAAACACTGGCCCGCACCTGCGGCCAAGCAACTGAACGACATGATCGCCGCCAACGCCAACAAGGGTAACTACGCGGTGTTCGACATGGACAACACCAGCTACCGCTACGACCTCGAAGAGTCCCTGCTGCCCTACATGGAAAACAAGGGCCTGATCACTCGCGACAGCCTTGATCCTTCGCTCAAGCTGATGCCGTTCAAAGACACGGCCGACCATAAGGAAAGCCTGTTCAGTTACTACTATCGCCTGTGCGAAGTGGACGACATGGTCTGCTACCCCTGGGTCGCCCAGGTGTTTTCCGGCTTCACCCTCAAGGAACTCAAGGTTCAGGTGGATGAGCTGATGGCGTCCGGCAAGCCCGTGCCGGTCAGCTATTTCGAAGGCGACGTGGTGAAGAAGTCCGAGGTGCAGCCGCCGAAAGTCTTCACCGGCCAGACCGAGCTGTACAACAAGCTGATGGAAAACGGCATCGAGGTGTACGTGATGACGGCCGCTTCCGAGGAACTGGTGCGCATGGTCGCGGCGGATCCGAAGTACGGCTACAACGTCAAACCTGAAAACGTCATCGGCGTGACCACCCTGCTCAAGGACCGCAAGACCGGCGAGCTGACCACCGCCCGCAAGCAGATCACCGCCGGCAAATACGATGAGAAAGCCAACCTCGGCCTGGAGCTGACCCCCTACCTGTGGACCCCGGCGACCTGGATGGCGGGTAAACACGCGGCGATCCTCACCTACATCGACGAATGGAAAAAACCGGTGATCGTCGGTGGCGACACGCCGACCAGCGACGGCTACATGTTGTTCCACGATGTAGACGTCGCCAAGGGCGGCGTGCACCTGTGGATCAACCGCAAAGACAAATACATGACCCAACTCAACGGCATGATGGCCAAGCATGCTGCGGCGCAGGCCAAGGAAGGGTTGCCGGTGACGGCGGATAAGAACTGGGTGATCGTCAAGCCGGATGAGATTCAATAACCACGGCTCTACGCCGGTAAATGTGGGAGGGGGCTTGCTCCCGATAGCAGGGTGCCAGTCGGTGCATGTGTTGACTGACCCATCTATATCGGGAGCAAGCCCCCTCCCACATTGTGATCCTCAGTGTTTTGGAGAATTGCTCCAGGCAAAAAAATGCCCCGCACTTGGCGGGGCATTTTTATTGGGGCGAGGCTTACAGGCCGTCGAGCATCGCCTTGTTACGCACAGCACCCTTATCGGCGCTGGTGGCCAGCAGGGCATAAGCCTTCAGCGCGGTGGTCACTTTACGTGGACGTTTTTCAACCGGCTTCCAGCCTTTCTTGTCCTGCTCGACGCGGCGTGCAGCCAGTTCTTCATCGCTGATCAACAGGTTGATCGAACGGTTCGGAATGTCGATCAGCACCTTGTCGCCATCCTGCACCAGGCCAATCGCGCCACCGGCAGCGGCTTCTGGCGAAGCATGGCCGATGGACAGGCCCGAGGTGCCGCCGGAGAAGCGGCCGTCGGTCAGCAGGGCGCAGGCTTTGCCCAGGCCTTTGGATTTCAGGTAGGACGTCGGGTAGAGCATCTCCTGCATACCCGGACCGCCTTTCGGGCCTTCGTAGCGGATGATCACGATGTCGCCTTCTTTCACTTCGTCGGCGAGGATGCCGCGAACCGAGCTGTCCTGGCTTTCGTAGATCTTGGCGCGACCTTCGAAGACGTGGATGGACTCATCCACACCGGCGGTTTTCACCACACAGCCATCGAGGGCGATGTTGCCGTAGAGCACGGCCAGGCCGCCTTCTTGGGAGTAGGCGTGTTCGACACTGCGGATGCAGCCGTTTTCACGATCGTCGTCCAGGGTGTCCCAACGGGTCGACTGGCTGAACGCAGTCTGAGTCGGGATGCCCGCCGGGCCGGCCTTGAAGAAGGTATGCACGGCTTCGTCGTCAGTCTGGGTGATGTCCCACTTGGCGATGCCTTCGGCGAGGGACTTGCTGTGCACGGTCGGCAGGTCAGTGTGCAGCAGGCCGCCACGGGCCAGAGAGCCTAAGATCGAGAAGATCCCGCCGGCGCGGTGCACGTCTTCCATGTGGTACTTCTGGATGTTCGGCGCGACTTTGCACAGTTGCGGCACGTGACGGGACAGGCGGTCGATGTCGCGCAGGTCGAAATCGATCTCGGCTTCCTGGGCGGCGGCCAGCAAGTGCAGGATGGTGTTGGTGGAACCGCCCATGGCGATGTCCAGGGTCATGGCGTTTTCGAACGCCTTGAAGTTGGCGATGTTGCGCGGCAATACCGAGTCATCGTTCTCGGTGTAGTAACGCTTGCACAGCTCGACGATGGTGCGGCCGGCCTGCAGGAACAACTGCTCGCGGTCGCTGTGGGTCGCCAGGGTCGAACCGTTGCCCGGCAACGCCAGGCCCAGTGCCTCGACCAGGCAGTTCATCGAGTTGGCGGTAAACATGCCGGAGCACGAACCGCAGGTCGGGCAGGCGCTGCGCTCGTATTCCGCAACCTTCTCGTCAGAAGCGCTGGAATCGGCGGCGATGACCATGGCGTCGACCAGGTCCAGGCCATGGGAGGCGAGCTTGGTCTTGCCGGCTTCCATCGGGCCGCCGGAGACGAAGATCACCGGGATGTTCAGGCGCAGGGAGGCCATCAGCATGCCGGGGGTGATCTTGTCGCAGTTGGAGATGCAGACGATGGCGTCGGCGCAGTGCGCGTTGACCATGTACTCCACGGAGTCGGCGATGATCTCGCGGCTTGGCAGCGAGTACAGCATGCCGTCATGGCCCATGGCGATGCCGTCATCCACGGCGATGGTGTTGAATTCTTTTGCTACGCCGCCAGCGCGTTCGATCTCGCGGGCGACCAGTTGGCCCAGGTCCTTGAGGTGGACGTGGCCCGGTACGAACTGGGTAAAAGAGTTGGCAATCGCGATGATCGGCTTCTTGAAGTCGTCATCTTTCATCCCCGTGGCACGCCACAGTGCGCGCGCGCCGGCCATGTTGCGGCCGTGGGTGGATGTTTTCGAGCGGTAATCAGGCATTGGAGCACTCCGGGCGGCTAATCGGTATCAAAGGGGAGTGAGCTTCTAGTGACGTCTGGAACACCCGAAAAATGGCCCTGGTGTCCGGAAGTTGCCGCAAACGTGACGGGATCGCCGTGCGCATTGGCCTTGAGCTCATAAACCCGCCGGGGGATGACTGGCGATGAATAGGGCCGATTCTACACCGCTGGCGGCTGGAGGGAACGGGGCAATACTCATGTCCGTGGGCTTTGTTTAGACTAGCGACCCTTTGCCCCCCACCCCTCTCCAAAGGAATTGGAATGCCCGGTATCCATCGTTTTCTTGGGTTTTACCTGCTGATCGGTCTGATCCAGGGAATCGTCTTCAATTACTCCGATCAGCTCTATCGCTTGAGCGAAACTCTGTTTTTTGTCACCTACACCGTTGTGTTGGTCGGCGGTACCACCTTGCAGTTGCTGGGGGAAAAAGCTCTGCGGTGGCGGTCGCTGCTACCTACGCTGGCGTTCACCCTGTTGATGGGCGGCATGACGCTGTGGGTCTGTTACGGCCTCGACCATGTCGGCAATAGCCGTTGGGCGATCAATTCCTGGTTTATCAGCGTGATGTTGTTGAGTTATGTCTGTGCCACGTTTTTGTTCGCCTGGCCCGCCGAAAAAGGGCAGCGCTGGCGTTATGAGGACCTGTTTCAGCAGGCCTGGAACAGCGTGTTCATCGTGCTGTACGCCCTGATCCTGGTGGGGGTGTTCATGTTGTTGCTCAAGCTATGGGGCCGACTGTTCCTGATGCTGGGCATCGAATTTTTTGAGCATCACTTCTGGAGCCAGCGATTCCTGTGCATCAGCTTGCCGTTGGTGTTCGCCCTGGGCATGTACCTGGCCGCGCGCAGCGAGAAAGTCATCGGCCAGATGCGCGGCATGCTGTTCAGCGGCTGTGGCTTGTTGTTGCCGTTGATCGCCCTGATCAGTCTGCTCTTTACCCTGACTTTACCGTTCACCGGGCTCCAACGAATTTGGGCGACGGGTTATTCAACGCCCATTCTGCTGGTGCTGGCAGGTGCGCAGCTGTTCTTGCTCAACGGTGTTTTTCAGGAGGGTGTTCAGCCTCGGCCGTACCCCAAATGGTTAACTCGTTTTATCGAGTTGAGCCTGCTGTGTCTGCCGATTCTCGCCGCCATCGCGTTTTATTCGAGCTGGCTGCGGGTGGAGCAATATGCCTTGTCGCCGCAACGCTTCATTGCGCTGGCGGCGGCGCTATTGTGTGGCTTGTACGGCCTGGCGGCCGTTTGGGCGGTGGTGTTGCGTTCGCCGATCTGGCTCGCCAACTTGCGGGTGACCAACCCGGCCCTGGCGTTGCTGTTTTGTGGGCTGGTGGTGTTGGTCAATACGCCGATCCTCGATCCGGTACGTTTGAGCGTCGACGATCAGGTCCGGCGTTTGCTCGACGGGCGCACCAAGGCTGAAGCGTTCGATGCGGACTACTTGCGGTTTGGCCTGGAGAAAGCAGGCGAGGAGGCGTTTGCAAAGTTGCAGGTCGACTTGGATCAGGAACGCATTCTGGACCCGGATTCACGCCGCGCCTTGCGTGAGCGGATGGACGACACGGCGCTGAGTTTCACCGAGCGTTATGCAAAGGAACAGGCGGAGCGGCCCAAGCCCGAACTGGAATGGATCGGCCCGGAGCCCAAAGGTAGCGAGCAATTTGCCGAGCTCAGCCTGAGCACGGACTCCCCTTGCGAGTTGGGTTGCGTGCTGTGGGCGGTCGACCTGGATCAGGATGGCCAACCCGAAGTGCTGGCAATGCCGAGCACCAGTTATCGTCACGACTCCAAGCCGCCACGCATTTTCGTGCTGGATGAGAAGGGCGAATGGGACGATCGCGGTCCGTTGTTGTGGACGCAGCTGCCGGACGGTTATGTCGACACGGAGACGCTGATCCACGATATCCGCGAAGGAAAGGTTTCGCTGGTCAAACCCCGTTATTTGCAGTTGCAGACCAGCGATATGCTGCTTACGCCGGTGATTCGGGAGCCTTAGCGGCCCGCACGGCTGTTGGTCATCAGCCCCCACAGGCTGAGCACAATGAACCCGATGGCGATGGTGATGAGCAGATAATCGCCGGCCTGTGCCAGTGCGGCGCTGCTGATGGCCGCCGTGAGAAACATGATGCTGTTCCCGGCCGATGCCGCGGTGCCCGCACTGCTTGAGAACAACAGCATCGCTGCGGAAATCGCAGCAGGCCGAACCAGGGTCACGGCCAGGGCGCTGATCAGCATTGGGATGAGCAAGGTCACGGTGCTGATGGCTTTCAGGCTCACGATCAGGGTTAACAGTGCGCCAGCAACGAGCAGTAGTCCGAGACCGATGTTGATTTGCCGGGACAGCGTCATGCGTTTTTGCAGGTGCGAGGCTGCGACGCCCCCGAGCAGGTAGGCCACGCCATACACCATCAGCACCAACGCATATTGGTACTCGGACAGCTTCAGCGCATCCATGAAAATCAGCGGTGTCACGCTGATCAAGGCGAAATAGCAGGCAAACACCAGGGCGGCGATCCACCAATAGCGCAGAAAGTCGCGATTGGCGGCGACTGCTTTGAGCGTGCCCAGGATCGAAACGGGTACGCGGTGCGGGCTGGCAGCCTGGGAAGGCAGAATGCAGAACGCATGGATCAACATGCCCAATGCCATGAGCGCAAACCCATAGAAGCTCCCTTGCCAGTCGAAGGTGGTTTGCAGCCAGGAGCCGATCAGTGGTGATAGGGCGACAAACGAGCCGCTCAGGGTCATGTAATAGAGGCGTACCCGGGCTCGGTCCTGTTCGTCGAACAGGTCTTCCACCAGTGCATGGCCCAACACGAAGAAGCCGCAGCCCATGGCCTGCACCGTGCGAAACAGCAGGAACGTCAGGTAATCCGGGGCCATTGCGCAGCCTATCGCCCCGAGGATCGACAGCGTTATGCAGCCGAGCAGCACTTCCTTGCGACCCCATTTATCCGACAGCGGGCCAGTGACCAGTTGGGAGATCGAAAACACCAAAGTGAACAGGCTGATGGACAGTGCGATGTCTGCGCTGGGCGTATCGAACTGCGCAGACAGGGCGGGAAACGAGGGCAGCAGGATATTGATCGGGAAGAAGCTGATCAGGGAAATGCAGGTGATTAGGATGAAGCGGGAGAGAGACGGCCCAGACATTGTTTTTGTTTTCCGGAGTAAAACCAGAAACCGATACTAGTCTGCGAAAAGTGGAATTCAATCAAAAGCGTTGAGAGAAATTTCCTGAGTAGACGTGGCTTGCTTGGGTAGGAAAAGTTTTCACGGCAACCACAAAACAAATGTGGGAGGGGGCTTGCCCCCGATTGCGTAGTGTCAGCCCCCTATTAGCTGGCTGACACACGGCTATCGGGAGCAAGCCCCCTCCCACATTTTTATCTGTGCTTGCCTGTTAGCTATTCGGCAACAACCGGCACGTAATGCTCTTGATGTACCGCGTCTCGACAATCGCCGGGTGCACCGGGTGATCCGGACCCTGGCCGCCACGCTCAAGCATCTGGATATTGCGGTCCAGATGACGGGCGCTGGTCAGCAGAATGTTCTGCAGGTCGTCTTCCGGTAGGTGCATGGAGCACGAGGCGCTGACCAGGATGCCGTCCTTGCTGAGCAGACGCATGGCTTGCTCGTTCAGGCGGCGGTAGGCGCCTTCGCCGTTCTTCATGTCTTTTTTGCGTTTGATGAAGGCCGGTGGGTCGGCGACGATCACGTCGAAACGCTCTTCGCTGGCTTTCAGTTCTTTCAGCGCTTCAAAAACATCGCCTTCGATGCAGGTCATTTTTTCGGCAACGCCGTTCAGCGCAGCGTTGCGCTCTACGCCGTCGAGGGCGAAGGCGGAAGCGTCGACGCAGAACACTTCACTGGCCCCAAAGGCTGCTGCTTGCACGCCCCAGCCGCCGATGTAGCTGTACAGGTCGAGTACGCGTTTGCCTTTGGCGTATGGGGCCAGGCGTGCGCGGTTCATGCGGTGGTCGTAGAACCAGCCGGTTTTCTGGCCTTGGATCACTGGGGCTTCGAATTTCACGCCGTTTTCTTCCAGCGCGACCCACTCAGGCACCAGGCCGAACACGGTTTCGACGTAGCGGTTGAGGCCTTCGGCGTCGCGCGCGGCGGAGTCGTTCTTGAACAGGATGCCGCTTGGCTTGAGCACTTGGGTCAGTGCTGCGATCACGTCTTCCTTGTGGGCTTCCATGGTCGCCGAAGCGATCTGCACCACCAGGATGTCGCCGAAACGGTCGACTACCAGGCCCGGCAGCAGGTCGGAATCGCCGTAGACCAGGCGGTAGAACGGCTTGTCGAACAGGCGATCACGTAGGGACAGGGCAACGTTGATGCGGTGCACCAGCAGCGACTTGTCCAGCGGCAACTTGATGTCGCGCGACAGCAGGCGTGCGCAGATCAGGTTGTTCGGGCTCATGGCCACGATGCCCAGGGTCTTGCCGCCGGCCGCTTCCAGGATAGCCTGGTCGCCTGCCTGGAAGCCGTGAAGAGGTGTGGCGGCCACATCGATTTCGTTGCTGTAGACCCACAAGTGGCCGTTGCGCAAACGACGATCGGCGTTGGCTTTGAGACGCAGGCTTGGCAGGGACATGACGTCGCTCCGGAAAAAAGAGCGGGAGTATACCTTGTTGCGTAGGAAATCGCGGCGCCGCCGGACATGTGGCCAGCACCCAAATTTGGTCCGGCTCCATCCGGTTTTTGAGGTGTCGGTCAGCTTTGCTTAGGGGGTAGAATCCTCGCCTAGCCCAGAGTGTGTACTTATGTCCCAAGAGCTTTCCGCCGAACAGATCCAGCAGGCCCTGCAAGGCATCAGCGTACCGCCCCAACCGCAAATCATGGTGGATTTGCAAATGGAGCAGTACATGCCTGACCCGGACCTGGAAGTGATCGCACGGTTGATCTCCCAGGATCCCGGCCTGTCCGGCGCGTTGCTGAAGATTGTCAACTCACCGTATTACGGCCTGAGCAACAAGATTGCCTCGATCCAGCGCGCAGTGAACCTGTTGGGCAGCCGGTCGATCATCAACCTGATCAACGCGCAGTCCATCAGGGGCGAGATGAGCGACGACACCATCGTCACCCTCAACCGCTTCTGGGACACCGCCCAGGATGTGGCCATGACCTGCCTCACACTGGCCAAGCGCACGGGTTCCCAGACCGTAGACGAGGCCTATGCCTTGGGCTTGTTCCACGATTGCGGGGTGCCGTTGATGCTCAAGCGCTTCCCCAACTATATGACCGTGCTGGAGCAGGCCTACGCCAATGCCGGCCCTGACTGCCGCGTGGTCGACACCGAGAACAATGCGTTCAACACCAACCATGCGGTGGTTGGCTACTACACCGCCAAGTCCTGGCGCCTGCCGGAACATGTGACCGATGCCATCGCCAACCACCACAACGCCCTGGCGGTTTTCAGCGATGAGTCGTCGCGCAACCCGCAGGTGAAGAACCTGCTGGCAATCCTGAAGATGGCCGAGCACATCTGCTCGTCCTACCGGGTGCTGGGCAACCAGTCGGTTGACCATGAGTGGAACGCCATCGGCCCTCTGGTGCTGGACTACGTGGGCCTGTCGGATTACGACTTCGAGAGTATGAAGTTGTCGATCCGCGAACTGGGCGCGCACTGACTCCCCCCTTCAAGAGGTACACATGCCCGAGTTACCAGAAGTCGAAACCACCCGGCGCGGGATTGCGCCGCACCTGGAAGGCCAGCGCGTCAGCCGCGTAGTGGTACGTGAGCGGCGCCTGCGCTGGCCAATCCCGGAAGACTTGGACGTGCGCCTGTCCGGGCAGCGCATCGTGCTGGTAGAGCGGCGGGCCAAGTACCTGTTGATCAATGCCGAGGTGGGCACCTTGATCAGCCACTTGGGCATGTCAGGCAATTTGCGCCTGGTGGAAGTCGGTATGCCAGCGGCCAAGCATGAGCATGTGGATATAGAGCTGGAATCGGGCATGGCCCTGCGCTACACCGACCCTCGGCGCTTTGGCGCGATGCTCTGGAGCCAGGATCCGCACAACCATGAGTTGCTGATCCGTCTGGGGCCGGAGCCGTTGACGGACCTGTTTGATGGCGAGCGCTTGTTTCAACTGTCCCGCAGGCGGTCGATGGCGGTTAAGCCGTTCATCATGGACAACGCGGTGGTGGTGGGCGTGGGCAATATCTATGCGACGGAAGCGCTGTTTGCGGCGGGGATTGATCCGCGTCGTGAGGCGGGTGGCATTTCACGCGGGCGGTATTTGAAGCTGGCGATTGAGATCAAACGCGTGCTGGCGGCCGCCATCGAGCGGGGCGGCACCACGTTGCGGGATTTTATCGGCGGGGACGGGCAGCCGGGGTATTTCCAGCAGGAGTTGTTCGTCTACGGCCGGGGTGGCGAGGCGTGCAAGGTCTGTGGGACTGAGTTGCGCAACGTGGTGCTGGGGCAGCGGGCGAGTGTCTTTTGCCCCAAGTGCCAGAGCTGATTGTTGTGTGATGGCGGATATAACCATCGGGGGCAAGCCCCCTCCCACATTTGAAATGCATTACAAGTGTGGGAGGGGGCTTGCCCCCGATAAGGCCCTGACAGGCGCTGAAGAACCTCAGGCCTTACCGGTAATCTTCCGGTACTTCTCCATCAGTTCCTCTTCAGTCTCCGGACGCGCCTCATCCAGCGGAATGCAATCCACCGGGCACACCTGTTGGCACTGAGGTTCGTCATAGTGGCCGACACACTGGGTGCACAGGTTCGGATCGATCACGTAGATCTCCTCACCTTGGGAAATGGCAGCGTTCGGGCACTCGGGTTCGCAGACGTCGCAATTGATGCAATCGTCGGTGATGATTAGGGACATGGAAACTCCTGCCAGGGCTGTCAGCCAGGGCATCTGAAAACTAATGCGCGCAATTGTGCCGCATTGGCGCCCGCAGTGCGAGCCGGTCTGACTTGTGGCTTTTGATTTTTGTGGTGAGCGGGCTTGCCCCGCGCTGGGCTGCGAATTAGCCCCAATCCAGGCGACCGGGGTTCACCTAAAGCTACGCAGTGCTCTTATTGGGGGCTTCTCAGCCCGGCGCGGGGCAAGCCTGCTCACTACAGGTAAACCGGCAAACCTCGGCTACTTCTTGAAGCGCAGCGTCAGCGCGTCCGCCACGGCAGGGTGCACGAACTTGGTGATATCTCCGCCCAAAGCGGCGATTTCACGGACTAACGTCGAGGAAATGAACGAGTAACGTTCCGAAGGCGTGAGGAACAGGCTCTCAACGTCCGGCGCCAGTTGGCGGTTCATGTTGGCCAGTTGGAATTCGTATTCGAAGTCCGATACCGCACGTAGGCCGCGCAGGAACACATTGGCGTTCTGCTCTTTGGCGAAGTGCGCCAGCAGCGTCGAAAAGCCCACGACTTCGACGTTAGGCAGGTGCTTGGTGACCTCACGCGCCAGCTCCACGCGCTGTTCCAGGGGAAACAGCGGGTTTTTCTTGGGGCTGGCCGCGACCGCGATGATCACATGGTCGAACAAGCGAGAGGCGCGTTCGACCAGATCGCCATGGCCTTTGGTAATCGGGTCGAAGGTTCCTGGGTACAACACTCGGTTCATCGCGTCGTCCTGGCGGAGTCCGTTGGGGAACCGGATGGTATCGCAGCCATCCCGGTCGGCCAAGTCGACTTATGTAGATACATGCCGCTGATCGAGCGTTTTTTCATGCTGTTTTCAGACGTTCGGCCAATGCTGTGGCCAGTTGGGCGGTCAATCCGTACACCGACAATTGGGGGTTGGCCCCAATGCTGGTGGGGAATAACGAGCCATCGTGGATCGACAGATTACGTAATTGGTGATGGCGACCCAGGCTGTCGGCCACGGCGTTTTTCGGGTCTTCACCCATCGCGCAACCGCCCATCACATGGGCGCTGCCCAGGGTCGTGCGATGCAGTTCCAGGTTCAAACCGTCAATCAGTTCGCGGGCTTGCGCCAAGGTGTTTACGTAGCGCGCATCGTGATGCAGCGGCTTGACCGACTTGGCCCCCGCTGCAAACTGAATTTCGGCCATGCTGTGAAAGGCCCGGCGCAGGCCGTCCCAGGCGTAGGGTGAAACCTGATAATCGAGAACGGGAGTGCCGTCGCCCCGCAAATCTACCGTTCCACCAGGGCTGTCGGGGTGAAAACCGTCGCGCAAAAGGGCGAGCATGGCGTGAGTATTCGGCAATTGGCTCATGTCCAGCGCATTCCCGGTGCCGTAACCGCCGAACAGCGTGCTGGCCAATCCTGGGTGTAAGGGCGGCGCTTCCAGCTTGTAGGACATTTTGCCGGTCGTGCCGTCCTGCCATTGGAAGTGATCGGAGTAGATCGACTGCGGTGCACCGTAGAACGGGTTGATCACCTCGTCGAACAACCCGGCGGAGAAATTCACAAGGTGCAAAAAGGTGCGCTTGCCCAAGCGCGAGTGCGGGTCGGGTGCGTCCGAGCGCATCAGCAACGCCGGGCTGTTGATACCGCCGCCCGACAGGACGTAGTGTTTTGCCTTGACTGTGATCTTGCGCCCGGTCGGCGATACGCAGCGCTCATCCATGGCCACGCATTCCAGGCTGCTGATGGTGTCGCCGCTGTATTTGAGGTGTTCGGCGCGGGCCAGGTAGAGCAACTCGCCGCCTTTCTCCAGGGTGGACGGTATGGTGGTCACCAGCATCGATTGCTTGGCATTGACCGGGCAACCCATGCCGCAATAGCCCAGGTTGAAACAGCCACGCACATTGCGCGGGATCACATGCCAGCTGTAGCCAAGTTTTTCGCAGCCTTTGCGGATCACGTCATTGTTGGCGTTCGGCGGCATGGCCCAAGGCGCGATGCCCAGGCGTTGTTCCATTTTTTCGAACCACGGCGCCATCTCGGCGCTGCTGTGGCCTTTGACCGCGTATTCACTGGCCCAGTGAGAGAGGGTGGCGTCCGGGGTGCGGAAGCTGGAGGTCCAGTTGATCAACGTGGTGCCGCCCACTGCCCGACCCTGCAGGATAGTAATCGCGCCGTCCTTGCTCATGCGGCCGATGCCTTCCTGATACAGGCTGGTGTAGGCCTCGTCCTCCAGCAACTTGAAATCGCTGCTGGTCTTGAGTGGGCCTTCCTCGATCAGCAGCACTTTATAGCCGGCAGCGCTGAGGATCTCGGCCGTGGTGCCGCCACCGGCGCCGCTGCCGATGATGGCGACGTCGGCTTCCAGCGTCAGGTCATTGTCGAGGGCGGCGCCGTTGTGGGTTTTCCAGCCACGGGCCAGGCCTTCGCGGAACAGATCGGGTACGGGCATCAGGATCGTCTCTTGTTTTTATTGTTGGGGGGATGCGGATCAGATCTTCGGCGGGCCGGGATAGCCGCAATGGGCCCAGGATGCTGGCTGGAAGTACCAGGCCATGATCACCAGCTTGAGCAATGAGCCCTGGCCCATGCGCAGCAGGTTCAGGTAGCTGTTTTCCCAGCGGTGCAGGAAGTTGTGGATCTGCTCTGTGCTGGCGTTCTCCCAACTGCCCCAGATACCGGTCAACGGACCTCGGGTGATGGCCATGCCCAATACGTCGAACAGCTGCTGGGTGAGCTTGAACATCTCGGGCGACAGGCGCTGCAGGCTGAAATCGAGTTTTTTCAGAGTGTCTTCGACGCCGTTGGCCACCTCCTGGGCGCTGGCTACACCTTCCAGCAATACCGGAATAACCGCGCGTAAAAACGGCAGATCGCTGCTGCGCAACAGGGCAAAGCCGCTGGCCGGTGTGCTGCTGGAACAGCCGCTGAGGCTGGCGCCAAGCCCGGCGGTGGCGAGGAAGGCGCTGGCGCACAGGCCTATTTTCAAGACGCCGCGCCGCGAAAGCGTGGGTGAATCAGTCAGGCTAGGGTTCATTGTTATTGTTATCCCGTGGGTGGCGGTGTCAGCGAACGAACAGCTTCTGGATCAACTTCTGAATAGCCTTGCCATAAGGCGGGTAGATCAACTTAGCGGCGTTCAGGCGCTGCTTCACCAGCACACCCTTAGCCTTGCTGAAGGTCAGGAAACCTTCATGCCCGTGGTAATGGCCCATGCCCGAAGGGCCGATGCCGCCAAATGGCATGTCGTCCTGGGCCACGTGCAGCAGGGTGTCGTTCAGGCACACGCCGCCGGAATGGGTCTCGTGCAGCACTCTGTTCTGTTCGCCCTTGTCGTAGCCGAAGTAATACAGAGCAAGCGGGCGAGGGCGTTGGTTGATGTAGGCAAACGCCTGGTCGATACCGCGATACGGCACGATCGGCAGCACTGGGCCGAAGATCTCGTCCTGCATCACAGTCATGTCGTCGCTGACATCCAGCAGCAGGCTGTGGGCCATGCGGCGCGCCTGGCCTTGCTCGTACAGCGGAATCAGCGTCGCGCCTTTATCGGTGGCGTCCTTGACGTAGCTATTGAGCCGAGCCAATTGCCGTTCATTGATGATTGCGGTGTAGTCCGGGTTGTCTGCCAGGGTCGGATAAAATCCGCGAACGGCTTTGCTGTAAGCCTCGACGAAGCCCTCGACACGGTCTTCTGGCACCAGCACGTAATCCGGCGCCACACAGGTTTGCCCGGCATTCAAGGCTTTGCCGAAGGCGATGCGTTCGGCGGCGTCCTTGAGCGGTACATCGGCGGAAACGATGGCTGGCGACTTGCCGCCCAGCTCCAGGGTGACCGGCGTGAGGTGCTCGGCCGCTGCGCGCATCACGTGTTTGCCGATGCTGGTGGCGCCGGTGAACAGCAGGTGGTCGAAGCGCAGCTTGGAAAACGCCATGCCCACGTCGGCTTCCCCCAACACCACGCACACCAGATCCTCGGGGAAGATTTTCGCCAACAGGGTTTTGAGTAGTTCGCCGGTTGCGGGAGTGGACTCGCTGAGCTTGAGCATCACCCGGTTACCTGCCGCCAACGCGCCGACCAACGGCCCGATGGCCAGGTACAGCGGGTAGTTCCACGGCACGATCACCCCGACCACGCCCAGCGGTTGGTAAATGACCTTGGCTGAGGCCGGTTGAAAGGCAATGCCTACAGCACGGCGGGAAGGTTTCATCCAACCTTTGAGGTGTTTGCTGGCGTAGTGAATGCCATGCAGGCTTGGCATCAATTCGGCGAAAAGGGTCTCGTCGGCGCTGCGGTGGCTGAAGTCCTGGCTGATTGCGTTGATCAGCGCCTGACGCTCGTCGCTGAGCAGGTCGCGCAGGGCCTTGAGCCATTGCTGGCGTTGTGCTGCCTGCGGCATGGGGTTGGCGGCGTAGGCGCGACGTTGAGCGTCGAACAGGCCCTGGAGCTGATCCAGCACCTGGGAATCTTGCAGGTAGGCAACGTTGGCAGACATGGCGCAGCACCGATTGTTATTGGTCTGCCTGGATTTTTAGAGTCATTGCTCTAAATTGTCAAATAACATTGCGGCAACATGCAGATTTATCCTGGCAAGGATAGGTCGTAAGATGCGCCATCACGTGTATAGAAGCTGATTCCCCTATGGCACCACGAGTAAAGACCAGCGAGCGCATTGTGCAAACCAGCCTGGAGCTTTTTAACCAGCAGGGTGAGCGCAGTATCAGCACCAACCATATCGCCGCCCATATGGAAATTTCGCCGGGCAACCTGTACTACCACTTCCCCAACAAGCAGGCGATCATCGCCGTGCTGTTCCGTGAATACGAAGCGCTGGTAGACAGTTTTCTGCGTCCGCCACAGGGGCGCGCCGCGACGGTTCAAGACAAACGTTTCTACCTGCAGGCCCTGCTGGCCGGGATGTGGCGCTATCGCTTCCTGCATCGCGACCTTGAACATCTGCTGGAGAGCGATCCCGAGCTCGCCACCGGTTATCGGCGCTTTTCCCAGCGTTGCCTGACCCAAGGCAATGCGATCTACCGGGGGTTCGTCGACGCTGGCATCCTCAATATGGACCCTGTTCAAACCGAAGCATTGACCCTCAACGCCTGGATCATCCTCACCTCGTGGGTGCGTTTTCTGTGCACCACCAATGAAAATTCTGCCCATTTGAGCGCCGAAGCCATCAAGCGCGGGGTGTATCAGGTGCTGGTGCTGGAGGCCGGTTTTGTCACGCCTCAGGCGAAAGAGGACGTGGATGCGCTGTTCAAAGAGTTTTACGTGCCGCTGAACCAGGCACTGGAAGAAGTGAAGTAGGCCTTTCCCACTGCATTCGTAGGAGTTCGTCATGCCGCTTGCCCAACTGATCAGTCCCCAGCAATTGGCCGAGCGCCAGAAGTCGACCGGGCTGGTGATCCTGGACTGTCGTTTTGCCTTGGAAGACCCGGATTACGGACTTTGCAGCTACGCCGAAGGGCATATCGACGGCGCGCAATATGCCGACCTGGAACGCCATCTCAGCGGCCCGGTAATCAAGGGCGTGACCGGTCGCCACCCATTGCCGGCGGCGGACACTTTTGCCGAGCAATTGCGGGCCTGGGGCATCCATGCCAATACCGACGTGGTGCTCTATGACGACGGCCCCGGCGCATTTGCCGCCCGCGCCTGGTGGCTGCTGGCCTGGCTGGGCAAGCGCGATGGCGTGTTTATCCTGGATGGCGGCCTCAAGGCCTGGCATGTAGCTGGTTTCCCGTTGAGCCTGGACGCGCCGGTGACAGAGCCTGGCACCTTCGCGGGTACGCCGGACAATCATCTGTTGCTGGACGCCGAACACCTGCAAAAACGCTTGGGCCAACCCGGCCTGACCTTGATCGATGCCCGTGCCCAAGCGCGTTTTCGCGGTGACGTTGAACCTATTGATCCGATTGCCGGGCATATCCCCGGTGCGCAATGTGCGGCGTTCAACGAAAACCTGGGCAGTGATGGACGTTTCCTGCCGGCCGACCAACTCAGGCAACGCTTCGCCGCGCAGTTGCAAGGCCGCTCGCCGGAAGATCTGGTGGCGTACTGCGGCTCGGGTGTGACGGCCTGCCACAACCTGTTCGCCCTGAGTCTGGCGGGTTATCCGTTGGGCAAGTTGTATGCGGGGTCGTGGAGCGAGTGGATTACCGATCCTGCGCGGGCAATTGCGACTGGCGACTGATTTACCGGTCGTGTAAACCCAATCCAAATATGGGAGGGGCTTGCCCTCGATTACGGAGTATCAGTCGACACATTATTGACTGTTCCACCGCAATCGGGGGCGAGCCCCCTCCCACATGTTTAACCGTGTTTTGACAGTAACCATTGGGGAATGCGCCGCTCCAGGTAGTAGCTGGGGCGTTTCAGTGAGCCATCGACGAAGCCCACGTGCCCACCTTTGGCCGTCAGCTCAAACTCGGTGCACGCCGACAGCTCGCTGGCCTCGGGCAAGCTGTGGGCGAATACGAACGGGTCGTCGGCAGCCTGGATAATCAACGTCGGCGTGCGTATAGCACCCAGGTAGTAGCGACTCGACGCGCGGCGGTAATAGTCCTCGGCACTCAAGAACCCGTGCAGCGGCGCCGTGACCCGGCCATCGAAGTCCCAGAAGGTACGCATCTTCTCCAGTGAGCCGAGCGCATCCAGGGTTTTCAACCCGTCCTCCCGACCATCCTGCAAAAACTGACGCTGCTTGACGCGGATATACGCGAGCATCTCGCGCATGAAGTGCTTCTGGTAAACGCGCGAGAAGCCTATCCCGATGCGGTCCGCACACTGGTCCAGGCGAAACGGCACCGACACCGCCGCCGCGCCTTGCAGCCCGGATGCCTCGCCGGTTTCCCCCAGGTGCTTAAGCAGCACATTGCCACCCAGCGAATAACCCACCGCATACAGCGGCGCCAGCGGCCGCTTGGCGCGTAGATGCGCAATGGCGGCGGCCAGGTCTTCGCTGGCGCCCGAGTGATAGCTGCGGGCCAACAGGTTGGGCTCGCCCGAGCAACCACGCCAGTTCAAGGCCGCACTGGCCCAGCCTTGCGCTGCGAGGACTTTTTGCAGGCCGGCTACATAGGGGGAATTGGACGAGCCGGTCAGCCCATGCAGCACCAGCACCAACGGCGCCTGCGCGTCATGCGGGCCATGCCAGTCGAGGTCAAGAAAGTCGCCGTCTTCCAGCCACAGGCGTTCGCGTTGGCGTTCGATATGGGTGGTAGGGCGCCACAGCGGCCCCCACAGGGTTTGCAGGTGATGGTTGCCGAGGCCGAAGGCGGGGGTGAATTTTTCAGAGGAAGGGGTCATGCAGATCTCTGTGGCAAGCGCGTTTGCTGTGGTGAGCAGGCTTCTGTGGTGAGCGGGCTTGCCCCGCGCGGGGCTGCGGAGCGGCCCCAGACCAAGCGACCGAGTTCTAGCTGATGGTGCGCGGTGTTTTTATTGGGGCTGCTCCGCAGCCCCGCGCGGGGCCAGCCCGCTCACCACAAAAGCTGGATTACTCTCAGTTCTCGACCAACCGATGCCACAACGCGTAATACACCCGCCCGGATTTCTGCTCCCGGTGCAGTCGCCACGCGCCCGGCAGTCCCAAGGAAGATGGCGCAGTCTCGCTTTCAGTGTAGATCCAAGCGTCGGGCGCCAGCCATTGGCGTTCTTCCAGCAGCGTACACACGGTCGGCAAGAGGTTCTGGTTGAACGGCGGGTCGAGGAACACTACGTCGTACTCGCTGGCCGCCTGGGTTTCCAGGTAGCGCAGAGCATCGGCAGTTTGTACCTGGCCATTGGTGCAACGCAGGGTGCCCAGGTGTTCCTTGAGGCTGGAGACCGCCACATTGCTGGCATCCAGCGCCTGTGCCTGAGACGCGCCACGGGACAACGCCTCCAGGAACAGTGCGCCACTGCCGGCGAACGGGTCCAAGACCTTAGCGCCCGCGATATACGGCGCGAGCCAGTTGAACAGGGTTTCACGCACGCGATCCGGCGTTGGGCGCAGGCCCACGACATCGGGGAAGCTCAGCTTGCGGCTGCCCCATTCACCGCCAATGATGCGCAGTTGGCCCACACCGTTGTGTACGTTGTGGACAGGTTTTTTCGGGCGAGATGAACTGGCCATTAATGCTCCGGAACCCCGAGCGGCTGCTCGGCGGGTTTATCAGTGGGGGGCGGTAGTGGCTTTTGCGCAATCGTCGGGCCGGCGGTCACGATGACCATCTTATCGGCGCTCAAGTGTTTATTCATTGCAGCCTTGACCTGCTCTACGGTCAGGGCCTGGGATTGTTTCATGAAATCTTCCAGATAGCTCAGCGGCAGGTTATAGAAACCCATGGCGCCCAGCTGACCGACGATATCGGCGTTGCTGGCGGTAGACAGCGGGAAGCTGCCGGCCAGCTCGCGCTTTGCGTCATCCAGCTCTTTTTGCGTCGGACCGTTCTTGAGGTAATCGGCCACGACGTCTTCGACCAGGCGCAGGGTGCCGCCGCTCATTTCGGCGCGTGTCTGCAGGTTGATCATGAACGGACCGCGTACCTGCATCGGTGAGAAACCGGAGTAAACACCGTAGGTCAGGCCACGCTTTTCACGTACTTCGCTCATCAAACGGGTGCCGAAACCACCGCCGCCGAGGATCTGGTTACCCAGGGACAAGGCCGCGTAGTCCGGGTCGGCGCGGTCGATGCCGAGTTGGGCGAACAGCAAGTGCGTCTGCTTGGATGGGAACTCGATATGGCTCAGGCCGGCCTTTGGTTCAGTCGGCTGGGCAATCTTCGCCAGGGCCGGGCCTTTAGGCAGCGATGCGGACACCTTTGCGGTCATGGCTTCAGCTTCGGCGCGGGTCAGGTCGCCTACCACCGCAATCACCGCATTACCGGCGGCGTACGCCTTGGCGTGGAACGCCTGCAACTGCGCCAGGTTAATTTTCGGCACGCTTTCAGGTGTGCCTTCGCTCGGGTGCGCATAAGGGTGATCGCCGTACAAGCGCTTGAACAGCTCCAGGCTGGCGAGTTTGCCGGGGTTTTGCTTCTGATATTCGAAGCCGGCGAGGATCTGATTCTTGATGCGGGCCAGGGAGTCGGCCGGAAAGGTCGGCTTGCCGATCACGTCGTCAAACAGCGCCAGGGCGGCGTCGCGTTTATCGCTGGCACTCAGGCTGCGTAGGGATACCAGTGCCATGTCGCGGTAAGCGCCATTGCCGAAGTCGGCGCCCAGGCCTTCAAAACCACTGGCGATCTGGCTGACGTCCTTGCCCGGTATGCCTTCGTTGAGCATGGCGTTGGTCATCAACGCCAGGCCCTGCACATCGCCATCCTGGCTGCTGCCGGCGGCGAACAGGATGCGCATGTCGAACATCGGCAGTTCATGCGCCTCAACAAACAGCACCTTGGCGCCTTCGGCGGTGGTCCAGGTTTGCACGTCGAGCTTGCGGTTGGTGGGTGCCTTGCCGTCCAACTCCGCCAAGGATTGCAGTTTGTTGGCTGACTGGGCTTTTTCAAGCGCCGGGCTCGCGACCGATTCACTTGGGCGCAGGAAATACACGGCGCTCGCCGCGATCAGGGTAACGGCGATCAGGCCAGGCAGGATCAGGCTTTTGCGATCACTCATGAGCAGTCTCCTCAGGCAGAACATGGGCGACGCTCAGACGCTCGCGGGTGAAATAAGTACGCGCGGCCTTCTGGATATCTTCAGGCGTCACGCTTTGCAGGTCGGCGAGTTCGCTGTCCATCAGCTTCCAGGACAGGCCGACAGTTTCCAGGGAGCCGATGGCCGTGGCCTGGCTGGTGATGGAGTCACGCTGATAGACCAGGCCGGCGATGACCTGAGCGCGGATGCGTTCCAGTTCTTCGGCGGTTGGCGGCTTGGCTTTGAGTTCTTCGAGCAGTCGCCACAGGCCGGCTTCGGCTTGGGCAACGGTCTTTTTCTTCTGCTGGTTTGGGGTGGCCGACAGCATGAACAGGGTGTCGCCGCGGGTATAAGCGTCGTAATTGGTGGAAGCGGCCGAAACCAGCTCTTCACCGCGCTCCAACTGCTCCGAGATGCGCGCACTGTAGCCGCCATCCAACAGGGCCGAAATCAGGCGCAGGGCTTGCACCGAGCGTTTATCTTCGGCAGTCGCCAGGGCAGGAACGTTGAAACCGAGCATCACGCTCGGCAATTGGGTCTGCACGTGCATCGTCAGCAGGCGCTCGCCGGGTTCGGCCAGCTCCATCGGGATCTTCGCGGGCGGTACGTCACGCTTGGGGATCGGGCCAAAGTAGCGTTGGGCCAGGTTCTTCACCTCGTCCGGAGTTACGTCGCCGACTACCACCAGGGTGGCGTTGTTCGGCACGTACCAGGATTGGTACCAGTGGCGCAGTTCTTCGACCTTCATGCGGTCCAGATCGGCCATCCAGCCGATGGTCGGCGTGTGGTAGCCGCTGGCCGGGAAGGCCATGGCCTTGAAGCGCTCGTAGGCCTTGGACATCGGGTTGTCGTCGGTGCGCAGGCGACGTTCTTCTTTAATAACCTCGATTTCGCGGCTGAACTCGTCGGCCGGTAGACGCAGGCTTGCCATGCGGTCGGCTTCAAGTTCGAAGGCCACGCCCAGGCGGTCACGGGCCAGGACTTGGTAATAAGCGGTGTAGTCATCGCTGGTGAACGCGTTTTCTTCGGCACCCAGGTCGCGCAGGATCAGCGAGGCTTCGCCGGGGCCGACTTTGGCGCTGCCCTTGAACATCATGTGTTCCAAGGCGTGGGACAAACCAGTCTGGCCCGGGGTTTCGTAGCTCGAACCCACTTTGTACCAAACCTGGGAAACCACCACCGGGGCGCGATGATCTTCGCGCACGACGACCTTGAGGCCGTTGTCCAGGGTGAATTCATGGGTGGGTTGTGGGTCGGCAGCCAAGGCTGTAAGAGGCAGACAAACTGTGCTGAACAGCAGGCCTGCGGCGCGGCGGGCTAGAGCATTCATTCGTTTTTAAACCTGTTGGGCTGCCCGCTTGGTCTTAGCGTCAGCGGGCGAGGAGGTGCTAGGATACTGGTCGAATATACGGACGGCCACTGCGGCAGTCTTGTTGAGGCCCTATTTAGGCCTTACAAAATGTTGCGCATGAACGAGCTGGCTAAAAAACAGTCTGTTACGCATCGAATTTTATTTACCGACGTGCCGCTCTGGCACTTCGCTACCTTGAGATAGCCGTCTCCATGTTTGGTTCCAACGACGACAAGAAGACCCCAGCTGCGGCTGGCGAGAAGAAAGGCCTGTTCGGATGGCTGCGCAAAAAGCCGCAGGAAACCGTTGTCGAACAGCCACAGGTTCAAGCTGAGCCGATCCCCGAACCTATAGTAGAAGCCGAGCCGGTTGCCGAAGTGCCTGCGCCGGTGGTGTTGCCGATGGCTGAGCCGGTGTTGCAGCCAGTGGTTGAGGCCGAGCCTGAGCACAAGCCGTGGCCTGAGTTGCCAGTGGCCGAAGAGCCCGTGGCGTTGGTCGAAGACATACAGGCTGAGCACGTGGCCCCGCCGATTCCTGCGGTGGTTGAGCCGGTCGAGGTGGTGGCCGAAGCGCCACTCGCCGTGGAAGTCCCGGTTCCTGCGCCTGTTGTGGCCGCTGAGCCTGCCCAAGTTATCGAGGTTGTCGAGCCAGAGCCGATCGCCCCACCCGCCGAAACAAGCAAGACCGGCTTCTTCGCTCGTCTCAAGCAAGGCCTGAGCAAGACCAGCGCCAGCATCGGCGAAGGCATGGCCAGCCTGTTCCTGGGCAAGAAGGTCATTGATGACGAACTGCTGGAAGACATTGAAACCCGTCTGCTGACCGCCGACGTGGGCGTCGAAGCCACCGCGGTGATCATCCAGAGCCTGACCCAAAAGGTCGCGCGCAAGCAGCTGACCGATGCCGATGCGCTCTACAAATCCTTGCAGGCCGAACTGGCTGCGATGCTCAAACCCGTGGAAGCGCCGCTGGTGATCACTCCGAACAAGCCGTTCGTGATCCTGGTAGTGGGCGTCAACGGCGCCGGCAAGACCACCACCATCGGCAAACTGGCCAAGAAACTGCAATCGGAAGGCAAGAAAGTCATGCTCGCTGCCGGTGACACCTTCCGCGCCGCCGCCGTTGAGCAATTGCAGGTCTGGGGTGAGCGCAACAAGATTCCGGTCATCGCCCAGCACACGGGTGCCGATTCCGCCTCGGTGATCTTCGACGCCGTGCAAGCCGCCAAGGCTCGTAACATCGATGTGCTGATCGCGGATACCGCTGGTCGTCTGCACACCAAAGACAACCTGATGGAAGAGCTGAAGAAAGTCCGCCGCGTTATCGGCAAGCTCGACGCTGACGCGCCGCACGAAGTGCTGCTGGTGCTGGACGCTGGTACCGGCCAGAACGCTATCAGCCAGGCCAAACAATTCAACCAGACGGTCCAACTGACCGGCCTGGCGTTGACTAAGCTCGACGGCACGGCCAAAGGCGGTGTGATCTTCGCCTTGGCCAAGCAGTTCGGGTTGCCGATTCGTTATATCGGCGTCGGTGAAGGCATCGACGACCTGCGCACCTTTGAGGCCGAACCCTTTGTACAGGCACTGTTTGCCGAGCGGGAGCGTTCATGATTCGATTCGAACAGGTCGGTAAACGCTATGCCAACGGGCATGTCGGCTTGCATGAGCTGAGCTTTCGAGTGCGTCGCGGCGAGTTCTTGTTTGTCACCGGTCACTCGGGGGCCGGCAAAAGTACGCTGTTGCGCCTGCTGCTGGCCATGGAACGCCCGACTACCGGCAAGTTGCTGCTCGCCGGCCAGGACCTGGCCACCATCAGTAATGCGCAGATCCCGTTCCTGCGCCGCCAGATCGGCGTAGTGTTCCAGAACCACCAGTTACTGTTCGATCGCACGGTGTTCAACAACATTGCGCTGCCGCTGCAGATTCTTGGGTTGTCCAAGGCCGAAATCGTCAAGCGTGTGGACTCGGCCCTGGAGCGCGTGGCGCTGTCGGACAAGACCGACCTCTACCCCGGCGACCTCTCGACTGGTCAGCAGCAGCGCGTCGGCATCGCCCGCGCCATCGTCCATCGCCCGGCCTTGCTGCTGGCGGACGAACCTACCGGTAACCTCGACCCGCGTCTGGCGGCCGAGATCATGGGGGTGTTCGAAGACATCAACCGCCTGGGCACCAGCGTATTGATCGCCAGCCACGACCTGGCGTTGATCGCCCGCATGCGCCACCGCATGCTGACCCTGCAGCGCGGTCGTCTGATCGGTGACGGGGAGGCTGGCGTATGAGTGCCACACGTAGCCCTAAGGTTTCCGAGCGCGTTGCGCCAAAACCGGCCGACCCGCAACCGAAAAAGAAAAAACACGACGATGACGACGGCCCGGACTTCAGCACCTTGCTGCGCGCCTGGATCGAAAGCCACCGCGCCAGCCTGCTGGACAGCTTGCGCCGTCTGGGCAAACAGCCGATCGGCAGCTTTTTCACCTGCCTGGTGATGGCTGTGGCCTTGAGCCTGCCGATGGGCTTGTCGCTGCTGCTTAATAATGTGGAGCGTTTGGGCGGTTCCTGGCAGCGTGCGGCGCAGATTTCGCTGTACTTGAACCTGGATGCCAGTACCAAGGAAGGCGAAGCGCTACGGGACGATATCAAGAATATGCCGGGCGTCGCGGACGCCGAGTACGTTAGCCGCGACCAGGCCCTTGAGGAGTTCCAACAGCAGTCCGGCCTGGGCGAGGCGCTTAAAGAGCTGCCGCAGAACCCACTGCCCGGCGTGGTGCTGGTGACCCCGAATGAAGTCGACAAGCCGGCCCTTGAAGCCCTGCGGCAAAAACTCGCAGAGATGCCGAAGGTGCAACAGGCGCAACTTGATCTAGTCTGGGTAGAGCGCCTGGCGGCGATCCTCAAGCTTGGCGACCGTTTTGTGTTCGGCCTGACGGTGCTGTTGGTGTCTGCATTACTTTTGGTGATAGGTAATACCATTCGTCTTCATATTGAAAACCGTCGCATCGAGATAGAAGTGATTAAACTGGTCGGCGGCACGGACAGCTATGTGCGTCGGCCTTTTCTGTACATGGGCGCGCTTTATGGCCTGGGTGCGGGGATTTTGTCCTGGGGCGTGCTGGCGTTCGGCCTGAACTGGCTGAACGACGCAGTCGTTGGGCTTGCCGGCTTGTACGGCAGTGATTTTGCCCTGGCCGGGGTACCGGTGGCCGATGGTCTGTCGCTCTTGCTTGGCGCGGTATTGTTGGGTTATATCGGTGCCTGGATTGCGGTCGCACGGCATTTACGTGAGCTGGCACCGAAGTAGTTAATGTCAGATTAATGTGGTTTCGTTTGTATTGACCGTATCAGTGGTTTAGGGAACTTGTCCTACGGTTCCCGGTCAATTTTCGCAGTGCTGAACTGCACGAGTTATGTGAGTCGGAGGTTTTTTCGTATGACCACTTCTTTGCAACCTGCTTATGCCTTGGTCCCTGGTGCGAACCTGGAAGCCTATGTGCACACGGTCAACAGCATTCCATTGCTGACGCCCGAGCAGGAGCGTGAACTGGCCGAGAGTCTCTACTATGAGCAGGATTTGGGGGCGGCTCGGCAGATGGTGCTCGCCCACCTGCGTTTTGTCGTACATATCGCCCGTAGCTATAGCGGCTACGGGTTGGCCCAGGCTGACCTGATTCAGGAAGGCAACGTCGGCCTGATGAAGGCTGTAAAGCGCTTCAACCCTGAGATGGGCGTGCGCCTGGTGTCGTTTGCCGTGCACTGGATCAAGGCGGAAATCCACGAGTTCATCCTGCGCAACTGGCGCATTGTGAAAGTCGCGACCACCAAGGCCCAGCGCAAGCTGTTCTTCAACCTGCGTAGCCAGAAGAAACGCCTGGCGTGGCTGAACAACGAGGAAGTCCACCGCGTGGCCGAAAGCCTCGGTGTGGAGCCCCGTGAAGTGCGCGAAATGGAAAGTCGCCTGACCGGCCATGACATGGCCTTCGATCCGGCCGCCGAAGCGGACGACGACAGCGCCTTCCAATCGCCGGCCAACTATCTGGAAGACCACCGGTACGACCCGGCGCGTCAACTGGAAGACGCCGACTGGAGCGACAATTCCAACCACAACCTGCACGAAGCGCTGGAAGTGTTGGACGACCGCAGTCGTGACATCCTCTACCAGCGCTGGCTGGCGGAAGAAAAAGCCACGCTGCACGACTTGGCGCAGAAGTACAACGTGTCGGCCGAGCGAATTCGTCAGCTTGAGAAAAGCGCGATGAACAAGCTGAAGTTGTCGATCGCCGCTTAAAAGCGCCGCTTAAAAATGTGGGAGGGGGCTTGCCCCCGATAGCAGAGTGTCAGTCGACATCAAAATGACTGATCCAACGCTATCGGGAGCAAGCGCCCTCCCACATTTTTTTGTGTTGTATCAGTCGGACCAAGGCGCTTTGCGCGAGTTGTTCAGTTCCACCAGATAACCATCTCCGCCTAGCTGGCTCATCTGCTGGCGAATCCACGCCGCCCGCCGCGCCACATAAGCGGTCGGGTGGCTGGCACTCCATACTCGAGGGTTAGGCAACACCGCCGCTAAATAACTGGCCTGCTGCCGGGACAAGCCCTTGGCGCTTACGCCGAAGTGATGCCGCGCCGCCGCCTCCGCGCCGAATACGCCTTCATCCCATTCCACGCTATTGAGGTACACCTCAAGAATCCGCTGCTTGGGCCACAGCACCTCGATCAACCCGGTAAACCAGGCCTCCAGCCCTTTGCGCAAATAACTGCGGCCAGCCCACAGGAACAGATTCTTCGACACCTGCTGACTCAACGTACTGGCGCCGCGAATCGAACCGCCGCGCTCGTTGTGCAGGATCGCCGCCTGGATCGCGCCGAAATCAAAGCCCCAATGCTGCGGGAAGCGCTGGTCTTCACCGGCCATCACCGCCACTTTGAGCTCATCGGAGATCTCGTCCCACGGCACCCAGGTGCGCTGCAGGTCAATGGGTTCGCCGTCGAACCAGGATTCGACCTTGCGCTCCACCATTAGGGCAGTGAAGGGCGGCGGGACGACACGAAACAGCAGCACCAGCAAAACACTGCCGATGGCAAACCATTTCACGACGTTGAGAAAGCGTTTGAATAGGAGACGCAGCATAGAGATGGCTTGGCCGAAACCGTTGAGCGGGCCATTATACAGACCCTGCCCGATGAGTCTGACTGGAGTTCCCTATGCTGCGTAGCTTTCTGATGCTGGCCGCGTTTTTCGGCTTCACCGGTGTGGCCTTGGGCGCGTTTGCCGCCCACGGCCTGAAAAACCGTCTGAGCGCCGAGTACCTGGCGATCTTCCATACCGGAGTCACCTATCAACTGGTGCACACACTGGCGCTGTTCGGCGTGGCGTTGCTGGCCGCCCATCTTCCCGGTCGCCTGGTGACTTGGGCCGGTATCTCGTTTGTCATCGGTATCCTGCTGTTTTCCGGCAGCCTCTACGTGCTGACCATGACCGGTATCAGCAAGCTCGGCATCATCACGCCGTTCGGTGGCCTGGCGTTCTTGCTCGGCTGGTTCTTCCTCGGTTTGTTTGCCTGGCGCTTGCAGGTCGTCTGACCAAGGGACTTGGGCCGGCAACGCCAATCAAGCTAGAATGCTGGCCCCTAAAAACGATGGCGGCCCGCGGCATGCGCATTCTGTTGAACGGCGAATCCTTTGAACTGCCCGACGGTGAAACCGTTTCGGCCCTGCTGACCCGTCTGGACCTGACCGGGCGTCGCGTCGCAGTGGAGCTCAACCTGGATATCGTTCCGCGTAGCCTCCACGCCGAGACTGCGCTCACCGAAGGTGATCAGGTTGAAGTGGTCCACGCCATCGGCGGCGGCTAGTCGCCTGCCCGAATTCTGCAGAACCTCACCCCATTTCGAGGATTTCCCATGAGCATCGTTCGTAGCGACAAGCCCTTCGTCCTGGCCGGTCGTACCTACCAGTCCCGCTTGCTGGTCGGCACCGGCAAGTACCGCGATATGGAAGAAACCCGCCTGGCCATCGAAGCCTCGGGCGCTGAAATCGTGACCTTCGCCGTACGCCGCACCAACCTCGGTCAGATCGAGGGCGAGCCGAACCTGCTCGAAGTGCTGTCGCCGGATCGCTACACCTTCCTACCGAACACCGCCGGTTGCTATGACGCCATTGAAGCCGTGCGCACCTGCCGCCTGGCCCGTGAGCTGCTTGATGGTCACAACCTGGTGAAGCTGGAAGTGCTGGCCGATCAGAAAACCCTGTTCCCCAACGTGATCGAAACCCTCAAGGCCGCTGAAACCCTGGTCAAGGAAGGCTTCGACGTGATGGTCTACACCAGTGACGACCCGATCATCGCCCGTCAATTGGCGGAAATCGGCTGCATCGCCGTGATGCCGCTGGCCGGTCTGATCGGTTCCGGCCTGGGTATCTGCAATCCGTACAACCTGCAGATCATCCTCGAAGAAGCCAAGATCCCCGTACTGGTGGATGCGGGCGTAGGCACTGCCTCCGACGCGACCATCGCCATGGAGCTGGGTTGCGACGCTGTGCTGATGAACTCCGCCATCGCCCATGCTCAGCAACCGATCATGATGGCCGAAGCCATGAAACACGCCATCGTGGCAGGCCGCCTGGCTTACCTCGCCGGGCGCATGCCGAAAAAACTCTACGCCAGCGCCTCTTCGCCGCTGGATGGTCTGATCAAGTAAGAGCCATTGATGACTGAATCAAACGAAACGCCGAACACCGTGGAAGAAGCAGGCGACGAGTCCAAGCATCGCCGCATCAAGAGCTTTGTGATGCGCGCCGGTCGTATGACCGAAGGCCAGCAAAAGGGTCTGGAGCAGGGCACGCCGCTGTTCGTATTGCCCTTGGCCGATGCGCCCGTGGACTACGACCAAGTGTTTGGCCGTTCGGCCCCGCGCTCACTGGAAATCGGCTTCGGCATGGGCCACTCCCTGCTGGAAATGGCCGCTGCCGCGCCGGACCAGGACTTCATTGGCGTGGAAGTACACCGCCCAGGTGTCGGCGCACTGCTTAACGGCGTCCTGACTCAAGGCCTGACTAACCTGCGGGTCTACGACTGCGACGCGATTGAAGTGCTTAACCGTTGCATCGCCGACAACAGCCTTGACCGCCTGATGCTGTTCTTCCCGGACCCATGGCATAAATCCCGCCACCACAAACGCCGCATCGTCCAGGCTTCCTTCGCGGAACTGGTGCGCAGCAAGCTCAAGGTTGGCGGCATCCTGCACATGGCCACCGACTGGGAGCCGTATGCCGAATACATGCTGGAAGTGATGGACGTTGCCCCTGGCTACCGCAACCTGGCCGAAGATGGCAAATGCGTGCCGCGCCCGGCTGAGCGTCCGATCACCAAGTTCGAACGTCGCGGCGAGCGGTTGGGGCATGGGGTTTGGGATTTGAAGTTTGAGAAGTTGGCGTAACTCGCCACTGGCTTGAAATGCAATTCAATGTGGGAGGGGGCTTGCCCCCGATAGCGGAGTATCAGTCGACATCAAAGTGACTGATCCACCGCTATCGGGGGCAAGCCCCCTCCCACAGTTGTTTTGTGTTGGATTTGAGGTCAGCGGCGATCGGCGACGACGCCAATCAACACCAGTACCACCACCAACACCGGCGCCAGGCTGTAGTTATTGAACTGGCTCAAGCCCCGCACAATCCACGGTGTGGCGTAGATCAATGCAGCGCCGCTGCCGACCATGCACACCAATGCCATCAGCGGGACGCGCAAGGCGCCGGCGATGCTGCCCAGGCGTGCTTCGACCCAGCCCTTGATATCTGCGCCGAACAGCACCAGCAAACAGCCCACGAGCGCTAGGGAGATTTCCGACAGGTTGCTGCGGCTCCAGCGGGATACGGTGGCGAGCAGGTCGAGTACCAAATCCATTCGAATTCCTTAGAGCGTCAGCTCAAAAACTTCTGCAACAGGTCATTGAGAAAGAGTTGCCCGCGATCAGTGGCCGCCAGGCGTGACGGTTCGACCTGCATTAAGCCACTTTGTTCTGCCTCGCGACGTGCCTCGTCGAGGCTCGCCAGGTCGAGGCCCGTGCGCTCGGCGTAGAGCCTGGCGTCGACGCCGTCGGTGAGGCGCAGAGCGTTCATCAGAAACTCGAAAGGTAGCTCGTCATTGGTCAGCTCCTTCGCCCCAGCCTGGAAGCTTTTGGCCGGGTTCAGGTAGTCCTTTGGCGCGCGGGTCTTCCAGGTGCGCACGATGCGCCCGTCCGGATGGCTGAGCTTGCCGTGGGCGCCGGCGCCGATGCCGATAAAGTCGCCGAAGCTCCAGTAATTCAGGTTATGCCGCGCCGGGCGGCCCGGTTGGGCATAGGCTGACACTTCGTATTGGGCGTAACCGTGCTCGGCCAGCAGTGCCTGGCCTGCTTCCTGGATGTCCCAAAGGGTGTCGTCTTCTGGCAGCGCCGGCGGCTGGTTCCAGAACACCGTGTTGGGTTCCAGGGTCAACTGGTACCAGGACAAATGCGTGGGTTTGAGCGCGATGGCCTGGCGCAGGTCGCTGAGGGCGTCGTCCAGGGACTGATCGGGCAAACCGTGCATCAGGTCCAAATTGAAGTTATCAAATCCGGCCTGGCGCGCCATTCCGGCAGCGCGTACAGCTTCGTCGCCATTGTGGATACGGCCCAGGGCCTGAAGTTTTTCCTGCTGGAAGCTCTGGATACCGATGGACAGGCGGTTGATCCCCAGCTTGCGGTACGCCACGAACTTCTCTTGTTCGAACGTGCCGGGGTTGGCTTCCAAGGTGATCTCGATATCGCCGGCAAACGGGATGCGCGCTTCCACGCCTGTGAGCAGGCGACCCAGTGCTGCAGCGCTGAACAGGCTTGGGGTGCCACCGCCGAAGAAGATCGAACTCAGTTCCCGGCCGTAAACGGCATGCAGATCCTGATCGAGGTCGGCCAACAGTGCGTCCACGTACTCTTCTTCCGGCAGCACTTTGCTTGCGGTGTGAGAGTTGAAGTCGCAATACGGGCATTTACGTACGCACCACGGGATGTGGATATACAGCGCCAGGGGCGGCAGCACGGGCAAGGCCGCCCGAGGTGTTTGCGCGCCGCCGTGGATCAGCGGCAGCGCCTGGGTGTCGTGGGTCATTTCAGGCTCAGGCGTTGGCGCAGCAAATCCATTGCGCGGGCGCGGTGGCTGATCTGGTTCTTGTCGGCCGGGCTCAGTTCTGCGCTGGAGACATTGCGCTCTGGCACCCAGAACAGCGGGTCATAGCCAAAACCATGCTCACCGCTGGCCGCATGCAGGATGCGCCCGTGCCACAGGCCTTCGCAAAGGATCGGCAACGGGTCGTCCGCATGGCGCACCAGGGCCAGCACGCAGACGAACTGCGCGCCGCGTTCGGCGTCCGGCACGTCCTTGAGGGCGTCCAGCAACTTGGCGTTGTTGGCCGCGTCACCTTTGCCATCGGCGTAGCGCGCCGAATAGATGCCAGGGGCTCCGCCGAGAAAATCCACCGCCAGGCCAGAGTCATCCGCCAGCGCCGGAAGGCCCGAGATACGTGCGGCATTGCGCGCCTTGAGGATGGCGTTCTCGACGAACGACAGGCCTGTCTCTTCCGGCTCGACCTGGCTGAACTCGCCAATCGAGCGCAGTTGCACGGAGTCGCCGAGCATGGCCTGCAGTTCTTTGAGTTTGCCGGCGTTATGGCTGGCGAGTACGAGCTGGGTAAGGTTCATCATTCCGCCGGAAACAGTTCCTGGTTGAATTGGAAGCTATGGGCTTTGCCGCCGGTTTCAACGTTGATGGTAAACGTCTTGTATTCCCGCTGGGTCACGGCGTAGGGCGCGAGATAATTGATCCCGCCTTTTTCGTTGATTTGCTTGAAGGTGAGGATCTCGCTCTTGCCGCCCAGATCCTTGATGGTGCCCGTTACTTGTGCGGCCACGGGGGTCACGCCCTTGATCACGGTCACATTGATCAAGCCCTTCTCCTTACTGCGTACCACGCCGACTTTCTGGGCGGTTTCCGGTTGCAGGAAGCTGGAGGTGAAGGTGTTGTAGTGAACGGTGATATCGCCGAAGTCTTTCTTGCGATTTGCGTCGATAGCGTCGGCTGCCAAGGCGTTGGCACCCAGGCAAGCGGTCAGTAGAAAAATAGCCAAGCGACTCATGAGCGCCCCTCTGGAAAATGATTAGACGGCAATTTTGTGGTCGGTCAGGCCAGGACTGCTGACCCGGTAGATACCGATTTCGCCCAACAGGTTGGGCCATAGTTTACTCGCCCAGCCGTGACGGTGCTGTTGATCGACGGCAAGTCGGTTAATCACTTTGGCTTCACGCTCGCCACACAGCGCTTCGAAGTCTTCGAAGGTGCAGAAGTGGATGTTCGGCGTGTTGTACCAGGTGTAAGGCAGGAAATCCGACACCGGCATGCGACCCTTGGTCGCCAGGTACCAGCGGCAGCGCCAGTGGCCGAAGTTAGGGAAGGTGATGATGCACTGGCGACCCACGCGCAGCATTTCGTCGAGGATACGGTCAGGGTAGTGCACCGCTTGCAGGGCTTGGGTCATCACCACGATGTCGAAGCTGTTGCTGGCAAAGTTACCCAGGCCCTTGTCCAAGTCCTGCTCGATCACGTTGATGCCCTTGGCCACGCACTGGGCAATGTTGTCCGGGTCGTTTTCCAGGCCATAGCCGGTGACTTGCTTGTTGTCGCGCAGCCAGCTCAGCAGTTCGCCATCGCCGCAGCCCAGGTCAAGCACGCGGCTGCCGGCGGGGATCCATTCTTGGATGATTTCCAGGTCGGCTCTCATGGCGTTCTCACACTGTAATCCGGTTCATGTAATTGCCGAACGCCTGCAAGTAACGCGGGATCGGAATCAGGAAGGCGTCGTGGCCTTGCGGCGCATCGATCTCCAGGTAGCACACGTCTTTGCGTGCGGCCATCAGTGCATCCACCAGCTCGCGGGAGCGGGCCGGGGAGAAGCGCCAGTCGGTGGTGAACGACATCACGCAGAACTTGGCCGTGGCGCCTTCGAAGGTTTTCGCCAGGTCATCGTCGTGGTTGGCCGCCGGGTCGAAATAGTCCAGGGCCTTGGTCATCAGCAGATAGGTGTTGGCATCGAAACGCCCGGAGAACTCCTCGCCCTGATAACGCAGGTAGCTTTCGACCTGGAATTCGACGCTGTGGAAATCGTAGTTGAGCTTCTCGCTCTTGAGGCCACGGCCGAATTTTTCGCCCATGGAGTCATCGGACAGGTAGGTGATATGCCCGACCATCCGCGCCAGCATCAAGCCGCGCTTGGGAATCACGCCCGCTTCCTGGAACGAACCGCCGTGGAACTCGGGGTCGGTGAGGATCGCCTGGCGCGCCACTTCGTTGAAGGCGATGTTTTGCGCCGACAACTTGGGGGCCGAGGCGATAGCCAGACAATGGCGTACGCGATCAGGGTAGGTGATGGTCCATTGCAGTGCCTGCATCCCGCCCAGGCTGCCACCGATCACGGCGGCCCACTGGTTGATGCCCAACAAATCGGCAAGACGCGCTTGGCTGTGTACCCAGTCTTCCACGGTCAGCACCGGGAAGTCGGCGCCGAACGGCTTGCCGGTTTCCGGGTTGATACTGCTGGGGCCAGTGGAGCCGTTGCAGCCGCCGAGGTTGTTCAGGCTGACCACGAAGAATTTGTTGGTGTCGATGGGCTTGCCGGGACCGATACAGCTGTCCCACCAACCGGGCTTGCGCTCGTCGGCACTGTGGAAGCCTGCTGCGTGGTGATGACCGGACAAGGCGTGGCAGATCAGCACGGCGTTGCTCGCCGTGGTGTTCAGTTGGCCATAGGTTTCGTAGATCAGGTCGTAGGCGGGCAGAGAACGGCCGCAGGCCAGGGCCAGGGGTTCGCTGAAGTGCGCCACTTGGGGCACGACCAGACCAACAGAATCGGGGGGGAAGGCAGCTGGCATCGACCCTGCTCTCGTTTAAATGAGGCGTAAGTCTAAAGACCACTGCACCCAGCGGCAAGCAAAGGCCTGCGCGCTGCGAAATGAGGGAGGGAGCAAGCCCCTCCCTCATTTGTTTGCGTCAGATCAGCAGGCGCAGAATCTCTGGCATCCCGGTCATGGTGGCCAGGTTGTTGATCACCAGCATGTCCAGCAGCTTGAGCACCATGAACGCCAGGATCGGCGAGATATCCAGGCCGCCCAGGTTCGGCAGCAGGCGGCGGAATGGCGCCAGGGCGGGCTCGCAGATCTGGTTCACCAGTTCGGCGCCAGGGTTGTGGCTACCCGGGGCGACCCAGGACAGGATCACGCTGATGATCAAGGCGAAGAAGAAAATCTTCAGGAACAGCGCGGTCACGCCGATGATTGCCCAAATCAGCAACTGTATGAAATTGCCGGTGGTGCCGTACGTCAGCAGCAGTGTCAGCGCCATCAAGGCCAACTGCACCAGGATCGCCAGCACCAGCGACGACATATCCAGGCCGAGCAGGCTCGGGATCACCCGGCGCAACGGTTTGAGCAGCGGCTGGGTCGCCTTGACGATGAACTGGCAGAGCGGGTTGTAGAAGTTGGCACGTACCAGTTGCAGCACGAAACGCAACAGCACGATCAGCAGGTAGAGGCTGCCGAGGGTTTGCAGCACGTAGACGGCTGCGGTGTTCAAACCAATCATATTGGCTCCTTAGTTGCCCAGTTGTTCGGCCATTTCGGCCGATCGGTGCGCAGCGGCACCCAATGCTTTTTCCACCAGGGCTTCAAAGCCCCCGGCCTGGAACGATTCAATGGCGGCCTGCGTCGTGCCGCCTGGTGAGGTCACGCGACGGCGCAGCTCGGCGGCATCCGCATCACTGGACACGGCCATCTTCGCGGCGCCCAAGGCGGTCTGCTCGGACAGTTGCTCAGCGACTTCCCGTGGCAGGCCGAGTTTCACGCCGGCGGCGGTCATGGCTTCAATCAGCAGGAAGAAGTATGCCGGGCCGCTGCCGGAGACGGCGGTGACCGCGTCCAGTTGTTGTTCCTGATCCAGCCACAGGGCAATGCCCACGGCGGACAGCAGCTCTTGGGCCTGGTCACGTTGTTCGGTGCTGACCTCGGCAGTGGCATACAAACCGCTCACGCCTTGGCGAAGCAGAGCCGGGGTATTGGGCATGCAACGTACGATGGGCTGGGCCCCCAGCCACTTCTTCATGCTGGCGCAGGTTATGCCGGCAGCGATGGACACCACCAACTGATGCGGTTGCAGATTTGGGCGCAGGCTTTCGCACACGGCCTTCATGGCTTGTGGCTTGACCGCCAGCACGATCACGTCGACGCCTTGGATGGCCTCGGCATTGTCGGCAAAGGTGTCGATACCGTGCTCGGCGCTGACGCGCGCACGGGTGTCGGCGCCCGGGTCACTGGCGCGGATCTGCGCGGCGTCCAGGCCCTTGGCCCGTAGGCCGCCGATCAGGCTGGCCGCCATGTTACCGGCGCCGATAAAGGCAATACGCGTGTTGCTCATGACAGGTCCTTATTCAGAGGGAGGTCAGCCATTTCACGGCTGGCCGTAATCACGGGCGCCAAATAGGGCGGTACCGATCCGCACCCAGGTGGCGCCTTGGGCGATGGCCGACTCAAGGTCGTGGCTCATGCCCATGGAAAGCGTGTCGAGCGGCAGGTTCAGGCTGTTTTGCAGGTCGCGAACGGTAGCGAACGCTGCATCTTGCTCGGTCCGATCTTCAGTCGGCTCGGGGATTGCCATCAGGCCACGCAGCGTCAAGCGCGGCAGGGCACTGATGGCATTGGCCAGGGCCGGCAAGTCGGCGGGCGTGCAGCCGGACTTGCTGGCTTCGCCGCTGACATTGACCTGGATACAGATGTTCAGCGGCGGCAGGTCGGCCGGGCGTTGTTCGGACAGGCGTTGTGCAATTTTGAGGCGGTCCACGGAGTGCACCCAAGCGAAGTTCTCGGCGATAGCGCGCGTCTTGTTCGATTGAATGGGGCCGATGAAGTGCCAACTCAAGGGCAGGTCGGTTAATTCAGCCTGTTTGCCCAGGGCTTCCTGCAGATAGTTTTCGCCGAATTCGAGCTGCCCGGCGGCATAGGCTTCGCGCACTGCTTGGGCGGGTTTGGTCTTGCTCACGGCCAGCAGGTGGATGCTGCTTGCGTCACGTTGCACGGCGTCGGCTGCGGCGCGGATGCGCTGGCTAACCAGGCCGATGTTGTCTGCTATCGTCGACATTCAAGATGCGCCCGTGGATATGGAGTCCGCGGCATTCTACTGGAAATGGAAAGCCCTATGGATATCACTGAATTACTGGTGGCCGGCGTGCGCCGTGGCGCCTCCGACCTGCACCTGTCGGCGGGGCTGGCGCCGATGTGGCGAATCGATGGCGAGGTCTGGCCGATGGATTGGCCGGTGCTTTCTGCCCCGCAAGTCGCGGATTTATTGAGCCCTTTGCTCAATCAATACCAGCAAAAGGATTTCGAAACATCTCTTGAAACGGATTTTGCCTTCGAGCTGCCAGGTGTAGCGCGCTTCCGGGCCAACGTATTCCAACAGGATCGCGGCATGGGCGCGGTGTTTCGTACTATTCCGGCCGAAGTCCAGAGCCTGGATAGCCTGGGTCTCGGGGCGGTGTTCCAACGCATCGCCCAATTGCCACGTGGCCTGGTGCTGGTGACCGGACCCACTGGCTCCGGCAAGTCCACCACTCTGGCGGCAATGATCGATTACCTCAATCAGCATCGGCGCCAGCACATCCTTACGCTGGAAGACCCCATCGAATTTATCCACAGGCCGAAAATCGCGCTGATCAACCAGCGCCAGGTGCACCGCGACACCCACAGTTTTTCGGTAGCCCTGCGTTCGGCGCTGCGTGAAGACCCCGATGTGATCCTGGTGGGCGAACTGCGTGACCTGGAAACCATCCGCCTGGCCCTGACGGCGGCTGAAACCGGGCATCTGGTATTTGGCACCTTGCACACTACCTCCGCGGCAAAGACCGTGGATCGGCTGGTCGACGTGTTCCCGGCCGGCGAAAAGGCCATGGTCCGCTCAATGTTGTCGGAGTCGTTGCAGGCGGTGGTGTCACAGGTGCTGGTGAAGAAGCTCGGCGGCGGGCGCGTGGCGGCCCATGAAATCATGTTGGGCACGCCAGCCATTCGTAATCTGATTCGTGAGGACAAGGTGGCGCAGATGGTCTCGGCCATCCAGACCGGCGGGGCGTTGGGGATGAAGACATTGGATATGAGTTTGAAGGCGTTGGTCACGCAGGGCGTGATCAGCCGGGAAGAGGCGCTGGAGAAGGCGAGGGTGCCTGGGGATATCTAAGATCGGGATATGCAAGGAGATCCAAATGTGGGAGGGGGCTTGCTCCCGATTGCAGTAGGTCAGGTACAGATAAACTGACTGATCCACCGCTATCGGGAGCAAGCCCCCTCTCACATTGACGACTGCATTTCAGCTTGAAATCAGCGTTGAACCACTCGCAAGGTGTTCTGCTCTTTCGGCAGAACCCGCTTGGCAATCACGTAGTTCTTGTCCCAAAACGGCTTTTTCAACGTGTCGATGCTGACCGACTTGCCACGACGCGGTGCGTGGATAAAACGGTCATTGCCCAAGTAGATGGCAACGTGATTGACCTGGCGGCTCTTCAATTTGAAGAACAGCAGATCACCTGGTTTCAGGTCCTTGCGATCAACCTTCTGCCCGTGGCCGGCGGCCATGGCATTGGAAGTGCGCGGCAGATCCACGGCGGCTACGTCGTTGAACGCATATTTCACCAGGCCGCTGCAGTCGAACCCTTTACTTGGGCTGCTGCCGCCCCAACGATAAGGTGTACCGAGCACGTTTACGGCGCGGCTGAGGACGTTGCTGCTTTGCTTGGTGTTGACTGCCACGAGGCCGGGAACTGCTTTACCGTGCGCCTTGCTCAATTGAGTCGGGCGGCTGACGGTCGGCTTTACCGATTTGGCAGTGCTTGGCGTGCTGTGGACTTTAGGGGTGAAACCGTTAACGTTCGGAAGTCGTTGCTCACGATTGGTGGCGTGGGCGGCCAGTGGCATTAATAGGCAAATGGTTAGCCATGTCTTTAAAAATGGTCGCATTAGGCGTGGCTCTTATGGGTTTGCGCGCAACTTTATAACAGCTTTTTGTGTCGTTCTCAGGCCGTTTGTCGACTGAACCTTGACGTCAAAATCAGGAAATACGCGACGATTCGCCGCAATTGTCCTACACAAGTCAGGTGGCATAAGGCTTTCAGGGCAGTGAAGATACCATTTGCCGTACGTCGGGCGCCCGTAAAAAAGTCACAAAGAAAATGAAAAAATTTATCTATCGAAGCAAAAGAGGTACGTCATGAACACCTATCAACAGGTTGGGCCGCAACAAGACACCCACAGCAAGGTGATCGGTTACCTGCTCTGGATTTTCGGGTTTACCGGCGCGCATCGTTTTTATTACGGCAAACCTGTCACCGGGACGATCTGGTTTTTTACCCTTGGCCTGCTGGGTATCGGCTGGCTGATCGACCTGTTCCTGATCCCGGCCATGGACCGTGAAGCCGACCTGCGCTTTACCGCCGGTCCCATCGAATACAACGTGGCGTGGATTCTGTTGGCGTTTCTGGGGGTGTTCGGCGTGCACCGCATGTACCAGGGCAAATGGATCACCGGCCTGATCTACCTGCTGACCGGTGGCTTGTTCCTGGTGGGGGTGCTGTATGACTTCTGGACGTTGAATACCCAGGTTTCGATCCGCAATGCAGAGCGCAACGGGGGACGCTGATTTCTCAGGCTCTATAGAGAACTAAATGTGGGAGGGGGCTTGTCCCCGATAGCGGTGGATCAGTCAGCTCATTTATTGCTGACCCACTGCAATCGGGGGCAAGCCCCCTCCCACTTTTTTTGCATGCCCGCTTTAGGCCTGGTAGCTGATGCGCCCATCCACCAAGGTGTAGCGCACGCTCGCCGGCAGGCTATGGCCGATGAACGGGCAGTTTTCACCTTTGGACAGCCAGTGCTCCCCGGCAACCGTGGAGCTGGCCGTGTCAAACAGCACCAGATCCGCTGCGGCACCCACGGCCAATTTGCCGGCCGGCAGGCGCAAGGCTTCGGCCGGGCCAGCACTCAGGCGCTGGAGCAGCGTCGGCAAGTCGAGCAGGCCATCCTCCACCAGCGTCATCGCCAGTGGCAGCAACAGCTCCACACTGCTGATCCCCGGCTCGGTCGCGCCAAACGGTGCCAGCTTGGCATCGCGCTCGTGTGGCTGGTGGTGGCTGGAAATCGCCGAAACCACACCGGATTTGACCGCGGCACGCAAACCGTCACGGTCGGCCAGGGTGCGCAGGGGCGGTTGTACGTGGTACAGGCTGGAGAAGTCGATCAGCGCTTCATCCGTGAGGATCAATTGGTACAGCGCCACATCCGCAGTCACCGGCAGACCGCGAGCCTGGGCCTGTGCAATTAGGGCCACGCCCCGGGCACTGGTGAGTTGGCTGAAGTGCGCGCGTACGCCGCTTTGTTCCACCAGCAGCAGGTCACGGGCAAGAGCGACGGTTTCGGCGGTTTCCGGAATACCCGGCAGGCCGAGGAAACTGGCGACGGCGCCTTCATGGGCCAAGCCGCCTTCGGCCAGGTCGCGGTCCTGGGAGTGGAAGATCACCGTCAGATCGAAGGTGGCCGCGTATTCCAGGGCGCGGCACAAGGTGCGGGTACTGCGAAAGCTCTCCAGACCGTTGCCGAAGGCCACGCAACCAGCGTCGCGCAGGGCGATCAATTCGGCGAGTTGTTCGCCTTCCAGACCTTTGCTCAGGGCGCCGATGGGGAACACTTTGCAATTGCCAGCTTCGCGGGCACGGTCGAGGATCAGCTCGGTCACGGCCGACGTATCGAGGATCGGCTTGGTGTGCGGCGGGCAGCACAGGCTGGTCACGCCACCGGCCGCAGCGGCGCGGGTTTCGCTGGCGATGCTGCCTTTACGGCTGTAACCCGGCTCGCGCAGGGCGACGTTCAGGTCCACCAGCCCAGGCGCGGCCACCAGGCCTTTGGCGTCGATGGTCTGGCTGGGGCTGAAATCGCTGGGGGCGGCGCCGATGGCGATGATCTTGCCGGCTTCCAGATGAAGATCGGTGACTTGATCCAGGCCACTGGCCGGGTCGATAACGCGAGCGCCAAGAATGCTGAGCTTCACAGGGCGTTCTCCTGCTCGAATTGACGTTGCGCGGTTTGCCCGCTCATGGCCATGGACAACACCGCCATGCGCACGGCGATGCCGTAGGTCACCTGGTTGAGAATTACTGACTGATTGCCATCGGCCACCGCCGACTCAATCTCCACCCCTCGGTTGATCGGACCCGGGTGCATCACGATGGCATCCGGTTTGGCGCCGGCCAGGCGCGCGGTGGTCAGGCCGAACAAGCGGTAGAACTCACCCTCGCTCGGCAGCAAACCACCGGACATACGCTCGCGTTGCAGGCGCAACATGATCACCACGTCTACATCCTTGAGGCCTTCGGCCATGTCGGTGTAGACCTTCACGCCGTACTGCTCAATGCCGATGGGGAGCAGGGTTTTCGGCGCGATCACGCGGATGTCCGGGCAACCCAGGGTTTTCAGGGCCAGCATGTTCGAGCGTGCTACCCGCGAGTGCAGGATGTCGCCGACGATGGCCACCGATAGGTTTTCAAAGCTGCCCTTGTGCCGACGGATGGTGAGCATGTCGAGCATGCCTTGGGTCGGGTGGGCGTGACGGCCGTCGCCGCCGTTGATGATCGCTACCTGCGGGCACACGTGCTCGGCGATGAAGTGCGCGGCGCCGGAGTCGCCGTGGCGCACCACGAACATATCGGCGGCCATGGCTTCCAGGTTACGCAGGGTGTCGAGCAGGGTTTCGCCCTTGCTCGCCGACGAAGTGGACACGTTCAGCGTGATCACGTCGGCCGACAGCCGCTGGGCCGCCAGCTCAAAGGTGGTGCGAGTGCGGGTGGAGTTTTCGAAGAACACGTTGCAGATGGTTTTGCCGCGCAGCAACGGGACTTTCTTCACCGCCCGGCCACCGACTTCGAGGAATGAGTCGGCGGTGTCGAGGATTTCGGTGAGCAGTTCGCGGGGCAAACCGTCGAGGGACAAAAAGTGTTGCAACTGGCCCTGAGCATTGAGCTGCAGCGGGCGCTTGGCATCTAGAGGCGTCATCGCGGGGACTCTTTACAAGGCGGTTTAAAGGGCGAGGTCTTGCAGTTCGAGTTCGAGCGGCGTTGGACCGGACAATTTTACCCGTTGCTGGGCTTGCAGCGACAGGGTCGCGCCAACCACATCCGGGCTGATAGGCAACTCGCCAGCGTCCAGATCCAGCAGGCAGACCAGCGTGATGCTGGCCGGGCGGCCGTAGTCGAACAGTTCGTTCATGGCGGCGCGGATGGTACGGCCGCTCATCAGCACGTCGTCGATCAGCACCAGGTGCTGGCCTTCGACTTCGAACGGCAGGGCCGAGGGCTGCACTTGCGGGTGCAGGCCGTTCTGGCTGAAGTCATCACGGTAGAAGGACACGTCGAGGGTGCCCAGTGGCGAATCGCTGCCCAGTTCGTCCAGTAACGCCTGAGCGACCCACACACCGCCGGTGCGAATACCGATAAAGCGCGGTTCGCTGATTCCGCGGTGTTCCAGGTGCGCTTTGAGGCGTAATGCCATCTGGCTGATCAGTTCGGCGGGATTGGGCAGGCTCATGGTGGCTCCTTCAAGGCCTTGCTGTAGGCAAGTTCCGGGCTCAAACGTAAGAAGACGCGGCAAGCCGCGTCAGTCAGGATTCAAATAAAGCGGTGTTTTCGTCCAGCCAGCCCTGCAACAGCAAGGCGGCGGCGATGGCGTCTACGGGGTTGTCGCGGTAACTGCCCTTCTGGCCGCCACGGTCGCGGCGTTCACCCTTGGCTTCAAAGGTGGTCAGGCGTTCATCGTGGGTATAGAAGGGGATGTTGTAACGACCATTGAGGCGACGGGCGAATTTTTCGGCGCGCAGGCACATGTCGCTCGGGGTGCCGTCCATGTTCAGGGGCAGGCCGACCACCACCGCGTCGGGCTTCCATTCCTTGATCAGGGCTTCGACCTGATTCCAGTCCGGTATGCCGTTCTGGGCCTTGAGGGTGCACAACTCGCGGGCCTGGCCGGTGATCACCTGGCCGACCGCTACGCCGATCTGTTTGGTGCCGTAGTCAAAACCGAGGATCAGACGCAAGGCCATCAGGCGTGCCCCGCCTGGCTGGTCAGCAGGCTGAGGTTGACCCGCAACTTGGCGGCGGCCGCTTCCAGGCGCAGTTCACTGGCCGTGTTGAACAGGATTTCGGCGTCGAAGGGGCAGGTCAGCCAGGCATTGCTGGCCAGTTCGGCCTCCAGTTGCCCTGCTTCCCAACCGGCGTACCCCAAGGTGATTACGCTTTGCTCTGGGCCTACACCGTCGGCGATGGCGAACAACACGTCCTGGGAGGTGGACAGCGACACACCGTCCAGGTCCACCGTGGCCTGGAACGTCGGCCCGGTCGGGTGCAGCACAAAGCCGCGATCAGTTTGTACCGGCCCGCCGATGTAGATCGGCACCGATTGGCAACGGGCGGGCGGATCGATCTCCGGACGCAGTTGCTCAAGGATATCGGCCAGGTTCAGCGCTTGCGGGCGGTTCACCACCAACCCCATGGCACCATTGGCCGTGTGCTCGACGATGTAGGTCAAGGTCTGCGCAAAGTTCGGGTCGGCCATATGGGGCATGGCGATCAGGAATTGGTGCTTGAGGTAGGTCGGGCTGACATTTTTCATGTCCGCTAGTGTGGCGTTGGAGGGGCGAACTGACAAGCTGGAGTTACCTGTGGCAGGACATGTCTGATCAGTTGCTGGAGAGCCGATCGCCCTTGGCAAACTTCCAGGTACGGATGATTTCCAGGCGGTCCACGTCATTCAGGTCGCCGGTAAACGGGGCAAAGGGCGCGGCCAGGCGCACGATGCGTTGGGCGGCCTGGTCCAGCAGTGGTTGGCCGGAGGACTCCAACACCTGCACTTCATATAAGGTGCCGTCGCGGTTGATCGATACCAATAGACGCAAGTTGCCGTAGATCTGCTGGCGCCGCGCTTCTTCCGGGTAGTTGAGGTTACCGATGCGCTCGACCTTCTTACGCCACTCGTCTTTATACCAGGCACCTTTGTCGCGCATGGTCGAGGCGGCATTCAAGCGGTAGATGCGTGGGCGCTTGGCGTACAACTGCTGTTCGTTAGCCAGTTCGGCTTCCAGGCTGGAGATTTCGTCGGACAGGGTCGAGCTGTCGAAGGTAGGCGCCGGTTTGACGGGCTCCGGCTGCGGCTCGGTCTTGGTCTTTTCGCGTTGGACCGGGGCTTTTTGCGGTTTGGGTGCGATGGTGGCCACCGTAGGCTTGGGCGTAGCCTGCTTGACCTCGGGCTTCGGCGCAGGAGGTGGCGTGACTTTATTGACCTTGTTGTCCTGGAACGGCGCCAGTTCGGTGGTCTTGGGGATGGCTTTCTTGTCGAGGGTGCCGCTGCCCTGTTGATTGTCCTGGGCTAGAAAATCTGCCTTCTCGGGCTTCTTTTCACTCTTGAACGTGGCCAGGGTGATTTCCAGGGTCTTGGTGATCTGCTTGGGTTCGACCATGGTGAAGCCCACGCCAAGGAGCAAGGCCAAATGAATCAAGGCAGCCAGAAACAGGGTAAATCCGAGCCGATCAGCCGGGCGCACGCCGCTGTGGGAGAGTTCGGGGGGCAGATCGGACGGGAGTGTCATGACAAAAGAACCAACATCGCGCGTTTCACAGGTGGCGCATGATAACGCAATGTTGGTGTGTGTCCGGCTGTTCTATATCACTTGGCTGCGAGCTTGCGCTCAATGGCGGCCATCAGCATTTCGCCGATGTTCGTGCCAAATGCATTGTCTATCTCGCGAATACAGGTCGGGCTGGTGACGTTGATTTCGGTGAGATTTTCACCAATTACGTCAAGGCCTACAAACAGCAGGCCTTTTTCCCGCAAGGTCGGGCCAACTTGGCTAGCGATCCAGCGATCCTTATCCGATAAAGGCCGTGCTTCACCGCGCCCACCTGCCGCCAGGTTGCCTCGGGTCTCGCCTGCCGCCGGGATACGCGCGAGGCAGTAGTCCACCGGTTCGCCGTCGATCATCAGGATGCGCTTGTCGCCGTCCTTGATTGCTGGCAGGTAAGCCTGGCCCATGATCTGCTGGGTGCCCAGGGCGGTCAGGGTTTCCAGGATCACCGACAGGTTCGGGTCGCCAGCGCGGTGACGGAAGATCGACGTACCGCCCATGCCGTCCAACGGCTTGAGGATCACATCGCCGTGTTTGGCGGCGAATTCACGCAGCACATCGGCGCGGCGGCTGACCACGGTCGGGGGTGTGCACTGCGGGAACAGCGTGGCGAACAGCTTTTCATTGCAGTCGCGCAGACTTTGCGGCTTGTTGACGATCAGCACGCCGGCGCGCTCGGCCTGCTCCAGCAGATAGGTGGAGTAGACGAATTCCATGTCGAACGGCGGATCCTTGCGCATCAGGATCACGTCCAGGTCGCTCAGGGGGCTGTCGATTTCGTCCGAAAGCTCGAACCATTTTTCCGGGTTGGCGAACACCTGCAGCGGGCGCATGCGCGCGCGGGCCTCGCCGTCGCCCTGGTACAGATCGCGCTGCTCCATATAGAACAGGGTCCAGCCGCGGGCCTGGGCGGCCAGAAGCATGGCCAGCGAGCTGTCCTTTTTATAGGAAATGCTGGCGATAGGGTCCATGACAATGCCGACGCGAACGCTCATGGGGGATTTCCTCTAGCAAATTGGGCGCATAAAAGTGGCGTCAGAGTGGCGCTGCGGCTGTTGTGGGTCAAGGAAAAACCACCTGGCGGGTGCCTCGATAGATTGCTCTCCGAGACTGTGCTAAAAAGACTGCCACAGCGCAGCAGCCCTTGAAATCCAAGGCCTGCGGCGATCATCCTGTGCAACATCAGGCAGTACACACCGAAAACCGACTCGCTGTGGCGATGGTAGAGCAGATATGGAACAGCATTCCAACGCCTTGAGAGTGATGGTGATCGACGATTCGAAAACGATCCGCCGCACCGCCGAGACGCTGTTGAAGAACTCGGGGTGCGAGGTCATTACGGCCATCGACGGTTTCGATGCCCTGGCGCGGATTGTTGATCATCACCCGCACATTATCTTTGTAGACATCATGATGCCGCGCCTGGATGGTTATCAGACCTGCGCCCTGGTGAAGAACAACCCGGCGTTCAAGTCGATTCCGGTGATCATGTTGTCCTCCAAGGACGGTCTGTTCGACAAGGCCAAGGGGCGCATCGTGGGTGTCGATCAGTTTTTGACCAAGCCTTTCAGCAAGGAAGAACTGCTGGGTGCAATCAAGGCCTATGTGCCGGGGTTCGCCGCAGTAGAACAAGCACACTGACGCCGCCCCACGAGGGCCGGCGCCGACCAATGTAGTGGGGAAAACCATGGCACGTGTTCTGATCGTCGACGATTCGCCGACCGAAATGTACAAACTCACCGGCATGCTGGAAAAGCACGGCCACCAAGTCCTCAAGGCCGAGAACGGTGCGGACGGCGTGGCCCTGGCTCGCCAGGAAAAGCCCGACGCAGTGCTGATGGACATCGTGATGCCTGGCCTCAATGGCTTCCAGGCTACTCGCCAACTGTCCAAGGAGCCGGAAACCAACGGCATCCCGATCATCATCATCACCACCAAGGATCAGGAAACCGACAAGATCTGGGGCGCGCGCCAGGGTGCAAAGGACTACCTGACCAAGCCTGTGGACGAAGAAACCTTGATCGCCACCCTGAACAAGGTGTTGGCCGGCTGACGGCACGCCATCATGACCGAGTCGCAAACCGCCTTCGAGTTGCTGCTGGACATCGACCGCCGCTGCCGCCTGCTGGCCGCCGACCTGCCGTCCCAGGAAACCCGCCTGCAACGCTGGAGCGGTATCGGCTTTCGCCTGGGGCAACATTGGTATGTGGCGCCCATGGGCGAAGTCGCCGAAGTCCTGCATGAACCACGTTGCACTTTAATGCCTGGGGTCAAGGCCTGGGTCAAAGGGGTTGCTAACCTGCGCGGGCGCCTGCTGCCGGTGATGGACCTGGGTGGCTTCCTCGGCCTTGCGCTGTCCAAGGCGCGCAAGCAACGGCGGGTGCTGGTGGTGGAATACAACGATCTGTTTGTCGGGCTGCTGGTGGATGAGGTGGTGGGGATGCAGCATTTTGCACAAGACGCCTTGCTGGCGAACACCAGCCCTGGCGCGCCGTTTATCCAGGGTCACTTCGAGGGTGATCCGCTGTGGCAGGTCTTCAGCCCCTTCGCCCTGGCCCAGGCCCCAGGCTTCATGGATGTCGCCGCATGACCACCGCTACCACGCCCAAACCCCAGGCCGGCTCGCGCAGCCGTTCACAGATCATCGTGCTGTTTATCGCACTGATCGTGTTCATCATGCTGCTGTTCGCCAACTTCGCGTACCTCAACACCCAGTCTACCTACGACAAACAGTACATCGGCCACGCCGGTGAACTGCGCGTGCTGTCTCAACGCATCGCCAAGAACGCTACCGAGGCCGCCGCTGGCAAGGCCGCTGCTTTCAAGCTGTTGGGAGATGCGCGAAACGATTTTGCCCAGCGCTGGGGCTACCTGAAAAAAGGCGACCCGCAAACCGGCTTGCCCGCGGCACCCAGTGCGGTCCGTGCCGAGATGCGTGCTGTGCAGACCGATTGGGAAGCGCTGCTGAAAAACACCGACGCGATCCTCGCCAGCGAGCAGACCGTGCTGTCCCTGCACCAAGTGGCTGCGACCCTCGCCGAAACAGTGCCGCAATTGCAGATGGAGTCGGAGAAGGTCGTCGACATCCTGCTGCAACGTGGCGCCCCGGCCAGCCAGGTGGCCTTGGCCCAACGCCAGTCGCTGCTGGCCGAACGTATCTTGGGTGCGGTCAACACCGTGCTGGCCGGCGACGAAACCGCCGCGCAGGCCGCCGACACCTTTGGCCGTGATGCCGCCCGCTTTGGTCAGGTCCTCAATGGCATGCTCAACGGCAACCCTGGGCTGCGCATCACCCAAGTCGAAGACCACGATGCCCGCGCGCGGCTGGCGGACATTGCCGAGCTGTTCGAGTTTGTTTCCGGCTCCGTGGATGAAATCCTCGAAACCTCGCCGCAGCTGTTCCAGGTACGAGCCTCGGCGAGCAATATTTTCAACCTGTCGCAAACCCTGCTTGATGAAGCCTCGCACCTAGCTATCGGGTTCGAAAACCTCGCCAGCGGGCGCAGTTTCGACACCATCGGCGGTTATGTGCTGGGTCTGTTGGCGCTGGCCTCGATCATCCTGATTGGCCTGGTGATGGTGCGTGAGACCAACCGCCAACTGCACGAGACTGCCGAGAAGAACGAGCGCAACCAAAACGCGATCATGCGCTTGCTGGATGAAATCGAAGACCTGGCCGACGGTGACCTCACTGTGACGGCTTCGGTGACCGAAGACTTCACCGGCACCATCGCCGACTCGATCAACTATTCCGTGGACCAACTGCGTGATTTGGTCGCGACGATCAACCTCACCGCCGGCCAGGTCGCCGGTGCTGTGCAAGACACCCAGGCCACCGCCATGCACCTGGCCCAGGCCTCCGAGCATCAGGCCCAGCAGATCGCCGAAGCCTCCACCGCGATCAACCAGATGGCCCAATCCATCGACCAAGTGTCGGCCAACGCCGCCGAGTCTTCGGCAGTGGCGGAGCGCTCGGTAGAGATTGCCAACAAGGGCAACGAAGTGGTGCACAACACCATCCACGGCATGGACAACATCCGCGAACAGATCCAGGACACCGCCAAGCGCATTAAGCGTTTGGGTGAATCGTCCCAGGAGATTGGCGACATCGTCAGCCTGATTGACGACATCGCCGACCAGACCAACATCCTCGCCCTCAACGCCGCCATCCAGGCGAGCATGGCCGGGGATGCCGGGCGCGGTTTTGCGGTGGTGGCCGATGAAGTGCAGCGACTGGCCGAGCGCTCATCGGCTGCCACGCGGCAGATCGAAACCCTGGTGCGGGCGATCCAGACCGACACCAACGAGGCGGTCATCTCCATGGAACAGACCACCACCGAAGTGGTGCGCGGTGCACGGCTGGCCCAAGACGCGGGCGTGGCACTGGAAGAGATCGAAGGCGTATCGAAGACCTTGGCGGCGCTGATCCAGAGCATCTCCAATGCGGCGCAGCAACAGACGTCGTCGGCAGGGCAGATCTCCCTGACCATGAACGTGATCCAGCAAATCACTACGCAGACGTCGTCGGGTTCCACCGCCACTGCCGAAAGCATCGGCAATTTGGCGAAGATGGCGAGCCAGTTGCGCAGGTCGGTCTCGGGTTTCACCTTGCCTGCGGCCAAACAGGTTGATGATTGAAATGCAGTCAAAGTGTGGGAGGGGGCAAGTCGAATCGTCGCACCGCCCCTCCCACATGTGATCTCCATCTGTCTGGAGATCCAGGCAACCCACGAATTCTAAGCGGAGCAGTTATGGTTGATCGGCACGACTACGTGGCCCTCGAATGGGTCAAGGGCGACATTGCCGAAACCCTGAAACAGGCCCGTTCGGCGCTGGATGCGTTTGTCGAAACCCATGACGATGACGTGATCAGCCAATGCCTGGCCGGTATTCACCAGGTGCATGGTGCGCTGCAAATGGTCGAGTTCTACGGCGCAGCGCTGCTGGCCGAAGAGATCGAAGAACTGGCCCTTGCGCTGAAGGCCGGGCGGGTCAGTCAGCGCGATGAAAGCATCCGTCTTCTGCAACAGGCCCTCGGCCAACTGCCGCTGTACCTCGACCGCGTGCACAGCGCCCGCCGCGATCTGCCGTTGGTGGTGCTGCCGCTGCTCAACGACCTACGCAGCGCACGGGGTGAAAGCCTGCTCTCGGAAACCAGCCTGTTCAGCCCACAATTGCTGTCGATCGCGCCGCTGCCCGATGAAACCCTGACCCAGCGCGCGCCGCCTGAGCTGCATGAGCAACTGCGTCAATGGCACCAGTTGTTGCAACAGGCGTTGGCCGGACTGCTGCGTGAAGACCACGGCCCAAGCAACCTGGAAGACATGGCGCGGGTGTTCGCACGCCTCGAAGCCCTCTGCCAGGGCGCGCCGTTGTTGCCGTTGTGGCAAGTGGCTTCGGCGCTGGTCGAGGGCATGCTCACCGGTGTGGTCGCCAACAGCCCGGCTTTGCGCAGCCTGCTCAAGGCCAGTGACAAACAACTCAAGCGCCTGCTCGCCCAGGGCATCGGCGGCATCAACCAATCTGCGCCGGATGAGTTGCTCAAGAGCCTGTTGTTCTACGTCGCTAAAGTCACCCGGCCAACGCCGCGCATGCAAAGCCTGAAAGAGCGCTACGGCCTGGATGAAGCCTTGCCCGACAGCACGGTGGTCGACGCCGAGCGCGCCCGCCTGGCCGGGCCGGACCGCAATGCCATGGGCTCAGTGCTCGGTGCGTTGTGCGAGGAACTCGTGCGGGTCAAGGAACGCCTCGACCTGTTCGTGCGCAGCGACCGCCAACACACCAGCGACCTTGATGCGCTGCTGGCGCCGCTGCGGCAGATCGCCGATACCTTGGCGGTGCTGGGGTTCGGTCAGCCGCGCAAAGTCATCATCGACCAGCTTGCGGTAGTACTGAGCCTGGCCCAAGGCCAACGCGAACCCAACGACGCCGTGCTGATGGATGTCGCTGGCGCGCTGCTCTACGTCGAAGCCACCTTGGCGGGAATGGCCGGCACCGTCGAGCCGGAAAGCCGCGAAGAAAGCCGCCTGCCCACTACCGACCTAACCCAGATTCACCAGTTGGTGATCCGTGAGTGCTGCCAGTGCCTGAAGCAGGCTAAAGAGTTGGTGATCGACTGCATGGAAGCCGACTGGGACCGTCAGCGCCTGGAATCGCTGCCGGAGTTGCTGAGCCAGGTGCGTGGCGCGTTGGCGATGATTCCGCTACCGCGTGCAGCGAGCCTGATGCGCGGGTGCACCGACTACGTCGATGAGCAGTTGATGGTCAACGAAGGCCCGCCGGCAGAGGAGCAACTGGAGCATTTTGCCGATGTGATCAGCAGCTTGGAGTACTACCTCGAACGCATGCTCCAGGACCCCGACGTTGCTGGCGAGCGGGTATTGGAACTGGCCACCCAAAGCCTGGCGACGCTGGGCTATCTGCCCGCCGAGAAACCCTGGCGCCAGGCGTTGGTAGCCCCCGATGGTGCGTTGTCGAGCGAGGTCACGCCCAGCCAGTCGCAGTTCGACGCACTGGCCAACCCTACCTCGCGCCTCAACCCGCCGGCCCTGCAACGCCCCGGTAGTCTGCTGCCGCCGCCAGCCGATGAAGCGCCTATCGACGATGAGCTACGCGAAGTCTTCCTTGAAGAGACTGACGAAGTTCTCGAAGTGCTGCACCGCCACCTGCCCAACAGCGCGGACAAAACCGCCCAAGGCGAAATGCGCGGCGCTTTCCACACGTTGAAAGGCAGTGGCCGCATGGTGCGTGCCCTGGTCCTGGCCGAGTTGGCCTGGGCTGTTGAAAACCTGCTGAACCGTGTGCTGGAACGCAGTGTGGCCCTAGGCCCCGAGATCCAGCAGGTGCTGGATGACGCCGTGGCCCTGCTGCCGGAGTTGATCTCCGACTTTGCGACGGACGACCAACACCAACGCGACGAGGTCGACGCCTTGGCCGCTCGCGCCCACGCCTATGCCAGCGGCGGCGCCCTATCTCCTGGCGAACCCCACGACCCGATGCTGCTGGAAATTTTCCGCAACGAAGCCCAGAGCCATCTGGACAGCCTCAACCATTTCCTGCAACAGGCCGCCGAGCATGTGCCGCTGCAGGTCAGCGATGAGCTGCAACGCGCGCTGCACACTCTCAAGGGCAGTGCTTACATGGCCGGCGTGTTGCCGATTGCCGAGCTGGTGCGCCCACTGGATCACCTGACACGCGAATACAAGGCCCATCGTCTGCCGCTGGACCTGGACGAGGTGGAGTTACTGCTGGAAGCCGAAGCTCTGTTCCAGCGTGGCTTACGCCAACTGGATCGCGACCCTCTGGTGCCGATCAGGGGGGCGGCCGATTTGATTGGCCGCACCCAAGCCCTGCTTGACCATCAGTTGGCAACGCTGCTCGACGCGCCCAACACCGGCTTGCGCATCAAGCGTGACCCGCAACTGATCGCCAACTTCCTGGCCCAGGGCATGGATATCCTGCTCGACGCCGAAAGCCTGCTGCGTCGTTGGCAACAGCACCCCGGCGAGCGCCAGGAACTCACGGCGTTGCTGGATGAACTGACCACGCTGGGAGAAGGGGCACACATCGCCGACCTGCACCCTATCGACGAGTTGTGCGAAGCCTTGCTCGACCTCTATGGCGCGGTGGAAGAGAGCAGTCTGGCCGTCAGCGAGCGGTTTTTCCGTGAGGCCGAACAGGCCCATGAAGCGCTGATCAACATGCTTGACCAACTGGCCGCCGGTCAGGAAATCAGCCTGGCCCCGGCACGGGTCGAGGCCCTGCGCGAATTGCTGGACGGAGCCCTGGACCCGTCCGCCACCGGCCTGATCAAAAGTGACGGTAACCGCGCCCTGAGCATCGCTGAACTCGGTGCCGCCACCGCGCAGTTGGAGCATGAAACGGCGATGGACGATGAGATCGTCGAGATCTTCCTCGAAGAAGCCGTGGACATTCTCGACAGCGCCGGGCAGTCCCTCAAGCGCTGGCTGCTGGAGCCCGAAAACGCTGCACCGTTGTCCTCGTTGCAGCGCGACCTGCACACCCTCAAGGGCGGCGCGCGCATGGCTGAAATCGGCCCGGTGGGCGATCTGGCCTATGAGTTGGAATGCTTTTACGAAGGCCTGGTTGACCGTCGCTACAGCTACAGCGCCGAGTTGTCTCAAGTGCTGATGGCCAGCCATGAACACCTGGCCTTGCAGCTGGAAGAACTGCACCACCACCAGCCCTTGAGCGACAGCGTCGAGCTGGTTGCCAAGCTTCGTGAGCTGCGACAGAGCAGTACGCCCGCGACCCAGGCGCCAGCGCCTGAAACGGCGGGCGCCGATCCGGAATTGCTGGATATCTTCCTCGAAGAAGCGGCCGACATTCTCGACAGCTCGGGCAGCGCGTTGCTGCGCTGGCAGGCCGAGCCGAACAATCGCCAGGAAGTCGAAACCCTGTTGCGCGACCTGCACACCCTAAAGGGCGGCGCGCGCATGGTCGAGATCGGGCCGATTGGTGACTTGGCCCATGAGCTTGAGTTTCTGTACGAAGGGCTGTCCGCCGGTTTGCTCGCGCCGTCGGCTGAGCTGTTCGCGCTGCTGCAAGGCTGCCATGACCGCCTGGCGCAGATGATCGACGCCGTGACGGATGGGATGCCGGTGGGCTCAGTGGACAAGCTCATCGAACGCATCAAAAGCCTGGTGCACCCCAGCGTAGAGCCAGTGGTGCCGGTGGCGTTGCCCGCAGGCAAGGCCGAAGCGGTCGCTGATCCTACCGCCGACATGGTGAAAATCTCCGCCGACCTGCTGGACGATCTGGTCAACCTGGCGGGTGAAACCTCGATCTTCCGTGGCCGCATCGAACAGCAGGTCAACGACGCGCGCATTGCGTTGAACGAGGTGGAAACCACCATTGAGCGAATGCGCGATCAACTGCGCCGCCTCGACACCGAAACCCAAGGTCGCATCCTCAGCCGCCAACAGGCCGAGGCCGAGCGCCTGGGCTACGAAGACTTCGATCCGTTGGAGATGGACCGCCATTCGCAGTTGCAGCAACTGTCCCGCGCGTTGTCCGAATCCGCCTCCGACCTGCTCGACCTGAAGGACACCCTCGACCGTCGCAACGAGGATGCGCACGACCTGTTGCAGCAACAGGCACGCATCAACACCGAGTTGCAGGAAGGCCTGATGCGCACGCGCATGGTGCCGTTCGAGCGTATGTTGCCGCGCCTCAAACGTATCGTGCGCCAGGTGGCGGGCGAGTTGGGCAAGGACGTGGAATTCATCGTCGGCAATGCCGAGGGTGAGATGGACCGCAACGTGCTTGAACGCATGGCGGCGCCCTTGGAGCACATGCTGCGCAACGCCGTTGACCATGGCCTGGAGTCCCGCGATGTGCGGCTGCTGGCCGGTAAGCCGGAAAAGGGCCGCATCACCCTGGACCTGACCCACGAAGGCGGCGATATCGTTTTCGACATGCGCGACGACGGCGCCGGCGTGCCCCTCGAAGCGGTGCGGCGCAAGGCGATCAAGCGCGGGTTGCTCGCCCCTCATCAAGAGATCAGCGACCGCGATGTGTTGCAGTTCATCTTGCAGCCGGGGTTTTCCACTGCGGAAAAGATCACGCAGATTTCCGGGCGTGGCGTGGGCATGGACGTGGTGCATGAAGAAGTGCGCCAGCTCGGCGGCTCGATGTTCATTGAGTCGACGCCGGGCGAGGGCGTGCATTTTCGGATTCGTCTGCCGTTCACCGTGTCGGTCAACCGCGCACTGATGGTGCAGTGCGCCGACGACCAATACGCAATCCCGCTCAACACCATCGAAGGGCTGGTGCGTGTGCTGCCCCATGAGCTGGCGGGGCACTACCAGCAAGATCCGCCGCGTTATGAATACGCAGGCCAGCGCTACGAACTGTTTTACCTCGGCGACCTGCTGCATACCGTGGCCCGTCCGAAACTGCTGGGCCAGTACCAGCCGGTGCCGGTGCTCTTGGTGCAGTGCAATGAGCGGCGTGTTGCGGTGCATGTGGATGCCATGGCCGGCACGCGGGAAATCGTGGTCAAGGGCCTGGGGCCGCAGTTCGCGGGGGTGCAAGGCTTGTCCGGCGCGACCATCCTCGGCGACGGCCGCGTGGTGCTGATTATCGACTTGCTGGCGCATATCCGCGCCCGCCAACCGGCCTTGCCGGCGCAGTCGGTGGATGCGCCACTGATCCTCAACGACCCGCTGAAAAAACGCCCCTTGCTGGTGCTGGTAGTGGACGACTCGGTTACCGTGCGCAAAGTCACCAGCCGGCTGCTGGAGCGCAACGGCATGAACGTGCTCACTGCCAAAGACGGCATCGACGCCCTGGCTGTGCTTGAAGAACACACCCCGGACTTGATGCTGCTCGACATCGAAATGCCGCGCATGGACGGCTTTGAAGTGGCCACGCAAGTGCGCAACGACCCGCGCTTGATGCGCCTGCCGATCATCATGATCACCTCCCGCACCGGCCAGAAACACCGCGACCGCGCCATGGCGATCGGCGTCAACGAATACCTCGGCAAGCCGTATCAAGAGTCGGTGCTGCTGGAAAGCATCGCCTATTGGAGCAAGTCCCATGCTTGACCACCGCACCAGCCAACTGACCGGCCTGCTGCTGCCCCTGGCCGACCGTCACCTGGTACTGCCCAACGTCGCCATCGCCGAGTTGATCGACTTCCAACGCGGCGAACCGGCCAGCGACGCACCGCCGTGGTATTTGCGGCAAGTGACGTGGCGGGATCGGCAGATTCCGTTGATCAGTTTCGAAGCCGTGTGCGGCGAGGCCAGCGTGACCGGCGAACGCTCGCGGATCGTGGTGTTGAATGCGCTGGGCGGGCGGACGACGTTGAAGTTTATTGCGCTGGTGATCCAGGGTATTCCGCGGTCGTACAAGCTCGATAGCGAGTTGAGCTATGTGGACGTGCCGCTGTGCCCGCTGGAACTGGCAGCGGTGCAGGTGGGGGAGCATGTGGCGAAGGTGCCGGATTTGATGGGGCTTGAGGCGCTGCTGGTGGAGTCCGGGTTGGCCTGAGTGGCGCATTCTCCATGAGAAATGAAAGGCCCCTGTGGTGAGGGCGCTTTCCCGTTCAGAGACGCTGCAGCAGATGAAAATCAGCAATCAGCATACCCGCGAGGTACACCATCAAAATCACCACGCCGGCGTCCAACAAACGCCAGACCTTTGCCGAACGAAATAGCCCCGTCAACCTTTGGCATCCCAACGCCAAAACCACAAACCATACCAGCGACGCGGTCATTGCTCCGCCGGCAAAGAACGCTTGTTGGCTGACGGGCTTTGCCGCACCAATAGAGCCAATTAGCACCACGGTATCCAGCCAAGCATACGGATTGGCAAATCCAAGTATCACCGCCGTGCGCAGTAATCCGCGCTGTGAGGTGAGGTTGCTTTGAGTATCTGGCATCGACTGGTTACGCACACAAGCCAATAACCGCTGCCAGCCAAACCACAACAGATAGGCCGCTCCCGACAGCAGCAGTAACGCCACCAAACCAGGCTTGCTGCCGAGCAACGAGCCCAAGCCCATGACCCCAAGAGCGATGAGGATGATATCGGCGAACACGCATACCGCCACCACACCCCAGACAGGGCTGCGACTGACACCCTGGCGAATAACCAGGGTGTCCTTCGGTCCAGGAGCGGCGAACAGTCCGATGCCCAGTAGAAGACCTTCGAGATAAAAGACGTTGAGGTCTGGAGTCATGAAGTGCTCGACCGCCTGGGTATCAGTTCAATTGAAGGGGTTGATTACCGAAACCGGTATGGCGCGCGTTGGCGGCGCTTTTCAAGTCGATCGGCTGGTGGCGGAAAAAGCCTCTCAGTTCCTGCTCTGCATCAGGGTTGACGAAGTAAATGAGAGAGCTGCGTGGCATTGGTCTCCGAGGAGTCAGAACCGCGTGGTATGCAGCGGGAATTGCATAGTCTGAGAGGTCAGTCAGTAACGATCCGGCCAAGATTGCAACCTCGTTCTCCAAGAGGCGTACCGGCTCCAGCGAGCTGCCTCGAACCAGGACGAGGCCATCACGAGTCGGCTTGATAAATGACAACAGATGACCATCCTCATGAGGGTCCTGAGCAAACTGGCGCTGATCCGACCCGGAATTAGCTCCATAGACACACAGTTGCAGATAGGACGTTGCACGCAAAGAGTTCAACGAAGTGGCTCCAAACTCCGCGCAAATTCCGTCCATCAATTCCTGGGCAAGCTCGCTGATCTGTTGTTCAAAAGCATTAACGGCGGCAAAAAATTCACTTCGTGTGAATTCAAACGCTCTTCGTTTTGATGAATGCGCAGGCCAGTAACAAAATCGCTCACACAGGTCTGGCTGATCCTCAAGGCTCGAGTACTCAGCGCCAAAGGGGAAAAATCCATCGGTGTCTTTCGCGAAGGAAAACGAGGCCTTGGTGGCTGGCGATATTGCGGAGTATCCCTCAACGATTTTTTTGTAATCCAGCAGCATCGCTTCTGATATTTGCAGGGTGCCAAAGCCTGTTTGAGCAACGGATTTACAGCACGCTTTGATGTGGTTCATGGCTATATCCAAAGGTAGATGTAAAGGAATGCAACAAACACTGGGTTCGCAAGCAGGCGAGAAACTACGACACTGGATATGACTGACTAAAAGGGCCCCATCCATGTCCTTCACAACTTCGCCAGCAGGCGGCGAGTGTGCATGGTTCAAGACACGTGGCGGCGGACAGGTTGTCTTTTTTGGCGGACAAAGAAATGACGTTCACCTAAAAATGGGAACCGCAAACTTCGTATGAATATAAGAACGCGAGATACCCTCAGGTCGCTGGTTGCACGGCGCAGCCGAGAGTTGGGCAAGCCCCTGACTGCGCTGGCCAAGGAGGCGGGAATTTCCAGAACCTACCTGTACGGTCTATCGGCTGGAGCTTCCAGGGACCCGTCGGTGCGCACGCTGATCAAGCTGGCGAAGGCATTGCAGGTTTCTCCCTTGCTGCTGTTTCGCTACTTCGCTGACCTGACAGGTGCGCCCGGTAATGCGTGCTCAATGGCTACCACCAATCGGGCTGCAGGTATTGATGATCCGGAGGACGTTGCGGTGTTCAATGCCGATGTCACGACGCCTGATCAAACCGTCGTGTTGCCGGGGGAAGTTTTTCAGAAAACCTGGGAGATTCAGAACCTGGGCACACGACCCTGGCGCGGGCGACGACTGGTGCGTGTTGATGGGGAATACGTTATTGCCCGCCGCGCAGATCCACAAGGCCAGTTGGAGGTAGTGATGGATATTCATCTGCGCAGCCTGCACAGCGAGCTCCCGATTGCCGATACGCTGCCGGGCCAGCCGGTGCATATCAGTGTGGAATTTGCAGCACCCAGGGAGACTTGTACGGTGGCTTCAGTCTGGAGAATCGAGGATGAACAGGGGAAACCTTGTTACGGGCCTGCGTTCATTTTGCATGTGGTGGTTAACGTCATGGCACGTTGAGCGTCCGGTCGGATTTTTCCTTAATCAATCCGCGCAAACGGCTCAAGCATCGGCTGCTCCCGATGCTCGGCCTGCCACAAGTCGTAGGCGCTTTGCATCGATAACCATAACTGCGCAGTACTTACGCCGACTCGCTCCAACCGGACGGCAAGGTACGGGCTTACGGGGGCGTGGCCATGCAAGATCCTTGAAAAAGTATCGCGGGCGAAGCCAAGGCGCCTGGACATTTCGGTGATAGTAATACCGAGGGCCGGGACTACATCCTCAAGCAGAATTTCGCCTGGGTGAGGTGGGTTGTGCATACGCAGATTGGGTTTAGAGTTCGGATTCACGATGGTCGCCCGTGGTGGGCTTGGACGAAAAAAGGCTAGAGAGACAGGTTCCGAGCAACAACCTGAACATCTTGTAGGAATGGAGTGCGGTTATTGTCGGCGAGTTCTGCATTTGGATTTATCGGGTTTCCAGGCCTGAGCGCGGTGGCTAAGTTCTACGCTCCTCACTGCCACCAAGGCCCCGAAAATGATCGTACCGTTAATGCCGCCTGGTGTTTCAATACTTGAAAACATGGCGACAGCCAAGTGCAAGGGCACTCATCTCAAGCCCGGTTCGGCATTCGCCTATTCGTGGTTTTATTCCCAGGCTCGTGCAGCCGGTCCATGGAACTACAAGAAGCGAGGGCGTCAGTACGAAGCTTTTGGTAATTTCAATTATGGTGCTACAGGTACGGTACTCGGCATTCCCGAGCATGTTCTGTTGCGGGCAGCCGGCGTCGCTCAAACATTCGCAAAAACCACCAAGCCGGAGTTTGGATCATGGTGGGGCGGTGACCCTTTTGGCGATGATCCCCAAGATCAATATTGGATAAAGAGGGGGGATTGAGTATGCAATTTCTCAGGGCTACTAAGGGGCTCTTGCCGGTCCTGCGTAACTGTCTTCTGGTGGCCTGCCTGATATACATCGGGGGCAATTGGATCATGTCATCCGGTACGCCTGACCTGGACGAAGTGGTTTTGAAGCACTCCTTGGGCAATGGCAGCTCAATTTATGGTGCGCGTGACGGGCAGGGCGGCGCGACGGTGGGCTTTTCCTACAGGTACTACGTGCATAAGGACCTGCGTAATGATCACGAAATACTCACGTCACTGGTCTCGGCACATCCATTTCTAAAAACCAAAGAGCCTGATGTGCAAGTGAACCAGGTGGATGGAGTCATCCACCTCATTGTCCGTGGGGAGGTTTATGAGTACCGCAGCTACCCGCTTGAAGCTTTGGGGGCTGTGAGCATCGACATGAGGTTGTAGGCCTGCTGGCTTCGGATTTTTCCTGCAAGATTTTGGGCCGTGCATGAACTTGTCGCGTGCAGTCCGCGCGCCTAGTCTTCGGCGCACCAACGCCCATAGCCATTCAACGGGTGTTTTTTATGCCTGCTGTATTTGTTATGGCGGCTGTGCGTGGGAGATCCTTCGGGGTCTGCCGGGGTCCGATATGCCCGGTCTTGCACACCGGCGCACCGCTGCCACCTTAATTCGCGTGCAAGCGAAAGAGCGCAGCCTCCATCACATATCGGCGTTGTAAATCATGGTCAAACCTACCCCCAATCCTCCCGCAAACCTCTTCACCGTAAACCCCCACCAAAACACCGAAACCCTGCTGGTCAACGCCAGCGAAACCCTGTCCTCCCTCAACGCACTCACCTGCAACCTGGCCTTCGACCTGGACACCTCCCAGCGCGCCATCTTGCTCGGGATCCAGCAAATGGCCGAGTTGGGGCAGTTGTTGGTGGATCGGGCGCTGGAACAGGTCAGCCCTTCGCTGGAAAAGGTCCCAAGCAGGGACTGATCAGTCCCTTTTTGGGACCGCACTCTCACAGACACCAGTGAGCAAATGTGGGAGGGGGCTTGCCCCCGATGGCTGAGTGTCAGTTGAAACATCACTCAGCTGACCCACCTCCATCGGGAGCAAGCCCCCTCCCACATGTTGATCTTCTTTGGGCTCAGGTCAGTGTTTGCTGATGTTTCATTACTCTAACCGTAACGATCCATCGCTAAGCTTGATTGATGGCTCCCGGATTCACTCCTAAGGTAAGCCTCACGACAGCTAACCTCGTGGAGCGACCATGACAACAACAATAACCCCCGACTCGCGCTGGACGCGGCGGCGCGACGAGAAGCAGCGGCGGCTCGGTCTGGTCAAAAAGTACGCAGACGGCGCGGTGCTGCCCAGCGACAAGATTGTTGAGGCGCTTGAGGCGCTGATCCTCCCCGGCGACCGCGTGGTGCTGGAAGGCAATAACCAGAAGCAAGCCGACTTCCTCTCGCGCTCGCTGGCCAAGGCCGACCCGGCCAAGCTTCACGATTTGCACATGATCATGCCCAGTGTCGGGCGGTCCGAGCACCTGGACCTGTTTGAAAAGGGCATCGCCCGCAAGCTGGATTTCTCCTTCGCCGGCACCCAATCCCTGCGCATCAGCCAGTTGCTGGAAGACGGCCTGCTGGAAATCGGCGCGATCCACACCTACATCGAACTCTATGCACGGCTGGTGGTGGACCTGATCCCCAACGTGGTGCTCTCCGCCGGGTTCATGGCCGACCGCGCCGGCAATATCTACACCGGCGCCAGCACTGAAGACACCCCGGCATTGATCGAACCCGCCGCGTTCAGCGATGGCATCGTGATCGTGCAGGTCAACCAGTTGGTGGATGACGTCACCGATTTGCCTCGCGTCGACATTCCTGCCAGTTGGGTGGATTTTGTGGTGGTGGCCGACAAGCCGTTCTACATCGAGCCGCTGTTCACCCGCGACCCGCGCCATATCAAACCGGTGCATGTGTTGATGGCGATGATGGCGATCCGTGGCATCTACGAAAAACACAATGTGCAATCGCTCAACCACGGCATCGGTTTCAACACCGCCGCCATCGAATTGATCCTGCCCACCTACGGCGAATCCCTGGGGCTTAAGGGCAAGATCTGCCGCAACTGGACCCTCAACCCGCACCCCACGCTGATCCCCGCCATCGAAAGCGGTTGGGTGGAAAGCGTGCATTGCTTTGGCACCGAGCTGGGCATGGAGAACTACATCGCCGCCCGCCCGGATGTGTTCTTCACCGGCCGCGACGGCTCGATGCGTTCCAACCGGATGTTCTGCCAATTGGCCGGCCAGTACGCGGTGGACCTGTTTATCGGCGCCACCCTGCAAGTCGACGGCGACGGCCATTCCAGCACCGTGACCCGTGGCCGCCTCGCCGGTTTCGGTGGTGCGCCGAACATGGGCCACGACCCGCGCGGTCGCCGCCATGGCACGCCGGCGTGGCTGGATATGCGTCACGGCGATGCGCCGGTCGCGCTGCTGGAGCGCGGCAAAAAGCTCGTGGTGCAGATGGTCGAGACCTTCCAGGAAGGCGGCAAGCCCACCTTCGTCGACACCCTCGACGCCGTGGAAGTGGCGCGTAAAAGCGGCATGCCCCTGGCGCCGATCATGATTTACGGTGACGACGTCACCCACCTGCTCACCGAAGAAGGCATCGCCTACCTGTACAAGGCGCGCTCCCTGGAAGAACGCCAGGCGATGATAGCCGCCGTCGCCGGGGTGACCGCCATCGGCCTGCGCCACAACCCGAAGGACACCGCGCGCATGCGCCGCGAAGGCCTGATCGCCTTGCCCGAAGACTTGGGCATCCGCCGCACCGACGCCACCCGCGAGTTGTTGGCCGCCAAGAGCGTGGCCGACCTGGTGGAGTGGTCCGGTGGCCTGTACAACCCGCCCGCCAAATTCAGGAGCTGGTAAATGCGCGCTCTCAAACTGCATGAACTCAGTCTTGCGGATCGCCTGGCGGATATGGCCGTCGATGCGCTGATCGATGAAGCCGACCTGTCGCCTAAACCCGCCCTGGTGGACCGTCGCGGCAACGGCGCCCACAGTGATTTGCACCTGGGGCTGATGCACGCTTCGGCGCTGTCGTTATGGCCGATGTTCAAGGAAATGGCCGAAGCGGCGATTGAAATCGGTGAGGTCGGCTTGCCTCTGCGCGAAGCCCTCGGTCGTATTGGCCGTGAGGGTGAGCAAGCGATGCTCACCACCACTCAGGGTGTGAATACCCATCGCGGCGCGATCTGGGCGCTCGGCTTGCTCACTGCTGCGGCAGCCTTGGAGCCCCGCGCTATAACGCTGAACGCGGCCAGATTAGCCCTGCTCAACGACCGCTACGCCCCACAGCCACTGAGCCACGGCGCCCAGGTCGCGCAACGCTACGGCGCGCGCGGTGCCCGTGAAGAAGCGCAGCTTGGCTTCCCCTCGGTGATGCAGCGCGGCCTGCCGCAACTGCACAAAAGTCGCCGCCAAAACGCCGGCGAACAGAACGCACGCCTGGACGCCTTGCTCGCGATCATGACCGATCTGGCCGACACCTGCGTGCTCTATCGCGCCGGCCTGGAAGGCCTGCATGCCATGCAGCGCGGCGCTCAGGCCGTGCTCGATGCTGGCGGCAGCGCTAGCCTCGCCGGGCGCCGCCAACTGCATGAGCTGGACCACCAACTGCTGGCCCTGAATGCCTCCCCCGGTGGCGCCGCCGACCTGTTGGCCGCCTGCCTGTTTATCGACCGCCTCGACGGAGCGTTGTGATGGAAACCTTATCCTTTGAATTCCCCGCCGGGCAGCCGCCAAAAGGCCGTGCGCTGGTGGGTTGCGTCGGCTCGGGCGACCTGGAAGTGCTGCTGGAACCGGGTACGGCCGGCACGTTGACCATTCAGGTACAGACCTCGGTGAATGGCGCCGAACAACGCTGGCAGCACCTGTTCGAACGCATCTTCCAAGAACAGACACCACCCGCCCTGAACATTGATATCCACGACTTCGGCGCCACCCCCGGCGTGGTGCGTTTGCGCCTGGAGCAGGGTTTCGAGGAGATCGGCCATGACTGACTTGCTCGCTAAACACAGCTTCGTGGAACTGGGTGCGCGGCAGCGGGCCAAGGCCTTGTTGGATGCCGGCACCTTTCGCGAACTGATCGACCCGTTCCAGCGGGTCATGTCGCCCTGGCTCAGCCGTCAAGGTGTGGTACCCCAGGCCGATGACGGGGTGGTGATCGCCAAGGGCAGCATCGGCGACTTGCCTGTGGTGATTGCGGCCATTGAGGGCAACTTCCAGGGCGGCAGCCTCGGTGAAGTGGGCGGTGCGAAAATCGCTGGCGCCCTGGAGTTGGCAGCTGAGGACAACCGCAAGGGCATCCCGACCCGCGCGGTGCTGCTCTTGGAAACCGGCGGCGTGCGCTTGCAGGAAGCCAACCTCGGCCTGGCCGCAATTGCCGATATACACGCGGCGATTGTCGACCTGCGCCAGTACCAGCCGGTGATCGGCGTGGTGGCGGGCAGCGTTGGCTGTTTCGGCGGCATGTCCATCGCGGCCGGGCTGTGCAGCTACCTCGTCGTGACCCGCGAAGCGCGCCTGGGCCTCAATGGCCCGCAGGTGATCGAACAGGAAGCCGGGTTGGAAGAATACGACTCCCGCGACCGTCCCTTTATCTGGAGCCTCACGGGTGGCGAGCAGCGCTTTAACAGTGGCCTGGCCGACCGTTACGTGGCCGACGATGTGGCGCAGATCCAACAGACGGTCAGCGCGTTGCTGCAGCAAGGCGTGCCCGCCCAACAACGCAGTCGCCAGGCTGATTATTACCTCACACGCTTGGCCGAGCTGGACGCCGTACCGCAAATCGACCCGGAGACGGTGCGCGAGCTGTATCAAGGAGAACGCTCATGAGAGGTTTGCAGTGGTTCAACGCATTGAGCGCCGGCGCTCCACCTGTAGACGGTTTGCCCGCGTCGCTGAGGGTTGCCGACGGTGTATTGGGTGAGCAAAAGGTGCGCTTTGTCGCCGTGGTGACTGACGCGCAAAACCGCTTCCCTCGGGCGCGCAATGGCGAAGTCGGCCTGCTCGAAGGCTGGGGCCTGGCCAAGGCCGTCGATGAAGCCATCGCCCGCGGCGACAAGCGCCCGATCATCGCCATCGTCGATGTGCCCAGCCAAGCCTACGGCCGTCGCGAAGAGGCCCTCGGCATCCATCAGGCCCTGGCCGCTGCCGCCGACAGCTATGCCCGCGCTCGCCTCGCCGGCCACCCGGTGATTGCGCTGCTGGTGGGCAAGGCCATGTCCGGTGCGTTCCTGGCCCACGGTTACCAAGCCAACCGCCTGATCGCCTTGCGCGATCCCGGTGTGATGGTGCACGCCATGGGCAAGGCCTCGGCTGCGCGGGTGACCCTGCGCAGTGTCGAAGAGCTGGAAGCCCTGGCCGCCAGCGTGCCGCCCATGGCCTATGACATTGACAGCTATGCCAGCCTCGGATTGCTGTGGGAGACCTTGTCGGTGAGCCAGATTGAACAACCGACAGCGGACGATGTGGTGCGGGTCAGTGAATGTCTGGTGAGTGCAATCAAGGACATTGGCACACCCGATTTGAGCGGACGCCTCGGCGCCACTAATCGCTCCGCTTCCAGCCACGTGCGCGAGTTGTTGCGGGAGCAATGGTGAACGCGCACGACCTGCTCTGGGGCATGACCCCGGCGCATCTGCCCGTTGACGCACCGGCCTGGGCGGTGGACGCGATCAGCGCCGGTCACCCGGTAGTGGTGCGTCGCGCGCTCGCCGAGCCGGGCCAGGTGGCGGTCGGCGTGCGTGGACGTTTGCGCGAACAGCGTTTTGCCGCCGTGATGCCGATTGCAGCGGTGCGTCGGCGTGTGGTGCCGGAGGCGTTGCGCGCCGTGATCTCGACGCGGGATTTACCTGCGTTGCACGCATTGCAGCAGTTGCGCCCGGTGCTGGCCCAGACAAGCTGGGGCGTCAGCGGCAGTGCGGGTTTTGAGTTGGCGACCGGCATTGAGGCGCTGCATGCTGAGAGTGATCTGGATTTGATCCTGCGCGCGCCTGAGCCGCTGGATCGCAATGACGCTCGGGCTCTTCTGGAACGACTGGATAAGGCGGTGTGCAGCGTAGACCTGCAATTACAAACCCCGTTCGGCGCCGTCGCCTTGCGCGAGTGGGCCGGGCCATCCCGCCGCGTATTACTCAAAACCACCAGCGGTGCGCACCTTGTAATCGACCCCTGGCAGGATGTGGCATGAGCAGCCTGCTGGTGTTTCCGGGGCAGGGCGCCCAGCGCACGGGCATGCTCCAGGCGCTGCCTGCCGACATCCTGGCCGAAGCCAGCGATGCCCTGGGCGAAGACGCGCGCCTGCTCGATTCCGCGCAAGCCCTGGCCAGTACCCGCGCCGTGCAGCTGTGTCTGTTGATTGCCGGCGTAGCCCACGCCCGTCTGTTGGATCGCACCCCGCATTACGTGGCGGGCCTGTCCATCGGTGCCTATCCGGCTGCGGTCATCGCTGGTGCGCTGGATTTTCCCGATGCGGTAAAGCTTGTGAGCCTGCGCGGCCAACTGATGCAAAGCGCTTATCCACACGGCTACGGCATGACCGCGATCATCGGCGTGGAGTTATCCACCGTCGAAAACATCCTCGCCGACATCCACAGCCCCGAAACCCCGGTATACCTGGCCAATATCAACGCCGATAACCAGAGCGTGATCGCCGGCAGCGACGAGGCCATGAAGCGTGTTGCCGCGCGCATCAAGGGCAACGGCATCGCCAAACGCCTGGCCGTCAGTGTGCCGTCCCATTGCGCGCTGCTGGAGCAACCGGCCGAGGCCCTGGCCCAGGCTTTTGTCCCGCTCAATGCGCCGCGCATCACCTACCTGAGCAGCACCCGCGCGCGGCCGATCCACAACCCCGAACACCTTTGCGACGACCTGGCCTTCAACATGTGCCGCGTTGTCGACTGGCGCGGCACCGTGCAAAGCGCCTATGAGCGCGGCGTGCGCCTGCAAATCGAACTGCCCCCGGGCGCCGTGCTCACCGGCCTGTCACGCCGCGTGTTCGAACAAGGCACGGTGATCGCCTGTGAAGGCGCACGCCTGGATACCTTGCAGGCCCTGCTGGAAGAGGAGGAGCGCCGCCACCGATAAAGCACTACCCAAGGCTGTCGAATCACAAAAACAACAATTTCGATCGAGCACTTCGAGGACAACAACAATGATTATTTACGGTGTGGCATTGCTGGCGATCTGCACGCTTGCAGGTGTGATCATGGGCGACATGCTCGGCGTGTTGCTTGGCGTCAAATCCAACGTGGGCGGGGTGGGCATCGCCATGATCCTGCTGATCTGCGCCCGCCTGTGGATGCAAAAACGCGGCGGCATGACCAAGGAATGCGAGATGGGCGTCGGCTTTTGGGGCGCGATGTATATCCCCGTGGTGGTGGCGATGGCCGCGCAACAAAACGTCGTGACCGCCTTGCACGGCGGCCCGGTCGCGGTGCTGGCGGCCATTGGTTCGGTGGTGGTCTGTGGTTGCACCATTGCCTTGATCAGCCGTACCCACAAGGGCGAGCCTCTGCCCGCCGAAGAGCCGTTGATCGTGCCTGCGGGAGGTCGCTGATATGTGGGACCTCATCGAAAAAGGTTTGGAACATAACGGCCTGATCACCGCGTTTGCCTTTGTTGGCGTGGTGATGTGGATTTCTGTGGTGCTGTCCAAGCGCCTGACGTTCGGGCGTATCCATGGCTCGGCGATTGCCATCGTCATCGGCCTGATCCTGGCCTGGGTCGGCGGCACCATTACCGGCGGGCAAAAAGGCCTGGCGGACCTGGCGCTGTTCTCCGGTATCGGCCTCATGGGCGGCGCGATGCTGCGCGACTTCGCCATCGTTGCCACGGCGTTTGAGGTGCAAGCCACCGAAGCGCGCAAAGCCGGGATGATCGGTGTGATTGCGCTGCTGCTGGGCACGATCCTGCCGTTTATCGTCGGCGCCAGCATGGCCTGGGTGTTTGGCTATCGCGACGCGATCAGCATGACCACCATCGGCGCGGGTGCCGTGACCTACATCGTCGGCCCGGTGACCGGTGCAGCGATTGGCGCGACCTCGGATGTGATGGCGCTGTCCATCGCGACCGGGTTGATCAAGGCGATCCTGGTGATGGTCGGTACACCGGTGGCGGCGCGTTGGATGGGCTTGGATAACCCGCGTTCGGCGATGGTGTTTGGTGGCTTGGCCGGCACCGTCAGCGGCGTGACGGCTGGGCTGGCGGCAACGGACCGACGGTTGGTGCCTTATGGTGCATTGACGGCCACGTTCCACACCGGGCTTGGGTGTTTGCTTGGGCCTTCGCTGCTGTACTTCATTGTGCGTGGGTTGGTTGGCTAGCTTTGGAAGTTGTGTTGTCTGGTTTGGCCTCATCGGGGGCAAGCCCCCTCCCACATTTTGATTTGTGAATACATTCAAGTGTGGGAGGGGGCTTGCCCCCGATGGCTATCTCAAGCCTGCCGATTGGCATACATCCGACACTCCGCCAACAACGCCAGCAAATTTGGGTCACGTTCCTTGGCTTTCAGAAACACCACGCCGATCTGCTGCTGCAATCGATACCTGGCTTGCAGCGGTATCAGCTTCACGCGGTTTTCATACACCGCCGCAATCCGTCCCGGCAACAACGCATAGCCCACGCCTGAGCTGACCATACTCAACAGCGTGAAGATGTCATTGACCTGCATCGCCACCTTCGGCTCGAACCCCGCTTGCTTGAACACTCGGTTGCCATCCTGGTGGGTGGCGAAGCCTTGGGTGAGGGTGATGAAGGTCGCGTCGCGCACGTCGGCCAGGTCGATTTCGTGATCACGGTCGAAGGGTGAATCCGCCGGAGTGGCGAGGAAGATGTCGTCGGAGAACAGCGCGATCTGCTCGCAGTCGGGGTCGTTGGCCTGTTCATCGAGGGAGATCAGGATCGCGTCCACTTCCATGTTCTTGAGCTTGTAGAGCAGGTCGAAGTTGGAACCCAGGATCAGGTCGATATTGAGCTCGCTGCGACGAATCTTCAGGCCCATGATCAGTTGCGGCACGGTCTTGACCGTCAGCGAATACAGCGAGCCCAACTTGAAGCGCTCGGCCGAGAAGCCGGCGGCTTCGCGGGTCAGGCGCACGCTGTCGACCACATCGGCCACCAGTTTCTGTGCGCGTTCTTCGAGGACGTAGGCGCTTTCCAGCGGGGTGAGGTTGCGGCCCTCGTGTTTGAACAGCGGGCAGCGCAGTGCATTTTCCAGCGAGTGGATGGCGCGGTGCACGCTGACATTGCTGGTTTGCAGTTCGGCAGCGGCGCGGGCCAGGTTGCCGGTACGCATGAATGCCAGGAAGATTTCCAGCTTTTTGAGGGTGAACTCTTCGTCGATCAGCATGGCCGTGGGCTCTTGTTCGAATGCCGTCGATTGTGCCCGCAAAACCGCGCGGCGTCGCCGGAACGTCATGCGACGCTTGCACTCTTATGCCCAAGGCGGGAGGCTTGCCGCCAGCTGTTAACGGTTACAGGAGGTCGGTGACACATGTACCACGGGGAACGATTCAACGCCTGGAGCCATTTGCTCGGTGCAGTCGCGGCGTGTATTGGCGCTGTGTGGATGTTGGTGGTGGCGAGCCTGGACGGCAGCCCCTGGAAGATCGTCAGCGTGGCGATTTACGGCTTTACGTTGATGGTGCTGTACAGCGCGTCGACCGTGTACCACAGCGTGCAAGGTCGGCGAAAAGAGATCATGCAGAAGGTCGATCACTTTTCGATCTACCTGTTGATCGCCGGCAGCTACACGCCGTTTTGCCTGGTGACCCTGCGCGGCCCGTGGGGCTGGACGCTGTTCGGCATCGTGTGGGGGCTGGCGGTGATTGGCATCCTGCAAGAGATCAAGCCGCGCTCTGAGGCGCGCATCCTGTCCATTGTGATTTATGCGGTGATGGGTTGGATCGTGCTGGTGGCAGTCAAGCCGCTGATCGCCGCGCTGGGGACGGCGGGGTTTACCTGGCTGGCGGCGGGCGGGGTGTTGTACACCGTGGGCATCATTTTCTTTGCCCTGGAGGACCGCCTGCGGCATTCCCATGGGATCTGGCATCTGTTTGTGATCGGCGGCAGCCTGCTGCACTTTGTGGCGATCATGCATTACGTGCTTTGAATGAGAGGGGCGATGTCCTTAGAGGCGTCCCAACAACTCGCATGACCGCTTGCCCAAGATCTCCAGCAGATTGGCCAGCATATGCGGCGGCGGTCCGTCGGCGCGCGTCAGGGCATACAGGGTGATCGGCAGCGGCGGGGTGAGCGTGCGGATGCAAGTGGTGTCCGTCGAGGCGCCCAGCGCGGTGAACGGGTCGATCACCGTTAACCCCGCGCCGGACTCCACCATCGCGCGCGCCAGCGAATAGGTTTGCACCGAGATCGTCACCCGGGGCGCAGGGTCGACATTCTCCAGGTAGCTGTCGAGTTTTGCCGCCAGCGGGTCGGCGCTGGACAGGCCAATCAGCGGCGCGCCCGCCAAGTCGGCCAATGGCAGGGGCTGATGCAGCTCAGTCTCCGGCCAATAGCCTTTGGATGCCAACGCCACCAGCACACCGTTGGCCAACACCTGGGTGGTCAACCCTGGATGGCCGGAGAAGTTGAGCGTCAGCGCCAGATCAATCTCGCGCATCAACAACTTTTGCACCAGTTCGCGGCTGTGGTCGCTGGACAGTTCACAGGCCATGTCCGGGTAGTCTCGCTTCCATTCCAGAATCGCCGGCGGCAGCAGCGACAGCGCCAGCGCGGGGGTTGCGCCGATGCGCACACTTTGCCCCGGCGCACGACGCAAGCTCTTGGCCAGACGCCGCACCCCTTGCAGGCTCGCGGTGACTTTCTCCACTTCACTCTCCAGCGCCAGTGCTTCCGGCGTGGGCTGCAACTTGCCGCGTACGCGCAGGAACAGTGGGAAGCCCAGCTGCAGCTCTGCGTGCTGCAACACTTTGGTTACCGCCGGCTGCGACACGTGCAGCAATTGCGCGGCGGCGCTGACGGAGCCGGTCTGGCGGATTGCCTGGAAGATTTCGATATGACGCAGGCGCATGGCAAGTCCATAACCTTTGTTTATAGGTGAGCCATCTTTATTCATTGTCGGCGGCCTGTCACCTGCCCCTACGCTTGAGCCTACTTAATCGACGGCGAGGGGGCGGGGATGGCCAGGCAGGTTTGCATCATTGGCGGTGGAGTCATTGGCTTGGCGAGTGCGTATGCGCTGGTGCGTGCCGGCCATGAAGTGACGGTGATCGACGCTCGCGACCGACTGGGCAGCGAAACCAGTTTCGCCAACGGCGGGCAACTGTCCTACCGCTATGTCGCGCCGTTGGCTGATGCCGGAGTGCCGCTGCAAGCGCTTGGCTGGCTGGTGCGCGGTGACTCTCCGTTGAAATTGCGCCCACGCCTCGATCCCCAGCAATGGCGTTGGATGGCGGCGTTTATCGGCGCATGCCGAGGTTCGGTGAATAAGCGTAATGCGGAGCACCTGCTGCGCCTGGCCTCCTTGAGCCAACGCACGTTGCAGCAATGGCGCGAGGATGACCACCTGGACGGTTTCGACTGGCGGCGCAATGGCAAGCTGGTGACTTTCCGCGATAGCCGTTCATTCGCGCATGCGCGCAGCAAGGTCACGGATATTTTGCAGCAGCAGGTATGGTCCGCCGCCGATTGCGCGCGGCTGGAGCCTGCGCTGGCGGGCGATGGGTTTGTCGGCGGCATCTACACGCCGAACGAGGAAGTCGCGGACTGTCACGCGTTCTGCCAACGATTGGCGGCGCGGCTTGAGGCCTCTGGGCGCTGCCGATTTTTGCTGGGGCGCAAGGTGACCGGGATTCGTCACGCGGACGGCGCGGTACAAGCCATCGAATTGGCGGATGAAGTGATGCCGGTCCAGCACCTGGTATTGGCCGCGGGGTATCGCAGCGCCGAGTTGGGATTGCCGGGGCTTTCGCTGCCGCTGTATCCGCTGAAGGGCTACAGCCTGAGCGTACCGATTGGCCCGCAGCACCAGGCGCCGAATGTGAGCATCACCGACTACGACCGCAAGATCGTCTACGCGCGCATCGGTGAACAACTGCGGGTGGCGGCGATGGTGGATATCGTCGGTTTCGACGCGGGCCTGGAGCCCAAGCGTTTGGCCCTGATCAAGCGCCAGGCGGTCGAGACGTTCCCTCTGGGCGGCGACTATGCCCGTGCGGTCGAGTGGGCCGGCATGCGCCCGGCCACGCCTACCGGTGTGCCGCTGATTGGCGCCAGCGTTTATCGCAACCTGTGGCTGAACCTGGGCCACGGCGCCCTGGGGTTTACCCTGGCATGCGGCAGCGGCCAACTGTTGGCCGAGCTGATCGGTCGGCACGCCCTTTCCATTGATATGCAGGGCCTGACGCCCCGCGCCGCTTGAGGATGTAACCATGACCATCAATCGAATCAGCAGCAACGAGCGTCTTTCTGGTGCCGTGACTTTCAAGGACTTGGTGTTCTTGTCGGGTCAGGTACCGGGTGACGGTCAGGATGTCGCGACACAAACCCGCGAAGTGCTGGCCAAAATCGACGGGTTGCTGGCCCAGGCGGGCAGCGACAAGGACCATCTGCTCAATGCGACCATTTACCTCAAAGACATCGGCACCGGTTTTGCGCCGATGAACGAGGTGTGGTCGGCGTGGCTGTCGCCGGGGATGGCGCCCACGCGAACCACCCTGCAGGCGGAGCTGGCGCGACCGAGTGTGTTGGTGGAAATCAGTGTCATCGCTGTACGTAAATAACCAACGGAGTAGAACAATGAAAAAAATCCTGTTGACCGGTTGTACCGTGGGGCTGTTGTTTGGGGCTCAGGTTCAGGCAAATGAACCGGCGCTGAACGGCACGTTGAGCAAGATCGCCAACGCCAAGTCCATCACCCTGGGCTATCGCGATGCGTCGGTGCCGTTTTCCTATGTGGGGGATCACAGCGGCAAACCCATGGGTTATTCGGTGGACCTGTCGAGCAAGATTGTCGAGCGCATCCAGCAGAAAACCGGAGTGGCCGACCTCAAGGTGAAGTACAACCTCGTGACGTCCCAGACGCGAATTCCGCTGGTGCAGAACGGCACCGTTGACTTGGAATGCGGTTCCACCGGAGTGACCGCCGAGCGCCAGAAGCAGGTGGCATTTTCCTATGGGTTTATTTATGTGAAAGGCCAGTTGCTGACGGCTAAAGACAGCGGCATCAAAGGCTTCACCGACCTTGCCGGCAAGAACGTGGTGACCACCGCCGGCACCACCAACGAACGTTTTCTCAAGAGCTACAACGCCGAGCACAAAACCAATATGTTCGTGATCAGCGCAAAGGATCATGGCGAAGCGTTCAAGATGCTGGAGACGGGCCGCGCCGTGGCGTTTTATATGGACGACGCGCTCCTCTACGGCGAACGCGCCAAAGCCAAGGACCCGCACAAATGGGTGGTGGTGGGCGAGGAGCAGTCGCGGGAGATCTACAGCTGCATGGTGCGCAAGGACGATCCGCAGTTTCTTGCGGTGGTCAACGAGACCCTCGGCGACCTGTACCGCTCGGGGGAGATCAACGGGATTTACCAGCGCTGGTTTGAACAGCCGATTCCGCCCAAGGGCTTGAACCTGGAATTCCCGATGACCAGCGAGTTGAAGGCGATTATTGCCAAGCCGGTGAGTGATCCGGTGGAGTAAGAAGGGGTAACCGAATCTAAATGTGGGAGGGAGCAAGTCCCTCCCGCATTACGATCGTTTTTGCAGCTGTGGGCTAGAAGTCGCCCCAGAGTTGTTGGGCGACGGCCAGCGCTACCACTGGCGCGGTCTCGGTACGTAGCACCCGTGGGCCGAGACGGGCGGCATGGAAGCTGGCGGCTTGGGCGGTGTCGACTTCATTGTCAGTCAACCCGCCTTCCGGCCCGATCAGAAACGCCAGGCTCGCAGGCTTGGCATGGCTGACCATCGGCTCTGCCACCGGGTGCAGCACCAGCTTCAGATCCGCCTCGACCTGCTTCAGCCAGTCCGCCAGCAACAGCGGTGGGTGAATCACCGGCACCGTCGAACGCCCGCATTGCTCGCACGCACTGATCGCCACCTGGCGCCAGTGCAGCAGGCGTTTGTCAGCGCGCTCGTCCTTGAGTCGCACTTCGCAGCGGTCGCTGAAAATCGGGGTGATTTCGTTGACCCCCAGTTCAGTGGCTTTCTGGATTGCCCAATCCATGCGCTCGCCCCGGGAAAGGCCCTGGCCAAGGTGGATGTGCAGTGGCGATTCGGTCTGGCCCGTGAAGCTTTCGGTGAGTTGTACGGTGACGCGTTTTTTCCCGACCTCCAGCAATGTGCCGCGAAACTCCAGGCCGGAGCCGTCGAACAATTGCACGGCGTCGCCCTCGACCATGCGTAGCACGCGGCTGATGTAATGCGCCTGGGCTTCTGGCAGTTCATGGTCACCGAGGCTCAGCGGGGTGTCGGTGAAAAAGCGGGACAGTCTCATGTCTGTTCTCTGAAGAATTTAGGTAGGAACCATCAGCCCGGGTCGCGAAAGCCTGGGTGGAAGTCTTTTGGCACGGCGACGCTGACCTTGCTATTGGTCGCGATATCGATGCCTTCGCTGGCAACGGTGGCGAGGAAGTCGATCTGCTCCGGCGTAATCACATACGGCGGCAGGAAATACACCACGCTGCCCAATGGCCGCAGCAGCGCACCACGTTCCAGGGCATGCTCGAACACCTTCAAACCACGGCGCTCCTGCCACGGATAGGCGGTTTTGGTGGCCTTGTCCTGGACCATTTCGATGGCCAATACCATGCCGGTCTGGCGCACTTCCGACACATGGGGATGATCGACCAGGTGGGCAGTGGCGGTTGCCATACGCTGGGCCAGGGCCTTGTTGTTTTCGATGACGTTGTCTTCTTCGAATATATCCAGGGTCGCCAGGGCCGCCGCGCACGCCAGCGGGTTGCCGGTGTAGCTGTGGGAGTGCAGGAACGCGCGCAGGGTCGGGTAGTCGTCGTAGAAGGCGTCGTAGACATCATCTGTGGTGACCACCGCCGCCAACGGCAGGTAACCGCCGGTGAGGGCCTTGGACAAGCACAGGAAGTCCGGACGGATGCCGGCCTGTTCACAGGCGAACATCGTGCCGGTACGGCCGAAGCCCACGGCGATTTCGTCGTGGATCAGGTGCACGCCGTAGCGGTCGCAGGCTTCGCGCAGCAGCTTCAGATACACCGGGTGGTACATGCGCATGCCGCCTGCGCCCTGGATCAGTGGCTCGACGATCACGGCGGCGACGGTGTCATGGTTGTCGGCCAGGGTCTGTTCCATGGCCAGGAACATAGTGCGCGAGTGTTCTTCCCAGCTCATGCCCTCGGGGCGCAGGTAGCAGTCCGGGCTTGGCACCTTGATGGTGTCGAGCAGCAGCGCCTTGTAGGTTTCGGTAAACAGCGGCACGTCGCCCACTGACATCGCGGCGATGGTTTCGCCGTGGTAACTGTTGGTCAGGGTGACGAAGCGCTTTTTGTTCGGCAAACCGCGGTTGAGCCAATAGTGGAAGCTCATCTTCAGCGCGACTTCGATGCATGACGAACCGTTATCGGCATAGAAGCATCGGGTCAGGCCTTCAGGGGTCATCGCGACCAGGCGTTCGGACAGTTCGATCACCGGCTGGTGGCTGAAGCCGGCGAGGATCACGTGTTCCAGTTGGTCGACCTGGTCCTTGATGCGTTGGTTGATGCGTGGGTTGGCGTGGCCGAACACGTTGACCCACCAGGAGCTGACAGCGTCGAGGTAGCGCTTGCCTTCGAAGTCTTCCAGCCAGACGCCTTCCCCGCGCTTGATCGGGATCAGCGGCAGCTGCTGGTGGTCTTTCATCTGGGTGCAGGGATGCCACAGCACGGCGAGGTCGCGTTGCATCCACTGGTTGTTCAAGCCCATCGGTGATCTCCTCGAAGCGGTCCTGCGAACGGCGCAGGCGAAACAATCGCGCAAGCCTATGCAATGGAGGCCTGGGTCACAAGCCATTGTGGGGAATTCGGAGTAAACGCGGGACGGACTGTCACGTTTGTTAGGGATAGTCCTTAATCCTTGGTTAACTTATTGTGCATACGCTCTAGATCGTATTTCTCGATATTTCAAAGCAAAATTTTCCGCTTTAATTCGATAGGTAAATCGCTAGTCTTGGGCGCAGCTCTTACGGGATTAAGTACATGCAGCTACGTAACTCACCGGCCCGTTATGGCTGGGTCAGTATGATTTTGCACTGGGGTGTGGCCCTGGTTGTGTTCGGTCTGTTCGCCCTGGGTTTGTGGATGGTTGGGCTCGACTACTACAGCGCCTGGCGCAAAGACGCGCCGGACCTGCACAAGAGCATTGGCATCACGCTGTTCGCCATCATGCTGGTGCGTATCGTCTGGCGCCTGATCAGCCCGCCACCACCGCCGTTGGCCAGTTACAGCCGCTTGACCCGCATCGGTGCCGCGTTCGGCCACGCGTTCCTTTATCTCGGGCTGTTTGCCGTGATGATTGCCGGATACCTAATTTCCACCGCCGATGGTGTCGGTATCCCGGTGTTTGGCCTGTTTGAAATTCCTGCCGTGGTTTCCGGTCTACCGGACCAGGCAGACAACGCGGGCTTGGTGCATTTGTACCTGGCCTGGGTGCTCGTGGTTTTCGCCGGCTTGCACGGCGTGGCTGCGTTGAAACACCACTTTATCGATCGTGATGCGACCCTCACGCGAATGCTGGGGCGCAAAGCCTGATGTTCAACCTCGACTCACAAGGAATATAAAGCATGTTGAAGAAGACCCTCGCCGCTCTGGCAATCGGTACAGCGCTGCTGTCTGCAGGTCAGGTGATGGCCGCTGACTACAAAATCGACAAGGAAGGCCAACACGCCTTCATCGACTGGAAAATCAGCCACCTGGGCTACAGCTTCATCCACGGTACCTTCAAGGACTGGGATGGTACGTTCAGCTGGGATTCCGCCAAGCCTGAAGCCAGCAAAATCGCCGTCGACGTGAAAACCGCCAGCCTGTGGTCCAACCACGCTGAGCGTGACAAGCACATCGGCAGCAAGGACTTCCTGGACGTTGCCAAGTTTGCTGACGCCAAGTTTGTATCTACCGCTGTTAAATCCACCGGCGAAAAAACTGCTGACGTGACCGGCGACCTGACGTTCCACGGCGTGACCAAGCCTGTGACCTTCAAGGCTACCTTCAACGGTGAAGGCAAGGATCCATGGGGCGGCGAGCGTGCGGGCTTCAACGCCACCACTACGCTGGACCTGAACGACTTTGGCATCAAAGGCCCGGGCCCGTCTTCGCAGACTGTTAACCTGGACATCTCGCTGGAAGGTGTTAAGCAGAAGTAATTTCTGCCCACAGCAGGGCTCATTCTTTTTTGTTGAGTCCAAAAAAATGCCCCGTCTCGAAAGAGGCGGGGCATTTTTTATGGAGCTTTGAAACTCAGCGGTTGCGAGTCAGCAGCGCTGGTTTTTCACCACGAGGGCGGCCTGGCAGTTGATCCAACTGCTCAGGTGTCGGGAAGCGGTCAGCTTTCGACTCCTTGTGGATGATCTTCGGCGCTGGGCCACCGCGCGGGTTTTGCACGGCTGGCTCGGACGAACGAGGCTGGTCGTCACGGGCTGGGCGGCGGTTGTTGCTGCGCGAATCTTCGCGGCGGGCCTGGCCGTCACGCGGTGCACCGCTACGCGGGCCGCTGCGTTTGGCAGGCGGGGTGCCGGTGGTGCCGCCGCTGCTGTTGCGCGGACCGTTCTGGCGTGCGCCCTGTGGCTGGCCGCCGCGGGGTGCGCCAGTGCCTGCGCCGGCGCCCTGTGCTGGGGCACCTGGACGACGGCCACGGCCTTGGGCCGGTTTGGCCTGTGGCACGTAGTCGACGCGGTTACCGAAGTTATCCACGTCGTCGTCGAGGAATTCGTCCGGGGCACGGTCGGCTGCAGCGCGCGGCGGTTGGCTCGGCTGACGCTGTTCACGGGCCGGGGTACCTTCACGAGGCTTCTGCTCGCGGGCTGGGCGTTCGCCACGGCCGTTGGTTGGCGCTTTTTCCTTGCCGCCTTTGTCTTTGCCTTTGTCGCGACGACCACCGCCACCACCGCCGCCGTTCGGGCCATCGCCCTTCGGACCGCGTGGGTTGCGTGGGTTACGCACGTCAGGACGCTCGCGCACTTCAGGCTTTTCGGCCTCTACAGCGCTGGCATCAAAGCCCATCAGGTCGCCGTCGGCGATTTTCTGCTTGGTCATGCGTTCGATGCTTTTCAGCAGTTTTTCTTCGTCCGGTGCTACCAGGGAAATGGCTTCACCCGAACGACCGGCACGGCCAGTACGGCCGATACGGTGCACATAGTCTTCATCGACGTTTGGCAGCTCGAAGTTGACCACGTGTGGCAACTGGTCGATATCCAGTCCGCGTGCAGCGATATCGGTCGCTACCAGGATGCGTACGCTGCCGGCCTTGAAGTCAGCCAGGGCTTTGGTGCGCGCGTTCTGGCTCTTGTTCCCGTGGATGGCGACGGCGGTGAGGCCGTGCTTGTCCAGGTATTCAGCCAGGCGGTTGGCGCCGTGTTTGGTACGGGTGAACACCAGCACCTGCTCCCACGCACCGTGGGTGATCAGGTGGGCCAGCAGCGAGCGCTTGTGGCTGGCGGCCAAGCGGAAGACTCGTTGCTCGATACGCTCGACCGTGGTGTTCGGCGGCGTGACTTCGATGCGCTCCGGGTTGTGCAGCAGCTTGCCGGCCAGGGCGGTGATGTCTTGGGAGAACGTTGCCGAGAACAGCAGGTTCTGACGTTTGGCCGGTAGGCGGGCGAGGACTTTTTTCACGTCATGGACAAAGCCCATGTCGAGCATGCGGTCGGCTTCGTCCAGCACGAGGATTTCCACGTGGGACAAATCGACGCTGCCTTGGCCGCACAGGTCGAGCAAGCGACCAGGGCATGCCACCAGCACGTCAACACCACGGGACATGGCCTGAACCTGTGGGTTCATGCCGACGCCGCCGAAGATGCAGGCGCTGACGAACTTCAAGTCGCGGGCATACAGCTTGAAGCTGTCGTGCACTTGGGCGGCGAGTTCGCGGGTAGGGGTCAGAACCAGTACGCGTGGTTGGCGCGGGCCGTGACGCTGGGATTTGTCCGGGTGACCGTTGGGGAACAACCGCTCCAGAATCGGGAGGGCGAAGCCGCCGGTTTTACCAGTACCTGTCTGAGCCGCAACCATCAGGTCGCGACCTTGCAACACGGCGGGAATGGCCCGCTGTTGCACCGGAGTAGGCTCGGTATAGCCCGCTGCCTCGATGGCGCGGACTAAAGCCTCGGAGAGACCGAGGGAAGCAAAGGACATGAGTAATCCTGTTTTAGTTAGGGCTTGGCCCAAAGGGATAATCTTGCCGGGCGTGAATGGCGCTTAGGGGAGCGCAATCCCGTCCGGTCCTGCTGCGTCTGGCGGGCACTCCACCGGCTCGCGCGGGCTGAAAGCTGCGCAGTAGCGGGGTTGGGTGCCTTTTTCAAGACCTCAGCGGCCGGGCGTAAGCCTGGCGGGAAGGCCGGAGTATAGCAGAGCAATCACGGTGCGCCGCTTTCCTGCTGCTCAACGGTGTGTCCGGACGCCGTAATCGCTTCGAATCCACCATATTTGGCGCTCAATGCCGTGTAGGCCGGCTCCTGTTTGAAGCGTTTGAGCTCGGCGGCAAAGCGTTGCACCAGCAGGTCCATGCCTGCGCCACGACGTACGGCGAGGTACTGCTGCTGGCGGCTGACGACAACGGGGGCCTGGCTGACCTTGCCTTCCAGGCCCAGTGTCTTGATCACGTGCTGGCCAACCCGGCGGTCGGTGATCACAAGGTCGATGCGCCCCAGCAGTAATTTGCCGAAGTTGGCTTCATGGCTGGGGGCCGGCTCGCGGTTGAATAAGGTGGAGTCGCTGAAGGGTAATCCGTACAGGTAGCCTGGCGACGTGCCGACTGTGAGGCCACGCAAGTCGTCGAGGCTTTGGACCGGATGCGGACGGTCGTTGGCGTAGAACATTACGAACTCCACTTCCGACAGCGGTTCGCTGGGGTACAGCAGCAGGGCGTCGCGGTCGTGGCTGTGGAAAATATCCAGCGCGCCATCGGCATGGCCTTGATCAAGCATGGCCAGACAGCGCTTCCAGGGCAGGAACTGCCATTGCACTTCGACCCCCAGGCGCTGGAATACGATCACCGTCGTTTCGTAATCCAGCCCGTGCATGGCGCCGTCTTCTTCATACACATAAGGCGCCCAGGGCTCGGTGACAATGCGCAGTTTCTCGCCGTAAGCGGCCAGGCTCAGGCAAGTGAAAAACGCGGCGATCAACAGCTTCAGAATGACAGGCATGCCCTGAGGTTACGACGCCCGTGCGTTAAAGAGAAGCTCTGGCTTAAGCTTCTGCGGGCCGCCCTATTTTGTGGGCGAGGTCATCAGGTGTTCATAGATGGCTGCGCGTCGCTCCCCCAGAATCAGGCGCACCACGGGGTTGGCGAACCAGTGTTCGAGTTGGTGTGCGTCCACCGGGCATTTCTGGCGTTCTTCCTGGTTTTGAAGGGCTTTTTCCCACCAAACTGGGCCGCAGGCCTTGTCGAATTCATTTTCGTGCTCGTAGCAGCCGTAGAGAATCTCACGGATGAACTGCTGCTTGCGCTTGGGCAGCGCCAGGGTGATCAGTTTGTACATCAGGCGCTGCAAGCGTGGTGGGCGGGGCAGGTGGGCGGAGACCTTGCGTGTATCGGCCAGGGCCTGGGTGCAGAGAGGGTCGGCGGCATGCTTGGTTACCCACGCCTTGACCTTGGCCCGGAACAACTGCTTGCGGCTCCAATAGTGATGGATCAGGTCCGGGCACTGGCGCACGTTGAGCGTGCGGTACGCGGCTACTGACAGGCAGAACTCTTCGAGGGTGTAGGCGCCGTGGGCCATGGGGAACAGCTCATCCATCAACTCGATCGAACGGTCCAGAATGTGCGCGTCTTGCCGGGTCAAGCCCATCACGCCTGAGTTGAGCAGCCACATATCATCGTCGGCGAGGCCTTTGTCGGCCAGGTACTTGGCCAGGGCTTCATACAGTACGCTTTCGCGGTTGTCGCCATACTTGGCCTGGAAGGCGTTGCACAGCACGGTGCCCGGTGTTACGCGCTCGAACAATGCCATGGGCGAGTCGTGGAAAAATGTATCGGTGTCGATCAGCAGCGCCAGTTCCGCCGTTTCCAGCACCTGACGCAACAGCACATGTTTGGTACGGAAATGGTAGCCGTGGGGTTCGCTCCAGCGTTGTCGCGTGGCGCTGTCCAATGTGTGGACCTGTACTGGCAAGCCACGGTACGGGGCCGGGTTGTCGCTGAACACTTGGATGTCTAACGGCATGTCCTGAGGCCCGCCCAGTTGGGCAACGGCACTGGCGATGCTGAATACGGCTTCCTGATGGTAGGTCTCGGCGCCGAATACCAGGTAAATCAGCTGGGGGCGAGGAGTCGGGGACGCTGTATTCATTTACTGCTGGCTTCCTTTCCGGGGACATGTAGACGAAAAAAGCCCCCGTGATAACGAGGGCCGGGAACTGCTATTAAACCGGCTTAGCGTGGCAGTTTAAGGTTGTTCCAGATAGCGAGGCTCGGCTCAGCCTGGTTCAGGGTATAGAAGTGCAACCCTGGCGCGCCACCTTGTAACAAACGTTCACACATTTCGCTGATGACCTGTTCGCCGAACGCCTGAATGCTCTTGACGTCGTCGCCATAGGCTTCCAGTTGCTTGCGCACCCAGCGTGGGATTTCGGCACCGCAGGCGTCCGAGAAACGTGCCAGCTTGCTGTAGTTGGTGATCGGCATGATGCCCGGCACGATCGGGATGTTCACACCCATGGCCCGTACGCGCTCGACGAAATAGAAGTAGCTGTCGGCGTTGAAGAAGTACTGAGTGATCGCGCTGTCGGCGCCCGCGTTTGCCTTGCGTACGAAGTTCTGCAGATCGTCTTCGAAATTGCGCGCCTGAGGATGCATCTCCGGATAAGCCGCCACTTCGATATGGAAGTGATCGCCGCTTTCTTCACGGATGAAGCTCACCAGGTCATTGGCGTAGCGCAGCTCACCGCTGGCCATGCCCATGCCGGAGGGCAAGTCGCCGCGCAGGGCGACGATGCGCTGAATGCCGGCTTGTTTGTATTGGGTCAGCAGGCCGCGCAGGTCGTCCTTGCTGTCGCCCACGCACGACAAGTGCGGCGCGGCGGGAACTTTGACTTCGCTTTCCAGCTGCAACACGGTGTTGATCGTGCGATCACGGGTCGAGCCGCCAGCGCCGTAGGTGCAGGAGAAGAAGTCGGGGTTGTAGCTTGCCAACTGTTTGGCAGTCGCCATCAGTTTTTCATGCCCAGCATCGGTCTTGGTGGGAAAGAACTCGAAGCTGTAGCGACGGTCTTGGGACATGGTCATACCCTTTAAAACTCAGAAGCCGGAGTGTGTACACCGCCAATGTGGGAGCGGGCTTGCTCGCGAATGCGGTATGTCAGTGAAGAATAAGTTGACTGAAACACCGCATTCGCGAGCAAGCCCGCTCCCACATAAAGCCCGCTCCCCTTAAGATAGAGAGCGGGCACAGGCAAATCAGTAGCGGTAAGCGTGCGGCTTGAACGGGCCTTCGACGGTCACGCCGATGTAGTCGGCCTGGGTCTTGGTCAGTTGAGTCACTACGCCGCCGAAGCCGCGGACCATTTCCAGGGCCACTTCTTCGTCGAGTTTCTTCGGCAGTACTTCCACGGTCAGGCGCTCGGCTTTCTGGGCTGGCGACAGGTCGGCGTACTTCTGGCCGAACAGGAAGATCTGGGCCAGTACCTGGTTGGCGAATGAACCATCCATGATGCGGCTCGGGTGGCCGGTTGCGTTGCCCAGGTTAACCAGACGGCCTTCGGCCAGCAGGATCAGGTAGTCATCGTTCTGCGGGTCGAAATCGCCAGCGCCGGTACGGTGAACCTTGTGTACCTGCGGCTTCACTTCTTCCCATGCCCAGTTCTTGCGCATGAAAGCGGTGTCGATCTCGTTGTCGAAGTGACCGATGTTGCAGACAACGGCGCGCTTCTTCAGGGCTTTGAGCATGTTCGCGTCGCAAACATTCACGTTACCGGTGGTGGTCACGATCAGGTCGATCTTGCCCAGCAGGGCTTTGTCGATGCTCGCTTCGGTGCCGTCATTGACGCCGTCGATGAACGGCGAAACCACTTCGAAACCGTCCATGCAGGCTTGCATGGCGCAGATCGGGTCGACTTCGGAGACCTTAACGATCATGCCTTCCTGGCGCAGGGACTGGGACGAACCCTTACCCACGTCACCGTAGCCGATCACCAGGGCTTGCTTGCCCGACAGCAGGTGGTCGGTGCCGCGCTTGATGGCGTCGTTCAGGCTGTGACGGCAGCCGTACTTGTTGTCGTTCTTGCTCTTGGTCACCGAGTCGTTGACGTTGATGGCCGGGATCTTCAGCTCGCCCTTGGCCAGCATGTCCAGCAGGCGGTGTACGCCGGTGGTGGTTTCTTCGGTGACGCCGTGGACACGGTCCAGGATCGCCGGGTATTTCTTGTGCAGCAGCTCGGTCAGGTCGCCGCCGTCGTCGAGGATCATGTTGGCGTCCCAAGGCGCGCCATCTTTGAGGATGGTTTGTTCCAGGCACCACTCGTACTCTTCTTCGGTCTCGCCTTTCCAGGCATAAACCGCGATACCGGCAGCGGCGATAGCTGCGGCGGCCTGGTCTTGAGTCGAGAAGATATTGCAGGACGACCAGCGTACTTCGGCACCCAGGGCAACCAGGGTTTCGATCAGCACGGCAGTCTGGATGGTCATGTGGATGCAGCCGAGGATCTTCGCGCCTTTGAGTGGTTGCTCAGCGGCGTACTTGCGGCGCAGACCCATCAGGGCTGGCATTTCGGATTCGGCGATAAAGGTTTCGCGACGGCCCCAGGCAGCGAGGGACATGTCGGCGACTTTGTAGTCGGTGAAATCTGCAGGCGTGTTGACAGCGCTCATGAAGAGCCTCCATTCGTAGTGTGCGAATGGGCGCCGTTGTGCGTTTAGTATCAGGCCAGGGGAATCAGGCCGGACAACGCCCCATCCGAGCCTGACAGGCCTAGCCTGCTGCAGCGCCCCTCGGACAGGTGGCGGGAGAACGGTATCAATCGAAGATGACCGTTTTGAAACGGGGGCGATTATAGCCGTGTGCGCCAGACTTCCCAAGCCTTTCTGTCGGCGGCATGAAGATCGTTCATGGGCTTGATAGGCAATGGCTCATAGAGCTTGGGCCTGGGCTCTGCCATGATGTCGCCCATCATTCGGCAAGACGCTTTGGAGTGACCATGAACTTCCACACCCGCAAATGGGTAAAACCTGAAGACCTCAACCCCAACGGCACCCTGTTCGGTGGCAGCCTGCTGCGCTGGATCGACGAAGAAGCAGCCATCTACGCCATTGTTCAACTGGGCAACCAACGGGTGGTGACCAAGTACATCTCCGAAATCAACTTCGTCAGTGCCTCGCGCCAGGGCGACATCATCGAACTGGGCATCACCGCCACCGAGTTCGGCCGCACCTCCATCACCTTGACCTGTGAAGTGCGCAACAAGATCACCCGCAAGAGCATCCTCACGGTTGAGAAAATGGTCTTCGTCAACCTCGGCGAAGACGGATTGCCGGCGCCTCACGGGCGTACCGAGATCAAGTACGTCAAAGACCAGTTCCAGGACGACGGCGTCAGCGAATAATCCTGCGTCGGACCAGTGAACGCTATTGATCGGCCATAGGTCGTACCTGAACACCGCCCCCCCGTTCAGGTATCGCCATGGCCACGCAACAAGACGGCAAGACCCCCAACTTATCCCAGGAAGAGCAACAGGACGTTGACGACAACCAGCCGCCCCGCGCGGCGGTCCTGCATGAAATTATCCGCACCCAGGGAGATCAGGAGCTGGAGCGCAGTGTTGCCGCTTTGTGGTGGTCGGCACTGGCGGCCGGACTGACCATGGGCCTGTCGCTGATGGCCATGGGATTGCTCAATTCACGTCTTCCCGAGGGTGAAGCCTTCAAGGTGATTGCCAGCTTCGGTTACTGCGCGGGATTCCTCGCGGTAATCCTTGCGCGGCAGCAACTGTTCACCGAAAACACCCTGACCGCGGTGCTGCCGGTGATGAGCAAGCCGACCTTTGGTAATGCCGGGCGCCTGTTGCGGCTGTGGTCGGTGGTGCTGGTGGGTAATCTTTGCGGCACCCTGTTGGTGGCGTATGTGATGCTGCACTTGCCGATCTTCGACACAAAGACCGACCAGGCCTTCCTGGAAATCGGGCGCAAGATCATGGAGAACGACACCGGCCAGATGTTTGCCAAAGGCATCGTCTCCGGCTGGATGATCGCCACCATGGTGTGGATGATCCCGTCGATGGAAAGCGCCAAGATGTGGATCATTATCCTGATCACCTATCTGATGGCGCTGGGGGATTTCACCCATATCGTGGTGGGGTCTGCGGAAGTGTCTTATCTGGTATTCGCCGGCGAGTTGCCGTGGAAGGATTTCTGGCTGGTGTTTGCCGGCCCGACTCTGGCCGGCAATATCATCGGTGGCAGCTTTATCTTTGCCTTGATCAGCCATGCGCAGATTCGCAGTGAAGGCAGCTTGCCGGGTAAGAAGGCTGCGGACCCAAGGCATCCGCAACCTATCGACAAGGATCAGTGAGCGTCAGGCGTGGCCTGGGGGTCGTCCCGGGTCACGCGTTTGACCAGTTTGCCGATGCTCAAACCCTGCAGCAGGATCGACGACAGTACCACGATGTAGGTGATGCTCAGCAGCAGATCGCGCTCCGGCCCCAGTGGCAGGGCCAGAGCCAGTGCCACCGAAACCCCGCCGCGCAAGCCGCCCCAGGTGAGGATGCGGATGGTGCCGCGCGGCACGGTACGCCAGCGGCGCAGCAGCAGGATCGCCGGGGCCACAGTTAGCAGGCGTGAGAGCAGGATCGCCACTGCCAGCAAACTGGCCGCGAATACGTGCAGCCAATTGAACGGCAAGAGCAGCAATTCCATGCCGATCAGCGCAAACAGCAGAGCGTTGAGCATGTCGTCGAGCAATTCCCAGAAACCGTCCAGGTAGCGACGGGTCATGTCGTTCATCGCCAGCTTGCGCCCGAGGTTACCGATGATCAGCCCGGCCACCACCATCGCAATCGGGGCGGAGACGTGCAGCTCGGTGGCCATCGCTGAGCCGCCGATCACCAGGGCGAGGGTCAGCATGACTTCGATCTGGTGCTGTTCGATGCTCTTGATCATCAGGTAGACCAGATAACCGATCAGCCCCCCGAACGCCACGCCGCCAACGGCTTCATGGACAAACAACATGGCTGTGGCGCCCACGGTAGGCGTCTCGCCCAATTGTGCGATGCCCAGCAGCACGGTAAATACCACCACCGCTGTACCGTCGTTGAACAGCGACTCGCCGACGATGGTGGTTTTCAGCGGTTTCGACGCATTGGCGGTTCGCAATACACCGAGTACCGCAATCGGGTCCGTGGGCGAGATGAGTGCGCCGAACAGCAAGCAGTAGAGGAAGCTCACGTGCCAGCCGAACAGGGCAAAAATGTAGTACGCCAGACTGCCGATCACTACGGTAGCGATCAACACGCCGAAGGTTGCCAGCAGGCCGATGGGCCAGCGGTAGCTGCGCAGATCGTTGAGGTTGACGTGCAAAGCGCCGGCGAACAGCAGGAATGACAGCATCCAGTTCATCAGCAAGTCGCCGAAGTCGATCTGGCCGATCAGTTGCTGGATACGCTCCTCAAGGCCTGGGTAGCCGAGCACGCTCAAGCCTTGCAGGATCAGGGAAAACAGCAGGGCCGTGACCATCACACCGATGGTGGGCGGCAGTCCGATAAAACGGAAGTTCACATAGGTGAGCAGGGTGGTGAGGCAAATGAAGGCGGCGACAAGTTCAAGCATCCGGGGTCCTTGGAGTGGGAAAGATCAGTCATGAGTGGGTGGATGGACCGCCGCAGCGGCCTGAGGTTGCAGGCAGGGCGCAAAACACCGGTAGAACCTTTTGGCGTGTGGCGGCTCATAGCGGTGGGTGCGGCTTGCCAGAATTGGTGCTAAAACTCTAATTTCTGTTTCAAATTAAAAATAGAAAACTAAAAGGGAATCAGTGATGACGGTAGCTTTCTGGTGTGTGTTGATCGCAATTTTCTTGCCTTACCTGTGCACAGGGTTGGCCAAGTTCAGTCAGGGCAAGTTCGGGCCTCGGCAGAACCATGACCCTCGCGCTTTTCTGGAGACTCTCGATGGGTTCGCTCGGCGCGCCCACAACGCCCAGCTCAACAGCTTTGAAGTCACCCCGGCATTTGCGGCGGCGGTGATTATCGCGCACCTGGCGGGTACGGCCGAACTGGTGACCATCAATGTACTGGCCGTGCTGTTTATCACCAGCCGCCTCTTGTACATCATTTGCTACGTGGCCGACTGGGCGATCCTGCGTTCACTGGTGTGGTTCGTGGGCATGGCGTTGATTGCGAGTTTCTTCTTTGTCTCGATCTGAGCCGTGACGCAGATCCACTTGTGAGGGGCGGCAAGTCCAACCGCCCCCACAGTTGATCTAGAGTATCTCCGGCACCTGCGGCAACGCTGCGCCCTTGGGCCATAGCATCCAGATTTGCCCTTGCTGCTTCATGTTCCCCGCCAGCTCACCTGCCGCATCGCCGGTGCCCCAGAACAAATCCGCACGCACCTCACCGGTAATTGCACCGCCGGTGTCCTGGGCCGCGACCGGTCGAACGATCGGCGAACCATCGGGCTTTGTCGTCGACAGCCACAGCAGGCTGCCCAGCGGGATGACTTTGCGATCCACCGCCACGCTGTAGCCAGCGGTCAACGGCACGTTCAGCGAGCCACGTGGGCCTTCGTTGCTGTCGGGGCGAGCACTGAAGAACACGTAGCTGGGGTTGCTCGCCAGCAGTTCCGGGATTCGCTCCGGGTGCGCCTTCGCCCAGGCGCTGATGGCGCCCATGGTCACGTCTTCTTTTTTCAACTCGCCTTGCTCCACCAGCCAGCGGCCGATAGGGCGGTAGGGATAGCCGTTCTGGTCGCCGTAACCGACGCGCAGTTGGCGCCCGTCTTTCAATTGAATGCGGCCTGAACCCTGGATTTGCAGAAATTGCAGGTCCATCGGGTTGGTCAGCCAGGCGATCGGCTTAGCTGTGGAGCCTTGGCCGTTGATGGCGCTGGCATCGTCATAAGGCTTGAGCACGCGACCTTCAAGACGACCGCGCAGGCGCTTGCCTTTCAGTTCAGGATAAATGCTTTCCAGGTTGACGATGATCAGGTCATCCGGCACGCCATACACCGGCACGTGGGCGGTGGCAGTCTTGGTCAGGCTGCCGGGGTAGACCGGTTCGTAGTAGCCGGTGATCAAACCGTTAGGGGTGTTCTCGGACGAGCGCAAGCCGAACACATCCAGACGCTCCTTGAGAAAGCCTCGCACCGCCACAGCATTGCCCGGCACACTGGCCGCTGCCGCGCAGGTCGCGCCCCATACAGGGTCGGCCTTCAGGCGTTGGCAAGCACTGCGCCAGGACTCAAAGCCGGCCAGCAGGTCGCTGTCGGACACCGCCGGCAGTGCTTCCCAAGGTGCGTTTACATAGGTGGCGACGGCGTGGGGTTTGGCAACTTCATCTTTGGCCGTGTCTTTGCCGGTGTCCTTGCCCGCGTCGCAGCCGGCCAGCAGCGCAATCATCGGCAGAGCCCATGCCAGGCGGCGGCTCCAGGGTTTCAATGTGAGACTCATACATGTAATTCCTGAAACGGTTGCCCGCGCCGTAGCGCCGTTGGGCAACCCTTATTATTAATAGGGCTATTGGTCTTTGCGGGTGGGGCGAGGATACTGGCCGCCGTTTCCCGTGACCCTGAGCCACCATGACTTTTAAAAAATTGACGGTTGTATTGTTGGCCTGCCTGGCAGTGTCTGCCTGCGGCGGTGTTGATCCGAATTCGCCCTTGGGCCAGCGCAAGGCGATCTTCAAGCAGATGCTCAAGACCGGCGAAGACCTGGGCGGCATGTTGCGCGGACGCATTGCGTTCGACGGCGCGAAATTCGCTGAGGGCGCGGTCAAGCTCGATGCGTTGTCCCATGAACCTTGGAAACACTTTCCGAGCGTGCGCGAGGAAGATCACACCAGCGCCAAGGATGACGTGTGGCAAAAACAAGCGCAATTCCAGCAGTTGGCCCGCGACCTGGAGGCGGCCACCGGTGAATTGGTGATCGCCAGCCAAGTGCAGCCCTACAAGGCCAGTAACCTTTCCCCTGCCGTACAGAAAGTCGAAGATGCCTGCAGTGCCTGCCATAAACAGTTTCGGGACCACTGACCGGTTTTACTGGTCAAGTTCTTCCACGGCGTCCTGCAGTTCCTTGCGGGACTCGGCAAGTTTGTCCTTACGCTTGTTGATCTTCTCCGCGTCGCCCTTTTTCATTGCCTTGTCGAGGTCCGCCTGACGGCGGCTGACGTCGTGCTTGGCGTCGAGCACCTTGTTTTCCCGCTCCTTCCTCAGCGAGGCGTCGGTGCAATTGGCGGTGACTTCGCTCAGGGCTTTTTCCAGGCCGGCTTGTTGGTCGCTGTTGCCATGGGCCTTGGCTTGTTCGATCTGGGTGCTGATGGCTTGGCGCTTAGCGGCGCAGCCAGTGAGTTGGGGGGCTTCTTCGGCGGCCAGCAGCGGCGTGGCCATAAAGCTTGCGACGGTCAGCAGGGCAAAAGGGGCGAGGAATTTCATGTGGAGCTCCAGATTCGCAAAGGGCAGGGTGAATTCTGCGGTGGTTTAAAGGTGGCTGGGGGCGCGTTCAAAACCCGTCTATTCCGGCCACACGTAATGTTTCAGCTAAGGACTGTACCTGCGGGTCGCGAAAAAAAGCGCTCAGTTGCGCTGCACGAGCCGGACCTATGCCATCGATCTCCAACCAGGCCTGGGTGTCTCTGGCAACCAGTGTCTGCCAGTTTCCTTCCAGGTTGCTGCGGGCCGCAGGCGGCACACCCAAGGCTTTTAGCCATTGTGCAAAGGGTCGTTGCCGAGCGCTGTGAAGGCTGTCGAGCAGTCGGGTGCGGCTGCGCTCACCCAAGCCATCAATGTTAGCAAGCTCTGCCGCATCCAGGGTTAACCAATCGAGAAAGCATGCGATTAGACCGGCCTGGATCAATACGTTCCACGTCTCGCGCCCCATGTGCGGTAACGCCAGGCCCTGGTTGCTGCTCAGCCAGGTCAGGCGTGCGAGCAACTGTTCTTCGCAGCCTGGGTCCAGTTGCCAGCAACTCAGGGCGTGAAAGTCTCGCGGGTCGGGCACTGGCAGGTCGATCCGCGTGGGATTGCGCAGGATCACGTGGTCCAACCGAGGGATCACCTGGCCCGCCAGGCTGATGGATACTTGGTCGCCAGGGCGAATATCCAGCGCTTGCCAGTGTTTCAAGGAGCCGACGCTGACCCGGCGGATCTGCCGATCGTCCAGCCGCACCGGCTCCAACTCCAGAATGGGGGTGATGCGCCCCGTGCGGCCGATCTTGAACTGCACCTTGCGTACCAGAGCCAGCGCCTTGGAAGTCGGGTACTTCCAGGCGACCGCCCAATAGGGGGCGCTGACTTGCCAGCGCTTGCCGGGCGCTCGTGATGCTTGGTGCAGCACCACTCCATCACTGGCGAAGGGCAGTGAGTGGTTGTACCAATACATGCGCCAGTGCGCGGCTTCGGTGAGAGTTCGGATGGGCTGGCTGTAACGCAGGCTGTCGATGAAACCCCATCGTGCCAGGGTTGCCAGGCGCTCGGTAAATACGCTTGGGCCGTCCGGCCAGGCCCAGACAAACAGGCCTATACCAGCGGCGTCGGCGTCACTCAGCTGTCGACGGTTCATCAGGCCGGCCACCTTGCTGCGGGCATTGAGCCCACCAGTGGTCGATTGCACGTGGTCGTCCAAGCGCCAATAGAGCTCGCCTTGCAGTACCACGTCGATGGGCTCCGGCAACTGCTGGACAATGCCAGGGATCCTGCGGGCGGAAGCTGACCAGTCCTGACCAAGTGCGCCATCGCCGCGGCTGATCACTTGCTCCAACCGGCCCTGACGGTACACCAGCGTCACTGCAACCCCGTCGACCTTGGGTTGAATCCACACGTCTTGTCGGCTATCGAGCCAGGCACCGACGGCCTGTTCATCCAGCAGTTTTTCCAGGCCGGTATGAGCAACGGGATGCCGGAAGGTGCCCCGAGCGCCGGCCAGCGGGTTTTCAGGTTTTGCGAGGGTTTGAGGGAAGCACTGGCGCCAATGGGCCAGGCGCTGGCGGGCTTGGTCGTAGAGTTCATCGTGGACGGGTGATTGGCCGAGGCGGTGGTAGCTGTCGTCCCACAGACGGACCTGTTCGGCCAGGGTGTCGACCTGGGTTCTGGCCTCATCGGTACAGGCTTCGGCCCATGCCAAAAAGGGCAACGCGCTGAGTGACAGGGCAATCAGTAAACGCATCATGAGCATCCTTGCTCGGAAAGGGTGCCCAGCCTAAATGAACCTCCCGGCCACAAAAAAGCCCCGACAGTGCGGGGCTTTTTACCGGGTGTTTCTGCTTACTTGAACAGACCGCCCAAGGCTTTCACGGCATCCGGCTTGTCAGCCTTGGCTTCCTGGGTTTGCTGCTTGGCATCGGCTTTGGCCTGGGCTTCAGACAGTTTGTCACAACCTTTGTTGATCTGGTCTTGCGCCGCTTTGAAGGCCTTCACTTTGAAGGTGTCTTTGCTGGCTTCGGCCGCATCGATTTTGGTTTGCAGGTCTGCGGCTTGCTTCTGGCAGTCGCCGGAGTTACCGCCACCCAACTGGGAGCTCAGGGCGCCACTCAGTGCGCTCAGGTCGGCGGCGTGGGCCGGCAGGGCGAACAGGCTGAGCAGAAGGGCAGCAGGGGCGAGCGTGGAGATGCGCATGAAAAACCTCAATGTTCGATTGCCTGCGCGCGTGTCTATCCCGGGCTGACGCAGGGCAATATCCAAATAAGGTAGAGGGCCCGAGAGGGCGCGGATTCTAGAGGGCCATCATTGGGCCTGCAAGGTTTGGATCCAAAAAATGTGAAGGTGATCGCGCAGGCAATAAAAAACCCTGCCGGGCGAACCCGGCAGGGCTTTTGGGTGCAACGCGTACTTACAGGCCGGCGGCGGTGCGCAGGTCGTTGGCGCGGTCGGTTTTTTCCCACGTGAAGGTGGTGAAGGTGTCGTCGCCGACGGTCTTCTGCTCCGGGGTGCGGCCGAAGTGGCCGTAGGCTGCGGTTTCCTGGTACATCGGGTGCAGCAGGTCGAGCATGGTGGTGATCGCGTAAGGGCGCAGGTCGAAGATCTCACGCACCAGCTTAACGATCTTGTCGTCGCTGATCTTGCCGGTACCGAAGGTATTCAGCGAGATCGACGTAGGCTGGGCCACACCAATGGCGTAGGACACCTGGATCTCGCAACGCTCGGCCAAGCCGGCAGCAACGATGTTCTTGGCCACATAACGACCTGCGTAAGCGGCCGAACGGTCAACCTTGGACGGATCTTTACCGGAGAACGCGCCGCCGCCGTGACGAGCCATGCCGCCGTAGCTGTCGACGATGATCTTGCGACCGGTCAGGCCACAGTCGCCCACCGGGCCACCGATGATGAACTGGCCAGTCGGGTTGATGTGGAACTGGGTGTCTTTGCTCAGCAGCTCGGCCGGCAGTACGTGCTTGACGATCAGCTCCATCACGCCTTCACGCAGGTCGGCGTAGGACACGTCCGGGTTGTGCTGGGTCGACAATACAACAGCGTCGATACCGACGACTTTGCCGCCTTCATAGCGGCAGGTCACCTGGGACTTGGCATCCGGGCGCAGCCATGGCAGCAGGCCGGATTTGCGGGCTTCGGCCTGGCGCTGTACCAACTGGTGCGAGAAAGTGATCGGTGCAGGCATCAGCACGTCGGTTTCGTTGCTGGCATAGCCGAACATCAGGCCCTGGTCGCCGGCACCCTGGTCTTCCGGCTTGGCACGGTCGACACCCTGGTTGATGTCCGGGGACTGCTTGCCGATGATGTTCATCACGCCGCAGGTCGCGCCGTCGAAGCCGACGTCGGAGCTGGTGTAGCCGATGTCGGTGATCACGTCACGTACGATCTGCTCCAGGTCAACCCAGGCGGTGGTGGTCACTTCGCCAGCGATGATCGCTACACCGGTTTTCACCAGAGTCTCGCACGCCACACGGGCGAACTTGTCTTCAGCAATGATGGCGTCCAGCACCGCATCAGAAATCTGGTCGGCGATTTTGTCCGGATGCCCTTCAGACACGGACTCGGAGGTGAAAAGGGAGTATTCGCTCATCTCGATGTTTTCCTGATATTACCGATGGTGAGTGTCGCCAGCCGGTCGCTGAAAATGGCGAACCTGGATCTGGAAACCATTACGTAAGCCTACATAGAGGCTTTCCCCGGGAACGAGCCCCGCAGCGGTGGCCCAACGGGCCAGATCGTCCTGTTCAAAACCCAACCAGAGATCACCGCAGGCCTCCCTGGCCCAATTCTGGTTGTGGCTGCATAAATCCGTAACCAACAGGCTACCGCCGGGGTGCAGCAACCCGGCCATTTGCTTTAACGCGTCGGCGGGGGCGGCGAAATGGTGCAAGACCATGTTCAGCACCACGCAGTCGGCTTTGATCTGTGTGCCGCTCAAGGCGTCAGCCAGTTGCAGGGTCACATTGCGCAGCGATTCACGCTCGCACAACTGGCGCGCCAGTTCGAGCATCGCCGGGCTGTTGTCCAGCGCGGTTACCTGATGAAAGCGGCGCGCCAACTCCGGCAGAAAACCGCCGTCCCCAGGCCCGACTTCCAACGCGGTCGCCTCATCACTGAAGCTCAGCTTGTCCAATAGCGCCAGCACGCTGTCGCGGTACTGCGGCAGGCCGGCGATCAAGTCTTGCTGCGCGCGAAACTTCTCAGCCACCCGTGCGAAAAAATCCTGACTCGCCGCTGCGCGTTGCCCGTGAACCTGGCCGATACGCGACTGTACGTCGGTTGGCAGGCTCAGGTTGTCGACTTCTTCGAGCAGGGCGGCGTGCAGCTTGCCGCCGAGCAGGTCGGTGTGGGGCAGGGCGCGGCGGTAAAAAATTGCATTGCCTTCGCGGCGTGTGGCCACTAGGTCGGCCTGGGACAGCACCTTCAAATGGTGGCTCATGCCGGACTGGCCGATGGCGAAGATCTGCGCCAGTTCCAGTACGCCGAAGGAATCGTTTGCCAGTGCGCGCAAGACGTTCAGACGCAACGGGTCGCCAGCGGCCTTGCACAAGGCTGCCAGTTCATCGCCGTCGTCGGGACGCAGTGAGGGCACGGGTAGATTCATAAGGGCAGCAGTCTAGTGACGGGTGGATATCCTCGCAAGGTCAATATCAAAAAGTTTTGATATTGATCGATAAGTGGCGGTTATAAGCAGCCGCTATAACTTTTAGACGAACAAGTAGGCGGTCAATGCAGGCGATTGCCGCGCAAAGCACAGGAAAAACAGCCACAAGTGACTATCTGTCATTGCCCGCAGGCGGTGGCTGAGGGAAAATGCCGGTCCTTTTTTCCGTTTCTTTTAATCATTCACTCTTCAAAATCCTCAGGAGAACAGCGATGCCCAGCCGTCGTGAGCGTGCCAACGCCATTCGTGCCCTCAGCATGGATGCCGTGCAAAAAGCCAACAGCGGCCATCCCGGTGCCCCGATGGGCATGGCGGATATCGCCGAGGTACTTTGGCGTGATTACCTGAAACACAACCCGAGCAACCCGTCCTTCGCCGACCGTGACCGCTTCGTGCTGTCCAACGGCCACGGCTCGATGCTGATCTACTCGCTGCTGCACCTGACCGGCTACGACGTCACCATTGATGACCTCAAGAGCTTCCGCCAGCTGCATAGCCGCACTCCGGGTCACCCTGAGTTCGGCTACACCCCAGGCGTCGAGACCACCACCGGTCCCCTGGGCCAAGGCCTGGCCAACGCCGTAGGTTTCGCACTGGCTGAAAAAGTCCTGGGCGCGCAATTCAACCGCCCTGGCCACGACATCGTCGATCACCACACCTACGTGTTCCTGGGTGATGGCTGCATGATGGAAGGCATTTCCCACGAAGTCGCTTCGCTGGCCGGCACGCTGGGTCTGGGCAAGCTGATCGCCTTCTACGATGACAACGGCATCTCCATCGACGGCGAAGTCGAAGGCTGGTTCACCGACGACACCCCTAAGCGTTTCGAAGCCTACAACTGGCAGGTGATCCGCAATGTCGACGGCCACGATCCGGAAGAGATCAAGACTGCCATCGACACCGCTCGCAAGAGCGCGCAGCCGACCCTGATCTGCTGCAAGACCACCATCGGCTTCGGTTCGCCGAACAAGCAAGGTAAAGAAGACTGCCACGGCGCCCCACTGGGTGACGCGGAAATCGCCTTGACCCGTGAAGCGCTGAAGTGGAACCACGGCCCGTTCGAAATTCCGGCCGACATCTACGCCGAATGGAACGCCAAGGAAAAAGGCCTGGCGGCCGAAGCCGAGTGGGACCAGCGTTTTGCTGCCTACTCCGCCGAATTCCCAGAGCTGGCCAATGAGCTGGTTCGCCGCCTCGCTGGCGACCTGCCTGCCGACTTCTCGGAAAAAGCCTCGGCCTACATCGCCGAAGTCGCGGCCAAGGGCGAGACCATCGCCAGCCGTAAAGCCAGCCAGAACACCCTGAACGCCTTTGGCCCACTGCTGCCTGAGTTCCTCGGCGGTTCGGCTGACCTGGCCGGTTCCAACCTGACCCTGTGGAAAGGTTGCAAAGGTGTCTCGGCCGAAGACGCCAGCGGCAACTACATGTACTACGGCGTGCGCGAGTTCGGCATGAGCGCCATCATGAACGGCGTGTCCCTGCACGGCGGCCTGGTGCCTTACGGCGCGACCTTCCTGATGTTCATGGAATACGCGCGCAACGCGGTACGTATGGCTGCGCTGATGAAGAAGCGTGTGATCCATGTCTACACCCACGACTCCATCGGTCTGGGCGAAGACGGCCCGACGCACCAGCCGGTCGAGCAACTGACCAGCCTGCGCACCACGCCGAACCTGGATTGCTGGCGCCCAGCCGACGCGGTGGAATCCGCCGTGGCATGGAAGCACGCCATCGAGCGTAAAGACGGCCCTTCGGCGCTGATCTTCTCCCGTCAGAACCTGCAGCACCAAGTGCGTACCGACGCACAGATCGCCGACATCAGCCGTGGCGGCTACGTGCTCAAAGACTGCGTGGGTGAGCCGGAGCTGATCCTGATCTCCACCGGTTCCGAAGTGGGCCTGACCGTTCAGGCCTACGACAAGCTGACTGCCCAAGGCCGTAACGTGCGCGTTGTGTCCATGCCGTGCACCAGCGTGTTCGAAGCCCAGGATGCTGGCTACAAGCAATCGGTCCTGCCGTTGCAGGTCAGCGCGCGTATCGCCATCGAAGCGGCTCACGCCGACTACTGGTACAAGTACGTGGGCCTGGAAGGCCGCGTGATCGGCATGACCACCTACGGTGAGTCGGCGCCGGCTCCAGCCTTGTTCGAAGAGTTCGGTTTCACCCTGGAAAACATCCTGGGTCAGGCTGAAGAGCTGCTGGAAGACTAAGTCAGTCTGCGTTGTCTGAACTGGCGCTATCGCGGGCAAGCCCGCTCCCACATTTGGATCGCGGTCTAATGTGGGAGCGGGCTTGCCCGCGATGGCGATAGTGCATTCAGCACCGAACTAACCTTGATCGAGAACCCCATGCCCCAACCGCGTCCCTACAAAGTTGCACTCAACGGCTACGGCCGCATTGGTCGTTGCGTCTTGCGTGCTCTGTTCGAGCGAGGGGCGGCAGCCGGGTTTGAAATTGTCGCGATCAACGATTTGGCCGACATGGCCAGCATCGAATACCTGACACGCTTTGACTCCACCCACGGCCGCTTCCCCGGCGAAGTGCGGGTTGAGGGCGATTGTCTGCATATCAAAGGCGACTGCGTAAAAGTACTGCGCAGTGCCACCCCCGAGGGCATCGACTGGGCGGCGCTGGGCGTCGACCTGGTGTTGGAATGCTCCGGTGCCTATAACACCCGCGCCGATGGCCAGCGTTTTCTCGACGCCGGCGCGCCGCGTGTGCTGTTTTCCCAGCCAATGGCCAGCGAGGCGGATGTTGACGCCACCATCGTCTATGGCATCAACCAGGATTGCCTGACCGGCCACGAGCTGCTGGTGTCCAACGCCTCTTGCACCACCAACTGCAGCGTGCCGCTGTTACGCCTGTTGGATCAGGCGATTGGCATCGATTACGTATCGATCACCACCATCCACTCGGCGATGAACGACCAGCCAGTGATCGACGCCTATCACCACGAAGACCTGCGCCGTACGCGTTCGGCGTTCCAGTCAGTAATTCCGGTGTCCACCGGCCTGGCCCGTGGCATCGAACGCCTGCTGCCGGAACTTGCCGGGCGAATTCAGGCCAAAGCCGTACGGGTGCCGACGGTAAACGTGTCTTGTCTGGACATCACCATGCAAACCGTCAGCGACACCGATGCGGTGGAGGTCAACCGGATTCTGCGCGATGCCGCCACCAGCGGCCCGCTCAAAGGCTTACTGGCCTACACCGAGTTGCCCCACGCCAGTTGTGACTTCAACCATGACCCGCATTCGGCAATTGTCGATGCCAGCCAGACCCGCGTTTCCGGCCCGAGGCTGGTGAATATCCTGGCCTGGTTCGATAACGAATGGGGTTTTGCCAACCGCATGCTGGATGTTGCAGAACACTATCTGCACGTTGCCTCATCAAAACCTGCCCTTTAAATAAGTCAATTCAGGAACTGCGACCCATGACCGTGTTGAAGATGACCGACCTCGATCTGCAAGGTAAGCGCGTACTGATTCGCGAAGACCTCAACGTCCCAGTCAAGGACGGTGTTGTCACCAGCGATGCGCGAATCCGGGCTTCGCTGCCGACCATCAAGCTGGCCCTGGAAAAAGGCGCGGCCGTAATGGTCTGCTCCCACCTGGGTCGTCCGACCGAAGGTGAGTTCTCGGAAGAAAACAGCCTCAAGCCTGTGGCCGATTACCTGAGTGAGACCCTGGGCCGCACAGTGCCGTTGGTGTCTGACTACTTGGGTGGCGTTGACGTCAAGGCTGGCGACATCGTGCTGTTCGAAAACGTGCGCTTCAACAAAGGCGAGAAAAAGAACAGTGACGAACTGGCCCAGCAATACGCAGCCCTGTGCGACGTATTTGTGATGGATGCGTTCGGTACGGCTCACCGTGCTGAGGGTTCCACCCACGGCGTGGCCAAGTTCGCCAAGGTTGCGGCTGCTGGCCCGCTGCTGGCTGCTGAGCTGGATGCACTGGGCAAGGCCCTCGGCGCACCGGCACAGCCGATGGCTGCCATCGTGGCTGGCTCCAAGGTGTCCACCAAGCTGGACGTGCTCAACAGCCTCAGCCAGATCTGCAACCAATTGATCGTCGGTGGTGGCATCGCCAACACCTTCCTGGCCGCAGCCGGCCACCCGGTGGGCAAGTCCCTGTATGAACCGGACCTGCTGGATACCGCTCGCGCCATCGCTGCCAAGGTCAGTGTGCCGTTGCCGGTAGACGTGGTGGTTGCCAAGGAATTCGCTGAAAGCGCCGCCGCCACCGTCAAGCTCATCGCTGACGTGGCTGCCGACGACATGATCCTGGACATCGGGCCGCAAACCGCAGCCAACTTCGCCGAACTGCTGAAAGCTTCCCAGACCATTCTGTGGAACGGCCCGGTCGGCGTGTTCGAGTTTGACCAGTTCGGCAACGGCACCAAAGTGCTGGCCAATGCCATCGCTGAAAGCTCGGCGTTCTCCATCGCCGGCGGTGGCGACACCCTGGCGGCCATCGATAAATATGGTGTGGCTGACCGTATCTCCTACATTTCTACTGGTGGCGGCGCGTTCCTTGAATTCGTCGAAGGCAAAGTGCTGCCCGCCGTTGAAGTGTTGGAAGCCCGAGCCAAAGGCTAAGGCCCGTGATCAGGAAAAGGAGCATTCCCATGATCAAGTCGTTGGCACTGTTGATCGCAGCGGGCCTTCTGGCCGGCTGCGGCAGCACGCCAAGCGCGGCACAGGAGGCTGGAAAGCCGTTGCCTGTGCAGAAAAAGAGCTGCTACCAGGCTGACTGGCAAGCCGAGACCATGCCGGTGATCAACAAGCGCATCGGCAACGAACGGCTGGAGAAATACGACTCCGCGCCCAACGGTCAGGAACAGGGTTGCCCTTGACGGGTCTGATCAACTAACCGACAGCATCGGCGGCCTCTGGCGCCGCTGCGAGGATTGGCAATGAAAGGCGTTTTCGCCCTGGCAGCCCTGGCCCTACTGGCCGGTTGCAGCAGCATGAACATGTTCAACAAGGCAGAGCCTGCCGATAAGTGGACCACTTGGACCTGCGACAGCAAGGCCGAGGTCAACTGGCGATTTGCCAACCAGGCCCGTAGCGAGGTGGATGTACGCCTCGGCGGTTCGGACCAGGTTTACCGCCTTAAACAGGACGTTGCCGCTTCGGGCGTGCTGTACAGCAACGACCAGTTGGCGTTTCACACCAAGGGTGAGGAAGGCCTGGTTTACTGGGTTGCCACCGACGATTTGATCGGGCGGGGCTGCAAGGCCCAGTAAACAGAACACGGTCTCGAATGTATTGAGATCCAAATGTGGGAGGGGGCTTGCTCCCGATTGCGGTGGGTCAGTCACCGAAGTCAGCGACTGATAGATCGCTATCGGGAGCAAGCCCCCTCCCACATTGATTCGGTTCCAAATGGCGAGCCGGACACTGCAATAACGATTCAGCAGGCCAGGCATGCAAAACCTGACCGGCAATAACTTGAATAGCAGCCGCCGCTACGGCAGGCTTGCACGATTAACGACCCTCGACCGGGAGAGACAACACAATGGCACTTATCAGCATGCGTCAAATGCTGGACCACGCAGCCGAGTTCGGCTACGGCGTCCCAGCCTTTAACGTCAACAACCTTGAGCAGATGCGCGCCATCATGGAAGCCGCTGACAAGACCGACTCCCCAGTGATCGTCCAGGCTTCGGCCGGTGCCCGCAAATACGCCGGTGCTCCATTCCTGCGTCACCTGATCCTCGCCGCAATCGAAGAATTTCCGCACATCCCGGTGTGCATGCACCAGGACCACGGCACCAGCCCTGACGTGTGCCAGCGCTCCATCCAACTGGGCTTCAGCTCGGTGATGATGGACGGCTCCCTCGGCGAAGACGGCAAGACCCCAACCGACTACGAATACAACGTGCGCGTAACCCAGCAAACCGTAGCCCTGGCTCACGCCTGCGGCGTCTCGGTTGAAGGCGAACTGGGCTGCCTGGGTTCCCTGGAAACCGGCATGGCCGGCGAAGAAGACGGCATCGGCGCCGAAGGCGTGCTTGATCACAGCCAAATGCTGACCGATCCGGAAGAAGCCGCTGACTTCGTCAAGAAGACCCAGGTCGATGCCCTGGCCATCGCCATCGGCACCAGCCACGGCGCCTACAAGTTCACCAAGCCGCCTACCGGCGACGTGCTGGCCATCGACCGCATCAAGGAAATCCATAAGCGCATCCCTAACACCCACTTGGTGATGCACGGTTCTTCCTCGGTCCCGCAAGAGTGGCTGGCGATCATCAACCAGTACGGCGGCGACATCAAAGAAACCTACGGCGTACCGGTTGAAGAAATCGTTGAAGGCATCAAGCACGGCGTGCGCAAGGTCAACATCGACACCGACCTGCGCCTGGCGTCCACCGGCGCGATGCGTCGCCTGATGGCCACCAACCCGAGCGAATTCGACCCACGTAAATTCTTCGGCGCCACCGTGACCGCGATGCGTGATGTGTGTATCGCTCGCTACGAAGCCTTCGGCACTGCCGGCAACGGCTCGAAGATCAAGCCGATCTCGCTGGAAGCGATGTACCAGCGTTACCTGAAAGGTGAGTTGAACGCTAAGGTGAATTGAGCCTTGGTCGTTTAAAAGAAGCCCGCAGCGATGCGGGTTTCAGGCGGACGTAATGTTCGTTAGTTTATATAAAAACCCGTCGTGAGACGGGTTTTTAGTTTGAGCGGGTTTAGCGCGTTATACAGGGTCTAATTCAAATTTTCCCGCTACAAAATAGGCCGAACTCGTTGGCGTGGTCGTTACAAGGATATACGCCATGTTTGAGGTGGCGAAGGTGAACTTGTCTAAGCCCGTAGTTGCTTTTTTTATTGGCACAGTGCTTGTTCCATCAGACCATGAGAAGTACACGTCGCCAGCAGAGACGTATGAAAAACTCATTCTGTTAAATTTAATGTAAGTGTCATCTTTTCCGCGTAAAGAGATCTCAACTGATGTGTTCTTGGGGTCTGGTGATCTGAAAGAATAAACGATGTCTGGAAAATTTGCTTCGCGCGTAGCATCATCGATGAAGTTCGTTAGAAGGTTGGTCCTGCTCATGGCCTCTATGGATAACTTGAAAGACCTCCCAATGCCGCCATGAGGTCTGAATTTTAAAAAGTTTTTGGTTACGAACTCTTCATCGGTGGCATATCTAAGTTGTTCATGTTCAAAGTTTTCTATGATTGTTTTATCCACCTCAAGATTTATCGAAACCTCTTTTGGGTTTGCGTCCGTTTCCGTAAGCGTCAAAGTGACAGGGCCTGGGACGGGAGCCATTATGGTGGCGGAAAATCTCGCATCTGGCGCAATTGTTATTGTGTCCACGACCTTGCTGCCGGTAGCACCAAATCGAACCTGTAGTTGACCAGGAAAACCAGTGCCTGTGATTTTGAAAGAGCGTTTAGCGAAATTTCTACCGTTTAGCGACACTGCCGTGCCGTCTATGGTTTGGATCGTCGGAGGGATATTGCTCATTGGAGTGCTCCTTGATTTTTTGGATAACTGAGTTGTAGGTGTTGAAGTTTAAGTGACTGGCGCTGCTGTTAAAATGAGTTGAGTGCTTTACTAATTGCTTTTATCACGTCGTGGCAAGTAGTTTGGAGTAAGGGGTGGCTATTGAAACCTGTCAGGTTTAACAGTTTTTTATACGATTTTGCGATGCGCGAAATTTAATTTGCTTATAAGAAACGAACTCACGTGAACTGAGCGCTGATCTTCAAAGAAGAGCGAGTCTGCATGTCAGGGTTTATTGCTAAAAACTATAAGCGACTGTTAGTTCTAACAGTTGTTTCTGTCTGCTGGCGCGCGATTCTAAGGCTGTAAAAACCAATCACAGGAGTGCTATGCATGAGTACCCAAAAACCGGTTTCTCCAAAGGGGCCAGCGCCCGCTCGACTTCCGCCGGAAGACGCTCCCGAGCCAACGCCCGTAAAGCCCAAAGGTCCGGCACCTATTACCGTTCCGCTTGAAAAGCCAAGTGAATAATCGTTGCACCTGCCCCGCAGAGGCAATGCTGTCCAGTTAAGGAAGAACAGCATTGCTTCTCACAGAGGGAGGCGTTTACCAGGAAGTAGTCCTTATGCTGATCGGATGATGTCTCAGCGAAATTAGCCTGGCCTGGTTATTCGTGGTCTATATCCAACTTCGCAAAGGTCACCTTCGCGCCTTCCTTGCTGTCCCCACTGTTGTCCTGCACATACGCGCCGGCCTTGAAGTACAGCGGCTTGCTGCCCCACGCTGCGCCAATGCGCTCGTTCCATTCACTGTCGGCGGCGTACACGCTGAGCAGCCCGGCTTTGTTGAGGTTGATCACGTAGGTAAAGCTTTTCTCCAGCGGCACATTGGACGCGACGATAACCACGCGGCTTTCACCTTCATCCGGGCGCATGCGCACTTTGGCGACGATGTTGCCGGTCTGGGTCTTTTCCTTGAACTGGTATTCGAGCTTGATCAGCGGTTTTTGGCTGTCATAGGCGTGGATCTGGCCGATGACGATCTTGCCGCTGGACGGTACTTGGTTCACGGCCAAGGTGGCGCGCAGGAAGTTGTCGGCTTCGGGGTAGGTCCAGTTACGCAAGCGCCCGTCGGCGTAAGTTTCGCGCAGCTCACTGCGTGGGTAGATGGCGTTTTCGGTGCGGGTGCCGGTGACGGGTGTCCAGAACTGCACGTTGCTGCCTTCGGCCTGGAAGTACTGGTCGTTGAAGCCGCTGAGCAGCTTTGGGGTGTCGATAGTCGCGGGGGGCGAGCCGACCGGAATGCTCAGGTTCCAAGTGGAGAGGTCGATCATGGCGTTGGCCTTTTACAGGGGGTGAAGGCTTTGGCCCGTGGGCCTTACAGGTTCTTTATAGGCGGTGGCCGGCCTGTTGTTAAACATTTGCTGGCAATTTATTGGCGCCAAATGAATGCCAAAAAGCCATGTTTCCCATGAACCGTGGGCTGTAGAGGTTGACCGTTAGTCGGCTGAGTGAACTTTGGCGCAATGATGGCATCCACGTCACTTCTGATTTTCAGTATCCAGGGCTAGAGTGAGCCCTCAATGTTTATCCGCGTTTTCTCTCAGAAGTGACCGGAGTAGACCTAAGGAAGAGACCCAGCATGGAATGCGCTCCACCTCATGGCGATGGCAGTTCGGTTCTTCTGGTCGTCGATGACTACCCGGAAAACCTGATCAGCATGCGTGCGCTGCTACAACGTGATGACTGGCAGGTGGTCACCGCGGAATCCGGGTTGGAAGCTCTGGAGGTGCTGCTGCAGCATGAAGTGGACCTGGTATTGCTGGATGTAATGATGCCCGGCATGGACGGCTTTGAAGTCGCCCGCCTGATGCGTGGCAACCAGCGCACACGCATGACCCCTATTATCTTCCTGAGTGCCAACGCCCAGTCGCCCGCCGCCGTGCTGGAAGGCTATGCCAGTGGCGCCATCGACTACCTGTTCAAACCCTTCGACCCGCATATTCTCAAGCCCAAGGTCCAGGCGTTGCTGGAGCACCAGCGCATTCGCCGGGCCTTGCAGCGCCTGAGCCATGATCTGGAGTCAGCCCGGGCCTTTAATGCCTCGGTGTTGGATAACGCCGCCGAGGGCATCCTGGTGGTGAGTGAGGAGGGCGTGATCGAATACGCCAACCCGGCGATCTCGCGCCTGCTCAATGCCCCGATCCAAGAGTTGCAGGGCCAGGAATTCCTGAGTTTCATGCAAAAGCCCCATGTGCCCACGTGGCTGGATTCGCAGATGTACGCCGGTTACCGCAAGGGCGAAACCTGGCGCCTGCACGATGCGCTTCTGCGCACCGGCCGTGGCCAGCAGGTGCCGGCGGCGTTGTCCTGCGCGCCACTGCCCGCCGAACAGAAGGCCATGGTGGTGACGGTGCTGGATATGTCCGAAGTGCGCCACCTGCATCAGCAGTTGGAATTCCAAGCCGTTACCGACCCGCTGACCGGGCTGCTGAATCGACGCGGCTTCCACCAGGCTGTGGAGAACACGCTGTTGCGCAGTGAACGCACAGAGCAGTCCTTGGTGTTGCTGTACCTGGACCTCGACGGTTTCAAGCGCGTCAACGATTCTTTGGGCCATGATGCGGGCGACCGGGTTTTACGCTGGGTTTCGGAGCAATTGCAGGGCGGCTTGCGCTCCTACGACATTATCGGCCGCATGGGCGGTGATGAATTTACTGCGCTGCTGGAGTTGGAATTCCCAGAGCAGGCGGCAAAAATTTCGGAAAAACTGATCGAACGAGTCTCTGTTTGTCAGCAGGTTGACGGTTTGGATGTGATGCTCGGCGTGAGCATTGGCATTGCTACCTTCCCGGACTGCGGTTCGGACTTGAATGGTTTGCTGCGTGCGGCCGACATCGCCATGTACGAAGCCAAGCGCGCGGGCCGTCAGCAGTATCGCTATTACGACCAGGAAATGAACGGCCGCGCGCGCTCGCGGCTGATGCTCGAAGACAGCGTGCGTACGGCCATTCAAAACAAGGATTTCACCCTGGTCTACCAGCCTCAGGTCTCTCTGGCTGATGGGCGCCTGCGCGGTGTCGAGGCGTTATTGCGTTGGCAACACCCCAGCGTCGGCGATGTACCGCCTGGGCTGTTTTTACCGCTGCTGGAGGAAGCGCGACTGATCAGCCAACTGAGCGCGTGGATTTATCAACAGGTCGCTGCCCAGCGTCAGGTGTGGCAAAGCACCTTCGACGATGAATTGGTGCTGAGCGTCAGCCTGAGTAGCAGCCAGTTCAATATGCCCAACCTGGCTAACCAGTTGCAGCAGGTGATGGAGCGACATGGGCTTCAGGTTGGGCAGTTGGAGGTGGAAATCGGCGAGGATTGCCTGATGAGTAGCTTGGAAGAGGCCACCAAGCAGCTCAAGTTACTGCGCCGAATCGGGGTGCGCATCGCTTTGGATGACTTTGGTTCGGGACAATGCTCCCTGGCGCATCTGCGTGACTTGGAGTTCGACACCCTCAAACTCGATCCGCAATTAGTCGCGCGCCTGCCGGGGTCGGTGAGGGACGCAGCGATGGCACGCAGCATTATCGAACTGTGCGGGCATTTTGACGTGCTGGTGGTGGCCGAGGGTGTGGAAACCCGGGAGCAAGCTCAGTGGCTCAAAGCCCATGGCTGCCCATTTATCCAGGGACCGTGGGCGGCGCACCCCCTGATGGCCGACGAAGTGGTCGACTGGTCACGCGCCCGCCTGCGCTGAATTCGCTACACTGGCGCCCATTCGAACCCTGTTGCAGACCTCAATGACCGCGCTGAAATACCTCCAGGCTTACCCCGCAGCCCTCCAGGAGCAAGTACGTCAACTGATCGCCAAGGACCAGTTGGGCGCTTACCTGGAGCAGCGTTATCCCGAGCGTCATGCGGTGCAGAGCGACAAAGCCCTGTACGCCTACGCACTGGCGTTGAAGCAGGAACACCTGCGCAATGCGCCAGCGATCGACAAAGTGCTGTTCGATAACCGCCTGGATCTGACCCACCGCGCCCTCGGGCTGCACACCACGATTTCGCGGGTGCAGGGCGGCAACCTCAAATCCAAGAAAGAGATCCGCATTGCTTCGCTGTTCAAGGACGCCGCTCCGGAATTTCTGCGCATGATCGTGGTGCACGAGCTGGCGCACTTTAAGGAATCGGACCACAACAAGGCGTTCTATAAACTCTGCGATTACATGATGCCGGGCTACCACCAGGTGGAATTCGACCTGCGGGTGTACCTCACGTATCGCGACCTGCAGGGCAAGCCCTGACCGCACAAGGCGACTGACCATGGATGTGAGCAAGACCAAAAGCAGCTTCTACCGCCGCCTGTACGTGGCGTACCTGATCGACAGCGGGCTCGCCAGCAGTGTGCCGGCGCTGACCGACGTCACCGGTATGCCCCGGCGAACGGCGCAGGACACGATTGCGGCGTTGGCTGACCTGGATATCGTGTGTGAATTCGAACAGGAAGACGGCGCCCGCAACCATGCCGGGCACTATCGGATTCGCGACTGGGGCGCGATTGATCGGGGGTGGATCGAGGTGAATCTCGACCAGATCAAGCGGGTTCTGGGTTATCCCTGAGTTTGGCGGTGGCTGGTCTGGCGCCATCGGGGGCAAGCCCCCTCCCACATTTGAATGTATTCACACATTCAAACTGTGGGAGGGGGCTTGCCCCCGATGGCGGCCTTAAGCGCGCCGCATACCAATATGTGGAATGTCATCCTCCAGGTATTCCTCACCCGCCACCACAAACCCATACCGCCCGTAATAGCCCTGCAAATGCGCCTGGGCTGACAGGAATATCGGCGTCTCAGGCCAGATCTCCTCAATCTGCCTGAGGGTTTCCTCCATCATCTTGTGCCCCAGCCCGGTACCCCGTGCCGCCGGTGCGACGATCACCCGACCGATAACCACATCGCCACCTTGGGATTCCGGATCCAGCAGGCGCAGGTAGGCCATCAGTTCATCGTCTTTCCAAGCCATCAGGTGGTGGGTATCACCCGTCAGATCCTGCCCGTCGATGTCCTGATAAACGCACTTCTGCTCGACAACGAAAACCTCGCAGCGCAAGCGCAGGATGGCGTATAGCTGCTCCTTGCCCAGGTCGGTGTGATGTTTGCAGACCCAATCGACTGTCATGGTGTGTTCTCACGTAAATGTCTGTTCTGGATAGTAGGCGCGACGGGCTTCGGTGTCTAAATCAACTATTTTTGTGAATGAAATCAATTTGCCACTATTGAGTGCAGGCGGCGGCCGTTTCTTTGTGTAATCTGAGCTAATGTTAGAACCTCAGGCGCAGCCTGAGCTAAGGCCACCGCCTGTCCGCCAAGGATTTTGAGCATGCCGCGATTCTCTCGTGCCGTTGCTTTGATTGGAGTGTTGCTGCTGGCAACGCCTGCATGTGCACAGCGCCTGCGCCTGGTCGCGGATGCCTGGCCGCCCTTTACCGATGCCACGCTGATCAACGGGGGCTTGGCCACTGATATTGTCAGCACGGCCTTGGCGCGCGCGGGCTATGCCAGCGATTTCCAGCAGGTGCCCTGGGCTCGCGCGCTGATGGGCGTGGGTGACGGGCGCTATGACGTGCTGGTCAACGCCTGGTACGACGACGCGCGTACGCACTTGGGGCAATTCTCCGGCGAATACCTGCTCAACCGCGTGCGTTTTATCAAGCGCCGTGACGACCCCATCGAGTTTCAGAACCTGCAGCAACTGCACGACTATCCCATCGCGGTGGTACGTGGTTATGCGTATTCAGCGGCGTTCGATGGGGATGCGCAGTTGCAGAAAGTGCCTGTGCATAACTTCGCCATGGCCGTGCGCATGCTGGCGGCGCAGCGGGTGCGGCTGACGGTGGAGGATGAATATGTGGCGCGCTTTTACCTGGCACGGGAGTCGGCCCGGGTGCGTAATACGGTGGAGTTCCTGCCACAGCCGCTGAGTGAAAACAGCCTGCATATTCTGGTGAGCCTGAAGAACCCTGAGCACGCGCAGATCGTGGCGAGCTTTGACCGCGAGATTGCCAAGATGAAGGTCGATGGCAGTTATGCGCGGTTGATGAAGGCCCATGGCATGTAGTGCCTGTGCGGGCCTCATCGGGAGCAAGTCGAATCGTCGCACCGCCCCTCCCACATTTGGACCGTGTGAATCCAATCAAGTGTGGGAGGGGCTTGCCCCCGATAGCGGCCTAAGCCGCGCTGGTATCTTTGATCAGGTGCGCCGCCAAGGTGCGCAAAGGCCCCAACTGCCGGCAAATCAAGGCCAACTGTGTCTGCACCAATCGCTGCCCTTCATCAATCTCATCCGGCATCTGCTCCAAGTCCGCCGCCAGGGCTTCCTCGGCGTCGCTTTGGATCGCAATGGGTTGCTTGTTGGCCAAACCAGTCGCGATTTCATCGATGCTCGCAGCGAGGGTTTTACCCGCGCCGTCGATCAGATGCTCGCGCACCTCAGCCGGCAATGGCGTATCGCGGTGGGCTCCTAGGCCTGACAAGTAGCTGAGCAAGGTGTGGGACAACACCAGGAAACGGAAGCCCACATCCGCCTCCTTACGGAAATGCCCCGGCTCCATCAACATGTTCGCCAGCGTGGTGGACAGCGCCGCATCGGCGTTGTGCGCGTTGCGGCGGGCCAGGCGATAGGCCAGGTCGTCGCTTTTGCCGGCGGCGTATTGCTGCATGATCTGGCGCAGGTAGATGCTGTTGCAGGTCAGGGTGTTGGCCAGCACTTTGTTCAGGCGACGGCCTTGCCAGTCCGGCAGGAACAGGAACACGGCCAGGCCGGCGATCAAACTGCCGAGCAAAGTATCGAACAGCCGTGGCAAAAACAGCCCGTAGCCATCCCCCACCTGGTTAAAGCAGAACAGCACCATCAGGGTGATTGCTGCCGTGGCCAGGGTGTAGCGGGTGGTGCGGTTGATAAAGAACACCAGGCCGGCAGCGATGGCGAACATCGATTGCACCAAGGGGCTTGGGAACAGGTCGAACAGCGCCCAGGCCACGGTGAGGCCGATAGCGGTGCCGATGATCCGCTGGCCGAGCTTGCGCCGCGTCGCACCGTAGTTGGGCTGGCACACAAACAGGGTGGTGAGGATGATCCAATAACCTTGGGAGGCGTGGATGGCATGCAAGGTGCCGTAGCCGATGGTCAGCGCCAGTGACAGGCGCAACGCGTGTCGGAACAGCAGAGACGTCGGCGTGAGTTGGGTGCGCAGGCGCGTCCACATTTCTTTGAGGTTGCGCGGCGCGCGGTCCAACAGGTTGCTGTCGGTGGCGTCGGCCAGGGCGTCGGGGTTGCTCGCGTCGCCGAGCAGGCGGTCAAGGGTGGACAGGTTGGCCGCCAGGGCGCGCAACGAACGCAGCAGGCCGCGCCAGGCCGGGTTGCTCTGGATGCGCAAGTGTTCCAGGGAGGCGTTCAGGTCGCTCAGGGCTTCGGCGAAGCTGTCGTCATAGATGAACGGTTGGCGCAGTTGGATCGACTCGGCCAGGGCCTGGCAGGCCTTGCCTTGTTGGCGCAGTAGGCGCTGACAGCGGAACAGCACATCGCTGTGGAAGAACGCATCGGCCAGGGCGTTGTAAGGGTAGTGGGATGAGCTGGCGCGTTCGTGGATGTCCTGGGCCAGGAAATACAGCTTGAGGTAGCGACTGACCTTCGACCCCGGTCGGCCATTGCCGACGCGGTGCAGGATGATTTCTTTCGCGGCATTCAGCGCGGCCACCACCCGGCCATTTTGCTGGGCAAGTTCCAGGCGGCGCGCCTCCACATCCAACTGGCGGATTGGTTCAAACAGCGACGACTTGAGCTTGAGGTAGCGCCCCAACTCGCGGAACAGCCGCGCCAGGCTCTGCTGCACCGGCTGGTTGGAAAACAGCGCCTGCCACAGCACCGACAACGCGCCGTACCAGGCCGCGCCGGCCACCAGCAGCAACGGCTCATGCCAGAAATCACTGACGGCGCCGCCGCGCTGGTCCACGCCGATCATGGTGTAGACCGACAGAATCAAGGTGGCCGACGCAATCGCGCCATAGCGTTCGCCCAGCGCCCCGAGCATCGTCAGGCCGAACGTCGCCAGAGCCAGGGAGATGGCGAAAATCCAGGGGTAAGGGAACAGCAATTCCACCGACAGCGCGGCGATGCTGAAGCACACCAGCGTTACTGCCAGGGCATTGAGGCGGCCCTGCCAACTGTCGTCGGTCTCAGCCAGGGCGCTGGCGATAATCCCCAGGAACAGCGGGATCAGCAGCGTCATTTCATCCTGATACCAGCACAGCGCCATGCTGCCGGTGAGGGCGATGAATACCCGAATGCTGTAACTGAATTTATCCAGCGCCCACAGGCGCCGCATAGACTGCTTGAACGAGGTCGATGACATGAAGTCGTGAGTCTTCCGGGACGATGCCGTTAAATTGAGCCATCAGTGACGCCACGGCAAGGGTGGTGATCACATCTGACAACAAATTATTCGCAGGCACCCCTCAAATCAAAATGTGGGAGGGGACTTGCCCCCGATTGCAGTGTGTCAGCCAGAATATCGGTGACTGATACACCGCTATCGGGGGCAAGCCCCCTCCCATATTTTTTTCTGCGTCGCGTCAAACAAACTGCGCGGCCGCGTAACCGGAGGCCCACGCCCACTGGAAGTTAAATCCGCCCAGATGGCCGGTCACGTCCAGCACTTCCCCAATAAAGTACAAGCCAGGGCTTTTCAGCGATTCCATGGTTTTGGACGACACTTCCCGCGTGTCCACCCCACCCAACGTCACCTCGGCGGTGCGATAGCCCTCGGTGCCCGCCGGCACCAGCTGCCAGCTCCCCAGCTTCTGCGCGATGTCGGCAATTTCGGCGTGGGTGTACTGCTTCATCGGCTTGGACGCAAACCAGGTGTCCGCCAGCAGGTTGGCCATCTTCTTGGTGAAGATCTCACCCAGCAGGGTTTTCAGCTCGCTGTTGGGGCGCTCGACCTGTTGCTGTTGCAGCCAGGTGTGGGCGTCGTGGTCGGGCAGCAGGTTGATTTCCACGGTGTCGCCGGATTCCCAATAGGAGGAAATCTGCAAGATCGCCGGACCGCTCAGGCCACGGTGGGTAAACAGAATGTTCTCGCGAAAGCTCTGGTCGTTGCAGCTGACCAGGCAGTCCACGGAGGTGCCGGACAACTCGCCGCACAAGTCCTTGAGCTGATCAGTGATGGTGAACGGCACCAGCCCGGCGCGGGTTGGCAGCAGTTCGTGACCGAATTGCTTGGCCACTTGATAACCAAAACCGGTGGCGCCCAGGGTCGGAATCGACAAGCCGCCGGTGGCGATCACCAGGGATTCGCAGCGCAACTCACCCAGCGTGGTTTGCAACTGGTAGCCGCCGTCGACCTTGGCAATCTCCTGGATCGACGTGTCCAAGTGCATGCTCACGCCGGTCTGGATGCATTCGTCGAGCAGCATGCCGAGGATGTCGCTGGACTTGTTATCGCAGAACAACTGGCCCAGCTTCTTCTCGTGATACGGCACGCCGTGCTTGGCCACCAGCCCGATAAAGTCCCACTGGGTGTAGCGGGCCAGGGCGGATTTGCAGAAGTGCGCGTTATGCGAGAGGAAGTTGGCCGGCTCGGTGTACATATTGGTGAAATTGCAGCGGCCACCGCCGGACATCAGGATCTTCTTGCCGGCCTTGTTCGCATGGTCGATCAGCATCACCTTGCGCCCGCGCCCGGCGGCGGTCAGTGCGCACATCAAGCCTGCGGCGCCGGCGCCAATGATCACAACTTCGGTCGAGCGCAAAACGGTGTCCTCATACAAATTCTGATTTGGAATGCAATTAATGTAGGAGGGGGCTTGCCCCCGATAGCGGCGGTTCAGTCACATCTATATTGACTGACACTCCGCTATCGGGGGCAAGCCCCCTCCCACATTGGATCTCCATTGGTGCGGAGATCGTGTTACAGGATCCGAACGCGCAACGAACGGCCTTTGATCTTGCCGTCATTCAAACGCTGCAACGCTTGCTTGGCGATTCCGCGCTCAACAGCCACGAAAGCCTGGAAGTCAAAGATCGCGATCTTGCCGACCTGGGCGCCCGGGATGCCAGCTTCGCCGGTCAGTGCGCCGAGGATGTCGCCCGGACGTACTTTGTCTTTACGGCCTGCGGCGATGCACAGGGTGCTCATCACCGGCAGCAACGGACCGCCGCTTTGCGGCTTGAGGTTGTCCAGTTGGTCCCAGTTCAGCGGCGACTTCTGCAGTTGCTCGATGGCTTGGGCGCGGTGCGCTTCGGACGGCGCCACCAGGCTGATTGCGATGCCGGTCTCGCCCGCACGACCGGTACGGCCGACGCGATGGATATGGATTTCCGAATCGCGGGCCAGTTCGACGTTGATCACCATGTCCAGCGCGTCAATGTCCAGGCCACGGGCGGCGACGTCGGTGGCGACCAGCACCGAGGTGCTGCGGTTGGCGAACATCGCCAGCACCTGGTCACGGTCGCGCTGTTCCAGGTCGCCATGCAGGCCAACGGCGGAAATGCCCTTGGACGTCAGGTGGTCGACGGTTTCCTGTACTTGCTGCTTGGTGAAGCAGAACGCCACGCAGGAAGCCGGGCGGAAATGCGCCAGCACCTTGGTCACGGCGTCCATGCGTTCTTCCGGGGAGATCTCGTAGAAACGCTGCTCGATCTGGTCGTCGGAGTGGAACGCTTCGGCTTTCACTTGCTGCGGCGCGCGCATGAACTTCGAGGCCAGCTGCTTGATGCTCACCGGGTAGGTGGCCGAGAACAGGAGGGTTTGGCGGCGTGGTGGGGTCTTGCTGATGATGTCTTCGATCGCGTCGTAGAAGCCCATGTCGAGCATGCGGTCGGCTTCATCGAGGATCAGGGTGTTCAAGCCGTCCAGCACCAGCGAACCTTTGCGCAGGTGTTGCTGGATGCGGCCCGGGGTGCCGACGATCACGTGGGCGCCGTGCTCAAGGGAGGCGATCTGCGGACCGAGGGACACGCCGCCGCACAGGGTCAGGACCTTGATGTTGTCTTCGGCGCGGGCCAGGCGACGGATTTCTTTGGCGACCTGGTCGGCCAGTTCACGCGTCGGGCACATCACCAGCGCTTGGCAGCCGAAGTAGCGCGGGTTGATCGGGTTCAACAGGCCGATACCGAATGCAGCGGTCTTGCCGCTGCCGGTCTTGGCCTGGGCAATCAGGTCCAGCCCTTTGAGGATCACCGGCAAGCTTTGCGCCTGGATCTGCGTCATCTCGACATAACCCAGCGAGTCGAGGTTAGCCAGCATGGCGGCGGACAGGGGCAAAGTATTAAAAGCGGTGGCGATGGTAGTCACGGGACTGGCTCTGCAAAACAAAATGTCGCGCAGTGTACCAGCCCTGTGGGAATTTCCCCGCAAGTTCTAGACGAGACGCCGCTTAATGCTCGATATGTTGGTCTGGGTTGACCACCCGTTTGCCGTCTGTTGGCGACAGTTGCAGGAAGATCGCCGCCGCCAGCATCGCCATGATGCCCACGGTGAGGAAGGTCAACTGGAAGGCGCCCAGCACACTTTCCACGCCATCATTGCCCGATTCGGCAGTGAAGCCGCCGAGCAGCGCACCGGCGCAGGCCACGCCCAGGCTCAGAGACAGTTGCGCCACCACCGAAAGCAAACTGTTGCCGCTGCTGGCCTGAGCGTCGTCGAGGTCGATCAGGGTCACGGTGTTCATGGCGGTGAATTGCAGGGAGTTGATCGCCCCCAGCACCGCGAGCATGCCGAGCAGCAAAGGGTAGGGCGTCTGTTCCGTAACCAGGCCCATGCTGGCGAGCATCATCCCCAGCGCCAGGGTATTGCCGGTGAGCACGATGCGATAACCCAGGCGCTCGATCAACGGACGCGCCACGGACTTGGCAAACATCGCCGCCGCCGCCAGGGGCAGCATGCTCATACCGGCTTGCGATGGCGAATAACCCAGCGCTACCTGCAACAACAGCGGCACCAGGAACGGCAGCGCGCCGCTGCCCAAGCGGGCGAACAGGTTGCCCAGAATGCCCACCGCAAACGTGCGCGTCTTGAACAGCACCGGCGAGAACAGCGCATTGTCGATATGCCCGGCCCGCAGCCAATACGCCGCCAGGCACGCCAGCCCGCCGAACAGCAGCAACATCACCCGCAGGTGCGGCAAGTGCAGTTCGCCCAGGCCTTCCATCGCGATGGTGATCAACACCATCGCCGCGCCGAACAGCAAAAAGCCGAGGCCATCAAAGCGTGTGCGCTCGCTGCCGCGCAGGTCGGGGATGAATTTCCACACGGCGTAGCAGCCGATTATGCCCACCGGCAGGTTGATCAGGAAGATCCAGTGCCAGGTTAGGTATTGCACCATCCAGCCGCCCATGGTCGGGCCGAGCAATGGGCCGAGCAGGCCAGGAATGGTGATGAAGCCCATGATCCGCACCAGCTCGGAGCGCGGGTAAGCACGGAGAACGACCAGCCTTCCGACCGGCAGCATCAGCGCGCCGCCCAAGCCTTGGATCACCCGCGCACCCACCAGCATGGTCAGGCTGCTGGACAAGGCGCACAGCAAGGAGCCGATGCTGAACAGCATGATCGCGCCAAAGAAGATTTTCTTAGTGCCGAAGCGGTCGGCAATCCATCCGGACGCCGGGATCAGCAGGGCGACGGTGAGCATGTAGGCGATCACCACACCTTGCATACGCAGCGGGTTCTCGGCGAGGTCCCGCGCCATTGCCGGCAGCGCCGTATTCAGAATCGTCCCGTCCAGCGACTGCATGAAGAAGGCAATCGCCACCACCCAGGGGAGCCAGCGGGCGGTCTTGTCATCGAGCGGGACGCGATTCGGCATGGGAACCCTTTTGTTAGCAGGCTATGTGTTGGCGATTATGCGCCATTCGTCGCGCTTTTTCCCACTGGCGGTTCGTCTAAGTCCGACAACACCGCGTGCTCGCCCACCAAAAAATTCAGCAGCGCGCGGTGCACCGATAACGCGGCCTCGCGGGACTCCAGATCAAGCAAATGACCGGTGTGCTCGGCCACTGCAAAGCTGCTGCGGGCCACGTAATGCTTGAACAGCTGGGCTTCGGCGGCCGGGGTGTATTCGTCCAGGGCGCCGTTGAGGAAATGCACCGGCGTTTCAATCTGCCGCAGTGCTGGCAGGTAGTTGCCGTCACCCAGGCCGAGTACCTGATGGATATGGAAGCGCGCCTGGCGGTACTCGGTGGTGGCCATGGTCGACAGGTGACGGTGGTTATTTCGTTTGAGCCGGGGCGAGAGGTATTTGCCGACCGTCTCGTTGAGCAAGTGGCCGACAGCGGATTTGTCATCGGCCTCGATCAGCACACGCACGCGCTCCACGTAGTCGAGCATGGGTTGGTTGAGGTTGGGCGCCAGGGCCATCACCACCGAGCTTTCGATGGACGGCGGGTTGTGCGCGAGGGTCAGCAGCGTGGAGATGCCACCCCAGGAGGCCGATACCAGGTGGTTGACCTCGAAGCGTTCCACCAGTGCGCGCAGCATCTGCACTTCGTCGTCTTTGGTCACTAGGTCCAGCTCGGTGTTGTGCTCGCGGGAATAGCCGGAGAATGGCAAATCGAAGAGCAGCACATTGAAATGCTCGGCCAGGCATTTGCTGGTGCGGGCGAAGGAGCGGGTGGTGGAGAGCGCGCCATTGACCATCAGTACCGTTTTCTTTTGCGGGTCGTGACCCAGTTGCTCCATGTGAACGTTGTAGTGTTTGAACAGCTTTTGTATGACGAAACTTCCATGGTTCATCGCAGTACTTCCAGTATGTGGCGGTATGCCACTAGCTGTTATAGCGAGGTTTTTTGCAGGCGACAACAGGCCGCCCGTGCAAACGGACAGGAAGAGAATTTACGGTAGGAAGGGCCGAAACCGGGATGTCTGAAATCAGCACAAAACACTGTGGGAGGGGCTCCTCCCACAGGCATTTGATGTTTAGAGAGTCAGGGTCAGGCGTTTTACCAAGGCCCCCGGCAACAGGTTGGATGCAGTGTTGCGCTGTCCGTAGGTGCTGGCCGACAGCAGCAACTCGCGCTCAGCGGTGAGGGCTTCCAACTGCGAGCCGAGCAGGCTGTAGACGCTGTCATCAAACCGCATGGTGCTGACCGGCGCCTTGATCTCGCCGTCTTCCACCCAGAACGTGGCGAAGCGCGTCATGCCGGTGAGGCGGGCGGCGGCCAGTTCTGAATAGTTCAGGTACCACAGGTTGCTGATGTACAGCCCGGTGCCGAGTTGTTTGAGGATGTCAGCTTCGGCCAGGTTGCCCGCTGCCATCTGCAAGGCACTGGGGGATTCATCGCTGCTGGCGCCGTTGGTGCTGAGACCATATTCGGCGGCACTGCGCGAGTTCACCAGTTGGCCTTCGGCCTTGCCCGCGTTGATCAACGTGACATCGCCGCGCGGGTAGCCCTCGCTGGAAAACGCCTGGCTCAGGGAGCCGCTGACGTGTTCGTTCACTGTTACCAGCGGGCTGAGGTGTTGCTCGCCCGCGTACAGCTTTTGCAGTGAGCTGCCTTTGCTGGCGATGGCCTGTGCGGAGAAACCACCCCAAGTGATGATGCTGATGATTTCTTCCAGCGCCGCCGGGGCGAGGTAGGCGCGATACTGCCCGGGCGCCAGGGTGTGCAACGGTCGACCGAGGAACTCAAGCTGGTTGCGGGCCTGTTGCAAGCGGCGGGCGAACTCGGCGCTGTCCCAAGTGTGCCCGGCATAGTTGGCCTTTACCGCTTCGCCGTTGGCATGGAACAGGCTGAAGTCGAAGTTGAAGCTATTGGCCTGGTGCCAGCCGAATGCCCCATCGGAACTGGCAAAGCCACGGCTGATCGGCCCGGCGGCGTAGATGCCAACCAAGTCCACGCCGTCAGCGGCCTGGCTGATGTCCTCCAGCACGAGGGCCAGGTCGGGCAGCGGCTGGGCCTGTTCGTTGTGGCTGTGCCAGGCATCGTGGTTGAGCAACAGATACGGGTCATGGGGCAGCAACGGTAAGGTTTCGCGCAGTTGTTGCAGGCCATCGGCGAGGCGCTGGCGGTCCAGCTCAGGCGTGCCGGCCAGGGTGATAGCGAGGTCGGCGTGGCGGCCATCGTTGATCAGTTTCAGGTTGAGGCTGGCCTGTTGCACTTGTCCGGCCTGGCGCACCTTGGCGTGGTTGAACCGCACGAACTCGGACGCCTCGGCCGCATAGCTCAGGTGAAATTGTTCCTTTTCGGTGATGGCCTGCTTGAGCCACTCCACCAATGCCTTGAAGGTATTCATCAGGCATCTCCCCCAAATACGTCAATGTTGCTGAACACACACGCGGGTGAGGCGTGGCCGACACGGATCACCTGGTTGGGTTCGCCCTTGCCGCAGTTCGGCGTGCCCAGCACCTTGGTGGTGCTGGCGTCACCCACGGCGCTGAGCTTGCGCCAGAACTGCGCGGAAATAGCTCGGTAGTTGGGGTTCTTCACCACGCCCTTGAGCTCTCCGTTTTCAATCAACTGGCCCCATTCGCAGCCGAACTGGAATTTGTTGCGCGCATCGTCGATGGACCATGAACGGTTCGTCGACATCAGGATGCCGTTTTCGATGCCGCCAATCAGTTGCGCCAGGCTCTTGTCGCCGGCTTCGATATTCAGGTTGGCCATGCGGTCGATCGGCGCGCGGTTCCAACTGCTGGCGCGGCTGTTGGCCACGCCGCTCATGCCGGATCGAAATTGCGACAGCGCCCCACCCAGCGGCTTGATCAACAGCCCTTCGCGTATCAGGAATTGCTTGCTGGCGGCGGTGCCGTCGTCGTCATGGCTGTAGCTGGCGAGCTGTTCGGGAATGTTCGGGTCGAACGTCACATTGAGCAGCTTGGAGCCGTATTGCAGGTGGCCAAAGTCGCTGGCCTTCACAAAACTGGTGCCGGCGTAGTTGCGCTCGTCGCCGAGAATACGGTCCAGTTCCAGCGGGTGGCCGATGGACTCGTGGATCTGCAGGATCATCTGGTCAGGCATCAGCAGCAGGTCGCGCGGGCCTTGGGGCGTGTTCGGCGCCAGCAGCAGTTGCAGGGCTTCGTCGGCAATGCGCGGGGCCGCGCCGACCAGGCCGAAACGGTTGATCACCTCAAACCCGCCTTGCTGGCCAAAGTTGCTGCCGCCGAGGGTGCGGGTCTGGCTGTCGTTGCCGTCAAAGGCTGTAACGTTGACGCCAGGGAACACAAAACGCTGGGCCTGGCGCAGCTCGGCGCCGGCAGTATTGAGGTAGATCTGCTCGACGTGGGTCAGACCCAGGCTGACGTCCCAACTGACCAGGCGCTCGTCCTTGGGCACGGCGGCCGATTCGTCGCCAAGCAGGTGATAGCAGTCACTTAGGGATGGGAAGGCTTGGTCGAGGTCAGGCGACAGATAGTCGGCGATGTCGCTGGAGATGTGTTGGTCGCGCACATCCAGCAGGGCGTGAGGCTTGATTTGCCGGGCTTGCTGTTCGGCGCGCTCAAGGGCGGCTTGCAGGCCGGCAAGGGAAATGTCGTTGGTCGCGGCGTAGGCTTCGACACCGTTGAGACGCACGGTGAGCATGGCGCCTTCGTCGTTGCTCAAGTGTGGCGGTTCGGCGACGTTCTTGCGCACCGACAGGTACTGGCCGGATTCGCGAACGTAGCGTAGGGAGAAGAAATCGGCGGTAGTGCGCAGGGCACTGAAATGCCGTTTGAGTGTGGCGTGGTGTTCGAACATGGGGCCTTCCTTGTGGGCAGCTCAGCGCGGGCAGGCAAACAGAGTAGGCCTGGGCTGGGGGCTGATCAAGGAAAGTGTACAGGTAAGGTTTGCAGTGCCTGATCGGGCCCTATCGGGGGCAAGCCCTCTCCCACACTTGATTTGTGAATACATTCAAATGTGGGAGAGGGCTTGCCCCCGATGAAGGCACCGCAGTGAATCAGTTACTGCGCAGTCGGCCCCACTTCACGCAACGGCTTGCCACGCACCGGCGCATCGCCTGCCACGTAGTAATCCGCCGTGCTGCGGGGCAGCGGCTGGCGACCACGGATCTTGTCGGCGATTTTCTCGGCGATCATGATCGTCGGCGCGTTCAGGTTACCGGTGGTGATGATCGGCATGATCGAGGCATCGACCACACGCAGACCTTGCATGCCATGCACGCGACCTTCGCCATCCACGACGGCCATCTCGTCGGTGCCCATCTTGCACGAGCAGGACGGGTGGAACGCGGTTTCGGCGTGCTCGCGGATGAACTTGTCCAACTGCTCATCGGTTTGCACATCGATGCCCGGGCTGATTTCGCGGCCACGGTATTGATCGAGGGCCGGCTGCTGCATGATTTCACGGGTCAGGCGAATGCCATCGCGGAATTCCTGCCAGTCCTGCTCGGTGGCCATGTAGTTGAAGAGGATGCTCGGGTAGTCCCGTGGGTTCTTCGACTTCAGTTGTACGCGGCCACGGCTCGGCGAGCGCATGGAGCCCATGTGTGCCTGGAAACCGTGCTCTTTCACACCGTTGCTGCCGTTGTAGTTAATCGCTACCGGCAGGAAGTGGTACTGGATGTTCGGCCATTCGAATTCTTCACGGGTACGGATAAAACCGCCCGCTTCGAACTGGTTGCTGGCGCCGATGCCGGTGCCGTTGAACAGCCATTCGGCACCGATGGCCGGCTGGTTGTACCAGAGCAGCGACGGGTACAGCGACACCGGCTGAGTGCACGCATATTGCAGGTACAGCTCAAGGTGGTCCTGCAGGTTTTCGCCGACGCCAGGCAGGTCATGGACCACCGGGATGTCGAGGCTTTCCAGCAATTTGGCCGGGCCCACGCCGGAGCGTTGCAGCAGTTGCGGCGAAGCGATTGCGCCGCTGCACACCAGCACTTCTTTACGCGCACGGGCTTCAACGCGCTCTTCGGCGGCACCGATCAGGTAACGCACGCCAACGGCACGCTTGCCTTCGAACAAGACTTTGTCGGTGAGGGCGTGGGTGACGATGGTCAGGGTCGAACGCTTCTTGGCCGTGTCCAGGTAACCGCGCGCTGTGCTGGCGCGACGGCCGTTAGGCGTGACGGTACGGTCCATCGGGCCGAAGCCTTCCTGCTGGTAGCCGTTCAAGTCTTCGGTACGCGGGTAACCGGCCTGCACGCCCGCTTCAACCATGGCGTGGAACAGCGGGTTATTGCCGGCTTTAGGCGTGGTCACGCTGACCGGGCCATCGCCGCCATGCCAGTCGTTCGGGCCGATGTCGCGGGTTTCAGCCTTGCGGAAATACGGCAGGCAATCGAGGTAGCTCCAGTCTTCCAGACCTGGCAGCTTCGACCAGTTGTCGTAGTCCATGGCGTTGCCGCGGATGTAGCACATGCCGTTGATCAGCGAAGAGCCACCCAGGCCCTTGCCGCGACCGCATTCCATCCGACGGCCGTCCATGTGTGGCTCTGGATCGGTCTCGTAGGCCCAGTTGTAGCGGCGGCCTTGCAGTGGGAACGCCAGGGCGGCGGGCATTTGGGTACGGAAGTCGAGGCGGTAGTCGGGGCCGCCGGCTTCCAGCAGCAGGACGGTGACGCCTTCGTCTTCGGTCAGACGGGTCGCCAGGGTATTACCGGCGGAGCCGGCACCCACAATGATGTAGTCGTATTCTTGGGACATTGAATGCACCCTCTTTGATGTGTGGTCAGGTCGGGCCTCATCGGGGGCAAGCCCCCTCCCACATGTGATCGGGTTCACACCGTCAAAGGTGGGAGGGGGCTCGACCCTGATGGCGGCCTCAAAGGCAACGCAAGGCTCGGGTCTTAGAACACCGAGGCGTAATCGCCCAGCTCAACCTGTACCGATTTGATGCGGGTGAAGTTATTCAGCGAGCTGATGCCGTTCTCACGGCCAACACCCGATTGCTTGTAGCCGCCGACCGGCATTTTTGCGTCGGACTCGCCCCAAGCGTTGATCCAGCAGATACCCGCTTCCAGTTGATGAATCACGCGGTGAGCGCGGTTCAGGTCTTTGGTGACCAGGCCGGCGGCCAGACCGAAGTCGGTGTCGTTGGCGCGGCGGATCACTTCTTCTTCGGTTTCGTAGGTGAGGATGCTCATCACCGGGCCGAAGATTTCTTCACGCACGATCACCATGTCGTCGGTGCAGTCGGTGAAGACAGTCGGTGCCACGAACGCGCCTTTGGCGAAGTCGCCGTCGGTCAGGCGGTCGCCGCCGCACAGCAGGCGGGCGCCTTGCTCTTTGCCTTTGGCGATGTAGCCCAGCACGCTTTCCATGTGGGCGAAGCTGACCAGCGGACCGAAGTTGGTGTTGTCGTCTTGCGGGTCGCCAACGCGGATGCGCGCAACACGCTCAACGATCTTGGCTTCGAACGCCGCTTGCAGGTGCTTAGGCACGAACACACGAGTGCCGTTGGTGCAGACCTGACCGGAGCTGTAGAAGTTGGCCATCATCGCGATGTCGGCCGCACGATCCAGGTCGGCGTCTTCGAACACGATCAGCGGCGACTTGCCGCCCAGTTCCATGGTCACTTCTTTGAGCGAAGAGCTCGACGCGCTGGCCATGACTTTCTTGCCGGTGTCGGTGCCGCCGGTGAACGAGACTTTCTCGATGCGTGGGTGCTCGGTCAGCCAGGTGCCGACTTCACGGCCGCTGCCGGTCAGTACGTTGAACACGCCGGCTGGAACGCCAGCCTCGGTGTAGATCTCAGCCAGTTTCAAGGTGGTCAGCGAAGTGACTTCGCTTGGCTTGAAGATCATCGCGTTACCGGCAGCCAGGGCCGGTGCGGATTTCCACAGGGCGATCTGGATCGGATAGTTCCACGCGCCGATACCGGCGACCACACCCAGCGGCTCGCGGCGGGTGTAGACAAACGAGGTGTCGCGCAGTGGGATCTGCTCGCCTTCGATGGCAGGCACCAGGCCTGCGTAGTATTCCAATACGTCAGCGCCGGTGACGATGTCGACGTACTTGGTTTCGGAGAAGGATTTGCCGGTGTCTAGAGTTTCCAGGGCGGCCAGCTCGTCATTGCGCTCGCGCAGGATGTCGACGGCACGACGCAGGATGCGCGAACGCTCCATGGCGGTCATGGCGGCCCAGATTTTCTGGCCTTTTTCAGCGCTGACCACGGCACGTTCAACGTCTTCTTTCGTTGCGCGTTGCACTTGGGCGAGAACTTCACCGTTAGCCGGGTTGATGGCTTCGAAGGTGGCATCGCTGCCAGCGTCGCTGTAGCCGCCGTCAATGTAGAGTTTTTGCAGGTCGAAACGGGCCATAAAGTCCTCGCAAGTGCATAAGTGGTTGGCGTTACCCGCCGCTAAGTGGGCCATAAGGGTGTGGCAACACTGAGCGGCAGACGTTCAGGGGTTGAGCGTTTATAAGGGCTCTAACTCACCTGCTTGGCCAATTGGAAATCCATGTATTCGTAAGCGATCCGTTGCGCTTGCGCCGTGTCGAAAGCGTCTCCCGACAGGGCGCCGCGCAACCACAAACCGTCGATCAACGCCGCCAGGCCTCGGGCTGCTTTGCGTGCATGCGGCAGCGGCAGCGTTCGGCGGAACTGGCAGCACAGGTTGGAATACAGACGTTGATCGTTGATCCGTTGCAACCTGTGCAATGACGGGTGGTGCATGCTGGTGGCCCAGAAGGCCAGCCAGGTTTTCATTGCCGGGCCGTTGACCTGGCTGGCATCGAAGTTGCCCTCGATGATCACCTGAAGGTGTGCCCGTGGGCTGTCGTCCGTGAGCGCAAGCCTGCGTTCGTGGACGTTCTCAATCAGCGCGTTCATCAAGTAGCGCATCGTCGCTGCAATAAGGCCGTTCTTGTCCTTGAAATAGTGACTGATGATGCCGTTCGAAACGCCGGCCAAACGGGCGATCAGCGCAATGCTGGCATCTCCCATTCCGACCTGATCGATGGCCGTCAACGTGGCTTCGATCAACTGTTGGCGGCGTATGGGTTGCATACCGACCTTGGGCATGTAGCACCTCTCCTTAGGCCTGCCGACGGGCGATGAACGTTCGTCGACTTGAAGGCCAGTCTATTTTGTTTTGATTGAACGTTCAATCAACAAAGAATAAGCTCTGCGACAAATGGTCGCTGCCTACAGGTATTTCCTACGTGAGGGCGGCGACATCTGACACCTGGGAAACCCTTGAAACAGGCCGCATAAGCGCCTGGCACCGCATCGACGGGGCGCAAGAATTTTCGGGGTGTCTTTATAACACCCGTCCGTCGACTGCCGAAAAATCGATGGCCTGGGATAACCGTTGCCTTGTGTTTCTCTCTCGCACTGCCCGGAGCATCTGCGCCATGAGTTCTGCCTCTCTTATAAAGACCCCGCCGGAAAAGGTGCGGGTCAACGGTTGGGTGTTCTACACCTCCACCGCGCTGATTCTGTTGTTGACTGCCATTCTGATCATCGCCCCGCAGGAGGCCGGGCGCATGCTCGGCGTAGCCCAGGCGTGGCTTTCCAAAAGCTTCGGCTGGTACTACATGGTGGTCATCGCCGCCTATCTCGTATTCGTAGTCGGCCTGGCGTTTTCGTCCTACGGCAAGTTGAAACTGGGCAGCAAGGACGACACCCCGGATTTCAGCTACGGCGCCTGGGCCGGCATGTTGTTCTCGTCGGGCATCGGCATCTCGCTGCTGTACTTCGGCGCCTCGGAGCCGTTGGATCACTACTTCAACCCGCCTGAAGGCGCGGCCGCCAGCAATGGCGCCGCTCGCCAGGCGTTGCAACTGACCTTCCTGCATTGGGGCCTGCATGGCTGGGCGATCTACGCCTTGGTCGGCCTGGCCGTGGCGTACTTTGCGTACCGCCATAACCAGCCGCTGGCGTTGCGTTCGGCGTTGTACCCGCTGATGGGCGAGCGTTGGGTCAAAGGCGCGGCGGGCCACGCGGTGGACGGTTTCGGCATGTTCGTGACCCTGCTGGGCCTGGTAACCAACCTGGGGATCGGTTCGTTGCAGGTGTCGTCCGGGTTGGAAAACCTGTTCGGCATGGAACACAGCAACACCAACCTGCTCATCGTGATCATCGTGATGAGCACCGTCGCCACCATCGCTGCCGTGTCGGGTGTGGAGAATGGCATTCGTCGCCTGTCCAACCTCAACATCGTGCTGTTCAGCGGTTTGCTGATCTTCGTGCTGCTGTTCGGCCCGACCCTGCACCTGCTCAATGGCCTGGTGCAGAACACCGGTGATTACCTCAACGGCATCGTGCTGAAGACGTTTGACCTGTATGTGTATGAAGGCGACGGTGAAAAAACCGAGCGCTGGATGGGCCTGTGGACTCTGTTCTACTGGGCCTGGTGGATTTCCTGGGCGCCATTTGTAGGTATGTTCATCGCGCGTATTTCCCGTGGTCGCACGGTGCGTGAACTGGTGGCCGGCGTGCTGCTGATCCCGCTGGGCTTTACCCTGGCGTGGCTGTCGATCTTTGGTAACTCGGCGCTGGACCTGGTGCTGAACCAAGGGGCGGTGGAGTTGGGCAAGACGGCGCTGGAACAACCGTCCATGGCCATCTACCAACTGCTGGAGCACTACCCAGCGTCGAAAATCGTCATTGGTGTGTCGATCTTCGTAGGCTTTGTGCTGTTCCTGACCCCGGCGGATTCCGGCGCAGTGATGATGGCCAACCTTTCCTGCAAAGGCGGCAACGTGGATGAAGATGCGCCGCACTGGCTGCGGATCTTCTGGTCGGTGGTGATCACTCTGGTGACCATCGGTTTGCTGTTTGCCGGCAACTTCGAAGCCATGCAAACCATGGTGGTGTTGGCGGGGCTGCCGTTCTCGGTGGTGCTGATTTTCTTCATGTTTGGTCTGCACAAGGCCATGCGCCAGGACGCGGCGATCGAACAGGAGCAGGCGCAACTGGCTGAACGCGGGCGTCGTGGTTTCAGCGAGCGTTTGACGGCACTCGACCTGCAACCGAGCCAGGGCACTGTGCAGCGCTTCATGGACAAGCACGTCACGCCAGCGCTGGAAGAGGCGGCGGTCGCGTTGCGTGAGCAAGGGTTGGAAGTGCAGACGCTGTTGGGCAAGTCCAAGCGTTGCATCGGTGTGCGGATCGAGATGGAAGAGGGCAACCCGTTCGTTTATGAAGTGAGCCTGGATGCTTACTCGTCGGCGCCGAGCGACCTGCCTGAAGAAGAGCGCACCCGCTATTACCGTGCCGAGGTGTACCTGCACAACGGGCCTCAGGAATACGACCTGATGGGCTTCGCCCAGGAACAGATCACCCGGGACGTGCTCGATCAGTTTGAAAGCCATCGGCAGCTCCTTGGCCGTGTCTATAGCTGATGCTTTGAAAGCCCGGTGGTGTTGTCACTGAAACCACTGGGGCAAAAAATGTGGGAGGGGGCTTGCCCCCGATTGCAGTGTGTCAGTCAGTTCATCTGTTACTGATCCACCGCTATCGGGGGCAAGCCCCCTCCCACATGTTTGACCCAGTTTCTCCAATGGCGTTTGCGGTGTTTGCTAGCCCAGGTTTTTGCCCAGCAGGGCGTGGTAGAGCTCACTGTCGCCCAGGATCCCCACCACCTGGTTGTTGTCATGCAACACCAGCTTGTTCCCTGTCTGGTAACGAATCTGCAGCGCATCACGCATGCCGATATTCGAATCCACCAGCGTCGGTACCCGGCCCAGGCCTTCTACTGCTTGCCCCGGTGCCCAGTTCTGCAGGTTCATCACCACGCCATTCTGACGGGCGCCCTGGATGGTGTTGCCCTCAGCCAGGTCCAGCCACGAGTCGCCGCCCGGATCGAGGCACACCGAGCCGTTCACCCGCGTGCAGTTGTCCAGCGTGCGCATCAGGCTGCGGCCGCACAGCACGTTCAGCGGGTTGGTGTGGGCGACGAAGGTACGCACATAGTCGTCCGCGGGGTTGAGTACGATCTCTTCCGGCACGCTGTACTGAATGATCTTGCCGTCTTTCATGATCGCGATGCGGCTGCCCAACTTGAGCGCCTCGTCGAGGTCGTGACTCACGAACACGATGGTCTTGCTCAGCTTGCGTTGCAGTTCCAGCAACTCGTCCTGCAAGCCCTGGCGGATCAGCGGGTCGAGGGCGGAGAAGGGTTCGTCCATCAGCAGAATATCGGCGTCCATCGCCAACGCACGGGCCAGGCCAACACGCTGCTGCATACCGCCGGAGAGTTCGTCCGGCTTCTTGTTGCGCCACTGGGTCAGGCCCACCAGCTCAAGTTTCTCGTCCACCAGCTTGCGCCGTTCTTTCTCCGGACGGCCCTGCATTTCCAGGCCGAAACTGATGTTTTCACGCACCGTCAGCCAAGGCATCAGGGCAAACTTCTGGAACACCATGGCGATGCGCTTGGTGCGCATCATTTTCAGCTCGGCAGGGGTGCAGGAGGCGATGTCGATCTGGCGACCTTCATGCTCCACAAACAGCTGGCCACGGCTCACGGTGTTAAGGCCGTTGATGCAACGCAGCAAGCTCGATTTGCCGGAGCCCGACAGGCCCATCAGTACACAGATTTCACCTTTCTCGATATCCAGGCTGGCTTTTTCAACGCCGACAATCTGCCCGGTCTTTTTCAGGATCTCGTTGCGATGCATGCCCTGGTCGAGCAGCTTGAGTGCTTCGCGTGGGTCTTTGGAGAAGATCACGTCGACATTGTCGAATCGGATAATGCTCATGCATCACCCCCTACTTTGGCGTCGGGTTGTTTGCAGATGCGGTCGAGCATGATGGCCAGCAACACGATTGCCAGGCCCGCTTCAAAGCCCAGGGCGATGTCGGCGGTGTTCAGCGCGTTGACCACTGGCTTGCCGAGGCCATCGGCGCCTACCAGCGCGGCGATCACCACCATCGACAGCGACAGCATGATGCATTGGGTAATGCCGGCGGCAATGCTCGGCATGGCGTGGGGCAGTTCAATGCGCGAGAGCAACTGACGGCGCGAGCAGCCAAAGGCCTTGCCGGCGTCCATCAACTCTTGCGGTACATCGCGGATACCCAGGTAGGTCAGGCGGATCGGCGCGGCAATGGCGAATACCACCGTGGAGATCAACCCAGGCACCACACCCAGCCCGAAGAGGGTCAGGGTAGGGATGAGGTAGACGAAGGTCGGTACGGTCTGCATCAGATCGAGCACCGGCCGCATCATGGTGTAGAACATCGGTTTGTGCGCGGCAACAATGCCCAGCGGCACACCGATGACCACGCAGACCAGGGTGGCAAACAGCACCTGCGCCAGGGTCTCCATGGTTTCCTGCCAGTACCCCAGGTTGAGGATCAGCAGGAAGGAGGCGATGACAAAAACCGTCAGTCCCCATTTACGTTGAATAAAGTGAGCCAGCAGCGCAATCAGACCGATCAATGCCAGCGGATTGAACCAGGTCAGCGCAAACGTCACGCCGTGGATCATCGTTTCCAGTGTCGATGCGATTGCGTCGAAGTAGTTGGCACCGTGTTGGGTCAACCAATCGACGAAGGCAGCGATGTACTGGCCTAGTGGGATTTTCTGTTCAGTCAGCATGGTAGTGAATGTCCACATGCGAAGAGGGAATACATCCCGGGGCAGCGTACCGCCCCGGGGTCAGCAGTATTACTTGGCGAGATACGCTTTGACGGCCTCCAGACCTGGTTTGCCATCGACGGTGGTGACCCCTGCAAGCCAGGTGTCGAGTACTTCTGGGTTCTTTTTCAGCCAGGCCTTGGCGGCGGCGTCGGGCTTCATCTTGTCGTCAAGGACGTTACCCATCAGGGTGCTTTCCATGTTCAAGGTGAACGACAGGTTTTTCAGCAGTTGGCCAACGTTGCTGCATTCCTGGGTATAGCCCTTGCGGACGTTGGTGTAGATGGTGGCCTGGCCGTAGTTGGGGCCGAACGAATCGTCACCCCCGGTCAGGTACTTCATCTTGAAACGGGTGTTCATCGGGTGCGGTTCCCAGCCGAGGAACACGATGGCCTGGTCGCGCTTGGAGGCGCGTTCCACCTGCGAGAGCATTCCGGCTTCGCTGGATTCGACCACTTTGAAGCCGGCGGTTTTCAGGCCGAAGGCGTCTTTATCGATCAGCGTCTGGATGGTGCGGTTGCCGTCGTTGCCCGGCTCGATGCCGTAGATCTTGCCGCCCAACTCATCCTTGAATTTGGCGATATCGGCGAAGTCTTTCAGACCTTTGTTGTACAGCGCCTCGGGGACCGCCAGGGTGTATTTGGCGTTCTCCAGGTTGGCGCGCACGGTTTCCACGGTGCCGGCATCACGGTACTGCTTGATGTCGTTTTCCATGGTCGGCATCCAGTTGCCGAGGAAAATATCCATATTCTTGCCGTCGGCCAGGGACTTGTAAGTCACCGGTACCGAAATCATCGTGGTGCGCGGCTTGTAGCCCAGGCCCTTGAGGATTTCGCTGGTGGTCGCGGTAGTGACGGTAATGTCGGTCCAGCCGACATCGGAGAAGTTGACGGTCTTGCACTGTTCCGGTTCTGCAGCGTGCGCCATGACGGGAAGACTCAGCATGGCGGCCAACAACAACGAGGGTGAACCTTTCATCTGGGTAGACTCCTGTGTTTTTTCTGGCGGCCTTCGCCGCGCTTTATAAGTGTTGCGGTTGGAGCGTGCGACAACAGCTCTGCCACGGTGCCTTGCAAACGAGTCGAGACTGATCATGTACCAGTGAAAATCTGACGCCTACAGGGGGCGTCGTATCCAGTACAGGGAGGGTCGCATCCAGTGTCGGTGACGTCGCTTACAGGTTTTTCCCAAGGCAAAACCGCAGTTTTTGCCCATCTGCGCCGCTGAAAACGGCCAAAACAGGCGATCGCACGCGAGCGACGCTGGTGAGCATGGGTGCGTCGGTGTGAGACGCCGTGACGGCAGATAAAACCTTGATGATGCCGCCATCTGGGCGATCTGAGCGTAGCAGCTTGTTCAAGTCCGGCCCGTGCTTATCGAGGAGTTCCACGTTAATGGCTATCAGCGTTTTCGACCTGTTCAAGATCGGCATCGGGCCTTCTAGTTCTCACACCGTCGGCCCCATGCGCGCCGCGGCGTTGTTCGTCCAAGCACTGCGTGAACGTGAATTGTTGGAACAAGTACGGCGCGTCGAAGTTCAGCTGTACGGCTCGTTGTCGGCCACCGGCATCGGCCACGGCAGCGACACCGCAACCATCATGGGCCTGATGGGCGAGTGGCCGGATGCAATTGATCCGTCGCAGATCGGCCTGCGCATCCACACCCTGCGCGAGACCGACACACTGCTGCTGGACGGGCGTTTGCCGGTGCCGTTTGTATGGGCACGGGACATGCGTCTGCTCGATGAGAACCTGCCGTTCCACCCCAACGCCATGACCTTGGTGGTAGTTGGTGATGATGGCGAGCTGCACCGCGACACCTACTACTCAGTGGGCGGTGGTTTCGTGGTGGATGAAGCCCAGGCCCGAAGCGGCGTGGCGGATATGGACCGCACCGAGTTGCCCTATGACTTTTCCAGCGCGGTGGAGTTGTTGCAGTTGTGCAAGACCCACAACCTGCGCGTTGCCGAGTTGATGCTGGCCAACGAAAAGGTCTGGCGCTCCGAAGAAGAAATCCGCAGCGGCCTGATGAAGCTTTGGCGCGCCATGCAAGCGTGCGTGGAGCAGGGCCTCAAGCACGAAGGCATCCTGCCTGGCGGCCTTAACGTGCGTCGCCGCGCGGCCAAGTTGCACCGCAGCCTGCAGGAGTTGAACAAGCCTAATGTGATTGGCTCGACGTTGAGCGCCATGGAGTGGGTCAACCTGTTCGCCCTCGCGGTCAACGAAGAAAACGCCGCCGGTGGGCGCATGGTCACCGCGCCCACCAATGGCGCGGCGGGGATTATTCCGGCGGTACTGCACTACTTCATGAAGTTCAGCGACGAAGTCACCGAAGCCAACGTGGTCGACTACCTGCTCAGTGCTGCGGCGGTAGGGATTCTGTGCAAGAAGAACGCCTCAATCTCGGGTGCCGAAGTCGGTTGCCAGGGGGAAGTGGGTTCTGCGTGTGCCATGGCCGCGGCCGGGCTGGCCGAGATTCTTGGCGCTACGCCGGAGCAACTGTGCAACGCCGCCGAAATTGGCCTGGAACACAACCTCGGCCTGACCTGCGACCCCGTGGGTGGGTTGGTGCAAGTGCCGTGCATCGAGCGCAATGCGATTGCGGCGGTGAAAGCGATCAACGCGGCGCAAATGGCCTTGCGTGGCGACGGTCAGCACTTTATTTCCCTGGACCGGGTAATCCGCACCATGCGCGATACCGGGGCAGATATGCATGACAAGTACAAAGAGACATCGCGGGGTGGGTTGGCGGTCAGTGCGGTGGAGTGCTGATGAGCTTGTTGTGATGAACAGGGCCTTAGTGATGAACAGGGCTTTTGTGGTGAGCCGGGTTTTTGAGGTGAGCGTGCTTTTGTGGTGAGCGGGCTTGCCCCGCGCTGGGTGGCGAAGCCGCCCCAATCAATAAAGGCACCACATAGTTTCAGATAAAACCCGGTCGCCTGATTTTGGGGCGGCTTCGCCACCCAGCGCGGAGCAAGCCCGCTCACTACAAGTGAACACTCCAACCAAAATCGCCACCTTTTAGCGCGTCGCAAACAGATAAGTAGCTCCCGAACGATTTTCCCTCCGACCACCCGTCACCTGTGCATGGGGTGACAGACTTCTCCTACGCCCGCAAAGCGCCTTCCCACAAGTGCTACCGATCTGCTCACACCCCTTAGCAGTGCTGCTCCTACGTCCCTTTTCGACCGTATCCCGCACTTCCTGCGCGGGCTTATATAGACACGTCATAAGGTCGTTTTCAGGAGTTATTGAATAGCCATTCAATTTTAGGCATGGCATTTGCTCTATCTATTTAAAGCGTCGCCTTCCTGAGGCCGACCGCCATAACAAGAGCCTCGCCTGAGGCCAACACCCGCTTAGTGTGAGGAGATACCGCGATGACGTCGTTCAACTCAGGGGCCCAACCCCAGAACCGTGCGCCTCAATCCATCGGCTTTTTGCTGTTGGACAATTTCACGCTGATTTCCCTGGCGTCAGCCGTGGAACCGCTGCGCATGGCCAACCAATTGTCCGGCCGCGAGTTGTATCGCTGGACAACCCTGAGTGTCGACGGCAACCAGGTCTGGGCCAGCGACGGTCTGCAAATCACCCCCGATGCCTCCATGCACAAAGCTCCGGCCCTGGACACCGTCATCGTGTGCGGCGGCGTGGGTATTCAGCGCACCGTTACCCGTGAACACGTGTCGTGGCTGCAAAGCCAGGCGCGCCAGTCCCGCCGTCTTGGCGCCGTCTGCACCGGCAGTTGGGCCCTGGCTTGCGCCGGCCTGCTTGATGGGTTTGATTGCAGCGTGCACTGGGAATGCCTGGCGTCGATGCAGGAAGCCTTCCCGCGCGTGGCCATGAGCACACGCCTGTTCACCCTCGACCGCAATCGCTTCACCAGCTCCGGCGGCACCGCGCCGCTGGACATGATGCTGCACCTGATCAGCCGCGATCATGGCCGCGAACTGTCGGCAGCGATCTCCGAGATGTTTGTGTACGAGCGCATCCGCAACGAACAGGATCACCAGCGTGTGCCGCTCAAGCACATGCTGGGCACCAACCAGCCGAAGCTGCAGGAAATTGTGGCGTTGATGGAAGCCAACCTGGAAGAGCCTATCGACCTGGACGAACTGGCGGTGTACGTCGCCGTGTCGCGGCGCCAGCTGGAGCGCCTGTTCCAGAAATACCTGCACTGCTCGCCGTCGCGCTACTACCTCAAACTGCGCCTGATCCGTGCACGGCAGTTGCTCAAGCAAACGCCGATGTCGATCATCGAAGTGGCCTCGGTGTGCGGGTTTGTGTCTACGCCGCACTTCTCCAAGTGCTACCGCGAATACTTCGGCATTCCGCCACGGGATGAGCGCGTCGGTTCCAACACCACCCAGCAGGTGGCGATGATGCCGATTCCGCAGGCGTTGGTGTTGTCACCGTTGGCCGGGCCGATGTCGGCGTTGAGTCAGGCGCGCAATGAGTCGACTTTTGCGAGCGTGCGGCTTTAGACCGAGTTGACTGCATCGGGAGCAAGCCCCCTCCCACATGGGAATGGATTCCAAGTGTGGGAGGGGCGGTGCGACGATTCGACTTGCTCTCGATAGCGTTCTATCAGACACCAGAGTTCTGCTTGAACTGCACCAAAGCCGGCAACAGCTGCTTATCAATCGCCTGACGCACTGCCGGCAGGATCGTCGCGCTGCCGCTGTACATCTGTTCCACCATGCCCTTGAGCGCTTTAGCCCGTGCTTCGCTCAAACCGCGCACGGCGCACTCGCAGGCCTGCTCAGCGGTGGCGCCGCTGGACACGTCGAAACCCAGTGAGCGCAGTTGGCCCAGCAGGTCATCCTGGTCAATCAAATCCGCATGCATCATGACGTTTATCCTGGTGAGGGGAGCGAGGTCTGACTGGGATTCTGGTAGCCGCCCATGCGGTCGGCAAGGGCAGAATGCGCGAATGCCTCAGATGGCTATGAGCGTGTCGTTTTCGGGCCATTTGCCAACCGCACTTATCGGCACACTGAACCCAGGCACACAGCTTGACGGTTTGGTCACCCTCGGGATGTACGGCTCACACAAGGCACTCTGCCCCGATCCACTCCACATTGGATCGGGGTTTTTTTTGCTTATTGTCTGACCGGCAAACCGATGACACGGCCAAGCAGGGCAGGCTTGGGCAGGTCAGCCTGTGCAGCGCTGACAGCGATGATTTTTTCCAGCGTCGCCTCGGTAAACGGCGCCGAATGCGGGCCGGCCAGATCGACGTGCAAGAGCATCTGTTCGTTACCCGCCAGCGCCCGCTCTTTGCCCACAAGATGCAGGCTGTGATAGAGGTGCAGCCGCTTGGCGTCATGGGCGATCAGTTGGGTATGCACCTCAACCTCGGCGCCGAGTTTCACCTCATGCAGGTAGTTCAGGTGCAGTTCCAGGGTGAACAGCGAGTGGCCGCTGGCGTCGCGGTTTTCGCTGTCCAGGCCCAACGTGTCCATCAGCGCGTCGGTCGCGTAGCTGAAGATCAGCAGGTAGAACGCGTCGCGCAGGTGGCCGTTGTAGTCGACCCACTCGGGGAGGATTGCTGTGGTGTAGGTCGTCAGTGCAGGCATGGAAAACTCCCGGATCAGTACTCGGTCAAAATGTGGGAGGAGCTTGCCCCCGATAGCGGTGTGTCAGTTGCCAGATTTCTTGACTGATCCACTGCTATCGGGGGCAAGTCGATTCGTCGCACCGCCCCTCCCACATGGGTTATTCGGCGAAAGCCATACCGTGCTTGGCTTTGGTGGTTTTTACCGCTTCCAGCACCGCCAACAGGCAATCATCACGATAGCGTTCCAGTGCCGAAATGCTGTGTGTACCCAACTGATCGCTAGTGCCATCCACCACATCATCAATCAGTTTGTCAGTCAGCTCGGGCGCTGGCAGATACGTCCACGGCAACTGCAGTGCCGGACCAAACTGCGCCATGAAATGCCGCATCCCCGCATCGCCGCCCGCCAGGGTGTAGGTCAGGAAGGTGCCCATGAACGACCAGCGCAACCCTGCGCCAAAGCGGATGGCATCGTCGATTTCGCCGGTGGTCGCCACGCCGTCATTCACCAGGTGCAACGCTTCACGCCAGAGCGCTTCGAGCAGGCGATCGGCAATGAAGCCGGGGACTTCCTTACGCACATGCAACGGGCGCATGCCGAGGGATTCGTACACCTTGATCGCGGCTTGAATAGCGTCGGGCGCGGTGTTTTTGCCGCCGACCACTTCCACCAATGGCAGCAGGTAAACCGGGTTGAACGGGTGGCCGACCACGCAGCGCTCAGGGTGGGTCGAGCCCTCGTAAAACTCGCTCGGCAACAGGCCTGAGGTGCTGGAGCCGATCAATGCATTGGGCTTGGCTGCTGCGCTGATCTTGCTGTGCAGTTCCAGCTTCAGCTCCAGGCGTTCTGGGGCACTTTCCTGGATGAAGTCAGCGTCTTTTACGCACTCTTCAATGGTGGCGACAAAGCGCAGGCGGTCTTGGGATGCGCCGGGTGCGAGGCCTTGTTTCTCAAGCGCACCCCATGCGTTGGCAACGCGTTTGCGCAGGGCGGCTTCGGCGCCGGGGGCCGGATCCCAGGCGATTACATCAAGGCCGTGGGCGAGGGCGCGGGATACCCAGCCACTGCCGATGACACCGCTGCCGAGCGCGGCGAAGGTTTTGATTTCGGTGATAAAGCTCATGGCACATTCCTAAAGAGGTTGGTAATCCCCTGTGGGAGGGGGCTTGCCCCCCTATAGCGGTGTGTCAGTCAATACAGCTGGTGCTGATCCTCCGCCATCGGGGGCAAGCCCCCTCACACATGTTGATCAGCGGCGTTTGGTGAGGCCCATCTTTGCCCGGCCCTCTGCGGGGGTCATGACTCGCGCGCCCAAGCGGCTGAGGATCTCACTGGCTCGTTCCACCAACTGCCCATTGGTCGCCAGCACGCCCTTGTCCAGCCACAGATTGTCTTCCAGGCCTACCCGCACATTGCCGCCCAGCAGTACCGCTTGCGCCGCCATCGGCATTTGCATGCGGCCGATGCCGAAGCCCGCCCACACTGCGTCGGCGGGCAGGTTGTCGACCATGGCTTTCATGGTGGTGGTGTCGGCCGGCGCACCCCATGGGATGCCCAGGCACAGTTGGAACAGTGGGTTGTCGAGCAGGCCTTCCTTGATCATCTGCTTGGCGAACCACAGGTGGCCGGTGTCGAAAATTTCCAGCTCAGGCTTAACGCCCAGCTCTTGAATACGTTTGGCGCCCGCCCGCAGCTGTGCCGGGGTGGAGACGTAAATGGTGTCGCCATCGCCGAAGTTCAGCGTGCCGCAGTCCAGTGTGCAGATTTCCGGCAGCAGTTCTTCCACATGGGCCAAGCGCGTCAGCGGGCCGACCAGGTCGGTATTGGGGCCGAACTCCATCGGGTTCTCGCCGCCGCCGATCTCCAGGTCGCCGCCCATGCCGGCGGTGAGGTTGACGATGATGTCGATGTCCGCCTCGCGGATGCGCTCCATCACTTCGCGATACAGCGCCACGTCGCGGCTGAACTTGCCGGTTTCGGGGTCACGCACATGGCAGTGCACCACGGTGGCGCCGGCCTTGGCGGCTTCAACCGCTGCGGCTGCGATTTGTTTGGGGGTGACCGGCACGTGTGGGCTTCTGGCGGTCGTGTCGCCAGCACCGGTAAGTGCGCAGGTGATGATGACGTCGTGATTCATGAGACGGTTCCTTACAGGCGTGGTGATGCCGTTCGCAGCCGTGTCTGGCTGCGAAGCAGTGGTTGAAAGTGTGTTACTTGCCGGTCAATTGCAGGTTGGCGGCGGCCGGTTTGCCATCGAAGGTGGTCACGCCTTCCAGCCAGCGAGCCTGGTCTTGAGGGTGATCCTTGAGCCACTGCTTGGCCGACTCGATAGCGTCCTTGTGATCCAGCAACGGCTGCATCATTCGGCTCTCGTCGGCCGCGGTGAAGGTCAGGTTGGTCAGCAGTTTGTGCACATTGGGGCACTGTTCGGCGTAGGTCGGCGAAGTGACGGTCCAGACGGTTGCCATGCCTTCGTTCGGGCCCAGGGCGTCGTCGCTGCCGGTGAGGTAAGTCATCGCCACGTTGACGTTCATCGGGTGCGGCGCCCAGCCAAAAAACACCACGGCTTCCTTGCGGCGAACGGCGCGGTCGACGGCGGCGAGCATGCCGGCTTCGCTGGATTCCACCAGTTGGAATTTGCCCAGGCCGAACTGGTTCTTGGCGATCATCGCCTTGATCTGGGTGTTAGCCCCCGAGCCCGGCTCGATGCCGTAGATCTTGCCACCCAGTTCTTTTTCGAATTTGGCGATATCGGCGAAGGTTTTCAGGCCCTTGTCCGCCAGGTAAGTCGGCACGGCGAGGGTGGCGCGGGCGTCTTCCAGGCTTGGCTTGTTGAGGACTTTGACTTGTTTGGCGTCGACAAATGGCGTGATGGTCTGGGTCATCAGCGGGTTCCAGTACCCCAGGAACAAGTCCAGGCGCTGGTCGCGGATACCGGCGAAGATGATTTGCTGGGAGGCGCTGGTTTGTTTGGTCTTGTAGCCGAGGCCGTCGAGCAGTACTTGGGTCATGGCGCTGGTGGCGATGACGTCGGTCCAGTTCACCACGCCCATGCGCACGTTCTGGCATGAAGCGGCATCCGCTGCCATCACATTAGTGCTCAAAATAGCGCTGGCACTGAGTGCAAGCACGCAGCGGCTGATCAGTCGATTCATGGTGGATCCCTCGGCAGGTCGTTATTGTGGGGTCCGGCGTCTTTGTGCGCCGTGCAGCCAAGTTACGCAAGCCAGGGGCCAGCAAAACGCACGGCGGCGACCACCTCTTGCACTGCAGCGACCTGCCCCCTTGAATCCGCCCCTGAACGGGAGTATCACAGTGCCACGCTGCCCGTCCGACGAGAGCGCCACCATGTCCCAGGATTTCTACTTTCTGCTGATGCCGGGGTTTTCGGCCATTGGTTTTATCTCCGCGCTGGAACCGCTACGGGTGGCCAACCGCTTTCGTGGCGAGCTGTACCGCTGGCATGTGCTGAGTGCCGATGGCGGCGCGGTGTTGGCGAGCAATGGCATGTCGGTCAACGCGGACGCCGGGCTGGAACCGCTGAAAAAAGGGGCGACCTTGCTGGTGGTGGCCGGCTTTGAACCGCTGCAGTTCGCCACCCCCGCCCTGGAACACTGGCTGCGTCGCCTCGACCACGACGGCGTGACCCTTGGCGCCATTGATACCGGCGCCTGCGTCCTCGCCGAAGCCGGCCTGCTTGACGGCCATCGCCTGACCCTGCACTGGGAAGCCATCGACGCGTTCAAGGAGTCCTATCCTCACCTGACCGTCACCCAGGAGCTGTTCGAGATCGACCGCCGCCGCATCACCTGCGCCGGCGGCACCGCGTCCATCGACCTGATGCTCGACCTGATCGCCCAGGCCCACGGCCCGGAACTGGCGATTCAAGTCTCCGAACAATTCGTACTCGGCCGCATCCGCCCACGCAAAGACCACCAGCGCATGCAGATCGCTACGCGCTACGGCATCAACAACAAAAAATTGGTGCAAGTGATCGGCGAAATGGAGCAACACACCGAACCGCCCTTGAGCACCTTGGCCCTGGCCGAAGCGATCAAGGTGACTCGGCGCCAGTTGGAGCGGCTGTTTCGCCTGCATCTGAATGACACGCCCAGCAACTTCTACCTCGGCCTGCGTCTGGAAAAGGCCCGGCAACTGCTGCGCCAGAGCGATTTAAGCGTGCTGGAAGTCAGCATTGCCTGTGGGTTTGAGTCGCCGTCGTATTTCACGCGCAGCTATCGCGCGAGGTTTGCGAAGTGCCCGAGGGAGGATCGGCGACGGGAGGTGGTTTGACGGGCAATTATAGTCAATTATACTCGTAGCTATAATTTATAGTCCTTTCAATAATTGAGTATAAAACCATGTCCAAGAACAGCGGTTTCGTGTTCCGCCGCCCAGTCCTGGCGCGCAGCATTGCCGATGGTCTTGTGGGGGCCGGTATTCAGGATTTCACTTCCGGCCTGTTTCTCGCAGCGCCGCGCCGCACCGGTAAGAGTACTTTTTTACGCGAAGACCTGATCCCGGAGTGTCAGCTTCGGGGATGGCTGACCGTGTACGTGGATTTGTGGGCCGACAAGGAAAAGGACCCCGCCGAGTTGATCGCCAGCGCCATAGCCGCTGCGCTGGTTCCCTATGAAAAGGGCATTCGTAAGCTGGCCAAGAATATCGGGATCGAGAAGCTCAGCTTTCTGCGTACCCTGTCTTGGGATTTCAGCAAGCCGCAATTGCCGGTCGGCGCCACGTTGACCCAAGCCTTGGAGTTGCTCCACAGCGTTGCGCAAAAAACCGTCGTGCTGGTGATAGACGAAGCGCAGCACGCATTGACCAGCGATTCGGGTATCAACGCGATGTTCGCGCTCAAAGCTGCCCGGGACCAACTCAACCAGGGCCGTGACGAGGAGGGCAGCGGATTGCATCTCGTGTTCACGGGCTCCAATCGCGACAAACTGGCCCATTTGGTGCTGGGCAAAAGCCAACCGTTTTTCGGCTCCAGCATTACGCCGTTTCCGTTGCTGGGCAAAGAGTTCACCCAGGCCTACACCGTGCACCTCAATGCGCACTTGGCCCAAGACAATCAATTCAACGCTGCGGATATCGACGAAGCCTTCGAGTTGGTCGGTCGTCGTCCCGAAATGCTGCGCACGATCATCGGCGAAGTGGCGTTGGAGTTGGGCGAGGCCAGCAATCTGGGCGAACTGCTGCACAGCCGCGCCGAACTGCTGCGCGCGGGTGTATGGACCGAGTTCGAAAGCGCCTGGAACGCCCTGACGATCCCGCAGCGTGCGGTGTTGGAGGTGATGGTGGAGCGCTCACACAACAACGAACCTTTTGCGCCGTTTACCGACAGCACACTGATAGCGGTCAGCAAGGCGCTGGAGGACATGGGCAGCGACGTGGTGCCGGGCACCCAGACCATTCAGGCCTGTATCGATGCGTTGCGCGATAAGGAGCTGGTGTGGAAGTCGAGCCGGGGAGGTTATGCCCTGGAGGACAAAACGTTCGGCGACTGGCTGCGGCACAAGCGCCATACACCCCACTGAAAACACCACAGACCCAGTGTGGGAGGGGGCTTGCTCCCGATAGCGGTAGGTCAGCCAATGCATGAGCAAGCTGATCCACCACCATCGGGAGCAAGCCCCCTCCCACAGTGGATTTCGGCGTGGCTTATTTCTTCAGCAGGGCGGAGCACGCGGTCTTGAAGGCCTCATGCTGATACTTGTTCAACGTCGCCGGCAGTTCAAAGGTGTGCTTCTTGTTCTGCGCATTGATGGTCTGCGGCGACAGCAACGTCACCTCAACCCCCTCCAGCAGTTGAAACACCCCTTCAATCTTGAACGTGGTCGGGCCACCGGCGAATTCGCCTTTTTTGCTGCGTTTCTTGATCGCGATGTGAGTGACGGCGTTGGCCTGCACGAAGGCCTTCACCTGGGCGGCAAAGGCTTTGACGTTGGCCGCTTCATCATCGTCTTCAAGGGCGATTTTCTTGGTAGCCAGGGCGACGTGGCTCAGCGCCTGGTTGTCCAGGGAGGCGACAGCGATGATGGCTTCGCTGCCTTTGATTTCGATGCCGCAAATTGTCATTCAATAGCCTATTTAGAAGAGGAGGACTGGGTAGCCGGTATCAGTAATGCCTGTCTTCCTCTTTATGCTGATAAATCTGGTGGATCGTCCAGAACATCAGGATAAGGCACACAATCATCAAGCCGGCGCTGACGCTCATGATGTAGAAGTTAGGTGAGCTCGATTTCAGGTTCGCCTTAATGCTATGCACCGTCGGGAACCATTTTGAATACACCACCTCGACCGGACCGCCAACCTTGTAGCCACGGTCTTCGACGTAGCTGCTGTTGTTCACCATGCCTTCTACGCGCTGGCCTTCATGATCGAACGCATAGTACACATTGGTGCTTGAGTCCCGTGGGCCGATGCTTTCAAGTTGAATGATTTGCCCGATGGTCTCTACGGGCGCCGCTTTGATCAGCGCATAGGGTGCGCCCCGGTCTTTGGACAAAAACAGCATCAGCGCCAATGCCAGCATGGCGAAAAACAGCAACGTGGCGCGCGTGAACAGGAAGTCTCGTTGCGCTTCGCGTGGGTAGTACATGTGACGTCCTTTTCAATTGTTTTTAACGATTCAGACCTACTCATTCCTGCCCAATCGACTCCAAAAACTCCGACCGCTCATCACTCATCCGCGCCAGGCAGTCATTTTGCGCAATCGCATAGGCTTTGGTGCCGGTCACTGCCGGGAAGGTGTCCACCGCGCAATCGGCGTCACGTAGTTTTTCCCACTTCTGCTGGGCGTCCTTCAGACGAGCGGTAATGTCGGCGAGCTTGGTCTTGTCGCTGCCATAGGTAGAACCCATGCGTTCCAGCAGGCCCTGATAGTTGTCTTTCAACAATTGTTCGGCGGTGGTTTTGTTGTAAGTGGCGCATTCCAGGGTTTGCTTGTCGTTTTCGATGCCATCGCACGGCGTGCTGTCGGTGTCTTCAGCCGCGTGGACGCCGGTTGCGATGAGTGCCAAAGCCAGGAAAATCGATTTCATTGCGCCGTCTCATATCAGGTGATGCGGGAATTCTGGCTCAAGCGTAAGACAAAGAACAGTCGCCAGTCAGAGCTGTCATGTAGGCCTTTGTCGCGGATTGACGCTTTCGGCAATTCCCCTGTCGTTTTTGCACCCGGCTCAGGTTGCCCCTGGGCATATGCTGGCCCCAAAGCGCCGGCAGACGATTCGGCGCATGAATCGCCAATAAGGGGACGCCTGATGAGCCCAGCCGAATTGCACGCCGACAGCATCGTTATCGACGGGCTGATTATTGCCAAGTGGAACCGCGACCTGTTCGAGGACATGCGCAAAGGTGGCCTCACCGCCGCCAACTGCACCGTGTCGGTGTGGGAAGGGTTTCAGGCCACCATCAATAACATCGTCGCGAGCCAGACCCTGATCCGCGAGAACAGTGACCTGGTGATCCCGGTGAAAACCACCGCCGACATCCGTCGCGCCAAGGAACTGGGTAAGACCGGCATCATTTTCGGCTTCCAGAATGCCCACGCGTTTGAAGACCAACTCGGCTACGTCGAGATCTTCAAGCAGCTCGGCGTTGGTGTGGTGCAGATGTGCTACAACACCCAGAACCTGGTCGGCACCGGTTGCTACGAGCGTGACGGCGGCCTGTCGGGCTTCGGGCGCGAGATCGTCGGCGAGATGAACCGCGTCGGCATCATGTGCGACCTGTCCCACGTCGGCTCCAAAACCTCCGAAGAAGTCATCCTCGAATCGAAAAAGCCGGTGTGCTACTCCCACTGCTTGCCTTCCGGCCTTAAAGAGCACCCGCGCAACAAGTCCGATGCAGAGCTGAAGTTCATCGCCGACCACGGCGGCTTTGTCGGCGTGACCATGTTCGCGCCGTTCCTCGCCAAGGGCATCGATTCGACCATCGACGACTACGCCGAAGCCATCGAATACACCATGAACATCGTCGGCGAAGACGCCATTGGCATCGGCACCGACTTCACCCAGGGCCATGGCCAGGATTTCTTCGAAATGCTGACCCATGACAAGGGTTACGCCCGCCGCCTGACCAGCTTCGGCAAGATCATCAACCCGCTGGGCATCCGCACCGTGGGCGAGTTCCCCAACCTCACCGAAACCCTGCTCAAGCGCGGCCACAGCGAGCGCGTGGTGCGCAAGATCATGGGCGAGAACTGGGTCAACGTGCTCAAGGACGTCTGGGGCGAATAAGCCACCGCTGACACTTCTTTACCCTCGGCCATCCGGCGCCGAGGGCATCCAAACGAATTTTCTGGAGTTAAGTTTCCATGGCCAAGATCGCCCCTCAATTGCCTATCGAAGTCGACAGCGAAACCGGTGTATGGACCTCCGACGCCCTGCCGATGCTATACGTGCCGCGCCATTTCTTCGTCAACAACCACATGGGCATCGAAGAAGTCCTGGGCGCTGACGCCTACGCCGAAATCCTCTACAAGGCCGGCTACAAATCCGCCTGGCACTGGTGTGAGAAAGAAGCTGAATGCCACGGCCTGGAAGGCGTCGCGGTGTTTGAACACTACATGAAGCGCCTGTCGCAACGCGGCTGGGGCCTGTTCAAAATCCAGGACATCGACCTGGATAAAGGCACCGCCAGCGTCAAGCTCGAACATTCGGCGTTTGTCTACGTGTACGGCAAGGTCGGGCGCAAAGTGGACTACATGTTCACCGGCTGGTTTGCCGGCGCGATGGACCAGATTCTTGAGGCCCGTGGCAGCAAGATCCGCACTGTGGCCGAACAAGTCTACGGAGGCTCCGAAGAGGGCCACGATGACGGCTTGTTCACCGTCAAGCCGTTGTAAGCCGAGGACCGTGCCATGGCTTTCGAAGCAATGTTCCAGCCGATCCAGATCGGCAAACTGACCATCCGCAACCGCGTGCTCAGTACCGCCCACGCCGAGGTGTATGCCACCGACGGCGGCATGACCACCGATCGCTATGTGAAGTACTACGAAGAGAAAGCCAAGGGCGGTATTGGCCTGGCGATCTGCGGCGGTTCCTCGGTGGTCGCCATCGACAGCCCCCAGGAATGGTGGAGTTCGGTGAACCTGTCCACCGACCGCATCATCCCGCACTTCCAGAACCTGGCGGACGCCATGCACAAGCATGGCGCCAAAATCATGATCCAGATTACCCACATGGGCCGTCGCTCGCGTTGGGACGGCTTTAACTGGCCGACCCTGATGTCGCCGTCCGGTGTACGTGAGCCGGTGCACCGCGCGACCTGCAAGACCATCGAGCCGGAAGAGATCTGGCGCGTGATCGGCAACTACGCCAGTGCTGCCAAGCGTGCCAAGGCCGGTGGCCTCGACGGTGTGGAACTGTCGGCAGTGCACCAGCACATGATCGACCAGTTCTGGAGCCCGCGGGTCAACAAGCGTACCGACGAATGGGGCGGCACCTTCGAAGGCCGCATGAAGTTCGGCCTGGAAGTGTTGAAAGCCGTGCGCGCGGAAGTCGGTGATGACTTCTGCGTGGGCATGCGCCTGTGCGGTGACGAGTTCCACCCGGACGGCCTGTCCCACGAGGACATGAAGCAGATCGCCAAGTATTACGACGACACCGGCATGCTCGATTTCATCGGCGTCGTCGGCTCGGGTTGCGACACCCACAACACCCTGGCCAACGTAATCCCGAACATGAGCTACCCGCCGGAGCCGTTCCTGCACCTGGCGGCCGGTATCAAGGAAGTGGTCAAGGTTCCAGTGCTGCACGCGCAGAACATCAAGGACCCGAACCAGGCCACGCGCATCCTTGAAGGCGGCTATGTGGACATGGTCGGCATGACCCGTGCACACATCGCTGACCCGCACTTGATCGCCAAGATCAAGATGGGCCAGATCGACCAGATCAAACAGTGCGTCGGCGCCAACTATTGCATCGACCGCCAGTACCAGGGCCTGGATGTGCTGTGCATCCAGAACGCCGCGACGTCCCGTGAATACATGGGCGTGCCGCACATCATCGAGAAATCCACCGGACCGAAACGCAAGGTCGTCGTAGTCGGCGCCGGCCCGGCCGGGATGGAAGCTGCGCGTGTTGCAGCCGAACGTGGCCACGAGGTAACCCTGTTCGAGAAGAAAGAATTTATTGGCGGGCAAATCACCACTGCTTCCAAGGCTCCGCAACGCGACCAGATCGCGGGGATCACGCGCTGGTTCCAACTGGAACTGGCGCGCTTGAAAGTCGACCTGCGCCTGGGCGTGGCGGCCGATGCCGAGACCATCCTGGACCTGCGTCCAGACGTGGTGGTGCTGGCGGTCGGCGGGCATCCGAACATCGAGCAGAACGAACATTGGGGCGCGGCCGAAGGCCTGGTGGTGAGCAGCTGGGACGTGCTCGACGGCAAAGTCGCGCCGGGCAAGAACGTGCTGGTCTACGACACCATCTGCGAATTCACCGGCATGTCGGTGGCGGACTTCCTGGCGGACAAAGGCAGCCAGGTGGAAATCGTCACCGACGACATCAAGCCGGGCGTGGCGATTGGCGGTACGTCGTTCCCGACCTACTACCGCAGCATGTACCCGAAAGAAGTGATCATGACCGGCGACATGATGCTGGAAAAGGTCTACCGCGAAGGCGACAAGCTGGTGGCGGTGCTGGAGAACGAATACACCGGCGCCAAAGAAGAGCGGGTGGTGGACCAGGTGGTGGTCGAGAACGGCGTGCGTCCGGACGAAGCCATCTACTACGGGCTCAAGGAAGGTTCGCGCAACAAGGGTCAGATTGACGTTGAAGCCCTGTTCGCGATCAAGCCGCAGCCTTGCCTGAGCGAGACGGGCGAGGGGTACTTGCTGTTCCGCATCGGTGACTGTGTGGCACAGCGAAATACCCACGCTGCCATCTATGACGCCCTGCGCCTGTGCAAGGATTTCTGAAACCACAGGGCCAAAAATGTGGGAGGGGGCTTGCCCCCGATAGCGGTGGGTCAGCGACAACTGTACCGACTGACAGTCCGCCATCGGGGGCAAGCCCCCTCCCACATTCGGGTCAGTTTCGCATTAGATTTGTGTGGTCTGTGGGAGCTTCACCATGTTGAACACCTTGCTGCCTATTCTCTTGTTCGCCGCCTTGGGCCTTGCCGTCCTCGGCGCCCTGCGCCGGGTGAACATGTGGCGCCGTGGCCGCGCGTCCAAAGTCGACCTGCTGGGCGGCCTGCTGGCCATGCCCAAGCGCTACATGGTCGACTTGCACCACGTGGTCGCCCGCGACAAATACATCGCCAACACCCACGTCGCCACGGCCCTGGGCTTTGTGCTGTCGGCACTGCTGGCGATTCTGGTGCATGGCTTCGGCCTGCAAAACCGTATCCTCGGCTACGCCTTGCTGCTGGCCTCGGTGTTGATGTTTGTCGGCGCCACCTTCGTTTACCTGCGTCGGCGCAACCCGCCGGCACGCCTGTCCAAAGGCCCATGGATGCGCCTGCCGAAAAGCCTGATGGCGTTCTCGGTGAGCTTTTTCCTGGTGACCTTGCCCGTGGCCGGGATTCTGCCGGCGGACTTCGGCGGTTGGTTGCTGGCTGCGCTCTTGAGTGTGGGTGTGCTGTGGGGCGTGTCCGAAATGTTCTTTGGCATGACCTGGGGCGGCCCGATGAAACACGCCTTCGCCGGTGCCCTGCACCTGGCCTGGCACCGTCGCGCCGAACGCTTTGGCGGTGGTCGTTCCACCGGTTTGAAGCCGCTGGACCTCAGTGATAAATCCGCGCCGTTGGGCGTGGAGAAACCCAAGGATTTCACCTGGAACCAACTGCTCGGCTTCGACGCCTGCGTGCAGTGCGGCAAGTGCGAAGCGGCGTGCCCGGCCTTTGCCGCCGGCCAGCCGTTGAACCCGAAAAAGCTGATTCAGGACATGGTGGTCGGCCTGGCCGGCGGCACCGATGCCAAATTCGCCGGCAGCCCATACCCAGGCAAAGCCATTGGCGAACACAGCGGCAATCCGCATCAACCGATCGTCAACGGCCTGGTGGACGCCGAAACCCTGTGGTCCTGCACCACCTGCCGCGCCTGCGTGGAAGAGTGCCCGATGATGATCGAGCACGTGGACGCCATCGTCGACATGCGCCGCCACCTCACCCTGGAAAAAGGCGCCACGCCGAACAAAGGCGCCGAAGTCCTGGAAAACCTGATCGCCACCGACAACCCCGGCGGTTTCGCACCGGGCGGTCGCCTGAACTGGGCGGCGGATTTGAACCTGCCGTTGCTCAGCGACAAAAGCAGCGTTGACGTGCTGTTCTGGGTCGGTGATGGCGCCTTCGACATGCGCAACCAACGCACCTTGCGTGCGTTCGTCAAAGTGCTTAAAGCCGCCAAGGTCGACTTCGCCGTGCTCGGCCTGGAAGAGCGCGACAGTGGCGACGTTGCCCGTCGCCTGGGCGATGAAGCGACGTTCCAACTGCTGGCTACGCGCAATATCCAGACCCTGGCCAAGTACAGCTTCAAGCGTATCGTCACCTGCGATCCGCACAGTTTCCATGTGCTGAAAAACGAGTACGGCGCCTTCAACGGCAACTACCGCGTACAGCACCACAGCACTTTCATGGCCGAGCTGATCGGCGAGGGCGCGCTGAACCTGGGCCAGCACAAAGGCAACAGCGTGACCTACCACGACCCTTGTTACCTGGGCCGCTATAACGGCGAATACGAGGCGCCGCGCGAGGTGCTGCGGGCGCTGGGGATTGAGGTCAAGGAGATGCAACGTTCGGGCTTCCGCTCGCGTTGCTGCGGCGGTGGCGGCGGCGCGCCGATCACCGACATCCCCGGCAAGCAACGTATCCCCGACATGCGCATGGACGACATCCGCGAAACCGGCGCCGAGCTGGTGGCGGTGGGCTGTCCACAATGCACTGCGATGCTTGAAGGTGTGGTCGAGCCGCGTCCGTTGATCAAGGATATCGCCGAGCTGGTGGCCGATGCGTTGCTTGACGAGGCATCGCCAGCCAAAGCTCCCATCAAACGTGAACCTGCGGAGGTGCACTGATGAGCGACATTATCCGCCGCGACCCACGGGCCGAATGGATCGCCCGTAACCGCCTGCACCCGTTGCATGCGGCGATGCAGCCGGTACAACACAGCTGGATGGGGCCGAACGGCGTTATCCGCAAAAACGTACATGGCGTCGGTTTTATCGGCCCTAACGGCATCAAGCGCATCGACCGCAGCGGCGCCCAGCAGGGTGGCGTGACCAAGCGTACGGCGGCGATTGAAGTGCAGTTGCCGCTGCATCAGGTGCCTGCGCCGGCGTTCTATATCAACGTGGTGCCGGACATGGTCGGCGGCCGCTTGAGCAGCCACGACCGCGACCTGCTCGGCCTGGCTCGGCAACTTGCCGGCAGCGACGGTGCGGTGTTGGCGGTGGTGTTTGGCGAGCATAAGGAAAACGCGTTCGCCACGGCCGGTGTCGACCGTCTGCTGGTGCTGGACGGCCACGAATTCGACGGTTATTCACCAGAACAACGCGTGCAGGGTTTGCGGGCTGTGGATAACCAGTTCAACCCACGCCATTGGTTGCTGCCCGACAGCCGCAGCGGCGGTGGTGAGCTGGGTCGGCGGTTTGCCGCGAGCCTCAAGGAGCGCCCGGCCACGCGGGTGTGGCAGATCAAGGGCGACGAGTGCATCGGCCGCGCCGGCGCTGGCCAGGAAGACCTGGCGCGGCCACTGCCGCGCCTGATCCTCGCCGCCGTCGAATGTGCCGATCCGGTCAGCGACACACGTCATGAAGTCTTGCCCGTGGAGTTATCCACAACCCTGGCACGCAGCCTGCCGCGCATCGAAGACCTCGGCGCGGTGGCAGTGGACCCGGCGGCGATCCCCATGGCCGAGGCCGAGTTTATTTTCTCTGGCGGCAACGGCGTGAAGGATTGGAACCTGTTCCACCAGACCGCTGCTGCCCTGGGCGCCACCGAAGGCGCGTCGCGTGTGGCCGTGGACGACGGCTTTATGGCCCGCGATCGCCAGGTCGGCGCCAGCGGCACCTGGGTCACCGCACGGGTGTATGTGGCCGTGGGGATTTCCGGGGCGATCCAGCACCTGCAAGGCATCGGTGCCTGCGACAAGGTGGTGGCGATCAACCTCGATCCGGGTTGCGACATGATCAAGCGTGCCGACCTGTCGGTGATCGGCGAAAGCGCCGCGATACTGCAAGCCTTGATCGATGCGGTCGAGGCCTACCGCAACGGCGCCAAGCGCGATGCGGCTTGAGGACATGACTATGACCACGAATGTAATCAGCCTGGTGTCCATCGGCGCACACCCCACCTCCGGGCGCCCGCGCCGGGCAGAGCAGGATGCGCGAGCCGTTGAACTCGGCCTGCAAATGGCTGGGGATAAGTTGCAGGTGCTGCACGCGGGCAATATCGCCGAACCCACCTTGCGCAGCTACTTGGGCATGGGCTTGCCGCAACTGCATGTACTCGAACAACCGGAGGGTGCCGATGCCTTGCCGGTACTCAGTGATTATCTGCGCGAGGCAGGCGCCCAGGTGGTACTCACCGGCAGCCAGGCCGAAACCGGTGAAGGCTCGGGCATGCTGCCGTTTCTGCTGGCCGAGCAATTGGGCTGGCCGCTGGTTGTCGGGTTGGCTCAGGTGGAGTCCATCGAAGGCGGCGTTGCTCATGTGCTGCAAGCCTTGCCGCGTGGGCAGCGGCGGCGCTTGAAGGTGCGCTTGCCGTTTTTGGCGACTGTGGATAACGCCGCGCCCAAGCCTCGGCAGAGCGCCTATGGCCCGGCACAACGCGGTGAGTTGGCAGCCCATGAGGTTGAAGTTGAAGCCGATGAGTTATTCACAAGCGCGGTGCTGCAACCAGCCAAGCCTCGTCCCAAACGCCTCAAGGTGATCAAAGCCAAAAGCGGCGCCGACCGCATGAAAGCCGCTACGGCCAAGGCCAGTGGTGGCGGTGGGCAAGTGCTCAAAGGTGTCAGCGCCGAGGAAGGCGCCCAAGCCATTCTCAAGTTGCTCATAGAAGAAGGCGTCGTGCGCTAACCCACCAACACTGCAAGACCAATGTGGGAGGGGGCTTGCCCCCGATAGCGCTGTGTCAGTCACAGATGTACTGAACTGATCCACCGCCATCGGGGGCAAGCCCCCTCCCACATTTTTATCTCCATTAGGGTCTGAGGTTAAGGGGCGGCTGGCGCGGGTTTCGGCACCAGCTCCGGCAGCGGTGGCGGCAGCGGCTGCCAGGTGGCATCCGGCTGTTGCATCGGCGGTGGCAGGGCCTGTGTAGGGTCGCCGCCCATCGGCTTGAGGATCATTTTGTCGGTGGTGTCGCGCAGGATCATGCCCTGGGTTGAGCTGCGCGCTTCGGTGCCGCTGTGAAAGGTGCTGATCTGGGAAATCGGCAGGTCGAGGTTGCGTTCGATCCTCGGCGTCAGCAGCAGGATGATCTCGGTTTTCTGCTGCGTGTTCTGGTTAGTGCCGAACAGCTTCTTGCCGATCCACGGGATCTGGCTCAACCACGGCAGCCCCGAGCCTTCGTCGATATCCGAGGTGCGTATCAGCCCCGAGACGATCTGGGTTTCGTTGTTGCGCGCGGTCAGCAGGGTCTTGGTGGAACGTGAACCCAGTTCGAAGGTGGCTGGCACGTTTTCCGAGCCGGGAATGCGCTTGGTGATGTGGCTCATTTCCACGTTCAGCTCCAGGTTCACCTCATCGCTCAGGCTGATATTGGGCTTGACGGTGATCTGCAGCCCCACGTCCTGATAAGACACCGATGAGGTGGTGATCTGGTTGGCGGTGGTGGTGGTCACCACCGGGATCTTGTCGCCGATATTCACCTGGGCTTCTTCACGATTGCGCACCCGCACCCTGGGGTTGGCCAGGGTCACGGTGTTGCCGCTGCGCTGCAGCATATTGATACGCGCCGATGTGCTGCCCGAATCCAGCAGGATGTTGTCACCGTTGATGCCGCGAAGCGCGCTGATGGGGATACCTGCGAGCCCGGCGGGCACGTTGGCCAGGTTGCCTACCGACAAGCCGATACCTTCCGGGTACTGGATGCCCAGGTTCAATTCGTCGGTCAGGCTGACCTCCAGCACCTGGATATCGATGGTCACTTCCGACTGCGCAATGTCGATGGCCTCCACCAGTTTTTCCACGGCGCTGAGGGTGTCCAGCCCATCGCGCACAATCACCGCATTCAGGCGCTCGTCTACCAACACCTCCTTGGGCTTGAGCACCTGCTTGATCTCGGCGGCGATGACCTTGGGGTCGCCATGGCTGAGGTAGAAGGTGCGGACGGCCAACTCACGGTATTCACGTTCTTTGTCCGGGCGGCGGGGGTAAACCAGGATGGTGTTGGCGTTGAGGATTTTCTTGTCCAGCCCTTGGGTGGTCAGCAGCAGGTTCAGCGCATCTTCGGCGGTGGTTCTGCTGGCGGTCATGCTTGCCGAGGCGCTGGGATTGACGTCTTTGTCGATGACGAAGTTGACCCCCGAGAGTCGCGCGATAGTCTCGAAAATCGTGGTCAGGCTCTGGGCGCTGAACTCCAGGCTCAGGGGTTTGCGCATGGCCTCGGAAAGGTCGGCGCTGAGGTAGTCGGCGCTGACCAGCTCGCGGGTCAGGGCATTGCGAAAGTCCAGGGCCTCTCGGTAGTTGGGCTTTTGCGCGATGATCCGGCGCACCAGGTTGAGCGCCTCCACTGGGTTTGCGCGTTTCATTTCGTAGGCCTGCGCCAGTTGTGGGCGCAGTTGTTTCATCGCCTGGATGCTCTGGATTTCCTGGCGTGCGCCGAGGTTGCTGGGGTCGTATTTGAGGATGGTTTCCAGGGCGCGGATGGCGGCCGCGTCGTCACCACGCATCAGTGCGGTACTGGCCTCGCGGCTGTACTGGGCCACCAGCAACTCCAGTTTGCTGAAATTGGCGGTGCGCAGTTGCACGTCGTCCGGGTCTTGTTTGGCTTCGGCTTGCAGCACTTCCACCGAGCGGATGATGTCGCCCTTTTGGCGCAACTCATCGCTCTCTTTGATTGCGCGTTGGGTCTGGCACGCGCTGAGCAGAGCCAGGGTCAGGCTCAAGTAAATCCATGTACGTATCGCCATGATCGTGTCCCGTCCTGGTCAGTGAGTGTCAAGCCGCAAGGTGCTGACATGCTTGAGCGGCATGTAGGTCAGCACCACGGTCGTGTCGGTCAGCTTGTCCAGTCGGTAGTGCGAGTCGAGCATCTTGCCGGGCACGATGCGCCCCGGCACCGAGCAGCGGTTGCACAGCGTGTATTGGCGATCGTTACCGCGCAGCACGACGATTTTCGATTGGTTCTCATAACGCCACTGCGCGCTCACGCTGAAGGGCAGCGCAGGTGGTTTGGGCGGTGCGGTGTCGACTGGAATGGGTGGCGGCGCAGGTGTCCAGGTTTGGGTGGGGAACAGGTCGACCGTCTCAGCCAAGGCTGGCGCGGAGGGTGACGCTGGCGCTGTGGGTTTGATCTGCGGCGTGGTCGTCACGGGTGACGATGCAGGGGCAGGGCTGTCCACCGTGTCCTGCCAGAACAGCCAGCCACAGCTGATCAGGGTCAATAACAGGAGCACGCGCAAATACAGTGGCAGCTTCATTCCACCACCCCCAGCACACTGACCTTGAGGTTGATGTCCAGCATGCCGCTGCTGATGTCTTTGCGTTCCAGGGTCACGCGCTCGATGCGCACGGCGGGCTCGTTCGAGAGGTCGACCAGGGCATTGCGCAATAAGGCGTAGGGGCCGGAGAGCGGGATCTCCACGTCCAGCCGTTGCAGCCCTGTGTCGCCGGGCGCGGAGTAGGCCAGCGTGGTCTGTTCGATGGCAAAGCCGTAGCGGCTGAGCACACCCAGCAGCGTTTCCAGGCGGGGGGCAAAGTCCTGCGCGCTGGGTAGGCGCTCGACCACCGCCGGTTCGGTGACTTGCACATCCTGAGGCTGTTCATCGATGCCGGCCTGCAGTTCCTGGCGGCGCAGGTTGTCGCTGATGCCTGCCGGGTAGATCACCGTCACTTCGATCACCAGCGCCGCCATCATGGCCCCCACCGCCAGCAGGCCCCAAAATCCCAGGCGCTGTTGCCACTGGGTCAGTTGCCAGCGCAGGCGCGGCAGGTGGCGAGTAAGGGCATGCATGGGCATTACCCCGCGCCAACGGTGAGTTTGACCTGCACCGGGTGTTGCGGGTCGTTGGCCTTGCGGGCGCTTTGTTGCAGGTTCACCTGTACACCGGGTTGCGCCTTGAGTCGCTCGGCAAATCGAAAGGCGTCGCCCAGCACTTTGGCTTCCAGGTCCAGATGAATCAGTTGGGCCTGTGTGTTGATCTCGACGCGGGTCAAGGCGATGTCTCGGGACCAGGCCTGAGCCACGGCATCCATCAGTGCGAAGGGGGTGGCCTTTTGTTGGGCGAAGGTGGACAGCTGCTGTTTTTGCGTGGGCGACAGGCGAATGGCGGCCTGGATCAACTGCTCCTGACGGCGAGTCAGCTGGATGAAGTGCTGCTCCAATGCGTCGGTCTGTTGTTGCTGTTGCTCCATGCGTTGCCAGTGCTGCCAGGTGTTGAACAGCAGGGCGGCCGCGCCCAGCCATAGGACAGTCACCCACGGCCGGCGGGTGGCGCTGGCGCGTAGGAAATCCACGTGTGGCCCTTGAGGCGTACGCAGGTGCTGCCAGACAGTCGCGAGCCTGGATTTCATACAGACGACTCCTCCAGCCAGGGGTGCACCGGACCCAACCGGTTTTCCGCCGGAGTGTTGGTGACTACCAAGGTGGCAGCGGCATGCCGCTCCACCAGCAGGTCGGCGGTGAACAGGTTGTCGCTCAAGGTGCTGCCGCGTGGGGTGGGTATGACGCAGACCTGATCGATCACACCCTGTTGTCGATAGAGGCAACTGAGGCTTTCGGTTTCGGGCACCACCAGCACACAGTCGGCCGGTAAGTGCCGCCAATACCGCTGCGCCACCGCTGTCAGCAATGGCATACACGTCACCAGCGGCAGGCGACGCAGCTTGAATAGCTCACGCAGGTCGTGCAGCAGCTCCCGATGCATCGCGACCGCCAGGCGTTCATGGCCGAAGGCGCTGTCCGCCACGTGTATCTGCCACTGCTCAGGGTCGATGCCGGCTTGTTGGCTGAACGTGGCCTCGGCGAATCCTTGCCAATCGTCTGCGCTGTACAACCCGGTTTGCCACCCCAGCATCAGGTAATGCACATGGGGAAATCCCAGCAGCACCGTGGCGCGGTCCAGGAACCCTACGCGGCCGCGCGGCGCCTGTTCCAACAGCTCGGCGCAGGCGGCCAAGGGCACGCCTTCATGTTGCGCGCGCCACACCGGCGCACCGCGCCAGCGCGGGCGCGCGGCCCACTCGGCACCGGTGCTGTGCAGCCACACCACGTGCTCAATAAAGGGAAATGACACGGTGGATCTCCTTGAGCGTGGTATCGCCCTGGGCGGCATGGGCCAGGGCGATATCGCGGATAAATACGTGGCCGGCTTCACGCGCCAGTTCACGCAGGCTGGAGGCCGAATTGCGGTTGAGCAGGCCCTCCTTGATGCTGTCGGTCAGCGTCAGCACTTCGGCCAGGGCGAGCCGGCCGCGATAGCCGGTGTGGCGGCAGGTCTCGCAGCCTGTGCCCACACGGTAGTGGCCCTGTCTGAGTTGGGCGTCAGGCAGTTGGGCGAGGCGGACAATATCGGGGTCGGGCTCGGCGTCGACGCCGCAGTCCGGGCAGATGCGCCGCACCAGGCGCTGGGCGACCACGCCGTTGAGGGCTTCGACAAAACTGGCCGGGTCCACGTCCATATAGGTAAAGCGCTCCAGCACACTGAACGCGCTGTTGGCGTGCACCGACGACAGCACCAGGTGCCCGGTCAGCGCCGCCTGCACCGCGATGCCGGCGGTTTCGCCGTCGCGGATTTCCCCCACCAGAATCGTGTCCGGGTCGTGGCGCAGGATCGAGCGCAGGCCACGGGCGAAGGTCAGGCCCTTCTTGTCGTTGACCGGAATTTGCAGCACGCCGGGCAGTTCGTATTCCACCGGGTCTTCGATGGTGATGATCTTTTTCTCGCCGGTATTGGTCTCCGACAGGGCGGCGTACAGCGTGGTGGATTTGCCGCTGCCGGTGGGGCCGGTCACCAGCAACATGCCATAGGGTTCGCTGGCCAATACGCGGATGCGCGCGATGGTGTCGGCGCTCAGGCCAAGGGTTTCCAGGCTCAGGGATTCGCCGCGCTGGGACTTGTCGAGAATCCGCAGCACCGCATCTTCGCCGTGGATGCTGGGCATGATCGACACACGAAAATCCACCTCGCGGCCCTGGATCTTCATCTTGAAGCGTCCGTCCTGGGGCACCCGCCGCTCGCCGATATCCAGCTCCGACAGCACCTTGATCCGCGACAGTGCCTGCTCGGCCATGTCCAGGCCGCTGGCCTGGCCCATCTGCTGCAACACGCCGTCGATACGGTATTTGATCACCAGGCCCTGGGGCGTGGTTTCCACATGGATGTCACTGGCGCGGCTTTGCAGCGCATCGAACAACATGGAGTTGACCAGGCGCACCACTGGGTTGTCGTCGCGGGCGATGCTGCTCAGGGAAATTTCCTGGGCGGTCTGGCTGACACGGGCGCTTTCATCGTCGCTGCCGAAGGGTTGCATGACCCGTTGGCTGGCTTCGGCCAGGGTCAATTGAGCTTTCACCGCGCCGGGCAGGCTCATGGCGAGGGGTAATTGGCGCAAGGTTTTGGAGGACTGCAACCAGTGTCGGCTGGCCAGGGTGAACGGGTCGCCCAGTACCAGGCAGGGCTCACCGTGGTTATCCACAGGCAGCGCGTTATGGATCAGTGCCTGAGGCAATGCCAGCAGATCAAAACGCCAGTTCTCGCTGAGGGTTTGCGGGGCGATGGCAAGCAGGCCGAGGGGCTGGGCGATAGTGCTTAATTGGTCGGGTGCTTTTTCCAGGACCTCCCGCAGGTAATCGGACAAGGGGATGCCTCGTTGTGCCGCAAGCGCTTGCCATTGCAGTGTCTGCTCACTCATCGCGTTACCCCTGAATGGAACCCGCCAGTTCGAAAATCGGCATGTACAGCATGAACACGATCAAGCCGATCAGCCCGCCCACCACCAGCATCAACAGTGGCTCGAACACCTTGCTGAACAGCTCAATGGCGCGCTCCAGTGCCTCATCGTGAAATTGCGCGATGCGCTCACACATGGCCGCCAATTCGCCGCTTTGCTCGCCCACCCGCAATAGGCGTTCGGCGACGGCGGTGGTCAGTTGATGGCGGGCGAGGGCGGTAGAGAGGGGTTGTCCGGCCTGGATATCGGTCATGGCTTGGCGCAAGGCGCCTTGGCGTTCCACGGGCAGTAGCGCGCCGGACAATTCCACCGCCGTGACCACCGGCATTCCGCCCATCAGCAACATGCCTGCGGTGCGATAAAACCGCGCGAGCACAAACAGCGTGCGCTGGGCTCCCAGGCTGGGGATTTTCCAGAACAGGCCCGCTGCGCGACGCTTGAACCCGGCGCTGCGAAACATCAGCACCAGTGCGGCGATGACCAGTACCAGGCCGACCAGCATCTCCAGGCTATGGGCGTCCACCAGCGCGCCCCACCACACCATGAAGCGCGCGGTGGCTGGCAGGTCGGTGACCGCATCGAATACCGAGGCGAAGCGCGGGATCACGAAAAACAGCAGAAACAGCAGGATCAACGCGCCCACGCTGAGCACCACCAAGGGGTACATCAGGGCGCCGCTGACGCGCTTTTTGACGGTTTCCAAATGCGCTTCGAAATGATGGTAGCGGCGCAGAGCCACGGCCAATTGGCCGCTGTGCTCGGAGGACGCCACGGTGGCGATCAACAGCGAAGGAAACGTCTGTGGCTTGAGCTGCATCGCCTTGGACAGTGAGTTGCCTTCATACATGGAGGCGAGCAGATCGCTCATGACCTGTCGGTTGACGCCCGGCGGCGCCTTGTCGCGCAGGGTTTCCACCGCTTCCACCAGCACCAGTCCGGCGTCCAGCAGCACCACCAGTTCCTGGATAAACAGGCCAAGGGCGAACGTGTTGCGGCGACTCGGCAGTTTGAGTTGGCGGCGGGCTTTGAGCGAGATGACTTGCACACCCTCGGCCTGCAGTTGCCGGCGCGCCTGGGAGAGGTCCACGGCGTGCAGTTGCAGGGACTGCAAATGGCCGTCGCGGATGATGCGTGCGTCGACGTCGATCATGGTGCCTGCCTCGCCAGTTGTTGGCGTTGTTGCAGTAACTCACCGTAGTAGCGCCACACCGCCCGGGCGTAGCGCGAGCGCTGCGCCTGGCGATCCGACTTGGCCCCGGCGTTGTAGGCGCCGACTGCCTGCCAGCCATAGCCCTGTTCGCGGATAAACCCGGCGAGGATCCACGCGCCGACCATCACGCTGGTGCAGGGCTGGGTAATCAGGTGTTGTTCGGTGATGCCCCATTGCGCGAGCGCAGGCAAGTGACGGCTGTTGATTTGCATCAGGCCGATGTCCTGGCTGCCGTCACTGTTGACGTTACGCGCGTGTGGGTTGAGGCCGGACTCGACCTTGGCGATGGCGTACAGCAGAAGCGGGTCAACGTGGTAACGGCTCGCCGCCAACTGCCAGCAGTTGGCCTGGGCGACGCCCATGCAGCACAACAGGGTTAAGGCAAGCGGCAGGCGGCGCATGGTGGGTCACAGCCCGTAGACGATGTCGGCGTAGGTGTTCTCACCGCCGGCTTTGCCGTCTCGGCCCAGGCAGATGATCTCTGCGTCGTTGGGCGCAGTGCCGGGGTTCTTGAAGAGGTAAGGGTTGCCCCATGGGTCTGGCGGCAGTGACTTGAGGTACGGCCCCTGCCAATTGTTCGCGTTGGCGGGGCGCGTCGTGAGCGCATTCAGGCCGAGTGTTTCGTCGGGGTAGGTGCCATTGTCCAAGCGGTACTGATGCAAGGCATCGGCAAGGGACTTCATCTGCCCCTGGGCTGTTTGCACCTTGGCCAGTTCCAATCGATCAAACATCTTCGGCCCGACGTAGCTGGCGAGCAGGGCGATGATCAGCAGGACTACCAGCAGCTCAAGCAAGGTGAAACCGCAGGAGCGGGTGCGGAAAAAGGCGCGACTGTACATGGAGATACCCTGTGGGAGTGCCAAGGCACGGCGGTTGTGTAGCCATCTCCCGGCCCGCGTTTGAGCGGGCACCGCCGGTAGTACTGCATCGCTATTCGAATTACACCTCTACAACTGTAGCGTTCGTCGATATAAGGCGCCGTGAGGCGCCCTATAACGTTTGGCTCTTGGGGTTATCGAGTTAATGAATATGCGCGTCGGCTTATTCCACCTTTTCCCAAGCGTCGCGCCATGCTTCGCCGGTTTCCGGTGCATAAGCCCATGCGGCACCAGCGCACCAGCCGCTGTTCGGAAACGGTCTGCAGCGGTAGTTACCGCCAGCGTTGCTCACGATGTCCCCGGCTTTGTACGGTGTGCCCTCTACGTAGGCCGGATACTCTCCGCCGCCGCTGTCCGGAGTCACCGTGAAGTCGAACTCCGCCTGGCTGGTCTTGCCGTTTTGCTGGTCGCGCACATTCAGGCGTGCCTTGAACGGGGTCGCCTCTGTGACGGTGTAGGCAGTACCGCTGACGTTGGCGGCGTTCTGCGCCCCGGTCATCCCAGGCACCGCCCATTGGTAGAGCAGTTGCCCGTTGCTACCGGTCGAGCCCGTGCCACTGAAGGTAAATGCCTGTCCGGACTTCAACGAAGTGGGGCCGGTAATACGGGCAACCGGTGGCGCTGGGTTAACAGGCGTTTCCCCACCCGGAATGATGGACATCGCCTTGGAGTAACCCTCGTTCTGGACGAACACTGAGTTGGCGCTTGGGTCGGCTGAGTTGAACGCAATGTCGTTACCGTGCTTTTCCCCGACTTTGGCGATGCTCGCATTGATCTGACTGGCCAGTTGTTGGCCCCAGATTTTCGCGTCCAGATTGGCTGCCGTGATGGGCAGGGTTATATCGACGACCTCCTGGGCTCGCGGGGTGTTGTCGAGGATGCGGAAGCGCACGGCGTCACCGGGTTTGAGGGCGCCCATGACGGCGTCGATGAACTGGCCAAGCTCGCGCCAGCGCTCCGGAATACCGCCCCCGACGATGTTAATGTCGCTGCAGTTGTAGAACCCTTCCCCGGCCGGATCTATGCGCTGCCATTGCACGAAGAGCGTCGCCTTGCCGGACTGCTGTGCCGGAACCGGAACTGACATTTTGAAGTATCCCGAGGCCGAAATAGCCGGTGGCTTGTTGCCCCAGTTGGTTTGCGCGACCGTGAATTGCTCGGTGTGGATAAGGGTCAAGTCATTCCAGGTCAAGGGGGCGCGGGTTGGGTCAACGCCTGGTTTGGTCAGGAACACCCGCGCAAAGCTGGGCACGTGGGGCGCCGTGCCGATGATGCGCACGTCCATTTTGCCGTTTTCGGGCGTCACGTCGGTGCGGTGCCAATCCCATTTCGCCTTCGGCGGCGAGTCGTTCCCCACCAGGTTCAGGCCGTCTTTTTCGCTGTCGGCTGCCGAGCACAGTTTGCCGTCCGGCACTTCTCGCTTGACGGTCTCCAGGTCCTCATAACCGGGCGCCCGGATCAAATGCGCGACTTCATTCCATTGTTGACCTGGATACCTCCCACTTATTTCGTCCAGTGCTGCGCACCCCGCGTCACTTTTGCTACCTGACCAAAAGTCCGGAAGCATTCTGCAGTGGATCTGTCGTGCGATGGGGGTATCCACGCCGCCATGGGCTATCGCCAGCGCCGGCATCAGAATTGCCAGTGCGAGCACCCAGTTAATCAAGTTCCTTGTGTAGCGCTGTAGGTTATTCATGTTGTAGTCCGCCTCAATTCAGATAGAAAAGTTCCGAACGGCTGGAACGATCAGTGTGTGTGCAAGGGCATCATTGGTTGGGCTGGTCTCCACGGGGAGCGCTGGGGATTGGAGGGTTACTCTGTCCAGGGCCGTACAGAAACACCCACCCTTGATAACTGCCTTGCCCTGTAAAACTCTGATTGATCACCGCAAAGTTGCTTTGCTTGAACGGCGTGCCGCTGGCGTTGCTGAACACGCCCATGATCGTTTCACCCGGCCCCGGGACCACGCCCCAATCGGCGGTGCCGGTCAGCGGGTCGTCATAGACCCGGCGCAGGTAGCGCTTGATGGTCGGTTGGCGGCGGTCCAGCACCAAATCTTCGAGGGACTTGGGGAACGTATTACCGGCGGCGTAGTACAGGCCGATCGCCCGCCGAATTTCATTGCCTCGCGCCAGCAGTTCCAACTCACGCTCGCGCTGCAACACGCTGGACCACAGCGTGCCTGTTTCCATCAACATCACGGCCACCACGGCCACTGTCACCAACATGCCCATGAACACCGAGCCGTCCTGGCTGTGTTTACCAGTCTGCATAGGCGCTCCCGTCGTGGGCGCTGCCGGGCGCACCGCTGCGCACGTCGCCCAGGCCTTGTTCGTCGGAGGGTTGCAGTTGCCAGGTGTCGCGCTTGCCGGTGAGCGGGTCCATGGGGATTTCGCGCAAATAGCGCCGGTCGACCAGGGCTTGCAGGGACTCGGGATTGTTGCCGTGGTCTTCACGGTATTGGTCCAGGGCCTGGCGGATGGAGGACAGGTTATGGCGCAGCACGGTTTCCTGGGCCTTGGCGTGCTGGCGAAAATACTGGGGCGTCACGAGGGTCATGAGGGTGGCGATGATAGCCATCACCACCAGCAACTCGATCAGGGTAAAACCCCGATTACCACTGGCTGTATGACGTTCCATTCAAACTCTCCCGAGTGCTGCGGGACGAAACGTCGAATACATCTTCCCCCTCTTGTGGGTTATCAGCGGTGCTCTTGTAACTGCGCAGTTGCCAGGTTTGCGCGGGCAACAGTTCCGGACACTCGCAGACGGGGTCGCGGGGGATGCGGCGCAGGAAGAAGAGTTTTTTGCCTTTGAGATCGGTCTTGTCCGTGACCCCCTCGACTAATGCTTGGAGGGAGGGTGGATAACCGCTGTCGCTGATACTTTTTTCAATACGTCCGTCGTCGCTGGCCTCTTTGTAGGCGTCGATCCCACGGCGTATTTCCCGCAACGAGCGTTGCAGGTCAAGTTCCCTGTCGCGTTTACCCATCAACGCCGTCAGCGGATAAGCCACTGTCGAAAGCGTGGCCAGGAGGGCCAGCGTCAGTAGTAATTCAATCAGCGTAAAACCTTTGGCGCAGTGATGGCTGGAATGACCCCGCCCTATCACTGATCTATCTCCCTCTATCGCGCCAAGGACTTCTGCATTAACCCAGGCCAATGGATATAACTGCAAAAGTGAGTGTAGATGAACTTTGAATCTGAGTATTTTTTGTACAGTTGGCCGATAAGCGGTGGTTACCCACAATCACTGTGCACGTGCCTGTGGATAAGGTGTTTGTGGTTGTCCACAGAGCATGTAAATCAAGGCCTACAGCGCGCTGTACGAAAAACAACCAGGCTAAGTGGCGGTTTTTACAGGCGTTTTGATGTGGATAAGGACGCTGCCCATTCTCGACTTGCCCCCAAACTCTGTTGGCGGTTCTGTGGATAAGATGTTCGCTATCAGCTACAGGCCATATAAACAGTGGCTCTCAGTGAGTTGGTTGTATTTTGATCAATTCGGCCTTTTTGTTCCGCTAAACCGGTAGATGCCCCGGTTTATGAAGGTTTGAGGCGGTTTTCCACAGCGTCGCCAGAGTTGCCCCCAAAGTCTGTTGGCGGATCTGTGGATAAGGTGTTTGCGTACCGCTGTGGGCTTTGTATTACGTGGCTTGCAGACTATTGATCATAAATTGATCAAAGTAGGGTGAAACCCGTGGAGTTGAATAAGTCACGGATTTTCTTCAGTTAATTTTGGACAAGTAAGCCAGTTGCCCACAATTACTGTGGGTGGCTTTGTGGATAAGTTGTTGGGTAAAGGCTGGAGGGCGCGCTGGCAGAGGCTTGCGAGAGATTTGATCAAATATTGAGCAGTGGCAGGTTCAAGTGCGGGAGGGGGCTTGTCCCCCTCCCACCTTGTTGAGCTGCGGGTATCGGTTATTCGTGTGCAGCCACGCCTTTGAGGTAAGGCGCCGGTGCAGCGCCCAGATTGCTCAGCAGGCGCTCGCTGTACCAGTCCACAAAGTTCACCACGCCGAACTCATAGGTCTTGGAGTACGGCCCTGGCTGGTAAGCGGTGGAGTTGATCCCGCGCTGGTTCTCTTCGGCCAAGCGACGGTCCTGGTCGTTGGTGGCGTCCCACACTTGGCGCATGCGCTCCACGTCGTAGTCCACGCCTTCGACGGCGTCCTTGTGCACGATCCACTTGGTGGTGACCATGGTTTCCTGGGCGCTGATTGGCCACACGGTGAACACGATGATGTGATCGCCCATGCAGTGGTTCCAGGAATGCGGCAGGTGCAGGATGCGCATCGAGCCCAGATCGGGGTTTTTGATGCGGCCCATCAGTTTGGCGCAGCCTTGCTTGCCGTCCAGCGTCATCGACACAGTGCCCTTGAGCAGCGGCATGCGCACGATGCGGTTGCGCAGGCCGAAGCTGGCGTGGGCGTAAGGAATTTTTTCCGCGTCCCAAGCGGCTGCGGAGGCGGCCACGTGGTCCTTGAACGCCTGGTCGGCGCGCGGGTCGGTGACATCGTCCCATTCCAGCAGGGTCTTGAGCAGTTCCGGGTGCGAGGCGTTGCAGTGGTAGCACTCGCGGTTGTTTTCCAGCACCAGCTTCCAGTTGGCTTTTTCCATCAAGGTGGTTTGCACCGCCACCTTGGTGTTCTCCATGTCGTACGGTTCCATGTAGTGGTTCAGGGTCGACAGGAAGTCATCAATGGCCGGCGGGTTCTCGGCCAGGCTGATGAAGATGTAGCCACCGGCGGTCTTCACGTTCACCGGCTTCAAACCGTACTGCTTCATGTCGAAGTCGGCGCCCATTTCGGTACCGGCAAACAGCAGGCGGCCGTCCAGCTCATAAGTCCACTGGTGGTAGTGACACACCAGTTTGGCGACCTTGCCCTTGTCACTGGTGCACAGGCGCGAACCACGATGGCGGCAGACGTTGTGGAACGCATGCACCACGCCTTCGGCGCCACGAATCACGATGATCGGGTTCTTGCCGATTTGCAGGGTCAGGTAGTTACCCTTGGCGGGAATTTCGCAGGTCATGCCAGCGATCAACCACTCTTTCTGGAAAATCTCCTGCATGTCGATATCAAACAGCCGGTCATCAGAGTAGAACGGCTGCGGCAGCGAAAACGTGCGCTCGCGCTCTTGCAGCATTTGCGCGGTGGCCTTGCGTGCGGGTTCCAGCGGATCGCCCAAGCTTAAGGTTGCGGTGACGTCCATCGTGTGTGTCCTCATGGCCATTCTGTGTGGCCGGCGAATAGTGGCTACGGTTGATGCTATGCAAGGCGTAAAGAAAGCGTAGTTGTTGGGTGCGAGTGTGGGGCCGGCGTTGCGACGATCCTTATCCATGGGCGACATGGCCCAATCTGATCCCGACGCGCAACCCCCTGTCGTTGGGGGCTGGTCGCGATAAGTATGTGAATGTCGCAGATAGGTAAATGGGTGGTTCTCGCGTTACGCAGAATCGCCACCATAAAGCCGAATATCGGCAGTGGAGAATCAGCATGTCCAACAGTTTCCTGAATCCAGTAACTACCCAGACCTGGGCCAATGGTCGGCACATCGTCCGTTGCGTCAAAGTCATCCAGGAAACCTGGGACGTGCGCACCTTTTGCTTCATGGCCGACCAGCCGATCCTGTTCTTTTTCAAGCCGGGGCAATTTGTCACCCTGGAGCTGGAAATCGAAGGCCAGCCGATCATGCGCTCGTACACGATTTCGAGCTCGCCCTCGGTGCCTTACAGCTTCTCGGTGACCATCAAGCGTGTGCCGGGCGGCAAGGTGTCCAACTGGCTGCACGACACGCTGCACGAAGGTCAGGAGCTGGCGGTACACGGACCGGTGGGGTTGTTCAACGCCATCGACTTCCCAAGCCCCAAAGTCTTGTACCTCAGCGGCGGTGTGGGGATTACTCCCGTGATGTCCATGGCGCGTTGGTTCTACGACACCAACGCCAATGTCGACATGACCTTTATCCACAGCGCGCGCTCGCCCAAAGACATCATTTACCACCGCGAGCTGGAGCACATGGCGTCGCGGATCGATAACTTCAGCCTGCACCTGATTTGTGAGAAGCACGGTCTGGGCGAGCCTTGGGCCGGTTATCGGGGCTACCTGAACCACAAGATGCTCGAACTGATGGTGCCCGACTTCCTGGAGCGCGAAGTGTTCTGCTGCGGCCCGACGCCGTACATGAACGCGGTCAAGCGCCTGCTGGAAGTGGCCGGGTTCGACATGGCGCGCTATCACGAGGAATCCTTCGGTGCGACGCCGCCGGAAGCTCGTGCCGATGCGGTGGAACAAGCCGAACAAGCGGCCGACGCGCCGGAAATCGATTTGGCAGACCTGCATCAGGTGGAATTCATTTCGTCAGGCAAGAGCATCCGCGTGGCGCCGGGCGAAACCGTGCACGCAGCGGCGGCCAAGCTTGGGCTGTTGATCCCGAAAGCTTGCGGCATGGGCATTTGCGGAACGTGCAAGGTGATGAAGCTGGGCGGGGAGGTCGAGATGGACCACAACGGCGGGATCACCGAGGAAGACGAAGCCGACGGTTACATCCTGTCGTGCTGCAGCGTGCCGAAAGGGGATGTGCGTATCGAGTTCTGATTGCTCAAACAGGCACAACACAGTCCAAATGTGGGAGGGGGCTTGCTCCCGATAGCAGAGTGTCAGTCACTGCATGTGCAGGCTGACCCACCGCCATCGGGAGCAAGCCCCCTCCCACATTTTTTATGTACATCAGTGAGTGATTGTCAGGCGCCCATGACTTCGCGGATGTCTGCGGCCAGTTCGCGCACGCTCTTCCTCCAGGCACAACACAGTCCACATGTGGGAGGGGGCTTGGTCCCGATAGCAGAGTGTCAGCCACTGCATGTGCAAGCTGACCCACCGCCATCGGGAGCAAGCCCCCTCCCACATTTTTTATGCATATCAGTGAGTCATTGTCAGGCGCCCATGACTTCGCGGATGTCTGCGGCCAGTTCGCGCACGCGCTCTTCCTCGGTATCCCACGCGCACATGAATCGCGCGCCGCCTTTACCGATGAAGGTGTAGAAGCGCCAGCCCTTGGCGGTCAACGCGGCAATGGCTGGTTCCGAGAGTTGCAGGAATACGCCGTTGGCCTGTACCGGGAACATCAATTCCACGCCCGGAATATCCGCCACCAGGCTGCTCAGCAGTTGTGCGCAGTGGTTGGCGTGGCGTGCATGTTTGAGCCAGGCGTCGTTTTCCAGCAGCCCCACCCATGGCGCCGACAGGAAGCGCATTTTCGACGCGAGCTGGCCGGCCTGTTTGCAGCGGTAGTCGAAGTCTTCGGCCAGCTTGTGGTTGAAGAACAGGATCGCTTCCCCCACGGCCATGCCGTTCTTTGTGCCGCCAAAGCACAGTACGTCCACACCGGCTTTCCAAGTCAGGTCTGCTGGCGAGCAGCCGAGGAAGGCGCAGGCGTTGGAAAAGCGCGCGCCGTCCATGTGCAGGTTCAGGCCCAGTTCTTTGCAAGTGGCGCTGATGGCGCGGATTTCTTCCGGGGTGTACACGCTGCCGACTTCAGTGGCTTGGGTCAGGGTGACTACGCGGGGTTTGGGGTAATGGATGTCTTGGCGTTTGAGCGCGATCTCGCGGATCGATTCCGGGGTCAGCTTGCCGTTTTCGGTGCGGGCTACGAGCAGTTTGGAGCCGTTGGAGAAAAACTCTGGCGCGCCGCATTCGTCGGTTTCGACGTGGGCCGTTTCCGAGCAAATCACGCTATGGTAGCTCTGGCACAAGGAGGACAGCGCCAGTGAATTGGCGGCGGTGCCGTTGAAGGCGAAGAACACTTCGCAGTCGGTTTCGAACAGGTTGCGGAAACCGTCGGCGGCGCGGTGGGTCCATTCATCATCGCCATAGGCGCGTTGATGGCCTTGGTTGGCTTGTTCCATGGCGGCCCAGGCTTCCGGGCAAATGCCCGAATAGTTGTCACTGGCGAATTGTTGGCTCTTGTCGGTCATGGCCCATTCCTGTGGTCGATGTTGGTGCGCACTTTAACCAAGATTGTCGGGCGTACGCACGCTCTGTAAATGCAAAGTCACTGGGGAATTATGCACGGTACTGAAACGATACCTGTCGGACGTGTCCGTGATGGCGCTTTGGATTTGCTCAAGTGGCTGGCGCTGCTGAGCATGGTGCTCGACCACCTGCGTTATGTCGGCTTGAGCCTCGATGGCCTCTACGTACCGGGGCGCTTGGCGTTCCCGTGGTTTTGCCTGGCGATTGCGGCGAACCTGCACCGCGTCGCAAACGAACCGGTGACTGGGCATTGGCGTTACCTGGGCTGGCTGCTGCTGTTCAGTGTGATCAGCGAAGTGCCGTACCGGATGTTTATCGACGATGCCGATACGTTGAATGTGCTGCCGACCTTGGCCTTGGGCTTGCTGGTTGCCCGAGGATGGCAGCAGAAGGCGCTTATTGATCGAGGATTGGCGTTGATCGCCGCCATGATAGCGGCCGTATTTTCATCCCACTTAATGTTCGGTTTCTTTGGTGTATTGCTGCCATTGGCGATGCTGCTGGTGTTTAGTCGGCCTTGGTATTTCAGTGTGTTGCCGGGCCTGGTCTGCGTCGCGGCCAACCAGTGGCAGATCCTGCTCAATAGCGGCACGCCGGTGGCGCTGTTGGGGTTGGCTGCATGCCTGATTGCGCCATTGGCCGGATTGGTCTTATTGCGACATGCCAAAAGCGCCGGGCCCCCGGCCATGCGTCGTTGGGCGTATGTGCTCTATCCCGCGCACTTCCTGCTGCTGCTACTCCTTCGCAAGTTCATCACCTGACCCATTGTGGGAGGGGGCTTGCTCCCGATAGCGGTGGATCAGCTTGCACATGCTGTGGCTGACACACCGCTATCGGGAGCAAGCCCTCTCCCACATTTGTTCTGTGTTGTTCCGGCAATGTCGTAAACGCACCTTTGCGTGGCGTCCGTAGGCATTTGGCCTGTCTGCGCCAGCCCTACCATCGCATCAAAGGGCCCTGCGACGGGCCTCAACAATACGAAAGGCTGGGAGAGACGCGATGTTCAGCAAACAAGACCAGATCCAGGGATATGACGACGCACTGCTGGCGGCCATGAATGCCGAAGAGCAGCGTCAGGAAGATCATATCGAGCTGATCGCGTCGGAGAACTACACCAGCAAGCGTGTGATGGAAGCTCAAGGCAGCGGCCTCACCAACAAATACGCCGAAGGCTACCCAGGCAAGCGCTACTACGGCGGCTGCGAGCACGTGGACAAGGTTGAAGCCCTGGCCATCGAGCGCGCCAAGCAACTGTTCGGCGCCGATTACGCCAACGTGCAGCCACACTCCGGTTCGTCTGCCAACAGCGCTGTGTACCTGGCGTTGATCAATGCCGGCGACACCATCCTGGGCATGAGCCTGGCCCACGGCGGTCACCTGACCCACGGCGCCAAAGTGTCGTCCTCGGGCAAGCTCTACAACGCGGTGCAATACGGCATCAACACCGACACCGGCCTGATCGACTACGACGAAGTCGAGCGCCTGGCCGTCGAGCACAAGCCGAAAATGGTGGTGGCCGGTTTCTCTGCCTACTCCAAGACCCTGGATTTCCCACGCTTTCGCGCCATCGCTGACAAAGTCGGCGCGCTGCTGTTCGTCGACATGGCCCACGTCGCCGGCCTGGTTGCCGCCGGTCTGTACCCGAACCCGCTGCCCTACGCAGACGTGGTCACCACCACTACCCACAAGACCCTGCGCGGTCCACGTGGCGGTTTGATCCTGGCCAAGGCCAACGAAGAAATTGAAAAGAAACTCAACGCCGCCGTGTTCCCTGGCGCCCAGGGCGGCCCGCTGATGCATGTGATCGCCGGCAAGGCCGTGTGCTTCAAGGAAGCCCAGGAGCCAGGCTTCAAGGTCTACCAGCAGCAGGTGATCGACAACGCCCAGGCCATGGCCGGCGTGTTTATCAAACGCGGCTACGATGTAGTGTCCGGCGGCACCGATAACCACTTGTTCCTGGTCAGCCTGATCCGTCAGGGCCTCACCGGCAAAGAGGCGGATGCCGCCCTCGGTCGCGCCCACATCACCGTCAACAAAAACGCCGTGCCGAATGACCCGCAGTCGCCGTTCGTGACCTCGGGCCTGCGCATTGGCACCCCGGCGGTGACCACGCGCGGTTTCAAAGTGGCGCAGTGTGTTGAGTTGGCCGGCTGGATCTGCGACATCCTCGACAACCTCGGCGATGCCGACGTCGAGGCCAACGTGGCCAAGCACGTGTCTGCCCTGTGCGCTGATTTCCCGGTTTATCGCTGAGCGCGGTTTTGGAGTAATGACTATGCAACGCTACTCGGGCTTCGGCCTCTTCAAGCACTCCCTCAGCCACCACGAAAACTGGCAGAAGATGTGGCGCACGCCGACTCCTAAGAAGGTCTACGACGTGGTTATCGTCGGCGGCGGCGGGCATGGTCTGGCGACCGCCTACTACTTGGCGAAAGAGCACGGCATCACCAACGTGGCCGTGGTCGAGAAAGGTTGGTTGGGCGGCGGTAACACCGCGCGCAACACCACCATCGTGCGTTCCAACTACCTGTGGGATGAGTCGGCGCACCTGTACGAACACGCGATGAAACTGTGGGAAGGCCTGTCCCAGGACCTGAACTACAACGTGATGTTCTCCCAGCGTGGCGTCTACAACCTGTGCCACACCCTGCAGGACATCCGTGATTCCGAGCGGCGTGTGAGCGCCAACCGCCTCAACGGCGTGGACGGCGAACTGCTCAGTGCCAAGCAAGTGGCTGACGAGATCCCGTACCTGGATTGCTCCAAGAACACCCGCTACCCGGTGCTTGGCGCCACCGTACAACGTCGCGGCGGCGTTGCCCGTCACGATGCCGTGGCCTGGGGCTTTGCCCGCGCCGCTGACGCACTCGGCGTGGACCTGATCCAGCAGACCGAAGTGATCGGTTTCCGCAAGGAAAACGGCGTGTGCATCGGTGTGGAAACCAACAAGGGCTTTATCGGCGCCAAGCGCGTCGGTGTGGTGACGGCCGGTAACTCCGGCCACATGGCTTCGCTCGCCGGTTTCCGCCTGCCGATCGAATCCCACCCGCTGCAAGCGTTGGTGTCGGAGCCGATCAAGCCGATTATCGACAGCGTGATCATGTCCAACGCCGTGCACGGTTACATCAGCCAGTCCGACAAGGGCGACCTGGTGATCGGCGCCGGTATCGACGGCTACAACGGCTACGGCCAGCGCGGCTCGTACCCGGTGATCGAACACACCATCCAGGCCATTGTCGAGATGTTCCCGGTGCTGTCGCGCGTGCGCATGAACCGTCAGTGGGGCGGCATCGTCGACACCACGCCGGACGCCTGCCCGATCATCTCCAAGACCCCAGTGCCGAACATGTTCTTCAACTGCGGTTGGGGCACCGGTGGCTTCAAGGCTACGCCGGGCTCAGGCAACGTGTTTGCCGCGAGTCTCGCCAAGGGTGAAATGCACCCATTGGCTGCACCTTTCTCCATCGACCGTTTCCACAACGGTGCGTTGATCGACGAACACGGCGCTGCGGCCGTCGCCCACTAACAGGAGAAATTTCCTATGTTGCATATCTTCTGTCCTCACTGTGGCGAACTGCGCTCCGAAGAGGAATTCCACGCGTCCGGCCAAGCGCACATCCCGCGCCCGCTGGACCCTAATGCCTGCACCGACGAGCAGTGGGGCGACTACATGTTCTTCCGCGACAACCCGCGCGGCCTGCATCACGAACTGTGGATCCATGCCGCCGGTTGCCGCCAATATTTCAACGCGACCCGCGACACCGTGACCTACGAAATTCTTGAAACCTACAAGATCGGTGAGAAGCCGCAATTCACCGCCAAGGCCTCTGGAGAGAAGGTATGAGCCAGATCAATCGCCTGTCCAACGGTGGCCGGATCGACCGGAATAAAGTCCTGACCTTCAGCTTCAACGGCCAGAGCTACAAAGGCTTTGAAGGCGATACCCTGGCCGCTGCATTGCTGGCCAACGGCGTCGACATCATTGGCCGCAGCTTCAAGTACTCGCGTCCACGGGGCATCTTTGCTGCCGGCGCTGAAGAGCCAAACGCGGTGCTGCAGATCGGCGCCACCGAAGCCACGCAAATCCCTAACGTGCGCGCCACGCAACAGGCGCTGTACCAAGGCCTGGTCGCCACCAGCACCAACGGCTGGCCGAGCGTCAACAACGACATGATGGGCATTCTCGGCAAGGTCGGCGGCAAGCTGATGCCGCCGGGTTTCTACTACAAAACCTTCATGTACCCGCAATCGTTCTGGATGACCTACGAGAAGTACATCCGTAAGGCCGCAGGGCTGGGTCGCTCGCCGACCGAGAACGACCCGGACACCTACGACAACTTCAACCGTCACTGCGACGTGCTGGTGGTCGGCGCAGGCCCCGCCGGTCTCGCTGCTGCACTGGCTGCTGCGCGCAGCGGTGCCCGCGTGATCATCGCCGATGAGCAGGAAGAGTTCGGCGGTTCGCTGCTCGATTCCCGCGAAAGCCTCGACGGCAAGCCGGCCACTGAATGGGTCGCGAGTGTCATCGCCGAACTGAAATCCCTGCCGGACGTGGTGCTGCTGCCCCGCGCCACCGTCAACGGTTACCACGACCATAACTTCCTGACCATTCACGAGCGCCTCACCGATCACTTGGGTGACCGTGCGCCGATTGGTGTGGTGCGCCAGCGCATCCACCGCGTGCGTGCCAAGCGTGTGGTCCTGGCGACCGGTGCTTGCGAGCGTCCGCTGGTGTACGGCAACAACGACGTGCCGGGCAATATGCTCGCGGGTGCGGTTTCCACCTACGTGCGTCGCTATGGCGTAGCGCCGGGTAAAAAGCTGGTGCTGTCGACCAACAACGACCACGCTTACCGCGTTGCGCTGGACTGGCTCGATGCCGGTCTGCAAGTGGTGGCGTTGGCTGATGTGCGCCACAACCCACGCGGCGCGCTGGTTGAAGAAGCTCGCGCCAAAGGTATTCGTATCCTCACCGGCAGCGCCGTGATCGAGGCTCGTGGCACCAAGCGCGTGACCGCTGCGCGTATCGCCGCGATCGACGTCAAGGCGCATAAAGTCACCAGCCCCGGCGAGTGGCTGGACTGCGACCTGGTGGCCAGCTCCGGCGGCTACAGCCCAGTGGTCCACTTGGCCTCGCACCTGGGTGGCAAGCCGACCTGGCGCGAAGACATCCTCGGTTTTGTACCGGGCGAAGCACCGCAGAAACGTGTGTGCGTCGGTGGCATCAACGGCGTCTACGGCCTTGGCGATTCCCTGGCGGATGGTTTTGAAGGCGGCGTACGCGCGGCCAGCGAAGCCGGTTTTGCCCCGGTGGAAGGTACGCTGCCAAAAGCCTTGAGCCGTCTGGAAGAGCCAACCCTGGCGCTGTTCCAAGTGCCTCACGAGAAAGCTACCGCACGGGCGCCGAAGCAATTTGTCGACCTGCAGAACGACGTCACCGCCGCCGCCATCGAACTCGCCACCCGCGAAGGTTTCGAGTCGGTGGAACACGTCAAACGCTACACCGCGTTGGGCTTCGGCACCGACCAGGGCAAGCTCGGCAACGTCAACGGCCTGGCGATTGCCGCGCGTTCGCTGAACGTGACCATTCCGCAGATGGGCACCACCATGTTCCGCCCCAACTACACGCCGGTGACCTTCGGCGCGGTAGCGGGCCGGCACTGTGGGCACATCTTCGAACCCGTGCGCTACACCGCGCTGCAAGCCTGGCACGTGAAAAACGGCGCCGAGTTTGAAGACGTCGGTCAGTGGAAACGCCCGTGGTACTTCCCGCGCAACGGTGAAGACCTGCACGCCGCCGTGAAACGCGAATGCCTGGCCGTGCGCGACAGCGTCGGCCTGCTGGATGCGTCCACCCTCGGCAAGATCGACATCCAGGGCCCGGATGCGCGCGAGTTCCTCAACCGCATCTACAGCAACGCCTGGACCAAGCTCGATGTGGGCAAGGCGCGTTACGGCCTGATGTGCAAGGAAGACGGCATGGTCTTCGACGACGGCGTCACCGCCTGTCTCGCCGACAACCACTTCCTGATGACCACCACCACCGGCGGCGCCGCCCGTGTGCTGCAGTGGCTGGAAATCTACCAACAGACCGAATGGCCGGACCTCAAGGTGTACTTCACCTCGGTCACCGACCATTGGGCGACCATGACCCTGTCCGGTCCTAACAGCCGCAAGCTGCTGGCCGAAGTCACCGACATCGACCTGGACAAGGACGGTTTCCCGTTCATGACTTGGAAAGAAGGCCTGGTGGGCGGTGTGCCGGCGCGGGTGTTCCGTATCTCGTTTACCGGTGAGCTGTCGTACGAAGTCAACGTGCAGGCCGACTACGCCATGGGCGTGCTGGAACAGATCGTCGCGGCCGGCAAAAAGTACAACCTGACCCCGTACGGCACCGAGACCATGCACGTACTGCGGGCCGAGAAGGGCTTCATCATCGTCGGCCAGGACACCGACGGCTCGATGACCCCGGACGACCTGAACATGGGCTGGTGCGTTGGCCGCACCAAACCGTTCTCGTGGATCGGCTGGCGTGGGATGAACCGTGAAGACTGCGTGCGCGAAGAGCGTAAGCAACTGGTGGGCTTAAAGCCGATCGACCCGACTGTGTGGCTGCCGGAAGGCGCGCAACTGGTGTTCGATCCGAAGCAGACGATCCCGATGAAGATGGTCGGTCACGTCACCTCCAGCTACGCGCATAACTCCCTGGGTTATTCGTTTGCCATGGGCGTGGTCAAGGGCGGCTTGAAGCGCATCGGTGAGCGGGTGTTCTCGCCCCAGGCGGATGGCAGCGTGATCGAAGCGGAGATTGTGTCTTCGGTGTTCTTTGATCCTAAGGGTGATCGGCAGAACATCTGACAGACCGCGGCGCGGCCATCGGGAGCAAGCCCCCTCCCACATTTTGATGTGTGAATACTTTCAAATGTGGGAGGGGGCTTGCCCCCGATGAGGCCATCAGTCTCACAACAGAATTCAGGAAAGGTGCTCCATGACAGCAGCCAATGTTTACCAACAACGCCCCACCTCCGGCGCCAAGGCCGAGTCGTCGCTGCACCATGCCGACCTCGCCAGCCTGGTCGGTAAGGGCCGCAAGAACGCCGGCGTGACCGTGCGTGAAAAGAAACTCCTCGGCCACCTGACCCTTCGTGGTGACGGCCATGACGCAGCCTTCGCCGCCGGCGTGCACAAGGCCCTGGGCATCGAACTGCCCGGCGCCCTGCAGGTCATCGTCAAAGGCGAAACCAGCCTGCAATGGCTCGGCCCGGATGAGTGGTTGCTGATCGTGCCAAGTGGTGAGGAATTCGCCGCCGAACAAAACCTGCGCGCCGCTCTGGGTGATTTGCATATCCAGGTCGTCAACGTCAGCGGCGGTCAGCAGATCCTCGAACTGAGCGGCCCGAACGTGCGTGATGTGCTGATGAAATCCACCAGCTACGACGTGCACCCCAACAACTTCCCGGTGGGCAAGGCAGTGGGCACGGTGTTCGCCAAGTCGCAATTGGTGATCCGCCACACGGCTGAAGACACCTGGGAACTGGTGATTCGTCGCAGCTTCTCGGATTACTGGTGGTTGTGGTTGCAGGACGCCTCGGCCGAATTCGGCCTGAGCGTTCAAGCCTGATCGAGTGGGCGCTTTTGTGGCGAGGGGGCTTGCCCCCCGTTGGAGCGCGCAGCGGTCCCACTAAGGTCAGCGCATTTTTTCTGCAATAACCGAGTGGCGGGTTTTGGAGCTGCTTCGCAGCTCAACGGGGGACAAGCCCCCTCGCCACAAGGGCCTGAGGATTCCAGTATGAGCCGCGCACCCGATACATGGATTTTGACCGCCGACTGCCCCAGCGTGCTCGGCACGGTGGACGCGGTCACCCGCTATCTGTTCGAACAGGGCTGCTACGTCACCGAGCACCATTCGTTCGATGACCGTCTCTCGGGTCGGTTTTTTATTCGCGTCGAATTCCGCCAGCCGGATGGCTTCGACGAGCAGGCTTTCCGCGATGGCCTGGCCACGCGCGGTGAAGCCTTTGGCATGATCTTCGAGCTGACGGCGCCGAACTACCGGCCAAAAGTGGTGATCATGGTCTCCAAGGCCGATCACTGCCTTAACGACCTGCTGTACCGCCAGCGTATCGGTCAGCTGTCCATGGATGTGGTCGCAGTGGTGTCCAACCATCCCGATCTCAAACCTTTGGCCGACTGGCATCAAATTCCCTACTACCATTTCCCCCTCGACCCCAACGACAAACCGTCCCAGGAGCGTCAGGTGTGGCAGGTGATTGAAGAGACGGGCGCCGAACTGGTGATCCTTGCGCGCTACATGCAAGTGCTGTCGCCGGAGCTGTGCCGCAAGCTGGACGGCAAGGCTATCAATATTCACCACTCGTTGCTGCCGGGGTTCAAGGGCGCCAAGCCTTATCACCAGGCGTACAACAAGGGCGTGAAACTCGTCGGCGCTACGGCGCATTACATCAACAACGATCTGGACGAAGGTCCGATCATCGCCCAAGGCGTGGAGGTCGTGGATCACAGCCACTATCCCGAGGATTTGATTGCCAAGGGGCGGGACATCGAAGGGCTGACATTGGCGCGGGCGGTGGGGTATCACATTGAGCGGCGGGTGTTCTTGAATGCCAATCGGACGGTGGTGCTCTGACTGCCGCCATCGGGAGCAAGCCCCCTCCCACATTCGACCGCATTCCAAAGGTAGAACTCGGTCAACTGTGGGAGGGGGCTTGCCCCCGATGAGGCCCTCACAAACAACGCAATAACAGCATCTGTACCCGAGCACTTAAACGCGCTGCCCACCCAACGGGCAACGCAGTTCCATAAAAACAACAGCGAGGTGAAAGCATGTCTGGTAATCGTGGTGTCGTGTATCTCGGCAACGGCAAGGTCGAAGTACAGAAAATCGACTATCCCAAAATGCAGGACCCCCGTGGCAGGAAGATTGAACACGGCGTCATCCTGCGCGTGGTCTCCACCAACATCTGCGGCTCCGACCAACACATGGTGCGCGGCCGCACCACCGCCCAGACCGGCCTGGTGCTCGGTCACGAGATCACTGGTGAAGTGATCGAGAAGGGCAGCGACGTCGAAAACCTGAAGATCGGCGACCTGGTTTCCGTCCCCTTCAACGTCGCCTGCGGCCGCTGCCGCTCCTGCAAAGAACAGCACACCGGCGTGTGCCTGACCGTCAACCCGGCCCGTGCCGGTGGTGCTTATGGCTACGTCGATATGGGCGACTGGACCGGTGGCCAGGCCGAATACGTGCTGGTGCCATACGCCGACTTCAACCTGCTGAAACTGCCCGACCGTGACAAGGCCATGGAGAAAATCCGTGACCTGACCTGCCTCTCCGACATTCTCCCCACCGGCTACCACGGCGCGGTGACTGCTGGCGTTGGCCCTGGCAGCACCGTCTACATCGCCGGCGCCGGTCCCGTCGGCCTGGCAGCTGCTGCGTCTGCACGCCTGTTGGGCGCGGCGGTGGTGATCATCGGCGACGTCAACTCCATCCGCCTGGCCCACGCCAAGGCCCAGGGTTTTGAAATCGTCGACCTCTCCACCGACACCCCATTGCACGAACAAATCGCCGCGCTCCTCGGCGAGCCCGAAGTGGACTGCGCGGTTGACTGCGTAGGCTTTGAAGCACGCGGTCACGGTCACGACGGCGTCAAGGCCGAAGCTCCGGCCACGGTGCTCAACTCACTGATGGGCGTGGTGCGCGTGGCGGGCAAGATTGGTATCCCTGGCCTGTACGTCACCGAAGATCCAGGTGCTGTGGATGCCGCCGCGAAAATGGGCAGCCTGAGCATCCGCTTCGGCCTGGGCTGGGCCAAATCCCACAGCTTCCACACTGGCCAGACGCCAGTGATGAAGTACAACCGCCAACTGATGCAGGCGATCATGTGGGACCGTATCAACATTGCCGAAATCGTCGGTGTGCAGGTGATCAGCCTGGATGACGCACCACGTGGGTATGGCGAGTTCGATGCGGGCGTGCCGAAGAAGTTTGTGATTGATCCGCATAAGTTGTTTAGTGCGGCGTAAATCCCAGGCATACGAAAACCCAAATGTGGGAGGGGGCTTGCTCCCGATAGCGTTCAGTCAGTTACCTATTTACTGACTGACTCAACGCCATCGGGAGCAAGCCCCCTCCCACAGTGGGTTGTGGTGTTTGGAACATCAGCGGTTGGCCAAAGCCCCCTGATAGACCGTCGGCCCCGTCGGTTGCTTGCTCACTGAGCCGCCTTTGCTCTCCGCACTCACCATCAATTCCACCGGTTTGCTGATCGAGGCCTGCTGCCTCGGGTTTAAGCCGATGATGCCTTCGCCATCCTCCGGTATCAGTCCAAGTGACACGGGCTTGCCGCCGTCGGGTATCGCCCACAGTTCCAGGCTCTGGTCCGGCGCGGGTGCGGTGATGGCGATGGGTTGCACTTCCAGGTAATCCTTGTGAGCCATGACCTGCGCCGCCGGCTGTTGGGTGGTGGTGATCAGGGTGGCGGCGGACTTGACGTTGTCCTGAGTGTAGAACGCGCCGCCGAGGCCGGCGATCACGGCCACGCAGACGCCGATAAACAGGCGTGGACGGCTCCAGAAAGGCGGCTTGGGCTCAATGATTGTGGGGCGTGTCGCGCTCATAACGTTGTTCCTGACAGGGCTTTCAGTGCTGTCATGGACTCTGGTTTGCGCGATGGGTTCCTGGCCCCCTTGCAGGTCAAAGTGATGCCAATTGGCCCTGATACAGCACTGGTCCGGTGGGCTGGCCGGTGGGCGAGCCGCCTTGTGGTTCCAGGCTCACGGCCAAGGTCAGCGGTGCGGTCAGCAAGGCTCGCTGCGCTTCGCTCAGTTGGATTCGGCCTTTGCCCACTGCGGGCACCAAGCCCAGGGAGATCGGTTTGCCTCCGGGCTTGATGGCCCACAATTCCAGGTCCTGTGCCGACGTCACGGCGGCCAGTGACAAGGGTTCCACTTGCAGGTGGTCGGCAAAGGCCTTGATCTGCAACGCGGGTTGTTGGTTGGCGGCGACCAGTGTGGCGTTGTACTCCACACCCAGGTCGCGCTGGTACAACACGCCCACCAGCACTGCGATAACAATCCCGAACGCCGCCGCCCACAGTCGCAGGTTCGTCCACAACGGTTTCTTGGCCGGCATGTGCAGCACCTGCGGCTCGATCCGTGACTTGATGCCCGCCCACACATGCTCGGGCACCGGCCGCTCGGGCAATGCGCCGGTCAGGCTGGCAAGCGCTTCCTGCCAATGGCCCAGTTCAACGCGCAGCGCGGCGTCTTCCAATAACAGCGCATCAAAACGCCGACGGGCGGTGGCGGGCATCAGTCCGATGGCGTAGTCGGCGGCCAGGGCGCGGCGCAGGGCTGTGGTTTTGTAGTTCATGATTCAAGGCACCTGCGCAGGCGCTCCATGCCGCGGCGAATCCAGGATTTGACCGAGCCCAGCGGCGCGGCCAAGTGTTCGGCCAACTCCGAACACGACAGGCCCTGGAAGTAAGCCACAGTGATCGATTGACGCTGCATGCCGTCGAGGGTGTCGAGGCAGCGGTTGAGCGCGCGGGCTTCGCGTTCGCTGTCGAGCCGTTCGTAGGCGCTGGGGCCTTCGTCGAGCAAGGCGTCCTGTTGACCGTCGGCCAAAGGCTGTTCGCGGCGTTTACGCAGTTGGTCGATGGCCAGGTTGCGGGTGATGTTGATCATCCAGGTCATCGGCGCCGCCAGGTGGGCTTCGTAGCGCGAGGCGTTGTACCAGATGCGTACGAAGGCTTCCTGCAGCACCTCTTCAGCCAGGTCCTGGCGTCCCATAAACACCATGGCGACCCCGTGCAGACGCGGCGAAACACTGCGATAGAGCGTTTCAAACGCTTGGCGATTGCCCAAGGCGCATTGGGCCAGCAGGGGCCGCAACGTGTCAGCATCAGTGAGCGTAATAGGGCTTCTCCAGGCTCTCGTTTGAGGGCGACGGGACTGCGCACGGTAGGCAGAGGTTAGTTCAGCTTGGGCATTCATTCCATCCAGCTCCGGGCAGCGTATAAAGCCTATACGTAGGGCAGGGCGATTCGGATGCGTGTGTGGGAACAATCCCCCGGAATGCCCAGTCAAACGCCTGCTTTCGCACCTATATCCAGAGGTTGTTTCAATGAAGATTTCACGCGGTTTCGCCCTTTCCTGCCTGATGACTCTGGCGGCCGGCCCCGTACTCGCCGCGGGCTTCAGCCTTGGTGATGCGGCCAATGCCATTTCCGGCATGCAGGGCGGTAGCAACAAAGCCGCTGCCGCCGCACCGTCGTCCGAGACGGCCGGTTTGCTGAGCGCGCTGACCTCGCAACTTAATATCACCCCCGAGCAAGCCGTTGGTGGCACCGGCGCGATGTTGGGCCTGGCCAAGAACAAACTGAGCGGCAACGATTATTCGCAACTGGGCAACAGTGTGCCGGGCCTGGATCAGCTGTCGGGCAACAATGCATTGGGCAGCCTCGGGGCCTTGAGCGGGATGCTCGGCCAGACCGGTGGCAGCAAAACCAGCGGCCTGGACGGCTTGCTGGGTAACGTGAAGAACACCAACGACCTCAACACCGCGTTCAGCGCGTTGGGCATGGACAGCGGCATGATCGGCCAATTCGCTCCGGTGATCCTGCAATACCTCGGCGGCCAGGGCGCCAGCAGTTCGGTGCTGGGTAAACTGGCCCAGGCCTGGGGCACCGGCAGCTAAATACTCTGCGCGCGCAGTTGTTCGATGCGCGCGTCTTTCTCCTTCCAGAGCTGGTTGACCCAGTTCTGGACGGTCTGGCGAAATGCCGGATCGTTCTCGTAATCTCCCTGCCACAACGCCGGGTCCAGCTCACGGGTCTGGATGTCGATGATTACCTTCGGCACCGCGCCGCTGATCAAGTCCCAGAACCCCGGAATCTTCTGCTGCGGATAGACCACTGTGACGTCGAGGATTGCGTCCAGCTGTTCCCCCATCGCTGCCAGCACAAACGCCACACCGCCTGCCTTGGGTTTGAGCAACTGAGTGAGGGGTGAGTCCTGCTGTGTGCGTTTGGCCTCGCTGAACCGCGTGCCTTCCAGGTAATTGACCACCGTCACCGGCTGGCGCTTGAACAGCTCACAGGCTTGTTTGGTGATCTTCAAATCCTGGCCCGCCAGCTCGGGGTGCTTGGCCAGGAACGCCTTGGTGTAGCGTTTCATGAACGGGTAATCCAGCGCCCACCAGGCCAGGCCCAGGAAGGGCACCCAGATCAGTTCTTTTTTCAGGAAGAATTTAAAGAACGGCGTACGCCGGTTGAGCGCCTGGATCAGCGCCGGAATATCCACCCAGGACTGGTGGTTGCTGATGACCAGATAGGAGGTGTCCCTGCGCAAGTCGTCGCCGCCGCGAATGTCCCATTGCGTCGGGATGCAGCGGGCGAAGATCAGTTTGTCGATCTCGGCCCAGGTCTCGGCGATCCACATCACCGCCCATGACGCATAGTCACGGTAGCGCCCCGGTGCCACCAGCTTGAGCAGGGCGAACACCAGCAAGGGGCCGATCAGGATCAGCGTATTGAGTAACAGCAGCAGGGTGACCAAACAGCCGGTGAGCAGGCGGCGCATAAGCAACTCTTGGGATCTTGTGGGCGGATCATGATAAGCAAGCTGAGTCTAGAGGCCAAATCGCAAAGCGTCGGACGAATGTTTCACAATGTTCCGGGTATGTTGGGCTGACTAACTAACGGTCGCTTTTGCGGTCTAGAATCCGCCTACTTAATTCAAGGAAACCACCTACGTGAAATCTATCCTTGCCTTGCTTGCCCTCGTTGCGCTGCCTGTCATGGCAGCCGAACCGACCCTTTACGGTCGCTACGAATACATTCAACTGCCGGAGATCGGCGAAACCTTCAAGGCCAAGATGGACACCGGCGCGCTGACCGCCTCGCTGTCGGCCCGCGACATCGACACCTTCACCCGTGATGGCGATGATTGGGTGCGCTTCCGTCTCGGCGGCAAGGACGCCTCCGATAAGGTCTACGAACACAAAGTCTCGCGCATCAGCAAGATCAAGAGCCGCGCCGACGAAGACGACGACAAGGACGAAGCCAGCGTCGCCAAGCGCCCGGTGATTGACCTGGAAATGTGCCTGGGCAACGTCAAGCGGACCGTCGAGGTCAACCTGACCGACCGCAGCAGCTTCAATTATCCGTTGCTGATCGGCGCCAAGGCCTTGCGTGAATTTGGCGCAGCGGTAAACCCGGCTCGTCGGTACACTGCCGACAAACCGGACTGCTGATTTGAACCCATGCCCCACATCCTGATTGTCGAAGACGAAGCGGCGATAGCCGACACGCTGATATTCGCCCTGCAAGGCGAGGGCTTTACCACCACCTGGCTGAGCCTCGGCCAGGAGGCATTGGCCCATCAGCGGCAGACGCCCGCCGACTTGATCATCCTCGACATCGGGCTGCCCGACATCAGCGGTTTTGAAACCTGCAAGCAATTGCGCCGTTTCACCGAAGTGCCGGTGATGTTCCTCAGCGCGCGCGATGCTGAGATCGACCGGGTAGTGGGGCTGGAAATCGGCGCCGACGATTATGTGGTCAAGCCGTTCAGCCCACGGGAAGTGGCGGCGCGGGTCAGGGCGATTCTCAAGCGGGTCGGCCCCGGCGTTGCACCGGCGGTGTTCCAGGTGGACCTGGAACGCATGCAGATCACCTATCGGGGCCAGCCCCTGAGCCTCACGCGCCATGAATTCCGCCTGCTGCAGAGCCTGCTTGAACAACCCGAGCGGGTGTTCAGCCGCGAGCAATTGCTGGATGCCGTAGGCGTACCGGCGGATGCCGGCTACGAGCGCAATATCGACAGCCATATCAAAAGCCTGCGCAGCAAACTGCGTAGCGTGGCGGCGGACGCCGAACCGATCCAGACCCATCGCGGCCTGGGCTACAGCTACAGCCCGAGCAACAGCTGATGCGCCTGGGGCTGCGGATTTTCCTGGTGTACGCGCTGTTTATCGGCTTCACCGGTTACTTCGTGCTCAGCACGGTGATGAAGGAAATCCGCCCCGGCGTGCGCCAGTCTACCGAGGAAACCCTGGTGGACACCGCCAACCTGTTGGCCGAGATCTTGCGCGATGACGTCAAAAACCGCACCCTCGGCCAAAGCCACTGGCAGGAATTGCTCAAGGCCTACGGGAACCGTCAGCCGGGCGCGACCATCTGGGGCCTGCCGAAAAACCAGGTCAACCACCGCATCTATGTCACCGACGCCAAAGGCATCGTGTTGCTCGACTCCACAGGCGAAGCGGTGGGCCAGGACTACTCCAAATGGAACGATGTTTACCTGACGCTGCGCGGCGAATACGGCGCCCGCTCCACCCGCAGCCAACCGGATGACGCCACTTCATCAATGATGCACGTAGGTGCACCGATCCGCGACAACGGCCAGATCATCGGCGTGGTCACCGTGGCCAAGCCCAACAGTTCATTGCAGCCTTATGTGGATCGCACTGAGCGGCGCCTGCTGTGGTACGGCGCCGGATTAGTCATCCTGGGCCTGCTGTTGGGCGCGCTGTTGTCGTGGTGGTTGAGCGTCGCGCTACGACGGCTGACGGCCTATGCCGAGGCGGTCAGCGAAGGCCGGCGCGCCGAGTTGCCTCACTACCGTGGCGGCGAGTTGAAGCAGTTATCCACTGCCGTTGAGCACATGCGCACGCAACTGGAGGGCAAGGCCTACGTCGAGCATTACGTGCACACCCTGACCCATGAATTGAAAAGCCCATTGGCGGCGATTCGTGGCGCGGCAGAGCTGTTGCAGGGTGATATGACCCGCGAGCAGCAGCAGCGTTTTGTCGGCAATATCGACAGTGAAAGCGCACGCCTGCAGCAGTTGATCGAGCGCTTGCTGAACCTGGCGCAAGTGGAACAACGCCAAGGCCTGGAAGAGCAGGTGAGTATCCCGCTGGCAGCCTTGGTCGACGACGTGCTCAAGGCCCAATGTGCGCGGATCGAAGGCGCCGGCTTGCAAGTGGAGCAGACGATTGCGGCGGATGTGAAGGTGTTCGGCGAGCCCTTCCTCCTTCGCCAGGCACTGGGCAATCTGCTGGAGAACGCCTTGGATTTCACCCCCCCTGGCGGCCTGTTGGCATTCGCTGCACAGACGCACCACAACGATGTGCAGGTGAGCCTGTTCAACCAGGCCGCACCGATTCCCGACTACGCGTTGCCGCGCCTGAGCGAACGTTTTTATTCCCTGCCACGCCCTGCCAGCGGACGCAAAAGCACGGGGCTGGGCCTCAACTTTGTCGAGGAAGTGATGAAGCTTCACGGCGGCGCATTGCAGATCGGTAACGTCCCCGGCGGCGTGCGCGTAGAACTGCATCTCCACACAGTCTCCACATTGCCCACATAAATCCCCCACATGCGCGGCCCACTCTCTCTCCATCAAAACAGGGAGAGACCCATGAACCGCAGCCTGCTTTTCAAACTTGGCGCGATTGCGCTGCTGATCCTGCTGTTGCTGATTCCGTTGCTGATGATCAACGGCATCATCAGCGACCGCCAGCAACTGCGCGACGGCGTACTGATGGACATCGCACGCAGCTCCAGCTACGCCCAACGCCTCACCGGCCCGGTGATGGTGGTGCCGTATCGCAAGACCGTGCGTGAGTGGAAGCTCAATGAAAAGCTCAACAAGCGCTACGAAGAAACCCGTGAAGTGCGTGGTCGTTTGTATTTCCTTCCGGAGCGTTTTGAACTCGACGGCAAGGTGCAGACAGAACTGCGCGCACGGGGCATTTACCAAGCTCGGCTGTTCCACGCCGACAATCGCATCAGCGGGCGTTTTGTGCTGCCGGAGCAATGGGGCATCACCGAGAATTATGCCGATTACCGCTTTGAGCCGGCGTTTTTGGCGGTGGGCATCAGCGATATTCGCGGTATCGAAAACGCGCTGAAACTGGAGCTGGGCAGCCAGCGCCTGGAGTTCTCGCCGGGCAGTCAGGTCGGTTGGTTGGGTGAAGGTGTACACGTCGAACTGCCGGCGCAGGACAACAAGAAACCGGCCGCCATGGACTTCGCCTTTGACCTGCGCCTGCAGGGCACCGAGCAACTGCAAGTGGTGCCGGTGGGCAAGACCAGCCAGGTCTCACTCGCGTCCAACTGGCCACACCCGAGCTTTATCGGCAACTTCCTGCCGGCTCAGCGTGAGGTCACCGACCAGGGCTTCACCGCCAACTGGCAGACTTCGTTCTTCTCCACCAACCTCGAAGAAGCCCTGCGTGGCTGCTTGTCCGAAAACAGCTGTGAGGACTTCAACAGCCGCAGCTTCGGGGTGAACTTCATCGATCCGGTGGACCAGTACCTCAAGAGCGACCGTGCGATCAAATACGCGCTGCTGTTCATCGCCCTGACCTTTGCCGGCTTCTTCCTCTTCGAAGTGCTCAAGAGCCTGGCAGTGCACCCGATTCAATACGCCTTGGTGGGTGTGGCGCTGGCGTTCTTCTACCTGCTGCTGTTGTCGTTGTCCGAGCACTTGGGTTTTGCCCTGGCGTACCTGATCTCGGCGAGTGCCTGTGTGATGTTGATCGGCTTTTATGTGTGCCATGTGCTGCGCAGCATCGCCCACGGCCTGGGGTTTTCGGCGGGGTTGGCGGCGTTGTACGGCTTGTTGTACGGGCTGTTGAGCGCCGAGGATTACGCGCTGCTGATGGGCTCGCTGCTGTTGTTCGGCCTGCTGGGAACGGTGATGGTGCTGACGCGCAAACTGGATTGGTACGGCGTGGGCAAGCGCAAGGTGGTCGAGCCGTTGGCGTTTGATCTGGAGGCGGTGCAATGAGTGGGTTACGAGAGGATCGGCAAGAGCGGTCGCAGTTGGTGGAGAAAATTAACGCGCTGTTTTCCGCTGTTGTGGTGAGTGAGGTTTGCGTGGTGAGCGGGCGGGCTGTGGAGAGTGAGCGGTCTGTGGTGAGTGGACGGTCTGTGGAAAGTGGGCGGTCTGTGGTGAGTGGATTTTTGGGATGAAGGGGCTGTCTGTGGAGAGTGGATTTTTGGGATGAAGGGGCTGTCTGTGGTGAGTGGGTTTTTTGGGGTGAACGGGTTGTCTGTGGTGAGCGGGCTTGCCCCGCGCTGGGCTGCGAAGCAGCCCTAATCCAGACACCGCGTTTTTTCAGCAATACCCGATTGGCAGGTTTTGGGGCCGCTTCGCAGCCCAGCGCGGGGCAAGCCCGCTCACCACGGACAGCCCACTACCACAGACAGCCCGCTCACCACGGACAGCCCACTACCACAGACAGCCCGCTCACCACGGACAGCCCACTACCACAGACAGCCCGCTCACCACGGACAGCCCACTACCACAGACCGTCCACTCACCACAGGAAAGCTGAGCGGTTTGCTAGACCGGCGGCTGGGTCTCCAGCATCGAAGGTCGCTGGCTGACTTCGGCGTACCAGCCTGCAAGCTTAGGGTTGTCGACTCGCCACTGCATGTCCGGATGACGGAAGTCGAGGTAGCCCAGGGCGCAGGCCACGCTGATCGAAGCAATGTCGAAGTGGCTGGTCAGCTCGGCGATGGCATCCTGTTCCAGCTCGGCGAGGGCGCGGCGGATCTTGTTGCGCTGCTCGTCGAGCCAAGGCGCCCAATGTTTCTCCACCGGACGCAGGGTCGATTCATAACGCACCAGCACGGCGGCATCCATGATGCCGTCGGCCATCGAGGCCAGGGTCAGACGGCGCCAGCGGGCCGCGCCGTCGCGGGGGATAAGCGGGTTGCCAACATGCTGGTGGTCGAGGTAATCAAGGATCACCCGGCTGTCGTGCAACGCGCTGCCGTCCGCCAGGCGCAGGGCCGGGATCTTACCCACGGGGTTGCCTTGCACCACCTGCGCGTCCGGGCTGACCGGGGTCGGCATGCACTCTTGCAGGGCCACGCGATCCTGCTGGCCGGTTTCGATCAGCAGCACGCGGACCTTACGAACGAACGGTGACGCGGGGTTATGGAACAAGGTCATGCTGGGAGTGGACATGGGCAAACCTCAAAATTGACTGTGGCTAGCCTAGAGGGTTGCGCGGTGGCTGGCGAGGGGGCGTGCGGGTGTTTTTGAGGGCCTCATCGGGGCAAGTCGAATCGTCGCACCGCCCCTCCCACGGTTGACCGAGTTGTCATGACGACCACGGAACACCTGTGGGAGGGGCTTGCCCCCGATAGCGCCCTCAGCCACGCCGCTTGAACAACGCCCACATGCCAATGGCGGCCGGTATCCCCAACCCCACCCAACTCAACGAATCCCACAGCCCATCACCCAGCAACGCCGCAAACAACCCGGCGGCGCCGAGCAGGCCAATCCCCAGCGGGATGCCAAATACCTTCCAGAAACTCGACTGTCTTGGCTTCATGCCTTGCCCGCCTTGCGCCGGACGATCCACAGATAAATCCCGCTGATCAGCACAACGATGGTCAACACATCCAGCACCGCCCACAGGATTTTCATCGGCATGCCGCCGTAGTCACCGAAGTGCAGCGGCTGAGACATGCCCATGGCGTCCATGTACCACGGTCGTTCGGCAACGGCGGTGACGGCCAGGGTGCTCGCGTCGATCAGCACCGGCGTGAGCAGGTGCGAGGTCAGGTGGGTGCTGCCTTTCATGAACACCGCGTAATGATGCTCGCTGGAAAAGCGTGTACCAGGAAAGGCGATAAAATCCGGCTGCATACCAGGGGCGGCCTTGGCGGCGATGGTCAGCAGTTCCGTTGCTGGGGCACGCTGGGTCAGCGGCGGGGCATTCTTGTACGGTTCGATCATCGCGCTGAGGCTGTCCTGACGCCACGCGGCGATGATCAGGTCGGCGCAGGCGCTGATCACGCCGGTCACGCCCACCACCAGCGCCCAGGTCAGGGTGACCACGCCGATCAGGTTGTGCAGATCCAGCCAGCGCAGGCGGGTGGATTTGTCCTGGCGCACAGTGGCGAACTTCAATCGGCGCATAAACGGCAGGTACAACACTGTGCCGGAGATGATCGCCAGCACAAACAACACGCCCATGAACGCCAGCAGCAACTTGCCCGGCAGCCCGGCGAACATGTCCACATGCAGACGCAGCAGGAACAGCGTGAAACCGCCATTGGCCGAAGGCATCTCCACCGACTCGCCGGTGCGCGCGTCGAGCATAAAGGTGTGGGACGAATTGGGCTCAGTGCCCGCAGTAGCGGCCATGATCGCGATCACACCGTTCTTGTCGTCCTCGTCCCACGCCAGGTATTGCATGGCTTCACCGGGGCGATGGGCCTGCGCCTTGGCGACCAGTTGCTCAAGGTTGAGCTGCGGCGTATCGGCAGGCATCTGCGCCAGTGTGGGCTCGTTGCCCAGCAGATGGTCGATCTCATGGTGAAACACCAGGGGCAGGCCGGTGAGGGCGAGCAGCAGGAGGAATACGGTGCAGATCAGGCTGGTCCAAGTGTGGATGAAGGACCAGCGGCGGATGGTTTTGCTTTTCATTTTCTAACCTTCAGACACACCAAAGCCGCCCCAAGGAGGCGGCTTGGTTGTTAACTCAGCCGATTACCACTGGTAAGTGGCGCTGGCGACTACGCTGCGTTGGTCGCCGAAGTAGCAGTAGGAACCGTCACAGGTGGAAATGTAGTCCTTGTTGAACAGGTTGGTAGCGTTGAGTTTTACCGACGCGCCTTTGAGGCTGTTATCGATTCGGCCCAGGTCGTAGTGCACCGCGCCGTCGAATACGGTGTAGGCATTGGCTTTGCCGGTCCAGGTGTTGCCCTGGTCGCCATAGGTGTTGCCGGTGTAGCGCGCGCCGAAGCCGATACCGAAACCATCCAGTGGGCCGGTGTGCCAGGTGTAGTCGGTCCACAGCGAGGCTTGCTGATTGGGGATCAGTTGCAGGCGGTTGCCTTTATAGGTGCCGGTTTGCACCTCGGACTTGGACAGGGTGTAGGCGGCAATCACCTTGAGGTTCTCGGTCACGTCAGAGACGGCTTCCAGTTCCAGACCCTTGACCTTCACTTCGCCGGCCTGGTCGGTGATCGACTCGTTGCCCGCGCCGGTGCGGGTTACCAGTACGTTTTTCTGAGTCAGGTCGTAGACCGCCGCGCTCAGCAAGGTATTAGAGCCGGGCGGTTGGTACTTGATCCCCAGTTCCCACTGCTTGCCTTCGGTGGGTTTGTACGATTTGACCGGGTCGGTGCTGGCGTTGCTCGCTGGCTGGAAGGATTCGGCATAGGACAGGTACGGTACAAAGCCAGAATCGAATACATAGCTGATCGCCGCGTTGCCACTGAAGTTCTTGCTGCGGTCGGTATTGGTCGCGTCTAGTTTGTTGAAGTACGTGGTGCCCTGGTGTACCCAATCTTCACGGCCACCCAGCGTCAGGCGCCACTTGTCGAGGGCCATCTGGTCTTGCACATAGAGGCCGGTCTGCACGGTTTTCTGGTTGTAGTCGTAGTAAGGCGTCACGCCGACCGGACGCACGGTCGGCGCGGTGTTGACCGGATCAAAGATGTTGATGTTCGATGCGGTGCCGTAGATGGTCCGGAACGAGGTATCGGTGCGCTGATGATCCAGGCCCAGCAGCACGGTGTGGATAATATCGCCAGTGGCTAAGTCAGCCTGGAAGTTGTTGTCCACTGCGAACTGACCGATGTTCTCGTCAACGTTCGTCGAAGAACGGGCGATATTGCCCGCCGCGTCAGCTGGTTGGTAGATATAAGAACCGACGGTCAATTGCTGGAACGACAGCTCAGACTTGGTATAGCGCAGGTTTTGTTTGAACTGCCACGTATCGTTGAAGCGATGTTCAAACGCGTAGCCCAGCGCGTAGTAGGTACGGTCGTAGAACTCGTAGTCAGGATCGCCCAGATTCTTGTGGTGGGATACTTCGCCCAAAGACGATTTTATTTTGGTGCCCTGGATCGGCAGGAACTGGCTGGTGGTGCCGGTATCGTCGCGGGTGAACTGCGAGAGCAAGGTAAATTTGGTATCGGGGTCGATGTTCCAGGTCAGGCTCGGCGCAATGTTGTAGCGCTTGTTATCGATATGGTCGACCTGGGTGCCTGCATCACGCACCACACCGCTGACGCCGTAAAGGAACTGGCCTTCATCGTCGATCTTGCCGGTGCTGGCGAAGTTGATCTGGCGGTAGTTGTCGCTGCCGTATTGCACCTGGATCGCATTGCTCTGTTCAGCGCTGGGGCGGCGGCTGACCATATCCAGCAGGCCGCCGGGCGGTGTCTGGCCATACACCGAGGAGGCGGGACCGCGCAGCAGGGCGAGACGGTCGAGGTTCCAAGTTTCGGCTTTCGGGTTGGCGTAAACGCCGCGTGGCAGTGGCAGGCCGTCGAGGAATTGGGTCGGTTCGAAGCCGCGCACGCGCATCCAGTCGTAACGGGTATCGCTGCCATAGCTGGCGGAGACGATGCCGGGCATGTACTTCACCGCGTCATCCAGGTTCTGGACGTTGCGGTCCTGCATCTGCTCGCGGGTGGCGACGGAAATCGAACGCGGTGCCTCGACCAGTGCCGTGTCAGTCTTGGTACCGGCGGCAGTGCGGTTGGCCAGGTAGCCCTCGACCGGACCCCAGGCACTTTCGGTATCGCCCTGACCAATGATGCTGGTCTCTGGCAACGCCACAACCCCCTCAGGAATCGCCACCAAGGTAAACGTCCCCACACCACCCTGTTCCAATTGCAACCCAGTCCCACGCAACGCCTCGCGCAGTGCACCTTGTGCATCGAACTGGCCCTGGACCGGCGCCGAGGTCTTGCCGGCGGCCAGCGACGGGTTGAGGGTCAGCGCGAGGCCGGCCTGGCTGGCGATTTGGTTCAGGGTGGTGGCCAGCGGTGCAGCCGGCAGGTTGTAGGCGCGCACGCTGGACGCTTGTTCGGCGGCAAACAGTGAAGGGCTGGCCAGCGGGGCGCTGAGGGCTATGGCCACGGCTAACAGGCTGGGGCGCAACAAGGTGTCTAGCGTGCGGGACATGGGGCGGCTCCTGAATGGAAGTAATTCGCAATTGCCTATGTGCCGAACGAGAATCGAGAAGTGATAGGGCAGGATCAAAATATTTTTGCGGTGGGTGTGAGGGCCTCATCGGGGGCAAGTCGAATCGTCGATAGCGATAGCCCAGCCACCCCAGAACCTAAGGCTTACCCGTGACCGTTACCCACCACGGCGTGTGCTGCTCGATCCGCACCGGCAGGGTCGGCAGCAGAGCGTTGAGCGCAAGGGTGGTGTCGTGCAGCGGGAAGCTGCCAGTGATGCGCAGGTCAGCCACGTTTTTATCCACACCCAAGTAGCCGGTGCGGTAGCGGCTGAGCTCATCCACCACATCGCCCAGGCGGGCGTTGTCGACCACCAGCATGCCGCGGGTCCAGGCGTCGGTGGCAGGGGTGACGGCCAGCGCTGGGCCGAGGCCGTCGCCACGCATCAGCACTTGCTGGCCTTCCTTGAAAATCTGTTCTTGATGCAATGCTTGCGGCTGCGCCGCGACTGCCGATTGCAAGACGCTCAACCGCGTGGCGTCGTCTTCGCGCCTGACGATAAACCGCGTGCCCAGCGCCCGCAGGCTGCCGTCGCGGGTTTGCACGTAGAACGGGCGCGCGTCGTTGTGGCCGGTCTCGACGAGGATTTCGCCTTCCTGCAACACGATCAGCCGGCGTTTTTCATCAAAGCGTACGTCGATGGCGCTGTGGGTATTGAGGTTGATCTGCGTGCCGTCCGCCAGTTTCAGCGTGCGCTGTTCGCCGGTGGCGGTGCGTTGGTCGGCCAGCCAATAGTGGATCGGCACATAACGCTCGCCGGCAAACAACGCCAAACCGCACACCAGCGCGATACTCGCCAGGCCAGTACCGAGCTTGCGCACCCGTTGGCGAATACCTTCACGCGATTGCAACAACGCCGCCCGCGCCGGGCCCGAGGCCACGCCAAAGCGCTGGTCGAGCATCCCCAACTGGCGCCAGGCGCGAGCGTGTTCTTCATTGCTGGCCAACCATTTGCTGAACTCTTCACGTTCCACCGCGCTGCCGTCGCCGGAATCCAGGGACAGCTGCCAGGCAATCGCCGCATCCAGCACACGGGCCGAGACCGGTTTTGAGCTGATCGCACTCACAACGGTTCGCCATACAACGCGATGTAGCACTGGCGAATGCCCTGGGCCAGGTACTGGCGCACACGGGGTACTGACACGCCGAGGCGCTGGGCGATTTCCGCGTGGCCCAGGCCGTCGAGGCGGTTATAGAGGAACGCGGCGCGGGCCTTGCTCGACAGCTTGCCGAGCAGGCGGTCGATGGCCTTGAGGTCTTCCAGGATAAGTTGCTGTTCTTCCGCAGAAGGGTGTTCGCTTTCCGGGACTAGCATTAATTCGGCGAGATAGGCCTGTTCCAAGGCGGCGCGACGGAAGTAGTCGAACAGCAAGCCTTTGGCGATCGCCACCAGAAATGCCCGTGGCTCGCGGGGTGCGCGCAGCTCGTCACGGCCCAGCAGGCGCATGAAGGTGTCCTGACTCAGGTCTTCGGCGCGACTCGGGCAGGCCACGTTGCGCCGCAGCCAGGCCAACAGCCAGCCACGATGGTCGCGATACAACGCGCCAACAAGCTCACTGTGTGGGTTCTGGACCGACGACAAGGCATCACCGAATAAACAAGGATTTAAACTAACGAGAATTATTCGCGATTGTGTCAGAGGCGTGGGATGGGCGCAATTGGCGTCCGTCGGGTTGAAGGCTTAATGACATCTCATTGGTAGATGAGCGTTGCCTGGTGAGACGGGCTCTTTGTGGTGTGGGCTTTCTGTGGTGAGCAGGTTTTCTGTTGTGAGGGGGCTTTCTGTGGTGACTAGATTTTCTGTGGTGAGCGGGCTTGCCCCGCGCTGGGCTGCGAAGCGGCCCCAACACCTGCCAATGGGTTATGACTGAAGAAACGCGGTGCCTGGATTGGGGCTGCTCCGCAGCCCAGCGCGGGGCAAGCCCGCTCACCACAATGAAAGCTCATTCACCTAAAGGTCATTTATTTAAGTGGTTAGAAAGAGTGGGCTTGTTTGCGCCGCTTCCATTGGCTCAAGCATGGTGAAGGGGCTTTCTTTGGTGAGCAGGCTTTCTATGGTGACTGGGCTTTCTGTGGTGAGCAGGCTTTCTGTGGTGACTAGATTTTCCGTGGTGAGCGGGCTTGCCCCGCGCTGGGCTGCGAAGCGGCCCCAACACCTGCCAATGGGTTATGACTGAAGAAACGCGGTGCCTGGATTGGGGCTGCTCCGCAGCCCAGCGCGGGGCAAGCCCGCTCACCACAATGAAAGCTCATTCACCTAAAGGTCATTTATTTAAGTGGTTAGAAAGAGGCGCTTGCTTGCGCCGTTTCCATTGGCTCAAGCGTGGTGAGGGGGCTTTCTATGGTGACTGGGCTTTCTTTGGTGAGCAGGCTTTCTGTGGTGACTAGATTTTCCGTGGTGAGCGGGCTTGCCCCGCGCTGGGCTGCGAAGCGGCCCCAACACCTGCCAATGGGTTATGACTGAAGAAACGCGGTGCCTGATTGGGGCTGCTCCGCAGCCCAGCGCGGGGCAAGCCCGCTCACCACAACGAAAGCCCTTTGACCTAAAGGTCATTTATTAAGTGGTTAGAAAGAGGGCGCTTGCTTGCGCCGTTTCCATTGGCTCAAGCGCTCCTGAAGCGCCTTCGGGGAGTCGATCTGCTGTTGTCGCGCACGACTGAATAAGATAAGCATCAGCTCCGCCGTGGCCAGGGCGTCGGCGCTGGCGTGATGGCGTTCGCCCACGTGCAGTTTGAAATGGTTTATCCAGTCGTCCAGTCCGGCTTCGCGGATAGGCGCCTCGGGGCACAGCAGTGGGGCGATGTCGGCCACATCCAGAAACGGATGCGCCAGGCGATAACCCAGGCTGTCCTTGAGTGCGCGACCGAGCATGTGCTGGTCGAACGGTGCATGGAAGGCCAGCATTGGGCTGTCGCCGACAAATGCCATGAAGTCCAGCAGCGCTTCCACCGGATCACTGCCAGCGGCGATGGCGCTGGGCCCTAGACCATGGATCAACACGCTGGGACTGAGCTTTGTTTCGGCGCGCTGCAGGGTGCGTTCGAACAGCTGTGAAAAGTCCACCGCGCCGTCTTCGATCACCACCGCGCCGATGGACAGCACTTGGTCACGGTTGAGATTCAGGCCGCTGGTTTCCAGATCCACCACCACCCAGCGTTGGGTACGCAATGGGTTATCGCCCAATGCCGCGGGCTTGGACAGTTGCACCAGGCGCCGTTGTTGCGCGGCATCAAGGCCAGGTTTTTTCGCACGTAACCAGTCGAATAAACTCACAGTTGATACCGCAACGTCAGGCTGCTTTGCAGGCGTTGGGCCTGGCGCAGGGATTCGCGCAGAATGCGGCGGTCCAGGTGGTTGAGGCTATCGGGGTCGACGCGGTTGGAATACGGCTGGTTCTCGCGGGTCTGTAACTGGTGCTGCTGCATGCGGGTTTGCTGGATAAAGTGGTACGCCTCTTCATACGCGGCGCCGTCCAGCGGCTCGATGACTTCCTTGGCCACCAACTGGCGCAGACGCTCCAGGGTGTTGTTGGCGTGGATGCCATTGGCCAGCGCCAGCAGGCGCGCGCCGTCGACAAACGGTGTGAGGCCCTGCACCTTGAGGTCGAGCGTGGCTTTTTCACCGCTTTTACGTGTCAGCACGAATTCGCGGAAACGTCCTACAGGTGGCCGTTGGCGCAAGGCGTTCTCGGCAAGCATGCGTTGAAACAGCCGGTTATCTGCGACCTGATCCAGGACGTTTTGGCGCAAAAAATCGCCCCCCTGTTCATCGCCCCACACCACCCGCAGATCAAAATAGATGCTCGAACCCAATAGGTTCTCCGGCGTTGCTTCACGAATAAACGCCGCAAACCGCCGCGCCCATTCCGCCCGCGACAGGCACAGCTCGGGGTTGCCAGCCATGATATTGCCCTTGCACAGGCTGAACCCGCACAGCGCCAGGCTCTGGTTGATCTGCTGCGCCAGGGGCAGCAACCGACCGCGAATCTCGGCGGCCTCCACCGCGTCCTTGGCCTCGAACAGAATGCCGTTGTCCTGGTCGGTGTACAGCGTCTGCTCGCGGCGCCCTTCGCTGCCGAAACACAACCAACTGAACGGCACGCCGGGGTCGCCTTTTTCGGCGAGGGTCAACTCGATTACTCGACACACCGTGTGATCGTTGAGCAGGGTAATGATGTGAGTGATCTGGGTGGATGACGCGCCATGGGCGAGCATCCGCTCGACCAACTGGCCAATCTCGCCGCGAATCGCCACCAGGTTCTCCACCCGGGGCGCATTGCGGATGGTGCGGGCCAGGTGCACCAGATCGACCCGTTGCAGGGAAAACAGATCGCGTTCGGATACCACGCCACACAGGCGCTGGTCCTTGACCAGGCACACATGGGCGATATGCCGTTCGGTCATGGCGATGGCGGCGTCGAATGCGCTGTGGTCCGGGGTCAGGAAAAACGGCGCCTGGGTCATGTGACTGTCGATCGCCTGGCTGAAATCGCTGGTGCCGTCGGCGACCACTTGGCGCAGGTCGCGCAGGGTAAAAATCCCCAGGGGCGACTGATGGACGTCGACGATCACAATGCTGCCCACCTGTTGCTCGTGCATCAGCGTCACCGCTTCGCGCAGCGGCGTGTCCGGGCTGCACATTACCGGGTGGCGCATGGCCAATTCGCCCAGACGGGTATTGAGCGAATACTGCGTGCCTAGGGTTTCCACGGCTTTTTGCTGCACTTGCTGGTTGACCTGATCCAGCAGGCTGCTGACGCCGCGCAGGGCAAAGTCGCGAAACGGGCTGGAGAGGGCAAACAGTTTGATAAAGGCGGGCTTGTTCAGTTGCAGGCAGAAGGTGTCTTCGGCGGCTTTATGCTCGGTGCGCGTGGCTCTTTCACCTAAAAGCGCAGCAAGGGGGAAGCACTCGCCAGTGGTGATTTCGAAGGTGGTTTCTGCCGAGTCCGGTCGTTCGCCCACGACGCGGCCTTGTTTGACGATGTAAAAGTGCTCCACCGGCCCGCCCGACGGCTTGAGAATGCTCTCGCCAGGGCCGAAGAAACGTAATTGACACTGTTCAACCAGAAATGCCAGGTGCGCATTTTCCATTTGATTGAATGGCGGGAAACGTTGCAGGAATTGCAAAGTGCCGTGGATGTTCTGCAACACGGCGGTTTTACCCGCCTGCGTGAAAGCATCAGCTTTACTCATAACAGTGACCGCAGTTTTTTTGTCGTTATCGTCCTGCATGGTCGACTCCTACGCGATAGGTGCCCATTGGACGTAAGTCTAGGTCGATGAAAACAGCGTAGAGCTAGGGAAAAACCTTACATGAATATCGTCCAAACCCCGTGGAACACCCACTAGTCAAACTTTCCGACGAAGTGCACATTGATCGCCCTTCCGCAGATGTCTGACGAGTGTGCTGGGAGATTGATGAAAATTGTTGAGAACCGTATGTCCGACCACGATATTTTGAGTGATGCCGAGCGCGAGGCCCTGAGCGCCGTGATGCTGGAGCCTGATTTACCGCCGCAACGCGTGCTGATTGTCGATGACGACAAGGATGCGCGAGAACTGCTGGCGGAGATCCTCGCTCTGGACGGTATTCGCTGCATGACTGCCGAGAGTGGTGAGGCAGCGTGGAATTTGTTGAAATCCAGCAGCTCCATCGGTTTGCTGATCACCGACTTGCGCATGGCACCGAGCAATGGCCTGGAGTTGATCCGCCAAGTGCGCGAATCCACCCGCGCGGCGCTGCCGATCATCATCATGTCGGGGGACGCCGAAGCGCCGGATGTGATCGATGCGATGCATTTGAGTGTGGTGGACTTTTTGCTCAAGCCGATCGACAGCGTGAAGTTAGCGAAACTGGTCAAGCGCGAGTTGGGGATGGCTTCCTGATTTTTGCGGTATCTGCACGGGCTTCATCGGGAGCAAGCCCCGTCCCACAGTTGACCGCGTACATCCACAACACAGCCCCAAAGAAAAAGCCCTGATCTCTCGATCAGGGCTTTTTCATTTACAGGCCGTTTTTAGCCTTGAACTCCCGACGCCGACGGTGCAACACCGGCTCGGTGTAACCGTTGGGTTGCTTGGTCCCTTCAATCACCAACTCCACCGCTGCCTGGAACGCGATGTTGCTGTCGAAGTCCGGGGCCAGTGGGCGATACAGCGCGTCCCCTGCGTTCTGACGGTCCACCACTGGCGCCATGCGCTTGAGGCTTTCCATCACCTGGGCTTCGTTGACGATGCCGTGGCGCAACCAGTTGGCGATGTGCTGGCTGGAAATACGCAGGGTGGCGCGGTCTTCCATCAGGCCCACATCGTTGATGTCCGGCACTTTGGAGCAGCCGACGCCCTGGTCGATCCAGCGGACCACGTAGCCGAGGATGCCCTGGGCGTTGTTGTCCAGCTCGTTGCGGATTTCTTCCTCGGACCAATCGGTGTTGCTGGCAAGGGGGATGGTCAGGATGTCGTCCACCGAGGCGCGCTCGCGCGTGGCCAGTTCGGCTTGGCGGGCGAATACGTCAACCTTGTGATAGTGCAGGGCGTGCAGCGCAGCCGCCGTAGGCGACGGTACCCAGGCGGTGTTGGCACCGGCCAATGGGTGAGCGATTTTCTGTTCGAGCATCGCGGCCATCAGGTCGGGCATCGCCCACATGCCTTTACCGATCTGTGCGCGGCCTTGCAGGCCTGTGCTCAAGCCGATATCGACGTTCCAGTTCTCGTAGGCGCCGATCCATTTTTCGGCCTTCATGGCGGCCTTGCGCACCATCGCGCCCGCTTCCATGGAGGTGTGGATTTCGTCGCCGGTACGGTCCAGGAAGCCGGTGTTAATAAACACCACGCGCTCGCTGGCCGCCTTGATGCAGGCCTTGAGGTTGACCGTGGTGCGGCGCTCCTCGTCCATGATCCCGACCTTGAGGGTGTTGCGCGGCAGGTTCAGCACGTCTTCGATGCGACCGAACAGCTCGTTGGTAAACGCGGCTTCTTCCGGACCGTGCATTTTCGGCTTCACGATGTACACCGAGCCGGTGCGGCTGTTCTTGCGGGTGTTGTTGCCGTTGAGGCTGTGGACCGCCGCCAGGCTGGTGACCAGGCCGTCGAGGATGCCTTCCGGCACTTCATCGCCGTTTTTGTCGAGGATCGCGTCGATGGTCATCAAGTGACCAACGTTGCGCACGAACAACAGCGAACGGCCATGCAACGTCACGTCCTGACCGTCGATGCCGGTGTAGACACGGTCAGGGTTCATGGTACGGGTGAAGGTCTTGCCGGCCTTGGCCACTTCTTCGGCCAAGTCGCCCTTCATCAGGCCGAGCCAGTTGCGGTAGATCACCACTTTGTCGTCGGCGTCCACGGCGGCGACGGAGTCTTCGCAGTCCATAATGGTGGTGAGCGCAGCTTCCATCAGTACGTCTTTCACGCCGGCGGCGTCGGTCTGGCCGACCGGGGTGCTGGCGTCGATCTGGATTTCGAAGTGCAGGCCGTTGTGTTTGAGCAGGATCGCAATCGGCTCGGCCGCCGGGCCCTGGAAGCCGATCAGTTGCGCATCGTCACGCAGGCCGCTGTTGCTGCCGCCTTTGAGGCTGACGATCAACGTGCCGTCGACGATCTTGTAACCGGTGGAATCGACGTGGCTGCCGGCGCTGAGCGGCGCGGCTTCGTCGAGGAAGGCACGGGCGAAGGCAATCACTTTGTCGCCACGCACTTTGTTGTAGCCCTTGCCCTTCTCGGCGCCGTCGGCTTCGCTGATGGCGTCGGTGCCATACAGCGCGTCGTACAGCGAACCCCAGCGCGCATTAGAGGCGTTGAGGGCGAAACGGGCATTCATCACCGGCACCACCAGCTGTGGGCCGGCCATACGGGCGATTTCGTCATCGACGTTTTGGGTCGAAGCCTGGAAGTCTGCGGCTTCTGGCAGCAGGTATCCGATGTCTTGCAGGAAGGCTTTGTAGGCCACCGGGTCGTGAGCCTGGCCGGCATGGGTCTGGTGCCAGGTATCGATGCGCGCCTGGAAATCGTCGCGTTTGGCGAGTAGGGCTTTGTTCTTCGGTGCCAGGTCATGGATGACCTTGTCGGCGCCGGCCCAGAACTGGTCGGCAGTGATGCCGGTACCGGGAATGGCTTCGTTGTTCACGAAGTCGAACAGGACTTTGGCGACCTGCAGGCCACCGACTTGAACGTGTTCAGTCATTGCTTGCCTCACTCTGCGGAGCTTATGCGCTTTTTCAGATTTTCATTATGTAGTGCACGGTTGGGCATACTACATGATGACTTGCGGTTGTGAAAATTAGACTAAATACGTCGTTTAGCGACCCACTTTGGTCGTACGGTCACAGCGGAGAACAGGATGTTCTCAAAAAACTATTAGATTGTTCCAGATAAATATAAAAATGGTACACGATTTGTTTTCATGGGCCCCTGGGTCCACCTTGTAGATTGAATTCAGAGGGCTTCGCCATGGACCATCTTGTACTCACAATTATCGCCGCCGACAAACCCGGCCTGGTCGAGCGCATCGCGCAGAACATTGCCGCCCACGGTGGCAACTGGCTGGAAAGCCGCATGGCCCATATGGCCGGGCAGTTTGCTGGGATCCTGCGGGTCAGCGTACCTACGGAAAGCCGTCAGGCGTTATTGGGGGCGCTGGAGGACTTATCCACACACGGCATTCGCGTGCTGGTGGGTGAGGGCAGCACTGGGCAGGCCTCGGCGTCCAAACCAATTGTGATGACGTTGGTGGGCAATGACCGTTCGGGCATCGTGCGTGAGATCACGGCGTTATTGAGTCAGCAGGGCGTGAACCTGGAGCGCTTGAGCACGGATGTGCGCCCGGCCCCTATGAGTGGCGACCCGCTGTTCACGGCTGAAGCGTTGTTGCAGGTGCCACCATCGTTGTCCTTGGAGAGCTTGCAGCAATCCCTGGAAACCTTGGCCGATGACTTGATGGTGGAGCTGCGTAACGAGGAATAATTTGTCCACAAGGTTATGCATGGAAATCTTGCATGGGCCTGTGGATAACCTTGGGGTGAATGCCTGCAAGCCATGCCGGCTGTGGCTTGCAGGATGCTGTACGTTATTTGATCAGCGTTTGCGCACGGTCAGCCAGGCGTCCACGCTGTAGACCACCAACCCAGCCCAGATAAAGGCGAAGGCAATCAGCGTGCTTGGCGCCAGGTGTTCGCCGAACAGCAGTACGGCTTCGAGCAACACCAGGGTCGGCGCGACGTACTGCAAGAAACCCAGCGCGGTGTACGGCAAATGCCGTGCGGCGGCGTTGAAGCACACCAGCGGGATGAGCGTTACCGGACCCGCGGCCACCAGCCACCAGGCTTCGGACGTACTCCAGAACGCCAGTTGCGCACTGTGGGCGGAGGGGTTGAACAGCAGCCACGCGACGGCAATTGGCACCAGCATCCAGGTTTCCACCACCAGCCCTGGTAGCGCCTTGACCGGTGCCTGTTTGCGGATCAGGCCGTAGAAGCCAAAGGTCAGCGCCAGCACCAACGACACCCACGGCAAACTGCCTACTTGCCACACCTGTTGCGCCACGCCCACTGCGGCCAGGCCCACGGCAGCCCATTGCAGGCGACGCAAGCGTTCGCCGAGAAGCAACATGCCCAGCAGTACATTCACCAACGGGTTGATGTAGTAACCCAGGCTGGCTTCCAGCATGCGGCCACTGTTCACCGACCACACATACGTCAGCCAGTTACCGGCAATCAACGAACCGCTGAGGGCAAGGATCGCCAGGCGCTGGGGGTTGTCGCGCAGCTCGCGGAACCAACCGGGATGCTTCCACACCATCAACAGCAAGCCGCCGAACAACGCCGACCACAGCACACGGTGAACGATGATCTCGGCGGCGGGTACGCTGGCGATGGCTTTGAAGTAGAGCGGGAACAAGCCCCAGATGACATAGGCGCTCAGGCCCAGGATGTACCCCTTGCGGGGGTTGGCGGCGTGCATTGCAGAATCCTTGCTTAGGCAGCTAACAAAGCGCGATTGTAAGGATATTTGTCAGGCAATGGGACTGGCTTGGTAATGCGGTCTGCTTTGTGTAGGAGGGTGCAAGCCCCCTCCCACGTTCACAAGCAATCAGAAGAGTTTGAGCGGCTCTTCATTGAGCGCCGAAAGCTGCTCGCGCAGTGCCAGCACCTGATCACCCCAATACCGCTCGCTGCCGAACCACGGGAAGCTGTGGGGGAAGGCGGGATCGTCCCAACGCCGCGCGAGCCAAGCGCTGTAGTGCATCAGGCGCAGGGCGCGCAGCGGTTCGATGAGTGCCAATTCCCGCGGGTCGAAATCGTGAAACTCCTGATAGCCGTCCATCAACTCGGACAGTTGGCCCAGGCATTCCTGACGGTCGCCAGCGAGCATCATCCACAGGTCCTGCACCGCCGGCCCCATACGGCAGTCATCCAGGTCGACGATATGGAACATCTCGTCGCGGCACATCATGTTGCCGGGGTGGCAATCGCCGTGCATGCGGATGTTCTTGTGCGGTGTGGCCTTGTAGACCTCTTCCACACGCTTGAGCAGGTCGCGGGCAACGGACTCGTAGGCCGGCAGCAGGCTTTTGGGAATGAAATTGCCTTCGAGCAGCGTGTTGAGTGAATCGTGACCGAAGTTCTTCACGCCCAGGGCTTCACGGTGTTCGAACGCGCGGGTCGAACCCACCGCGTGCAAACGGCCGAGCAGTTGCCCGAGTCGATACAGTTGATCAAGGTTGCCGGGCTCTGGCGCACGGCCGCCACGGCGAGGGAACAAGGTGAAGCGGAAACCGGCGTGTTCGAACAGGCTCTCTCCGTTGTGGATCAATGGCGCGACTACTGGCACTTCGCAGTCGGCCAGCTCGAAGGTGAAGCGGTGTTCTTCAAGGATCGCGTCGTTGGTCCAGCGTTGAGGGCGATAGAACTTGGCGATCAGCGGTTCACCGTCTTCGATACCCACCTGATACACGCGGTTTTCGTAGCTGTTGAGCGCCAGAACACGAGCATCGCTGAGAAAACCGATGCTTTCGACGGCGTCGAGCACGAGGTCAGGGGTGAGGGTTTCAAACGGATGGGCCATGGGAACTCCTGCGGGCAGCAGGGCGCCGCTTCCGGCCGGGTATGGTAACGCACCAAGCCTGAGATAGGGGGCGCCTGTGCCATTGTCATCGGGGGCAAGTGCCCTCCCACAGGTGACCGCGTTTATCCTGTAGGAATGCGGTCTGATGTGGGAGGACGCTTGCCCTCGATAGCGGCCTATCAGGCGCCGACAATCCCCCCATCATCTCGCCGAATCGCTATCACCGACGAACGCGGCTTGCCATTCGGCAGATGCTCCGGCCAAGTCGAGCCGCCGGTTTCCCCCGGATGCTGAATCCCCACAAACAACGTTTTCTGATCTGGTGAGAAGCTGATACCCGTCACTTCACACGCCACCGGCCCGACCATGAAGCGGCGGATTTCTCCGGTGACCGGGTCGGCGCAGAGCATCTGGTTGTTGCCCATCCCGGCAAAGTCGCCCGCGTTGCTGTAATCGCCATCGGTGAGGATCCACAGGCGTCCGGCCTTGTCGAAGCCCAGGCCGTCGGGGCTGTTGAACATGTTCTGCGGGTTGATGTTGGACGATCCGCCCTTGGGCTTGCCCGCGTGTACGCCGGGGTTGCCGGCGACCACAAACAAATCCCAGCTGAAATCGGCCGCACCGTGGTCATCGGCATTGGCTTTCCAGCGCAGGATCTGGCCGTAGACGTTCTTTTCCCGTGGGTTGGGGCCGCCTACCGGTTGGCCGTCTTCGCCGCGCTTGGCGTTGTTGGTCAGGGTGCAGTAAACCTGGCCATCGGTGGGGCTGACCACGATCCATTCCGGGCGGTCCATGCGCGTGGCTTTGACCACACTGGCGGCCAGGCGCGCGTGGATCAGCACTTCTGCCTGGTTGGCGAAACCGCTGCTGGCGTCGATGCCGTTTTTTCCATGGGTCAACTCGACCCACTGGCCTTTGCCCTTGGGATGATCGGCATCGCCGTTGCCCGCGTCGAAGATCGCCACGTACAAGGTGCCGTGGTCGAGCAAGTCCTTGTTGGCCTTGGGGTTCTTGTGGTTGATCTTGTCGCGGCTGACGAACTTGTAGATGAACTCACCGCGCTCGTCGTCGCCCATGTACACCACCGCGCGGCCGTCGCGGGTTTCAGCGAGGGCGGCGTTTTCGTGTTTGAAGCGGCCCAGCGCCGTGCGTTTGGCCGGGGTGGATTGCGGGTCGAATGGGTCGATTTCCACCACCCAGCCATGACGATTGAGTTCGTTGGGGTTCTTGGCCAAGTCGAAGCGTGGGTCGTGCTGGTGCCAGTTGATGTCTTTACTGGCGGCCACCACGCCGTAGCGTTTCTGTCCGGCGTCGAAAGTTTGTTGTGGGTTGCTGCTGCCGAAGCAGTCGGTGAAGTTCTCTTCACACGTCAGATAGGTGCCCCACGGTGTCTTGCCGTTAGCGCAGTTCTGGAAGGTACCGAGGGCTTTCTTGCCGGATTTGTCGGCGCTGGTTTTCAGCCAGTCGTGGCCAGCAGCGGGGCCGCTCAGGCGGATTGGCGAGTTGCCGTGGATACGGCGGTTGTAACGCGAGTCCTGGACGAACTGCCAGGTGTCACCCTTGCGCCGGACTTCAATTACCGACACGCCTTCGCTGGCCTGGGCCTTGTGCACATCTTCCGCCGATTGCGGCGCGCCGCCGTGGGCGTAGAGATAGCGGTAATTGGTGTATTCGTTGTTGATCGCCATCAGCGCGCGGTTGTCGTCGCCGGGGAAGGCGAACAGGCTCATGCCATCGTTGTTGTCGCCGAATTGTTGTTCCTGGGCCTTGGCCGTGCCGTTGCCGGAAGGGTCGAAGGCCGGCGCGCTTTTGTGCAGCGGCTGCCCCCAACTGATCAGCACCGAGGCGCTGTAGCCCGGCGGCAAGGTGATGGTGTCGCTGGTGGCGGCAGCGATGCTGGCAAACCCCAGCAGCGGGCTGGCGGACGCGGCGTTCACGGCCAGTGCGCTGCGGCTCAGCAGGTTGCCGCCCAGGAACATTGCGGCACCGCACAGGGCGCCGGCGCCGATGAAGCGGCGGCGGGTGAGGCCAACCATCTGTTCAAGGTCGGTGGCTTGGTTTTCTTCTAATAGGCTCATCTCAGGCTCCCTGCGGTTTTTGCAGACACCATAAGGAGCGGGTGTGACGAAGTTGTTGCAGTTTGAAGAACTCTGCGGCTCAGACTGGTGTGCCGAGCAGCACATGACTGGGGGCAAATTGCACTTGGATCGCCTGGCCTTCGGCGGCGTCCAGAGCGATGAGTACGTCGGGCTGCGCCAGGGCGCATAAAACCTGGCCATTGGGCAGGGCGATACGCACTTCGCTGGGACCGTCCTCGGCGTGGAGAATGGCGTCTAGCGTCCCGCTCATACAATTGTGTCCGAGTGTTACGGCGCCATCCGGTGCCAGCAATTCCAGCCAGCCAGCCTTGATCAGCGCGACGACTTCCACGCCGATCTCCAGCTCCAGCCGTTGTGTGCTGTCGTGGGTGATTTGCGCCGCGAGGGTCAATCCACCCGCGAGTTGCAAATGAATCAGGTCGTTGCGGCCATGGCTTTCAATTCTGATGACCAGGCCATGCAACTGATTGCGCGCGCTGGTTCGCAGCATCAAACGGCCCAGCAGATTGAAGTCACTGGCGGCTTGGTCCGAGCCCAACACCTCTGCCTGCAAGGCTTGCAGGCGTTGATAGAGGCGCAATACCCGTTCCCCTTCAGCCGTGAGCCTGGCGCCGCCGCCGCCTTTGCCGCCGACGCTGCGTTCTACCAGCGGTTTTTGCGCGAGGTTGTTCAGTTCATCAATGGCATCCCAAGCGGCCTTGTAACTCAAGCCAGCACTCTTGGCGGCGCGGGTGATGGAGCCCTGTTCGGCGATATGCCCAAGCAGGGCGATGCGTTGGGGGCGGCGGACGATGTGTTGGCTCAGTAAAGTCGGAAGAGACATGGGCATATGCTGTGTTGGGATGAGCGGACGTTGCGGCTGTGAGGCATGAGAGTCAAGTGCCGGGCTTGGGTGTGCGGGCCAGGCAGTACACGTCCACCTGTCGCGCGCCGGCGTTGATCAACAGCCGCGCCAGGCTGTGGGCGGTGGCGCCGGTGGTGAGCACGTCGTCCACCAGTGCCAGGTGGCGGCCTTTTACAAGGGCATCAGGGGGCAGGGCGAAGGCGTTGAGCAGGTTGCGTTTGCGCGCCTTGGCGTCGAGGGTCTGTTGCGCCATGGTTTCATGGGGGCGTAATAACAGGTGTTCATCGTAGGGGATATTCAGGTCGGTACTGAGCCAGCGCGCCAGCATCAGCGCCTGGTTATAACCACGCTCGCGCAGGCGCTGGCGGGCCATGGGTACCGGCAGCAGAACGTCTGGGCGGGTGAGTTCGTTGTTGTCGAAGCGATCCCGCAGGTGTTGCCCCAGCAAATGCCCCAGCAGATGCCCGAGGGGCCAGCGCGCCTGGTGCTTGAAGCGACTGATCAAGGTGTCCACGGGAAAGCTGTAGGTCCAGGGGGCGATTACTTGTTTAAAGGCGGGGGGGTGTTTCACGCATTGGCCGCAGATCAAACCGTCCATCGCCAAGGGTAACGCGCAGGTCTGGCAGTGATCCATCAGCCAGGGCAGCTCGGTTTCGCAGACGTTGCACACACAATCGTCTGTTTCTGTGGCCTCATCGCAGATTAAACAGGTTCGTATGTTTTTTGACCAGATGTAAACTTCGTGTTTGTATCTTGGTTGACAGTGCATGAATCTTCCTTAAATATGCCGAGCATCCGTGTCGCGCCTGTGGGTATTGCCCTTCCCGCAGCGTTTGCCAAAGCATAATCAAGGAATCGCCCATGAGCGCCAGCATCACCGCCACCTTGCGTCACGATTGGTCCCTGGCTGAAGTCAAAGCACTGTTTGTGCAGCCGTTCAATGACCTGTTGTTCCAGGCGCAGACCGTACACCGTGCGCATTTCGACGCGAACCGTGTGCAGGTGTCGACGCTGCTGTCGATCAAAACCGGCGCCTGTCCGGAAGATTGCAAATATTGTCCGCAGTCGGGCCACTACAACACTGGCCTGGAAAAAGAAAAGCTGATGGAAGTGCAGAAGGTCCTCGAAGAGGCCGCCCGCGCCAAGGCCATCGGTTCGACGCGCTTCTGCATGGGCGCCGCCTGGAAACACCCGTCGGCCAAAGACATGCCGTACGTGCTGCAGATGGTCAAAGGCGTCAAGGCCATGGGCCTGGAAACCTGCATGACCCTCGGCCGTCTTGACCAGGACCAGACCGAAGCCCTGGCCCAGGCCGGCCTCGACTACTACAACCACAACCTGGACACCTCGCCGGAGTTCTACGGCAGCATCATCACCACCCGCACCTACAGCGAGCGCCTGCAAACCCTGGCTTATGTACGTGATTCGGGGATGAAGATCTGTTCCGGCGGCATCCTCGGCATGGGCGAGTCCCTCGACGACCGTGCCAACCTGCTGATCCAGTTGGCCAACCTGCCGGAGCATCCGGAGTCGGTGCCGATCAACATGCTGGTGAAAGTGGCCGGTACGCCGCTGGAAAACGCCGAAGACATCGACCCGTTCGACTTCATCCGGATGCTCGCCGTGGCGCGCATCCTGATGCCTCAGTCCCATGTGCGGCTGTCCGCCGGCCGTGAAGCCATGAACGAGCAGATGCAGGCCCTGGCGTTTTTCGCCGGCGCCAACTCGATTTTCTACGGCGACAAACTGCTGACCACCGCCAACCCGCAGGCCGACAAGGACATGCAACTGTTCTCGCGCCTGGGCATCCTGCCGGAAGCCCGTGAAGAGCACGCCGATGAAGTGCATCAAGCGGCGATTGAGCAGGCGTTGGTCGAGCAGAAGAGCAGCGAGCAGTTCTACAACGCTGTCGTCTGATTGAAATGAAAGGCCCATGTGGGAGGGGGCTTGCCCCCGATGAGGGAGTGTCAGTCGATAAATAGAGTGACTGGCCCACTGCTATCGGGGGCAAGCCACCTCCCACAATTTGATCGAGTTAATCCTGCTAGTCCGAGGCCTGCATGTCTTTTGATCTATCCGCGCGCCTCGCTGCCCGCCGTGCCGAACACCTTTACCGTCAGCGGCCACTGCTGCAGAGCCCCCAAGGTCCTGACGTGGTGGTCGACGGCCAACCGTTGCTCGCCTTCTGCAATAACGACTACCTGGGCCTGGCCAATCATCCTCAAGTGATCGAAGCCTGGCGTGCCGGTGCGTCCCGTTGGGGCGTGGGCGGTGGCGCATCGCATTTGGTGGTCGGGCACGCCACGCCGCACCATGAACTGGAAGAGGCCCTGGCTGACCTGACCGGTCGCCCCCGTGCGCTGCTGTTTACCACGGGCTACATGGCCAATATGGGCGCAGTCACGGCGCTGGTGGGGCAGGGCGATACGGTGCTGCAAGACCGTCTCAATCACGCGTCCTTGCTGGATGCGGGCTTGCTGTCCGGTGCGCGGTTCAATCGCTACCTGCATAACGACGCCGCCAGCTTGGCCAAGCGCCTGGAGAAAGCCACCGGTAATACGTTGGTGGTCACCGATGGCGTGTTCAGCATGGACGGCGATTTGGCCGACTTGCCCGCGCTGGCCCGTGAAGCCAAGGCCAAAGGCGCCTGGCTGATGGTGGACGACGCCCATGGTTTCGGCCCGTTGGGGGCCAACGGCGCAGGGATCGTCGAGCATTTCGGCTTGAGTCAGGAAGACGTGCCGGTACTGGTCGGCACCCTGGGCAAAGCCTTCGGCACCGCCGGCGCGTTTGTGGCGGGCAGTGAAGAATTGATCGAAAGCCTGATCCAGTTCGCCCGGCCGTATATCTACACCACCAGCCAACCACCCGCGTTGGCCTGCGCCACGTTGAAAAGCCTGGAGCTGCTGCGCACCGAACATTGGCGGCGTGAACACCTTAATGGCCTGATCCGCCAGTTCCGGCAGGGCGCCGAGCAGCTCGGCCTGGACTTGATGGACAGCTTTACGCCGATCCAACCGATCCTGATTGGCGACAGCGCCAGAGCCGTGCGTTTGTCCCAGATGCTGCGCGAGCGCGGCTTGATGGTCACTGCGATCCGACCACCGACGGTGCCCGTCGGCAGCGCCCGTTTGCGCGTGACATTGACGGCGGCCCACAGCGAGGCGCAGGTGCAGCTATTGTTAAACGCATTGGAAGAGTGTTTCCGCTTGCTAGGCGCCCTGGAGCCCGACCATGCGTGATCGACTGATATTGCTGCCCGGCTGGGGCCTCGGCGTATCGCCGCTGGAACCTTTGGCCGCCGCATTGCAAGGGCTGGACGAACACCTGCACGTACAGATCGAGCCGTTGCCGGTGCTGGACTCCAGCGATCTCGGCGAATGGCTGGATGAACTCGACGCCACATTGCCGGATAACGCCTGGCTCGGCGGCTGGTCCCTGGGCGGCATGCTGGCTTCGGAATTGGCGGCGCGACGTGGCGAACGCTGCTGCGGGTTGCTGACCCTGGCGAGCAATCCATGTTTTGTCGCCCACGAGGGTTGGCCGAGTGCGATGCCTGCGCAGACGTTCGATTCCTTCCTCGCCGGCTGCCACGCCGATTCCCAGGTCACCCTCAAGCGCTTCGGACTGTTGTGCGCCAAAGGTGCTGAAGACCCTCGCGGGCTGGCGCGTTTGTTGGTCAGCGGCGCGCCGCAGACGCCGTCCGGCGCGTTGATGACCGGTCTTGAACTGCTTGCGAAATTGGACACCCGCGAAGCCTTGCTGGCCTATCGCGGCCCGCAGTTGCATCTGTTTGCCGGTATGGACGGGTTGGTGCCTGCCGAAGCCGCCAGCGACCTGCTGACGCTGCTCCCCGATGTTGAAATCGGTCTGATTGAACAGGCCGGTCACGCTTTTCTTCTGGAGGATCCCCACGGAGTAGCGGGGGCCATCCAGGCTTTTTTGCATGAGTGCGTTGATGACTGATTTATCCCACCCCCCTCTGCCGGGTGCCTTGCCGGACAAGCGCCAAGTAGCGGCGTCGTTTTCCCGTGCGGCGGCCAGTTACGACAGCGTCGCCGAGCTGCAGCGAGCGGTGGGGCATGAACTGCTGTCGCGCCTGCCGTCAGCGTGCGCGCCACGACGTTGGCTGGATATGGGATGCGGCACTGGGTATTTCAGTCGCGTGCTGGGTGAGTTATTGCCGGCCAGCGAGGGCGTGGCGCTGGATATCGCTGAGGGCATGCTCAACCATGCGCGGCCTTTAGGCGGCGCGGCGCATTTCATCGCGGGAGATGCCGAGCGTTTGCCCGTGCACGATGCAAGCTGCGGGCTGATCTTCTCCAGCCTTGCGGTGCAATGGTGTGCCAACTTCGATGCAGTGCTCAGCGAGGCACATCGCGTGCTGCAACCGGGCGGGGTATTGGCCTTTGCCAGTTTGTGTGTGGGTACATTGGATGAGCTGCGCGAAAGCTGGCGCGCCGCCGATGGCCTGGTGCACGTCAATCGCTTCCGCACCTTTGAGGCTTACCAGCAACTGTGTGCGGCCAGCGGCCTGCGTGTGGTCAGCCTGGAGCGCCAGCCCCATGTGCTGCATTACCCGGATGTGCGCAGTCTGACCCATGAATTGAAGGCTCTTGGTGCACACAATCTCAACCCCGGACGCCCCGGAGGGCTGACGGGCCGTGCGCGGATTGTTGCACTGGTCGAGGCTTATGAGCGATTCCGCCAGTCCCAAGGCCTGCCGGCGACTTATCAAGTGGTGTACGCCGTACTGGAGAAACCTCTATGAACGCCGCTTATTTCATTACGGGCACCGACACCGACGTCGGTAAGACCACCATCGCCGCCGGCCTCCTGCATGCAGCCGGCCAAGCCGGCAAAAGCACCGCCGCTGGTAAACCTGTCGCCTCCGGTTGCGCAGTAACCCCCGAGGGCCTGCGCAATGCCGATGCATTGGCGCTGCTGGCCGAATGTTCATTGCCGTTGAGTTATGCCGAGGTCAATCCGGTGGCTTTCGAGCCCGCCATCGCCCCGCACTTGGCAGCAAGGGAGGCAGGGGTTTCGCTGACGGTGCAATCGCTGCTCAAGCCCATGCAGCAGATTCTGGCGCGGCAAGCGGATTTCACCTTGATCGAGGGCGCAGGTGGCTGGCGCGTGCCGTTGGCTGACCAGGCCAATCTGTCGGACCTGGCCATCGGGCTCAAACTGCCGGTGATCTTGGTGGTAGGCGTGCGCCTGGGCTGTATCAGCCATGCTTTGCTCACCGCCGAAGCCATCGCAAGGGATGGTCTGTCGCTGGCGGGCTGGGTGGCGAACATCATCGATCCCAAGACCTCCCGTCTGGAAGAAAACCTCGCCACCCTGGCCGAACGGCTACCTGCTCCGTGCCTGGGTCGAGTGCCGAAACTCAAGCACGCCAGCGCCGAAGCCGTGGCGCAATACTTACAGTTGGACTTGCTTGACTGATTTTGGCTATCGCTAAGGCATTATGCCATTAGTGTTTTTGACGGGCGTTTTGCCAGGTTCTCTGCTTCAATCAGCATTCACGATTCTCTCAAGGCAGGCTTAAGCCATGGAAATCTCTGGAAGCAGCGCGTTTTATTCGGGCCTGAACACTATTCAGTCCGGGCAGAGCCGTGTCGACCAGGCCGCTGGCAAGATCGCCAGCGCAGCCACCAGCCAACCTTCCGATGCCCAGAATGATCGCTTGCAGGCGATCAACCGTGGCCAGCCGACCGATTCCGCCAGCAATATGGTGGAACTGGCAGAAGGCAAGTTTCAGGTGGAGCTGGGCGTCAAAGTCGCCAAGGCTTCCGACGAAATGCTCGGCACCTTGATCGACACCTACGCCTGATCTGCTGGCGCTCGAAATGTGAGAGGGGCTCGTCCCCCTCCCACATTTGTCCTGTTTTATTCTGATCCCTCTCTACACTCTCCCCGATGTGGCATCTCGCCTCAGGCCTTGTTGCGCCTGGGTTGACGTGCGTCATGACAGACGGCATCTGCCCGACGCTTGACATCCCCAGGTCGTAAACGTATGTTTCAAACACCTGTTTGACCGCCACAACAAATCCACGCGGTTGTTCATTCCAGCTACATCAGCAGAGGTTTATCGCTATGCCTGACTACAAGGCCCCCTTGCGTGATATTCGCTTCGTTCGTGACGAACTGCTCGGTTATGAAGCGCACTATCAGAGTCTGCCGGCTTGCCAGGACGCTACTCCGGACATGGTTGACGCCATCCTTGAAGAAGGCGCCAAGTTCTGTGAACAAGTGCTGGCACCGTTGAACCGCGTGGGCGACATCGAAGGGTGCACCTGGAGTGAGTCAGGCGTTAAGACGCCGACGGGTTTCAAAGAAGCCTACAAACAATTCGTCGAAGGCGGCTGGCCTAGCCTGGCCCACGACGTGGAGCACGGCGGCCAAGGCCTGCCGGAATCCCTGGGTCTGGCCGTGAGCGAAATGGTCGGCGAAGCCAACTGGTCGTGGGGCATGTACCCAGGCCTGTCCCATGGTGCGATGAACACCATCTCCGAGCACGGCACCCCCGAGCAGCAAGAGGCCTACCTGACCAAGCTGGTATCGGGCGAATGGACCGGCACCATGTGCCTGACCGAGCCACACTGCGGCACCGACCTGGGCATGCTGCGCACCAAGGCCGAGCCTCAGGCCGACGGCTCCTACAAAGTCTCCGGTACCAAGATCTTCATCTCGGCCGGTGAACACGACATGGCCGACAACATCGTCCACATTGTATTGGCCCGCCTGCCGGACGCACCGGCCGGCACTAAAGGCATCTCGCTGTTTATCGTGCCCAAGTTCATGCCTAACGCCGACGGTTCGGTGGGTGAGCGCAACGCGGTGACCTGTGGTTCCCTGGAACACAAGATGGGTATCCACGGCAACGCCACCTGCGTGATGAACTTCGACGCGGCCACCGGTTTCCTGATCGGCCCGGCGAACAAAGGCCTGAACTGCATGTTCACCTTTATGAACACCGCTCGCCTGGGCACTGCGCTGCAAGGCCTGGCTCATGCCGAGATCGGCTTCCAGGGCGGCCTGAAATACGCCCGCGATCGCCTGCAAATGCGCTCCCTCACCGGCCCGAAAGCACCGGACAAGGCCGCTGACCCGATCATCGTGCACCCAGACGTGCGCCGCATGTTGCTGACCATGAAAGCCTTCGCCGAAGGCAATCGCGCAATGGTGTACTTCACGGCCAAGCAAGTGGATATCGTCAAGTACGGCACCGATGACGAAGCCAAGAAACAGGCCGATGGCCTGCTGGCTTTCATGACGCCAATCGCCAAGGCATTCATGACCGAAGTTGGTTTTGAATCGGCCAACCATGGCGTGCAGATCTACGGCGGTCACGGCTTCATCGCCGAGTGGGGCATGGAGCAGAACGTGCGCGACAGCCGCATTTCGATGCTGTACGAAGGCACCACCGGTATCCAGGCGCTGGACCTGCTCGGCCGTAAAGTGCTGATGACCCAAGGCGAGGCGCTCAAGGGCTTCACCAAGATCGTGCACAAGTTCTGCCAGGCCAATGAAGGTAACGCGGCCGTTCAGGAGTTCGTTATACCGCTGGCTGCACTGAACAAAGAGTGGGGCGAGTTGACCATGAAGGTCGGCATGGCCGCGATGAAAGACCGTGAGGAAGTCGGTGCCGCTTCGGTGGATTACCTGATGTATTCCGGTTACGCCTGCCTGGCTTACTTCTGGGCCGACATGGCACGCCTGGCGGCCGAAAAACTGGCTGCCGGCACGACCGAAGAGTCGTTCTACACCGCCAAGTTGCAGACTGCGCGCTTCTACTTCCAACGCATTCTGCCGCGTACTTTGGCGCACAAAGCCACCATGCTGTCGGGCGCCAACAACCTGATGGACATGAAAGAGGAAGACTTCGGCCTGGCTTACTAAGCCTCACCGGGTTTCCCTGAACCGCCGCTTCCCTTGGAAGCGGCGGTTTTTTATGGGCGATAAAAAACACAGCGCAGCGCTCAGGGATTGTCGCCGCCTGCCGTTACAGTGATGGCAATGTGATACGTGACAGGCAGGGTGTGCTTAACTGTCCGCGCTAAGGCACATAGCCATCATTTTTGCGGGTCGGAGTTCTACCCTTGTCACGCGTGTCCGCTGTTCGTTTCAGTCATTTCCTCCCTTCGTTGCTGCTCTTGCTGGCCGGGCTCTCTGCTGCGTACGTCAAGGACCTCAACGTCTTCTTCACGTCACTGTTCAATGTGTTGCCAACCTTGGTGCTGTTGCTCGGCGGTTCGTACTGCGCTGTGTATCGGCGCCAGCGTGAGCTGTTTTTGATGATCACGGTGTACATCGCCTACTTCCTGCTCGATACCCAGACTGATTTCTATCGCGACAACGGCCGCGTGCGCGAAGACGCTGCCGTGGTGTTTCATCTGTGTTGCCTGTTGTTGCCGCTGCTGTTCAGCATCTACGCGCTGTGGCAGGAGAAAACCCACCTGTTCCGCGACTTCGTGGCCCGTTGCGCTGTGGTACTGGCGATAGGCAGCGTGGCGCTGGCCCTGGAGCAAAGTTATCCCCAAGCGGTGCTGAACTGGCTGGCGGAGATCCGCTGGCCGGCGCTGCACGGGACCTGGATGAGCCTGATCCAGTTGTCGTATCCGATGTTCCTGGTCGGTTTTCTCACCCTCGCCGCCCAATACTGGTACCAGCCGCGCCCGCTGCATGCGGCGCAATTGGTGGGGTTGCTGGGGCTGTTCTGGATGCTGCCGAAAACCTTCATCCTGCCGTTCACCCTGAACATCATGTGCAGCCAGGTGATGTTGATGATCGCGGCCGGCGTGGCCCATGAGGCCTATCAAATGGCGTTCCGCGATGAGCTGACCGGCCTGCCGGGACGCCGCGCCCTCAACGAGCGCATGCAGCGGCTGGGGCGCAACTATGTGTTGGCGATGACCGACGTCGACCACTTCAAACGTTTCAATGACACCCATGGTCACGATGTGGGTGACCAAGTGCTGCGCCTGGTGGCGAGCAAGTTGTCCAAGGTCAATGGCGGTGGACGCGCCTACCGCTACGGCGGTGAAGAGTTCGCCGTGGTGTTTGCCGGCAAAACCCTGGATGAGTGCATGCCGCACCTAGAGGAAATCCGCGAAATTATCGCCAACTATGACATTAAGCTGCGCAACGCGGACCGTCCCCAGGATGATCAACAAGGCCGTCAGCGCCGGGCGGGCAGCGGCGCGACGAGTGTGTCGGTGACGGTCAGTATCGGCGTGGCCGAACGCCAGGCCGAGCAGCGCAGCTCCGAAGAAGTCCTCAAGTCCGCCGACCAGGCGCTGTATGCGGCCAAGGGCGCCGGGCGTAACTGCGTGATCGCCGCCGGGCAGACGCGCCGTGGCGCGGTGCGTATGGACAGCGCTGCCGGTTAAGTAATGGCGGTGTATTCAGCGGTTCTACAGTGATTGTTTGCGACGCTGGCCAGCAGTAGGTTGAGACCATCTGCTGCCGGAGACATGACCATGCCTGAGTACAAAGCTCCCCTGCGCGACATGCGCTTTCTGATCGACAACGTATTTGATTTCCACGGTCACTACGCCACGCTGGGCGCAACCGACGCCAGCCCGGACATGGTCAGCGCTATCCTCGAAGAGGGCGCCAAATTCTGCGAGAACGTGCTCTCGCCACTCAACCGCAGCGGTGATGAAGAGGGCTGCCATTTCGACAATGGCGTCGTGACCACGCCCAAGGGCTTCAAGGAAGCCTTCGCCCAATACGTCGAAGGCGGTTGGCACGGTGTGGCGTCGGATCCGGCCTACGGCGGCCAGGGCTTGCCGCAATCGTTGGGCCTGGTGCTCAGCGAGATGATCGGCTCCAGCAACACCTCATGGGGCATGTATCCGGGCCTGACTCACGGCGCGATGTCGGCGATCCACGCCCACGGGACGGAAGAGCAGAAGGCCACGTTCCTGGGCAAACTCACCGCAGGCGAATGGACCGGCACCATGTGCCTCACCGAAGCCCATTGCGGCACCGACCTGGGCCTGATCAAGACCCGCGCCGTGCCCCAGGCCGATGGCAGCTATGCGATCACCGGCAGCAAGATCTTCATCTCGGCCGGTGAGCACGACATGAGCGCCAACATCATCCACCTGGTGTTGGCCAAACTGCCGGATGCACCCGCGGGCACCAAAGGTATCTCGCTGTTTATCGTGCCCAAGTTCCACGCTGACTCCGGCGAACGCAACGCGGTGCACTGCGGCTCCATCGAGCACAAGATGGGCATCAAGGCCTCGGCCACCTGCGTGCTGAACTTCGACGGCGCCAAGGGCTTTTTGATTGGAGAGGCCAATAAAGGCCTCAATTGCATGTTCACCATGATGAACCACGCGCGGCTGGGTACCGGCATGCAGGGCCTGTGCAACGGCGAGGCGAGCTTTCAGGGCGCGATCAAATACGCCAACGACCGCCTGCAAATGCGCTCCCTGACTGGCGCCAAGGCGCCGAACAAAGCCGCCGACCCGATCATCGTGCACCCCGATGTGCGTCGTATGCTGCTGACCATGAAAGCCTTCAACGAAGGCAATCGCGCGCTGACCTACTTCACCGCGCAATTACTCGACACTGCACACCTGAGCAGCGACGCCGCTCAACGCCAGGAAGCCGAAGACCTGCTGGCGTTCCTCACGCCGATCTGCAAAGCCTTTATGACCGACACCGGGCTGGAAGTGACCAACCACGGCATGCAGGTATTTGGCGGCCATGGCTATATCCGCGAATGGGGCATGGAGCAGTTGGCTCGCGATGCGCGAATTGCGCCGATCTATGAAGGCACCAACGGCATTCAGGCACTCGACCTGCTGGGGCGCAAGGTGCTGGGCAGCCAGGGCAAGTTGCTGCGCGGGTTTACCAAGATTGTGCATAAGTTCTGCGTCGCGAATGCCGAACATCCGCAGTTCAAGGTCTATGTGACGCAGCTCAATCAGTTGAACCAGGAGTGGGGCGAGTTGACCACCCAGGTCGGCATGGCCGCGATGAAAAGTCCCGACGAAGTGGGCGCCGCTGCCGTGGATTACTTGATGTACAGCGGTTACATCGTCCTTGCCTACCTGTGGCTGCGCATGGCGATCGCGGCGCAGGCCCATGACGATGTCGAGTTTGCCAAGGCCAAGCTGGCCACGTGCGAGTTCTACTTCAAGCGTCTGCTGCCGCGTACCACAACCCACCGCGCCGCTGTGCAAGCGGGCAGCGAATGCCTGATGAGTCTGCCAGCGGAGGCATTTGCACTGTAGTGACTTAAAAATACCAATCAGTCACAAGTGGACCCTATGTGTCTGAAAAGTTGTTCGGGTACACTCGGAGCCTGTAAAACCGATCCTATCGAATCACTTTTCCCGTTCTCACGAGGTTTGCCATGGCTGATTACAAAGCGCCGCTGCGTGATATGCGCTTCGTCCTCAACGAAGTTTTTGAGGTCGCCAATACATGGGCCCAATTGCCGGCATTGGCAGACAGCGTTGACGCCGAAACTGTCGAGGCGATCCTCGAGGAAGCCGGCAAAGTCACCGCCAAATCCATCGCCCCGCTGAGTCGCGGTGGCGATGAGCAAGGCTGCCGCTGGGATAACACCGCGGTGTTTACCCCAGACGGTTATCCACAGGCCTACAAAACCTACGCTGAAGGCGGCTGGGTCGGTGTCGGCGGCGATCCGGTGTTTGGCGGTATGGGCATGCCCAAGGCGGTGTCGGCCCAGGTTGAAGAGATGATCAACTCGTCGAGCCTGGCGTTTGGCCTGTATCCGATGTTGACGTCTGGCGCGTGCGTATCGATCAACACCCACGCCAGCGAAGAGCTCAAGGCTGCCTACCTGCCGAAGATGTATTCCGGTGAATGGGCCGGTTCCATGTGCCTGACCGAGGCCCATGCCGGCACAGACTTGGGGATTATCCGGACCAAGGCCGAGCCTCAGACGGACGGCTCCTACAAAATCAGCGGGACCAAGATCTTTATCACCGGTGGCGAGCACGACCTCACCGAAAACATTATCCATCTGGTCTTGGCCAAGCTACCGGATGCGCCGGCCGGGCCTAAGGGGATCTCGCTGTTCCTGGTGCCCAAGTTCATGGTCAATGCCGACGGCAGCCTCGGCGCGCGCAACCTGGTGAGCTGTGGTTCCATTGAACACAAGATGGGTATCCAGGCGTCCGCTACTTGCGTGATGAACTTCGACGAAGCCGTGGGTTACCTGGTGGGCGAGCCTAACCGTGGGCTGGCGGCGATGTTCACCATGATGAACTACGAGCGTCTGGGTGTGGGTATTCAGGGCCTGGCGTCCGGCGAGCGTTCCTATCAAAACGCAATTGAATATGCGCGTGATCGTCTGCAAAGCCGCTCACCGACAGGCGCTCAGGCGAAAGACAAAGCCGCTGACCCGATCATCGTCCATCCGGACGTGCGCCGCATGCTGCTGACCATGAAAGCTGCGAACGAAGGCGGCCGCGCGTTCTCCACCTACGTGGCAACGCAGCTGGATATCGCAAAGTTCAGCGAAGACGCCGCAGCCCGTGAGCGTGCGGATAACCTGGTGGCATTGCTGACGCCGGTGGCCAAAGCGTTCCTCAGCGACCTGGGCCTGGAAACCACGGTGCTCGGCCAGCAGGTATTTGGTGGCCACGGGTACATCCGCGAGTGGGGCCAAGAGCAATTAGTGCGTGATGTGCGCATCACCCAGATCTACGAAGGCACCAACGGCATTCAGGCCCTGGACTTGATGGGGCGCAAGATCGTGGGCAGCGGCGGGGCGTTCTACACCTTGTTTGCCGACGAGATCCGCCAGTTCATTGCTCACTCGAACGCCGACCTGGCTGAGTTCACCAAACCGCTGAGTGCGGCGGTGGACAACCTCGATGAGTTGACGGCCTGGGTGCTGGATCGCGCCAAGACCAACCCGAACGAAATCGGTGCGGCCTCAGTGGAGTATTTGCATGCGTTTGGATACATGGCCTACGCCTACATGTGGGCGCGTATGGCCAAGGCCGCGTTGGGCAATGAGGCTGAAGAAGACTTCTACGCCAGCAAGCTGGGGACCGCGCGCTTCTACTTTGCGCGCCTGCTGCCGCGTATTCACTCGCTGAGTGCGTCGGTAAAGGCCGGTAGCGAATCACTGTTTTTGATGGATGAGGCACTGTTTTAAGGGGGGCGAGGGCGTGTAAGCATTCTCTTACATGACGTGCTGCTATTCGTCCTCTATCGCCAAATTGGATCCACGGATAATCTACTTCACATGGACGTCGCGCAGGAAGCGCAAAGAAACAACACGGACACGTAGGATTCTGCCAGGACGGCGGAGTGAAATGGATGTCAGGGAAACAGTCTGCAAAGCCCCGCTTCGGCGGGGTTTTCTTTTGCCCGCGAAAAAGTCAGGCCGGCGCCTGCGGGGCATTCATCACGTCTTCAAGCAAGGTGCGCAGCAGTGCCACTGTTGCTTGCTGGCGCTGCACGTCACGGCACACCAAGCCTACTTTCAGCGGCACCCTCGGTTCACTCAAGGGTTTCCACAGCAGCATCTGGCTGTTGTGTTCGTCCTGGGAGCGCCCCGGCAGCACCGTTGCCAGTTTGGTATGGGGCAGGCTGTCGAGAATCCCCACCATGGTGTTGAGCTCAGCCTGGACTTGTGGCCGTCGCCCAAGGTTGGCGAGTTGGCCCTGCCAGATCTGCCTGATTTGAAACTCTTCCCCCAGCAACAACATCGGCAACTCGGCCGCCTGTTTCAGCGAGACTTTCTTGAATTCGCGCAGGGGATGATCGTCCGGAATGACCACTTTCAACTCATCTTCATACAGCAGCACGCCATGTAATCCCGGCTGACGGGGTGGCAGGTAACTGATGCCGATGTCCAGCGAACCATTGAGCAGCCGCCGTTCAATCTCAAGCCCGGTCAATTCGTAAATCTGCACCACCAGATGCGGCTGGGCCTTGCGTACGCGCTCAAGCATCTGCGGCACCAGGCTGGTGTGCACGGTTTGCAGCACGCCGATAGCCAAGGTGCGCAGGGCCTGACCCTTGAAGTTGCGCAGCGCTTCGACGGCTTGCTGCATGCCATCTATCAACGGCAACGCGTGGTTGTACAGCGTGTGAGCGGCCAGGGTTGGCAGTAGACGTTTGCTGCTGCGCTCGAACAGGCTCACATCCAGGTTCTGCTCCAGTTGGCGAATCTGTTGCGACAAAGCTGGTTGGGAAATCGACAGACGTTCGGCGGCACGGCCTACATGGCCCTCTTCATACACCGCGACGAAATAACGCAGTTGCTTGAAATCCATAAGTCTTTCTTATCGAAAAAGCTGAAAAATCGAAATGGCTGTTAACCCTTTAGGCGCCTAGTCTAGCGCCTATTCGCAGGGCTTACAGGGCCAGATCAGGCAATGAACAGTGTTTGTGTTGATAGCGTTTACATAGGCAACTCAAAAAATTCACAGGCAGTCTTCGCGGCTTGCTCGGTTGCTATCGGGGGGGATCTGTGAATTTGTTCTCTATTCGCCGCCCCGCGCCTAGCCTGGACGATTTGGTCTTGGATACGCAGCACGATGATCCGTCCAGCGAATCCTTGATGCCCACGGTGGCGAGGCCGCCGCAAGTCTTCGTGCGTGGCCAAGGTTCCTGGTTGTGGGACAGCGACGACCGCGCTTACCTGGACTTCAGCCAAGGCAATGGCGCCAATAGCCTCGGCCATAGCCCCCAGGTGTTGATCAAAGCGCTGAGTGACCAGACCCAAGCGTTGATCAACCCCGGCGTGGGTCTGCATAACCGTGCCCAACTCAACCTCGTCGACCGTTTGTGTCACCGTACCGGCAGCGACCAGGCTTATCTGCTCAACAGTGGCGCGGAAGCCTGTGAAGCGGCGATCAAGCTGGCGCGTAAATGGGGTCAGCTGCATCGTGGTGGCGCGTACCGCATCATCAGTGCCAGCAACGGTTGCCATGGCCGCAGTTTCGCGGCGCTGGCTGCATCGGCCGGTACTTTGGAAAACCGTTTCGAACCGCAATTGCCTGGTTTCAGCCATGTGCCTTTCAACGACCTGCCGGCGCTGCACGCTGCTGTCGATGCTCAAACCGTAGCCATCATGCTCGAACCGATCCAGGGTGCCGGCGTAACCCCTGCGACGGAGCGCTACCTTAAGGGCGTTGAGCGCTTGTGCCGTGAACTGGGGATCCTGCTGATCCTGGACGAAGTGCAGACAGGCCTCGGTCGTTACGGAACGTTGCTGGCCGAACAACAGTACGGTGTACGCGCCGACATCATCACCCTTGGCAAAGGTCTGGGCGGCGGCGTGCCCCTGGCGGCGCTGCTGGCACGTGGCAAGGCGTGTTGTTTCGAAGTAGGCGAATTGGAAGGCACGCATCACGGCAATGCGTTGATGGCGTCAGCCGGCGCGGCGGTACTCGATACCGTGCTGGAGCATGGCTTTCTTGAGCATGTGCGCGAGTCCGGCCTTTATCTTGGCGAAGGCCTCACTCGTCTGGCCTATCGCTACGACCACGGCCAACTGCGTGGCCAGGGCCTGATGTGGGGGCTGACGTTGTCGGATGATTCTGCCGATGCTGTAGTAAGCGCCGCACTGCAAGAAGGCCTGATCCTCAACGCCCCGCAACCTGACTGCCTACGCTTCACGCCAGCGCTGACGGTGAGCAAAAGCAACATTGACGAAATGCTCCTGCGCCTTGCTCGCGCGTTCTCCCGCGTGCGTACCGCACAGCTGCAATGCCGCAAGGGCATCGCTGTTTAACCCCATTTTTCTGAACCGTCTCGCGGTATACGCGGCGCCTCCAGCCTGATTCTTTTGGCTGGGGGCGTTTTTTTGCCTGCTCGTTACAGGATGGCTCAATGCCAGAATTCACTGAACCCTCACGAATGGCAAAGGTCGATTAGCTACACGGCTCGCACGAGCCGATTTTTTGGAGCTGACCCATGGACATCATTCGTATCATCATCGCCATTCTGCTGCCGCCACTGGGTGTGTTTCTGCAAGTAGGCTTCGGCGGCGCGTTCTGGCTGAATATTCTGCTGACGTTGTGCGGTTACTTCCCTGGGATCATCCACGCGGTGTACATCATCGCCAAGCGCTGAGGCTGTTAGCCTTTTGCGATGAGCCGTGAGTTGCGCTCATTGCGAAAGGCCAGTTGCTCGATGGTCTGGGTGGCGTGTTCGGCCTCTTCCCGCGCTTGCAGGATGATGCCGTGCTGCTCGGACTTGCTGCACACTGGGTCGGCATTGCTCGCATCCCCCGTGAGCATGAAGGCCTGGCAACGGCAGCCGCCGAAGTCCTTTTCCTTCTCGTCGCATGAGCGGCATGGCTCTGGCATCCAGTCGTAGCCGCGAAAGCGGTTGAAGCCAAACGAGTCGTACCAGATGTGTTGCATGCTGTGGTCGCGCACATTCGGAAACTGCACCGGCATCTGTCGGGCGCCGTGGCAGGGCAGGGCGGTGCCGTCTGGCGTGACTGTAAGGAAGATACTGCCCCAACCGTTCATACAGGCTTTTGGGCGTTCCTCGTAGTAATCCGGCGTTACGAAGATCAGCTTGCACGGATGGCCTTCGGCTTCGAGTTTGGCGCGGTATTCGTTGGTGATGCGCTCGGCGCGCACCAACTGCTCCTTGGTTGGCAACAGCCCAACACGATTGAGCTGCGCCCAGCCGTAGAACTGGCACGTCGCGAGCTCAACAAAGTCCGCTTCCAGCGCGATGCACAGCTCGATGATGCGGTCGATCTTGTCGATATTGTGCCGATGGGTGACGAAGTTCAGCACCATCGGATAGCCGTGGGCTTTCACCGCACGAGCCATTTCCAATTTTTGCGCGAAGGCTTTTTTCGAGCCGGCCAGCAGGTTATTTACCTGTTCGTCGCTGGCCTGGAAGCTGATCTGGATATGGTCCAGGCCGGCCTTCTTGAAGTCGCTGATCTTCTGCTCGGTGAGGCCGATGCCGGAAGTGATCAGGTTGGTGTAGAACCCCAGTTTGCGAGCCTCGGCGATCAACTCGGCCAAGTCCTGACGCACCAGCGGTTCACCGCCGGAAAACCCCAGCTGCGCGGCGCCCATTTCCCGGGCTTCGCGAAATACCTTGATCCACTGCTCGGTGCTCAGTTCCTTGCCCTGCTCGGCAAAGTCCAGCGGGTTGGAGCAATACGGGCACTGCAGCGGGCAGCGGTAAGTCAGCTCGGCCAGCAGCCACAGCGGCAGGCCAATGGCCGGCTTTTCAGGCAAGGGTGATCCAGTGCTCAGCACGGGCGACCTCCATGAATTGCTCGATGTCATCACCGAGCTCAGGCACACCTGGGAATTGTTTATCCAACTCGGCGATGATTGCGGCCACGTCGCGCTCGCCGTCGATCAAACCACCGATCAACGCGGCGCTGTCATTGAGCTTGATCATGCCCTCAGGGTAGAGCAGCACATGGCCCTTTTGCGCAGGCTCGTACTGGTAGCGATAACCCTGGCGCCAGGTCGGTGTTCTGCTGCGATCAAAGCTCATAGGGTGATCCCTTTATGCCAGACCCGCTGCTCGGTCACGCTGTGATACGGCGGGCGTTTGAGTTCGTAGGCCATGCTCATGGCGTCCAGCATGCTCCACAGGATGTCCAGTTTGAACTGGAGAATTTCCAGCATGCGCTCCTGGCCTTCGCGGGTGGTGTAGTGCTGCAGCGTGATCGCCAGGCCGTGCTCCACATCGCGACGGGCCTGACCCAAGCGAGTGCGGAAATATTCGTAGCCGGTTGGGTCGATCCACGGGTAATGCTGCGGCCAACTGTCGAGGCGCGACTGGTGGATCTGCGGCGCGAACAGTTCGGTCAACGAGCTGCTGGCGGCCTCCTGCCAACTGGCGCGACGGGCGAAGTTGACGTAGGCGTCCACCGCAAACCGTACGCCGGGCAGCACCAATTCCTGGGAGCGCAGTTGGTCCGGGTCGAGGCCGACTGCCTCGCCCAGGCGAAGCCAGGCTTCGATACCGCCGTCCTCACCGGGAGCGCCATCGTGGTCGAGCAAGCGCTGGATCCACTCGCGACGGATCTCGCGGTCCGGGCAGTTGGCCAGAATCGCGGCGTCCTTCAGGGGAATGTTCACTTGATAGTAGAAGCGGTTGGCGACCCAGCCCTGGATTTGTTCGCGGCTGGCACGGCCTTCGTACATCGCCACATGGTAAGGGTGATGGATATGGTAGAAGGCGCCCTTGGCGCGCAAGGCGGCTTCGAATTCGGCGGTAGTCAACGGTGTGTCAGTCATGTCGTCTGCTCCTACAATTCAATGCTCATGCCGTCGTAAGCCACTTCGACATTGCGCCGCACCAGCTCCGCCCGCTCGGGAGAATCTTCATCGAGGATCGGGTTGGTGTTGTTGATGTGGATAAGCACCTTGCGCTGCTCCGGCAGTTGCTCCAGCACTTCCAGCATGCCGCCGGGGCCGTTTTGCGCCAGGTGGCCCATCTCGCGACCAGTGCGGGTACCGACGCCACGGCGCTGCATTTCATCGTCGTCCCACATCGTGCCGTCTACCAGCAGGCAGTCGCTGCCGGCCATGATCTCCAACAGTGGCGCGTCGACTTTGCCCAGGCCCGGGGCGTAGAACAGTTTGCCGCCGGTGCGCAGGTCTTCAACGATCAGGCCAATGTTATCGCCGGGATGCGGGTCGAAACGGTGCGGCGAGTAAGGCGGCGCAGCGCTGCGCAGTGGCAATGGAGTGAAGCGCAGATTCGGGCAGGCCGGGATGGTGAAGCTGGCGTCCAGTTCGATGCGGTTCCAGGCCAGACCGCCGTTCCAGTGGGTGAGCATGGTGAACAGCGGGAAGCCGGTGCTTAGGTCTTCATGGACCATGTCAGTGCACCACACCTGGTGCGGGCAGCCTTCGCGCAGGCTCAAGAGGCCCGTGGTGTGGTCGATTTGGCTGTCCATCAGGATGATCGCACTGATGCCGGTGTCGCGCAGGGCACGGCCCGGTTGCATCGGAGCAAAGCCTTGCAGCTGTGCGCGAATATCCGGGGAGGCATTGCACAGCACCCAATTCACACCATCGTCGGAGATCGCGATGGACGACTGGGTACGTGCCTGGGCCCGCAGGCTGCCATCACGAAAACCTGCGCAGTTCACGCAGTTGCAGTTCCACTGCGGGAAACCACCGCCGGCGGCGGAACCTAGAATCTGGACGAACATGGTTACTCCATCACGCAAAGCTCAAAACAAAAACGCCCCGGGCGAACCGAGGCGTTGTATTACCCAGCGGATTAACGGCTGGCGAAGTACATGGTGACTTCGAAACCGATGCGCAGATCAGTGTAAGCAGGTTTGGACCAAGTCATATTCTTACTCCTACGAAGTGATGGGACGTTTACTACCAAGTAATACATATAGTCCACCTCCAGTCGGAGATGTTCAGATGTGTGCGTAGGAATGTTACTCAATTCTTGTCAGGTTAGCGCTGTCTTGGTGGAAAAAGCCTGTTGCAGGGTTGGCAATGATCAGCCTGCTGGCTTTCAGGCGCTCAACGTCTCCGGGCCATTGGCTACATAGCGCCAGCCACCTCGGGCGTCATTCAATTGCTGGGCGGCCCGCAGCAGGTCTTCACGGCTAACGCTGTGGATCAGTTGCTGAATGTGCGTGAGATAACCCGACGGATGGCCGGCCAAGTGTGCGTGCCACAGCAGCTCGGCAGCTTGGCCGACCGGCAACGCCTGAGGTGAAAATTGTTGAGCCAGGGCAAGGTTGCCCAGATCTTCGAAACTGCCGACCAACGCCGGCAGTTGGGCCAGGAAGGTTTCCAGGTGCTCAACGATGCCTTCCAGGGACACGCTGGGAGACTGCACGCCAAACAACAGGCCGGTTTGCCCGTTTATCTGTCGGACTGCGCTGAATACTGCGTAGCCCAACTGCAACTCAACCCGCAGGCGTTGGTAGAAAGGAGCTTGGAGCAGGTGTCCAAGCAGTCGCCACGACGCTTCATCGGCCAGGGATTGGCTCGGGGTCGGGCAAAACAGCAGCAAGGCGGCTTCGGTGGAGCTGGTTTTTATCTCATGCCACACGCGTTGACCACTGAGGTTTTGCAGTGTTTGTTCGATGTGGGCAGGTTGCCCAGGCAGACGGGCGGCGGCCGCTTTGATCAACGCTTGAGTTGCGATGGGTAAACCCAGGCCCAGGCCATGCCAGCGTGCGGTCGCCCAGGATGCAGGCTGCTCGTGGGGGTCGACATTACCAGCGGCGCAGCAGGAGGGCAGCGCCTTGAGCAACGCTCGGATTGGGATCATGGGAGGTGGCGCGATGACAGCTTCTTGCGGCTGATTCAGGCTTTGCGCCAAGACCTCCAGCACGGCCGGCATGGGTTCGTGCAGACCGGTCATCTTCACCAGCCAGTCACTACCGGTGGCTTCAAAGGACACTTCAACACCCGCCTGACGTGCACTTTCAAGCAAGGGCTGCAAGCTGCTTTCCACCCCGGCGGCAACTGGCGAGCCAAACCGCCATTGCAGGTACAGCGCGCCTTCGTCGCTGTCATCCGCCAAGGCCTGGCTGAATGTTAGCGCCGCTACCTCCCGGCGACCCCGCGAGCGATCCTGGGCAAAGGTTCGCAGCCCTCGGTGGGCGCTGGTTTGGCCGCGGATCAGGCCTGCGCGCTCTTGCTTGACCGGTGGGCGCAGGAACGGATTGTTCGATGGGAGTTGCCAGCGATGTTCGGCGGGCGGTAGTTGCAGTGATTCAAGCAGGGCCTTGAGCGCGGCGATGCCTTGTTCACCCAGATCGTCGCTGTCGTTTCGGGCCAATGCCAGGGCGCCCTGGATCTGTTGTTGTCGCACGTTCAGCAGCGCGAACTCTTCGCGCAGCGGAGTCCAGTCGCTGTGTGAGAAAAAGCTCAGCCAGTCGAGCAACAGTGCCTCAATGTGTGTCGCCGGTTTGTCTGCGGTACCGAGCGTAAAGTCGATATCCAGCACTGCTTGTCCGGCGGCGTGGTACAGCACTGACGCCCGCAGTGCGCTGACCAATTGCCGTGCTTTCAACTCAGCGAGCAGCCCGCCCGGTGCAGAGGCGTTTAGCCAAGTGCAGAGGAAATCCAGTGCTTCGCGGGGTACGTCACAGGTGATGACGTGGTGCAGGTGTCCGCCTTCGGTGTGCTGATACCGCCGAGCCTGGCCTTGCATCAGGGCCGGTGGCGACGCCTGCGGATGTTGCGGGCCAGAGACCAGTTGCACACTGAACTGCTGCGCCAGGGCTTCCAGCTCTTGCAGCGACTGCGGACCGGCAAGGCTCAAAGTCATCTGCCCGCTCTGATAGAAATGTGTGTGGAATTCCCGCAAGGCTTGTTGAAACGCCTCGCGCTCCACCGGCAGGCTGTCGCGGTTGCCGGCATGAAAACCACGCAACGGATGATCCGCCGCCAAGCCTTCGAACAGCGCCACCTGTTGCTGAGCCTTGGCATCTTGAGACCAGGCGACAAACTCTGCGTGCAGCACTTCGCGCTCGCGCAGTTGATCCTCCAGCGTCAGGCGCGGATGGGTCAGCATGTCGGCCAGCCGTTCAAGTCCCTCTGCAAAGGTCGGAACGGGCAGTTCAAAGAAGAAGTCTGTGGTGCGTTCGCGGGTGCTGGCATTCACTTGGCCACCGTGACGTTGTACGTAGGCCATCAACCCTTCACCGCTGGGAAACCGCTCGGTGCCGAGAAACAACAAATGCTCAAGAAAATGCGCCAGACCCGGCCAAGCCAACGGTACGTCATGGCTGCCGGCAGCCACCCTTAACGCTGCGGCGCAACGCTTCAAACGTGGCGCATGGCGCAGGCAAACCCGCAGGCCGTTGGCCAGGGTCAAATGAACGGGATAAGGGTGGGCCGGGACAGGCATGGGCACTTCCAGAACGGGGCAAGTGCCTATGCTAACAAACCCATCGGATCAGGGCTTGTGCAGCGGGCCGTAAAGCTCGGGGCGACGGTCTTGCAGGTAGTGATTGGCGGCGCGGGCGTCGAGGATCGATTGGTGATCCAACGTGCCGACAATCAAGGCTTCATCCAGACCGGCCTGGGCGATGCGCTGGCCATCCGGTGCGGCGATGCTGCTTTGGCCACAGTACTGAATCTCGCCTTCGTGCCCGCAATAGTTGGCATAGGCCACGTAGCACTGGTTTTCAAAGGCCCGCGCCCGCACGGTGACGTCGGCAACGAAATCGAACGGCACCATGTTGGCGGTGGGCACCAGTATTAATTCGGCCCCGGCCAAGGCCAGGCGTCGGGTGTTTTCCGGGAACTCCAGGTCGTAGCAAATCAGGAATCCCAGCTTCCAACCGTTGAGCTCCACCAGTGGGAAGTCATCGTCGCCGGCACTGAACATCGAATGGTCCAGATCCCCGAACAGATGGGTCTTGCGATAGTTGCAGAGGCGCTGGCCGTTGGCGTCTATCAGCTGCACGGCGTTGTAGATCTGCCCATCGTCGGCCCGCTCAGGATAACCATACAAAATGGCCAGTCCGGCGCTTTGCGCGATGTCGGCAATGCTCTGGGCAGACTCGCCATCCCGCGCTTCGGCCAATGCCCCGACGGCTTCTGCGCCGATGTTGTAACCGGTCAGGAACATCTCCGGCAGCACTAGCACATCGGCGCCGGTCGCTTCGTGTGCGAGCTGGCGCAGGCGCTTGAGGTTGCCCGCCACTTCCAGTGGCAGCGGCGGGCATTGGTACAGGGCGACACGCATGGCGTAACTCCTTATTCGGCCAGGGCGATTGGTCCGATGTCATCGAACACGTCGCCCGGCCCTGGGTTCTCGGCGTGAGTACTGCCACCGAAGTGGGTCATGATGCCCCACACCGCGTTCAGCGAGGTTTGTACTGCGCCTTCCACCCAGGCAGGTGTCCAGGAAACGTCGTCGCCGGCGATAAAAATCCCACGCTGTTCGGCCGGCATGTCCTTCTGCATAAAGTGCGCATACATACGCTGGTTGTAACGATAGTGGCCAGGCAGCGCGCCTTTGAAGGCCCCGAGGAAATGCGGGTCGGCCTCCCAGGACACGGTGATCGGATCACCAATGATGCGCGCCTTGATATCGACTTTCGGGTAGATCTTGTTCAAGGCATCCAGGGCCAGCTTTACCCGCTTTTCGATAGGCTGCGGAAGCATTTTCAGCGCGTCGCTCATCCACGAGTACGACAAGCAGACCACCCCTGGTTTGTCGTCGCCGTTGTCGAACAGGTAAGTGCCGCGGGTGAGGCGGTCGGTGAGGGTCATGCTCATGAGGTCGCGGCCGGTTTCCGGATCTTTGTCTTTCCAGAAGGGGCGGTCGACCATCACGAAGGTTTTCGAGGATTGCATGTAGCGGGTGCGGTCCAGGGCCATCCACATCTTTTGCGAGAACAGGGTTTCATCGCATTCGATTTGGGTGGTCAGCAGCCAGCTTTGGCAGGTGGTGAGGACGGCGGCATATTCGCGGGTGTCGCCGTAGTTGTCGGTCACCGCGAAGCGGCCATCGGCTGCATGTGCAATGCGCTTGACCCCGGCTCTCGGCGCGCCGCTGTGCAACGAGCTGAGGCTGGTGCCGGCCGGCCAGTGGGCGCAGCGTTCCGGTACATGGCGCCAGATACCCATTGGCACTTGGGCCACGCCACCGACCACCAGGTGTTGGTGGTCGTCGCAGTTGGTCATCACTACGCGGAAGATTTCCAGCATCGAGTTGGGAAAGTCCGAGTCCCAGCCGCCGGTGCCGAAACCGACTTGCCCAAACACTTCACGGTGATGAAACGACAACTTGGCGAACGCCTTGGACGTGGCGACGAAATCGTAGAAGGTGCGGTCGTCCCACAGGGGCACCAGCTTATTCCACAGCGCTTTGAGGCGCGGTACGTCGCGGTCGCGAATGGCTTGCTGGATATCACCGAACTGCGAGCCGGCTTCCAGGGCGTCGGCCCAAGCGTCAGCCACTTCCTGGAACAGTGCAGGCAAGTCGGACAGCTTTTGTGCGTAGTGGGTTTGGCCTTCGAGGTCGATCACGGTGCTGCCGGAGGCCGGCGTCAGTGGGTTGGGGAACGGTTTGGTTTCCAGTCCCAGCTTGTCCACATAGTGATAGAAGGCGGTGGACGACACCGGGAAGCGCATGCCGCCCAGCTCGGCGATGATGCCTTCGGCACCTTCGAAAGCCTGGGAGCGCAAACGGCCACCCATTTTCGAGGCTTCGTACACCACGGGTTTGAGGCCCAGCTTCATCAGCTCATAGGCGGCAACCAGCCCGGCGATACCTGCGCCGATGATGGCTACTTCTGCACCATGGTTGGCGGCGGGGATGCTGCCCAAGCCTGCGGGGTGCTCGATCCAGTCATCAAAGGCAAATGGAAAATCCGGGCCGAAGATGGTGATGGGCTTTTTACCGTCTGCAGGGTGGCGACTGTTTTTGTTCGACGTATTCATGGCTGACCTGGCTGGATACCCGGCGGGGCACGACCCGCTGAGTATAGGAAAAGATGGCAGCCAGTTTAGGGAGCGTTGCGCTCGTTAATAAGACGCAATGTGTCGTCGGAATGAATTGTTTTCAGTCGAAGTGACGAGATTGCTGGTCAGATTGGTTGCCCGCGATCCAATTTGTTACTGAGGATGATCGAGGTGGTGGTTTTCTCTACACCATCGACACTGCCGATCTGGTCCAGTAACTGATCCAGTTGCTCCGGCGAATCCGTCCGTAGCCAAGCCACGTAATCAAATTCGCCGCTCACCGCGCACAACTGTTGCACCTGAGCCATGGCACTCAGCCTGCGCAACACTTCTTTGCCTGAGCGAGGTTGCACAGTGATGCCCACGTAGGCCTGCAAACCACCGTCCGCTACCCGTTGGCCCAAGCGCACGCCATAACCGGTGATCACTTGGGTTTTCTCCAGGCGCGCCAGGCGGGAGGTCACCGTGGTGCGCGCGATGCCCAACTGCCGGGCAAGCATGGCTACGCTTTCGCGGGCGTTGATCTGCAAGGCGGCGATCAGTTGGCGATCGATTTCATCGAGGACAGGCAAGGGAGGCTCCGTGACGGGCTGCAATGGGGACGCATGTTACAGGCTTGAATCGTCCAGCAGGCAGCGGGCAAACAGTTGTGGCACTGGTAAGTGCCGTTGGCTATAGCGACTCAGTAGGATGACCTCTCGGTAAAACGTCAGGTTGCCCAACGGGATTATTCTTACTTGGGGCGAGCGCTCCAGCCACAGTCAGAGTTTCTTCGGCCACCCATTGGTCGTCCCCGAACATCCGAAAACCGCCTTCCAGGACGCGGCCGACACCAATGCCGTCGACGTCCACGATGTCCCCGTGCCGTATTTCGGCGTGGTATTGGGCTGTGAAGATTGGCACGTACTGGCGTAACGCTTGCAGGCGCGAGGTACGACGTTTGCGCTGGAGTCGCATATTCGGTTCAAGGGCCAAGTAGGAGGGCAGGCGACATTGTTCCTGTTTGACCCGTGCGTTAATGCGCTTGAGTTCAAAGCAACCAGGGATATTGGGCCGTTGTTTGCGAAGTGGGGCGGCGGACGTTGTGTGGACAGTCCGGACACTGAGAGTGGGTCTTCAGACACACAAAAGCCGCGCAATGCGCGGCTTTGGAGTTGGTGGGCCCACACGGACTTGAACCGTGGACCAAAGGATTATGAGTTGCTGGGCGAGCTGATATGCCTAGAGAAATCGTTCGTAGGTGAACGTAGGTTGGAATAGCTGGAGGCCCCGTAGTACGTGGTGTTAAGCGTAATTTTGAAAAGGTTGCTCAAGCTGAGTACTGTACCGTGGTTGTACTGATTTTGCGCCCTTTGAGTTTCGCAATTTGCCCCGCAGTGAATTCTTCGCCCACGATCTTCTGTAGTGCCCCCGGGCTAATTCTCTCGCATCTCAAAACCACGTTCCATTCACAGATCGAGAAGCAAAGCGCGACTTGGCCTAAGGCATGCGTATAGTCTGACTTTAAAGGATGGCGATTGCGGTGACCTTTCATGTGCGCTAGATCCGTGCTTTCTAGGATCAGAATTAGGCCGCGCCCGCAGAGTTGGCGAGGCTGGTCAATGTGGCATTACACATTTCCGACTGCACCTGGTCTGCGTTACAGCCGCCACCCATCATTTAGCAGTGATTTTGGCGGCATCTAACCTACGTTAGGAGTTACCAGTATGTTCAAAGTAACCCCCCAATCCGCCTGCAAGGTCCAACGCTAAGATTATCGATCAACGCGCTGTTGATCGACTGTTGTCCCATATGATTTTGGGTCAGAGACGGCACCGAGAAATCGTGCCAGGGCTTCAGTCCCCCTCCGTGAACCGCCGCCGCGTCAGGAAAAGCACCACGCCCAGCGGCACGGCCAGCAGTGCTAGCAGCTCCAGGTCAAAGCCCAGCACCTGCTGCTCACCAACCTTGAAGATGCTGACCAAGCCCGTTGCCAGCAGCGCCAAACCCAGCCACTTGCGCAGCGGGTATGGTTTCAGAAACTGAACGAGTATCGCGCCCATCACCAGAAGGACGACAGTTTGCATGATGTAGGGCATGTGCAGTTCCTCAGACCTTGATGACCAGCGTCACGACAGAGCGCTGTGGGCCAATCCCGCCATGTACCTCTCCCTCGATGCTGACCAGCACGTCACCTGCATGAAGGTTCGGTAGGGCCCCTTTGAGGTACCAGTTGACACCTGTCGTCACAACTGCACCTGAAGCCCAACCAATGAGCGGCCCGCCCAACGCACCTACCTTCCCGGCAACGCCACCTGAGGCCGCAGCAATTCCCTTGGCGACGTTGCCGCGCATAGTAGTGATAGCGTCGGCCTGCTGCCGGGTCAGGGGATTGGAAATGCAGACTGTCAGCAGGCATGGCAGGTTTCGAGCCTGCATTCGGTCGTACATATCGACGACGATGCTGTTGACTTGGTAATGGGCGCGTTTCGCTTCGCCAAAGTGCAGCTCGCGCAGGCGACCTCGGTCGCTTTCCATGAGGGTGATTTGAGACAGATTGAAGACGATCCCTTCCTCGGACCTGTACTGCGTGGTCTTCTCGAACTTCATGCGCGTATCCATTCGTGCAAAAAGACGATGATTTTCTACAAGCGGTGACTAAGATGCAAACGGTCTGTGATGTGAGGCCCCGGGGAATTTGACGTCTGCACGGGTCTCATCGCCAGCAAGCCAACTCCCCGGTAACAACACATCGAGCGCGTCGGTTTTGGAGACGTTAGGCCGAGGCGCCTCCGCACGAGGCACTGGCCGGGGTATGTTGTGACCGTGTAAAGCTCCGTCGACAACTTCTGCATTGCGCTGAGGGTTAAGGGCGTGCAATCAAACTGCAATCGCGGAATCCCGCCGCACCTCTCTCACGAGCCTGAAGGCGGCGGGTGATAATCGGGATGCCCCTCGGTGCGCTCACCACGTGCAGAAGCCCAGAAGTATTTCGCGTGATGCTTGTAGACGTCGGTGACTTCCGATAGGTCTAAGCCCAGACCTTGAACCAAACTCTGCTGTCGCTGATGCCCAATTGACCCGGCTACCGAAATTTGGCTGACCCAAGCCTTGGCGTTGTAAGTATTAGCAGGTCTGACTTTGAGCTGATCACTGATGGAGTAGCTTTAAGTCGGCATCTGGGATAATTCTGCATCAGCGATAACAAATGGTGGGTTTCTTGGTGGGGGTTATGCCGCTCAGATAGCGCTTGAGTGCAGCCTCTAGCGTCATTTTCTCCGAGCCGCTACGTCGGATGTACACGCCACGCACCATTTCTTCTTCGGTACGCCTCGACCAGTCCTCCGCATCACGCTTTGTGCGGAAGGTTTTGGCGACTGTGGGCCAGCCATTTTTACGAATGAGCGCCTTCAGGTGCCGGAAGGAGTTTTGACGAGAGTAGCCATGAAAGGGTGCTCCTAGGCGGCTGGCGAACCAGCACTGTACCTAAATTGTACCCTTGGACCATAGGACTGTATCTGTGGTGGACCAGCCAGAAACGCGAAAGCCGCGCAATGCGCGGCTTTGGAGTTGGTGGGCCCACACGGACTTGAACCGTGGACCAAAGGATTATGAGTCCTCTGCTCTGACCAACTGAGCTATAGGCCCTTAACAGGTCGCGGATTATAGCGATGGTTTCTTCTGTGTGCTATCCGAAAAATCCTCAATGCTCATACGAAGGAAGGTAGCGACAAAAAGCTCCGGCGGCAGTGGCAAGCTGACGATGTAGCCTTGCATCTGTTCGCAGCCCTCAGCTGCCAGGAAGGCTTGCTGCGCGGGGTTCTCCACGCCTTCGGCGATGATGGTGAATTGCATACTGTGGCCCAGGGCGATGATAGCGCGCACGATGGCGGCGTCGTGGGGGTCGTCCGGCAGGCCGCGGACGAAGGATTGGTCGATCTTCAGGAAATCCAGCGGTAGCCGTTTGAGGTAGCTGAGGGACGAGTAGCCAGTGCCGAAGTCATCAATTGCCAGCTGTACGCCCAGTTGTTTGAGTTGGTGTAGCACCTCAAGTGCTTCTTCGGCCTGGCTCATGATGAAGTTTTCAGTGATCTCCAGTTGCAGGTGACCTGGGTCGAGGTGGTAGTCGCGCAACAGTTGTTCTATTCGACTCAGCAAGCCGGGATGGCGTAGCTGCGCACCGGCGAGGTTGACCGACAGCGGGCCGAAATCTTCGTAGGTGCCCTGCCACGCGTGCAGTTGTCGGCAGGCCTGTTCCAAGACCCAATCGCCAATTTGCAGGATCGTGCCGTTCTCTTCGGCCAGGGCAATAAAGTGTTCTGGCGGTACGTCGCCAAAGGTGGGGTGATGCCAGCGGATCAGGGCTTCGGCACCGATCAGTTCTTGTGTTACCAGGCTCAGTTTCGGCTGGTAATACAGGCTCAGCTCTTTACGTTCGATGGCTCGCCGCAGTTCATGCTCCAGTGCCACACGCTCGTTGGCCTGAGCCGTCAGGTCGCGGGTGTAGCTTTCGACCCGGTTACGTCCCTTGGCTTTGGATCGATACATCGCAGCGTCGGCATTCTTGACCAAGGTGGCGACATCCGTACCGTCCTGCGGGTAAAGGCTGGTGCCGATGCTGGCGCTGATGAAGAACTCGTGCTCGCCAGCCTGGAATGGCGGGGTGAAGCAGGTCAGTAACTTATTGGCCAATTGCTCGGCGTCATTGGCGTGTTGCAGGCCGGGTAGCAGGATGATGAATTCATCGCCGCCCAGGCGCGCTACGGTATCGATGTCTCGCAGTTGGTCCTTGAGGCGCACGGCAATGTCTTTGAGCAGCAGATCGCCGATCGGGTGGCCGAGGCTGTCGTTGATGTGTTTGAAGCGGTCCAGATCGAGGAACAACACCGCGCCCTGTTTGCCAGTCTCTTGATGGCCGTTTAGGGCTGCCTGCAACCGGTTTTCAAATAGAGTGCGGTTGGGCAGCCCGGTCAGTGGATCGTGGTGCGCCTGATAATCGAGGCGCGCCTGGGCCAGTTTGAGGCTGGAGATGTCTGCAAACACCGCCACAAAGTGAGTGATCAATTGATCCCGGTTGCGCACGGCGCTGATGGTCAGCCAACTGGGGTACAGTTCGCCGTTCTTTCGACGGTTGGAAATCTCGCCCTGCCAATGACCTTGGGCCGTCAATTGGTGCCACATCGCGGCGTAAAACGCGCTGTCATGCAGGCCAGAGGCGAGGAGGCGGGGTGTTTGGCCGAGGGCTTCGGCTTCGCTGTAGCCAGTGATTTCGCTGAAGGCGCGGTTGACGGCGCTGATGTTCTGCCGGGTGTCGGTGATCAACACGCCTTCGGCGGTACTCTCGAATACCGTCGCGGCCTGTTGCAGTTTTTCCTGCATCAATTGACGTTCGGTGATGTCGCGGGCGATGGTCAGCATGCAGTCTTCCCCGGCGATCGGCAGCGGGCGACTGGACACTTCACACATCCGAATTTCACCGTCGCTACGTCGTATGTGGCAGATGAAATCACGCACAAAGCCATCTCGCTGCATCAGTTCCAGCATGTGTTTGCGTTCGTTGAGATCGACCCAGATGCCCAGTTCCAGGGTTGATTGGTCGAGAGAGGTGGCGCTGGTGTAACCGGTCAGGCGGCTGAAACCTTCGTTGACTTCAATCAGCAGGCCGTCGCGTTGGCGGCTCAGCAGCAAGCCGTCGGGCGAAGCATGGAAGGCTTTGGCGAACTTCTCTTCGGAGGTTTGCAGCAGTTGCTGGGTTTCCTTGAGTTGGGTGATATCGCGCACCACCACCACGATGGCTTCAATCGCGTCGAGCTGGAAGGGCTCCGCGGAGATAAGCCCGGTGAAGGCTTGGCCGTTGCTGCGCAAAAACGGCATTTCAAGGTTGCGAATACTGGTTGTCTGGACGCGTTGCAACAACTCCGGACCGATGCCCGGGATGCCCCATATCTCCAGTTCCGTGCCGGTTCTGCCGATCACTTCCTCGGCGGTCAGGCCGATTTGATCTTCGAACGCTTTATTGACCTCCAGCAGACAGCCATCGGAAAGCCGCGCGATCACCAGGATGTCCGGGCATTGCTGGAAGACCGAGGCAAACTTCTGCTCGGACAGCTGCAGCGCCTCCTCGGTGCGCTTGGCCTCGCTGATATCAATCATCAAGCCGCGCAGCACCGGCTCATGGCCGTGTTCGATCAGGCTGACGATATCGCGTACCCACAAACAGCGGCCGTCGGCGGTGATCACTCGGTAATCAATGCTGTGGTCGCGGTTGGCGCGGGTTTCGCGATAGCAATAGGCTTCGGTGCGGATCAGGTCGGCGGGGTGAATGATGTTGCGCCAGAAGCCCGGAATCAGCCAATGGGCTCTTGGGTAACCGAGCAGGTCCTCGGCGTGGGGCGACACGTAACTGTAGGTGAAATCGGTGATGCTGGCTTCCCAGGCAATAGCGGACAAGCTTTCTACCAGGCCGCGATAGTGGTACTCGCTGCTGCGCAATTCTTGTTCAAGCGCGACGCGACGGGAAATTTCCGAACTCAGCCGGCGATTGATCCGAATCACGACGGCCAATACGGCGATTAGCAGCAGCACGGCGGGCAGGCCGTACATCAGCAGGTCGCGCCAGAACGTGCGGTTATCCGTAAAGTTGCCTACCCAGTGCTGTTGGATGGCATTGGTTTCATCGGGGCTGAGGTCGGCCAGGACTTTATCCAGGATGCCCACCAGTATTTTGTCGTCCCGTGGCACTCCCATCGCCAATTGATAGCGGTAAGGGGTATCGCCGCTGACGTATAGACCATCGAGTTTTAGTTCGCGCAGGCTCCAGACGCTGGACGCCAGGTCGCTGACCACGGTATCGACTTCGCCGGTCGCCAAGGCCTGCAGCGTGGAACTGACGTTGGGCATCGCGACCAGGTTGAGGTCAGGATGGTGGGTGCGCAGCAACTCGTGAGGGGCGTAGTTTTCCACCACGGCAACCTTCAATCCGTAAAGGTCCTTGAGATTACGCGGCCGTGCCCCGCCTTCGTGGGCAAGAATCACCATCGGAAAATCGATGTAAGGCCGGGTGAAGGCCAGATAATTCTGGCGCTCCGGTGTCGACATGATGCTGGGGATAAGGTCGAGCTGATTGCTTCGAGCCATCTCCAATACGGCACCCCAGCTCGGCGGCTCGATTATCTTGACCCTGACGCCCAGGCGATCCTGGATCAGGTGCACGTAATCCGCCGCTAAGCCTTGGTATCGACCATTTTCATCACGGTATTCGAAGGGTGGCCACGAGGGGTCCACTCCCAGTCTCAGCTCCTGATGGTCCGCCAGCCAGCCACGCTCATCATCAGTAAGAGTCAACGCGCCAGCCGTTGCGGTCCAGTTCAGCAGCGACAGCAGTATCACGGTCGGCAATCTGGGCATAACGGTCTCGTTATGGCACGGGGGAATGTGTCGAGTGTAGACGGGCATTGCGGGGGGAGTGGGGCAGTACGGGATTTTATCTATGCAAAACAAAACCCCCGGCATGGGCCGGGGGTTCTGGTATCACTCGTCGAGGAAGGAGCGCAGATGCTCGCTTCGCGTCGGGTGGCGCAACTTGCGCAGCGCCTTGGCTTCGATCTGACGGATCCGTTCACGGGTCACGTCAAACTGCTTACCGACTTCCTCAAGGGTGTGGTCGGTATTCATGTCGATGCCGAAACGCATGCGCAGTACCTTGGCTTCACGGGCAGTGAGGCCGGACAGTACGTCGCGAGTCGCTTCTTTCAAGCTCTCAACAGTGGCGACATCGATTGGCGACTGCATAGTCGAGTCTTCGATGAAGTCACCCAGGTGGGAGTCTTCGTCATCACCGATCGGGGTTTCCATGGAGATCGGCTCTTTAGCGATCTTCAATACCTTGCGGATTTTATCCTCAGGCATTTCCATGCGTTCGCCCAGCTCTTCCGGGGTCGGTTCGCGACCCATTTCCTGCAACATCTGCCGGGAAATACGGTTGAGCTTGTTGATCGTCTCGATCATGTGCACCGGAATACGAATGGTGCGGGCCTGGTCGGCGATCGAGCGAGTGATCGCTTGACGGATCCACCAGGTGGCATAAGTCGAGAACTTGTAGCCGCGACGGTATTCGAACTTGTCCACAGCCTTCATCAAGCCGATGTTGCCTTCCTGGATCAGATCGAGGAATTGCAGGCCACGGTTGGTGTACTTCTTGGCGATGGAGATCACCAGACGCAAGTTCGCTTCTACCATCTCTTTCTTCGCGCGGCGGGCTTTAGCCTCACCGATCGACATGCGACGGTTGATGTCCTTGATCTCGGCAATCGTCAGACCGGTTTCGGTCTCAAGTGCAGTCAGCTTCTGCTGGCAGCGGATGATATCCGGCTGCAGGCGACCAATGGCTTCAGCATACTTCGCCTTGCCTTTGGCCAGAGCGTCGCTCCAGCTTTCGTCAACTTCGTTGCCCGGGAACTGGCGCAGGAAGTCAGTACGCGGCATGCGAGCATCACGAACACAGAGCTGCATAATCGCACGCTCTTGTGCGCGCAGACGCTCAAGGGCGCTGCGAACGCGTTCAACCAGGCCTTCGAATTGCTTCGGAACCAGCTTGATTGGCATGAACAGCTCAGCCAGCGCCAGCAGCTCGGCAATTGCCAGCTTGTTGGAGCGACCGTGCTTTTTCAGGGCCTTGCGGGTGACTTCCATTTGATCGGAAACCGCACCGAAACGCTGGGCAGCGATGATCGGGTCTGGACCGCTTTCGACTTCTTCTTCGTCGTCGGTGCTGGCTTCAGCCTCGTCGTCATCGGAGTCGTCGTCCGCTTTTGCGGCTTTCGCATCGACAGGCGGCGGTACTTCGGCAGCAGGCGGCGCAATACCGTCGTCCGGGTCGATATAACCGCTCAGGACGTCGGACAGGCGGCCACCTTCGGTGGTGACGCGAGTGTACTCGGAGAGAATGTGGTCAACCGTGCCAGGGAAGTGCGCGATTGCGCCCATCACTTCACGGATGCCCTCTTCGATACGCTTGGCGATTTCGATCTCGCCTTCGCGTGTCAGCAACTCGACGGTACCCATTTCACGCATATACATGCGCACAGGGTCAGTCGTGCGACCGATGTCGGTCTCCACCGCGGCCAACGCAGCAGCGGCTTCTTCAGCGGCTGCCTCGTCGGTATCGGCGTCGGCCAACATAAGGGCGTCCGCATCCGGAGCACTCTCGTGTACGGGGATCCCCATGTCATTAATCATGCGGATGATGTCTTCCACCTGCTCAGGATCTGAAATATCCTCAGGCAGGTGGTCGTTGACCTCTGCGTAAGTCAGATACTTCTGCTCACGACCAAGGGTGATCAACTCTTTGATACGAGACTGCTGTTGCGCTTTTCCGGACATAACACCCTATCCACTGAAGGTCTTGGCGGGCAAAAAACAAGCCGAGGATTATACCCGAGCTATGACCTCACACGCCAGCTGAGGTCGGGTTTGATGCGGAAACATTCTGTTTTAAGAGGTCGCGCATCTGTTTTGCTATCTGAATTTGCTCTTCAGCCGATAATCCTGGCTGTCTTGCTCTCTTGATGAGTTCATCGAGGGTTTGCGTATGCTGACCCGCAGATAACCTAGTAATGGTGTCTAAAAACTGTTGTTCAAGGTTATCGCCGTCAATTAGCCACTCCTTTTCCGCAAGTGCTTTCAACAAGCGCCCTTGTTCTGTGCCGTGCCAGCGTGCCATCAGCTGAATTGAGTTTAGCTTAGGATTTTTCTGCACGGCTTCGATCAGCGCGATCAGCACCTGAGCGTAGGTATTGCTCGCATTGGCAAAATGGTCGGCACTTTCGACCTTGCCCGCCAGTTGCGGGTGGTGAATGAGCGTGCGCAGGGCGATCAGCGTGGGCGCTTCTACGGCAACTGGCGTGCGTGGGGCGTAGGCCTCATCGCGATCGCCACGCTTGCCGTTCTTGCTCCACGGTTTCTTGTCCCATTTCTTGCCGCCGGCACCGGGCTTCTTCGGCGTCCATTCCTGCTGGGGCGCGTAGGCCTCCTGCGGCTGGAAGTCGGCATAGTCCGGCATGGCGTCGTAATCCATGCCCGGGTCGTAGGCGGGCGGAGCATCCTGCGGTGCGCTGTGCACCAGCTGACTGACGGCTTCGCCGCTTAGCCCGGTAATTTCCAGCAGGCGTTGGCGCATCAGGGTGCGCAGGTTGGCGCCAGGCACCTTGTCGATCAGCGGCGCTGCGAGGGTGGCCATATGGGCCTTGCCTTCAAGGGAGCGCGGATCGGCTTCCTCAGTCAGTTGCTGGAAGAAATAATCGGCCAGCGGCTGCGCATGTTGGTTGATGCGTGCACGGAATGCGTCAGTGCCTTCGGAGCGCACCAGGGTGTCCGGGTCCTCTCCCTCGGGCAAGAACAGGAAGCGCGCGCGGCGCCCATCCTGCAGGCTCGACAGCGTGGCTTCGAGTGCGCGCCAAGCGGCGTTGCGGCCAGCCTGGTCGCCGTCGAAGCAGAACAGCACGCTGGGCACGACGCGAAACAGGCGCTTCAGATGTTCTTCGCTGGTGGCGGTGCCAAGGGTGGCCACGGCGTTGCGCAAGCCTTGCTGAGCGAGGGCGATCACGTCCATATAGCCTTCAACCACGATGATTTCATCGAGGTTGCGATTGTTCTTGCGCGCTTCGAACAGGCCGTAGAGTTCCTGGCCTTTGTGGAACACCGGGGTTTCCGGGGAGTTCAGGTACTTGGGCTTGTCGTCGCCCAGTACGCGGCCACCGAAGGCGATGATACGGCCGCGACTGTCACGGATAGGGAACATCACGCGGTCGCGGAAGCGGTCGTAGCGCTTGCCGGTCTCGGCGTTTTCCACCAGGAGCCCTGCGTCGATCATGGCTTTTTGCTGCAGAGTGTCGCTGCTCAAATGTTTGTACAGGTTGTCCCAGCCGGGTGGCGCGAAGCCGAGACCGAAGTCGCGAGCGATTTCACCGGTAAGGCCGCGGCCCTTGAGGTAATCGACTGCCGCCTTGCGCTGAGGATGGCTCTTCAGTGCCTGCCGGTAAAAGTCGGCGGCGGCAGTGAGCAGCGGGTACAGCGGCGAATCGGTGGGTTGCCGTGGTTTGTGCGGGCGGCCACTTTCTTCGCGGGGGACTTCCATGCCGGCGGCTTTCGCTAGGTCCTCGATCGCCTGGGGGAAGTCCAGGTTGTCGTGGTCCATCAAGAAGCCGAGGGCGTTACCGCCTGCGCCGCAGCCAAAGCAGTAATAGAACTGCTTGTCTGGGCTGACGCTGAACGACGGGGTTTTTTCTTTGTGGAACGGGCAGCAGGCGGTGTAATTCTTGCCGGCTTTCTTCAATTGCACGCGCGAGCTGACAACATCGACGATGTCGGTGCGGTTCAGAAGGTCGTCAATAAAGCTCTGGGGAATTAGCCCGGCCATGGCGTTCTCGTCATCACTGCGTGTAAATGAGGGCCCGTGAAGTGCTCAAGCGCTTGGGTCGAGTGGCTCGACCATCAATCGTCTGCTTGGGCTGTATGGAAGTGTATCTGCCGAGCATTCACTGACGTTAATTTCTATCAGTCTTCGGCGAAGAAATGTTGCCCCTGGCTCCGGTCTTGGCCGCTGGCGGCCTCGGAAGCTCATCGATGGGCACAGCCGACCGTTGATCGCCTGTTTACAGAATAAGTGTGCTCGTCAGTAGCCTTGTTAGGCTCGTCAGAAGAGACGTGCACCGCTGGCAAAAGAGCCAGTCCTGACGTGTGAAGCAGTTGTCTCAGTCGCATGTGCGGCTTCGACGATGAAGCATCAAGCGATATCTGCAAATGCCAATAGCCCGGCTGAAGGGCCGGGCTTGGCAGAAGCTTGCTACGAACGTCTGTGTATTAGTACAGACGAACGGCGCGGCGCTGCTCGCGCTGAACTTTCTTGGCGTGACGCTTAACAGCGGCTGCTGCTTTACGCTTACGCTCAGAAGTTGGCTTCTCGTAAAATTCGCGGCTACGAACTTCGGCCAGTACACCGGCTTTTTCGCAGGAGCGCTTGAAACGACGCAGAGCTACGTCGAAGGGTTCGTTCTCTTTAACTTTGACGGCTGGCATCCAGAGCTACCTTCTTTCATTACCGGGATCAACGTTCTCGTCGCAAAAAATTCGCGGCTGAGGTCGTCGGTTTTTAAGGGTTGCGGATGTTAACCCCTCATTGACCGGAATGCAAAGCCTCTGATCGAAAACCGCTAGTCGGGAGGGGGAGTGGCGACTATTATGCGCGCCTTCGAATTTAGCCTCTACAAGGCGCAAACCCATGCTAGTACTGGGACTTGAAACCTCCTGCGACGAAACCGGTGTCGCACTTTACGACAGTGAACGCGGGCTTTTGGCCGATGCACTGTTCAGTCAGATCGACCTGCACCGCGCTTATGGCGGCGTGGTGCCGGAGCTGGCCAGCCGTGATCACGTCAAGCGCATGCTGCCCTTGATTCGCCAGGTGCTGGACGAGGCCGGTTGTGTGCCGACCGAGATCGACGCGATTGCCTACACGGCGGGCCCTGGATTGGTCGGAGCCCTTCTGGTTGGGGCCTCTTGCGCACAGGCGCTGGCTTTCGCCTGGGGTATTCCAGCCCTGGGTGTGCACCATATGGAAGGCCATTTACTGGCGCCGATGCTGGAAGAAAACCCGCCGCAGTTCCCGTTCGTCGCTTTGTTGGTTTCGGGGGGGCATACGCAGCTGGTTCAGGTCGACGGAATCGGTCAATACACGCTTTTGGGCGAGTCGCTGGACGACGCCGCCGGCGAAGCTTTCGACAAGACTGCGAAGATGATGGGCCTCAATTACCCCGGCGGGCCGGAAATCGCCCGTCTCGCCGAAAAGGGCGTTGCTGGTCGCTACACATTCCCGCGTCCGATGTGCGATCGCCCCGGTTTGATGTTCAGCTTCAGCGGGTTGAAAACCTCCGCACTGAATACCTGGCAGCACAGCGTCAGCGCCGGGGACGACAGTGATCAAGCCCGTTGCGACATCGCTCTGGCGTTCCAGCAGGCCGTGGTGGAGACTTTGACCATCAAGTGCAAGCGTGCCCTGAAACAGGCTGGCATGAAGCGTCTGGTGATTGCTGGCGGCGTCAGCGCAAACAAGGCGCTGCGCAGTTCATTGGAAAAAATGCTCGGTGATATGAAGGGGGATGTGTTCTACGCCCGCCCTGAGTTTTGCACCGACAATGGCGCCATGATCGCCTATGCCGGTTGCCAGCGTCTGCTGGCGGGGCAGCACGAAAGCCTGGCGATCAGCGTGCAGGCACGTTGGCCGATGGAGCAGCTGCCGCCGTTGTAGGCCGTTATTTGGGCGCGACGTGAGCCAGGCTCATCTGGGGGGATTTAAAAATGCCGTTCGCGCCCGGCAAACAGGTCGCGTAAATTGCCCCGATGGCGCCAGACGATCAGCAATGTCAGCACGCTCATCGGCAGCAGCGCCGCCGGTTCCTGCCAGGCCAGCAATGGCAGGGTGAGCGGCGTGGCGATCAGTGCCGCCAGTGAGCTGGTTCGGGTCAGGTAGAACGTCAGCAGCCAGGCAAGCACGGCCAGTAGTGCCGCCGGTGGGTAGATCCCCAGCAGCATACCGGCCGCCGTGGCGACACCTTTGCCGCCGCGAAATCGGAAGTACAGTGGAAACAGATGGCCCAGGACGGCGCACACGCCCACCCAGGCCTGCTGTTGCAGGGTAAGGCCGGCGGTGCTGGCGATCAGCACGGGCAACAAGCCCTTGCACAGATCGCCCAGCAGCGTCAGCACGGCGAGCTTCTTGCCGGCCAGGCGCAACATGTTGGTGGCGCCAGCATTGCCGGAACCACTCATTCGCGGGTCGGGGTTTCCCGTCAGGCGGCTGAGCAAAATGGCGAAGGACAGCGAGCCGAGCAGGTAGGCGAGAATCGCCAGTGACCAAAACATGCTAACTATTCCGGGCGAGGACGCCCTGATTCTAACGGGGCATCGCGCCCTTGTCGTGCTGCGGAGAAGAGCTTGGACAGAGTGTTTATCGAAGGCCTGGAAGTCGACACCGTGATCGGGGCCTACGACTGGGAGCGCGGGATCCGCCAATGCCTGCGTCTGGACCTGAGCTTCGCGTGGGATAACCGCCCGGCCGCCGCAGGTGACGACCTGACCTTGGCGCTGGATTACGCCAGCGTTTCGGCGCGTATCCAGGCGTTTGCCGAACAGTCCCAGTACCAACTGGTGGAAACCTTTGCTGAGCGCTTGGCCCAAGTGTTGATGAGTGAGTTCCAGATTCCCTGGCTGCACCTCAAACTAACCAAGCCCGGCGCAGTACCGGCCGCCAAAGGTGTGGGCGTGGAGATTGAGCGCGGATGTCGCTAACTCAGGTTTACCTTGGCCTCGGTAGCAATATCGAGCGCGAGCTCCATCTGTGCGCCGGGCTCGACGCGTTAGCGAGCTTTCTGACGGATATGCGCTGCTCGGCGGTGTTCGAAAGCCAGCCGGTGGGCATCAAAAGCGGGCCGTTCTTCAATCTGGTGGTGTCGGCCTATACCGACCTGTCGTTGACAGAATTGGACCGCCGTCTTAAGACCATCGAAGCTGAAAACGGCCGCTACGCGCCGGACCGCAAAGGCCTGCCATTGGACATCGATGTGCTGCTGTACGGCGAGTTGGTGGGGGATTTCGACGGTTTGATTCTGCCCCGTGCAGAAATCCTGAAAAACGCCTTTGTTTTGTGGCCGCTGTCGTTGATGGCGCCGGACCGCGTGCATCCTGAGGTGGGTAAAACGATGGCTGATCTGTGGCGGGATGCGCAGATCGATCAGTTGCTGGCGCCTGTCGCCTTTGAGTGGCAGGGCCAGCACCTGACGCCGAATGCGCTTCTAATTCGATAGGGCGCGTTGTTCCTTGTAGGCCTGCAACGCCTTGAGCCGTTCGCGCTTCAAGGCTTCGCCCAGCTCAGGGCCTTTGAAACCCTTCTCCACCAATGGCGCCACCGCCACCTCGCGTGCTGTCTGCGCCGCACCGCGCAAATAATCTGCCTGTGGATAACTGCGTTGCTCGAAGCCCTTGCGGCCCCGGGCATCCATTTCACAGGCGACCACAAACTCCTCAAAGCGCTGCGGTCGGCGATATACGTCAAAACTTTGCAGTAACTCCAGCAGCGTCGAGGCTTTTAGCTCCAGCGCTCGATGGCCATGGGTGTGATATTGACCCACCAGCAGCGCCAACTCCTGGCAATCCCTTGGCACTTTGAAACGTTCATTGACTGCCTTGATCAACTTCAAGCCCCGATGCTCATGGGCGATATGCTGCGGCAACTTATCCACAGGTGTTAGACCTTTGCCCAGGTCATGCAGCAGGCAGGCCCAGCGCACGGTCAGTGGCTGTTTGTGCAAGGCGGCCTGATCCAGCACGCTCAAGGTATGCACGCCAGTGTCTATCTCGGGGTGGTGGGCCTCGGGTTGGGGGACGCCGAAGAGTGCATTCACTTCCGGCATCAAGGTTTTCAGTGCGTCGCAGTCGCGCAGGACCTGAATAAACACCTGAGGCTGATCTTCCATCAGCGCTCGGGAGATTTCCTTCCAGCTGCGCTCCGGCGTCAGGGCTTCCAATTCGCCTGACTCGCTGAGTTGACGCATCAGTTCCAGAGTCTGCGGTGCCACTGTAAAACCAAGATGTGCATAGCGAGCGGCAAAACGTGCGACGCGCAGAACTCGCAGGGGATCTTCGGCGAAAGCGGGGGAAACATGGCGTAGAACGCGGGCTTCTAGGTCACGCTGGCCGTTGTAGGGGTCGGTCAGGTTGCCGTCATCGTCTTCAGCCATTGCGTTGATGGTCAGGTCGCGACGGATCAGGTCTTCTTCCAGTGTGACCTCGGGGCTGGCGTGAAAGACAAAACCGCCATAGCCCCGGCCGCTCTTGCGCTCAGTGCGGGCCAAAGCATATTCGTCGCCGTTCTTCGGGTCCAGGAACACCGGGAAGTCAGCGCCTACCGGCTTGAAGCCCTTCGCAAGCATCTCCTCGGTGGTCGCACCGACAACGACGCGGTCGATATCAGTGACCTTGATGCCCAGCAGGCGGTCACGCACGGCGCCGCCGACTTTGTAGATTTTCATGAAAAAGCCTCCATTAGCGGCACAGGATACCGCCTGTGCCTGACCAATGGAGGCTTTGCTGTTTCAGAGGTGAACGACGGCCATGTCCAGGCGACCATAGTCGTTATCGTTGTGATCACTGCGCGGTGGAACATGGTGAGTTTTCATCACCTGATCGCCTTGCAGTGTTTCCAGATGGATGTCGAAGCCCCACAACCGGTGTAAGTGCTTGAGTACTTCCTCGGTGGATTCGCCCAGGGGTTTGCGGTCATGTTGCTGGTGACGCAAGGTCAGCGAGCGGTCGCCGCGGACGTCGATGCTGTAGATCTGTACGTTGGGCTCCCGGTTGCCCAGGTTGTACTGCGCGGCTAAGGTTTCACGGATGATGCGGTAGCCGGGCTCATCGTGGATGGCAGGCACCACCAAATCGTCCTTGAGGTCGTCATCGAGGATGCTGAACAGTTTGAGATCGCGGATCACCTGGGGTGACAGGTACTGCAGGATAAAGCTCTCGTCCTTGAAGCTGCTCATGGCGAACTTGATGGTGGACAGCCAGTCGCTGCCGGCGATTTCCGGAAACCAGCGGCGGTCCTCTTCGGTCGGGTGTTCGCACATGCGCCGGATGTCGCGGTACATGGCAAAACCCAGAGCGTAAGGGTTGATGCCGCTGTAATACGGGCTGTCAAAGCCAGGCTGAAATACCACACTGGTGTGGGAGGTGAGGAACTCCATCATAAAGCCGTCGGTGACCAAGCCCTCGTCGTACAGGTCGTTCATGAGCGTGTAGTGCCAGAACGTCGCCCAGCCTTCGTTCATCACTTGGGTTTGGCGCTGTGGATAAAAGTACTGGGCGATCTTGCGCACGATGCGCACGATTTCCCGTTGCCATGGTTCCAGCAGTGGGGCGTGTTTTTCCAGGAAATATAGGATGTTTTCCTGAGGTTCGGCGGGAAAGCGCGCATTGTCCTTGTCGCTGTTTTTGTCGGCGCGTTTAGGAATAGTGCGCCACAGGTCGTTGATTTGCTTCTGCAGGTGCTCTTCACGCTCCTTCTGACGCAGGCGTTCTTCCTCGGCGGAAATCGGGTACGGGCGCTTGTAGCGGTCGACCCCGTAGTTCATCAGGGCATGACAAGAGTCGAGCAAGTCCTCCACTGCGTCGATCCCGTGGCGCTCCTCACACTGCATGATGTACTGCTTGGCGAACACCAGGTAATCGATGATCGAACTCGCATCGGTCCAGGTGCGGAACAGGTAGTTGCCTTTGAAAAAGCTGTTATGCCCATAGCAAGCGTGGGCCACCACCAATGCCTGCATGCAGATGGTGTTTTCTTCCATCAAGTAGGCGATGCATGGGTCGGAGTTAATCACGATCTCGTAGGCCAGCCCCATCTGGCCGCGGGTGTAGGACTTCTCGGTGCTGAGGAAGTGTTTACCGTAGGACCAATGGTGATAACCCAGCGGCATACCAACAGACGCGTAGGCATCCATCATCTGCTCAGCGGTGATCACTTCGATCTGGTTGGGGTATGTGTCCAGGGCATAACCCGCCGCGATCCGACTGATTTCCTTGTCATAGGCCTGGATCAGCTCAAAGGTCCACTCGGAACCGGTGGAAATGGGTTGGCGCTTAGTCTCTTTTTTGGCGGTCATGTCACTAACCTGCGCTGGAAGAGTTCACGGAAGACCGGATAGATATCGCCGGCCGAGACCAGTTGCTGCTGGGCGAACGTGTCGGCAAAAGCTTCGCCGATGCGCTCATATTCGAACCACAGGGCCTGGTGCTCACGGGGGGTAATTTCAACGTAAGTGTAGTACTGCACGAACGGCATGATCTGGTTGATCAGAATGTCGCGGCAGATGGGCGAATCATCATTCCAGTTGTCGCCGTCAGAGGCTTGAGCGGCGTAGATATTCCATTCGTTGGCCGGGTAGCGCTCGGCCATGATCTCCTGCATCAGCTTCAGGGCGCTGGACACGATGGTGCCGCCGGTTTCCCGCGAGTAGAAGAACTCTTCTTCGTCTACTTCCCGGGCGCTGGTGTGATGGCGGATGAACACTACGTCTATCTTGTCGTAGTTTCGCTTCAGGAACAGGTAGAGCAGGATGAAGAACCGTTTGGCGATGTCCTTGGTGGCCTGGGTCATGGAGCCGGAAACGTCCATCAGGCAAAACATCACCGCCTTGGAACTGGGGTTCGGTTGTTTGACGAGCAGGTTGTATTTCAAGTCGAAGGTGTCGAGGAACGGCACACGATGGATGCGCGCACTGAGTTTCTCGATTTCCGCCTCGATTTCCTGGATATCGCCGAAGTTATCCGGTTCTTCGCGCTTCAAGCGCGCCAACTCTTCCTTGGCCTCTTTCAATTTGGCGCGGCTGCTGCCCGACAGGGCGATACGCCGTGCATGGGCCGAGCGCAGGGTACGGATGATATTGATCCGTGACGGGTTGCCCTCGTTACTGATACCTGCCCGCACGGTCTTGAAGGTGTCGGTACCGGTCAGGTTTCGTTTGACGAGGTTGGGCAATTCCAAGTCCTCGAACATGAACTCGAGGAATTCCTCCTGGGTAATCTGGAACACAAACTCGTCCATGCCTTCGCCAGAATTGCCGGCTTTGCCTGGACCTTTGCCGCCACCACCGCCTTGAGGTCGCTGGATATGTTCGCCGGTGGTGAACTCCTTGTTACCAGGGTGCACGACGGTCTGTTTGCCGCCGCGGCCATGGTGCAGGACCGGTTCGTCGATATCCCGTCCGGGAATGCTGATTTGCTCACCATGCTCCATGTCGGTGATGGAGCGGCGGCTGACGGCCTCTTCAACGGCCTTTTTGATGTGGTCACGGTAACGCCGCAGGAAACGCTGGCGGTTTACCGTGCTCTTGTTCTTGCCATTGAGGCGTCGGTCGATCACATAGCTCATGAGGAGCCCTCCGGGCAGCTTCACGTTACAAGCTTCAAGCGGCGAGCTGGAAGCTTAGAGACAAGCGGTCAACTGCCAGGCCCATGACCTGGCAGTGCACGCCTATCGCTGCCTTACTGCGATTTGCGAACCCGCAGATACCACTCGGAGAGCAGTCGTACCTGTTTGTCGGTGTAGCCACGCTCGACCATTCGTGTGACGAAGTCGTTGTGTTTTTGCTGGTCCTCCTTGCTGGCCTTGGCATTGAAGCTGATGACCGGTAGCAGATCCTCGGTGTTGGAGAACATTTTCTTCTCGATGACCACCCGCAGCTTCTCGTAGCTGAGCCAGGTAGGGTTCTTGCCGTTGTTGTTGGCACGGGCACGCAGTACGAAGTTGACGATCTCGTTGCGGAAATCCTTCGGATTGCTGATGCCAGCGGGTTTCTCGATCTTTTCCAACTCCTCGTTGAGGGCTACGCGGTTGAGGATCTCGCCGGTTTCCGGGTCGCGGTATTCCTGGTCCTGGATCCAGAAGTCCGCATACAGCACATAGCGGTCGAAAATGTTCTGGCCGTACTCGCTGTAGGACTCCAGGTAAGCGGTCTGGATTTCCTTGCCAATAAACTCGATGTAGCGTGGCGCGAGGTACTCCTTGAGGAAGCGCAGGTAGCGTTCACGGGTTTCCGCCTGGAACTGTTCCTGTTCGATCTGCTGCTCCAGCACATAGAGCAGGTGCACCGGGTTGGCGGCGATCTCGTGCGGGTCGAAGTTGAAGACTTTGGACAGGATCTTGAACGCAAAGCGCGTCGATAGGCCGTTCATGCCTTCATCCACGCCTGCCGTGTCGCGGTATTCCTGGATTGACTTGGCTTTAGGGTCGGTGTCCTTGAGGTTTTCACCGTCGTACACGCGCATCTTCGAGTAGATGTTCGAGTTCTCCGGCTCCTTGAGGCGCGACAGCACGGTGAACTGGGCGAGCATCTTCAGGGTGTCGGGTGCGCAATGGGCCTTCGCCAGGGAGCTGTTGAACAGTAGCTTGTCGTAGATCTTGATCTCATCGCTGACTCGCAGGCAGTAAGGCACCTTGACGATGTAGATCCGGTCGATGAAGGCTTCGTTGTTCTTGTTGTTACGGAAGGTGTGCCATTCCGATTCGTTGGAGTGGGCCAGCAGGATCCCGGTGAACGGAATCGCGCCCAAGCCTTCGGTGCTGTTGTAGTTACCTTCCTGGGTCGCGGTAAGCAGTGGGTGCAGCACTTTGATCGGTGCCTTGAACATTTCCACGAATTCCATCAGGCCTTGGTTGGCCCGGCACAGTGCGCCCGAGTAGCTGTAGGCGTCGGCATCGTTTTGCGGGAATTCTTCGAGTTTGCGGATATCGACCTTGCCCACCAGCGCCGAAATATCCTGGTTGTTCTCATCGCCCGGCTCGGTCTTGGCAACGCCGATCTGGTTGAGGATCGAGGGGTAGAGTTTCACCACGCGGAACTGGCTGATGTCACCGCCAAACTCGGCCAGGCGCTTGGTGGCCCAGGGCGACATGATGGTGTTGAGGTAGCGGCGTGGGATGCCGAAGTCTTCTTCGAGGATCGCGCCATCTTCCGTGGCGTTGAACAGGCCCAGTGGCGACTCGAAGACCGGCGAGCCCTTGATCGCGTAGAAGGGCACTTTCTCGATCAGCTGTTTGAGCTTTTCGGCCAGGGACGATTTACCGCCGCCGACAGGGCCGAGCAGGTAGAGGATCTGTTTCTTCTCTTCCAGGCCTTGGGCGGCATGGCGGAAGTAGGAGACGATCTGATCAATGCATTCTTCCATTCCGTGGAAGTCTTCAAAGGCCGGGTAGCGGCGGATCACCTTGTTGGAGAATATTCGCGACAGGCGCGAATTATTGGCGGTTTCCACCAGCTCCGGCTCACCAATCGCCAATAGCAGGCGCTCGGCGGCAGATGCGTAGGTGCTGCGGTCCTGCTTGCACAGCTCAAGATACTCTTGCAGCGTGAGTTCTTCCTGCTGTGTGGACGCGAAGCGTTGTTGGAAGTGGCTAAAGATACTCATGACGTCGTCACCTCGCTCGATACGTGGAGCCGACGCCGGATCTATCAGTCGATGCTGGCAGTCATTGACGATCGCCAATGGCCGTTTTCCCCCCAGAACACCCTAAACGCTACCGATGACCCGCACGCCGGTGTACCGGCTCTCCCCTGATTCGGATGGCCTGCGCTTAAGGATAGTTCGGAATCTGGGAGGTCAAGGCGTGATACGCAATTAGTTTGCCTGCGCCGTTCGTCAGAAACGGCGCGAGCCCAAGCGTCACGCGGGGTAGCGGGGTTTGAAAATATTTATTGCGAATCGCCCGAAGAAATTTCTGCAGGATAGGTCGTACGCCACAGCTCAAAACCACCGTCCAGGCTGTAGACGTCGGAGAAGCCTTGGCTGATCAGGTAGGCGGCGGCGCTTTGGCTGGAGTTGCCGTGGTAGCAGGCCACGATCAGTGGCGCGTCGAGGTCGGCGGCGCGGATGAAGTCGGCGATGTTAACGTTATCCAGATGCTGGGCGCCGGTGATATGGGCTGCCGAGTAAGTAGGCTGGTCGCGGATATCAACCACCACCGCGCCTTGCTCGCGCAGGGCTTGGGCTTGTTCGGGAGGGATACGTTTGAATTCGCTCATGGCGGGCTCCTTGTCTTGGCGGCGCTTAGCGTCTAGCGCTTGGCGGCAGCCGGCAGTGTAATGGGAAGGGGAGATTCACACTGGCAGCTGTGGCGCTCGCCAGTGTCGATGTTCATCAGGGTCATGGCGCCGCCCCACACGCAACCGGTGTCGAGGGCGAATACGCCGGGTTCGTTGCACTTGCCTTCCAGGGCGGCCCAGTGGCCGAAGATGATCTTCGTATCACGGGTCTTGCGTTCCTTATGGGCAAACCACGGCTTGTAGCCGGGCAGGGCGGTGTCGGCACCTTCTTTGCTCTTGAGGTCCAGCTTGCCCTCGGCGGTACAGAAGCGCATGCGTGTGAAGTAGTTGGTGATCACCCGCAGGCGGGCGACGCCCGTCAGGTCGTTATCCCACTTCACCGGTTCGTTGCCGTACATGCCGTCCAAGTAGGTGGTGTACAGGCTGTCATCGGCCAAGGCACTTTCGACTTCGGCTGCGCACTTAAGGGCTTTCTTCAGCGTCCATTGCGGCGGGATACCCGCATGCACGAGGGCCATGTTGCGGCCTTCGTCGTAATGCACGATCTTTTGCCGGCGCAGCCAGTCGAGCAGCTCGGCTCGGTCGGGCGCTTCGAGAATTTCCCGCAGGGTGTCGCCCTTTTTCAGGCGCTCGATATTATTGCCGGCCGCCAACAGGTGCAGGTCATGGTTGCCCAACACACACACCAGGGAATCACGCAGGCTATATAAGTAGCGCAGGGTTTCCAGGGACTCGGGGCCGCGATTGACCAGATCACCGACCAACCAAAGCCGATCATTGGCCGGGTCGAAGGCAACGCGCTTAAGCAGGCACTTGAGCGGCTCCAGGCAGCCTTGCAGGTCGCCGACTGCGTAGGTCGCCATCAGTGCAGGGCTCCCGGTACGGCAAGGCGAAATGGCTTGATGATGGCGTCGAACAGTTGGCCATCGGTGGCTTTCATCTGATACGAGCCTTGCATGGTGCCGACCTTGGAGGTCATCACCGTGCCGCTGCTGTAGGTGTGGCTGGCGCCAATGTCGATCAGCGGTTGCTGGCCAACCACGCCTGCGCCGCGCACTTCTTCCACTTGGCCGTCACCGTCGGTGATTACCCAATGGCGTGATAGCAACTTGGCCGGCACCTGCCCGTTGTTCTTCACCGTGATGGTGTAGGCAAAGGCAAAGCGGTTCTGTTCAGGTTGCGATTGGTCCGCCAGGAAGCGGGTCACGACGCTGACGTCGATCTGGTAGCGAGGATCGGACATGCAAGAGGCCTTAAAAGCAAAAGCGGAGGACAGCAGATGCGGATCAGTCTAGGCCAAGAGGTGGGCACTAGGCCAGACATGTGTCTGGCCATGGCTGGGTGCTTCAGTCGACTGCTGGAGCAGGCTGGATGGCAAGCTGGTCTGCCAGGCGCACGAACGCGGCCAGGTCCAGTTGCTCGGGACGCAGGCTACCGTCGACGCCGGCGGCTTCGATTTCAGCTTGGCTCAATAGGGCCTTGAGCGTGTTGCGAAGGGTCTTGCGGCGTTGGTTGAACGCTTCGCGCACGACACGTTCCAGCAACTTGTGGTCCTTGGCCGGGTGGGGCAGAACAGCATGCGGTACCAGGCGAACAATGGCCGAGTCGACCTTTGGCGGCGGGTTGAATGCACCCGGACCCACGTTGAACAGGTGTTCAACGCGGCAGTGGTACTGAACCATGATCGACAGACGGCCCCAATCACCACCACCTGGGCCTGCGGCCAGGCGTTCCACCACTTCTTTCTGCAGCATGAAGTGCATGTCGCGGATGATCCCGGCGTTGTTCAGCAGGTGGAAAATCAGCGGTGTGGAGATGTTGTACGGCAGGTTACCGACCACGCGCAGGCTGTTAGGCGCGGCGTTGAGGGAGTTGAAGTCGAACTTCAGTGCATCGCCCTGATGCAGGTTGAAGTTGGATTTTCCGGCGAACTGCTGGTTGAGGATAGGGATCAGATCCTTGTCCAGTTCAACCACGTCCAGCTGGCCACCGCTGGTCAGCAGGCCTTGGGTCAATGCGCCCTGGCCTGGGCCGATTTCCAGCAGGCGGTCTTCGGGCTTGGCATGGATGGAGCGCAGGATGCGGTCGATCACGCCAGCGTCGTGCAGGAAGTTTTGCCCGAAGCGCTTGCGCGCCCGGTGTTGGTAATGCTCAGTCATATACGGGTCTCGGCCATCTGATAGGCGGTTTCCAGGGCCACGTGCAGGCTGCCGGTATCGATCTTGCCGCTGCCCGCCAAGTCCAGGGCAGTGCCATGGTCGACGGAGGTGCGGATGATCGGCAGGCCCAGTGTCACGTTGACGGCGGCGCCGAAGCCTTTGTATTTCAGCACCGGCAGCCCCTGGTCATGGTACATCGCCAACACTGCGTCGCAGTGCTCCAGATATTTGGGGGTAAACAGAGTGTCCGCTGGCAGTGGGCCACGCAGGTCCATGCCTTCTTGGCGCAGACGCTCCAGGGTTGGTTCGATGATGTCGATTTCTTCATGGCCCAAGTGCCCGCCTTCACCTGCATGGGGGTTGAGCCCACAGACCAGGATACGCGGTTGAGCGATGCCGAATTTTTGCTGCAGGTCGGCGTGCAGGATGCGCGTGACGCGCTCCACGCGTTCGGCGGTGATGGCGTCTGCGACGTCACGCAGCGGCAGGTGCGTAGTCACCAGGGCGACACGCAGGCCGCGTGTGGCCAACATCATCACGACTTGTTCAGTGTGTGTCAGTTCGGCGAGGAATTCGGTGTGGCCGGAAAAGGCGATGCCGGATTCGTTGATCACACCCTTGTGGACCGGTGCGGTGATCATGCCGGCGAAGTCACCGTCGATGCAGCCTTGCCCCGCACGAGTCAGCGTTTCGAGCACAAACGCCGCATTGGCCTTGTCCAGTCGCCCTGCAACCACCTTGGCCTGCAGCGGGGTGTCCCACACATAGAGGCTGCCCGCGGGCGCCGGCAGGTCAGGCCAGTTGCCCGGCGCCACGTCCAGCAGGTTGATAGCCACACTCAGTTGCGCGGCCCGCTCAAGGAGCAGGTCGCGGCTGGTAATGGCAATCAGGGGGTATGGCTGAGGCTGCGAGGCGAGCAGCAGGCAAAGGTCTGGACCAATGCCGGCCGGCTCGCCGGGTGTTACCGCGAAACGCTGTGGTTTCACTGGGCTGCCTGGTCGGTGCCTGTTTGCTCGGCGCCTGGCAGCTTGTTTTCCACGTAGGCTTCGTCACGGATCTGACGCAGCCAGGTTTGCAGCTCTTCGTCGTACTTGCGGTTACGCAGTACGTTCAGCGCTTGTTGCTCGCGGGCCTGGCTGGTGTTGTCAGTGGCGCGGCGGCCAAGGACTTCCAGTACATGCCAGCCATATTGGGTCTTGAACGGCTTGGACAGTACGCCTTGCGGAGTATCGGCCATTACCTGTTGGAACTCGGGCACCAGCGCTTTCGGGTCGATCCAATTCAGGTCGCCGCCGTTGAGGGCTGAACCTGGGTCTTCCGAGAAGCTCTTGGCCAAGGTGGCGAAGTCTTCACCGCTTTCGATGCGGTCATAGATCTTCTGGGCCAGCTCCTTGGTTTGCGCCTCAGTACGGATTTCGCTTGGTTTGACCAGGATATGACGAACATGAACTTCGTCTTTCAGCGAGGTCTCGCCACCGCGACGTTCCAGCAACTTCAGGATAATGAAGCCACCTGGGGTGCGGGCTGGCTGGGTGATACCGCCCACTTCCATGGCACTCAGTTCACGGTCGAACGGAGGTGGCAGTTGAGCGGCTTTACGCCAGCCCATATCGCCGCCTTCAAGGGCGTTGTCGCTGCCGGACTGGGCAATGGCCATCTGAGCAAAGTCAGCACCGCCTTTCAGGCGATCATAGATAGCTTGGGTTTTCGCCGCCGCCGCATTCAGTTGCTCGGAGTTGGCACTGTCCGGGGTCGGGATCAGGATATTGGCCAGGTGCAGTTCTTCGGAAAGCTGCATCTTGCCCAGGTCGGAGGCCAGGAAGTTCTTCACTTCCTGCTCGGACACCTGCACTCGCTCGGCAACGCGACGCTGACGCACACGGCTGATGATCATCTCGCGGCGGATCTGGTCGCGGGCGTCTTCGTACGAAAGACCGTCGCGGGCCAGGGCTGAGCGGAACTGGTCGATGCTCATGTTATTGCGTTGAGCGATGGTGCCGACGGCCTGGTTCAGCTCTTCGTCCGAAATACGAATACCGGAACGATCACCGATCTGCAGTTGCAGGTTTTCGACGATCAAGCGTTCAAGTACCTGTTGGTCCAGGACGCTGGTAGGCGGTACACCACCGCCACGCTTGGCGATGGTTTGCTGAACTTCCTTGACCCGTTGGTCCAGTTGGCTCTGCATGATCACGTCGTTATCGACGATGGCCACTACCTTATCCAGCTGTTGAACCGCAGCGTGTGCCGATGCGGTCCCCAGGAACAGTGCGCCCAGCACTAGCGGGCGCAGACAATCAGAAAGCTTGGTCTTCACGTTCACGATAACCTTCAATGCCTTTGTCGAGGAAGCTCTCTACCTTGGCGCCGGTCAGGCCGCCGAGTCCTTTGAGGACGATCTGCAGGAAGAGCCCGTGGTCACCCTTTTCGTTCAGCGGGGCGATCTGGCTGTATTCGTCGTTGGAAACCCAGTAACGGTTGATGACGCGCAGTTTCCAGCAGCAGTTGTCGTACTCGAAACCACCAAAGGCTTCCAGGGTACGGTTGCGTGCGTAGTCATACTGCCAGCGGGTGATCAGGTTCCACTGGGGAATGATCGGCCACATCATCGAGAAGTCGTGTTGTTGGATTTTGTAGTAATCCTTCACGTAGTTCTGGTCGCCTGGCTGACCGTAGTCGCCACCGAACTGCCACTTACCGGTCAACTGGTTGTAGACAACCTGGTCGTTACGATAGCGGTAACCAACGTTGATGATCTTGTTCGGGTTGTCTTCCGGCTGGTAGTGAAGCATCGCGCTGCCGGAGCGAGGGCTGTGCTCTTCGGTGTCCCAGTTGTAGTCGGCCGTGGCGCGCCAGTCGCGGTTGAAGCGGAACTCGTAGTCCAGGGCAACCGGGGACACGTCGGACTGTGCATCGGCACGGTCGGCGGCCAGGATGCCTGGCAGTTGAACTTCACGATCCTTGAAGTACACCGCCTGGCCCACGGACACGCGTTGACGCTCGAAGCCGTTTTCTTCGATCCAGCGGCTGGTCAAGCCAAGGGACAGCTTGTTTTCGTCGCCGATACGGTCGGAGCCGCTGAAGCGGTTGTCGCGGAACAATGACGCGTAGCTGAACGAGTACTCGCTGGTGTCGAACACCGGAATATCGGCCTGGTCCTTGTTCGGCACGTACAGGTAGAACGCGCGCGGTTCAAGGGTCTGGCGATAGTCTTTGCCGAACCAGTTGGTATTGCGATCGAAGTACAGGCCGCTGTCGACGCTGGCTACAGGAATTGCGCGATCCTGAGAGCTTTTGAACGTGCCGCCGGCATATTGGGTGCCAGCTGTCGCGGCTGCAGCTTGTGCAGCGATGATGTCGTTCTTGCCTTTGTTGTCCAGGTCAAGATCGTACTTGGTGTAGACGTACTTGAGCTTCGGCGTCACAAAGCCGTAGGTCCAGTTCATCGGGTATGAAACGGCTGGCGCTACGTTCAGGCGAGTACCGTTTGCACGGGTCAGGCCGTTGACGTAAGTGTCCAGGCGACGCTCGGAATCACCGTTTTCATTGATAAAGTTGCCGCTTTCCAGGCTGCGTTCAAACCGAACTGCTTCGGTTTCGTAGCTGAAGTTCAAACCACCTGGGTGGTATGGCAACTGACCATTGAAGGTGATCTGTGGCAGTCGGTCATACGGTGTGATCTGGGAGATCGTAGCCAGCTGGTAAGCCTGGACATTCAAGCGCGCCTGGTAGGAGTCGCCGCGATAACTCACGGAGCCCTGCTGGTTGACGTAGTCCCGGCTCTCGACACCTTCCTGATAGGACTTGAGGTCCTGGAAGTAATAAGGGTCGCTGATTTTGGTGTAGTCGACCTGGGTCAGTACACGCGAATCCAACCCGCCTTTATGCTGCCAATTGAGCATGTAGCGGGTTTTTTCGTAATCGGTCTGCAGTTTGCGTTCGTCGTTGTCGTCGTTGAGGTACGCGCCGCCGAACTGGCCTTCGCTGGACTTGGTGAGGTAGCGGAATTCGCCTTCCATCATCATGCCGCGCTTGGTCATGTATTGCGGGTACAACGTGGCGTCGTAGTTCGGCGCCAGGTTGAAGTAGTACGGCGTAACCAGGGTGAAGCCGGTTTCGCTGCCGGTGCTGAAGCTCGGCGGCAGGAAGCCGGACTGACGGCGGTCGTCGATCGGGAAATAGATGTAAGGGGTGTACAGGATCGGGATGTTCTTGATCCGCAACGTCGCGTTGGTGGCCGTACCGAAACCGGTGGCTGGGTTCAACGTGATGTTGTTGCCTCGAAGCTGCCAGGCGTTGCTGTCCGGCTCGCAGGTGGTGTACGTACCGTCCTTGAGGCGGATGATCGCGTTTTCGGCGCGCTTGGCGTACAGCGCGTTACCGCGGATACGCGACTTGTGCAGCACGTATTCGGCGTTGTCGATCTGGGCCGCGCCGGTGTCCAACTGAACCTGGGCGTGGTCGCCGACGATCAGTGCACCGTTGTCACGCAGTCGTACGTTGCCGTTCAGCTCGCCGCGGCTTTCGGCCTGGTACAGGCTGGCTTCTTCGGCTTCAAGCTGCATGCTGCCCTGGCGCATGACGACGTCACCTGCCAGGGTCGCGACTTGTTGTTCCTGCTCGTAACGAGAGGCCTTGGCACCGATGAAGGTGGGCGCATCGCTCTTGTTCGTCTTGTCGTTCATGCCAGGACGAGTCGGCTCGATGTACGCACCGCCGCAATAAGGACCGGTTTCGGCCAACTGGGCTGCGGTCAACTTTTCGCGAGGTACCCAGTCCAAGTGGCTGTAGTCGGCGCTGCGTGAGCGCAGGCCACGGCCCTTGGATTCTGTGACCAGTGCGGTCTTGGGTTCGGCCGCGGCAGTGCCACCAGCTTCGGCCTGCGCCGTGCTGTTGGCCGAGCTGACGGCAGCGCCGTCATGCACCGGGCGCGGTGGCAATGGGGCTGCGGCGGTTTTCGGCGCGCAATCCCAGGCACCCGAAGCAGAGACTGAGCAGTCATACTGTTCCGCGGCGACCACGAATGAGGTGGCGAAGGGTTGCATGGCCAGCAGACTGCCGGTTACCAGCAACGGAAATTTTCTACGAAACGCGGGGGATTTCAATGCCATCTTATTAGTCCGGGCTTCCTGCGTGCCATCTGCCCGCGGTTTGGGCCGCACGCCTCTCGATGGTCTGAAAAAGATGCGTGATAATAAAGCATGACCCGCTTGACGGCTAGCGCCGTCGGAGACCCTTGTAATGCCTGAGCAAGATCTACGTTTACAACAGCTGGAAGTCTGGCTGGATGAGCAGTTGCCGATCCTTTTCAACGCTCAAGACTGGGGCTCCGTACCCCCGGCCACACTGACTGCGGCCAGCAGCGACGCGAGTTTCAGGCGTTACTTCCGTTGGGAGGGTGGCGGCCGGACTTTCGTGGTGATGGACGCTCCACCCCCCCAGGAAAACTGCAAGCCCTTCGTCGATATCGCCCATTTACTGGCGAAGTCGGGCATAAATGTTCCAAAAATTTATGCAGAAGATCTGTCGCGCGGCTTTCTTTTGCTCAATGACCTGGGCAGAAAAACCTACTTGGACGTGATTGACGAACAAAACGCCGATCAGCTGTTTGCCGACGCCATCGACGCCTTGCTGGCATTCCAGCAGTTGCCGATGGACGCACCACTGCCCAGTTATGACGTCGCCTTGTTGCGCCGCGAGCTGGAACTCTTTCCCGAGTGGTACGTACGGCGCCATTTGGGTGTCGAGTTGGATGCAGAACAACAAGCCCTCTGGCAGCGTGTCAGCGACCGGCTGATCGACAGCGCCTTGGCGCAGCCGAAAGTGCTGGTGCATCGCGACTATATGCCGCGCAACTTGATGATCAGCGAACCGAACCCCGGCGTGCTGGATTTCCAGGACGCGGTCTACGGCCCGGTCACTTATGACATTACCTGCCTGTTCAAGGACGCTTTCCTCAGTTGGCCCCAGGCGCGCGTACGCGATTGGCAGCGCGGTTATTGGGAGCGTGCGGGCCAAGCGGGCATCCCGGTGCAACCGGATTTTGATGACTTCCTGCGTGCCAGCGACCTGATGGGTGTGCAGCGCCACCTCAAGGTCATTGGCATCTTCGCGCGTATTTGCCATCGCGACGGCAAGCCGCGCTACTTGGCCGACGTGCCGCGCTTCTTTGCTTATATAGAAGCAGTGCTCGCCGATCGCCCGGAATTGAGCGAGTTGACTGAGCTGCTGACCAGCCTGCGCCAACCCGCTGAGGCCAGCGTATGAAGGCCATGATCCTGGCCGCCGGCAAAGGTGAGCGGATGCGTCCGCTTACCTTGCACACGCCCAAGCCGCTGGTGCAGGCCGGCGGCAAGCGTCTGATCGAATACCACCTGGAGGCGCTGGCCAAGGCCGGCTTCACCGATATCGTGATCAACCACGCCTGGCTCGGCCAGCAGATCGAGAGCTATTTGGGCGATGGTGCGCAGTTTGGCGTACGCATCCGTTACTCCCCGGAGGGCGAACCGCTGGAAACCGGCGGTGGGATTTTCCAGGCGTTGCCGTTGCTGGGGGACGAGCCTTTTCTGGTGGTCAATGGCGATATCTGGACTGACTACGACTTTACCCAACTCAAGCAACCGCTCAGCGGCCTGGCTCACCTAGTGATGGTCGACAACCCAGCGCATCATCCCTCGGGCGGTGATTTCTTCCTTGATGAGGGTCTGCTTCATGATGCGGCGCCCGGTGCCGATAACCTGACCTTCAGTGGCATTTCAGTGCTCGACCCCCAGTTGTTCGCGGGTTGCAGTGCCGGTGCCTTCAAGCTGGCGCCGCTGCTGCGTGCGGCGATGGCCAAGGGTCAGGTAACGGGGGAACACATGGCGGGACGCTGGATTGATGTCGGCACGCTGGAGCGCTTGGCGCAAGTCGAAACCCTGCTGACAGCGGGGCAGTAGCATGTTGTGGCCAGGGACGCTGATCGGCGCCGGGGCTGGCTTTGCCATTGCCAGTATTCCGGGGGCCTTGTTGGGTGCATTGTTGGGGCAGGCGTTGGACCGCCGAATGCAACTGCGCAGTTGGGCTCAGTTGCGCGAGCGCATGGGCGGCCGCCCGGTGCTGCGCAATGATGAGTTGTTGTTTGTATTGCTCGGGCGCCTGGCCAAAAGCAACGGGCGCGTGGTGGACGGTCATATCCAGCAGGCGCGTCAGGAGATGCGCTCGCTGGACATGACCGAGTCCGCCCAGCGCCGCGCGATTGCGGCGTTCAATCGCGGTAAATCGGGCTCCGACCGTATGCGCAGTTATCTGCGCGTGCTCAAGGCCCAGCCTCATGCGGCGGAGGGTGTGTTGCGCGCCTGTTGGCGGATGGTCTGGGCGGACGGCAAGGCGGATGATGCCGAGCGCGACTTGATCAACCTGTGGGGCAAGTGGTTGGGCTGGACGCCGCAGCAGCTTCAGGCCTTGGCGGCGGACTACACGCCTGAGCGCAAGCCGCTGGTCAATCGAGGCACGACCTATCAGGAAGCGTTGCGACTGCTCGGCGTCACCGCTACCACCGAGCCGTCGGTCATCAAACGTGCCTATCGCCGCCTGCTGAGCCGTCACCATCCGGACAAGGTGGCCGGTAGTGGCGCCAGTCTCGCGCAAGTGCGTGAGGCGACCGAGCGAACCCGTGAATTACACAATGCTTACTCGTTGATTCGCGAGCGCCGGGATTTTCGCTAGATGCCGCTCTTTCACGGATAACCACATTCCGATGTGGGAGAGGGGCAAGCCCCTCCCACATTGTTTTTGTGCTGTTCTTCAGTCGGCGCTGGCCTGCGGGCTCAACCACCCGCGAATCCTGCGATACAACTGCTCCTGCTCGGCTGCGCTATTGCCGGGCACGGTTTTCAATGACACCTGCTTATAGCCATCATTCTTCAATCGCTTGGCAGCCTGGGCACGGGCCTGAGCGTTTTTGCGTGCCTGCGCGTTGTCTTGATAGAAGACATCGGCAGTCGGCAGTTTCAGGCCGGGCGCCAGTTGCTGCACGTCCGGATGGCGTCCGTTAGGCGTCTGCGCCGCGACCATCACAAATTTCTGCACCTGGGACGGTTGTTTCTCGGTGAGATAACGCGCGGCCCACCAGGCGCCTGTGCCATGGCCCAGCAGCACCACACTGCGTGCGTTCTGGGTCTGGGCGAAGGCCACGGCAGCGTCGATGCGGTCGAAGATGCGCGAGGCGTCGGTCTTGTCCTGCTCGTCGGCGCCCGGCACCACTGACGGATCGGTGCCCTCGGCTTCGGCGCTGGCGGCTTGTTCGATCGGTTTGTCGGCGGTGCTCGCTTCTTTGCTGCTGGTGTCGACAGTGGCTTTGGGTGCTTCCATAACGCGCGGCGGCAGGGTATCTACGCTCACATCCGGCAATGACAGGCTGAGGCTGCCCCAATTGGCGTCGGGAAATTTGCGCCGCAACGGGCCGATTGCTTGCGGCCAGTCAGCACTTTCACCGCTGCCCGGTACGATAATCACCACACCTTCGGGTTCGGCGCTGTTGGCCGGTTTCCACAGGGCGAGGAATGAGTCGCTGCCAGCCTGCAATTGTTGCTGTTCCTGCTGAGGGATGGTGCGCTCCAGCGCGGTGGCGTCTTCCTGGCTGCGCTCAAGCAGAGGCTGGCGCTCGACGGGTTTTTCGTCGGCCGGCGCGGGGGCGTCGGCGGCCTGTACAGAAAAGGCACTGGTAAACAGCAGCGACAGGCACAATGCTGGCAGTGCCGAACGGTTTCGATAGGGCATCGTAGATTTCCGGCCAGAAGAGATTCCAGCAGCCTAATAGGTTGGTCAGTTTTTGTCAGTGATGTGAGACGTGGATCATGGGTTTTCGCTGTCTGCTGGTTATCGGCTGTTTGTGCGTCGCCTTGATGGCGAACGCCTCCCCTACGCCTGCCGCCCCGCAGGCGCAGCTCAATGCGCAGCAGCGCGAATGGCTGGCCCAGCACCCGGAATTGCGGGTGGGCGTAGTGCTGCAGTTGCCTTACGCGCAGTACGACCGTCGCTTGCAGCGCTTGTCCGGGGCCAATGTGGAGTTGATGCAGTGGCTGGCCAAGGCGCTGAATATCGAGCTGACCTGGCGCAATTTCCCCAACCAGGAGCAACTGGAAGCCGCCGTCCGCGACGACGAAGTGGACATTGCCCCCGGCCTGCAACAAACCCCAGCCGGCTTGCGCCTGTGGTTATTCAGCGACCCGTACATGCGTGTGCCCCAGCATATCGTCGGCATCCGCGAGGGCGGCGGCGCGGTTGAGCTGGAAAAACTGGACGATCAATCCCGCGTCGCCGTGCGCATGCCCAGTGCCGTGGCCGATTACCTGCGCAGCACTTATCCCAACCTCAACCTGCAAGGTGTGCCCATTGAGCGCCAGGCCTTGCAGTTGTTGGTCAGCCAGCAAGCGCGTTATGCCGTGGTAGATGAAGCGCAATTAAGCCGATTATCCGGCGAGGCCGAGTTCGCCGGTTTGGCGGTGGTGGGGGACATCGGTCTGCCGCAATTGTTGCGGGTGGCCACACGGCGCGATTGGCCCGAACTGGCGGGCATCATGGAAAGTGCCTTGGGCGCTATCCCCGCCCGAGACCTTGACCAACTGCATAGCCGCTGGCTGCAACCCAAATACCCACGGTTATCGGAGTCGCCTGGGTTGTGGCAGAACCTCAGCCTGTTACTGAGCCTGCTGCTGCTCGCCAGTTTGGCGACCGTGTTCTGGCAGCGCCGCCAGCAACGTGTGTTGGAGCATGGCCTGCTGGCCGCCCGTGAAGAAAGCGCCGCCCGCGCTGCCGGTGCCGAAGCGCTGCGGTTGACACAGTTTTCCATCGACCAAAGCACCGTCGGCATCCTGTGGGTCAACTGGGACAGCCATGTGCGCTACGCCAACCACGCCGCCGAAAGCATGCTCGGTTATGCTCCTGGCGCACTGATCGAGCGGCCGCTGGTTGACCTCGACCCGACCCTGGACATGGACCGCTGGCTCAATTTGTGGAAGCGCGCACGGGCCAGCGAAGAGGGACCACAGAACTTCGCCACCGATTGTTTGCGCGCCGACGGCAGCATCCTGCCGGCCAACGTGTCGTTGAGCTTTTTGCGGTTTGCCGAGGCTGAGTACTTGGTGGTTTACCTGAACGACGTCACCGAGTTGCGCCGCACGCTGGCCGCGTTGATGCAAAGCGAAGCGCAACTACGCGAACTGTCGGCCCACCTGGAAACCGTGCGCGAGGAAGAAAAAGCCCGCATCGCCCGGGAAGTGCATGACGAACTCGGTCAGATGCTCACCGTGCTCAAGTTGGAAACGTCCATGTGCGAGCTGGCTTATGCACAACTGGACCCTGGCCTGCACGAGCGCTTGAACAGCATGAAGCGCCTGATTGCTCAACTGTTCCAACTGGTGCGGGACGTCGCGACGGCGCTGCGCCCACCGATTCTCGATGCTGGCATTGCCTCCGCAGTTGAATGGCAAGCCCGTCGTTTTGAAGCGCGCACGCAGATTCCCTGTCTGGTTCAGGTGCCGGATAACCTGCCGACCCTGAGCGACGCCAAGGCCATCGGCCTGTTTCGTATCCTGCAGGAGGCGCTGACCAACGTGATGCGCCATGCCCAGGCGCATACTGTGGAGCTGACGCTGGCCATAGAAGGCTCGGATTTGCGGTTGACCATCAGCGACGACGGCGTGGGTTTCGTCCAGCCTGAAGGGCGTGCGGTATCGTTTGGCCTGGTCGGTATGCGCGAGCGGGTGCTGATCATGGGCGGGCAATTGAGCCTGCACAGCGAGTTGGGGGAGGGCACCACCCTGAGTGTGACGGTGCCGCTGGATGCATAACGCCAAGAGGAAGTCCCTGTGATCCGTGTACTGGTAGCCGAAGACCACACCATCGTTCGTGAAGGCATCAAACAACTGATCGGCCTGGCCAAAGACCTGCTGGTGGTGGGGGAGGCTAGCAATGGCGAGCAGTTGCTGGAGACGTTGCGCCACGTGCCGTGCGAGGTGGTGTTGCTGGACATCTCGATGCCCGGCGTCAACGGCCTGGAAGCGATTGCGCGCATCCGTGCGTTGAGCAACCCGCCGGCGATCCTGGTGCTGTCGATGCACGACGAAGCGCAAATGGCAGCCCGTGCCCTGAAGGTCGGTGCCGCCGGTTACGCCACCAAGGACAGCGACCCGGCGTTGTTGCTGACGGCGATCCGCAAAGTCGCGGCCGGCGGGCGTTATATAGACCCGGACCTGGCCGACCGTATGGTGTTTGAAGTCGGTCTGACCGACGCCCGGCCATTGCATTCGTTGCTGTCGGAACGGGAGTTCTCGGTGTTCGAACGCTTGGCGCAGGGCGCCAACGTCAATGACATCGCCCAGCAACTGGCGCTGAGCAGCAAGACCATCAGCACTCACAAGGCGCGATTGATGCAAAAGCTCAATATCACCTCCCTGGCTGAGCTGGTGAAGTACGCCATGGAACACAAGCTGTTGTGATGACATGCCTGTTTGCGACCTGCTTCAAACCCCGCTGACGCCATTCCCGGCGCTTCGCACTGCAGCACTGTTCCATCCCCGCCATCCGTGTAGGGCAATCCCTACCCCCAAGCTTCCATCCTGCTGATGCAATTCTCTCCTGGCCCCCGATTTCCGGGGCCTCGCGCCTGGACTACGCTTGTGCCACAGCAGTCCAAAACACAAAGGTGCGGGTATGAGCGAGGTGGATTCAAATGATGTGCTGGTCAGCTTTCGTGGCGTGCAGAAGAGCTACGACGGCGAGAACCTGATCGTCAAAGACCTCAACCTGGAAATTCGCAAGGGCGAGTTCCTCACCTTGCTCGGGCCTTCCGGTTCGGGCAAGACCACCAGCCTGATGATGCTCGCCGGGTTTGAGACGCCGACTGCCGGTGAAATCCAGCTGGCCGGGCGCTCCATCAACAACGTGCCGCCGCACAAGCGCGACATTGGCATGGTGTTCCAGAACTACGCGCTGTTCCCGCACATGACCGTGGCCGAGAACCTGGCGTTTCCCTTGTCCGTGCGCGGTTTGAGCAAGACAGATGTCAGTGAGCGGGTCAAGCGCGTGCTGAGCATGGTCCAGCTCGACGCGTTCGCCCAGCGCTACCCGGCGCAACTGTCCGGCGGCCAGCAACAGCGTGTGGCCCTGGCCCGCGCGTTGGTGTTCGAACCGCAACTGGTACTGATGGACGAACCGCTCGGCGCTCTCGACAAGCAATTGCGCGAACACATGCAGATGGAGATCAAGCACCTGCACCAACGTCTCGGCGTGACAGTGGTGTACGTGACCCATGACCAGGGTGAAGCCCTGACCATGTCCGACCGCGTGGCGGTGTTCCATCAGGGCGAGATCCAGCAGATCGCCCCGCCGCGCACGCTGTATGAAGAACCGAAGAACACCTTCGTCGCTAACTTTATTGGCGAGAACAACCGCCTCAACGGCCGCTTGCACAGCCACACCGGCGACCGCTGCGTGGTCGAGCTGGCGCGGGGCGAGAAGGTTGAAGCACTGGCGATCAATGTCGGCCAGATCGGTGGCCCTGTAACGCTATCGGTGCGTCCGGAACGGGTCAGCCTCAATGGCTCCAGCGAAAGCTGCATCAACCGCTTCTCCGGGCGGGTGGCCGAATTTATCTACCTGGGCGACCACGTGCGTGTGCGCCTGGAAGTCTGCGGCAAGACCGATTTTTTTGTGAAACAACCGATTGCCGAGCTGGACCCAGCACTGGCGGTCGGCGACGTGGTACCGATTGGCTGGCAAGTCGAGCACGTTCGCGCACTCGACCCACTTCTAGAGGCGAATTGATCGCCCCATGGCTTCACCAACCCTGCACGTGGAGAGAACAACAATGTTGAGATCCCTGAAGTATTCCGTCCTGGCCTTGAGCTTGATGGGCGCGACACAGGCCATGGCCGGCCCGGACCTGACCGTCGTGTCCTTTGGTGGCGCGAACAAGGCTGCACAGGTCAAGGCCTTCTATGCACCGTGGGAAAGCGCGGGCAACGGCAAGATCGTCGCCGGTGAGTACAACGGTGAGATGGCCAAGGTCAAAGCCATGGTCGACACCAAAAGCGTGTCCTGGGACCTGGTAGAAGTGGAATCGCCGGAACTGTCCCGCGGTTGTGACGAAGACATGTTCGAACCGCTGGACCCGAAACTGTTCGGCGACAGCGCCAACTACGTGAAGGGTGCGATCCAGCCATGCGGCGTGGGTTTCTTCGTATGGTCGACTGTGTTGGCGTACAACGCCGACAAACTGGCTTCCGCGCCAACCAGCTGGGCGGATTTCTGGGACACCAAGAAATTCCCGGGCAAGCGCGGCCTGCGCAAAGGTGCCAAGTACACCCTGGAATTCGCCTTGATGGCCGACGGCGTAGCGCCGAAGGACGTGTACAAAGTGCTGGCCGGCAAAGATGGCCAAGACCGCGCGTTCAAGAAACTCGACGAACTCAAGCCGTCGATTCAATGGTGGGAAGCTGGCGCACAACCGCCGCAGTACCTCGCATCGGGTGACGTGGTGATGAGCTCGGCTTACAACGGCCGAATCGCTGCCGTGCAGAAAGAAAGCAACCTGAAGGTGGTGTGGAACGGCGGCATCTACGACTTCGATGCATGGGCGATTCCAAAAGGCCTGGCCAAGGATCGCGCAGAAGCGGCGAAGAAATTCATCGCCTTCTCGGTCGCACCGCAGCAGCAGAAGACCTACTCGGAAAACATCGCCTACGGCCCGGCCAACACCCAAGCCGTACCGTTGCTGGCCAAGGACATCCTCAAGGACATGCCGACTACGCCAGAGAACATCGCCAACCAGGTGCAGATCGACGTGAGCTTCTGGGCGGACAACGGCGAGCAGCTTGAGCAGCGCTTCAATTCTTGGGCTGCCAAGTAACCCGCCTGCTGTGTTCAATGGGCTTTTGTGGTGAGCGGGCCTGCCCCGCGCTGGGCTGCGAAGCAGTCCCAAACCAGGCGCCGTGTTCTGTCTGAAAGAACGCGGTGACTGTCAGAGGGGCCGCTTCGCCGCCCAGCGCGTGGCATGCCCGCTCAACACAGCGTCTGAGCCCAGGCACAGGTTTGTCGTCACTTTCAGATTTTCGGAGTTAGCCATGGCCATCGCCGTTCCCTCGAACGAGGTCAACAGCCCCACCCTCAAGCAGCGCCTGGCGCGTGCCGAGCGGGTCAATCGCTGGAAGGCCCAGGCCTTGATTGCACCGCTGGTGCTGTTTTTGCTGCTGGTGTTTCTGGTGCCGATCGTCGCGCTTTTGTTCAAGAGCGTCGGTAATCCGGAAGTGGTGGGCGGCCTGCCGCGTACCGTGGTGGCGGTGACTGCCTGGGACGGCCGTGGTCTGCCGGGTGAACCGGTGTATCAGGCTCTCAGTGAAGACCTGGGTGAGGCGCGCAAAAACCAGACCCTGGGCGATCTGTCCAAACGCTTGAACATGGAGCTGGCCGGCTATCGCAGCCTGCTGACCAAAACCGCGCGGGCGCTGCCGTTCACCGAAGCGCCTGCCTCCTATAAAGAAGCGCTGGAAACCCTCGACGAACGCTGGGGCGACCCGGCGTACTGGCAAGCGATCCGGCGTAATACCAGCAGCCTGACACCGTTCTACCTGCTGGCGGCCGTCGATCACCGCATCGACGACCTCGGCGAAGTGGCCCCGGCCACCCCGGATCAGGCGATCTATCTGGATATCTTTGCCCGTACCTTCTGGATGGGCCTGGTGATCACCGTGATCTGCCTGTTGTTGGCCTATCCCCTGGCGTATCTGCTGGCCAATCTGCCGGCGCGTAAAAGCAACCTGCTGATGATTCTCGTGCTGCTGCCGTTCTGGACCTCGATCCTGGTGCGAGTGGCAGCGTGGATCGTGCTGTTGCAATCCGGCGGTCTGATCAACAGTGCGCTGATGGGCATGGGGCTGATCGATAAGCCCCTGGAGTTGGTGTTCAACCGCACCGGTGTCTACATCTCCATGGTGCACATCCTGCTGCCGTTCATGATTCTGCCGATCTACAGCGTGATGAAAGGCATCTCGCCGACCTATATGCGTGCGGCGATTTCCCTGGGCTGCCACCCGTTCGCCAGTTTTTGGCGCGTGTACTTCCCGCAGACCTACGCCGGCGTTGGCGCTGGTTGCCTGTTGGTGTTCATCCTGGCGATTGGTTACTACATCACCCCGGCACTGTTGGGCAGCCCGAACGACCAGATGGTCAGCTACTTCGTGGCCTTCTACACCAACACCAGCATCAACTGGGGCATGGCGACGGCGTTGGGCGGCTTACTGCTGCTGGCGACCGTGGTGCTGTACCTGATCTACAACCGTTTGGTCGGCGCCAGCCGCCTGCGCCTGAGCTGAGGAGACCTTGCGATGCTGAGCCCTTATATGTCGCCCGTTGAGCGGGTTTGGTTCTACAGCTTGCGGATCCTCTGCGGCTTGATTCTGCTGTTCCTGATCTTGCCCGTGCTGGTGATCATCCCGCTGTCGTTCAACAGCGGCAGTTTTCTGGTGTACCCGTTGCAGGGCTTCTCGCTGCACTGGTACCAGGACTTCTTCGCTTCGGCCGAATGGATGCGAGCGCTGAAGAACAGCATCATCGTCGCCCCGGCGGCCACCGTGCTGGCCATGGTGTTTGGTACGCTGGCGGCGATTGGCCTGACCCGTGGCAATTTCCCCGGCAAAGCACTGGTCATGGCGCTGGTGATTTCGCCGATGGTGGTACCGGTGGTGATCATCGGCGTGGCCAGCTACCTGTTTTTCGCGCCGCTGGGTTTGGGTAACAGCTTTTTCTCGCTGATCGTGGTGCACGCGGTGTTGGGTGTACCTTTTGTGATCATCACGGTGTCGGCGACGTTGCAGGGTTTTAACCACAATCTGGTGCGTGCAGCGGCCAGCCTGGGGGCTTCGCCACTGACTGCGTTTCGTCGGGTGACTTTGCCGTTGATTGCGCCGGGGGTGATCTCCGGGGCGCTGTTTGCGTTCGCGACCTCGTTCGACGAGGTGGTGGTGACGCTGTTTCTCGCCGGCCCCGAGCAAGCGACCCTGCCACGGCAGATGTTCAGCGGTATCCGCGAAAACCTCAGCCCCACTATTGCGGCGGCGGCGACGTTGCTGATTGCCTTCTCGGTGTTGCTGTTGCTGACCCTGGAATGGCTGCGCGGCCGTAGCGAGAAACTGCGTACTGCCCAAGTCTAAAGCCCAGCACAGAACCCGTGTGGGAGGGGGCAAGCCTCCTCCCACACGGGTTCTGTGACCATTCAGCTGCTGAATGAAAGACAACCTGTTTCGGTCAGCTACTCTTGTGCCAGCCCATCGACTAATAAGAGGCCGCGCACATGAGTACTTCCTCATTCAAGATCGCCCACAAATTGCTGACCGGCGCTGGCGCCATCGAACAACTGGCCTTTGAACTCACGCGCCTGGATGTGGATAACCCGCTGATCGTGACCGACGCCGTGCTGGTCAAATCCGGCACCGTGGCGCTGGCGCTTGAACACCTGGGTGAACGCCCCTACGAAATTTTTGATCGCGTGCTGCCCGACCCGGAAATCGCCATCGTCGAAGACTGCATGCAGGCTTATCGCGACGGCGGGCACGACGGCCTGATTGGGCTGGGCGGCGGCAGTGCCATCGACATCGCTAAAAGTGTGGCCGCCTACGCCGGTTACCATGGCGCCCTGGCCGACTTGTTTGGTGTCGACCAGGTACCGCGCAAGGGCCCGCCGCTGATCGCCATCCCGACTACGGCCGGCACCGGCTCGGAGGTGACCAATGTGGCGATCCTCTCCGACAAGGCCGCACAGCTGAAAAAAGGCATCGTCAGCGACTACCTTTTGCCGGATGTGGCGCTGATCAGCCCGCAAATGACCCTGACCTGCCCACGCAGTGTCACCGCCGCCAGTGGTGTCGATGCACTGGTGCATGCCATTGAGTCCTACCTGTCGCTGAATGCCTCTCCGATCACGGACGCCTTGGCCATCGGCGCAATCAAGCTGATCGCCAAGGCGCTGCCCAAAGCCTACGCCAACCCCGCCAACCTCCAGGCCCGCGACGACATGGCCACCGCCAGCCTGATGGCCGGCATGGCGTTCGGGAATGCCGGGGTGGGTGCGGTGCACGCGTTGGCTTATCCACTGGGCGGGCGTTTCAATATCGCCCATGGCGTGAGTAACGCGCTGTTACTGCCCTATGTGATGCACTGGAACAAGCTGGCGTGTGTCGAGCGGATGCAGGACATTGCCCAGGCCATGGGCGTGAATATCACGGGGTTAAGTGCCAATGACGCGGCCGACCAGGCGGTCGAGGCGATGACGCGACTCTGCGCCGCAGTGGAGATCCCGGAAGGGCTTCACAGTTTCGGGATTCCCGAAGGCGCAATTCCCACCATGGCCGCCGAAGCGGCAGGTATCGAACGGTTGATGCGTAACAACCCGCGCAAGCTCAGCGTGGCGGATATCGAGAAAATCTACCGGGCCGCTTACTAGCCATTGAGCCAGGTCACGGTGCGCGCAGCAAAGCATGAGGTATACAATGCGCGCCATCGTGATTTAGCTCAAAAAAGGTGCGTCATGCAGCCCTTCGTCATTGCTCCATCGATTCTCTCCGCCGATTTTGCCCGCCTGGGTGAGGAAGTGGACAACGTGTTGGCCGCCGGTGCCGACTTCGTGCACTTCGATGTCATGGACAACCACTACGTGCCCAACCTGACCATCGGTCCGTTGGTCTGCGCAGCGTTGCGCAAATACGGCGTTACCGCGCCGATCGATGCACACCTGATGGTGAGCCCGGTAGACCGCATCATCGGCGACTTCATCGAAGCCGGTGCAACCTACATCACCTTCCACCCGGAAGCCTCGCTGCACGTCGACCGTACCTTGCAACTGATCCGCGAAGGCGGCTGCAAGGCTGGCCTGGTGTTCAACCCGGCTACCCCGCTGGACGTGCTCAAGTACGTGATGGACAAGGTCGACATGGTGTTGCTGATGAGCGTCAACCCAGGTTTCGGCGGGCAGAAGTTCATCCCCGGCACCCTCGACAAGCTGCGCGAAGCCCGCGCGCTGATCGATGCGTCCGGTCGTGATATCCGCCTGGAAATCGACGGTGGGGTCAACGTCAACAATATCCGTGAAATCGCAGCGGCCGGCGCCGATACGTTCGTGGCCGGTTCGGCGATCTTCAACGCGCCGAACTACCAGGAAGTCATCGACAAGATGCGTGCCGAACTGGCGCTGGCACGTCCATGAGCGGCTTTGAGCAGCTGTTTCCCGGCAAACTGCCACGGTTGGTGATGTTCGATCTGGACGGTACGCTGATCGACTCGGTGCCAGACCTGGCGGCGGCGGTGGACCAAATGCTGCTCAAGCTGGGACGCAAGCCGGCGGGGATCGAGTCTGTACGCGAATGGGTTGGCAATGGCGTGCAGATGCTGGTGCGCCGGGCCCTGGCTAACCATATCGACGCTGAAGGCGTCGATGACGTGGAAGCCGAGCACGCGCTGGAGTTATTCAATGCTGCTTATGAGGACGGCCACGAACTGACCGTGGTTTACCCCGGCGTGCGCGACACCCTCAAATGGCTGCACAAACAGGGCGTGGAAATGGCCCTGATCACCAACAAGCCGGAGCGCTTCGTAGCGCCGCTGTTGGACCAGATGAAAATCGGCCGGTATTTCCGCTGGATCATCGGTGGCGATACCTTGCCACAGAAGAAACCCGACCCGGCGGCGCTGTTTTTCGTGATGAAAATGGCCAATATCCCGGCGTCCCAGTCGCTGTTTGTCGGCGACTCGCGCAGTGATGTGCAGGCGGCAAAAGCCGCGGGTGTTCAGTGTGTAGCCCTAAGCTACGGTTATAACCATGGCCGGCCGATTGCCGAAGAGTCGCCGGCGCTGGTCATTGATGACCTGCGACTGCTAATCCCCGGTTGCTTGGGAGCGGGCGCTGAGATAACGTTGCCCGACATCGATAAGTCCCCTTCTGGAAATTCCATCGTGGTGGTCACTCGCAAACTCTGGATGAAAGTCATCAAGGCCCTGGCCCGCTGGCGTTGGCGCGCCTGACTGATCCTGGCCGCGCCCTGCGGCACGTTTGCATACCTGACTGTTAGACCCTCACGCCACGAGGCACATCATGATCCGCGAAGAATTCCTGCGTTTGGCCGCTGCCGGCTATAACCGTATCCCCCTGGCCTGCGAAACCCTGGCCGACTTCGACACGCCACTGTCGATCTACCTGAAACTGGCCGACGAGCCCAACTCCTATCTGCTGGAGTCGGTACAGGGCGGCGAGAAGTGGGGCCGTTACTCGATCATCGGTCTGCCATGCCGCACGGTGCTGCGGGTACACGACCATCATGTGAGCATTACCCATGATGGCGTCGAGATCGAAAGCCATGACGTTGAAGACCCGCTTGCCTTCGTCGAAGCCTTCAAGGCGCGCTACAACGTGCCGACCATTGCGGGTCTGCCGCGTTTTAACGGCGGGCTGGTGGGTTACTTCGGATACGACTGCGTGCGTTACGTGGAAAAACGCCTGGGCAAATGCCCGAACCCGGACCCGCTGGGCGTGCCGGATATTCTGCTGATGGTGTCTGACGCGGTGGTGGTTTTCGACAACCTCGCCGGCAAGATGCACGCGATTGTGCTCGCTGACCCATCCCAAGCTGACGCCTTCGAGCAGGGCCTGGCCAGCCTGGAAGCCCTTCTGGAAAAACTGCGCCAGCCGATCACCCCGCGTCGCGGCCTGGACCTCAGCCGTCCGCCGGCGGCTGATCCGGTGTTCCGCTCCAGCTTTACCCAGGATGACTACGAGCGCGCCGTCGATACCATCAAGGAATACATCCTCGCCGGTGACTGCATGCAGGTGGTGCCGTCGCAACGTATGTCCATCGACTTCAAGGCCGCGCCTATCGACCTGTACCGGGCGCTGCGCTGCTTCAACCCGACGCCGTACATGTACTTCTTCAACTTTGGTGACTTCCACGTAGTGGGTAGCTCGCCGGAAGTGCTGGTGCGTGTCGAGGATAACCTGATCACCGTGCGCCCGATCGCCGGCACTCGTCCGCGTGGCGCGACTGAAGAAGCGGATCTGGCGCTGGAAGAAGACCTGCTCAGCGACGATAAGGAAATCGCCGAGCACTTGATGCTGATCGACCTGGGCCGTAACGACACCGGGCGCGTTTCGGAAATTGGCTCGGTGAAGCTGACCGAGAAGATGGTCATCGAGCGTTATTCCAACGTGATGCACATCGTGTCCAACGTCACCGGTGAACTGAAAGCCGGGTTGACGGCGATGGACGCACTGCGGGCGATTCTGCCGGCGGGCACGTTGTCGGGCGCGCCGAAGATTCGCGCGATGGAAATCATCGACGAGTTGGAGCCGGTCAAGCGTGGTGTCTACGGCGGCGCCGTGGGGTATTTCGCCTGGAACGGCAACATGGACACCGCTATTGCGATCCGCACGGCAGTGATCAAGGACGGGGAGCTGCATGTGCAGGCCGGTGGCGGGATCGTCGCCGACTCGGTACCGGCCCTCGAATGGGAAGAAACCCTGAACAAGCGCCGCGCGATGTTCCGCGCTGTTGCGCTGGCTGAACAGACCCCCAATTCCTGAGGTTTCCCCATGTTGCTGATGATTGATAACTACGATTCCTTTACCTACAACGTTGTGCAGTACCTGGGCGAACTCGGTGCCGAGGTCAAGGTGGTGCGCAACGACGAGCTGACCGTGGCCGAGATCGCCGCGCTGAGTCCCGAGCGCATCGTGGTTTCGCCGGGCCCGTGCACGCCTACCGAGGCGGGTATTTCTCTCGAAGCCATCAAGTACTTCGCCGGCAAGCTGCCAATCCTGGGTGTATGCCTGGGCCACCAATCCATTGGCCAGGCCTTTGGTGGTGACGTGGTGCGTGCGCGCCAAGTGATGCACGGCAAGACCAGTCCGGTGTTCCATAAGGACCTGGGCGTATTCCAGGCACTCAACAACCCGGTGACTGTGACTCGCTACCACTCGCTGGTGGTCAAGCGCGAAACCCTGCCGGAATGTCTGGAGCTGACTGCCTGGACACAGCTGGAAGACGGCTCGGTCGACGAGATCATGGGCCTGCGTCACAAGACACTGAACATCGAAGGGGTGCAATTTCACCCCGAGTCGATCCTGACCGAGCAGGGCTACGAGCTGTTCGCCAACTTTCTCAAGCAGAGCGGCGGCACGCGCTAAGGACTTTCCATGGATATCAAGACTGCCCTGAGCCGTATCGTCGGCCATCTGGACCTGAGCACCGCTGAAATGAGCGATGTGATGCGCGAGATCATGACCGGCCAATGCACTGACGCGCAGATCGGCGCGTTTATGATGGCAATGCGCATGAAGAGCGAGAGCATCGACGAGATCGTCGGCGCGGTTTCGGTGATGCGTGAGTTGGCCGACAAGGTCGAGCTTAAAACCCTCGACGGTGTGGTCGATGTGGTTGGCACCGGCGGCGACGGTGCGAATATTTTCAACGTGTCGACGGCTTCATCCTTTGTGGTCGCGGCGGCGGGCTGCACCGTGGCCAAGCACGGTAACCGTGCGGTGTCCGGTAAGAGCGGCAGTGCCGACCTGCTGGAAGCGGCCGGTATCTACTTGAACCTGACACCGGTACAAGTGGCGCGCTGCATCGACAACGTCGGCATCGGCTTTATGTTTGCCCAGTCCCATCATGGTGCAATGAAGCACGCCGCCGGTCCGCGCAAAGACCTTGGCCTGCGTACGCTGTTCAACATGCTCGGCCCGCTTACGAATCCGGCCGGTGTAAAGCACCAGGTGGTGGGCGTATTCAGTCAGGCGTTGTGCAAACCGTTGGCTGAAGTGCTGCAACGCCTGGGCAGCAAGCATGTGCTGGTGGTGCATTCCAAAGATGGCCTGGATGAATTCAGCCTGGCCGCGCCGACCTTTGTGGCGGAGCTGAAGAATGACCAGATCACCGAGTACTGGGTCGAGCCAGAAGACCTGGGCATGAAGAGCCAGAGCCTGCATGGCTTGGCGGTAGAAAGCCCGGCGGCGTCCCTGGAGTTGATTCGCGATGCCCTGGGGCGGCGTAAGACTGAGAACGGTCAAAAAGCTGCGGAAATGATTGTTCTGAATGCTGGCGCGGCACTTTACGCTGCCGACCATGCCTATAGTCTTAAGGAAGGTGTCGAATTGGCCCACGATGCGCTGCACACCGGTCTGGCTCGTGAAAAGCTCGAAGAGCTGGGAGCATTCACCGCTGTATTCAAGATGGAGAATGAAGGATGAGTGTTCCGACCGTTCTGGAAAAGATCCTGGCCCGCAAGGCTGAAGAAGTCGCCGAACGCCGTGCCCGTGTGAGCCTGGCCGAGCTGGAAGCCCAAGCGAAAGCCGCTGACGCACCGCGTGGATTTGCCAATGCACTGATCGCCCAGGCCAAGCTCAAGCATCCGGCGGTGATCGCGGAGATCAAGAAGGCTTCGCCGAGCAAGGGTGTTATCCGCGAGCACTTTGTGCCAGCGGAAATCGCGGTCAGCTACGAAAAGGGCGGGGCGACATGCCTGTCCGTATTGACTGATATCGATTATTTTCAGGGTTCCGACCTGTTCCTGCAGCAGGCCCGTGCGGCGTGCAAGTTACCGGTGATCCGCAAGGATTTCATGGTCGACCCGTACCAGATCGTCGAAGCCCGTGCCTTGGGCGCCGACTGCGTTCTGCTGATCGTCTCCGCTCTGGATGACGTGAAGATGGCCGAGTTGGCGGCCGTGGCCAAAAGCGTCGGCCTGGACGTGCTGGTGGAAGTGCACGACGGCGATGAGCTGGAGCGCGCACTCAAAACCCTCGACACACCGCTGGTGGGGGTCAACAACCGTAACCTGCACACCTTTGAAGTCAGCTTGGAAAACACTCTCGACCTGCTGCCGCGTATTCCACGCGACCGCCTGGTGATCACTGAGAGCGGCATTGTTAACCGCGCCGACGTGGAGCTGATGGAAATCAGCAATGTGTACTCGTTCCTGGTGGGCGAGACCTTCATGCGCGCCGAGAACCCGGGGGCGGAACTGCAGCGTCTGTTCTTCCCGGAGCGTGGCGTGGCGGTCAGCGGTTCAACTCTCGATTGATTTGACCCACGGTCAATATTTGAAATGCAGTCAAATGTGGGAGGGGGCTTGCTCCCGATAGCGGAGTGTCAGTTGACTTGTTCATCAACTGACAGAATGCCATCGGGAGCAAGCCCCCTCCCACATTGGGTCCTGTGGTTATGCCGATAGGTAGGTGTTAGATGACTCAGCCAGTAAAGATGACCGTCGAAGCAGGCCTTGCCGCCGAGCAAGCCTTGTTGGCTGCCGTTTGTGCTGGTGACCAGGAGTTCGGCCTGCTGTACTGGCAACCCAGTGATCAAGCCTTGGTGATGCCGCGTCGTCTGAGTCGGTTGCCGGCATTCGAAGCCGCCAGCCAAGTCTCGGCCGATTACGGTTGGCCGGTGTTGCTGCGTGAGACCGGTGGCGAACCGGTGCCGCAGTCCAGCGCTACGGTCAATATCGCCCTGGTCTACGCTCCGCCGCGCAGTGAAGGCGATCAAGGCCGCATCGAAACCGGTTACCAGCGCCTATGCCAGCCGATCTGCGATTTACTCATCGAGTTGGGCGGCGATGCCTCCGTCGGGGAAATCGAAGGTGCATTCTGCGACGGTCGTTACAACGTCAACCTGAACGGGCGCAAAATGGTCGGCACAGCTCAGCGCTGGCGGCAAAGCGGTGGCCGCCCGGTAGGGTTGGTGCACGGTGCGTTGTTGCTGGATAACGATCGCGAAGAACTGATCGCGGCGGTCAATCGCTTCAACGAAGCCTGCGGTCTGGAGCAACGGGTTCGTGCCGACAGCCATATCGCCTTGCACGAAGCTTTCCCCGCGCCGGATGCCATCAGCCGATTGGATACCTTGTACCGTCAGATGCTGGCCAGCTTCCTGCCGGGTTAGCGAGTACCGAACACTACCATTGTCTTGCCTTTGACGTGGACCAGGTTGCGCTCTTCCAGGTCCTTGAGCACGCGGCCGACCATCTCTCGTGAACAGCCGACAATTCGCCCGATTTCCTGACGGGTGATCTTGATTTGCATGCCGTCGGGATGAGTCATTGCATCGGGCTGTTTGCACAGCTCCAGCAGGCAACGGGCCACGCGACCGGTAACGTCGAAGAATGCCAAGTCGCCGACCTTTCGCGTGGTGTCACGCAGGCGCTGGGCGATCTGACCGCTGAGTGCGTAGAGAATGTCGGGATCGTGTTGAGCCAGCTCGCGAAATTTGGTGTAACTGATCTCGGCCACTTCGCACTCGACCTTGGCCCGCACCCAGGCGCTACGCTCCTGTTCCTTGCCGGCTTGCTCAAACAGCCCCAGTTCCCCGAAGAAATCCCCCGTGTTCAGGTAGGCGATGATCATCTCGCGGCCGTCTTCATCCTCGATCAGAATGGTGACTGAGCCCTTGATAATGAAGAACAACGTTTCGGAGCGCTCGCCGGCGCAGATGATGTTGTGCTTGGCCGGGTAACGTCGGCGCTGGCAATGCATCAGCAGCTTGTCGAGATTCTTAATCTTGGGTATGGGCGTCAGAGCAACCATGGTTGTATCCCGAAAGGCAGCGCGAGGTGGTTGGAATTGTTGTACTCGGCGGTATCGGCATTGATACACGCTTTATAAAGGGTGGCAATGCGCCACTCATTTGGCGTCAGCTTAACAGACACATTCTGACTCGATTAGCCAATTTACCGAGCAAGCCCCGTTATTGATCACATAGATGGGAAACGCTGTCGCGCTTAGGCCCTGTGCTAAGCTGGCGACCCTTTTTTAGCAGTGGAGTCTGGGCGATGAAGGCACGCATCCAATGGGCGGGCGAAGCCATGTTCCTCGGTGAGTCGGGCAGTGGCCATGTAGTGGTCATGGATGGCCCGCCTGAAGCCGGTGGCCGCAACCTGGGCGTACGTCCGATGGAAATGCTCCTGCTGGGCGTGGGCGGTTGCAGCAATTTCGACGTGGTCAGCATCCTGAAAAAATCCCGACAGGCCGTGGAAAGCTGTGAAGCCTTCCTGGAAGCCGAGCGCGCCACTGAAGATCCCAAGGTGTTCACCAAGATCCATATGCACTTCGTGGTGAAGGGTCGAGGGCTGAAGGAGGCTCAGGTCAAGCGCGCCATCGAGCTGTCGGCAGAGAAGTACTGCTCGGCGTCGATCATGCTCGGTGCGGCCGGCGTGGCCATTACCCATGACTACGAGATTATCGAGTTGGGTTAATCGCCGATTGGCAAAAGAAAAGGGCGCTTTGAAAGCGCCCTTTTTTTCGGCTGCAGGTTTGCTCAGACGCGGTAGGTGCTTTTGGTCATGACCTTGGCAAGTAGGCTCATGCCGAAACGCACTGGCGCCGGGAAGCGGAAACCGCCTGCATCCAGTGCGCTTTCAGCGTGGTGTTCTTCATCGATACGCATCTGCTCAAGAATGGCCCGGGATTTTTCGTCTTCGGCCGGCAATTGTTCCAGGTGTTCATCCAAGTGCTTGCACACTTGATGTTCAGTTGCGGCGACAAAACCGAGGCTGACCTTGTCACTGATCAAGCCGGCAGCAGCGCCGATGCCGAACGACAAACCGTAAAACAGTGGATTCAGCACGCTGGGATGGCTACCCAGTTGACGGATGCGTTGCTCGCACCAGGCCAGGTGGTCGATTTCTTCCTCGGCCGCGTGCTCCATGGCCGCGCGTACCTGCGGCAGCTTGGCAGTCAGTGCCTGGCCTTGGTAAAGCGCCTGGGCACAGACTTCGCCGGTATGGTTGATGCGCATCAGGCCGGCGACATGACGAGTGTCGGTCTCGCTCATCTGCGCGTCAGGTTGCACGATGGCGGGCGACGGACGGTACGGTTGGCCACTGAAGGGCAGGAGTGTGCGCATGGCCGTGTCGGCTTGCAGCAATAGGCGATCAATCGGCGAGTAGTGACGTTGGGTAGTCATGCTGACCTCCGGGAAGAATCTCGGCGGCCAGTTTACCGCAAGAGATGGGCAAGCGTTTGCCCTGAGTCAATTTGCCTTTGTGGCGAGGGAGCTTGCTACCGTCCGGCTGCGTCGCAGTCGCAAACTCCCCAATAATCCTCAGCCCGGTGGCCAGTTCATCTGGCGCTGACCCAGCACGTGCATATGGATGTGATAGACAGTCTGTCCGCCATCCTCATTGCAGTTCATTACTACGCGAAACCCTTTCTCGCAGCCTTGTTCCACGGCGAGGCGCTGGGCGGTAAACAGAATGTGCCCGGCCAGGGATTTGTCATCTTCCGTGAGGTCATTGAGGGTGCGGATAGGCTTCTTCGGGATCACCAGAAAATGCACTGGTGCCTGCGGGGCAATATCGTGAAAAGCGAGGACTTGATCATCTTCGTAGATGATCTTCGCGGGTATTTCTCTGTTGATGATCTTGGTGAACAGAGTATCCACAGCTGTTTCTCCATTATGAGCGTGCAGGGGTGAGTGTACCCACGCGGTCAGCGTGGGCAATAGGCCTTGTTGATGGCACCGGCTATTTTGCGCGTCAGCCAGCGCGGGCTTAGACGTGGGCTGAAGGCCAGCCAGCGATTACGGCGGCCGGGGATGATGATGGCTTTGTTCTTTTCCAATGCGCGTACGGTGTAGAGCGCGACCTCTTCCGGGCTCATCAGTTGTTCGCTGCGATCAAGCTTGGCGGTGTCCATTTGCGCGGTACCGAAGAACGCAGTGCGTGTCGGGCCAGGGCAAAGGACCGATACCTTGATGCCGCAGGTCTTCAGTTCTTCGCGCAAACCCTCGGAGAAATGCAACACATAGGCCTTGCTGGCGTAGTAACTGCTCATCCACGGACCGGGTTGAAACGCGGCAATCGACGCAACGTTAAGAATTTGTCCGCCGCCCTGCAGCGCCATGGTATTGCCCAGGGCGTGACACATGCGGGTGAGGGCGAGGATGTTGACTTCAATAAGGTCTTGCTCGGTCATCCAGTCCTGGGCCAGGAATGGTCCGCTTGTGCCGATGCCGGCGCAGTTGACCAGCAAATCAATCTGCCGCTCGCCTTCTTCAAGCTCCAACAGGAATCCGGACAAGCGCAGCGGCTCGCCCAGGTCGCAGGCACGAAACAGCACCTCGACGCCGAAGCGCTGAGTCAATTCGATTGCAATGCTTTCCAACTGATCACGCTGGCGGGCCACCAGAATCAAGCTGCGGCCGCGACGGGCCAGGGCTTCTGCCAAGGCGAGGCCAATGCCGCTGGAGGCACCGGTGATCAGAGCGTAACGGGTCATGCCTTTCTCCATCGCAACGCCCCCATCAATGATGGAGGCATCACGGATGGGGGCGTTTCTTTACTGTTCTTCTGCAGAGTCTACAGGTTCGGCCGCTTCGTCAGCACTTTGGGCGTCTTCTTCATCAACGATGACGCTTTGATCGGCGTCTTCATCGGAGGTGATGGAGCTGCTTTCGTAGCTGCTGTCGACGTTGGATTCGAGTTGGTCCAGGTAGCCGTTCATGCCCAGCGACACGACGAGGATGAGCATCAGAGGAATGAATGCCAGCCACAGAGAGGCCAGAACCTTTACCGCAGTGGAGTTACGCGGTGGCGGTGCGCCGTATTGGTTGGCACCCGAGTTACCTGGCACTACCAGCAGCAACAGCGGGAAAATGCTGTTTACCAGCGGCACGAGGTTCAGCAGGTACAGCCAGCCAGACCAGCCCAGGTCGTGCAAGCGCTGGACCCCGATTTGCACACTCACGACTACAACCGCAACGAACAGCGCTAAACCGAGCAGCGAGCCAACAATGATGGCTATCGTCGGTGACGCGGTCGCGATGGCGAAGCCTACAGTACTAAGGATGCCTGCTGCGACGAGCATTGCGACGGTCAGTACCAGCGTCCATGCCAAATACCGCAGACGGCCAATACGGCCATTGATCGTGAAGATCTTGAGATCGGCGTATTCAGGGTGGCTGTCACCCACGGCAGCACGCGGAGGCGCGTACGGTGAAGCGGCTGGGCGAGAGAAGTCTGTTGCACCAGAGCTCGTCTCGTGTGTTTCGGCAAGGCTGAAGGCTACGGGCTGTTCGGCCTCGATGCGCGCGTCGACGCCAGCGTTCTTCAGAGCGGTGAGGTAGGTTTCGGCGTCGGGGCGTGACAGGTCGCGTTTTAGTGCAACCGGGCGACCGGTGAAGAGTTTCTCGATGTCCTCGACGGTGCTTTTGAACAGCTCAGCCAGGTTCAGCTTGGCCGTGGTGCTTTCGACACCCGGGAGCAAGGCTCCATCAAAAACAATCTTGAAGCGGTTGTCGCTCATGCGGGCTTCCTTGTCACTTATTCAGGTGGGGGTGCGGGCCTGCTCAATTGGCAGGCCTGTCGGTTGGGTCAGCGTGGCCAGCGCAATTGTGCGGCCTGCTCGCGCGCCTTGCGGTATTCGGCATCGAGGCGGGCAACGAGTTCATCGACGCTGGGCAAATCATTAATCTCACCGACGCCTTGGCCGGCGGACCATACGGTCTTCCATGCTTTGGCTTCGTCGCTCAGCGGTTTGAGCTTGGAACCGAAGTTGACTTCGCCTTTGCCTTGCAGGGCAGCGAGGTCGAACCCGGCATTTTCCAGGCTTTGGCGCATAAAGCTAGCGGGAACGCCGGAGACTGCGGGAGTGTGCACGATGTCGGCGGCGCGCGATGTGAGCAGCATCTCTTTATAGGCATCTGGGGCGTGGCTTTCGGTGGTACCGATGAAGCGCGTGCCGAAATATGCCAGGTCTGCGCCCAGTAACTGGGCGGCGAGGATTTCGTGTCCATGATTGAGGCACCCGGCCAGCAGCAGGGTTTTGTCGAAGAACTGTCGAATCTCGGCAATCAGCGAGAACGGGCTCCAGGTGCCGGCATGGCCACCGGCACCGGCAGCCACAGCAATCAGGCCATCTACACCGGCTTCAGCGGCTTTTTCGGCATGGCGCCGGGTGGTGACATCGTGGAACACCAGCCCGCCGTAGCTGTGCACGGCATCTACCAACTCTTTCACCGCGCCCAAACTGGTGATCACGATCGGCACCTTGTGCTCAACGCAGATCGCCAGATCCGCCTCCAGGCGAGGGTTACTGTTGTGCACGATAAGGTTGACGGCGTACGGCGCTGGATTGTCCAACTGCGCATGGCCCGCTTCGATTTCCTCCAGCCAGGCTTTGAAGCCACTGCTCTCGCGCTGGTTGAGCGCAGGAAAGCTCCCGACCACGCCATTGCGGCAGCAGGCCAGGACCAGTTGTGGATTGGAAATCAGGAACATCGGCGCAGCCACCACGGGCAGGCGCAGACGTTGTTCAAGCAGAGCGGGCAGCGACATTGGAGGTACCCCGAGTAATTGAAGTTAGAACGGTTTGACTACGACCAAAATTACGATAGCCAGCAATATCAGAACCGGGACTTCATTGAACCAGCGATAAAAGACATGGCTGCGGGTGTTTTCGCCACGGGCGAAACGTTTTACCTGTGCGCCACACATGTGGTGATAGCCGATCAACAGTACAACGAGGGTCAGCTTGGCGTGGATCCAGCCGCCGGACTGAAAGATGCCGGGGTTGAGGGCAATCAGCCAGATGCCGAATGCCAGGGAGGCAATCATCGCCGGGCCCATGATGCCGCGGTACAACTTGCGCTCCATGATGCTGAAGCGCTCCTTGCTGACGGTGTCCTCGCTTTGGGCGTGGTAGACGAACAGGCGCGGCAGGTAGAACAGCCCGGCAAACCAGCAGACGATGCTGATGATGTGGAAGGCTTTGACCCATAGATAAAGCATTTTTAGTTATTCCCAGGTTCACGGTAGCGAAGATAGTAGTGGCTCATGCGCCCATACGTCACGTTGACGGTTGTCGCAGGGCGATACGGCCCCTATTATCGACGGCTTTCCAGTGGTTCGTTGAGGGCAGGTTTATGGTCAAGGTCGGTATCGTCGGCGGCACGGGTTACACCGGTGTCGAATTGCTGCGTCTGTTGGCTCAGCATCCGCAAGCTGAGGTGGTGGTCATCACCTCTCGATCCGAGGCAGGCCTGGCCGTGGCCGATATGTATCCGAACCTGCGAGGCCACTACGACGGCTTGGCGTTCAGTGTTCCGGACATCAAGACCCTTGGCGCCTGCGACGTGGTCTTCTTCGCCACGCCACATGGTGTTGCCCATGCGCTGGCCGGTGAGTTGCTGGCAGCTGGCACCAAGGTCATTGACCTGTCGGCGGACTTCCGTCTGCAGGACGCCGATGAATGGGCCAAGTGGTACGGTCAGCCACACGGCGCGCCGGAGTTGTTGGAAGAGGCGGTGTATGGCCTGCCTGAAGTCAATCGTGAGCAAATCAAGCAGGCGCGCCTGATCGCGGTGCCGGGTTGCTACCCAACCGCTACGCAGTTGGGCTTTCTGCCGTTGCTTGAAGCTGGGCTGGCGGATGCTTCGCGCCTGATTGCAGACTGCAAGTCGGGCGTCAGCGGTGCAGGCCGTGGTGCTGCGGTAGGGTCGCTGTACTCCGAGACTTCGGAAAGCATGAAGGCCTATGCGGTAAAAGGGCATCGCCACCTGCCGGAAATCCGCCAGGGCCTGCGCCGTGCTGCCGGTAAGGAGGTGGGCTTGACCTTTGTGCCGCACCTGACGCCAATGATCCGTGGTATCCACTCAACGCTATACGCAACCGTGGTCGATCGTTCGGTAGACCTGCAGGCGTTGTTTGAAAAGCGCTACGCGAATGAGCCGTTCGTCGACGTAATGCCGGCGGGCAGCCACCCGGAAACCCGTAGCGTGCGTGGCGCCAACGTGTGCCGGATTGCTGTGCACCGTCCGCAGGACGGCGACCTGGTGGTCGTGCTGTCGGTGATCGATAACCTGGTAAAGGGCGCGTCGGGCCAGGCTGTGCAGAACATGAACATCCTATTCGGCTTGGATGAGAAGTTGGGCTTGTCCCATGCCGGCATGCTGCCTTAAGGCGGTTTGTTGATTGCGCAAAAGGCCCGTTGATCGGGCCTTTTGTGTTTCTAATGGCGGCGATGCAGATTGATATACCGTAACAATAGTTGACCGATTTTCTAGGAGAAGCGGATAATGCCCGCCATTACGCATATGGCGGCTCTACGCCGGGAGATTATCAGCATGAGCGTTGAATCCTTCACCCCCACGGCTTTGCAATTCACTCACGGTGCTGCGCACAAGGTGAAGAGCCTGGTCGATGAAGAGGGTAATGATCGCTTGAAGCTGCGCGTATTCGTTACGGGCGGCGGTTGTTCAGGGTTTCAGTACGGCTTTACCTTCGATGAAGATGTGGCTGACGATGACACTATCGTTGAGCGCGAGGGCGTGAGCCTGGTTGTAGACCCGATGAGTTTCCAGTACTTGGCGGGCGCCGAGGTGGATTATCAGGAAGGTCTGGAGGGGTCGCGTTTCGTGATCAAGAACCCTAATGCCACCACTACATGTGGTTGCGGGTCTTCGTTCTCGATCTGATCGAGAGTGGATACAAAAACGCCGCTTGGCTTTCATGGGCCAAGCGGCGTTTTGCTGTCTGCGGATTAGTCAGGCGGGGTAGATTGCGCCCAGTAACCGCAGTCCGCGCGCGCCAGTGACGTTGGGACGGTTGGCGGCAATGCCTTCCAGGCAGCAATGGGCCAGCCAGGCGAAGGCCATGGCTTCGACCCAGTCGGGGTCTACGCCGTGAGTGGCTGTGCTGCTGACCTGGGTGGATGGCAGCAGGGCGGCCAGTCGCTTCATCATTGCGGTGTTATGGGCGCCGCCGCCACAGATCAAGAGCGTTTCTGTCTGCGATTGTGCGGTTTGCAGGGACTCAACGATGGTCAGGGCGGTCAGTTCCAGCAAGCTGGCCTGCACGTTCTGGGGTTCGAAGGCTGGCAGGCGGCTAAGGTGCTGTTGCAACCATCCCAGGTTGAACACTTCTCGGCCGGTGCTTTTTGGGCCTTTTGTCAGGAAAAACGGGTCGCCGAGCAGAGCGTTGAGCAACTGAGGTTCTACTTTGCCGCTGGCTGCCCACTGGCCGTCGCGATCAAAGTGTTCGCCGCGTTGTAGATGAATCCAGGCATCCAACAGGACATTGCCCGGGCCGCAGTCGAAGCCGGCTACAGGTTTGCCGGTCTCAATCAGGCTGAGGTTGCTGAAACCGCCTATATTCAACACCGCACGGTTGCCGGTGCTTTCGCCAAACAATGCTTCATGAAACGCAGGGACGAGCGGTGCACCCTGGCCGCCGGCGGCTACATCGCGGCTGCGAAAGTCGCTGACCACGGTGATGCCCGTCAGCTCAGTGAGCAAGGCCGGGTTTCCGATCTGCACCGTAAAACCTCGGGCGGGTTCGTGGCGGATAGTCTGACCATGGCTGCCGATCGCGCGGATGTCTTGAGGCTTGAGGTTTTGCTGGTCGAGCAGTGTGTGAATGCCTTGAGCGGCGAGGGTAACCCAATGCTGCTGGGCGATCGCTGAACGGGCAATCTCATCCGGGCCGCTAGCGCACAGGCTTAGCAGCTCTGCGCGCAGGGTGTCCGGCATCGGAGTGTAGTGGGTGGCGATCAGATTGACCGCTGCACCTTGTTCGATCAGGGCGATATCCAGGCCGTCGAGGCTGGTTCCGGACATCACACCTATATAGAGCGGCATGACTTAACGCTTCGCCGAAGCCAGAAGGGTGGAACGCTCCTGGTCCATACGTGCCATCAGGGGCTGGCTTTGTTGCATGAAGCGCGCGCGCTCTGCTTTGGCGATTGGGTCGGCCATCGGCAGTTTCTGGCCCAGTGGATCAACGTGTACGCCATTGACCTGGAACTCGTAGTGCAAATGCGGTCCGGTGGAGAGGCCGGTAGTGCCGATATAGCCGATCACCTGACCCTGCTTCACATTACCGCCCGTCTTCACGCCCTTTGCGAAGCCTTGCATGTGGCCATACAAGGTTCGGTAGGTGTTGCCGTGCTGAATGATCACCGTGTTGCCGTAACCGCCGCGACGGCCGGCCAGCAGGACCTTGCCGTCTCCCGCTGCCTTGATAGGCGTACCACGAGGAGCTGCGTAGTCGACGCCCTTGTGTGCGCGGATTTTGTTCAGGATTGGATGCTTGCGCCCCATGGAGAAACGCGAGCTGATGCGAGCGAAGTCCACTGGGGTACGGATGAAGGCTTTGCGCATGCTATTGCCATCAGCCGTGTAGTAGCTGCTATTGCCTTGCTTGTTGGTGTAGCGCACAGCGGTGTAGGTCTTGCCGCGGTTGGTAAAGCGTGCAGAGAGAATATTGCCAGTGCCGACCACTTTGCCGTTGGCGACTTTCTGCTCGTAGATCACGTCGAATTCGTCACCTTGGCGGATGTCTTGGGCGAAGTCGATGTCGTAGCCAAATACGCTGGCCATGTCCATGGTCATGCTATGCGACAACCCCGCGCGCGCAGCGGATTGCGACAGCGAGCTGTTGATCACACCGTGAACGTAGGCGGAGCGCATCACTGGTTTGGTGGTGATGCGATTGAACGCGAAACCTTTAGCGCCCTTAGTCAGGGAGATGCTTTCGAGGTCGCTGACGTTGCTGTGCAGGTTGTTCAATTGGCCGTCAGGCGTCAATTCGAACTCAAGCTTCTGGCCGTGTTTCAGTTGGGTGAACTGCTTGGCTTGTTTGTCGCTGGCCAGCACGTCGTTAACGGTGGCGGCAGGAAGGCCAACCTTCTCGAAAAGGGTCGAAAGCGTATCGCCTTTTGCGACGATCACTTCGCGGTGCTGAGGATTCTTAGCTGCGTCTGCGACTGGCTTTTGCAGTTCCTTTGCCGCTTGCTGGGTATCTTCGGGCGTGTTTTCTATCTGGGCAAACGGCGATTCAGATGAGGCATTTGTGGCTTGTTGAGCGTCGGAAGCGTCTTGATCTTGTGTCAGTTGTTCAACTGGACTCTCCAAGTCGAGGCTCAGGGATGTTCGTTTGGCTTCTACGTCACTGGAAGGGAATACCAGGAGTGCCAGGCTAAGAAGGGCGGCGATACCACTTGCGGCGAGCAGGTGGGTCTTCGGGTAAAGCGGCGGCGCTTTAGACGGTTCAGTGGTCATAGGTAATTTGACTTTGAAGATGAAATGGAAAAGATGAATGACATGATGAAGATGAAATAACTGTATAAAATATAACCAAATCATCTGTGGCGCAAGCTCGCGAATGCTGGGCTTGCTGAACGGTGTCCGTGCGCAGGGCAAAACTTGTAATTAGTCCCTGATCTTGTATGGTTGGTTCCCTTTTGAATCTGAGCCTTGCGGGTCTGTTATGAAGTCGGTTGAAGAGCAGCTAGCGCTGATAAAACGTGGTGCGGAAGAACTGTTGGTTGAGGCCGAGCTGATCGAAAAGCTCAAGCGTGGCCAACCCCTGCGTATTAAGGCTGGTTTCGATCCGACAGCGCCGGACCTGCACCTGGGTCACACCGTGCTTATTAATAAGCTACGCCAGTTCCAGGAGCTGGGGCATCAGGTCATCTTCCTTATAGGTGACTTCACTGGGATGATCGGCGACCCGAGTGGCAAAAGCGCTACGCGCCCGCCGCTAACCCGCGAGCAGGTTCTCGACAACGCCGAGACCTACAAGACCCAAGTATTCAAGATTCTTGATCCGGCTAAGACCGAGGTGGCGTTCAACTCCACCTGGATGGATCAGATGGGGCCGGCCGACTTTATTCGTCTGACATCTCAGTACACCGTTGCGCGAATGCTTGAGCGCGACGACTTCGATAAGCGCTACTCCACCAATCAGCCGATCGCTATTCATGAGTTCCTGTATCCGCTAGTCCAGGGTTATGACTCGGTGGCGCTGCGTGCCGATGTGGAGCTGGGTGGTACCGACCAGAAGTTCAACCTGCTGATGGGGCGTGAGCTCCAGCGTGCGTATGGGCAAGAGGCTCAGTGCATTCTGACTATGCCATTGCTGGAAGGGTTGGATGGCGTCAAGAAGATGTCCAAGTCTCTGGGTAACTATGTAGGTATCCAAGAGGCGCCAGGCGTGATGTACGGCAAGCTGGTTTCCATTCCTGATGCGCTGATGTGGCGTTACTTTGAGCTGTTGAGCTTCCGCTCGATGGACGAGATCAATGCGTTGCGCGCTGACGTCGAGGCGGGTGCCAACCCGCGTGATGTGAAAATCAAGCTGGCAGAAGAGATTGTTGCTCGGTTCCATGGGGAAGAGGCTGCGGCCAGTGCTCACCGCGCTGCGGGCAACCGCATGAAGGATGGCGAGTTGCCGGATGATCTTCCTGAGGTTGAGCTGACTGCTGCTGAGGCGATGCCGATTGCGGCCGTTCTTAATAAGGCGGGCTTGGTAAAAAACTCTGCCGTGGCTCGTGACCTTCTGGGTTCGGGTGGTGTGCGTATAGATGGTGAGGTGGTAGATCGCACCTTTATATATGAGCTCGGAGCGACCCACATTTGTCAGGCGGGGAAGAAGGCCTTTGCACGTATTACGCTCAAATCTGAATAAGGCTGAAATTAAGTGTTGACGGCGAATTATATCTGTCTATAATTCGCCCCACTTCCGGTGCAGTCGAAACGGAAAACTCCTTGGTAAACAATGAGTTACGCAGTTTTCGGCAGTAAGTTGCTTCAGTTCATCGAAGCCAAAAGGAAGTTGAAAAAGAGGTGTTGACAGCAGCGTGTAACGCTGTAGAATTCGCCTCCCGCTGATGAGAGATCAGAAGCGCAAGTGGTTGAAGTTGTTGAAGAAATCTTCGAAAGCTTCTGAAAATAATCACTTGACAGCAAATGAGGCTGCTGTAGAATGCGCGCCTCGGTTGAGACGAAAGATCTTAACCAACCGCTCTTTAACAACTGAATCAAGCAATTCGTGTGGGTGCTTGTGGAGTCAGACTGATAGTCAACAAGATTATCAGCATCACAAGTTACTCCGCGAGAAATCAAAGATGTAACCAACGATTGCTGAGCCAAGTTTAGGGTTTCTTAAAAACCCAAAGATGTTTGAACTGAAGAGTTTGATCATGGCTCAGATTGAACGCTGGCGGCAGGCCTAACACATGCAAGTCGAGCGGTAGAGAGAAGCTTGCTTCTCTTGAGAGCGGCGGACGGGTGAGTAATGCCTAGGAATCTGCCTGGTAGTGGGGGATAACGTTCGGAAACGGACGCTAATACCGCATACGTCCTACGGGAGAAAGCAGGGGACCTTCGGGCCTTGCGCTATCAGATGAGCCTAGGTCGGATTAGCTAGTTGGTGAGGTAATGGCTCACCAAGGCGACGATCCGTAACTGGTCTGAGAGGATGATCAGTCACACTGGAACTGAGACACGGTCCAGACTCCTACGGGAGGCAGCAGTGGGGAATATTGGACAATGGGCGAAAGCCTGATCCAGCCATGCCGCGTGTGTGAAGAAGGTCTTCGGATTGTAAAGCACTTTAAGTTGGGAGGAAGGGCAGTTACCTAATACGTGATTGTTTTGACGTTACCGACAGAATAAGCACCGGCTAACTCTGTGCCAGCAGCCGCGGTAATACAGAGGGTGCAAGCGTTAATCGGAATTACTGGGCGTAAAGCGCGCGTAGGTGGTTTGTTAAGTTGGATGTGAAATCCCCGGGCTCAACCTGGGAACTGCATTCAAAACTGACTGACTAGAGTATGGTAGAGGGTGGTGGAATTTCCTGTGTAGCGGTGAAATGCGTAGATATAGGAAGGAACACCAGTGGCGAAGGCGACCACCTGGACTGATACTGACACTGAGGTGCGAAAGCGTGGGGAGCAAACAGGATTAGATACCCTGGTAGTCCACGCCGTAAACGATGTCAACTAGCCGTTGGGAGCCTTGAGCTCTTAGTGGCGCAGCTAACGCATTAAGTTGACCGCCTGGGGAGTACGGCCGCAAGGTTAAAACTCAAATGAATTGACGGGGGCCCGCACAAGCGGTGGAGCATGTGGTTTAATTCGAAGCAACGCGAAGAACCTTACCAGGCCTTGACATCCAATGAACTTTCTAGAGATAGATTGGTGCCTTCGGGAACATTGAGACAGGTGCTGCATGGCTGTCGTCAGCTCGTGTCGTGAGATGTTGGGTTAAGTCCCGTAACGAGCGCAACCCTTGTCCTTAGTTACCAGCACGTAGTGGTGGGCACTCTAAGGAGACTGCCGGTGACAAACCGGAGGAAGGTGGGGATGACGTCAAGTCATCATGGCCCTTACGGCCTGGGCTACACACGTGCTACAATGGTCGGTACAGAGGGTTGCCAAGCCGCGAGGTGGAGCTAATCCCATAAAACCGATCGTAGTCCGGATCGCAGTCTGCAACTCGACTGCGTGAAGTCGGAATCGCTAGTAATCGCGAATCAGAATGTCGCGGTGAATACGTTCCCGGGCCTTGTACACACCGCCCGTCACACCATGGGAGTGGGTTGCACCAGAAGTAGCTAGTCTAACCTTCGGGAGGACGGTTACCACGGTGTGATTCATGACTGGGGTGAAGTCGTAACAAGGTAGCCGTAGGGGAACCTGCGGCTGGATCACCTCCTTAATCGACGACATCAGCTGCTCCATAAGTTCCCACACGAATTGCTTGATTCATTGAAGAAGACGATAAAGAAGCAGCCCGAAATTGGGTCTGTAGCTCAGTTGGTTAGAGCGCACCCCTGATAAGGGTGAGGTCGGCAGTTCGAATCTGCCCAGACCCACCAATTTTGTGTGGGAAACGCCTGTAGAAATACGGGGCCATAGCTCAGCTGGGAGAGCGCCTGCCTTGCACGCAGGAGGTCAACGGTTCGATCCCGTTTGGCTCCACCACTACTGCTTCTGTTTGTTGAAAGCTTAGAAATGAGCATTCCATTGTTATGATGGTGAATGTTGATTTCTAGTCTTTGATTAGATCGTTCTTTAAAAATTTGGGTATGTGATAGAAAGATAGACTGAACGTTACTTTCACTGGTAACGGATCAGGCTAAGGTAAAATTTGTGAGTGGCTCGAAAGAGCCAAATCGAATTTTCGGCGAATGTTGTCTTCACAGTATAACCAGATTGCTTGGGGTTATATGGTCAAGTGAAGAAGCGCATACGGTGGATGCCTTGGCAGTCAGAGGCGATGAAAGACGTGGTAGCCTGCGAAAAGCTTCGGGGAGTCGGCAAACAGACTTTGATCCGGAGATGTCTGAATGGGGGAACCCAGCCATCATAAGATGGTTATCTTACGCTGAATACATAGGCGTAAGAGGCGAACCAGGGGAACTGAAACATCTAAGTACCCTGAGGAAAAGAAATCAACCGAGATTCCCTTAGTAGTGGCGAGCGAACGGGGACTAGCCCTTAAGTGGCTTTGAGATTAGCGGAACGCTCTGGAAAGTGCGGCCATAGTGGGTGATAGCCCTGTACGCGAAAATCTCTTAGTCATGAAATCGAGTAGGACGGAGCACGAGAAACTTTGTCTGAATATGGGGGGACCATCCTCCAAGGCTAAATACTACTGACTGACCGATAGTGAACTAGTACCGTGAGGGAAAGGCGAAAAGAACCCCGGAGAGGGGAGTGAAATAGATCCTGAAACCGTATGCGTACAAGCAGTGGGAGCCCACTTTGTTGGGTGACTGCGTACCTTTTGTATAATGGGTCAGCGACTTATTTTCAGTGGCGAGCTTAACCGAATAGGGGAGGCGTAGCGAAAGCGAGTCTTAATAGGGCGTCTAGTCGCTGGGAATAGACCCGAAACCGGGCGATCTATCCATGGGCAGGTTGAAGGTTGGGTAACACTAACTGGAGGACCGAACCGACTACCGTTGAAAAGTTAGCGGATGACCTGTGGATCGGAGTGAAAGGCTAATCAAGCTCGGAGATAGCTGGTTCTCCTCGAAAGCTATTTAGGTAGCGCCTCATGTATCACTGTAGGGGGTAGAGCACTGTTTCGGCTAGGGGGTCATCCCGACTTACCAAACCGATGCAAACTCCGAATACCTACAAGTGCCGAGCATGGGAGACACACGGCGGGTGCTAACGTCCGTCGTGAAAAGGGAAACAACCCAGACCGTCAGCTAAGGTCCCAAAGTTATGGTTAAGTGGGAAACGATGTGGGAAGGCTTAGACAGCTAGGAGGTTGGCTTAGAAGCAGCCACCCTTTAAAGAAAGCGTAATAGCTCACTAGTCGAGTCGGCCTGCGCGGAAGATGTAACGGGGCTCAAACCATACACCGAAGCTACGGGTATCACGTAAGTGATGCGGTAGAGGAGCGTTCTGTAAGCCTGTGAAGGTGAGTTGAGAAGCTTGCTGGAGGTATCAGAAGTGCGAATGCTGACATGAGTAACGACAATGGGTGTGAAAAACACCCACGCCGAAAGACCAAGGTTTCCTGCGCAACGTTAATCGACGCAGGGTTAGTCGGTCCCTAAGGCGAGGCTGAAAAGCGTAGTCGATGGAAAACAGGTTAATATTCCTGTACTTCTGGTTATTGCGATGGAGGGACGGAGAAGGCTAGGCCAGCTTGGCGTTGGTTGTCCAAGTTTAAGGTGGTAGGCTGAGATCTTAGGTAAATCCGGGATCTTAAGGCCGAGAGCTGATGACGAGTTAACTTTTAGTTAACGAAGTGGTTGATGCCATGCTTCCAAGAAAAGCTTCTAAGCTTCAGGTAACCAGGAACCGTACCCCAAACCGACACAGGTGGTTGGGTAGAGAATACCAAGGCGCTTGAGAGAACTCGGGTGAAGGAACTAGGCAAAATGGCACCGTAACTTCGGGAGAAGGTGCGCCGGTGAGGGTGAAGGACTTGCTCCGTAAGCTCATGCCGGTCGAAGATACCAGGCCGCTGCGACTGTTTATTAAAAACACAGCACTCTGCAAACACGAAAGTGGACGTATAGGGTGTGACGCCTGCCCGGTGCCGGAAGGTTAATTGATGGGGTTAGCTAACGCGAAGCTCTTGATCGAAGCCCCGGTAAACGGCGGCCGTAACTATAACGGTCCTAAGGTAGCGAAATTCCTTGTCGGGTAAGTTCCGACCTGCACGAATGGCGTAACGATGGCGGCGCTGTCTCCACCCGAGACTCAGTGAAATTGAAATCGCTGTGAAGATGCAGTGTATCCGCGGCTAGACGGAAAGACCCCGTGAACCTTTACTATAGCTTTGCACTGGACTTTGAATTTGCTTGTGTAGGATAGGTGGGAGGCTTTGAAGCGTGGACGCCAGTCTGCGTGGAGCCAACCTTGAAATACCACCCTGGCAACTTTGAGGTTCTAACTCAGGTCCGTTATCCGGATCGAGGACAGTGTATGGTGGGTAGTTTGACTGGGGCGGTCTCCTCCTAAAGAGTAACGGAGGAGTACGAAGGTGCGCTCAGACCGGTCGGAAATCGGTCGTAGAGTATAAAGGCAAAAGCGCGCTTGACTGCGAGACAGACACGTCGAGCAGGTACGAAAGTAGGTCTTAGTGATCCGGTGGTTCTGTATGGAAGGGCCATCGCTCAACGGATAAAAGGTACTCCGGGGATAACAGGCTGATACCGCCCAAGAGTTCATATCGACGGCGGTGTTTGGCACCTCGATGTCGGCTCATCACATCCTGGGGCTGAAGCCGGTCCCAAGGGTATGGCTGTTCGCCATTTAAAGTGGTACGCGAGCTGGGTTTAGAACGTCGTGAGACAGTTCGGTCCCTATCTGCCGTGGACGTTTGAGATTTGAGAGGGGCTGCTCCTAGTACGAGAGGACCGGAGTGGACGAACCTCTGGTGTTCCGGTTGTCACGCCAGTGGCATTGCCGGGTAGCTATGTTCGGAATAGATAACCGCTGAAAGCATCTAAGCGGGAAACTAGCCTCAAGATGAGATCTCACTGGAACCTTGAGTTCCCTAAAGGGCCGTCGAAGACTACGACGTTGATAGGTTGGGTGTGTAAGCGCTGTGAGGCGTTGAGCTAACCAATACTAATTGCCCGTGAGGCTTGACCATATAACACCCAAGCAATTTGCTTGCTTCGAGCTGAAAAGCGAAAGAGCACCAGATTGCGGTGTGTGAAGACGAAATGAACCGAAAGTTCGACTCTTGCAAGCACCGAAAGCTATCACATACCCAATTTGCTGAAGCGAGGCCAGCTGGTCACGACTCAGTACCCGAATTTCTTGACGACCATAGAGCATTGGAACCACCTGATCCCATCCCGAACTCAGTAGTGAAACGATGCATCGCCGATGGTAGTGTGGGGTTTCCCCATGTGAGAGTAGGTCATCGTCAAGATTAAATTCCGAAACCCCATTTGCGAAAGCAGATGGGGTTTTGTTTTGGACGGGCGGAAAGTGCCGGCAGGTTTTCTCATGGCCGCCTTCAGGGCTAAACGCCTGCCTTTCTATGCAATGGTCTTTCGCATGGCTATCATGCGTTCCTCATTGTGAGGCGATACTTGCATGCTGACGTTGTTAGAACTTCTGAAAGATGGCCGATTTCATTCCGGAGAAGCACTTGGCGCCGCCCTGGGCGTCAGTCGCAGTGCTGTCTGGAAGCAACTCCAGCACCTTGAGGCCGAATTGAATCTGCCTGTTCATAAGGTTCGTGGAAAGGGGTATCAATTAGCATCCCCATTGGTTTTCTTGAGTGCTGCGGAAATTGAGCAGCATGCGCCTGATTTAGCATGGCCTATCCATATCTACGATTCCATTGACTCAACAAATGCCGAAGCTTTGCGTCTTGCTGGGGTTGAGTGCGCGACGCCCTTTCTGGTGCTTGCGGAGCAGCAAACGGCGGGAAGAGGCAGGCGTGGTCGAAAGTGGGTCAGTCCATTTGCCCAGAATGTCTATTACAGCCTTGTATTGCGTATTGAGGATGGTCTTCGGCAGTTGGAAGGCTTAAGTCTTGTGGTTGGATTGGCGGTCATGCAAGCCCTGCGTGAGTCTGGAGTTCAGACTGCGACTTTAAAATGGCCAAACGACGTTCTCGTAGGGCAAAAGAAAATTGCCGGGATTTTGCTGGAGCTCGTAGGGGATCCTGCTGATATCTGTCACGTTGTCCTTGGAATAGGCATCAACGTCAATATGCAGAAGGCTGACGAGGTTGATCAGCAATGGACATCAGTGCAGTTAGAGACGGGTTTTCCTGTTGATCGAAACGCCCTGATTGCCCGGCTGGGTTTGCAGTTGCAAGGCTACTTGGGTCGACACCGGGTGCTAGGTTTTGCCGAGCTTCAGAATGAGTGGGAGAAAAATCACGCTTGGCAGGGGAGGGCTGTGTCGCTTATAGCCGGTGTCAACCAGGTCGATGGAGTGGTGCTGGGTGTTGATCGTCAAGGTGCTTTGCGTTTGAGTGTTGATGGTGTTGAGAAAATATACAGTGGTGGTGAGCTAAGCCTGAGGTTGCGTGATGATTCTTGAGCTCGACTGTGGGAATAGCTTTATCAAATGGCGTGTGCTTGATTCGAGCGGGGTGAACGCCTCGGCTGAAGGTGTTGCAGGTTCGGATGCTGCCTTGATTGATAGCCTGCTGGCGCTGCCTGAGTTGTTGCTGACGCGTTGCAGGTTGGTGAGCGTCCGTGCGCAGGAAGAGACGGAAAAACTGGTTGAAGCGCTTGTGGAGACATTTGGTGTTGCTGTTACCAGTGCTGCTTCAGCTCGTGAAGTGGCTGGGGTACGTAACGGCTACGAAGATTTTGAGCGCCTTGGTCTGGATCGCTGGTTGGCAATGCTCGGTGGATTTAAATTGGCCTCGGGTGCCTGCTTGGTGCTCGATTTTGGCACTGCGGCGACTGCAGATTTTATAGCTGAGGATGGCGAGCACCTGGGAGGCTTTATTTGTCCGGGCATGTCTCTCATGAGGAATCAGCTGCGTACACATACACGAAAGATAAGGTATGGCGATGCCGCTGCTGAAAGGGCTTTGGAGTGCCTCTCACCAGGTCGTACAACAGTCGAGGCAGTAGAGCGAGGCTGTGCGTTGATGCTTCGAGGATTTGTTCTGACCCAGGTAGAGCTCGCGCGCAGCTACTGGGGCGATGACTTCAGTATATTCCTGACTGGCGGAGATGCTGATTTGGTATTGGGCTCTGTGCCGCAGGCTCGACTCGTTCCTGATTTGGTTTTCGTTGGTCTGGCGATGGCGTGCCCGTTATCTTGAGGTGTTTATGCGTTGGCTGTTTTTGCTTTTACTGATCCTCAACGCCTTTTACTACATATGGCACCAGCAAGAGGCCCCGCTGCGCGCTAAAGACGTTACTCCTCTGAGTCTCTATCGAGGTGCTCAGCAGGATATTCGTCTGCTGAGTGAATCTTCGGATGCAGTGATCCGCAGGGAGCGGGCAAAGGTATCTGATTCGCAAAATACCTGTTTGTACATTGGTGGATTTACAGACCAGCGCCAAGCGCAATCTGTCGAGCAGCGTCTCACTAGCTTGGATATAAAGGTCAAGGTTCAACTGCTGAGTACGCCAGATGCTCAAGGTTACTGGCTCCGGGTGGCCCCGGAAAGCCGGCGCCTGGCTGAAGATCTGCCCTTTGAAAACCTTGTTAAGGAATTCAATGAGTTAAAACATAAAATAATGCTGTGCGAAGGCATTGCAACTGTCGAATAGTTTGCATAGAATGGCGCCCGCTTCGCAGTGAAGACCTTTAGGGGGATTTAATGAGATGCGGCGTCAATGCAGCTAACCTCATAATTTAAATGAGAAAATGCTTGACAGAAGGTCGGCGTAATGTAAAATGCCGGCTCGCTTAGGAGGGGTTCCCGAGCGGCCAAAGGGATCAGACTGTAAATCTGACGTCTACGACTTCGAAGGTTCGAATCCTTCCCCCTCCACCATTTTTAGCGTGAGCTGCAAGCTCCGCGGGTATAGTTTAGTGGTAGAACCTCAGCCTTCCAAGCTGATGATGCGGGTTCGATTCCCGCTACCCGCTCCAAGTTTGTAGGTTGTGCATGTGTTTTGCTCTTGTAGCTCAGTTGGTAGAGCACACCCTTGGTAAGGGTGAGGTCAGCGGTTCAAATCCGCTCAAGAGCTCCATATAACAAGGCAGATATGAAAATATCTGCCTTTGTTTTAACAGCTGCCTCGGCTTGAGTGTTTTGTATCTGGTGGTTTTGCCAGGTTGTCTCAAGTCTGTTGGGGTTGGTTGTTGTAAAGTCTTTTTCAGGCCTGCATAATGGTCGGCCTGATTTTGTTTTAGGTCAGTAGCTCAATTGGCAGAGCGACGGTCTCCAAAACCGTAGGTTGGGGGTTCGATTCCCTCCTGACCTGCCAGATTCACGTGGTGTGTCTGGCTTTCTTTTCACAGGATCTTCATAGATGACTCCTAAGGCTGAAGCTCAAAGCTCTCGTTTCGATCTCGTCAAGTGGCTAGTTGTTGTAGCGTTGGTGGTCGTAGGCGTAGTTGGCAATCAGTACTATTCTGCTTCGCCGATCCTGTACCGTGTGCTCGCTTTGCTTGTTATTGCTGCTGTGGCTGCCTTTGTGGGCTTGCAGACTGCTAAAGGCAAGTCTTTTGCGGTACTGGTAAAGGAAGCTCGCACCGAAATCCGTAAAGTCGTTTGGCCGACTCGCCAAGAAACCACGCAGACCACGTTGATTGTTGTGGCTGTTGTTCTGGTTATGGCGTTGCTGTTGTGGGGGCTTGATTCCCTGCTCGGTTGGCTTGTTTCCTTGATTGTTGGCTAAGGGTGTCCCGTGGCTAAGCGTTGGTACGTTGTTCATGCTTACTCAGGTTACGAGAAGCATGTTATGCGCTCTTTGCTAGAGCGCGTGAAGCTGGCAGGCATGGAAGATGGCTTCGGCGAAATTCTGGTTCCCACTGAAGAAGTGGTTGAAATGCGGAATGGTCAGAAGCGTAAAAGTGAGCGTAAGTTCTTCCCTGGCTATGTTTTGGTTCAGATGGACATGAATGAAGGTACTTGGCATTTGGTCAAGGATACGCCTCGTGTCATGGGTTTCATTGGCGGTACCGCTGATAAGCCTGCTCCGATCACTGATAAAGAGGCAGAAGCAATTCTGCGTCGCGTTGCTGATGGTAGTGACAAGCCTAAGCCGAAGACTTTGTTCGAGCCGGGTGAGGTTGTTCGTGTTACAGATGGTCCGTTTGCTGATTTTAACGGCACTGTCGAAGAGGTTAACTACGAGAAGAGCCGGATCCAAGTGGCAGTGCTCATTTTCGGTCGCTCTACTCCTGTAGAGTTGGAGTTCAGCCAGGTCGAGAAGGTCTAGCTGGCTAAGCATCCCAACCCCGCAGCCTTAGGCTGTGGGGTTTTGTCGTCACTGGGATAAACGCGCAAGTAACCGGGGAGCCTTTCGAGGCGTTTGAACCCGTAATTGGAGTGCCTCATGGCCAAGAAAATTACCGCTTACATCAAGCTGCAAGTGAAGGCCGCTCAGGCCAACCCAAGCCCACCTGTTGGTCCAGCTCTGGGTCAGCATGGCGTGAACATCATGGAATTCTGCAAGGCCTTCAACGCCCGTACTCAGGGTCTTGAACCAGGTCTGCCGACTCCAGTGATCATCACTGTATACAGCGACCGTAGCTTCACTTTCGAAACTAAGTCGACCCCGGCTTCGGTTCTGCTGAAGAAGGCTGCTGGTCTGACTAGCGGTTCCGCTCGTCCTAACACCGTTAAAGTCGGCACTGTAACTCGTGCTCAGCTGGAAGAAATCGCGAAAACCAAAAACGCGGATCTGACTGCAGCTGATATGGATGCAGCCGTGCGTACCATCGCCGGTTCTGCTCGTAGCATGGGCCTTAACGTGGAGGGTGTGTAATGGCTAAGCTGACCAAGCGCCAAAAGGCTATCGCCGGCAAAATCGAAGCAGGCAAGGCCTACAGCTTTGTAGACGCTGCAGCCCTGTTGACCGAGCTGTCGACTGTCAAATTCAGCGAGTCCGTTGACGTTGCTGTAAACCTGGGTGTGGACCCGCGTAAGTCCGACCAAGTCGTTCGTAGCGCTACTGTGCTGCCACACGGTACTGGCAAGACTGTACGTGTAGCCGTCTTCACCCAAGGCCCGGCAGCTGAAGCTGCTCTGGCCGCTGGCGCTGATCGCGTTGGCATGGACGACCTGGCTGCCGAAATGAAAGGCGGCGACCTGAACTACGACGTAGTTATTGCCTCCCCGGATGCAATGCGTGTTGTAGGTCAGTTGGGTCAGATCCTTGGTCCACGTGGCCTGATGCCTAACCCTAAAGTCGGCACTGTAACGCCAGACGTAGCTACCGCGGTTAAAAACGCCAAGGCTGGTCAGGTTCGTTATCGCACCGACAAAAACGGCATCATTCACACCTCCGTTGGCAAGGTCGGTTTCGACGCCGTCAAGCTGAAGGAAAACGTTGAAGCCCTGATCGCTGATCTTAAGCGTATCAAGCCAGCTTCTTCTAAAGGTATCTACGTCAAGCGCGTTACCCTGAGCACCACTATGGGCCCAGGTCTGGTCATCGACCAAGGCTCGCTGGACGTATAAGACACAGATTGACGCAAGCGATTGCGTCAATTGAAAAAATTGGGGTCCCTGCCTGGCGGGGGCTATCCAAGACCGTAGGCGACGCAAGTCTTAAACCAAAAGCCTACGCAGATGGTGCTCCCGGTTCCTTACCGAATCAGACACCAAAACGACATCCGGCCTAGGCCAGATGAAACGGTAACAAGCAGGAGTTAAACCCGTGGCAATTAATCTCGAAGACAAGAAGGCCATCGTCGCTGAAGTCAACGAGGCTGCCAAAGCTGCCCTGTCCGCTGTCGTGGCTGATGCCCGTGGTGTGACAGTAGGCGCTATGACCGGACTCCGTAAAGAGGCTCGTGAAGCTGGCGTATACGTACGTGTTGTACGTAACACCCTGCTCAAGCGCGCTGTTGCTGACACTGAATACAGTGTTCTCAATGACGTGTTCACCGGCCCGACTCTGATCGCGTTCTCCAAAGATCATCCAGGCGCTGCTGCCCGTTTGTTCAAGGAATTTGCCAAGAGTCAGGATAAGTTCGAGATCAAGGCAGCTGCGTTCGAGGGCAAGTTCCTCGCAGCTAACCAAATCGACGTACTGGCAACATTGCCGACCCGCGACGAAGCCATTTCGCAGCTGATGAGCGTGATTCAAGGCGCTACCAGCAAGCTGGCTCGTACTCTGGCTGCAGTTCGCGAGCAAAAAGAAGCTGCCGCAGCCTAAGGCTGAGCGACTTCTCTCGCGTATTTTTGTTTATTTCGATGGCCGCGTAGGCCGTCCCCCAATTCAGGAAATACAGCAATGTCTATCTCCCAAGACGATATCCTCAACGCCGTAGCTGAAATGTCGGTTCTGCAGGTTGTTGAGCTGATCAAAGCTTTCGAAGAAAAATTCGGCGTTTCCGCTGCCGCTGCTTCCGCTGGCCCAGCAGTTGCTGCTGTTGCTGCTGAAGAGCAAACCGAATTCAACGTCATGCTGCTGGAAGCTGGCGAGAAGAAAGTAAACGTGATCAAGGCAGTACGTGAACTGACCGGTCTGGGCCTGAAAGAAGCCAAGGCTGTAGTTGACGGCGCTCCTGCCCAGGTTCTGGAAGCAGTGTCGAAAGACGCAGCTGACAAAGCCAAAGCTACTCTGGAAGAAGCAGGCGCTAAAGTCGAGCTGAAGTAAGCATCGACTTTGCGTCTCCAGCCCAAGCGTTAAGCTGAAGGCTGATGGCTGGTGGCTCTTGCCACCGGCCTTTTTCCGTTATTGGCTGTCGACTCGGTCGCCGCCATTAACGCGCTGTAGCCACCCGAAGCGGTGGTGCAAACCATGGGGTTTGCAAGATTTTCTGGCTGCTCCCGTCGGAGGGGCCAAACAAGCAGGTGACCAAGCTGGGGAACGCTGATGGCTTACTCATATACTGAGAAAAAACGTATCCGCAAGGACTTTAGCAAGTTGCCGGACGTCATGGATGTCCCGTACCTTCTGGCTATCCAGCTGGATTCGTATCGTGAATTCTTGCAGGCGGGAGCGACCAAAGATCAGTTCCGCGACGTGGGCCTGCATGCGGCCTTCAAATCCGTTTTCCCGATCATCAGCTACTCCGGCAATGCTGCGCTGGAGTACGTCGGTTATCGCCTGGGCGAACCGGCATTTGATGTCAAAGAATGCGTGTTGCGCGGTGTTACGTACGCCGTACCTTTGCGGGTAAAAGTCCGTCTGATCATTTTCGACAAAGAGTCGTCGAATAAAGCGATCAAGGACATCAAAGAGCAAGAAGTCTACATGGGTGAAATCCCACTGATGACTGAAAACGGTACCTTCGTTATCAACGGTACCGAGCGTGTTATCGTTTCTCAGCTGCATCGTTCACCGGGTGTGTTCTTCGACCACGACCGCGGCAAGACGCACAGCTCCGGCAAACTCCTGTACTCCGCGCGGATCATTCCGTACCGCGGTTCGTGGTTGGACTTCGAGTTCGATCCTAAAGACTGCGTGTTCGTGCGTATCGACCGTCGCCGCAAGCTGCCAGCTTCTGTGCTGCTGCGCGCGCTCGGCTATACCACCGAGCAGGTGCTGGACGCTTTCTACACCACCAACGTATTCAGCCTGAAGGATGAAACCCTCAGCCTGGAGCTCATCGCATCGCGTCTGCGTGGTGAAATTGCTGTCCTGGATATCCAGGATGAGAATGGCAAGGTAATCGTTGAGGCTGGCCGTCGTATTACTGCGCGCCACATCAACCAGATCGAAAAGGCCGGTATCAAGTCGCTGGAAGTGCCTCTGGACTACGTCCTGGGCCGCACTACCGCCAAGGTCATCGTTCACCCGGCTACAGGCGAAATCCTGGCTGAGTGCAATACCGAGCTGAACACTGAGATCCTGGCCAAAATCGCCAAGGCTCAGGTTGTTCGCATCGAGACCCTGTACACCAACGATATCGACTGCGGTCCGTTCGTCTCTGACACGTTGAAGATTGACTCCACCAGCAACCAACTGGAAGCGCTGGTCGAGATCTATCGCATGATGCGTCCTGGCGAGCCACCAACCAAAGACGCTGCCGAGACCCTGTTCAACAACCTGTTCTTCAGCCCTGAGCGTTACGACCTGTCTGCGGTCGGTCGGATGAAGTTCAACCGTCGTATCGGTCGTACCGAGATCGAAGGTTCGGGCGTGTTGTGCAAAGAAGACATCGTTGCGGTACTGAAGACTCTAGTCGACATCCGTAACGGTAAAGGCATCGTCGATGACATCGACCACCTGGGTAATCGTCGTGTTCGCTGCGTAGGCGAAATGGCCGAGAACCAGTTCCGCGTTGGTCTGGTGCGTGTTGAGCGTGCGGTCAAAGAGCGTCTGTCGATGGCTGAAAGCGAAGGCCTGATGCCGCAAGACCTGATCAACGCCAAGCCAGTGGCTGCGGCGGTGAAAGAGTTCTTCGGTTCCAGCCAGCTCTCGCAGTTCATGGACCAGAACAACCCTCTCTCCGAGATCACCCACAAGCGCCGTGTTTCCGCACTGGGCCCGGGCGGTCTGACCCGTGAGCGTGCTGGCTTTGAAGTTCGTGACGTACACCCGACGCACTACGGTCGCGTTTGCCCGATCGAAACACCGGAAGGTCCGAACATCGGTCTGATCAACTCCTTGGCGGCCTACGCGCGCACTAACCAATACGGTTTCCTCGAGAGCCCGTACCGTGTGGTGAAAGACGCTCTGGTCACTGACGAGATCGTGTTCCTGTCCGCCATCGAAGAAGCTGATCACGTGATCGCTCAGGCTTCGGCCACGATGAACGACAAGAAAGTCCTGATTGACGAGCTGGTAGCTGTTCGTCACCTGAATGAGTTCACCGTCAAGGCGCCGGAAGACGTCACTTTGATGGACGTTTCGCCGAAGCAGGTAGTTTCGGTTGCAGCGTCGCTGATCCCGTTCCTGGAGCACGATGACGCCAACCGTGCGTTGATGGGTTCCAACATGCAGCGTCAAGCTGTACCGACCCTGCGCGCTGACAAGCCGCTGGTAGGTACCGGCATGGAGCGTAACGTAGCGCGTGACTCCGGCGTTTGCGTCGTGGCTCGTCGTGGCGGCGTGATCGACTCTGTTGATGCCAGCCGTATCGTGGTTCGTGTTGCTGATGATGAAGTTGAAACTGGCGAAGCCGGTGTCGACATCTACAACCTGACCAAATACACCCGCTCGAACCAGAACACCTGCATCAATCAGCGTCCGCTGGTGAGCAAGGGTGATCGCGTCCAGCGTAGCGACATCATGGCCGACGGCCCGTCCACCGACATGGGTGAACTGGCACTGGGTCAGAACATGCGCATCGCGTTCATGGCGTGGAACGGCTTCAACTTCGAAGACTCCATCTGCCTGTCCGAGCGTGTTGTTCAAGAAGACCGCTTCACCACGATCCACATTCAGGAACTGACCTGTGTGGCACGTGACACCAAGCTTGGGCCGGAGGAGATCACTGCGGACATCCCGAACGTGGGTGAAGCTGCACTGAACAAGCTGGACGAAGCCGGTATCGTTTATGTAGGTGCTGAAGTTGGCGCAGGCGACATCCTGGTGGGTAAGGTCACTCCGAAAGGCGAGACCCAACTGACTCCAGAAGAGAAGCTGTTGCGTGCCATCTTCGGTGAAAAAGCCAGCGACGTTAAAGACACCTCCCTGCGTGTACCTACTGGTACCAAGGGCACTGTCATCGACGTACAGGTCTTCACCCGTGATGGCGTTGAGCGTGATGCTCGTGCGCTGTCCATCGAGAAGACTCAGCTCGACGAGATCCGCAAGGACCTGAACGAAGAGTTCCGTATCGTTGAAGGCGCGACCTTCGAACGTCTGCGTTCCGCTTTGGTAGGCCACAAGGCTGAAGGCGGCGCAGGTCTTAAGAAAGGTCAGGACATCACCGACGAAATCCTCGACGGTCTTGAGCGCGGCCAGTGGTTCAAACTGCGCATGGCTGAAGATGCTCTGAACGAGCAGCTCGAGAAGGCCCAGGCGTACATCGTTGATCGCCGCCGTCTGCTGGACGACAAGTTCGAAGATAAGAAGCGCAAACTGCAGCAGGGCGATGACCTGGCTCCAGGCGTGCTGAAAATCGTCAAGGTTTACCTGGCAATCCGTCGTCGCATCCAGCCGGGCGACAAGATGGCCGGTCGTCACGGTAACAAAGGTGTGGTCTCCGTGATCATGCCCGTTGAAGACATGCCGCACGATGCCAATGGCACTCCGGTCGACGTGGTCCTCAACCCGCTGGGCGTACCTTCGCGTATGAACGTTGGTCAGATCCTTGAAACCCACCTGGGCCTCGCGGCCAAAGGTCTGGGCGAGAAGATCAACCGTATGATCGAAGAGCAGCGCAAGGTCGCAGACCTGCGTAAGTTCCTGCACGAGATCTACAACGAGATCGGCGGTCGCAACGAAGAGTTGGACACCTTCTCCGACCAGGAAATCCTGGATCTGGCGAAGAACCTGCGCGGTGGCGTTCCGATGGCTACCCCGGTGTTCGACGGTGCCAAGGAAAGCGAAATCAAGGCCATGCTGAAACTGGCAGACCTGCCAGAAAGCGGCCAGATGCAGCTGTTCGACGGCCGTACCGGCAACAAGTTTGAGCGCCCGGTTACTGTTGGCTACATGTACATGCTGAAGCTGAACCACTTGGTAGACGATAAGATGCACGCTCGTTCTACCGGTTCGTACAGCCTGGTTACCCAGCAGCCGCTGGGTGGTAAGGCTCAGTTCGGTGGTCAGCGTTTCGGGGAGATGGAGGTCTGGGCACTGGAAGCATACGGTGCTGCTTACACTCTGCAAGAAATGCTCACAGTGAAGTCGGACGATGTGAACGGTCGGACCAAGATGTACAAAAACATCGTGGACGGCGATCACCGTATGGAGCCGGGCATGCCCGAGTCTTTCAACGTGTTGATCAAAGAAATTCGTTCCCTCGGCATCGATATCGATCTGGAAACCGAATAACACGTGACGCGAATCGAGAGCGGGGCTGTTTAGCCCGCTCTCTGCTCCGCCAGGAGGAAAGGCCTTGAAAGACCTACTGAATTTGCTGAAAAACCAGGGTCAAGTCGAAGAGTTCGACGCCATCCGTATTGGGTTGGCATCGCCTGAGATGATCCGTTCGTGGTCGTTCGGTGAAGTTAAAAAGCCGGAAACCATCAACTACCGTACGTTCAAACCTGAACGTGACGGCCTGTTCTGCGCCAAGATTTTTGGCCCGGTAAAGGATTACGAGTGCCTGTGCGGTAAGTACAAGCGCTTGAAACACCGTGGTGTGATCTGCGAGAAGTGTGGCGTTGAAGTTGCACTGGCCAAGGTTCGTCGTGAGCGCATGGCGCACATCGAACTGGCTTCGCCGGTTGCTCACATCTGGTTCCTGAAATCGCTGCCGTCCCGTATCGGTTTGCTGATGGACATGACCCTGCGTGATATCGAGCGCGTTCTCTACTTCGAGAGCTATGTCGTTATCGACCCAGGCATGACCACCCTTGAAAAGGGTCAGTTGCTGAACGACGAGCAGTACTTCGAAGCGCTGGAAGAGTTCGGCGACGATTTCGATGCCCGTATGGGTGCCGAAGCGGTCCGCGAACTGTTGCACGCTATCGACCTGGAACACGAGATTGGCCGTCTGCGTGAAGAGATTCCGCAAACCAACTCCGAAACCAAGATCAAGAAGCTGTCCAAGCGTCTGAAGTTGATGGAAGCCTTCCAGGGTTCCGGCAACTTGCCAGAGTGGATGGTGCTGACCGTTCTGCCGGTTCTGCCGCCAGACCTGCGTCCGCTGGTACCGTTGGACGGCGGTCGTTTTGCGACCTCCGACCTCAACGACCTATACCGTCGCGTGATCAACCGTAACAACCGCTTGAAGCGCCTGCTTGATCTGTCCGCTCCGGACATCATCGTGCGCAACGAAAAGCGTATGTTGCAAGAAGCGGTTGATGCCCTGCTCGACAACGGTCGTCGTGGTCGCGCTATCACGGGTTCCAACAAGCGTCCTCTGAAATCCCTGGCCGACATGATCAAGGGTAAGCAAGGTCGTTTCCGTCAGAACTTGCTCGGTAAGCGTGTTGACTACTCCGGTCGTTCGGTAATTACCGTAGGCCCGACCCTGCGCCTGCATCAGTGCGGTCTGCCTAAGAAGATGGCTCTCGAGCTGTTCAAGCCGTTCATCTTCGGCAAGCTGGAAATGCGCGGTCTCGCGACCACCATCAAAGCGGCCAAGAAAATGGTCGAGCGCGAACTGCCAGAGGTTTGGGACGTTCTTGCTGAAGTGATTCGCGAACACCCGGTCCTCCTCAACCGTGCACCGACCCTTCACCGTCTGGGTATCCAGGCGTTTGAACCGGTATTGATCGAAGGTAAGGCTATTCAGCTGCACCCTCTGGTCTGTGCTGCGTACAACGCCGACTTCGACGGCGACCAAATGGCCGTGCACGTACCGCTGACGCTGGAAGCCCAGCTGGAAGCGCGTGCGTTGATGATGTCGACCAACAACATTCTGTCGCCAGCCAACGGTGAGCCAATCATCGTTCCGTCGCAGGACGTTGTATTGGGTCTGTACTACATGACGCGTGAAGCGATCAACGCCAAAGGCGAAGGTCGTGTATTTGCGGACTTGCAGGAAGTTGACCGTGTGTTCCGTGCCGGCGAAGCCGCATTGCACGCCAAGGTCAAGGTGCGGATCCACGAAACCGTCAACGATCGTGATGGCGGAAGCGTGAGCAACGTTCGTATCGTCGACACTACTGTCGGCCGTGCACTGTTGTATCAAGTTGTGCCAAAAGGTCTGTCGTACGATGTCGTCAACCTGCCGATGAAGAAAAAGGCGATCTCCAAGTTGATCAACCAGTGCTACCGCGTGGTTGGTTTGAAAGAGACTGTTATCTTCGCTGACCAGTTGATGTACACCGGTTTTGCTTATTCGACCATTTCCGGCGTTTCCATCGGTGTTAACGACTTTGTTATCCCGGATGAAAAAGCCCGCATCATCAGTGCTGCTACTGACGAAGTGAAAGAGATCGAAAGCCAGTACGCCTCGGGCCTGGTAACACAGGGCGAGAAGTACAACAAAGTGATCGACCTTTGGTCCAAGGCGAACGATGAAGTTTCCAAGGCGATGATGGCCAACCTCTCGAAAGAGAAAGTCATCGACCGTCATGGCGTCGAAGTCGACCAGGAGTCCTTCAACTCGATGTACATGATGGCCGACTCGGGCGCACGGGGTTCTGCTGCGCAGATCCGTCAGCTCGCCGGTATGCGTGGCCTGATGGCCAAGCCGGACGGTTCCATCATCGAAACGCCGATTACTGCGAACTTCCGTGAAGGTTTGAGCGTACTTCAGTACTTCATCTCCACTCACGGCGCTCGTAAAGGTCTGGCGGATACCGCGTTGAAAACCGCTAACTCCGGTTACCTGACACGTCGTCTGGTAGACGTTGCACAAGATCTGGTTGTAACCGAGATCGATTGCGGCACCGAGCACGGCCTGCTCATGACTCCGCACATTGAAGGCGGTGACGTTGTAGAGCCGCTGGGTGAGCGCGTATTGGGTCGTGTTATTGCGCGTGACGTGTTCAAGCCAGGTACTGAGGAAATCATCGTTCCTGCCGGCACTCTGGTTGATGAGAAGTGGGTCGAGTTCATCGAACTCAACAGCATCGACGAAGTGATTGTTCGCTCGCCGATTAGCTGCGAAACCCGCTACGGTATTTGCGCCAAGTGCTATGGCCGTGACTTGGCTCGTGGTCACCAGGTGAATATCGGTGAAGCGGTCGGCGTTATCGCTGCCCAATCCATCGGTGAGCCGGGTACCCAGCTGACCATGCGTACGTTCCACATCGGTGGTGCGGCAAGCCGGACCTCCGCAGCTGATAGCGTTCAGGTGAAGAATGGCGGTACTGTCCGTCTGCACAACCTGAAGCACGTTGAGCGAGTGGATGGTTGTCTGGTTGCGGTATCCCGTTCCGGTGAGCTGGCAATCGCTGACGACTACGGTCGTGAGCGTGAGCGTTACAAGCTGCCGTATGGTGCTGTGATTTCGGTTAAAGAAGGTGACAAGGTCGACGCTGGCGCAATCGTGGCCAAGTGGGATCCGCACACTCACCCAATCGTTACCGAAATGAAAGGTACCGTGACCTACGTGGGCATGGAAGAAGGCATCACGATCAAGCGTCAGACTGACGAATTGACCGGTATGACCAACATTGAAGTACTCGACGCGAAAGATCGTCCCGCTGCCGGTAAAGACATCCGTCCTGCCGTTAAGATGGTCGATGACAACGGCAAGGATTTGTTGCTGCCAGGCACTGACGTAATCGCTCAGTACTTCCTGCCAGCTAACGCCCTGGTCGGTGTAGCGGATGGTGCGAAGATTGCGATCGGTGATGTTATCGCTCGTATCCCGCAAGAAACTTCGAAGACCCGTGACATCACCGGTGGTCTGCCGCGTGTTGCCGACTTGTTCGAAGCTCGTCGTCCGAAAGAAGCATCGATTCTGGCTGAAGTCAGCGGCACCATCGCGTTCGGTAAAGAGACTAAAGGCAAGCGCCGTCTGGTTATTACCCCGAACGACGGTAGCGATCCGTACGAAGAGCTGATTCCGAAGTGGCGTCACCTGAACGTCTTCGAAGGCGAACAGGTAAACCGCGGCGAAGTTATCTCCGACGGCCCGAGCGATCCACACGACATCCTGCGTCTGTTGGGTGTGAGTGCGCTGGCCAAGTACATCGTTAACGAGATCCAGGATGTTTATCGTCTGCAAGGCGTGAAGATCAACGATAAGCACATTGAGACCATCCTGCGTCAGATGCTGCGTAAAGTTGAAATCGCTGAATCCGGCGATTCCAGTTTCATCAAGGGCGACCAGATGGAACTGACTCACGTACTGGTAGAGAACGAGCGTCTGGCTGGCGACGAGAAATTCGTATCCAAGTTCACTCGTGTTCTGCTGGGTATCACCAAGGCGTCGTTGTCTACTGAGTCGTTCATCTCGGCGGCCTCCTTCCAGGAGACCACTCGCGTACTGACCGAAGCAGCGGTAACCGGTAAGCGCGATTACTTGCGCGGCCTGAAAGAAAACGTGGTCGTGGGTCGTCTGATCCCGGCTGGTACCGGTTTGGCTTACCACAGCGAGCGTAAGCGCCGCCGTGATGCTGACAAGCCGCTGCGCGTAAGCGCCAGTGAAGTGGAAGCTGCACTGACCGAAGCGCTGAACTCAAGCGGTAACTGAGTTCTGCAATAAATAAGTCTGGGCCCTGGCAGTCCCATTCGTCGGATCGAGGCAATTTTGCCCCGGTTCGACGAGAGGGGAGGTCGGGGCCTTGCCTTGACTGGGGGCAAGATCCTCTTTAGACTCTTGTACCCCTAAATTTGGCGGGAGCTCGTTCCTGCCATTTTTGCTTTTCTTGCAAGACAATAGCGTCGCAAGACAACAGTGGAGCTAGTAGATGGCAACTATCAACCAGCTGGTACGTCAGCCGCGTAAGCGTATCGTCGAGAAATCCGACGTGCCTGCGCTGCAGAACTGCCCGCAACGTCGTGGCGTATGCACTCGCGTGTATACCACTACGCCGAAAAAACCTAACTCGGCACTGCGTAAAGTGTGCCGTGTGCGTCTGACCAACGGTTTCGAGGTTTCCTCGTACATCGGCGGTGAAGGCCACAACCTGCAAGAGCACAGCGTGGTGCTGATTCGTGGCGGTCGTGTAAAAGACTTGCCAGGTGTTCGTTATCACACCGTACGCGGCTCCTTGGATACTTCCGGCGTTAAAGGTCGTAACCAGGGTCGTTCGAAGTACGGTACCAAGAAGCCTAAGTAGTAGCGGCTTTTTGTAAAACTGAACCATCTTATTTTCTGAGTCGATAAGAGTAAGGTCGGAGGCGTCCCGAAAGGGCACTGATTCCGAGCGAACCTGAAGACCGTTTGAGGGCTTATCCATGCCAAGAAGACGCGTAGCAGCCAAGCGCGAAGTGCTTGACGATCCAAAATACGGAAGCCAAATTCTGGCCAAGTTCATGAACCACGTGATGGAAAGCGGCAAGAAAGCCGTTGCCGAGCGTATCGTTTATGGCGCGCTGGAAAAGGTTAAAGAACGCAAGAACAGCGACCCCCTGGAAATCTTCGAGAAAGCTCTCGACGCCATCGCTCCGCTGGTCGAAGTGAAGTCGCGCCGTGTAGGCGGCGCTACTTATCAGGTTCCGGTTGAAGTTCGTCCGTCCCGTCGTAACGCCTTGGCAATGCGCTGGTTGGTAGACTTCGCCCGTAAGCGTGGCGAGAAGTCTATGGCTCTGCGTTTGGCTGGCGAACTGTTGGACGCTGCTGAAGGTAAAGGTGCTGCTGTTAAGAAGCGTGAAGACGTGCACCGTATGGCTGAAGCTAACAAAGCTTTCTCGCACTACCGCTTCTAATCTTAGCTTCACTAATTTTGCGAGGGCTTTATGGCTCGTACTACTCCGATTAGCCGCTACCGTAACATCGGTATCGTTGCTCACGTGGATGCTGGTAAAACCACCACCACCGAGCGCGTACTGTTTTACACCGGCAAAAGTCACAAAATGGGCGAGGTGCATGATGGCGCCGCGACCACAGACTGGATGGTTCAGGAGCAGGAGCGTGGTATTACCATTACTTCTGCTGCTATTACCGCCTTCTGGAAAGGTTCTGAGAAGCAGTACAAAGACGAGCATCGCTTCAACGTAATCGATACCCCGGGCCACGTAGACTTTACCATTGAAGTTGAACGTTCCCTGCGCGTACTCGATGGCGCTGTCGTTGTGTTCTGTGGTACTTCGGGTGTTGAGCCTCAGTCGGAAACCGTATGGCGTCAAGCCAACAAATACGGCGTTCCACGTCTTGTTTACGTAAACAAGATGGACCGTGCTGGTGCCAACTTCCTGCGCGTGATCGGTCAGATCAAGCAGCGTCTGGGTCACACTCCGGTGCCAATCCAACTGGCTATCGGTTCCGAGGACAACTTCCAGGGTCAGATCGATCTGATCAACATGGAGGCGGTCTACTGGAATGATTCCGACAAAGGTATGGTTCCTGTTCGTAAGCCTATCCCTGCTGAACTGCAGGAACTGGCTGACGAGTGGCGCAACAACATGGTTGAGGCTGCTGCCGAAGCCAGCGAAGAGCTGATGAACAAGTACCTCGAAGGTGAAGAACTCACCAGCGTGGAAATCAAGGCCGCTCTGCGTCAGCGTACTATCGCTGGTGAGATCGTCTTGGCTGTTTGCGGTTCCTCGTTCAAGAACAAGGGTGTTCCCCTGGTTCTCGATGCTGTGATCGACTACCTGCCTGCTCCAACCGACATTCCTGCTATCAAGGGCACCAACCCTGATAACGAGGAAGAGGAAATGGAGCGTCATGCAGACGACAGCGAGCCGTTCTCGGCCCTGGCGTTCAAGATCGCTACCGACCCATTCGTGGGTACCTTGACTTTCGTCCGCGTTTACTCGGGCGTGTTGGCGTCCGGCGACGGTGTGATCAACTCGGTTAAAGGTAAGAAAGAGCGCGTGGGTCGTATGGTGCAAATGCATGCAAACGCCCGTGAAGAGATCAAGGAAGTGCGCGCTGGTGACATCGCGGCCCTGATCGGCATGAAGGATGTCACCACTGGTGAGACTTTGTGCGACGCTGCTAAGCCAATCATCCTGGTTCGCATGGACTTCCCGGAGCCGGTTATTTCGGTTGCCGTAGAGCCTAAGACCAAGGATGACCAGGAAAAAATGGGTATCGCTTTGGGCAAGCTTGCTCAGGAAGATCCATCTTTCCGCGTTAAGACTGATGAAGAGACTGGTCAAACGATCATCTCTGGCATGGGCGAGCTGCACCTGGACATCCTGGTTGACCGGATGCGCCGTGAGTTTAACGTCGAAGCCAACATCGGTAAGCCTCAGGTTTCCTATCGTGAGCGCATCACGAAAAACTGTGAAATCGAAGGCAAGTTCGTTCGTCAGTCCGGCGGTCGTGGTCAGTTCGGTCACTGCTGGATCCGTTTTGCTCCTGCTGACGAAGGTCAGGAAGGTCTGCAATTCGTGAACGAAGTAGTGGGTGGTGTTGTTCCTAAGGAATACATCCCTGCTATCCAGAAGGGTATCGAAGAGCAGATGAAGAACGGTGTTGTTGCCGGCTATCCGCTGATCGGCCTGAAAGCAACCGTTTTTGACGGTTCTTACCACGACGTCGACTCCAACGAGATGGCGTTTAAGGTGGCTGCTTCCATGGCAACCAAGCAACTGGCCCAAAAGGGCGGTGGTGAGTTGCTTGAGCCAATCATGGCGGTAGAAGTTGTTACACCTGAAGACTATATGGGTGATGTCATGGGCGACCTTAACCGTCGTCGCGGCATGATCTTGGGTATGGAAGACACGGTTTCCGGCAAAGTGATTCGCGCCGAGGTTCCGTTGGGTGAGATGTTCGGTTATGCGACCGACGTTCGCTCCATGTCCCAGGGTCGCGCAAGCTACTCTATGGAATTCAAAAAATACAACACAGCTCCGGCGCACATCGCTGAAACTGTATCCAAAAAACAAGGCTGATTCAGTCCTTTAGGCAAGGAGTTAATTGTCGTGGCTAAAGAAAAATTTGATCGTTCCCTACCGCACGTCAACGTTGGCACCATCGGTCACGTTGACCATGGTAAAACCACTCTGACTGCTGCTCTGACTCGCGTTTGCTCCGAAGTGTTCGGTTCCGCAATCGTTGATTTCGATAAAATCGACAGCGCGCCAGAAGAAAAAGCTCGTGGTATCACCATCAACACTGCGCACGTTGAATACAACTCGCTGATCCGTCACTACGCTCACGTTGACTGCCCAGGTCACGCCGACTATGTGAAGAACATGATCACCGGTGCTGCCCAGATGGACGGCGCGATCCTGGTTTGCTCGGCCGCTGATGGTCCGATGCCACAAACCCGTGAGCACATCCTGCTGTCCCGCCAGGTTGGCGTTCCGTACATCGTGGTTTACCTGAACAAGGCTGACCTGGTAGACGACGCTGAGCTGCTGGAACTGGTTGAGATGGAAGTGCGCGATCTGCTGAGCACTTACGACTTCCCAGGTGACGACACTCCGATCATCATCGGTTCTGCTCGTATGGCTCTGGAAGGCAAAGACGACAACGAAATGGGCACCACGTCCGTTCGTAAACTGGTTGAGACTCTGGACAGCTACATCCCAGATCCAGTTCGTGTTATCGACAAGCCGTTCCTGATGCCAATCGAAGACGTATTCTCGATCTCCGGTCGTGGTACTGTTGTGACTGGTCGTATCGAGCGCGGTATCGTTAAGGTTCAAGATCCACTGGAAATCGTTGGTCTGCGTGACACTACCGTCACCACCTGCACCGGTGTTGAAATGTTCCGTAAGCTGCTCGACGAAGGTCGTGCGGGCGAGAACTGCGGCGTTCTGCTGCGTGGTACCAAGCGTGACGACGTTGAGCGTGGCCAGGTTCTGGTTAAGCCGGGTTCGGTTAAGCCGCACACCAAGTTCGAAGCTGAAGTGTACGTGCTGAGCAAAGAAGAAGGCGGTCGTCACACTCCGTTCTTCAAAGGCTACCGTCCACAGTTCTACTTCCGTACTACCGACGTTACTGGTAACTGCGAACTGCCGGAAGGCGTAGAAATGGTAATGCCAGGCGACAACATCAAAATGGTTGTCACCCTGATCAAAACCATCGCTATGGAAGACGGTCTGCGCTTCGCAATCCGTGAAGGCGGCCGTACCGTTGGTGCTGGCGTTGTAGCTAAAATCATCGAGTAATTATCTCTTCTGAGATAGCTCTGATGTTTTGAGGAGGCCCCCGCTTAGCGGGGGCCTTTTTTATTGGGTTGACACCCATCTGGGCCGTCTATAGAATTGCGCCTCCTTTTAACGGGCGTATTGCGCTCGGTGGGAATAGCAGCCGGAGTCTGAAATCCAATGCAAAATCAGCAAATCCGTATCAGGTTGAAGGCTTTTGATCATCGCCTGATCGACCAATCCACCCAGGAAATCGTGGAAACCGCGAAACGTACTGGTGCTCAAGTGCGTGGTCCAATTCCACTGCCTACCCGTAAAGAGCGGTTCACCGTTCTGGTCTCCCCGCACGTCAACAAAGACGCGCGTGACCAGTACGAGATCCGTACTCATAAGCGCGTACTGGACATCGTCCAGCCAACGGATAAAACCGTTGATGCACTTATGAAGCTTGATCTGGCGGCCGGTGTGGAAGTTCAGATCAGCCTCGGCTAAGACTTGGGTCTTAGTCGTGTAACGCTCTGAAATGGGCGGCCATAGCGGGTGAAAGCCCCGTACACTCATGAGGTTTACAACATGACTATTGGTGTAGTCGGTCGTAAATGCGGTATGACCCGTATTTTCACCGAAGAAGGTGTCTCCATTCCGGTTACGGTCATTGAGATCGAACCGAATCGCGTCACCCAGTTCAAAACTGAAGAGACCGATGGCTATCGTGCAGTGCAAGTCACTGTCGGCGAGCGTCGTGCTTCGCGCGTGACTGCTGCTCAAGCAGGTCACTTCGCTAAAGCAAACGTTGCAGCTGGTCGCACTGTTATGGAGTTCCGTCTTGAAGATGGCGACTACCAGGCTGGCGATCTGATCAACGCTGAAATCTTTGCCGCTGGTCAACTGGTTGATGTAACCGGTCAGTCCAAAGGTAAAGGCTTCCAGGGTACGATCAAGCGTTGGAATTTCCGTGGTCAAGATAACACTCACGGTAACTCCGTCTCCCACCGCGTCCCGGGCTCTATTGGCCAGTGCCAGACTCCTGGTCGTGTATTCAAGGGCAAAAAAATGTCCGGTCATATGGGCGCTGAGCGCGTGACCGTGCAGTCCCTCGAAGTAGTGCGCGTCGACGCTGAACGCAATCTGTTGTTGGTCAAGGGTGCTGTTCCTGGCGCTACTGGCGGCAACCTGGTTGTACGTCCAGCGGCCAAGGCTCGCGGTTAAGGGGAAGCTGACATGCAATTAAATGTAAATGACGCTCAAGCGATCGAAGTTTCCGAACTGACATTTGGCGGCGAATTCAACGAGACGCTCGTTCACCAAGCAGTCGTGGCCTATATGGCCGGCGGCCGTCAAGGTAGCAAGCAGCAAAAGACCCGTTCCGACGTTCGTGGTGGCGGTAAGCGCCCATGGCGTCAGAAAGGCACTGGCCGTGCTCGTGCCGGTACTATCCGTAGCCCAATCTGGCGTGGCGGCGGTACCACTTTCGCAGCTCGTCCACAGGATCACACTCAGAAGCTCAACAAGAAGATGTACCGCGCAGCTCTGCGCTCCATCCTTGCTGAACTCGTGCGTACTGATCGTCTGGTCGTGGTTCAGGACTTCGCTGTTGAAAGTCCAAAAACCAAAGATCTGCTGGGCAAACTGAACAACATGAGCCTGACCGATGTTTTGATCGTGTCTGAAGCTGTTGATCAGAACCTGTACCTGGCTGCTCGCAACCTGCCACACGTTGATGTACGTGACGTGCAAGGTTCCGATCCAGTTAGTCTGATCGCATACGACAAGGTGTTGATCACCGTGTCGGCCGTGAAGAAATTCGAGGAGCTGCTGGGATGAACCAGGAACGCGTATTTAAAGTTCTGCTTGGCCCGCACGTTTCCGAAAAGGCTACGGTTCTGGCTGACAAGAAAGGCCAGTTCGTTTTCAAGGTTGCAACTGACGCAACCAAGCTGGAAATCAAGAAGGCCGTCGAAAGCCTGTTCAGCGTGAAAGTAGAGCGTGTTACTACCCTGAATGTTCTGGGTAAGAGCAAGCGCACTGCTCGCGGTCTGGGCAAGCGTAATGACTGGAAGAAGGCAGTTATCTCCCTTCAGCCAGGCCAAGATCTCGATTTCAGCAGCAGTGCTGAGTAAGGAAGGGGTGCATCATGGCAATCGTTAAATGCAAACCGACTTCCCCTGGCCGCCGTTTTGTGGTCAAGGTGGTCAACCAGGAGCTGCATAAAGGCGCTCCTCACGCACCGCTGCTCGAGAAAAAATCGAAGACTGGTGGTCGTAACAACAATGGTCGTATTACCACTCGTCACATCGGTGGTGGCCATAAGCAGCATTATCGTTTGGTCGACTTCCGTCGCAACGACAAAGATGGCATCACTGCCACTGTTGAGCGTATCGAATACGATCCAAACCGTACTGCTCACATCGCTCTGCTGCTGTACGCAGATGGCGAGCGTCGCTACATCATCGCACCTAAAGGTGTGAGTGCTGGCGACCAGCTGATCGCAGGTGCCTTGGCGCCGATCAAGCCGGGCAACGCTCTGCAGCTGCGTAACATTCCAGTTGGTAGCACCGTACACGGCATCGAATTGAAGCCAGGTAAAGGCGCGCAAATCGCTCGTTCCGCTGGTGCTTCGGCTCAGCTGATCGCTCGTGAAGGTGTCTACGTGACCCTGCGTCTGCGTTCTGGTGAGATGCGTAAAGTTCTGGCTGAATGCCGCGCGACCCTAGGTGAAGTCTCGAACTCCGAGCACAGCCTGCGTTCGCTGGGTAAAGCTGGTGCCAAGCGCTGGCGTGGCGTTCGCCCAACCGTTCGTGGTGTTGCCATGAACCCGGTTGACCACCCACACGGTGGTGGTGAAGGTCGTACCTCTGGTGGTCGTCATCCGGTATCGCCATGGGGCTTCCCGACTAAGGGCGCGAAGACTCGTGGTAATAAGCGTACCGACAAAATGATCGTCCGTCGTCGCAAGTAAATAGAGGGATACGACAGTGCCACGTTCTCTGAAAAAAGGTCCTTTTATTGATCTTCACCTACTGAAGAAGATCGAAGTGGCGGCGGAAAAGAACGATCGCAAGCCGGTGAAAACCTGGTCGCGTCGTTCGATGATCCTGCCACAAATGGTCGGTCTGACCATCGCTGTACACAACGGTCGCTTGCACGTCCCAGTTCTCGTGAACGAAGACATGGTCGGCCACAAACTAGGCGAGTTTGCCGGTACCCGCACTTATCGTGGGCACGTGGCAGACAAGAAAGCCAAGCGTTAAGGGGTTAGGAAATGGAAGTAGCCGCTAAGTTGTCGGGCGCTCGAATCTCCGCCCAGAAAGCCCGCTTGGTCGCCGACCAGATCCGCGGGAAGAAGGTGGGCGAAGCGCTCAACCTGTTGGCTTTCAGCAGTAAGAAAGCCGCCGAGATCATGAAGAAAGTGCTGGAGTCGGCCGTAGCCAACGCCGAGCATAACGAAGGCGCAGACGTTGATGACCTGAAGGTCAGCACCGTTTTCGTCAACGAAGGGCGTTCGCTGAAGCGCATCATGCCACGTGCCAAAGGCCGTGCTGATCGCATCGTCAAGCGGTCTTGCCATATCACTGTCAAGGTTGCTGACAAGTAACGGAGTCGAAGAGATGGGTCAGAAAGTACATCCCATTGGCATTCGCCTGGGAATCGTCAAGGAGCACACCTCCGTCTGGTACGCAGACGGTCGGACTTATGCGGACTATTTGTTCGCTGATCTGAAGGTGCGTGAGTATCTCCAAGACAAACTAAAAAGCGCGTCCGTAAGCCGTATCGATATCCATCGTCCGGCACAAACTGCACGTATCACCATCCACACCGCTCGTCCAGGTATCGTTATCGGGAAGAAAGGTGAAGATGTTGAGAAACTGCGTCAGGACCTGACCAAGCAAATGGGTGTGCCTGTGCACATCAATATCGAAGAGATCCGTAAGCCGGAGCTCGACGGTATGCTGGTTGCGCAGAGCGTAGCTCAGCAGCTGGAGCGTCGCGTAATGTTCCGTCGCGCTATGAAGCGCGCCGTACAGAACGCCATGCGCATTGGTGCCAAAGGCATCAAAATCCAAGTGAGCGGTCGTCTCGGCGGTGCTGAAATCGCACGTACTGAATGGTATCGCGAAGGTCGTGTGCCACTGCACACCCTGCGTGCCGACATCGACTATGCCAACTACGAAGCTCACACCACTTATGGTGTGATCGGTGTAAAGGTTTGGATCTTCAAAGGCGAAGTAATTGGTGGTCGCCAAGAAGAACTGAAACCACAAGCACCAGCGCCTCGTAAAAAAGCTGCTAAGTAAGGGGTACGCCAAATGTTGCAACCAAAGCGTACGAAGTTCCGCAAGCAGATGACAGGCCACAACCGTGGTCTGGCTCAGCGCGGTAGCAAAGTCAGCTTCGGCGAGTTCGCGCTGAAGTCTGTAGCTCGTGGTCGTCTCACCGCTCGTCAGATCGAGTCAGCGCGTCGTGCACTGACCCGTCACGTTAAACGTGGCGGCAAGATCTGGATCCGTGTGTTCCCGGACAAGCCGATCTCCAAAAAGCCCCTCGAAGTTCGGATGGGTAAAGGTAAGGGTAACGTGGAATACTGGGTAGCCCAGATTCAGCCAGGCAAAGTCCTGTATGAAATCGAGGGTGTAACTGAAGAGCTGGCGCGTGAGGCTTTTGCCCTGGCTGCTGCAAAGCTGCCGCTCGCCACCGCCTTTGTTAAACGGACGGTGATGTGATGAAAGCGAATGAACTTCGTGAAAAATCCGCACAGCAGCTGAACGAGCAACTGCTCGGCCTGCTGCGCGACCAGTTCAATCTGCGTATGCAGAAAGCAACTGGCCAGTTGGGGCAGTCTCATCTGCTCTCGCAAGTTAAGCGTGACATTGCTCGCGTGAAGACTGTGCTCAACCAGCAGGCAGGTAAGTGATCATGGCTGAAGCCGAAAAGACTGTCCGTACGCTGACTGGCCGTGTTGTCAGCGACAAGATGGACAAAACCATCACCGTTTTGATCGAGCGTCGCGTTAAGCACCCGATCTACGGTAAATATGTTAAGCGTTCGACTAAGCTGCACGCGCACGACGAAACCAATCAGTGCCACATCGGCGACAAGGTCACTATTCGTGAAACTCGTCCGCTGGCCAAGACCAAGTCTTGGGCGCTGGTTGATGTTCTCGAACGCGCTGTGGAAGTCTAAGGACTAGGGGTCGGAGAAATTATATGATTCAGACTCAATCCATGCTCGATGTGGCCGATAACAGCGGCGCTCGCCGTGTTATGTGCATCAAGGTGCTGGGTGGCTCCCATCGTCGTTACGCTGGTATCGGTGACATCATCAAAGTTACCGTGAAGGAAGCAATTCCTCGCGGTAAGGTGAAAAAAGGCCAAGTGATGACTGCTGTTGTAGTCCGCACTCGTCACGGTGTGCGCCGTGCAGACGGCTCTATTATCCGCTTTGATGGCAACGCTGCTGTTCTTTTGAACAACAAGCAAGAGCCGATCGGCACCCGTATCTTTGGGCCAGTGACGCGTGAACTTCGTACTGAGAAGTTCATGAAGATCGTCTCGCTCGCCCCAGAAGTGCTGTAAGGAGATCCGACATGCAAAAGATTCGTCGTGACGACGAGATCATCGTGATCGCCGGCAAAGACAAAGGTAAGCGCGGTAAGGTTCTTAAGGTTCTCGCTAATAACCGTCTGGTTATTGGTGGTCTGAACCTGGTTAAGCGCCATACCAAGCCTAACCCTATGTCGGGCGTGCAGGGCGGTATCGTCGAAAAAGAAGCTCCTCTGGACGCTTCTAACGTCGCCATTTTCAACGGCGAAACCAACAAGGCTGACCGCGTTGGTTTTAAAGTAGAAGATGGCAAGAAAATTCGTGTCTTCAAGTCGACCCAAAAAGCGGTTGATGCTTGAACACTGCTAGGTAGAAGACCATGGCACGACTAAAAGAGATTTACTGGAAAGAAATCGCACCGAAGCTTAAGGAAGAACTTAAGCTCTCGAACGTGATGGAAGTTCCACGCGTTACCAAAATCACCCTGAACATGGGTTTGGGCGAAGCAGTCGGTGACAAAAAAGTCATCGAGCACGCTGTTGCTGACCTGGAAAAGATCACCGGTCAAAAAGTCGTTGTGACTTACGCTCGGAAATCCATCGCTGGCTTTAAAGTCCGTGAAGGTTGGCCGATCGGCGTCAAAGTGACTCTGCGCCGTGAGCGTATGTACGAATTCCTGGATCGTCTGCTGTCGATCTCCCTGCCTCGGGTTCGCGACTTCCGCGGCCTGAATGCCAAGTCCTTCGATGGTCGTGGTAACTACAGCATGGGCGTGAAAGAGCAGATCATCTTCCCGGAAATCGACTACGACAAGATCGATGCTCTCCGCGGTCTGGACATCACCCTGACCACCACTGCCAAGAACGATGATGAAGGTCGCGCTCTGTTGCGTGCTTTCAAATTCCCGTTCCGCAACTGATTGGAGTAGGACCATGGCCAAGATGAGCATGAAAAACCGCGAGCTGAAGCGTCAGCTCACGGTTGCCAAGTACGCCAAGAAGCGTGCAGCACTGAAAGCAATCATCGTTGATCTGAACGCAAGTCCAGAAGCGCGTTGGGAAGCTACAGTTGCTTTGCAGAAGCAGCCACGTGACGCAAGCGCTTCGCGCATGCGTAACCGCTGCCGCCTGACCGGTCGTCCACACGGCGTATACCGCAAGTTCGGCCTCGGCCGTAACAAACTGCGTGAAGCGGCAATGCGTGGTGACGTACCAGGTCTGGTTAAAGCTAGCTGGTAAGTACTTTCAGCGTCTAGGGGGTCTGCATCGCAAGATACTGACCGCCGGTGACCTTGAATCTGGAACAAGCCCCTTTTGGGGCTTGTTTCATTTCCGGAGTGTGTCTAAAATACGCGGCTCGCCTGAGCCCGTGTTTTTTACGCTCGGAGATTCTCGGCGACATATGTAGCCGCAAGGCTAATTTTTTTGTATTAGGAGCGTCTAGCCCATGAGTATGCAGGACCCGTTAGCGGACATGCTAACTCGTATCCGTAATGCCCAGATGGCTGAAAAGTCCGTCGTAAGCATGCCATCTTCCAAGTTGAAGGTAGCTGTTGCCAAAGTCCTGAAAGACGAAGGCTACATTGCGGGTTATCAGATCAGCAGCGAAACCAAGCCACTGCTGTCCATCGAGCTGAAGTACTTCGAAGGCCGTTCGGTCATCGAGGAAGTGAAGCGCGTTAGCCGTCCAGGCCTGCGTCAGTACAAGTCCGCTGAAGATCTGCCGAAAGTTCGTGGCGGTCTTGGCGTGTCTATCGTCTCCACCAACAAAGGTGTGATGACGGATCGTGCTGCGCGCGCTGCCGGTGTCGGCGGCGAAGTTCTTTGCACTGTGTTCTAAGGGGGGATAAGCATGTCTCGCGTCGCTAAGAACCCCGTTAAGCTGCCAGCCGGTGTCGAAGTCAAATTCGCAGGCCAACAGCTTTCGGTGAAGGGTGCCAAGGGCACTCTTGAACTGAACATCCATTCGTCCGTTGAGATCGTTGAAGAAGCTGGTGAGCTGCGTTTCGCTGCTCGCAATGGCGATCAACAAACTCGCGCAATGGCCGGTACCACGCGTGCGTTGGTAAACAACATGGTCCAAGGCGTAAGCCAAGGCTTCGAGCGCAAGCTCCAGCTGGTCGGTGTTGGTTACAAAGCGCAAGCAAAAGGCACGGTTTTGAACCTTGCCCTTGGCTTCTCGCACCCAGTGGATTACGAACTGCCGGAAGGCATCACCGCTGAGACCCCTAGCCAAACCGATATCCTGATCAAGGGTATTGATAAGCAGCTGGTAGGTCAGGTGGCCGCTGAGATCCGCGACTTCCGTCCACCAGAGCCTTACAAAGGCAAAGGTGTGCGCTACGCGGACGAAGTCGTCCGTCGTAAAGAAGCCAAGAAGAAGTAGGGCATAGCAAATGACCGACAAAAAAGTTACTCGACTGCGTCGCGCTCGCAAAGCACGCCTGAAAATGCACGAACTCGAAGTCGTGCGTCTCTGCGTGTACCGCTCGTCGCAGCACATCTACGCCCAGGTCATCTCGGCCGACGGCAACCAAGTCCTGGCAAGCGCCTCGACTTTGGATAAAGAACTGCGTGATGGTGCCACTGGCAACATCGACGCGGCCACTAAGGTTGGCCAGCTGGTCGCTACGCGTGCTAAGGCCGCGGGCGTCTCGCAAGTGGCTTTCGACCGCTCTGGCTTCAAGTACCACGGCCGCGTGAAAGCGCTGGCTGATGCTGCTCGTGAAGCTGGGCTGGAGTTCTAAGTTATGTCAAATAACGACCAAAAGCGCGACGAAGGCTACATTGAGAAGCTGGTTCAAGTTAACCGCGTAGCTAAAACCGTTAAAGGCGGCCGTATCTTCACTTTCACTGCGTTGACCGTGGTAGGTGATGGTAAAGGGCGCGTTGGCTTCGGCCGTGGCAAGTCACGTGAAGTGCCTGCTGCGATCCAGAAGGCAATGGAAGCTGCTCGTCGCAACATGATCCAAGTTGATTTGAACGGTACCACTCTGCAGTACGCAATGAAGTCCGCCCATGGCGCTTCGAAGGTGTACATGCAGCCTGCCTCTGAAGGTACCGGTATCATCGCTGGCGGCGCTATGCGTGCTGTCCTCGAAGTTGCTGGTGTTCAGAACGTTCTGGCCAAGTGCTACGGCTCGACTAACCCTGTAAACGTGGTTCACGCCACTTTTAAAGGTTTGAAAGCCATGCAATCTCCTGAGTCCATCGCTGCTAAGCGTGGTCTGACTGTCAAGGAGATCTTCTGATCATGGCTACCGTTAAAGTAACGCTGATCAAAAGCATGACCGGCCGCATTCCTAACCACAAACTGTGTGTTAAAGGTTTGGGTCTGCGTCGCATCGGTCACACTGTAGAAGTCCAGGATACTCCCGAGAATCGCGGGATGATCAATAAGGCTTACTACATGCTGCGTGTAGAGGGTTAATCGATGAAACTCAATGATCTGAGTCCAGCGCCGGGTTCCCGTCGCGAAAAGCATCGTCCGGGCCGTGGTATCGGTAGCGGTTTGGGTAAGACTGGTGGCCGTGGTCACAAAGGTCAAACCTCCCGCTCCGGTGGCACCATTGCTCCAGGCTTTGAAGGCGGTCAACAGCCGCTGCATCGTCGCCTGCCTAAGTTCGGTTTCGTATCCCTGAAAGCTATGGATCGCGCAGAAGTGCGTCTGTCCGAGCTGGCTAAAGTGGAAGGCGACATCGTTACTGTGCAGACCCTGAAAGATGCCAACGTGATCAACGTCAACGTACAGCGTGTGAAAATCATGCTGTCCGGTGAAGTGACTCGCGCTGTCACTATCGGCAAGGGAATCGGCGCCACCAAAGGTGCGCGTTCGGCTATCGAAGCAGCTGGCGGCAAGTTCGAGGAATAAATGGCTAAGCAAGGTGCTCTCTCAGCGCTCGGCAAAGGCGGTATGTCTGAACTTTGGGCTCGTCTGCGTTTTCTGTTCCTGGCGATTATCGTCTACCGAATAGGCGCACACATCCCGGTTCCAGGTATCAACCCGGACCGACTCGCAGACCTGTTTCGACAGAATGAGGGGACCATTCTTAGCTTGTTCAATATGTTTTCCGGCGGCGCGCTGGAACGGATGAGCATCTTTGCACTGGGGATCATGCCGTATATCTCGGCATCGATCATCATGCAGTTGATGACTGCCGTCAGCCCGCAGCTGGAGCAGTTGAAGAAGGAAGGTGAAGCTGGCCGTCGCAAGATTAGCCAGTACACCCGCTACGGCACTGTTGCCCTCGCTCTGGTTCAGGCTATCGGCATGTCCGTTGGCCTTGCTGGGCAGGGCGTTGCGTTCACTGGTGACTTTGGCTTCCATTTCGTCGCGGTATCCACTTTTGTGGCTGGTGCGATGTTCATGATGTGGCTGGGTGAGCAGATTACTGAGCGCGGTGTTGGTAACGGTATCTCGATGTTGATTTTCGCAGGTATCGTCGCCGGTCTTCCGAGAGCGATTGGGCAGTCTTTCGAGTCTGCACGTCAGGGTGATATCAATATCTTCGCCCTAGTTGCTATCGGTTTGCTGGCAGTAGCGATTATCGGTTTTGTGGTGTTCATTGAGCGTGGCCAGCGTCGTATTGCTGTTCACTACGCCAAGCGTCAGCAGGGCCGTAAGGTCTTTGCTGCGCAGACTAGCCACTTGCCGCTGAAAGTGAATATGGCCGGTGTTATTCCGGCAATTTTCGCGAGCAGCATTTTGCTGTTTCCGGCTTCGTTGGGTACCTGGTTTGGCCAGTCTGAAAATATGGGCTGGCTGCAGGACCTCTCTCAGTCGATCGCTCCTGGTCAGCCGTTGAATATTCTGCTGTTTAGTGCAGGGATTATTTTCTTCTGCTTCTTCTATACGGCGTTGATGTTCAATCCGAAAGACGTAGCGGAAAACCTGAAGAAGTCCGGTGCCTTTATTCCGGGTATCCGTCCAGGTGAGCAGTCTGCGCGCTACATTGATGGCGTTCTGACTCGTTTGACCCTGTTCGGTGCTCTATATATGACGGCCGTCTGCCTGTTGCCCCAGTTCCTTGTGGTTGCAGCAAACGTTCCGTTCTACCTTGGCGGGACCTCGTTGCTGATCGTGGTCGTGGTTGTGATGGACTTCATGTCCCAAGTACAATCGCACCTCGTTTCGCACCAGTACGAATCCCTGATGAAGAAAGCCAACCTGAAGGGTTACGGCAGCGGCATGTTGCGCTGAGTACCCATAAGGTTCGAGGAGTTGGTGATGAAAGTTCGTGCATCGGTGAAAAAGCTGTGCCGTAACTGCAAGATTATTCGCCGCGAAGGTGTTGTTCGAGTAATTTGCAGCGCGGAACCGCGTCACAAACAGCGCCAAGGCTGAGTGTGATCCGCTTGAAGCCCGGCAGCTAGTGCGCTGCCGGGTTGATTATTTGTTATTACAGCGATATTATCTCGCGCCCTATTTCTTGGCTTCCGGGGCGTAGGTAGCTGTCAATTGGAGTCCCACTGAATGGCCCGTATTGCAGGCGTTAACATTCCAGATAACAAGCACACTGTTATCTCGCTGACCTACATCTATGGTGTTGGTCGCACTACTGCGCAGAAAATTTGCGCAGACACTGGGGTAAACCCAGCCGCTAAGATCAAGGATCTGAGCGACGAGCAGATTGAGCTGTTGCGTGGCGAAGTGGCGAAGTTCACCACTGAAGGTGACCTGCGTCGCGAAATCAACATGAAAATCAAGCGTTTGATGGACCTCGGTTGCTACCGTGGTCTGCGTCATCGTCGTGGTCTTCCAGTACGCGGTCAGCGTACCAAGACTAACGCGCGTACCCGTAAAGGTCCGCGTAAGCCGATCCGCAAGTAATCGCCCACGCGAATCGACAGGAAATTAATCATGGCAAAACCTGCTGCTCGTCCTCGTAAAAAAGTTAAAAAGACAGTGGTTGATGGCATCGCCCACATCCATGCATCTTTTAACAACACAATCGTGACCATCACCGACCGTCAAGGTAACGCGCTTTCTTGGGCTACCTCCGGTGGTTCGGGTTTCCGCGGTTCCCGCAAGTCCACCCCGTTTGCTGCTCAAGTAGCTGCTGAACGTGCTGGTCAAGCTGCGCTGGAATATGGCCTGAAAAACCTCGACGTTAACGTCAAAGGTCCAGGTCCAGGTCGTGAGTCTGCTGTCCGTGCTTTGAACGGCTGTGGCTATAAGATCGCCAGCATCACCGACGTGACGCCAATCCCGCACAACGGGTGCCGTCCGCCGAAGAAGCGCCGCGTGTAATCCAGGAGATTGTAAAGAATGGCTCGTTACATTGGTCCAAAATGCAAACTCGCTCGTCGCGAAGGCACCGATCTCTTCCTGAAGAGCGGCGTGCGCGCGATCGAATCGAAGTGCAACATTGAAGCAGCACCTGGTATCCACGGCCAACGCCGCGGTCGCCAGTCCGATTACGGCACCCAACTGCGTGAAAAGCAGAAGGTTCGTCGTATCTACGGCGTTCTCGAGCGTCAGTTCAGCGGCTACTACAAAGAAGCTGCTGGCAAGAAAGGTGCAACTGGTGAAAACCTGCTGCAACTGCTCGAATGCCGTCTGGACAACGTTGTATACCGTATGGGCTTTGGTTCGACTCGTGCCGAATCCCGTCAGCTGGTATCGCACAAGTCGATCAGCGTTAACGGTCAGACCGTAAACGTTCCGTCTTATCAGGTTCGTGCTGGTGACGTGGTCGCAGTTCGCGAGAAAGCAAAAAACCAACTTCGCATTGTCCAAGCTCTCGATCTGTGTGCCCAACGTGGCCGCGTAGAATGGGTAGAAGTAGACACTGAGAAGAAGTCGGGCGTTTTCAAGAACGTTCCTGCTCGCAGTGATCTGTCCGCCGACATCAACGAAAGCCTGATTGTCGAGCTCTACTCCAAGTAAGGGCTAGAAAATAGGTGCATCCATGCAGATTTCGGTAAATGAGTTCCTGACACCCCGCCACATTGATGTGCAGGTTGTCAGTCCAACCCGCGCCAAGATCACACTCGAGCCTCTCGAGCGTGGTTTTGGCCACACCCTGGGCAACGCGCTGCGCCGCATCCTGTTGTCCTCAATGCCCGGCTGTGCAGTAGTCGAGGCCGAGATTGACGGTGTGCTCCACGAGTACAGCGCCATCGAAGGTGTACAGGAAGACGTAATTGAAATCCTGTTGAACCTTAAAGGTCTGGCTATCAAGCTGCACGGCCGTGACGAAGTTACGCTGACCTTGTCGAAGAAGGGTTCGGGGGTGGTTACCGCTGCCGATATTCAGCTGGATCATGATGTCGAGATCGTTAATCCCGATCACGTAATCGCTAACCTGGCGTCTAACGGCGCCCTGAACATGAAGCTCACTGTAGCTCGTGGTCGTGGTTATGAACCGGCCGACTCGCGTCAGAGCGATGAAGACGAAAGCCGCAGCATTGGTCGCTTGCAGCTCGACTCTTCGTTCAGCCCGGTTCGCCGTATCGCATACGTGGTGGAAAACGCCCGTGTCGAACAGCGTACTAACCTGGACAAGCTGGTTATTGATCTGGAAACCAACGGTACTCTGGATCCTGAAGAGGCTATCCGCCGCGCTGCAACCATTCTGCAACAGCAGTTGGCTGCGTTCGTCGACCTCAAAGGTGACAGTGAACCAGTGGTAATCGAGCAGGAAGACGAGATCGATCCGATCCTGCTTCGCCCGGTTGACGATCTGGAACTGACTGTACGTTCGGCTAACTGCCTTAAGGCGGAAAACATTTACTACATCGGCGACCTGATTCAGCGTACCGAAGTAGAACTGTTGAAGACTCCGAACCTGGGCAAGAAATCCTTGACTGAAATCAAGGACGTTCTGGCCTCCCGCGGTCTGTCCCTCGGCATGCGCCTCGACAACTGGCCGCCTGCAAGTCTTAAGAAGGACGACAAGGCGACTGCCTGATCGTCGTAATCACCGAACGTGAGTTTGGTAAGGAATGAACCATGCGTCATCGTAAAAGTGGTCGTCACCTGAGCCGTACCAGCTCGCACCGCAAGGCCATGTTTCAAAACATGGCGGTGTCGCTGTTCGAGCACGAGCTGATCAAAACTACACTGCCGAAAGCTAAAGAACTGCGTCGCGTTGCTGAGCCGCTGATTACTTTGGCTAAGACAGACAGCCTGGCTAACCGCCGTCTGGCTTTCGACCGTACTCGTTCGAAAGCTATCGTTGGTAAGCTCTTCAACGACCTGGGCAAGCGTTACGCTACCCGTGAGGGTGGCTACCTGCGCATCCTCAAGTGCGGTTTCCGCGCTGGTGACAACGCCCCTATGGCGTACGTTGAGTTGGTTGATCGTGCTACTGCCGGCGAAGCTGTAAGCGCCGAGTAAGACGACAAGCTGTAACAAAGAACCGGGCCTAGTGCCCGGTTTTTTGTGCGCGTAACAAAAGCGCGATTTGTACAAGTTTTCGGGGTAGGGGCTTGGCACTATGCGGTTGAGGTTGTTGGTAGTAATTTTCTATTGATGTGTGAAATTTAATGAATTTGTACCTGTCATGTTGCTGATCAATAATCCTCCCAAGCCGATTAGCCGGCAGTTCTAAGTCCGACCTGAGGAAAATTGAGCATGAGCCAGAATAAAATCCTTACTACCGCCAGCGGTGCTCCCGTTGCAGATAACCAGAATTCCCGTTCTGCTGGCCCGCGTGGCCCGCTGTTGCTCGACGATTTCCATCTGATCGAGAAGCTCGCTCACTTCAACCGTGAAAACATTCCTGAGCGCCGCGTACATGCCAAAGGGTCGGGTGCCTACGGAACGTTTACAGTCACCCAAGACATCACTCAGTACACAAGCGCCAAGCTGTTTGAATCTGTGGGTAAGCAGACCCCGACCTTCCTGCGCTTCTCAACTGTGGGCGGTGAGCGTGGTTCTGCTGATACCGAGCGCGACCCACGTGGTTTTGCCTTGAAGTTCTACACTGAGGAAGGCAACTGGGACATCGTGGGGAACAACACTCCGGTGTTCTTCATTCGCGACCCGCTGAAATTCCCTGACTTCATTCACACTCAGAAGCGTCTGCCGCAAAGCAATCTCAAAAGCGCACAGATGATGTGGGACTTTTGGTCGCACTCCCCTGAGGCGCTGCACCAAGTGACCATCTTGTTTTCGGACCGTGGCATTCCAGACGGCTACCGTCACATGCACGGCTTTGGCAGCCACACTTACAGCCTGATCAATGCTAATGGTGAGCGTCACTGGGTGAAATGGCACTACAAAACCAAGCAGGGGATCAAGAATCTGACTCCAGCCGATGCTGCACGCTTGGCCGGTACCGACCCCGATTACGCCCAGCGTGATCTGTTCGGTGCGATCGAGCGCGGTGATTTCCCGAAATGGCGCGTCTGCATCCAGATCATGACTGAAGCCCAAGCTAACGCTCACTACGAGAATCCTTTCGACGTGACCAAAACCTGGTCGCAGAAGGAATTTCCGTTGATCGAAGTTGGTGAGCTTGAGCTCAATCGCAACCCGCAAAACTACTTTGCTGAAGTTGAGCAGGCAGCATTCGGCCCGAGCAATATGGTCCCAGGTGTTGGCCTGTCCCCAGACCGCATGCTGCAAGGTCGGGTTTTTGCCTACGCTGATGCCCACCGCTACCGTGTTGGCACCAATCACCAGCAGTTGCCGGTAAATGCGCCGCGCAACCCGGTAAATAGCTACCAGCGTGACGGGTCGATGGCTTTCGGCAACAACGGTGGTGCCGCCCCTAACTACGAGCCAAACAGCTACGCCGATGCACCTAAGCAAGCTCCGCAGTACGCCGAGCCAGCCTTGGCCCTGAGCGGTGCCGCTGATCGTTACGATCATCGGGAAGACACTGACTACTACAGCCACGCCGGGGCGCTGTTCCGCCTGATGAACGATGATCAGAAAGCCCTGCTCACCAATAACATCGCGGGTGCAATGGCTGGGGTTTCCAATGATGTGGTTCAGCGTCAATTGGCGCACTTCTACAAAGCGGACCCTGCATATGGAGAAGCAATCGCAAAGGCATTGGGTGTATCGCTTAACTGACTCTAAACGATAAGCAGAACCGCCCTCACTTGGGCGGTTTTTGCGTTATTTCCGCTACTTTTCTCCGGAAATCTTCACTTTTATGCCGTTAGTCCCGTGACCTCCGAGTCATCATGGTTCAAACTACAGACTTTCAAGCAGGGAGATGTAGGGCGATGCAAGGTCACCCCGACGTAATCGATTACCTCAACACGTTGCTGACGGGCGAACTGGCAGCTCGTGACCAATATTTCATCCACTCGCGTATGTACGAAGACTGGGGTTTTACCGAACTCTATGAGCGTATCAACCACGAGATGGAAGAAGAGGCACAGCACGCTGACGCGCTGATGCGTCGTATCCTGATGCTCGAAGGCACGCCGCGCATGCGTCCCGATGATCTGGACGTGGGCACCAGCGTACCTGACATGCTCGCAGCCGATCTTCGCCTTGAGTACAAGGTGCGTGCTGCGCTCTGCAAGGGCATCGAGCTCTGCGAGCAGCACAGTGACTTCGTCACGCGGGAAATCCTGCGTGTGCAGTTAAACGACACCGAAGAAGATCACACCTACTGGCTGGAAAAGCAGTTGGGCCTGATCAAGTTGGTAGGGCTGGAGAATTATCTGCAATCGCAGTTCTGATTTCCGGCTACTAAAAAGCCCCTGTCACCGCAAAGTGACAGGGGCTTTTTTATGGGGCATACATCAGGCCCGATCACGCTCCAACAGCGGCTTCAAGTAGTAACCGGTGTGGGACTGCGGCATTTCGGAGACTTGCTCCGGTGTACCTACCGCGATGATCTGGCCACCCTTGGAACCGCCTTCCGGCCCCAGATCCACCAACCAGTCAGCAGTCTTGATCACATCAAGGTTGTGCTCAATCACGACCACAGTGTTGCCGTGGTCGCGCAATCGGTGAAGCACGTCCAGCAGTTGCTGGATATCTGCGAAGTGAAGGCCCGTGGTCGGTTCATCGAGGATATACAGAGTCTTGCCCGTATCGCGCTTGGACAGCTCGCGAGACAGCTTCACCCGCTGCGCCTCACCCCCGGACAGCGTGGTCGCCGACTGTCCCAGCTTGATATACGACAGGCCTACATCCATCAGTGTTTGCAGCTTGCGCGCCAATGCTGGAACCGCGTCGAAGAACACGCGAGCTTCCTCGATGGTCATCTCCAGGGTTTCGTGGATGTTCTTGCCCTTGTACTTGATCTCTAAGGTTTCGCGGTTATAGCGCTTGCTCTTGCATACGTCGCACGGCACATAAATATCCGGCAGGAAGTGCATCTCCACCTTAATCAGACCATCGCCTTGGCACGCCTCACAGCGCCCGCCCTTGACGTTGAACGAGAACCGGCCAGGACCGTAGCCACGCGAGCGTGACTCCGGAACACCGGCGAACAGCTCGCGAATCGGTGTAAACAGCCCAGTGTAGGTCGCTGGGTTAGAACGCGGCGTGCGGCCAATCGGGCTTTGGTCGATGTCGACGACCTTGTCTAAATGCTCCAGGCCTTTGATGCTGTCATGTGCCGCCGCTTCCAGGGTGGTTGCACCGTTCAGGGCGGTTGCGCTCAGTGGGAACAGCGTGTTGTTGATCAGTGTCGACTTGCCCGATCCGGAAACACCAGTCACACAGGTCAGCAAGCCCAGCGGAATCTCCAGGTCGACATTACGCAGGTTGTTCCCGCGTGCACCTTTGAGGTGTAGCGCCATCTTCTTGTTGCGCGGCGTGCGTTTAGCCGGTACTTCAATCTTCACGCGGCCAGACAAGTACTTGCCGGTCAACGAGTCCGGGTGAGCCATGACTTCGGCCGGCGTACCCTCGGCAACAATATGCCCACCATGTACGCCGGCACCTGGGCCAATATCGACCACATAATCCGCCAGGCGAATCGCGTCTTCGTCGTGCTCGACTACGATTACCGTGTTGCCGATATCCCGCAGGTGTTTCAGCGTACCCAGCAGTCGGTCGTTATCTCGTTGGTGCAAACCAATGGACGGCTCATCAAGGATGTACAAAACGCCTACCAGCCCGGCACCAATCTGGCTGGCCAGGCGAATACGCTGCGCTTCACCGCCCGACAGAGTATCGGCACTGCGATCCAGCGAAAGATAATCCAGGCCCACGTTAACCAGGAACTGCAACCGCTCACGGATTTCCTTGAGGATTTTGTCGGCAATCTCCCCACGGCGTCCTGTCAGCTTGAGGACACCGAAGTATTCACAGGCATCGCCAATCGGCAGATTGGTCACTGCCGGCAGCGTCTTCTCACCCACCCATACATGCCGCGCCTCACGACGCAGGCGAGTGCCACGGCAATCCGGGCAAGGTTGAGTGCTGAGGAATTTCGCCAACTCTTCGCGCACGCTCGCCGATTCGGTCTCGCGGTAGCGCCGCTCCAAGTTCGGCACGATGCCTTCGAACGGGTGGGAGCGCTTGACGATGTCGCCACGGTCGTTCAGGTATTTAAAGTCGACGTTCTGCGAGCCACTTCCATTAAGGATGACCTTCTGCTGATCTGCCGGCAGTTGGTTGAATGGCACTTCAAGGCTGAATTTATAGTGAGACGCCAGTGAACCCAGCATCTGGAAGTAGTAGACATTACGCCTGTCCCAGCCGCGTATTGCCCCCTCCGCCAACGTCAGCTCGCCGTTGACCAGGCGTTTGATGTCGAAGAATTGCTTTACCCCAAGACCATCGCAGGTCGGGCAAGCGCCGGCCGGGTTGTTGAAGGAAAAAAGCTTGGGTTCCAGCTCGCTGATGGCATGGCCACAGATCGGGCAGGCAAAGCGGGCGGAGAAGATGATCTCTTCACCCGGCTCGTCATCCATCGGCGCCACCAGGGCAATACCGTCCGCCAGTTTCAGCGCGGTTTCGAATGACTCGGCCAGACGCTGCTGCAGGTCGGCGCGCACTTTGAAACGGTCGACCACTACATCGATCGAATGCTTCTTCTGCTTGTCGAGCTTTGGCGCTTCATCCAGCTCATACAGCTTGCCGTTGATGCGTGCGCGTACAAAACCCTGGGCACGCAGCTCTTCGAAAACAGAAAGGTGCTCGCCCTTACGCTCGCGAATCACCGGGGCCAGCAGCATCAGCTTGGCGCCTTCCGGCTGGGCCAGTACCAAGTCGACCATCTGGCTGACGGTCTGGGCTTCCAGCGGAATGTCGTGGTCCGGGCAGCGGGGAATACCTACCCGCGCGTACAGAAGGCGCAGGTAGTCGTAGATTTCGGTGATGGTGCCCACGGTGGAGCGTGGGTTGTGGGAGGTCGATTTCTGTTCGATGGAAATCGCCGGCGACAGACCTTCGATGGTGTCGACGTCAGGCTTTTCCATCATCGACAGGAACTGCCGGGCATAGGCCGACAGCGATTCCACATAGCGGCGCTGACCTTCGGCATACAGCGTGTCGAACGCCAGGGACGATTTGCCCGAGCCGGACAAGCCGGTGATGACAATCAGTTTGTCCCGGGGCAGGGTCAGGTCGATGTTCTTCAGGTTGTGGGTTCTAGCCCCACGAATCAGGATCTTGTCCAAGATGGCCTCGCACGGCGGGCGTAAATAATGCCGGAGTATACGGCTAAAGACTGGATGAATATACACTGTCAAAGTGCCGGGTGCAGCCTTACATGAAAGCTGCGCGGCAAAGCGCCGCATATACCCTCTCAATCGATGGGACTGGTAGAATCGCCGCCGGTTCACACGAGGTTTTTCCATGCACGATCCCCACAGCGAACGCATGAGTAGCGGCGAGACCCGAGCAGCAAGCGGTCTGGCCCTGGTGTTCGCGTTCCGTATGCTTGGCATGTTCATGGTGTTGCCGGTACTGGCGACCTATGGAATGGATCTGGCAGGCGCGACCCCCGCACTGATCGGCCTGGCGATTGGCGCCTATGGCCTGACCCAGGCGATTTTTCAGATCCCCTTTGGGATCATTTCCGACCGCATTGGCCGTCGTCCGGTGATTTACCTCGGGCTGATCGTCTTCGCCCTCGGCAGTGTGCTCGCGGCGCAGTCCGATTCCATCTGGGGTGTGATCGCCGGGCGTATCCTGCAAGGTGCTGGGGCGATCTCCGCTGCGGTGATGGCGCTCCTCTCTGACCTGACCCGCGAACAACACCGCACCAAGGCCATGGCCATGATCGGCATGACCATTGGCCTGTCGTTTGCGGTGGCCATGGTGGTCGGTCCCTTGCTGACTCGTGCTTTCGGCCTGCACGGCTTATTCCTGGCCACCGGCGGCATGGCGTTGTTCGGGATCGTGATCGTGGCCTTTATGGTGCCGCGCTCCACCGGCACGTTGCAGCACCGGGAGTCGGGTGTCGCACGCAAGACGTTGTTGCCGACGCTCAAGCACCCAGACCTGCTGCGCCTGGATTTAGGTATCTTCGTATTACACGCAATGCTGATGTGCAGCTTCGTCGCCTTGCCCCTGGCCCTGGTGGAAAAAGCCGGGCTGCCCAAGGAGCAGCACTGGTGGGTCTACCTCACTGCTCTGCTGATTTCGTTCTTCGCCATGATTCCGTTCATCATCTACGGCGAGAAGAAACGCAAAATGAAACGAGTTCTCCTGGGTGCCGTCGCGACATTGATGCTCACTGAACTATTCTTCTGGCAGTTCGGCGACAGCCTTCGGGCGCTTGTGATCGGGACGGTGGTGTTTTTTACCGCGTTCAACCTGCTGGAGGCTTCATTGCCTTCGCTGATCAGTAAAGTTTCACCGGCGGGTGGCAAAGGCACGGCCATGGGGGTGTATTCCACCAGCCAGTTCCTTGGCTCGGCGTTGGGCGGCATCATGGGCGGCTGGATGTTCCAGCATGGCGGTTTGTCGGTTGTGTTCCTCGGATGCGCCGGGCTTGCTGCACTTTGGCTGGTCTTTGCTGTTACCATGCGCGAACCTCCCTACGTCACAAGTCTGCGTTTGCCGCTATCGCCTGAGGCGATCCGTGAAAGCGGTCTGGTAGAGCGCCTGAAGGCAGTCGTAGGGGTAACAGATGCAGTCGTGGTCGCTGAAGAGGCGGCCATTTACATCAAATTGGACACCGAATTATTGGATCGCGCGACGCTTGAGCAACTGGTCAATCCAGTGCCGACAGCGCGCCCAGCTTAGGAGAACGTTATGGCCCGTGGGGTTAACAAAGTCATATTGGTCGGTACATGCGGCCAGGATCCCGAAGTTCGCTACTTGCCTAACGGTAACGCCGTGACCAACCTGAGTCTGGCGACCAGCGAACAGTGGACCGACAAGCAAACCGGCCAGAAGGTCGAGAAAACCGAGTGGCACCGTGTGTCGATGTTTGGCAAGGTTGCAGAGATCGCCGGCGAATACCTGCGCAAAGGTTCGCAGGTCTACATCGAAGGCAAACTGCAGACCCGCGAGTGGGAAAAAGACGGCATCAAGCGTTACACCACTGAAATCGTGGTCGACATGCAAGGCACCATGCAACTGCTGGGCGGTCGTCCACAAGGCGATCAACAGGGCCAGGGCGGCATGTCCAACTCGGCACCGCGTCCACAGCAGTCGCGTCCACAGCCAAGCCAGCAGCCACAGCGTGAGTCGCGTCCGGCGCCACAACAGGTCGCTCCGCAACCGGCTCCGGATTTCGATAGCTTTGATGACGATATTCCTTTCTAGGATATCGCTCGGAGCAATCCGTAAAGCTTTCCCGAAAAGCCCCATGAGCCCTGCTCTTGGGGCTTTTTTGTTTGTAGGTTCGCATTGAGAACCGCCGACCCACACAGTCATGGATGAACATCGTGTCGAACACACTGCTGCGCTACGTATTGGCCGTCGTTTTGGCGGCCGGCTGCACCGCGTTACACGCAGAGCCAAAGGCTTCTAAAAACCTGATTGTCGGCCTCTGGGCCATGCAGGCATTGAACGAAGGTCAAACGACCGTGGCTGAGTTCAGGTCCGATGGCCAATTGTTGATGCACGCTTTCGACTGCGTGAAATCAACTCGGGAACCGACGAACGTGGTCGCTTATTCCGTGGCTGACAATGGGGAGGTAATCAACATGATATTACCGACCAAAACCATTGAGCTGAAGGTGCTGACCTTTTCTTCCGAGGCCATGCAGTTCACTTCCCGAACGGATGGCATGGAAATCAGGTACGACCTTGAAAAAGTCGACAGCATCGATTCTGTGTGCGAACGCTACCCTCAGCTCAAGGCCGAGCAGGCCCGGAGTACGCCCTACACTGACAGTGATTTCGTCGCTGCCCCAGCCATTCCCGACCATCCGGGTATGGACCGCTACGTCGGCAAATGGAGCTCCAGTAATTTTGTGATGTATGAAATTACCCGAGATGTGAACGGGGTTTTTTACCTGAGTACGCCCAGTGACAAAAACTGGCATTACCTCTACAACGACGTCCACTGGATAGGCAATGCACTGCATTTCCAACGGTATACCTACTCGGACCATGAACAGGCGTTTCGTCTCCCAAAGCACAAATTACTCACCCCTACCAGTCTTGAACCCATGCTTGACGGCCGGATGCGCGAAGACTTCATCCTCAATGGCGATCCGTACATGAGTTTTCTGAAGCGGATGAAATGACGGCATAGAAGATCTCCGGCCCTGGCATTTGTCCTCATGGGTCACACGATTTAGGCTGTAGCCCCTTCCAAAGAACAAGGAAAGCCGCGATGACCTGGTCTGCCAAGCAGTACACGATGTTCGAGCAACAACGCACCCGTCCGGTCCGTGACTTGGTTGCAGCCATTCCAAATAGTGACGTGAAAACCGCCGTTGACCTGGGTTGCGGCCCTGGCAACTCCACTGAAGTGCTGGCCGAGCGCTTCCCTCAAGCACATGTCATCGGCATGGACAGCTCCGACGATATGTTGATCGACGCCCGCAAACGCCTGCCGGAATTGAGCTTTGAACTGGCCGATATCGGCGCCTGGAGTCCCGCGCAAAAATTCGACGTGATCCTGGCCAACGCTTCGCTGCAATGGGTGCCCAACCACAGCACGCTTTACCCTCATCTGGTCAACCAACTGACGACCGGCGGCACGCTGGCAGTGCAAACCCCGGACAACCTCGATGAGCCTGCACACCGGCTTGCGCGTGAAGTCGCGGCTGAGGGCCCGTGGTCTGCAAAGCTTGGTACGGTCAAACACAATGAGCGGTACGCGGCGAGCTACTACTACGAGTTGCTGAGCAAGCACTGCGCTGCCGTTGACGTATGGCGCACGACCTACCTGCACCCGTTGGCGGATCACGGGGCTGTGGTGGAGTGGTTCAAGGGCACGGGATTGCGTCCATTCCTTGCACCGTTGACCGATGGTGAAAAAGCCGCCTTTCTACAGGAATATCAGGCGCGGATTGCCCAGGCGTATCCAGCCCTGGCCGATGGCACCGTGTTACTGCCGTTCCCGCGTCTCTTTATTATCGCGACCCGCTAAAACACCCAGGCAAGCAGCGTTTACGCCGCCGCTGCTTGCGTCTTCAAATACTCCTCCGCCGACACCACGCCCGCATACCCAAACGCCAACGAGGCCATGTACGCGCCATGCACCTGCGCGGCCGGAATCACCTGCCCGTTGAACTCCTGATCGCGGGTGGCGCAGGCATCATGAATCACCGTGACCTTGTAGCCCAGATCCGCTGCGGCCCGCACCACGGCATCGACGCACATATGGCTCATGCTGCCGACCACCACCAGTTCGGTGATGCTGCGTTGTTCCAGCAAGGCGCGCAGATTGGTTTCACGAAACGAGTTCACGAAATGTTTAAGCACCACAGGCTCATTGCTTTCGTTCAGTACCTTTGGATGCAACTGCGCGCCTTGTGACCCAGGCGTGAAGAACGGTGCATCTTCGGACGTGAATTCATGGCGCACATGAATCACCGCATCACCTGCCTGGCGGAACGCCTTGAGCACCTGCGCAGCCTTGTCCGCCGCAGCTTCCACACCATCAAGCGGCCACTTGCCCTGGGGGAAGTAGTCGTTCTGGATATCGATTAGGATGAGCGCTTGCTTGGCCATGGGTTATTGCCTCGTGATGGGTTGATGGGCCCAGTATCTTAGCTGGCGCCGGCGCCGGGGATTGGCTGCACCGACAATAACAGGGGGAAAACTGACAATGGCTGTTGTTGAGCTGGGCGTGTTGATCTACGAAGGGGCGCAATTGGCCGCCGTGCATGGCCTGACCGACCTGTTCGGCGTGGCCAACCGGATTGCGGCCGAGCATCAGTCTGCACAACTGCCGCTGCTGCGTATCAGTCATTGGCAGGTAAGTGCCGATGGCTCGCCGAAAAGGGTATTCGACAGCCACCCAGGCCCCGACCAGCCGATGATGGCCGTGCTGGTGCCCCCGTCGATCGGTGAGTTCACCGAAGAACAAGCGCCGCCTGCGCTGCTGGAGTGGCTTCGTCAGCAGCACGCGACGGGGACCGTACTCGGTGGCGTCTGTATCGGCTCGATCATGCTGGCGCGCAGTGGCTTGCTGGATGGGCGCAGCGCTACTACCCATTGGTCTTCCGCCAAGTCTTTTGCCGCACGCTACCCCTCCGTGCGCCTGGAGGCGGACAAACCTATTGTCGATGACGGCGACCTGATTACTACGGCCGGGCTGATGGCGTGGTCCGAACTGGGCCTGCGTCTGGTTGACCGTCTCATGGGGCCGAGCATCGCTGCCGACACCGCGCGGTTCTTGGTCATCGAACACAGCGACAGCGCCAGCCAGTGCGGTAGTAACTTTGCGCCGATCCTTGGTCATTGCGACGCGGCCATTCTCAAGGTTCAACATTGGTTGCAAGCCAGCGGGGCGGTAGATGTGTCCGTCGCGACCATGGCGCAAGAGGCGGGGTTGGAAGAACGTACTTTCCTGCGGCGCTTTCGCGGCGCCACTGGCTTGAAACCCACCGAATACTGCCAGCACTTGCGTGTGGGCAAGGCGCGGCAGATGTTGGAGTTCACCAACGGCACCATCGACCATATCGCCTGGACCGTGGGCTATCAGGATCCCAGCGCCTTTCGCGCCATTTTCAAGAAAATCACAGGTCTGGCGCCCAGTGATTATCGCAGCCGTTTTGGCGTGTGAATCGTGCAGAACGCCGCGCACTTGACGCCTCGTCGTGCAGAATAAAACAGGCCAAATGCCATCGGTTTTTCAGTAACTGATTGATTTCAAACCGGTCCCGCCCCTCCGTGTTTTGGCCTGATCCCTGCAGCCTTCTTGATACACACATGGCCGGACGGCCAAGGGGGACGCATGACCCCGACACAACGCAAAAAATGGGTGGTCGCTTACTCCACACGAGAGGGCGCACCTCAGCATGAAGTCCACACAAACCTCGCCCTGGCCCGCTGGCTGGCGCAAATTCTGGGGCTTAAATTCGGCGGCAGCTACGATCCGCAAAAACATGCTGGCCGTGAGCTGTATTTACTGCCCACGCAAACCCTTGTTGGCCCGGCGCAGGCCCGCGCCCTTAACGTCAAAGGCCCCGAAGATCTGTGGGGCGGCTATGTCGATCACGACTTCATCTGCACCAAAGCCATCAGCCATGGTTTGTTAAGCCCTGAGGCCAAGGCGCCAGAGGGATGGTCGCCGTTGTTCTGCGAGCGGGTAAAAAAAGTCGTGTTGGAAGGCCTCAGTGTATTCGCGCTCGAAGACGCACTGCCCGCTGCCACCCGTTTGCTTAACGACGGGCCCATTCGCCTGAAACCAGTGCACGCCTGCGCTGGACGCGGCCAGGAAGTTATCCACAGCCTCGATGCCTTCAAAGCCGTGCTGGCCAGGCCTGAGGCTGTGCAATTGTTCGACGAAGGCGTGGTGTTGGAGCAGGACCTGCATGATGTGGTCACCCATAGCGTGGGCCAGAGTTTTATAGGCGATCACGTGTTCAGTTACTGCGGCGAGCAATACCTGACCGAAGACGGGGAGGGCGAAGGTGTCTATGGCGGATCCGACCTGCTGGTCGTACCCGGTTATTACGAAGACTTGCTTAAGCTCGATCTGCCCGAGGACGTACGCCTGGCCATCGAGCAAGCGCAGGTCTTCGACACGGCAGCTGATGAAGCCTACCCCGGCTTCTATGCCTCACGGCGCAACTACGACATCGCTCAAGGCTTGGATAGCCACGGCCAGCGTCGCAGTGGCGTGCTCGAACAATCCTGGCGCATGGGCGGCGCCAGCAGCGCGGAAGTCGCGGCGCTGCAGAGCTTCATCAACCACCCGGGCCTTAAAGCCATTCATGTGTCCTCGGTAGAAACCTACGTGGACCAAGCGCTGCCGGCGGATGCCATTGAGGTGTACCGCGGCCCCGCGGAAAACAGCGACTTTCTTCTCAAGTACGTGACGGTTAAATCTTATGACGGCTAGAAGTGAAACCATTTCCATCGATATCGACGACGAACAAATGAGCGGTACGTTTCTGAGCCCTAAATCCAAAGTGCCGGGCGTGTTGTTTGTGCACGGCTGGGGCGGTAGCCAAGAGCGGGATCTGGAGCGGGCCAAAGGCATCGCCGGCCTGGGGTGTGTGTGCCTGACCTTCGACCTGCGCGGCCATGCTGGCAACGGTATTCCATTGAACCGCGTCACCCGTGAAGACAACCTGCGGGACCTGCTGGCGGCGTATGACCGGCTGCTCGCCCATCCTGCCATCGACACCTCGGCGGTGGCGGTCGTGGGCACCAGTTATGGTGGCTACCTGGCTGCAATCCTCACCTCGCTGCGCCCGGTACGCTGGCTGGCGCTGCGTGTGCCGGCGTTGTACCGCGATCAGGAATGGCTCAAGCCCAAGCGCGATCTGGATAAGGTCGATTTGATGGATTACCGCAGCACCCTGGTGCATGCCGAGACCAACCGCGCCTTACATGCTTGTGCGGCGTTTACCGGTGATGTGCTGATTGTCGAATCGGAAACCGATGACCATGTGCCCCACGCCACCATCATGAGTTACCGCGCCGCGTGCCAGCAGACCCATTCCCTGACTCACCGCATCATCGATGGCGCTGACCACTCCCTCAGCGATCCGGTGTCCCAACAGGCCTACACCTCGATCCTGGTGGACTGGATCACCGAGATGGTGGTCGGCGAGCGGTTGAGCATCATCCAATCCCAGTAGTGCGTTCAGGCGGGTGTTTTCTTCACCCGCAACGCCTTGGCCTTGGCTTCCACGCCCAAGTACATCACCAGTGCAATCAGCAGCGGGCAGATGAAGTAGATCGCCCGATACGCAATCAACCCCGCCAGCAAACTGCCCCGCGACGCCTCATGCTGTAACAGCCCGATAAACACCGCTTCCAGCACCCCAAGCCCGGCTGGGATATGGGTGACTACGCCGGCAATCGCGCTGATCAACAGCACACCCAGTACCAGCGGATAGTCCAACTTGGCGGGCAGCAGGGTAAAAATCACCGCCGCCATCAGCGACCAGTTCAACGCGCCCAACGCCAGTTGCAAGCAGGCCATGCGCAGCGATGGGAGGTTGATCTCGATGCCTCGGATCGACCACGCGCGTTTTTTCGAAAATTGGCAGGCCGCCAGGTAGCCCAGGCTGGCCAGCACCAGCAATACACCCACCCCTTGCAGCGCGCCGCTGCTCAGCTTCCAGCCCGGCGGCATGGTCACCAGCCCGCTGCTGAAAACCGCGCCGGCCAGCGCCATGTAGCCAAACCAATTGGTGGCCAGGCTCAGGCCCAGAATCTTGGCGATATTGCCGGTGCTCACGCCCAACCTTGAATACAGCCGATAGCGCATGGCGATGCCGCCGACCCACGCGCTGAGGTTGAGGTTGAACGCGTAGCTGATGATGCCCACCGGCAGAATCTGCTTCCAGCGCAATGGCTGGCGGATGTAGGTGCGGCCGATCAGGTCGAAGCAGGCGTAGACGATAAAGCTGCACAGGGTCAACGCGCCTGCTATCAGCAAGGTACGCAGTTTGAAATCACCCAGCGTCTGGACCACCTCGCTCCAGTCGATCCTGCGGGCGAGCAGGGTGAACAGCACGATCAGCAGCAGGAAGAAGGCGATGGTCAGGGGCTTCTTCCAACGCTTGAAACGCTCAGCTTTCATGGCGCTGTTCCTCATGCACGAAGGGTTTCAAGCGCGGTTTGTGCGCAGGCAGCCAACCGGTCAGCGCGGGGAAATGGCGCATCACATGGAACACCAGGAAGCCGACGGTCAATCGCCACAACCACAGGCGTGGCTTGCGGTTTTCCGGCATGGTCTGGCAGTGATTTTTACTGAGCACTTCGAGGCGCTCGTACAGTTGCTGATTAAACGCGCGGTCGCGAATCAACACGTTGGCTTCCAGGTTCAGTGCCAGGCTCAAGGGGTCCAAGTTGCTCGAACCTACAGTGCTCCACTCGTCATCCACCAATGCGACTTTGCCGTGCAGCGGGCGCTGGCAGTATTCGTGAATCACTACACCGTCTTTGAGCAGGTAGTCGTAGAGCATGCGTGCTGCCAGTTTGGCCAGCAGCACGTCGGGTTGGCCCTGCATGATCAACTGCACATGCACACCGCGGCGCGCGGCGTTGCGGATTTCCCGCAGCAGGCGGTAGCCGGGGAAGAAATACGCGTTGGCGATCACCGCTCGGTGTTGGGCCTTGCTCAGGGCATGGATATACGCTTCTTCGATATCGTCGCGGTGTTGCAGGTTGTCACGGTAAATCAACCGTACCAGGCCGTCGCCGTGCTCGCTCGACCACGCTGAAGGCCGCTGCTGGCGCCGTCGCCACCCGCGCCGCGTGCGCACCTGGCGACCACTTTGTGCCAAGGCAAAGTGATGCAAGTCTGCCACCGCCGGGCCAATTACCTGCACCGCGTAATCCTGTTTGGCCTCGGGGCCGAAATCCCCCAAGTGATCAGCAGAGAAGTTGATCCCGCCGATAAACCCCACGGTGGCGTCCACCACCACAATCTTGCGGTGCAGGCGGCGGAACCAGTTTGTGCGAATCCCCAGCGTCTTGGACGCCGGATCGAACATCTGCACCGTCACGCCGGCTTCGGCCAGCTCACCGAGAAACCCCGCGCTCAGCTCGCCGCAGCCAAAGCCATCCAGGCTGACCACGACCTTGACCCCACGCTGCGCCGCCTCGATCAGGATACGTTGCAGCTCATGGCCAACCTTGTCTTCGAAAAGGATAAAGGTCTCCAGCAGGACCTCGCGCCGGGCTTGGCGCAGCGCCTCGAATACCTTGGGAAAGTACGCTTCGCCGTTCTCCAGCAACTCGACCTGATTACCGCTTTGCCAGCCGTAATCCAGGTCGCGTGCCTTGGTTTCGTCCGGCGGCTGGTCGGTAGAGATGTGCTCGACCGCAATGTTCATAGCTCAATCTCCACCGACAGCGGCACATGGTCTGAAAGATGGGACCACGGCCGTGTGGTCAGCACCTGTGGGTTGTGAACCTTCACGTTGCGCACATAAATGCGGTCCAGCGGCAGCAACGGCAGGCGTGCCGGGAAGGTGCGCGCCGGTTTGCCAAGGGTGTGCACGAACACCTCGGTGAGGCCGCTTTGGCTCAAATCGGCCCGCTGGCGCCAGTCGTTGAAATCGCCGGCGACCACCAACGGCGCATCGGCGGGAATCTCGCGGATGCGCTGCTCCAGCAAACGCAATTGCTGCTGGCGATGCACCTCGCGCAAGCCCAGGTGGATACAGATTGCGTGCACTTCCTGCCCGCTGCCCGGCAAGCGCAACACGCAATGCAGCAGGCCACGGTTTTCATGGCCGCTTTGGGAGATGTCGAGGTTGTCGTAGCTCACGATCTGGAATTTCGACAGCAGCGCATTGCCGTGGTCGCCATGGGGATAAACCGCGTTACGCCCGTAAGCGAACTGCGGCCAGATACTGTCGGCCAGAAACTCGTACTGCGGCATGTTCGGCCAGTCGCTGTAGCGCTGCGGATGGCGCTCGTGGGTGCCATGGATTTCCTGCAGGAACACCATGTCTGCGCCCACGCTGCGCACCGCTTCTCGCAGCTCGGGCAGGATGAAGCGTCGGTTCAGGGCGGTGAAGCCCTTGTGGATATTGACCGTCAGCACTGTAAAGCGCGTGATGGCGACGCTGGGGGTAACGGGCACCCAGTCGGGGATCGCAGTCATGTGTATTCCTGTGAAGAGTGGGGCTTGGCTTCATGTAATGGCTGACTGCTGGCGGCTGGAGAAAGTTTCGAACGTCCTACGGACGGTTCTGAAGGACGCATGGAGTTACAAATGCTGTTGAATTGCCATCACTGACGTGATCCAATCCCGCGCTATTTACCCCATTCAACGATTGTGCAGGGCCTGTTCATGGATGATGCAGTTGGCGCGTATTCGGCGTTGGCAGTGGGTCGGCGGCTCTTTTCATGAAGGCCGGAACCCATCAAGTGAATACCTCCTTTACCCGAAAAATCAGCCTGCTTGCTGGCGCCGTGGCGCTCAGCGGCTGTGCGACGCTTAACGACGCCGGCAAAAACTACGGCACGGCCATCGGTTGCGCCGGTGGTGCATTGCTCGGTGCAGGCCTGACGTATGCGATCACGGGCGATGCCAAAAAGGCGATCGTCGGCGGTGGTGTGGGCGCGGCGGCCGGTTGTGTGGCGGGTAACTTGTGGCAGAACCGTTTGCAGGAACTGGAGCGGATCGCCAAGGAAGAGAACCTGAATATCCAGGTGCAAACTCTGCAGAGCCAGGAGGTCGCCAGCGGCAACGCCCGCGCGCCGGCACCGACTGAAGCGGGCATCGTTGCCCAAGTGCAGGATGAAGGCATGTTCGCCACCGGCAGCGCGCAGTTGAGCGCCAATGGTCAGCGCCAGGTCCGCAAGTTGGCCGCCGCGTTCGCGCCCAAGCAGGGCCAGAACAGCCAGGCGGCTATTCTGGTCGTCGGCCATACCGACGCTACCGGCAGCGCCGCCACCAACCAGCGGTTGTCCGAGCAACGTGCCCGCGCCGTGGCGTCGATCCTGGCCGAGCAAGGCATCGCCCCGCAGCGTATGTTTTTCCAGGGGGCGGGGGCTTCGCGGCCAATCGCCGACAACAGCGATGTGCAGCAACGCGGCAAGAACCGTCGGGTTGAGATCGTTGAAGTGACCGACCGCAACATGCTGGTCAAGCGGGTCAACGCCGAACAGAACAACTCCAAATACCTGGCGCACGGTACCTCGACCGAGCCTGCGCGCACCGTCGCCCGCGCGCCGAAAAACAAGCCTGCTGCCACCACCAAACCGGCTGCTGAGAGCAAGCCCGCCGATGCCGGTACCGCCCTGGTCGACTTTGGCGGCCAGCCGGCCAGCGACACGCGTTGGACCCTGGCCCAAGGCATCGCGCCGAAAAAGGCCGGGTTCGCTCTGGTCAGCAGCGCGCAAGCCAACGATCTGCCCAACAGCAGTTGCGAAGCCGACCGCCCGCGAGAAACCGGCAAGGTGTTCAACCTCGCCAGCGGCAAGGCGCTCGACACCCAAGTCACCACCGAGTACCTGCCGGGCTACAACAATCGCGTGTGGGCGAATGTGGTCAATGGCCACCTGGTGACGCTGTCGCCGGTTTCGATCCTGCGTGACGGCGCCAGCGTCGACCGCCAACCCTTCATCGAAGTGGTCCAGGGCTACAAGGACGGCAACCGCAAGTCGATCAAAAGCAAAGCCGTGGCCAACACCTACGAAGGTGAGGACCTGGTGCTCTATCGCGTTTTTATCCAAGACCCCAAGGCACCGGTGTCGTGTATCGACGTGGTGTTCAGCAAGAAAAACTCCGAAGCCACGGACGGTGCGTTGTTCTACCCGCGCAGCCGTGAAGCTTTCACTACCCGTTTCGTGCCGATTCGCGCGTAAGACTCAAGGACATACACCATGGAAGACTTCAGCTTTAATGCGCTGACGGCCCTGCTCTGGGCAAACAAGCTAATCACCGGCCTGGTGATTTCCACGCTGCTGGCGGCGATCCTGATTCAAGCGTATTGGGAAAAAGTGGGTTATTTCGTCATGCGTGTTTGGCACGGCGTGCCCGTGATCGGCAAGGTAGCGCGCCTGTCCAAGCAGAGCCTGATGCTCGACGCTTATGGCTGGCCGAAATCCGAGAGCGAGCTGTGCGACGCGTACTACTCGCGCTATGAAAAAATCGGCGCGGAAGACGTCGACTTCTTTAATAAAAGCGAATCCTACCTGCGCACCATCGGCGAGCGTGGCCGCCGGGAGCGACCGTTCTGGGTGTTTGCCCTGATTTTTATGCTGATCATGTTCGAGGCCGTGGGTTTCGCCTACGTACTGGTGCCATTCATCAACCAGAACCTGTCGGCCAATGACCAAAGCTGGATGGGCTGGTTGTTCGCCTTCCTGCTGGCGGTCGCCTCGGCGATCCTGGCCGAAGTCACCGGCCGTGCTGCGCACAAGAACGCGCTGATCAGCAAGGCTCGCCACTGGTGGGAAAACGACAGCGACAGCGACCGCCCGAATCAGCTCAAGGAGTTGCCGGGCATCGGGATCAAAGACACCGAAAGCGATAAAGACGGCAAGGACTACAACCGCATCCTGGCGCGCATCAACACTAACCACACCGTGACACCAAGCCGTGGCTGGATGATCACCACCGGTATCTGGATCGCGATTATCGCGATTGCGGCGTTCGGTATCCGCACCATGCAGCTCAAAAGCATCGAGACCGAAATGGTCGGCAGCCCGCATGCCTTTGCCCAGCAGAATTACGACTCGGCCAGCCCGTTCGAACTGCCGGCCGATTCGGCGGCGATCAACGATCAGGCAGACAAGCAAACCCTGACCGACAAGATGGACGCGATCCGCAAAGCCTCGCTGATCACCTTCATCGTGCTGTCGGTGATCTACATCGCGATTCAGATCACCAGTATCTGGTTGGCGTCGATCTTCGGTTTCGCCGGGGTTGAGTCCAAGACTGCCTGGGAGCACACCCACAAGTTCTCCAGCGGCGAAGCCCTGGAAAACTGGATGCAGAGCCAACGCGTGGAAATTGCCTCCCATGCCGATCACAAATTGAGCAAATTGCAGCTCAAGCTCGCCGGGCGCACCACCACCAACGCCCAGCAGCAGGCGGCGTTGACCACTGCACACAATCGCAGTTTCGAGACCTTCGTGGCGCGCAAACAGGCGTTGCCAGGGAATCCGCAACCAGCGGCCAAACCCGTCAATGTTCCGGTTGCACCTGCCGCACCTGCCGCACCGGCGGTAGCGGAAGTCGCTGCACCAGCACCAGCACCAGCCCCGGTGCAGGCGCCAGTGGCGGTGGCTGCCTCGGAAGGTCTCGACGCCCTGCGCGGCAAAGACCTGACGGCCTACACCGAAGAGCAATTGGCAACGATCAGCCGTGCCAAAGGCCACGCCCTGGAAGATGTGCTGGCGCTGCGTGCCGAACAGCAGTTGGTTAAAGACTTTGACGCAACAGGTGCCTGAATGATGATCCCGCGCTTTTTCTGTGCCCTGTTGCTGGCGCCATTGATGGCGGTGGCCGGCGAGCGCAACGACATTCCGGATTGCTATCCGTACGCCAAGGTCGCTGAGTTTCGGCCCGTGTCTGCGGGGCGCGAGTTGACGGTGATCATTGATCAAACGATCCCGATGCCTGAGGTCATTCAGAAGGCCACTTGGGCCCAGGTGCAGCGCTTTGTACAGCCGGGCGATAAGGTCCGACTGTACAGCTTCTCGGCGTTTCTGCCGGGGCAGTTCATGCAATTGCGCTTTGCCGGTGAACTCAACCAGGGCATAGACGAGAAAGTCCGTGAGCGCGTGGGCATGCAATCGCTGCGCACCTTTGATACGTGCCTGGCCGAGCAGCGCAGCTTTTTCAACAAGACCTTTGGCAAGGTGTTTGTGACCACGCTGCGTGAAGCGTCCGAAGATATTGCGCGCAGTGAGATCTTCCAGTCGTTGCGTGATATCGGCAAAGACCTGGGCCAGCAACCGGCTCAGGAACGTGTGGTGTTGTTGATTTCCGACATGCTGGAAAACAGCGACTTCGGCAGCTTCTACGCCAACAACCGGATTCGTGATCTGCAACCCGACGCCGAGCTGAAGCGGGTGGCCGACAAAGGCCTGTTCGCCGATCTGCAGGGCGCGCGTGTCTATGTGGCCGGTGCGGCGTTGGTGACCAAGGACGTCAAGCAGGCTTATCGCTCCGGCAAGACCATCCAAGCGTTGGAAGGCTTCTGGAAAGGCTATTTCGCCGGCTCTAACGCGCAGTTGGTAGCGTTTGGCGCGCCAAGCCTGAATGTCGACCTGAAGTGAACCATCCCTGCTGAAACCCGTCAGTTCCTTACAGACCCTTCTGAAGGAACTCGGTGTTTTGCTGAATCTCAAGACTGCATTACTGCTCGGTGCGCTGCTGTTTTGCGGCAGTGGCGCACTGCACGCCGCGGCGGTTGCGCCCGAACCCGAGACGCCGGCCAAGCCAGAGTTGCTGGTGGAAGGCGGACTGCTCGGTGCCATCAGTTCCAGCATCGACGACGTGCAAGACAAGCTCGACCTCAATCAGAGCCTGATCGACGCCTGGCGCCTGCGTGCGGACAGGGCGGCGGATGAGGTAGGGCGGTTGGTCGACCAAACGTCAGAACGTTCGCCGTGGAGTGTGGCCGGGAATTTTCTGCTGCTGTCAGGTGTGTGGGTCGGCGCATTTACCGTGCTGACGTTGTTGGGGCGGTTTATCGTGCAGCGCTTGGGCCGACGGTCATTCGTCGCACAGCGCAAACGCCTGCATGCGGTGCTCGGGTATGTGGTGCCCTACACGATCCCGGCGCTGATCTGCCTGCCGCTGACCCTTTATGTCAGTCACTTCCTGCCCACTTCGGTGGGGCGCGCGTTGGCACTGTGTTTTGCCTATGCCACCAGCAGCGGGATCTTTTCCACCTCGATGCTGTTGTGCGTGATTGTCATGTTCAACTTCGGCCACAAGCGGCCGGCGGTGCAGATTATTCGCGATTACTGCCCCAAGCCGCTGTTCCTGATTGGCTTCCTCGCCGCCCTCAGCGATGCCCTGACCAGCCCGCAAATCGCCCGCCAGCTTGGCGGCAACATCACCAGCAGTATTGCGGTATTTACCGGCCTGTTCGCGGCGGTGATTTTCGGCGTGCTGGTGGTGCGCTTGCGTCGGCCGGTCGCCCATCTGATCCGCAATCGGCCACTGGCCCAGCGCCTTAAACATCCGGCGTTGCAGCAGTCTTTGCGGGTGTTTTCCGGCCTTTGGTACTGGCCGATTCTATTGATGGTGCTGGTCTCGGCAATCAACCTCATCGGCGCCGGTGACGATAACCAGAAAGCCCTGCGTTGCGCGCTGTTCACCACGATTCTGCTGATTGGCACCGTGTTCTTGAGCACCGTGCTGCAACACCTGTTCAAGTCCCGCAGCCAGGTAGCGATCCAGCGCAGCAGCGCCTATAAAGATCGTTTCTTGAGCCTGTTGCACGCGATCCTGCGCATTGTCATGGCGATCGCCTTTATCGAAATCCTTGGGCGGATCTGGGGCGTGTCCCTGTTCGAGTTTGCCCAGCGCAACTCGGTAGGGCGGGCGATCAGCGACTCTTTGAGCAGCATCGGTTTGATTCTACTGATGACATGGTTGTTCTGGGTGGTGCTCGACACGGCGATCCAGGAAGCGCTGAAACCGCCGGTAAACAAACGCTCCAGTCGCCAGCCGAGCACGCGGGTGAAAACCATACTGCCGCTGTTGCGTAATGCGGTGAAGATCATCCTGGTGGTCATCTGCGCGATCACCACCATGGCCAACCTTGGCATCAATGTCGCGCCGCTACTGGCGGGTGCTGGTGTGGTCGGCCTTGCCATTGGTTTTGGTTCTCAGCAACTGGTGCAGGATGTGATCACCGGGCTGTTCATCATCATTGAAGACACGCTGTCCATCGGCGACTGGGTGGTGCTCGACTCCGGCCACGCCGGCACCGTCGAGGGCCTGACTATCCGCACCCTGCGTCTGCGTGACGGCAAGGGCTTTGTGCATTCGGTGCCGTTCGGGCAGATCAAGGCGGTCACCAACCAGTCGCGGCAATTTGCCTATGCGTTCTTCTCGGTGCAGTTCACCTACGACACCGATGTGGACAAGGCCGTGGAGTTGATTCGTGAAGCCGGTCAGTCGATCCGCGACGATGTCTTCCTCAAGTACAACCTGCAAGGGCCGCTGGAAGTGTTTGGTGTCGACAAGATGGACCTCAATGGCGTGGTGCTCACAGCGCAGTTCCGCACGGTATCGGGTGGGCAATATGCTGTCAGTCGCGCGTTTAACCAGCGTCTGAAAAAGCTTGTGGATAACTGCCCCGAGGTGCACTTCGCGCAGACTTATCCACAGCAGGTCATGGTGCCCCAGCGTGCGGCGTTGGAGCATGAGCCCGCAGAGCCAGGCGTCAAGACACTTAATCCGTGACGGTTGCGCTACAAACCCGCAAAATGCAACGATTCTGGCAAATGCCAGCGGCAAGGCCCACGGGCCTGCCGACCATAGCCAACGTTCCAAACAGACCGGGCCTGCTCAATCTATGCGAATGCGCCTTATGTTATTGGGCGGCGGGAATGCCCTCGGGCAGGCGCTGATTCGCCTCGGTGCAGAGGAAGACATCGGTTTCCTCGCACCCAAACCGCCCCAAGACGGCTGGGATGCCGCGAGCCTCACCCAATTGCTCGACGACACCCGTCCCGATGCCTTGATCAATCTCGCCTACTACTTCGACTGGTTCCAGGCCGAAGCCGTCAGCGAAACCCGTTTGGCTTCGCAGGAGTTCGCTATCGAGCGCCTGGCCGAACTGTGCCAACACCACAACATCACCTTGCTGCAACCGTCCAGCTACCGCGTATTCGATGGCTCCCGTGCCACCGCCTACAGCGAAAAGGACGAGCCGGTGCCCCTGGGCCTGCGTGGCCAGGCGTTGTGGCGTATCGAACAGAGTGTGCGCGCCACGTGCCCGCAGCATGTGTTGCTGCGCTTTGGCTGGCTGCTGGATGACAGTGTGGATGGCACCCTCGGGCGCTTCCTGGCTCGGGCCGAGAAACCGGATGAATTGCTGATGGCGGATGACCGCCGTGGCAACCCGACGCCTGTGGATGATGCGGCGCGGGTGATCATTTCGGTGCTCAAGCAACTTGATTGCGCGGCGCCGCTGTGGGGCACTTACCATTACGCCGGCCAGGAGGCGACTACGCCGCTGGCGCTGGGTCAGGCGATCCTCACCGAAGCGCGCACTTTCCATCCGTTGGCCATCGAATCGCCCACCGCCCAAGCCCACGCGGCCCGGCCGGATGCGACGGACGAGCCGCAGCACGCGGTGTTAGCCTGCAAGAAAATCCTGCATACCTTTGGCATCAAGCCGCGGGCCTGGCGGGCGGGGCTTCCGGCGCTATTGGATCGGTTTTACCGCCACAGCTGAACCCAACGCACAACCAAATGTGGGAGGGGGCTTGCTCCCGATAGCGGTGTACCAGTCACTGGTTTGTTGACTGATCCACCGTCATCGGGAGCAAGCCCCCTCCCACAGTTGTTTATGCAGTTTTGCTTAGAACTTGTAGCCGATACCCACCATGTAAACCATTGGGTCCACGTCCACATTGACCTTGGCACGGGTGCCCGGCGCCACGGCGTTGTTTTCCACGGTAGCCTTGGTGCTGATGTCGATGTAACGCGCCTGGGCGTTGATCATCCACTTGTCGTTGATCATGTAGTCCGCGCCGATCTGCGCAGCCCAACCCCATGAGTTCTCGGCTTTGAAGTTGCTGAAGCCTGCGCCCTGGGCACGGCTGCCGACGTGTTCGTCGTAGATCCAGGTGTAGTTGATACCGGCGCCTACGTACGGTTGGAACGGGGACTTGTTGTCCAGCGGGTAGTACACGACGCTCAGGGTTGGCGGCAGGTGTTTCAGCGTACCCAGCTTGCCGTTGGCGCCGCCGAGGGCGGTGCCCTTGATCTTCACGTCATGCTCGAACGGCGTGGCGGCCAGCAGTTCGATACCCACGTGGTTGGTCAGCATGTAGGCGAAGTTGAGGCCCAGTTGGGTGTCGCTGCTCATGGTCGCCTTGCCGCCCAGGTTGGTACCGGCCAGCGGGCCCTGGTCAACCTTGACGGTGCTGCTGTCGGCCTTCGGGTTCACGGTGATAGCACCGGCGCGAACCAGAATGTCGCCCGCTTCGTGAGCATGGGCAATGGGGGCGACGAGGGCGAGCGCGAAGAGGGACGCGCCGAGCAGAGACTTGTTCATGGGAGCTCCAAAGGACGTTTAAAAGTTGTACGTCCAATGGTAAAGATCGTTCCGTTCGGTCTGTTGACTCAGCTCAATGAAAGGACGATCAGCGTTATTCCTGCAGTTCGTACATGTAAATCTTCTCGGCATCCATCTGGTAACCGGCGTCCGCCAGTTCGCTGGTAGACGGCTTGACCTGCATCGCGCCTTCGATCCAATACGGCTGGTAGAGCTCATCGAGCTTCACGCCGACTTCACTTTTCACATGCACGATCTGGTTCGACGGCGGCGGCGGTACGTGGATGCACGCGCCGAAATACGGCACCAGCAGGAACTCGGTGGTACGGCCTTCTTCGCTGACTTCCAGCGGCACGATATAACCCGGCAGGCGGATGTGCTGGCCATTGAGGCTCTGCACCACCGGCGCGTTGGGCAGGTCCTGCTTGGCCGCCGGCGCGGCTTCGACGGACAAGGCATCGGCCATGTTCGACAGGTCGTGCAGCGGTTTCATATTGGGGACTTCTGGCGGCGCGTCCGGTGGGATCATCTCCTGCCAGGACAAATCCTTGGGCTGCTCATCGGCCCAGGCGGGTACCGCCACCAGCAACAACAGTGCAAACAGGGCACGACGCATCGAGTCCTTCCTCATAAACGTATGGACAGGCCATCGGCCAAGGATTGTCGGTAGGCGCGCCAGGCCGGCACGCTGCCCATCAACAGCGCAGCAGCCAGGATACCGGCGAGCAAGGTCCATTCATATTCGCTCGGCCAGGACATCGGCAGGTCCAGCCCGTAATTGGCTTGCAAATACCCACGCGACGCGGCAATGCACACATACAGCAAACCCACGCCTGCGATCACGCCGGACAGGGCCAGGGCGAAGGCTTCGAAGATCAGCAACGTTGCGATATGCCACGGCCGTGCCCCCACCGAACGCAGGATCGCCATTTCGCGGCGGCGTTCGTTGAGGCTGGTAAGGATGGCGGTGAGCATGCCGATCAAGCCGGTCAGCACCACAAACAGCGAGATCACGAACAGCGCTTTTTCGGCGGTGCCCATCATGCTCCACAGCTCTTGCAGCGCCACGCCGGGCAGGATCGCCAGCATCGGCTCGCCGCGGAATTCATTGATCTCGCGCTGCAGGGCGAAGGTGGAAATCTTGTTGTTCAGGCCGAGCATGAAGGCGGTAATGGCCTGCGGGGTCAGGTCCATATTGCGAGCCTGATCGGCGCTGATGCGGCCTTTGCCCTGGGCCGGCACACCGTTGTGCCAGTCGATATGGATAGCTTCCATGCCGCCCAGGCTGATGTGCAACGTGCGATCCACCGGCGTGCCGGTGCGCTTGAGGATACCGACCACGGTGAACGGCTTGTCATCGTGCTTGACCAGGCTGACCACCGCCACGCCGTGGGCCAGTACCAGCTTGTCGCCGAGCTTGTAGTGCAGGGCATCAGCGACCTCGGCACCGAGCACCACTTCGAACGGGTCGGTGGCAAAGGCACGGCCGCTGGCCAGTTCGAGGTTTTGCTTGCGGCCGTACTGGTAATGCTCGAAGTACGACTCGTTGGTACCCATCACCCGGTAGCCGCGATGGGAGTCGCCGAGGGAAATCGGGATCGCCCATTTCACCTGGGGGCTGGCGGCGAAGTGCTCGTAGCTGTCCCAGCGGATGTTGTTGGTGGCGTTGCCGATGCGAAATACCGAATACAGCAGCAGGTTGACCGAACCGGAGCGGGCGCCGACGATCAGGTCGGTGCCGCTGATGGTACTGGCGAAACTGTTGCGCGCCTCAACGCGAACCCGTTCCACTGCGAGCAACAAGCAGACTGAAAGCGCGATGGCAAACGCGGTGAGGATCGCGGTAAAGCGACGGTTAGCCAGGCTGGCCATGGCTAGACGAAACAAATACATCTCAAACCTCTGCGGGCGTGGCGGCGCGATTGAGTTCGGCCAGCGACAGGTTGCGGTCGAACAGCGGCGCCAGGCTCTGATCATGGCTGACAAACAACAGGCTGGCGCCGGCGTCGCGGCATTCAGCGAACAGCAGCTGAAGGAAAGCTTCGCGGGCGTCGTAGTCCAGGGCTGAGGTGGGTTCGTCGGCGATCACCAATTCCGGTTGGCCGATCAGCGCGCGTGCGGCAGCCACCCGTTGTTGCTGGCCGATGGACAGCGAATCGGCGCGGCGCTCCAGCAGGTCTTTATCCTTCAAGCCCAAATGCGCGAGCAATGTAGCGGCGGCCTGGTCGACACTGCCGTGGCGCTGCTTTGCCCGCTGTGCACGCAGTTTGGAAAAGTGGCAAGGCAACTCAACGTTTTCGCGCACCGACAGGAACGGCAGCAGGTTGAACTGCTGGAAGACGTAGCCCGTATGGTCGACGCGGAAACGATCACGGGCGCCGGCCGAGAGTTCGGTCAGCTCCTGGCCGAGCAAGCGAATGCTACCTCGGCTGGGTTTCTGCACGCCGCCCAACAGACCAAGCAGCGTAGTTTTTCCGCTGCCGCTCGGGCCCTTGAGAAACAGGGTTTCACCCGCTTCCAGGCGGAAGGCGGGGATGTCCAGCAACTGTGGGTGACCGGGCCAGTTGAAGCCCAGGTCAGACAGTTCGATCAGTGCTTGGGTCATGTGAACTCAGAACTTCAGGGTGGCTGCTGTGGCGGTGGCATCAACACCTTGCTGGCCGCTCGGGCCGATCAGTTGTACCTGAATTTTCTGAGTGGCGGGGAAGGTCTTGAATACCTGGGTCAGGTCCAGATTGCTCAACGCAGTCGGCGTGGCGCAGGTGAATTGGTAGTGGGCGTGGATTTCGCTGTGGTCGTGATGATGTTCGTGGGCGCCGTCTTTGGCGTCGTGATCGTGGTCATCGTCGTGGTCGGCTTCCGGCTTGTCACCGAACAGCGGGCTGTTGAGCTCCTGGGAGCTGATCACGCAACCGGCGGCCTTGGGCAGGTTGAACAGGGTCGATGGGTTTTCCAGCTGTTTGCGTGCAGCGGCGACTTTGGCCTTATCTGCAGCAGTGGTGGCGACGTGCTCGAACCCCACCAGATTCATTGCCGGGCTGTCCAGCTCAAGCTCCAGGGTCTGGCCGTCGAGTACGGCGTTGAGACGTCCGACGCCGTGCTCGTGCGCGCCGAGGCTGCCGTGTTCGTGGTCGTGATCATGGTCTTCAGCCGCATGGGCGATGGCCAGTGGCAGCAGGGCAAACGGCAAAGCGAGCAGCAGACGGCGCATGAGAGGGCTCCAGAACATGAAAGTTATGTTATGTGATCTTATAACAATAAGGCCGAGAGTTTGACCGTCTGCTTGGCGTTGCGCAAGCCGCATGGGAGCATGCCCGTCAGAAAAACTGCAGGAGTCAGGACGATGTTGCGAATTCGTGGAACCATCGGCGACCTGCCGGTGGACTTAACCCTGGAACTGGACGACGGCGATTGGGCAAAGTTGGGCGCGCAATTGCAGGCGACGCCGGCAGCCAGCGCCGCCGCCGCGCCGGTAGCGCCGGTCAAACACAATGATGACCTGTGGCAGAACGCCCAGGACCTGTTGCGCAACGCCGGACAACTCAGCGGCCTGGAGTTGCTTGATCGATTGGAAGGTTTGGCGGGGGATGCTGCGGCGGGCAAGCGACTATTGGTGCGCCTGCGCCACAGCGCTAAGGTCAAGGTGAGCAGCGGCGGGGATACGCCGCTGTACAGTTGGATCGGTGATTAGTACAGCGCGGCAAACAACTTGCGGCGGTACACGGTGACCAGCGGGTGGTCATTGCCCAGCAGTTCGAACACTTGCAACAGGGTCTTGTGCGGCAGGCCTTCGCTGTAGCCGCGGTTGCGGATAAACAACTTGAGCAAGCCTTCCAGCGCGGCGTCGTACTGCTGGCGCGCCAGTTGCTGGATGCTCAACTGATACGCTGCTTCATCGTCCTGCGGGTTTTGCGCCAGACGGCTTTTCAAGTCGGCGGCGTCCGGCAGGTCGGCGGCTTGGCGCAGGAAAGTGATTTGCGCCTTGGCCCCGGCGAGCGCGGCTTTGTGGTCGTCGCTTTTCACTGCGTCGAGCACGGTTTGGGCTTCACCCAGCTCACCGCGTTCGGCCAGGCAGCGTGCGTACAGAATCAGCGCGGCGGCGTTGGTGTTGTCCTCGCCCAGCAGCGCGACGAGTACGGCTTCGGCGTCGCTGATGCGCCCTTCGGCAAACAACGTTTGTGCCTGTACCAATGGATCCGCCGCCTTCGGCGCGGGCATCTGCACATGCGGCGCCAACAGCGCTCGCACAGCCGACTCCGGCTGGGCTCCGGCGAACCCGTCTACCGGCTGGCCATCCTTGAATAGCACCACCGTCGGCAGGCTTTGAATACCAAAGCGCGCAACGATGTCTTGCTCGGCTTCGCAATCGACCTTCGCCAACAGCAACTCGCCCTGATAACTCTCGGCAATCTGCGCCAGCATCGGCATCAAGGCCTTGCAGGGCGCGCACCACTCGGCCCAGAAATCCACCAATACGGGTTTTTCGAAGGAGTTCTGAATCACGGCCTGGTCGAAGTTGGCGGCGGTGACGTCGAAGATGTACGGCGTGGGCTCACTCATGGGGCGTCTCGAATAAAGCGGGAATGGGGCAACTATAAGGGCTGGCGCCGCGAATGGTACAGGCTCACCTTGCGAAACTCCCAAGGCTCGGCCAAGTCCGGCAACGTCAGCGCATCGAGGATTTCCAGGCGCTGATAAGCCGGGTGTTGGAAGTCGCGCACCCGTGAGTCCGCCACCAGTGCTTCGCGGCCGCGGCTGAGGAAATGATCCAGCAGTGGCAGGTTGGCGCGATCGTAAAGCACATCGGCTACCAGGATCAGGTCGAAGCGATCGGCTTCGGCGAAGAAGTCCGGCGAATAGGTTAATTCCACGTTATTGAGCTCGGCATTGGCGCGGCAAGATGCCAACGCCAGCGGATCCAGGTCGCAGGCAACTACTTCCACCGCACCCGCCTTAACCGCCGCAATCGCGGCCACGCCGGAACCGGCGCCGAAGTCCAGCACGCGCTTGCCCGCGACCCACTCGGGGTTCGCCGCCAAATACCGCGCCAATGCCAGGCCGCTGGCCCAGCAAAAACTCCAGTAGGGCGGCTCATGCAGGATGCGCCGGGTTTCTTCCGGGCTGAAGGCGCGGTCCATGTTGTCCGCATCCAACAGCCACAACGAGAGCTCGGTGCCCGGCAGCGGGCAGGGCACCAGTTGAGCGTCGCCGATCAGCTCGCTCAGGGCGCGCTGCAAGTCCAACGGGGGCGTCATGGTGCCTTGACGAGTTCCAGGGGGCCGGTGGTCTGGGTGATTGCCTGGGTGATGCGTACGGCGGGCAGGTGCAGGATCAACTGACCGGACTGGCTGGCGCGGCCACGCAGCTCAACCCGTGCACCGGCCGGGAAAGCCTCTGGGTTAAAACGCAGGCGGAAGGCCACGGGCTTGCCGTTGCCGGTCAGTACGCTGCTGGCGAGCAGTTGTTGCGGGCGCGAACGGTCGTCGATCACCAGCAGGGCCATCTCGACTTCGGCACCGGCGGGGACGTTGGTCAGGCTGCCGTTGATTTCACGTTGGTAGGCGGGTAGGGGGCCCAGGTCTTCAATGCCAGGGACTTTTTTCTCCTGCGCAGGCACCGGTTGGGGCGCAGACGGCTTGGGGGCTTCGCTGCTGCAGGCGACCAGGACACTGAACAGGGTGAGCAAAACAAGTGGTCGTAACTGCATGTACGGCTCCAGAAAGGACAAAATCCGTGGCTTGAAATGTAAGAAACATAATAGCCCGCCTGTATACCGTAAAGGCTATGGCTTGTCTTGCCACAGGGATGCGCTACCATGGCCCTCCCTTTTTTTGTTGCCTGCCACCATGCACTGTCCCTTCTGCGGTGCCAACGACACCAAGGTCATTGACTCGCGTCTGGTCGCCGAGGGCGATCAAGTACGTCGCCGGCGCGAATGCCTGGCCTCTGGCTGCGGTGAACGTTTCACCACCTTCGAAACCGCCGAACTGGTATTGCCACGTCTGATCAAGTCCGACGGCAGCCGCCAGCCTTTCGACGAAGAAAAACTGCGCGCCGGTATGCAACGCGCGCTGGAAAAACGCCCGGTGAGTGTCGAGCGGCTGGAGGCGGCGCTGGCGCATATCAAGCACAAGCTGCGAGCGACTGGCGAGCGCGAGGTCAAGAGCCTGGTGGTGGGAGAGTTGGTGATGGGCGAGCTGCAAAAGCTCGACGAAGTCGCCTATATCCGTTTCGCTTCGGTGTATCGACGCTTCCAGGACCTCAATGAGTTCCGCGAAGAGATCGACCGCCTGGCCCGTGAGCCGGTCAAACCATGATTCCTCCTTCTGCTGAACAAACTGTCCTCGACGCCCATTACATGGCCCGCGCCCTTGAACTGGCGCGCAACGGCCTGTACACCACCCACCCTAACCCGCGTGTTGGCTGCGTGATTGTGCGCGATGGGCAGGTTGTCGGCGAAGGCTGGCATGTGCGCACGGGCGAGCCCCATGCGGAAGTGCATGCCTTGCGGGCTGCCGGCGATAAGGCCCGAGGCGCCACGGCATACGTCACCCTCGAACCGTGCAGCCACTATGGTCACACCCCGCCGTGCGCCGATGCGCTGGTGAGCGCCGGGCTGGCGCGGGTGGTCGCGGCGATGCAGGACCCTAACCCGGAAGTTGCCGGGCGCGGCATGCAGCGCTTGGCCCAGGCCGGGATCGAGGTGCGCAGTGGCGTACTGGAAGGTGAGGCGCGGGCGCTCAACAAAGGCTTTCTCAAACGGATGGAACACGGGTTGCCGTTCGTGCGGATCAAAATGGCGATGAGTCTGGACGGTCGTACCGCGATGGCCAGCGGCGAAAGCCAATGGATCACCGGCCCCGCCGCCCGCGCCGCCGTGCAGCGCCTGCGCGCCGAGGCCAGCGTGGTGCTGACTGGCGCCGACACGGTGTTGGCTGACGGTGCGCGGCTTACCGTCCGTGCTGCCGAGCTGGGGCTGGATGAAGAAACTACCGCCCTGGCCATGTCGCGCCCGCCGTTGCGTGTGTTGATCGACGGCCGCCTGCGGGTGCCGCTCAACGCACCCTTCTTTAAGGCGGGCCCGGCATTGGTCATCACCTGTGTCACCCCGGAAAACCAGTTCCCCCGAGGCCCCGAGTGTCTGGTGGTGCCAGGCGTAGAAGGCCAGGTCGACCTGCGCTCGGCGCTGGTGGCGCTGGCCGCCCGTGGCGTCAACGAAGTCTTGGTGGAAGCTGGCCCAAGCCTGGCAGGGGCGTTTGCCCAGCAAGGTCTGGTGGACGAATACGTGATTTTCGTCGCCGGCAAGTTCCTCGGCTCCGCTGCCCGGCCTTTGCTGGACTGGCCGCTTGAGAAACTGGCCGACGCCCCCCAACTCAAGATCACTGAAATGCGCGCTGTAGGCGACGACTGGCGAGTCACTGCCATCCCTGTGCCAGCAGCGAGCGTATAATTCTGACCGGGCGCTCAAGTGCCCGCCCCGTTTTCCAGGAGAAGGCCATGTTCACCGGCATTATCGAATCCATCGGCAGCATTCGCGCCATGACCCCCAAGGGCGGCGACGTGCGCCTGCTGGTTGAAACCGGCAAGCTCGACCTCGGCGACGTCAAGCTGGGCGACAGCATCGCCGTCAGCGGCGTGTGCCTGACTGTCATCGAACTGCCGGGCAATGGCTTTGCCGCCGACGTCAGCCGGGAAACCCTGGACTGCACCGCGATGAATGACCTCAAGGCCGGCAGCCCGGTCAACCTCGAAAAAGCCCTGACGCCCACCACCCGTCTCGGTGGTCACCTGGTCAGCGGCCACGTCGACGGTGTCGGCGAAGTCGTTGCCCGCAGCGAAAATGCCCGCGCCGTGGAATTCCGCATCCGCGCGCCCAAAGAGCTGGCCAAATACATTGCCCATAAAGGTTCGATCACTGTCGACGGTACCAGCCTGACCGTGAACGCCGTGAATGGCGCCGAATTTGAACTGACCATCATTCCCCACACCCTGAGCGAAACCATCATGGCGTCGTACCAGCCTGGTCGCCGGGTGAACCTGGAAGTCGACTTGCTTGCCCGTTACCTGGAGCGCCTGCTGATGGGCGATAAGGCCGCAGAGCCTGCAACTGGGAACATCACTGAGAGTTTTTTGGCCGCTAACGGCTACCTGAAATCCTGACCAAGGGGGTGCCGCGTGGCGCTCAATAACATCGAAGAACTGGTTGAAGACATCCGCCAAGGCAAGATGGTCATCCTGATGGATGACGAAGACCGTGAAAACGAAGGCGACATCATCATGGCCGCCGAGGCCTGCAAGCCTGAGCACATCAACTTCATGGCCAAGCACGCTCGCGGGCTGATCTGCATGCCCATGAGCCGCGAGCGCTGCGAGCTGCTCAAGCTGCCGTTGATGGCGCCGCGTAACGGCTCGGGTTTTGGTACCAAGTTCACCGTGTCGATTGAAGCGACCACAGGCGTGACCACCGGCATTTCCGCCGCTGACCGCGCCCGTACCGTTCAAGCCGCTGCCGCCAAAGACGCCAAGGCCGAAGACATCGTCAGCCCAGGCCACATCTTCCCGCTGATGGCCCAACCGGGTGGCACTCTGGCCCGTGCCGGCCACACAGAAGCAGCCTGCGACCTGGCGCGCATGGCCGGTTTCGAGCCGAGCGGTGTGATCTGCGAAGTGATGAACGACGACGGCACCATGGCTCGTCGCGCCGAACTCGAAGCATTTGCCGCCGAGCACAACATCAAGATAGGCACCATTGCCGACTTGATTCACTACCGGATGATCCACGAACGTACCGTTCAGCGGATTGCCGAGCAGCCACTGGACAGCGAATTGGGCCAATTCAATTTGGTGACCTACCGTGATTCAGTGGAGGGCGATGTGCACATGGCCCTGACCCTGGGCACCATCAGCGCAGACGAACCGACCCTGGTGCGTGTGCACAACATGGACCCGCTGCGCGACCTGTTGATGGTCAAGCAACCGGGCCGTTGGAGCCTGCGCGCCGCGATGGCTGCGGTGTCCGAGGCGGGCAGCGGTGTGGTGCTGCTGCTGGGTAACCCGGTGGACGGCGATGTATTGCTTGCCCATATCCGCGAGACCGCCGAGCAGACTCAGGTGAAAACACCGACCACCTACAGCATCGTCGGTGCCGGTTCGCAGATCCTGCGTGACCTCGGTGTGCGCAAAATGCGCCTCATGAGCGCACCGATGAAATTTAATGCGATATCCGGATTCGATCTGGAAGTTGTAGAATACGTGCCCTCCGAATAAAGGCTGGCGTCTATTGCCCCTTGTTCGCGGTTAAATCATCACTGAGGGACGCACTTTTCGCGTCCCGGCTCTTTAAGAGATTTGTCGAATGACCCTGAAGACCATCGAAGGTACCTTCATCGCCCCCAAAGGCCGCTATGCCCTGGTGGTTGGCCGCTTCAACAGCTTCGTGGTTGAAAGCCTGGTAAGCGGTGCCGTGGATGCCCTGGTTCGCCACGGTGTGAGCGAAAGCGATATCACGATTATCCGTGCCCCTGGCGCCTTCGAAATTCCACTGGTTGCGCAAAAAGTTGCTCAGCAGGGTGAATACGCAGCAATCATCGCCCTGGGCGCTGTGATTCGTGGCGGTACCCCGCACTTCGAATACGTGGCCGGCGAATGCACCAAGGGCCTGGCCCAGGTGTCCATGGAGTTCGGCGTGCCAGTCGCTTTCGGCGTACTGACCGTTGATTCCATCGAGCAAGCCATCGAGCGCTCCGGCACCAAGGCCGGCAACAAAGGCGCTGAAGCTGCTCTGTCCGCCCTGGAAATGGTCAGCCTGCTGTCGCAGTTGGAGGCCAAGTGATTTCCGACGAGAGCGATCGTTTCAACCCGCGCGACGAGCGTCCAGCGGACGCCGGCAAACCTTCGAAGAGCGAAAAGCGCCGTGCTGCCCGTCAGCTCGCCACCCAGGCGTTGTACCAGCGCCATATGGCCGGTACTTCGCTGAACGAAATCGAAGCGCAATTTCGCGTCGACAACGACTTCACCTTTGCCGACCAGAGCTACTTCCACGACATCCTGCACGGCGTCCCGGCCAACCTGACCGAGATCGACGCTGCATTGACGCCGTGCCTGGACCTGACCCTTGAAGAGCTGGACCCGGTTGAACTGGCCGTACTGCGCCTGTCCACCTGGGAACTGCTCAAGCGCGTCGACGTGCCGTACCGCGTGGTGATCAACGAAGGTATCGAGCTGGCGAAAGTCTACGGTTCGACCGACGGTCACAAGTTCGTCAACGGCGTGCTCGACAAGCTGGCTCCGCGCCTGCGTGAAGCCGAAGTGAAGGAACACAAGCGCTAAGTTGCGCTTGAGTTCTCGATGGGCGAGTTTGAGCTGATCCACAAGTACTTTGCCGCCGCGCCCTGTGCGCAGGGCGGCGAGGGCATTGTCTTGGGGATCGGCGACGACTGTGCCCTGCTGGCGCTTCCTGCCGGGGAGCAACTGGCAATTTCCACCGATACCTTAGTGGCCGGCGTGCACTTTGCCGACCCTTGCGATCCGTTCCTGCTCGGCCAGCGTTCGCTGGCGGTGGCGGTGAGCGATCTGGCTGCCATGGGCGCCAACCCCCTCGCGTTTACCCTTGCACTCACTACGCCCACCGTCGATGCCGACTGGTTGCAACGCTATGCCCAGGGTTTGAACGCCATGGCGCTAAGCTGCGGCGTGGGCTTGGTGGGCGGCGACACCACGCGGGGGCCGCTCAGTTTGACCCTGACGGTGTTCGGCCGTGTGCCAGCGGGCCAAGCGTTGACGCGCAGCGGTGCGCAGCCGGGGGACCTGCTGTGCGTGGGCGGTGAGTTGGGCAATGCCGCTGGCGCCTTGCCACTCGTGCTGGGCCAGCGCAACGCCGATGCGGCCATCGCTGATCCTCTGCTGGCCCATTACTGGTCACCGCAGCCGCAGTTGGCTTTAGGGCTGGCGCTGCGGGGCAAGGCGACGGCTGCGATGGATATCTCCGACGGGCTGTTGGCCGATTGCGGGCATATCGCCAAGGCGTCGGCCGTCAGCCTGTTGATCGAGCGTCAGAAGCTTCCGCTGTCCAGCGCCTTGCTGGCGTTTGTCGGTGATGACCAGGCGCGGGTGGCTGCATTGAGCGGTGGCGACGACTACGTGCTGGCCTTCACCTTGCCGTCCGTCGAGTTGGCACCGCTGCTGGCCGCGGGTTGGCCGGTGCACGTTATTGGCCGTGTCCAGGCGGGGCAGGGTGTGACGCTCCTCGACGCCAACGGGCAGGACATCACTCCGGCCATCCGGGGTTATCAGCACTTTCGCGAGACGCCCTGAGTCGGCGTGCTGCGCTACCCTCTACTACGTCATTACGCAAGCAAGGCATTGCAGGAGGTCGTACCCATGGATGTGCGCCACTGGCTGCTGACACTGCTGTGTGTCATTCCGGCGTGGGTCCTGGCGCAGGATGAGTCTGTTGTACCAGGCAAGATCATGCTCGCCAGTGAGGCTTGGGACGACTACACCAATGCGGACGGCAGCGGTCTGGCCTGGGATGTGCTGCGGCAGGTCTTCGAGCCGGTCGGGATCACTCTGCACACCCGCATCGAGCCCTATACCCGCTCGGTGGGCCTGGCCCAGCGCGGTGAGGTAGATGGTTGGGTCGGCTCTTACCGTGACGAGGTCACGGGCGTCCTTTACCCGCACTGGAAGTTGGACTCCGACGCTATCTACGCCCTTGGGCTGGCAACCTCCCCGATCCCGAGCGTCGCAACGCTGGGTGAATACCGCCTGGCCTGGGTACGCGGCTATCGGTACGAGGCGTACTTGCCCAATGTGCGACGTTTCAACCAGATCCAGCGGCGCGATGGGATTTTACCGATGCTCCAGCATGGTCGGGCCGATTTCTACATCGATGCCCTCAGCGAAACGCAATACGTCCTCAAACAGGCGCGAGACCCTTCCACGTTCAGGCTTACCCACATCATCGACCTGCCGCTATACGTTGGCTTTGCCGATACCGAGCGCGGCCGTTCGTTACGCACCGTGTACGATCAGCGCATGGCCGTGCTGGTCAAAAGCGGCGTGCTGAAGCCGATCTTCCAGCGCTGGAACCTGCCGTATCCCTTCTAACTGCATAGAACCGAGATGAAGGCCAATCGAACCGATTGATCTTTATCAGCGATCATTCAGCTTAAGCGTGTGCAGGAACCTGCTGTTACAATGCCCGCCTCTGTAAAATCTGAAATCAGGAGCACACGGTGCCCGTCGTTTTCGTCGCCGCTTCCAAGCTGCCTACCCCTTTTGCCACGTTCACCATGAACGGCTTTCTCGAAGAAGCCACCGGGCGTGAGCACGTTGTGCTCAGCCTCGGCGATATCGCGGATGGCGCGCCAGTACTGGGTCGTGTGCATTCCGAGTGCCTGACCGGCGATGCGTTGTTCAGCCAGCGCTGTGACTGCGGCTCGCAACTGGAGGCGGCCATGCGCGCCATCGCCCGTGAAGGCCGTGGCGTGCTGCTGTATCTGCGCCAGGAAGGCCGCGGTATTGGCCTGCTGAACAAAATCCGCGCCTACGAGCTGCAAGACGGCGGCGCTGATACCGTTGAGGCCAACGAGCGCCTGGGTTTCGCTGCAGACCAGCGTGACTACGCGATCTGCCTGCCAATGCTTGAGCACCTGGGCGTGAAATCCCTGCGTCTGATGACCAACAACCCGCGCAAGGTCAAAGCCTTGACCGAGATGGGCATCACCGTGGCCGAGCGTGTGCCGCTGCATACCGGGCAAAACCCCCACAACAAGCTCTATCTGGCGACCAAAGCCAGCAAGCTCGACCATATGATGGGCAACGAGCATCAGGGCGAGGTCGACCGCGCGTGACCCGTGGCCAGGTAAAGCGGCGACTGTCCTTCAACTGGTGGCAGTACCTGGCCCTGGCGCTGCTTCCGTTGTTCGTGCTCAACCTGGTGTTTGGCCAGGTAGCGCTGCTGCCCGTTCTGGCGATGCCGTTCTTCATCGCTGGCGTGGCCTCGATGTTCCTAAGCCTGCGTTACTTCCACGGCTATAAACACGCGCTGATCGCCACCTCAAAAGCTCTCGATACTCCCGAAGAACCGGCTGCCTGGATCACCCTCGCGGCCCGCCGGCGCACGGCTTTGCTGGTGGCGGCGATTCCCGCGTGGGTGGGCGCGCTGGCGGTGTTCGTTGGCCTGGAAGCGGTGCCGCTGTTCCTGCTGGCGCTGTCGACGATGGTGCTGTTTTACCTCTACCGCATTCCCCGTCAACTCGGATGATGCACCGCTGGCTGGCGCTTCTGCTGCTGACACTGAGTGCACAGGCCTTGGCCGCCGAGCGGGTGGTGAGCCTGGCGCCATCCCTATCTGAAATCGTGGTCGAACTGGGTGCTGCCGATCTGCTGGTAGGCGTGCTTGATGGCGGCGAACGGCCGGCCGAGTTGGTGAAGGTGCCATCGGTGGGGCATTACGGCCAGTTAGACATGGAGCGCCTGCTCAGCCTCAATCCCGACCTGATTCTGCTGTGGCCCGGCAGTGTCGGCCCGGCCCCGCGCGAGCCGCTGCAACGCCTGAATATTCCGGTGTACGTCGCCGAACCTCATAGCCTCGAACAGTTGACCACCCAAGTCCAGGCCATAGCCGAGCAATTAGGCCGTGCCGACGCCGGCCGGCAATTGGCCGCGCAACTGCGCGAGCGCCTGGCCGGGTTGCGCCAGCGTTATCAACGTGTCGAACCGTTGCGGGTGTTCTATCAGGTGTGGAACCAGCCGCTGTACACCGTGGGCGGTGGCCAGATCATCAGCGACGCGCTGAGCGTGTGCGGTGCGCGCAACGTGTTTGACGACCTGAAGCTACCCGCACCGCAGGTCAGCATCGAGTCGGTGTTGCAACGTAATCCCGAAATGATTCTGGTGGGCGATCAGGCTCAGAAGGACGCCTGGAAGGACTGGCCAAGCATGGCGGCGCGGGTACAGTTGGTTCCGGACAAAGGCCTGGAACGGCCCAGCGGGCAGATGCTGGAAGCGCTGGCGCGGCTGTGTCAGGTAATTGCCCCGAGCCGATGAAGCCAGTACTAGGCGACAATCAGATTTCAGGTGTCCAGGTCACACCAAACATCCACGCCCGGCCCTCTTCACGGTAATCCTGATTGTTCAGAAATGCCGGATCGTTGTAGCTATAACGTGCCCGCGAATAGGATTTATCCAGCACGTTATCAACCTTCAGCGACAGCGCTACTTCTCGGCTAACCGCCCAACTGCTGCGCAACCCGAGCAATCCGTAGCCGCCCAGGCGCTGCGTGTTGTCTTCATTGTCGTAGCTATTGCTGATGGCCTGCCAACTGGCGCCCACGCCTACCTGATCGAATTGCCGATCCATATCCAGGCTCAATGTGCGGCGTGCACGACGGGCCAAGGTGTGGCCGCTGTCGCGGTCGCGCGGGTCGATGATCGAAACACCCAGGTTGCCCTGCCAGCCGAACAGTTCCTGTTTCAGCGCCGCTTCAAAGCCATCGATGCGCGCCGATGCCACATTCTGCGGTTTGTCGGTACGGTCGAGGATGATCGCATTGCTCAGGTCGGTGCGGTACACCGAGGCTTCCAGGCGCGTGCTGTCACTCAGTTGGCTGCGCCATTGCAGTTCGTAGCTTTTCGAGGTTTCGGGCTGCAGGTTGGGGTTGCTGTATTGCGTTTGCGGGTAATACAGGTCGTTGAAGCTCGGCGCACGGAATCCTTCGCTGTAACTCAGTAACAGGTCATTGTCGGGATTGACCGGCACGGTGAGCGTACCGCTCCAGCTGTTCTGGCCGCCGAACTGCTGGTTCTCGTCGTGGCGCAGACCCAGCTCTGTGGAGAACCGTTCGCCGCGGAAGCGGTGCTGCACAAAGGCGGCGCGGTTCCAGCGGCTGTTTTCGGTGAAAGTGGTGGAACCGTGGAAGCGGTCTTCGTACCAGTCACCGCCCAAGATCAGGCTGTTCTGTTCATCCAGGGTCAGGTCGTTCTGCCAGTTGACGGAGTCGCGGTAGGTGTTGAATGCGCTGAAATAATCACTGAGGGTGTCGCGTTTGGTGTCACGGTTCTCGCTGTGGCCCAGTTCCACGCGCGATTGCCAGCGCTCACTGAACGTGGCGTCGATATAACCGCTGGCGCTGCTCACGGCGTAGTCGGTGTAGGGTTTTTGCCCAACAGTCTGCTTGGTGACGATGTCGTAGCGGCCGAAGCTGTTGTCGTACTCCGACTTGCCACGGTTATCCAGCAGGTTGAAACCCACCTCCAGCGCATCGCTGAACGAATGGCTGAGGTTCAGGCTCACCGATTGGTTGCGATAGGCATCATGGTCGCCGTCGCTGGGGAAGGATTCGTGGGTCGAATTGATCCCGGCAGTTTCATCCAGGCTCGCCCCGAGGTTGAAGCGCGTGTGTTCATCGCCACCCGAGAGACCGAGGCTGCGCTCCCAAGTGTTATGACTACCAAAACCCAGTTTCACGCGCGGTTGCAGGCCTTGCTCGGCGTTGCGCCGGGTAAACACTTGGATCACACCGCCGATGGCATCGCTGCCGTAGATCACCGAGCGCGAGCCGCGCAGGACTTCCACGCGCTCAATCTGGTCGATATTCAGGTATTGCAGGCCGCTGTCGCCGGACGTGGCGTTAGCGATGCGCTGGCCGTCCACCAGCACCAGGCTCTGGGCGGATTTAGTGCCGCGTAGGTAGATCCCCGGCAAACTGCCGCGTCCGCCGGTTCGCGCGACTTGCGCGCCGGGCACTCGGCTGAGCAGGTCAGTGAGGCTGGTGGGTTGCAGGCGGTCGATGTCGTCGCGGGTGAAGACGGAGTTGGCGGCGCTGCTGTCGTTGCGCGCCTGCACCTGACGGTTTGCGCTGATAACCACTTCGGGGAGCTTCAGGGCCTCGTCGCGGGTTTCGGCGAGCAATTCAGGGGAGGGCAGAAGCAGCAGGGCAAGGTACAGGCGATTCATAGACTGTTCACAGCTTTTGAAGGTGACACAAATCAAATGTGGGAGGGCGCTTGACCCCCGATGGCGGCCTGTCAGTCAGCATAGTTGTTGACTGAACTGCCGCTATCGGGGGCAAGCCCCCTCCCACATGTTGATCCGGTTTCTAGAGGTCCAGCAGCACCATTCGTGCGCGCACCGAAGCCTCGATCCCTGCTTCGTCCAAGCCGCACTCCGCCAGCATCTGCGCTGGCTTGGCGTGTTCGACGTACACATCCGGCAAGCCCAGGTGCAGCACCGACTTGAGGATATTCTCCCGTGCCAGGAACTCACTGACTGCCGCGCCGGCGCCGCCCATGATGGCGTTCTCTTCAACGGTCACCAGCAACTCATGGCTACCGGCGATCTCGCGTACCAAGGCTTCATCCAGCGGTTTGACGAAGCGCATATCGACCACGGTCGCGTCGATCTTTTCGGCGACTTTCAGTGCTTCGGCCAATTGCACGCCGAACACCAGGAACGCGACCTGGCTGCCCTGGCGACGCACGATGCCTTTGCCGATCTCGATCGGCTCCAGATCTTTTTCGATCACTGCATTCGGGCCATTACCACGCGGGTAACGCACGGCGGCCGGGCCGTTATACAGGTGGCCAGTGCTGAGCATCTTGCGCAGTTCGTTCTCGTCGCTCGGCGTCATTACCAGCATGCCGGGGATGCAACGCAGGTACGATAGGTCGAAGCTGCCGGCGTGAGTTGGGCCGTCTTCGCCTACAAGACCCGCGCGGTCGATGGCGAACAGCACGTCAAGGTTCTGCACCGCCACATCGTGAATGAGCTGGTCATAACCGCGTTGCAGGAAAGTGGAGTAAATCGCTACTACTGGCTTGGCGCCTTCACAGGCCATACCGGCGGCGAAAGTCACCGCGTGCTGCTCGGCAATCGCCACGTCGAAATAGCGCAGCGGGAAACGCTCGCTGAACGCCACCAGGTCGGAGCCTTCCTTCATCGCCGGGGTAATGCCCACCAGGCGCGAGTCGGCAGCGGCCATGTCGCACAGCCATTCGCCAAACACACCGGAATACTTCGGCCCGCTGGCCTTTTTCGGCGCAGCGGCTGGGGCGTCCACAGGTTCCAGCTTGGTGATCGCGTGGTAACCAATCGGGTCGACTTCCGCCGGGGCGAAGCCTTTACCTTTCTTGGTGACGATATGCAGGAACTGCGGGCCTTTGAGGTCGCGCATGTTACGCAGCGTGGCGATCAGAGTGGGCAGGTCGTGGCCGTCGATAGGGCCGATGTAGTTCCAGCCCAGCTCTTCGAACAGGGTACCGGGGACAAGCATGCCCTTGGCATATTCTTCGGTGCGTCGGGCAATTTCCCACGCGCCGGGCAGACGCGAGAGCACCTTCTTGCTGCCTTCGCGCATGCTGGCGTAGGTACGGCTGGAGAGGATTTTTGCCAGGTAGTTGGACAGGCCACCGACATTGCGAGAGATCGACATGTCGTTGTCATTGAGGATCACCAACATGTTGGCGTTCACTTCAGGCGCATGGTTCAGCGCTTCGAAGGCCATGCCGGCGGTCAACGCGCCATCACCGATCACGGCAATCGCCTTGCGATCACTGTTTTGCAGGCGGGCGGCAATCGCCATGCCCAGCGCTGCACTGATAGAGGTGCTGGAGTGACCGACGCCAAAGGTGTCGTACTCGCTCTCGGCGCGACGCGGGAAGGCGGCAACACCGTCCTTTTGGCGCAGGGTACTCATGCGCTCGCGTCGGCCGGTGAGGATTTTATGCGGATACGCCTGATGGCCCACGTCCCACACCAGCCGGTCGTCCGGGGTATCGAACACGTAATGCAACGCGATGGTCAGCTCGATGACGCCCAGGCCTGCACCAAAATGCCCACCGGTCTGACCGACCGTGTAGAGCAATTCCAGGCGCAGTTCATCGGCCAGGGTTTCCAGCTCGGCTTCACCCAGACGACGCAGGCCGTCCGGCGTGACAGCACGGTCGAGCAGGGGCGTGGACGGGCGCTTGCGGGGAATCTCTTGAAACGTCGTGGGCATCAGGCGAATCGTTATAGGTATAAGAAGAGGCGGCAGTTTACCTCAAGCATCGCAAACTGCCCACGCAGAGCGCCGAACTTGGCCGATATGCGGCTGCAATGGCCGCTGTTATCAGTGGCGGCGTTCGACGATATACCGCGCCAGGTCACGCAGTGGCGCGGCTGCCGCGTCGAAAGGTCGCAGGGCGTCCAGGGCCTGGTCGCGCAGTTCCAGGGCATATGCCTTGGCAGCGTCGAGACCAAGTAGCGCAGGATAAGTCGGTTTGTCCCGTGCGATATCGGCACCTTGGCGCTTGCCCAAGGTGGCCGTGTCACTTTCCACGTCGAGAATGTCGTCCTGCACTTGGAAAGCCAGGCCGATGGCCCGGGAATACGTCTGCAAGGCCGCCAACTGTGCAGCTTCGGCACGGCCACTGGCCAGGGCACCGAGGTGCACGGCAGCCTCTATGAGCGCGCCGGTCTTGTGGCGATGCATATGTTCCAGAGCTTTTTGATCCAGCTTGAGACTGACCGAACCCATGTCGATCGCCTGCCCACCGACCATACCGGCCGGGCCGGCAGCGTGGGCGAGGGCGGTGACCATGCGCAGGCGAGTCTCGGCGTTGACGCTGCTCAAGCCCGGGTCCAGCAATGCGCTGAACGCCAGGCTTTGAAGGCCGTCACCGGCCAGAATCGCATAGGCTTCATCAAAGGCTTTATGAGTGGTTGGCTGGCCGCGACGCAGATCGTCGTCGTCCATTGCCGGCAAATCGTCGTGTACCAGGGAATAAGCGTGGATCAGCTCCACCGCACACGCCGCGCCGTTGGCCTGCTCGGCAGGCGCACCGAGGGCTTCACACGCCGCATACGCCAGCAACGGGCGCACACGCTTGCCGCCATTCATCACGCTATAGCGCATGGCTGCATAGAGACGGTTCATTTCTGGGCTGGGCGCAACAAACAAGGGCTCCAGCGCCGCATTCACCCGGGCTTGGCTACTGGCCTGATACGCGTCGATCATTCCGGCTGTTCCGCATCGAAAGGTTCTTCGGCCAACTCCCCGTCACGCTCCAGCAACACCTGCACCTTCTGCTCCGCCTGCGCCAGCGCGCTCTGGCAGTCGCGAGTCAGGCCGATGCCTTGCTCAAACGCCGTCAGCGAGTCCTCCAGCGACAACTCGCCATTCTCCAGACGCTCGACCAGGGTTTGCAGGTCGGCGAGGGATTGTTCGAAATCGAGTGCAACTTTTTTGCGGGCCATGGCGGCTATTCCGGTAGACGGTAAACCGGCGGGACACTAGCAGACATGGGGGAGTGGGGCAAATGAGTGGTGGGAATTACGAGGTGGTAAATCGCACCGTCGATTGAACACAGGTGGTCCCGCAACACGCGGGATGGGGACGTTGCCGGCAGTTGCAAAACAGTTGCCAAGCCCCGAGCAAGTTGAGCGTGAACGGACGGGTTACGCTCAGGTGAACACCGAAAGCCTGCTTTTCAAGGCAGGCTTATCGGGAATTTCGGCTGACTTATTTCTGATGGGCTGTCAGCGCCGCATAACCATTCATCAAGTTGCGATAGTTGGGAATACGCTGGGACAACAGATTGCCCAGGCCTTCGATATCGTTGCGCCAGTCGCGGTGCAGCTCACACGCCACCGAGAACCAGTTCATCAACTGTGCACCGGCTTGCGTCATCCGGTTCCATGCCGCTTGTTGCACGGTGGTATTGAACGTGCCGGATGCATCGGTCACCACAAACACCTCAAACCCTTCTGCCAACGCCGACAAGGTCGGGAACGCTACGCACACATCCGTTACTACGCCGGCAATGATGATCTGCTTACGGCCGGTAGCCTTGATCGCCTTGACGAAGTCTTCGTTGTCCCACGCATTGATCTGGCCAGGACGAGCGATGTACGGCGCGTCCGGGAACATCTCCTTCAACTCAGGCACCAGAGGGCCGTTGGGGCCTTGCTCAAAGCTGGTGGTGAGGATGGTCGGCAGGTTGAAGAATTTGGCCAGGTCGGCCAGTGCCAGCACGTTGTTCTTGAACTCGTTGGGCGAGAAGTCTTGCACCAAGGAAATCAAGCCGGTCTGGTGGTCGACCAGCAGGACTACGGCGTCGTCTTTGTTCAAGCGGTTGTAGGTCGGAGTGCTCATGGTTGAATCCTTTTTTGTTTAAGTGGGTTTGGCGTTGCGTTCAACATGGGCACAGATTAATGGGTCGTGATTGGAGGATAAATCGGGCCAGGGGAGTCTTACTGTCAACTAAAAAGGGACAAAGGATGGAGGCTGGGCATGGCGTTGGGAGCGAGCGGAGGCCAAGAGGATGGGTGCACGTTGGCTTGATTTGCAGGGGGGAGATTATTAGAGGCATTAAAAAGCCGGCTTGTGGCCGGCTTCTCGGGGACTGCCTCAGCTTGTTTTTGACAAACCTCACCAGCCTTCAAATCGCTCAGCCCACATTGCGTCGGGCTGAATAGTAGGGGCATCCGCGGGAACTCCTCCGCTTCGCCGAGCAGGGTGGTTAGCCTTAAGCCACCCCCTGCCAAATGTGCGGCGCATGATACCCACATTCACCTTAAATGCCCACCTCCGGTTCCGATTTAGAGCCTTCCCAGCCTAATAGGTGCTCATCCAGCGGCACGGGCGGGCGGCGGTTGTTGAGGGTGGACCACCAGAATATCCAGCCGACGATTTTGAAGTTCTGCTCGAAGCGTTCTTCATGGTTGAGGTATTCGTCCGGGTGTTCGCTGGCGTTGTGGCTTCGCATGCGCAACCCTCCCCCTGGACGGTTGTAGAGATATTTGATGCGCAGCATGCCGTCGTGTTCGACGGCGTAGATTTCGCCATCAATGATTTGGGTGCGGCCTCTGTCGATGGCGAGGGTGGCGCCCTGTTGGATGATGTCGATCATGCTGTGGTCGACCATGTAGGCGCCTACCGCGCGGTCAGGGTTGACGGTAAGGGTTTCGAGAGTATGCAGGGAGACGCGGATGCGCTCGGTTGAGGTGAATGTGGGGTGGGGGGGAATCTCCACGTCGAGTGGTTCCGGAGGGCAGGTTGGGCCTGTGAGGTACTTTCCGCCTCCTTCTCGGGTGCTGGGCAGTCCTTTCCGGGCGTCTGGGCCTTCCAGCAGGAAGTTGGCCGGTGGGTGTTTGGGGCCTTCGCCGGTGCGCAGCCAACGGCTGGAGACGCAGAGAAGTTCTGCAAACTCGTTGAGTCGGCCCATGGGTACACCGCGTTTGAACCAGTTGTTCACGTGTTGAGGCGTGACACCACGGTTTTTGGCGAAGTCGGATGCGGAAAGATGAACTTCCTGCAATAGCACTTTTAAACGATCACCTGATGTATTCATAAACGCAGAGTTTACTGGCCAAGAAAACCAATCAAATAAACCATGCGTTGAATTGCGCCTGTAGGTTTTTGCTTAGTTGTGGCTTGATCTTTCAGTTGTATCGCTTAGTTGAACGGCGTGTATTAATTTTTGAACTTGTTGTTTAGTTTTCCTACAAAAAAGCCCCGAATAATCGGGGCTTTTTAATTGCCGGGGCAATGAAGAGCGGGTATCAGCCTTTGTAGGCTGCAACCGACTTCATGATCTCGGCGCGGGCGGCGTCTGCGTTGCCCCAACCGTCGATCTTCACCCACTTGCCTTTTTCGAGGTCTTTGTAGTTCTCGAAGAAGTGCTTGATCTGTTCCAGCAGCAGTGGTGGCAGGTCGGTGTATTCCTTCACGTCCACATACAGCTGGGACAGCTTGTCGTGTGGGACTGCGATAACTTTGGCATCGCCGCCGCCGTCGTCGGTCATGTTCAGGATGCCGACTGGACGTGCGCGGATGACCGAACCAGGGGTGACCGGGTAAGGCGTTACGACCAGCACGTCGAGGGGATCACCGTCGTCAGCCAGGGTGTTCGGGATGAAACCGTAGTTGGCCGGATAGAACATTGGGGTGGCCATGAAACGGTCAACGAACAGGCAGTCGCTGTCTTTGTCGATTTCGTATTTGATCGGCGCGTGGTTGGCCGGAATCTCGATGGCGACGTAGATGTCGTTCGGCAGGTCTTTGCCAGCCGGAATCTTGCTGTAGCTCATTGGGCGTTGCCCCCGTAGTTGGCCATATGACATGGCCGGATTGGCCTAAAAGTGGCGGCGATTATAGGCATATTCTGACGGCGATGCCATGCGCCAGACGTCGTACGGTCATTCGTCTTGTGGCTGATAACGCGGGTCGTGGGCTTGCAGATGGGTCAGGCGGGCCAAGGGGTCTTGGCGATAAAAGCGACTGAGTTGGGCATACACCTGTGGATAAGTGCGGACCAGTAAATCCGGGGCGCTGAAAAAATATTCGCTGGTGACTGCGAAGAATTCCGCCGGGTTTTCTGCGGCGTAGGGGTCGATCTCGGTGTCGGCGTCCGGGTTGGCGTCCAACTGGCGATTGAGATCGTCATAAGCGCTTTGCATCACGCTGGCCCATTCCTGCACGCGCATGTCGTGGTGCAGCGGCGGTAGGCCGTTGGCGTCGCCGTTGAGCATGTCGAGTTTGTGGGCCAGTTCGTGGATCACTAGGTTGTAGCCCTCCCACTGGCCGCTGGCAAGTACGCCCGGCCAGGCGAGGATCACCGGGCCTTGCTGCCAGGCTTCACCGCTGTGTTCGCCGTCCCACTCGTGTTCGATACCGCTGCTGTCTCGATGGCGCTGGGGGCTCAGGAAGTCGTCGGGGTACAACACGATTTCGTGGAAGCCCTGATACCAGTCGAGGTCGCCGAGGTTCATCAGTGGCAATTGCGCCTGAGCGGCGAGCAGCAGGCGTTGTTCCTGGTGCAGCTCGACGCCCGGCAGGGCGGTGAGGTGTTTTTCGGCGAGAAACACCACGCAGGCTTCGCGCAACCACTGGTCCTGCTCGGCGCTGATACCGTCGAGGAAGGTCAGGTGGTGGCGCACCCGTTGCCAGGTTTCATCGGCAATCGGGTGCTTGGCCAGCAGGCGCCGGCGACGCCAGGCGCTGAGGGACCACATCGCAGGTTACTGCGGCTTGGCTTCGGAGGAAGTGCGGCCAAAACGGCTGCGGAACACACCAATGATCATCGGCACCAGGGACAGCAGGATGATGAACACCACCAGCAGCGACAGGTTTTTCTTGATAAAGGGCACGTTGCCGAAGAAGTAGCCCAGGGTCACCAGGCCGCCGACCCAGAGGATAGTGCCCAGCACGCTGAATCCGAAGAACCGTGGGTAGGGCATTCTCGCGATGCCGGCCACGAACGGCGCAAAGGTGCGCAGAATCGGCAGGAAGCGCGCCAGGGTCACGGTTTTGCCGCCGTGCTTGTCGTAGAAATCGTGGGTTTTTTGCAGATAGTCGCGGCGGAAAATCTTCGAGTTCGGGTTACTGAACAGGCGTTCTCCGGCTGTTCGTCCGATTACGTAGTTGGTGCTGTCGCCGAGGATTGCCGCCAACATCAACAGGCCGCCCAGCAATACCGGGTCCATGCCGCCACCTGCGGCGATGGCTCCGGCGATAAATAGCAAGGAGTCGCCTGGCAGGAACGGCATGACCACCAGACCGGTTTCGCAAAAGATGACCAGAAACAGAATGGCGTAGATCCACGGACCGTAATTGGTTACCAGCAGGTCGAGGTAGACGTCGAGATGCAGGATAAGGTCGAGCGGGTTGAAATCCATGGATGGCACCTGTGTGAACGGCCCGGCTCAGCAGGCCTGTGCGGAAGCTCGGGTAATAAGGCTACAAGTGTATGCCGCATTTCTTACAACCCTGAAAGGTCCGCATTATACGGATTGAGAGGTGAAAAGCGTGTTGGTTTTGTAGCGGGGGATGTCGTGGCGTGAGGTCTGAAGATCGCCAGAAATCAATGTGGGAGCGGGCTTGCTCGCGAAAGCGGTGGGTCAGTTATAAATAGTCTGACTGACAAACCGCTATCGGGGGCAAGCCCCCTCCCACAAGGTGTCCACGGTGTCCGGGAGTCAGTCTTCGCTGATCGGCAAGGTGTAGTTCTTGAACTCGGTGTCTTCACGAAACCCGATTGACTCGTACGTCTTCTGCGCCACTTGGTTATCACTGCTGGTCGATACCCGCAGCCGCACCGCGTGAGTCTCCTTGGCCATCTTCTTCGCTGTGCGCATCAAGTTATCCGCCACCAGTTGCCGGCGCGCGTCTTCGGCCACATAGATGTCGTTGAGGATCCACACCCGCTTGAGCGAAAGCGACGAAAAGCTCGGATACAACTGACAAAAACCAAGCAACTTCTTGTCGTCATCATCGGCCAAGGCCAGGTAAATCACCGACTCCTTGCGGCGCAGGCGCTTTTCCAAAAAAGCCCGCGATGAGTCCGGGAACGGCAGGGCCCCATAAAACTCGCGGTATTTGACGAACAGCGGGGTCAACAGGTCCAGGTGTTCCAGGGTCGCTTGAGTAATCCGCATGCCAGGCCTCAACTTCCAGATGGGTATGACCACACGTGCGGCCGTGAATTGATGCTGCCTAAAGACGCCAAAAAGCGCAATCGTGCCGGGATCAGTCCTGCGGTGGGCTGAGCAGGAAATTACCTTTCATCAGGTTCGGATCGTCGGACTCGATGGTCTGCAGCTGTGCCTCATCCTTGAGGTTTACCCCCGAGAGCTGCCGGCGACACGCCTCTTTCATCAAATACAGCAAACGATGGGCCGCCATCCCGTAACTCAAGCCTTCCAAGCGCACGTTGGAGATGCAATTGCGATAGGCATCGGTGAGTCCGATCTTAGGGTTGTATGTGAAATACAGCCCCAGACTGTCCGGCGAACTGAGCCCCGGCCGTTCGCCGATGAGGATCACCACCATTTTGGCGCCGAGCAGTTGCCCGATTTCGTCGGCCACCGCCACGCGCCCCTGTTCCACCAGGATCACCGGCGACAAGGACCACCCTTCGGCGTGGGTTTGTTCTTCCATGCGCGTAAGAAACGGCAACGTATGTTTATGCACTGCCAGCGCCGACAGACCATCAGCCACCACGACCGCCAGGTCCACGCCGCCGGGATGCGCTGCCGCGTAATCCCGCAGGCTCTGTGCCGATTCGTCGCTCAAGCGCCGCCCCAAATCCGGACGTTGCAAGTAGCTATGCCGGTCGGTTGCGGCGCTGTGCAGCAACAGGCTGTCACGCCCACGTTCGGCCAGTTGACTGCTAAGGCCAGCATGGTCGAAAGGCAGATGCACCGCGTCCCGCGCCTGGGCGTGGGCAAATTGGAAATCAAGCTGGGCGTTGGTAGGAATGCTGGTACCGGTACGGCCCAAGGCAATACGCGCCGGGGTCAGGCGCCGCAGTTCCAACCACGGGTTTTCAGGCAGGTCGAGTTGCACAGGCGGCTCCTTCATCCCAATTGCGCCAGGGCGTGGCGAAACGCCGGTGGCAGGCTGTTGCCGAAGCGCACCTTGCCGTCGGCTTGCGTAAAAATGCCCATTTTTGCCAGCCACTGTTCAAACTCCGGTGCCGGCTTTAAACCCAACGTCTGGCGAGCGTACAAGGCGTCGTGGAACGAGGTGGTCTGGTAGTTGAGCATGATGTCGTCGGAGCCGGGGATACCCATGATGAAGTTGATCCCGGCCACGCCCAGCAGGGTCAGCAGGGTGTCCATGTCGTCCTGGTCGGCTTCGGCGTGGTTGGTGTAACAGATGTCGCAACCCATCGGTACACCCAGCAATTTGCCGCAGAAGTGGTCTTCCAGGCCGGCACGGATGATCTGCTTGCCGTTGTACAGATACTCGGGGCCGATAAACCCGACCACCGTGTTTACCAGAAACGGTTTGAAATGCCGTGCCACGGCATAGGCGCGGGTTTCGCAGGTTTGCTGGTCGACGCCAAAATGCGCGTTGGCCGACAAGGCGCTGCCCTGGCCGGTTTCGAAATACATCAGGTTTTGGCCCAGAGTGCCCCGGTTCAAGCTCAAGCCCGCGTCGTAGCCTTCCTGCAGCACATTCAGGTTGATGCCGAAACTGGCATTGGCCGCCTCGGTGCCGGCAATCGACTGGAACACCAGATCCAGCGGCACGCCGCGGTTGATGGCTTCGATGGAGGTGGTGACGTGGGTCAGCACACAGGCCTGGGTGGGGATTTCGTAGCGCTGGATAATGGCGTCGAGCATCTCCAGCATCGCGCAGATCGAGGCGATGCTGTCGGTGGCCGGGTTGATGCCGATCATGGCGTCGCCGTTACCGTACAACAGGCCGTCGAGAATGCTCGCAGCGATGCCCGCCGGCTCGTCGGTCGGGTGGTTAGGTTGCAGGCGGGTCGACAGGCGACCGCGCAGGCCCATGGTGCCGCGAAACTGGGTGACGACGCGGATCTTCTGCGCCACGAGTACCAAGTCCTGCACGCGCATGATCTTGGACACCGCAGCAGCCATTTCCGGTGTCAGACCCGGCGCCAAGGCGCGTAGGGAATGCTCATCGGCAGCGTCGCTGAGCAGCCAGTCGCGCAGGCCACCGACGGTCAGGTGACTGACAACGGCGAAAGCCTGCTTGTCGTGGGTGTCGATGATCAGTCGGGTGACTTCATCGCTTTCATAGGGGATCAGCGCTTCTTCGAGGAAGTGTTTCAACGGGATATTTGCCAGCGCCATTTGCGCCGCCACCCGCTCACCGTCGTTCTGCGCGGCGACGCCGGCGAGAAAGTCTCCGGAGCGCGCGGGACTGGCCTTGGCCATCACGTCCTTGAGGCTGTCGAAGCGGTAGGTTTGTGCACCCACCGCGTGGGAAAAGCTTGCCATACAGTGTCTCCTTGACGACGCGGGCAGCAGCCCGCGTCGAGGTTTACGGCAGTTAGTGCAAGGCGGCCTCTGCGGCCTGGATCGCCGCGAATTCCTCTTCGGGCGTGCCTGCTACCAAGTGATGCCGGCTGTAGAAAGCAAAGTAAGCAATTAATACTCCATAGATGATCGCGGCGCCAATCACCACCCGTGGATCCACCAGAAAGCCCGCAACGACGGCCACGCAGGCGAGTACCAAGGCAACCCCTGAAGTGAAAATGCCACCCGGCGTGCGGTAAGGACGGTCCATTTTGGGGCGACGGATGCGTAGGGTTATGTGCGCGGCCATCATCAGTACGTAGGAAATGGTCGCGCCAAACACCGCCACCAGGATCAGCAAATCCCCCTGGCCTGTCAGCGACAGGCCGAAACCGATAATGCCGGGGATCACCAGCGCCAGTACCGGTGCCTTGCTCTTGTTGGTCTCAGACAGCTTGCGCGGCAGGTAGCCGGCACGGGACAAGGCGAAGATCTGCCGCGAATAGGCATAGATAATCGAGAAAAAGCTGGCGATCAGTCCGGCCAAGCCAACCAGGTTGACGAAGCTGCCCATCCAGGTCGAACGGCCGTAGGACAACGCCAGCGCTTCCACCAGCGGGTTCCCGGATTTGATCAACGCGTAAGTGCCCGCGCCGCCCGGTGCAATCACCAGGATCAACAAGGCAAAGCTGGTCAGCACCACAATGGCGCCGATCAGGCCACGAGGCAGGTCGCGCTTGGGGTTCTTGGTTTCTTCGGCGGCCAGCGGCACGCCTTCTACGGCCAGGAAAAACCAGATCGCGTAGGGAATTGCCGCCCACACGCCGACGTAGCCAAACGGCAGGAAGGTGCTGGCGCCCTTGGCCTCGGTCACCGGAATATCCAGCAAGTTGGCGACGTTGAAGTGCGGCACCATCGACACCAGGAACACGCCCAGTGCAACCGCGGCGATGGCAGTGATGACAAACATCAGCTTCAAGGCTTCGCCAACGCCAAAGATGTGGATACCGATAAAGATGATGTAGAACGCCAAGTAGATCATCCAACCGCCAATGCCGAACAGCGACTCGCAGTAAGCGCCGATAAACACCGCGATGGCGGCGGGGGCTATGGCGTATTCGATCAGAATGGCCGTGCCCGTGAGAAAACCGCCCCAAGGCCCGAAGGCACTGCGGGCAAAGCCGTAGCCACCGCCAGCGGTAGGGATCATCGAAGACAGTTCGGCCAGGGAGAAACACATGCACAGGTACATGGTGGCCATCAGCAATGTGGCGAGGAACATACCGCCCCAGCCACCCTGGGCGAGGCCAAAGTTCCAGCCGGCATAGTCGCCGGAAATAACGTAGGCAACGCCGAGCCCAACTAACAGCACCCAGCCGGCGGCGCCTTTTTTAAGTTCGCGTTGTTGGAAGTATTGGGAGTCAACTTTTTCGAAGTCGACAGAAGATCCAGTCGGTTCGCTAGGCATGAAGAAGTACCTTTCGTTGTTATTGTTTTTAACTCGGCCTCTGTGTGCCGAATGCTATTCGCAAGTACTTGTGACGATCTAAGTGTGGGAGGGGAAAACCCCCTCCCATCAATGACCTTGTTTCAAAAGTGGGAGGGGATGTTAGTTAGAAGAAGCCCAGTGGATTAATGTCGTAACTCACCAGCAAGTTCTTGGTCTGCTGGTAGTGGTCCAACATCATCTTGTGTGTCTCGCGGCCCACACCGGACTTCTTGTAGCCACCGAACGCGGCATGCGCCGGGTACAGGTGGTAGCAGTTGGTCCACACTCGGCCCGCCTTGATCGCCCGGCCCATGCGGTAGGCGCGGTTGATGTCGCGGGTCCACACGCCGGCGCCCAGGCCGAACTCGGTGTCGTTGGCAATGGCCAGGGCTTCGGCTTCGTCCTTAAAGGTGGTGATGCTCACCACTGGGCCGAAGATTTCCTCCTGGAACACACGCATTTCGTTGGTGCCCTTGAGCAGCGTCGGCTGGATGTAATAACCGCCGGCCATGTCGCCGGTGAGCTGCTCCACCTTGCCGCCGGTGAGCAACTGCGCGCCTTCGCCCTTGGCGATTTCCAGGTAGGACAGGATCTTGTCGAACTGCTGCTCGGACGCCTGGGCGCCGACCATGGTGTCGGTGTCCAGCGGGTCACCGCGTTTGATCTGCTCGATTTTCTTCATCACCACTTTCATGAAGTCGTCGTAGATCGACTCTTCCACCAGCGCACGGGATGGGCAGGTGCACACCTCGCCCTGGTTGAAGAACGCCAGCACCAGGCCTTCGGCGGCTTTCTCGATGAAGGACGGTTCGGCTTTCATGATGTCGGCGAAGAAGATGTTCGGCGACTTGCCGCCCAGCTCAACGGTGGACGGAATAATGTTCTCCGCCGCCGCATGCATGATGTGCGAACCCACCGGGGTGGAGCCGGTGAAGGCGATCTTGGCGATGCGTTTGCTGGTGGCCAGAGCTTCGCCGGCTTCTTTGCCGAAACCGTGGACTACGTTCAGCACGCCCGGTGGCAGCAGGTCGCCGATGACTTCCATCAGCACGTTGATGCCCAGCGGGGTTTGTTCGGCGGGCTTGAGCACCACGCAGTTACCGGCCGCCAGGGCCGGGGCGAGTTTCCAGGCGGCCATCAGCAGCGGGAAGTTCCACGGGATGATCTGACCAACCACGCCCAGAGGCTCGTGGAAGTGATAGGACGCGGTGTGTTCGTTGATCTCGGCGCTGGTGCCTTCTTGGGCGCGGATGCAGCCGGCAAAGTAGCGGAAGTGGTCGGCGGCCAGCGGGATATCGGCGTTGAGGGTTTCACGCACGGCTTTGCCGTTGTCCCAGGTTTCGGTAATGGCCAGCAGTTCGAGGTTCTGTTCGATGCGGTCGGCGATTTTCAGCAGCACCAGCGAGCGGTCCTGGGCCGAGGTCTTGCCCCAGGCGTCAGCGGCGGCGTGGGCGGCGTCGAGGGCCTTGTCGATGTCTTTGGCAGTGGAGCGCGGGAATTCGGCGATGGGTTTGCCGTTGACCGGCGAGGTGTTGGTGAAATAGTTGCCGTCGACCGGCGCAACGAATTCGCCACCAATGTAGTTGCCGTACTTGGCCTTGAACGAAACGATCGCGCCTTCAGTACCGGGGTGTGCGTAACGCATGGTGGGTATCTCCTGGCTTTTATGTTTATTGGAGTGCAGCGCTCAAGCGCTTGGTAAAGCGTAGAGCAAAGGTCGGGCCACTGCCTTGAGGGCCAGGTAAATCAAGGGGTTGAGGTTTGTTGAAAGGCATTGCTGTCACACGCCTGGCACAGCCTGGGTGACACTTTGTGCCATAAACGGTACAGCCTGTGACCGGTGGGTCTGCACGGGATTGCATCTCTTGCAGGGCTGGGGGATGCTGGACGCTCTCACGCAGGGAGAATAATAAGAACATGCACAACGATCATTTCAGTCGCCATGCCCAGCAAGTCCTCACCGTGGCACGTGGCCGTGACCCCTCCAGCGATCCGTCCATCGCCCGTTCCTGGCTGCGGTGCCTGGAGGATTACCACCTGGATCCCGCGCAGACCATCGCACCCACCGTGCTTGAACACGGGCGCCTGTTGGAAAGCCGCGAGCGTCTGCAGCAAGTGCTCCACATCGCCGGCAGTGAGATGAATAGCCTGCACCAGCAGCTCTCCGGTGCCGGCCACGCGGTACTGCTGACCGATGCGCGCGGAGTGATCCTCAACTGTGTCACTGCGCCGTCCGAGCGCAAGATTTTCGAGCGCGCCGGTCTGTGGCTCGGTGCCGATTGGAGTGAAGCCTGCGAAGGGACCAATGGCATCGGCACCTGCCTGGTGGAGCGTCAGTCCCTGACCATTCATCGCGATGAACACTTCCGTGGCCGCCACACCGGGCTGACCTGCTCGGCGAGCCCGGTGTTCGACCCCCATGGTGAATTGCTGGCGGTGCTGGACGTGTCGTCAGCCCGGGAAGCGGTATCGCGCCAGAGTCAGTTTCACACCATGGCGCTGGTGAACCTGTCAGCGAAGATGATCGAGAGCTGCTACTTCCTGCGCCATTTCGAGCACCACTGGCTGTTGCGCTTTCATCTGCAGGCCGAGTCCGTGGGCCTGTTCAGCGAAGGGTTGCTGGCGTTCGATGGTGAAGGGCGCATTTGCGCGATGAACCAGAGCGCGCTGAATCTGCTAGGGCAGGTTCGAGGCAACCTGCTGGGTCAGCCGGTGGAGGCGTTCTTCGACTGTTCTCTGGATCAATTACTCGGTCGCGCCAGTGCCAATGCGACCGCCAGTTGGCCACTGCGCACCCGCGATGGGCGGCGCTTGTTTGCCGCACTGCGTGGTCAGCCACGCAGTGTGTCTTTACCCATCGCGAAGGCTGAGCCCGCCCGCCTGGCTGGCATCTGCCTGGGTGATCCGGCGTTGCAAAATGATTTTCGCAAGGCGCTGCGGGTATTCGAGCGAGATGTGCCGCTACTGATTAATGGGGAAACCGGCAGCGGTAAAGAAGCCTTCGCTAAGGCCGTGCACCATGCCAGCCAGCGTGCCGACAAAGCCTTCGTCGCCCTCAACTGTGCCGCCATCCCGGAAAGCCTGATCGAAAGCGAGCTGTTCGGCTATCGCGGTGGCAGTTTCACTGGCGCGCGGAAGGAGGGCATGCAGGGTAAGTTGCAACAGGCTGACGGCGGCACTCTGTTCCTCGATGAAATCGGTGATATGCCTCTGGCTCTGCAAACCCGCTTATTAAGGGTTCTGGAGGACCGCATGGTGGTGCCTATCGGCGGTGAGCCCCAGGCGGTTAACGTCAGAATTATCAGCGCGACGCACCGCAACTTGCTGGGGCGTGTCCAGGACGGCAGTTTCCGTGAGGACTTGTATTACCGGCTCAACGGGCTGGAAGTTGGGTTGCCACCGCTGCGTGAGCGCAGCGATAAATCTCAGTTGCTGGATTTTCTGCTGGCTGAAGAGGCGGGCGGGCAGACTGTACAACTCGACCCGGCGGCGCGTTCGGCGCTGTTGACCTTTGCCTGGCCCGGTAACGTCCGACAACTGCGCACGGTGCTGCGTACGTTGGCGGCGCTGTGTGACGACGGGCGCGTGGGCCTTGAAGATTTGCCCGCGTCGATCCGCCAGGCCCGGCCGCAACCGGTGGTTGAGGCTAAGCCCGCCGAGTCGCCCCTGGAAGACGCCGAGCGACTTGCCTTGCTAACGGCCTTGGAACAACAGCGCTGGCACATGTCCCATACGGCGGAGCAACTGGGTGTCAGCCGCAATACGTTGTATAGAAAGCTGCGCCGGCACGGCATCGCACGTGCGTCTCTGCCCGGGTGATCGTGGTTTGGTCCTACAGCTAAAGAGTGCGATTTTCGCCCCCCTGCGCTAACCTGCCTCGATGTTTACGAGGTCGACTATGCACATTCATATTCTTGGTATCTGCGGCACCTTCATGGGTTCGATGGCGGTTCTGGCTAAAGAACTGGGCCATCACGTGACAGGCTCCGATGCCAATGTTTACCCGCCCATGAGCACGCAACTTGAAGCGCAGGGCATTGAACTGACCCAGGGTTACGATCCGGCGCAATTCGACCCGGTGCCGGATCTGGTGGTGATCGGCAATGCCATGTCCCGTGGCAACCCGGCCGTCGAGTACGTGCTCAACAAAGGTTTACCGTACGTCTCCGGCCCGCAATGGCTGGCCGATCATGTGCTGCAAGGCCGCTGGGTACTGGCCGTTGCCGGTACCCACGGCAAGACCACTACCAGCAGCATGCTGGCCTGGGTGCTGGAGCATGCAGGCATGAGTCCTGGCTTCCTGATCGGCGGCGTGCCACAAAACTTCTCGGTCTCCGCGCGCCTGGGCGACACGCCGTTCTTTGTGATCGAAGCTGACGAATACGACAGCGCCTTCTTCGACAAGCGCTCCAAGTTTGTCCACTACCGTCCACGCACGGCGATCCTCAATAACCTTGAGTTTGATCATGCGGACATCTTCCCCGATCTGCCCGCTATCGAGCGGCAGTTCCACCATTTGGTGCGTACCATCCCAAGCGAAGGCCTGGTCATCTACCCGACTACCGAGCCGGCTTTGCAGCGCGTGATCGAGATGGGCTGTTGGACACCGGTGCAAACCACCGGTGCGGGTGGGCAATGGCAGGTCAAGTTGCTCAGTGAAGACGGTTCCAGGTTTGAAGTGCTGTTTGAGGGTGAGGCCCAAGGCATCGTCGAGTGGGACATGACTGGTCAGCACAACGTTGCCAATGCCTTGGTCACTCTGGCTGCCGCACGGCATGTGGGCGTGGTGCCTTCCATGGGCATTGCTGCGCTGAGCGCATTCAAAAGCGTAAAACGCCGCATGGAAAAAGTCGCCGACGTGAATGGGATTACCATCTACGACGACTTTGCCCACCACCCAACCGCCATTGCCACCACCCTTGACGGACTGCGCAAGCGCGTTGGCGATGCCCCGATCATTGCTATTGTCGAGCCGCGCTCAAACTCCATGAAGCTCGGTGCACACCGCGACGGCCTGCCGGAAAGCGTCAACGATGCCGACCAGGTGGTGTGGTACGCCCCGACCAATCTTGGCTGGGACTTGCCGGCGATTGCGGCCCAGTGCACGGTGCCGTCGAAAGTCTGTGATTCCATCGAGGGCATCATTGAGTTCGTCAAGCAGCAGGCCAAGCCTGGCACCCATGTGGTGGTCATGAGCAACGGCGGCTTCGGCGGCTTGCACGGCAAACTGGCCGAGGCGCTGAAATGAGCGGGCCGGAACGCGTCACCCTGGCGATGACCGGTGCCTCGGGCGCGCCCTACGGCCTGCGTCTGCTTGACTGCCTGGTGCGTGAAGATCGCGAGGTGCACTTCCTGATCTCCAAGGCCGCGCAGTTGGTGATGGCGACCGAGACCGACGTGGCACTGCCTCCCAAGGTGCAGATGATGCAGGCCTTCCTCACCGAGTACACCGGTGCGGCGCCGGGGCAGATCAAGGTTTATGGCAAAGAAGATTGGATGTCGCCAGTGGCCTCGGGCTCCGGTGCACCGGCGGCAATGGTTGTTGTGCCGTGCTCCACCGGCACCTTGTCGGCGATTGCCACCGGGGCCTGCAATAACCTGATCGAGCGCGCGGCAGACGTGACATTGAAGGAGCGCCGCCAGTTGATCCTGGTGCCGCGCGAGGCGCCGTATTCGAGCATTCATCTGGAACACATGCTCAAGTTGTCGAGCATGGGCGTGACCATCTTGCCTGCGTCGCCGGGCTTTTATCATCAGCCGCAGACCATCGATGACCTGGTGGATTTTGTGGTGGCGCGGATTCTCAACCTGCTGAATATTCCACAGGACATGCTGCCGCGTTGGGGCGAACACCATTTGAGCAGCGATGAATAAGGCACTGTTGGTGATACTGGCGTTGCAATTGGGCGGCTGCGCCACCGCGCGTACGCTGGACGCTGCGCAGCCCGGCGCGCCGGTGGTGTATGCCGGCACGCGGTTGGACTTGTACGCAATGAATGGAGGTTGCTGCGCCAAGGACCGGTTTGGTGCTGAGGCGCCGAGCTATCCCGGTGTCGACCTGCCGGCCAGTGCGTTGCTCGACACTTTGCTGTTGCCGCTGTCGGTGTTGACGGTGCTCGGAGTGGGATTTAACGCCACAGGCGGGCTCTAGCGCTGACCCGAAGGCAATACAAAACCAATGTGGGAGGGGGCTTGCTCCCGATAGCGGTGTATCAGTCACCCAATATGTTGACCGACCCTCCGCCATCGGGGGCAAGCCCCCTCCCACATTTTGCTTTGTGTTCGGCTTTATTTACCGAGCTTGCGCAGTTCGTCCGACTCTACGATCCGCACCCCATTCTGCTCTTCCAGCGCCAGGCGCCACATGGCCCGGGCCAGTTCACACACTTCGATGCCTCGGTACTTGCCGGGAATCAGCCGTGACAGCGGCCCTGCCAGTTGTTCGGCCAAACGGGGTTCCAGCCGCTCCCCCAACAACAGCGACGGTCGCACGATGGTCAGTTGCGGCCAGTCTTGGGCCTTGAGTGCCTGCTCCATTTCCCCTTTGACTCGGTTGTAGAAAATCGAAGATTTCGGATCGGCGCCAATCGCGCTGATCACAATCAGGTGCCGTGCGCCCATTTCCCGTGCGCGCTTGGCGAAGGCGACGACCATATCCAGGTCAACCGCACGGAAAGCCTCTTCCGAGCCCGCTTTTTTGATTGTGGTGCCCAGGCAGCAGAAGGCGATATCTACCCGGCCGCTCAGTTGCGGCAGGAACACCGCTGGGTCGCCCACCGGGTTTTCCAGGTGTGGATGTTCGGCCAATGGCTTGCGGCTCGGCGCGAGCACGCGGGTCACGGTGGGTTCGTTGAGCAGGCGGTCGAGCAGGTGTTCGCCAGTGAGGCCGGAGGCCCCTGCGAGCAAGATATGCTGAGGTGTCAGGTACATAGTGTTTCCCCCTTGTTACACGTTGCAGCTTAGTTGCCTTTGGCTTCCTTGCTATTCATTGAGACGCTTTCGAGCGCCTTTCGTGCCTGCTGTTTACGTAAAAGTTGCCAGTGGGCAATCACGCCTTTGGGGGCCCATATCTGCGGTTCGGACGCTTCGAAATTGTCGGCCTGTTCGCGCTCGCTCACATGCAGCTGTGCCAGCTTGAAGGCTTGCTGCAAATCGTCGGTCTGGTTGAAGGCTTGGGCGAAGAGGGCGTCGCCGAAGTAGGTGAAGTCGGCTTCTTCGGAGCAACCGAAGGACACGCGGTCGGCGCGGGACGCGGTCATGATCAGCGTACGGTCGTCTTTGAGTGCCGGGATAAAGCCGCCGGAATAGCAGGCGGAAATTACGATGATCTTGTCGCGATTTTTCAGCGGTGTCAGCACGGCGGCCAGCTCATCGGCGGGTAAATCGGCCAGCTCCATGCGCGGCTGATCCAGCACCAGTTCGTGTTCGTGGGTGCCGTGGCTGGTCATGTAGATAAACACCAGGTCTTCCGGGCCTGTGCGCTCGGCCAGGGTTTGCACGGCACGGCGCAAGCTTTCGCGGGTGGCCAGGGGGCGGTCGGCGATATGGTCGCGGTGGTTGACCAAACGGATCTGCCCACGTGCGCCGAAGCGGGTGGCAAGCATGTTGCTGACGTAATCGGCTTCGCGCAGGAACACGCTTTGTTTGCCGTCGCCGGCCACCGCCAGGGTGTACAACTCCACGGCAGGGGTGGAGGCGGGCACGGCGGCAAAGGCAGCATCGAGCAAATGCCCTTGGGCCAGCACGCCGATCTCCAGTGGGTCAGGCAACAATGTGCCGTCCGCGTCACGCACGCGCATGCCGTTGACCCAGGTACCGGCCTGCACCGTGCCGTCGGTGAGGACCAGCGTGCCGCGGCCCTGATAGTTGTCGCTGTCGAAGCCGCCGATGTAGAAGCTGCCGTCGGTCAGGTTCAGGCGGCCTTCTCCGGTAAAGCGCCAATCGCTGAAATAGCCGACGTAGTGGCTGCCATCCACGCCGATCAGTTCGCCCTTGCCGCTGAGCGCGCCTTCCTTGAACTGGCCGATCCACACGTCGCCGTCAGCGTTTTCATAGCGGCCCTTGCCGTTGAGTTGGTTCTGCTTGAACTGACCGACATAGATGTCGCCGTCGGCGCTGTTGAAGGTGCCGTTGCCCTCCAACTGGCCATCGACGAAGCGACCACTGAACTGATTGCCGCTGTCGTCGTTGCGCTGGCCTTCGCCGTTCGGCTTGCCGTGGGCGAACTGGCCCTGGTATTGGCTGCCGTCGGCCAACTCCAGGCGGCCGAGACCGGAATACTGATCGTCTTTGAATTCGCCGCGATAGGTCATTTGCCCCTCTTTGAGGGTGCCTTCGCCGTTGCGCCGACCGTTGCGGAACCCGCCGACATACTGGCTGGCTGCGGTGGTCAGGCTGCCCTGTCCATCGAACAGACCTTGCTGGAACTGGCCTTTATAGACTTCGCCGTTGCTGCCATGCCACTCGCCCTGGCCGTGCCACTGGCCTTTGTCGAACGCGCCGGCGTACCAACTGCCGTTGGGGTAGTCCACACGGCCCTGGCCTTGCAGCAGGCCGTTGACCACATCGCCCCGATAGCGGCCGCCGTCGGGCAGGCGCGCATCGGGCGGCAACAGCGATTCGCCGTCTCCGCAAGCGGTGAGCAACAGGGCAAGGGCAAGGGGGGCGAGTGGGCGCATAGCGGGATCCGGATATTTGAGCGCCGAGTATGCCGCAGCTGCGAGTTTCATACATAAATTTACATACCCCGTGGTGAGTTTCAGCCTCTCACCACAGGGATGGCCTTACACGAAACAGAGTGAAAGCGACTCGGCAATGTAGGCCGGTTTTTCCTGGCCTTCGATCTCCAGTGTGGCAGTGGCCTTTAACAGCCACTGGCCGGGCTTTTTCTCGGTGACGTCAGTGAGGATCACGTTCAAGCGAACCTTGGAGTTGACCTTGACCGGCTGGATAAAGCGCACGGTGTCCAAGCCATAGTTGACCGCCATCTTCAGGCCTTCGGGCATGATCAGGATGTCTTCCATCAGCTTGGGTATCAGCGACAGCGACAGGAAACCGTGGGCAATGGTGCTGCCGAACGGCGTTTGCGCAGCCTTGACCGGGTCGACGTGGATGAACTGATGGTCGCCAGTGGCTTCTGCGAACAGGTTGATACGTGCCTGGTCGATGGTGAGCCATTCGGAACGTCCCAGTTCCTTGCCGACATAATCTTTGAGCTGCGCTACAGGTACATAGGGCATTGCGTCTCTCCTTGGTTCATCGATGCTGTTTTTATGGATTACAGAGAACCAATGTAGATCATCACGGGCAACCAGCCCGGTCAACCCACCATGCTTTTGGCGAATGCCGATGCATAGGGCCGGCATGCTTATAATGCGGGCGAGTTCAGAGGGGGGGAAAGCGGATGCTGTTACGTGGTCTGACATGGCTGGTGTTGTTTCAGTTGATCGGCACGGCGATCAATCATTTGCTGTTGCCGGTTCTGCCGGGGCCAATCATTGGCCTGCTGCTGATGCTGGGTTTCCTGATCTGGCGTGGCGAGGTGGGCGAGCCGTTGAGCCTGGCCGCTGGCAGCCTGTTGCGGTATCTGCCACTGCTGCTGGTGCCGCCGGCAGTCGGCGTGATGGTGTACGCCAAGGACATCGCGGCTGACTTTTGGGCCATCGTCGGCGCGCTGGTGTTGTCACTGGTGATCGCCATGGCATTCGTTGGCGTACTGATGCAGCAGATGGTCAAGCGCAAGGAGAAGGATCAATGATCTTCGACTGGCATGGCGCGTGGACGTCCGTGATTCATCACCCGCTGTTCGGTATCGGTATTACCCTGGGCGCCTATCAACTGGTGCTGGCGGGGTTCGAGAAAACCCGCTGGATCTTCCTGCAACCGGTGCTGGTCTCCATGCTGCTGGTGATCGGCGTGTTGCTCACCTGCGGCCTGAGCTATGCCGAGTACCGCAAAAGCACCGAGATCATGGGCATTCTGCTGGGGCCTGCCACGGTGGCGCTGGCGGTGCCGCTTTATCTGAATCTGCGGCGCATTCGCCAATTATTTTGGCCAATTTTTACTACGCTGGTGATAGGCGGTGTATTGGCTACCGGCCTGTGTGTGCTGCTCGGCTGGTGGTTCGGCGCTGAACACATGATGCTGATGACCATGGCGCCCAAGTCGGTGACCTCGCCGATCGCCATGCTGGTGGCCGAGCAGATCGGCGGCGTGGCGGCACTGGCCGCGGTGTTTGTGCTGATCACTGGGGTGGTGGGGGCGATGGTGGGGCCGGCGTTACTTTCGCGCCTGGGTGTGCACAGTCCCGAGGCGCGTGGCATGGCGTTGGGCATGACCGCCCACGCGGTCGGCACCTCGGTGGCCCTGCAGGAGAGCGAGGAGTGTGGCGCCTTTGCGGCGCTGGCCATGAGTCTGATGGGCGTGGCCACGGCGGTGTTCCTGCCGTTGGCTGTGTCAGTGATTGTTTAAACCAGGTTTAAGGAAACCTTTATGAGTCTGGCGCTGTTCCCGCTCAATACCGTGCTGTTCCCTGGCTGCACCCTCGATCTGCAACTGTTCGAGGCGCGCTACCTGGACATGATCAGCCGTTGCATGAAAAAGGGCGAAAGCTTCGGCGTGGTGTGCATCCTTGACGGCAAGGAAGTAGGCATGGCTCCTGACGGCTACGCGCTGATCGGCTGTGAAGCGCTGATTCGCGACTTCAAGCAGCAGGACAATGGCCTGCTGGGGATTCGTGTTGAAGGCGGGCGGCGCTTTCGCGTGCTCGATACGGGCGTGCAAAAAGACCAGCTGCTGGTGGCCGAGGTGCAATGGCTGGATGAGCAGCCGGACCAGCCGTTAGACGAAGAGGACGCTGATCTGTTGGCATTGCTCCAGGCCCTGGCCGAGCATCCGATGGTCTCTTCGCTGGACATGGACGCTCACGCCGAGGGCCAGCAAGCCTTGGGCAATCAGCTTGCTTATCTCTTGCCCTTTACCGAGGCCGACAAGATCGACCTGCTGCAACTCGACGACCCGCAGCAGCGCCTAGATGCGATCCAGATGCTGCTTGATGAGCTACAGGAAGAGCTTTTCACTCAGTAGGCGTAGCGCAGCAGTGCGTGGGATGTGCCGGTGAGTGCAATAAAGCTCAAGACTGCCACTATGGCAGGCAGCAGCAGCCACCATGTTTTTTTGCGCAAGGGTGGCAGTGGGCTGCGGTGCTGGATGGCTGTCAGGCTGAACGCACACACCGTCATCGCCAGGAGCGTGCCGGCCAGGATGTCCGAGGGCCAGTGGGCGCCCAGGTAAACCCGGGACAAGGCGATAAAGGCGGCGGGAATGCAGCCCAGCAGTATCCACGTCAGGCGCAGCCGTGTCGGTTGGCCACAACCTGCCAGCACCGCCAGCGCCAGGAAAAACGCGAAGGCGCCGGAGGCATGGCCGCTGGGCATGCTGAAACTGGTCAGGGGGTCGGTAAGGATTTCCGGGCGGCCGCGGGCGAAAAACAATTTGCTCCCGGTGTTGATTACCGCCGATCCGGCCAGTGTGGCGCCCACAAAGATGGCGTGGCGCCACTGTCGAGCCAGTAGCAAAAGCCCGGTGAAGACGGCGCTGGCGACAAACATCTTCTTGAACTCACCCAATTGGGTGACCATCACCATGGCTTCATCCAGCCAGGCGCTGCGATGCTCCTGCACCAGTGCGCTCAGACCCTGATCGAAATCATTCAGGTGTGGATAACCGATAAACAGTGCGATCAACAACGTCAGGCTGGCGCAACCTATCCACAAGGTGGTGCGCCGGTGGTCGCGCAGGCTGCTGTTCAAACCCAGCCCCAGCAGGACCGCCAGGCACGCCGTGACAACGCCGGCCTCAGACCAGAAGCCTTCCGGTAATGGCAGGCGGAACGCGGCGCCGGTGGCCCAGCCCGGCAGCAAGTAGGCCACCGACCAGCCGGCTGCGGCGAGGACGCTCACTGCCGCAAAGCGTGGGAACGGCATATCGCACATGCCGGCCACCATCGGCAGCATCGGGCGCAAGGGGCCGATGAAGCGTCCGACCAGCAGGCTGGCGATGCCGTACTTGTGGAAGTAGGTCTCTGCACCGTTCATCCATTCGGGGTGGTGGCGCAGACCGGGCAGGCGGCGGATGTTCTGGTGGAAATGTCTGCCCAGGAAGTAGGAAACCCCATCGCCCAGCAAACCGCCGAGAAAGCCCAGCAACAGCGTCTCACTCAACGACAGCGCGCCGCTGCCGGCCAATGCGGCAATGGCAAACAGCAATACCGTGCCCGGTACGATTAAACCGGCAATCGCCAGGCATTCCACGCACGCGACGATAAACACCGCCACCGCCAGCCATTGTGGGTTCAGGGTCAGCCAGCCGGTAATGCTATCGAGCCATTGGCCCATAAACGTCACTCCATCACCACAAAATTCAAATCAGAAAATAGTCGCGGCCTTCGACCTGGCCTCGGCGCAGCGGGTTCCGTGTGCAGTACGGTGCATAGCCTGCATCGACAAAACGGTACATCAGGTGTTCATCGCGGCCACTGGGGATGCCCAGGCGGGTCGTCTGGATGATTTGCGTCGGTACCTGGCCGACATCTTCCACATACAGCCTTTCCTGGTCGAAGCGCTTGGCGTCCCACATCGGCACTTTGAGCCCCAGCGCTTTGCACAACAACGTTTGGCCGGCGCACAGCTTCTGCGAGGTGCGCGGGCTGCCATCGGCATTCGGGTTGTTCAACTGCATCTGCGCGAGGCTCGCCTGGCCGGAAAGGTCATCGACCCACGGATAGGCCGATTTGATCAATACGGCATTGCCCGGTCCATGTGCGCTGAAGTTCAGGGAGTCGCCGCCACGGGCGTAGTACATGTAGATATGGCCGCCATCCAGAAACAAAGCCTTACGCTTTTCTGTGTAGCCGAGTGAAGCGTGGCTACCTTTTTCGGCCACGTAATAGGCTTCCGTTTCAATAATTCGAGCCGAAAGCCAGATTTCGCCGACGCGATGGCGTACAACTTTGCCGAGCAGTTCCCGCGCAAGAATTTGCGCGTCACGGTCGAAGAAGCCGTCGGGCAGGGCGCTGGCGGGGCGTTGGGGCGATGAGCTGGGCATGGCGGTCAGGGGAAATGCGGCTAAATGTGACGGAATCATAACAACTCCCACCTTAATTACCGCTGAACCCCAGGTTTTTACAGTTCATTTCGACCATCCGCCCCTGACCGCTGTCAGTCGGGCGGCGTCACAGCTATAATCTGCCGCTTTCCTCTTTGCCAAGACTCCCTGACCATGACTGAGTCCGTTCTTGACTACATGACCCGCCTGGGTCGCGCTGCCCGTCAGGCCTCGCGGTTGATCGCCCGTGCGAGCACCGCGCAGAAGAACCGTGCCTTGCTGGCCGCCGCTGATGCTCTGGATGCTTCGCGCTCCGAACTCGCCGCGGCCAACGAACTGGACCTGGCCAACGGCCGCGCCAATGGCCTGGAACCGGCCCTGCTGGACCGTCTGGCGCTGACCCCGGCACGTATCGACGACATGATCGAAGGCCTGCGTCAGGTGGCCAAGCTGCCTGACCCCATCGGTGAAATCCGCGATATGCGTTACCTGCCGTCCGGTATTCAGGTCGGCAAGATGCGCGTGCCCCTGGGCGTGATCGGCATCATCTATGAGTCGCGACCTAACGTGACCATTGACGCCGCGAGCCTGTGCCTCAAGTCTGGCAATGCCACCATCCTGCGTGGCGGTTCCGAGGCGATCAATTCCAACCGCGCAATTGCCGCCTGCATCCAGCAAGGCCTGGCCGTGGCCGAATTGCCGGCCGAAGTGGTGCAAGTGGTGGAAACCACCGATCGCGCGGCCGTTGGCGCGCTGATCACCATGCCGGAATTCGTCGACGTGATCGTACCGCGCGGTGGCAAGAGCCTGATCGAACGCGTCAGCCGTGATGCCAAGGTGCCGGTCATCAAGCACCTGGACGGCGTATGCCATGTGTTCATCGACATCGCCGCCGATATCGACAAGGCCATCCGCATCGCCGACAACGCCAAGACCCATCGCTACGCCCCGTGCAACACCATGGAGACTCTGCTGGTGCACGTCGGCATTGCCGATCGCGTGCTGCCGCCGCTGGCTGCCATCTATCGCGACAAGGGCGTGGAACTGCGCGGCTGCGAACGCACCCGCGCGCTGCTGGGCGCGGACGTGATCGAAGCGACTGAACAGGACTGGTACACCGAATACACGGCGCCGATCCTGTCAATCCGCATCGTTGATGACCTGGATCAGGCCATCGAACACATCAACACATACGGCTCCAAGCACACCGACGCGATTGTCTCCGAGCACTTCAGCGATGCGCGTCGTTTCCTCAACGAAGTGGATTCCGCTTCGGTGATGGTCAACGCCTCGACGCGCTTTGCCGACGGCTTTGAATACGGGCTGGGCGCCGAGATCGGCATCTCCACCGACAAGCTTCACGCACGCGGCCCGGTTGGCCTGGAAGGTCTGACCAGCGAGAAGTACGTGGTGTTCGGCGACGGTCATGTGCGCACTTGATGGCTAAACGCATCGGGCTGCTCGGCGGTACTTTCGACCCCGTGCACATCGGCCATTTGCGCAGCGCTCTCGAAGTCGCAGATGCCCTTGCACTGGACGAGTTGCGCGTGATGCCCAACGCGCGGCCGCCTCATCGCGATACGCCGCAGGTGTCACCGCAACAACGTCTGGAAATGGTGCGCCTTGCCGTAGAAGGCATACCGCCGCTGGTGGTGGACGACCGCGAACTCAAACGCGATAAACCGTCCTACACTGTCGACACCCTGGAGCTGATACGCGCCGAGTTGGCCGTAGATGACCAGTTGTTTCTGCTTTTGGGCTGGGACGCATTTTGCGGCCTGCCCTCTTGGCATCGCTGGGAGGAACTCCTCCAGCATTGCCACATCCTGGTTTTGCAACGCCCGGATGCCGACAGCGAACCGCCGGATGCCTTGCGCAACCTGCTGGCCGCGCGGTCGGTAAGTGACCCCTTGGCCCTGACCGGGCCGAACGGGAATATTGCATTCGTCTGGCAGACCCCGCTTGCGGTGTCTGCCACCCAGATCCGTCAACTGCTGGCCAGCGGGAAGTCGGTACGTTTCCTGGTGCCTGACGCGGTCCTGGCCTACATCGATGCGCACGGGCTTTACCGTGCGTCGAACTGAAAAGGCGCGCTTGAACGCACGAACAGTCGTGCAGCGAGCGCCCGAACATATGAGCAAAACGAGTTTTTTATGACGAACAAAGACGTAAGCAAAGTAAAACGCAAAGGCACGTTCAAAAGCGCCCCGCTGCCGGTTGAAGCCCACGTTGGTCCGGAACTGGCTGGCGAAGAGCTGGTAAAAGTCGCCGTTGCCGCCCTGGAAGACGTGAAGGCCCAGGACATTCAGGTTCTGGACGTACGCGACAAGCAGAGCATCACCGACTTCATGATCATCGCCACTGGTACTTCCAACCGCCAGATCGGCGCGATGCTGGACAAGGTCCGCGAAGCCGTCAAAGCCCAAGGCGTCAAGCCACTGGGTGAAGAAGGTAAGGGCGACAGCGACTGGGTGCTGCTGGACATGGACGACGTGATCGTTCACATGATGACCTCCAACGCCCGTCAGTTCTACGACCTGGAGCGTCTGTGGAAAGGCGCCGAGCAGAGCCGTGCCGCTGATGGCAAGCACCACAGCCCGGAAGTGGGCCACGCGCACTTCGACAAGCTCAACAAAGACCAGGAATAAGGAACGGCTGTGCGCCTGCGTCTGATCGCTGTCGGTTCACGCATGCCCAAGTGGGTGGAAGAAGGCTGGCACGAGTATGCCAAGCGTCTGCCCGCTGAGCTGTCGCTGGAACTGGTGGAAATACCGCTCAACACCCGGGGCAAGAATGCCGACGTAGCGCGCTTTATCCGTCAGGAAGGCGAAGCCATGTTGGCCAAGGTCGGCCCCAACGAGCGCATCGTCACCCTCGAAGTGCACGGCAAACCATGGAGCACCGAGCAACTGGCGGTGGAACTGGATCGCTGGCGCCTGGACTCGCGCACCGTCAACTTCATGGTCGGTGGCCCGGAAGGGCTGGCGCCTGAAGTCTGCGCGCGAGCCGACCAGCGTTGGTCGCTGTCGGCACTGACGTTGCCGCACCCGTTGGTAAGGATTCTGATCGGTGAACAGCTGTATCGCGCCTGGACAGTTCTGTCCGGGCACCCTTACCACAAATAGTCTGCGCCCCTCCCGATGACCCAGCCGATCCGCATCAAGGACCACGAGAAAGACGCACGTCTTGTACGCGCTCGCGTCGTGTTTGGTGCGATTCTGGTCGTCGGGCTGATGTGTGTGCTGATCGCCCGCCTGTATTTCCTGCAGGTGATCCAGTACGAGTACCACTCCACGCTGTCGGAAAACAACCGGGTGCATGTGCAGCCGATTCCGCCGACCCGTGGGCTTATTTTCGACCGCAACGGTGTGGTGGTCGCGGATAACCGGCCCAGCTTCAGCCTGAGCATGACCCGCGAGCGTTCCGGCGATTGGCAGCAAGTCCTCGATGTTATCGTCGAGGTGCTGCAACTCACGCCGGAAGACCGAGTGATTTTCGAAAAGCGCATGAAGCAGGGGCGTCGGCCCTTTGAGCCGGTGCCGATCCTGTTTGAGTTGACCGAAGAGCAGATCGCCCGCATCGCGGTAAACCAGTTCCGGTTGCCGGGTGTGGAAGTGGTGGCACAGTTGGTACGTCATTACCCGCAGGGCGCGCATTTTGCGCACTCGGTCGGCTACATGGGGCGGATCAACGAAAAAGAGCTCAAGAGCCTCGACCCGGTCAATTACAGCGGTACCCACCATATCGGCAAGACCGGCATCGAGCGTTTCTACGAGCCGGAACTGCACGGCCAGGTGGGTTATGAAGAAGTAGAGACCAATGCCCGTGGCCGCGTATTGCGCGTGCTCAAGCGCACCGACCCGATTCCCGGCAAGGACATTGTGCTGAGCCTGGACATCAAGCTGCAGGAAGCGGCGGAGATGGCCTTGGGTGGGCGGCGTGGCGCGGTGGTGGCACTGGACCCGAAAACGGGCGAAGTCCTGGCCATGGTCAGCCAGCCAAGTTTCGACCCTAACCTGTTTGTTACCGGGATCAGCTTCAAGGCCTACGCCGAGTTGCGCGATTCCATCGACCGACCGCTGTTCAACCGCGTGCTGCGCGGCCTGTATCCGCCCGGTTCGACCATCAAGCCCGCGGTGGCGATTGCTGGCCTGGATGCAGGTGTGGTCACTGCTTCCAGTCGCGTGTACGACCCGGGCTACTACATGCTGCCCAACTACGATCACAAATACCGTAACTGGAACCGCACCGGTGACGGCTACGTCGACTTGGACACCGCGATCATGCGGTCCAACGACACCTATTTCTATGACCTGGCCCATAAGCTGGGGATCGACCGGCTGTCTGCCTACATGGGCAAGTTCGGCCTCGGTCAGAAAGTTTCCCTGGATATGTTCGAAGAATCTCCTGGCCTGATGCCGTCCCGGGAGTGGAAGCGTGCGACCCGTCGTCAGGCGTGGTTCCCGGGTGAAACCCTGATCCTCGGCATCGGCCAGGGCTATATGCAGGCCACCCCGTTGCAGCTGGCCCAGGCTACCGCGCTGGTGGCCAACAAAGGTATCTGGAATCGCCCGCACCTGGCCAAGACCATCGAGGGCGAGAAACCGGTGGATGACAACCCGATCCCGGACATCGTGCTGCGCGACTCGTCCGACTGGACCAAGGTCAACCATGGTATGCAGCAAGTGATGCACGGCGCCCGTGGCACCGCGCGAAAAGCCGCAATCGGTGCGCAGTACCGCATTGCCGGCAAGAGCGGTACGGCCCAGGTGGTCGCGATCAAGCAGGGCGAGAAATACGACCGCACCAAGGTCCAGGAGCGCCACCGCGACCACGCCTTGTTCGTCGGTTTTGCTCCGGCAGACGACCCGAAAATCGTCGTGGCCGTCATGGTGGAGAACGGCGAGTCCGGCTCCGGTGTTGCCGCTCCCGTGGTGCGCCAGGTGATGGATGCCTGGTTGTTGGCCGACGACGGCAGGCTCAAGCCCGAATATGGCGGCCCCCCTTCAAACCCCGAGGTTACGGCCAGTGAAGAGTAATTTTGACCGCATCCTCTCCAGCGAGGATGTGATGCGTCGCCGCGCGACGTTGCTGCAGCGCATGCACATTGATGGCCCGTTACTGATCCTGCTGCTGACCCTGGCCGCCGGGAGCCTGTTTGTGCTGTATTCGGCCAGCGGCAAGAACTGGGACCTGCTGATCAAGCAAGCGTCGTCTTTTGGCCTGGGCCTGCTGTCCATGGTGGTGATTGCCCAGTTGGAGCCGCGTTTCATGGCGCGGTGGGTGCCGCTTGGCTACGTCGCCGGTGTATTGCTGCTGGTGGTGGTGGACGTGATGGGCCACAACGCCATGGGCGCAACCCGCTGGATCAACATTCCGGGGGTGATTCGCTTCCAGCCGTCGGAATTCATGAAGATCCTGATGCCGGCCACCATTGCCTGGTACCTGTCCAAGCGCACCTTGCCGCCGCAGCTTAAACACGTAGGCATCAGCCTGATTCTGATTGGCGTACCGTTCATCCTGATCGTTCGTCAGCCGGACCTCGGCACCTCGCTGCTGATCCTCGCCGGTGGTGCGTTCGTGCTGTTCATGGGTGGCTTGCGCTGGCGCTGGATCCTCAGTGTGCTGGCTGCGGCCGTACCGGTGGCCGTGGCCATGTGGTTCTTCTTTATGCACGACTACCAGAAGCAACGGATCCTCACGTTTCTCGATCCGGAAAGCGACCCGCTCGGCACCGGCTGGAACATCATCCAGTCCAAGGCAGCCATCGGTTCCGGCGGCGTGTTTGGCAAGGGTTGGCTGCTGGGCACCCAGTCGCACCTGGACTTTTTGCCAGAGAGCCACACCGACTTCATTATCGCGGTGATGGGCGAAGAGTTCGGCTTGGTAGGCATCTGCGCACTGTTGCTGATCTATTTGCTGCTGATCGGGCGCGGCCTGGTAATTACCGCACAGGCACAGACGCTGTTCGGCAAATTGCTCGCAGGCAGCCTGACCATGACTTTTTTTGTTTACGTTTTCGTCAACATCGGTATGGTCAGTGGCCTGTTGCCGGTGGTTGGGGTGCCGTTGCCGTTCATTAGCTACGGCGGAACTTCGCTGGTGACATTGCTGTCAGCGTTTGGGGTTTTGATGTCGATTCATACGCATCGCAAGTGGATCGCACAGGTTTGAATAAGGTGAAGATGTCAATGCAAGTAATGCGCGGCTGGGCCACTCGGCATGCGTCCTGGATGGGCCTGATTGGGCTACTGGGCGCAACGCAAGAGGCGCAGGCCGGTGACTACGATGGTTCACCCCAGGTCGCCGAATTTGTCGGTGAGATGACCCGCGACTACGGTTTCGCAGGTGAACAGCTGATGGGCGTGTTCCGCGAAGCCCAGAAAAAGCAGGCGATCCTCGACGCCATCTCCCGCCCCGCCGAACGCGTGAAGCAGTGGAAGGAATATCGCCCGATGTTTCTCACCGACGCCCGCGTGGCGCGCGGTGTGGACTTCTGGCGCCAGCATGAAGCCGTGCTGGCCCGCGCCGAGCAGGAATACGGCGTGCCGGCCCAGGTAATTGTTGCGATCATCGGCATTGAAACCTTTTACGGACGCAATACCGGCAGCTATCGGGTGATCGACGCCTTGTCGACCCTGGGCTTCGATTACCCGCCTCGCGCCGACTTCTTCCGCAAGGAGCTGCGCGAATTCCTGCTGTTGGCCCGCGAAGAGCAGGTCGACCCGCTGACCCTCAAAGGCTCCTACGCCGGGGCGATGGGCTTACCGCAATTCATGCCGAGCAGCTTTCGCGCCTATGCCGTGGATTTTGACGGTGACGGCCACATCAACATCTGGAGTAATCCCGACGACGCCATTGGCAGCGTGGCCAGCTACTTCAAGCGCCATGGCTGGGTGGGCGGCGAGCCCGTAGTGATTCGCGCCGACATCAGCGGGGAACGTGCCGATGAAGGCCTGACCCAGGGCATCGAGCCGGCCAAGACGGTCGGGGAGTTGCGGGCGCTGGGCTGGTCGAGTCAGAATGCGCCACGCGATGATATGCCGGTCACGGCGTTCCGCCTGGAAGGCGAAAATGGCCCTGAATATTGGATGGGCCTGAAGAATTTCTACGCAATCACGCGTTATAACCGCAGTGTGATGTACGCCATGGCCGTGCATCAGCTGTCAGACATGCTGGTCCAAGCACGGGGCAACAAGTAATGCGGGCATCGCCGTTCAATCAACCGCTCAAGCTGGTGGCGTTCGCCGCGTTGTCCCTGCTGGTCGTCAGTTGTTCCACAAGCCGTGGCCCGGCACCACAGAAGTCCGGCGGTACCGCCGTACGTTCCCAGCCAGGCCTGGACATCAACCGCGCGCACAAAGACGGCGCGCCGTGGTGGGATGTCGACGTGTCGAAAATCCCGGATGCCACGCCCACCTTGCACACCGGCCCTTACAAGGCCAACCCCTATACCGTGCTGGGTAAATCCTACTTTCCGTTGCAGGAATCCAAGACCTACGTGCAATCGGGCACGGCGTCCTGGTACGGCACCAAGTTCCATGGTCAGAACACTGCCAACGGCGAGGTCTATGACCTGTATGGCATGAGCGCAGCGCATAAAACCTTGCCGCTGCCCAGCTATGTGCGGGTGACCAACCTGGACAATAACCGCACGGTGATCCTGCGGGTCAACGACCGTGGGCCGTTCTATTCGGACCGGATCATCGATTTGTCCTACGCCGCCGCGAAGAAGCTCGGCTATGCCGAAACCGGTACGGCACGGGTCAAGGTCGAAGGTATCGACCCGGCGCAGTACTGGGCCCAGCGTGGCAAGCCCGCCCCGCTGATGCTCACTGAACCGCAGAGTGCGCAGCCGCAAGTGACGGCATCCACCGGCAAGATCGAACAGTGGACACCGCCACCGCAGCAACACGCACCGGACACGGTGGTCGTACCCCACGCAGCGCCGGGTGCTTCGGTCGCTGGCGGGCAATACCTGCAAGTGGGCGCTTTCGCCAACCCGGATGCGGCAGAACTGTTAAGGTCCAAGCTCAGCGGCATGGTCAACGCGCCGGTCTTTATCAGCTCCATCGTGCGTAACCAGCAAACCCTGCACCGCGTGCGCATGGGCCCGATCGGCTCGCCGAGCGAAGTGGCGCAAGTACAGAACAGCGTGCGCATGGCCAACCTGGGACAACCCAGCGTGGTCACCGCCGAATAACAAAGAATTGATGGTTCAGGCCCGTGCGCGGGTTTGAGCTGTGGTTGTTGGCTCGTTGAACAATAAAAACCCAGGGGCAAGGGGTGAGCGGGCAACCGAACACGTGACAGTCTGGTAGCGGGCTGTCTGAATAAGTTTTGCCCGCGAGGGCAAGTTTCCATAAGCAATTTCGAGAGACGGATGAACATCACCACCTTAGCCAAACGCACGTGCCTGCTTATCTCGCTGATCATCACCCCGGCCGCCTGGGCGGTTGAAATGGTGCCGGCTTCACCGCAACTGGCCGCTAAGGCGTGGGTCCTGATGGACGCCGCCAGCGGCAACGTGCTGGTAGAGAGCAACGGTGACCAACGCCTGCCGCCAGCCAGCCTGACCAAGCTGATGACCGCCTACATCGCGACCCTGGAAATCCGTCGCGGGCAGATCGGCGAGAACGACCCGGTGACCGTCAGCGAAAACGCCTGGCGTACCGGCGGTTCGCGCATGTTCATCAAGGTGGGCTCGCAAGTCACCGTAAGTGACCTGCTGCACGGCATCATCATCCAGTCCGGTAACGACGCCAGCGTCGCGCTGGCCGAGCACATCGCCGGCAGCGAAGATGCATTCGCCGACATGATGAACAAAACCGTGGCCGACCTGGGCATGACCAACAGCCACTTCATGAATCCGACTGGTTTGCCAAACCCTGAGCACTACTCGTCGGCTCACGACATGGCGATCCTGGCCCGCGCGATCATTCGTGTTGACCCGGTGCACTACGCGATTTACTCCCAGAAGGAGTTCTTCTGGAACAACATCAAGCAGCCTAACCGCAACCTGTTGTTGTGGCGCGACAAGACCGTTGATGGTCTGAAAACCGGCCATACCGAAGAGGCTGGCTATTGCATGGTGTCGTCCGCTGTTCGTGACGGCCAGCGCCTGATTGCAGTGGTATTCGGCACAAACAGCGAGCAGGCCCGTGCGGCCGAAACGCAAAAGCTGCTGACCTATGGTTTCCGCTTCTTCGAAACCCAGACCTTCTATCAGAAGGGTGCTGAACTGGCGACCGCGCCGGTATGGAAGGGCGCAACCTCTCAAGTCAAGGCCGGCCTGGCTGAAGACCTGACCCTGACCATGCCTAAAGGCCAGCTGAAAAAGCTCGCTGCCAGCATGACCATGAACCCGCAATTGGTTGCTCCAATCGCCAAGGGTGACGTGATCGGTAAAGTCGAAGTGAAACTGGACGACAAGGTGGTGCACAGCGCTGACCTGATCGCGCTGGACGCTGTCGACGAAGGTGGTATCTTCCGCCGCGTGTGGGATAGCATCCGTCTATTCTTCTACGGCTTGTTCAACTGATAGTGTGCACCTGCAAAGCCCCGCGTTGATCCGACGCGGGGCTTTGCCGTCGCCACGGCTTACCGCTTACGAGGCCGTTACGCCATGACCGATACCGAAGTAAAGGCACCCAAGATCGAATTCCCGGTGGTCGATTACCCGATCAAGGTGATCAGCGACACGGGTGTTGGCCGCAAGGACACGATTCTTGAGATCGTGCGTAAACACGCGACGATCAACGATAACCGAGTGGATGAGCGATCCAGCACCACCGGTAAATACACGACTATCCAGTTGCACATCGTTGCGACCGGCCAGGACCAGCTCTACGACATCAACAGCGAACTGCGGGCCACCGGCTTCGTGCACATGGTGCTGTGATGCCAGAGGTCCTGGGCTTTCGCGAGCTCGGCCAGATGGCCTACGAGCCTGTCTGGCACGCCATGCAACGGTTCACCAACGAGCGTGGCACCTCGGCCCCCGATGAGATCTGGCTGGTGGAACACCCGCCAGTGTTCACCCAGGGCCAGGCTGGCAAGGCTGAGCATTTGCTGCTGCCGGGGGATATTCCGGTGGTGCAGGTCGACCGAGGTGGCCAAGTGACTTACCATGGCCCCGGCCAGTTGGTCGCTTATCTGTTGCTGGACGTGCGCAAGCTGGGATTTGGCGTGCGCGATCTGGTCAGCCGGATAGAGGCTTGCCTGGTCGAGTTGCTGGCCAGTTATGGCGTGACCGCCGCGGCCAAGCCTGATGCTCCCGGTGTGTATGTGGATGGCGCGAAAATCGCCTCCCTGGGGCTTCGGATTCGTCACGGATGTTCCTTTCATGGCCTGGCCCTGAACGTGGACATGGACTTGGCCCCGTTTCGGCGGATCAACCCGTGCGGCTATGCCGGGTTGGCGATGACCCAACTGAGCGAACACGCTACACCGATTAAATTTGCCGAGGTAAGTGCCCGGCTGCGCGCGCAGCTCGTCAAACACCTCGACTATGCTGAGCAGACGACCCTAACGGGCGGAATCGACTGATTATGACTACTGATGCAGTGCAAACCATGATCCCGACGCTGGACGTTACCGAGCGTCCGGCCCCGGCCCCGCGTGCCAAGGTGGAAGCCGGCGTCAAGCTGCGCGGCGCCGAGAAGGTTGCACGCATCCCGGTGAAGATCATTCCGACCACCGAACTTCCGAAGAAACCCGACTGGATTCGCGTACGTATCCCGGTTTCGCCGGAAGTCGACCGTATCAAGGCCCTGCTGCGCAAACACAAGCTGCACAGCGTATGCGAAGAGGCCTCTTGCCCGAACCTGGGCGAATGCTTCTCCGGCGGCACCGCCACGTTCATGATCATGGGTGACATCTGCACCCGTCGTTGCCCGTTCTGCGACGTTGGCCATGGCCGGCCGAAGCCACTGGACGTGAACGAGCCGGAAAGCCTGGCCATCGCCATCGCCGACCTGAAACTCAAATATGTAGTGATCACCTCGGTGGACCGCGACGACTTGCGTGACGGCGGTGCACAGCACTTTGCCGACTGCATCCGCGAAATCCGCAAACTGTCGCCGAACGTGATGCTCGAAACCCTGGTCCCGGACTACCGTGGCCGTATGGACGTGGCGCTGGAAATCACCGCCGCCGAGCCACCGGATGTGTTCAACCACAACCTGGAAACCGTGCCACGCCTGTACAAGGCTGCGCGTCCGGGTTCGGACTACCAGTGGTCGCTGACCCTGCTGCAGAAATTCAAGCAGATGATGCCGCACATTCCGACCAAATCCGGCCTGATGCTGGGCCTGGGCGAAACCGACGAAGAAGTCATCGAAGTCATGAAACGCATGCGCGAACACGACATCGACATGCTGACCCTGGGCCAGTACCTGCAACCGTCGCGCAGTCACTTGCCAGTGCAGCGTTTCGTGCACCCGGACACCTTCGCCTGGTTCGCCGAGGAAGGCTACAAGATGGGCTTCAAGAACGTCGCCTCGGGCCCGTTGGTACGCTCTTCGTACCACGCTGACGAACAAGCCAAGTTGGTCAAGGCAAGCCTGGTTTCCTGATAGGGGTTTAGATCCAGTGTGGGAGGGGGCTTGCCCTCGATTGCGGTATGTCAGTCGCTACATGTGCTGGCTGATCCACCGCAATCGGGGGCACGCCCCCTCCCACATTTCGTTCCGCGCTAGTTAGGGAGAGTTGTGTATGACAGCAGCCGTTCCAGCCCTTCGTTCTGAAGGCACCATCGCCCTGATCGCACCTGCCGGCCCCGCCGTGCTGGACGTTGAAAGGGCTGGCCAATGTATGCGCACGCGCGGCTACGATCTGCGGATTTTCCCCGGTGTCTATGAGCGCGACGGCTACCTCGCCGGCAGCGATGCAGTGCGCCTGCGTGACCTGCACGCCGCCTTCGCCGATCCGGATATCGACGCTATCTTTTGCCTGCGCGGCGGCTATGGAACACCGCGTCTGCTCGATAGCCTGGATTTCGAACTGCTACGCGCCAACCCCAAGCCATTCGTGGGCTACAGCGACATCACCGCCCTGCACTTGGCGATCAGCCGCTACGCCGGCTTCGTGACCTTCCACGGGCCGATGCTCAATGCCGATCTGCTGGGCGACAAGCAGCAGCCTACCGAATCGTCATTGTTCAGCCTTCTGCGCGGCCAGCTGGGCGCCGGCAGTGTGCTGTCGCACCCGGTGGCGTACCCGCTGACCACGATCGAGCCTGGCATTGCCTGTGGGCGCTTGCTGGGAGGTAACCTGTCGATGATTGCGGCGGTCATGGGGACGCCTTACGAAATCGACGCTGAAGGCATCATCCTGTTTATCGAAGACGTCAACGAGCCGATCTACCGCATTGACCGGTTGCTGACGCACTTGCGCCTGGCCGGTAAATTGGCCCAGGTTGCGGGTGTGCTGGTGGGGGATGTGGCGGGGGTGGATAACGCTGCGCTGGAGCGCCTGCTGAAGCAGACGTTCGAGCCTTTGTGCATACCGGTGTTGGCCGGCTGGCGCAGTGGGCATTGCGATCCGAACCTGACGCTGCCAATGGGCGCGTTGGTGCGTTTGGATGCAGGGGAGAAGCGGGTGGTGTTGGAGCAGGATGTGGTGTTCAAACCCTGAATCTGTTGGTGCCTGCCAAACCGCCATCGGGGGCAAGCCCCCTCCCACACTTGAATGTATTCACAAATCAAAATGTGGGAGGGGGCTTGCCCCCGATAGCGATAGTCGCCATAAGCAGATCTAACGGTTTTGCAGCGACTCCAGCAATTTCACCGTCGGATACCCATCCGCCGGCCAGCCCAGCGCCTGCTGCGCCGCACGAATCGCCTTACGGGTGTTGGCGCCGATAATCCCATCCGGGTTGCCCGCGTCATAGCCATTGGCACTCAACGCCGTCTGCAAATCCATGCGCTGGGATCGGCTCAGTGGCAGCTCATCTTTCGGCCACTCGCCACGAATCACGCCACCGCCACCAAACCGCTCCGACAACAGGCCAACCGCCAGCGCGTAGGACGATGAGTTGTTGTACTTGAGGATGGCGCGGAAGTTATCCAGCACCAGGAACGCCGGGCCGCGATAGCCCGCAGGCAGCAGCAGGGCGGCGGAGAGTTGGTCGACATTGCTTGGCATGCTGGCGCCCGGCGGCAGCTGCACGCCCAGTTTCAGCCACTCAGCGACGGTTTTGCGGGTGCCGCCATCGGCCAGGGCGTAATCGAAGTTCGCTGGCAGTTGTTTCACCTCGAACCCCCAAGGCTGGCCTTTCTGCCAGCCGGAGCTTTGCAGGTAGTGCGCAGTGGAGGCGAGGGCGTCGGCCGGGCTATTCCAGATATCGCGGCGACCGTCGCCGTCGAAGTCCACTGCGTGGGTGTTGTAGGTGGTCGGGATAAATTGGGTCTGGCCCATAGCGCCTGCCCAGGAGCCTTTCATCTGGTCGGCCTGGATATCGCCGTGTTGGATGATCTGCAGTGCCGCCAGCAATTGCGCCTGTGCAAAGGCTGGGCGTCGGCCTTCATAGGCCAGGGTCGCCAGGGAGCGGATTACCGAATTGTTGCCCTGGAACTGGCCGAAGTTACTCTCCATGCCCCACACCGACACCAACGCTTGGCGGTCGACGCCATAACGTTGCTCGATGCTTTGCAGGATGTCGGCATATTTGATTAGCAGTGCCTGGCCATTACGCACACGCAACGGCGATAGGGCGCCGTCGAGGTATTCCCACACCGGGCGGGAAAACTCCGGCTGGCTGCGGTCGGCGCGGATCACCGCCATGTCGGGGGTGACATTGGCGAAGGCATTGTCGAACACGGCGGCGGTAATGCCGGCCTGCAGGGCTTGCGCGCGGAAACCCGCCTGCCATTCGGCGAAGGTTTGGGTCGGTTGGATATCGAGATTGTCCACGGCCAGCGGGGCCACGACGGCGGGCGCTACAACGGGTGCGGTTTGGAGCTTTGGCAACGGTTGGGCGTCGGCGGCGGTAGGTTTTTCCGCACAGGCGACAAGCAGAATGAGGCTGGAGGCAGCGATCAGTTGGCGAAGGTGCCAATGACGGGAAAGACGAGAGGGCATGCACAGGTCCAGGGATTACAAATCAGACGCTGACCTTATCATGCCAGAGGGGCGCTTGCCTTCAGGCAGCCAGAAAGTAAGAAGCCTCCCAGCTATTAGACTGGAAGGCTTCGCGGCGGTAGCTGCCCTTGCCCTTGCCGGCGCGTTCCTGACGGTTGCGGAACAGTGGCTGGGCGATGATGGATTTGGCCTTGTTGGGGCCATGCTTGGATGGCTTTTTGCTCATGGTCGATGCTCTCCTCAGATGTGATGCAGCGGTGCAAATCATCTGCCGAAGTTGGACAGCTGTAAAGCCCGGCGGCAGGTAGGAGATTTCATTGCTTATGCGATAGGAGATGTGGGAGGGGGCTTGCCCCCGATGGTGGTGTTTCAGTCAATACATGTGTCGACTTCAGCGCCGCCATCGGGAGCAAGCCCCCTCCCACATTGGTTCTGTGGTGTTTGGAAACTAGGATTATTCGGCTGGAAGTGTCAGGCGCTGACCGGCCATCAACAACGACAAACGGCTGAGGCTCATCCACGGTGAACCCGCCGCCTGGCCCTTGATCTGCGCATCAATGCGCTGCGCCTCCAGCAACAGTTGTGCCCAGCGTTGCGCCGAGTGCCGTTGAAGGGCTTTGCTCATCAGGGGTTTGCGCTTGTCCCACACCGGTGGCCGAGCCTGGCTGAAGCACTTGTCCAGCGGCGTGCCTTGGCTGTACTGCAGGGCAATATTGGCCAATACCCGAAGCTCTCGGGCCAGGGCCCAGAGAATCACTGGTGGCTCGACCCCTTCGCCACGCAGGCCTTCGAGCATGCGCAGGGCGTGGGCGGGTTCGCCGTTGAGGATTGCATCCACCAGCCCGAATACGTCAAAACGTGCACTGTCCGCCACGGCGCCTTGTACCGTTTCGACGGTAATCTGCCCGTCTTCGGCCATCAGCTTGAGCTTTTCGATCTCCTGAGCGGCGGCAAGCAAGTTGCCCTCGACCCGGGCGGCGATCAGTTCAACGGCGTCTTGCGTTGCGGCCAGCCCCGATTGTGACAGGCGCTGGCGAATCCACTGCGGCAGCTGATTGCTGTCCACCGGCCATATCTGGATGAACTGGGTCTGCGCCCCTTCCACCAGGGCCTTGCCCCACTTGGTCTTCTGCGCGCTGCCGTCGAGTTTGGGCAGGCTGATCAGCAACACCGTATCTTCAGCGGGACGTGAGCAGTATTCCATCAGTGCCGCCGCGCCTTTATCTCCAGGCTTGCCCGATGGCAGACGCAGCTCAAGCAGGCGTTTTTCGGCGAATAGCGACATGCTCGCGCCGGCTTGCAGCAGCGTGCCCCAGTCGAAACTGGCGTCGGCGCTGAATACCTGGCGTTCATCGAAGCCCTGCTGGCGTGCGGCGGTACGGATGGCGTCGGCAGCTTCCTGGCACAGCAGCGGGTCATCACCGCTGACGATGTAGACAGGCGCGAGGCCACCTTGCAGGTGTTTGGCGAGTTGGGCGGGGGCGAGTTTCATAGGCAGGTAGAGCGGGGCGCCTGGGGCGCCCCGTCTGGCTTACTCGACAGGTACTTCAACAGGCGATTGTTTCGGCGTGTTGTCTTCGTACTCTTTCGCAGCTTTCAGCGCATCGGCGTCAGCCTTGGCCTTGTTGTCAGCGGCTTGCTGCAAGGTTTCCAGCTTCTCCGGGGTCAGCATCGACAGGCGCAAGACTACGCGTTGCACCAGATCACGACGCATTTCCTTGCGGACCTGGATGATTTCGGCATCCGAGCCCACCAGGTTGTTGCCATCGTGGCTGACGATTTTCTGCACCTGGATGTTGTCACCCATCAATGGCAGGTGGTCGCGGCCCTGGATTTCAAAGCTGAGCACAGTGCTCAGTTCGATATCCGAGGCGCGCCCTGCGCTGGCGTAGCTCAGGTTGCGCTGGGTTTCTTTTTCGTTCGCCAGGAACAGCTTGTAGGTTGCGCCGGTGTAGACGTGTACCCCGTTGTTTTCCAGGACCTGGCGCAACTGGGTCACGGTTTCGCTGTAGGCGTCGCGCGCGCTGACATCCAGTTCCTTGATCGTCAGGTCATTGGTGCCGGTGCCACGCAGCTGGAAGCCGCAAGCGCTCAGTAGCACGGCAAGGCCCATAACCAGCAGATTGCGTTTGATCATTTTGTTGCTCCCCTTGAAACCATGTGGGCCTTATCGAGGCCTTGAAGGCTTTGTTCGGCGCAGGGCTCAAGCCCTGCGCCCGATGCGATTAGCTAGCGACGATATTGACCAATTTGCCAGGCACCACGATCACTTTGCGGATCGTCAGGCCTTCGGTAAAGCGCAGCACGTTCTCGTTGACGCGTGCGGCCGCTTCGACTTCTTCACGGCTGGCACTGGCCGGCATGTCGATCTGGCCACGCAGCTTACCGTTGACCTGGATCACCAGTTGCAGCGTGTCCTGTACCAGGGCGCTGTCATCCTGCACCGGCCAGCGCGCATCGATGACTGCGTCGCTATGGCCCAGACGGCTCCACAGGTCGTGGCTGATGTGCGGCGTAATCGGTGCCAGCAGCAGGGTGACCGTTTCCAGGCCTTCCTGTACCAGTGCGCGGTCCTGTTCGGTCGCTTGCGGGGCTTTTTCCAGCACGTTCATCAATGTCATCACCTGGGCGATGGCGGTGTTGAACTTGTGGTTTTGGCCTACATCCTGGCTGGCTTGCTTGATGGCCAGGTGGGTGCTGCGGCGAATAAGTTTCTGCTCGTCGCTCAGGGACGCCACGTCCAGCTTGGCCGGCAGGCCCTGGCTGACATGGGCGTGAGCCAGGCGCCAGACGCGCTTGAGGAAGCGGTGCGAGCCTTCGACGCCGGAGTCGGACCATTCGGCGCTCATGTCAGGTGGTGAGGCGAACATCATGAACAGACGGCAGGTGTCGGCACCGAACTGGTCGATCATCGACTGTGGGTCGACGCCATTGTTCTTCGACTTGGCCATTTTCTCGGTACCGCCGATCTCCACCGGCAGGCCGTCGGCGATCAGCTTGGCGCTGATGACCTTGGCTTTGCTGTCGCGCTCAAGTTCGACGTCCGCCGGGTTGAACCAGGTGTAGGCGCCATTGGCTTCGCGGCGATAGTAGGTCTCGGCGATCACCATGCCTTGGGTCAGCAGGTTCTTGAACGGCTCGTTGGAACTCACCAGGCCTTCGTCGCGCATCAGCTTATGGAAGAAACGCGCGTACAGCAGGTGAAGAATGGCGTGTTCGATGCCACCAATGTACTGATCCACCGGCAACCAATGGTCAGCCGCGGATTTTTCCACCAGGCCACCCTCGTAGTGAGGCGAGGCGTAGCGGGCGTAGTACCACGAGGACTCCACGAAGGTGTCCATGGTGTCGGTTTCACGCTTGGCAGGCTGGCCGCATTTAGGGCAACTGCACTCGTAGAACTCAGGCATGCGTGCCAATGGCGAACCGGCGCCGTCCGGCACCACGTCTTCCGGCAGCACGACTGGCAACTGGTCTTCCGGCACCGGCACGTCACCGCAGGTATCGCAGTGGATGATTGGGATCGGGCAGCCCCAGTAACGCTGGCGGCTGATGCCCCAGTCGCGAAGGCGGAACTGGGTGCGCGAGGCGCCGAGGTTCTTCTTGATCAGTGCGACTTCGATGGCGTCGAAAGCACCGGTGAAGTCCAGGCCGTCGAACTCTCCGGAATTGATCAGGGTGCCGTGCTCGCCGTAGGCGTCTTGCCATGGGGCCGGGTTGGTGTCGCCCGAACTGGTGCGCACCACCGACTTGATTGGCAGGTTGTATTTGGTGGCGAATTCGAAATCACGCTCGTCGTGGGCCGGCACAGCCATTACTGCGCCATCGCCGTAGTGCATCAACACGTAATTGGCGACCCAAACCGGCAACTTCTCGCCGGTCAGTGGGTGCTCGACGAACAGGCCGGTCGGCAGGCCTTTTTTCTCTTGGGTGGCGACGTCGGCTTCAGCCACGCTGCCGCCTTTGCATTCGGCGATGAACGCCTGCAGCTCGGGGTTGTTCTGTGCGGCCTGGGTGGCGAGCGGGTGCTCTGCGGCCACGGCGACGTAGGTCGCGCCCATCAGGGTGTCGGGACGGGTGGTGAAGACTTTGAGTGCGCCCGCTTCGCCGATGGAGTCGACGTTGTACGGGAACTGCACTTCCATGCCCTTGGACTTGCCGATCCAGTTGCGCTGCATGGTCTTGACCTGTTCAGGCCAGCCCGGCAAATCGTCGAGGCTCGACAAGAGTTCATCCGCGTAGGCGGTGATCTTGAAGTAGTACATCGGGATTTCGCGCTTTTCGATCAGCGCGCCGGAACGCCAGCCGCGCCCGTCGATCACCTGCTCGTTGGCCAGCACGGTCTGGTCGATCGGGTCCCAGTTCACGGTGCCGCTTTTTTTGTAGATCACGCCTTTTTCGAACAGGCGAGTGAACAGCCATTGTTCCCAGCGGTAGTAATCCGGCTTGCAGGTGGTCACTTCGCGGGACCAGTCCACCGCCAGGCCCAGGCTGCGCAGCTGGGTCTTCATGTAGGCGATGTTTTCGTAGGTCCACTTGGCGGGAGCCACGTTGTTTTTCATCGCAGCGTTTTCCGCCGGCATGCCGAAGGCGTCCCAACCCATGGGTTGCAGGACGTTCTTGCCTTGCATGCGCTGGTAGCGGGAAATCACGTCGCCGATGGTGTAGTTACGCACGTGCCCCATGTGTAGCTTGCCGCTGGGGTAAGGGAACATCGATAGGCAATAGAAAGTCTCCTTGCCTGGCTGTTCACTGACTTCAAAGGACTTTTGCTCGTCCCAGAAGGTTTGGGCGGCATTTTCTATTTCACGGGGCTGATATTGTTCGTGCATGGCTACTTTTGAACTGGATAGGGGTGGCCTAATCCTCTTCGGTGCAACGTTCAGGTTGTTCGACACCAAAAAGCGGCGCGTCCGTGCCCAAACCCTGCGGGAAGTGGAGTTACAGGAAGCGCCGTAGCATACATGACCCCACTCTATCGAGGGAAACCCTGATTGCGTAGCCGAGGCCGTCTGTCGCGGCGCCGGGCAGGCGCAGCAACGAGGGCTACGCTGTTCAGTGGGGAGCAAGTCTTTCTTCAATGAGGTGAGGGGATGGTTGAATCGCAGCGAATCGCAACTAAACCGGACGTCTACGAGGGACTGATCGACCGATTGGGTCGTGCATTGGATGCAGCGAGGACAGCGGGCCGATTGCGTGATGAACGGCCTGTCGAGTTGGAACTGCGTGGATTGAGTCGCGCGGAGTTGGAACTGATCAAGGCTTACCTGGAACGCAACAAACGCAGTGCGCCCCCTTGGGTGGCAACCCCGCCAGTCCAAGAGCCTACGCACTCTGCCAAGGTGGTGTGGCTCAAGGACTTGCCGGCCGGTCGTGGCCCGGAAACATTCCGGTCCGCCCGCTACAAGTAGTTAACCCCCGCTGAACAACACCATTGCGCTATTTCACTGTAGAGATTGTCGCTAAACCCCGTTACACCTTAGGCTTCGGGCATCTTTGGAGATGCCCGATGCCTATTCGTTATTTCATTAAACAACTGCTCCTGCCGCCCGGCATTCTCTTGCTGCTGCTGGCCCTTGCCTGGTGGTTTAGACGCAGTCGCCCACGTTTGGCCGGTTGCTGCTTTGCCCTGGGGTTTGGCGGCATGTGGTTGATCAGCTTGCCGGTGGCCGTGGAGTGGGGCGCGCGGGCCCTGGAGACCGAGCCTCCGTTGGCGCGTGAAGACTGGTCGACCCTGGCCCAGCGCGCCGACGCCATTGTGGTGCTGGGCTCGGGACGTGAGCGCGGCGACCCGGCATGGGGTTCTGATCAGCCTACCGGTATTGGCCTGGAGCGCCAGCGGTATGCCGCCCGACTGGCCAAGGCGTCCGGCCTGCCGGTGCTTACCACCGGGGGATTGCACTACGGCACGCCGCCCAGCGAAGCTGAGCTGATGGCGGTGTCGATGCAGGACGATTTCGGCGTTACGGTGCGCTGGAAGGAAGAGCGCAGCCGTACCACCTGGGAAAACGCACAGATGAGTGCCGAGATTCTATTGCCCGAGGGCATCAAGCGTGTGGTGGTCGTGACCCAGGCCTGGCACATGCCGCGTTCGGTGTGGAGTTTTGAAAAGGCCGGCTTCACCGTGGTGCCGGCGCCGGTGGGGTTTCTGGGCGTGGACAATGCCCGGCCGCTGGGTGGATGGATGCCCGAGTTCAAGTCGGTGTGGCAGAGCGGGCAGTTGATCAACGAGGCGGTAGGGCAGGTGGGGTATCGGTTGTTCTATCGATAACCCTGCTGATTAAAATGCAGATCAAGATGTAGGAGGGGGCAAGTCCTCTCCCACATTTTGATTCGCGTTGGCTGTTAGACGGTTTTTGACATCCGGCCTGCCAGCAGCGCCCAACCAAACAACCCCAGGCACACGATGATCAGCGGCCACGAGCGCCATTGCAGGTATGGCGTCAGGTTATGCATCGGCACCACTTCGCCATAGAGGATTCCGCGCTCGAATTGCGGGATCTGCGCAGTGATCTGGCCAAACGGGTTGATCAACCCAGTCACGCCATTATTGGTCGCACGGATCATCCAGCGCCCAGCCTCCAACGCACGCATCTGCGCCATTTGCAGGTGCTGCAGCGGGCCGATGGAGCGGCCGAACCAGGTGTCATTGCTGATGGTCAGCAGCAGGTCGCTCTGGGCCGACAGTCCGGCGGCGAATTCCGGGTAGACCACTTCGTAGCAAATGAAAGGCGCGATCTGATAGCCCTTCGCCTGCAACATCGCCTGGTCGGCAGGCCCGCGGGCGAAGTCCGACATCGGCAGGTCGAAGAAGGCAATCAGTCCGCGCAGCATGTCCTGCAGCGGCACGTATTCGCCAAACGGCACGAGCTTCTGCTTTAGGTAAGTGCCGTCGCCTTCGCCTACCACGGTGATGCCATTGAAGTAGCGCTTCTGGTGGTGCACTTCCTGGCGTATTGGCACGCCGGTGATCAGCGCGGTGTGTCGGTCGGCGGCAAACTTGCCCATCATCCCCAGGTAGCCCTCGACGGACTCCTTGAGCACCGGCACCGCCGTTTCCGGCCACACCAACAGGTCGACAGGCTTGGAGCTGAAACTCATGTCGCGGTACAGCGCGAGCTGCGCATTGAGCTGCTCGGGGTCCCACTTCATGCTTTGTTCGACGTTGCCCTGGATGGCCGCTACGGTCAGCGGAGCGCCGGACGGGGACGTCCAAGCGTGATGCTTGAGCGCCAGGCCGATGGCCCAGGGTGCGACCAGCAACACCAGACCTGCGCCGATAAACCCATTGCGTTTACTGGCCAGCAGGCGCGGCAGGTTGCACAGCAGGGCCGCCGTCAGTGCCAGGGCAAAGGAAATCAGCCACATGCCACCCACTGGCGCCAGGCCGGTGAGGGGGCCGTCGAGCTGGCTGTAACCGGAGTACAGCCACGGGAATCCGGTGAGGAACCAGCCGCGAAAGGCTTCCTGGCCGACCCACAATGCGGCAAACGTCAGCGCATCTGCCAACGGTGCTTCATTGCGACGCAACCAGCGCGCCCACAGCCAAGCGGGCAGGGCGAAGAACCAGGCAATGGCGGCGGTGAACAACAGCATCAGGAACCCCGCCAGCAGCACCGAAGCGCCGCCGAAGTGGTGGATGCTGTAGTAAATCCAGCTGGTGCCAGCACCAAACAGGCCGAAACCGAAACACCAACCACGGCCCAGGGCCTGACGCGGTGTCAGCTCTCGCAGGCCGACATAGAACACTCCGACCGCGATCAGTGCAAACGGCCACAGATCGAACGGCGCCAGCGCCAGGGTAGTGATGGCGCCGGCCACCACGGCCAGCAAGTTACCGGGCCAGCCGGGTGCGATCATGCGGCGCATTTCAGTCCTTAACGGGCAATAGGGGTCAAGCGGATCAAGTGGATACGACGGCTATCGGCATTCAGGATGCGGAAGCGATACGCGCCGATCTCGGTGGTTTCGTTACGCTTGGGCAGATGCCCGAACGCACTCATTACCAGGCCGCCAACGGTGTCGAACTCGTCGTCGGAGAATTCGCTGTCGAAAAACTCGTTGAAGTTCTCGATCGGCGTCAGCGCCTTGACCAGGAAGTCACCGCTCGGCAGCGGCTTGATGTAGCTGTCTTCTTCGACGTCGTGCTCATCTTCGATGTCGCCGACGATCTGTTCCAGCACGTCTTCGATGGTCACGAGGCCGGCCACGCCGCCGTATTCGTCGATCACAATGGCCATGTGATTGTGGTTGGCGCGGAATTCGCGCAGCAGCACATTCAGGCGCTTGGATTCGGGTACGAAGGTGGCGGGACGCAGCAGGTCCTTGATGTTGAAGCTGTCGCCGTTCTCCTTGAGGATCAGCGGCAGCAGGTCCTTGGCCAGCAGGACGCCCATGACGTCGTCATGGCTTTCACCGATCACCGGGTAGCGCGAGTGCGCGGAGTCGATCACGGCCGGGAGGAATTCCCGCGGGGTCTGGGTCGCCTTGATGCTGATCATCTGCGAGCGCGGGACCATGATGTCCCGTACTTGCAGGTCAGCGACCTGGATGGCGCCTTCGACGATGGCCAGCGCTTCGCTGTCCAGCAACTTGTTCTGGTGGGCCTCGCGCAGCAGCTCCAGCAGCTCCTGGCGGTTTTTCGGCTCGTGGGCAAAAGCCTGGGTCAGTTTACCCAGCCATGACTTTTGCCCGTTGCTCGATCGGTCTTCGCTCATAGCGATTACTCTAAATCCTTTGTTGTGTCAGTTATGTTTCGTCGTCTGCATACGGATCAGGGTGACCCAGTTCGGCAAGCAACGTTTGTTCCAGTGTTTCCATTTCCTCGGCTTCTTCATCGTCTATATGGTCGTAACCCAAGAGATGCAAGCAGCCGTGGATGACTAGATGAGCCCAATGGGCTTCCAGCGTCTTGCCTTGTTCCTTCGCCTCGCGCTCCACCACTTCGACGCAGATCACCAGATCGCCCAGCAACGGGATATCCAGCAGCTCGTCGGGTACGTCGGCGGGGAACGACAGCACGTTGGTCGCGTAGTCTTTCTGGCGCCAGGTGTGGTTCAGCTCGCGGCCTTCGGGCTCGTCCACCAGACGGATGGTCAATTCCGAGTCGGCAGTGCGCTGGCGCAGTGCCAGTGCGCACCATTGGCGGAATTGTTCTTCGCTGGGGGCGGGCGCCTCGGTGGCCAGTTGCAGGTCAAGCTCAAGCATCGCGGCGAACGTCCTTTGACAGTCCGTCGTCGCGGTGTTCGAAGCGCTCGTAGGCTTCGACGATGCGTTGCACCAGCGGGTGGCGCACTACGTCCTTGGGTGAGAAATGCGTGAAACTGATACCCGGCACGTCCTTGAGCACTTCAATCACATGGCTCAAGCCCGACTTGGTGCCCTTGGGCAGGTCAACCTGGGTAATGTCGCCGGTGATGATGGCCGTCGAGCCGAACCCGATGCGGGTCAGGAACATCTTCATCTGCTCGACGGTAGTGTTCTGGCTTTCGTCGAGGATGATGAAACTGTTGCTCAAGGTGCGGCCGCGCATGTAGGCCAGCGGGGCGATTTCAATCACCTGGCGTTCGATCAGCTTGGCCACGTATTCAAAGCCAAGCATCTCGTAGAGCGCGTCGTAGAGTGGACGCAGGTACGGGTCGATCTTCTGTGCGAGGTCGCCGGGCAGGAAACCGAGCTTTTCGCCCGCTTCGACCGCCGGGCGCACCAGCAGGATGCGGCGCACTTGCTCGCGCTCAAGGGCATCCACTGCACAGGCCACGGCGAGGTAGGTCTTGCCGGTACCGGCGGGGCCGATGCCGAAATTGATATCGTTGCCGAGGATTGCCTTGACGTACTTCTGCTGATTCAAGCCCTTTGGGCGAATCATGCCTTTCTTGGTACGCAATGCCACGCTGGCTTCAGCGACGGGGTTGTTAGCCAAGTCTTCCACAGCCGACTCCTGCAAATACAGGTGCACGGTTTCTGGCGACAGCTCGCTACCCTTGGTTTCGCGGTAGAGACGGCGCAGCAGATTTTCTGCAGATTTAGTGGGCTGGGCTTCACCAATAAGCTCGAACTGATTGCCGCGATTGCGGATCTCGATGCCCAGGCGTTGTTCGATCAGGCGCAGGTGCTCGTCGAACTGTCCGCACAGATTGGCGAAACGGCGAGCCTCAAAGGGCTCAAGGATAAAACGATGGGGTTCTACTGTGGGTGCGTTCAAGGTCGCTTTTAGCCGCCCTTTGGCTGTTTAGGTGAAAGAGAGGATAACGCCAGTGACGCGGGTACGAAAGCACTTACGTCATTGGAATGTTGCACGGCTCCTATGTGGGAGGGGGCAAGCCCCCTCCCAAATTTATTGCACCAGAGAGCCGCGCAGCGAGTGTGGTTGCGCCGCATCGATGTGCACATCGGCAAATTGGCCGATCAGGGTTGGATTGTCGCAACGGAAGTTGACGATCCGATTGTTCTCGGTGCGGCCCTGCAATTCGCCGGGATCTTTCTTCGAGTAGTCGGTGACCAGGATGCGCTGGACTGAACCGACCATTTGTCGGCTGATCTCGAAGCCCTGCTGGTTAAGTCGGTGTTGTAGCGCGTTCAAGCGCTCTTTTTTCAGCGCTTCCGGGGTTTCGTCCACCAGATCGGCGGCGGGTGTGCCGGGGCGTTGGCTGTAGACGAACGAATAGGAGAAGTCGAAACCGACGTCTTCAATCAGCTTCATGGTCTGCTGGAAGTCTTTTTCGGTCTCGCCTGGGAAGCCGACGATAAAGTCTGAACTGATGCAGATTCCCGGCACTGCTACACGCAATTTGCGCAATTTGGATTTGTATTCCAGGGCGGTGTGATTGCGCTTCATTGCCGACAGGATGCGATCCGAACCCGACTGCACCGGCAAATGCAGGTGCTTAACCAGCTCAGGCACGTCGGCGTGGGCCTGGATCAGGCTGTCGGAAAACTCCAGAGGGTGCGAAGTGGTGTAACGGATGCGCTCGATACCGTCCACTGCTGCCACTACGCGGATCAACTCTGCCAAGTCCGCCAGGCGCCCGTCCTCGGTCAAGCCGCGATAGCCGTTGACGTTCTGGCCCAACAGGGTCACTTCGCGCACGCCGTTTTCGGCCAGGTGGATGATCTCTGCCAGCACGTCGTCAAAGGGCCGGCTGACCTCTTCGCCACGGGTGTAGGGCACCACGCAGAAGGTGCAGTACTTGCTGCAGCCTTCCATCACCGATACATAGGCGCTTGGCCCGTCGATACGCGGCTCAGGCAAATGGTCGAATTTTTCGATTTCCGGGAACGAGACGTCTACCTGAGGCAGCTTGGTGATACGGGCCGCGTCGATCATTTCCGGCAAGCGGTGCAGGGTTTGCGGGCCGAAGACCACGTCGACATAGGGGGCGCGGTCGCGGATCGCGGCGCCTTCCTGGCTGGCCACGCAACCGCCGACGGCGATCACCATCTCTGGATTGGCCAGTTTCAATTCACGCCAGCGGCCCAACTGCGAGTACACACGGTCCTGGGCACGCTCGCGGATCGAGCAGGTATTGAGCAGGATCACGTCGGCATCTTCGGCGCGGGCGGTGACTTCCAGGGCCTGGTGTTCGCCCAGCAGATCGACCATGCGCGAGCTGTCGTACTCGTTCATCTGGCAACCGTGGGTTTCGATATAAAGCTTCTTGGCCATGGGAATCGTCAACTGGTGATAAAGAACCGCGCATTATAGGGGGCATGCCCATTGGTTCCTAGCGTTGTGCATCGGGTGCCATGCTATAGTTCGCGCCCTCTTTTATATCCCCGATGTGTTATCCGCCCACCATGACCAAACGCGAAGCTCCAATCTACAAGGTGATTTTCCTCAACCAGGGCCAGGTGTTCGAAATGTACGCCAAGCAGATCTATCAAAGTGATTTGTGGGGCTTCCTGGAAGTGGAAGAGTTCGTCTTTGGCGAGCGCACCCAATTGGTCGTCGACCCGGGCGAAGAAAAGCTCAAGGCGCAGTTCGAAGGCGTGGTGCGCAGTTTTGTGCCGATGCATTCAATTGTGCGTATCGATGAAGTCGAGCGGCTGGGCACGCCGAAGATCAGCGAGGCACGGGGCGTGAGTAATGTCATGCCGTTTCCGATGCCAATGCCTGAGAAGTAAGACGGCTGTCAGGGCAGGGGTGAGAAGGGCGAACGCCCATCGGCACTCTGCAGTTCCTGCAGGTAGTTGCGGAAAATCTGGCCCAAGACCTGGGTGGCCACTTCCAGTTCATCGCGCTGCATGTGCTCGGCGACTTCGTCGGCCGTGTCCAGCGCGTCTTCGGCGCCGTTGACGGCGGCCATTTTCAGCACGATATACGCCTGAACGTTATTGGCCGGCACGCCTTCGCCTTTGAAGAACATGGTGCCTAGCTGGAATTGTGCCTGCGCGTGACCCTGCAACGAGGCTTTCTCGAAGTAGCTCAGGGCTTTGTTGAGGTCGAGGGCGGGATTTTTGCTGTCGTGGTAGTACTCGCCCAACTCATATTGCGCCTGCGCATCACCTTCGTCGGCCTGTTTCTGGCACGCGCTCAGGGATTCGGCCTGGCTGTCTGGCTGGGTATTGAGGGTGCAACGACCCATCGCTGGGATTAACAACGAGTTGCCGCCTGCTTGGGCATTTGCCAGCAGCGGCTGAAGGAGCAACAGGCAGCCCAGTACCAGGGTGCGGCCGGTGCGTTTCATGGGAATCGACTTACCTCTGACGGGGCGCGCGGACCCTCACGGGATCCAATAAGCGCGCATTATGAAATAAGCAGGCCTCTGCTTACAAAGTCTTTACTCGTTTTTCTGCTGCTTGGGCAAGTTATCTGCCGGATTGCAGGTGAATTCTCGAAAAAATAAGGAAATCTCTGTAAGCAAAGTAGCAAATCTGGCGCCACCCACAGCGACGCCAGATGTTGCGACCGTTTATTTCAGGGCTGCGAATGCGCGTTCGGCGGCGTCCAGGGTCAGTTGCAACTCGGTTTCGCCATGGGCAATCGATGTGAAGCCCGCTTCAAAGGCACTCGGCGCCAGGTACACGCCGCCTTCCAGCATCAGGTGGAAGAAGCGTTTGAACAGGTCGGCGTCGCTGCTCATCACGTCATCAAAGGTGACGATATCGTCCGCACCGCTGAAGTACAGGCCGAACATACCCCCCGCCTGCGTGGTGACAAACGGGATGCCGGCCGCATCGGCGCGCTGTTGCAGGCCGTCCAGCAGGCGAGTGGTGTAGTCGGTCAGTTCAGCGTGAAAGCCCGGGCGGCTGATCAAACGCAGCGTGGTCAGGCCGGCAGCCATAGCCAGCGGGTTACCCGACAGCGTGCCTGCCTGGTAGACCGGACCCAGTGGCGCGATGTGCTGCATGATTTCGCGTTTGCCGCCGAAGCAGCCTACCGGCATGCCGCCGCCGATGATCTTGCCGAAGGTGCTCAGGTCAGGCGTGACGCCATAGTGCGCCTGGGCACCACCAAGGGCGACGCGGAAGCCGGTCATCACTTCATCGAAAATCAATACCACGCCATGCTTGTCGCACTGCTCGCGCAGGCCTTCGAGGAAACCCGGTGCAGGTGGTACGCAGTTCATGTTGCCGGCCACCGGCTCAACAATGATGCACGCCACGTCTTGGCCGACTTCGTTGAGCATCTGCTCGACGGCGGCTATGTCGTTGAACGGCAGCGTCAGAGTGTGCTTGGCAAATGCCGCTGGCACACCGGCCGAGCTGGGCACGCCTTGGGTCAAAAGGCCGGAGCCGGCTTTTACCAGCAGGCTGTCGGAGTGGCCGTGGTAGCAGCCTTCGAACTTGATGATGCTGTCGCGGCCGGTGAAACCACGGGCCAGACGAATCGCGCTCATGGTGGCTTCGGTGCCGGAGCTGACCATGCGCACCATTTCCATTGACGGCACGATTGAGCACACCAGGTCAGCCATCTCGGTTTCCATGGCGGTAGGGGCGCCGTAGGACAAGCCGTGCTCCAGCTGTTTACGCACTGCATCCAGCACGTCCGGGTGGCTGTGGCCCAGGATCATCGGGCCCCAAGAACCGACGTAATCTACATAGCGTTTATCATCTTCGTCGGTGACGTAGGCACCTTCGGCATGCTTGAAGAACAACGGCGTGCCGCCCACGCTCTTGAACGCACGCACGGGGGAGTTCACACCGCCGGGGATGTGTTTCTGGGCATTGGCAAACAGGGTTTCGGAACGAGACATGGTGGGGGCTCTCTGAATTCAGGATTTGATTAAGGCGTTGAAAGCGCGGGCGCGGCGCGTGACTTCCTGGGTGCTGTCGGCACCGAACAGACCGTGGACCACGGCCAGTAAGTCGGCACCGTGGGCCACCAAGGGCTCGGCGTTTTCCAGGGTGACGCCCCCGATCACGCAGATCGGCAGGTGCAGGCGCTTGCGGGCCTCAGCCAGCATTTCAAGGGTGGCGGCAGGTGCGCCAGGCTTGGTATTGGAATTGAAGAAGCGACCGAAGGCGACGTAACTGGCGCCTTCGCGCGCGGCCTGTTCGGCCAGTTCAATCTGGCTGTGGCAGGTGGCGCCGATGATGGCCTTGGAGCCCAGCAGCGCACGGGCCGGTGTCAGCGGGCCGTCGGTCTGGCCCAGGTGCACGCCGACGCCGAGGCGCGCGGCCAACTCAGCGTCATCGTTGATGATCAGTTGGGTCTTGTAGCGCGAGCACAGTTCACGCAGCTTTTCGGCTTCACGCAGGCGCCGGGCTTCGTCGCTGCTTTTGTCGCGGTACTGCAACAGGGTCACGCCACCGTCCAACGCCGCTTCCACATAGGCGAGGAATTTGCCGGCCAACAGTTGGCTGTCGGTGATGGCGTAAAGGCCACGTAGTTTCATCGGGCAGGCCTCTTGATGTTCGAGCAGAAAGTTACGAGCAGAAATCCAGCGGCAGCCGGCGCGGTACAAACTGGCCCTGGCCGAGCTGTTCAGCGTCACGCAGGGTGCGCCAGGTGTAGTTGAGCGCCGATTGCACCGCGCTCACCAGACCTTCGCCCTGAGCGATCCGCCCGGCCAGTGCGCTGGCCAGGGTGCAGCCCGAACCGTGATAGCTGCCGGGCAGGCGCTGGCAGGTAAAGGTCTGGTGCGTGCCGTCGCGGCTGTAGAGGCGGTTGTGCACTTCATGCTCGTCGCCATGTCCGCCGGTGATCAACAGATGCTTTATAAATGGCAGCAGTTTTTCGGCGCATTCGTCCGCGGTGCCTTCGGGCAGTTCGGCGAGAATGCGCGCTTCGGGCAGGTTCGGTGTGGCAATCAGCGACAACGGCAGCAGCCGCTCGCGCATGGCGTAGCCCACTTCGTCCTTGCCCAGGCTCCCGCCGCCGCCGGCACGCAGCACCGGGTCGCACACCACCGGCAGGTGCGGATGCGCCTGCAGCAGTTCGACCACGGTGTCGACCATTGCGGTGGAGCCGAGCATGCCCAACTTGACCGCCGCTACTTCGGAATCGCCGAGCACGGCATTGGCCTGGGCCATTACCCACTCGCGGTCGAGCACGCGAAAATCGCTGACATTGACGGTGTTCTGCACGGTCAGGGCAGTAACGGCCGGAGCCGCGTGGCACCCTTGGGCGAGCAGGGCTTCGATATCTGCCTGCAAGCCGGCGCCACCACTGGGATCATGGCCGGAGAGACAGAGGACAACAGGGCGAGAGCTGTAGATATTCATGGTGCGCGAGCTTACCACCAAACGCTTTTGGCGTGGCCGTCGCCCGATGGTTGAATTTTGTCCAGGAGGCGACGCTTTTTTGGCACTTTTCTTCTCGCAAAAGTGTGCTGAAAGCCTTGTCCTAGAGCCTTCAGGAAAATTATTTCAATGGTGTCCAATGGCCTTTAGCGGCTATGCTAAAGTGGATCCAAACAACTTAACTGTATCGCCGGTGTACGTCTTCTCAAAAGGAATGGGGGCTTTTGACATAACCGGACAGGCCACGCTGGGGCTCTATGCGCTATTTGCTGATCTTATTGTTGTGCGGGCTGCCGATGCTCGCCAACGCCATCGAGTTCAACCAGGACACCCGCAGCCTGGCACTGGGCCGAGCCATGCAAGTGCTCGAAGACCCGACCGATGCCCTCACGATTGCCGATGTCAGCGCGCCTTCCGCCGCCCGACAATTCAAACCCCACGATAAAGACACCCTCAATGCCGGCTATTCACGCTCGGTGTTCTGGCTCAAGGTCAACCTGCATTACCTGCCCCACAGCCCCGAGGCCCAACGCACTTGGTTGCTGGAGTTGGCCTACCCGCCGCTGGACCACCTTGACCTGTACCTGCCCGATAGCACCGGCAACTATCGCCTGGCCGGGCGCACCGGGGATGCGTTGCCGTTTTCCGCCCGTGAGATTCGCCAGAACAACTACCTGTTCAAGATCGATTTCACCCCCGGCGAGGCGAAAACCGTGTACCTGCGCCTGCAAAGCGAAGGCTCGATCCAGGCCCCGCTGACCCTTTGGTCCAGCACCGCCTACCTGGAACAGCAGCCGCTGCGCTTGTATGTATTGGGCCTGATCTACGGCGTGTTGTTGGGGATGCTGGTGTACAACCTGTTTATTTACCTCAGCGTGCGCGACACCAGCTACCTCTATTACATCTTCTATATCGCCTCGTTCGGCATGTACCAGTTGTCGGTCAACGGCGCGGCAGTGGAGTATTTCTGGCCGAACAACCCCTGGTGGGCGAATGCCGCGACGCCGTTCCTGATCGGTGCGGCCGCGTTGTTTGGCAGCTTGTTCGCGCGCAGCTTCCTGCATACGGCGCAGCACAGTCGCTGGATCAACCGCTTACTGCTGGCGTTGGTGGCCTGCGGTGCCGTGGTGATGTTGTTATCGCTGATGACCAGCTACGCCCTGGCGCTGCGCCTGGCTACCGGCTTGGCGTTGGTGTTTACCGTGACTATCTTTGTCGCCGCCATCAAGGCCTGGTACTGCGGGCAGCGCGTGGCGCGCTATTTCATCATTGCTTGGTCGGCCTTCCTGCTGGGCGGAGTGGTGAATACGCTGATGGTGCTGGGCTACCTGCCCAATGTGTTCCTTACGATGTACGCCAGCCAGATCGGCTCGGCGATTGAAGTGGCGCTGTTGTCCTTGGCGTTGGCTGATCGCATCAATGCCATGCGTGAGCAACAGGCGCAGATTCTGCTCGACGCCAGCCAGAAGCTCGAAGTGCTCAACCAGCAACTCGCCCGCAGCAACCGGCTCAAGGATGAGTTCCTCGCCACCCTGACCCACGAACTGCGCACCCCTATGAACGGCGTGATCGGCTCCCTTGAGTTGATGCAAACCGTGCCACTGGACGACGACCTCGCGCAATACCAGCAAACCGCCGCCGGCTCGGCGCGGGACATGATGCGCATGGTCAATGGCATTCTGACCCTCACCGAACTGCAGGCCGGGCGCCTCAGTGCACAGCTTCAGGTGTTCAGCCTGCGCGGCGTGCTCGACACCTTGCGCCAGCAATTCAGCGCCAGCGCCCAAGCCAAAGGCTTGGCGTTTTCCATCGATGTGGCCGATGAACTGCCGGACCGCGTGGTGGGCGACGCAGATAAACTTATCCAGTGCCTGGATTGCCTGCTGGACAACGCATTCAAATTCACCCACGAAGGCGCCGTGCGCCTGCGGGTGGTGGGCGTGCCCCACAGCGACGGTGGCTTGCGCCTGAGCTTTATTGTGACCGACACCGGTATTGGCTTCGCCTTCCTCGACGAGGCAACCCTGTACCAGCGGTTTTTCCAGCTCGATGGCTCCATGACTCGTGAATACGGCGGCATGGGTATCGGCCTGGCTATCTGCCGGCAATTGATCGAGCTGTTGGGCGGGCGCCTCACGCACCATTCCGAGCCAAGCAAGGGCAGTCGTTTTCAACTGGAAGTGGAAGTCAGCCCGGTGGCGCCTGAAGCAAAACCGGCGGCGGATCGGCAGCGCGCGCCTCAGGATTGCGCGGTGCTGCTGGTGGATGACAACAGCATCGGCCAACTGGTGGTGCGCGGCATGTTGCTCAAGCTCGGTTACCGAGTGAAAAACGTGGACAGCGGCCCGAGCGCATTAGCGGCCTTGCAGAGGGGCAATTTCGACGCGGTGGTGTTGGATATACCTGAGGGCGGCTTCTCATTGTGCTGTCAGATCCGTGCACTGCCGGGCTGTGCAGAGTTGCCGGTGATTGCCTTGAGCACGTCGCTGAATGTGTCTGAGCGCGAGCACTGTCATGGCATCGGTGTGTCCGACCGCCTCGCCAAGCCTGTGCGCTTTGAGGCCTTGCGGGCCGTGTTGGAGCGCCGGGTGCTGTGTCCGCAAGAGGGTGAAAGCGCCGGGCATTCGGCGGGTATGTCACTTTTTTAAGGCGGGTGACGGTGCTTAACTGAAATTCAGGCCTCAACTCAACGGGGCTTTTTCCATGAGGCCCCGTCATGAACCTGCACCCGTTCGCCGAAACCCACGACGTCACTAACCAGCCCCCATCCCTGGATGGCACCAACCTTTTCCGCATCGATCTGCCGTTGCAAGAGTGGTCGCGCCGCTTTGGTGCCGGCTGGGCGCAAGCGCGCCTCGATGCCTATGGCGCGCTGGCCGGTGGGCCGTTGATGGCGGCCGGTTTCCTGGCGAACCAGAACAAGCCCGTGTTCAACAGCCATGACCGTTATGGTCATCGCATCGACCTGGTGGAATTTCATCCTGCTTACCACGAACTGATGCGTATTGCCGTCGAACACGGCCTGCCGTCGTTGCCGTGGGCACACCCGCAGTCCGGCGCTCATGTAGCGCGGGCCGCGATGACTTATCTCCACAGTCAGGCCGAAGCCGGCACTGGCTGCCCGCTGACCATGACCTTCGCCTGCGTCCCTGCCCTGCGCCTGCAATCGGACCTGGCGAAGACGTGGTTGCCGAAAATCCTCAGCACCGAATATGACCCGCGCAATGTCGGTATCGCCCATAAGACCGGCGCCACCATCGGCATGGCCATGACCGAAAAACAGGGCGGCACCGATGTGCGGGCCAATACCACTCGCGCGTATCCGGTAGGGGCCGGCGGTCCAGGGGAAGCTTATGAGCTGGTGGGGCATAAGTGGTTCTGCTCGGCGCCGATGTGCGATGCGTTCCTGACGCTGGCTCAGACTGACAAGGGCCTGACCTGTTTCCTACTGCCTCGGCACCGCCCGGATGACACGCGCAACGAGTTCTATATCCAGCGCCTTAAAAACAAGCTCGGTAACTGCTCCAACGCCTCCAGCGAAGTGGAGTTTCGCGGTGCCCTGGCCTGGATGATCGGCGAAGAAGGCCGTGGCGTGCCGACCATCATCGAGATGGTCGCCATGACCCGCTTTGACTGCATGGTCGGCTCCAGCGCCTTGATGCGCCAGGCGTTGACCCAGGCCAGTCATCATTGCGCCCATCGCTTGGTAGGTGGCTGTGTACTCAGTGAGCAACCGCTGATGCAAAACGTGCTGGCCGACCTGGCCCTGGAAAGCGAAGCCTCGCTGGCCTTGAGCATGCGCATGGGCTGCGCCCTGGATAATCTGGGTGATGAGCGGGAGGCCAAATTCGCCCGGCTGGTGACAGCGGTGGGCAAATATTGGATCTGCAAGCGCGCCCCGGCGATGATCAACGAAGCCGCCGAGTGCATGGGCGGCGCGGGGTATGTCGAGGACAGCATCCTGCCGCGCTTGTACCGTGAGGCACCGGTAAATTCGACGTGGGAAGGTTCCGGCAATGTGCAGTGCCTGGACGTGCTGCGCGCTCTGTCCAAAGAGCCCGGCGTGCTGGAAGCGCTGTTTGTCGAACTCGGTGACGGGCATGGTGATAAGCAGCTGGCGCGGCACATCGAACAACTGAAGTCGGCGTTCATGGACACCCAGGACATTCAGTATCGCGCGCGGCAGTTGACTGAGGACATCGCCGTGGCACTGCAGGCCAAGTTATTGTTGGAGGCCGGTCATGGGGCGGTCAGCGATGGGTTTATCGCCAGCCGTTTGGGCCAGTCGTCTGGCCGCGTCTACGGCACCTTGCCGCGTGGCGTTGATGTCGGGGCCATCGTCGCTCGCTCAAGCCCCAATGTCTCTGAATAGACACGGTCCAAATGGGGGAGGGGGCTTGCTCCCGATGGCTGAGTGTCCGTCAGCCTATCTATAAACTGATCCACCGCTATCGGGAGCAAGCCCCCTCCCACAGGGATTGCAGCCATCTTGGGAGGGCACTCCAATTCAAGGTTTGCGTCTGACAGGGATACAGGCAAGATAAAGGCCTGCAAGTCAGAACACAGGATGCTTACCGTGACCGAAGCTTTTGTTGTCGTTCAAACCGCCGAAGAGGCCGTGGATCGGCTGGCGGCCCTGCATGAGCGGGCTACCGGCGCGCTCAATCAAGCCCTCAAGCAATACCTCAAGGACCGCGTCGAACCCGACGCCGCACAACGCGCGTTGTTTCGTTATCCAGAATTGCGCCTGACCTACCATTGCCACGGCGAAGTCCCACAGACTACCCGGGCGTATGCCAAGGTCCAGCTACCAGGGACCTACAGCGTCACCGTCACCCATCCGGCGGCGTTTCGTAAGTATTTGCTGGAACAATTGGTGCCGCTGATGCACGACTTCACCGTGACGGTGGAAGTGGGCGTCAGCCAGCAGAACATTCCGTACCCGTACGTGGTAGAGCAGGGCGACGAACTGGCCGGCTCCGGCGTAACCGCGGCCACCCTGGCCCGTGTGTTCCCCAGCACCGATCTGTCGGCCGCCACCGATGGCATCGCCGACGGCCTCTACGACTGGGAAAACACCGACCCGCTGCCCCTGGCACTGTTCGATGCAGCGCGTGTGGATTTCTCCCTGCGCCGCCTGGTGCATTACACCGGCAGCGACTGGCGCCATGTGCAGCCATGGATCCTGCTCACCAACTACCACCGTTATGTCGACCAGTTCATCCTGCATGGCCTGGAGCAACTGCGCAGCGACCCGCGCTTTATCCGCATGGTGCTGCCGGGCAACGTGGTGATCGATAAGAGCATGGACCACGGCGAAGCATCGGCCATTGCCGCGGGCGTGGTCTGGCATCGCTATCAGATGCCGGCCTATCACCTGCAGGCCAGCGATGGTCACGGCGTAACGCTGGTGAACATCGGCGTCGGCCCGTCCAACGCCAAGAACATCACTGACCACCTGGCCGTGCTGCGTCCGCATTGCTGGCTGATGATTGGCCACTGCGGCGGCCTGCGCCAATCCCAGACCATTGGCGACTACGTACTGGCCCACGCCTATATGCGCCGCGACGGGATTCTCGACCGCGTGGTGCCGCCGAACATTCCGATCCCGGCCCTGGCCGAAGTGCAGATGGCCTTGCAGCAAGCCGCCGCCAACGTCACCGGCGAAAAAGGCGAAGAGCTGAAAAAGCGCCTGCGCACCGGCACCGTGCTGACCTACGACGATCGCAACTGGGAACTGCGCTGGGCCCAGGAACGGCCATTGATCAACTTGTCCCGCGCCGTGGCGGTGGACATGGAAAGCGGCACCATCGCCGCCCAGGGCTACCGCTTGCGCGTACCGTACGGCACGTTGTTGTGTGTGTCGGACAAGCCGCTGCACAGTGAGATCAAATTGCCGGGTTCGGCCAACGCGTTCTATGAACGTGCGGTCAGCCAGCACTTGAAGATTGGCATCGAGGCGGTGGACCTGTTGCGCACCGAACTCAACTCGCTGCACTCGCGCAAGCTGCGCAGCTTCGACGAGCCGCCGTTCCGCTAAGCGGTTGGGATGGTCATTTAGCGGTCAGGCCACTAGCATTGTCGGTCCTGACCGTTAGATGTTCCTTTTGCCATGTCCCGTCCTACTCGCCCCGATTCGCGCCGCCCTGGCGTGAAACCTCCGTATTCTGCTGCGCGCCGTGTTGCCAAGGCGCCGCCTGCCGAGCCGAAGTTGGTCCTGTTCAATAAACCCTTCGATGTGCTGACCCAGTTCAGCGACGAAGGCGGGCGCGCGACGCTCAAGGACTTTATCGACATCCCCGGCATTTACCCGGCAGGCCGCCTGGACCGTGACAGCGAGGGCCTCTTGCTGCTGACCAACGATGGCCAGTTGCAGGCGCGTATTGCCGATCCCAAGCACAAACTGGCGAAAACGTACTGGGTGCAGGTGGAAGGCGAACCCACCGAAGCATTACTGCAACGCCTGCGCGACGGAGTAGAACTCAACGACGGCAAAACCTTGCCCGCCGAGGCCCGGCGTTTGGATGAGCCTGAGTTATGGCCGCGTAACCCGCCGGTGCGCTTTCGCAAAAACCTACCGACTTACTGGCTTGAACTGGTGATTCGAGAGGGGCGTAACCGCCAGGTGCGACGCATGACCGCCGCCGTGGGCCTGCCGACCTTGCGTCTGGTACGGGTGCGTATTGGCGATTGGACAATCGACGGCCTGGACCAAGGCCAATGGAAGGAAGTACCCGCGCGTTTATAAAGCGCCGGACTCGATGAGGCCGATCACCACGCTCTTGATGATGAACGCGGCCACGCCCAGGCCCAGCACGAAAAACAGGATGAACGAACCAAAGCGCCCGGCCTTGGATTTCTTCGCCAGGTCCCAGACGATAAAGCCCATGAAAATGATCAGGACGGTGACCAGGCCGGTCATCATCCATTCTTCGAAGAGTGCGGGGTCGATGTTATTCATGGGGGCTTCCGACGGGGCAGGCGGCAAGTATACGGCAGCGTCACAGGTGCAACATTGACTTGGATCGAAGTGCGTTCCAAATGTGGGAGGGGGCTTGCTCCCGATGGCGGTGTGTCAGTCAGCTAATCTGTGGCTGACACACCGTCATCGGGAGCAAGCCCCCTCCCACAGTTGACCTCACCGATCTTAAGTACGCAGGTGGGTCAGCGGCAATTCGGTGCTGTTGAGCACCTGGTTCAGCACAAAGCTCGACCGGACGCTGGTCACGCCTTCAATGCGAGTGAGGTGGCCCAGCAGCAGCTTCTGGTAGTGATCCATGTCCGGCACCACCACTTTCAACTGATAGTCAGCATCCATCCCCGTCACCAAACTGCACTCCAGCACCTGGGGCAAGGTGCGGATGGCTGCTTCGAAATTCTCGAAGCGCTCCGGTGTATGCCGGTCCATACCGATCAGTACATAGGCGGTGAGGCTCAGGCCGAGCATCTTGCGGTCGAGCAGGGCGACCTGGCGGGAGATGTAGCCGTCGTCCTCCAACTGCTTGACCCGGCGCGAGCACGGCGACGGCGACAAGCCGATGCGCTCGGCCAGCTCCTGGTTGGAGATCCTCGCGTCGCGCTGCAATTCCGCCAAAATACTCAGGTCGTATCGGTCAAGCTTGCTCATTGGGTTGGCCTTTGTCGTAACTATTGCGGCGAATTATCCATGAAGGGTTAAAAATTGCGCAAGCACTGTTTATTGACGCAATCTTCGCAATCATCTGTCGGGCGCTGGCGGGTATCTTTATCAACAGAATCACCGCCTGGACAACAGTCCACAGCAGCTCGCCCAATCAGGCCTGCTGCGGCCGCCACCCCAGCAGGGTTGAGCCGGCCTCCAGGCTGCACACTGTCCACAAGACGGCGTGAGGTGAGCCAACGTCAAAAGCGTTGAGCATGGACGAAGTTCTCAAGGGGTGGCCGACGGGTCACCCCTTTTCTTTTGCCTTAAGAAAATTGTTCTCGTGACTGATAACCTGTCTCAGAACCGGGCGAGGCTTTTCCAGTCTCATGTTCAAGCCCTAATCCGCAGTGAGGAATAGCATGAAGCGCATCTGGCGTATGGCAGGTGTTGGTTTGCTGGTGGTCACCGTCGGCACGCAAGTGATGGCTGAAGAGCAACGCCCTGAAGCGGGCGGCCAGCATGAAAGAGGGGCGGAGCGTGGTCGGCAGGGTAACGAACAGCCGCGCCCGCAAAATAACCAGCCGCGCCCGCAGCCTCAGAACAATCAACCACGGCCCGAAAACAATCAGCCGCGTCCACAGAACCCGCATTTTGATCGCGCCGAGCAACAACAGCACGGTGGCGGACAGGGACAAGGTCGCCCGCAAGGTGCCGAACAGCCTCGGCCAGCACCGCAGCCTGCGAATAACCTGCCGATCCAGAGCCGCCCCGATACCGTGCGCCAGACCCAGGAGCCACGCCAGGGTTACTACCGTGACATCCCGCGTCGTAACGACGGCAACCAGCATTGGGAGGCCGGTGGTCCCGGTTCACGTCCAGGCAACAACGGCGGCGGTTACAACAACGGCCATCCCGGCGATAACCGTTGGCCAGGCCGTCCCGATGGGCATGGCAACGGCTGGGGCCCTGGCCCGCAATATCGTCCCGGTTATATCGTCGACCGCTTCCCCGACCGCAATTACCGCGTGCCGTACCGTGGCCAGGATTACTTCTTCTCCGGCGGCTACTGGTACCGCCCTCAAGGCCCGCGCTATGTAGTCGTGGCGCCGCCGTATGGCATTCGGGTGCATTACTTGCCGGACTATGCGCGCGAAGTCTGGGTCGGTGGCTCGCTGTTGTTCCTCGCCGCTGGCGCTTACTACGCCTACGAACAAAGCACCCAGCAATACGTGGTGGTGCAACCGCCGGCGCAAGTGCCAGCGCCACAGCCAGCACCGCAAGGCAATGGCTATGACGTGGTGGCCTATCCCGCCAACGGGCAGTCACCGGCGCAAGTCCAGCAGGACGGTTACGACTGTTATCGCTGGGCGGTGCAACAAAGCGGCTTCGACCCGCAGGCGGCCACCTACGCCCCTGACCCAGCGGTGGTGCAAACCTACCGCCAGGCCCAGGGCAACTGCCTGAGCAGTCGCGGGTATCAGGTGCAGTACTAGGCCTTGGCGCCCGTAACCACTTCTCGTGGGTCGGCGTGCACCAGCACTTCGGCACGCGGGTAGGCGGCGTGAATGGCATCGGCGGCCTGGTCGCTGATGCCGTGGGCCACTGACAGCGTCAACTCCCCTGGCAGCTCCAGGTGCAACTGCACAAACCAATGGTTGCCGGAGATGCGCGTGCGCAAGTCATGGGCACCCAGCACCCCCGGCACGCCGCGCGCCAGTTCCAGCATGTGCTGGCTGACGTCCGGCGGCAGTTCCTCGTCCATCAACACCGCAAAGCTTTCCTTGGCGATCTGGATCGCGCTCCACAAAATGTAGGCGGCGATGCCCAGGCCGAACCAGGCGTCGAACTGATGAAAACCCATGCCCGCCAGCACCAGCGCCACGAGGATGCTGCCGTTGAGCAGCAAGTCCGAGCGATAGTGCAACGAGTCCGCCCGCACGGCATTGGAGCCGGTTTCGCGCACAACTCGGTGTTGCAGCATCAGCAGTGCCACGGTCAGTGCCAAGGAAAACACGATCACCCCAATGCTCAGCCACGGCGCGCCGACCGGTTCCGGATGCTGCAAACGCTCGTAGGCCTGCAAGGCGATCAGCACCGCACTGCCACCGATAAACAACGCCTGGGCCATGCCCGCCAGCGACTCCGCCTTGCCGTGGCCGTAACGGTGATCGTCATCGGCTGGGCGCAGGGCGTAATGGACCGCCAGCAGGTTCAGCAGCGAGGTCACGCCATCGAGCAGTGAGTCAGTCAACCCGGCGAGCATGCTCACCGAGCCGCTGAGCCACCAGGCGATGGCCTTTGTGACGATCAGCGCACAGGCCACGCCCACCGAGGCGCGGGTGGCCAGGCGTAACAGCCGGGCGTGTTCGGGACTGCTGGTCATAAACGTTCCTTAGGCGGCGGGTTGCAGGCCCAGGGACGCAAGTTGTTGCACGCTGCCCTTGAACTGGATCATGCGTGGGTCGTCGAGCGGCAGGGTGCGGCCGGTTTCTTTCTGGATGATGCTTTGCAGCTTGGCGTTGTCGACCTTGCCGTCGGCGCCGATAGCTTCCTGGAGTTTTTCCGGGGCGACCTGGGCCGTCTTGCCGGGTTCGAAATAGATCGCGCCCGTGGCGAAGTCGACGCCGAACGCGATCAAGCCAGGGATCACGTAGAACAACAGGCCTACGGCATCGAGTACGGCAATGGCCGGGTCGATCTTGCCGTCGATCTGGCCACGACGGTCCGGGTAGAAAATCGAACCGCAGGCCGTCAGTTGGCTCAGCAGGGTGACGGCGAGGACACCGCCGATGACACGGGAAGCGATACGCATGAAGACTCTCCTGAACACGGTTGATAGGGGACTATATAGCACTGCCATTGAGACCATCGTCGGCATCCGGCAGTTCGCCGTTATACTCGCCGCTCTGCTTTGGAGCCAGTATGAATTCGTTGCCGATCGATGATGTTTTACCCGCCCTGCGTGACGCCTTGGCGAATCGCCATGAAGCCGTGCTGGAAGCGCCACCCGGCGCCGGTAAAACCACCCGTGTGCCCTTGGCCCTATTGAATGAACCCTGGCTGGCCGGGCAGACCATCCTGATGCTCGAACCCCGGCGTTTGGCCGCTCGCGCCGCCGCCGAACGTCTGGCCAGCGAGCTAGGCGAAAAGGTCGGTGAAACCGTCGGCTACCGCATCCGCCTCGACAGCAAAGTCGGCCCCAACACCCGCATCGAAGTCGTCACCGAAGGCATCCTCACGCGCCGCCTGCAGGACGACCCGGCGCTGGACGGCGTGGGCTTGCTGATCTTTGACGAGTTTCACGAACGCAGCCTCGACGCCGACCTGGCGCTGGCCTTGAGCCTCAACGGCCGCGAGTTGTTTCGCGAAGAGCAACCACTGAAAATCCTGCTGATGTCTGCGACCCTTGAAGGCGAGCGCCTGGCCAGCCTGCTGGATGACGCGCCGATCCTGCGCAGTGAAGGGCTCATGTTCCCGGTGCAGATGCGCTGGGGCCGGCCGTACCAGGCCGGTGAATTTATCGAGCCGCGTGTGGTGCAGACTATCCTCGAAGCCGTGCATGACGAGACCGGCAGCGTGTTGGTGTTTCTGCCGGGGCAAGCCGAGATTCGGCGGGTCCACCAGCAACTGGCCGACGCGCTGGGTGATCGCCCTGATGTGCTGTTGTGCCCCCTGCATGGCGAGTTGGACCTGAATGCCCAACGCGCCGCCATCGACCCGGCACCCGCTGGTAAACGCAAAGTCGTACTGGCCACCAACATCGCCGAGACCAGCCTGACCATCAACGGCGTACGCGTGGTGATCGACGCCGGGTTGGCGCGCGTGCCGCGTTTCGACCCCGGCAGCGGCATGACCCGCCTCGACACCCAGCGTATCTCCCGCGCCAGCGCCACCCAGCGCGCCGGTCGGGCAGGGCGCTTGGAACCGGGGGTGTGTTATCGGTTGTGGTCCGAAGACCAGCATGAAGGGCTGGCCGCGTATGGCAGTGCGGAAATCCTTGCAGCCGACCTCGCCGGCCTCGCCTTGCAGTTGGCGCGCTGGGGCGTCACGCCCACGCAACTGGTGTGGCTGGATCTGCCGCCGACCGCCGCGTATGCCCAGGCCCAGGATTTGTTGCAACGCCTCGGTGCATTGAACGAAGACACACTCACCGCCCACGGCCAGAAAATGGCCGAGCTGCCGGCCCATCCGCGCATTGCCCACTTGCTGTTGCGCGGGCAGGACCTGGGGCTGGCGGCCACTGCCTGTGATGTCGCCGCCTTGCTGGGTGAGCGCGATATCTTGCGCGGTGGCGGCGCGGATTTGCACAGTCGTCTGGCCTTGCTGTCCGGCGAAGAGCGGGCGCGCGGAACCCAAGGCGGTGTGCAGCGGGCCAAGCAATTGGCGCGGCAATATCGCAGCTATTTAAGAGGCCAGGCGACCCAACCGGTGCCCGACCCCGATCACCCGCGCTGGCTCGGTGCGTTGCTGGCGCTGGCCTACCCGGATCGTGTCGCCCAGCAACGTCGCCCCGGCGGTGCCGAATACCGCCTGGCCAACGGCCGCGCGGCGCTGTTCGCCGAAGCCGACAGCCTGATGAAACAACCCTGGCTGGTCATCGCCGACCTTGGCAGCCGCCAGGGCCAGCGCGAAGAACGCATCTACTTGGCGGCGGATTTTGATCCGGCACTGTTCGACTCGGTACTCGCCGAGCAAGTGCGCAACGTCGACCAGCTGGATTGGGACGAACGCGAAGGCGTGCTGCGTGCCGAGCGCCAGCGCAAAGTCGGCGAACTGGTGCTCAGCCGCGAACCTCTCACCGGTCTCGACGAAAACGCACGCAGCCAGGCGCTGGTCAATCTGGTGCGGCGCAAAGGCCTGGAGTTGTTGCCGTGGACGCCTGAGCTGCGCCAATGGCAGTCCCGCGTCATGCTGCTGCGCCAACTGGACGTCGGCAAAACCAGCGACTGGCCCGACATCAGCGACAGCGCCTTGCTCGCCGACCTGGAGCACTGGCTGATGCCCTACTTGGGCAAGGTCTCGCGCCTGAGCCATTTCGCCAACCTGGATATCTCCAGCTACCTGCACAACCTCTTACCCTGGCCGCTGCCCCAGCGCCTGGACGAGCTGGCGCCGCAGCATGTGAAGGTGCCATCGGGGTCATCGGTGCGGTTGGATTACAGCGAACAACCGCCGATCCTGGCGGTGCGCTTGCAGGAATTGTTCGGGCTGGCGGATACGCCAAGGATTGCGGGCGGGCGTCAGGTGGTGAAGTTGCACCTATTGTCCCCGGCGCGGCGGCCGGTGCAGGTAACGCAGGATCTGGCGAACTTCTGGCGCAGTACGTACGCCGAGGTGAAGAAGGATTTGAAAGGCAGGTATCCCAAGCACTATTGGCCGGATGATCCGTTGATCGCAGAGCCGACCGCGCGGATCAAACCCCGAAAGTAAGCGTGATAGAGATCCAAATGTGGGAGGGGGCTTGCCCCCGATGACTGTGGGCCAGTTACAGATGAGTTGACTGACACACCGCTATCGGGGGCAAGCCCCCTCCCACATTAGTTTTGTGTGTCTGTTATTGCGCAGCGGGCAGCAGGAAGCGCGCAATCACCGGCAAATGGTTGGAAATACGCAACGTATCCTCCTGCCGCACCTTGGCCTCCACTCGCTTGATCCTCGGGCTGTAGAACAGGTAATCCAGGGTGCGATCCGGGCCATCGATGCTCGGGTCATTGGGAAAATGCGTCAGCCATTTCTCACGATCAATCCCGCTGGATTGGCTGTTGCTCGGGATCATCGGGTACTTATCCCACAACAGATGCAGCTCACTGTCCGGCGAATACTGCCCGCGCTTACCCGCATCCAAACGTAGGAATTGCCCCAGTGGCAGCAGGTTGAAATCACCGCCGATCAGCCAGGGCGTGCCACGGCCTTCGAATTTATCCAGTAACTTTACGGTGGCTTGCACTTGCTCCTGTACGGCACTGCGCCCCGGCGCGTCGCCGTCCAGGCGGGTGTTGAGGACGGCCAGTTGGCCGCCGTCGCTCAGTGGCAGGTAGGTCAACAGCAACGCTGGCTTGGGCTGGAATTGGCGACTGATGAAGTTGGCGTCCGGCACCGGCAATTGCAGGCGCTCGGCGTGTTCGATCTGGTAGCGGCTGAGGGTCGCGAGTTTTCGGCCGACGCTGCCGAAGATATGCAGGTCGGGCACAAAGTCGGCCTTCCAGTCGAAGGCCTGGGCGCTGCATGGATAGAGGTCGACCAGGCGCTCCTGCAACAAGGCAAGTTGGTCCTGGTAATGGGAGGGCTTGGCGTTTTCGTCGAGTTCCTGCAACAGCAGGATGTCAGGCTGTTCGTCGCGAATCACCCGCGCCACTTCATCCAGGCTCACAGCCATGTCTTCCACGGTGGGGCGGTCGTCCGGGCCGCTGCCGTCGGGGGTGTCGTACCAGAACACGTAGTTCTTGCCGGCCAGGTATTGCACGTTCCACGTCATAACCTTGAGCGCCTGCCCTGGCAGCAGCGTCGGCGCGCGGGGCGCAACGCAGCTCACCGGCAAGGTTTCCTTAGGCGCGGGGCGCCAGGTCAGGCTGTAGATCAGGGCGGTGAGCACGCCTGCGATGATCAGCAGGCCCAGCAAGGTGATGCGCAATAAACGGGTCATCGGCTCGGCTTATAGCGTTTCAGGAATGGCACGGAGCATATCACCGCGCGTCGGCATCGCCACCGATCAGCATGAATAAACGGAACAGCACCACGCTGGTGAACAACTGCAGGAAGCTGTGGGCACTGTCCATCAACAGCCCTAGCAGCGGCGCAGGGTTGGGATACGCCGCGAGGCTGGCGCCTTTAAGCAGCCACAGCGGGGTCATGACGCACAGCAGGCACACCAGGATCCGCCAGAAATGCCCACGGGTCAGACGGAAACTTTCCTTCATCGCCTCCAGCGCCGGCATGCCGCGCAGCACCAGCAGGTACTCGGCAAACGCCAGCACCACCATCAGCCACAGGCCAGGCAGGAAATACAGCGACAGGCCCAGCAGGATCAACAGGGTGCTCATGGCCGTCAGCAGGGCGAAGCGCGGCCATAGAGCCAGCGACATGGCCCAGACATCCTTGGTGCGCGGGGACTCACCACGGGTGCGCGCGTCGAGGAACAGAATCAAGGCGCCGGTGTACAGCGGGTACACCAATAAACCCACTACCACGCTGTAACCGGGAAACGCATCCGCGCCCAACGTGTGGTCCAGTATCTGTTGCAGCAAGGCTTCGAGAATCACCAGCGGCAGGCATAACTGGACGATCGCGCCCAGGTTGCTGCGGGTAAAACGGAGGGAGTCGCGCAATACGTCTAACGGATTCATCAGGTTCATCGCAGGCCTGGAAACAAGGGCGACACTTTAACCGATCACGGTCAGAGGGTCACAAACGTAAACCTTGAGTAAAGACCATTGAAACAACTCGTAACACCCCCATAACTGGAAGGCACCTGACCTGATCACAGGCGGGACCAGAATTTCTACCGGCAATCTAACGAGGTCGCCATGAACAGCGAAGAGCAAACCCTGATCGATGGACTGTTTTCACGGTTGCAGCAAGCCGAAACGGACTCAGCCCCCCGCGACGCCCAGGCCGAAGCGCGGATCAAGGAGCACATGACTCGCCAACCGGCCGCCGGGTACTACATGACGCAGTCGATCCTGGTGCAGGAACACGCGCTCAAGAGTCTCGACGCGCAGAACAAGCAACAGGCGCAGCAGATCCAGCAATTGCAGGATGAGTTGCAGCGGGCCAAGTCCGCGCAACCGGCCCCGGCGAGCAGCGGTGGTTTCCTGTCGAGCATCTTTGGCGGCGGCGGTTCCCGTGACGCGCAACCGGCGTCGAGCGCTCCGGGCAATTCGGGCGGTGGCTGGCGCGAGCCAGCGCGGCCTTCGTTCGGCGGCCAGTCCGCGCCGCCGCAAAACTATCAACAACCACAACAACCACCCGCCGCCGCGCCCATGGGCAGCGGCTTTCTTGGTGGCGCGATGAAAACCGCCGCTGGCGTTGCCGGTGGTGTGTTGCTGGCAGAAGGCATCAGCAGCCTGTTCAACCACAACTCGCAACAGCCGCAGGTCGTGGAAGAAATAATCCGTGAAGAGCCGGCGCCCGCCAGTGACAACGGCAACTGGGGCAATGACGACCAGAAGTTCGCCGGCAATGACAACTGGGGCGGCAATAACTCGGACAGCTTCGCCGACAGCGATTATTCCGACGATTCCTCCTCCTTTGGCGACGACGACTCCTTCGTCTGACACTCCCGGTCCGGGGCGCTGCGGCGTCCCGGTCTGATTTTTTCCGGAAACTTTCTCGCGGCTGGCATACTGGCACCCTTTCCGGGCCCAGGCGCCTGGCTGTCATGAGGAAGTGCGGTGAAGAAAATTGCAGTGTTCGCCGATGTACAAAACCTCTACTACACCGTCCGCCAGGCGTATGGCTGCCACTTCAACTACGCCGCCCTGTGGGCAGACATCAGCTCCCGCGGGCAGATCGTCGAGGCGTACGCCTATGCCATCGACCGTGGCGACAGCAAGCAGCAGCAATTCCAGCAGATCCTGCGCAACCTGGGGTTTACGGTAAAACTCAAACCGTACATCCAACGCAGTGACGGCTCGGCCAAGGGCGACTGGGACGTGGGCATCACCCTCGACATCATGGACGCCGCCGACCACGTCGACGAAGTGGTACTGGCCTCCGGTGACGGGGACTTCGACATGCTGCTCGAACGCATCATTCAAAAGCATGGGGTTGAAGCCGTGGCCTACGGCGTGCCCGGGCTGACGGCCAACTCACTGATACGCGCCGCCAGCCGCTACGTGCCGATCGAAGGCGCGCTGCTGCTCAAATAAGCGCTGCGGCTCAATCAATTGTTAGACGGAGTTGGAACAGGTTTGGAACGTATAGCGGTCATCGACTTTGAAACCACCGGCATCACCCCGAGCAGCCACTGCCGGGCCACGGAAATCGCGGTGGTTATCCTCGAACGTGGCCAGATCGTGGACCGCTACCAGAGCCTGATGAACACAGGTGTGCGCGTACCGGGCTTTATCGAGCAACTCACCGGCATCAGCAACGCCATGCTGCGCAGCGCCCCGCCGGCCGAGCGGGTGATGAATGAGGTCAACGAATTCGTCGGAACCACGCCCTTGATGGCGCATAACGCCGCGTTCGACCAGAAGTTCTGGGATTACGAGCTGGGGTTGATTCGCCGGACGCGTTTGCAGAAATTCGCCTGCTCGCTGTTGCTGGCACGTCGTCTGATGCCATCGGCACCAAACCACAAGCTCGGCACCCTCAACACCTACGCGAAACTGCCCCACACCGGCCAGGCTCACCGAGCGCTGGCGGATGCGGAAATGGCGGCCAACCTCACGGCGCACCTGGCCCAGGAACTGCGGCGTACCCACGGCTTGCGCGAACTGTCCCACGACCTGCTGTGCACTTTGCAGAAAGTGCCGGCGGCGAAGATCAATGAGCATTTGAAGAAGCATCGCGGGTTCTGACAGAACAACGCCGTTCAACATGTGGGAGGGGCGGTGCGACGGTTCGACTTGCTCCCGATTGCGGCGGGTCAGCCACACATAAGCTGACTGATCCACTGCTATCGGGAGCAAGTCGAACCGTCGCACCGCCCCTCCCACATTGGTTATCGGTCGTTCATCGAGGCTGCACACACTCCAACGCCCGATCCACCACCCCTTCGCCATCTCCACCAAATGCATCACCGCCCGCTGCTGCACATCCATCGCCTCACCCGACGAGTGCGCAGTGCCCACCGCGCAATGCAGCAAATCCGCCGCCTGGGCGAGGACATCTTCGAGGCTCAGGTTGTCGTTCAGGATGAAGGGCGAGGCATCTTGAGGGCGTTTATCTGCTTTCTGAATGGTCAGTAGGCTCAGCCCTAGTGTTTCGTCAGACCGTTCTGGATTTTCCTTCTCCCACCTATCGCTCTTCGCCGCAACCTAACATCCCGCCTGTCATTTACGTAAAAGGACTACGTTATGCAGGAAAGCGATCTTCACACAGCAATCATGCGAAGCCAGCTCGAACTCCAACGGGACGGCATCGATTTCGGCTCAACTTCCAGCATGGCGTTTCATTTGGGTAATGCGATGACAAGCTGCCCGGCAGTCATAGTGTTGCCTCATTCACCAGGCTGGACCCATGGCGCCAGGTACCAGTTACTCAAGCCCATTCAGGCTGACTCCTCAGTGCCGAGCACCCCGTTTGACGAGCTCTGGACACCTACACAGCAACACCACGGCTTGACCGATGCGACGATTCTGGCCGGTGCTGAGGGCATAGCTGTCAGCAAAATTGCCGTGGGCACCTGGGGCCGTGTCGGCGCCAGCAAAACGACTCCGCTGAGTCTCGCCGGGATGTGTTTTTTTCCTCGTATATTGATCAGGCAACCCCGCGCGGCCAGAGTGGCAAAGGCAAATTTTGGCACCGTCCGGGTGTTTGGCATTGTTGGACGGGGTATTCCTTTCGTCGCTGGGGGGGTGGCTGTCTTTAATCTGGTCAGTGCCGGTAAGTGCGCCTATGAAACAAGCAACGGAAGGTAGCGCGACCAGAACCGAGATCAGCGAAAAGGTGATTCAGCTCTTCGTCGACATCATCGGTTTCATCGACCGAAGCCAGGTCACGGAGCAAACGGACTTCATCCATGACTTCACGATTATTGATGATGATTTGACCTGCTTTTTCATGCAGAACAAGTGGCAATTCAACTTGCAAGCGACCCAGGAAGATTGGGATCACATCACTACCATCCAGCAGATAGTCGATTTGATTGTTGAACGCTCGAATTTGCAGTGCGGCCACTGACGCCATCGGGAGCAAGCCCCCTCCCACATTTTGAATGTATTCACAAATCAAACTGTGGGAGGGGGCTTGCTCCCGATGGCGGTAGATTAGCCACCATTTTTGCCATTGGTTTCCAACTGCCCCAACGGCACCCGCCGCTCTATCGCGCTCGACAAGATGATTGAGGTCTTGCTGAACCCGAACTTCGCCAGCCGATTGATCAAACGCTCCAACTCCGGCATCGACCCTACCGCCGCTTGCATGATCACGCACGGATCCCCTGTCACCCGATGGCATTCAGTCAGTTCGGGGATTTCGGCCAGTGCGTCATAAACCTTCTGGCTGCCATGGTTAGTCAGCCGCAGTTCGATCACGCACTGAATCGGCAAGCCCACCTTTGAAAAATCCACCTTGGCCTGGTATCCGGTGATCACCCCGCTGGCCTCCAGCTTGGCCACGCGCTCGGCTACGGCGGGGGCGGAAAGGTTTACCTTGCGGGCCAGTTGCGCGTAGGAGGCGCGGCCGTCTTCGAGCAGGGCGCTGAGGAGCATGCGGTCGTATTTGTCCATGATAAGGCTCCAATTGCAGGTGGCTTTCGAAAGCACGGGTTATAGCCTTCATAACCATGATTTGAAAAGTGTATGGGCGGTTTAAACAGGTTTTGTAACTTATGTTTAACGACCTGCTTTTTTAGAATAAGCCTCTCTTATATCTGCCTTCGAGCCGCCCAATGCCTGGCACACGTCGCTTTCCCTTACCGTTGATCGCCGCCTTTTTTGCTTTGTATGTGATTTGGGGGTCTACCTACTTGGTGATCCGCATCGGCGTGGACTACTGGCCGCCGTTGTTGCTGGCGGGGATTCGATTCTGCACGGCGGGTGCGCTGATGTATGGCTACCTCAGATGGCGCGGCGTGCCAGCGCCGACGTGGCCACAATGGAAGGCCGCCGGGATGATCGGCATTTTGCTGCTCACCTTCGGTAATGGCGGCGTCACGTTGGCCGAACATGCGGGCGTGTCGTCTGGCGTCGCTGCCCTGGCGGTAGCGACCGTGCCGCTGTTCACCTTGCTGTGCGGGTATTTCTGGGGCGCGCGCAATACGCGGCTGGAATGGGCCGGGGTGATCCTGGGAATTGTCGGCATCGCCATGCTCAACATGGGCAGTACGCTGCAATCGAGCCCGGTGGGCGCCGCCTTGTTGTTGTTCGCGGCGGCATCGTGGGCATTCGGGTCCGTGTGGAGTCGGCAGTTGTCGCTGCCCCAGGGCGCCATGGCCAGCGCTGCGGAGATGCTGGTGGCTGGCGTGGCATTGTTGATCGGCAGCGCGCTTTCCGGTGAGCACCTGCAGGCTATGCCGCCGCTGGAGGGTTGGCTGGCGTTGGCCTACCTGACGGTGTTCGGCTCAATCATCGCCTTCAACGCCTATATGTACCTGCTCAAGCACGTACGCCCGGCGGCGGCCACCAGCTATGCCTATGTGAACCCGGCGGTGGCGGTGTTGCTGGGGATTGTGTTCGTGGGTGAATCCATCGGCCTGGAAGAGGGCTTGGCCATGCTGGTGATTATCAGCGCCGTGCTGTTGATCAGTCTGCCCCAGTGGCGAAAGCCCAAGCCGGAAATAAGGTAAACTGCCGCGCAATTGCGACCTTGCGCTGAATTTTCCTACGGTAACTACATGACTTTCGCCACACTTGGCCTGATCGAACCCTTGCTGCGCGCCCTTGAGACGCTTGGCTACCAGACCCCGACGCCGGTGCAGGCGCAAGCCATTCCGGCGGTGCTGGCCGGTCGTGACCTCATGGCTGCGGCCCAGACTGGCACTGGCAAGACCGCAGGTTTTGCCTTGCCGTTGCTGCAACTGCTGACCATGGAAGGGCCGAAAGTCGCCGCCAACTCGGCGCGCGCGCTGATTCTGTGCCCGACCCGCGAACTGGCCGAGCAAGTTCATACCAGCGTTGCCGAATATGCCCAAAACCTGCCGCTGACCACCTACGCGGTCTATGGCGGCGTGAGCATCAACCCGCAGATGATGAAGCTGCGCAAGGGCGTCGACATCCTGGTTGCCACCCCTGGCCGCCTGATTGACCTGTTCCGCCAGAACGCGCTGAAGCTTAATCAGCTGCAGACCCTGGTGCTGGACGAAGCCGACCGCATGCTCGACTTGGGCTTCTCCGAGGAGCTGGCGAATATCTATCGCATGCTGCCGAAAAAGCGCCAGACCCTGCTGTTCTCCGCGACCTTCTCCGATGAGATTCGCACGCTGGCCGGGCAGATGCTCAACGACCCGCTGAGCATCGAAGTCAGTCCGCGCAACGTGGCCGCCAACACCGTTAAGCAATGGGTGGTGCCGGTGGACAAGAAGCGCAAGGCGGAGCTGTTTGTGCACCTGATGCGCAAAGGCCGCTGGAAGCAGGTGCTGGTGTTCGCCAAGACCCGTAACGGCGTGGACGCGCTGGTGGATAAGTTGCAGGGCCTGGGCATCAATGCCGACGGCATCCATGGCGACAAACCCCAGGCAACCCGCCAGCGTGCGCTGGATCGCTTCAAGAGCAGCGAAGTGCAGATCCTGGTGGCCACCGACGTAGCGGCCCGTGGCTTGGATATCGAAGACCTGCCGATGGTCGTCAACTTCGACCTGCCGATCGTGGCCGAAGATTACATTCACCGTATCGGCCGTACCGGGCGTGCGGGCAACACCGGTGAGGCGATTTCCCTGGTGTGCGCCGATGAAGTGAACATGCTGTCGGCCATCGAGATGCTGACCCGTCAGACCTTGACCCGCAAAATGGAGCAGGACTTCGAGCCGGAGCACCGCGTGCCGGATACCGATGCCAGTGGGCAAGTGGTGAAGAAGCCGAAAAAGCCGAAGAAGCCTAAGGCGTCCGGTGGTGGCGGTGGTAAGCGCAACCTGGGTAAGTGGGTGGACAGTGGTGAAGTGGCGCCGTCGGAACCGTCGATTAAGCCGGTGCGTAAGGTGCCGGTGTTTAACACTGGGCCGCGTAAGAAGAAGTGATTTTGCGCTGTGGCTGATGGCCTCATCGGGAGCAAGCCCCCTCCCACATTTGAAGGTGTTCACAATTCAAATGTGGGAGGGGGGCTTGCCCCCGACAGCGGACTTGAGCTCACCGCAATCTCAAGCGTTCAACCACTCCAACACCCCCCGCCCAGCCGCTCTGCCACTGGCAAAACACCCCGTCAGCAAATACCCGCCGGTCGGCGCTTCCCAGTCCAGCATCTCTCCCGCACAAAACACGCCAGGCAATTGCTTGAGCATCAAGCGCTCATCCAACGCTTCAAACGGCACGCCGCCTGCCGTACTGATCGCCTCGTCTATTGGCCGCGTCTTCACCAGCGTCAACGGCAGGGCCTTGATATCCACCGCCAGTTGCGCCGGATCATTGAAGTGATCGGCTGGCGCCAACTCACGCAACAACGCCGCCTTGACCCCGTCCAGGCCCAACTGACTGTGCAGATGCTTGCTCATCGAGCGTGAACCGCGCGGTTTGGCCAGCGCAGCTTGCACCTTGTCCAGCGGCTTGCTCGGCAGCAAGTCGATATGCACGGTGGCCGCGCCGTCGCGGTTGATCGCCTCACGAATCGGTGCCGACAGCGCATAGATCAGGCTGCCCTCGATACCGGTGGCGGTGACCACACATTCGCCAAGCCGAGGTTTGTCGTCACCCAAACCGATGGCGACATTTTTCAACGGAGCGCCGGCGAATTTGCTCACCATCAATTCGCTCCAGGCCGACACTTCGAAGCCGCAGTTGCTCGGTTGCAGTGCCACGTAAGGCACGCCTTTGTCCTCCAGCAGCTTGAGCCACGCACCATCTGAGCCCAGCCGTGACCAACTGCCGCCGCCCAGTGCCAGCAGCACGGCATCGCTGCGCACGGCTTTCTCGCCTTCAGGGCTGTGGATAAGTAAATCACCTTCGGCATTCCAGCCGGTCCAACGATGCCGGGTGTGGATAACCACGCCTTGGTCACGCAGGCGCTTGAGCCAGGCGCGCAGCAGCGGGGCGGCTTTCATGTCCGTAGGAAACACTCGGCCGGAGGTGCCGACAAAGGTCTCGATACCCAACCCATGTATCCATTCGCACAACGCTTCGGCACCAAACCCACGCAGCAGCGGCGCCATCTGCGGCGCGCGCTCGGCGTAGCGCGAGAGGAAGGCCGGGTAAGCCTCGGAGTGGGTGATGTTCATGCCGCCCACACCCGCCAGCAGGAATTTTCGCCCCACTGATGGCATGCCGTCATACAGATCTACGCGCACCCCGGCCTGGCTCAAGACTTCGGCGGCCATCAGCCCGGTAGGGCCGCCGCCGATAATAGTGACGTGGTGAGGTGCGGTCTGAGGCATGGGTAGGGCTACGGTGGCGTGAATAGGCCGAGCATTCTACCCGACGTCAGCCTGGCTGCCTGATCAAAAAACGTACACTTTCCTACAGGTCCTATGCCTGCTGGCTTTCAGCCGCTTACGCTCAAGTTATCCACAGGCCGTTCCACAGCCATTGTGGGTAAGCGCACAACTCAATGACAACCTGATGACGTCCACACCCGTTGCGCACTGTGGTGCAGGATGCCGTGGCGACGGGCCAAGGCTGGGCGGTCTTTGCTGTAGCCGCCGCCAATCACGCCCATCACCGGAATGTCGCGGCCCAGACAGTGGCGCATGACGCTCTCATCGCGGGCGGCCACGCCTTCGTCTGTCAGCTTGAGGTATCCGAGGGCGTCGTCTTTATGCACATCCACGCCTGCGTCGTACAGCACCAGGTCGGGTTGGTAGAGCGGCAGCAGGTAGTTGAGGGCGTCATCGACCACGCGCAGGTAATCGGCATCGCCCATGCCCATGGGCAGTGGGATGTCCCAATCGCTTTGGGCCTTGCGCGCCGGGAAGTTCTTTTCGCAGTGCAGCGACACGGTGATGGCATCCGGCGTGTCGTGGAGGATGCGCGCGGTGCCATCGCCCTGATGCACGTCGCAGTCGAAGATCATCACGCGGCTGACCCGGCCGCTGGCCAGCAGGTAATGGCTGATCACCGCCAGGTCATTGAAGATGCAAAAGCCCGCCGGGTAATCGTAATGCGCGTGATGCGTGCCGCCCGCCAGGTGACAGGCCAGACCGTGCTCAAGCGCTTGCTCCGCCGCCAGGATCGAGCCGCCGACCGCGCGCACGGTGCGCCGGGCCAGGGCTTCGCTCCAGGGCAGGCCAAGGCGGCGCTGGTCTTCGCGGGACAACTCGCCGCTCATGTAGCGTTCGATATACCCAGGCTCGTGGGCCAGGGCCAGGATGTCGGCAGGGCACAGCTGCGGGCGCAGCAGTTGGCTGTCTTCGGTCAGGCCGGTGGCCACCAAGTGGTCGCGCAACAGGCGGAACTTGTCCATGGGGAATCGGTGGTCCGCCGGGAACTCGGGGCTGTAGTCATCGTGGTAGATCAATGGCAAAGGCATGGGATTTTCTGACGGGAACCTGCGAAGGATCTTACCAGCGCTGTACACTCACGCACATGGCAAGGGGAGGGGACCCGTGGAGTCGATACTCGAATTGGAAAGTGCTCGCCTGGTGCTGCGCCAATGGCGCGACAGCGACCTGACGGCCTTCGCAAGCATGTGCGCCGACCCACACGTGATGCGTTATTTTCCGGCCAAGCTGAGCCATCTGGAAAGCGCCGCACTGATCGGGCGGATACGCGGCCACTTCGCCGAATATGGCTTTGGCCTCTGGGCGCTGCAGCGCAAGGACAGCGGTGAGTTCATCGGCCTGACCGGGTTGCAGCATGTCAGCTTTGACGCGGACTTTACCCCAGCAGTAGAAATTGGCTGGCGCCTGGCCCGCGAGCATTGGGGGCTGGGCTATGCCAGCGAGGCGGCGTGGACGGCACTGCGCTGTGGTTTCGACCGTTTGCAGCTGGATGAAATCGTTGCCTTCACCACCGAAGCCAATCTGCCATCACAAAAAGTCATGCAGGCCATAGGTATGCATTACGATCCCCTGGCAGATTTTGAACACCCCAAGGTCGCAGCCGATGACCCGCTGCGCCCACATGTTTTGTACCGCATCACCCGCGCCCAATGGTTGGACACGCTGCACGGATAGCAGCCCGGAATGCCCCATAGATTGTAGGAGTTGCTCTATGAGCCAAGTATTGGAAGATCTGGTGGACCTGCTGACCCTGGAGCCGATCGAGGAAAACCTCTTTCGCGGCCGCAGCCAGGACCTGGGTTTTCGCCAACTGTTCGGCGGTCAGGTGCTCGGCCAGTCGCTGTCGGCGGCCAGCCAGACCGTTGAAGAAGCGCGCCATGTGCATTCCCTGCACGGTTATTTCCTGCGCCCCGGCGATGCCGCGTTGCCGGTGGTTTATTCGGTTGACCGTGTTCGTGATGGCGGCAGTTTCAGCACGCGCCGCGTGACCGCGATTCAGAAGGGCCACCCGATCTTCACCTGCACCACGTCGTTCCAGTACGACGAAGAAGGCTTCGAGCACCAGACCACCATGCCCGTGGTGGTCGGCCCGGAAAACCTGCCGTCAGAGCTGGAATTGACCCAGCAGCGCGCGCACCTGATCCCCGAGCACATGCGTGACAAGCTGCTGTGCCCGAAGCCGATTGAAGTGCGACCGGTCACCGAAAAAGACCCGTTCAACCCGCAGCCGTCCGACCCGGTCAAGTACGTGTGGTTTCGTGCCGACGGCGCGTTGGCCGACACACCAGCGCTGCATAAATACCTGCTGGCCTACGCTTCGGACTTTGGCCTGCTGACCACCTCGTTGCTGCCCCACGGCAAGACCGTGTGGCAGAAAGACATGCAGGTCGCCAGCCTTGACCACGCGTTGTGGTTCCACGCGGATCTGCGTGCCGATGACTGGTTGCTCTACGCCATGGACAGTCCGTGGGCTGGCAATTCCCGTGGGTTCTCCCGTGGCAGCGTGTACAACCGCGCCGGGCAACTGGTGGCCTCGGTCACCCAGGAAGGTTTGATTCGCCATCGCAAGGATTGGGCATGAGCCTGAGGGAGGTTAAGCACTGGGTGTTCGACATGGACGGCACCCTCACGGTGGCCGTGCATGACTTCGCGGCGATTCGCGTGGCGTTGGACATTCCCCCCGAGGACGACATCCTCACTCACCTCAGCGCATTGCCGGCGGACATCGCGGCGGCCAAGCATGCCTGGTTGTTAGAGCATGAGCGCGAGTTGGCACTTGGTTCTGTCGCGGCTGAAGGCGCGGTGCAATTGGTACGCGAATTGGCCGGGCGCGGTTATCGCCTGGGCATCCTGACTCGCAATGCGCGGGAGCTGGCCCACGTGACGCTGGAAGCGATTGGCCTGGCTGACTGCTTTGCGGTCGAGGATGTGCTGGGCCGAGATGACGCGCCACCCAAGCCCGATCCGGGTGGGTTATTGAAATTGGCGGCGGCGTGGGATGTATCGCCGAGCGAGATGGTGATGGTCGGCGATTACCGTTTTGACCTGGACTGCGGCCGGGCGGCGGGGGCCAGGACGGTGTTGGTCAACCTGCCGGAGAATCCGTGGCCGGAGCTGGCGGATTGGCATGCTGAAGATTGCGCTGCATTGCGCCGGATGATTTAACCCAAGCAATAGAGATCAAATGTGGGAGGGGGCTTGCCCCCGATCGCGGTCTGTCAGTTAAAAAATTGCTGACTGACACACTGCTATCGGGGGCAAGCCCCCTCCCACATGTTGAGACTGTTTCTTCAGGTATTACTGAGTGAACAGCACCTTCTGCCCTTCGGGCGAAGTAAACATTTCATCCCCGTTATGCCCCACCCCTGGCACCTCAACCAGCGTCTGGCTCAACTGCGGATGCCGGTGTTTGAGGTAGTCAAAATAGTTATGCCCACGCATCAGCCGATAGGCGCCCTGTGTCTCTGCCTCACAGCTTTTATCCAACGCAGGATGGTTCGGATCAGTGTCTTGCTGGCCCAGCAGGTAGGTGATGTCCCGTGACACGTAGGCCTGCTCCAACTGCTCGGCGCTTTGCCCTTTGGCGTAGGCCGGCAGGTGTTGCAGGCCGTACTTCCAATCGTTGAAGCCTGGGCAACTGGCGGTATCGAACTGCACCGGTCGCTGTCGGCTGAAGTAGGCATAGGACGACGGGTTGGCCACCACATAGCGCAGGCGGATGCCTTCGTTTTTCAGGGTTGGGTGATCATGGCCGGTGAGGGCGAAGCGCTGCACTACCTGGCCACCGCCGGAATGGCCGGCGACGACGATTTCCTTTAAAGCTGGAAACAGCGTGCGGTTGCCCAGGTGCTTGATGATCTGGTCAAGGGCGCCGTAGGAGCTGATCTGGCCTGGGCCGGTGGAAGGCTCGCCGGCCATCCAGTCGTTGCCGTTCCAGCGCAGTACTTGGCCGTCCAGATGGTTGCGCTTGATGTCGGACGCATTCAGAAACTGCGGCGCGATGACTAGCGTATTCGCGCTAACGCCTGCGTGCTCGGCGGCATCGATACCGCTTTGCAGGTAGGTCTGCGCATTGCGTAGGCGACCATGCACAAGAATCAGGGCGCGGGTGACGTTAGGCAGCGGCTGGCGCCAGTCCTGGCTCACGCCGAGGCTGAGGTCGCCGGCGTCCAGATGAAAACGATCGGGGCTGACGACTTTGACGCCGTGTTCAGCCGCCAGGGTTGAACACGACACTAATAAAGTCAGCAGCAAGCCCCATCGCTTATTCATTTAAAGACTCTTGGCCGTGAAGGTGTCGCATTGGGTGATCTGGCCCTGGGCGAAACCGGTCTTGAACCAGCGAACCCGCTGTGCCGAGGTGCCGTGGGTAAACGAGTCCGGCACCACGCGCCCTTGACCCTGTTGCTGCAAGCGATCATCGCCGATGGCGTTGGCTGCGTTCAGGGCTTCTTCAATGTCGCCGGCTTCCAGCCAGTTCAGGCGTTTTTGCGCACGGTTGGCCCACACGCCGGCAAAACAGTCGGCTTGCAGCTCCTGGCGTACCAGTAGGCCGCCGTCGCCTTGCATCTGCCGACCCTGTTGGCGCGCATTCTGGATCTTCGAGGAAATACCGAGCAACGTCTGCACATGGTGCCCAACTTCGTGGGCGATCACGTAGGCCTGGGCGAAATCGCCGGAGGCCTGGAAGCGTTGGGACATTTCCCGGAAGAAATCCAGGTCCAGGTAGACCTGCTGGTCAGCCGGGCAATAGAACGGACCGCTGGCCGAGGTGGCGCCACCACAGGCGGAATTGACCCGGCCACGGAACAGGATCAGTTTCGGGTTCTTGTACGTCAGGCCGTTTTCCTGAAACACCTGAGCCCAGGTGTCTTCGGTATCGCCGAGCACTGCGCGGACGAAATCGGCGTGTTCATCATTGGCCGGCGGCGCTTGGCGCGACTGCGTGCTGACGGACGGCGCCTGTTCCATTTGGCCGGTCAATTGGCCGAGGATCTGCATCGGGTCCTGGCCGGTCAGCCAGCCAATACCGACGATCAGCACAATCGCGGTCAGGCTCAAACCCTTGCCACCGCCAAAACGCATGCCGCCACCGCCGCCTCCACTGTCCTCGCGGGCATCCACCACGTTGTCGCTGCGTCGGCCTTTTTTCCATAGCATGGGGGCAATCCTCTTGATGAACGGTCCTACAAAAATGTGGTTTGAGTATGGCCGGTATTAGCGGCAATACCCTTCTCCGGTGGCGACGATCAGGCAGTCTTTTTTATCGGCCAGCCATTTCAGCCCAGTGGCTTCGCCGTCGCCGGCACGCAGCAATTGCGGGCCATCCGGGCGGGTGAAGGCGATACCGTCTTCAGCTGCTTCGCCCTTGAAGGTGCCGGAATCGTCCGCATCAAGGCCGTATTGCATGGTGAGAACGTAGTGGCCACGGCCGATGGTGTCGTCCTTGGCGATAGTCAGGTTCAGGCCTTCGACGCCGGTCCACTTGCCGACCCATTTATCGGTGGGTGGGGTCTCGGGCACCAGGGTGGCCTGCACAGAGGCTGGCGCGGGTTTGGGCGTTTCCTTGGCCTCCTGGTTGCAGGCGCTGAGCAGGGCAAGGGTAGACAGAACAAAGAGGGTTTTTTTCATAGCAGCAGGCCTTGGTTAAAAAGTGTGCAGCACGGGGGCGAACGTGCAGGGTTGGACTCGGTTCCCGTGATTTAGTGCGCTGTTCGCCCGGTGTTTGGTTATGCTCTTTGGGCAGACTTCGGCCCGGCTGCTAGATTACCGGGTTGAGTGCTTCTTCGTTCAGCGCTCAGCGTTCCGCTCGCCACGCAAGAGAATTCAATGACCCTTAGTACCCCGTTGTCCGGCGTCAACCATCCCTTCAAAGGCATTTTGCTGATTGTGGCGGCGACGTTCCTGTTCTCCAGCCACGACGCCTTGTCCAAATACTTGGCCGGTTTTTACCCGATTGTGATGGTGGTATGGGCGCGCTACCTGGTGCACACCTTGTTGATGGCCGGTATTTTCCTGCCGCAATCCGGCTTGCGCGTGCTGCGCAGCAAACGGCCAGGCATGCAGGTGGTGCGGGCGTTGTGCCTGTTGGGCACCAGCCTGTTTTTTACCTCGGCCCTGCATTACATCCCGTTGGCGGAAGCCACGGCGGTGAACTTCCTGGCGCCGATCCTGGTGACCGCGCTGTCGGTGCCGCTGCTGGGTGAGCACGTCACGCGTGGCCAATGGCTGGCGGTGATCTGCGGGTTTGTCGGCGTGCTGGTGATCATCCATCCCGGCGGTGAACTCTTCACCCCGGCGGTGTTGCTGCCGCTGTGCTCGGCGCTGTTCTTCTGCTTCTACCAGTTGCTCACACGCATCCTCAGCCAGTACGACACGCCTACCACGAGCAATTTCTTCGCCGGGTTGTGCAATACCCTGGTGATGAGCGCGATGGTGCCGTTCTTCTGGCAGATCCCCACGCTGTGGCATGGGGTGATGATGCTGGCGCTGGGCACGTGCGGGATGACCGCGCACTTGATGCTGACCCAGGCGTTCCGCTTTGCGGCGCCGGCCTTGCTGGCGCCGTTCGGCTATTGCCAGATAGTGTTCGCGGGGTTGTTGGGTTGGCTGGTGTTCAGCCATACCCCCGATATGACCACGGTGGTGGGTATCGGGGTGATCTGCATGAGCGGGTTGGCCGCTGCCTGGCAGCAGCGGCGTCGGTAAATCAGGCGTCGACGGTAGGAATCTTGCGCGGCGCCATGAAGTACATCCACGTCAGCGCTATGAAGTACATCGCCGGGATCAGGGTGAACAACACGGTGTAGTTGTTGTTGGTCACGGTGAGGATATGGCCGACGATCTGGGTCATGAACATGCCGCCGATGGCTGCGCACATGCCGCCGAAGCCGAACACGGTGCTCATCATGTGCTTGGGCGTGTAGTCCATCACCAGGCTCCAGATGTTGGCGGTCCAGGCCTGATGCGCGCCGATGGCCAGGGAGATGGCAAATACCGCGACCCACAGTTGGCTGGAACCGGCCGCCATGATCACGCCGACGATGCAGCAGGCAAACAGCAGCATCGACAACAGCCGCGCCTTGATCGAGTTCATCCCACGGCCGATCAGGAATGACGACAGGATGCCCCCACCCACGCTGCCGAAGTCGGCGGTCAGGTAGATGATGATCAATGGGATGCCCATCTGGGTCACGTTGATGCCCAGGTTGTATTGCTGGTTCAGGAACGGCGGCAGCCAATACAGGTAAAACCAGAACACCGGCGCGGTCAGTGCGTAAGCAATCGCAAAGGCCCAAGTGCCGCGCATACGCAGGATTCGGCTGAACGGCACGCCAGGCTGTTCCGGCTCGACTTCCCGTTGCACGTAATCCAATTCTGATTGTTTAACGTTCGGATGATCTTCCGGGTTGTAGTACTTCAACCCCCAGAACACCAGCCAGATCGCGCCCAGCGATGCCATGCACAGGAAGGCAGCCTGCCAGCCCCACACATGCAGGATCAGCGGCAGCAGCATTGGCGTCATCATCGCGCCAACGTTGGTACCGGCGTTGAAAATCCCGGTTGCCACGGCGCGCTCACCGGCGGGGAACCACAGGCGCGTGGTCTTGACGCAGGCCGGGTAGTTGGCGGCTTCGGTCAGCCCAAGGATAAAGCGACAGACCATAAAGCCGACGGCCGAAGTGGCCAGGCCGTGGGCGCCGGTGGCCAGGCTCCACAGCAGCACCGCGCAGAAGAACACGCGTTTCACGCCGACCTTGTCGATCAATCGGCCTTGCAGCACAAAGCCAATCGCGTAGCCCACCTGGAACCAGAAGTTGATGTTGGCGTAGTCCATCGCCGTCCAGCTCATCTCTTTGGCGAGGATCGGTTGCATCACGCCCAAGGCAGCGCGGTCGATGTAGTTGAGGGTGGTGGCGAAGAACACCAGGGCCAACATGCCCCAGCGAGTTTTACCGACGGCCATGGCGCCGCGGATCTTGTCGCCGATGCCGGCGTGCGGGGTGCCGGGGCGCGAAGCCAGGGCGGAGTTTTGCGAAGGCATGTGGTTGTACCCGTTTTTTGAAATTTTTATGGTGTGTTCTGGGTCTTTTCTAAACGTTGGTGCGGGATCGATGGTGCGCAGCGGCTAAAAAATCGTCAATTCGCCAAAGAGGCTTAGTGTTCGATAATCGCACCAAAAACTAACCGGTTCGTACATTTTAATTGCTGTGAGTAGTTTAGCGGCCAATAATTTGCCGTAAATAAGACGAGCCTTAAATGCCGGGAGTCGCGCTATGCAACGTTCCATTGCCACTGTTTCCTTGAGCGGCACCCTGCCGGAAAAGCTTGAAGCCATCGCCGCCGCCGGGTTTGACGGGGTTGAGATCTTCGAGAACGACCTGTTGTATTACGACGGCAGCCCACGGGAAGTTAGGCAGATGTGCGCCGACCTCGGCATCGCCATTACCTTGTTCCAGCCATTTCGCGACTTTGAAGGCTGTCGACGCGACCGCCTGGCGCGCAACCTGGAACGGGCCGAGCGCAAATTCGACCTGATGCAGGAGCTGGGCACGGACCTGGTGCTGGTGTGCAGCAACGCCTCGGCCGATTGCGTCGGCGATGAACGTATTCTCCTCGATGACTTGAGCCTGCTGGCCGAACATGCCGGGCGCCGTGGCTTGCGCATCGGTTATGAAGCACTGGCCTGGGGCAAGCACGTGAACACCTGGCAACAGGTGTGGAATCTGGTGCGTCAGGTTGATCACCCAAGTCTCGGCGTGCTGCTCGACAGCTTCCATACCCTGTCGCTCAAGGGCGACCCAACTGCCATCGCCGAGATCCCAGGCGACAAGATCTTCTTTGTGCAAATGGCCGACGCGCCGATCCTGGCCATGGATGTGCTGGAGTGGAGCCGCCATTTCCGCTGCTTCCCCGGTCAGGGCGAATTCGATCTGGCGGGCTTTTTGGCGCCGATCATCAAGAGCGGCTACACCGGGCCGTTGTCCCTGGAAATTTTCAACGATGGTTTCCGTGCGGCGCCGACTCGGGCCAATGCCGCCGATGGTCTGCGTTCTCTGCTGTACCTGGAGGAGAAAACCCGCCAGCGTCTGGCCGAAGAGGCGCCTGCCACGCCGGTCGATATCCTGTTTGAAACCCCGGCGGCCAGCGAATACGACGGCATTGAATTCCTTGAGTTTGCGGTCGATGAAAACCTCGGTGCCAAGCTGACGAACTGGCTGGAACGCCTGGGTTTCGTCAAGGCCGGGCAGCACCGCTCCAAGAGCGTGAGCCTACTGCGCCAGGGCGATATCAACCTGATCCTCAACTGCGAACCCTATTCCTTCGCCCATAACTTTTTCGAAGCCCATGGACCGTCGTTGTGCGCCACGGCGATCCGGGTCAAGGACAGCGCCAAAGCTCTGGAGCGAGCGGTCGCCTATAAAGGCCAACCCTATCGCGGACTGGTCGGGCCTAACGAGCTGGAGTTGGCGGCCGTGCGTGCGCCGGACGGCAGCTTGATTTACCTGGTGGACCAGAGCGAGGGTGGTTTGTACGACACCGATTTCAATCTGCAATCCGCTGCGACCGACGCCGGTGGTTTGCTGCGTATCGACCACATGGCCATGGCCTTGCCGGCCGACAGCCTCGACAGTTGGGTGCTGTTCTATAAGAGCTTGCTGGACTTTGAAGCTGATGACGAAGTGGTGTTGCCCGACCCCTACGGCCTGGTGAAAAGCCGCGCATTGCGCAGCCGTTGCAGCTCGATTCGCCTGCCGCTGAACATCTCCGAAAACCGCAACACTGCCATTTCCCACGCGCTATCGAGCTATCGCGGTTCGGGCGTGCACCACATTGCCTTCGATTGCGCGGACATTTTCGCTGAGGTGCGCCGCGCGAAAGAGGCCGGCGTGCCGCTGTTGGATATCCCGCTCAACTATTACGACGACCTGGCTGCACGCTTTGATTTTGACGATGAGTTCCTCAGCGAGTTGGCGTACTACAACGTGTTGTACGACCGCGACGCCCAGGGCGGTGAGTTGTTTCATGTGTACACCGAACCGTTTGAAGGGCGGTTCTTCTTCGAGATCATCCAGCGCAAGAACGGTTACGCCGGCTACGGCGCGGCCAACGTGGCGGTGCGTCTGGCGGCGATGGCCAAATCCCGCAGCGGTGCAGTGCGTCAGGCACGGTTATAAGAGGGTGTCGGGTGCTTCCTTCGGGGAGCACCGGGCCCCATAATCGCGGCCTGCAAAATAAAAATGGCCGTGAGCGCACCATGACCTCAAGTCCCGAACTCCCCGAGGTGCCAGACGCACCGCGCAAGAGTCGTAAGAACAATCCGGAAAAGACCCGCGAGAACATCCTCCAGGAAGCCATTGTGGAGTTTGTCCAACAGGGCCTGTCCGGCGCTCGCGTGGACGCCATTGCCGAGCGCATCCACACCTCCAAACGCATGATCTATTACTACTTCGGCAGTAAAGAGCAGTTGTACGTTGAGGTTTTGGAAAAGCTCTACGGCGATATCCGCAACACCGAGGCACGCATGAACCTTACGGCGCTGGAGCCGCGTGAGGCGATTCGGCGGCTGGTGGAATTCACCTTTGATCACCACGATCAGAACGTGGATTTTGTGCGGATCGTCAGCATCGAAAATATCCACAATGCCGAGTACGTGAAACGCACCGACACGATCAAGGCGATGAACAGCAAGATCCTTGAAGGGCTGGGCGCGACATTGCGCCGGGGCGCCGAGATGGGGGTGTTCCGTGAAGGGCTGGAGCCGCTGGATGTGCACTTGCTGATCAACTCATTCAGCTTTTACCGCGTGTCCAACCGCCATACGTTCAGTGAGCTTTTTCAGATCGAGCTGTCGGATGAAGTGGTTAAACAGCGGCATCGCGAGATGATCTGCGAGTCGGTGTTGCGTTACCTGCAGGCCTGAATACAGCGCCTAACCCAATGTGGGAGGGGGCTTGCCCCCTCTACATTTCAGGCATTCATACTCTTGAAGTGCGCCAACATCCGCTGCGCATCCGCCACTTGACCACTGAACAACTCAAACGCCTTTACCGCCTGAAACACCGCCATATTGCCGCCATCCAGCGTGCGGCAACCCAAGGCGCGGGCGTTGCGCAGCAGTTCGGTTTCCAGCGGGAAATACACGATTTCCGCGACCCACAATTGCGCCCGCAACAGAGTCGCCGGCACCGGCATACCCGGCAGTTTGGCCATGCCCATTGGCGTGGTGTTGACCAGACCATCGGCCTCGGCCATCGCGTTGTCTAAATCAAGACCCACTTGCGCACGACCGCTGCCGAAGCGCTGGGCGAGGTTATCCACAAGGTCGCGGGCACGGCTGGCGTCCACGTCGAAAATGCTCAAGTGCTCCACACCCTCAGCCAACAGCGCATGGGCCACCGCCGCGCCCGCACCACCGGCGCCCATCTGCACCACGCGCTGACGTGGCACATCATTAAGGTTGCGCCGGAAACCTTCGGCGAATCCCAGGCAATCGGTGTTGTGGCCGATGCGTTTGCCGTCCTTGAACACCACCGTATTCACCGCGCCGATACCCCGTGCTTCATCGGACAGTTCATCGAGCAGCGGTAGGATGGCCTGTTTGCACGGGTAGGTAATGTTCAGTCCGGTGAAGTGCATCTGCTCGGCTGCACGCAGGAGGTCGGGCAGGGCGTTGGTGTCCAGGTGCAGCGGCTCCAGATCAATCAGGCGATACAGGTAACGCAAACCTTGGGCGTCGCCTTCCTGTTCATGCAGAGCGGGGGTACGGGAAGCCTGGATACCGGCGCCGACCAGGCCGGCGAGGATGCGCTGTTTCATTGAGCCGATCCCTTCAGCAATTGGCTGAAGTGTTCCAGGGCCAGGTGGTAGCCGTGGCTGCCAAAACCGGCGAGCACCGCTTTGGCGATGGGCGACACAAAGGAGTGATGACGAAATGCTTCGCGGGCATGCACGTTGGATAAATGCACTTCGATCACCGGCACTTCACTGGCCACCAGAGCGTCACGAATCGCCACCGAGGTGTGCGTCCAGGCCGCAGGATTGATCACGATACCGGCGCAACGGCCACGGGCGCCGTGGATCCAGTCCAGCAGTTCGCCTTCGTGATTGGTCTGGCGAAATTCGATTTTCAGCCCGAGCTTATCGGCACTGCGCCCGCATAGGGCGGCGACGTCGGCCAGGGTTTCATGGCCGTAGGTGGCGGGCTCGCGGGTGCCGAGCAGGTTGAGGTTGGGGCCGTTGAGCACCAGCACGATAGGCGGCATTGGGGGGTATCTCCACAGTTCTTGTTCGTTGTGCAGATAAAATGTACTGGTTAGTTAATTTGGTCAATTGATGGCGGCGGATGTGTTCGATTACCGAACTTTTAATCAGGTATGCCCCTAGCTGAATCGGATTAGATATCAATTGAAAATCATTCTCGACAACGCTTAAGATGCCCGCCTGTTTCCTTTTCATTCCAGGGAGTCGGTTTGTCGGACGTGGATCTCAAGGGCCTGTTTCTCAAGCACGCTGATACCCTGCGCGGGTATCTGGCTCGCAAGGTACGGGACCCGCAGTTGGCGGCCGACCTGGTTCAGGAGAGCTTCCTGCGCCTGGCGGAAAAACCACCCGGCGAGCGCATCGACAATTCCCAGGGCTATCTCTATCGAACGGCGAGCAATCTGCTGATCGACCATATCCGCCAGGAAGCACGGCGCAAGACCGATTCCGTGCCTAATGAGGCGCTGGCCGAGATTGAAGATGAAGTGGCCGGGTTGGAGGCTCAGGCAATGGCGCAGCAACAGCGGCAGGCATTGAAGCAGGCATTGGCGGAGTTGCCGGAACGAACCCAGCAGATCTTCCGTCTGAATCGGATAGAGGGCATGACTCATGCCCAGGTTGCGCGGCACTTGGATATATCAGACAGCTCCGTACAAAAGCACCTGGCCAAGGCGTTGGCGTATGTCATACAGCGCTTGCAGGACGGTCAGGTGGCGCCATCCGACGAGTGAGTTACGGAAAAACCTCCGCTCAGACGTCACAGCGTTACATAACGAAAAAATTCGAGATTCACACGTGAATAGCCAGGGTCCACAACAGCACAGCATTACCGAGGCGGCCGCCGATTGGGCGGTGCGCCTGCACGCCGGTGCCCTGACCGACCAGGAGCAGGCCGAGCTGCGCCAATGGATTGCCTGCGACAGCCGCCATGAAGCGGCGCTGCGCTTTGCCGAGCAGACCTGGGCAGCGTTGGGCGAGGTGCATAAGGACGAGCCAGTGCACCGTCAGCGTCCGGCGGCGGCGACGCTGCCGGTGCGCCGAACCCCGCGACGCAGGCCGTGGCAACGTGCGGCGGCGGTGGCGCTGGTGGTGGTGGTCGCCGGCGTGGGTTGGGTGCGCGGGCCGGAGGCCTGGCTGCGCATGCAGGCCGATTACGTGACCCAGAAGGGCGAAGTGCGCACCGTGCACTTGGCCGATGGCAGCACGGTAGAACTGGATTCCGCCAGTGCCATCCGGCTGGACTACGACGGCGTGCAGCGGCGCATCAGCCTGATCCAGGGCTCGGCGATTTTTGACGTGGCGCCGATGGTGGGTAAGGAAACCCGGCCATTCGTGGTGCAGAGCGCCGGCGGGCAGACGCGGGCGCTGGGCACGCGGTTTGTGGTGCAGCGTGAGGACGACCGCCAGGGCTGGGTCGGCGTGTTGCAGCACAGCGTCGAAGTTTCCCTGCACGCCACACCGAAAAAAGGCCCGAGCGACCACGTGCTCAAGGAAGGCCAGGCCGCCCGCTACAGCCCCGCGCAGGGCATCGAGCCCTTGGATCAGTTTGATGTAGAGCGTGCCACCAGTTGGCGGCGTGGCGTGTTGATTTTTGATCGTCAGCCCTTGGCCAAAGTGATTGAGCAGCTCAACCGCTATCGTCCCGGTCAGGTGGTGTTGACCCATTCCGACCTGGGTGAACGTGAAGTCAGCGGCGTGTTCCGCCTAGACATGCTCGACACGGCGCTCGGCACCCTGACTCAGGAGCTCCAGGTGCAACGCTTGGACCTGGCAGGCCTCAGCCTGATCTATTAATGACCTGGCGGGAGGTCTGCTCCCGCCCGCTTAAAACCCCCCGCACGAAAAACTTTTAAAAAGTCTTACTGACTTCCTGCGCCTCGTACGTCTTGCTAGGTGAGAAGCATTCGCATAAACAAAAATACGATCAGCGCAGGGAAAACCAGAAATGTCAGCACTCACCAAGGGGCGTATCACCGGTAGCCGGTTAGCCTTGGCCATTCACTTGGGCCTGTTCGCCGCAGCGGCTCCCGTGTACGCGGCGCAGCCTCAAGCGGGAACGGCCCAGCCCGTCGTGCTGACGTTCGATATCCCTGCGCAATCCTTGGGCAGTGCCGTGTTGGCGTTCGCCGACCAAGCCGGTTTGCAAGTGTTGTTTGACAGCCAGCGCCTGCAAGGCTTGAACAGCACCGCGCTCAAAGGCAGCTTCAGCGTGCAGGAAGGCCTGGGCCGTTTGCTCGGCGCTGCGCCGGTGGAGTATCGCTTCACCAGTGAACGCCAAGTGACCCTCAACCGCGTCAGCGATGATCACGCGGGCGCCATGACCGTAGGCACCACCACCATCACCGCCAACACCAATGGCCAGGCCAGTGATTGGGTGTACCAGACCCCAAAGTCGGTGGCGGTGATCAGCCGTGACATGATCGATAAACGCCCGCCCCGTCACGCCGCCGACATGCTCGAAGAAACCGCAGGCGTCTACACCGCCGTCAACCAGCGCGATCCTGGTTTGTCGGTGAACATTCGCGGGGTGCAAGACTACGGCCGCGTGAACATGAACATCGACGGCATGCGCCAGAACTTCAACGTCAACGGCCACCAGCAACGCAACGGCACCCTGCTGATCGACCCGGAGTTCATCTCCAGTATCGAGATCGACAAAGGCAGTCAGTCGGGGCAGGGCGGCGCAGCAGTGTTGGGCGGGATTGCCTCGTTCAAGACGTTGGATGCCAGTGAGTTCTTGAAAGACGGCAAGGAATACGGCGGACGCATCCGCGCTGGCCACGGCATTGGTGAGCTGGGCAATGGCACCAATTTTAATGGCAGCGGTGTGTTTGCCTTTGGTGATGAGCGCGGCGATGTGTTGGTGGGGTACAGCGAACGGCATTTCGGCGATTACCGCTCGGGTAACCACAACGACCAGAAATTGGGCACCAACCTGCGCGCCCGCAAGGCCATGCCGGGTGCGTTCGATGATTGGTTGAACAGCGAAGTCGGTGACATGGGCAGCGTGACCCGATCACAGATCGTCAAGCTGGGCCTTAACTTGCCCAATGACCAGCGCGTGCAACTGAGCTACCTAGAAAGTGACAGCGACAGCAACGATGCCTGGGCTTACACCAGCGACGATAACCAGAGTGTGTTTTACCAACGAGTCAGCAAAAACAACCTCAACGCCAAGAATTTTGCGTTGGACTACAGCTATACCCCGGACAACCCACTGATCGATCTGAAGGCCAAGGCTTACTACGTCACCACCCAGCTTGATCGCACCAATGCGCCGAACGGCGCGACGGTAGGCACCGGAAACTACGTGGGGACCTACACTGACCACTTCCAGACTGACACCTGGGGACTACAAGGCGACAACACCTCGCGTTTTGATTTCGGTCAGTTGGGCCATGTGAGCTGGAACTACGGTGGGGAGCTGTACCAGGACGAGTTCAAACCACGCACCAACAAGGTCGAAGCCACCAACGACCTCGCCTTGCTGCCCTACGCCGAGGGTGGAACGCCGGGCGGCAAACGCACCATCGCGAGCCTGTTTAATAACCTGCAATACGAGTATGGCGATTGGCTGACGCTGGATGGCGGTTTGCGTTACGACCGTTATCGGCTCGAAGGCGAAACGGGCATGACGCTGTACCGCCGTGATCGCTTCTACAGCAGCCTGGTGGGGGCCAAGCGAGTCGTGGAAGTCTACGATGTCGATCGCGAGGAGGGGCAGTTCTCCCCCACCTTCGGCATCGCCGTCAAACCTGGCCTGGACTGGCTGCAGCTTTATACGCGCTGGGGCAAAGGCTGGCGCCCGCCGGCAGTGACCGAAACCTTCATGACCGGCCGCCCCCATGGCGGCGGCTCGGGTGAGCGCGTGTTCCCCAACCCCTATCTCAAGCCCGAGGAGTCGAAGGATTGGGAGGTGGGCGTGAACGTGTTCAAGGAAGGGCTGTTGTTCGGTGATGATCGCTTGGGCATCAAGGTGGCCTACTTTGATACCAAGATCGAAAACTTCTCCTTTCTCAACACCAGCGTCAGCCTTCCGGAAACCACATCGGGTGGTTTTCTCGGGACCATGGCCTACGTCAACAACACCAACCCCACGCGTTTCCGTGGGCTTGAGTACCAGCTCAACTACGACATGGGCCGCGTCTACGCCAACCTGAGCTTCACCCACATGATCGGCAGTAACGAGTTCTGTTCGAAGAACTATTACATGGGCGGCGCGAAGAAAAACGGCCCAAGCACAACGCGTATCGAGCGCTATGTGGATGCAAACGGCGTTTCACGAATCCGCCTCGTGACCCGCTATGAAGTGCTCGACGATGACGTCGCCAACAATCGGGAAAGCTGTGGCCGGATCATGGGCAACGCCACCTACATGCCCGCCGACCGTGGCTCCTTGACCCTTGGTGCGCGCTTCCTGGACAAGCGCCTGGATACCGGTGTGCGTGTGCGCTACAGCGCGGGCAATGGGGAAAACCTCAATCAGCAGGGTTACGACCTGATCGACCAGGCGCTCTGGCCTCAATACACCCTGTATGACTTGTACGGCAGTTACTGGATGACTGACCACCTGAACATTTCGCTGGCATTGGAAAACGCCACCAATGAAGCCTATTTCGTCGCCATGGGCGACGCCAACAACTTGAGCCTGGCGCGCGGTCGGACGTTGAGCGGGATGTTGGAATACAAGTTCTGATCTACGTGCAGCGGTACGTGATCAATGGTTTTACCCTACAGTGGGTAAAAAAGTGCGCCGCTTGTGCGTACTCATCAATAGCGTTGTTTAACGAGGTTTAGTGATGACTATTTCTGTTAGCTACGATTCGATCCTGAGTGATGTAACCGTCTCGGAATACCTGAGCGCTTGGGCCCTGGGCTTCAACACAGCCGGTCACGGCAACAGCAACACCGGTGGCTTCAGCAACGGCTCACTCGCCGGTGACCAGTACGCTACCCACGGCGCCAACAGCTCCGACTACGCCTTCATTGCCGACAGCGACACCAGCAATGGCCTGCACTATGTATTCAATCCACTGCTGCCAGCGAGCAGCAACCAAAACCACTTCCTGTGGGGTGAGCTGGATAACGTTCAACTGGGCACTGGTCTGGGCGGCGGCAGCGGCAGCGACTTCAGCCTGACCGACTTCAAGGTCGCCTTCAACGGCCTCGACCTGAGCGCAGCGTCGGATGCCGGTCGCGTCGGTAACGAGGTCCAGAGCGTGATCTACGGCCTGATGCAGGGCAACACGTCCGCGTTGGAAACCGTTCTCGCTGACCTGCTGGGCGCAATCGGCGAAGACCTCAACAGCACCTTCGACGAGATCAGCGCCGCTGTCGCCAGCCATGCCGCATCCTCGGCCACCACCGACGTTGCGCTGGTGGGTGTGCAAGACGTGGCACAGGACTGGGCACTCGCCGCCTAACGCCTTCGCTGCATGAAAAAAGCGAATGGAAGATCGCTCTCCCATTCGCCGCATGACACACCGCCGTCGCCCAAGCCTTCTAACTCTTCCGGCGACGGCGGTGCCAAATTCTGCGCAGCGTCGTATCGCCTGTCAACGCGGCGACGTTGCACGCTTAACCCCACGAGAACCTCCAGATGCGCCACGCCGGCAACGAAACCCTGGCCGCCCTCACGGCCTATAAAAGTGGCTTCTTCAACATCGGCCTGTTCTCGGCGGTGATCAACCTGCTGATGCTGGCCCCGGCGCTTTACATGTTGCAGGTGTACGACCGAGTGCTTGCTTCGGGCAATCAGATGACCCTGTTGATGCTGACGCTGATGATCCTCGGCCTGTTCGGCCTGATGGGCGCATTGGAGTGGGTGCGCAGCCAAGTGGTGATCCGCCTCGGCACGCAGATGGACATGCGCCTGAACCAGCGGGTGTACGACGCCGCGTTCGAGGCGCAACTGAAGGGCGGCACCCAGGCGGCGGGGCAGGCACTGAATGACCTGACGACGCTGCGCCAGTTCGCTACCGGACAGGCGTTGTTCGCGTTCTTTGATGCGCCGTGGTTTCCGGTGTACCTACTGGTGATCTTCCTCTTCCATCCCTGGCTCGGAATGCTGGCGCTGGGCGGCGCGGTGATTTTGATCGCGCTGGCGTGGATCAACCATCATGTGAGCCAGGCGCCGATAGCCCAGGCCAGCCAACTGTCTATCAGCGCGAGCCAGCAAGCCACCGCCAACCTGCGCAATGCCGACACCATCGAAGCCATGGGCATGCTTGCTACGTTGCGCGGGCGTTGGTTCAACCAGCACCAGGCGTTTCTCGCGCAGCAGAACCTGGCGAGTGAAAAGACCGCCGCTGTCAGTGCCTGGTCCAAGGGCGTGCGCCTGGCGTTGCAGTCGCTGGTGCTGGGCCTGGGCGCGTTGCTGGCGGTGCAGGGCGACATCACGCCGGGGATGATGATTGCCGGTTCCATTCTGATGGGCCGGGTGCTCACCCCCATCGACCAACTGATCGGCGTGTGGAAGCAATGGGGGTCGGCGCGCCTGGCCTTTGATCGGCTATCGAAGATGTTGGCGGACAACCCCGCGCGCCCGGCGCGCATGAGCCTGCCGGCGCCCAAGGGGCAATTGAGCGTCGAGCAACTCAGCGCCTGCGCCCCCGGCAGCCGTCGGCCGGCGTTGGCTAATCTGGGCTTCAACCTGCCAGCGGGTGACGTGCTGGGGGTGATCGGGCCGTCAGGCTGCGGCAAGTCAACCCTGGCGCGGGTGCTGGTGGGCGCCTGGGCTCCACTGGCCGGCAAGGTGCGCCTGGACGGCGCCGACCTGACCCAATGGGACAAGCAGCAACTCGGCCCGCACATCGGCTATCTGCCCCAGGACATCCAACTGTTTGCCGGCAGCATCGCCGACAACATCGCGAGGTTTACCGAGCTGGATGCCGACAAGGTCCTCGCCGCCGCGCAGATGGCCGGCGTACACGACCTGATCCTGCAACTGCCCCAAGGCTATGACACGCAGTTGGGTGAGGGCGGCGCCGGCTTGTCCGGCGGCCAGAAACAACGGGTGGCCCTGGCGCGTGCGCTGTACGGTTTACCCGCGCTGATCGTGCTGGATGAACCCAACGCCAACCTCGATGAAGTGGGCGAGCAGGCCCTGCTCCAGGCCATCGCCCAGCTCAAGCAGCAGCGTCGCACCGTGATCCTGATTACCCACAAAGCCAATGTGCTGAGCCTCACTGACCAATTGCTGATCCTCAAGGACGGCCAGTTGCAGGCCTTCGGTCCAACGGCGCGGGTGTTGGAGGCGCGGCAGAAACCGGCAGTCAGCAAACCGGTGTCGACCATGAGCATGAGTTACCGCCTCGGCGAAGGAAAACAGGCATGAGCATGAGCAAACCGATGCTGATCAGCGACGCATCCCATAACGTGCTGGCGCTGGATGACAAAAAATATTCGCGCCTGGGCTGGCTGCTGGTGCTCGGCGGATTTGTCGGGTTTATCGGCTGGGCTGCGCTGGCCCCCCTGGACAAGGGCGTCGCGGTGTCGGGCAAGGTGATGGTTTCGGGCCATCGAAAAACCGTTCAGCACCCTACCGGCGGCATCGTCGAGCGTATCGAAGTGCGCGACGGTGAGGTGGTCAACGCCGGCCAAGTGTTACTGCGCTTGAAAGAAACCCCGTTGCGCGGGCAGATGCAGTCGCTGCGCAGCCAGTACCTGGCGTCCTTGGCCACCGAGGCGCGGTTGAATGCCGAAAGCGAAGGGTTGCCTGCGATCACCTTCGGCCATGAACTGCTGAATGAGCCGCAGGCGACCAACACCCTGAATCTGCAACGGCAACTGTTCAACAGCCGCGCCCAGTCGCTGGCCACCGAGCAACAAGGCCTGCGCGAAACCATCGCCGGGGCCGAAGCGCAGTTGCGCGGCACGCGGGATTCCCAAGCGAGCAAACTGCAGCAACGGGCGGCGCTCAATGAGCAACTGCAAGGCCTGCGCGAACTGGCGCGGGACGGTTATATCCCGCGCAATCGCCTGCTCGACAGCGAGCGCCTTTACTCGCAGATCGACAGCACCATCGCCGAGGACTATGGCCGCATCGGCCAGTTGCAGCGTCAGGTTTTAGAGCTGCGCCTGCGTATCCGCCAGCTCGGCGAAGACTTCCAGAAAGACCTGCGCAGCCAGTTGGCCGAAACCCGCACCCGCAGCGACGACCTGCGTAATCGCCTGGCGTCGGCCGAGTTCGAACTGGCCAACAGCCTGGTCCGCGCCCCGGCGTCCGGCGTGGTGGTGGGGTTGGACGTGTACACCGAAGGCGGCGTGATCAAGCCCGGTCAGGCGCTGATGGACATCGTGCCCCAGGGCGAGCCGCTGTTGGTGGAAGCGCGGGTGCCGGTGCAGATGGTCGACAAAGTGCACCCCGGTTTACCGGTGGAACTGCTGTTCTCGGCCTTCAACCAGGCCACCACGCCGCGGGTGGCGGGTGAGGTGACATTGGTATCCGCCGACCGCCAGGTCGATGAACGCACCGACGAGCCTTATTACACGCTGCGTGCCCAAGTCAGCACGGCGGGTATGCAGCAACTCGCCGGCGCACAGATCCGCCCCGGCATGCCGGTGGAAACGTTCATAAAGACCGGTGAGCGGTCGATGCTCAACTACCTGTTCAAACCTTTGCTGGACCGCACCCATATGGCCTTGGTGGAAGAATGAAGGCGCTGCTGTTTACCTTGTGCGTGAGCTTTACACCGGCTGCGCAGGCCCTGGGGTTGTTGGATGCGTACGACCTGGCGCTGCGCAATGACCCGACCTTTCAGGCCGCCATCCAGGCGCGTGAGGCCGGTGAAGAGAATCGCGTGATAGGTCGGGCGGCGTTGCTGCCGAATCTGTCGTGGAGCTACAACAATTCGCGCAACGAGTCGCAGGTGACCGCAGGTGATGTCACCAGCGACCGCGACTACCGCAGCTATGCCTCGACCCTGACCTTGCAGCAACCACTGCTGGACTACGAAGCCTACGCGCGGTTTCGCCAAGGCACGGCCCAGGCGCTGATGGCCGATGAGCGCTTTCGCGGCAAAAGCCAGGAACTTGCGGTGCGGGTACTCAGCGCTTATAGCCAGGCGTTGCTGGCCCAGGAACGCATCGAGTTGAGCCGCGCGCAGAAACGCGCATTTGCCGAACGCCTGCAACTCAACGATCGCCTGCTCAAAGGTGGCGAGGGGACACGTACCGATGTGCTGGAAACCCAAGCGCGCCTAAGCCTGGCCCAGGCTGAAGAAATCGAATCCCTGGATGCCCAGGACAGCGCCCTGCGAGAGTTGGAAGCCATCGTCGGCCAACCGCTGCAGATCGAAGAACTGGCGCCGCTGACCCGTCAATTCGATATCCCGCCCCTGGAGCCGAACCGTTTCGAGACCTGGCGGGAAATGGCAATGGCCAACAATCCGGAGCTTAAATCCCAGCATCACGCGTTGGACGTGGCGTCTTACGAAGTGGAGCGCAAACGCGCCGGGCACATGCCCAAGGTCAGCCTGTACGCCAGCAGCCGCCAGACCCGTTCCGATTCGGAAAGCAGCTACAACCAGCAGTACGACACCAACAGCGTCGGCATTCAGGTCAGCTTGCCGTTGTTTGCCGGCGGTTCGGTGTCGGCTTCTACTCGTCAGGCGGGCAATCAATTGAGCCAGGCCCAGTACGAACTGGACGCGCAAACCTCGGCCACGCTGGTGGAGTTGCGCAAGCAGTTCAACCTCAATACCAGCGGCGCGGCAAAAGTGCGGGCTTATGAAATGGCCGTCAGCTCCGCCACGGCACTGGTCACCGCGACGAAGAAAAGCGTCAGCGGAGGCGAGCGCGTTAACCTCGACGTGCTCGACGCCGAACAGCAACTGTTCACCGCCCGCCGCGACCTGGCGAACGCTCGACATGCGTATTTGCTGGCCAGGATTCAGTTGAAGTATTACGCGGGACTGCTCAGCGAGCAGGACTTGCGGGCGTTGGCGGGGTATTTCCAACCTTCGGCCTGACAACGCTATTTGCCAATACACCAAGCCAATGTGGGAGGGGGCTTGCCCCCGATAGCAGTGCGTCAATCAGCAAACCTTCAACTGACCCACCGCCATCGGGAGCAAGCCCCCTCTCACATGTTGAACTGCTACCAGCCTTGGAATTACCGACGAGTCAGCAACACCCCGGATTCCATATGGTGCGTCCACGGGAACTGGTCAAACATCGCGCATTGCGTAATGCGGTGCGTGTCATGCAACTGCGCAATGTTCGCCGCCAACGTCTCCGGGTTGCAGGAGATGTAGAGAATGTTGTCGAAGCGACGGGTCAATTCGCAAGTGTCCGGGTCCATGCCGGCCCGGGGCGGGTCGACGAAGACGCTGCCGAATTCGTAGCTCTTCAGATCGATGCCCTGTAGGCGACGGAACGGGCGCACTTCATTCAGCGCTTGGGTGAGTTCTTCGGCAGAGAGTCGCACCAGCGTGACGTTATCCACCGCGTTTTCATCGAGGTTGCTCAGGGCCGCACTCACCGAGGTCTTGCTGATTTCGGTGGCCAGCACTTTGCGTACGCGGGTGGCGAGCGGCAGGGTGAAGTTGCCGTTGCCGCAGTACAACTCCAGCAAGTCATCCGGGCGATCGCCCAAGGCATCGTATGCCCAGTTGAGCATCTTCTGGTTCACCGTGCCGTTGGGCTGGGTGAACGCGCCTTCGGGTTGGCGGTAGCTGAAGGTGCGCCCGCCCACGTCGAGTTTTTCCACCACGTAGTCGTGGCCGATCACATCGCGCTTGCCCTTGGAGCGGCCGATGATGCTGACATTCAAATCAGCTGCCAGCTTGTTCGCCGCCGTGTGCCAATGCTCGTCCAGCGGGCGGTGATAACACAGGGTAATCATCGCATCGCCGGCCAGGGTGGTGAGGAACTCCACCTGAAACAGCTTGTGGCTCAGGGCGGCGCTGGCTTGCCAGGCGGCCTTGAGTTGCGGCATCAACTGATTGATGCGTTGGCTGGCAATCGGGAATTCTTCGATCAGGATCGGCGTGCGCTTGTCGTCCTGGGAGAACATGGCGTAGTGGCGATCTCCGCCTTCGCGCCACAGGCGGAACTCCGCCCGCAGGCGGAAGTTCTGCAGCGGTGAGTCGAATACCTGTGGCTCGGGCGCGTCGAACGGCGCCAGCAGGTCACGCAAGCGCGTGACCTTGTCTTGCAGTTGAACGGTGTAGCTTGTGGCGTCAAAAGTCATGCGTTGAACCAGCCCAGCTTGATCACGAACAGAATCGACAGAATCACCAGCGCTGGGTTCAGCTCACGGTAGCGGCCCGAAAGCAGCTTGATGGCGGTCCAGGCGATGAAACCGAAGGCGATGCCGTTGGCAATGGAGTATGTGAAGGGCATCGCCAGGGCGGTGACCACCACCGGCGCTGCAACAGTAATGTCATCCCAGTCGATTTCTGCCAGGCCCTGGGTCATCAGCACCGCCACGAACAGCAGTGCCGGCGCCGTGGCAAACGCCGGTACGCTGGCGGCCAGTGGCGAGAAGAACAGCGCCAACAGGAACAGGATCGCCACCACGATGGCGGTCAAACCGGTACGGCCACCGGCGCTCACGCCCGCGGCGGATTCGATGTAGCTGGTGGTGGTCGAAGTGCCCAGCAGCGAACCGGCCATGGCGGCGGTGCTGTCGGCGATCAGGGCGCGGCCCATTTTCGGCATGTGGCCGTCCTTGCTCATCAGGCCGGCGCGCTTGGCGACGCCGATCAGGGTGCCGGAGTTGTCGAACAGGTCAACGAACAGGAACGCGAAGATCACGCTGACCAGGCCGATGTCCAGTGCGCCTTTGATATCCAGCTGCAGGAAGGTTGGGGCCAGCGAAGGGGGCATCGAGGTCACGCCGCCAAACGGGGTCACGCCCAGGACGATGGACGCGATAGTGACCGCAAGAATGCCGATCAGCACCGCGCCGCGTACGGCCAGGGCTTCCAGTGCGACGATCAGCACAAAACCGAGGGTGGCGAGGATCGGGGCCGCTTTTGTCAGGTCGCCCAGGCCTACCATGGTGGCCGGGTTGCTCACCACGATTCCGGCGTTGTGCAGGGCGATCAACGCCAGGAACAGGCCGATACCGGCGGCAATCGCCGAACGCAGAGGAAGCGGGATGGCGTTGATGATCCACTCACGGATGCGGAAGATCGACAGCAGGAAGAACAGCACCGCCGAAATAAACACCGCACCCAGCGCCACTTGCCAGGTGTGGCCCATGTGCAGCACCACGGTATAGGTAAAGAAGGCGTTGAGGCCCATGCCCGGCGCGAGTGCGATCGGGTAGTTGGCGATCAGGCCCATCACGGTCGAGCCGATGGCCGCCGCCAGGCAGGTCGCGACAAATACCGCGCCCTTATCCATGCCGGTTTCGCCGAGGATGCTCGGGTTCACGAACAGGATGTAGGCCATGGCCAGGAATGTCGTGATGCCCGCGAGAATCTCGGTGCGCACGTTCGTGTTGTGTGCCTTGAGTTGAAACAGCTTTTCCAGCATGCCTGCTCCCTGTGACGCTATCTTGCGTCGTGATTTGTTGACCTCTAAGTCAAAGCACAAACTGCGCCAAACGCCTGTGGTTTCAGAGAGGATCGGAAAAAGCGGCGCATCATACCAGCAGCCGAGGCTGTATGGCGCATGGCCTTGAGGCATACTGCGCCGACGTTCAATACCGGGTCATCGACAGCATGAAAAAAGCCAACGCGTGGAGTCTAGCCCTGATCCCTTGTCTCGGCCTGTGGCTGGGTGCGGCACCGGTCTGGGGCGCGACTGCACCGGCCTTGAGCGAAGTGCGCGTGTTCAAGGTCGAATCGGCCAAGTGCACCGAAACCATTCCAGAGCGCACCAGCACCACGCAGATGTGCACGCACCGAGGGCCGACCAAGGTGTCGGTGATGGAAGTGGGCCTGGGTAACAACCCGGTCGGCCTCTTCAACGGCGCGGAGCTCAACGGTCAGCGCACGCCGGTGTGTCAGGTCGGCAACGTCAGCCAGGCCTGCGCTGGCGGGGGCACCTTGATGGGCTACATCTATGTGTTTGACCTGAATGTGGAAGCCCAAGGCTGGTTCGAATACAGCAACTCATCGATCAATCCCCCGCGAAACACCTTGAAGACCCTGCTCAATATCCGCTGATCAATCATCTTGAACGCTCAAAACCCCGGGAAGTCGTACCCCTGAGACGGCGACTTTCCTGAACGCCGCGGATGTACACCAACCCGTGAGGTGTTTATGAGCGCGACCCCCAATGGCGCGGCGGCCCAACCGTTCGTCGCCCACTCCATACGCTTGACCCTCAATGGCCAGGATCGTCAGTTGGACGTATTGCCCTGGACCACGTTGTTGGACTTGCTACGGGAACAACTCGACCTGGTCGGCAGTAAAAAAGGCTGCGACCACGGCCAATGTGGTGCCTGCACCGTCCTGCGCGATGGCAAGCGCATAAACGCCTGCCTGACCCTGGCCGTGATGTGCGATGGCGCCGAGCTGACCACCATCGAAGGCTTGGCCAGCGGCGATCAGTTGCACCCGATGCAGCAAGCCTTTATCAAACACGACGCCTTCCAGTGCGGCTACTGCACGCCGGGCCAGATCTGCTCCGCCGTCGGCCTGGCCAATGAAGGCCGTGCCCACGACACTGCACAAATCCAGGAATTGATGAGCGGCAACCTGTGCCGCTGCGGTGCCTATACCAATATCCGCGATGCCATCAAAGACGGCCTGGGAGGTGAGCAATGAATCCCTTCCACTACAGCAAACCTGTCGACGTACAGGAGGCCGTGCACCTGACCAGCGGCGCATCGCGTTTTATTGCCGGTGGTACGAACCTGTTGGACCTGATGAAAGAAAACATCAGCCGTCCCGAACACCTGATCGATATCACCGGCCTGCCACTGCATGGAATTGAAGAAACCGCCGATGGCGGCCTGCGGATCGGCGCGCTGGTGAGCAACGCCGATCTGGCCTGGCACCCGCTGATTGAAGAGCGTTACCCGCTGCTGTCCCAAGCCATCCTCGCAGGTGCTTCGCCGCAACTGCGCAACATGGCCAGTACCGGCGGTAACTTGCTGCAGCGCACCCGTTGCTACTACTTCTACGACGCCACGGTGCCGTGCAATAAACGCGAACCCGGCAGTGGTTGCCCGGCCCGCAGCGGGTTGAACCGTATCCATGCGATTCTTGGCGCCAGCGCGCAGTGCGTGGCCACTCATCCGTCGGACATGTGCGTCGCCTTGGCTGCGTTGGAGGCGCGGGTGCATGTGGAGGGACGTGGCGGCGCACGGGTCATCGAGTTCGCCGACTTCCATCGTCTTCCTGGCGATACGCCGCAGCGCGACAACCTGCTGGCCGACGATGAGCTGATCACTGCAATTGAATTGCCCGCCGACCATCTGGCACGTCACAGCCACTATTTGAAGATTCGCGATCGCGCGTCTTACGCGTTTGCCTTGGTGTCAGTCGCCGCCGCCCTTGAACTGGACGGCGACACTATCGTTGACGCTCGCCTGGCCCTCGGCGGCGTGGCCCACAAACCTTGGCGTGACCGCGCGGTAGAAGCCGCGCTGATCGGTCAGACCGTCAGCCGCGAAACCTTCAGCAACGCCGCCGACGTGCTGCTGCAAGACGCCGAGCCGCTGGAACATAACGGCTTCAAGATCAAGCTCGCGCGCCGCGCAATTATCCGCGCGCTGAGCGACGCCGCCGTTGCAGGAGAACAGCCATGACCGCTATCGGTAAACCCTTGAACCGTGTCGACGGTTTGCTCAAGGTCACAGGCCAGGCACGGTACGCCGGTGAGTTTCCTGAGGCTGGCCTGCTTCATGGCAGCGTGGTGTCCAGCACCATCGCCAAAGGCCGTGTTATCAACATCGACGCGTCCAAAGCGTTAGCGCTACCGGGTGTGGTGGATGTTATCCATCATCTCAACCGCCCGAAAATCGCCAGCTATGACGACGCCTTTGCCGATGACGATGCGGCGGATGGCTCGCCGTTTCGCCCGCTGTACAACGACCGCGTGCTCTACAGCGGCCAGCCCCTGGCATTGGTCATCGCCGATAACCTGGAGTTGGCGCGACACGCCGGCTCGCTGGTGCATATCGACTATGAGTGCGAGGACTTCGAGACCGATCTGCTCGCCCAGCAGGAACTGGCCTATCCCTCGCCGCAAACCCCGCCCAAGCCGCGCGGTAACTTCCAGGCTGAATGGTCCGGCGCGGCCATCAGCCTCGATCTGCACTACAGCACACCCATCGAACACCACAATCCCATGGAACCCCACGCCAGCACCGTGCTGTATCAGCCGGATGGCACCCTGCACATCCATGACAAGACTCAGGGCCCGCAGAACTGCCAGGCCTATGTGCAAAAAGTCTTCGGCCTGGATAAAAGTCAGGTGCGCATCTTTGCTGCGTTCGTCGGGGGCGCCTTCGGCTCTGGTCTGCGCCCGCAGTACCAATTGCCTTTGGCGGTGATGGCGTCTCTGGCGCTCAAGCGTTCGGTGCGGGTCACCCTGACGCGCCAGCAGATGTTCACCTTTGGCTACCGCCCGCGCACCCTGCAGCGTTTGCAGATGGGCGCCGCCGCCAACGGCCGTTTGCTGGCGCTGGGGCATACCGCGATTGGCCAGACCTCGCGCTTCGAGGACTTCAGTGAACACGTGGTGGAATGGAGCGGCATGCTCTATCACTGCGACAACGTGCAGCTTACTTATAAGTTGGTGCCGCTGGATGTCTTCACGCCCCTGGACATGCGCGCGCCAGGCGCCGCGTTGGGCGTGATTGGCCTGGAATGCGCCATGGACGAACTGGCCTGCGCCCTGGGCATGGACCCGGTGCAACTGCGGCTGATCAACTACGCCGAACGCAACCAGAACGAAGATAAACCCTGGTCGAGCAAAGCCCTGCGCGAGTGTTACCGCGAAGGCGCCGAGCGTTTCGGCTGGAAGCAGCGCAACCCGGAGCCGCGCAGCATGCGCGACGGCCGCCAGTTGATCGGTTGGGGCATGGCCGGCGGGGTGTGGGAGGCCATGCAAATGAAGGCCAGCGCCAAGGCGCGTATCGATTCGCTGGGCAAATTGACGGTCAGTAGCGCCACCACCGACATCGGCACCGGTACGTACACGGTGATGACTCAGATCGCGGCCCAGGCCAGTGGCGTGGCTGTCGACGATGTCAATTTTCTACTCGGTGACTCGTCTTTACCCACCGCGCCGTTGCAGGGTGGATCGTTTACCGTGTCCTCAGTGGGCACTGCCGTGCAGCAAGCCTGCGAAGCGTTGACGGCCAAACTGCTGAGCATTGCCCGCCAGACTTACCCGGTGTTCAAGGACGCCGAGTCCGTTCGCTTTGAAGACGGCCAACTGCACACCGGTGACGTGAGTTTGTCGCTGGCGCAGTTGGTCAAGGACAGTGGCGAAGACGCATTGGAAGTGCAGGTCGACAGCGAGCCGGACAAAAAACGCGAGGGTTACGCCACCGCCACCCACTCGGCGGTGTTCGTCGAGGTCCAGGTGGACGAAGACCTGGGAACAATCAAAGTGCGGCGTGTGGTCAGCGCGATTGCGGCCGGGCGTGTGGTCAATCCGAAGATGGCCCGCAGCCAGATTCTCGGCGGGGTGGTGTGGGGAATCGGCATGGCATTGCATGAAGAAACCCAGATCGACCATCAACTGGGGCGCTACATGAACCACAGCCTGGCCGAGTACCACATCCCGGTGAATGCCGATATCGGCGAGATTGACGTGGTATTTGTCGAAGAGCACGACGAGATCGTCAATGCACTAGGTTCCAAGGGTGTTGGCGAGATCGGCATTGTCGGGGTAGCGGCGGCGGTAGCCAACGCGATTTACCATGCCACCGGCAAGCGGGTGCGGGAGTTTCCGATCACCCTGGATAAGGTGCTCTGACGCGGTCCAGCAAACATTGAAGATCCAAACGTGGGAGGGGGCTTGCTCCCGATGGCGGAGTTTCAGTCCAAGCATAAGTTGGCTGATCCACCGCTATCGGGAGCAAGCCCCCTCCCACATTGACCTTATTGCCACATTGAATCACGCAGCGGGCTTGATGCTTTCCTCCACCGGCACATGCATACGATCCCGATTCGCCAGTGTCGGGAACAGTTTTATCCACACTTCGGTTACCACCAGCGTACCGATTCCGCCCATGACCACGGCGGGCACGGTGCCGAACCAGTGCGCAGTGATACCGGACTCGAACTCGCCTAACCACCGGCAAGCGGGTGCGGGAGTTTCCGATCACCCTGGATAAGGTGCTCTGACGCGGTCCAGCAAGCATTGAAGATCCAAACGTGGGAGGGGGCTTGCTCCCGATGGCGGAGTTTCAGTCCAAGCATAAGTTGGCTGATCCACCGCTATCGGGAGCAAGCCCCCTCCCACATTGACCTTATTGCCACATTGAATCACGCAGCGGGCTTGATGCTTTCCTCCACCGGCACATGCATACGATCCCGATTCGCCAGTGTCGGGAACAGTTTTATCCACACTCCGGTTACCACCAGCGTACCGATTCCGCCCATGACCACGGCGGGCACGGTGCCGAACCAGTGCGCGGTGATACCGGACTCGAACTCGCCTAACCACCGGCAAGCGGGGGCGGGAGTTTCCGATCACCCTGGATAAGGTGCTCTGACGCGGTCCAGCAAGCATTGAAGATCCAAACGTGGGAGGGGGCTTGCTCCCGATGGCGGAGTTTCAGTCCAAGCATAAGTTGGCTGATCCACCGCTATCGGGAGCAAGCCCCCTCCCACATTGACCTTATTGCCACATTGAATCATGCAGCGGGCTTGATGCTTTCCTCCACCGGCACATGCATACGATCCCGATTCGCCAGTGTCGGGAACAGTTTTATCCACACTCCGGTTACCACCAGCGTACCGATTCCGCCCATGACCACGGCGGGCACGGTGCCGAACCAGTGCGCAGTGATACCGGACTCGAACTCGCCTAACTGGTTGGACGCGCCGATAAACAGCCCGTTGACCGCACTGACCCGGCCGCGCATTTCATCCGGCGTCTCCAACTGCACGAAGGAGGCGCGAATGACCATGCTGATCATGTCCGCCGCGCCCAGCACCACCAGCACCGCCAGGGAAAACCAGAACGAGGTGGACAGGCCGAAAGCAATGGTCGCCACGCCGAACACGCCGACAGCGGTGAACATTACCCTGCCAACTTTGCGGTCCACCGAAAAGCGCGCCAGCCACAACGACATCAACAGTGCGCCCACCGCCGGTGCCGAACGCAACAGGCCCAGGCCCCAGGCGCCGGTCAGCAGGATGTCCTTGGCGAACACCGGCAGCAACGCGGTGGCGCCGCCCAGCAGCACGGCGAACAGGTCCAGGGAAATAGCGCCGAGGATGTCCGGGCGGCTGCGGATAAAACGGATGCCGGCCAGCAGCGAATCCAGGGTGGCCTTGCCTTTGTTCAGCGGGGTCTGGCGGGCGGGCAGGTTGAGGGTCAGCACGCAGGCGATGATGTACAGCACCACCGTGGGGCCATACACCCAGACGCTGCCGAACGCATAAAGCAAACCGCCGAGCGCCGGGGCGACGATGGTGGCCAGTTGCTGGGCCGACTGTGAAGACGCCACCGCACGCGGGAACAGCGCACTGGGCACGATGCTCGGCAGCAGCGCCTGGGTGGTGGGCAATTCAAACGAGCGCGCGGCACCGAGCAGGAAGGCGAGGATAAAAATCATCTCGCGGGTCACGTTGCCGGTCAGGCCGCCGATGGCCAGGGACAGGGCAATCAGCGCCTGTACGGTCTGGCAGATGGCTGCGACTTTGCGCCGCTCGTAGCGGTCGGCCACGTGTCCGGTGTGCAGCATGAACAGCACCCGTGGCACGAACTCCACCAACCCGACCAGACCCAAGTCCAGCACATTGCCGGTCAGTTGGTACAGGTTCCAGCCTATGGCCACGGTGAGCATCTGGAAGCCGCTGGCGGTGAAAATCCGTGCCAGCCAGAACGCGATGAAAGGGCGGTGATGACGCAACAGCAACACGGGTTCACTAGGCATCGGGAATTCGGGTCGAGGCGAGAGGGAGCCGCGAGATTAGCATTAAGTTGTAACAGATAGTTGCTAGAGCTGGGCTGAGGCAGTCTGTCACGCGGCAAAAGACCACATAACTGGACACAGAAAATGGGACTACTCTTTCAGTAATGCTTGATCCAGATCAAAACCTCCGTGGGGATTGATCTGGCGGCCGCAAGGCCAGAATCCCTACGTGGCTGGTAAAAAAAGAAACGAATTGAAATTCGCCACACTCCATATCCGTGGGGGCAGTGGGTGCAGGCTTCCGCCAGCAGCCGGTATTACCTGACAGAGGAAGACTTATGTTCGGTTTGGAGGCGCTAGATCTCGCCCGAATTCAATTCGCGTTCACCATCTCGTTCCACATCCTGTTCCCGGCGATCACCATCGGCCTGGCCAGTTACCTCGCGGTGCTGGAAGGCTTGTGGCTCAAGACCCACAACGACACCTACCGCGACCTCTACCATTTCTGGTCGAAGATCTTTGCGGTCAACTTCGGTATGGGCGTGGTCTCGGGCCTGGTCATGGCGTATCAGTTCGGCACCAACTGGAGTCGCTTCTCGGACTTTGCCGGCGCCGTCACCGGGCCGCTTCTTACCTACGAAGTGCTCACCGCCTTCTTCCTTGAGGCCGGTTTCCTTGGGGTGATGTTGTTCGGCTGGAACAAGGTCGGGCGCAAGCTGCACTTCTTCTCCACCGTGATGGTGGCCGTGGGCACGTTGATCTCAACCTTCTGGATTCTGTCGTCCAACAGCTGGATGCAGACGCCACAAGGCTTTGAAATCATCGATGGCCGGGTGATTCCAACCGACTGGTTCGCCGTTGTCTTCAACCCATCGTTCCCTTACCGCTTGGCGCACATGGCCACAGCGGCCTTTGTTGCCACGGCCTTCTTTGTCGGCTCCTCGGCGGCGTGGCACCTGCTGCGCGGCAAGGACAACCCGGCGATCCGCACAATGCTCTCGATGGCGATGTGGATGGCGCTGATCGTGGCGCCTATCCAGGCGGTGATCGGTGACTTCCATGGCCTCAACACCCTGAAGCACCAGCCGGCAAAAATCGCGGCGATTGAGGGCCACTGGGAAAACAAAGGCAATGAGCCGACCCCGCTGATTCTGTTTGGCTGGCCCGACATGAAGGCCGAAAAAACCAAATACGCGGTGGAAATTCCTTACCTGGGCAGCCTGATCCTGACCCACTCCCTGGACAAACAAGTGCCAGCGCTCAAGGAGTTTCCGCCTGAGGACCGTCCCAATTCGACCATCGTGTTCTGGTCGTTCCGGGTCATGGTCGGCCTGGGTTTCCTGATGATCTTCACCGGTCTGTTCAGCCTGTGGCTGCGTCGCGGCGACAAGATGTACACGTCCAAGCCGTTCCTGTACCTGGCGCTGTGGATGGGCCCGTCCGGCCTGATCGCGATTCTTGCCGGTTGGTTCACCACCGAAATCGGCCGCCAGCCTTGGGTGGTCTACGGGTTGATGCGCACGGCGGATGCTTCATCCGGGCATAGCCTGGCGCAGATGACGATTACCCTGGTGTTGTTCGTGGTGGTGTACTTCGCGCTGTTCGGCGCCGGGTTGGGCTACATGATGCGCCTGGTACGCAAAGGCCCTGTGACCCACGAAAGTACTGAACCGACCCACGGTGGCCCTGGCCAGAAACGCACACCGGCCCGTCCGTTGTCGGCTGCCGATGACGGCAACGATGACGACCACGTCGACATCCAGCACAAGGGGCATTGAGATGGGTATTGATCTTCCGCTGATCTGGGCCGTGATCATCATCTTCGGCATCATGATGTACGTCGTGATGGACGGCTTCGACCTCGGCATTGGCATCCTCTTCCCGTTTATTCCGGGCAAAGTCGACCGCGACGTGATGATGAACACCGTCGCCCCGGTTTGGGACGGTAACGAAACCTGGCTGGTACTCGGTGGCGCAGCGTTGTTTGGCGCCTTCCCGCTGGCCTATTCGGTGGTGTTGTCGGCGCTGTACCTGCCGCTGATCCTGATGCTGATCGGGCTGATCTTCCGTGGCGTGGCCTTCGAGTTCCGTTTCAAGGCTAAGGACCACAAGCGCCACCTGTGGGACAAGGCGTTTATTGGCGGTTCGCTGACGGCCACGTTCTTCCAGGGTGTAGCGCTGGGGGCGTTTATCGACGGGATTCCGGTGGTGGACCGCCAGTTTGCCGGTGGCTCACTGGACTGGCTCACACCGTTCACGATGTTCTGCGGCGTGGCGTTGATCGTGGCCTATGCCTTGCTCGGCTGCACCTGGTTGATCATGAAAACCGAAGGCCCGTTGCAGGAGAAGATGCACAACCTGGCGCGGCCCTTGGCATTCGTTGTGTTGGCGGTGATTGGCATCGTCAGTATCTGGACGCCGCTGGCGCACCCGGAAATCGCGACGCGCTGGTTCACCCTGCCGAACCTGTTCTGGTTCCTGCCGGTGCCGATCCTGGTGCTGGTGACCATGTACGGGTTGATCCGCGCGGTGGCGCGTAATGCCCACTACACGCCGTTCCTGTTGACGCTGGTGTTGATTTTCCTCGGCTACAGCGGCCTTGGGATCAGCCTGTGGCCGAACATCATTCCGCCCTCTGTGTCGATCTGGGACGCGGCCGCACCGCCGCAAAGCCAGGGTTTCATGCTGGTGGGTACGCTGTTCATCATCCCGTTCATCCTGGGCTACACCTTCTGGAGCTACTACGTGTTCCGCGGCAAGGTCACCCACGAAGACGGCTATCACTAGGAGGGTTGTGGCATGTCCGGCAAACCTACGTTGCACGAAATTGAAGAGGGCGAGAAACAGCCGTTGTGGCGGCGTCTGGGGTGGCTGGCGATGATCTGGACCGGCAGTGTGCTGGCACTGTTCGTCGTGGCCAGCCTGATGCGCATGTTCATGAATGCGGCCGGCCTGACCACCCACTGACATCCCGATCCGGGCTTTGCGGCCCGGTTTTCAAGCCCTGCTTTTTCCTTTGGAAAAGGCAGGGCTTTTTTTATTTGCGCGCTTTGAGGATGACGAATTTCGGCGTGGCGGCCACTTGCTCGACACCGCGGAACAGTCGCGCCAATTTGCTGTGATAACCCAGGTGGCGGTTGCCGACTATATAAAGCGCGCCGCCCACCACCAGCGCTTCCCGCGCTTGCTGGAACATGCGCCAGGCGAGGAAGTCGCCGACCACTTGTTGTTGGTGGAACGGTGGGTTGCACAGCACCACATCCAGAGAGTCCGAGGCCTGGCCGGCCAGGCCATCGGCAGCACGCACGGTCACCTCCCGTTCGCCGAGGGCGGCTTGCCAGTTCTCAAGGGCTGATTGCACGGCCATGTACGACTCGTCGAGCAAGGTGTAATGGGCGTCCGGGTTTTGCAGCGCGCTGGCAATCGCCAGCACGCCGTTGCCGCAGCCCAGGTCCGCGACGCGCGCACTGCCCAGGCCTTTGGGCAGGTGCGGCAGGAAGGCGCGGGTGCCGATGTCCAGGCCTTCACGGCAGAACACGTTGGCGTGGTTGAGCAGTTCGATAGCGGGAGTTTCAAGCTGATAGCGCGTTGGGTAGGGCGAGACTGCCGCGGGGCGATCTTCCAGAGTGGCAATCAGCAACCGTGCCTTCTTTACCGCAAGGGAGGCGTGCATCGGCCCGATGTAACGCTCCAGCAACTCACCGGCCGCACGGGGCAGGTGCTTGACCATCGCCCCCGCGATGACCTCTGCGCCCGGTGCCAGTTGGCCTTGCAGGCGGATCAGCTGTTCTTCCAGCAGTGCCAGGGTTTTGGGTACGCGGATCAGAACTCGGTCAAAGGGGCCGGTCGGCACTTGGTGGGCAGGCACGAAAGTCACGCCATCAAACGCCTTGCCATTGCGTACCAGGTTTTTCTCCAGGCCCTGGGCGGCGAGAAACGAGTCGCCGCTGGAGGTGACCTGCATCTGGCCTTCAAGACTGGCCGCCAAGGCACCGAAACTATCATTGAGTACCAGCACGCGTGTCGCTGCACTCGGCTGTTGTCCGGCCAGGTGGCTGAGCAGGTATTCGTCGGCCGCATCGAAGGCTTGCAGCGGATCGTTATGTTGCTCTGGCTGGCGGATCAGATCGAGCTGGGCGAAGGGGCTGTCGAGCAGGGGCATGGCGGGGGAGGCTCTGGGTAATCGATGGGCGGCGGCAATGACCTGCGCAACCGTCTGAGTGAACTACAGGCGGGCCCCAAGGGGCCCTGCACTCAGAATTGGGCGTAAATGTTACTTTTTTTCTACGGGGATTACATGCGGTGTTTCAAGGGCGGTTAAAACAGCCCTGCTTTCGAGGCACAGAGCACAGCGGCGATCTTGTTGTTGACCCCCAGCTTTTTGAAGCAACTGCAGATGTGAAAGCCCACGGTACGTTCGGAAAGGCACAGGATGGTGGCAATGTCTGCGGCAGTTTTGCCCATGGCTGACCATTTGAGGATTTCGGTCTCGCGCGAGGTCAATTTTTTCGCAGGGTTGATACTGGGGCTGGCCGCGTAAGTCTGCGCCACGGCCGCATGCATCGCATGGCAAAGCCACAGGACCTGGCCAGCTTTTTCGTAGAGCTCTTCCGGAGTCACGGCACCTTTACTGCGACCCAGGGTAAGCATGCTGAACACACCCTGGAAATCATGCACTGCTTGGGTCCAACCCAAATGCACACCAAACGACTGAGCCAAAGACCATAAGTTGGGTGAGTCTTTAAACGTTTTTTCCTCCCAGACGATGGGTAATACAGAGCGTTTGCAATGTGTTACCACAGGATCCACTTCAAAGAAGTGCGCTTGGTTGTAAAGATTGTTCCACTCATCTGGATAGTTATTGAAGCGAACGGGCTTCGTTCGATTGTTGGGTAGGTGTGAACTCATCGTAAAGGAACAGTATTGGAAGCCGAGTGCGAAGGTGTGGTTGAGGGCTATCTCGAAAAGAGTGGTGGCCTCGCTTTCACCTTCCAGTTTGGGAAGACGTGTATTACGCCAGTTAACCATTGGTAACTCTCCATGTGGGGTCTACAAGACATGGGATACCTCCTGAACTCCCAAATGCACGGAAAGGAGTGTAGGACATTACTTACGGTGCAAGAGGAAAATTTCGCTCTTGAACGCAGGGGGTTTAAGAAGATTTTTTAAGGACGGCAAAAGGGGTGTAACGGCGCTTAGTTGGTTTTTTTCGATTTTTTAGTGAGTTGAATGATCAACTTAGAGTGGGCTTGTAGCTAGGGCAGAGGGACTAATAGCCAATGGGTTGGGCTGCCACTAAATTGCCACTACTTAAGGGCTGCGCGATGCCACTACAAACCACCGGTGTTTCCGTGCGCGACTTTGAGGGACACTAGGGCACCTGTAGAACGGAGCCCCCCATGACGGCCAGTGCTGAGAAATTTACCCGCCAGACCTTGCTCGATGTGCAATCGCTGACCCCCAGCCTGTTTACGCTGCGAACCACTCGCGACCCTGGGTTCCGTTTTACTGCGGGTCAGTTCGTGCGTCTGGGCGTGACCAAGGCGGACGGCACTACGGTGTGGCGCGCTTACTCGATAGTTTCCTCGCCGTTTGATGAGCACTTGGACTTCTTCTCGATTGTGGTCCCAGGAGGCGAGTTCACCAGCGAGCTGAGCCGCCTGCGCGTGGGCGATACCTTGATGGTGGAACGCCAGGCTACGGGGTTCCTGACCTTGAACCGGTTCGTCGATGGCCGTGACTTGTGGATGTTGGCGACAGGGACCGGAGTCGCGCCGTTTTTGTCGATCCTGCAGGACTTCGAAGTCTGGGAGAAATTCGAGCGGATCGTGCTGGTGTACAGCGCGCGGGAAGCCAAGGAACTGGCCTATCAGTCGCTGATCAAGGAACTGGGTGAGCGTGAGTACCTTGCCGAGTACGCGCACAAACTGACTTACATTCCACTCGTTACCCGCGAGCACCATCCAGGCGCATTGAGCGGGCGCATTACTACCTCGATTGAAAACGGTGAGCTGGAGCGCGCAGCGGGTGTAGAGCTGAGCCCGGAGCATTCCCGCGTGCTGATTTGCGGCAACCCGCAGATGGTTGATGACACCCGCCAGTTGCTCAAGCAGCGTGATATGCAACTGAGCCTGAGCCGCAGGCCTGGGCAGGTGGCGGTGGAAAACTACTGGTAATAAAAAAGGCGCCTCAAGCAGGCGCCTTTTTTTAAGCCGATCCGGGTTAAAGCGGCTTGTCGTTCTGTGCCTTGAGCAGATCGCGGATCTCCCCCAGCAGCAGTTCTTCTTTGGTCGGCGTCGGCGGCAGGCTAGGTGCTACGGCCTCTTCGCGCTTGAGGCGGTTGATGGCCTTCACGCCCATGAAGATCGCAAAGGCGACGATGACAAAATCGATCACGCTCTGGATGAACTTGCCGTAGGCCAGCACGACGGCGGGAACATCGCCTTGGGCCGCCTTGAGGGTGACCGCCAGGTCACCAAAGTCCACACCACCGATCAACAGACCAATGGGCGGCATCACCACGTCGCCGACAAACGAGGAAACAATTTTGCCGAAGGCTGCGCCGATGATGATACCGACGGCCATGTCGACCACATTACCTTTGACCGCGAAGGCCTTGAACTCACTGATCACGCTCATAGGTTATTCCTTGTTACAGATGAGAAGGGTGAAGCACAGTGTAAGTCAGTCGTATAGGGCTTGTGCGACACAACTGTTAATACTGTTAATTTTAATCGACACATTAAAACGCAAATAGTTTGCAAAGTGCCACCAATCGCGCGCGAAATACTCGCTGTTTCAGTGGGTTACCACATTAATTTCTTAATCGGCCTGGTGGGGTTTTTCTATTTATCTTCTGACTCCCAGGTCACTAGCCTCTGGCAAGCACAACTGAATGTGCACTAAAAAAACCAGAGGAAACCTCGATGAACAACCCAATGAGCCGCAGTCCAGTGCTGGCGCGACATGCGCTGTTGCTGGCGACTGCCAGTCTGCTTTCTCTTTCGGTGCAAGCCGCTAACCTGACGCGAGATAACGGCGCGGCCGTCGGCGACAACCAGAATTCGCAAACCGCCGGCGCCAATGGCCCGGTGCTGCTGCAAGACGTGCAGCTCATTCAGAAGTTGCAGCGCTTCGACCGCGAACGCATTCCCGAGCGCGTGGTGCACGCCCGGGGCACCGGCGCCCACGGCACGTTTACGGTGACTGATAACCTCAGCGACCTGACCAAGGCCAAAGTTTTCGCCGCTGGCGAAGCCACCCCGGTATTTGTGCGATTCTCGGCCGTCGTTCACGGCAACCACTCCCCGGAAACCCTGCGTGACCCGCGCGGTTTCGCCACCAAGTTCTACACCGCTGACGGTAACTGGGACTTGGTCGGCAATAACTTCCCAACTTTCTTTATTCGTGACGCCATCAAGTTCCCGGACATGGTGCATGCGTTCAAGCCGGATCCGCGCACGAACTTGGATGATGACTCCCGTCGCTTTGACTTCTTCTCTCATGTACCCGAGGCCACGCGCACGCTGACCGAGTTGTATTCGGACTCTGGCACGCCCGCCAGTTATCGGGAAATGGACGGTAATGGCGTACATGCCTACAAATTGATTAATACCAAAGGCGAAGTGCATTACGTCAAGTTCCACTGGAAGAGCCTGCAAGGCATTAAGAACCTTGATCCAAAGCAAGTCACCGAAGTGCAAGGTCGTGATTACAGCCATATGACTAACGACTTGGTCACCCATATCAACAAGGGCGACTTCCCCAAGTGGGACTTGTATGTGCAAGTGCTCAAGCCCGAAGACTTGGCCAAGTTTGAGTTCGACCCGTTGGACGCCACCAAGATCTGGCCAAACGTGCCTGAGCGCAAAGTTGGGCAGATGGTGCTGAACCGCAATCCGGCGAACGTGTTCCAGGAAACCGAGCAAGTCGCCATGGCCCCGGCCAACCTTGTGCCCGGCATCGAACCGTCGGAAGACCGCCTGCTGCAAGGCCGGGTGTTTTCCTACGCCGACACCCAAATGTACCGCCTGGGTGCCAATGCACTGCAACTGCCGATCAATGCCCCACGGGTCACCGTCAACAACGGTAACCAGGACGGCGCGATGAACTTCGGCAAGACCACCAGCGGCGTGAACTACCAGCCAAGCCGCCTGGAAAACCGCGAAGAGCCGCAAACCGCGCGCTACAGCCAGACGGCACTGTCTGGTAGCACCCAGCAGGCGAAGATTCAGCGCGAGCAGAACTTCAAGCAGGCCGGTGATCTGTATCGCTCATACACCAAAAAAGAGCAGCAGGACTTGATCGACAACTTCGGCGGCTCACTGGCCACCACGGATGACGAGAGCAAGCACATCATCCTCTCGTTCCTCTACAAAGCGGACCCGGCATACGGCACCGGCGTGGCCAAGGTCGCGAAGGGTGACCTGGCCCGCGTCAAGGCGCTGGCTGAAAAATTGACTGACTGACATTGGTGACGGTCGACGCGCCGGTTGGGGCGTCGACCCATGGCAGGAGAAACCCATGCGTATTTCTATCGGTTTGCTGATGGCCATGCTGGCCTTTGTCGCCCATGCCGAATCCCCCGAACCGGCAGCACTCAAGGCACAGTTGCAGGATTATTACTTCGACGCCGCCCGCCGTGGCGACCTCGATATGCTCAACACCTTTATTGAGTCTGGCTACAGCCTCAACACCCAGGACGAAAAGGGCTACACCGCGTTGATACTCGCCGCCTATCACGGTCAGGGCCGGTTTGTGGAGCGTTTGCTCAGTGCCGGTGCCGACGCCTGTGTACAGGACAAACGTGGCAACACCGCGCTGATGGGCGAGATCTTCAAAGGCGAGCTGAACATTGCCCAGCGCCTGCTGGCCACCGATTGCAACCCCGACCAACGCAACGGTGCCGGGCAGACGGCCGCGATGTATGCAGGCCTGTTCAAGCGCGTCGAATTGCTTGATGAATTGAAAGCCAAAGGCGCTGACCTCAACGCCGAAGACCCGATCGGCAACAGTGCTTCGCGATTGGCCAGCGGTGAAATCCGGACCCCGGCGCCGCGCTGAGCTATCATCGCGGTTTTTCGGTTGGAGGTTCTCAAATGGCAAAGGCCAAGCGCATGTACGGCTGCACGGAGTGCGGCGCGACCTTTCCCAAGTGGGCCGGCCAGTGCGGCGAATGCGGTGCGTGGAACACCCTGACCGAAACCATGATCGAAAGCGGCGGCGCTGCGGCGCCCACGGGCCGCGCCGGCTGGACTGGGCAGCAGGCGCAGATCAAGACCCTGGCCGAAGTCAGCGTCGAAGAAATCCCGCGTTTCTCCACCGCCTCAGGTGAACTGGACCGTGTGCTGGGCGGCGGCCTGGTGGACGGCTCGGTGGTGCTGATCGGCGGCGACCCTGGCATCGGTAAATCGACCATCCTCCTGCAAACCCTGTGCAGCATTGCCAGCCGCATGCCGGCGTTATATGTGACCGGTGAAGAATCCCAGCAACAAGTGGCCATGCGCGCACGCCGTCTTGGCTTGCCTCAGGATCAGTTGCGGGTCATGACCGAGACTTGCATCGAAAGCATCATCGCCACGGCCCGTATCGAAAAGCCAAAGGTGATGGTGATCGACTCGATCCAGACGATTTTCACCGAGCAGTTGCAATCGGCGCCGGGTGGTGTGTCCCAGGTGCGCGAAAGTGCAGCGCTACTGGTGCGGTATGCCAAGCAGAGCGGCACGGCGATCTTCCTGGTCGGCCACGTGACCAAAGAAGGCGCGCTGGCCGGGCCGCGAGTGTTGGAGCATATGGTCGACACCGTGCTGTATTTCGAAGGCGAGTCCGATGGTCGACTGCGCTTGCTGCGGGCGGTGAAAAACCGTTTCGGCGCAGTGAACGAACTGGGTGTATTCGCCATGACTGACCGGGGACTGAAAGAAGTCTCCAACCCTTCGGCGATTTTTCTGACCCGTGCCCAGGAAGAAGTCCCAGGCAGTGTGGTGATGGCGACGTGGGAAGGCACCCGACCGATGTTGGTGGAAGTCCAGGCATTGGTGGATGACAGCCATCTGGCGAACCCGCGCCGGGTCACGCTGGGGCTGGATCAGAACCGCCTGGCGATGTTGCTGGCGGTGTTACACCGTCATGGCGGCATTCCGACCCACGATCAGGATGTGTTCCTCAACGTGGTGGGTGGGGTCAAGGTGCTGGAGACCGCATCCGACCTGGCCTTGATGGCGGCGGTGATGTCCAGCTTGCGTAACCGGCCTCTGCCGCACGACCTCTTGGTATTTGGGGAGGTCGGCCTGTCCGGCGAAGTGCGTCCGGTGCCGAGCGGTCAGGAGCGCTTGAAGGAAGCGGCCAAGCATGGCTTCAAACGCGCGATTGTGCCCAAGGGCAACGCGCCGAAGGAAATGCCGCCAGGATTGCAGGTGATTGGGGTCACGCGCCTGGAACAGGCACTGGATGCACTTTTCGAATAATTCAGGGATGGACGCGATGCAACGATCGAATCACTGGGGTGTAGTCGCCCTGTTTATCGCCTTGGCCAGCTTGCCCGCCATGGCCTGGGCGGAGCTGCCAACGGGCTATCGCCTGGCGCAAACGCTGGTGACGCCAGAGGGCAGTGTGCTGCAGGTGCTCGAAGACCAGCGCATCAGCCCCCAACTGCACAAGGACAGTTGGGGCAGTGGGCTGGATGAAGACTCGTTCGACGAGCCCGGCGATTTGGTCGACAACCCGCTGCTCGAAGCCCAGGTGCGGTGGGTATCGGCCTCTGGCGAGGTAATAGCTCACGAAGACCTCGGCTACCCCTTGGCCGAGGTCAAGAAAGCCCCGCTCAAAGGGCTGCCCGAGCCTGTGTATTTTTTGACCATCGATCAGACCGCCCCCATGGGCAGCTACAGCGGGCCTGCCACGCAGTTACTGCTGCCCGGCAAGCAGCAACTCAAGCCGTTGAGTTACCAGGGCGCCGACGGCAAAGTCCAGGCGCTGACCCTGGCTCATACCGGCAAGGCTTCGTGGATGATCGCAACGCCAGCCAACGGCGGCGCGGATGAACTGCTGCAGGTGTCATCATTTATGGACGGCGACGGTGAGGATGACTTTGCCACCCGTTATCAGACCTATCGGTTTGTCGACGGGCAGTGGCACGGCGCCTCAAGTCAGAAGAAGGGTTACTGGGACATGGAAAGTGATTTTCCCGCACGTAGTGCGTTCCCCTGAGCCATCACACTTCCAGCAGCGCGCCCAGCTCTCGCTCCAGTTCCTCCTGATCGCCTAGGTTCAACTCGATCAGCCGCCGCAAGTGGCTGATCGAGTCCAGGTCGATGTCTGTGCACACAAACCCCAGTTGACCCACTGCTTCGTGGGTTAGCCGTACTTGCATCTTTATATGCGCCTTGGGATCCAGGCGTATGTCGACCGCGAACGGCAGCGCCTTATTTCCCTTCCACTCTTCAGGCCGTTGCACCAACAGGCCCTTAAGCGATAAATCCACCAATTGCACTGGCCATTCGTTGCCGTTTTGCCGAAGTTCGGTCTTGGCATCAAAGGCAATCCGGCGAAAACGGCGACGATCAGACGCTTGCTCGGTCATGGTGAAACCCTCTGTGGATAAAAGGATTGTAGCCCTGCGCCATCATTGGGCCGTTTTTTCTGGTTTTTTCTTCGTTGCAAGGCTCTAGACCAACGTAGGGGGGTGGCCTTTAAGGCCAACAGCGCTAAACTCCGAACGGCTGTCCTTTCTGTCCACCCTGGCTGGAATATAAAAATGAAAAATAATAATAGCCTGCTACGCCATCTACCCTGGCTGGTGCTGGCAATCGTAGGAGCGTGCGCCCTGGGCGTAGTGGCCTTGCGCCGAGGCGAGGCGATCAACGCCTTGTGGATTGTGGTCGCTGCTGTGGCCATTTACCTGGTTGCTTATCGCTACTACAGCCTGTTCATCGCTAACAACGTGATGCAACTCGATCCACGGCGGGCTACCCCCGCAGTGATCAACAACGACGGTCTGGACTATGTGCCGACCAACAAACACATCCTTTTCGGTCACCACTTTGCGGCCATTGCCGGTGCGGGCCCGTTGGTCGGTCCGGTACTGGCGGCGCAAATGGGCTACTTGCCCGGCACGCTCTGGCTGATTGCCGGCGTGGTGCTGGCCGGCGCGGTCCAGGACTTCATGGTTCTGTTCCTGTCGACCCGTCGCAACGGCCGTTCCCTGGGGGACATGGTTCGTGAAGAGATGGGCCGTATCCCGGGGACCATCGCGCTGTTCGGCTGCTTCCTGATCATGATCATCATCCTTGCGGTGCTGGCGCTGATCGTGGTCAAGGCGCTGGCCGAGAGCCCATGGGGCATCTTCACGGTGATGGCGACCATCCCGATCGCGATGTTCATGGGCATCTACATGCGCTACATCCGCCCGGGCCGCATTGGTGAAATTTCGATCATTGGCGTGTTGTTGCTGCTCGGCTCGATCTGGCTGGGCGGGCAAATTGCCGCTGATCCGGTCTGGGCCAAGGCCTTCACGTTCACTGGGATCCAGATCACCTGGATGCTGATCGGTTACGGTTTTGTCGCGGCGGTACTGCCGGTGTGGCTGATCCTGGCGCCGCGTGACTACCTCTCAACCTTCCTGAAAATCGGCACCATCATCGCCTTGGCAATCGGCATCCTGGTCACCATGCCAGACCTGAAAATGCCGGCCCTGACCCAGTTCATCGACGGCACCGGCCCGGTGTGGAAGGGCGGCCTGTTCCCGTTCCTGTTCATCACCATCGCCTGTGGCGCGGTCTCGGGTTTCCATGCGCTCATCTCCTCGGGCACCACGCCCAAGTTGCTGGCCAATGAAAGCCACGCCCGCTACATCGGTTACGGCGGCATGTTGATGGAGTCGTTCGTCGCCATCATGGCCATGGTTGCCGCTTCGGTGATCGAGCCTGGCGTCTACTTCGCTATGAACAGCCCAGCCGCCGTAGTCGGCAGCGATGTGGTTACCGTGGCACAAACCGTCAGCAGCTGGGGTTTTGCAATTACCCCTGAGGCACTGTCGGCCGTGGCCCATGACATCGGTGAAACCACCATCCTGGCACGCGCCGGCGGTGCACCGACGTTGGCGGTGGGTATCGCGCAGATCCTGCACAGCGTACTGCCGGGTGAAAACACCATGGCGTTCTGGTACCACTTTGCGATCCTGTTCGAAGCGCTGTTCATTCTGACGGCTGTTGACGCAGGTACCCGAGCTGGTCGCTTCATGCTGCAAGACTTGCTTGGCTCCTTCGTGCCGGCGCTCAAACGCACCGAATCCTGGACCGCCAACCTGATCGCGACCGCCGGTTGCGTGGCGATGTGGGGTTATCTGCTGTACCAAGGCGTGATCGACCCACTGGGCGGTATCAACACCTTGTGGCCGCTGTTCGGTATCTCCAACCAGATGCTGGCCGGTATCGCGCTGATGCTCGCCACCGTCGTGCTGATTAAAATGAAACGCCAGCGCTACATCTGGGTGACCATGCTGCCGGCTGTCTGGCTGCTGATTTGCACCACCACCGCAGGCTTCATCAAGCTGTTCGACGCCAACCCGGCGATTGGCTTCCTGTCGCTGGCCAAGAAGTACAGTGACGCGCTGGCTAACGGTCAGATCCTGGCCCCGGCCAAGAGCATCGACCAGATGCAGCACGTGATCTGGAACGCCTACACCAACGCAACGCTGACGGCGCTGTTCCTGTTCGTGGTGTTCAGCATCCTGTTCTATGCGCTCAAGGTTGGCGTCGCCGCCTGGGGCAACAAAGAGCGTACGGATAAAGAAGCCCCGTTCCAGGCAGTACCCGACGCATAACCGAGGATTGCAAACATGTTCAATGACATCAGTCGCCTCGGTAAATACCTCGGTCAGGCCGCGCGCTTGATGGTCGGCATGCCCGACTACGACACGTACGTCGAGCATATGCAAACCAAGCACCCAGACAAGCCGATGATGGACTACAAGGCGTTCTTCCGGGAACGTCAGGAGGCCCGATACGGCGGCAAGGGTGGGCCCAAGTGCTGCTGACCCGTTAGTTCGGGCTGGTGGTGATCTACTGTGGGAGGGGGCTTGCTCCCGATAGCGGTGTGTCAGTGACAGATAAGTGCCTGACACACTGCTATCGGGGGCAAGCCCCCTCCCACATTTGTTTCAGTGTTCCTTCAAGGAGAATTTTTTGTCCTCTCCCATTCCAGTGACCGTACTCAGCGGCTTTCTCGGCGCCGGCAAGACCACCTTGCTGCGCCATCTGCTCAAGGCCGAACACGGCTTGAAAATCGCCGTGATCGAAAACGAATTCAGCGATGCCGGTATCGACACCCAGTTGTTGGGCGAAGAACCGGTGCAAGTCATGACCCTGTCCAACGGCTGCGTGTGCTGCACCATCCACACCGACCTCACCAAGGCTCTCTATCTGCTGCTTGAGCGCCTGGACACCGGCGAGATCGCCTTCGATCGCTTGGTGATCGAGTGCACCGGCCTGGCCGATCCGGCGCCGGTGGCCCAAACCTTTTTCATCGATGAAGAACTGCGCGAGCGCTACATCCTCGACGGCATCATCACCCTGGTGGACGCGGCCCACGCCGAGCACCACCTGACCCAGACCATCGCCCAGGCCCAGATCGGTTTTGCCGATCGCCTGCTGGTGAGCAAGCGTGATTTGGTGGACGACGCCACCTTCGAGGCGCTCAGTGATCGCCTCACCCGCATCAACCGCCGCGCGCCGATTCGTGTGGTCGAGCACGGCAAGATTGATTTGGCAGAACTGCTCGATGTCCGCGGCTTCAACCTAAACGCCGGCATGAGCCTGCGCCCGGTGAGCAAGGCCCCGTCCATCGACCGTATTTCCAGCCTGGTGCTGCGCACCGACCAGCCGCTGGATATCGACCGCCTCAGCGAGTTTATGAATGAGCTGTTGGAAGACCACGGCAAGCAACTGCTGCGCTACAAGGGCGTGCTGAACATTGCCGGCGAAGACCGCCGTATGGTGTTTCAGGGCGTGCTGAAGCTCTACGGGTTCGATTGGGACACCGAATGGGCCGAGGGTGAAGCGCGGGAGAGTGTGATCGTGTTTATTGCCGATGAATTGCCGGAAGACAAAATCCGCGAAGGCTTTGCCAAAGTCTACCAACCCTGATGTGTAATGCAGTCAACTGTGGGAGGGGGCTTGCTCCCGATGGCGGTGGGTCAGTAAACCTATATGTGACTGACACACTGCTATCGGGGGCAAGCCCCCTCCCACACTTGGGCGCATTTCAAACTGGACAATTGGTATAAAAAAGCCCGGCTTAAGAGCCGGGCTTTTTATTCAAGCAACTGCAATCAAGCGCCGTATACCGGCAGTTTTTTGCAGATGGCTTTGACCTTCTCACGGACCGCGTCGATCACGGCTTCGTTGTTCAGGTCTGCCAGGATGTCGCAGATCCAGCCGGCCAGTTCCTTGCACTCTGCTTCTTTAAAGCCACGAGTGGTCACAGCCGGGGTGCCGAAGCGCAGGCCCGAGGTGACGAACGGAGAACGTGGGTCGTTCGGTACCGAGTTCTTGTTCACGGTGATGAAGGCTTTGCCCAGGGCAGCGTCAGCATCTTTGCCGGAAATGTCCTGCTTGATCAGCGACAGCAGGAACAGGTGGTTTTCAGTACCGCCGGACACTACGTCAAAGCCGCGCTCGATAAACACGCTGGCCATGGTCTGGGCGTTCTTGACCACTTGTTGCTGGTAGGTCTTGAACTCAGGCTGCAGTGCTTCCTTGAAGCAGATCGCTTTGGCGGCGATCACGTGCTCCAGCGGGCCACCCTGGGCGCCTGGGAATACAGCGGAGTTCAGCTTCTTCTCGATCTCGGCGTTGGCGCGAGCCAGGATCAGGCCGCCACGTGGACCGCGCAGGGTCTTGTGGGTGGTGGTGGTTACCACATCAGCGAATGGAACCGGGTTCGGGTAGACGCCCGCGGCGACCAGACCGGCCACGTGAGCCATGTCCACGAACAGGTAGGCGCCAACCTTGTCGGCGATTTCACGGAAGCGTGGGAAGTCCAGGATCTGCGAGTAGGCAGAGAAACCGGCCACGATCATTTTTGGCTTGTGTTCAACCGCCAGGCGCTCAACTTCGTCGTAGTCGATCAGGCCGTTGGCATCGATACCGTATTGAACGGCGTTGTACAGCTTGCCGGAGGAGGAAACGCTGGCGCCGTGGGTCAGGTGACCGCCGTGTGCCAGGCTCATGCCCAGAATGGTGTCGCCGCCTTGCAGCAGGGCCAGGTACACGGCGCTGTTGGCTTGGGAGCCGGCGTGTGGCTGGACGTTGGCGTAATCGGCGCCGAACAGTTCTTTTGCACGGTCGATGGCCAGTTGCTCAACCACGTCGACGTACTCGCAACCGCCGTAGTAGCGCTTGCCTGGGTAGCCTTCGGCGTACTTGTTGGTCAGAACCGAACCTTGAGCCTCCATGACCGCAGGGCTGGTGTAGTTTTCCGAAGCGATCAGCTCGATGTGCTCTTCCTGGCGCACGGCTTCTTGCTCCATGGCGGCGAAGAGATCGGCGTCGTACTTGGCAATGGTCAAATCACGGCTGAACATGGCGGTCCTCAAGGATCGGGGGCAGAAAAGGAGGGCATTCTAACCCAATGGGTTTTAGATGGCATATGAAAGGACATCAAGTCGCGGACAAGTGGGATTCACTTAGGGATGAGCGGTGTCATTGCCGGACTCATCGGGGGTAAGTCCCCCCACATTTGAAACGCATTCCCCCTGTGGGAGGGGGCTTGCCCCCGATGAGGCCAGTGGCTTCACCACAAACCGTCAGTCGAACATGAAGAGGGCATCATTGCTGAACTGCGCCTCGAACCGATTCGCCGGCATCGGTCGTCCGAACAGATAACCCTGCACCTCATCGCAGCCATGCTCGCGCAGGAAATCCAACTGCTCATGGGTTTCCACGCCCTCGGCGATTACCGCCAGGTTGAGGCTGTGGGCCATGGCAATAATCGCCCGGGCGATCTGCGCGTCCTGTTCGCCGGACGGCAGGCCATCGACGAAGGTGCGGTCGATTTTCAACACATCGATGGGGAACTGCTTGAGGTAGTTGAGCGATGAATAGCCCGTGCCAAAATCGTCCACCGCAATGCTCAGGCCCAGGTTTTTCAGGCTGTCGAGGATGTGCAGGGCTTCGTTGACTTCGCGCATCAGGATACTTTCGGTCAGCTCCAGCTCCAGGCACGCCGGCGGCAGGCCTGTGTCTTTGAGGATGGTGGCAATGCGGGTGCCCAGTTGGCCGTCGGAGAACTGCCGCGCCGAGATGTTCACCGAGACTTTCGGCACGCGCACCTTGTTTTGATGCCAGGTCTTGAGCTGGCGGCAGGCTTCGCTGATCACCCAGTCGCCCACGTCCACCACCAGGCCCAACTCTTCCAGCACCGGAATAAAGTCCCCCGGCGGCACCAGCCCGCGACGCGGATGGCGCCAGCGCAGCAGGGCTTCGGCGCCGGTCAGGCGTTTGCCATCACCGCTGAACTGCGGCTGGTAATAAAGCACGAATTCGTTCTGCTCCAGGGCGTGGCGCAGGTCGCTTTCCAGCTCCAGGCGTTCCAGGGCGCTGGCGTTCATGTCGGCCTGGTAGAACTGGAAGTTGTTCTTGCCGCGTTCCTTGGCGTGATACATGGCGGTGTCGGCGTTTTTCATCAGTTGGCTCAGCTCGTTGCCGTCCTGAGGGCTGAGGGCGATGCCGATACTGGCGGTCACAAAGAACTCGCGGCCTTCCAGCACAAAGGGTTTCACCAGGCTGGCGAGGATCTGTTCGGCCACGTGAATCGCGCGGTTCAGCGCCATTTCACGGCTGACCCGTGGTTGCAGGAGCAAGGTGAATTCGTCACCGCCCATGCGCGCGACGGTGTCGTCTTCGGCCACGCAGCCGAGCAGGCGAGTGGCCATTTCCTTGAGCATGCGGTCGCCGGCGGCGTGTCCAAGGGAGTCGTTGATCGGCTTGAAGCGGTCAAGGTCGAGGAACATCAGCACCACCCACGACTTCTGCCGCTCGGCAGACTGCAACGCGGTGTGCAGGCGGTCTTGGAACAGTGTGCGGTTGGGCAGGTGGGTCAGGGCGTCGTAATACGCCAGGCGGTGAATACGCTGCTCGCTGGCCTTGCGCTCGCTGATATCACTGAAGAAGCATACGTAACTGGCGAGGTCGCCTTCGTCGTCGAACACGGCGGTAATGCCGACCCACGCCGGGTAGTGCTCGCCGTTGCGGCGCTTGAGCCACACTTCGCCTTCCCAGGTGCTGTGCTGGTGCAATTGCTTGAGTACGTAGCGCAGGTGGGCTTCCTGCTGTTCATCCACGGTCAGCATGTTCGGCAACTGGTCGAGTACGTCCGCCACTTCGTAGCCGCTGACTCGGCTGAATGCCTCGTTGGCCTGCACGATATAGCCCGCCGGGTCAGTGATCAGGATCGCCGAGGTGGAATGCTCAAATACCGTGGCCGCCATGCGCAGGTCTTTCTCGGCGCGGCGTTGTTGGCTGATATCGCGGCCTACGCCCAGAATGCCCTCGAAGGCGCCATGCTCGTCCCACACCAGTACCAGGCGCAGTTCGATCGGCACTTTACGCCCGTCGGCGCGCAGGCAGTCAAACAGGAACAGCTGGGTCTGCACTTCATCGCGCAGCTTATTGAGCGCATCGGTGTCGCCCAGCGCACGGCTGACCTGTTCCATCAGGCTGTAAATACCCGCCAATTGCGCTGGGTTGGCGATAATCGACTGCCAGCCATTCTTGAACACCCAGTCCACTTCATAACCCAGCACCGCACTGACCGACGGGCTGATGTAGTTGAGGGCCAGTTTGCTGTCGGTGGAGCAGATCACGTCACTGATGCTTTCGGCGAGCATGCGATAGCGCTGTTCGCTGTCGCGCAGGGATTCGCTGGCTTCGATCTGGTCGGTGATGTCTTTGGCGACGCCAATGATGCGGGTGACTTGGCTCGTTTTATCACGGGCCAGGGCCTGCTCACGAATATCAAAGCGTCGCCATTGGTTATTGCGATGGCGGAAGCGCAACTGGCAGTGCAACTGCGTCGCGTAGCCAGCCTGGCGCTGTCGCTGGCGCAAATCGTGGTAATACTCGGCGTCTTCAGGGTGAAGCAGGATTTCCCAGAAGTACTCGCCCATTTGCTGCAGTTCGGCCTTTACGTAGCCGAGGGTTTGCCCCAAATGGTGGTTGCTGAAAATCATGCGCTGGCTGACCACGTCCTGCACATACAGGTGATCAGGCACGGTGCGCACCACGTCCGACCAGAAACTCTCACGCTCCACCAGCGACAGTTCGATCAGCTTGCGGCTGGTGATGTCGCTGATGCTGAGGATCACCGCCTTGAAATCGTCCTGCTGCTCCGGCAGGCGCATCACCAGCCACAGGTATTGCTCGTTGCCGACCACATCATTGAGCTGGATCTCCAGTTCAAGCTGGCTCTGCTGGGTCAGGACCGCTTCGAGTATTTGATGGCCGATGGACGTGCTGTTGCGTGGGCAATCATCGATCAGCCGCTCCCAAGCCTTCTCGCACGAGTCCACGTTGAGCAGGCGCACCGCCACTTGGTTGATCTCGGTGATGCGCAGCTCGGCGAGCAGTTGCCTGCATTCTTCAGGTTTGTTTTGCAGCCAGGCGTGAAGGTGTTCGCGGGTCTGCAAGTGCGTCTTGGCAAAAAACGCATTCAGGCCTGACAGGTCCAGGACGCACAGGGCGACGCCGGTACCTTCGAAAATATCCTGATAACGCCGCCGGCCTTCATGCACCTGGCGCTGGCGGCGACGCATATTCAGCAGCACGATTACGGGGATCAGCGAGAAGGCCAGGCCCAACAGGCATTTGCCGATAAACGCCGGCAGCAGTTGTTCCAGCACGGCTGCGCGGTCAAACATCCCGCGCAACTGCCAGTCGCTTTTGCTCAGGGGGGTGACCAGCACGCTTTTATTCAAGTCATCCGGGGTCAGGGCACTGGACCATTGCGCCGGCATGCCACTGTCACGGCTGACGACGCGGTGGTTCAGGCTGTTCTCGATGGCCCACATGGGGCGCTGGCCCTGACTGTCCTGGCGGGTCAGGTTGACCAAGTAGTTAGGTGCCAGGCGCAGCGCCCAGTACATTCTTGAGCCGCCGCTGGGCTGGTGCAGCAGCAGATAGATGATGGTGCCGTCTTCGTTATTGCTCAGGTAATACGGTTGGCCGTGGCTGCGCTGCACCAGTTCTTCCAGCCAGGCGCTGTCCTGGCTGTCGTTGGCGCTGTCACTGATCATCGCGCCGCTGGGCGCGAGCAGGGCGATACTGCGCAGCTCCGGCAGCGAGCGCTGCAGCGTGCGCGTCAGGGCCTGTTGCTGTTCAATGTCGCGCGGCGGCTCGACCATCGGTAGCAGGTTCAAGGCGATTTTTGCGCTCAGGGCCATGTTCAGGCTGATCTGCTCAGCCAGGTCGGCGCTGTAGTCGATGGTGTATTGCTGCTGGTTTTTCTGGTTTTGCTGCAGTTGGTCCAGCAGTTGCCAGAACAATAAGGCGAGCAGCATGAGGACGAGCGTCGCCAATGCGCCTTTGAGGGTGCCGTGCAGGGGCGCTCCCGGCGCTATATGAGCGGCGCGCAAGGGAGTTGGCGGCGTGACTTTGGACAAGCTGTGATCCTGCGGTTTGGCTGGACTGGCGCGCGACGTGCACTATAAGCCGGACGCCCGGAGGGCGGCTAGCATGCCTTGACTTGTGGCAAAGTGCCAGCCCTGCTTGGCTGGACTGACCAAGCGCATTGAGGTAGCTTTGCCGGTTACGCGGGGGCGTTCCAGCCCCAGATACTCAGGCTTTTTTCGCTCGCTGGCATTGATGATAGTCAACGGCCCGCGCGGCGCATGGCTTGGCACGGGCTTCGCCCGCTTAATTCATCAGTCACTGACGCTAGGTTCACCATGGCTCAATACGTCTTCACCATGCATCGGCTGGGAAAAGTTGTTCCGCCGAAGCGGGAAATCCTGAAAAATATTTCGCTGTCCTTCTTCCCCGGCGCCAAAATCGGCGTGCTCGGCCTCAACGGTTCGGGTAAGTCCACGTTGCTGAAAATCATGGCCGGCGTCGACACCGAGTTCGAAGGCGAAGCCCGCCCGATGCCGGAACTGAACATCGGCTACCTGCCGCAGGAACCAATCCTGGACCCAACCAAGACCGTGCGTGAAGTGGTTGAGGAAGCGGTCAGCGTGATCAAAAACGCCCAGGCGCGCCTGGACGAAGTCTACGCCGCCTACGCCGAGCCGGATGCCGACTTCGACAAGCTGGCCGCCGAACAGGCCAAGCTCGAAGCCATTCTGCAGGCCAGTGACGGTCATAACTTGGAACGCCAACTGGAAGTCGCCGCCGATGCGCTGCGCTTGCCGGCTTGGGACGCCAAGGTCGAATTCCTGTCCGGTGGTGAAAAGCGTCGTGTGGCCCTGTGCCGCCTGCTGCTGTCGGCCCCCGACATGCTGCTGCTCGACGAACCAACCAACCACTTGGACGCCGACTCCGTCGCCTGGCTGGAACATTTCCTTCACGATTTCCCGGGCACCGTGGTTGCGATCACGCACGACCGGTACTTCCTGGACAACGTGGCCGGCTGGATTCTTGAGCTCGACCGTGGCGCCGGTATCCCGTACGAGGGCAACTACTCCGGTTGGCTGGAAGCCAAGTCCGATCGTCTGGCCGCCGAATCCAAGCAGCAATCGGCCCATGAAAAAGCCATGAAGGAAGAACTGGAGTGGGTGCGCAAAGGCGCCAAGGCCCGCCAGTCCAAATCCAAGGCACGTCTGCAACGCTTCGAAGAAATGCAGTCCCAGGAATTCCAAAAGCGCAGCGAAACCAACGAGATCTATATCCCGGCCGGTCCGCGCCTGGGTGACAAGGTCATCGAATTCAAGAACGTTTCCAAAGGCTATGGCGACCGCGTGTTGATCGACAACCTGTCGTTCTCCATGCCAAAAGGCGCGATCGTCGGCGTTATCGGCGGTAACGGTGCGGGTAAATCCACCCTTTTCCGCATGCTGATGGGCAAGGAAACCCCGGATTCGGGCAGCATCGAGATTGGCGAAACCGTGCAACTGGCCTGTGTGGACCAGAGCCGTGATGACCTCGACGGCAGCAAGACCGTGTTCCAGCAAATCTCCGACGGCTCTGACCAGATCCGCATCGGCAACTATGAAATTCCGTCGCGCACCTATGTTGGCCGCTTCAACTTCAAGGGCGGCGATCAGCAGAAGTTCGTCAAGGACTTGTCCGGCGGTGAGCGCGGTCGCTTGCACCTGGCCCTGACCTTGAAAGAGGGCGGCAACGTGCTGCTGCTCGACGAACCGTCCAACGACCTCGACGTTGAAACCCTGCGTTCCCTGGAAGAAGCCCTGCTGGACTTCCCTGGCGCCGCCATTGTGATCTCTCACGATCGGTGGTTCCTTGACCGCGTCGCGACCCACATCCTGGCGTACGAAGACGACTCCCAAGCGGTGTTCTTCGAAGGTAACTACACCGAGTACGAAGCGGACCGTAAAAAGCGTTTGGGCGAAGCTGCTGCCCAGCCGCACCGTGTACGGCACAAAAAACTGGCCTGATCCGGCTGGTTGAAAAAAGCGGGGCCCTCGGGCTCCGCTTTTTTTTGCGCTGGGGTTTTGCAGTGTTTTTGATGGCCCTATCGGGAGCAAGCCCCCGATAGCTATTTCCCGACTGGTGCGTAACCCGCCTTGGCAATCCCCTTTTAGGTGCGAAAAACCCCTGTTTCCTGTGTTTATTTATATCCAATGCACCATTTAAATTCACAAAAGCGACATTTTGCCCTGTCGCGGTGCGACATGAATTGATAAAGTCCGGCTCAATCTCCCTTAAAAACAATCAATTTGCCGAGACTTTTCATGATCGAATCCGTCGAATCCTTCCTTGCCCGCCTCAAAAAACGCGACCCAGACCAGCCAGAATTCCACCAGGCTGTAGAAGAAGTCCTACGCAGTCTGTGGCCGTTTCTTGAAGCCAATCCCCATTACCTGACCTCGGGTATTTTGGAGCGCATCTGCGAGCCGGAACGAGCGATAACGTTCCGGGTTTCGTGGGTCGATGATCACGGCAAGGTCCAGGTCAATCGCGGTTTCCGTATCCAGATGAACAGCGCCATCGGTCCCTACAAAGGTGGCCTGCGTTTCCACCCGTCGGTGAACCTGGGCGTGCTGAAATTCCTCGCCTTCGAACAGACCTTCAAGAACTCCCTGACTTCGTTGCCAATGGGCGGCGGCAAAGGCGGCTCGGACTTTGATCCAAAAGGTAAGAGCGACGCCGAAGTCATGCGTTTTTGCCAGGCATTCATGAGCGAGCTGTACCGCCATATCGGTGCGGATGTGGATGTGCCGGCTGGCGATATCGGCGTGGGTGCACGTGAGATCGGCTTCCTGTTTGGCCAGTACAAGCGCCTGAGCAACCAGTTCACCTCCGTGTTGACCGGCAAAGGCATGACCTACGGCGGCAGTCTGATCCGTCCGGAAGCGACCGGTTTTGGTTGCGTGTACTTCGCCGAAGAGATGCTCAAGCGCGACGGTAAACGGGTCGAGGGCAAGCGTGTGGCGGTCTCCGGCTCAGGCAACGTCGCCCAATACGCGGCGCGCAAGGTGATGGACCTGGGCGGCAAGGTGATTTCCTTGTCTGACTCCGAAGGCACCCTGTACGCCGAAAGTGGTTTGACCGAAGAACAGTGGTCGGCGCTGCTGGAGCTTAAAAACGTTCAGCGTGGGCGCATCAGCGAACTGGCCGAGCGTTTCGGCCTGGAGTTCCGCAAGGGGCAAACGCCGTGGGACCTGGCCTGCGATATCGCCCTGCCATGCGCCACCCAGAATGAACTCGGCGCCGACGCCGCCCGCACCTTGCTGCGCAACGGCTGTATTTGCGTGGCCGAAGGCGCCAACATGCCTACAACGCTTGAGGCTGTGGATATCTTTATCGAGGCGGGCATTCTGTTCGCACCGGGCAAGGCATCCAATGCCGGCGGCGTGGCGGTGAGTGGCCTGGAAATGTCGCAGAACGCCATGCGCTTGCTGTGGACCGCTGGTGAAGTGGACAGCAAGCTGCACAACATCATGCAGTCGATCCACCACGCTTGCGTGCACTACGGCGAAGAAAACGGCCGCATCAACTACGTGAAGGGCGCGAACATCGCAGGCTTCGTGAAAGTCGCCGACGCGATGCTGGCCCAAGGCATCGTCTAGGTCTCGGCTTCGATACGCAGCACCTCGATCAGTTGATCGCCAACGGGGCGCTTCCACAGCACCTCATCACCCACCTGGGCGCCCAGCAACGCGCGGCCCAGGGGTGAACCCCAGTTGATCAGGCCTGTGCTGGCGTCGGCCTGGTCTTCACCGACTAACTGGATGCGCTGTTGCTCGTCATGCTCATTGGCGAAGGTCACCCAGCTGCCGATCTGCACCTTGTCGGTGCCGGTGGCCAGCGCCACGACCTGGGCGCTCTGGACGCGTTGGTTGAAGTAGCGTAAATCCCGCTCAAGATCGGCCTGGCGCTGCTTATCGGCCTGCTCACCCTTGGCAGATTCGGCACTGTGCTCAGCCTTCAACTGCGCAACCTTGGCCTGTAACTGCGCCAGCCCTTGCGCGGTCAAGTGATTGGGTTGCTCACTGACCTGACGCTCCACTGGCTGATCAGCCTGGGCGGCGGCGTTATCCTCATTTACAAAAGCTCGGCTCATGACGTTCTCCCTCTATGGAGCTTGGGCCATGTTCGCTGCGCTTTAGTTTCGATGGATGTCTGAAAGCGACCTATTGCGAGCGATAGGCCCGAGCGGCATCGCGATCCTTCTCGTGCTGCCAGGCGCGCTCACGGTCGTCCCAGTGATTGTCCTTGTAGTCGCGCAGTTCTTCGTTTTCACGCATGGCCTTGCACTGGCGAAAGCCGTCCTCCCAGCCTTCGGCGTATGTCCGGTCTTTCAGGTAGCGCGGGACATTTTTGCGAAACTCCCCGGAAATCACCCCGGCGGCCTGGCGACCGCTGCTGCAGCCATCGTCAAATCCATCGGCGAAGGCCGGTGGATAACCTCTGGCCAGCAATTCCTGATGAGTCGATTGACAACCCGCCAGCCACACCATCGCACACAGTATTACTGCATACCGCCACATTGCTTGCTCCCTGGCCGTTTAACGGCTGATAGGGGAAGTCTAGATAGGGATTTGTCGGGGAGGTGTGAAAGGGGTGTGAGAAAGGTGTGGAGCACGATGAGATCGGTCGGTGAGTGCCGAACCGGTGATGAGGAAGCTGGGCTCCCTCACCACAAAAGACTATGTGGCCTGGCTGTTCGCCAAAGCCCTGTGTTCCGCCAATTCCTGCTCAATGAATGCCGCAATCATTGCGCGATAGACCTGCTCGGTTACCTCGGGGTTTGCGCCCACGGTCTCCGATAATTCCCGCACCTTGGCGATCACCTGCTCAACCCGCTGTGGGGCCTTGACGCCATCGGTGTCTTTTTTGAAGCGTGCTGCCTGTGATACGTAGCGGCCTCGTTCGGCCAGCAGGGTGACGATTTGCTGGTCGAGGCGGTCGATGTTGTTTCGAACGTCTTCAAGGGTGGTGCAGGTAACGGCCATGTCGAGTGAACTCCTGATTGTGTGGGCGATGCTAACAAAATATGGGAGGTGGCTTGCTACCCATAGCAGAGTGTCAGTCAATCAATACTTAACTGAAACACCGCCATCGGGGCAAGCCCGCTCCCACATTTTTGATTTTCGCCAGGCTTTGGTCAGTAGTGATACCACTTCACTTCAAGCATCACTTCATTCACTGGCGTCGACAGGTGGCTGTACTCGCGCTGTGCGCTCAGGCGCAGGCCCAGGTTACGGGACAGTTCCCACTGTTGGTTGAGGCTGATGCTGCGCCGCACTTCACCATTGGTGAAGAAATCGCCCTTGGCTTCCAGGCTCAAGTTGCCCAGCGGGTTTTTCCACAGCACGCCGGTGTTGAAGCCGGCTGCGGGGGAGATGGCTTCGTTGAAGTCGTTGTTGTGTTCCACGCGCACGGTGCCGAGGGCGAAGCCGAGCATGTCGTCGCGTAGTTGCCAGGTGCCGCCAGCGCCGCCGTTGACGTGGGCGACCAGGGTTTCGTCGTCGTGTTTGCCCGGCACGCGTTCCAGGCCGCCCGTGACTTGCCAGGACCAGGGTTGCAGCAGGGCGTTGCGTGGGGTCAGGGAGCGGATGGTAGCCAGGTCCAGTTGCTGCAATTGCCAGTGGTTACCTTCGTACTGGCGCAGTTTCATTTGCAGGATTTCAATCTGGGCGCCGAGGGGGAAGCCTTCGGCGTTGTCGTTGAGGTCGTGGTAGGCCATGCGCAGGCCGTATTCACCGAAGGCTTTGTCGCCCCGGGTGCCGATGCCAGCTTGCCAGGTACGCGACTCATGGCCGTTTTCCGGCAGGCCGGGAGGCGTGATCTTTAGATCGGGCGCGGGGTTCTGGTTGATCGCGCGCAGAAGTTCGAAGCTGCGTTGGGAGCGTGCGGTGTCCCGTTCAAGGCCATTGGCACGGTAGCGGCCCAGGCGATAGGCGGCGTCGATGATCAGGGCCTGACGCTCGCGGGGTAATGCTTTAAAAGCAGGCTCTTGTAGTTGCTGCTGGTCATCGCTGACCTTGAGTACCCATTGCTGCTCGTCGCTGTCCAGCGGCTTTGCGCGCTCCAGCAACTCGCGCTCGCGGGACGGTCGGTAGTCGATCTTCTCGACCAGGCCCGCGTCCTTCACTGCCTTGACGGTGTCGGTAGGAATGGCGGTCAGCGGGAATTGCTCGGTCAGGCGCAGGCCGGGGCGGGCCACTTGCAGCAGTTCCAGCAGGCGATAGGAGCAGTTTTCGTCGAAGAAGAAATAGTCGAACTGGATCTGCTTGAGCTCCCACACGTGCTCGACCATGCGCTCGGTCTCGACCTGGGTGAGGTTAAGGCGATATTCCCATAGGTCGCGGTTTTCGAGGCTGCGGTACTCGGAGAGTTTTTCCTGGTAAGGCACCAGCGCGAACAGACCGGGGTAGCCGCCCATCAGGCCTTTCCAGGCGTAGAGAATGCTGTTGTCCGAGCCTTCTATATAGGCGCCGAAGTTGATCGCGTAGCTGAGCAGCGCGGTCTTGTTGCTTTGCACGTCGGCCTGGTCGATACGCAGCAGGGTGTGGCCGAACATCGAGGACGGGCTGTTGAGGTAGGCCGCCGGGAAAATCATCACCGCGCTATGGGGCGAGACGTCCTTGAACCATTGCTTGAATTCGGTGCAGTCCACGGCGGGCAGGTCAGTCAGGTGCAACTGATCCTTTAACCAGCGGGTACGTGCGGGGTAGACGCATTGGGCGTGTTTTTCACCCAGGCTGGCCGGAGCATAGAGTGCTTCAACGGTGGCCTTGAGTTCGGCATCCGGGTGATGGGCACCGTCGGGGGCGAGGAAAAATTTCTGCTCGCTGACATAACTGCGCCAGCCACTGATTTTGCCGGCTTCGTAATGGCCCAGCGAAAGCCAGAACGGATCGTTGGCCAATTGCTGCAAACGTTGATCATCAAGGTGCGGTGCTGCGTACAGCGGGGCGCAGGCGAAGAGTGCCATCCAGGCAAAGCGTTTGAGCATAGGGGCAACTTAAGTCGGAAATTAGAGAGACCCAAAGGGGAAGCGGGTCCAAAAATAAAACCCGCGCCTGGGGAGGCGCGGGCAGGTCGAGCTTAAGCCTGGGTAGCGTATTTCGCCAGACGGGCATCGCCTTTCAGTACAGCCAGAGTGTTGTTGTGCACGTCTTCAGCGGTCACATCGGCCTTGCTGAAGATTTGCTGGAAGTGTTCGTGAGCCACTGCAGCGAAGTGTTCGCGATCTTCCGGAGCAACGCCCAGTACCACCGCGTAAGTGGTCAGTGCTTCGCCATTACCCTTGGCCATGTCTTCGGACAGCTCGTTCATCATGCCATTCATGGCAATCCAGGACTTGCCGCCGTAGGTCAGCGCGCTGTTGGTGCTGCAACCGTTGGTGCCCGAGGTCATGCCGAAGGTGGCGTTACCCGAAGTACCGTTGGTGGTGGAAGCCAGGAAGTGAGCCGGAGTGCCGCGCTGGCCTTCGAACAACATGTTGCCCCAACCGCAGTTCGGGCCACCTGGTGCTTCAGCCATTGCATTGAGGGAGACGACGGTGAAGAGAGTACCGAGAAGGATCCGTTTCATAGCTTTGTTCTCTTTGTGTGCAAACCAATGGACAAGGGTTCAGGCACTTCATAGCGCCCTAGGGATCGGTTATTAGTCCAACCCGCGCAGTTTGGAGTTTAGGCACGTTCCAAGGGTTCCGTGTGTTTTTATAAAACAATCAGAGATGTCGCGATTTTTTTGTAGGACTCATTCGGTGTCTACGCTTTCACAAAGGCTCGCCTTGCCAGAGCGCGCAACGGGGAGCCAGAATGCCGTCATCTGCCCCGCCTGATGTAAGGAAGCCCGATGCCTGATCCTGTTGCTGCCAGCCTGCGTCTAGCGCCCGAAGCGCTGACTCGTCCTTTTTCCGCTGAACAGTTCAGCTTCTCGACCACCAATGATTTGGAGCCCTTTCGCGGTGTGCTTGGCCAGGAACGCGCAGTTGAAGCGTTGCAGTTCGGTGTGGCCATGCCACGCCCCGGTTACAACGTGTTTGTCATGGGCGAGCCGGGCACCGGTCGCTTCTCGTTCGTCAAACGCTACCTGAAGGCCGAAGGCAAGCGCCTGCAGACCCCGGCGGACTGGGTCTATGTGAATAATTTCGATGAACCCCGCGAACCACGCGCCCTGGAGTTGCCAGGCGGTGCAGCGGCGGCGTTCATTGCCGATATCAACGGCTTGGTCGACAACCTGGTGGCCACCTTCCCGGCGGTCTTTGAGCACCCGACTTATCAACAGCGCAAAAGCGCCATCGACCGCGCGTTCAACCAGCGTTACGACAAGGCCCTCGATGTGATCGAACGCCTGGCTTTGGAAAAGGACGTGGCGCTGTACCGCGACAGTTCCAACATCGCGTTCACGCCGATGCTCGACGGTAAGGCGCTGGACGAAGCCGAGTTTTCGCAACTGCCGGAAGTAGATCGCGAGCGTTTCCACACAGATATTTCCGAGCTGGAAGAGCGCCTCAACGAGGAGTTGGCCAGCCTGCCGCAGTGGAAGCGTGAGTCCAACAACCAACTGCGCCAGTTCAACGAAGAAACCATCACCTTGGCCCTGCAACCTTTGCTTGCGCCACTGTCGGAAAAATACGCCGAGAACGCAGCTGTCTGCGGTTACTTGCAGGCGATGCAGGTGTACCTGCTGAAAACTGTGGTCGAGCAATTGGTCGACGACGCCAAGACCGACGCCCAGGCCCGCAAGCTGCTTGAAGAGCAATACTGCCCGAGCCTGGTGGTTGGGCACCCGGTCAACGGCGGCGCCCCAGTGGTGTTTGAACCGCACCCGACGTACGACAACCTGTTTGGCCGTATCGAGTACAGCACCGACCAGGGCGCGCTCTACACCACCTATCGCCAACTGCGACCGGGTGCCTTGCACCGTGCCAATGGCGGGTTCCTGATCCTCGAAGCCGAAAAAATGCTCAGCGAGCCGTTCGTGTGGGACGCCCTCAAGCGCTCCCTGCAATCGCGCAAGTTGAAGATGGAATCGCCTCTGGGCGAGCTGGGCCGTCTGGCTACCGTGACCCTCAACCCGCAAATGATTCCGTTGCAGGTCAAGGTGATCATTATCGGTTCGCGCCAGCTTTACTACGCGCTGCAGGACGCCGATCCGGACTTCCAGGAGATGTTCCGGGTGCTGGTGGATTTCGACGAAGACATCCCGATGGTCGACGAAAGCCTGGAGCAGTTCGCTCAGTTGCTCAAAACCCGGACCTCGGAAGAGGGCATGGCGCCGTTGACCTCGGACGCGGTGGCGCGGCTGGCGACTTACAGCGCGCGGCTGGCGGAGCATCAGGGCCGTTTGTCGGCGCGTATTGGTGACTTGTTTCAACTGGTGAGCGAGGCGGACTTTATCCGCCACCTGGCCGGCGATGAAATGACCGATGCCGGCCATATCGAGCGCGCCCTCAAAGCCAAGGCCACCCGTACCGGCCGCGTGTCGGCACGGATCCTGGATGACATGCTCGCCGGGGTGATCCTGATCGACACCGCCGGTGCGGCCGTGGGCAAGTGCAACGGGCTGACGGTGCTGGAAGTCGGAGACTCGGCATTCGGCGTACCGGCGCGGATTTCCGCCACGGTGTACCCGGGCGGCAGCGGCATTGTCGACATCGAACGTGAGGTTAACCTCGGTCAGCCGATTCACTCCAAGGGCGTGATGATCCTCACGGGTTACCTGGGCAGCCGTTATGCCCAGGAATTCCCGCTGGCGATCTCGGCGAGCATCGCGCTGGAGCAATCCTACGGTTATGTGGACGGCGACAGTGCGTCCCTGGGCGAGGCGTGCACCTTGATCTCGGCCCTGTCGAAAACCCCGCTCAAGCAATGTTTTGCCATCACCGGTTCGATCAACCAGTTTGGTGAAGTGCAGGCGGTAGGTGGGGTCAACGAGAAGATCGAGGGCTTCTTCCGTCTCTGTGAAGCGCGCGGTTTGACCGGTGAGCAAGGGGCGATCATTCCTCAGGCCAACGTGGCCACGTTGATGCTTGATGAGAAGGTCTTGCAGGCCGTCCGTGCCGGGCAGTTCCATATCTACGCGGTGCGCCAGGCCGATGAGGCGTTGAGCCTGTTGGTGGGTGAAGACGCGGGTGAGCCGGACGCCGAGGGGCAGTTCCCGGAAGGGACCGTCAATGCGCGAGTGGTCGAGCGTTTGCGTGCGATTGCCGAGATGATCAGCGAGGAAGACTTGAAAGAGGCGGAGAAGGAGTTGGCGCAGCAGGCGCTGGCCGAAGCCAAGCCCACCTGAGTTCTGAGGCCAGGCCGGGTCAAACATGTGGGAGGGGGCTTGCTCCCGATTGCTATAGGTCAGTCATGTAAATGTCGACTGACACACTGCATCGGGAGCAAGCCCCCTTTCACATTTGGAACTGGTTGCGTCACTAAATTGACTTCCTTCTGAGGGACTAATGTCCGTTGGTCCCTACGGCCTTGGTTTGTCGGGTTTTTCTTCTATTCTCTGCTTTAGGGATATTCACAGGAGTCGCTGGATAGAAACAGCCTTGCCCCAGGCCGGGCTGAACACCGATCTGCCGAGGGTCGCCGCCATGCCGCGCAACCTTTGTCTTACCCGCCAGTGCTTTGGCCTGGTCACCCGTATCGAATGCTCCATTCGCCCTCTCGCGGGGGATAAAGGGATGTGGACCTTGTTATTTGCCGCCGGAATGTCCGGTGAACAGCCGTCCACCATCAAGTCCCAAGGCCCGTTTCATGGGCCTTTTGCGGCGCAAACCATCCTGGAATCGATTGTGGATAGCCTGACCATGCACGGCTATGAAGTGGCGGGCGACCCACAGATTTGGTGCCTGCATATGCAAGCCCATCTGCGGCAGCTCAATGGCAACCATGAGCCGCTTGCGCTGTAGTGGCGGTCACTTGCTGTCGGGCTTGTCCAGCTTGACCTCGAAGCCGTACTGCACGGTGTTCAGGTCGGTGCGCTGGTAGCTTTCCAGTGCGGTCGGTCGGCCGTAGAAATAATGCACGTCAAACATCGCCGTGCCGTATTCCTCGGCGCGGTGGCTCACCCCAAGGATTTCCTTGAGGTACTGGCCACTGGCGTCCTTGGCATAGAAGCGCCAGCTGTCGGCCGGGAATTCTTTCTGATCGACGATCAGCGCATTGTCCTTGAGCGACAAGCCCTTGGGCAGCTTGGCCACGTCTAACTCACCTTTCTCGATAGTCGCCAAAAACAGCGGGATTGAGCCCACCACAAACGCCGGGTTTTCCGGGAACAGGGTGAGGTCGTAGGTGAGAGTTCCACGGGCCGGATTCAGCTCGAACGCTTCGGTCGGCAGCTCGATGGGGTCGCCGCGCTCACCTTTTTCGTCCGCCGTAAAAAAGGTAATCGGCGATTCGCTGCTGTTGCGCTCTGCACCGACCAGGTCGTCATTAAAGGTGAAAGGGTGGTCGAACTCGATATGCGCGGCACTGGCGTCTTCGACAGACTGGCTGATGCTGACGCTGTTTTTCAGTTGTTCTTCGGTCATTGCCGAGTCTTTGAGCCAGCTGGCAGCGCTGTCGTCGTAGACGGTGACCGGCATCGGCAAGGCTTGTACGGTCTTTTCCAGGCTGTTCTTGTCGAAGCGCAACACCGGCAAGTCAAGGTCCTTGCGGGTAACGGACGCCGTGGAAAAGTCCATCACGTTGACCTGCAGGGTATCGATCAAGCCGTTGAAATACACCTTGGCGTAATGACTGCCCTGCTTATGCTCGAAAGCTTTCTGTTCATCCGTCAGTTGTTTTTCGAACCCCTCCGACCAGGCCTTCTGCTTTTGCATCTCGGCCAACTGTTTCTCGTAGAACGCCACTTGCGCGGCACTTTCGTTGATCGAACCTGAGCGTGTGAGGAATTGCCCGGTAGTGTCGCGCGCCTGCACCAGCAGAGGGTTTGGCGACTCGTCGCCGACTTGCGGCGCCAGTGGCTCGCTGTTGGTCAGCTCGATTTCGGCGTAGTTCTTCTCCAGCAGCAGCAAATTGAGGGTGATATTGCCCTCAGTGCGTTTGTGACCCACGTCCTTTTTCGACAGGTCGAACGTCAGCACCTTGCCCGGCGCGATGACTTCGACCGCGCCTTTTAGGGTGACAGGCTGGGGTTGGCTCTTGTTTTCCGTCTCGATGCCGTCGATGAAGGGGTAGGTCACCGTCAGGTCATCGGGGTTGGTCAGGTTGGAGCTGCTGGGGCTTAACTGAATGCCGGGGTCTGTCTCCGACCATTCCGGCTGGAAAGGGATGACTTTGTTGTTGCTCAAGGTGACCGACTGCCATTCCAGGCCATGGGGGAAGGGGAATTGGTCGGGCATGTTGAAACTGAACGGGAAGACCGGCTGCAAATCCGTCAGGTAGTCGGAGTGTGAAGTCTTGCGCAGTACGAACAGGCCATTGATATAGGTATCCACCAGCGCCTGGGGCGTGGGGTAGTGCTTGAGCAGGGCCAGGTTGTCTTCGCCGTACTCGGCCTCGATGGGCTTGGTGGCCAGTTTGACCCGCGCCCGTTCCAGCAATAGCAGCGAACCGCCGAGGTCGGCGACGGCGTCACGCAGTTTGGGGTCTTGGATGCTGTCGAGGGACTGTTCGAATTTGGCGGTTTTCTCTTCGAGGGTCGTCTGCTTCTGCTCGTCGCTGGGGGAGCAGCCGCTGGCCAGCAGCAATGCCGCGCACAGGCCAATGCTGGCCAAAGGGGATCGCACATCCATCATCTGAGTTTTTCCTGTCCGACGTCATCGAGCCGAGTTGAGATGGGCTCGACACTAGCAGAAAAATTCTCTTACAGATGCCGCCTGGGTCAGTTTTCTCGCGCTTACAGGTGTGTTGTAGCGGCTGGTATACTCGCCGCCATTTTTAGCCAAGCTGTGTGAGATCCCATGGAACGCTTTATCGAAAACACTATGTACGCTTCACGCTGGCTGCTGGCGCCGATCTACCTGGGGTTATCCCTGGGTTTATTGATCCTGGCGCTGAAATTCTTCCAGGAAATCATTCACGTGATTCCCAACATTTTCACCATGCTGGAAGCGGAAGTGATCCTGCTGCTGCTGTCGTTGATCGACATGGCGCTGGTGGGTGGCTTGCTGGTGATGGTGATGATTTCCGGCTACGAGAACTTCGTGTCGCAGCTGGATATCGATGAAAACAAGGAAAAGCTCAACTGGCTGGGCACCATGGACTCTTCGTCGCTGAAGATGAAAGTGGCGGCGTCCATCGTGGCGATTTCCTCGATCCACCTGCTGCGCATCTTCATGGACGCCAAGAACGTCGATCCCCAGCACCTGATGTGGTACGTGATCATCCACATGACCTTCGTGGTCTCGGCCTTTGCCATGGGCTACTTGGACAAACTCACCAAGCACTGATGCCCTGGGTGCGCTGGCCTTACTGCTCGATGAAGTAGTAAGGCTGGCGACCGATCTTCATCTCCTTGATTACGGTGATCTTCCCGCTCAGTTGGCGGGTGTTGTCCAGCAATGCAACGTTGCCGGGCTTGGCCGTGAGAAAACTGTGTAATTCAGCTTCGGTCTGCAGGATCGGCAAGTAGGCCTGCAGATAGAACACGCTCGCCCCGGCGATGCGCTCATTGGGCTGGAACATCACAACGTTCTTACCTTCAGTTTGAAACGCCCTGGCCTGACTGATCACGGGTACGAAAGACTCGCGCTTGTCTGCTTTGGGTGCGAACCAGAACGCGGCCGTCAGGTAGCTGGCCATTGCCAGGCTGAACACGCCGATGATCACCCCCCGGTGGTAGCGGTACAGCGCCGGCTTGCGCACCTTGAGCCATTCCAACAGCACACCTGCATATTCTGCTGCGAGCACGGCGGCGGCTGGCGTGAGTGCCATCAGGTAAACGGTGCGCTTGCTGGACGCCAGAGTCAGCAGAGTGAACTGCGCCACCAGCCAGACACTGAAAAACAGGCGGTAGCGATCGCGCACCAGGCTTTTTCGAAAGTGCCACAGGCCCAGGTACACGAGGATATTCCAGGGCAGGAACGCTTGCGGCAGCTTCGCGAAGTAGTAGTAAAACGGCTCGTAATGCCCAGCCTCGACGAACGACCCGCTGAACCGCCCGACGCTGTTGGTCCACAGTACTTCGCCCACGGCCTGCATCCCGCCGCGCTGGAACAGGAAGCCCAGCCAGATCATCAACGGCACCAACGCCAGCACGGTGAACACGCCCGGCTTGAGCCACTCGCCGATACGCAGGCGCTTGTCCATCAGGCTGATGCTGGTCAGGTACACAAAGATCACGATGCCCGGCAACGCGAGGCCCAGCACGCCTTTGCTCAGGGTGGCGATCACCATGCCGGCGGTAAACAGCATCCATGCCCACGCGCTGGAACCTTCACGCCCGGGGCGTACGGCTTGGTAGAACGCCAGCAGCGCGGTGGTCACCCCTAGGCTGAGCAGTGAATCTTCACCCACGCCGCGCACATTGCCCCAGTAACTGGCCATGGTCGCGAGTATCAGCGCTGCGCAAAACGCCAGTGTCTTTGGGCGTCCGAACCTGCGCAGCATTCCGTAGAGCAGCATCACGCTGAACAGACCGGCAAATGCCGAAGCCAGCCGTACCGCCCCAGGTGTGCCGCCAAACAGGCGAATTGCTCCGGCGTCCAGCCACAGGCTCAGGGGCGGCTTTTCCAGGAAGGGCTCACGAAACAGTTGCGGTACGACCCAGTCATTGTCCAAGTGCATGGCCATGGCAATGCCCGAGACACGGGCCTCGGTGGAGCCTTGCAGTTCATGGTTACCCAGGGCCAAGAAGAACAGCAGACCTGCAAGCAGGAGCAGCAGAGGAGCGGGACGCGTCATGGAGTCTGGCTACCGAGAGAAGGGGGATCGTTTGAGGGAACGGCTCACAATCGATGAGTATAGGGAGGTGATTCTTAATATTTCATGAATGGGCGTGGGTTATGTCGCTGGGCCAGGAGGTTGACGACCCCCTGGCTTCGCGTGAGGCATTACGAGGCTTTGACTTTGAAGCGGCTCAGGCCCTGTTGCATGGAGTTGGCCCGTTCCGACAGGTTCTTGGCTGCCACTGCACATTGCTGGGAGTTTGCCTGGTTCTGCTGGGTGACTTCGTCGATCTGCTCCAGGCCGATGCTCGCCTGTTGCAGGCCGGAAGCCTGTTCGCTGGAGGCTTGGTAGATCAACGACACCAGGCTGGAAACCGTGCTGGTGCCAGTGACGATATTTCTCAACGAGTCGGCGGTGCGGCCGGCGATGATCATGCCGCGTTGCGTTTTGGTCGAGGAGTCGGCAATCAGCGCGGCGGTTTGCTGGGCGGCTTCGGCGCTGCGGGCGGCGAGGCTTCTGACTTCGTCGGCGACTACCGCAAAACCACGCCCCAGTTCGCCGGCACGTGCGGCCTCGATAGCTGCGTTCAACGCCAGCAGGTTGGTTTGAGCGGCGATGTTGTCGATGGTGGTGATAATCGCGGTGATGTCTTTGCCCGAATTGTCGATTTCCGCCATGGCCGCGATCAATTCACTCATCAACTTGTCACTTTCCCCGGCGTCGGCGCGCGAGGCTTGGGATTGCTCGTCTGCCTTCTTCGCATTGGCGGCGTTGTCGGTAGTCTGCGCTGCCATCTGGGTCATCACGGCACTGATTTCGGTGATGGACGATGCAGAATTAGATGCGCCGTCGGACAGCGACTGGCTCAACTCGGTGACCTGTGCGGAACTGCCGGTGATTTGCGTGGCGCTGGCCTGGACTTGGGAAATGAGGGTGTTCAGGTTACCGACCATTTTTTCCAACGATTTGCCGAGGGTGTCGTTGGGGGAGGACAGGCGTACTTCCAAATCCAGGTCCCCTTCGGAAATACGCTCGGCCACACGCACCTGGCGTTGCAGGCTTTCCGACATATCGTTCAAGGCAAAGGACAATTGGCCGACTTCGTCATCAGATTTCTGCACCAGCCGGCGAGAGAAATCACCCAGGCTGATATTCGCGGCCAGAGCGGCAGCTTCACGAATCGGGCCGACGATTTTCGCTGTGGCAAACCACAGCGCCAGCAATGCCAGCAAGGAGACACCTACGCCGACCGAGACCTGCCAGATGCTGCTCTTGACGCCGCGTGACTGCAGTTCCTGCTCCAGGGCCAAGGCCTGGCTCATGACCACCGCCTTGGGCAGATGGATCAAAATCGCCCACGGCTTGCCGGTGCGCCCCAGATTGATCGGCATCTGTACTTCGATTTCCTGGGAGTCCTGATTGAGCCGGCTGTCTCCCTGGCCTTTTTGCACATTCGCCAACACCTTTTCCCAAGTGCCTGGCAACAAGCCTTTCAGTGACTGGCCAATGAATTCCGGGCGTTTACTGTCAGCCACCACGAGCCCTTGATTGCTCAGGATCGACACGGAGCCTTTGCCGCCATACAGATCTGCGGACATTTGCTCGCTGAGTTTCTGGATAAATGAGATATCGAAGTCAGCCCCGACCACGCCGTAGAACTTGCCATTGGCAGTGATAGGTACCGATAGCGTGGTCAGCCACACATTTTTGCCTTGCACCACGTAGGGAAGTGGGTCCAGCACGCTTTCTTTCTGGGTGTCCCGTGGGCCTGAGTACCAGCCGCCCTTCAACACGCCATTGGGGTGGCGGGCATCGGAGTCGTACTCAACCAGCGGTTGCACGGCGATATGGCCATCTGAACTGCGTGTCCAGTAGGGGGTGAAGCGACCGGTCAACGGGTTGTTACCGCCCTCATTGATACGAAAGGCTTGGTCCTGGCCGTCCAGCGCATCCGGTTCCCAGCATGAATACGTGCCGTTGAAGTCGGGGTTGTCCTTGAGCACGCTGAGCAGCATCGTATTGATCTGCTCACGGCTGAGGGTCAGTGGGCTCTGCGCACTTTTACTCGCTCCCAGCGTATTGGCCATTGTGCGTGCCGAATCCAAGGCGTTCTGCAGTTTTGCCTGGATGGCATTGGCACGCGACTCAGCCAGGTTTTGCACTTCGCGGATAGTGGCGCTTTCAATCAGGGTTGAAACTTCAGTGCCGACATACGCTTGATTGGCGCTTGAAGAATAAAGGCCATATGAGACCAGGCTCGCACACGATATAAACAGGCAGAGTCCGGCGGTGAAGCAAATTCGAGTCTGCAATGAGTTGAATTTCATGATATTTCCTGCCCATGCTAATAGTCGTCAACATCATCGAATGTCGACATTTCGGTACTTCTTTTGCACAAGGCACGGTGTTTTATCATTGGCTGCTTAGGCATGGACATGCTGTACAGCGCTTGGAGTTACTTAATGCTCTTTGGGCATCTCTTCGTCGAGCCATAAGCGTTCGGTGTTTTTGAAGCCGTAACGCTGGGGCGGTACCCTCGCGACAATTCGGTCGGGTTGTTCGGGATCACTCAGGTCTATTATTTTCGGCGTTACATAAATATTTAGAACGGGCAGAAAGAACACTTTGATTTTTGGTGTCAGTAACGACTCGGGATGTTGTTCTATCACTACACCGATACTGCCACTTTTCAATTGAACGATAGAACCGACCGGGTAAATACCCACGGACTTTAAAAACGCGCGGAATACCTCGTCATCAAAATGCCCTTCCCATGTGGACATTTGCTGGATGGCGACGGCTGGGTCCCAGCCTTGGTTGTAGGAGCGGTCCGAGGTGATTGCGTCGTAGACATCGCACACCGCAGCCATCCGAGCCACCAGACTGATCTGGTCCCCTACCAACTGATGGGGGTAGCCGGTGCCGTCGACTTTTTCGTGGTGATGCAGGCACACATCCACGACCATTTCGCACATCTGCGAGGTCGCTTGCAGGGTTTTTTCCCCTTCCAGTGGATGGGTACGCACCAACTGCAATTCGTCAGTGCTCAACCGGCCAGGCTTGTTGAGAATGGCGCCCGGTATGGCCATTTTGCCGATGTCATGCAACAGCCCGGCCATGCCGACGCGACGAATCAGTGCGGTAGAGAGGCCCAATTGATTGCCGAGGGCAATCATCAACGCACACACGGCGACTGAATGCATGTAGGTGTAGTTGTCGATACTTTTCAGGCGTGCCAGGCTGATAAAGGCATTAGGGTGGCGGGCGATAGAGCTCGAAATGTCGTCCACCAATGCACTGATGTGCTCAAGCTCCAGGGCCCGGCCCATGCGGGCATGGCCGAACATCTCGACAACGGCGGTTTTAGCGCGACTACAGATTTCCTGTGCGGCGACTAATTCGTTTTGCATGGATGTGGGGATGGCTGGGACGCCTGGCGCAGCCGCTGGGGCCGTAGCGGCCGGTTGAGCGCCGCAGCCCAAGGCGCACGGCACCTGCGACGGCTCACCGCCCCGCCAGAATGGCTTTGCCTCGCCATCAGGCGCCTGAAGATCGAGTTCATTGCACTTCAACATGGTATGCCCTCTGTTGATGGTCTTTTTATACGTTGTTCATCAGCCTCCTTGGCTTGAGCAGTGTCGTTTTGCCTTTCAGGTAGGACTCACGGCCTTGATTCGTGCGACTACGCGACCTGCCAGGTCATCCGGGCGAAACTTCGCGAGGAAGTCATCGGCCCCGACTTTCTTGACCATGGCCTGGTTGAAACCGCCCGATAGGGACGTGTGCAGCACGATATGCAACTTGGCCATGCGTGGGTCGCTGCGGATTTCGGCGGTCAGCGTATAACCGTCCATTTCCGGCATTTCGATATCTGAAATCATCATCAGAAACTCCTCATCCGGGTTGCGCCCCTCGTCAAGCATGGCCCGAAGGTAATCCAGCGCCTGGCGACCATCGTTCAAGGCGACGACCTCGACACCCACTGTCTCCAGGCAGCGGGTCACCTGTTTACGCGCAACCATCGAGTCATCCACGGTCAGCACTCGCAGGTGTCGAGCCTGTTGATTGACCGCGTCATCCACCACACCAATCGAAATTTCCTCGGACGAGGGCGAGATTTCCGTCAGCACCTTTTCTACATCGATGATTTCAACCAGACGATCATCGGTACGGGTAACGGCCGTCAGGTAATTGTTGTCACCGCTGCCCTTGGGAGGCGGATGAATGTCTTCCCAGTTCAAGTTAACGATGTGTTCAACTGCATACACCAAGAAACCTTGAACTCGGTTGTTGTACTCCGTAAGTATGATAAAGGCGCTTTCTTTATCTGTGATGCCGGGCAGCCCGGTAGCCATTGCAAGGTCTAGAATGGGGATGCAAGCACCACGGATATTCGCAACGCCACAAATGTTGTTATTAGACTTTGGTAGTAGAGATAGCTTGGGGCAGCGAATAACTTCTCTGACTTTAAAGACGTTAATGCCATACAGCTGTTGGTCGTTAAAGCGGAATAGCAATAATTCCAGTCTGTTCTGACCGACCAGTTGTGTACGGCTGTTAACGGATGCCATTACACCTGCCATACACACCCCTTTGATTCTGGTTGGAACAGCGTTGATGTCGTAATGACATTATCATATGTAGGGGAATGTAAAATATATGTGAAAGCGAAATACTTTTTAGGTTAATCGTTAAAGCGATAGCCAAGCGGATGATGAGCTATTCAAGTGGATGTTTGAAATTAGTTAGTTGGCTAACTTGCTAGTTTAAGTGTTGAGAATGATTAAGATTGGAAGCGGGGATGCGGCAAAGTTACGGCGCCTTATGTGTTCCACGTCCAGCTTTCGGCTAGCGGCGTGTGGCGGTGAGTATCGTCGAGTTCGAAGGGCCGGCTGGTGGTCATGGTGTTTAGTGAGGGGAGGGGGGGAATGGGAGTGAGACGATAAATTATTTTAGAAAACCCGCCAGTCAAATGGCTAGGCGGGCTGATCCATTTCTTGTCGGCTACGCCAGTGTAGGTTGCTATTGATCCGCTTTTTGGTGGTTGGGTGAATGTAATTAAAATTCCAGAGCTTTGAGCCATTAGCCCTCACTCTCATCTGGAGGCCGTCGCCATCAGTGAGGATGTAGTCTTTTTCCTTTGGTTTTGCTGCTTTGACTTTGACGTCTGAAAGCCGAGTGGCTTGGGCACCCATGAGAATCTCCGATACTGCGTGTATTCCAAAAAATATCAGTCGTGGGCTTGGAATATTACGTGGAATACACGAGTTGTAGGATGTGCTCAGATACCATCGGACCCAGTTGGACTTGAAATCCCGGTGTTTGCTGGATTTCAGGCACAAAAAAAGACGTCCGTGGACGTCTTTAGATGATGAAGTGGTGGGCCGGGGTAATCTGAACCCGATATTTAACTATCTGATATAAATAGTATTTTTTGGTTCGAAAATCTGATTGGAATACCGTTTGGAATACAAACGTTTGATGCTGTTGTTACAAGAAGGTGTCGTGTGGTGTGAGTGCATCGCCTATTAACGAGAAGCATGCTAGTAATCAAGGTGTATCCCTGCTTCAAACTCACCGGCTATGAGCCGCTCTATAACTTGCGGTCGCTTCAGTTTGTGCTTTGCAGCCAATTCATCTAGCTGGGCGATCACCGCTATCGGGATCATTACGTTGAGCTGTTTCTTGTCAGGATTGCGCACGTCGAGCTGCTTGCGATTCCATCTCTTTTTTATCTCATTGATGATGGCCTTTTGCTCGTTACGCCCGAGCCTTGCTCCATCGAAGAATATGAGCAGCTCTTTGTAATTGGTAATAGGAGTGTCTCGTCTGGACAAAAGACGATTGTCTTTCTCCAACCACTCCCAAGCGCATACACAGCGTTTGGCGCCTTCCTTCTTGTCTCCGAACCACTCGAATGCGCTGTCCTTTGCTTTGTGCCTAAGCCATTCCTTGCGAAGCGATTCGACTTCGTACGCCTTCTCCTCCAGGTCGGCATTCCAAATATCAATGATGGTAATCAGGTGCTCTCTACCTTTGAGGTGCACAACCCCTCTGGGCAGCCTCGCATCAGTGATTTTCGTGAGCCTGCTGAGTAGCCATTGATACTGCCTTTCGTCCTCCTCGATCCAAGTCAGTGACTCTTCTGGAATCAGGCTTCGGTCTTTCTCCCGAGCAATGCGATACAGGGCGTATTTTTTGCGCTTAAGGAAATCGGCGATCTCGTCTCGCATCGTCAAGCCGCGGCAGGTGCGTGGGTCAAACGGAGCGTTCTGAGTCATGTAGAGGTGTAGCCATAGCCAGATGTCGTGGCGAGCATTGCGCCCTGGATCGCTGAGTAGCTCGCTAAGCGCATCTGCCCCGATCAGGATGCCGGGATTTGACATAGTTAAATCCTATTATAGGTTTATTTATAATGCATTAAAGCTATTTTTAAGTTTAATTATAGCTTTGTTCTATTTGGATTCAATGAGAATCCTAAGAGAAAACTAGTGCTGATATATTTTAATTTTAAGGCTTTAATATGGCTATTTTATAAATATTCTATGTTTATTTTTTTAATTATTGTCACGTATTTTATAGGCTGTAGCCATGGATATATGAATTTATGAGTCTATATTTTGGCTTTCTTGATGTTCTGGTTTTGTCTGACTGATTTTTTTAGCTTTTCTGAGGCGCTGACCGGCTCAAGATATTCCTGCCACGACTCAATCTACGACCATGGATTGGGCGCCCGTCGTCATCAACGAGGGCTACCTGTTCTCGCAACAATTGGGCGATTGGTCATCAGGCGGGGTTAGCACTGCTACATCATCGAGGCGAGGAGCCACGAGGTCTAAGTGCGGTTACAAGGGGTTGAGATGGGCGTGGTTGCGTAGTGAAAGGTGGTTCAGTTGTGGATCGGGGGGGGGGCGACCGCTTGGTGTCGCCAAGCGCTATCAGGAACGACTTCTTGATGGATGCCCGGGCAACAAAGACCAGCCTCTCGCAGCGAGCGTTAGGTGCCTGGTCTATGGATCGACGGTAATCAGGTGATTTTTTACAAACCTGGGTAATCCTCTGAGCCATACAGAGGAGCCTGCTCATGCGAATCATCCGTCTGAAAGAAGTTATCGACTCAACTGGCCTAGCACGGTCGACCATCTACAAGTACATCGGCGAAGGCAGGTTTCCGTCGCCAGTCTCATTGGGTGGCAGGTCGATCGGATTTATCGAAAACGAGGTGCATGATTGGATTCTTGCAAAAATCGAAGAACGTAATCTCGCTGCTGAGGATTCAACCCGACGCGGCCGCTTGGGGTTAGTCAGCTAGAAACCACCATCTGTGCCATGACCGCCTGTGGCTGGTCATGGCGTTTATGCCGGTCGGACAGCCGGCGTATGGGAGATGTGTAAGTTTTCCTAATAAGCCGAGCAATACTGCTCCTCATTGCGCGGCTTATCAGGGCCTGAGGTCACCAAGTTTGTGACCGTCCCAGGGCGTGCGGAGATGGTTTTCTTCCGGAGTAATGCATTGGCAGAAATTGCCAGCCTGGCTGGAGAATTGAGGCTCCGTTTCCCGAGCTAGCCGGGAGAGCCATTCTCGGTAAAAGTAATATGCTTTAAGCAGTCCTTACCACCTGAAAGGTTTCAGGGTAACTCGCGAAGCTAGGCAGTAACTTGTATGGGCATACTGCAGCTGGGTTCGCATGGCGCTGTTCCAGAGTGGAATATCACCTGATGGGCTATGTATAGGGGGGGGTGAATCTAGGCCAATGTAACGATCATCAACCGTATCCAGGTAGGTTGAGCTACAGAGCTAACGGTTAAAAAATACTCAATGGGCACAGGTTATGAACCTAACTCAGGAGTAGTATCCATGCACCTTGATGCCCTCAAGACAAAACGCCCTCTGCTTCGTCATTCCGCTAACACCAATCTTCACCTGCACGACTTGCCTACCTATGATGGCCTGCCCGTAATGCTTGCCGCAGGGCCCTTCATCCGCGAATACCTTTTCCGTCTGAAGCAGACCATTGACCTAGCGCTAGATCAGCACTCAAGGGTGCTGGCATTCCGATTGGATCTACGCCTACCCATGGGTATCGATCTGCCTGACTACGCTTATACCAACGAAGTTATCAGCCGTTTCATCGACTCATTCAAAGCCAAGATTGAGCACAACCGCGCCAAGGCACGTGAGCGGAATCCGTACGCTCATAACAGCAAGGTGCGTTACGTCTGGGCTAGAGAAATCGGAGAGATGGGACGCCCGCATTACCATCTGCTGATCTTGCTCAACCAGGAGGCTTACTACACGGTGGGGTGGCTCAAATCTAAAGCCAGCAATATCAATAACCGCATGAAAGAAGCCTGGGCAAGCGCTCTGGGACTGTCAGTTGGTGACGTGAGAGGACTGGTGAATATTCCGCCAAACGCTGAATACCGAATAGAACGAGATGTGCGCCCTGGTTACGTGGATGAACTGTCTGCTCTGTTCTACAGGGCTAGCTATCTCTGTAAGAGCTCTACGAAGTCCTACGGGGATAATCATCATGGGTTCGGAAATAGTCGGGGCTAATGCCTACCTGCTGCGCAATAGCGCCATGCCCATGGGATACTGACTCGCCGATGGTTTAGGCTTTGGATAGGAGTCTAAGGCTGAGGTGAGCGCTGTGCGATGACGGAGAAAGTAGAGCGCTGCCGACTGCATTACCAGTCGTGATACGAACGGAATCAGCCAACACCCAGTAAGGGCCGTGCTCTTGATGAATGCTTGCATCATTTCCTTTATCAACACCCTGCAGGCAAAAAACAATACAAGTTGGTGATCCAATACGTTGAGCTCGCGGCAAAAAATGATGATCGTCGAAGGTTCAAGAAGGGCATTGAAGGGGCGCAGTACCTGGGCATCAAGGTGCGCTGGCTGCGTGATGATGAACCGACCGAAAAGAAACTTGATTACGTCTAGTTCATGCTGAAACTGGCGCGGTATGACCACCAAATCTAACGAGGTTCGGTGCACGGTGCATCCCCTTCTTCATAGTCACTCTGTGCGTGTGACGTGCACTCGAAAGCGCTTCCAGCGACATTGCTGGCGTGGAGTGCGCCAAGAATCAGCGCGTTGCTCATGAGGAGTCGTCAGCGGCTGTTTTTATGTACAGTTCTCGTCGGTGTTTAGATCCAGCAAGGCGCATGCGTCGGCGCAGGTCGGCGTACGTTCTAAATGTTTACATACCAAAAGTTTACATATCGCTTCCGAGGTCAATGATGCCTATGGTTGGGTAATCGATACCCGAGGAGATCCGCCGTTATCATGCTGAGTTCGCTGACTGAGTATCTTCTGCGGATAGCTGCTTTGACTCTGATGCTGGGTTTGGCTCATGTTGCCTATGGTGGTCAGCCGGACTGATATTCCGCCATGCCATTACGTCGCGTCTTTTCTAAAACGACGTAACCATGCACCTATCTTTGCTGTGTTTATGCCCAGGCTCTGGCTCACAAGGCGGCATGCTTATTCGCCATGACTGCTGTGCCGCTTTTGAAAACTGTAGGGGGCACTTATGAGTGTTGATATGTATCGTCGTCAAGTTGCCAGCGTTCGTGAAGCCCTAGCAAAGCTATCGAGTCTGAAGGCCAGAGAGTCGCAAAAGGCGGCTGATGCGGGGAGAAAATCTCTTGCTGCTGGATCTGCCGCGAGCAAAACCAAGCAGTTGTCTACAGCTACCTCCAAGCTTAAAGAAGCCAACCGTTATGCTGATTTGCAGGCGAGGCATTTGGTTGAAGTTGCCAAGCTAGAGAAGAAGATTGCCGCAGAGCAGAAAAAGCTGGCGACAGCTGAGTCGCGTGTGGAAAGCGAAGAAGCGAAGGTGCTGAAGAAAAGAAATATGGAGCAGCAAAAAATGCAGGAGGCACAGAAACGGCAATTCCGCGAGGTAGAGTCCAGCCTGAGAATGCATGATTCTCTGCACCGGGAGGCTGCTGCCCGCATTGATAAATTGGCCGCGCTGCCCGAAGAAATTAAGGTTGCGTTCTTTGCGACTGATCCAGCGACAGCCTCTGATCGCAGGCTATTGCTGGACGAGGAAGTCCGAGAGATTCATCAAAAAATTCGACTCTCGGATCATCGTGATGCGGTTAAGCTTGAGTCGAGGTGGGCGCTACGTTCAGGAGATATCTTGCAGTACATGAACGAGCTCAACCCCACGATTGTGCATTTTAGTGGACACGGCAGCGATCAGGATGAGCTCGTTCTGTTGGACCGAAATGGTGACGCAGCCTTTGTCCCGATGGCGAGTATTATCGCCACCTTCGAACTTTACGACTCAGTTCGGTTGGTCTTCTTTAATACGTGCCACTCATTTAACCAGGCGGCCGCATGTACGCAATATGTGGATGCCGCAATTGGCATGAATCAGTCAATTGGTGACGAAGCGGCCCGCGTATTTTCAGCGCAATTTTATTCGGCTATTGGATTCGGTTGTTCAATTCCGGCTGCTTTCAAGCAAGCCAAGACTGCGTTGATGCTGGAAGGCATTTCAGAAGAGTCCACGCCAGAGCTATACCTTCGTGATGGTGTAGATGAAAGCGATCTCATATTGGTTAAGCCTAGGGCTCAGTGATAAAGCCACTCCTGCAGCTCATCCAAATTCACTACTACAATCTGTTGCGCTGTGGCCTTGGTATGCACCTTGGTCGTATCGATCTGATAGCGCTGCAGCACGTACTGCACCAGCGCGCCTCGGGTCTCGATCACCAGGCGACCATCCTGCATGGCGTAGTCTGTTTCGATGATGGATTTTTGCTCGGGTTTGAGGCGTGAGTCAGGTTCGATAATGACCTGTACCTTAGTGCTCCAGCCAGGGTCTAGCTCGCGCGTGTATCCGGTTTCATCATCCATCAGCTCGGGTACGCCGCGAAAGCGGCTCAGCACAAAATCCCGGTAATCGCGGTTTTTCTCGCAATAGGCGCGCAGGTGCCAGCGCATGCCAGTGTAGATAAGTGTGTGTGGTGCGATCAGCCGGGTTTCCACCACCGGCGTATTGAATGACACATACTCACATTCCAGACGCAGTCCGGCCCTGCATGCTTTCAATAGCGGGCGCAGCACTTCAGGGCGCACCGAGCGATCCGGCACTTGCAGCACTTCGGTGTGGGCGTAGGCTAGAGCTAACCCTTCCACATGCGGGGCGCGGTCGTGGCTTTGGCTGACCAAGTGTAGATAAGCGCTGGCGCTGTCGACTATAAACAGCGGGCTGAACTGCTTGCTAGGTACATACCCCTTCAAATGCTTGTCATATTCGAGGTTCTTAGGCGCGTAGTCGTTGATATAGGTATTGATGTCTTTCGACGCCTGCTGGCGGCTGATGCCGAAGCTCTGCATCAGATGACTCGTGGTCAAGCGACCTTCCCACCATGCTACTGTTTCGATCAGGCGGTAGCGTAAGGCCAAATCCCAGCGGACGGATTCAATCGACTGTTTTCGTTTCATTGGCTCTCCACCTGCTCGAAAACTTTACCTGTACAGGTAAACACTCTAGATGAGTCGCTTAAGCTTACATATCGTGAGCGCTGTGCTCAATGAGAGATCTGAACGGTTCTCTCTTAACCCACTTAATCCATAGGTTTTTCATTCGGTTGAATCGCTTTCTCCTAGGGAGCACCGCGAGGGTCCTAATTGAGTGATTCATTTATCGAAATACCTGAGGGCCAACAACCTTCACAAGGAAGTCGATTTTGTCGTCAGTGATTTATAGCTATCTGGCCAAAGTTCAATCACGGCAGCCCATCAACTTTGATGCGCTGATCGCAAAGCTTGTGGCTGCAGGCGTAGCGCGAGAAGACATCAGTCGCATTTTTTTGGCCAAGAAGCTTAAAAAAAGTAGCTATCACGTCGAAGTGCTTCTTTCGGCTGCCTTCGATGAGCTCTTGATGAGGTTCAGGCCGTCTGGTGTTGGAGGTCGAGTCGGAGCAGCCATAGACGGCAATAGCCATCGAGTTAGTGTCTCCGAATCGTTACTGATATTTCGCTCTGCTCAGCATCGGCATCCGACTGTGGCGGTAACTGAGGCTGGCGCATGGGTGCTACCGAGGGTGCTGGGCAGGGTGGGGGTTATTGTTGAGAACCTGGAGAATTTCCTTCGAGTCGATGAAACGCTGCCTTTCATTGCTGGGATTTTGGCTGTTACAGCCAGTGATATTGAGCTGATCTCTGGTTCGGGAAACCAGGTGACTAACAGGCTGAATGCAAGCGTACTGAATCATTTCGATGAGCTGTATTGCTTGTTCGATGTAGACATGGGAGGCCTACGGATGTTCGCTTCTTTGACAGCCCTGCTGCGTGAAAAGCCCCCCGTATTCCTTGCCCCGCCTGACGTGAAAGAGCGTTTAGCTCAATCCAAGTACGCGTTGACGGATCAGCAGCGGCAGGAGGTCATTAAGTATCAGGGGTTGTCACCTGAAACAGATCAAGTGATCCAGTTTATGCGTGACAGCAGCAGGGTGCTTGAGCAAGAAACCTACTTGGTACCTGTAGTACTTGAGGAGCGTCCATGAGCATCGAATCTATGTTCCACGAAGACTTCAAGATGAAGCAGATCGTGCTGATCAATAGTGGGGCTTACTGCTATACGAAGGTTCGTATCGACCAACACACGGCCTTGCTCGGCGATAACAATAAGGGCAAGACCTCGATGCTCAACGCATTGAAGTTCTTTCTCCTGCCCGAAGAAAATCTCCACGATTGTGAGCGGAAATTCGGTTTCAAGAGCACAAAAGGCCACTACGGCCGAGATGCGACTTTTGGCTTCTATTTTCCCGAGAGAAACTCCTTCATGGTTCTTGAAGCGGAGAATCCGCATGGGGCGTTCTGCATCATCCTTAACATGGGCACCAAGCAATACAGCTATGAGCGTACTGCTGTGCCGGTGCCATATTCGGAAATCGAGCACCTGTTCTGGAATCATGAATCAAGCCTCAATGGAGGCATGGGAGCACCGATTGAAGGGTTGTCGACTTCACAAATTGAGCCGACCCTGAAAAGGCTGGGTGCTGTAGTGATCAAGGATGTAGTGAATATTAAGGAACGAATCTACAAGCACCAGCCTACACGCCCCGATGCTGGTCGCTTTTGTCTGCTGCCGCTCAAGAGCGGTGGTAACCAAACTCGTGAGATTGATGCCTGGAAACGCCTGATTCACCTGGCTTTCGACATTGCAGCCAAAGATAAACGTACTCTTCCGGACACCATCGCTACGATCATTGAGGGCAGAAAGGATCGTACTGAAGCCGAACTGAACGTCAATCTCATCGAAATCTTGTCGAGGTACGAAACCCTCAGCACGGTAAAGAACCGACTCCAGGTGATTCGCAACGGACAGACGTACTGGGACCGTTTCACCCAGAATTTCACCGACCTTCACGCTCAAAGCTCGGATCTCATGAACCTGTTATGTGACGTTGAGCAGGGCATCAACGAGCAGGGCTCGGTCTACCTCGACGCTCGCATGCAGTGCTTTGCGAACTACAGTGCGGTCAAAGAAACTGCTGACCACCAGCGTGGACAGGCGGCTAGTAAAAACACCCAGCTTAAGGAGCTGAAAGGCGCTATTGGTGAGATCACGAAGAACTACGAGCGGATCAAAAAGGATTCAATTGACCTCTCAACGGCGATGCATGGCTACGCGTCTATGACCCCGGAAGAGATAGCTGCCGCACTGGCTGAACAGGTTGAGGAGGATCGAGCCGACATCAAGGCTCTCAAGGACGACGGTGAGTTTCGTCTTGAGTTCGAGCAGCTAACACGTGAAGTCAACAACGGCAGCCAGAAAGTCAAGGATCTTGAAGTGCTCATTGAAGGGGCGAAACCGTCACTCCTAGATCTGGACCAGATCCCCAACCGCGCAGCGGACACTCTCTACTCGCTTAACCAGGAGGTCTTCACCGGCGAGTGCCCTCCATTGTTCGAAGATAACATTGAGACGATTCGACGTTTCGCCGCGCTGTTTAACGAGGAGGGAGGCTCTCTCACGTTCCTGAGCAGTCCGACTCCAGTCCCGGTTAAACACTACGATGCCGGAAAGCTGCTACAGAGTCGCAAGGACGAATTGGCATCTGTCCAGAAACGCCTTATTCAGCAAAAACGCCGCGCTAGTGATCTTGCCAATAAGACGAAGATGTCAGTCGAGCAGATCGAAAGCACCATTGCTGCCAAACAGGCTCAGATCGAGAAGGATGAACGCAACATTGCCCTGCTGAAACGTCATGAATTCGTTGAGCAGGAGTTCGTGCGATTAGAGCGAGAACATGGCGAGGCTACTGAGCGATTCGGGCTTCTTGAGGCCCGCTGCCATGAGCTCAACCTGCAACTCGAAGAAGCCAACCGTCTGGTTGAGCAGGCTAGAACAGCATTGGAAGCCGCTAAGGAGCGTGAACAATCCGTGCTCCGCTGGAGCAGGACGGTCAACGACATCTTGCATTCGCGTCTGGAGTACCTGAAAACCGGCTACCAACGTGCGGAGCGCCAGGAGGTCGTGGTTACTCAGGAATTAATGGATGCCATCGAAACCCGCAGTCAAGGTATCAGCCGTAGTTTCAACCAGATCAAGTCGCTGGTGTCCGATCTGTTAGTTGCGGTTGCTCTAGACGACGATGCCGAGCATGCCCACCGTAGCGCAGTAAGCCTGGAAACGTTGACCAATTTGCATGAGAAATACAGGGTTCTCTATGGTCGTCTCGATATGGAAGAGAACAACCATTTCAACCAAGTGGTTCAGCATAACGATGACACCATGATCCAAGTTCAGTCGATCAGGCATGCGCGCACCCTTATTAGTACTTTTATCAAAGAGATCGAGAATCACCTTTCGTCAATCAAGGTCTCTAACCTAACGGCTGTGGCAATTGACTGCACGCTACATCCCCAATTCGACGAGTTGCTGAAGACTGTCGACACTGTGAATCTGACCGGAGGCGAGCTACCGCCACAAGTCCTCTACGACCGCCTTGGTAAATTCTGCACTCAGTTCGTCGAGTCTGATCAGCGTCGGGATGCAACCCTGAACATGGCTCGCCTGATCGTCAGCGTCGATTACCGTGTCAAGCTGCAAGGCAGCGATGAGTTCACTGTCGAAGCTCAATCAACGGGCACCTCAGTGATGATCAACTGCCGTCTGCTGGCCTTCCTGCTCAAAGAGTTGCTGCAAGCCGACACCAAGGTAAGCTTGCCTTTGTTTATCGATGAACTGTCCAACCTCGACGACAAGAATCTGCGTTCGGCCCGCGACATTGCCGACGCGGATGGCTTCTGTGTGTTCGGGGCCACGCCTGGTCTGACCTCCGGAATCAGCAAAGTGCTAGGCAATTACATGAATCTCGACTACTTCAACGCAACTGACCAGTCCTACAGCCCGAATCGGACGATTCTCTATACCGGAGTCAGTGAGTCCTTGATCGCCCTGGAGTGCCGTGAGGCAGTCGAGCCGGTTCTTGCTGCCGAAATAGAGGCGTAGAGTAGCTGATGGTCGTTAAAACGGACGTAGCACTAATCAACATGATCCAGAACAAGGGTGTTTTCCTTGATCTGATTGATCACATGGATAAAGTCGGTGAGTGTGAGGAAGTACGCATTGTCATGTACCAGCAGAAGTTACGCGCCCTGTTGGATTCTGTAGCACCGCTGCCGAGCACGCGGGTTGTGCGCGAGTTACCGGCCGAGCGGCGCAAATTGGAAAGCGCTCTTTGCATTGAAAACCTTGAGCGTGTTGGCCTAGTCATTCAGGTAGACAGCGCTCGTGGAGTGATGGTTTTCGCCCCCTTCGTCATCGAGATGTTCCGGCACTTCGATGGGGCGCGACTGCGTCATTTGAACAGTGCTGATTATGAGTTGATACGGGCCTCGTTCAACCGGCTCTACGAGGTTTTTATCACTCTGCCATCTCTGATCCGCGAAGACATTGGGTTTCAGGAGCAGGTAAGTGTGCTTCGTAAGGAGATACGCGCTGCAACCGCCAAGATGAAGGAGTGCGTGGATGCGCTACAGGGCCGGCTCCAGCGACTCGGTGAGATCGTCGATCAGATGCGTTATGACGTCATCGATGAGGTGGCTAAGGCTCAGGAGGCCCTAGGCGAGATCAATAGCATCTACCTGCGCAACATCCTGCCAGCCTTGCAGTTTCTGGGCGAACATACTGACCTGAAGGGGACTAAGCCTGCCCTTACGGCACTGACCTGCATCGGCGACCAACTGGCTCACTATGGGCACGATAAGCTGGCCAGCTCGGTCTATTACTCCGTCGAGTCGATTCGCTCATACCGGCACGACATTTCGATCATCAGTGGCTCGTTAATGCGCTATGTCCAGCAGAGTGAGGCGCACCGTCGAGCCTATGACAAGGTCGAGCAGGCCTGGAATCGTCTCTATGAGGGCGTGCGTGAGCTGCATGATGGGAGCTTGAAGGACAATATCCTGCCCAGCACACACCCTTTATTCGCCCGTCTGAACACCTACTCCGGGCTGAAAATGCGAGTGTTCGAAGCAAAAGTTGAGTGGCAAGACGCTAACCAGCGCTTGGCGCTGGCAGAACATCTGCGCACGACACTGCCCAACATCAAGATCAGCAGCGGGAGTATCCACCGGCTCAGTGGGCAGACCAACGAGTCGGGTGAGCTCAAGCGTCGGCGTGATGCTCGCTTGTTGGCCATCGGCAATCTGGTCGAGGAATGGGAGCCGCGGCTTACCGATGACGCCCACGTCGCAATGCATGAACACTTGAAAGACCGCCTTAAAGGGTATGAGTTGACCGATCTCCTAATGTCGGTGGGCTGGTTGCGCAAGCGAGAAGGAATTTGCCTCATCCCGCACTACCAAATCGGAAATCTTGCAACTGACTGCGAGAGCCTGAGGTACTACAAACTGCAGGTGGAGACTGAACATGCTTGACCAAGAACCTTCGCTGCCGTTCGCGCAGGCCAAAGTGATGAATCGAAAGCTGTCGATAGAGCTCTATGGGCAGCTCATGTACGGAAAGATGATCAACCGCACCGTCTCTATTGATGGGGGCTTGAAGTCAAATCCGTACTTCGAGGAAGTACTGAATAATTTCGATCACTACCGCAATCTCTACGATCTGATTGGGTATGAATTGGTCATGCGTGATGGCTTCGCTTTCATCCGCACTACCGACGGCACTGATGCCAAGGATGACCTGGCACGGAACATCCAAGGCCTGCTACTGGTTCTGTTTAGGGGGACATTGGAGCTGGGCTTCACAATGGATGTGCTGTTGAAAGACTCGGCAGGTCTGTCAAACATCCATATCGAGGAAATCGGTAAGGGGGAGGATAAGGTCGAGGTGCTGATAGCTTGTGGGATGAAAAGCGGTGTGTTGATGGAACACGTCAAGAAGCTTGAAACACGAGCCATTGCATACCGCAATGGTAAGGGGAATTTAGTTTTATCCGAGTCGGGCGCTGCATTTTTCAATGATCTCCTTGGTGAGGGTGACCTCGACCTTTAGCAAGGGCTTGCCTCAGAAGGACGGTTACGTGGCCCTTCGTTAGGGTGGCACATAAGGTAGTTGGCGGCGCACCCGTTTTGATTTCTTTGTGTCGCTATTGATATCAAGGCGCAGTACATTTGCAGCACAAAAACTGCAGGACTGAGTCATGAAGCGCCCCAAGGACGAAACCCTGTCCATTCGTACCTCTAGAGACATCAAGCAGCTGCTGCGAATTGCAGCGGAAAGAGAGCGGCGCTCCATTGCCTCGATGATTGAGGTGCTAATCCTGAAATATGCTCAGGAGCAGGGTCTGCAGGCAGAAGCACCGTTAGAGGAAGAGACGAAAAAAGGTAAGGGAAACGATGGAGCTCATTGACAATATTACAAGGCTGCTGGGTGATGACCTCAAAGCGACGTTAAAGCCCGGTTCCCGCCTGAATATCGCAGCGTCTTGTTTTTCGATGTACGCATTCGAAGCTTTGAAAGCAGAGCTGGAAAAGATCGACGAGCTGAACTTCATCTTCACCTCGCCGACGTTCGTTGCCAATGAGGTTGCCGACAAGATCCGTAAAGAGCGAAAGGAATTTCACATCCCGAAGCTGGATCGTGAGCGCAGCCTGTACGGTAGCGAGTTCGAGATTCAGTTGCGCAACAAGCTCACGCAGCGAGCGATTGCTAAAGAATGCGCAGAATGGATGCGGCGCAAGGCGACCTTCAAGTCCAACCGCAGCAAGGCCCCGATGCAGCAGTTCGCCTGCGTGCAATCTGCTGAAGCGGACATCTCTTACATGCCATTACATGGCTTTACGGCCGTCGATCTCGGTTACCAGCAAGGCAATGCTGTTTCCAACCTCGTCAACAAAATGGATGAGCCAACCTTCACGGCAACTTACCTAAGCCTGTTCAATCAGATCTGGAGCGACCCGGAAAAACTGGAAGACGTCACCATGCAGATCTGCGATCACATTGCGGCTGTCTACCAGGAGAACTCGCCCGAGAGCGTCTATTTCCTGATGCTTTACAACATCTTCAACGAGTTCCTGGACGATATCGATGAGGACGTTTTACCCAACGACCGTACCGGCTACCAGGACACGCTCATCTGGAAGAAGCTCTTCAACTACCAGAAGGATGCGGCCACTGGGATCATCAACAAGCTAGAAACCTATAGCGGCTGCATCCTGGCGGACAGCGTTGGCTTGGGGAAAACCTTCACAGCGCTAGCGGTCGTTAAGTATTACGAACTGCGCAACAAGTCGGTGCTGGTGCTCTGCCCCAAAAAGCTGGCGGACAACTGGCTCAACTACAACCGTAACCTCAAGACCAACATCTTTGCGCGTGACCGATTCAGCTACGACGTGCTGTGTCATACCGATCTCACTCGCACCAGTGGCGAGTCGTTTGGCACTCCGCTCAACCGCATCAACTGGGGTAACTACGACCTCGTCGTCATCGATGAATCGCACAACTTCCGTAACAACGATGCCTTCAAGGATAAGGAGACCCGATACCAAAAGCTGATGAACAAAGTCATCAAGGAGGGGGTGAAAACCAAGGTGCTGATGCTTTCAGCTACCCCAGTGAACAATCGTTTCAATGACCTGCGTAACCAGCTCGCCCTAGCCTACGAAGGTGACTCCGAAAACCTAAGCAAGAAACTGCGTACTGGCAAAACTGTCGAGGAAATTTTCCGTGGTGCGCAGGCCAGTTTTAACGCTTGGTCAAAACTTCCGCCCGAGGAACGCACGGCGCGTGCCATCTTGGACTCGCTCGACTTCGATTTCTTCGAGTTGCTCGACAGCGTCACGATCGCACGCTCGCGCAAACACATTCAGACCTTCTACGACACCACGGATATCGGGCAATTCCCTGAGCGACGCAAGCCTTTGTCGTTTCGTAGCCCACTGGTTGTAGATGCTGAGCAACGAACGGATGTAATGAACTTCAACGAGATTTTCGAGCAGCTGTCTTTGCTCAAGCTCGCCGTATATGCCCCTATCAGTTACATCTTGCCTAGCCGATTGGCGAAGTATGAAGAGATGTACGACACACAGGTTGAAGGCGGTCGAGGCAAGCTGCGTCAGGTAGACCGGGAAAAAAGCCTGGTTGCACTGATGACAACGAATTTGCTGAAGCGCCTTGAAAGCTCTGTTTATGCATTCCGCAGCACACTTAATGCTTTGAAAGAAAACCACCAGCGCGTTCTCGGGCTGATTAAGGAGTTCGAGAGTCGGGGCGGAGTTACAGAAGTCGCCAGCCTTACGGACGCCATGGACTCAATTGACGCTGAAGAAGACGGCATCCCTTCGTTTCATGACTTGGAAATCGGCAACACTATTCGGATAAAGCTGGCAGATATGGATCTGCCTTCTTGGGAGCATGAACTCCAGGTTGACTTGGAAATCATCGCCGCTTTACTGGCCTCGATGAGCAAAATCACGCCAGCCGAAGACGCCAAGTTGCAGCACCTGAAATCGCTAGTGCTCGACAAGATTGCCAATCCCATTAATCCAGGCAATAAAAAAGTACTGATTTTCACGGCTTTTGCTGATACGGCCAATTACCTCTATGACAATCTGGCTACTGAGCTGCTCGCCAATCAGAACCTGCATACAGCGAAGGTCACTGGTAGTAGCGCGCCTCAGTCGACGCTAAAAAACACAGCTCAAAAGAAAAGCTACGACTTCCAAGAGCTGCTTACCCTCTTCTCGCCACGATCCAAAGAAAAGGCCATCGTGCTGCCCAACGAACAGGCAGAGATTGACTTGCTGATCGGCACCGACTGCATCTCCGAGGGCCAGAACCTGCAGGACTGCGATTACCTCATCAACTACGACATCCACTGGAACCCCGTACGCATCATCCAGCGCTTCGGCCGAGTGGATCGGATTGGATCGCCCAACAGCAGCATCCAACTGGTCAATTACTGGCCCGACATCTCGCTCGACGAGTACATCAACCTCAAGGAGCGTGTCGAGAGCCGGATGATGATTGCCGACGTCACTGCCACGGGTGACGACAATGTGCTCAGCGCCCAAGCCAACGACGTGTCCTACCGCAAGGAGCAGTTGCGCCGCTTACAGGACGAAGTCATCGAACTGGAAGACCTAAAAACGGGCGTTTCGATCACAGATCTCGGGCTCAATGACTTCCGCATGGACTTGCTCAACTACGTCAAATCCAATGGAGAGTTGAGCAACGTACCGAGCGGCATGCACGCCGCTGTGTCAGCCAAACCTGAGCTTGGTCTGCGTCCAGGCGTGATCTTTACACTGCGGAACCGCAACTCGAGCGTCAGCGTTAGCCAACATAACCGTCTGCACCCGTATTACCTCGTCTACATCAGTCGTGAGGGTGAGGTCATTCATGATCACACCGAGGTCAAACGCCTGCTCGATCTGGTGCGCAGTTGCTGCAAGGGCCAAGCGCAGCCCATTCCGGAGGCTTGCAGTCTGTTTAACAAGGAAACTGCTGACGGGCGGCAGATGCAGGTGTATTCCGATCTGCTTGGCAAGACCATTCGTTCGATGATCGAGGTGAAGGAAGAGAAGGATCTGGACAGCTTGTTCAGCGGCGGCAAAACCACTGCGCTGGTCAACACTATTGCCGGACTGGATGACTTCGAACTCATCACCTTCTTGATAATTCAGGAGGCCGGATGAGTCATGTCTCTTCATGGGCGTCGAACGCCGCGTTCATCAGCTACCCAAAGCAGGCCGCTTTTGGCCGTAACCTGCCAAAGAACAAGATCTACGAACACAGTGGAGCCAACACACGGCTGAAAGACTTGTTCGTTGAGCAAGTGGAACAGGTCGTTTGGCAATACAAACTGGCTCCGGAAACGATCAACCTGCCCGCTAGACCCAATGTGCCGGAGCTTCAGATCTTCGCCCTCCAGCTCAAGACGTCGGAGCTGAGTTTGGATGTGTTGCGCTGCATAGATGGTGCGGTGCAGTTCCCCATTATCTTCGAGCTGAGCTTTGACAGCCGAACGCAAGTAGTCGCCGCATTCAAGCGCCCGAACGAATCAGACGCGAGCCGTTGGGTGTTGAGCGACTACTTTGCGACGGCGTGGTTATCGAGCGATGTGGAGCGCGCCGTCATGCCATTGGCGCTCGACTTGGGTGGCTTGTACGAACAGTTGCTTCACCGCCTGATTCCAACACCTGCGCGCCGGCAAGAAGGCCTTGGTGACTTGGTCGCTCGTGTCGAACAGGTTGCGACGAAGCAGCGTGAGGTCGAGAAGGTCGCAAGCAAGCTTGCCAAAGAAAAGCAATTCAACCGCAAGGTAGAGATCAACGCGCTCTTGCGACATCTAAGAAACGAACTTGAACAGTTGACCTGTAGGGATAGCGTATGACGCAGAGCCTGAATGACGAATCGAAGAGACACATCGAGCAGGTCGCGGGCGAGGCGTTAGCGCAACTCGAAAGCATTGCCGAAGCCTCCAAGAGCAAGCTTCTTGATGGACGAACACTGGGGTCCGATACCCTGGCAAGCATCAATACGATGACGTCCAGTTCGGCTATCCAAAGACTGGATCAGATCAGCCAGGCGAACCGTGAAAGCTATCGGGTATTGGTGGCAGAGCCCGCCATTGCTCGCGTTGTGGTGGTTGATGAAGAGGGCGAAGAGAAAACCTACTACATCTGCCGCACTACGCCGGTATCGGGCATTCCTAACTTGGCCAGCTACCGGGCTCCTGTTGGACGATTGGCCTCATTGGCGATTGGTGCAGAGTTCACGCTTCCCAATGGAACCGTTGTTGAGGTTCTTGAGCGAGCTCAACTACGGCCAAGTGCACTCGCTGATGGGTGGGACTCTCGTGACACCGTGGTTGAAGCCGAGCATTTCGGGCCTCTCACCATCGAGTCGCTGCGAGCTCTGCTGACTGAGGTTGCCGGGGAAGAGATCACAGAAGATATCCTGGGTCAATTGCTGGCTGAGGAGACCGTCAAGGCCAACATCATCGACGGCGTTCGCCGCAGCGTTATCACCAAGATGGGGTTGCGGGATCAGCCCGTACTCGATCAATACCAGGACGAGATTTTCCGTCTTCCTCTCGATAAGCGCCTGCTGATCTTGGGTCCACCCGGTACCGGAAAAACGACGACCCTGATCCGGCGCCTCGGTCAAAAGCTCGACACCGCTTTTCTGGAAGAAGGCGAGCAACGCCTGGTTGAGACAGTTGCTGCAGTGCAAGGCGTTGCGCATTCCAACAGCTGGCTGATGTTCACGCCTACCGAACTGCTCAAGCAGTACCTCAAAGAGGCTTTTGCCCGAGAAGGCGTTCCTGCCTCAGATCTGCGCATTAGAACTTGGCAGGACTATCGGCGCGAGTTGGCCAGAAACGCTTTTGGCGTTCTTAGGACTGCTTCTGGCGGCGGCACCTTCGTTCTGAAAGAGAGCTTGCCTAGCCTTAGCGAAGCTGCGCTCGACCGGCCTATCCAATGGTTTGACGATTTCGATGCATGGCAACGCAGCGTCTACGTCCAGGAGCTGCATGAAGCAGCGGCTCTACTCCATGATGCCAAGACCCCTGACGTCAAAAGCTTGGGCGCACGCTTGCAAGACATCTTAGCGCGTGCCGGTGATGGCACTCTGGCCACCACATTCGGATCATTGGCCGCAGAGCTCCCCAAGGTGCAGGCGCTTGTCACCAGCCTGAAGGACTCCTCCGACGGCAAGATCAAAGCTGCGCTCAACCTGCAGCTCAACCGCAACCGAGAATTTTTGGATGAGTTAGCTCGTGTCATCGACAGTTTGCAGCAGGCGCAGGCAACTGAGGCCGACGAGCAAGACGATTTCGATGCCGACGAAGAAGAAGACACCACAACATCGCGCACGGGCCGCGCGGCTGCTCTCAATGCCTACATGCAAGCCGTGCGTGCCCAGGCTCGGTCAGCAGCCTCGAAGCGTATGCTGAGCAAGACCTCTCGCAACGGCAAAATCATTGAGTGGCTGGCCGATCGTGGCCTGGCAGAGACCGACCGTGCAGATGTGGGAGCGAGCCTTCTGGTGCAGACTAATGCCCGGCGCTTCGTGAGCCCGGTCAAACGCTACCTCGACGGCATTCCAAAACACTACCGTGCGTTCCGGCGTGAACGCCAACATACCGGGAACTGGTATCGCAGCGAGGGCTTCGAGGCCCGCGACATCCATCCGCTCGAACTCGACATTGTACTGCTGGCCATCTTGCGCGCCGCAGGCGACCTGATCAGCCGGCCCAGCGTCCTGCGCGATATTGACAGCCCCGCTTGGTCATCGCTTCAGCCCATTCTGGGGCATTACCGCAACCAAGTATTGGTGGACGAGGCGACTGATTTTTCGCCGGTTCAGCTGGCCTGCATGGCAGCACTGGCTCACCCTCAACTGCGCTCGTTCTTTGCGTGCGGCGACTTCAACCAGCGTCTGACTACTTGGGGCGCGCGTTCCGCTGACGACTTAAAGTGGGTTTTTGCCGACTTCGAAATCAAGGAGATCACAGTCTCTTACCGTCAGAGCAAGCAGCTGAACGACTTGGCCCGTGCCATGATCCGCGCCGTCGCTGGTACCGAGCAAAACGTCAGCTTACCCGCGAATATGAATAGCTCTGGCGTGACGCCTGCCTTGTTGGAGCATGCCGGCGAGACAGCGGTCGTTGTCAGCTGGCTCGCAGATCGCATTCGTGAGATTGAGCGCTTTGTAGGCCAATTGCCGTCCACGGCTATCTTTGTGAATACCGAAAACGATGTGGCCCCGGTGGCGGATGCACTGAATGCCGCCCTGTCCGAGCACAACATTCAGGTCATTGCTTGCCGCGAGGGTCAGGCTGTCGGGCAAGAAAGCAATGTGCGTGTGTTCGATATCCAGCACATCAAGGGCCTGGAATTTGAGGCTGTTTTCTTTATTGGCATCGACCAGCTTGCCGAGCTACATCCTGCGCTCTTCGACAAATACTTGTACGTGGGCACCACTCGTGCGGCCACTTATCTGGGCGTGACCTGTGAGGGCACCTTGCCATCGGCTATCGAGAGTCTGCGGGTGCACTTTTGCCAGGACTGGCAATAGACGACTGAATTTATCAAAACGAACTTGAACAATTGAGCCGCTGAGCTTCTTTTACGGAAGCACGGCTGCTAGAGGAAAAGAACATGGAAAAACTGAAAATGCACTCACCCAATATCACACAGGACAACATCGCCCGCATTCGGGATCTGTTTCCGGGCTGCGTCACTGAGGCCAGGGGTGAAGACGGCAGTGCGAAGCTGGCGGTCGATTTTGACCAACTGCGGCAGGAGCTCGCTGATTCGATTGTCGAAGGGCCACAGGAGCGTTATCACTTGAACTGGCCAGGAAAGCGCGAGGCCTTGCTGACTGCTAACGCACCGATTGCTAAGACGCTGCGGCCTTTACGCGAAGAAAGTGTGGACTTCAATACTTCGAAGAACCTGTTCATCGAAGGTGACAACCTCGATGCGCTCAAGTTGCTGCAGGAAACCTACCTCGGCAAGGTCAAGCTAATCTACATTGACCCGCCGTATAACACTGGGAGTGACTTTATTTATGAAGACGACTTCTCCGAAAGCGCTGAGGAATTCCTGAAGAAGTCAAATCAGAAAGATGAAGAGGGCATTCGGCTAGTTGCAAACACTGAAACCAACGGGAGGTTTCACTCTGACTGGATATCGATGATTTACCCGCGTTTGAAACTGGCAAGGAATCTGCTTCGTGATGACGGTGCAATATTTATCTCGATTGGAGACGACGAGTTATGTTCTCTAAAGGCGGTTTGCGATGAAACCTTTGGAGAAAGCAACTATAGAGGTCTGGTTTCTCGTGCAACTGGAACACGAATGGGCAGCGGAAATCAGAAAATATCCAGTGAGTTCGATTACATCCTAATCTATTCAAAGTCAGATCGGTTTGAGTTCAATCCGCTCCCTATGGGTGAGGATGATTTAAGAATATATGACCAAGAAGATGTACGTGGCCGATATTTACTTAGATCCTTGCGCAGAACAGGGGGCGAAAATAGAAGAGAAGACCGGCCTACCATGTTTTTTCCTGTGTACGCCCCCGATGGAACAGCTGTCTACCCGCTTGCTCCGGAAGGTTGGGAAAGCCGTTGGGTATGTGGCCAAGCCAAATACGAAGAAATGTCTCGCGACGACCTCATTGAATGGAAAAAGGTTGCCAAGGGGGGAGTGGAGCGCTGGCAGGTTTACCAAAAACACTACATTGGTGAGGCGCTTAAGTACTCTTCAAATAGTTGGAGTGATATAGATGGCAACAAGAAAGCCACACGTGAGCTAAACGAAATATTCGGTGGGAGAAAGGTGTTTGATCACCCTAAGCCTGTGAGTTTGCTCGAAAGGATAGTTCAGATAGCTACCAGTAAGTATGGTTGCGATATTGTCATGGATTTCTTTGCCGGGTCAGCCACAACTGCTCATGCTGTGCTGAATATAAATCGACAAGATGATGGAGATAGACGTTTTGTATTAGTTCAGCTCCCTGAGTCACTCTATGAGGACAACAAGGCGCAGGCTGTCGCTCTCAAATTTTGCAGAGAGCATGGACTTCCTGAAAATGTGGCGTCCCTTTCTAAGGAACGAATTCGTAGAGTGCTTAAACGGCTATTCGATGAGGAGAAGAATGAGGCGGCTACGTTGAACGGTTTCCGCGTTCTTAAGGTCGACACATCTAACATGGCCGATGTCTATTACGCACCAGATTCGCTGGACGGAGCTAATTTCGATCTGTTCGTCGACAACATCAAGCCCGATCGCACGCCCGAGGATCTGCTGTTCCAAGTAATGCTGGATTGGGGCGTTGATTTGGCCCTGCCCATTACCAAGCAGTCCATTCAAGGCAAAGACGTTCTCTTTGTCGATGGCAATGCGCTTGCCACGTGTTTCGATACCAGCGGCAGCATCGACGAAGCGTTCGTGAAGGAACTGGCCAAGCAGCAGCCGCTTCGTGTGGTCTTCCGCGATGCAGGTTACAAAGATAGCGCCGTCAAAATCAACGTCGAGCAGATATTCAAGCTCTTGTCGCCCTCCACCGAAGTCAAATGCATCTGAGGCGCGCGCGATGAAGCTCAAATTCAAGACGCAGACCTATCAGACAGCAGCGGTGCAAGCTGTAGTCGACTGCTTCAAGGGGCAGCCACCTGCTTCAGCGAAGGCTATCGGCTATCGCATTGATCCGGGCAAGATCAAGAAGGGGCGGATTATTGGCAGTACCGCGGAAGTCGGTTCAGGATTTAAGAACGCTGACTTGCAGCTGACTGACGTCGCCGTGCAGGAGAACATTCAGCATGTGCAGCGAGGGCAGAATTTGCCTATGTCGAGCTCGCTTTATGATTTTTTCACAGTCAACGGGAATAAGGAACGTGTTCCCGCTGCGAAACAATACAAGGACATTGCCAAGGCAGTCTCTAACATCCATCTCGACATCGAAATGGAAACAGGAACTGGCAAGACCTATTGCTACATCAAGACGATCTTTGAGTTAAACAAACAGTACGGGTGGAGCAAGTTCATCATCATTGTGCCCAGCATTGCCATCCGCGAGGGTGTGGCCAAGTCGCTGGAAATCACGGCCGAGCACTTTCTGGAGACGTACCACAAGAAGGCGCGCTTCTTCATCTATAACTCCAAGCAGTTGCACCATCTGGAGAGCTTTTCGTCGGATGCGGGGATAAACGTGATGGTGATCAACGTGCAGGCGTTTGCTGCCCGTGGCGCTGACAACCGGCGCATCTATGACGAGCTCGATGATTTTCAGTCGCGCCGCCCGATTGATGTGATCAGCGCCAATCGGCCGATTCTGATTCTGGACGAGCCACAAAAAATGGAGGGTGCGGCAACCCTGAAGTCCTTGGAGGAATTCAAGGCGCTGATGGTGTTGCGCTACTCGGCCACTCACAAGACCACGCACAACAAGATCCATCGGCTGGACGCGTTGGACGCCTACAACCAGAAGCTGGTGAAGAAAATCGCAGTACGCGGCATATCAGTGAAGGGGCTGGCGGGCTCCAATGCCTATCTGTACCTGCAGTCCATCGAGATTTCGAGCAAGGCACCTGTGGCCCGTGTTGAGTTCGAGCAGAAGCTGAAAAGCGGCGAGATCAAGCGTGTAGTGCGCAAGCTCTCCAAGGGCGACAACCTCTTCTCTGGTGGCTTTTCAAACGAGCTGGATCAGTACCGTGGCTATGTGGTCGCGGACATCAATGCCAACACGGATACCCTGAGTTTCACGAACGGCGTGGAGCTCTTTGTTGGCGAGGCCACCGGGGATGTCAACGAAGAAGCGCTGCGCCGCATCCAGATTCGGGAAGCCATCAAGGCACACTTCGATAAAGAGCTGGCCCTATTCCAACAAGGTATCAAGGTGTTGACCTTGTTCTTCATCGATGAAGTGGCCAAGTACCGCGATTACTCGGCAGCGGACGAGAAAGGCGACTACGCACGTATCTTTGAAGAGGAGTACCGCCAGTACCTGAACGAGGTGCTGGACCTGGATGAAACGCCGTATATCAAGTACCTGAAGGGTATTGATGCAGGCAGGACGCACAGCGGCTACTTCTCCATCGACAGGAAGACTAAGCGGCTGGCCGATCCCGATGTGGAGAAACGCGGAGAAAATGCAGGGCTGTCCAATGATGTGGATGCCTACGATCTGATCCTGAAGGACAAGGAGCGCTTGCTGTCATTCGACGAGCCAGTACGTTTTATCTTTTCGCACTCCGCTTTGCGTGAAGGCTGGGACAATCCTAACGTGTTCGTCATTTGTGCGCTCAAGCACAGCGACAACACCATCTCGCGGCGGCAGGAGGTAGGTCGTGGTTTACGCTTGTCCGTTAACCAGAGCGGTGACCGAATGGATCATCCCGCCATCGTCCATGACGTAAACGTGCTAACCGTAGTGGCAAGCGAGAGCTATAAGGACTTCGTATCTGCGCTGCAGAAAGACATCAGCGAGTCTTTATCAGCGCGTCCTAAGGTCGCTGACGAAGCCTATTTCACTGGTAAGGTACTCAAGACCCCAACTGGCGATATTGAAGTCACGCCGCAATTGGCCAAGCAGATCTACAAATACCTGCTCAAGAACGACTACAGCGACGATGCTGACCGCATTACAGGCGCGTACCACGACGCCAAGAAGGAAGGCACCCTGGCTCCGCTGCCCCCGGAGCTGCAGCCTCATGCCGAGCAGGTGTACCAGCTAATCGATAGCGTCTTCAGCTACAGTCAGATGTTTGAAATCAGCGACGACCGTCGGCCAAAGAAGAATCCGCTCAACAGTAACTTCGACAAACAGGAATTCAAGGAACTGTGGAATCGGATCAATCGCAAGGCCGCCTACAGTGTTGACTTTGATTCGGCGGAACTGGTCAAGAAAGCAGTCGAGGAGCTGGACAAGAGCCTACGAGTGACGCCCTTGCAGTACACAATCCAGAAAGGTGAGCAGATCGATCAGGTAACTGCCGATGCGCTGAAGAGCGGTGATGGTTTCAAGGTTTCTGAAACGACTGTTGAGTACGACAAGCAGTCAATTCATTCAACGGTGAAGTACGACCTCATTGGTAAGGTCGCCGAGGGTACGCAACTGACGCGACGCGCTACGGCGGACATCCTTAAGGGCATCAGTGTGGCGATATTTGCGCAGTTTCGTACCAATCCTGAAAGCTTCATCGCCGAAGCAATTCGACTGATCAATGAGCAGAAGGCGACGATGATCATTGAACACTTGGCCTACGACCCTGTTGAGGACAAGTTTGATTTGGACATCTTCACCTGTGGCCAGACCAAGCAGGACTTCAGTAAGGCCGGTGACAAGCTCAACCGTCACATCTACGACTACGTAATCACCGACTCCGGCATCGAACGCGACTTTGTGAAAGAGCTGGATACCTGTACTGACGTGGTCGTGTACGCCAAGTTACCACGCGGCTTCCTGATCCCCACGCCGGTTGGCGATTACAACCCCGACTGGGCAATTTCGTTCAAGGAAGGAGCGATCAAGCATGTGTACTTTGTGGCTGAAACCAAGGGCTCAATGTCATCAATGGATCTGCGCCCGATTGAGGCTACAAAAATCGAATGTGCACGGAAGTTCTTCGACGAGATCAATAGGAAGTATGCCCCCGAGAACGTCAAGTACGATGTGGTGAACAGCTTCGGGAAGCTGATGGAGCTGGTTAAGTAAGCAGAATTAACGCCCAGACAGATAAAATTAAAAAATGATCTGTTGCTTATCAAGGACGATGAAAAAAAGAAAAGTCCTGTATTGAGCCGCTAAAGCGTTACTCAGGCAGGGCTTTTTTATTCAATATGTTTTCGATAATATCCTCAGTTCAAGTGGAGAACTCGGAGCAAGTTCGCGATTGCGGGTATATTTCACACCGACGCGTCTGTTGGCGCGGCGGGTGGATGATTTTGTGCGGTAGCCTAAATGTAAGTTGCAATGGGTGCTTTGTACGTAAGGAAAAATATCTTTCTCTCTTGAATAGAGATTCACGGCGAGCTAAATAGCTAACGGTCTGTTGTTTCGGTTGTGTTATGTTTTTTAGTAACGAAGTTCCTCATATAAAAATAAGGCATGGGGGAAGTTCCCATGCCTATATGTATCAATGAATTCCTACCGGTTTATCATTTTTGTCATAGCAAATTGGATACTCACAGTGCCCGCCAGAATTGAGCACTTCTAGTTCATATACCGCCGGCAGGTATTGCTTGAGCTCCGCCTTGGGTACTTTCTTGTTATTGATGGTGCATTCATCATCTGCACGCGGATTGCACCAGGCTTCTTTTACTTCGATGGCTTTTGTGGGTTTTGTCATGGGTGTCTTTTCGACCTGTGGCGCATCATCGACTGACGAGTCACTCGTTGCATTCGCGTCCAACGAGTAGGCAGCAATAGCGTCTTTTGCGCTCGTTTTGCTGATGCCGTGATCAAGCAAGAAGTCCTGAAGTATTTTTCGGGATTGAGCGTAGGTAACCTCTTTCCCCTTTTTATTTGGCCCACCATCCATGCGATAGGCAATCGGATAACCATCCTCACTTTCGTAGATGTAATAGTAAATTGAAAGACTAAAGCTGAGGTCTTGGCCGTACATGCCATAGATGCCTGAACCATTGGATGCACGGCAAGTGCCTCGCACACATTTACCGCTTATGTGGTTGCTGAATGTAACATTGCGCTGCTGTTCTGCATTCCACTGACTAATATTTCTTGGAATGCTGTACCAGGTGCAACGGTAAAATTTTGTTCCGTACTGATTTTTAGCCTCTGCGCACGGAATGGCATACGGTAAGTCGTTCATGGTTTGTTCATTCGGCAACATGGGCGGATACATGTACCCGTAGTCAACTTCGGCTTGTGCGTTCAATGAAAGTGCAAGCGTCAAGCAGCCTGCTGCTTTGAGTGCAATTGATTTTATATTCACTGTCTTAAACTCAGGGTGGGAGGAAGGAAGCGGTTGGATTCTTTTGTAAGTTCTTTGTGAATGGCTTTTGGTGTTAAATCGGTGATGGGTGTTTAGGGATGTCGTCAGCATTTAACGTGCCGACAATCTGTATTTCATATTTGCTTGTTGTTTTTGAAAATAGGAGGCTCCCGTATTCGGGGATCCATGAATGCCTGTGTCCGCTGGATCTTATTAAATCTTTCATGCATGTGTTGTGGGTCATCACTATAAGATTTCTGCCGGAGTGTTTGTGTTCGAGTAGCTTATCCACGATGTCGTTTCCGCAAATGGCCTCTCTATCGGATAGCAGGCTCGCTTTGCCTAGCATGAAGTCGGATGTTTGAACTGTTCTAGTCATTGGGCTGGTGAAAATAACTGCATCGTCAAATTCAAAGTGTGCTTTTAAACGAATGCCTGTTTCTTTTGCTCTCTCGCTTCCAAAGGCTGTGATTCCTTCGTCTGGGCCTAAGCAGGGGGTGTTTGAGCGATCACAGCGCTCTTCGTGCCTTATTAACAAAATAACGTTCCCATTTTTCCAGTGTTCAGAAAGTCCAGCGTCGATTAGTTTTTTATGTGAGTCTAAATTTTCTACGGTGTTTCTTGTGAAAGCCTCGTAAGCAAAAAATGTTGCGCTTATAAAACCAATGCTTAGTATTATTTTTGGTAGGCTGATATTTGCCATTTGGAATGTCCAATATTTTAATTTTTATTGGTTACGGTCGGTATTCATAGGCTTTTTGAGCGTGAGTGCGAGCGCGGGCTAACTGTGTTGATTGCTATTTTTTGTAGATGACTTTCAGTTTTTTATTAACGTAGTCTTTTATGATTTCGTAGTCGGGGTTGTAGGTGGCTAGAGTATGGCCAGTACTGGCGACGGTAGCAGCAGCGGCTAAGACGACCCCAACAGGCAGAGATGCAGCTCCAATTACAGCTCCTAATATACCGCCTTGAGCGATAGCGCCTTTCACGTCGCTTTTGATTCGACACTTCAGTCCCTGGCTTTCAATCTTGGTTTCTACAAGTTTGATACCTGGCATGAAGTTGCCTCTGAGGCCATGGACCTCGAAGGACGTTTTGCTTCTCACGAGATCTTCAATTTGCGATTCGTTCAGGCCTTTTATGACATTCATGGTTTTTCTGAGCTCCTTGCAAGAGGTGGTAGTTAAAAGATGAGTCGAATATCAACCTTTCGAGGTGAGTTTCGGCCTGTAAGGTCCTTCATGTCAACGGGTTGATGATCAACCATCCAGGTTGGACTGGAGGGTGGCATGTCAAAAACCAAATCGAAGCAGCTGGCAGAACTCGTTGGGCAGGCGATTGCCCGCCAGCGCGTTCGTTGCAAACTGAACCAGGAGCAGGTTGCGGAAAAGCTTGGAGTTGGAAGCGAGGCTGTATCCCGTATCGAGCGCGGAATCGTCATGCCTAACATCGAGCGCTTGGTTGAGTTGGCGGCAGTTTTTGGTTGTGAAACCGCTGATTTGCTGACCGAAGGGAGTTCTCGCCCAGAGGACCAGGCGCGCAGGCTTTGTGGTTTACTCTCCAGACTTGGGGCGCATGACCGCGACTTTGTCCTGGATATGGTGGAGCGTCTTGTCACCAGACTTGATCGCGGCTGATTGGCTCCATCATGAGGGTCCCAGAGCTTTTGCCTCGCCGATGTCCTCAGCACAGGCAGGTGTGACTTAGTTGGCCTGCGAAGCGAGAGATTCCAACTTGTCCGCAAGGGAGTTGGTCGTTGGTAGCGACTCACCTTGGCTTTTGGTGCTAGCAGCCTCCATGTTTCCAAAGAGCTCCTCGATTACGACGTGACTATCCTCCTCACTGTCTTCGAAGGCGCCATTGCCGAAACCCCGGCGAGCGGCGTCATCCAGAGCCGTCTGGTCGAAACCAACTGCTATGCGCTGTGTATCAAGTTCGCTCGCCTTCTGTAGTGCTTCGGTCATGTCCATGCCACTACGTACCGTGAGGTCGACGTAGAAAATCGGAGTACCGTGGCTCTGGCGAGTGGACTTGCCGCGTAGACGCAGCTCCAGCGGTATGCAGGCCAGTCGACCGCCTGAGATTGCTTGGAAGTAATGTAGACGAGCGGCGAGGGTGCGAATGCTATTGAAACCGGTGGTGCGGAACACAAAGCTACCCAGCGAATCCTCATCACCAATGATCACATTCAGTCGGCCATAAGGCTTACAGGCACCTCCCTTGGCCAGTAGGCAAGCATCCGGCGAAGGGCAGGGCAGCGACTGCATGCCGTCCTGGGTCATGCGTTTGCAGATTTCGCCGTTGCCGACACATCGCGGGCGTCCGGATTGCCGGTCGAACAGGGTGTAGTCTGCCCGGAAGTTTAGCTCCGGTTCGTTGAACAATAGACGTACTGGAATGCTACGCAGTTTGTCCTCCTTACCCTGGCGCAGTTCTTCGTTAAGTGGGTGCAGCAACCAGCCGTCCCTGCTTTGCACCTGTGAGGTGATCGTGAATTGATCGTCTTTCTCCGGTAAGCGCTTACCGTTTTTCTCGACGATTTTGCCAATGGAAATACGTCCGAGCACGGGCGGTGTAATGACCAGGCCTTTGAGCATGGTGCTTCTCCTTGGAAGTGAAAATGGCCACCCGAAAGCTGAATCTCGTAAGGATGGCCAGAGAGGAAAAAGATCAGTTGATAAGGAAGCGGCGGCTGCCTTCCTTGCGCTTGCTGAAGCGGACTTGCAGATAGGGCTTCTCCTTCAGCAGGCGCTCGACATCGAGCACGGTGCTGTCTTTGGAGCGTCTCCAACTGATAAAGCCATTGCTGAACTGCGCACGTGTGGCTTCGCCCATGGCTTGCAGCAGGATCTGTTTCAGTTGAGATTCGCGGCTTTCTTTTGCCGTAATGGACTGTCGAATAGCTTTGAGCTCCAAGTAGGTCGCGGCCAATCCAGCATTGGCGGTGAAGTCCACGGTTTGGCCGTTGTCCTGAGGGTAGAGGCAACGCAGGGCCGCTTCAGATGAGGCACTCCCATCGACCGGTGGCGGGGTGTCGGTTTGTACGTAATGCCAGAACTTGCGTTCCAGTTCGATTAGGCGAGCAATCATCTGCTCGTCCCGTTCGATGCGGTAGATCTCTAGATGCTGGCCGCCCAGTAGAACTGCAACATCAGCCGCCTGCTTGCCGGTGACGGCCAGCTGGTGCATGACCTGTAATTGCACATACTCGGGCACGCCTTCTTTCCAGAGGCGTGCTCCGTTTATGCCGGCAGTCTTGCATTCAAGGATTTGTACATCGTCGGCACCGTTCACTTCACGGTCGATATTGGCGAGCATCCAGGGCAGTTCTGGATCAGGGTGCTGTAGCACCGCGTTAATTCGTCGCACCTTCTTACCGGTGCGTTTGCTGTAGTGCCAGGCCACGATGGGCTCCAGCACATTGCCCCAGTAGGCAGGGCTTTCCTCATCATGAGGATCTATTTTCGGTAACGTGGCATCCCGTCCCGTCTTTTCAAGCCACAACTCCAACTGCGATTTATATGGGTTCAGGCCAACCGCTGCGCCTGCGTCTGAGCTGCCGATGCCTTGTTTGCGCACGGCGAGCCAGTCTTCACGGGGAAGCTCCTTGGTGCCGATTAAACGAAGGGCCGGACGGCTCTTGTAAGCATTTTCATTTCTAGAAATCGCTTTCATAAGGGATACCTTGCGGACATCAAAACGCCCGTTGAGCTGGATGCTGAACGGGCATTATGGTTGAAGGGGAGAGGGCATTTCAGGCCGCGAGTTGCAGGGCCGCCTCCAATGCCCGTTGCTTGATTTGCGCCCCCTGGCCGAACCAGGCGGAGTCCATGCGGTACTCGTTACTACGCGCTCTGCGCTCGTGGTCGACATACTCGGTCACGGCGTTGAGCAGACCCCAGGCAGTGCCTTGCGCCGACTCAAGCGTTGCGCCCCGTCCGCGTCCTTCGTACAGGCTTTGTACTTTGCGCAGGGCACGTTCGTTGGGGAGGACTTCAGGTAGTTTGCTATTGGGCGTTACTTCACACAGCACGGACATGAAGAATCCCATAGCCTCGTGCCACTGGACTTTACGCTCGGCCAGCACGCGCATGCGATACATGAATTCGTCCCATTGCGAGACTGCTACACCCAACTGCTTTTTGACGACCCGAGCATCGAAGCGGGTGCTGTGCGGCACCTTGATGGCGCGTGTGGTGCCATCCAGGGCGATGGTCAAAGTGTTGTTGCAGACCACGCGAACGGTGGTCGGCGTGGCCGTGGTGGCGAGCGTGCCGTCGCAGGAGGTCGCCAGCAACAAATAGCCGTTTACCTGATCATTGCCCTTCAGTGCGGTGCTTTGCCCGGTTCGGGCTAGCGCCCAGAACTTACGACCGCCTTTGAGCACTCCAGCGGTTTCCAGCTCATAGCCGGATACTTCAGTCAGGTCTCGATAGAACTCCATCACCTCACGTGGCTGAACAATTTGATAGCGGTTGGAGACCACCGACAACGGTGCTTTGGTGTCGGAACGGTACAGCACCTTTTGCTCCGGAAATGAGTGAATAGTGCCCATATGGCCGATAGCGTCGGCCTTGAAGTGAACTGGGCTTTCCTGGATCTGCCAGTCCATACCGGCTTCACGCTGCCAGATTTCGATAGGTTGTTTTTGAGTCAGTTGACTGCCGAGGCCGTGCCACGGGGTTGTGCCTACGTAAGCCATTTGTTCGATGTGATGAGCCATGATTAAGGTTCCTTGCAGTGCAGGTCGGCATAAACGCCACGCATCGCGTGGCACTGTCCGGAGGTAATAGAAAGAAAGGAGTAGAGGACGGATTAAGCTGGGAGGTTGAAGCGATGCCCGCAGATCAGACAGAGGTTGTGAGCGAGTACATGGCGGTCAAGCTTGTCGCCGAGTTGAGCGCCTAATGCACAGCCACCAGCGCCGCCAACAAGTCCTCCTAGGATGGCGCCGGAGACGGCTCCGAGAGTGACGCCGAACGGGCCGACGACTGCGCCGACGGTGGCACCCGCCTGACCGCCAGCCAGTGCTGCACTGACGCCGCGTGCTGCGCCGCCGACCGTACCGAGGGCAGCTGCAATTTTCATGGCTTGGTGGAAGGAAGCGATTTTGGGTGAGTTACAGCGAGGGCACTGCAATGACATGGTTTGAAGCTCCATGGTGGGATGTCAAAGCAGTGATGTAGAGTTGAGTTTTTTTCGAATCGAATATCCGTTTTTGATGAATGATTTGATCGGTACGGTTGTAGACGGCTCAGCGCAGTCTTCAGCCGAATCAATGCGCATCGGGGGCGTGGCCCACAGCCGACTTGACATGCCAGGCGTATCCAAGAGGCAGAGAGGTGAGCCCGCTTGCACTTGCGCAGGAGGCAAGCTGGGCGAAACCAAAACCGAGCGGGCACTACAGTCAGGCAACCCTGCGCGCGGCTCGACTGGTTTGTCCTTATGTCTAAGTGGTTAAGGTCATGCAAGCAATAGGTGGCGTGCTACCATATCGCCACCCTCTCCCAAAAGTTTTTTCTGCCTCTAGGTTATCGCCATGGACGATGTAGTCATAACGCATTTGGATGTGTACCAGAGCTGGCAAAACCATCTCTTCAATTTCCGTCTCGACGATCCCAAGACGAACGCACCAGGGCTGCGCAAGCCGCAACTGGCTGCGCTTTATGCCACCTTGGGGCATCTGGTGGTTGATCCCTCTTCGACCGCCACAGTGGTCATGCCGACCGGTACGGGGAAGACCGACACCATGCTCGCGCTTATCATCGCTGCGAGGATGGCCAGAACCTTGATCCTGGTTCCCTCGGACGCCCTCAGGACGCAGTTGGTGGGTAAGTGCACGGAGATGAAGACGCTTCGCACCGTGGGGGCGGTATCGGAAAAGGCGCGCAATCCCATTGTTGCAGCCATCGATTCGAAGCTGTCTGAGGCGCAGGTTGCAGAATTAGCTACTGCCAACATCATTGTGGCCACTCCCCAGGCCTTGCTGCAATTCGAAGATGCTGCTTTGGGGGCGCTGGTGAACATATGCTGCCACCTGATGATCGATGAGGCTCACCATGTCGTGGCAGCGAGTTGGAACCGAATCAAAACCGCCTTCAGAGGCAAACCTTGTATTCAGTTCACAGCGACGCCATTCCGGGAGGATGGTCTGGCTCTGGCCGGCAAGATCATCTACAACTATCCGCTCCGAGATGCGCAGCTTGATGGCTATTTCAAAGGTATTGAGTTCCATCCGGTGCGAGAATACAACCTCAAGCTTTCTGATCAGGCCATCGCGGACAAGGCTGTTGAGCTGCTTAGGGCTGACCTCAAGGCTGGGTACAACCACTTGATGATGGTGCGGGCCAAGTCGCACAAGCGGGCGATAGACCTGTTTGAGATTTACAAGCAGCACCCCGACCTCACGCCAGTCCTGATTCACAGTAAGGTGCCGAACCAAGCCGGGGTGATGGCTGAGATCGTCAAAAAGAAGCACCGGATCATCGTCTGCGTCGACATGCTTGGCGAAGGCTTCGATCTGCCCGAGCTCAAAATCGCCGCTATTCATGATCAACACCAAAGCCCGGCAGTGACGCTCCAATTCATTGGCCGGTTGACGAGGGTTGATGCCGCTCTTGGTGATGCCAAGTTCGTGGCGAACATCGCCAACCAGAAGACCGACCACCAGATGGCCGACCTCTATAAAGAGAGTGCTGACTGGGGTGCAGTCATTCGCAACGTGAGCGAGCAAAAGATCGACCGGGAGATTGAGAAAGCGGACTTCAACGAGCAGTTTGCTGACGGTGACGATGCTCAGGTGATTTTTGGGCTGAACCCGAACCCCAAAATCAGCGCCGTGGCGTACCACGTCTCTCCCAAAGACTGGACACCGCAGCGAGCGCAGGGTCTGGATGGGCGCAGAGAGACACTTCAGTACATCTCGATCAATGATCAGGCGGATACCGTTATTGTCGTGACTCGGCGAGAGACGCTGGTTGGTTGGGCTCAGACCGAAGAAATCGTCGATACCAACTGGAATCTATACATCGCTTTCTATAATAAGGCGCAGAAAACCCTGTTCATTCACACCTCTGGTGACGACACTCAGGCAGCTCGCTTTCTTAACCTGGTAACCAAAGACTCTCGTCGCATCAATGGTGAGCCGACCTTCCGTACGCTCCACGACATTAAGCTGATGAAGCTGCAGAACGTTGGCCTTTCCCGCGCCCGGAAAGACCTGCGGTTTACGATGCACGTGGGACGCGATATCAACCAGGTAATTAGCGACATTGAGAAGGGCAATGCGACAAAATCCAACATCTTCGCCACCGGTTTTGAGGATGGTGAGCGAACCACGGTTGGCTGCTCGCACAAAGGCAAGATCTGGGAGATGAACTCCTCTCCGATCAATTACTGGGTCGAGTGGTGCAAGCGTATGTCGGTCAAACTCAACGACAACACCATCGACCCTGGTGACGTACTCAAAAATGTCATGCGTGCTGACCAAATCAAGGACAGATGGCCAGAAGGCCTGTTCTACGCAGACTGGCCTGTGTCGATCGCGATTGAAAACGAGCAAAGGATATCGCTGTATTTTCAGGGAGAGACTTTCAACCTTCTCGACGTTGAGCTTGGTAAGCCTGAGTACCGTAGTGCACGGACGCTGGAGATCCCGGTTTTGGTCGAGGGTAACGATGGCGAGGAGCGTCGCCTCACTACCATAGCAATCAAGTTGTTGGAGGACGGATACAAGACCTCCTGTCCAGGTGTGAAGATACTTTACCCCCACGAGATGCCACTGGACTCGTACCTGGATGCAGAGCCGCTTGTATTGCTCAAGGTCGACGGCTCCATGGTGCAAGGTAACTACCGTCAGTACTCGCTCAACAGCATGGATGTAAAACTGCCTACCGGTTTGCTCGAAACCTGGGATTGGGGAACAACGAAAATCCATCAAGAGTCCATGCGTGCAGAGCGACGTAATGACTCAGTACAAGGCTTTACCTTTGACAGGATCACTGATGACTACTCCATTGTCTTCAACGATGATGGCAAAGGCGAAATCGCTGATCTGGTGGCAATTAGGGAAAACAAGGGCGCCATCTACGTCGACCTTTACCATTGCAAATTCTGCCCTATGACGAATGGCGTGGCCGCGCCCGGGGCGCGCGTCGCCGACGTCTATGAGGTATGCGGTCAGGCGTCGAGATCAGTGAAATGGCTGTACACGGGCGATAAGTTCTTCAACCGACTGATGGATCGTTACCAGCAATCACTGCTGAAGGACTTTGATAGAATCCTGAAAGGCACGCCTCAGCAGTTGGAAATATTGCGCAACAAATGCCACGACCATGAGCTGATCTTCAAATTTGTGATCGTCCAACCTGCGATATCGGCGAAGAAGGTGTCGAAGGAGCAGTTGATCGTCTTGGGGACGAGCTACTCATACATCAAGAGCATCTCGGGCTCGGACGTCAAGGTCATTGTCAGCCCTTAATTGATTTGCACCTGCGGAATTGCAGCTGACATACGCTGATGTCATGCTGTGATCCGCACATCCGCACATCCGCACATCCGCTACCGACTTCGCGTTTGCCATCACAAGCTTGTGGCACCCTGAAGCGTCCAAAATCCCAAGGTACTCGATGACCGCTACTGGCCAGTTAGCGACGTCCTGACTTCGACCGTCGCCATGCAAGGTCAGACCTCAGTTTGTTCCGCCATCTCCAGGGCGTCATCGACCTCAATCCCCAGATATCGAACCTTCGTATGGCCGAGCAGCAGCTGAACCGCCCGCAGGTTCTTCGTCCTGCGATACACGCGAAGCTTGGTTAAATCGCAGGCTCGAAGCTTGCTGTCGATGGCCAGATCGAAGAGAGCTAGATCCCGGGTTCTTTCTGCAATTTGAAGCATTACTCCAATGGCCCGGATATCTCTCAGTCGTAGTGGAGTTTTCTGCGCGACCAATTTTCCTTTGTTCCAGAGCTGACGGCTGCAGGTTGCGATGTTGTTCATGACAACTCCTTCACGTCTTGAAGGACAAGGATGGCTAACCAGAGAAAAGGTCGCTAGCCGAACACGCCGCAGGCTGGAGTCACTTCACCAGATCCGCTGACACCTGGGCATTAGCACTGACTTGAATACTCATTTGCAATCGACCTAACCAGCCAATTGCAAAGGATTTGTCCCCCTAGCTCCCATAACCGGCAGTGAACGGCAAAAAAATAGCCTGTCGAAATTGCAGACCATCTGACGGCTTCAAGCTAGTCGCCAACGTTTATTGAATCGACCTGGCCACCTTCATAAATTAACCCAAGACTTGTCATTCGCAGTCGGATCGTACTCCGTACAACTAATGCAGTGATCGCAATTAAGTATTGTGCTGCCGTACAAAAAGGCCTCAGAATTTGGATCTCCGCTGATGCTCTTAGCTATATGCTGCTTTGAGAACGGTATCTTCGTTACTCTTGAGGTTGCAAAATCAGGTTCTTTAACGACATCGAATGTAATTATCTCCATGTCGTAAACGATTTTTACTGTTTCCACGTCATCATATATCTCGCCCAAATGGTGATCGCATGATGAGTTTTCATCACGGCATATATTGCAGCGCTCACCAAATTTTTTACATTCAATACCACTATATCTTCGTCCACTCCTATGGTCGCAGTCTACGGGGTCCATATCGCATATAGAGCATTTATATTTCTCAAACCCTCGCATGCTAAATCCAAAATCACGATGCAAAAGAATATTGGGGCATTTTGTGAAATAAAACCCCTTTTCGAACTCTAATGCGCATCCGTAATTTTCATGCAAGACTTTCCCTATAGAGTGCATCTGCTTTGAAATGGGAATACGTAAATCTTTATGTATCCAAAAAACATTCAAAAGCATTTCTAATGCATGTCTAAGCTCAGTCTCAGAAGTTGTCAATTCGTCTGCGTTATAAGCCGTAATGATCTTTTGCGCTTCATTGAAGCTATTTTCCGCCATCTTGGAAAAATTGATTTCCCCAAACGCCATCAGCCTAGCCTCATAGGCCAGCTCATTATCTTCCTCCTCTCTCATTAATGATCCCTTAGGCTGTTTATGATTGATTCAACATCTACTCCCGAACCTTCTATAATTATTTCCTTATAATTCTCCCCGTCCTTTTTTATAAATTTTACAGAAACTGTTTTATCTTTTGCTATGTTTTGTCGTAGCCAATCTGTTAGGAAGTTAGCAAGCACCGCAAAAGGAATTCCGAAAATCAAAGGCAAAATTATGTCGGCACTTCTTAATGCTTGGTAAGTATGTGCCTCTCCCTTAACCACAATCGCCTTAACACCAAACTCTGTTAGATCTTTTCTTAAGTCGGGCGAATGTTCATTCAGGATGTCAACGCCGTCAGCGCTGCCTTCCGGCATGATAAAAGCTACATTTTCTTCGTAGCTTATTTTTCTATCGGATATTGCCTTGATATAGGATTCAATATCGATATCATTTTCTTTTAGCATTTTCCCAGCCTCATATTGCGATAAAAGGAATTGGAGGATATTGCCGCTTAAGAGCGCCAATATCATCATCCACGAAGCATGCACAAGACTATTGCGAAAGCCAACGTTAACAGCGCTTCGTTAATATTCAAGCAGTTTTCACCGCGCATTCAAAGCGGTGTTTAACCATTGGGTGATCGGTACCATTTGGCTTCCATTACCTTGCATCGATATATCAACCGTGCCGATTGGATTATTTCCGATACTAGCGTCAAGGAGGGAGACGGAATGCACCCGCGCCCCGTCGAAATTAGCTCCATTCAAGATAGCTTTTTCGAACGATGCACCACGTAGGTCGGCAAGCTTGAAATTCGCGTTAGTACAATCGGCCTCGTCGAAAACTGCTAGGTTTGCCTTAGTTTCCCGAAACTGTGTTCCATTAAGCTTGGACTTGCGAAACGAGGCCCCCTCTAGATCTGCGGCGTAGAAATCGACATTGCTGAAATCGCAGCGAGACCAGTAAGCAACTTTTGCATTCGCTCCTGAAAGATCAACACTCTGAACATTGGTCAAAGTGTCCGAAGGATTATCTTTGTAAAGTACTAGGTTGATCGTCAGTGTTTTTAGCACCTTGTTATCCTTCTCTATCGACAAGGCTGCCGCTAGAACCTGCTTCGTGAGCTGCATGAGCTGCGCTTTGCGCGCGTCGCTGACATTCCATTCCGACGGGAAAGACTTCAATATGGAGCCAAGTTTTACTGCGGCAGCCGCCCGTAGAATAGGAGACTGGTCTGCCAGTTCCTGAATGATTGACTGATAAACTTCGTCAACATTCTTCCTGTCTTCGAAGCTGATCCGTGCTTGGGTTGTGCGGCTCAGTCCAATCAAATAGCCGCCAACAGCGCCGCCTACTGTAACGAAAAGTGCGATGACTTTGAGAGCGAAAAGACTGCCGCTGGTATCGCTACGAATTTGACGGATTTCTGCGTCGATCTTACTGATCTCATAAATATCTTTTGCAGTGGCTCCCTTATTTTCGGTGCTGATGCGGTCTAACTCGATGAGGTATTGAGCCCCCAATGTTATCGTTAAGGCCAAACAAAGAATCAGCAAAAGTAGAAGGATGATGTGTTTGTTCGACAAACCCTTCTTGGGATCAAAATCCATTTTATAAGCACCTTATTATTTGACTAATCGTTGTGTCTTTTTGGATTGCACATGAGCTACCATGGCCGTCATAGAGGCTTAGTGTCTTATTTGCAGTGTTGACATGAATTAAAGCTTTACCCATTTTTTGACATAGAGAAACTGCCTCCCAGGTACCGCCGATGGAGCCGGAGCGTCTACCGTCCCAAGCTGCTATCACCACGGTTGAGCTAAATACTACCCATTCCATGCTTTTCTTGTATGCCCTTTCGTTGCGCTTAGAGAAGTTAAGCCGATGTTCGCTGGCAGCATTGCTGCGCAGTGAGCGGTAGCGAGCGTTGGCTTCTGGTTGCACAAAGTCCGCATCAAAATTAGCGAACGGAATGACTGACTGAAGAGGGATTGAGAGGCTCTTCGCACACTGCGCGAAGATTGTGTCTGCGCCTGCCGCAAGAGCGGAGACAGCCCTGAGCCCAGGGCGTCTGGACATCAATTCGGTCAACAGGCGATGGAAGCAAATCTGTACGTACGGAATCTCCTCGAGCGCTTCCAAATCACGGTGGCCGATACCTCCTACAATCGTCGTCCGGAGGTTCAAGGGATTTACAACTCTACGATTCATAGCTCTAGCACTTGAGTTAAGCCGCATAGAGACGCGGCTTTTCTTGATCGCATTGTGGCTTTATTTAGCATTTTTTTGTAGGGGGTCAATAACAGCTCCGGCCGGTGCTGTGTAAAAACGGTTTCAAGCAGGTTTGTCGATCTGAGTCGGAACAAGAATCGCACCGTTACGTAAAAATCTGTTCTGCGAATTAACCAAACATTGGCAGACTTTAAGTAGCCGCGCAGATTTCAAAACGGACGTCGCGTTTTTACACATTCTCGGCCTATAGCTGCCTTGGGTTCAGCGTGTCGAAACGACTTTTGAATCTCGTTTTTCTTTGATAGCTGACACAGAAAGGTTGCCGGTAGCGGCTTCCTGAATGTGGTCGCTCCACCAGGCCATCATTGGGCGTCTGCGCTCGATGTAGTCCGCTCGGTTATAGGCGCTTCGAACCTCGTCTTTATCGACGTGGGCAAGTGCGACTTCTATCAATTCCGGATCCCAGCCCTGCTCGTTGAGGATGGTGCTCGCCATTGAACGCATGCCATGACTTACCAAGCGCCCTTCGAAGCCCATCCGCTTCAGCGCCATATTGGCTGTCTGGCTGTTGCAGTGAGTGCGTGGGTCTCTGTCAGCAGGGAATACAAACTCTCGATGGCCGCTATAGGGTTTGATGGTCTCCAGCAGAGCAAGTGCGTGCTCGGTCAGCGGTATGGCGTGTGGGCGTCGCTTTTTCATGCGTTCGGCAGGGATTGTCCAGATCCTCCTTTCGAGGTCGATGTCAGCCCAGCAAGTTGTAGCGGCTTCCGCAGGGCGCGTCATGGTGTGAAGCTGCCATTCGATTAAGCAGCGGGTTGTCCTTTTGATGCTCGCGTTGGCGATTGCAATCATCAGTTCTGGCAGTTCTTCTGGTCGAAGAGCCGCCATGTTCTGCTTTTTCGGTTTCTTGAAAACGCCCCGGATGCCGCTGAGAGGATTGGCGAAGATCACCCCCGAGTTCACGCCATAGATCATGATTTCATTGAGCCTTTGAGTCAGTCGCTTCACTGTCTCCAAGCTGCCTTTCGCTTCCAAGGGGCGGAGCAATTCGATGACCATTGGCGCAGTGATTCGCGAGAGAGGTGTAGTTCCGAGCTTTGGAAATACGTGCAGGATGAGAGAGCGCCATATGTCTTCGGCATAGGCCGGTGTAACGACATCCTGCTTTAGCTCAAACCAAGTAGCAGCTACGTTCTCGAACGTGTGCTCAGTTGCTGCTTTTTTTGTTTGCGTCAACGCATTGCGTTGCTCTTTCGGGTCGATGGCTTGTGCAAGCAGTTCTCTGGCTTCGACCGTTTTCTTTCTTGCTTGCGCGAGAGAGAGCTCTGGGTAGGTGCCGAGTCCCATGTTGATACGATTCTTCGTTACCGGATGACGGTAGTTGAAGTTCCATAGTGTAGAGCCATTGATTCTCACTCGCAATTGAAGGCCGTCGCCATCGCTGAGGACGTAATCTTTATCTTTCGGCTTGATAGCTTTGAGCTGACGATCAGAGAGGCGGGTGGCTTGGGCGCACATGAGGTATTCCACGACATCGTTCGGTATTCCAAAAATTACCACTGAAGGGCTTGGAATACCATGTGGAATACCAATGGTTGTAGATTCTATCGGACGTCTTTGGACGCTGGCGGCCCTGAAAGCCCCGTATTTGCTGGATTTTAGGCACAAAAAAAGACGTCCGTGGACGTCTTTAGATGTTGAAGTGGTGGAGCCGGGGGGATTTGAACCCCCGTCCGCCAGTACTCCGCTGTCGGTACTACATGCTTAGCCGTGTCTATTAAGTTAACCCTCAGCGACCCGACTGGCAGGGTGCTTTGGGCGAGTTGTGTAAGTTTTAGCCGCTTCGTCCACAACGTACTGCACGGCGATTCTGTTCTATATGACAATCACTTTGGGTTTACAGACATCCCCTGGTGATTGCTGGACCCGAAGGTACCAGAAGCTCAGGTCTAAGGCTGCTTACGCAGCGATAGCGAATTCCTGGCCGTAGTTTTCGTCATTGGCAACTATAAGTAGTTGCAACAGTGGATTTACGAGTTCTGTTACCAACTCGGCATGCACCTAAAGTTTCGCGACCGGCGTCGAATCCTAAACGGCCCCGTGCTTGTAACTCGTTGTTTCATAGTGAGTGACAAGCCTGTGCAGTGTACGCCATACGGTCACCGAAGGCCAACCCGAAGGTTGGCCTTACTGCTTACTTGCCGCCTTTGTTGCTGTTTTGCAGGTCTTGCAGGGTTTTGTTGGTGACTTCGATGCACTGCTTATCATCGCCAGACGCGTGAAATGCCTTGGCTTGGGAGACAACCGTGTCGATTTCCCCACTCTTGCCGGTGGTGTCGGTGGCGAGTGTCGCTTTGGCGTTGTTAATTTTGTCTATATTGATTTGGCACAGGTCTTTTTCACTGTCGGCCGCGAAGACCGGGGACGCCAGCATCGCAGCGGTAACGAACAAGCCAGCAAGAGCGGAACGCTTCATAGGGTATCTCCTTGCGCAAAGGGCTCGACGCTGCTGGCCTTCAAGCGCTGCCAGCGACATCACTGATTGGCCTCGTTCGTCGAGGCCTATTCAAGTGACTACGCTGGCGTGCAGGGGTTCTGTTTTTTTTGCAGGATTATTGGGCGCGGGCCTCGGTTACTCGGTCCACGAGGTACACCAGCCCGTGATAATCAATGCCGCCATGCTGGCTCAAGCCGATTTCGCAGGTGCGGCTGGTGGAAATGCCTTCGCTGCAATATTGCACGGCATCCTTGAGGGTGCGCAGTGAGTGGGCATTGAGTTCTGGCGTGGTGAAGCCTTTGTCGCCGGCAAACCCGCAGCAGTGGATGCCTTCTGGAATCACGACGGTTTTGGCGCAGCGACGCGCTAGGTCGATCAGCGCCTGGCTTTCTCCCAGGTGTTGGGTACTGCAGGTGACGTGTACGGCGATCGGTGCTTCCTGCGGCATGAAATCAAGGCGGTCCATCAGGTGCGTGCGGATAAAGCGTACTGGGTCGTAGAGGTCCAGGCGGGTTTCGCCCAGGTCTTGCACCAGACGTAGGGTGCACGGGCTGGTGTCGCAATAGATCGGATCGAGGCCGCCGCGGCTGGCATGGAGCAGGGCGCCGATCAACTCCTGGCGCTTGTGCTCTGCCTGTTCGGCATAGCCTTTGGAAGCGAACGGCTGGCCGCAGCACATGCTGTCTTGGTTGTCGGGAAAGACGACTTGGTAGCCAGCCTTTTCCAGCAGGCCCCGGGTTTTGTCGTACAGCGACATCTGCTCTTTATCGCCGAACGCCGGGCCCATGGCGCGTGAGACGCACGCCGCCAGGTAGACCACTCGAGGCCGCTCATCCGTCACAGCCGGGCTGAAACGAATCGCCTTTTCCGGCTGTGGCATAGCGCTGCTCCACTGCGGAATTTGTCCCTTGGACAGCTTGGTCACGGTGGCAGACAGCTTCGCCAGGCGAGGAGCGCCGAGCAGCATGCGAGCACCATTGGCGACATGCAGGGTAAAGCGCGCACCTTGCAGTGCGGTGGCGAAATGGGTGGCGAGCCATTCGGCTGTTTTCGTACGGTCGGCGTCACGACTGCGCAGCTTTTTCACCAAGTCGCCGGTATTGATTCCCACAGGGCAGCGCTGGGCGCATAGCCCGGTGGCTGCGCAGGTGTCGATGCCTTGGTAGTGGTAGGCGGCTTCCAGTTCGGTGGTGTCGACGCCGGCGCGTTTCTTCGCCTGAATGTCGCGCCAGATCACGATGCGCTGGCGTGGGCTCAACGTCAGGCCTTTTGAGGGGCACACAGGCTCGCAGAAGCCGCACTCGATGCACTTATCCACAAGCTCGTCGGCTGCAGGCAGTGGTTTGAGGTGCTTGAGGTGAATCTGCGGGTCGTTGCTGAGCACTACGTCGGGGTTGAGAATGCCGTTGGGGTCGAGCAGGCGCTTGAGCTGCCACATCAGTTGGTAAGCATCGCTGCCCCATTCCAACTCGACGAATGGCGCCATATTGCGTCCGGTACCATGCTCGGCTTTCAGTGAGCCGCCGAACTCGACGGCCACCAGTTGCGCCACGTCATCCATGAACGCTTGGTAGCGTGTGACTTCTTCGGCGCTGTTGAAGCCTTGGGTGAACACAAAGTGCAGATTGCCTTCCAGGGCGTGTCCGAAAAGGATGGCTTCGTCGTAGTGATGTTTGTCGAACAGTTCGATCAGACGGTTTACGCCGATGGCGAGTTGCTCGACGGGAAAGGTTACGTCTTCGATGATCACCGTGGTGCCGGTTTTGCGCACAGCGCCGACGGCAGGAAAGGTGTCCTTTCGGATCGCCCAGAGTCGGGCGTTTTCTACAGGGTCTTCGGTGAAATCGACCTGTTTCTCGACGGGGAAAACGGCCAGGGACGCCATGATCAGCGCCATTTGCTCATGCAGCAAAGAAGGTGATGCCGCGCGGGATTCGATGAGCAGCGCGCAGGCATTTTCCGACAGGTGTTGTACGAAGGCGGGCATGCCGGGTTTGTTCTGGACCGAACGCATGCTGCGTCGATCCAGCAGCTCTACGGCTGAGACCGGCTGGGTTTTCAACACGGTTACTGCGTTGCAGCACGTCTCCACATTGGGGAACACAATCAATGCCGAGGCTTTGTTGGGATGATCGATCACGGTGTCGTAGGTCACTGCGCTTATAAAGCCCAGCGTCCCCTCGGAGCCGACCAGCAGATGGCTAAGAATATCCAGTGGTTCATCGAAATCCACCAGGGCATTGAGTGACAGTCCTGTGGTGTTTTTCAGACGATATTTGTGGCGGATTTTCGCGGCGAGTTCGGCGTTTGCCCGCGTCTCGCGACCCAGTGTCGCCAGGCGTTCAAGCAGCGCGCCGTGCCGCTCACGAAAGGCGCTGACGCTGGCCGCATCTTCGGTGTCCAGGCAACTGCCGTCGGCCAGCACCAGACGAATGCCAGCCAAGGTGTGATAGGTATTTTGCGCGGTGCCGCAGCACATGCCGCTGGCATTGTTGGCGACGATTCCGCCGATCTTGCAGGCATTGATCGATGCGGGATCCGGGCCGATCTTGCGCCCGAACGGCGCCAGCCAGGCGTTGGCCTGGGCACCGATTACGCCGGGTTGCAGGCGGATCTGAGTCCCGTGCCCGCGAATCTCGCGGCCGTTCCAATTGTCTCCCAGCACGATCAGTACGGAGTCGCTGATCGCTTGACCGGACAAACTGGTGCCGGCCGCGCGGAAGGTCACTGGCACGCGCTCACGCTGGGCCAGTTGCAGCAGAGCTACCACTTCACCTTCCGACTCCACGCGGATCACTAGTTGTGGGACCAATCTGTAAAAACTGGCGTCGGTGCCGAATGCGAGGGTGGAAAGTGGATCGTCGAAACGCCGATCTTTTGGGATCAGCTGTGCGACGTCAGCTAAGAAAGCGGCAGGCAGACTCATGGGGCCTCCAGGATCAGCACCCCCAGGGCGCCGTATTGACACGAATGCGCAATGCCGACGCCGAGGTTACCGCCCGGCGTCGGCTATTACCCTATTGCTTGTGGCTTTAGTGCACCAGCATGCCGGTAAACCAGTAGGCCTGAGCCAGCGTGATCAGCCCGACGATTGTGGCGAAGAAGAGGCTGTGCTTGAGGGTGAAGCGGAACAGATCGGATTCCTTGCCCACCAGGCCGGTTGCGGCGCAGGCCACTGCGATCGATTGCGGCGAGATCATTTTGCCGGTGACGCCGCCGCTGGTGTTCGCGGCTACCAATAGGGTGTCGTTGACGCCGATCTGGTGCGCTGTAGTGGCTTGCAGCGAGCTGAACAGGGCGTTGGACGAAGTGTCGGAGCCCGTCAGGAAAACGCCCAGCCAGCCAAGGAACGGCGAGAAGAACGGGAAGGCTGCACCGGTACCAGCCAATACCAGCGCCATGGTCGACGACATGCCGGAGTAGTTGGTGACGAAGGCAAAGGCCAGCACCATGCCGATCGACAAGATTGGCCAGCGCAGTTCGTAGAACGTCTCTTTTAAAGTGGTAAGACCAATCTTGATGTTGATCTTCAGTACTAGCATCGAAATCAGTGCGGAGAAGAAAATCGCTGTACCAGTGGCTGAAATTGGGTCCAGCTTGAATACCGCTGGAATGGCAGTCGGGTTGGTCACGATGGGTGCGACCTTGACCACCAGTTGGTCCAGGTGTGGGATCGCGAAGTTGAATACCCAGCTGTACATAGAGCCGCCGGCGGCGAACATCGCCTTGAACGGTTTGAGCGTCCAGATAGTGACCAGCACGGTGAGGATCAGGAATGGCGACCAAGCCTTGAAGATCTGCCCCAGGCTATAAGGCGAGGCGACGGTGCTGCGTGGCAAGCCGAAGCCGCCAACACTGGCGGTAATGGCTACGCCGGAGGTTGCGCCCGCAATCTGCGCGCCTGCGGTGCGCTTGGGTTGCCAGACTTTCAGGAACAGGGTCAGGGAAATCAGGCTGGCCAAAGCCGAGGTGATGTCCGGCAGTTCCGGGCCGATGAAGTTGGACGTGAAGTATTGAGTGATGGCAAAGCTCAAGCCAGCGACCAGCGCAGCCGGCCAGGTTTCGCGCACACCGCGCAGGCCATCCATCATAAATACCAGCCAAAACGGCACGAACAGCGACAACAAGGGCAACTGGCGTCCGGTCATGGCGCCGATCTTGAAGGCATCGATACCGGTCACTTGCCCGGCAACGATGATCGGAATCCCCAGGGCGCCAAAGGCAACGGGCGCGGTGTTGGCAATCAGGCACAAGCCGGCTGCGTACAGCGGGTTGAACCCCAGGCCTACCAGCAATGCGGCGGTAATTGCCACGGGGGCACCGAAACCGGCAGCGCCCTCCAGGAAGGCGCCAAAGCAGAAACCGATCAGCAGCACCTGTAAGCGTTGGTCATCGGTGATCGACAGCACCGAGCTGCGGATGATCTCGAACTGGCCACTCTTGACCGTTAGTTTGTAGAGAAACACCGCCGCGACAATGATCCAGGCAATAGGCCAAAGACCGTAGGCGAAGCCGTAGCCAGCAGCGGCCAGCGCCATATCTACTGGCATCTGGAAGGCAAAGATTGCCACCAGTATCGACAGCGCCAACGTGATGCTGCCGGCCACGTGGCCTTTGAGGCGAAACACGGCCAGGGCCAGGAAGAAAAATACGATCGGAATAACGGCGGCCAATGCGGACAGGCCGAGGCTGCCGAGCGGGCTGTAAAGCTGTTGCCAGGTTTGCATATGGGGTGGCCCCTAATTGTTGTTGGTCAGGCACTTTTTAGTCGATCTGGATAATTGGTATTACCAATTTACAATCGCTGGAGGGTAGGTTAAAAGCCTTCAGGAGATGTGTCAATTTGCCGCTCGCGAAACTTTGGTCGTAGGTCATTGGGTAAGACCATCTGATCGGTTGAATCGAAGCTGTTCTGATAGGTGCTGGAAGGGCGGCGATAGGCCAGAATAGAGGGCCCGGCGAGTGGTCGGGATGGTGGAGAGTGAGTTATGGGGTTTGATCAGGTGCGTCAGCGCCGTTTGTCTGACGATATTGTCGAGCAGCTTGAGGGGATGATCCTTGAGGGCACGCTGAAGTCGGGTGAGCGCTTGCCGGCTGAGCGCGCTTTGGCTGAGCGGTTTGGCGTGTCGCGTCCGTCGCTGCGGGAGGCCATTCAGAAACTGGCGGCCAAGGGGTTGTTGGTGAGTCGGCAGGGCGGAGGCAATTATGTTGCCGAGTCACTGGGCTCGACGTTCAGTGATCCGTTGCTACACCTGTTGGAAAACAACCCCGAGGCGCAGCGTGACCTGCTGGAGTTCCGCCAGACCCTCGAAGCATCCTGTGCTTATTACGCTGCGTTGCGTGCCACCGAGGTCGATCGCGAGCGGCTGACCGCTGCATTCGAGGCGCTGCAGGATTGCTATGGCCGCGTTGATGAAGTGAGTCGGGTCGAGGAGGGTGCTGCGGATGCAAGATTTCATCTGGCCATTGCGGAGGCCAGTCATAACGCCGTGTTGCTGCACACCATTCGCGGCCTGTTCGACCTGCTCAAGCGTAACGTGGTGACCAATATTGGCGGCATGTATCAGCAGCGTACGGAAACTCGCGACATGCTGATCAGTCAGCATCGGGAGTTGTACCTGGCAATTATTGAGGGGCGGGCAGAGCAGGCGCGAGAAGTCTCAACGCGTCATTTGGAATACGTGCAGGAAGTGTTGGCGGAAGTGCGTCAGGAGGTTCAGCGCGTGGCGCGAGCGGAGCGTCGTAAAGGGATGTAGCCGGGGGATTTATTCCGAGGCTACATCGTCACAAGGGTTACTCTTCCTTGCCCTTGTTGCGCACAGCGCGATGCAGTTCCCGGTTGGAATCGCGTTCGCGCTCGGTATCACGCTTGTCGTATTCCTTCTTGCCCTTGCCCAGTGCGATCTCGCACTTGACCAGATGCTTGCTCCAGTACCAGGACAGGCAGATGCAGGCGTAGCCTTTCTGCTGCACGGCAGCGGCGAGCTTTTCCAGTTCGCGTGCGTTGAGCAATAGTTTGCGCGTGCGCACCGGGTCGGCAATTACGTGGGTGCTCGCAGTGGTCAGCGGGGTGATATGACTGCCCAGCAGCCATGCCTCGCCATCCTTGAGCAATACGTAGCTGTCGACCAGTTGCAGCTTGCTGGCACGCAGACTTTTTACTTCCCAGCCGGCCAGGACCAGACCAGCCTCGAACCGATGTTCGATGAAGTAATCGTGTCGCGCCTTTTTATTTTGCGCGATGGTCCCTGTGGGGTGTTTCTTTTGTTTAGCCATAGGGGCGGCATTATAGGGAGTTGCGAGCGTGTCGGCTACGGTCAACCTACGTGCTTGAGCGTGTTGGTCGAATCCCGGACAATGCTGGCAGTTCTTTGCTTTTTTTCTCTCGCGGAACGAGCTGTTCTTTCGCGATGTTTGCCGCTCAGCTGTGGAAATAACGCGCACATGACGACGCATATTCAACGTTCGGCCCTGCTGCCCTATCCGGCGCAGGCGCTCTATGACCTGGTCAACGACGTGGCGCGTTACCCGGAATTCCTGCCTTGGTGTTCCACGGCTGAGGTGCTTGAAAGCACTGATGAGCACATGGTCGCCAGTGTCGGTGTGGCGAAAGGTGGGCTGGGCCAGCACTTTGTCACGCGCAATGTGTTGGTGCCGGGCAAGTCCATTGAAATGAATCTGCAGGAAGGCCCTTTTACCCAGTTACACGGTATCTGGGTATTCAAGGCGCTGACCGACAAGGCCTGCAAGATCAGCTTGGACCTGTCGTTTGATTACGCTGGCCCGCTTGTGCGGGCGACATTGGGGCCATTGTTCAATCAGGCGGCCAATACGCTGGTAGATGCGTTCTGTCAGCGGGCCAAGCAACTGCATGGTTGAGATTGAGGTGGTATACGCTGCTGTAGATCAGCAGGTCTTGCTGGCGTTAACGGTGGCTTCGGGTACCAGTCTGCGAGGGGCGGTGCAGGCGTCAGGAATTGCAGTGCGGTTTCCCGAGTTGGATCTGGCTGATTGTCCTTTGGGGATATTCGGTAAGGTTGTCGCGGACGCTGAAGCGCGCGTTGTGCAATCGGGGGATCGCATTGAGATCTATCGCCCTTTGCTCGTCGACCCTAAAGAGGTGCGAAGGCTGCGTGCCGCCAAGGCGGCGTTGATCAAGCAGCAGAACTCATAAGATTGCTAATCATCAGGCAACAAAAAGCCCGGCATGCCGGGCTTTTTTGTAGGTGCCGCAATGTTACTGCGGGCTGGTGTCCAGTGGCTGAGGCGTCGGTACCGGAACGGTTTCCACTCCGTCGACGTCCTTCTGGATCTTGTCGAGCAACGAGCCTGGCTTCGCTGGTACTTCGGATTTCGGCTTCTCGCTTTCCTGCGCAGGTGCAGTCACGTTGGTGCCGTTGTCTTTACCTAGCAGGGCTTCATCTCGGCTTACGCCAGGCATGAAGTCACCCGACAGGCTGACAAGCTGGTCATTGCCATTGAAAATGACGCTGACACGTTCCTGTTGGCGTTCACCGCCACCAGGCTGCAGGCTGTAGAGATAATCCCAGCGATCGGCGTGGAAAGTGTCAGTCAGCAGGGGGTTGCCCATAATAAACCGTACTTGCCGTCGGGTCATTCCCGGGCGTAACTGGTCTATCATGTCCTGCGTGACGACATTGCCCTGCTGGATGTCGATTTTGTAAACCCCGGGGAATGAACAACCGGCGAGTGCGAGCAGTCCCACAAAGGTGAAACTGGTTAGCAAGAGCTTGGTGTTTTGCATCGGTGGGCGACTTCCACTATCTTGGCTGGGACAACGTAAACGCCGATCATACCCGTATTAAGAGAAGCTGCGAAGCAGCATCCGCGAGAAAGCTAACCATGGTTGAAAATAGCGAACTACGCAAAGCCGGTCTTAAAGTGACTCTGCCACGAGTCAAGATTCTACAAATGCTCGATTCTGCTGAGCAGCGCCACATGAGTGCCGAGGATGTTTACAAGGCGCTGATGGAGTCTAATGAGGACGTTGGCCTGGCCACGGTTTACCGTGTACTGACCCAGTTTGAAGCCGCAGGGCTGGTGGTTCGTCATAATTTCGACGGCGGTCATGCAGTGTTCGAATTGGCCGACGGTGGTCATCATGACCATATGGTTGACCTGGATACCAATGAGGTTATCGAGTTCACTAGCCCAGAGATCGAAGCGCTGCAGCATAAGATTGCTGAGGAGCATGGATTCGATTTGGTTGACCACAATCTCGTGTTGTACATCCGTAAGAAAAAGTAAAAATCGATGCAGATTCGCTCTGCAAAACGATTGAAGGCGACCCTAGGGTCGCCTTCGTGCTTTCTATATAAGGAAAAGTTTGGGTCAGGCCTTGGTGGTTACGACCATCTTCTTAGCGTGTGCTAAAGACTCTTTAGTCAGGTCGATACCCCCGAGCATTCGGGCCACTTCTTCAACGCGTTCCGACTTGCTCAGCTTAGATACTGCCGTGTGCGTCGCATCGCTTCCTCTTACCTTGTGCACAAATAAGTGTTGATGCCCCTGGGCTGCCACTTGTGGCAAGTGAGTGACCGTCAGTACCTGCCCTCGATCTCCCAGGCGACGCAGCAACTGGCCAACAATCTCCGCGGTCGGGCCGCCGATGCCTACGTCGACTTCATCGAACACCAGCGTCGGCACCCGGGATGTTTGCGCAGTAATCACTTGGATCGCCAGGCTGATACGCGACAGCTCGCCACCGGACGCGACCTTTGCAAGTGCCTTGAGCGGTTGTCCTGGGTTGGCGCTGACCAATAGCTCAACCTGCTCCAGGCCGTGTGGCTGCAACTCAGTAGTGGTGTTGGCGCGCAATTCAATAGTGAAGCGCCCGCCCGGCATGCCCAGGCGCTGGATTTCCTGCTCAACGGCATCTGCCAGACTGCTGGCGGCCTGTTGGCGCAGCTCGCTCAGTTCGCGGGCCTTTTCCTGGTAATGGCGGGCAAAAGAGCCGAGCTCTTCGCCTAGTCGCTCGATGGATTCGTCATTCGCGTTCAGCGTCTCGATTTCATCCAGCAGCTTTTGCTGCATGGTTGCCACTTCAGTGGGTTGGATTCGATGTTTGCGCGCCAGGGTGTAGATGGTGTCAAGACGCTCTTCTATTTCCTGCAGGCGCGCCGGGTCGGCGTCGAAATGATCCAGGAAGCGGTTGAGCTCGCCTACTGCTTCTTCTACTTGGATTTGCGCACTGGTCAGTAAGGTTGTGGCTTCACTCAATGAGCCCGAAGCGCTGTTAACGCTGGACAGTCGATTGAGGCTCGCCGTGAGCGCATTGAGCACGTTGCCGGAGTCGCTCTCGCTGCACTGCTCAACCACTTGGCGGCAGATACCCAGCAGAGTTTCGGCGTTGGTGAGGTTCTTGTGTTCCTGCTCCAGTTGTTCCAGCTCAGTTTCTCCAAGACCCAGGCTTTCCAGTTCTTCAAGTTGATAGCTGAGCAGTTGGTGGCGAGCGCGCTGCTCGTCGCCGGAGTTCGACAGTCGCTCCAGCTCCTGGCGAGTCTGGCGCCAGCGCTGGGCAGCCAGTTGTACTTGCCGGGCAAGGTCGGTTGCGCCGGCGTATTCGTCGAGCAGGCGGCGGTGGGTATCGGTTTTGAGCAGGGACTGGTGCTCATGCTGGCTATGAATGTCTATCAGCAGTTCACCCAGGGCTTTCAAGTCGCCGAGGGGGCAGGGCGTTCCATTGATATAGCCGCGCGAGCGTCCTTCGGCAGTGATGACGCGGCGCAGGATACATGGGCCGTCATTATTGAGGTCGCGCTCGGCTAGCCAGACTTCGGCTTCGGGGATATCGGCGAGGTCGAAGGTGGCCAGGATGTCGGCCTTGTCAGCCCCTGGGCGCACTACGCCACTATCGGCTCGGTCGCCCAGGGTCAGGCCCAATGCGTCGAGCATGATCGACTTGCCGGCGCCGGTTTCGCCTGTGATTACGCTCATCCCCCGATCCAGTTCGAGATCCAGATGTTCAACGATGGCGTAGTTATGTACGGACAGGTGCACGAGCATGAAGGCCGCTCCCAGGCTTTAGGTCTGGTTATTTATACAGTGTTTTGTTTGGGGCTGACAATCCTGATGCTTAGCTCGATTTGCTCGGTCGAGCAGGTTTTTTAGCGCAAAGAAGAATGGTGGTGCGGGAATTGATCTGTGGCAGGCGAAAGACTTTTGGTAACGCCTGCGCCCTTGAACCTGGAAATTGTGGCCCCATATACCGGAACAGAAGCGCGAGTTGAGTTCGCGCATGATTTTGAAAGGAGAAATCTATGGCTGACGAACAGACGCAGGATACGCAAACTCCAGACGCCAATTCGGCTGCCGGTGATGAACTGGCAACTCGTGTGCAAGTGCTCGAAGAGCAGTTGGCCGCTGCGCAGGATCAGTCGTTGCGTGTTGCCGCCGATCTGCAGAACGTCCGCCGCCGTGCCGAGCAGGATGTAGAAAAGGCTCACAAGTTCGCGTTGGAAAAATTCGCCAATGACTTGCTGCCGATCATCGACAGCCTGGAGCGTGGTCTTGAATTGTCTAATCCGGATGACGAAAACATCCGCCCGATGCGCGAAGGTATTGAGCTGACCTTGAAAATGTTTCAGGACACTCTGAAGCGTTATCAGCTCGAAGCCATCGATCCGCAAGGCGGCGAACCGTTCAATGCTGAGCATCACCAGGCTATGGCCATGCAGGAAAGCCATGATCTGGAACCTAATAGTGTGTTGAAAGTGTTCCAGAAGGGTTATCAGCTCAACGGCCGTCTGCTGCGTCCGGCAATGGTAGTGGTGAGCAAGGCTCCTGCACCGGTTGCACCTTCTATTGATGAGCAGGCTTGAAATCCGCCGCAAGGCCCCCATCTATAAGTCAAGCGTTTAAGTGCTACCGCAGTTAGCCACCACTGCTGCGGCAACCAAATTCAAGTTTCGGGAGAGTAAATCATGGGCAAAATTATCGGTATTGACCTGGGGACCACCAACTCCTGCGTCTCCGTGCTGGAAAACGGCGTAGCAAAAGTAATCGAAAACGCCGAAGGCGCGCGTACCACGCCGTCGATCATTGCTTACGCCAACGACGGTGAAATCCTGGTTGGTCAGTCGGCCAAGCGTCAGGCAGTGACTAACCCGCATAACACGCTGTACGCGGTAAAGCGTCTGATCGGTCGTAAGTTCGACGAAGAAGTCGTACAGAAAGACATCAAGATGGTTCCGTACAAAATCGCCAAGGCTGACAACGGTGACGCTTGGGTTGAAGTAAACGGCCAGAAAATGTCGCCGCCACAGATCTCGGCTGAAATCTTGAAAAAGATGAAGAAGACTGCCGAAGACTACCTGGGTGAGACAGTGACTGAAGCGGTGATCACCGTTCCGGCCTACTTCAACGACAGCCAGCGCCAGGCGACCAAAGACGCCGGCCGCATCGCGGGTCTGGACGTAAAACGTATCATCAACGAACCAACCGCAGCTGCTCTGGCTTACGGTATGGACAAGGCCAAAGGCGACCACACTGTGATCGTTTATGACCTGGGTGGCGGTACCTTTGACGTCTCCGTAATCGAAATTGCTGAAGTGGATGGCGAACACCAGTTCGAAGTGTTGGCTACTAACGGCGACACCTTCCTGGGTGGTGAGGACTTTGACATTCGTCTGATCGACTACCTCGTTGACGAATTCAAGAAAGAAAGTGGCATGAACCTCAAAGGTGACCCGCTGGCGATGCAGCGCCTGAAAGAGGCCGCTGAAAAAGCCAAGATTGAGCTGTCTTCCGCTCAGTCGACCGACGTTAACCTGCCGTACATCACGGCAGACGCTACCGGTCCTAAGCACTTGAACGTGAAGATCTCTCGCGCCAAGTTGGAAGCGCTGGTTGAAGATCTGGTTCAGCGCACTATCGAGCCTTGCCGCATCGCGCTGAAGGACTCCGGTATCGACGTTGGTGCTATCAACGATGTAATCCTGGTGGGCGGTCAGACCCGTATGCCACTGGTTCAGAAGTTGGTTACCGAGTTCTTCGGCAAAGAAGCACGTAAAGACGTAAACCCGGACGAAGCGGTTGCCATGGGTGCTGCCATCCAGGGCGCGGTATTGGCCGGTGACGTGAAAGACGTGTTGCTGCTGGACGTAAGTCCGCTGACCCTCGGTATCGAAACCATGGGTGGCGTGATGACTGCGCTGATCGAGAAAAACACTACGATTCCTACCAAGAAATCCCAAGTGTTCTCGACTGCCGATGACAACCAGGGTGCTGTGACCATTCACGTGCTGCAGGGTGAGCGTAAACAGGCTGCTCAGAACAAGTCCTTGGGCAAGTTTGATCTGGCTGAGATTCCACCAGCACCACGTGGCGTGCCACAAATTGAAGTGACCTTCGACATCGACGCCAACGGCATCCTGCACGTCGGCGCGAAAGACAAGGCTACCGGTAAAGAGCAGAAGATCACCATCAAGGCCAACTCCGGTCTGTCTGATGAAGAAATTCAACAGATGATTCGTGATGCTGAAGCCAATGCTGATGCGGATGCCAAGTTCGCAGAACTGGCTGGTGCCCGTAACCAGGGTGACGCACTGGTTCACTCGACGCGCAAAATGATCGCTGATGCTGGCGAGAAAGTGACCGTTGAAGAGAAGGCCGCAATTGAAGCCGCTGTAGTTGCGCTGGAAGCCGCTGTAAAAGGTGACGACAAGGCGGCTATCGATGCCAAGGTTGAGGAGCTGTCGAAAGTCTCCGCGCCAGTTGCTCAGAAGATGTACGCCGAACAAGGTCAGCCTGCTGACGCTGCTGCGCAACAGGCAGAGCCTGAAGCCAAGCACGACGACGTTGTCGATGCTGAGTTCGAAGAAGTTAAAGAGACCAAGTAAGTTGGTCGCCCGGTTGACCGCTATCAAGCGGTGACTGGTAGGATGTCGCCGCGCGGGAGCTTGCTCCCGCGTTGGCGTGTCTGGGGTATGTGAATTTTTACAGCATGCGACAACGCTCGAATGCTGGCGGTGTGATCGGGGATGCTCCTGCTTTCCGATCAATAAATACCGCGTTTTTGGCCGGGTCCCTGGCTAAAAAGTAGTAATGACCAGGATCGTTGAATTGACGTGAGTTGGGTCCGGGCCTGTATTGGGGCTCAACGAGTTTAGTCGGGCTCAGGAGGGTCTGGCTGAACGTCCTTAAGAGTGCAAAGACTTATGGCAAAGCGTGACTATTACGAAGTATTGGGTGTGGAGCGCGGCTCCAGCGAGGCGGACCTGAAAAAGGCTTACCGTCGCTTGGCGATGAAGCACCACCCGGACCGTAATCCGGATAGCAAAGAATCCGAAGAAATGTTCAAAGAGGCCAATGAGGCCTACGAATGTCTGTCTGATCCCAACAAGCGTGCAGCCTACGACCAGTATGGTCATGCGGGTGTCGACCCAAGTATGGGTGGTGGCGGTGCTGGTTTTGGTGGTCAGAACTTCTCCGATATTTTCGGTGACGTATTCAGTGACTTCTTTGGCGGTGGCCGGGGTGGTCAGCGTGGTGGCGCCCAGCGTGGTAGCGACTTGCGTTACACCCTGGAACTGAACCTGGAAGAGGCCGTGCGCGGCACCAGCGTCAATATTCGCGTACCGACGTTGGTTAACTGCAAGCCGTGCGATGGTTCGGGGGCTAAGAAAGGCTCTTCGCCGATTACCTGCCCAACCTGCGGCGGTATCGGCCAGGTTCGTATGCAGCAGGGCTTCTTCTCGGTGCAGCAGACCTGCCCGCGCTGCCATGGCCAAGGCAAGATCATTTCCGATCCGTGTGATTCGTGCCACGGTGAGGGGCGCGTCGAAGAGTACAAGACCCTCTCGGTGAAAGTGCCGGCTGGTGTTGATACTGGTGATCGTATTCGCCTTTCTGGCGAGGGGGAGGCCGGGACGCAGGGTGGACCAACGGGTGACTTGTACGTGGTGATCAATGTGCGCGAGCACTCGATCTTCCAGCGCGATGGTAAGCACCTGTTCTGCGAAGTGCCGATCAGCTTTGTCGATGCAGCCTTGGGTGGCGAGTTGGAGATTCCGACCCTCGATGGTCGAGTCAAGCTCAAGATTCCTGAGGGGACGCAGACCGGTAAACAGTTCCGCATCCGTGGCAAGGGCGTAGCGCCGGTGCGCGGTGGCGGTGCTGGCGACCTGATGTGTCGTGTTGCGGTGGAAACTCCCGTCAATCTGGGGCGCCGTCAGCGTGAACTGCTTGAAGAGTTCCGCAGTTCGTTGGAGGGCGATGACACCCATTCGCCGAAAACCACTGGCTTCTTCGAAGGCGTGAAGCGCTTCTTCGGCGACCTGTAAGGAAGTGAGTATGCGACGTATAGCCGTAATGGGCGCTGCCGGGCGCATGGGCAAGACGCTGGTCGAAGCAGTGCAGCAGCGTTCGCCGGCCTCTGGGCTGACGGCGGCGATTGTTCGCCCTGGCAGCACGTTGATTGGTGCGGATGCGGGTGAGTTGGCTTCGCTGGGGCGTATCGGTGTGTCGTTGTCCGGCAACCTGGAGCAGGTGGCTGACGAATTCGACGTGCTGATCGATTTCACGCTGCCGGAAGTGATGCTGAAAAATCTCGCATTCTGCCGTAAGGCGGGCAAGGCGATGGTGATCGGTACCACGGGTTTGACTGCCGAGCAGAAGCAGTTGTTGGTGGAGGCGGGCAAGGATATTCCTGTCGTCTTCGCTGCCAACTTCAGTGTTGGCGTGAACCTGTCGCTCAAGTTGCTGGATATGGCGGCGCGCGTGTTGGGTGATGAGGCGGATATCGAGATTATCGAAACGCATCACCGTCACAAGATCGATGCGCCGTCGGGTACAGCGCTACGCATGGGCGAAGCTATTGCTGATGCGCTGGGGCGTGACCTGTCTAAAGTGGCCGTTTACGGTCGTGAAGGCCATACCGGTGCGCGAGCGCGTGACACCATTGGCTTTGCGACCGTTCGCGGTGGTGATGTTGTGGGTGACCACACCGTGCTGTTCGCCACCGAGGGCGAGCGCCTGGAAATCACACACAAGGCTTCCAGTCGCATGACATTCGCCAAGGGGGCGGTGCGTGCTGCGCTCTGGTTGGAAGGTCGTGAGGCCGGTCTGTACGACATGCGCGATGTACTGGATCTGCACTAATCAGTAGCTAAAACGGGGTCTCAGGATTATCCTAAGGCCCCGTTTTTACCCGCTAAGCGACGTCCTGTCGCATTCTCCTGCCTTTAAGGCTCATTAGCGGTGGACCAAAAAAGCCTTTTTCTGTAAGCTACAGCTTTAGTGTGTCCACTAAAAGCGCGCAGAATAATTCAGTGAAGAAGCGGGGTGACGTGTCCATACGTCACTCCGCTTTTTTACAACCTGCGATCGCCCTTTCAGGCTTTATTTACGGGAGGTCTTCTTGACTAAGCCAGCCATACTCGCCCTTGCTGATGGCAGCATTTTTCGCGGCGAAGCCATTGGAGCCGACGGTCAAACCGTTGGAGAGGTGGTGTTTAACACCGCCATGACCGGCTATCAGGAAATCCTTACCGATCCTTCCTACGCCCAGCAAATCGTTACCCTGACCTATCCGCACATCGGCAATACCGGTACCACACCGGAAGACGTCGAGTCTGATCGTGTATGGTCGGCCGGCCTGGTCATTCGTGACCTGCCACTGGTTGCGAGCAACTGGCGTAACACGATGTCGCTGTCGGATTACCTGAAAGCCAATAACGTTGTGGCGATCGCCGGTATCGATACGCGTCGCCTCACACGCATCCTGCGTGAAAAAGGCTCGCAGAATGGCTGCATCATGGTCGGTGACAATATTTCCGAAGAAGCGGCGATTGCCGCGGCGCAAGGCTTCCCAGGCCTGAAAGGCATGGACCTGGCGAAAGTCGTCAGCACCAAGGAGCAGTACGAGTGGCGCTCTACGGTCTGGGACTTGAAGACCGATAGCCACGAGACCATCGACGCGGCTGACCTGCCTTATCACGTGGTCGCTTACGACTACGGCGTTAAATACAACATCCTGCGCATGCTGGTTGAGCGCGGTTGCCGCGTGACCGTTGTTCCTGCGCAAACCCCGGCCAGCGATGTTCTGGCCCTGCAACCGGACGGTGTGTTCTTGTCAAACGGCCCGGGTGACCCGGAGCCTTGCGACTATGCCATCCAGGCCATCAAGGAAGTGCTGGAAACAGAGATTCCGGTATTCGGTATCTGCCTAGGCCACCAGCTGTTGGCGTTGGCCTCCGGTGCCAAGACTCTGAAAATGGGTCATGGCCATCACGGTGCCAACCACCCTGTGCAGGACTTGGATACAGGCGTTGTGATGATCACCAGTCAGAACCACGGGTTTGCGGTGGATGAAGCGACCTTGCCGGGCAACGTCCGGGCAATTCACAAGTCGCTGTTCGACGGTTCCCTTCAAGGCATCGAACGTACCGACAAAAGCGCGTTCAGCTTCCAGGGCCACCCTGAAGCCAGCCCGGGCCCGAACGACGTAGCGCCGCTGTTCGACCGTTTCATTAATGAGATGGCCAAGCGACGCTGACTGAGCGGCCTGCGGGCGGCCCCGAAACCCGGTGGCCCCCGCAGGTTCTTCAAAGATTGTTCAAGACGGCTTGCCGATTGACCTGCGGATTTGAGTGACAAACCCATGCCAAAACGTACAGACATAAAAAGCATCCTGATTCTCGGCGCTGGCCCGATCGTAATCGGCCAGGCTTGCGAATTCGACTACTCCGGCGCCCAGGCTTGCAAGGCCCTGCGCGAAGAGGGCTACCGCGTCATCCTGGTGAACTCCAACCCGGCCACGATCATGACCGACCCGGACATGGCTGACGCTACCTACATCGAGCCGATCAAATGGCAAACTGTTGCCAAGATCATCGAGAAGGAGCGTCCGGACGCCCTGTTGCCAACCATGGGTGGCCAGACCGCTCTGAACTGTGCTCTGGACCTGGAGCGCGAAGGCGTCCTGGAAAAATTCGGCGTAGAGATGATCGGCGCCAATGCGGACACCATCGACAAGGCCGAAGACCGTTCGCGTTTCGACAAGGCCATGAAATCCATCGGCCTGGCGTGCCCCCGTTCCGGCATCGCCCACAGTATGGAAGAGGCCTATGCGGTCCTGGAAACCCTCGGTTTCCCGTGCATCATTCGTCCGTCCTTTACCATGGGCGGCACCGGTGGCGGCATCGCCTACAACCGTGAAGAGTTCGAAGAAATCTGCGCTCGTGGTCTGGACCTGTCTCCGACCAAAGAGCTGCTGATCGACGAATCCCTGATCGGCTGGAAAGAATATGAGATGGAGGTTGTCCGCGATAAGAAGGACAACTGCATCATCGTCTGCTCCATCGAAAACTTCGATCCGATGGGCGTGCACACCGGTGACTCGATCACTGTTGCTCCTGCACAAACCCTGACGGACAAGGAATATCAGATCCTGCGTAATGCCTCCCTGGCGGTATTGCGTGAGATCGGTGTGGAAACCGGCGGTTCCAACGTCCAGTTCGGCATCTGCCCGGACACCGGTCGTATGGTCGTGATCGAGATGAACCCGCGTGTTTCCCGTTCGTCGGCCCTTGCCTCTAAAGCTACCGGCTTCCCGATTGCGAAGGTCGCGGCCAAGCTGGCTGTGGGTTACACCCTGGACGAGTTGTCGAACGACATCACCGGCGGCAAGACCCCTGCGTCCTTCGAGCCGTCCATCGACTACGTAGTGACCAAGCTTCCACGTTTTGCCTTTGAGAAATTCGCCAAGGCTGACGCGCGTCTGACCACTCAGATGAAGTCGGTCGGCGAAGTTATGGCCATCGGCCGTACGTTCCAGGAGTCCTTGCAGAAAGCTCTGCGTGGTCTGGAAGTGGGGGTTTGCGGCCTCGACGAGAAGCTCGACCTGAGCAACCCGGAAAGCATGAGCGTGCTCAAGCGTGAGCTGACTGTGCCGGGCGCCGAGCGTATCTGGTACGTCGCTGACGCCTTCCGTGCCGGTATGACTGTCGAAGACATCTTCGGCATGAACATGATCGACCCATGGTTCTTGGTACAGATCGAAGATCTGATCAAGGAAGAAGAGAAGGTCAAGACCCTGGGGCTGGCTAGCATCGACCGCGACATGATGTTCCGCCTCAAGCGCAAAGGCTTCTCCGATCAACGCCTGGCCAAACTGCTGGGTGTGACCGAGAAGAACCTGCGCACGCATCGCCATAAGTTGGACATCTTCCCTGTCTACAAGCGCGTTGATACCTGTGCGGCCGAGTTCTCCACCGATACCGCGTACCTTTACTCCACCTACGAGGAAGAGTGCGAGGCTGCGCCGTCGGGTCGTGACAAGATCATGATCCTGGGCGGCGGTCCTAACCGTATCGGCCAAGGCATCGAGTTCGACTACTGCTGTGTGCACGCTGCGCTCGCTCTGCGCGCCGACGGGTACGAGACCATCATGGTCAACTGCAACCCGGAAACTGTTTCCACCGACTACGACACCTCTGATCGCCTGTACTTCGAGCCAGTGACACTGGAAGACGTGCTGGAAATCGTGCGCGTTGAGAAGCCGAAAGGCGTGATCGTGCAGTATGGCGGCCAAACCCCGCTTAAACTGGCGCGTGCGCTTGAGGCTGCTGGAGTGCCGATTATCGGTACCAGCCCGGACGCTATCGATCGCGCTGAAGACCGTGAACGCTTCCAGCAAATGGTTGAGCGCCTTAACCTGCGTCAGCCGCCAAACGCTACCGTGCGCAGCGAAGATGAAGCCATCCGTGCAGCCAGCAAGATCGGCTATCCGCTGGTGGTGCGTCCTTCCTATGTGTTGGGCGGTCGGGCGATGGAAATCGTCTACGAAGAGGACGAGCTCAAGCGTTACTTGCGTGATGCGGTGAAAGTGTCCAATGACAGCCCGGTGCTGCTGGACCACTTCCTCAACTGCGCCATCGAAATGGACGTGGATGCGGTTTGTGACGGCACCGACGTGGTGATCGGCGCGATCATGCAGCACATCGAGCAGGCAGGCGTTCACTCCGGTGACTCCGCATGCTCGCTGCCGCCATATTCGTTGCCGCTGCACATCCAAGATGAGATGCGCGAGCAGGTCAAGAAAATGGCCCTTGAGTTGGGTGTTGTCGGCCTGATGAACGTTCAGTTGGCGCTGCAAGGCGAAGACATCTACGTCATTGAGGTTAACCCACGTGCTTCGCGTACCGTACCGTTTGTATCCAAGTGCATCGGTGTGTCCCTGGCCATGATCGCTGCCCGTGTGATGGCCGGTAAGACCCTGAAGGAAATCGGCTTCACCAAGGAAATCATTCCGAACTTCTATAGCGTGAAAGAGGCGGTGTTCCCATTCGCCAAATTCCCTGGTGTGGACCCAATCCTGGGCCCAGAGATGAAGTCCACCGGTGAAGTGATGGGCGTGGGCGATACCTTCGGTGAAGCATTTGCCAAAGCTCAGATGGGCGCCAGTGAAGTGCTACCGACCGGCGGAACTGCGTTTATCAGTGTGCGTGATGACGACAAACCACTGGTTGCGGGCGTTGCCCGTGATCTGATCAGCTTGGGCTTTGAAGTAGTTGCCACAGCAGGTACCGCCAAGCTGATCGAAGCGGCAGGCCTGAAGGTGAGACGCGTAAACAAGGTGACGGAAGGCCGTCCGCACGTGGTCGACATGATCAAGAATGACGAAGTTACTCTGATCATCAACACCACCGAAGGTCGTCAGTCGATCGCGGATTCCTACTCTATTCGCCGTAATGCCTTGCAGCACAAGATCTACTGCACCACCACCATTGCTGCTGGCGAAGCTATCTGTGAAGCGCTCAAGTTCGGTCCGGAAAAGACCGTGCGCCGCTTGCAGGATCTACACGCAGGATTGAAGGCATGATCAAATACCCAATGACCGTCCAGGGCGCAAAGGCCCTGGAAGAGGAGCACGCCCATCTGACCAAGGTCGTACGTCCTAAGTTGAGCCAGGACATCGGTACGGCCCGCGAGCTGGGTGACTTGAAGGAAAACGCTGAATACCACGCTGCTCGCGAGCAGCAAGGTATGGTCGAGGCGCGGATCCGTGACATCGAAGGGCGCATGCAGAATGCGGTCATCATCGATGTCACGACCATTCCGAAAACCGGCAAGGTGATTTTCGGCACGACCGTGGAAATCGCTAACGTCGAGACGGACGAAAGCGTGGTCTATCACATCGTTGGCGAAGACGAAGCTGATTTCAAACTCGGCAAGATCTCTGTCGGTTCGCCGCTGGCCCGCGCCTTGATTGCCAAGGAAGAGGGTGATGTGGTCGCTGTAAAAACACCTGGTGGCGTGATCGAGTACGAGATTGTTGAAGTTCGTCACGTCTGAAAGGCGGCGCCCGCTTCGTGCGGGCGCCATGCTTTGGCAGCTCTCCCAGATGCTTTGGGTGGGTGGCCTGTGGTTGCTGCACATTGGTGTACTCCCGGTGCTGGGCCTTATTGGCCTGGCTCCGCTGTTGATCGATGAGATCGATGGATTACTGAGTGCGTTGCTGGTGGGTTTTGCAGCGGCGTGCGTGACCCTTCAGGCATTGGTGCTGGTCAAGGCTGAGGGTTTTGTGAGTTTGTGGCGGGATATTCGCGGCCAACTGCTGTTGATGGCGCTGTATGCGTGTGCAATGTATTGCATCGTGCATGTTTGGCTGCCGGAAGCGTTGCGCTGGCAGCTATTCAGCTATCTTGTGCTAGGGTTCTCCGGCTTGGTGTTGGTAGTACAGCCCGCGCCAGGATGGAGTGGCAGGGCGCGCAAAGCACGCCCGTGACCCTTGTGTCATTTGAAGCGATGAACGTTCGACAGTTGCTTGTTGACGCTGAAGTTCTTGCGATACAGCAGCGCCATCTTGCCGATGACCTGAACCAGGTCCGCTTTGCCAACCTTGCACAGTTCTGCAATGGCGGCCAGGCGCGCTTCGCGGTCAAGGATGTTGACCTTGATCTTGATCAGTTCGTGATCGCCCAATGCGCGTTCAAGTTCGGCTAACACACCCTCAGTCAAACCGTTGTCTGCCACAATCAGAACTGGTTTCAGATGGTGGCCAATGGATTTGTACTGTTTCTTCTGCTCTTGAGTGAGCGGCATAATCTGACCCCTGCGTCTGATCTTGTAAAAAGCGGCGGCCAGTTTACCCGAGCGAGTCCGGGACCGCCCAGTTAATCACGACCCGTTTTATTTTCGAGGTGGCCCGTGGCCCGTTCCAAAACTAGCCTTAAGTGGCTGCAAGAGCATTTCAACGATCCTTACGTCAAAAAGGCGCAGAAGGACGGCTACCGTTCGCGGGCCAGTTACAAGCTCCTGGAGATCCAGGACAAGGACAAATTGATTCGTCCGGGCATGAGCGTGATTGATCTTGGCGCGGCGCCGGGTGGCTGGTCTCAAGTGACCAGTCGTCTGATTGGTGGCCAGGGAAGATTGATCGCGTCCGACATCCTTGAGATGGATAGCATCCCGGATGTGACCTTTGTGCACGGCGACTTCACCCAGGACTCGGTATTGGCCGAGATTCTGGAGGCCGTGGGAAATTCGCAGGTAGACCTTGTGATTTCCGACATGGCCCCCAATATGAGTGGATTACCGGCCGTCGATATGCCGCGGGCCATGTTCCTCTGTGAATTGGCACTGGATTTGGCGGGCCGGGTGTTGCGTCCGGGCGGTGATTTCCTTGTGAAAGTCTTCCAGGGCGAAGGTTTTGACGAGTATCACAAGAACATTCGCAAGCTGTTCGACAAGGTGCAGACGCGAAAGCCGGACTCTTCCCGGGACCGGTCTCGCGAGCAATATCTGCTGTGCCGCGGGTTCCGCGGGGTTGAAGGTGCGGCGAGCGAAGAGCGTTTTTGATTTATTCGAGGAGGGCGATAGGTTTTTTTATGTCGCTTTCGTCACGAAGCTTTACGAATATTATGTAGTCAAAGTTTCACAAAGGGTTACAGACGGCGCCTGCCAGAGTTGTAGGTAATGTAGTAAGTTAGGCCGGTGAATATCATGCGAAGCGCGCGCCAGTAGCGGAGCTTGCTTCAGAGGGTAGTTAATTGAACGATATGGCAAAGAATCTGATCCTGTGGTTGATCATCGCGGCTGTCCTCGTGACGGTGATGAACAACTTCTCCAGTCCTAACGAGCCGCAGACCCTCAACTATTCCGACTTCATCCAGCAAGTTAAGGATGGCAAGGTCGAGCGCGTAGCGGTTGATGGCTACGTGATCACCGGCAAACGCAACGATGGCGATAGCTTCAAGACCATTCGTCCGGCAATCCAGGACAACGGTCTGATCGGTGACCTGGTGGATAACCACGTGGTTGTCGAAGGCAAGCAGCCTGAGCAGCAGAGCATTTGGACTCAACTCCTGGTGGCAAGCTTCCCGATCCTGGTGATCATTGCCGTGTTCATGTTCTTCATGCGCCAGATGCAGGGCGGTGCGGGGGGCAAGGGCGGGCCGATGAGCTTCGGCAAGAGCAAGGCGCGCCTGCTCTCTGAGGATCAGGTGAAGACCACCCTGGCTGACGTAGCAGGTTGCGATGAGGCGAAGGAAGAAGTCGGCGAGTTGGTGGAGTTCTTGCGCGATCCAGGCAAATTTCAGCGCCTGGGTGGTCGTATTCCTCGCGGCGTGCTGATGGTCGGCCCTCCAGGTACCGGTAAAACCTTGCTGGCCAAGGCTATTGCTGGCGAAGCCAAGGTGCCGTTCTTCACGATTTCCGGTTCTGACTTCGTTGAAATGTTCGTTGGTGTCGGCGCCAGCCGCGTTCGCGATATGTTTGAACAGGCCAAGAAGCACGCGCCATGCATCATCTTTATCGATGAAATCGACGCCGTTGGTCGCCATCGTGGGGCCGGCATGGGTGGTGGCCACGATGAGCGTGAGCAGACTCTCAACCAGCTGCTGGTCGAGATGGATGGTTTTGAGATGAATGACGGCATCATCGTGATAGCCGCAACCAACCGTCCAGACGTGCTTGACCCTGCACTGCTTCGTCCGGGTCGCTTCGACCGTCAGGTTGTTGTTGGTCTGCCGGACATTCGTGGTCGTGAACAGATTCTGAAAGTGCACATGCGCAAAGTCCCAATGGGTGACGACGTAGCTCCGGCTGTGATTGCCCGTGGTACTCCAGGCTTCTCCGGTGCTGACTTGGCCAACCTGGTGAACGAGGCTTCGCTGTTTGCGGCCCGTACCGGCAAGCGCATTGTTGAAATGAAAGAGTTCGAACTGGCGAAAGATAAGATCATGATGGGCGCTGAGCGCAAATCCATGGTCATGTCCGAAAAAGAGAAGCAGAACACTGCTTATCACGAAGCGGGTCACGCCATTGTGGGGCGTGTCGTGCCTGAGCATGATCCAGTCTACAAAGTGTCGATCATTCCTCGTGGTCGCGCCTTGGGTGTCACCATGTTCCTGCCGGAGGAGGATCGTTACAGTCTCTCCAAGCGTGCGCTGATCAGTCAGATCTGCTCGCTGTACGGCGGTCGAATCGCTGAAGAGATGACATTGGGCTTCGACGGTGTGACCACTGGGGCTTCCAACGACATCATGCGCGCCAGTCAGATTGCGCGAAACATGGTGACCAAGTGGGGTTTGTCGGAAAAGCTCGGTCCATTGATGTACGCCGAGGAAGAAGGTGAAGTATTCCTGGGGCGTGGCGGCGGTGGTCAAAACGCCAGTTTCTCGGGTGAGACAGCCAAGCTGATTGACTCTGAGGTGCGCAGTATCATTGACCAGTGCTATGGCACGGCCAAACAAATCCTGACCGATAATCGCGACAAGCTCGATGCAATGGCTGATGCATTGATGAAGTACGAGACCATCGATGCAGACCAGATCGACGACATTATGGCCGGTCGTGCACCTCGTGAGCCTCGTGATTGGGAAGGTGGTTCGGGTACTTCGGGCACCCCGCCTGTGGTTCAGAACGAGCGCCCTGAAACCCCAATCGGTGGCCCGGCAGCTGACCACTAAGGTTTGAAATGACTTTTGCTTCGTCCTCCCCCCGGTTGCCTTGCGGCAACCGGGTTCTTGATTTGGCCCATACACATGTTATGGGCATTCTTAATGTAACCCCTGACTCCTTTTCCGATGGTGGCCGCTTCAGCCAACTTGATGCTGCACTGCGTCACGCAGAGGCCATGGTGGCGGCCGGCGCGACCTTGATTGATGTTGGTGGTGAATCGACTCGGCCTGGTGCTCGCGTTGTTTCTCCTCTGGAGGAGTTGGAGCGCGTGGCGCCGATTGTCGAGCGCATCGCTCGAGAGTTGGATGTGATTATTTCGGTTGATACTTCCACCCCAGCCGTGATGCGTGAGACTGCGCGATTAGGTGCCGGCTTGATCAACGATGTGCGGTCCCTGCAGCGCGACGGCGCTCTGGATGCAGCTGCGGCTACCGGTTTGCCGGTGTGTTTGATGCATATGCTGGGTGAGCCCGGCAATATGCAGGACAGTCCGCACTATGATGACCTGGTTGGTGAGGTGAGTGGTTTTCTCTCAGAACGCGTTGCCCAATGCGCTGCGGTAGGTATTGCGCCGGAAAGGATCATCCTTGATCCGGGGTTTGGTTTCGCCAAGACCCTGCAACACAATTTAAGTTTGTTCAAACACATGGAGTCCTTGCATGCCCTTGGTCGGCCCCTGTTGGTCGGTGTATCGCGCAAGAGCATGATAGGGCTGGCATTGAGCCGTCCGGTGGGTGAGCGGTTGTATGGTGGCCTCGCACTGGCGGCACTTGCAGTGACCAAAGGCGCACGCATCTTGCGTGTGCATGACGTTGCAGAAACCGTGGATGTGGTGCGCATGATTGCCGCTGTAGAATCTGCCGAATAAGAATGATGGAGCACTTATGACAAAAAAATACTTTGGCACCGACGGGATCCGTGGTCGGGTCGGCGAGTTTCCGATTACTCCAGATTTCATGCTCAAGCTGGGTTGGGCGGCAGGCATGGCGTTCCGCAGCATGGGCGCATGCCGCATCCTGGTGGGCAAGGACACCCGGATTTCCGGGTACATGTTTGAGTCTGCGCTAGAGGCTGGCTTGTCCGCCGCAGGTGCTGATGTGATGTTGCTGGGCCCGATGCCGACTCCGGCGATCGCTTACCTGACGCGTACGTTTCACGCTGAAGCAGGTATTGTGATCAGCGCCTCGCACAACCCTCATGACGACAATGGCATCAAGTTTTTCTCGGGGCAGGGCACCAAATTGCCGGACGAGATTGAGTTGATGATCGAAGAGCTGTTGGATGCGCCGATGACCGTGGTCGAGTCCAGCAAGCTGGGCAAGGTGTCGCGCATCAATGACGCATCCGGTCGTTATATCGAGTTCTGCAAGAGCAGTGTGCCAACCAGTACCAACTTTGCCGGCCTGAAGGTTGTCGTCGACTGCGCCCATGGTGCGACCTACAAAGTCGCGCCAAGCGTATTTAAGGAGCTGGGCGCAGACGTGACTGTGCTGTCGGCTCAGCCCAACGGACTGAACATCAACGAGAACTGCGGCTCGACCCATATGGAGCAGCTGCAAGCTGCTGTCCTGGCCGAGCATGCCGACCTCGGTATTGCCTTCGACGGTGACGGCGACCGCGTGCTGATGGTTGACCACACGGGTGCCGTGGTCGATGGCGATGATCTGTTGTTTATCATTGCCCGCGACCTGCATGAGCGCAACAAGCTGCAAGGCGGTGTCGTCGGTACGCTGATGAGCAATCTTGGGCTTGAGCTTGCGTTGGCAGACCTGGGTATTCCTTTTGTTCGCGCCAATGTCGGTGACCGATATGTGATCGCCGAGCTGCTGGAGCGTAACTGGCAGGTAGGTGGTGAGAACTCCGGGCACGTGGTGTGCTTCCAGCACACCACCACCGGTGACGCGATTATTGCTGCGTTGCAGGTGCTATTGGCTTTGCGTCGCCGCGAAGAGAGCCTGGCTCAGGCTCGTCAGGCTTTGCGCAAATGCCCGCAAGTATTGCTTAACGTGCGTTTCGCAGGTGGAGAAAACCCGATCGACCACCCTGCTGTCAAAGAGGCTTGCGAGCGCGCGACCCTGGCAATGGCTGGTCGTGGACGGGTATTGCTACGCAAGTCCGGCACAGAGCCTTTGGTGCGCGTTATGGTCGAAGGTGACGATGAAATACAGGTTCGCGGCCACGCCGAAGACCTGGCAAAACTGGTAACTGAAGTTTGCGCCTGAATTCGGCTTGCCAGTGATGATGTGGTTGGGTAACATCTGCGCCCACTTTGACCGACGAGGTACAGCATGCGTCGCACTATGGTAGCTGGTAACTGGAAGATGCACGGTACCCGCGCCAGTGTCGCTGAGCTGATAAATGGCCTTCGTCACTTGGCCTTGCCTAGCGGTGTTGACATCGCGGTGTTCCCGCCTTGCTTGCATATCACCCAAGTGGTTGATGGCTTGAAAGGTAAGTCGATTCAGGTCGGCTCGCAGAATTCTGCGGTGGAAGCCATGCAAGGTGCGTTGACCGGTGAGATTGCACCGAGTCAGCTGGTTGATGCGGGTTGTTCCTATGTGCTTGTTGGGCACTCCGAGCGCCGTCAGATGATGGGCGAGCGTGATGGAACACTCAATCGCAAGTTTGCAGCTGCACAGGCTTGTGGCTTGATTCCGGTGCTGTGTATTGGGGAGACCCTTGAGCAGCGTGAATCTGGCAAGACTCTTGAGGTTGTCTCGCGTCAGCTTGGCAGCATCATCGAGGAGCTGGGTGTTGGTGCGTTCGCAAAGGCGGTAATTTCTTACGAGCCGGTCTGGGCCATTGGCACCGGGCTGACTGCTACACCGCAACAGGCGCAGGATGTGCACGCAGCCATCCGTGCGCAGTTAGCGGCAGAGAATTCTGAAATCGCACAAGGTGTGCGGCTTCTATACGGCGGCAGCGTGAAGGCGGCCAATGCGGTCGAACTGTTCGGCATGCCGGATATCGATGGGGGGCTCATTGGTGGAGCTTCCCTGAATGCAGATGAGTTCGGTGCGATTTGTCGCGCCGCGGGAAACTGAAAAAATGCTGGAAACAGTCGTAGTCGTTTTTCATCTGTTGGCAGCCCTGGGCGTAGTTGCCCTGGTTTTGTTGCAGCAGGGTAAAGGTGCGGATGCTGGTGCGTCTTTTGGTGCAGGTGCTTCAAATACTGTATTCGGAAGCCAAGGTTCCTCTACCTTTCTTAGTAAGTTTACTGCTATACTTGCCGCCGGTTTCTTCATAACCAGCTTAGGGTTAGGTTACTTTGCTAAAGAGAAAGCTCATGTGCTGACTCAAGTAGGTTTGCCAAACCCAGCAGTGTTGGAAGTACCAAAAGCAAAACCGGCTTCTGATGATGTCCCGGTGCTTCAAGAGCAAAAGTCGGCTACTCCAGCGACTGACGTACCTCCAGCTCAAGAGCAGAAGTAAGAAGGGTTGTAAGCGCTGTATTGCCGAGGTGGTGGAATTGGTAGACACGCAACCTTGAGGTGGTTGTGCCCATAGGGTGTAGGGGTTCGAGTCCCCTTCTCGGTACCAATTATCAGGAGAGCCCGCTGTTGCGGGCTTTCTTGTAGGTGGAAGGTTACATTGACCCTGTAAGGGATCGGTCGTATACTTCCGCCCCAGCTTTGTCGCGGGGTGGAGCAGTCTGGTAGCTCGTCGGGCTCATAACCCGAAGGTCGTCGGTTCAAATCCGGCCCCCGCAACCAGTTTTAGCGGAGCCCCTTTTAAGGGGCTTTTTGTTAGCTGGACACTTTCAACGCCGCTGTTCGACGGCGTTTCAAGGATGGGCGTTTCGCCCATTTTTTTATTTTGCACAGCATGCACATACATGCACGAGGGGGTTCAGGTGTCGAGCAAGCTAGAAGAGTTGCAGGCCTTGTTGGCCCCGGTGGTCGTGGCCCTAGGCTATGAATGCTGGGGTGTTGAGTTTTCGGCTCAAGGTCGCCACTCAATGTTGCGCGTTTATATCGATAAAGAGGGCGGTGTGCTGGTGGACGATTGTGCCATTGTCAGCCGTCAGATCAGCGGTGTGCTGGATGTTGAAGATCCAATTTCCGTTGAATACACCCTCGAAGTTTCCTCGCCAGGCATGGAACGCCCACTGTTCACTATTGATCAGTTTGCAAAATTTGCCGGTGAACAAGTGAAGATCAAGCTGCGATCTCCTTTTGAAGGACGACGCAACTTTCAGGGCCTTCTGCGCGGTGTAGAAGAACAGGATGTCGTGGTGCAGGTAGAAGACCATGAGTTCCTGTTGCCGATCGATATGATCGACAAGGCCAACATTATTCCCAGTTTTGACTGAGACGCGGATCCCGCGGATCCAATGGCTTGCGAAAGGCGAGGCGTACGATGAGCAAAGAAGTACTGCTGGTTGTTGAGTCGGTATCCAATGAAAAGGGCGTACCGGCAAACGTGATTTTTGAAGCGCTGGAGTTGGCTCTGGCCACTGCTACCAAAAAGCGTTTTGAAGACGAAGTTGATCTGCGTGTGGAAATTAACCGCCACACCGGTGCCTATGAGACTTTCCGTCGCTGGACGGTCGTCGAAGAAGCCGACCTTGATGATCCGGCCATCGAAACCTGGCCAAGCAAGGTTGCCGAAACGCACCCAGGCGCCCAGGTTGGTGATGTCGTCGAAGAAAAGATCGAGTCCATCGAGTTCGGCCGCATTGCTGCACAGACCGCCAAGCAGGTCATCGTGCAGAAGGTTCGTGAAGCCGAGCGCGCTCAAGTCGTTGACGCCTATCGCGAGCGGCTGGGAGAAATTATCTCCGGCACCGTGAAAAAAGTTACCCGCGACAATGTGATCGTCGATCTGGGCAACAACGCCGAAGCGTTGCTGGCCCGCGAAGACATCATCTCTCGCGAAACCTTCCGTGTCGGCGTGCGTTTGCGTGCGCTGCTCAAGGAAATCCGCACCGAGAACCGTGGCCCTCAGTTGATCCTGTCGCGTACCGCGCCGGAAATGCTGATCGAGCTGTTCCGTATCGAAGTGCCGGAAATCGCCGAAGGCCTGATCGAAGTCATGGCTGCGTCCCGCGACCCGGGTTCGCGCGCCAAGATCGCGGTCCGTTCCAAGGACAAACGCATCGACCCGCAAGGCGCTTGCATCGGTATGCGCGGTTCGCGCGTCCAGGCAGTGTCGGGCGAATTGGGCGGTGAGCGTGTGGACATCGTCCTGTGGGACGATAACCCGGCGCAGTTCGTGATCAACGCCATGTCGCCTGCTGAAGTGGCGGCAATTATCGTTGACGAAGATGCCCATGCAATGGACATCGCCGTTGGCGCAGACAATCTGGCTCAGGCCATTGGTCGTGGTGGTCAGAACGTGCGTCTGGCCAGCCAATTGACCGGCTGGACCCTGAACGTGATGACCGAATCGGACATCCAGGCTAAGCAGCAAGCTGAAACCGGTGACATCCTGCGCAACTTCATTGACGAGTTGGAAGTCGACGAAGACCTGGCACAGGTGCTGGTAGATGAAGGCTTCACCAGCCTGGAAGAGATTGCCTACGTACCGTTGGAAGAAATGCTCAACATCGACGGCTTTGACGAAGACACCGTCAACGAGCTTCGCGCTCGGGCCAAGGATCGTTTGTTGACTAAAGCCATCGCTACTGAGGAAAAGCTGGCAGACGCCCATCCGGCCGAAGACCTACTCTCGCTTGAGGGTATGGACAAGGATTTGGCGATGGAACTGGCGGTGCGCGGCGTAATTACCCGCGAAGACCTGGCCGAGCAGTCTATTGACGATCTGCTCGACATCGACGGCATTGACGATGATCGTGCCGGCAAGTTGATCATGGCCGCCCGAGCCCATTGGTTCGAGTAATTAGGCGCGGCCTGAGGAGAGAAGTGCATGACGCAAGTCACGGTGAAACAACTGGCCGATGAGGTCAAAACACCGGTAGAGCGCCTGTTGCAGCAGATGCGTGAGGCAGGTCTGCCGCACACCGCCGCCGATGAAGGTGTGAGCGATAGTGAGAAGCAGTCTTTGCTGACTCACTTGAAGAGCAGCCACAAGGCGAAAGTGGAAGAACCGCGCAAGATTACATTGCAGCGCAAAACCACCAGCACCCTGCGTGTTGCTGGTAGCAAGAGCATCAGCGTTGAAGTACGCAAGAAGAAAGTCTTCGTACAGCGCAGCCCGGAAGAAATTGAAGCCGAGCGCAAGCGTGAACTGGATGAACGTCGCGCAGTAGATAATGCTGCTCGTCAGAAGGCTGAAGAAGAATCCAAGCGTCGCGCCGAAGAAGAAGCGCGTCGCCAGCCTGCTGCTGCGCAAACTGCTTCGGCTGATGCGGTCGCCGCGCCTAGCGCTCCTGTGGAAGCTGTGCGCGAGGCCGCTCCGGTTGCCGCTGCACCAGCACCTGCTGCTGATGCCCGTAAGCGTGAGGAACCTCGTCGTCCGGACAAACCACGTGCCGACGATAACAATCGTCGCGGTGGTGGTGGCGATGGCGAGCGCAAAAACGCTCCGCATCGTGCTTCGGTCAAAGAGAAAGCGCCTGCTCCACGCGTTGCTCCACGTACTACCGACGAAGAGAGCGATGGCTTCCGTCGCGGTGGTCGCGGCAAGGCCAAGCTGAAGAAGCGCAACGCCCACGGTTTCCAGAGCCCAACCGGTCCTGTCGTGCGTGATGTGCAGATTGGCGAGACCATCACTGTTGGCGATCTTGCCAATCAGATGTCGGTCAAGGCTGCTGAAATCATCAAGTTCATGTTCAAACTGGGTACTCCAGCGACCATCAACCAGGTGCTTGATCAGGAAACTGCTCAACTGGTAGCCGAAGAACTGGGCCACAAAGTGACCCTGGTCAGCGACACCGCCCTGGAAGATTCCCTGGCAGAGTCCCTGAAGTTTGAAGGTGAGACGTTCTCCCGTGCGCCAGTTGTGACCGTAATGGGTCACGTTGACCATGGTAAGACTTCGCTACTCGACTACATTCGTCGTGCCAAGGTAGCTGCTGGCGAAGCCGGTGGTATCACTCAGCACATCGGTGCGTACCACGTTGAAACCGAGCGCGGCATGGTCACCTTCCTCGACACCCCAGGTCACGCCGCGTTTACCGCAATGCGTGCCCGTGGTGCCAAGGCGACTGATATCGTGATCCTGGTAGTTGCAGCGGACGACGGCGTGATGCCGCAGACCATTGAAGCTGTCCAGCACGCCAAGGCCGCTGGTGTTCCACTGGTTGTTGCTGTGAACAAGATCGATAAGCCGGGCGCCGATCTCGATCGCATCCGCAGCGAACTGTCGGTTCACGGTGTGACCTCTGAAGAGTGGGGCGGTGATACGCCATTCGTTTCGGTTTCGGCGAAAGTCGGTACTGGCGTGGACGAACTGCTCGAAGCGGTCCTGCTGCAAGCTGAAGTACTCGAACTGAAAGCAACTCCATCGGCCCCAGGTCGTGGCGTTGTGGTTGAATCGCGTCTCGACAAAGGTCGTGGCCCGGTTGCGACCGTGCTGGTTCAAGACGGTACCCTGCGCCAAGGCGATATGGTGCTGGTCGGTTCGAACTATGGCCGTGTACGTGCCATGCTCGACGAGAACGGCAAGCCAATCAAAGAAGCGGGTCCTTCCATCCCTGTCGAGATCCTCGGCCTGGATGGTACCCCGGACGCTGGCGACGAGATGAGCGTGCTGTCCGACGAGAAGAAAGCCCGTGAAGTGGCTCTGTTCCGTCAAGGCAAGTTCCGTGAAGTCAAACTGGCTCGCGCTCACGCTGGCAAGCTGGAAAACATCTTCGAGAACATGGGCCAGGCAGAGAAGAAGACGCTTAATATCGTCCTTAAATCTGACGTTCGTGGTTCTCTCGAAGCGTTGAACGGCGCCTTGAATGGCCTGGGTAACGATGAAGTGCAAGTGCGTGTTGTCGGTGGCGGTGTCGGTGGTATCACCGAATCCGACGCCAACCTGGCACTGGCTTCCAACGCTGTACTGTTCGGTTTCAACGTGCGTGCTGATGCTGGCGCACGGAAGATCGTCGAGCAGGAAGGCCTGGACATGCGTTACTACAACGTCATCTACGACATCATCGAAGACGTCAAGAAAGCCCTTACCGGGATGCTTGGCAGTGACGTTCGGGAGAATATCCTGGGTATCGCCGAGGTACGTGACGTGTTCCGTTCGCCGAAATTCGGCGCGATCGCCGGTTGCATGGTTGTCGAAGGCACTGTGTACCGTAACCGTCCAATCCGTGTACTGCGTGAAGACATCGTTATCTTCGAAGGCGAGCTGGAATCCCTGCGCCGCTTCAAGGATGACGCTTCTGAAGTACGTGCCGGCATGGAATGCGGTATTGGCGTCAAGAGCTACAACGACGTCAAGGCTGGCGACAAGATCGAAGTCTACGAGAAGGTTCAGGTTGCTCGCAGCCTCTAACTCGCGCACTTCCGGAGCCACGCCGCGTGTGGGCATGCAAATGCCTCGCGCAGCGTACGGACTCTAAACGCAACGCCCGGTCTGGCTTTTGTCAGGCCGGGCGTTTGCCGCTTTCAGACCCCATGGGTTTCACCGTGTGGCAGTAACAGGTAACAAGACATGGCAAAAGAATACAGCCGTACCCAACGTATCGGCGATCAAATGCAGCGCGAGCTGGCCCAACTGATCCGTCGCGAAGTCAAAGACCCACGCGTTGGCCTGGTCACCATCACCGCTGTTGAAGTGAGCCGTGACGTGGGTCACGCCAAGATTTTCATCACCGTGATGGGCCAGGACAACAGCGAAGAAATCGCACAAAGCATCAAAGTGCTCAACTCGGCTGCCGGCTTCCTGCGCATGCAGTTGGCCCGCGAAATGAAGCTGCGCAGTGTTCCGCAGTTGCACTTCCACTACGACGAAAGCGTCGTGCGTGGCGCGCACTTGTCGGCATTGATCGAGCGCGCCGTGGCTGAAGACAGCCAGCATCCGTCCACACCTGAAGACGCCAAGGAGTAAGCGGTGGCTCAGGTCAAACGTATCCGTCGCAACGTCAGCGGCATCATTCTGCTTGATAAGCCCATTGGCTTTACGTCCAATGCGGCGTTGCAGAAGGTCCGCTGGCTGCTCAATGCCGAGAAGGCCGGGCATACCGGTAGCCTCGACCCACTGGCCACTGGCGTACTGCCGCTGTGCTTTGGCGAAGCGACCAAGTTCTCGCAATACCTGCTTGATTCCGATAAGGGTTACGAAACCCTGATGCAACTGGGCAAGACCACCACCACGGCGGATGCTGAAGGTGATGTTTTACAGGTTCGCGACGTGACCGTTGGTCGTGCTGATATCGAAGCCGCTTTGCCCGCTTTTCGTGGGCAAATCAGTCAGATACCGCCGATGTACTCGGCTCTCAAGCGTGACGGGCAGCCACTTTACAAGCTGGCACGTGCCGGCGAAGTAGTGGAGCGTGAACCGCGTTCTGTTACTATTGCGCGCTTGGAATTGCTCGCTTGTGAAGGTGAAACCGCACGACTGGCCGTGGACTGCAGCAAAGGCACCTATATCCGTACCCTGGTGGAAGATATTGGTGAACAGCTCGGTTGCGGCGCGTACGTCGCAGAACTGCGACGCACTCAGGCCGGACCTTTCAGCCTGGCCCAGACGGTTACGCTGGAAGAGTTGGAAGCGGTACACGCCGAAGGCGGCAATGAAGCGGTTGATCGCTTCCTGATGCCATCGGACAGTGGTTTGCTGGATTGGCCATTGCTGCACTTCTCGGAGCACAGCGCGTTCTACTGGCTTAACGGCCAGCCGGTACGTGCCCCGGATGCCCCTAAGTTCGGCATGGTGCGAGTACAGGATCATAACGGTCGCTTTATCGGTATCGGTGAAGTGAGCGAAGACGGGCGCATCGCGCCACGTAGACTGATTCGGTCAGAATGACCGAACGAGTGTGGCTGTTAACAGGCACGGTCAACACTCATTTTTAGATACAGGGATTTGTCCCTGGCCTGTTGAGACTGCCCTTTGGGTGGTTTCCTGAAAAAAGGATTGCCTCATGGCTCTCGACGTTCAAGAAAAAGCACAAATCGTTGCTGACTATCAGCAAGCTGTTGGTGACACTGGTTCGCCAGAAGTGCAAGTTGCACTGCTGACCCACAACATCAACAAGCTGCAAGGTCACTTCAAGGCCAACGGTAAAGATCACCACTCCCGTCGTGGTCTGATCCGCATGGTAAACCAGCGTCGTAAGCTGCTGGATTACCTGAAAGGCAAGGATCTGGGTCGTTATCAGACTCTGATCGGTCGCCTGGGTCTGCGTCGCTAATAAGCGATTGCGCTAGAGGTTGGTTGTCTGCCGTGTGTCAGTGGGATTCCCGCTGGCCCATGGTAGGCTCCCAGCCTCAAGTTTTATCTGGATACACGTTTTACCCCCTGGACAAGGGTTGGGCCGATTCCCGACATTGCCCAAGAATTTCGTAAGAAAACAAGTTCCCCAAGAGCCACAAAGAAGGTAGGACACCGTGAACCCGGTTATCAAAAAATTCCAGTTCGGTCAGTCGACCGTTACCCTTGAGACAGGCCGTATCGCCCGTCAAGCCTCCGGCGCAGTGCTGGTTACCGTTGATGACGACGTCACCGTATTGGTGACCGTTGTTGGCGCCAAGACCGCTGACCCGAGCAAAGGCTTCTTCCCTCTTTCTGTTCACTACCAGGAAAAGACTTACGCTGCCGGTAAGATCCCTGGCGGTTTCTTCAAGCGTGAAGGCCGTCCTTCCGAGAAAGAAACCCTGACTTCCCGACTGATCGACCGTCCGATCCGTCCGCTGTTCCCAGAAGGCTTCATGAACGAAGTGCAGGTTGTCTGCACCGTCGTTTCCACCAGCAAGAAAACCGATCCGGACGTCGCTGCGATGATCGGTACTTCGGCTGCCCTGGCTATCTCCGGCATTCCTTTCGATGGCCCTATCGGCGCTGCCCGCGTTGCTTTCCACGAGAGCACCGGCTACCTGCTCAACCCAACTTACGAGCAACTGAAAGCATCGAGCCTGGACATGGTCGTTGCCGGTACTTCGGAAGCCGTATTGATGGTTGAATCGGAAGCTAAAGAGCTGACCGAAGACCAGATGCTGGGTGCTGTACTGTTTGCTCACGACGAATTCCAGGTTGTGATCAACGCCGTTAAAGAACTGGCTGCTGAAGCCGCCAAGCCTACTTGGGCCTGGGCTCCGCAAGCCGAAGCCACCGAACTGCTGGGCGCTATCCGCTCCGAGTTCGGCGCCGCCATTTCCGACGCCTACACCATCACCGTCAAGGCCGACCGTTACGCTCGCCTGGGCGAGCTGAAGGACCAGGTTGTTGCCAAGCTTTCGGGCGAAGAAGGTCAGCCATCTTCCAGCGAAGTCAAAGCTGCATTCGGTGAAATCGAATACCGCACCGTTCGCGAGAACATCGTTAACGGCAAGCCACGTATCGACGGTCGCGACACTCGCACTGTGCGCCCGCTGAATATCGAAGTTGGTGTTCTGCCGAAAACTCACGGTTCGGCACTGTTCACCCGTGGCGAAACTCAGGCTCTGGTAGTCGCGACCCTGGGTACTGCCCGTGACGCACAACTGCTGGACACCCTGGAAGGCGAGAAAAAAGACCCGTTCATGCTGCACTACAACTTCCCTCCGTTCTCGGTGGGCGAGTGTGGTCGTATGGGCGGCGCTGGTCGTCGCGAAATCGGTCACGGCCGTTTGGCGCGTCGTTCGGTTCAGGCCATGCTGCCTGCTGCTGACGTGTTCCCTTACACCATCCGTGTTGTGTCGGAAATCACCGAGTCCAACGGTTCCAGCTCCATGGCTTCCGTTTGTGGTGCTTCCCTGGCACTGATGGACGCTGGTGTGCCGATGAAGGCACCGGTTGCCGGTATCGCCATGGGTCTGGTTAAAGAAGGCGAGAAGTTCGCCATCCTGACCGACATCCTGGGTGACGAAGACCACTTGGGCGACATGGACTTCAAAGTAGCCGGTACCGCTAAAGGTGTTACCGCGCTGCAGATGGACATCAAGATCAAAGGCATCACCGAAGAAATCATGGAGATCGCTCTGGGCCAAGCCCTGGAAGCGCGCCTGAACATCCTCGGCCAGATGAACCAGATCATTGGTCAGTCTCGCACCGAGCTGTCGGAAAATGCTCCGACCATGATCGCGATGAAAATCGACACCGACAAAATCCGTGATGTTATCGGTAAAGGTGGCGCGACCATCCGTGCGATCTGCGAAGAAACCAAGGCTTCGATCGATATCGAAGACGACGGTTCGATCAAGATCTTCGGCGAAACCAAGGAAGCGGCTGAGGCAGCACGTCAGCGCGTTCTGGGTATCACGGCTGAGGCCGAGATCGGCAAGATCTACGTCGGTAAGGTTGAGCGCATCGTCGACTTCGGCGCATTCGTCAACATCCTGCCGGGCAAAGACGGTCTGGTTCACATCTCCATGTTGAGCGACGCTCGTGTTGAGAAAGTGACCGACATTCTGAAAGAAGGTCAGGAAGTGGAAGTGCTGGTGCTGGACGTGGACAACCGCGGCCGCATCAAGCTGTCCATCAAGGACGTAGCAGCAGCCAAGGCTTCGGGCGTTTAAACACCCCTGGCTTATGCTGAAAGAAAGGACCCTTCGGGGTCTTTTTTTATGGGCGAGGGAAAGTGAAGTGAAATCAGCCGTTTAGCCCACTGCAAAAGCCGCAACTTGCATGCAGGCATGATGGGCTTCATGCAAGTTGCACGATTCCGGAAATTAGCATTATTGTTAAGTTTTTGTTTTATAAGGATTTAATTTATGGCTTCGACTTGGCACACTGCCTGCAATATCCCTGTTAACGCTGCAGCATCAAGGTTTACGTACTGCAGACTTTTAATAAAACAGGAGTTACTCGTATGAAGAAGTTCGCTCTCGCTACTGCTACCGCTCTGACTCTGGCCATGGGTGCTAACGTAGCCTTTGCTCAGACTTCCCAAGCCCCTATGACGTTGGCGGCTGGCGAAGCTACCAAGGCTAAGGAAAGCGTTTCGGATACTTGGATCACCACCAAAGTTAAATCCGACCTGCTGACCGAGAAGGGCATTCCTGGTTCGGACATCAAGGTTGAAACCAACAAAGGCGTGGTTTCCCTGTCCTCGACAGTCGCTATCTCTGACGCACAGAAAGCTACTGCTGTCTCGATCACCAAAAAGATCAAAGGCGTGACCGCTGTTTCCGCTGATGGCCTGATGGCTGGCGGTGCTACCAAAGCAGACGGTATCGATAAAACCAAAGGCGCCGCTCATGACGCCAAAGAAACCACCAGCGACACTTGGATCACCACCAAGGTAAAAGCTGACCTGGTTACCGAGAAAGGTATTCCTGGCACCGACATCAAAGTCGAAACCAACAAAGGCGTTGTTTCCCTGTCGTCGACTGTAGCTGTTACCGACGCACAGAAAGCCACCGCCGTAGCAATCACCAAGAAAATCAAAGGCGTTAAAGCTGTATCGGCCGATGGCCTGAAAGCAGAGTAACGCTCGACAGTTCGTTTGAATTAAGCGGCGGCCACGAGTGAGTTAGATATCCACTCAAATGCACCTCTAAGGTTCATGCGACTGACCATATGGATGTGGTCATTACAGGCCCCGGCACTTGTGTCGGGGCCTGTTCTATTTCTGGTGCCGTTGGTTATTCAGCATCCAGATGCATAGGCGTTACAACGCGACCATCTTTCTCCGCCTGTCCCAGGTGGGCATCAATGAAGTACACGCGGTCGTCTTCCAACTGGCCCTTATCCACCAAGTAGTCCTTGATGGTGCTTGCGCGGTCCTGACCGAGTTGGCGCAGTAGCACGTCACTGTTGCTCCAGAACTTGATCACGCCGTCACGCAGCTTGGCCGTGCGGTCATCGCGGCTCAGGTCTTTCCACTCCGCCGGTGGCTGTTGTTTCACGCGGATGCGGTAGATGCCTTCGAGCAATGGCGCTTTTTCGCTTTCCGGGACTTCCAGCAAGGACGCCTGGGCAGGAACCTTGTCGCCACGGCGCTGCAGGATTTTGTAATAGTTGTACTGGTATTCACGTTCCAGACGTTGCGCTGCGAGGAAGGGGCCATCGCTGCTGGCAGCGGCCGTGCCTTCAATTTCCAGGCGTAGGGCAGGGCGTTCCTTCAGCGCTTTAGCCAGGGTGTTTAGCGCGCTTTCGGCGTCTTTGTTCAACTCACTTGAGCCGGCAGCGAAGGACACGTTGCTCAGATCTTCCGCTCCGCCGCCGGTGACCAGCCCGCCGATGAACTTGAACGGTGCGGTCGCTGCACGCACCACCAGGTTACGCAGGGTCTGCCACACAATCGGCATCACGCTGAATTGCGGGTTATTCAGGTCACCGGTCACCGGCAGTTCGATGGAGATCTTGCCGTCAGTGTCTTTAAGCAGGGCGATTGCCAAGCGAATCGGCAAGTCCACGGCATCGGCGCTGTCGACCTTCTCACCCAGTTGCAGTTGCTCGACCACCACTTTGTTCTCGGCCTTCAGTTGCCCCTTGGTAATCACATAGTGCAGGTCGAGGTTGAGGCGTCCCTTGCGGATACGGAAACCCGCGAACTTGCCTGAGTAGGGCGTCAGGGTCGTCAGCTCGACACGCTTGAAGCTGGTGGCGATATCCAGCGCCGCCATCGGATCGAACGGGTTCACGCTGCCTTTGATTGTCACTGGCGCGTAACGGTCCACCTTGCCCTTGATGTCGACGCTGGCTGGTTTGGCCTGACGGCTGTCAATCGTGCCGATCTGCCCGTTGAGCTGTTGGATGGCTGTGGCGAAGTTGGGTGTCAGGCTGAAGTCGGCAAAGTTGGCCGAGCCATCGTTGATTGCAATCTGCCCGATACGAATGCCCAGGGGTTTATCTTTGCTCGCCGCAGGCTTGGGGGCCGACTTGGCGCCACTGTCGGCCGGCTGCGGGATCAGCAGGTCATCGACGTTGGTGGTGCGGTCATCGTTGATCATGAACCGCGCATATGGCTGCAGCAGGTTGACCTTGTCGATCGACAGGCTGTCGCCGTGCTGGTAGTTCAGGCCCTCGACGACCAGACGCTGCCATTTCAGGAAGTCACGTGTCTTAAGGGTGTCCAGGGTATGCAACTGGTCGACCTGCGCTCGGCCGGTAATCTGCAGCGCCAGGGGCTCGGTGCTCTTCAGGTTCACGTCGAGGTCACTGCCGAGCATGCCGCTACGCAGCTCCAAACGGATAAATGGGCTGATATAGGACTGGGCAACCCGTAGGTCAATATCTTTGGTGGTGACCTTCAGCTTGGCGCTGACTGGGTTGAGGTTGACCACGCCCGTTGCCTGAATCTTGCCTTGCTTGCCCAAGCCGCTGTCGACCTTGAGGTTAAAGGGGCTCTGGTTGAGGCTGTCGAAATTCTGTACATCCACATTCAACGGGCCCAGCTCCAGCGCTACCGCAGGTTTGGCCTGACGGTCGGCCAGATGTACTTGATAGTTGCGCAGTTGCACGTCTTTGAGCAGCACTTGCCAAGGCTTGCTTGGCGCAGTCGGGGCAGGCTTTGGAGAGTCGGCTGTAGCTGGCGCAGTGGCAGGCTCCGGCGCCTTGGCTGGTTTGCTCGGTTGGCTGGCGAACAGTTTCTGCCAGTCCAATTGCCCATCGGCCTCACGAGCAGCCCAGGTCTCCAGCTTATTACTGCGGATCTTGCCGACCACCACTTGCTGCTTGGCGAGGTCCACCGTGGTCTCGCTGACGTCCAGGCGCTCAAGGCGCACCAGCGGGCGGCCATCCGGTGCCTTTAGGGCGAACGGCGCGATGCTGGCGGCGGTGTTGGTCAAGTTCAGTTCGGTTTCTTTGGCCAGGCTGAATTTGTAGTCGGTGCTGAAGTTGAGCACACCGTCTTCGAGTACCAGGGGGAGCGCGTCACGCACATATGGCCACCAGGCTTTCATCTTGCCGTCAGTGACCTTTAGCGTACCTTCGGACGTGATCGGTACCAGGCTGAAGTTGCCTTTCCAATCAATTTGACCACCTTCAGGGCCTGCCGCGACCAGAGTCATATCGGCGTTGTCTTCAGGCAAGGTGCTGAGGTTTTTCAGCTCGAAGTCGAGTTTGTTGTAGAGAAATTCGATAGGTTCGCTGGGGCGCAGATCTTGAAAGTGCACATAGCCGCCTGCCAGCTTGATGCTGTCGATACGCAGTGGGAACGGCTTGGCATTGGGGTCGGCAGGGGAGGGTTCGCTTGCAGGGAGCTTGAACAACTGCGCCAGGTTCAATTGGCCAGACTTGTCGAACAGCAGCTCCGTCTTGGGCTGGTCCATTTGCACATCGGCCAAATGCAGTGCCCGGGTCCACAGGCTGTCAATCTGCAGATTGGCGTAAAGGCGCTCGAAACCCACCTGTTCCTTGCCGGGTTCGCCAATCTTCAAGCCCCATGCGGTGACTTCCAGGCTGAAGGGATTGAGTTCAATGCGCTCAAGCCGCGCCGGCACCGTGGCGTAATGGGCCAATTGTTGGTTGGCAACGCGAAGGGCGATGCCCGGCAGAATCAAAAAGCCCAGCAAACTGTACAGGGCAAGGGCGGTCAACAAGGCGCCAGTGGCGCGAATCAATCCTTTGGGCATGGGGCGGCGCCATCTATATCGAACAGGAGTGCCTTGGAGTATGGCACGGGTTTTCGGTTCCGAAGAGCCGGGGCGTTGGGACGCTTCCTACAGCTGGAGTATCAGCGTTTTCAAGGGGGGCTGCTGATCCTGTGAGGGAAAATCCGCACCCGGCGTCATGATTTGCCAGTCGCGCACTGGGCGACCGGCTTTCTCCGCGCATCGCAGGACCTGCTCGCGCCAATCCTCCATGCTGACCTTTGCCAAGTTGTTACAGCAGATCAGCACACCGTTGTCGGCAGTCGCGAGAAGTGCGGGCTTGAGCAGGCTCTGGTAGTCGCGCAACAGGTCGACGGTGCCGAACGCGCTCTTGGCCCAGGCCGGAGGATCGAGCAGCACCAAGTCATATTGGCGCTGTTCAAGACGCGGGTAGCTCGGCAGTTTCTGCCCGCGCCGCTGGGTGATCGGCAGGCCGGCCAGTTGGCGAATCGCCGGAAAGTAGTCCGACTGCACGAACTCCATGCTCGGCAACTGTGGGTTGAGCTGGCCGTTTTCACGCCCGACCGCCAGGTTGCCTTCAGCGAAGTCCAAATTGCACACCTCACGCGCGCCGCCAGCGGCGGCGCTCAGGCCCACGCCGCAGGTGTAGGCAAACAGGTTCAGTACGCTTTTACCGGCGCTGTGATCTTTGACCCAGCCGCGGGTATTGCGCAGATCGAGGAACAGCAACGGATCCTGCCCGGCATGGCGCCCGCGAACACGGTAATTGAGGCCCCATTCGTGCCCGACCATGTCTTCCAGTGCTGCGGGTTCGGCTCGGTATACCGTGTCTTCGCGGTCGATCCGCGAATTGCCGCGGGAGCGGTCGTTGTACACGAGCAGCAACTCCAGGCCCAGGTACTGGTTGATCAGTTGATGCAGGTCCAGCAGGTCTGTGGTTTCCAGCGACTGGTGGAAGCTTTGCACCAGCAACTGTGGGCCATAACGGTCAATGGTCAGGCCGCCGGCGCCCTCCTGGCTGCCGTGGAACAGGCGATAGCAATCGGTGCCCTGGGCATGCAGCTCGTTGATCAGGTCTTGGCGATGATCGAGGGCGGCGCGCAGCGCCTGATTCAAGGGAGACATGGAGCGCGCCTGGCTGTAAATGAGGGCGCGAAGTTTAACAGCTATGGTGCCTTGCCTACACCAACCCCATCCGCCTGTGTGCCCGTTGCACCGAGCCATTGCGCATCGCCCAGCGCAATAACGGCGCGCTACGCTTGACCCCTGCACGGATCATCTGGCGTTGCAGCGGGTTCTGATGCTGATCGAGCATGGTGCTGGCCCAGTCTGGCAGCAGATCGATCCCGGCCTGCATCATCAAGACGCCAAACGGCTTGGCTAAAGTACTGGGCGAGGGGGCGTTCAGCAGCAGGCGCAGTACTTCGCGGCTGCGTTCGTCACACAGCAATTGCGGACGGATACGCTCCAGATAATCGGAAATTTCCTGCCGCGAGCGCGGTACATGCCGCGCCCCCAAGCGCTCCGCCACCAGGGCGATTTCGCTGTAGTAACGATCTTGATCGCGGCTCGACAGAGTCGGGTTGCGATAGCGCAAGTGAGCGGCCATAAAGTTGCTCACCTCGGCTACATGCACCCAAGTCAGTAGTTCGGGGTCGCTCGCCGAATAAGGCCGTCCATCCGGCGCATGCCCGACCACCTGCAGGTGGATCGTGCGCACTTTTTCGATCAGCCAGTCGGCGTCTTTGCGCGAACCAAAGGTAGTACCTGAAATGAACTGCGAGGTACGCCGCAGGCGCCCGAGCATGTCCTGGCGAAAGTTCGAATGGTCCCAAACGCCGGCCAGGGCCAGTGGGTGCAAGGCTTGCAGCATCAATGCGCTGATGCCGCCGATCAGCATGCTGCTGAAGTCACCATGGACTTGCCAACTGACCGAGTCTGGCCCGAACAGGCCGGGATCGCCCTTGGGGTTTTCCAGGTCCAGTTGCCCCAGTGACAAGCCGGTGAGGCTCATCAGCTGGGTTTCGATACGGCTGCGGATAAATTCCATGGCGGCTCAGGTTTTCCTAGCGGTTCAGGCGTTTGTCGATCAGGCCGTCCACGACGCTGGGGTCGGCCAGGGTCGAGGTATCACCAAGACTGTCGAGTTCGTTGCAGGCGATCTTGCGCAAGATCCGGCGCATGATCTTGCCTGAGCGGGTTTTCGGCAGCGCCGGTGCCCATTGGATCAGTTCCGGCTTGGCAAAGCTGCCGATTTCCTTGCTGACCAGCTCAAGCAGGTGTTGTTTCAGCGCATCGCTGGGTTCCACACCGTTCATGGGCGTGACGAAGGCGTAGATGCCCTGGCCCTTGACGTCGTGGGGGTAGCCCACCACAGCGGCCTCGGCCACTTGGTCATGCAACACCAGCGCACTTTCCACCTCGGCGGTACCGATACGGTGGCCGGACACGTTGATCACATCGTCGATACGCCCGGTGATCCAGTAGTCGCCGTCTTCATCGCGGCGCGCGCCATCTCCGGTGAAGTAATAACCGGGGTAGGGTTTGAAATAGGTGTCAATCATGCGCTGCGGGTCGCCGTACACGCTGCGGATCTGTCCCGGCCAGCTTGATTTAATGGCGAGTACGCCGCTGCCAGCACCGGTGATGACCTTGCCTTGCTCATCCAGCAACACCGGTTGCACACCAAACATCGGTTGGGTCGCGCAGCCCGGCTTGATCCGCTGGGCGCTGACTAACGGGCTGAGCATGATGCCGCCGGTCTCGGTCTGCCACCAGGTATCCACAATCGGGCAGCGTTGTTCGCCCACGGCGTTGAAGTACCAGTCCCAGGCTTCCGGGTTGATCGGCTCGCCCACGCTGCCCAATAAACGCAGGCTGGCGCGGGAGGTGCTTTCCAGTGGTACGTGGCCCTCACGCATCAACGCGCGCAAGGCTGTCGGCGCGGTGTAGAAAATATTCACCTGGTGTTTATCGATCACCTGCCAGAACCGCGAGCTGTCCGGGTAGCTCGGCACACCCTCGAACATCAGCGAGGTCGCGCCATTGGCCAGCGGGCCATACACGATATAGCTATGGCCGGTGACCCAGCCTACATCGGCGGTGCACCAGAACACCTCGCCGTCACGGTAGTCGAGTATGTACTTGAAGGTCATCGCTGCCTGCAGCAGATAACCGCCGGTGGTGTGCAACACGCCCTTGGGTTTACCGGTGCTACCGGAGGTGTAGAGGATGAACAGCGGGTCTTCGGCGTCCATCGGCTCTGGCGGGCAATCGTCGCTCGCAGCGTCAACGGCCTGCTGGTATTTGAGGTCGCGGCCTTCGCTCCAGTTCACGTCGGCACCGGTGCGTTGCACCACCAAGACGGTGCTGACATTCGGGCAACTGGCCAGGGCCTTGTCGACATTCTGTTTCAAAGCCACCGGCTTGCCGCCGCGCACGCCCTCATCGGCGGTGATCACGGTACGGCAGTCGGCGTCGAGAATGCGGTCGCGCATGGCGTCCGGCGAAAAACCACCAAACACGACCGAGTGCACCGCGCCAATCCGCGTGCAGGCCAGCATGGCGTAGGCCGCTTCCGGGATCATCGGCATGTAGATGCACACCCGGTCACCTTTCTTCACGCCACGGCTTTTCAGCACGTTGGCCAGGCGGCAGACGTTTTGATGGAGTTGGCGGTAAGTGATGTTGGAAGACTTTGTCGGATCATCGCCCTCCCAGATGAAGGCCGGCTGATCGGCGCGTTGCACCAGGTGACGATCAATGCAGTTGTAGCTGACGTTCAGTTGGCCACCGGCAAACCATTGGGCGGCGCCAGTGTTGATGTCCGAGTGTTGAACGGTGTGCCATGGGGTCATCCAGTCGAGAAAGCTCTTGGCCTGTTCAGCCCAGAAGGTGTCCGGCTGTTCGATGGATTGGCGATAGAGGCGGTGATAGTCCTCTTGACTGAGTTGCGCAGCCCGGCGGACGGCATCGGCGATGGGAAACGTGCTGATATCGAACATGAGCGATCCTTATTCTTGTTTTTGCGACAAGTCATAAAGATGCACCCTGTGTGGAGAGGGTTCAAGGCCAACGTCCAAAAGGACGTTGGCCTTGCTATACCTGCATCAGCCGCGGTGACGGCCGCGGAAGTAGTTGATCAGACCCTGGGTCGAAGCGTCCTCAGCCAAGGTTTCTTCGGCACCGGTCAGACGGTTGTAGACGCCTTTGCCGAGCTCTTTACCCAGTTCAACGCCCCATTGGTCGAACGCGTTGATGCCCCAGATCACGCTTTGTACGAACACTTTGTGCTCATACATGGCAACCAGCGCGCCGAGGCGACGCGGGCTGATGCGCTCCACCACCAGGGTGTTGCTCGGACGGTTGCCCGGGATCACCTTGTGCGGGGCCAGCTTCTGCACTTCGTCTTCCGGGATGCCCTTGTCGCGCAGCTCGGATTCAGCTTCGCTGCGGGTCTTGCCGAGCATCAGTGCCTGGCTTTGGGACAGGCAGTTGGCGTACAGCCACTGATGGTGGTCGGACACCGGGTTGAAGCTGACGATCGGCACGATGAAGTCGGCCGGGATCAGTTGGGTGCCTTGGTGCAGCAACTGGTGGTAAGCATGCTGACCGTTGCAACCGACGCCACCCCAGATCACTGGGCCGGTGTCGGTGGACACCGGTTTGCCGTCCTGGCGCACGCTCTTGCCGTTGGATTCCATGTCCAGCTGTTGCAAGTGCTTGGTGATGTTACGCAGATAGTGGTCGTACGGCAGGATCGCATGGCTCTGCGCACCCCAGAAGTTGCCGTACCACACGCCCAGCAGGCCAAGCAGCACTGGCATGTTTTGTTCGAATGGCGCGTTCTGGAAATGCTGGTCCATGGTGTAGGCACCGGACAGCAGTTCCTTGAAGTTGGACATGCCGATGGCCAGTGCGATTGGCAAGCCGATGGCAGACCACAACGAGTAACGGCCGCCGACCCAGTCCCACATCGGGAAGATGTTTTCTTCGCGAATACCGAAGGCCACGGCTGCCGCGTTGTTGCTCGACACGGCGATGAAGTGGCGATACAGCTCAGCTTCCGAGCCACCTTGGGCCAAGTACCAGGCACGAGCGGCCTGGGCGTTTTTCAGGGTTTCGAGGGTGTTGAAGGACTTCGACGAAACGATGAATAGCGTGGTTTCGGCGCGCAGCTTCATGGTCAGCTCGTGGAACTCGCTGCCATCGATGTTCGCCAGGTAATGGCAGCGCACGCCTTTGTGGGCGTAGGACAACAGCGCTTCGGAGACCAGCTCCGGGCCGAGGAACGAGCCACCGATGCCGATGTTCACCACGTCGGTGATCGGCTTTTCGGTGTAGCCGCGCCACAGGCCGTCGTGGATGCGGCCGACCAGGTCGGTGATCTGGTTCAGCACCTTGTGCACGTCCGGCATGATGTTCACGCCATTGACCGACAGCTTGTCACCCACTGGGCGGCGCAAGGCGGTGTGCAGGGCCGGGCGGCCTTCTGACGAGTTGACCGGTTCGCCAGCGTAGAGCGAGTTGATCGCGTCCTTGAGGCCGACTTCCTCCGCCAGCCCTACCAGCAGGTCGCGGGTTTCGCTGGTGATCAGGTTTTTCGAGTAATCGAGGAAAAGTCCGCAGCTGCTCAAGGTGAATTGGGAAAAACGCTGAGGATCGGCATTGAACGCTTCACGCATGCTGAAATCCTGCATGGCTTGGCGATGTTGATTGAGCGCTTGCCAGGCGGGCAGAGCGGTAACGTCATGAGGGGTGCGGTAGTACGCCATCGCTGCGGGTTTCCTTTTATTACGGGGACTGCCTTTAGGACACTTCATAGCCCGGAACATCCAGTCTTATCTCAAGCATTGGGTTCCAGACAGCGCTAACTATAGCGCCGGGCGATTACATTAAACCTAGCGTGTCGATATGTCTTGGCTTTGTCTGCGCTGTGGCCGGTACTTTTTTATACCGGCACAGCGAGCAGGGCAACAGGCGGGGTGTTCAGCGAGGTTTAATTGAGGCTCAGATGCAGGTTGTCGATCAACCGAGTCGTGCCCAGGAAGGCTGCCACCAGGATCACGATGTCCTTGTCCTCAGGGGTTGCCGGGCGCAGATGCACGCCCTGGCGCACTTCGAGGTAATCCACGCGCAGCCCGGCAGCTTCGATCTGCTTGACCTGTTCGGCGCGCAGCGTGGCGAAGTCGTGGTCACCGTCCTTGATGGCTGCGGCAATCTGGCTGAGGCTGCGATACAGCACCGGCGCGATCCCGCGTTCCTCTTCGCTGAGAAAACCGTTGCGCGACGACAGCGCCAGGCCATCTTCGGCGCGTACGGTGGGCTCACCGATGATCTGAATCGGCATGTTCAGGTCATGGACCATGGCGCGAATCACGGCCAGTTGCTGGTAATCCTTTTGACCGAACACGGCCATGTCCGGCTGGACCATGTTGAACAGCTTGCTGACCACGGTCGCCACGCCTTCGAAATGCCCGGGACGGCTGGCGCCGCACAAGCCTTCGGACAGTTGCGGGACGCTGACGCGGGTCTGGCCGGTCATGCCGCCGGGGTACATTTCCTCGACGGTCGGTGCGAACAGCAGGTTGCAGCCGGCTTGCAGTAGCTTTTCCTGGTCGGCGGCGAGGGTGCGGGGATACTTGTCCAGGTCTTCACCCGCGCCAAATTGCAGCGGGTTGACGAAGATACTCGCGACGACAAAGTCCGCTTGCTGAACAGCCTTCGTCACCAGGGTTGCATGGCCGCTGTGCAGGTTGCCCATGGTAGGTACGAAGCCAATGCGTTTACCCGCCTTGCGGGCGTGGGCGACGGCGGCGCGTAGTTCGCGTACGGTTCTTACGGTGTTCATGCAGAGAATCCGTGTTCGGCGCCTGGGAAGGTCACGCCTTTGACTTCGGTAACGTACGCGCTCAATGCCGCGTGGATGCTGTCCTGGCCGGTCATGAAATTCTTCACGAACTTCGGCACGCGACCCGTGATCGACAGGCCGAGCATGTCGTGCAGCACCAGCACCTGGCCATCAGTGGCCGAGCCCGCGCCAATGCCGATCACCGGCACTTTTACGGCTTGGGTGATTTCTGCGGCGAGTTCGCTGGGCACGCACTCAAGCAGGATCATTGCAACGCCGGCCTGTTCCAGGGCGATGGCATCGGCACGCATCTGGCGTGCCTGGGCTTCGTTGCGACCTTGTACCTTGTAGCCGCCGAGAAGGTTTACCGACTGTGGCGTCAGGCCCATATGTGCGCACACCGGCACGCCGCGTTCAGCCAGCAAGCGAATCGACTCGGCGAGCCACAGTGCGCCCTCCACTTTGACCATGTGTGCGCCGGCGCGCATCAGTTTGCCTGCGTTGAGGAAGGTCTGCTCAGTGGTGGCGTAATCCATGAACGGCAGGTCGGCGATGATGAAGGCGCCGTCGTTACCGCGCTTGACGCTGGCAGTGTGGTAAGCCAATTCATCGGTGGTAACGGGCAGAGTGCTGTCATTCCCTTGAAGAACCATGCCCAGGGAGTCGCCTACCAGTAACACTTCAACCCCGGCTTGGCAGCTGGCGTGGGCGAAGGTGGCGTCATAGCAGGTCAGCATGGTGATTTTTTCACCTTTGAGCTTGAGGCTCTGCAAGGTGGTCAGGGTAATGTCTGGCATGAAAAGGGTCCTCGTTCAGGCGCTTGGAAACAGCGAGTTACGCGCGTGAGTCTTCGTTTATACAGGCGCACTGTCTTGAGAGCAGTGCTTATAAGGCCTGGATTGCGCCCTTTAGCGCCGGGTTGGCGGCAGCGGGACGCCTATAGTCGTGAGGAGGACGCGGGAAGTCAATTGGATGTGTTACCGCATTGTTACGCGTGGGGTGTTACCGCTGTTACTGACGCGTTTCAGCTGTGTGAGCTGGCTTAAACAATGCGTTCCAGGCCGACGAATGGGCAGGCTTCGAGCAAATCGCGCAGTGCCCTGCCATCGGGTAGCTGCAGGGCCTCAGGTGCCAATTCGGACAAGGGGTAGAGCACAAATGCGCGCAGGTGCATCTGGTAGTGCGGCACCTTCAAACGCGGCTCGTCGATCAGGCGATCGCCAAACAGCAAGATGTCCAGGTCAAGCGTGCGCGGGCCCCACCGTTCAAGGCGTTCGCGGCCCTGGTCATTCTCGATGGCTTGCAGCGCATCCAGCAGGTCCAGGGGCGCCAGGCTGCTGTCCAGGGCGGCGACCGCATTGGTGTAGCGCGGTTGGCCCGGGAGCAGGGAGTCACTTTGATAGAAGGCAGAGACGCCGAAGACGGTGGTGTCTGGCAAACGCGCGAGCGCTTCGACAGCGCTGCGCAATTGTTGCTCCGGGGCAGCGAGGTTACTGCCCATGCCTATGTAGATACGTTCCACGTTTATTCGCCAGCGGCGCCCGAGGCATCGGCGCTGCGTTTGCGCTTGCTGCCGCTGCGACGACGCTTTTTGGGCCCTTCGCTGGCTCCATCACCTTTGCTGCCGAGGTCGCGGATCATGTCGCGGCGCTGGCTGTCGTTGGCGTCCTGGTAGTCGGTCCACCATTCGCCCAGGCCGTCAGTCTGCTCGCCGGCACTCTCGCGCAGCAGCAGGAAGTCATAGCCTGCACGGAAACGCGGGTTGTCCAGCAGCAGGTCGGCGCGTTTGCCGCTGCGGCGGGGCAGGCGTTCCTGCATGTCCCAGATTTCGCGGATCGGCATGGTGAAGCGCTTCGGAATAGCGATGCGCTGGCACTGTTCGGTGATCAGTTCGTGCGCGGCTTCCTGCATTGCCGGAATCGGCGGCATGCCACGGTCCTGCAGGCGCAGTACGCGTTTTGGCAGGGCTGGCCACAACAGGGCGGCAAACAGGAACGCCGGGGTGACCGGTTTGTTCTGCTTGATGCGCAGGTCGGTGTTGATCAACGCTTCGCTGATCAGCGTGTGCGTATAGGTAGGGTTGTACTCCAGTGCTTCGGCGCTGGCCGGGAACAGTGGGTCGAACAACTCCAAGTCCACGAGCATCTCGAAGGTGTCGGCGGCGTAGCCCGAGAGGAACAGCTTGAGCACTTCTTCGAACAGACGTGCCGAAGGGATTTCCCGCAGCATTGGTGCCAGTTCCCGAATCGGCGCGGCGGTGTGTTTTTCGATGCCGAAGTTGAGCTTGGCGGCAAAACGCACGGCCCGCAGCATGCGCACCGGGTCTTCCTGATAGCGCTGTGTTGGGTCGCCGATGAGGCGAATCAGGTTGTTGCGGATGTCGTGTACGCCATTGGCGTAATCGAGGATGCGCTCGCTGACCGGGTCGTAATACAGGGCATTGATGGTGAAGTCGCGGCGTTGCGCGTCTTCTTCAAGAGTGCCATAGACGTTGTCGCGCAGAATGCGCCCGCTCTCGTTGCGGGAAGACTGATTGGTATCTTCCTCTTCATCGTTTTGCGGATGACCGGCGCGGAATGTCGCGACTTCAATGATTTCGCGACCAAAGTGGATGTGCACCAACTTGAAACGCCGACCGATGATGCGCGCATTGCGAAACTCGGCGCGGACCTGCTCGGGCGTGGCGCTGGTGGCGACGTCGAAGTCCTTGGGCGTGATATTGAGCAGCATGTCGCGTACGCACCCACCCACCAGATAAGCCTGGTAGCCGGCGTTCTGCAAACGTTCGACGATGTTCACCGCATAACGGCTGAACTGAGCGCGCTGCAATGAATGCTGATTGCTGTTAAGCACTTCAGGCGTGCTGCGAATGTGTTGCGTACGACGCAAGGGAGAACGGAATGACTGGAACAACTTCTTCAGCATGGGATGCACTGTTTGAAGGAATGTTCGGCCATAACGAAGAATGACCGCATGATGGGTCGGGATTCTAGCATTTAGTCAGGGGATGGTGTAGGAACAAGCTACAGGCATTGCGCCACAAGCCTTTGAGCACCAAATTCCAGAAACTACAAGGGGAGCCGAAGCTCCCCCAGAAGTAGTTGCGTGCTCTATTTTTATTATTGGTTGCGGGCTTCTTGTTTTTGTTGATCGCCCTCGCCACGAAGCTTCACCTTCATGACACTCCCAATCGGGAGTCAAGAGCAAACGGATTGCTTTGGTCGCTGTGTTGCTGATCTATGATCCAACCAGTTCAGGCTCTGCCTTAGGGCAGTTTTTGTTGTTCTCGGCCTGGTTGCGGGGCAAGCCCCAAATGCAACGCCTCTCCAAAAGAATCAGTTAGCTGCGCCTCCGCCGTGTTGTTTTTATTATGCGTGAGTCGATTCGTCTTATTTTTATTGTCTTGTACAAAGCTTGTTATTGTTTTTGTACTAAGCATATAGCAGGGTGCGTGCCAACTTTTGCAGTGCCTAGTAAAACCGGGGGGTTGAGGGGGTTTCGGGTTTTTGACGGACCAAAAAAAGCCGGGGCTTCGTTACCGTAAGCCCCGGCTTTTGTTACGCAAAAAATCAGCGGTAACAGTTTTTTCACATCATTGGGTGTTACCTAAGGGGGCGCACCCTCAGCTTTCGCTGGCCACACCGGTCTTGCGTCGTGGAATACCCAGGCGCTGGCGCCGTTCCCACAGGCATTTACGGCTCACGCCCAGTTTGCGTGCCAGTTCGGTCTCGGTCATGTGGTCCTGATGCTCAAGGACGAAATGCTGGAAGTAGTCTTCCAGTGACAAATCTTCCGTCGGCTCATGGCTGGTATTGCTACCGCCGCCCGGTGTCGGGGCGAGGCCGATGAAGTCGTCATCCTCCAAGTCACTGAGTTCAATATCGATACCCAGCAGCTCGGCGGAAATTTCTGGGCTCTCCGACAGGATCACCGCGCGCTCCACCGCATTCTCCAGTTCCCGCACGTTACCCGGCCACGAGTAATGCCGAATCGCTTGCTCGGCGTCCGGCGCGAACTTGAGGTCGGTACGGTTGATGCGCGCACTCTGGCGCAGCAGGAACGCACTGGCTATCTCATTGACGTCGGCGCCACGCTCACGCAGGGCCGGCAATTTGAGCGCGATCACATGCAGGCGGTAGTACAAGTCTTCACGAAACTGACCGATCTTGGCCAGGCTCTTCAGGTCTCGGTGCGTGGCTGCGATCAGGCGCACATCGACCTTCTGCGATTGCACCGAACCTACCCGGCGAATCTCGCCTTCCTGCAACACGCGCAGTAATCGCGCTTGTGCTTCCAGCGGCAGTTCGCCGATCTCATCGAGGAACAGCGTGCCACCGTCCGCCGCTTCCACCAGGCCCGCGCGTCCGGCGCTGGCGCCTGTGAACGCGCCTTTTTCGTGGCCGAACAGTTCGGATTCGATCAGGGATTCGGGGATCGCCGCACAGTTCACCGAGATCATCGGTGCTTTGGCGCGCTTGGAGAGGTTGTGCAGGGCGCGGGCCACCAGCTCCTTACCGGTGCCTGACTCGCCCTGGATCAATACATTGGAGTCTGTAGGTGCCACTTTGCGAATCTTGCTGTACAGGTCCTGCATCGGTGGGCAGGAGCCGATGATGCCGATTTCCCCATTGCTGTTGTCGACACCCGGTTTGTCGGCGGCTTTGCTGGCGGGGCGCTGCTCGGCCGGCGCGCTGCTGGCCGACTGACGGTCACGCAGGATGCGCGCGACGGCCTGGAGCATTTCATCGTGGTCGAAGGGTTTGGCGATGTAGTCCACCGCGCCCATCTTCATGGAGTCCACCGCAGAGCGCAGGCTCGCGTAGCTGGTCATGATCAGCACTGGGGTGCCCTGGCCAAGTTTGATCAGCTCGGTGCCCGGTGCGCCAGGCAGGCGCAGGTCACTGACAATCAGGTCGAACGTGGGAATGCTGAAACGCTCTTGTGCTTCCTGCACCGAGCCGGCTTCGCTGACTTGGTACTGGTTACGTTCAAGCAGGCGACGCAAGGCAGAGCGGATAATGGTTTCGTCTTCGACGATCAAAATGTGCGGCATTGATTCAATTCTCTCGACGGTCTCAGTTCACAGCGGACGTCGCTTCGACATGACGCGGCAAGGTCACCCGAATACGGGTGCCGCGTTGGCTTTCGGTGTCAGCCGGGCTGTCGATGGTGATTTGTCCATAATGCTCTTCAACGATGGAATAGACCAGTGCAAGGCCCAGACCTGTACCTTCACCTGGATCCTTGGTGGTGAAGAAGGGTTCGAACAATCTATCCATGATGTTCTGTGGAATACCGCTACCTTCATCTTCGACGATCAGATCGACCGTATGTTCGAAAGCCTCGGTCTTGACGCGTACCGCACCACCGGCCGGCGTCGCGTCGCGGGAGTTGGACAGCAGGTTGATCAGTACTTGGGCCAGGCGTTGTGAGTCACCATCGACCCAGTGGTCGGGGTCGCACAGATTGAAAAACTGCACCTCGAAATTGCGCCGGTTCAAGGCGAGCAACCCAATGGCGTCCTGCGCCACTTCGGCCAGGCAGACCGCTTCGTCCTGATTCTGATGGGCGCCCGCATGGGCAAAGCTCATCAACGACTGCACGATGCGCGATACGCGTTTGGTCTGTTCGAGAATTTGCCCGCTGATCTCGGTAATTTCCCCGTCCTCTTCACGCTCTTCCCGCAGGTTCTGCGCAAGACAGGCGATACCGGTGATAGGGTTGCCAATTTCGTGGGCCACCCCCGCCGCTAGACGCCCGATACTGGCCAGGCGCTCGGAGTGCACCAGCTTGTCTTCGAGCATCTGGGTTTCGGTCAGGTCTTCCACCAACAGCACCAAGCCGCTGTTACCGGGGGCCAGTGGCTCATCGATGGCCGCTTTGTGCAGGTTGAGCCAACGGGTCTGACCGTCGAGGGCCAAGTGCTGCTTGTGCAAGTGTTCGTCGGGCAGGTTGATAAAGCCCTGCAGCAATTCTTTCCACGGATCGCCGAGTGTATTGAGGCGCGAACCCACCACGCGTTGCGCGGCGATACCGGTGAGTTCTTCCATGGCCTTGTTCCACATCAGGATCTCCTGATCCTTGGCCAGGGAGCACACGCCCATGGGCAACTCTTGCAGCGTCTGGCGATGGTAGCGGCGCAGGGCATCAAGCTCGGCGGCAAGGCCGGTGAGGCGGGAGTGGTAATCCTCCAGCCGGCTCTCGATGAAATGGATGTCTTCGGTGACGTAGTTTTCGCCACCGGCTTTATAGGGCAAAAACGTCTCTACCATGTCCTGGGACACGCTGGGGCCCATCAGGCCAGACAGGTTCGCCTCAATGCGGTCACGCAGACGGCGTAGCGCATACGGTCGGCGCTCGTCGAACGGCAAGTAGAGGTCGCGCAGCGCCTGCTCGACTTCCTTTTGCGCGGCCTTGGCACCCAGGGGCTTGGCCAGTTGGGTGGCGAACTCCTGGGGCGAGGCCGCGTGCAGTTCGCGGCGTTGCGGGCGACGTACGTTATCGACCGCGCAAGCCTCGGCGGCGCTGGTTTCTTCTGGGCTGACATTGGTGAACAGTGAGATCAGGGTGAACATCAGGACGTTGGCGGCCAAAGAAGCAATCGCGGCCATGTGCCAACTGGTGTCGTCCAGCACGTAAATCATGTTTAGCAGCGGGATGTAGAAGCCCTGCAGGTTGCCGACCAGCGGTAACAGCATGGTGACGATCCACACCAGGATCCCGGCGAGCAGACCCGCGATAAAACCTCGGCGATTGGCCGTCGGCCAGTACAGCACCGACAGTACCCCCGGCAGGAACTGCAAGGTGGCGACAAACGCGACGATACCCAGGTTGGCCAGGTCTTGCCCGGCGCCGAGCAGCAGGTAGAAACAGTAACCGGCCATGATGATTGCGACGATCAGCGCGCGGCGGGTCCACTTCAGCCAGCGGTAGATATTGCCTTCGGCCGGTGGCTGGTACAGCGGCAGCACCAGGTGATTGAGGGCCATGCCCGATAGAGCCAGCGTCGTGACGATAATCAGCCCGCTGGCAGCAGACAAACCGCCGACGTAAGCCAGCAGCGCCAACGCCGGGCTATTGGCGGCGATACCGATACCCAGGGTGAAATACTCCGGGTTGGTGGTGGCCCCCAGTTTCAGGCCGGCCCACAGGATCAGCGGCACCGCGAGGCTCATCAACAGCAGGAACAGCGGCAAGCCCCAGCTGGCGCTTACCAGCGAGCGCGGGTTGATGTTCTCGGTAAAGGTCATGTGGTACATGTGCGGCATCACAATCGCCGAGGCGAAAAACACCAGTAGCAGCGTTCGCCATGGACCTTCCTGCAACGGAGTGTGCAGGGCGGCGAGGGCGGTCTGGTTTTGAAGCAACCACAGTTCCAGCTGTTGCGGACCGTCGAACACACCATACAGCGCATAGAGGCCGACGCCGCCGATGGCGATCAACTTGATCACCGACTCGAAAGCAATCGCAAACACCAAGCCTTCGTGTTTCTCGCGGGTGGCGATATGGCGTGAGCCGAAAAAGATGGTGAACAGGGAGATCAGTGCACAGAACGCCAGAGCCACCCGATGCTGTACCGGCTCACGGGTGAGGATACTGATGGAGTCGGCCACCGCCTGGATTTGCAGAGCCAGCAGGGGCAGCACGCCGATCAACATGAATACCGTGGTCAATGCCCCGGCCCATGTGCTGCGGAAGCGGAAGGCGAACAGGTCGGCCAGGGACGACAGCTGATAGGTGCGAGTGATTTTGAGGATCGGGTACAGCAATACCGGCGCCAGCAGAAACGCGCCGGATACTCCCAGATAACTGGAGAGAAAGCCGTAACCGTACTGATAGGCCAGGCCCACGGTGCCATAGAACGCCCAGGCGCTGGCGTATACGCCCAGAGACAAGGTGTAGGTCAACGGATGGCGAATGATCGCCCGCGGAATCATTCCGCGCTCACTGATCCAGGCAACCCCGAACAGCGCGGCCAGGTAGGCGGCGCTGATCAGCAGCATCTGAGTGAGGCTAAAGCTCATCGGCATCTTTTTGGCTCTGCAGGATGAAGGTCACGACGATCAGGATCAGCCACAGCAGATAAGGGCGATACCAAGCGCCCGTGGCATCGATCCACCAATCCATGATGGCGGGAGAAAACAGGTAGATCCCGACGACCAACAGCAGGACCAATCGATAGATGTACATGTTGGCCTCTGATTAGAAAACTGCGGCGATGGTAACGGATGCTTGGCAAGCTGCAAGCGCCGTCAGTTCAATTGCGCTTCGGCCAGGGTGAGTGTGCGTGGGATCTGTGTGGCATCCCAGTGCCGAATGCCCCAATCCAGCAGTTCCCTAGGGCTGGCGTGAAGCAATTCGCTGCCGGGTTGTTGGCCAAGGGCGCGTAGTGCTCTCAATAGCAAAGGTGTGGCCTGGTCGGGCGTCAACGGCGGCGAACGGTAAGACTTACCCAGTTTGTTACCGTCCGGCTGGATGATCAGGGGCACGTGCAGGTAGCGCGGTTGGCGTAGGCCCAGCAGTTCTTGCAGATACAGTTGGCGCGGGGTGGAGTCGAGCAAATCGGCACCCCGCACGATATCGGTAACACCTTGCCAGGCGTCATCCAGGACCACGGCCAGTTGATAGGCATAAAGGCCGTCGCGGCGTCGGATGACGAAATCGCCTGCTTCGCGCCCCAGGTGTTGTCGGAACTCACCCTGCACACGGTCAGTAAAGTGGTACGAAAGCTCAGGTACACGTAAGCGGATGGCTGCATCTTGCTGCTCGTGACCGGCGTTGCGGCACAAGCCTGGGTAAATCCCATTGTAGGGTTCCAGTTGCTTGCGTGAGCAGGTGCAGGCGTAGGCCAGGCCGTGGTTGAACATGTCGTTCAGCACTTTGGCGTAGGCCTCGTGCCGCTCGCTTTGTCGGACCAGTTCGCCGTCCCACTCAAAGCCATAGCTTTCCAGGGCATGCAGGATCGCCGCCTGTGCACCGGGCTCTTCGCGGGGTGGGTCGAGGTCTTCCATGCGCATCAGCCAGCGGCCGTGGTTGGCGCGGGCATCAAGGTAGGAGGCGAGGGCGGCGACCAGGGAGCCGAAGTGCAAATGGCCGCTGGGCGTGGGGGCGAATCGCCCGATATAGGTAGAGGCTGTCATGGGCCGGATACTACTGGAAAATCGGTAAACGCCAGAAACAAAAATGGAGCGTTTACACGCTCCATTCGTTCAGCTCGACAGGGTTACTTGCCGACCTGTTTTTCCTTGATTTCAGCCAAGGTCTTGCAGTCTACGCACAGGTCCGCGGTTGGGCGGGCTTCCAGGCGGCGAATACCGATCTCGACCCCGCAGTTTTCGCACCAGCCGTACTCTTCGTCTTTGATCAGTTGCAGTGTCTTGTCGATCTTCTTGATCAACTTGCGCTCGCGATCACGGGCGCGCAGTTCAAGGGCGAACTCTTCTTCCTGGCTGGCACGGTCGGCCGGGTCAGGGAAGTTGGCTGCTTCGTCCTTCATATGGTCAACGGTACGGTCGACCTCCTGCATCAAGTCCTGTTTCCACTTGCTCAGGATCTTGGTGAAGTGCTCGCGCATGGGCTCGCCCATGTACTCCTCACCTTTCTTCTCTACGTAAGGTTCGAAGCCATTGAGGCCTTGAGTCTGCTGTTGCTTTGCTTGGGTGGACATGAATAGACCGCCTCTCACTCTTCTAATCCATTGCGCAGGATTGCAACGTCACCGACACCTGCCGGCCCTGCGGCTGCAAGCGGGCGAACTTACCAGATAGATTCGGGGTGCGCCACTCCCGGTTGTCGAGCCTGTCGCGTCGGGGTTGCAAACTGCAGAGGCCCGTCGTGGCTGGGTATGTTTCGGCTCGAATGTTGATTTTAGTCGTTTTGCGCGCGCTTGCCCGCACCGCACAGGTGGCCGGGCAGGCAATAGAACATGTTTTACCGCGCGGGTTCGGTAGAATCCCGATTTTATCCTCACCGTTAAGGAAGGCTAATGGCTCAGCCCTACAGTGCGCGCAGTCGCGCCATCGAACCTTTTCATGTCATGGCGTTGCTGGCGCGGGCCAATGAGCTGCAGGCCGCCGGCAATGACGTGATTCACCTGGAAATTGGCGAGCCCGATTTCACAACGGCGGAGCCGATCATCCAGGCCGGTCAGGCGGCGCTCGCCAATGGCAAGACTCGCTATACCGCAGCCCGAGGCCTGCCAGAATTGCGTGAAGCCATCAGCGGTTTCTACCAGCAGCGCTACGGGTTGAATGTAGATCCCGAGCGTATTCTGATCACTCCAGGAGGTTCTGGCGCGTTGTTGCTGGCCAGCAGCCTGCTGGTGGACCCAGGCAAGCATTGGCTGCTGGCAGACCCGGGTTATCCCTGTAACCGACACTTCCTGCGCTTGGTGGAAGGCGCCGCGCAACTGGTGCCGGTAGGCCCTGAAGTGCGTTATCAACTGACCGCTGACCTAGTGGCCAGATACTGGGATCAAGACAGCGTGGGCGCGTTGGTTGCCTCCCCTGCAAATCCCACCGGCACGATCCTCTCGCGCGATGAATTAGCCGGGCTTTCCGAAGCAATCAAGGCGCGTAACGGCCATTTGGTGGTGGATGAGATCTATCACGGCCTAACCTACGGCACTGATGCCGCCAGCGTGCTGGAGGTCGATGATGACGCCTTCGTTCTGAATAGTTTTTCGAAGTATTTCGGCATGACCGGCTGGCGGCTGGGTTGGCTCGTGGCGCCGCCGGCTGCAGTGAGTGAATTGGAGAAGCTGGCGCAAAACCTTTATATCAGTGCGCCGAGCATGGCCCAATATGCGGCGCTCGCCTGTTTTACCCCGCAAACACTGAGCATTCTGGAGGAGCGTCGTGCCGAGTTTGGCCGTCGTCGCGACTTCCTGCTGCCCGCCTTACGCGAATTGGGCTTTGGCATTGCCGTCGAGCCGGAAGGGGCGTTCTATTTGTACGCCGATATCAGCGCATTCGGCGGTGATGCCTTCGCGTTTTGCCGGCACTTTCTCGAAACCGAGCATGTTGCGGTTACGCCCGGCTTGGATTTTGGTCGCTATCAAGCGGGCCATCATGTGCGTTTTGCCTACACGCAAAACCTCGATCGGTTACAGGAAGCGGTGGAACGCATCGCCCGTGGCTTGCGGAGCTGGCAAGGCTGATGCGCTTTTATCCTCCCCTCGAAGAAGGTCGACTGATTCGCCGATACAAGCGTTTTCTCACCGATATCGAAACTGTTACCGGCGAGTTGTTGACTATTCACTGCCCAAACACCGGTTCCATGCTCAATTGCATGGTGGAAGGCGGGCAAGTTTGGTTCAGTCGCTCCAACGACCCCAAGCGTAAGCTGCCCGGCACCTGGGAAATTGCCGAAACGCCTCAGGGCCGTTTGGCGTGCGTGAACACGGCGCGCGCCAATCAGTTGGTCGAAGAGGCGTTACTGGCTGGTGTGATCACGGAGCTCAATGGCTTTACCGCACTGAAGCGCGAAGTGCCTTACGGTCAGGAGAAAAGCCGTATCGACTTTCGGCTGGAGTATCCAGAGGGTGCGGCCTATGTCGAAGTCAAAAGCGTCACCCTAGGCTTTGATAACACCCGGGTTGCCGCCTTCCCCGACGCAGTGACCCAGCGTGGCGCCAAGCATCTGCGGGAGCTGGCCCACTTGGCACGCGAAGGTGTGCGAGCGGTGCAGTTGTACTGCGTCAACCTCTCCGGGATTGACGCCGTGCGCCCAGCTTTGGAAATCGATGCCGTCTATGGCGCTGCCTTGCGTGAGGCTAAAGCTGCTGGAGTGGAAGTATTGGCATACGGCGTGCGCGTGACGTCCGAGGAAATTTGCGTGGATCGCCGGTTGGACGTGCTGCTCGACTAGAGCTCTACCCACAGGCCCTGTTCGTCTTCGCGGCCGCGCAGGGCTTGGAGGCTTTTACCGGAGCACGGCCCGGCAATGCACTCACCGCTTTCGATCAGGAACAGAGCGCCGTGGGTGGCGCATTGGATCAGGCTGGCGCTCTCGTCGAGGAACTTATCGGGTTGCCATTCAAGCGGTATGCCGCGATGAGGGCAGCGGTTGATATAGAAGTAGGCAATGCCGTCCCGGCGTACCGCGAATAATTTGCAACCATCGATTTCAAAACCGAGGCTGCTGTCTGGCGCGAGGCTAGAGGAGGGGCAGAGAAACTTCATTTCAATCCTTAAGTGCCTTGACGTTCAAATGCAAACAATTATCAAATGCCGGTTCGCCCGTTAGCTGACTGGGTGCTCAGTTCGATGCATGGCAGGGGGTAACTGTCACATCAATGAGTGCCCTAAAGGCCCCGCCTTAGGAAGGAAACCCTGTTATGCGCCTGAGTGCCAGCGCTATTGCGCTTGTTGTCGGATTGCTGGTCAACCCTGGGGCGCACGCCTCTGAACTGCCACAGCGTTGGGTGAGTGCCGGTGGGGCGCTGTCGGAGTGGGTGGCGGCTCTGGGCGGTGAGCCGAAGTTGGTCGGCGTGGATACCACGAGCCAGCATCCAGAGTCTCTAAAAGCGTTGCCAAGTATTGGCTATCAGCGGCAATTGTCGTCCGAAGGCATTCTCAGCCTGCGCCCGCAGGTGCTGGTAGGCACTGAAGAGATGGGCCCGCCGCCGGTACTGGCGCAGATTCGCAGCGCGGGGGTTCGGGTTGAAATGTTCTCGGCGCAGCCGGATTTACCGACCTTGAAAGGCAATCTTCAGCACTTGGGCAAGTTGCTGGGTGATGAGGCTAAAGCCGACGAATTGTTTACCCGGTACGAGAATGCCCTCAGTCAGCAGAAAAGTTGGGTCGCGAAGGCCCAGGCCTCCCAAAAGACCCCTGGTGTCTTGCTACTGATCGGTCACGCCGGCGGCAAGCCGCTGATCGCAGGCAAGGACACGGCCGGAGATTGGATGGTGCAGCAGGCGGGCGGTAAGAACCTGGCCACGCACACCGGTTACAAGCCGTTTTCGGTGGAGTCGTTGGCAGGGTTGAGCCCGGATGTACTGGTATTCGCTGACCGTGCTCTCACAGGTGATGCGGCCCGTGCGGCGCTGTTCAAAGAGAATCCTATCCTGGCGTCGACGCCAGCCGCCAAGAGTGGACGTGTATTTGAGCTGGACCCGACATTGTTGGTGGGAGGGCTCGGGCCGCGCCTGCCGCAAAGCCTGGTGAAGTTGTCCGCCGGGTTATATCCGGCCCAGGCTAAACCAGCCCTATGACCACGCTGGTTAAGCCAAAAACGCTGTTTATCGGGCTGACGCTGTTGTGTGTGTTGGCGATCTGGCTTTCGTTGGCGTTGGGGCCGGTGAGCCTGCCGTTACTCGACACGCTTAAGGCGGCCTTGCGTTTGGTCGGCGTGCCAATTGAAGCGCAGGGCTTGGAGCAGGCCGAGCTTATCCTTGGGCAGATTCGTTTGCCGCGTACCTTGCTGGGCCTGGCGGTGGGCGGCGTATTGGCATTGTCGGGCGTCGCCATGCAAGGGCTGTTTCGCAACCCGTTGGCCGATCCGGGACTGGTGGGGGTGTCGAGTGGTGCGGCGCTAGGGGCCGCCGTCGCCATCGTCGGTGGTGCGTTTTTTGGTGGTTTGCCGGATGCATTCGGGCCGTATCTCCTGTCGCTGTGCGCATTTCTTGGCGGGTTGGGCGTGACCGCGCTGGTCTATCGACTGGGGCGGCGTAATGGTCAGACCAATGTGGCGACGATGCTGCTCGCCGGTATTGCCCTCACTGCGCTGGCGGGTTCGGCGGTGGGCCTTTTTACTTATTTGGCTGACGACGCCACCCTGCGCACCCTGGCGTTCTGGAACCTGGGCAGTCTCAACGGCGCGAGCTATTCCCGGCTGTGGCCGTTGTTGATGGTCAGCGCGGGTGTGGCGCTGTGGTTACCGCGCCGGGCGAAGGCACTGAATGCGCTGCTGCTCGGTGAGTCCGAGGCCAGTCACCTGGGTATTGATGTCGAAGCACTCAAGCGCGAGTTGGTGTTCTGCACCGCATTAGGTGTCGGCGCGGCGGTCGCGGCAGCCGGAATGATTGGTTTTGTGGGGCTGGTGGTGCCGCATCTGGTCAGATTGCTCGCTGGGCCTGATCACCGCGTGTTACTTCCGGCTTCAATTTTGGCGGGCGCGAGTCTGCTGCTGTTAGCTGACTTGGTCGCACGGCTGGCTTTGGCGCCCGCGGAGTTGCCGATTGGGATTGTGACGGCGTTCATTGGTGCGCCGTTTTTTCTTTACCTGTTGTTACGGGGGCGTGCCTGATGCTGCGTGTTGAAAACCTGCAGATCAGCCGCGGTCGAAAAACCGTGTTGGCGGATGTCACTTTGGACTTGCTGCCAGGCGAAGTGCTCGGCGTGCTGGGCCCCAATGGCGCCGGCAAAAGCACGTTGCTGGGGGCGTTGTGCGGTGAGTTGCATCCCGATCACGGCAAGGTCTGGCTGGGGCAGCAGGCGCTGAGAGACTGGAGCGGATCGCAGCGCGCCCAGCGACTGGCGGTGTTGCCACAAACCTCGACCCTGGACTTTGCATTCCGCGTAGAGGAGGTCGTCGGGATGGGGCGTCTGCCCTATCAGACCGGACGCATGCGGGATGACGAAATCATCGATGCAGCCTTGCAAGCAGCAGATGTTGCGCACTTGAGCGGTCGCAGCTACCTGGCGTTATCCGGTGGCGAGCGCCAGCGCGTGCACTTGGCGCGGGTGCTGGCGCAGCTATGGCCGGGGGAGGAGGGGCAGACGTTGCTGCTGGATGAGCCTACGTCAATGTTGGATCCCCTGCACCAGCACACGACTTTGCAAACTATTCGGACTTTCGCAGATCGGGGCGCGGCGGTGCTGGTGATCCTCCATGATCTGAATCTGGCGGCGCGCTACTGTGATCGTATTCTGCTGCTTGACGGGGGGCGCCCCCATGCTCTGGACACGCCCGTGCGGGTGCTGCGTCCAGAACCGCTTAAAGCCGTGTTTGGTTTGGATGTGCTGGTACAGCCACACCCGGAGCGCGGGCATCCGCTGATCATTGCGCGTTAAAGTCTGCTTTCTTACAGACAAAAAAAGACCCGGCAAGAGCCGGGTCAAATAACCGTGATTAGCCTGATGAGGAGATAATCTGAGAGTCCGAACCAATGGTCTTTCAGTTATCGGCTGATCTCGCGACCAGTTGTGATAATCATAACGATTCTCATTTGAGAGTCAACAATTGTTTTTACGTGACCATCCGCTTTCCTTAAACAGATGTTCGAAACCTACGTAAATATTGAGTGTTTTGGTCGATCTAATTCTTCTGGCGCGTTGAGATTGCATCCAGTTGCCGGTTCAACGCTTCCTTACGCTCAACGGGGATGTCGTTCCAGTGCACATCCATCAGCGCCCCTTCGATGGCATACAGCAAAACTTTCGATGCGCGGAAGCCGCGAGTCCTTACAGCTCGATACGCATCGACCGCGCCCAAGCGCCGCAAGTCGGACGCGCTGTGGATGCCCACCGCATGCAGCCACTGCGCTGACGTCTTGCCAAGGTTTTTCAGGTGTTGCAGCTCATCGTTCATCAAGCCTCCTTGCGACGGCCGAATGGTGCGGTGGGTATTCGTGACCAGGCAAGCCTGAACAGGAGTGTAGCGTTCAGTAGGAAAAGCGTGGTTCTTTGGTCCGAAACGGCCAAAAAGCTTATAAGAATGGCGCGGGGATTTTGACGGTGAGCAGGCGTGAGCCGCCCGCTACACGTTGCGCGTAGCGGGCTTGAGGCGTGTGTTACTTGGTACGGTAGCGCAGACGCGTGCCGAAATTGACCGACATGAGAATTTCGTCGGCGGTCAACTCAGGCGGAAAGTAAGTGCCCGAAATCTGCGCATGGGCCAGGCTGGCGCCCTCCAGCGAGCAGTCGCGCAAATCCAACCCGCGCAAGTCGGTGGAGCGGAAATACGCGTCGGTAAAATCTACGCCGGTGACATTCAACTCGCGTAAGTCAAGCCCACGGAAGTCGCCTCCGCGCATGTCGATAGCGCCGTCTTTCGGACGCTCCTGGTTGAAACCGCGAACATCATCTTTATGCAGGAGCGAGTAGAGCGGGGTATCAAGAAGCTTGGGCTGACTCATGACAACGAACTCCTGTTGGATTTATGGCGCCATTATAGTGCCACTATTGCTCGGCCGTGCGCCCAAGTAGACGACACGACCAAGAAATTTTTCTTACAGGCCTGGCAAGCGCTGGCGAATTTGCGCGACCACCGCGTCGAGAGTCCCGCTTTGATTGGTCTCGACGCGTTTGCTCAGCAACAGTTCTTCAGCTGTGAGGGGGTCACGGTTGGCCTGCTGTGCTTCGATAACGGACAGAGTAGCGTCGGACGGATCGTTTTTGTCTGCCTGACGTTGTGCCAGCCAACTGCTGATAACGGCCTGTGGTGCGTTGCAGTCCAGAATAAGGAAGGGCGCACCGGTGGCTTCGGCAACCTTGGCGGCGGCTTCACGTTGTTCGCGTTTCAGGAAGGTGGCATCCAGTACCACCGGGAAGCCGGCGCGCAGCACGGTATCTGCGAGGTCGTTCAAACGAGCGTAGGTTGCTGTGCTGGCGTCTGCTGCATAGATACCGGCCTGCAGCGTGTTTTCCACTTGCTGCTCGCCGAACAGGCGTTTGCGTTCCACGTCCGACCGCAGGCGCACGGCACCGAGCGCTTCCACGAGGCGCATGGATACGTGGCTTTTGCCCACAGCCGAGACGCCGTGGGTAATCGCCAGGAACCGTGAGGGAATAGTGCTGTAGCTTTCTGCCAGGTTCGCGTAGTTGCGGTACTGGCGCAGAGTGGTGGCGCGTTGTACCGGGCTTGCTTCGCTTGGCATGCTGAACAACGACACCTTGGCGCGTACCAGGGCGCGGTAGGCTTTATAGAAGTTCAGCACTTCAAGGCCCTGATAGTCGCCGGTCAGTTCCAGGTATTGGCTGATGAAGCGGCGGGCCAGGGACTTGAGTCCGCGGTCTTCCAGGTCCATTGCCAGGAAGCCGGTGTCGGCATACACGTCGGTGAAGCGAAACGGTTCGTTAAACTCGATGCAGTCGAAAATCACCACTTGGCCGTCAATCAAGGTGGCGTTACCGAGGTGGATATCACCGTGGCATTCGCGGGTGAAACCGTCGAGCTTGCGCTGTGCCAGCAGTGGCTTGAGGCGTTCGAAGCTGCTTTCGGCCCAGGCTTGCAAGGCTTCGAGTTGAACCAGGTCTGCCTTATCGCTTAGGAACGGACGGATCTGGTCGAAGTTCTGCCGTACAGGTGCCATCACTTCGTCAGGAGTGCCAGCCGGATGCGTTTGCGGGACTTTCGGTGCCGTGAGATGGAAGTGTGCAATTTGCTTGGCCATTTCATCAATGTGCGCTGCAGTCAGTTCGCCATTGGCTTGCAGGGTACTGAGCAGTTGGCTTTGCGGGAACTGGCGCATCTTGAGTGCGTATTCGATCACCGGGCCGTCGCCGCCCAATTGAGGCGCTTCGGCAGTGCCGGTAATCGGCAACACGTCCAGATACAAATCGTTCGTCAGACGCTGATTCAGACGCAGTTCTTCGTTGCAGAAGTGTTTGCGCTTTTCCAGGTCGGTGAAGTCCAGAAACCCGAAATTCATCGGCTTTTTCAGTTTATAGGCGTAAGGGCCGGTCAATACGACCCATGAAATATGGGTCTCGATGACTTGGAACGCTTCAACCGGATGAGGGTACAAAGCCGGGTTTTGCAGGGCGGCGATCAGTGACTGGCTCACGGGCGATCCTTCAGAGTCTGGGGGAAATCATGGCGCGCATTATGGCTGCTACGGACGGTCGTGCAAACCGCTGTCCGGCTCATGTTGATCATCAATAAAGTGCGTATAATCCGCCGCCATGACTCGAACCCGATCTCCCCGTTCCCGTAAAAAACCTCCTTCCCGCGGCCTGCGCCCTTGGCTTGGCTGGGCGCTCAAGCTCGGCCTCGTAGGCCTTGTGGTACTCGCCGGCTTCGCCGTGTACCTCGACGCTGTGGTCCAGGAGAAGTTCTCCGGCAAGCGCTGGACCATTCCTGCAAAGGTGTACGCGCGCCCGCTGGAATTGTTCAGCGGCCAGAAGCTGAGCAAGGATGACTTCCTTACCGAGCTCGATGCCCTCGGCTACCGCCGCGAACCCGTGAGCAACGGCCCGGGTGCGGCCGCTGTCAGCGGAAACACTGTCGACCTGAATACCCGTGGCTTCCAGTTCTATGAAGGCCTGGAAAAAGCCCAGCCGGTCCGCGTGCGCTTTTCCGGTGATTACGTCGCCGAGTTGTCCTCCCTCAACGGCTCGAAATTGCCGGTGGTACGTCTTGAACCGTTGATGATCGGCGGGATTTACCCGAAAAACCTTGAAGATCGCATCCTGATCAAGCTTGATCAGGTGCCTCCGTACCTTCTGGAAACTCTGGTTGCGGTAGAGGATCGCGATTTTTATAGCCACTGGGGTGTTTCGCCGAAGTCGATTGCCCGTGCGGTTTGGGTGAACACGTCCGGCGGCAAGATGACCCAGGGCGGCAGTACGCTGACTCAGCAGCTGGTGAAGAACTTCTACCTCACCAACGAGCGCAGTCTGACCCGAAAGCTCACCGAAGCGATGATGGCTATGCTGCTTGAGCTTCACTACAGCAAGCAGGAAATCCTTGAGGCATACCTCAACGAGGTCTTCGTCGGGCAGGATGGCCAGCGCGCGGTACATGGCTTCGGTCTGGCCAGCCAGTTCTTCTTCGGTCAGCCGCTGTCTGAGTTGAAGCTGCATCAAGTGGCCTTGTTGGTGGGGATGGTCAAGGGGCCTTCCTACTACAACCCGCGTCGCAATCCTGAGCGTGCGCTTGAGCGCCGTAACTTGGTGCTGGATGTGCTTGAGCAGCAAGGCGTGGCCACGGCTGAACAGGTGGCCGCAGCGAAGAAAATGCCGCTGGGTGTGACAACTCGCGGCAAGTTGGCGGACAGTTCATTCCCAGGCTTTATCGATCTGGTTAAACGTCAACTGCGTGAAGACTACCGCGACGAGGACTTGACCGAAGAAGGTTTGCGAATTTTCACCAGTTTTGACCCGATTTTGCAGATGAAGGCTGAAGCGTCAGTCAGCGATACCTTCAAGCGTCTGACGGGTCGTAAGGGCTCCGACGAAGTAGAAGCCGCAATGGTGGTCACCAATCCGGAAACCGGTGAAGTCCAAGCCATGATCGGCAGTCGCCAGGCGAGTTTTGCCGGATTCAATCGTGCTTTGGATGCGGTGCGGCCGATTGGTTCGCTGGTCAAGCCTGCGGTCTACCTCACTGCGTTGGAAAAACCGAGCAAGTACACCCTGACGAGCTGGCTGTCGGATGATCCGCTGTCGGTCAAAGGCGGGGACGGCCAGGTGTGGACCCCACAGAACTTCGATCGCCGTTCCCACGGCACGGTGTTCCTGTATCAAGGCTTGGCGCACTCCTACAACATCTCTACATCTCGGCTTGGCCTGGAAGTCGGCGTGCCGAATGTCCTCAAGACGCTGGCTCGACTGGGCATCACCCGCGAATTCCCGTCGTTCCCATCGATCCTGTTGGGCGCCGGCGCCATGACGCCGATGGAAGTCGCGACCATGTACCAGACCCTCGCCAACGGTGGCTTCAACACTCCGATGCGCGGGATCCGCAGTGTACTGACGGCTGAGGGTGAGCCGCTCAAGCGCTACCCGTTCCAGATCCAGCAGCGCTTTGACGCTGGCTCTATCTACCTGATACAGAACGCCATGCAGCGCGTGATGCGTGAAGGTACCGGTAGCTCGGTCTATAAGGTGCTTCCGTCCAACCTGACGCTGGCGGGCAAGACCGGTACCAGTAACGATTCGCGCGATAGCTGGTTTGCAGGTTTCGGTCAGGATGTACTGGCCGTGGTGTGGCTCGGTCGAGACGACAACGGTAAGACGCCTTTTACCGGTGCTACCGGTGCGTTGCAGGTCTGGACCAGTTTTATGCGCAAGGCCGACCCGTTGCCATTGAATATGCCGCAGCCGGATAACATCGTGCAGGCCTGGATTGATCCGCATACCGGCCAGGGTTCCGACGCTAACTGTCCGGGCGCAGTACAGATGCCGTATATTCGCGGCAGCGAGCCACCACCCGGTGCTGCGTGCGGCGGCGGTGCCCCTGCGGACGCGGAATCGGTGATGGATTGGGTCAAGGGCTGGATGAATTAAGCAAAGAGGGTTTCAAGTGAACAAGTGGTGTATTCCAGCGATTACAGCTCTGGCTTTGCTCAGCGGTTGCTCCAGCGTGCAGCGCGGCTCCATTCCCGTGGTGGATTCGAGCACTGCCGTCTCCAATAGCGACCGGATCTCGGCCAATGGCGGTTTCCGCCAGACCGTGACCAACCGTCCGGCGCAGGCCAAGCCTCAGGCCGTGCCGCAAGATTCGGGTGTGGTGGTGATGGTGCCGGGCGGCGGCGCCGCTACGTCCGCACCGATCAGTGCCGAGCCATGGACTCCAGGGCCAAGCACCTCCGGACCGATTGAGTCCGCGCCGATTCAGACCGCGCCGATCAATCAGGGCACTTACAACATGCCGTCGACGCCGAGTGGCATTCCATCTTCCTCCAGTGGCGGCGGCCTTTCGGCTGACGAGCAACTGGACGGTCCGGTGCTGGCCTTGCTGACTACGGCGCAGCAACAACAGGCCGGTGGCGACCTGAACGGCGCTTCATCGAGCCTTGAGCGGGCGCAGCGAGTTGCACCTCGTGAACCGCAAGTACTGTATCGCCTGGCACAGGTACGCATGGCCCAAGGCGATGCGCCTCAGGCCGAACAGTTCGCCCGTCGTGGCCTCACGCTGGCCAACGGTCGTCCCGATCTGCAGGCCAGTCTTTGGGCGTTAATCGGAGATGCGCGCGCCGCACAAGGTGATGCCGCTGGCGCTGCTCAGGCCCGGCAGAAAGCCAAGGTCAGCCTCTGATGGATGTACGGTTTCCCGCGATTGCCGAACAGTTATTGCTGATTGAGCGCGAACTGCGCATACAAGGCTGGTGGGATGAGGTGTCCCCCAGCATCGAGGCGCTCAGCAGTGTTGAGCCGTTTTCGGTGGATACCCTGGACTTTCACCAGTGGCTGCAATGGATTTTCCTGACGCGCATGAAGCAGATCCTCGAACAGGACCTGCCACTGCCCAATGCGTCAGGGATTCTGGAGATGGCCGAGATGGTGTACGCCGATCGGCCGCGCGAGAGCCTCGGTTTACGCAATGCGCTGAAAAAGTTCGATCAATTGATCGTCGACGCTCGTTAATTGCCTGACTGCCGGTTTTTTCGGCAGTCTTGCGCATATTTCTACCGCTTGACGACATTCAGGCGAGTTTTATCCCTCCTCAAAGCCCTTTCTTCTACGTTCTCATGCGCTTAGTTGGAAAAAAGCGCAATTATTGCTTGACTTGAACGGCCTGAAACAGAAGAATCCAAAGTCCGCTGTATCGGGACTGCCAGAAGCAGGCCCGCTCAGCAGATCATGAGGCGCACATCCGCGCCGACCTGTTACACCCGCAACGCGTTACCTCGCGCTGGGTGGGAAAAGCCCGCAACACTTGGGACGATCCCAATACTTGCTCAGTCAGTGCTGACGTAGTCGGCGACCACCGTCGCTCATGCTCTGTTGAGAAGTAAACCTATTAAGACCCGTCGGTTTTCAACGGACGGTATTCTGGCGTTTTAGAGGTGAACAACGTGGAGCTTTTATCTGGCGGTGAGATGCTCGTCCGCTTTTTGCGTGACGAAGGCGTCGACTATATCTACGGGTACCCAGGTGGTGCTCTGTTGCATGTTTACGACGCACTGTTCAAGGAGCCGGCTGTTACCCACATCCTGGTTCGCCACGAACAAGCCGCGACCCATATGGCTGACGGTTACGCCCGTGCCACCGGTAAAGCCGGCGTGGTGCTGGTAACGTCCGGCCCAGGCGCAACGAATGCCATTACCGGCATTGCGACTGCTTATATGGACTCCATCCCGATGGTGATCATTTCTGGCCAGGTGCCAAGCACCATGGTCGGTACCGATGCATTCCAGGAAACCGACATGATCGGTATCTCCCGGCCGATCGTGAAACACAGCTTCATGATCAAGCATGCGTCGGAAATCCCGGAAGTCATGAAAAAGGCGTTCTACCTCGCGCAGTCCGGTCGCCCGGGCCCTGTCGTGGTCGATATCCCGAAAGACATGACCAACCCCGCTGAGAAATTCGAATACGTCTTCCCGAAGAAAGCCAAGCTGCGCTCCTACAGTCCGGCCGTTCGTGGGCACTCGGGGCAAATTCGCAAGGCGGCAGAAATGCTCCTGGCAGCCAAGCGCCCTGTGTTGTATTCGGGTGGCGGTGTGATCCTCGGCGGGGGCTCCGCCCCATTGACCGAGTTGGCCAAGTTGCTCAACCTGCCGGTCACCAACACCCTGATGGGCCTCGGCGCCTTTCCGGGTACGGACCGTCAGTTCGTCGGCATGCTCGGCATGCACGGCAGCTACACCGCCAACCTGACCATGCACCACGCCGACGTGATCCTGGCTGTGGGTGCGCGTTTTGATGATCGTGTGATCAACGGCGCGAGCAAATTCTGCCCGAACGCGAAGATCATCCACATCGATATCGATCCAGCGTCCATCTCCAAGACCATCAAGGCCGACGTGCCAATTGTAGGTCCTGTGGAAAGTGTGCTGACCGAAATGGTCGCTGCGCTTAAGGACATCGGTGAGACGCCGAACAAGGAATCCGTCGCCAGCTGGTGGAAGCAGATCGACGAATGGCGCGGTGACCGCGGCCTGTTCCCTTACGACAAGGGCGACGGCAGCATCATCAAGCCTCAAACCGTGATCGAGACCCTGTGCGAAGTGACCAAGGGCGACGCCTTTGTGACCTCCGACGTGGGTCAGCACCAGATGTTCGCCGCGCAATACTACAAGTTCGACAAGCCTAACCGCTGGATCAACTCCGGTGGTCTGGGCACGATGGGCTTTGGTTTTCCTGCGGCCATGGGTGTGAAGCTGAGCTTCCCGGACAGCGACGTCGCGTGCGTTACCGGTGAAGGCAGCATCCAGATGAACATTCAGGAACTGTCGACGTGCCTGCAGTACGGTCTTCCGGTGAAGATCGTCTGCCTGAACAACGGCGTGCTGGGTATGGTTCGTCAATGGCAGGACATGAGCTACGGCAGCCGTCACTCTCATTCCTATATGGAATCGCTTCCGGATTTCATCAAGTTGGTTGAGGCCTATGGCCACGTCGGCATTCGCATCACCGATCTGAAAGATCTGAAGCCGAAGATGGAAGAGGCGTTCGCCATGAAGGACCGCCTGGTGTTCCTCGATATTCAAGTGGATACCAGCGAGCACGTTTATCCGATGCAGATCAAAGACGGCTCTATGCGCGACATGTGGCTGAACAAGACGGAGCGTACTTAATCATGCGGCACATTATCTCCCTGCTTCTGGAGAACGAACCCGGCGCTCTGTCTCGTGTTGTCGGCCTGTTTTCGCAACGCAACTACAACATCGAAAGCCTGACCGTGGCTCCGACCGAAGACCCGACTCTGTCGCGCCTGACGTTGACCACCGTGGGCCACGATGAGGTGATCGAGCAGATCACCAAGAACCTCAACAAGCTGATCGAAGTGGTCAAGCTGGTCGACCTGTCGGAAAGTGCCCACATCGAGCGCGAGCTGATGCTGGTAAAGGTCAAGGCTACGGGTGCCCAACGTGCCGAAATCAAGCGGACTACCGACATCTATCGCGGGCAGATCGTCGATGTGAGCGCCAGCGTTTATACCGTGCAACTGACCGGTACAAGCGACAAGTTGGACAGCTTCATCCAGTCGATCGGGACGGCCTCGATTCTGGAAACGGTACGCAGTGGTGTCACCGGGATTGCCCGTGGCGACAAAGTACTCAGCATCTAACCCAAATTAGTGAATGGCCTTACGGCCTGGATATATAGAGGAACCTCATGAAAGTTTATTACGATAAAGATTGTGACCTGTCGATCATCCAGGGCAAGAAAGTCGCCATCATCGGCTACGGCTCCCAGGGTCACGCGCAAGCTTGCAACCTGAAAGACTCCGGCGTTGACGTGACTGTTGGTCTGCGTAAAGGCTCGGCCACCGTTGCCAAGGCGGAAGCTCATGGCCTGAAAGTGACTGACGTTGCTTCCGCTGTTGCTGCTGCTGACCTGGTCATGATCCTGACCCCGGACGAGTTCCAGTCCTCGTTGTACAAAAACGAAATCGAGCCGAACATCAAGAAAGGCGCCACCCTGGCCTTCTCCCACGGCTTTGCGATTCACTACAACCAGGTTGTGCCACGCGCAGACCTGGACGTGATCATGATCGCGCCAAAAGCGCCAGGTCACACCGTACGCTCCGAGTTCGTCAAAGGCGGTGGTATCCCTGACCTGATCGCGATCTATCAGGACGCATCCGGCAATGCCAAAAACGTTGCACTGTCCTACGCTGCTGGCGTCGGTGGTGGTCGTACCGGCATCATCGAAACCACCTTCAAGGACGAGACCGAAACCGACCTGTTCGGCGAGCAAGCCGTTCTGTGCGGCGGTACCGTTGAGCTGGTAAAAGCCGGTTTCGAAACCCTGGTTGAAGCTGGCTACGCGCCGGAAATGGCCTACTTCGAATGCCTGCACGAACTGAAGCTGATCGTTGACCTCATGTATGAAGGCGGTATCGCCAACATGAACTACTCGATCTCCAACAACGCCGAATACGGCGAGTACGTGACTGGCCCAGAAGTGATCAACGCCGAGTCCCGCCAAGCTATGCGCAACGCCCTGAAACGTATTCAGGACGGCGAATACGCCAAAATGTTCATCAGTGAAGGCGCTACCGGCTACCCTTCGATGACCGCCAAGCGTCGTAACAACGCTGCTCACGGTATCGAAGTCATCGGCGAGCAACTGCGTTCCATGATGCCGTGGATCGGTGCCAACAAGATCGTCGACAAAGCTAAAAACTAAGTCGTACGCATCAAGAGAAAACGCGGCTTAGGCCGCGTTTTTTCGTTTGGGGGCGGGTTCTGGTATAAAGCTGCATCGTTTGCGAGCGAACACTCGCCGCAAGTATTGGTCGAATTTTTTCACACCGTTGCAAGGTAAAGTCCATGAGCGAACGTCCCGAAGAGCCTAACCAGGCTCCTGACGCCGAAAGCCTGCTACCGATCGATGAGCATGTCGAAGAAGGGCATGACGCTGAAGGCCGCAAGGTCCGGCATCGTGGCATCTATTTGCTGCCCAATCTGTTCACTACGGCAAACTTGTTTGCCGGTTTCTATTCCATTATCAACTCCATGAGTGCCCAAAGTGCGCTGGCGGCGGGTGATGCGGCGAGTGCCAGCAAGTACTTCGGTTTTGCGGCCATTGCCATTTTCGTGGCCATGGTACTCGACGGTTTGGATGGTCGTGTTGCACGTATGACCAATACCCAAAGTGCTTTCGGTGCCGAGTACGATTCGCTGTCTGACATGGTTGCATTTGGGGTCGCGCCGGCGCTGTTGGCATTTGCTTGGGCGTTGGGTGACATGGGGAAGGTTGGCTGGATGGTTGCCTTCATCTATGTCGCGGGCGCCGCTTTGCGTCTGGCGCGCTTCAACACTCAGGTGGGTACTGCTGATAAACGTTACTTCATCGGGTTGGCCAGTCCGGCAGCGGCGGGTGTCGTGGCGGGTATCGTCTGGGCATTCAGTGATTACGGCATCCAGGGCTCGAAAATGTCTTTCCTGGTGGCGTTAATGGTTGCCGCTGCCGGAATGCTGATGGTCAGCAACATCAAGTACAACAGCTTCAAGGAGCTTGATCTCAAAGGGCGAGTACCTTTCGTGGCAATCCTGGCAGTGGTGCTGGTGTTTGCGGTGGTCTTCAGTGATCCGCCTCGGATTTTGCTATTGGCCTTCTTGGTCTACGCCGCTTCTGGGCCAGTTCAGTACTTGCTACATATGCGCCGGGACAAAACGTTGCCTTAATGTAATTTCCCCCATACTCCGCAGTCTATTGGTGCATCAGTCCTCCAATGCTGCGGAGTTGCCATGTTAATCAAATTGCCTAAAGCGTCCGATTGCCATGAATCGGATGTCACTCCTGAATCCTTCTATTTTTCTCGCCGTAGCTTGATCGGTGGTGCGCTTGCGGGCATTGCTGCCAGCGGCCTGCCGCGTTGGGCCAGTGCAGATGACGCTGCGCGATATGCCGATGTTGAGCCGGGGAAGGCGCCGGGCTGGTTTGCTGGCAAGCTGCCTGCTACTAAATGGCAGGCTGTGACGGTTGAAGGTGAGGCTATCACCCCGTTCAAGGACGCAACCCACTACAACAACTTCTATGAATTCGGCACTGACAAAGGGGATCCGGCGAACAACGCGGGTTCACTCAAGACCGAACCTTGGAGTGTCGTGATTGATGGTGAGGTTGCCAAGCCGGGGCGTTATGCCTTGGAGGACTTCATGAAGCCCTATCAGTTGGAAGAGCGGATCTACCGGTTGCGCTGCGTCGAGGCTTGGTCGATGGTCATTCCATGGATGGGCTTTCCGATCTCCGCGTTGCTCCAGCAGGTTGGGCCAACCTCCAAGGCCAAATACATCCGCTTTGAAACACTCCAGGATTCCAAGAGCATGCCGGGGCAGCGTTCGAGTTTTGGCTTGATCGATTGGCCTTATGTTGAAGGTTTGCGCCTAGATGAGGCGATGAATCCTTTAGCGATTCTTGCCGTTGGGATGTATGGGCGCGAGTTGCCCAATCAGAACGGCGCGCCGTTACGTCTCGTCGTGCCTTGGAAGTACGGTTTCAAGAGTGTGAAGTCGATCGTGCGGATCAGCCTTGTGAGTGAGCAGCCGAAAACCACGTGGCAGAGTATTGCGGCGGATGAGTATGGGTTCTATGCCAATGTGAACCCTACAGTGGACCATCCGCGTTGGACTCAGGCGCGTGAGCGTCGTCTGCCAAGTGGTTTGTTCAGTCCGAATGTACGTGAAACGCAGATGTTCAATGGTTACTCGGATGAGGTTGCTTCTTTATATGCCGGTCTCGACCTGCGGAAGAACTACTAATGCGCTACCCCATCTGGCGCATCGGCGTTTTTATAGTCGCGGCAGTGTGGCCTTTGTTATGGCTATATGAGGCGTGGAGTTTTGTTCTTGGACCAGATCCAGGAAAGGTGCTGGTTGATCGACTGGGGTTGGGCACTTTGATCCTGCTGTTGATCACGCTGGGGATGACCCCGCTGCAAAAGTTGAGCGGCTGGGCGGGGTGGATAGCGGTGCGCCGACAGCTAGGGTTGTGGTGCTTTGCTTATGTGGTACTGCATCTGGCGGCCTATTGTGTGTTTGTTCTGGGTCTGGATTGGTCTCAGCTTGGGGTCGAGCTACGTAAGCGGCCTTATATTATTGTGGGTACGTTAGGGTTCTTGTCGTTGCTGGTGTTGGCGGTGACGTCTAATCGCTATAGCCAACGTCGACTGGGCAGTCGTTGGAAGAAGCTGCATCGCCTGGTATATGTGATTCTTGGGCTCGGACTGCTGCATATGTTGTGGATCGTGCGAGCTGATCTAAAGGAGTGGGTAATCTATGCATCTGTAGGTGCGCTGCTGCTGGTGTTGCGTTTACCACCGGTGATGCGCCGAATCCCACGGCTTATTGCGAAAAAAGCACCTTCTGCAACAAAAGCGTAATTAACGCTTGACCGCAGATTCTGGGAGCCTATAATTCGCCCCACTTCCGGCGCAGTCGAAACGGAAAACTCCTTGGTAAACAATGAGTTACGAAGTTTTCGGCAGTAGGTTGCTTCGGTTCATCGAAGCCAAAAGGAAGTTGAAAAAGAGGTGTTGACAGCAGCGTGTAACGCTGTAGAATTCGCCTCCCGCTGATGAGAGATCAGAAGCGCAAGTGGTTGAAGTTGTTGAAGAAATCTTCGAAAGCTTCTGAAAATAATCACTTGACAGCAAATGAGGCTGCTGTAGAATGCGCGCCTCGGTTGAGACGAAAGATCTTAACCAACCGCTCTTTAACAACTGAATCAAGCAATTCGTGTGGGTGCTTGTGGAGTCAGACTGATAGTCAACAAGATTATCAGCATCACAAGTTACTCCGCGAGAAATCAAAGATGTAACCAACGATTGCTGAGCCAAGTTTAGGGTTTCTTAAAAACCCAAAGATGTTTGAACTGAAGAGTTTGATCATGGCTCAGATTGAACGCTGGCGGCAGGCCTAACACATGCAAGTCGAGCGGTAGAGAGAAGCTTGCTTCTCTTGAGAGCGGCGGACGGGTGAGTAATGCCTAGGAATCTGCCTGGTAGTGGGGGATAACGTTCGGAAACGGACGCTAATACCGCATACGTCCTACGGGAGAAAGCAGGGGACCTTCGGGCCTTGCGCTATCAGATGAGCCTAGGTCGGATTAGCTAGTTGGTGAGGTAATGGCTCACCAAGGCGACGATCCGTAACTGGTCTGAGAGGATGATCAGTCACACTGGAACTGAGACACGGTCCAGACTCCTACGGGAGGCAGCAGTGGGGAATATTGGACAATGGGCGAAAGCCTGATCCAGCCATGCCGCGTGTGTGAAGAAGGTCTTCGGATTGTAAAGCACTTTAAGTTGGGAGGAAGGGCAGTTACCTAATACGTGATTGTTTTGACGTTACCGACAGAATAAGCACCGGCTAACTCTGTGCCAGCAGCCGCGGTAATACAGAGGGTGCAAGCGTTAATCGGAATTACTGGGCGTAAAGCGCGCGTAGGTGGTTTGTTAAGTTGGATGTGAAATCCCCGGGCTCAACCTGGGAACTGCATTCAAAACTGACTGACTAGAGTATGGTAGAGGGTGGTGGAATTTCCTGTGTAGCGGTGAAATGCGTAGATATAGGAAGGAACACCAGTGGCGAAGGCGACCACCTGGACTGATACTGACACTGAGGTGCGAAAGCGTGGGGAGCAAACAGGATTAGATACCCTGGTAGTCCACGCCGTAAACGATGTCAACTAGCCGTTGGGAGCCTTGAGCTCTTAGTGGCGCAGCTAACGCATTAAGTTGACCGCCTGGGGAGTACGGCCGCAAGGTTAAAACTCAAATGAATTGACGGGGGCCCGCACAAGCGGTGGAGCATGTGGTTTAATTCGAAGCAACGCGAAGAACCTTACCAGGCCTTGACATCCAATGAACTTTCTAGAGATAGATTGGTGCCTTCGGGAACATTGAGACAGGTGCTGCATGGCTGTCGTCAGCTCGTGTCGTGAGATGTTGGGTTAAGTCCCGTAACGAGCGCAACCCTTGTCCTTAGTTACCAGCACGTAGTGGTGGGCACTCTAAGGAGACTGCCGGTGACAAACCGGAGGAAGGTGGGGATGACGTCAAGTCATCATGGCCCTTACGGCCTGGGCTACACACGTGCTACAATGGTCGGTACAGAGGGTTGCCAAGCCGCGAGGTGGAGCTAATCCCATAAAACCGATCGTAGTCCGGATCGCAGTCTGCAACTCGACTGCGTGAAGTCGGAATCGCTAGTAATCGCGAATCAGAATGTCGCGGTGAATACGTTCCCGGGCCTTGTACACACCGCCCGTCACACCATGGGAGTGGGTTGCACCAGAAGTAGCTAGTCTAACCTTCGGGAGGACGGTTACCACGGTGTGATTCATGACTGGGGTGAAGTCGTAACAAGGTAGCCGTAGGGGAACCTGCGGCTGGATCACCTCCTTAATCGACGACATCAGCTGCTCCATAAGTTCCCACACGAATTGCTTGATTCATTGAAGAAGACGATAAAGAAGCAGCCCGAAATTGGGTCTGTAGCTCAGTTGGTTAGAGCGCACCCCTGATAAGGGTGAGGTCGGCAGTTCGAATCTGCCCAGACCCACCAATTTTGTGTGGGAAACGCCTGTAGAAATACGGGGCCATAGCTCAGCTGGGAGAGCGCCTGCCTTGCACGCAGGAGGTCAACGGTTCGATCCCGTTTGGCTCCACCACTACTGCTTCTGTTTGTTGAAAGCTTAGAAATGAGCATTCCATTGTTATGATGGTGAATGTTGATTTCTAGTCTTTGATTAGATCGTTCTTTAAAAATTTGGGTATGTGATAGAAAGATAGACTGAACGTTACTTTCACTGGTAACGGATCAGGCTAAGGTAAAATTTGTGAGTGGCTCGAAAGAGCCAAATCGAATTTTCGGCGAATGTTGTCTTCACAGTATAACCAGATTGCTTGGGGTTATATGGTCAAGTGAAGAAGCGCATACGGTGGATGCCTTGGCAGTCAGAGGCGATGAAAGACGTGGTAGCCTGCGAAAAGCTTCGGGGAGTCGGCAAACAGACTTTGATCCGGAGATGTCTGAATGGGGGAACCCAGCCATCATAAGATGGTTATCTTACGCTGAATACATAGGCGTAAGAGGCGAACCAGGGGAACTGAAACATCTAAGTACCCTGAGGAAAAGAAATCAACCGAGATTCCCTTAGTAGTGGCGAGCGAACGGGGACTAGCCCTTAAGTGGCTTTGAGATTAGCGGAACGCTCTGGAAAGTGCGGCCATAGTGGGTGATAGCCCTGTACGCGAAAATCTCTTAGTCATGAAATCGAGTAGGACGGAGCACGAGAAACTTTGTCTGAATATGGGGGGACCATCCTCCAAGGCTAAATACTACTGACTGACCGATAGTGAACTAGTACCGTGAGGGAAAGGCGAAAAGAACCCCGGAGAGGGGAGTGAAATAGATCCTGAAACCGTATGCGTACAAGCAGTGGGAGCCCACTTTGTTGGGTGACTGCGTACCTTTTGTATAATGGGTCAGCGACTTATTTTCAGTGGCGAGCTTAACCGAATAGGGGAGGCGTAGCGAAAGCGAGTCTTAATAGGGCGTCTAGTCGCTGGGAATAGACCCGAAACCGGGCGATCTATCCATGGGCAGGTTGAAGGTTGGGTAACACTAACTGGAGGACCGAACCGACTACCGTTGAAAAGTTAGCGGATGACCTGTGGATCGGAGTGAAAGGCTAATCAAGCTCGGAGATAGCTGGTTCTCCTCGAAAGCTATTTAGGTAGCGCCTCATGTATCACTGTAGGGGGTAGAGCACTGTTTCGGCTAGGGGGTCATCCCGACTTACCAAACCGATGCAAACTCCGAATACCTACAAGTGCCGAGCATGGGAGACACACGGCGGGTGCTAACGTCCGTCGTGAAAAGGGAAACAACCCAGACCGTCAGCTAAGGTCCCAAAGTTATGGTTAAGTGGGAAACGATGTGGGAAGGCTTAGACAGCTAGGAGGTTGGCTTAGAAGCAGCCACCCTTTAAAGAAAGCGTAATAGCTCACTAGTCGAGTCGGCCTGCGCGGAAGATGTAACGGGGCTCAAACCATACACCGAAGCTACGGGTATCACGTAAGTGATGCGGTAGAGGAGCGTTCTGTAAGCCTGTGAAGGTGAGTTGAGAAGCTTGCTGGAGGTATCAGAAGTGCGAATGCTGACATGAGTAACGACAATGGGTGTGAAAAACACCCACGCCGAAAGACCAAGGTTTCCTGCGCAACGTTAATCGACGCAGGGTTAGTCGGTCCCTAAGGCGAGGCTGAAAAGCGTAGTCGATGGAAAACAGGTTAATATTCCTGTACTTCTGGTTATTGCGATGGAGGGACGGAGAAGGCTAGGCCAGCTTGGCGTTGGTTGTCCAAGTTTAAGGTGGTAGGCTGAGATCTTAGGTAAATCCGGGATCTTAAGGCCGAGAGCTGATGACGAGTTAACTTTTAGTTAACGAAGTGGTTGATGCCATGCTTCCAAGAAAAGCTTCTAAGCTTCAGGTAACCAGGAACCGTACCCCAAACCGACACAGGTGGTTGGGTAGAGAATACCAAGGCGCTTGAGAGAACTCGGGTGAAGGAACTAGGCAAAATGGCACCGTAACTTCGGGAGAAGGTGCGCCGGTGAGGGTGAAGGACTTGCTCCGTAAGCTCATGCCGGTCGAAGATACCAGGCCGCTGCGACTGTTTATTAAAAACACAGCACTCTGCAAACACGAAAGTGGACGTATAGGGTGTGACGCCTGCCCGGTGCCGGAAGGTTAATTGATGGGGTTAGCTAACGCGAAGCTCTTGATCGAAGCCCCGGTAAACGGCGGCCGTAACTATAACGGTCCTAAGGTAGCGAAATTCCTTGTCGGGTAAGTTCCGACCTGCACGAATGGCGTAACGATGGCGGCGCTGTCTCCACCCGAGACTCAGTGAAATTGAAATCGCTGTGAAGATGCAGTGTATCCGCGGCTAGACGGAAAGACCCCGTGAACCTTTACTATAGCTTTGCACTGGACTTTGAATTTGCTTGTGTAGGATAGGTGGGAGGCTTTGAAGCGTGGACGCCAGTCTGCGTGGAGCCAACCTTGAAATACCACCCTGGCAACTTTGAGGTTCTAACTCAGGTCCGTTATCCGGATCGAGGACAGTGTATGGTGGGTAGTTTGACTGGGGCGGTCTCCTCCTAAAGAGTAACGGAGGAGTACGAAGGTGCGCTCAGACCGGTCGGAAATCGGTCGTAGAGTATAAAGGCAAAAGCGCGCTTGACTGCGAGACAGACACGTCGAGCAGGTACGAAAGTAGGTCTTAGTGATCCGGTGGTTCTGTATGGAAGGGCCATCGCTCAACGGATAAAAGGTACTCCGGGGATAACAGGCTGATACCGCCCAAGAGTTCATATCGACGGCGGTGTTTGGCACCTCGATGTCGGCTCATCACATCCTGGGGCTGAAGCCGGTCCCAAGGGTATGGCTGTTCGCCATTTAAAGTGGTACGCGAGCTGGGTTTAGAACGTCGTGAGACAGTTCGGTCCCTATCTGCCGTGGACGTTTGAGATTTGAGAGGGGCTGCTCCTAGTACGAGAGGACCGGAGTGGACGAACCTCTGGTGTTCCGGTTGTCACGCCAGTGGCATTGCCGGGTAGCTATGTTCGGAATAGATAACCGCTGAAAGCATCTAAGCGGGAAACTAGCCTCAAGATGAGATCTCACTGGAACCTTGAGTTCCCTGAAGGGCCGTCGAAGACTACGACGTTGATAGGTTGGGTGTGTAAGCGCTGTGAGGCGTTGAGCTAACCAATACTAATTGCCCGTGAGGCTTGACCATATAACACCCAAGCAATTTGCTTGCTTCGAGCTGAAAAGCGAAAGAGCACCAGATTGCGGTGTGTGAAGACGAAATGAACCGAAAGTTCGACTCTTGCAAACACCGAAAGCTATCACATACCCAATTTGCTGAAGCGAGGCCAACTGGTCACGACTCAGTACCCGAATTTCTTGACGACCATAGAGCATTGGAACCACCTGATCCCATCCCGAACTCAGTAGTGAAACGATGCATCGCCGATGGTAGTGTGGGGTTTCCCCATGTGAGAGTAGGTCATCGTCAAGATTAAATTCCAAAACCCCATTTGCGAAAGCAGATGGGGTTTTGTTTTGGGCGAGCGGAAAGTGCGAAGACGCTCATCCGAGCAATCTTCAGTGCTAAAGTCCATGCCTCGATTTTGCTTTTCCCAAGGAAGCCGTTATGCCGGATGCGACGTCCCCCAGCGCTGGATTTATGGTGGTTCATGGCAATCGCCTGGACGAACTACGCAGCCTGGTGGTGAGCTGGATGCGCCGTTACCCACTGGCTCCCCTGGAAAACGAAATTGCCCTGGTACAGAGCAACGGCATTGCCCAGTGGCTCAAACTGGCCCTGGCGGAAGACCCAGAAGACGGCGACATGGGCGGCTGCGGAATCGCTGCCGCGATCGATGTTCAGCTCCCCGGCAGCTTCATGTGGCAGCTCTATCGCATGGTCTTGGGTCGTGACGAAATCCCCCCCACGTCCCTGCTCGATAAAGCCCCACTCACTTGGCGCCTGATGCGCTTGCTTCCTGAGCTCATTGATCAGCCGCACTTCGAGCCATTGCAGCGCTTTCTGACGAACGACGCGGACTTGCGTAAACGCTACCAGCTCGCGGAACGCCTGGCTGACTTGTTCGACCAATACCAGGTCTATCGTGCCGACTGGCTGGAGGACTGGGCCGCCGGCCGCCACCAATTGCGCAACGGTCGAGGGGAATCCAAGCCTCTTAACCCCGCCAATTGCTGGCAAGCCGAGTTATGGCGCGCACTGCTGTTGGACGTCGGGGAAGAGGGGATGGCCGAAAGTCGCGCCGGCGTCCACCAACGCTTTATCGAACGTATCAATGCTCTTGAGGAAGCGCCGAAGGGCTTGCCTTCTCGGGTGATTGTTTTCGGGATTTCTTCCTTGCCTGCCCAAGCGCTCGAAGCGTTGGCTGGCCTTGCCCGTTTCAGCCAAGTCTTGCTGTGCGTGCACAATCCTTGTCGCCACCACTGGTCCGACATCGTCGCCGACAAAGATCTACTGCGTAACGAATACAAGCGTCAATCACGCAAAGCCGGTATGCCGGTCACCATCGACCCACAAACCTTGCACCAGCACGCCCATCCGCTGCTGGCCGCCTGGGGTAAACAAGGCCGCGACTACATCAGCCTGCTGGACAGTTACGACGACCCGAACAGCTACCGTGCAGCCTTTCGTGATGGCCGCATCGACCTGTTCAGTGACAGCGAACCCACGACACTGCTTAACCAACTCCAGGACGATATCCTCGAACTGCGCCCACTCAACGAAACCCGCGACCTATGGCCCGCAGTCGATCTGGAGCGTGACACCTCAGTTCGCTTCCACATTGCCCACAGCGCCCAGCGCGAAGTGGAAATCCTTCACGATCAACTGCTCCAACGCTTCAGCGCCGACCCCACGCTTCGTCCAAGGGACATCATTGTCATGGTCCCCGACGTCGACAGCTACGCACCGCATATTCGTGCGGTCTTCGGCCAGTTGGAAAGAAGTGATTCACGCTTCATCCCCTTTACCCTGACCGACCAAGGTCAACGTGGCCGCGACCCTCTGCTGATCGCCGTCGAACACCTGCTCAAACTCCCCGACAGTCGCTTTCCCGTCAGCGAGATTCTTGATCTGCTGGACGTCCCGGCCTTGCGTGAACGCTTTGCCATCAAGGAGCGCGACCTGCCCACATTGCACCGCTGGATCGAAGGTGCCGGTATCCGTTGGGGGCTCAACGCGGAACAACGGGCCGGCCTCGGTCTGCCAAGTGAGCTGGAACAAAACAGCTGGAGTTTCGGCCTTCGCCGTATGCTGCTGGGTTACGCCGTCGGCACCGGTGCTGCCTGTAACGGCATTGAACCTTACGACGAAATTGGCGGACTCGATGCGGCATTAATCGGCCCGCTGGTGGCTTTACTCGACGCACTCGGCGATGCCCATCAGGCGCTGTCCCAACCCGCGGCTCCCCACGAGTGGGGCGAACGTCTGCAACGCCTGATACAACTGTTTTTCCTGCCCAGCAGTGAGCACGACGATTACCTGCTGGGTCAGCTTGAGCAACTAAGGGAAACCTGGCTGGTAACCTGCGAGTCAGTAGGCCTACAGGATGAGTTACCGCTCACCGTAGTCCGTGAAGCATGGCTCGCCGGCCTGGACCAAGGTCGTCTATCCCAGCGATTCCTCGCCGGGGCTGTCAATTTTTGCACCTTGATGCCTATGCGCGCGATTCCGTTCAAGCTGGTTTGCCTGCTTGGTATGAACGACGGCGACTACCCGCGAGCCCAACCACCCTTGGATTTCGACCTGATGGGCAGCGACTATCGCCCAGGCGACCGTTCGCGCCGCGAAGACGACCGTTACCTACTACTTGAAGCGCTGCTATCGGCCCGAGACCAGCTTTACATCAGTTGGGTCGGCCGAAGCATCCGCGATAACAGCGAGCGTCCTGCGTCTGTTTTGATCGGCCAACTGCGCGACCATATCGCCAGCGGCTGGCATAACGCAGAAGCAGAAAAGCCACTGCTGGACGCGATGACTCAGGAACACCCACTCCAACCCTTCAGCGCCCGCTACTTCCACGAAGGCGATCCGCTGTTCAGCTACGCCCGCGAATGGCAGTTGCTGCACGAAGCGCAGGTAGCCGCACCTGAGCAAGATGATCTGGCACAACACCATCAGGAAGAACCCCTGAGCCTCGGCCAGTTGCAAGATTTCCTACGCAACCCGGTCAAACACTTCTTCAGTCAGCGTCTGAAAGTGTTCTTCGAGGCCGCCGAAGTGCCGCTGGCCGATGAGGAACCCTTCGTTCTCGATGCGCTGCAACGTTACAGCCTGAGCGATAGCCTGTTGAATGCGGCGCTGTCCCAACCCGATCACCTGGACCAAGCCCTCAACGCCCAGGCCCTGCGTTTGCAAGGAAGTGGCTTACTGCCCATGGTCGGTTTTGGCGAGTGCCTGCGCAACGAATTGATCGAGCCTCTGCCGGGTTTGCTGCAACGCTACCAACAATTACTGGCGCTCTGGCCCACTCCACACATCGGTGCCGAACCGATCAGTTTTGAGCATCAAGGCATTGCATTGGAAGGCTGGATCAGCGGCCTGCACCGACGCAGTGATGGCGGATTGCTTAGCGTCACCACCATCCCCAATAGCATTGGATCGATCAAGGCACGCAAGTGGCATCGACTGATCCGCCCTTGGGTCAACCATGTGGTGGCGTGCGCCTGTGGCCTACCGTTGAGCACGGGTCTGGTGGCCAGTGACGATACGTTGCTACTGGCCCCGCTGGATAAGTCCGCCGCCCAGGAACTCCTCTGCAACCTACTGCTGGCCTGGCACAGTGGAATGAGAAAACCGCTGCCGGTAGCCGTAAAAACGGCCTTCGCCTGGCTTAGCCAAACCGACCCGGCCAAAGCGCAGGCGGCAGCGAGCAAAGCCTATGAAGGTGACGGCCTGACCACCGACGGCGAACGCCGCGAAACTCCGGCGCTTACCCGGCAGTTCCCCGATTACGCAGCCTTGATTGCCAGCGAAGAATTCGAAGGCTGGTGCGAAACCTTGTATCGACCGCTGATCAATGCCCCATGGCGATCACTCACAGGCGAAGAGGCCGGCGCATGAGCAGCAAACCCTTGGCCCTGGCCTTCCCGCTGAGCGGCAGCCAACTGATCGAAGCCAGCGCCGGTACCGGCAAGACCTTCACTATTTCTGCCTTGTATCTGCGTCTGGTGCTGGGTCATGGTGGTGATGAAGCCGGATTCGGTCGCGAGTTGCTGCCACCGCAAATCCTCGTCGTCACCTTTACCGATGCCGCCACCAAAGAACTGCGCGAGCGTATCCGCATTCGTCTGGCCGAAGCCGCTCGTTTCTTCCGCGATGAGATCGAACAACCCGACGCGCTGATCGCTGACCTGCGCGCGCAATACCTCCCGGAGCAATGGCCCGCCTGCGCCAACCGCCTGGACATCGCCGCGCAATGGATGGATGAAGCAGCGGTTTCCACGATTCACAGCTGGTGCCAGCGCATGCTGCGCGAGCACGCGTTTGACAGCGGTAGCTTGTTCACCCAAACCCTTGAAACCGACCACAGCGACCTGCTCGGCGAAGTGCTGCGCGACTACTGGCGGCTGTTTTGCTACCCAATGCGTGACGACGCGCTCAACTGGGTGCGCAACAACTGGGGCGGTCCTGCCGCATTGATGCCTCGGGTGCGCGCGCTGTTCGGCAGCGATAGGCCCACCGATGAAACCCGCGAACCCGCGGAGCTGATCAATGCCTGCTTGCGGGAGCGCCGAGAAGCCCTGATAGAACTCAAGGCGCCCTGGCAGCAATGGGCCGCAGAGCTGCGTGACATCTGCCTGCAAGCCGTGGCCGCGAAATCCGTTGACGGGCGCAAGATGCAAGCGCGTTACTTCGAGCCCTGGTTCGAAAAAATCAGCGCCTGGGCCGCTGATGAAACCTTGGAACAACTGGACATCGGCACCGGCTTCACCCGCCTCACCCCCGACGGCATGGCCGAAGCATGGAAGGGCGACCCGCCGCAGCACCCCGGCATCGACGCCATGGCCGGCCTCAAAGCCGCTCTCGACGCCTTACCAACCCCTGACGCCGCCGTGTTGCAACACGCTGCCGGTTGGGTGGGTAAACGCTTCGAAGAAGAAAAGCGCCGTCGCGCAGAAATGGGCTTCGACGACATGCTGATCCGCCTCAATTCCGCTCTGCAGGCAGAGGGTGGCGAACGCTTGGCCAGCGTGATCCGCGAGCAATTCCCGGTGGCGCTGATCGACGAGTTCCAAGACACCGACCCGGTGCAGTACAGCATCTTCGACAGCATTTACCGCATCGAAGAGAACCACCTCGACAGTGGCCTCTTCCTGATCGGCGACCCGAAGCAAGCGATCTACGCGTTCCGTGGCGCCGACATCTACACCTACCTGCGCGCCCGCCAATCCACCACCGGCCGCCACCACACCTTGGGTACCAACTTCCGTTCCAGCCATGCGATGGTCGAGGCGGTGAACCATGTGTTCCAGCGCGCAGAAACGGGCCGGGGCGCGTTCCTGTTCCGCGAGCCGAATGGCGATAACCCGGTGCCGTTCCAGCCGGTGTTATCCCAAGGCCGCAAGGAAAAACTGCAGGTCGACGGCCAAACGCTACCGGCCATGCACCTTTGGCACCTGCCCACCGACCAGCCGGTGTCCAACGCGGTGTACCGCCAACAACTGGCCGCCGCCTGTGCTACGCAGATTGTCGAGTTGCTCAACGGCGGCCAGCAAGGCACGGCCGGTTTTCTACGGCCGGATGACAGCTTCAAAGGCGTACTGCCGTCAGACATCGCCATCCTCGTGCGCGACGGCAAGGAAGCCCAAGCGGTGCGCGCCGAGTTGGCCGCCCGTGGTGTGCGCAGCGTATACCTGTCCGACAAGGATTCGGTGTTCGCCGCCCAGGAAGCTCACGACTTGCTGGCCTGGCTCAAGGCCTGTGCCGAGCCGGACGTCGAGCGGCCGCTACGGGCTGCCCTGGCTTGCGTCACCTTGAACCTATCACTGCCCGAACTGGAGCGTCTGAACCAGGACGAACTGGCGTGGGAACGCCGCGTGATGCAGTTCCGTGGCTACCGCGTGATCTGGCGCACCCAAGGCGTGCTGCCGATGCTGCGTCGTCTGCTGCACGACTTCAAACTGCCGCAAACCCTGATTGCCCGCAGCGACGGCGAACGTGTGCTGACCAACCTGTTGCACCTCAGCGAGTTGTTGCAACAAGCCGCGTCGGAACTTGACGGTGAACAGGCGTTGATCCGCCACCTGGCCGAACACCTCGCGTTGTCCGGTCAAGCCGGGGAAGAGCAAATCCTGCGCCTGGAAAGTGATGAGCAACTGGTCAAGGTCGTGACCATTCACAAATCCAAGGGCCTGGAATACGACCTGGTCTTCCTGCCCTTCATCTGTTCGGCCAAGCCGGTCGACGGCAGTCGCCTGCCGCTGCATTACCACGATGAACACGGCAAGTCCCAAGTCAGCCTGCGTCCTACGCCTGAGTTAATCGCCCAGGCCGATGACGAGCGCCTGGCCGAAGACCTGCGCTTGCTCTACGTGGCCCTGACCCGCGCCAAACATGCCTGCTGGCTTGGCGTTGCCGACCTCAAGCGCGGCAACAGCAGCAGCTCGGTATTGCACCTGTCGGCGCTGGGCTACTTGCTCGGCGCTGGAGCTTCGTTGGGCGAGTCTGCGGGACTGGCGCGCTGGCTGCTGGATCTGCAGGAAGGCTGCCCGGCCATCCACTATGTCCACGTGCCCGATGCCCAAGAGATCATGTTTCACCCGCCGCGCAACCAAGCGACTTTGCTCCCACCGTTGCTGCCTAAGCGCAAAGCTGCCGAAAACTGGTGGATCGCGTCCTACAGCGCCTTGCGAATGGGTGAAAGCATGAGCGTCGCCAACCTCGAAGCGCCAGAAAGCCCACAAGCGCAAAAGCTGTTTGATGACGAACGCCTCGATCCCGACGCACCGCGTGAAGTAGCGGCTTCCGGCGGCGATATTCACCGTTTCCCACGCGGTCCTAACCCAGGCACCTTCCTTCACGGCCTCCTGGAGTGGGCCGGCGAAGAAGGTTTCAACGCGACGTCGCAAGCCATCGAGAACGCTGTAGGTGCGCGCTGCAATCGCCGCAACTGGGAAGGCTGGATCATCACCCTCAGCGATTGGCTGGGCCACTTACTGCACACGCCGTTGCCTGTGGATAACGACCACGTCACCTTGAGCAGCCTGCAGCAGTATCAGATCGAAATGGAGTTCTGGTTCGCCAGCCACAAAGTCGACGTGCTTGCCCTCGACAAGCTGGTCTGCCAGTACACCCATAACGGTGTCTCCCGTGTCGCTGCCGAGCCGGTGCTGCTCAACGGCATGTTCAAAGGTTTTATCGACCTGACCTTCGAACACGATGGCCGCTACTACGTGGCTGACTACAAATCCAACTGGCTCGGCCCTGACGACTTGTCCTACACCCAAGCGGCCATGGAGCAGTCGATCCTTGAGCATCGATATGACCTGCAATACGTCCTTTACCTGCTGGCGCTGCATCGACAGCTCAAGGCGCGTCTGCCGGACTACGACTATGACCGCCACGTCGGTGGCGCGCTGTATGTGTTCTTGCGGGGCACCCAAGCCGTCAGCCGAGGAGCGTTTTTCACCCGGCCGCCGCGTGAGCTGATCGAAGGCCTGGACCTGCTGTTCCAGGGCAAGCCCATCCCGCCCAAGGTTGAGCCCGCCTGGGAACAAGGAGTGTTGTTATGAGCCTGTTGCCATCACCGCTTGAGGCGCTGGAACCCCTGAGCCGCGCCGCCGACCTGGTGCAGTTGCTGGAGCGTTGGGTTGACCGCGGTTGGCTGCGCGCATTGGACAAAGCCTTCGTCGGTTTCCTGCACGAGCTCGACCCACACGCCGACCCTTTGGTGTTACTGGCCGCGGCGCTGACCAGCCATCAACTGGGCCACGGCCATGTGTGCCTGGATCTGTTCGAAACCCTCAAAGCGCCAGACTTTGCATTGTCCTTGCCGCCCGAAGGCGACCTGCAAACCGGCGCCATGCTGCTGCCGTCGCAGTTGCTCGACGGCCTCGACGGCGCCCACTGGTGTCACGCATTGGCCGCCAGCCCGTTGGTCGCCCTGGCGGTGGACGGCAGCGAGTCGGCACACAGTCGTCCCCTGGTACTGTCGGGCACACGCCTGTACCTGCGCCGCTACTGGACCTACGAACGGCGCATCGACACCGCATTGCGCTTGCGTCTCGCCACCCAGGAAACCGTCGCCGCGGATTTGCCCCAGCGCTTGAATGGCTTGTTTGACCAGCCGGCGCCCGACGGCGTGATCGACTGGCAAAAACTCGCCTGCGCATTGGCCACCCGCGGTGCCTTCAGCATCGTCACCGGCGGCCCCGGCACCGGCAAGACCACCACCGTGGTGCGCCTGCTCGCGCTGTTGCAGGCGCCGGCCGTAGAGTCCGGTAGCCCGTTGCGCATCCGGCTGGCCGCGCCTACCGGTAAAGCCGCCGCGCGCTTGACCGAATCCATCAGCCAGCAAGTGCTGTCGCTGACAGTGCCGCAAAGCGTGAAGGAAAAGATTCCGACCCAGGTCACCACGGTTCACCGTTTGCTGGGTAGCCGTCCCGGCACTCGGCACTTTCGCCATCACCTTGGTAACCCGTTGCCCCTGGATGTGCTGGTGGTGGACGAAGCCTCGATGATCGACCTGGAAATGATGGCCAATCTGCTGGACGCGTTACCGCCCCATGCCCGCTTGGTGTTGCTAGGCGACAAGGACCAACTCGCCTCGGTAGAGGCCGGCGCCGTACTGGGTGATTTGTGCCGCGACGCCGAAGCCGGCTGGTACAGCCCTCAGACTCGTCAATGGCTGCAAGCCGTCAGCGGTGAAGACCTCGACGCCAGCGGCCTGCTGGAGGACCTCGACGGCAGCCATCCTCTGGCCCAGCAAGTGGTGATGCTGCGTTACTCGCGACGTTTCGGCGAAGGCAGCGGCATCGGCCAATTGGCGCGCTGGGTCAACCAGCAAAACGCCGAAGAGGCCCGCAAGTTACTGGCCGCGCGTAGCCATAACGACCTGTTCTGCGTCGGCCTTAAAGGTGAGCATGACCACGCCCTGGAACGGCTGGTGCTGGATGGGCAGGGCGATGGCGCCCAGGGTTATCGCTATTACCTCAACTTACTGCACTGCGCGCGTCCGGCCCTCAAAACCCCGCGCGACGATCTCGCCTGGACCCAGTGGGCGCAACAACTGCTGCAAGCCTTTGATGCGTTCCAACTGCTCTGCGCCGTGCGCAAGGGCCCTTGGGGTGTGGAAGGGCTGAACGTGCGCATCACTGCAGCCTTGCGCAAAGTGCGGCTGATCGAGGGTGACGAGCAATGGTATGAAGGTCGCCCGGTGCTGATGACACGCAACGATTACGGCCTGGGCTTGATGAACGGCGACATCGGTATCGCCCTGAAGCTGCCCGAAAGTGACGGCGGCCCTCAGGTGCTGCGCGTCGCTTTCCCACGTAACGACGGTCAAGGCGGCGTGCGATTTGTATTGCCCAGCCGTCTGAATGATGTGGAAACCGTATACGCCATGACCGTGCACAAATCCCAAGGCTCGGAATTCACCCACACCGCGCTGATCCTGCCGGACGCCTTGAACCCGGTGCTGACCAAGGAACTGATCTACACCGGCATCACCCGCGCCAAACGCTGGTTCAGCCTGATCGAGCCCCGTGGCGGTGTGTTTGAGGAGGCCGTGCGGCGCAAGGTCAAACGCTTGAGTGGGCTGATGCTGGAGTTGGGTCCGGAGTCAGAAATATCTGACGCTGTGCTATCGTTGCGGCATCACCCCGATAACACCTGAGAGTATCGCTGCATGAACGTGGCCGTCTCGCCCACTGAGCGTAGTTTGAGCTGGAGACGCCTACTGCTGATGGCGGTTCTATGCCTGCTGGCACCTCGCGTATTTGCCGAAGCCCCGGGCCCGGCTGATCAGCGCGCCCAGGCGGTCACCCAAGTGGTACTCGGTATTCTCAGTTATGCCCGCTGGCCCGTGGAGCCTGAGCAACTGCGCCTGTGCATCCTCGGCCCGACTCAATACACCGACGATCTGATCAAGGGCACCACCCAAGCCACCGGTCGTCCGGTTGTGGTGCGACGCCTGCTGGTCGACCACCCCGATGTCGTCAACGCCTGCGATGCCGTGTACATCGGCAAACTCAGCACTGACGAACGCAGCCGCCTGTTTGACTCGTTGATCGGCCATCCGGTGCTCAGCATCAGCGAAGGCGGTGACCAGTGCACCGTGGGCAGCCTGTTCTGCCTGCGCGTGGGCGATGAGCAAGTGTCGTTTGAGGTCAACCTCGACTCGGTGGCGCGCAGCGGCGTGCGTATTCACCCCAGCGTGCTGCAACTGTCCCGTCGTCGGGCGCCGGCCTCATGACAGCCGTGACTGTGCGACCCACTCTGCGCTCCGTTATCGGCCGCGGGCATATAATCCTGGCGCTGGTAGCGGTGACCCTGGCCAGCGTGTCCCTGACCCTGCTCGGTGTCTTGGCGCTGCGGGTCTACGCCGAACACAACCTGCACCTGATCGCGCGTTCCATCAATTACACCGTCGAAGCGGCGGTGGTGTTCAACGACCGCGCTGCGGCCACCGAAGCCCTTAGCCTGATTGCTTCAACTGAAGAAGTGGCCCAGGCCGATGTGTTCGACGCCAGCGGCAGGCTGTTGGCGCATTGGGAACGCCCGGAAACCGGCATGCTCTCGCGGGTTGAACTGGCACTGGCGCATACCCTGCTTGAACAGCCCATCAATCAGCCGATCCTGCACCAGGGGCGGACCATCGGCAGCATCCACCTGACCGGCCACGGCGGCAGCCTGCTGCGCTTTCTACTCAGTGGTCTGGCGGGGATCCTGATCTGTACCGCTCTCAGCGCTTGGGTCGCCCTGCACCTCGCGCGCCGTTTGCTGAAGGGCATCACCGGGCCGCTGCAAAGCCTCGCCGCCGTGGCCCACGCCGCGCGCTGCGAACGCGACTTCGACCGTCGCGTGCCGCCGGCGCGCATCGCCGAACTCGATAGCCTGGGCAGCGACTTCAATGCTTTGCTTGGCGAGATGGAAGCCTGGCAAAGCCACCTGCAAAGCGAAAACGAAACCCTCGCACACAAGGCCAACCATGACAGCCTTACCGGCTTGCCCAACCGTGCGTTCTTCGAAGGCCGGTTGATCCGTGCCCTGCGCAGCGCTGCCAAGGCCAAGGAACAATTGGCGGTGCTTTACCTCGACAGCGACCGCTTCAAAGAGATCAATGACAGCTTTGGACACGCGGCAGGGGATGCCGTGCTCGTGGCCGTCGCCGAGCGCGTACGTGCGCAACTGCGAGAAGACGACCTGGTAGCACGCCTGGGCGGCGATGAGTTCGCCATCCTGCTGGCGCCGCTGCACAAGGTCGAAGACGCCCAGCGCATCGCCGACAAGATCATCGCCAGCATGGACACACCGATTGCCGTGCCTGGCGACACCCAGGTGTTTACCTCCCTCAGTATTGGTATCGCCATCTACCCCGAACACGGTGTCACCCCCGGCACCTTGCTCAATGCCGCCGATGCGGCGATGTACCAGGCCAAACGGTTTTCCCAGGGCGGCCAGCAAACGGCAGAGTCGGAGCACTCTACCGCCAATGTTCAACACAGGAGTTGATCCCTTGTTTTCTAGCGCGCGCGTTTTACTTATCTCGTTGCTGGTGGCCTTCCTCGCCCTCGGCGGGTGCCAGACAGCCCCACCCAAAGGCCTGAGCCCGGCGCAGGTCGCAGTCCTCAAACAACAGGGTTTCGAACTCACCGACGAAGGCTGGGCATTCGGCCTGTCGGGCAAAGTCCTGTTTGGCAGCGACGTAGAAACCCTCAACCAACCCAGCACCGATATCGTGCAGCGCATCGGTAAGGCCTTGCTGGGCGTGGGCATCGAACGCGTGCGCGTTGACGGCCACACCGACACCTCGGGCAAGGAAACCTACAACCAGCAACTGTCCCTGCGCCGCGCGAAAAGCGTGGCGACGGTGCTGCAAGGCGTGGGCATGAAAGAAGAAAACATCCAACTGCGCGGGCTGGGCAGTGCTGAGCCCGTCGCGTCTAACGCGACAGCGGCGGGGCGCACCGAGAATCGACGGGTGTCGATTGTAGTCATCGCCGACTGACTGGACTCAGCGCGACAGCACTTTGCGATGCAATCAAATGTGTAAGAGGGCTTACCCCCGATGAGGGAGTATCAGTTGATGCATTTTTGACTGATCCACTGCTATAGGGGCATAGGCCTCTACCTAACTCCCAAAGGCTGGCACCTAACTCTGTGGTGAGCGGGCTTGCCCCGCGCTGGGCTGCGAAGCGGCCCCAAAACCAGCCGCTGAGTTCTAACAGGAAACTCCCCGCGTGATAGATGAGTAGATACCCATGTCTTGATGGCGGCCTGATAGCCGACCCAGGATGCTGGCCGAGTACATACCCGTTGCTGCGGTAACGGCGACTCAGGGTTCCGCCCTTAGGGCGGCTCACTTTTGAAAAGCGCAAAAGTAAGCAAACCGCTTCTTAAACAAAATCGTCGGCGCTAGCCCTTTAATCCGCGAACGTGATCTCCCGCGTCTCCCCCATCAACAACCCCTGGTTCTGCTCCGTCACTTCCCTGATGTAATCCCACAACAACGTAATCCGCTTCAGCTTCCTCAAATCTTCCCGGCAATACATCCAGAACTGCCGCGTAATCGCAATCTGCTCCCCCAGCACGGGCAACAACCGTGGATCTTGCGCTGCCAGAAAGCACGGCAAGATCGCCATCGACCGGCCCTGCTGCGCGGCCACGTACTGCGCAATCACGCTGGTGCTGCGCAGGCTGGCGCTGGCGCCGGGCACTACGTTGGCCAGGTAAAGCAGCTCGGAGCTGAACGCCAGGTCGTCCACGTAGCTGATAAACGGATGCTCGGCCAAATCCGCGGGTTTGCGGATGGGCGGGCGTTGGTCGAGGTATTCCTGGGTCGCATACAGCTGCAGCTTGTAGTCGCACAGTTTGCAGCACACGTAGGGCCCGTGTTCCGGGCGTTCCAGGGCGATGACGATGTCGGCTTCGCGTTTGGACAGGCTGATGAAGTGGGGCAGGGGCAGGATGTCTACCGAGATCGCGGGATACGTGTCGACAAAGTGGCTCAACTGCGGGGTCACGAAAAAGCTGCCAAAGCCTTCGGTGCAGCCCATCCGTACATGGCCGGACAGTGCAACGCCGGAGCCCGAGACTTGCTCGCAGGCCATGTGCAGGGTGCTTTCGATGGACTCGGCGTAACCCAGCAGACGCTGACCTTCGGGTGTCAGGACGAAGCCGTTGGTCCGGGATTTTTCGAACAGCAACGTGCCGAGGGACACTTCCAGTGAACTGATGCGCCGCGACACGGTGGTGTAGTCCACCGCCAGGCGTTTGGCGGCGACGCTGGCCTTGCGCGTGCGGGCCACTTCGAGGAAAAACTTCAGGTCGTCCCAGTTCAGGGAACCCAGTGATGTGATGTTTTTTTGCATATTGGACCGGCTTTTATGTGCGTTCTTATTAGAGATTTGCACATCTATACTCCAAAAACAGTCCGAACGCCTCATTCTTCAAGGCGATTCAACGCCTTGGTTCTCTAGCATAAATATAAGATTTGGAGACCACATGAACGCATCTGCCGATATTTCCGTGCAACAGGTCAAGTTGCTGATCAACGGCGAGTGGGTCGAGTCCAAGACCACCGAGTGGCAAGACATCGTCAACCCGGCTACCCAGCAAGTGCTGGCCAAAGTCCCGTTCGCCACGGCCGATGAAGTCAACGCCGCCATCGACGCAGCCCATCGCGCCTTCCAGACCTGGAAGCTGACGCCGATCGGCGCGCGCATGCGCATCATGCTCAAGCTACAAGCCTTGATCCGCGAGCATTCCAAACGCATCGCCGTAGTCCTCAGCGCCGAGCAGGGTAAGACCATTGCCGATGCCGAGGGCGACATTTTCCGTGGCCTGGAAGTGGTGGAGCACGCCTGTTCCATCGGCACCCTGCAAATGGGCGAGTTCGCCGAGAACGTCGCCGGGGGTGTCGACACCTACACCCTGCGTCAGCCCATCGGCGTGTGTGCCGGCATTACCCCGTTCAACTTCCCGGCAATGATTCCGCTGTGGATGTTCCCGATGGCCATCGCCTGCGGTAATACCTTCGTCCTCAAACCGTCCGAACAAGACCCGCTGTCGACCCTACTGCTGGTGGAGCTGGCGCTGGAAGCCGGTGTGCCGCCTGGCGTGCTGAACGTGGTGCACGGCGGAAAGGCTGTGGTGGATGCGCTGTGCACCCATAAAGACATCAAGGCCGTGTCCTTCGTCGGTTCGACGGCCGTCGGTACCCACGTCTACGACCTGGCGGGCAAGCACGGCAAGCGCGTGCAATCGATGATGGGCGCCAAGAACCACGCCGTGGTGCTGCCGGATGCCAACCGCGAACACACCCTCAATGCTCTGGTCGGTGCCGGTTTCGGCGCGGCGGGCCAGCGTTGCATGGCCACCTCGGTGGTGGTGCTGGTGGGGGCGTCCAAACAGTGGCTGCCGGATCTCAAGGCGCTGGCGCAAAAACTCAAGGTCAACGCCGGTAGTGAAGCGGGCACGGATGTCGGCCCGGTGATTTCCAAGCGCGCCAAGGCCCGTATCCTGGAGTTGATCGAAAGCGGCGTGAAAGAAGGCGCCAAGCTGGAGCTGGATGGCCGCGACATTCAGGTGCCGGGCTTCGAGCAAGGCAACTTCGTCGGTCCGACCCTGTTCTCGGGCGTGACTACCGACATGCAGATCTACACCCAGGAAATTTTCGGCCCGGTGCTGGTGGTGTTGGAAGTCGACACCCTCGATGAAGCCATCGCGCTGGTCAACGCCAACCCGTTTGGCAACGGCACCGGGCTGTTCACCCAAAGCGGTGCGGCGGCGCGTAAGTTCCAGAGTGAAATCGATGTAGGCCAAGTCGGCATCAACATCCCGATTCCGGTGCCGGTGCCGTTCTTCAGCTTCACCGGTTCCCGTGGCTCCAAGCTCGGCGACCTCGGCCCGTACGGCAAGCAAGTGGTGCAGTTCTACACCCAGACCAAAACCGTCACCAGCCGCTGGTTCGATGACGACACGGTCAACGATGGCGTCAATACCACCATCAACCTGCGCTGATTCGGGAGACGACCATGAAGATCGCATTTATCGGCCTGGGCAATATGGGCGCGCCAATGGCCCGTAACCTGCTTTTGGCTGGGAATAAGCTGAATGTATTCGACGTTAATCCAGGCGTGTTCAAGGAGTTCGCAGAACTGGGCGCCACCGTCACAGGCTCACCGCGTGAAGCTGCACAAGGCGCCGAGCTGGTGATTACCATGCTGCCCGCCGCTGCCCATGTACGTAGCGTCTGGCTGAATGAAGACGGCGTGCTGGCCGGCATCGGCAAAGGCGTGCCCGCCGTGGATTGCAGCACCATCGACCCGCAAACCATCCGCGATGTTGCCGCTGCTGCGGCCAAGCAAGGCGTGGTGATAGCTGATGCTCCAGTCTCTGGCGGCACCGGCGGCGCTGGCGCAGGGACGTTGACCTTCATGGTCGGCGCCACCCCGGAACTGTTCGCCACCCTGCAACCGGTGCTGGCGCAGATGGGCCGCAACATCGTGCATTGCGGTGACGTGGGCACGGGGCAAATCGCCAAGATCTGCAACAACCTGCTGCTGGGCATCAGCATGGTTGGCGTCAGCGAGGCTATGGCATTGGGTGATGCACTGGGCATCGACACCCAAGTGCTGGCCGGGATCATCAACAGCTCCACCGGGCGCTGCTGGAGTTCGGACACCTACAACCCATGGCCGGGCGTGATCGAAACGGCGCCGTCATCCCGAGGTTACACAGGCGGGTTTGGTGCCGACCTGATGCTCAAGGATTTGGGCCTGGCTACCGAAGCGGCTCGACAGACGAAACAACCCGTGATTTTGGGTGCAGTGGCTCAGCAGTTGTATCAATCGATGAGTCAGCGTGGGGAAGGGGGGCAGGACTTCTCGGCGATTATCAACAGCTATCGCAAGCCCAAATAACCCACCAGTGGGACGGCAATTGTAGTGAGCGTGCTTGCCCCGCGCCGGGCTGCGAAGCGGGCCCAATGAAAACGCCGCATTCTTTCAGAAAGAATGCGGCGTTTGTTGTCAGGGCCGCTTCGCAGCCCAGCGCGGGGCAAGCCCGCTCACCACAATAAGTGGCTCAGCTCGGTATTTGGGCCTGGCTACTGAAGCGGCTCGCCAGGCGAAACAACCCGTAATTTTGGGTGCAGTGGCTCAGCAGTTGTATCAATCGATGAGTCAGCGTGGGGAAGGGGGGCAGGACTTCTCGGCGATTATCAACAGCTATCGCAAGCCCAAATAACCCACCAGTGGGACGGCAATTGTAGTGAGCGGGCTTGCCCCGCGCCGGGCTGCGAAGCGGGCCCAATGAAAACGCCGCATTCTTTCAGAAAGAATGCGGCGTTTGTCGTCAGGGCCGCTTTGCAGCCCGGCGCGGGGCAAGCCCGCTCACCACAATAAGTGGCTCAGCTCGGTAAACCGGAGCACCACAGTAAGTGGGTCAGCTCGGTAAACCGGAGTACCTAAATAAGTGGCTCAGCTCAGTAAACCGGTGCACCACAAAAACCTCAGGCGAATACAAAATACTTGCGCACCGTCTCGACCACTTCCCATGTCCCCTTCATCCCCGGCTCTACCACAAAGATATCCCCAGCCCGCAGGTGAATCGGCTCCATCCCTTCAGGGGTGATGATGCAGTAGCCTTCCTGGAAGTGGCAGTACTCCCACTTCACATAATCCACGTACCACTTGCCCGGGGTGCAGATCCAGGTGCCCATGATCTTGCTGCCGTCTTCGCTGGTGTAGGCGTTGAGGTTGACGGTGTGCGGATCGCCTTCGAGTTTTTCCCATTTGCAGGCATCCAGGACCGGCAGGGGATGGGTGTCGCGCAGTACGGTAATGGGCGTGGACATGATGGCTCCGAGGCAGGTAATGGGAAGATGCACCCTAAGGCCTTGTGCGTTGCGCCAGTGGTCTGAACTCGACATCGGGATGCCCAGAAGCGCAGGTGAATGCGACTCCTCAGGTCATGCGCAGTCAATGTGGGAGGGGGCTTGCCCCCGATGGCGCCGGGTCAGCTTGCACCTGTGTCAACTGACCCACCGCCATCGAGGGCCAGCCCCCTCCCACATTAATCCTTGGTGGCAGCTCCACCGTGGCCAGGCGACACTTCTGAGCGTAAATAAGTAATTTCCTCGCAGTAAGTGCGAAAGATTTCCCGCTTGGCGCAGGAATTCGCAAGAAAATTCAGCCCTGGCCCTCGTATCATTCACCCCAGTAACCGCCGAGAGCCTTTAAATGAACCCAATAAAAACGTGGTGGGATATCAGCCCGCCCTTGAGTACGGCGACCCCGACCTGGCCGGGTGATACGCCGTTCCAGGAAGAGCGCGTGTGGCAGTTCGGCCCGGAGTGCCCGGTGAATGTAGGGCGCATTACCTTGTCGCCGCACACCGGCGCCCACGTGGATGCGCCGCTGCACTACAGCGCAGACGGTGCACCCATCGGTGAAGTGTCGTTGGACGTGTACATGGGCCCGTGTCGGGTGCTGCATTGCCTCGGCAGCGGCGCGCTGGTGCAACCGCATCAATTAGAAGGACGTGTGGATAACTTGCCGGAGCGTGTGTTGCTGCGTACTTATCCACACGCGCCGATGACCGAATGGGATTCGAATTTCACCGCCATCGCGCCGCAAACCATTGAGCTGCTCGCCAGCCTCGGCGTGCGCCTGATCGGTATCGATACGCCCTCGCTGGATCCGCAACAGTCCAAGACCATGGATTCCCACAACGCCGTGGCCCGGCATGGGATGGCGATTCTCGAAGGCATCGTGCTCGACGAGGTAGCGGAAGGCGACTACGAACTGATCGCGCTGCCGCTGCGCTTTGCCAACCTGGACGCCAGCCCGGTCCGCGCCATTCTCCGTCCGCTCAAGGAGCCCACGCGATGAGCCAATGTCCCTTCTCTGCTGATTACCAACCGCCGGAAGAATGGCATAACGCCGAGCTGAATTTTTCCGAGTCCATGAGCTACGGCGACTACCTGGACCTGGGCAAAGTCCTCAGCGCCCAGCACCCGCTGTCGCCGGACCACAACGAAATGCTCTTCATCATCCAGCACCAGACCTCTGAGCTGTGGATGAAACTGATGCTCCACGAACTCAAGGCCGCCCGTGAGCATGTGCGACTGGGCGAGTTGCCGCCAGCGTTCAAGATGCTGGCGCGGGTGTCGCGGATCTTTGACCAACTGGTGCACGCCTGGGCCGTGCTGGCGACCATGACGCCTTCGGAATACAAAGCGATTCGTCCGTTCCTGGGGCAATCGTCCGGGTTCCAGTCGTTCCAGTACCGCGAGATCGAATTTATCCTCGGCAATAAAAGCGCGGCGCTGTTGCGGCCTCACGCCCATCGGCCGGAGTTGTTGAACGAGTTGAAAGTGGCGATTGCCACGCCGTCGCTGTATGACGAAGCGATCAACTTGATGACCAAGGCGGGCCTTGCGATTGATCCCCAACGCGCCGAGCGCGACCCGACTGCGGCCACCGTTCACGATGAGTCGGTGGAGGCGGCGTGGCGCGAGGTGTATCGCGATCCGAGCCGTTATTGGGATTTGTATCAGTTGGCTGAGAAGTTTATCGATCTGGAAGATTCGTTCCGCCAGTGGCGCTTTCGGCATGTGACCACCGTTGAGCGCATCATCGGTTTCCAACCCGGTACTGGCGGCACCGAAGGCGTGGGGTATCTGCGCAAGATGCTCGACACCGTGCTGTTCCCCGAGTTGTGGCGAGTGCGCTCCACGCTGTAAACAAAAAGCCCCGGATTACCGGGGCTTTTCATTTGCAATGCAATCAAATGTGGGAGGGGGCTTGCCCCCGATGGCGGTGGGTCATTGGGCACATAAGTGACTGACACACTGCTATCGGGGGCAAGCCCCCTCCCACATGGGTATTACTGCGTGGCGGCTACCGCCTTCGCCTTACTCACTCGCAACCGGTAAGCCACATAGATAATCCCCACCCAAATCGGCATCGCATACACCGACTCGCGAATACCCGGGATCGCCAGCATCACGCTGATGATCATCAGCATGAACGCCAGGCACAGGTAGTTGCTGAACGGGAACCAGAAGGTCTTGAACGATGGCGTCACGCCTTGCTCGCCCATGGCCTTGCGGAACTTGATGTGGGTGATGCTGATCAGCGCCCAGTTGATCATCAGCGACGCAACCACCAGCGCAAACAGCAACTCCAGCGCACTCTGCGGCGCCACGTAGTTGACCACCACGCACAGCATCGTCACCAACGCCGAGATCGCCAGGGCCCGCAGTGGTACGCCTTGCTTGTTGAGCTTCATCAGCGCTTTTGGCGCATCGCCTTGCTCGGCCAGGCCGAACAGCATGCGGCTGTTGCAGTACACGCCGCTGTTGTACACCGACAGCGCCGCGGTCAGCACCACGAAGTTGAGGATGTGCGCGGCGGTGTCGTTACCGATCAGCGAGAAGATTTGCACAAACGGGCTGCCGCTGTAGGGGTCGCCCGACGCGCCGAGGGTTTGCAGCAGTTGGTCCCATGGGTACAGCGACAGCAGCACGGTCAGGGCACCGACGTAGAAGATCAGGATCCGGTAGACCACCTGGTTGATCGCTTTGGGGATCACTTTGCGCGGTTCGGTGGCTTCGGCGGCGGTAATACCCACCAGCTCCAGGCCACCGAACGAGAACATGATGAACGCCATCGACATCAACAGCCCCATGCCGCCATTCGGGAAGAACCCGCCGTGGCTCCACAGGTTACTGATGGACGCTTGCGGGCCGCCGGTGCCGCTGAACAGCAGGTAGCAGCCGAGCACGATCATGCCGACAATCGCCACCACCTTGATGATTGCGAACCAGAACTCGGTTTCACCGAAGAACTTCACGTTCAGGGTGTTGATCAGGTTCACCGCAACAAAGAACACCAGTGCGCTGACCCAGGTCGGGATTTCCGGCCACCAGAACTGGATGTACTTGCCCACGGCCGTCAGTTCGGCCATGCCCACCAGTACGTACAGCACCCAGTAGTTCCAACCGGCCAGGAAGCCCGCGTAGCCGCCCCAGTATTTGTGGGCGAAGTGGCTGAACGAGCCGGCCACCGGCTCTTCGACGATCATCTCACCGAGCTGGCGCATGATCAGGAACGCAATGAAACCCGCAATCGCGTAGCCCAGGATCATCGACGGGCCCGCCGACTTGAGCACCCCGGCCGAGCCGAGGAACAACCCCGTGCCAATCGCCCCTCCCAAGGCGATCAGCTGAATATGCCGGTTCTTCAGGCCACGCTTGAGGCCCACCGGGTTAACCATGTCATCCGCCATTAACGTTCCCTTCTACTTGTTTTTCTTGGGGTTGATTGCACGCCGCACCAGCCCCTCAGAAGTGCTGAGGAGTCAGATATTACTCTGCGTAAACTTTTCGTAATACAGCTGAACGCCATCAAGTGCCTGATCCGCCAGCCATTGTTGGATGGATTCGACCATTGGAGGGGGGCCGCAGACATACATATCCGCCGATCCGTCCCGCAATTCGGCCAAGTCGAAATGTTGGGTGAGGTAGCCGCGCTTTCCGGGCCAGTCATCTGCGGGGTCGCTGAGGACTTCGGTGTAGCGAAAACCCGGCAGTTTCGCCGCGTAGGCCGCGATGCGTGTTGCTTCGCATAAGTCCTCGGCACCGCGCACGCCATAGTAGAGATGCACCGGCTGGTCGCAGCCAGTGGCGGCCAGTTGATCGAGCATGCCCAGTAGTGCCGACAACCCGGTGCCGCCGGCGACCAGCACCAGCGGTTGGGTGACGTGCCGAAGGTAGAACGCACCCAGCGGTGCCTCCATCAGCAGTTCATCGCCGACTTGGCAGCGCTCACGCAGGTAGTTGCTCATCACCCCATCGGGCAGCAAGCGGATCAGAAACTGCACCTGATTGCCCGCAAGGTTGGCGAAAGAGTAGGAACGCCAACTGTCCGTGCCTGGCACCGAGAGGCGTGCATATTGGCCGGGTAGAAAATCCAGTGGCGCGTCCAATTGCACGTTGAGGATCGCCGTACTGGCCGACACCAATTGCACCTCGCTGACCGTTCCGCGCACCTGCACCGGGTTCGGTGCATTGCACAAGCTCGAATCAAAGTCGAAGTAGAAGGTGGCGTCGGACTTCACCCGCGTCTGGCAACTGAGCATCTTGCGTTGTTGCAGGTCGAGGCTTGAGAGGGCTTCGTCGTCCACGTAGTCCTGGGTGTAGTCGCCCGATTCGCAACGACCCTGGCAGGTGCCGCATACACCTTCGCGGCAATCCAGGGGGATCTTGATGCCATTGCGCAGGGCCGCATCCAATAGGATTTCATGGGCGCCCACTGGGAAAAACAGGGTCTTGCCGTCGGCAAAACTGAAGGCCACTTTGTGATTCATGTGTTGTTCTCTGCATATTTATGACGTACGTACGGCGTGTTGGGGTGAGCGGGCTTGCCCCGCACTGGGCTGCGAAGCAGCCACATGAGAGTCGCCGCATTTTTCCCGCCAAACCGCAGTGCTTGCACCATGGGCCGCTGCACGCCCCAGTGCGGGGCAATCCCGCTCACCACAAAAAGCCCGCTCACCACCACAACAAGGGTGCTTTAGAGGTGATAGAAATCCAGCACCGAGTTGATGGTGTCGTTGAGCAGCAGCGCATGCTTGCGAGTGATCAGCCAACTGTCTCCCTCAGGTTTGAGGCGGTAAGTGGCCTGTCCGTAAAACTGCTCCGAAGTCGCCAGCCGATAGAACAGCGTGTGCCAGTTCAGCTTCACTTCCAGCGAGCCATCCGCCTGTTCTGCGATGCGCACGTTATTGATCAGGTGCAAGGTGCGCGGCATTGGCGTGGCCGAGGCTGCCTTGCCGGTGCGCAGGCGAAAGACTCGGTCTTCCAGGCCTGAGCGGTTGGCGTAGTAGATCAACGACATCTCGCGTTTGGGATCGCGGGTGTACACATGCTCCGAGTCCCATTGCGGCAGATGGAACTCGCTCTGCGGGTCGAACAGCTGCACATAGGCGTCCCAGTCTTGGGCGTCGCAGAGTTCGGATTTTCGGTAGAAAAACTGCTCGATCCTGTATTGCAGTTGGGCATTCATCATTGCACCTCCCGCAGTGTCAGCGCTTGTCGATCAAGGCCGTTGAGCAGGAACTGCTGCCAGTTGCGGTGCTGGTTGACGTACAGCCCTTCGTGGGTGAATTCAGTGCCGGTCATGGCCGGTTGGATGCCGATGGCTTCACTGTTCGGTGTCGGGCCGGTCTCCCAGCGATGGCTGCCACGGGAGATATCGCTCCAGCGCTCCAGGCGGCCTTGGAAACCACGCTGGGCTTCACGAAATTCCACCAGGTCGTCCGGCGTGCCCATGCCCGATACGTTGAAGAAATCCTCGAATTGGCGAATGCGGTTTTCGCGGTCAGCGTCGGACTCGTTTTTCACCCCCAGGCATTGGCTGATGATCTCGGTCTTGTTCCACGCCACCGGGCGGATGATGCGCAGTTGCGAGCTGATCTGATCGAGGAAGAACAGGCTCGGATAGATGTTCAGATTGCGCAGGCGGTGCATCATCCATTCGGCTTTTTGCTGGCCGTGTTCTTCCACCAGGCGCGGCATGATGGTGGCGTAGCCGGAACGCACGGTCGGGTTGGGCATGTCGCTGAACAACAGGCTGTGGCCGTTGTTGAAGGCGAACCAACCGTCATCGGTATTCGCGTCGCCTGCACCGAGTTTGCTGTAGTCCAGTGTGGTGCCGGAACCGGTGCCGTTCTCGGTATTCACCTGTTGGCGATGCTGCACCGTGGCCACGTAGTTGTAGTGCACGGTGCTCACGTGATAACCGTCCAGACCGTTTTCGTTTTGCAGCTTCCAGTTGCCGTCGTAGGTGTAGGCGGATTTACCCGGCAGCACTTCCAGCTCACCGGTGGCGGATTGCGCGACCATCATGTCGAAGAACACTTTGGCATCGCCGAGGAAGTCTTCCAGGCTGTCCGTGCCGTTCACGTCCAGACTGATAAACACAAAACCTTTGTAGCTTTCGATTCGCGCTTTTTTAAGGCCGCGGGTGGCTTTGTCGAAACCTTCCGGGTATTCCCCCGGCGCCTTGACCTTCACCAACCGGCCATCGCTCTTGTAACACCAGGCGTGAAACGGGCAGGTAAAGGTGGACTGGTTGCCCTTGCCGACGCGGGTGAGGGTGGTGCCGCGATGCTGGCAGGCGTTGATCAGCGCATTGAGGTGGCCTTCGCCATCGCGGGTGATAATCATCGGCTGGCGCCCGGCGCGCATGGTCACGAAGTCATGGTTATGGGCCAGTTCGCTTTCGTGGCAGGCGTAGATCCAGTTCTTTTCGAAGATCAGTTCCATCTCCAGGTCGAACAGTTGCGGCTCGGTGAACATGTCCCGGGCGATGCGGAACACTTCGTCTGCCGGACGAAAATCCAGGCAGCTTTCGATAAAGCTTTTCCACTGCTCGACGCTTCTTGCACCACTCATGGGAGGCACCTTTTTGATAGGGCTAATCGGTGGTTTATTAGAGGCAGCGGGGCAGGGCGTGGGCTATCCGCTTAATGGGGGAAGATGGGCCGCAAAGTTGGGCGCGGAGTACCCAATACGGTGCGCCGAGGTAACGTCATGCGCTACTGTCATAGGGCGCGAGGGGCATGAAAACCGGTGACTTATCCACATAGTCGGCCCTTGCTATCCACCCAGTGGCGCTACCACCGGCGTGGCGCAGAACTTGCTGTCCAACAACGATAACGACGCGCCGTCAGAGCGCGCAAATGCCTAACCGCCGTGGGTGCACCCTGATGAGCAGCCAGACACGCGATATCCATATCCAACGCTTCGACCTCGAAGGCGCCCGCAGCTGGATGTCCGGCATCTGCGGGCCGCACCGCCTGGCGACGACGACCCCGGAGCGCCTGCGTTTTCACCACAGCGCCAATGTGTTTAAGTCCCGCGCGACCACCTTGGGCGTGATCGAATACGGCACCGACGTGACCATCGATATCGAGGATGCCGAGCACTTCAGTAGCTACAGCCTCAGCCTGCCGTTGGTGGGTGAGCAGGAGTTGAGCAAGAACGGTGAGCGCCTGAGTTCCAACCGCGACCAAGGCGTGATCATCTCGCCCAACGAGCACCAGGTGCTGGCGATTTCCGGGGACTGTCGCAAGCTGCAAGTGGTGATTACGCGGGCAGCGATGAGTGAGTCACTGGAAGGTTTGTTGCAACGGCCCATCGACGCACCGCTGCGCTTTGAGTCGGTGATGGATGCGGTGGATGGCGCCCCGGCCTCGTGGTGGCGCATGGCGCGTTACTTCATTGCCGAACTGGAGCGCAGCAGCGAGTTGTATGAACAGGCCGCGTTTACCCGGGATCTGGAAAGCTCGCTGATCAAGGGGTTGATCCTGGCCCAGCCCAATAATTACTCCGAAGAACTGCGCGACGTACTGGGCGTGAAACTGCCGCATTACTTGATCCGCGCGCGCCAATACATTCACGACAACGCCCGCGAAGCGCTGCACCTGGAAGACCTGGAAGCCGCAGCAGGCGTGTCGCGCTTCAAGCTGTTCGACGCTTTCCGCAAGTACTTTGCCCTGTCGCCGATGGCCTACCTGAAGAAGTACCGACTGGGCGCGGTGCGCCAGGAAATCCTTGAGCACGGTTCAATTCGTACCATCTCCGAGATTGCCTTGGGCTGGGGCTTTACTCACTTGGGACGGTTTTCGGCGGAGTATCGCAAGCTGTTTGATGAGTCGCCCAGCCAGACGCTGCAGCGCAATCGCCTGCGCAGTACTTGAGCCTGATGAAGAGCAAAATGTGGGAGGGGGCTTGCCCCCGATAACGGTGGATCAGTCAGCCCATTCGTTAACTGGCCCAGCGCAATCGGGGGCAAGCCCCCTCCCACAGGGAGATCGCAGTGTTTAGAGCGTTTCAGATCAGTTCTTCCACCAACTGCAGGCAATGACTAAGCCCCGGCGACTGATCATTCACCCTTCGGCTGAGAATAATCGGCGAGGTCGCGGTGGTTTCCACAATCGGCGTGTAACCGATATCCGCCCGATGCAGCACCTGCACCGACGCAGGCACCAGCGTCACGCCCATGCCAGCGCCGACCAGGCCAATCGCGGTCTGCAGCTCGTTAGTCCACTGCGCCACCTTGAGGCTTAAACCGTGGGTATCGAACAGCGCGATCACATGGTCGGCATAACTGGGGCGTGGGTTGCCGGGGTACAGCACAAACGGCTCGGCGGCCAATTGGGCGAGGGTGGCCGGCGCCGCCAGCAGCGGGTGGCCGGCAGGCAGTACCGCCACCAGTCGATCCTCCACCAGTACACGCTGGTCAATGGCTGGGTCGTCGATGCGGATACGCCCGAAGCCGACATCAATGCGCCCGGCCTTGAGCGCTTCAACCTGCTGCAAGGTGGTCATTTCGGACAAACCCAATTCCAGCTCCAGCGCGTCATGGCTGCGCAGTCGCCGGATCAGCTCGGGCAGTACGCCATACAAAGTCGACGGCGCAAAGCCGATGCCCAGCCAGGTCTTTTCGCCCTGGCCGATGCGCCGGGTGCTGTCGCAGACCTTGTTCAACTGTTCGAGCAGCACATTGGCGTGTTCATAGAAAAACCGCCCGGCTTCGGTCAGTCGCAGCGGGCGGCCGCGTTCCAGCAGAATCACCCCCAGCTCATCCTCCAGTTGCTGGATCTGCCGGCTCAACGGTGGTTGGGCGATGTGCAGGCGTTCGGCGGCCCGGGTGAAGTTGAGGGTTTCGCCCAGCACCTGGAAGTAGCGCAGATGACGCAGTTCCATGACGGCTCCTTTCATACCTTGAGAGTATTGTTCGAGACTAATTCTATATTGGCTCCACGCAAAGAGCGGGAACAGAATCAGCGCAGACCTATAAAGAACCCAGCGGGTATTGCCATGCCGATTTGCGCCATTGAGTCGATCGAGACCATTATCGTCGACCTCCCCACCATTCGCCCGCACAAGCTGGCAATGCACACGATGCAGAACCAGACCCTGGTGATCATCCGCGTGCGTTGCGCCGACGGCATTGAAGGCATCGGTGAGTCCACCACCATCGGCGGTCTGAGCTACGGCAACGAGAGTCCCGACAGCATCAAAATCAATATCGACCGCCACTTCGCGCCGCTGCTGATCGGCCAGGACGCCAGCAACATCAACGCCGCCATGTTGCGCCTGGAGCGCAGTATTCGCGGCAATACCTTTGCCAAGTCCGGTATTGAAAGCGCGTTGCTCGATGCATTGGGCAAGCGCCTGAACCTGCCGGTGAGCGAGCTGCTCGGCGGCCGTGTACGTGACGCGTTGCCGGTGGCCTGGACCTTGGCCAGCGGCAACACCGAACAAGACATCGCCGAAGCCGAAAAGATGCTCGACCTGCGTCGCCACCGCATCTTCAAACTCAAGATCGGCGCCGGTGAAGTCGGTCGCGACCTCGCTCATGTGATCGCGATCAAAAAGGCCTTGGGCGAGCGCGCCAGTGTGCGTGTCGACGTCAATCAGGCCTGGGATGAGGCCGTCGCCCTGCGCGCGTGCAAGGTGCTTGGCGACAACGGCATCGACCTGATCGAACAACCGATCTCGCGCAATAACCGTGGCGGCATGGCCCGGCTGAACCTGTCGAGCCCAGCGCCGATCATGGCGGATGAATCCATCGAATGTGTCGAGGATGCCTTCAACCTCGCCCGTGAAGGTGCGGCGTCAGTGTTCGCCCTGAAGATCGCCAAGAACGGCGGCCCGCGTGCGGTGTTGCGCACGGCCGCGATTGCTGAAGCGGCGGGTATCGGCCTGTACGGCGGCACCATGCTCGAAGGCGGCATCGGCACCCTGGCCTCGGCCCATGCGTTCCTGACCTTGAACAAGCTGGCGTGGGACACCGAACTGTTCGGTCCGCTGCTGCTCACCGAAGACATCCTCACCGAACCGCCGGTGTACCGAGATTTTCAGTTGCATGTCTCCACTGCGCCGGGCCTGGGCCTGGCCATCGATGAAGAGCGTCTGGCGTTCTTCCGTCGTGACAAACACTAAGAGGCGCTTGCCATGTTGTTCCACGTAAAAATGACCGTGAATCTGCCCGTCGACATGAATCCGGAGCGCGCCGCCCGCCTCAAGGCCGACGAAAAAGCCCTGGCTCGACGTTTACAAGAGCAAGGCAAATGGCGCCACCTGTGGCGCATCGCCGGGCTTTACGCCAACTACAGCGTGTTCGATGTCGACAGCGTGCAAGAGCTGCACGACCTGCTGATGCAACTGCCGCTTTATCCCTACATGGCCATCGAAGTGAACGCCCTGTGCCGGCACCCTTCGTCGATCCATGAGGACGACCGTTAAGCCTGTTCTACACCTAACAATTACAAGATGAGGATCGCACCATGTCCATCCGACTGTCCCAGACTGCCCACGCCCAACAGTTTCTCGAAGAAGCCAGCGGCAACCTTAATGACGGCGGTAACCCGCGCACCAAAGCGCTGATCTACCGGATTTTGCGCGACACCGTGAACATCATCGAAGACCTGGACGTGACGCCGGAAGAGTTCTGGAAGGCGGTCAACTACCTCAACGAACTGGGCAAGAACCAGGAAGCCGGACTGCTTGCCGCCGGGTTGGGCCTGGAGCACTACCTGGACATGTTGATGGACGCCGCCGATGAAGAAGCCGGCAAATCCGGCGGCACGCCACGTACCATCGAAGGCCCGCTGTACGTGGCCGGTGCGCCGCTGTCCCAGTACGAAGCGCGGTTGGATGATGGGACGGATGCCGCAGTGCCGCTGTTCATGCGCGGACAAGTGCGCGACACCAACGGTAAACCGTTGGCTGGGGCGATTGTGGATGTGTGGCAGGCCAACACGGGCGGCACTTATTCCTGGTTCGATAACACCCAGTCGGAATTTAACCTGCGCCGACGCATAGAGACCGACGCCCAGGGTAACTACCGTTTTCGCAGCATCGTGCCGTCGGGCTACGGCTGCCCGCCGACTGGACCGACCCAGCAACTGCTCGATCAATTGGGGCGCCACGGGCAGCGGCCGGCACATATCCACTTCTTCATCTCGGCGCCGGGGCATCGACACTTGACGACACAGATCAACCTGTCGGATGACCCGTACCTGCACGATGACTTTGCCTACGCGACGCGGGATGAATTAATTGCCGAGATTCGCTTCAGCGACGATCAGCAACTGGCGCGGGAGTTTGGGGTAGAAGGGCGGTTTGCACAGATTGATTTTGATTTTGAGTTGCAGACGGCTGATGCGCCGGTAGAACAGAAACGCATGCAGCGAGTCCGCGCCCTCGAAGACTAAATGCGGTCAAAAATAGGGGAGGGGGCTTGCTCCCGATAGCGGCGGATCAGTCAACATTTAAGTGACTGACACACCGCCATCGGGGGCAAGCCCCCTCCCACATTTGATCTGAGGCGTGGCTGACTATTTGCGTACGACGAGATCAAGCACCTCATCCTTATCCTTGATCTTCTGCAGCACGATTTCCGAGCGGATATCCATCACCCCCGCCGTGCGGTTCAGGTGGTTCACGATAAAGTCCGAAAAGTGCTTGAGGTTGCGCGCCTGCACCCGCAGCACATAGTTGCTGGCGCCGGTGATCACATAGGCGCTGGCCACTTCCGGCCAGCCTTGCACCTTCTTGATAAATGTCTCATGCCAATCCTCCACATCCTGGCGCAACGACAGGTGGACGATGGCTTCTAGCTCGATCCCCAATTGCTCGGCATTCAACACTGCGCGGTAGCCGCTGATGACTCCTTCACTCTCCAGCAGACGCAAACGGCGCAGGCAGGCGGAGGGCGACAGTGCGACTTTTTCCGCCAGTTCCTGGTTGCTGATACGGCCATCCTGTTGCAGGAAATGCAGGAGGCGCAGGTCGGTGGCGTCAAGAATCATGGTTTGAATAAATCCGCGTGTTTAGGGGTTAAATTCGAATTTCCTACTGCTTAATTAGCCTGTTACCCACCACTTTGCACGAAAATTCTCTAAAGCTTCGTTCATTATTTGGTTCATTCCCACCTATAAAAACCAGGACTCTCCATGACCACCCGAAGCCATTGCCAAGCCCTCGACGCCCAGGACCCGCTGGCGCCGTTGCGCAATCAATTTTCCTTGCCGGAGGGTGTGATCTACCTCGACGGTAACTCCCTTGGCGCGCGTCCGGTGGCATCGCTGGCGCGGGCGCAACAGGTGATTGCCGAGGAGTGGGGCAATGGCTTGATCCGCAGTTGGAACAGCGCCGGTTGGGCAGACTTGTCCCAGCGCCTGGGCAATCGCCTTGCGCCGCTGATCGGTGCGCGGGACGGCGAAGTGGTGATCACCGATACCACCTCCATTAACCTGTTCAAAGTGCTCAGCGCTGCACTGACGGTGCAGCGCCAACGCGCAGCAGAGCGCAAGGTAATCGTCAGCGAAGCAAGCAACTTTCCCACCGACCTGTACATCGCCGAAGGCTTGGCTGAATTGCTGCAACAGGGTTACTCCCTGCGTCTGGTGAACAGCCCGGACGAACTGCCCCAGGCCATCGACGCCGACGTGGCGGTGGTGCTGCTCACCCACGTCAACTACAAGACCGGCTACATGTACGACATGCAGGCGCTTACTGCCTTGAGCCATGAATGTGGCGCGCTGAGTATCTGGGATTTGGCGCACTCGGCGGGCGCGGTGCCCATCGATCTGCATAACGCCGGGGCCGATTACGCGATTGGCTGCACTTATAAATACCTCAACGGCGGCCCAGGCTCCCAGGCGTTTGTGTGGGTCAATCCGGCGTTGGTCGACCTCGTACGCCAGCCGCTTTCGGGCTGGTTCGGGCATACCCGGCAGTTCGCCATGGAAGCCAACTATGCGCCGAGCGCCGGTATTGCCCGCTACTTGTGCGGCACCCAACCGATCACCTCGCTGGCGATGGTGGAATGTGGGCTGGCGATTTTTGAGCAGACTGATATGGCCAGCCTGCGCACTAAATCCCTGGCGTTGACGGATCTGTTTATCGAGTTGGTTGAAGCCCGTTGCGCGGCTCATGGCCTGGTGTTGATCACCCCGCGTGAGCATGCCCGGCGCGGTAGCCATGTGAGTTTTGAGCACCCCGAAGGTTATGCAGTGATTCAGGCTCTGATTGCCCGTGGCGTGATCGGCGATTACCGCGAGCCGCGGATTATGCGGTTTGGGTTTACGCCGCTGTACACGAGCTTTACTGAGGTCTGGGACGCTGTGGAAATCCTCGGTGAGATTCTCGACGAGAACACCTGGGACCAGCCGCAATTCAAAGTCCGCCACAGCGTCACCTGAATAAACGCAGACAACATTATGGGAGAGGGCTTGCATCAGATACACAATGGATAAACACCAAAGACCTCATGTGGGAGGGGGCTTGCTCCCGATGGCAGTGTGTCAGTCGCCGGATTGGCAAGCTGATACACCTCCATCGGGAGCAAGCCCCCTCCCACAGGGATCTGCGGCAACAGACAAATAGTGCGACCACAATAATAAAGGGGCACCCCACGTGACTACGCCAGACACCGGCTTTGCCGAGATCACCCAACGCGAACTGGGCCTTCGGCGCCAGCTCACTTCCGGCCAGATGAGCATGATCGCCATCGGTGGCGCCATCGGCACCGGGTTGTTCATGGGCAGCGCCTATGCCATCGGTTATGCCGGGCCGAGCGTGCTGGTGAGCTACGCCATTGGTGCACTGATCACCTTGCTGTTGATGGGCTGCCTGGCGGAGATGACCGTTGCGCATTCCACCTCGGGTTCCTTCGGCGCCTATGCCGAGTTCTACATCAGCCCGCTGGCTGGGTTTCTGGTGCGTTATGCCTATTGGGCGGCGATTGTGCTGGCGGTGGGCGCCGAGGTCACGGCGGTGGCGATGTACATGAAGTACTGGTTCGCCAACGTGCCGGAGTGGGTGTGGATTGTGTCGTTTTCCAGTGTGCTGATCCTGCTTAATGCGATCAGCGTGAAGACGTTTGGCAACTTTGAATACTGGTTCTCCACCATCAAGATCAGCGCCATCGTCGGCTTCATCATCCTGGCCGTGTATGTGGTGTTCGGCTCCGGAAACCCGGAGTATGGCGTGCAGAATTACACCGCACACGGCGGTTTTTTCCCCCATGGCTTGAGCGGCATGTGGATTGCCGTGATTGTGTCGATCTTCAGTTACCTGAGCGTCGAGATGATCGCTGTGGCTGCCGGTGAAGCCGCCGACCCGGAGCAGGCGGTGAAGAAGGCCTTTCGCGCGACCATCGTGCGCCTGGTGGTGTTTTACCTGCTGACCCTGGCGCTGATGCTGGCCATCGTGCCGTGGAATCAGGCCGGGCAGACCCAAAGCCCGTTCGTTACAGTGATGCAGACTATCGGCATTCCGGGAGCCACCGGAGTGATGAATTTCGTGATCCTGATCGCCGCGTTGTCAGCGATGAACAGCCAGCTCTACATCACTACACGCATGATGTTCAGCCTGTCCCGCGCGGGCTTCGCACCCAAGTCCATGGGCGCGTTGAGCAAAAGCGGCATTCCGCTGAATGCACTGCTGCTGTCCAGTTCGGGCATTGCCCTGGCGACCTTGTTGAATGTGGTGTACCCGGAAAGCTCGTTCACCCTGATGATGGCGATCTCGATGTTTGGCGCGATCTTCACCTGGTTCATGATCTTCCTCACGCACCTGTTTTTCCGTCGCTATCGCAAGCGTCACGGCGGGGCAAAGTTGTCATTCCAACTGCGCCTTTTTCCCTACAGCACATTGCTGGGTCTGGTGCTCATGGGCGCGGTGATGATCACCACGTATTTCACCGAGGCGTTCAAGATGACGTTGGTGTTTGGCGTGCCGTTCCTGTTGATTCTGTCGGCGGTGTATTACGGGTTCTTCCGCAAGGGCAGGGCCAAGGCGTTGAACAAGGCTTTGGCGTAACCCGGCAGTTGCTCGAACGAACGTGCGCAAAGCAACAGCTGTCGGCGGGCCCAGTCTTCTCCCAGAGGCTGGGCCTTGAAGTGGCGCGCCAAGGGCCAGCGATCCAACGCGGCCCGGGGCACGATGCCCAGGCCAGCACCTCGTGCGACCATCCGAATCACCCCATCAAAGCCCTCGGCGCGGATGCGCGTCTGTAAGCGGAACCCTGCGTGCAGCGCTTGTTCTTCCAGGTACACCGACAGTGCGCTGTGGGCCGCGAGGCCGACGTAATCGTGTTGCAGGCTGTCGATAAAACTCACCGGGCTCGCTGCCAGGGGATGATCCAGGGGCATGATCAGCACCAGCGGGTCATCGCGAAAGGGCAGGGTCTGCAAACCGTGGGTGTCTACTGCATCGGAGATGATCCCCAGGTCGGCCGTGCCCTGACGCAGGGCCTGGATGATGCGCAGGCTGGGCAACTCCTGCAGGTCGATATCGAGGTTGGGGTGTTCGCGTAGAAAGTCCGCGAGCAGTTCCGGCAGGTATTCGCTTAGCGCAGTGGTGTTGCACAGCAGGCGCACTTGGCCTTTGATGCCGTTGGCGTATTCGGCGAGGTCCTGTTGCAGATGGTCGGCCTGTTGCAGCAGCAGGCGAGCGTGGCGCGCGAGGGCTTTACCTGCAGGTGTCGGCGTAACACCCCGACGGCCCCGCTCAAGCAATTCGATGCCCAGCGATGCTTCCATAGCGCGGATGCGTGCGCTCGCGGCTGCCAGGGATAAATGGCTGCGGCTGGCGCCGGCGGTGATGTTGCCGGTGTCCAGGGTATGCAGGTAGAGGCGCAGATCGATCAGGTCAACGTGCATGGGGGGGGTTCTCGGATGGCTCTACTGGCCGCATCGGGGGCAAGCTCCCTCCCACATTTGGATGGGTGAACACAGTCTAAGTGGGAGGGGACTTGCCCCCGATGCGGCCCCAAGGCTCTTGCTAAACAAGAGGCTGCCTCAGTATATGGCGAATTTCAGAACGCATCGAAAAGTCGCACACTCTGCCCATGATTACCTTCCTTGCGTTCTACCAAAACCTCGGTCCCGCCGTTACTTTGCTGGTGATTGGCACGTTCCTGCTGGCGGGCACCGTCAAAGGAGTAATCGGCCTCGGCTTACCGACAGTCGCCATGGGCATGCTCGGCTTGGCTATGTTGCCGGCGCAGGCTGCGGCGTTGCTGATCATTCCTTCAACGGTCACCAACCTTTGGCAACTGGCATTCGGCGGGCACCTGAGTGGCTTGCTCAAACGCCTTTGGCCGATGCTCGTGCTGATTTTCCTCGGCACCGGGCTGAGTACGGTGTGGCTTGGCATGGAAGGTGGGCACTGGGTGGTGCGCGCGCTGGGCGCGGCGTTGCTGGTGTATGCGTTGAGCGGGTTGTTTTTGCCCTCCTTCAAGGTCAAGCCGCAGACCGAACGCTGGTTGGGCCCGTTGTGTGGGCTGATCACCGGTTTGATCACCTCGGCCACTGGCGTGTTCGTGATTCCTGCGGTGCCGTATTTGCAAGCCTTGGGCCTGAGTCGCGATCAGTTGGTACAGGCCCTCGGCCTGTCGTTCACCGTGTCGACGCTGGCGCTGGCGGCGGGATTGGCTTGGCGTGGCACCTTGGGTGGCGGTGAAGTGAGTGCCTCGCTGCTCGCGCTGGTGCCGGCGCTGCTGGGCATGTGGCTGGGCCAAGCGCTGCGCCAGCGCATCAGTGCGGTGTTATTCAAGCGGGTATTTTTCATCGGCATGGCCCTGTTGGGCGGTCATCTGCTGATCAGTGGTTAACAATCTCATGGGTATTCGTGCTTTTTGATCAAAGGTATTTTGCCGGGTGACGGCTTATTCCGAAGGGTCAGGGCCGATAGTCTGCGTTCAGACATTTTCAACCTTCTGGATCCCCTCCCATGAAAAAAGTACTCCTGCTCAACGGCGGCAAAAAGTTCGCCCACTCCGATGGCCGCTACAACACCACCTTGCATGAAACCGCCCTGGCTGTGCTGGATCGAGGCGGTATCGACGTTAAAGTCACCCATATCGACGAAGGCTACGACGTGGCCGAAGAGGTGGCCAAGTTCCTCTGGGCCGACGTGATCATCTACCAGATGCCCGGTTGGTGGATGGGGGCGCCGTGGATCGTCAAGAAGTACATCGACGAAGTCTTCACCGAAGGCCATGGCAGCCTGTACGCCAGCGACGGTCGCACCCGTTCCGATGCCTCGCAGAAATACGGCAGTGGCGGCCTGATCCAGGGCAAGCAGTACATGCTGTCCCTGACCTGGAACGCACCGCAGCAAGCCTTCGACGACCCGAGCGATTTCTTCGAAGCCAAGGGCGTGGACGCGGTGTACTTCCCATTCCACAAGGCCCACGAATTCCTCGGCATGACCGGCCTGCCCACGTTCCTGTGCGTGGACGTGATGAAACGCCCAGCCATCGAGGCAGACGTGGCGCGCTATGAGCAGCATCTGGCGCAGGTGTTCAAGCTCTCGGTGTAATAAGCTGCACTGAACCGATAACGAGGACCGTCCGTGAAAGCCCGATCCGATGAGCTACAGATCTTCGTCAGCGTCATCGAGTGCGGCTCGATTTCCGCGGCGGCGGAGCAGGTCGGGCAGACGCCGTCGGCGGTCAGCCGTACCTTGTCGCGCCTGGAAGCCAAGCTCGACACCACGCTGATCAACCGCACCACGCGGCGCATGGACCTGACCGAAGAGGGCAAGTATTTCTTCGAACAGGCCAAGCTGATCCTGGCGCAGATGGATGAGCTGGAAGAGCGCCTGTCGTCACGTCAGAAGAACCCGGCCGGGCGGCTGCGTATCAACGCGGCCGTGCCGTTTATGCTGCATGGGATCGTGCCGTACATTGCCGAGTTTCGCAGCTTGTACCCGCAGATCCAGTTGGAGTTGAACAGCGATGACTTGATCATCGACCTGCTGGAACAGAGCACCGACATCGCCATTCGCATCGGCGCCCTGGCCGACTCGACCTTGCATGCGCGCTCCCTCGGTTGTACGCCGCTGCATATCCTGGCCAGCCCTGAATACCTTAAGCAACACGGCGCGCCCACCACGGTGGCCGAGTTGGCTGACCACACGTTGCTCGGCTTCAGTCAGACCGAAACCCTCAACCACTGGCCGCTGCGCCATGTGGAGGGTGACCGCTGGCTGATTCAGCCGAGCATCGCTGCCTCCAGCGGCGAAACCCTGCGCCAGTTGGCGCTGGAAGGGCAGGGTATTTGTTGCCTGTCGAACTTCATGACCAGCGCCGACATCGATGCCGGCCGCCTGGTGCCGGTGCTGGAAGCCTTCAACAGCGGTTATCGCCAGCCGATCCATGCGGTCTTCTACCGTAACTCGCAGTTGGCGTTGCGCATCCAGTGCTTCCTGGACTTTATCCAGGCCAAACTGGCGCGGTATGCCTGCTGATTCGTGACTGCCACGCAAGATTGAATTGGGCGTCAGGGGCTTATTTGGTAAGGGTGGAGCCGGGATACTGGGCCTATCACTTACCCAGTCAGGAGAAACCTCCATGAACGTATTCGTTACCGGCGCCGCAGGTTTTATCGGCGGTTCGATTGCCACCGGCCTGGTCAAGGCCGGCCATCACGTCACCGGCCTGGTACGCAGCGCTGAGCAAGCGGCTGAGCTGACGGCCCTGGGCATCGCTCCGGTGATCGGCAGCCTCGATGACGCTGCCGTGCTTACCGAGCAAGCGCACAAGGCCGATGCGGTGATCAACGCCGCCAGCAGCGACCATCGTGCTGCGGTAGAAACGCTGTTGACCGCCTTGCAGGGATCAAACAAGCCGTTCCTGCACACCAGCGGTTCGAGCATCGTGGGCGATGCATCGGGCGGTAAGGCCAGCGACGTGATCTATTTCGAAGACAACCTGCCGGAGCCGACCGTCGACAAGGCCGCGCGTGTGGCCATCGACAACCTGATCCTGGCTGCTGCCCAGGACGGCGTGAATTCGGCGGTGATCTGCAACACCCTGATCTACGGCCACAGCCTGGGCGTACAGCGTGATAGCGTGCAATTGCCGCGCTTGCTCAAGCAGGCACGCAAGAGTGGGGTGGTGCGCCATGTGGGCACAGGGCAGAACATCTGGTCCAACGTGCACATCGAAGACGTGGTTGCGTTGTACCTGCTGGCGCTGACGAAGAACGTACCGGGCACGTTCTACTTTGTGGAAAGCAGCGAAGCGGCGTTTGTCGACATGACCACGGCCATCGCTGACGCGCTGAAGCTGGGCAAGCCGCAGGACTGGCCATTGGCCGAGGCTGAAGCCGAGTGGGGTTATGAAATGGCCAACTACGGCCTGGGTTCGAACAGCCGGGTGCGCGGCAAGCATGCCCGCGAACTGCTGGGCTGGGCACCGAAGCGCACGTCGGTGGTTGAGTGGATTCGTCACGAAATGGTGTGATGTTCGCTTGAGACCGAGTCGGCCATCGGGAGCAAGCCACCTCCCACATTAGAATGCGTTCCAAAACTGGAACACGGCCAAGTGTGGGAGGGGGCTTGCCCCCGATGGCGACCACTCGGTCTTCCAGACTAGCCCCACCCCGCTCATTTCCGTACCATTCCCCGCCTTATCCCCCGCAACTCCCTGGTACCTCATGAACCTCACCCGTCTGCGCGCCGATGCCCTGGCCGGCCTCACCACGTCTTTCGCGCTGCTGCCCGAATGCATCGCCTTTGCTCTGGTGGCTCACCTTAATCCGCTGATGGGCCTATACGGCGCCTTTATCATCTGCACCCTGACGGCCTTGTTCGGCGGTCGGCCCGGTATGGTCTCCGGCGCGGCGGGCTCGATGGCGGTGGTGATCGTCGCGTTGGTGGTGCAGCACGGCGTGGAATATTTGCTGGCAACGGTGCTGCTGGGCGGGTTGATCATGGTCGCCTTCGGCCTGCTGCGCCTGGGCAAGCTGGTGCGCATGGTGCCGCATTCGGTGATGCTCGGGTTCGTCAACGGCCTGGCGATCATCATTGCCCTGGCGCAGTTGGAGCATTTCAAGAGTGGTGAAACCTGGCTCAGCGGCACGCCGTTGTATGTGATGACCGGGCTGGTGGCGGCGACCATGGCCATTGTCTACCTGCTGCCGCGCCTCACCCGCGCGGTACCGCCGGCCTTGGTGGCGATCCTCGGCGTGGGCCTGGCGGTGTACCTGCTCGGTCTGCCAACCCGCACCCTCGGCGACATGGCCCACATCGCCGGTGGCCTGCCGACCTTCGCGTTGCCGCAGATCCCCTGGACCCTGGAAACCCTCGGCATCATCGCGCCCTACGCTTTCCTGATGGCCATGGTCGGCCTGCTGGAAACCCTGCTGACCCTGAACCTTACCGACGAAATCACCGAAACCCGCGGCTATCCTGATCGCGAAAGCGTGGCGTTGGGTGCGGCGAATATGGTCTCGGGCCTCTTCGGCGGCATGGGCGGTTGCGCGATGATCGGGCAAACCGTGATCAACCTCAGCTCCGGCGGACGTGGGCGCTTCTCCGGGGTGTTTGCCGGGGTGATGATTCTGTTGTTCATTCTTTTTCTGTCACCGCTGATTGAGCGGATCCCGCTGGCGGCGCTGGTGGGGGTGATGTTCGTGGTGTCCCAGCAGACCTTCGCCTGGGCGTCGCTGCGGGTGATCAACAAAGTGCCGCTCAATGATGTGCTGGTGATTATTGCGGTGACGGTGATCACGGTCTTTACCGACCTGGCCACCGCCGTACTGTGCGGTATCGTGATCGCCGCGCTCAACTTCGCCTGGCAACAGGCCCGTGAGTTGTACGCGGATGAGCACCTGGAAGCCGACGGTAGCAAGCTCTATCGCCTGCACGGCACGTTGTTCTTTGCCTCGACCACGCCGTTTTTAAACCAGTTCGACCCGTCCAATGACCCGGATCAGGTGACGCTGGATTGTCGTCACCTGAGCTTTGTCGACTACTCAGCGATTGCCGCGCTGATGACCTTGCGCGAGCGTTATACCAAGGCCGGCAAGCATCTGCGGGTGTTGCATTTGTCTGAGCGCTGCAAGAAGTTGCTCAAGCGTGCGCGGGTGCATCACGACTAATTGAGCCTCTTTGGCGAGGGAGCTCATTACCAAGATTTGCGACCGCTGCGCCGCCCAACGGGAGCAAGCGCCCTCGCCACCACATCACGGCCCGACCAGGTCTTCCAATTCCTGGGCGCGGGTCTGGGTCATGTCCAGCACGCAGCCGGAACCGTTGACTTGGTCGATGGTGCCGCCGGTGGCGGAGCCGGCGAAGGCGCAATTGGCGTCACGGTATTTGATCCACAGGCGCTGCAGGTCCTGCAGTTGCTGCTGGCGCGTGCCTTCCAGGGCGGCGATGGCGGTCTTGTAGGCTTTGTTCAGGCGCGTGTCCTGCACCTTGGCTTCCTTGACGTTGCAGCTGACCATATCGGCAGTGGTGTTGGCGCCGTCCATGCATTTTTTCAGCGCCGGGTTGTCGGCAGCGGCGGCAGTGCCGCATACGGCGAGAAGCAGGACGCCGGCGGCGAATGTGGTGCGAATCATGCTCGATTTTCCTGGCAACAGTGGGTGTGCATTCTATGACTCAGCCCGCTGGGCTGAGTTTCCGGTCTTCTCTGATCTTCATGTAAGAACAGCCCCCCAATTTTCATACGCAGGTGTAGGGCATGTCCCAACGCGACAGCGCTTGTCTGTGGGCGAAACTTACTTTCATAAAATTTGAAAATGCTCCTCGGTAATGATTTATGAGTTTCACAACCAATTCGACGTGACCCTTTCCGAGGAGTACCGCATGGCCGCATCACCGGGCTTCGGGCTGTTGGCATACGCTGCCATCGCCATCATTGCTTTGATCGTGCTGATTGCACGTTACCGACTCAACCCGTTTATCGTCATCACCCTGGTATCCATCGGCCTGGCGCTGATGGCCGGGATGCCGGCGGACACCATCATGGGCTCCTACGAGGCGGGTGTTGGCAAGACCCTTGGGCACATCGCGCTCGTTGTGGCGCTGGGCACCATGCTCGGCAAGATGATGGCCGAGTCCGGTGGCGCCGAGCAGGTGGCGCGCACGCTGATCAATCGTTTTGGCGAGCGCAACGCCCATTGGGCGATGGTGTGCATTGCCTTTCTGGTGGGGTTGCCGCTGTTTTTCGAGGTGGGTTTTGTGTTGCTGGTGCCCATCGCCTTTACCGTCGCCCGACGCGTAGGCGTGTCGATTTTGATGGTCGGCTTGCCGATGGTCGCCGGTTTGTCGGTGGTACACGCTCTGGTGCCGCCGCATCCGGCGGCGATGATGGCCGTGCTGGCGTATAACGCGTCGGTGGGGCAGACGGTGCTGTATGCGATTCTGATCGGTATCCCCACGGCGATCATTGCAGGGCCCGTCTACGCCAAGTTCATCGTGCCGCACATCCACCTGCCGGCAGAAAACCCGCTGGAACGCCAATTTATCGAGCGTGAACCGCGCACCCGTTTGCCGAGTTTTGCCCTGACCATGGGCACCATCCTGTTGCCGGTGGTGCTGATGATGATCGGCGGATGGGCCAACGTAATCTCTACGCCGGGGACCGGTTTCAACCAGTTCCTCTTGTTTATCGGCAACTCGGTCATCGCGTTGCTGGTGGCGACCTTGGTGAGCTTCTGGACCTTGGGGCTGGCCCAAGGCTTCAACCGCGAATCGATCCTCAAGTTCACCAACGAATGCCTGGCGCCGACGGCCAGCATCACCTTGCTGGTCGGGGCGGGCGGCGGTTTGAATCGCATCCTGGTGGACGCTGGGGTGACCAATGAAATTCTCGGCCTTGCCAATGCGTTCCAACTGTCGCCCCTGGTGATGGGCTGGCTGTTCGCGGCGTTGATGCGCATTGCGACCGGCTCGGCCACGGTGGCCATGACGACGGCGTCCGGCGTGGTCGCGCCCGTCGCCATGGGGTTGGGTTATCCACACCCTGAATTACTGGTGCTGGCCACCGGTGCGGGCTCGGTGATCTTTTCCCATGTGAATGACGGCGGCTTCTGGCTGATCAAGGAATACTTCAATATGACGGTAATCCAGACCTTCAAGACCTGGACCGTATTGGAGACTCTGATCTCTGTGGTTGCCTTCGGTCTGACTTACGGTCTGTCCTGTATTTTGTAACCCGGAGCCCCCATGGACATCCTCTACCAGATCCGCGCCCGCCAGGCTTCTTTCAGCGCCGGCGAAGGGCGTATCGCCAAGCTGATGCTCGATGATGTGGGTTTTGCGGCGTCGGCCAGCCTGGATGAGTTGTCCCAACGGGCTGAAGTCAGTACGGCGACCTTGTCGCGGTTTGCACGCAGCGTCGGTTGCCGCGATCTACGCGATTTGCGCCTGCAACTGGCCCAAGCCAGCGGCGTCGGCAGCCGTTTCCTGGACCCGGCGGGGTTGCCCGAACAGTCGGCGTTTCACCGGCAGATTCTCGGTGATATCGAGGCGACGTTGCGTCAGCACTTGTCGGGGTTCAACCAGGCGAGTTTCGCCGATGCGGTCAGCCTGCTGAGCAAGGCCCGGATGATCCACGCGTTCGGCATGGGCGGCCCGTCGAGTCTGTGCAGCGACGAGTTACAGGTGCGTCTTGTCCGCCTGGGCTACCCGATTGCCGCTTGCCATGACCCGGTGATGATGCGCGTTACGGCCGCCACCTTGGGGCCGGAACATGCGCTGATCGTCTGTTCGCTGACCGGTATTACGCCGGAACTGCTGGACGTGGTGGACCTGGCGCGCAACTACGACGCCCGCATCATCGCTATCACCTTGGCCGATTCCCCCCTGGCGCGATTGGCGGATGTCCTGTTGCCGCTGCAACCAGCCGAAACCAGCTTTATCTACAAACCCACCGCAGCGCGCTACGGCCTGCTGCTGGCCATCGACCTGCTCGCTACCGAGTTGGCGCTGGCCTTGCCGGACGACAACCAGGAACGCCTGCGCCGGATCAAACTGGCCCTGGACGATTATCGCGGCGGCCCCGATAGCTTGCCGCTTGGAGACTGATATGAAGTACGACACGCTGATTCGCCACGCGCTGATCATCGATGGCAGCAACACACCCGGTTATGTCGCGGATGTGGGGCTGCGCGATGGGCGTATCGAGACAATCGGTGATCTGTCTGCTGCGACGGCCGAGCATGAAATCGACGCCACCGACCGCGTGTTGGCGCCGGGGTTTATCGATGTCCATACCCACGACGACACGGTGGTGATCCGTCATCCGCAGATGCTGCCCAAGCTCAGTCAGGGCGTGACCACGGTGATTGTCGGCAACTGTGGCATCAGCGCTTCGCCGGTGAGTTTGCGCAACGACCCGCCGGACCCGATGAACCTGCTGGGCAGCGCTGCGGCGTTTGTATATCCCCGTTTCAGCGACTATCGCAGCGCCGTTGAAAGCGCCCATCCAGCGCTCAACGTCGCGGCATTGATCGGCCACACGGCGCTGCGCAGCAACCACATGGACGATCTGCATCGCACCGCCACACCGGATGAAATCACCGCCATGCGCGTGCAGTTACAAGAGAGTCTTGAAGCCGGCGCCCTCGGCTTATCCACAGGCCTGGCCTACGCCAGCGCGTTCAATGCCGAGACCGATGAAGTGCTGCAACTGAGTGAAGAACTCACGGCCTACGGCGCCGTGTACACCACCCATCTACGCAGCGAATTCGAGCCAGTGCTGGAGGCGATGGACGAAGCTTTTCTGATCGGCCGGCACGCCAAGGTGCCGGTGATTATTTCCCACCTCAAATGCGCCGGGGCGGGTAACTGGGGGCGCAGTCCGCAGCTGCTGGCCGCTCTGGAGCAGGCGGCGAAAACCCATCCGGTGGGATGTGACTGTTATCCCTACGCAGCCAGTTCTTCGACTCTGGATTTGAAGCAAGTGACCGATGCGTTTCGCATCACCATTACGTGGTCCACGCCCCATCCGGACATGGGCGGGCGAGATTTGCAGGACATTGCTGGCGAATGGGACGTCTCCTTGATGGACGCCGCCCGCCGTCTGCAGCCTGCGGGTGCGGTGTACTACGGGATGGATGAAGCGGATGTACGACGCATCCTCGCGCATCCATTGTCGATGGTGGGGTCGGATGGCTTGCCTGAAGATCCGTTTCCGCATCCACGCTTGTGGGGTGCGTTCCCACGTGTGTTGGGGCATTTCAGCCGGGATATCGGGTTGTTCCCGTTGCATACCGCCGTGCACAAAATGACCGGCTTGTCGGCGGCGCGTTTCGGCCTGGTCGAGCGGGGTGAAATTCGTGAAGGGCACTGGGCGGACCTGGTGTTGTTCGACCCGTTGCGGGTGCGGGATGTGGCGGATTTCAAAAATCCAGAGCAGGCGGCAGAGGGCATTGATGGTGTGTGGGTCAATGGCGTGTTGACCTACAGCGATGGACAGGCCAATGGTCAGCGCCCAGGACGATTCCTGGCTCGCCAGGGAGATTTGCGTCGGGGGTTCAGCGCTCTATAGTGGGCGATCTCAAAAACGGAGCGGTTGCCATGCACTTAGGAAAAGTCACCCCTATCCTGCGGATTTTCGACGAGACCAAGGCGTTGGAATTCTATGTGGAGTTCCTTGGGTTCAAGGTTGATTGGCAGCATCGTTTCGAGGCGAATTACCCGCTGTACCTGCAAGTATCATTGGGCGAGTGCGTGCTGCATCTGTCCGAGCATCATGGCGACGCTTCGCCGGGCGCGGCGGTGCGGATTCAGGCGCAAGGGGTAGATGCCTACCAGCAGCAATTGCAGGCTAAGGATTACCGTTATGCCAAGCCCAGCGTTGAAGAAACGCCTTGGGGATCGCGGGAGATGAGCATCAAGGATCCATTTGGGAATCGTGTGGTGTTTGTTGAGGAAGGCGAGGGCTGAGAGGCCAATCGCAGGCAATAAAAAAACCGCCTTAGTAGGGCGGTTTTTTATTGCAGCCCCAGCTTTTGGCTGGGGCTGCATCTGTGGCGGGTCAGGTATCGCAGCGATTCTTAAACCCGGAAATGGCTGACCATCTGCTGCAACTGGCTGCCCAAACGTGCCAGTTCCACACTCGATTTGGCCGTCTCGTCACTGGCGGTGGCGGTCTGTTCCGACACGTCACGTACATTGACGATGCTGCGGCTGATCTCTTCGGCCACGGCGCTTTGTTGCTCGGCGGCGGCGGCGATCTGCTGGTTCATCGACTGGATGTTCGACACCGTACGGGTGATGTTTTCCAGGGATACACCGGCCTTGCGCGTCAGCTCCACGCTGCTGTCGGTGAGGCTGCGGCTGTTGTTCATCACATTGGCCACTTGCTGGGTGCCGTTCTGCAAACCGGCGACCAGACCTTCGATTTCTTCGGTGGATTTTTGCGTGCGTTGGGCCAGGCCGCGCACTTCGTCGGCGACCACGGCAAACCCGCGACCGGCTTCACCGGCGCGTGCTGCTTCGATGGCGGCGTTGAGGGCCAGCAGGTTGGTTTGTTCGGCCACGGCTTTGATCACGTCCATCACGCTGCCGATCTTGTTGCTCTCTTGTTGCAGATGGCTCATGGCGTCGGTGGAACGCGCCACTTCGGCGGCCAGGCGTTCGATCTGGGCAATGGCTTCGGCCACCACTTTGTCGCCTGCACGGGCTTGGCCGTCGGCATCGGCAGCGGCCAGGGAAGCCTGTTCGGCATTGCGCGCGACTTCCTGCACGGTAGCGGTCATTTCATGCATCGCGGTGGCGACTTGATCGGTCTCGATCTTCTGGCTGTTCACGCCGGCACTGGTCTGCTCGGTCACGGCCGATAGTTCTTCGGCGGCGCTGGCGATCTGGGTCACGCCGTCACGAATACCGCTGATCAATTCACGCAAGGTGGTGCCCATGCGCTGGATGCCTTGTTGCAGCACGCCCAGCTCATCGCGGCGGGTGACCTGGATGTTGTGGCTCAAATCGCCGGAGGCAATGCGTTCAACCACGGCCAGGGTTTCCTGGATCGGGCGAGTGATCTGGCGGGTGATGACCAGCGCGGCAATGATGCCAACCAGCAGGGCCAGCAAGGTGCTGATCAATTGCAGGCTACGGGCCTGGGCGCTTTCGGCGTCGCGGCGATCCAACTGGATCTCGTAGAGCTTGTCGCTGATGTTGACGATATCAGTGCCTTGGGTGGTCATTTCTGCGCGAGCAGCAACGATATTGGCGTTGGCCACCTTGTAGTTCTGGACAGCCGTGCGGTAGGCGCCAAGAGCGGTTTCCAGCGCGGTCAGCGCGCTTTGCTGGCCGGCGCCAAAGGCGGCACTGAGGTCTTTCAAGCTGGCAATGGCTTTGTCGATCTGTGCGGCAGCGCGGGCTTCGGTATCCGGGCTGACGTTGCCGGTGTAGCCGCGCACTTCGTAGCGGGCCAGTTGGAATTGCATCTTGGCGTCGGCCACGGCCTGGAACTGAGCAAAGTGCTCCGCGCTGTCAGGCATCTGCTTCACGCTGGCTTCCAGCGCGTCGATCTGGGCGTTGGCGCTGTCGGCCTTGTCGCCCATCACTTGGCGAGAGGCATTGCCGTTACGGTAAGCCTCGCGCATTTTGTTCAGGGATTGCTGGTAGGCAGTAATGACCGATTTCTGCTCATTGAGCAGCTTGAGGTTTTCCGGGCTCTTGAAGCTGTCCAGCAGTTTCTGTTGCTGGGCAACGAAGGCATCGAGGCTGGTCTGCACGTTCTGCGCCACGGCTTCGTCACCGTTGGCCAGCATGTATTGAAGGCGCACGATGCGCAGTTTGGTCAGCGACGCGTTGAGCTGGGTGATGTCGCTCATCCAGTTGCTGCGGTCGATCAGGCCGCCCAGGCTGGTCCAGCCAGTGAGTGCCAGGATCGAGGTGAGGACAAGCACCAGGCCGAAGCCCAGGCCCAGTTTGAGGTTGACGCTGATGTTACCGAACCAGCTGTTCATCGAATGCTCCGCAAGAGTGATGTCTGTTTGCTGGACGGTGTTGTTATTTGAGCCAGCCAAGGTGTAGCGCTGTATCGGCGGCGGGATGTGAATCTGAAGGGCGTTTTATTTCAAGTGGCGACGAAGGGTCGTCAGCGGTGTGCAGAACCACTGAGGGCTCATCAAGGGGCGGTCTTGTGTGCTAGTCTGCGGGCCCTTTTAGTTTTGGGCAGCGCGGGAAATCGCGTTGTCCTGCAGCGGAGCCTCTTCATGTCCGAAGTTAATCTGTCCACCGACGAAACCCGCGTCAGCTACGGTATCGGCCGTCAGTTGGGCGACCAACTGCGCGACAACCCGCCACCGGGTGTGAGCCTGGACGCAATCCTGGCTGGCCTGACCGACGCGTTCGCAGGTTCGCCAAGCCGCGTTGACCAAGAGCAAATGGCTGCCAGCTTCAAGGTGATCCGTGAAGTCATGCAAGCCGAAGCAGCCGCCAAGGCTGAAGCCGCTGCTGGCGCTGGTCTGGCCTTCCTGGCCGAAAACGCCAAGCGTGATGGCATCACCACCCTGGCTTCCGGCCTGCAATTTGAAGTGCTGACTGCCGGTGAAGGCGCCAAGCCGACCCGTGAAGACCAAGTCCGTACCCACTACCACGGCACCTTGATCGACGGCACTGTGTTCGACAGCTCCTACGAGCGTGGCCAGCCAGCAGAATTCCCGGTTGGTGGCGTGATTGCCGGTTGGACCGAAGCCCTGCAACTGATGAATGCTGGCAGCAAATGGCGCCTGTACGTGCCGAGCGAACTGGCTTACGGCGCTCAAGGCGTTGGCAGCATTCCGCCGCACAGCGTTCTGGTATTCGACGTCGAGCTGCTCGACGTTCTGTAAGACCTGCTGATTACCTGTGGGAACGAGCCTGCTCGCTCCCACAGTGTTTTAGGGGGTTGCTCATGGATGAAACTTGCCATTGAGCTCCGTCGCCGGGCGCAACGCTCGGGCATAGCAAAACAGAAACAGATTACGCACCACCTCTTTCAGCACACCGGGTTCACTTGAACTCAGGCCATTGACGTCCAGGTCGCCCTGGTCCTGCAATTCATTCAGCGCTTCTTCTTCCAGTACCGCACAGACTTCGCCGGTTTCCCGATGCAGTATCCGCAGGTAAGGGTGTGGGCGGTCCAGCCAGGCATCTATCAAATAAGTCATGGTGCATCTCCTTGATCGGTTTCAATGAGAATAATTCTTATTCGTAGAATAGCAAGCGTCTATTGGCGGTTTCTTGGTTTTTCTGTGTGGATATTGAGGCAGGTCAGGGGGAGGGCAAAACGCCATCCCGCGGCTGGCGCGGGATGGATACAGCAGATTCAGACTTTGCGCACGAACTCGGATTTAAGCTTCATCGGGCCGATGCCGTCGATCTTGCAATCGATATCGTGGTCGCCATCGCACAGGCGGATGTTCTTGACCTTGGTGCCGACCTTGACGACCAGAGACGTGCCTTTGACCTTGAGGTCCTTGATCACTGTGATGGTGTCGCCGTCCTGCAGGACGTTGCCTACAGAGTCTTTCTTCACGGTTTCATCGCCGGCCACTTCGGCCTCGCCATTGGCGGACCACTCATGGGCGCATTCCGGGCAGATCAGCTGGGCGCCGTCTTCGTAGGTGTATTCGGAATTGCATTTCGGGCAGGGTGGCAACGTGCTCACTAAAGCTCCTTAAAGGTCAGGATGGCTAAAAGTCGCACATTATATAGGGTTTTGTGGTGTTGCAGGCTCTATGAAATCCAAATGTGAGAGGGGGCTTGCTCCCGATAGCGGTGGATCAGCCAGTCATATATCGACTGAACACCGTCATCGGGGGCAAGCCCCCTCTCACATTGGTCTGTGTCTGCAGGTATGGCTTAGTGCGTACGTGCGACTGCAAACTCACTCAGCTCAACCAGGGCGTCCCGGTATTCGCTGGCAGGCAGGGCTTCCAGGCACTTGATCGCACGGGCCACGTAGTCACGCGCCAGTTGTGCGGTGTAGTCCAGGGAGCCCGAAGCTTCCACGGCTGCGCGGATGCTTTTGAGGTCTTCTATGCCGCCTTTCTGAATCGCCTTGCGCACCAAAGCTGCCTGTTCTGGCGTGCCTTCGCGCATGGTGTAGATCAGCGGCAAGGTCGGCTTGCCCTCGGCCAGATCGTCGCCGACGTTCTTGCCCAGGGTTTCAGCATCGCCACGGTAGTCGAGCAGGTCGTCTACCAGTTGGAACGCCACGCCCAGATGGTCGCCAAAGGTGCGCAGGGCTTCGGCCTGTTCGGCGGTCGCGCCACACAATGCCGCGGCGCTGTGGGTGGAGGCTTCAAAGAGCATCGCGGTCTTGCCGCGAATCACTTCCATGTAGGTTTCTTCGGTGGTGCTGGCGTCGCGGACCTTCGACAGCTGCAACACTTCGCCTTCAGCGATGATGCGCGTGGCCTGGGACAGGATCTTCATCACCGGCATCGAGCCCAGTTCGACCATCATTTCGAACGAGCGTGAATACAGGAAGTCGCCGACAAGCACACTTGGTGCGTTACCCCACATCGCATTGGCGGTCTCGCGGCCACGGCGCATGCCGGACATGTCGACCACGTCGTCATGCAATAGGGTGGCGGTGTGCAGGAACTCGATGGTGGCGGCCAGCAGGCGCAGGTCATCGCCTTCGCGGCCCAGGGCCTTGCCGCACAGCAACACTAATAAAGGACGCAGGCGCTTACCGCCCGCCGACGTAATATAGTCGCCAATTTTGGAGACCAGCGGCACTTTAGACGTCAGCTGCTGCTTGATGATGCCGTCGACGGCGCTAAAATCGTCCGCGACCGCGCGGTAGAAAGCTTGGGGTTGCATCAGCGACAGTCGCTCCAGAAGGGTTGCGCGGCATGCTAGGACCCTGACCCCGTAGTGTCAAGGCGCGATGGACGGCCACTTGCAACACCCATTTACCTTGCGTACAATCGCGCACCCTGAACTTCCTGGGCAGCACCTGCCTTACGCAATTGCATTCGGGACGTCCATCCCATGCAGCCATGCCAGCCAATACCTCTTCTTATAAAGCGCTGGGTGAGCAGGATTATCGGAGAAATACCATGTCGTACGCAGTAATTGTTACTGGTGGCAAGCAATACAAGGTCGCCCCAGGTGAATACCTGAAGATCGAAAAACTGGAAATCGCTACCGGCGAATCCGTTACTTTTGATCGCGTTCTGTTGGTCGCCAATGGCGATGACGTGAACATCGGCGCTCCAGTTGTTGCTGGCGCTACCGTTGTGGCTGAAGTGATCTCCCAAGGTCGTCACGATAAAGTCCGCATCATCAAGTTCCGTCGTCGTAAGCACCACATGAAGCGTATGGGCCACCGCCAGTGGTACACCGAGATCAAAATCACCGGTATTCAGGCTTAATTTCAGCCTAATTCCTCACTAGGAGAATTGACTCATGGCACACAAAAAAGCTGGTGGTAGTACCCGTAACGGTCGCGACTCAGAAGCCAAACGCCTTGGCGTTAAGATGTATGGCGGCCAGAAAATCATTCCGGGCAACATCATCGTGCGTCAGCGCGGCACCCAATTCCACGCCGGTTACGGTGTAGGCATGGGCAAAGATCACACCCTCTTCGCGAAAATCGAAGGCGTGATCAAGTTTGAAGTAAAAGGCGCGTTCAACCGCCGTTACGTGAGCGTTGTCGCAGCTTAATTGCGAAATCGCTGGAAAAGCCCTGTCTCGCGACGGGGCTTTTTCGTTTGTGGGGTGAGTCTCTTGCAAAGCTGTTTGTGATGGGCTCCGGCGCTGGATTTGCGGTCGCTGATTGAGGTCGCTGCGCTCATTTTTGCAAGAGTCTTATGTCTTGGTTTCTTAAGCTCGTCCATGCGGCGAGAGGCGTTTTGTTATGAAGTTCGTTGATGAAGTATCCATCCGAGTAAAAGCAGGCGACGGCGGTAACGGTTGCATGAGTTTCCGTCGCGAAAAATTCATCGAAAACGGTGGCCCCAACGGCGGTGACGGCGGTGACGGCGGTTCCATCTACATGATGGCCGACGAAAACCTCAACACCCTGGTCGACTACCGTTACACCCGGCACTTTGATGCCGAGCGTGGCTCCAACGGCGGCAGTACCGACTGCACCGGTAAAAAAGGCGAAGACCTGGTACTGCGCGTACCGGTTGGCACCACGATCATCGATTCCGCGACCCAGGAAGTGATCGGCGACCTGACCAAGGCCGGCCAGAAACTGATGGTTGTGCAGGGTGGCTGGCACGGTCTGGGCAACACCCGATTCAAGTCCAGTACCAACCGTGCACCGCGCCAGACCACGCCGGGCAAGCCTGGCGAGCAGCGTGACCTCAAGCTGGAAATGAAAGTACTGGCAGACGTGGGTCTGCTGGGCTTGCCGAACGCAGGCAAAAGTACCTTCATCCGCTCGGTATCGGCCGCCAAGCCGAAAGTCGCTGACTACCCGTTCACTACCCTGGTGCCAAACCTGGGTGTGGTCAGCGTTGACCGCTGGAAAAGCTTCGTGATCGCCGACATTCCAGGCCTGATCGAAGGGGCTTCCGACGGCGCAGGCCTGGGGATTCGCTTCCTCAAGCATTTGTCCCGCACCCGTTTGCTGCTGCACCTCGTCGACATGGCGCCATTGGATGACACCAGTGCACCAGACGCCGCCGAAGTGATCGTCAGCGAGCTGACCAAGTTCAGCCCGGCCCTGGCCGAGCGTGATCGTTGGTTGGTGCTGAACAAGTGCGACCAGATCCTCGAGGAAGAGCACGAGGAGCGCGTCAAGGAAATCGTTGATCGCCTGGAATGGACGGGTCCGGTCTACGTGATCTCGGCCATCGCCAAAGAAGGCACCGAGCGCCTGACCCGCGACATCATGCGCTACCTCGAAGACCGTGCTGACCGCCTGGCGGCCGACCCGGTGTTCAAGGCCGAACTCGCCGAACTCGACCAGCAGATCGAAGACGAAGCCCGTGCCCAGCTGCAAGCTCTGGACGACCAGCGTGCCCTGCGCCGCAGCGGCGTGAAGTCGGTCCACGACATCGGCGACGACGATTGGGACGAAGAAGACGTGGATGATGAAGACGGTCCAGAAATCATTTACGTGCGCGACTGATTCGTTGCAGTAAACTTAAGCGCCGCTCACATGAGCGGCGTTTTGGTATCTGGGTATTACGTAGCCACGAATAACGTTATGGGCAGCGCTGGGTCGCGCGGCCCTCTATCTAAGGTTGAAGATGATGCGGAGCAAAGTGACAGGTGCGCAGCGTTGGGTCGTAAAGATCGGAAGTGCGCTACTGACGGCGGATGGCAAAGGCCTGGATCGCGCAGCAATGAGCGTCTGGGTGGAGCAGATGGTGGCCTTGCATGAGGCTGGTGTCGAGTTGGTGCTGGTGTCGTCAGGGGCGGTTGCCGCCGGGATGAGCCGTCTCGGCTGGACCGCGCGACCCAGCGCGATGCACGAACTGCAAGCCGCTGCAGCCATCGGCCAGATGGGCCTGGTGCAAGCCTGGGAGTCCAGCTTCGCCGAGCACGGCCGCCACACGGCGCAGATCCTGCTGACTCACGACGACCTGTCCGACCGCAAGCGCTACCTCAACGCCCGCAGTACTTTGCGCGCCCTGGTGGAGCTCAAGGTGATCCCGGTGATCAACGAGAACGACACCGTGGTCACCGACGAAATCCGTTTCGGCGACAACGACACCCTGGCCGCACTGGTAGCCAACCTGGTGGAAGCCGACTTGCTGGTGATCCTCACTGATCGCGACGGCATGTTCGACGCCGATCCGCGCAACAACCCCGATGCGCAGCTTATTTATGAAGCCCGCGCCGATGACCCGGCGCTGGACGCCGTGGCCGGCAGTGTCGGCGGTGCCCTGGGCCGTGGCGGCATGCAGACCAAGCTGCGGGCTGCGCGTCTGGCTGCACGCTCCGGTGCCCACACCATTATCGTCGGTGGGCGCCTGGAGCGCGTGTTGGACCGCCTCAAGGCTGGCGAACGCATCGGCACGTTGCTGTCGCCGGAACGCGGCATGCTGGCGGCGCGCAAGCAGTGGCTGGCTGGGCATCTGCAAACCCGTGGCACTCTGGTGCTGGACGCCGGCGCGGTATCGGCACTGTCCCAGGGCAACAAGAGCCTGCTGCCGGTGGGCGTCAAGCTGGTACAGGGCAGCTTTCGCCGCGGCGAAATGGTGGTGTGCGTAGCGCCCGACGGTCGTGAGATCGCCCGTGGCCTGGCCAATTACAGCGCCCTGGAAGCACAGAAAATTATTGGACAATCGTCTGACGCGATTGTCGGACTATTAGGTTACATGGCCGAACCTGAACTGGTTCACCGCGACAACCTGATCCTGGTCTAACCAAAGGAATATACGATGCGTTTAGTGAAGTTTGCGTTGGGCCTGCTGTTGCTGACGCCGTTGCTGGCCAGCGCCGAAGAGGTTGGCCAGGTGTCGACGGTGTTTAAATTCGTCGGCCCCAACGATCGAATTGTCGTCGAAGCGTTTGACGACCCCAAGGTCGACGGCGTGACCTGCTACTTGTCCCGCGCCAAGACCGGTGGCGTTAAAGGCGGCCTGGGCCTGGCCGAAGATCGCGCTGAAGCATCGATTGCCTGCCGTCAGGTCGGCCCGATCCGCTTCAAGGGCGAACTAAAGGACGGCGACGAAGTGTTCAAGGAACGCACCTCGCTGGTGTTCAAAACCATGCAAGTGGTGCGTTTCCTCGACAAAAAGCGCAACACCTTGGTGTACCTGGTCTACAGCGACCGCCTGATCGAAGGCAGCCCGCAGAACGCCGTGACCGCAATTCCGATTTTGCCGTGGCCGACCGCTCAGTAATCCGCAGGCGGGTTTTGTAATCGGCGTCTATGATTGCAGGCTTGCGGGTTGTAACCTCAAGGCGCCGCTTTGCTAAGAACATGGGATATCTGGAGTTCGTCATGAGTGCTTTCCACGACCTGAAACTCAAAGCTTTGGACGGACAAGAGTTGCCACTGGCGCCCTTCAAGGGGCAAGTAGTGCTGGTGGTCAATGTAGCCTCCAAATGTGGCCTGACCCCGCAATATGCGGCGTTGGAGAACCTCTATCAGCAGTACAAGGACCAAGGGTTTACTGTGCTGGGCCTGCCGTGCAACCAGTTTGCCGGCCAGGAACCGGGCACCGAGGAAGAAATCCGCGAGTTCTGCAGCCTGAACTACGGCGTGACCTTTCCCTTGGGCAGCAAGCTCGATGTCAATGGCCCTGAGCGTCACCAGCTCTACCGGTTGCTGGCGGGTGAGGGGGCCGAATTTCCCGGCGATATCACCTGGAATTTTGAGAAGTTCCTGCTGGGTAAAGATGGTAGGGTCCTCGCTCGATTCTCACCGCGTACCCCGCCGGAAGACCCTTCGATCGTCCAGGCCATCGAAAAAGCCTTGAGCTAAATCACTTCTCTTGTGGTGAGCGGACCTTTCCCGCCTTGGGCTGCGTAGCAGCCCAAATACCCCACCGCTTTTACCCCTTAATCACCAAAATCAATAGTGCTACCGGGCGCGTTCCACTCCTCATATTATCCGCATCATAAACCCAGTCTCCCGTGGAGTGCTCCATGCCCGTCCAAGCCTTGTTCAAACCCTTCCAGCTCGGTGCACTGCAACTGTCGACCCGCGTGGTCATGGCGCCGATGACCCGCTCGTTTTCTCCGGGTGGTGTACCTAATTCCAACGTCATCGAATACTACCGTCGCCGTGCGGCCGCTGGCGTGGGCTTGATCATCACTGAAGGCACCGTGGTCGGTCACCAGGCCTCTAATGGCTACCCGAATGTCCCGCATTTCTACGGTGAAGCGGCCCTGGCCGGGTGGAAGAAAGTGGTCGATGCCGTGCACGCCGAAGGCGGCAAGATTGTCCCTCAGTTGTGGCATGTCGGCAGCGTGCGCCGTATCGGCACTGAGCCTGATGCCAGCGTGCCGGCCTATGGTCCGATGGAGAAACTCAAGGACGGCAACGTGGTGGTCCACGGCATGACCGCCCAGGACATCAAGGACGTGATCAACGCTTTCGCCCAAGCCGCCAAAGACGCCCAAAGCATCGGCATGGACGGCGTTGAAATCCATGGCGCCCACGGTTATCTGGTCGATCAGTTCTTCTGGGAAGGCAGCAACCAGCGTACCGACGAGTACGGCGGTAGCCTGGCCAACCGCTCGCGTTTTGCCATCGAGCTGATCCAGGCTACGCGCGCCGCTGTCGGCCCGAACTTCCCGATCATCTTCCGTTTCTCCCAGTGGAAGCAGCAGGACTACACCGCGCGTCTGGTACAAACCCCTGAGGCGTTGGGTGAATTCCTCAAGCCGCTGTCCGACGCCGGCGTGGATATTTTCCACTGCTCAACCCGACGTTTCTGGGAACCGGAATTTGAAGGTTCCGACCTCAATCTGGCCGGCTGGGCGCGCCAACTCACCGGCAAACCAACTATTACCGTGGGCAGCGTCGGCCTGGATGGCGAGTTCCTGCAGTTTATGGTCAACACCGACAAAGTCGCGCAGCCGGCTAGCCTGGAAAAACTGCTTGAGCGCCTGAACAACGACGAGTTTGATCTGGTTGCCGTAGGTCGTGCGTTGTTGGTTGACCCGGATTGGGCCGTGAAGGTGCGTGAAGGACGTGAGGGTGACATCCTGCCATTCAGTCGTGAGGCGTTGACGACTCTGGTGTAAGTGGCGTCAGGGCGGGCTCCAGGTGCCCGTCCTCGCACACACCGCGCAACTGGCGTTCGAACTGCTCGATAATCGCTGGCCAACCCTGGCGACTGGCATGTTGACGAGCATTCAGGCGGGCCCTGCGCAACGTTTCGCGTTCTTCCAGCAGCCAGATGGCTGCATCGCAAAACGCCTCTTCATCCCCCGGCATCGCCAGTGCGCCGCTATAGCCGTGCCGCAGGTGCTGGCTTGCGGCTGCCTGGTCGTACGCCACCACACCAAGGCCTGAGGCCATGGCTTCCAGCACTACATTGCCGAAGGTCTCCGTCAGGCTGGGAAAAAGAAACAGGTCTCCCGACGCGTAATGCCGTGCCAACTCTTCACCGCGTTGGGTGCCGCAGAATACTGCTTCGGGCAGGTCGCGCTCCAGCAGCGCACGTTGCGGGCCGTCCCCGACGACAATCAGCTTCATTGGGCGGGATGGGTAGGTTTTCTGTAGCGCATCAAAGCAGCGCTTGAGCAGCCCGAGGTTTTTCTCCTGGGCCAGGCGGCCAACGTGCAGCACAGCGATATCGTCGTTCTCTAAACCCCAGCTTTCACGCAGTGCATTGTCACGCTTGGTCGGGTGGAATAACTGGCTGTCGACACCCCGCGACAACATTCCCAAACGCTCGAAATGCCGACGCTCCAACTCCAGGCGTTGGCTGGCGCTGGGCACCAGGGTCAACGTCGAACGGTTGTGAAACCAGCGCAGGTAATGCGTGACCATTCGGCTGAGCAGGCTCAAGCCGTACTGGTTCGAATACTGTTGGAAATTGGTGTGAAAGCCGCTGACCACACTGATGCCCAGGCGCCGTGCTGCACGCAGTGCCGACAAGCCCAGCGGGCCTTCAGTGGCGATGTAGAGCACGTCCGGGCGTTGGCGTGTCCAGCGGCGCAGCAACTTGTGCATCGACGACTGACCCCACTGCAGGCCCGGATAACCCGGCAGTGGCCAGCCGCGGCACAGCAGGAGTTCGTCGTCGCTGAGCCGGCTCTGATCGACGCCTTGGCGTGGGCGTACCAGTTCGACTTGATGGCCGCGCGCGCGCAAACCCTCGCACAGGCGACCAAGGGTATTGGCCACCCCGTTGATCTCTGGCGGGAAGGTTTCGGTGATGAGGGTGATATGAAGCGAGGCTGTCGTCATGACCCACAGTGTCCGTGTGGGCCATGTCGCCATTGTGTCATCCAGATGATGGATTTATGACTTGGTGACCTTGGGGTTCGCCATCGCCTCGGCGCCTTGCTCGCGCACCCAGAACAAGGTGGCGCCAGCCACCGCCGCGGGCATCATCAGCAGGTTGACCACCGGCACCAGCAATACCAGATAGACGATGCCGCCAAAGCTCATGCTCTGCCAGCGTTTCTGGCGCAGCCAGGCGAGCATTTCGTTCCAGCCCAGTTTGTGGTTGTCGGCCGGGTAGTCGATGTATTGGATTGCCATCATCCACACGCCAAACAGCAGCCACAGCGGCGCGGCGATCAGGTTGACCACGGGAATAAACGAAAGGATAAACAGGCCGATCGCCCGTGGCAGGAAGTAGCCGAGCTTGCGCATTTCTCGGGCCAGGGTGCGGGGGACCATGGCGATCAACTCGCCCCAACTGAAGGCCGGGAAGTCATCGGTACCGCGCACCACCACTTCTACCTTCTCTGAGAGAAAGCCATTGAACGGCGCCGCGATGATATTGGCGAGCATGGTGAAGGTGAAAAACACCATCAGCACCACCAACACTACAAAGAGCGGCCATAGCAGGTAATTCAAAAAGCTCAGCCAACTCGGCAGCGTCGGCATTAAGTGCTCGACCCACAAGCTGAACTGGTGGCCGGCGAAGTAAATCAATCCGACGAACAGCACCAGGTTGATCATCAGCGGCAGCAGCACAAACAGGCGTAGGCCAGGGCTCAACACCAGTTTGAGGCCTTCACGCAGGTATTGCGGGCCGGAAAGAACAGGGGCAGGCATGGAGAACTCCGAGCAGGATGACGAACGCGCCGACCTTACCGACTTTGTATCCGAGGCGAAAGCGGCGACATCAACAGTAACAAACGCCTCGATTAGCTGGGCTGACAGCATAGAGACCGCCTATGAGCTGGATTGTTAAACCGTATTTCCTTAATCTTGCCCCCCTCTATACGCTGCACCCATTATTTTCAGGATCTGCGAGTTAAAGCCTTCCCCAAGTGCTTCGCAGTCCTTTTTTATTCCAGCCGCCTTGTAGTCCGGGCGGTCGATAGGAGTGAGTCATGTCTGATACCCGTCATTCGCGAGTGATTATTCTCGGTTCCGGCCCTGCCGGTTACAGCGCTGCTGTCTATGCTGCCCGGGCCAACCTCAAGCCGCTGCTGATCACCGGCATGCAGGCGGGCGGTCAGTTGACCACCACCACGGAAGTCGACAACTGGCCTGGCGACGTCCACGGCCTGACTGGCCCGGTGCTGATGGAGCGTATGAAAGAACACGCCGAGCGCTTTGAAACCGAGATCGTTTTTGATCACATCAACCAAGTCGACTTCTCGAAAAAGCCTTACAGCCTGACCGGCGACAGCGGCGTCTACACCTGTGACGCGCTGATCATCGCCACTGGCGCCAGCGCCCGTTACCTGGGCCTGCCATCGGAAGAAGCGTTCATGGGCAAGGGCGTTTCAGCCTGCGCGACCTGCGACGGTTTCTTCTACCGCAACAAGCCGGTCGCTGTAGTCGGCGGCGGTAACACTGCCGTTGAAGAGGCGCTGTACCTGGCCAATATCGCCAGCACCGTGACCCTGGTTCACCGCCGCGAGACTTTCCGCGCCGAGAAGATCCTGATCGACAAGCTGCACGCCCGTGTCGCTGAAGGCAAGATCATCCTCAAGCTCAACGCTACCCTGGACGAAGTCCTGGGCGACAACATGGGCGTGACCGGTGCGCGCCTGAAAAACAACGACGGCAGCTTCGACGAGCTGAAAGTCGACGGCGTGTTCATCGCCATCGGCCACACTCCGAACACCTCGTTGTTCGAAGGCGTGCTGGAAGCCAAAGACGGTTATCTGGTGGTGCAGGGCGGCCGTGAAGGCAATGCGACTGCCACCAATATCGAAGGCATCTTTGCTGCCGGTGATGTGGCTGACCACGTGTACCGCCAGGCCATCACTTCGGCTGGCGCCGGTTGCATGGCGGCACTGGATGCCGAGCGTTACCTGGACGGTTTGAAGGACGCTTCGTTCTAAATCGTTGGAATAAAAAAACCGGCTGCGAGGCCGGTTTTTTTATGAGTGCAATTTAAATGTGGGAGGGGCAAGTCCCCTCCCATATTTTGATCCGCGTCTGACTCAGGATTTGCGGGTCAGGGGCTGCGCGGTGAATTTCACACCGGCCAACCCATGGGCAATCAACGCCCGAATATTGCCGTGGTCGCTGCCCTCAGGCGTCGCCACCACCGAGCGGTAATGCTCACCAAACGCCAGCAGCGCTTCTTGGTCGCTCAAGCCTTCCAGCACCGCCAAGCCCAAGGTCTTGCACGACCCTTCATTCTGCCCGGCCGCGTTTTCCACGGTGCCGTTGGTGAAGGCCTGCGGTTGGTAATCGTAACCTGCCGCGACAAATGCCAGGGTGTCGGCAAAGATGTGTTCGCCACTGTTGAGGCTGGCGCGCAGGGTGTTCAAATCAGTCATGGGTTTTTCCTTTGGCGAACGCTGCCTGTTGGTCAGCGCTGGCTTCTTTCTGGTATTGGGCTTTCCACTCGGCGTACGGCATGCCGTACACCACTTCACGAGCGTCATCGAGGCTCAGCTCGATCTGGCGCTCGTCGGCCTCGGCTTTGTACCACTTGGACAGGCAGTTACGGCAGAAACCGGAGAGGTTCATCAGGTCGATGTTCTGTACATCCTTGCGGCTGTCCAGATGTGCTACCAGCCGGCGAAAAGCGGCGGCTTCGAGTTCGAGGCGTTGTTGATCGTTCATAGGGTCCACTTCAATGTCAGCGGCTGGCCGCCAGGGTAATCGAAACCGATTCGGCAAAGCGCAGCGCATGTGGCTTATCCACTTCGACCTCGGCGTACAGCACCGATTCATTGCTCATCACCAGGTCCAGCAATTCCTGGGTCAGGCGTTCCAGCAGCGCGAAGCGGTTGCCTTCCACGTGGGCGATGATCGCCTTGGTGATGGTGCGGTAGTTCAACGCGTGGTCAATATCGTTGTCACGCACGGCGTCCTGGGCTGCATACAGGATGGTCAGGTTGATCAGCACATCCTGCTTGTTGAGGATTTCGTCCTCATTGATACCGATGAAGGTACGCAGACACAGGTCCTTGACCCGGATGCGCGCCATGCCTGGTTGAAGTTGTGGCATTGCTACTTGCTCCGTCCAATCAGTTGCAGGAACTCCATGCGCGTGGTGTTCGACTCGCGGAACGCGCCGAGCATCACCGAGGTGTTCATGGTTGAATTCTGTTTTTCCACGCCGCGCATCATCATGCACATGTGCTTGGCCTCGATCACCACCGCCACACCGGCGGCCTGGGTCACGTCCTGGATCGCGTCGGCGATCTGCCGCGTGAGGTTTTCCTGGATCTGCAGGCGCCGGGCGAACATGTCGACAATACGCGCCAGTTTCGACAGGCCGAGCACCTTGCCGGTCGGAATATAGGCCACGTGGGCCTTGCCGATAAAGGGCAGCAGGTGATGTTCGCACAGCGAGTACAACTCGATGTCCTTGAGGATCACCATCTCGTCGTTGTCGGAGGCGAACAGTGCACCGTTGACGATTTCTTCGAGGTTCTGCTCATAGCCATGACACAGGTACTGCATGGCCTTGGCGGCGCGCTTGGGGGTGTCGAGCAAGCCTTCGCGTTCCGGGTCTTCGCCCAGGTTCTTGAGGATCTCGCGGTAATGGTGGGGCAGGGATAAGGTCATACAACATCCTCACAAACGGCTTACTTGATATGCCGCCCGCCGTTGACGGTCAGGGTGGTACCGGTGACATAGGGGTTGTCCAGCAGGTAGCGCACGCTCTGGTAAATCACCTCGGGTCCGGGCTCGATGCCCAGGGCTGATTTGGCCAACACCCGAGTGCGATAGGCCGCGTCGTCGTCTTCGTTGAACATCACCATCGCCGGGGCGATGCCGTTGACTTTGATCAGCGGCGCGAACTGCGCGGCAAACGACAGCGTAAGGCTGTCGAGCCCGGCCTTGGTGGCGCAGTAGGCAATGTGCTGGCGGCTGCCCTTGCGCACCACGTCATCGCTGATATGCACGATATCGGCAGGTGAAGAGCGTTGCAGCAAGGTCGAACAATGCAGGTTGATCAGGTACGGCGCAAGCATGTGTACGCTGAACATATCGGTAAACGCGCGGCTTTCGTCGCCCGGCGTTTCCGCGACCCAGGCCGAGGCGTTGTGGATGATCGCGCGCAGGCTTTGGGTGTGGGTACTCAGTTCAGCGATAAACGCCAGGATCCCAGCTTCGTTGGAGAAGTCGGCAAACACACCGATCGCGCCACGCTCGCGCAGGGCCTGCACGCCGGGGCGTTCGCTGCGGTAGCTGAAAATCACCGGTTGGCCCTCGTCCAGCAGGCGCTGGGCGCAATGCAGGCCGACACGTTGGCCGGCGCCGGTGATCAGGATCGGGGCGTTCTTTGCAGTCATGGGAGGCTCGCGTCGCTGGCAGGCGCAAATCATACCAGCGACGGGTCGCCCCTGTACTCACGCCGCCGCTTCGGCGGCCTTGCGCGGTGCAAGCGTGGGATGCAGCCAGTTCGCCAGCAGGTGTGTGGACAGCGGAATGAACCAGTAAACCATCAGAGGCGTGAGTGCCATCGTGCTGACCAGTACGCGAGGCACCAGGTCGAGCCCATTGAGCAACGGCCCCAAGACAAAGTTGAACAGCAGCGACACCGGGAAAAACGCCAGCCAGATTGCCACGGCCTGCTTCCAGCGCGGCGGACGGGCACCCGCGGCGCCAAACCAGCCATCGATGCCGCGCACACGGTGCTCGGAGGGGTCGGCAAACAAATCGCTGCCGCGGCTAAGCCAGGCACAACGGGAGGCGGAGAATTCCCAGGCATGCAGTGTTTTTTCGTCGGCGAAGCGGAAAATGATCTGGAATTCGTCATCGTTGGGCGGCGGTGCAAGTACGCCGGAGCCCAGATAACCGGGGAAGTCGGTAGCCAATTGCTCGCCTTCGCGCAGCCAGGCCATCAGTTCTTCGTAGCGCCCTTTGGCGACGCGGCGCGCAACCATCAAGGTGACGGGAGAGGTAGACATTGTGTATCTCCAAATGTACGGGTGCGCTGATCCGGGTAGGTGGCGCACAAACGAAGCTGCGGGGTGTTGCAGCGACGTAGAAAAAACAGGCAAGGATTATTCCGGTTTTGCCGAAATACGCCAGCGACATTGGTCCGAAAAGTACACACCTTGAAAAAGAGGGGTCTATAGGCGTTAAATGACCGCCCAATTACCGCTGGTTTGTTGGTCTTGAATGCCCGTGATTACTGCTCCTGCTGACAGCATTTCGTATCTGGATTCGCCTGATTGCGCTGAGCTTTTTCCAATTCGTGATGTATCAAGATTGACAGGCGTCAACCCGGTCACCTTGCGTGCATGGGAGCGTCGTTACGGCCTGATCCAGCCCATCCGCACCGAAAGTGGGCACCGCCTCTACTCCAAGGCCGATATTGAGACGGTCAATCGCATTCTTGGTTGGATTGAACGTGGCGTGGCGGTAAGCAAGGTCGGCAAGATTCTCGCCCGCGACGATCAGCAGGCCGAAGCGATTCGCGCTGAGCGCGACTCAGTCGAGGAAAGCGAATTGCCGCAATGGCGGGCGAGGCTGTTGCTGGCGGTCAAGGCCTTTGACGATCGTCAGTTGGAAAGCCTGTATGGCCAGATTCTCGCTACCTATCCCCTCAACGTGGCGTTCCAAGAGATCCTGATGCCTCTCTGGAACGAGCTGTTGCGCCACCAGGGGCGTTTTGGTCAAGCCAGCGAATGGCTGTTTTTCGACGCCTTCTTGCGTATCCATGCCTTTCAGCGCCTGCAAGCGGCGACACTGTCGCCTGCGCCTCGGGTATTGCTGTCAGCCATACCCGGCGAATGCCGCAAACTGGAGTTGCTGGTGGCGGCGCTGTTGATGAGCAGCGATGACCTGGTCGTGAAGGTGCTGGGGATGGGGCAGCCGTTTGATGAGCTGACCCTCATATGTGAAAAGACTCATCCCCAGGCGCTGATCATCTTCTCCAACCACTCCCATAACGTTGATCTGGCTGGCCGCCTCAACCGTTTGGCGTTGACCCTTGATTGCCCGTTATTTCTTGCTGGCGCAGTGTCGGACCTGGCGCAGAGCGCGCTGGCAGGTTCCTCCATCGGTTGTCTGGGCAGCGAAGGGCGCCAGATGCAACGCCGCTTGCAGCAGTTCCTCAGCGGTAATCTGGATACCTGAACTCAGGCGTGCATCTGCGGGTGCACCAGGCGGTGCTGATGCAGGATGAACTGGCGCAGGCGTTCGATTTCATCCGCATCGCTTTGACTGAGGCGATAGGCAAACAAACCCCGCGCGGTTTCCCTCTCAAAGGCGCCGCGCAGGGCAATGCGCTCATAGCCGGAAGGGCTGAACCAAAGGGAAAAGGTTTTTGGTGGTTTGATCCGGCCACGAATCTCCACCAGCACGCCCTTGAATGACACCTCATGCACCCACAGCGCACTTGCGGTGCCCTTGATGTTCTCCAGGGCCACCGGTGCTTCAAGTGCAAGACGCCAGGCGCGGATCACCGGGCCGTCTTCAAAAATACTCGGCACACCCAGACGCAGATGCACTGCATTGAACTCATCCTCCACCAATTGGAGGGGAAAGGTCAGTTGCTGGTTGTCGAACTGCGCTTGGATGGTGACATGGTCGTGGGCGGCCAGGCGGGTGAGCAAGTCGCGAATCTGCGCACCGCCGTTGACGGTCAGGCTCGACGACGCATCCCGCAGATTAAGTTGCGGGTTGTGTTGCATGTTCTGAATGAAATCCAGCTCATCCTTGGTCAGAAGCGCATCGCGTTGCATTGTGCTTGCTCAATAGAGGGGCATTAAAGTGCCATTATCCGCTCATATGGCCGTATTTTCTAAATTTTGTTCAATCCATTTGTCGACTTGAACGCGGCCAGTTCGGCTTTGACTTGGGCCAGTTCGCTTTCTAATTGCTCGACACGCTGCTGGGCCTTGACCTGGAGCGTGACGTCTTTTTGTACGCCGATAAAATAGGTTTGCTTATCAGCCGTGTTGAACACCGTTGAAAGCGACAGTTCGTTCCAGAAATGGCTGCCGTCCTTACGGTAATTGCGCAGGGTTTCTCGGCACGAACCACCCTTCGCCAAAGCATCCCGAATAACCGTCAGCGCTGGCTGATCACGGTCGCCCGACTGCAGGAAGCGGCAGTCCTGATAGAGGATTTCGTCCAGTGTGTAGCCGGTCATCCGTTCGAAGGCCGGGTTCACATAAATCAGGGGCTTTTCATCGCCTTCGCGTTCGGCGACCACGATGCCTTCGTTGGAAGCGTCGATCACCATCTGCATCAGCTTGGCGTTAATCATTGAGCGGTCCGTGGCGTGTTGTTGGAATGGGCAGTTTATGGCAAGTCGTGAATCTTGCACGGTGCGCCCCGAAATATTTGCGTCGCTGTTAATATCCCAGGCTTTCGCTCAACTACAGGATCAGATTGATGAAAGTCGCCATCCTTTCCGGCTCGGTCTACGGCACGGCTGAAGAAGTCGCCCGGCACGCCGCCGGCATCCTCAAAGACGCTGGTTTTGAAGCCTGGCACAACCCGCGCGCGACCCTGGCGGATGTGCAGGCGTTTGCCCCTGAGGCGTTTCTGGCGGTGACTTCGACCACCGGCATGGGTGAACTGCCCGATAACCTGCAACCGTTGTATTCGACGATTCGCGACCAACTGCCTTCGGCCTGGCGCGGTTTGCCCGGTGCGGTGATTGGTTTGGGCGACGCCAGCTATGGCGACACCTTTTGTGGTGGCGGTGAGCAAATGCGCGAGCTGTTTGGCGAATTGGGCGTGCGCGAAGTACTGCCCATGTTGCGCCTGGACGCCAGCGAGAGCGTGACGCCGGAAGCTGATGCCGAGCCGTGGTTGGCAGAATTGGTCACTGCACTGCGCGCTTGATTGAGCGGTTCCAGCGGTTTTCAGTCCCTTTATTGACGGCGTCTCTTTGACGCCGTTTGTATAGATCTAAACTATTCTCATAGCTGACTCGTACGGTCATCAAGCTGGCTGCGAAGGCAACTCCGTCCGCCAGGGCGTCTGACTAGACTGGCCCATCACTCGAAAAATAATAAGAAGTGCGCCAAGGAGGTCGTTACCGTGAGCCTAGCCCCTGTTGTGCCGCCACAGAATGTCAAAGATCAGGTCAGTGCTGCCGAGTGGCAAGCCCGTGTCGACCTGGCGGCCTGCTATCGCCTGGTGGCGTTGCATGGCTGGGACGACCTGATCTTCACCCACATCTCGGCCAAGGTGCCGGGCACCGATGATTTCCTGATCAATCCCTACGGACTGATGTTCCACGAGATCACTGCGTCGAGCCTGGTCAAGGTCGACCAGGCCGGCAACAAGCTGATGGACAGCCCCAACGAGATCAACCCGGCGGGCTACACGATCCACAGCGCCATTCATGAAGTTCGCCACGATGTCACCTGCGTGTTGCATACCCACACTGCCGCCGGTGTGGCGGTGGCGGCACAGAAACAGGGCGTGCTGCCGATCAGCCAGCAATCGATCTTCGTGCTGTCGAGCCTGGCCTATCACGCCTATGAAGGCGTCGCGCTGAACCACGAGGAAAAGGCCCGCCTGCAAGCCGACCTTGGCGACAATAATTTCTTGATGCTGCACAACCATGGCCTGCTCACCTGTGGCAGTACCATCGCCGACACGTTCCTGATGATGTTCACCTTTCAGCGCGCCTGCGATATCCAGGTGCTGGCGCAAAACGGCGGCGCTGAATTGATCGCCATTGGTCCGCAGATTCTTGCGGGCGCCAAAGCCATGGTCGCTGCTGTCACCAAGAGCGCTCAAGGTATGGGGGGCGCGCTGGCCTGGCCGGCGTTGCTGCGCAAATTGGATGCTCAAGATCCTGGGTATAGAAGCTGATGCCACTTGCCGAGATCCCGCTCAGAGCCTGGCGCAAACGCAGCCAGAGTTTCGAATTTCACGGACGCACCATCCGTTACTGGGTGTCGGGGCAGGGCGAACCGTTGCTGCTGATCCATGGCTTTCCCACCGCCAGTTGGGACTGGCATTACCTGTGGCAACCCCTGGCCCAGCACAACTTGGTCATCGCCTGCGACATGCTCGGTTTCGGCGATTCAGCCAAGCCTCTGGACCATGGCTACTGCCTGCTGGAACAGGCGGATTTGCAACAGGCTTTGCTGGAGCATCTGCGGGTGGATCAGCCGGTGCACGTGCTGGCCCACGACTACGGTGACAGCGTCGCTCAGGAACTGTTGGCCCGGCACTATGAAGGCCGATTCAAGATGGCCAGTTGTGTGTTTCTCAACGGCGGGCTGTTCCCGGAAACCCATCGCCCGGCGCTGGTGCAAAAACTCCTGCTCAGCCCGCTGGGCTGGATGATCGGCCGCGCATTCGGGCGCAATGCTCTGGCCGACAGCTTCGGCCAGATCTTCGGCCCCAACACTCGCCCCAGCGAAAGCGCACTGGACGATTTCTGGAGCCTGATCGACTGCAACGATGGCACGCGCATCCTGCACAAGCTGATCGCCTACATTCCCCAGCGTCGGCGCCTGCGTGATCGCTGGGTGGCGGCGATGCAGCAGGGTGACGTGCCATTGCGAGTGATCGACGGCGAGATCGACCCGATCTCCGGTGTCCATATGGTGGAGCGTTACCACCAATTGGTGCCCCATGCCGACACGGTGTTACTGGCCAACATCGGCCACTACCCGCAGATTGAAGCGCCGGTGCAGGTGCTCAAGCATTACCAGGCGTTTCGTGATCGGATTGGGCAGGTTGAAACCCGCATGGCTTATTCCTGAGCCTTAGGATCATCCCCCTGCCTTATCGAGCACCATTCAGCCTTGGCTGTCTTTATTGTGACCGGCAGCCCTGTGCCTGACACTCGACCCATTCCCATTGTCGCCATTGGAGTTCGGTATGAGTGAGTCAGTGCAGTTCCAGGATAAGGTCGTGATCGTCACCGGTGCCGGCGGCGGATTGGGCCGGGCCCATGCGCTGTTGTTCGCTAAACATGGGGCCAAGGTGCTGGTCAACGATCTCGGCGGTTCCACCCAAGGCGAAGGCGCCAGTGCTTCGGCGGCCGACCGTGTAGTGGCCGAGATCCGCGAGGCGGGCGGTATTGCCGAAGCCAACCACGACTCTGTCACCGATGGTGACAAGATTGTGCAAAACGCCCTCGACGCTTTTGGCCGCATCGACGTAGTGGTCAATAACGCCGGCATCCTGCGCGACAAAACGTTCCACAAAATGGAAGACGCCGACTGGGACCTGGTTTACCGGGTGCATGTCGAAGGCGCTTACAAAGTCACCCGCGCCGCCTGGCCCCATCTGCGTGAGCAAGGCTATGGCCGGGTGATCTTCACCGCGTCCACTTCGGGCATCTACGGCAACTTCGGCCAGTCCAACTACGGCATGGCCAAGCTCGGCCTGTACGGATTGACCCGCACCCTGGCGCTGGAGGGACGCAAGAACAACATCCTGGTCAACGCCATCGCCCCCACTGGCGCCACGCGCATGACCGAAGGCCTGATCCCGCCGCAAGTGTTCGAGCGCCTCAAGCCGGAATTGGTCAGCCCGCTGGTGGTGTACCTGGGCAGCGAAGCGTGCCAGGAAACGTCGGGGTTGTTTGAAGTGGGCGGTGGCTGGATCGGCAAGACCCGCTGGGAGCGCAGCCTGGGTGTGGGCTTTGATCCCGAAGCCGGTTTTTCACCGGACGATGTGGCGGCGCACTGGCAGCAGATCTGCGACTTCGAAGGGGCGGCTCATCCCAAGGACAACATCGAGGCCTTGAAGGAGATGATGGCCAACTTGCAGAAGTACAGCCTGTGATCATTGCTTGAAAAAGTTTGAATCTTACGGGGCGCTGATGGCGCCCCGTTTTATTTCAGGCAAAAAAAAGCCGCTGCAAACGCAGCGGCTGAAGTAAGACGTTGGATCAAGGAGCGACAAATCAACGTCAGTGAACACCGGTAACAGATTGAATAAAGACATCAATCCATTTGAGTCTGGCTTTTCTTCCGTTTGGGGAAGCGGGCCGTTTGCCCTGAAAGCCCGGCAAGAATAGTCGTTTGCGACAAGATGAGTAATAGCGCTTCGGGACAAGGACTGTTGTAAAAACTGCAACAGTCTTGACGCTCGCCATCCATGGCCCTGATAACCCGCCATCCACACGGTTCATGCCCCCGCCCAGACCCAGGCCAGAGCGCCCGGTAATCCTTTCGAGCGACAACACGAATCCCTCCTTGGTGCGCTTATCGCTCCTGATGTGCGGCAGTAGGGTGGGGCCTTCTGTCACTCACCGGGGAAGACGCATGACAAAAACAACAATGCGCGCCATCTTCACGCCACAGGCGCTGGCCGCTGCGGTTGCCTTGGGTTGCTGTGCCCAGGCTCAGGCTGTTTCGTTCAATATTGGCGAGATCGAAGGGCAATTCGATTCGTCGTTGTCGGTGGGTTCGAGTTGGGGCATGCGTGATGCCGATAAAAAACTCGTGGGTACCGTCAATGGCGGCACGGGCCAGGCTTCCACGGGGGATGACGGGCGGCTTAATTTCAAGAAGGGCGAGACCTTCTCGAAAATCTTCAAGGGCCTGCACGACCTTGAACTCAAGTACGGCGACACCGGTGTGTTCGTGCGCGGCAAGTACTGGTACGACTTTGAGCTCAAGGACGAAGACCGCGAGTTCAAGCAGATCAGCGACCACAACCGCAAGGAAGGCGCCAAGTCCAGCGGTGCGCAGATCCTCGATGCGTTCGTCTATCACAACTACTCCCTGGGCGACCTGCCGGGCACCGTACGCGCCGGTAAGCAGGTGGTCAGTTGGGGTGAGAGTACCTTCATCGGCAACTCCATCAACAGCATCAACCCGATTGACGTGTCGGCGTTCCGCCGCCCGGGTGCCGAGATCAAGGAAGGCCTGATCCCGGTGAACATGCTGTTTGCGTCCCAGAGCCTGACCAACCAACTGACCGTGGAAGGGTTTTATCAGTTGGAGTGGGACCAGACCGTGCTGGATAACTGCGGCACCTTCTTTGGCGGTGACGTGGCGGCGGATGGTTGCACCGGTAACTACACAGTAGGCAGCCCTGGGATCGCGCCGCTGCAATCGATTGCGGCAAACCGCGGCCAGGGTTTTGTGGTGACGCGCGAGGGTGTGGTGGTACAGCGTGCGGGCGACCGTGATGCGCGGGACTCCGGTCAGTTTGGGGCGGCTTTGCGTTGGCTGGGTGACGACACCGAGTACGGTTTGTATTTCATGAATTACCACAGCCGCACACCCACTGTAGGCACCATCACCAACAACACCACACTGCAAACCATCGGTGGCATCGCCGCCGCCGCTGGAGGTTTCGGTCAGGCCTTGGCCCAGAGCACCATGCTCGGTCGTGGCCAGTACTACCTCGACTACCCGGAAGACATCCGCCTGTTCGGCGCGAGTTTCTCCACAACCTTGCCCACCGGCACGGCGTGGACCGGGGAAATCAGCTACCGGCCCAATGCCCCGGTGCAGTTGAATACCACCGACCTGACATTGGCCTTGCTTAACCCAATCGCCGGCCAATTGGCCTCACCCATCCGCAGCAATTTCGGCAGCGACAACAAAGGCTACCGCCGCAAGGAAATCACCCAGATCCAAAGCACCATGACCCAGTTCTTTGACCAAGTCCTCGGCGCCGAACGCCTGACTTTGGTGGGCGAAGCGGCCGTGGTGCACGTGGCTGGCCTGGAGGACAAATCCAAGCTGCGTTACGGCCGCGATTCGGTCTACGGCGCTTACGGTTTCGAGGGTGACACCGACGGTTTCGTCACCTCCACCTCTTGGGGCTACCGCGCGCGGGCGATCCTTGACTACAACAACGCCATTTTCGGGGTGAACCTCAAGCCCAACCTGTCCTGGTCCCATGACGTGGCCGGCTATGGGCCCAACGGGATCTTCAACAAGGGCGCCAAGGCGATCAGCGTCGGTGTGGATGCGGACTACCGCAGCACCTACACCGCCAGCCTCAGCTACACCGATTTCTTTGGTGGCGACTACAACACCCTGACCGACCGCGACTTCCTCGCCCTCAGCTTCGGCGTGAACTTCTGATTTGGCTTAAAGAAGGACAAGAACTTATGCGTAAGACAATTGCAGTGTTGGCCCTGAGTCTGTTGGCTGCTCACGTAATGGCGGCGGTGTCGCCGGAAGAAGCGGCCAAGCTGGGCACCACCCTCACGCCGGTCGGTGCCGAAAAAGCCGGCAACGCTGACGGCTCGATCCCGGCCTGGACTGGCGGTATCCCGAAAAACGCTGGCGCGGTGGACAGCAAAGGCTTCCTGGCCGACCCGTTTGCCAATGAAAAACCGCTGTTTGTCATCACCGCCGCCACCGTCGACAAGTACAAAGACAAACTCTCCGACGGCCAGGTGGCGATGTTCAAACGCTACCCCGAGACCTACAAAATTCCGGTATACCCGAGCCACCGTACGGTCAACTTACCGGCGGACATCTACGAATCGATCAAGCGCAGCGCACTGAACGTCAAGGCGATCAACGACGGCAACGGCCTGGAAAACTTCACCGGCAACCGCTACTACGCGTTCCCGATTCCCAAGAATGGCGTGGAGGTGCTGTGGAACCACATCACCCGTTACCACGGCGGTAACCTGCGCCGCATCATCACCCAGGCCACCCCGCAGACCAATGGCAGCTACACGCCGATCCGCTTCGAAGAAGAAGTGGCGGTGCCTCAAGCGATCCCGGATATCGACGCGGCCAAGGCGGCCAACGTGTTGAGCTTCTTCAAGCAATCGGTCACCGCCCCAGCGCGCCTGGCGGGCAACGTGCTGCTGGTGCATGAAACCCTCGACCAGGTGAAAGAACCGCGCCTGGCCTGGATCTACAACGCCGGCCAGCGCCGTGTGCGCCGTGCTCCGCAAGTGTCCTATGACGGGCCGGGCACCGCGTCCGACGGCCTGCGTACCACCGACAACTTCGACATGTTCTCCGGGGCCCCCGACCGCTACGACTGGAAGCTGGTGGGCAAGAAAGAGATGTACATCCCCTATAACAGCTACAAGCTCGACTCGCCGAGCCTCAAGTACGACGACATCATCAAGGCTGGTCACATCAACCAGGACCTGACCCGCTACGAACTGCACCGCGTGTGGGAAGTGGTCGGCACGGTCAAACCGAGCGAGCGGCACATCTACGCCAAGCGCCACATGTACATCGACGAAGACAGCTGGCAAGTCGCGCTGGTGGATCACTACGACGGTCGCGGCCAACTGTGGCGCGTCGCCGAAGGTCATGCGCAGTTCTACTACGACCACCAGGTGCCGGCCTACACGGTCGAAACCCTGTACGACATCATTGCCGGGCGTTACATCGCACTGGGCATGAAGAACGAGGAGAAGAGCAGCTTCGTGTTCGGCTTCGCGGCCAAGGCAGCGGACTACACTCCGGCAGCCTTGAGGGCTGAAGGCGTGCGCTGATCCCGGATCGAAGCGGGGTCAAAATGTGGGAGGGGGCTTGCCCCCGATGAGGGAGTATCAGTCACTGGATTGGTTGACTGATACACCGCCATCGGGGGCAAGCCCCCTCCCACATTGGGTTCTGTGCATGGCCTTCAATCACCCTGCTGAATACTTCTTCAACAACCCCCCGCCACAGGACTAGGGTACGCATCACGTTGCATAACAATAAAAAAGCAGGATGCAGCAATGACCGCCATGACACGCTGCCTGGACCGTCCTGGATTCATGCCCCGGCTGTCCGCCCATCATTTGCTGCGCCCCCGCCTGGCCGAGCCTTTGCTGGCAGCACCGGTCAGGGTCAAGTTGTTATGCGCCCCCGGCGGCAGCGGCAAGAGCGCGTTGCTCGCCGAATGTGCGTTGCAGGCACCCATCGGTTGCCAGGTGTACTGGTTGCCGCTCAATGGCGCGTCGCTCAGCCCCCTCGACCTGTGCCAACGGCTGGCGCAAAACCTTGGCCTGACGTTTACCGACGAAGCCACATTGCTGCTGGACCTCAGCCGCTGGCAGGCCCAGGCATGGGTGTTCCTCGATGATTTCTGCCGCTTACCCACTCAAGACACCGACGCCTTGCTCGATCGCCTGCTCACCGCCAGCAGCCCGGCCCTGACCTGGTGGCTGGGCGCTCGACGGCGTCCGGCCTGTAATTGGCCTCGGCTGCTGCTCGACGATGAGTTACTTGAGTGCGGCGCCGAACTGGCATTTACCCCTGTGGAAATCCAGGCACTGCTCAGCCATGCGCCGGCCCAATCCGTCGACAGCGTGCTGCAGTTCAGCGCGGGTTGGTGCGCGGGTGTGCGCATCGCCTTGCTGGGTGATGGTCATCCCGATAAGACGTTGCTCGACTACCTGCAACACGAACTGTTCAGCACGCTGCCGCCGGAGTTGGCCGAGGCTTGGCGGGTGCTGGCCCATCTGCCGCGCTTCAATACTGGCCTGTGCGAACACTTGTTCGGCGCTGGCGACGGTGGCCAATACCTGAGGGATTTACACGCGCTGGGCGCATTTATCGAGCCGTGGGAAGACACCGACTGGTTGCAGGTTTTCCCGCCCCTGGCGCAGCTGATGCACAACGAACCCTGGCCTGCCAGGCGCTCTTGGCATCGACGCGCTTGCCAGTGGTTTTGCACCGAGCAGGATTGGCAGGCCGCTTTTGAACAGGCTCTGCTGGCCGAAGAATATGAAATGGCAGTAAGTCTCTTGCAGCACTTCAGCTTTGAGGACCTGTTCCGCCAGCAGAACGCCGTCTTGCTGTTGCGCCTGCATGAGCAGCATGGCGATGAACTGATGCTCGGCTCGGCGCAACTGGTGGGGTTGGTGACTGCTGCGCTCCTGTTCGCCGGGCGCTTCGAACAGGCGGCTGCGTGCATCGATCAGCTCGCTCGATTTGCCCCGCAACCCTCGGCGGCGCAACAGCGTTATTTACTGGCGCGCTGGCAGGCGCAGTGGGGCTGGTTGCTGCACCTGGGCGGCGATGCCGAGAGTTCCCGTCTGCATTTTCTTGAGGCCCTGCAAGCCTTGCCCGAGAGCGCCTGGACTTCGCGCCTGATGTGCCTGTCGGGGCTGACCCAACAAGCCTTGCTGCGCGGTGAACTGGACGCGGCCCAAGGCCTGAACCGCGAAGCGCTGTGCCTGGCGCGCGCCCATGGTTCGTTGGTGCTGGAGGCGTTGCTGGAGTTGGATCACGCGCAATTGCTGGAACAGCGTGGCGCGCCGTATCGGGCGCAAAGCCTGCTGGAAACGGTGCAGGCGATGTTGCTCAAGCAGCGGCTCAAGGCCGGGCCACTGGTTGGGCGCATCGCCTTGCGGCGCGGGCACTTGGCGCTGCGCCAGGGCCAGGACAGCTTGGCCGCCGACTGTTTCGAGACTGGCCTGAAGATGTGCCTGCACAGCCAGGACAAACGCGTGCTCTACGGTTTTCTCGGTCTGGCCTTGCTGGCCGCCAACCGGGGTGATTACGCCCAGGCCTTTGTGCAACTGCGCGAGGCCGAACGGCTGATGCAGCAGCGCCAGGTGCCGGACACGGTATACCGGGCGGTGCTGTTGCTGGTCAGTGGGCATTTCTGGTTGCAGCAAGGCCGCGCCGAATTGACCGTGGAAGCGGTGCGCCGTGTGCTGCGCCACTTCCGTGGCCCCCAGGCCAAACAGGCGCCACCGGCCACCCTGGAACTGATTCCACGCCTGGAATACCTGCTGGTGCTGGCGGAGGTGAAACTGGGCTGCGCCGATCAACCTGTGGCACGGCTCAACGCGTTGCTGGAAACCACCCATCAGCGCGGCATGCTCTGCCTGGAAACCGAGCTGCACCTGGTGCTGGGCGAAGTCGCTTGGCAACTGGGCGATGCTGCCTTGGCGCGCCGTTCGCTGCAAACCGGCCTGGAACTGGCCGGGCGTTGTCAGGTGCAACAGGCGATTCGTGAACTGCGTTTGCGCTCGCCGGGACTGCTGAGTGAGCTGGGCATGGAACCCCAGGCGTCAACCCCCGGCACGGTAGAAAACCCCTTGAGCCAGCGTGAATTGGAAGTGCTGCAACTGATCGCCCTGGGCAGCTCCAACCTGGAAATTGCCGACCGGCTGTTTATCTCCCTGCACACCGTCAAGACTCACGCGCGGCGCATCCACAGCAAGCTGGGCGTCGAGCGGCGAACTCAGGCGGTGGCCAAGGCCAAGACGTTGGGCTTGATGGTTTAAATGAACGCCTGACGGTAGTCGCCGGGCGTGGCGCCCATGGCCTGGCGGAAGCGATGAGTGAAGTGACTGGCACTGGAAAAACCGCACAGCAAGGCAATCTCGCCCAAGGGCAGGGCACCGCTGCGCAGCAGGTGTTGCGCGCGGGTCAGCCGACGCGCCAGTAAGTACTGATGGGGCGGCAGGCCGAAGCTTTGGCGGAACATCCGCGCAAAATGGTATTCCGACAGCGCGCACAGGCCAGCCAGTTGCCCGAGGCTGATCGGGTCTTCCAGGTGCTGGTCGATGTAGTCCACCAACAGCCGTCGCTGGTACGCCGCTAAACCACCTTTCAAACGCAGGCCTTCGCGGGCGCCTACCTGGCTGAGCAGGGTGTGGCTGAGCATTTCATGGGCCAGGCTGCTGGTCAGCAGGCGTTCGGCGGGCTCCTGCCAGTTGAGCGCGATCAACTGGTGGAAGCGTCGGGCCTGGCTGTCGTCTTGCAGAAAGGTGCTTTCGCGCAGTTCCAGGGTGCGCGGTTCGCGGTCGAGCAGGGTGACGCAGCCGAGGGCAAATTGCTCTGGGCTGAAATACACGTGGGCCAGGCGGATTTCACCGTTGATCACCCACGCCGACTGATGCTCGGCGGGCAGGATACACAGCTTGTCGGGGCCGCCCTTGGTGCCCGGCTGGTCACGCCGAAAGGTGCCAGTGCCACCGCCGATGTAGCAGGACAAGGTGTGATGGCTGGGCGCCTGGTAGTCCTGGGAATCGTGATGGTTGCTCCACAAAGCTGCCGACAAGCCGTCACCGAGCTCGGCGCAGGCTTCAAGGCGTGCGTTGGGCGAGCGGTTAAGGGCTTGAAAGACTTGTAGGGATTCCAGATCTGACATGGTGTGTTCTCCGACGTCTTGCATCCTACTCCGCGAGGTGGGCGCTGTGAGCCCACCGCCCGACAAAAGCGCAAGAATCTGCAAGAGCTCGGCGCCGGTTGAGGGCGACACTGTGGCTCAACCGATGGAGCCCGCTATGAACCTTTCCCTGTATTTACTCACCGTGCTGATCTGGGGCACCACCTGGATCGCCCTCAAATGGCAATTGGGCGTAGTGGCGATTCCTGTGTCCATCGTCTATCGCTTTGGCTTGGCGGCGCTGGTGTTGTTTGCGTTGTTGCTGCTCAGCCGCAAGTTGCAGGTGATGAACCGGCGCGGGCATCTGATCTGCCTGGCGCAGGGGCTGTGCCTGTTTTGCGTCAACTTCATGTGCTTCCTGACCGCCAGCCAGTGGATTCCCAGCGGCCTGGTGGCAGTGGTGTTTTCCACCGCCACGTTGTGGAACGCGCTGAATGCGCGGGTGTTTTTCGGCCAGCGCGTGGCACGTAACGTGTTGATGGGCGGTGGCCTCGGGTTGGCGGGCTTGGGCTTGCTGTTCTGGCCGGAACTGGTGGGGCACACCGCCAGTCCGCAGACCTTGTTCGGCTTGGGTCTGGCGTTACTGGGGACGATGTGTTTCTCGGCCGGCAATATGCTGTCGAGCCTGCAACAGAAGGCCGGCTTGCGGCCGCTGACCACCAATGCCTGGGGCATGTTGTACGGCTCCTTGATGCTGGCGACCTACTGTGTGGTGCGGGGTATTCCGTTTGAGATGGACTGGAGCGCACGGTACATCGGCGCGCTGTGGTACCTGGTGATTCCGGGTTCGGTGATCGGCTTTACGGCCTACCTGACCCTGGTTGGGCGCATGGGGCCGGAGCGGGCAGCGTATTGCACGGTGCTGTTCCCGGTGGTGGCGCTGAATGTGTCAGCGTTTGCCGAGGGCTACCAATGGACCGCGCCGGCGTTGGCGGGGTTGGTGCTGGTGATGTTGGGCAATGTGTTGGTGTTTCGTAAGCCTAAGTCTGCCAGTCCGGTCTTCCAGGCGAAGACAGTCTAATGGGGGAGGGGGCGTGCCCCCGAGGGCAGTGTGTCAGCCAGCCCCTCTATAGCTGGCCCACCGCTATCGGGGGCAAGCCCCCTCCCACATTCCCTGCATTGCATACATTTGGCCGAGCTGTCCTTGCTATTTCAGTCCGAGGCGCTTGGCCATACGGCCCAGGTTGGCGCGGTCCAGGCCCAGTTCGCGGGCCGCGCTGGCCCAGTTGTGTTGGTGGCGTTCCAGGCAGGCGCTGATGATCTGGCGTTGATAGTCTTCGGTGGCCTGGCGCAGGTCGCCGGTGACCACGGGTGCGGCTTGAGCCTGTGCTTCGATGACCGGCGCATTCACCGTCGGCAAGTCCAGATCCAGGGCACTCAAGCTCAGAATCCTCGGCCGTTCGCGACAGTTGCCCAATGCCTTCAACGCGCTGCGTCCGATCAAGTGTTCCAGCTCCCGCACATTCCCCGGCCAGTTATAGGCCAAAAGCGCGGCCTGGGCATCGCTGGTCAGCCGCAGACTGCCCAGGCCCATGCGTGAGCGGTTCTGTTCGAGGAAGAAGCCCGCCAGCAGCAACACATCGCGCCCGCGCTCGCGCAGTGACGGCACCTGCAGCGGGTATACGCTCAGACGGTGGTAGAAGTCCGCGCGGTAGTGGCCGTTGCGGACTTCGTCGGCGAGGTCGCGGTTGGTGGCGGCGATCAGGCGTACGTCAACCTGATGCTCCTTGTCCGAACCGAGGCGCTGCAACTGACCGCTTTGCAGCACCCGCAGCAGCTTGGCTTGCACGGTCAGCGACAGTTCGCCTACTTCATCCAGGAACAAGGTGCCGCCGTTGGCCAGTTCGAACTTGCCGCGACGCTCATTGAGCGCGCCGGTAAAGGCTCCGCGTACGTGGCCGAACAACTCGCTCTCCACCAGTGTCTCCGGCAGGGCGGCGCAGTTGAGGCTGATGAGCGGTTTATCCGCACGATTGGATGCCGAGTGGATAGCCTGGGCCACCAATTCCTTGCCCACTCCGGTTTCGCCGGTGATCAGCACGGTGAGGTCGCTGCCGCCCACCAGTTTGACTTCCTCGACCAAGCGTTTGTGGCTTTTGCTCTGGCCGATCATTTCCTTGTGCTGCTGGCCGCTGGCTTGACGGTAGATCTCGGCACGTTGGTGTTCGTCTTCAGCGCGCAGCGCCAGGCGCTCGATGCGTTCGGCGACGTTGACGGTGGCGGCAGCGAGGCTGGCGAAGGCTTGCAGGGCGTCCAGTTCAACCCGTTCGAAACGTTCGGTGTCGAGGGCATCCAGGGTCAGCAGGCCCCAGGGCTGGTCGTCGACAAACAACGGGCAGCCCATGCAGTCGTGCACTTCCAAGTGTCCGTGCAGGCCATCGACCAGGCCGTCGTAGGGGTCGGGCAATTCACTGTCGCTGTCAAAGCGCGTCGGGCCGGGGCTGCCGAGCAGGACGGCGAAGCGCGGGTGCTCGCTCACCTTGAAGCGTCGGCCCAAGGTGTCGGCGCTCAACCCGTCTACTGCCAGCGGCACCAGCCATTCACCGTCCAGGCGCAGCAACGCTGCGGCGTCGCACGGCAGCAGGGCACGCATGGCTTGCAACAGGCGGCGATAGCGCTCGCCTTCGGGCAGGTCGCGGGACAGGTCGGCGACCAAGGGCAGGAGGGTGGTGAGCAATGATTGCGCAGTCATAATGACTCCTTGTAGTCCTTATGACTATAGAGTGTAGGAGGTCATACTGACTACACAATGTTTAAGGTATTGAAAATTAACGATTTATTAGTTGGCATGAATACTGAGTAGCTAAGGGTAATCAGTAAAGAAGCCCAGGAGGCTCCCATGCTTAGTGCCCAAGACCGTGCCATCGTCAAATCCACCGTGCCCCTGCTGGAAAGTGGCGGTGAGGCGCTGATCACCCATTTCTACCGCATGATGCTCTCCGAGTACCCTGAGGTGCGCCCGCTGTTCAACCAGACCCACCAAGCCAGCGGCGACCAGCCTCGCGCCTTGGCCAACGGCGTGTTGATGTACGCGCGGCATATCGACCAGCTCGACCAACTGGGCGACTTGGTGGCGAAGATCATCAACAAGCATGTGGCGTTGCAGATCCTGCCGGAGCACTACCCGATCGTGGGCGCCTGCCTGCTGCGGGCGATTTCCGAAGTGCTGGGTAGCGAGATTGCCACGCCTGAGGTGATGAAGGCCTGGGGCGCCGCCTATGGCCAGTTGGCCGACATTCTGATCGGTGCCGAAGCCGCCATCTACGAAGAGAAAGCCCAGGCCCCCGGCGGCTGGCGCGGTGCGCGGGCGTTTACGTTGGTCAAGCGAGTGGAGGAGAGTGCCGAGATCGTCTCTTTCTATTTCGCGCCTGTGGATAACGGTCCGATCCTTGCCGCTGCGCCAGGCCAATACATCGGTATGAAGCTGGTGCTCGACGGTGAAGAAGTGCGCCGCAACTATTCCCTGTCGGCCCTAAGCGATGCCGGACAGTATCGCATCAGCGTCAAGCGCGAAGCCGGTGGCCGGGTGTCCAGCTACCTGCATGACCAGTTGCACGTCGGCGCAACCATCGACCTGTTCCCGCCGTCGGGTGAGTTCATCCTGCAGGCCAGCGATAAACCGTTGGTGCTGATCAGCGGCGGCGTGGGCATCACGCCGACCCTGCCGATGCTTGAAGCCGCTCTGGCCACCCAGCGTCCGGTGCATTTTATCCACTGCGCGCGTAACGGCGGGGTGCACGCGTTTCGCGATTGGGTGGACGCGCTCGCCGCGAAGCACCCGCAACTCAAGCGCTTCTATTGCTATGCCGAGGATGACGGTGTAAGCCCTGCGGCGGATAACGTTGGGCTCTTGAGTCTGGAGCAGTTGCAGGCCTGGTTGCCGCAAGAGCGTGACCTGGACGCGTACTTCCTCGGACCTAAAGGTTTCATGGCCGCAATCAAGCGCCACCTCAAGGCCCTGGGTGTGCCCGAGAAGCAAAGCCGCTACGAGTTCTTCGGCCCGGCTGCTGCCTTGGAATAACACGGTCAAAATGTGGGAGGGGGCTTGTCCTCGATAGCGGTGTGTCAGCTGAAGATAAGCTGGCTGATCCACTGCTATGGAGGGCAAGCCCCTTCCCACATTTGGCTCTCTATTTCTTCAGATTAATCCCCCGTTAACCCCCCTCTGTTTAAACCACTCTCTGTGTGTAAACTTGCGGCCATTGGCACAACCAAACAAAGGGATACGGGGATGAGTGACGAATTGCGTTTAGGCAGGGAGCGGCGCTTTCTGGTGTTGCTGGGCATCATCTGCCTGGCGCTGATCGGTGGGGCGTTGTACATGCAGGTGGTGCTGGGCGAGGCGCCGTGCCCGCTGTGCATCCTGCAACGCTATGCCTTGTTGTTGATTGCGATCTTCGCGTTCATCGGCGCAGCCATGCGCACCAAGGGTGCCCTGACCTTTTTCGAAGGGCTGGTGATCCTCAGCGCCGTTGGCGGGGTGGCCGCAGCGGGTCACCACGTGTACACCCAGTTCTTCCCGCAGGTCAGCTGCGGCATCGATGTGCTGCAACCCATCGTCGATGACCTGCCCCTGGCCAAGGTCTTCCCGCTGGGCTTTCAGGTCGATGGCTTCTGCAGCACGCCGTACCCGCCGGTGCTAGGCCTGTCCCTGGCGCAGTGGGCCTTGGTGGCGTTCGTGCTGACGGTGATCCTGGTGCCGCTGGGCATCTATCGCAATCGCCAGCGCAAGGCCTGAACCCAACTGTCAAACGCCCCGGTCCTTCTTTGACGAAGGCCGGGGCGTTTTTGTTTGTAGGCTTTTGTGAATAGAGCGTGACACGGGACAACTGAGGGTGCGCGAAGCGTGCGACATGTTGTCACACAGAGGCCGCCGCAGGACGTTTCTGCTCCGCGAAGCCATCGCTTAAATTTGCAAAAAACGCCCAAGGTGTGCTGTCAGTTCGTGGTCTGGACAACGTTGCGCACCTCGCGGCGGACACACCTTTGCGTGATGTCCCAATGCCTTGTTTTCTGGGGGGTTAGATAGGTTTTGCATGCCCTTACGACGACTGAAGGCCGTGGCGGTTCAGCCTATAACACCGCAATTTTTGTGGTTTTTGTTGAGAATCGAACGCGATAAAATCGCGAACCGTTGCAATATCGGTGAAGGATTATTGCTGTAATCGATAAAAATTATTTCTTTATAAGACATGGTTTATACATCGCTAGCTAACTACAATCGCACGCACTGAATGTCCCGTGCTGTTCAATATTTGAGCACTGGAGCGGTCGAGGGGCAGATGGATGGCTCTGTGCGACCCCAAGGTTCCGGCAGCCTTTCAACTATCCGCACCAAACGGAATTGGTCTGTAACAAGGCCTTTAACCACGAAATCGAATAAGAACTCACCGCAGGTCCGTGAAACGCTCCGTTATGGCGTGCCGGGCAGGCTCTTATTCAATCGAAGAGAAATGCCAACCCTTGGCAGGGTGAAGTGTTGGCGATCAAAACCCAACTGCATTGCGCAAGCTGCTTTAGAGGTCGTGAGATGAGTAAAAACAGGTACCCCCGATTACTAGGCTTTTTGCCGCTGCTTGGCATGATGTTAATGCTGGGAGGCTGCAAGTGGACCTTGATGGACCCAAAAGGACAGATCGGTCTGGATCAACGAAACCTGATCATCACTGCCACCCTGCTGATGCTGTTGGTTGTGGTGCCTGTGATCATCATGACCTTCGCCTTCGCCTGGAAATACCGCGCGTCGAACACCAACGCGACCTACGCGCCTAAGTGGTCGCACTCCACCAAGATCGAAATCGCGGTGTGGCTGGTTCCGATCCTCATCATCATCGCCCTGGGTTACATCACCTATAAGTCGACCCACGAGTTGGACCCGTACCGTCCGCTGGAGTCCAACGTCAAGCCGATCAACATCGAAGTGGTCGCGCTGGACTGGAAGTGGCTGTTCATCTACCCGGACCTGGGTATCGCCACGGTTAACCAGATCCGGTTCCCGGAGAACACCCCGCTTAACTTCCGGATCACCTCCGACGCCGTGATGAACTCGTTCTTCATCCCAGCCCTGGGTGGCCAGATCTACGCGATGGCAGGCATGCAGACTCGTCTGCACCTGATCGCGAACGAAAAAGCTGAAATGGAAGGCATCTCCGCGAACTACAGCGGCGCTGGCTTCACCGGCATGAAATTCAAAGCGATCTCGACGAGCCAGGAAGATTTCAACGCCTGGGTAGCCGAAGTCAAGGCCGCACCTAAACAGCTTGATCAAGCTGAATACGACGCCCTGACCAAACCAAGCCAGAACAACCCAGTCGCTCTGTACTCCGCGTATGAGCCGAACCTGTTTCAGAAAATCGTCGACAAGTACGAAGGTATGAAGCCAGGCAAGCCGGTCAAGCACGAGAAGAAAGAAGTGGCCGCGGTTGAAGGTTCTGACACGGGCTCGCATTCAACTGCTGGGGCAGAGGAGTAAACGATGTTTGGTAAATTAAGTTGGGATGCGGTCCCGTTCCACGAGCCGATTGTGATGATTACCATCGCCATGATCGCGCTGGGTGGTCTGGCACTGTTTGCAGCAATCACTTATTTCAAGAAGTGGACCTACCTGTGGACCGAGTGGCTGACGTCGGTCGACCACAAGAAAATCGGCGTGATGTACATCATCGTTGCCATGGTCATGCTGCTGCGCGGTTTTGCCGACGCCATCATGATGCGTACCCAGTTGGCCATGGCCACCGAAGGTTCGCCTGGCTACCTGCCGCCTGAACACTATGACCAGATCTTCACCGCCCACGGTGTGATCATGATCATCTTCATGGCGATGCCTTTCTTCACCGGCCTGATGAACCTTGCTGTGCCGCTGCAGATCGGTGCCCGTGACGTTGCCTACCCGTTCCTGAACTCCCTGAGCTTCTGGCTGCTGGTATCCGGCGTTGTGCTGATCAACGTGTCCCTGGGCGTCGGCGAATTCGCCAAGACCGGTTGGGTTGCGTATCCGCCATTGTCGGGTATCCAGTACAGCCCTGGCGTGGGTGTGGACTACTACATCTGGGCGCTACAGTTATCAGGACTCGGGACGACGCTGACGGGGGTCAACTTCCTGGCCACCGTCCTGAAAATGCGCGCCCCTGGCATGAAACTGATGGACATGCCGATCTTCACCTGGACCTGCACCTGGGCCAACGTCCTGATCGTGGCTTCGTTCCCGATCCTGGCCGCTACCATGGCGCTGCTGTCGCTTGACCGTTACCTGGATTTCCACATTTTCACCAATGAACTTGGTGGCAATCCAATGATGTACGTGAACCTGTTCTGGGCATGGGGTCACCCTGAGGTGTACATCCTGATCCTGCCAGCGTTCGGTATCTTCTCCGAAGTGATCTCGACCTTTACCGGCAAGCGCCTGTTCGGTCACCACTCGATGGTTTATGCATCGGGCGCGATCTCGGTACTGGGCTTCATGGTTTGGCTGCACCACTTCTTCACCATGGGTTCGGGGGCCAGCGTCAACGCCTTCTTCGGCCTGGCGACGATGCTGATTTCCATCCCGACGGGGGTGAAGCTATTCAACTGGCTGTTCACCATCTATCACGGTCGTCTGCGCATGACCAGCCAGGTTCTGTGGACCCTGGGCTTCATGGTGACCTTCGCCATCGGCGGCATGACCGGCGTACTGCTGGCCATCCCGGGTGCTGACTTCGTACTGCACAACAGCCTGTTCGTGATCGCTCACTTCCACAACGTGATCATCGGTGGTGCTGTATTCGGTTACATCGCTGGTTTCAGCTTCTACTTCCCGAAAGCGTTCGGCTTCAAGCTGCACGAAGGTTGGGGCAAGGCTGCATTCTGGTTCTGGATCTCGGGCTTCTTCGTCGCGTTCATGCCGCTCTATGCACTGGGCTTCATGGGCATGACCCGTCGTCTGAACGCTACTACCAACCCTGAGTGGGTACCGTACCTGTACGTTGCCATGTTCGGTGCAATCATGATCGCTGTGGGTATCGCCTGCCAGTTGATCCAACTGTACGTGAGCATCCGTGACCGTAAGCAGAACGCTTGCGACTCCGGCGACCCATGGAATGGCCACACCCTGGAATGGTCGACTTCGTCGCCGCCGCCGTTCTACAACTTCGCCGTGATCCCTACTGCGAACACCATTGATGCGTTCACCGAAGCCAAGGAAGACGGTACTGCGTACCAGCGTCCTAAGCACTACGAGCCGATCCACATGCCAAGCAACACCGCCACTGGCGTGGTGATGGGTGCGCTGTTGACTGTGTTCGGTTTCGCGATGATCTGGCACATCTGGTGGCTGGCAATCGTGAGCCTGGTGGGCACCATCGGCTACTTCATTGTCCACGCAGCACGTGATGATCAAGGCTACATGGTGCCGGTCGAAACGATCGAGCGCATCGAAGCCGAGCAGCACGCTCGCCTGGTCGCCGAGAAGAAAATCCCGGCCAACCGTGTAGAAACCTCGTTGGAACAGGCTTAAACCATGTCGAACTTAGTGACCAATGCTGGACACGCCCATGTCGATGACCATGGGCACGATGACCATCACCACGACTCGGGGCCGATGACCGTTTTCGGTTTCTGGCTCTACCTGATGACCGACTGCATCTTGTTTGCGTCGATCTTCGCGGTGTACGCGGTACTGGTAAACAACGTAGCGGGTGGCCCGTCGGGCCACGACATCTTCGAACTGCCTTACGTGCTTGGCGAAACCGCCTTGCTGTTGTTCAGTTCGATCACCTACGGCTTCGCCATGTTGGCCTTCTACAAGGGCAACAAGAAAGGCGTGCTGACCTGGTTGGGTATGACCTTCCTGTTCGGCCTGGGCTTCATCGGCATGGAGATCAACGAGTTCCACCTGTTGATCTCCGAAGGCTACGGCCCGCACCGTTCCGGTTTCCTGTCGGCGTTCTTCACGCTGGTCGGCACCCACGGTCTGCACGTTACTGCCGGCCTGCTGTGGATGGCGGTGATGATGTATCAGGTCAATAAACACGGCCTGACCAACACCAACAAGACTCGCCTGACTTGCCTGAGCCTGTTCTGGCACTTCCTGGACGTGGTCTGGATCTGCGTCTTCACCGTTGTTTACCTGATGGGGACTCTGTAATGGCTAATGCACACTCCCATGACCATGACAGCCATGATTCGAGCCACGGCAGCGTTAAGTCGTACGCCATTGGCTTCATCCTGTCGGTAATCCTGACGCTCATCCCGTTCGGTCTGGTGATGTACCCGACCCTGCCGAAGTCGATCACCTTGATGATCGTATTGGCATTCGCGGTGATTCAGGTCCTGGTTCACCTGGTGTACTTCCTGCACCTGGATCGTTCTAAAGAGCAGCGCGATAACGTGATTGCGTTCGTGTTCGCAGGCTTAGTAATCCTGCTGCTGGTTGGCTTGTCGATATGGATCATGTTCAGCATCCATACGTTCATGATGGCGAAGTGAGGTAAGACCCGATGTCGCTTAAGCACTTTATCCAAATCACCAAACCGGGGATCATTTTCGGTAACGTGCTTTCTGTGGCGGGCGGTTTCTTCCTGGCCTCCAAGGGACATGTCGATCTGGCCATCTTCCTGGCTGCGATGATCGGTACGTCCCTGGTGGTTGCTTCCGGTTGTGTCTTCAACAACTGCATCGACCGTGACATCGATATCAAGATGGAGCGCACCAAGAATCGCGTGCTGGTCCAGGGCCTTATCTCCCTGAAGCTGGCACTGATCTACGCGACCGTTTTGGGTGTTGCCGGTGTGGCACTGTTGTACAAGGTGGCCAACCCGTTGGCGGCGCTGTTTGCCGTGATCGGCTTTGTCATCTACGTCGGCCTCTACAGCCTGTACCTCAAGCGCAAGTCGGTTCACGGCACGCTGGTGGGCAGTCTGTCGGGGGCGATGCCGCCGGTGATTGGTTATGTGGCTGTAACCAATAGCTTCGACATGGCCGCGCTGGTGCTGCTGGTGATGTTCAGCCTGTGGCAGATGCCGCATTCCTACGCCATCGCGATCTTCCGTTTCAACGACTACCTGGCTGCATCGATTCCGGTTTTGCCGGTCAAGCGTGGCATCCAGGTTGCCAAGAAACACATCCTGCTCTACATCCTGGCTTTCCTCGTGGCGACCTTGATGTTGACCTTCAGTGGCTACGCCGGCATGAGCTACCTCGCCGTCGCGGCTGCCATGGGCATGTACTGGTTGTACATGGCCTGGACAGGCTACAAGGCGGTGGATGACACCGTCTGGGCGCGCAAGCTGTTCGTGTTCTCGATTTTCACCATCACCGCGCTCAGCGTGATGATGTCCCTGGATTTCCAAGTGCCGAAAGAGCTGTTGCTGACCTACGCACACTGAGTGTCTGAGTAGCAAAAGGCCCCGCCTTCGAAAGAAGCGCGGGGTTTTTTATTGAGTGACCTTTAAACTATGCCCACATCCTACCCATGCAGGACGCAGAACGATGAGTAAAAAAGCCGTAATCGTGTTCAGTGGCGGACAAGACTCCACCACCTGTTTAATCCACGCACTGCCGCACTACGATGAAGTGCACTGCATTACCTTCGACTACGGCCAACGCCATGTGGCGGAAGTCGAAGTCGCCCAGCAGCTTGCCAAGCAGTTGGGGGCCACCGTTCACAAAGTGATGGACGTGTCGTTGCTCAACGAGCTGGCCATCAGCAGCCTGACCCGCGACAACATTCCTGTGCCGACCGTGAACAGCTCAGGTGAAAGCCTGCCCAGCACCTTTGTGCCGGGGCGCAATATTCTGTTTCTGACCCTGGCGGCAATCTACGCCTACCAGGTGAAAGCCGAGACCGTCATTACAGGCGTGTGCGAAACCGACTTCTCCGGTTATCCGGACTGCCGCGATGAATTCGTCAAGGCGCTGAATCAGGCACTCAAGCTGGGCATGGAATACGACGTGCGCCTGGAAACCCCGCTGATGTGGCTGAACAAGGCCGAGACCTGGGCCTTGGCCGATTACCACCAGCAACTGGACTTGGTCCGCCAGCAGACCCTGACCTGTTACAACGGCGTCCTCGGCAGTGGCTGTGGCGAGTGTGATGCGTGCAACCTGCGTGCACGGGGCTTGAATGAATACCTGCAGAACAAGACGGATGTCATGCAGAACCTGAAGCAGAAGTTGCAGCTGAACTAAGGTGATGAAGCCGATGGGCAAGGCCCATCGGCGTGTTTCAATCAGGCAGCGTTGCCGGTGATATAGCGCTTGAACAACGAACGCGCGCCATAGGCCGGCAGAATATTAAAGAACGCAAAGCCCACCTTAATTGCGATCTGCACATAGATCATGCTCAGGATATCGCTGGTCTGCATGGCGCCGTAGAACGCAATAAAGCAGAACAGGAAGCTGTCGATAATCACCGCAAAGAACGTACTGAGGAAGATGCGCAGGTATAGGTATTTGGAGTTAGTCAGCTCTTTGATCTTGCACAGCAAATACGAGTTGATGTTTTCCGATACCAGGAACGACACCGAAGACGCGATCAACACTGACGACACCTGCACAATCACATCGTTATAGGGACCGTCGAGTTTCCACCCGGGCAAGCCGGGTAAGAAGGTGGAGCCGTAGAGCAAAATGATGATCATCGCGTTGCTGGCAAAGGCAAACAGGATGGCCTTCCTGGCGAGCCTCAGGCCAAAGTTTTCGTTGAGCAGATCCACGATCAGGAAGGTCAGCGGGTATAGGAAAGTGCCCGGCGTAACGATGATGTCGAGGGACTCGATGTAGATCGGTTTCGTCGCGGCAATGCTGGTGAAGATGTAAAAGGTGAAGAGCAGCAGGTTGAGGATGATGTAGATCATCCACGAACTTTCATTGCGATCGTTGAGGTCGTACGCCGTCACCGTGCCCGCTTGGGAGTAGTACTTCTTGTACAGGTTTTTAACTTCCATTTTATTCAAGTTATCCATGATTTCGCTGTTTAAGACTTCGCTCAACTTGACCCGAATGATCTTGCCCGTGGCGATGATCATGATCACCGCCAGGCGCTTGTCATTTTCGAAGCCCAGCAGTTTGTATTTACTGTTTTCGATCTCGCTTTCATACGTGGTCATTGAAGCGCTCCTCAATGATATCCCCCAGTACACACAGGCGTTCTGAGCTGGCGCAGGCTTCACGGCTGATAAACAGCGTGTGGGTAGCCCTGTCGAACACCAGTTTTTCCTTATCGTCGCTCGACGAACCCTTCTGGATGATCAATAGGTCACCCGGCTCATTCGCACCCGGTATAGGGCGCTCCAGTCGCACGCCGATCAGGTTGTGGGAGGTGCCGAAGTAGTACGTGAGCGGGAAGAGGGTAGCCAGTTCGCCAATGCGCTTATCCAGGTGCTGCATGACCTGGCTTTGCTTGAGCACCGGCACGGCTGCGGGGTTCATGTTGCCTTGGGGCGAGGCACTGCTCTCGATGATTTCCTTGGCTTCAAAATCGATAGTCTCGATTTCTTCGTAGGACACGCCGAAGAAGTCGGAAATCTTGCGCAGGGTCGACTGCTGAACATTGACGACCTTGCCTTCGAGGATGTTGTAGATCGTAGTGCGGGTCAGGCCGGCGGCGTTGCACAGCGACAGCTGGGTCTCGCCACGGCTCTTGATCAAGTACTTTATGTTGCTCTTCAAATGCTCGGTTTTTTCTCGTCTGTGCATCACGTGCTCACCACTTCCCTATAGTAAAAACCGTCGATCTTTGAAGACGCCGTATAGATTGTTTCAACAGTGAAACGCCCATCCAGGGCGTTTCATACGTCGCGGCGGGCGCAAGTGTTGCACGCGTGCGACCTAACAATAAAGTCCCGGATGCGAGGGATCCGTATTGCGCAAGGCAAATGGCCATCCGCTCGGTAAGGGGGGACAAAAGCGAACATTTAATTTGGAAAATGTTTAATTTCCTGTTTAATTGAACGCCACGGTTCAGGACGAACTGATACGCAGCGACCAAGGAAAGGACACCCGCCATGGCATTCAATACCGTACACCTGCAGGATCAGGCTGACCTGTTGCGCCGAGGCATGGCGGACCTGCGCGCAGAGGACCTGGAACTGGCGATGCTGCTGGACGCCGAAGTGGCACGCCAACATCGCACGCTGTCATTGGTCGCGTCCTCCTGTGCAGTCAAGCCTCGCACCCTGGCGGCTTCCGCGTCCGCACTGGTCAACGTTACTGCTGAGGGCGCGCCCGGCAAGCGTCATCGCGCCGGCTGCGAGAATGTCGATCTGGTTGAGTCCCTGGCGATCCGCAGGGCGCGTGAACTGTTCGACGCCCACTACGCCGGCGTGCAATCGCACTCGGGTTCCAACGCCAACGCTCAAGTGTTGTCCGCCCTGCTTGAGCCGGGTGATACCTTGCTGGGCATGGCCCACGATCACGGAGGTCACCTGACCCACGGCAGCCCCGCCGTGTTTACCGGGGCCTACTACAAAGCGATTCGCTACGGCACCACTGCCGAGGGCCTTATCGATTACGAGCAGGTGCGCAGCCTGGCGCTGGCCCATCGTCCACGGATCATCATTTGCGGCGCATCGGCTTATTCGCGTGTGCTGGATTTCGAGCGGTTTCGCGCGATTGCCGATGAAGCAGGCGCGATCCTGTTGGCCGATATTTCCCATATCGCAGGGCTGGTTGTGACCGGTCGCCACCCCAGCCCGATTAACGCGGCTCACGTCACGACCACTTGCACTCACAAACAGTTGGGTGGCCCGCGTGGTGGGCTGATCCTGTCCGGTCGCGACGCCCATACCAAGGTGCCTGGCTTGAAGGCGACTTTCAGCCGTGTGCTGGATCAAGCCGTCTTCCCGCGTATGCAGGGCGCGCCGGCGGTCAATATGATCGCCGCAAAAGCCGCGGCGCTCGGCTACGCAATGACGGCGAAATTCGACGTTTGCATGGGGCGGGTTCGCGCCCTGGCCGACGAAGCGGCCTACGCGTTTCAGGCCCATGACTATGACGTGGTCGGTGGGCGCAGCGAAAACCATACGGTGTTGATTCGTTTGCGCGGGGACATGACCGGTGCTATCGCCGAGTCGGCGTTGGAAGGCTGCGGAATCGTTGTGAATAAAAGTCGCGTACCCGGTGAGACCCGTTCGTCTGCCGTTGCCAGTGGCCTGTGTATTGGCACAGGTTCCATGGCCCAACGCAATGTGGATGCCGATGGCTGTCGGCAAGTCGTCGATCTGGTGTGCCGGGTACTCAACCAGGTGACGCCGCTTGGTGAATACGAGTACCACTTCGAGCCTACTGCGCAGGCGCAATTGCGCTCTGAACTTGAGCATTTGTGTGCCAAATACCCCATCGCGGACTATTGGGAGCACTGAAAGCCCGCCCATGAAAAAGCCCCGTCGTCGAAAGTCGTACGGGGCTTTTTCATGGGCGCTCGGTTAAATCCGCCGCGTATTGTCTCGTCATACTCACTTGTACGAGCAGTGCGAATCCATCATCCGCCTACAAGGAGTAGTCACCATGGTCAGCGTTAGTCGTCGATCCCTTCTCGCCCTCGGCGCCGCCCTGCCTTTACTCGGGCGCCTGGATTGGGCGGTGGCCGCGTCGTCGGCAACCAAGACTGACAAGGTGCTGCTCAACTACAACGAAAGTCCCTACGGGCCCTCGGCAGCGGCCCGCGAAGCGATGCAGCGCGGCATCGACACTGCAGGGCGTTATCCGTACAAACACATGTACGCCCTGGCCGAGTTATTTGCACAGCAACAAGGGATTACCGAAGATCAAGTGGCGGTGTTTTCCGGCTCCATGGCCGCACTGCGCTACGCGGTGCTGGCGTTTACCAGCGAAACCCGGGGCCTGGTGATGGCGACGCCGTCCTACGAGGTACCACGCCAGGCCGCTAAATCGCGCAAAGCGCCGGTGAAAGAAGTGAACCTCAACGCCGAGCATGCCCACGACGTCCAGGCCATGCTCGCGGCTGACCCCCAGGCCGGCATGCTCTACCTGTGCAACCCCAACAACCCGACGGGCACCGTGACGCCGACCGAGGCCATCCGCCAGGCTTTGGCGAACAAACCCAAAGGCTGTGTGCTGGTGGTGGATGAGGCCTACATCGACTTCGCCGATACCCCAAGCGTGGTGAGCTGGGTCAAGGACCACGACGATCTGCTGGTGCTGCGTACCTTCTCGAAAATCTACGGCATGGCCGGCGCTCGTCTGGGCCTGGCGATCGGCCACCCGGCGCTGCTGGAGCGCTTGGCGGTATTCGGCGGCGACAACGTCCCGGCCGGTTCGTCCTTGCTCGGCGGCCTCGCCAGCCTGGAGGATGTGAAGGTGCTGCCCCAACGCAAGGCGCTCAACGCGCAACTGCGCGAAGAAACCATCACCTGGCTTAAGGGCCGTGGCTTCACTTGCACGGCATCCCAGGCCAACTGCTTCATGATTGACGTGAAGCGCCCGGCAGAGCAGGTCATCGACACACTGGCCGCCCACGGCGTACTGATCGGACGAGTGTGGGAAAACTGGCCGCAGTGGGTGCGGGTCACGGTGGGGAATAAGCGGGAGATGGCGCGGTTTCGCGAAGTGTTTGCGGCGCAGATTCAGGGCGCCAGCTGACACCGCGCAAAAAAAATGTGGGAGAGGACTCCCACATTGATCCGAGGGTGTTGGTTACTGCTGCGCGATGCTGTAACCCGCAAACGCCGTCTGCTGTTGCAGTGCAGTAATCACGCTCTTGCGGCTCAGCGGCTGCTCGACGCCGGCGTTGTCCACAAAACTTTCGACTTGCAGCTCGGCTTCATCGCCTTCACCCACAAAGCTGAAGCCCAGGAACTCGAACGCCTCGCGGTCGACGTTCAACTTGGAACGTGGCGTGCGCAGCGGCAGCGTGACGCTGATGCCGTCCTTGCTGATCACAAACACTTCAGCTTCTTTCTTGGGGCGAGCCGCCTTGCCCTTGCCGGCGCTTGGGTTGCTGATTGCCTGGTGAGACTGGTTCAGCACCTTGAGGGCCAGGCCGTAGACCAGTTCCTGAAACTCGGGGTCGTCCTTGAAGCTGGACAGGATGCGGCTGATGGAGAATTTGCTGCTCAGGTCTTCCAGCGCGATGTTATCGGCGGCTTCGGCGTCCTTGAGCTGCTTGAGCTGGCCCATCAGGTCGTAGGCCTTGTCGTCGTCGAAGGCGTCGTGGGCCTGGCGGATGGCGACGCGCAGTTCGCGGATCTGGTCGCTTTCCTTGGAGGTGTGAAAGGCGTCCAGCACCATCTCGCTGATGATCTTGGCGGCTGGCACGTGCTGTGAAAGATTGATGGCGTTTTCGTATTCAGCTTTGGCGTGCAAGGCGGCTACGGATTCTTCGGCGGAGTGTTCGGTGTAAGAATCGGACATTGAAATTTCACTACTTCAGTAAACGGGGAAGACAAAAAAGCGTCGCGCATTTTCAGGGGGGAGGGGGATCAGGTCAAGGCAGCACAATGCCCCTATCGCGGCGCAAGGCTGCCGACCGGCGGATACGGGCGTTAAACCAATTGCTTGAGGCACGCTTGAAGAATATCCAGTCCTTCTTCCAGCACCGCAGGCTCAATGGTCAGTGGCGCCAACAGGCGAATGATGTGCCGCGACCTGCCGCTGGGCATCAATAGCAACCCGGCGTCTCGCGCCAGGCTCAACAATTGGGTCAGTTGCTGAGGCGCTGGCGTGCCGTCGGTGCTGGTCAGCTCGATGCCGCGCATGGCGCCGACGCCGGTCAGGCGGCCCAGGTACGGCGATAGGCGCTGCGAACGCCAGGCTTCATAACGGCCGACGATCGCTTCTTCCTGCTGCGAGCCCCACTCCTGCAAATGCTCATCGGTCATTGCATCGAGGGTGGCCAGCGCCGCTGCGCAGGCAATGGGGTTGCCGGAGTACGTACCGCCCAACCCACCTTTGGGCAGGTTATCCATCAACGTCTTGCGCCCGACCACTGCGCCCAAGGGGACGCCGCCGGCGATGCTTTTGCCGAGCAGGATCAGGTCCGGTTCTATCCCCAGGCGCGAGAAGGCAAAACGCTGGCCGGTTCGGCCGAAGCCGGATTGGATTTCGTCAGCGATCAACAGGATGTCGTGTTCATCGCAAAAGCGCCGCAGCGCCTGAGCGAACGCGATATCCAAGGCGAGGAATCCGGCTTCGCCCTGCACCGGTTCGATGATGAAACAGGCTACGTCGCTGATATCGATTTCCACACTGAACAGTCGATCCATGGCCTTCAGTGCCTCAGCGCAGCTCACGCCGTTATCGGCGCTGGGGTAGGGCAGGTGATACACCGGGCCGGGCAGGACGCCGACCTTTTGTTTGTAGGGCGCCACTTTGCCATTGAGGTTGAGAGTGGCCAGGGTGCGGCCGTGGAAGGCACCGTCAAAGGCGATCACTGCAGTGCGGCCGGTGGCGCCGCGGACGATCTTCAAGGCATTTTCCGCGGCTTCCGCGCCGCTGTTGGTGAGCATGCCGCTGACGGGGTAGTTCACTGGGATAAACGCTGTCAGTCGATCCATGAGTTCGATGTAGGGCGTGTGCGGCGCGGCGTTGAACGCAGAGTGGGTCAACTTCGTCGCTTGTTCACGAATAGCCTCCACCACACCGGGATGGCAATGGCCGAGGTTAAGCACGCCGATGCCGCCGACAAAATCGATATAGCGCTTGCCCGTGGTGTCCCAGACTTCGGCGTTCTTGCCGTGGCTGAGGCTGATGGGATGAACGATGGAAATCGACTGGCTGATGGTTTCGCGGCTCATGAATCTCGGACTCGGCAGTGGCGGGCGTCGTTTTATCTAAGCCGCAGGCCAGCCCTTGTCGCAAACGAAATAAAGTCGCCGGGTCATTCCAAATCGGAAGGAGCCGTTGCCAAAAGTCGTTTGTGGCAACGCGCTGAACCCGTCAAGCGCGGCCTCAATGCGCTGTGGAGCAGAGGCGGCATCCAGTACCCGGCGCCAGTACGTTGACGGGCTTGACCTACTCCGACACCCCATCTTTCCCCGCCGCTTTGGCGCGATACAGTGCCTGGTCGGCACGCGCCATCAGGGCGGCGGGAGATTCATCCATGCGCCGCTCGGCCACGCCCAGGCTCAGGGTGACGGTGAGATCACCGCGCACCGGGATCTTGCGCATCGTTCGGCAGATGTTCTCAGCCAACGCCCTGGCGGTTTCCAGTGAGCTTTTGGGCAGCACCACCATAAACTCATCACCTCCCCACCGAGCCAATAGGTCGCCTGGGCGAATGCACCTCTCCAGGCATTCCACGACGTGCACCAGGGTTTGGTCGCCCACGCCGTGGCCATGTCGGTCATTGATTGGTTTGAAGTCATCGATATCCACCGCGATCAATGCCAACGGCAGGCGAAAACGTTGTGCGCGGCCGCACTCTTCCAGCAGTACCTTTTCCAGGCGGTAGCGGTTGGCGACGAGAGTGAGGGCGTCCCGTTCGGCCAGGGAGCGGTTCTCGTTCAGCTGTAGTTGTAGTTGCTGATTGACCCGCGACAGCTCGCGCGTCCGCTCGGCCACCAGTGCCTCAAGGGATTGATTGCGTCGCTCCAACTGTTCAACGGAGGATTTGCGCAGATCGATGTCGCGATGGGCGCCCACCATCCGTGCTACCGAGCCGTCCTCATTGCGCGCAATGACATAGCCGCGATCCTCGATCCATAGGTAGCTGCCATCTTTTTTGCGGCAACGGTATTCGGTTTGGTAGTGAGGGGTACGCTGGTGGACGTAGTCATCGAACACCGTCATCACACGGGGGTAATCGTCCGGATGGATAACGTTTTCCCAGGTAAACACGTTGTTTTCCAGGGAATGGCGAGGGTAGCCCAGCATTTCGTACCAGCCTGGGTTGCGGTAGACGAACCCGGTATTGGCGTTCCAGTCCCAGATGCCGTCGCTGACCAGCTCCAGCACGGCATGCAACATGTCGGCGTTAAGGTGGGAAAAATCATGGTCCAGCGGGTTGTTGCCGGAAGTATCGTCCATCTGCGCATTCCTTGCGTGGGCAGGCGCCTAGGCCTGCCAATGTTGTCGCCGATACTCCGTGGCTGGGGCTACTGTACAGCGGGGATTGAAGGCTTTGAATAGGATGGGTGTGCTGCTTTTGGATGATGGCTATTGGCTATTGCTGCGGCGCCACCATCCTTGTTCGAGGTTTGCCGTCCGCGTTGTGCTGGTAAATAGCCTCCGGCTGCCCCCGCTCGTTGAAAAACACTTGGCCAATTCCGGCCGAATTCCATAACCGTTCACCGGCTTCGGCATGTTCCGGGATATGGGGGACCACCTGCATGGTGCGGCGGCGAGTGAACCAGTTCAGGGGCGATCGCGGCGAATAAAGCCAGCGGTTGAGGCGGTCGAACCATTCCAGCAATCGGGGTGGGAATTCGTTCTTGATGCCGCTGCTGGTGATCTGCCAGATTCTCGGGCCGGCGTTGCGGTGGCGGATCAGCACTTCATAGACAAACGAGTAGTGCACGTCGCCCGAGAGGATCACGTAGTTACCCGGCGTGCGCGAGTGGCGGAAGATGTTGAGGATGACCTTAGCTGCGCCGCGATGAGCCATCCAGTTCTCGGCGTCCACCAATAAAGGATGGCCGCACCAACTGAAGATTTTTTGCACGGTCTCGATCAGCTTGACGCCAAAAATCGGCGCGGGAGAGACGATGATGGCTGAGGGATGATCGAGCAGCTCTTGTTGCAGTTCGCTCAAGGCTTCCCAGTCAAGGAGGCCTGATGGGTGCTTGAGCGTGAATTCGCTGCGCCAGCGCCGGGTGCGGGTGTCGAGCACCACCAAGGCCGGCGTTGTGGGCAGGACGTAATGCCACTGCTGGAACTTCAGCAGTGTCTCCACCAACTGGTCCTGCGCGAGCGCGTCCAAGTGATTGTCCTGCGTGTGGGTGACCAGTGTCTGCGTTTGGCCCACCAGCTCAACAAAGGCATCCGGGTTATTCCCCCAACCCTGGCACAGCAGGTAGGCGAGCAGCGCGTTACCTATGATGCGTTTGGAAAACGGATGGCCGTAGGCGGTTTCTTCCCATTGGGCGCTGAGGTTCCAGTCGTCGGTGATGTCGTGGTCGTCAAAGATCATCAGGGTGGAGAGGTGGGCAAATACCCGTGCTACGTCCGGCAAACCCTCACGGAATGTATCCAGCGTCACTTGCTCACGCGCATAGCGCGATGACTCCTCGGCGCTCAGTTGCGGCGGTTGTGGGGTGATCAGGTTCCAAGGCGCAGGCGACCACACCAGCAAGTACATCGCCATGACTTCGGCGAAGGTCACCAGATGGTTGTCGGCGGTGCTGCTGGTGAAAATCGGTTTTTTCACGCCGCCAAAAAAACGTTCACGCAGGGTCTCGTTGCTGTCCAGCGCCGGGAGCAGATCGGCGCGGTTGTAGTAGCTGGCGTGATGCCCGTAGAGGCTGGCGCTATCGTCTACCACGGCGCCTTCCAGGTATTCGTCGAACAGGCCCAGGCGCGCAATCAGCCCATGGATCGCGCGCAGCATCGGCCCGGCGACATCGTCGGCATACACTTGGTCGCCGCTCATCATCAACAAGGCCGGGCGCTCGGTTGGGTTCTGCGCATTGGCCAGCAGGCGATCAACGCAAAGCAGGCCTTCGTCGGCACTGTGGTGAGGTTTGCGGCACGAGCCGTGCACCAGTTGATGGATACGGCTGTGCAGCACGAAGCTCGGGTATTGGGCGTTGGCGTACAGCAAGTGGGGCGCCCACTGGGCTATGCCGGTGCCGTCGACGAGCAAGTCATAGTCGATGATCACATCCTGCGGCAGCGCCTTTTCCAGCCGTATATCAATCAGGTGGACAAACGCCTCGCGGCCCACCTGCACGACTTGGCATTGGTCCTGGCCCAGCGGGATATCCAGGTGCTGCTCGGCAGATTGCAGCCTCAGGGTCAGGGTTAATGCTCGGCTTCCCACCAGCCACAACACCAAGCGTTGGGGTTCCAGGCGCCGCAGCAGAGGGCCGGCGAGTACGGCGGGCAAGGTGTCGGGATGTGGCATGCAGTAAAAGGCTCCGGCCAGGGTTGAACCGGAAAGATTAGCGCAACGGATGTCAGTGTTTTGTTAAGACGCGACGACCTACAAAGACGAGGGGCAGTGCACTGCCCCTCGTACGACGGTTTAAGGCAAGTTGCCCTTGCCCAGGCTGTCTAGGCTGCCGGTATTCCTGTGTCGGCCATCGCGCGCCGAACCGTCAGCGTCCTGAGGTTCGAGCTGCGATTGAGGGCCGTCGATGCTGCGCTTATTGCGTTGAAGGGGGGCGTCGTCATGCGGTGCAGTGGGGTATTGAGCAGGCAGAGGGGGAGAATTTATAGGGCCGAGCATGGAAGTATCCTTCTATCAGTCGAGGGTGACTTCGCCCTGTTGAGCGAAGTGGCGACAAACTTATAGAGGACGAGGGGCGTCGAGCTATAAACGCCCTGCTGCAAGATATGACGGAGGTTGAGGCCGCTCTCTAGAGCAGGCCATGTCTGGTTATTGCCAGAGACCCCTTGCCACAAGGTCGCTGGCGCTTAGGTCGGTGAGTTTTCAATTACGTTCGGCACCGTAAACCGGAACTCGCTGCCGCGCCCCACTTCACTTTCAGCAATGATCTTGCCGCCGTGGGCGTGGACGATGCCCTGGGTGATGTAGAGCCCCAAGCCACTGCCCGTTGGATTGTTTTCGGTCTGGGTCCAATAGCGGTCGAACACATGGGGCAATTGCTCCGGCGCAATGCCCTCGCCGGAGTCGCGCACCGAAAACACGGTCTCCTCACCATTGCTCATGGCACTGATGCCGATAGTGCCTTGGCGCGGCGTGAACTTGATGGCGTTGCCGATCAGGTTCGAGAGCACCTGGAACATCCGCTCAGGGTCGCCGTTGATCACCAGATCAGGCTCGGCGCTGAACGACAGGTCGATGCCTTTTTCCATCGCCAGCGGTGCGAGCAACGAGTAAGCCTCTTCGAACATCTGGCTCACATCCAGCGCCACTGGCTTGACCACATAGCGCCCGGCCTCGATTTTCGAAGTGTCGAGCAAGTCTTCCAGCAGCACATTCATACGCCCGGCGGCTTGCTGCATGGTGTCGATGGCCGTGGAAATCCGCCGCGACGTGTGTGGGCCATCGGAGCTGAAGGCCTTTTGCATCATGCCGCACAACATCGAAATGACCGTCATCGGGTTGCGCAAGTCGTGGGATACCACCGCCACCAGTTCATCACGGGCGCGCACGGCTTGTTGCTCACGCGCTACCTGGCGTGCCAGGTCGTTTTCCAGGGCGGAGCGACGCAGGTCATTGGCGGCAAACAGGTCACCATGGCTCCACTTGGTGGAGATGCCGGCCATTTCCACTTTCCAGATTTCAAACGAAGTGCGTGGGCGAAGGCGCAAGCCAGCGTCGGAGTTTTCCAGATCCAGTGGCTTGTTCGGGTCGCCGCTCCAGTTGATGTTCTCCTTCACTTCCGGGCGGAACCACAGCACACCGTTATCCACCGGTTTAGGCAGGCTCATGGCCAGGACACCGCTGGCCATCTGCTGAAACTCAGCGGCCGGCGGGTAGACGGAGGCCAGGTTATGGCTTGAAAACACCGTATCGCCGCTCTCTTGAAGCCACTTGTGCAACGCGCGGATCTGCGCCGGTTCCGGGCAGTTGCCGTAGCGGTGCAGTTGCTTGTCTTCGATGATCGCCACACCGCCGGACAGGGTCAGGTCCATCAGCACTTGGCCTTGCAGGGCCAGGCCATCAAACACGTTGTCCGCCGAGGCTTTCATCGCCTGATCCAGTAACGCCAGGGCCTCGACTTTTTCCTCGCGCTGGCGGCTCAGGTCCAAGGCTTCCATGGCGCTGATCTGCAATGACAACACCTGGCCGATGGTCTGGCAGGCGGTGCGCAACTCGTTGGGCACCAGCAGCGGTTCACGGTTGCCGCAGCTGATCAGGCCCCAGAGTTTGTCGCCCTTCATCAGCGAGATGCTCATGGACGACAGCACACCCATGTTCTGCATGTACTGACAGTGAATCGGCGACACACTGCGCAGGGTGGCGAAGCTGAGGTCCAGCGGCTCACCGTTGTCCGGGCGCAGTTTGGGCAGCAGTGGCACTGGCTCGTAGGCCGCGTTGGGAATGATGCGCAACCAGTTGGTGCGATACAGTTCGCGGGCCTGCTCGGGAATATCGGACGCGGGGAAGAACAGCCCGTTGAACAGTTCCATGGACGGCGCGGACGCTTCGGCGATCACTTGGCCGTGGCCTTCCTCTTCGAAGCGGTAGATCAGCACGCGGTCGTAGCCGGTCATGGCTTGGATTTCATGCACGCTGATTTCGTACAGCGCTTGCAGGGTTTTCGCCGCCTGCAAACGTTGCAGCATCTTGCCCAAATCACTGGTGCGACGATTCATTGCACGCGGCTGGAAATTCTCCAGCAACGGTTCGAATTCCAGTATCAGCACGCCCTGATGGCGATGAAGCAGGCCATCGAACTTGGTGCCGTTGAAAGTGACGTGCAGCGGCGGCGCGTCGATAAAGTTGTTGAGCTCGACCATGTGTTGCACAGCCTTAGCGTGCTCTGCGCCCAGCAACCGGTGCAGCGGCTGGTCCAGCAGCGTCTCCGGTGCATGATTGAACAGGCTGGCGACGTTGGCGCTGACTTGGATGATCTGCAAGCCGGGGTCAGACAGCGTCAGCAACACACCATGGGGCTGGATGGCCCCTGGAATGCGAATAGGCTCGTCCGCACAGTTGGCAAGCAGCTCTTCAAAATCATCGGGTTTCATAGCAATACCTCCTGGCTGTCGAGCCATTGCTCAAAGCAGCGGAATGTCGAACGGGCCGCGTCTACCGCGTGTTGTTTGGCTGGTGCGTCCAGCGGCTGGTGGCCCAGATAGTCGAGAAAGTCTTTCCAGCGCCGACCAGTCTCGGGGCCATACACATTGAGAAACGCACCGCCGTTATCGGCGTCCAGACCCAGGCGCTGAGCCATTTCCCGGCGCAGTACCTGGCCGCCCAGCGTAGCGCCTTCGAGCACATACAAGGCGCCCAGGCATGCAGCAGGGGTATCGAGGAGCGGCAGTTGGGTGCAGCGGGGCAGGTCGTTGATAGCCATGTCATTCAGGCCAAGGGCGAGAAGATCGCTCAACAGAGTGGGCGTTTTCACACGCAGTTCTGTGTCATAGCCATCAGGGATCAACTCACAATCGTACAGCGCTGCTTCCATTGGCCCATAAAACCCGTAATACGCCTGGAGCAAGCGTCGAAACCAGTCGGCATTCAGGTATTCGCTGAAAAACGGCAGGCGCTTTTCCAGCGCTACATGCAGCAGGGCCGTGCCTGTGCGCAACGCTTCCAACAACGAGGGCACACCACCGTCAGGGGCCTGTGAATGCATTCAATAAGCTCGAACTGTGGGCCTGCCGGCCATAAATGACGCATAGAATTGGGCAGTGATTCTACACACCTCATGGCCATTGGCTGTACGCACAAGGCGAAAAGCCTGACCAGCGGATCAGAAAAGTCTCTCCTTGCTCATTAATGACCGCAGTGTTTGTCCCAAAGTTCGGCTTCAGTGATGTTGCGATGCTATCAATGCAGGTGCGGGCTTTGCTGGGTCAGTGCCGTTTGCACGCACTCAATCAGGTGTTCGGCGCTCCACGGTTTCGGTAGAAACCGCACAGAGCTACCCAGTTGCGCCGCGATCTTAGTGTTGCCGGATGTCAGCACTACCTTTACCTCTGGCCAACGATGGGCCACTACCCGGCTCAAGTCATAGCCGTTGAGCAAACCTGGCATCTGAACATCACTGACAATCAAGTCGACCGGTTCATCATCCCGCTCCAGAAAAATCATCCCTTCATCCGCCGAAGGAAATGACGTCACATGAGCCCCAAAATCCTCAAGTACATCCACCATTAACGAGCGAATGATCTCGTCGTCTTCCAGTACTAAAATCGATGGCTGAGCCATGATCGTTACTCCACCATCAGGGTTCAGTAAGGTGGAGTGGAAGACCATCGGATAGGTTCGATTGGATATGTCCAAAACGATGGGTGGTTACTCAGAGGGGTCTATTTTGCTTGTTTGCGGGGAGGTGCGGCACGATCCCTGTGCTCTGCAATGCACGCAAAAGGCTGTCGACCCTGAATGCTCCCCTGATCGAGCGTGGACCGAAGCGCTGATCTGGATGGGCATGCGTTCCTGACAAACAGGCATAATCGCCCGCATTCGCCGATGTGGAGTTCCCATGAAGTACGTCCTGCTCACCCTCGCCCTGATCCTCAACACCCAGTCAGCCCTCGCGGCCGGCGACGCCGAGGCGGGTGGCAAGCTCTTTACCAAGACCTGCGGCGGCTGCCACAGCGTCGGCGAAGGGGCGCGCGGTGGGTTCGGCCCGGAACTCAACGGCATCATCGGCAGGCCTGCCGGCACCACCACCGACTATCAGTATTCTGACGCGATGAAAAACTCCGGCGTGGTCTGGACGCGGGACAAGCTCGCCGCCTATATCGAGGCGCCGAAGAAGGTGGTGAGCGGTACGCGGATGATCTTTTGGGGCATCAGTGATCAGGAGAAAATCGACAACATCCTGGCCTACCTCGAAACCTTCCAACCCAAATAATCACTCCCGCACATTTTTGAACAGCATCAACCGCGCACTCTCATGCAGCCCACGGGTCAGCGCCTGCAAACGCTGAAACTCTGCGGGATGTTGCGTTGCCACATCCTCTCGCGGTGTCTTTGAGGCCAGGTCATGCAGGGTCGGTGAGCTGCCGTCGTGTTGCATTTGCAACAGGAAGTGTTGGGTCACGCCGCCGATGATTGGGAACGTTCCCTCACGCAACACCAGCGGCACCACGCGTTCCCCTTCCGGAGCAGGCTGTTGGATATCCCGGCCCATGGCGCCATTGGTGAACGGCACGCCTGCCATGCCCGCAACGGTCGGCAACAAATCCGCCAGGCCCACCGCCTGTTCGATCACCCTAGGTGCCAGGCCCGGCGCGTGGATCAACAACGGCACGTTGTTGCTTTCCAGCCCCAGCTGTTCAAAGGCAGGCGGCATGTGCGGGATCTGGCTGATGCGCGTGTTGTGGTCGCCGAAGAACACAAAAATGCTGTTGTCGTAGTAACCACCGGCCTTGGCGATTTCCATCAAGCGGCCGATGTTGTAGTCGAGCAGGCGCACCGCGTTGTATTGCTCGACACTGCGCGAACCGGCTGCCTGGACTTGCTCCAGGGTCACGTTCGCCACCTGGAAACCGTCGTTGTCTTTGGGAATCGTGAAGGGTCGATGGTTGCCGGAGGTTTGCAGGTAGGCGAAGAACGGCTGGTCCTTGGGCATCCTGCTCAACAGTTCGTCACCTTCCTTGAACAGGTCCAAGTCTGAAATACCCCACACATCCACCCGTGGCGATTGCCAGTCGCTCTCTTCAAACAGCTGCACGTCGTCGATGCTCTGGCGGATCAGCGCGTTGATGTTCGCCCAGCCGGCGTTGCCGCCGATCATGTAGAACTTCTGATAGCCCTCGAATGCGTTGATCACCGTGTGTTGCCGGGTGATCAGCGGATTGCGCGTGGCAGTCTCCTGGCGGGTGACGTCGGGCACGCCGGTGATGCTGGCCCAGACAGTCTTGGCGGTGCCGGTGACCGGTACGTAGAAGTGCTTGAAGAACCAGCTTTGGCTGGCCAGTTTATCCAGGTTCGGCGTGGGATTGAGCGGGTTGCCGTAGGCCCCGACGGCGCTCGTGCCAAGGGATTCGAGCATCACGAAGATTACGTTCAGCGGGCGCTCGCCGGCCAGGCGATAGGGCTGCACACCCTGGTGGCGGGTGAAATTCAGTTGCTGGGCGTCCGGTTGATCCACCCCCAAGTACTGGGCGACTTGCGGGTAATGCTTACGCACCTGGGCTTCATCGAACTGCGATTGGCCGACCTTGAGGGTGTCGTACAAAAACAGCACCGGGTTGAGGCCCACGGCGGCCACCTGGCTGTTGCCGGAAAAGAACGCATCGCTCCAGCGCAGCGGCACCGGGTTTTCCAGGTTGAGGTTGGCCACGCGCCCCAGCAGGGCGAGCAGCACGGCGACCACGCCAACTACTGAGACTGACGTCACCGCCCATCGATTAATGGGGGTTGGCGCACGGTCCAGGGTCAGGCGCTCCAGGCAGATCAACGCCCATACCCACAACCCCACTGCCGCCAGCCAGCAGGCGGTTATCCACAGCACTGGATAGGTTTCCCACACCATCTGTTGTGAAATCTGTGCGTCTTGCAGGTAGCGCAGCACCGTCGCATTGATGCGTACGCCGAGGTAGGCGTAATGGCCGAAGTCGATGATGTACACCAGGCCGATCATCGCCAGTGCGACCACCAGGTAGGCACGTGCCAGCCAGCGCAGGACTGGCAGCGTGGTGAGGTTCCAGCGCGGCAGCCATGCCAGCACGGCCAGCGGCAGCAGCAGCAACACCGCCAGGCGCAGATCGAAACGCAGGCCGATGCCGAGGGTTTCCAGCAGTGCAGGGGTTATCACATCAAGGCCGGAAAAACCCAGCACAAACACCAGTCGCAACGCAGCCAGCAGCACAAACACCAACCCGATCGCGCCCATGCCGTAGCGCAGGCGACGTGATTGCAACGCACTCATCAAATTTTCCATTCTTTAAAGCAGTACAGTTTGAGTTGCATTAATCCAGCGACGACGCAGTAGCCTGCCAAGAGCGGATCAACCAGATAATCCCAATAGTTCTCTGAGGCCTTGAGCCGCAATGCGAACGCCAGCGTGCCGATCACCAACATCCACACCGCCAGCGCATTGCGCAGCCACAGCATCAACAGCGCCGCCACCGCGACCAGCACAATCATCGGTCGAGGGTTGAAGCCCAAGCGGTACGGGTCGAAATAGGTCAGGCCTAACGTGGCCGGGTATAGCACCAGGCTCAGTAGGCCAAACAGCAGCAACATCTGCACCTGATGTGGTCGAGCCAGCGGCTGCACCACGCCCAGACGGCTCAGCGCAACCCACCCCAACAACACCAGCGTGCTGATCGCCAAATCATCGGTAAAACTGCGGACATAGGCCGCCAATGGCAGCTCATTGATCGGGATAACGCTCACCACCACCAGGACTGGCAGCAACCACGGTCGCCATCGGGCGGTAAATCGAAACGTGCTTAACAGCACAAACCCCAACAGCACAAAACTCAAATGCGCCTGCCACAGCAACACCATCACAGACGCTCCGCCAGCCAGGCTTCGTTGAAGCTGACATGTTTGATAAACGTGTTATTCCATGAGTACACCAGGTGGTACATACCGTCCGGGCTGCGGCTGAAGTACGGGTACTCGTATTCGAAATCGCAGCCACGGGGTTTGCACACGCGGTAGTCGAGGCTGCTGAGAAAACGTTGCTCCAGCGGTAAACGCTGCGCGCCGCTGGAGGCGCGAAAGCCTTCGCCGATGATCTCTTTATAAGCTTCGGGGGCGAACGGTTGGCCGAGCGGGTCCGGTGATTCGTCCAGTTGCACCACAGTGCGCCACTGGCTGAGCTGGGCGTCGGTGCCATAGAGGCTGAGCTTGAAGCGGCCGTCCTGCAGGTCATTGAGCGCCACCAGCAACCCATCGTCCACCGTGCCCACCGCCGCCAGCGACGAGTTAGGGTTGGCCGGTTCCAGCGGGTACGGCTGGCTCCAGGTTTGCCCGGCGTCTTCAGTGCGGCTGGCCAGCACGCGGTGATGGGTGTCGCCGGCATAGCGCAACATCGCCACGGCGCGTTGGCCGTCCAGGGGCACGATGGTCGGTTGCAGGGAATTCTTGCCGCGGCTGATACGGAATTTGTCGATCACCGCTCCGTCTGCGCTCAGGTACAGGTACTCGGCAAACTTGCCCATGAACTCGTGGTACACCGGCAGGCCGATGGAGCCGTCGGCGTGGAACACCGGCGCGGCGCGGACCAGGGTGCTGATATTGAAGAACGGCGAGGTCACCAGTTGCCGAGGGGCCGTCCAACTGGCCCCCAGGTCATCCGACACCATCACGTTGATCGCACTGGTGGCCCAGCCGCCCACTGACACCGACACATAAAACATCCACAGGCGTTTATCCGGCGCCAGGGCAATCACCGGGTTGCCGAGCTTGCGGATATAACGCTGGGTTCCGTCGCGGGTGCTTTCCCGCGTGGCCAGCACCTGTTCGGCGCCCCATTCGCCGGTGCGTGCATCAAAGCGCGCGGTGCGCACCTGCACATCAGCGGCGCCTTCGCGTGAGCCGGCGAACCACACCGCCATCAAGTCGCCGCCGGGCAGGGCGGTCACGGATGAGGAGTGCACAAAGTCGGTGAGCTGGGTGGATACGAACCGGCTGCTGTACTGCGCCGGCGCCGCCACTTTTGCGGTGTTCGGGCTGGTCTGGGCAAACGGCGCCAGCACATGGGGCGGATGGCTTTGCCAGGCAGCGAAAAACACTGCCAGCAGGCTGCATATCAATAAGGCGGAGCGCATAGGGAACCTGTGGGTAAAAGGATTACTGCGCACGTTCATCCGGCAGGCGCTTCCTGCGACCGGTGAGCATGGATAACGGCAGGTTGTCCCGCACCTGGATACTTTCAAACACGGCAGCCAGCACATGCAGGCATACCAAGCCAAGCAGCGCATTGGCGGCGGTCTCGTGGACTTGCAGCGGCCAATCGGCGCCCCAGAGGGCATCGACTTCCTGCATCAAAAAGCCACTCACGCCGACGGTGAGTAACGCCAGCAACATCAACAGCATCACCAGCGCGCCAATCGGCGAATGCCCCAAGCGGTGTTGCGGCTTACCCTTGAGCAACGAGCGCGCGTGGGCATTCAGCCTTTTTGGCGTAGGCCAAAAGTCTGCCCACCGTGCGCTGCGCGGTCCGACAAATCCCCACACCGTTCGCACCAGCAGCCAGGCCATGGCGTAATAACCCAGCCAGACATGCCAGTCGTCGCCGGCTTCGTTGAAGAAGTAATTGGCGACGAAGACCCCGGCGATGGAGGCGTGGAACAGCCTCACCAGCGGGTCCCACAGGCGTAGGGATTCGCCTGGCATCAGCCTTTGATCTCAGTCTTCACGGCCTTGCCGGTGACCGGGTCGTGGTAGATCTCAACTTTGCGCTTGTCCTTGTCGAACCCGTAGATCTCATAGCAGTTGCCATCAGTGACCTTGAACTTGCTGATGGTGTAGCCCTCGGCCTTGAGCTTGTCCTGGAAGGCTTTTTCGTCTTGCCATTGCGAGCGCTCGGCGGTGGTGCATTGCGGGCCGGCGAAGGCCAGGGGGCTGGCGAGGATCAGGGACAGCAGGAAAATTTTGCGCATGGAAAAGCTCTCAGCAAATGTGGGAGATTTCACAGTGCAAAACCAACCTTAGGGCAACCTTAGTTGGCAACGAGCCGTAACATCTTTGCTGAAATAGCCCCGGCCATAACCCGGCATGATGCCGCCGATTCCTACAGAGATTTTGCTATGCGCCTACTCCTTGTCGAAGATGACCGTGCCCTCGGCCAAGGGATTCGTGTGGCCTTGGGCGCCGAGGGCTACACCCTGGATTGGCTGCAGGATGGCGTTGCGGCGCTGCATGCGTTGCGCACGGAGAGCTTCGATCTACTGCTGCTGGACCTCGGCCTGCCCCGCCTCGACGGCCTCGACCTGTTGCAGCAACTGCGCGCCGAGCAACATGATCTTCCGGTGCTGATCCTCACCGCCCGCGACGGCACCGCCGAGCGCATCGCCGGATTGGACGCTGGCGCCGACGACTACTTGGTCAAACCCTTCGACGTCGAAGAGCTCAAGGCACGCGTGCGCGCGCTGTTGCGCCGCAGCCAGGGCCGTGCGCAACCGATGCTCGAACACGCCGGCGTCAACCTCGACCCCGCCACCCAGCAGGTGCGTTACCTGGATGAGGACATCATCGTCACCCCCATGGAATACCAACTGCTGCACCAACTGATGGTACGCCCCGGCAAAGTGGTGACCCGCGAGCGCTTGTCTCGCGCGTTGTATGGCTGGCAGGACCGCGTCGAAAGCAACACCTTGGAAGTGTTGATTCACAACCTGCGTAAAAAGTTATCCACCGAGCTCATACGCACCGTGCGCGGCGTTGGCTATGTGCTGGTACTCAAGCCATGACCTCCGTGCGCGCGCGCATCCTCGTGCCGGTGCTGGTGTTGATCCTGCTCGGCGATGCCCTGATCAGTTGGCTGGTGCTGCGCGACAGTCACCACGAAATCGAAGAAGTCTACGACGCCCAACTCGCCCAAAGCGCGCGCCTGCTGCAAGGCGTACTGCGCCAGCGCGACCCCGGCGAGGCGGATTGGGACCGCTTGTACCAGGCGTTTGATCAGGCCATGAGCCGCGTGGGCGAAGAGGGCGTGGCTCATCCCTATGAAACTCGCCTGACCTTCCAGGTGTGGCGCAGCGACGGCCAGCTACTTGTACGCTCAGCCGAAGCGCCGGTGCTGGCCGCACCGCCCGCGACCCTTGGTTCCCACGACATCATCGACAACGGCAACGACTGGTGCGCCTTCCTCCTCGCCGACCCGCAACAGGGCCTTTTGATTTGGGTGGGTGAGCGCGACGACATCCGCCAAGACGTGATCCAACGCATCATGCGTCACACCCTCTGGCCGACCCTCATCGGCGTGCCGCTGCTGACGGTGTTGATCTGGCTGTTAATCGGTTGGGGTCTCAAACCCCTGCGCGCCATGGCACTGTCGATTCGTGGACGCAATTCCGACACCTTGCAACCGCTGCACCTCAAACCGCTGCCCTCCGACCTGGAACCCATGCAAACCGCGCTCAACCGGCTGTTGGTGCAGGTGGACGAGTTGTTGGAGCGCGAACGCCGGTTCATCGCCGACGCCGCCCACGAACTGCGCACCCCCCTGGCGATCCTGCGTATCCATGCGCAAAACGCCCAAAGCGCGGAGACAGTGGAGCAACGACGCGAGGCATTGGAATTTCTGGTAAGCGGTGTCGACCGCGCCACCCGCATCGGCAGCCAGTTACTGACCATGGCGCGCATTGAGCCGCAGTTGAACAACCCTGTGCGCAGCCGTGTGCAATTGACAGAGTTAGTACGCGAAGAATTGGCAGAACTTACCCCGCTGGCCATGGAGAAAGGTGTGGAGCTGGTGCTGGAGGGTGACGAAGAATGCTGGGTTGAAACCGAGCCCGTGGCACTGGCCATCGCCCTGCAAAATCTGGTGACCAACGCTCTCAACTTTTCCCCCCCGGGCAGCGAGGTGAAGGTGGTGATTGGTGCCTTTTGCCTGAGCGTGCAGGACCAGGGGCCGGGGATTGATGAAGCGGAAATCGGGCGTTTGTTTGAGCGGTTTTATAGCCGTGACAATGCCAATGGCGCCGGGTTGGGGCTGGCGATTGTCGAGATGATCGTCGGCAAGATCGGCAGCCGGCTGGCGTTGCACAACCTGGAGCGTGGTGGGTTGTGTGCGCGGTTGGTATTTAACGAAGAAATCCAGAACAGCAGCCCTTCAACTGCCTGAGCTGAAAGGGCATGTGTAGTGAGCGGGCTTGCCTCGCGCAGGTCTGCGAAGCAGCCCCAACTCGGCCACCGAGATTTTCCATAGGAACCGCAGGGCTTGGTTTCAGGGCCGCTTCGCGCCCCAGCGCGGGGCAAGCCCGCTCACCAGGGAGATCCTCGTCAGCCTTTAGTCGGCGAATGGAGTTTGAATGCCCCTTGGCTCACTTAGTCGTGTGAGGTAATGAATAAGTCAAAGTGAGTGGGCAGCTTTAGAGCAATCGCTTTTTCTATCTTGAGTACTTGTTCTTCCGTCAGTAGATAGTCAAATACGCAATCCTCCAGTTTCTCCCACCCCATAATGTCCATCAGGTCTTGAGTGGACAGAGGTAGCGCCTGTTCAAAGGATGCAAAGTCCTCGTTAGGCAAAACGCCCATAACTGAGTGGTTCATGGTTCTACCGTCCTTTCAGGCTTGGCTGGCTTAGGTTGGTTACCGGTCAAATGATCGAACTCGCCGAGATGAATTCCGCGCTTGGAGTACTTTTCCACAGCGCCATGTTGAGCGTCCCATTCATAGATCGTCCCGTCGGGATCTTTCCATCTTGGGCGTTGGCCACCCCCCGTCATTGGAGTTTTCGAGCGAGCCCACTTGGCTTTCGGAAATGCAGCTAGGAGTTTTGGTTTGGGGTGATAGGTATGATCCCCAGCCCGAACACTGACCACCACATACAACGGCCGACCCCCCCACTCCACCGGGAACACCAGAATAAAATCCCGATATTCCGGCGGATAAACCGGGTTCACCAAAATCTGCGCAGCCTTCTGGTTTGGCGGGTAAATCCAAATTACCGGCGCCTGCGGTGCAGCCTCCAACGCTGGGATTCCCAGGGCGTCCCCCGGATCAACCGCAGGCGTCCAGATCAGCTCCACACCTTGGCCCAAATCCGCCACAAACTGATCGCCACGGCTTTGCAACTGCACCACATCGATCATCTGACAGTCGGCATTGTTGCCGGTGTAAAACCCATAGCCCTTGAGCGTGCCGTCCTTCAACTGCTCAACATGCAAACGCATCTGTGAGCGAGCCCGTTGCATCGAGCGCAATTGCTCATCGCTGTACAGCGCGCTATCACCCAGCGCCGATGGCCAGGCCAACGCCACTAACCCCGTCAACAACGCCCCGGCTACAGAGCCGACAGCAGTCGCTGCCGACTCCAACACCGCTGCACGCAACGCCTACTGCCCCAAGCCAACGGGCAATGCGCTTCCGCTGATCTTGCGCAGCGAGACCGTCCTCCGAGCGTCCACTTCACGCCCGCCCAGCAGGCTGAAATGTCCGTACTCCTTGACCAACTCCAGCGGTACGAAACCGCTGGGATCGGCGTAGTGGGTGATGCCGTCGGGCAGTTGGCAGGGTTTGGTGAATACGCAGCCGGGAGGCTTGGTGGGGGAGGGGGCTGGCGCGGGAGGACTGTCGAATAGATGGAGCGATGGCGAAAAAGGCCGCCGTGCCGGTTGCGGTGTCAGGATTCGCTGTTTGAGTTGTTGTTCTTCGGTGAGAGGGTATGCGCGCTCTGACATGACAGGCTCACCTCCTTGTGTGGGGACGTGAGCCTAAGAGGGGGTATGAGCGGACTAAGTCGGATTTGTTCGATGATGGGTGTGGGAAAACGAGACAGGGGTCAGAAGAGCGCTATCGTTTCGAATATTTTGATTTTTACCTGCTGATCAGGTCAGCAGGTGCTTGGAAATCAACCGCGAAATCTCAACAATCGACGTCTTCCCCGTAAATTCAAATTTCACCTTCCCCAGCGAAGAAAAGTAAATCTCCAACTCCGAATCCAGATCAAACGTGCCGGACGTTTCCACCGAGTACGCCACGATATTTTTATACGGCAGCGACGTGAAGTCCTTCTTGCTCCCGGTAATCCCCTGCACGTTCACGGCGATGATGCGCTTGGTGGTAAACACTACGCCGTCGCGCATGGCTTTGTAGGCGTCGACCACTTCCTCGCCGTCCAGCAGCAGGGCGGCTACGCGTTCGGCGTATTCGTTGTTTTGTTTGAGCTTGAAGAAACCTTTGTTGTTGAAGTCGATCATGGGCCTGCCTCGTGGGTGTATGCCGATTTGCTCGTGGATCTGTATCTAACGCGGGCATTTTGAACGCCCTACCATGGCGACCAACCTTACAACCTTGCCCAGATGTTTCAACAACCGGAGCCGCACCATGCCTGAACTATCCAGCTGGCTTGCCTATGCGCTGATCTCCCTCGGCATGGTGCTGACGCCCGGACCGAACATGATTTACCTCATATCCCGCTCGATCTGTCAGGGCCGTACGGCTGGATTGATTTCCCTGGGCGGCGTGGCGTTGGGTTTTTTGGTTTATATGCTTTGTGCGGCGTTGGGAATTACCGCGTTGGTCATGGCGGTGCCGTTTGCCTACGACGCGCTGCGGTTTGGTGGGGCGTTGTACCTGGCCTATATGGCGTGGCAAGCGATCAGACCGGGCGGGCGTTCACCGTTTCAGGTGCGCGATTTACCCAAGGACAGCCCACGCAAGCTGTTCACAATGGGGCTTGTGACCAACCTGCTGAACCCCAAGGTGGCGGTGATGTATTTGTCGTTGCTGCCCCAGTTCATCGACCCGAACGGCCATAGCAGTGTGCTGACACAATCACTGGTGTTGGGCTTTACGCAGATTTTTATCAGCGTGGGTGTCAACGCGGTGATTGCCACCCTGGCGGGCTCCATCGCGGTGTTTTTCGTCACCCGGCCCGGTTGGCAAGTGGTGCAGCGCTGGCTGATGGGCTCAGTGCTGATGGGGTTGGCGGTGCGCATGGCGGTGGAAGGGCGGCGGTAGGTCGCCTCACTGGATGTCTTTTAGATAATCCTTGAGGGTGGTTAACGGCTCGGGCAGTTCATCCAGTTGATGGGCATTTTGCACAGCCGCCGCCAGCCGTTGCAGTTCACGTCCCAGTACTGTGTCGGCACCGCCCACCGCCATCAAAGCCTGGCCCGCACACTCATCAATCTTCACCAAGATTTCAGCCAAATCCCCCTGCCGCACCAACAGCCCAAACACCTCCCTGTCATAGCCAACCATCACCGGATCATCCCGCAAAACCGGGCTGCCACCGTCCACCTCATGCACCAACTTGAGTGCAAAAAGCGCCACAGCTTCCAGCGTCAATTCCATGGTCTTGGTTCCTCAACATACGGGGGGAGGGGGATGATCACTGTTCTGTGTGTGAAAAAAAAGACCTGGCCCACTTTGCGGCGTGCATCACATTAAGGCCTCTGCACAAGGAACGATACTAATTGGCCATGTTCCAACTCGCCGTGCCAAGCGCACCCAAGCAGCCCGCTTTATCTACTTACAAGGACGCAAGCCCCCATGCCCTCATCCCCTTTTCAATCGCCTTCCAATACTGGTGAGCTGATCGCCAGCTTCCGTCATGGCAAAGCCTTTCTTGTGGTCAGTTTGATCTTTGGTTCTGTGATGCTGGGGATGGCCGGGTTTGTGCTGTACCTGAGCACCATCCTGCCGCAGGGCAACAATGGCCCCGTCACTCTCCAGACGTCACGCGGCATGACCTTGAATTTCAGCGATCCGCTTATGGTGTTTTATGCCACCAGCGCCTTGCTGGCGGTGATCGGCCTGAGCATGTTTGCGGTCTACGCCTGGCACAAAAAGCTGCGTGCGCCCCGTTATGACGTGTACGAGCACGGCATCGAGCGCTTCGTGAACGATGAGCGCGAATACACGGCCTTTGCCGATATCGAGGACCTGTATCTGTTCGGCTCCGGCCAAACCGTGTTGACCGGTATGGTTACCAACGTTGCCTATCGCCGCAATGCTTCGGAACCGTTTCACCGGGTGATCGAGACCCTCAAGGGCTTTCACGATTTCCAGCAGCTGGTGCGTGAACTGCACGTACGCGCACGCCTGCCGGCGGTGGCGGCGACGCTGGAGGCGGGCGGGGCGGTAACGTTCAATTGCATCAGCACTGCGCAGGTCTGGGGCAAGCGGGTCAGCGGCAACTTCCTCAAGATCACCACGACGCCAATTCTGGTCAGCGCCGCCTTCCTTGAGTACCAGGGCCGCAAAGTGCCGATGGCATCGTTGCGCACCGTCGACCTCAACGCCTGGACCGAGAACGTGGTGATCAAGGACGACAGCGGCAAGCCCGTGCTGTCGACCATCGCCACCGGCATCCTCAGCCATGACCTGTTCCTCAACACCCTGGATGTGGTGTTTGCGGTTGAAGAACAAGCCCGTGAGTTGGCCTAAGCCCAGGAGTATCAAACGATGATTTATCGCGGCGCAGGCTGGCTCACGCTGTTCACTCCGGTGGCCATGGTGCTGTTGTTGATGGGGTTGTGGCCTGATCCCAGCGTCAAGCCAGGCAATGTCTCGCTGATGCAGTTCCTGATAGGCGCGGGTGTTGGCTCGGCGATCAACGTGGTGCTGGGCTTCGTGCTCAATCGGCATCCGCACGCTGATGGGGTGCGCCATCACTTCTTTTTCATGCCGATGCAGTGGCCGGCGCTGGTGATCACCGTGGTCTGTGCGCTGATCGCCCTGTTGAAATAAACCTACCGGCCGCTCGGCAAGGGCGGCCGCGTGTCGCGTTGTTCCAGATTGACGCGGAACGTGGTGTACGTGTCGCCATCGGCCAGGTAGAGGTTGCTTCGGTACACCTCGACTGCACCATCGAGTTTGATGTGCAGGCCATTGGCGACCCGTTCGATCACTACATTCTGCAAGTCGGTGTCCGAAACCAGGAACGGTGGCTTCTTGCCCAGGCGCACCTTCATCACCTCGTCGCTGCTTTCGTAATCGTCTGCGTAGAACCGCAGGCTTTTGGGCTCCCCTGCGTTCCTCGCGTCTTGCACGATGTACACCCACTGCCCGGGTATGAACGCTTGCTTGAGGACTATTTGCGACGGGAATTGCGGTTTATGTACGAGCGCGTAAGCCAACAGCACTGCCAGGCAGGCTAGAAAGGCCCAACCGAGAAGCTTTTTGGTCCGTTGAGTCATCACTTTGCTCAGCTGTAGTCGAAGGTAAATAACACCAGGCCTTCAATCGGCTCGTAGAACATCACGATCAAGTCGGCCCCCGCGGTGCGGTAATGCCAGCCGGGCACGCTGGCGACGTGGAAAAACCGGTTGCCGGCCGGGCTCAAGGGATACACGTTCGAATCGCCACGGTCGGGGTCCAGTTCAATGATCTGCATCGGAAACTCCACCGACTCCACCCAGTTAGCCAAGCCGTCGACTTCGCCGCCCAGTTGGGTGACAAACTCCACCGCATCCAGCGGCTCGCCGTCTTCGCGCGCCAGTACCCCGTGGGTGTTGAACCGCTCGACCGTGCGGGCAAATGCGCGGTGTTGCTCAGCACAGTGACGCTCCAGGTCCGCCCGCGCGCCGGGGTGAGGGTCGGCCAGTTGCGCGTTGCCTGCATGGAGAAAGAAGTAGCGCGGGTCGCCGCATAGGCGGTATCGCCCCTGCTCAAGCTGAAAGCCGATCCAGTTGGTTTTCAGCAGGTCACCGTGAAAGCCGTCCCATTCGGTCAGCTCGCCGACAAGACTCTCATAGGGCTCCAATGGGCTCAGCATGTGCACGACGCCCGACCATTCGGGATTCACCTGGCCCAGGTCAAGGCTGAAGAGCGGATGCAGATGCTTGGCCAGTTCCAGTTGATCGGCGACGAATACGTCTTCAATCGCCGGAAAGGGCTGCATGCCTGTGGGGATTTGGGTGAAGTCTTGGGAGAGCGTATTGGTCATGGGGTGTCTTCCTTGATCGTGGATATCAACGCAAAAAATCAGGTAACGGGCATGTTAACGCCATGCCCCTCGGGTAAGCGCGGTGCCGGGCAATTCCAACTGTATATACGCAATCACCGCGACCATTACTGCGCAAAACAGCCATTGGGGCGCACTCAGCCCGGCAATCCGATAGATCGCCTGCAACGGTCGCCGCCAGCGGTACTCATACTCGGCTGGCGCCCAGCGTGCCGGCTGGAGCACGCCGATCAAACCGGTCACTGCGTAGGTAGCAAGCCCCAACCACCCAAGCCATTGCCACACGACAAAACCCAGCGCTACTAATGGGCCGCCGTTGCGGATCACCCGATAGCGGCGGTCGGGGATCCATTTGCGGCGCGCACACCAGCGGCTGACGCGTTGGTCGAGGTCTTGCAGGCTCTCGGCCATGACGGTCCAGTAGGTCAGCAGCCACTGGCCGACGCGGGCCATCAACCAGCCGCCCAGTAGGTATAGCGGCAGCATCAATAAGGTCGGGCCGAGTGCGAATCGGCTGGAGAGACTACCCAACGCCAGGCAGGTTGCAAGGACGGCGGTGGCTCGTTTCAGGCCGTGGCGGGTGGGGCGATAGCCGACGAGGGCGTGCCAGAACCACGGGTTGTGATTGGGGAACAAGCCCAGCAGGTCGGGGAACCGTGTGGAAAACGCTGCGGACAGTTGCTCGCAGGCCTGCCAATCGGCTTCTCCGAACGTGGCGGCCAATTGCGCTTGCTGCGCGGGTTTTGCACACATCAAAAACAACGCCGCCGCACCCGGTTGTTGCGCCTGATCTCGCAACGCGTTCAGCCAGACGTGTTGCTCGCTGCGCCGGACCAGGGCCTGCCACCGGGCTTGATCGATAGGCACCGCAGCGCCAGCGTCCCAGGCGAACAGCTGGCAGACCTGTTGGAAAAGAGTCGGCGACCAGCTTTCTTGCACCGTGAACAGGTGCAACACCTGCACCTGCAACGCCTGGTGATGGGTCAGGTCAACCAGCCAGCCCTGGCGGCATGCCCGCTCCAGTCGTTCGAAGAACGCCTGAGGCTGGGCGTCTGCCAGGTATTTTTCAAGGTCGTCGTACAGCTCGCCCTTGAGTGCGTGGACCAGGCGTTGATGGGGAAAACCGCCGCTGTTTATTTGCTGCCATGGCGTGAGCCATTGGCGTTTTTCAACGCCCCAGGTCAACAGCGGTAGATGCCGGTCGGGTGCGTTGACGCAACGCTGGAACAGCAGTTGTTCAAAGTCGGCGGCACACCCTTGTGCCACGGCGCGGGCCCAGCATTCGTCGACTTTCCAGTCATCGAATTCGGCCAGCAGCGCCATTGCTTGTTCATACGCAGCAGGGGGGAGGGCGTGGGCGACGAGGCTGTCGCCGGCACGCAGTCGCTGCAACGCCCGCTCGTACGCTTCCCGCAGACGCTGGAAGGCGACGGGATCATCGTCCGGCCGCGTTACCTTGAGCAGCTTGGCGTACTGGCGTTTGAGGGTGCGCTCGTCAGGGCTGGCCAGCAGATCGTCCATGTTCAGCATCGCCAACCGTTCTTTCAGGGGGGAGGGCGATGATCACTGTTCCTGCGCGCTAAAAACAACCCCGCTGCTCACCGCTCCAATATCCATTCCACCCGGCGGTTATGCGCCCGCCCTTCCGTCAGGCGATTGATAGCGGGACTTATCAGGTCTGCGCGGATTCAGTGTGAGGGGAGCTAAGTCTGTGCGCCGGGCGCGCATTGCTGGGGTGGGCTGCTGCATATATTTTGGATCGTGCGGGGTGATCACAGGAGTGGGCTATCTATGCATCTATCTATAGCTGCGCTGCTGCTGGTGTTGCGTGTACCGCCGGTGATGCGCCGAATCCCACGGCTTATTGCGAAAAAAGCACCTTCTGCAACAAAAGCGTAATTAACGCTTGACCGCAGATTCTGGGAGCCTATAATTCGCCCCACTTCCGGCGCAGTCGAAACGGAAAACTCCTTGATAAACAATGAGTTACGCAGTTTTCGGCAGTGTGCTGCTTCAGTTCATCGAAGCCAAAAGGAAGTTGAAAAAGAGGTGTTGACAGCAGCGTGTAACGCTGTAGAATTCGCCTCCCGCTGATGAGAGATCAGAAGCGCAAGTGGTTGAAGTTGTTGAAGAAATCTTCGAAAGCTTCTGAAAATAATCACTTGACAGCAAATGAGGCTGCTGTAGAATGCGCGCCTCGGTTGAGACGAAAGATCTTAACCAACCGCTCTTTAACAACTGAATCAAGCAATTCGTGTGGGTGCTTGTGGAGTCAGACTGATAGTCAACAAGATTATCAGCATCACAAGTTACTCCGCGAGAAATCAAAGATGTAACCAACGATTGCTGAGCCAAGTTTAGGGTTTCTTAAAAACCCAAAGATGTTTGAACTGAAGAGTTTGATCATGGCTCAGATTGAACGCTGGCGGCAGGCCTAACACATGCAAGTCGAGCGGTAGAGAGAAGCTTGCTTCTCTTGAGAGCGGCGGACGGGTGAGTAATGCCTAGGAATCTGCCTGGTAGTGGGGGATAACGTTCGGAAACGGACGCTAATACCGCATACGTCCTACGGGAGAAAGCAGGGGACCTTCGGGCCTTGCGCTATCAGATGAGCCTAGGTCGGATTAGCTAGTTGGTGAGGTAATGGCTCACCAAGGCCACGATCCGTAACTGGTCTGAGAGGATGATCAGTCACACTGGAACTGAGACACGGTCCAGACTCCTACGGGAGGCAGCAGTGGGGAATATTGGACAATGGGCGAAAGCCTGATCCAGCCATGCCGCGTGTGTGAAGAAGGTCTTCGGATTGTAAAGCACTTTAAGTTGGGAGGAAGGGCAGTTACCTAATACGTGATTGTTTTGACGTTACCGACAGAATAAGCACCGGCTAACTCTGTGCCAGCAGCCGCGGTAATACAGAGGGTGCAAGCGTTAATCGGAATTACTGGGCGTAAAGCGCGCGTAGGTGGTTTGTTAAGTTGGATGTGAAATCCCCGGGCTCAACCTGGGAACTGCATTCAAAACTGACTGACTAGAGTATGGTAGAGGGTGGTGGAATTTCCTGTGTAGCGGTGAAATGCGTAGATATAGGAAGGAACACCAGTGGCGAAGGCGACCACCTGGACTGATACTGACACTGAGGTGCGAAAGCGTGGGGAGCAAACAGGATTAGATACCCTGGTAGTCCACGCCGTAAACGATGTCAACTAGCCGTTGGGAGCCTTGAGCTCTTAGTGGCGCAGCTAACGCATTAAGTTGACCGCCTGGGGAGTACGGCCGCAAGGTTAAAACTCAAATGAATTGACGGGGGCCCGCACAAGCGGTGGAGCATGTGGTTTAATTCGAAGCAACGCGAAGAACCTTACCAGGCCTTGACATCCAATGAACTTTCTAGAGATAGATTGGTGCCTTCGGGAACATTGAGACAGGTGCTGCATGGCTGTCGTCAGCTCGTGTCGTGAGATGTTGGGTTAAGTCCCGTAACGAGCGCAACCCTTGTCCTTAGTTACCAGCACGTAATGGTGGGCACTCTAAGGAGACTGCCGGTGACAAACCGGAGGAAGGTGGGGATGACGTCAAGTCATCATGGCCCTTACGGCCTGGGCTACACACGTGCTACAATGGTCGGTACAGAGGGTTGCCAAGCCGCGAGGTGGAGCTAATCCCATAAAACCGATCGTAGTCCGGATCGCAGTCTGCAACTCGACTGCGTGAAGTCGGAATCGCTAGTAATCGCGAATCAGAATGTCGCGGTGAATACGTTCCCGGGCCTTGTACACACCGCCCGTCACACCATGGGAGTGGGTTGCACCAGAAGTAGCTAGTCTAACCTTCGGGAGGACGGTTACCACGGTGTGATTCATGACTGGGGTGAAGTCGTAACAAGGTAGCCGTAGGGGAACCTGCGGCTGGATCACCTCCTTAATCGACGACATCAGCTGCTCCATAAGTTCCCACACGAATTGCTTGATTCATTGAAGAAGACGATAAAGAAGCAGCCCGAAATTGGGTCTGTAGCTCAGTTGGTTAGAGCGCACCCCTGATAAGGGTGAGGTCGGCAGTTCGAATCTGCCCAGACCCACCAATTTTGTGTGGGAAACGCCTGTAGAAATACGGGGCCATAGCTCAGCTGGGAGAGCGCCTGCCTTGCACGCAGGAGGTCAACGGTTCGATCCCGTTTGGCTCCACCACTACTGCTTCTGTTTGTTGAAAGCTTAGAAATGAGCATTCCATTGTTATGATGGTGAATGTTGATTTCTAGTCTTTGATTAGATCGTTCTTTAAAAATTTGGGTATGTGATAGAAAGATAGACTGAACGTTACTTTCACTGGTAACGGATCAGGCTAAGGTAAAATTTGTGAGTGGCTCGAAAGAGCCAAATCGAATTTTCGGCGAATGTTGTCTTCACAGTATAACCAGATTGCTTGGGGTTATATGGTCAAGTGAAGAAGCGCATACGGTGGATGCCTTGGCAGTCAGAGGCGATGAAAGACGTGGTAGCCTGCGAAAAGCTTCGGGGAGTCGGCAAACAGACTTTGATCCGGAGATGTCTGAATGGGGGAACCCAGCCATCATAAGATGGTTATCTTACGCTGAATACATAGGCGTAAGAGGCGAACCAGGGGAACTGAAACATCTAAGTACCCTGAGGAAAAGAAATCAACCGAGATTCCCTTAGTAGTGGCGAGCGAACGGGGACTAGCCCTTAAGTGGCTTTGAGATTAGCGGAACGCTCTGGAAAGTGCGGCCATAGTGGGTGATAGCCCTGTACGCGAAAATCTCTTAGTCATGAAATCGAGTAGGACGGAGCACGAGAAACTTTGTCTGAATATGGGGGGACCATCCTCCAAGGCTAAATACTACTGACTGACCGATAGTGAACTAGTACCGTGAGGGAAAGGCGAAAAGAACCCCGGAGAGGGGAGTGAAATAGATCCTGAAACCGTATGCGTACAAGCAGTGGGAGCCCACTTTGTTGGGTGACTGCGTACCTTTTGTATAATGGGTCAGCGACTTATTTTCAGTGGCGAGCTTAACCGAATAGGGGAGGCGTAGCGAAAGCGAGTCTTAATAGGGCGTCTAGTCGCTGGGAATAGACCCGAAACCGGGCGATCTATCCATGGGCAGGTTGAAGGTTGGGTAACACTAACTGGAGGACCGAACCGACTACCGTTGAAAAGTTAGCGGATGACCTGTGGATCGGAGTGAAAGGCTAATCAAGCTCGGAGATAGCTGGTTCTCCTCGAAAGCTATTTAGGTAGCGCCTCATGTATCACTGTAGGGGGTAGAGCACTGTTTCGGCTAGGGGGTCATCCCGACTTACCAAACCGATGCAAACTCCGAATACCTACAAGTGCCGAGCATGGGAGACACACGGCGGGTGCTAACGTCCGTCGTGAAAAGGGAAACAACCCAGACCGTCAGCTAAGGTCCCAAAGTTATGGTTAAGTGGGAAACGATGTGGGAAGGCTTAGACAGCTAGGAGGTTGGCTTAGAAGCAGCCACCCTTTAAAGAAAGCGTAATAGCTCACTAGTCGAGTCGGCCTGCGCGGAAGATGTAACGGGGCTCAAACCATACACCGAAGCTACGGGTATCACGTAAGTGATGCGGTAGAGGAGCGTTCTGTAAGCCTGTGAAGGTGAGTTGAGAAGCTTGCTGGAGGTATCAGAAGTGCGAATGCTGACATGAGTAACGACAATGGGTGTGAAAAACACCCACGCCGAAAGACCAAGGTTTCCTGCGCAACGTTAATCGACGCAGGGTTAGTCGGTCCCTAAGGCGAGGCTGAAAAGCGTAGTCGATGGAAAACAGGTTAATATTCCTGTACTTCTGGTTATTGCGATGGAGGGACGGAGAAGGCTAGGCCAGCTTGGCGTTGGTTGTCCAAGTTTAAGGTGGTAGGCTGAGATCTTAGGTAAATCCGGGATCTTAAGGCCGAGAGCTGATGACGAGTTAACTTTTAGTTAACGAAGTGGTTGATGCCATGCTTCCAAGAAAAGCTTCTAAGCTTCAGGTAACCAGGAACCGTACCCCAAACCGACACAGGTGGTTGGGTAGAGAATACCAAGGCGCTTGAGAGAACTCGGGTGAAGGAACTAGGCAAAATGGCACCGTAACTTCGGGAGAAGGTGCGCCGGTGAGGGTGAAGGACTTGCTCCGTAAGCTCATGCCGGTCGAAGATACCAGGCCGCTGCGACTGTTTATTAAAAACACAGCACTCTGCAAACACGAAAGTGGACGTATAGGGTGTGACGCCTGCCCGGTGCCGGAAGGTTAATTGATGGGGTTAGCTAACGCGAAGCTCTTGATCGAAGCCCCGGTAAACGGCGGCCGTAACTATAACGGTCCTAAGGTAGCGAAATTCCTTGTCGGGTAAGTTCCGACCTGCACGAATGGCGTAACGATGGCGGCGCTGTCTCCACCCGAGACTCAGTGAAATTGAAATCGCTGTGAAGATGCAGTGTATCCGCGGCTAGACGGAAAGACCCCGTGAACCTTTACTATAGCTTTGCACTGGACTTTGAATTTGCTTGTGTAGGATAGGTGGGAGGCTTTGAAGCGTGGACGCCAGTCTGCGTGGAGCCAACCTTGAAATACCACCCTGGCAACTTTGAGGTTCTAACTCAGGTCCGTTATCCGGATCGAGGACAGTGTATGGTGGGTAGTTTGACTGGGGCGGTCTCCTCCTAAAGAGTAACGGAGGAGTACGAAGGTGCGCTCAGACCGGTCGGAAATCGGTCGTAGAGTATAAAGGCAAAAGCGCGCTTGACTGCGAGACAGACACGTCGAGCAGGTACGAAAGTAGGTCTTAGTGATCCGGTGGTTCTGTATGGAAGGGCCATCGCTCAACGGATAAAAGGTACTCCGGGGATAACAGGCTGATACCGCCCAAGAGTTCATATCGACGGCGGTGTTTGGCACCTCGATGTCGGCTCATCACATCCTGGGGCTGAAGCCGGTCCCAAGGGTATGGCTGTTCGCCATTTAAAGTGGTACGCGAGCTGGGTTTAGAACGTCGTGAGACAGTTCGGTCCCTATCTGCCGTGGACGTTTGAGATTTGAGAGGGGCTGCTCCTAGTACGAGAGGACCGGAGTGGACGAACCTCTGGTGTTCCGGTTGTCACGCCAGTGGCATTGCCGGGTAGCTATGTTCGGAATAGATAACCGCTGAAAGCATCTAAGCGGGAAACTAGCCTCAAGATGAGATCTCACTGGAACCTTGAGTTCCCTAAAGGGCCGTCGAAGACTACGACGTTGATAGGTTGGGTGTGTAAGCGCTGTGAGGCGTTGAGCTAACCAATACTAATTGCCCGTGAGGCTTGACCATATAACACCCAAGCAATTTGCTTGCTTCGAGCTGAAAAGCGAAAGAGCACCAGATTGCGGTGTGTGAAGACGAAATGAACCGAAAGTTCGACTCTTGCAAACACCGAAAGCTATCACATACCCAATTTGCTGAAGCGAGGCCAGCTGGTCACGACTCAGTACCCGAATTTCTTGACGACCATAGAGCATTGGAACCACCTGATCCCATCCCGAACTCAGTAGTGAAACGATGCATCGCCGATGGTAGTGTGGGGTTTCCCCATGTGAGAGTAGGTCATCGTCAAGATTAAATTCCGAAACCCCATTTGCGAAAGCAGATGGGGTTTTGTTTTGGGCGGGCGGAAAGTGCGAGGACGGATCAGGGCGAGCTCTCGAATATCCTCAGGGGCGGCGGGCCTGAACTGGCCTAATGATTTTGACACTTCAATCGGGCGCTATATTGGTACCCAAGTCTGAGGTGTTTGGATACTTCGCCAAAAAGTGCGCCTTTATCAAGCAGCGCACGGGCGACTACTCGATTCGACGGCTTTGCCTGACGCTGATAGTGCATCCCGGTGGTTATTACAGCGTGGCGGTCTGAGCCGCAATCTATACGCGCCAAAGACGACCAGCGACTGCTGGGTTTGGTCAAGCATTCCTGGCTGGAGAGCGGCGGCGTTTACGGCTATCGCAAAATCCATGACGATCTGCGCTAGGTCTGTGAGGATTGTGGTGGTCATTGTGTGGCTAGGCTGATGCGTCTTTAAGGTATGCGTTCTCAGACAGGTTATCGACGCCGCCCCGGAAAGTGCGGCGGTAAGCCAGCGGTAGCATTACCCAATTTGTTGAAGCGCCAGTTCGATGTCTTGGAATCCAACAGGGTTTGGGTCACTGACATCACCTACATTCGTACGTATGAAACAACGTAAAACGCCGCCATGGTTTCAACAATCAGCTGCCATCGGTAGAGTTTGAAAAGCGTTACGCAATGAGCTTGCAAGGTGTCTAGAGAATCTGGGGCGATTCACGCTGATTGAGAAGGCGCGGGATGACCGGCAAATAGTTAGGATTATTTTTGCCGTCCCAGTTCGGACGATCAATCGCATCTTGAACGTCAAGGATAACAATCAGGATAGGGGCGGATTGGTCCTTCATCTCATCTCCTTTGGGTAGGGCGGCAGGCCGAGTGTGCTGAGACGAGCCTCAACCAACAGTTGATTGCACTCGAAACCTGCCTACAGCTCTCTGCGAAGCCCTCTATAATGAATCTCAAGCTTATGCAAGTTGAGTTCGGCAGACGCTTACGGATACGCGCACTGCCTAATGCGGAACATTTGCCAGGATTCCTAACGGATATTGCCTTCTACCTAAGCTAGAAATCTCTCAATGGTTGGGCCTGGGTGTTGCCGACGCCTCGGAGTAGCCCAAATTCGTCCAATCGATAAGGCCGATATCGTAATTCGAGATTCGCGCGTTGGCTTATGCGTGATGGGAGGGGAGCGAGAGTGGGCTTTCGATGTCATCACAAGGCTTCTGGGGCGGGGCGTGAGCGCGCTCAACGATCTTTAAGGTTGTGGGCTGGTTTTGTCTGTTCTCGCCTTCTGGGCACCTTTGCCGGCCTCTGGCGACGTGACTTCACTTTTCCACAGACGAAAAAAAAGACCTTGAAATTCAAGGTCTTTTTTTAAGATGGTGCCCGAGGGAGACTGGAATCTTCCATATGGGTTGGCCGTTTCGAAAGGTTTTGCATTCAAGGGATACACGTCGGGATACACAGCCATTGCCGCTGACTTTGGTTATGACCCATCAAAGTAATCACTTACGGTTCCGGTACTGGGATCAATCAGGCAGAACTGGCAAAGGTGCCTTGCCCCTGACCCACATGAACTCCCTAGCATGGATACCGAGGTGCGCATTATGCATTGGAACGATTGGGAGTGGACAGCCTGCCAGAAGGGGCATGGGAGTTGGCGGCTCATGTAGGAGATGCCTAAAAATGACGCATGCAGGGGAATTTTGCCTATCTGTTGCGAAGGCTGTTTGTTCATAGCAGTATGCCGTGAAGCGTACTGAAGGTTGGTACGGTCTATCCAAGTTGCGTAAAGGATTAGCTCTTGTCAAATCTTAGTATGCACGAAACTCCCGAATCGCTATCAGATAGCCTCAGAGAGGCTGCGAAGAAAGTAAAACCTCCCGTGTTTGAACTTGATGGAGGTCAGTTGCCTTTTGAAAGACTTAGTCCAGAGCACTTTGAACTGCTAATTGCTGATCTCTATCGAGAGCGCCAAGGGGCCAAGGGGTGGGACTGGTACGATAAATCAATCCGCCTCAATGGCGGGAGTGATATGGGGCAAGATGTAGTTCTATTTAACAGCGGTAAACCTGTTGGTGTGGTGCAGTGTAAGCGACTTCGTGCTTCTACGCTGAGTAGGCAGGTGATGCTCTACGAACTTTGTAAGTTTTTTCTATTTGCGCGAATATTTCCTTACCTTACCCCTGTGGCAGGCCAGAAATTTAAGTATATATTTTCTGTTGCAAAAAACGTTCATCAAGATGGTCTGGTTTTTTTTAATTCGTCAGGAAGTGAACGTTTCAATAATTTGCGGTCCGAGATCGTTAATATATTTGGCTCTCTTGTAAAGGATCTGAAAACGTTTAGCGGCTATCCAGGTTTTGTTAATTTAACTCCGGAAGATGTTTGCGATCTGGTGTGGGGCTCGTTAGTAGAGGTCGAGACAAGCGTTTATAGGCAAAATGATTTGTCCGATTTAGTAAGAAAGACGCCAGGCGTCTATTCAAATTATTTTTCTTTGCGGCATGTCGCCATTGTAGGTGAGGAGCTTAAGGAGTTAATAGCAGGTTATTTCAGGTCTGCTGGCGCTCCACCTAACTCGTCTTGGATGCAGCTGGAGGAAGACTCGTATACAGTCGAAATTCCGATGTTTGCCTCGCATAATGATAAAGTCAATGTTGTGTTAATACAGGGTACGGGTGATTTTGCTTTAAGATCTTTAGAGAGTGCTTTGGGTCAAGATGATGCTGTTAAATCGATGGTCGGCGGACGCCTCACAGTTATTTTAGCTGGTGGTTCGGCTTTTAGTTGTGCAGACGATATGAGAATTGAAAAGATACTTGGGGGGTTTTCAAGTCCAGTTATTCTGATTGCTGGCTGTGGTGCGCTGGACGGTCAGGAAATAAATAATTTGAAGAATGAGCCTGGGGTCGTTTGGTATTTTAGACATTTTATTCTTGCCGCCAGTCGTCGGTATAAATTTGGTTGGTGTTGGTTAAAGCTTCAAGAGGATAGAGTTGAGGGTGAGGGAAATGCCGGTGAAGTAGGCGATAATAAAGAAGTCTTACGTTACCCTCTGATAGTGAATACTCCTTTGGATCCGACTTTTGAATCGGCAGATGTTGGACTTAGGTTGTCATTCAATGATTTTATAATATATCCGTTAATTGATGATGATATGTTATGTAGCTGGGCTTCTCGTCACTCGGTTCTCAAGCGGTTAGCTTTGGGTATGCATGAAGATAGTTCTAGCCGTAGAACCATGATTTGTGGGGCTGTGCATTGGGATGAGGTTTCGGATAAACATGATGAGTCAATAAGTGATGTGCTTGCTGTCAGAAGGAATCTGCAGAGAGAGGTCGGGGTTTTTCTAGCAAATAGTTCGCTGACTACCAAGTTTGATAATGAGTGGCGCAGCGCGTCCGGATATTTTCCTTCCTTTGTGGAAAGTAGCTATTTGTTCAATAGACGATCGTCGCCAAAGGGATCAATATTCAGACGTGATGATGAATCTTATATATTTTTTGTTCTGAGATGGACTCAGGTAGGCATCGAGTCGGTAATAGAAGTTCCGCACTTTGATTTGCGCGGAGTTGTAAGTGGAGATATTGATCCTGGTGGTGTTGAGTTAAGTCGGCATATGAAGTGGCATTTGCCACATCCGCATAGCAGTTTGCAATTGCATGACTCATTTTCTGAGTTTTATGAAAGTCTAATTTCTTCAAATTATAAGAAGTCAACTAAGCTGTCGGCTGGATTTTTTTATGGTGTCCAGCCCGGATTGGAATTTAGTGTGAATGATATCTCCAAATCATTCTCAAAGTTATGCGAGCCTTTGCAAGCTGCTTGCTACTTGTCGGGTGGGTACGGCGCGAAGTGGGTACAGCATGATGAGTATCCAGCGCATATTGATTATTGTAAGTTCGGTAAACCTGTAGTGTCACTCTTCTTATGGGCAGATAGGAATATGTCATTAAATCAAGTCGAGGCTATGGTATCCGAGTATTCGAAAACTGGCGGTGCAGCTCCAGATTTAATTATATTTACCTCCGTCTTAGGTGATCCAGAGCCAGCAGGTCGCGCGACAAGAAGTAAGTCTCGTGACAATATCGCGAGTCCAGCTTCGTTGCCAGGAAGTATTGCGGAACCCAACATTGCCCGTAAAACATATTTGTTTCCGATGCGTGAAATACAAAACTGTTATATGTCTGGTGTTTCGGAGTCAGACGAGCGTGCAAAATTTTTTGAAGGACTCGTGGCACGAAAGGAGGCATTAGATGTTTGAGGCGTTGAAAGAACTCGTGTTTACGTTAGGTGCTAGTGCTGGGTTTGAAAAGGTTGCCATCGAATTAGATTTGAATGATGAAGAGCGCGTGCCGTTTGCTTATCTTGAATCATCTTATGCATCTATATTGATTTGGCCAATAAGCCAGTTATCTCAAGAAAAGCTGATTGAGCATGCTGTTTTAGCGGAGCGAATTCTTGATGAGATACTAACGACTCGTGAATCATCAGGTGTAGTAATAGATGGTTATGTGATTATTGCGCTAGATAAATACTACGAGAACTTGAAGTCTGTAGTTTTAGAGATAGAGCAAAGTACGCGTTTGTGTCGTAAACACATAGTCTGGTTTGATGCATCTGGATGGGCAAGGCTGGAACGCGTCACTACTCTGGGAGTAAGTAAAGTTACAATGCTATCGGATATAGGGAGTTTGCCGACTCTCGATCATGAAGCGCAAATGCTTATGGATGAATTGGAGTCTACTCAGCCAAGGGCCCTAGCTCGAGCACATGATACATGGAGTGCCCAATAATGGCATTGGTAAAGTTTAAAATTGATAGCCTCGAGATAACCAGGTTTCGGGGGGTTCCAGACACAATTACCGTGCCGCTCGGAGCACCTCTAACACTAATCTACGCTGCTAACGGAACTGGGAAGAGTACTGTTTGTCAGGCTGTGGAGTGGTTGCTAACTGGTCGCATAGAAGGAATTGAAGATGACGCTATTACCTGTAAGTGGGGAGCGAGCGAGACGTGCGTGTCTGCCATAGGTAGTTTTGATGATAAGCCTCTCAAGTTAATTAGAACTTTTGACGGGTTGAGTAGGGAGAGTGCTGGGAAGCTACATGAGGTCGATACTCTGAAGTTTCTTAAAGCGTTGACACCTGATAATTTGGCTGTAAGTAGTCGTTCAGATTATGCGATAAAGGAACGTAGTAGTTGGCTGCGAGGTACGCGTTGGCTGTACTCAACAGCGCTCGGATTACTTATTGATGATGATCACTTAGATAAGCGGGAGCAAATATTTGCGGATATTCTAGGCTATGGGCATTTGACGCCAGTGCGAAGAAAAATAAAGGCTTACTGGGATGCTTTGCCAAGTTATAGAGGGTTAGAGTCCAATATTAAAAAAATCGAATTGCAAATGGAGAGTGCTAAGAAAGATATAAGTTCGGCGGGGCCCACAGCATTTGATACGTCAATAGAACTTGCTTATTCAATTCTAAATATCAAGGAGGCTGAAGGGGTAGAGGAACATAATCAACGGTTGGATGCGGTTAATGCAGCTATCTCGGGTGCAGAGCATAGGCTCGCCTCAGTTTCTAGTCAGTTCATAAATCTATCCGGCGGCTTACAAAGTGCTGAATTAACGTATAGTGAAATAAAAAATCTCCGGGGGCTTATCTCAGAAGCTATCAATCGTAACAAGTCGGTTGAGGAGCGAGTTAATAAGGTTGCCTCTGATCTTTCTCAGAAAAATACAGAAAGTTCAGATGGACAAATACTTCTTAAGAACCTTGAACTGCTTTGTGAGGTGCTGATAAAAGCAAATGAAGTATATTCTGATATGGAGGATCTTGAGGAGTCAATATCCTCTGATATAACTGTTTCCGAGTTGAAAGAGAATTTGCCTGAGGCTTTTTGGACAAAATCTGAAATTTTTTTATTAATATCAGCGGTTGATGAATTCTCCAATGTAAAGCAAGACTTCATAGATCTTCGTAAAAAATATTCTGAATTAAATAAAGTTATTTTGCAGCGACCCGCCGCGACGCAGTTAAGTGAAGCCAGTGCGGAGGTAACTAATTACAGAGAGCTTAATCAGAAGGCGATTTCGGAGTTGGCAGCTATTTCATCGTCTCTTGATGAGCTGCGGCGATTAGGTCAGGGCTTTGTTCATGAACATGAAGAACTTAAAAGTTGTCCACTGTGTGGAGTAGAACAGCCTACGCACGATAAATTACTCCGTTTAATTGGTGTGGCGATGAGTACTGTTGCGCCATCTGTTGCAGTATTACAGGTGAATGTAAAGCGTACGGGTGAGCTACTTACTTCAGCAGAAAAGAAACATTCCGAGATTGCTGCAGTTGAAATGCGAGCCACCTTGGCGCAGCGCGAGCTTTCAGATGTTGAAGAGAAGCTTAAGGAGATGATTTCGCAATCTCCTTTCGATGAGCTTACACTCGAGAGCATCGATCAGTTTAGCGTAGATTCGATTTACTCTTATGAGCATCGGCTTTCGGTTTCGAAGGATGTTAACGAACTTTATTCAACTATTCGGCAAGTTGAAAAAAAGTTTGAGCTTGTGACAGCTGAGAAAACCTTTTCTGAGCGTGTTTCTCAGGCGTCAAATACAGTGAAAATTTTTATTGAAAAACAAAAAAGTAGTTTGTCAAAAGTAGATCGTGAATTGCTTGGTTTAAAGTCTAATTTGACAAAGGAAGAGCAGCTGCGAGATAGGGAGGCACGCGACCTAAAAAACCTTGAGGAAAGGCTCAGTGCTTTATTGTTGTCTAAGACTGAGTTTTCTGATGCGTGCAAGATTCTTAAGGTCTCTGAGCCACCAACTTCGCAGGAGTTGGAGAGAGTGGCTCAGCTTATCTCGGATAGGCGGCAAAAGTTGGACCTGTCAAAAGAGCAGGTTTCAATTGCGAGCACAAGTATTAAATCTGGAATTGCATTTAAAGAATTGAATCGGCTTACAGTTGAGTGTAATAGGCTTAAATCTCTTCTTGATCAGGCTAAAAGCTGCACAAAAAGAGCCGAAAGAGTATACGGGATTTACGATTCGCACATAAAAGAATTAACGAAGTCGCAGCTTGCCCCATTGATGGAGCCCGCTCAGCAGTTGTTTTCCCGGATGCATGCTAATGAAGTTTATAAAGGGATCGGAGTAGATTCAGAAGAGGGAAGATTAATTTGGTCAGGAGTCGCTGATGATTTAACTGTAAACGCTGGGGCAATGTTTAGCCAGGGACAACGTCAAGACCTTGCGCTTTCATTGTACTTGTCTCGTGCAATGAGCATGGGGGGGATGTTTTTTTTAGATGAACCCATTGCTCATCTAGATGACTTGAATAGAGTTGCGATGCTAGATATTTTTAGAGTATTGGCAGTTTCTGAAAAAGATACGTCTCTTGTGTTAACAACTTCAAGCGACAGTTTAATGAGGCATGTAACGCAAAAGTTTTCTTCCGCGCTTGGTGGGTCATTACTTAATGTTGTTACACTCAAGGGCAACCCTAGGACAGGAGTAACACTCGAGAGTAGTATTGATAAATGATTTAATTTCGGTGTGCTTCAAGTTTGGTTTGAGTAATAAAAAGACGGACATCCTTGTAAAAATGGCAGCTAGAGGAAACCTGCGAGTCTGATAACCCGTGTAGGGGCCCCCCCTTCAGGAGGACCCGTAAAATCTGCCGCTACGGCTCCTTGCCTGGGACTAGTCGCACACAGCAATCGGCAGATCCGGAGCTATCCGCCGCGTCCATTCGCGCTGAAGGTTCACGCCGCGAAAGGGGGCGAGGGGAAAGTTAATCCGTAGGTAGTGAAGAGGAAGTGTTCCACGTGTTCCATGTGTTCCAGAAACGTCGGAGGCCACGGAATACGAGGCTTTCAGAGGCGGAACACCAAATGCTAATAACCGGAACACCAGTTACGCGGAACACGTTTGGTGTTCCGCGATTTGGTGATCCGGTTATGGGTGGAAAGCAACGCCGTAGGTATCGGCGATGCGGTGAGTCAGGCGGCTAGCAACTGCTCCATGGATAGTGCATAGGCTTTATCTCTGATTGTCTTCTCGCTGATGCACGAAGCCCCATGCGGGGTTTGCAAGGGCACATAGAGCTCACTCAACGAGCTTGTCCATCCCAAGGCTTTCTCGGTGGCTTCCAAGTGTGCCGCGACGGCGGCGAATTCCTGAGCGGCCTTGTCCATGCGGTCAGCCCACATGATCCGCGCTACGCGTAGCTGGCGCTGACCAAGATCTTTCAAAACCTCTCTGATCTCTGCAATTTCCACATCGAGCTTTTCGACTTCGTTTTTCAAGGCCTGCGCGGTCGCTGCCATTCCTCGCTTGCCACGTGTCACCATTGCCAGGGCTTCGGAGGCGAGACGCAGCACCTTCTCCGCACGCTGCTCATCTGCGTCGTCTCCGTCACTGAGAGCGACCGCATAACTCGCCGCGGCTTGTTTCTCCGCATATTGGGCCTTCTCGACTTCGGCTCGTTTCTCATCCTCTAGCTTTTGCAGTTTGGTCGACAGTTTTAGGCGTTTGTCCTGCAGATTTTGCAGGTCGCTCTGTACCTGACTGATTTCTTTCTGAGCCTTTTTGATGTTGGCGCTCGCGAACCGGGTGCCATCTTCCCAGTCGACTAGCCTTTGAATACGCTTGATCTCGGAAGCGTGACCCTCGATAGCCGATTTAGCGTTATCAAACGCATCAGTGATTTCGCGAGGATAAGGCGCTCTATTAATGCGGTTGTTTGCGTGGAAGCGTTTGGCCTCCTTTGCCGCCGAGCTAAGATTCGGTAGCGCCTTTTTGAGACGTTCCAGTTCCGCTTGATGGTGTTTGAGTTGCTTTTGAAGTTCGCTCATGAGAATTCTTCCATATCAAAATTTGTGGTGTTTGTACGCATTATTCCGGGCGGGCCAGACCCGAGGCGGCCGGCAGCTCTCCTCGATCCGCCAACTTCACGCGGCTTCGGTTTCAGAGGAGAGGAGGGCGTTGGCATGCACCACGTACGCTCTCGTTTTGGCGAGCCCGGGGAGCCGCACCGATTGCGCAGCACGACCTTCCGCGCTGGCTTCCAGAATTCCGCGCTCGATCAGTTCCCGGTTGACCAAGGTGAGGCTCATGCCTTTGAACACTTCCGCCCTCCACGCGGTGGGCAGGAAGTAGTAGGTGACCAACGTGTAAACGCCATCGCCCATGCCGTGTTCAACTGTGCGCCGGAAACCGAGGCGGTCGGTGGTTCGTGGTGCGTGATCGTCGGTTTTGGCGGCAAGACCGTCCCAGCGTGTGAAGCGGCTTTCACCGAATCGCTCGATGACTTGCTGCAATCGACTCACGATGGCGTCACCTTCCATGTTCCCGGCGCCACCGCGTTCCTCGAGCCAAGCATTCAGGCAAACTTGCGCCGCTGTGGTCGCGGTGCCCTCCGGCCAGCCTGTTACACCGAGCGCCGTCGCGAGTTCACCTGCGGCAGCGGCAAGACCGAAGCGAGCAGCGGCACGATGCGCTTGACCGCTGGCGGAAGCAGGCAGGGCCTTGGCGATGAAGCGCTCCACCGTGCGCCGCAGCATGGCTGTCCAGCCGAGCATTTCACCTGGCTTGCACAGCGCTGACAGGAACGCGGTAAGCGGCGTACCGTAGTATTTGCCTACTCGTGCTTTGAGTGCGTCCGACAGGGTTGCGGCGTCTTCGAACCCGTTCAGCACGTCGAACATGCCAAGCCCTTTGCTCGCATCCGCAGGCACTGCGAGCATGCGGATTTCCATCCCTGCCTTTAGCTCTTTGTTCGCGTCGGCCATGTGCTGCGCCAGTGTCTTTTCGCCGGTCGAGAGAAATAACAAGCGCCACTCTTGCACCTGACGGCCTGCTTGCCCTCGATCATTGGCGCGCGCTTTACCCGTGCCGTTGCCGAGCATGTACACCGTTTCACCGATAATGCGCGGATCGCACATACCGATTTCATCGAGTACCAGAACTCCGTCCGAATGCGCGGCGGCAATCGACTCCAATGCGTTATCGGTCGATCGCCAGGACCGGACCAGTCGCGGTCCGCCATAGACCGAGGCGGCAACTTGCAGGTGTGTCGTCTTACCGCCGGAGCTGTCTCCGTATAGATGAAAGCCACCTGATTCATGCCCCAGCAAATGCAAAAGCGGTCCGGCAAAGGCAACGCTGGCGACAAACGCCAAGCGGTGATTCCCAACGCAAAGCGCGCCGATCTGCTGTTGCCATTGCTCCAATGTGCCGGCCTCGCTAATGGGGGGAAGCTGCGCGCCGGAATCACAAAAGAACAGGTGCTCATGGCTGTTGCCGATTTGCTGATCGGGCAGCAGGTATGCAGGTCCATGCCATCCAAGGCGAGTGACTAAGCGCGCCCGCTCGTTGCTGTCGAACCCTTGCAGGTAACTTTGAAGATCGTTGCGCGCATTGCGACCGGAGCGCGTTCCAGACAAGCGCAATCCCATATCCACCAGCGGCCCTAAAACGTCTTTGCCGAAGTCGCCGGTCATGTTGCGAGCTGGAATGTTCCAGCGCTTTTTAGCCCCGTCTGGATCGTCGAACTCAACCAGCAAACCCCAGTTGTGACCCTTGTCATCGCGAGTACGGGCGAGAATCTCCAAGGGGGAACACACAGGCCGCGACTCACCATCATCACCGGTATAGAACACGCCTTCGGGGGCCAGTCGAAATCCACCGGGCAGCAAATCGGTTTTCGATTTTGCCGGTTGTTTGGCTGCTGCTTTTGGCTCTGCAGGTTCGTCGGACTGCTCGTGGTTGAGGGAGACGAACAGCTCACCGCTGCGCTCCAGCTCGGCGACGTGTGCTGCCGTCCAACCTTTGGCCAGCGCGTCGGCGGCATCGTCGCCTTCGTCCCACTTGCCACCTTTGGCAAACGCGGCTAGACCGTCCTTTAGCGTGGGTTTGCGCTTGAACGCAGCCAGCTCAACGAATCGCACCGATTCGGCACCGATCTCGAGCAGCTTTTTGGCGACCTCTTCCATGCACGCGGAGCCGCTGCTGTCGTTGTCCGGCCAAAGCACAACATGACGTCCTTTGAGTGGCGCCAGGTCTGCCTTGTGCCAAGAGTTAGACCCGTTCGGCCAGCACGTGGCCACGAAGTCCGGCATCAATTCGCTTGCTGCATCGGCGGCTTTTTCGCCCTCGCACAATACGACAGGTGCAGAATCGCGCAGTGCCAATTCTTCCAAGCGCAGGATCGGACGCGGGTCAGGCAATCCCTGCCATCGCCACTGCGTGGTTTCGCTGTTGGAGCGCTGGCACCAAGTCAGTGGAGCGAAGACTTTTTTAGTCTTGCCGTCTTCATGTGTACCAAGATCAAAGCGGTAAAGCGCCATGAGTGGCTGACCGCTAGCGTCACGGTAGATCCAGACCTTCGACGGAGCACCGTGATCTCGATGGCGGACCGGGCAACGTTGCATCGCTTCGGCCGGGATCGGCTGTATGGCGGTCCATGTTGGCCCTTTGGTTTTACCTTGAGTAGGAGCCGACCGCGCCGCACCGACACTCACGCTCAGCAGTTCGGTGAGCTTCGCGCATGCCTCGACATCGGTGCCGCCGTCCAAGTAGCGCACCAAGTCGATAAGGTCTCCGCCTTTGTCGCCGGTGGCGAAGTCAGCCCAGGTGCCTTTGTTCAAATTGACCTTGAGCGAGCCGGCACGCTTATCGGTGCGAGTCGGATTGGGGGCGGTGTATTCCTTGCCACCGTCGACACGCTTTCCGTTGGGCAGCCAGTGCGCTAGGACACGTTCAATATCCTTCAGCGATGCGGCTTTTACGTCGGCGAAGCTCGGACGTTTCGTTCTGCTGCTCCGGGGCTGGCTCATGTGTCGGCCCTCGGCGAGAACAGGGTGTGAGCCACGTCATCAAGCAGCGCTTTTGCCATTTCACCTAGATAAAGAGCAGGCCAACTAAACCGTTCGCATTGATCGCTAATGACGGCGTCGCGGTTGAGCAGGTTCACGTGGTCTTGCAACTGAGAGGCTAGCTCCAGAGCATCTTCGATGGGGATGCCTGCGTTGACGCGAAACAACTTCAAGCCGCTGGCATTAGCAGGCGAAAAATCCGTGCGGCCAATCGTGGTCAACGCGTTCATAGCGCACCGCCTTCGTGCTCCGCTGGAACGGAAGTGGTATCACCGTGCAGAGCGAGGGTTTTGATCAAGCCGAGGGTGCCGCGAACGTCCCATATGACGGCGGCAATAACACGGTTAGAAAGGCGCGACTCACCTTCAAAGTGGTCTTCGAGCAACGTCAGCACCGAGTCGGCGCGCTCAATTGCGCAGGCGATGGCGTCAATCGGTACACCGGCCCCGGCGCGCTGGCTGACGCTGAGAATGTCTTCGGGCAGGGAAAAAGTCAGCGCGTTGTTCATTGGGCACCGCCTGCGGCTTCCAGAGCGCGAGCTTTGGCCATGTGTGCGTTGTAGCGGGCGAGACGTGTAGCAAGACTGGAATTGGCGTGTAGAGCGGCGAGAGCCATTGCACGGTGTGCAGCGGCGCGATTTTTGGACGGAATGAGAGCGGGCATGGGTGAGGCTCCTACTTTCTGACTGGAGCCGCCACCGTCCTTCCTACGGGATTGGGTGGCAGCTGTGCGCGGGGTAGGAATACCGGGATAGTAGGCACCCGGCCAGGCCGAAGCCTGCCCACACACAGCCGCCATAACACGATACTGCAGGCGAAAAAAAACGCCTGCAGTTGTGATCTGGGCGCTGATGCGCCTACTAATTCTCGGGTTCCTACGCCCGGTCGCTGAATTTGCAGCGACGGCGGCAGGATAACTCCGAGTTTTTACAAGCGCAACAGGCACGAAGCCTTGCGGATTTTTTTGATGCGACATAAATTGACCGGGCATACAGATTGACCTCAAACGCCCCCGGTTGCCGCCGGGGGCGTTTTCGTTTCAGGCGTGGGCTTCCCAGCGCAGGTTGAGCAGGGGGAGGAAGCCGTCATGGATCATGGAGCGGGCGTCTTCGTAGGCTTCCGTTTGCTGGCCTTCATCAACGATCACCGCACCAAGTTTTTCGCAATGAAGCGCGAGGGCGCACCATGTACCGTCGGCCCAGCTAAGTACGCTGACCACGCGACCCTTCCTGTCTTGTCGGCCGCGATAGCGCTCGAGGCGCTGCATCGTGGCGGCTGAAAAGCCGATGCGGCGTAGCACTGAAAAGGGATGCATCAAGGCTTGATTGGCAACGGATCGGCTCATGCTGCCTCCTGCACGTTGGCGAACAATGGAGGGGGAGTGTCACCTTTGAGCCACGCTGCGATCTTGCTGTCTTCTGCGCAGCGACGACGGTGCCGCTCGGCGAGCACATTGCCCCGCTCGTTCAGGCACGTATCCATGTATTGGGTGAGATCGGACGTGATTCGCAGGTCGGTGTAGAGTCGTTCGTTGATGATCTTTTCTTGTTCAATATCCTTCTCAACGATCTGGCTCCAGACTTGAGGATCATTCGAGTAGCCGTCCTTCTGATCGATCAGCCAGTAGGTGACCCAATTGTTCAGTGCTGATTGACTCAGCCCCGCGCGGCGGCCTTCTTTCATCGCGAAGTGACCGTGGCCATGAACGCTGGAAAACTCGCGGCGAATGGCGTGTTTGCGGATAATCTCTGGCAGTTCCCAGGCATTGGGAGTGAGCGGCAAAACGAGGCCGTCAGGATTGAAAAAGAACGCATCTTTTTCTTCACCGTTCCAGCTCACGCCGGCGATGGTGCGATGGCGCCAATTGATGCCGCCTTGAGCGTAGAGCTGAAAGCCGATGCTGTAGGAGTCGTGGAAGGGACCTTTGAATGGGGAGTAGTTACGCCTCATGCGGCCACCTCATCACGGGCTTCAACGCGCCCACGCGCCCATGCTTGGACTTCCGACAAAACCCAAGCGACCGGGGCGCCGCGAGCATTGCTGTTGGTGAGCTTTACGGTTTTTGGAAAGCTACTTTCAGGCTCATTCATCAGCTTGTAGATAGTCGGGCGAGCGAGACCTACGATGGCCATTACCTCGCTAATTCGGATGAGTGTCACCGATGGGTCGATTGGAGTGGAATCGTTCGCAGAGGACTGGAGACGAGAGGTTTTCATTTCTCTTTCCTCGCAGTTTCAGCAGCGCTGTGCGTGCGACTTTCCAGCCACGTCGACACATCTTTAGGGCGGTAACGTACGCGGCTTCCGACTTTTACATACGGCAGCGGATTACGGCGCGAACTGCGCCAGGCGGCGAGCGTGCGATGCGACAGTCCCAGAGTGGTGGCCACTTGATCGGGAGTGAGTAAATCAGTGGCAGAGGGTGAGAGCGGGATGATGGATTGAAGCGTTGCGACAGTCATTTAGCGTTTCCTGTAGTCGTTGAGAGTTACAGGGCTAACGCTAAATGGGATAAGGGAAACGAACGGCGGTTCACTTCCCTTTCAAACGATTATGGTTGATTGCCAAAGCTGGATCCCCACTCAAATTCGAGCTCACCAAGCATTTACATTGGACTCAACCCAAGCGCTTGGTAGCCATAGCTGACGGAGTCCGGCCAGTAGGGGGATTCCAGTGAGGCCAACAAAAACGCCAGTAGCAAGTATTGAGTATAGATAGCTCTGGGCATGCAAACTTCCGGAAACCATTCGCTCTGTCTCCCCCTTTTGGCTAAGGTAACCACAAGGGGAAGGCAGGTAATTGCTAAATTAAATAAAGCTTGCCTGGTACATATTCTACGTCGAGTTTGCAGTTGTCATGTCCAATAAATTGTGCGTGAGCTAGAACGGCTTCAGCTGTCATTTCCTCTAAAAAGTAAATTACTACCTGACCAGTAACTCGAGCTATTTTGGAGATGGTGAAGTCCCCGACTCCATCGCCGTCCATTGATTCAATATCGATACCCTTTCTTTTGTCATTTGGCAAGTGTATCCAGTCCATGTAATAACTTACGAAGGAAACCGGCATCTGTGCAAAAAATTGTATCGGCATAACGTAGTGTCTAGGCTCTACACATGCTACTGATCCGAAAGTTACATCAGTAATAGTGTCTGCAAGCGGACCGCCGATGCTTATGGCTCCTCTGACAGGGAGCGGAAGAATACTCGTGTTTTCAACATCGTCGTCTTGCCAGCATGCATACCAAAGGTCTGATTTATGCGCAGAAATATATTTGAATATGGATTCTCTAAAACGGTCACTATCGATAACGGTTTTTATTTTCTCAATGTTTGCGCTTCGCGAATCTAAGATACTCAGGAGGTGTTGAATTTCTTGAGAAGCAATAAAGCTCGCTAATTCATCGTATACGGCTAGGTTGTTTTCTTTTGCAAGATGCCCTTTAAGCTGCCCATCCTTGCAGATCACTACCATGCTATCTATTTTCGCAGACTCCATAATGCAGAGCCCTATCACCGCGTCAGGAATATCCTCTCTATTCTTCGGTTTTTTAAAAGCGCCTGCCCCTTCAAAATAGTCATCCCAAAGCTTTTTGTAACAGTCTATCGAAAAGTCTAGTTTCGAGATTTTTAATTCTGTCAGCCAGGATAGTGTAGAGTTGGATATGTTTTGTTGTGTCTCTTTGTCTAGCTCAGAAATTGCTTTCTCTATGCTCTCAATTTTTTCTACTGAGATTCCTGATTTGAGAAATATTTTATTTATGTCTCTTAAATTTTGATTGATGCTCTGGATTTTTGATGTGGTATCTAATAAGCGCTTTGAGTCGTGTTCCCTTAAAACTAGATCAGCAACATACAGCTTTACAAGATCCGCTTCGGCAAGGCGTGCTAGAACTTGCATGTTCTGTGATTTATATCCTTCTTGATGAAGGATGTTAGTGTCTAATGTTATTTTCATGGCATCCTAAGTTTTATTTGCGTTGCCCAAGCTTTGATAATTATTGAAATGTGTTCTCGCATTGTAGTCGGTTTTTAATGGCGTGCCAAAGTGTCGCGTGTAATATGTGATTGTCATTGCGCGAATTTTTCCGTAATTAAGGAGACGCAATTTTCAGTGCTCCCATCCCTCAATTAAAAAATACAAATGACTATTCGTATCGTTGCGAAACTCCGTTGGCTACTGCGCTCCGGCTACACCAATTATTCCGTTTCCTGCCAGAATGTTACGGATTTGTTTTCTGGAAAGCTTAACGGTGCTTCCTGGGGCTCTTAGCGCAGAATCGGTGCCGGCAATAATGCCTACGATCTCTCTTTCTGATCGTCCGTCACTGAGCAGGCGCTTGGCGTGCGAGCAAATACTTTCATCGCGATCTCTTGTAGCTTCACGGCGCACAGCAGCCGAGCTGTTGCCTGCCTTGCGTGCAGCGGCGGTGATGCGAGTTTTTTCAATATTGCTCAACAGCGGAGAGGCATAGACGTCGGCGAGGGTCATGTAGTATCGGGCTGATCCCATTACGTCGGCAGCAGTCTCTCGCGCTTCGATTTCTAGATAAGCTTGCTCGTGGCGCACCTCCTCCACAAACTCCACAGAGTCGTTGGACGCATCTGCATTCAGAGCTGCCAGATTCTCAAAGTTTCCCGCACCTAGGTCTTTGTCGAAGCCGCTCAACCACCTCTCTAGTGTTTCAATGACACGACAAGCTCGATCAATTGCCAGCGCGGCAATGTACTGGCTGTCAGTGATAGCTGAATTAGACGATTCCCCTATTTTCCAGTGGATGCATCGAGGTAGATCATCGCTGGAGCGTTCAAATTGTTGGCTAATGTTGTAGGAGAGCCTTCTGACATTAGCCAGCACTCGAACGGACTCAGCGGACCACTCTCCATCCGTCTGATGACTCGCCCATTGCTCCTGACCCTGCCGTATGAGTTCTAGAGCCTCATCTATGCGGTCTGCAAATTCGTCGTACAGAGTGAATCGCTCAAACGTCTCTACAATCTCCCAGCCCTCGATTTCGAGAGGAGCGCTCAAGTAAAAAATTCTATTCAACATTCGCCCCGCGCCCCGTTTCTGCAATCGAAAAAACGCGAGCGATTGCGCTCGGCAGAGCTGTGATGCCGCCAGTGAGGAGAGGGGGGGCTGCTGGCGGATGTTGCCCCATTCTGGAACACCTTTTGTGTTCCATTGACCATGTGTTCCAGCTGATCGCCAGTTGTGTTCCACGCTTGAAAGCAACGAAATTCAAGGCTTTCAGCAGTTTCGGAACACATGGAACACGCGGAACACCGCTTTTTTGAGGGTTCGGGATTTGCACGGTCAAATTGCCTGTCCGAACCGGCCCGGCAAAACGTTCCCGTTCTGCAACTTGTCCAGATGGTCGGCATACCACTGCATCATGGTTGTACGTTGCTCGAGGTACTGAGCTTTGTTGTAGACGCCCGAGATACCCTCTTCTTTGTGGGCTAATTGCGCCTCCACATGCTCCTTTGGCCATCCGTGTTCACGGAGCAGGGTGCTCGCCGTGTGTCGTGTGCCGTGGCCAACAAGACGTCCTTTATAGCCAATGGTCGCGAATACCTTATTTATCGTGTTTTCACTGATCGTAGGATTTATCGCGCCTACTCCAGGAAATAGCCAGCGGCTGCGCCCGGTTAAAGTGTGCAGCTCTCTAAGGGCGATCAGCGCTTGGCGCGGAAGGGGACACACAAAGTCTCGGCGCATCTTCATCTTCGATGCAGGTGTAGTCCAAAGAGCTCTATCGAGATCAAACTCCTTCCACTCCGCTAGACGAACCATTCCCGGCCTTGAGGCTGTCCATATGCAAAGCCATGCCGCCGTTCGGGCGGTCAGTCTGCTGGGGGTGTTCTTTAAAGCGGTCAGAAACTCGCCGAGTTCGGGCTCTAGCAAATGAGGGTGTTGTTGAGTCTTCGGTGCTTGAGCTGCGATGTCGCGTAGACGGCTACCGGGATCGTTTTCTGTCAGTCCTAAGCCGATTGCTCTACCGAAAATCTGATTGACCCAAGTCCGACATTTTTCAGCAACGTTATGCGCCTCCCGAGCTTCGAGTGAGGCCTGGAGATTTGCACAGTCGGTTCGGGTTATTTCGTCCAGAGGTTTATCACCAAGCGCTGGAAGAATGTCTTTGTCGAGGTAGGTGCGGATTTTATTGAGAGTGGAGGAGGCGAGACCTTTTTCCTCCTTTGCCTTGAGCCAAGCTTCCGCAGCCGCTCTGAAGGTTCGGGTTCGAGCGGCATCGATTGCCGCTTTTGCCGAGCGCTTTTGTTCAAGGGGGTCGGCACCGCTACTGACAACCTTACGTAGATCGGCTGCTCTTTCACGGGCAAGTGCGCCGCTGACTTCTGGATAGCCGCCGAGGCCCATCCATGCCCAGTTACCTGCAGGACGCTTGTACCGGAGTTGCCATGACTTGCCCCCGTCCGGTTTGACCCGGAAATATAAGCCGTTTCCATCCAGCTCTCGATATTCCTTTGTCTCAGGCTCAAGCCCTATAAGCGTGGTATCGGCGAGAGGGCGGCGCTTGATGTCTGCGCGTTTCATCCGTGTATCCCAAAGTTCGGTGTTTTCCTCAGGATACAAGCAGGGATACAGGGATACAACGGATAAGGGGAGACAGGGGTAAACAGACAGGCACAAAAAAACCGGCCAAGTGGCCGGTTTTTCTGGGTCTGAGAGGCTGGTAGAGACTCTCAGATACTGCTATGTGGTGCCCCGAGGGAGACTCGAACTCCCACTCCTTTCGAAAACGGATTTTGAATCCGCCGCGTCTACCAATTCCGCCATCAGGGCTCAATGGCGGCGAAGTATAGAGATGAGATTACCGTTGGTCAATCACGTTTCATGGTCTATTTTCACTATTTCCGCTAAACTTCCCGGCCCTGCTAGACGAACCCCATCATGCGCGTTTCTGACTTTACTTTTGAACTCCCTGATTCGCTGATCGCACGCCACCCTTTGGCCGAGCGTCGCGCCAGCCGACTGCTTACCCTGGAAGGGGTCAGCGGTGCCCTCGCACACCGTCAATTCACTGATTTGCTTGAGCATTTAAAACCAGGCGACTTAATGGTGTTCAACAACACCCGCGTAATCCCTGCGCGGTTGTTTGGCCAAAAAGCCTCCGGCGGCAAGCTGGAAATTCTGGTGGAGCGCGTGCTGGACAGCTATCGCGTGCTAGCCCATGTGCGCTCCAGCAAATCACCGAAGCCGGGTTCGAGCATTCTGATCGAAGGCGGCGGCGAAGCGGAGATGGTGGCGCGCCATGATGCATTGTTCGAGCTCAAGTTCGCCGAAGAGGTTCTGCCTCTGCTGGAGCGCGTCGGCCATATGCCGCTGCCTCCCTATATCGACCGCCCTGATGAAGTCTCGGACCGCGAGCGCTATCAGACGGTGTACTCCCAGCGCCTAGGCGCGGTTGCCGCGCCAACGGCCGGACTGCATTTCGACCAGCCGCTGCTGGATGCGATTGCGGCCAAGGGCGTCGAGACGGCTTATGTGACCCTGCACGTGGGGGCCGGCACCTTTCAGCCGGTGCGTGTGGATAACATCGAAGACCACCATATGCACAGCGAGTGGCTGGAAGTCAGCCAGGAAGTTGTCGATGCGGTAGCTGCGTGCAAGGCTCGTGGCGGGCGTGTAGTCGCAGTGGGTACCACCAGCGTGCGCTCCTTGGAGAGCGCGGCGCGTGATGGTGTGCTCAAACCGTTCAGTGGCGACACCGATATATTTATCTTCCCAGGCCGGCCGTTCCACGTCGTCGATTGCCTGGTCACTAATTTCCATCTGCCGGAATCCACGCTCTTGATGCTGGTGTCGGCATTTGCCGGTTACCCGGAAACCATGGCGGCTTATCAAGCGGCCATCAATAATGGGTACCGTTTTTTCAGCTACGGTGATGCGATGTTTATCACCCGTAACCCGGCGCCACGCGGCCCAGAGGAAACCTTATGAGTCGTATGTCGTTTGAATTATTGGCCACCGACGGCAAAGCCCGTCGCGGTCGCCTTACTTTCCCTCGCGGTACGGTAGAGACGCCGGCGTTCATGCCGGTTGGCACCTACGGCACCGTAAAGGGCATGCTGCCCCGTGACATCGTCGCCACCGGTGCCGAGATCATTCTTGGTAACACCTTCCACCTGTGGCTGCGTCCGGGCACGGAAGTGATCAAGAAGCACGGCGACCTGCACGATTTCATGAAGTGGCAAGGCCCAATCCTCACCGACTCCGGTGGTTTTCAGGTGTTCAGCCTGGGCGCCATGCGCAAGATCAAGGAAGAGGGCGTAACGTTCGCCTCGCCGGTGGATGGTTCCAAAGTATTCATGGGACCGGAAGAGTCGATGCAGGTACAGCGCGACCTGGGTTCCGACATCGTGATGATTTTCGACGAGTGCACGCCTTACCCGGCCGATGAAGATGTCGCGAGAATCTCCATGGAGTTGTCGCTACGTTGGGCTCAGCGGTCGAAGAACGCCCACGGTGATAACACCGCTGCGCTGTTCGGTATCGTCCAGGGCGGTATGCATGAAAGCTTGCGTAAACGCTCGCTTGAAGGCCTCGACAAAATCGGGTTCGATGGCTTGGCCATCGGCGGTTTGTCGGTAGGCGAACCCAAACACGAGATGATCAAGGTGCTGGACTACTTGCCAGGCCTGATGCCCGCTGACAAACCTCGTTACCTTATGGGCGTTGGCAAACCGGAAGATCTCGTAGAGGGTGTGCGCCGCGGTGTGGACATGTTCGATTGCGTGATGCCAACCCGTAATGCCCGCAATGGGCATCTGTTTATCGATACAGGCGTGCTGAAGATCCGTAACGCGTTCCATCGCCATGATGATTCGCCGCTGGATCCCACCTGTGATTGCTACACCTGCCAGAACTTCTCCCGTGCTTATCTGCACCATCTGGACAAATGCGGGGAAATGCTGGGTAGCATGTTGAATACCATCCACAATTTGCGTCACTACCAAGTCCTGATGGCTGGTTTGCGCGAGGCTATTCAACAGGGTACATTGGCCGCCTTCGTCGATGCCTTCTATGCCAAGCGCGGGCTCCCTGTGCCGCCCTTGGACTGAGTTTTCCGACCCTAAGATTCACTATTTGCAACTGGAGTGCTAAATGAGCTTTTTTATCTCTAACGCCATGGCTGACGCCGCTGCGCCTGCTGCTGCCGGCCCTATGGGCGGTGGTTTCGAGTGGATTTTCCTGGTCGGCTTCCTGGTCATCTTCTACCTGATGATCTGGCGTCCACAGGCCAAGCGTGCCAAAGAGCAGAAAAACCTGCTGGGCAGCCTGCAGAAAGGTGACGAAGTTGTGACCACTGGCGGTATCGCCGGCAAGATCACCAAGGTTTCCGACGCTTTCGTGGTTCTGGAAGTCTCCGACACTGTAGAAATGAAGTTCCAGAAGGGCGCCATCGCCGCCACGCTGCCAAAAGGCACGCTCAAAGCGATCTAAGTAACAACCTTTACCAATCGACGGGGCGCGCAAGGCGCCCCGCGTTATAAGCGGGCGGCGTGATGCTGAACAAATACCCTCTGTGGAAATACGTACTGATCCTGGCGGTGCTGGCGATCGGTTTTATTTATTCCGCTCCCAATCTCTATCCTGATGATCCGGCGATCCAGATCACTGGCGCCAGCACTTCGTTGCAGGTCAATCAGGCTGACCTGGAACGCGCGAGCAAGGCTCTGAACGACGCGGGTATCCAAGTTAAAGCGGCAACATTGGCGGCTGGTGCGAAGGGCGGCTTGTTGCGCCTGACCAAGCAAGAAGACCAATTGCCGGCCAAAGACGTCGTGCGCAAGGCCATGGGTGACGACTACGTCGTTGCGCTGAACCTGGCACAGACCACGCCGCAATGGCTGCGCAGCATTGGCGCGCACCCGATGAAGTTGGGTCTGGACTTGTCCGGCGGTGTGCACTTCCTGCTGGAAGTCGACATGGACAAAGCCCTCGACGCACGCCTGAAAGTCTATGAGGGCGATGTGAAGAGCCTGCTGCGCAAAGAAAAGTTGCGTTATCGCAGCCTGCCGCAGCTCAACGGCGCCATCCAGTTGGGCTTCTCAGACGAAGCTTCCCGCGAACAGGCCCGTGCGCTGATCCGCAAGAACTTCAACGATTTTGAAATCGTACCGGCTGACCTGAACGGTCAGGCCGTGCTGCGTCTTGCAATGAGCCCGGCCAAGATCGCCGAAATTCGCGAGTATTCCATCAAGCAGAACTTGACCACGGTACGTAACCGCGTCAACGAGCTGGGCGTGGCCGAGCCGATCGTTCAGCGCCAGGGCGCCAACCGCATTGTGGTTGAGCTGCCAGGCGTGCAGGACACCGCTGAAGCCAAGCGTATCCTGGGTAAAACTGCCAACCTGGAATTCCGTCTCGCAGCTGAGCCAGGCGCTTCCCGCGCGACTTCCGAGGAGTTCGAATTCCGTGAAGGCAATCGTCCGCCGGCGCAAATCGAGCGTGGTTTGATCATCACGGGTGATCAGGTAACCGACGCCAAGGCCGGGTTCGGCGAGCACGGCACACCTGAAGTTAACATTCGCCTGGATGGTCACGGCGGCGAACTGATGAGCCGCGCCACGCGCAGCAACGTCGGTCGCAGCATGGCGGTGATCTTCATCGAGCAGCGTCCTGTTACTACCTACACCAAGCAGATCGTCAACGGCGTCGAGAAAGACGTGCCGGTGCAGACCTTCAAGGAAGAGAAGAAGATCATCAGCCTGGCGACCATCCAGTCGCCGCTGGGTGCTCAGTTCCGTATCACTGGCCTGAACGGCCAGGGTGAATCCTCGGAGCTGGCACTGCTGCTGCGTGCTGGTGGCCTGGCGGCGCCGATGTACTTCGCTGAAGAGCGCACCATCGGCCCAAGCCTGGGTGCGGACAACATCACCAAAGGCGTGGATGCTGCACTGTGGGGCATGTTGTTCGTGTCGCTGTTCATCATCGCCATCTACCGCTTCTTCGGCATCATCGCTACCGTAGCCCTGGCGGGCAACATGGTGATGCTGCTGGCCTTGATGTCGCTGCTGGGCGCTACGCTGACCTTGCCGGGTATCGCCGGTATCGTACTCACCATGGGTATGGCGGTAGATGCCAACGTGCTGATCTTCTCGCGGATACGTGAAGAGATCGCCGCAGGCATGACTGTGCAGCGCGCAATCAACGAAGGCTTCGGCCGGGCATTTACCGCGATTCTCGACTCCAACCTGACCACATTGCTGGTTGGCGGGATTCTCTTTGCCATGGGCACCGGCCCTGTCAAAGGTTTTGCGGTGACCATGTCCCTCGGTATCTTTACCTCGATGTTCACGGCCATCATGGTGACCCGCGCAATGGTCAACCTGATCTTTGGCGGGCGTGACTTCAAGAAGTTGTGGATTTAAGGGGCTGCCATGTTACGTACAATCAACTTCATGGGCGTTCGCAACATTGCGTTCGGCGTCACTGTGCTCCTAACCGTTCTGGCGTTGTTCAGCTGGTTCCATAAGGGCCTGAACTACGGTTTGGATTTCACCGGGGGTACGCTCATTGAGCTGACCTACGAGAAGCCGGCCGACGTTACCTTAGTGCGCAACGAGCTGGTAAAGGCCGGTTATCACGAGGCCGTGGTGCAGAGCTTTGGTGCGACCACCGACCTGCTGGTGCGCATGCCAGGCGAAGATCCGCAACTGGGTCACCAAGTAGCCGAAGCCTTGCAAAAGGTTGGCGGCGACAATCCCGCGTCGGTCAAGCGCGTCGAGTTTGTCGGCCCGCAAGTAGGTGAAGAGCTGCGCGACCAAGGCGGCCTTGGCATGCTGATGGCACTCGTCGGCATCATGATTTACCTGGCTTTCCGCTTTCAGTGGAAGTTCGGTGTCGGCGCGATTGTGTCGCTGATCCACGACGTGATCGTGACCGTAGGTATTCTGGCGTACTTCCAGATAACCTTCGATCTGACCGTACTGGCGGCTGTGCTGGCGATTATTGGTTACTCGCTCAACGACACAATCGTGGTATTCGACCGGGTTCGTGAGAACTTCCGCGTATTGCGCAAGGCGACGTTGATCGAGAACATCAACATCTCCACCACTCAGACCCTGCTGCGTACCATGGCGACATCAATCTCCACTTTGCTGGCGATTGCTGCGCTGATGATCTTCGGCGGTGACAACTTGTGGGGCTTCTCCCTGGCGCTGTTTATCGGCGTTCTGGCGGGTACTTACTCGTCGATCTACATCGCCAACGTGGTGCTGATCTGGTTGAACCTCAACAGCGAAGACTTGATCCCTCCAGCCGCGACTGGCAAGGAGGTCGACGACCGCCCTTAATGAGCGCTTGTTGATCTGCTGTTACAAGAAAGGCACGAGTATTGAACTCGTGCCTTTTTTTTTGCTCCAAGGCTGGGTATAGCGCGGATCTTTCGGTCCGTTTGTGATGGTCAGGAGGTTCAACGTGAACAAGTCGTTACTGGTTGGTGCGGTATTGGGTGCTGTCGGTGTAACTGCCGGGGGTGCTGTCGCCACCTACAGCCTGGTAAAAAGCGGCCCTGAGTATGCGCAAGTGCTGGCGGTGCAGCCGGTAAAAACCCAGATCAAGACCCCTCGCGAAGTCTGTAAGGACGTCGCAGTTACTCGGCAGCGACCGGTGCAGGATCAACACCAGATCGCAGGTACCGTTGTGGGTGCATTGGCGGGTGGTTTGCTAGGTAATCAGATCGGTGGCGGTAACGGTAAGAAGCTAGCGACGGTAGCCGGTGCGGTCGGTGGTGGTTATGCCGGTAACAAGGTTCAAGAGGGTATGCAGAATCGCGATACCTACACCACCACACAAACGCGTTGTAACACCGTCAACGACATCAGCGACAAGGTAGTCGGCTATGACGTGCGTTACACCTTGGATGGTAAGGAAGGCTCGGTGCGGATGGATCGTGATCCGGGTGGCCAGATTCCGGTCGATAAAGAAGGTCGTTTAGTGTTGGGTCAAAACCAGCAATAATTTGAGGCTTGTCATAGTTGAAGGTGTGGGAGGGTGCTTGTTCTTGATGTGGGCGCATCGGTTAATGAGTCTGTAACTGAGCTGCTGTCATCGGAGGCAACATCCCTTTCACATTGATTGGTAGCGTTGCTGGTATTCAAGTTCGCACCAAATCGCAGGCATAAAAAAAGCACCCCGAAGGGTGCTTTTTTTTATGCTCGCTAGCTTAGCGCTTCAGCGAGGCTGGCAGGTGTGGCTGTATAGCCGTCAGCACTGCCTTGAAGCATTTGGTGTTGCCAGCAACGACGTGGCCTTTTTCCAGGAAGTCGTGACCACCGGTGAAGTCGCTCACCAAGCCACCGGCTTCCTGGATCAGCAGAGCGCCTGCAGCCATGTCCCACTCGGACAGGCCTGACTCCCAGAACGCATCAAAACGACCGGCAGCAACATAGGCCAGGTCCAAGCTCGCTGCGCCAGCGCGACGGATACCTGCGGTCTGGCCAACCAGGGCGCGGAACATGCCCAGGTAGTTTTCCAGGTTGTCCATCTGGTCATCGCGGAAGGGGAAGCCGGTACCCAGCAGGGCGCCGTCGAGACTGGTACGGCCGCTGACTCGCAGGCGGCGACCGTTCAGCTGGGCGCCACGGCCACGGCTGGCGGTGAATTCTTCCTGGCGAACCGGGTCGAGGACGACGGCATGTTCCAGGCGGCCACGGTATTTGCAGGCGATGCTTACTGCGAAGTGGGGGATGCCGCGCAGGAAGTTGGTGGTGCCATCCAGTGGGTCGATGATCCACAGGTAGTCTTCGCCTTCGCCGCTACCTTTATGCAGGCCGGTTTCCTCACCCAGGATGCCGTGGGTAGGGTAAGCCTTGCGCAGTGCGTCGATGATTTTCTGTTCGGCGGCGCGGTCTACCTCGGATACATAATCCTTGGCGTCTTTTTCGTCGACCTTGATGGTATCCAGGCGCTCGATGGAGCGGAAAATCAATTCACTGGCGCTGCGGGCGGCGCGCAGCGCGATATTCAGCATGGGCTGCATGGATGTGTACCTAAGGTTGTTAAAGAAAGCCGAGCATTCTAGCAGAAACTTTCTTCAGGTGAAGGACGACGTTAGCTTTCATGGCATAACCTTAGGCTGTTCTGTAAGATTTGCTCCCCTTTCCCGTGTCCGAGAGCGCCTCCCTTGCTGCAAAACATTCGTGTCGTCTTGGTCAATACCAGTCATCCAGGCAATATCGGTGGGGTGGCGCGTGCCATGAAAAACATGGGGCTGACGCGCCTGGTGCTGGTCGAACCGCGTGTGTTCCCGCATCACGAGGCCGATGCCCGTGCATCCGGTGCCAATGACATCCTTGAAAAAGCCCAGGTCGTCGCCACCCTGGAGGATGCTTTGGTCGGCTGCAATCTGGTGCTCGGCACCAGTGCCCGTGATCGTCGCATCCCCTGGCCTCTGCTGGATCCCCGTGAATGCGGCGGTAAAGTGGTGGAAGAGGCTGCTGGTGGCGCTGAAATCGCCTTAGTGTTTGGTCGTGAAGACTCCGGCCTCACCAATGAGGAGCTGCAGCGATGTCACTACCATGTGCACATTCCATCGGACCCTGAATTCAGTTCACTGAACCTCGGGGCTGCGGTGCAGGTGCTGACTTACGAAGTGCGCATGGCGTGGCTGGCAGCTGCCGGTCAGCCAAGCAAAATGGAAAAGGAAGAGGTTGCGTCGACCAAAAGTGGCGAGCTGGCCACCATGGATGAGCTGGAGCGGTTTTATGAGCACCTGGAGCAAACCCTGGTGGCTATCGAATTCCTTGACCCTGACAAGCCGCGGCACTTGATGGCGCGCCTGCGTCGGTTGTACGGGCGCAGTTCGGTAAGCCGGGCGGAAATGAATATATTGCGTGGCATCCTCACGGAAACCCAAAAAGCGGCCCGTGGCGAGCTTCTTAAGCGGAAGGATTAAAAATGTTCGAGCGTTTGCGAGAAGATATCCAGAGTGTTTTCCACCGTGACCCGGCGGCCCGCAACGCCTTTGAAGTGCTGACCTGCTATCCGGGTATGCACGCGATCTGGATTCATCGGCTATCCGGCGCCTTGTGGGGCATGGGCTGGAAATGGCTGGCACGACTGGTGTCGAACTTCGGCCGCTGGTTGACGGGTATCGAGATTCATCCGGGGGCCAAGGTTGGGCGCCGTTTTTTTATCGATCATGGTATGGGTATCGTCATCGGTGAAACTGCTGAGATTGGCGACGATGTCACGCTCTATCAAGGTGTGACGTTGGGCGGCACTAGCTGGAACAAAGGCAAGCGCCACCCAACGTTGGGCGATGGCGTGGTGGTAGGGGCCGGCGCCAAAGTGCTAGGGCCGTTCACTGTAGGTGCTGGCGCTAAGGTTGGCTCCAATGCGGTCGTGACCAAGGCTGTACCGCCTGGCGCAACCGTGGTGGGTATTCCGGGCCGAATCATCGTCAAGCCGGAAGTTGGCGATGAGCAGGAAGCAAAGCGCAAGGCAATGGCCGAGAAGATCGGCTTTGATGCCTATGGAGTCAGTGAAGACATGCCTGATCCGGTCGCGCGCGCCATCGGCCAGTTGCTTGACCACTTGCAGGCGGTGGACGGGAAGCTGGACGGTATGTGCGGCGCGCTGAAGGAGCTGGGCAGCAGTTACTGTGCGAAAGAACTTCCTGAGCTGCGCGAAGAGGACTTCGCCGAGATCAAGGACGAAGCTGCGACGAAGACTGGTTGAGGTCTTCCAGGCACTGAAAGTCACCTGTGGGAGGGGGCTTGCTCTCGATAGCGGTTTGTTAGTTGTTCACTACGTGGGCTGGTCCGCTGCTATTGGGAGCGGTTGCCTCCTACATCTTGACCTCCATTGGTCTCGGAGTGGCCGCTAGGCCCTGTTCCCGCTGTTCGTCCCCACCCCATCCTGCTATGATTCGCGCGCCCTTTTTACGGGTAATCCTGACTAAAGTACTAGGTCTTATAGTTGACTTAAATGCTCGGGAATCGCATACTTGCCCACATTCTGAAACACCTTGGTAATTGTCCATGAGACTGACTACAAAAGGCCGATACGCGGTGACTGCCATGCTCGACCTGGCTCTGCACGCGCAAACTGGGCCGGTGTCCCTGGCCGATATCTCCGAGCGCCAAGGCATTTCCCTGTCCTATCTTGAGCAACTGTTCGCCAAATTGCGCCGTAGCAATCTGGTCTCCAGCGTGCGTGGGCCAGGTGGCGGCTATCAGTTGTCCCGCGATATGCAGGGCATTCAGGTGGCCCAGGTGATCGATGCGGTCAATGAATCCGTCGACGCGACCAAATGCCAGGGCCTGGGTGACTGCCATGCAGGCGACACCTGCCTGACGCACCATTTGTGGTGTGACTTGAGTCTGCAGATCCATGAGTTTTTGAGTGGTATCAGCTTGGCTGATCTTGTGACTCGCCGTGAGGTACAAGAAGTAGCCCAGCGTCAGGACCAGCGCCGTTGCAACACTAAGGCGCCGCGTCTGGACAAGATTGAAGCGTCCGCCGTCGAGTGACAGCCGAAGAGCTAACGGCACGCCAGCCAGCCTGATTTAGGAGAAAGTCCATGAAATTGCCGATTTACCTTGATTACTCAGCGACCACCCCGGTTGATCCGCGTGTCGCGCAAAAGATGAGCGAGTGCCTGCTGGTCGACGGAAACTTCGGCAACCCGGCCTCCCGTTCCCATGTATTCGGCTGGAAAGCCGAGGAAGCGGTCGAGAATGCTCGTCGCCAAGTCGCCGACCTTGTTAATGCCGACCCGCGCGAAATCGTCTGGACTTCCGGCGCCACTGAGTCCGACAACCTGGCAATCAAGGGCGCGGCGCATTTCTACGCGACCAAAGGCAAGCACCTGATCACCACCAAGATTGAGCACAAGGCTGTCCTCGACACCATGCGTCAACTGGAGCGTGAAGGTTTCGAAGTTACCTACCTTGAGCCGACCACCGACGGTATCGTCACCCCGGCCATGATTGAAGCCGCGCTGCGTGAAGACACAATCTTGGTTTCCGTGATCCACGTAAACAACGAAATCGGCACCATCAACGATATCTCGGCCATCGGCGAGCTGACTCGCTCCAAGGGCATTCTGTTGCACGTCGACGCTGCTCAGTCCACCGGCAAGGTTGATATCGACCTGTCCAAGCTGAAAGTTGACCTGATGTCGTTCTCGGCCCACAAGACTTACGGGCCTAAAGGTATCGGCGCGCTGTACGTGAGCCGTAAGCCACGCGTGCGCATCGAGGCCACCATGCACGGCGGCGGTCACGAACGCGGCATGCGTTCTGGCACCCTGGCGACCCACCAAATCGTAGGCATGGGCGAAGCCTTCCGTGTAGCCAAGGAAGACATGGCTGCCGAAAACGTGCGCATCAAGGCCCTGAGCGATCGCTTCTACAAGCAGGTCGAGAACCTTGAAGAGCTGTACATAAACGGCAGCATGACCGCCCGCGTACCGCATAACTTGAATTTGAGCTTTAACTACGTCGAAGGCGAGTCGCTGATCATGGCGCTCAAGGACCTGGCGGTTTCGTCCGGTTCGGCCTGCACCTCGGCCTCTCTTGAGCCTTCGTACGTACTGCGCGCCCTGGGCCGCAACGACGAACTGGCACATAGCTCGATCCGCTTTACGTTCGGCCGCTTCACCACCGAAGAACAAGTCGACTACGCCGCGCAGAAAGTCTGCGAAGCCGTCAACAAGCTGCGCGTTCTGTCGCCGCTGTGGGACATGTACAAAGACGGTGTCGATATTTCCAAGATCGAGTGGGCGGCACACTAACTATAGAAGCCGCCACCCAAGCTCTGTAGGAACGTGGCGGAAAACGCAGGCGTTTTTACAGGGTTCCAGAGCGGCCCTGATGAGTGAGGATTCAGTACCATGGCTTACAGCGAAAAGGTCATCGACCACTACGAAAACCCGCGCAACGTCGGCAAGATGAACGCGGAAGATCCTGATGTCGGCACCGGCATGGTCGGCGCTCCGGCGTGCGGCGATGTGATGCGCCTGCAGATCAAAGTCAACGAAGCTGGCGTTATCGAAGACGCCAAGTTCAAGACTTACGGTTGCGGTTCGGCCATCGCCTCCAGTTCTCTGGCAACCGAATGGATGAAAGGCAAGACTCTGGATGAGGCTGTGACTATCAGCAACACCCAGTTGGCCGAAGAACTGGCCCTGCCGCCAGTGAAAATCCACTGCTCCGTACTCGCAGAAGACGCCATCAAGGCGGCCGTTCGCGACTACAAGCAGAAGAAAGGCTTGATCTAAGCATTTGGCGACGAGTAAGGAGTCAACGATGGCTATCAGCATGACAGAAGCGGCTGCGCAGCACATTCGCCGCTCCCTGAATGGGCGCGGTAAAGGTGAGGGGATTCGTCTGGGTGTTCGCACCACGGGCTGTTCCGGCCTTGCCTACGTGCTGGAGTTTGTCGACGAGGTGGTTGAGGAAGATCAGGTGTTCGAAAGTCACGGCGAGAAAGTGATCATCGATCCTAAAAGCCTGACCTACCTGGACGGCACCGAACTCGATTTCGTCAAGGAAGGGTTGAACGAGGGCTTCAAGTTCAACAACCCCAACGTACGCGGTGAGTGTGGCTGCGGCGAAAGCTTCAACATCTGAGGCTATTCGTGGGTACTCCTTGTCATTTCGCTTTATTCGAGCTGCAGCCGAGCTTTCGGCTGGACCTTGAGCAGCTTGCCACGCGCTACCGAGAGTTGGCGCGTGGGGTGCATCCGGACCGCTTCGCTGACGCTTCCGAGCGTGAGCAACGCCTGGCCCTGCAGCAGTCGGCCAGCCTCAACGAGGCCTATCAGACACTGAAGAGTCCGCCAAAGCGCGCGCGTTACCTGCTCGCCATGAACGGCGGCGAGTTGCCGATTGAAGTCACGGTTCACGATCCCGACTTCCTGATGCAGCAAATGCAGTGGCGCGAAGAGCTCGAAGACCTACACGACGAGGCCGATGTGGCCGGTGTCGCCGTCTTCAAGCGCCGTCTGAAAGTGGCCCAGGATGAGCTCAACGAAAGCTTCGCAGCCTGTTGGGATGATGCAGCGCAACGTGAACAGGCCGAACGCCTGATGCGACGCATGCAGTTCCTCGACAAGCTCACCTACGAAGTGCGCCAGCTAGAAGAGCGCCTCGACGATTAACCCAGTGCTGCCCGTGATGCACGCCTGATAGACAGATAAGACCTGATTACCATGGCATTACTGCAAATCGCCGAACCCGGCCAAAGCCCTCAACCGCACCAGCGTCGCCTGGCGGTCGGGATTGACCTGGGCACCACCAATTCCCTGGTCGCTGCCCTGCGCAGTGGCCTGTCCGAACCGCTGCCGGACGCTGATGGCCAGGTCATCCTGCCCTCGGCCGTGCGCTATCACGCTGATCGCACCGAGGTCGGTGAGTCTGCCAAGTTGGCGGCATCTAGCGATCCTTTGAACACTGTGCTGTCTGTCAAGCGCTTGATGGGGCGTGGCTTGTCCGACGTCAAGCAGCTCGGCGACCAACTGCCGTATCGCTTTGTCGGCGGCGAATCCCACATGCCTTTCATCGATACTGTCCAGGGGCCGAAAAGCCCGGTGGAAGTGTCGGCTGATATCCTCAAGGTGCTGCGCCAGCGTGCAGAAACGACCTTGGGCGGCGAATTGGTCGGTGCAGTGATCACGGTTCCAGCTTATTTCGACGACGCACAGCGTCAAGCCACCAAGGATGCGGCGAAGCTTGCCGGCCTCAACGTGCTGCGCCTGCTCAACGAGCCGACTGCTGCTGCTGTGGCCTACGGTCTGGACCAGCACGCCGAAGGTCTGGTTGCCATTTATGACCTGGGCGGCGGCACTTTTGATATTTCGATCCTGCGCCTGACCGGCGGTGTGTTTGAGGTGCTGGCTACTGGTGGCGACAGCGCGTTGGGCGGCGATGACTTCGACCACGCGATCGCAGGCTGGATCATCAGCAGTGCCGGCTTGTCCGCGGACTTGGATCCAGGCGCACAGCGCAACTTGCTGCAAACTGCTTGTGCCGCTAAAGAAGCGCTGACTGATGCTGCCTCTATTGACGTGTCTTACGGCAACTGGTCGGCACCGCTTACGCGCGAAGCCTTTGATGCCTTGATCGAACCAATGGTCGCCCGCAGCCTCAAGGCGTGCCGTCGCGCCGTACGTGATTCCGGTATCGAGTTGGAAGACGTCGGTGCCGTGGTCATGGTGGGTGGTTCGACCCGTGTGCCGCGTGTTCGTGGGGCAGTTGCCGAGGCTTTTGGTCGCGAGCCACTGACCGAAATCGACCCCGATCAAGTAGTCGCCATCGGCGCAGCGATCCAGGCAGACACCTTGGCCGGCAACAAGCGCGATGGTGGCGAACTGCTGCTCCTCGACGTGATTCCGTTGTCGCTGGGGCTGGAGACCATGGGCGGCTTGATGGAGAAGGTGATTCCGCGCAACACCACCATCCCCGTCGCCCGCGCCCAGGACTTCACCACTTATAAAGACGGCCAGACGGCCATGATGATTCATGTGCTGCAAGGCGAGCGCGAGCTGATCAGTGACTGCCGCTCCCTGGCGCGTTTCGAATTGCGCGGTATCCCTGCGATGGTAGCCGGTGCTGCGAAAATTCGTGTGACCTTCCAAGTCGACGCCGACGGCCTGCTTAGTGTCGCGGCCCGTGAGCTGGGGTCGGGTGTTGAAGCCAGCATCCAGGTGAAGCCTTCCTACGGCCTCACCGACGGCGAAATCGCCAAGATGCTCAAGGACTCGTTCCAGTACGCCGGTGACGACAAGGTCGCCCGTGTGCTGCGCGAACAGCAAGTAGATGCACAGCGCCTGCTTGAAGCGGTGCAGGGCGCCCTTGAGGCTGACGGCGAACGCCTGCTGGATGCCGAAGAGCGCATGGTCATCGACCTGCAGATGCATGAATTGGCCGAACTGATGAAAGGCACTGATGGCTATGCTATCGAGCAACAGACCAAGCGCTTGTCGCAAGTGACCGATGCCTTTGCCGCCCGCCGTATGGACCAGACGGTAAAAGCCGCCCTGGCGGGACGCAACCTGAATGAAATCGAGGAATAATTAATGCCGCAGGTCATTTTTCTGCCACACGCCGAGCATTGTCCGGACGGTATGGTTGTGGAGGCTGAGACCGGCAAGTCCATCCTCGAAGTTGCCCATGACAACCACATCGAGATCGAAAGCGCTTGTGGTGGCGTGTGCGCCTGTACCACTTGTCACTGCATCATTCGCGAGGGTTTCAATTCGCTTGAAGAAGCCGACGAGCTGGAAGAGGACTTTCTCGATCGTGCCTGGGGCTTGGAAGCGCAATCGCGTCTAAGCTGTCAGGCAAGGGTGGGAACTGAGGACATCACTGTCGAAATTCCGAAATATTCGCTCAACCATGCGGCCGAAGCGCCGCATTGATTCAAGGAACTGTCATGAGCCTGAAATGGGTTGATGTACAAGAAATCGCTATACAACTTGCTGAAGCTCATCCTGAGGTCAATCCTCTTACCGTGAACTTCGTCAAACTGCGTGATCTCGTAATGGCGCTGCCGGAATTCGATGACATCCCGGATCGGGGTGGCGAAAAGGTTCTGGAGGCGATTCAGGGCCTGTGGATCGAAGAAGCAGACTGAGCCGCCTTTTACGCAGTTAGGCAATACCCAATAACCCGCGTATAATTCGCGGGTTTAATTTTTCGTAAATTACCGTTTCTGGAGTTACACCATGGCTGTTCAACGTACTTTCTCCATCATCAAGCCTGACGCTGTTGCAAAAAACGTCATCGGCGAGATCACCACTCGTTTCGAAAAAGCCGGCCTGAAGGTTGTAGCTTCGAAACTCAAGCAACTGTCCAAGGCTGAAGCTGAAGGCTTCTACGCTGAGCACAGCGCTCGTGGCTTCTTCGGCGACCTGGTTGCCTTCATGATCTCCGGTCCTGTTGTTGTTCAGGTTCTGGAAGGCGAAAACGCTATCGCTCTGAACCGTGAGCTGATGGGCGCTACCAACCCTAAAGAAGCTGCTGCCGGCACTATCCGTGCTGACTTCGCTGAATCCATCGACGCCAATGCTGTACACGGCTCGGACTCCGAAGCTGCCGCTGCTCGCGAAATCTCTTACTTTTTCGCTGCTACTGAAGTAACCGCTCGCTAAGCATTGGCTTAAAGAGTGAGGGTGAATCCATGACTACATCGACTGTTAAAACCAACCTGCTGGGTCTGACTCAGCCGGAAATGGAGAAATTCTTCGACTCAATCGGGGAGAAGCGCTTCCGTGCCGGTCAGGTAATGAAATGGATTCACCACTTTGGTGTCGACGATTTCGACGCCATGACGAACGTCAGCAAGGCCCTGCGCGACAAGCTCAAGGCCATTGCTGAGGTCCGTGGTCCCGAAGTTGTCAGCGAGGACATTTCCACCGACGGCACCCGTAAATGGGTGGTGCGCGTGGCGTCCGGCAGCTGCGTCGAGACCGTGTACATTCCCCAGGGCAAACGTGGCACCTTGTGCGTTTCGTCCCAGGCAGGCTGTGCCCTGGATTGCAGTTTCTGCTCCACCGGCAAGCAAGGCTTCAATAGCAACCTCACTGCCGCCGAAGTCATCGGCCAGGTGTGGATTGCCAACAAATCCTTTGGCAGCGTCCCGGCGACCGTCGACCGTGCCATCACCAACGTGGTGATGATGGGCATGGGTGAGCCGCTGCTGAACTTCGACAACGTGATTGCGGCCATGCATCTGATGATGGACGACCTGGGCTACGGCATCTCCAAACGCCGTGTGACCCTGTCGACCTCCGGTGTGGTACCGATGATTGATGAGCTGGCCAAGCACATCGACGTATCCCTGGCGTTGTCGCTGCACGCACCTAATGACGCATTGCGTAACCAATTGGTGCCGATCAACAAGAAGTATCCGCTTAAGATGCTGCTCGAATCTTGCCAGCGTTACATGGCGACTTTGGGTGAGAAACGCGTGCTGACCATTGAGTACACCATGCTCAAGGACATCAACGACAAGGTCGAACACGCGATCGAGATGATCGAGTTGCTCAAGAACACCCCGTGCAAGATCAACCTGATCCCGTTTAACCCGTTTCCCCATTCTGGCTACGAGCGGCCGAGCAACAACGCCATTCGTCGTTTCCAGGATCAACTGCACCAGGCAGGCTACAACGTCACCGTACGCACCACTCGTGGTGAAGACATCGACGCCGCCTGCGGCCAATTGGTAGGACAGGTGCTGGATCGCACCCGTCGCAGCGAACGTTATATCGCCGTGCGTGAACTGAATGCCGCCGACGACATGCCGCAAATCGCTGTGAATCGAATCTGAGAGAGGATCTCTATGCCCTTGCGCCTTGCGCTGCTTCTGCTTGTTACCGGCCTCGCGGCCGGTTGTGTTTCATCGGGCCATGAGAGCCCTTTGCAAACCGGTAAAGGTCGTGATGAGGCGCGAGTTGCCTATGTGCAACTGGGGTTGGGTTACCTGCAGCAGGGCATGAGCGAGCAGGCCAAGGTGCCTTTGAAAAAGGCCCTTGAGCTGGACAACAACGATGCCGACGCCAACGCTGCATTGGCCTTGGTGTTCCAAGCCCAGGCCGAACCTGAACTTGCCGATCAGTATTTCAGAAAGGCTTTGGCCTTCCGTCCTGCCGACCCTCGGCTGCTGAACAATTACGGCAGCTTCCTGTTCGAACAGAAACGTTATGACCAGGCTTCCCGTTATTTCCAGCAAGCTTCTTCCGACACCCTTTACCCAGAGCGTTCGCGGGTCTTCGAGAACCTTGGGGTGACCTCAATGCGTCTCGGCCAGCGCGACAGTGCTCGCCAGCAATTGGAAAAAGCCCTGCACCTGAACAGTCGCCAGCCGCGGGCGTTGCTCGAAATGGCTGAGTTGTCTTACGAAGACAGGCATTATGTGCCGGCACGTGACTATTACGAGCGTTTTAGCCTGCTCAGCGGGCAAAATGCACGTAGTCTATTGCTCGGTGTGCGCCTGGCGACAGTTCATGAAGAACGCGACACGGCCGCACATTTTGGCCAGCAACTCGAACGACTCTATCCCGGTACGCCGGAATATCAGCAATACCTGTCGGAGCAATGATGAAAGCGGCGCACCCGGAAGTTGTAGCAGCTAATCGCGTAAACCCAGGCGAAACCTTGCGTCAGGCCCGCGAAAGCAATGGTTGGTCGCTGGCGGAAGTGGCCCTCAAGCTCAATTTGACCACCACGTCCTTGGGCAATCTGGAAGCTGGCGCGTTCGATAAGCTGCCTGGGCACACCTTCGCCCGAGGCTATATCCGCGCATACGCCAAATTGCTGGGTATCGACCAGACCGTTCTGGTTCAGGAGTTCGACCAATTCACCGGCACCGATTCCCAGGGCAGCAGTGTTCATGGCCTGGGTCGTATCGAAGAGCCAGTGCGCGTTTCCCACACCATTTTGCGAATTGTTAGCCTGTTGCTGCTTGTTGCGGTGATCGGTGGCGGGTTTGTCTGGTGGCAAGACCAAGCCTCTCAGCGCAGTAAAGACCTGACCAGCAGCGCGATGGAGCACGTCGAAGTCGAAAGCGCCGATGGCACCACGCAGATCCATCCGTTGGATGAACCGGAAGACCAGGCTGTTGCCGAGGGGCAGGCCACGTCTGAAGCGCCGCTCGCGACCGAGCAACCGGCACCGGAAACCGCTCCTGCGACAACCGCCGCTGTGCCTGCTCCTGTAGCGCCAGCGACTCCGGCAGCGCCCACCGCCCAGGCTCATACGCCGGCAGCACCCGCGTCCGCGCCCCCCGCTCCAGCAGCCTCGGCTACGCCAGCTATTTCGCCACCTACCACTCCAGCATTGATCGCCGGTGACGGGCGCGTACAAGTGACCTACATTGCTGACTGCTGGACGCAAGTCACCGATGGCAACGGTAAAGTGCTGTTTAGTGGTCTTAAGCGTAAGGGAGATACTCTTGACCAAGGCGGTAAGCCTCCTCTGACGCTGCGTCTGGGCTTCGCCCGTGGCGCGCAAGTGGCCTACAACGGTCAGCCTGTGGACGTGGCGCCGTTCACCAGTGGCGAGACTGCTCGCCTCAAGTTGGGACAATAGTCATGCACGGCGAATCTCCAATCAAACGTCGCGTATCGCGCAAGATCTGGGTCGGCTCGGTGCCGGTGGGCGGCGACGCCCCCATCGCAGTACAAAGCATGACCAACAGCGACACCAATGATGTAGCCGCCACTGTGGCCCAGATCAACCGTTTGGAAGCCGCTGGCGTGGACATAGTGCGGGTTTCCGTGCCGGACATGGACGCTGCGGAAGCCTTCGGCCGCATCAAACAGTTGGTCAAGGTGCCGTTGGTTGCAGACATTCACTTCGACTACAAGATCGCGTTGCGCGTGGCTGAACTGGGTGTCGATTGCCTGCGTATCAACCCAGGCAACATCGGTCGTGAAGACCGTGTGCGCGCGGTGGTGGATGCCGCCCGTGATCGTGGGATCCCGATCCGCATCGGCGTCAACGCAGGTTCTCTGGAAAAAGACCTGCAAAAGAAATACGGCGAGCCCACTCCGGCGGCGCTGGTTGAGTCGGCATTGCGCCACGTTGAACACCTTGAACGCCTGAATTTCCAAGACTTCAAAGTCAGCGTAAAGGCCTCCGACGTGTTCATGGCGGTTGAAGCTTACCGGCTGCTGGCCAAGGAAATCGTGCAGCCATTGCACTTGGGTATCACCGAGGCTGGCGGTTTGCGCTCAGGCACAGTGAAATCTGCGGTAGGTCTCGGTATGCTGCTCGCCGAAGGGATTGGCGATACTATCCGCATCTCGTTGGCGGCAGACCCTGTAGAGGAAGTGAAAGTCGGTTACGACATTCTCAAATCCCTGCGTTTACGTTCCCGTGGCATCAACTTCATTGCCTGCCCGAGCTGCTCGCGGCAGAACTTCGACGTGGTGAAAACCATGAACGATTTGGAGTTGCGCCTTGAAGACTTGCTGGTACCGCTGGATGTTGCGGTGATCGGTTGCGTGGTCAACGGGCCGGGTGAAGCCAAGGAAGCGCATGTGGGCTTGACCGGCGGTACTCCGAACCTGATTTACATCGACGGCAAGCCGTCGCAGAAGTTAACGAATGACAATCTTGTGGATGAGCTGGAAAAGCTGATCCGCGAGAAAGCGGCCGAAAAGGTCGCCGCTGACGCAGCGCTGATCGCTCGCGGCTGATTGAACGAATTTAAGGATTTGATGTGAGCAAGTCTCTGCAAGCCATTCGTGGCATGAACGACATCCTGCCGGAGCAGACGCCCCTGTGGCGCTACTTCGAGAATACTGTCGCGCGTCTGCTGGATAACTACGGTTACAAGCAGATCCGCATGCCGATCGTCGAGTTCACCGAGCTGTTCAAGCGCTCCATCGGTGAAGTGACCGATATCGTCGAAAAAGAGATGTACACCTTTGAAGACCGTAACGGCGACTCCCTGACTCTGCGTCCGGAAGGCACTGCCGCGTGCGTGCGCGCTGTGCTTGAGCACGGCCTCACCGGTGGCGGCCAGCCGCAAAAACTATGGTACATCGGTCCGATGTTTCGCCACGAGCGTCCGCAAAAAGGCCGCTATCGTCAGTTCCACCAGATCGGCCTGGAAGTATTTAACCTCGACGGTCCGGACATCGATGCCGAGCTGATCGTGATGACGTGGCGGTTATGGGGCATGCTTGGCATTCGTGATGCGGTCAAGCTTGAACTCAACAGTCTGGGCACCAGCGAATCCCGTGGCCGCTACCGCGTCGCACTGGTCGAGTACCTGTCTGCGCATCTGGACAAGTTGGACGAAGACAGCCAGCGCCGTCTGAAAACCAACCCGTTGCGCGTGCTGGACACTAAGAACGCCGACACGCAGGCCGTAGTGGTCGATGCGCCGAAAATGGCCGACTACCTGGATGACGAATCCCGCGCGCACTTCGAGGGCCTCAAGGCTCGCCTGGATGCGGCCGGCATTCCCTACGTAATCAACCCTAAGTTGGTGCGTGGTCTCGATTACTACAGCAAAACCGTGTTCGAATGGGTCACTGACAAACTAGGCGCCCAAGGCACTGTGTGCGCGGGCGGCCGTTACGACGGCTTGGTCGAGCAGATGGGCGGCAAGCCGACCACCGGCGTGGGTTTTGCCATGGGCATCGAACGGCTGATCCTGCTGTTGGAAACTCTGGAGCAAATCCCCGCAGAAATCTCCCGTCAGGTGGATGTGTACCTGTGCGCCTTTGGTGAGGCAGCCGAACTGGCGGCCCTGGCCTTGAGCGAGAGCGTGCGCGACCAGCTGCCGAACCTGCGCCTTCAGATCAATGCTGGCGCGGGCAGCTTCAAGAGTCAGTTCAAGAAGGCCGACAAGAGCGGTGCACTGTATGCACTGATCCTCGGCGATGACGAGTTGGCCCAGCAAGTGATAGGTTTCAAACCCCTGCGTGGCCAGGGCGAGCAACAGAACATTGCCTTTGATGCGCTCGCTGCGCACTTGGCCACCTGCGTCGTGCAGGGTTGAAGCTGTCGAACAGCCGAATTTAGCGATTAAGGAGTATTGGGGTGTCGAGTACTGATGATGAGCAGTTGGCCGAGTTCAAGGACTGGTGGCAGCGTAACGGCAAGCCCCTGGTTACTGGCGGTCTGCTGGCTTTAGTGGTGGTGTTCGGCTGGCAAGCCTGGACAAAATATCAGGCCAACCAGTCCCAGGGCGCCTCTATCCTCTATCAGCAATTGCTGGAAACCACCCTGACGCCGGACGGCAAGCCCGACCCTGCGCAAGTGGCGGACCTGGCCGGCAAGCTGAAGAACGAATTCGGCGGTAGCACCTATGCCCAATACGGCAGCCTGTTCGTCGCGAAGGTCGCGGTCGATACCGGCAAGCTGGATGACGCCGCTGCAGAACTGAAGGCTATCGCCGACAAGCCGACCAACCCGACCCTGGGTGAAATCGCACGTCAGCGCCTGGCCCAGGTATTGGCGGCACAGAACAAAGCTGACGAAGCACTCAAACTGCTCGACGGTGATGCGGACAAGGCATTTGTTGCTACTCGCGAAGAGCTCAAGGGCGACCTGTTGGTCCAATTGGGTCGCACCGATGAAGCCAATGCTGCGTACAAGAAAGCCAAGGCGGCGCTGTCTGATGAAGCGGCGGTCGGTGGCTTACAAATCAAGCTCGACGACTTGGCCAAAGGGGATGCGTGACGTGATCCGTTGGAAACATGCAGCATTGCTGGCTCTGGCCGTTCTGGCCGCGGGTTGCAGCAGCAACAGTAAAAAAGAACTGCCTCCGGCCGAGCTGACCAGCTTCAAGGAAGAAGTAGTCCTGCAAAAGCAATGGAGCCGCTCCATCGGTGACGGCCAGGGCGAGACCTACAACATGTTGGTTCCGGCAATCGACGGTGACAACATTGTGGCTGCTGACGTGACCGGCGTAGTGATCTCCATGGATCGCATGAACGGCGATGTGAAATGGAAGACTGACCTCGAATTGCCTGTGTCCGGCGCCGTAGGCGTTGGTTATGGCCTGGTGATGGTCGGCACGCTGAAAGGCGAAGTGGTTGCCCTCGATTCCAGCACCGGTGAAGAGAAATGGCGCGCTCGCGTGACCAGTGAAGTCCTCGCACCCCCTGCCACCAACGGCGACATCGTTGTGGTGCAGACCCAGGATGACCGTGTAATCGGTCTGGATGCCGCTACCGGCAACCAGCGCTGGTTGTACGACAGTACTCCTGCGGTGTTGACCCTGCGTGGTACCAGTGGTCCGGTTGTAACCAACAATCTGGCCGTTGCAGGCCTGTCGACCGGTAAAGTGGTCGCCCTGGACACCCAGAACGGCGTGCCGGCCTGGGAAACCCGTGTGGCAATCCCGCAAGGTCGTTCCGAGCTGGATCGTGTAGTGGATATCGACGGTGGCTTGCTGCTGTCGGGTGAAACCCTCTACGTCGCCACCTATCAGGGCCGTGTTGCGGCGCTGGACCTGCAGAGCGGCCGCGTTAACTGGCAGCGTGATGCTTCCAGCTACGCCGGTGTCTCCCAAGGGTTTGGCAGCGTCTACGTCAGCCTGGCATCCGGCACTGTTGAAAGTGTCGACGAGCGTTCCACCACCGCGTTGTGGAGCAACGACTCCCTGGCTCGCCGTCAACTGTCGGCACCGGAAGTGTTCTCCAGCTACGTAGCGGTCGGCGATTTCGAAGGCTACTTGCATCTGCTGAGCCAGGTGGATGGTCGCTTCGTAGGTCGTGAGCGTATCGACAGCGACGGCCTGCGCGCGCGTCCGCTGGTGGTGGGTAACATGCTTTATGTGTATGGCAACAGCGGCAAGCTGGAAGCCCTGACCATCAAGTAAGAACTATGCTTGGGGTAACACCCAGGCGGCCCCGCTTCGGCGGGGCATGCGGCATCTGACGATGCTGCCCCGAGCACCAGCCGCTGCCCTGCAGCGGCTTTTGTATTTTCTGAAATAACGAAGTGGAGAGCCGCATGGTTCCCGTAATCGCCCTGGTGGGCCGACCTAACGTCGGCAAGTCCACCTTGTTCAACCGCCTGACTAGGACTCGCGACGCTATTGTCGGCGACTTGTCCGGTCTGACCCGTGATCGCCAATACGGTGAGGCAAAGTGGCAAGGGCGCTCCTACATTATTGTCGACACCGGTGGTATCTCCGGTGATGAGCATGGCATGGACGAAAAAATGGCCGAGCAGTCGCTGCTGGCCATTGAAGAAGCCGATGTCGTGTTGTTCCTGGTGGACGCCCGCGCTGGCTACACCGCTGCCGACCAGATGATCGGCGAGCACCTGCGCAAGCGTAACAAGCGTTCCTATTTGGTCGCGAACAAGATCGATAACATCGATCCTGAGGCGGCCCGTGCTGAATTCAGCCCGATGGGCCTGGGCGACGCGATCCCGGTTGCCGGTGCCCACGGCCGCGGCATCACGCAGATGCTGGAAATCGCTCTGCGCGACTTCCCGAAGGATGATGCTGAGGAAGAAGAAGGCGAAGAAGAGATCGTTGCCGAAGGTGAGGAAGCCAAGCGCATTCCTGGCCCTAGTGAAAAAGACGGTATCAAGATCGCCATCATCGGCCGTCCTAACGTCGGCAAGTCGACCCTGGTCAATCGTATGCTCGGTGAAGACCGGGTAATCGTGTACGACCAGCCTGGCACCACCCGCGACAGTATCTACATCCCGTTCGAGCGCAACGACGAGAAGTACACGCTGATCGACACAGCCGGTGTGCGCAAGCGCGGCAAGATCCACGAGGAAGTTGAAAAGTTTTCCGTGGTGAAAACCCTGCAAGCGATCAAAGACGCCAACGTGGTGATCTTCGTGATGGACGCCCGCGAAGGCGTGGTGGACCACGACCTCAACTTGCTGGGCTTTGCCCTGGAAGCGGGCCGGGCATTGGTCATCGCGATCAACAAGTGGGACGGCATGACGCCGAGCGAGCGCGATTTCGTCAAGATCGAGCTGCAGCGCCGCCTGTTCTTCGTCGAGTTCGCCGATATTCACTTTATCTCGGCATTGCACGGTACTGGCGTGGGTAACCTGTACGCTTCCGTACAGAATTCTTTCAAGTCCGCAGTCACCCGCTGGCCGACCAATCGTCTCACCCAGATCCTGGAAGATGCGGTGGGCGAGCATGCACCGCCGATGGTCAACAACCGCCGGATCAAACTGCGTTACGCCCACTTGGGTGGTGCCAACCCGCCGATTATCGTGATCCACGGTAACCAGATCGAGAAGGTGCCTAAGTCCTACGTGCGTTACTTGGAAAACACCTACCGCCGTGTCTTGAAGCTGGTCGGTACGCCGATCCGTATCGAGTTCAAGGGGGGCGAGAACCCATACGAAGGCAACAAGAACACACTGACTGACCGTCAGGTGAACAAGAAGCGTCGTTTGATGACTCACCACAAGAAGGCCGACAAGAAGCGCCGCGACAAGCGCTGATTCAAGCTTTAAAAAGGCGCCGGTAGCGCCTTTTTTACGCCTGCGATTCGGAAAAATAACACGCCAGCAGGAAGGTTGGTTCAAGCGTGAGGCCTGATAAGGACATCAATACGAGCAATCGTTTTTGTTGGTCCATGACCAGCCCAATGGGCTCGCTGAACTGCTGGTTGAAGTCCAGCTCAACGATGCCGGTGCCGTTAGGCCCGAAGCTTGTATCGATCTCGCCATTGCTATTGAAGCGCGCCATCACGGCCGTTTTGTTCAATACCTCTTCAAGGGTGCCGACCGCTACGATTTTGCCAGAGTCCACCAGCAACTTGTGCCAACGGGTCACGTTTGCCGTGATTACCGGTAGGCCATTGTTGAAGCCGGGATCCGGCACGCCGTCGGGGTCTAGTGAGATAAGCAGTGCTCCTTGCGCAGCAGAGCCGCACGCAAGGATCTTTTCATGGGTGGCAACGAGATCAAGGTATTGATGATCCTGGGTTCGGTACTCGCCGCTGATCGCGAAGGTTGTATCTACCGCACCTTCCGAGGTGTAACGCTGGAGGATTCCCGTCTTGATACCCCTGACATGGACGCTGTGGCCGTAAGCGAGAATCTTGTCGTCCGCTTGAATGGCGAGGCCTGCTAAAGCCGTGTTCTCGCCCGCCTTAAGGGTGTCGATATAGCCACGGCCACTATTGAAGGCGAGGTCGGTTTGGCCGTCGGCATTTATACGGGCTATCAGAGCTCCCCAGTGTCCGGGTTCGCCTGTGTACAAGTGCAGGGTGATTATCTTCCCGGTACTTTGAAGGGCCGCGTCCACGCCTGGCGCTTGGTTGGGGCCTTGTTCGTAGGTGATTGGCAGATTCAGTACCGATAGGCCGTTTTTACCGAACTGAAGGACGGGTGCTCCGGTTAGTTGGCTTTTAGCTACTGCGGGTACGGGAGTGCTTGAGTTGTGCGTCAGGGCTCCGCACAGCAAGTAGGACTGGTGATCCGCCGTGAGCACTTTCAGGCCATTTGAGGGCCATTGCTGATCCGATGGTTCAAAGAGCCCGGTCACGATTCCATTTTTACCGAAACCTTGATTGGGCTGCCCATCTGCTTGCAGGTTGAAATAGACGAAGTGGCCTTGGGGGTAAGTGTTCATATCCTTCAGAACACTGGCGGAAACCAGTAACTTGTCGTCAATGCTGTTCAATCCATATGCCCTGAAAATCGCTCCATCTTCGATGTTGAGCGGCAAGACTCCGCGTTCACCAAACGACGGATCCAGTTCACCGGTTTTGTGGAGGAGAGTGGTTGACATGGGTTGCCTCGCTGATGGGGTAAGCCTGATTAGTTAGGCGCTTTTTTCTTCGTTGAGGTAACTGTTAGAAATACCTGTTATGCACACTGAGACAGTCCGTTCGTCGCAGAGGACGCGGTAGAAGGCCGATACTGGTCATGGCTATCAACGGCGCGTGCCGGCTTTTTTTCTGACAACCGCATGGGCTATCCTCGACCCTTACCGCGCCATTGCAGCGACAGGTGTTCAGCAGGGACTCACCGAATGATCAACAGCAAGTTACCGAATGTCGGCACCACTATTTTCACCACTATGTCGCAATTGGCTGCCGAAACCGGTGCGCTCAACCTCTCCCAGGGGTTTCCCGACTTCAACGGCCCCCAGGCTTTACTCGATGCCGTGGGCAAACATGTTGCCAGCGGGCATAACCAATACTCCCCGATGACCGGCCTTCCGGCGCTGCGTCAACAGGTGGCGGGCAAGATCGCTCGCAGCTATGGCGCCACGGTCAACCCGGACAGCGAAGTGACCATCACCCCCGGTGCCACGGCTGCGATCTTCTGTGCGATCCAGGCGGTGATCCGCAGTGGCGATGAAGTCATCGTGTTCGATCCCTGCTACGACAGCTATGAGCCCTCGGTCGAACTGGCCGGGGGACGCTGTGTCCATGTGCAACTGAGCCTGCAAGGCTTTGCATTGGACTTTGAGAAGATCAAGGCCGCGCTGTCGCCACGCACGCGCATGATCATCCTCAACACCCCGCACAACCCGACTGGCGCGCTGATCAGCCGCGCCGAGCTGGACCAGTTGGCCGAACTGATCCGCGATCGCGATATCTACCTGGTCAGCGATGAGGTCTACGAACACCTGGTATTCGACGGCGTGCCCCACGTGAGCGTGCTGGCCCATAAAGAGCTGTACCTGCGTGCGTTCGTGGTCAGCTCCTTTGGCAAGACCTACCATGTCACCGGCTGGAAAACCGGCTACGTGGTCGCGCCACCGGCCCTGACGGCTGAATTGCGCAAGGTGCATCAATACGTCAACTTCTGTGGCGTAACCCCGTTGCAGTTCGCCTTGGCCGATTTCATGGCCGAACACCCGGAGCACGTCGACGAACTGCCTGCGTTCTATCAGGCCAAGCGCGATCTGTTCTGCGACCTGCTGGCGCCGTCGCGCTTCAGCTTTACCCGGGTGACCGGAACCTACTTCCAATTGGTGGATTACTCACAAATACGCCCGGACCTGGATGACGTCGCCATGTCCCTGTGGATGACCCGTGAACACGGTGTGGCGACTATCCCGGTCTCGGTGTTCTACCAGACCCCACCCCAAGGCCAGCGCCTGGTGCGCCTGTGCTTTGCCAAACGCGAGGAAACGCTGCAACAGGCAGCTGAAAAACTATGCGTGATCTGAGTGCACTGCCGAATTTGAATATCGCCCTGGTCCAGACCACCCTGGCCTGGCACGACCGCCAGGCCAACCTCGAACATTTCGACGGGCTGCTGGAGCAGGCCCGCGGCGCCGACCTCATCGTGCTCCCGGAGATGTTCACCACCGGTTTCTCCATGGACTCGCAAACCCTCGCCGAGCCGGAAAACGGCCCGACCCATCATTGGCTCCAGGCCCAGGCTGCGAAGTACAACGCGGTGATCACCGGTAGCGTGATCATCCAGGCCGCTGATGGCAGCCACCGCAACCGCCTGTTATGGGCGCGGCCGGATGGCGAGGTGTTGCACTACGATAAACGTCATTTGTTTCGTATGGCCGGTGAACACAATCACTACACACCCGGCGAGCGCCAGGTGCAGTTCGAGTTGAAAGGTTGGCGTGTTCGGCCGCTGATTTGCTACGACCTGCGCTTTCCGGTGTGGAGTCGGGATCCCCAGGACACTGACTTGCTGCTGTACACCGCCAATTGGCCGGGCGCGCGGCGCCAGCATTGGAACCGGTTGTTGCCGGCGCGGGCTATCGAGAACCTGTGCTACGTAGCGGCGGTCAATCGAGTAGGCACCGACGGCAAGGGCTTTGCCTACACTGGCGATAGCCAAGTGCTGGATTTCCAGGGCGAGAGCCTGCTGAGTGCGGGGGAGGCGGACGGGGTGTTCCAGGTGTGCCTTGACGCGGCTGAGCTCGCTGCGTATCGCACCAAGTTTCCGGCTAATCTGGATGCCGATAGCTTTCAGTTTGTCTGACAGACCGCTATCGGGGGGGGCAAGCCTCCTCCCACACTTTGATTTGTGAATACATTCAAAATGTGGGAGGGGGCTTGCCCCCGATGCGTCCCTGACAGGCAACCCAAATCTGGAACTCAATAAAAAGGCCCCTGGGTTCTCACCCAGGGGCCTTTTGTATGACGGCTAAGGTTACGCCGCTTTGGCTTCCTGCTGGCTCAGCGATCGGTTCAGCGCACTGAACAGCGCCTTGAAGCTCGCCGTGGTGATGTTTTCATCAATACCCACGCCATGCACTGGACGTTCGCCGTTCACACGCAGCTCGATGTAGGCGGCTGCCTTGGCGTTGGTACCCGCACCGATCGCATGTTCGTTGTAGTCCATGATTTCCACGCCAATCGGCAGGCCAGCCACCAGGGCTTCCAGTGCGCCGTTGCCCTTGCCCTTCCAGTGCAGGTTGGTTTCGCCCTGGCCCTTGCCCGAGACTTCCACTTCGACAAAGCTGTTGCCGTTCTCTTCCTGCAGGCGATGGCTGACCAGCGCGTACGGAGTGTTGGCTTGCAGGTATTCACGCTGCAGCAAGGCGTAGATCTGTGGTGCGGTCATCTCCAGGCCCACGCGGTCGGTTTCGGCCTGGACTACCTGGCTGAATTCGATCTGCATGCGGCGTGGCAAGCTGATGTCGTATTCCTGTTCCAGCAGGTAGGCGATGCCGCCTTTGCCCGACTGGCTGTTCACGCGGATCACCGCCTCGTAGCTGCGACCGATGTCAGCCGGGTCGATCGGCAAGTACGGCACTTCCCACAGGGCATCATCTTTCTGCTGAGTGAAGCCTTTGCGGATCGCGTCCTGGTGGGAACCGGAGAATGCGGTGTGCACCAGATCGCCGACGTACGGATGACGGGGGTGTACCTGGATCTGGTTGCACTCCTCGACGACTTTGCGCACACCGTCGATGTCGGAGAAGTCCAACTGCGGGTCCAGACCCTGGGTGTACATGTTCAACGCCACGGTGACGAGGTCGACGTTACCGGTACGCTCGCCGTTACCGAACAGGCAGCCTTCGACACGGTCGGCGCCTGCCATCAGACCCAGCTCGGTAGCGGCCACGCCGGTACCACGGTCGTTGTGGGTGTGCAGGCTGATGATCACGCTGTCACGGCGGTTGATATGGCGGCCGAACCACTCGATCTGATCGGCATAGATGTTAGGCGTGGCGCACTCCACGGTGGCTGGCAGGTTGAGGATCATCTTGTGCTCAGGCGTCGGGTTCCACACCTCGATCACCGCGTCACACACTTCCTTGGCGAACTCCAGTTCAGTGGCACTGAAGGTCTCTGGGGAATACTCGAAGGTCCACTGGGTTTCCGGCTGCTGGGCAGCGTATTTGACGAACAGCTTGGCCGCATTGACTGCGATGGCCTTGATGCCGTCCTTGTCCTGGTTGAACACGATGCGGCGGAACGACGGCGAGGTGGCGTTGTACAAGTGCACGATGGCTTTCTTGGCGCCGCGCAGGGATTCGAAGGTGCGTGCGATCAAGTCTTCACGGCCCTGGGTCAGCACCTGGATGGTGGTGTCCTCGGGGATGTGATTGTCTTCGATCAGGGTGCGCACGAAGTCGAAGTCGGTTTGCGACGCGGCAGGGAACGATGCCTCGATTTCCTTCACGCCGACGGCTACCAGGGTCTTCCAGAAGCGCAGTTTTTTCACTGCGTCCATCGGCTCGATCAACGACTGGTTGCCATCACGCAGGTCGGAGCTGCACCAGATCGGCGCGGTGGTGATGGTCTTCGATGGCCAAGTGCGGTCCGGGATATCGATGGTCGGAAACGCGCGGTACTTCGAAGACGGGTCTTTGAGCATGCTCATCGGGAAATCCTTTGTTGTAGGGGCCGAGAAAAGGCGGCCTGCCGTGGAACTGTTTTTGGGGATAAAGCGTAGAGACGAGGCAGATCGATTCAGCCTGGCAGTCGTGCGCTGACGAGGCACAGGCTGCGGTGCTGGCGGAGCTGAATGAGGGTGTGAGAGGTTTTCATAAGCTCAACCCTAACCGCCGAGGTGAAAGATGGCAAGCAGTCGAGAAAAATTGAGAGAAGTTCTGCTATTTACGTAGGAGGCGAGATTTTATGCCTGGAAATTCGGTGGGTTCTGAATTTAATTGCGCGCGCTTTGCAGCGCACGCAATCGAGTCATTCAGGGCTGGAACGCGCCGATAAAGATCGCAGGGTCCACCCGCGCATCGTTGAGGCTGATGTTCCAGTGCATATGTGGGCCGGTGGCGCGGCCGGTCGCGCCGACCTTGCCCACCACTGTCCCACGCACCAGTTGCTGGCCGACCTTCACGTCTATCTTCGACATATGACAGAACATGCTGATAAAGCCTTGGCCGTGGTCGACGAATACGGTGTTGCCGTTGAAGAAGTAGTTACCGACCAGAATCACCTTGCCGTTTGCCGGCGTCTTGATCGGCGTACCGGCCGGCACGGCGAAATCCAGGCCCGAATGCGGGTTGCGCTCTTCGCCGTTGAAGAAACGGCGCACGCCGAACTTGCTCGACAGGGGCCCGTTTACCGGTTTATCCAGCACCAGGTTACTCGGCAGGTTGGGGCTGAAGCTGCGGTAGGCCTTGAGCTGTACGGCCAGTTCGCCTTCGATGCGCTTCAGTTGAGCTGGGTCGGGGTTGACCTGGCTTTTGTTTTTCAGGGTGATGCGCTGTTCCGGGTATTTCTTATAGCCGACGATAAACGGCAGGCTGCGCCCGCCGCTGCTGATGCGCTCGTTACCCGGCTTGACGCTCAGCGGGATACCGACAATCGCCAGCCAATTGTCCTGTTCCTTGACCACCAGCACCGGCTTGCCTTGATAGGTCGCTTTCGGCGCTGCCGCCGAAGGGCCCAGGTCGACCACGGCCACACCACCCGGCACCGGTTTGTTCAAGGTACGGCTGATATAGCTATCGGCGTGGGCATTAAAGGTAAGGCACAGCAGCATCAACAAACTAAAGAGACGAGGCATCAATCAATCCAATAACGAAAGGGTGACGGGTGTCAGGTGGTTGTCTTCCACGCGCACTTGCAATTGGCCTTCACCGAGACGCGCGGTGAGACGCTGGCCGGTGTGGGTTTGCGCCGCGTTGCGAATGGCATGGCCGCGCTCATCCAGCAGGATGCTGTAACCACGGCCCAGGGTCGCCAGCGGGCTGACCACCTGCAATGTCTGCACCTGGCTTTGCAGTTGCAGGCGACGGGCCTTCAGGCCTTCGCGCATGGCGCGGGGCAAGCGTTCGGCGAGGCTGTTCAGGCGCTGGCGCAATAGCGCCAGTTGACGGCCGGGATGCTGGCCGGCTAGGCGGGTTTCCAGGCGGATCAGGCGCTCGCGACGGGTATTGAGGCTGCGTTCAAACGCACGGCGCAGGCGCATATCCAGATCATCCAGGCGCTGGGCCTGCTGGCGCAGACGTTCGCCGGGATGGCGCAGGCGACGGGCCATGCCTTCCAGACGCAGGCGGTCGTGGGTCAGGCGGTTACGCATCAGCATGACCAGGCGGCGATGCAGGTTTTCCACCTGACGCACCAGATGGCTGGCGTCCGGTGCCAGCAATTCGGCGGCGGCGGATGGGGTAGGGGCGCGTACGTCCGCCACGAAGTCGCTGATGGACACATCGGTTTCATGTCCGACGGCGCTGACAATGGGGGTCACGCAAGCGTCCACCGCGCGGGCTACGGCTTCTTCGTTGAAGCACCAGAGGTCTTCCAGGGAGCCGCCGCCACGGGCCAGAATCAGTGCGTCAAAGCCTCGCGCATCGGCCAGTTTCAGCGCGCGGACAATCTGCGGGATCGCCTCGCGGCCTTGCACGGCGGTCGGGATCAAGGTCAGCTCGATGTTCGGCGCACGGCGGCGGAATACGCTGATGATGTCGCGGATCACTGCGCCGGTGGGCGAACTGATAATGCCAATGCGTCGAGGATGGGCCGGCAGTGGGACCTTATGCTCGGCACTGAACAAGCCTTCGGCGCTGAGCTTTTCCTTCAAGGCATCGAAGGCCAAACGCAGCGCACCATCACCGGCGGGCTCCACGGTGTCGAGGATCAGTTGGTAGTCGCCACGGCCCTCGAACAGCGAGACCTTGCCGCGCACCTTCACCGCCAGGCCATCTTTCAGCGCCTGGCGCACCCGTGCGGCATTGTTGCGAAACAACGCACAACGTACTTGGGCGCCGCTGTCCTTGAGGGTGAAATACACATGGCCGGAGGCTGGGCGGGCGAGGTTCGAGATCTCGCCTTCGACCCAGATATTGGTGAACACGTCTTCCAGCAACACCCGCGCACGGCCGTTGAGTTGGCTGACAGTCAGGACTTCACGGTCCAGGCCCAGGCGGGCAAAGGGGTCTTTAATCATGGGCGGCAGTTTATAGGCATTCGTGCAAGGTTTGACAGAACTGCTCAACCAACCGGCTCGGCGTCGGTGGGCAGGCCAGAGCCACGGTGCTCAGGCAATCCGGATCGGCCAGCGGTAGAAAGTGCACATTGGCGGGAGCAATGTCCTGCATGGATTTTGGTAATAAGGCGATACCAAACCCGGCCTGGATCAACTGTAGCTGGGTGGTCTTTCGTGACATGACCCGCGCAGCCTTAGGGAAAAATCCGGCGCGCATGCAGAGCTCGGCCGCCAGATAGCTCAGGCCGCCACGCTGTGGGTGGGGGATCGAGATAAACGCTTCATCTTTGAGCTGTTCCAGGTCGACGGGCTCGTTGCTATGTGCCAAACGGTGATTCGGCGGCACAGCAAGCAGCAATTGTTCTTTATATAAGGGCTCCACACGTACCCCTTCACGCTGGCGCAACACCGGCAACCGTAGCAGTCCGATATCCAGCCTACCGTCGGCGATTTCCTCCAGTTGCGCCTCGGATGACAGTTTGACGATGTCCATTGATACGCCGGGGCAACGCTCCAACCACGTGTTGATGCCTTGCAACAAAACGCCGCTCATCGGCACGGTGCTCGAATGGCTCAGCCGCAGGGTGCCGAGCTGGCCGTTACCGACCTGGGTCGCGGTTTCACTGGCCTTGAGTAGCTCGCTCAGCAAATTGCGTGCCCTCGGGTAGAACGCTTCACCGGCGGCGGTCAGGCGTGGCTGACGCGCGGTGCGTTCGAACAATGGCGTTTGCAGCTGTTTTTCCAGCTCCTTGATCTGTCGGCTTAGAGCCGATTGCGCCACAAACAGACGTTCGGCGGCAGCGCTGAAGCTGCCGCTGTCGGCGATTTCAACGAAGTAGCGCAGTTGGCGAGTGGAAATCACGCGTCATGCCTTTTCGAGATGGGTGGAGGGCTTTGAAGATATTAGTCGCAACCCTCGCCGATGGCTAAAGTGATGGTTATCTCTTTCAAGGAAGACTCCATGAGCCCACTTGAGCTGATGAACCAGTGGTCGTTTAGCGGTGTGGATTGGCTGGTGATCGGCCTGGGTGTCGTCGTGGCGTACATCGTGTTTGGTATTGCCGGCTTCGGGACGGCGCTGGTGGCGGGGCCTATCCTGATTCTGTTTATGCCGCTGTCGAAGATCATTCCGTTGCTGGTGCTGCTGGATTTTGTCGCGGCCTTTGGCGGCCTGTTGCAAACGCGGCGGGATGTGAATACGTCGGAATTGCTGCGGCTGCTGCCGTGTATGGCCATTGGTTGCACACTGGGCGTGGTGTTTTTGCTCAATCTGCATTCGGACTTGTTGCTGCTGTTGATGGGGCTGTTTATCAGCGCCTATGCCGTCTACACCTTGGCAGTAAAAGCCCGTCCCACGCAGCTCGGCAAAGGCTGGTCGATTCCCATGGGCACCGTCGGCGGCCTGTTTGGCGCGCTGTTCGGCAGTGGCGGCTTTTTATATGCGATCTATCTGAACAGCCGATTATCCAAGGACGCGGCGCGGGCGACTCAAAGTGCGCTGATCAGTTGCAGTACCGTGGTGCGCCTGAGCCTGTTCCTGATCGCCGGGGTGTACGCGGATCTGCCATTGTTGCTGTTGGCGCTGTGCCTACTGCCAGCGATGGGCCTTGGGCTGTGGTTTGGGCGTAGGTTGACGATGCGCATGTCGCGTGAGGCGTTTGTGCGGTTAGTGACGTGGCTGGTGCTGGCCAGTGGTATTGCGTTGATTGGACGGTATCTGAGCACTTGACCGGATTTCTTCAGGGATTAAGCTGCCAGCCTCCCGGGCGTCATCGCGGGCAAGCCCGGCTCCCACAGTTGAGCGCATTCCAATATGGGAGCCGGGCTTGCCCGCAATGACGCCAGAAGCCACACCGCAGGACTCTCATGAACTCCCAAAGCATCCTTGTCCCGAAAATCTCCACCTTGCCCGTCCACGAGCCCCGCGCGCGGGCGATCGTGCGTTGGCTGGTGCGCAAGAACATCATCAAGGAAGAACTCACCACTTGCGGGCGCACCGGCAACCGCATGGCCTACGCCCTGGCCGACGGTGCCCGCGCCGTGGTCCGGCACCCCGAAGCGCTGCCGTTCAACGAGCCGGTCAACGGCCTGGAGATCATCTACAAACGCTGCATCTACACCCCGGCCAAGGGCTTTCTCGAAGAGGCCGGCTGCCCGGAATGCCGCAAGGAAGTCGGCGAGGCGCTGTTTGAAAGCCTGGAAGACTGGATGCCCGGCCACACCGACAACTTCACCTGCCCGCTGTGTGGGCATGAAGATGACATCAATGGGTTTCTGTTCCTGCAGGAATGCGGGTTTTCCAACCTGGGATTCATCTTCAATAACTGGGCAGAGGCGGGGTTCAAGCAAAGCTTCATCGACGAATTCGCCGATTGGCTGGACCAAAAGATCAGTTGGGTTAAGGTCGAACTTTAATCCATCTATCAGTATTACCAAGTTTGTCAGAGTTTTACATTGAGCCCGACAGGGTGCATGTATATAATGGCGCGCTTCCATTTTCCCGCTCGGGAGCCCCCGCGATGCTGCGTATCAGCCAAGAAGCTCTGACATTCGACGACATTCTCCTAGTGCCCGGTTATTCCGAGGTGCTTCCTAACGAAGTCAGTCTCAAGACCCGCCTAACCCGTGGCATCGAGCTGAATATTCCCCTGGTTTCCGCTGCGATGGACACCGTTACCGAAGCCCGCCTGGCCATTGCCATGGCGCAGGAAGGCGGTATCGGGATCATCCACAAGAACATGACTATCGAGCAGCAAGCTGCCGAAGTGCGCAAGGTCAAGCGTTACGAAGCCGGTGTGGTGAAAGATCCAATCACCATCGAAGCCGACGCCACCGTGCGTGATCTGTTCGACCTCACTCGTCTGCACAACATCTCCGGTGTTCCTGTGCTGCACGATGGCGACCTGGTCGGCATCGTCACCTCCCGTGACGTGCGTTTCGAAAACCGTCTTGAAGTCACCGTCCGCGAAGTGATGACGCCTAAAGAGCGCCTCGTGACTGTCAAGGAAGGCGCCGACAAGAACGACGTGCGCGAACTGCTGCACAAGCACCGCATCGAGCGCGTGCTGATCGTCGACGACAAATTCGCCCTCAAAGGCATGATGACCGTCAACGACATCGAAAAAGCCAAGGCTTACCCGCTGGCCAGCAAGGATGACCAAGGTCGTCTGCGCGTGGGTGCTGCCGTCGGTACCGGCAAAGACACCGGTGACCGCGTTGCAGCCCTGGTAGCCGCGGGTGTGGACGTGGTGGTGGTCGATACCGCTCACGGTCACTCCAAAGGCGTGATCGACCGCGTACGTTGGGTCAAACAGAACTTCCCTGACGTGCAGGTCATCGGCGGCAACATCGCCACCGGCGCAGCGGCCAAGGCCCTGGCCGAAGCCGGCGCTGACGCAGTCAAGGTCGGTATCGGCCCTGGCTCGATCTGCACCACGCGTATTGTCGCTGGTGTGGGCGTGCCGCAAATCAGCGCCATCGCCAACGTTGCCGCTGCCCTTGAAGGCACCGGCGTTCCGTTGATCGCTGACGGCGGCATCCGTTTCTCCGGTGACCTGTCCAAGGCCATCGTCGCCGGTGCCTCCTGCGTGATGATGGGCTCGATGTTCGCCGGTACCGAAGAAGCACCGGGTGAGATCGAACTGTTCCAGGGCCGTTCGTACAAGGCTTACCGTGGCATGGGTTCGCTGGGCGCCATGTCCCAGGCTCAAGGCTCGTCCGACCGTTACTTCCAGGACTCCTCGGCAGGCGCCGAGAAGCTCGTTCCGGAAGGCATCGAAGGCCGTGTTCCTTACAAAGGCACCCTGAGCGCCATCATCCATCAACTGATGGGCGGCCTGCGTTCTTCGATGGGCTACACCGGCAGCGCCGACATCGAAGAAATGCGCACCAAGCCAGAGTTCGTACGGATCACCGGCGCCGGCATGGCTGAATCCCATGTCCACGACGTGCAGATCACCAAGGAAGCGCCAAACTACCGCGTAGGTTGAGGCTTCCAGCAAAATGTTAAGTAACCGGGGCTGTTCTTCAGCCCCGAGTTGTTTCTGATTCATTAGACGAGACTGACTTCATGGCCCTCGACATTCACGCCCACCGCATCCTGATCCTCGACTTCGGTTCCCAGTACACCCAACTGATCGCCCGCCGCGTGCGTGAAATCGGCGTGTATTGCGAACTGCACCCGTTCGACATGGATGACGAAGCGATTCGCGAATTCGCACCGAAAGGCGTCATCCTCGCCGGTGGCCCCGAGTCCGTGCACGAAGCCAACAGCCCGCGCTGCCCTCAAGCCGTATTCGACCTGGGTGTGCCGGTCTTCGGTATCTGCTACGGCATGCAGACCATGGCCGAGCAACTGGGCGGCAAGGTTGAAGGTTCCGAGCTGCGTGAATTCGGTTATGCCCGTGTAGATGTGGTCGGCAAAAGCCGCCTGCTGGACGGCATCGAAGACCACGTTGACGCCGATGGCCTGTTCGGCCTCGACGTGTGGATGAGCCACGGTGACAAGGTCACCAAGATGCCGGAAGACTTCCACATCCTGGCCAGCACTCCAAGCTGCCCGATCGCCGGCATGTTCAGCGACGAGCGTCGTTACTACGGCGTTCAGTTCCACCCGGAAGTGACCCACACCAAGCAAGGCGGCCGCATCCTGTCGCGCTTCATCCTCGACATCTGCGAGTGTGAAGCCCTGTGGACCCCGTCGAAAATCGCTGAAGACGCCATCGCCAACGTGCGTGCCCAGGTCGGCACCGACAACGTGCTGCTCGGCCTGTCCGGCGGCGTTGACTCCTCTGTGGTTGCTGCGCTGCTGCACAAAGCCATCGGCGACCAACTGACTTGCGTGTTCGTCGACAACGGCCTGCTGCGCCTGCACGAAGGTGAGCAAGTGATGGCCATGTTCGCCGAGAACATGGGCGTCAAGGTGATCCGCGCCAACGCTGAAGACCAGTTCCTCAACAACCTGGCCGGCGAGTCCGACCCGGAGAAGAAGCGCAAGATCATCGGTCGTACCTTCATCGACGTATTCGATGCCCAGTCCAACAAACTGGACAACATCAAGTACCTCGCCCAAGGCACCATCTACCCTGACGTGATCGAGTCGGCCGGCGCCAAGAGCGGCAAGGCCCACGTGATCAAGTCCCACCACAACGTGGGTGGCCTGCCTGAGGAAATGAACCTCAAGCTGGTAGAACCACTGCGCGAATTGTTCAAGGACGAAGTCCGTCGTTTGGGCCTGGAACTGGGCCTGCCGTACGACATGGTCTACCGCCACCCATTCCCAGGCCCGGGCCTGGGCGTGCGTATCCTTGGTGAAGTGAAGAAGGAATACGCCGACCTGCTGCGTCGTGCCGACCACATCTTCATCGAAGAACTGCGCAAGGCCGACTGGTACCACAAGGTCAGCCAGGCATTCGTAGTGTTCCAGCCGGTGAAGTCGGTTGGCGTTGTCGGCGATGGCCGTCGTTACGCCTGGGTCGTTGCCCTGCGTGCCGTAGAAACCATCGACTTCATGACCGCCCGCTGGGCCCACCTGCCGTACGAACTGCTGGAGACTGTCAGCGGCCGTATCATCAATGAGATCGAAGGCATCTCGCGCGTTACTTATGACGTGTCGAGCAAGCCGCCGGCGACGATTGAGTGGGAATGATCGAACGCCCGGCATTGTCCGGCACGATCTAGCAAGAAATACCCTGGAGCCCGCGTAATTGCGGGCTTTTGGTTTTTTGGTGCTGGCAAGTTCTGGCCGCTTTGTGCATCGCTAAGACAGTTACTTCATCAACGATACTAACGCTGTATCACAGTCTTCCAGTGGGGGGCTAAGCCGGTAGATGCAGGGCATTTTCTGCTCCGCCAAATCAAGGATGGAACATTTATGAAAATACGGATCTGGCTCAAAAGCTTCGCGTTGCTAATGCTGGTGGGCCTGGTGTTGAGTACAACGCTTCACTTCGCGCTTTAGCTGCCGTTCATTGTGAAATACGTGGGGGTGGGTAGTTCACTCGGCCAGAAGATGCTGATATTCACTGCCATGGACATCCTTGCTTACCTAGTCTGGGTCTTGCCGGCAGGGTTGTTGTTGATATTCAACTTACGAAAGTCCGCCTACGGTGTAATGCTCATCGTAATTCTGACCTCCCTGAAATTCCCAGAGGCTCTTGCGCTGGCGCAATTGCTGATGTGGCTGTGGGCTGTGTGTCTGGTGCTGAGGACTGTGTTGCTGGCGGTGTGGCTAAGCGGGTGCAAACTTCGCGACCTTTATAACTATCACCGTTCCAAATGATTGCGACCCCAGCAGGGCTCCAAGCGAGTTAGAAGAATTCATCCAGCAAGCAGTAAAACCTCATGCGCTGCTCATCAGGCTCAATACCGTAACGCTCGAAAAATGGCTTTACCCATTCCGGCCCAAGGTTACGCCCGATGCTGCGTGCCGCGAGCGCCAAGTCTTGGTATCGGTCGCTGATACCCAGGCGCCCGCAATCGATGAACCCACTGAAACGGCCGCCTTGTGCCATGAAATTTGGCAGGCAGGCGTCACCATGGGCCACTACCAGATCATGGGTGTTTGGCTGAGTCGACAAGAGTTCGGCCAGCACATCTTCCGCGCTGCGTCCGAGTCGTTCGTCGTCGAAGTCTGTCTCATCGACCAGCCCGGCACGAACGCGCTCCCGCGCGAGCCCGATGCGTTGCTGTAGAGGGTGATCGAAGGGGCATTGCGCGAGGGGTATCTGGTGCAAGGTACGCAGGGCCGTTGCCAGTATGTCGATGGTTTGCGCGGCAGACAGCGTATTGGCGCTGGCCAGATCCTGTCCCGGAAGGGCGGTCATCAGCACCCAGTGGTGATGGTTTTCTGTCAACTGAGCCAGCACGATGGGCGCCGGCAAATTAACCTGCTGGAGCCACCGAAGGCGCTCGACTTCATCCGCAAGCTCACCGAACGCTCCTTGGGGCTCGGCCTTCAGGAACAGGTCTGCACCACAGCCCTGGCTCAGGCGAAACACGTCAGCCCGCGATTCACCGATGGCCTGTTGCTCAATCAGGGCCTGCGGGAACTGTTCACGCCACGCGTTCGGAATATTCACTGTGCTTTCCGTTCTCGGCTCAGCGCCGCGCAATATCCGAAAAGTAAAACTTATCCAACGTATGCCGCGACTCGGTGTACTCGAACTGCCGCCCATCCTGCAAAAACGTCTGGTTGCTCACCACGATCACATGGCTTTGGCCGTCGAGGTCTAGGTGTGTCTGGTCGTCTTTACTGCGGGGCAGGGCTTCGATGGTGCGTTGGGCGTAGCTGATCTGCAGCTGCAAGGTCTGCTCGATAAACGCGTAGATCGACTGCTCGGCAATTGCTTGGTCCAGGCCAGGGATCAGGTCGGCGACAAAGTGGTTGATGTCGAGAATCACCCGTTTACCACCGATACGCCGCACGCGTTTGATGCGGGTGATCAGGCTGCCGGGTTCGGCTTCGATGTGTTGCTGCAATGAGCCTTCCAGCGGGAACTGCGTGAACTCGACCACTTCGGTGTGTACGTCATCGCCCAGGTCGGCGTGAGTTTCGTGGAAGCTGACGATGCCACCCAGTTGAAATTCGATCGGGTTGGGCGACAGGACGAAGGTGCCTTTGCCGTGGATTTTTTGCGCAAAGCCGCGTTCCTGCAGCTGCTCGATGGCGCGACGCACGGTGCCACGGCTGGCCTGGTAGCTGTCCATCAATTCGGTTTCGGAAGGAAGGCGCGTACCGCGTTGCAGGCGTTCAGTGGTGATGCTGGCAAGCAGATCCGTATAGATCTGGTTGTATTTGCTCATGTGATGGCTGCTCTGTGCCCGGCTTTCTGTAGGTGAACGGTGCGTTCAAGGCAGGAACCTTAGTGGCAGCGGTGGGGTTTGTCCATTGGGCCTTGGAAAGCGGTAAGCCAATATTTTTAAACTCGTCTGTACGAGTTATTGCTTTAACTCGTACAGACGAGTACTTTTGGCTTCGGCGTGCTGCCAATGACTGCCCTCAAATAAAAAAATCAAAGTGGAAACCAAGCATGAGCCACGACTATTCAACGATCGCCCGCGAGATTCTCGACAACCTCGGGGGGCGCGAAAACCTTGAGCAAGCTGCCCACTGCGTGACCCGCCTGCGCCTGGCGCTCAAGGACCCAAGCCTGGTCAATAACAGCGCGCTGAACCAGGTCGATCTGGTCAAAGGCTCGTTCTTCACCGGTGGTCTGTTCCAAGTGGTCATCGGCCCCGGCGAAGTGGAAAAGGTCTACGCCGCCCTGCGCGAACAGACCGGCCTCGCCGCTGCCACCATCGCCGACGTAAAGAAGAAGGGCGCCGACAAGACCAACGCCATGCAGCGTCTGGTGCGGGTGTTTTCCGATGTGTTCATGCCGATCCTGCCTGCGCTGATCATCGCCGGCCTGCTGATGGGCGTGAACAACTTGATGGGCGCCAAGGGCATGTTCATCGAGGGCAAGACGTTGCTGGAGGCGTATCCGAACCTGGATGGCCTCTGGAGCCTGATCAACCTGATGGCCAACACCTCGTTCGTGTTCCTGCCGGCGCTGGTGGGCTGGTCGGCGGCGAAGCGGTTTGGCGGCAGTGAAATCCTCGGCATCGTGCTCGGGCTGATGCTGGTGCACCCGGACCTGCTCAACGCCTGGAACTACGGCAAGGCGGTGGCGGGGCTCGACGGCCAGAGCCTGCCGTATTTCGATATTTTCGGCTGGTTCAAGATCGAGAAAGTCGGCTACCAAGGGCAGATCCTGCCGATCCTGATGGCGGCGTATGTGATGAGCGTCATCGAGAAATGGCTGCGTGCTCGCGTGCCCAATGCCATTCAACTGCTGGTCGTGCCGATCACCACCATCGTTGTTACTGGCGTGCTGGCGTTGGCGATCATCGGCCCGGTGACCCGTCACCTCGGCATCCTGATCACCGAAGGCGTGGTCACCCTGTTTGACCTGGCGCCCATGCTCGGCGGGGCGATTTTCGGCCTGCTGTATGCACCGTTGGTGATCACCGGCATGCACCACATGTTCCTCGCCGTGGACCTGCAACTGATTTCCACCCAGGGCGGCACCTTTATCTGGCCGATGATCGTGATGTCCAACCTGGCCCAGGGCAGCGCCGCGCTCGCGGTGTTCTACATGACCCGTAATGCGCGGGACAAAAGCATGGCCTCGACCTCGGCGATTTCCGCGTACTTCGGTATCACTGAGCCGGCGATGTTCGGGGTGAACCTGCGCTTCAAGTTTCCGTTCTATGCGGCATTGCTCGGCTCGGCGCTGGGCAGCATTTTCCTGTCGATGAACAAGGTGCAGGCGTCGGCCATCGGGGTGGGTGGCTTGCCTGGGTTTATTTCGATCGTGCCGAGTGCCATTCCGATGTTTGTGATTGGGATGGTGGTCGCGATGGTGGTGCCGTTTGTTCTGACCTGTGCGTTGAGCATGAAGATTGTTCGGCCGGGTTATCGCGTCGCCTGATCGACCGCTATCGGGGGCAAGCCCCCTCCCACATTTGATCGCGCTCACAATTCTACTGAAGGAACCCAGCATGCAAACCTGGCAACACTCGGTGATCTACCAGATCTACCCCAAAAGCTTCCACAGCCACGCGGGTAACGCCACCGGTGACCTGCTGGGCATCGTGGACAAACTCGATTACCTCCAATGGCTGGGCGTGGATTGCCTGTGGATTACTCCGTTCCTGCGCTCGCCGCAACGGGATAACGGCTACGACATCAGCGACTACTACGCCATCGACCCCAGCTACGGGACCATGGCCGACTGCGACCTGCTCATCAGCGAAGCGGCCAAGCGCGGAATCAAGTTGATGCTCGACATCGTGGTCAACCACACCTCCATCGAGCACGAGTGGTTCCAACAAGCGCGCAGCAGCCTCGACAACCCGTACCGCGACTTCTACATCTGGCGTGACCAGCCGAACAACTGGGAATCCAAGTTCGGCGGCTCGGCCTGGGAATACGAAGCGCAGACCGGCCAGTACTTCCTGCACCTGTTTGACCACACCCAGGCCGACCTCAACTGGGACAACCCCAAGGTCCGTGCCGAAGTGTTCAAGCTGATGCGCTTCTGGCGCGACAAAGGCGTAGGCGGTTTCCGGCTGGACGTGATCAACCTGATCTCCAAGCCTGCCGACTTCCCCGAAGACACCAGCGACGGCCGCCGCTTCTATACCGACGGCCCCAACGTGCACGAATACCTGCAAGAGATGCACCGCGAAGTCTTCGAAGGCCATGACCTGATCAACGTCGGCGAAATGTCGTCCACCAGCCTGGAACACTGCATTCGTTACTCTCGGCCTGAGTCGAAAGAACTGTCGATGACCTTCAACTTTCATCACCTGAAAGTGGACTACCCCAACCTGCAAAAGTGGGTAAAGGCCGACTTCGATTTCCTGCAACTCAAGCGGATCTTGTCTGACTGGCAACTGGGCATGCAGGCCGGTGGCGGTTGGAATGCATTGTTCTGGTGTAACCACGACCAGCCGCGAGTGGTCTCGCGCTTTGGGGATGACGGTGAACATCGCGTGGTCTCGGCGAAGATGCTCGCCACGGCGCTGCACTTCCTCCAGGGCACACCGTTCGTGTACCAGGGTGAAGAGTTGGGCATGACCAATCCGGGTTTCGACGCGATCGAACAGTACCGCGATGTGGAGACCCTCAATATCTATCGCCTCAAACGCGATGCCGGTGAATCCGAGGCGTCGAGCATGGCGGCGATCATGCAGAAGTCCCGCGATAACGGACGCACACCGATGCAGTGGAACACGCAGGCCAACGCCGGATTCAGCAGTGGCGAGCCGTGGATCGGCGTTGCGGCCAATGCGGCGCAGATCAATGTCGACAGCCAGCGTGATGACCCGGACTCGGTGCTGCATCACTACCGTGCGCTGATCGCCTTGCGTCGTCACGAACCGCTGATTCAAGAGGGCGTTTACTGCGAACTGCTGCAAGACCATCCCCAAGTCTGGGCTTACCTGCGCGAGGGCCACGGCGAACGCCTACTGGTGCTGAACAATTTCTACGGGCAGCCCTGTGACATCCAACTGCCCGAGAGCGTGATCAGTGCGGCGAGCGAGCAGCGTCTGTTGATCAGCAATTACCCCGACTGTCCGCGGCGTACGTCTTCGGTGGTGCTGCGCCCTTACGAATCCTTCGTGCTGCACCTCAAGGACTAAGACCCGTTGTAACCCCCGTATGGGAGTGCGGGGGCGCTGCAAAAAAACATAATAAAAATATCGGAGTGCTTCATGAAAACAACAATAAAGTTGGGCCTCGTTGCATCCTGCCTGAGCCTGTCTCTCGGCGCTCAAGCCCTCGAATTCGCCGGCTATTTGCGTAGTGGCGCGGGGACGTCAACCGGCAGTGGCCCGCAGCAATGTTTCCAACTGCCGGGCGCGCAATCCAAATACCGTTTGGGTAATGAATGCGAGCAATACGGCGAACTGGAACTGCGCCAGGACCTGCTGACCTTTGACGATGGCTCGGTGCTTAGCGTCGATGCCATGGCTTCCCTCTACAACAAGTACGACCGCGAGCTGAAATTCCAGGGCGAGAATAACGGCTCGGCGCGCATGCCGCAGATGTATGCGCAATGGTCGAACCTGCCCGCCCTCAACGGCGGTTCGGTGTGGGCCGGTCGGCGTTACTACAAACGTAACGACATCCATATCTCCGATTTCTACTACTGGAACCAGAGCGCCACCGGCGGCGGCATCGAGGACGTGCTGATCGGCGACCTTAAATACAGCTACGCCATTTCGCGCAAGGACAACCTGTACCAGAAGGAATACGCCACCCGTCACGACTTCAACGTCGCGGGCTTCAAGACCAACCCCGGCGGCGAGCTGGAGCTGGGCTTGAGCTATATCGAGAAAGCCGGCGGTCGCGATACCAACAGCGGCTGGGCACTGACAGCGCAGCACGTGCAAAAACCTTTCCTCGGCGGCAAGAACAAATTCGCCCTGCAATACGGCGAAGGCCCCGGCACTGGCCTGGGCTACACCGGCAATACCTTCCTGGATAAAAGCAGCAAAAGTTATCGCGCCGTGGAGTTCTTCGACTGGCAAGTGACCCCGCGCTTTGGTGGGCAGATCGAGGCGGTGTACCAGAAGGATATTCGCCCCGGCAGCCAGGACCAGACCTGGATGTCCATCGGCGTGCGCCCGGCCTATGCCCTCAGCGAGCAATTCAAACTGGTCACCGAGCTGGGCCATGATCAAGTCGATGCCAGCGGCGGTACGCGCAAGTTGAGCAAATTCACCTTCGCCCCGACATGGTCGCCCAAAGGTCCGGATTTCTGGGCACGGCCCGAAGTGCGCTTGTACTACACCTATGCCACCTGGAACGAAGCCGCCAAGCGTGCGGCGAATGAACTGGCGGCTGGTTCGGCGTTATCCGACACCGGGTCCTACGGCACCGCGCGGCATGGATCGAACTTTGGTGTGCAGGTCGAGTATTGGTGGAAGTGATCCCTCTTCTGCCCAATGATTTTTACAGAACCAAACAGCAGGTGACGTCATGACCGCAACTCAACCCCTGGAATTGCTGGCGCCTTTATCCGGCGTGCTGCTGGCGCTGGATCAGGTGCCGGACCCGGTGTTCGCCAGCCGCATGATCGGCGACGGCCTGTGCATCGATCCCACCTCGCAGACCTTGTGCGCACCGTTGACCGGGGTGGTCAGCAATATTCAGAACACGGGGCACGCGGTGAGTATCACCGACGACAACGGCGTGCAGGTGCTGATGCATATCGGCCTGGATACCGTGAACCTGGCGGGCAAGGGTTTCACCCGATTGGTCGAAGAAGGCCAGCGGGTGGAGGCCGGCGAGCCGCTGATCGAATTTGACGCTGACTACGTGGCGCTCAATGCCCGCAGTTTGCTGACCCTGATGCTCGTGGTCAGCGGCGAACCGTTCACCCTGCTGGCAAACGGTGCTGTCGACCTCGGCCAGCCGCTGTTGCAGGTATCCCCAGGCGAGCCGATTGAAGCTGCAAGCGAGGAGGAGGGTGATGCGCTGTTCTCCAAACCGCTGAGCCTGCCCAACGCCAATGGCCTGCACGCGCGCCCGGCGGCGGTATTTGCCCAGGCGGCGAAGGGGTTCAATGCGAGCATTTATCTGCACAAGCAAACCCAAAGCGCCAACGCGAAATCCCTGGTGGCGATCATGGCGCTGCAAACCGTGCAGGGCGATATCTTGCAGGTGAGTGCGGCGGGAGAAGAGGCTGAGGCGGCCATCAAGGCGTTGGTGGAATTGCTGGCGCAAGGGTGCGGCGAGCCGGTCGCGGCAACGGTGGCGGTGGTTGAGTCGGTGGTGTCTGCGACTGTGCTGCGAGGTGTTTGTGCATCGCCGGGTTCGGCGTGTGGTCATGTGGTGCAGGTGGCTGAGCCTGAACTGAACATCCCTGAAAAGGGCGCGGGCGAAGCGGTCGAGCGTGCCGCGCTGGCGCGTGCGCTGCGGGCTGCTACGGAAGCGCTGCAAACCTTGCAAGCCAAGGCGGTCGGCAGTGCCCAGGCGGAGATTTTCCGTGCTCATCAGGAATTGCTCGAAGACCCGACCCTGTTGGAACACGCCCATGGCCTGCTCGCCGCTGGCAAAAGCGCAGCATTTTCCTGGCACAGCGCCACGGCGGCCACGGTCAAGTTGTTCCAGGGGCTGGGCAATGCGCTGATCGCTGAGCGTGCAGCGGACCTGGCCGATGTGGGCCAGCGCGTACTCAAACTGATCCTGGAAATTGAGGACCGCGCCTGGGATCTGCCCGAGCGCGCCATCTTGATCGCCGAGCAACTGACCCCTTCACAAACCGCCAGCCTCGACACCGGCAAGGTGTTGGGGTTTGTTACGGTCGGCGGCGGTGCGACCAGCCATGTGGCGATCCTCGCCCGTGCTTTGGGTTTGCCAGCGATCTGTGGTGTGCCCGTGCAAGTACTGGCGCTGGCCAACGGCAAACACGTCCTGCTGGATGCCGATAAGGGTGAGCTGCACTTGGAGCCGAACCAGGCTGAGATCGAACAGTTGAAAGCCGCACGTCAACAACAGGCACAGCGACAGCAGCGCGACGTTGCACAGGCTGCGTTGCCCGCCATCACGCGCGACGGCCATCACGTTGAGGTCACGGCCAACGTCGCCTCATTGCAGGAGGTGGAGCAGTCGCTGACTCTCGGCGGTGAAGGGGTCGGCTTGCTGCGTTCGGAGTTTCTGTACCTCGACCGCAACCGCGCGCCGAGCCCGGAGGAGCAGGCCAGCACCTACACGGCCATCGCCCGCGCCCTGGGCGCTGAGCGCAACCTGGTTGTGCGCACGCTGGACGTGGGCGGCGACAAACCGCTGGCCTACGTGCCGATGGAGGCCGAGACCAACCCGTTCCTGGGCTTGCGCGGCATTCGCCTGTGCCTGGAGCGCCCGGAACTGTTGCGCGAACAGTTCCGCGCGATCCTCGCCAGCGCCGGCCTGGCGCGGCTGCATATCATGTTGCCGATGGTCAGCCTGCTGTCGGAACTGCACCTGGCCCGCAGGATTCTCGAAGAAGAAGCGCTGGCGCTGGGGGTGGGCGAGTTGCCGAAGCTGGGGATCATGATCGAAGTGCCCTCTGCGGCGTTGATGGCAGACGTGTTTGCGCCCCATGTGGATTTCTTCTCCATCGGCACCAACGACCTGACCCAATACACCCTGGCCATGGATCGCGACCACCCACGCCTGGCCAGCCAGGCGGACAGCTTTCACCCGGCGGTATTGCGCTTGATCGCCACCACCGTCAAGGCCGCCCATGCCCATGGCAAGTGGGTTGGCGTATGCGGCGCGCTGGCGTCCGAAGCGCTGGCGGTGCCGGTGCTGATCGGGCTGGGGGTGGATGAGTTATCGGTCAGCGTGCCGTTGATCCCGACCATCAAGGCCACCGTGCGCGAGCTGGACCTGGTCGACTGCCAGAGCATTGCCCGTCAGGTGCTGGGCCTGGAAGAGGCCGCCCAAGTGCGCGAGGCCTTGCGTGGCTTTCACGCGGCGACTGTCGAAACCTCATCTGTGCTGGAGAACTGAGCATGTTGGATAAATTGAAGCAGGCGTTCTGGAAAGCCCTGACCCCGGATTTGATTGCCGAAACGGTCGAGGCGCCGACGCAGAGTCTAGTGTCGGCCGACGTGCTGAATGCGTTGGGTGGCGCGGATAACCTCACGTCGCAACAGCGTGTGGCACTGACGCGGGTTAGGGTGCAATTGCAGGATGTGGGGCGGTTGGATGAGTCGGCGTTGAAAGCGGCGGGTGTGCCGGGTGTGATGGTGTTGGCGGGAGGTGTGGTGCACCTGATCACTGGCCTACAAGACGACGGTGATCGAATGTGAGCCGTTTGAATGGGGTGGAATTGACTTGCTTGTGGTGAGCGGGCTTGTCCCGCGCTGGTTGGTGGCGTTTAGAGCTTAGGGTTGTCTTCCGCAGGCTTGGTCTTGTCCACACCTGGCACATGCAGGTTGCCTTCGACCACCTGGTTGCCTTCCAGCTGCGGCTGCGTCACCCACGTCAGAATGTCGTAGTAGCGCCGGATGTTCGCCACAAAGTGCACCGGCTCACCGCCCCGGGCGTAGCCGTAGCGGGTCTTGCTGTACCACTGCTTCTGCGACAGGCGCGGCAGCATTTTCTTCACATCCAACCACTTGTTCGGGTTCAGGCCTTCTTTCTTCGCCAGGGTGCGCGCGTCGTCCAGATGGCCGGTGCCGACGTTATAGGCGGCGAGGGCAAACCAGGTGCGGTCCGGCTCGGCGATGCTGTCGTCCAACTCATCCTTGATTTTGGCCAGGTACTTGGCGCCGCCCATGATGCTCTGCTTGGGATCCAGGCGATTGGACACGCCCATGGCCTGTGCGGTGTTCTGTGTCAGCATCATCAGGCCGCGCACGCCGGTCTTGGAGGTGACCGCCGGTTGCCACAGTGATTCCTGGTAGCCGATGGCCGCTAACAGGCGCCAGTCGACCTTTTCTTCCTTGGCATAGGCCCGGAAGTGTTTCTCGTATTTGGGTAGGCGCTGCTGCAGATGCTGGGCGAAGGTGTAGGCGCCGACATAACCGAGCACATCGACGTGCCCGTAATAGCGGTCTTTGAGACGTTGCAGGGTGCCGTTCTTTTCCACCTTGTCCAGGTAGCTGTTGATCTCGTTGAGCAGGCTGTTGTCTTCGCCGGCGGCCACGGCCCAGCTCTGGTTGCTGGCGTTGCCCAGGTCGAAGGCCACGCGTACGTTGGGGAAGTACACCTGGTTCATCGCGACTTCGTTGGAGTCCACCAGGGTCAGGTCGATTTGCCCCTCGTCCACCATGCGCAGCAGGTCGACCACCTCAACCGCGTCGGATTCTTCGTACTCGATTGCAGGGTTTTGCTTTTTCAGCTCGGCCAATTGCTCTGCGTGGGTACTGCCCTTGAGCACCATGATCTTTTTGCCCACTAGGTCCGCCGCGTTCGTCGGCCGTGACTGGCCGTTGCGGTAGATGACCTGCGGAGTGACTTCAAGGTAAGGATGGGAGAAACGCACCTGTTGCTGGCGCTGCTCGCTGCTGACCAGGCCGGCGGCGGCGAGCACCGGGCCATTGGTCTTGCCCAGTTGGCCGAACAGGTCGTCGAGGTTATCGGCAGTCTCGATCTCCAGCTTCACGCCCAGGTCGTCGGCAAAGCGCTTGACCAGTTCATATTCGAAACCGGTTTCACCGTTGCGGTCCTGGAAATACGTGGCCGGGCTGTTCCGGGTAATGACCCGCAATACGCCATCCTCCTTGATTCGCTCAAGCGTGCTGGGTTTATCAACACAGGCGCTGAGCATCAGGAAGAGTCCGGTGGCGATGAGCCATTTGGCGCATCGCGGGCGCAAAGCAGTTGGTGAGAACATCTGCGCAGTATACGCAAACGGCCCACGGCGCCATATCTCGACAGCGGGGGACTTGTCTGCTAGCGCCGCCAAAACTGTGCTGCAGCCCGCAGAAACGTGGCTTGGCGGGCAAATGTGACGGTTAAAATAACTACGCGCAATGCCTTGGATAACGCCCCGATAGTGTGCAAACCGTGCCAACTGACGTCCGGCAGCAGCCAGCGATGCCGTTTCGGGTGCCGTTGGCGATGGTTTACGCTAGAATGCACGGCCTCAAAGCACACCCCTTCCCGAGGCTGTCCCGAAGATGTTGATCCTGCGCGGCGCTCCTGCCCTTTCTGCCTTTCGCCACAGCAAACTCCTTGAACAACTGAGCCAGAAGGTTCCAGCGGTTACAGGCCTGTATGCTGAATTTGCTCACTTCGCCGACGTTACCGGCGTATTGACCGCCGACGAACAGCAAGTGCTCGCACGCCTTCTGAAGTACGGCCCAAGCGTTCCCGTTCAAGAGCCGACCGGCCGCTTGTTCCTGGTTCTGCCACGGTTCGGCACCATCTCGCCCTGGTCGAGCAAGGCCAGCGACATCGCCCGCAACTGCGGCCTGGAAAAAATCCAGCGCCTGGAGCGCGGTATCGCCTTCTACGTTGCCGGCCAGTTCAGCGATGCCGAGGCCGAGCTGATCGCCAGCAGCCTGCACGACCGCATGACCCAGATCATCGTCAGCCAGCTCGAACAGGCTGCCGGTCTGTTCAGCCACGCCGAGCCCAAGCCGCTGACCGCGATTGACGTGCTTGGCGGTGGCCGCGCCGCCCTGGAGAAGGCCAACACCGAACTGGGCCTGGCCCTCGCCGAAGACGAGATCGACTACCTGGTCAACGCCTTCAACGGCTTGAAGCGCAACCCGCACGACATCGAACTGATGATGTTCGCCCAGGCCAACTCCGAGCATTGCCGTCACAAGATTTTCAACGCCAGTTGGGACATCGACGGCCAGAGCCAGGAAAAAAGCCTGTTCGGCATGATCAAGAACACCTACGTGATGCACAGCGAAGGCGTTCTGTCGGCGTATAAGGACAACGCCTCGGTGATCGTCGGCTCCGTCGCCGGCCGTTTCTTCCCGGATCCAGAGACCCGCCAGTACGGCGCGGTTCAGGAACCGGTGCACATCCTGATGAAAGTCGAAACCCACAACCACCCGACCGCGATTGCCCCGTTCCCTGGCGCAGCCACCGGTTCCGGCGGTGAAATCCGTGACGAAGGTGCTACCGGACGTGGCGCCAAGCCAAAGGCCGGCCTGACCGGTTTCACCGTGTCCAACCTGCAGATCCCTGGCTTTGAACAGCCGTGGGAAGTGCCGTACGGCAAGCCTGAGCGCATCGTTACCGCCCTCGACATCATGATCGAAGGCCCGCTCGGCGGCGCCGCGTTCAACAACGAGTTCGGTCGCCCGGCTCTGACTGGCTATTTCCGTACCTTCGAACAGTCCATCACCACGCCCCATGGTGATGAAGTGCGCGGTTACCACAAGCCGATCATGTTGGCCGGCGGCATGGGCAACATCCGTGAAGAACACGTCAAGAAAGGCGAGATTCTGGTCGGCTCCAAGCTGATCGTGCTGGGTGGCCCGGCGATGCTGATTGGCCTGGGCGGCGGTGCTGCTTCCTCTATGGCAACCGGCACCAGCTCGGCTGATCTGGATTTTGCTTCCGTACAGCGTGAAAACCCGGAAATGGAGCGTCGCTGCCAGGAAGTCATCGACCGTTGCTGGCAGTTGGGTGACAAGAACCCGATCAGCTTCATCCATGACGTCGGTGCTGGTGGTTTGTCCAACGCCTTCCCGGAACTGGTCAACGATGGCGACCGTGGTGGCCGTTTCGAACTGCGCAACATTCCAAACGACGAGCCGGGCATGGCCCCGCACGAAATCTGGAGCAACGAATCCCAAGAGCGTTACGTGCTGGCCGTCGGCCCTGAAGACTTCGCGCGCTTCCAGGCCATCTGCGAACGCGAGCGCTGCCCGTTTGCCGTTGTCGGCGAAGCCACTGCCGAGCCGCAACTGACGGTCACTGACAGCCACTTCGGCAACAGCCCGGTGGACATGCCCCTCGAAGTGCTGCTGGGCAAAGCCCCGCGCATGCACCGTTCAGCGGTGCGTGAAGCCGAGCTGGGCGATGATTTCGACCCAAGCACACTCGAACTGGCCGACAGCATCGAACGCGTGCTGCATCACCCGGCCGTGGCGAGCAAAAGCTTCCTGATCACCATCGGCGACCGCAGCATCACCGGCCTCGTAGCCCGTGACCAAATGGTCGGCCCATGGCAGGTGCCGGTGGCCGACGTTGCCGTCACCGCCACCAGCTTCGACGTCTACACCGGTGAAGCCATGGCCATGGGCGAGCGTACGCCGCTGGCCCTGCTGGACGCCCCGGCGTCGGGCCGCATGGCCATTGGTGAAACCCTCACCAACATCGCCGCGTCGCGTATCGGCAAACTGTCTGACATCAAACTGTCGGCCAACTGGATGTCCGCTGCCGGTCACCCGGGTGAGGATGCGCGTCTGTATGACACCGTAAAAGCGGTCGGCATGGAGCTGTGCCCGGAACTGGGCATCACCATTCCAGTGGGCAAGGACTCGATGTCCATGGCCACCCGTTGGAACGAAGACGGCACCGACAAGAGCGTGACCTCGCCGCTGTCGTTGATCGTGACCGGTTTTGCACCGGTTACCGATGTTCGCCAGACCCTGACCCCGCAACTGCGCATGGACAAAGGCACCACCGATCTGATCCTGATCGACCTGGGCCGTGGCCAGAACCGCATGGGCGCCTCGATCCTCGCGCAAACCCACGGCAAGCTCGGCAAAGTGGCGCCGGACGTTGACGACGCTGAAGACCTCAAAGCCTTCTTCGCCGTGATCCAGGGCTTGAACGCCGACGGCCATCTGCTGGCTTACCACGACCGTTCCGACGGCGGCCTGCTGACCAGCGTTGTCGAGATGGCGTTTGCCGGTCACTGCGGCCTGAACATCGTGCTCGACAGCGTTGCCGAGGATGCATCCGAGATCAACGGCATCCTGTTCAACGAAGAGTTGGGCGCCGTGATCCAGGTTCGCCAGGACGCGACCCCGGACGTACTCGCTCAATTCAGCGCCGCTGGCCTGGACGACTGCGTGGCGGTGATTGGCCAGCCGATCAACAACGGTGAAATCAATATCTCGTTCAATGGCGATACAGTGTTTGCCGGTCAACGCCGTCTGCTGCAACGCCAGTGGTCCGAGACCAGCTACCAGATCCAACGCCTGCGTGACAACGCCGATTGCGCCGAGCAGGAATTCGACGTGATCCTGGAAGAAGACAACCCGGGCCTGAGCACCAAGCTCAGCTTCGACGTCAACCAGGACATCACCGCGCCGTACATCAAGAAAGGCATTCGCCCACAAGTTGCTGTGCTGCGTGAGCAGGGCGTCAACGGCCAGGTGGAAATGGCGGCGGCGTTCGACCGTGCCGGCTTCAATGCGATTGACGTGCACATGAGCGATATCCTCGCCGGTCGCGTTGACCTCAACGAGTTCAAAGGCCTGGTCGCTTGCGGCGGTTTCTCCTACGGCGACGTGCTGGGTGCCGGTGAAGGCTGGGCCAAGTCGGCCCTGTTCAACAGCCGTGCCCGCGATGCGTTCCAAGGCTTCTTCGAGCGCAACGACAGCTTCACCCTGGGTGTGTGCAACGGTTGCCAGATGATGTCCAACCTCAGCGAACTGATCCCGGGCAGCGAGTTCTGGCCGCACTTTGTGCGTAACCGTTCCGAGCAGTTCGAAGCCCGTGTCGCCATGGTGCAGGTGCAGGAGTCCAACTCGATCTTCCTGCAAGGCATGGCCGGTTCGCGCATGCCGATCGCCATCGCCCACGGCGAAGGCCATGCGGAGTTCGCCAGCGAAGAAGCCTTGCTCGAAGCCGACCTGTCCGGTTGTGTGGCCATGCGCTTCGTCGACAACCACGGCAAAGTCACCGAAAACTACCCTGCCAACCCGAACGGCTCGCCGCGCGGGATCACCGGCCTCACCAGCCGCGACGGCCGCGTGACCATCATGATGCCGCACCCTGAACGTGTATTCCGCGCTGTGCAGAACTCGTGGCGCCCGGAAGAGTGGAACGAAGACGGTGCGTGGATGCGCATGTTCCGTAACGCTCGCGTTTGGGTGAACTAAGGTCGTGTACAAGCTTGCCTTCTTTGTGCCCGACAGCCATGTAGAGACGGTGAAAACCGCCGTCTTTGCAGCCGGCGGCGGGCGCATTGGCGACTACGACAACTGCGCCTGGCAAGTGCTGGGCCAGGGCCAATTCCGCGCGTTGGACGGCAGTCAGCCGTTTATCGGCCAGGTTGGCCAGGTCGAAGTCGTCGAAGAATGGAAGGTCGAGTTGGTGGTGGCGGATGCGCTGATCGTGGCTGTTGTGGCCGCGTTGAAGCTGAGCCACCCCTACGAGACACCGGCGTATGAGGTATGGCAGTTGGCGGATTTCTGATTCGTTGACGGCATAAACAAGAAACCCGCTGGGCCAGTTTGGTCAGCGGGTTTTTTTTTGCCTGGATTACGGCGCGGGCGTCAGTTGTACCTGGGCGCGTACGGCGTCGATCAAGGTGGTCTGGTAGAGGAAGCGCTGCTGCGCCATGCCCCAGCGATCGATGTAGAACAGGCCCTGGTCATCGACCTGGATCGGGGTCGAGACGATTTCGCCGCTGCGGGATTTGTGCAGCAGGTTGCTTTCGGCCATTGACGGGTGTTCGACCAGAAAGTGTCCGGACACTTTCAGTCGGGTGCGGTCCAGCGGTACGAATGCGGCAGGCTCACGCATGCCAGCCACGCCGACCTTTAGCGTGAAGTCGCTGCGCAGTGCCGTCCAGCGGGTTTCCAGGCCTGTCTCCCAGCGGCCGGGGCGGATGGGGGACGACAGGTTGGGCGCAGCATCGCGGATATGCAGGCTGGCGGCGCCTTGCAGCTCGGCCAGGCCGGGCACTTGCAGGTGGGTGTTGGTGTGGGCGCTGCCGATGAACGCCACCCATTTGTGTGGGCCGTGCGCCGCCTGGTCAGCGTCGATCACCCGTGACGCGAAGTAGCTGAACATCTGGTTGCGCGCCTCTGTGTTGGCGCCCTTGACGTGGTAACTGGCGGTGCAGTCGAGTGCGCGTACACGCAACCCATATTTGTTGGCTTGCTGGATCACTTCGAAGTAGGTGTTGGCGCCACTGTAGAGCGGCATGTGCCCGGCATCCTGGCGTTTGAGGTAGTCCTTGAGCGCGGGCGAAAGGCGTTTGGATTGGCGGAAGGCATCCAGCTCGGCCTGGTGCAGGTCGGTGAGCAAATGTTCGACGTACAGCGTGTCGAACTTGAGCGCCTTGAGTTGCTTCATGTGTTTGATCAGGAACGCCTTGCTCGTCTGCGCGCTGTGGGCCTCGCCGATGACCAGCCCCGCCAGCCGGCTTTCGCTGACAGCGCGCAGAAACGGTTCCGGCTGCGTCTGCCCGCTGAGTCGCGACAGTTCCGGGCGAGCCGGCAGGGTGTGCTGGCTGAAGTACTGCTGTGCATCCTGGGTCAGACGCTCCCGCGTTTTCTTGAACACTGAAAACGCCTTGCGGTGCTCGGGGGCCGGCAGGAAATGACTGTCCAGGCCGTGGGACTGGTATGACTGGGTCTGGATGCTTTCGCGCAGGTCCGCAGCGATATCGTAGTCGCTGTAATGCGTGACCGTTGCCGCACCACTCGACGGGGCACTGGATTCTACGGTTCGTTCAGGCCCGCGCACGGCCAGGGTGTAATCGGCGGAAGCGTCGCTGGCGTCGATGCGCAAACCCACGGCGTGGTCAGCGCCGACATTCTCCACGCGCACAGCAACCGCCTTGTGCAGATCGGCCAAGCCCGGGACTTGATCGGCCGCGCGCATGCGCGCGGGGTCCAATAGGGCAACCCAGCGCTCATCGGGCAGGGCTTCGCTGTCGCCTTGCAGGACTTTGTGCGAGTAGAAGTTGCGCAACGCGGTGCTGCGCGTTGTGGTGGGTGGGGTGTCGCCGAGGTTGAGGGCATCATCCAGGTCGTAGCAGGTCGAGGCGTCCAGTGCCTTGATCTTGATGCCTTTGGCCGAAGCCTTGCGTACCAGCGCCACGTAGGAAAATTCGGCGTTGTCGGCAAAGCCCATTGCCTTGTCGACGAGCTTCAGATGCCGCTCGATGTGCTTCCAGGATTTGCCGCTGTTGAGCTTGTCCAGTTTCAGGCGAAACACATCACCGGGCAGGTATTCGATGTACAGGCGCTTGAAGCCTTTGTTGAGCAGCGCGTCGATGTTCTCGATAAGCACCTGCTGGCCGACACCGCTGCCGGGGATGGCGCCAATGATCAGGTTCGGTGCGCGGCTAAATGCGGGGTTATCGGTGAGCGTGGCCAACGATGTCTCCCGCGTTACCGTAGGTACCTCGGCACGGGGCGCGACGGGCGGCTGCTGGCGGAAAAAGTCCTCGGCGTCGCGGGTCAGTTGGCTGACTTGTTGCTGATACACATCGCGCACCGGCTGCAATTCTCGGGACGCCGCAGCGACGGTGACGTGCGGGTTTTGGTACACCCAGTCACCCTGTTGGCGCAGTTGCGCCGTAAGGTCGGGGTTGAGCACCTGCTCCAGTTTGTCCGCGTACTGGGGGGGCATCTCGTAGTGCTTGAGTGCGTCGGGGTCCTGCGGGACTTTTTGATATTTCGGCGCGCCGCCAGTCACTCCGGTACGGCGCCATACACCTTGGGCATCCGGTGCGGCGAGGCGGGTGGTGGAGACCAGCTTGCCGGTGCCCGGGTCGAGGCGATAGAGCAAATAGCGTCCGATCGGGTCCGGAGTCTGATGAGCCCAGAGATATTCGCCATTGAACAGCACCGATTGCATCCCCGCAGGCTTGAGTGGCGCGGGTTCCACGGCGCTGATCAACTGCAGCGTCGGGCTCTGTACGAGGCGCCTTGGGGCCTGGCGCACGGCGAACTGTTTCAAGGTGCCGAGGGCCGGGCGCAGGTCGGTGAACAGCCCGCCGGCGCTGTTGAGCAGGTAACCCATCAAGTGTTCCAGGGCCTGGGCGTTGTCGCCTTGGTGGTAAGCGTGCAGAGCCAGCATGGCGTCCTTGAACGCCAGCGCCAGGCCGATGCTCAGGCTCAGCACTGGAAAAGGCGCGGTAGCGATGGCGGCAACCCATTCCACACAGGTCCAGGCGATGCCGCTGATCATCTGATTGCGGTTGACGGTAGTCGCGTGAACATCATCAATGGTGCGTTGCAGCTTGAGGTCATACACCTCGCGCCGCAGGTCCTGGATCTGGGTTTGCGCGCGTATCGGGTCATAGCGCGGCGGGCTGATGCTGGTTTTATCCAGCCCTTCAGGCAACTGGTGCCGGGCGTCCTCCAGGAATGTGCGCACTCGTCCCTGGGACTGCACCGCGACGCGTTGCACCAGGTAACCGAGCATGCCGGGCAGTTTTTTCAGCAAGTAGTTGAACTGCCTGGCTTCGCGCACGCTGATGCCATCCGGAGCATTGGGGGTGTAGAGCAGCGTTGGGTCATCGGCATGGGTGAACAGATAGCAGCCGATCACCCAGTCGCCGTCGATGACCAGGCGGTGGATCCCATGGTCGCGGCGGATGGCCGGTGCCGTCTCGCCCATCTTCGCAATACTGCGCTCCAGCCATTCCCGGTCGATGGACGCGATATCCCCCTGCAAGTGAGATTCCAGAGCGGCACTGCGCAATTGCCATTGAGTAATGGCTAGTGTGGTATCGCGGCGCAGCTTGTAGTCCGGGCTGCCGACGTTCAGTAGGCGTGTCTTGATCTCATCGATGTAGCGCTGGCCGATCCAGACGCCGGTGACCGAGCGTGCGACTTTTTCGGCGGTCAATGGGCTCAGGTCGATGCCTTCGGGGCCTTTGAAGCGTGCCGAACGCGAGAACTTTTCGTCGAGAAAACCGATGCCGTCGGCATAGCCGTCGCGATACAGCTGGGTGTAGTTGATGGGCGCAGCCTTAGCCGACCCCGGTGAGTAGGCCCAAACAGTGTCGGGGTCGACATCGTTGCGTGGGCGTCCCAGCAGCTCATTCAGACGGGCGCGCGCCTGCTCATGCAGGTAAGCGCTGAAGCCCGGCACTTGCGTCTCGGACAACGAATAATCGTTGTAGGCGCGCAGACCGCCTTTGGTGTCGTCCGCCAGTTTCATCAGGGTTCGCCGCGTGGTCAGCGGCGCCGCGCGGAACCAGGTGGGCGTGCTGAACTCATCGTCATCCAGGCGCGTGGCCAACACATGGGTGGCCATGGCCTTGAGGCAATCGGCATGGCTGCCGGCGTGTCCGAAGCTGATTTCGCGGTGTTCCTGGGCGTGAAACTTGTAGCTCAGGCCGCTGAGCACCTGTTTCATCTTGGCCCGAAAGCGCAGGGCGACGCGGCTGATCAGGTAATCGGTGAGGGTACCTGGCGGCGATTTGAGGCCATTGTCCAAAGTCCAGCCGAGGATGTGGTTCTGGCAGGCAATTTCACTGTCGAACGCCTGGAACTGTTGCTCGCGCGGAGCCTGCGGCGTACACAGCAACACGCGGTCGACGGCGCCGCTGGCGTCGCGCCGGAGCAGCACCCACAGGTCTTGCAGTTGGGCCTCGTGCAGCGCCAGGGTCGTGGCGCTCAGCAATGGATCGCTGCCTTGGCGCACGCGTTGGATCAGTTCGAAATCGTCAGCAGTGAGATGCCCCTGCAGCATTGCGGTGCAGGCCAGCGCGTTGATTCTGTGGTCGAGCATGGCTTCGATGGCCTGGCACAGCTCGGTCTTGGCATGCAGCTGCTTTTGCAGGTCCCTGAAGTCGATACGCGGTTGCAACGTGCCCATTTGTTGCGCGAGCCAGGCCGGCGTCAGCGCGGCGTAGGTGTCGGGCAGTGGCGCGCCGTCGTAGCTGAGGCTGGTCTTTTCGAGGAAATCGGAACCGGCGTTTTCATCGTCGGGATGCAGGCCACGCAAGGCCAATTCGACCAGGTCGCGTTTGTGGCTGTATTCACCGATCGGTGTGACGGCGCGGCGGGTGGTCACCAGCAAGCGTTGTGGTTCCAGGTCGTGGATATCCAGGTCATCGCTCAGGCGCTCCAGCCATTGGTGGCGTGCCAGGGTGTACGGCGTGGCCAGGGCGCCGAACAGTTGTTCCAGGCGCTGCCGGGACTGGTCGTAATGCTGCAAGTGTTCGGCGAGTCGTGCGCGTTGGGTGTCTGAGGCGCTGCGGTACCAGTCTGGCGCGCTGTGCCGTAACCATCGGTCGAGCAGCAATTGGGCGCGCCATTGCAGTCGCGCGCCGAGGTCGGGCACGGCGCCGACGATGGCCTGCTCCAGCGCATTGATCAGTGCCTGCGCGTCAGTGTGCGGGTTGTCCACCAGGCTCAGGGCGCGGTCGATGTCGGCGCTGCGCTTGGCGATCAGTTGGTTGTCGAGGTGCTCGAACAGTGGCCGTTCGCTGATCGGGGTCAATGCCAGCGGCCAGATGGCTTGCGGCGTCAGTGTGCGGTAGTCGGTTGCCAGCATGCCCATGAAGTGAGCGCGCTCGGCGGCGGTGTCCAGGCGTTGGAACAGATCGCTGTCGAGGTCGGCCAGTGAGGCGAAAAACTCAATCCCGCGCGAGGGAGTGAACAGTGCCACGCGGCCAACCGGCGTGCTCGATTGAAGCTCGCTTACCACCGGGCTTGAATGTTCGGTCAGCACAAACGCACCGGCCAGTTCGATGGTTTGCTCCTGGTATTCAAAGGTCAGTGCATACAGGCCGGGGCGTTGCGTGACGCCCAGTGGTACGCGGTCCAGGATCGCCTGCTCTTGAGGGTGGAACAGGCGATCGGCGACCGCGAGTGCGGTTTCGTGGGTCAGTGCGATGTAGCCGGCTTCAAAGGTCATGAAGGATTTGCGCGCTTTGCCGTCGATCTGCTCGCGGCTATCCATGTCCAGCAATTGCGTGTTGAGCGTGGCCTTGAGCGTGGTCAGCAGGGCCTGACCTTCAGTACTGCGCAGATCGCTGTTGGCCAGGTTCTGGTACAGCACGCGGCTGTTTGTCAGGAACTGCTGGCGGTAGTTTTCCAGATGGGTATTCAGGCGCTCCAGGTACGCGAGTGGAGGCGACGCTGGCTGCGTCGGCAGCAGCGGTGCATCGAGGTCGAGCAGGTGATGGCCGATCAAGTTGAGTGAGCCTTTGATCTCGTCAAAGGTCAGGGGTGGGGTGGAAGTGCTCACGGGCACAGGCTCCATGCTGAGGATTGGAGCCCTCAGCATGGGCACGACCGCCCTGAACAGGGCGGTAGATAGGTAGGTCAGGCGCCGGCGCGGACTGGCTGGCGAGAGGTCAAGGCCTTGAGTGCGGCGCTTAAGCCTTGGGCCTGCTCGCCGACCAGCAGGTGCCACACACCGGCGTCGATCCGGCTGACACCCTGGCAACCGAGTGCCGTGAGCTGCGCCTGCGACAGCGCGTTTTCGTCGGACAGGTGCAGGCGCAGGCGGGTCATGGCCACGCATTCCAACTGGACGACATTGGCCTGACCGCCCAGCGCATCCAGCCATTGCTGCGCCACGGTCGAGGCAACGTTGCTGGCTTGAGTCGGCGCAGTGGCGCTGGCAGGTGATGTGCTGACGGAGGTCGGCATCGCCAGACGAATCTCATCGGCAATGCTGTCTGCCAGCGGCCCGACCACTACCTGCAAACTGCCGCCGTTGCCCGGCCGCACGATAGCCATCGCCCCCAGGGCTTTGAGCTCGGCATCCACTGCCTTGTTGCGGTCAACCATGTCCAGGCGCAGGCGAGTGGTGCAGGCACCGACGCTCAGCAGATTGTCCGCGCCGCCCAAGGCGCGGATGTACGCCGTGGCGCGCTGGTTGTCGCTCATTGCTTCGGCCGGTGCCACTTGGCCGTCTTCACGGCCCGGGGTTTTCAGGTTGAAGCGGCGAATGCAGTAGCTGAACACCGTGTAGTAGATCGCTGCGTACGCCAGCCCCACCGGCACCACCAGCCAGCCATTGGTGGACTTGCCCCAGCCCAGCACCATGTCGATAAACCCGCCGGAGAAGGTAAAGCCCAGGTGGATATTCAGCATATTGGTCACGGCCATCGACAGACCGGTGAGCAGCGCATGGATCAGGTACAGGAACGGCGCGAGAAACATGAATGCGAATTCAATCGGCTCGGTCACGCCGGTGAGAAACGAGGTCAGCGCCATCGATAGGAAGATCCCGCCCATCACCTTGCGCCGTTCCGGCAGGGCGTTGCGGTACATCGCCAGGCACGCGGCAGGCAGGCCGAACAGCATCACCGGGAACATGCCGGTCATGAATTGGCCTCCTTTGGGGTCACCGGCAAAATAGCGGGTCAAGTCGCCGGTCACTACGGCGCCGGTGGCCGGGTCGGTGAAGCTGCCGAACACAAACCAGGCCATGTTGTTGAGGATGTGGTGCAAGCCGGTGACGATCAGCAGGCGGTTGAACACGCCGAACACGAACGCGCCGATGCTGCCGCTTTCCATCAGCAGCACGCCGAAACTGTTGATGCCGTGCTGGATCGGCGGCCAGATCAGGCCAAAGATCACCCCCAGCCCAACCGCTGAGAACCCGGTGACAATCGGCACGAACCGTCGCCCGCCGAAGAAGGCCAGGTACTCAGGCAGCTTGATGTCCTTGAAACGGTTATACAGCGCACCGGCCATCAGGCCGCTGGCGATCCCGGCGAGCATGCCCATGTTGATGCTGGTGTCCATCACCTTGAGGGTAGAGATCATCACCAAGTAGCCAATCGCACCGGCCAGCCCGGCTGTGCCGTTATTGTCGCGGGCAAAGCCCACGGCGATACCGATGGCGAAGATCAGCGCCAGGTTGGCGAAGATCGCCTGGCCGGCATCGTGCATCACTGCGATGTTGAGCAGGTCGGTATCGCCCAGGCGCAACAGCAGGCCGGCAATCGGCAGGATGGCGATAGGCAGCATCAGCGCGCGGCCCAGGCGTTGCAGGCCTTCGATGAACAGTTGGTACATGGCGGGTCTCCTTTTTCTTGTTGTTGTCAGCTCAGCGGCCAGTGGTGTTGACAGGCTTGGCGTACGGCTTTGGCGCTGCTCAGGTCGAGCAGGCTAAGGCTCAGTTGCCGGCATTGCGCCGCATCCAGGTGGCGGACGCGGTCCTTGATTTCTGCGATTTGCGGCGGGCTCACCGACAGCTCGCTGACCCCCAGGCCGATCAGTGCGGGGGTGGCCAGCGGGTCAGACGCCAGCGCGCCGCAGACGCCAACCCAGCGCCCATGCTTGGCTGCGCCGTCGCAGGTTTGTGCGATCAGCCGCAGCAGCGCCGGGTGCAGCGCGTCGACCCGCGCGGCGAGTCCGGCGTGGTCGCGGTCCATGGCCAGGGTGTACTGGGACAGGTCATTGGTGCCGATGGACAGGAAGTCCGCATGTTCGGCCAGTTGTTCGGCCATCAGCGCGGCGGCGGGAACTTCGATCATCACCCCCAGTTCAGGGCGCTGGGTCAGCTTCAGCTGCGCACACAGTTCATCCAGGCGCCGGCGGATCTCCAGCAGTTCGTCGACTTCGCTGACCATCGGCAACAGGATGCGGCAGCGCGCCAACGGTGTGAGTTGCAGCAGCGCGCGCAGTTGCTGGTCGAGCAGTTCGGGACGCACCTGGGCCATGCGAATACCGCGCAGGCCCAAGACCGGGTTGGCTTCGACGGGCAGGGGCAGGTAGTCGAGTTGTTTGTCGCCGCCCACATCGATGGTGCGGATGATTACCGACTTGTCGCCCATGGCATCCAGCACGGCTTGATAGGCCTGGCGTTGCTCCTGTTCATCCGGCGCGGTGCGGCGGTCGACAAAGAGGAATTCGGTACGCAGCAGGCCGACACCATCGGCGCCGTTTTCAAACGCTGTCTGGGCTTCTGCGCTGGAGGCAACATTGGCAGCCACTTCAATGCTTACGCCGTCACTGGTGCGTGCCGGTTGGTGAGCCTGGGCCTGTTGCTGTTGGCGGCGCAGTTTTTGCGCGTCGCGAATCTGGTGCACTTGAGCGTGACGGGCTTCGCTGGGCGCCAGTTCCAGGCGACCGTTGGCGGCGTCCAGCACCACCCGCTGGCCTTGCGGTACGTCGAGGACTTCGCTGCCCAGCGCGACCACGCAGGGCAGCCCTTTGCCGCGCGCCAGAATCGCCACATGGGAGGTCGCGCCGCCTTCGGCCATGCACAGGCCGGCGGCCTGCTGCGCGCTCAGTTGCAGCAAATCCGAGGGCGTCAGTTCATGGGCGCTGACGATGGCGCCAGCGGGTAACTCGAAGTGCCAGGCTTCACCCAGCAAGGTGCGCAGCACGCGTTGTTGCAGGTCGCGCAGGTCGTTGGCGCGCTCGGCGAACAACGGCTTGCCCAATGCCAGCAGCACTGCGCACTGCGCCTGGATCGCATCGCGCCAGGCATGGGTGGCGGCGCTGCCTTGCTCGATGGCACCCGTGGCGGCTTCCAGCAGGGTCGGGTCTTCCAGCAGGGCCAGGTGGGCGGCGAAGATGTCTTCTTCCTCGACGTTTTTACGCTGGCGGGCGTGCTCCAGGGTGTTGCGAATTTCACCGCGCACCTGCTCCAGCGCCGTGTCCAGACGTTGCAGTTGTTCGTCGGCCGAATGCTGGCCCGTGTCTGCGGGCAGCTCGATACCGCTCAGGCGAAACAGCGGCCCGCAGACCAGGCCGGGCGCCGCGCAGACACCTTGCAATACACCGGCTTCGGTATTGGCTCGGCGTGGCGTAACGGAGGCAGGCGCGTGATGTTCTTCTTTCATCGGTGCAGACAGCGCGGCAACCAGGGCCTGCAAGGCCGCCTCGCAGTCCTTGCCCCGGCAAGTGACGCGCACTTCGTCGCCTTCGCCGATGCCGAGCCCCATCAAACCGATCAAGCTGTCGCAGGCGGCCGACTTGTCAGCGTAGTGCAAGCGCGCCTGGCTGCTGAAGCCCTGGGCCGTCTTGCGGATCAGCGCTGCGGGCCGAGCATGCAAGCCGCCTCGATGGGTGATGTGCAAACGGGCGCTGGCTTCTTCGATGGAGTTATCCACAGCCGTCTGAGCGGGCGCTGTCGACCGCGCGATGACCTGCATCAGTGGCTCGCCGACGTTGACGGTTTGCGACGCCAGAGGCAGCACGTCAAAGTGCTCGCCATTGGTTAGGATGATCAGGCTGATAAGGCTTTTGCACTGGCGCGCAATGCAATCCAGGTCAAACCGTACCAGTGCCTGGCCCAGGCTCACCCGCGCGCCCTGTTTGACCAGCAGCGCAAAACCTTCGCCCTTCAGCTCGACGGTGTCGATGCCCAGATGCATCAGCAGCTCGGCGCCATTGTCGGCGCGGATTGTCAGCGCGTGGCCGGTACGCGCGACGTGAATGATCTCGCCGTCGCAGGGCGCATGCAGGCAGTTATTAAGCGGGTCGATCGCAAGGCCGTCGCCCATGGCACCGCTGGCGAATACTTCGTCGGGGACGTTGCCCAGGGTCAGCACCGGCCCACTGAGGGGGGCGCTGAGGGTCACTGCATTATTGTTGTTAGACATGGGCACGGTACTCATCAGGAAAACACGGCACACCACTCAGTGAGTGCGGGTGACTTTGCTCAGGTGGCGCGGTTGGTCCGGGTCCATGCCGCGGGCGACCGCCAGACCGGCGGCCATGACGTAGAAACTCTGGATCGCCAGCACCGGGTCCAGGCTCGGGTGTTCGGCGCGGCTCAGGGTCAGGTCGCGTTCGGCGATATCGTCCGGCGCGGCCAACAGCACGCGGGCACCGCGCTGGCGCATGTCGGCGGCCAGGCTCAACAGGCCTGCCTGCTCGGCGCCGCGCGGGGCAAACACCAACAGTGGATAGTTGTCGCCGATCAAGGCCATCGGCCCATGGCGCACCTCGGCGCTGCTGAAGGCTTCGGCCTGGATCGCCGAGGTTTCCTTGAGCTTGAGTGCGGCTTCCTGGGCAATGGCAAAACCGGCGCCACGGCCGATCACCATCAGGCGCTGACTGTCGCGCAGGGCGTCGATGGCGCGGCTCCAATCCTGGCGGGCCGCTTCACGCAGGCCATCGGGCAACGCCTGGCAGGCTTGCAGCAGGTCGGCTTCCTGATTCCAGTGGCCGACCAACAGCGCGCTGGCGCTGAGGGTGGCGATAAAGCTTTTGGTCGCGGCCACGCTGAGTTCCGGCCCGGCGCACAGCGGCACGTGGAATTCACAGGCGGCTTCCAGCGGCGAGTCTTCGGCGTTGACCAACGAGATGCTCAAAGCCCCGCGCTTACGCAGCAGGCGCAGGCTGTTGACCAGGTCCGGGCTTTGGCCGGACTGCGAGAAACCGAACGCCACCTGGCCGCTGACCTTCAACGGCGCTTGCAGCAAGGTCACCACCGACATCGGCAACGACGCCACCGGAATGCCCACATGCTGCATGGCCAGGTAGGCGAAATAGCTGGCGGCGTGGTCCGAGCTGCCACGGGCGATGGTCATCGCCACTTGCGGCGGCTGGCGGCGCAGGCGGCCGGCGATTTCTTCCAGTGCCGGGTTCAGGCGTTGCAGTTGCGCCGCGACGGCGTCACAGGAGGCCAAGGCCTCTTCAAGCATTTTTGAAGACAATGGTTTCTCCTTCGACCATGACGTCGGTGAGTTGCAGGGAGCGGTCCAGGCGCACGCAGTCGGCAAAGCTGCCGGGTTGCAGGCGGCCGCGTTCTTCCAGGCCCAGGTAATCCGCAGGAAATTGCGACAGGCGTTGTGAGGCTTCGCTGATAGGCAGGCCGATCTTCACCAGATTGCGCAGCGCCTGGTCCATGGTCAGCGTGCTGCCGGCCAGGGTGCCGTCGACCAGGCGTACGCCGCCCAGGCATTTGGTCACGGTGTGGCTGCCCAGCTTGTATTCGCCATCGGGCATGCCGGCGGCGGCGGTGGAGTCGGTAACGCAATACAGGCAAGGGATCGACCGTAGCGCCACGCGTATCGCGCCGGGGTGCACATGCAGCAGGTCCGGAATCAACTCGGCGTACTTGGCGTGGGCCAGCGCGGCGCCGACGATCCCCGGCTCGCGGTGATGCAACGGGCTCATCGCGTTGTACAGATGGGTAAAACTGGTGGCGCCCGCGGCGAGGGCGGCGACGCCTTCTTCATAGCTGCCCAAGGTGTGGCCGATCTGCATGCGTACGCCGCGCTCGCTGAGGGTGCGGATCAGGGCGTCGTGGCCGGCGATTTCCGGGGCGATGGTGATCACTCGGATGGGCGCCAGGCGCAGGTACGACTCGACTTCTTCCATCAGCGCGGTGTGGGCGAAGTTGGGTTGGGCGCCAAGTTTGCCTGGGTTGATGTAAGGCCCTTCCAGGTGTACGCCGAGTACTCGGGCGCTGCCGGCAGGGCGCTGCTCGCAAAAGCCGCCGAGTTGACCGAGCACGCTGGAGATTTCATCCACCGGCGCGGTCATGGTGGTGGCCAGCAGCGAGGTGGTGCCAAAGCGCACGTGGGTGCGGGTGATGGTCTCGAAGGCGTCGATGCCTTCCATGATGTCCTTGCCACCGCCGCCGTGCACATGCAGGTCGATAAAGCCCGGCAGCAGGTAGGGCAAATCGTTTTGCGTCGGGTCGCAAGGCACGCCTTCAATGGCGGTCACCTTGCCGTGTTCATGCACCAGGCGGCCGCGAATCCAGCCGTGGGGCGTGAGGATATTATCTTCGGACATGGGCAGTTCTCTAAGGCCGCTACTCGGCGGCAAAGTCATATCGACGCAGCTCTGCGACAAAGTCGTAGTAGTCGTTGCGGCAGTAGGTGTCGGTGATTTCAATCGGTGTGTTGTCGGCGGTGTAGCCCACGCGGGTCATCAGCAGCATGGCGGTGCCGGGGGCGATGCCCACCAGGGCGGCGAACTCGTCCGAGGCGTTGACCGCCTGGATATGCTGCAAGGCACGGACGATGGGCTTGCCGATACTTTCCAGGTACTCGTACAGCGAGCTGCCGATGGCTTGCGGTTGCGGCAGCACCGAGGCGGGCATGGTGGTCATCTCAATGGCCATGACGGTGTCGTCGGCTTTACGCAAACGCTTGAGGCGCGCCACTTTGTCGGTTGGCGACAGGGCCAGGCGGATCAGCTCTTCATGGGTCGGCGGGGTGATGTCACGCTCCAGCCATTGGGAGCTGGGCACAAAGCCCTTGAGGCGCAACATCTCGCTGAAACCCGACAGGCGTGAGAGCGGCTGTTCCAGGCGAGGCGTGATAAAGGTACCGGAGCCCTGGCTGCGGCGGATCAGGCCTTGGGCAAACAACACTTCCAGCGCCTTGCGGGCGGTGACTCGCGAGATGCTCAGTTGCTCGCTAAGGACGCGTTCAGACGGCAATGCCTGTTCGGATTTCCACTCGCCGGCATGGATGGCCGCTTCCAGCTTGCGGGCCAATTGCAGGTAAAGCGGCGTGGATTGTTTGTCGTCAGGGCGCAGGGCCAGGATGGGATTCATCTGTCAGGTTTCCGATGCGTTATTGGAGTGTTGTCGCCCGGTATTGGCCGGAAATTAATACCACTTAAATACCATGTCAATGCAGCGAAAACGGTGAAAATCCGGTTTTTATGGCCCTATAACGGGGCTTGGTCTTAAGTGGTATTAGAGAGGTCTTTATGGCGCGCAGAACGGCGCAGCCCGCGCGGTGAACTGGTATTCACCGGCGGGCGCTGTTGAAGGCGGGAAAAATTTTCGAATTATTTTACGAACGGTCGACGATTACGGCCGAATTTCGATCAGGGTGCCGTCTTTGACCAGGGTCCAGACTTCACGCATATCGACGTTGCGCATGGCGATGCAGCCGTCGGTCCAGTCCAGGGTGTGGAACCACTGTTCGGGGTAGTCTTCGGTGTCAGGCGTGCCGTGGATCATGATCATGCTGCCGGGCTTCACTCCTTCGCGGCGCGCGCGGGCGGCGTCGCTGATATTGGGGTAGGAGATGTGCATGGCCAGGTTGAAGCGGTCGCTGGTCTTGCGCCAGTCGATCCAGTACAGGCCTTCCGGGGTGCGGCGGTCGCCCTCTATCAGCTTGTGGCCCTTGGGGTTTTTGCCCAGGGAAATGCGGTAAGTCTTGATCGGCTTGCCGTCGTTGATCAGTTGCAATTGATGGGCGGACTTGAGCACCAGGACTTTTTCGACGGTTTTGCCGCCCAGGGTCTCCACGGTAGAAGCCGGCGAAAGGGTAGCGAACGACAGGCAGAGCAGAGCAAGCAACCAACGCATTAAAACGATTTCCCTTGATGCCGGATTATTATTGGGCGGGCTTGCCCATCGGCGGCACAGCCTCGCTGCGCACCGGGTAGGACTCAAGTCTGCGGTCAGCGAAAAAGCATTCTAAGGTACGTCCCACCGTGCGGAAAGCCAGCTCGGACCAAGGGATGTCGGCTTCGTCAAACAGCTGCACTTCAAGGCTTTCGGGGCCTGCGGCGAAGTCCAGGTCGACCAGTTCGGCGCGGTAGAAGATATGCACCTGATTGATGTGCGGCACATCGATCAGGGTGTAAATCGCCAGGTTGCGCACGCGGGCGCAGGCTTCTTCCTGGGTTTCGCGCGTGGCGGCCTGTTCGACGGTCTCGCCGTTTTCCATAAAGCCCGCGGGCAGAGTCCAGTAGCCCAGGCGCGGCTCGATGGCGCGCCGGCACAGCAGCACTTTATCGCCCCACACCGGCACGGTCCCGGCGACGATATTGGGGTTCTGATAGTGAATGGTCGAGCAGTGATCACACACAAAACGCAGGCGCCCGTCGCCTTCTGGAATGCGTTGGGTGACCGGTTTACCGCACTGGCTGCAGAATTTCATGCTGGGGTTCCTGGAAAGTGCGCCTATCTTGGCGTGGCGGGCAGGGGCCTGCAAGTTGTCGTTTAGCGACACCCGCCGGGTTTTGGGGTTGGGCGCCCGCACGCTTTGGTGCATGATGCATGGTAGCCAACAGACCGAGATGACTCATGCTGGACGAGCTACTTCGCCGGGTAAGCAACCACACCCCCCACACGCTGGAAACCGACGGGCGTTTCCCCGAGGCTGCGGTGCTGGTGCCGATTACCCGCAGTGATGAACCCGAGCTGATCCTGACCCTACGCGCCAGCGGCCTGTCGACCCACGGTGGCGAAGTGGCGTTTCCCGGCGGTCGTCGCGACCCCGAAGACCCGGACCTGATTTTCACCGCCCTGCGTGAGGCCGAAGAGGAAATCGGCCTGCCGCCTGGCTTGGTCGAAGTGATCGGCCCGTTGAGCCCCCTGATCTCCCTGCATGGTATTCGCGTCACACCGTATGTCGGCGTGGTCCCTGATTACGTCGAATACCTGGCCAATGATGCAGAGATTGCCGCCGTTTTCAGCGTACCCCTGGACTTTTTCCGACAGGATCCGCGCGAACATACCCACAGAATCGATTACCAGGGCCGCAGTTGGTATGTGCCCAGCTATCGGTTTGGCGAATACAAGATTTGGGGGCTGACGGCGATCATGATCGTCGAGTTGATCAACCTGCTCTATGACGACGCCCAGATCAGCCTGCACCAGCCGCCCAAGAGCTTCATCAATATCTAAGCCATCGTTTGAATGGCAAGCCGTGAGGACACACCATGAAATACCGCCTGGGCGACGCCTGCGTCGAGACGCATCCCAACAGCTGGGTGGCGCCGAACGCCACGCTGGTGGGCAAGGTCAAGCTGGAAGAGGGCGCCAACGTCTGGTTCAACGCGGTATTGCGTGGCGACAACGAACTGATCCTGATCGGCAAGAACAGTAATGTGCAGGACGGCAGCGTGATGCACACCGATATGGGCTATCCGCTGACTCTGGGCACGGGCGTGACCATCGGCCATAACGCCATGCTGCACGGCTGCACCGTGGACGATTACAGTCTGATCGGCATCAATGCAGTGATCCTCAACGGCGCGAAAATCGGCAAGCACTGCATCATTGGCGCTAACTCGCTGATTGGCGAAGGCAAGGAAATTCCCGATGGCTCGCTGGTAATGGGCTCGCCGGGCAAAGTGGTGCGGGAGTTGACTGACGCGCAAAAGCGCATGCTCGAAGCCAGCGCCGCCCACTATGTGCATAACTCACAGCGCTATGCCCGCGACCTGGCTGAGCAGCAAGAATGAACCCGATTGAACGCCCCGTTGGCTCGCCGTGCGTGAGCATTTGCGCGCTGGATGATGACGACATCTGCACCGGCTGCCAGCGCACCGTGGATGAAATCACGCGCTGGAGCCGCATGGACAACGCCGAACGCCGGGTGGTGTTGGGCTTGTGCCACGAGCGAGCGGTGGCGGCTGGGCTGGTGTTTATGGCTTCTGGTAAATCCGGCGCCTGATAGATCGCCATCAGCGGCAAGCCCCCTCCCACACTTAACCGCGTTTAATCTGTAGGAATACGGTCAAAATGTGGGAGGGGGCTTGCCCCCGATGGGACCCTCCCAGACGACATATTTCAAAATGTGAAGTACCCTGTGCCCCTTGTTCACAGGTCTCTCGCCCCATGCTCTTCCTGATCGCCTACATCAGCAGCGTCGTGCTGATCAACTTCGCTTTCTCCACCGCCCCGCACCTTGACGTGATCTGGTCCGCCTGGGGTGGCCTGGTATTTATTCTGCGCGACATGGTGCAAACCCGCTTCGGCCACGGTGCGATCATCGCCATGTTGGCGGCGCTGGTACTGTCCTATGTCACTTCCGACCCTGCCATTGCCCTTGCCAGTGCCACGGCATTCGCGGTGTCCGAATGCATCGACTGGCTGGTGTTCAGCATCACCAAGCGCCCGCTCCACGATCGCCTGTGGATAAGTTCGGCGCTGAGCATTCCCCTCGACACGTTTATCTTCTTCGGCCTGATCGGCGCGCTGACGCCGGCGGTGGTGGGTACGGCCTTGGCATCGAAATTCGCCGGGGTCACGGTGGTGTGGCTGATCATGGCCTGGCGTATCCGCAAGCGGGCCGTCGCCAACTGAGGCCAATTTTTACAGTTCATGTAAAATGCCGGCCTTTCTCCCCATGATCCGCTCCCCTGAGGACCTGAGATGACCCGAATCGGAACTCCATTGTCGCCAACCGCGACCCGCGTTTTGCTGTGTGGCTGCGGTGAGCTGGGCAAGGAAGTGGTGATCGAACTGCAACGCCTGGGCGTTGAAGTGATTGCCGTGGATCGCTACGCCAATGCGCCGGCCATGCAGGTTGCCCACCGTAGCCATGTGATCAACATGCTCGACGGCGCCGCCCTGCGTGCGGTGATCGAAGCGGAAAAACCGCACTTCATCGTGCCGGAAATCGAAGCCATCGCCACCGCTACCCTGGTGGAGCTGGAAGCCGAAGGCTTCACCGTGATCCCGACCGCACGCGCCACGTCGCTGACCATGAACCGCGAAGGCATCCGTCGCCTGGCCGCCGAAGAGCTGGACCTGCCGACCTCGCCGTACCATTTTGCCGACACCTTTGAAGACTACAGCAAGGCCGTCCAGGATCTCGGCTTCCCGTGCGTGGTCAAGCCAGTGATGAGCTCGTCGGGCAAAGGCCAGAGCTTGCTGCGCAGCGCTGACGATGTGCAGAAGGCCTGGGATTACGCCCAGGAAGGCGGGCGGGCTGGCAAAGGCCGCGTGATCATCGAAGGTTTTATCGACTTCGACTACGAAATCACCTTGCTGACCGTGCGCCATATCGGCGGCACCACCTTCTGCGCGCCAGTCGGCCACCGTCAGGAGAAGGGCGACTATCAGGAATCCTGGCAGCCACAGGCCATGAGCCCGGTTGCCCTGGCGGAATCCGAGCGCGTTGCCAAAGCCGTGACCGAAGCCTTGGGTGGCCGTGGTCTGTTTGGCGTGGAGCTGTTCATTAAGGGCGATCAGGTGTGGTTCAGCGAAGTGTCGCCGCGCCCGCACGACACGGGTCTGGTGACCTTGATTTCCCAGGACCTATCGCAGTTTGCCCTGCACGCGCGCGCCATTCTGGGCTTGCCAATCCCGTTGATTCGCCAGTTCGGGCCTTCGGCCTCGGCGGTGATTCTGGTGGAAGGGCAGTCGACCCAGACCGCATTCGCCAACCTCGGCGCTGCACTGAGCGAGCCGGACACCGCGTTGCGTCTGTTTGGTAAGCCAGAAGTGAATGGCCAGCGCCGCATGGGCGTGGCGTTGGCGCGGGATGAGTCGATTGAAGCGGCTCGGGCCAAGGCAACCCGTGCTTCCCAGGCGGTTGTGGTAGAGCTCTAGAAAGCATCGGGGGCAAATCGAATCTTCGCACCGCCCCTCCCACACTTGACCGCGTTTAATCTGTAGAAATGCGCTCAAAATGTGGGAGGGGCGGTGCGACGATTCGACTTGCCGCCGATAGCGGTCTATCAGGCAACCTTGTTCAAATCATTATCCCGCGTCTCTTTCAGGCACAGCACAGCAATCAAGCTGAGCAACGCTGCCGCCGACACATACCCGCCGACATAACTGAGCCCGCCCATCGCCACCAGCTTGGTTGCGAAAAACGGTGCCGCCGAAGCGCCCACAATTCCACCCAAGTTATACGCCGCCGAAGCGCCGGTATAACGCACGCGGGTTGGGAATAGCTCTGGCAGCAGGGCGCCCATCGGTGCGAAGGTCACACCCATCAGGAACAGCTCCAGCGCCAGGAACAGTGCCACGGCCCAGGTCGAGCCATGAGTCAGCAGTGGCTCCATGGTGAAGCCGGACAGGATCGCCAGGACTGCGCCGACGATCAGCACCGGCTTGCGCCCGTACCGATCACTGGCCAAGGCAGCCAACGGTGTGGCCAAACCCATGAACAGCACCGCGAAGCACAGCAGGCCAAGGAATGTCTCGCGGCTGTAGCCCAAGGTCGACACGCCGTAGCTCAGGGAGAACGCCGTGGTGATATAGAACAGCGCATAGCACACCACCATCGATGCGGCGCCCAGCAGCACCGGCAGCCAATGCTGGCTGAACAATTCCACCAGCGGCACCTTTACCGGTTTTTCCTTGGCCACGGCGTTGGCGAACACCGGGGTTTCATGCAATTTCAACCGCGCGTACAGGCCGACCATCACCAGTGCTGCGCTGAGGATGAACGGGATGCGCCAGCCCCAGCTACGGAATTGCTCGTCGTTGAGGCTCATGGCCAGGATCAGGAACAAGCCGTTTGCGGCCAGGAAGCCGATCGATGGGCCAAGCTGCGGGAACATGCCGAACCAGGCGCGTTTGCCCTTTGGCGCATTCTCGGTAGCCAGCAGCGCCGCGCCGCCCCATTCCCCGCCCAGGCCAAGGCCCTGGCCGAAACGCAGCACGCACAACAGAATCGGCGCCCAGGCCCCGATGCTGTCATAGCCGGGCAGCAAACCGATCAACGTGGTGCACACGCCCATCAGCAGCAGTGAAGCCACCAGCGTCGACTTGCGGCCGATACGGTCGCCAAAGTGGCCGAACAGCGCTGAACCCAATGGGCGGGCGATAAAGGCGATACCGAAGGTCAGGAATGACGCCAGCATCTGCGCGGTGCCGGAGGTTTGCGGGAAGAATACCGGGCCGATCACTAGGGCAGCAGCGGTGGCGTAAATATAGAAGTCGTAGAACTCGATGGCGGTACCGACGATGCTCGCAGTGGCGACTCGTGCAGTCGAGTTGGTCGGGGCGGCGGTCGCAGCCTCGTTATAGGTGGTGCTCATTGAGTTATCCCTGACAGTCATTGCGCGTTTGGACGCGGATTATTATTGGTCGAACACCCCTGGATCAGGGTTGTGCGCGGGGCGGCTCGGGATGGGAGCGTACACCGGTCAGACAGGATGCTGCGGTGCCTGGACGCGCTCAGTGCGGATAGCACACGGTCGGGCGGGGCTTGGGTAAGCCGACCCGATTATAGGAAGGGGGTTGCGCATCGAACAAGCGGATTAAACGGCCACCGGCACTCGACTGGTGTGCCAGATCAGTACCTTGCTCACCCGGTTGTCCTCGGTTTCGAGGATTTCCAGGCGGTAGCGGCCAATCTTCAGGCACACCGCGCAATCCGGAATGGTCTCCAGGGCTTCGGTCACCAGGCCGTTGAGCGTCTTGGGGCCGTCGCTTGGCAGGTGCCATCCCAGGCTCTTGTTCAGTTCGCGGATCGAAGCGGCGCCATCAATGATGTAGCGGCCATCGGGCTGCGCTTCGATATGCGGGTTGTCCGTACCCTGTTCACTTTCGAACTCTCCGACGATTTCTTCGAGTATGTCTTCCAGGGTAACGATGCCCAGCACTTCGCCATATTCATCCACCACCATGCCCAGGCGCCGCTGCTGTTTGTGGAAGTTCAGCAGTTGCAGCTGGAGGGGCGTGCTTTCCGGTACGAAGTAGGGTTCGTAGGAGGCCTCGAGCAAGGCTTCCTTGGTCAGGCTGGCGTCCGGCAGCAGATGCTGGATCAGCCGGGTGTTCAGTACGGCTTCGACCTGATTGATGTCACTGTGGAACACCGGCAGGCGAGTGCGCGGGGAGGTGCGCAGTTGCTCGATGATTTCTTCGATCGAGTCATCCAGGTTGATACCGTCCACTTCGCTGCGGGGTACCAGGATGTCATTGACGGTGATGTTGTCCAAGGCGTGGATGCCCGGCATGCGCGGGGTGCGGCTGTCGTCGGCCTCGGGCTGCGGCTCATCGTCGTGGTCGGGCTGTGGCTCGTCGCTGTTTTTCACCACGCCGGGCTTTCGGGCAAACGGGCGTAGCAGCAACAGGCTGATGCCATTGAGCAGCCAGGCGGCGGGATAGAGGATTTTCAATGGTACGCCCAGCAGCGTGTTGCCGAAGCCCAGCACCGCTTGCGGATGGCGGGTTGCCAGGGCGCGTGGCAGGTAGTCGGCCAGGATTAGTAGAACAGCGCAGGAGATCAGCCAGCCGAGCCACGGGCCGTTCTGTGCCCAGGCATAAATCGCCAGCAGGGTGCAGAGGATTACCACGGCCGCACGGCACAGGCTGTTGCACAGGATCAGGCTGTGGCGCGGGAAACTCAGGCGGGCGGCAGCCTTGTCGCCCTGACGTGTACCGGGGCGCAGGGCCAGCAGGTGTTGTTGTGCGGCTTCGATGGCGGTAAACAGCGCCGCCCATAACACCAGCAAGGCGATTACCGCGAGCATCGGCCCAAGGGGCAAGTTGTCCATGATTGCTGCCCGTCAAATATGCAGGATGTATTCGCGAACCAGCTTGCTGCCGAAATAGGCCAGCATCAGCAGGCAGAAACCGGCCAGGGTCCAGCGGATCGCCTTGTGCCCGCGCCAGCCGAGGCGATTGCGGCCCCACAGCAACACGCTGAACACCACCCAGGCCAGGCACGCCAGCAGGGTCTTGTGCACCAGGTGCTGGGCAAACAGGTTCTCGACGAACAACCAGCCGGAGATAAGCGACAGCGAGAGCAGCGTCCAGCCGGCCCATAGGAAACCGAATAGCAGGCTTTCCATGGTTTGCAGCGGAGGGAAGTTCTTGATCAGGCCGGAGGGGTGCTTGTGCTTGAGCTGGTGATCCTGCAGGAGCAGGAGCAGGGCCTGGAACACCGCGATGGTGAACATGCCGTAGGCCAGTATCGACAACAGAATATGGGCGAGGATGCCGGGTTCTTCGTCAATCACCTGCACCGTGCCGGTGGGCGCGAACTGCGCCAGTAGCACCGTCAGTACGCCCAGGGGGAAGAGCAGGACCAGTAGGTTCTCAACGGGGATCCGGTAGCAGGCCAGCAGCGTCAGCGCGATGACCGCTGCAGCGATCAGGCTGGCGGCACTGAAAAAGTCCAGGCCCAGGCCGACCGGCGTCATCAGGTGGGTGAACAGGCTCGCGGCATGAGCCAGCAGGGCGAGTACGCCCAGGCTGACCAGCAGGCGTTTGTCCGCCTTGGTGCCTTGGGCAAGACGAGTGCCCTGATAGAAGGTCGCAGCGGCATATAAGAGGGCGGCGGCGAGACTGGGTAGCAAACTGGGTGACAAGGGGACCATAAATCCTGATAGACAAGCCCGAAAGGCGCTGAGTTTGGCATACACCTGCGTTCCACGAAAGACTCCCGGACCAGACAGCGGGTGTGCATGGGCTCAGTCTTCGCTATAATCCGCGACCTGCCCACGCCGCAGGCTCGCCGAGCGCTGTTTTTAATAGCGATTTACCACAGCCTGGGCCGCCATTACCTCGGTCTACAATGCATTTCGATGAATAGGGCCTGAAAGGATCGCGCATGTTTGAAAACCTGACTGACCGTCTCTCGCAGACGCTGCGCCACGTAACCGGCAAGGCCAAGCTGACCGAGGACAATATTAAAGACACCCTGCGTGAAGTACGCATGGCGTTGCTGGAAGCCGACGTGGCCTTGCCTGTGGTCAAGGACTTCGTCAACTCGGTCAAGGAACGTGCGGTCGGCACTGAAGTGTCCCGCAGCCTGACCCCGGGCCAGGCCTTTGTGAAGATCGTCCAGGCCGAACTCGAAAGCCTGATGGGCGCCGCCAACGAAGATTTGAACCTCAGCGCCGTGCCACCGGCCGTCGTGCTGATGGCCGGTCTGCAAGGTGCGGGTAAAACCACCACCGCCGGCAAGCTGGCGCGCTTCCTTAAAGAGCGCAAGAAGAAGTCGGTAATGGTTGTGTCGGCCGACGTGTACCGTCCTGCGGCCATCAAACAGTTGGAAATGCTGGCGGGCGAAGTGGGCGTAACCTTCTTCCCGTCCGATCTGAGCCAGAAGCCAGTCGACATTGCCAACGCAGCTATTAAAGAGGCCAAGCTCAAGTTCATTGATGTCGTAATCGTCGATACCGCCGGTCGCCTGCACATTGATGAAGAGATGATGGGCGAGATCAAGGCGCTGCATGCCGCGATCAATCCGGTCGAGACACTGTTCGTGGTCGACGCCATGACCGGCCAGGATGCAGCCAACACCGCCAAGGCTTTCGGTGATGCACTGCCGCTGACCGGCGTGATCCTGACCAAGGTCGACGGCGACGCCCGTGGCGGTGCTGCGCTGTCGGTACGCGCCATTACCGGCAAGCCGATCAAGTTCATCGGTATGGGTGAGAAGAGCGAAGCGCTCGAACCGTTCCACCCTGAGCGTATCGCCTCGCGTATCCTCGGCATGGGCGATGTGCTCAGCCTGATCGAACAGGCCGAAGCCACCCTCGACAAGGACAAGGCCGATAAACTGGCCAAGAAGCTGAAGAAGGGCAAGGGCTTCGACCTCGAAGACTTCCGCGACCAGCTGCAACAAATGAAGAACATGGGCGGCCTCGGCGGCCTGATGGACAAGCTGCCGAACATCGGCGGTGTGAACCTGGCGCAAATGGGCAATGCCCAAGGCGCGGCAGAGAAGCAGTTCAAGCAGATGGAAGCCATCATCAACTCCATGACCCCGGCCGAGCGCCGCGACCCTGAGCTGATCAGCGGTTCGCGCAAGCGTCGGATCGCCATGGGTTCCGGCACCCAGGTGCAGGACATCGGTCGCTTGATCAAGCAGCACAAGCAGATGCAGAAGATGATGAAGAAATTCTCCGCCAAAGGCGGAATGGCCAAGATGATGCGCGGCATGGGCGGTATGTTGCCCGGCGGCGGCATGCCGAAAATGTAAAGAATTCGAGCGCAAGTTCGCTTGCGCTCCGACCCACAGGGATGTGGGATCTCCAGCAAACCCGCCGTTGGCGGGGGCTGACCTGCCGTTTTAAACGACGGCTCTATAGCAGATCTGAATGGCACGCTGATAGGCGCCAGAAAAAGACATTTGCAAAAGTCCGGATATTCCTTAGAATATGCGGCCTTTCGGGCACCTATGCCCGCTGTGCATTTAGATTTGCAGCACCGACTACAGGAACGATCTTCACATGCTAACAATCCGTCTTGCCCTCGGCGGCTCCAAAAAGCGCCCGTTTTACCACTTGACCGTAACCGACAGCCGCAACCCGCGCGACGGTTCGCACAAAGAACAGGTTGGTTTCTTCAACCCTGTTGCTCGTGGTCAAGAAGTTCGTCTGTCCGTGAACCAAGAGCGCGTAGCCTACTGGCTGAGCGTTGGCGCACAGCCATCCGAGCGCGTTGCAAAACTGTTGAAGGACTCGGCTAAGGCCGCAGCCTGAGCAATATGAACGCGACGCCAACTGTTGCTGATGATTTGATCGTTATCGGCAAGATTTATTCTGTTCATGGCGTTCGCGGCGAAGTGAAGGTGTATTCCTTTACTGATCCGACAGAAAACCTGTTGCAGTACAAAACCTGGACGCTCAAGCGCGAAGGTAGTGTGAAACAGGTCGAGCTGGTCAGTGGGCGTGGGAGCGATAAGTTCCTGGTCGCGAAGCTCAAGGGTCTTGATGATCGTGAAGAAGCTCGTCTTCTGGCTGGTTATGAGATCTGCGTGCCGCGCAACCTGTTCCCTGAATTGACCGACGGCGAGTACTACTGGTACCAGCTGGAAGGTCTGAAGGTTATTGATCAACTCGGGCAATTGTTCGGGAAAATCGATCATCTTCTGGAAACCGGCGCCAATGATGTAATGGTGGTCAAGCCTTGTGCTGGCAGCCTGGATGATCGCGAACGCTTGTTGCCCTATACGGAGCAATGCGTGTTGGCTGTTGACCTGGCAGCGGGCGAGATGAAGGTGGAATGGGACGCGGACTTCTAAGCGTGGCTAATTTGCGCATTGAAGTGATCAGTTTGTTTCCCGAGATGTTCTCCGCCATCAGCGAGTACGGCATCACCAGTCGGGCGGTGAAACAGGGGCTGTTGCAGCTCACCTGTTGGAACCCGCGAGACTACACGACGGATCGACATCACACTGTGGACGATCGCCCATTTGGCGGTGGCCCGGGCATGGTGATGAAGATCAAGCCCCTGGAAGACGCGTTGGTTCAGGCCAAGGCAGCTGCTGGGGAGAAGGCGAAGGTAATTTACCTGTCCCCTCAAGGCCGTCAGCTGAAACAGGCGGCGGTACGCGAACTGGCGAATGAGGAAGCATTAATCCTGATTGCCGGTCGCTATGAAGGCATTGACGAGCGCTTTATTGAGGCTCATGTCGATGAAGAGTGGTCGATTGGGGACTATGTCCTGTCTGGCGGCGAGCTGCCGGCGATGGTCCTGATAGATGCGGTTACACGACTGCTGCCTGGAGCTTTAGGGCATGCGGACTCCGCGGAGGAAGATTCCTTCACGGATGGTTTGCTGGATTGCCCGCACTACACCCGTCCGGAGGTGTATGCGGATCAGCGTGTTCCCGACGTATTGCTAAGTGGCAATCACGCACACATCCGGCGTTGGCGTTTACAGCAGTCCCTTGGTCGGACCTATGAACGACGCGCCGATCTTCTGGAAAGCCGCTCGCTTTCTGGAGAAGAGAAGAAGCTGCTCGAGGAATACATCCTCGCGCGGGACGATAGTTAACAACGTATCGATGGTAGGTCCATTGACTTACCTTAGGAGCACAGCATGACTAACAAAATCATCCTTGCACTCGAAGCAGAGCAGATGACCAAAGAGATCCCTACCTTTGCCCCGGGCGACACTATTGTCGTTCAGGTGAAAGTGAAGGAAGGCGACCGTTCGCGTCTGCAAGCGTTCGAAGGCGTGGTAATCGCCAAGCGTAACCGTGGTGTGAACAGTGCTTTCACTGTTCGTAAAATCTCCAACGGTGTTGGCGTAGAGCGTACTTTCCAGACCTACAGCCCGCAAATCGACAGCATGGCCGTTAAGCGTCGCGGTGACGTACGTAAAGCCAAGCTGTACTACCTGCGTGACCTGTCCGGTAAAGCAGCTCGCATCAAGGAAAAACTGGCTTAAGTCCAGCTTTCCGATGCAGAAAAAAGCAGCCTACGGGCTGCTTTTTTGTGCCTGAAATTTGTCCATTTTCCGGTATTTGCCCATGACTACTCGCCTCGAAGAAATTCAGCGCCGTACTGACCTCTCTGTCACCCATGTGACCAAGGCTGTATTCCCGCCGACGACCAACCACCACAACACCTTGTTCGGCGGCACTGCGCTGGCCTGGATGGATGAAGTATCGTTCATCACCGCCACGCGTTTTTGCCGTTTGCCGTTGGTGACGGTTTCTACCGACCGCATCGACTTCAATCATGCGATCCCGGCGGGTTCCATCGTTGAGCTGATCGGCCGTGTGATCAAGGTCGGCAACACCAGTCTCAAGGTTGAGGTTGAAGTGTTCGTCGAGAGCATGAGTGCCGATGGACGTGAAAAGGCGATCCAGGGCGTGTTCAGCTTTGTCGCGATTGATGCGGACAAGCGCCCAGTACCTGTGCTGCCGGGATTTGCAAACTGAAACATCCTTTTGTAAGAGCCGGCAAGCCGACTTCTACATGCGTTAGCATCCCCCTATTCTTTTCAGCCACGAGCCCTCATGCCTGCTATCGACCACCCCCTGATCGACCGCTTCCTCGACGCCCTCTGGCTGGAAAAAGGCCTTTCGGACAACACTCGCCAGGCTTACCGCAGTGACCTGGCGCTGTTCAACGGCTGGCTGCAGGAGAATAACCTTGAACTGGTCAGCGCTGGCCGTGAGCTGATTCTCGATCACTTGGCCTGGCGCCTGGATCAGAATTACAAGCCGCGTTCCACTGCACGTTTTCTATCTGGTGTACGTGGCTTTTATCGCTATCTGCTGCGAGAAAAGCTGATTGCCCTGGACCCGACCTTGCAAGTCGACATGCCGCAACTGGGCAGGCCATTGCCCAAATCCCTATCGGAAGCCGACGTCGACGCCTTGCTCGCCGCCCCTGACCTGAGCGAAGCCATCGGCCAGCGTGACCGCGCGATGCTCGAAGTGTTGTACGCATGCGGGCTACGGGTTACCGAGCTGATCAGCCTGACCCTGGAGCAGGTTAACCTGCGTCAGGGCGTGCTGCGTGTGATGGGCAAGGGCAGTAAGGAGCGTCTGGTGCCGATGGGAGAGGAGGCGATTGTGTGGGTCGAGCGTTATATGCGCGATGCCCGTGGCGAATTGCTCGGTGGGCGCCCCAGCGATGTGCTGTTTCCCAGCCTGCGCGGTGAGCAAATGACCCGCCAGACTTTCTGGCATCGCATCAAGCACCAGGCCAAGGTCGCCGGAATTGGCAAGAGCCTGTCTCCCCACACGCTACGCCATGCATTTGCCACCCATTTGCTCAACCACGGTGCGGATTTACGCGTGGTGCAAATGCTGCTCGGGCACAGCGACTTATCCACCACCCAGATCTACACCCATGTGGCGCGTGCGCGATTGCAGGATATGCACGCCAAGCACCACCCGCGAGGCTGAAAACCGCCAATTTATCCCGCCGCGGGCTGCCCTGCGGCCCAACTGTGGTAGGCTTTGCCGGTTAGCAAAGGTGACGGTCCCGACCCGTGTCTACAGAGACAGCGGTGTTCCTTCCCGTCCCTGCATCTGCCTTCAGGAGTTCCCATGCGCTTGACCCAGATTATTGCCGCCGCAGCCATTGCGTTGGTTTCCACCTTTGCCGTCGCCGATGATGCTGCCGAGCAGACCATCCGCAAGAGCCTGGCCAACCTGCAACTTGATACCCCGATCGAAAGCATCAGCGCCAGCCCGATGGCCGGCCTGTATGAAGTCAAGCTCAAGGGTAGCCGCGTGTTGTACGCCAGTGCCGATGGCCAGTACATCGTCCAGGGTTACCTGTTCCAGTTGAAAGACGGCAAGCCGGTCAACCTGACTGAGAAAGCCGAGCGTCTGGGCGTGTCCAAATTGATCAATGGCATTCCGGTGGCCGAGACTGTGGTGTACCCGGCCATCGGCGAGACCAAGACTCACATTACCGTGTTTACGGACACCACCTGCCCGTACTGCCATAAGCTGCACGCCGAAGTGCCTGCGTTGAACAAGCTGGGTGTGGAAGTGCGCTACGTAGCGTTTCCGCGTCAGGGCCTGGGTTCGCCGGGTGACGAGCAATTGCAGGCGGTCTGGTGCTCGGCCGACAAGAAAGCGGCCATGGACAAGATGGTCGACGGCAAGGAAATCAAGGCTGCCAAGTGCGCCAATCCGGTCTCCAAGCAGTTCGCATTGGGCCAGTCCATTGGCGTGAACGGTACACCGGCTATCGTTTTGGCTGATGGCCAGGTTATTCCGGGCTACCAGCCGGCGCCACAAGTTGCCAAACTGGCGCTGAGTGCCAAATAAACAAGCATCGTCGAACCTTTGACGATCATGGCTCGTTGATCAGTCGACGGGTCATTAATTGAAAGCCGCAGTTGTGCGGCTGTTTTCCACGGCCGACCTAGCGTCGGCCGTTTCATGGGGAGTTCTTCAGTGAAACCGGTCAAAGTAGGCATCTGTGGTTTAGGGACCGTCGGTGGCGGCACCTTCAACGTACTTCAGCGTAATGCTGAAGAAATTTCCCGCCGTGCAGGGCGCGGGATTGAAGTGGCGCAAATTGCCACGCGTTCGCCAAAGCCTCAGTTCGAAACGACCGGTATTGCGATTACCAACGATGTCTTCGCCGTGGCCACCAATCCGGAGATCGATATCGTCATCGAGCTGGTAGGCGGCTATACCGTTGCCCGTGAGCTGGTGCTCAAAGCCATCGAGAACGGCAAGCACGTGGTCACTGCCAACAAGGCGCTGATCGCCGTGCACGGCAACGAGATCTTCGCCAAGGCGCGTGAGAAGGGCGTGATCGTAGCGTTCGAAGCCGCAGTAGCCGGTGGTATCCCGGTGATCAAGGCGATCCGTGAAGGCTTGTCCGCCAACCGTATCAACTGGGTGGCCGGCATCATCAACGGCACCGGTAACTTCATTCTCACCGAAATGCGTGAGAAGGGCCGTACCTTCGAAGACGTGCTGGCAGAAGCCCAGGCTCTGGGTTACGCCGAAGCCGACCCGACTTTCGACGTGGAAGGGATCGACGCGGCCCACAAGCTGACCATCCTGGCGTCCATCGCCTTTGGTATCCCGCTGCAGTTCGACAAGGCCTACACCGAAGGCATCACCAAGCTGACCACGGCCGACGTGAACTACGCCGAAGCCCTGGGCTACCGCATCAAGCATCTTGGCGTAGCGCGCAGCACCCCGGCTGGTATCGAGCTGCGTGTGCACCCGACGCTGATCCCCGCCGATCGCCTGATCGCCAACGTCAACGGCGTGATGAACGCAGTGATGGTCAACGGTGACGCTGCGGGTTCCACGCTGTTCTACGGCGCCGGCGCCGGTATGGAGCCGACCGCTTCCTCGGTGATCGCCGACTTGGTGGACGTGGTTCGCGCCATGACCAGCGACCCGGAAAACCGCGTCCCGCACCTGGCCTTCCAGCCTGATTCACTGTCGGCCCACCCGATCCTGCCTATCGAAGCGTGCGAAAGTGCCTACTACCTGCGCATCCAGGCCAAGGATCATCCGGGCGTGTTGGCCCAGGTCGCCAGCATCCTGTCGGAGCGCGGTATCAACATCGAGTCGATCATGCAGAAGGAAGTCGAGGAGCAAAATGGCCAGGTGCCGATGATCCTGCTGACCCACCGCGTGCTTGAGCAGCACATCAACGACGCCATCACCGCGCTGGAAGCCTTGCAAGGCGTTGTCGGCCCGGTCGTTCGTATTCGTGTTGAACACCTGAACTAACCGATTGTTCCAGGGGCCCCGCGCGTTCGGCGGCCTCTGTTCGAGAATGTTTTAGAGGAGCCAGTCATGCGTTACATCAGCACCCGCGGCCAGGCACCGGCCCTGAATTTCGAAGACGTTTTGCTGGCAGGCCTTGCCACTGACGGCGGCCTGTACGTGCCGGAAAACCTGCCACGCTTCACTCAGGAAGAAATCGCCTCCTGGGCCGGGCTGCCGTACCACGAACTGGCGTTCCGAGTGATGCGTCCATTCGTCACCGGCAGCATTCCAGATGCGGACTTCAAGAAGATTTTGGAAGAAACATACGGCGTGTTTTCCCACAGCGCCATCGCGCCGTTGCGCCAACTGAACGGCAATGAGTGGGTGCTGGAACTGTTCCACGGCCCGACTCTGGCGTTCAAGGACTTTGCCCTGCAACTGCTCGGTCGCCTGTTGGATTATGTGTTGGAGAAGCGCGGCGAGCGCGTTGTGATCATCGGCGCTACCTCCGGTGATACCGGTTCGGCCGCCATCGAAGGCTGCAAGCACTGCGAAAACGTCGACATCTTCATCCTGCACCCGCACAAGCGTGTGTCGGAAGTTCAGCGCCGTCAGATGACCACCATCTTTGGCGAGAACATCCACAACATCGCCATCGAAGGCAACTTCGATGACTGCCAGGAAATGGTCAAGAACAGCTTCGCTGACCAGAGCTTCCTCAAGGGCACCCGCCTGGTCGCGGTGAACTCGATCAACTGGGCGCGGATCATGGCCCAGATCGTTTACTACTTCCACGCATCCCTACAGTTGGGCGGCCCGGCGCGTTCGGTGTCGTTCTCGGTGCCGACCGGCAACTTCGGCGATATCTTCGCCGGTTACCTGGCGCGTAACATGGGCCTGCCGATCAACCAGTTGATCGTCGCCACCAACCGCAACGACATCCTGCACCGCTTCATGAGCGGCAATCAGTACGTCAAGGAAACCCTGCACGCTACCCTGTCGCCTTCCATGGACATCATGGTCTCGTCGAACTTCGAACGCCTGCTGTTCGACATGCACGGTCGCAACGGTTCGGCGATTGCCGGCTTGATGGACACCTTCAAGAGCGGCGGCGGTTTCAGCGTTGATGAGGAGCGCTGGACCGAAACCCGCAAGCTCTTTGACTCCCTGGCCGTGGACGATGCACAGACCTGCGAGACCATCGCCGAAGTCTATGCCCAGACCGGCGAACTGCTCGACCCGCACACCGCCATCGGTGTGAAGGCCGCCCGCGAATGCCGTCGCAGCCTGGATATTCCAATGGTGATCCTCGGTACCGCGCACCCGGTCAAATTCCCGGAAGCGGCGGAGAAAGCCGGTGTCGGCAAGGCGTTGGAGCTGCCGGTGCACTTGACCGACCTGTTCGAGCGCGAAGAGCGTTGCACGGTGTTGGCCAATGACTTGAAAGCAGTGCATGCGTTTGTCAGCCAGCACGGCAATCGTGGTAAGCCGTTGTAAGGCAGACCGCGTACACAAAAACGCCGCTCTCCCTTGCTTGGGTCAGCGGCGTTTTTTGTTTTTTGGCAGCGCTCATTAAGTAAAGGGGCGACCTGCGATAGCGCCCGGCCAAACCCCAAACCACCGCCCATTGCGCAAGCATTTATGTGTCGCCGTTTTTTGCTTGTCATATTGCAAGCGCATGCTGGAAACCTCATCCCCCGGTAACCCCCGTAAATACGAAAAAGCGAACTTTCCTACGTCATAACCAGTCACTTAGGATAGATGCAGTTCCCGTTGAAACGATTGTTCCCGAACTATTGAGTGGTGATCGAGATGGAAAGTATCAGCCTATTGCTCGAAGAAGCACTGACCCCTTATCAGGTTGCGCTGACCACTGCGGGTGTTCAGGACGAGTGCTTGGTGACAGTAAAGAATCCTACTGGCGCTATTGTGGTCGAGCGTGAAGTTGACCGTGCCCAATTGATGGATAAACGCGTGCTAGTGGACGTAGTGGACTGCCTGCTGCGTGACATCAAAATTGCAGAAGGCCGATTGGAACCCTCGGTCATTGCCGCCTTACGCAATGCCGCCCAGACCCGTGGCATTGCCCGCGCATGAAGAATTGTTCATCGATGGAAACTTCCTACGGCATGGCCGGTCAGATTTTGTAACAGCAAGAGCAAACATTGTGCTCCGGTGTTTGTGGCTTGCTGTACTGGTCTTTGTTGGCCACGTTTAACCCTGAAGTGTCTCCCCACGCTTCGGGGTTTCTTTTTGCCCGCGATTTGTCAGGGCGTAGTCGCGTCTTGGTAAAACTGGACATGGTCGGTCAGATATTGCGCGCGCAGCGCCGGGTCGAGCCAGGCGGCATAGGCGTGCAGTAGTGGAGCCTGGGGCAGCCCGTTCAACACTTGGTTGATGTGTTCAATTGCCTGGTGGCCCTCAGGCGTATCGGAGCAGCCGATATGCACACGCTGGTAGGGCATGACGCCAGCAATCGGATAGAACGCCAAAGTCAGCGGATCAATCCCCTGGCGCAGGGCGTGATAGCGAATTTCAGTCCAGTAGCCCAGCACGGCTTCCAGGCGACCCAATCGTTGCATTTGCAGCAGGCTGCCCAGGGCGTCGTTTCCGTAGTGCAGCACGCGGGTGGGCGCATCCGTTTGGTCCAGCATTTCATCGATGAGCGTCCCGTAGCTGCGCTCGGCCACCACGCCCAGGCGTGCGCGCTTATCCAGCAGGAGCGCCGCGAGGTCCACCCTTTGCTGTGCGACAAGCGGCGCGAGCACGTCACGGCGGTCCTGACGTACCACCACCCCATTACTGACCATGGAAAAAGCCGGGCGCGAATACACCACCCACTTGGCCCGTTCTGCTGTCCATAGCATGGTGGGGTCGCAGGTCAGTGCGGGGGTCTGAAGTATCTGCAGGCCGCGTGCACGGTTAACGTGCAAAATCTTGTGTTGGTACTCGGGCAGGCGCTCCATCAGCATCGGCAGCAATTCGTCGATGACGCCCTGGCCCTTTTGCGGGCCGTCGAGGATGGTCATCGGGGGCAGGTCGCGGATTAACCAGGTCAAGGTGTCCGCTGCCTTGGCAGACAGCGGCAGAAGCCCGAGCAACGGTGCACAAACACCCAGGAGCCAACGCCGCGCCATTATTGCGAGTGCGCCATCAGATCGCGCCTTGTTCACGTAGCCGGGTGATCGCGGCCGCGTCGTAACCTAGCTCGTTAAGCAGCACGTTGGTGTGCTCGCCCAACTGCGGCCCGACCCACTCGCAGCTCCCGGGCGTGTCCGACAGCTTGGGCACGATGCCCGGCATCTTGAAGTCCTTGCCGTCTGGCAGTTGCGCCTTGAGGAACATCTCCCGCGCCAGGAATTGCGGATCGCCAAGCATGTCCTCGGCGCTGTAGATCCGGCTGGCGGGTACCTCGGCCTTGTTCAGTTGCTCCACCACCTGCTCCAGTGACAGCGAATTGACCCAACGATCAATCACGCCATACAGCTCATCACGGCGGGTATCACGCCCGTCATTGCTCGCCAACTGCGCATCATTCGCCAGGTCTTCACGGCCAATGGCACTCATAAACCGTTTGAAGATTGCATCCCCATTTGCGCCGATCTGCACATGCTTGCCGTCCGCGCTGGTATGGATCGACGACGGTGTAATGCCGGGCATGATGTTGCCGGTGCGCTCACGGATGAATCCGAACACGTCAAACTCAGGAATCATGCTTTCCATCATGGCGAAGATAGCTTCATACAGCGCCACATCCACCACTTGGCCTACGCCGCCATTCACTTCGCGATGACGCAGCGCCATCAATGCACCGATTACTGCCCACAACGCAGCGATGGAGTCGCCAATGGAAATCCCTGTGCGCACTGGCGGGCGGTCCTCGAAACCGGTGATGTAACGCAGCCCGCCCATGGATTCACCGACGGCACCAAACCCCGGCTGGTCTTTCATCGGTCCGGTCTGGCCAAAGCCCGAGAGGCGCACCATCACCAGTTTCGGGTTCAGCGCGTGCAGGGTTTCCCAGCTCAGGCCGAGCTTCTCCAGTACACCGGGGCGAAAGTTCTCGATGAGAATGTCGGCGTCCGTCAGGAGTTGCTTGAGAATCTCCAGACCGTCCGGGTGCTTTAGGTTCAGCGTCAGGGATTTTTTGTTGCGTGCCTGCACGAACCACCACAGCGAGGTGCCCTCGTACAGCTTGCGCCATTTGCGCAGCGGATCGCCGCCATTCGGGGATTCGACCTTGATCACTTCTGCACCAAATTCAGCGCAGATACGCGAAGCGAACGGGCCGGCGATCAGGGTGCCGAGTTCGATGACTTTCAGGCCGGCAAGCGGTTTGGCATTAAACGACATGGGGATCCTTGTCTGCGCGGAGCGGGTGTGTGATGCCTTTTAACATAGGCGAGCGGCCAGGGATAAGCGTGAAACAGCGCAGGATTCGTTGAATGGCACCACCATCAGTTAGACTGGCCGCCTTTCCCTGTCTCTAGAAGCCCGTTCATGGCCCAGCCGTCCACGACCTACAAATTCGAACTCAACCTCACCGACCTCGACCGTTCGGTGTACGAGAGCGTCAAACAGACCATCGCTCGCCACCCTTCGGAAACCGAAGAACGCATGACTGTGCGCCTGCTGGCCTACGCCCTTTTTTACAATGAGCAATTGGCATTCGGTCGTGGCCTTTCAGATGTAGACGAACCGGCCCTGTGGGAAAAAAGCCTGGATGATCGGGTTTTGCACTGGATCGAAGTCGGCCAGCCCGATGCCGACCGCCTGACCTGGTGCTCGCGCCGTACTGAACGTACCAGCCTGCTGGCTTATGGCAGCCTGCGTGTATGGGAAGGCAAAGTGGTGCCGGTGGCGAATAATCTGAAAAACGTACACATCGCTGCGGTGCCCCAGGAGATTCTGGAGGTTCTGGCCAAGGACATGCCCCGCGTAATCAAGTGGGACGTGATGATCAGCGAAGGCACGATCTTCGTCACTGATGACCGTGGCCAGCATGAAGTGCAACTGCAATGGCTGGTCGGCGAGCGCGGTTGAATACTGCGGGGAGGGCTTGCCCCTTCCACATGTGCCCCGTGTTGCCTTCAGCGTTGTCGTTTAACCGTCGTATCAAAGAGAAGCGCCCATCACCCCATGCGTATTGATCCTCGTCCGTTGCCCGCTGTCCTGCCATTTCTCGGTGAACTGCCACCGCTGTTGACCCGTCTTTATGCCGCACGCGGGGTGCAGTCCGAGGCCGAGCTGGATAAAAGCCTGGCGCGCTTGATTCCCTATCAACAGCTCAAGGGCATCGACGCCGCCGTAGACCTTTTGGTGACGGCCCTGGAGCAACGCCAACGCATCCTCATCGTTGGTGACTTCGACGCCGATGGCGCCACCGCCAGCACTGTAGGCACCCTGGGCCTGCGTTTGCTCGGTGCCGCCCATGTCGATTACCTGGTGCCCAATCGCTTCGAATACGGCTACGGCCTGACGCCGGAGATTGTTGCCGTGGCCCTGCAGCGCGAGCCGCAGTTGCTGATTACCGTGGACAACGGCATCTCCAGCGTCGAAGGCGTGGCCGCAGCGAAGGCGGCGGGGTTGCAGGTGTTGGTCACCGACCACCACTTGCCCGGTGACGAGTTGCCGGCGGCAGACGCCATCGTCAATCCTAACCAGCCAGGCTGTGAGTTTCCGAGCAAGGCGTTGGCCGGTGTTGGCGTGATTTTCTACGTGCTGATGGCGCTGCGCGCGCGCTTGCGTGAGCTGGGCTGGTACGCGAACAAGCCGCAGCCGAATATCGGCGATCTGCTCGACTTGGTTGCCCTGGGCAGTGTCGCCGACGTGGTGCCGCTGGACGCCAACAATCGCATCCTGGTGCACCAAGGCCTGGAGCGTATCCGCGCAGGTCGCGCGCGGCCGGGGATCAAGGCGATCCTTGAAGTGGCCAAGCGCGATGCGGCGCGCATCACCTCCACCGACCTGGGCTTTATTCTCGGGCCGCGGCTCAACGCCGCCGGGCGCCTGGACGACATGAGCCTGGGTATCGAATGCCTGCTCACCACGGATTTCGCGGCGGCGCGGGAAATGGCGGCGCAACTGGACGGCATGAACCAAGACCGTAAATCCATCGAGCAAGGTATGCAGCGCGAGGCTCTGGCCCAGCTCAAGGACTTGCCGGTGGAATCAATGCCCTATGGCCTGTGCCTGTTCGACCCTGAATGGCACCAAGGCGTGATCGGCATTCTGGCGTCGCGCATGAAAGAGCGTTATTTCCGCCCGACCATCGCCTTCGCCGATGCGGGTGATGGCCTGCTCAAGGGCTCTGGGCGCTCTGTGCCGGGTTTTCACATCCGTGATGCGCTGGCGGTGGTTGCTAGCCAGCATCCCACTCTGATCGCCAAGTACGGCGGCCATGCCATGGCGGCGGGTCTGACATTGCCAGAGGCGAATTTCCCTCTGTTTGCCGAAGCTTTTGATGCCGAAGTGCGTCGTCAACTGCGTGAAGAAGACCTCACCGGTCGCCTGTTGTCCGACGGCACACTGGCGGTTGAGGAGTTTCACCTGGAGCTGGCCCGCGCCCTGCGGCATGCTGGTCCTTGGGGGCAGCACTTCCCCGAGCCGCTGTTTCACGGGGTGTTTCAGTTGGTGGAGCAACGCGTGGTGGGGGAGCGGCACCTGAAAGTAGTGCTCAAGAGCGAATGCGGTTCAGTGAAGCTCGATGGCATCGCCTTTGGCGTGGACCGTGAGGTCTGGCCGAATCCGACCGTGCGATGGGTGGAGTTGGCCTACAAGCTGGACGTGAACGAGTTTCGTGGGAATGAAACCGTGCAGTTGATGATTGCCCACATCGAGCCGCGTTAGATTTTACTAACACCGCAAAACAACTGTGGGAGGGGGCTCGCCCCCGATAGCTGAGTGTCAGTCAACAATGCTGTGACTGACCTACCGCTATCGGGGGCAAGCCCCCTCCCACATTTTGATTTGTGTAAGGCCTGGGGTTATTCGCTTTTGGCCTGGTGCTTGACGATGATATCCACCAACCGCTTGGCCAGCGCCGGGTAGTTCTCATCGAAGTGATGCCCGCCGGGCAGCTTCACAGCCTCGCCCACGGCGGTCTTGTCGGTGCAGCCACTCTCGTCGACTTCTTCGGCGCCGTAGATGCACACCACTTTCTCAGGCGGCAGCTTCGCCATTTCCGGGCCGGTCGCGGCTTCTTTGCCGGCGTTGCCCAGCCAGCCTTCCACTTCGATCTCAAAGCTACCGGTGCGGGCGAAGGCCAGCAGGATGATCGCATCGACGCGCTGTTGCTCGTTCTCCGGCATGCGGTTATAGATCGCTGGCAACACGTCGGCGCCGAACGAATAGCCGGTCAGCACAAAGCGCTTGGTGCCCCACTTTTGCCGGTAGTGCTGCATCAGCTCGGTCAGGTCTTTGGCGCTTTGTTCCGGCGTCTTGTGCTGCCAGTAGTAGCGCAGGGTATCGATGCCGACCACTGGGTAGCCGATCTTGGCCATTTCACCGGCCACGTCGCGGTCCAGGTCCCGCCAGCCGCCGTCCCCGGAGAGGAACAGGGTCACGGTGTCCTTAGCCTGGCCTGCCGGGACTTCCACCACGGGAATCGCCAGGCCACCGTTATCCGAACCCACCAGTTGCTTGCGCAGTTCGTTGTTCAGTACTTGCGGGTAGTGAATGTCGTAGTCACTGATGCTGGTTGTGGCGCGTGGTGTATCGCGTACGAAACTGGCGCTCTCGTCGTCAGGGTTGTCGTTCCACGCCACCAGCCAGTTGCCGTGCTCTGCAGTTTTCGGCAGCGGATCTTTGCAGCCTTCCTGCGCCAGAGCGAAGCCGACAGAGATGGCATTGGCCTTGTCGTCGTTCTGAGTGGCCAGCCAGCGCCAGGCAAGCGCCGCGCCAGGGCCGATGCCGCTGACCAGCGTCGCAGGGCCCTTGAGCTGGCTCAAGGCGCTTTGCAGCGCTTGTTCCTGCAGCTTGCAGTCATCTTTTGGCAAGACCACCTGGACGATCTGCGCTTTGCCACCCTGGCTCAGGGTTAACAACTGGCTATCGGTCAGGGTTTCGTCGGCCATCACCGCCACGGCCACACGGGCTTTCGGGTTGCCGGCCGGAGTCACGCGGGTCATTACCGAGCCATCGGCCTGGGGCAGTTGCTCCAGGGTCGGCTGCGGGGCAGGGCGTTTCAAATACCAAAAGCCGCCACCCAGAACCAGGGCCAGCAGCACTACAAAGGCCAATACATACCGCCAGGAGCGTCGAATCATCAGCGTTTCACCAATCCAGTCAAGCCACCCGCGATCAGGGCGGCGGTATCGGCCAGTGCCACCAGCGGATCAAGTCCTGCGGGCACGGCCATGTAACGGGGTTCCCAGTCTGGCTGGAACTTATCTTTGAAGCGGCGCAAACCTTGGAAGTTATACAGTTGCTCGCCACGACGGAACACCATCGAACCCAAACGCTGGGTCAGTGGCGCGCCGCGTCGCGGTTGCAGGCCCGACAACGGCACCATGCCGAGGCTGAAACGGGCGTAGCCGTGACTCTTATAGTGTTGAATCAGACCGACCATCATGAATTCCATGGTCAACTTGGGCGCATCCGGATGGGCGCGCATCAGGTCGAGGCTGGCCAGGTCGTGATTGTAAGTCTCAAGCAAGTTGGCGAAGGCTACCGGGCGTCCTTCGAAGCGAATGATCGCAATCCGAAAATGCTTGAGGTAGTCGTCACTGAAGCGTCCCAGGGAAAACCCTTTTTCGCGCACATTCTTACCGGTAAGCCATGCGTCCGAGATGACTTTTAATTCATCCATCGGCGCCGTACCCGGTTCATGGATCTCCAGAGACAGACCGTCCCGGGTGCCACGGTTCCAGGTGTAGCGCAGATCCTTCATCTCTTTGCCTTTGGCTTCCAGGTCAAAGCGTTTCAGGTCGACGCGCGCCTCTTCGCCCAGCTTGATCGCGGTTAGGCCGATGTCCATGTAGTAGGGCAGGTTCTCTGCCCGTACCTGATAGAACACCGGACGCGCGTGGTGGATGTCGCACAGGTCGCGGAACTGCCAAATCATCTCGGCCCTTGGCTGGGTCGGTCCAATTGGGTCGTACAAGGCCACCAGGCTGCGGCCGCGACGGGCATACATCAGGAAGGCTTCGTCGTTGGGGTGGAACAGCAGCGCCTTGTCACCGGTCAGCGCAAGGCCACCGTCGGGTTGTGACGAAGCCATCAGGATCTTCGAGGCGCGCTCCAGCTCATCCGGGGTCGGCAGGTGAATCACCGGGCGGGCGGTGCGCAGCAGCCAGGTCAGCGATACGATCACCAGCAGCACGGCGGCTCCCAGCAATGAGCGCAGGCCGCGTGGGGCGTTGGCATCGAGGGTGAACTGCCACCACAGTTGATGGCTGTACGGCACATCTTGATAGGCAAACAGCAGCAGCCAGATCGAGGCACCCAGCACGCAGACGCTGGACACCAGGTACAGCGGTGAGAACGGCAGTTCTGTCAGGCGGCTGGCGCGGTAGAACGAGCGGCGAAAGATCGCCAGCAGCACCGCCGTCATGGTCATCAGGCTGGCTTCTTCCCAGTCGAAGCCTTTGAGCAGCGAGAGCAGGGCGCCCACCAGCAGCAGCACCATGGTCAGCATCCAGGCCGCCGACAAACGTCGACGCAGGCCTTGGGCCAGCAACAGGCACAGTACGCCGATCAGGCTGGCACCAAAGTGCGAGGCATCAATCAGGCGGTGGGGAATCAGGAAGCCGATGTTTTCCAGGCGTGAATCGATCTCTGGCGTGGCGCCTGAAAACAGCAGGACCACGCCGGACAAAAAAACCAGTACGGCCAGCACTGGCGCCGCCAGACCTGAGGCCACGCGCAGGCTCTGCTGGGTCTGGAATAGTCGTTGCGCCTCGTTGATCAGCAGGAACACGCACGCGATCAGGAGCGGCAACACTACGTAGATCATCCGATACAGCAGCAGGGCAGCGGCCAGTGGTGCGGCGCCGAGCTTGTCTGCAAACGCGGCGAGCAGGATCGCTTCGAACACCCCGACTCCGCCCGGTACGTGGCTGAGCACGCCAGCGGCGAGAGCCAGCAGGTAAACCAGCAGGAATGGACCGAAGGGCGGCGCTTCTGGCAGCAATAGATAGAGGACAGTGGCGGCGGCGGCGACATCCAGGGCAGTGATGACCAATTGCAGGAGCGTCAGGCGCCGGCCGGGCAGGCGCAGGGTGCGACGGCCGACTTTGACCAGCAGGTTGTCCGGGTAAGGTTGCTCCGGCAAGCGGCGGCGGTAAATGCCGATACACAGCGCGGCCGACAACAGCAGCACGGCACCGGCAATCGCGCCGAGCAGGCCTTGCGACAGATGCAGGTAGGTCGACGCTGCAGGTAGGTTGCTCAGTGTCGCGAGTGCGGCCAGCGGGGGCAGGGCGCAGCCCAGGGCCAGGCTGGCGAACACAGTCATATGGGCGACTTCCGAGGCCCCGATGCCATGGCGTGCATATAAACGGTAGCGCACCGAGCCGCCGGAGAGCATCGACAGGCCAATCGCATTGCCAATGGCAAAGGCGGTGAAGCCGCCATGGGCCAGTGTCTTGGCGGGCAGCTTCACGCCGGCATAGCGTGCGCCCGAGAACTCATAGCCGAGAAGAATGACAAACCCTGCGACGCCCGCGGCAAATGCTCCCAGCAGTGCAGGCTTAGGCACTTCCAGGATCGAGTCGTGAAGTGCGTAAAGGTCGAGTTCCAGCAGAAGGTGGCGGCAAGCGATCAAGGCGATGGCGAACAGCAACAGGGTGACCGCCAGCCCGAGGGGTTGCCGGTACTTGCTGATCAGATCCAGCCAACGCAATCGGGTAGGCGTGATCGGTTGTTCTGCTGTGACGGTGTCTTGTGGTTCAGACGAGTTGGCGCGCATCAATCACCTCGTGGATTGTGCGCGACAGGATGGGGGTATCCAGCCAAGTTACCAATCCCTATGGACAAAATAATTACAAATATTAACGCGTATCACCGGGGGCGGCGACAGCGGCCCTTGGTCGTAGAGGAGTAAGCATAGCGTGCGATGAGATGGACTCTACAAACCGTGTACGGTTTCATGAAAGATGCCATCCCATTGTTTCAGAAGAACTTTTTCACCGGATACAAAAAAGGCCACTCTTTCGAGTAGCCTTTTTTGATGTTTGGTTGCGGGAGCCGGATTTGAACCGACGACCTTCGGGTTATGAGCCCGACGAGCTACCAGACTGCTCCATCCCGCGTCTGTGGGCGGCATTCTACAGCCAAGCGGCGAGGTGTCAACCGTTAATCAACCGATGGTGCAAATAAGTGTGAATTAACCGCCCATGCAACCTAAGTTCTCGATTGAGAAGGCTTTTTGTGGTGAGCAGGCTTGCTCCGCGTTGGGCGCGAAGCGTTCGTAATGAAGTGCACGCGATCCAGGTTTGAAAAACACACGCGCACAAAAAAGGCCACTCTTTCGAGTAGCCTTTTTTGATGTTTGGTTGCGGGAGCCGGATTTGAACCGACGACCTTCGGGTTATGAGCCCGACGAGCTACCAGACTGCTCCATCCCGCGTCTGTGTGTCGGCATTCTACAGAGGATCACGAGTGTGTCAACCTGTGAGTTGAAGAAAAGCGCTTGTGCTTCAATCGGTTAGCTCTCCAGAAAGCCTTGTAGGGGCCGCGCGAGCCAGGCGGGCCAAGGGTTTCGGCTCTATCGGGATGCTGTTTTCGATTGAAAAAATAAATCCATTTGTGAAATTTCCTACCGCTTAGGCAGAAGATTCAAACTACTGGTGCTATATACAGGTGTGAGTGCGATACTGCCCACCCGTAGGATTTCACCCCTCTATATATGACGCAGCGCAAAATCATCCACGTCGACTGTGATTGCTTCTACGCCGCTATCGAGATGCGCGATAACCCGAGCCTGGCGCAAAAGCCTCTGGCTGTGGGTGGCTCGGCGGACCGAAGGGGCGTGATCGCTACGTGCAATTACGAAGCGCGGGCGTACGGGGTGCGCTCAGCCATGTCGTCGCGCCATGCCTTGAAGCTTTGCCCGGACCTGACCATCGTCAAGCCGCGCATGGATGCTTATAAAGAAGCGTCGAAGGAAATTCAGACGATCTTTCGCGACTACACCGACTTGATTGAGCCATTGTCCTTGGATGAAGCCTACTTGGACGTCTCGGACAGCCCGCATTTTGGCGGCAGTGCCACGCGTATTGCCCAAGACATTCGTCGGCGGGTCTCCAACCAATTGCACATCACCGTATCCGCCGGCGTGGCCCCGAATAAATTCCTGGCCAAGATCGCCAGCGACTGGAAAAAGCCCAACGGCCTGTTTGTGATCACCCCGGACCAGATCGAAGACTTTGTCTCGCAGTTACGCGTGAGCAAGTTGCACGGCGTCGGCAAGGTCACGGCCGACAAGCTGGCTCGTTTGGGCATTGAAGACTGCCTGCAACTGCGCGAGTGGAGCAAACTGGCGTTGGTACGGGAGTTCGGTAGTTTTGGCGAGCGACTCTGGAACCTGGCTCGTGGGATCGATGAACGCGCAGTGCAGAACGACAACCGTCGGCAATCGATCAGTGTGGAAAATACCTACGACGTGGACCTGCCGGATCTCTCAAGCTGCCTGGAAAAACTCCCTGAACTGATGGAGACCCTGGCTGGGCGCATGGCGCGCATCGACAGCAGTTACCGTGCGGGCAAACCGTTCGTTAAGGTGAAGTTTCACGACTTTACCCAGACCACCTTGGAGCAGGCGGGGGCAGGGCGGGATCTGGAGAGTTATCAACAGCTGATGACCCAGGCGTTTAATCGTGGTGATAAACCGGTGCGATTGTTGGGTATTGGCGTGCGGTTGCTGGACCTAAGTGGCGGCCACGAACAGTTAGAGTTCTCTTGGTAGAAACCGGAAACAAAATGTGGGAGGGGGCTTGCTCCCGATAGCGGTGGGTCAGCTACGTATAAGTTGACTGATGCACCGCAATCGGGAGCAAGCCCCCTCCCACATTTGGATCTACAGTGTTTTCGAAGTCTCAGCGTGCTCCGGGATCTGCGACTAACCGCCCCGCGTCCTTGGTCAGCGCCTGCAGGAATTCCTGCTGTAGCTCCGGATCATTTCGGGTCAGCTCAATCAGGCTTTGTTCCAGTTCACTGGCTTCTTCTTCCAAGCCCAGCTCCGACAGACGCTTGACCCGGTGCACCCATTGGCTGACTTCGTCGTCTTCCAGGTCGTCGTAGATCAGGCCGTGGGCTTCCAGCAACTTGCCGCGCAAGGTACTGCTGATTGCCAGAGTCGAGTCCGAATGTACGTCGTCCTGGCCATCTTCCACGCTGATCTTCAGCGTCGTGATGCGATTCAGGTCCTGCTCGGCAAACGGGCTGTCCAACAGGTTCAGGCGCAGGACGCCGTTGCGGTCGGTGGTCAGCTCGTGGATCTTTTTGCCGGCGGTGACCTGCACCGGTCTTTCGCTCCAAGGCAGGCTTGAATACTCCACGCGCTTGTCACGCTGGACTTCATCGATACCTGCCAGATTCTGTTGCGCCCGGCCGTGGGATTGCACGTTCATGAACGGGTTGAGACCGTCCACGCCGTAAGTCAGCCAGTCGTGGGTCATGCTGGTAGGCAGGTTGCCGAGGGCGAAGATATTCGCCACGTTGGCACCCGCGCCCGCCACCAATGCCACCGCACCCAGGGGCAACTCATAGAGTTTGCGCCAGGGCTGGTAAGGCGTGTAGCGGTCGTAGCGACGGGTGACTTCGAATTCGGTGACCTCGAACGTCTTCTGCTCGTGAATGCGAACCCGGCGTTGCGGCAGTTCCAGCACTTTGGGATCGCCTACATCGATCTGCAGACTGTGGTCGAGCAACTTACGCTCGACCCGCTCCTCGTGCTCACTGCGTTGCGACATCTGGTTGGCGCAGCCGCTGACCAGCAGGGCGCCGCACAAGGCGGCGCCCCCCAGGGCTCTGGTGTTTCGCTTGAACATGACTTCTCTTGATCTGGTTTTCAGCGACGAATACGCGCCTGAAGGAAAGACAGCACGTCAGCCACCGGCAATGGTTGGGCTTCGGCTTCGGTCCGGCTCTTGTATTCCAGATTGCCATCGGCCAGGCCGCGGTCGCTGACCACGATCCGGTGCGGGATGCCAATCAGTTCCATGTCGGCGAACTTGATGCCCGGGCTGGTTTTCTTGTCCCGGTCATCGAGCAGCACTTCAAAACCGGCGGCCGTCAGTTCGGCATACAGTTTGTCGGTGGCTTCGCGTACTTGCTCGGTTTCGTAACGCAGGGGTACCAGGGCGATCTGGAACGGCGCCAGTGTGTCGCTCCAGATGATGCCTTTCTCATCGTTGTTCTGCTCGATGGCAGCAGCAACCACGCGGGATACGCCAATGCCGTAGCACCCCATGTCCAGGGTGATCGGCTTGCCGTTCTCGCCCAGCACTTCGCACTTCATCGCCTTGCTGTACTTGTTGCCCAGCTGGAAGATGTGCCCGACTTCGATGCCGCGCTTGATTTCCAGGGTGCCCTTGCCATCCGGGCTTGGGTCGCCGGCGACGACGTTGCGCAGGTCCGCTACGGTCGGAACTGGCAGGTCGCGTTCCCAGTTCACGCCGAAATAGTGCTTGTCGTCGATGTTCGCGCCGATACCGAAGTCGCTCATCAGTTCGACGGAACGGTCGATGATGATCGGCAGCGGCAGGTTCAGCGGGCCGAGGGAACCGGCGCCGGCGCCAATGGCGTTGCGCAGTTCGTCGTCGGTGGCCATGACCAGCGGGCTGGCCACGCCAGGCTGTTGGGCAGCCTTGATTTCGTTGAGTTCGTGGTCGCCACGGATCACCAGGGCGATCAGTTTGCCTTCTTCCTCGGCGCGCACGATCAGGGTCTTGATGGTCTTTTCAATCGGCAGATTGAATTTTTCCACCAGAGCCGCGATGGTCTTGGTTTCTGGCGTGTCCACCAAGCGGAGTTCTTCAGCCGGCGCTGGGCGCGAGGTTTCGCGCGGTACGGCTTCGGCTTTCTCGATGTTGGCCGCGTAGTCGGAACCGTTGCTGAACGCGATATCGTCTTCGCCGGATTCAGCCAGTACGTGGAACTCGTGGGAACCGGCACCGCCGATGGAGCCATTGTCCGCTTCAACTGCCCGGAACTTCAGGCCCAAGCGCGTGAACACATTGCAGTAAGCCTGGTGCATACGATCGTAGGTGACCTGAAGCGATGCCTGGTCAGCGTGGAACGAATAGGCGTCCTTCATGATGAATTCGCGGCCGCGCATCAAACCGAAGCGTGGGCGGATTTCATCACGGAATTTGGTCTGGATCTGATACAGGTTCAGCGGCAGCTGCTTATAGCTGCTCAGCTCGTTGCGCATCAGGTCGGTGATCACTTCTTCGTGGGTCGGGCCAGCGCAGAAGTCGCGGCCATGACGGTCTTTGAAGCGCAGCAACTCAGGGCCGTACTCTTCCCAGCGCCCGGATTCCTGCCACAACTCAGCCGGTTGGGTGCTCGGCATCAACACTTCGAGAGAGCCGGCGGCGTTCATTTCTTCACGAACGATGGCTTCGACCTTGCGCATCACCTTCAAGCCCATGGGCAGCCAGGTGTACAGGCCGGAGGCCAGTTTGCGGATCATGCCGGCGCGCAGCATCAGCTGATGGCTGATCACGACCGCGTCGGAAGGCGTTTCTTTCTGTGTGGCGAGCAAATATTGACTGGTACGCATGGTAGGCCGTTGTCGGTTGCTTGGACTTGAAATGACTTGGGATTGTACGGGCGCAAACTGCCGCCGTACAGGCATCAGAATATAGGGCTGTTTGAAGGAGCGAGGGGGACGCCTAGTTCTTGCTCGCGATGGGGGCGCCGCAGTCTGGCTTTTAAAGGGCCCCCAAAATCAGTCTTCTGCCGGCGGATTCAACCGAATCCGCCGATTCTCCTGAAACCAGTGCAACGCAATCAGCAGCAGCGTCGGCACCCCCAGCATGCAGGTGATCAGGAAGAAGTTGTGATATCCGAACTTCTCCACCATCACCCCCGAATACCCACCGATCAGGCGCGGCAGCAGGAGCATGATCGAACTGAGCAAGGCATATTGAGTGGCGGAAAACTTGAGGTTGGTAAGGCTCGACAGGTAAGCCACAAATGCCGAGGTGGCCAGGCCGGAGCTGAAGTTGTCCAGGGAGATGGTGAAGATCAGCATCTGCAGGTCGGGGCCCATGTCTGCGAGCATCACGAATAGCAGGTTGGTGCCGGCCGACAGGACACCGCCGATAAACAGGATCGGCAGGATGCCGAACCGCACAATCAGCAAACCACCCATGCCGGCGCCGAGCAGGGTCATGATCAGGCCGAAGATCTTGCTGACCCCGGCGATCTGATCCTTGGTAAAGCCCTGGTCGATGTAGAACACGTTGGCCATCACGCCCATCACGGTGTCGGACATGCGATAGGTGGCGATCAGCCCGAGCAGCAGCAGTGCCTGCCAGCGGTAGCGCAGGATAAAGTCGTTGACCGGTGTCAGCACCGGCGCCAGGCCGCGACGGCCCATGGTCGAGAGGCACAGGGCGGTGAGGATGATATAGAGAATGGCGCGCAGGAATGCGCGGTCCTCCATCAGCAGGTCCCACACGCTGGTGTCGTGGAACACCACGCTTCCGAAGTCGGTGTTGTACAACTGGGTAAACATGGCGGGCACTGACACCAGCAGAACGATCAGCACAAACACCGACATCAGTTGGTGCATGAAACTGTAGCGCCCGGCCTGCAACTGGGTGCGCAATGGCACATTGGGTTCGCGCATGAACAGGGTGGTCAGCAGCGCGGGGATCATCAGCACGCCGAACAGCACATAGGTGCCGGTCCACGCCGAGTGTTTATAGTTGAAGCCGGTGGAGCCAAAGCCTTCGGCAAAGAACAGTGCACCCGCCGTGGCCAGCAGGGCGGCTATGCGGTAGCCGGACATATAGCTGGCGGCCAGCGCGGCCTGGCGGCTGTCGTCGGCGATTTCCAGGCGATAGGCGTCGACCGCGATGTCTTGGGTGGCGGACGCGAAGGCGACGACGACGGCAATAGCGATCAGCCAGGACAAATGTTTCTGCGGGTCGCAGAAACCCATGCCGATCAATCCAAGGATCACCAGCGACTGGGCCAATACCAGCCAGGAACGACGCCGTCCAAGTTTGCCGAGCAGCGGCAGGCGCCATTGGTCGAGCAGTGGTGACCAGACCCATTTGAAGGCGTACGCCAGACCGATCAGGCTCGCATAGCCGATGGTCTCGCGGGCCACACCGGCCTCGCGCAGCCACACCGAAAGCGTCGAGAACACCAACATGTAAGGCATGCCGGCGGCAAAGCCGAGCAACAACAGCACTAACGTCGAGGGGCTGGCATAGGCGGCGAGCGCGGCGCGCCAGGTTTTACGGGGCATGGGCTGGAGTCTGCCTCAGGTTTGCGGAAACAAAGCGCGCACTCTAACCGCTGTGCTCTACCGGGCGCCAGCCATGGCGCTGAATATCCACGCGATTATTACGGACAGTGACGCCTTCATCGCGCAAACGCGCACGCTGCTCGTCGCCGGAGGCGCTGCCCACCGGCAGGCTTATCCGACCGCCGGCACCCAGCACGCGATGCCAGGGCAATGTGGTGCCTTCTGGGAGTTGGCTCAAGGTGCGGCCCACCCAGCGTGCAGCGCGGCCCAGCCCGGCCAGTTGCGCCAGCTCGCCGTAACTCACCACGCAGCCGGCGGGGACTTGCGCCAATGTCAGGTACAACGCGGTACGGCGCATCTCGGCCGCGTTTTGCGGGGTGTCGGCAGATTGATTCACTGAGGTGCTATCCGTTGAAAATGTCGGCATATCTGTAAGAAATATGCTGTAAGCAGGGTGTTGAGAATTGAACTCAATACAGATCCTTGAGTCAGTCCTTGCTAACACGTCATCTAAGACGATAATGCCCTCTTTTCGCCAAAACCGAGCCTCGAATCCGCATATGTTGTCCAGAACCCTGCTGTGCCTTGCTGTTTTCAGCGCCTCAACACCTTTGCTCGCCGATACCGTCTGGTTGAAGAACGGTGACCGCCTGACCGGCAAGATCAAGGTATTTGACGGTGGCAAGCTGCTGATCCAGACCGACTACGCGGGTGCAATCCCGGTGGACTGGAAGCAGGTTAAAACCCTGGAGAGCGACCAGGAGTTGTTGGTCAAGCAGGACGCCTACACTGGCGAGAAGGCTAAATCCCTCAAGGCTGCGGATGATGGCAAAGTGGTGCTGGCCAATGGCGAAGCGCCCAAGACTGTAGAACTGGCCAGCATCCAGCAGATCATCAAGCCCAAGCCTGTGATCGAAGACCTGGTGTGGAAGGGCAACGTCGACATGGCGCTGGACTACAAACGCGCCGAGAACGACACCAACGACTACGATATCGACTTCAAAACCACTGCCCGCCATGGCCAGTGGAGGCATACCGGTCAAGGTGAGTACAACCGCGAATTCCAGGACGACGTGACCACCACCGACAACTGGGCTTTGGAATACGACCTGGACCGGTTCATCACCGAGCATTGGTTCTGGCAAGGGCGTTTGACCTACAAGCGCGACAAAGTGGAAGACCTTGCGCGTCAACGCACGGTCGGTACCGGTCCGGGCTACCAGTTCTGGGACGACGAACTGGGTGCGTTCTCCCTGGGGTCGCTGGTCAACCGCACCGATTATGAATATGCCGATGGCGGTAAGGACAACTTCTATTCCCTGGCTATGAAGTGGAACTACAACCGCTATCTGGTGGGCAAGACCGTCGAGTTCTTCACCACTGGCGAACTGGGCAAGCCTATCGATGCGCCCGCGGATTACTCTCTGGATGCGGAAGTCGGCCTGCGCTACAAGGTCACCGAGTGGGCTTCCCTCAATCTCAAGGCCGAGCGCGACGTTATCAGTGGCGACTCGGAAAGCAGTTTGAGCAAGACCCGCTACACCGCAGGCTTCGGCGTGGCCTGGTAATAAGGCTGCATAAAACCTGCTTGGCAACCTGCGCGGATATTGATTACCTTGTGTTGCGATCCATTCCCATATGGGTTGGGCGGCTGAATACCCGAGGAGTCACACGTTGAGCGCGCACGTTGCCAAGAACGCCCGAGAGCTATTGCTCAAGGAATACCGTGGGGCTCTCGCCACACAGTCAAAAGCCATGCCGGGTTTTCCCTTTGGTTCGGTCGTGCCGTACTGCCTGGACGAACAGGGTCGCCCGCTGATCCTGATCAGCCGTATCGCCCAGCACACCCACAACCTGCAAAAAGACCCCAAGTGCTCGCTGCTGGTGGGCGAACGTGAGGCCGATGATGTGCAGGCCGTTGGGCGTCTGACCTACCTGGGGGAAGCCGAGAAGTTGGAGGAGGGCGCCGCCATCGAGGCTGCCGCCGAGCGCTATTACCGCTACTTCCCCGATTCCGCCAACTACCATAAAGCTCACGATTTCGACTTTTGGGTGCTCAAGCCGGTGCGCCACCGTTACATCGGCGGCTTTGGCGCGATTCACTGGGTCGACCAGTTGACCCTCGCCAACCCGTTCGCGGGCAAGGCTGAGCGCAGCATGATCGAGCACATGAACAGCGATCACACCAAGGCCATCGCCCATTACGTTCAGCTTGCCGGCCTGCCTGCCGTGGAGCCCGCGCAACTGGCCGGCATCGACAGCGAAGGCATGCACCTGCGTATCGGCCAATCCCTGTACTGGCTGCCGTTTGCCGAGCCTTGCAACACGCCGACACAAGTACGTGAAGCCCTGGTTTCATTGGCCCACGCCCAAGCCTGGCCGAAAAAAGCCGCGGCTGACGCTTGAATTCACGAAACGGCGACGTCATCTAAGGTGGACTGGCAAGGCATTCTTGCGTTGAGGAACCATTTGATGCGCCCTTTTTTATTGCTCTTTCTGCTGTTCCCGGTGTTGGAGCTGTTCGTATTCGTTCAAGTCAGCAGTGCGATCGGGTTTTTCCCGGCCCTGTTGCTGATCATTCTCGGCTCGATGCTTGGCGTTCTGGTGCTGCGCGTCGCCGGCCTGGCAACGGCACTGCGTGCCCGTGAAAGCCTGAACCGTGGCGAACTACCGGCCCAGACCATGCTTGAGGGTCTGATGATGGCCCTGGCGGGTGGCCTGTTGATCCTGCCGGGTTTCGTCAGCGATGTTGTCGGGCTGTTCCTGCTGCTGCCGTTCACTCGCAAACTTCTGGCGGGCAAGATGCGCCAGCGCGCCGAAGAGGCGGCGATTCGCCAGCGTGCGTTCGCAGACGACCTGCAACCCCGTGGTGGCCCGGCTCCGCGCCAGCCTTTGGGGCGTGAAGGCGATGTGATCGAAGGTGAGTTCGAACACCGCGACAGCAAATAACCGCTTTATTGACACGGCACCTGCGGGTGCCGTGTTGCTTTTATCGCTCGGTGACTGCAAAAAAATTCCGCCGATCGCCCTTGTAATAAGCTTATGCGCCCTTATGTAACGGTCACCGCAAGGTTTCTGGTGGCGACACCAGACAGACTTCCGCGTCTTGCTTGGCGAGGCGCGACCGGCACAGCCGGATAACAACCTGCCGGTACTGACACCGGCCGATGAAAAACACAATTAGGAGAGATCGACAATGAGCAAGCTTCGTCCTCTGCACGACCGCGTCGTAATCCGTCGCAGCGAAGAAGAAAAGAAAACCGCTGGCGGTATCGTTCTGCCAGGTTCGGCTGCTGAAAAAGCCAACCACGGTGTGATCGTCGCTGCAGGCCCAGGCAAGACTCTGGAAAACGGTGACGTACGTGCGCTGGCCGTTAAAGTCGGTGACAAGGTTGTATTTGGCCCTTACTCCGGCAGCAACACTGTGAAAGTCGACGGCGAAGACCTGCTGGTTATGGCTGAGAACGAGATTCTCGCTGTTCTGGAAGACTGATTTCCCCGCTCATTTTCCCGTTACTACAAAGTATTTAAGGAATATCGATCATGGCTGCTAAAGAAGTTAAATTCGGCGATTCCGCCCGTAAAAAAATGCTCACCGGTGTCAACATCCTGGCTGACGCAGTAAAAGCTACCCTGGGCCCGAAAGGTCGTAACGTGATCATCGAGAAGAGCTTCGGCGCTCCGACCATCACCAAGGACGGCGTTTCTGTAGCAAAAGAAATCGAACTGGAAGACCGTTTCGAAAACATGGGCGCGCAGCTGGTCAAAGACGTTGCCTCCCGTGCCAACGATGACGCAGGCGACGGTACTACCACCGCCACCGTTCTGGCTCAGTCGATCGTCAACGAAGGCCTGAAAGCCGTCGCTGCCGGCATGAACCCGATGGACCTCAAGCGCGGTATCGACAAGGCCACCATCGCCGTTGTTGCCGAGCTGAAAAACCTGTCCAAGCCATGCGCTGACACCAAGGCTATCGCTCAGGTAGGTACCATCTCCGCCAACTCCGACAGCTCCATCGGCGACATCATTGCCGAAGCCATGGAAAAAGTCGGTAAAGAAGGCGTGATCACCGTTGAAGAAGGCACTGGCCTGGAAAACGAACTGTCGGTTGTAGAAGGCATGCAGTTCGACCGTGGCTACCTGTCCCCGTACTTCGTCAACAAGCCAGAAACCATGGTTGCCGAGCTGGAAAGCCCGCTGATCCTGCTGGTCGACAAAAAGATCTCCAACATCCGCGAAATGCTGCCAGTGCTGGAAGCCGTTGCCAAAGCCGGCCGCCCACTGCTGATCGTTTCCGAAGACGTTGAAGGCGAAGCCCTGGCGACTCTGGTTGTGAACAACATGCGTGGCATCGTCAAGGTTGCAGCCGTCAAGGCTCCAGGCTTCGGCGACCGTCGCAAGGCCATGCTGCAGGACATCGCTGTTCTGACCGGCGGTACCGTAATCTCCGAAGAGATCGGCCTGAGCCTGGAAAGCGCCACCCTGGAAAACCTGGGTAGTGCCAAGCGCGTGACCATCTCCAAAGAAAACACCATCATCGTTGACGGTGCTGGCGTCGATGGCGACATCCAGTCCCGCATCAACCAGATCCGCGCCCAGGTTGCCGAGACTTCCTCGGACTACGACCGTGAAAAACTGCAAGAGCGTCTGGCCAAGCTGTCCGGCGGCGTTGCAGTGATCAAGGTTGGCGCCGGTTCCGAAGTCGAAATGAAAGAGAAGAAAGCCCGCGTTGAAGACGCCCTGCACGCAACCCGTGCAGCCGTTGAAGAAGGCGTGGTACCTGGCGGTGGCGTTGCGCTGATCCGTGCCCTGGAAGCCCTGGTTGACCTGAAAGGCGATAACGCTGACCAGAACGTCGGTATCGCTGTTCTGCGTCGCGCCGTTGAATCCCCACTGCGCCAGATCGCTTCCAACAGCGGCGACGAGCCAAGTGTTGTGGTCAACGAAGTGAAGAACGGTAAAGGTAACTACGGTTACAACGCTGCAACCAGCGAATACGGCGACATGGTTGAAATGGGTATCCTGGACCCAACCAAAGTCACCCGTTCGGCACTGCAAGCTGCCGCTTCGATCGCCGGTCTGCTGCTGACTACCGAAGTTGCCATTGCTGACAAGCCAAAGGCTGAAGGCGCTGGCGGTGGCGGTATGCCAGACATGGGCGGCATGGGTGGCATGGGCGGCATGATGTAAGCCAGCCTTACCCCTGTACTGAAAAAGCCCCGCCTGCAGTGATGCAGGCGGGGCTTTTTTGTGGGCGTTGCTTTGGGTTCAGGTGTGCGTTGCGCGCTTGGATGGCCGGTACAGCAACAGGCAATACAGCCCGAGGCAGATCAGCCAGCAGAAAATCGCCGTCCACACGTTATGGGAAAAGAAGTGTGCGCCTTGCATCATACGGCTGACGGAAAAGACGCTGCCCAAGCCGACGGCGAAGATGAATGCATAGCGCGCCATGCGCGGCTGCCTGTCCCGCAGTGCAAAAAACAGCGCGAACAAGGCGAACCCGGTGGCGGCATGACCGCCTGGCCAGCAGCGCCCGGGTTTATCGGTGGGCGGGCGAGGGCTCAGCAGTTTGCTGTAGGTCTCCTGACCGCCGAACTCTTGGACGCTCCATGGGCACTGGACGCCGGTGATGGTTTTCAGCGGAGAGACAAACGCCGTCGCCAGCCCGAGTGAGAGCACCAGGCAGCCCAGTTCGCGGCGATAGGGTTTGAGCCGTTGGAGGACAAACGTGCCGACAAATCCCAGGATCGCCAAGACCGAGAACAGGATGACCAACTCTTTGGCGCGGTCATGCAGGATGTCTTCGAGGAAGAAACTGTAACGCCCGATGAAACCGCCCTCCGCGCCGTTGTAGAACAGCTTGGCGAGGTCCATGTCCAGCGAGGTTAGCTCCAGCAACAGCAATAGAAGCGCAGCGCCGCCAGGGATGCCGAGGCATAGCCATAAGTTGAGAGGTTTGGAAGCCGGTACGGCGGGAGTGGTTCGCATGGTGAACCCTGGTGAAACAGTCCCGTACTGACCTGTACGGGACGTTTTGGTTAGCGCGTGCTCAATGCCGGGGCCTCTTCCTTGGGCGCCCTCCAGCTCAGCAACTGTTGTTTGAAGTCATAACTGGCAGCCTGGTAGTAGCTGATCGCCCGCTGGATCAACGGATCATCGCTGCCGACGCGCAGCTCTTTGCTTTCACCCAGGGCTTGGTCGTGTCGGCGTAGGCCCAGGCGCGGGCTGAGAATGGCCAGGTCCTTGCCGTCGAACAATCCCAGGTGCTGGTAGTTACCGACCACGACCCGAGGTGGCAGTGGGTTTTCCTGCAGCAGGTTACGGCCAAAGAACGTTGATTCGTAGCTCAGGTTGAGCAGGCCCAGCAGCGTAGGCGCCAAGTCGATCTGGCTGGCCAGTTGCGCGCTTTCTCGTGGGTCGATCAGCTTGGGCGCATAGATGAATAGCGGAATCTGGTAGTTGGTGATGGGCAGATCTTCTTTACCTGCGCTGCCGGCGGTGTGGTCGGCGACGAAGATGAAGATCGTGTTATCGAACCAGGGTTTTTGACGGGCGGCTTCCAGGAATTGGCCGATGGCATGGTCGGTGTACTTCACGGCGCCGTCGCGGCCATTCCCGGATTTGATGTCGATGCGCCCATCCGGGTAGGTGTAGGGGCGGTGGTTGGAAGTGGTCATCAACTGCAGCAAAAATGGCTGCTGCTTGGCGTAGTCGGTGTCGGCCAGTTTCAGGGTTTGTTTGTACAGGTCCTCGTCAGCCATACCCCAGGCGTTCTTGAACGAGATTTCCGACTCGGGCACGCTGCTCTGGTCCACGACGCGATAACCGTTACCGCTGAAAAACGCGTTCATGTTATCGAAGTACCCGCGCCCGCCGTACACGAACACGCTGTCGTAACCGACGGCCGTGAGTTGCTGCCCCAGGCTGGCGAAGCCGCTTTCACGACCAATGCGCTTGACGATCGAGCGCCCGGGCGTAGGGGGGATCGCCAGGGTAATTGCTTCCAGGCCACGGTCGGTGCGGGTGCCGGTGGCATAGAAGTTATTGAAATACAGGCTCTGTTTGCGCAGTGCATCCAGGTAAGGCGTGAGGTTGCGTTCGTCGCCGTTGCTGCCCATGTATTTGGCGCTGAAACTTTCGATAGTCACCAGCACGATATTGGGTTTGCGCGGCGTCCCCGGGTTGGTGATGGCGCGGCGAATATCCAGCGGGTCCTGACCGATAAAACGGGCGTTGGGCTCGCTGAGTTCGGTGCGCATTTGCTGGGCAACGACGTCCGTTGGCAGGGTTTTGTAGAACTGCGGGTAATCCAACTCATTATTACGGAAGGCGGCAAAGAACTGATACGGGCCATTGCTGGCCAGTTCGTTCTTGTAAGCGTTACCGCCCTGGGCGCGCGGGCTGTCTTGGCTGATCAGTTGCAGGCTCAGCCCGGTCACGATCAGCAGGCCCAAGGCATTCGCCAGCCGGCCACGCATTGTCGGCAGCGGGGCGCTCATCGCCGCGTTGAACGGCTTGCGCAAGGCCAGGCTCAGCACAATGGCCAGCATGGCTAGCAGGCTCAGCAGTTTGCCGATCGGATAGGACTCCAACAGGTTGTTCAACACCTCATCGGAATACACCAGATAGTCAACGGCAATAAAGTTGAAGCGCACGCCGAACTCATCCCAGAACAGCCACTCGGCCACCGAGGTAAACAGCATGGCGAACAGGCTGACGGTGAGCACCGCCTGCAGGAACCAGCGGTGACCGCGACGGCGCCACAGCGCGGGTGGGCATAGCAGCAAATACAGCCCCAGCGGCAGTGCTGCATAGGCCAGGAAACCCAGGTCGTACAGCAGGCCCACGCCAAACACCGGCAGCAGGTTGCCGCCGACTTCATCCAGGTGGGTGATGAGCAGTACGCTGCGAGTGAGCAGGAAAATAAACAGCCAGGCACCGGTTACCAACAGCAAATAGCGCATTGGCGCCATCTTGAGAAACCCCATGTCAATGTTCCTTATATCAATGGGAGGCGATCTTCTGCCTGACACTGTAGTCAGTTTGTGAAGCTATAGTGAAAAACTTGTTCAACTCCTTACAAGGTTGAAAACCTTTATCGTCGTACCTCTCAGCTCTATCCCTTAGCCACACTTGGCCTTAAGCTGCGCGAGCCAACACGGCCGTTACCGCGTACGGAGACACTGCCCATGCGAATTCTATTGGTTGAAGACAACCGCGATATTCTGGCCAACCTGGCCGACTACCTGGGGCTAAAAGGCTACACCGTGGACTGTGCGCAGGACGGTTTGTCGGGCTTGCACCTGGCCGCAACCGAGCACTACGACTTGATCGTGCTCGACATCATGCTGCCTGGCATCGATGGCTACACCTTGTGCAAACGCCTGCGTGAAGACGCCCGCCGCGACACGCCGGTGATCATGCTCACCGCTCGCGACCAGTTGGATGACCGGTTGCAGGGCTTCAAGTCCGGCGCCGACGATTATTTGCTCAAACCGTTTGCCCTGTCGGAATTGGCCGCGCGTATCGAAGCCGTGCTGCGGCGTGCCCAAGGTGGCGGCCGTCGCGCCCTGCAAGTGGCCGATCTTAATTACGACCTCGATACCCTAGAAGTTACCCGCGAAGGGCGCCTGCTCAAACTCAACCCGGTCGGCCTGAAGCTGCTCGCGGTCTTGATGCAGAAAAGTCCCCACGTACTGCGTCGGGAAGTGCTTGAAGAGGCGCTGTGGGGCGATGACTGCCCGGACAGCGACAGCCTGCGCAGCCATGTGCACCAGTTGCGGCAAGTGATCGATAAGCCGTTCGCCAAACCGCTGCTGCAAACGGTGCATGGTGTGGGTTACCGCTTGGCCGAGGGCCGTGATGGAGTTTAAGCAAAGCCTTGCCCAGCGGATCATCATCGCCTTTGCCTTGATGAGTGCGTTGGTGGCGGGCGCCTTCGCCATGGGCATCGTCGCGACCGTGCACCTGGTGGAAGAGAAGTTGATCTCGGCAGGCTTGGGCGGTGACTTGCAGCGCCTGCTGCTGATGGACACCGTTGAGGACTGGCGGCACCGGCCCGAGCCCGATCAGCTGTTTTACTTCAGCGGTGGCCCCGGCGATTTTGAATTGCCCAAGGACCTGCGCCATCTGGAGCCAGGGTTTCATGAGGTGTTTCGGGAGGCGCTGTCGTACCACGCCATGGTCGAAGTAGTCGACGGTCGGCGCTATGTGCTGCTGCAAGATCAAAGCGATTTCGAAGAGCGCGAGCGCGTGCTGTTTGCCGTGGTGTTGGTGGGCTTCGTGCTCAGCCTGGCGCTGGCGGTGTTCCTCGGTTGGGTGCTGGCCCGTAAGGTGATGGCGCCGGTGGTGCGCCTGGCTCGTCAGGTGCGCCACCGTGACCAGTTGCTTGGCCTGGCGCCGCCCCTGGCGCCCGACTATGCCGCCGACGAAGTCGGGGAGTTGGCCGTGGCCTTCGACGCCACGCTGGGGCGCCTGCGTCAGGCATTGTCACGCGAGCAGTTGTTTACCAGCGATGTCAGCCACGAACTGCGCACGCCCCTGATGGTGCTGGCCAGTTCCTGCGAACTGCTACTGGAAAACCCCGCGATCGATCAGCGTGGGCGTAACCAGGTCGAGCGAATCGCCCGTGCCTGTGAAGAAATGCGTGAACTGGTCCAAACCTTCCTGATGCTCGCCCGTGCCCAACATGACGATGGCAGCATGTCGCCCAAGGTCAACCTGTCGCAGGTGGCTGATGATCTGCTTGGCATTTGGCGCGAGCCCATTGAGCACAAGGGCCTGGAGTTGATCTACCAACCGGGCAACCCTTTGGATACCCGCTACAACGCGACCTTCCTGCATGCCGTGATGGGCAACCTGTTGCGCAATGCGCTGCATTACACCGAACGCGGTTTTATCCGGCTGACCCTGGAGCCTACCGGGTTTGTGGTGGAAGACAGCGGCGTCGGCATTCCCGAAGATAAGCGCGAAGCGATGTTCGAGCCGTTTGTCCGCGGCAGTGAGAAGCGCGGTGAGGGCCTCGGATTGGGTTTGTCACTGGTCCAGCGCATCTGCGAGAACCAGGGCTGGAGCGTTACCCTCAGCACTGTGGAACCCAATGGCTGTCGCTTTCATGTTCAGTTGAGTCAGGTCAACGCCTGACCGTTTCCCCTGCCGTTATCCTGCCAGAGATCGCCGTAATTCGGCGAAGATGGCCCCATGATATTGCTTGTATCTGTAAAGTCTTGAAATATATGAGATTGGACAGGACAAGTTTTTCACAATGGGTTGACCTGTTGATCACAGGACGCTGCTTAATGTTGTAGGCATCAGCAACAGGAGATCCGTTGATGCCTACCCCGATCAAACTCGAATTTTCCGACAAGTACGACGACGAACACGCCCACGAATATTTGCTCAAGCATCAGGACAATTTGGCCCGCCGCTTGTCCCACAAGCGCGACGAACAATTGGCCCGTGGTGCGTTGGCGATGGCGGGTGAGCCTAGCCTGGTGCTGGACTTGCCGTGTGGTGCGGGGCGCTTCTGGCCGTTGCTGGCGGAAAAACCCAACCGTGTGATTATTGGCGCCGACAATTCCGCGTCGATGTTGAAGGTCGCAACCGCCGCCCAACCGGCGGATGTGGTGAAACGGGTACGACCTTTGCAGACATCTGCCTTTGATATCGATTTGCCGGATAACTCGGTCGATAGCATTTTCTGTATGCGCCTGTTGCACCACATTGGTGATCCGGCGCACCGACTGGCGATATTGCGGGAGTTTCAGCGTGTTACCCGCGACAGTGTGATCATTTCGCTGTGGGTCGATGGCAATTTCAAAGCCTGGAAACGCAAACGCCTTGAAGGGCAGCGACGCAAGAACGGTGAGCAAGAAGGTTACCAAAACAGATTTGTGTTACCAGCTGCTACTGTTGAAGCAGAATTTGAGCAAGCGGGTTTCCGTGTTCAGGATTCTCTGGATTTCATCCCGCTGTACGCCATGTGGCGAGTGTATGTATTGCGCAAGAGGTAAGAGCATGGCAGTTGAGTGCGTAGCAGGCAGTCACGTAGCTCCCGAAGAAAGATTTGATTATTTCTGGCGCCAACAAGGCGAGTGGGTCGAAGAGCCCAATCGTCGTCGCGGCGGTGAAAGTGGTGTGCAGCGAGTGATGAGCGCCAATGGGCGTCTTCTCTACAGCAAGCGCCAGACTGGCCACATCTACCGCAGTTGGCTGCACCCCTTTGGGCGCCCCACGGTGCTGCGCGAGCGTGATGCCCTCAAAGGGCTGCGCTTGCTGGATGTGCGGGTGCCGGAGTTGGTGTTCTGCGAGGCGCGCCGCGATGCTGAGCACCAGTGGCAGGCGTTGCTGGTCACCGCGTCCCTAGACGGTTTTGACGAAATTGAAAACTGGTACTCCGCGGGTGGCCGTGAACGCTACGGCGAATTAGTCCACGAGCGCGTACTCAAGGAATTGGCCTGCACCCTGGCACGTATGCACAAGGGGCGTTGGCAGCACGGTTGCCTGTACATCAAGCATATCTTTGTAAGGGTGACGGGCGAGGGCGACGCGGCCAACGTGGAAGTGGCACTGCTGGATTTTGAGAAGTGCCGCCAGCGCATTACCGCTCATAAGGCAGCGTCCCACGACATGCTGCAACTGCGCCGCCATTCGTCGTGGAACGATAGCGACTGGGCAAAACTCAGCTACTTTTACGAGACGGCGTTTGGCAGCGCTATCAAGGGTTTAACCAAATGAAGCTAGAAATAGCACGAGGTGTGTTTCTGGTGGGGGCGTTAGGCGTTGCAGCCTTGGCCCTGGCCGCGTGGGAACAGCCTCGCACACAGGTACTCAGTGCGACGCAGGACGGGGCGCAATGCCTGTTGCCGCGCGTCGTCAAGGCGAGTGTGGCGGCCAAGCCTGATCACGAGTTGCTCCTGTTCATGTTTGGAATGTCTCAAGGGATGAGGCCGCAGAGTTGAAACGATTTAAACCACCCCGAAAGGGCCTTGCGATGCGAGGCCCTTTTTTTTGCTTCAAGCCTTATCCGGTTTGGCCAGGAGGGTATAAGCGCAGGGCAGTACAAACAGCGTAAACAACGTACCGATCGACATCCCCGTCGCAATCACCATCCCGATATCAAACCGGCTGACGGCACCCGCCCCGGTCGCGAAAATCAGCGGCACCATGCCGAACACCATGGCGGCTGTGGTCATCAGCACTGGTCGCAGGCGAATCGATGCGGCTTCCTCCACGGCTTGTCGGGGCGTGAGGCCCTTGTCCTTACGCAACTGGTTGGCAAATTCCACGATCAGAATGCCGTGCTTGCTGATCAAGCCGATCAGCGTTACCAACCCCACCTGGGTGTAGATGTTCATGCTCGACCAGCCCAGGAACAGCGGAATCAGCGCCCCACAGATCGACAACGGCACCGTCACCAGGATCACCAACGGGTCACGGAAGCTTTCGAACTGCGCCGCCAACACCAGGAAGATAATCGCCAGGGCCAGGCCAAAGGTTACCCACAGCGCCGAGCCTTCCTGAATAAATTGTCGGGACGCACCGCTGTAGTCGAACGCATAGCCGGGCGGGGTTTCTTCAATGGCGATCTGGCGCACGGTGTCGATGGCCTCGCCCATGCTCACGATCGGAAAGCCTGATATCAGCGCCGAGTTGAGTTGCTGGAACTGGTTCAACTGGCGCGGTCGGGCGCGGTCGGTGAGTGTGATCAGGGTCGACAGCGGCAACAATTCACCCTGGGTGTTTTTCACGTAGTAGTTGTTCAGCCAGTCGGGGTTATCGCGGTAGGCCCGTTCTACCTGAGCGATCACCTTGTAACTGCGCCCATCAAGGGTGAACCGGTTGATCTCCGCCTCCGCCAGCAGGGTTGCCAGGGTGCCGCCGAGGTCTTGCATCGACACACCCATCTGCGCCGCCTTGGCGCGGTCGATATCCACCACCACTTCGGGTTTGTCGAAGGCCAGGTCAATGTCGACAAAGGCAAACTTGCCCGACTCCATCGCGCGCTTTTTCACGCGGTTGGCCACTTCCAGCAACGACTCATAGTCATTGGCGGTGTTGATCACAAAGCCAAACGGCAGGCCCTCACCCGTGCCGGGCAGGGACGGCAGGTTGAAGCCGAACACTTGCAGGCCGGGAATCTGCTCGAGGCGATGCTGCACCTCGGGGAGGATTTGCATCTGGGTCCGGTCACGCTCGTTCCACGGCTTGAGCAGGAAACCGCCGATGCCCGATTGCACGCCGTTGAAGCCATTGATCTGGAACGACGAGTAGTACTCCGGAAACTCCTTGAAGATGTTGATGAACTCGTCGGTGTAGGTGTTGAGGTAGTCCAGGTTGGTGGGCTGCGGCGCGCTGGCAATCATGAAGATGATGCCCTGGTCTTCGTCCGGGGCCAGTTGCGACTGGGTGAACTTGAGGAACACCGGGATCAGGCACAGCACGATCAGCGCAAACACGATCACCACCGGCCGCGTATTCAGTGTGCCGTGGAGCATGCGTTGATAGCGCCGCTTGAGTCTGTCAAAAATCCGGTCGAGGCGATGAGCCAGGCCGCTCGGGTTTTCATCGTGGCGCAACAGCAGGGCGCACATCATCGGTGACAGGGTCAGGGCGACAATGCCGGAAATGATCACCGCCCCGGCCAGGGTCAGGGCGAACTCCTTGAACAGCGCCCCGGTGAGCCCTTCGAGAAAACCAATGGGCGCATACACCGCGGCCAACGTGATGGTCATGGACACCACCGGCAGGGCAATTTCCCGAGCGCCTTCCAGCGCCGCATCCAATGGCGTCTTGCCTTCCTCGATATGCCGGTGGATGTTCTCCACGACCACGATGGCATCGTCCACCACCAGGCCGATGGCCAATACCATCGCCAGCAGCGTCAGCAAGTTGATCGAATAGCCCATCAATTGCATGAAAAACAGCACGCCGATCATCGACAGCGGGATGGTGATCACCGGGATCACCACCGAGCGCAACGCGCCGAGGAACAGGAACACCACCACGATGACGATCAGTACCGCCTCAAACAGGGTCTTGACCACTTCGTTGATGGAGGCCTGGATAAATAGCGTGGCGTCGTAGGCAATTTCTGCCTTGAGGGTGGGCGGCAGCTGGGCTTCCAGCTCTGGCATGATCTTGCGCACTTCCTTGATCACCTCCAGCGGGTTGGCGCTGGGGGTAGCCTTGATGCCGATGTACACCGAGGGCGTACCGCCAAACGAGCTGATGGCGTTGTAGTTTTCCGCGCCCATTTCTACGCGGGCCACGTCCCGCAGCAGCACACGGCTGTCACCGTCGGTTTTAACGGCGATGGCGCCAAAGGCTTCAGCGGATTTGAGGTCGGTGTTGGCGTTGATGCTGGTCACCACGAACTCACCCTTCACCTCGCCGGCGGCGGACAGGAAGTTGTAGCGGCGCACGGCGTCGGTGATGTCGCTGGCGCTGAGGCCGAAACCGGCGAGCTTGACCGGGTCCAGCCAGATACGCATGGCGAACACCTGATTGCCGAGGATCTCCGCTTCTGCCATGCCCGGCAGGGTGGCGAGCTTGGGCTGGATGACGCGAGACAAGTAGTCGGTGATCTGCGGGTTGCTCAGTTGCTGGCTGGAGAAACTGATGTACATCAGCGCCGAAGCGTCGGCCGCCTCTTTGCTCAACACCGGGTCTTCGGCGTCTTGTGGCAGTTTGTTTTTTACCTCATTGGCTTTGGCCAGCAACTCGGTAAACAAGCGGTCGCTGTTGGCGCCGATGCGCGCGTAGATGGAAATCACCGAAAAGTTCTGGCGACTCACCGACGTCATGTAGTCGATGCCCTCGGCGCTGGCCAGGCTTTGCTGCAACGGCTGAGTGATATAGCCCTGGATGGTTTCGGCGTTTGCACCGGGGTAGGCGGTGGTCACCGTTATCAGGGCGTTTTCCATGGTCGGGTATTGGCGCAGCGGTAACTTGCTGTAGGCCTGCAAACCCAGCAGCACGATGAGCAGGCTGACCACCATGGCCAGCACCGGACGGCGGATAAAGGCATCTGTGAACTTCATGGCTCAGTGCCCTGCCGGCAGGTTTTTGTCCGGACTGATGGCGATGGGCGTGCCGTTATCCAGCTTGAGCTGACCGGCGCTGACCACCTGCTCACCGGCGCTCAAGCCCTTGCTCACCAGCACCAGGCCGCCGCGTCGTTCGCCGGTCTCGACAAAGCGTCGCTCGGCGATCAGCAGCGGTTGGCCATTGGCGTCCTTTTCCAGCGCGCCGCTCTCGTTCTTCTTCTCGGCCACGGCGTACACCGAGTTGCCGTAGAGGGTGTAGGTAATTGCGCTTTCCGGCACCACGATCTGTGCGGTGGGGTTGGGCAGCAAGACGTCGAGGCTGGTGAACATGCCGGGCAGCAGTGTGTTGTCCGGGTTGGCCAGGGTGGCGCGCACCAGGACATTGCGTGTGCTGTCCTCGACCTTGGGGTTGATTGCGCTGATGCGACCGGGGAATTGCTGCCCGGGGTAGGCTGAGACCTGCACCTGCACGGTTTGGCCGATGGCGACCTTGGGCACCGCGTGCTCGGGGATATAGAAGTCGACATACAGGCTGCTGATGTCCTGCAAGGTGGCGATCACCGTGCCGCTGGCCAGGTAGTCGCCCACGTCCACCTGGCGAATGCCGATGGTGCCGCTGAACGGCGCGACAATATGCTTCTTCGCCAGCGAGGCCTTGAGCTGGTTGACCGTGGCTTTGTTCTTTTGCAGTTGCGCGGACAGGCGGTCGAACTCGCCTTTGGAAATCGCCTGGCTGCCCACCAACTGGCTGCCGCGTCCGTAGTCCAGCTGGGCCAGGCCCAAGTCGGCCTGGGCAGTTTCCAGCAGCGCGCTTTCTACGGCGCTGTCCAGTTGCACCAGGGGTTGCCCGGCCTTGACCTTCTGCCCGGATTCGAACTGCACGTCTTTGACCGTTCCCGCAATTTCCAGGCTCAGGTTGACGCCTTGCAAAGCCTTGAGCGTGCCCACCGACGGTAGGCGTTGCTGCCATGGCTGCTCGACAGCGGTGGCGACGGCGACACTCACGGGCGGCTTGGGTTTGGAAAAGACCTGGATCTGCTGATAGATGGAAAAGGCTTTATAGCCCGCCAGCAGCAGGACGATTAACAGGACGACACCCAACATGATCAGCATGCGACGGCGCAGCATATTCCGGTTCCTTGGAAAAACTGAGACAGACGAAAACAGACAAGCTCGAAACATTACTCCGAGTGTAGTGGGGATTCCAGACGGTATTTTTGACAGGTCAACGGCCCTGTAATAGCCCGACTTGCAGGCGATGGCGCCTTCAAGCCCTGCGGCGATTTGAAGTACACCATCGCCGGCAAATCGGGCGACTACAGGGGGATGTCAGATCAAGTGGAGATGGTTGTCCCAGAGCCCTGCTGGTAATTCCAGCGGTTTGGCGACCAACTGTTTCTGGCGGCAATCGTAGTAGCGGCAACGGCCTTGGCCGGAGGTGACGACAAACCCATCCTCTACTGCACCGACCCCTGCGCAATCGGGTAACGGACCATCAAGATGCAGTTCGCCGCTGTCCATGTCCCAGATAAAGAAGCGATTGCCACGTGGCGCCGTCAATGCCACCAGGCGCAACTCGCTGTGCACCGCGACGCTGGCGGTGTAATGCCCCATGGCCTGCAATTGCTCGTCTGCCACTGGAAACGCCACGAACGGTTGCCCCGGACGCTTGATCGCCAGCAACTCGGAACGCTCCTGGGACGGTCCCATGAACTGCTGCCCGGTAAGGATGGTGCCATCGCTGGCGATGCCCATATGGCGCACGCTGTTCATCTGCTGGGCCAGGGTTTCCTTGCTGATGAGCGTGCCATCGCGCTGCATCAACACCAGGCTCGGCTCCATGGCATTGAGGTTCATCTCCACGCGGCTTTCGGCTTCGGTGCGAATGCCGCCATTGGCCACGATCAACGTCTCGCCGTCGGGCATCCACGACACCTGGTGCGGGCCAATGCCGTGGGTGGAAAGTTCGCCGCTGTGCACCAGCCGCTCGCCTTCGAACTTATACACACCGAGCAAGCCACGGCCGGGGTCTGACGTATCGTTCTCGGTGGCGTACAGCCAGTCGCCGCTCTTGTGAATCACCGCATGGCCGTAGAAGTGGCGATTGGTGTTCGAGGTGATGGTTTGCAGCAGCGCGCCATCACGCAGGTCGATCAGGTAACTTTCGGTGCCTGGGCGACGGGCGACGAACAACGCAATCGGCAGTGTCGGGTGGTTGATGATGTCGTGGCAGCGCTGGCCGACCTGAGTGGCAAACACTTGCTTGCCGTCCAAGTGATAGCCCACGGCGTAGTGCTTGCCGTCTGCATCATCGCGCGCCGACAGCAGCAGCGGCCCCTTGTCTTTCTGCTTGAACAACGTCCAACCACCCAGCGTGAGTGCGCTGAGCAGTACGCTGCCAACCGCCAAAGCCTGTCGCCTGAGCATCATCAGTCACCGTCGTTGGCGTTAAAGCCCAGTTGGATGCCCAGCGCCTTGGCCAGTTCGCCTTCGTGCAGGCGGTGGACGACGTTGAGGCTGTCATAGATGTCGTTGAGTTGCTGGCGACCGGCGTCATCGTTCAACAGTTCGTTGAGGGTGCGCTGGTTGCTGGCGAACAGTTTCAGGGACGCGGCGTAGGCGGCGTCGATTTTGTCGGCCAATGGTTTCTGATCCGACGGCAGCAGGCCACGCAGGCCTTTGTTGTCGACGCCGACCCATACGGTCTGGGCGGCAGCAAGGCTGGCCTCCAGGCTTTGCAGGGACGACTGGCTGCGCCACGCGTCGGCCTGGAACGGCTGCGGGATGCCCTTGGTCTGGCGGCCCATGGGCGTGCCGAGTTTTTTCTTCAGGCTGTCCAGGGCGGTCACTTGGACGCGCAGCAGGTCGGCGATGGCTTCGTGGGAATCGGCGTAGCGCTGGTTCGGAAACTTGGTCATCTGCGCGAGCATGCCATCGGTGCTGTTCCAGCTGGCTAGGATCTCTTCGGCCAGGGTTTTCTGACGCTCGCCGATGGCCACCAACAGTGGGCAATAACGGGCTTTGTTCGCATCGTCGGCGATGTCGGTCTTGGCGTCGTAGAGGATGTATTCGTAGGCCGACAGGCCTTGCACGACTACGCTGGACTTGGCCAGGGCGGCGCCGTCGATCTGCGGCTGGCTGGTGACCAATTGCTCGACCTGGCGCCCGACCAGGTTTTTCTTGTCCGGCCAGAACTGTATTTGCCATGCACGGTTGCCCTCGGCCAGCGGGCCGATCAGCAGCGGTTGCAACTCGGCCCAGGCTTTTTGCGCATGGATGAAGTCGGCGCGGGCGGTGTCCAGGCTTTCCTTGCCCTGGCAGTAGGCGAGGGCGCTGACGGCCAACTGACGGTCGGCTTCGACCCAGCGGCTGTAGGTCGGCAGGATCACTTGTTTGGCGATCGCTGCAGAGGTCACAGCTTGCGGGTCTTGTGGCGAGCAGGCACCCAGGGCGAGGGCGGCCAGGCTGGTGAACAACAACTTGGGACGGAACATGTCGAGCTCCCTTCTGTAAGTGGGGCGAAGCTTATAAAGAATTCAGGAACGCCAGCAACGCAGCGCGCTGTTCGGCATTAAAGGACAACACATGCTGCTGCGCCGCTTGTGCCTCACCGCCGTGCCAGAGCACGGCTTCCAGCAGGTTGCGGGCGCGACCGTCATGCAGAAACTGGGTATGGCCACTTACGGTGTGTGTCAGGCCAATGCCCCACAACGGCGGCGTGCGCCAGTCGCGGCCACCGGCCTTGAATTCGCTGCGGTTGTCGGCCAGGCCATCGCCCATGTCGTGCAACAGCAAATCGCTATAGGGACGGATCACTTGGTTGGCCAATTCAGGCTCGGCGGCATTGGCTGAGGTGGTGAACGTCGGCTTGTGGCACCCCTGGCAACCGGCCTGGAAGAACAGGTTTTTCCCGGCCAGGACTTGCGGATCGTTGACCTGGCGGCGCACGGGCACGGCAAGGTTACGGGTGTAGAACAGCACCAGGCGCAGAATGTTATCGCTGACTTCCGGCTCGCCATCGGCGCCATTGCCGTTGGGCGCCTGTTTGCAGGCCACTTGGGCGTCGGTGCAGTCATCGAAGGGTCTCAGGGACGTAGTGAGGCCCATATCACCAGAAAACGCGTGAACATTTTGTTGATTGAGGTTGGGTTGTCCGGCTTTCCAGCCAAAACGCCCGAGCACGGTTTTTTGCTGGGCGTCATCCCACACCTGATTGGCCCGGCCGACGATGGCTTCTTTATCGGCGGTTTTGGGGTCGGTATTGCGCAGGATGTCCGCGTCGCTGATGGCTTCAAGCAGGCCAAGGCCGATCATCGGCGGGGCGATGCGCGCCGAAAAACGGGTGTCGGGGTGCATTGGGCCATAGCCGAGTTGGGTGATCTGCAGGTCCGGCTTGCGCAGTTCGACGACGGTGCCGTCCTTGAAAGTGACGTTGACCGGTGTGTAGTCGACCCGCACTTTGCCTTCCGGAGTGACGCCGGGCACGGCCATGTCCTGCAATTGCCCACCGTATGTCGGCTCTGGCACCACGCCTGCTTGCTCGATGAGTTTGGCGTAGGGTTGCTGATCCTGAGTTGGCAGGGCGATCGACAGGCGCACCAGCATCGAGACCGCATTGGCTGCGTCGGGCAACGGCGGGTGGCCACGGCCGTCCTTGATGTGGCAGTTCTGGCAAGCGTTGGTGTTGAACAACGGGCCCAGGCCATCACGGGCGGTGGTGGTGGACGGCGCGATCACCCAAGGACTGCGAAAGAAACTGTTGCCGACGCTGAAGTCCAAGCGGCGCGTCGGCGACAAGTTGGCCGACGGCAGGGAAAACGCGTTCTGGTCGCGCTTATTCACCGTCGTCGCGCCGCCTGCCCGCGATTCACCCGGCTCGGCCTTGGTGAACCTGGGGGCGTCATCGCACGCAGTCAGGCCCAAGGCCATGCATACGACGGACAGACGAAGAAGCGAACGGAACATCGAGTTTCCTGAACGAGCGTGAAAAATATGGTCGCAAAGTCTAACAGGGCCGGGGGGAATGAATAAGAGCAATTATCGTTTGGTGGTCGCCGGTTTATTCCCGCTAGAATGACCGCACATTTTTTCTGGAGGTGGCCAATGCAGGCTCTCGACGCTTTGCTCAACCGTGTTTCCGTGCCGCGTTTGCTGGAGCCGGCACCGACCCAGGAGCAGCGCGACGTGCTGTTCGCCGCTGCCATGCGTGCACCCGACCACGGTCAATTGCGCCCTTGGCGTTTCCTCACCGTAGAAGGCGCCGCCCGTGAGCAGATGGGGACGCTGCTGGCCGAGGCTGCACGCTTGCAAGACGCCGACGCCCCGCAAGCCGCCATCGACAAGGCCCTGAACGGCCCATTGCGCGCACCGTTGGTGGTGGTGGTGATCGCCCGTTTGCAGGAGCACTTCAAGGTACCCAAGTCTGAGCAACTGCTGGCGGCGGCCTGTGCGGCCCACGGCATTCTGTTGGCGGCCTATGCCCAAGGGATTGGTGCGGTGTGGCGTACGGGTGAGTTGTCCTACTCGGCCCACGTTGCCAAAGGCCTGGGGCTGACGGCGGATGAGGAAGTGATTGGCTTCCTCTATTTGGGTACCCCGCAGAACCCGCCGCGTACGGCGCCGAAGGAAGATGTGGCGGCGTTTGTGCAGGCTTGGACGGGTCTCTAAGCAGTACGCGATCAAAATGTGGGAGGGGGCAGGCCCCCTCCCACATTTCACCTGTGGTGTTTCTTAAACCTTGAACTGATCCATGAGTTTCATCTGCTGGCTGGCCAACGCATTGAGTTGGCTGCTGATAGCCGCCGATTCGGTGGCCTGGCCGGTGAGGGTTTCGGTCACGGTGCGGATCGCCGAGACGTTACGGTTGACCTCTTCGGCCACCGCGCTCTGTTGTTCGGCGGCGCTGGCGATTTGCAGGTTCATGTCGCTGATCACCGTCACGGCGTCGCTGATCTTGCCCAAGGCCTGCACGGCCTGATGGATCTGTCCGGCATTGCTCTGGGCCTGGCTTTGGCTTGAGTGCATCGTCGCGACCACGCCACGGGTGCCGCTCTGGATGCGTTCGATCACCAGGCGGATCTCCTCCACGGAATCCTGGGTGCGCTTGGCCAAGTTACGGACTTCGTCGGCCACCACCGCAAAGCCGCGGCCGCTTTCGCCCGCGCGTGCCGCTTCAATCGCCGCGTTCAGCGCCAGCAGGTTGGTCTGTTCGGCAATGCTGCGGATCACTTCCAGCACCGAACCGATTTGCTCGCTGTTGACTGCCAGGGCTTCGACTTCGCCCACGGCCCTGCTGACTTCTTCGGCGAGGATCGTGATATCCCGCGTACTCTTTTCAATGATCTGCATGCCTTCGCGCGCCGACTGATCGGCACCGCGTGCCGCGCTGGCGGCATTCGAGGCGCTGTTGGCGACGTCATGGGCGGTGGCGCTCATTTCGTTGGACGCCGTGGCCACTTGGTCGATTTCACGGAACTGCACCTGCATGCCTTCGCTGGTCTGGCGGGCGATGGCCGAGGACTGGTCCGCCGTGCCGCGGGCCTCGGTGATGCTTTGCTTGATCTGGGCGATAGTCGGTTGCAGCTTGTCGAGGAAACGATTGAACCAGTTCACCAGTTCGCCCAGTTCATCCTTTTTACTGTAAGCCAAGCGTTGGGTGAGGTCGCCGTCGCCGCTGGCGATGTCCTTGAGCATCGCGGCCACGCTGTTGATAGGGCGGGTTACGCCGGTGGCGGTCAGCCAGATCAGCAGCAAACCCAGGAGCCCGGCGGCAGCGCCCACCAGCAAGGCCTTGAGGGTGCCGGTCGCCTGGGCTTTGTCGAGGACCTCCTGCAGTTTTACGGTGTCGGCCAGCATCACGTGTTTGGGCAGTTTAATCACCACCCCCCAGGCTTTGGCATCGGCGATCGGCTTGACTGCGTAGACCGCACGAATCGTATCGCCCTGCTCAAGATTGACGTGGCTGTCATTGGCCAGCAGTTGCACGATCTCATTGCCCTCGGCGCCCAGCGTATCGATCAGATTTTTGCCGACCCGCGCAGGCTCGCCGCTGTAGGCGGCAATCAGACCGGTGCTGGAGATAACCTCCAGGTGCGCGGCGCCATCGAACAGCGTCTTTTGGGCCGCATCAGCCAGGGTTTGCAGGCTGTTGAGCGCAATGTCCACACCCACCACACCAATCACTTTTCCATCCACCAGCAGCGGTTGGGAAATGGTGGTCATCAATACCGGTTTGCCGGCCACAGTGTCTTCGTACGGATCCAAGAGGCAGGTGCTGCGGGTGTCACGTGGGCAGGTGTACCAGATGTTGTAGGGGGTGCCGTTTAGGTTGGGGGTGGTCTTGGTCAGGTCTTCCTCGACCATGATGGTGTTCAGGCCTTCACCCCCGGCACGGCTCCAGTAGCTGGAAAAGCGGCCTTTTTCATTGGAGACGCGGGCCTTGTCGTTGATGAATTCGCTGTCCTTACCGTCCAAGCCATCGGGCTCGAACGACAGCCAGATTCCGAGCACCTTGTTGTTGCGTTCAAAGGCGGTTTTCAGGCTCTGATTGAGTTCTTCGCGAAGGGCTGCGGGCTCCAGAGCACGTTTGGCGGCGAGGTTGCGCAAGTCTTTGACTTGGTCGGCCAGGGCGGTGACCGCGGTTAGATTCTCGCCGAAGGTTTTCTGCAACTGCACCGCTTGTTCAGCGGCCCTTGCCTGCAACAGGCTTTGCACGCTGCTGGTGAGCATGCGTGAACTTGAATCGCTGATCAGATGGTCGTTCTGGTCCGTTTCGTACAGATTGATGCTCACGATCAGCGTAATCACCCCCAGCAGGCAAAGGCCGGACAGCAGCACGATTTTCAAGCGGATAGAGAGGGTGTCGAACATAGGTTCACTCACGAATGGTCTTGTTGGAATGCACAGCACGGCCAAGTCCATTCAGCGCTATATCCGGAGCATCGGCGCGGTAGGGGCTTTCATGAGCAGAAGGCGATGGGCGGTAGGAAAACGCCTACAGGTAGGGTTATGCGGGCTGTGCGAGCCGTTCGGGGCGGGACCAGATCCACAGATTGCCCAGGCTCATCCCGGCAATCGCCAGGTAGATGGGCCAGCCATGGTCGAGCATCACCAGCATCAGGATCGCGCACAACAGCATGCTCACGGTGGCGCTGACTTTGGCCCGGCGCGCGATGATCTTGCCGTTGCGCCAGTTGAAGAGGATCGGCCCAAACAGGCGGTGGTTTTCCAGCCAGGCGCTGAGGCGTGGCGAGCTTTTGGTCGCGGCCCAGGCGGCCAGCAGGATGAACTCGGTGGTGGGCAAACCGGGTATCACAATCGCCACCAGCCCGATGCCCAGGCTGACATAGGCCAGCAGGCCAAACAGGATCTGTGCGATTTTCGAGGTGGATTGGGTTTTGCCGGTCATGGTGAAGCTTTTCTTGGGGAAGGTTTACAAAAAAGTCCCAACTTAAATGCGATCAAAATGTGGGAGGGGGCTTGCCCCCGATGGCGGTGGGTCAGTTACCTATTTGTTGGCTGATGCACCGCTATCGGGGGCAAGCCCCCTCCCACATTGGGTTGCATTTCAATTTGCGGGATCAGGCCAGTTCAGGGGCGCTAGCGTACGCCTGTTCCAGCAACACGGTGAAGCGCACAAACGCATCCACCGCGCCTTTTTCTACCGCGGCCTCTTCCTCGGGGCTGAATTGCAGGCCGTCGAGGGTGCGGGTGAAGCTCTTCCAGCCTTCGGCACGACCGCCGGCTGGCTCACCCAAGTGGCGGGCCCCAAAGGTTTCGCTCAAGCCGAGGCCTACGGCGCGCTTGATCAGGAACGCGGCGCCCAACTTGGAGCCTTCCGAGACGAACAGCCAGCCCAGGGCTTCGGCTTTGCTCGGGTTGCTCACTGCACCGGCCACCGCGGCCGGTACTTCGGTGTCCAGGTCGGCGAGGTCCAGCTTGGCGGCTTCGGCGCGGCAGCGTGCGGCCAGGTCAGGCACGATCTTGATCAGTTCGGCGTCGTTGTACAGGGCCACCAGTTCCGACTGGAAAAGGTACTGCGCCACCACGAAACGGGCAAAGTTGGCCTGGGTTTCGAACGGGGCATGGGCCTTCACCAGTGCATCCAGCTTGGTGTGCGGCTCGTTGGTGATCTGGTTCAGGCGCTGGGAGCGCAGGCTTGGACGTTCTGCGTTAGGAGAAGCGGTCATGAAAAAGTCCTTGAGAAGGGGAGCGCCTTGGTGCCCGAAAGAGAGCGGTTATCAACTAGACGAACAAGAAGACGCGGCACAGTAAAAAATCCTCACCTCGTCGTTGATATTTCGACGAGGTGAGAAGGGCTTGGTCAGATATCCCAGATCACGTTAATCGCAAAGTTGCGGCCGGGCTGGGTCAGGCGGTCGAGGTTGGCCGGGCCGGTTACCGCGGCTTCGCCGACGCTGTCGTAGCTGCGTACGTCATCCCAGTTCCAGTACTTCTTGTCGGTGAGGTTGTAGAGGCCGCCGTTGATGGTCACATCGCTGGTGACTTTGTAGTAGGCGGTCAGGTCGACAACGCCGAAGCCTGGGGTTTTGAATGGGCCGCTGGTGTCGCCGTCCGGCGCGTGGAAGGTGGAGCTGTCTACGCGATTCTGCTTCTTCACCAGGGTCCAGCTCAGCAGGCCACCGTAATTGTCCTGGTCGTAGCCCAGGCCGAACACGCCCTTGAGCGGGTTGACGCTGTTCAGCGGTTCGCCGTTTTGGTCGTTGCGACCGTAGGCATAGGAGACCGCACCCTGGGTGTATAGGCCTTGTGGGGCACCGAATGCATCCAGGTTCAGGCGGCCCTTGGCTTCGGCGCCCTTGACGCTGGCGCGCTTGATATTGACGGCTTGGAACTGCTCGGCAGTGCCGCCGACCACGACGTTGTCTTCGTCGATAAAGTCGCGGTATTTGTTATAGAACACCGCCACCTCGAAGGAACCCTCGTCGAACTTGCCGCGAATCCCGGTTTCGATGCCTTTGCTGGTCTCCGGCTTGAGGTCCGGATTGGGTTCGACGGTGTAGCCCAGGTTCAAGTTTTCAAAGCGGCCGTACAGCGACTTGGCGGACGGCGTGCGGAAACCTTCGGCGTATTGGCCGAACAAGGTGTATTGGTCCGTCAGCGCGTAGGTCAGGCCAAACTTGGGCGTCACGCGGTGCCAGGTTTTCTTCTTGTCGCTCACCGTTTCCGCACCTGTCGGGTTGACGGTGTTGAGGAATGCCTGGGTCAGCTTGGGTTTGAGCTGGGTGTAGTCATAGCGCACGGCGGGGAGGAAGGTCCATTTGTCCCAAGTGATCTGGTCCTGTGCGAACAGCGAATAGGTGTTGATGGTCGGGTCGGGGAAGTCGCTGGCCTTCTTCACGCTATCGGAGGCCATCGGGCTGGGCGCGCCGATGGCGGTGCAACCGCTGCCGACGGCCACGCAGGTGGCGCTGCCCTCGCGCGAGCCGGTGACTTTCTGCTGCTTGAGGGTGGTGCCGTAGGTCACTTGGTGATCGGTTTCACCAAGGCTGAACGCTTTGTCCAACTGTGCATCGAAAACCCACTGTTTTTCCTGGTAGAGCGTGTCGCGTGTGCGCAGGACGCGACGACCGGATTGATAGATTTCGGCGGTGGTCTGGTCGGTCTTGGCGATCTGGTAATTGACGCTGGTCTTGATGCGGTCGGCAATCGGCGACTCAAGGGCGAAGCTGTTTTCCAGGCCGAAACGTTCACGGGTGATGGTGTCGTTACCACGACGATCACGGTAGAGGTTGAAGCCTCGGCCGCCGATGAACGGGCCGCCCACCGCGTTCTTCAGGTTGACGTCGCGATCATCCTTGTACTTCTCGTACGTCAGACCCAGGCGGTTGTCATCGCCATAGTTCCAGCCGAGCTTCGCCAGGATGTTAGTGGTGCGCGCTTCTTCCGGGTTGGCGCCTGTGCGATCCAGGCCGGTGGCGTTGTTGCCGTCGTAGGACTCAGTTTCGTGACCGTTGCGCTGGCTCAGGTGCAGCAAACCGTCGAAGTCTTGAACGCGGCCGGCGAAGGTGCCAGAGGTCAGCCAACTTTCGTCGGCGGAGCTGTAGCCGGTCTTCAGGCGGGCGCCGAAGTCTTGGCCTGGCTTGATGATGTCAACCGGGTCGAGGGTGAAGTAACTGACGGCGCCGCCGATGGCGCTGCTGCCGTAGAGGGCCGACGCCGGCCCGCGCAGGATTTCTACGCGCTTTACGATTTCCGGGTCGACGTAGTTGCGGCGGGTCTTGGCGTAGGGGCCGTTGAAGAAGTTGCCCGGCACTTCCACACCGTCCACTTGAGTAAGGATACGGTCGCCATCGATGCCGCGAATGTTGAAGCCGGCATTACCTGCGCGGGTGCCTGCGCCGCCTACCGAGACGCCGGGCTCGTAGCGCACCAGTTCCCGGATGTTGTTGACGTTCTGGCGGTCCAGTTCCTCACGTTCATGCACGCTGACGGTGCTCGGCACGCTGTTCACATCCTGCGCGTTACGGGTTGCGCTGATGGTCACCTGTTGCAGATTGAGGGTGCTGCCCGCTGCGCGCTTTTCCAGCACGATGTTGTTATTGCCCAGTTTGCGGTAGCTCAGGTTGGTCCCCACCAACAGACGGTCCAACGCTTTTTCTGGCGACAACGGGCCGCGTGCGCCAGGAGACGACACGCCCTGGCCCAGCTCTGCGGGCAGGCCGACTTGCCAGCCGGTCACGGCGGTAAAGGCGTTGAGCGCCGAGACCAGCGGCTGCTGTTCGATGCTGAAGGTGTAGTTGCCCTGGCTGCGCGAAGCCGGTTCGGCAGCGGTGGCGGCCATGGCCGGAGCGCCGGCCAGCAGGATGGCGGCAGTCAACAAGGACAGGACGGGCGAAGAAGACCGGCGGTTGAAACGAGAGGACATCGAAAGCGCTCCGGGGGACGAATCTTATAGTTGCGAACCGAATCAAATAGGAATCAGTTGCATTGGCTAAGACGAGACGTACCGCCGAAGGTTATCGAGTAAAAATAATTCTCATTTAGTTCAGTATGACCAGCGCCGGGTATTCCGAGAGCTTGGCAGAGGTGATGTGCGCCAGTGAGCGCACGACGTCCAGGGGTTGATCAAGCCGGTAATTGCCGGTGACCGCGACGCTGGCGAGTTGGTCGTTGGTGTTGACGATCCAGCCGGGGTAATAGCGGCGCAACTCGGCGAGCACTTCGCTCATCGGGCAGTTTTCAAAAATCAGCCGGCCTTGCACCCAAGCCAGGTCCTTATTGGCGTCCAGCTTGGCCGGTTGGCCGAAGCCTTTGGGGCCGATGCGGATACTTTCGCCGGCGCGCAGGCGTACGCGGGCATCGTCGAAAGTGTTGCTGAGGTCGACATCACCGCGCTGCACTTGCACCTGGGCCTCCCCATTGAGGTAGCGCACGGCGAAGGCGGTGTCGCGCACGCTGGCGCGCACCGGGCCGGCGTCGATTTCCAGGGGCTGGCCATGGTTGGGCACAACCTCGAAAAAAGCCTCGCCCTGGTACAGGCGGGCGATGCGCTGGTGGTCCTTGATGCTGCTGGAGAACGCCGAGTTGGTGTTCAGCAATACTTTCGAGCCGTCGTCCAATTGCAGACGTTGTCGTTCGCCCACCACGGTGAGGTGGTCGGCCTGCAGGCGCACCGGCAGGTTGCTGAAGCTGAACAGCCCGATCAGCAACACGGCGGCGGTGGCGAGCGGTTTCCAATGGGGTTTCATTCGGCGCCAGGCGCTGGGCTTGCGCGGCGCGGCCAGGGCCACCGCGGCGCTGTGAACCGGCGCGCCACCCCAGGCGGCCTGGGCCTTGGCGAAGGCGTTGACGTGGGCCGGGTCGCGGGCCAGCCAGGCTTCAAACTCGGCCTGCTGCCCAGCTTGCGGGCACTGCAAGGCAATCAGCCAATCCAGGGCCTGGTCCATAGCCGTGTCTTGCAGCACCTCATGAGCCAGCTCATGAGGGCGCAGTTTATTGGGGTCCGTCACGGTGTTCCTCGGGTCTTCGCCACGTTCTATTCATTATTCCTACAGCTCGGGTCGACATTTCTGTCGCGTGCAGCTTAAGGCCGATCCAGCCGGTCGGCCACACCTACGCAGATGGCCATGATCAATTTCAGTTCCTTTTGCACGGTGCTCAGGGACACGTCCAACTGATCGGCAATCTCCTGATAGCTGCACCCGTGCAGGCGGCTGAGGATGAAAATCTGCTGCTGGCGGGCGCTCAATTGGCCCAGGCTGACGCTCAGGTGTTCAAGCAGTTGCTCGGCCTGAGTCGCATCTTCGGGGGTGCTGATAGGGGCGGCGACGCTTTGCAGAATGTCCAGCGGGACATCTTCCTGCAGCGTGCGGGCCTGGATTCTGCGTGAGCGCAGGTGATCCAGCGCGAGGTTACGTGCGGTTTGATAAACGAAGGGTTCAAGGTGATCGATCGGCCGCTCGCTGAGGGCCCGTGTGACGCGCAGGTAGGTTTCCTGCAGCAGGTCCTCGGCGGTGCTGTGGTTATTCACCATCCGCTGCAAGGTGCGTAGCAGAATCACCCGTTGGGTGAGAAAGACTTGGTTGAAGCGAGATTGGCTCACAGTGATACCAGACCGATTTGCAGCAAATGATAATGCTTATCATCAACTCAAATGGCAAGTGGCTATTTCTCTGGGCCTACTTAGAACAATGTGGGAGGGGGCCTGCCCCCGATAGCGGTGTGTCAGTCAACACATTCCTGACTGATACACCGCCATCGGGAGCAAGTCGAATCGCCCCTCCCAAAGCATCGCATTATTCGGCGTTACACAATGCCAGGCAGTTATCCAGCATACGGTTGGAGAAGCCCCACTCGTTGTCGTACCAGGCCAATACTTTGAGCAACTTGCCGCTGACCTTGGTGTGATTGGCGTCGAAGATCGACGACAGCGGGTTGTGGTTGAAGTCACTGGAAACCAGCGGAAGGGTGTTGTAACCGAGGATCTTCGAGTGCTGGCTGGCTTCCTTGAGCAGCGCGTTGACCTCTTCGGCAGTGGCTTCTTTCTTCAGCGTTACGGTGAGGTCTACCAGGGACACGTTGATTACCGGCACGCGCACGGCCATGCCGGTCAGCTTGCCCGCCAGTTCCGGCAGCACCAGGCCCACCGCTTCGGCAGCGCCGGTCTTGCTTGGGATCATGTTTTGGGTGGCGGAGCGCGCGCGGTACGGGTCGGTGTGGTAGACGTCGGTCAGGTTCTGGTCGTTGGTGTAGGCGTGGATGGTGGTCATCAGGCCACTCTCGATGCCCAGCTCGCGGTGCAGCACCTGGGCGACCGGCGCCAGGCAGTTGGTGGTGCACGAGGCGTTGGAGATGATCTGGTGGGACTGACGCAGAATGTCGTGGTTCACGCCATACACCACAGTGGCGTCCGCGCCTTTGGCCGGTGCCGAGATGATCACCTTGCGCGCGCCGGCGGTAATATGGGCGGCGGCCTTGTCACGGTCGGTGAACAGACCGGTGCATTCGAATACCACGTCAATCTTGTGTGCAGCCCATGGCAGGTCAGCCGGGTTGCGAATGGCACTCACGGCAATCCGGTCACCGTTGACGGTCAGGCTTTCCTGATCGTGGGCGACCTCTGCGTCGAATGTGCCATGTACGGTGTCGTATTTGAGCAGGTGGGCATTGATCGAGCTGTCGCCCAGATCGTTGATGGCGACGATCTGCAAATCCTGGCGGTAGCCTTGGGTATACAGTGCGCGCAGGACATTACGGCCAATACGGCCAAAACCATTGATTGCGATACGAAGAGTCATTGGAGAGTGCCTGTCGTCGATTTGTTGTAAGAATTACAAGATTATTCGCATAAAAATAGAAAACAAGCCTTTTTAGTGGCAATATTTTGTTCAATCTACAACGAGTGACCTGAATCAACTGGTCCGATGATTCAAACGACACCCTGCCATCCCATGCGCTGCGGGCGTTTGATCAGCATAGACACTCAGGTCGCCACATCCGTTAGCCTGGAGTTCTACACATGCATCCCCGCGTTCTTGAGGTCACCGAACGGCTTATCGCCCGCAGCCGCGCCACCCGCGAGGCTTACCTTGCGCTCATTCGCGGCGCCGCCAGCGACGGTCCGATGCGCGGCAAGCTGCAATGCGCCAACTTTGCCCACGGCGTGGCCGGTTGCGGCACCGAAGACAAAAACAGCCTGCGCATGATGAATGCCGCCAACGTGGCAATTGTTTCCTCATATAACGACATGCTGTCGGCGCACCAGCCGTACGAACATTTCCCTGAACAAATAAAGAAAGCTCTGCGTGAAGTCGGCTCGGTCGGCCAGTTCGCTGGTGGTACGCCTGCAATGTGCGACGGTGTGACCCAGGGCGAGCCGGGGATGGAGCTGAGCCTGCTCAGCCGTGAAGTCATTGCTATGTCCACGGCGGTGGCGCTGTCCCACAACATGTTCGACGCCGCATTGATGCTGGGCATCTGCGACAAGATCGTCCCCGGCCTGATGATGGGCGCGCTGCGCTATGGTCACCTGCCGATGATCTTCGTACCGGGCGGCCCAATGCCGTCGGGTATCTCCAACAAGCAGAAAGCCGACGTGCGCCAGCGCTACGCCGAAGGCAAGGCCACTCGCGAAGAGCTGCTGGAATCGGAGATGAAGTCCTACCACAGCCCCGGCACCTGCACCTTCTACGGCACTGCCAACACCAATCAACTGTTGATGGAAGTGATGGGCCTGCACTTGCCGGGCGCTTCATTCGTCAACCCGTACACGCCGCTGCGTGACGCGCTGACCCGTGAAGCCGCGCATCAGGTTACGCGCCTGACCAAGGCCAACGGCAACTTCACGCCGATCGGCGAGATCGTCGACGAGAAATCCATCGTCAACTCCATCGTCGCCCTCAACGCGACCGGCGGGTCCACCAACCACACCCTGCACATGCCGGCCATCGCCATGTCGGCAGGCATCATCCTCACCTGGGACGATATGGCTGACCTCTCCGAGGTGGTGCCGACCCTGTCCCACGTGTATCCAAACGGCAAGGCCGATATCAATCACTTCCAGGCGGCGGGCGGCATGTCGTTCTTGATCCGTGAGCTGCTGGAAGCCGGCCTGCTCCACGAAGACGTCAACACCGTGGCTGGCAAGGGCCTGAGCCGATACATCCAGGAACCGTTCCTGGTCGACGGCGAGCTGGTTTGGCGTGACGGTCCTATCGAAAGCCTCGACGAAACCATTCTGCGCCCCGTGGCCCGTGCGTTCTCGCCGGAAGGTGGTCTGCGCGTGATGGAAGGCAACCTCGGCCGCGGTGTGATGAAAGTCTCCGCGGTAGCCCCAGAGCACCAGATCGTCGAAGCGCCGGCGGTGGTGTTCCAGGATCAGCAGGATCTGGCCGATGCGTTCAAGGCTGGTCAGTTGGAAAAAGATTTCGTCGCGGTGATGCGCTTCCAGGGCCCGCGCTCCAACGGCATGCCCGAGCTGCACAAGATGACGCCGTTCCTGGGTGTGCTGCAGGACCGTGGTTTCAAGGTGGCATTGGTGACAGACGGGCGTATGTCCGGCGCGTCGGGTAAGATTCCCGCCGCGATTCACGTCAACCCCGAAGCCCAGAGCGGCGGGCCACTGGCGCGAGTGCGCGATGGCGATATCATTCGTGTGGATGGCGTTACCGGCACCTTGGAGCTTAAGGTGGACGCCGAAGAATTTGCAGCGCGCACGCCTGCCACGGGCCTTCTGGGCAATAACGTGGGGGCCGGCCGCGAGCTGTTTGGATTTATGCGCTTGGCCGCAAGCTCCGCAGAGCAGGGCGCCAGCGCCTTTACCTCTACCTTGGAGACGCTTAAGTGAAGTTAGCGCTGGTCGGTGATATCGGGGGTACCAACGCCCGTTTTGCAGTGTGGCGGGATTCGGCACTGCATTCGATTCGGGTGCATGCCACGGCGGATTACCCAACCCCTGAAGAGGCGATCAAGGTCTATCTGAAGGAAGAGGGCCTGGAAATCGGGGACATCGGCGCGGTGTGCCTGTCGGTGGCCGGGCCGGTGAGTGGCGATGAATTCAAATTCACCAACAATCACTGGCGCCTGAGCAAGACGGCATTCTGCAAGACCTTGCAGGTGGATGAACTGCTGCTGGTCAATGACTTCTCCGCCATGGCCCTGGGGATGACCCGCCTGCAACCCGACGAATTTCGCGTGGTTTGTAAGGGCACGCCGGAGCCGTTGCGCCCGGCGGTGGTGATCGGGCCTGGCACTGGCCTGGGCGTCGGCACACTGCTGGATCTCGGCGCAGGTCGTTACGCGGCGTTGCCGGGGGAGGGCGGCCACGTCGACCTGCCCCTGAGCAGTCCTCGGGAAACCCAGTTGTGGCAACACATTTACAACGAGATTGGCCACGTCAGCGCTGAAACGGCGTTGAGCGGTGGCGGCTTGCCGCGTCTGTACCGCGCGATTTGTGCGGTCGACGGTCACGCGCCGGTGCTGGACACGCCTGAAGCCATCACGGCTGCAGGCTTGGCCGGCGACCCGGTGGCGATGGAGGTGTTGGAGCAGTTCAGCGTCTGGCTGGGCCGAGTGGCGGGCAATAACGTGCTGACCACCGGTGGACGCGGTGGTGTGTATATCGTGGGTGGGGTGATTCCGCGGTTTGCCGACTTTTTCATCAACAGCGGCTTTGCCAAGAGTTTCAGCGACAAAGGCTGCATGAGCGACTACTTCAAAGGTATTCCGGTGTGGTTGGTGACCGCGCCGTATTCCGGGTTGACCGGGGCGGGTGTGGCGTTAGAGCAGGCATTTGCTTAGGCAGTGACCTGCCCCCGATGAGGCCATCAAGAACACCCCATAACAACAAGGAGGACCCCGTGAGCGTAATCAGTAAATCGATTCTCCTCGTCGACGACGACCAGGAAATCCGCGAATTGCTGCAAACCTACCTCAGTCGCGCCGGTTTCCAGGTGCGTGGCGTGCCGGATGGCGCGGGGTTCCGCCAGGCGATGAACGAGGCGCCGTGCGACCTGGTCATCCTCGATGTGATGTTGCCGGACGAAGATGGCTTCAGCCTCTGCCGTTGGATCCGCCAGCACCCGCGCCAGGCGCAGGTGCCGATCATTATGCTTACCGCCAGTTCTGACGAAGCCGACCGCGTGATCGGCCTGGAACTGGGCGCCGATGACTATATCGGCAAGCCGTTCAGCCCTCGCGAGTTGCAGGCGCGGATCAAGGCTCTGTTGCGGCGCTGCCAGTTTGGCCAGGAGCGCAGTGGGAGTGGCGATGTGCTGGTGTTCGATGAATGGCGCCTGGACATGATCAGCCATCGGCTGTTCCACGTGGACGGCGAGGAAGTGATTCTCTCCGGTGCCGACTTCGCACTGCTCAAGTTGTTTCTCGACCATCCGCAACAAATTCTCGATCGCGACACTATCGGCAACGCCACCCGTGGCCGCGACCTGATGCCGCTGGACCGCATCGTCGACATGGCGGTCAGCCGCCTGCGCCAACGCCTGCGCGACACCGAAAAGCCCCCGAGGCTGATCCGCACCGTACGTGGCAGCGGTTATCAACTGGCAGCCAGCGTGGTTGCCGGCAATGTCCACTGAGCCGGTGACCGAACGCCGGCGCCGCTTCCCGGTACCGCGCTCGCTGCTGGGACGCATGCTGCTGCTGACCTTGCTTGCGGTGTTGTTCGCCCAGGCGTTGTCCAGCGTGATTTGGGTTTCGCAGTTGCGTGCTACCCAGCTTGAGGGCCTCGTCACCAGCGCTCGCAGCCTGGCCCATTCGATGACCGCCAGTGTGAGTTACTTCCGTTCGTTGCCGGTGGCCTATCGTCCGCTGGTTCTCGACCAATTGCGTAGCATGGGCGGCACCCGGTTTGTAGTCACCCTTAATGACCGTCCGCTGGACATGCAGGTATTGCCCGAAACCCCACGCAAGCAGGCGGTGCTGGTGGCCGTGGACGAAGTGCTGCGCCAGACCCTGGGCGCCGACGTGCACATCTCGGTGGAGTTCGTCAGCGCCGAAGACCTGCGCATCTTCAACGCCGGCCTCAAGCTCGATGAGTTGCCGCGCTCTTGGGCCCATTACGCGCTGACCCTGGAACCGGTAAACCCGCCGGTGCTGGTGACCCAGATCCAACTCGCCCCCGGCGAATGGCTGTACATCGCCTCGTTGCTGCCTGAGCCCTACACCAGCCTTGAAGAACAGGGCCTACCGTCCCAGCAGGTGTGGTTTATCGTGTTGACCAGCGGTTTTCTGCTGTTGTTCATTGGCCTGCTGGTGCACTGGCAAAGCCGCCCCCTCAAGCGCTTGGCGCGGGCGGCGCGAGACATGTCTCTCGGCGCCGATGTGGAGCCGGTGGCCGAAGGCGGCGGCAGTGAAGTGGTGGAAGTGGGCCGCGCGTTTAATGCCATGCGCGAGCGCATCAGCCGCTATTTGACCGAGCGCAGCCAACTGTTCAGCGCGATTTCCCACGACCTGCGCACACCGATCACCCGCCTGCGTCTGCGTGTGGAACTGCTCGAAGACGAAAACCTGCAAACCAAATTCGGCCGTGACCTGGATGAATTGGAGTTGCTGGTGAAGGGCGCGCTGCAATGTGTGAAAGACACCGATATCCACGAGAACATCCAGCCGGTCGACCTCAACCATGTGCTCGAATGCCTGGTAGAGCCTTATGTGGCGCCAAACGGTAACGGCCGTGTGACCCTGGATGGAGCTGCATTGGCGACCTATCCGGGCAAGCCGCTGGCGCTCAAGCGGTGTATCGGCAACCTGATCGATAACGCGTTGAAGTACGGGCAGAACGCGCATTTGCATATCGAGGATGATGGTGCGCAGTTTGTCCTGCACGTCGACGATGAAGGTCCCGGCGTGCCGGAGCAGCGTTTGGAACAGGTATTCGAGCCGCACTTCCGCCTGTCCGGGCAGCAGCAGGGCTATGGGTTGGGCCTGGGGATTGCGCGCAATATTGCCCACAGCCATGGCGGTGAAGTGAGTTTGCAGAATTTGCGGGAGGGGGGGTTACGGGTGACTCTGCAACTACCGCGCACCCTGGATTGAATGCTCGCGGACCCATGTGGGAGGGGGCTTGCCCCCGATGGCAGTGTCTCAGTCTGGTATCTAAAGCAGACCCACCGCTATCGGGAGCAAGCCCCCTCCCACATTTTGATCTTCATTCGGTCAGATGCTTTGGCGCAGGCGGGCCAGATCCCGCAGCGGCGGCGCCCCAAACAATCGGCTGTATTCCCGACTGAACTGCGACGGGCTTTCATACCCCACCCGATACCCCGCCGCTGATGCTTCCAGCCCTTCGGCAATCATCAATCTGCGTGCTTCCTGCAAGCGCAACTGCTTCTGGTACTGCAAGGGGCTCATGGCGGTGATTGCCTTGAAACGGTGGTGCAAGGTCGAAACGCTCAGGTTCACTTCCTTGGCCAGATCATCAATGCGCAGCGGTTGTTCGTAGTTGCCATTGAGCCACTTGATCGCTTGGCTCACCCGATGGCTCTGGCTGTTGGCCACGGCAATTTCATACAGGCGATAACCCTGCGGCCCACGTAGCAAGCGGTAAAGAATTTCCCGGTTGATCAGTGGGGCCAGCATGGCGATGTCTTTGGGCGTATCCAGCAAGCGCGCCAGGCGCAGCACCGCGTCGAGCAATTGGTTGTCAATCCGGTCTACGTACATGCCACGTGATGTCGGGCGTGTGGGTACGCCCATGGGGCCGGCTTCAGCGATCAGGGCGGTGAGCTGCGCCGGGTCGATATTGATCCGCACCGACAGGTTCGGATCGTCGGGCGTGGCGTCGATGATCCGCCCGGCCACCGGCATCGCCACCGAGAACACCAGGTAATTGAGCGGGTCGTAGGCAAAGATTTCATCCGCCAGGCGCACTTCCTTGCTGCCGTTGGCAAGGATGCACAGCGCGGGTTCCACCAGCACCGGCATAAAGTCGCGTGGCGTGTTGTGGCGGTTCAGGTAGAGCGACGTGATCGCGGTACCGTAGGAGCCATCTTCCCAAGTATGCCTGTGCACGATACTGGCCAGTTCGGCACGCTGCTTTTCCATCTCGGCATCGAGAGGAATGGACTGATATTCGGGCGACGACATGAAGCGTCCTCTGCAGGCGGCTTTGATGGGGTCAGCTTAGCGGCGGCTTTTCAAATAGTGTTAGGTCGATTCTGCACAATCCTTGCCTGATCCTGCGGCGTATCGCCAATCAGGCAAGCGTGAGGCCTGTCATCTCCCTGAAATACTGCGTTTGTGCATGGCGCAAAACCAGTGAGCCGAGTACCCGGTTTACGCTTCTCGCAGGATTGTGCAATAAGCCGGCAGGAATCGACTAACCGCGCCTACCTGCGCGCCGTTATCTTTGATCCTGTGGCAGCACACCCTCACCGTGTTTGCCGAGCATCACTTCTCAACGGGAGAGTCGAACATGTCCACCCCCATTCCCGCGAGCCATATGGCCTTTATCCGCGCCCGCACCGGGTGCAGCACCGAACTCGGTGCACGCTTGAGCAGTTTGATCGAACCGGGTCGCCAGGCTCAGGGTTGTCTGCAATTCTCGTTGCAGCATTCCCAGGTCGATCCCGATGTGTGGTTGGTCTCGGGTTTCTGGAGCAGCGAGCAGGCGATGAGTGCCTACTTCAGCTCGCCGGCCCTGATGATCTTTACCGAGCTGTTGAACGACATGGTGGTGCGCAGCATGGATTTCCAAACCTTCACCGACGCATCCGCCACTAACGCCTATGGCGAGTACCTGCAACTCGCTGGGTGAACAGGTTTAGAATGGCCGCCTTTCCATTGGCCAGGACCTGCAACATGGCACGTAAACAATTTGCCCACCACGAAGCCGTATCCGCCGTAGTACCGGGTGAAGGGGGCTACAGCGCCGCCGTCGCCGTCAAGGCACTGGATGGTATGGGGGCACCGAAGTTTCACAAGATCCTGGATGGACAGACGTTCAAGACCGCCTCCGACGCCGATGATGCAGCCACCGTGCAGCTTGAGCGGTTGATCGGTGTGGATGAAGAGGGGCAGCTGACCTGGGCGAGCGCCGCCATCTGAACAACGTCGACAATCTAATGTGGGAGGGGGCTTGCCCCCGATAGCAGTGTGTCAGTCAACAAAGATGTTGAATGTGCCATTGCCATCGGGGCACGCCCCCTCCCACATTTTTGTTGTATTTCAGTCAGGGTTTGCTGGCGCCTGGGCGATACATCTTGAACAGCGCCTCCGGCCCCAGCTGGAAGTAATCCGCCGGGCCGCCACCACGCAGGATCGGCTCGGCGGCGGCGGTGTCGTAGATGCCATCCTTGAGCAGCCACTTGGCAATGTGCACCGCGACCACCTCGCCCAGCACCAGCCAGCTCGGCACCAACCCTTTGTCGGCGCGTTGTAGCTGGATAATCTGCGTCACCTTGCATTCGAATGACACCGGGCTTTCGCCCACCCGTGGCACGGCGATGATTTTCGAGGCCACCGGCGTCAGGCCGGACAACTCGAACTCATTCACCTCCGGCGAGACCGCCGCGCAACTCTGGTTCATCTGCTCGGCCAGCGGGCGGGTAGCCAGGTTCCACACGAACTCGCCGGTCTGTTCGATATTGTTCAGGCTGTCTTTGCGCCCGACACTGGAAAACCCAATGATCGGCGGAATGTAGTTGAACGCATTGAAGAAGCTGTAGGGCGCCAGGTTCAGGCGGCCTGCGCTGTCGTGCGACGAGATCCAGCCGATTGGCCGTGGACCAACGATGGCGTTGAACGGGTCATGTGGCAGGCCGTGGCCGTTGGCGGGTTCGTAGAAATGGATATCGTCAGACATGAGCCGGGGTTCCTGCTACGCAATTCTGGGAGGCGGTCATAGTGCAACCCGTGGCAGCGAATTTCCATCAAGCCATGGAATTTTCATTCATCGCCCACCTATTTTTCACAGCGGCCCGTTCAGTCTGCGCACAAGGTCGACACCCCTATAAGTCGGCCATCGAAAGACTGAGCTTCGGAGCCTTCTACCTTATGAATAAACTTCCTCAGATCACCCTGGCGTTCTGGGTCATGAAAATCTGCGCAACCACCTTGGGCGAAACCGCCGGGGACTTGTTGTCGATGACCCTGAATGTCGGTTATGCGATCAGTTCGATGATTTTGATCAGCGTGTTCCTGGTCACCCTGGTGACGCAACTCTGGTCCAAAACCTACAACCCGGTGCTGTACTGGATCGTGATTTTGTCCACCAGCACTGCAGGTACCACGATGTCCGACTTCATGGACCGTACCCTGGGGCTGGGTTACGCCACGGGGTCGATGATCCTGATTGTGATCCTGATGATCATTTTTGCGCTGTGGCACCTCAGCGGTGACTCGCTGAACGTGAACAAGGTGCAGACCTTCCGGGGTGAGTTGTTCTATTGGATGGCGATCCTGTTCTCCAACACACTGGGCACCGCATTGGGCGACTTCCTGGCGGATGATTCGGGTCTCGGCTTCGCCGGTGGTGCCTTGTTGATTGGCTCGACCATCGCTGCGGTGGTGGCGCTCAAGTACTTCACCCAAATCTCGTCGGTGTTGTTGTTCTGGGTGGCGTTTGTGTTGACCCGGCCGTTTGGTGCAACCCTGGGCGACTTCCTGACCAAGCCCCATGAAAAGGGCGGATTGGATTTCGGCACCATTGGATCATCGGCGGTATTGGCGGCGGTGCTGGTGGTGATGATTGCCGGAGCGTCGTATGCGCAGCGGCGGTATGGGCGCAACGAGGTGGCGGAACTGTCCTGATTAACCCAGCGATGTAAAACCAATGTTGGAGGGGGCTTGCCCCCTCCCACATGTTTAGTCCGTGGTAATCCGCGAATGTTTGCGGGTGTCTTTCATGGTCACGTAGACCATCAGCGACACCGCGATACACGCAGTCACGTACCAGTAGTAGCCGGTTTCCATCCCGATGCTCTTGAACCACAGCGCGATGTATTCAGCTGTACCGCCGAAGATCGACACGGTCAGTGCATACGGCAGGCCCACGCCCAGGGCACGGATTTCGGTCGGGAACAGTTCGGCCTTCACCACCGCGTTGATCGAGGTGTAGCCACTGACGATGATCAGCGCGGCCATGATCAGGAAGAACGCGCCCCACCAGGACTGGATGGTGTGCAGGGTGGTGAGGATAGGCACGGTGAACAGGGTGCCGAGGATGCCGAAGGCGATCAGGATCGGACGACGGCCGACTTTGTCGGACAGCCCGCCGATGATGGGCTGCAGGCACATGAACAGAAACAGCGTGGCCGCCGAGATGGTGGTGGAGTCGGAGATGCTCATCCCGACGGTGTTCACCAGGTATTTCTGCATGTAGGTGGTGTAGGTGTAGAACGCCAGGGTGCCGCCCATGGTCAGGCCGACCACGGTCATCAGTTCCTTGGGGTGACGCATCAAGGTGCGCATTGCGCTTTCCTTGGCTTTTTCTTTCTTGGTGAAGGACTCGGTTTCTTCCATGCCACGACGTAGGTACAGCGCGACGACTGCGCACAGGGCGCCGATGGCGAACGGGATACGCCAGCCCCACGCGTACAGTTGCTCGGTGGTGAGTACCTGTTGCAGCACGATCAGCACCGCCAGGGCGATGAGCTGGCCGGAGATCAGGGTTACGTACTGGAAACTGGAGTAGAAGCCGCGACGTTCCTTGGTCGCCATCTCGCTGAGGTAGGTGGCGGAGGTGCCGTATTCGCCGCCGACTGATAGCCCCTGCAGCAAACGGGCAAACACCAGCAGGATGGGCGCACCGATACCAATGGATTCATAGCCCGGGCTCAGGGCAATCAGCAGCGAGCCGAAGCACATCAGGTAGACCGAGGCCATCAGGGCTTTTTTACGCCCGACCTTGTCGGCGTACAGGCCCATCAGCCAGCCACCGATCGGGCGCATCAGGAAGCCCACGGCGAAGATCGCGGCGGTGTTGAGCAGTTGGGCGGTGGTGTCGCCTTTCGGGAAGAAGGCTTTGGCGAAGTACAGCGAGAAAGCGGCGTAGACGTACCAGTCGTACCACTCGACCATGTTGCCGACCGATCCGCTGAAGATCGATTTGATGCGGCTGGAGGTGGTGCGTTCTTTTGCCGGCGCTGCCGCCGACCCCAGAGGCAGGGAGTTGGAGTTATCCATTGAAGGATCCTTCATCTAGTTGTTTTTATGGAGCGGCGCGAGCGCTGCCTGGCTGGGCTATAGCAGGAGATGTGCCAGGTAGATGAAGGCCCGATCTAGAAGGGTTTGCAGATTTTTTTGAGCGGAAACTTGCTGAAGATTCGGTGCCAATGAGCGGAAATCCGCTCATTCGTCCTTGAGGAACATGTCCCGTGCAAGGCCATGGCGCTGCATCTTTTCATTGAACGTCCGGCGGGGCAGTTGCAGCTCCGTCAACACCGCCTTGATATCGCCCTTGTGCCGGGTCAAAGCGGCCTTCAGGCAATGGGCTTCGAAGGCTTCCTGCTGCGCAGCCAGTGATTGCCCGGCCTCGATGCCCTCCGGCTCCGGCTCGCCAAGGCCTAATACCTGACGCTCGGCGACGTTGGCCAGTTCACGCACATTGCCGGGCCAGTCATGGCTGAGCAGGCGCCCCAAGGCTGGGCCGCTCAACGGCTCGGGCGTGCGGCCTAAGCGTTCGGCAGCGCTGTGGGCAAAGTGCTCGTACAGCAGCGGAATATCTTCACGACGCTCGCGCAAGGGCGGCAGGCGCAATTGTGCGACGGTGAGGCGATAGGCCAAGTCTTCGCGAAAGCGTCCGGCGCGGGCCTCTTCGAGCAGGTCAGGCTTGGTCGCGGCAATGATGCGCAAGTCCACATGGATGCTCTGGTTGGAGCCCAGTCGTTCCAGTTTCTGCTCTTGCAATACCCGCAACAGTTTCACTTGTTGGGCCAAGGGCATGCTTTCGATTTCATCCAGGAACAGCGTGCCGCCGTGAGCGTACTCCAGCTTGCCGATGCGCTTGCCCTGGGCGCCGGTGAACGCGCCGCTTTCGTGGCCAAACAACTCGGCTTCAAACAACTGCTCGGGAATTGCCGCGCAATTGAGCGCCACAAACGGCTTCTTGGCCCGCGGGCCGAAATCATGCAGGCAGCGCGCGACCAGTTCCTTACCGCTGCCGGTCTCGCCACGGATCAACACGTTGACCGGCAAGCTGGCCAAGTCGAGCACCTGGCGGCGCAGGTTCTGCAACCCGCGGGACACGCCGAGCAGGCTGGATTCAAGCTGCGAGCGGTGATCGGCCTGTTGATGCAGGCGACGGTTTTCCAGGATCAGCCCGCGTTTGTCCAATGCACGTCGCAGGCTGTTGAGCAGGGCCTCGGGACTGAAGGGTTTTTCCAGGAAGTCGTAGGCGCCGTCGCGCATGGCTTCGACGGCCATCGGCACGTCGCCGTGACCAGTGAGCAATATCACCGGCAAGTCGGCGTCGCGGCGCTGTACTTCGGCGAGCAATTCCAGGCCGCTGAGACCAGGCATGCGCACGTCGCTCAGGATCACACCGGGAAAGTCTTTGGGCAGGTGCGCCAGGCATTCCTCGGCGCGGCTGAACAACTGCACCTCAAACCCGGAGAGACTCAACCACTGCTCCACGGCCGTGCGAATGCTGGCTTCGTCATCGACCACAATCACCGCATTCAGCATAGGTCCGGCGTCTCCAGCGCGATGGGCAAGGTCAGGGTGAAAGCCGCGCCGTCGCCCTGGTTATCGGCGATCAGGCGTCCGCCCAGTTCGTGCACGATAGCGAAGGACACCGCCAGCCCTAAACCGAGGCCGTCACCCACCGGCTTGGTGGTGAAGAACGGATCGAACACGTTGTTCAGGTGTTCTTCGGGGATCCCGCCGCCGCTGTCGCTGACGGTCAAAAGCCAAAGCTGTTGGTCGGCGTGCAGGCGGATCTCAAGGCGCTTGCGCGGTTTGTCGGCCATGGCGTCGAGGGCGTTGCGCAGCAGGTTGATCAGTACTTGTTCCAGGCGGATGGCATCGCCGCGCACCCAAGCCGGGCGTGTCAGGTCCAGCACGACGCCAATGGCTTCATCGCGCAGGCGCGCGTCGAGCAGATGCAGGGACTGGTCGACCACCGTGGCCAGGTCCAGGCGTTCGCGCAGGCCACTAGGACTTTTGCGAGCGAAGGTCTTGAGATGGCCGGTGAGTGCGGCCATGCGCGTGAGCATGTCGTCCAGCGGCGTGAGCGCCTTGTAGGCGTCGTCCACACGGCCGTGATCCAGCAACAGGCGCAGGGTAGCAAGCTGCATGCGCTGGGCCGTGAGTGGCTGGTTGATTTCGTGGGCGAGGGCGGCGGACATCTGCCCCAGCGCCGCCAGCTTGGCTGATTGCACCAAACCATCCTGGGCGGTGCGCAGGGCCTGGGTGCGTTCTTCCACCAGTTGCTCCAGCTCTTCACGGCTGCGCTGGCGCAAGCGGGCCAGGCGCCAGCGTTGGCTCAGGAACAGCGCGAGGAACACCAGCGCCAGCCAGGAACCGGCGGCGGCCAGTCCCGCGTTGCGTTGGTCTTCAAAAGGAAATTGCGGTTTGCGCAGCAGGTGCAGGGTCCAGCCTTCTGCCTTCAATGGCAGGGATTCCCAGATGTATTGGGCGCTGCCGTCGGGGCCGTTGACGCGCATCAGGTGACTGTTTTCGTCGAAGCGCTGCAGGGTGTCGGTTTCCAGCGCCAGCAGTTGTTTCTTGTCGTACTGGCGGGTGGCCTTGAGCTCAGCGAGGTCATTGGCCGATAGCGGCCGCAGGTTCCGATAGCGCCAGCCAGGCTGGTTGGCGATGAACACGATGCCGCGCGCATCGCTGACCAGCAGCAAGTCATTCCCCTGGGCCCATTCTTGCTCAAGCTCAGGGAACTCCAGCTTCACCACCATGGCGCCAAGGAACTGCTCGTGTTCATCGAGCACTGCGCTGGAAAGGAAGTAACCCGGAATCCCGGTGGTCACACCCACCGCGTAAAAGCGCCCGGTGCCCTGGCTTTTGGTCTGGCTGAAATACGGCCGAAATGCATAGTTGTGCCCGACGTAACTGCTCGGCAGCGCCCAGTTGCTGGCAGCCACGGCCAGGCCGGTGCGGTCCATCAATTCCAGGGTGGACGACTGCGCGGCGCCGTTGATGCGTTCGAGCTTGCGGTTAAGCGCGTCCTGGGTAGCGGTGTCCAACGGGCCTTTTAACGCGCTGATCATTTCCGAGTCCAGTGCGAGCACGGCGGGCAGGGCGCGGTAGCGTTCGATCAGGGTGTGCAGCGAGTTGGCATATAACGCGAGCTGTTGGTTGGCGCGGGCGGCCTCATCCACGAGGGCCTGGCGTTCGGCCTGGCGCGTGGCCAATGCAGCGGCCAGCACCGCACCAGCGATGATCAACAGGGCGTAGAAGGTCAGGCGCAGGGGGCGAGGGATCGCGATCATACGGTGATGAGCAGGCACGGTAAGGGGCAAGCACCATACCACGCGCCATAAAAAAGGCGACTGGGCCATGGGGCCGCAGTCGCCTTTATCCTTGAGGGAAAGTGCTTACTGCACTTCTACCGCCAGGCTTTCACTGATCTTTTGCTGCCAGATGGCAGGACCGGTGATGTGCACGGATTCGCCTTTGCTATCGACTGCAACGGTGACCGGCATGTCTTTGACGTCGAACTCGTAGATCGCTTCCATACCCAGTTCGGCGAACGCGACAACCCGCGACTTCTTGATAGCTTGCGCCACCAGGTAAGCGGCGCCGCCCACGGCCATCAGGTACACGGCCTTGTGGTCCTTGATCGCGTCGATGGCGGTCGGGCCGCGCTCGGATTTGCCGATCATGCCCAAAAGGCCGGTTTGCTCAAGGATCTGACGGGTGAACTTGTCCATCCGCGTCGCGGTGGTCGGGCCAGCCGGGCCAACCACTTCTTCGCGCACCGGATCAACCGGGCCGACGTAGTAGATGAAGCGACCCTTGAGGTCTACCGGCAGGGTTTCGCCCTTGTTCAGCATCTCGACCATGCGCTTGTGCGCAGCGTCGCGGCCAGTGAGCATCTTGCCGTTGAGCAACACGGTTTCGCCCGGTTTCCAGCTCTGGACTTCTTCCGGGGTCAGGGTGTCGAGGTTGACGCGACGAGCCGACGGGCCGGCTTCCCAGACGATTTCCGGGTAGGCGTCCAGCGGTGGCGCTTCCAGCGACGCAGGGCCCGAGCCGTCGAGCACGAAGTGCGCGTGACGGGTGGCGGCGCAGTTGGGGATCATGCACACCGGCAGGGAGGCGGCGTGGGTCGGGTAGTCCATGATCTTCACGTCGAGCACGGTGGTCAGGCCACCCAGGCCCTGAGCGCCAATGCCCAATTGGTTGACCTTCTCGAATAGCTCCAGGCGCATCTCTTCGATACGGTTGGACGGGCCGCGCTTTTTCAGCTCGTGGATGTCGATGGATTCCATCAACACTTCCTTGGCCATCACTGCGGCTTTCTCGGCGGTGCCGCCGATGCCGATGCCGAGCATGCCCGGTGGGCACCAGCCGGCGCCCATGGTCGGAACGGTCTTGAGCACCCAGTCGACGATCGAGTCGGACGGGTTGAGCATGGCCATTTTTGATTTGTTCTCGGACCCACCACCTTTGGCCGCCACGTCCACTTCCACGGTGTTACCCGGGACGATGGAGTAGTGGATCACGGCCGGGGTGTTGTCCTTGGTGTTTTTACGTGCACCGGCCGGGTCGGCCAGGATGGATGCGCGCAGGACGTTTTCCGGCAGATTGTAGGCGCGACGCACGCCTTCGTTGATCATGTCGTCCAGGCCCATGGTGGCGCCATCCCAACGTACGTCCATGCCCACGCGCACGAACACGGTGACGATACCGGTGTCCTGGCAGATCGGGCGATGGCCGGTGGCGCACATGCGCGAGTTGATCAGGATCTGCGCCATGGAGTCACGGGCTGCCGGCGATTCTTCGCGCAGGTAGGCCTCGTGCATCGCCTGGATGAAGTCAACGGGGTGGTAGTAGGAAATGAATTGCAGGGCGTCGGCAACGCTCTGAATCAGGTCGTCTTGCTTGATCACGGTCATGAGTCGCGCTCCTCTATAAGGGAACATTCAATAAAGGTGGGCTCAGTGGGGTACATCGGTCGGCTGAGCCCACCTTTCCAAGGCACGCCAAAGTGGTGCAGGCGCGACGCTAAAAAGGCGCGGCAGTATAACCCGACGCGGTGGCCGATACACCCGACTATGGTCAAACTGTCGCAGGCATGATTCCCTGTGCGCGTCCCCTGTAATTGAGTCCTTATATGCCTGAACTGTACGTCGGCGAACGCCATTGGTCGGTAACTGCCGGCAGCAATCTGCTGGATGCCTTGAACCAGGCGGGTGTGGCCGTGCCCTACAGTTGCCGGGCGGGCAGTTGCCATGCATGTTTGGTGCGCTGCCGGGGCGAGGTCGAGGACAAGCAGCCCGATGCCCTGAGTCCCGCGCAACGCCAGGACGGTTGGCGGTTGGCCTGCCAGTGCCAAGTGACGGGCGATCTGCAGGTCGAGGCGTTTGACCCGCTGCGTGACGGTTTGGCCGCCCTGGTGGTAGGTGCTGATTGGCTGAACTCGAATGTAGTGCGCCTGCGCCTGCAACCTGAGCGCGGTCTCCGTTATCGGGCTGGACAGCACCTGGTGCTGTGGGCAGGGCACGTCGCGCGGCCTTACTCCCTGGCGAGCCTGCCCCAGGAAGATGCATTTCTGGAGTTTCATATCGATTGTCGGCAGCCCGGTGAATTCAGTGATCTTGCCCGGCAGTTGCAGGTCGGCGATCACCTGCGCCTGGGCGAGCTACGCGGCGGCGCTTTGCAATACGATCCCGACTGGCAATCCCGGCCGCTTTGGCTGCTTGCCTCCGGCACTGGCCTCGGCCCGTTGTGGGGCGTATTGCGCGAGGCTTTGCGCCAGGATCACCAAGGCGCCATTCGTGTGATTCACCTGGCCCATGATGCCGACGGCCATTATCTGGCTGAACCCCTGATAGCGCTGGGTGCACGTCATCCGAACCTTACGGTGGAACTGTGGACCGCGGCCGAGTCGGCCCAGGCATTGGCGCAACTGCGGCTTGTTTCCCGGCAAACGCTCGCCTTACTCTGCGGACACCCCGCCAGTGTCGAGGCGTTTTCCAAGCGCCTGTTTCTGGCGGGACTGCCGCGTAATCAACTGCTGGCCGATGTGTTCCTGCCCCGTGGTTGAGCGCTGAACTCTACAGCCGCGAGACTCACCATGACCGACGCCATCCTGCTGCACCGCGAGCGCGGGTTGCTGACCCTGCAGCTCAACCGCCCGGAAAAGAGAAACGCCCTGACCCGCGCCATGTACACGCAACTGGCCGAGGCGCTGGAGCAGGCGGATGCCGACTCAGCGATCAGCGCCGTGCTGATCCAGGGCAGCAGCGAGTGTTTTACCGCCGGTAATGACATCGGCGATTTTCTTGAACAGCCGCCCAGTGATCTCGACAGCCCAGCGTTTCATTTTATGAAAAGCCTACTCAACTGCCGTAAGCCGGTGATCGCGGCAGTGGCGGGAGTCGCGGTGGGGATTGGCACAACCCTCCTGCTGCACTGTGACCTTGTTTACATCAGTCGTGATGCGCGCTTGCGTATGCCGTTCGTCAACCTGGGGCTGTGCCCTGAGTTTGGTTCGAGCCTGATCCTGCCGCGTTTGCTTGGGCATGCGAAGGCAGCTGAACTTTTGCTATTGGGCGAGGGATTTACCGGGGAGCAGGCTGCCGCCTGGGGTATCGCCACTGAGGCGTTGGGCAGTGGTGAAGCGGCGTTGGCCAAGGCGCGGGAAATGGCCGAGCGTTTTGAAATCCTGGCGCCAGGGGCGGTGCAGGTGACCAAGCAATTGATGAAAAGTGTGGACCGTGATCAGTTACGCCAGGTCATCGAGGAGGAGGGCGCGTTGTTCGTCCAGCGCTTGAAGTCACCGGAGGCGATTGCGGCGTTATCGGGGTTTATCGCCAAACGCTAACCCACATGAAAAGCAAAAAGCCCCGCCATTCGCATGGCAGGGCTTTTTTTCAGCGTGTCACTCAGACCATTGGGTCGCCAACGTGCAGGATCTTCATGCCGTTGGTGCCGCCGATGGTGTGGTAGCTGTCGCCCTTGGTCAGGATGACCCAGTCGCCTTTCTCCACGACGCCACGCTTGATCAGTTCGTCGATGGCCGCTTGGCTGACTTCATGGGGCGGCAACGACGCCGGGTCGAACGGAACGGTGTACACGCCACGGAACATGGCCGCGCGGGCCTGGGTTTCGCGGTGAGGGGAGAACGCGTAGATCGGAACCGAGGAACGAATGCGCGACATGATCAACGGCGTGTAGCCACTTTCGGTCAAGGCGATGATCGCTTTGACGCCCGGGAAGTGGTTGGCGGTGTACATGGCTGCCAGGGCGATGCTCTGGTCGCAGCTTTCGAAGACCTTGCCGATACGATGGCTGGAGGTCTTGCTGGTCGGGTGCTTTTCGGCGCCGACACAGATGCGCGCCATGGCCTGCACAGCTTCCAGCGGGTACGGGCCGGCGGCACTTTCAGCCGAGAGCATCACGGCGTCGGTGTAGTCGAGCACGGCGTTGGCCACGTCGGATACTTCGGCGCGGGTCGGCATCGGGTTTTGGATCATCGACTCCATCATCTGGGTCGCGACGATCACCGCTTTGTTGTGGCGGCGTGCGTGCAGGATGATCTTCTTCTGGATACCGATCAGCTCGGCGTCACCGATTTCCACACCCAGGTCACCACGGGCAACCATCACGGCGTCGGACGCTTTGATCAGACCGTCGAGAGTTTCGTCGTCGGCCACGGCTTCGGCGCGTTCGATCTTCGCCACCAACCAGGCAGTACCGCCGGCTTCGTCGCGCAGTTTGCGGGCGTATTCCATATCAGCGGCGTCGCGCGGAAAGGACACGGCCAGGTAGTCCACTTCCATTTCAGCAGCGAGCTTGATATCGGCCTTGTCTTTTTCAGTCAGGGCCGGGGCAGTCAGGCCACCGCCGCGACGATTGATGCCTTTGTGATCGGACAGCGGACCGCCGATGATCACGGTGCAGTTCAGTTCGGTCGGGGTGGCGGTGTCGACACGCATTACCACGCGGCCGTCATCCAGCAGCAACTCGTCACCGACGCCGCAATCCTTGACGAGGTCCGGGTAGTCGATACCCACGACGTCCTGGTTACCTTCGGTCAGCGGGTGGCTGGTGGAGAAGGTGAATTTGTCACCGATCTTCAGCTCGATACGCTTGTTGGTGAACTTGGCAATACGGATTTTCGGGCCTTGCAGGTCACCCAGCAGTGCGACGAAGCGGCCGTGCTTGGCGGCCAGGTCACGCACCAGCTTGGCGCGAGCCTTGTGCTCGTCCGGGGTGCCGTGGGAGAAGTTCAGACGGGCAACGTCCAAACCAGCCAGAATCAGCTGTTCGAGGACTTCCGGCGAGTTACTGGCCGGGCCAAGGGTGGCGACGATTTTGGTACGACGGACGGACATGCACAGACTCCTGAGTTCAAGCGCTGAGGAAGGCTACTATGCTCTTTGGTTGTAGTCATTGTTCGTTTGCACTACTTATCGCCGATTCACTTGTTTTCGCGCCGATTGAATAGATGAACATCTTTGAAGATTTTGGACGAGGGGTCGATACACTGCACAAGACAGGAGAACCTTCATGCGAATTTTGCTCATTGCTGCCCTGGCCGTCAGTGTTGTCGGCTGCACCCGCTGGTCGATGGACCACCATTTGAACAACGCCTACCGCGCTTACAAGGTCGGTGACTGCGAGCGTGTCACCTTGGAATTGTCCCAGGTCGACCGCGAGAGCCGCACCCGGCGTTATGTACAGCCAGAGGTCTCGATGTTGCGCGGGCAATGTTTGGAACGACAGAAACTGTTTGTCGACGCGGTGCAAACCTACCAATTCATCATTAATCAGTACCCGTCGAGCGAATACGCCTACCGAGCACGCGCAAGGTTGGACACCCTGCAACAACTGGGTCACTACCGCGGCGTGAGTGTTGCACAGCCGCGTCCAGCCTCATTGTGATGAGATTCGCCACTTTATAACTGGCCTCTTGCCAGTCTTGGGCTATTCTTTGGATGTCCGTTTGTATAGGTTTCTATTCAAATGGAGGCAGGGCCCGGATTCGGCAGCTGTCTAGTGACAGAGCGTTGTCTTTTGTCATACCGAGATCCAGGGAGAGCGAGCAATTACGCTCGTTCCGAATCACTGGACCGGCCACAACCATGGCCACTGCATGGCGATCTCACCATGTTTACCGACCGACGGATTGAGCGGCATCAACTACGTTATTTCCTCCAGGTGTTTAACCGTGTTACCGACAAGCCCATCGGCTATTTGGGCAACGTCTCTTGCGACGGGCTGATGTTGATCAGCGAGTTGCCCATGATGGTCGATGCTGATTTCGAGCTGCGCCTGAAAATTCCCGGGGCTGACGACACCTTCCATGCCGTTGACCTCACGGCAACCTGCCTGTGGAGCCGTGAAGATATCAACCCGCAGCGTTACGACTCCGGGTTCAGCGTGCTTCAGGCTCCAGCGGAATATGGGCAACTGATCAAGTTGTTGTTGCGGTACTTCAGCTTTGACTCATTGCAGGCTTCAGCCTAAGAAGCAGCGAGCGGTCGACGCGGCTGGGGTGTTGCTGTCCAGCCGTAGTCGTACGCTTTTTTCAGAACACTCCCGCTTTCTTCCAATCCAGATAGCGTGTCACCAAGGCTGCTCCCATGTCTGATGGCAACGTATCCAACACCGACAGGCCGTGGGCGTTCAAGCGGTCGTGCAGTTCATTCCGGGTATTGAGGTAGTCGACAGTGCCGCTGTAGGCCAGGGCTTCGGGCAAGGTTTGCACAGGAGACTGGCGCAGTAGATCGAGCACTTCCTCTCGCATGCTGGCCACCATTACCCGATGTTGGCGACTGATGCGCTTGACGGCGCAGAGTAGCGCTTCATCGTCCTCGTCTCGCAGATTACTGACCACAATCACCAATGCCCGACGCTTTTGCCTAGAGAGCAGTTGACTGGCCGCCGCCTCGTAGTCGGCAGTTCGACGGGTGGTGTCCAGGTCATATACCGCATTGAGCAGCAGGTTCAACTGACTGCTCCCTTTGACCGGCGCCAAGTAGCGTGGCTGGTCAGAAGCAAAGGTGCACAACCCCACGGCATCGCCCTGGCGCAAGGCCACGTAACTGAGCAGCAGGCAGGCATTGAGTGCGTGGTCGAAATGGGACAGCTCATCATCCTGGCTCCGCATGCGTCGGCCGCAATCGAGCATGAACACGATCTGCTGGTCGCGCTCGTCCTGATACTCCCTTGCGATGGGGGTACGTTGCCGCGCCGTGGCTTTCCAGTCGATCTGCCGCAGGCTGTCGCCCTCACGAAACTCGCGCAGCTGATGAAACTCCAGCCCCAAACCGCGACGCTGACGTTGACGCACTCCCAGTTGACTCAACCAGTTATCCACCCCCAGCAGTTGTGCCCCGTACAGGCGAGCGAAGTCTGGGTAGACGCGGGTGGCATCCTCGACTTCGATGAAGCGCCTGGCGGACCAGAGCCCCAATGGGCTGGGCAGATGGATTTCGCAGCGGCTGAACGTGAAATGCCCTCGCCGCAGGGGGCGCAGGCGATAGCCCAGTTCACTGCGTGCACCGGGGCGCAACTCAATGGATTGGGGCATGTTCTCCATGCTCAACCCATCGGGGACGTGATCGAACACCTGAACCGTCAGCGCCTGCGAGGAGTCGTGTTCCAGGGCCAGACGTACGTCGCCCCAGCGACCCAGCGCCAGGCTGCCGGGCATATGCCGATGCACGCGAGGCGACGGTCGACGGCGCAGTCGCGCGGCGTCCAGCAAGGCCAGCAGCAACAGCGCCAGGAGCAAGCCCCACGCCACCGAGTGCAAGGTGGCGGGCACCTTGAACTGCAAGGCGGTTGCAGTGCCTAGCAGGATGCTCAAGCCCAGCAGTACGCCAAGCCAAGCTGATAACAGGCGGGTCGGTTTCATGGGCGATTCATTGCCGGGGAGCTGCAATCTGGTCGAGTAACTGTTTGAGTACCTGGTCGACCTCCAGCCCGTCGATGTCCAGTTCTGCCGCTATACGTACGCGATGACGGAGTACTGCAAGAGCGCAGCTCTTGACGTCATCCGGCGTGACGAACTGGCCCCCGCGCAACAATGCTCGAGCGCGGGCGCCGCGGACCAGTGCGATGGAAGCTCGCGGGCCTGCGCCGATGGCCAGACCTGGCCAACTGCGGGTGGCTCGTGCAAGGCGCACGGCATAGTCGAGTACGTGTTCATCCAGGGCTAGCTCACTGGCGATCTGTTGCAGTTGCAGCACATCTTCGGCCTGTAGCACGGTGCGCAACGGTTGCACATCCAGCATGTCGGCCCGTGAAGAGCGTGTCACTTCGCGCACCATATCCAGTTCCTGCTGCGCGTCGGGATAGTCCATGCGTACCTTGAGCATGAACCGGTCCAGCTCGGCTTCTGGCAGGGGGTAGGTGCCTTCCTGCTCGATAGGGTTCTGGGTGGCCAGCACCATGAAGGGTTGCCCGATGGGCAGCGCTTCACCTTCGAGGGTTACTTGTCGTTCCTGCATGGCTTCGAGCAGGGCGGCCTGGGTCTTGGCCGGGGCGCGGTTGATTTCGTCGGCCAGCAGCAGGTGGGTGAATACCGGTCCCTTGCGCAGCTTGAATTGCTCGGTGTGCAGATCGTACACGGCATGGCCAGTGACATCGCTGGGCATCAGGTCAGGGGTGAACTGGATCCGCGCGAAGTCGCCGTCAAAGCAGCGGGCCAAGGCGCGTACCAGCAAGGTCTTGCCCAGCCCGGGTACACCTTCAAGCAATACGTGGCCGCCGGCGATCAGTGCAGTCAGCACATCATCGATCACCTGATCCTGCCCGATCACCGCCTTGCGCAGTTCCATGCGCAAGGCCTGGGCTTGCTGGCTGGCGTGCTGTAAGGCTTCACCGGACAGGGTGTTAGCGCTGGGAATTTCGCTCATAGGGCATTCCTGAGAGTTTGCAGGCATGCCACCTGCCGGCTGAAATCGGCGCTGGAAAGCCGTTTTGCCGGGAGTGGGCCGAGGGCCTGGCTGATGACGTGAGAGGGTTGGCGCGTAAGGTGTTCCAGTACCCGCCATTGTTCTGAGTTGTCGAGATGTTCGAAGCCTGGATGGCGGCGTCGGGCCGCACGTAGGATGTCGTGCTGCAAAGCCTTCAGTAGCGTGCCTTGGCCGCTGCGGCGCAGCAGGAAGTCGGCGCTGGCTTTCAGGTGTTCGTGCAACTGCCGGCGCGCCTTCGAGGCGGGGGCTTGGATCGGGCCCTGGCGCATACCCGCCTGCCAGAGTACGAGGGTTATCAGCGCAATGAGTGCTACCACCGCCTGGGGGAAATATCGCAACAGCAGGGTGAACAGATCATCCACGTCGCTGTTGAACAACAAAGTCACGGCAGTCCCCTGGTTCAGGTGCCACAGCAGCCAGGCATTGTCGTGTTTGCCGATATCGGGTGTTTTCCACAGTTCGCTGTCGGTGATTACCGTAACGCGGCCTTGCCCGAGGTTAAGTTGCATCAGGTGGCTAGACCTGGCGCTATTGGCTGAAAATTGTGCGATGTGCTTGGGGTCGATGAGGTTGAAGTCAGTGTCGAAGCTGAAGTAGGCCGGAGCGGTGTCATTGTCGACATAGAGCTTGGTCAGGTCTGGCGTTTTGTTTTTACGGGCCGGTGCGGGTTCTTCGGGGTCGTCACTCAGCGTCTGGTGGATATACAGGCGATCTAGCAACAGGTCGCCGCTCTTGCCGGTCTCTTCATCCCACAGCGCTTCGGCCACTAACAATAGATGTCCGCCGGATTTGGCCCAATCCAGCAGTTGCCCTACCTGGCGTGGCGACATGTTGCTACGTTCGCCCAGTAACAACAGGCTATTGCCGGCGGCGGGCAGGGTGGCCAAGCGTTCGAGGCTATTGGCATGTGCCACGGCCAGGCCTTGCTGGCGCAGAAAATATTCGGCAGCCAGATAGGGGTTGGCAAGGGCTTCCGGGGCGGGGCCGCGGTCCACCACTTTTTCATAGGGGGTCGCTTTGCTCCAGGCGTAAAATCCGCCCGCAGTAAGCAGGCATGCCAGGAGCAATCCTATCCCTAATAAAAAACGGTTCATCGGGCGCCCTCCGAGCTGAACAGGGCACGCCAATCGCTGCATAATTTTTGCTGTGCTGAGGCGGGTGGGAGTTGATGGCCGTAGGCTAGGTTTTGCCAGTGCCGAGTCAACTCTTCACTGAACGCCAGCAGTTGCGGTTGCTGCAGCAGGTAAACGCGTTGCAGCACCTGGCCTTCAGTGTCGGCGTTTTTAAGTGGCAGGTTGAAGTCATGCAACAAGCGGCTCAGAAGACCACGATACAAAAGACCCAGGGCTTCCCGTGGTTGGCTAGGCCAGAGTTGTTCTGCAGTGCTGGCGATATCCGTGGGCAAGGTCTCGGTGCCCAATTCGAGGCCGAAAAGTTGTGCGGGCACTGGCCTGGCTGCTTTGGGGCCGCGTGGTCCGCGCCGGGTGACAAAGGTGCGTAGCCAGTCACGATAGCGCCACACCAACAGGGCCAGGCCGCCGATAAGTACGCTCCACAGCAGCACTTCCAGGCCTTGGGCCACATGCTTGAAAGTATCGCTGTTGAGGTTATCCAAGAGTGTCTGCAGCCACGCCGGAAGTTTGCCGTCACCGTGTGCCTTGTTTTTAACGGCGGGCTTTTCCTCACCAAAGCGATAGCGGGTGACGGTTTCCGGGTTTTTGAACGGGGGCTTTTCCAGCAGCGAATGGATTGACTGGCTTGCGCTTTCAGGGCTCAGCGGTTTGCTTTCATCAGCCATGGCGGGTGGGGTGTATGGCAGTAATGTCAGCCCTAACGCCAGTAATAAAAGTGACGCCACATTGCTCAGGCGCTGGCGTAGGCGGCGGAATACCAGTTCCAGATCCCAGGCTTCCAGCACGGTGCGACGATTGAGATAAAGGCTGAAGCCACAGGCGACATAGACGGGCTCCCAAAACACCAGAATCAAGGCGTAAAACGCGTTGCCCAGATGCTCCAGCCACACCGCTTCGGAGCCGGTCGCCAGCGCCAACCGCTGCCAATCCCAATCCAGTTCAAGTTGTTGCGGGATGAGTAGATAGAACAGCGCCATGCAGCCAAACCATAGGCCGATTTCCAGATGCACCCCGACAGTGGTTAACCAGCGAGCGGCGCCGGCGTTGCGCTGCAGCAGTACACCCAGGCGTTGCTGACGCGCCTGGCCGTCCATGCCTTCAAGCTGACTGACCGGCATCACAAAACTGCGGCTGAGGCTGAGTCTGCGCCAGGTCAGGCTGGCCAGCAGTTGGCTGTTAAGCAGTTTTGGCCATTGGCGCACAGCCTGCTTGAGGCTAGGCGCTTCGCCGAACAGGGCTGTGGAGAGGATATATAAAGGTAAGCGGTCGAAAGCCGGTTTCAACCACCAGAACAGGAACATGGCCATGGAGGGGTAATTCCATAGCAGTGCGGTGAGCAACGCAAAAACCGGAAGGGTCACCAGCGCCCAGCTCCCCATCAACAGCAAGCGATGTTCCTGGGCCATTAATACGCCAAGATCCATGGCCTCCCAGGCGGTGCGTGGGCGAATCACTACGCTGGCATCACTCAGACGCATGGCGAGCCCTTCCGGCAAAGGTCAGGTAAGCGCCCACCAACAGCCACAGTGCAGCGCCCACCAGGTATTTGATCCAAGGGGCTACCTGGGTGGTGGAAGACCAGTAGGCTTCGATAAAGGCTGCGATCAGTAGAAACACCATGACGCCGCACAGGAGTTGCACGCTCTCGCGAGCGGCAAGTCGCAAGGATTCGCTTCGTGTCAGTTGCCCAGGTGCAATCAGCGCCCAGCCCAGTTGCAAGCCTGCGGCGCCAGCGAGGGCGATAGCCGTCAACTCAAAGGCACCATGGCCGATGACAAATGACCAGAAGGTCTGCCCATAGCCGATTTCAGTCAGGTGCCCGGAAATCGCGCCGATGATCAGCCCGTTGAATATCAGGAAAAACACACTGCCCAAGCCGAACAGCAACCCGGCGGCGAATGTCTGGAAGGCGATGCCGATGTTGTGCATTACGTAGTAGCCAAACATCATCCAGTCTTCGCTCGATGCTCGCTCGGCGGCTCGACCCAAGCGGCTGGCATCGGGGTCATACATGCCCTGCATCTCCGCCACTTGCTGGGGGCTGACAATGCTGTAGATCAGGTCTGGAAACAGATAGACCAGCAAGGCAATGCTCAGCAGGCTGCCAAAGAACAGCAGGCTGGCAATCAACACGAAGCGCCACTGTTCCCGCACCTGTCGCGGAAAGTCGGCCAGCACAAAGCTCAGCACATTCGCCGCCAATTGGCTGCGGTGGCGATAGAGTTGTTGATGTCCGCGCAACGCCAGTTGTTGCAGCGGGTCCACCAGGTAACTGCTGTAACCGCGCTCCTGGGCCAGGGCCAGGTGCTGGCATAGACGCCGGTATTGGTGAGGGAAATCGGCCATGTCACCGGCCTTGGCCTTGCCTTGTTCCAACTGTTTCAGTTGTTCGGCAAAGGCTTGCCATTGCGGTTGGTAACGGCTTTCGAAGAGGCTCTGTTTCATGTTGGCCCCAACAGGCCACGGGCCAAGCCATTGAGTTGCTCCACGGCACGGGCGGGGGAGACTTGAAGCGGCGTTGCGAGGATGGAAGCGAGTTCGTGTACCCGCTCGGCGGAGAGTTCGCCTTGGCGTTCCGCGAAACCCAGGATCGCCCGCTGTTCACTCAGGTCCAGGGCAAACGGTAAGCGCAGTGCTACAGCTTGAGGCACCTGGGGGCGTTTCAGGGGCTGTTCTCGGTAGATCACCAGGGTGCCGGCGGCCAGGTCACCAAGGCGTTTGAAGTGAGGGTGTTGCAGGCAACTGATCGCGCCAAGAAAGTAGCCGAACGGCAGCATGTCGACAAACCGCAGCAAGTTGCGGATCAGCGAGGCTGACCAACTGATGGGCGTGCCGTCGTCCTGCACGACCCGCAAGCCCATAACCTGTTTACCCGGTGAGCAGCCCTGATTGAGCACCTCGAACAGCACCATGTACCACCAACTGACCAGGAACAGCAGCAGCGAGCCCAGGCCGATACCAATATTGCCGAGCAGGGCCAGTGGCACCAGAAGTACGCCCATTATCACTGCGCGGGCGACGAGGTCGAAGGCAAATGCCAGCGCCCGTGGCACCAAGCCGGCGGGGCGCAGTGGCAGGTCGATTCCTTCTGGGGTCTCGATCTGGTAGCGGGTATCCAATGGGATTGATGGCATCGCGATCCTTGGCAGTGCAGAGCGGCTGGGTGGCACGGATGCTAACAGCGTCGGCGATGGAAGCAACTATTCAAGGTTTTGCTGGATGTTTGTACAGGTTTTTTGGTGCTGGCCCCGAACAGGGCTCAACGCCTAGACTTTGTGGATCTTAAACACAGGAATAGCCCGTGACCTCCATTTTCTGGTACGACTACGAAACCACCGGCATCAACCCGCGTAGCGATCGACCGCTCCAGGTAGCTGGCATTCGTACGGATCTCGAACTGAACGAGGTCGGCCCACCGGTCAACATTTACTGCCAGCCCAGCGACGATATCCTGCCCCATCCCGCCGCCTGTGCCATTACCGGGATCACCCCTGCCATTCTGGCCGAAAAGGGCCTGGCCGAGGCTGATTTCATGACTCGCGTACATGCCGAACTGGCGGCTCCGGGGACGTGCGGTGCCGGCTATAACACGTTGCGGTTTGACGATGAAATGACGCGCTACAGCCTGTATCGCAATTTTTTCGACCCTTATGCGCGCGAATGGCAGGGCGGTAATAGTCGTTGGGACTTGATCGACGTGGTTCGCACCGCTTATGCCCTGCGCCCGGAAGGTATCGAGTGGCCGCAGCAGGACGGGCGCGTGACCCTCAAGCTTGAGCGTCTGACTGCCGCCAATGGTATCGACCATGGTCAGGCCCACGATGCGTTATCCGACGTGCGCGCCACAATCGCCCTGGCTCGATTGGTGCGAGAGAAACAGCCCAAGCTTTATGATTGGCTGTTTCAACTACGCAGCAAACAACGGGTAATGGACCAAGTGCGATTGCTGCAACCGATGGTGCATATCTCCGGGCGGTTTTCCGCCGAACGTCATTACTTGGGCATTGTGCTGCCCCTGGCCTGGCACCCGCGCAACCGCAACGCGCTGATTGTCTGCGACCTTGGGCTCGATCCTCAGGGGCTGCTGGATATGGATGCCGACATTTTGCGTCGACGCTTGTACACCCGCCGTGATGAGCTCGCAGAAGGTGAGTTGCCGGTACCGCTCAAACTGGTGCATATCAACCGCTGCCCCGTGGTTGCGCCCTTGAACGTACTGCGGGTCGAAGATCGTGAGCGCCTGCAATTGGACATGAATGTTTTCCAGTCACGGGCTCTGCGGCTAACTGACGCACAGGAACTTTGGCTCGATAAATTGGCAGTTATTTACGGCGAGGAAGATTTTGCACCGAGTGTCGATCCCGAACAGCAGCTTTACGAGGGTTTTATCGGGGATCGTGATCGACGGTTATGTGAGCAAATTCGCGCGGCTGAACCTGCGCAATTAGCTCGTCAGCAGTGGCCTTTTGATGATCACCGTCTGCCTGAATTATTGTTTCGCTACCGGGCGCGTAACTTCCCCGATACGTTGAACAGCGAAGAGCTACAACGCTGGAAATTTTTCTGTCAGCAACGTTTGTCAAATTCCGAATTTGGCGCACCGAATACCCTTGAGGCATTTAATCAAGCGCGACTGGAGTTGATGGTTAGTGCGACGCCGTTTCAGCAGCAGGTGCTGGAGCAATGGCAGGAATATGCCGACTCTTTAGCTGCTCGTATGGACCTGTGATAGAGGTTTGTAAAAAATACGATCAATAAAAAACGCCAGCATGCTGGCGTTTTTAATGGGTCGCGCATCAGGCGCAGACCTGGTGAAGCTTAGCCCAGCAGGGTAGCCCAACCTTCAACCACGTCACCGCCCCACTTGGCTTTCCACTCTTTCAGAGTTTTGTGGTTGCCACCTTTGGTTTCAATCACTTCGCCGTTGTGCGGGTTTTTGTATTGTTTGACTTTGCGAGCACGTTTGGTGCCGGTAGTTTTCACAGCGCCACGTGGAGCTTTAACTTTCGACTCTGGGTCCAGCAGCGCGATGATGTCACGCAGGGATTTGGAGTACTCACCCATGAGGGTGCGCAGTTTGCCTTCGAATTCCAGCTCGGTTTTCAGTTTGTCGTCTTGGGACAGGTTCTTCAAACGAGCTTGCAGCTCTTTGATAGCTTCTTCGGTGGCGCGGTATTCGTTGATCAGAGACATGTGGACTACCTTATGTAGAACGCTGATTGACAGGGATAGTGGCCTAATAATAGTCAGGCGATTTGCTCAAGTAAACATTTAAGACTGCATTTAGGTGAATTACTTTGAATGTTTGTGAATGCGCTATGCAATCGAGTTAATTAAGTAGGTGATGCACCTGAAGATAATGCCGTTAATTTTTTGTATAACTGCGTCAGCCTGCGCTGTTCGTTCATATAGGGGTGGTAAAACCATACGCTATTAAGGGATGTGCCTCGGGGGCGGATCAGAATAAGGCTCATTGAATACTGCAGTTTTTCTGCACAATCGCTAGAATGGCGGCCTTTGCGAAGTTCTGGAGTTTCCCCCTAATGCGCACTTTTCGGCTGGTGATTGCTTGCCCGGACCGGGTCGGCATCGTTGCCAAGGTCAGTAATTTTCTGGCCTCCCATAACGGCTGGATTACTGAGGCGAGCCATCACTCGGACAATCTCAGCGGTTGGTTCTTCATGCGTCACGAAATTCGTGCCGACACACTGCCCTTTGGCCTTGAGGCTTTTCGCGAGGCATTTGCGCCAATCGCTGAAGAGTTCTCGATGACTTGGCATATCACCGACACCGAGCAGAAGAAGCGCGTGGTGTTGATGGCAAGCCGCGAATCTCACTGCCTGGCCGACTTGCTGCACCGCTGGCACAGTGACGAACTGGACTGCGAGATCGCGTGCGTAATCTCAAACCATGACGACCTGCGCAGCATGGTCGAGTGGCATGGCATCCCTTACTACCATGTGCCGGTCAACCCTCAGGACAAGGAGCCTGCATTCGCCGAGGTTTCTCGCCTGGTGAAGCAGCATGAGGCTGACGTGGTGGTGCTGGCGCGCTACATGCAGATCCTGCCGCCGGAACTGTGCCGCGAATACGCCGGCAAGGTGATCAACATTCACCATAGCTTCCTGCCGTCCTTTGTGGGGGCCAAGCCTTACCATCAGGCGTCTCTGCGTGGCGTGAAGTTGATTGGTGCAACTTGCCATTACGTCACCGAAGAGCTGGATGCCGGCCCGATCATCGAGCAGGACGTAGTGCGTGTCAGCCATAGCGACAGCATCGAGGACATGGTGCGCTTCGGTCGCGATGTCGAGAAGATGGTGCTGGCCCGTGGCCTGCGTTACCACCTGGAAGACCGCGTGCTGGTGCACGGCAACAAGACCGTCGTGTTCTGATCAAGCCGTTTTGATTGAAGAAAAAAGGGCCTGGGCGTTAAATCGTTGCAGGCCCTTTTTCTTTGTCTGTCGTTGAGGATTGACCGATGAGTGACCCACTGGAAAAAGCCACCTCCAAAGCACCATCGACACTAGGTGAGGGGTGCTTGAGCCGTTACGACCCGGAGGATCTGGACAGTGAAGACGGCACCGAATTTCCCGGTGCCGCCGAGTTATGGGAACGCGAGCAGGCTAAGTCAGATCCCGCTGCAAAATAAAGCGAATCAGATCCGGAAGCTGCCCACCAATTGTTTCAACCGCGCCGCTTGCTGTTCCAGGTCGGAGCACGCGCGCAGGGTCGATTGCAGGTTTTCCACGCCTTCCTGATTGAGGGTGTTGATTTCAGTGATGTCCATGTTGATCGACTCCACGACCGAGGTCTGCTCCTCAGTGGCAGTCGCCACCGACTGGTTCATGCCGTCGATTTCCCCAATACGTTGGGTGACGCTGTTAAGACGCTCACCGGCCAGGTTAGCGATTTCTACGCTGTCATGACTGTGTCGCTGGCTTTCGCTCATGGTGCTGACCGACTCCCGGGCGCCGACTTGAAGTTCCTCAATCATCTTTTGTACTTGTTGCGCCGATTCCTGGGTGCGGTGTGCCAGGTTGCGCACTTCGTCGGCGACGACTGCAAACCCGCGTCCTGCTTCACCGGCACGTGCCGCTTCAATCGCAGCGTTCAGCGCCAGCAGGTTGGTTTGCTGGGAAATGCTGGTGATCACTTCGAGAATCTGGCCGATGTTCACGGTCTTGCTGTTAAGCGCTTCTATATTGCTGCTGGAGGCGCTGATCATCGCGGACAACTCAGTCATCGCCTTGATATTGCGCTCAACCACCTGTTGACCGTCTTCTGCCAAATGCCGCGCATCGCTGGCCTGGTTGGAGGCTTGCGCGGCATTACGCGCGATTTCCTGAGCTGCGGCGCCCAGTTCATTGATGGCAGCAGCCACGCTGTTGGTGCGGTTGGCCTGTTCGTCGGAGTTGACCATCGACGAGTTGGATGCGCTGACAACCCGCAGTGCTACTTCATTCACTTGCTCGGTGGCCGAGGACACTTCGCGGATGGACGTGTGAATACGCTCCACGAAGCTGTTGAACGCATTACCCAGGATGCCGAACTCATCGTGGTTCTGGATGGTCAGGCGACGTGTCAGGTCACCTTCGCCGTCGGCGATGTCCTGCATGGCGCGGGTCATCACATGCAGCGGTTGCAGCAGGACGCGAATCAGCATGCCCAGCAGGGCAATGATGATCACTACGGCAATGATCGTGGCGATCACCGCTGAGGTGCGAAATTCGCTGAGCATGGCGAAGGATTTGTCTTTATCCACCGAAATACCCAGGTACCAGTTCACCGACGGCAGGCCTTTGATCGGTGTGAAGGTCACGATGTTGTCCTTGCCATTGGCTTGAACTTCACTGAAATCGCCGCTGATCTTCGGCGTGTTTTTTGGATACATGTCGGCCAGGGTTTTCATCACCAGGCTTTTGTCCGGGTGTACCAGCACTTTGCCGTCGGCGCTGACCAGGAACGCGTAGCCCATGCCACCGAAGTTCAGCGCGCCAATGTTATCCACCAGGGTTTGCAGGCTCAGGTCGCCGCCCACCACGCCAATGCTCTGGCCGCCTTTGGCGCTGGGGGTGGCGATGGAAATGATCAATTGACCTGTAGCGGCGTCGATATACGGCTCGGTCAGCGTCGAGCCGTTGCTGCTCTGGGCGCCCTTGTACCAGGGGCGAACACGTGGGTCGAAGCCATCCGGCATCTTGGTGTCGGGGCGGATGGTGAAGGCCCCTTTGCTGTCACCAACGTAGGTTGCCATGAAGGACGACGTCAGGGTTTTCTGTTCCAGCAGGCTGGCAACGGTCGAAGGCTCAGGGTTGATAGCGATGTTTTGTGCAGCGTTTTCCACCAGCGCAATACGCCCGGTGAGCCAGGTTTGAATGTTGCTTGCGGTGACATCGCCCATTTCGTGCAGGTAGCTGTTGAGGTCTTCACGAATGGCGTTACGTTGCAGGTAGTCGTTGTAGAGGGTGAATAGAGCGAAGGCCGCGATGACGATAAGGGAGGCTGCAAGCAGGATCTTGTGGCTGAAACGCAGATTTTTATTCATAGCTTGAAGGGTCCGCTAAGGTCTTAATATCCAAAGCGCGTCCTTGTGGAACACGCGGAGGGGTAGCGTAAAAAAAGTTTGATATTTCCGTTGGTCCCTGTAGGAGATATCTGAGCGATTTTTAGACTTTATGGGTCTCACATCTCTCTTATCGACCTGGCGGCACTAAAGATTAACCATGGGTGACGAAATGCCTGACTCCACACAACTTCTTATCGGTGCCGGTCTTGATGGCCAGCCAATTGCCCAGGCCATGCGCCTTGCCAACCGCCACGGGTTGATCGCCGGCGCCACGGGCACAGGCAAGACCGTCACGTTGCAGCGCCTGGCCGAAGCCTTCAGTGATGCGGGCGTCGCGGTATTTGCGGCTGATATCAAAGGCGACCTCTGTGGCCTGGGTGCCGCCGCCAACCCTCAGGGCAAGGTGGCCGAGCGTATTGCCGGGATGCCTTTCCTTAATTACACGGCCAAGGCTTACCCCGTCACGCTGTGGGATATCCACGGGCAGTCCGGTCATCCGTTGCGTACCACCATCAGTGAGATGGGGCCGTTGTTGCTTGGCAGTTTGTTGGAGCTGACTGACAGCCAGCAGTCGGCCCTTTACGCCGCATTCAAGGTGGCGGATCGCGAAGGCCTATTGCTGCTGGATCTCAAGGATCTCAAGGCACTTCTCAATCACCTTCGCTACCACCCGGAACTGCTTGGCGAAGACGCGGCGCTGATGACCACAGGCTCCAGTCAGGCACTGTTGCGGCGCTTGGCTGTCTTGGAACAGCAGGGTGCCGAGGCGTTGTTTGGTGAGCCGGCCTTGCAGCTTGAAGACATCTTGCAGCCCACAGGCGATGGGCGCGGACGTATTCACTTGTTGGACGCTAGCCGCCTGGTGCATGAAGCGCCGAAGGTGTATGCGACCTTCCTGTTGTGGCTGTTGGCAGAATTGTTCGAACAACTTCCGGAGCGCGGTGATGCGGACAAACCGCTGCTGGCGCTGTTCTTCGACGAAGCGCATCTCTTGTTTGCCGACACTCCCAAGGCTTTGCAAGATCGCTTGGAGCAAGTGGTGCGGCTGATTCGTTCCAAGGGGGTGGGGGTGTATTTCGTCACTCAATCGCCGGGCGACTTGCCGGATACCGTGCTGGCGCAACTCGGTTTACGGGTGCAGCACGGCCTGCGGGCGTTCACCACGAAAGAGCAGAAATCCTTGCGGGCGGTAGCGGACGGCTTCCGCCCCAACCCGACATTCGATGCGTTATCGGTTTTGACTGAGCTGGGCACCGGTGAGGCATTGGTGGGTACGCTGCAGGAAAAAGGCACGCCGGAGATCGTTCAGCGCGTATTGGTCGCGCCGCCGCAATCGCGCATCGGGCCGCTCAGTGCGGCAGAGCGTGCCGCATTGGTGGCCACTTCACCGCTGCAGGGTCGCTATGACAAGCCGATTGATCGGGAGTCCGCCTATGAAGTGTTGATGGCGCGCAAGGAGCTTGGGCCTAACGAAGAGCCTCGGCAGGGCGCCGAGGAGCCCAGCTTCACGGACAAAGCTGGGGCGTTCCTTGGAACAACCGCAGGCAAGGCGCTGAAGTCAGCGATGCAGCAGGCGGCCAACCAGATGGGGCGTCAATTGGTGCGTGGTTTGTTGGGGTCTTTGCTGGGCGGCAGTAAGCGCAAGTAGTGCCTCAGGCCTTGGGCTTGCCATGGGCGGCCAAGCGCTCAAGCGCGGCGCGCAAGCCTGGATCGTTGATGCCGTCGGCCGTGGCCTGAATCGTCTCGGCCGCATGCTCCGACAGGTCCAGAGTGTGTCCGACTGCGCCTTGCTGCACGGTCGGTGGCTGTACCTTGAACTGGATACGCGTCAAGCTGGCGAACTCATCGAATGCCATCAATTGACGCTGCAGGCGTTTTTGCTGATAGCGCAAACGGGTCGCCCAATGACCGTCTGTGACAATCAATAGCAAATTACCTTCACGCCACGACGCCACGTGGCAATGCTCGCGGGCGGCGGGTTGTAGTTGGCTTTCGAGCAGGCGTTGCAAATGGCCCAAGCGTTGCGCATGGCCAAAGATGGCTTTCAGCGGCTTGGCTTCGCGAAGCAACACGCTGGGCGCGCGGGCTGTAAGAGGGCGAAATGCCATGATTGGACACCTTAAGTAACAGAGCGGCCATCTTAGCAGAATGCGTCTGCGGGGCCCCTGACAATGCATTGCCGGGCGGTTTCCCAGGAAATCAATCGGCTCCATGGGTTGAAGTTCGCGCAAAAGCCCTTATTTTAAACAAGCCCTCTCACAGCACCATGCCAGCATCGGGGAACAACGCCACTTTCCTCACCCACGATTCCGGGTAGAATGCGCGTTCGCATGCGGCCGTGAGGGCTGCTCGGGCCACTCACGGTGCGCCCTCCATCCCTATGTGTGGAAGAACCTGCCGATATGTTTGCGCCTTTGTTAAAGAAACTTTTTGGAAGCAAGAATGAGCGCGAAGTCAAACGCATGCTCAAGACGGTGCAGCTGGTCAATGCCTTCGAAGAGCAGATGGTTGCCCTGTCGGACGAGCAATTGCGCGCCAAGACCCAAGAGTTCAAGGCCCGCATAGCCAAAGGTGAAACCCTCGACAAGCTGCTTCCCGAAGCCTTTGCGGTTGCCCGTGAAGCCGGTAAGCGTGTCATGGGCATGCGCCACTTCGACGTCCAGTTGATCGGCGGCATGACCTTGCATGAAGGCATGATTGCCGAAATGCGTACCGGTGAAGGCAAGACCCTGGTAGCTACTCTGGGTGTTTACCTCAACGCACTGTCCGGCAAGGGCGTGCACGTTGTGACGGTGAACGACTACCTGGCTCGCCGGGACGCCAACTGGATGCGCCCGCTGTATGAATATCTCGGCCTGACCGTCGGCGTAGTAACGCCGTTCCAGCCGCCGGAAGAGAAGCGCGCTGCTTACGCGTGCGACATTACCTACGGCACCAACAACGAATTCGGTTTCGACTACCTGCGCGACAACATGGCGTTCAGCATGGATGAAAAATTCCAGCGTGAACTCAACTTTGCCGTGATCGACGAAGTCGACTCCATTCTCATCGACGAAGCCCGTACCCCACTGATCATCTCCGGCCAGGCCGAAGACAGCTCGCGCCTGTACACCGAGATCAACAAGTTGATCCCGCGTCTGGAGCAGCACATCGAAGAAGTGGAAGGCGTTGTGACCAAAGAAGGTCACTTCTCCATCGACGAGAAGACCCGCCAGGTCGAACTCAACGAAGCCGGTCACCAGTTCGTCGAAGACATGCTGACCCAGATCGGCCTGCTGGCTGAGGGCGAGAGCCTGTACTCGGCGCACAACCTGGGCCTGTTGACCCACGTGTATGCGGGCCTGCGCGCCCACAAGCTGTTCCATCGCAACGTCGAATACATTGTGCAAGATGGCCAAGTGGTATTGGTTGACGAACACACCGGCCGTACCATGCCGGGTCGTCGTCTGTCCGAAGGCCTGCACCAGGCCATCGAAGCCAAGGAAATGCTCAACATTCAGGCCGAAAGCCAGACGTTGGCCTCCACCACCTTCCAGAACTACTTCCGTCTGTATAACAAACTGTCCGGCATGACCGGTACTGCGGACACCGAAGCGTTCGAATTCCACCAGATCTACAACCTGGCCGTGATGGTGATCCCACCGAACAAGCCGCTGGCGCGTAAAGATTTCAATGACCTGGTGTTCCTGACCGCCGAAGAGAAGTACGCGGCGATCATCAACGACATCAAGGACGGCATGGCCCAGGGCCGCCCGATTCTGGTGGGTACCGCCACTATCGAGACTTCCGAGCACGTGTCTAACCTGCTCAACAAGGAAGGTATCGAGCACAAGGTTCTTAACGCCAAGTTCCACGAAAAAGAAGCTGAGATCATTGCCCAGGCCGGTCGCCCAGGCGCACTGACTATCGCCACCAACATGGCCGGTCGTGGTACTGACATCCTGTTGGGCGGTAACTGGGAAGTGGAAGTCGCCTCCCTGGACAACCCTACCCCTGAGCAGATCGCCCAGATCAAGGCTGACTGGCAGAAGCGCCACCAGGCCGTGCTCGAATCCGGTGGTTTGCAGGTGATCGCGTCCGAGCGTCACGAATCGCGCCGTATCGACAACCAACTGCGTGGTCGTGCCGGCCGTCAGGGTGACGCCGGTTCCAGCCGCTTCTACCTGTCTCTGGAAGACAGCCTGATGCGCATCTTCGCCTCGGATCGGGTGAAGAACTTCATGAAAGCCTTGGGTATGCAGTCCGGTGAAGCGATCGAGCACCGTATGGTGACCAACGCCATCGAGAAGGCCCAGCGCAAGGTTGAAGGCCGTAACTTCGATATTCGTAAGCAACTGCTTGAGTTCGACGACGTCAACAACGAACAGCGTAAAGTGATTTATCACATGCGTAACACGTTGCTGGCCGCTGACAACATTGGCGAGACCATCGCCGATTTCCGTCAGGACGTGCTCAACGCGACCGTCAGTGCACACATCCCGCCACAGTCCCTGCCAGAGCAGTGGGATGTTGCTGGCCTGGAAGCCGCGTTGAAGAGCGACTTCGGTGTCGACTTGCCGGTCCAGCAATGGCTCGACGAAGACGATCACCTGTACGAAGAGACGCTGCGCGAGAAGCTGATGGCCGAGCTGCTGGCCGCGTACAACGAGAAAGAAGAGCAGGCGAGTGCCGAAGCACTGCGCACCTTCGAGAAACAAATCGTACTGCGCGTGCTGGACGACCTGTGGAAAGACCACCTGTCGACCATGGACCACCTGCGTCACGGCATCCACCTGCGTGGTTACGCCCAGAAGAACCCGAAGCAAGAGTACAAGCGCGAGTCGTTCACGCTGTTCTCCGAGTTGCTGGATTCGATCAAGCGCGATTCGATTCGCGTGCTGTCCCATGTTCAGGTGCGCCGCGAAGACCCGATCGAGGAAGAAGCTCGCCTGCGTCAGGAAGCCGAGGCACTGGCTGCGCGCATGCAGTTCCAGCACGACGAAGCGCCGGGTCTGGAAGCGCCTGAGGTGTTGGGCGAAGAGGTCGATGTGGCCTTGGCTCAGGCGCCGGTTCGCAATGACCAGAAGCTGGGCCGCAACGAACTGTGCTACTGCGGTTCGGGCAAGAAATTCAAACACTGCCACGGCCAGATCGAATAAGATTTTCGCCTGACGCTGCAATACCTAGCGCCGCGACCGGCCTCTGCCGTCGCGGCGTTTTGCCATTAATTTCACCGTCGATCACGACGGCACAGACATCATCTATCTTTTAAGGAGCGCGTTCATGGCTGTTGGTCTTGGTCCTTTGCCCACATTGCACCCGGTTGCCGGTTTTGAGCTCGGTATCGCGTCGGCCGGCATCAAGCGCCCGGGGCGCAAGGATGTGGTGGTGATGCGCTGTGCCGAAGGTTCGACCGTCGCCGGTGTTTTCACCCTCAACGCCTTCTGTGCCGCTCCGGTGATCCTGGCCAAGCAGCGCGTTGCCGGCTCCATCCGTTACCTGCTGACTAACACTGGCAATGCCAACGCAGGCACCGGTGAGCCTGGTCTGGTCGCTGCTGCGCGTACCTGCGCCAAGCTGGCCCAGTTGACTGGCGTGGATGCCAGCCAAGTGTTGCCTTACTCCACCGGTGTCATCGGCGAGCCGCTGCCGGTTGAGAAAATCGAAGGCGCCTTGCAGGCCGCGTTGGACGACCTGTCTGTGGATAACTGGGCGGCCGCCGCCACTGGCATCATGACCACGGACACCCTGCCGAAAGGCGCGAGCCGTCAGTTCGTGCACGACGGCGTGACCGTCACCGTGACCGGTATCAGTAAAGGCGCGGGCATGATCCGCCCGAACATGGCAACCATGCTCGGCTACATTGCTACCGACGCCAAAGTTTCCCGCGACGTGCTGCACAGCCTGATCCTCGACGGCGCCAACAAGTCGTTCAACCGCATTACCATCGATGGCGATACCTCGACCAACGATTGCTGCATGCTGATCGCTACCGGCAAAGCTGATCTGCCGGAAATTACCGAGGCCAGCGGCCCGCTGTTCGCGGCATTGAAGCAGGCTGTGTTCGAAGTGTGCATGGACGTGGCCCAGGCCATCGTGCGTGACGGCGAAGGTGCCACCAAGTTCGTGACGGTTGAAGTCAACGGCGGCGGCAATCACCAGGAATGCCTGGATGTCGGCTACACCGTGGCCCACTCGCCGCTGATCAAGACGGCACTGTTCGCCTCCGACCCCAACTGGGGCCGCATCCTCGCCGCCGTTGGCCGTGCTGGTGTGCCGGATCTGGACGTGAGCAAGATCGACGTGTTCCTCGGTGACGTGTGCATCGCCAGCCGTGGCGCTCGTGCCGAGAGCTATACCGAAGCACAGGGCTCGGCGGTGATGCAGCAGGAAGAAATCACCATCCGCATCGAGTTGGGCCGCGGCGATTGCAGCGAAACCATCTGGACCACCGACCTGTCCCACGAGTACGTGAAGATCAACGCGGAATACCGTACCTGATAGAAGAGGATAACCGCGGTGAAACGAGTGCATGTAGCAGCAGCGGTGATCCGCGGTGTCGACGGCAGGATCCTGCTGGCGCGCCGCGCGGATACCCAGCATCAGGGCGGTCTCTGGGAGTTTCCCGGTGGCAAGGTGGAGGCCGGTGAGTCGGTCGCCTCGGCCCTGTCCCGTGAATTACAGGAAGAACTGGGTATCCAGGTCGCCACGGCTCGGCCGTTGATCAAGGTGCAGCATGACTATCCGGACAAGCAGGTCTTGTTGGATGTCTGGGAAGTCTCGGCTTTTACCGGCGAGCCCCACGGTGTCGAAGGGCAACCCCTGGAATGGGTGGCGCCTCGGGATTTGCTCAACTACGAGTTCCCGGCCGCTAACGCTCCAATCGTTGCCGCCGCGCGCTTGCCTGCCGATTACCTGATCACCCCCGGCGAACTCGAAACCCCGACGCTGTTACGCGGGATTCAGAAGGCTGTCGCGGGCGGCATCAAGCTGGTCCAACTGCGTGCGCCGAACGGTTACGACCCGAAATACCGCGACCTCGCGGTAGATGCGGTGGGTCTGTGCGCTGGCAAGGCGCAGTTGATGCTTAAAGGACCGTTTGAATGGCTGGGGGATTTTCCTGCCGCCGGCTGGCACATGACCTCGGCGCAACTGCGCAAATACGCGAGCAAGGGCCGGCCGCTGCCGAAAGACCGTTGGTTGGCTGCTTCCTGCCACAACGCTGAAGAACTGGCGCTGGCAGAAATGATGGACGTGGATTTTGTCACGCTGTCGCCGGTGCAGCCGACCCAGACCCACCCTGATGCCCAGCCTTTGGGTTGGGAGCAGGCGGCAGAGTTGATCCGTGGGTTCAGCAAACCGGTGTTTCTGTTGGGTGGGGTTGGACCTGCTGATCGGGAACAGGCTTGGGAAGCTGGGGCTCAGGGTGTAGCGGGTATCAGGGCGTTCTGGCCACAAGTTTGAAGCTGCTCTGGCGGGCCTCATCGGGTGCGACGATTCGACTTGCCCCCCGATCAGGCCCTGCCATTCAGCGAATCGTGATCAGTGTGGCTTAGCCGCCGCCTGCCACAAAATCTCCGCAATCCCCTGGCGCCTGGCAATCACCCGCGCCGCCACAAACAGCAAATCCGACAGCCGATTGATATACGCCAACCCCACTCCCTCTAACGGCTCCACCGCGTTGAGGTGCTGACAGCGCCGCTCCGCACTGCGCGCCAGGCTGCGACACACATGGGCCTGGGCGATCAACGCCGAGCCACCGGGCAGGATGAAGTTTTCCAGCGGCCCGACCTCTTCATTCCAGCGATCAATCGCGGCCTCCAGCCGATCCACTTCCGCTGCGTTCAGCGCCTTGTACACCGGCATCGCCAGCTCACCGCCGAGGTCGAATAATCGATGCTGGCATGGGGTCAGTACCTCGATCACATCTTTGAGTTCCGGATGCTTGCCACTTTGCTCTTCCAGGCCCGCCAGTAATAATCCCAGTTGGCTGTTCAGCGAATCGACTTCGCCGATGGCCTCAACTCGCGGGTGGTCCTTGGGTACACGGCGACCGTCGCCGAGGCCGGTTTCGCCTGTGTCTCCAGTACGGGTGTAAATCTTCGACAGGCGAAAGCCCATGGTCAGTGCTCCAGTTGGGTCAGTTCATTGGGCGGCAGTTGGCTGCCCGCCAAGGGTAAGCGCAGGGTAAAACAAGTGCCTTGACCGAGGGTGGAATGCACCTCCATCTGCCCTTTGTGGTTGTTGGTGACGATGAAGTACGAAACCGAAAGCCCCAGCCCAGTGCCCTGGCCGATCTCTTTGGTGGTGAAGAACGGCTCAAAAGTGCGTTTACGTACGTTCTCACTCATGCCGATACCGTTGTCTTCCACCTGAATCTCTGCCCACGGCGGGTTAAGACGTGTGCGCAGGATGATGCGCCCCGGTTCGCGATCGTCTTCACGCAGATGAATGGCCTGGGCTGCGTTTTTCAGCAGGTTGAGCAGTACTTGTTCCAGCTCGTTGGCAGTGCCGGGCACCGGGCCCAATTGGGGGTCGAACTGACGAATGATCGCCTGGCCCTTGAAGTCGAAACCGATGGCCAGATCGAAGTCGTTACCGGCAATTTCCACGGCCTGGTCGATCAGCGCCGGCAGGTCGCAAGGCGCCATCTGCCGGTTGCTGCGGCGGCTGAAGCTGAGCATGTGAGTGACGATCTTGGCCGCTCGCGCACCGGCTTGCTGGATGCCATCCAGCAATTGTGGCACCTCACGGCCTTCCAGGTAGCGGTTGATCTTTTCCAGTTCGATACCTGCCTGCTCGGCGAACTCCAGGTTTTTGGGTAGGTCGGACGACAGCCGGCGCCGGATGTTCTGCACGTTATGCAGGATCGCCCCCAGCGGATTGTTGATCTCGTGAGCCATACCGGCGGCAAGCCCACCGACCGAGAGCATTTTTTCCGACTGCACCATCATTTCTTCCAGGGACAGACGCTGAGTGATGTCGTCGATACGGATCACCACGCCCCGCCCGGCACCGCCCATCAGCGGGTAGAAGGTCAGGGCGTAATGCTTGGGTTCATCATCCTTGATCCAGGTGACACGCTCGATGCGTTCTACCGTGTGCTGCTCCACAGTAGCCTTGATCTGCGGCAGGTACGGCTTGAGCGGTTGAAAAGCGAGGTAGATCGGCTGATTCAGCGCTTCATCCAGGCGCGTACCGGAAAGCGCGCTGGCTTCCTGGTTCCACTGGGTGACGTAGAGTTGTTCGTCCAGGGCGATCAACGCCGAGGGCATCGAGTCGATGATGCTGTTCAGGTAGTTTTGAAAACCGGTGAGTTTTTTCTCGATCTTGCTGCGAACCTGGACTTCCAGCTCCAACTTTCGGTTGGTATGGCGTGTTTCTTCGGCCAGGCCTTGGGCTTGGTCGTAAGCGGCCTGGGAGTCGTCCCGTGCGCGCTTGAGCTGCTGTTCGCGAGCTTCGATACGCGACAGCATGGTGTTGAAGGCTTCGGCCAGGCTGCCGATTTCATCGCGGTTACCACGGCCGGCGCGCAGGGCGTAGTTCTCTTCGCGGGTTACTTGGCGCGACAGTTCTTCCAATTCGTGGATCGGCCGGGTAATCAGGCGCTTGATCTGCCGGGCGATGATCAGCCATAGCAGCACACTGAAAATCAGGATACCCAGGCTGGCCGTCAGCGTGCCGGTGTAGAAGGCCACCGGCAGTTCGCTGCTGGCCACCAGCAGCAAATGCCCGGAAGGTTGGCCTGCCCGGGGCAGGGTGATGATCTGGTTGCTGCGAAACTCGGTAACACGCCACGCCTCGATATGCCGATAGTTGTCCGGCAAGTGCAGGCGATCGCCGTGTTGCATCTGCGCCAGGCGGTTGCCTTCGCCGTCATACAGGGCGGCGGCGCGTAATGGCGAATAGCTGGTCAGCTCACTGAGCAGGGCATCGGCTTGGGCGGGGGATTCGAGTGCTTCAGCGGCGAGGCCCGGGTTGGATACCAGGCGACCGATGGCCTGCAACGCCTGAGGTGCCATGCTTTCCTGGGAAATCCAGTACGCGGCGCTGATAAAGGTCAGGTTGGCCACCAGCAATACGGTGGTCAACAACACCAACAGGGCGGCCAGCAGTTTCTGCCCAACCGGTAGATTTTCGAGGCGCTGGCGCAACGGCATCAGGGTTATCCCAGGTGATAGACAGGCGGGCAGGGTAGCGCGTGGTTCAGTCGTGGGGCAATCCGCGTGCAACTAACTGATCAATCAAACGCACCTGCAACTGCTGCAAATGCGGCAGGTTCAATTGGTGGCGTGCGGCCGCCTGGCAAGCATAGCCCAACAGGTAACTGATTTCGGTGCGGCGGGCGTTGGCGACGTCCTGGTACATGGAAGAGTAGTTAGCGGCTGTGGCGTGGATCACCCGTTCCACTTCGTGTTGCAGGTCCAGCGCGGCGTCGGGTTGGCCGCAACATTCCAGCAGCTCACCGAGTTCAGCGCACAGGGTTGCCACTTCACATTGATGGGTTTGCAGTTCGCCGTTGCGGCACTGGTAAAGCACGGTCAGCGGGTTGATCGCGCAATTGAGCGCGAGCTTGCGCCATAGCCTCGTAAGAATGTCGGTGCTCCATTCGTGGGGGATGCCGGCGGCGTGCAGGTCGTTCAGCCACAGCGGTGGGGCAGGGTGGGCTGCATCCCCCAGCCAGGTGTAGCCGTGGCCTGCAAACACCACGCGCCAATCGCCGTCGCGAAACGCGCCTTCGGTGCTGGAGGCGAAGATGCAGCGTGCTTGGGGGAACTGAGCAACCACTGCGTCCTGGCTGCCAAGGCCGTTTTGCAAAAGGATCAGTTCGGCGTGTGGCGACAGGCGATGCTGCAAATGTGCGACGGCGCTCTGGGCGTCGTAGGCTTTGCACGCTACCAGCAGGCGATGAATCGGCTCGGGGTTGTCAGGCGTTTCGCCAATCACCGGATAAGTCTTTTCTATACCGTGTTCGACCAACGTCAGCCCCTTACCGGCCTGATAGCTGGCAAGGCGCGCCTTATCGCGCAGGATCATCCTCACGGGCAGGCCGGCGCGAGCCAAGCGCGTGGCCCAGAGTGTGCCAAGGCTGCCGGCGCCGAGAATATGCCAGGTGGTCGACATCAGTTTGTGCTCCGTAGGGTCGCCTGCGGTGAACGGGGCGAAAGAACCGCTATAATGCCCCGGCATTTTAGCTCGGGCGCGCTCCATCTCTACTGAACCCGCCCCTTATATTGGAGAAATCACATGCCTTCGTTCGACGTGGTATCTGAACTGGACAAACACGAAGTCACCAACGCCGTCGAGAACGCCGTCAAGGAGCTGGACCGTCGCTATGACCTGAAGGGCAAGGGCAGCTTCGAGTTCAAGGAAAAGGAACTGACCGTCAACCTGACCGCTGAAGCCGATTTCCAGCTGGAAGCGATGATCGAGATCCTCAAGTTGTCGCTGGTCAAGCGCAAGATCGATGCACAGTGCCTTGAAATCAAGGACGCCTACGCTTCCGGCAAGCTGATGAAGCAGGAAGCAGTGTTAAAGGAAGGCATCGATAAGGAGCTGGCGAAGAAGATCGTCGCCCATATCAAGGACGCCAAGCTGAAAGTCCAGGCGGCCATCCAAGGTGAGCAGGTTCGCGTCACTGGCAAGAAACGTGATGACCTGCAAGAGGCCATCGCTGCCCTGCGCGCCAAAACCTTTGACATGCCGCTGCAGTTCAATAACTTCCGCGACTGATGGCATTTTGTGGAACCAGCGGGCGATTTTGACGTCCCACGCCCCATAACCTGTGCCTGCACTTGAGCCCTACGGGGCTCATTTGCGTTTTTAGGCCGTCAATAAAGCCGCACATCCGCCAAACAGGAGACGATAGATGGATTTCAATGCTGAAGTGGATCACCTGATCAAGACCTCACAGTCGTGGATCCCGATGATCATGGAATACGGCAGCCGAGTACTACTGGCAGTGATTACCCTGGCCATTGGCTGGTGGCTGATCAACGTATTGACCCACCGTGTAGGTCGCTTGCTGGCTCTGCGTAACGCGGACCTGGCACTGCAACACTTCATCACCAGCCTGGCGAACATTGCGCTGAAGGTCATGCTGATTGTCAGCGTGGCCTCGATGATCGGCGTGGCGACTACCTCGTTCGTGGCGGCCATCGGTGCCGCGACCCTGGCCATCGGCCTGGCATTGCAGGGCAGCCTGGCCAACTTCGCCGGTGGTGTGTTGATTCTGTTGTTCCGCCCATTTCGCATTGGTGACTGGATCGAAGCGCAGGGCACCTCGGGCACTGTCGACAGCATCCAGATCTTCCACACCGTGCTGCGCACTGGCGACAACAAGACCGTGATCGTACCTAACGGCATCCTGTCCAACGGCATCATCACCAACACCAACCGTCAGCCGACCCGCAAGGTGGTGTTTGATGTGGGCGTGGATTATGACGCCGACCTGCAAAAAGCCCGTGACGTGCTTCTGGAACTGTCAAAAGATCCCCGTGTACTGACTGATCCTGCAGCGGTTGCGGTGGTCTCGACATTGGGCGATAGCTCCATCACGGTTTCCCTGCGTTGCTGGACCAAAACCCCGGATTATTGGGATGTAGTCTTCATGCTCAATGAACTGGCGCGTGATCGTTTAAAGGCGGCGGGGATTGATATTCCGTTTCCGCAACGGGTTATTCGTGTGGTTCAGGAAGCGGCTGTGTAATCAGTTGCTTTATTAACTTGGCCGCTCGGTCAGCTATTGCTGTTAAAGACAAGGGGCTTCATGCCCCTTGTTTTTTGTCACTCCCCTTTGGCAACTATCAAGTTTTAATCGACGCCGAGTAACACAACTAGTAAGCCTAGGTTTCTTAGTTAGCTTGCTATGTAAAATTGAAGCGCTTTTTGTAGGTCATAAAAAAACCGGCGACCTGATTAAGGGCGCCGGTTTTTATTAGCGTTACGCGTTAGCGCAATCAGCTGACCACTGAAATTACAAGATGCTCAGTGGGTATTCTACGATCACACGGGTGTCGACCAGGTTGTCGTAGTTGGTCGCGCGGTAATCGCTGTTGGTGCCGCTGTAGATTGCGTTACGAACGCGGAAGGACAGACCTTTGGCCGGGCCTTCTTGCAGTACGTACTTGGCTTCCACGTCCCACTCGTGCTCTTTACCATCGCTGGAATCTGCAACGGTAACGTTGCTACCGCGAGTGTAACGGGTCATGAAGCTCAGACCTGGCACGCCGAACGAGGCCATGTTCAGGTCGTAGCGAGCCTGCCAGGACTTCTCGTCTTCGCCAACGAAGTCGGAGATTTGCACGGAGTTGGCCAGGTAAACGGTACCGCCACCGTCGACACCGTAGTTGTAACCGGTTTTACCAGAGGACTGCTGGTAAGCCAGGGTGAACTTGTGTGCGTCGATGCTATACGCAGCTGCCAGGCTCCAGACGCGGTTGTCCAGGTCGCCGTTCAGCTTCTTGCCGTCGTCCTTGCTGCGGTAGCCGTTGAAGTCGAAACTCAACGATTGCTTGTCGCTCAGCGGCAGGGTGTAGAAGACGTTGACGTACTGTTTCTTCCAGTAGTCTTCAACATCGGAGGCGTGGAACGCGAAAATGAAGTTCTCAAGGCCCGAGTAGGTAAAGCCAGCGATATTCGCTGCACTCAGCCCTGGGTTTTGCTTGCCGGTAACACGGCTGCGACCGTTGATGCTGTCACGGCCCATGCCGGTTTGCGCGCTCAGTGCGGTGAAGCGGCCAGCGGTCAATTCCAGACCTTTGATCTCGTTGCTGGTGATCAAGGTGCCGGTGGCGACTTCAGGCAGCAGACGGCCGTCGTCGGTAGTGAAAACCGGGCTGGATACGAACTGGTTACCATATTTCAGCACGGTGTCGGAGATGCGGAGTTTCGCTGCCCCAGCCACTTTGGACTGAGTGGATTCTGGCTCGCCAGCGCCATTGGTTGCGAACAGACCGTTACCGGCACGGCCCGCACCGCCATCAAGCTTATAGCTGCCCATGCCCATGAGATCGACGCCGAAGCCGACGGTGCCTTGGGTGTAGCCGGATTGGTAGGTGAGCAACTCGCTGATACCGGTGTCTTGACGGTAGCCGCTGACTTTGTCGTCGGTGCCGGTGGTGTAGGTACCGTTACCACGACGCACGTTACCCACGCCGTCCTTGTAGTCACGGTTCATGTACATTGCACGGGTTTTCGCGGTCAGGGTGCTATCTTCGATAAAGCCCTTTGCGTCGTCCTGAGAGGACGCGATTGCGAACTGCGAGGTGCCTGCAGAAACAGCCAGGGCGATCATGCTCCACTTCATCACGCGCATCGTGATTTGCTCCTTTGGTTTTCGGAAGAGTACTGCCGTCCCACCTGTATTTTTATCTGGGCGGCTCTTTCTTTTTTGTGTCGGCGCAAAGTTATATCACGCAGACTCTAATGACGATACTTACCAAACTTTCCTTTCAGCTTCTTTACGAGGCTGTCGTAAATTGCTAGGTCCATGTCGCAAATTCACAGTCCTGAATGTTACGGGACTGACAACTTCAATGCTGTTTTCAGACCTCTTTCGAAGTTTGAAACCTTCCGTGGGGCGCATCGAAACGCTGCTGTTCTTTTATCGCGAAACACCTGCTTCCAAACGGGTGTCGTTGCCGACGATGTGAGTGTGAATGCAACAAGCGCGCCCAAACCGGTAACCGAATGTCATTTTTTCGTGAAAAGCGTGGTGGGCGTGTAAAAACCTCATAAGTACGGGGTTTTTACGCCGTTTTGTTTGGGCTTGACGTGCATGGGTTACGCCTGTTCGGTGGTACTAAAACACTGTGCCAGAGAAAAACGTTACCGGTTCACCCTACAAGTGGGTAGTCGGCGGATCCCTTTGATGCACAAGTGGGTCATTTTGGTGCGCCCTTGAAAGGCCCGGATTAGCGTAGCTCAAATATTTGCCTGCCTCTTAAGAGTGCAGGTTTTTATCGGTTTGCGTTACGTTGCTGCCATTCGCCGTGAAGCCTGGCGCGTTCAAAGGTATGCTGGCGCCTGAAACTGACCTGCCGAACGGAGTGCCCGTGGTGTTCGCCTTAGATCAACGTTTGCAACAAGACACACTGGTCATCGGGGACTTCCCGCTGTGCCGCCTGCTGCTGTCCAATGATTCGAACTACCCCTGGTTCATCCTGGTGCCGCGTATCAACGGTATCAGCGAAGTGTTTCAGCTGGATGTCGCAGATCAACATACCTTGTGGCAAGAGACCACTGCCTTGGCGCAGTGGCTGAATGAAGGGTTGGCCGCCGACAAGATGAACATTGGCGCGCTGGGCAACGTCGTCAGCCAATTGCATGTGCATGTGATCGTACGCAAGCGTGATGACGCTGCCTGGCCTGCTCCAGTGTGGGGCAAGCATCCGGCCCAGCCGTACACTGAAGAGCAACTGGTCGCCATTCGTTCGCGTCTGCGCGAGCTGCTGCCCGCCGACTTTATCTTTACCCAGGGCTGAACCATGGATCTGCAAGACCGCGTCACTGAACTGGAAAGCCGCCTGGCCTTCCAGGACGACACCATCGAAACCCTGAATGACATCCTGGTCACCCAGCAGCGGGCCGTCGAACGGCTGCAGTTGCAGATGACCGCGCTGCTTAAGCGCCAGGAAGAAATGGGCGGGCAATTCGAGTCATCCGAAGAGGAAGCGCCGCCGCCTCACTACTGATCGACAGGCAATAAAAAAACCGCGACCCAGCCAGGCTGGATCGCGGTTTTTTTTGCTGCGACGGCTGGAATCAGCGACGCGGCAATGCAGCGATCACGTCTTCGGCTTGTAGGCCTTTGTCGCGATTCATCACGGAAAACTCCACGCGCTGGCCTTCAACCAGAACACGATGGCCTTCGCCGCGAATGGCCCGGAAGTGGACGAAGATATCGTCGCCCGAATCACGGGAAATAAAGCCGAAGCCTTTGGATGTGTTGAACCACTTGACGGTACCGGTATCCCGATTGGTCATGTCGTAGTTTTGCGACGCGGCCGCGGGGGACGAGCGGTAGAAGCTGATAGCCAGGTGAAGAGCGATGGCGACCACAGCAATTACCAGGCTGAGCAGGATGGCCGGATGGCCGCCGACTTCAGGCATGGGTGCCAGGAGGGTGAGGGTTTGTACGACAACGGTCAGTACCAGCAGCGCGCTGACCAGGTTTTGCAGTTGATGGCGCGTGCCTTTGTTCCAGTAAGGGATTACTGGGGCGAGCGTCAGGTTAAGAAGGCCGAACAAGGCCAGGTACAAAGCGTCATGTTGTTGCAGGTAGGGCAGGCTTTCAGGCTGCAGGCTCGGGATAAAGGACAGCAGCAACGCTGCAACGCCCGTTAGCAGGTGGACGATTTTCAACATTTTGATTAACTCACGTTAAGACGGATCACAAGGAAGAGCTGACTGGCACGGTTCGCTTCTGAACAATGGGAGGCGTTGGGCACGTGCACGGGTATCAGCCTATGCCGCTCGCCGTGAAAAAACGGCGGCGACACGCTGCCTATTTAACAGCAAAGGCTGTGCCTACTCAAATCAAGCATTTTCGTGCTTTGCAGGGTGCGGGGCATTTCTGCGTGAAACGCTGGTCCTAGACAGGTGCAGGTGTTTTTTGGGCGGTTGGCGGGAATTTTCCTGCGTAGCTCAAAGGGCTTGGTTGCCGCCGAAGAGGGCGTAAAGCGCAGGACCATTTGCCGCACCGTGTCCTTGGCGGGCTGCGCGTCAGCAGCACTCTTGCTACAGTGGTCCTGCACCTGATCAATGAATGCTTGTCAATTGAAGGGGATAAACATGGCAATCGATATCGGTATCAGTGAAGAAGATCGTAAATCCATCGTCGATGGGCTTTCACGACTGCTTTCCGATACCTATGTACTGTACCTGAAGACCCACAACTTCCATTGGAACGTCACGGGCCCCATGTTTCGGACGCTGCACTTGATGTTCGAAGAGCAGTACAACGAGCTGGCGCTGGCGGTTGACTCTATTGCCGAGCGTATCCGTGCCCTGGGTTTTCCGGCGCCGGGTGCCTATTCGATCTATGCCCGTCTGTCTTCCATCAAGGAAGAAGAGGGCGTACCCAGCGCAGAAGAGATGATCAAGCAGTTGGTGGCGGGCCAGGAAGCTGTCACACGGACCGCGCGGGGTATTTTCCCGCTGCTTGATAAAGTCAGCGATGAGCCGACTGCAGACTTGTTGACTCAGCGTATGCAGGTTCACGAGAAAACCGCGTGGATGCTGCGCTCTCTTCTCGAAAATCAGTAGTCGTTGACCCCAAGTGGCGCCATCGCGGCGCCACTTGCTTGTTTCCATGCATTTCCTAGCGTTGTCCTACGCCTTTCAACGTCCCGTCTTCTGGCTGCCTGCCTCGTCCTGCTGTTTTATAGGGTCACTGCCCAATGGGAGGACCCGTGGGCTGCTGTTTGGCAATGGAGTGTCAGGTGTATGTCACGTGGAGTGGATATTGGAGTAATGGAAACCGGTGGTTTTCATAAGATAAACGTCGACCCCTTCGCCAAGGGATTCGATATGGGGCTGGCCAAGCCAATGTCCCGATCGGTACGGCTCAATGGGTTTTCCACTTGTCTGCGGCTTGAGCAGATCTATTGGAACATCCTCACGGAAATAGCCAGGATCAATGCCTGCTCTGTCAGTGCGCTGCTGTCCTATGTCGATCGGGAAGTGCACTTGCGGTATGGAGGTGTGAAGAACTTCAGTGGCTTGGTCAGGGTTGTGTGCGTGGTTCATCTATTAAAAGGCCGTGTTGCCTCGCCAAACCCTGAGTGATCGGTCGGCTTTGGGGCCGGTCCGCCGTCGAAGTGGACCAGGCTCCGGGCAGAAAGCCGGCTGCGCTGCCTCGATTTACCAGATATAATCTCGCGCTTTGCTGCTGCCGGGGCTTTCTCCCTCTGCTCTACTCCAAGAGCGGGCGCGGCACAGTAACGATCGATCGCCGAGACATCGCCATGCCCATGTACGACTATCAATGTGCTTCCTGTGGACATCAGTTGGAAGCCATCCAGAAGATCAGCGCCGCGCCGTTGGTCGATTGCCCGGCCTGCCAGGCACCCGAGCTCAAGAAGATGTTGTCCATGCCAGGCTTCCGCCTGAGCGGCAGCGGCTGGTACGAGACCGATTTCAAGACCGGCTCGAAGAAGAATCTGGCCGGCGGCGACAAAGCAGACTGAGTTGAACTCCACGCGCAGGCTACTGCATTATCCGTCCCCTGCTTAACTGTGCGGTGACGAGGCAAGCCTCCACCGAATTTCGAATTACGAGAAGTGAAACCACGACCATGATGCGCAGCCACTATTGCGGCCAACTGAACGAGACCCTGGAAGGTCAGGAAATTACCCTTTGCGGATGGGTTCACCGTCGCCGCGACCACGGCGGGGTGATCTTCCTCGATATCCGTGATCGTGATGGTCTGGCCCAAGTGGTATTTGACCCGGACCGCGCCGAGAGCTTCGCCGCCGCTGACCGTGTGCGCAGCGAATACGTCGTGAAGATCACCGGCAAGGTTCGCCTGCGTCCGGCCGGTGCCGTGAACGCGAACATGGCGTCCGGTGCGATCGAAGTGCTGGGTTATGAGCTGGAAGTGCTAAACGAGTCGGAAACTCCGCCGTTTCCACTGAATGAATATTCCGACGTCGGCGAAGAAACCCGCCTGCGCTACCGCTTCCTCGACTTACGTCGTCCGGAAATGGCCGAGAAGCTGCGTCTGCGTTCGCGCATGACCACCAGCATCCGCCGCTTCCTCGACGAAAACGGCTTCCTTGACGTAGAAACGCCAATCCTGACCCGGGCCACCCCGGAAGGCGCGCGTGACTACCTGGTGCCTAGCCGTACCCACGCCGGTTCGTTCTTCGCTCTGCCGCAATCGCCGCAGCTGTTCAAGCAACTGCTGATGGTGGCCGGCTTCGACCGTTACTACCAGATCGCCAAGTGCTTCCGCGACGAAGACCTGCGCGCCGACCGCCAGCCGGAATTCACCCAGATCGACATCGAGACCAGTTTCCTCGATGAAAAAGAGATCATGGGCCTGACCGAGCAGATGATCCGCAACCTGTTCAAGGAAGTGCTGGACCTGGAGTTCGGCGAATTCCCGCACATGACCTTCGAAGAAGCCATGCGCCGCTACGGCTCCGACAAGCCAGACCTGCGTAACCCGTTGGAACTGGTGGACGTTGCCGACCAACTGAAAGAAGTTGATTTCAAAGTTTTCAGCGGCCCGGCCAACGATCCTAAATGCCGCATCGCGGCCCTGCGCGTGCCTGGCGGCGCGAGCATGCCGCGCAAGCAGATCGACGACTACACCAAGTTTGTCGGCATCTACGGTGCCAAGGGCTTGGCGTACATCAAGGTCAACGAGCGCGCCAACGGTGTTGACGGTCTGCAATCGCCGATCGTGAAAAACATTCCGCTGGACAACCTCAACGCGATTCTGGATCGCGTTGGCGCGGTCGACGGCGACATCGTGTTCTTCGGTGCAGACAAAGCCAAGATCGTCAGCGAAGCCTTGGGCGCGCTGCGTATCAAGCTGGGCCACGACCTGGACCTGCTGACCTGCAAGTGGGCACCGATGTGGGTTGTCGACTTCCCAATGTTCGAAGAGAACGACGACGGCAGCTTCAGCGCCTTGCACCATCCGTTCACCGCGCCGAAGTGCTCGCCTGAGGAATTGGAAGCCAACCCGGCTGGCGCACTGTCCCGTGCCTACGACATGGTGCTCAACGGCACCGAACTGGGTGGCGGTTCGATCCGTATCCATCGCAAAGAGATGCAACAAGCGGTATTCCGCCTGTTGGGCATCAACGAAGCGGAGCAGGAAGAGAAGTTCGGCTTCCTTCTCGACGCCCTGAAGTACGGCGCGCCGCCTCACGGTGGCCTGGCGTTCGGTCTCGACCGTCTGGTGATGCTGATGACCGGTGCCCAGTCGATCCGTGAAGTGATCGCCTTCCCGAAAACCCAGAGTGCTGCGGACGTCATGACCCAGGCTCCGGGTGTGGTGGATGCCAAGGCGCTGCGCGAACTGCACATCCGTCTGCGCGAGACGCCAAAGGCTGAGTAAGGCTGCTGCGTGAAAGCGCTATAGGGTTTTACGCAGTCAAAAAGGCGCATCTTCGGATGCGCCTTTGCGTTAAAGAGCTGTATCCCGCCTGGGGCGGGGTTGATCAAGGTTTCTAGAGAATTTCGGAGTTGTGTTATGGCTGGCCATTCCAAGTGGGCGAACATCAAGCACCGCAAAGAGCGTCAGGATGCCAAGAAAGGCAAGATTTTCACCAAGTGGATTCGCGAGCTGACCGTCGCTGCCCGTCAAGGCGGTGGTGATCCGGGCTCCAACCCGCGTCTGCGCCTGGCACTGGACAAAGCGCTCGGCGCCAACATGAGCCGCGACATTATCGACCGCGCTGTGGCCCGTGGTGCCGGCGCTGCCGATACCGACGACATGGTTGAGCTGACCTACGAAGGCTATGGCCCAGGCGGCGTGGCGGTGATGGTCGAGTGCATGACCGATAACCGCAACCGCACAGCCGCCGCTGTGCGTCACGCGTTCAGCAAGTGTGGCGGCAACCTCGGGACTGACGGTTCGGTGGCCTATCTGTTCGAGCGCAAGGGCCAGATTTCCTTTGCGCCTGGCACGGATGAAGATGCGCTGATGGAAGCCGCGATGGAAGCGGATGCCGACGACGTGGTGACCAACGAAGACGGTTCCATCGATGTATTCACCTCGTTTGCCAGCTTCTATGCCGTGCGCAACGCCCTAGAAGCTGCTGGTTTCAAAGGCACCGACGCGGAAATCGTGATGCTGCCGACCACCAGCGCCGAGTTGGACTTGGATGGCGCGCAGAAGGTGCTGAAGCTGCTGGATATGCTGGAAGACCTGGATGATGTGCAAAACGTGTATTCCAACGCCGATATTCCGGAATCCGTGGCCGAACAGCTAGGCTGAGGAATGACGTAGATCCAAATGTGGGAGGGGGCTTGCTCCCGATGGCGGTCGTCCAGTTAGACATAAGCTGACTGACACACTGCTATCGGGAGCAAGCCCCCTCCCACATTGGAACTACGGTGTATCAAAAAATGTGTTTATCCAACCTGCAGGCGTTATGACTTTAATCCTAGGTATCGACCCCGGTTCGCGCATCACCGGCTTTGGTGTGGTGCAACACACCCCGCGCGGCTGCGTCTATGTCGCCTCGGGCTGCATCCGCACCGGCGCGGGCGAGTTAGCCGAGCGCCTGCAGATTGTTTATCGCGGCGTGCGCGAAGTGATCCAGACCTACGGGCCGGTGACCATGGGCATCGAAAAGGTGTTCATGGCAAAAAACGCTGACTCGGCGTTGAAGCTCGGCCAGGCCCGTGGCGCTGCCATCGTCGCCGGCGCCGAAGAGAGCCTGGAAATCGCGGAATACACTGCTACTCAGGTCAAGCAGGCCGTGGTCGGCACCGGCGCCGCTAATAAAGAGCAGGTTCAGATGATGGTCATGCACATGCTCAAGCTCACCTCAAAACCGCAGATTGATGCCTCTGACGCCCTGGCTATTGCCATTTGCCATGCACACACCCGTTCCAGCCTGCTGCCCCACGGGTTGGGCACAGCACGCAGTCGTGGCGGGCGGCTGCGTCTCTGATAGCATCAGCGCAATCGAAATTTGCGGTCAGGCCTCGATCTGACCCCCACGCTTTAAGGATTTGAACCGTGATTGGACGCTTGCGCGGCACCCTGGCTGAGAAACAGCCGCCGCACCTGATTCTGGATGTAAACGGGTTGGGGTATGAGCTCGAAGTGCCCATGACCACACTCTATCGCCTACCGTCGGTCGGTGAGCCGATAACGCTGCATACCCATTTGGTGGTGCGCGAAGACGCGCAACTACTCTATGGTTTCATCGGCAAGCGTGACCGAGACTTTTTTCGCGAACTGATTCGCCTCAATGGCGTAGGGCCGAAACTGGCGCTGGCCTTGATGTCGAGCCTGGAAGTAGACGAGTTGGTGCGTGCCGTTTCGGCCCAGGACACCTCGGCTTTGACCAAGGTACCGGGTGTGGGCAAGAAAACCGCTGAGCGCCTGTTGGTCGAGCTCAAAGACCGCTTCAAGGCCTGGGAGGTTGTGCCGAGCATGTTCGCCCTGGTGCCGAACCAGCCGGATATGCCGGCGGGCCAAGTAGCGAGCGCCGAAAGCGATGCGGTCAGCGCGCTTATCTCTCTGGGCTATAAGCCGCAGGAGGCAAGCAAGGCGGTGTCGGCGATTAAAGACAAGAACCTGAGCAGCGAAGACATGATCCGCCGAGCCCTGAAGGGAATGATTTAAGTGATTGAAGCTGATCGTCTGATTGCGGCCACTGGTCCGCGCGACCGTGAAGAAGTTCAGGACCGGGCCATCCGCCCCCTGAGCCTGGCCGACTACATCGGCCAGCCCACCGTGCGTGAGCAAATGGAGTTGTTTATCCAGGCCGCGCGCGGGCGCAGTGAGTCCCTGGATCACACATTGATTTTCGGTCCACCGGGGCTGGGTAAAACCACCCTGGCCAATATCATTGCGCAGGAAATGGGGGTGTCGATCAAATCCACCTCCGGCCCGGTGTTGGAGCGTCCGGGTGATCTTGCGGCGCTGCTCACCAACCTTGAACCTCACGACGTACTGTTTATCGACGAGATTCACCGGTTGTCGCCCATCGTTGAGGAAGTGCTGTACCCGGCGATGGAGGACTTTCAGCTCGACATCATGATCGGCGAAGGTCCGGCGGCGCGCTCGATCAAGCTCGACCTGCCACCGTTCACCCTGGTGGGGGCGACGACTCGTGCGGGCATGCTCACCAACCCATTGCGAGACCGTTTCGGCATTGTTCAGCGTCTTGAGTTCTATAGCACGGCGGATCTGGCGACCATCGTCAGCCGTTCGGCGAGCATACTTGGCTTGCCCCTGGACCCGGAAGGCGCGTTTGAGATTGCGCGTCGTGCCCGTGGCACGCCACGGATCGCCAACCGATTGCTGCGTCGTGTGCGCGATTTTGCTGAAGTGCGGGCCAAGGGGCATATCACCAAGGCAGTGGCTGACTTGGCGCTGAACTTGCTGGACGTGGACGAGCATGGTTTCGATCACCAGGATCGACGTCTACTCTTGACCATGATCGAGAAATTCGACGGCGGCCCGGTGGGCGTTGACAGCCTGGCTGCGGCCATCAGTGAAGAGCGGCATACCATTGAGGATGTTCTTGAGCCGTACCTGATCCAGCAGGGCTACATCATGCGCACGCCAAGAGGGCGGGTGGTGACGCGTCACGCTTATCTGCACTTTGGATTAAACATTCCGTCACGATTGGGTGAGATGCCCGTGGTAGACGAATTCCTCGATGCAGTGGACGATTAAAAGCTTCATGGGGGTCGATTTATTCGATGTTTGTGCTGTCCCAGTGTCTGGCGTCGTCATTCAGTCACTGCAAATGTTTCAAAGAATGAAAAAACAGTTGCCCAGCCGGATTGGCAACCTCAGGAGTAAGCACTAGAGTATGCGCGCGCAAAACGGGGATCAGTCGTTCGCACATCGCTGTCGCGTTTATTACGAGGACACCGATGCCGGCGGCATCGTTTATTACGTCAATTACCTCAAGTTCATGGAGCGGGCTCGAACCGAGCGGCTACGGGAGCTGGGCTTTGCCCAATCCCAGCTGGCAGGGGAGGACCTGTTATTCGTCGTGCATTCCAGCGAGGCGCGTTACCACGCGCCGGCGCGACTGGACGACGAGCTTCTGGTTAGCGCTGAAGTAATCGAATTGAACCGTGCCAGCCTGCGTTTCAAGCAGCAGGTCAGGCGGGCAACGGATGCAACGCTGCTCTGTGAGGGGCAGTTCCTGGTGGCGTGTGTACGCACCAACAGTTTGAAACCTCGGGCCATTCCCGAAACTCTACGTGCGGCCTTTGCCGCCGTGAGCGGCGCGGGTAAACAATCAAAGCAGGAGATTTAGCGTGGAACCTACCGTCGTCGACCATTCCTCCATGTGGAGCCTGGTCAGCAATGCCAGTGTTGTGGTTCAACTGGTGATGCTGATCCTGGTAGCCGCATCGGTTACCTCTTGGGTCATGATTTTTCAGCGCAGCAACCTGCTGCGTGCCGGTCGACGTGCCCTGGAGAGCTTTGAAGAGCGCTTCTGGTCGGGTATCGACCTGTCCAAGCTCTACCGCCAGGCCGGCAGCAACCCGGACCCGGATTCGGGTGTGGAGCAAATCTTCCGTGCCGGCTTCAAGGAATTCTCGCGTCTGCGTCAGCAGCCGGGTGTTGATCCGGAAGCAGTGATGGAAGGTGTGGCTCGTGCCATGCGCGTCGCCATCTCGCGTGAAGAAGAGAAGCTGGAGCAGAGCCTGCCGTTTCTCGCCACCGTTGGTTCCGTCAGCCCGTACATCGGCCTGTTCGGTACCGTGTGGGGGATCATGAACTCCTTCCGAGGCCTGGCCCAGGCCCAGCAAGCTACCCTGGCCACAGTGGCCCCAGGTATCGCCGAAGCTCTGATCGCTACCGCGATCGGCCTGTTCGCCGCTATCCCCGCTGTTATCGCCTACAACCGTTTTGCCGCGCGCGGCGAGAACCTGATTGGCCGTTACTACACCTTCGCCGATGAATTCCAGGCGATCCTGCACCGTAAAGTGCACACCAGCGAAGAATAAGCAGGTACTCCCCGATGGCTTTAATCACTCGAGCTCGAACCAAGCGCAAGCCGGTCGCCGAGATGAACGTAGTGCCTTACATCGACGTGATGCTGGTGCTGCTGGTGATCTTCATGGTGACCGCGCCGATGCTCAACCAGGGTGTGAAGGTTGATCTGCCCAAGGTTTCCAGCGAAGCCTTGCCTCAGGACAACAATACCCAGGTCTTGACCATCTCGATCAAGGCTGACAAGACCTATTACTGGAACCTTGGCAGCGAAGTCGACACCCAGAAGCAGCAGGACAAGGCTCTGACCCTGCCGGCGATGACTGATGCTGTGACCAAGATCATTCGCTCCGGCAACGAAGGCGGCAAGCACACCCAGGTCTTCATTCGCGGCGACAAGTCGGTCGACTACGGCTCCGTCATGGGCGCCATGGGCGGGCTGCAGAAGGCCGGCGTCGGTAACGTTGGCTTGATTACCGAGGCGCCCTGATGCAGCAACAGCGAGAGCCGTCCGCCTCGGAAAGCTACTTCTGGCCTAGCGTCTGGGCAATTGCCCTGCACGTCCTGGTGTTTGGCATGTTGTTCGTCAGCTTTGCCATGACTCCGGACTTGCCGCCAGCCAAGCCGATCGTGCAGGCGACCCTGTATCAGCTGAAATCGAAAAGTCAGGCCACCACCCAGACCAATCAGAAGATTGCGGGTGAGGCCCAGAAGTCGGCTGCGCGCCAGACTGAAGTCGAACAGATGGAACAGAAGAAGGTCGAGCAGGAAGCGGTGAAGGCTGCTGCGGAACAAAAGAAAGAAGAGGCGGCTCAAAAGGCCGAGGAATCGAAAAAGGCTGACGAAGCGAAGAAGGCCGACGAGGCGAAAAAGGCTGATGAAGCCAAGAAGTCCGAGAAAGCTGCCGAAGCTAAAAAGGCTGAAGAGAAACAATTGGCTGATATAGCCAAGAAGAAATCTGAAGAAGAAGCGAAAAAAGCTGCCGAAGAAGAGGCCAAGAAAAAGGCCGCTGAAGAGGCCAAGAAAAAGATAGTCGAAGACGCGAAGAAGAAAGCCGCCGAAGACGCCAAGAAAAAAGCTGAAGCAGACGAGGCGAAGAAGAAGATCGCCGACGACGCGAAGAAGAAAGCTGCCGCCGACGCCACCAAGAAAAAGGCCCAGGAAGCAGCGCGTAAATCCGCCGAAGAGAAAAAGGCCCAGGCCTTGGCAGATTTGCTCTCCGACACGCCGCAGCGTCAGCAAGCCTTGGCCGATGAGCGTGGTGATGAAGTCGCGGGCAGTTTCGACGACCTGATTCGGGCACGGGCAGCAGAAGGCTGGACACGTCCACCTTCGGCGCGCAAAGGCATGACAGTAGTGCTGCAGATCGGCATGTTGCCGGACGGTACGGTGACTTCGGTCAGCGTGGCCAAGTCCAGTGGTGATGGTTCGTTCGACAGTTCGGCGGTTGCCGCAGTCAAGAACATTGGCCGGTTGACCGAGATGCAGGGAATGAAACCAAGCGACTTCGCTCCCTATCGTTCATTCAAGATGACATTCACACCTGAGGATCTAGCCTTGTGAGAAACCTTCTTCGAGGAATGCTTGTCGTTATTTGCTGTATGGCAGGGATAGCGGCGGCGGATGAAAAGAACATCCTGGTAACCAGCGGTAGCGACCGGGCCACCCCGATCGCTGTTGTACCGTTCGGTTGGCAGGGCGGCAGTGTGCTGCCGGACGACATGGCCCAGATCGTCAGCGACGACCTGCGCAACTCCGGTTACTACGCGCCGATTCCGAAAGGCAACATGATCAGCCAGCCGAACCAGGCCAGCGAAGTCGTGTTCCGTGACTGGAAAGCCGTTGGCGCCCAGTACCTCATGGTCGGCAACATCGTGCCGGCCGGCGGTCGCCTGCAAATCCAATACACCTTGTTCAACGTGGCCACCGAGCAACAGGTCCTGACCGGCAGCGTTTCGGGCACCACCGAACAACTGCGGGACATGGCCCACTACATCTCGGACCAGTCGTTTGAAAAACTTACCGGTATCAAAGGGGCGTTCTCAACCCGCCTGCTTTACGTAACGGCTGAGCGTTTCTCTGTAGATAACACCCGCTACACTCTGCAGCGCTCGGACTACGACGGCGCACGTGCCGTGACGTTGCTGCAATCGCGTGAGCCAATCCTGTCGCCGCGCTTTGCGCCGGACGGCAAGCGCATTGCCTACGTGTCGTTCGAACAGAAGCGTCCGCGCATTTTCGTCCAGCACATCGATACTGGTCGTCGTGAGCAGATCACCAACTTCGAAGGCCTCAACGGTGCGCCAGCCTGGTCGCCGGATGGTTCGCGCCTGGCATTCGTGCTGTCTAAAGACGGCAACCCGGATATCTACGTGATGAACATGGCTTCGCGCCAGATCAATCGTGTTACCAGTGGCCCGGGTATCAATACTGAACCGTTCTGGGGCAAGGATGGTTCGACCATCTATTTCACCTCTGACCGGGGCGGCAAGCCACAAATCTACAAATCGAGCATTAGTGGTGGCGGCGCGGAACGAGTGACCTTTATTGGTAACTACAACGCTAACCCTAAGCTTTCGGCTGATGAAAAGACGTTGGTGATGATTCACCGTCAGGATGGCTTCACTAATTTCCGGGTTGCGGCCCAGGATTTGCAGCGTGGAACCGTAAAAATCCTCACAGATACCAACCTTGATGAGTCAGCTACTGTTGCGCCCAACGGCACCATGGTAATCTACGCCACCCGCCAGCAGGGCCGGGGAGTCTTGATGCTCGTGTCCATTAATGGACGCGTGAGGCTCCCGCTTCCTACCGCTCAAGGCGAAGTCAGAGAACCGTCCTGGTCCCCTTACCTGAACTGACGCGGCGCTACAAAAAGAAGTACTTAACACACTGGGGTTCATTAGGAGTTTCACGATGGAAATGCTGAAGTTTGGTAAGTTTGCTGCTCTGGCTCTGGCTCTGTCCGTAGCCGTTGGTTGCTCGTCTAAAGGCGGCGACAATGCCGGTGAAGGCGCAGCTGTTGATCCAAACGCTGGTTACGGCGCTAACACTGGTGCAGTTGACGGCTCCCTGAGCGAAGAAGCTGCTCTGCGCGCTATCACCACTTTCTACTTCGAATACGACAGTTCGGACCTGAAACCAGAAGCCATGCGCGCTCTGGACGTTCACGCGAAGGACCTGAAAGCTAACGGCGCTCGCGTTGTTCTGGAAGGTAACACCGACGAACGTGGTACTCGTGAGTACAACATGGCACTGGGCGAGCGTCGTGCGAAAGCCGTTCAGCGCTACCTGGTACTGCAAGGTGTTGCTCCAGGCCAACTGGAACTGGTTTCCTACGGTAAAGAGCGTCCAGTTGCTACTGGCCACGACGAGCAGTCCTGGGCTCAAAACCGTCGCGTCGAACTGCGTAAGTAATTCGTCATGCGAACGTGCCGTCGTGCTCTAACTGTATTGGCTCTCAGCTTCGCACCGCTTGCGGTGTGGGCTGCGGTTCCTGTGGAAGATAGCAACTCTGGCTATAACAATAGCGGGAGCAGCTATCCGCCAGCAGGTTATGGCACGAACGGCGCCTATGCTGGGGGGGCGGCTACGTCCGCCCCTTCGGCACAGGGCGAACTGTTCAACCAGCTGCAACGCATGCAGGATCAATTGGCGCAGCAACAAGGCACCATTGAAGTTCTGCAGAATGAAGTGCGTCAGCTGAAGCAAGAAGGCCTGGAGCGTTACCAGGATCTTGATCGACGCATAGGAGCCGGCGTTACACCTGCCGCTACTCCTGATAATTCTTCTGCCGGTGGCGCGCCAAGCGCCGCTGCCGGTGGTGCAGCAGTAGGCGCCGCGGCCGCGAGCCAAGCCCCTGCCGCCAGCAGTGAACCGGGTGATCCTGCGAAGGAAAAGCTGTATTACGATGCAGCCTTCGACCTGATCAAAGCCAAGGATTTCGATAAGGCCAGCCAGGCGTTTACCGCCTTCCTGCGCAAATACCCAAACAGCCAGTACGCGGGCAACGCCCAGTACTGGTTGGGCGAGGTGAACCTGGCAAAGGGTGATTTGCAGGGGGCGGGCCAGGCATTTGCCAAGGTCAGCCAGCTGTACCCCAAGCACGCCAAGGTGCCGGATTCGCTGTACAAACTCGCTGACGTAGAGCGCCGCCTGGGTCATACCGACAAGGTCAAAGGCATTCTGCAGCAGGTCGTTGCCCAATATCCGGGCACTTCTGCTGCACAGTTGGCTCAACGGGATCTGCAACGCTTGTAAGCGATCCTGTCCGTTTAGAAGAAACCCGCGCCTGGCGCGGTTTTTTTCGTTAGAATCCACGCCCTTTTATGACACCCGCTTCCTGGGGCCTACGCGTTGGCGGGGTTCCTTGAAGTGCCTGACGGAGGCGGACAGCCTGTTTAGCTGTTACGCCCGTGGCGACTATGCAAGACACATTACGCATCACCGAAGTTTTTTACTCGTTACAGGGTGAAACACGCACCGCCGGCCTGCCCACAGTATTTGTGCGCCTGACCGGCTGCCCGTTACGTTGCCAATACTGTGACAGCGCCTATGCCTTCAGTGGCGGCACCGTTCGAACCCTTGAAGACATTCTGGAGCAGGTTGCCGGCTACCGGCCGCGTTACGTCTGTGTGACAGGCGGCGAGCCCCTGGCCCAGCCCAACGCCATTCCTTTGCTCAAGCAGTTGTGTGATGCCGGTTACGAAGTCTCCCTGGAAACCAGTGGTGCTTTGGATATCTCCGCGGTAGACCCGCGTGTGAGCCGAGTGCTAGACCTCAAAACCCCAGGCTCCAAGGAAGCGCACCGCAACCTTTACGAGAACATCGAACTGCTGACGCCCAACGATCAGGTCAAGTTTGTCATCTGTTCTCGTGAGGATTACGACTGGGCCAACTCCAAGTTGATCCAGTACGGCCTCGAACGCCGTGCCGGTGAAGTGCTGTTCTCCCCCAGCCACCATGACCTGAACGCACGCGATCTGGCCGACTGGGTGGTTGCCGATAACTTGCCCGTACGCCTGCAATTGCAGCTGCATAAATACCTGTGGAACGACGAGCCGGGGCGCTGAGATGACTGATCAAAAGCGCGCAGTCATTCTGCTGTCCGGTGGTCTCGACTCCGCCACATTGGTGGCCATGGTGCGAGCGCAAGGCTATAGCTGTTACACCATGAGCTTCGATTATGGCCAACGTCACCGCGCCGAGTTGAACGCGGCTGCGTGCGTCGCCCGCGACCTCGGTGTGATCGAGCACAAGGTGGTTGGCCTGAATCTAGGCGGCATGGGTGGTTCGGCGTTGACCGACAGCACCATCGACCTGCCAGAAGCGCCCTCGGAAGGCATCCCGGTCACTTACGTACCGGCACGCAACACAGTGTTCCTGTCCCTGGCCCTTGGCTGGGCCGAAGTGCTTAACGCCCGCGACATCTTTATCGGCGTCAATGCGCTGGATTATTCCGGTTACCCGGACTGCCGTCCGGAGTTCGTCGAATCCTTTGAGCGCATGGCCAACCTGGCCACCAAGGCCGGCGTAGAAGGGCTGGGGTTTCGTATCCAGGCGCCGCTGCAAAACATGAGCAAGGCCGATATCGTGAAGGCTGGCGTAGGACTTGGCGTCGATTACGCGCTGACTGTTTCCTGCTATCAGGCAGACGAAGGCGGTAGTGCCTGTGGGAAATGTGACAGCTGCCGGCTGCGTGCAGAGGGCTTCAAAATGGCCGGAATTACGGACCCAACGCGTTATTTCTGATTTATTTCAAATAAGGTGTTGAATAATCCTTAGAAATCAGTATTATACGCGCCACCACACAGCGGGTCGTTAGCTCAGTTGGTAGAGCAGTTGGCTTTTAACCAATTGGTCGTAGGTTCGAATCCCACACGACCCACCATTTTTGGCGGTTTAGAAAATCCGGAAGGCCCACGTAAGTGAGGATTTCCGGGTTTTTTTTTGCCTGCGATTTGGAGCTTACCTGCCGGTGCGCAATGCACCCGGCTATACCAGCATTTGGCAAACCTCCCTGTTGACTCTCCCGTTACGGGCACACCCTATTCTGAACGCTCAACTTTCAGGATGAAGTGATGATGAGTAAGCGAGTTCTGGTGATTTTGGGGCATCCCTCAACCGACAGTTTCTGTGGAGCACTGACCGACACTTATGTGGAGGCGGCTACACGTGCGGGGCATGAGGTGCGTCTGTTACGGCTGGATGCGCTGCGCTTCGATCCCGTGCTGCACGATGGCTACAAGCAGGTTCAGCTCTTGGAGCCTGATCTGCTCAAGGCGCAGGCCGATATCACTTGGGCTGAGCACCTGGCGTTTGTGTATCCCATCTGGTGGGGAGGGATTCCGGCCTTGATGAAAGGCTTTTTCGATCGGATATTCCTTCCCGGTTTCGCCTTCAAGTACCGCGAAGGCAAAGCCTTTCCCGACAAGCTCTTGAAGGGGCGCACCGCTCACTTGCTGGTCACGATGGATACCCCGCCGTGGTACTACAAATGGTTCTATCGCATGCCGGGGCTACACCAGATGCGCAAGACCACGTTGGAGTTCTGCGGCATCAAACCGTTGAAGACCCTCACGTTCGGGCCGATCCTCGGTTCCGGCGATTCCCAGCGACAAGCCTGGCTCAAGCAAGCTCAGGAGATCGCTGCTCGTTGACACACCGCTGTACAGCATCGCCTTGCAACAGGCGATGCCTGCTTCATCTCTGCCACTGCATAGCCTTTTGACACTGTCGGGTTTCAGACGCCGCACACATGTGTGAAGATGCGGCGCGCCAAAGTGCGCACCCCCCGTCTGTGCCATAAAAAAGGACTTTTACATGTATATCGGCAAAGCAGCCCAGCTGTCGGGCACGACAGTCAAGACCATCCGCCACTATGAAGACATTGGTTTGCTGCCACCGCCTGCGCGCGAAGGTAAGTACCGGGTCTACAGCCAGCAAAGCGTTGAACTGCTGACGTTCATCAAATGCGCGCAGCAGCTTGGCTTCAAACTCAAGGAAATGCAGGCGATCCTTCAGGATCACCGCGGCCAGGAGCTGCCGTGGGATTTGGCCAACCAGGCCATTGCGGATAAAAAGCTGGAACTGAAGACTCAGATCGAAGGATTGCAAAGCATCTACGACGGCCTTGAACAGTTCGAAAGCAGCCTCAAGGACGCCCAGTACCAATGCCAGTTTGAACATCTGTCCAAAACGGCCTGAACGAACGTGCTGCACAATCTCATGAAGCGGTGTGTGCGCTTCGCAAACGCCGGCAATCCGTGGGTGCTCAATGGATATGGCCGGCGTCGTCCTCTTCAGCGTTTATCCCAAAGCGCCCTGGCGTTCTGGGTGTTCGCGTTCATCTCCCCGTTGCTCGGGCACAATGGCTGCGAAGAACCACGGAGATATCAGCGTTACTAACAAAATGGTCATCACACCGCTGGAGAACAGAGCCAGCGCGACCAGCGTGCCCAAGTCAATGACCGGCTTGTAGGCGGAAAACAGCAGGGCCAGGAAACCTACGGAGAAAATCACCACGTTGACCACCGTCGAACGCCCGACACTGTGCATCGCCGTCAAAATCGCCTCGTCCACGTGGATACCTTCCTGGACCAGCAACTTGATACGCGACAGCAGGTGCACCGCGTAATCCACCACGCCCACTACAAGGAACGTTACCAGTGTCGTGCCAATGTTCAGCTCAATGTTCAGCAGGTACATAAAGCCGTACACCGTCACCGAGGTGGTCAGCAGCGTCAGCATGCCCAGAATCCCCAGCCGGACGGATTTCAACCAGAACATCATCATCAGCGTGACCACCAGCAGCGCGAGCGAGAAGCTCAGGACTTGGCCCTGGGTGATCTCCGCCAGGATGCCGGTCCAGATTTTCGGCGTACCGGCATGGGTCACCTGCAGGTTGGCCGGCTTGTTCACCAACAGCCAGGCGTCCAGGCGATCAAGCATGTCTTTGTAGTCGCTGGCCACCGAAGAGGTCATGGTGTAGAGCGTCAAGGCCTTGGAGTAGTCGGCATTGAGCACGTTCTGCAAGTCTGAGCCGCCGCCGTTCTCGAACATCATGATGTGTTGCTCGATCAGCGAGTTTCCGTCGACTTCAAAGGTTTCCGCCTGCCCCTCATCGTTGACTGACGTCACCTGCTCCACGGCCTGCGGTACTCGCAGGTATTCGGGGTTCATGTCATTGAGCACAAGGTTCATGCGCTTGACGTAGGCCGCCACCGAATAGGTATAGCTGACGTTGGGCTGGGACTTGAGAAAGTGGTCGAGTTTGTCGAGGAACTGCACGGTCTCAGTGGTCAGCGCGCCACGCGGAGTCTTGGTATCGAACGCAATCCAGCCAGGGGAAGTGCCCGCGATCCGTGAGCGGTTGATGAACTCATCGGAAACACGCACTGGGCTGTCTTTCTTGAAGTAAGCGATGCCCGAGTCTTCGATATCGACCATGAAGGTAAACACCGTCATCAGCGCCAACATCGGCAAGCTGACCAACAGCACCGGTTTGCGCCAGCGGATCAGGCGGGCACAAAAAGCCACCAGGTAGCGCGAGATAATCGACTCTTTGTGTACGGTTTTACGCAACGGCTGGTCTTTACCCCAGATGGAAATCCACGCCGGAATCAACAGCAGCGAGATGATCAGCGCGGCCGTCAGCCCGATGGACATGAATACCCCGAAATTGCGGATGCTGACGATGTTGTTGGTGGTGGAGATCATGAACGTGGCGATGGTGGTCACGGTGGTCAACACGACCGGGACCACCATGCGGCGCATAGTCTCGCGGTTGGCCTCGCGGTACGTCTTGCCCGCATTGAGTTGCTCATAGTACTCAGCCATCACGTGTATCGCGTCGGCACAGCAGATCGTGAACAAAAATACCGGCAGCACACTGGTAAGCAGGTCGATGGGCACCTTCAACAATGCCATCAGCCCCAGCGTCCAGATCGTGCAGAAGAGGATATTGAACAGCGGCAGGAACACGCCCAAGGGCTTGCGGAAAAAGAACACCAGCATGGAGGTCACGAGCAGGAACACGATCGGAAACAGCAGCGCCAGGTCGTGATCGATGATCTCTTGTTGGGCGGCGATGAAGATCGGGGTTCCGGCGATAAACACTTCATCGGTGAACTGCGGATGTTTGCTCTGGTAGTCAGCGACGATCTGGCGAACCTGTTGGTAAGCCCGCAGTTGCGCCTGAGCATCGTCTTGCTTGGTGCCTAACTCGGCCACCACCACCGCGACTTTCCTGTCAGGGGAAACCACTCCACCGACCATTTGCTCATTGCCCATGATCTGGGCTTCGACGAGTTGCGGGTCCATGTCCAAGGCGTGCAGTGTCTTGTGAATCCACAGTTCGCCGTCGGCGCTCAGGCTGATGTTTTCCAGGTCCGCCATCGAGGCCATTTCCTGGATCGGATTGATCCGTTCTGCCAGGAAGGCTAGAAACTGCTGATCGCGTTCCTCCCAGCCCTGGCTGCGGGCGTGATCGCGCAGGGCCTTGGCTTGGGCGTAATCGTTCTGGCTGAACCCATCGCCGAGGATATCGCTGGCCAACAGTTGGGCGCGACTGTCGCTTTCGTGTTTGCCGACAATGCGGCGCAACTCGACCTCATCGTCGGCATTGGCCAGCATCAGCCGGCGAAGGGCCTGGGAGATTTCGAACTGGGCGTTAAGCGACTGAGTGTTAAACACACTGTGCGCATTACTCTGGGCCACCATGACCGAGTCATAGGTGCCGGTGAACTCGTGTTGCAGTTCAATAATGGTTTTTCGCGCTGGATGGCTTTCCTTGAGCAAATAGGGATTGGTGTCCGACATCAGCGAGCCGAGGGCGTAGGTGAAGTAGGCCGTGATCGCCACCAGCACAAATACAATCGTGCGCGCATAGCGCTCAACGAAGTTCAGGTATCGTTCCATAGTTCAATCGGTTCCACGAAAGGCAGGCGCAGTATTCAGCGAGCGGAGACGGCAAATTCAGGCAGGTCGCCAGTTTTGAGGCCGCGTTTGATCGCGGTCTGGTTGAACAGCCAGTCGTCCAGTTCGACGTTGTACTGCAACTGGTTGAACTTCAGTTGGGAGCGCGTGCCGGCGATGAAGTCTTCGGTTTCGCTGAGGGTGATGCTGTCGATTTGATCGACTGTCTCGACTTTCAGCGTCCGCATCTGCTTGAACATCACGCCTTTGACGTCGAAGAAATCCTGACGCATGACCAGCCTGTTCTGCTTGTCGATCCAGACCTTGAGTTGGTTGTAGCCGGTTTTGGCCAGGATCTGCGCAGACACCGGCGTGCGCTCGATGACGTAGCATTCACGCCCGTTGATGGTCTCTTCGCCTACCAGTGTCTGGCTGTAGTCATCGGCCCGGATCTTGTCCAAATCCGCGTAGGAGTAATCACTGCCCATGAATGCGCCACGCTTGTCGGTGGTCGAGATCCGGCGGGTTTGCCGGCTGACCGGCAGGTACATCCATTGGCTGTCCTCGGCACTCAGGGCTTCGTGGGGGTTTTCGATGTGGAAGGCGACGTTGCGGACATCGTTGGGGGCCGAGAAGTACATGGTGAACTTGTCACTGTCCGGGTAATCCTTTTGCAGGTAGCTGAACTCGCGCACCCGGCTGTTGCCTTGCTTGTCCAGCAGGATCAGCGAAACCTGCGACATGAAGCTTTTGCCGTCATTGCGGTCACGGGCCTGACGAATGATTTCGTCGGCGTTCGGGGCGGCCAGTGCCCCCATGCTGGTGAGCATCAGGAGGCTGGCGGTCAGGACCTTGAGGGGCGGCAACATAGAAATTTCCTTTTCTTGAAGTGGTTTTTTTATTGAGGTCGGAACGGGGCTCAGAACAGATAACCCGCCGACACACGCAGTTGGTCGCGCTGGCTGTATTGGCCAAACGTGCGGTCTTCTTTGCCAAAAAACACATCCACCTCCAGCCCCAGCTTCAGCCAGTCCACGGGGGTGTACGTGAAGATGCCTTGCAGCAAGGCGTCGTCCTTGGCGGGAGGGGACATCGCCAGTACCAGGCGGGATTTGAGGCGGTCACGCAGGTGGGTGCCTTCGGCGGACAGCGTGAACAGCGGCTCGCGTTTGTCCTGCACCATGCCCTGCTGCCAGTCGAGCAATTGCTGCTCCTGCCATTGCACGGAGATCAGCCAGTTGCGCAGCAGGTAGTCCACGCCCAGCAAGGACTTGACCATCGGGCTCTGGCTGCTGCCGTGGTTACGGTACGGATTGGTGACGTGCCAGCGGTCGAAGTAGGCCACCTCACTGCGCACCACGATGCTGTGGCCGGCGTCGATCGCCAGGCCGGCACCGCCCATGCTGTAGCGAGGGAACTGGCGCTCCAGAACCACGCGCTGATCGTCAGCGATACCTTCGACGGCATACACCGGGTCTTGCTGGCGGGCGTTGAGGGCGACAAAGCTGGCGTCCACCGAACCGATCCTGCCGTTGGCGCTCATGCCATAGGAGAACCCCTTTTGCCCGCTGTAGTCCGGCTTTGAACCGACCAGGAACAGGTTCGGGTCCGGTACTGCGAACAACGGAGCGTCGAATTCGCTGCCTTGGGCCGGCGCCTGGTTTTTCAGGAAGTCGGTTATCCACAAGGCTTCTACTTCCCACTCGCCCACGGGTTGGGTCAAACGCACCATTGGCACCGCGATGCGGCTGTCTTCAAGCAAGGCCGTCACGCCTTCGCGGTAATCGATAGGGTTGACCTGGTCCAGCACCCGCAACTCATCGGCGCGGCCCCAGACGACTTGCTGCCAACCCACGGTGACCTCACCGTCACCCAGGTAATGGCCCCAATACAGATGCCGCCAGTCGGCACTGAAACGGTAGTCATCCCGTGCCTCCTGGCTATAAGGGTTATGCCCGTCATAGCGCGCGTCGTAGCGTACCCGGCCTTTGGCCTTGTAGTAGCCGCTGTCCCAGTTGTCTTCCAGGTTGGCCTTGAAATACACCGCTTTCTGCGTGACCGGATCATCCCCGTGCAAGCGCAGGGCACTGGCCAATCCCACTTCCGCGTCGGCATGGGTCGGCAGCAGGTCCGCACCCGCCAGGCGTGGCGCCAGCGATATCAGGCCAAGCAACAGGCTGCGTGTGAGCAATGCTGTGTTCATGGCTACATCCCCAACCCGGCGCCGCCGTCGATCATCAGGCTCTGGGCCGTGACGCCGGAGGCCTCCGGGCTGACCAGGTAACGCACCATGGCGGCGACTTCGTCAGCCTGGATGAAACGGCGCAACGGCAGCTTTTTCTTGGCATTGCGCAGGATCTGCTCCTGACTGATTCCGGCAATACTGGCTTGAGTCGCCAATTCGCCTTGAAGCATTGGCGTATCAATCCAGGCTGGCAAAATCGCGTTCACGGTAATCCGGCGCGGTGCCAGGTCCAGCGCCAGTGCTTTTGTCATGCCGATAATGCCGTGCTTGGAGGCGCAGTAAGCGGTGTTGCGGACCTTGCCGATGCGGCCCAGGATCGACGACAAATTGATGATTCGCCCTCGGTCCGCCAGCAGTGGCAGGCACAGCGAAGTGACATAAAAGGTGCCGTTCAGATTGACCGAAATCACCTTGTGCCAGTTGTCCAAGTCCTCCGGTTCGTTCTCGTTGCAGACACCGGCGCTGTTGACCAGGACATCGATGTAACCGAGGCGCACCGACAGGTCGTTGAATAACGCTTGCACGCTCGCAAGGTCGGCGATATCGACGCCATGGGTTTCGATGCTTGCGGCAAATGCCCCGTTGCCGACCCAGCTTTGTAGCTGGGCCAGGTCACGGTCCACCAGGATCAGGCGATGGGCTTCGTCGGTGGCGAAGTGTTCCGCGACTGCGCGGCCGATGCCGTTGGCGGCACCGGAAATTAAAAAAGTTCGAGATGCGCTCATGGCATTTTCAACCCGCCATTGACCGACAACACTTCGCCGGTCACATAGGTGGCGCGGTCGGCCAGGTACAGCACGGCCTCGGCGATATCCCCTGGCACGGCAAAGCGCTTGATCAGCAGACGCGACTGGACCTCCTGCTCGTGGGTTTCGAGCAAGGCGGCGGTCATGTCGGTGCTGACGATCCCCGGCGCCACCGCGTTGACGCGGATATTGCGCGGCGCCAACTCGACCGCCAGGGCACGTGTTAGCGCCTCCACACCTCCCTTGGCGGCGGCGTAGCTGCTTTGGCCTTTGCCGGGCTTTTGCGCCGCCACCGAACTCAGGTTGATGATGCAGCCTTGACGCTGGCGCATCATGCCGGGCACCACCTGTTGGCAGCAGAGCAGTGTGCCGATCAGGTTGGTCTGGATCACCTCGCTGATGGCCTCGACCGAGAGCGTTGCCAGCAAACCATCCCGAGTAATCCCGGCGTTGTTGACCAGGAGGTCGATGCGTTCGAAGCGTTGTTCAACCTGTTCGAAAAACGCCTTGATGCTGTGGGCGTCGCTGATGTCGCACTGCGCGGTAAGGCATTCGCCGCCCATCTTTTCGACTTCATCGCGCACCGCCAGGGCCGCCGCTTCGTCACGCACGTAGTTGAATGCAACCCGGTAGCCGGCCTCGGCCAGTGCCAGGACAACCTCTTTGCCGATGCCGCGACTGCCTCCGGTGACTACCGCTGTTTTAGTGGTCATGGCCGTTCCTTAGAGTGAGTTGTGGGTCTTGAACTGCGCCAGGCCAAAGCCATGGATCGCCGCCAACGCACGAATCTGCTGCACTTGTTCGCGGCTGATGTCGCCGTAGGAGTAATGCTGGGTAATTCCCGCAAGCCCCATCAGTACCGACTCGGCCATGCAGGCATACAACTGGCCCTGTTTCAGGTAGGCCCGCACATTCGGCGCGAGCCCGTCGTCGAACGGCGTCTGGACAATGCCACCGTGCATGTACAGCACGTCGCTGCGCTGGGTGCCGATCGCTTGGTCAACGTTCAGCGGCACGGCGATGTCGCAGATCACGCTGTGTTCGGCGAAATGCCCAGCGTCGAGAAACGGCTGCGCTGCGTTTGCCGCACACAGCACGATGCGTGCGCGCTTGAGTGCTTGCAGGTCATCGGTGACGGTAATGAAGGCGTTGGCCCCCAGGCGTTCTTGCACCAGGCGCGAGACCTGCAGGCCCAACTGCGAGCTGCTGCCGAAGTCCTTTAGCAGCGCGTGAATGCCGTCGATGTCGAGCAGGCGCTGCGCCAGCAAGTCGTCGCTGGCCGTGCCCTTGAGAATCGAGCGGGCCGCGTCGGCGTAAATCAGATGGGCGGTTTTTTCCAGGCGGCGCAGCGAGCCATCGCGGCCGCTGCCAATCAGGATCACGTGGTCGACAGCGGCTGACAGCAGCGACGCATAGGTCGACGCCACGTTACCGGCCGCGCCGACCACGGCTGCCGTTTGTGCGTGCAACTCAAGCCCCTGTTGTTTGCAGCCTTGCTCGATGGCCTCAAGGCCCATGCCGATGGTCAAGGCGTTACCGGACGTCAGCGCCATGTCCGGAATTTTCAGGGCCTGGCAGTTGTTGGTCACGATGGAGGTGTACATCCCCAACCCGGCAACGCGGTAGCCATCGGCGCGTGCGTCCAGGATGCGATTGCCGACTTCTTTGCGAATCACGTCGAGATCGCCGCTGATGATGTAGTCCGCCATGGCGTTGGAGTCCATGCACAGTGGGTACAACGTGAACTCCACGGCCATGCCCAGCTTCGAGCGGATCACCACCGGGCCCACCGGGGCCGCCCGGCGTTCCGGTGCGGTGCGTTGCATGAACACACATTTTTGTTCGGTGCTCAGTTGGCCGAGTGAGGGATCGACATCACCGAGGATGTCGGCATCGATCAAGTGATTGATAAAGGCCACGCGGGCGACGATGGGGGTGTCCTGCGGGGCGTTGGGCAGGGCGTTGACCTGGAAGCCGGTGTCGCGCGGCGCGACCGCCGGGATCAGGTCATTGCAAATGGTAGCGGCCAACGGGAACGCATCTCCGCGTTGCAGCATGTCGCAGACCTTTTGCAGGGCTTTGATCAGCCCGTCGATCTCGGCGAATGTGATGCAGGCGGGCGGCTCCAGGCGGATCACATTGGAGTTGCTGCCCGAAGGCGCCACGCGCAGGGCTTCAAACTGCAACAGGTAGCCGGCAATCAGGTAACCCAAGGCGTCGTTGTACTGGGCTGAAGCCTGCACCAGCGAGCTGTTGGTGCTTTGGTCGTGCAGCTCAAAGCCCAGCAACAGGCCGCGGCCCCGCACATCGGCGATCACCCCTGGGTAGGCCGCCTTGAGCTCAAGCAGTGAGGCCTTTAGGTATTCGCCCTTGGTGTGCACGTCCTTGAGCATCGCTTGGTCATCGGCAAACAGACGATTGAGCGCCGAGAGGGCGATGTGGCAAGAGGCATCGTCTTCGGCGAAGGTCGAGCTGTGGATATAGCTGAAGTCTTTTTCATAGTGGCTGCTGCGAATCACGGTGGCCGCGATCTTCATCAGGCCACCGCCCAGCGCTTTGGACAGGCAGTAGTAATCGCCTTGCAGATTGAAGTGACTGCTGGCCAGGAAGGTGCCGGTTCGTCCGAAGCCCGACTGCACCTCGTCGATAATCAACGGGCACTGCTGCTCGTTACACAGGCGACGCAACGCCCGGTAAAAATCAGTCGAGAATTCGATGATGCCGCCTTCGCCCTGGATTGGCTCCATCAATACGGCGGTGATCGCGCTGAACGCATCGCGCTTGACCAGCAGTTGATCCCCGCTCCATTGCAGGCTCAGCCAATGTCGGGTGTGGCGCGCGGGCAGCTCCTGGAGTTGATGGGGTTGCTGGGGGTCAATGAACTCCACGTTCAGGCCGAACCGCGCGAACGGCTGGCGATACTGGCGGCCGTACGTCAGTTGCACAGTGTTGACCAGCTTGCCGTGAAAACTTCCGCGCAAGGCGACAAAGACCGGCTCGACATGCAATTCGGCGAGGTTGTGCTGGCGCACCGCTTCAACCACCTGGCGCACCGTGGCCGTGTTCAGGTGCGCGGGCAGCAGGCCTGCCGGCAAGTCGAGGTCAGCGACATCCACTTCGCGGTAGGCGCGGTCGCTGGAGGTCAATTGGGCCAGGGTGAAGTCGAGTTCGTCGAACTGGCGTTGCAGGTTTTTCTGACGACGAAACTCGGCATGCTTGACGGCAATTTCGACCGCTTCGGCACCACTGTTGGAAAAGGTCGAAATGTATTGTTCGTTGTTCTTCAGCTCGCGATTGAAGGCTTCGCTCAACGCTCGCGCTAGGGCTCCGGCCGTGCCGCGGATCGACATCTGGGCGTTAAAGGGCACGTCATTGCGCAACAGTGTGCAGAGCTGTTCGACAAACTGCGGGTCGTTGTGACCAAACAACGCCGCGCCATAGCCACCGAGAAAATCCGTCACGGTGACCTCGTCACCCTTGCGGTTGCGGTAGAACAATTGACTGCCCAGTGCGCGTTTGAACTCACACTCAAGCCCCAGGGCCTGGAGCAGGTCTACAAACTTTGGGCGAACAAAATCACGGTAATCCATCACATCCATGTCCTATAAAAGAGGAGGGTGTTGTACAAAAAACGTCAGGCGTTATTGGCCTGCTCGCTGTACTTCAATTGGTAACAAGCGCTGAAACCGTTGTCGTCGCGGTTTAGCACCAGGCAATCGGTGAGCGTCGTTGAATAGGGAGCGCCCATCACAAAGGGCAGGTGTGCGGCCACGGGTTGGCTTAGCCCGGCAATCGGTGGCACACGCTGGGCGAGCAGGGCGCAGCGGGCCAGGATCAGGTCTGCCAGGCTGGGAGCCGCACTGAGCAGGCCGGTCACCGGCACGCTACTGGTGATGTGGGCGCCGCCGGTGCGGCCCAGTACGTGGCTCAATTGCCGATCTTTGTCGGGCGTGCCGGTGCCAGTGCACACCAGCAGATCGGTTGGCTGGTCTGGCAGGTTCAGTGCCTCGATAGAGACATGGGCGGTCATTGTTTGCAGGCAGACCTGGGGTTCATCCCCCAGATCCTCGCGACGGCGCAACACCAGGGCTGCCGCGCCTTCACCCGCGATACCACCCGTGCCTTGCGCGTCGAAAGCTCGCAGGGTCTCCGAGCCGTCCGCACTGATGGTGCCGGCCTGTACCAAGGCGCTGAGTGCCAGGGCATCGAGTTCGCTGCCCGCACCGACAATGATCGCTACATCAATGCGCCCGCTCTGCAAGGCGGCACAGGCTTCACGCAAGGCTGCCAGGTTGCCGGAGACGCCCTGCATGTAGGCGTTGCATTCACACTCCAGCTTGAGCGCCAGGCTGGTCACGCCCAGCAGGATATTGCTCAGGCCCTTGAGCACCAGGAACGGATCCTGCGCCCGCTCCTGCAAAATACGTCGGGCCAGCAGGTGCATGTCTGCCCCTTCGCCCTGGCGGCATTCGTGGAGCAATTCGCCGTAGGACGCCAGAGAAGGGTGGGTGTATCCACCCTGGCAGCAATAGAGCCCATAGGTCAGGCCGTCTGCACCGGGTGTCAGGTCGGCATCGGCCAGTGCCTGACGAACCGCGCTGACACCCCAGATGACGGCGGGCGTGCAGTAGCGTTGCAGGTTCTGCGCGAGGTCCTGACGACTGCGTTGATGATCGTCATAGTGGATCTGGCCAAAGGCCGTGACCCGCTCGCTATGAAACTGCAAGGAGCGCAATGGCTTGATCCCGCTGCGCGACTCGCAGGCCGCAGTCCAGAACGCGTCCACGCCCCATCCGCTGGCCAAGACACAGCCGCTGCCGGCGATAGCGATGGGTGTTTGTGCGGCACTCATTGTGCGTGCTCCTGGTATTTGCCCAGCACCAGGCAGGTATTGAGCCCACCGAAGCCGAATGAATTGCTCAGCGCCACGTCAACCCGGCGGTTGACCGTCTGATGGGCGCAGTAGTCCAGATCACAGTCGTCGGCGGCGCTGTGCAGGTTGAGGGTCGGGGTAATCCGGTCGTGCTGGCAGGCCAGTGCGGTGACGATGAACTCGGGTGCGCCAGCGGCCGCGATCAAGTGCCCGAACTGGGACTTGTTGGCGCTGATTGCCAGCCGTCGATAGTGCTCGTCCTGGGCGAATACCGACTTGATGGCCAGGGTTTCGGCGGCATCGTTGAGCGGGGTGGACGTGCCGTGAGCGTTGATCAGGTCCACCTGTTGCGGGCGGATGCCGGCATCGTGCAAGGCCGTCTGCATCGCCAGGGCGGCGCCTCGCCCTTGCGGGTCGGGTGCGGTGACCTTGTAGCCGTCCAGGCTGCTGCCAAACCCCAGCACTTCGGCATAGGGCACGGCGCCACGGGCAAGGGCGCTCTCCAGGGTTTCGAGCACTACAAAACCACCGCCTTCGCCAGCAACCAGGCCGCTGCGATGGCGATCGAATGGACGGCAAAGCCCTTCGCCCCAGCGTTGCTCGCTGCTGGCTGCGCCCAACAGGTAAAGCGCGGTCATGGTGTCCAGGCTCAACACCGAGTCGGCCCCGCCGGCGACAGCGACGTCGACTTCACCCCTGCGGATCATCTGGAAGGCATTCCCGATGGCCTGGGACGCCCCGGCGCAGGCGCTGCTGATGTTGATCACCGGGCCTTCGCAACCGCTGTCGTCAGCGATCACCCTGGCCAGCCGGTCGTTGCTCTGGCGCAGCGAGTGGGCCGCACTGACCTGGTCAGCCTTGGCCATCAAGTGGCGCCATGCAGGGCAAGCCTGCTGCTCGCCGGACACGGTCAGCAGCATGTCCTGAATGTTGTGGGCCGGTGCGCCGGACGCGCACAGGACGGCCGCATCGCGCAGTTGTGCGGCGCTCAGGCCGCTGTCGGTGATCGCTTGGCTGGCCGCCACCCAACCCAACTGGCTGCGTTTTTCCAGGGGCATCTGCCAGGCGCGATGGCCTTTCAAGTAGTCCGGCAGTTGGCGGGTGTCTACTGGCGCGGCGTAACGCACCGGGAAGCTACCGTCGGCCACGCCTTCGGGTTGCCATGGGCGGATGCAGTGCTCACCGCGCAGCATCTGCGCCCACATTGATTGCCATTCGAAACCGAAACCGGTCACGGCACCCAGGCCGGTTATCACAATCCTTGGTGGGCTCATGCCTGTTTCTCCATGGCTTCTTTGGCCAGTAATACGGCGCCCCAATGACCCGCACGGCTGTGATTGAGCAGCAATGTGTACCCATCGCGCTGGTCGTGAAGGGTCAGGGCGATTTCAGTCAACAGGGCGCTTGCTCCCAGGTCGCCGGTCATGGGCCGGGAGCTGTGAAGCGTCGCCTGGGTGTCTGCGAGCAGAAGCGGCAGGAAGGGGGTGTCCGGCGCGGCGACGACGTGTGCTACGTCGCGCAAACCTACTTTCTCTCGGCTTAATGCTTGTTGGATGACCTTGTGCGCCACGGCGTTCGAGCGTTCGGGGCAAGCACTGTAACCACGGGCGAACCCGGCGATGCGCAAGGCGCCGTGGGTTGGCGTGCACGACGTCAGCAACAGGCACGCTGCGCCTTCCCCATAACGATCCGGCGCCGGGAGTGCAGGCTGTTCGGTGCTGTCGCGCAGGTACAGCGCAGGCGAGAGGTTCGGGCTACTGCTGACCACAACCCCGGCGTCGGCCCGGCCACCGGCGATGTGTTCGAACGCCTCAATCAGCGCATCGACTCCCGCATTTCCCTGTGAGCAGAAACCGCCCATCGGGCCACGGCAGTGCAGCGCCTCGGCTACATAGGCCATGACGCTGCTGTTGAGCATCATCAGTGCGTGCAGCGGCGGGGTATAAGCGAAGAGTTGTGCGAGCAGTGCGTCCGGTTGTTCGGCGATGGCCTGCACGGCTTCCCAGCAGGAACTGGGGCCGTCCACTTCCGGAATGGCGGCCATCAGCGCCACGCGCTCGCCAGGCAGCTGCAAGTCATTCAACGGGCCGGCAAGCTGCCCGGCGCAATACAGCAAACGGGCGCCCTGAGGTTCGACGCTGCGTTGAATCTTGCGGTCGAACACCGTGGTGGGCAGTCGCGGTACGGTCACGGGATAGGCCAGGTGGTCCGGGGCAAAATCCAACGGCTGGGCAGCCCGCACCGGGCCATGTAAATCGGCGCACTCAGTGCCTGCGTGGTTGAACACCGACGCAGCGATCAAGTAGACGGGTTTTGTCTGGAGGCTGTTCATTTCATGCATTTCCCAACACCAGCGAACTGTTGACGCCGCCGAAACCGAACGAATTGGACAGCACCACCTTGATGGGCTGTTGCTGGGCTTCGGTCAGGAAGTTCAACTCAGGGAACTCGGCATTTGCCGGGTCATAGTTAAGGGTGGGGAGCAGCACGCCTTGCTGCAGACTCATCAGTGACAGCACCGCCTCAATGGCGCCGCTGGCCGCCAGGGAGTGGCCAATGGCCGATTTGTTGGCGGTGAATGTCATCGTGCTCACGGCGGTGCCGAATACCCGCTCAATCGCCAGGGCTTCACTGCGATCGTTGGCCTGGGTCGAGGTGCCATGGGTATTGACGTGATCGACGGCGTCGCAGTCCAAGCCGGCATTCGCGATGGCGGCTTGCATGCAGTGGGCGTAATGGCTGCCATCGCGGCTGCTGGAGGTGATTTTCTGCGCTTCGCAATAGTTGGCGTAACCCAGGACGCGGCCGATCGGGGTGGCCTTGCGTCGTTCGGCATGTTCCCTGGACTCCAGCACGATCATTGCCGCGCCTTCGCCGAGGACGAAACCGCAGCGGTCGTTCATGAACGGGCGGCTCTGTTGTTCGGCAGTGAGGTCGGCCCGCTGGCAAATGGCACCGAGGCCGTCGAAGCTGTAATAGGACAGTTCATGGGCCATCAACTCAACGGCGCCACAGATGGCCAAGTCGATCTCGCCGCGCTCAATGGCGCGAAACGCACTGCCGATCGCCATGGTGCCGGCCGCGCAGGCATCGGAATGGGTGCTGATATGGTCGCGAATGCCGAGCAGGTTGGCGATGTGCCAAGTCTGCTGATCAATCCGTCGAGCAAACGGGCCGCCCGCCAGTGCGTGCTGATCCAAGTAGCGATCAAGGTCGACGCTGCCGGCGTCGTCCATATAGCGGCTGGCCTCTTGCAGGTCACGGCTCACGCAATGCTTGTTGGCGCCGAGGAACACACCGCTGGCCGCGCGGGAGAAGTCCGCGGGAACCAGGGCGGCCTGCTGGAGCGCTTGCCTGGCAACAAACTCGGCGAGCAGGCACTGACGGGGCAGTGGCGTGGCGCCCACCGCAATCTGAGCGCCAATGGCGTGCCACTGATCGTGATCGATATAACCTGCGGCGTTTACCGCAAAACCCAGCTCGGCAAACACCGGGTGTTGACGAATGCACGACCGCTTGGAGCTGATCTGCGAAAACAACGTTGCAGCGTCCAGTACCGTGGGCGCTACCAGCCCGTAGCCTGTGACTAAAACCTCTCGCGGCCCCATGAAAAACTCCTAGGCCGTTTCTGGCAAACGGGACGCGGCAAACTGCTCTACCAGTTGGCGAGAAATTTCGTCGCCTTCCAGCGGCGTCAGTCGCGCACTGCAACCGCCGCACACCACTTGGCGACGCTCATTGAGACGTGCCTGCTCGGCGTTGCACTCAGGGCAGGTGGCGGGCAAGTGGTCAAACATCCGGTAGCACTGTTCGGCCCAATTGCGCACGGTCGTGGCCGCGAACACATCTGCCGGCTGCATGCCTGGACGCAATTGGCCGGGCGCAAATGCGCTCAGGCTTTGCTCCAGAAGGTCTACGCCGGACTGGGTGATACGGCCTTTTTCGACCAGCTCGCTCACGTCGCCAAACACCGCTACCGCATGGTCCAGCACGCTGGTCTTGGGCAATGTGCAGCCGTAATGGCGACCTAGCTGAAAACTCAGGTCGACGATATCCAGGGAGTCGGCATTGAGGTCCTCGACGATGCTGCTGTGTTCGTTCACCTCTGTGAGGTCCATCACCAACAGCTGCGCGAGGATTTCGCGGGTAGTGGTAATGACGCTGTTCAAGTCCAATGGATTGTTCATCGGCTATCTCCCTATAACGCGTGAATGGGGGGCTAAGCAGTGGCGCTGAGGGGCCATTTGCTTGAGGTGATGTGTGAAGGCGGCGCAGCGTAAACCCTCCCCTGAGGGGGAGAGTCAATGTGCCATTACCCTTTTTTGTCGGACAATCGAACGCGTCAAAAGCCAGATTAGGCTTTTGAATCCATTCGATATTCTGTAGCCTTGCGCAGCTTCACTTTTAGCCGTGCTTGATGAACACAATCACTTCGTCCGGCGGCGCCCGAAGGGCTCCAGAGCCGGTGGTACACTCGACTTTCGCGCTACTGCGCCTGCAGGTCTTGCGAACATGACGCAGATATCTGAACGCCTACTGGTTCAAGCCCACCTCGACGCCAAGCAGCCCAAGGCCCTCAGCGCCGATGAAGAGGCGAGCCTGCGTGCCGCCATCGCCGCCGAGCTGAAAGCTCAGGACGCGGTATTGGTTGCCCACTTCTATTGCGATCCGGTGATCCAGGCCCTGGCCGAAGAAACCGGCGGCTGCGTCTCCGACTCCCTGGAAATGGCCCGCTTCGGCGCCGCCCACCCGGCCAAGACCGTACTGGTCGCCGGTGTGCGTTTCATGGGCGAGACCGCCAAGATCCTCACCCCCGAAAAACGCATCCTCATGCCAACCCTGGAAGCCACGTGCTCCCTGGACCTTGGTTGCCCGGTCGATGAATTTTCGGCGTTCTGCGACCAGCATCCCGAGCGCACGGTGGTGGTGTATGCCAACACCTCGGCGGCAGTTAAAGCCCGAGCCGATTGGGTGGTGACCTCCAGTTGCGCGCTGGAAATCGTCGAAAGCCTGATGGACAACGGCGAGACCATCATCTGGGGACCGGACAAGCACCTGGGCACTTACATCCAGCATCAGACCGGTGCCGACATGCTGCTGTGGGACGGTGCCTGCATCGTCCACGAAGAGTTCAAGTCCAAGCAGCTCGAAGACATGAAGGCGCTATACCCCGATGCAGCGATCCTGGTGCATCCGGAATCGCCGACCGCGGTGATCGAACTGGCGGATGCCGTAGGTTCTACCAGCCAACTGATCGCTGCGGCGCAACGACTGCCGAACAAAACCTTTATCGTCGCCACCGACCGCGGCATCTTCTACAAGATGCAGCAGCTGTGCCCGGACAAGGTTTTCGTCGAAGCGCCCACGGCCGGTAACGGCGCGGCGTGCCGCAGTTGCGCGCATTGCCCGTGGATGGCGATGAACACGCTGGAGCGCACGTTGCAGTGCCTGCGTGAGGGCAGCAACGAGATTTTCGTCGAGCCGTCGGTGATTCCTCACGCTGTTCGACCGCTCAAGCGCATGCTGGATTTCACTCAGGCGGCGCGCCTGAAGCTGGCGGGCAACGCCTGAACCGAGGCGAGCTCGGTTAAAAATGTGAGAGGGGGCTTGCCCCCGATGACGGTGTATCAGTCAATAGAAATATTGAATGTAGAGCCGCTATCGGGGGCAAGCCCCCTCCCACATGTAGATCTTTAATTAAGAAGGGTTTTATTTCTTTTGCTTCGGGATGCGCACTAACTGGGTGTCCGAATAGATGTCATGCCAGCCGCGTTTCTGTTTATCGAACAACGCCCAGATAAACCCCAGCCCCACGCACAACCACGACGCAATCGACACCACAAAGCGCAACAGCGCCTGCCACAGGCTGATGCGCGAGCCATCGGCGTTCTGCACGCGCACGCCCCACACCTGCATGCCCAGGGTCTGCCCGGAATGGGTCCAGAACTTGGCGAAGAAGCCGAACAGCACAAAGAACAGAATCGTCGACAGCAGCGGGTCGCCGTCCAGGGCACCGGATTCGGTGAGGGTGCGCATCCTGGCTTCGCCTAGAAATGCCATCCACACCAGCTTGTAGATAAATGCGGTGACGATCAGCAGGGCGGTGCACAACAGGAAATCATAGAACATCGCTGCCAGGCGACGGCCCAGGCCAACGGCGGGGAATTCGCCTTGGGGGCTCAGCAGGGGTTTGGACATGGCAGGATTCTCTGAGGAAAAAACGCATTTTACGGAATCGCGTCCATAAAAAAGCCCCTGATGTCATATCAGGGGCTTTTTGTCGCAGTAAGGATCAACCTTCTGCTTGTACTTCGTCAGCCTGCATGCCTTTTTGGCCCTGCACCGCAACGAATGTCACTTTCTGGCCTTCTTTGAGGCTCTTGAACCCGTTGCCCTGAATAGCGCGGAAATGTACGAACAGATCCGGACCGCTTTCTGGAGTGATAAAACCAAACCCTTTTTCGTCGTTAAACCACTTGACGGTACCGCTCTGACGTTCAGCCATTTTCTTATTTCCTTGACGCTATAAATTGATGACAGTCCCTTTCACATGAAAGAGTACTGGGCTGGGTTGCAGGAAAGTAAGAGACGTCGAACGGGTTGTAGCACAACTACTTCAGCTACTGCCCAGGTCCAGGTTCCAAGCGACCCATGCAAACACAGTGGGCAAACTCTACGCCAACTAATAGAGAAAATACAAGCCCTGCAAAACTCCATGTTTTGCTCGGCCTCATGACACTTCGTTGAATAATGTAGAGCGGACTTATTCGATAGATTCGCTCACTTGTTATAGCTGTACACCTATAACAATAACTATCGTGAATGCACTGTTTTATGGCGGTTGCGTTACAGATTAGTGCACGTTAACGCAACCGCGTTACTTATAGGAACAGTCAATCAACCACGATAGTAACGCTGTGGCACGAATGGCATTTTACTTACACGAAGCGGCACCTTTTTCCCACGCACCAACGCAGAGACTTCGGTATCCAGTGCAATGAATGCGCTGTCCAGGTAACCCATGGCCAAAGGGCCGCCGAGGCTTGGGCCAAAGCCGCCGCTGCAGACGCTGCCGATCACAGTGCCGTGCTCATCGACAATTTCTGCCCCTTCGCGCACCGGAGTGCGTTCCTGGGGTAACAGGCCGACGCGTTTGCGGCTTACACCGGTCTGCTGCTGGGTGAAGATTCGGTCGGCACCCGGGAAGCCGCCGGCGCGTGCGCCATCGGCACGGCGGGCCTTGGAGATGGCCCACAGCAGGCTGGCTTCAATGGGCGTGGTTTCGGTGTTCATGTCGTGGCCGTACAGGCACAGGCCGGCTTCCAGGCGCAGGGAGTCGCGGGCGCCCAGGCCGATGGCCTGTACTTCGCTCTCGGCCAACAGGCTGCGCGCGAGGCTTTCGGCATTGGCCGCAGGCACGGAGATTTCAAAGCCGTCTTCACCGGTATAACCGGAGCGGCTGACGTAGCAGTCCACACCCAGCAGGCGCAGGGAAGCGAACTGCATAAAGGTCATCTTGGTCACTTCCGGCGCCAGGCGCGCCAGCACCTTCACCGCTGCGGGGCCTTGCAGGGCAAGCAGGGCGCGTTCTTCGAACAGCGGCTCGATGGTGCACTGATCACCAATGTGTTTGCGCAGGTGCGCCAGGTCCTGGTCCTTGCAGGCGGCGTTGACCACCAGGAACAGTTCGTCGTTGCCCAGGTTGGCGACCATCAGGTCATCCAGGATGCCGCCTTGCTCGTTGGTGAACATTGCGTAGCGCTGCATACCTACCGGCAGGTCGATGATGTCCACGGGCACCAGGGTTTCCAGGGCCTTGGCGGCATTGGCACCGGTCAGGCGGATCTGGCCCATGTGGGACACGTCAAATAACCCGGCGTGTTCACGGGTGTGCAGGTGTTCCTTCATCACACCCAGTGGATATTGCACCGGCATGTCATAGCCGGCGAAGGGCACCATGCGTGCGCCCAGTTCGATGTGCAGGGCGTGCAATGGGGTTTTCAACAGGGTTTCGGTGGACATATTCAGCTCCTGAAAAACGTGCTGCCGCGCCTTTAGGCGTCAGCACTCGATAATGTTGACCGCCAAACCGCCACGGGCGGTTTCCTTGTATTTGCTTTTCATATCGGCACCGGTCTGGCGCATGGTGCGGATGACCTTATCCAGCGAAACGAAATGCTGCCCGTCGCCGCGCAAAGCCATGCGCACCGCATTGATGGCCTTCACCGAGCCCATGGCGTTGCGCTCGATGCACGGCACCTGTACCAGGCCGCCAATCGGATCGCAGGTCAGGCCGAGGTTGTGTTCCATGCCGATCTCGGCAGCGTTCTCCACTTGGGACACGCTGCCGCCCAGCACTTCGCACAGCGCCCCGGCAGCCATGGAACAGGCCACGCCGACTTCGCCCTGACAACCGACTTCGGCGCCGGAGATCGACGCGTTTTCCTTGTACAAAATCCCGATGGCGGCGGCGGTGAGCAGGAAGCGCACCACGCCGTCTTCGTTCGCGCCTGGGATAAAGCGCATGTAGTAATGCAGCACGGCCGGAATGATCCCGGCTGCACCATTGGTGGGCGCCGTGACCACGCGTCCGCCGTTGGCGTTTTCTTCGTTGACCGCCAGCGCGTACAGGTTGACCCAATCGAGCACCGACAACGGATCACGCAGCGCCGATTCCGGGTGCTTGCACAGTTGGCGATGCAGCGCGGCGGCACGGCGTTTGACCTTCAGGCCACCGGGCAAAATCCCTTCATTGCGACAACCGGCGTCCACGCAGTCCTGCATCACCTGCCAGATTTTCAGCAGGCCGGCGCGGGTTTCCGCTTCAGGGCGCCAGGCACTTTCATTGGTCAGCATCACTTGGCTGATGGACAGGCCGTAAGTGGCGCAATGGCCGAGCAAGTCCTTGGCGTGTTTGAAGGGGAATGTCAGCGGCGTGGCATCTTCGACAATCCGGTCGGCACCGGCGGCGTCTTCATCCACTACAAAACCACCGCCGACCGAGTAGTACTCGCGGCTGCGAATCTGGATGTTGGCAGCGTCGAAGGCACGAAAAATCATGCCGTTGGGATGGTAGGCGAGGGGTTTGCGAATCATCGCCAAGTGTTCTTTCTCGTTGAACGCAATGCTGTGTTCGCCGAGCAGGTTCAAGCGGCCATCGCTGCGCATCTGTGCCAGGCGTGCGGCGACGGTTTCAGTGTTCACGGTGTCCGGGTGTTCGCCTTCCAGGCCAAGCAACACAGCCTTGTCGCTGCCGTGACCTTTACCGGTGGCACCGAGGGAACCGTAGAGTTCCACCTTGATGCTGCAGGTGGTGGTCAGCAGGTTGTCACGTTTGAGGCCTTCGACGAATCGAGCGGCGGCGCGCATGGGGCCGACGGTGTGGGAACTGGAGGGGCCGATGCCAATCTTGAACAGGTCGAACACGCTTAAAGACATGAGTGGTTCTCCGGTTTCTTATTATGTTTTGGGTGTACTCGGTCAGTGTGGGAGGGGGCTTGCTCCCGATGGCAGTGCGTCAGTCAACAGAGATGTTGAATGTAAAACCGCCATCGGGAGCAAGCCCCCTCCCACATTTGATTGAGTTCAGCCTCAGGTTACGCGTAGCTCTCGATTGAAGGGCATGCGCATACGAGATTGCGATCACCAAACACGTTGTCGACCCGACCAACCGGTGGCCAGTACTTGCCTTCGATCAGCGAAGCAACCGGATACACCGCCTGTTCACGGCTGTAGGGGTGGCTCCATTCGCCCACCAGTTCCGCCGCAGTGTGCGGAGCGTTCTTGAGTGGGTTGTCGTCCTTGTCCAGTGTGCCGTTTTCCACTGCGCGGATTTCTTCGCGAATGGCGATCATGGCGTCGCAGAAGCGGTCCAGTTCTTCTTTGGATTCACTTTCCGTCGGCTCGATCATCAAGGTGCCGGCCACCGGGAACGACATGGTCGGTGCGTGGAAACCGAAGTCGATCAGGCGCTTGGCCACGTCATCCACGCTGATGCCGCTGCTGTCTTTCAGTGGGCGCAGGTCGAGGATGCATTCATGCGCCACCAGGCCGTTGCTGCCGGTGTAGAGCACGGGGTAGTGCTCTTCCAGGCGGCGGGAGATGTAGTTGGCATTCAGGATCGCCAGTTGCGAAGCGCGCTTGAGGCCTGCGCCGCCCATCATGCTGATGTACATCCAGGTGATCGGCAGAATGCTCGCGCTGCCGAACGGTGCCGCACAGACCGCGCCTTCCTTGCGCTCCATGGCCGCGTGGCCCGGCAGGAATGGCGTGAGGTGGGACTTGACGCCAATCGGGCCAACGCCCGGGCCGCCACCGCCGTGAGGAATGCAGAACGTCTTGTGCAGGTTCAGGTGGGACACGTCGCCGCCGAACTTGCCCGGGGCGCAGAGGCCGACCATCGCGTTCATGTTAGCGCCGTCGATGTACACCTGGCCGCCGTTGTCGTGGATGACGCCGCAGATCTCGCGGATGCCTTCCTCGAACACGCCGTGGGTAGACGGGTAGGTGATCATCAGTGCCGCGAGGTGATCGCGGTGCTCGATGGCCTTGGCGCGCAGGTCTTCAATGTCCACGTTGCCTCGGGCGTCGCAGGCGGTGACGACGACGCGCATGCCAGCCATGTTGGCGGTGGCCGGGTTGGTGCCGTGGGCCGAAGACGGGATCAGGCAGATGTCGCGGCGTTCTTCGCCACGGCTCTGGTGATAAGCACGAATGGCCAACAGACCGGCGTATTCGCCTTGGGAACCGGCGTTCGGCTGCAGCGAGATCGCGTCATAGCCGGTGGCCGCGCAGAGCATGGCTTCCAGGTCGGAGGTCAGTTGCAGGTAGCCGGCGCTTTGTGCGGCCGGTGCGAAGGGGTGCAGGGCACCGAATTCGGCCCAGGTCACCGGGATCATTTCGCTGGCGGCGTTGAGCTTCATGGTGCACGAGCCCAGCGGGATCATGGTGCGGTCCAGGGCCAGGTCTTTGTCTGCCAGCTTGCGCAGGTAGCGCATCAACTCGGTTTCGGAGTGATAACGGTTGAACACCGGGTGGCTGAGGATCGGCGACTGGCGCAGTAGTGCGGCCGGCAGGGTGCTCTCAGTTGCCGCGAAGGCTGGCAGGGCCTTGCCGTCGGCGAAGATCGCCCATAGGGTTTCGATATCGGCTGGGGTGGTGGTTTCGTCCACCGACAGGCCAACACGCTCAGCGTCCACCACACGCAGGTTGATGCGCTGGGCGCGGGCCTTATCGTGCAGGGCGGCGGTGTGGGCGCCGGTGTTGAGGGTGAGGGTGTCGAAGAAGTGTTGCTGCTCGACGTTCAAGCCCAAGGCAGTCAAGCCTTTGGCCAGGATCGCGGTCAGCTGGTGAATGCGCTGGGCGATCTGGGTCAGGCCTTTAGGCCCGTGGTACACGGCGTACATGCTGGCGATGTTGGCCAGCAGCACTTGGGCGGTGCAGATGTTGCTGGTGGCCTTCTCGCGGCGGATATGTTGCTCGCGGGTCTGCATGGCCAAGCGCAGGGCCGGCTTGCCGAAGCGGTCAACAGACACACCGACCAGACGGCCCGGCATGTCGCGCTTGAACGCATCCTTGGTGGAGAAGTACGCCGCGTGAGGGCCACCGAAGCCCAGCGGCACGCCGAAGCGTTGCGCGCTGCCGATGGCGACGTCGGCGCCGAATTCGCCCGGAGGGGTCAGCAGGGTCAGGGCCAGCAGATCGGCGGCCACGGCTACCAATGCGTTGGCGGCGTGGAAGCGTTCGGTCAGTTCGCGGTAGTCGAACACGTCACCGTTGCTGGCCGGGTATTGCAGCAGGGCGCCGAAGAACGGGCTGACGTCGGTCAGTTCACGCTCATCGCCCACAACCACATCAATGCCCAGCGGTTCGGCGCGGGTACGCAGCACGTCGAGGGTCTGCGGGTGACTGTGCACCGAGGCGAAGAAGGCGTTGCTGCCTTTGTTCTTGCTCAGGCGTTTGCAGAAAGTCATGGCTTCGGCAGCGGCAGTAGCTTCGTCCAGCAGCGAGGCGTTGGCGATCGGCAGGCCGGTGAGGTCGCTGATCAGGGTCTGGAAGTTCAGCAGCGCTTCCAGGCGGCCTTGGGAAATTTCTGGCTGGTACGGAGTGTAGGCGGTGTACCAGGCTGGGTTTTCCAGCAGGTTGCGCAGGATCGGTGACGGCGTGTGGCAGTTGTAGTAGCCCTGGCCGATGTAGGTCTTGAACAGTTGGTTCTGGCTGGCGATGGCCTTGATCTTCGCCAGGGCCTCGGCTTCGCTCAGGCCGTCTTCCAGGCCGAGCACGCTGGTGCCCTTGATGCTTTCCGGGATCACACTGGCGCTCAGGGCTTCCAGGGAGTCAAAGCCCAAGCTGGCGAGCATGTGCTGCTCATCTTCCTGGCGCGGGCCGATGTGGCGGGCGATGAATTCGTTAGCGGTGCTGAGATTGATCGTCATGGTGCGCTCCTCAGGCTTCAGCGTTGGCTTTGATCAGGCGGTCGTACGCATCCTGATCCAACAGCTTAGCCACTGCGTCGGCATCGGCCGGTTTAAAGCGGAAGAACCAGCCTTCGCCCATCGGATCTTCGTTGACCAGTTCCGGGCTGCCATCGAGCTTGTCGTTCACTTCGAGGACTTCACCGTCCAACGGCATGTACACACCGCTGGCAGCTTTTACCGACTCCACGGTGGACGCTTCGGCGCCCTTGTCATAGGTCTGCAGCTCAGGCAGTTGCACGAAAACCACATCACCCAGCGCGTTCTGCGCAAATGCGGTAATGCCCACGGTGACGCTGCCATCGGCTTCGGCACGCAGCCATTCGTGATCTTCAGTAAAACGCAACTCGCTCATGGAAATTCCTCAGGGCCAGATTCGTCTGGTGGACGGGATTGGAATAATGGGGAGTTACTTAGCAAGATCGCGGCCAATGTTGTTAATCCTTTATAAATCAATAGCTTAATAATTAAGTCTGCAACGTTGGCCACGGCGGCTGTAGCGATTTCGATACAGTGCGGTGCGCGAAAAAAAGCCTATGTGGATCAAAGCCTTGCATGGCGCGTAAAAAGCAGGGCTGTAGCGATATCGTTCCGCTGTAGCGCTTTCAGTACGGTGAAGGTCGCTTTCAGCCCTTTGTGCAAGATAGATGTACTGCTTTGGGCGTTCCCTGACGCTTTAACGTGCCGTGATCTCGTTATCAGGATGCATCCCATGCGTGCTTCAACTGCAAATTCTCCGGAGCTCACCCAGGCGCGGATGTCCCGCGATTACTTATCCAAAGTGTTTGCCCATCGCTTGAGCCTGACCGCTGTGGCCCAGTCCATGATCCAGGGCTGGCTGGAGGAGCGGTTCGTCGGTGCGCGCCTGCGGGCGCCCACTGCTTGGATCGGTGTGATACAGGCTGGCGGTGGTTACACACAGCTCATCACGTTGAGCGATGCGCTGATCAAACGCTGCATGAGCGGCGAAGCGCTGAACTACACGCCAGGCCATCATCAACTGCTGACTCGCTCGGGCGAGCGGGTGTTCGAGGCGGTGACCGACGCGATCACCGTGGACGACATCGAACAGATGCTCAACGCCCTGGCCCCCGGTGTGCTGGAGGGGTTTGCCGAGCGGTTGGTGGACTACTGGAACGAGCGCGTGTCGGACGGTTCGGCGCACAGTCGCTGGGACGCGGTCGGCCGCCAATTGCGTGCGTGCCTGATGACGGCGCGGCAGAACCCGCCACTAAGCTCGGAGCACGCGCGCGCGCTGCTGGGGCAGGGCGATGAACATACCCAGGTCTGGAGCGACCGCGCGGATCGCGAAGCGTTGGGCCAGCCGCATGTATTGCGGATCTATCAGGTGTTTGCGGTCCAGAACGAACGCCAGGGCGAATGGCTGCCTTTGCTGGTGTTGCAACGTCAGGTGCAGGGCCAGCGTGTCACGCTGCTGTACGTCCCGGCGCTGAACCTGCTGACGCTCGATAACCTCGACGCGTTGGGCAATCTGTTGCCGCGCTATATGAACCACTATTTGCCCGGGGTTCCCGTCCACTGGGTGCTGCGTGAGCCCGAGGGCAACGTGTTCGATGCCCTGGCCCAGACGTTGTTGGAGCGCCAGTTACGCAGCCTGTATCGGGTCGATTGGTCGGCACTGCCGGAGATTGGCAGTTATGAACAGTTGTTCATTTCACTCACCTCACCGCTGGCCTGGTTCGACCCCGACGCACTGCAACAACCCCACGAAGAACAGTTGCCGCTCTGGTTGCAACTGGCCGGCAGCGCAGATCGTCTGGTTTATGGCCAGTGGCTTGAGCGCCTGCAGCAAACCACCGGTGGCGCATCATTTCTGGATGGCCTCGACTCAATAGATGTCTACGCGCGCAACGCCCTGCGCCGGCAAATGCGCCTGGACCGCCCCGGCCAGGCGATCATCGACCCGGATGATTACCAAGTTGGCTGGACCCAACGCACCGCCAGGACCTTGACCCAATGGTCGCTGGAAAACCCCTTCGTCACGGCATATGCCAGCGTGCAGATCAGCCATCAGACCCAGCCGGAAAGCGTGCCCGGCTGGCTGACAGCTGCGTACCTCAAGCAACTGATCGAACGCGTGGACGTGGGCAAGCACTATCCGACGCTGCTTGAGCGCGCGTTGATTTCGGACCCGGTGGACTGCCCACGTCGGCGTCGCTTGTTTGTTGATCAGATGACGATCCAACTGCCCATGCGCGCCTTTGAAAACAGCCTGCGCCGGCGCCACGGCTTTACCCGGACCGGCGCCCTGGTGGTGCGCACGATGCTGCAGGACGACCCGCTCAAGCGTGTGCTCAGTGGCGAGGTGATTGTGGCGCGGCCCCTGGCGTTCCTGCTCCATGCCGGCGGGCGTGCCCACAAGGCGGATAACCTGTTTGTGATCGGCCCGCGCGATAACAGCCCGCTGCCCCACATTCTTTATCGGCCGGATCACGTCGACGCCGTGTTGCAACAATTCCCCAGTCGCCAGGCGCTACTTGATGAAATCGCCCGCGTCGACAGCGATCTGCAGCACCTGGTGCTGCAACGCTTGCCGGACGCCAGTCGGGCGTTGTTCGGCAATGGCGGTTTTCTGCGGCCCCACGTTCAGCGTTTTCTACCGGGGGATGAATACGACGCGCAGCCCACTTCAAGCCCGGTCCTGCTCAGTGATGAAGTGATAACCGGTGATTTTCTGGCGGTCGTGTTCGATGAAAACGCCGACGGCCTCTGGCAACTGGCGGTGAAGCAGTCGGCGTCCAACGAGGCGTTGCGCTGGGCCGTGTTCAAGAATGATCTGTGGCAATTGTTCAATGCGCTGCTGCCCATGATTCGCGGGCCGGTGGCGGTCGCGGGCTGGCTGTTTCAAACCTTCAAGACGTTTCGCGCGGTCCTGGCGCTGCCGCCAGACGCCAGCCAGGAAGACGCCGCCGCTGCCCTCACCGAACTGATCGGTAGCCTGGCTGGCTTGCTCCTGAGCCCGGTGGTCAAACTGGATGAACGTTTGGGCCTGAGTGCGAGCAAAGCCGTCACCACCGGCACGGTGCACACCACGGACGTCATCCCGGTCGGCCAGGTTCGCCAACCAACGTCGACGTTTGCCTGGCCGCGTTCGCTCGCGGATATCACCGCTATGGATTATTCCTGGGCTAATTCACGGCTCAAGCTCAATCCGCAGCAGCAGGCAAAGCTTGAGACCTTCCAGTGGGCGCCTGGTCGGTTAGAGCGTGGGCCCGACAGGCCCGCGGTGTTCTCGGTCGACAGCCCGATGCGCGGCCAGGTCCAGGTGCTGCGCGACGGTGGCGCTGCGAGCCAGGAAAACTACACGTTGCTCGACAGCAAGATATACGGCGTGACGGCAGTGGAAGGTGGCTGGCGAATAGCTGATCTCAGGGATCCCCAGCGCCTGGGGCCGTGGCTCAGAAAGAGCGCGGATGACGTATGGACAATCGACCTCGGCCTGCGCTTGCTCGGTGGGCAGAAGAGAAGCCCGGCTGCGCGGCGCTATGCGCAAGTCGAGCGCAAGAGTCTCTTGATTAAGGATGAGTACGACGCGGCTGTCGCTGAACTCATAGCGTGCGAACGCAAAGTGAAGGCAGCCGAAAGCCTGTGCGAAAAGGCCCATTCAAGCGCTGAAGGGCAATTTACCGACCAGCACCGGCGCGATGCCAGGATGCGCTTTTTGGCGGAAATGGAAAAACAAGAGGGAGCGCAACAAAAACAACTCAATCTGCTTATCCGCAAGAACAGCATTAAGCCCATGGATGGTTTTGAAAGAGAGCATTGCGCGCAACTGAAGACCATGCTGGAAACCATGCGCCGACGCATGTACGTATTGACCTTCAATCGTCGTGAGGAGCAGTTGCCACCAGCGCGCATAGAGCAAGTGACCGCGCAGTTTGAGGATGCTGACGTGACGGTGTCCCAGGCCGCCGAGCGTGTGCTGAACGAAGAAGCGCATAAGATCGGCGAGTTTCAGCAATCCATGGTTAACCTGAGCTTCTGGGAACGTGTGTTCTACCAGCGTTTGCAGGGTGTACCTGGCTATAAATCCTTCGTCGGCGACTTGGCGCCTTCGTCCTATGGTGCGCCGCTCGACTGGAGGACGCTGCAGTTGCAGACCCTCAAACAGATGATCTGGCGTCGACGGCCGACGCCCGAAGAACACGACGATTGCATGCGGGTCAAGGGGGCGATCGACGAGGCGATTCAATCGGCCCAGTCGCAAAAAACCATTGATGAAGCGGGCGTGCTCAGTGTGCAGCAGCGCATTGAAGGTATTCGGGCGATTCTGCACGAGTACGCCAGCACCCTGGCGATACTCGCGGAGTACCGCGAAGCACTGCCGGAGGTGATTCACAGCGACATTGAAGTGCCTGTGGAGTCGACAATCCTCAGTCTGGATCAAGAGTCCCGAATATCGTTGGCCAAACTGCTGCGCGAGCAGGAGGGTAGCCCCCAGGCGACGGCATTGCGACGCCCTGGCGCCGATCAACGGCTGGTCCGTGACTCGAAAAAACGCTACCAACTGGGGCGGGTGCGTGCGCGTACGCCGGATTCGGGTGAAGAGATCGTCGACCTGATCAGCCCGGTTGATCAGCGCGTGGTGGTCAGTTTGCAGGAGCGGGCCGGTTCAACTGAGTTCGAAGCGATTGCCGAGGCGGCGCCCGTTGTGCCGCGTCCGACACGTTCCCTGGAAAACCTCAAGGGCGACGCCCGCCGTTTGTTGCAACGCGAACCCATGGTGCTGCAACAGGCGCGCAACGAGGCGCTCGGCAATACCCCGCCGGAGAACGTTGAGGCGCGGCTGACGCGGCAATCCGCGACCGTCCGGGCGGTTGCCGACAAGTTGCGCAAGGCGCTGCCAGCCGCGCCCGATGTTGTGTCGCAGACGTTGTTGGATGATCTGGAGAAGGTCGCGCGGCGGTACCTGGAACAGGGGCGATTGTTGCGCATCGAGATGATCAAGCGTATGCCGCCCAATGAAAGCGGGATCGCCTGGCTTCATGCTCAAGACCAACTGCAGATCGTGCGCATCGAGGGGCGTATTGCCCTCAAGCGCGTCGATGATTTTTTGCAGGAGTATGTGGTCAAGGACAAGCAGGGCAGGGTGCTGGCGTACGCGCACTTTCATTATTTGACGCCCACCGCAGCGGATGCCGATTTCAAGGCCGGGCATCTGAAACTTCCGGAGCAGCGCTTCACTAGTTTCCGCAGCCTGGCCGACAAGACCGATTCGGATGTGGTCGCGATCTATTACTCGCGCATCAGCGCGCCCATGGCCGAGCGGCTGTTCTTTCGCGCAACTGACTCGGTCAAGCACCGAGGGCGGCGGGCGTTCTGGTGACGATTGGGTTCAGGATTTGCCGGGAATGCCGTACTTGCGCAGGCGATGGGCGATGGCGGTGTGAGAGGTCTGCAGGCGGCTGGCCAGTTGTCGGGTCGAGGGGTAGCTGACGTAGAGCGTCTCCAGCAGGCCGCGTTCGAAGTCCTCGACCGCCTGTTCGAGGCTGTCGACTTCGCCGTCGCTCTGGCGTGCCACCGAGGTGCCGGCGATGTCCAGATCGCCGATGTCCACCAGGCTGCTTTCGCAGATCGCGGCGGCGCGGAAGATCACGTTCTGCAACTGGCGCACATTGCCTGGCCAGCGATTGCCCAACAGCGCCGGGTAGGTGCCTGGCGCCAGGCGGCAGACCGGACGCTGGATCTGCGCGCAGGCTTGCTGCATGAAGTAACGCGCCAGCAACAGAATGTCCTGGCCACGCTCGCGCAGCGGCGGTACTTCGACGTTGAGCACGTTGAGGCGGTAGAACAGGTCTTCGCGGAACGTGCCTTCGGCGACCATTTTTTCCAGGTCGCGGTGGGTGGCGCTGAGGATGCGCACATTGACCTTCACTTCACGGTCGCCACCCACCCGACGAAAACTGCCGTCATTGAGGAAGCGCAGCAGCTTGGCTTGCAGGTACGGCGACATTTCGCCGATTTCATCGAGGAACACCGTGCCCTGGTTGGCCAGCTCCATCAGCCCCGGCTTGCCGCCGCGCTGGGCACCGGTGAAGGCGCCGGGGGCATAACCGAACAGCTCGCTTTCGGCGAGGTTCTCCGGCAGCGCCGCGCAATTCAACGCCAGAAACGGTGCGCTGTGGCGCGTGCTGATAGCGTGGCAGGCGCGCGCCACCAGCTCTTTGCCGGTGCCGGTTTCGCCCTGGATCAACAGTGGCGCATCCAGTGCCGCGACCCGTTGGGCACGTGCCTTGAGGGTACGGATCGCCGGTGATTCGCCGAGCAGCGCATCAAAGCCTTCGGCGTGGTCGTGGTGCAGCGCCGACAGTTGTTCGCCGATGCGGTTGGGTTGGTAGAGCGTGAGCAGGGCGCCGGCGTCGGTGATCGGCGTGGCATCCAGCAGCCAGGTCTGACCGTTGATGCTGATCTCGCGCAAGGGCAGGCGAAAGCCCTGCTCCAGCAAGGTATCGAGCAACGCCGTGTCATTGAAAAGCTCGGCGATACTTTCCCCGGCCGGTTCGCGTCCGTACAACGCAATCAGCGCCGGGTTGGCCAGCAGGATCTTGCCCGCACTGTCCAGGGCCAGCACCGGGTCGGTCATCGCTGCCAGCAAAGCATCGAGTTGCAGGTGGCGGCGTTGGCCGGGGAGGATGTCCACCACCGTCACCGCCTGCACGCCCTGAACGCTGAACAGCGCGTCGCGCAACTCTTCCAGTACCTCGGCGCTCAGGGTCGGGGCGTCGATATAGACGTTGGGCGGCACCATTTCCACCGCATCCAGGTTGAGATTGCGCCCACCGAGCAAGGCCAGGACTTCCTGGGTAATGCCGACGCGGTCGATGAAGCTGACGTGGATACGCATGGGGCGCTAACAATTCTGGGGAGCGGGAGGCGGCAAGTATGCCTTGGCGCGGATGTAGATCAAAATGTGGGAGGGGCGGTGCAACGATTCGACTTGCTCCCGATAGCAGGGTGTCAGTCAGCTTATTTTCAGCTGACACACCGCCATCGGGAGCAAGCCCCTCCCACATTTGGAGCAGGGTTGTGTCAGTTATTCCAAGTGCTCAGGCTTGATCGGGTCGCCGGATTTCACATCCAGCTGATGCCGCACATCCTCGAACATCTGGTCGTACTGCTTGTGCATCGAGCCATTCAACACCGCGATCTTCGGCATCCCGTACTTCTGCGCGATGTTCATCGCGTGCCGCGCGAAGTCGAAAGCCTGGTCCTTGGGCAGATAGAACTCTTCGTTGATGTCCTTACCCTGCACCGAGCCGTGCAGCTTGAACAGCATGCCCGTGCCTTCCTTTGGGTCCTGGCTGACTTCATAGTCAATGCACAGGTTGTAGCTGTAGTCGTCCTTGTTAAGGGCGTGACGTTCGACGTGCAGGTGACCGGGTTCAAAGGTGGCCATAGGCGTATCTCCTCTACTTCACAGATAGGTGATGCCAGGTGTTGCCGTGCTGATGCGCGTGCCGGCGCTGCCCTGGACGATGGCTTCGATGTCCGAGAGTGAACCGATGACCGCAGTTTTGCCAGTCTGACGGGCGAATTCACAGGCGGCCTGCACCTTGGGCCCCATGGAGCCGGCGGCGAAGCCGAGTTTTTCCATGTCATCGGGATGGGCCTGGCCGATGGCCTTTTGCGTCGGTTTGCCAAAGTCGATGAACGCTGCGTTGACGTCGGTGGCGATCACCAGCAGATCGGCGTTCAGTTGCGAAGCCAATAGCGAAGAGCACAGGTCTTTGTCGATGACCGCTTCAATACCTCTGAGCTTGCCGTCCTCACCGTACATGGTCGGGATACCGCCACCGCCGGCGCAAATCACAATGGCGCTTTTTTCCAGCAGCCATTTGATCGGGCGGATTTCAAAGATGCGTTTGGGGCGCGGGCTGGCGACGACGCGGCGATATTTATCGCCATCCGGGGCAATGGCCCAGCCTTTCTCGGCGGCGAGTTTTTCCGCTTCTGCCTTGGAGTACACCGGGCCGATGGGTTTGGTGGGGTTCTGGAAGGCCGGGTCCTTGGCGTCCACTTCCACCTGGGTGAGCAGGGTGGCGAACGGCACTTCAAAGTCCAGCAGGTTGCCCAGTTCCTGTTCGATGATGTAGCCGATCATGCCTTCGGTCTCGGCGCCAAGCACGTCCAGCGGGTAAGGAGAGACGCTGGTATAAGCGGCCGCCTGCAACGACAACAGGCCGACTTGCGGGCCATTGCCGTGGGCGATCACCAGCTCGTTGCCGGAGTGAATCTTGGCGATCTGTTCGGTGGCGATGCGGATATTGGCGCGTTGGTTGTCTGCGGTCATGGGTTCACCACGGCGCAGGAGGGCGTTGCCGCCCAGGGCTACGACGATGCGCATAATTCAATCCTTCTATGGGTGTGAACACAGAGGCCAATGTGGGAGGGGGCTTGCTCCCGATAGCGGTATGTCAGGCAACTTATCTGTAGCTGATCCGCCGCCATCGGGGGCAAGTCGAATCGTCGCACCGCCCCTCCCACACTTAACCCGTGTAGCCTTTAGATATCCGCGAGTGCCGACACCAGGATCGCCTTGATGGTGTGCATGCGGTTTTCCGCTTGCTCAAAGGCGATGTTGGCCGGCGACTCGAAGACTTCCTCGGTCACTTCCACGCCATTGGCCAGGTTCGGATACCGCGCGGCAATGTCCTTGCCGACCTTGGTCTCGCTGTTGTGGAACGCCGGCAGGCAGTGCATGAACTTCACGCGTGGGTTGCCCGAGGCTTTCATCATCTTGGCGTTGACTTGGTACGGCAGCAGTTGCTCGATGCGCTCGTCCCACGCTTCCACCGGCTCGCCCATGGACACCCAGATATCGGTGTGGATGAAGTCCACGCCTTTGACTGCTTCTTTCGGGTCTTCGGTGATGGTGATGCGTGCGCCGCTTTCCTCGGCGAATGCCTGGCACTGTTTGATGAAGTCTTCATGGGGCCACAGGGCTTTCGGCGCGCCGATGCGCACGTCCATGCCGAGCTTGGCGCCGATCATCAGCAGCGAGTTGCCCATGTTGTAACGGGCGTCGCCCAGGTAGGCGTAGCTGATGTCATGCAGCGGCTTGTCGCTGTGCTCGCGCATGGTCAGGGTGTCGGCGATCATTTGGGTCGGGTGGAATTCAGCGGTGAGGCCGTTGAACACCGGAACCCCGGCGAACTTGGCCAGTTCTTCGACGATTTCCTGTTCGAAGCCACGGTATTCAATGGCGTCAAACATGCGGCCCAAAACGCGGGCGGTGTCTTTCATGCTTTCTTTGTGGCCGATTTGCGACGAAACCGGGTCGATATAGGTGACGTGGGCGCCTTGGTCATGGGCCGCCACCTCGAACGCGCAGCGGGTGCGGGTCGACGTTTTTTCGAAGATCAGCGCGATGTTCTTGCCTTGCAGGTGCGGACGCTCGGTGCCGGTGTATTTGGCGCGCTTGAGGTCGCGGGACAGGTCCAGCAGGTAGTTCAGCTCGCGAGTGGTGTGGTGCATCAGCGAGAGCAGGCTGCGGTTGCGCATATTAAAAGCCATGGTGGATCTCCTTAGGTTTCGGTTATCCCCTCGGCTGCTGCTGGATAAGCAGCGGCCAAGGCCAAAAATTAATAGTCGATAGGGTCGCGGATGATCGGGCAGGTCATGCAGTGGCCGCCGCCACGGCCACGGCCGAGTTCGCCGGCGCTGATGGTGATGACCTCCACGCCAGACTTGCGCAGCAGGGTGTTGGTGTAGGTGTTGCGGTCGTAGCCGATCACCACGCCTGGCTCCAAGGCCACTACGTTGTTGCCGTCGTCCCACTGCTCGCGCTCGGCGGCGAAGCTGTTGCCGCCGGTCTCGACCACGCGCAGGGCCTTGAGGTTGAGCGCGGCGGCAACGGTCTCGAGGAAGTTGGTTTTCTCCCGTTGGATGTCGATGCCGTGGGGCTTGCTGTCGTCAGGGCGCAGGGTGAAGGGCACGATCTGGTTGACCACTTCCGGGAAGATGGTCACCAGGTCGCGGTCGCAGAAGCTGAACACGGTGTCCAGGTGCATCGCCGCGCGGGATTTCGGCAGGCCGGCAACGATTACCCGTTCCACAGCTTTGTTCTTGAACAGGTTGCGCGCCAGTTGGCCAATGGCCTGGTGGGACGAACGCTCGCCCATGCCGATCAACACCACGCCATTGCCAATGGGCATGACGTCGCCGCCTTCCAGCGTGGCGGCACCGTGTTCCTGGTCGGGGTCGCCGTACCAGATCTGGAAGTCGGCGTTGGTGAACTCGGGATGGAATTTGTAGATGGCGCTGGCCAGCAGGGTTTCCTGGCGTCGCGCCGGCCAGTACATCGGGTTGAGCGTCACGCCGCCGTAGATCCAGCAGGTGGTGTCGCGGGTGAACTGGGTGTTGGGCAGCGGCGGCAGAATGAAACTGGCGTGGCCGAGGAAGTCGCGGAACATCTCGATGGTCTTGCCACCGAAGCTGCTCGGCAGGTCATCGGCCGACACGCCACCAATCAGGAACTCGGCGATCTTGCGCGGCTCCAGGCTGCGCAACCAGGAGCTGACTTCATCGACCAGGCCCAGGCCCACGGTGTTGGAGGTGATCTTGCGTTCCAGGATCCAGTCCAGGGCTTCGGGGATGGCAACGATATCGGTCAGCAGGTTGTGCATTTCCAGCACATCAATATCCCGCTCGCGCATTTTGGTCACGAAGTCGAAATGGTCGCGCTTGGCCTGGGCCACCCACAACACGTCATCGAACAGCAGTTCATCGCAGTTATTCGGGGTCAGCCGTTGGTGGGCCAAGCCTGGGGAGCACACCATGACTTTGCGCAGTTTGCCGGCTTCGGAATGTACGCCGTACTTCACTTTTTCCGTGGTCATTACAGATCCTCCAAGGAGCAACAGTTACAGAGTCAGGAAGCCGTCGTAGAGGCCATAGGCAGCCACCAGGGCGCCAATGACGACTGCGGCGAAAATCAGCTTCTCGACGTTGGTGAAAATCGGTTTGCCCAGTTCATGCTTAGCCTTGGCGAACAGGATCGCGCCGGGGGCATAGAGCAGGGCGGACAACAGCAGGTACTTGGTGCCGCCGGCGTAGAGCAGCCAGACCGCGTAGATCAGCGCGACTGCGCCGATGAACAGGTCTTTCTTGCGCTCTTTGAGGGCGTTTTCGTAGGTTTCGCCGCGCACCGCCAACAGTAGGGCGTAGGCCGCCGACCACAGGTAAGGCACCAGGATCATCGAGGTGGCGAGGTAGATCAGCGACAGGTAGGTACTGGCGGAAAACAGCGTGATCACCAGGAACACTTGGACCATGGCGTTGGTCAGCCACAGGGCGTTGACCGGCACATGGTTGGCGTTTTCCTTACGCAGGAACTCCGGCATGGTGTGGTCCTTGGCGGCGGCGAACATGATCTCCGCACACAGCAGCACCCACGACAGCAACGCCCCCAGCAGCGAGATGATCAAGCCGACGCTGATCAGCACCGCGCCCCAGTGGCCTACCACATGCTCCAGCACCGCAGCCATTGACGGGTTCTGCAACTTGGCCAGTTCCGGCTGGGTCATGATGCCCAGGGACAGCACGTTCACCAGCATTAGGAACAACAGCACAGTGATAAAGCCGATCACGGTGGCCTTGCCGACGTCGCTGCGTTTTTCCGCACGGGACGAGAAGATGCTCGCGCCTTCGATGCCGATGAACACCCACACGGTGACCAGCATCATGTTGCGCACTTGGTTCATCACGCTGCCCAGGTCTGGGTTTTTTACGCCCCAGATGTCAGCGGTGAAGATGTCCAGCTTGAACGCGAACACGGCGATCAACACGAACAGTACCAGTGGCACCACCTTGGCGACCGTGGTCACCAGGTTGATGAACGCCGCTTCCTTGATCCCGCGCAGTACCAGAAAATGCACGGCCCACAGCAACACCGACGCGCCAATCACCGCTGCGGGTGTGTTGCCTTCGCCGAAGATCGGGAAGAAGTATCCGAGTGTGCTGAACAGCAATACGAAGTAGCCGACGTTGCCCAGCCAAGCGCTGATCCAGTAGCCCCAGGCTGACGAGAAACCCATGTAGTCGCCGAATCCGGCCTTGGCGTAGGCGTACACGCCGCCATCGAGGTCGGGCTTGCGATTGGCCAGGGTCTGAAACACGAACGCGAGGGTCAACATGCCGATGGCGGTAATCACCCAACCGATCAATACCGCGCCAACATCAGCGCTGGCGGCCATATTTTGCGGCAGGGAAAAGATCCCGCCGCCGATCATTGAGCCCACGACAAGTGCAACCAGTGCACCTAATCGAAGTTTTCCGGGGGATTCAGACATTGCATAACTCCAATGCAGGAGAAGAGAGACCACAGAATAATTCCGTGTGCTAATCAAACAGCTGACTCAGATCACTTCATTGGCACATCCCATTGTGAATAAATGACTTAGGCTGGAAACTCGTGGGCGATAAAAATCCTTGGAAACGCGCTGCGCAGAGCGGTTAACCCCATTAAATTTAATTATTTGGCCGGTGAGATGGACGTTTGAAGCTAAACCTTTTTGCCGGATGTGCAAACTATTTGAGCGGTGTTTCACTTATTCGCTATAAATATTAAGAGTTGATGCACTATTTAAAATCTAAATAAGCCTAAATGTTGTTAATTTAAATGCCATTTGGTTATGAACGGATTGATTTAATCGCCATCCCTAATAAACGCTACACTCGCTGATTTAATTAGTTGAGTGCTCAGTTGTCAGCTCAACTCGGTCTTTCAGTCAGGAGTGTTCATGTCTCAACCGGCCCAGAAACTTCGACTCAGCGCCCTGATCGCCTTGGTGGTGGGGTCGATGATCGGCGGCGGGATCTTTTCCCTGCCGCAAAACATGGCCGCCCGTGCCGAGGTGGGCGCGGTATTGATCGGCTGGGCGATCACCGCCGTCGGCATGTTGACCCTCGCGTTTGTGTTCCAGACCCTGGCCAATCGCAAACCCGAGTTGGATTCAGGGGTGTATGCCTACGCCAAGGCCGGTTTTGGCGATTACATGGGGTTTTCGTCGGCTTGGGGCTATTGGATCAGTGCCTGGATGGGCAACGTCGGTTACTTCGTGTTGCTGTTCAGTACCCTTGGCTACTTTTTTCCGGTATTCGGCCAGGGCAATACGCCGGTTGCCATCGGCTGCGCATCGCTGTTGCTGTGGGCGGTGCATTTCCTGGTCATGCGTGGGATCAAGGAGGCGGCATTCATCAACCAGATCACTACCGTGGCGAAGATCGTGCCGCTGCTGATGTTTATCGTGATCGCGGCCGTGGCCTTTAAAGCCGATATCTTCACCCGTGACATCTGGGGCTTGGGCAACCCGCAGCTCGGCAGCGTGGTGGATCAGGTGCGCAACATGATGCTGGTCACGGTGTTCGTGTTTATCGGCATCGAAGGCGCCAGCGTCTATTCGGCGCGGGCCGAGAAGCGCTCGGATGTCGGGCGCGCCACGGTGATTGGCTTTCTTGGCGTGCTGGCGCTGTTGGCGCTGGTAAATGTGCTGTCCCTTGGGATCATGAGCCAGCCAGAGCTGGCCAGCCTGCAAAACCCCTCCCTGGCGGGCGTGCTGGAGCATATTGTCGGCCCTTGGGGCGCCCTGCTGATCAGCCTGGGCCTCGCGGTGTCGCTGTTGGGTGCATTGCTGTCCTGGGCGTTACTCTGCGCGGAAATCCTCTACGCCACGGCTCACGACAAGACCATGCCGGCGTTCTTGAAGAAGGAAAACGCCAACCAGGTGCCGGTCAATGCCTTGTGGCTGACCAATGTGATGATCCAGATTTTTCTGGTGATCACGCTGTTTTCCCACAGCACTTACACCACGCTGATTTACCTGGCGTCGTCGATGATTCTGGTGCCGTACCTGTGGTCGGCGGCGTATGCCGTGCTGTTGAGCGGGCGGGGAGAAACCTATGAAGGTGCCCACCGCCATCGCATCAAGGACCTGCTGGTGGGGTTGATCGCCCTGGGCTACGCCCTGTGGCTGCTCTACGCGGGGGGGCTGAAATACCTGCTGCTGTCGGCGCTGCTGTATGCGCCGGGCGTGATCCTGTTCGCCCTGGCCAAGCGCGAACAGGGCCAGCCGTTGTTTACCCATGTTGAGAAGGGCATTTTCAGCTGCGTGATCGCCGGTGCAGGGCTGGCGGCGTATGGGTTGTACAGCGGGGTGTTGTCGTTGTAGTGGGGGGACGGTGCTGGCCTCATCGGGAGCAAGCCCCCTCCCACATTTTGATGGGTGAACATATTCAAAATGTGGGAGGTCCCACTACCTTTTCGACGTAGCGCTGTCGCGCAGCAAACGGGCGAGCTGGCTTGCCCCGTGTTGGGGGGGAAGCGCCCCTGATTAAGACGAATGCGGTGTATCAGGCACTCTTCTGCGCCTGGTTTTGGGGCTGCTTCGCAGCCCAACGCGGGGCAAGCCCGCTCGCCACAGTTACAGTGGTCCTCTTTAACTGACTGGCATTAGGACAAGCCCGCTCGCCACAGGAATGCGCTCGTCTGAAATGGTTTATGCAAGACTCAGGGCTTGCTCCCCATAGCGGCGGTCAAGTCACCATTGCGGCCTGTGCGAGCCCAACTCTCCAGCCGGCAAATCCCATTGCAATGGCGTACCGACGATGGTCAGCGGGGGCAGCAGCCGGTGGGCCTGGCCCCAGGCGGTTTGTTCCACGACCAGGCCTTGATCTCCAGGTTCTTCCTCTCGCAACGCCGGTTGCTCCGGAGCCTGGCCTGCTTCCACCAGTAACGTCGCGGTGCGCGCCAACGACAACCGCGCCGAACCACCGCGCCCGGACTGCAATCGTTCGTCCAGCGCCTGAATCGCACTGGCCGCCATGAGGTACCCGGTCGCGTGATCCAGCGCCTGCAACGGCAGCGGCACCGGTTTATCCGCGTGTTTCCAGAGCATGCCCGCCTCGGCGATCCCGCTGCTCATCTGCACAAGGCTGTCGAAGCCCCGACGATTTCGCCACGGGCCGCTCCAGCCGTAGGCGTTTAGGCTGACGTCAATCAGGCCGGGGGCGATGTGTTGCAGTTCTGGGGCGGTGTAGCCCAGGTGCTCCAGGGCGTCAGCGCGGTAACCGTGGAGCAGGATGTCGGCGTCCTTGAGCAAACGCTCGAACATCATCCGGCCTTCGGGCGTTTTCAGGTCCAGGCGCGCGCAGCGTTTGCCCAAGGTCATTTCCGGGACCACGCCGGGTTCGTTCCAGGTGGGGGAGTCGATGCGCAGTACATCCGCGCCGAGGCCGGCAAGAAAACGACTGGCCACGGGGCCGGCCAATACGCGGGTCAGGTCCAGCACCTTGAGGCCGGCCAGCGGGCGTGCCGCCGAACCGAGCCAGGGTTTGTCGGTTGTGGTTTCGAAAGTCCGGCGTTGGACCAACGCCTCGGCGTTCACCGCCAACCCTTGCGGATGTCGCTGCCAGGCGCGCCACGCACGCATCTGCGCCGCGCAGCCACCTTGGTCGACAATCGCCTGTTCCAGTTCGGCGGCGTTCCACGCAGCGACCTTGCCGGCCATCTCGGCGCGGTCGGCGACCTTGCCCAGCACCCGTTCGGCGGCTGCGCGGTGATGGGGCGCGTTGGTGTGCAGGCGAATCCAGCCATCGGCGCTGGCGTAGTCGCCGGCTACCGGGTCCCACAGTGGCGGCACTTGCCAGCCTATCGGGCGGATCGAGGAAGAAAACCAGAACGAGGCGAGGCGCCGGTCCACACTCACGCTGGGCAAGCGCCCGGTCTGTTGCTGGATCAGTTGTGCGACGGCCTGCCCGGCGGCGCCGATGCTGGCACTGGCCAGTTCGGTGACGGCGTAGGTCGAGGGCAGGGCGCCAGCCTCGGTGAAGGTCAGCGGGGTGTGGGGTAGATCGAGTGCGGCTTGGATGGGAGTCAGCAGGTCAGTCATCGAAGGCCCTCCGTAAGAGAAGGGCCACTATAGAAGATCATCACACCGGCGTTGCAACCCCTGGTTCCAACGGCAGGTCGATGCTGGCGATAAAGCCGCCGTCAGGATGATTGGCCAGGATCAGGCTGCCGCCATGGCGTTCGGCTGCACGCCGCGCAATCGCCAAGCCCAGGCCGTGGCCTTGGGCAGTCTGGCCGGGCGCGCGGTAGAACGGCTCGCCCAGTTGGCTCAGGTGTTCGGCGTCAACACCGGGGCCATGGTCGCGCACGCTGATCAGGATGCGCTCGCCGTGGCGCTGCGCCCGTAACTCGATCGCCTGGCCTGGCGGGTTGAACCGTTGGGCATTGCGCAGCAGGTTGTCGACGGCGCGTTCGATCATGGTCGGCCAGCCCTTGAGCTGCAGGTCATGTTCGCTGGCCAGTTGGACCACTTGGTCTGGCGCGCCGAGCTGGGCGTCTTTTTGCAGGGTCTTGAGCAGGGGGTTGAGGTCGACATCCTCAGCGCTGGCGTTGTCGGCATCGACGCGTGCCAGTACCAGGATCTCGCTGATCAAGGCTTCCAGGCGGTCGCATTCGCGAGTCAGGCGCGGCCAGAGTTTTTCTCGTTCTTCGGGCCCGGCGCGTTCGGCCAGGGCCAGCGCGATCCGCAGGCGGGCCAGGGGCGAGCGCAGTTCGTGGGACACATCGCGCAGCAACTGGCGCTGGCTGCCGATCAGGCTTTGCAAGCGCGCGCCCATGCGGTTGAAGTCAGTGGCGAGTACACCGAACTCATCACGCCGATTGGCCAGGCGCGCCAAGCTGTTTTGCTGGTAGGTGGCCTGGCCAAGGTCATGCACCGCACCGCGCAGGCGGCTCAGCGGGCGGGTGATGGATAAGGTGACGAACAGGCTGAACAGGGTCAGCACCACTAGGGCAATGGCCAATGCGCTCAATGGCCACGTCAGGCTGCTGCGGTGCCATTCGTCGAGCTCCGGGTGGGCGATGCGGTAGATCAGCAGGTACGTGTCGCCGGTTTTCTCGCTGGTGTACTCGGCGGTCAGACGGCGCCAGGGAAGGTGGCCTTCCTTGCTGTCGTTCTGTCGGGCTTCAAAGGCGGCGGCGCGGCGCGGGAAGGTGCCACGCACCACTGGCTCGCCGCTTTCGTTCAGCACTTGCACGTCGAGGTGATACTGGCGCTTGCGCTGTTGCAGCAATTCCTGGGCAGCATCTTCGCCCTGGGTTTCGTAGAGTTGGGTCCACTCTTCGGCCAGGTTTTTGAGGCCAGGGTGCCGGCTGAGAATCCAGGCGTCTTGATTGAGCATATGCCCAAGCAAGATCGACAACCCGGCAACCAAGGCGATGGCCAGCCAGAAACTGGCCAGGATGCGCCAGAACAATGAACGCACAGGAAACCCTCAAACAGGAAAAGCCCAGTGGCGGGAGCCACTGGGCTGGGAGCTTTAACGCGGGAGCATTATTGCGCTTTTTGCGGCTGTTGCGCTTTCCAGGCCTGGAATTCCTTCCATTCGGCTCGACGCTGTTCCTGCTTCTTGACGATCTCGTCAAACTTCTTCTGCTGGTCAGGTTTGAGCACGGCACGGATATCGGCCTGCGTTTTCTGCTTGCCGGCGGCGATTTCATCCTGCATGGCTTTCTGGTCAGCGGCCGGGAGTTTGTCCAGGTACTTTTTGGTCAGGTCTTTGCGAGCGTGCCATTGGTCGCCCATCAGCTTGCCGATCTGCTGGCGCTGTTCCTTGCTCAGGTCCAGTTGGCTGAAAGGGCCGCCTTTGCCACGCGGACCGTGTTCACCGCCGTGGCCCGGGCCGCCCATCATGTGGCCTTCAGGACCGCCCATCGGGCCTGGGCCTTCGGGCATCGCGGCCATGGCAACGGTTGGCAGGGCAGCGGCGAACATCAAAGCGATAAGGGTCTTGCGCATGGTGATTCTCCTGTCTCTATTCCGGTGAGTCCGGATGTGAGTAGGTTACCCAGATCAAGGTCAGCGGCAGTCAGGGGAGCGTAAAGCTTGGGTAAAGACGATTTTGTGCTAACTGACAAAACTTTCAGGGGGCGTAGTAATAGCCTCGGCTGCGCAACGCCACGATCCGTGGACGTCCGTCCGGGTGCGGGCCGATCTTTTTGCGCAGGTTGCTCACGTGCATGTCCAGGCTGCGGTCGTACAGGGTCAACTTGCGGCCCAGGGCGATCTGCGCCAGTTCCTGCTTGTCCAAGGGCTCGCCGGGCTGGCGCAGCAAAGCTTCCAGCAGGCGGCTTTCGGAGACGGTGAGGGTAAATTCCTGTTCATCGATGCTGACCACGCCACGCACCGGGCTGAAACACAGGTCGCCCAGCTCAAGCTGGCTGGACACGGCGGCCGGGTGGCTGCGGCGTAATACCGCGCGCAGGCGGGCGGTCAGTTCACGGGGGTCGCAGGGCTTGGCGAGGTAATCGTCGGCACCCAGTTCCAGACCGAGGATGCGGTCCAAGGGTTCGCCCCGGGCCGATAGCATCAGCACCGGCAGCTCCGGGTGATCGTTGCGCAATTGCTTGAGCAGCTCCAGGCCGCTGCCGTCTGGCAGCATTACGTCGAGCACGACCGCTGCCGGAGCACTGTCGGCCAAGGCCTTGCGCGCGCTCAAGCCATCGTGGCAGGCATGCACCTGAAAGCCTTCCTGGCTCAACCAACTGGTCAGCAGCTCGCAGAGCTCCTGGTCATCATCTATCAGTAACAGCTCGCTCATGACTCACTCAATTTAGCCATTGTCGACGGCGACGGTGCCCCCCGCTGGCGAAGATCCCGCACAGCAAGGCGATCAGTGCGACGGCCCCGCCGGTGACAAACCACTGCTGTTGCTCGGTCAGCCATCGGCTTAAGGTACCGCCCTGTGAATCTTTGAGTTGCTGGGCCAGCTTTTGGTTCTCTTGGCGAAGGCGACTCAATTGGGCGCTTTCGCGCGTAGCATCCGCGCTTTGCAGTTGTTTGGTCAGTGCTTCACGCTGCCGTTCGCTTTCTTTCAAACGTTGCTGCAGCTCGCTGATCTGGCTGCCGGCACTCAAGGACAAGGGCGTGGAACTGCCGGTGTTCGAGGTTTCTTCAGCGTGGGCCGTAGCCCCGATTGTTAACACTGCCAACAGACAAAACTGACGTAAGCGCATCGGAACTCCTGATTCCACACGAATATTCAGAACGTTGTCGGCAGGTTATCGAGAATAATGAGTAATAAGCAGCGCGCCGAACGCAATCGGTTCGGCGCAGCTTGGGTTAAGGCAGGACTTGTTTGAACGGCTTGATCACGACATCGGCGTAAACGCCCGCCGCGACATAAGGATCAGCCTTCGCCCAGGCCTGAGCATCGGCCAGGGAGGCGAACTCGGCGACGATCAGGCTACCGGTGAAGCCAGCGTCGCCTGGGTCGTTGCTGTCTACGGCCGGGTGCGGGCCGGCCAGTACGATGCGGCCTTCGGCTTGCAGCACTTTGAGGCGCTCGACGTGTGCCGGGCGAACGGAAAGGCGTTTTTCCAGCGAGTTGGCAACGTCAGTAGCAATGATTGCGTAGAGCATGTCAGTCCTCGGTTTTCGGCGTAGTGGTCTCGGCATCATGCAGGTGGCGCGACAGATAAATGCCCTGGGCGACCAGGAACAACACGGTCATGCCCAGGCTGCCGAACACTTTGAAGTCGACCCAGTAATCCTGGAAGGTAAAGGCCACGAACAGGTTGGCGGCGCCGCAGAAGATGAAAAACACGATCCAGGCGATGTTCAGGCGCGTCCAGACCGGTTCTGGCAGGGTGAGCGCGTGGCCCATGATTCGCTTGATGAGCAGGCGGTCGCCGATGAAGTGGCTGCCGATAAACGCCAGGGCAAACAGCCAGTTCACCACCGGGGCTTTCCATTTAAGAAAGGTTTCGCTGTGGAAGGCCAGGGTCAGGCTGCCGAAGACCAGGCACGCGACCAGGGTCAGCCATTGGCTTTTTTCCAGTTTGCGCTGGGAGATGAAGATAGCGCCGTAGACCACGACAGAGCTGATGATCAGCACAGCGGTGGCGCTGTAGATGCCGCCGAAGGTGAGCTCGTGGCCGGCCAGATCGATGACCCGAGGGTCGAGTTTGTAAACGATGAAGAACAGCAACAGCGGGATGAAGTCGATGAATTGTTTCACAGTAAGAGCCAGAAGCTGGATGTGGCGGCATAATAACAAACATCCTTGGTTGCGAAAGCGCCAGCTGACTTGAGGTTACACACTCCCGTGAATGTTGATTTGCACTGCCACAGCACGGCCTCCGACGGCGCCCTGGCGCCTGCGGTACTGGTTGCGCGTGCGTTTGAAAAAGGCGTGCGAGTCCTGGCGTTGACCGACCACGACACCCTTGAAGGTCTTGACGAAGCGCGCGCAACCGCCCACTCGTTGGGCATGCAACTGGTCAACGGTGTTGAATTGTCCTGCACCTGGGGCGGGGCCACCATTCACGTGCTCGGTTATGGTTTCGATCAAAACGCCGCGCCGTTGATGGAGGCTATCGCGCAATTGCACGATGGCCGCTGGCTGCGGTCCGAAGAAATAAGCCGCAAGCTGGCCCTCAAAGGCATGCCTAATGCCCTCGACGGCGCCCGCGCGATCCAGCAGGAGCTGGGCGACAGCGGCAATGCGCCGGCCCGTCCGCACTTTGCCGATTGGATGGTGCGTGAAGGTTTTGTTAAAGACCGCGCCGAGGCTTTTCGCAAATGGCTGGGCGCCGGCAAGTTGGGCGATGTGAAGCAACATTGGCCGACCCTTGAAGACACCGTCGAGACCCTGCGGGCCTCCGGGGCCTGGGTCAGCCTGGCGCATCCCTGGCATTACGATTTCACTCGCAGCAAGCGCCGCAAGCTGATCAGCGACTATATTGGAGCGGGTGGCCACGCAATCGAAGTGGTCAACGGGCATCAACCCGCCGAACAGGTCGGCAGCCTGGCGATTCTTGCCCGCGAATTTGGTCTGCTGGTCAGTGCCGGCAGTGACTTTCATGGCCCAGGCGGCTGGTCCGAGATCGGCGAGTACCGCGCGATCCCGGAAGATTTGCCGCTTTTGTGGGGGCGATTCAAGCATGACCCCATTGTTGCCACCGTCTGAACAGGTAGAGCTCGTGAGTCAATTCTTCCAGATTCATCCGGAAAATCCCCAGGCGCGCCTGATTAAACAGGCCGTGGAGATTATTCGCGCCGGCGGCGTGGTGATCTACCCAACAGATTCGTCCTACGCCATCGGTTGTCAGATCGGTGACAAGGGCGCGGTCGAACGTGTGCGGCGCCTGCGTCAGCTGGACGACAAGCATAACTTTGCACTGATCTGCAGCGATCTGTCCCAACTGGGGCTGTTCGCCAAGGTCGATACCGGTACTTTCCGCCTGCTCAAGGCCCACACGCCGGGGCCTTACACCTTCATTCTCAACGCCACACGCGAAGTGCCGCGCCTTCTGCTGCATCCCAAAAAGCGCACCATCGGCCTGCGTGTGCCGGAGCACCCGATTGCCCTGGCGTTGCTGGCGGAGCTGGGTGAACCGCTGATGAGCGTTTCGTTGATCATGCCCGGCGACACCGAGCCGCTGGAAGACCCGTACGAAATGCGCCAATTGCTGGAAAAGCAGGTAGACCTGATCATCGATGGCGGCTTCGGCGGCGGCAAAGCCTCCACCGTGATCAACCTGGCCGACGGCGAACCTGAAGTGATCCGTGTGGGTTGTGGCGATCCGGCGCCCTTTATGGTCGAGGCCTGAATGTCGTCAGTGGAAACCGTCGACCCCCAGGCAGGTGCGCAGCAGGAGCTGCCGTTTGCGATGGTGTACGGCCAGGCCGTGCTGGAAATGCCCCTGGATCTGTACATTCCGCCGGACGCCCTGGAAGTCTTCCTTGACGCCTTCGAAGGCCCGCTGGATTTGTTGCTGTACCTGATCCGCAAGCAGAACATCAACATCCTCGACATCCCGGTGGCGGAAATCACCCGGCAGTACATGGGTTATGTCGAATTGATGCAGTCGGTGCGCCTGGAGCTGGCAGCCGAGTATCTGGTGATGGCCGCCATGCTGGCCGAGATCAAATCGCGCATGCTGTTGCCGCGTTCGGAGACGGTGGAAGCCGAAGAGGACGACCCGCGCGCCGAACTGATCCGTCGCCTGCAAGAGTACGAGCGCTTCAAGGCGGCCGCCGAAGGCATCGACGGTCTGAGCCGCGTGGGCCGCGACGTGGTGGTGCCCAAGCTGGATGCTCCCGAAGCTCGCGCACGCAAGCTGCTGCCGGACGTAAGCCTGGAAGAGTTGCTGATGTCCATGGCCGAGGTACTGCGCCGGGGCGATATGTTTGAACACCACCAGGTCAGCCGCGAGGCCCTGTCTACTCGCGAACGCATGAGCGATGTGCTGGAGCGCCTCAAGGGCGGTGGCTTTGTGCCGTTTGTCGAGCTGTTCACTAAAGAAGAAGGGCGACTGGGGGTGGTGGTGACCTTTATGGCGATCCTCGAATTGGTCAAGGAATCCTTGGTCGAGCTGGTCCAGAATGAGCCTTTTGCGGCTATCCACGTGCGGGCGCGAGCCGAATAAAGAGCTGAATCGATGAATCTGACTGAACCCCGCGAACTGGCGCCGTTGCTGGAAGCCTTTCTCCTGGCCTCGGGTAAACCGCAATCCCTGGAGCGCCTGTTCGAACTGTTTGAAGAGGCTGAGCGCCCTGAGCCGCCGGTGTTCAAGAAAGCGCTGGAGATCTTGCGCAAGTCCTGTGAAGGCCGCGCGTTTGAACTGCGCGAAGTGGCGTCGGGTTATCGCCTGCAAATTCGTGAGAAATTTTCCCCGTGGGTTGGCCGCCTATGGGAAGAACGCCCGCAGCGTTATTCACGGGCGATGTTGGAGACCATGGCGCTGATCGCCTATCGCCAGCCGATTACTCGGGGTGAAATCGAAGATGTGCGGGGCGTGGCGGTCAACAGCCATATCGTCAAGACGTTGCTGGAGCGCGAGTGGATCCGCATTGTCGGCTACCGCGACGTGCCGGGCAAACCGGCGATGTTCGCCACTACTAAGGTGTTCCTCGACCACTTCAACCTGAAAAACCTCGACGACCTGCCGCCGCTGGCCGAATTGCGTGAGATGGAAGCCGAGCCGGTGCTGGACTTCGACGACGCCCCAGTGCCGCCAGGTTTGCAGGAACTTGCCGATGCCACGGCCGAGCCTGAAGAACCGAAAGACGAAACCAGTTTCCACACCCTTTTGCTGGAACTGGACGACATGGAGCAGGGGATCAAGACCGACTTCGATGATTTGCTGCGTGATGGTGCGGCTGAGCCTGAAGCCGAAGTGAACGTTGAAGTTGAGCCTGAAGTCGAAGCTGAACCTGAGGAAGATATCCTTGGAGTGGCTGAAGCCCGCGAGAAACTCCTGGCTGCCGTTGCCGCTCTCGAACCGCCGCCGCTGAGCGATGAAGAAGACGAAGCCCGTGCATTGGCCGAAGCTATTGAGGCGGAACGCCGCGAATTCGAAGACTGATGCGGTCAATGCGGGATGTGAGAAGACATGAGTTCAACCAAAGACCCTTGCATCAGCGTCTGCAAATTCAGCGATGAGATCTGCGTCGGGTGCGGTCGCAGCAAACGCGAAATCCGTGCCTGGAAGAAACTCGACAAGACCGACAAGCGCACTGTCCTGGCCGAAGCCGAACTGCGTTTGTTGGCCTTGGGCGCCACCGGTCGGCGGAAAAACAAATGACTTGGCGCATATCGACTAGTCTCTGATGCGCAACGCGCGCCTTACGCGTATGATTCGCGACCCTTTGCCGACCTATTCGGCCAAAGCCCCGCTTTCAACACTCTTCAGGCCACGCCTGAATCGACCCACCGGGAGGTGCTTAAGATGAACGATAAAGACCAGAACGACAGCCAGGAAATCGGCCCTGCAGGCGAAAAGCTGCAAAAGGTGCTGGCGCGTATCGGCGTGGGCTCGCGCCGCGACGTCGAAGCCTGGATCACTCAGAAGCGCATCAAGGTCAACGGCGTCGAGGCTACCCTCGGTCAGCGCGTCGATCTGCACGATGCAATCACCATTGATGGCAAAGTCATCAAGCGTGAAGAGGCCGCCGAATCGGTGCGCCGCGTGATCATGTACAACAAGCCCGACGGCGAGATCTGCACCCGTGACGACCCGGAAGGCCGTCCGACCGTGTTCGACAAAATGCCTAAGCCTAAAGAAGGCCGCTGGATCAACATCGGTCGTCTGGACATCAACACCACCGGCTTGCTGATGTTCACCACCGACGGTGAACTGGCCAACCGCCTGATGCACCCGTCCTACGAGATGGACCGTGAATACGCGGTACGTGTACGTGGCGAAGTCGATGACGAGATGATCGAGCGCTTGAAAGCTGGCGTCGTCCTCGAAGACGGCCCGGCCAAGTTCACCGACATCAAGCAGGCTCCAGGTGGTGAAGGTTTCAACCACTGGTACCACTGCGTGGTGATGGAAGGCCGTAACCGTGAAGTACGTCGCCTGTGGGAATCCCAGGGCCTGGTGGTCAGCCGCCTGAAGCGCGTGCGTTTTGGTCCGGTGTTCCTGAACTCCGACCTGCCGATGGGCCGCTGGCGCGAAATGAGCCAGTACGAAGTCGACATCCTCAGCGCCGAAGTGGGCCTGACGCCAGTTGCCATGCCGCAGATGAACGCCAAGAGCAAAGACAAGCTTGAGCGCATGCAGCGTAAATCGTCGCGTCCTGTGGCACGTGCCGAGCGCGTGGCGCGCACTGTGCGCCCGGCGCTGGATGCTCCGGCGACCGGCGGGCGTATCTCCCGTCAGCCGCATATTGAAGGTGAGCGTCGTCCAACGGCCCCATCGCGTCAGGAAGGCGAGCGCGCACCGCGTGCACCGCGTCCTGCGCCGGCCGGTGGTCGCAGCAACCGTGGCGAAACGGATCGCCCGGCCGACAACGCCAGCACCAAGCGTCCAGCCAAGCCGGCGGCGAACAAGCGTCCCGGCCCGAAACTGGTCGCGGACGAGCCGTCGGGCAAGCGCCGTGGCGCTCCAGCGGGTTCGGGTCAGCGTCCGGGGTTTGGTCGCAAGAAGCCGCAGTGATGCAATAAGCGCTGCATAAAAAAAACGCCAACTGTTGAAGTTGGCGTTTTTTTTTGCGGCGGGATTTGCGCCTGGAGCGTTTCACCGGATCGTTATTCGTCGAGTGATGGTGTGCGGTGTGGGCTAAACAGTTACCACCGGCGTTCACCACCGCGGCACTAGATTGAGCCCTGCACTCACTTATGCCACGAGGCGACGACCATGGATATCCGCATCAATCACCGCTACATGACCCGTGAACAGAAAGCCCTTTTTATCCAGGCCATCCTGCTGCTGAAAAACGACGTCCAAAGTGTCCTGCGTCCCGGACAGCAAATGCGCTATGACGATTACGTACAGGTTCACAGCAACGCCTTCGACGGCCCGGAGGCTTTCACGCCGATGCCGCACCGCTCGCCGCTGTTTTTCCCTTGGCACCGCGTATTCCTGCGTCAATTCGAGCGGGATCTGCAAAGCGCGGTTAACGATACCAGCGTCACCCTGCCATTCTGGGACTGGTCGATGGAGGGCTCAAGCAATCCATTCACACCTGGCTTTTTGGGCGGCGATGGCGACAGTGCTCAAGCCCAGCGTGTAACGTCGGGCCCATTCGCTTATCAGGACGGGCGCTTTGAAATTCGCCAAGGGGTTCCGGAGGGGGATAAGGGCTTGCGCCGCGAACTGGGCGCAGGGCCCGGCGCGCATCTGCCGAACTCCGAACAAGTGCTGGATGCGCTGGCCAAGACGCCGTATGCCCCGGGGCCGGACAGTTGGGGCAATTTCTGTGAAGGCGTGCTGCATGACCCTGTGCATCGCTGGGTGGGCGGTAACATGTCGATGCCGTCCTCACCCAACGATCCGGTGTTTTTCCTGCACCACTGTTACCTTGACCTGTTGTGGGAGCGCTGGAAGCGTCAGCATCCCACCTCTTTGCCCTATTATCCGGTATCGGATATGCCTGGGCTGGACCGTCAGGCCACACTGGTCTTCCATGCTCCGAACAATCCCGCTCCTTGGCCGGAGACCTGGACTGTTGACAGCGTGATCACGACTGAGAGTCTGGATTACACCTACGGTCTGTTCACCTCAGTACCCGCATCCCTCGGCTCGCCGACGCTGACGACATGCGAGATGGGCTCGCAGAACGTGTGACTTTCCTCTGACACACCTGATCGATCAAGAAAACAGCAGCAGGCTTGCTCGCGCAGACGGTGTGTCAGGCGCTTTACACAGGCGTTGTCATACGGCCTCGCGAGCAAACCCATACTGGGAATATCGTTAGAACGCAAAGGTGCCATCGAACACGGGCTTGTCATCCAGTGCCAGCACCCCACTGGCGAAGATCAGGTCCAAGTGATGGCTGCCTTTCTGCCCTCCACCCAGACCCAAGTGCAGTCCACAGTGGCGCTCCTCGAACCCGGCATTGCGCGCATACAAGTCTTTCACCCCTTCATTGGTGCCAATTCCCAATTCCTCCACCCGACGATTGGACGGGTTGGCGTTCAAGTATTTGTTGAAGTCATCCACCAGCCCGGGCACATCGCTGGCCACGCTGCAGACGGTCGAATTCTCAATCCACAGCTCCAGCGGTGATTGCAGCACGCCGTATTTGCGCGCGAACGGGATGGTGCTGAGAAAGGTGCCGACAAACCGTACCTGCCCGTTGATGGCCTCGCTGTGGGTGGCGATCTCACCGGGGGCAAGGTCGTGGTTGCCCACGCCGTTGATATTGGTCCACTTCTTGATGCTGCTCAGCGGCGCCTCAAGGCGTGAGCCGTGCTTGTCGGTAAAGCTCAGCACAGTGGCCTGGCCCATGCGTCGGATCAGCGTGGCGTTGAGGTCGGCAATGCGTTGCGGTTCGACGCTGAAGGTGTCGTAGAAGTAGTCACCGTAATCCTTGAACAGCAAGGACTTCTTCCAGTGTTCAGCCATCACACCCTGCAGGGCACGGATAAAGTCAGGGCCTTCGGCGCGAGGGTTGGGCAGGGTCGAGGAATCGTACAGAAACAGATACAGGTCACAGCCTTCAATAGCCTCGGCCAGGGTGTCGCTGGCGGTCAGGTCCAGGCGCTGCACCTGGAAGTTGAAGCGTGCGGCGTTGCTGTGGTTGATGGCTTGGGCGATGGCATCGTAGCGCTCAGTATGGCCCAGCAGTACGTTTGGGCAGTTCAGGCCGCTGAGGGCCGGGTGGTGGGCGAGGTAGTAGAGAAAGTGTTCAACGGCGCGGGCCTTGTCCATGACGTCTGTCCTTGTGTGCCTTGGGTAAGGGGGCAGGCGCCGTGCACAGCACCTGCCGGATGCCTGCCGGTTAGAAAGGCCACATCGCGGTGCCAAATGGCACTACGGCATCAGCTTGCATCATTTCTACGGCGGCCTCATGGGTCGGCGCTTCAAACCAGTCGTCGAGTTGCAGTTCGGTTTCCAGGTCGTTTTCCAGTGCTTGCATGGTGTATCTCCTAGAGGACGGTGTTTGAGAACGGCCTGCCAACGGGTGTCGCTGGCAAGTGGAATGAACCTAGGAGACCCTGTTGTTTAATGCAAAATATTTATTGACACGGTTTCATTTGGATTTTTTCTTCTATTTTTTTAGCGGGCGTTTTTTCTGAGGAAATACAGTGAGCTGCCAGCGCTTTTTGCGCGGAAATTTCTTACCGCCAATTTTTCCAAAGATGACAGCTGTAACGCAGTGTTTCCGCTATGTAACGATTAGTTTACGAGTAAGTCTCGGCGTTGTTGGTCGACTCAAGGCTGTAAGGAATCCCTGACAGATCGTCGCACGCACCGTTCGGGGGCGGGCGTAAGCTGTCGAGCGGTGTACAATGCGCCGCGTTTTACTGTGACCCCCTTTGCGTAACCCGCAAAAGGCCAAGACCTCGGGGTTTGCCGACCCTGATCATTCCGCCTGGCCACGAGCCTGGCGGGTTCGATTTCGTCACAGATAAAAACAAACAGGTGACGCATGACCGTTAGAAAGACGCTGTACTCCTGGTGCCTTCGCTGGGGTTTGAGCGGCGCTGCTTGAGGCGGAATTCAAGTCAGCCACGTGCATTCACATCATCAAACCTTGCGTGAGACCCTTTTCATGAGTGGACCCAATTCCTCTTCAGGCGAGCTGAAACGCGGCCTGAAAAATCGGCACATCCAGTTGATCGCCCTCGGTGGCGCCATCGGCACCGGCTTGTTCCTCGGCTCGGCCGGGGTGCTCAAGTCCGCCGGCCCGTCGATGATCCTGGGCTATGCCATCTGCGGCTTCATCGCCTTCATGATCATGCGCCAACTCGGCGAAATGATCGTCGAAGAGCCGGTCGCCGGTTCCTTCAGCCACTTTGCCCACAAGTACTGGGGCGGTTTCGCCGGCTTCCTGTCGGGTTGGAACTGCTGGATTCTGTACATCCTGGTGGGCATGTCCGAGCTGACCGCCGTCGGAAAATACGTGCACTACTGGTGGCCGGAGATCCCGACGTGGGTCTCGGCAGCGGCGTTCTTCGTGTTGATCAACCTGATCAACCTGGCCAACGTCAAAGTCTTCGGTGAAGCCGAGTTCTGGTTCGCCATCATCAAGGTAGTGGCGATCGTCGGCATGATCGCCTTGGGCAGCTATCTGCTGGTCAGCGGCAGCGGCGGCCCGCAAGCCTCGGTGAGCAACCTGTGGGAACACGGCGGGTTCTTCCCCCATGGCGTGGGTGGCTTGGTGATGGCAATGGCGATCATCATGTTCTCCTTTGGCGGCCTGGAAATGCTCGGCTTCACCGCCGCCGAGGCCGATCAGCCACGCACTGTGATCCCCAAGGCGATCAATCAGGTGATCTACCGCATCCTGATTTTCTACATCGGCGCCTTGGTGGTGCTGTTGTCGCTGACGCCATGGGACAGCCTGCTGGCGACCCTTAATGCGTCCGGCGATGCCTACAGCGGCAGCCCGTTCGTGCAGGTGTTCTCGATGTTGGGCAGCAACACCGCCGCGCACATCCTCAACTTCGTGGTCTTGACCGCAGCGTTGTCGGTGTACAACAGCGGCACTTACTGCAACAGCCGCATGCTACTGGGCATGGCCGAGCAGGGCGATGCACCCAAGGCCCTGGCCAAGATCGACAAACGCGGTGTACCGGTGCGATCCATCCTTGCCTCGGCGGCCGTGACCCTGGTGGCCGTGCTGATGAATTACTTCATCCCGCAACATGCCCTGGAACTGCTGATGTCCCTGGTTGTGGCCACGCTGGTAATCAACTGGGCGATGATCAGCTTCTCCCACTTCAAGTTCCGCCAGCACATGAACCGCACCGGCCAAGTGCCGCTGTTCAAGGCGCTGTGGTACCCGTATGGCAACTATGTGTGTCTGGCGTTCGTGGTGTTTATCCTGGTCATCATGCTGATGATTCCGGGGATTCAGGTGTCTGTGTATGCGATCCCGGTGTGGGTGGCGTTTATGGCGGTGTGTTACTGGATCAAGAACAAGCGCAGTGCCGAAGCGGCGCTGACTGCGGCAAGTGCGCTGAAGTAAGCCCGCTCGCATAAACAGGAAACCCGGCGCTTTGCCGGGTTTTTTGTTGGCTGGGCGGTGATTTGAGCGGATTTCGTCTCAATGATGCCAAACTGTTCAAAGGCGCCGTGATTTCCAAAGCCCAGGCGTCGATGTTGTTGTCCGAGTAGGGCTTGTCCGTTTCGTAAGGTTTTTGATTGATGCTGGTTATTTCCAACAACGTGCACCTGCCCGACGCCGAGATCGAGCTGACCGCCATCCGTGCCCAGGGCGCGGGTGGGCAGAACGTCAACAAGGTGTCGAGCGCGGTGCACCTGCGTTTTGACATTCCGGGGTCGTCGTTGCCGGAGTTCTACAAGGAGCGGTTGCTGGCGCTGCGCGACAGCCGGATCACCAGCGAAGGGGTGCTGATACTCAAGGCCCAGCAATATCGCACGCAGGAACAGAACCGTGCCGATGCGTTGGAACGTCTGGTGGAATTGATCCTCAGCGCCACCAAGGTGGAGAAAAAGCGCCGGCCGACCAAGCCTACCCTGGGTTCGAAGAAGCGGCGCCTGGAATCCAAGACCAAGCGCGGCAGCATCAAGGCGGGGCGTGGCAAGGTCGACTTTTAGTCGCCGCGTGCCTCGCGGGCCAGGGGTGCTTGCCGGTAGAGGTACACGCTCAGCAGCAAGCCACCGAGGGCGGCGAGGGCGGCGAACAGGAAGATCGACGCAAAACCGAAGCCTGCCGCCACGGCCCCGGCCAACGGACCGGTGATGCCTAGGGACAGGTCGATAAACAGCGAGTAGGCGCCCACCGCCGAACCGCGGCTGGACGCGGGCACCAGGTTGACCGCTTCCACCCCCAGTGCCGGAAACACCAGGGAAAACCCGAACCCGCTCAATGCCGCGCCGGCCAAGGCCAGGTTGGCGTCAGGCGCCAGCCACAGCAACAGCAGGCCGAGGATCTCTACTGACAGGCACGCAATCGCCACGCGAAAGCCGCCGATGCGGTTGATCAAATTCCCGAACAGTAGCCGTGCGCCGATAAAACTGGCGCCAAACAGGCTCAGGGCCCACACCGCGTTATCCCAGTGCTGAGTGGTGTAATACAAGGTGATGAAGGTGGCGATGGTGCCAAAGCCGATGGACCCCAAAGCCAGCGCGCAGCCGTGGGGAAATACGCGGCCCAGCACGTTCATGAACGGTAAGCGCACACCGGCCACGATCGGCGCGGCAACCTTGTTCCAGGCCAGCAACAGGCCGACGACGGCCAGCAGGATAATGCTGACGCCCATGCTCCACAGCCCGAAATTCTTCACCAGCATTACGCCCAGCGGCGCGCCGACGGCCAGCGCGCCATAGCTGGCAATTCCGTTCCAGGAGATGACCTTGGCCGTATTCGCCGCGCCAACTCGGCCGATGCCCCAGCCGATGGCGCCAGACCCCACCAGGCTTTCTGCGCTGCCCAGTACCAATCGACCGACGAGCAGGCTGCCCAGGCTGACAGCCGGCAGGTTTGAAAACCACGCAGCGAGCAACATGAACACGCCACTCAGGCCGCAGCCCGCCAGGCCGATCAGCACCGCGCGCTTGCTACCCAGGTTATCGATGATTTTGCCCGCGTAAGGACGGCTCAGCAGGGTGGCCAGGTATTGCACGCTGATCACCAGCCCTGCGATCACCGCGCCATAGCCCAACTCACTGTGGACATAGCCCGGCAACACGGCCAGGGGGATACCGATATTCAGGTAGCCGATAAAGGTGAACAACACGATGGAAACAACTTGCAGCGTGACCGCCATGGGGCGCTGGGTATCTGGCATGGGGAGAGGTCCACTGTCGCAGCAGGTAAAGATAGGCTGCTAATGATACCGGTGCTTTGACGTGTGCAGGGCGGTAAAACGCAAAAACGTCAGATCAAAAAGACGTCAGGTTTTGGTCGGGGCCAGTAATTGGGTGGTGACCAGAGCAGCCAAGGCGTTTTCCTGGGTACCGAAGCGCTTGAGCAGTACGGCTTGCTTGTCCGCGCTGAGGCGGTTCCACACCTCGACCATCTGCAAGGCGGCGTCGAGTACGGCGGTGTCCGGGGTATTGGGGAGGGTATCGGTCATGGCGGGGATCTCGGAGGATTCAGGCAGTGTGGAAAGCGCTCAAAGCTGCGCTTTCCACACGGTCTGGTACGGCGTCAGTCCTGGCTTTTGCTGTCGACTGGTTTTGCTTCTTTGGCCTCAGGCTGCTTCGCGCTGGCCTGCTGCGGTGTTGGCTGCTCAGTTTCGTGCAGGCTTGGGAAGGGGAGATTAGGTATCTCGTGCATCGTCGTCGCTCCTCGCAAGGTCTGTTTTTTCAATCGCAGGTGATTCCGCGCTCTCAAAAAGCTTTGGCAGGATACAGCACTGTAAATGACAAAAAGACTTTTATATCGGCGGATGCACGAACCTTTATGGCTTTACGCAAGTGACAAGAGGTCACACCGTTCAGAACGGCACCTTGCCCAGGATCATGTCGCGGTACATCACAAAATCTCCCAGCAGGCTGTAAAACGGGTGCTGAAAGGTTGCCGGGCGGTTCTTTTCGAAGAAGAAGTGTCCGATCCAGGCAAAGCTGTAGCCGGCAATCGGCACTGCCAGCAATAGGCCTAACGACCCCCTGCCAATGGCATAGGCCAAAATACCGATCACGAGGGTGGTGCCGATAAAGTGCAGGCGACGGCAGGTGCTGTTGGCATGTTCGGCCAAATAGTAAGGGTAAAACTCGGCGAAGCTATTGAATCGCTTGACGTTTTCCACGGTGACCGGCCCTTTTGATTGTTGTGCCGCCCAACAGATGTTCGGCGGGGAGCTTATTTGAGTCTAGAGTGATCAGTGGTAACAGCCAGTGACATTAGATGCCACTTTAGTATCCTTGGATTCCTGGCTGCCGTTATGAGCCTGCTTTATTAAGAAGACGCCATGAGCGAACGAACAACTTCTGCAAGCTGGGCGATGGGGATAGTCAAGGCACTGGAAATGGAAGGTCTGGATTGCCGCGCCCTGTTCAAGCAACTGGGCCTTGACTACGCCGCCCTCAATGACCCCGATGCTCGGTTCCCGCAAGACTCCATGACGCGCCTGTGGCAACGGGCGGTCGAGCTGTCGGGCAACCCCGCGATTGGCCTGAACATGGGCAAGGTAGTGCGCCCGGCGTCGTTTCATGTGGCGGGTTATGCGTTGATGTCCAGTAACACCCTGGCCGAGGGGTTCATGCGGCTGGTGCGTTACCAGCGGATCATTGCCGAAAGCGCCGACTTGAGTTTCCGACTGCTGCCCGAAGGCTATGCGCTGATTCTGACGGTGCATGGCGATCATCTGCCGCCCACAAGGCAAAGTGCCGAAGCCTCTCTGGCCTGTGCATTGGCACTATGCGGCTGGCTGACCGGCCGTACCTTGCAGCCGCGCAAAGTCATGTTGCAAGGTGAACAACCGGCGGATCTGGAGCCTTATAAGCAAGCTTTCCATGCACCATTGGAGTTCAACGCGCCCTATGACGCGTTGATTTTCGAACGCGCCGACATGGACGCACCGCTGCCGACGGCCAACGAGGCGATGGCGTTGTTGCACGACCGTTTTGCCGGTGAATACCTGGCGCGCTTTTCCGAGAGCCGCGTGACCCACAAGGCGAGGCAAGTGCTGTGTCGTTTGCTGCCCCAAGGCGAACCCAAGCGTGAAGTGGTGGCCCAGACGTTGCACCTGTCCCAGCGCACCTTGCAGCGGCGTCTGCAGGAGGAGGGCACGAGTTTCCAGACCCTGCTCGACGACACCCGCCGCGAACTCGCCGAGCAATACCTGGCACAGCCGAGCATGACGCTGCTGGAGATTGCCTACCTGCTGGGCTTTGCCGATCCGAGCAACTTCTTTCGCGCGTTTCGCCGCTGGTTCGATACCACGCCCGGCGAATACCGTGCGCGGTTGCAAGACACGTCGACCGTCAGTGACGCCAGAACGCCGGGATGCACAGAACAAAGACTGTGATGATCTCCAGCCGGCCCAGCAGCATGCCCAGGGACAGGATCCACTTGGCCGCATCCGGCAGGCTGGAGAAGTTGCCCGCCGGGCCGATCGTTTCCCCAAGGCCGGGGCCGACGCCGGAGACGGTACTGGCGGCGCCGGTGAGTGCGGTCATCCAGTCCAGGCCCAGGAGCGACAGGGCTAACGCGATAGCGCAGATGGTGATGGCAAAGAAAAACGAGAAGGTCAGGATCGAGCGCACGATCTCTTCGTCGAGACGGTGGCCGTTGTACTTCTGCTTGATCACCGCGCGCGGGTGAATCAGCTGGTTCAAGTTGGCCTTGAGGAGGATATAGGCGACCTGGAAGCGGAAGATCTTGATCCCACCGGCGGTGGAACCTGAACAGCCACCGATAAAGCCCAGGTAGAAGAACAACATCAGTGAGAAGTTGCCCCACAGGCTGTAGTCCCCCAGCGCAAAGCCGGTGGTCGTGACGACTGAGGTGACGTTCAACGCCACGTGCCGCAGTGCATCCAGCCAGTGCAGGTTGGTGGTCCACCAGTACCAGGTGCCGAGCACCAGCCAGGTCACTACCAGCAAACCGAGCAAGCCCTGTACCTGCTGGTCCCTGAGCAGCGCCCGGCGGTTGCCGCGTAAAGTGGCGACGTACAGGGTGAATGGCAGGCTGCCGAGGATCATCACCACCACCGCGACCCAATGCACCGCCGGTTGTTTCCAGTGGGCCAGGGATTCGTCGGAGGTAGAGAACCCACCGGTGGAAATCGCCGACATCGCATGGTTGATCGCGTCAAACAGGCCCATGCCGGCCCACCAGAACGCCAGGCTGCCGAGGATGGTGATGCCTACATACGCCGCCACAATCAGCCGCGCCACCATGTGTGAGCGGGGCATAACCTTTTCCGAACGATCCGAGGACTCGGTCTGGAACAGGCGCATGCCGCCAATGCGCAGCAGCGGCAGGATCGCTACCGCCATGCCGATAAAGCCGATACCGCCTAGCCAGTGCAGCAGCGAACGCCACATCAGGATGCCCGGCGACATACTGTCCAGCCCGCTGAGCACCGTAGAACCGGTGGCAGTAATGCCGGACATGCTTTCGAAAAACGAGTCGGTGTAGCTGATGTGCTGGGTCAGCAAAAACGGCAGCGCGGCGAATACACACACCACCACCCAACTGGTGACCGTGAGCAGGTACATGTCCCGCGGGCGCAGGTGCACGTGCTCGGGGCGACCGGGGATTACAAGGGCAAGGCCGGCGATAAAGGTGATGAGGCTGGCCCACAGGAACGAGGGCAGGTCGCTGGTGCGTTCGAAGATCACCAGGGTGGCCATGGGCACGACCATGGCGATCGCGAGGGTGATCAGGAAGATGCCGATGATGAAACCGATGATGCGTAGGGTCGGCAACGCCATGAAATGAGCTCGAAATAGGGCAGAGGCGTCATTCTACCTAGGGTGCAGGGCATGTAAACCGGGCCTTGAAAGCGACGCAAATCAAATGAGGGAGGGGGCTTGCCCCCGATGGCGGTGCGTCAGCGAAGGAAATATCTGCTGAACCAGCGCTATCGGGGGCAAGCCCCCTCTCGCATCGGTTCCTGGGTGGTGGTACTGCTGTGAAAGGCAGGTAAAAAAAAGGCGACCCGAAGGTCGCCTCATTCAACACGGCACTGATCAGAACTCGTGATCAGCGTTATCCGGGTTCAGGTCGCTGATGCCCAGCTTGCCCGCTGCGGCTTCGATCGAACCGGTCTGCTTGACCAGCGAAGCAATCGCGTCGCGCACGATTTGGTTGCCTGCGTCGTTGCCGGCCGCGATCAACTGGTCGTAGTGCTCACCCTTGTTGGCATGATCAACGATGACCTGCATCTTGGCTTCGGTCGCAGCCAGGTCGGCCTTCAGAGCGGTGTCGGCAGCCGGATCGGCCTTGGCTACCAGGGACGACAGGCTCGCGCCGGTCATCTTGGTGCCGTCGACGCGGGTGTATTCGCCCAAGTAGACGTTGCGGATGCCCTTGGCGTCGTAGAACTGCGAGTTGTGGGTGTTATCGCTGAAGCAATCGTGTTCGTCTTCCGGCGAGTTGGCTTCCAGGGAAACCTTCATGCGCTCACCGGCCAGCTCGCCCAGGGACAGGCTGCCCATGCCGAACAGCATTTTGCGCAGGCCGTCGGTGGCAGGTTCTGCCTCCAGGGTGGCGCGGTAGTTGTCTTCGACGTTGGGTTTCCAGTTGCCGACCATTTCCTGCAGGTCGCTGACCAGCAATTGGGTCACGGCGCTGAGGTAGGCACGACGACGCTCGTTGTGGCCGCCAGTGGCGCCATCGCCAGTCAGGTAGTCCGAGGCAGGACGGTTGCCGGCGCCAGGGCCGGTGCCGTTCAGGTCTTGGCCCCAGAGCAGGAATTCGATGGCGTGGTAGCCGGTGGCGACGTTGGCTTCGGAACCACCCAGCTCGTTGAGACTGGCGAGTTTTTCCGGGGTGATGTCCTTCACGTCGATCTTGTCTTCGCCGACCTGGATCTCGGTGTTGGCGATGATGTTGGCAGTGGCGCCTGGGTTACCCAGGGCGTGCTCGTAGGATTTGTCGACGTAGTCGATCAGGCCTTCGTCCAGGGGCCAGGCGTTAACCTGACCTTCCCAATCATCAATGATGGTGTTGCCGAAGCGAAACACTTCGCTCTGCAGGTACGGCACGCGCGCTGCAACCCAAGCGGCACGGGCGGCTTTCAGGGTTTCGTCGTTGGGCTTGGCGAGGAAGGCGTCGATCGCGGTTTGCAGGGTTTTTGCGGTGGATTCGGCATCGCTGTACACCGCGAAGACCATATCGGCGTAATGCGCGACAACGGCCTTGGCAGCCGCTTCGTCGACCTGACCGGCAGGAGTGGCAGCCGCTGGAGCGGTGGTGCTGGCGGCCGGGGTCGGCGCCTGGGGCGCTGCGGCCTTGTCTTTACCTTCGCCGCAACCGGCGAGAGAAATGGCAATGGCCAGCAGACTGGCGGTGGCCAGGGGCATACGAATCATGGCGAACATCCTGCTTCGGTTGTTAATAGGGCACGCGGGGGCGCGCAAAACTGCAACATAATGCGAAAGATTTGCATTTTGTGTAAAGGGTTAAACGCGGGAAATATTCAGTATCGTTTTGCCACGTCAGAGAATGGCTGCGTTATTACGCTCAGCCTGCTTCAGAAAAACTGCCAGCTCCCGGGCCTGCAAGGGTTTGCTGTAGTAGTAGCCCTGACCTTCATGACAGCCCTCAGAGATGATGTAGGCCTCTTGCTCGGCGGTTTCCACGCCTTCAGCGATGACCTGCATGCCCAGGCTTTTGCCCAGTTGGATAATCGCCCGCACGATGGTGGCATCGTCGTCGTCGTCCAGCAGGTCTTGGACGAAGCTTTTGTCGATCTTGATCTTGTCCAGCGGCAGGCTCTTGAGATAGCTGAGCGATGAATAGCCGGTGCCAAAGTCATCGATGGCGATCAACGCCCCGGAGCGGCGCAGGCTCAGCAGGTGTTGGGCGGCGGTGCTGATGTCTTCCATCAGCCCGGTTTCGGTAACTTCCAACTCCAGGCTGCGCGGCGGTAAACGGTAAATCTGCATCAGGTTATTGACCACCCGCGGCAATTCGGCGTGGTGCAACTGCACGGTGGACAGGTTGACCGCCATGCGCAGGTCGATGAAGCCCTGGTCATGCCATTCGCGCAATTGCCGGCAAGCCTGGTCCAACACCCATTCGCCGATCGCAATAATGGTGCCGTTCTGTTCGGCCAGCGGGATAAACAGGTCCGGCGGCACCAAGCCGTGTTCTGGATGTTGCCAGCGGATGAGCGCTTCCACACCGACCACATGCTGGTCGCGATAGCTGATCTGCGGTTGGTACACCAGGTGAAACTGGTCGCGTCCCAGGGCTTCCCGCAGGTCTTTCTCCAACTCACGGCGACGGCGCATCTCGCTGTCGACGCTGGCGATATAAAACTGATAGCGGTTGCGCGAACGGCTCTTGGCCAGGGTCATGGTCTGTTCGGCTTTTTGCAGCAGCTTCTCGGTGCTGTCGCCGTCTTCCGGGAACAGGGTGATGCCGATGGTGGCCCGCAGGCGAATCTGTTCGTGGTCGAGGGCGAATTCCCCTTCCAGATCGTCGAGGATACTTTGCGCCAGTTCGGCGGCTTCATAAGGCTGTTCGATATCGGCCTGTACCAGGGCGAACTGGTCACCCCCCAAGCGGGCGAGCGCGCCGAGGCGGCCGCTGTGGGCCCGCAGACGGTCGGCCAGGGCGAGTAGCAATTTATCGCCGGCCTGGTAGGTGAACTGCTCGTTCACGCTTTTAAAATCATCCAGCCCCACGCACAACACCGCCACGCGGCGCTGACGGCGGCCGGCGTCGATCAGGATCTTGTCCAGCTGCTCCTGCAGTTTCTGGCGATTCGGCAGGCCGGTCAGGAAATCATACTGGGCCATGCGCAGCAGGCTGCTTTCTGCTTCGTGGCGCAGATGGGTATTACGTTCGATAGATTCGAGTAACTGATTGGCGGTATTGATCCACAACCCTAATTCGTTGCGTTCATGGCCCTTGAGCTGCGGGATCTTGTGTTCGCTGGGGCGGTCCGGGTTGATCGACGTCAGGTGCCCGATAATCCGCGACAGCGGCTTGGTCAGCAGCCAGTGATACACCAAGTACAACACCAGGCCCATGGCCAATGCGCGTAATACCCCGGAAATAAAGATGATCACTGAGCTGACAATAAAGCCTTTGCCATAGGTGGCGGTGTCGAGGGTGATGCTCAGGTCGCCGTAGTACTCGCTGTAGGGGCCTTTGCCGACCAATGCGGTGGTGAACGTGCGCTCCTGTCCCAGAATCAGGTCGGTCAACCAGCGGCTGGAGGAATGCTGCAAAGCGCGGCTTTTTTCCGCGAGCATGGTTTCGTTGGGATGGCCGATGGAGGCCATGCGCACGGCATCGTCCTGAAACAGACCTTCAATCACCTGCATACCCATCTCGCGGTCCAGGCTGTAGACAGCCTGGGTCGAGGGGTCGCGGAACATGTCGAGGATGCGCTGGGCATCTTCGGCCACGGCCTGGCGCGTCTTGTAGGCATCGAAAACGATCTGCGCCACGCTCAGCGCAACGCCCACGATCAATGCCGACAGCAGCACAACCCGTAGCAACTTCACCGACAAGCTGTTTTTGAGTTCCAGCTTCAAAGGGGCATTCCTTGTCTCATGCGGGTGGCCTTCAATATGCCATGAGTATTGGCAATCTGGTGATGGCAGTCAAAGGAACATTGCAGTGAGAACGGGATGGATGTTTTGTTCGGGCAGGGGGCAGGAAAACGGCGGATTTGATCCGCCGTTATTTGTTACGCGTGCGAGTGCGAAGGGGCGTCAGCGGGTGGCGGATTAAAACTCAATCTTTGGCGGGGCTGGTGGCAGTTGATCCGCCCCTAACTGAGGGGCCTTGGCGCCCAATATGTCCTTAACCACATCCATCCCTATTTCCGCCGCTTTACCCAGGACAGGCAAGAGCGCGGAGGCTGCGCCGCCGATCATCGACATTGGATTCATCACTGATTCTCCGACATTGAGTGAGAGGTGTATTCCTCTCACCGGTTGGGTGGCGTATTCCGCTTATTGAGTTCCGCACTTCCCGGTCGGTCCAGAGTCGACGCCCACAAAAAAGCCCGGCAATCGCCGGGCTCTTTCTACTGCAAGGGTTGCTTAGGCAGTGAAGGTCTTGCCTTCGAACTGCTCAGCCACGAACTTCCAGTTGACCAGGTTCCAGAACGCTTCCACATACTTTGGACGTACGTTGCGGTAGTCGATGTAGTAGGCGTGTTCCCAAACGTCGCAGGTCAGCAGCGGGGTGTCGCCGCTGGTCAGCGGGTTGCCGGCGCCGATGGTGCTGGCCAGGGCCAGGGAACCGTCAGCCTTTTTCACCAGCCAGCCCCAACCGGAACCGAAGGTGCCGACGGACGTCTTGGTGAACTCTTCCTTGAACTTGTCGAACGAACCGAACGCAGTGTTGATGGCTTCAGCCAGAGCGCCGGTTGGTTGGCCGCCGGCGTTTGGCGCCAGGCAGTTCCAGTAGAAAGTGTGGTTCCAGACCTGAGCGGCGTTGTTGAAGATGCCGCCCGAAGAAGATTTGACGATCTCTTCCAGAGTCTTGCCTTCGAACTCGGTGCCAGGCACCAGGTTGTTCAGGTTCACGACGTAGGTGTTGTGGTGCTTGTCGTGGTGGAACTCCAAGGTTTCCTTGGAGATGTGCGGCTGCAGGGCATCGTGTGCGTAGGGCAGCGGCGGCAATTCGAAAGCCATGATGATTCTCCTAATCAGGTCAGTTGCGGTGAGCGCAAGGCCGATCACGGGCGGCCAAACAAGCGCCGGGGAGTTTGTACTCTTTGCGGCGCAGGGGCAGGATCATAGCACCGGGGGTGCGGCAAAACCACGCAACAACTGTGTGGGATAGAGGTTCCAGAGCCTTTTGGAATAAGTTCATGGCGCGCTTATTAATTGGTAAGCCACGCTGAACATCATCACTGCCACCACCAAGTCCAGCAGCCGCCATGTGGCCGGGCGTGCGAGCCAGGGGGCCAGCCACGCGGCGCCGAGTGCCAGGGTGGCAAACCACAGGAATGATGCACTTGCGGCCCCTGCTACGTAGGCGCCAGGTTCGGTCTGTTGCGCGCCGAGTGAGCCGATCAGCAGCACCGTGTCCAAGTAAACGTGGGGGTTGAGTAGTGTCACCGCCAAGGCACTGAGCATCACCGCGCGCAACGAGCGCACTTTGAGGTTGCCGCCTTGTTCCAGGCTCTGTGTCGAGAACGCCCGACGCAGTGCCAGGGTGCCGTACCACAACAGGAAGGCCGCGCCGCCCCAGCGGGCAACTGCCAACAGCAGCGGGTTCTGCGCAAGGACCGTGGCCAGGCCGAACACCCCGGCCGCCACCAGTAGCGCATCACACACCACGCACAACGCCGCCACTGGCAGGTGATGTTCACGGCGCAGGCTTTGCGCCAATACAAAAGCGTTCTGCGTACCGATGGCCATGATCAGGCCCAGCGCCACCAACAGCCCATTCAGATAGCTTTGCCACATAGGGTTTACTCCGAGTCCGTGGCCAGTTGCCGCAACACATGCATCGCGCGTTCTGCATCGGCCCGGCCGACAAATAGATGGTCGTGGTAGTAGCCGGCAATCACGTTACAACTGATCCCAGCCTTGCCCAGCGCACTGGCGAAGGCGGCCGTCAGGCCAACGGCTTCCAGGGCTGAATGCACATTCAGGGTGATCCAGGCGGCTACGTAATCGAAGGCCAACCCAGCGTGTTCGGCTTGCTGGCGTTCCAGGATCAGCGTCAGGCCTTCCTGTTCACGGAAGCTGCCGATCACTTCGCATCCTGCCGGGATGTTGTGATCGGGCAGGGTGCAGAACACGTAATCACCGTCATTGAGGTGAGGGCTCATACTGCGCAACAGGGTTGCCAGGGCGGTTTCGCCAGCCATGTGAGATTCCTTGATAGAGGTAAGCAATGCTGGTCATTCTCACGGGCTTACCTGTATAAGAAAAACCAATACTGCTGATCGCTCATTAGAGAAACTGATGTTCGACTATAAATTGCTTTCCGCCCTGGCGGCGGTGGTGGAACAGGCTGGCTTTGAACGAGGCGCCCAAGTGCTGGGGCTGTCGCAATCGGCGATTTCCCAGCGCATCAAATTATTGGAAGCGCGCATCGGCCAGCCGGTGCTGGTGCGCGCCTCACCGCCGACGCCGACCGATATTGGCCGACGTCTGCTTAACCATGTGCAGCAGGTGCGCTTGCTGGAGCGCGATCTGCAAAGCCAGGTGCCCGCGCTGGACGAAGAAGGCATGCCCGAACGCCTGCGCATCGCCCTCAATGCCGACAGCCTTGCCACGTGGTGGGCTGAGGCCGTCAGTGACTTCTGCGCCGAACAGCATTTGCTGCTGGATCTGATTGTGGAAGACCAGACCGTTGGTCTCAAACGCATGCGCGCCGGTGAAGTGGCTGCGTGTATCTGCGCCAGCGAACGTCCGGTGGCCGGCGCCCGCAGTCTGTTGTTGGGCGCCATGCGCTATCGGGCCCTCGCCAGCCCGGCCTTTATTGCCCGTCACTTTCCACAGGGAGTACGCGCCGATCAACTGGCCCGCACACCAGCGCTGGTGTTTGGTCCGGACGACTTCCTACAGCACCGCTACCTGGCATCCCTCGGCGTGGACGGTGGTTTCGAACACCATTTATGCCCATCGTCCGAAGGCTTTATCCGCCTGGCGGAATCCGGGCTTGGCTGGGGATTGGTGCCTGAACTGCAGGTGCGCGACCAGCTGGAAAAGGGTGTGCTGGTGGAGTTATTGCCAGATAAGCCCATCGATGTGCCGTTGTACTGGCATCATTGGCGCAGTGGCGGGCAGTTGTTGGGCCTGCTGACCGATCACTTGGCCCACGCATGTGGCCAATGGTTGGTGCCGTTGGACTGAGAGCGGTCGTCAAGGCAACAGCGATGAAAAACGAAAGAACACGGGGTAATACATGAAGATTCTGGTCACCGGCGCAAGCGGCTTCATCGGCGGGCGCTTTGCGCGTTTCGCCCTGGAGCAGGGCCTGGACGTGCGGGTCAACGGGCGGCGCGCCGAGGGTGTGGAACACCTGGTACGGCGCGGCGCCGAGTTTATCCAGGGTGATCTGAACGACGCCGACCTGGTGCGCGACCTGTGCCGCGATGTCGAAGCCGTGGTGCACTGCGCGGGTGCGGTGGGACTGTGGGGGCGTTACCAGGACTTTCACCAGGGCAACGTGCTGGTCACCGAAAACGTCGTTGAAGCCTGCCTTAAACAGCGGGTTGGGCGCCTGGTGCACCTGTCGTCGCCTTCGATTTATTTTGATGGCCGCGATCATCTGGGCCTGACTGAAGAACAAGTGCCAAAACGCTTCAAACATCCCTACGCTGCGACTAAATACCTGGCGGAACAAAAGGTTTTCGGTGCCCAGGAGTTCGGCCTTGAAGTGCTCGCCCTGCGCCCGCGTTTCGTTACTGGTGCCGGGGACATGAGCATTTTCCCGCGCTTGCTGAAAATGCAGCGCAAGAAGCGCCTGGCGATCGTCGGCGACGGCCTGAACAAGGTCGACTTCACAAGTATCCATAACCTCAACGAAGCCCTGCTCAGCAGTTTGCTGGCTCCCGGTTCGGCGTTGGGGCGGGCCTACAACATCAGCAACGGCGCGCCAGTGCCGGTGTGGGATGTGGTGAACTACGTGATGCGCCAAATGGAACTGCCCCAGGTCACCCGGTATCGGTCCTACGGCTTGTCCTACAGCGTGGCGGCGCTGAACGAGGCAGTCTGCGCACTGTGGCCCGGGCGCCCGGAGCCGGCGTTGACGCGTCTGGGCATGCAGGTGATGAACAAAGATTTCACCCTCGACATCAGCCGCGCCAGGCATTATTTGGATTACGAGCCGAAGGTCAGCCTGTGGACCGCCCTAGACGAGTTCTGCAGTTGGTGGAAGGCGCAGGATCCGGGGCTCAAATAAGGTCACACCAGGCAACACATCGGGAACCGAATTCAGGGTTCCGGGTCGATCAGTGCGACGGGGCTGGGGTTTATACTCCCGTCGCTCGGCCACCAGCCAGCTAACTCACCGATTCAGGGTTGATTCATGCGTAACGATGCTAAAGACGATTTCGACAACGTTCCCAGCCTGCGGGCCGATCATGGGGATGACGATGATTTCGAACCTTCCCCGGCCACCTCGGTGCGTTCGCGCAACGTGCCGGTCGTCAAGGTCAAGGGCGCCAGCACCGGCCCGCTGTGGGCATTGATCGGCGCGCTGCTGATCGCCTTTGCCGGCCTGGCCTGGTGGAGCTTCCAGCAGATATCCCTGATGGGCCAGCAGTTGGTTGCCACCCAGGAAAGTTTTGCGCGGATCAGCGAAGAAGCGGCGGGGCGCCTGCAGGATATCTCCGGCAAAGTGGTAGCCAGCGAAGCCAGCGTGAACAACGGCAGCGAAGCATTGAAACTGCAGATCAAGCAGTTGGAAAGCCAACTGCTAGAGCAGGGCAAGCAGCAACTCGGCGTTGCCGGCCAGGCCACCGAACTGGACAAGCGTCTCGCACAAATGACGTCCAGCACCAACGAGCTGTCGAGCGCCAATGCCAAGCTGCAAGGTCAGGTGCAGGCCCTGACCGACGCCGTAGCCAGCCTCAAGGCTGCGCAAGGTGATGCAGGCAAGCGCGACGGTGAGATAAAGGAGTTGGTCGCCGACGTTGCCGCGCTGAAAAAACAAGGCAACCCAAGCGCCGCCATCGCCCGTCTTGAGCAGGATTTGGTTGTGCTCAAAAGTGCGCAGGACAACCAGCCGGCCAATAACGATGCGCCGACCAATAAAGAGTTCGATGTGTTCCGCATCCAGACCACCCGCAATATCACTACCCTGCAAAGCCAGGTGCAGAACCTGCAACAACAGCTCAACGCACCGGCGAAGATCACCCCTCTGGGTCAATGACCAAAACCGGCCCTAATGTGGGAGGGGGGTTGGTCCCGATGGCGGTGGATCAGTCAATAGATGTAACGACCGACACTCTGCTATCGGGAGCAAGCCCCCTCTTACATTTGGATTGGATGTTTAGGGTGGAATAATGCTCACCTATAACATTGTCACTGCTTGGTGACATTTACCTTCCCCTTCGTTACTTGCCCTCATCTCGCCCTTGTTTAGACTCCGGTCACCCCACAAAAAATAATAAGGGCCACCCATGACTACGCAACGACTGCCTGCCAGCAGTTGGCTGAACGCACCTGCCCATCACGCTTGGCTCGCCGCCGAAGGGCAGCGCTTGCTGGCATTCGCCAAGGCCTCGCGTCTGCCTGAAGGTTTTGGCAACCTCGACGAAAAAGGCCAACTGCCAGCCAATGCCCACGCCGAAACCATGAATACCGCACGCATGACCCACAGCTTCGCCATGGCCCATGCCATGGGCTTGCCGGGCTATGCCGAATTGGTTGAGCACGGTGTTGCGGCCCTCAGTGGCCCTTTGCGTGATAGCAAACACGGCGGTTGGTTCGCCACGCCTCAGGCCTTCGATGGCAATACCGGCAAGGCCGCCTACCTGCATGCTTTCGTCGCCCTGGCAGCCAGTTCTGCCGTGGTGGCGGGCGCGCCTGGTGCGCAAAACCTGCTCAATGATGCGACCCACATCATCGACCAGTTTTTCTGGAGCGAAGAGGAGGGCGTTATGCTCGAATCCTTTGCTCAGGATTGGAGTGGCGTCGAAGCCTATCGCGGCGCCAACAGCAATATGCACGCGACCGAAGCCTTCCTTGCCTTGGCTGATGTGACGGGCGATACCCGCTGGCTGGACCGTGCACTGCGTATAGTCGAGCGCGTGATCCACACCCACGCCGCCGGTAACCAGTTTATGGTCATCGAGCATTTCGACCCGCACTGGCGCCCTTTGCTGAACTACAACGAAGACAACCGCGCCGACGGCTTCCGCCCCTACGGCATCACCCCAGGCCACGGTTTTGAATGGGCGCGGCTGGTGCTGCACCTGGAGGCCGCCCGTCTTCAAGCGGGGCTGGCCACGCCGGATTGGTTGGTGAGCGACGCCAAAGGCTTGTTCGCCAGCGCCTGCGAATACGCCTGGGCCGTGGATGGCGCCCCCGGCATCGTTTACACCCTGGACTGGAATCACCAGCCGGTGGTGCGCGAACGCTTGCATTGGACCCACGCCGAAGCCTGCGCCGCAGCCCAAGCCTTGCTTAAACGCACTGGCGAACTGCATTACGAAACCTGGTATCGGCGCTTCTGGGAGTTCTGCGAAACCCACTTTATCGACCGCATCCACGGCAGTTGGCACCACGAACTCAACCCGCATAACCAGCCCAGCAGCACTATCTGGGGTGGCAAGCCGGACCTGTACCATGCCTGGCAAGCGGTGGTGCTGCCTGCACTGCCCTTGGCACCGAGCATGACCAGCGCATTAAGCGCTGGGCGCTATGTCACCAACTGGTGACATTTGTGCGTCCCTTTGTTACCCGCGCTCGAAAAAACCATGTTTAAACTCCGTGCAGCGCAAGCTCTAGACTTGCATGCATAACAACAAGAAAAGGTATTCAGATGAACGCGATTAATCGCCTCGCCGTAGCTATTTCCGTTGCCTCGTTGTTTCCCCTCAGTGCATTTGCCGCCGACTCCAAAGGTACGGTTGAAGTTGTGCATTGGTGGACCTCGGGTGGCGAAAAAGCGGCTGTAGATGTCCTGAAGGCCCAAGTCGAGAAAGACGGCTTCACCTGGAAAGACGGTGCCGTTGCAGGCGGCGGTGGCGCCACTGCCATGACCGTGCTCAAAAGCCGCGCGGTCGCCGGTAACCCTCCCGGCGTTGCCCAGATCAAAGGCCCCGATATCCAGGAATGGGCGTCCACTGGCCTGCTCGACACTGACGTGCTCAAAGACGTCGCCAAAGAAGAAAAATGGGACTCCCTGCTCGACAAGAAAGTCTCCGACACTGTGAAGTACGACGGTGACTACGTCGCCGTGCCGGTCAACATTCACCGTGTGAACTGGCTGTGGATCAACCCGGAAGTCTTCAAGAAAGCCGGTATCACCAAGAACCCAACCACCCTCGAAGAATTCTACGCAGCCGGCGACAAGCTCAAGGCTGCGGGCTTTATTCCGCTCGCCCACGGTGGCCAGCCTTGGCAGGACAGCACCGTGTTCGAAGCGGTCGTGCTCTCGGTGATGGGTGCCGATGGCTACAAGAAAGCCCTGGTTGACCTGGATAACGCCGCGCTGACCGGCCCGGAAATGGTCAAGTCCCTCACCGAGCTTAAGAAAGTCGCGACCTACATGGACGTCGATGGCAAAGGCCAGGACTGGAACCTCGAAGCCGGCAAAGTCATCAACGGCAAGGCCGGTATGCAGATCATGGGTGACTGGGCCAAGTCCGAATGGACTGCCGCCAAGAAAGTCGCCGGTAAAGACTACGAGTGCGTAGCCTTCCCGGGCACCGACAAAGCCTTCACTTACAACATCGACTCCCTGGCGGTGTTCAAGCAGAAAGACAAAGGCACCGCTGCCGGTCAGCAGGACATCGCCAAAGTCGTGCTGGGTGAAAACTTCCAGAAAGTGTTCAGCATCAACAAGGGTTCGATCCCTGTTCGTACTGACATGCTCAATGAAATGGACAAACTCGGCTTCGACTCCTGCGCCCAGACCGCTGCCAAAGACTTCCTGGCAGACGCCAAGTCTGGCGGCCTGCAGCCAAGCATGGCGCACAACATGGCCACCACACTGGCCGTGCAAGGCGCGTTCTTTGATGTCGTGACCAACTTCATCAACGACCCGAAAGCAGACCCGGCCGACACCGCCAAGAAACTCGGCGCTGCGATCAAGTCAGCCAAGTAAAAGCTGACCTTGTGAGGGGGACCCCTAACCCCTCACAAGGCCTGTTCCTGTAGTCCTTTTTCCCTGTATTGGATTTCCCCATGAGTTCTGTTGCTGTGTTCAGCAAAGCCTCGCCGTTCGATGCACTGCAGCGCTGGCTACCCAAACTGGTGCTGGCGCCCAGCATGTTCATCGTCTTGGTGGGCTTCTACGGCTACATCCTGTGGACGTTTGTGCTGTCGTTCACCACATCCACGTTCCTGCCAAGCTACAAATGGGCGGGTCTGGCGCAGTACGAGCGTTTATTCGACAACGATCGCTGGTGGGTGGCGAGCAAGAACCTGGCGCTGTTTGGCGGCATGTTTATCGGCATCACCTTGGTGATCGGCGTGACGCTGGCGATTTTCCTTGACCAGAAAATCCGCCGCGAAGGCTTCATTCGCACCATTTACCTGTACCCGATGGCGCTCTCGATGATCGTCACCGGTACCGCCTGGAAATGGCTGCTCAACCCGGGCATGGGCCTGGACAAACTCCTGCGTGACTGGGGCTGGGAAGGCTTCCGTCTCGATTGGCTGATCGACCCGGATCGTGTGGTCTATTGCCTGGTAATCGCTGCTGTGTGGCAAGCCTCCGGATTCATCATGGCGATGTTCCTCGCCGGTTTGCGTGGCGTTGATCAATCGATCATCCGCGCCGCGCAGATCGACGGCGCGAGCCTGCCGCGCATCTACTGGAGCGTGGTGCTGCCGAGCCTGCGTCCAGTGTTCTTCAGTGCAGTGATGATCCTGGCGCACATTGCCATCAAGAGCTTCGACCTGGTGGCGGCGATGACCGCGGGAGGTCCGGGCTACTCGTCCGACCTGCCGGCGATGTTCATGTATTCGTTCACCTTCAGCCGTGGCCAGATGGGCATGGGGTCGGCGAGTGCAATCCTGATGCTCGGTGCGATCCTCGCGATCATCGTGCCTTACCTCTACTCCGAGCTGAGGACCAAACGTAATGACTAGTCTCGCCTCTAAACCGCCCATCAGCCTGAGCCGCATCGCGATTTACGCAGTGCTGATCCTCGCCGTGCTGCTGTACTTGGTGCCGCTGGTGGTGATGCTGCTCACCAGCTTCAAGACCCCGGAAGACATCACCAACGGCAACCTGCTGAGCTGGCCCACCGTGGTCACCGGCATCGGCTGGGTCAAGGCCTGGGACACCGTCGATGGTTACTTCTGGAACTCGATCAAGATCACCGTTCCGGCTGTACTCATTTCCACCGCCATCGGCGCATTGAACGGTTATGTGCTGTCGTTCTGGCGCTTCCGTGGCTCGCAGCTGTTCTTCGGTCTGCTGTTGTTCGGCTGCTTCCTGCCGTTCCAGACCGTGCTGCTGCCCGCGTCGTTCACCCTCGGCAAGATGGGCCTGGCCAGCACCACCACAGGCTTGGTGTTCATCCATGTGGTCTACGGCCTGGCGTTCACCACGCTGTTCTTCCGTAACTACTACGTGAGCATTCCGGATGCGCTGATCAAGGCTGCGCGCCTGGACGGTGCAGGATTCTTCACCATCTTCCGTCAGATCATTCTGCCGATGTCGACGCCGATCATCATGGTCTGCCTGATCTGGCAGTTCACTCAGATCTGGAACGACTTCCTGTTCGGCGTGGTGTTCTCCAGTGGCGACTCCCAGCCCATCACGGTGGCGCTGAACAACCTGGTCAACACGAGCACCGGGGCCAAGGAATATAACGTGGATATGGCGGCGGCGATGATCGCCGGGCTGCCGACCCTGCTGGTCTATGTGATCGCAGGCAAGTATTTCGTGCGCGGCCTGACGGCCGGCGCGGTCAAGGGGTAATCATGGCTACGCTTGAACTTCGCAATGTAAACAAGACCTATGGCGCCGGCCTGCCCGACACCTTGAAGAACATCGAACTGTCGATCAAGGAAGGTGAATTCCTGATCCTGGTCGGCCCTTCGGGTTGCGGTAAATCCACGCTGATGAACTGCATCGCCGGTCTTGAGACCATCACCGGCGGCGCGATCATGATCGGTGACCAGGATGTGAGCGGCATGAGCCCCAAGGATCGCGACATCGCCATGGTGTTCCAGTCCTACGCGCTGTACCCGACCATGAGCGTGCGCGAGAACATCGAGTTTGGCCTGAAGATCCGCAAGATGCCGCAAGCCGACATCGACGCCGAAGTGGCGCGCGTGGCCAAGCTGCTGCAAATCGAACACCTGCTTAACCGCAAGCCGGGCCAACTCTCCGGCGGCCAGCAACAGCGCGTGGCCATGGGCCGTGCCCTGGCGCGTCGGCCGAAGATTTACCTGTTCGACGAACCGCTGTCCAACCTCGACGCCAAGCTGCGCGTCGAGATGCGCACCGAAATGAAACTGATGCACCAGCGTCTGAAAACCACCACCGTCTACGTGACCCACGACCAGATCGAAGCCATGACCCTGGGCGACAAAGTGGCGGTGATGAAGGACGGCATCATCCAGCAGTTCGGCACGCCGAAAGAGATCTACAACAACCCGGCCAACCAGTTCGTGGCGAGCTTCATTGGTTCGCCACCGATGAACTTCGTACCTCTGCGCCTGCAACGCAAGGACGGTCGCTTGGTGGCACTGCTCGACAGTGGCCAGGCCCGTTGTGAGCTGGCGCTGAACGTGACGGATGCGGGTCTTGAAGACCGCGACGTGATCCTGGGCCTGCGCCCGGAGCAGATCATGTTGGCGACGGGCGAGGGCGACAGCGCATCGAGCATTCGTGCCGAAGTTCAGGTCACCGAGCCAACCGGACCGGACACCCTGGTGTTCGTGCAACTCAATGACACCAAGGTCTGCTGCCGCCTGGCGCCCGACGTGGCACCCCAGGTGGGCGAGACCCTGACCCTGCAATTCGATCCGGCCAAGGTGTTGCTGTTCGACGCCAAGACGGGGGAGCGTCTGGGCACTGCTGCCTCAGTGCCGACACAGGGACATGCCGATAACGTGGCTCAGTTCAAGGGTCGCTGAACGATATAAGTCGTTGTTTTAGTTAAAAAATGTAACCCGCGTTAGATAAAAACAGTTTAATAACAATAAAGACGAGGATGTAGGGATGAAAAAGCAACACAACAACACTCGGCTGATCTGCCAACTGTCAGCAGCAGCAGCCCTGGTATTGTCCGCCAATGCGATGGCGGCCGATGCATTCAGCGCCGATTCCAAGTGGATGACCGGCGATTGGGGCGGCGAGCGTACCAAGCTGATCGAGCAAGGTATCGATATCAAGGCCGACTACGTTGGGGAGATGGGCGCCAACCTGCATGGTGGCTACAACGACGACAAGACTGGTCGTTACTCCGACCAGTTTGGTTTGGGCGTAGCACTGGATCTGCAAAAGCTGTGGGGCTGGGATAACACTCAGGCCAAGATCCAGTTGACCAACCGTAATGGCCAGAACATCTCCAACGACCGCATTGGCGATCCGCGTGCCGGCACGCTGAGCTCGTCGATGGAAGTCTACGGTCGTGGCCACATGGTGCGTCTGACCCAGTTCTGGATTCAACACCAGATGTTCGACAACAAGCTGGATGTGAAGCTCGGCTACTTCGGTGAGGGCGAAGACTTCAACACCTTCCCGTGCGACTTCCAGAACCTGTCGTTCTGCGGCTCGCAAGTCGGTAACTACGTGAACACTTGGTACAACTGGCCTGTCAGCCAGGCGGCCATTCGCGTGAAGTACAACATCACGCCTGAGTTGTACGCGCAGATCGGTGCCTACAACCAGAACCCATCGCAGCTTGAGCACGGCAATGGCTTCAAGCTCAGCGGCAGTGGCACCAAGGGCACCGTGATTCCGGTGGAATTGGTCTGGTCGCCGAAAGTTAACAACCTGCCGGGCGAATACCGTGTGGGTTACTACAAGAGCGCGGCTGATGCACCGGACGTGCGTGAAGACGTCAACGGTGGCAATGCGGTCCTCACTGGCGCAGACTTCCGTACCCGCAGCAGCAAGAAAGGCTACTGGTTCGTTGCACAACAGCAGCTCACCACGCACAACGGCGATGCTTCGCGCGGCCTGAACATCGCAGCGAACGCCACCTTCCACGACAAGGAAACCAACCTGGTCGACAACTACCAGTCCTTGATGCTGGTGTACAAAGGTCCATTCGACGCGCGTCCAAAAGATGACGTCGGCATTGGTGCTGCTCGTCTGCACGTCAACAATGATGTGAAGAAGAACGCTGAGCTGCTGAACGCCGATAATGGCGTAAGTGACTATGACAGTGCGCTGTACACGCCGATTCGCGAGACCGAGTACAACTTCGAAATCAACTACGGCTTCCACGTCACCAACTGGCTGACCGTGCGTCCCAACCTGCAATACGTTGTCCAACCGGGCGGCGTGGATAAAGTCGACAACGCGTTGGTGGCTGGCCTGAAAATTCAGTCTACGTTCTAACGTTGTTGCGATAAGCTCCTTCTCTCTGTGCGCATTTGCGGGTAGCCATGGCTATCCGCTTTTTTTTGGGTGGCACTGTGATATTCGGGACCGTGGCACATGCATGAGCATCCGCTGCAACGCTTTTTCAAATCCTTGCGCCAGCGTCCAGTGTTCGCCTGGGAGCGCTTTCAGATGCGCGATGTGTTGGTGATTGACCATCCGCTGTGTCAGGCGGTGTTCAGCCGGCAGGGCGCGCAACTGTTGCATTTCCAACCCCGTGGCCAGAAACCCTGGCTGTGGTGCGCGGCCAAGTGGCCGCAAGTCGGCGCCATCCGTGGTGGCGTGCCGGTGTGCTGGCCGTGGTACGGCCGTCACCCGAGCGAGAACGCGTGGCCATCCCATGGCTGGGCGCGATTGATCGACTGGAAACTGCTCGACAGCAGCACCGACGACGACGGCGTACGCCTGCACTGGCAATTGCAGTTGTGCGACTGGCAGGTCGACCTGCACGCGCACCTGGGCGAAACCCTGGAACTGCGCCTGAGCACCGAGCATCAAGACGAACTCCCATGCCAGTTGAGCCATGCTTTGCACGCTTACTGGCGTATTGGTCACGTCGACGAGATAGCGCTGTCTGGGCTCGACGGCGCCCAAGGTTATGACCAGCTCAATCGTCAGGCTTGCCAGCAGGAAGGCGAGTTGCGGGTGGACGGTGGGTGCCAGCGGGTGTTCCAGCACGAGGGTGAACTGCAGCTCAAGGATCACGCCTGGCAGCGTGAACTGTGTATCGACACTGGCGACAGTGCGGACACCGTGGTGTGGCATCCAGGCAGCCGGCCGTTGCTGGGGGTCAGTTTTAACGAGGCGTCGGGGTTTGTGTGCGTGGAGTCGGCGATGGCTGGCGCAAGTCTGGCGCCGGGGGAGCGGGCGCATCTCAGCTTGCAGGCGCGGGCTGGGGTTTAGCGGTGTGGCTGATGGCCCTATCGGGGTAAAGCCCCCTCCCACAGTTTGATTTGTGAATACATTTCAAACGTGGGAGGGGGCTTGCCCCCGATGAGGCCAGTGAAACCAATACTCAGCCTGGCTTAGTTGAACTCATCCCCAACCGGATAGCGGCTGTCATTCAAACTCTCTTTGATCTTGCGCAGATGCGGCTGGAAATCCACGCCGCGGCGCAAAGTCATGCCGGTGGCCAGCACATCCAGCACCGTCAGCTGAATGATCCGCGAGGTCATCGGCATATAGATGTCGGTGTCTTCCGGCAGCGGAATGTTCAGGCTCACGGTACTGGCCTTTGCCAGCGGTGAATTCTCGGCAGTCACGCCCAGCACCGACGCGCCGTTTTCCCGTGCGATACGCGCTACTTCCACCAACTCGCGGGTACGCCCGGTGTAGGAAATAATCACGAACAGCTCGCCGGTGTGCGCCACTGAGGCGATCATGCGTTGCATCAGCACGTCGGCGTGGGCGGTCACCGACAGGTTGAAGCGGAAAAACTTGTGCAGCGCATCCATGGCCACCGGCGCAGACGCGCCCAGGCCGAAGAAGTGGATCTGCCGCGCCTGGATCAACAAGTCCACGGCCTTGCTGATCAGGTTCGGGTCCAAGGCCTGGCAGGCGCTGTCCAGGGACGCAATGGCGCTGCCAAAGATCTTCTGGGTGTAGGCCTCGGGGTTATCATCGGCCTCCACGGCACGGCTGACATAAGCTGCGCCACTGGCCAGGCTTTGCGCCAACTGCAATTTGAGTTCAGGGTAACCGCTGACGCCGAACGAACGGCAGAAACGGTTGACCGTCGGTTCACTGACCGAAGCGGCCTGGGCAAGGGCGGCAATAGAGAAGCGGGTCGCCTGCTGCGGGTTGAGCAGGATGACCTCGGCGACTTTTTTCTCAGCCTTGTTCAATTCTTCGAGGCGGTTCCGGATCTGTTCCAGAAGATTTCGCACGCGGTCCATTCAGTCTTTCCTTCGGGCGACGATGCAAATAAAGGGCGGCAGCCAATCGACGAGTGGCTTTTCGCGGTGGCCTATCCTACTGAGGGTAGCTGAACACCACCACTCGGAATGCGTATTTCGGGAAAATGTTGTGGTTATTACTACATTTTTCCTTGAGTGATGCCTTGAAAAAAGGTATTTGTAGCTTAACTTGATAAAAGAACAAACATCATGCCTTCGATAACCGTAGAACCCTGCACCTTTGCCCTGTTTGGCGCCTTGGGTGATCTGGCGCTGCGCAAGTTATTTCCTGCCCTCTATCAACTTGATGGCGCTGGGCTGCTGCACGACGACACGCGCATCCTGGCCCTGGCCCGTGAAGCCGGTTCCGAGCAGCAGCACCTGGCTCATATCGAAAAAGAACTGCGTAAATATGTCGGCAACGAACTGGACGAAAGCATCGCCCAGCGTTTCCTGGCGCGCCTGACTTATGTCCACGTCGACTTCATGAAGGCCGACGACTACGTGGCCCTGGCTGAACTGGCGGGTACCGAGCAACGCCTGATCGCTTATTTCGCCACCCCGGCCGCGGTGTACGGCGCGATCTGCGAGAACCTGTCCAAGGTCGGCCTGGCGGAAAACACCCGCGTGGTGTTGGAAAAACCCATCGGTTCGGACCTGGAGTCCTCGCGCAAGGTCAACGATGCCGTGGCGCAGTTTTTCCCGGAAAACCGCACCTACCGTATCGACCACTACCTGGGCAAAGAGACCGTCCAGAACCTGATCGCCCTGCGTTTCGCCAACAGCCTGTTCGAAACCCAGTGGAACCAGAACTACATCTCCCACGTGGAAATCACCGTGGCCGAGCAAGTCGGTATCGAAGGCCGTTGGGGCTACTTCGATAAGGCAGGCCAGTTGCGGGACATGATTCAGAACCACCTGTTGCAACTGCTTTGCCTGATCGCCATGGACCCGCCGGCCGACCTGTCCGCCGACAGCATCCGTGACGAGAAGGTCAAGGTGCTCAAGGCCCTGGCGCCGATCAGCCCGGATGGCCTGACCACTCAGGTCGTACGTGGCCAGTACATCGCCGGCTACAGCGCCGGTAAAGCGGTGCCGGGTTACCTGGAAGAAGAGAATTCCAACACCCAGAGCGACACCGAAACGTTCGTCGCACTGCGGGCCGATATTCGTAACTGGCGTTGGGCCGGGGTGCCGTTCTATCTGCGCACCGGCAAGCGCATGCCGCAGAAGCTGTCGCAGATCGTCATCCATTTCAAGGAACCGTCTCACTACATCTTCGCCCCCGAGCAGCGCTTGCAGATCAGCAACAAACTGATCATTCGCTTGCAGCCGGACGAAGGGATTTCCCTGCGTGTGATGACCAAGGAGCAGGGCCTGGACAAGGGCATGCAACTGCGTAGCGGGCCTCTACAACTGAATTTTTCCGACACCTATCGCAGCGCGCGCATCCCCGATGCCTACGAGCGTTTGCTGTTGGAAGTGATGCGCGGCAATCAGAACCTGTTTGTCCGTAAAGATGAAATCGAAGCCGCGTGGAAGTGGTGTGACCAGTTGATCGCCGGGTGGAAAAAATCCGGTGATGCGCCGAAGCCGTATGCGGCGGGTTCCTGGGGGCCGATGAGCTCCATTGCACTGATCACGCGGGATGGGAGGTCTTGGTATGGCGATATCTGAATTGAAACTGCCTCGTGGCGTAACTGCCCATGAGTACCGCACGCCAGTGCAACTGGCGGACGGCCTGGCCAATGACGTGGCAGAGCAACTGCGCACGGCCATCAGTGCCCGTGGCGAAGCGACCCTGGTTGTATCCGGTGGCCGCAGCCCTGTGGCGTTTTTCCAGAACTTGGCCAAGCAAGGCCTGGACTGGTCCAAGGTCACGATTACCCTGGCCGACGAGCGCTGGGTGCCGGTGGAACATGCCGACAGCAATGCTGGCTTGTTGAAACAGCATCTGTTGCAAGGCCCGGCCGCCAAGGCCAAGTTTTTGAGTCTGTACAGCGCCGCCGCCAATCTAGAAGACGCTGCCGAGCAGGCCGATCGCCTGCTGGCCGAGTTGCCAGCCATTGATGTGCTGGTACTGGGCATGGGCGATGACGGTCACACCGCATCGCTGTTTCCCAACAGTCCGAATCTCGCCGAAGCGTTGCAGGCCGACGGTACCCGCCGTTGCTGGCCGATGCTGGCGCCGACCGTGCCGCACCAGCGCCTGACCATGAGTCGCGCGTTGCTGGCCACGGCCAACTACACCGTGCTGTCGATTTCCGGCAGTTCGAAATTGACCACCTTGAGCGCCGCCCTGGCCAGTGACGACGTTGCTGCCATGCCGATTCGCGCGTTTTTGCAACCTACTTTAGAGATTTACTGGTGCCCATGAGCCAAGGATCAGCCGCTATGAAAAGCCCCCAACCGACCGTGTCCATGGCGGATAAAGTTGCTTTGATCGACAGCCTCTGCGCCAAGGCGCGGATCCTGCCGGTGATTACCATCGCCCGCGAACAGGACATCCTGCCGCTGGCCGATGCCCTGGCAGCCGGTGGTTTGACCGCATTGGAAGTGACCCTGCGTTCCGAGTTCGGTCTCAAGGCCATTCAGGTACTGCGCGAGCAGCGTCCGGAACTGTGCACTGGTGCCGGCACCGTGCTCGACCGTCACATGCTCGAAGCGGCCGAAGTGGCTGGCTCGCAATTTATTGTCACCCCCGGGATTACCCGCGACCTGCTGGAAGCCTCGGTGCACAGCCCGATTCCTTTGCTGCCAGGCATCAGCAACGCCTCCGGCATCATGGAAGGCTATGGCCTGGGCTACCGCCGCTTCAAGCTGTTCCCGGCCGAAGTCAGCGGCGGCGTGGCGGCGATCAAGGCTCTAGGTGGCCCGTTCGGCGAAGTGAAATTCTGCCCGACCGGCGGCGTTGGCCCGGCCAACATCAAGAGCTACATGGCGTTGAAAAATGTGATGTGCGTAGGTGGTAGCTGGATGCTTGACCCTGAGTGGATCAAGAACGGCGACTGGGCCCGTATTCAGGAAGTCACCGCCGAGGCGCTGGCGCTGCTGGATTGATCTGATTTACCGAATCGTTGTTGCTGTGCTTAACGGCATTTTTGCGGTGCACTTGGTCGGTGTACCGCTTTTTTTTGCCTGTAGAAAAGCGCTTATTCGGCGCTCAACTCGGTAATAGCGTTGATCAGCGCATGAATGTCCTGCGCGGAGGTCACCAGCCCTGGCGTCACTCGAATACACGTGCCAAACGCTGCTCCGGTTCGCGTGGTGGCAAACAGGTCGTACTCTTTGAGTAGCCGATCGACCATGCCTTGCTGATCGCGGCCGACGAATTTGAACGCGGTAATCCCGCAATACAGCCGTGGATCATCCGAGGTCAGGACCTCAATGCCTTTCAGTGATCGCACCTGACTTACCCATAAATCGCGCAGGTAATTCACCCGAGCACCTTTGGCTGCTGCGCCACCCAATGCCCGATGTTCTTCAAATACCAATGGCAGTGTCATCAGCGCTGGAAAGTTCGGCGTGCTGTAAGACGTGCGTGCGCGAACATCCGTGATGGGGTAGTGGAATTCGCCCATGTCCGGATCGATGTCTGCCAGGCGTTCCGGAGCGATATACAGAAAGCCCAGGGTCAGCGGTGCACCGATCCATTTATGCAGGTTGAAGCCGGCGAACTGGATACCCAGCTCGGCGAGGTTGAAGTCGATCTGGCCCAGGGCATGGGCGCCATCGAGGATCACGTCGACGTCATGTTCACGCGCCGCCTTGGCGATGGCTGCGACGGGCATCACCAGGCCGGTGCGGTGGGTGACGTGAGTCAGCGCCATCAGCTTTAAACGCGGGTACTCAGCGAAGGCACTGCGATAGGTCTGCAACAGACTGTCGAAACTGGCCGGGTGCGTGTGGGAAAGCTTGATCACCTCTACACCGCGAACCCCGGCCAGCCAACGCATGGCGCCCTTGACGGTGTCGTACTCCAAATCACTGATCAACACTTGGTCGCCCGGTTGCAGACGGTTGTAGTTGCGGATCAGCGACTGCAACGCTTCGGTGGCATTGCGGGTAAAGGCCACCGACTCAGGATCTACATCGATTAGTTCGGCCAATTGGCGGCGGATCTCGACGTTCTCGCCCTGTTCAAAGCGCTGGCGCACGTGCAGCGAATTGCTGCGGTTGATAAACGCCACATGGTCCAGATACTGCGCCTGTACTGCGCGGCTCATACGCCCGAAGTAGCCGTTTTCCAGATTGATCGGACCCGGTTCCAGGTCATACCGCTGGGCGATGGCGTGCCAGTGACGTTCGTTGTTTGCATTCCCTTGCATGGCGCAGTTCCTGATTAATGGCGCGGGGCGGGCTTGCCGTGTTTAGTGCGCAAGGGTTCGAGCAGTTCCGACAAACCGTTGTGGTCGATTTCCTGCATCAAGGCCAGCAAACCGCCCAGCTCGCCGTGGGGAAAGCCTTCGCGGGCAAACCAGTTCAGGTAAGGACCCGGCAGGTCGGCGATGATCCGGCCCTTGTATTTGCCGAAGGGCATTTCGCGGGTGATCAGCAGTTCGAGTTTTTCGGGGTTCATGGGGGATTCAATGGCGTGAGTCGAGACGTTCGAAAATACAGGCATTCTGCATGAAGGCCAAATGACAGATCATGCAAATAACGTACATACAGATCGTTCAAATATTTTTAAGTTGTTGAAATTAAACATAAAAGTTGTTTTTCAAAACCTGGCACGAGCGCTGCAATCATTAAGACAACCCTTCGTAACCTGCCTAAGGAATTGAAAAATGACTGACATCAATAAAGAATCGATCTCCGTACTCAATGACCTGATCGAGACCAGCATCGACGGCCAGAAAGGTTTCAAAGAATGCGCCGAAGACATCAAACACCCAGAACTCAAGGCGCTGTTTGCCAAGCGTTCCGCTGACTGTGCAACCGCCGCCGCCGAGCTGAAAACCGCCGTGCGTGCCCTGGGTGGTGATCCGGAAGATTCGGGTAGTGTGGCCGGCGCCCTGCACCGTGGCTGGGTCGACGTAAAGTCGATGGTTACCGGTAAAGATGAAGAGGCTGTTCTGAACGAAGCCGAGCGCGGCGAAGACCACGCACTCAAGGCTTATAAAGAAGCGATCGAGAAGATCAACAAGCACAACCTGCTGGGCATTCGTGACTTGGTTGAGCGTCAGTACCACGGCGTACAGCGCAACCACGACCAGGTGAAAGCCCTGCGTAACCAGGCTCGCGCTCAGTCGTAAGCCCTGCTGTGTAACAACTGTGGGAGGGGGCTTGCCCCCGATAGCGGTGGATCAGTCGATATTTCAATGACTGACACACCGCAATCGGGAGCAAGCCCCCTCCCACATTTGTATGGCGTTGGCCTTGAAACCAGACTCAGCCGATGCTGATCGGCGGCAGCTCGGTCAAGGTCACGACCTGCTGTTTGCGTGGCGCGAGGATTTCCGCCTCGCCATCCACTACCAACTCATCGCGCTGATTGAACACGCGAGTGGCGATACGTACGCGAAACTTCGGCAGCTTCTCGAGGATTTCCAGACGCACGGTCAGGGTATCGCCGATTTTGACCGGCTTCTGGAAGGTCATCTGCTGGCCGATATAGATAGTGCCCGGCCCAGGAAGCTCGCAGGCAACGGCCGCGCTGATCAAGGCGCCGCTGAACATACCGTGGGCGATACGCTCCTTGAACATGGTCGCCTTGGCGTATTCGGCATCCAGGTGCACCGGGTTGTGGTCGCCGGACATGGCGGCGAACAACTGGATGTCGCGCTCTTCGACCGTCTTGCTATAGCTGGCGGTCTGGCCGACTTCGAGGGCTTCGTACGGGGTGTTGGTTACCTGAGTCATCTAAAGGTGCATCCTGTGGCTAAACGGTAATTATCGGCCGATTTTAAACGGCTGATTTTAAAAGAAAAGTTATTCGCAGCGTGCTGGTCTGCGCAACGTCAGGGCCTGGTCGAGCCACGTCAGCACATCGGCGGTGACTTCATCGCGGTTGGTTTCGTTGAACACTTCGTGACGCGCCTGCGGGTACACATTCAATTGCAGATGCTGGCAGCCGGCCTCGCGCAGGGCGTGGGCCAGGTTTTTGAGACGCTTGCCCTCACTCACCGGATCACATTCGCCGCCCATCACGAGGATCGGCAGGCCCGGATCAATCTGGGCGAGATTGGACGCTTTGCTGATTTGCTGCAAGCCGCCAAGCAGGTCGATCCACAGCTGGTTGGTACACCGGAAGCCGCAGAGTGGATCGCTGATGTATTTGTCCACTTCATCCGGGTCACGGCTGAGCCAGTCGAACGCCGTGCGGTTGGGCTTGAAGGCCTTGTTGAACGAGCCGAACGACAGGAACTCGATCAGCGCACTTCGCCCCCGTACACCCTGGCGCAGACGTTCGGCCCGAGCGATCACCCGCGCTGCGCGGTACAGCGCTACCGGTTGGAAATTCGAGCCACTGAGAATTGCCCCGTGCAGGCTGGCGCTGTGGTGCAGCAGGTAGGCCTGGGCGATGTAGCTGCCCATGCTGTGGCCCAGCAGGATGATCGGCAGCCCTGGTTGCTGCTGGCCGATGTGTTGATTGAGGCTTGCCAGGTCGCCTACCACTTTATTCCAGCCATCCTTCTCGGCGTACAACCCCAGCGTACCTTCGTCGGCGGTACGTCCATGGCCACGCTGGTCCGGTGCATACACGCCATAGCCTGCGCTGCATAACGCTTCGGCCAAGCGTCCATAACGCCCGCTGTGCTCGGCCATGCCGTGGGACAGCATGACTACGGCGTGAACCGGGCCGTCGGGCATCCATTGATTGACGTACAGGCGGCTGCGGTCATTCGCGGTCAGCCAGAAGGTGCTGTGGTTCATGGCGCTTCCTTTGCTATGGGTCGTTGCAGTGTATAGCTGATCTGCCGAGGGGCGGGGTATCTGCCTACGCATCAGCGGCAAGATTCATACAATCAATGACACGATTTAGCGTATTTGCCTGTTTGGTCATAGCTGCTAACGTCCCCAAAGCTCCGCTTGTTATAAGCGGCCGGACATACTCAGGTAAGGGGACAAGAATAATGCAACCTGGTTTCTGGAATGACAAACGCGCGGCGGGCGTTCCCAACGATATCGACCTCACGGCCTACAAGTCGGTGATCGAAGTCTTCGAGCGCTCGTGCAAGGCCTTTGCCGACCGTCCGGCATTCAGCAACATGGGCATCACCCTGACTTACGCCGAGCTTGAGCGCCAGAGTGCGGCGTTCGCCGGTTACCTGCAACAGCACACCGACCTCAAGCCCGGCGAGCGCATCGCAGTGCAGATGCCCAACGTGCTGCATTATCCGATTGCCGTGTTCGGCGCCTTGCGCGCGGGGCTGATCGTGGTCAACACCAACCCGCTGTACACCCCGCGCGAGATGCGCCACCAGTTCAAGGACGCCGGCGTGCGTGCGCTGGTCTACCTGAACCTGTTTGGTTCGCGGGTACAGGAAGTGTGCAACGACACCGAGATCGACTACCTGATCGAAGCCAAGATGGGCGACTTTCTGCCCGCCGCCAAAGGCTGGCTGGTCAACACCGTGGTCGACAAGGTCAAGAAGATGGTCCCGGCCTATAGCCTGCCGCGCGCGGTGTCATTCAAGCGTGCCCTGCGCATGGGCTCGGGCCTGGCGGTGACCCGTCACCCCGTGACCCTGGATGACATCGCCGTGCTGCAATACACCGGCGGCACGACCGGCCTGGCCAAGGGCGCGATGCTCACCCATGGCAACCTGGTGGCAAACATGCAGCAGGCGCGTGCGTGCATGTCTCAGGTCGGCGACGACGGCCATCCTTTGATCAAGGAAGGGCAGGAGGTGATGATCGCGCCGCTGCCGCTTTACCACATCTATGCCTTCACCGCGAACTGCATGTGCATGATGGTCACGGGTAACCACAACGTACTCATCACCAACCCGCGGGACATCGGCGGGTTTATCAAGGAGCTGAAAAAGTGGCGCTTTACCGGGCTGCTGGGGCTTAACACGCTGTTTGTGGCGTTGATGGACCATCCGGAATTCAAGACCCTGGATTTCTCCCACCTCAAACTCACCAACTCCGGTGGCACGGCACTGATCAAGGCCACGGCCGAACGCTGGCAGCAAGTCACCGGCTGCACGATTGGCGAGGGCTACGGCCTGACAGAAACCTCACCGGTGGCGTGCACCAACCCCTATGGCAACAAATCGCGCCTCGGTACCGTGGGCATTCCCGTGCCGGCTACCGCGATGAAGGTGATTGATGACGAAGGCGTGGAGTTGCCTCTGGGCGAACGCGGCGAGCTGTGCATCAAGGGCCCGCAGGTGATGAAGGGCTACTGGCAGCAACCGGCCGCCACGGCCGAGAGCCTGGACGCTGAGGGTTGGCTCAAGACCGGCGACATCGCGGTGATCGATGAGGATGGCTTTGTACGCATTGTCGATCGCAAGAAAGACCTGATCATCGTCTCGGGTTTCAACGTGTACCCCAACGAGATCGAAGACGTGGTGATGGCCCACCCGGCCGTGGCCAACTGCGCGGTGATCGGCGTGCCGGACGAGCGCACGGGGGAGGCGGTTAAGTTGTTTGTGGTGGCGCGTGCCGAAGGCGTGAGCCTTGAGGAGTTGAAGACCTACTGCAAGGCCAACTTCACGGGGTACAAGGTGCCCAAGCAGATTGTGTTACGAGACTCGTTGCCGATGACGCCAGTGGGCAAGATTCTGCGCAGGGAGCTACGCGACATCGCCTGACCATGAATTGAAATGCAATCAAATGAGGGAGGGGGCTTGCTCCCGATAGCGGTGTATCAGTCACTGAATGTATTGACTGAACCACGGCAATCGGGAGCAAGCCCCCTCCCTCATTTGGTTTTGATTGTTCTGAAGACCCCATTCCAGAGCCTTGAAGTGGGTAATTCGAGCGCCAAAATAATTGTGACTAAATATTGTCCTACAGTCGAGTTTATGACTGTAAGGCCCGCTTTTGGCTCTAGTCGGCCCTTGGCAAAGCTGCTACTCTCGGCGCGCTTTGTGACGTCTAGGCCTGCTTGAAAGCGCCAGATTCACCTAAAAAAACATACACCAATAATAATCGCATCAAATGCGATGATGAATTCGCGTCGCTGAGGAGTGGGCTTCCATGAACGAAGACTTTTGGAAGGATAAGTACCCCGCCGGGATTGCTGCAGAAATCAATCCAGACGAGTATCCAAATATTCAGGCGGTACTGAAACAGTCCTGCCAGCGCTTCGCTAACAAACCGGCTTTCAGCAACCTGGGCAAGACAATCACCTACGGTGAACTGTACGAATTGTCCGGCGCCTTCGCCGCGTACCTGCAACAACATACCGACTTGAAACCCGGCGATCGCATCGCCGTGCAACTGCCCAACGTCCTGCAATACCCGGTCGCGGTATTCGGCGCCATCCGTGCCGGCCTGATCGTGGTCAACACCAACCCGCTGTACACCGCGCGGGAAATGGAACACCAATTCAACGACTCCGGTGCCAAGGCCCTGGTCTGCCTTGCCAACATGGCCCACTTGGCGGAAAAGGTCGTGCCCAAGACCGCCGTCAAGCATGTGATCGTCACCGAAGTCGCCGACCTGTTGCCGCCGCTCAAGCGCCTGCTGATCAACAGCGTCATCAAGTACGTTAAGAAAATGGTCCCGGCCTACCACTTGCCACAGGCGATCAAGTTCAACGACGTACTCGCCAAGGGCAACGGCCAACCAGTCAACGACGTCAACCCGGCGAGCAGTGACGTGGCCGTTTTGCAATACACCGGCGGCACCACCGGCGTAGCGAAGGGCGCGATGCTCACCCATCGCAACCTCGTTGCCAATATGTTGCAGTGCAAGGCGCTGATGGGCTCCAACCTCAATGAAGGCTGCGAGATCCTGATCACGCCGCTGCCGCTGTACCACATCTATGCGTTCACCTTTCATTGCATGGCGATGATGCTGATCGGCAACCACAACATCCTGATCAGCAATCCGCGTGACTTGCCGGCAATGGTCAAGGAACTGTCGAAGTGGAAGTTCAGCGGCTTTGTCGGTCTCAACACCTTGTTCGTGGCGCTGTGCAATAACGAAGGCTTCCGCAAGCTGGACTTCTCTGCACTCAAGGTCACCCTGTCGGGCGGCATGGCCCTGCAACTGGCGGCCGCCGAGCGTTGGAAGGCCGTGACCGGGTGTGGCATCTGCGAAGGTTACGGCATGACCGAAACCAGCCCGGTGGCCACTGTGAACCCGATCCAGCACATCCAGATCGGCACCATCGGCATTCCGGTGCCGTCCACGGTGTGCAAAGTCATTGCCGATGACGGCACCGAGCTGGCGCTGGGCGAAACTGGCGAGCTGTGCGTCAAGGGCCCGCAGGTGATGAAGGGCTATTGGCAGCGCCAGGACGCGACCGACGAGATGCTCGACAGCGAAGGCTGGCTGAAGACCGGCGACATCGCGATCATCCAGCCGGACGGCTACATGCGTATTGTCGACCGCAAGAAAGACATGATCCTGGTCTCAGGTTTCAACGTGTACCCCAATGAGCTGGAAGACGTACTGGCAGGGCTGCCGGGCGTGCTGCAATGTGCGGCCATCGGCGTGCCGGACGAGAAATCGGGGGAGATCATCAAGCTTTTCATCGTGGTCAAGCCGGGCGCCACCCTCACCAAGGATCAGGTGATGGAGCATATGCGCGCCAACGTCACCGCCTACAAGGTGCCCAAGGCTGTCGAGTTCCGCGACGCATTGCCGACCACCAACGTAGGCAAGATCCTGCGTCGTGAATTGCGTGATGAAGAGTTGAAGAAGCTGGGCCTGAAAAAGTAAGCCGATAAAAAACCCGCCGATGCGGGTTTTTTAATGACTGGATTGGAATGCAATCCAATCCAGTGTGGGATGGGCGGTACGACGATTCGACTTGCCTCCGATAGGGGGGATCAGTCACCAGATTCAGTGACTGACACTCTGCTATCGAGAGCAAGTCATATCGTCGCACCGCGCCTTCCACCTTTAAATCCGGTGCTTATAGGGCGAAATGCGCGAAGCTCACGTTAGCGCCTGCTGGGCGTACGTCTTTAAGGAACGAATCCTTGTCCGCGCTCAATTCCAACGTAATCTCGGGCTTGCGCTTGCCCGAATTGCGCACTACCAGACCTTCGATATGCTCGCGCAGGAACGCCGTCGGCACCTTCAGGTGCAGCAACTGGTCCGTCTCGGCGTTGTGCATCAACAAGTGAATCCACTCGTAATGGCCCACCGCAATACGGCCCAGTGGCAGGTCGAACCACCAGATATTGCGCTTGCGGTCCAGGTCGGTGAAATGGCAGTTGTTGACGCCGAGTACGGCACCGCCCAGTTCCTGGTTTCTACGGGCGATGGCCTGTGCTTTATTGAGTTTCATAACCTTCCTACGGGATCTGTTATTCAGCGTTATAGCCTGAATGTGCCGCGCATTCTCGTGGGTTGGCCGCCAAACATAAAGTCAAACCTGCCGTTTTGGACGAAATGCCCGCTGAAAATAATTGAAACTCTGCCGAACGGCCTCTGGTCAATCTTTGTGTAATCACCAAAACCCTTGATTGTTCTTTCGGAGAAATACCATGAGCAGCACATCGGACAAGGCAAAAGGCTTGGCAAACGAAGCGATCGGCAACATCAAGCAAGGCGTCGGCAAAGTGACCGGCAACGACAAGCTTCAAGCTGAAGGTGTGATTCAGGAAAAGAAAGGCGAAGTGCAGAAAGCAGTCGGCGATACCAAAGATGCGATCAAAAAAGCGACCAAGTAAGTCTGTATCACTGGCTGTATTCGTACAGCCCGGCGGCCATCCACGGATGGCCGTTTTTGTATCCCTTATTGCAACTAAATTTTCGAAATTGTTTCAAAGTCGCCATATGGGCTACTTTGATGTAGAAAACGGCCCCTGAGTCGCCCACGATCTCACCCTCTTTGCGGCGAAAGGAGACGCTATGATCTTTCCGGTTCTCGATGGTCTCAAGCTGCACAAGGTGCTGGTACGCACCGTCAAGGAATTCGTCGACGACGAGATGTCCACCTACGCGTCTGCATTGGCCTACCAGATGCTGTTCTCGCTGTTTCCCTTCCTGCTGTTCCTGATTGCCCTGATCGGTTTCCTGCACCTGCCGGACTTCTTTACCTGGCTGCGCCTGCAGTCGGAACTGGTGTTGCCGCCCCAGGCTTTGGAGCAGGTCAACCCGGTGATCGACCAGTTGCAGCAATCCAAGGGTGGCCTGCTGTCGGTGGGTATCGTGATTGCGCTGTGGACCGCGTCGGCTGGTGTACGGTTGATGATGAGCGCCATGAACGCAGCCTACGACGTGGTGGAAGGCCGGCCGATTTGGAAGCGTTTTCCGCTGTCGATTTTCTACACCATTGGTATCGCCGGCATGCTGCTGGCCGCTGCGGCGTTGATGGTGCTTGGCCCCCAAGTGATGGAATGGGTGGCGGGGCAGATCGGCATGCAGGAGTTCGTGGTCACCTTGTGGACCATCCTGCGCTGGCCGCTGATTGTGATTTTGCTGATGTTTGCCGTGGCCTTGATGTACTACGTGATGCCTGACGTCGAGCAGAAATTCCGCTTTATCACCCCAGGCTCGGTGCTCGCAGTGGTGGTGTGGATCGTGGCCTCCCTGGGATTTGGCTACTACGTCAAAACCTTCGCCGACTACAACGCCATGTATGGCAGTATCGGTGCGATCATCGTCCTGCTTTTGTACTTCTATATTTCCGCTGCCGTGCTGCTGCTCGGCGCGGAGATGAATGCCGTGATCGAACACATGTCGGCCGAGGGTAAAGATCCCGGTGAAAAAGAGTTCGATGAACCCGGCCACACCGATGAAAAACAGCACGTCTCAGGCCTAGGCCGTGACCACTCCAAGCCCACCCCCGTTGAGCCTGATCAATGATTCGTGAAATCCTGAAAATGGGCGATGAGCGCCTGCTGCGTATCGCGCCACCGGTTCCGCCGGAGATGTTCGACAGCCCCGAGCTGTGGCAATTGATCGACGACATGTTCCAGACCATGGAGCACGTCGGCGGCGTAGGTCTGGCGGCGCCGCAGATTGGCGTCGACCTGCAACTGGTGATCTTTGGATTTGAAGCCAGCGAGCGCTACCCGGACGCGCCGCCGGTGCCGCAGACTATCCTGATCAATCCGTTGATCACGCCGCTCAGCCCAGTGCTGGAAGAAGGCTACGAAGGTTGCCTGTCGGTACCCGGTCTGCGCGGCGCAGTGGACCGTTACCAGCAGATCCGCTACGAAGGTTTCGACCCCAAGGGTGAGCCGATCGTCCGCACTGCCGACGGCTTTCATGCGCGGGTGGTGCAGCACGAGTGCGATCACCTGATTGGCCGGTTGTATCCGTCGCGGATCACCGACTTCAGCAAGTTCGGGTTTATCGAAGTGATGTTCCCCGACATGGACCCAACGGCTGACGAGTAACCCCAGACACACTGAAAAAATATGGGAGGCCAAGTGCCTCCCATATTTGAATCGCGCTTCACATCGGGTTATCGGGTCGGCTTCACGAACTTCAACGTCATCCGATCCGATTCGCCAATCGCCACATACTTGGCCTTGTCCTGCTCTCCCAGCTTCAATGCCGGCGGCAATGTCCACACGCCCTCCGGGTAGTCTTTGGTGTCTTTCGGGTTGGCATTCACCTCGCTTTGCCCCTCCAGTTTGAAGCCCGCGTCGGTGGCCAGTTTCACCACATACGCTGTGGTCAGATAGCCGCTGTGCTTGATGTCTTCCAGCGACGCTCCGTCTTTGGCGCGGTGATCCACCACACCTAGCACGCCACCGGGTTTAAGCACCTTGTAGAACGCGTTGAAAGTGGCCCTGTCGGTATCAGCCAGCACCCAGTTGTGCACATTGCGGAATGTCAGCACCGTATCGACCGAGGCCGGTTTGCCGAATACCGGTGCCTTGGGGTCGAACTCGATCACCTCGGCCTTGGCATAACGCGTAGGGTCGGCGGCAAATTTTTTCTTGAGGTTTTCTTCGGACGTACGCGCGTAAGCGCTGCTGCTCGCGGCCTGCACCGCAGCGATGTAGTGCCCTTGATCCTTGAGCAATGGCGCCAGCACCTCGCTGTACCAGCCGCCGCCGGGGGTGATTTCGATCACGCTCTGTTTGGCGCCCAGGCCAAAGAATTCCAAGGTCTGCTGTGGATGCCGATACCCATCGCGGGCGCTGTTTGCCGGGTCGCGCCAACTGCCGGCGAGCACGCTGGCGTATTGCTGGGCACTGATGGGAGCGTCGGCTGCCTGGCTCAAGGCCGGGGCGAGGAGGGCGGTGAGGGCGAGGGCTGCAAGCGTCGGTTTCATGATCATCCTGGTAAAGGCCACGGTGCTGCCGAGGCTAGCATGGGCGCTTTACCGGCCGATCACACATTATCTGAGGTCGACCTCACCAACGGTTCTAAGCCCATGGCGATCATCGGTTTGTTGCGCTTGTAACGCACCAGCCGTTCGCTGAGGGATTGGGGCAGGATCGTATCCTGGGTGAATCCCATGCGCTGATACAGGCTTTCTAGGTCTGGATGGCACAGCAGCCATACCGTGCCTTGCACATCAGCTATTGCCTGAAGAATCAAGCGCGCCGCCAACCCTTGGCGGCGATACGCCGGAGCCACAAACACTCCGGTCAGCCATTGCCCGCCTACCACCGGCGACAGGCACAGCCCGGCGACAATTTCACCATTGCGCGCCACCCATAAACGCCCGCCTTTGAGGGCCTTCATCGACGAGTCGTGGCTGCGGTAGAACTTGTTCAGCAGCGGCCACAGAGGCTCTGCCAGCAGATCAATGGACAACTCAGTCATGGTGTTCAGACAGGCTTTATAAAGGGGCGCGGATTATAAACCCCTTCTGGCGGGTGATCGGTGTTATACCCAGTGTTACATCCCCTTTCAGTGGAGCACGCATCATGGCCAAAGGTATGGATTCAAAGAAAGCAGCGAAGAAGAAACCGGCAAAGACCGCCGATGAAAAACGCGCCGACAAAAAAACCAAAAAATCCGAGAGCGGCCTGTTCGGTCACTGATCACCGTTCAACTGAAGGATTTTAAGCGGCCAACGCAACCCTCTCTGTTGGCCGTTCCCTGCCCCGCGCTCAACCTCCCTTCCTGCCCCGCCTTGCCATAACTAATGGCTGACTGGTGGCCTTGCATAGCGCCAAGCCCTGTCTATGCTCACCCAGAACCGTTGATGACGCTCGGCGTGTAAAGCGTTTCGGATGGTTATCCCATAAAGGTCTGCCAGCACTATCCAACTGATGAATGGAATGCGCCTAGCCAGGCGCGGGTTACTTAAGGGTGTCCGACATGTTCAACCTCCATCACAAGTCTGACCTGCTTGAAATCCAGCGTTTCTCCTGTGCACTCACCGAATCCAACGCCAAACTCGCCGCTATCAGCCGTTCCATGGCCATGATCGAATTTGATCGCGATGGGGTGATACTCGATGCCAATGACAACTTTTGCAAAACCATGGGCTACAGCGCCGAGGAAATTCGCGGCCAGCATCATCGGATCTTTTGTGACGAGGCCTACACCCATACCGACGCCTACGCCAAGCTTTGGCGCGACCTGGCGCGGGGCGAGGCCCTCAGCGGCACGTTCGTACGCTTGAACAGGCACGGCCAGGAGGTGTGGCTCGAAGCCAGCTATATGCCTGTGCTGGACAGCGACAACCACGTACAGAGTGTGATCAAAGTCGCGTCCGATATTTCCGCGCGGGTCCACCATGAACATGAAAACCAGAGCCTGATCGACGCCATCAGCCGCTCCATGGCGATGATCGAGTTCACCCCTCAAGGCCAGATTCTCAAGGCCAATAACAACTTTCTGAAGACCGTGCAGTACTCACTGGATGAAATCGTCGGCCAGCACCACAGCCTGTTTTGCCATCGCAGCGAAGTGGAGTCGCCGGCGTACAAAGCGTTCTGGGCGTCCCTCAATCGCGGCGAATACCACTCGCACCGCTTCGAGCGCAAAAACAAATACGGCAAAACCCTGTTTTTGGAAGCGTCCTACAACCCGATTTTCGACACCAACGGGCGCCTGTACAAAGTGGTGAAATTCGCCAGCGACATCACCGACCAAGTGACCACCCTGCGCACCGCCGCCGATTCGGCTCACGCCACCTCGGTACAAAACGACGCCTGCGCGCGCAAAGGATCGGAGGTGGTGCAGCAAACCGTGCAGATCATCGAAGAGATTTCTCACAATTTGAACCAGGCGGCACAGAGCATCGACGCGGTGAGCAAGCAGTCGGACATCATTGGCGCCATTGTGCAGACCATCCGCAGCATTGCCGAGCAAACCAATATGCTGGCGCTCAACGCCGCGATTGAAGCGGCACGAGCCGGTGAGCACGGACGCGGGTTTGCGGTGGTGGCCGACGAAGTGCGCAGCCTCGCCGCACGTACCAGCCACGCGACGGTGGAGATTGTGGAGGTGGTGCGCAAGAACCACGATCTGTCGTTGAGCGCAGTGTCGAGCATGCAGTCGAGCTTGAGCCGTACGGGGTTGGGGGTGGAACTGGCGAATGAGGCGGGGCAGGTTATCCTGGAGATTCAGGAAGGGTCACGGCATGTGGTGGATGCGATCGGGCAGTTCAATTCGACCCTTCAACTGCAATAGCCGACCTATCCATTTCCAATTTGGAAAGCCAATCCCTGTGGGAGGGCGCAAGCACTCCCACAGGTTGATCCGAAGTGTGGCTTAGATTGCCGCCAGGGTTTCTTTCACCGAGTGCGCAGGATCAGTGGCTTTCGCCGCTACTTGCTGCTCTTGTTGCTGCTTCAACCGGTCGGCCACTTGCTTGGAAATCGCGTCCTGTTTTTCCAGGGACATGTTCTGTACATCCGCCTCAGTCAAACCCTGCTCCTTGAGCAACTGCTCACGGATGCGTTCGGCCGGGGTTTTGCTCATGTACTCCGTGAATTCCGAGCGCGCGCCAGAGGTGGATGTGGTGGCAGGCGTCTCGGTCGAGGAGGTGGTTGCCGTGGTGGAGGCTTGCAACTGCACGCGGGTCTTCGCGAAGGCTTCGTCGATACGGTCGGTGGCTTTGTCCAGGTCCTTCTGCGCGACCGGTACGGTCACACTTTGCTGCGCGGCTTGAACTGCGCCGCTGTACAGCGCACTGGCGGCAGCGTTGGCTGGATCCATATCGGGGCGTTTGAGCTGTTGGACGGTCGATACGGCTTGGGTGTTGTTGTTAACCAGCATGATCGGGCACCTGGAGGAAATGTACGGTGCTACAGCTGGAGCAAATAGCGTGCCGGGCGCAAAAGCCCAGGTTTTGCTGGGAGCGGCTCGGCTGTTGCGGCAAGTGCTGGCCCATCGACGGCCAGCCATTGCCGCCTGCAACTCAGTAGGTGATGGGAATCTCGAATGTCTGAAACGCATCATCCACCGGTTGATAGCCCAGCACACGCGTGGTTTCGCTCAAGTCCAGACGCTTGAAACGGTTATTGGAAATGCCGTGGGCGATCAAGTGCTTTACGTCTTTAGTTTCAACCGAACGTTGCAGCAATTGCACCGTATCCCGTGGGCTGAGCCAAGCGCTGAGGTCGCGGGCGTTGTTCAGGTCGTGGCTTTCGGGGAATTCAAAGGCGCCAATGCGCAGTGCGATGGTCGACAGTGGCGTTTTCGCCGCGTAGTAGCCGCACAGCGCCTCGCCATAGCATTTGCTCACGCCATACAGATTGGCGGGCAGCACTGGCATGCCAGGCGTGATCTGCCGATCCACCGGGTAGCCTTCGATGGTCTGGGCGCTGCTGGCGAAAACCAGACGCTTTACCCCGGCGGCCACGGCAGCTTCGAACAGGTAGGTGGTGGCGAGGATGTTGTTTGGCAGCAGTTCGTCGAACGAGGCGCTGGCATGGGGGATGCCCGACAGGTGCACGATCACGTCGATGCCATCGAGCAGCGCGACGAGCGCGGATTTATCGCTCAAGTCGGCGTGTACGAAGCGATGGTCGCCCAGTTCAAAATCCGGCGTGACGCGGTCTGTAAGCGTGAAGCGGTAGCGGTCTTTCGAGGCTTCGAAAAACGTCTTGCCGATTCTGCCGCAGGCGCCGGTGAGCAGTATGTTGAGTCCTTTCACGTGCATGTCCTTAGTTGTGGCCGTCGAGGGCGAAGGTCTGGAAGCCCGGATGCTGGCTGAGGCGTTCGTAATACGCTGCGATGGCGGGGTAGGGCGGATGTTCCATGGGCGTCATGCGCCAGCGGTGCACCGAAAGGCCGATAAGGACGTCGGCGAGGGTGAATTCGTCGCCGGTGACGTAAGCGTTGGTTTTGGTCAACTGTTGTTCCAGCAGGCCCATCTTGTCATTCCAGCCCTGTACGCCGGCTGCGATTCGTTGCGGGTCCTGATGCTCAGGACTCTGACGCACCAGCGCTTGGAACGCGTAACCCCAGGAAGGGTTGAGCTCGGTGGCTTGCCAGTCCATCCACTGCTCCACCCTGGCCCGTGGCGCGGGTTCGGCGGGCAAGAGGTCGTGGCGTTGGTAGAGGCTGACCAGGTAGCGGCAGATGGTGTTGGATTCCCACAGCACGCCGTGGTCGTCGATGAGCACAGGTATTTGCGCGTTAGGGTTCAGGGCCAGGAATTCGGGGGATTGGGTGGGGGTGTAGCCGATGCCCCAATCTTCGCGTACGTATTCGATGCCCAGTTCGTGGCATGTCCACAGGACTTTGCGTACGTTGATGGAAGAGGTGCGGCCCAAGATTTTCAGTGAGTGTCCCATGGTGCTTCCCTGGCAGTGGAGAAGGGACAATCTAGCAGGGGCCGGGGAGGTTAAGCGAGCGCGGTCAAATTGAGGGAGCCGGCAGGCTAGCTCCCTCGATGGATCACGTTCGGCTTGAAGGTCAGGTGCTTTCCCGCACCTGCAACGCAAAGCCCATGTCCACTACCGGCTTGGCGACCTTGTTGCCCGCCATGATCGTGAGCAGATGCTCCGCCGCACGGCGGCCAATGGCTTCGCGTGGCGTGCTGATGCTGCTCAGGCGCGGCACCATAAAGGACGACGCGGGCAAGTCGTTGAAACCCAGCACCGCCACGCGCTCTGGCACCTTTATGCCATGGCGCAGGGCTTCCAGCAGCGCGCCTTGGGCCAGGTCGTCGTTGCCGAAGAAGATCGCATCCACGTCCGGATGGGCGGCCAGCAACTGCAGGAACAACTCACCGCCCAGGCCCACGGAAGAAGGACGCGGTGTCAGCAGCTCCAGCGCCGGGTCGTACATTCCGGCCTGTTGCAGGGCGCGGCGGAAACCCTCGCCACGTAGCAAGGTACGTTGGTCCAATTGCGCACCGATATAGGCCAGGCGCTTGCGGCCACGGGACAGTAAATGCGCCGCGGCTGTTTCACCGGCGGCCAATTGCGAGAAGCCCACGCAATTCACGCCAGCGTTAGGGTCCAGGTCCATCATGTAAACGCAAGGCACATTGCTGGCCTCGACCATTCGTCGGGCGCTTTCGGTGCGATCGAAGCCCGTCAACAGCAAGCCCCGTGGCTGATAGGCCATGTAGTTGCGCAGCAGGTTTTCTTCTTCATCGCGGGAGTAGTGAGAGTTGCCGATCAGCACTTCAAAGCCTTTAGGCCGTAGCACCTGATGGATGGCTTCGAGGGTTTCGATAAATAGCAGGTTGGACAACGACGGTACCAACACCACCACCGAATGGCTTTGAGCCGAGGCCAGGGCGCGGGCTGCGGGGTTGACCACGTAGTTGAGCTCGGCAGCTGCCTGTTGGACTTTTTCTACCAGTTCGATGGCCACAGTGCTGATGCCGCGCAGGGCGCGTGAAGCGGTGATCGGACTGACGCCAGCCAGGCGGGCAACTTCGTTGAGGGTCGGGCGACCCGTGGTGCGCGTATTTTTATCGTTCTTAGAGGTCATCAGGCGGCTTGCCAAACAAAAATCGAGGCACTAAGGTAGCGCTGTCTCCAAATGGCTGCAAATTATTGAACTTTGGGTTGCCTGATCCGGTTCAAATGATTGGAGCGGATGCACGCGTCACTCCATAAAAATGACAAGACGGCGCGGGAAAAGCCTGTTTTTGCACGTGCCTTACAGCGTGTGAAGGTAGCGCTATCTGCGTCTTGAGGTGTTTCATGAGTCAACCTGTTACCGCTCTGGTTATCATGGGTGTTGCCGGCTGTGGCAAGACCAGTGTCAGCGAGGCCTTGTGCCGGCTGAACGGCGCCACCGCCATTGAAGGCGACAGCTTTCACCCTGCCGCGAACATCGAAAAGATGAGCGCCGGCCACCCCCTCAACGACGACGACCGCGCCGGCTGGCTCGACATCCTGTGCGATGAACTGCGCCGCTCGCTTAAAGCGAGTGAACATCCGGTGCTCACCTGTTCGGCTCTCAAGAAGAAATACCGTGACCACCTGCGCGAAGCCGCGCCAGGTCTGGGTTTCGTATTCCTGGAACTGACCCGTGAAGTCGCCTCGGACCGCGTGTCCCATCGCCCCGGCCATTTCATGCCGGCAAGCCTGATCGACAGCCAGTTCGCCACCCTTGAATCGCCCAAAGGCGAGCCATTGACCCTGGCCCTCAACGCCAGTGAAGACAGTGTCGAGGCGTTGGCCGAGCAGACCAACGCTTGGTGGCTGCAACACGGCTTTGAACGAACTCATTAATTTTTTGCCGGAAAAGATAGCGCTATCCCCGGCAAGAAATTCAACACCCGCTTTAATAACAACAACAAACAGGAGAGACCCCCCATGTTTGGCATGTCCCACGAGTCGTACCTGCTGCTAGACGCAGTCGTCACTATCATCGGGTTGATCGTTCTGATCACCAAGTTCAAGGTCCACCCGTTCATTGCACTGATCATCGCGGCCGGCTTCCTCGGCCTGACCTCGGGCATGCCCGTGGACAAGATCATCAAAGCCTTCCAAGACGGTTTCGGCGGGGTGCTCGGCTTTGTCGGCATCATCCTCGCGCTGGGCACCATGCTCGGCAAGATGATGGCCGAATCCGGCGGTGCCGATCAGATTGCCCAGACCCTGATCCGCGCCTTCGGCAAAGAGAAGGTCCAGTGGGCCATGATGTTCGCCGCGTTCCTGGTGGGCATCCCGCTGTTCTTCGAGATCGGCTTTGTGCTGCTGATCCCGCTGGTGTTTATCGTCGCGCGCCGCACCGGTGTGTCGCTGATCAAGATCGGCATCCCGCTGCTCGCAGGCCTCTCGGCAGTGCACGGCCTGGTGCCACCGCACCCGGGCCCGCTGCTGGCTATCGGCGTGTTTGGCGCGGACATCGGCAAGACCATCCTGTATGGCCTGATCGTCGCACTGCCGACCGCCATCATCGCCGGCCCGATCTTCGGTACGTTCATCGCCAAGTACATCCCCGGTAATCCCTCCCAGGAACTGGTGGATCAACTGGCCCGCGAGACCGATAACAAGTCGCTGCCAAGCTTCGGCATCACATTGGTCACCGTGCTGCTGCCGGTGTTTCTGATGCTGCTCAAAACCTTCGCCGACATCGCCTTTGCCGAAGGCAACGTGGTGCGCAACTGGATGGACATGATCGGTCACCCGATCACCGCCTTGCTGCTGGCGCTTCTGCTGTCGCTGTACACCTTTGGTAGTCGCCAGGGCATTCACTCCAAGCAAATCCTCAAGCTGCTCGACGCCAGCCTTGCGCCGACGGCCGCGATCATCCTGATCATCGGTGCCGGTGGTGGCTTCAAGCAGATGCTGGTGACCAGCGGCGTGGGTGACGTGATTGGCCATATGGCGGTGAATGCGCAGATCAACCCGATCCTGCTGGCCTGGCTGGTAGCGGCGGTGATTCGTATTGCGACCGGTTCGGCGACCGTGGCGACCATTACCGGCGCTGGCATCGTAGTGCCGGTGGTGGGGATGATTCCGGGGGTTAACCGTGAGCTGCTGGTATTGGCGACGGGGGCGGGTTCGTTGATCCTGTCTCACGTCAACGATGCGGGGTTCTGGCTGGTGAAGCAGTACTTCAACATGACCGTGGCCGAGACCTTCAAGACCTGGACGGCGATGGAAACCATTCTGTCTGTGGTGGCGTTGATCTTCATCATGCTGCTGTCGTTGGTGGTCTAACAGACACACCAGCAGCAAGGGTGAAAACCCAATGCAAATGTGGGAGGGGGCTTGCCCCCGATGGCGGTGGGTCAGTCACCAGATGCAGTGATTGAACCTCTGCTATCGGGGGCAAGCCCCCTCCCACATGTTGACCACATTTGTTCAGGTGGATCGGGTCAGGCTTTAGCGACCAGCCCATCCGCCCGGAACATCCCGCGAATCCCGCGCACCGCCTGGCGAATCCGGTCCTGGTTTTCGATCAGCGCAAAGCGCACATGATCATCCCCATACTCGCCAAATCCAATCCCCGGCGACACACAGACCTTCGCTTCCAGCAGCAGCTTCTTGGCAAACTCCAGCGAACCCATGGCGGCATACGCCTCCGGGATCTTCGCCCAGACGTACATCGAAGCCTTGGGATTCTCCACCATCCAGCCCAACTCATGCAGGCCCTTGACCAGCACATTGCGGCGCTGGCGGTATTGCTCGGCGATGTCTTTCACGCACTGTTGATCGCCTTCCAACGCAGCAATCGCGGCGACTTGCAGCGGGGTGAAGGTACCGTAATCGTGGTAACTCTTGATCCGTGCCAGGGCGTTGACCAGTTCCGGGTTGCCCACCATGAAACCGATGCGCCAGCCGGCCATGTTGTAGCTCTTGGACAGGGTGAAAAACTCCACCGCAATGTCCTTGGCCCCCGGCACTTGCATGATCGATGGGGCTTTCCAGCCGTCGTAGACGATGTCGGCGTAGGCCAGGTCATGCACCACCAGCACGTCGTACTGCTTGGCCAGGGCGATCACCCGTTCGAAGAAATCCAGCTCCACGCACTGCGCGGTCGGGTTGGACGGGAAGCCGAGGATCATCATCTTCGGCTTCGGGATCGACCCACGAATCGCCCGTTCCAGCTCGGCGAAGAAGTCCACGCCCGGAATCAGCGGCACCGAACGCACCTGGGCGCCGGCAATCACGGCACCGTAGATATGAATCGGGTAGCTCGGGTTGGGCACCAGCACCGTGTCGCCCTGGTCCAGGGTGGCCAGCATCAAATGCGCCAGGCCTTCCTTGGAACCGATGGTGACGATGGCTTCCGTCTCGGGGTCGATGTCCACCTCGTAGCGGTCTTTGTACCAGCGCGAAATCGCCCGGCGCAGACGCGGAATGCCTTTGGAGGTGGAGTAACCGTGGGTGTCTTCACGCTGGGCGACGGTAACCATTTTCTCCACGATATGGGGAGGCGTGGCGCCGTCGGGGTTACCCATGCTCAAGTCGATGATGTCTTCGCCGCGCCGACGCGCAGCCATCTTCAGCTCGGCAGTGATATTGAAAACGTAAGGGGGGAGTCGATCTATGCGCGCAAAGCGGCGCGGCGAACCTTGGTCGGCCATTGTTGCCTCGAGAGTACGTAAGCGCCCGGAACCGTCCGAGCGACGTCGGCCACTGCGGTGGCCTGCGGAGCAGACAATACGGTCGATGATGGCCAGTTGTCCATATGCGTAGGAAAATTTTCTGCATGGAGTACGGCACGGATATGCCCCTATACTCGATGCGGGTTTGTTCCCTCATAAGAAGGAGACTGTTCGTATGGATCAGCAGACAAAACAACCGTTAGAGCCACGCATGGAAGCAGGCAAGGCCTTGGTGATTGCTGGGGTACAAGGGCGTTATTCCAAGGCGACGGTGGGCGATATTCCCAAGTTGTGGGAGTTGTTCGACACCTGCATCAAGGACATCAAGAAGCGCATCGGCGGTGTGACCTATGGCGTTTGCCATAACCCCAATCACGGCGAATTCGATTACATGGCGGGGGTGGAAGTCCCGAGCAAAAGCGACGTCCCGAGTAACTTCGAAGCCATTGAAATTCCACCGCTCAACTATGCGGTGTTCCCGCATTACGGACCGGTGCAGGCATTGGAACAGACGTACGAGCGCATCATGTTCGAGTGGTTGCCACATTCGGGCTACAAAGTGGCAGGGCCGGATTTTGAACGCTACAGCGCTGATTTTGACGTGAGGAAAGGCACGGGGACGGTGGAGATCTGGTTGCCGGTAGTCAAGGCCTGATGTCACACGACTGAGCTGCGTTGGCAGCTCAGTCGTGGGTATCACTGGCTGAGCAGGCGGCCGATGAAGGAGTGGACACCTTCCAGCACACCGCTGGTTTGCAGTGTTTCACCCGCATTTACCCATTCAAGCTTGTTGATGTTGGAGATTTGGGGTCTTGATTGCGGGTCGCGCCATGCATCGGCCACACCCTGATCGCCAAAGGTGAGGTCCAACTGCCCAGTCGCGGTGTACCTGGTCAGTTCGACGAGGCTGCCGTTTGTATTGCGCCACAAGACGACGATTTTCCCATCGGGTTGAACCGTCACGCTGTCATAACTTCCATGACGAGCATCGTTCTCCTTGGGGATTCCGCCATTGAACTGCGGATCAGGTTGGCCGTTGGCAAGCAGGCTCGTCACGAAGTTCTGCTTGCGCGGCAACCGGTGCTCACCGCCGACGACAACTATCCGGCCATCGGGTCCTTTGGCCAGCGCTGAGGCCTGTTTTTCCCCAGTACCTGAAAGCTCCAATTGGACGTAACCTGCGTTACCAAAAGCCGTGTCCGCTTCTCCAGCATGTGTGAATCCTTTAATAAGGGCCTTGCCGTTTATAGAGCCCGCAATCAAAAAACCCCTCTCAGTGGTCAATACTGGGCCCATAAGGGCGCCGCGCTCTTCAAGCGGATCTAAAAAGCCGAAGTTGAGTTCCTGGCCGGAACTGCTGAGTTGATAGATAAAACTGCTTGTACCGTCATTAAATACACAAATGATCTTGTCATCGGACTGTAAAGCTAAACCGGCTTTGCTGTTTAAGTTCAACTGAATCCGCTTATTCAGCACCACCTCGCCATTATTGCCGAACCTGAAGTCTGAATTGCCGTTTGCTTCGTTGAATCGACTGATAGAGACCGCCACATTGTTGATATGGGTGGCCAGTAACAGTTGCCTGCCATTAGGCTGAATGAGCATGTCGATGAAGGTTTGGCGTTGCTGCATCGCCGTCAGCCCTCGCCCGAATCGAGCGTCGTTCTCTCCCGTAGGCGTTTGTTTGGTGATGCCAATGAAGGGGCCATCCGGCTCGCTATACGGGCCTGCTGTGATGGTTGAACCGTCTTCGAGGACTCGGGAGATCCCTGCGGTGCGGGTGTTTATAACGGTACCGTCTTTGAGTGGAGGGGTGCCAAAGGAAAGATCCGGGCTCCCTGCAGTGTTAAGCGTATTGTTGCTCGGTGGAGTATTCATGGAGGGTCTCCGTGCTGGGCGTTGAGCGTTTCCACGCCTGCTCGTTGCACCGCTTGAGCGACTACCTTGGCATTCCAGTACAGAGCAATCGGCAACGCCTGTATAGCTGTGAACTTTGACAGTGGACAGCCAGGGAGGGTGGGCCAGAGTGGTCGATTTATCGGCGTTGGGATATTTAAAGCAGGCTGGGGTCGTCTCGTCCAAACACCCACTTTAACTTTCGCTCATACCCAACTCGCCCCTTATACGCCTCCCCGCTGTCTACCCATCCCGCGCCCAGATACAACCCCATCGCCGCCACATTGTCGGTGTCCACCGACAACTCCAGCGCCTTGATCTGTGGCCACGTCTCTATCGCTGCCGCCGGCAATGCCTGCAAACACGCCTTGCCGAACCCACTGCCTTGTTGCCGCCGATCCACCTGGAACGCATGCAGCGTGGCGCTGTGTGCATCGGCCCAATGGGGCAGGCAAGGTGGGCGTTTGAGCAAGAGGAAGGCCACCGGAATGTCATCGGCCAGCAGGACGAACCCTTTGACGCCTGGGCTTGGTTTGGCCAGCAGCGAATTGAGCGCGCAATACATATCGCCGCAAAACGGCAGTTGTTCGGGATGAACTTCGATGGCGCTGGCTTGCTGTCGTTGCACAGCAGTGAGCGCCTCGTAGGCGACAAGGCGGGTTTGCATCGGAACGTCCGAACGGCTGCAAGGAAGCGCGCAGTCTAGCGGGTTTGAGGGCGACACAGTGCTTAGTGATGAGCGCGCTGGCCCTGAGCGAGGCGCGCCAATTCACCACATACTCTGAGCCTGATCACTCATCCAGCATCTGCGCCAGCATCCAGCTGCCCGCCGGTCCCGGTGGATACTGCCGCGACCACAGCGCATCCACCGCTACCAGTCGCGGCCAACCGCGCACTGGGAGTTCCACCAGCCCAGTGTTGCCAAAGCGTTCCACCAGCCAACGCGGCAGCTCGGCCCAACCGAAACCGAGCTGGGCCATTTCCATCAGCATCAGAAAACTCGGCGCCGACCAAACGCGGCCGCTGGGGCGGGTTTCATTCGGGTTGATGATGCTCGCCAGCCGAAGTTCGCGGTGTTGCTGCAAGCGCTGCGCGTCGACGTTCGGCAGCGTGGCCAACGGATGCTCGGGCGCGACGAACAGCGCGATTTCCGTGCGTTCAGCCACGGGCGCGCGGCTGAGGTCGGGTGGGTAATGCGCCTGGGCTTCGACAAACGCGATCTGCGCACGACCGCTCTGCACCAGCGCGATCAAGTCTTCGCACTCGGCGATCAGCCATTCCAGTTCAAGGTCCGGGTAACGCTGCTCGAAGGCCTTGAGCGCGAGTTCGAAGCGCTCAGATTGATAGGTATCGGACATGGCAATCGTGACTTTCGGCTCCAATCCCATGGCCAACTGACTCGCGGCCAGCGACAGGCGACTGCTGGCTTCCAGGACTTGCTCGGCGCGTTGCAGCAACACCAGGCCGGCGGGCGTGAGCGTCGGCTTCCGGCTGCTGCGATCAAACAGCACCACATCCAAATCAATCTCCAGGCTGGCTACCGCCGCGCTGACGGTGGACTGGCTCTTGCCCAGTTTGCGCGCCGCCGCCGAAAACGAGCCTTGGGTGGCCGCCTGCACAAACGCCTGCAGCACTTCATTAGAGGCCATGACTATCGCCTTGATCGATGGTTATTGGTTATGAAGTATCGATTCAAAGGGTAATGATGGCAACCGTCGTCACTCTCGGAGACGGGTCATGAACCCTACCAAATCCATCACTGAACGCGTTTGCCAGGCTGTTGGTTTCGAAGCCCTGGCGTTGTTGATCTGCACCCCTTTGTTGGCGTGGATCATGGACAAACCCGCCCTGGAAATGGGCATGGTCACCCTGGCGATCAGCCTGATGGCGCTGACCTGGAACGTGATCTTTAACGGCCTGTTCGACCGACTCAAGGCACGCCTGCAACTGGCCAACAATGGCTGGACCCGCGTGTTGCACGCGCTCATGTTTGAAGGTGGCTTGATTTTGGTGTGCGTACCGCTGATTGCGGCGTGGCTGAATATCAGCCTGATGCAGGCATTTATCCTCGACATAGGTGTATTGCTGTTCTTCCTGCCGTACACCTATGTGTATCACTGGGGCTATGACGTACTGCGCGACAAGCTCCTACAGAAACATGCCGCCCGACGCCTCGATGCGCTGGCCGGTGATCCAGTGGCTGCCGTCGGCCAGCAGGCTGGCAATCGCTCCACCGATATCGTCCGGTAAGCCGGCGCGGCCCAGGGCGGTGTTGCTCGCGACCATGGCATTGAGGTTGGCGTTGTCGCGTACAGCGCCGCCGCCGAAGTCAGTTTCGATCGCGCCAGGGGCCAGGATGTTGACGCTGATCCCGCGCCCACCCAGCTCTTTGGCCTGGTAGCGGGTCAGCACTTCCATGGCGCCTTTCATCGCCGCGTAGGCGGCATAGCCCGGCAGGCTGAAACGCGCCAGGCCGCTGGAGACGTTGAGGATGCGGCCGCCGTCGCGGATCAACGGCAACAGCTTCTGCGTCAGGAAAAACGGGCCCTTGAATTGGATCGCCACCAGTTGGTCGAACTGGGCTTCGGTGGTCTCGGCAAAACTGGCGTGAATGCCGATCCCGGCGTTGTTGATCAGAAAGTCGATGTGATCCTGTGCGAAAACATCCTTGAGCACGCCGGCCACGTCGCCGACAAAACCTTCGAATGTTGCGCTTTGGCTCACATCCAATTGCAGCATGGCGGCGCGGCCACCCAATTGTTCGATCTCGGCCACCAATGCCTGCGCCTCGTCGGCCTTGCTGTGATAGGTGCCGATGATGTCTACGCCTTGCGCCGCCAGGTGCAACGCAGCGTTTTTACCCAAGCCACGGCTGGCGCCGGTGATCAATGCGATTTTGCGGGTCATGGTGCAGTCCTCTTCAGATGTGAACGTGGGACTGAGTGTATTTGTCCGCTGCTAACGTGATAAACAGGGCTACACCGGAATCACTGGCCGGATAAGGCGAACAATCCCATGAACAAACTTGAGTTGCTGCGCACCTTCGTGCGGGTCACCGAACTGTCGAGTTTTACCCAGGCGGGCGAGAGTCTGGGGCTGCCGCGTTCCACGGTGTCCGAGCATGTGCAGGCGTTGGAAGAACTGCTCGGCGCGCGTCTGTTGCAGCGCACCACACGCAAAGTGCAGGCGACCCAGGACGGGCGCGTGTTGTACGAGCGCAGCAAGGACCTGCTCGCGCATATGGAGGAACTCGAAGGGCTGTTTCGCCAGGACGAAGCGCAACTGAGCGGGCGCATCCGAGTCGACATGCCCAACGTGATGGCGCGGGAACTGATCCTGCCGCGCTTGTCGCAGTTCATGGACGCGCACCCGTTGATCGAGTTGGAGATCAGTTGCACCGACCGCCAGGTCGACCTGCTCGCCGAAGGCTTCGACTGCGTACTGCGCGTCGGCGCCCAGCCGGACCACAGCGTGGTCGCACGCGTGCTGTGCCGCATGCCGATGATCAACTGCGCGAGCGCGGGTTACGTGCAACGTTACGGCGTGCCCGCGACCTTGGCCGATCTGGCGCAGCATCAATTGGTGCATTACGTGCGGCCGTTGGGTTCACGCTCGGCCGGTTTCGAGTATCAGCAAGGCAACAAGGTGCAGCGCATCCCCATGGCCGGGCGGGTGACGGTCAACAGCACGGATGCTTATCGCGTGGCGTGCCTGGGCGGTTTTGGCATTACTCAGGTGCCGGCCTTGGGTATTCGTGACTTGCTCGCCAGTGGCGAGTTGGTTGCCCTGCTCCCGGACTACCCGGCGCCGCCGCTGGATGTGTCCTTGCTCTACGCGGGCCAGCGGCATTTGCCGTTGCGGGTGCGCGTGTTCATGGACTGGCTGGCGGCCACCCTGCAAGCCCATCTTTAACGGCGCGCCGACAGTTGCTGCGGCGCCAGGAACGCGTCGTGAAAGTAATCCCGGAACGCCTGCATCGCCGGGGTAAATGCCCGCTCGCGGTGCCAGGCCAGTCCGACGCTCATGGGCGTGACCGGGTCGGTGACGGTCAGGGTTTCGATGCGCTTGCCTTCCAGTGACCACGGGCGGTGCACCAAGTCCGACAGAATCGCCACGCCGCTGCCATTGGCGACCATGCTGCGTACTGCCTCCACCGAACTGGTGCGCAGTCGCACCTTAGGCGTTTGCCCGGCCTGTTCCCAATAGCGCATGGCGCTGTGTTCGGCTTCATCGACGGTCAGCAGGATGTAGGGCTCTTGCGCCACATCCGCCAGGCTCACGGCGCCGCGCTCGCACAATGGGTGATGGCTGGGCAGCCACAGGCGACGTTCCGAGTTGAACAGAATCTCGGAAACGATCGCCGGGTGAGTCAGGTTGGCGGTGAGCACCACGGCCATGTCGAACTGGCCGTCGAGCAGACCTTGTTCGATCGCCTGGCGCTCCTGCTCGAAGACCTCGATGGTCACGTCCGGATGCCAATGCTCCATGCGCTGCAAGTGATGGGGCAGGAAGTAACCAAGCACAGTGTAACTGGCCGCTACCCGCAGCACGCCGCTGGCGCGGTAGTCGGGCAATGGACTGTTCAGCGCATCGTCCACGCTGCGCACAATCACATAGGCGCGGTTGAGAAAGTGCCGCCCGGCATCGGTCAAGTTCATGCCTTGGGCCGAGCGCACAAACAGTTGCACGCCGAGCATCGCCTCCAACTCCTTGATCGCCGTGGTCACCGCCGACTGCGAGATGTTCAGGTGGATCGCCGCCTGAGAAATCTGGCCGATCTCAGCGGTGGCGACGAAGTAGCGGATTTGGCGCAAGGTCAGCGACATGAGCGATATCTGTTTTTCAGAAGATAGGGCATCTGATAATAGATCTTCCCAAGGGGTCAAGGCGCAGCCTACTTTTCCAACATCATTTCTGGCGGAGCGACCCCGATGCAGGCAGTGGATTTCAATTCGGACATGGGCGAAGGTTTCGGCCCCTGGACCATCGGTGATGGCGTCGACGCGGAGCTGATGGCCTACATCAGCTCGGCCAATATCGCCACCGGCTTCCACGCCGGCGACCCCGGCACCATGCGCCGCACCGTCGAACGCGCCAAGCAACTGGGCGTGGCCATCGGCGCCCATCCCGGCTTTCGTGATCTGGTCGGCTTTGGCCGTCGGCATATCAACGCACCGGCCCAGGAACTGGTGGACGATATCCTCTACCAACTCGGTGCCCTGCGGGAAATCGCCCGCGCCCAAGGCATGACGCTGCAACATATCAAGCCTCACGGCGCGCTCTACATGCACTTGGCCCGTGACGAAGAAGCGGCCCGGCTGCTGGTGCAAAACCTGCAACTCATCGAACCGACGCTGTTGCTGTACTGCATGCCCAACTCGGTGATCTGGCGGGTGGCCAAGGAGTTGGGGCAACCGGTGGTCCGGGAATTTTATGCCGATCGTGAGTACGATCTGACGGGCTCCATCGTGTTTACTCGCACTGTTCGCGCGCTTGATCCTGCAACGGTGGCGGCACGAGTCCTGCGGGCTTGTCAGACGGGGTTGGTGCGCACCGTAGAAGGCGAAGACCTGTTTATCGAATTCGATTCCATCTGCCTGCACAGCGACACTCCCGGCGCCCTGGAACTGGTGGAAGCCACCCGCGAAGCCTTGGACCAGGCGGGTATCACGGTCAAAACACCCTAATAAGATCGATCCCTTACTTTTTTGCCTGCCTTTCCATAACCATTCCAAGAGGAAGCGACATGGCTGAAACGACCCCCATCCGCTACAGCTTCGGCGGTGACGAACACCTGTTTGCCGAGGTCAGCGACAGCATGTCGTTGGAGGCCTTTTTCAAGGGCATGGCGGTGACCCGAGCGGTGGAGCGCCTGGCGCTGGAAGGCGTGCTGGATGTGTGCCTGGCCAACGCCTCGTTCCAGATCCGTTTCGACCCCGACCGCATCGCGCCCCATGTGTTGCTCGATGCCGTGCAAAGCGCCGAAGCCCAGGCCGTGGCCGAACGCACCTTGCGCACGCGCATCATCGAAATCCCGGTGCTGTACAACGACCCCTGGACCCATGAAACCCTGATGCGTTTTCGCGATCGCCATCAAGACCCCAGCGGCACCGACCTGGAGTACGCCGCGCGCATCAATGGCCTGGCGGATGTGGACGCGTTTATCGCCGCTCACAGCGGCGCGCCGTGGTTTGTGTCGATGGTCGGGTTTGTCGCGGGTCTACCGTTCATGTTCCAAATGGTCGAGCGTGAGCGGCAGTTGCAGGTGCCCAAATACCTGCGCCCGCGCACCGACACGCCCAAACTCACCCTCGGCCATGGTGGCTGCTTTGGGTGTATCTACTCGGTGCGCGGCGCTGGCGGTTACCAAATGTTCGGGGTGACCCCGGCGCCGATCTACGACCCGGCGCAGCAGTTGGCCTACCTCAAGGAGCACATGGTGTTCTTTCGCCCCGGTGACATCGTGCAGTTCAAGCCCATAGAACGTGATGCCTACGACCTGGCCGTCGCCGAGGTGGACGCAGGACGTTTCGACCTGCGCATCCGCCCAGTGGAATTTTCCCTCGACGCCTTTCTGGCCGACCCGGTGGGCTATCCGAAAACCCTGCAGGAGGCGCTGGCATGATCAAAGTCCTCAAACCCGGCCTCGCCACCTCTGTGCAGGACCTTGGCCGCGAAGGTTATTACCACTTGGGCATTCCGCCGTCGGGGGCGCTGGACCAATACGCGCTGAGCGCGGCCAACCATCTGGTGGGCAATCCGGTCGGTGCGGCGGGCCTGGAATGCACCTTGATCGGGCCTGAATTGGAATTCCAACAGGATGCGTTGGTGGCACTCAGCGGCGCGCTCATGTCGCCGTGCCTTGACGGCGAAGTGGTGCATCAGGACACCGCGTTCCAGGTGCGTGCCGGGCAGGTGCTGCGTTTCGAATTTCCCAAGGCCGGCGCACGGACTTACCTGGCGGTGGCCGGCGGCATTGATGTGCCCGTGGTGCTCGGCAGTCGCTCCACTTACACCCTGGGCGCGCTTGGTGGGTTTAAAGGTCGGCGCTTGCAGGAGGGTGATGAATTGCCCATCGGTGAGCTCTGCGGGCAGGGCCGGGCGGGCAACAGTTTGCCGATGGCCTTGCGCCGGTCGGTAGGGGGCGATATCACCCTGCGTGTGGTGCCTGGCCTGTATTACGAGCGCCTGACCGGTGCCGCCAAAAGCAGTTTTTTCGCCGAACCGTGGACCGTGGGTTCCGAAGCGGACCGTATCGGCTATCGCTTCAAGGGCGGTAGCGCGTTGAGCTTTGAACCACGGGAACAGCCGTTTGGCGCGGGCTCGGATCCGTCGAATATTGTCGACAGCTGCTACCCCATCGGTTCGATCCAGGTACCGGCGGGGCTGGAGCCGATTGTGTTGCATCGAGATGCAGTGTCGGGCGGAGGTTACGCGATGATCGGCACGGTGATCAGTGCCGATCTGGATTTGATCGGGCAAATGCAGCCCAACCAGCGCGCGGGGTTTGTGGCGGTGACGCTGGAGGAGGCCCTTGAGGCGCGGCGGGTGTACAAGAAGCGGCTCAAGGCCATGACGGGTCTCTTCAACAACTGACACAACACACATCCAACTGTGGGAGGGAGCAAACCCCCTCCCACAGTTTCAATCTATGTTGTGTCAGAAAAGTTGGGTGAACAGCCAGTAGAGGCTGCCAGACAGAAGAATCGCCGCCGGCAACGTCAGCACCCACGCCATCAGCAAATTGCGGATCGTCCGCATCTGCAACCCAGCACCATTGGCCACCATGGTCCCCGCCACACCGGATGACAGCACATGGGTTGTCGACACCGGCAACCCATACATATCTGCGGCCCCGATGGTCAGCATCGCCACTGTTTCCGCCGCCCCACCTTGGGCGTAGGTCATGTGGGTCTTGCCGATTTTCTCGCCCACCGTGACCACGATGCGCTTCCAGCCGACCATGGTGCCCAGGCCAAGCGCAATGGCCACCGCGATCTTCACCCAAAGCGGAATGAAGCGCGTGGCGTTGTCGATCTGTTGCTTGAACAGCTGCAGTTTGTCTTGGGTGTCGGCGTCGAAATTGCCGACCTTGCCCTTGTCCATCAGGCGAATGGTTTCGCTGGTCAGGTACATGTCGTTACGCACGTTGCCGACCGCCTCGGCGGGGACTTTGGCCAGGGAACCGTAGCCTTTGACTTCTTCGCCGATATGCCCGGTGAGCGCGGCGAGGGCCGGCACCAGGTCCGGTGTGGCTTGCTTGGTGCGCACGTAGGTCGACAGGACGGGGCGCGGGTCGCCGGGCAATGCCTGCGCCGTGGTTTTCATCAGGGCGGCCTGGGTCACTTCGGCCACCGCCGCGAACTGCAAAGACTGTTCGGCGGGCATGGTGCGGTTCAACGCATAGGCCATGGGCAATGTGCCGACCAGAATCAGCATGATCAGGCCCATGCCTTTCTGCCCATCGTTGGAGCCGTGGGCGAACGACACGCCGGTGCAGGTGGCGATCAACATGCCGCGAATCCACCACGGCGGCGGGGTGTTGCCTTTGGGCGCCTTGTACAGCGATCGGTTCTTCACAAAGGCGCGCATTGCCAGCAGCAACAAGGCTGCAAACGCAAAGCCGATCAAGGGGGACAGTAGCAACGCATAACCAATCTTGGTCGCCTGGGCCCAATCTACCCCGCTGGTACCGTCACGTCCGTGCATCAAGGCATTCGCCACGCCGACGCCGATGATCGAGCCGATCAGCGTATGGGAGGACGAGGCCGGTAAACCCAGCCACCAGGTGCCGAGGTTCCACAGGATCGCAGCGATCAGCAGGGCGAAGATCATCGCGAAACCGGCCGATGAGCCCACCTGCAAAATCAGCTCCACCGGCAGCAGGGCGATGATGCCAAACGCCACCGCGCCGCTGGAGAGCAGCACGCCGAGGAAGTTGAAAAAGCCTGACCACACCACCGCGAAATGCGGTGGCAGCGAGTTGGTGTAGATCACCGTCGCGACGGCGTTGGCGGTGTCGTGGAAACCGTTGACGAACTCGAAGCCCAGAGCGATCAACAACGCGACGCCCAGCAGCAGGAACGGCGTCCAGGTGGTGACCACCGTGCCCAGTTCGTGCATGTCATGCATCAGGCTGTAGGCGGTGAACAACAGTCCCATGGCGAGGACGGCGAAGAAAATGATCACGGTCACCAGGCCAGGTTTCTTGTCCAGGCGCGGTTTTGAATCGACGGAAGATGAGTGCGTGGAGGCAGTCAGGGAAGGGGTGGCCATGCCGGAGCATCCAGGTGATGAAGGATGTCGTTCATAGTCATTGCAGAATGTTACAACGGTGCTGCCGCAGGTCAGTGTTTGGTCAATCAGGCACGCCATTAGTCTGTCTTGCAGCGCACACAGCCGCGAAACTCATAGACACCACCGATCCCTGTGGGAGATGTCGAGCTTCAGCGAGGCTTCGATAGCGGCGGCAGGGCTGGCAGAGGTGTTGGCTGACACACTGTCATCGGGAGCAAGCCCCCTCCCACAGCGGATCTCATTTCAATTTGAAAATCTGCGAAACGCCCAGCGCCCGGCAATCAAGGTAAAGGTCGCGACCAGCGCCACCAAAATCCAGAAGCCTTCCGGGTCTTGTGAAAGCGGCACGCCGCCGACGTTCATGCCAAAAAAACCGGCGATGATGTTGATCGGCAGTGCCAGCACCGTCACTACCGTAAGGGTGAACAGAGTGCGGCTGCTTTGCTCGTTGAGGTTGGCGGCGATCTCTTCCTGCAACAGTTTGATGCGTTCGCCCAGAGCCGTCAGGTCGTTGATGATCAGCGCAAACTCTTCGGTGGATTTGCGCAACTCCTTCACGTCTTCCTTTTGCAGCCATTGCGGCGGTCGGTTGAGCAGGCGCAGCAACGAGCCCGGCTCCAACGCCAGCAAGCGTTGCAGGCGCACCAGTACCCGACGCGCGGCACCCAGTTCGGCGCGGTTGGTGGACAGGCGCGAGGACAGTAATTGGTCTTCGATATGGTCGACGCTGATGCTGGTCTTGCGCACGATCTGCGTCAGCACTTCGCCCTGGTCGCGCAGCAAATGCACCAACAGTTCCAGTGGCGAGCGAAAGTGTTCTCCGGCCTTTACCGACGAGCGCAACTTGTCCACCGAGTGCAACGGTTGCAGCCGCGCGCTGATCAACAGGCGGCTGCGAGCGCATACCCACAGCGTGGAAATATCCGACGAGACCATGCTGCTGAAGTTGAACACCACGTCGTTGACCACCGCCAGCAAGGCCGAGTCGACGTGTTCGATGCGGGTGGAGCGCGAGCCCTCGTGAAGGGCCTCGAAAAACTCTTCAGGCAGCTCCAGGTGCGCCTGCATCCAGCGCTCGCAGGCGGCGTGGGCGAGGTTCAGGTGCAGCCACAAGAACTCCTCCGGGTCCTGCGGTTGCTTCAATGCCGCCAGGGCGGTAGCCGAGTCAATCTGCTCCCCCTTAACACCTGGGCGAAAACGAAAACCGTAAAGCAAGCCAAACAGATCGGAGTCCTGATGGCTGTGATCGATGCTGTGATTCATGGAGGCTCGCAGAGAAAAGGCCTGTAGGACATTTCACAGGTCGCGTGGCGAATAATTACAGGGTTATTTGACAGTTTTATGACAGTCGTTGGTTTATTTCGCATTCGTGACATTTTATTGACCATTTGTCCGAATCCCTTCAAGAAGGCTCTATTCCGGCCGATTCAGCTCATTAACAACCGTTAGGGATGTGCGGTGTCTTTGTCGACAGGGAGGTCAAGGCGTGCACACGCCAGTTACCTGTATCGAGGCTTTCCCCGATGAATGTTTTGCGAACCTCCTTGAGAGCACAAATCCTGTCGCTGCTCGGTGGCAGCTTGCTGGCGATATTGTTGATCGCCCTGGCCTGTTTCAACTTCCTCTCCAACGGGGTGCAGAGTTATCGCAGTTTGATTGACGGGCCGTTGCTCACTTCGCAATTGATCGACGAAGCCAACCTGCAGTTCAAGGTGCAGGTGCAGGAATGGAAAAACGTGCTGCTGCGCGGCAAGCAGCCTCAGGATATGGAGAAATATTGGGGCCAGTTCCAGGACCGGCAGCGCGATGTGCAAAGTATCCTCGCTCGCCTGGTCACCCAGACCAGCAGCGACGCGCCGTTGAGCCGACGCATCGAAACCCTGCGCCTGGAGCACCAGCAACTGGGCGTGGCCTATCAGAAGGGCCGTGATGCCTATATGGCGGCGGGTGGTGATGCAACCGTCGGCGATATGGCAGTCAAAGGCGTAGACCGCGCCGCCAGTGAGCAGATGAGCGCTCTGGTCAGCGACCTGCGTGCCCAAGGCAGCCAGCAATCTCAGGCCATCAGTGCCTACGCCGAGCGCACCGTGCTGGTGGGGCTGGCGATTATGTTGCTCTCTGGTGTGCTGATCGGCCTGTTCAGCCTGTGGCTGATCAACCGCAACCTGATCCTGCCGATTCGTGGCTTGATCGACTACGTCACGCAACTCAGCCACGGCCGCTTTGCCGAGCGCGTAGCCAGCCGTCGCCAGGATGAACTGGGCCACCTGGCCGCCGCCGCGAATACGCTGCGCGACTTCCTCGCTGAAACCTTCAGCCGCTTGCAGCGCAGCGCCACCGACTTGGTCAGCGCCAGCGGCGAGTTGAACTCGATTGCCGGCCTGATGGCTACCGGCACCCAAGAACAATTCAACCGTACCGACCAAGTGGCCACGGCCATGACCGAAATGTCGGCCACCGCCCAGGACGTCGCACGCCACGCTGCCAGTGCCTCGCGCGCGGCCGACGAGGCAGATCACTCGGCCCGCGAAGGCGGTGAAGTGATGAAGGTCACCATCGCTACCATCGGCCAGATGCGCACGGAAATCCTCAACACCGGCACCATCATCCGACGCCTGGAAGCTGACAGCGTACGCATCGGCAAAGTGTTGGAAGTGATTCGCGGCATCGCCGAGCAAACCAACCTGCTGGCGCTCAACGCCGCTATCGAGGCGGCGCGGGCGGGCGAGGCGGGGCGTGGTTTTGCAGTCGTCGCCGATGAAGTCCGCAGCCTGGCGCAACGCACGGCCGCGTCGATCATCGAGATCAACCAGATTATTCAGGCGGTGCAGACCGGCGCGATAGATGCGGCCGAGGCGATCGTCAGCGGCCAGTCGTGCAGCGATGACAGCGTGGAAAAAGTCAGCCAGGCCGGCGCCATGCTCGACCACATCACTCAGGCGGTGGAAGCGATCCGCGACATGAACCGCCAGATCGCCACGGCGGCCGAGGAGCAGACGTCGGTCGCCGAGGACATCTCGCGCAATATCACCCAGATCACCACGGTGGCCACGGCCAACCTCGACAACGTGCAACGCACCGAAGCCGCGAGCCACAATCTGCGCGGTTTGTCCGGTGAGTTGAATGAGGTGACGGCGCGCCTGGGCGCCTGATCAGCCGGTTGGCAGGCTGAAGCTAAACATCGTGCCGTGCTCCGCGGTGGTGGACACTTTGAGTTCACCGCCATGAGCTTCGGCAATCTGCTTGACGATATACAACCCCAGGCCCAGGCCGGCCTGGGGCGTGTTCGTCGCTGGGCGTGAGTAAGGCTCAAAGAGCCGGGGCAAGGCTTGCGCGCTTATCTGGCCGGCGTTTTTCACTGACAGGTGGAAATGGTCGTCCTCAACCTGCGCGCGCACCTCCACCGGGCCGTCATGGCTGCCATGGTGAATGGCATTGGCCACCAGATTAGACAGCAACTGCGCCAAGCGGTCGCGGTCGCCACTGACCCCTTGCAGATCACCGATATCCGCACGAATCTCGCGCTGCGGGTGCACGCTCTGCACTTCCGATACCACATGCTGCAACGCCGCCTGTAACCCTTGGCAGTCGCCGATGTTGAGTGGGATGCCGCTGCCCATGCGGCCCCTGGCGAAATCCAGCACGTCTTCCACTAACTGCGCGGCGCGTCGGCCGCTGGTGAGAATGTGCCGCACGAGGGTATCGGTGGCGGGGTCCGGGTATTTACGCAGCAGTCGTTCGGCACCGAAGTTAATTGCAAACAACGGGTTGCGCAGGTCATGGCCGAGCACGGCGATAAATTGCTCGCGCAGTTCGGCGGTACTGCGTTCTTCCTGCAATTGCGCTTGTGTTTGCTGGGCGGCTTCTTCGGCTTCGATCTGCAATGACAACACCCGCGCAAACGATTCCATGGTCGATCGGATCGTGCTGCTGCGCAGCATGGCGGGATTGGGGTCCAAGGCGCAGATCGTGCCGAAGAAGCGCCCGTCGGTGCGAAATACCGGCACCGAAATGTAGCTTTCGAAGTGGTACAGGCGCGGTGTGTGGTGGTCGTGGTAGATCGGGTCTTCGCTGGCCTTGTCGATCACCACGGAGATATGGGAACCGCGAATCTCGTGGCAAATGGTGGTGGTCAGGTCCAACTCGCCTCCGACGCCGAGGCCGAATCCCAGGCGGTCGAGTACAGCGCAGGCGGTCCAGGTTTCGTCGGTCACCCGCGCAACGGCGGCAAAGCGCAGGCCAGTCATGTCGCTGATCACTTGGAGCATTGCGGGAACGGCACTGATTCGGCCAATGGTGGCAATGTCGACGGCTTTTTGCTCCATGACGTGTTCTCGGTGTGCTGTGCGATGGCGTAATGCCCTGGCTGATGCGGGGAAGTCTAACGACCTTGAATTGAGTCGGGGGAATTTGATTCATCGCGACGGCGCTTTTTCCAGGCATTGCTGACGAGCGCCCATAAAAAAACCGCGCCACCCGAAGGTGGCGCGGTTTTGAGGATTCAACTCAGGTGTCTTGCTTGTTTTCCAGCACGGCACCGGTCTTGGCGTCGAGCTTGACTTCAAACTTCTTGCCAGCGGTGTCGGTCAGGTCTACTTCGTAGACATATTGATCGGCTACACCGTGTTTGTTGTCCAGTTCGGTGTCGGTAATTGTCGCGCCAGGGTGAGTGGCTACTGCCGCGGCGTTGAGTTTGTCAAAAGGCATCACTGCGCCGGATTTGACCAGGCCTTCAATATGATCCGGACGAACATCCGCTTGGGCCAGGCCGGCAGTCAGCGTCAGGGCAGTTGCGGCGAACAAAGTGGTCAAAGTTTTCATGGTGTATGTCCTTCTTTGGTGAGCTGTTTAAGTGGCGCCAGATTAACTGGCGCAACTTAATTCATCCTTAATGGCGCACTGACACCAACGATGCCTCAGTACTTATAGTCGTTGAGCAAATCCTGCACGCTGGACGACGGCCAGCGCTTGTAGAACTTCAGCAGCTCGGCGGCGCGGTTGGTGAAGATGCCGTCGACGCCGGCTTTCATCACTTTCTCGAAATCCACTGGCTCATCCACGGTGTAGACATGCACCAGCAGACCTTTGTCGTGGGTCAGCTTGTTCATTTCAGGCTTCACCAGGTCCGAATAGCTCTGGTCGCCGTGGTCGGTCAGCTCAGCGGATGGGCCGGTGCCGATGGCGCCGAGGCTCTTGGCTTCGTCGACCCATTTTTCGAACTCGGCGGCGTCTTTCGGTTCTTGCTTGGCGTAGTAGGCGGCCTTGGTCGGCTCGCCGGATTCGGCGAAGGTCTGCTTGGATTTCGGCTCGATGCTGCCTTCACCCACCCACAACAGCAGGATCTTCGGGGTGTTCGGCATTTCTTTCTGCAGCTCTTTGAGGCTGGCGGTCTCGAAGGTTTGCAGCACTACGCGGCCCTTGCCCTGGCCGACGCCGGTGTTGCTCTTGCCCAGCTTGGAGCCGGCGGAGCTCAACCAGCCTTTATCCAACAGCTTGTTTTTGAGGTCGGCTTCGATGCCCGGGAACTGCTTGGGCTCCTTGGTCTCGATGTACAGGCCGGGTTTGTGCTGCGGATTGCCTTCGGCGATCTTGATGATGTCGTCCAGGCTCAGGATCTTCAGACCGACGAAGCCTGGACGCGCGCGGTCCGGGTAGGCGGCGTTGAACCAACTGCCGGCATCGAGGCTTTGCAGTTCCTTCCAAGTGAATTCGTTGGCCGGCGCGTCTTTGCGCTCGGGAAACTTGGTGGCCACATCGGTGTTGCGCTGCAGGTTGTTGTCGTGCAGGGCGAACAACACGCCGTCCTTGCTGCGCTGCAGGTCCAGTTCCAGGTAGTCGGCACCCAGGTCGCGCGCAACTTTGTAGGCGGCGGCGGTGGATTCCGGAGCGTCGTAGGAGGCGCCTCGGTGAGCGATCACGGCAGGGTGGGGAATGCCTTCGTTGGTTGCCAATTCAGCCGGGCTGATCGGGTCGGCCGCCTGCGCCTGGCCAAGGCCGAGCATCAGGGCCAGCAGCAGGGCGCTCTTGGTAAACGTGACAGGCATATGCGAAGTCCTTTCGTGGAGGTAGCTTTTAGAAGGCCTCCTTTTTAACAATTGATTGCGAAAGGCGCTATCACCAAACCGACATTAACGTGCGCACCCGTCAATTTTCTCGGTTTTTTTGCCAGGCATTGCAGTACTCTTGACCGCAGCCGCCCCGCTAGAGGGCAGTACTTTCCGCCACGCGTGTAAACCATCTTTCCAGTCCCTGTGGGACTTTTCAGTGAGGTTTACCATGCGCATCACTTCCGAGCTTATCTGCCAGGCCGCCGACCAACTCCACGGATTTGTGGGCCTTAATCGCAAGACTGGCCAGTACATCGTACGTTTCAGCGAAGACTCCTTCGGCATGGACGTGGCCGATGACGGGATCATTCCTACCGCCGAATTTGTCTGGCTGCCCGCCCCCGAGCAGACCATGACCCTATCGCGTGAACGCATTCAGTTGCTGCTGGACCAAAACATCGATGACCGCATCAACATTACTGAGCCGCTGCGCGTGTATATGCGTCGGGTTGAGATTCCACAGATCAGTGCGTTGCGCAGTCTTGTGAGCTAGTTCGCTTCAAAACCGTAGGCCCGCTCCACCTTGCACACCCGTGTCTGAAATGCCGAGTACCAGGTGGCGCGGCCCTGCTCACGCACGTTCCGGTGCTCGGCCTGCTGCTTCCACGCCAGGATTGCCGCCTCGCTGCTCCAGTACGACACGGTAATCCCCAGGCCATCTTCCCGCGCCGATTCCACGCCCAGAAAACCAGGTTGCTGCCGTGCCAGTTCCAGCATGTGTGCGGCGGCCTCGCCGTAGCCGTGATCGCCCTCGGTGCGCAGTGAGCTGAAAATCACTGCGTAGTAGGGCGGGGTGGGTGTCTTGGCGATCATGCCGATTGCTCCTGGCACGCCTTGAGCAGGGCGATCGCCAGGGGCGGCGCGATGCCCTTGAGCGCCGCGCGTTCGGGCTGGAACAGAGTGGCGACGAAGAAAGGATGGCCGAGCAATTCCACTGCTCGCAGGTCCCCTGCGCAGTCGTGGCCGGTGGCGATCAGATCGCCCTCCAGCAACGCGCTGGCGAATTCGGGGTTCACCCCGTAACGGCAACGATAACCTTCTTCAAGATCAAGGGTGCCGTAGGCCTCGGCGATGCGCGTGTAGGGCATTAAACGTACGGTGTCGGTCGCCTCCACCAGCGCGCAGGTCAAGGGTGTGATCACGGCGCGTTTTGCGTCAGGAGCCACTTCACCGTGTTCGGCGTCGGCCCAGCCCAGCGCGTTACGGGCATATTCCAGCAATGCATGTTGAAAACCACCGCAGGTGCCGAGCAATGGTCGGCGCTGCTCGCGGGCAAAGCGGATCGCCCGGAGTGCGCCATCGGTATCCCGGTAAGGGGTGGCGGGTACACACCAGAAACCGTCGAAGTCGTGCAGGGATTCCGGCAGGGTGTCGGTGTCGAGCCAGTGCACATCAACAGTCATGCCCAGGGTGTCGGCCGCCTGTTGCAGGGCCACGGGAATGGCTTGGTGCGCGGTGACATGCGGGTTGTAATCGCCAATCAGCGCGAGGCGTAAGGGGGTGGCTTTCATCGTGTGCGTTCCATGGCTTGTTGTGGGCTGAGGCGCACTATAGATTGGCGTTCACGCAATCAATATTGGCGTTTGCCCATATGCTCAATGCACCGACGCACTATTCAATTGACTACCCTGACCTTTCGCTGATCCTTGCACTTGTGCGCGGCGGCTCCCTGTCGCGGGCGGCAGCGTTGTTGCGGGTGGATGTGTCCACGGTGTTTCGCGCGATACGACGCTTGGAGGCGGCACTGGGCCAGACACTGTTTGAAAAAAGCCGCGCCGGCTACCTGCCCACCAGCCTGGCCAACAACTTGGCGCAGCAGGCTGAACGCGCCGAACTGGCCCTCGAAGCGGCGCGCATCGGGGTGGAGCAGGGGGGCGAGGTGATCAGCGGCACAGTGCGCCTGACCTGTACCGACTCGGTGCTGCAAGGTCTGTTGCTGCCAGCATTGGCGCAGTTCATGCCGGACTACCCTGCGCTGATCCTGGAACTGAGCACCTCCAATGATTTCGCCAACCTCAGCCGCCGCGATGCAGATATCGCCCTACGCCTGACCAAGACTCCGCCTGAGCATCTCGTAGGACGTTGCCTCGGCACCGTGTCGTACCAAGTCTACGCAAGCGCCGACTATGCCCGCCGTCATGCAGGCCGTGAACTGGCCGACCTGACCTGGATCGCGCCGGATGACTTCCTGCCCGATCATCCCACCGTCGCCTGGCGCCGCGAACACTTGCCGGGAATTCGGCCCAGCTATCGCTGCAACAGCATGTTGTCGGTGACCGAATTGGTGCGGGCGGGAATGGGTGTGGCGGCGTTGCCGGACTTTCTGCTTGATGAGGGTCTGCAACCACTGGGCCCTGCATTGGCAGGGTATGACACGGCGCTGTGGTTGCTCACACGTCCCGATTGCCGGGCATTGCGCTCGGTGGTCACGTTGTTTGATGAGTTGGGACAGCATGTACGGTTGCCGGATCGTTAGGTTTTTCGTACGAAGTGCTCATGCATTTCGCACGTCAGGCTTTCGATATGCTCGGTCAGTTGCTTGGTCATCTCAGTCAGTCGGGTGTTTTGCTCCAGCAATTCCAGCAGCTGTTTGGTAGTCTGCGCGGCCTGGGCTTGGCGTTCGGTATTGGCAGTGGCCAAGGCTTCGCGATGCTGTGCGTCGGCGTCTGACTGCGCCTTGTCTCGCGCAGCCTGGCGAGTCTGGGCCAACAGGATCAGCGGCGCGGCATATGCCGATTGCAGGCTGAACGCCAGGTTGAGCAGGATGAACGGGTACACGTCGAAGTGAGTGATGCCGGTCGCATTCAGAACCACCCACAGCACCACAATCGCGGTTTGCGCCCCGAGGAAGGTCGGGGTGCCGAAGAAACGGGCGAAGGCTTCGGCCTTCAGCGCGAAGGTATCGTTACCGAAAGTCGGCGCCAGGTGAGCGTGGGGGCGGTGGAAACGCATGTGGTCAATAGCTGCGGTTTCAGGCTTCTCTGGGGTCATGGCGGGCTCGGGTCATCACGGTTAAGACGTTGGTTCACTATAGTCCTGGCGACCTGTCTTACACATGAATAACCCAAATCCTACTTAGTGGCGGACACGGTCATTGGCAAACGCACTCACCGCCTGTAATGCCTCGTTAGTGCCTTGGCGTATTTGCAGGATCACGGTCCCGGCGCGGTTGGCCAAGTCCACGCCCTGGGCTGCACGGTCGCGGGTACCGTCCATACTGTCGATGGCTTGGCGCGTTTCGTTCTGGATCATTGCGATCATGCTGGAAATTTCCGCCGTCGAACGGCTTGTGCGTGCGGCCAGTTGCCGAACTTCATCGGCCACCACGGCAAACCCACGCCCCTGCTCACCCGCGCGCGCCGCCTCGATGGCCGCGTTGAGCGCCAACAGGTTGGTCTGGTCGGCGATGCCGCCAATGGTGTTGACGATGGCGGTGATCTGCTGCGAACGCTCACCCAGCTTGGCGATCAGTTGCGAAGAACCGTCGATGTCTGAGGCAATTTCGCGCATGCCGTTGGCACTTTGCTGAATCACTTCGGCGCCTTTTTCCGCGATGTCCTGGGTGTTCAGGGAAATGTGATACGCCTGAGACGCGCTCGCCGCATCGGCGGCATGTTGCTCCACCTTGGCGGTCACGTCTGAGGCAAATTTCACCACTTTGCACAGGCGCCCGCTGGCGTCATATACCGGGTTGTAGTTGGCTTCAAGCCACACCGTCCGGCCGTTCTTATCCACGCGCTCGAATTGGCCGCTGAACAGCTCACCTTGGTTGAGGCGCTTCCAGAACTCGGTGTAGGCCGAACTGTTGGCCAGCTCCGCAGAACAGAACAGGCGATGGTGCTTGCCCTGGATTTGCGCGAGGCTATAGCCCATGCGCTGCAGGAAGTTAGCGTTGGCCGTGATGATGGTGCCGTCGAGGTTGAACTCGATCACCGCCATGGCCCGGTCGATCGCCTCCAATTTGGCGCTGGCTTCGCTCTCGGCTTGCAGGCGCGGGGTCACGTCCAAGGCGAACTTAACCACCTTTATCACGTGCCCTGCCTCATCACGGACTGGGTTGTAGCTGGCTTCCAGCCACACCGATTCCCCATTGCTCGCCTGGCGTTCGAACGTTCCGGATTGAAATTGGCCATTGCGCAGGTTCGACCACAACTGGTCATACTCGGCGCTGCGGGCGAACGCCGGTGTGCAGAACATTCGATGGGGCTTGCCCACAACTTGCTCTGCGCGATAGCTCATGGTGTTGAGGAAATTGTCATTGGCCCGCAATACATTGCCTTGCGGATCGAATTCGATCACCGCCATGGAGCGCTCGATGGCATCCAGCATGCTGGCTTGGTGGGAAACCGTGTGCTGCAGGGCGTTGATGGTTTTTTTATGGGTGTTGAATAGCATGGTGGCGGCTCGGGCAGGCAGAGTCTGAGTTTTCCATGTATAGGCGCCTGCCCCGTACGGCGCTCGGCCTACGGTTGACGTGCTCATTGTCGGCTTCCTGCTGCCGACAGAGGGAGGTGGAACAAGGGATTCAGAGTGATCAGATTGCCAAGAAGTTCGCCCCAAGGGCAGGACCTTTTTTGGGTAGGCGACAGATGGTGGCTCTGTGCTATCTCCGCGGGTGCGCTGGAGGCTGCATCAGGCCGAATAGGCGACTCTTTCGTCGCTGACATTCACCCGGTTGCGGCCGTTATCTTTCGCTGCATATAGCGCTCGATCTGCCGCATTCAGCCACATAGCGGCGCTGGTGAAGGAGGGCTGGAAGTCCGCCAAGCCAATGCTCAGGCTCACGCGCAGCTCAGGGATGTGTGGGGCGCGGTAGTTGCTGAAGGTTTCGCGCATGCGCTCCATAACCTGTGCGGCTTCTTCTTGGTTCATTCGCGGAAGAATCACACAGAACTCGTCGCCCCCGTAACGTCCAGCCAAGTCGTTTTCCCGCAAGTGGAGCCTTAATTCCAAGCTCAACTGGCGCAGCACGGCGTCGCCGGCGATATGGCCATGAGTGTCGTTAATCTGTTTGAAGTGATCGATATCGATCAGCGCAATGGTACCGTGGGTTTGTTGTTGCTGGCACTTGTGGAACTTGAGGTGCAACAAGTCTTTCCAGGACCCGTGATTGAGTAATCCCGTGAGGCTGTCGATGCGGCTCAAGGCACGGAGGGCGCGTTTGTGGTCCGAGAGTTTGATCGCCAATTGATAGCAGATCATGCCGATGGCCATGGGGTAGAAGGTCAGCATCGGCAGGCACGCGTAGACCTGGACCACGCTGATGCCAGGGTTGAAGTGCAGGCCAAACAGCAAAATCGCGACGCCGGCGCCGAGCAGTTGCGCCAGTGCTCCGCGTAACAGCAGGTATCTGCCGCCAGCGGCGACGTTGTTCATGGACACCATGGACAGCAAGGTCACGGTGGTTAACGGCGCGAACTGCAACGTCGCGACCCAAAAGCCGCTGAATAACGCGTCGTACACCAGATTGCGTCGCTCGGCGTCATAGGGGACTTTGGCGCGGGTCGCCAGTTGATACGCGAGGTGCGGCCAGACAAAACCATTGGCCAACAGCGCTGCCCAGACCCACCCCGGCATCGCCAACGGATACAGGGCGGCTATTACACTGATGCTGCACATGGCAGAGCCGATGATTCTGGGCCTGTAGATGCGCCTGGCAAACGAGAGTCCTTTGCCTTGTCTGTTTTCCATAAAGTCCTGATTGAGCTGCTTTTCTACCTATATGAAGGCGCACGTTCGCTGGATGAACCGTTGATCGGATAAGGCCGATGAATATTGTCAGTTATTCCCGTGGGAATAATCAGTGTCCTTCCAGGCCATTTACGCAAAACAGAGGGCGAAAGCGTCAAATACGACCTTAAGTGTCGCTTACACAACAGGCATTACTGGGCGGGTGTGGGCGTGACTTCGTATCCGGCCAGGAACAGGTCAATGGCGGACTCGATCACGCTGGCCTGGTTGGCGGCGTCCAGGGTAGGTTGGCCGAGGGTAATTTGCGGCCAGAATGCGAAGGCTTTGAGCAGACTTTGGATCTGATGGGCGGCAAATGCCGGGTCGGTGCAGGAGAGACGGCCGTCTTCCTGGGCGGCGCGCACCCACTGGGTAAAGCCTTCTTCGCGCTGGCTCAGGCGGGTAACCATGTCTTGCGCACGTTCCGGCGAATGAATGGTAGCCGCGATGGCGACTCTGGCGAGATCGAGGAAGTTGGCGTCCGACATCATCTTCATCTTTGCCTCCAGCAATCCGCGCAATTGCTCACGCAGCGGGCGGTCGCTGGCATAGCAGACGTCAAGCTGAGCGACGCTGCTGGCCCAGAGCTGGTGGAGAATCTCGGCGAACAACTCTTCCTTGCTGGGAAAGTGGTTGTACACCGTGCGCTTCGAAACGCCGGCGGTGGCGGCGATCTTGTCCATGCTGGTGACCTCGAAACCGTTATCGCGAAACTCAGCGATGGCAGCAGCCACGATGGCTTGGCGTTTACGGTCGGTGAGGCGTTGAGGGGCAGTCATGGATGGCGCTCAGCTCTTGAAGGAAAATTACACTCGGTAGTTTACTTGCTCCCTGTTTTGTTGCAATCTTGAAACTACACTGTGCAGTGTAATTTATGAGCGGACCGTAGGAGTCACTCTGCAATGGCCACCATCTCACCCCGCGTCGACCGCACGTCTGCAGCGCTCAAGCCAGCAGAGCAGGGCAAGGCGCACTTCAGCAACGACGCCCCTGTGCAACATGGCGGGCTTGGCAAAACGCTGCGTATTTTTTGGAACATGGTGTTTAACAAGCCGCGCACCACGCGACCGGTGGGGGCGATTCCGGTAGAGCCGCTGACGCGCGAGCAACTGTTGGCGGCGCCTGATCACAGCGTATTTCGCTTGGGGCATTCCACTGTATTGCTGAAAATGCGCGGTAAGTTCTGGGTGACCGACCCGGTGTTCGCCGAGCGTGCCTCCCCATTCAGTTGGGCCGGCCCCAAACGCTTCCATCAGCCGCCGATCAGCCTTGAAGAGCTGCCTGATCTCGAAGCGGTGATTCTTTCCCACAACCATTACGACCATCTGGACCGCAAGGCTGTCGTCCAATTGGCCAACAAGACCCGTCATTTTCTAGCACCGCTTGGCGTGGGTGACATTTTGATCAAGTGGGGTGTCGACGCCAGCAAGGTTCGCCAACTGGACTGGTGGCAGGGCACCGAGGTAGACGGCATCCGTTTTGTGGCCACGCCGGCGCAGCACTTTTCCGGGCGTGGCCTGTTTGATGCCAATCAGACCCTATGGTGTTCGTGGGTGATGATCGACGGTGCGCGGAGGATTTTCTTCAGCGGTGACACGGGTTACTTCGATGGCTTCAAGCGCATCGGCGAGCAATACGGCCCGTTCGATCTGACGCTGATGGAAACCGGTGCTTACAACGTTGACTGGCCCCATGTGCACATGCAGCCGGAGCAAACCCTACAAGCGCACATCGACCTCAAGGGCCGCTGGTTGCTGCCGATCCATAACGGTACCTTCGACCTGGCGTTTCATGCCTGGCATGAACCGTTTGACCGCATCATGGCGCTGGCTTGGGAGCGTAATGTGTCGATCACTACGCCACCCATGGGCCAGGCGTTCAGCTTGAATCAGCCTGAGCGTGGGTATGCATGGTGGCTGGAAGTTGAAACTCAAAAAGATGTACAAGAGCAGCTTTTGAGCTGATGGAAGAGGTGTGGGAAAAAGGAGTTTTCATGTTGTTTCAGGGCTGCGACACACGCCAGTGAAGGATGCGATGATCCCCGGAAAATCACGGTTCAGGGGGTAGTTTTGGTGGAAAAAAATGCAGTAAACATCCGCGAACAGAGGCGGTTTGCCAGTTAGGGCAGCCGCTGGCTGCACTCATGGATATAGCCGGTCGGGCAACGTCGTGCCACGCTCCGTCCTCTGAGCAGCCCCCTCCCCGCAACATCGCTTTTTGTGGCGATCCACACGTTCAAGTCCATCCCAGGGATGGCGTCCTGATCCCCGGATATAACGCGCCGGCCCTGCCGATAAAACCCGTGCGTGACCCCTCATTGACGCTGATTGCCTTGAGCGGCATCGAACCCGAGGGACCGGTGATGGTGGAGGTGCCTCTGGTGCAGAACAACAGCACTTTTACTGCCCTCAGCATGCTGGCTGGCCGGCGCGTAGGTTTTGCCGACCGATATGAGCGCAACGGTGATCAAGAACCCCTCAAGCATCGGGCGCCGTTCCTGCGAGCGTTGGAGCAATTACGACAGGCCGGGGCGCTCCTTGTACCGGTGTCTGCACAACAGGTCGATGGCTCGCTGCAATTCGACCTCCACACGCGTAATGAAATCGACGACCTTATGACTGAGCATCGGCTGGATGCGCTGGTCTCGGACAGTCAGAGTGCCGCGTTCCATCAGGCGTGTTGGAGTGGATACCCAAGGCTGGGCGAGCCTTTGGGAGCCGGGGCTACGTTGTGGTTCTACGGTGCAAGATGGTCGAAGGATTCACTGGCAGTCCTGGTGCAGGGGTATCGCAGTGTTCGTGGCCATGCAGATGCACGGTAGGGGCTGACTGTGGCGTCGGGCAATCCAACTCGTTGATCTCCCTACGTAGCGCGCGCCGGCATGAGACCTGGTTAAAGGTGCCGGCTGGTCCGCTGACTTGGATAGGCTTTACGCACCATTCGGCTGGGCATTGGGAGAGTCTATTGATACGGTGGTTGAGCCCATCAGCCGAGACATGATGCCCTGTGCCGCGGGTTCAGGTGGCGTGATATCAAGGCGGCGCGCACTCATTCCCCAGCCCGGCGCAAAGCCTGGGAAAAATACCAGCCCTTCAGCCTCCAGCCGAAACGCCAGCGCCAGGCGCGTTGCATCATCGCTGTCACCCTGGCTTTCAAACCGTTGAATAGCCTCCACCGCCACACCGACATGACGGGCCAGGTCTTCCCGACTCCAGCCCAGCATCGCGCGGGCCTGTGCGCTGTGTTTGGCGGTGAATTGGTGCAGGACGATCTGCTGTTCTACGAAAGAGCTCATTGCCAGAGAGGACATGGGGTTTCTCCAGGGTTCGACGGGGGAGGACAAACTATACTGTGTTTTTGTACAGTTGTTTTGACCGCTCATCAACTGGATTTTTTCGATGGCTTTTTACCACTGACTATTCCAACCCCGGCGCCTCCCGAATAATCAGGTGATCCAGGTTCTCGATATCCGCGCTGAACACCCCGAACGTTTGCTCGGGATTCTTCTTGCTGGGCACATGCTTGAGCTCTGGCGTCACCCCGTAGAAGAAGCAATACAGCGCACGCTCACTGTCCACTGCCGCCTTGATCTGTTCTAGGAACGCCGTGCGCTTGCGGTAGTTTTCGATGAGTTTTTTGCTCAGATAAACGTTGACCGAGTAGGGCTTCTTGTCGAGCCACACCTTCTTTTCGAAGTCGATGCGAAAGCTGCTGGTGTAGTCCTTGATCGCCTTGATCTTGCCCCAATAGATCAGGCCCTTGCTGTCTTGCAGGTATTCGATCTTCTTGAAAAACGTCCAGTAGGTCGCGGTGTGATCGCCGATTTTCAGCGGCATGCGCTTGAGCGTGTCCTTGTCGTCGATGTTGGACACGTAACATTCCACCGGGTGGGCGAATACGCTGGTTTTATCCGGGGTGGTGTCGCTGGAACTGACGGACGTGCTGGTTCGGTTTGAAGGTGTTTTCGCAGGTGACGCTGGGATTTGAGCTTCGGCACCGGTCACCGGAGTGTTGCGCGGGTACGTTCGTCGGGTCAGTACAAATTCCGACGGGAAATGGTCTTCGCGCTCGTCTTCAGTTTCCCCCGCAGCGCCCCTGTGCGTGCTGGCATAGCGGCAGCCCTCGATATGCTGGGTGCTGGTTTTGTTCTTGAAGTGCGGCGTGCGCACATAGTTGACGTTTTTTGCATTGAATGTGCTCAACGCATTGCCCGTATCGAACGTCCCTCGGCACGCATCGTTGGGGCAGAGGAAATGGTCAGTGTCGGAGTCGTATACGGTAGTTTCGTCGAAATTCAGGTCACGCACGTCGTAGATCGACAGCTTGTCATCGAGACTCAAACTGTAGGCCGTGTCGAATTTCATGAGGCTCGGGTCCGTGAGAAGTTTCGCTATTAATAGCGGGATCCCATGTAAATATCAGCAAGAACCTGCAACCCGCCGCCCACTCAGGAAACACAAGGTGCCACCCACAGCTGTCAGTGCGCCCAAGGCATAGAACATGCTGGTGGGCGCCGCATTGATCAGCAAGTACCCACAAATCACCGGGCTCAACGCTCCGCCAAAGGCGGCCAGGTTCTGTGCACCGTAGTAACTGCCGCGCAGGGTGTCGGGGGCGATGGTGTCGATGAACAGGAACTCCGAGGGGTAGATGATCATCTCGCCCAAGGTGAATACAAACATCGCCAGGCACCAGGTGACCAAGCTGTCCGCCAGGCTGAAACCGATCAACCCGGCAATGAACAGCAACGTCCCCAGCACGATCCAGTAGCGCAGTTGTTCACGCTTGAGAAACCGGCCTATCTGGTACTGCATCAAAATCACCGTAATGGCATTGCATGCCAGCACCGCCGAGAGAATCTTCAGAGCCTGCGCAGGCTTGTAGGCCACCAGCAGAAATTGTGACAGATACAGGGTGTAGCGCCCGTGGACAATGGTGCTTAACAGGCTGCCACCGGTGAACAGAATCAATGTACGGTCGCTACGCAATGTGCGCAGGGTGCTGAGAAAGCTCAGCGGTTTGTTGCTTTCGTCCCGTTGAGTCGGTGGGATGCCGATCATCAGGAACACACTGCAGAAGGCAATTGCGCTGGCGATCAGGAACGGCGCCAACTGCATGTGCCCCGCAATTACTACACCCACCATGGGGCCCGTGGCGTAGCCGACGTTGGTAAGGGTGTAGCGCAGGGAAAACACCTTGGCACGCTCACCCACTGGCAGGTTTTCGCTGATGATCGCTTTGGAGCCAATCAGGAACAGCGCCGACGCGGCTTCGGTGATTACCAGGGTCAGTGTGGTCAGGTAGAGGTTGCTGGCAAAGGTCAGCAACAGAAAACCGATGGCGCTGGAGAGCATGGCCAGGATCAGCAGCTTGCGCTTTTCCAGGCGGTCGATGATGTAGCCGCCGTACAGGCCCAGCAGCGTGGCGATAAACACGGCGACCCCCATCAGCAGACCGATGTCCTGCTGGTTGAGGCCCAGTCGCGTGCTCAGCAGCAGGGCCAGTAATGGGCTGGTCATGGCGCGGCTGACCACGATGGTCACCGAGCAAATCATCAGGCGGCGGATTACCAGGGAGTAGGTGGCCACGGTGGGGCGGATGTCCTTGTTATCTTTTTTGAACAACAAAAATCCAGTGTGGGAGGGGGCTTGCCCCCGATAGCGGTGTACAGCCAAGCATCAGGTGACAGAACCACCGCCATCGGGGGCAAGCCCCCTCCCACATTTTTTTAGACCGAGTTATTGGCCAGCGTTAATGGTGATCTTCTCGACCGCCCCTTGCTCCAGATCCCACTTCTTCAAAATCTTGCCGTAGGTCCCATCATCAATCATGCCCTGCAGCGCCTCACTGATCGCGGTCACCAGTTCAGTGTTGCTTTTCTCGATCCCCAGCCCGGTGAACTGCTTGGAAATCGCCAGCCCAACCGGCTTGTACTTACCTTTATCCAACGACATCAGATAAGGAATCGTCTCGCTGCCCTGCATTGCGGCATCCAAACGGTTCTGCTGCAACTGCGCCCGCGCATCCGCCGAACCTTCAGTCCCGATCACCACGATTGCCGGTTTACCCGCCGCTTCGCAGTTTTCCTTGCTCCACGCGGCAATTTCCGACGGCCAAGTAGTCCGGCGACTGGTGCCGACTTTTTTACCGCACAGGTCAGTCAGTTCCTTGATCTCTTCACGCTTGGCCAGGGTGTACAGCTGCGGGCCACTGGTGAAGTAGTCGACAAAGGTTACGGATTTCTGGCGTTCGGCGGTGTCCGACATGCCCGACAGCACGATGTCCACGCGCTTGGTGGTCAGGCCGCTGAGCATTTGCTCGAAGCCGGTTTCCTGCCACTTGATCTTCACGCCCAGGCGCTCGGCCAGAGCGTTGCCCAGGTCGAAGTCAAAGCCTGTGAGTTTATTGGTGGCCGGGTCCTTGAAATCCATCGGCGGGTAGTTCGGCACGATAGCCGCGCTGATCTCACCCTTGTCCTTGATGGCCGCCGGCAAGGCCGCGAATACACAGGTGGAGGCCATCAGGCCTGCGAGCATCGTTGGGATAAACAATTTTTTCATGGGGGCGTTCTCGTTAGTTTTTTAGTTAAGTGCGAACGGCAGAAATAAAGCTTTGGGTACGCGGGTTTTGTGGGCTTATTAGAATTTCTTCGGGGCTGCCGGCTTCCACAATCTGGCCGGCGTCCATAAACACCATGCGGTTGGACACTTCACGGGCGAAGCCCAATTCATGGGTGACAACGATCATGGTCATGCCGGTGGTGGCCAAATCGCGCATCACCGACAGCACTTCTCCTACCAGCTCCGGGTCGAGGGCTGACGTGGGTTCGTCGAACAACATCAGCTTGGGACGCATCGCCAGCGCACGGGCAATCGCCACGCGTTGCTGCTGGCCGCCGGATAATTCCACCGGATAGGCATTGCGTTTGTCCGCCAGGCCCACGCGGGCCAGCAGTTCCAACGCATCTTCGATGGCTTCCTTAGGCGAGCGCTTGAGCACCTGGCACGGGCCTTCGATGATGTTTTGCAACACGGTCATATGCGGGAACAAATTGAAGCGCTGGAACACCATGCCGGTGGCCAGGCGCTGTCGGGCGATCTGCGATTCGTTCATCTCATGCAGCTTGTTGCCGACGACCCGGTAACCCACCAGTTCGCCGTCGACCCACAGGCCGCCCTTATCGATTTTTTCCAGTTGGTTGACGCAGCGCAGCAGCGTGCTTTTACCCGACCCGGACGGGCCGATGATGCACATAACTTCGCCTTGCTCGACTTCGATATTGATGTCGCGCAGCGCGTGATACTGGTCGTAATACTTGTTCAGGTTGACGGCCTTGACGATGCTTCTCATGGGGCAAATCTCCTCAACCCAAACTTACGAACGCTTGCCGGCGCCGCGAGCGAAACGACGCTCCAGACGGCTCTGGCCAAATGAAAGAACAGTCACCACCGCCAAGTACCAGATACCGGCAACGATCAGCAGCTCCATGACCCGGGCGTTGGCGTAGTAGATGTTTTGCGCGTTGTGCAGCAGCTCCGAGTACTGGATGACGCTGGCCAGGCTGGTCATTTTCACCATGCTGATGAACTCGTTGCCTACAGGCGGAATGATCACGCGCATGGCCTGCGGCAGAATGATCCTACGCAGCGCTTGCAAGCTCGGCATGCCGATGGACTTGGCGGCTTCGTACTGGCCCGTGTCCACTGACAGCAAACCGGCGCGCACCACTTCGGCGGTATAGGCACCCTGGTTGATGCTGAGGCCGAGCAGGGCGGCCACGAACGGCGTCATCAGGTCAACGGTGTCGATGCTGAACAGGCCGGGAATCGCGATTACCGGGAAAATCAGCGCCAGGTTGAACCACAGCAACAGCTGCAAAATCAGCGGTGTACCGCGGAACAGCCAGGTGTAGGTGATGGCCACATAGCGCAGGATCGGGTTGGCCGACATGCGCATGATTGCCGTGATCACGCCGATCACCACACCCAGCGCCATCGCCAGAATCGACATGACGATGGTATTCACCAGGCCCCATAGAATGGCCTCAGACGTGAGGAACTGACCGATGTAGGACCATTCGATCTGGCCATTGGCGAAGGCGCGCAACAGTGCGGCCAACACAATCACGATCAACGTGGCAAACAACATCCGTCCGTAATAGCGGCGCGGCACGTGTTCGTACTGGGTTATGTCGAACTGGTTCTCGGACAGCTTGCGCTCTATTTCCAAGCGCTCGGCCGGGGTTTGGTTCATGGTGATTCTCCAAAACTGATGACGCTACTACTGATGTACTCGGTCCAAATGTGGGAGCGGGCTTGCTCGCGAAAGCGTCAGCCCCCGCACCACACCTCTGACAGGCTTAAATCCGAAAGCCCTGATAGCTCTCAGCCCACTGCTGCTGAGCCGCCAATGCAATCTTCAAACGCCCAATCTGCTCTCGAACCCGCTCCGGTGCCGTCCCACCCCAGCCACTGCGTGCCGCAATCGCCGCTTCCAGGGTCAAGCAATCCCGCACCTCAGGCAGCAGCCGAGCATCCACCTCGGCCAACATCGCCGGTGAGGCTTCCCACAACTCAATCTCATGCTTCTCACAGGCTTGTACCAACGCGCCGGTAATCTCATGGGCCTCCTTGAACGGCACACCACGGGTGGCTAGCCAATCCGCCACCTCGGTCGCCAAGGTAAAACCCATCGGTGCCTGGCGCCGCAGCTCGTCCACCTGGACTTTCATGGTCGCCACCATCCCCGCCATGGCTGGAAGTACCAGCAGCAACGTGTCCACGCTGTCCAACACGCTGTGTTTGTCTTCACTCAAATCGCGGTTGTACGACAGCGGCAAGGATTTGAGCGTCGACATCAACCCGGTCAGGTTGCCAATCAAACGCCCAGCTTTGCCCCTGGCCAGTTCGGCAATGTCCGGGTTCTTTTTCTGCGGCATGATCGAGCTGCCGGTAGCGTAGGCATCGTCCAACACCACCCAGCGAAACTGCCGCGACGACCAGAGGCAAAACTCCTCCGACAGCCGCGAAATATTCACACCCAGCATGCCCGCCACAAACAGGAACTCCGCCACATGGTCGCGGCTGGCCACAGCGTCGATCGAGTTTTCACACGGCCCGGTGTAGCCCATTTCCTTGGCCGAATGCTCCGGCCGCCGCGCAATCGCCGAGCCCGCCATGGCTGCGGCGCCCAATGGCGACAACGCCGTACGTGCATCCCAATCCACCAGACGCTGCACATCGCGCAGCATCGACTGGGCGTGAGCCAGTAAGTGGTGGGCGAACACGATGGGTTGCGCCTGCTGCAAATGGGTGAAGCCAGGGCAGATGCTCTCGATATGCTGCTCGGCCTGTTCCACCAGCGCCTGCTGCAAACCCAACACTTCAGTGGTGATGGTGCGTGCATGGTCGCGTAGGAAAAGGCGCAAATCGTTGGCGGTTTGATCATTACGCGAACGCCCGGCGCGCAGCTTGCCGCCCAAGGCGCCCAGGCGTTCGGTCAAGACGCGTTCGATAAAGGTGTGTACGTCCTCGTCATCCTGGGTTGGATGCAGGCGGCCAGCGGCGAAGTCTTCACCGATGCGGTCCAGGGCTTCGAGGGTGCGCAAGGTCTCCGATTCATCCAGCAAACCGGCGCGCTGCAATTCACGGGCATGGGCACGGGAGCCGGCCAGGTCGTAGGGCGTCAGGCGAAAATAGCGCTCTGGGCAACGCGACAACGCGGCCAACGCAGCAGACGGACCGGTCTTGAAACGAGCGCCCCAAAGGCGGTCGGTGGGCTGAGACATGGGTATTCCTCACGCTTGTTTTTAGAAGAGTCGGAGGCAGTAAAAAAAGGTTTTCAACTAAACTGAATCAGCGTCTGACGCGCCGTATTCAAGGTTGCCAAGGGCGGATGTTTATGTTCATTATCGCCGCCTGGCTATGTTCAAGGATTGGGTTGAAGCCTGTTGAATATGGTACTTGAGGTCAACGCGTATTATGGAAACTCCACTTTCCACTTCTGGAAACCTGCCACCCAAACCGGGCACAAGACCACCGCTGCAACTGAGCGGACTGGACTTCAAATTGCTGCGGGTATTCATGGCCGTGGTCGAAGCCGGCGGCTTCAGTGCTGCGCAAAACGAGCTGAACGTGGGGCTGGCGGCCATCAGTAAACAGATCTCTGACCTCGAGATTCGTATCGGCATGCGCCTGTGTACACGGGGTCGAGAAGGCTTCGGGCTGACCGAAGAAGGGAAGTTAGTGTATCAAGCGTCCATCGAGTTATTTACCTCGGTGGACAGTTTCAGAGACAAGCTTAGTTCGGCGCAAAACGAGCTTATTGGTGACCTTAGTGTCGGGGTTATTGATAACACCGTGTCGGATGTTAATTCCCCGCTTATTACCGCATTGGGGAAATTACATGGCGAATCACCAAAAATAAGATTGCGCCTACAGGCTTCACAGTTGGACGAAGTTGAACGCGGCGTGGTGGAAGGCCGGTTAATCGTCGGTATCGTTCCCGTGTACCAGCGCCGTGAAGAGTTCGATTACTTCCCGCTGTACGAAGAAAAGGCTCACGCCTACTGCGCCGTAGGACACCCGCTTTTTACTGCGAGCGACATTACGCCGGAGGTGCTGCGCCAATATGAAGTGGTCAACCATCGTTATGCGATCCATCGCGACAAGACTAACTTCGTCAATTACGACAGCCAGTCCGCCTCCGCCTCGCAAGTCGAAGCCGTCGCGATCCTGATCCTTACTGGCCGTTTCCTCGGTTTTTTGCCCGAACACTACGCCAAGCCCATGGTAAGAGAAGGGCGCCTTCGCGCACTGTGCCCGGAGCAAGTTCACCTGAGCACCGCCTTCAACCTCATCCTGCGCCACAACGCCCCGCGCAGCCCGATGGTAAAAGCCTTTGCGACGGCGTTGGGCGTAGACCTCAAAACCTATGTCTGATCAACCTGTGGTGAGCGGGCTTGCCCCGCGCTGAGCTACGCAGCAGTCCCAATAAAAACGCCGCATACTGTCAGACAGCATGCGGCGTTTGGTTTTAGGGCCGCTACGCGCCCCAGCGCGGGGCAAGCCCGCTCACCACAATGGTCAGCACAGCGCTTTCGTCCGCTTCTTCTTCGCATGAAAATGCCGAAACACCCCGCGCAGCCCGATGGTAAAAGCCTTTGCGGCGGCGTTGGGCGTAGACCTCAAAACCAGTGTCTGACCAACCTGTGGTGAGCGGGCTTGCCCCGCGCTGGGCTGCGCAGCAGTCCCAATAAAAACGCCGCATGCTGTCAGACAGAATGCGGCGTTTGGTTTTAGGGCCGCTACGCGCCCCAGCGCGGGGCAAGCCCGCTCACCACAATGGTCAGCACAGCGCTTTCGCCCGCTTCTTCTTCGCATGAAAATGCCGAAGCGTCCCACGCAGCCCGATGGTAAAAGCCTTTGCGACGGCGTTGGGCGTAGACCTCAAAACCTGTGTCTGATCAACCTGTGGTGAGCGGGCTTGCCCCGCGCTGGGCTGCGCAGCAGTCCCAATAAAAACGCCGCATGCTGTCAGACAGAATGCGGCGTTTGGTTTTAGGGCCGCTACGCGCCCCAGCGCGGGGCAAGCCCGCTCACCACAATGGTCAGCGCAGCGCTTTCGCCCGCTTCTTCTTCGCATGAAAATGTCGAAAATGCGCATCCTGCGCCGCCGCCAACAACTCCCGGTCCCCGCGCGTATCTCCCCAGGCCCGGAGCCGATACTCCCCCAGGTCTCCGTACACCGCCTCAAGCCGCAGCACCTTGTTCTCACACCGGCAGTTATTTCCAGTGAGCTTGCCGGTCAACACCCCGTCGACTACCTCAAGCTCGGTGCCAATCAACTTGATCCCAAGTCGATTGGCAAACGGCTGCAACACTAACGCAGGCGAAGCCGAACACAATGTCACCTCCGCGCCGGAGCCCAACTCCTGCTCCACCGACAACACCCCGGCCGGGCGCATCAACCGCGCCCAATTGCGCTGGCAATACTCCTCGGCCTTCTGTTGCACCCACGTCTTCTCCACCCCTGTCATAAACGTGCGGATCAACTGCGCTTTCAACTCATCCCGGCTGATCTGCCGAACCAAAAAGCGCAGCCCGGGCACCGCCAGCTTGACCATCCGGCCATAGAACTCGCCGGTACCAAAGGCAAACTTGAGGAAGGGCACGAAACTGTCGTGGTGGGTCAGGGTGCCGTCGAAGTCAAAGACGGAAAGTACTTTGGCGTCAGCGGGGCCGGCTTCGAGCATGTCTGGGTTCACGGGTTGGCCTCGGTCCTATCTAGTATTTTTTTGAGCGTGCATCAGGTGTGACAGCAGGAGTTTACTCCCGTGCCAATCTTCCGACCTTGGCGTAAAGCCCCTCGGTGAAAGCCTCCCGGTCACTCGACCGGTGACAACGCTGATGGCAATTGGGGCACAAGGCTACAGCATTGGTGATGCGATCCGAACCCTTCTGGGCTAGGTGCTTGACGTGATGTACTTCAAGAAATGGCAAACCGTCGACCTCAAACGGCGCGTTAGAGCCGCAGCCTTCGCAGACGCCCTCGGCCTCTTTCAGTACCCAAGCGCGTACCTTTGGGTCTCGAACAAAAGCGGTGCTGACGGTCGAGACCTTCTGCGGCTGGGCAATGCCGTCCGGTCGCTGAGTGAAAGGTTGCTGCTGCAGTTTGGACGCACGACGGATAAGCGTTTGCTCGTCTGCTGTTTGGGCGGCGTCTTCGGATTCGAATACACCCTGCGCGGCAAGTGCTTGGCGGATGCGTTGCTCCACGCCTGTGCCCACGTTCTTCGCAGGCTTATAGCCTTCGATGCGGTCCCGGCCCATACGCACAAGCAAGGTGGAGATGTTTTGCATGCGGAGTTCGATGTAGCCCTTTGCACGGCCTGCCACTGGGCCTTCGCGCAGGAGGCGGTTTTCGAGGGCTTTGTTGAACGGTTGGCCGCTCTTTTCCCAGGCCAGCATCTTCAAGTACGCCTCGACCGCAGCTGCCAACTCCGCGTCGCTCCAGTCCGTTTTGTCTTTCGTAATGTCCATACAACCGCCGAGGGTAGAAAACCCTCGGACGATACTGAGTAGCCATTATTGCGTCTACGAAATTTCCTACGAGCCAGAAGGATTTGGCGGTTAGCTACTTTGGTAAATTCGCTGCTTTGTAAGGAGAGTCTTTAGTGAGCTCGCATAAAAAAGCCCCGAACAAGTCAGGGCTTTTTGGTGTTGCTGTGCTAAGGAATCAATCCCAGCTCAGCGCACCGCCAGTCTGATACTCGATCACACGGGTTTCGAAGAAGTTTTTCTCTTTCTTCAAGTCCATGATTTCGCTCATCCACGGGAACGGGTTAGTGGTCCCTGGATACTCTTCTTTAAGACCGATCTGCGACAGACGACGGTTCGCGATGAACTTGAGGTAATCCTCCATCATCGCCGCATTCATGCCCAACACGCCGCGAGGCATGGTGTCGCGCGCGTATTCGATCTCCAGCTGGGTCCCTTGCAGGATCATCTGGGTCGCTTCTTCTTTCATCTCGGCATCCCACAAGTGTGGGTTTTCGATTTTGATCTGGTTGATCACGTCGATACCGAAGTTCAGGTGCATCGACTCATCGCGCAGGATGTACTGGAACTGTTCCGCCACGCCGGTCATTTTGTTGCGGCGGCCCATGGAGAGGATCTGGGTGAAGCCGCAGTAGAAGAAGATGCCTTCCAGCACGCAGTAGTAAGCAACGAGGTTGCGCAGCAGTTCTTTGTCGGTCTCAACGGTGCCGGTTTCGAACTTCGGATCGGAGATCGAACGGGTGTACTTCAGGCCCCAGGCTGCCTTTTTGGCGACCGATGGAATCTCGTGGTACATGTTGAAGATCTCGCCTTCATCCATGGCCAGCGATTCGATGCAGTACTGGTAGGCGTGGGTGTGGATTGCTTCTTCGAAGGCCTGGCGCAGGATGTACTGGCGGCACTCCGGGTTGGTGATCAGGCGGTACACGGCCAGCACCAGGTTGTTGGCAACCAGGGAGTCGGCCGTGGAGAAGAAGCCCAGGTTACGCATGACGATACGGCGTTCGTCGTCGGTCAGGCCTTCGGGGTTTTTCCACAGGGCGATGTCGGCGGTCATGTTGACCTCTTGCGGCATCCAGTGGTTGGCGCAGCCGTCGAGGTACTTCTGCCAGGCCCAGTCGTACTTGAAGGGCACGAGTTGGTTGAGGTCGGCGCGGCAGTTGATCATGCGCTTTTCGTCAACGGCGACGCGGGCAGAGGCGCCTTCCAGCTCGGCGAGGCCTTCGGCGACGTCGAGTTTGTCCAGGGCAGCCTTGGCGCGCACGATGGCGGCGGAGTCACTGGCGGTGACGGCGCGTGCTTCGATGGCGGCAGCTGCGCCAGCACCGTCGAGGCGGTCCATGTTGGCTTCGGTGGCGTGGCCGGCGTTGGCGCCTTTGGTGGCTACTTCGCCTTCTTCTTCTTTGTCGAATTCGTCCCAGCTCAGCATGACGTGTCGTCTCCTGCGTGAGGGCTCAAAGGTGCCCGTGTGAAACCGGATGGTTGGGTGTTCACACGGCCCTAGGGCCGCGGTGGATCTTAAGGAATCGTTTGTTGCAGCAGCTAGCGCAGGCATTAAACGGAATAGGGTTACGGGTACTCTGCTTGAGGCTTGAGGTGCGCAGCGGTAGGTGCAAGCTCGCGCGGAGGCCTCAGGTCTGGCTCTTCGTCCCAGTGTAAAGGGATATTGCAGGCCCGATTTACCCGCGCATTATAGGGAAAAATTCGGTTTTGTGTTGCGGTGGATGGTCACGGGCGAGGGCCAAAATGGCGTGGTTTTCGGCCAAAGCGTGTGTTTGCGAGGCTTTGCTGGGGTTGGTTTTTTTTGAGGAGCGATGAGCGGCTTTTTGCGGGTGGGGGCAGGGGACGGGACGTAGGGCGTAATAGAGAGGTGCGGCGGTTGACGCTATCGGGAGCAAGCTCCCTCCCACACCTGGACTGCGTGGTGCCTCAAGCCGGTTCTTTGCCGCAAGAACGATTTCTTGCGGCGAATAAGATCTGGGTGTTTTCTAACTGACTAAGTTGTTAGCCGTTAGAGCAACCGTTGCCCATAATCTTGTAATTAAGAATATGGCGTTGACCCTGGGAATCTTCATATTCCATCTTCGCAGGTACAACTTCACATACATTCGGAACTTCGCTCATGGACAATACTTTGGCAACGTCCAAGTGGGTGCTGTAGGTGTAATCTTCAACAATCGGGGCGTTCTGGCCGGCCAGCTCGGTCGGGGCTTCGTCGGCCAGGGCGGCGGTGGCGCACAAGCTGCTGAGGGCCATAACTACGAGAGCTTTCATTTCTTTACTTACCTTCTTCAGGGCGAAAGGGGTCACGGGGCCCTTGTGAGGCCACGTGTGTAACTTAGGATTGGTTAGTTCGGATTAACGTTGCCTTCGTGGGGGCTGTTACGTTGTTAATCACTGCCGTGTAAACCACGGCGTCGTGTTGACGGAGTTGATTTTAGGCCTGCGGGTTATATTCATATACCCGTGCTTTTGATAAACACTATTGGCGGTTTTTGTAACAATCCCTTGGTAAAGGTTTTTTCACACAGCGCCAGAAGCCTTGCAGCCCTTGGCCCAGAGCCCTGTCAGCCGATACCAGGGCAATGTGTAGGGGCTTGTTACTACCATCGTCGAATGGTTCTATGGGATCGCCCCGGCTACAACAGGGCATACAAAAACAACTATTGTCACCGAGGTAAGAAAGATGAGTGCGGCTTCCCTGTACCCCGTTCGCCCCGAAGTAGCAGCCAACACGCTGACCGATGAGGCGACCTACAAGGCCATGTACCAGCAGTCGGTGGTCAACCCCGACGGTTTCTGGCGTGAGCAAGCCAAGCGTCTTGACTGGATCAAGCCTTTCACCACGGTGAAGCAGACCTCGTTCGACGATCACCATGTCGACATCAAGTGGTTCGCCGATGGCACCCTGAACGTGTCCTATAACTGTCTGGACCGTCACCTCGCCGAGCGTGGCGACCAGATTGCGATCATCTGGGAGGGCGATGACCCTGCCGAGAGCCGCAACATCACTTACCGCGAGCTGCATGAAGAAGTCTGCAAGTTCGCCAACGCCCTGCGTGGCCAGGACGTGCACCGCGGCGACGTGGTGACTATCTATATGCCGATGATCCCCGAAGCCGTGGTTGCCATGCTGGCGTGTACCCGCATCGGTGCGATTCACTCGGTGGTGTTTGGTGGTTTTTCGCCGGAAGCCCTGGCCGGTCGCATCATCGACTGTAAGTCGAAGGTGGTGATCACTGCCGACGAAGGCATTCGCGCCGGTAAGAAGATTCCGCTCAAGGCCAACGTCGACGACGCACTGACCAACCCGGAAACCAGCAGCATCCAGAAGGTCATCGTATGCAAACGCACCAATGGCCAGATCAAGTGGAACCAGCATCGCGACATCTGGTACGAAGACCTGATGAAAGTGGCGGGCACTGTATGCGCGCCAAAAGAAATGGGCGCCGAAGAAGCCCTGTTTATCCTCTACACCTCCGGTTCCACCGGTAAGCCTAAAGGCGTGCAGCACACCACCGGCGGCTACCTGCTTTACGCCGGCCTCACCCACGAGCGCGTGTTCGACTATCGCCCGGGCGAAATCTACTGGTGCACTGCCGACGTCGGCTGGGTCACCGGCCACACCTATATTGTCTATGGCCCGCTGTCGAATGGCGCGACCACGGTGTTGTTCGAAGGCGTGCCTAACTACCCGGACATCACTCGGGTGGCGAAGATCGTCGACAAGCACAAGGTCAACATCCTCTACACCGCGCCGACCGCCATTCGCGCAATGATGGCCTCCGGCACCGCAGCCGTTGAAGGTGCTGACGGCAGCAGCCTGCGCCTGCTCGGTTCCGTTGGCGAGCCGATCAACCCGGAAGCGTGGGATTGGTACTACAAGAACGTCGGTCAATCCCGTTGCCCAATTGTCGACACCTGGTGGCAGACCGAGACCGGCGGCAACATGATGAGCCCGCTGCCGGGCGCCCATGCGCTCAAGCCAGGCTCGGCTGCACGGCCGTTCTTCGGCGTGGTGCCGGCGTTGGTGGATAACCTGGGCAACCTGATCGAAGGGGCTGCCGAAGGCAACCTGGTGATCCTCGATTCGTGGCCGGGCCAAGCGCGTACGCTGTTTGGCGATCATGACCGTTTCGTCGATACCTACTTCAAGACCTTCCGTGGCATGTACTTCACCGGTGACGGCGCGCGCCGTGACGAGGACGGTTACTACTGGATCACGGGGCGTGTGGATGACGTGTTGAACGTTTCCGGCCACCGCATGGGCACTGCCGAGATTGAAAGCGCCATGGTTGCCCACCCTAAAGTGGCTGAAGCAGCGGTGGTTGGGGTGCCGCATGACATCAAGGGGCAGGGCATTTATGTGTATGTCACCCTCAAAAATGGCGAAGAGCCAAACGAAGCGCTGCGCCTGGAGCTGAAAAATTGGGTGCGTAAAGAAATCGGGCCGATTGCTTCGCCGGACGTGATCCAGTGGGCTCCGGGCTTGCCGAAGACCCGCTCGGGCAAAATCATGCGCCGTATCCTGCGCAAGATCGCCACGGCTGAGTACGACGGGTTAGGCGATATCTCCACCCTGGCGGATCCAGGTGTAGTGGCGCATTTGATTGAAACCCACAAGACCATGAACGTCGCTTAAGGCGAGGTTGGTTGGACAAAGCCCCATTTGGTGTGAGCCGAGTGGGGCTTTTTTATGTTCGCTTCGAGCCGGTGGGGATCCAGTGTGGGAGGGGGCATGCCCCCGATTGCAGTGGGTCGGTGAATACAGCTGTCAAGGGTCTACCGCCATCGGGAGCAAGCCCCCTCCCACGTTTGGATCTGCGCCACCCGAATAAATATCGGTTTATCGCGTAGGAGGTTTCTGAATGTTACCGAGCGGGGCAAATGTGTAACCCCATGTCCACACATGAGGCAAAGCGCTACGCCCGTGCCCCGAAAAACCCCATTCCAGACACCCCAAGAAATAAGATTAAACGCCAGACTTGCCGTGCCAGAAGGGTTTGCGAATAATAGGCCCGCAATTTGCAGCGTCTACAGGTTTAATGTCTTTTGTCTCTGCATAAAATCCAGGGGCTGTCAATGAGCTGGAACCGCTTTCTCTGTGCTTCTGTAAATTGTTGTCGCATTGAGGAAATATCGGCTTCCGGCCTGTCGTTAGAATGCCGATCACTCGCTCGTCGTCGCCGATGTTGAATTGGTGTCGGACGCAGCACCGCTATTCGGTTTCACCTTCGCCGCATCGTGGGCCATGGCTCATACTGCTGTTTTGCCCTATACCGATGGAGTCCCAAGATGAAGAAACTCGTGCTGTTGGGCGCCCTGGCGCTGTCCGTGCTGTCCATGCAGGCCTTCGCTGAAGGCAAGCCTCTGAAAATTGGTATCGAAGCGGCTTACCCTCCGTTTGCCTCGAAGGCGCCGGATGGCAACATCGTTGGTTTTGACTACGACATCGGCAACGCCCTGTGCGAAGAGATGAAGGTCAAATGTACGTGGGTCGAGCAAGAGTTCGACGGCCTGATCCCTGCGCTCAAAGTGCGCAAGATCGACGCCATCCTGTCGTCCATGTCCATCACTGAAGACCGCAAGAAGTCCGTTGATTTCACTAATCGCTACTACCTGTCCCCAGCACGCCTGGTGATGAAGGAAGGCACCGCTGTCAGCGACAGTCTGGATGAATTGAAAGGCAAGAAGATCGGCGTGCAACGTGGTTCGATCCACGACCGCTTCGCTCGTGAAGTCCTGGCTCCAAAAGGCGCTGACATCAAGGGTTACAGCACCCAGAACGAAATCTACCTGGATGTGGCCGCTGGCCGCCTCGACGGTACCGTGGCCGACGCCACCCTGCTGGAAGACGGTTTCCTGAAGACCGACGCTGGTAAAGGCTACGCGTTCGTTGGCCCATCCTTCACTGACGCCAAATACTTCGGCGACGGCATAGGCATCGCGGTACGTAAAGGCGACAAGGAAAACCTGGACCGCATCAACGCTGCTATCGCTGCGATCCGTGCCAACGGCAAATACAAAGAAATCGAGAAAAAGTACTTCAACTTCGACATTTACGGCCCAGAAGCCCAGTAAAACGTCGCAGCGGTCTGTCCTAAATGGCGCAAGCAACAGAATTCCTGCGGTTTGCGCCATTTTTTCATCCCCCTTTTCGAGGACCTGAATCATGTTGAAAGGCTACGGGGCCGTCATCCTCGATGGCGCATGGTTGACGCTTCAGCTCGCCTTGTCGTCCATGGCCTTGGCCATTGTTCTGGGTCTGATCGGGGTCGCGTTACGCCTGTCGCCGGTGCGCTGGTTGGCCTGGCTGGGTGACTTGTACTCCACGGTGATCCGCGGGATCCCTGACCTTGTGCTGATCCTGCTGATTTTCTACGGCGGCCAGGACTTGCTCAACCGCGTCGCGCCGATGCTCGGCTACGACGACTATATCGACTTGAACCCTTTGGCCGCCGGTATCGGCACTCTGGGGTTCATCTTTGGCGCCTACCTTTCGGAAACTTTCCGTGGCGCCTTCATGGCCATCCCCAAGGGACAGGCCGAAGCCGGCCTTGCATATGGCATGAGCAGTTTCCAAGTGTTTTTCCGGGTGATGGTGCCGCAGATGATTCGGCTGGCGATCCCTGGTTTCACCAACAACTGGCTGGTACTCACCAAGGCCACCGCGCTGATCTCGGTGGTAGGCCTGCAAGACATGATGTTCAAGGCCAAGCAGGCGGCAGATGCCACCCGCGAGCCTTTTACCTTCTTCCTCGCAGTGGCGGCGATGTACCTGGTGATCACCAGCGTATCGTTGCTGGCGCTGCGCTATCTTGAGAAGCGCTACTCGGTAGGCGTAAGGGCGGCTGATCTATGATCTTCGACTACAACGTCATCTGGGAGGCCATGCCGCTGTACCTTGGCGGCCTGCTGACTACCCTGAAATTACTCGCCATCTCGCTGTTTTTCGGCCTGCTCGCCGCCTTGCCCCTGGGGTTGATGCGTGTGTCCAAGCAGCCGGTCGTGAACGGTGTGGCCTGGCTCTACACGTACGTGATCCGCGGCACGCCGATGCTGGTGCAACTGTTCCTGATCTACTACGGTCTGGCGCAATTCGAAGCGGTGCGCGAAAGCTTTATGTGGCCCCTGCTGTCCAGCGCCACGTTCTGTGCGTGCCTGGCCTTTGCGATCAACACCAGCGCCTACACCGCCGAGATCATTGCCGGTAGCCTCAAGGCCACGCCCAATGGCGAGATCGAAGCGGCCAAGGCGATGGGCATGTCGCGCTATAAGCTGTACCGCCGCATCCTGCTGCCGTCGGCCTTGCGCCGTGCGCTGCCGCAGTACAGCAACGAAGTGATCATGATGCTCCAGACCACGAGCCTGGCCTCCATCGTCACCCTGATCGACATCACCGGCGCCGCACGCACGGTGAACGCCCAGTTCTACTTGCCGTTTGAAGCCTATATCACCGCTGGCGTCTTCTACCTGTGCCTGACCTTTATCCTGGTGCGCCTGTTCAAGTTGGCCGAGCGCCGCTGGCTGAGCTACCTGGCTCCACGGAAGCACTGATATGGAACGTATCGACCACCTGTTGCCCTGGGGCCACCTGGGCTGCGAGCGCCAACTGAGCGTGTTCCGTTTCGGCAGCGGCGAGCGCAAGGCCTATATCCAGGCCAGCCTGCACGCCGATGAACTGCCCGGCATGCGCGCCGCCTGGGAACTGAAAAAACGCCTGACAGAACTGGAACAGCAAGGCGCCCTTAACGGGGTGATTGAGCTGGTGCCGGTGGCCAATCCGATGGGACTGGGCCAGTTGTTGCAAGGCAGCCACCAGGGGCGTTTCGAAGTAGGCAGTGGCAAGAATTTCAACCGCGATTTCGTCGAGTTGAGCGAACCGGTTGCCGCATTGCTTCAAGGCAAGCTGGGGGATGATCCCCATGCCAATGTGCGCCTGATCCGTCAGGCCATGATCGATGCGCTCAGCGCCTTGCCCGAGCCGAGCAGCCAGTTGCAAGGCATGCAGCGCGTCTTGCTGAGCCACGCGTGCACCGCCGATATCGTCCTCGACCTGCATTGCGACGCCGAAGCCGCGCTGCATATGTACGCGCTGCCCCAGCATTGGCCCCAGTGGCGTTCGCTGTCGGCGCATCTGAATGTGAAGGTCGGCTTGTTGGCGGAGGATTCCGGTGGCAGCTCGTTTGATGAAGCCTGCTCGCTGCCATGGTTGCGCTTGTCCCGGATGTTTCCGGACGCTCAGATCCCGTTGGCGTGCCTCGCGACGACGTTGGAACTGGGCGGTCAAGCCGACACCGGGCGTGATGAAGCAATCTTCCACGCCGAGGGCATCCTCGCATTCCTTGCCGAGCAAGGCCTGATCAACGGCGAATGGCCGGCTGCGCAACACGAAGCGTGCGAAGGCATGCCGTTTGAAGGCACCGAGTTGCTCTTCGCGCCCCACGCCGGTGTGATCAGTTACCTGCGCAAAGCCGGAGACTGGGTGGACGCCGGCGAACCGATTTTTGAAGTGATTGACCCCCTGCAAGACCGCGTGAGCGTTATCTGCGCCGGTACGTCGGGGGTGTTGTTTGCCGTTGAACGGCTACGTTATGCCCAAGCGGGTTTCTGGCTGGCCAAGGTGGCGGGGCGCGACGCGCTGCGACACGGGCGCTTGCTCAACGACTGACCACCTGTTTTTGTGAGAACCGACCGCATGTACAAACTTGAAGTCCAAGACCTGCATAAACGCTATGGCAGTCATGAAGTGCTCAAAGGCGTTTCCCTGGCCGCTGCGGCCGGTGATGTGATCAGCATCATCGGTTCCAGTGGTTCGGGCAAAAGTACCTTTTTGCGCTGCATCAACCTGCTGGAGCAACCCCACGCCGGCAAGATTCTGCTCAATAACGAAGAGCTGAAACTGGTGGCCAACAAGGACGGCGCCCTGAAGGCCGCTGATCCCAAGCAGCTGCAACGCATGCGTTCGCGCCTGTCCATGGTGTTCCAGCATTTCAACCTGTGGTCGCATATGACCGCGCTTGAAAACGTGATGGAAGCCCCGGTGCACGTGTTGGGCATGTCGAAGAAAGATGCCCGTGAAAAGGCCGAGCACTATCTGGCTAAAGTCGGCGTGGGCCATCGTAAGGATGCGTTCCCTGGCCATATGTCCGGCGGCGAGCAGCAGCGTGTGGCGATTGCCCGTGCCTTGGCGATGGAACCTGAGGTGATGCTGTTTGACGAACCGACTTCGGCGCTGGACCCGGAACTGGTCGGCGAAGTGCTCAAGGTGATGCAGGACCTGGCCCTGGAAGGCCGCACCATGGTGGTGGTCACCCACGAAATGGGCTTTGCCCGCGAAGTGTCGAACCAGTTGGTGTTCCTGCACAAAGGGATTGTTGAAGAACGCGGCAACCCGCGGGAAGTGCTGGTGAACCCGCAGTCCGAGCGGTTGCAGCAGTTCCTGTCCGGCAGCTTGAAATAATTCCTCCCACATGGATCTCTACATTGGGGTTCTACAGTTGGATCTTTATCGTTTTTAAGCTTTGTGTTGGTTTACGGGCTAGCATTGGCCCTTGTCTTCATTACTGTTACAGGCTTCGGATAGCACTCCATGACCGCCCATAAAATTGGTTTCCTGATTTGGCCCAGCACAAAGGCACTCACGCTTGCGCTGGCTGAGGAGGCCTTACGCGTTGCTCAGCGGGTGCATCCGGATGTGGTTTACGAGCTGTCGTTTTTGCTCGCGGAGCCTGCCACCGAAGGCGCCTGGCAATTGCCGGGCGAACCTTGGGCCGGCAAGCTCGAAGGCTTTCAGAAACTGTTTCTGCTGGCCGACGAGCCGCCAACGGTTATTGCCTCGCAACTGAGCACGGCCCTCAAGCAATTGGTGCGGGCCGGGTGTGTGATCGGTGGTTTGTCGGCCGGCGTGTACCCGTTGGCCCAGCTCGGTCTGCTCGACGGTTATCGCGCCGCCGTGCACTGGCGCTGGCAGGATGACTTCGCCGAACGTTTTCCCAAGGTGATCGCCACCAGCCACCTGTTCGACTGGGACCGTGATCGCCTGAGCGCCTGCGGTGGCATGTCGGTACTCGACTTGCTGCTGGCGGTACTGGCCCGCGACCACGGCGCCGAACTGGCGGGTGCAGTCTCCGAAGAACTGGTGGTGGAGCGCATCCGCGAAGGCGGCGAACGCCAGCGGATTCCTCTGCAAAACCGCCTGGGTTCCAGCCATCCTAAGCTGACCCAGGCCGTGTTGCTGATGGAAGCCAATATCGAAGAACCGCTGACCACTGACGAAATTGCCCAGCACGTCTGTGTGTCGCGACGACAACTGGAGCGGATCTTCAAGCAGTACCTCAACCGAGTCCCCAGCCAGTATTACCTGGAGCTGCGTCTGAACAAGGCCCGCCAAATGCTGATGCAAACCAGCAAGTCGATCATCCAGATCGGCCTGTCCTGCGGCTTCTCCTCAGGGCCACACTTCTCCAGCGCCTACCGCAACTTCTTCGGCGCCACCCCGCGTGAAGACCGCAATCAACGGCGCAGCAGCAGCCCGTTCGAGTTGTCATCGGTGCCGTCCGAACGCGGCTGAAACCGGGTTGTCACGAACAGGTACGCGACTGTCTCACTCCTCCATGGGTTCCGGTGTGCCGGGCGGGGTTATGTCCTCCATGTTTTCGTCGTATGTCGCTTCCTCCACCCCCAACTCATAACCCGTCTGCCGGTAATAGGTACGCAAGATCGTCAGGCTTTCGGGAGACAGGGGGTTGCCGCTCACATCCGAGTCATCGTCGAGCGGCAGTGGCATTCCCAGCAGGTCGTCCGGCAAGTGCTCGATCAGGTTGTCGCTCAGGTCTACGGCCCGCAGGCGCGGTAGGCTGAAGATCCCCGTGGGTATGTCGCGCAGCCTGCAGTTGTGCAGGTACACCATCGTCAGTCGCGTCATGTTGCGCAGGTCCGGCGCTTGGGTGAGGGTGTTGTCGCTCAGATCCAAGTAAGTGAGCTCCGTCAGGCGTGATAGCTGCTCGATGCTGTTCGGCGTCAGGCGGATCTGGTTATTGCTGAGCTTGAGCAGGCGCAATTGCTTGAGTTCGAACACTCGGTCGGGAATCCGCTGCAGGGCGTGCTGCTCCACTGTAAGCGCAGTCAGGTTTGGGAACGCCTGCAGGAATTCGCCTACGCGAACATGGCGCTTGTCGCCCGTCAGTTCCATCAGCGTCACATGTTCCAGGCGCGCATTCAGGGCTGGCAGATCTCCGGAAAGCTGGCCGTTGAAGATCAGCTTGTGAGTGTTTCGGGCGGGCCATTCGTTTTCATCCAGATCGGTTTCTCTGCGCCAGCAGCGCAGTATCAATTCCTTGAATGCCAGGCGACGCACCTGCTCCTCGGCGCGGGCATTTTCAATCAGCAGGGGGTTGGCCAGTTGGTCCATGGCGGGGACGTTGAGTACCCATTCCTCCAGGTCGCTGTCGAGCCGCTCGTATTCGGCACTCAGGCGGCTGATTTGCGCGTCGGCTTCCTCCAGTTCGCCGGGTAGCTCAAAAAAGATGCGCTTGGTGTCTCGCTCCGTGAGGCTGGGGTAGAGCGCGTTGATGCGCTGCAATTGTGCATCGGGAATGCTGGCATTCCAGTGTTCGCCCTTGGCTTGGCAATAGCGCTTGATCGCGTGCAAGGTCGAGGGCGACAACGGGTTGGCCGACAGGTCGAATGCGTTGCTGGCCGCCCGCGGCAGTTCGAAGGCCTCTTCAGGCAGCTCGCGCAAAGCGTTCTGGCTCAAGTCCACGCGGGCACGCAATACCGCCGGCTGAATCAGCGAGCGGGGCAGTTCGCTCAAGCCAGTGTTACGCAGTGACAGGCTGACCAGGTTGGGCAGCTGGTTGAAATCCGGCAGTCGCGCCAGCGGGTTGTTATCGAGGTTCAGGTGCTTGAGCTCACGCATGCCCTGCAAGGCTTGCTGCGCGGATGGCGACAATTGCAGCGTGCAGCGGTCCAGCACCAGGTACGACAGGTTTGGCAGGTGGCCGAGTCGCGGCAGTTCACTCAGTGCATAGTTTTCGATATGCAGCGCAGTCAGCGCCGGGAAACTGCGCAGGAACGCATCCAGACCCAACGGTGAGCCCAAGCCCTTTAAGGCGAGCACGGACACATGATTGAACGAGGTGCGCAGGGCGGGCAAATCGCCGCTCACCGGGAGGAAAAGGCTGAATTCGTAGCTGAGCATCGGCAGCCCGAAGTTGACATCGCCCGAGGTGATATCGCGTCGCCAGCCTGCCTCAAGGGCAGCGATAAATCGGTGGCGCAGGGCTTGTTCCTCGGCGGTGACGCTGCTGTCGTTGGCCCAGCCAAGGCAATCCTGACGGATGGTGGGAAATTCGTTCTCCAGCCGACTCATCTCGACGCGACCGGCTGCCAGGTCCCCTGGCAGGCCAAAAATGAAGCGGTTGATTTGGTCACCGTTGAACGAGGGGAACAGTCTTTTGGCCTGCTCCGCGTCGACCCTGGCCGGGATCGCTTCCAAGTAGTGTTGGGTACGCTGGAAGTAGGCTTTGACGCGCTCCAGTGTCGGCTCGGACAACGGGTTGTTGGACAGGTCGAAATGCCGAGTGATGTCGACGGGCAAATCGAACAGGGCGGCAGGCAACTCGCTGATCCTGTTATTGGACAGCATCGCCAGCGTCAGGTGGCTGCGACTTAGCAATCCTTCGGGCAGTTGCTCGATGTCGGTGTTGGCCAGGTCCAGGTATTGCAACTGCGGCATCTGTTCCACATTGGGAGTCAGCGTCAGGGGGTTGTTGTACAGGTCAAGGGTCAACAGGCGCGTCATGTTGTTGATGACCGCATGGCTTTGCTCGGTGAGGCGGATGTTGCAGCTACTCAGGATCAATTCGTTGAGCGTGTTCATCGAGGCCAGGCTGGGCGGCAGTTCGTCCACGGCAAGATTGCGGATGTTCAGCCGACGCAAGCTTGGAAAAAGCTGCAGGAATCCGTCGATTTCCATGCGTTGGTGCGCACCCTGCAATTCCAGGTGAGAGACATGTTCGAAGCGTGCACTCAGGGTGGGCAACTCACCCAGCAGGGGGGCTGACAGTCGCAGGATATGACCGTTGATGGCTGGCGGCTCATAGAAGTTATCGAGCTCGGTTTCCTGGCGCCAGGCTCGCCGTAGTTGGTGGGCGAACAAATTGCGGTCGCGCCGCAGGTATTCATATTGGAGCGCGCTCAGCGTAGCGCCGGTTGTGGGGTGTACACGGGGTGTCTGGGATTCCCATACCACCAGGTTCAGGTCCAGTTGGATGTATTCGTTGCGCAACCGGGTTAAGGCCAGTTGTGCACCGCCGGGGGTATTTTGCAGGGCGGCGATCATGTCGCGGATTCTTGCACGCGACAGTTGCGGGCGCAGCGTCTGCAGTTGTTGTTCGAGCGAGGGGCCGCGGCTGGGTCCCGGCACCTCGGGAATGGCTGGCGGGTAACCGTCCATGCCGCCGCGCAAACGCATGACATTGGGGTCGTAGCTGGGTTTGTTGTGCGGGTCGCTCTTTAATATGTCGCGCAAGGTAGGGCGATCCACCGGGGCATCGCCGATCGCCTGCTTGAGGCGTGGGCCCTGGCCGATATGAAGTTGCAGCGCATTGCGCGCACTGTCAGGCAGGGCCTGCAGGACGGCGGTGTAGAAATCGGTGCTGCCAAACAGTGCGGTCTGGCCGTTCTCGGGGATGAATTGGCCGTCCGGTGTGGCCACCAGCGTACGTTTGGTCGGCGCGTAAGTAGGCCCGATGGCGTCGAGCAACTCGCCGTCAGCGCGGTATTGGCGCAGTTCCAGACGAATCCACTCGGGCCAGCCATTGAGGTTTTCCAGCGAATGCAGCGCCAGCCGGCAAGTGTCCGGATTTTCCACAGCGTCCAGATACAGGCCTTCATAGGCGCGTGTGGTGCGCACTTCATGCAACGACCATTCGGCCAGTTCGGTCAGGCGCGTTGGTACGTTGCCAGCGTCGATCGACTTGAGCTCCTCGCCACTGGCACCGGCCAGTAACTCCTCGGCAACCGGCGTCGGCAGGCCGGGGCGCGAGGCACTGTCGATGAGCTTTTGCACACGAGGGTCGCTGGTGCGGTCCTGGCCGCGGTAGCGTGAGTCGAACAGTGAGAAGCGCTTGTCCTGGGCAATACGCGCAAGTTTCTTGCGCAACGCGGCTGCGCGGGTGCGGCTGGAGGCGGGAGGCAGGCCGAATTCTTCTTCCAGTAGTTCCTTGCGCTCCGGCTCATTCAGGCTGTCGATCAGGGTGGGCAGCAGGTCGCCGTTGCGCAATTGCTCCTCAAGTACCTGCACAGTGCTGGCCCCGGATTCTCCGAGGAACTCCCACAGGGTGTTGCCGCTGGCATCCACCACCCGCAAGGTCTTGCCGGAGGGCCACAGGCCATAGCTGATCAGCAACTGCAATTGGGTCTGCGGATCGGCCTTGGCGTAGATCGCCGGGTCGTCGCTGTTCATCTGTGTCACAAACTCCTGCAACTGCTGGTCGATCTTGAAGCGCTTGAGGGTGTCGGCCAGTAGCGGTGGTGGCGGCTGCTGGGTGCTGTGCGTTTTGCGCAACGTGTTGTCATGGGTAGCGCTGCTGTCGCGGACCTGCGCTAATTGCGCGTCGCTCAACGAATCGGTCTGGTAACCGAGGCGGCGCATCAGCGTAGTGCTATCCCAGCTCAAGGGGTTTTCCAGCTCGGTGACCCAGGCGCCCTGTCCGTTGGTCATCACGGCCGGACGGTAAGCCGAAGGTCGCGTGGGGTGCTGGATGAAATAGCGGTCGGCGTCTTTCTGCACGTGATAGCGCTCGCCATTGAGGCTAAGGATGTTTTTGTCTGCGTGCAGGTGCAGGCCTTGCGCGTCCGGGCGTGCCTCGGCGGGCAGTGTCACGTCCTGGCGATAGGGGCTGAGGTCGGGTTGCCACAGACGGCGCTGACTGTTGGGCCGCTCGACCGGTTGCAAGCGCTCGATGAAGGCCAGCAGCTGCGCGGGCAATGCTTCGCGCACCAGTCCTTCGATGATGGGCAATCCGGTGGCGAACAGGCCCAGTTGGACCATCTGCTCCAGCAGGCCCAAAGCATGGCCAAGGGCTTCATGTCGCAGGCCCTCAGCCCAGTCGATGATGCCTTCGAAGGCCTCGTCGAGCACCTGATAGGCGGTATACGCCAGCATCAGTGCGCCCAGCGGCGGCACGAACGGCAGTGCCACGAAGGCAACGATCTGCAGCAGGGTATCGCCGATTTTTTTCAGGAATTCCCAGCGTTCCCAACGTGCGTTCTGGTCGACCTTGGCGGTGGAGACCGCGCGGCTCTGCGCGTCTGCCAGCAGCTTGCTCAGGTGCATCTGGAATAGATGCGCGAAGAGGTCACCGTTGATCCTGAGGCTGCGAAATTGCAGCTGGGGGCTCTGGGTCGGGGTGTCACGCCAACTGGGCAGTGGATCGCCCTGTTTATGCGCATGCCAGGTGACTTGGCTGAGGCGTTGATTGAGGTTGGCGAAGAACACCGCAGCGTCTTCATGGCGGACAAAACGGCTGAAGAACCCTTGAAAGTCCTTCGAGCGCAACCGGGCGACCAGGCTCTGCATGAACGCGGCACTGCTGGGGTAGTGTTTGATCGGGTGTTGCGGATCGTCGGGGATATAGGCGATCAGCGGGGCTGTATCGCGGCTGTTCTCCAGATCCGGAGCGAACAGCACCACGCCAGTGAGGCGACAATCCATGATGAATAAATCATGGGCCATCAGCGGCGGGCAGCCGTTGTGCGTGGCGTCGCCGTTTTCGATCAGATTGAGTACCGCGGTGTGGCTGGCGGCGGGCAGCTCGTCCTTGAGCAAGGCCATGTACAGAGCGAATTTCAGCGCGCTCAAGTGGCTTTGTTTGAGCCAGTGCTCCAGGGCGTTGCGCGCCACGGGGTTGCCCAGGTCGAGGTACTCGTCCAGGTAGCGTTGGTATTGGCCGCCGATGTCCAGGCGCCGGCAGAGCTGGGTGAATTGCGCGACGCTGATCTTCGCGTCGAGGTCGGGCAGGGGGCTGAACTGCCCTGTGGCCGTGGGTTGCGTGCTGAAGCCGGAGTGCTGCGCGTAGGTCTCGTCGGCTTCGAAGTTGTGCAGCGCCGCTTCCAGCAGTGAGACCGACCAGGTTCTGGCCGCGCCCTGCTTGACGGTAAAACCGACAACGGTCAACGGGACGTACAGTTGCAGGTAGGTGTTGCGCACATCAGTGTCGATGCCGAACTCGTCCTTGAGTGCCGCGTGCAGGCGTTCGGCGCCGAACTGCTCCGGGCTTTTCAGTGCCGCCAGAGCCTTGTCCACGAGGTTCTGCGCGGTCCAGGCGGCGGCGTTGAGTTCTTTGAGCTGTGCATGTTGCGACTCGGTTGCACGGGTATACCAGTCGGCAATCAACGGCGTGCAGGCTTTCAACGCCACGCGCTTGGCGGCACTGGCCGTGCCCAACCAAGGAGGGATAGCGTCGCGGAGAATGTCGAGGTGTGGTGTTTGGGTTTCAGGATGCTGCGCCATGGGCCGTTCCTTGATGGCTTTTGAGGAGGCTCAGCAAAACAGCGCGGGCTTGTCGTTGGGCGGTAGACAGTTAGCGCAGCGCGCTGGGGCTGATTTGCGAAGATCCTGTCATCCCCTGCCCACGAGGCCTACGCACGGTTTAAACTGCGCCTTTGCGACGCTATTTGTCGCATTGGCGTAAACCCGCTGAAAACGCGGGTTGGCGCTATAAGAAGTTGTCGCTTGGCGGCAAGGCCGCTCTGAAAACTGTCCTTACAATCCCTGCATCGCCCGCCAGTTCCAGGCAGGCGTTCCTCTTCAGGAGACTCCGATGTCCGTTGAGCAAGCCCCGGTGCAACGTGCCGATTTCGACCAGGTCATGGTTCCCAACTATGCACCTGCCGCATTCATCCCCGTGCGTGGCGCAGGCTCCCGTGTGTGGGACCAGGCGGGTCGCGAGCTGATCGACTTTGCCGGCGGCATCGCGGTCAACGTGTTGGGCCACGCCCACCCGGCGCTGGTCGGTGCGTTGACCGAACAGGCCAACAAGCTGTGGCATGTCTCCAACGTGTTCACCAATGAGCCGGCCCTGCGCCTGGCCCATAAGCTGATCGACGCCACCTTTGCCGAGCGCGTGTTCTTATGTAACTCCGGCGCCGAAGCCAACGAGGCCGCGTTCAAGCTGGCCCGTCGCGTGGCGTTCGACCGTTTCGGTACCGAGAAGTACGAGATCATTGCCGCGCTGAACAGCTTCCACGGCCGTACCTTGTTCACCGTCAACGTTGGTGGTCAGTCGAAGTACTCCGATGGCTTCGGTCCTAAAATCACCGGCATCACCCACGTTCCTTACAACGACTTGGCTGCGCTGAAAGCCGCCGTGTCGGACAAGACCTGCGCCGTGGTGCTCGAACCGATCCAGGGCGAAGGCGGCGTACTGCCGGCCGAGTTGGCTTACCTGCAAGGCGCCCGCGAACTGTGCGACGCCAACAATGCGCTGCTGGTGTTCGACGAAGTGCAGACTGGCATGGGCCGTAGCGGCCACCTGTTTGCCTACCAGCACTACGGCGTGACGCCGGACATCCTCACCAGCGCCAAGAGCCTGGGCGGCGGTTTCCCGATCGCGGCGATGCTCACCCGCGAAGACCTGGCCAAGCACCTGGTGGTCGGCACCCACGGCACCACTTACGGCGGTAACCCGCTGGCGTGTGCGGTGGCCGAAGCGGTCATCGACGTGATCAACACCCCTGAGGTGCTGGCCGGCGTCAACGCCAAACACAACCAGTTCAAGGCGCGCCTGGAACAGATCGGCAAGCAGTACGGCATCTTCACCGAAGTGCGTGGCATGGGCCTGCTGATCGGTTGCGTATTGAGCGATGCGTTTAAAGGCAAGGCCAAGGACGTGTTCAACGCGGCCGAGAAAGAAAACCTGATGATCCTGCAAGCCGGTCCGGACGTGGTGCGTTTCGCGCCGAGCCTGGTGGTGGAAGAAGCGGACATCAACGAAGGCCTGGATCGCTTCGAACGTGCAGTAAAAACCCTGACACAAGCCTGATAACTACACCTTCTGCCGGCCGGACTGGGTCAAAAATGTGGGAGGGGGCTTGCCCCCGATGGCAGTCTGTCAGTTGATACATCCGGTGACTGATACACCGCTATCGGGGGCAAGCCCCCTCCCACATTGGAATATGGTTGTTCCAACTATGTCCGGTAATTTTCCCCTATGAGTTTTAGAGTTAAGGAGTGACACCATGCTGGTGATGCGCCCCGCGCAAATGGCTGATCTGGGCGAGGTACAGCGTCTGGCTGCGGACAGCCCGATTGGTGTCACCTCCTTGCCGGATGATGTGGAACGCCTCAGCGACAAGATCGCCGCCAGCGAAGCGTCCTTCGCGGCCGAGGTAAGTTTCAACGGTGAAGAAAGCTATTTCTTCGTGCTCGAAGACACCGAGACCGGCAAGCTCGCCGGTTGCTCGGCCATCGTCGCGTCGGCCGGCTACTCGGAGCCTTTCTACAGTTTTCGTAACGAGACCTTCGTGCACGCCTCGCGCGAGCTGAAGATCCACAACAAGATCCACGTGCTTTCCCAGTGCCACGACCTCACCGGCAACAGCCTGCTTACCAGTTTCTACGTGGTGCCCGAGCTGGTCGGTTCGCCGTGGTCGGAACTCAATTCCCGTGGCCGCCTGCTGTTCGTCGCCAGCCACCCCGAGCGCTTTGCCGACTCGGTGGTGACCGAGATTGTCGGCTACAGCGACGAGAACGGTGATTCGCCGTTCTGGGATGCCATCGGCCGTAACTTCTTCGACCTCAACTACGCCGCCGCCGAGCGTCTGTGCGGGCTGAAAAGCCGTACGTTCCTCGCCGAGTTGATGCCGCACTACCCAATCTACGTACCGCTGTTGCCGGACGAAGCCCAGGAAGCCATGGGCCAGGTGCACCCGCGTGCGCAGATTACCTTCGACATCCTGATGCGCGAGGGCTTCGAGACCGACCATTACATCGACATCTTCGATGGCGGCCCCACGCTGCATGCACGGGTTTCGGGGATTCGCTCTATTGCCCAGAGCCGCGTGGTTCCGGTGAAGATCGGCGAGATGGTCAAGGGTGTCGGCCGCCAATACCTCGTGAGCAACGCGCAGTTGCAGGATTACCGTGCGGTGATGCTGGAGCTGGACTACGCGCCCGGCAAACCGGTGACCCTGGACTTGGCAACTGCCGAAGCCCTGGGCGTTGGCGAAGGCGCGAGTGTGCGCTTGGTAGCGGTATAAAGACTGAGTTTCGCGGGTGGCTGACAACAGCGGCCCGTCTGAGGAGATAGCATGATCGTTCGTCCCGTACGCAGCAGCGATTTACCGGCCCTGATTGATCTGGCGCGCAGCACCGGCACCGGCCTCACGACCTTGCCGGCCAACGAAGAGCGCCTGACCCATCGGGTTGGCTGGGCGGAAAAAACCTTTCGCGGCGACGCCGGGCGTGGCGATGCGGACTACCTGTTCGTGCTGGAAAACGACGAAGGCCGCGTGGTGGGGATTTCCGCCATCGCTGGCGCCGTTGGCCTGCGTGAGCCTTGGTATAACTTCCGGGTGGGCCTGACCGTCAGCGCCTCCCAGGAACTGAACATTTACCGCGAGATTCCGACGCTGTTCCTGGCCAACGACCTCACCGGCAATTCCGAGTTGTGCTCGTTGTTCCTGCACGCCGACTACCGCAACGGCCTCAACGGCCGCATGTTGGCCAAGGCGCGCATGTTGTTTATCGCTGAGTTTCCGCAGTTGTTCGGCAACAAGATCATTGCCGAGATGCGCGGTGTGTCTAACGATGCCGGGCGTTCCCCGTTCTGGGAAAGCCTGGGGCGTCACTTCTTCAAGATGGAATTCAGCCAGGCCGACTACCTCACCGGCGTGGGCAACAAGGCGTTTATCGCCGAGCTGATGCCGAAGTTTCCGTTGTACAGCTGTTTCCTGTCGGAAGACGCGCGCAACGTGATCGGCAAGGTCCATCCGGACACCGAACCCGCGCTGAGCATGCTCAAGAGCGAAGGCTTCAGTTACCAGGGCTATGTCGATATCTTCGACGCCGGCCCGGCAGTGGAGTGTGAGACCAGCAAAATCCGTGCGGTGCGCGACAGCCAGTCGCTGGTATTGGCCATCGGCACGCCGGGGGACGACGCCACGCCGTTCCTGATCCATAACCGCAAGCGCGAAGAGTGTCGCATCACCGCCGCACCGGCCCGCCTGGCGGCAGGCACGCTGGTGGTCGATCCGCAGACTGCCAAGCGCCTGCAACTGGTGGTGGGTGATCAAGTGCGCGCTGTACCGTTGTCTGCTGCTCGGGAGTCGAAATAATGAATTCGCTGTATATCGCAGGTAGCTGGCTGTCTGGCCAGGGTGAGTTGTTTGAATCACGCAACCCGGTGACTCAAGACGTGCTGTGGGCCGGCAACGGCGCCACTGCCGAGCAGGTCGAGTCCGCTGTGCAGGCCGCGCGTCAGGCGTTCCCGGCCTGGGCCAAGCGTTCGCTGGAAGAGCGCATCAGCGTGCTGGAAACCTTCGCCGCGACCCTTAAACGTCGCGCCGATGAAATCGCCCGCTGCATCGGTGAGGAAACCGGCAAGCCGTTGTGGGAATCGGCCACTGAAGTCACCAGCATGGCCAACAAAATTGCGATCTCGGTGCAAAGCTACCGGGAGCGTACTGGCGAGAAGAGCGGCCCCCTGGGTGACGCCACCGCCGTGTTGCGCCACAAGCCCCACGGTGTGGTCGCGGTGTTTGGCCCTTACAACTTCCCTGGGCATTTGCCCAACGGGCATATCGTCCCGGCCTTGTTGGCGGGTAACACCGTGCTGTTCAAACCGAGCGAGTTGACCCCCAAAGTCGCCGAGCTGACCGTGCAGTGCTGGATCGAAGCCGGTCTGCCGGCGGGTGTGTTGAACCTGCTGCAAGGTGCGCGGGAAACCGGTATCGCGTTGGCGGCCAACCCAGGCATCGACGGTTTGTTCTTTACCGGTTCGAGCCGTACCGGCAATCACCTGCACCAGCAGTTCTCCGGACGCCCGGACAAAATCCTGGCCCTGGAAATGGGCGGCAACAACCCGCTGGTGGTGGGCGAAGTGGCCGATGTGGATGCGGCGGTCTACACCATTATCCAGTCGGCGTTTATCTCTGCCGGCCAACGTTGTACCTGCGCCCGTCGCCTGCTGGTGCCGGAAGGCGCCTGGGGCGATGCATTGCTGGCGCGGCTGGTGGCGGTGAGTGCGACGATTGAAGTCGGTGCGTTCGACCAGCAACCGGCGCCGTTCATGGGCTCGGTGATTTCCCTTGGCGCCGCGAAAGCGCTGATGGATGCCCAGGAGCTGATGCTGGCAAATGGCGCTGTCGCGCTGCTGGAAATGACCCAGCCGCAGGATCAGGCCGCTTTGCTGACCCCAGGCATCATCGACGTGACCGGCGTGACCGAGCGCGAAGACGAAGAACTGTTCGGCCCGCTGTTGCAGGTGATCCGCTACGCTGATTTTGAGGCGGCGATTGCCGAGGCCAACAACACCCAGTACGGCCTGGCCGCCGGTTTGTTGTCGGACTCCGAGGCGCGTTACCAGCAATTTTGGCTGGAAAGCCGCGCCGGGATCGTCAACTGGAACAAACAACTGACCGGCGCTGCGAGTACCGCACCGTTCGGTGGGGTGGGGGCGTCGGGCAACCATCGCGCCAGTGCGTATTACGCGGCGGATTATTGTGCGTACCCGGTGGCGTCGCTGGAGACCCCGAGCCTGGTGGTGCCTGCCACGCTAACCCCCGGCATTACGCTGATCTAAATGTGGGAGGGGGCTTGCTCCCGATCGCGGTGTGTCAGTTGATGAATCAGGTGATTGATCCACCGCTATCGGGGGCAAGCCCCCTCCCACAGGGGTTCAGTGGTGTATTCAAGTAATTCGATGCCTATAAAAACAGATGTTCGTGGAGCCTCGCCGATGAAATCCTATGAAGTCAATTTTGACGGTCTAGTGGGGCCGACCCATAACTACGGCGGTTTGTCCTTCGGCAACGTCGCGTCCCAGAGCAACAGCCAGCAGCATTCCAACCCCAAGGAAGCAGCGTTGCAGGGCCTGCAAAAAATGAAAGCCCTGATGGACATGGGCTTTGTGCAAGGCGTACTCGCGCCCCAAGAGCGCCCGGACGTGGCCGCCTTGCGCAGCCTTGGCTTCAGCGGGACCGATGCCCAGGTGATCCAGCAGGCGGCCAAGCAGGCCATGCCGTTGTTGGTCGCCAGTTGCTCTGCGTCGAGCATGTGGGTGGCCAACGCCGCCACGGTCAGCCCGAGCGCTGACACGGCGGATGGTCGCGTGCATTTCACCGCCGCCAACCTCAACTGCAAGTACCACCGCAGCATTGAACACCCGACCACCAGCCGCGTGCTGGGCGCGATGTTTGCTGACCAGAAACACTTTGCCCATCACGCCGCATTGCCGGCGGTGGCGCAGTTCGGCGACGAAGGCGCGGCCAACCACACGCGTTTTTGCCGTGAATATGGCGAGGCCGGGGTAGAGTTTTTTGTGTTCGGCCGCAGCGCGTTCGATCCCCGTTACCCGGCCCCCCAGAAATACCCGGCACGCCAGACCCTCGAAGCCTCACAGGCCGTCGCCCGTCTGCACGGTTTGAAAGACGACGGCGTGGTCTACGCCCAGCAGAACCCGGCCGTGATTGATGCGGGTGTGTTCCACAACGACGTGATCGCGGTGGGCAACGGCGAAGTGCTGTTCTATCACGAGGATGCGTTCCTCAATACCGAACAAATGCTCGCCGAACTGCAAGGAAAGTTGGGCAAAGTGGGCGGCAACTTCCAGTCGGTGTGTGTGCCGCGCGCCCAGGTCAGCGTCGAGGACGCAGTGCGTTCCTACCTGTTCAACAGCCAGTTGCTGACCCGACCTGACGGCTCGATGCTGTTGATCGTGCCAGAAGAGTGTCGCGCCAATGAGCGCGTGTGGCATTACCTGCAAGGCCTGACCGCTGCGGGTGGGCTGATCCGCGAAGTGAAGGTCTTCGACCTCAAGCAGAGCATGCAGAACGGCGGCGGCCCGGCGTGCCTGCGCTTGCGCGTGGCGCTGAACGAAACGGAACTGGCGGCGGTGAATCCAGGGGTTATCATGACCGCGCCGTTGTACGACACGCTTACCCAATGGGTCGACAAACACTACCGCGACAGCCTGCGTGAAACCGACCTGGCTGACCCGCAGTTGCTGCTTGAGTGCCGGACGGCACTGGATGAACTGACGCAAATCCTTAAACTGGGCTCGGTTTATCCTTTCCAGATCAATTAACGCCGCACGGCTGAGAACTATTTTATGACCACCGACACCCTGAAGCTGATCCTTGAAGACACCGACGGCACCCAGCTGGAAACCTCCTGCACCCGCGTCGCCGTGGTCTGGCAGGGCAAGGAAATCTGGATCCAGCACGACGGCCGTGGCCAACTGCTGATCGGTGTGGACGTCGAAGAAGGCGATGCCGAATACGCCAACCTGCTGATGCGCCCACTGGCCACCAACCTGATGAGCCTGCAACTGGAAATGGAACCGGCCGACGTTGAAGGTGATGACGACGATCACGTCCACGGCCCAGGCTGCAACCACTAAGGAAGCTGCGTATGCTCGCCCTCGGCAAATTGCTTGAACTGACCCTCGCCGGTCGTGAACCGGCGCAAAAAATTCAATCGACTGTCGACGGCGTGCAGATGCGCTGGCTCAGCGAGGGCGCGCTTGAAGTGCGTCCTCCTGAAGCACGGGACAATGGCAGCGACCTGCTGCTGTCGTCCGGCATCCATGGCAACGAAACCGCGCCGATCGAACTGCTCGACCGCTTGTTGCATGGCATCGCCCGTGGGGAGATCAAACCCCGCACTCGTATTCTGTTCCTGTTCGGCAACCCCGAGGCGATGCGCCGCGGCGAGCGTTACCTCGAACTGGACGTCAACCGGCTGTTCAACGGCCGTCACGAAAAAAACATCGGCCCCGAAGCCATGCGCGCCGCCGAGCTTGAACAACTGGCCCGTAGCTTCTTCAGCCAGCCTGGCCGTTCGCGCCTGCATTACGATTTGCACACCGCCATTCGCGGCTCGAAGATTGAGCAGTTTGCCCTGTACCCCTGGAAAGACGGGCGCCAGCATTCGCGTCGCGAACTGGCGCGTTTGAACGCTGCCGGCATGGAAGCGGTGCTACTGCAGAACAAGACGTCGATCACCTTCACGGCGTTTACCTACGAGCAACTGGACGCCGAAGCTTTCACCCTGGAACTGGGCAAGGCGCGGCCATTCGGGCAGAACCAAGGGGTGAATGTTTCCCGCCTGGAGCTGCGCCTCAAACAGATCATCGAAGGCACGGAGCCTGAGACTGACAGCCTGGACGGGTTGAAACTGTTCGCCGTGTCGCGTGAAGTCATCAAGCACAGTGATGCTTTCCTGCTGCACTTGCCGGCTGACGTGGAAAACTTTTCGGAATTGGAAAAGGGTTATCTGCTGGCCGAAGATGTGGCCAAGACGCGTTGGGTGATCGAGGAGGAGGGCGCACGCATCATCTTTCCCAACCCTAAGGTGAAGAATGGTTTGCGGGCAGGGATATTGATTGTGCCGACCACGGACGCTGGCCTGGCATAGGTCTCAAGGCGTAACCGGATGCAAATGTGGGAGGGGGCTTGCCCCCGATGGCGGTGTCTCAGCTACAGATGAGCTGAATGACACACTGCTATCGGGGGCAAGCCCCCTCCCACATTTTGTTTTGCAGTATTGCTTAGACCGCTACCGCCCGTGGCTCGCTACGACGGATCGCCCGTACCTTGTGCAGGGTATCTGCGCAGGTCTTCGCCGCTTCCTGGCCCTTGTGCACAAAGTGATCATGGAAGAACGCGTGGTGCTCGCTGCCCGCGTGGAAGTGATGCGGCGTCAGCGATACCGAGAACACCGGCACTTCAGTTTCCAGTTGCACCTGCATCAGGCCGCTGACCACCGATTGGGCGACGAATTCGTGACGGTAGATGCCACCGTCCACCACCAGCGCGGCGGCAACGATACCGGCGTAACGACCGGTCTTGGCCAGTAGCTTGGCGTGCAGGGGCATTTCAAAGGCGCCGCCGACTTCGAAGAAATCGATGTCCGATTCCTGGTAGCCCTGGGCGATCATTTCGGCGAGGAAGCCTTTACGGGATTGGTCGACAATATCCTTGTGCCAGCAGGCTTGGATAAACGCGACGCGCTCGCCGTAGTGGTTTTTGCTTTTGCTGTCGATAGCGGTGGGTTGCATGTTCTGACTCCTGTTTAAGAAAAAAACAGGGCGTTATGAATCGAATGGGATTTAAGGGTACGCATGCGTCAATAGGCGCGCGGCCCTTAGGTCTCAATCCCGTTCTCTCTTCATCCGGACTATGACCGTCGGCCCCGGGATCACACCGGGTCTGCTGACCTTGTCGCCGTCCCGCGTGAGCAGTTCGAGGCGCCAAGCGCTCGCGGGCTATACACATTGCGTGTAATTACCGCCGGTGGGGAATTACACCCCGCCCTGAGAACGTTGCCACCAGAACCCTGGCGGCGGGGAGATTTTTAACATGGTTTTTCAAAAACTGCACGGACGCCGTATCGATAACCTATATCGGTTTGTTTGGTTGGTATTCGATTGAATGTAAACGGGGCTTGATATTCCGGGGCTTTGCCCGCAGTAATCATCGATAAAAGGACGTACTTAACCTGTTAGAGGCCTGTTTCATGACCGTGATTGACCTGCGCAGCGATACCGTGACCCAACCCACCCCCGGCATGCTGGACGCGATGGCCACTGCCGTCAGCGGCGATGACGTCTACGGTGAAGACCCCAGCGTCAATCTGCTGGAAGCTGAATTGGCCAAGCGCCTTGGGTTTGCTGCGGCGTTGTTCGTGCCCACCGGCACCATGAGCAATCTACTGGCATTGATGGCTCATTGTGAGCGCGGCGAGGAATATATCGTCGGCCAGCAGGCCCACACCTACAAATATGAAGGCGGTGGTGCAGCGGTGCTGGGTTCGATCCAGCCGCAGCCGCTGGAAGTGCAGGCGGATGGCTCCCTGGATTTGAACCATGTACGGGACGCGATCAAGCCGGACGATTTCCACTTCGCCCGCACCCGCTTGCTGGCTCTGGAAAACACCATGCAAGGCAAAGTGCTGCCCTTGGAATACCTGGCCAAGGCGCGGGCGTTTACCCGTGAACATGGCTTGGCCCTCCATTTGGATGGCGCGCGAATCTATAACGCGGCGGTCAAGCTTGGGGTGGATGCGCGGGAGATCGCCCAGCATTTCGATTCGGTGTCGGTGTGCCTGTCCAAGGGGCTCGGTGCCCCCATCGGCTCGGTGCTGTGCGGCTCTACGATGTTGATCGCCAAGGCCCGGCGTTTGCGCAAGATGGTCGGTGGCGGTATGCGCCAGGCCGGTTCCCTGGCTGCGGCGGGGCTGTATGCCTTGGATCATCAGGTGCAACGCCTGGCTGATGACCACGCCAACGCTCAGTGGCTGGGCGAAGAGCTGCGCAAAGCGGGGTATGAGGTCGAGCCGGTGCAGACCAACATGGTCTACGTGCAGATCGGCGATCAGGCCCAGGCCTTGAAGGCCTTTGCTGCCGAGCGCGGGATCAAGTTGAGCGCCGCGCCACGCCTTCGTATGGTCACTCATCTGGATGTCAGCCGGGCGCAGATCGAGCAGGTGCTTGCGACATTCGTCGAATTTTCGCGCAAATGATCGTGCAGACCGTCTAATTGAGCGTCTCTATCGCATAAACACGCTGTACCCCCGGCAAAGGGCCGATATAATGCGGCCTTTTGCCGTCGCTCCGTCTGATGATGTTGCGCACTGGCCTTTGGCCGCAGCCTCCGTGGAAGAACCTAATGAAAAGCGCAGAAATCCGTGAAGCCTTCCTTCGCTTCTTCGAAGAGCAAGGTCACACCCGTGTCGCCTCCAGCTCTTTGATCCCAGGCAATGACCCAACCCTGCTGTTCACTAACGCGGGGATGAACCAGTTCAAGGACTGCTTCCTGGGCCAGGAAAAGCGCGCCTACACCCGCGCCACCAGCAGCCAGAAGTGCGTACGTGCCGGCGGCAAGAACAGTGACCTGGAAAACGTCGGCTATACCGCCCGTCACCACACGTTCTTCGAAATGCTGGGTAACTTCAGCTTCGGTGACTATTTCAAAAAAGATGCGATTACCTTCGCCTGGACCTTCCTGACCGGCGTGCTGAAGCTGCCAAAGGAAAAACTCTGGGTCACCGTCTACGCGACGGACGATGAAGCGTATGACATCTGGACCCAACAAATCGGTGTGCCTGCCGAGCGCATGATTCGCATCGGCGACAACAAGGGCGCGCCTTACGCCTCCGACAACTTCTGGACGATGGGCGATACCGGCCCATGTGGCCCTTGCACCGAGATCTTCTACGATCACGGCGCCGACATCTGGGGTGGCCCGCCGGGCTCGCCGGAAGAAGACGGCGACCGTTACATCGAGATCTGGAACAACGTATTCATGCAGTTCAACCGCACCGCCGATGGCGTGTTGCATCCGCTGCCAGCGCCGTCGGTGGACACCGGCATGGGCCTGGAGCGGATCAGTGCGGTGATGCAGCACGTTCACTCCAACTATGAAATCGACCTGTTTACCAACCTGCTGAGCGCGTCGGCGGCGGCCATTGGTTGCGCCAATGAGGGCCAGTCTTCGCTCAAGGTTGTGTCGGACCATATTCGTTCCTGCGGCTTCCTGATTGCCGACGGAGTGCTGCCGTCCAACGAAGGCCGTGGCTATGTGCTGCGCCGCATCATTCGTCGAGCCTGCCGCCACGGTAACAAGTTGGGCGCCACCGGCAGCTTCTTCTACAAAATCGTTGCCGCCTTGGTGGCTGAGATGGGCGAAGCGTTTCCAGAACTCAAGCAGCAGCAGGGCAACATCGAGCGCGTGCTCAAGGCTGAAGAGGAGCAGTTCACCAAGACGTTGGAGCACGGTCTGAAGATCCTGGAACAGGACCTGGCTGAGCTCAAAGGCACCGTGGTGCCGGGCGATGTGGTGTTCAAGCTTTACGATACCTATGGCTTCCCGATGGACCTGACCGCTGACATCGCCCGTGAGCGCGAGCTGACCATTGATGAAGCCGGCTTCGAGCGTGAGATGGAAGCCCAGCGCGTACGTGCTCGCTCCGCCAGCTCCTTTGGCCTGGACTACAACACCCTGGTCAAAGTTGATGTGCCTACCGAGTTCACTGGCTACAAGGCGACCCTTGGCTCGGCCAAGATCGTTGCCCTCTATAAAGATGGCAAGTCGGTCGACGTTCTAAATGAAGGCGACGAAGCCGTTGTGGTCCTGGACCAGACGCCGTTCTACGCCGAGTCGGGCGGCCAGATCGGTGACTGTGGTTTCCTGAGCTCGACATCGGGTCGTTTTGAAGTGCGTGACACCACTAAGACCGGCGGTGCGTTCCTGCATCACGGCGTGTTGGTGCTGGGCAACTTGACGGTCGGCGCGCCAGTGGACACGCAGGTCGATGCCGAAGTACGGCATGCAACCGCCTTGAACCACTCGGCCACTCACTTGCTGCACGCTGCATTGCGTCAGGTGCTGGGTGAGCACGTCCAACAGAAGGGTTCGTTGGTCGATAGCCAGCGTCTGCGTTTCGACTTCAGCCACTTCGAAGCGATTAAGCCGGAGCAGATCAAGGCCCTGGAAGATATCGTCAATGCACAAGTGCGCAAGAACACCCCGGTTGAAACCGAGGAAACCGATATCGAGACCGCCAAGGCCAAGGGCGCCATGGCACTGTTCGGCGAGAAGTACGGCGACAACGTGCGCGTACTGAGCATGGGCGGCGACTTCTCGGTGGAACTGTGTGGTGGTATCCACGCCAACCGCACGGGCGACATTGGCCTGCTGAAGATCATCAGTGAAGGCGGTGTGGCCTCCGGTGTGCGACGTATCGAGGCGGTGACTGGCGCTGCGGCCCTGGCCTACCTCAATGCGGCCGAAGAACAACTCAAGGAAGCGGCCAGCCTGGTCAAGGGCAGCCGCGACAACCTGATCGACAAGCTGTCCGCCGTGTTGGAGCGCAACCGTGCTCTGGAAAAACAGCTGGAGCAGTTGCAGGCCAAGGCAGCCAGTGCGGCGGGCGACGATCTGTCGTCTTCTGCGGTGGACGTCAAGGACGTGAAAGTCCTGGCGGCGCGCCTGGATGGTCAGGATGGTAAGGCGCTGTTGGCCCTGGTCGATCAGTTGAAGAACAAGCTCGGCCGCGCAGTGATCCTGCTCGGCGGTGTCCATGAGGATAAGGTCGTTCTGGTTGCCGGTGTAACCAAAGACCTGACTGGCCAACTCAAGGCCGGTGATTTGATGAAGCAAGCCGCCGCGGCGGTGGGCGGGAAGGGCGGTGGTCGTCCGGACATGGCGCAAGGCGGTGGTGTCGATGCCGGTGCTCTGGATGCGGCCCTGGCCCTGACCGTGCCGTTTGTCGAGGCAGGTATTTAAGGCGCTGTTAACTGGCCCGTGGTCTAGTCGCGGGCTTGTTCGGTGCTGGTTGATTGGATATTTAGGCGCCCCTTTACGGGCTGAGGCGGCTTAGAAATGGCTTTGATCGTACAGAAATTTGGAGGCACCTCGGTCGGCTCTGTCGAAAGAATCGAGCAGGTTGCCGACAAGGTTAAGAAATTCCGCGATGCTGGCGACGACCTGGTGGTGGTGCTGTCGGCCATGAGCGGCGAGACCAATCGCTTGATCGAGCTGGCCAAGGCAATCAGTGGCGACCAGCAACCGCTCCCGCGTGAGCTGGACGTGATCGTCTCTACTGGTGAGCAGGTGACCATCGCCTTGCTGGCCATGGCCCTGAACAAGCGTGGCGTTCCTGCGGTGTCCTACACGGGCAGCCAGGTGCGTATCCTCACCGACAGTGCGCACACCAAGGCGCGCATTCTGCAGATCGATGATCAGAAAATTCGCACTGATCTGAAAGCTGGCCGCGTGGTAGTTGTAGCGGGCTTCCAGGGTGTGGATGAACACGGCAACATCACCACCCTCGGGCGTGGTGGTTCGGACACTACCGGCGTGGCTCTGGCGGCAGCTCTCAAGGCTGATGAGTGCCAGATCTACACCGATGTGGATGGCGTCTACACCACTGACCCGCGTGTCGTTTCCGTGGCCCAGCGTCTGGACAAGATCACCTTCGAAGAGATGCTGGAAATGGCCAGCCTCGGTTCCAAGGTTTTGCAGATCCGCGCGGTGGAGTTCGCCGGCAAGTACAACGTTCCGCTGCGCGTATTGCACAGCTTCAAAGAGGGTCCGGGCACCCTCATTACTATTGATGAAGAGGAATCCATGGAACAGCCGATCATTTCCGGCATCGCTTTCAACCGCGATGAAGCCAAGCTGACGATCCGTGGCGTGCCAGACACCCCGGGCGTGGCCTTCAAGATTCTGGGCCCGATCAGTGATGCGAATGTTGAAGTCGACATGATCGTGCAGAACGTCTCGCACGATAACACCACCGATTTCACGTTCACTGTGCACCGCAACGAGTACGATGCGGCATTGAAAATCCTGGAGAACACCGCGAGCGAGATTGGCGCCCGTGAAGTGGTCGGCGATATCAAGATTGCCAAGGTGTCGATCGTGGGTGTGGGCATGCGTTCCCATGCCGGCGTTGCCAGCCGTATGTTTGGGGCTCTGGCCAAGGAAAGCATCAATATCCAGATGATCTCCACGTCTGAAATCAAAGTCTCGGTAGTGATCGAAGAGAAGTACCTGGAGCTTGCTGTGCGCGCGCTGCATACCGCGTTTGAGCTAGACGCTCCGGCCCGACAGGGCGAGTGATGTAGTGCCAGGAAGGCGCGGTCTACCGCGCCTTTCCTTTTTTTGTAGGGCGCATGGTCTTTTGTGTGCGCTCGACAATACTTAGGTCGTTAGGGCTATGACTCTCGGGTCGTAGGTCGAACGCCTTTTTTTTGCAGACTGTTGTTCCTGAAATGAAATGCGTGAGGAGAAAGGTATGCTGATTCTGACTCGTCGGTGCGCAGAAAGCCTGATTATCGGTGATGGCGAAATCACCGTGACCGTGCTCGGCGTCAAAGGCAATCAAGTACGTATCGGGGTTAATGCTCCGAAAGAGGTAGCGGTCCACCGCGAGGAAATCTACCTGCGGATCAAGAAAGAGAAGGACGAAGAACCAAGCCTTTAATTTTTATCGTTTTTTATGTTTGCAAACGGGGAGGAACGTGGTTAATATACGCCCCGTGTTGCGGAGAGCTGGCCGAGTGGCCGAAGGCGCTCCCCTGCTAAGGGAGTACACCTCAAAAGGGTGTCGGGGGTTCGAATCCCCCGTTCTCCGCCATTATTTGCTTAGTACGTTGCAATCTGGTTTTTTCGGTAAGTTGTTGAAAATTAACGAAAAAATAGCTTTACATAGAGATTGAACGGCCTATAATGCGCGGCAACAAATGCACTCGTAGCTCAGCTGGATAGAGTACTCGGCTACGAACCGAGCGGTCACAGGTTCGAATCCTGTCGAGTGCACCATTTAAGAGTTAGTTGCAGTAATGCGGTTAACTTGGCTTCAACCAGTTGTGATCTGGTCTAAAAACACAATCTGCACTCGTAGCTCAGCTGGATAGAGTACTCGGCTACGAACCGAGCGGTCACAGGTTCGAATCCTGTCGAGTGCACCATACAAACAAAAAGCCCGCCTAGTGCGGGCTTTTTGCCGTCTGGGGTTTGTGTCGGACTTTATCTTTTTCTCCTTCCTTGTGTGTTTTCCCTTCGCGCCGTGGCGTCGCAGTTCTAAGATGCAGCCAATACTCAGCTTTGGCTCGCAAGCGCTTGTTCTTTCCAGTTTTTTGACATTTAAGATGGTCGGTCGGTGTATCATTGCGCCCGTCAGCCCCGCCGGGGCTTGTGGAATACCTCCATGGACTTACCCAGTAGTTACTCAGTACCCCGCTTTACCAATCATGAATTGACTGATTGATCCTTCCGGCGTGCCCCGCTGCTGGGAGTGGAGTTCGCCTATGACCGAAGTAGAAGTAAAGAAAACACAAGAAAGCCTGCAAGATCGCTTGGCTCAAGTCATTGAGCTGCTGCAGCGCCAGCGCGTGGTCGAAGACCTTACGCATCGCCAGGAAGGTCCAAACCACGACCGCGTCGAAAACCTGGTTCACCGGCAAAACCTCGTCGAATTGCAGCGCAAGCTCGATGATCTGCACTCCGCCGACGTTGCCTACATTCTCGAAGCCTTGCCGCTCGATGATCGACTGACCCTCTGGCAGTTGGTCAAGGCCGACCGCGACGGCGACATCCTGCTCGAAGTATCCGATTCTGTTCGTGAAACCCTGATCGCCGACATGGACGATCACGAGCTCCTGGCTGCGGCCAGGGAAATGGACGCCGACGAACTGGCTGACCTGGCCCCTGAGCTGCCCCGTGATGTTGTCCATGAGCTGATGGAGGCACTCGACGGCCAACAGCGTGAGCGCGTGCGCTCCGCGTTGTCCTATGACGAGGACCAGGTCGGCGCGCTGATGGACTTCGAGATGGTCACCATCCGAGAGGATGTCAGCCTTGAAGTGGTGTTGCGTTACCTGCGTCGTTTGAAAGAGCTGCCGAGTCATACCGACAAACTGTTCGTGGTTGACTACGAAGGCATTCTCAAGGGCGTGCTGCCGATCAAGCGGCTGCTGGTCAACGATCCTGAAAAAAGGGTTGCTGACCTGATGGCGAGCGATACCGTCAGTTTTCATCCGGACGAAGACGCCTACGACGCGGCGCAGGCTTTTGAGCGCTACGACTTGATCTCGGCGCCCGTGGTCGACAAGAACGGCAAGCTGATCGGCCGTCTGACCATCGACGAAATCGTCGACCTTATTCGTGAAGAGAGTGAAACCGAAGTCCTCAACATGGCGGGTTTGCGTGAAGAGGAAGATATTTTTGCGTCGGTCTGGCGTTCGCTGCATAACCGCTGGGCCTGGCTGGCGGTGAACCTGATCACGGCATTTATAGCCTCTCGTGTGATTGGGCTTTTTGAGGGGTCTATCGAAAAACTGGTGGCTTTGGCTGCGTTGATGCCGATTGTGGCAGGTATTGGCGGTAACTCCGGTAATCAGACCATTACTATGATCGTACGCGCCATGGCGCTGGATCAGGTGAGTACCGCCAACTCTTCGCGCCTGCTGCGCAAGGAGCTGGCAGTGGGTCTGATCAACGGCCTGGTATGGGGTGGTGTGATTGGTCTGGTGGCTTACTTGCTCTATGGCAGCTGGTCGCTGGGGGTGGTGATGACCGCCGCTATGACGCTCAACTTGCTCCTGGCAGCGCTAATGGGTGTGCTGATCCCCATGACCCTGGCGCGCCTCGGCCGAGATCCAGCCATGGGCGCCAGCGTGATGATCACCGCCATGACCGACAGTGGCGGCTTCTTTATCTTCCTGGGTCTGGCGACGATCTTCCTGCTCTGATCCCTTCCGACGGTGGGGGCAAATTTGCCCCCCAGCCTCGCATTACCTTTCTAAATTCCAGGCAAAAAAAAGCCAGCACATGGCTGGCCTCGGCTTTCAGTTGCAGATCAATTGGCTTCTGCGGCCGCCTCTACGTCGTGCGCGATAAGCGAGACGAGGGCATTTTGCTGGCGATGGGAGAGCTGACGAAAACGCTGCAGCAGTTCGCGTTCATGCAGTGACAGCTCAGGACTATCCAGGCGCATGCTCAACTCGTCACCTAGCGCACCTTCCTGAATAAGGCTCTGTTCCAGGCGCGCGATGATTTCGGAGTTCATGCTGCGGTGATGATTGCGAGCCACCTCGGCAATGCGTTCCCGCATTCCGTCTGGCAGACGTACGACGAACTTGTCAGCCGTACGGCTGGAATAAATTGCCTGTTTCAATGGGCGCATATATTTAACCGGTTAGTTCAGGGGAGCGGTTTCTGGAATTGGCCGCAAGCGATGAGAGTTAAGACAAGACTCACGACCAAAGTTCAACCCGAATTGCAAAGAGGCCGCATCATGCCTCAGATTTGCCAGTTCCTTGGCGTCAATTCTGTGACAAATATTGAACTGCCTAAAGGCTTTATGCCAGCACTGATTTGCATTTTTGCGGACTGGTTGGAAAACTTTTCTGCGAGAGGGACGCTTGACGATCTTCCCGTAGAACGGGCCGCAACGGGGCGTTCGGGCGGCACATCGTATAGCAAAGTGGCCTTTTGCCCCTGCGTTTAAGACTAGTGGCAATTTGCCGATTTACTAGGGCGAGGCGACATAAGGTAGGACGAGGGGGGAGGGGGTCAGCGCAAAACCGGGTCGAATTTGATGCGGCGACCCATAACAAGGGCCAGCAGTAGAATGCAGGCGCAGACACCGCTCGCAATCAGTGCGTTGAGTTGAGTGTCCTGGGATTCGGCACCCAACCCGTAGATGCCAGTGATAGTCGTCAGGCACAGAAAAAGCCAGGCAGTTTTGGTCATGAGCGGTTACCTTAAAAAACCCAGTGTTCGGAGGCCGGTGCGGCCTGAGTGCCTTGAGTCAAGCGTACCGGGGATTGCGCGTTCGGCGTCATGACTGCCAGCTGCGGGCGTTGTTGCAAGTGGTGCGGAACAGCCTGGCTGATCTGTGCTGGGTCATTATCGCCCGCCGACTGAAAATGGAATGTGACCAGCGTAGCCAGAGCGATGGCGTTAAGGGTTAACAAAAGGGCACTGTTCATGGTCATGTTCTCCGCTTAACGCCGTGGCTGAAGGGGTGGTATGGGAGAAGTATTGCAGGTGTCGTGCCAACCTATTAATTCAATAAAATCAATGGTTTAGGTCTTTATAAAGATGTCAAAGGCTTGCAATTTGCAATGCTGGCATTTTGGGGGAGTGCATTTTGCACGATTAGCCTGAGTGCCCGTATTTGCGGGTCGAAACCGCGACCTCCGGGGCGCGGATCCTCCTACACTCAAAAAGCCCACGGACGACATGACAAAACCTAACTCGGCCGTTAACATGCACGCCGTCCGTCGCAATGCCCTTGGCCCGACGGCTGTCATTTGTCCCAGTAGCTCAATTGGATAGAGCATCCCCCTCCTAAGGGGAAGGTTGGCCGTTCGAACCGGCCCTGGGACACCAGTTCCAAAGCCCCGCACAGACTATTCTGGGCGGGGCTTTTTTGTGCGTGCTCGGTCTTTTCAAACAACAATCGAACCTTGCCGCCGATCAATGTTCACAGCAGGTGCTGTCGGGTATTTTTCGCGATGGTGTACCTCTTACGACGCCCCGTGTCGTCTGAGCTGTTCAAGCAAATTAATCCCCGGAAACAGCTCATACCGCCTGTCCGGAACCGGCCACCCAGGACTATCATGCCGATAGCCCTGTCTCTCACTGCAAGGAGCCGCTCGGAACGCCGATGCGTCAGATCTGGAAATCTTTTCGAGCCCTTTATTTCGCGTCCTTGATGATGCTGATCGGCTCTGGCCTGCTCAGTACCTACCTGGCCTTGCGTCTGGCGGCCGACCATGTCGACAGCCTATGGGTGGGTGCGCTGATGGCGGCCAACTACTTTGGCCTGGTTTTGGGCGGCAAGATCGGGCACCGCTTGATTGCGAGAGTCGGGCACATCCGTGCCTATGCCACCTGCGCCGGTATCGTCGGCGCGGCGGTGCTGGGCCATGGCCTGATCGACTGGTTGCCGGCCTGGATCGTGCTGCGGATGATCGTCGGCCTCGGAATGATGTGCCAGTACATGGTCATCGAGAGCTGGCTCAATGAGCAGGCGGATGCCAAGCAGAGGGGCGTGGTATTCAGCGGCTATATGATCGCGTCCTACCTTGGGCTGGTGCTGGGTCAATTGATCCTGGTCATGCATCCCCAGCTTGGCCTTGAGTTGCTGATGCTGGTAGCGCTGTGCTTTGCCCTGTGCCTGGTGCCGGTGGCCATGACTCGACGTATTCACCCGGCGGCCTTACACCCCGCGCCGATGGAGCCGCGTTTCTTTATCAAGCGCGTGCCCCAGTCGCTGAGTACAGTGTTGGGTGCGGGGTTGATTGTCGGTTCGTTTTACGGTTTGGCGCCGCTTTATGCGTCCCAGCAGGGGCTCACGACGGAGCAAGTCGGCCTGTTCATGGGTAGCTGCATTTTTGCCGGACTGCTGGTGCAGTGGCCTCTGGGCTGGTTGTCGGATCGTTATGATAGGGCGCTGTTGATTCGTTGTTTTGCCTTGTGCCTGGCGGTAGCGGCCTTGCCGCTGGCGATCATGACTCAGGTGCCGCTGGAAGTGCTGTTTGTCGCGGGCTTCCTGTGTTCGCTGGTGCAGTTCTGTCTGTACCCGCTGGCGGTGGCGTTTTCCAATGACCATGTGGAAGGCGATCGTCGAGTATCGCTGACCGCCATGCTGCTGGTGACTTATGGCGTTGGTGCGAGTATCGGGCCGTTGCTGGCAGGCGTGATCATGAAGATGTTCGGCAGCCAAATGCTGTATGCCTTCTTCAGTCTGTGTGCGTTGATCCTGGTATGGCGCATCCGGCCGAAGGCGGTGACCAATTTGCATCAAGTGGAGGACGCCCCCCTGCATCACGTGGCGATGCCCGACAGCATGTCGAGTTCGCCGCTGGTGGCCGCGCTTGATCCACGGGTCGATGAGCAAGTGGTGCAGGAGCAGATGCAGAATGTCCCTGATCCTGAGCCTGAGCCGGAAACTGATCCCCAGCCGCCAGTAGATGAGCCAGCCTTTGTCGGTCCGCCGGAACCTCTGGGGCCGGAAGAGCATCCGCATGACTTGAGCAGGGCGCGCCCCTGAAAGCAAAAACGGGCAGATCCCCAAAGGATCTGCCCGTTTTTTTGCCGCGATCTTTAATGATTAAAAATCGTCGTCCTTGTCGAAGCGCCGCGCTTCTCGCTGCAGTTGATACACAAAACGTTCGACTTGGCGCTGCACCAGGCCACTCATATTGTGGAAGCGCACGCCGGCAAAGGTGGTGTTTATCTTCTCTTCGAAGTGCAGGTAACGCAGCTCGACCGAAGTGGTCATGCTGCCAAACGGCAGGGCGGCGATAAAGCGGTCGTAGACCTGGCCCAGTTGCAAGCGTTCGGAGATGTCGCCTTCAAAGCGCAGTTTGCAGCCGGTGGCGGAGATATCGAGCAATTTGCCGTTGACCGGCGCCTTGAGTTTTTCGCCGCCGAGCTCGATGTTCACCAGTTGTGCCAGCTTCAGCGCGGCGCGAAATGCATTGCGGCGCTGATGGTAGACCACCTCGTCCGGCAGGCTGCCGGTGTAGATACGGTGGCCATCTTTTTCGCTGATTTTGAGGTTGCCGGTGCTTTCCCAGGCGACGCGCACGCCGTCGTGGAAGCCTTCGATACGGAAGGGTTCGCCGTTTTCGAGGTGGCGTTCGCCATCACGGGGGATCATTTCGTCCAGCGCCAGCGTGCTGCTGTCACGGTTGACGTCCACCAGATAGCTCTGGAAGCGCTGGCTGCGCTCATGGAAGGTGATGATCAGCGGGTCATGGCTGTCTTGCAGCATCCGCAAGGTGCCTGCGATTTCCAGAGGCGTGGTGAGCACCTTGGGTGGCTGCGGCGCATCTTCCGCATTAAGGGCGTTGAACACGGTTCTTCCATCTCCAGACAAAATACGACTACACGCAAGAACCGGCATTTTGCCAGCATGTGGCGCGCCTTGGATAGGGCGCACAGTAAACTGGCGTCAGGCTTGGCTGCGGGTGCTTGGCTTGACCAGGCGCGAGGTTGATCCCTGGGCGTTATACAGTGCCGGCGGCTCTCCGCCGTGGAGTATGCGCAACTGGTTGGCAGTCGTGGCTTGCTGAAGCTGGATCGACTGACCGTTAAGCAGGTTGGCTTCCTGGCACTGGGCGAGCAATTGGTTGAGTTCTTTGCTCTGGCTCAGGAGCTGATCGCCGACCGAGGAGTGGCTGGCCAGTTGCGCCAAGCCGTCGTGGTCTGCCGGCAGGCCAAGGCTGATCAGGATCTGGCTGCGTTTTTTGCCGTGCTGTTCCAAGAGGACAATCAGCGACTGTTTGCGCGCCAGAATTTCTTCCAGCAACGGCATATCCCGGCCGTAAAGGGCCAGTGATTCCTCTCTTAGCAGCTCCAGCAATTGTTGCGTCGGCGCTAGATCATCAATGATCAGTTGCAGCAAATGTTCGTCGTGATGCATGGCTGGCCTTGGGTTTTAAGCGTCCAAAAGCCCTGCGCAGGCCTTTGCCTAGCGCTCGGCTTCGAAATTAAGCAGCTTGCTGGCTACACGGTTGCTGTCGACTTTATAGCTGCCATCGGCGATTGCCTGTTTCAATTCGGCCACACGGGCTTTATTGACCACGGGTTGATCGCGCAGCGAGTCAGTGACCTTCTGCAACTGTTGAGCCTCATTGCTCAGGTGTACGGATTCCCCGCTCTGGCTGGCCTGTTCTGCCTTGACGGGCAGCGCCGGGGCCTTGGCTTCTACGCTGTCCTTGGTGCTGGTGGTGCGCGTAGTGCCTGACGTCGTCGGGGAGTTATTCAAACGGCTGAAATCGATGACCATGATAAAAAAACCTCTGGGTATTTGGACGCTTGCCATGTTTTCGGCCATACCCGGACAAACTTTAGGCGCGAATGACAATAAATCTCCGCACGGGACTTCTCGTGCACAGTGTAGGAAAACCCAGCGTCCTGTACCAGTAATCTATAAAGCGACCTCGACTTGCCCTGGGGCTGTCACCCGCGCCTTGATCACGCGGTTGGAGTTGAGGTTCTTGACTCGAATCTGTTCGCTCATGCCGCCGTTGGACAGTGCTTCGCCAGGCATTTTCACATTCAATCCTCCGCTGCTCGCGGAAATCACCACCTGATCGCCCTTGCGAATGACCTCGGCCTGTTCCAGATGCACCAGCGTAATCACCTGATCGGTGACCACTGGTCGGGTCAATTTCTGCCCGATGGCCTGGTCCACTGATGTGAGATAGCCCTGGTTGATCAGGCTGATGTCGCGTTCACGCAGCACAACGTCTTCAAAACCAATGATACCGGTGCGTTTCAGCGGTCGGGCCACCACCACTACATCGCGGAATAGCTTGACCTGTGCCGGCACAAACACCGTCCAGGGCGAGGCGCCATCGCAGCGCACCCGCACCGTCACGCGGCCGATAGGCTGGGCAGGGCTTTCCAGGGTCGCTGTCAATTCCTTGTCGCACATAGGCATGCGCAGGCGCGGGTCCAACTGGTTGACCTGGATTTCATAACGGCCCGGTGTCTGGGTGGTCGCCAGATAATCTTCTACAGTGAACTCAAGAAAGCCCTGAGTGACGCCGATAAGTAGATCAGGCAAGGTGACGTTATCTGCGCGGGCCGTGGCGCCGAGGCAGGAAGCAAGCAATGCCACCGAGGCGCAGAGCAATCTGCGGTACTGTGGGAATCGAAGGCGTCGGGAAACTGTCGTTTTAATATCCATGGCCAATAAATAGCAAAGCTCGTGCCGTTTAGTGTTGGGTGCGCGTCGCACCTTCAAGGTTTTAGCGTAGGAGTCTGGGCATGGCAGGAGTAATGGATTCAGTAAACCAGCGCACACAGCTGGTAGGGCAGAATCGCCTGGAGTTGTTGCTTTTTCGCCTGGATGGCAAACAGCTGTACGGCATCAATGTGTTCAAGGTGCGGGAAGTGCTGCAATGTCCCACGCTGACGATCATGCCCAAGTCCAGCCCTGTGGTGTGTGGCGTAGCCAACATCCGTGGCGCGACCATCCCGATTCTTGACCTGGCCCTGGCCACCGGTTCGGCTGGCCTGCAGGACCGCGAGAACCCGTTCGTAATCATCACCGAGTACAACACCAAGACCCAGGGCTTCCTGGTGCGCTCGGTGGAGCGCATCGTCAACATGAACTGGGAAGAGATTCATCCGCCGCCCAAGGGCACTGGCCGCGACCACTACCTCACGGCGGTGACGCGGGTCGATAACCAGTTGGTGGAAATCATCGACGTGGAGAAGATCCTCGCCGAAGTTGCGCCGACCTCGGAATCGATTTCCGTGGGCGTGGTGGATGCCGAAACGGCGCATAAGGCGGTCTCGCTGCGTGTGCTCACGGTGGATGACTCCTCGGTGGCACGCAAGCAGGTGACCCGTTGCCTGCAAACCGTCGGCGTGGAAGTGGTGGCGCTTAATGATGGTCGCCAGGCGCTGGATTACCTGCGCAAGCTGGTGGATGAAGGCAAGAAACCGGAAGAAGAATTCTTGATGATGATCTCCGACATCGAGATGCCGGAAATGGACGGCTACACCCTCACGGCTGAGATACGCAGCGATCCACGCATGCAAAAATTGCATATCATCCTGCATACTTCGTTGTCGGGCGTATTCAATCAGGCGATGGTCAAGAAGGTCGGTGCCGATGACTTCCTGGCCAAATTCCGTCCTGATGACCTGGCATCCCGGGTAGTCGACCGGATCAAGGCAGCAGATCACAGCTAAGGGCTTGTTGCCCTGGCGGTCTTACGATTTTAGAGGCGGTATCAGTGTCTACGGGTAATTTGGATTTTGAACAGTTCCGGGTCTTCCTGGAAAAAGCCTGTGGCATATTGCTCGGTGAAAACAAGCAATACCTGGTATCCAGCCGTCTTAACAAACTGATGGAGCAGCAGGGCATCAAGTCCCTGGGCGAGTTGGTTCAACGGATCCAGGGGCAGCCGCGCAGTGGTCTCAAAGAAATGGTGGTCGATGCCATGACCACCAACGAAACCCTTTGGTTTCGTGATACTTACCCCTTTGAAGTGCTCAAGAGCAAAGTGCTGCCGGAGGCTATCAAGGCCAGCCCGGGCCAGCGTTTGCGCATCTGGTCGGCAGCCTGCTCCTCGGGGCAGGAACCGTACTCTATCTCGATGTCCATTGATGAGTTCGAGCGGACAAACATGGGTCAGTTGAAGGCCGGGGCACAAATTGTTGCCACTGACCTGTCCGGCACCATGCTCACTAATTGCAAGACCGGCGAGTACGACAGCCTGGCTCTGGGACGTGGGTTGTCCCAGGAACGCCTGCAACGTTACTTCGACCCGAAAGGGGCGGGGCGTTGGGCGATCAAGGCGCCAATCAAGAGCCGCGTTGAGTTCCGCTCGTTCAACCTGCTTGATAGCTACGCCAGCCTTGGCAAGTTCGACATGGTGTTTTGCCGCAACGTGCTGATCTACTTTTCGGCCGAAGTGAAGAAAGACATCCTCTTGCGCATCCACGGCACCCTCAAGCGTGGCGGTTACTTGTTCCTCGGTGCTTCCGAGGCGCTCAATGGCCTGCCGGATCATTTCCAGATGGTGCAGTGCAGCCCTGGGATCATCTACCAGGCCAAGTAATAAAGCGTACGCGGTCAAGAATGTGGGAGGGGGCTTGCCCCCGATAACGGTGGTTCAGTTGATGCATCTATCACTGATACACCGCTATCGGGGGCAAGCCCCCTCCCACATTTTTTTTGTGCGGCAATCCTCAGGATAGCGGCAAGCCGGATTGCCGCTTTACTGGCGCTACGCGGAGACCCGTTGCCGCTTTTCTGGCATTGCCGCCGGCAATATTCCCGTAAACCCTTGATTCATGGGCTTTTCAGAAACTGGCATGCGCTTTGCTATAACCCAGTTAACGAACAGCAGGTCAGCCTAAAGGTTTCCGCCATGAGCATCAGCTTCGATAAAGCGCTCGGTATCCACGAAAAAGCCCTGGGCTTCCGCGCCCAGCGTGCTGAAGTCCTGGCCAACAACATTGCCAACGCCGATACCCCGAACTACAAGGCTCGGGACCTGGACTTCTCCGCCGTGCTTGCCGCACAGCAGGACAAGACCAAGAACGGCACCTTCGCCTTGAACATGACCAACAACCGTCATATCGAAGCACAAGGTCTGAGCAGTGGTGACGAGTCGCTGCTGTATCGCACGCCGATGCAGCCGTCGATCGACCAGAACACCGTCGACGCCCAGCTGGAGCAATCGGCCTACGCCGAGAACTCGGTGAACTTCCAAGCCAGCTTTACGCTGCTCAACAGCAAATTCAAAGGGCTGATGTCGGCCCTTCGTGGAGAGTAAGCCATGTCCCTGTCCAGTGTTTTCAATATTGCCGGTAGTGGCATGAGCGCCCAGACCACGCGTCTCAACACCGTCGCCAGTAACATCGCCAACGCCGAGACTGTGTCTTCGAGCATTGACCAGACCTACCGTGCGCGTCACCCGGTCTTCGCCACCATGTTCCAGGGCGGCCAGAACGGCGGCAGCGATTCGTTGTTTCAGGAGCAGGGCGCAGCAGGCTCTGGCGTGCAGGTGCTCGGCGTGGTCGAAGACCAGAGCAACCTCGAAGCCCGCTACGAGCCGAACCACCCGGCTGCGAACGAAAAAGGCTACGTGTACTACCCGAACGTCAACGTGGTCGAGGAAATGGCCGACATGATTTCCGCCAGCCGCTCGTTCCAGACCAATGCGGAAATGATGAACACCGCCAAAACCATGATGCAGAAGGTCCTGACCCTGGGTCAGTGATAAGGGGCGCCAAATAATGGCCATCGTTGATACGTCTACTAATTCGGCAGTCCAGGACCTTTTCAATTCCAAGGTCAGCACTGCAACAAACAATGTCGCGAGTACGGCTGCTGCTGCTACCGGCAATCAGTCGTTGGGTAAAGATGCATTCCTGCAGCTGCTCGTCACCCAGCTGAAAAACCAGGACCCGCTGTCGCCTCAGGACAACGGTGCATTTGTGGCCCAACTGGCCCAGTTCAGCAGCCTGGAAGGCATCAACACCCTCAACGACTCGGTGAATGCAATTTCCAGCAACTTCAGCTCCTCCCAGGCGCTGCAGGCTTCGTCGCTGGTTGGGCGTTCGATCATCACCCAGACCGACAAGGCCCTGGTGGATACGAGCAAGAGCATGAACGGTTCGGTAGCTGTGACTGCAGCCACCGGCAACGTCGCCATCAAGATCACAGACAAAGATGGCAACTTGGTGCGCACCATTGATATGGGTGCCCAGAGCGCAGGCACCGCGAGCTTCATCTGGGATGGCAAGAACGATGCGGGTGAGGTGGCTCCGGCGGGCACCTACACCTTCGCGGCCACGACCAAGAATGACGCGGGCGATTCAGTGGCCCTGGCCACTTCGTTGCCGGCAACGGTGACCAGCGTGACTTTGAGCAAGACCGGTGGCGAGATGCTGCTGAACCTTGCGGGTGGCATGGGCAGCGTCAAGCTGTCGCAAATTCAGACTATCGGTACATAGAGCCGGCTAACTACGGCAGAGGGAGAGAAACATGTCTTTTAATATCGGCCTTAGCGGCCTCTATGCGGCCAACAAACAATTGGACGTGACTGGCAACAACATCGCCAACGTCGCGACCACTGGCTTCAAGTCGTCCCGTGCGGAATTCGCCGACATCTACGCCGCGTCCAAATTGGGCACCGGCCAGAACAGCATCGGCAATGGTGTGAACCTGGCGGCGGTGTCCCAGCAGTTCACCCAAGGTGACGTCAACAACAGCGGCGGCGTGCTGGACATGGCGATCCAGGGCGGTGGCTTCTTCGTGCAGAAGGGCAGCGACGGTTCGCTGGAATACACCCGTAGTGGTGCGTTCCGTGCCGACAAAGACGGCTATATCACCAACAACACCGGCACCTCGCGCCTGCAAGGCTACGCAGCGGATGAAGACGGCAAGATCATCAAGGGTGGCTTGACCGACCTGCAACTGAACTTGTCTTACCTGCCGCCGAAGGCGTCCACCAAAGTGGATTCCACCAGTAACCTGAACTCGTCGGAGCCGGTGATCAATCAGACCGACAAGCCGTTCAACCCAAGCGACACCACCACCTTTACCACTCAGTACAGCACCACCTTGTACGACTCCCAAGGCAACTCGCACGCCATGGTGCAGTACATGGTGAAAACCGACGCCAACGAATGGAATGCCTACACGTTGATCGATGGTCGTAACCTGGATGGTTCCAAGCCGACAACGACCGGCACCACTGCACCTGTGCCATCGACCATCACTTTTGATGGTGCCGGTAAGCTTAAAGATGTTGTTACCGGTGGCGTGAGCAGCAAGACATTGACGCTCACTGGCTGGGTCCCAGGATCGGTGACCGATGGCAATTGGACGCCAAACGAAGCGACCGCCGGGCCAATTGCCGTGAATATGGGCAATATCACCCAGTACAACTCTGCCAGCTACCGCAACCCACCGACTACCGACGGCTACGCCACCGGCCAGATCACCGGCCTGAAAATCGACGGCAACGGCGTCATGTTCGCCACGTTCAGCAACCAGCAGAGCAAGGCCATTGGCCAGATCTCCCTGGCCAGCTTCAACAACGAACAGGGCCTGCAGCCTGCGGGCAGTACCGCTTGGAGAGAGACCTTCTCCTCGGGCCAGCCGGGTTACGACACCCCGCAATCCGGGACCCTGGGTTCGATTGTGGCCAACTCCCTGGAGAACTCCAACGTCAACCTGACCAACGAGCTGGTAGACCTGATCAAGGCCCAGAGCAACTATCAGGCGAACGCCAAGACCATCTCCACCCAGAGCACCATCATGCAGACCATCATTCAGATGACCTGATGCGGTAATGCTCCACAAGAAGCCCCTCGTGAGAGGGGCTTTTTTGTGGATGTAAGAAAAGTGTGTTTGAAACGGTCCCCACGGGTGAGAGCGATCAAACCGCAGGCAAAAGAAAACCCCCGACCAGCCCAGAGGGTTGATCGGGGGTTTCGAGTAAGCGCTATTGGGCGCTTACCTGCTCAGCTTATTGGCAAGCTTCGCAATCCGGCTCATCAATCGCGCAGGCCTTTGGCACGGGTGCCGGACCGGCTGGAGCAGCGAGTACCGAGTCATCACCATGGTTGCCGCTGGATACAGCGTTCAGCTTACCGGTGTTGATGGTCGACTTCTCGGTGCTGGTTGCGGCCAGGGCACGGAGGTAGTAAGTGGTTTTCAGGCCACGGTACCAAGCCATGCGGTAGGTCACGTCCAGCTTCTTGCCCGAAGCGCCAGCGATGTACAGGTTCAGGGACTGAGCCTGGTCGATCCACTTCTGACGACGGCTAGCGGCGTCAACGATCCACTTGGTGTCCACTTCGAAGGCGGTCGCATAGAGCTCTTTGAGTTCTTGCGGGATGCGCTCGATCTGCTGCACGGAACCGTCGTAGTACTTCAGGTCGTTGATCATGACCGAGTCCCACAGGTCGCGAGCCTTGAGGTCGCGAACCAGGTACGGATTGATCACGGTGAATTCGCCCGACAGGTTCGATTTCACATACAGGTTCTGGTAGGTCGGTTCGATCGACTGGGACACGCCGGTGATGTTGGCGATGGTCGCGGTCGGTGCGATGGCCATGATGTTGGAGTTACGAATACCTTTCTGCACGCGGGCACGTACCGGCGCCCAGTCCAGGGATTCTTCCAGGTCAACATCAATGTACTTCTGGCCACGTTGCTCGATCAGGATCTGTTGCGAGTCCAGCGGCAGGATGCCTTTGGACCACAGCGAACCCTGGAACGTCTCGTAGGCACCGCGCTCGTCGGCCAGGTCGCAGGACGCCTGGATCGCGTAGTAGCTGACCGCTTCCATGGACTTGTCGGCGAACTCGACCGCTGCATCCGAACCGTAAGGAATGTGCTGCAGGTACAGCGCGTCCTGGAAGCCCATGATGCCCAGGCCAACCGGGCGGTGCTTGAAGTTGGAGTTCTGCGCCTGTGGCACCGAGTAGTAGTTGATGTCGATTACGTTATCGAGCATGCGAACTGCGGTGTTGACGGTGCGCTCCAGCTTGGCAGTGTCCAGCTTGCCGTTGACGATGTGGTTCGGCAGGTTGATCGAACCCAGGTTGCAAACGGCGATCTCGTCCTTGTTGGTGTTCAAGGTGATCTCGGTGCACAGGTTCGAGCTGTGAACCACGCCCACGTGCTGCTGCGGGCTGCGCAGGTTGCATGGGTCCTTGAAGGTCAGCCATGGGTGGCCGGTTTCGAACAGCATGGACAGCATCTTGCGCCACAGGTCTTTGGCCTGGATGGTCTTGAACAGCTTGATCTTGCCTGGGTACTGGGACAGGGCTTCGTAATACTCGTAGCGTTCTTCGAAAGCCTTGCCGGTCAGGTCGTGCAGGTCCGGCACTTCGGATGGCGAGAACAGGGTCCACGGGCCGTCATCGAAGACACGCTTCATGAACAGGTCAGGGATCCAGTTGGCGGTGTTCATGTCGTGGGTACGACGACGATCATCACCTGTGTTCTTGCGCAGCTCGATGAACTCTTCAATGTCCATGTGCCAGGTTTCCAGGTAGGCACACACAGCGCCTTTGCGCTTGCCGCCCTGGTTGACCGCTACCGCGGTGTCGTTCACGACTTTCAGGAACGGTACGACGCCCTGGGACTTGCCGTTGGTGCCCTTGATGTACGAACCCAAGGCCCGCACCGGCGTCCAGTCGTTGCCCAGGCCGCCTGCGAATTTGGACAACATGGCGTTGTCGTGGATCGCGTGGTAGATGCCCGACAGGTCATCCGGCACGGTGGTCAGGTAGCAGCTCGACAGCTGTGGACGCAGGGTGCCGGCGTTGAACAGCGTCGGGGTCGACGACATGTAGTCGAAGGACGACAGCAGGTTGTAGAACTCGATCGCACGGTCTTCTTTGTGTTTCTCTTCGATCGCCAGGCCCATGGCCACGCGCATGAAGAACACTTGCGGCAGTTCGAAGCGGATACCGTCCTTGTGGATGAAGTAACGGTCGTACAGGGTTTGCAGGCCCAGGTAAGTGAACTGCTGGTCGCGCTCGTGATTGATCGCCTTGCCGAGTTTTTCCAGGTCGAAAGTGGCCAGGATTGGGTTCAGCAATTCGAACTCGATACCCTTGGCGACGTAGGCAGGCAGGGCCTTGGCATACAGGTCGGCCATTTCGTGGTGGGTGGCGCTGTCGGCCACGCCCAGGAAGCCCAGGCCTTCGGCACGCAGGGTGTCCATCAGCAGGCGCGCGGTCACGAACGAGTAGTTCGGCTCGCGTTCAACCAGGGTACGGGCGGTCATCACCAGGGCGGTGTTGACGTCGGTCAGGGCCACGCCGTCGTACAGGTTCTTCAGGGTTTCGCGCTGGATCAGGTCACCGTCGACTTCTTCCAGGCCTTCGCAGGCCTCGGTGATGATGGTGTTCAGGCGGCCCAGGTCCAGCGGTGCAAACGTACCATCGGCCAGGGTGATACGGATCGACGGGTGAGCTTGTACGGCGGCTTCTTCGGCCGGGGAGCGCACGGCGCGCTCTTTGGAGCGGGCGTCACGGTAGATCACGTAGTCGCGCGCAACTTTTTGCTCGCCGGCACGCATCAGGGCCAGTTCGACCTGGTCCTGGATTTCTTCGATGTGGATAGTGCCGCCCGACGGCATACGACGTTTGAAGGTCGCGGTGACTTGTTCGGTCAGGCGGGCAACGGTGTCGTGGATGCGCGACGAAGCGGCAGCGGTGCCGCCTTCAACTGCAAGAAACGCTTTGGTGATAGCGACGGTGATTTTGTCATCGGTGTAAGGAACGACAGTGCCGTTACGCTTGATCACGCGCAGTTGCCCTGGTGCAGTGGCGGACAGATCCATATTCGAATCTGCTGCCAGCGGCACGGAGCCCTGCGGGTTCTCGCGAGTTGTGTCGGTTTGCATGGGGGGTTGTCTCCACATTCTATATTTATTTGGGCACCATCACGGTGCCCACCGTTCCGTCCTGAAGCACTTACAGCAGGCGTTGGCCTGGCATAACAACTTCGGGACAGGAGGAAGGGGGGCTGTTCGCGCCGCTTCCATGCCGAAGTCTTCGGTTCGGGGCTTTAATGCCCTTGGCCGTATTCCTGGTGGGTGACAGTTGCCAGGTTCAAGCACTGCAACACCCGTACCGTTTTCTGCTATTGGAGCTTGAAAACGGCTGCCATCCGCTTGAGCGGTTTGGGCTTTCAAAAAATGCTTGGGTTCGACCAAACAGGAGCAAGAAAGGGCTTGAGTTTCTTGTCTGACTTGTGTTGGGTCTTTTCGCTCAAAACCCTACATGTAGGGTTTTTTTAGCGCCGAGGTACAAGATAATGCGTTTTGGGGGGCTTAGCAACGCACGACCTGTGGATAACGCTGTGGGTAAAATGTGTATGAAACGTGGAACGCCCGTGTAGGCCGCAGTACTGCTGGATTCGGCCGTTTGTCACCGAATATTCCAATATAAAAACAGCCGGTTGGATTTTTGAGGGCGCGAACCCTACCACAAAAAAACGCGATCACCGAATGGATTTACCGGCTTGTGTTCCAGGGTTGGGGCATGGCTACAATCGGCCTTCAATAGAGGCAGTATTGTGCTTCCCGTACATGACAATAATTAGAATCGAGGTAGCGCATGGAGCAAGAAGCCTGGCAAATCCTGATCGTCGAGGACGACGAGCGATTGGCCGAATTGACCCGTGAGTACCTGGAAAGCAACGGCCTGCGTGTTTCGGTTGAAGGCGATGGCGCCCAGGCCGCAGCGCGTATCATCGCCGAGCAACCAGACCTGGTGATCCTCGACCTGATGCTGCCCGGCGAAGATGGCCTGAGCATCTGCCGCAAGGTGCGCGAGCGCTACGAGGGCGTGATCCTCATGCTTACCGCGCGCACCGACGACATGGACCAGGTGCTGGGCCTGGACATGGGCGCCGACGACTACGTATGCAAACCCGTGCGCCCCCGGCTGTTGCTGGCGCGTATCCAGGCGCTGCTGCGGCGCAGTGAGCCCGCCGAATCCGCAACGGTAGAAAACCAGCGCCGCCTGGAATTCGGCCCGTTGGTGGTAGACAACGCCCTGCGCGAAGCCTGGCTGCACGACGGCAGTATCGAACTTACCAGCGCTGAATTTGACCTGCTGTGGCTGCTGGTGGCGAATGCCGGGCGCATCCTGTCCCGCGAAGAAATCTTTATCGCCCTGCGCGGTATCGGCTATGACGGCCAAGACCGGTCCATCGATGTACGCATCTCACGAATTCGCCCGAAAATCGGCGACGATCCGATCCATCCGCGTCTGATCAAGACCATTCGTAGCAAAGGCTACTTATTCGTCCCTGAAGCCGCCGCCGATATGTCGCTGTGAACTCGATCTTCCTGCGTATCTACGGCGGCATGTGCGCGGCGCTGATCCTGGTCGCGCTGTTGGGCGTACTGGCCTTGCACCTGCTTAACGAGGTGCGCAGCGGCCAATACCGCGAGCGCCTCGCCCATGGCACCTTTGCCTTGATGGGCGACAACCTGCAACCCATGAGCGCTATCGAACGCCAACGTGCCTTGGCGGTGTGGGAGCGCTTGCTGGGGATCCCCCTGGAACTGCGCAGCCTCACCGACGCACAGTTGGACCTCAGCCAGCGCAACAGCCTGCAACGCGGCCAGGTTCTGGTGCAGCAGACCGGCCCTCACGCCGCCCGTGTTCTGCGCCTGGTCAGCGATAAAGAGCAATGGGTGCTGACGGGCGAGGTGCAGCAGATCAGCGAACAACTGGCCCGTGCGACCATTTACCTGCTGGCTGACGAATTGGTGCGCTTCCCCGTGGCCGAGCAGCCGCAAAGGTTGGCGGATATAAAAGAAGCCAAGGGCTTTGGGTTCGAAATGCACCTGATGACCCTCGACCAGGCAGATATGGACGACGACCAGCGCCGCCGCGTGTCGGAGGGCGATACGGTGATGGCCCTGGGCAAGGGGGGCGACTCGATCCGCGTGTTCTCCGGCATTGTCGGTACGCCCTGGGTGCTGGAACTCGGTCCGCTGTATCAAATGAACCCGTACCCGGTGCAGTGGCTGGTCCTGATTGCTTTGATTGGCCTGACCTTGATCGGCTTGATCGTCTATCTGCTGGTGCGTCAGCTTGAGCGCCGGCTGCGTGGCCTGGAGGCGGCCGCGACACGCATTGCCAAGGGGAATCTGGAAGTGCGCGTGCCGGCCCGGGGAGCGGACTCGGTGGGTCGCCTCGCCGCGGCCTTCAATGGCATGGCCGAGCACTTGCAGCAATTGCTGGCGATCCAGCGCGAACTGGTACGTGCGGTGTCCCACGAACTGCGCACGCCGGTAGCGCGCCTGCGCTTCGGATTGGAGATGATCGGCGACGCTGCTACCCCAGAGGCCCGGCGCAAGTACCTGGAAGGCATGGACAGCGATATCCAGGACCTCGATGGCCTGGTGGATGAAATGCTCACCTACGCAAGGCTGGAGCAGGGCGCACCCGAGCTGAGTTTTCAGCGAGTGGACCTTGATGCGTTGCTTGATCAGGTGATTGGCGAATTATCGCCACTGCGCCCACAGGTGACTGTGGCGCGGGGTATCTGCTTGTCATCGGCCCACTGGGATAACGCCTGGGTCGACGCCGAACCCCGCTATTTACACCGTGCCCTGCAAAATCTGGTGAGCAATGCCATGCGCCACGCGCAGAGCCAAGTGCTGATCAGTTATCAGGTGGGTCAGGTGCGCTGTCGAATCGATGTCGAGGACGATGGCCCCGGTGTGCCGGAAAACGCCTGGGAGCGTATTTTTACACCCTTCCTGCGGCTCGACGACAGCCGCACCCGAGCGTCCGGGGGCCATGGCCTGGGCTTATCGATTGTACGGCGGATTATCTATTGGCACGGCGGGCGCGCATTGATCAGCAAGAGCAACAACCTGGGTGGGGCGTGTTTCAGTTTGAGTTGGCCGAGGGGGCAGGATAAAACCTGACCTATCAGGCGCTGATGCTCACCAGGCTCAAGAGCTGCCCATCATTCACCGCAAACTGCCCAACCAACTCTTTGCCATGGCACCACTCATCCGACAAGTCAGTCAGCAGCCGCAGCTTTATATGCCCGGCCTCGGTCCACTCCACCACCTCGGCATGCTCAAAGTAGAAGCGCTTGTGCACAATCGGGTAAAGCGCCTTGAACAGGCTCTCTTTGACCGAAAAAGTCAGCGTCACCAGCAGGGCAATCTGCTCTCGCGCCACACCGCCCATACGCTGCAGCTCGTCGGCTGTCAGAATTTCCCCGGCCAGACGCTCCGCGCGCTCCAGCGTGAGTACATTTTCCAGGTCCATCCCCAACCCGCGCCATTGCGCCTTGTACCCGACAATCGCCGCGGCATGCCCGGTGCTGTGTGTGATCGAGCCACTGATGTGCGCGGGCCAGACCGGCGCACGGTCTTCGCCGATAGCCGGGATGCAGTCAAGCTGATCGAGGTGTTGCAGAGCGGCGCGGGCGCACAGGCGACCGGCCAGAAACTCGGCTTGGCGCTTGGCCACTGAGCGCTGGATGCTCGCCGGTGCCGGCACTGCGCAGCGTTGGAAATCACCGGCTGCCAACAATGCCGGGTTGAAGTGAGTGCCGAGAAACACTGTTCCCGGTAATGGTTCGGGCAGTGGCCAATGGGCGTCGAGTGGTGTGCAGCAAGCGGGCAGAAGATTCATGGGCGGTATTTTGCCGAGTTGAGGCGCCAGAGGATAGCCCGCGGCGGCGCACCGCCTGTTCAGGGGGAGTTCAGGGGCTTTTGCGTAGGCTGACCTCAACAGCCAAACGCGTATGAGGTAACACCATGACTGCGATCAAAAAGCTGATGTTGGCGTTGACCATGCTCAGTGCCACCGCAGGGGTCCAGGCCTCTGATGGTGACTTTGCCGCATTCGGCCGCGAGAAAACCAAGAAAACCAGCACCTTGATTCAACGTGTCAGTTTCGAAGACGCGAGCAGTCAGCCTACGCCTTGGGGCCAGTCCCTGGGCCTTGCTACCCCACAGCCAGCCTACCGCACCGGTTACGCGCACCTGAGTGGCCAGTTCAATGGCATTAAACTGCGCCCGCAAGACCTGCAGGGCCGCTATGATGTCCCCCTGTCGGACAGTTGATTTGCTTTGGAGAGCCTTATGAAATTGCTGGTGGTGGAAGATGAGGCGCTGCTGCGTCATCACCTGTTTACCCGCCTGACCGACAGCGGCCACGTGGTCGAAGCTGTGGCCAACGCCGAAGAGGCGCTTTACCAGGTCGGTCAATTCAACCATGACCTGGCGATTATCGACCTGGGCCTGCCCGGCATGGGCGGCCTGGACCTGATCCGCCAACTGCGCAGCCAGGCCAAAACGTTTCCGATCCTAATCCTCACCGCGCGCGGCAACTGGCAGGACAAGGTCGAAGGCCTGGCCGCCGGCGCTGACGACTACGTGGTCAAACCATTCCAGTTCGAAGAGTTGGAGGCGCGCATGAATGCCTTGCTGCGCCGCTCCAGCGGGTTTACCCAATCGACTATCGTTGCCGGGCCCTTGCTGCTGGACCTCAACCGCAAGCAAGCGTCCCTCGACGAACAGCCACTGGCGCTGACCGCCTACGAATACCGCATCCTTGAATACCTGATGCGCCATCACCAGCAAGTTGTCGCCAAAGACCGCTTGATGGAACAGCTTTACCCCGACGACGACGAGCGCGATCCAAACGTCATTGAAGTCTTGGTCGGCCGCCTGCGCCGCAAGCTGGAAGGCCCCACAGGGTTCAAGCCGATCGACACCGTGCGTGGCCTGGGCTACCTGTTCAATGAGCGCTGCCGTTGATCCGCTCGTTACGTGTGCGTTTGATGCTGGCGGCAGCGACCCTGGCCGTGTTGTTCATGCTGGGCTTGTTGCCGGCCATGCAGGGCGCTTTCAGTCTGGCGTTGCAGGACTCCATCGAACAGCGCCTGGCGTCGGACGTGACGACGCTGATCTCCGCCGCGCGGGTCGAAAACAACCGCCTGCTGATGCCTGCGCAGTTGCCGGACGAACGTTTCAACCTGACCGATAGCCGTCTGCTCGGCTATATCTACGACCGCGAAGGCCACTTGGTGTGGCGCTCGAGGGCTACCCGGGAAGAAAACATCAACTACAAGCCGCGCTATGACGGGCGAGGCAATGAATTCGCCAGGATTCGCGAAGCGGACGGCCAGGAGTTCTTCGTCTATGACGTGGAGGTCAAGCTGCTCGGCGGCAAGAGCGCGGCGTTCAGTATCGTCGCCCTGCAACCGGTGCGCGAATACCAACTGACCCTCGAAGGCCTGCGCGAAAACCTCTACTTGGGCTTCGGCGCGGCGTTGCTGGTGCTGCTGACGTTGCTGTGGCTGGGCCTGACCTGGGGCCTTCAAGCCCTGCGGCGGCTGAGTCAGGAGCTTGACCAGATCGAAGGCGGCACCCGCGAAAGCCTGTCCGAACAGCACCCACGTGAATTGCTGCGCCTTACCGGCTCCCTCAACCGCTTGCTGCACAGTGAGCGTGAACAACGTACGCGATACCGCGACTCCCTCGATGACTTGGCTCACAGCCTGAAAACCCCGCTCGCCGTGTTGCAAGGCGTGAGTGAAGACATGGCCAAGCGCCCAGAAGACCGCGATCAGGCATGGGTGCTGCAATCGCAGATCGAACGCATGAGCCAGCAGATCAGCTACCAGTTGCAGCGCGCCAGTTTGCGCAAAAGCGGCCTGGTGCGCCATCAAGTGCGCCTGGAGCCGGTGCTGCAAAGCCTGTGCGATACCTTGGGCAAGGTCTACCGCGACAAGGGGGTCAGGGTGTCCTTTGAATTGCCGCACGCCTGCGATGTGCCGATCGAGAAGGGCGCCTTGCTCGAATTGCTCGGCAACCTGCTGGAAAACGCCTATCGGCTGTGCCTGAGTGAAGTGCGCGTTAGTCTGGTCGAGAACCTCGAAGGCATTGAGTTGTGCATAGAAGATGACGGACCAGGCGTGCCGCCAGATCAGCGCGCGCGGATTTTGCAACGGGGCGAGCGGCTGGACCGCCAGCATCCGGGGCAGGGGATTGGGTTGGCGGTGGTCAAGGACATCATAGAAAGCTACGGCGCGCGACTGACCCTGGGAGATTCACCGCTGGGTGGCGCGGCGTTCAAGATCCACTTTCCATCTGTGTGATCTTCAGTGGCTGGGCTGACCCTATCGGGGGCAAGCCCTCTTCCGCATTTTGAATTTATTCAAGCATCAAACTTTGTAAACGCAGTCAAAGGTGGGAGGGGGCTTGCCCCCGATGAGGCCCTCACACACAACGCCTCTCTAAATCTCCCGTGCGCGATAGGCCCCCGGCGTTAACCCTGTCCACTTCTTGAACGCCCGATGAAATGCCGACGGTTCGGAAAATCCCAACTGCTCGGCAATCTCCTGCAACGACAAATCCGCCCGTCCCAGATGGTAGATGGCGATGTCCCGCCGCAACTCATCTTTGAGCGCCTGAAAGCTGGTGCCTTCTTCGCGCAAATGCCTGCGAAGGGTTTGTGGGCTGATGTGCAAGTGCTGAGCGACGGCTTCCAGATCCGGCCACGGCGTGCGATCGCGGCTCAGTAGGCGTCGCAACTGACTGCTCAAGCTATCGCCTTCATCCGGGCGTGACAGCAGGTCAGCGGGAGAGCGCTCCAGAAAGTGCTTGAGGGTGCGCTCATCCTGCAGCAGCGGCATGTTCAGGTAGCGGGCAGGGAACACCAGGCTACTGTCCGGCGAACCGAACACCCGGTCGCAGGGGAACAGCAGGTCATATTCGCTGGAGTGGGCCGGCATCGGGTAGCTGAACGTGGCCTGGTGCAGTCGGATGCGCTGGCCGATCAGCCAACTGCCCAGGCGGTGCCAGATCACCAGCAGGCATTCGCTGAGGAAGTGATCCGGGTCCCACAGTTGGGAGTCATCCAGGCTCAGGCGGGCCATTTCGCCTTCCCGTGTGAGCTGCCAACGCGGGCCTTGTGGGAATAGGCTATAAAATAATAAGCCGCGTTCCAGGGCTTTCTCCAGCGTGCGGCAGTGGATCAACGCATGGCACATCATGGCGAAAGTGCCACGTTTGCTCGGACCGTCGGCAAAGCCCAGGTATTCGTCGTCCAACGCCAGCCAAAGCATCTGGAGCAACCGGGTAAATTGCTCCGGCGCAATGCGGGCGCGAGGTTCAGTCAACTGCTCGGGGGTGATGCCCAACTGTTGCAGCAAGCCCGAATAATCGTAACCGGCCCGACGCGCTCCGCCCAGGGCGGCCCGTGCGTAGTGACTGGCGATGGTGCGTTCACGCATGCGGGGCCCTCGTCCATGGAATGGCGGATGGTAGTCAGCACCTGGCAAGGCGACAAGGCGGATATCCGCCAAATTGTAGGACGCGATTGGGTGCGGTGGCGGAAATTCGCCAACCGATTTGGCGCCTGGCGAGGCGTCTGAAAACGATCAGCCCTGATGCCTAAAGGCCTTTAGGGCTTTTGAGCAAAGTGGCACGGCGTTTGCGATAAGGATTACAGCGCAGGCCTGGACCTACAGGCTTCGCAAACAACAAATCCCTCCAGTGCAGGAGGGTTCGCAATTCAAGTGTCGTGGGCAATGGCGGATATTTGCCACACGGGACGATTGAGGAATTTTGCAATGACGACTCGTCAGCCAATCTACAAATCCCTGTATTTCCAGGTGATCGTTGCTATCGTTATCGGTATTTTGCTCGGTCACTTCTACCCGCAGACCGGTGTGGCCCTTAAGCCACTGGGTGACGGGTTTATCAAACTGATCAAAATGGTCATCGCCCCGATCATCTTCTGCACCGTTGTCAGCGGCATCGCTGGCATGCAAAGCATGAAATCGGTCGGCAAAACCGGCGGCTACGCGCTGCTGTACTTCGAAATCGTTTCCACCGTCGCCCTGTTGATCGGCCTGATCGTGGTGAACGTCGTGCAACCGGGCGCCGGCATGCACATCGACGTAGCGACCCTGGACGCTTCCAAAGTCGCTGCCTATGTGACTGCTGGCGCAGACCAGAGCATCGTAGGCTTCCTGCTTAACGTGATCCCGAACACCATCGTCGGCGCCTTCGCCAACGGCGACATCCTGCAAGTGCTGATGTTCTCGGTGATCTTCGGTTTTGCCCTGCATCGCCTGGGTGCCTACGGCAAGCCGGTGCTGGACTTCATCGATCGCTTCGCCCACGTGATGTTCAACATCATCAACATGATCATGAAGCTCGCGCCACTTGGTGCCCTGGGCGCCATGGCGTTCACCATCGGTGCCTACGGTGTAGGTTCCCTGGTGCAGTTGGGCCAACTGATGATCTGCTTCTACATCACTTGCCTGTTGTTCGTGCTGGTGGTGCTGGGCGGTATCTGCCGCGCTCACGGTTTCAGCGTCATCAAGCTGATCCGCTACATCCGTGAAGAGCTGCTGATCGTATTGGGTACTTCCTCCTCCGAGTCCGCACTGCCACGCATGCTGATCAAGATGGAGCGTCTGGGTGCCAAGAAATCCGTAGTAGGTCTGGTAATCCCGACTGGCTACTCCTTCAACCTTGACGGTACTTCGATCTACCTGACCATGGCTGCCGTGTTCATCGCTCAAGCGACTGACACCCACATGGACATCACCCACCAGATCACTCTGCTGCTGGTGCTGCTGCTGTCCTCCAAAGGCGCTGCTGGCGTGACCGGTAGTGGCTTCATCGTTTTGGCTGCAACCTTGTCGGCTGTAGGCCACCTGCCGGTTGCCGGCTTGGCGCTGATCCTGGGTATCGACCGCTTCATGTCCGAAGCCCGCGCACTGACCAACCTGGTCGGTAACGCCGTTGCCACCATCGTTGTGGCTAAGTGGGTCAAGGAACTGGACACCGACAAGCTGCAAAGCGAGCTGGCGTCTGGCGGTACCGGTATCTCCGAAACCCGCGAAATCGATGACCTGGGCGTGGCCGAAGGCCCTGCACCTGTCGTCAAGTAAGCCGCTGAAGGCGTGAGCCCACGCTAGCAGCTATACGCAAACGCCCCGACTGGTTCGGGGCGTTTGCGTTTCTGCTCGGCCACTTTTGAATCGCTTTGCTTTACAGTAAATGAATACTTCATCAACAACGCTGGCGGGAGACTGAATGGACAGTGTGGATTTGAATGTCCTGCGCAGCGTGCTGGAATGGCGCCGCGCTGGACAGCGAGTGGTGTTGTACAGCGTGGTCCAGACTTGGGGCAGTGCACCGCGTCCGCCGGGGGCAATGCTAGCCCTGCGGGGCGACGGCGTGGTGATTGGCTCGGTTTCCGGTGGTTGCATCGAGGATGACTTGATCGCGCGGTTGCAGGACGGCCGCTTGCCTGATGACGGCCCGCCGGTACAACTGGTGACCTACGGCGTTACACGCGACGAAGCTGCGCGTTTTGGGCTGCCGTGCGGCGGCACGCTGCGCTTGACCGAGGAGAGGGTGGATGACTGGGGCTGGGTAGAGAAGTTACTGGCGCGCTGCGAGGATCATCAGATTGTTGCTCGGGAGCTAAACCTGGCAACCGGCGAAGTGACCCTGAGCGGCGCGAGCAAGACTGATGTGGTGAGTTTCGACGGTGAACGCTTGCGCGCCATCTATGGACCACGCTGGCGCCTGCTGCTGATCGGCGCCGGGCAACTGTCGCGCTATGTGGCGGAAATGGCGCGTTTGCTGGATTTCGAAGTGCTGATCTGCGACCCGCGCGAAGAGTTCGTGTATGGCTGGGAAGAGCAACAGGGCCGCTTCGTGCCGGGTATGCCTGATGAGGCAGTGTTGAATATCCAGACCGACGAACGCACGGCGATTGTCTGCCTCACACACGACCCGCGCCTGGATGACATGGCGTTGCTGACGGCGTTGAATTCCAATGCCTTCTATATCGGCGCGCTAGGTTCAAGGGTCAATACCCAGAAGCGCCGTGAAAACCTCGCCGCACTGGGTTTGTCGGCGGAGGCGATTGCCCGCTTGCATGGGCCGATTGGTTTGCATATCGGCAGCCATACGCCGGCGGAAATCGCGCTGTCGCTGATGGCGGAAATTGTCGCAATCAAGAACGGCGTGGCGCCTATGCAGAAAAAGCCTTTGCCGGTGGTAGCTGAGTGACCGTGACGGCGATTGTGCTGGCGGCAGGGCAGGGCAGCCGCTTCCGCGCAGAAGCTGGGGCCGACCAGGATAAACTGCTGGCGCTCTGTGTAGGTCGCGATGGCGTGACGCGACCGGTGATCGAGCAGGTGCTGTTGAATCTGCCGGAAGACGTAGTGGAGCGCTGGGTGGTGACCTCGCCAGATCGTTCGGAGGTCATTCGGTTGGCGAAGGTGTATGGCTGCAAGGTCTTGCTGCTGCAGTCGGCTGGCATGGGCGACAGTATTGCCGCAGCTGTCGCGGCCAGTGCTTCGGCGCAGGGTTGGCTGGTGGTACTGGGGGATATGCCGTTTATTCAAGCGTCGACGATCGAGCGCGTGATAGACGGCCTGGATAGCATCAATGTGCCGGTACATGCCGGTCAGTATGGCCATCCGGTTGCATTTGCCCGTGCATTTGGGCCCGCCTTGATGGCGCTGAGTGGCGATCGTGGTGCCAAAGCGTTATTTGTACAGGCTGTTTTGAAGGAGGTGCGGGTGGATGATCCCGGTGTTTTGTGGGATGTGGATGTGCCCGCGTTGTTGCATTACCGCTGACCGGCAGACAAAAAAAGCCCCGCCTGATCACTCAGGCGGGGCTTTTTAGTGGCTGATGGAATCAGACGAGGGGTTTAGGCTCGTGCTCTTCTTCCAGGGCCTTGTGCTCTACCACTGCTTCAGCAACCGGAGCAGGCGCTTCGACAGCTTCGACTACAGCCGGAGCGGCGGCAGCAGCAGCAGCAGCGGCAGCAGCAGCGGCGGCTGCCTCAGCTTCCTTGCGGCGACGACGCACTTCACGTGGATCGTTCGGCGCACGGCCGTTTTCGCTCAAGGCGCTGGCAGGAGCAGCTTCAACCACGGGTGCTTCAACTTCAGCAACAACCGGGGCTTCAACAGCCACTGGTGCAGGCTCGGCAACCACGACTTCAACCACCGGTGCTGGCGCTTCTTCTACAACAGGCGCTGGCGCGGGAGCTTCAACCGGGGCGGCAGGTTCGGCAGTCCATTGGAAGGCGGTCTGTTCTTCGCGAACTTCACGCACCGCTGGGGCAGCCTCTTCGACAGCCGGAGCTTCAACTACGGCTTCAACCACTGGCTGAGGTTCAACAACCGGCGCAGGTTCAATGGCGACCGCTTCGGTTTCTGGCTGGGCGTCGCGAACCGGGGCTACTTCCACTTCCGGAACTACTGGGGCTTCGATCGGGGTAGTTGCCTCAACAGCGGGGGCCTCAACGACCGGTGCTTCAACCGCTGGGGTCTCGGCAACTGGTGCTTCTACAGCAGCGGTTTCTTCAACGGCTGCAGTAGCGCGTTCAGCTTGCTCGTGAGCCTGGGCTTCAGCAGGAGCGCTGATGACCGAGCTGGCAACGGCAGCAGTAACGGCCAGGCCGGCAGCCAGTTCGGCACCCGTCGTTTCGTTAGCTTCGTTGGTTGCGCCCTCAGCGTTCTCGCCGGTCTCTTCCGAGCCTTCGATTACGTTGCCGTTGGCATCACGCTGGCGCTCGCGACGGTTGCTGCGACGACGCTGACCACGGGAGCGGCGGCGAGGACGATCGCCTTCGGCGTTGTCCTGACCATCTTCCTGCAGTTGCTCTTCGCCGGTCAGTACTTCTTCCTCTTCGCTGGCGGAAGCAGCTTGCTCGGCGCGTGGTTGACGCTCTTCACGCGGAGGGCGCGGCTGGCGCTCTTCACGGGGGGCGCGTTCTTCACGCGGCTGGCGGGCCGGGCGCTCTTCGGTAGTCGCAGCAGCGGCAGCAGCAACGGCTGGCGCAGCGTCCAGCGGCTCACGCAGTTCACGTACGCGTTCCTCACGCTCGCCACGTGGCTTGCGATCTTCACGCGGAGCACGTGGGGTGCGAGGTGCGCGCTCTTCACGCGGTGCGCGTTCTTCACGGGCTACGGCTGGTGTTTCTTCACGGGCTTCACGAGGCGCACGCTCTTCACGTGGCGCGCGTTCTTCACGCGGTGCCCGTTCTTCGCGCGGCTTGCGCTCTTCGTCACGGCGACCGTTGCGGTTGCGGCTCTGCTGACGGCCGTTGCGACGTTCTTCGTTACGTGCCGGGCGCTCGGAGGCTGGTTTTTCAACTACAACCGGGGCCACAGGCTCTTCTTTGGTAGCGAACAGGCTGACCAGCGATTTCACCAGGCCTTTGAACAGGCTCGGCTCAGGCATGGCGGCTGGTGCAGCAACTGGTGCGGCAGCTTCAACCGGCACTGGTGCGTTGGCACGGGCTGGCGCGGTTTTCACGGCAGCTTCCTGGCGAACCAGAGTGCGGGTCGCGGCGGCTGGCTGGACTTCTTCCACTTCGGCAGCGGCAGCAGCGATTTCGTAGCTGGACTGGCCGCTGTGGGCTTCCGGGCTGTCGTCACGCAGGCGCTGTACTTCGAAGTGCGGCGTTTCGAGGTGATCGTTCGGCAGGATGACGATACGGGCACGGGTGCGCAGTTCAATCTTGGTGATCGAGTTGCGTTTTTCGTTCAGCAGGAAAGCGGCGACCGGGATCGGCACTTGCGCGCGGACTTCGGCGGTGCGGTCTTTCAGGGCTTCTTCTTCGATCAGGCGCAGGATCGCCAGGGACAGCGATTCAACGTCACGGATGATGCCGGTGCCGTTGCAACGCGGGCAGACGATGCCGCTGCTCTCGCCCAGGGATGGACGCAGGCGCTGACGGGACATTTCCAGCAGGCCGAAGCGCGAGATGCGGCCGACTTGCACGCGGGCACGGTCAGCTTCCAGGCATTCGCGGACTTTCTCTTCCACGGCGCGCTGGTTCTTGGCTGGGGTCATGTCGATGAAGTCGATCACGATCAGGCCGCCGATGTCACGCAGGCGCAGTTGGCGGGCGATTTCTTCAGCCGCTTCCAGGTTGGTCTGCAGGGCGGTTTCTTCGATGTCGCTACCCTTCGTGGCGCGCGCCGAGTTGATGTCGATGGACACCAGTGCTTCGGTCGGGTCGATCACGATGGAGCCACCGGAAGGCAGTTCGACGACGCGCTGGAAAGCGGTCTCGATCTGGCTTTCGATCTGGAAGCGGTTGAACAGCGGAACGCTGTCTTCGTACAGCTTGATCTTACTGGCGTACTGCGGCATCACCTGGCGGATGAAGGTCAGGGCTTCGTCCTGGGCTTCAACGCTGTCGATCAGCACTTCGCCGATGTCCTGGCGCAGGTAGTCGCGGATGGCGCGGATGATCACGTTGCTTTCCTGATAGATCAGGAACGGCGCGGAACGATCCAGGGACGCTTCTTTGATAGCGGTCCACAGTTGCAGCAGGTAGTCGAGGTCCCACTGCATTTCTTCGCTGCTGCGGCCCAGGCCGGCAGTGCGAACGATCAGACCCATGTCGGCCGGTGCGATCAGGCCGTTCAGCGCTTCACGCAGTTCGTTGCGTTCTTCGCCTTCGATGCGGCGGGAAATGCCGCCAGCACGTGGGTTGTTCGGCATCAGCACCAAGTAACGGCCGGCCAAGGAGATGAAGGTGGTCAGGGCGGCGCCCTTGTTGCCACGTTCTTCTTTTTCGACCTGGACGATGACTTCCTGGCCTTCGCTCAGGACGTCCTTGATGTTCACGCGGCCTTCGGGGGCTTTCTTGAAGTATTCGCGGGAGATTTCTTTGAGGGGCAGGAAGCCGTGGCGCTCGGAGCCGAAATCGACAAAGGCAGCCTCAAGGCTTGGTTCGATGCGAGTAATACGGCCTTTATAGATGTTGGCCTTCTTTTGCTCGCGTGCACCGGATTCGATGTCCAGGTCGTAGAGGCGTTGGCCATCTACCAGTGCAACACGCAACTCTTCGGGTTGAGTTGCGTTAATCAGCATTCTTTTCATGTTGTACCGTCGGTTTCCGGGCTGCCGGAAACGGCGTTCGGCACACACGACTTCTCACGGTCGGTGTCAGGTGCGTCAAGAGTGGTTGGCCACTCCAGTGTCCAGCAAAATCGGCCAATTGGGCCGGTATCGCGACGGACGCGTCCTGCTTGTTAGCGGTGGTGACAAAGGCACCACTTCAACAAAAGCTAAGGTCAGGAGGAGGAATCAACCGGCGACTGTGGACGAGATGAAGCGTCTAAATATAAGCCTAGTGCTACACGGTCCGACGGTTGTGCATCTCCACCCTACACGTATCCCTGATAATTCGGGTGCTGCCGCGCGCAGAATCCGCAGCGGGTTGGCATTTACCGTGTACTCCAATGGGGAGTTCACGCTCATGGCTAAACAAGACTGAATGTGGGCGACTGCGCTCTCACTCAGCTCTTAACAGGCGTTGTTTCCGAAGCATTCGCCGTGGTCTGGCACAAGACTGACTGCACTTTGTGAACTGGCCGTAAATATCGGCGCAGAATGCGAGTATTTACTCTGCTTTCTGCACTCGCTTCAGGCCTCATGTCACCTGCGCTTGTTACAATCTCGAACCTTCCAGGGTGGCGAAAGCCCCGTAGGACGGCCTCGCGTCCTGATGAATTGCGATGGTCAGGGCCGGCAGATTGCCGCAAGTCCTCTGTCCAGGCCGCTTTTGGCGGCGTTCGCGACTATAGCAGCAATGATTAAGTGCTTCAATTCCATAAAAAATTGTTATCATCGCCGCCATGACGACTACCGCCCCCCAGACCCCCAGCGTCCAGCTGCTTGAGGTCTCGCCGGAATATGCCGGCCAACGCATCGACAACTTTCTCCTGGCCAGGCTCAAAGGCGTGCCCAAGACCTTGATTTACCGCATCTTGCGTAAAGGCGAGGTGCGCGTGAACAAGGGTCGTATCAAGCCCGAGTACAAGCTTCAGGCGGGCGATATCGTCCGTGTGCCGCCAGTGCGTGTGCCTGAGCGGGACGAGCCTGTTCCCCTCGCTCAAGGGCTGCTGCAGCGCCTTGAGGCGTCGATTGTCTTTGAAGACAACAAACTAATCGTGATCAACAAGCCCTGTGGCATTGCTGTGCATGGTGGCAGCGGCCTAACGTTTGGGGTGATCGAAGCCTTTCGCCAGTTGCGCCCGGATGCCAAGGAACTGGAACTGGTCCATCGCCTGGATCGCGATACTTCCGGCCTGTTGATGATCGCCAAGAAGCGCAGCATGTTACGGCACCTGCACACCGCCCTGCGGGGTGATGGCGTGGACAAGCGCTACATGGCGTTGGTGCGTGGCAACTGGGCCAGCTCAATCAAAAGCGTTCGCGCGCCGCTTCAGAAGAGCAATCTGCGCTCGGGCGAGCGCATGGTCGAAGTGGACGAGGAGGGTAAAGAAGCCCTGACCCTGTTCAAGGTGCTGCGCCGCTTCGGTGACTTCGCCACCCTGGTCGAGGCCAAACCGGTCACAGGGCGTACCCACCAGATTCGCGTGCATACCTTGCATGCGGGCCATTGCATTGCCGGTGATACCAAGTACGGCGACGAAGACTTTTCCAAGGAAATTAGAGACTTGGGCGGTAAGCGCCTGTTTCTCCATGCCTACATGCTGACTGTACCGCTGCCTGATGGTGGCGAGCTGAAGTTGCAGGCGCCTGTCGATGAGATGTGGGCCAAGACCGTGGAGCGTTTGAGTGTCGCACCTTGATTACAAGCTGCTGATTTTTGATTGGGATGGGACGCTGGCCAACTCCATTGGTCGCATTGTCGAGTCGATGCACGTGGCGTCCACCCGTTCAGGCTTTGCGTTATGCAGCGATCAGGCGGTCAAGGGCATTATTGGTCTGGGGCTGCCTGAAGCCATCCGTACCCTTTATCCCGAAATCAGTGACGCTGAACTGATAGCGTTTCGCGAGCATTACGCCGATCACTACATTGCGCTGGAGGCAGAGCCTTCGCCGCTGTTTGAGGGCGTTGTGCAATCGTTGGCGGCGTTCCGGGCGCAGGGCTACCACTTGGCAGTTGCTACCGGCAAGGCTCGTCGCGGGCTGGATCGGGTGCTCAAGGCTCATGGTTGGGAAGATTACTTCGACATCACCCGTGCTGCGGATGAAACCGCCAGCAAACCTCACCCTCTGATGCTGGAGCAGATCCTTGCCCATTGCGGCGTGTCGCCGCGTGAGGCGCTGATGGTGGGTGATGCTTCCTTCGATCTGATGATGGCGCGCAACGCCGGCATGGACAGCGTTGCAGTCAGCTATGGTGCCCAGTCCGCTGAGGCGTTACAGCAATACGAGCCTAGGGTCACGATTGATCATTTTTCTGAATTGCAGGCCTGGCTCGGTCGGGCTCAATAAGTCTTTGCTGGGGTTGATGGCATGAGTGATGAGTGGAAAGCGCCTGAAAAGGCTGAAAGCGGTGACGACAAGAGTTGGAAGCTGCTGGAGAAGACGCTCCTGGCCAGCGTCCAGGAGCAGCGTCGTGCGCGGCGCTGGGGGATTTTCTTCAAGCTGCTGACCTTTACTTATCTGTTGCTCATGCTGGCGCTGTTCAGTCCGCTGATGGATATGGAAAAGAGCGCAACCCGTGGCGCGAACTACACCGCGCTGATCGAGGTGCGCGGTGTAATTGCCGACAAGGAGCCGGCAAGCGCCGATAACATCGTCGGCAGCCTGCGTGCTGCGTTCGAAGATCCCAAGGTCAAAGGGGTGATACTGCGCATCAACAGCCCGGGCGGCAGCCCGGTGCAATCGGGTTATGTGTATGACGAGATTCGCCGCCTGCGTGGCCTGCACCCGGATATCAAACTGTACGCCGTGATTTCCGATCTGGGTGCTTCGGGTGCTTATTACATCGCCAGTGCCGCTGATCAGATCTATGCCGACAAGGCCAGTCTTGTGGGCTCCATTGGTGTGACGGCGGCCGGTTATGGGTTTGTTGGCACTATGGAGAAGCTGGGTGTTGAGCGCCGCACCTACACCTCGGGCGAGCACAAAGCGTTTCTGGATCCGTTCCAGCCGCAAAAGCCCGATGAAACCCAATTCTGGCAGAGCGTGCTGGATACCACTCATCGCCAGTTCATCGCCAGCGTGAAGCAGGGGCGCGGGGATCGTCTGAAGGATAAAGATCATCCTGAGCTGTTCTCGGGGCTGGTGTGGTCCGGTGAGCAGGCGTTGCCGCTGGGTTTGATCGATGGCCTGGGCAGTGCCAGTTCGGTGGCGCGGGATGTGATTGGCGAGAAGGAGTTGGTGGATTTCACGGTTGAGGAATCGCCGTTTGATCGCTTCTCCAAGAAGCTCGGTGCCAGCGTGGCTGAGAAGCTGGCGCTGTACATGGGCTTCCAGGGGCCGACGCTGCGCTAATATCTCAAGTCTGTCGTAGGTCAAAATGTAGGAGGGGCGGTGCGACGATTCGACTTGCCCCCCCCCCGATAGCGGTGGATCAGTCAATCCAAGGTTGGCTGATACGCTTCTATCGGGGAAAACCCTCTCCCGCATTTGGTTTGCGGTGTTCTTAAGGGACTTGCACGCCTTCGCTGAGTAGCATATCTACCAAGCGAATCAGCGGTAAGCCGACAAGGCTGGTCGCATCTGGCCCGTCGGTGCTTTGGAATAAACTCACGCCCAGCCCTTCCGCCTTGAAGCTGCCCGCGCAGTCATATGGTTGTTCGACACGCAGGTAGCGCTCGATGCGCGCTGCATCCAGCTCGCGCATGTGCACGGTAAAGGGCACGCAGTCGACCTGGCAGTGCCCCGTCTCGCTATTCAGCAGGGCCAGGCCGGTGAGGAAACTGACACGCTTGCCGCTGGCGGCCAATAACTGCTCACGCGCATTTTCGAAAGTGTAAGGTTTGCCGATGATGCGGCCTTCCAGTGCGGCGACCTGGTCTGAACCGATGATCAGGTGTCCTGGGTGGCTGGCGGCGAGGGCGCGCGCCTTTGCTTCGGCCAGGCGCTTGACCAGCTCGATGGCGGACTCATTTGCAGCATGGCTTTCGTCGATATCCGGCGAGCTGCAGATGAATGGCAGGTGCAGGCGACTGAGCAATTCCCGGCGATAAACCGAGCTGGAAGCGAGTAATAAAGGCAGCATGTACGACTCCTCAAGGCAGTCGCCGATTCTAGCGGGGCGACCGGCTGACGCACAGGGCTGAATTTCCTTTGACATGGCTGGGTGCATCCCTATAATGCTGCGCCTATGTTGAATGACCCGATTCCACCTCACGTTGACCCGCGCAAATTGGCTGATCGTGGCACTTCCCTTCAAGGTGAATTGCTGCTGGGCGATTTGGAGAGACTCTGCGACCCGCTTTCCGACACTGTCGGTACGGTGCAGGCCAAATTCGTTTTTGAACGAGATGAACGTAAATCTGTGGTAATCCACAGCTTTATCGACACCGAGGTCAAAATGGTTTGCCAGCGTTGTCTTGAGCTGGTCACCCTGCCCATCCACAGCGAGTGCAGTTATGCCGTGGTAAAGGAGGGTGCGAATACCCAGTCGTTGCCGAAAGGTTATGACGTGCTGGAACTGGGCGAAGATCCTTTGGATCTGCATGCACTGATCGAGGAAGAGCTTCTGCTCGCCTTGCCCATTGTGCCTGCTCATCATCCGGAAGAATGCCAGCAGCCGGAGGGTCTCGATGACGAGGCCGAGCCGAGCGAGGACGAGGTAACGCGGTCCAACCCGTTCAGTGTATTGGCGCAGTTAAAGCGTGACCCAAACGTTTAGGAGTTAATCAATTATGGCTGTTCAGCAGAACAAAAAATCCCGTTCCGCCCGTGACATGCGTCGTTCGCACGATGCCCTGACGGCGAGCACTCTGTCTGTAGAAAAAACCACCGGTGAAATTCACCTGCGTCACCACGTATCGCCAGAAGGCGTATACCGTGGCCGTAAAGTGATCGACAAGGGCGCTGACGAGTAATCACTTGTCTGCTCAAGTCATCGCGATTGACGCAATGGGCGGGGACTTCGGTCCCCGCAGCATTGTTCAGGCCTGCATTGCCAGCCTGATTGCTACGCCCTCGCTGCACCTGACCCTCGTCGGTCAACCCTCACTCATTGAAGAATTGATCGCCAGCCATCCGGTTGTGGATCGCGCGCGCCTGACGATTACGCCGGCCAGCGAAACCATCAGCATGGATGACAAGCCTGCTTCGGCCCTGCGCGGCAAGCCTGACTCTTCAATGCGAGTGGCCTTGGAGTTATTGCGTGATGGCAAGGTGCAAGCCTGTGTCAGTGCAGGTAACACCGGGGCGTTGATGGCACTGTCACGGTATGTGCTCAAGACGCTGCCTGGCATAGACCGGCCCGCGATGGTCGCGGCGATTCCAACGCAGAAAGGCTACTGCCAACTGCTGGACTTAGGTGCGAACGTGGATTGCAGTGCCGAGCACTTGTTCCAGTTCGCCGTGATGGGCTCGGTGGCCGCAGAAGCGCTGGGTATAGCCCGGCCGCGTGTGGCCTTGCTGAATATCGGCACTGAAGACATCAAGGGCAATCAGCAGGTCAAGCTTGCCGCCAGTCTGTTGCAGGGCGCGCGGGGCTTGAATTACATCGGTTTTGTCGAGGGTGACGGTGTTTACCGCGGCGAAGCGGATGTGGTGGTCTGCGATGGGTTTGTCGGCAATATCCTGCTTAAATCCAGCGAAGGCCTGGCGACCATGATCGCTGTGCGCATTGAGACGTTGTTCAGGCGTAATCTGGTATCGCGCATCGTAGGTGCTCTGGCGCTACCGTTGATGCGGCGTCTGCAGGCCGACCTGGCTCCGGCGCGGCACAATGGTGCGAGCTTTCTGGGGTTGCAGGGGATTGTGGTGAAGAGTCACGGTTCAGCCGGTGTTGAAGGCTTTCAAAGTGCTATTGCGCGGGCCTTGATCGAGATTCAGGAAAACCTGCCGCAACGCTTGCACGGCCGTCTTGAGGATCTGTTGCCTTAGGCGAATTGGCTCGGGAGTGCTTAAATGTGACCGGCCAGTTCAATTGACCATCCAATCTGTCAGTTTCGCGCGCTCCCATAGTCGGCGCGCGCATTTTTGACGACCAGATCATTAGGGGCTTGTTACATGTCTACATCCCTCGCATTCGTCTTTCCAGGGCAGGGTTCGCAGTCCCTCGGCATGTTGGCCGAGCTGGGCGCGCAATACCCGCTGATCCTGGATACCTTCAAGGAAGCTTCCGAGGCCCTGGGTTACGACCTGTGGGCGCTGACCCAGCAGGGGCCGGAAGAGCAGCTCAATCAAACCGATAAAACGCAACCGGCCATCCTGACCGCTTCGATCGCCTTGTGGCGCCTGTGGCTGGCCGAAGGTGGCACGCGCCCGGCGTTCGTCGCCGGTCACAGCTTGGGCGAATACAGCGCCTTGGTTGCTGCGGGCAGCCTGACCCTCGCCGAAGCGGTCAAGCTGGTCGAGCGTCGTGGTCAACTGATGCAGGAAGCCGTTCCGGCCGGGCAGGGCGGCATGGCCGCTATTCTGGGTCTGGACGACGCCGTGGTGATCGAAGCCTGCGCCGAAGCGGCCCAGGGCGAAGTGGTCAGCGCAGTGAATTTCAACTCCCCTGGCCAGGTGGTGATCGCCGGTGCCAAGGCGGCAGTCGAGCGCGCCATCGAAGGCTGCAAGGCGCGTGGCGCCAAGCGTGCGCTGCCGTTGCCGGTGAGCGTGCCGTCCCACTGCGAGCTGATGCGCCCGGCGGCCGAGCGTTTTGCCGAGTCCATCGCAGCCATCAACTGGCAGGCACCGCAAATTCCCCTGGTGCAGAACGTCAGCGCGGCCGTGGCGGTCGACCTCGACACGCTCAAGCGGGACCTGCTGGAGCAACTCTACAAGCCTGTGCGCTGGGTCGAGTCGGTCCAAACCCTGGCCGCCAACGGCGCCACCGAGCTGGTCGAGTGCGGCCCAGGCAAAGTCCTGGCTGGTCTGAACAAGCGTTGCGCCGACGGCGTGTCGACTGCCAACCTCAATACCCCGGATGCCTTCGCTGCCGCTCGTGCGGCGCTGGCCTGATCCCCGAACTTAGGAGAAGCCTGCATGAGTCTGCAAGGTAAAGTTGCACTGGTTACCGGCGCGAGCCGTGGCATTGGCCAGGCTATCGCCCTGGAACTGGGCCGTCAGGGTGCCGTTGTGATCGGCACCGCCACTTCCGCTTCGGGCGCCGAGCGTATCGCCGCGACCCTGAAGGAAAATGGCGTTCAAGGCACTGGCCTTGAGCTGAACGTGACCAGCGATGAGTCTGTGGCTGCTGTATTGGCCGAGATCACTGCACAGTTCGGCGCACCGGCTATTCTGGTGAACAATGCCGGTATCACGCGCGACAATCTGATGATGCGTATGAAAGACGACGAGTGGTACGACGTGGTCGATACCAACCTGAACAGTCTGTTTCGCCTGTCCAAGGGCGTTTTGCGCGGCATGACCAAGGCTCGTTGGGGTCGAATTATCAATATTGGCTCCGTAGTGGGTGCCATGGGCAACGCAGGCCAAGTAAACTACGCAGCTGCCAAGGCTGGTCTGGAAGGTTTCAGTCGTGCTTTGGCACGTGAGGTCGGCTCGCGGTCGATTACGGTCAACTCGGTGGCCCCAGGGTTCATTGACACCGATATGACCCGCGAACTGCCGGAAGCACAGCGTGAAGGCTTGCTGACGCAGATTCCGCTGGGCCGTCTGGGCCAGGCTCAAGAGATCGCGAATGTGGTCACTTTCCTGGCATCCGACGGTGCGGCATACGTGACTGGGGCTACAATCCCGGTGAACGGCGGGATGTACATGAGTTAAATTGTGACGGATCGCTTCAAAAAAATGTCATACGAGCTGTCTAAAATCCGTTATAAAGCTGCAACTTAATTTATAGGCAGGTGGCGGACCGGGTACAGGGTGAAGCTTTCAGTTGAAAAGCTGAAAAGGCTTTCTATACACTTACCCACTGGCCAGCTGCCTGAATTTGTCCATTAGGAGTTAAACAAGGTATGAGCACCATCGAAGAGCGCGTCAAGAAAATCGTTGCCGAGCAACTGGGCGTCAAAGAAGAAGAAGTGACCAACACTGCTTCCTTCGTAGAAGACCTGGGTGCCGATTCCCTTGACACCGTTGAGCTGGTGATGGCTCTGGAAGAGGAATTCGAGACCGAAATCCCGGACGAAGAAGCTGAAAAAATCACTACTGTTCAAGCTGCTATCGACTACGTTACTGCCCACCAGGCGTAATAGTTTGTAGTCGTCGCTTGCTGTTAGGGAAAACCGCACTGCTGTAACGGCGTGCGGTTTTTTCTTTAGCGGTGATGAAAAAGTAAGCTCTGAAGCAAAGTGTCGTCATTAGAAAAAGGAGAGTGCTGTGTCGCGTAGACGCGTCGTAGTCACCGGTATGGGTATGTTGTCGCCACTGGGTACGGATGTGCCGAGCAGTTGGCAGGGCATTCTGGCTGGCCGCAGTGGTATTGGTCTGATCGAACACACGGACCTTTCTGCCTATTCCACCCGTTTTGGCGGCTCGGTAAAGGGGTTCAATGTCGAGGAATACCTCTCGATCAAAGAGTCCCGCAAACTCGACCTGTTCATTCAATACGGCCTGGCAGCCGGTTTTCAGGCAGTGCGTAACGCCGGCCTGGAAGTCACTGATGCCAACCGTGAGCGCATCGGCGTGGCGATGGGGTCTGGTATTGGCGGTCTGACCAATATCGAAGAAACCAGCCGCACGTTGCACGATACTGGCCCTCGACGAATTTCACCGTTCTTCGTGCCTGGCTCGATCATCAATATGATTTCCGGCTTCCTGTCCATCCACCTGGGTGCACAGGGACCGAACTACGCCATCGCTACTGCGTGCACCACCGGCACGCATTGCATCGGCATGGCAGCGCGCAACATTGCCTACGACGAAGCCGACGTGATGATCGCCGGCGGTGCCGAAATGGCAGCCTGCGGCCTGGGTATGGGCGGCTTTGGCGCGTCCCGTGCGCTATCGACCCGCAATGACGAGCCGACCCGCGCCAGCCGTCCGTGGGACAAGGGTCGTGACGGCTTCGTACTGTCCGATGGTGCTGGTGCCCTGGTGCTGGAGGAGTTGGAGCACGCTAAGGCGCGCGGAGCCACCATCTATGCCGAGCTGATCGGCTTTGGCATGAGCGGCGACGCCTACCACATGACCTCGCCACCGTCTGACGGTGCCGGCGCTGCGCGCTGTATCACCAACGCATTGCGTGATGCGAAGGTCAATGTCGATCAGGTGCATTACATCAACGCCCATGGCACTTCGACCCCGACCGGTGACTTGGCGGAAGCTGAGGCCATCAAGTCGGTGTTCGGCGAGCACGCGTACAAGCTGGCTGTCAGCTCCACCAAGTCCATGACCGGTCACCTGCTGGGTGCGGCGGGCGCGGTCGAGGCGATCTTCAGCGTGATGGCCATCAAGGATCAGGTCGCTCCGCCGACCATCAACCTGGATGAGCCGGATGAAGGCTGCGACCTGAACTTCGTACCGCACGAGCCGCAACAGATGCCGATCGACGTTGCGATCTCCAACTCGTTCGGATTTGGTGGCACCAACGGTTCCCTGGTGTTCCGCCGGTACGCCGAGTGATGCACAGCTGGGTCGACGGTCAGCCAGCGGACAGCGTGCCCCTGAAAGATCGCGGCCTGGCGTATGGCGATGGCCTGTTCGAGACCGTCGCCGTGAAGGCCGGGCAGCCCCTGCTACTCGACCGCCACCTGCAGCGCCTTGATGAGGGCTGCAGGCGCTTTGCGTTCGTGGTCGATCTCGGGTTGATCCGCAACGAAGTGCTTGCCTATGCCGCCGCCCTCGGTGACGGTGTCCTCAAGCTGATCCTTACCCGTGGCGACAGCCTGCGCGGTTACGGCATCAATCCCGACGCACCTGTGCGCCGTATCCTGCAGGGCAGTCCGCCCGCCACCTATCCCCACGCCCATGGAGCCGACGGCATTCGCCTGTTTCCGTGCGCTACCCGTTTGGCCGAGCAGCCTTTGCTGGCCGGGCTGAAGCACCTTAACCGCCTGGAGCAGGTGATCGCGCGTGCCGAATGGCAAGATGTCGAACATGCCGAAGGTTTGATGCTGGATAAGTCCGGCCGCGTCATTGAGGGCGTATTCAGCAATCTGTTTCTCGTGCGTAACGGCTTGTTACTAACCGCCGATCTGAAGCGTTGCGGCGTCGCGGGCGTGATGCGTGCCGAGATCCTGGACCAGGCACAATTGCTGGGCATCCCGGTGGCCGTGGCCGACATCACTGTCGAGCAACTGCGGCAGGCCGACGAAGTCTTTGTCTGTAACAGCGTGTATGGCATTTGGCCGGTGCGCGGCTGTGCTGCGATGAGCTGGCCGGTTGGGCCGCTCACCCGTAAACTGCAGGGCATTGTTCGCGCGCTATTGGATATCTGAGTTGATACGAAAACTGGTTGTACTGCTGCTGATCGGTCTGTTCTCGGCGGCTTTGCTGTTGGGGGGCTGCGCCTGGAAATACGACGCTGCCTTGAAGCAGCCGCTGAATCTGACCCAAGAGCAGTTGCTCGATGTGCCGGCAGGGGCGACTCCGACCGGCACCTTCAACCGACTGGAAGCCGACGGCGTGATCGATGGAGCCTTCTGGCTGCGTCTGTATTGGCGCTTCAACCTCGACGGCCAACCGCTGCATAGCGGCGAATACCGCATGACGCCCGGCATGACCGCCGAAGGCCTGATCGGCCTGTGGCAGCGTGGCGACGTGGTGCAATACAGTCTGACACTGGTGGAAGGCTGGAACTTCCGCCAAGTGCGTTCGGCCCTGACCAAGCATGAAAAGATCGTACAGAGCCTCTCCGGCCTGAGTGACAGCGAAGTGATGGAGAAACTTGGTCACCCTGGGGTGTTTCCCGAAGGGCGATTCTTCCCGGATACGTATCGATTCGTGCGCGGCATGACCGACGTCGAATTCCTTAAAAAAGCTTACAACCGCCTGGACGACGTACTGGCCCAGGAATGGAGCAAGCGCGCCCCCGATGTGCCGTACACCGACCCTTATCAAGCGCTGATCATGGCGTCTCTGGTGGAAAAAGAGACCGGTGTGCCTGAGGAGCGTGGCCAGATTGCCGGTGTGTTCGTCCGCCGTCTGAAGATCGGCATGCTGCTGCAGACCGACCCTACGGTGATCTACGGCTTGGGTGAGCGTTATAACGGCAAGTTGACGCGCGCTCACCTCAAGGAATCCAACCCTTACAACACCTACATGATTGCCGGGCTGCCGCCGACGCCAATTGCCATGGTCGGCCGCGAGGCTATCCATGCCGCATTGAACCCGGTGCCTGGCAGCAGCCTGTATTTCGTCGCCCGTGGCGATGGCAGTCATATTTTCTCCGATGACCTGGGTGCGCATAATGCCGCCGTGCGTGAGTTCCAGCTCAAACGCCGTGCCGATTACCGCTCGAGTCCGGCACCGGTGGTAAAACCGCCGGAAGATGCAACGCCGCCAACGGAAGCGCCCGCCGAGCCCGTGCTGGACACCACCGCGCCGCAAAGCCCGCAATGACTCTGACTAAGGACTGCCTGTGACTGGCTTGTTTATTACCCTGGAAGGCCCGGAAGGCGCCGGCAAAAGCACCAACCGCGATTACTTGGCAGAGCGCTTGCGTGCCGAAGGCATCGAGGTGGTGTTGACCCGTGAGCCCGGCGGTACGCCTTTGGCCGAGCGCATCCGTGAAGTGTTGCTGGCCCCAGGCGAAGAACAGATGAACCCGGACTCCGAGCTGCTACTGGTGTTCGCTGCCCGGGCACAACATCTGGCCGAAGTGATTCGCCCGGCCCTGGCCCGCGGTGCCGTGGTGATTTGCGACCGGTTTACCGATTCCACCTACGCCTACCAGGGCGGCGGCCGCGGCTTGTCATTGGCGCGCATCGCTACCCTGGAAACGTTCGTGCAAGGTGATTTGCGTCCTGACCTGACCCTGTTGTTCGACTTGCCCGTAGAAGTGGGCATGGCTCGCGCCAGTGCTCGTGGTCGTCTCGATCGCTTCGAACTCGAAGGCCAGGCGTTCTTCGATGCTGTGCGCAGCGCGTTTCTCAAACGTGCTCAGGTCGAACCTGCTCGCTATCACCTGCTTGACGCATCCCAGCCGTTGGCCAATGTGCAGCAGGCCATCGACGGCTTGTTGCCAACACTGTTGGAGCGCGCCCGTGGCTGAAGCCTACCCGTGGCAGGACAGTCTCTGGCAACAGTTAGCCGGCCGCGCCCAGCACGCTCATGCCTACTTGTTGCATGGGCCAATCGGTATTGGTAAACGGGCCCTTGCCGAGCGCCTGATGGCCAGCCTGCTGTGCCAGCGTCCGGTTAACTTGGAGGCTTGTGGCGAGTGCAAATCCTGCCTGTTGCTCAAGGCTGGCAGCCATCCGGACAATTACCTGCTGGAGCCCGAGGAAGCCGACAAGGCGATCAAGGTCGACCAAGTGCGTGATCTCGTCAGCTTCGTGGTGCAAACCGCGCAGATGGGCGGGCGCAAGGTGGTGCTGATCGAGCCGGTAGAAGCGATGAACATCAACGCCGCCAACGCCCTGCTCAAAAGCCTGGAAGAACCCTCCGGCGATACTGTGCTGTTGCTCGTGAGCCACCAGTCAAGCCGCCTGTTGCCGACCATCCGCAGCCGCTGCGTGCAGCAGGCCTGTCCGCTGCCAAGCGAGGCGATAAGCCTGCAATGGCTGGCGCAGGCACTGCCAGACTGCTCCGCCGATGAACGTGTCGAACTACTGACCCTGGCCGCCGGTTCGCCCTTGGCGGCCGTGAAGCTGCAAGCCCAAGGCGTGCGTGACCAGCGCGCGCTGGTGGTGGATGGGGTTAAAAAACTGCTCAAGCAGGAACTGTCTGCGACACAACTGGCCGAAAGCGCCTGGAAAGACATTCCTCTGTTGCTGCTGTTCGACTGGTTCTGCGATTGGTCGAGCCTGATCCTGCGGTACCAGTTGACCCAGGATGAAAATGGCTTGGGCCTGCAGGACATGCGCAAGGTGGTGCAGTATCTCGCGCAGAAAAGCGCCCAGGACAAGGTGCTGTCCATCCAGGACTGGATCCTCGCCCAGCGCCAGAAAGTGCTCGGCAAGGCCAACCTCAACCGTGTGCTGTTGCTTGAAGCGCTGCTGGTGCAGTGGGTGGGCTTGCTCGGCCGCCGTTAATTTCCGTGGCCGACGGATGTATCGTCGGCCAGACACTTTCCGTGACTCAAGTTGTAACTTCCTATGCTCGTAGATTCCCACTGCCACCTTGATCGTCTTGACCTCGCCCAGCACGGCGGCTCCCTCGATGCCGCCCTGGAAGCGGCTCGCCAGCGCGGAGTCGGGCATTTCCTGTGCATCGGGGTCAGCGCTGACAACGCCGCCGACGTCAAAGCCTTGGCTGATCGTTATGCCGACGTGGATTGCTCAGTGGGTATCCACCCGCTGGACCTCAAGCCTGGCGAGGCCCCGGCCCTCGACTGGCTGCTGGGCGAACTCAACCATCCGCGTGTAGTGGCCATCGGCGAGACCGGCCTGGATTACCACTACGAACCCGAAGCTGCCGAGTTGCAGCAGGCATCCTTTCGCCTGCATCTGCAAGCCGCCCAGCAGACGGGCAAACCGGTGATTGTCCATACCCGCGGCGCCCGTGCCGACACGCTCACCTTGCTGCGCGAGGCCGCGTTACCCCAGGCCGGTGTATTGCACTGCTTCACTGAAGACTGGGACATGGCCAAGGCGGCGTTGGACCTGGGTTTCTATATCTCCCTGTCGGGCATCGTCACTTTTCGCAATGCCGACGCGTTGCGTGACGTGGCCCGCCAAGTCCCGGCCGATCGCCTGTTGGTGGAAACGGACTCGCCGTACCTGGCGCCCATCCCCCATCGCGGCAAGCCGAACCTGCCGGAGTACGTGCGTGATGTGGCGGATTACCTGGCGATGCTGCGGGGTGAGTCCTACGAGCGTTTTGCGCAACAGACTACCGAGAACTTCAAGCGCCTGTTTCCATTGGCTCACGTCGCTTCGTAGATCCAGGGTCAAATCGCGGGCAAAAAAAACCCGGGTTCTGGGGGGTGAATCCGGGTTAAGACCATTAGGAGTAAAGCAAGGGCACACAGTCCGTCGGTACCCAGGTCGGCGCTTCACTTGGGGGAGATGTCACGCCGACAGTTCAAGTATTGATCAGTATCTGATTCAGTCCAGTCGCGACTGATCGTTTTTTAAACAGATTTGGAATACACGCGCTTCGCTTGAGTTCTCATTAGGCCGGTGCACGGGTGCAGTTGTTGCGTATTATTTCTGACTGATAGCCATGAAATCGTTGGCAGTCTGAAAGTAAAGTGCATGGCGGGTTCACATAGACGTTGCCCAACGACCGTTCAGTCGGGATAATCCCTCGCACTGGGTAAATCGTATCGCCATGTAATCTTGGTCATGCGCAACCCTCCCTATTCCGACCTTTGCAGACCTCTTCCTCATGCACAAAGAACCCCGTAAGGTCCGTGAGTTTCGCCGCCGTGAGCAGGAAATTCTCGATACCGCACTCAAATTGTTCCTCGAACAAGGCGAAGACAGCGTCACCGTCGAGATGATCGCGGATGCCGTGGGTATCGGCAAAGGCACGATCTACAAGCACTTCAAGTCCAAGGCGGAGATCTACCTGCGCCTGATGCTCGACTACGAGCGCGACTTGAACGAGCTGCTGCATTCGGCCGATGTCGATAAAGACAAGGAAGCGTTGTCCCGCGCCTACTTCGAGTTCCGTATGCGTGATCCGCAGCGCTATCGCCTGTTCGACCGCCTGGAGGAGAAGGTCGTCAAGGGCCATCAGGTGCCAGAGATGGTCGAAGAGCTGCACAAGATCCGCGCCTCGAACTTCGAACGCCTGACCCTGTTGATCAAGGGCCGTATCAGTGAAGGCAAGCTTGAAGACGTACCTCCTTATTTCCACTATTGCGCGGCTTGGGCCTTGGTGCACGGCGCCGTGGCGCTGTACCACTCGCCATTCTGGAGCAATGTGCTGGAAGATCAGGAAGGTTTCTTCCAGTTCCTGATGGACATTGGCGTACGCATGGGCAACAAGCGCAAGCATAGCGCCGAGCCAGCAGCCGTAGAGTCTTCGCCCGTTGAGACGCCGGCGTCGTAATCTTTACTGCCAGGCGTAGTACCCCAGGAATATACTCAGGCAAGGACCTTGCTAAAAGCTGATTTATCAGTCAGTTTTTAGCGCGCCCGAATCATCCTCTGCCGGAGTGATCCATGATCGTTGATCGTCAAGGCAGGCGTTTTCGCAATTTGCGGATCAGCCTGACTTCAGCCTGCAACTACGCGTGTACCTACTGCGTGCCCAACGGCAAGCGGCTGGTGGCTGCCCAAGACGAACTCTCGGCCGAGGCCATGGCCCGTGGCGTGGCTTACCTGATCGAAGCGGCGGGCATCGACCGACTGCGCATCACGGGTGGCGAGCCGCTGGTCAGCCCCAAGCTGGAAGCCTTCATGAGCGCAGTCGGTGGCATGGGGCTCAGCGATATCAGCTTGACCACCAACGGCCAGTTGCTGGCGCGTAAACTGCCGCTGTTGGTGGATGCCGGCATTCGGCGTATCAACGTCTCTCTCGATACCTTGGACGCGGACGCCTTCCGCAGCATCGCCCGTGGCGGCGACCTTGCCACCGTGCTCGATGGCATGGACCAAGCGCGCGCTGCAGGAATCAAGATCAAGGTCAACATGGTGCCGTTGCGCGGCCAGAACCTCGACCAAGTGATGCCGCTGCTCGACTACTGCCTGGAGCGTGGTTACGAACTGCGATTTATCGAGTTGATGCGCATGGGCCACCTGGCCAAGGATTCCAACGCGTTCCTGCAGCAATTCGTCAGCCTGCAGCAACTGCTCAGCCTGATTGGCGAACATCACGAATACCTGCAAGCCAATGCACCGGTGGACGCAACCGCAGTTCGCTACGAGGTGCCGGGCAAAGGCTACTTTGGCGTGATCGCCAACGAGAGCGTTCCATTCTGCCGTACCTGCTCACGGTTGCGCCTTTCGTCCACCGGCTGGCTGCATGGCTGCTTGTCTTCCAGCAACCGCCACTATGTCGGCGACCTGCTCGACAAACCGCGCCACCAGGCACTGCCGGCGCTGCAAGGCTTGCTGATGAAAGCCCTGGGCGACAAACAGGAAGTGGCATTTTCCGGCGGCGCGACGATCATGAAGATCATCGGCGGCTAACGCTATCCCCAGATTACACATCACCCAATATTGGAGTTGCCTTCAAGCTGGCGCAGAACCTGCATCTCACGTCCATTCGCCGGTTTTCCGTCACCGGCTTCTGGAGGATTAGGATGCGTAATCTGGTTTTGTTGCTGGCGTCATTGACGCTGAGTGGTTGCATGACCGTCAGCGATATGGCCGAAGGCACCCGCTATCAGATGAGCGACGCCGGGTTGCTTGACCACAGTGATACCCGCCGTACCGCCTCGGTTCGCATACAGCCGGACTCCTTTGTTTTCATCGCGCAGGGTGCCTTCGTGCCGCCGGGCAGCGCCTATCCGCGACCGAACGTGGTGGCCGAAGAAGCCTTCAACGGATTCGTCGAATACTTCCCCATGGTGCGCCGCGCCCGTCAGCCCGAAGGTCTGGAGCAGGCGATGGCCGAAGCTCGTGCGGCGGGTGCCCATTACCTGCTGTACTGCCGATTCGCCAAGGCAGATGACCGCATCGGCAACGCCGACGAATGGGCCGATCAAGAGGCTCTGGACCGGGTAGGGCTAGACAGTGGCGTAATCCAGATCATGTTGATCGAGACCAGTACCCAGTATTTGATTGATACTGCACGCATTCGCAGTCGTGGCGGTTTACTGACGTTCCACGACAATCGGCCACAAGACTTGATTGCCCGCCCGCTGGCGCAGTACGCCCGAGGCCTGCTGGGTATGAGCGATCAGTAAGGCCAGATCAAAAAAAGGGAGAACCCCATGACCGATTCCGCCAAGGCCAACGACCTGTTGGCCCAACTGCCCAAAGGCAAGGGACCGGCGCCGGTGCACCTGTGGAACCCGGACTTCTGCGGCAACATCGACATGCGCATCGCCCGCGATGGCACTTGGTTCTACCAAGGCACGCCTATTGGGCGAAAGCCGATGGTCAAGTTGTTCTCCAATATCATTCGCCGCGATGGCGATGATTATTTCCTGATTACTCCCGTGGAAAAAGTCGGCATCACCGTCGACGATGCGCCCTTTGTCGCGTTAACCCTGGAGGTTGAAGGGCAGGGTGAAAGCCAGTTGTTGCGCTTCACCACCAACGTCGATGAACAGATCGAAGCCGATATCGAACACCCGCTGCGGGTGGTCATCGACCCCGTCACCCAGGAACCTGCGCCCTATCTACGGGTGCGTACCAACCTCGAAGCGCTGGTGCACCGCAACGTGTTCTATCAATTGGTCGAGCTTGCTGTAAGCCGTCCGATCAACGGTCAGAACTGGCTGGGCGTGTGGAGCGGTGGCGAGTTTTTCCCGATCGGCGTGGAACCTTGAGGCCGGTTTTTTCACCTTCTTGAAATAATAAGCTTGCTGCTAACGGGCGCTTTCGGTTATCAATTTGTACATGATTAGACATGTTCGATTTGATAAGAAAAAACGCGTCGTCGACGAGCTCATCCGCCGTATCGAGGGTGGGGTGATGGCCGACGGTTTCCTGCTGCCGGGCGAGCACCAACTAGCGGAAGAGTTTGCAGTCAGCCGCGGCACCCTGCGCGAAGCCCTGGCCGAACTCAAGCGGCGCAACTACATTGCGACCCAGAGCGGCGTCGGCTCCATCGTCACATTTGACGGCATGGTGCTCGATCAAAATAGCGGGTGGGCCCAGGCCTTGGCGGACAATGGCGCCTTGGTCACCACCGATGTCCTGCGCCTGGAAGCGGTGACGCGCCCCGACCTGTTCAGCCGGTTCGGCACCGATCAATTTATCGCCCTCGACCGCCGCCGGCGCACCACCGATGGTACCGCCGTGTCCCTTGAACGTTCGTTGATGCCCGCGTCCGGTGGCCTGGAAAGCCTGCCCCGCGTCGGCCTGATCGACAATTCCCTGACCATCACCCTGGCGGCCTACGGCTATGTCGGCGCCGAAGGTGACCAGTGGATCGGCGCCGAACCCCTCAGCGATGAAGACGCCCAACTGCTCGGTCGCCCGGCGGGGACCGTATTCCTCAAGGCATCGCGCACCACCTATGACCGGCGCGAGCGTTTCATGGAGCACGTCGAAAGCTTGCTTGACCCTCTGCACTTTCGCCTGCACCTGCAATTTGGATCGTCGAAATGACCTCGAATAACCGCGCCGTTGGCGCTTTCTACGGTCTCGCGCTGGGCGATGCCCTGGGCATGCCTACTCAGTCCCTCAGCCGCGAGCAGGTGCGACAGCGCTTCGGTGCTATCACCACCTTGGAAGATGCCGGTGCCGACCAACCTATCGCGCCGAACATGCCCGCCGGTTCCATTACCGATGACACCGAACAGGCAATTCTGGTCGGCGAGTTGCTGGTTGAAGGCCAAGGCAAGATTGAGCCCACCGTGCTCGCCCAGCGCCTGATCGACTGGGAAGCGGTGATGCGTGCCAAGGGTTCCCAGGACCTGCTCGGCCCGTCGACCAAGCGTGCCATCGACATGATCCTTGCCGGTCATACCCCGGAAGAGTCCGGTCGCTACGGCACCACCAACGGTGCTGCCATGCGCATCACGCCGGTGGGAATCGCCGCCGATGTCAGCGACCCGGCAGCGTTTATCCAGGCGGTCATCCAGGCGTGCCAGGTCACCCACAACACCACCTTGGGCATCTCCAGTGCAGCGGCGGTGGCGGCGGTGGTGTCAGCCGGTATCAACGGTGCGGATCTCGGCGAAGCGTTGAATATTGGCGCCCAGATCGCCCGACAGGCGGAAGGCCACGGTCATTGGATTGCTGGCGGGCGTATCTCCACCCGTATCAGTTGGGCGCGCACTCTGAGTGTCGGCAGCGGCGACAAAGCGTTGTTTGCTGAACTGCTCTACGAATTGATCGGCACCTCAGTCGCCTCCCAGGAGTCGGTGGTGGTGTCGTTTGCCCTCGCCCAGCAAGTGGCAGTGGGGGATATGAACGCCTTCGAGGCTTTGTGCCTGGCCGCCAGCCTTGGCGGTGACACCGACACCATCGCGGCGATTCTGGGTGCAATGCTCGGCGCCTGTTTAGGCATGCAGTGCTGGCCTGCGGCAATGATTGAACAGATCAAGGCCGTGAATGGGTTGGACTTGCAGCCGTTGGTTGAAGATCTGTTGAAAATGCGCTGAGTCAGGACAGTTGGGAAGACCGATTCACCTTGCACACCTGCCACAACCACAACAATACCGGCACCAGGAGCACCCCCTCATGAGCAGCACCTCTTCCGGCCAAAGCGCCGGACAATTGGAAACACGCGGCATCGAACCGGTCCCCGAAGGCGAGTGCAATGGCCATCCGCTGCAACTGTTCTGGGTGTGGTTCGCCGCCAACATCAGCATCCTCGGCTTGCCGCTCGGCGCGACGCTGGTGGCGTTCCGTGGCCTGGCAATCTGGCAGGCGATCATCGTGGCGATCCTCGGCGCAGCAGGCTCCTTCGCGGTGGTGGGCATCATCTCCATCGCTGGCCGTCGTGGTAGGGCTCCCAGCCTGACCCTGTCCCGCGCTATCTTCGGCGTGCGTGGCAATATCGGCCCAACGCTGGTGTCGCTGATGTCGCGCCTGGGCTGGGAAACCGTCAACACCACCACCGCCGCCTTTGTGCTGCTGTCGTTGTGCTCGATCCTGTTCGGGTCGCCGGTCGAGGCCAAAAGCGCGCCGGTGCTGACCCTGATCTTCATTGCCATCTTCGTGTTGCTGACCCTGTCCGTTTCCGGCCTGGGCCATGCCACCCTGCTGGTCATCCAGAAGTGGGCCACGTACGTGTTTGGTGCGTTGAATATCCTGGTCGGCGGCTTCCTCTGCGCCACCATCGACTGGAGCGCCGTGTTCAACGCCACACCCGCACCGCTGAGCGCAATGATCATCGGCATAGGCACCATGGCCGCCGGCACCGGTATCGGTTGGGCCAACGCCGGTGCCGACATGTCTCGCTACCAGCACCGCAGCGTCAAGGCCGTGCGTCTGGTGGCATCCGCCGCGTTTGGTGCGGGCATTCCGCTGGTACTGCTCATCACCCTCGGCGGCTTGCTGTCGGTGGGCAACAACGACCTGGCCTCGGCCACTGACCCGATCATCGCGATCCGCGACATGCTGCCTACCTGGATGGCCGTGCCGTACCTGATCACCGCGTTCGGCGGTTTGCTGCTGTCCAATAACCTGTCGGTATACTCGGCCGGTCTCACCACCTTGACCCTCGGCTTGAAGGTCAAGCGCGTGCACGCAGTGATCGTCGACATCGTCGCGATCTTCGCCGGTTCGATTTACTTCATGTTGATTGCTGACAGTTTCTACGGTCCGTTCATCACCTTCATCTCGTTGCTGGCGGTGCCGATTACCGCGTGGGTCGGGATCTTTGTGGTCGACCTGATCCACCGTCACTACTACAGCCCCAAGGATCTGCTGGACGTCAGCCCCAGCAGCGCCTACTGGTATCGCGGCGGTGTGGAGTGGCGTGCGTTCGGCGCGTGGGCCGTGGCGATTGTGCTGGGCTTTAGCTTCACCACCATCGGCACCACCGCCGAAAATATCTGGTTCGCCGGGCCGCTGTCCGACTCCTGGCTGGGCCACAACGGCCTGGGCTGGATCGTCACCTTTCTGGTGGCCGGCGGGATTTATGCCGTACTGGGCGGCGCGGCTGATCGTCGCCCAGCGTTAGTAGAGAGCCCCAATGTCTAGATTGCTGCACACCGGCCAGGTCATTGTTGACCTGGTCATGGCCCTCGATACCTTGCCCGCCACCGGCGGCGACGTGCTCGCCAAGTCCGCCGGTTTCGAAGCCGGCGGCGGCTTCAATGTGATGGCGGCGGCACGACGCAATGGGTTGCCGGTGGTTTACCTAGGGCGCCACGGCAACGGCCGTTTTGGCGACCTGGCCCGCGCGGCGATGCAGGCCGAGGGCGTGGAAATGGCCCAGGCGGCAAGTGAGGGCAAGGACACCGGGTTGTGTGTCTCGCTGACCGAGGCCACCACCGAGCGTACCTTCATCTCCCATATCGGCGCTGAAGGTGACTTGACTGCCGATGACCTGGCTCGCGTCGTTCCCCAGGCTGATGATTATGTATACGTCAGCGGCTACAGCCTGCTGCTGGAAGGCAAAGCGCAGGCGTTGCTCGATTGGTTACTGGCGTTACCCCGCGCGATCACCGTGGTGTTCGACCCGGGCCCGCTGGTCAAGGCGCCCGATTCTGCGCTGATGATTGCCTTGCTGCCACGTATCGACATCTGGACCAGCAATGGCCCGGAAGCCTTGGCGTTTACCCGTGCGAAAACACTGGCGGACGCACTGGTAGACCTCAATCGGCATCTGCCTGATGGCGCGCTGCTGGTGGTGCGTGATGGACCGAACGGCTGTTGGGTCAGTCGTCACGGACATGCCGACCATGTGCCAGGCTTTAAGGTGAGGGCGGTGGATAGCAATGGCGCGGGTGATGCGCATGCGGGGGTGTTTATCGCAGGTTTGGCCGCGGGTTTGACACCGTGTGAGGCAGCGCGTCGGGCGAATGCGGCGGCGGCGCTGGCGGTGACCCGTTGGGGTCCGGCCACCTCGCCTGGCACCGATGAAGTTGACGCTTTGCTCACTCACTGAGCGCGGAGCAGGCATGTGGAAGGGGGCGTGCTCCCGATTGCAGTGCATCAGCCCATGTACAGGTAGCTGACATACCGCTATCGGGAGCACGCCCCCTCGCACATTTGGTTGGTGTGGAGGCTACTGACCGGCGTCCAGTTTGCGCGCCTCATCCACTCCAGATGCCGTCAGCTTGATCGGCAAGTTCAGCGAGTATTCACCGGCGTCGTCGGTGGTCACATGCCCATCCTTGATAAACCCGCGGTCCTGTAGGAACGCCAACACACTGGCGACCTCCTTTTCGCCGCGGTAGTTATCCAGCACCTCCTTGCCCAAACCTTGTGGGTGGGCGTGCAGCAGGCGGGTGAGGACTTCTTTTTCAAGGTTTCTATCGACGTTCATGCGTACCTCTTCACTGGGAAATGATCGGGTGTTCATCTTGCGGTCGAGTGCTTAAGGCGCAGGTTGTTTCGGCGCGCCGGGCAGGTTCGAGTCGTCGCCTTTGTTGATCTTCGGCTCATTGATCGACGGGCCCATTTTACCGTTGCCGACTGCGGCAGGTGCCTGGCGCTCGGTGTCGTGGCCCTTGGTATGCGGGTCGGCGCCGTTGGCGTTATCAATGACTGCGCCACCATTGGTGTCCAGGCCGGTGCCCATGGATTTTTGCGATTCGGTGGTGGCGTCAGGCGTAGGATCGGTCGGGCCGGTGGTCGAGCTGGCAGCGACGGCGCTCAGCGATGCGGCGGACAGCAGGCCGGTGAGGGCGAAGGCAGCAAACTTGGAAGGCTTCATGAGGATATCTCCATAGAATTAATGTCCTTACCCTCTATTGGTCAGTTGCCGTTTGTTGATGGTGCCTTGATGGCGACGAACGGTATCAGCGCGCCTGTAAGATTTTGTGTGGCGCGGCCCCTCACCACTCCCGCCGCGCCACCCCCGGCTTTGTCGTGTGCGTGCGGGTGCTTGCAGCAGCGCAGGCCGGCGTAACTGCACGGCCCATGAAAATGCGCTGCAATCAGTCATCAAAGCGCCTTAGTATGTCGGCTTTGAAATTGCCCAAGGCTTGCCCATGACCATCGAGATTCGCCCCGCCGTGCCCAGCGATGCTGCGCAGATCCTGACGTTCATCACCGAACTCGCCGAGTACGAGAAAGCCCGGCATGAAGTGATCGCCAGCGTGGTGGATATCCAGCGCAGCCTGTTCAGCGAGGGCGCCACCGCCCATGGCCTGATCTGCTTGCGCGATGGCCTGCCGATTGGTTTTGCGGTGTTCTTTTTCAGCTATTCCACCTGGCTGGGCAGCAACTGCTTGTACCTGGAAGACCTCTATATCAACCCCGAGCAGCGCGGTGGCGGGGCGGGTAAGAAGTTGCTGCGCCACCTTGCCAAGATCGCGTTTGATAACGGCTGCGCGCGCTTCGAGTGGAGCGTGCTGGACTGGAACGAGCCGGCGATTGCCTTCTATAAATCCATCGGGGCCCAGCCTCAGGAAGAGTGGGTGCGCTATCGCATGGAAGGTGATGCATTACGAGATTTTGCCCTGGGCTGATTGTCATCCTGCCTACAAAACCGGCCAATCCAGGGCCGGTTTTTTATGTATAAGCTCACAATATGGGATGCAAATTTATATATTGAGATGTTTCTGGGTCTGGGTTTATAGTCGGCGGCATCAGCACTCACTACCAAAAATAAAACAGGTGAAGCGATGCAGGCACAACCGTTGTCACTCCCCGCCGTGCCCGAGCCCACTTACGGCGAGCGGCTCAAAGGCAAGGTGGTGATCATCACCGGCGCCGCTCAAGGCATTGGCGAAGCGATCGTCGCGTGTTTCCAGGCCCAGCAGGCGCGCCTGGTTATCGCCGATATTCAGGGTGAAAAAGTCGAGAAGGTGGCCGCCCATTGGCGCGAACGCGGTGCGCAGATTTACGCGCAAGCCGTCGACATCACTTCAAAAGAGCAATGGCAGGCGCTGGTCAATGTGGCCATCGAGCGCTTTGGTCGCGTGGATGTGCTGGTCAACTGTGCTGGCGTCAACGTGTTCTGCGACCCGCTGGAGATGACCGACGAAGATTGGCGCCGCTGCTTCGCCATTGATCTCGACGGCGCCTGGTTTGGCTGCCGCACGGTGCTACCGCACATGATTGAGCAGGGCGTCGGCAACATCATCAATATCGCCTCCACCCATTCCAGCCACATCATTCCTGGTTGCTTCCCGTACCCCGTCGCCAAGCATGGCTTGCTCGGCCTCACCCGCGCCCTTGGTATCGAATACGCACCCAAGGGCATTCGCGTTAACGCTATCGCGCCGGGCTATATCGAAACCCAACTCAACGTCGACTACTGGAACGGTTTTTCCGACCCCCATGCCGAGCGCCAGCGCGCCTTCGACCTGCACCCGCCCAAACGCATCGGCCAGCCGGTGGAGGTGGCGATGACTGCGCTGTTTTTGGCCACCGACGAGGCGCCCTTTATCAATGCTACCTGCCTGATGATCGATGGCGGGCGGTCTGTGATGTATCACGACTAGAACTTTTACCGCTCAATAACAATAAAAGGTGTCGTTCATGAAAAAAGCCCTACGCGTCCTTGCCGCCGCCGTTGCTTTAAGCAGCCTCAGCAGCCTCGCATCCGCCGAAGAAGTGAAGATCGGCTTCCTGGTTAAACAAGCCGAAGAACCCTGGTTCCAGACTGAATGGGCCTTCGCTGAAAAAGCCGGCAAGGAACACGGTTTCACCGTGATCAAAATCGCCGTGCCCGATGGTGAGAAAACCCTTTCCGCCATCGACAGCCTGGCCGCCAACGGTGCCAAGGGCTTTGTGATCTGCCCGCCGGACGTGTCCCTCGGCCCAGCCATCGTGGCCAAGGCCAAGCTCAATGGCTTGAAAGTCATGGCCGTGGATGACCGCTTCGTCGATGCCAAAGGCAACTTCATGGAGGACGTGCCGTACCTGGGCATGGCCGCTTTTGAAGTCGGTCAGAAACAAGGCGCCGCCATGGCTGCCGAAGCGAAAAAACGTGGCTGGGACTGGAAGGACACCTACGCGGTGATCAACACCTTCAACGAACTCGACACCGGTAAAAAACGCACCGACGGCTCGATCAAATCCCTTGAAGAGGCCGGCATTCCGAAAGACCACATCCTCACCGCTGCACTGAAAACCCTCGACGTCCCCGGCAGCATGGACGCCACCAACTCGGCGCTGGTCAAGCTGCCCAGCGGTGCGAAAAACCTGATCATCGGCGGCATGAACGACAACACCGTGCTCGGCGGCGTGCGCGCTACCGAAAGCGCAGGCTTCAAAGCGGCCAACGTGATTGGCATCGGCATCAATGGCACCGACGCCATCGGCGAACTGAAAAAGGCCGACAGCGGCTTCTTCGGCTCCATGCTGCCAAGCCCGCATATCGAGGGCTACAACACGGCGCTGATGATGTACGAGTGGGTCACCAAAGGGACCGAGCCACCGAAGTACACCGCGATGGATGAAGTCACCCTGATCACCCGCGCTAACTTCCAGGAAGAACTGACCAAGATCGGGCTGTGGAAATGAGTGCGGCGGCCCTGCGGTTTGAGGGTATCGGCAAAACCTTTCCCGGGGTCAAGGCGCTGGACGGCATCAGCTTCAGCGCCCAGCCGGGGCAGGTGCATGCCTTGATGGGCGAGAACGGCGCGGGCAAGTCGACGCTGCTGAAAATCCTCGGCGGCGCCTACATTCCCAGCAGCGGCACGGTGCAGATCGGCGAGCAGACCATGGCGTTCAAATGCGCTGCGGACAGCATCGCCAGCGGCGTCGCGGTGATCCACCAGGAGCTGCACCTGGTGCCGGAAATGACCGTGGCCGAGAACCTTTTCCTTGGGCACCTGCCGTCGCGCTTCGGCGTGGTCAACCGGAGCCTGCTGCGCAAGCAGGCCCTGGCGTGCCTTAAGGGTCTGGCCGATGAAATCGATCCTGAAGAAAAGCTCGGGCGCTTGTCCCTGGGCCAGCGCCAACTGGTGGAAATCGCCAAGGCGCTGTCCCGTGGCGCCCATGTGATCGCGTTCGACGAACCGACCAGCAGCCTGTCGGCGCGGGAGATCGACCGTTTGATGGCGATCATCACGCGCCTGCGGGATGAGGGCAAAGTGGTGCTGTACGTCTCGCACCGCATGGAAGAAGTGTTCCGGATTTGCAATGCCGTGACGGTGTTCAAAGACGGGCGTTACGTGCGCACCTTTGATGATATGAGTGCGCTCAGCCACGACCAGTTGGTGACCTGCATGGTCGGTCGCGACATTCAGGATATTTACGACTACCGCCCGCGAGAGCATGGCGAGGTCGCACTCAAGGTCGACGGGTTGCTGGGGCCTGGCCTGCGTGAGCCGATCAGTTTCGACGTGCGCAAGGGCGAGATTCTTGGCTTGTTCGGACTGGTCGGGGCAGGGCGCACGGAGCTGTTTCGTTTGCTCAGCGGGTTGGAACGCAGCAGCGCTGGCAGCCTTGAACTCTGTGGAGAGGCGCTGCAACTGCGTTCCCCGCGCGACGCCATCGCCGCCGGTGTGTTGCTGTGTCCCGAGGACCGCAAAAAGGAAGGCATCATTCCGCTTTCCAGCGTCGCCGAGAACATCAATATCAGCGCCCGTGGTGCCCATTCCTCGTTCGGCTGGTTGCTGCGCGAGCCCTGGGAGAAAGGCAACGCCGACCAGCAAATCAAGGCGATGAAAGTCAAAACCCCGGATGCGCAACAGAAAATCATGTACCTGTCCGGCGGCAATCAGCAGAAGGCCATTTTGGGGCGCTGGCTGTCGATGCCGATGAAGGTCTTGCTGTTGGATGAACCGACGCGGGGCATCGACATCGGCGCCAAGTCGGAGATCTACCAGATCATCCATAACCTGGCGGCCAGCGGCATTGCGGTGATCGTAGTGTCCAGCGACTTGATGGAAGTCATGGGTATTTCCGACCGCATCCTGGTGCTGTGCGAAGGCGCCCTGCGCGGTGAACAAACCCGTGAAAACGCCACCGAATCCAACCTGCTGCAGCTGGCCCTGCCGCGCCGCGTGACGAACTGAGAGACGACCATGAACACTCAAAACAACGCGTTGCCCACCGCACGCAAACCCTTCGACCTGCGCGCACTGCTCGACAACTGGGCGATGCTGTTGGCGGCGGTGAGCATCTTTGTGCTGTGCGCCTTGCTGATCGACAACTTCCTCTCACCGCTGAACATGCGCGGCCTGGGCCTGGCGATTTCCACCGTGGGCATCGCTGCGTGCACCATGCTGTTCTGCCTGGCGTCGGGGCACTTCGACTTGTCGGTGGGCTCGGTGATCGCCTGTGCCGGCGTGGTGGCGGCGATTGTGATGCGCGACACCGAGAGCGTCATGCTCGGCATCGGCGCCGCGCTGCTGATGGGCCTGATCGTCGGGCTGATCAACGGCATCGTCATCGCCAAGCTGCGGGTCAATGCGTTGATCACCACCTTGGCCACGATGCAGATCGTGCGAGGCCTGGCCTACATCTTTGCCGACGGCAAGGCAGTTGGCGTGTCCCAGGAGCAGTTCTTTGTGTTCGGCAACGGCCAGTTGTTCGGCGTGCCGGTGCCGATTTTGATCACCATCGTGTGCTTTGTGTTTTTCGGCTGGCTGCTGAACTACACCACCTACGGGCGCAACACCATGGCCATCGGCGGCAACCCGGAAGCGGCGTTGCTGGCAGGGGTGAACGTTGACCGCACCAAGATCCTGATCTTCGCCGTGCACGGTTTGATCGGCGCGTTGGCCGGGGTGATCCTTGCGTCGCGCATGACCTCAGGCCAGCCGATGATCGGGCAGGGTTTTGAGCTGACGGTGATCTCGGCCTGTGTACTGGGCGGGGTGTCGTTGAGTGGTGGGATTGGCATGATCCGCCATGTGATCGCGGGGGTATTGATCCTGGCGATCATCGAGAACGCAATGAACCTGAAGAACATCGACACGTTTTATCAATACGTAATCCGCGGTTCGATCCTGCTACTGGCGGTGGTCATCGACCGCATGAAACAACGCTGATCCCTCGCCACGTGAAGCTCAAACTGTGGGAGGGGGCTTGCTCCCGATTGCGGAGTGTCAGTCTGCACATTTGTCTCTGACACACCGCCATCGGGAGCAAGCCCCCTCCCACAGTTTTAATCGGCGGAGAATTTGAATACGGTGTTCTGGCTGTAAGTTTGTCCTGGGTTCATCAATACGTAATCCGCGGTTCGATCCTGCTACTGGCGGTGGTCATCGATCGCATGAAACAACGCTGAACCCTCGCCATGTGAAGCTCAAAATGTGGGAGGGGGCTTGCTCCCGATAGCGGAGTGTCAGTTTGCACATTTGTCTCTGACACACCGCCATCGGGGGCAAGCCCCTCCCACCTATAGATCTCAACTGTATTGACGGGCGGTATTTGCCATAATGCCCGCGCTTTCATACTTATAGGCCCGATATGCAGGAAAACGCCCACACCCCCGTCAAAGACGCCGCTCCCACCGGCACCCAGACCCTGCTGCGTGGCTTGGGCGTGGTGCAGGCAGTGGCGGCCGGTGCGCGGGATCTGAAAGAGATCGCCAAGCGCATCGGCACCACCCGCAGCACCACCCACCGCCTGGCCAGTTGCCTGGTGGATGAGCGTTACCTGCGCGTGGTGCCGCAAGTCGGTTACCTGCTGGGGCCAAAGTTGATTGAACTGGGCTTCCAGGCACGGGAAGAGCTGCCATTGGTGACCCTGGCGGTGCCGTATCTGGACGAGTTGTCGGCGCTGACCGGTGACACTATCCACCTGGCGATTCGCGAATTTGACGACGTGCTGTACCTGCACAAGAACCCCGGCCGTAATGGCCCGGAAATGCGCTCACGGGTCGGCCATCGCATGCCGTTGGCGCGCACGGGCGTAGGCAAGGCAATGCTGCTGGATGACACGGTGCAAGAGTGGCAACGCTTGTACGAAACCAGCCTGCCGGCGGGAGGAAAAAACCTGCAGTGGCCGCAGCACCCGGAGCAATCCTGGGCACAGTTCGAGCAGCGTATGCATGAATATGTGGTGGGCGGTTATGCGTTCGATCTGGAAGACAACGAACCGTCGATCCGCTGCGTGGCGGCACCGGTGCGCGATGCGAGCCGGCGAATCGTCGCCGGCATCAGCATCGCCAGTACCGTGCCTTATATGCCGCTGGAGAAAATGGCCGAGCTGATCCCTGTCATCAAACAAGTCGCAGCGCGGCTTTCAGCGGAGTTGGGCGCGAAGGTCTGATCAGACCTTCAGGGTCGCCATGTCGATGACAAAGCGGTACTTCACATCACCGGCGATCATGCGGGCATAGGCCTCGTTGATCTGGCGGATGTCGAGCATTTCGATGTCGCAGGTGATGCCATGCTCGGCGCAGAAATCCAGGACTTCCTGGGTTTCGGCAATGCCACCGATCAGCGAACCGGCCAGTACCTTACGGCCCAACACCAGTTTGGCTGCATTCACCGGCGGGTCCACTGGCTCGATCAAACCGACCAGGATGTGCACGCCGTCAAAGCGCAGCACGTCGAGGTAGGGGTTGAGGTCGTGCTGAACTGGGATGGTGTCCAGCAAGAAATCAAAGTGCCCGGCAGCAGCTTTCATCTGCTCGGCGTCGGTGGACACGATCACGTGGTCGGCGCCCTGGCGACGGCCTTCTTCAGCCTTGCTCGCGGAGCGGGTGAACAGCGTGACTTCCGCGCCCATGGCCTTGGCGAACTTGATGCCCATATGGCCCAGACCGCCCATGCCCAGGATCCCGACTTTATCGCCGGCCTTTACGCCGTAGTGCTTGAGCGGCGAGTAAGTGGTAATGCCGGCGCACAGGATCGGCGCGGCGCTGGCCAGGTCGAGCTTGGCCGGAATCTTCACCACAAAGTGCTCGCTGACCACGATGCTGTCGGAGTAGCCGCCCATGGTGTTGCTGCCATCCACACGATCCGGCGTGGCGTAGGTCATGGTCGGGCCTTCGAGGCAGTATTGCTCCAGGTCCGATTTGCACGCTTCACAGTGACGGCACGAATCGACCATGCAGCCTACGCCGACGAGGTCGCCGACTTTATGCGCGGTAACGCTGGCGCCGACGGCAGTGACCTTGCCGACAATTTCGTGGCCGGGCATCAGCGGGTACACAGCGATGCCCCATTCGTTGCGCGCCTGGTGGATGTCGGAGTGGCAGACGCCGCAGTACATAATCTCGATCGCCACGTCATCGGCGCGCGGGCTGCGGCGTTCAAACGACATGGGGGCGAGGGGAGTGGTGGCCGACTGGGCGGCATAACCGATGGCGGTATACATGGTGAAACCTCGCAAAAAGCAGTGACAAGTGAGGCGGGCCATTCTCCCCATCGACCGTCGAGGCGGCCATGGCGATTGCTCCGAGTCTCATGCCTATTCGTCCGGGAGTGCCCCTTGTTTGGATTTATGTGCCGCCAGACCTGCGATGATGCTCTCATCCCTTTTTCGCGAAGTTTTTTGCCATGTTGTTGACCCGCCATCTCGACGCCAACGCCACGTTGGTTTCCCTGATTGAGGGGCTCACGCCCTGTGACGGTTTTTCCCCTACCCATCTGCCCGGTGTGAAGGTGCTGCGCGCCAGTTGCGACGTGGCGCGCGGCCCGCAGATCTATGAGCCGAGCCTGATGTTCGTTGCCCAAGGCAGCAAACTCGCTTATCTGGGGCCGCGGACCCTGGAGTATGGCGCTGGGCATTACTTGATCCAGGCGATGCCCGTGCCGTTCGAGTGCGAAACATTCGCCATGGCGCCCGGAGCACCGCTGTTGGGTGTGTCGGTGGGTATCGACCGTGTGGTGTTGGGGGAGTTGGTGATGGCCATGGGCATGCAGGCTGGGCCGCCACCGACCCCGCAAACCCTGGAGTCGATGAGTTCGGTGGTGTTGGATGACGCCATGCGCGGTTGCGTCGAACGGTTGTTGCAGTGCCTGCACGATCCGCTGGAAAGCCGGATCATGGGTCCAGCGCGGGTGCGCGAATTGTTGTTCACCGCGCTGCGCGGGCCGCAGGCGGATGTGCTGCGTGCGTTGGTAGAGCAACAGGGGCAATTCTCGCGGATTGCCACGTCGTTGAGTCACCTGCATGCCCATTTCGCCGAGCCGCTCAATATCGAGACGTTAGCCGGGTATGCGCACATGAGTGCGTCGACCTTCCATGAGCACTTCAAGCGCTGCACCTTGCTGTCGCCGGTGCAGTACCTCAAGCGTCTGCGCCTGCTCAAGGCCCAGCAATTGCTGCTGGTGGAAGGCATGGGCGTAGCCCAGGCGGCGCACAACGTGGGTTACCAGAGCACGTCGCAGTTCAGTCGCGAATACAAGCGCTACTTCGAGCGCAACCCGGGGGAAGAGCGCGCGGCTTAGTAGTAACGTCGCGGGTCAGAATCGATCAGGCTGGCCAACTTGGTCAGGGCGAAGCGCAGCTCGTCCTGACTGGTGGGCGACATCAGTACCAGCCGTACACTGCGCGTCACCCCGGAACGTTCGGCCTGGAACTGAGTGCCACTGAGCACCAGCACCCCATTGGCCCGCGCCAGCATGGTGAATTCGTCGCTGGTCCAGGGTTCGGGCAGCGTCAGCCAGACATGGTAGGAGTACGGCTGGGTCTTGAGTTCGTAATTGGCGAAGATCTCCTGGGCAATCGCTTGGCGCCCGGCGGCTTCGTTGCGCTGGATACGGATCAGTTTTTTGTCCAGGCCTTCGGTGACGACATTGCTGGCCAGTTGCGCAGTCAGTGGCGACGGCATCCACACGCTGCTGCGGACCATCGACGTCAAGCGTGACAGTAGTTTTGGCGGGCTGTACAGGTAGCCGATGCGCAGCGCAGGCATCACCGACTTCGACAGGCTGGTCAGGTACACCGAACGGTCCGGGGCGAACGCCGACAGCGGTTTGATTGACGGGTCGGTGGCGAGAAAACCGTAGATGTCATCGTCGAGAATGATGAAGTCGAACTCTTCGGCCAGCGCCGCGATTTGCGCCCGACGCTTTTGCGACATGATCGCCGCCGTCGGGTTCTGGCAGGTTGCCACGCAGACCAGCATCGCCGGTTTTTCGCGCTGGCACAGTTCGCGCAGTGCCTCGGGGATGATGCCTTCGTCATCCATCGGCACGCCCCGCAGACGGCGCTCCAGGCCGTGGGCCAGGGAAATGATGCCGGGGTAGCAAAGCGCTTCGCAGAGCACCAGGTCGCCGGCGTTGGTCAGGGCGCTCATGGCCACCATCAAGCCATGCTGGGCCCCGGCGGTGATGATCACTTGCTGCCACTGCGCATCGGGCAACGAATGCCGCAACCACTGTGCACCCGCCTCGCGATGAGCCGGGTGGCCGCCATCGGGTGCGTAGTCCAGGGCGCGCGCGAAATCGGTGCTCTTGGCCATGCTCACCAATGCATCGCGCAGCCAGTATTCCAGGGTTTCGCTGTAGGGCTTGATGATCGACAGATCGAGCAGTTCGGACTGCCCAAGATTCAAGGGTACGGACGCGCTGTTACTCGCCGGCAGTTCCAACTGCTTTTGATTGAGCACATACGTGCCGCGGCCCACTTCACCCTGCACCAGGCGACGCCGCTGGGCTTCGCTGTACGCGCGGCTGATGGTGCCCGGTGTGACATTCAGCGTCGTGGCCAGCTCCCGCAGGGTCGGCAGGCGATCGCCTTCGTTCAATACGCCGTTGCCGATATCGCGTGCCAACGCATCGGCAATCGACAAATACATCGGCTGGCCGAATTCGCTTAGCTGGGGAACCCACATGAATGATCACTGCCCATCGTAGAAATGATGAATATCCGAGCATATCACATGGAGGTTAGGCAACTAATAAATCGACACAATTGGTGAATTGATTCGATTGATCCCGTGATTGAATCGATATTGATCGCTAGGTTCAGATATTTTTTGGTTTTTTAATCGCCTTATAAATCAAATAATTAAATGCGTAACGGCGCAAAAACAGGCACGTATAGCAAAAAAACATCCCGTAACAACCTCGCCAGCTATTGAATCAACTCAATTTTTTCAAATACACTCATCTCGAATCGAAGCAATCGACTCAATCTTCCCCTGTTCACTGCCCGGCCCCGCCGCGCCAAGTCGAGACATCATGGACACACTCAGAAAGGATCTATCCCTGTCAGCCGTCATCGCGGGCTTTATTGCCGTGATCATTTCTTATGCCGGCCCATTGATCATCGTGTTTCAGGCGGCCAAGGAAGCGCACCTGCCCAATGACGTGGTGTCTTCGTGGATCTGGGCGATTTCCATCGGCAGCGGCATCACTGGCCTGTTCCTCAGCTGGCGCCTACGGGTTCCGGTGATTACCGCGTGGTCCACACCTGGCGCGGCATTGCTCGTCTCGATGCTGCCGACGGTGACGCTGCCACAGGCCATCGGTGCCTATGTGGTGGCGTCGGTGATCATTGCCGTGGTGGGGTTGTCCGGCGCATTCGACAAGTTGATGAGTCGACTGCCCAAGGCCATCGCCGCTGCCATGCTTGCCGGCATTCTGTTCCGCTTCGGCGCCGAGCTGTTTACCTCGATCAAGCTGCAACCCGCGCTGGTATTGTCGATGATCGCGGCCTACCTGATCTTCAAACGCCTCTCGCCGCGCTACGCAATTCTTTCGGTGTTGATTATCGGCTGTGCAGTCGCCGCCTCGTTTGGAGAGTTGAACAGCACGGCAATTACCATCGCCGTGGCGCACCCGGTGTTTATCGCGCCGGAGTGGAGTTGGCACGCCATCATCAACATCGGCCTGCCGCTGGCGCTGGTGACGCTGACCGGGCAGTACGTGCCGGGCATGGCAGTGTTGCGCACTTCGGGCTACAACACCCCGGCGCGCTCGATCATTTCGGTGACGGCGATCGGTTCGGTGCTGATGGCACCGTTCGGTTCCCACGGCTTCAACCTCGCCGCGATCACCGCTGCCATCTGCACCGGCCGCGAAGCCCACGAGGACCGCGACAAACGCTACATCGCCGGGATCGCCTGCGGGGTGTTCTACATCCTGATGGGCACCTTCGGCGCGACCCTGGCTTCGGTGTTTTCCGCCTTGCCTAAAGAGTTGATTGCATCTCTCGCCGGGTTGGCCCTGTTCGGTGCGATCAGCGCCGGGCTGACCGGTGCCATGGCCGACGAGAAGCAACGGGAAGCCGCGTTGATCACCTTCCTGGTCACCGCCTCGGGCATGAGTTTCCTCGGCTTGGCCGCGGCGTTCTGGGGCTTGATCTTTGGTCTCGCCGCCCACTTCGTGCTGACCTACACCCGAGAAAGCAAGGCCATCGCGATGGCTGAGGGCAGCCGTCCATGACCGCACGTTACGATTTCATAGTGGTGGGCGGTGGCATCGCTGGCGTGTCGGCGGCGTATGAGCTGGCGGCCCACGGCAGCGTTTTCCTGCTGGAGCAGGAGCAGCAACTGGCCTATCACACCACTGGCCGTTCGGCGGCGATCTCCATGGAAAGCTACGGCAACCAGCAGATCCGCTCGCTGACCTGCGCTTCCCGAGGCTTTTTCGAGAACCCGCCCGAAGGCCTGGCCGAACACCCGCTGTGGTCGCCACGCGGTGCCTTGATCGTGGCGCAAGCGCAGCGGGTGGACAAACTGGCTGCGCGGTTTACCGCAGTGCTCGGGCAAGTGCCCACGGCAAAGTTCCTCGACGACAAACAGGTGCTCGAACTGGTGCCCTACCTGGCCGAAGGCGCCTGGAGCGCAGGCATCTATGAGCCCAGCGCGTTCGACCTGGATGTGCACGGCATTCATGGCGCCTACCTCGGCGGCCTGCGGGTGCGCGGCGGTGTGGTCAAGCGCGAAGCCGAAGTGGTGCGCGGCGAACACCGCAACGATCACTGGACCTTGCACACCGCTGACGGCCAACGGTTGGAGGCGGCGATCGTGGTCAACGCCGCCGGTGCCTGGGCTGATGAGTTTGCCCAGCGTTGCGGGGTGCCCAAGGTTGGTGTGCGGCCGTTGCGCCGCACGGTGCTGGCGGTGGATCCGCAGTGCGACGTGCACCACACGCCGTACCTGGGCACGGTGGACGAAGACATTTTCATCAAGCCGGAAGCCGGGCGCCTGATTGTCTCGCCCTGCGATGAAAACCCGTCGCTGCCCTGTGACGCGCTGCCTGACGAGCTGGACCTGGCGATCACCATGGACCGTCTGCAAAGCACTACGCGCCTGCGTCCACGCTCGATCATCAACAAGTGGGCAGGCCTGCGTACCTTTGTTGCCGACCGGTCCCCGGTGCTCGGCCAGGATCCGCAACACGAGAGCTTTATCTGGCTAGCCGCCCTCGGTGGCTACGGGATTCAAGCCGCGCCAGCCATTGCCCGGCTGTGCAGTCACGCGGCGTTGGGCATCGCCATGCCGACCGATCTGGCGGCGCTGCAACTCAACTACCAGCATTTCTCCCCGGCGCGTTGCCGCGACGAGGCGTTTTCCAGCCTGGCCGTCAAACAGGTTGCCGATTTGCACTAACCCTCCACCCACTTCACAAGGAACGTCACCATGCAGACCAACGCTCAACACCAGTCCGTCGCCAAGCCTTTCCTGGGCGAAGAAAACGTGATCTTCACCGACAAGGCGCCGCTGCCCCTGGGCACGTATTCCCAAGGGATCAAGGTCAGTCACGGGCAAACCATCTACCTGTCGGCACAGACTCCCGTCTCGGCGCTGAACAACGAGGTGCTGGCCAAGGACTTCGAAGGCCAGTTGCGTCAGACCCTGGACAATCTGCAGCAAATGGCCGAGGTCGCAGGCGGCACTTTGGCGAACGTGGTCAAGGTCACGGCGTTCATCACGGACTTGAGCGAGTTCCCGACCCTCAACCGGGTGATGGAGGAGTACTTCACCCAGCCATACCCGGCGCGCACCACTGCCGGGGCCAGCGCCCTCGCGCGCAATACCCTGGTCGCCATCGACGCCATCATGGTGGTCTGAAGCCCACTCTCTGCGTGCAGTGCCCGTCGGTCCGGGGCAGTGGACCGACGTCGGCAGCAAAAGCACCCGCACCGCGTATTTTCAGGGGGTTGGTCATGAAACATTCGTACAGCGAGTATGTGTTGCAGTGCCTGGTCTGCGATCGCAGCTACCAGCCGCATGAGGTCAGCTACTACTGCCCTCATTGCAAAACCGACGGTGCCCTCGATGCGCTTTACGATTATTCGACGCTCAAGCGCGAATGGTCCAGGGACACCCTGGTCCATGATCACGCCCGAGGCATGTGGCGTTATGACCGGCTGATGCCATTGCGTTCGACGCAGTTCATCCCGCCGCTGCTGGTGGGGAATACGCCGCTGTATTCGCGCCCGGAACTGCTCGGTAGGGGCGCGCGGATCAAGGTCTATATCAAAGATGAATCGCGCCAGCCCACCGGCTCGCTGAAAGACCGCGCCAGCGCCCTGGCGGTGGCCCATGCCATGCAGTCCGGTGCACGCACCGTGGCGGTGGCCAGTACCGGCAACGCCGCCTCGGCCCTGGCCGGGATGAGTGCAAGCCTGGGCCTGCATAACGTGATTTACCTGCCCAAAAGTGCGCCCCGCGAGAAGCTCGCTCAGATGCAAGGCTATGGCGCCGAGATTGTACTGGTCGATGGCCAGTACGACGAAGCCTTCGAACAATGCCTCAACGCCTGTGAAACCCACGGTTGGTACAACCGCACCACCGGGATCAACTCGTACATGAGCGAAGGCAAGAAAACCGTGGCCTTCGAGATGTGCGAGCAGCTCAACTGGCAGGTGCCGGATCTGGTGTTCGTGCCGGTCGGTAATGGCTGCATTCTGGGCTCGGTCTACAAGGGGTTCTTCGACCTGCTGCAAATGGGCTGGATCGAGCGTATTCCACGGCTAATCGGCGTCCAGGCCGAGCACAGCAACTTTATGTACCGGGCCTGGCGCAGTGACCGGCCGATGCAGCAGATTGAACGCATTGCCCCCACCAGCCTGGCCAGCAGCATCAATGTGGCCTTGCCGCGCGACCGTCTCAAAGCCATGCGCGCCGTGACGGCCAGCGGCGGCGAGTTCATTTGCGTCAGCGATCCGAGCATTATCGCGGCGGCTTCCCGCCTGGCCGCCAGCACCGGTGTGTTTCCCGAGGCCGGCGCGGCGAGTGCCTTCGCCGGGCTGCTCAAGTACGCCGAAGCACACCCCGACACCCCGCAGACCGCCGTGATCCTGATCACCGGCAGCGGTTTGAAAGACACCTCCATTTTTCTCTCCAACTCGACCAGAGGCCAGACACGGGTGCAATCCCAGCCCCTGGCCGACCTGCTGACCTAGGAATCCCACCATGAGCCTGCAAAATTTCGACCCCGCCATTGCCCGCCTGATCGACCGTGAACGCAATCGTCAGGAAACCCACCTGGAGCTGATCGCTTCAGAAAATTATGTGAGCGACGAAGTGCTCCAGGCCCAGGGCTCGGTGCTCACCAACAAGTACGCTGAAGGTTATCCGGGCAAGCGGTATTACGGTGGGTGCAAGGTCGTCGACGAGATCGAAAACCTGGCCATCGAACGCGCCCGCAAACTGTTCAATTGTGAATACGTCAACGTTCAGCCGCACTCCGGGTCGCAGGCCAACCAGGCGGTGTTTCTCGCGGTGCTGGAACCCGGCGATACCATTCTGGGGATGTCCCTGGCTCATGGTGGTCACCTGACCCATGGCGCATCGGTGAATTTCTCGGGCAAGTTCTACCAGGCGTTTTCCTACGGCCTGGACCCTGACACCGAGACCCTGGACTACGCCGAAATGGAAGCCCTGGCCCGGCAGCACAAACCGAAGATGATCATCGCCGGGGCCTCCGCCTATTCGCGCACCCTGGACTTCCAGCGCTTTCGCAAGATCTGCGATGAGGTAGGCGCCTACTTGATGGTGGACATGGCGCATTACGCCGGTTTGATCGCGGCGGGCGTGTACCCGTCGCCGGTCGGCATTGCCGACTTCATCACCTCGACCACTCATAAAACCCTGCGTGGCCCGCGCGGCGGCTTGATCCTGGCTAAGGCGCAATACGCGGCGTTGCTTGATAGGACGATTTTTCCGGTCTACCAGGGCGGCCCGCTGATGCATGTCATCGCAGCCAAGGCTGTGGCGTTCAACGAGGCGCTTAGTGATGGGTTCAAGCATTACCAGCAACGGGTGATCGACAACGCCCGCACCATGGCCGACGTCCTTACCCGCCGTGGTTTGCGTGTGGTGTCGGGAGGCACCGATTGCCATATGTTCCTGCTTGATCTGCGCGCGATGAACATCACTGGCAAGGATGCCGAAGCGTTGCTGGAGAGTGCGCACATCACCTTGAACAAGAATGCGATTCCCAACGACCCGCAAAAACCGGCGATCACCAGCGGCATTCGCATCGGTACGCCGGCGCTGACCACCCGGGGCTTTGGGGAGGCGGAGTGTGCTGAAGTGGCAAACCTGATCGCCGACCTGCTGGAGCAGCCGAACAACGCGACGCTGCTGGAGAACACCCGGCGCCGGGTGATGCACCTGTGCGAGTGCTTTCCGGTTTATCTGCTGAGCTGACGCAAACAAAAAAGCCAACGCTTTTGGGCGTTGGCTTTTTGTGTTTCAGGCAATCGTCTTACATGTTCGGGTAAGTCGGTCCACCTGCGCCTTCCGGCGTGACCCACGTGATGTTCTGCGAAGGGTCCTTGATGTCACAGGTCTTGCAGTGCACGCAGTTCTGGGCGTTGATCTGGAAGCGCTTCTCGCCGTCTTCCTTGGTGATCACTTCATACACACCGGCCGGGCAGTAGCGCTGTGCCGGTTCATCGTAGAGCGGCAGGTTGGTGCCGATCGGGATGCTCGGGTCTTTCAACTTCAAGTGGCACGGCTGCTCTTCTTCATGGTTGGTACCAGAGATGAACACCGAACTCAGCTTATCGAAGCTCAGCTTGCCGTCTGGCTTGGGGTAGTCAATCTTCGTGCTGTCTTTGGCCAGCTTCAGGCAGGCGTAGTCCGGCTTGGTGTCGTGCAAGGTGAACGGCATCTTGCCACCGAGGATGTTCTGGTCGAACCAGTTGAAGCCCGCACCGAGGATCGGGCCGAACTTGTGCATCGCCGGGCCGAAGTTGCGGGTGGCGAACAGTTCTTCGTAGAGCCAGCTGGCTTTGAAGCTGTCGACGTAATTGGTCAGTTCATCACCGCCTTCGGACTCTGCCAGCAGGCGCTCGGCCACGGCGTCGGCGGCGAGCATGCCGGACTTCATGGCGGTGTGGCTGCCTTTGATCTTGGCCACGTTCATGGTGCCCAGGTCGCAGCCGATCAAAGCGCCGCCCTTGAAGACCATTTTCGGCAACGAGTTGATGCCGCCCTTGGCCAGGGCGCGAGCGCCGTAGCTGATGCGCTTGCCGCCTTCCAGGTACTGTGCGAGCACCGGGTGATGCTTGAGGCGCTGGAACTCATCGAACGGCGACAGGAAAGCGTTGCTGTAGGACAGGTCGACGATCAGGCCCACGACCACCTGGTTGTTTTCCAGGTGATAAAGGAAGGAGCCGCCAGTGTTCTCGTTGCTCATGATGTCCAGCGGCCAACCGGCGGTGTGGACCACCAGGCCTGGCTGGTGCTTGGCCGGGTCGATTTCCCAGATTTCCTTGAGACCAATGCCGTAGTGCTGGGCGTCGGCGTCGCTGTCCAGGTTGAAGCGCTGGATCAACTGCTTGCCGATATGCCCGCGGCAGCCTTCGGCGAACAACGTGTACTTGCCACGCAGTTCCATGCCTGGGGTGTACACGCCTTCTTTAGGATTGCCTTCGCGGTCGACGCCGAGGTCACCGGTGATGATCCCGCGCACCACGCCGTTCTCGTCGAACAGTGCTTCCTGGGCGGCGAAACCTGGGTAGACTTCCACGCCCAGATTCTCGGCCTGCTGGGCGAGCCAGCGGCACAGGTTGCCGAGGGAGATGATGTAGTTGCCTTCGTTGTGCATGGTCTTGGGCACGAAGAACTCAGGCACTTTGGTGGAAGCTTCGGGGCTGCGCAGTACATAGATGTCATCGCGCACCACGGGCGTGTTGAGCGGGGCGCCGAGTTCTTTCCAGTCCGGGAACAGTTCGTTCAGGGCCCGTGGTTCAAACACGGCACCGGAGAGGATGTGTGCGCCGACTTCGGAGCCTTTCTCGACCACGCAGACGCTGATTTCCTTACCGGCTTCGGCGGCCTTCTGCTTCAGTCGGCAGGCGGCGGACAGGCCAGCCGGGCCAGCGCCGACGATGACCACGTCGAATTCCATGTATTCGCGTTCCACAGGCTATCTCCTACTCAAGGCTCAACAGGCTTTTTTTCTAATGGGTGGAGGTTCGGTGTCGTCTTGCGGCAACGGCAAGACCCACCTTTCTCTCTAGGTGGCGCATTATATATAGACCACTGTCAGCGTCCAATACAAACGTTTGTTTGAATTGCCCGCAGGCTAGGAAAATCAAAGCAACGCGGCTTATGACTGGCCATTTTGCCGTATTGACCAGAATAGGCGTTCCGGTCAATATACGGTCGGTTTTGCGCTTACCGTAGGCAGACAGCAGGTTTCAAGAGCACGTCCAAAAGCGAAACAGGTGACGCGCGCCTAAACACCGGCGCGCAGTTTACACGCCGCGATAAAGAATGACCTCTCAGTCAGCACTGACGAACGGTCGTCATTTCCCGTGAGCAAGGTCATTTGCCCAGGTTTTTGGAGGTGCCCTTGTGTGCCGATGAGCATCAACCGCCAGGTTCGCCTAGGCGACTTTCTTTTCACCGGAGAGTAACGAGGAATCCATGAAGGTTCTTGTAGCTGTCAAACGCGTTGTCGATTACAACGTGAAAGTTCGCGTCAAGGCGGACAATTCCGGCGTCGATCTTGCTAACGTCAAGATGTCGATGAACCCTTTCTGTGAAATCGCTGTGGAAGAAGCCGTACGCCTGAAAGAGAAAGGCGTAGCGACTGAAATCGTCGTGGTTTCCATCGGTCCTACCACTGCTCAAGAGCAGCTGCGTACCGCCCTGGCACTGGGCGCTGACCGCGCTATCCTGGTCGAATCCGCTGAAGACCTGACATCCCTGGCCGTTGCCAAGCTGCTCAAGGCTGTTGTCGACAAGGAACAGCCTCAGCTGGTGATCCTCGGCAAACAGGCCATCGACAGCGACAACAACCAGACTGGCCAGATGTTGGCTGCACTGACCGGTTACGGCCAAGGCACCTTCGCCTCGAAAGTCGAAGTAAGCGGCGACAGCGTTGCCGTGACCCGCGAAATCGACGGCGGCGCACAGACGGTTTCCCTGAAACTGCCGGCCATCGTCACCACCGACCTGCGTTTGAACGAGCCGCGCTACGCGTCCCTGCCAAACATCATGAAAGCCAAGAAGAAGCCTCTCGAAGTGCTGACTCCGGACGCTTTGGGCGTTTCCACCGCCTCCACCAACAAGACCGTCAAAGTTGAAGCGCCGGCTGCACGCAGCGCGGGCATCAAGGTCAAGTCGGTGGCTGAACTGGTCGAGAAACTGAAAAACGAAGCGAAGGTAATCTAACCATGACTATCTTGGTAATCGCAGAACACGACAACAAAGTGCTGGCCCCGGCCACGCTGAACACTGTTGCTGCTGCCGCCAAAATCGGTGGCGACATCCACGTGCTGGTAGCAGGCCAAGGCGCTGGCGCCGTGGCTGAAGCCGCAGCCAAAGTGGCTGGCGTGAGCAAAGTACTGCTGGCCGACAACGCCGCTTACGCTCACCAACTGCCGGAAAACGTCGCTCCACTGGTTGCAGAGCTGGGCGCTGGCTACAGCCATATCCTGGCTGCCGCTACCTCCAACGGCAAAAACATCTTGCCACGCGTTGCCGCGCAGTTGGACGTTGACCAGATCTCCGAGATCATCTCGGTTGAAAGCGCCGACACCTTCAAGCGCCCGATCTACGCCGGTAACGCCATTGCCACCGTGCAATCGACTGCTGCCGTCAAAGTCATCACCGTGCGTGCCACCGGTTTCGATCCGGTTGCTGCTGAAGGTGGTTCGGCTGCCGTTGAAGCCGTCTCCGCTGCCCACGACGCTGGCACTTCCAACTTTGTAGGCGAAGAGCTGGCCAAGTCGGACCGTCCTGAGCTGACCGCTGCCAAGATCGTCGTATCCGGCGGTCGTGGCATGCAGAACGGTGACAACTTCAAGCACCTGTACGCCCTGGCCGACAAGCTGGGCGCTGCGGTTGGCGCTTCCCGCGCCGCCGTCGACGCAGGTTTCGTACCCAACGACATGCAGGTCGGCCAGACCGGCAAGATCGTGGCGCCACAGCTGTACATTGCCGTCGGTATCTCCGGCGCGATCCAGCACTTGGCCGGTATGAAAGACTCCAAAGTGATCGTTGCGATCAACAAGGACGAAGAAGCACCGATCTTCCAGGTGGCTGATTACGGCCTGGTGGCGGACTTGTTCGAAGCCGTACCTGAGTTGGAGAAGCTGGTCTAATCCAGCCGCTTCACTTATAAAGAGCCCGGTCTTGCGACCGGGCTTTTTTTTGTCCGGCCTTTTTGAATATCGGAGAAACCGCCATGGAACTGCGTCCCTGGGCACTATTGCTGGGCCTGTCGCTGCTGCCGAGCCTGACCTTGGCCGCTGGCAAATGTGAGCGCCTGGTGGTCACCGGCAGCCCTGACGCACCGCCCTTGTTATGGCGCGACCCCCAAGACCCCACGCACCTGATCGGCGCCACCGCCGACGTGCTCCAGCAAGTGGCAAAGGACCTAGGGTTGAAAATCGACCTGCTTTACGGCGGCAAGCGTTCCCAGGCCTTGGATGAGGTGCGCAGCGGCCGTATGGATATATTCGCCGATACGCCGCTAAACCTCGGCGAGCTGGAAAATCTTGATTACATCCACCCGGCGTTGGTGCAGACCGATTATCTAGTCTGGACGCGCAAAGACTCGGCACTGGTCTACACCACAGCTGCCGACCTGCACGGGCACAAGGGTGCAGTATCGGAGCGTTCCCGTTTTAGTGCCGGATTCGAAACCTTCGCCGGTGAGCAACTGACCTTACAGCGCCTGCCGACGTTGACTCCGGCATTCCAGAAACTGCTGCTGGGGGAGGTGGAGTACGTGCTGGCGGGACGTTATTCCGCAATGGCCATGGCTCAGACACTGGGCATGAGCAACGACCTGATCGCCCGCGATGTTCCGATCGATCAGCCGGGGCTGTACCTGGCGATTTCCCACAACTCGGCCTGCAATGATCCGTGGTTGCGCGGACAGCTCACCAAAAAGATGACAGAATTGCCCGGGTCTGGTGTGACGGAAGCCGCGCTGCAGCGCAATCTGGAGCGTTGGAAAGCGCAATTGCAACAACCCGTCGGCACCCCAACAAAGTAGGGATTTTCAGTGACTCTTCGACCTTTTTTCGCGGCCCTCGCCGTTGTCGCTCTGGCGGGATGTGCGGCCGATCCTGCGCCGAATGAACAAATTCGCCTCACCCAGCAAGCCCTGGAGCAAGCCAACGCGGTGGGTGCCAGCGCCGATGAATCCCCTGAACTGAAGCTGGCGGAAGACAAATTCGCCCAGGCCAAGGCCGAAATGGCCGACCAATCCTACAAAGACGCGCGCATGCAGGCCGAACAGGCCGAGTTGGACGCGCGCCTGGCCGAAGCCCAGGTGCTGACTCGCAAGAGCCAGGAACAACTGAACGTGCTTAACACCCGCATCACGCGCCTGCGCAAGCAATTGCAGTTAGGGGAAGCCCAATGAGTCGGATGATCCGTGGAGTGGGTTTTACCGTGCTGCTGGGCAGTGCGGTGCTGGGCGGTTGCGCCAGTCACCCGAATGGCGAGCAAGCCTTGCAACAGGCCGGCAGCGACTTCCAGAAGGTCAAGGAAGACGCCAACGTGCTGCGCATCGCGCCTAAAGACGTGATTCGCGCCGGTGAATCCCTGGCGCGGGCTGACCGCTTGTCCAGCTACTGGGGCAGCGGCGCCGACGTGGTGCATTACGCCTACCTGAGCCAGCGCTACAGTGCCATCGCCCGTGAACACACCGAGCAGGCACTCAACGAGGAACGCGCCGCCAAGCTCGAACTGGAACGCCAGCGCCTGCAACTGGCCCTGCGTGAAAGCAAGCTGATCAGCGTGCAGCAACAGGGCAAATGGCTGGAAGAACAGATAGCCAGCCTGACCACCACCCAGACCGATCGTGGCCTGGTGATGACCTTGGGCGATGTGCTGTTCGATACCGGCGAAGCGGAGTTGAAGAACTCGGCCAACCGCACCGTGCTGAAAATCGTGCAGTTCCTGCAATTGAACCCCAAGCGCGTAGTGCGCATTGAGGGTTACGCCGACAACACCGGCGGCCAGCAGGAAAACCTCAAACTGTCCCGTGACCGCGCGCAATCGGTGGCCGATGTGTTGGTGGATCTGGGAATCGATGAAAAGCGTATCCAGGTCGAAGGCTATGGTGACCAGTACCCGGTGGAAGCCAACGCCTCCGAACGGGGTCGCGCGCAGAACCGTCGGGTCGAGATTGTGTTTTCCGACGAGAAAGGCCAACTGGGCGCCGCTCGCTAAAGGCTTGCCCCGATCAAAACTGTGGGAGGGGACTTGCCCCGATGACGGAATATCAGTCACCGAAAAAGCTGACTGAACCACCGCTATCGGGAGCCAGACCCTCCCACAGTTGTTTCGTATACACCTGAAAATTCTATCCGCCACCCTTACAGTTTTTACTGTCACTCCCGCGCGCGCTCGACTATTGTGGCAACTGTCCCCGTACACTTTCAAACTGTGCCGGTATGTTTCACACAAAAATAAAATACCCGTGAAATCGAGTGCTGCGTCATGACCAATCTGTTGCTTTACCAACGTATCGCCCAGCAACTGGCTGAGGACATCCGACGCGGTGTCTATCAACCGGGTGAGCGCGTGCCCTCGGTGCGCAAGATGAGCTCCCAGCTCAATGTGAGCCACGCCACGGTATTGCAGGCTTACGCCAACCTGGAAGACCAGGGGCTGATCCGGGCGCGGCCGCAGTCCGGCTACTACGTGCACCAGACGCCAGCGCTCACGGCGCCGACACCGGACATCGCACGGGTCGAGCGCCCGGGGTTGGTTACGCGCAGCAGCATCATTCAGCAGGTTTTGGGCGAATCGCGCCGCGAAGGCGTGTTCCCGCTGGGCGCCGCCGTGCCGAGTGTCGACTACTTGCCGGTGCGGGCGCTCCACCAGCAGTTGGCCAAGGTCACGCGGTTCCAGAGCCCGCGCGCGTTCAGTTATATGTTCAGCCCAGGTTTCGAGCCGCTGCGCCGCCAAGTGGCGATCCGCATGCGCGATGCGGGCGTTGTGGTTGACCCGTCCGAAGTAGTCATCACCCACGGTTGTGTCGATGCATTGCAGATGTCTTTGCGCGTGCTGACGCGTCCCGGCGACTTGATCGCGGCTGAATCACCGACGTATTACGGCTTGCTGCAACTGGCCGACTTGCTGGGCCTTAAAGTCATTGAGATTCCCAGTGATCCGTCCACCGGCATGAGCCTGGAGGCCCTGCAACTGGCAGCCAACCAATGGTCGATCAAGGCCCTGGTGCTGACCACGCGCCTGAGCAACCCCTTGGGCGGCACCATGCCCGAGGAGCGGCAGAAACAGTTGCTGCGCCTGGCCTCGGATTTCGATATCCAGATTGTCGAGGACGATATCTACGGCGAGTTGATGTTCGAAATCGGTCGCACCAAGGCCCTCAAGGCCTACGACCGCCTGGACCGGGTGATCTATTGCTCAAGCTTCTCCAAGACGTTGTCGCCGGGTGTGCGTATCGGCTGGATGATCGCCGGTAAGTACCAGCAGGAAATTCAGCGTCTGCAGATGTTCAGTACCCATTCGGCATGCAGTGTCACCCAGATGGGCGTGGCGGCGTACTTGGAGAACGGCGGCTACGACCGGCATCTGCGCTACATCCGCCAGGAATACCGCAAGAATCTCAGCGCCTTCCAACTGGCAGTGCAGCAGTATTTTCCCGAAGGCACCCAGATGACCCGTCCGACCGGTGGTTTTATCCTGTGGGTCAGTTTGCCCGGACGCGTCAATACCCAGGAACTGCACGTGCGCGCCCTGCAACAGGGCATCAGCATCGCGCCGGGGTTGATCTTCAGTAACACCGAGCAGTTCAACCACTGTATTCGCCTTAACTGCGGCACCCCGTGGAACCGCGAGGCAGAGCGGGCGCTGATGACGTTGGGGATGCTGGCCAGCCAGTTGTGTCAGGAAACCGCGGCAGGATTTTGAGGCGCTGAAAGGGGACAACTCCGATAGCTGGCTAATCACCGCCCTTGTCATGGCGCGCACAACAAGCGAGCATATGGCCCTCTGCCGTTAATGCTGTAGGCGATATGACCTCGATTGTTCGTGCTGTTTTGGTGATTGGCCTGTTAAGCCTGTGCAACGTCAGCACAGTGCTGGCGGCGGCACCTGTGACTGAAAACAAGCCTGCTGCCACTACCGAGCAGAACGCTCCGGCAAAGAAACCAAGCCCCGCCAAGCAAGCCTCCGTTACGAAGAAACAAGCCGCCACGGCGAAAAAGCGTGCAGCGAAGGCGAAAAAGTCCAAGTCAGCCCAGGAAGTGGCACAGACCAAGCTGCCACCGGCACAGTTGGATCTGTCGCTGCCGTCGGACATGGTCAGGCACCTGCAGCCCCTCGGCACCATGCCCAAGCCCCAGAGCGTGCCGTTGCTGCCGCCGATGTTTGGCGAAAAGCCCACCGACAACAGTGCCTTCCAGATCAATGGCCGCCTGCTCAGCAATGAGATGAAGCTACAACTGCGGAACGAAGAGCGCCGTGACGTGGAAGGTGCCGCGCTGGAATTCGAGTTCAAGCAATAAACGTTTCCCATAGACGTGACGCAGGCCAATGACCATCTGTCGCAGACTGGTCAGTCATGTTTTTTTTATGCGAAAAACCCCTGTTAGACCATTTTAAAACGGCTGTTTAAGGGCGTACTCTAGCCCGGCCATCCCTATTGAGTCGTCGAGGACCTGCTGGTCATGAATTGCCGTGAAGGCTGTGGCGCTTGCTGCATCGCCCCCTCCATCAGTTCGCCGTTACCCGGAATGCCCCATGGCAAACCGGCGGGCGAACGCTGCCTGCACCTGTCGGTCGAACAGCTGTGCCAACTGTTCGGCCAACCGGAACGCCCGGCGGTGTGCAGTGATTTCAAGGCGGATATTGATGTCTGCGGCACCGACCAAGCCGACGCGATCCGGTTGATCGGCTGGTGGGAGCAGATGACGGCGGCTTGATGGGCTTTACTATCGGAACTTCAACAACAAGGAATACAACAATGGGTTCGCTGAAACGAATGGCTGTGCTGTGCGGGTTTACGGTGTTGTTCGCTGCCACTGCCCAGGCTGAGGATTGGCAAGTCGCGAAGGATGAGGACGGTATCAAGATTTCCCTGAGCGAAATTGCCGGCTCCAAGTACAAGGCGTATCGCGGTGTGACCGTGATCAAGGCCCCTGTCGCCAAGATCCAGGCCCTGCAGGAAGATGTGGCAGGCGCCTGTTCATGGATTCATGAGTGTAAATCCCAGAAGCTGGTGGACAAGAAAGGCGATGAGGCCTGGACTTACACCCAGTTCAAGGCGCCGTTCCCGGTGACCGATCGCGATTCGTATATCCATGTCACCACCACCAAGGACGCCGATGGCAGCGTGACCCGCAAGTTGCAGGGCGTGCCTACCTACAAGCCTGAAGAGAAAGGTTACGTGCGTGTTGCCCAGGTTGAGGGTTTCTGGAAGCTGGTGCCTAAAGGCGCCAATGAAACCGAAGTCACTTATCAGGTTCACACCGAGCCAGGCGGCAGCGTGCCTTCGTGGTTGGCGAACAAGTTTGTGGTGGACGCGCCGTTCAACACTTTGAAAGCCTTGAAAGAACACGCTGAAAAATAAGTGCAGTTGATCAGGTGTCTCCGGACTTGAGCGGAACGTTTTCCGAGCCCTCAAGGTCCAGATAGTTGTAAGCCCAAACACGGGTTTTATCGAGGAGGCACCGATGCAAAAGTGGCAGATTACCTTCGTTGATGATCACGGCGTCCAGTCCGTGGAGCAGTTCACCTGCGACCAAAAGCCCAGCCTCGAAGATGCGGCACACATGATTCGCAACAAGTTGGTCCCCGTCGCAGCAGAACTCGACCTCAATGACCTGGAGGGCCGCAAGCCCGAGCCTACGGTCAAGATCCTGAAAGACCAGAACAGTATCCAGATCCTCGATATCTCGCCCGCCGTCTGAACATTCCCGCTATGCCATCCATGCGCCTCTGGTGGAGGTGATAGCTTCGCGCTACTCTGCAAGTGAGATCAGCGAATGAATCGCTAAGGTCTGGTCTTGTCAGCTACATGCTTGTTTTCCTGCGGTGATGTTATTGCCGTGGTGCCCGCGCCAGCAGCGCGCGGGGCTTTGGGAAGCACGGAAAGTCTATCCATCAGTTTGAGGAGGACGTTTCATGAGCACAGCCTATCAAGAAGACATCAGCACCAACGTTCTGCGCCGCATGAAAGAGGGCGGCTTCGACTTTTCACGCTTCCACCCCATCGAGTTCTACGCCATTTTCCCGGATGAGGAACGGGCGCGCAGGGCTGCGGGTGAGTTTCGTGGAGAATCACTGAATGCCCAGGTCAGCGCGCGCGACGATGGCGCCTGGTACCTGGAACTGAGCAAAATCATGTTCGCCACCTACGACGGCATAGGAGACTTCGAGCAGGACTTTGAGGCGGTGGTCGAGCCGCTGGGCGGGATCATCGAAGGATGGGGCGTCAAGCAGGAGGTGCGTGGGTTACCCATGTAGCGCAATTGTATGAGTAACGCAGCGTATCGGCTGACCTTAGGGTCGGCCGATTTTGTATGGGTTGCGAGAAAATTCCTGGAACTTGAGCTGCCTTTTCGTGCACCAAAAAAAAAGCCATCCTAAAAGGATGGCTGAAAGGGAAGACCTTAGGAGTCAGTCAGTACACGAGCTGTCACGGTACCGAGTGTGCAAGGGGTAAAGCTGTAGGAAAGATCCTGTTCAGCTGATGGAGGCGATTATCCGCACCCTTCGTCGGGCAGTGAAATCAACTCTGGCTATGCTGTTGATAGTCAAAGCCTGCATTGCTATGACGCGTGCAGCAATACGACGGGCGTTCTGCGCACCAGGACGGTGCGATCAGCGCTTCTCTTTTATTTAACTCACTGATTTTTAAGTGTTTATGCCGCTGGCACGGGCCTTGCGATGGTTCTTGCGTCCGGGTGACAAGGAGTACGGCATGATCCGCACTTATTACGACGAAATGTACGATGGAGCGGGGCAGGTCCGCCCCCATTACCGCGAGTTCGCCCGCTGGTTAGCCGAGACCCCTGCAGAACTGCTGGCCCAGCGCCGGCGTGAAGCCGATTTGCTGTTTCATCGCGCCGGTATCACCTTCACACTTTATGGCGACGAGCAGGGCACCGAACGCCTCATTCCTTTCGACACCATCCCTCGCAGTATCCCCGCCAGTGAGTGGCGAATTGTGGAGCGCGGCTGTATCCAAAGGGTCAAGGCGCTGAACATGTTCCTTGCCGACCTGTACCACGAGCAACGCATCATCAAGGCTGGGATTATCCCCGCCGAACAGGTGTTGGCTAACGAGCAATACCAGTTGGCGATGCAGGGTCTGGACCTGCATCGCGACCTGTATTCCCACGTCTCCGGGGTCGACCTCGTACGCGATGGCGACGGCACTTACTACGTGCTTGAAGACAACCTGCGCACACCGAGCGGCGTGAGCTACATGCTCGAAGACCGCAAGATGATGATGCGCCTGTTCCCCGAACTGTTCGCCGCCCAGCGCATCGCGCCCATCGACCACTATCCCAACCTGTTGCTCGACACCCTTAAAAGCTCCAGTCCTTTGGATAACCCCAGCGTGGTGGTGCTGACGCCGGGGCGCTTCAACAGCGCGTTCTTTGAACATGCGTTCCTTGCCCGGGAAATGGGTGTGGAACTGGTGGAGGGCGCCGATCTGTTCGTACGTGATGACCGCGTCTTCATGCGCACCACCGACGGACCTAAGGCGGTGGACGTGATCTACCGCCGTCTCGATGACGCGTTCCTCGACCCGCTGGCCTTCAACCCGGATTCCATGCTCGGTGTGCCGGGCCTACTGGCGGCCTATCGCTCCGGCAACGTGGTGCTGGCCAACGCCATCGGCACCGGGGTGGCGGATGACAAGTCGGTGTACCCCTTCGTTACCGAGATGATCCGTTTCTATCTGGATGAAGAACCGATCCTAAAGAACGTTCCTACCTTTCAATGCCGTAAGCCTGACGAATTGTCCCACGTACTGGCCAACCTGCCGGACCTGGTGGTCAAGGAAACCCAAGGCTCCGGCGGCTACGGGATGTTGGTGGGGCCGGCGTCCACGGCGGCTGAAATCGAAGCGTTCCGGGCGCGAATCAAAGCCAAGCCTCATGCCTATATCGCACAGCCGACCCTATGTTTATCCACCTGCCCGACCTTTGTCGAAAACGGTATCGCCCCGCGCCACATCGACCTGCGCCCGTTTGTGCTGTCCGGCAAGGAAACCCGTGTGGTGCCGGGTGGCTTGACCCGCGTGGCGCTGCGCGAAGGTTCGCTGGTGGTCAACTCGTCCCAGGGCGGCGGCACCAAAGACACCTGGGTGGTTGAGGACTGAATGCCATGTTGAGTAGAACTGCCTCGGATTTGTATTGGATGTCGCGCTATCTGGAGCGTGCGGAAAACCTCGCGCGCATGCTCGATGTCAGTTATTCGCTGTCGCTGATGCCCCAGGATGGGCGCGGCGATGGCCTGCATGAATTAGCCATGCCGCTGCTGATCACCGGCACCCTGGATGATTACCGCGAGCGCCACGGTGAATTGCATGCCGAACGCCTGCTGCACTTCTTTGCCCTGGACGCGGCCAACCCGGCGAGCATCTACAGTTGCCTCGGCTCGGCGCGGGCCAGTGCCCATGCGGTGCGTGGGCGAATTACCGCCGACATGTGGGAAAACATCAACGCCACTTGGTTGGATATTCGCGATATCGCTCAGCAAGGTCTCAGCCGCTACGGTATGAGTCGCTTCTGTGAGTGGGTTAAGGAACGCTCCCATCTGTTTCGAGGGGCGACCTACGGCACCATCATGCGCAACGATGCATTCCGTTTCATTCGTTTGGGCACCTTTATCGAACGCGCTGACAACACCCTGCGTTTGCTTGATGCGCGCTATGAAATGGCCGGCGACCGTGCTGAAGCCGTCACCGATGGCACGGCCCACGCCTACTATCAATGGAGTGCCTTGCTGCGGGCGTTGTCGTCGTTCGAGGCCTACACCGAGATCTATCGCGACGCCCCTGGCGCCCGGCAAGTCGCCGAATTATTGCTGTTACGCGCCGATGTGCCGCGCTCGCTGCGCGCCTGCAGTGAAGAAATCGACCAGATCCTTGCCAGCCTGCCCGGCCTCAACGGTCGACCGGCCCAGCGCTTGGCCGCCGAAATGGACGCGCGCCTGCGCTTTACCGCGATCGATGAAATCCTTGAGGAAGGCCTGCACGCCTGGCTGACCGACTTTATCCCCCTGGTCCGCCAATTGGGCGACGCCATCTACAGTTCCTACCTGGAGGCGGCATGAGACTCTCCATCAGCCACGAAACCACCTACCACTACGAGGACCAGGTTCGCGCCAGCATCCAATACCTGCGCCTGACGCCCCATGACAGCGAGCGTCAGCACGTGCTCAGTTGGCAACTGGACCTGCCGCGCCCGGTGCGCGCTCAAGTGGACCCTTTCGGCAATATCCTGCACGTGTTGACTCTGGACGAACCCCATGACGCCATCATCATCGGCGCCCGTGGCCAAGTGGATATCGACGAATTACGCGAAGCCGAGCATGAGAGCCAGTCGGCGTTTCCGTTCCTGCGTTGCACGCGCCTGACTGAACCGGATGACGCCTTGCGTGGCTTCGCTGCACAGCATTGTCATCAGCGTCGTGATCGCACCGCGCTGATCGACCTGATGCACGCGCTCAACCAAGCGATGGTCTACACGCCAGGCGCTACTGAGGTCGACACCTGCGCTGCCGAGGCCTTCGCTGGGGCTGCGGGCGTGTGCCAGGACCACACCCACGCGTTCCTGGCCTGCGCACGCAGCCTGGGCATTCCTGCGCGGTATGTGTCGGGGTATTTGTACACCGAAGACAGTACGCATCTGGCCAGCCACGCCTGGGCCGAAGCCTGGTTGGATGACGCCTGGTACAGTTTTGACGTGACCAACCAATTGGCGCGCCCGGAGCGGCATCTCAAGCTGGCTGTGGGCCTGGATTACCTGGATGCCTGCCCCGTACGCGGCATGCGTCGTGGCGGCGGGCATGAGCAAATGCACGCCAAGGTGTTTGTGGCGCCGACGCCGGTGGTTTCTGTGCAGCAGCAATAAATGATGAGTGGGTCGTGGCTTGTTGGGGGGAGAGCTTTCTGTGGTGAGCGGGCTTGCCCCGCGCTAGGAAGCGAAGCAGCCCCAAGACCATCCGCCGCGTAATGCCTGCCCGACAAAATTCTGCTGTATTGGGGCTGCTGCGCAGCCCAGCGCGGGGCAAGCCCGCTCACTACACGAAAACTATCTTTCGAAGGAGGCTGGCTCAGGGCTGCTGCTTACGCCCCGCCATATGCTTCAAATACCCCACCAATAAATCCAGCTCGCTGTCAGGCAACACACTGGCAGCGAACGCCGGCATCTTCGCCTGGGGCCAATGCCTCAAACTCTGCGGATCACGGATATAGCGCTTGAGGAAATCCCCACCGAAATATTCGGTAGGGCTGTAGGGGATATTCAGATCCGGACCCACCTGCGCATCGCCTGCGCCATTGAGGCGATGGCAGGCCAGGCAGTTTTTCTGGAACAGTGCAAAGCCCTGGTTGATGGGATCATTCGCCGCCAGTTCCGGATCGGGTAGCAGCGCGGGGAAGCGCTCGGCTAAGGTCTTCAATTGCTTGATTGTCGAGACTTGAAACGGCCACTGCTCGGGGCTGATGTGCCCCGCTTGCGGGTCGGTCCACACCAGATAAAACGGGCCGGCACTGTGTTTGCCATCGGCCAGGGCGGGCCACGGTTTGGCCGGGTCTTCCACGGCCAACCACGCGCGCGCGCCGTGTTGTTCCAGCAGCGGTGCGGCAGTGAGTTCTGCTGCGAAGCCATCCAGGGCAACGGCTTGCACATGGCTCTGCGGCGAAAGGCCTGGTAAGAGTACCGCCAGCGGCACCGCGCGATAGGTCATATTGCGCTTGTAGGAAACGTCATCGACGATCTGCACCGTCTGCGCATCCGGATGCTTGAGCAGGTCGGCGGTCTGCCAGGTCTTGCGGGTGTGGTCCAGTTCGATAGTCAATTGCGCCGCGGCTGCGGGCAGAGCAAGCAACAAGGCTAAGAGTGCGAAGATCGGTTTCAAGACAGAGGCCCCGGGTTAAGTGGCGATGGGGCTCACGATACCGGAAAAACGCGCGTAAAAAGGCAGCCCCTGCAACGGGGTCGCTATGCACGAAGTCCCGGCAGGTGCTGCCAAAAAGCTGCAATCCTGATGCACAAAGCGCGGAGGGTAGAGGGTCACCCAATGACCTTGGTCAAATTGGGCAGGATCAGAATCAGTGTGGTGGCGAACAGAATAAGTCCCGCCTGACGTACTTTCGAATGCTTGAACATGGCTGACTGCCTTTTGTTGTTATTCCTGAGCGTCAAATACGTGCCGTTTTATTTCAGTATGGCGCTATGACGTGTCACTTTTCTTACAGCTGCTCCAGCAAAACCCGGCAGCAACATCTTACTGATTGAACCTTAGAGCCCTCGTTCTTCGCGGCTTAGATCCATTTCATATCAGCTAATCAGGGTTTCAGCTTAAAAAGGCATGAGGCAGAACGCCATCTTGGCGCCAATGCCTTGGCTAGACAGCTAAAACGATTAATCAGCCTATGCGCTTAGGGGCCTACCGTTCGTCCGAGCGTGGGGGTCAAAAGCAATGAGCGCATCCGTCATTGAAACCGTGTCAATCGGGCCTAAGGTAAGGGCACTACTGCGCAATGGTTCGAGGATGTCATGACCCAAGCTTTGATCTTTGATGCGATACGCACGCCCCGGGGCAAAGGCAAGGCAGACGGCGCCTTGCACAGCGTGAAACCGGTAAATCTGGTGGCAGGTCTGCTCACGGCGCTGGCTCAACGCAGCGACCTCGACACCCACCAAGTGGATGACATCGTGCTCGGCTGCGTCACCCCAGTGGGCGACCAAGGCGCCGACATCGCCAAGACCGCCGCCTTGGTAGCGAACTGGGCGATCAGCGTGGCTGGCGTACAGATCAACCGCTTCTGCGCCTCGGGCCTTGAAGCAGTGAACCTGGGGGCGATGAAAGTGCGCTCCGGCTTTGAAGACCTGGTGGTGGTTGGCGGAGTCGAGTCTATGTCCCGTGTGCCCATGGGCAGCGATGGCGGTGCCTGGGTGCTGGACCCGCAGACCAACCTGCACAGCCACTTCACACCCCAAGGCATCGGCGCGGATCTGATCGCCACCCTGGAGGGTTTCAGTCGCCAGGATGTCGATAGCTTTGCCCTGCAGTCCCAGCAGAAAGCAGCCAGGGCCAGTGCCGACGGTTCCTTCAGCAAGTCGTTGATCGCGGTGCAGGACCAGAACGGTATTGTCCTGCTGGACCATGACGAATTTATCCGTGGCGACTCGACCCTTGAAGGCCTGGGCAATCTCAAACCGAGCTTCGAGATGATGGGGCAAATGGGCTTCGACGCTACGGCTCTGCGGGTCTACAGCCATGTGGAACGCATCAACCACGTACATACCCCGGGTAATAGCTCCGGCATTGTCGACGGCGCCGCACTGATGTTGATCGGCTCTGAAGCGAAGGGGCGCGAACTGGGCTTGCAACCGCGGGCGCGCATCGTCGCCACGGCGGTTACCAGCACTGATCCCACCATCATGCTCACGGGCCCCGCGCCAGCCACACGAAAAGCCTTGGCCAAGGCCGGTTTGCGCGTGGAAGACATTGATCTGTTCGAGGTCAACGAGGCCTTTGCCTCAGTGGTGCTCAAATTCATCAAGGACATGGGCATCGATGCCGCACGCGTCAACGTCAACGGCGGTTCCATCGCAATGGGCCACCCGCTGGGCGCCACTGGTTGCGCGATCCTTGGCACTCTGCTTGACGAGCTTGAAGTGCGCCGGCAGCGCTACGGCCTGGCCACCCTGTGTGTCGGCGGTGGCATGGGCATCGCCACTATTATCGAACGCCTCTGAGCCTAAGGAATTTCTGATGACCGATGCCATTCGTTACGAAAAAGGCCAGGACCAGATTGTGGTGCTGACTCTCGACATGCCCGGCCAGAGCGTCAACACCATGAACGGTGTTTACCGCGATGCCATGGCCGCTGCGGTTCTGCGCCTGGAGTCGGAAAAGGACCACATTGCCGGTGTGATTATCACCTCTGCAAAGAAGACTTTTTTCGCGGGCGGTGACCTCAATGAATTGATCAAGGTCGAGAAGTCCCACGCCAAGGATTTCTATGAGAGCGTGTTGGTGCTTAAAGCGCAGTTGCGTCGCTTGGAAACCCTCGGCAAGCCGGTGGTGGCCGCGATCAACGGCGCGGCGCTGGGCGGCGGCTGGGAGATTTGCCTGGCCTGTCATTACCGTGTCGCGCTGGATGACAAATCGGTGCAGCTTGGATTGCCGGAAGTCACTCTCGGCTTGCTGCCGGGCGGCGGTGGCGTGGTGCGTATGGTGCGCATGCTCGGTTTGGAAAAAGCCCTGCCGTATTTGCTGGAAGGTAAAAAAGTACGGCCGCAACAGGCGCTCCAGGCGGGGTTGATCAACGAACTGGCGGAGGACCGCGATGGGCTGCTGGCCAAGTCCCGCGCTTGGATTCTCGGCAATCCCGAGGCTAAACAACCCTGGGACAGCAAGGCGTACCAGATTCCCGGCGGCACTCCCTCGAACCCAAAAGTCGCGCAGATGCTGGCGATTGCACCCTCGATCCTGCGCAGCAAAACCAATGGCTGTTTTCCGGCTCCAGAGAAAATCCTCTGTGCTGCCGTTGAAGGCGCTCAGGTGGACTTCGACACCGCGCACCTTATCGAAACCCGTTACTTCACCGAGCTAGTCACCGGGCAAGTGGCGAAAAACATGATTGGCACCTTCTGGTTCCAACTCAATGAAATCAACGCCGGCAGCTCGCGACCCAAGGGTTTTTCACCTTACGTGACACGCAAAGTGGGTGTGCTTGGTGCCGGGATGATGGGGGCTGGAATTGCGTATGTCAGCGCCTGTGCGGGGATCGAGGTGGTGCTCAAGGACGTCACCCAGGCCGCCGCCGAGAAGGGCAAGGCACATTCGGCCGCGCTGCTGGACAAGAAGGTCAGCCGTGGGCAATTGACCGCCGAGCAGCGGGAAGCCACCTTGGCGCGGATTTACCCTACTGCCTCGGATGCTGATTTGGTCGGCTGCGATTTGATCATTGAGGCCGTTTTCGAAGACCGTGAACTTAAGGCCAAGGTTTCGGCCGCCGCGCAACATGTCGTCGGAGCCGACGCGGTGATCGCCTCCAATACCTCAACGTTGCCCATCACCGGCCTTGCTAGAGCTGTGGCGGATGAAGGCAAATTTATCGGCCTGCATTTTTTCAGCCCGGTGGACAAGATGCCTCTGGTTGAAATCATCAAGGGCGCCCAGACCTCGGACGAAACCCTGGCCCGAGGTTTCGATTTCGTCCTGCAAATCAAGAAAACTCCGATTGTGGTCAACGACAGTCGCGGCTTCTTCACCTCGCGGGTGTTCGGCACGTTCACCAATGAAGGCATCGCCATGCTCGGTGAAGGTGTGGCCGCGCCGATGATCGAGACCGAGGCGCGCAAGGCCGGTATGCCGGTGGGGCCGCTGGCGGTGTCCGATGAAGTGTCCCTCAGCCTGATGAGCCATATCCGACAGCAGACGGCCAAGGATTTGCAGGCCGAAGGTAAGACGGTGCCAGGGCATCCGGCAACGGCGGTCATCGATCTGTTGGTGAATGAATACAAACGCGCGGGCAAGGCGGCGGGGGGCGGTTTTTACGAGTATCCCGCTGGAGGGCAGAAGTACCTGTGGCCGGAGTTGAAAGCCCGCTTTGAACGGCCGGGCCAGCAGATTTCGCCACAGGATGTGCGCGACCGTTTGCTGTTTATCCAAGCCATCGAAACTGTGCGCTGTGTGGAGGAGGGCGTGTTGATGTCCACCGCTGATGCCAATGTGGGATCGATCTTCGGCATTGGTTTTGCGGCGTGGAGCGGTGGGGCGTTGCAGTTTATCAATCAGTACGGCTTGAACGACTTCATCGCCCGTGCGCGTTATCTGGCTGAGCAATATGGGGAGCGCTTTGCGCCGCCAGTGTTGTTGCTGGAGAAAGCGGCGAGGAGTGAAGTGTTTCGGTGATTAATGGAGGGGCTTGCCTTGAAGGGGTGTTTCAAGGCAGGCTCTGGGTGTTCAATATTCCCATCGCCGTGTCAGGTATTTTTTATGTCGCTACGCGTCTGCATCCTGGAAACCGATATCCTGCGTCCAGGCTTGATCGATCAGTACCAAGGTTACGGGCAGATGTTCAAGCGCCTGTTCTCCAAGCAGCCGATTGCTGCCGAGTTTGTGGTTTACAACGTGGTGCAGGGCGAATATCCGTCAGACGATGAAGTGTTTGATGCCTACCTCGTTACCGGCAGCAAGGCCGATTCCTTCGGTACCGACCCTTGGATCCAGACCCTCAAGACCTACTTGCTGCAGCGCTATGAGCGTGGCGACAAATTGCTCGGTATCTGCTTCGGTCACCAGTTGTTGGCATTGCTGCTCGGCGGCAAGACTGAGCGCGCCAGCAAAGGCTGGGGCATGGGCATTCATGACTACAAACTCGATGCCAAGGCTCCGTGGATGAGCCCTGAGGTGCCTGAGTTGACGCTGTTGATCAGTCACCAGGACCAAGTCACCAGCTTGCCGGACAATGCCACGGTCATCGCCTCCAGCGATTTTTGCCCGTTCGCGGCGTATCACATTGGCGACCAGGTGCTGTGCTTCCAAGGCCACCCGGAATTTATCCACGACTATTCGCGCGAGTTGCTGGAGATTCTTCAGACAACCCTCGGGGAAACGGTTTACACGAACGGTGTCGCCAGCCTGGAGCGCGACCACCACGGCGCCACCGTGGCGGAATGGATGATGCGGTTTGTGGCGCACAAAGCTTAAAGCCAGCCCGAGCGTTTGAAACTGGCCCACAGGCTGGTGCATCCCACCGCAATAAACCCGAGCACCGCAAAATAGCCATAGTGCCATTGCAGCTCGGGCATGTTCTGGAAGTTCATCCCATAAATCCCTGCCACCGCGGTGGGGAATGCCAGGATCGCCGCCCACGCGGCAAACTTGCGCTGCACCACGCTCTGGCGTGACGCCTCCAGCAACACCCCGATTTCGATCGTCTGGCTGGCGATGTCGCGCAGGGTAGTGAGGTCCTCCATCTGCCGTGTCACGTGGATCTGCACATCACGAAAATAGGGGCGCATGTTCTTGTCGATAAACGGGAAGCTCAGCTTCTGCAACTCCTGGCTGATCTCCACCATCGGCGCCACATACCGCTTGAGCCGCAGCACATCGCGGCGCAGACCGTGGATCTTCTGAATATCGCGTTCGCTCAGTGAACTGCACAGTACGTTGCGCTCCAGTTCATCGATCTCGGCGTGGATCGCCTCGCTGACCGGCTGGTAGTTTTCGGTGACGAAATCCAGCAACGCATAGAGTACGAAATCTTCCCCATGCTCCAGCAACAGCGGGCGCGCCTCACAGCGTTGGCGCACAAAGCCGTAGGACGCTGAGTGACCGTTGCGGGCGGTGATGATATAGCCGGTGCCGGCAAAGATATGGGTTTCGATAAACTCCAGCTTGCCGTTCTCGCGCACCGGTGAATAGGTGACGATAAACAGCGCATCGCCGAAGGTTTCGAGCTTGGGGCGGCTGTGTTTTTCCAGGGCGTCTTCGATGGCCAGTTCATGCAGGTTGAACTGGCGCTGCAGGTTGGCCAGCTCCTGGGCATCGGGCTCTTCCAGGCCGATCCACACAAAATGCCCGGGCTTGGCGGCCCAGGCGGCGCCTTCATCAAGGGTGATATCAGAGACTTTCTTACCGGCGCTGTAGACGGCGGCCGCAACAACTCTACCCATGGTGCTGATCACTTCTTGTTTGGAGGACAGATGTTGGGCAGCTTAGCTTGAATGGCGTTCCGTTGTAGACGTCGTTGCGGCGAGCTTTGTGTGGTGAGCGAGGTTGCTCGCGCTGGGGAAGGAGCGCCCAAATAACGTGTTCAGGCGGACTGCACTTCGCGGTCCAGTTCTGCAATGCATGCATCCATCTGCGCCTGACACGCCTGCATCAACGCAGGGACGTCATTCGCTGTCAGCCCGGCTGTAGGAACGGGTGGCAAAGAACGTATGAGCACATCACCACTGTTCCAGCGATTAAGCTTCATATGAACGACGTAATTGCTGACGCACACCTGCACGATAGGTACACCCGCCGCAATCGCCATATGAAACGCGCCTTTTTTGAACGGCAGCAGGCCCTTGCCCAGATTGCGCGTGCCTTCCGGGAACACCCAGATCGACGTGTCTTTGTGTTGCAGCGTATGGGTGGTGGTCAGCATCGCACGGCGCGCCTTGTGCGCATTGCCGCGGTCGATCAACACATTGCCTGCCAGCCAGAACAACTGGCCGAACAACGGCACCCATTTCAGGCTCTTTTTGGCAATACACACTGTGCGATGGGGCACTACAGTGCCCACCACGAACAGGTCATAGTTGGACTGGTGGTTGGCGATGACCACGCAGGTGCCGGGCTTGTTGCGCAGCGAGTCGACATCGGCCTTCACGTTCAGTCGCAAGATGCGCATCGCGGGCAGCGCATACAGGCGCGCGCACAGGCGGCTGTTGTCCGGGTTGAACGGCCGGCAGATACCTAGAAGAACCCCGAGCACACCCGCCAACATAAAGTGCAGGCCCATCAACAACATACGCGGCAGAAAAAGCATCGACACGGCCTATCGGGACAAAAGGTGGCGCAGTGTACGGATGTGCACTGACTTCGGCAATTACCCAGGTAGAGGTCGGAGATAGGCGATGTTTAAGCGTATGTTTCAACATGTGCCGACACTGGCTGGCTAGAGCGGCTAGGGGCGTTTCGGATTTACGTGTAAGAAAGAGCCCGACACAAGGTCGGGCTCTGGCGCAGCAGGTGTAGGGACTTAGCTCAGGTTGTGACCCTGATCCTGGATAATTGCATCGTCCAAGGCTTCCAGGAGCGCTTTACGCACCTTCAACTTGGTGTGCTTGTGGGCATTCATATTGATCTTCTTCAACTGGCGCGCCGCTTCCAGTGCCGCTGCGTGCAGTTCTTCAGGCGCCACCACCTTGTCGAGGAAACCGGCCTGCAACGCGCCCTGCGGGTCAAACATCTCGGCATTGATCACCGAGCGGTGGAACGCCGACTTGCGCAGACGATCCCGCGCCAGCTCGATCCCTGCGTGGTGCATGGTCATGCCGATTGCCACTTCATTCAGGCCGATGCTGAACGGGCCTTCCACCCCAATCCGATAATCGGCCGACAGCAACAGAAACGCGCCCTTGGCCACGGCATGCCCAGGGCACGCCACAATTACCGGGAATGGGTGCGACAACAGACGACGCGCCAACGTCGAGCCCGACGTGACCAGGCCGATCGCCTCTTTAGGGCCTGCCGTCATCACTTTCAAATCATAACCACCCGACAAAATCCCCGGCGTGCCGGTGATCACCACCACCGCCCGATCTTTCTCGGCTTGGTCAAGCGCTGTATTGAACGCACTGACAACATCCGGAGAAATGGCATTCACCTTGCCGTTGCTCAAGGTCAGGGTCGCGATACCGTCTTCGAGGTGGTAGGCAATCAACTCACTCATGACGCGGTTCCTTGTAGGACTTGTTATAGAAGAATGCAGCAGACGTTACCCACCACGCCCGTTCCGGTAAAGCGCAATGACTGACTGGCCAGTCAGCCTTTTCCCGTATCCCTGGTCGAAAATGGCCTGCAGCCGGGCACAGTGCCCAGCGAAGACCCTCTGAACCCTCCCCGAGATTGGCATAATCACCGTCCTCCCGCGGGCCCATTCCGGTATAACCGTCTAACCGCATGAAAATTCTGAAAAAAACCTTTGCCATCAGAAAGGCTTTCGACTACATTAGCGCGCCTCGACAGACTGAACTGGTTTGACGAGATACGGTGAAGTGTCCGAGTGGCTTAAGGAGCACGCCTGGAAAGTGTGTATACAAGAAATTGTATCGAGAGTTCGAATCTCTCCTTCACCGCCACATTCTACAAACACAAACCCCTGATTTTCCTAGAGAAAGTCGGGGGTTTGTGGTTTTTGGCATTCAAAAAAAGCCCCGTTAGCGGGTTTGCGACAGGGTCATCTCGTATGGGCGCTCACGAAGGTCCTACGTACGGTTCCCATCGCCCCGAAGAAACCCACCCGATCGATAGCTTGCTTTAAACATGTGTGTATCCGTATATTCGGTTATTCACATATAGCAAGTGGCCCACATGATTACGCCTCCAGAAGTGTTTAAGAGCCTTGCAGAGGAAACTCGCGCACGCGCTACTTTGCTGATTGCCTCCCAAGGAGAACTCTGCGTCTGCGAACTGATGTGCGCTCTCGGCGACAGCCAATCGAAGATCAGCCGTCACCTCGCACAGTTACGCAGCAGTGGTCTCCTGCTGGATCGTCGCCAGGGACTCTGGGTTTACTACCGCTTAAATCCGGACCTTCCCAGCTGGGTGCACGAGATCCTGCAAGTGACGTTACGAGCCAACGTTCACTGGCTGCAGGGCGACACTTCCCGTCTACAGAATATGGATGGACGCCCTGTCCGCGATGTTGCCTGCTGCTAATCCCAACTGTTAACCCTATCGAAGCTGGCGCTGCGCCTAAGTGTTTAATGCCCGCGAAGAGTGGAAGGAGTAATTAATGCGAGTCTTGTTCATGTGCACGGCCAACAGCTGCCGAAGCATTCTTTCAGAAGCCATGTTCAACCACCTTGCGCCGGAGGGTTTCAAAGCGGTGAGCTCCGGAAGCTTTCCCAAGGGGCAGGTGCTACCTCGCAGTTTGACGACTTTGACCCAGTCGGGCATTTCCATCGAAGGCTTGAGCAGTAAGGGCAACGAAGCCTTCGAAGATAACCCTCCGGATATCGTCATTACCGTATGCGACAAGGCAGCAGGCGAGTCTTGCCCGGTCTATTTCGGCCCAGCCGTGAAAGCTCATTGGGGCCTGGAAGATCCTTCCGATGTGATGGGGGACGAAGAAGAAGTTGATGCCGCTTTCCGAGCCACGCTCGCTTGCATCGAAAAACGCTGTAAAGCGTTCTTTGCGCTTCCCTTCAACAGCCTCAGCCGCGATGAACTCAAACGCGAGCTGGATCAAATCAGCAAACACTGAGAAGGAGGACATATGTCAGAGCAACTGCCCAACCTAGACCTCTCTCTGTTCGACCCCCTGCCAATTGCATCTCGCCCGAAAGATCAAAAGCCTCGAATTCTCTTGCTGTATGGGTCGACCCGCGAGCGCTCTTTCAGCCGTCTGCTGGTCGAAGAAGCTGCGCGTTTACTGGAGCACTTTGGTGCGCAAACCCGTGTGTTCAATCCTAGTGGGTTGCCACTGCCCGACGACGCATCGGTGAATCATCCTAAGGTGCAGGAACTGCGGGATCTGATGTTGTGGTCGGAAGGTCAGGTCTGGTGTTCACCAGAACGGCATGGCGCGATGTCAGCGGTGTTCAAGGCGCAGATCGACTGGGTGCCTCTTGAACTCGGCGCTGTTCGCCCCACCCAGGGAAAGACCCTGGCCGTGATGCAGGTCTGCGGTGGCTCACAGTCCTTCAATGTGGTTAATCAGTTGAGGGTACTGGGTCGCTGGATGCGCATGTTCACGATACCCAATCAATCCTCTGTACCGAAAGCCTATATGGAGTTCGACGAGGCAGGCCGAATGAAGCCTTCTGCTTTTTACGATCGCGTGGTCGATGTGATGGAGGAACTGGTGAAGTTCACCCTGTTGCTGCGTGACCAAAAGGCGTTTTTGGTGGATCGTTACTCGGAACGCAAGGAAAGCGCGGAACAGCTCATGGCGCGCGTGAACCAGCGTTCAATCTGAGTTCAACAATGTCCATTGAAATCAGAGCGGCACGGCTTGGAGATGCTGTTGCCATCCAGGCTATCTATGCCTCGGTAGTGACCGGCTCGGCTATTTCCTTTGAAGAGGTGCCGCCTAGTATTGAAGAGATACAGCAGCGCATTGAGCTAACGCTGCGGATCTATCCATATCTGGTGGCGGTTCGAGAAGGCAAGGTGGTCGGCATATGCTTATGCAAGTCAGCACCGAGCTTCTGGTTCGGCAGGGCTATCGTCCGGCCTATGCTGGCATTTCTCAGCCCGATTCAGGCAGCGTCAAGTTGCATGAGCGGTTTGGCTTCCAACACATCGGTACCTATCCTCAAGTCGGTTATAAGCTCGGTCAGTGGCACGATGTGGGCTATTGGCACCTTGAGTTAGCGGATAAAAGCCAGCCGATCGGGCGTCTGTTGGTCTCAGAGCCATGCCCATCGCCCCTCAATGCCTGTGCCGATGATGCACATCCGGAAAATGCGCATGGCTGTGCCTCAGCGGACTGTGCACATGCACATGGCTGTGGGGCTCAGCCGGATCCCACTCAAACCCATGCTCATGTTGGTGATGTTCATCATGCACATGCCGATGTCCGTGCTCCATGGCCTCATGCTGATGATCATGGGCATGCCGTTCCGTCAGGTGCAGCCAAACGCCCATGGCCATCAACGCCGATGCAATCCAGAAAGCCAATGTCACTGACTCACCCAACATCAGCACCGCAATCGCGGCACCCAGAAACGGCGCGGTGGAAAAATAGGCTCCCGTGCGTGCACTGCCCAGTCCGCGCAGCGCCAGCACGAACATCACCAGGCTGATGCCATAGCCCAGAAAACCAACCAGCAAGATAGGCGTCAGCTGCGCCATACCCGGGATTTGCGCTCCGAGATAGAGCGCCAACCCGCCATTCGCCAGCCCTGCAATCAACCCCTTGGCCCCGGCGATAAACAGCGCGTCCGACGCAGACACTTTGCGCGTCAGGTTGTTATCAATCCCCCAGCACAGGCACGCCACGGCAACCGCCAGCGGCCCCGTCCAGTCATGGCTCGTGCTACCGCCGTCGGCCCATGACAACACCACGCCGCCCATCACGATGGCGATCATCCCCAGGACGATGCGACGGTCGGCGTTTTCCTTGAACACGACCCAGGCGATGACGGCGGTCAGCACTGATTCCAGGTTGAGCATCAGGGAGGCGGTTGCGCCGGCCGTGCGGGTCAGGCCGAACATCAGCGCGACAGGCCCGAGGATGCCGCCGAATGCGATGGCGCCGAGCAGCCAGGGCCATTCCGATGAGGTCAGTCCGCTGGGTTTCCAGCCACGATCACGGATCAGGCGCACGCCGGCGAGACCGACGCCGCTGCCGAGGTAGAGCAGGCCGGCGAGCAGCACGGGCGAGAGGCCCAGGCCGAGGTTTTTGGCGAGCGGGGTGCTGGCGCCGAACAGCGCGGCGGCGGCGAGTGCGTAGAGGATACTGAGGTTCATGGGTCATCCTCGAAAGGGTGGCCCATGATACGTCGCGGGCTCAGGTGAAAGCCCGAGCGGATTTACTGCGCGGTTTTCAGCTTGATCACATCACCGGAAATCTTGGTGGTGTAACCGCTGAGGACCCAGGCCCAGAACCAGTTTTCCTGCACTTGGGTGTTGATCAGCGCATCGCCGCCTTTTGCTTTGATGGCGGCATCCTGGGCGCGCACGAAACGGCTGTTCTGGCCGATCGGGATCACGCCGAACAGCATAATGCCGGTGGCGCTGGCTTCACTGTGGCCCAGGACGGTGTATTGGCTGCTGTCGTATTGCGGGGATTTGATGGCGGTGCCGGTGCAGCCTGCAAGCGTGAAACCGAGAACGGCTGCTGCAACCACTTTACTGATGTACTTCACTGGGAAACTCCATGGACTAAAGCCCGAGATTCAATTCTCGGGGGGGCGTACTTTAATCGCCCTGGCAGGGGATTGAAATCAATCTTCCCGTCGTCAGATGTGCAACCACGCCAGGCTACCTAACACCACCGCCACCCCCGCCGCCGTATACGCCATGCGCTTCAACCACTCCTTCCTTGTGAGCAACGTAATTGCCGCCAGCGAAATCGCGATCTGAATCGCGGTCATCGCCTGGGCCCAGCGGTGGTGCTGGTGCAACGCCTGTTCTGATTTTTCATCCCATTCCCGCGAGGTGGCCTCAAGCTTTTCTGCCTGCTGGCGCACGTCTTCCTTCTGGCTTTTGTAGCGCTCGATCTCGCCCTTGTAATGCGCAGCGTCTACGCCGGGAATATGGGTGGCCAGCTCCGCCAGGTTTTGGCGGCTGGATTTGGCCTGGTAGTAGTTCCACTGGTTGGCGGCTTCGGTCTTGATGATGGCCGCGTTGTTTTTGTCCATCGCCGCTTCGCTTTCGGTGGAACCGGCCTGGTAGCTGAGCATGGCGCCGAGAGTGGCCATCAGCGCGGTCATGACGGCGATTCGGCTGGCGAAACTGTCTCCTCTTGCGTGGGCATGTTCGGTGGTGTGTTCGATGTGTTTTTCGTGGGGGCTGGGGACTTCGAAGGCTTCGGACATGGCGGCGGCTATGAAGGGACTGAGGGAGTCTGATTCTTCACCCGTGCGGCTGTCTCAAGGCTGTACGTAACGCCGAATCAGCCGCGTATACACCGCGATATTGATCACTAACACCAATGCACCCAGCGCCAGTTGAATCTGCGGAGTCAGGCCAGCCGGATAGATGAGCGTAAGAATGTAGTGTTCGATGAATCCGCCGCCGTAGCCGTCTTGACCGGCGAGATGGCGAAGCAAGTTTTCCCAGCGCGTGAGTGGGCACGGCAGGTGAAAGACCTCGACGGCCACGCCCCACGCGGCAGCGGGCAAGTGCAGCCAGATAACCGGCCGCCACTTAAGGGCCAGCAGCCCGCCGAATAATACGAACAGGATAAAACACAGGTGAAACAGCACGAGGCTGTCGGCAGCTAGACGGTAGAGCATTGTGCGCGCTTCAAAAAGGGGAGGGCGTAGTCTAAGGGTTGCCCGCAGGTAAGCGGGACCGTTATTGTGCTGAATCCTTTTAGTCCTTCCTCCCAAGGATCTGTTGTGATGAATTCGCCACGTACCGTTGCCCCGATCAAGGCTGTGATTTTCGATATGGACGGGTTGTTGCTCGATACAGAAGGCATCTACACCGAAGTCACGCAGATCATCGCCGAGCGCTACGGTCGTACTTATGATTGGGGGATCAAGCAGCATATTATTGGCCGTGGCGCCCAGGACCTGGCCGATTACGTGGTCAAGGCATTGGACTTGCCGATCACACCGGCGCAGTTTCTGGAAATTCGCGAACCGTTGATGAGCGAGCGCTTTCCAAAGGCCCTGGGCATGCCCGGTGCCGAGGCGCTGGTTCGGCACTTGAAGGCACACAACATTCCGATTGCCGTGGGCACCAGTTCGTCGCGCAATTCGTTTGGCCACAAAACCACGTTGCACCGCGAGTGGTTTAGCCTGTTCGGCACCATTGTCACCGCCGACGACCCCGAAGTCGGCGCCGCCAAACCTGCACCGGATATCTTCCTTACCGCCGCGCGCCGCCTGGGCGTTGCCCCTGAGGATTGCCTGGTGTTCGAGGATTCGCCCTTTGGTGTAACGGCTGCGAAGGCCGCCCATATGACCGCCATCGCCGTGCCCGACGAAGCCATGGCCGACAGCAAGTACCAGCATGCCGACCAGATCATCCGCAAGCTTGCGGACTTTGACCTGGCGGCCTATGGCTTGCCGCCAATCTCCTGACCTTACTCGGTAAAAAATGTGGGAGGGGGCTTGCTCCCGATGGCAGAGTGTCAGTCACCATTGAGCTGGCTGACACTCCGCCATCGGGAGCAAGCCCCCTCCCACATTTGTTTTTGCTGGGATTCAGAAAATTTGGTTTTGCAGGGATTCAGAAAATCAGGCGCTGAACCCACCATCAATGGTCAGGCTGGCACCGGTGATATACCCCGCTTCCGGTCCGGCCAGATAGGCCACGAAACTGGCAATCTCTTCCACATGCCCATAACGTCCCACCGCCATTAACCCGATCAGGCTCTCGGCAAAATCACTGTTTGCCGGGTTCATATCGGTGTCCACCGGCCCAGGCTGCACATTATTGATGGTGATGCCCCTCGGTCCCAGATCTCGCGCCAACCCCTTGGTCAGGCCCACCAGTGCCGCTTTGCTCATCGCGTACGGGCCACCACCGCCAAAGGGCATGCGTTCGGCATTGGTGCTGCCGATGTTGATCACCCGACCACCTTCACCCATATGCTTGGCGGCTTCCTGGGTAGCGATAAACACGCTGCGCACGTTGATCGCCAAGGTTTGGTCGAAGTCTTCCAGCTTGAAGTCTTCCAGCGGTGCGATGGCCAGCACGCCAGCGTTGTTCACCAGGATGTCCAGGCGGCCAAAGGCTTCCACGGTGGTATTGACCGCGTTGCGGATCGCAGTGGCATCGGCGCTGTCGGCGTGAATCGCCAGGGCTTTGCCGCCGGCGCTGATTACGCTGTTCTGCAACTCTTCTGCCTTAGCGGCCGAGCTGACATAGGTAAAGGCGACCGCTGCGCCTTGGGCGGCGAGGCGCTTGACGATGGCGGCGCCGATACCGCGGGAACCGCCTTGAATCAAGGCGACTTTGCCGCTGAGGTTGAGTGTGGTCATGTCGATCTCCTGGCTGTTCAAGGCAGGCTGCCTTGTTGTTGGAGCCGAGTATCGACTTCACCCAGCCCTACCGGTAGACCGTGATTGCTATAGTCTGTGTAAACCAAAAGTTTAGAGTGGGCTGTGATGGAAAGCTTTGGAAGTATCGAATGCTTCGTGCGCAGCGCCGAAGGTGGCAGCTTTGCCGAAGCGGCGCGGCACTTGAGCCTGACCCCGGCGGCGGTCGGTAAAAGCGTCGCCAAGCTGGAAGCGCGCCTCGGTGTGCGGCTCTTCCAGCGCAGCACTCGGCGCCTCACGCTGACTGAAGCCGGCAAGCTGTTTCTAGAAGAGGTCAGCGCCAGCCTTACCACTATCCAGAACGCCGTCGCCAACCTGGCCAGCGCCGAAGGGCGACCGGTGGGTACGCTCAAGGTCAGCATGGGCACGGTGTTCGGCAATCGCTATGTGGTCCCGCTGCTGGGGGAGTTTATGCGGCGTTTCCCGGATATCAGCCCGGACTGGCATTTTGATAACCGCCAGGTGGACCTGATCGGCCAAGGCTTTGATGCCGCGATTGGCGGCGGTTTTGAACTGCCCCAAGGCGTGGTGGCGCGCAAGTTGACGCCCGCGCACCGGGTGCTGGTGGCTTCACCGGGTTACCTGGCGCAACGCCCACCGGTGCGCGAGCCTGAAGACTTGTCGCGGTGCAAAGGTATCCTGATCCGCTCACCGCAAACCGGGCGTATCCGTTCCTGGCAGTTGACCAGTGTCGAACGTGAATGCCGCCCGCTGGTGCTCAAACCCGGCATGACCATGAGCGACTCCGAAGCCGCCTGCCGCGCCAGCGCTCAAGGCTTGGGAATTGCGCTGGTGAGCATGCCCATGGCCGTGCCGTTCCTCGACAGCGGCGAGGTGGTAAGGGTATTGCCCGACTGGTACGTCGACGACGGCAATATTTCCATCTACTACGCCGAGCACAAACTGCTGCCCGGCAAGACCCGGGCGTTTGTGGGCTTCATCATTGAGCAGTTTGCCGAAAAAAAACTGGGGCAAAGGTTCAGCGCAATCTAAAACCAGACGCAGCTCGAAATGTGGGAGGTGGCTTGCTCCCACATTTGATTTTCAGCGGCCGAACCGGGTCGGCCAGCCAATGACCTTCTTCGGCCGAGGCGTCGCGTAAGTCCGGATCTTCGACGTCGACAACCCCAGCCGCACCAAGGATTCGGCGATGGTCACCGCCGCCGTCACGCCATCCACCACCGGCACCCCGGTGCGCTGGCGAATCTGCTCATCCAGCCCGGCCATGCCGCCGCAACCCAGGCAAATCACTTCGGCCTTGTCCTCGCGGATGGCCAGTTCCGCTTGGCGCACGATGGCTTCCATCGCGGCCAACGGGTCCTCTTCCAGCTCCAAAACCGCCATGCCACTGGCCCGAACTGAAGCGCAGCGCTGGTACAGGCCGGCAAGTTTCAGGCGGTCTTCGATCAGCGGCACGGTGCGGTCCAGGGTGGTCACCACCGAATAGGCATGGCCCAGGAACATCGCCGTGCTGGCCGCCGCTTCGGTGATATCCACCACCGGCACATTCAATAACTCCTGCAAACCTTCCCGGCCGTGTTCGCCGTAGCCGGCCTGGATCACCGCATCGAACGGTTGGTCGTAAGCCATTACCCGGTCCATCACGGCGATGGCGGCCAGGTAGCTCTCAAAATTGCCTTCAACCGATTCCGCGCCGAAGTACGGGGTAAGTCCGACAATCTCAGTGCCCGGCGAGGCCACGGCCCGCGCTTGCTGGGCGATGGTTTCAGTGATGGATTCGGTGGTGTTGACGTTGACCACGAGGATACGCATGGAAGGTCCTTACTCAGTGACTGACGTTATCGACGGCAATGCTTTCGCCGCTGACATCGGCGTAGAACGGCTGGCGCTTGGCGATCAGCAGGTACAGCAACCCTGCAATACCGGCGCCAAACAACCAGGAAAACGGTGAGACGCCGGCAAATCCCGGCAACAGCGCCAGCAGGATGGCGATGATGGCCGCAGGAATAAACGCCGCCACTGCACGCATATTCACCCCACGGCTGTAGTAATAAACGCCATTCGGGTTTTCGCTATACAACTGCGGTACGTCCACCTGGCTTTTACGGATCAGCCAGTAGTCGACCATGATCACCCCGTACAACGGGCCTAGCAGTGCGCCGAGGCCAGAGAGGAAATACACGATCACCAGCGGGCTGTTGTAGAGGTTCCACGGCAGGATCAATACAGCCACGGTGGCGCTGATCAGACCCGCACGGCGGAAGTTCAGGTACTTGGGCGCCAGGTTGCTCAGCACAAAGGCAGGCGCAACGAAGTTGGCCATGATGTTCACCGCTACGGTGACGATCAAAAACGCCAGGCAGCCCAGCACGAGAAAGAAGGTATTGGGGATGGCCGCGATGATTTCAGTCGGGCTTTCGATCACCCGGCCATTGAGTTGGAATTGGCCGCCGCAGAGCAGCACGGTGATCGCGGCAAACACCAGGATATTCACCGGCAAGCCCCAGAAGTTGCCGACCAGGATGGTCTTGCGGCACGGCGAAGAGCGTGCAAAGTCGCAGAAGTTGAGGATCAGCGTGCCGTAGATCGCCAGCCATAGCGCGCCGCCGGCAAAGATATTGCGCCACATCTCGCCACCGCTCAGCGGTTCGCGGATCGACCAGGCAATGTTGCCGCCGGCCTGGAAGTACATCCAACCGGCCAGCGACGCCACAGTCAGCAAAATCACCGGCCCGGCGAAGCCTTCATAGCGCCGTACCATCTCCATGCCGTAGGCCAGGATCACCAGTTGTACGAACCATATCGCCACAAAACACGCCCAGCCAAGGGATGACAGGCCGAGGATTGAGTTGTGGTCATAGTCGGCAAACCCTGGATGAATTGCCGTCAGCAGCACGCGGAAAACCACCGAGGCCAGGTAGGTCTGGATACCAAACCAGGCAATCGCAATGACCGCACGGATCAACGCGGGAATCTGTGCGCCGTGAATGCCAAAACTGATACGGCTGATGACCGGGAACGGTACGCCGGTCTTCTGCCCCATATACCCCGACAAGTTCATGAAGAAGTACACCAGCGCCGCACCGATCCCCAGGGATAACAGGATCTGCCAGCCGCCGAGGCCCAGTGCATATAAGCCAATGGCGAACGAATAGTTGGCGATGTTGTGCACGTCATTGGTCCACAACGCAAAGATGCTGTAGCGCCCCCATCGACGGCCTTCGATCTTGGTCGGCGCCAGGTCTTTATTGTGCAGGCGTGGGCTGAGCACTAACGGGCCGGGGCATGCGGCGTCCGGGTTCAGGGCGGAGGAGGGCAGATCCAGTGCGATATTGTTCGAGAGGCTTGTACGCATTCCGGCAGGCTCCAGCATATCTGCCGGGAAGAGGCAGATGGCAAAGTGTATGTAGGTTTTGTATTTATTGTATACAAAGCGCAGTTCACCTTAAGCCACATGCGTGCCAGTTTTGGATCTATGAAAGTCCTGGGTAATTTCGTTTTTATAGGTTGGTTAAATAAATAGCTGAATTTAAAGAGATATAAATTGACCGACTGAACAGCTATTTATTTTTGGGTTGCCAGTGTGCGATTCGCCAGGCCAATCGAGGGGAGGGGAGAGGTGTTACGTTATGGTGCGGCCGAATAAGAATTGCACACATAAATGGCACCGATGGTTACATGTATGTGTACATCTCCAACACTCAACACAAGACAAATGTGGGAGGGGGCTTGCCCCCGATAGCGGTTTTCCAGTCAAACATAGGTTGACTGACAGGCCGCTATCGGGGGCGAGCCCCCTCCCACATTTTCTAACCGCGTCAGCCCTTAGGCCTTGCTGATGATGTTCCCGGCATGCAGCCCGCATTCTTTCTGCGTGGCTTCTTCCCACCACCAACGACCCTCTCGCTCATGCTGGTTCGGCAGCACAGGCCGGGTGCACGGCTCACACCCGATGCTGATAAAACCGCGCTCATGCAAGCTGTTGTACGGCAGCTCCAGCATGCGGATATAGCCCCAGATCTCTTCGCTGCTCATCTGCGCCAGCGGGTTGAATTTGTATAGGGTGCGTTCCGGGGTAGAGAAGGCGGTGTCGATCTCCAGCGCCGCCACTTGGCTGCGGGTGCCAGGGCTCTGGTCACGGCGTTGGCCGGTGGCCCAGGCACTCACGCCCGAAAGCTTGCGGCGCAGCGGCTCGATCTTGCGCACGCCGCAGCATTCGCCATGACCATCCTTATAGAAGCTGAACAGACCTTTCTCCTTGACGAAGGGCTCCAGCTTGCTCTGGTCCGGCGAAATCAGTTCGATGTCGATCTTGTAGAAGTCGCGCACCTGCTCGATAAACCGGTAGGTCTCCGGGTGCAGACGGCCGGTGTCGAGGCTGAACACCTTGACGTTCTTGTTCAGCTTCCAGGCCATGTCCACCAGCACCACGTCCTCGGCGCCGCTGAAGGAGATCCACAGGTCATCGCCGAACTGGCTGAACGCCAGCTTGAGAATGTCCTGGGCGGATTTGTTGGCGTAAGTCGCGGCGAGTTCAGCGACGTCGAAGGCTTGGTTCATCAGGACGGTTCCTACAGGTCAGTGGCGCTGAGCGCTCTATAGGGGAGCGATGGTATCAAAATCCGCTCCGCGTTGCGGCGGCGAGCTTGAATCGCTAGAGTTCGGCAGTCCTTTTGCTCGCTCAACTAACAACATCCAATAGGAGTGTCTTGTGGAAATTGCCTGTCTTGACCTGGAAGGGGTACTGGTACCGGAAATCTGGATCGCCTTCGCCGAAAAAACCGGTATTGAATCGCTACGGGCCACCACCCGGGACATTCCTGACTACGACGTGCTGATGCAGCAGCGCCTGCGTATTCTCGACGAGCACGGGCTCAAGCTCGCCGATATCCAGGCAGTGATCGCCACGCTCAAGCCTTTGGACGGCGCCATCGAGTTCGTCAACTGGCTGCGCGAGCGTTTTCAGGTGGTGATCCTGTCCGACACCTTCTACGAATTTTCCCAGCCGCTTATGCGCCAACTGGGTTTCCCGACTCTGCTGTGCCACCGCCTCATCACCGATGAATCCGACAGGGTGGTGAGCTACCAACTGCGCCAGAAAGACCCCAAGCGCCAGTCGGTATTGGCGTTCAAGACTCTTTACTACCGCGTGATCGCCGCTGGCGACTCCTACAACGACACCACCATGTTGGGCGAGGCCGACCGTGGGATTCTGTTCCATGCGCCGGAGAATGTGATTCGCGAGTTCCCGCAATTCCCGGCGGTGCATACGTTTGAGGATTTGAAGAAAGAGTTCATCAAGGCGTCGAATCGGTCGCTGAGCCTCTAAAGCGGATTGTGGCGAGCGGGCTTGCCCCCGGAATGGGACTGCTGCGCAGTCCAACGCGAGCAAGCTCCCTCGCCACAAGAGGTCTACCTGCTACAACCCTTCCAGCGTTTGCAGCAAAACCCGCACCTTCGTCAGCGACTCCTGATACTCGGCCTCCCACTGCGAATCCGCGACAATCCCGCCGCCGCCCCAGCAGCACACTTGCCCATCCTTGACCAATAAGCTGCGAATGGCGATGGAGCTGTCCATCTCGCCGCGTACGTCCAGGTACACCAGCGAACCGCAGTACAAGCCGCGTCGGGTGGGTTCCAGTTCGTCGATGATCTGCATGGCGCGAATCTTCGGCGCGCCGGTGATGGAGCCACCAGGGAAGCTGCCGGCGATCAGGTCGAGGGCGTCTTTGTCGTCGGCCAGTGTGCCGGTGACGCTGCTCACCAGGTGGTGCACGTTGGGGTAGCTTTCCAGGCTGAACAACTCCGGCACGCTCACCGAGCCGGTGCGGCAACTGCGCCCCAGGTCGTTGCGCAGCAGGTCGACGATCATCAGGTTTTCGGCGCGATCCTTGGGGCTGGCCAGCAGTTCCGTGGCGTGGGCGGCGTCTTCTTCAGGCGTGACACCGCGTGGGCGGGTGCCTTTGATCGGGCGGGTTTCGACCTGGCGCTCGCTGACGCGCACGAAACGCTCCGGTGACAGGCTCAATACCGCGCCGTCATTGGGCAGGCTCTGGAATCCGGAGAAGGGCGTCGGGCAGGCTTCGCGCAAGGCGCAATAGGCGACCCAAGGATCACCGCTGCACGGCGCACGAAAACGTTGGGCGAAGTTGACCTGATAGCAGTCGCCGGCCTGGATGTAATCCTGGATGCGCTCAATGGCCTGTTGGTAAGCCTCAACGCTGAGATCCGGCGCCATGGGGCCCTGCAATTTGAAGGTTGCAGGGGCGGTGGCGGCGTCACCGCTGAACAGCGTGATCAGTCGCTGCCGTTCGCTACCGGCCAGCGCCGGGTGAAATACCAGTTGGCTGGTCTGTGCCAAGTGGTCGCTGATCAGCGCCCAGGCATACAGTCCAAAACGCGCATCCGGCAGGTGCAAATCATCCACCGCCAAGTGCGGCAGCTGTTCCAAATGCCGGCCAAAGTCGTAGCTCAGGTAGCCGATCAAGCCACCGGCAAACGGCAACTCATAGCCGTCGGGCAATTTCGCTTCACCCAACTGTGAAAGGTTTTTCCGTAATCTCCGCAGGAAGTTGCTGCCGCTTTCGTTAGGATCCACTGCCAGGGTCGCCTCGGGCCAGGCGCTGAGCAGGTCATAACGACCGCGTTCGGCAGCAGGTCGGCCGCTGTCGAGCAGGACCGCGCCGGGTGCATGGCGAATCGCCGCAAAATACTCGGCGGGGTTGGCCCGATAGGGCAGCGGGTGTACTGAACAGGTCGACATGCGAGGGTGGATCAGCCAGGGCGCGGGGGAGGGGATTGTAGTCCCCTGTAGGATTTGCTCCTAGAGGGGATGTCGGCGATAGACAGTTCGAAGACCGGATCAGCCTTCCACAGGGGGAATATGCCCAAACATTTCCTGCACAAACTTCACCCGCTCTTCCGGGGTTTCCGTCACACCGGCGGCTTTGAGTGCTTCCAGTCGTGCTTCTACCGCGTGGGTGCGCAAGGTCAGGCCGCAATCGTTGGCGATCTGGATGTTCAGCCCTGGCCGCGCATTGAGCTCCAGGATCAGCGGGCCTTTTTCCTGGTCCAGCACCATGTCCACACCGATGTAGCCCAGCCCGCATAGCTCATAGCAGCCGGCGGCCAGCTTCATGAAACCGTCCCAGTTGGGCAGTTGCACGCCATCCACCGCGTTAGTGGTGTCGGGGTGTTTGGTGATGATGTTGTTCAGCCAGGTACCGCGCAGGGTCAGGCCGGTGGCAAGGTCCACACCGACGCCAATGGCGCCCTGGTGCAGGTTGGCCTTGCCGCCGGACTGGCGGGTCGGCAACCGCAGCATGGCCATCACCGGGTAGCCCATCAGCACGATGATGCGGATATCCGGCACGCCTTCGTAGCTGATGCTCTTGAAGATCTGGTCGGGCACCACGCGGTACTCGATCAGCGCGCGGTCACGGTGGCCGCCCAGGGAATACAGGCCGGTGAGGATGCTGGAAATCTGATGCTCGATCTCTTCATGGCTGATGATCTTGCCGGACACCGTGCGGTAGCGCCCTTCAAAACGATCGGCCACCACGAGAATGCCGTCACCGCCGGCGCCCTGGGCCGGCTTGATCACGAAGTCGCTGCGCCCACCGATAATTTCATCGAGCTTGTCGATTTCCTTCTCGGTGGAGATCACTCCATACATTTCCGGCACGTGGATACCCGCCGCGATCGCCCGTTCCTTGGTGATGATCTTGTCATCCACGATCGGGTACAGGCTGCGCTTGTTGTACTTGAGCACGTAATCGGCGTTACGCCGGTTGATGCCCATGATTCCCCGCGCTTCCAGGGCTTTCCAGGTCTTCCAGAAACCGAACATTACTTATCAGCCTTCAAGAACGCCTTGAAACGCACCAGCTCGGTCAGGCGGTAGCCGCGATAACGACCCATGGCCAGCATGAAGCCCACCAGGATCAGGAGGATCGCAGGGAAGGTGAACACGAAGTACACCAACTCCGGCACGCTCATAATCAAGTGCGCCAGGGAGGCAGCGAACAACGTACCAATCGCCACTTTCAACGCATGGTTGGCACCGCGTTCTTCCCAGGTGATCGACAGGCGTTCGATGGTCATGGTCAGGATCACCATCGGGAACAGTGCCACCGACAGCCCGCGCTCCAGCCCCAGTTTATGGCTGAACAGACTGATGGCCGCGATCAGCACCACCACGAAGGTCAGCACCACCGACAGCCTCGGCAGCATTTGCAGCTTCAAGTGTTCCAGGTACGACCTGAGTGACAGCCCCAGTGCCGTAATAATGGTGAAAAGCACGATTCCGAAGCCCAATTGCGTCTCGCGGAACGCGAGGGCAATCAGCACTGGCGTGAACGTGCCCAGGGTCTGCAGGCCGATCAGGTTGCGCAGGATCAGAATCACCAGCACGCCAATCGGGATCATCACCATGATCATGAACGTCTGCTGGGTTTGCAGTGGCAGGCCGTACAGCGAGTATTCGAGGAAGTTGGCGTCGGTGTTTTCATCCGTCAGCTTGGCCAGGCGAATCGCGTTCATTTCGCTGTTGTTCAGGCTGAACGTCACCATGGCTTTCTTGCCGCCGTCGACCGTGATCAGGTTTTCATCGCCGGTCCACCACAGCAGGCGGTCGCTGGGCAGGCCCTGTTCGCCGGTTTCCGGGTTGAAGTAGAGCCAGTCATTGCCATTAAAGCTGCGCAGCCAGAGTTCGGGCGTTTGCGGCTGGTCGGCGACCAGGCGGATGGTGTGGACCTTTTCCACCGGCACGTGGGCGATGGACAGCAGCAACTCGACGATCTTGGCCTTGTGCGGCGTGGACGGGTCGCCGGCGAGCAACAGCTTCACATTGTCGTCGTTGAGGTTGTTGGTGCGCTTGATGGCTTCGGTAATGAAGGTTTCGACGTCGGCCGAATGTTGGCGGATCGGCGCCAGCAGGGCTTCGGCGGCGATTTTTTCCGGGCCTTCCACCGCGATGCTGTCGCGGAACGTTGGGCCTTTGATCTTGGTTTTTTCACCGCTGTAACGCTTGGTCAGCACCAGGCGGTAATACAGGGTCTGGTTGCCGTTGGCGCGGCGTGCCGACCAGGTGACCTTACGGTTACCGTCAATACGATTGACGCTCACCCCATAGTTGTTCGAGATAAAGCTCTCATTAAGGCTGACGAAGTCGCGGCTCAGGGGCGGCACGAACATCTGGATCTTCACCGGGTCCTTCGGATTGGCGACGAACTCGACCTTGGCGTCGATGTTCCACAAATCGTCGGTCGCGTCCTCAGTGACAGGAATGCCCAGCACGAAGATCTGGTAGGCGGTGACCGAAATACCCAGCACCACCAGGATGGCGATCAGGATTTTCAGGTGCAGGGTAAGAGAGCGCATTCGGTTTACTCGGCGGTATGAGCGTCGGCGGCGCAGGCGGGTTTGCCTGCTGCGTATTTAAGACTGGGGTCGACCAGCGCATCAAAGCGTTTCAACGCTTCGGAGCCGATCAGCAGCGGATATTGGAATGCGCTGCGGTCAGTCAAGTTCACTTCGATGCTGCGTAAAGCGGTGCCCATGCAGATATCCAGGGCTATCACTGGACGGGCGGTGTAGTTCTTGTCCTCATCGGGATCGTAGTCACCGGCGCGGCGCTTGATCTTGCTGACTCGGGCCAGGGGCCGTTCGATGGGGTGGGAATGGGCGGTGTCGATGGCCAGGTAGAAGCGCACCCAGGATTCGCCGTTGCGCTTGAAGCGCTTGATATCACGGGCGCTGAGGGAGGCGGTCTTGGCGCCGGTGTCCAGCTTGGCGGCCACTTCAAGGTCGATGCCAGCCAATTGGGCATATTCATTGAGGCCATACACGGTCTTCTCGGCGGCAACGCCAAGGCCGGGGATGAACAGTAGGCAAAACAGGGGGAAGGGCTTGAGTCTCATAGATCCTGAGGCGGTGCAGTGCGATGTTCAATTCAAGGCGACTGGCATTGCTGCGCAAACTCCCTCGTGCGCCGTTTCATCAAGCGATGTCAGGCAAATGCGGCGGCATTCTAACATGATGCTTTTTTGGCGCCACCGCTGGCAGGCGGCCATGCTCCGAGCGCGTGCAACAAGGGTTATTAGACGATTGTCGACAATGTGTATTTATTCTTTGACTATCGAGGTCTGATTGGCTAGTTTTTGCGGCATTGCTTTTCAAGGTGTCGACAATATGCTGGTTCAGCCTGAAGCTCCGATAGTCGTGTCGGACGAATCCCAAACGATGTCGGAGAACGTTTTCCGGCGCATCCAGGCCGCCATCGTCAAAGGCGAGATCGCCCCCGGCAGCAAGATCTCCGAACCGGAACTGGCCCGCACCTACGGCATCAGCCGTGGCCCGTTGCGTGAGGCGATCCACCGCCTGGAAGGCCAGCGCCTGCTGGTGCGCGTGCCCCATGTGGGCGCGCGGGTCGTGTCCCTGAGCCACGCCGAGCTGATCGAACTCTATGAAATCCGCGAATCTCTGGAAGGCATGGCCTGCCGCCTGGCCGCCGAGCGCATGACCGACGCCGAAATCGAAGAGCTGCGCCAAGTGCTGCACACCCACGAACGGGATGCTGCGTTCCAGGCCGGCGTCGGCTACTACCAGCAAGAAGGCGACTTCGACTTTCATTACCGGATAATTCAAGGCGCCGGTAACCGCACCCTGACCCAAATGCTCTGCGGCGAGCTGTACCAGTTGGTGCGCATGTACCGCATCCAGTTCTCCACCACCCCCAATCGTCCACGCCAGGCTTTTGCCGAGCATCACCGTATTCTTGACGCGATTGCCGATCGCGACGGTGAACTGGCCGAACTGCTGATGCGCCGTCATATCGGCGCGTCCAAACGCAACATTGCCCGTCACTTCCCGGACGGCGCCCCTGATAGAGGTGAGTCATGAGTTCGAACAACAAAAGCACACCCGGCCAGCGTTTCCGTGACGCAGTCGCCAGTGAACAGCCGTTGCAGGTAGTCGGCGCAATCAACGCCAACCACGCGCTGCTGGCCAAGCGCGCTGGCTTCAAGGCGATCTACCTGTCAGGCGGGGGCGTGGCGGCCGGTTCCCTGGGCGTGCCCGACCTGGGCATCACTGGCCTGGATGACGTGCTCACCGACGTGCGCCGTATCACCGACGTCTGCGACCTGCCGCTGTTGGTGGACGTGGACACCGGTTTTGGCTCCTCGGCGTTCAACGTGGCGCGCACCGTCAAATCGATGATCAAGTTCGGCGCCGCCGCGATTCATATCGAAGACCAGGTCGGCGCCAAGCGCTGCGGCCATCGTCCGAATAAAGAAATCGTGTCCCAGCAGGAAATGGTCGACCGCATCAAGGCCGCCGTGGATGCGCGCACCGATGACAGCTTCGTGATCATGGCGCGTACCGATGCCTTGGCCGTCGAAGGGTTGGAGTCCGCCTTGGAGCGTGCCGCCGCCTGCATCGAGGCTGGCGCCGACATGGTGTTCCCGGAAGCCATCACTGAACTGGAGATGTACAAACTGTTCGCCGCCCGTGTGAAAGCGCCGATCCTGGCCAACATCACCGAATTCGGCGCGACGCCGCTGTACACCACCGAACAGTTGAAATCTGCTGATGTTTCCATCGTGCTGTATCCGCTCTCGGCCTTTCGCGCCATGAACAAGGCCGCCGAGAACGTTTACACCGCGATCCGTCGCGACGGCACCCAACAGAACGTGATCGACACCATGCAAACCCGCATGGAGCTTTACGATCGCATCGACTACCACACCTTCGAGCAGAAGCTCGACGCGCTGTTCGCCGCGAAGAAGTGACGAACACGTCTCCCTGAATAACGACAAAATTGGAGAAAAACCATGGCTGAAGCAAAAGTACTGAGTGGCGCCGGCCTGCGTGGCCAGGTCGCCGGGCAAACTGCACTGTCCACCGTGGGCCAGGCCGGTGCCGGCCTGACCTATCGCGGCTACGATGTTCGCGAACTTGCTGCCGATGCGCAGTTTGAGGAAGTCGCCTACCTGCTGCTGTACGGCGAATTGCCGACCAAAGCCGAACTGGCTGCGTACAGCCAGAAGCTGAGCAAGCTGCGCGACCTGCCGCAAGCGCTCAAGGAAGTGCTGGAACGCATCCCCGCCGACGCCCATCCGATGGACGTGATGCGCACCGGTTGTTCGTTCCTGGGCAACATCGAGCCGGAAAAAGACTTCAGCGTGCAGCGCGATGTCACCGACCGCTTGCTCGCCGCCTTCCCGGCAATCATGTGTTACTGGTACCGCTTCAGCCACGACGGTAAGCGCATCGACTGCGTGACCGACGAGCCGAGTATCGGTGGTCATTTCCTGCACCTGCTGCACGGCGAGAAACCGAGCGAGCTGCATGAGAAGGTCATGAACGTCTCGCTGATCCTTTACGCCGAGCACGAATTCAACGCGTCGACCTTCACCGCTCGCGTGTGTGCCTCGACCCTGTCCGATCTCTACTCCTGCGTCACTGCCGCCATTGGCTCCCTGCGCGGTCCGCTGCATGGCGGCGCCAACGAAGCGGCGATGGAAATGATCGAGCGTTTCGGTTCGGCAGAGGAGGCTGTCGAAGGCACCCTCGGCATGCTGGCGCGCAAAGACAAGATCATGGGCTTCGGCCACGCGATCTACAAAGACAACGACCCGCGTAATGAAGTGATCAAGGGTTGGTCGAAAAAACTCGCTGACGAAGTGGGCGACACCGTGCTGTTCCCAGTCTCCGAAGCCATCGACAAGACCATGTGGGAACAGAAAAAACTCTTCCCTAATGCCGACTTCTACCATGCCTCGGCGTACCACTTCATGGGCATTCCCACCAAGCTGTTCACGCCGATTTTCGTCTGCTCGCGCCTTACCGGCTGGGCAGCTCACGTATTCGAGCAACGCGCCAACAACCGCATCATCCGTCCAAGCGCCGAGTACACCGGCGTCGAACAGCGCAAGTTCGTGCCAATCGAACGTCGCTGAAGACTGACGATCCTGAAGTGGTAATCGAATCAAATGTGGGAGGGGGCTTGCCCCCGATAGCGGTGTGTCATTCAACACTCATAGCAACTGATCCACCGCCATCGGGAGCAAGCCCCCTCCCACACGTTGATCGCATTTCAATTCTGGATCGGCCCAGGTCTTCCTTTTGTAATCACCGTGACCGAGTCCTGACGATGAACACAGAATTTCGCAAACCGCTCCCCGGCAGCCGCCTGGATTTCTTCGACGCCCGTGCGGCAGTCGAAGCAATCACCCCTGGCGCCTACGCCACCTTGCCCTACACCTCCCGCGTACTGGCAGAAAACCTGGTGCGCCGCTGCGACCCGGCCACTCTCAATGCTTCCCTGAGCCAGTTGATCGAACGCAAGCGCGATCTCGACTTCCCCTGGTTCCCGGCGCGTGTGGTGTGCCACGACATTCTTGGCCAGACCGCGCTGGTCGACCTCGCCGGCCTGCGCGATGCCATCGCCCTGCAAGGCGGCGACCCGGCCCAGGTCAACCCGGTGGTGCCGACCCAATTGATCGTTGACCACTCCCTGGCCGTCGAAGCCGGGGGTTTTGACCCCGATGCGTTCGAGAAAAACCGCGCCATTGAAGACCGTCGCAACGAAGACCGTTTCCACTTTATCGAGTGGACCAAAAAGGCCTTCAAGAACGTCGACGTGATCCCGCCGGGTAACGGCATCATGCACCAGATCAACCTGGAGAAAATGTCCCCGGTGATCCAGGTGCGTGACGGCGTGGCGTTTCCGGATACCTGCGTCGGCACCGACAGCCACACGCCCCACGTGGATGCTCTGGGCGTGATCGCCATTGGCGTCGGCGGCTTGGAAGCGGAGAGCGTGATGCTCGGTCGCGCCTCGTGGATGCGCCTGCCGGAAAGCGTCGGTGTCGAGCTGACGGGCAAGCTGCTACCGGGCATCACCGCCACCGATATGGTGCTGGCGCTGACCGAGTTTCTGCGCCAACAGAAAGTCGTCGGCGCATGGCTGGAGTTCTTTGGCGAAGGCGCATCAAACCTGACCTTGGGCGACCGCGCGACCATCTCCAACATGGCCCCGGAATACGGCGCCACGGCAGCGATGTTCTATATCGACCAACAAACCATCGCCTACCTGAAACTCACCGGTCGTGAAGATCAACAGGTCGCACTGGTCGAGCAATATGCGCGTCACACCGGTCTGTGGGCGGATGATTTGAAAGGCGCGCAGTACGAGCGCGGCCTGACCTTCGACCTGTCCAGCGTCGTGCGCAACATGGCCGGCCCGAGCAATCCCCACGCCCGCGTCGCCACCCGCGACCTGGCGGCCAAAGGTATCTCCGGACAGTGGGATGAAGTGCCAGGGCAAATGCCTGATGGCGCGGTGATCATCGCCGCCATCACCAGTTGCACGAACACCAGCAACCCGCGCAACGTGATCGCCGCCGGGCTGTTGGCGCGCAATGCCAACAAGCTGGGGCTCAAGCGCAAGCCGTGGGTCAAATCCTCCTTGGCACCCGGTTCGAAAACCGTGGCCATGTACCTGGAAGAAGCCGGCCTCGGTCACGAACTGGATAAGCTCGGTTTCGGTGTGGTGGCGTTTGCCTGCACCACCTGCAACGGCATGTCCGGCGCGCTCGACCCGGTGATCCAGCAAGAGATCATCGACCGCGACCTGTATGCCACCGCCGTACTGTCGGGTAATCGCAACTTCGACGGGCGCATTCACCCTTACGCCAAGCAAGCTTTCCTCGCGTCGCCGCCGCTGGTGGTGGCGTATGCGATTGCCGGCACCATCCGTTTCGACATCGAGAAGGACGTGCTCGGCCTCGACGCCGACGGCAAGGAAATCCGCCTGCAGGACATCTGGCCGAGCGACGAAGAAATCGACGCGGTGGTCAAGGCCTCGGTCAAGCCGGAGCAGTTCCGCGCGGTGTATATCCCGATGTTTGCGATCCACGAAGACACCGGCCCCAAAGTCGCGCCGCTGTACGACTGGCGTCCGCAGAGCACGTATATCCGCCGTCCGCCGTATTGGGAAGGTGCGCTGGCCGGAGCGCGTCCGCTGAAGGGGATGCGCCCGCTGGCGGTGCTGCCGGACAACATCACCACCGATCACCTGTCGCCGTCCAACGCGATCATGCTCGACAGCGCCGCCGGCGAATACTTGGCGAAAATGGGCCTGCCGGAAGTCGACTTCAACTCCTACGCAACCCACCGCGGCGACCATTTGACCGCGCAGCGCGCAACGTTCGCCAACCCGAAACTGTTCAACGAAATGGTGGTGGAAAACGGCAAGGTTAAACAGGGTTCCCTGGCGCGCATCGAGCCGGAAGGCCAGGTTACGCGGATGTGGGAAGCCATCGAAACCTACATGGAACGCAAGCAGCCGCTGATCATCATCGCCGGTGCCGATTACGGCCAGGGTTCGTCCCGCGACTGGGCGGCCAAGGGCGTGCGTCTGGCCGGTGTGGAGGCGATTGCCGCCGAAGGTTTCGAGCGCATCCACCGCACCAACCTGGTGGGCATGGGCGTGTTGCCCCTGGAGTTTTTGCCGGGAACCGATCGTCACACCCTGCACATCGACGGCAGTGAAACCTATGACGTGGTCGGCGAGCGCACCCCGCGTGCGCAGTTGACCCTGGTGATCAATCGCAAGAATGGCGAACGTGTCGAAGTGCCGGTGACCTGCCGCCTCGACACCGCCGAAGAAGTGTCGATCTACGAGGCGGGCGGCGTGTTGCAACGTTTTGCCCAGGACTTCCTGGAATCGGCGGCGACCGCTTAAGAGGACAACCATGGCACACGTACCGCAAATCAAGATCCCCGCCACCTATATGCGTGGCGGCACGAGCAAGGGCGTATTTTTCAGCCTCCAGGACCTGCCCGCCTCGGCGCAGGTACCGGGCGCTGCCCGCGATGCCTTGTTGTTGCGGGTGATCGGCAGCCCCGATCCCTACGACAAACAAATCGACGGCATGGGCGGCGCCACATCGAGCACCAGTAAAAGCGTGATCCTGGCCAAAAGCACCCGCGCCGAGCACGACGTGGACTACCTGTTTGGCCAAGTCTCCATCGACAAACCCTTTGTCGACTGGAGCGGCAACTGCGGCAACCTGTCGGCGGCGGTGGGTTCGTTCGCCATCACCGCCGGGTTGGTAGACCCGGCTCGCATTCCGCACAACGGCGTGGCCGTGGTGCGTGTGTGGCAGGCCAATATCGGCAAGACCATCATCGCCCACGTGCCGATTACCGACGGCGCTGTGCAGGAAACCGGCGACTTCGAACTGGACGGCGTGACCTTTCCGGCCGCCGAAGTGCAGCTGGAATTCATGGACCCGGCGGCAGAAGAAGAGGGCGGCGGCGGCTCGATGTTTCCCACCGGCAACCTGGTCGATGACCTGGAAGTGCCCGGTGTCGGCACCTTCAAGGCCACGCTGATCAACGCCGGCATCCCGACGATTTTCATCAACGCCGAAGACCTCGGCTACACCGGCACCGAGCTGCAAGGCGCGATCAACGGCGACCCCAAGGCTTTGGCCATGTTCGAGACCGTGCGGGCCTATGGCGCGTTGCGCATGGGCCTGATCAAACACCTGGACGAAGCCGCCCAGCGCCAGCACACGCCGAAGGTCGCGTTTGTGGCCAAGCCTGCGGATTACGTGGCGTCCAGCGGCAAGGCGATCAAGGCTGGCGATGTGGATTTGCTGGTGCGCGCCCTGTCCATGGGCAAGCTGCACCACGCCATGATGGGCACGGCTGCCGTGGCGATTGGTACGGCAGCGGCGATTTCCGGGACATTGGTCAACCTTGCCGCAGGCGGCATTGAACGTAATGCGGTGCGCTTCGGGCATCCGTCCGGCACGTTGCGCGTGGGGGCTGAAGCCACCCAGGTGAACGGTGAGTGGGTGGTGAAGAAAGCCATCATGAGCCGCAGTGCACGGGTGTTGATGGAAGGTTTCGTCCGCGTACCCGGCGACTCTTTCTAAAGTCCAACACCAATCCCTTGTGGGAGGGGCGGTGCGACAATTCAGCGGTGTGTCAGTCGACACATTCATCACTGACCCATCGCCATCGGGGGCAAGTCGAATCGTCGCACCGCCCCCCCCCACAGTCATAAGCAGGCATTCAGACCTGCGAAACGATCAACCCTGACCCTGAGGATGCAACAACCCTAACTCACTTTGGAGATCTGCCATGAGCACCAACGTCGACCAGAACAACCGCCCCGACTACGACCAGGTTCTGCAGGACATCGCCGACTACGTCCTCACCTACCGGATCGACTCCCCAGCCGCCCTCGACACCGCCCGCAACTGCCTGATGGACACCCTCGGTTGCGGCCTCCTGGCGCTGCGTTTTCCCGAGTGCACCAAGCACCTGGGGCCGATCGTCGAGGGCACGGTGGTGCCGTTCGGTGCGCGGGTGCCGGGCACGTCGTTGCGCCTGGATCCGGTCAAGGCCGCCTGGGACATTGGCTGCATCGTGCGTTGGCTCGACTACAACGACACCTGGCTCGCCGCTGAATGGGGCCACCCTTCGGATAACCTCGGTGGCATTCTGGCCGTGGCCGATCACCTGTCGCAAAAACGTGTGGCCAATGGAGATGCGCCGCTGACCGTGCGTGCGGTGTTGGAAGCGATGATCATGGCCCACGAAATTCAGGGCGTTATCGCGCTGGAAAACTCGTTCAACCGTGTCGGCCTCGACCATGTGCTGCTGGTCAAAGTCGCCTCGACGGCGGTCACTGCCAAGCTGATGGGCGCCACCCGTGAGCAACTGCTGGCGGCCTTGTCCCACGCGTTTGTGGATGGGCAAGCGCTGCGCACTTACCGCCATGCGCCGAATGCCGGCTCGCGCAAATCCTGGGCGGCGGGTGATGCATCAAGCCGTGGCGTGCGCCTGGCGGATATCGCGCTGCGTGGCGAGATGGGTATTCCTGGTGTCTTGAGCGCGCCGCAGTGGGGCTTTTACGACGTGTTGTTCAGCCACACCAACAAGGACCTGGCGCTCAAGCCCGAGGACAAGCGCGCGTTCAGTCTTTCCCAGGCGTACGGCACCTATGTGATGGAAAACGTGCTGTTCAAGATCAGCTTCCCCGCCGAGTTCCATGCGCAAACAGCCTGCGAAGCGGCGGTGACCTTGCATCCGCAGGTCAAACATCGACTGCATGAGATCGAGCGCATCGTGATCACTACCCATGAGTCGGCGATCCGCATCATTTCCAAGGTGGGTCAGTTGGCCAATGCCGCTGATCGCGACCACTGCCTGCAATACATGACCGCCGTGCCTCTGGCGTTCGGCAATCTGGTGGCCGAGCAGTACGAAGATGAATTCCATGCAGCCCACCCCATCATTGATGAGCTGCGCGACAAGATGGTCATTGTCGAAGACCCACGCTACAGCCGCGAATACCTGGAGGCCGACAAACGTTCCATCGCCAATGCAGTGCAGGTGTTCTTCAAGGATGGCTCCAGCACCCAGCAGGTGGCGGTGGAATATCCCATCGGCCATCGTCGCCGTCGCGTGGATGGCATTCCGTTGCTGGAAGACAAGTTCAAGGCCAACCTGGCGACGCGGTTTACCGCGCAACGCAGCGCCGAGATCTTTGCGTTGTGCAAGGACCAGGCGAAGCTTGAGGCCACAGCTGTAAACCGCTTCATGGACCTGTTCGTGATCTAGCAGGCGACGCAAAACTAAAAATGTGGGAGGGCGGCGCGACGATTCGACTTGCCCCCTCCCACATTTGAATTGCGTTCATTCGAACCGCAGGATCACCCGGCGATTGTGCTTACTCTTCTTCTCGATCTTTTCGCAGAACACCCGGCCGATTTCCTCAGTGTTGATCACGTGGGTGCCGCCGCACGGCTGGATGTCGATCCCGGCAATTTCAATCACCCGTACCGAACCTTGGATCACCGGGGGGGCGACCGCTTGGGTGCGGGTGATCTGCAACAGGGTGGAGTATTCCGTGGCAGCCATCGACAGGGTTTTCACCGGGTGAGCCTGTTCGATCAGCGCGTTGAGGTCGCGGGTGATGCTGTCTTTGTCGAGGGTCATTTCCGGCAGGTCGAAATCCAGGCGACCTTTGTCGGCACTGATGCTGCAGCCCGTTACCGGTGCATCGATGAGCGAGCACAACAAATGCAGGCAGGTGTGCATTTTCATGTGCTGGTAGCGCCGTGCCCAATCCAGCCCGGCATCCACCTGTACTCCGGCAACCAGTTGCTCGGGGCAGTGTTCAACCTGGTGCCAGATGATCGAGCGCAGTACTTGGTCGCGTACGGTGCCGATCACTTCGACCCGCGTACCATCGGGTAAGGTCAAGTGGCCGGTATCGCCCGGCTGTCCGCCGCCGGTGGGGTAGAACAGTGTGTGCTCCAGGGCAATGCCGTGTTCGCTTACGGCAATCACCCGGGCGCTGAATGCGTTCTGGTAGGGCGCGCTGTCATACAGCGCCAGGGTTTCCATGGAGTGCACGGACATGTTCAACCTCCGACGATCAGTGGGCTGGCTTGCAACAGGTGGCGCACCATTGCACTCAAGCCAGGGGGGGAAAGCAGGGTTATTTCAAATTCCGGGCCGCAGATTTTCAGGTTCAGCGGCAGGCGCGGCAGTTGATTGCCGGCTTCGACCCGGTGCAGACGAAATTGGAGGTGATGACGCTCCTTCACTGTCGGCTCCAGCATCAGCCCAGGCAAAGGGTGGAAGTCGGCGTCCAGCACCGTCACCTTGTGGCTGGCGTTGACCTCGCCGACCACGTGCAAGCGCTCCTCCAGGGCGAAGGCGCCAAGGTAGCTGCTGTGGTCCGATTCATCGTTTTTCTGCAGTTGGATCTGGTTGACCACCTTGACCTTGGTCCCGGCGGGCACGTCCTGGGTGATCACGCAGGACGGGCTGATAAACACGTTATCGCCAATTAACACATACCCCAGCACCCGGGCACCGGAGCCGACTTCGACGTTGTTGCCCAGGCGTGGATGGCGCTTGCCGTCAGGGTTGTTGGCAATGCCCCGAGCGCCGAGGGTCACGCCGCAGAGGATGTAGCAGTCGTTGCCGATCTCGCAGGTTTCACCGATGACCGTGCCGTAGCCGTGGTCCAGCACAAAGCGCCGGCCGATGCGCGCCGCCGGGTGTATCTCGGCGCCGGACAGCACTTTGCCCTGGTTGCTGAGCTTGAGGGCGATGCGCGAGAACACGCCGTTGGTCTGGTCGGGGAAATTCCACACCAGGTGCGCAAGCCGGTAATACAGCACCGCCTTGAACGAGGCATAGGATTCCAGAATCAGCTCGCCGCGACCGCGTGAAGCCGGGTCGCGGTAGGCATAGGCGATCAGGTCTTCGGCCACCGATTGGGCGGCGCTCTGGATCAGCGGCGCCAGGTGCGGTTCCAACTGTTTCATTTGCGCAGGCGTCAGGGTCTTGATGAGTTGGGTGAGCAACTCATCATGCAGGTGTTGCATGTCGATAAAGCCGCCCATGGAGGAACCCCCGCATTCTGGCTGGTTGGAAAACCGGTTATTCGAAACTGGGCAGGTAGCTGTCGGCATTGTCGTAGACCATGGTCAACACCACCGTTTCGGGCGGCAGTTCGGGGGCAAGCCTGGCGACGGCCACCATGTTGGCGGCGGAGGAGAGGCCCAGGCTGATGGCGTCGGTGCGCATGATGCGTTTCATCATGTCGATGCAGTCTTGGCGCGAAACCTTGAGCATGCCGTCAATCACATCGAGGTTGAGGATGCTCGGGATCAGCCCAATCGACAGGCCCTGGATATGGTGCGGCGCGTGTTGGTTTTTCAGCAGGTCACATTCTTCCGGTTCCACGCCCATTACGTGTAGTGCCGGCCAGGCGGCTTTGAGGGTTTCGCCGATACCGGTGATATGGCCACCGGTGCCGATGCCGCTGACGAAGTAGTCCACGCGGCGATCACTAAAGGCGCGGAGGATTTCAGGCGCGGTGGTGTCGCGGTGAGTCTGCGGGTTGGCGCCGTTACGTTGCTGGTTGAGCATCACGTAGTTGGGGTTTTCCAGCTGCAACTCCATGCATTTTTCACCGTGGGAATTGTTGCCCAGGCGGCTGTCCGACAGCACCACCTTGGCGCCGTACAGGCGCAGCAGCTTCTGTTTTTCAGGGCTGTAGTTGTCGGGAATCACCAGCACCACCTTGTAGCCCAGTACGTTACCGGCCATCACCAGGCCGATGCCGGTGTTGCCGCCGCTGGGCTCGATGATGGTTTGCCCGGAATCGCGCATCAGCACGCCCCGGCGCTCGGCGTCGAGGATCATGCCGAGGGCGATGCGCGCCTTGTGGCTGCCGCCGGGGTTGAGGGATTCGAGCTTGGCGTAGACCTCGATGCCGAGGTCTTCGGAAAACTGCGCCAGACGCACGATGGGCGTGTGGCCGATGGCATCGAGGATCGAGTTATGCAACATCAGTCAGTCCTCAACTCAGTACAAGGGCATGTCGGGTTCGACGTCGCGAACCCAGTGCTTCATGCCGCCTTGCAGGACTTTGGTGTTGGCAAAACCTGCCGCGAGCAGCGTACTGGCCGCTTGCTCGGCGCGGGTGCCGGCGTAGCAGATCAGGTAATGAGTGTTGTCGCGGCTGAGGCGGTCGAGTTGACCGTCCAGCTCGGCGAGGGGGATGTGCACCACCCCCGGTAACTTGCACACCTCCAGTTCGCTGGCGTCGCGCACGTCCAGCAGCACGTCGGCGCTGCGCGGGTGTTCGAGCAATTGCTTGAGAACGCGCGGCTTGATGTAGCGCTCTTCGGCGAGTGACGGTGCGCTGGGCATGGTGTCGGCGCACACGGCTGGCGCGACCGTTTCACTGTGGCGCAGTTCGGAGCAGCACGGGCAGTCAGCGCGGCGTTTGAAGCGGATTTCACTGAATTTCATCGCCAGCGCATCGAAGCGCATCAAGCGCCCGGACAGCGGTTCGCCAATGCCGATCAACAGCTTGATGGCCTCGGTGGCCTGGATCATCCCAACCACGCCGGGCAGTACGCCAATCACGCCACCGGCGCTGCAATTGGGTGCCAGTTCTGCGGGCGGTGCGCTGGGGAACAGGCAGCGGTAGCACGGCCCGCCCTTGTAGTTGAGGACGCTGATCTGCCCGTCGAAACGGTAAATGGCGCCATACACCAAGGGTTTTCCAAGCTGTACGCAGGCGTCATTGACCAGGTAGCGGGTGTCGAAATTGTCGGTGCCGTCGATCACCAGGTCATAGGCGCTCACCAACTCCAGGGCGTTGTCGGCATTCAGGGCGGTGTCGTGGGCGTTGATCTGGATATGACTGTTGAGGTCTTGCAGGCGTTGCTTGGCGGATTCGACCTTGGGCATGCCGAGGGTGCTGTTGCCGTGGACGATTTGGCGTTGCAGGTTGCTGCTTTCCACCACATCGAAATCCACCAGGCCCAGAGTGCCGACACCGGCCGCCGCCAGGTACAGGCTGATGGGTGAGCCCAGGCCACCGGTGCCGATGATCAATACCTTGGCTTTTTTCAGGTTCAACTGGCCTTCGCGGCCGACGCCCGGCAGGGTGATGTGGCGCACGTAACGCTGTACTTCCTCGTTGCTCAGAGTGTCGAGGTCTATGCCGCCGGACGTGGCGAGCAGCACTTCGATTTTGGCTTGTTCCGGCAAGGGTTCGTCGGCACCGATCAGCTCTTCTTCGGCGGTAAACAGGAAGTGTTCCTTGAGCTGGTTGTTCTTCTCGTGAAACAGGTGCGCACGCAACTGCGGGTGGCTGCTGCAGAGGTTTTCAATGACTTCGCGCAATGTCGATCCGGTGCTCTCAAGGGTCGATTCCGGCAGCTTGGCCACGCGAACCAGGATATCGGGGAAAGAGACAGCGTTCATGGACAACTCCGTGTGCAGGTCGTTGAAGGGTTGAAGGGCGAAATGTTTGCCATCCCAGGCAAATAGCTTGGAACCGAGGGCCTGGCCCTGGCGAACATCCACCACCAGATAGCTCACCGGGTAGATCGGCTCGCCCAGGAACAGCGCCTTGTCCTGGTCCTCGTCGCTGAAATACGCGCCGACGTCCGGGTGGGAGTGGTAGATCACCACCACGGGGTTGTCGCCGCGAAATGCCTTGTTCAGCAGCAGGGTGTCGGCCACCGAGAAGGTGTAGCCGCTGGCCGCGCTGCGCGGGTACATCTCGGGGTTCTTGTGGTGCAATTCATTTTGGATATTGCTGCCCAGGTACACGCTGCCGTCGGCAAAGACGTAGCCACAGCATTCCTCGGGATAGCTGCGGCTGGCGTGGGCGTAGATCTGTTCCAGGGCGGTGGGGCGGAGGACTTCCATGTTTCTCTCGCGTTGGTTGTGGGTCAATTTTTCTTGGCCATGAGTTTTTCAATCGGCAACTTGGTGATCGCAAAGCCAGCCAGCAGGATGGCCGAATACAGCATCAGGTCGCGTGAAATCGCCACGCCTTCGTACCAGGCGCCGATGATCACCGCGAACACCGGGAAGATGATGAACACGAACGACAGGATGATCGGGCTCAAGCGCTTGAGCAGCATGAAGTACACGATGAACCCGCCCACCGAGGCCACCAGTCCGAGGTAGAACAGGGCACTCCAGGAGCGCAGGGTGATGTCTTCAAAGGTGGGTGTTTCAAACCACAGCCCGGCGACGAACAGCATCAGCCCGGCGATGCCGATGGGCAGGGTGTTGTAGGTGATCACGCTGATGGCGCTGCCTTTCTGCTTGGTAATCACGTAGCACAAGGCATGCATGATCGCGGCGGTCAGAATCGCCAGTACGCCGAAGAACTCGGCGTGGTCCAGGTGCAATCCCTGGCTCCTGATGATCATGTAGAGGCTGCCGAAGCCGATGCCGATGCCGACCACTTGGGAAAAGTAGATGCGCTCGCGCAGAAATAGCGCGGAGAAAATCAGGATGAATACCGGCATGCAACTGAAGAGCAGGGCGGTCAGGCCGGACGAGACATGCATCTCGCCATAGTTGAGCAGGTAGTAGGGAACGCTGAAGTAGGAAAGGGTCACGAACACGAAGAACCAGCGGCTTTCGCGGGGAAACAGGATCGGCTCGCGCCGCACCATGGCAAAACACAGGAACAGCGGGAACGCGATCAGGAAACGCAGGCCGGCAGAGGTCAGTGGCGGGACGCTTTCCACGGCAATTTTGATGCCCAGCCAGGTCGTGCCCCAACTCAGGCACACGATCAGGAACATCACACTGGTGATCAGCCCGGCCAACCACTGTTTTTGGGTGTTGGTTTTGGCGGTGTTTTCTATAACGGCGGACATTGGCATCGTTTATTACTTCCCTGAGCCGGAATTGAACTCTATATTGAACTTGTAATGAGTTATTAAATTCGGCGATTGAACCCGTAAAAGCACACTATTAGGGCGAAAGATGGCTGTCAAAACAAATATTGACATGGTGTCAATTATGCGTGAGGGCTTGTCCAACGGTCAGGGCGTGAAGTACAAGCGCCTGTCCGATGTCATGGAACGGGGCATCCTCGAAGGCTTGATTGAGCCGGGACGAAAACTGCCGCCCCATCGGGTGCTTTCCGACAATCTGGGTGTGACCATCGGCACCATCAGCCGGGCCTACGGTGAGTTGGAGCGCCTTGGCTTGGTGGTTGCGCGAGTCGGTGACGGAACATTCGTGCGCAAGCGTGGGATGGAGCGCCAGCGCGATGAAGGCTTTCGCAACGTCAGCGAGGAGCCGCGCCAGTACTTCGATATGAGCCGCAACATGCATATCCCCGGGCAGGAGACGGCGTTCCTGGCCCAGAGCTTCCAAACCTTATCGACCAACGCCAAGTTCCTTCAGGACATCAGCGCCTATACCCCGGACGCTGGCCTGCCGCGCTACCGCGAAGCGGGTGCGCAATGGCTGGTGCAGAGGGATTTTCATCCGATTCCCGAGCAGGTCATCTGCGTCAATGGCGGCCAGCACGGCCTGCTCTGCGCGATGATGGCTTTGCTGCGTGCCGGCGATACGGTGGTGACCGAGCAACTGACGTATCCAGGCCTGATCACCGCGGCGCGTATGCTTGGCATCCGCCTGATCGGCCTGGAGATGGATGACGAGGGCGTGTTGCCGAATGCGCTGGACGAAGTCTGTCGAAATCACCGGATTTCGGCGCTGTACTGCACGCCGACGATCCAGAACCCCACCACCGCCGTGTTATCGGTGGCGCGCCGCGAAGCGCTGGTCAAGGTGTGCCGCGAGCACAATCTGCTGATCCTTGAAGACGAAGCTCATGGAGTATTAGTCGAAGACCGGCCGCCGCCCCTCAGCCATTTCGCCCCCGAGCGCACGATTTTGATCAGCAGCCTGAGCAAAGCCGTTTCCGCCGGGCTGCGCGTGGGCTATGTGCATGCGCCGCCGGCGTTGGTCAGCCGTATTTCGGCGGCCTTACGTTCTACGTGCTGGATGGCTACACCGGTGACGTTGGAACTGGCCACGCAATGGATCGAAAATGGCACGGCCGAGTACCTGCTGCGCCAACAGATCAACGAGATCAGCCGGCGTAAAGCCTTGGTGAGTGACCTGCTGGAAGGCCTGGCATACCGCACCCACCTCAACAGCCCGCACTTCTGGATTGAAGTGCCGGAGCCGTGGCGTGCGTCGGAAATCGAGGCGGAGCTCAAGCAGAACAATTACCTGATCGCCACCGCCGAAGCATTTGCCGTAGGGCAGACGGCGGTCCCGCAGTTTATTCGGGCGAGTATCTGCAATACCTCTGGAGATGATCAGTTGTTGCGAGCGGGGTTTGATGCGTTGGCGACGGCGTTGGGGCAGGGTGGGGGCAGGTTCCATCTGTAGAGTTGAATGTACGCCGACCCAAATGTGGGAGGGGGCTTGCCCCCGATGGCGGTGGATCAGTCAATTAATCTGTCAACTGACACGCCGCCATCGGTAACAAGCCTCCTCACACAGGTTATTTGAACCTGCGCTCCACACCTTTCTCCACCAGAATCTTCGCCGAAATTTCTTCCACCGAAAAATGCGTGGAATTGATGTGCGCAATATTCTCGCGACGGAACAGATTTTCCACTTCGCGCACTTCAAACTCGCACTGGGCGTAGCTTGAATAGCGGCTGTTGGGCTTGCGCTCGTTGCGGATGGCGGTGAGTCGGTCCGGGTCGATGGTCAGGCCGAACAGCTTGTGGGAGTGAGCGCGCAGGGCGGCCGGGAGTGTCAGGTGCTCCATGTCGTCTTCGGTCAGCGGGTAGTTGGCCGCGCGGATGCCGAATTGCATGGCCATGTACAGACAGGTGGGCGTTTTGCCGCAGCGCGACACGCCCACCAGGATCAGGTCGGCTTTATCGTAGTAATGCGTGCGGGCGCCATCGTCGTTGTCGAGGGCGAAGTTCACCGCCTCGATACGCTCCATATAGTTGGAGTTATGCCCAATGGAATGGGACTTTCCTACGGAGTAGGAGGAGTGTTCGCTCAGCTCCTGCTCCAACGGCGCCAGGAAGGTCGAGAAGATGTCGATCATGAAACCATTCGACGTTGCGAGAATCTCACGGATGTCTTGATTGACGATGGTGTCGAAAATGATCGGCCGAAAGCCGTCTTTTTCAGCCGCAAGATTGATTTGTTGTACCATGGCCCGCGCTTTATCCACGCTGTCGATATAGGGCCGCGTGAATTTTGCGAAGGTATTGTTTTCGAACTGCGCGAGCAGGCTCTGACCCAATGTTTCGGCTGTAATGCCGGTGCCGTCGGAGATAAAGAAAGCAGATCGTTTCATTTGAGCCCTGGGCCTTAAGCTGATGGCGAATCTTGGATATGATAGGCGCGATTTTGCCGTCCCGCAGTGGGCCGCATTCTCACTTATTTTCCAGGTCCAGGCCACAAGCGCGGGCGTTAGCTCCTACTGAGCCGCCGGCGTCCTGAGCTTTTCCAACACAGAAAGTGGAGAGATCACCTTGGTAGAGTACGTAGTTTCCCTCGATAAGCTCGGCGTCCATGATGTAGAGCACGTGGGGGGCAAGAACGCATCCCTCGGCGAGATGATCAGTAATCTTGCAGGCGCTGGTGTCTCGGTGCCCGGTGGTTTCGCCACCACGGCCCAGGCTTACCGCGATTTCCTCGAACTGAGCGGCCTGAACGCTCAGATCCACGCCGCGCTGGACGCCCTGGACGTCGATGACGTCAATGCCCTGGCCAAGACCGGCAGCCAGATCCGCCAATGGATCATGGACGCCGAGTTCCCCGAGAAGCTCAACGAAGAAATCCGCACCGCCTTCGCCACATTGTCGGCCGGCAACCCGGACATGGCTGTCGCCGTGCGCTCCTCGGCCACCGCCGAAGACTTGCCCGACGCCTCCTTCGCCGGTCAGCAAGAAACCTTCCTTAATATTCGTGGCGTGGAAAACGTGATCCGCGCCGCCAAGGAAGTGTTTGCCTCTCTCTTTAACGATCGCGCCATTTCCTACCGCGTACACCAAGGTTTCGACCACAAGCTGGTGGCTTTGTCTGCCGGTGTGCAGCGCATGGTGCGTTCGGAAACCGGCACCGCCGGCGTGATGTTCACCCTGGATACCGAGTCGGGCTTCCGTGACGTGGTGTTTATCACCGGCGCCTACGGCCTGGGCGAAACCGTCGTACAGGGCGCGGTCAACCCGGATGAATTCTACGTACACAAGCACACCCTTGAAGCTGGCCGTCCCGCCATCCTGCGCCGCAACCTGGGCAGCAAAGCCATCAAGATGATCTACGGCGACGAGGCCAAGGCCGGTCGTTCTGTTAAAACCGTTGATGTGGACAAGGCCGAGCGTGCACGTTTCTGCCTGTCCGACGCGGAAGTCAGCGAATTGGCCAAGCAAGCGATGATCATCGAAAAGCACTATAAGTGCCCGATGGACATCGAATGGGCCAAAGACGGCGACGATGGCAAGCTGTACATCGTGCAGGCCCGTCCGGAAACCGTGAAGAGCCGCACTTCGGCCAACGTCATGGAGCGCTACCTGCTCAAGGAAACCGGCACCGTGCTGGTGGAAGGCCGTGCCATCGGCCAGCGCATCGGCGCCGGCAAGGTGCGGATCATCAAGGACGTGTCCGAGATGGACAAGGTCCAGCCAGGCGACGTACTGGTCTCCGACATGACCGACCCGGACTGGGAACCAGTGATGAAGCGTGCCAGCGCTATCGTCACTAACCGTGGCGGGCGTACCTGCCACGCGGCGATCATCGCTCGTGAGCTGGGCATTCCGGCAGTTGTAGGTTGCGGCAACGCCACCCAACTGCTGAAGGATGGCCAAGGCGTGACCGTGTCCTGTGCCGAAGGCGACACCGGTTTCATCTTCGAGGGGGAACTGGGCTTTGACATCAAGCAAAACTCCATCGACGCCATGCCGGACCTGCCGTTCAAGATCATGATGAACGTCGGCAACCCGGACCGTGCCTTCGATTTCGCGCAGTTGCCGAACGCCGGTGTGGGCTTGGCCCGCCTGGAGTTCATCATCAACCGTATGATTGGCGTGCACCCCAAGGCGCTGTTGAACTACGACGGCCTGCCGCTGGATATCAAGGAAAGCGTCGACAAGCGCATCGCCGGTTACAACGACCCGGTGGGCTTCTACGTCGAGAAGCTGGTGGAAGGCATCAGCACCTTGGCGGCGGCGTTCTACCCGAAAAAGGTCATCGTGCGCCTGTCGGACTTCAAGTCCAACGAATACGCGAACCTGATCGGCGGCAAGCTTTACGAGCCGGAAGAAGAAAACCCAATGCTGGGTTTCCGTGGCGCCTCGCGTTACATCAGCGAAGCGTTCCGTGATTGCTTCGAGCTGGAATGCCGCGCGCTGAAACGTGTACGTAATGAGATGGGGCTGACCAACGTCGAGATCATGGTGCCGTTCGTCCGAACCCTGGGCGAAGCGAGCCAGGTCGTGGACCTGCTGGCTGAAAACGGTTTGTCCCGTGGTGAAAACGGTCTGCGCGTCATCATGATGTGCGAACTGCCGTCCAACGCCATCCTGGCCGAAGAGTTCCTGGAGTTCTTCGACGGTTTCTCCATCGGTTCCAACGACCTGACCCAACTGACCCTGGGCCTGGACCGCGATTCCGGGATCATCGCTCACCTGTTCGACGAGCGTAACCCTGCGGTTAAGAAGCTGCTGTCCAATGCTATCCAGGCCTGTAACAAGGCCGGCAAGTACATCGGCATCTGCGGCCAAGGCCCTTCCGACCACCCTGACCTGGCCCGTTGGCTGATGGAACAGGGCATCGAAAGTGTCTCGCTGAACCCCGACTCCGTGCTGGAAACCTGGTTCTTCCTGGCGGAAGGCCAAGCGTCCGCCTAAAGTCGCTACGTCAAAAGTGCCGGTCACTCGTTGTGGGTGACCGGCATTCTTATCTGTGCAGGGCGGATCTCCTTCCGGACGCCGCCCTTTTTTGTGCAAGAGCATTATGCAAAGCAGCAGCAATCTGTTTCCCGTCGCCCTGATCAGCGCTGAACGTCGTGGCGACCTGAGTGAAGATGTATATCGCCTCAAACCCGGTAATAGCCCCGACGGCACCGTTGAGCTGGCAGTTACCCGTTTGGGCCTTGCCGATGTCCCGGAAAACCGGGGCATCCCGGTTATTTTGTTGCACGGCAGTTTTTCCAATCGGCGTTTCTGGTATTCGCCTAAAGGCATCGGCTTGGGTGCTTTCCTGGCGCGCCAGGGCTTCGATGTGTGGATACCGGAAATGCGCGGCCATGGTTTGTCCAAGCGCAATCATGACTACGCCAAAAATCGGGTCGCTGACTACGCGCGCTATGATTTGCCGGCTATCGGCGCGTTTGTGAGAGAGCAAAGTGCGCAGATCCCCCACTGGATCGGGCACTCCCTGGGCGGCACAGCCTTGGCGGCGGCGCTGGGTGGTGAGCACCTTGGCGCGCCGGCAGTGGCTTCCGTGGCCTTGTTTGGTTGCCAGGTCAGTCGCACCCACTGGCCATTGAAGCTTCCTCCGGTGGAGTGGACCGGTCGATTGCTTCTGAAACGCTTCGGGGAATTGTCCGGCTCGCGCCTCAAGCGCGGTCCGGAGGATGAGCCCGCAGGCGTGCTGATCGAAGCCATGCGTTGGAATGGCCTGTTTGGACGCTTTGGCGAGGGTAAGCAGGACTGGTGGAAAGGCCTGGCAACCGTCGATGTGCCGCTGTTGGCCGTCAGTGCTGCCGGTGATCAACAGGACCCTGATTGGGCATGTCGCAAGTTGTTCGAGCAAATCGGTTCTGAGCATCGGCAATACCTTTGCCTGGGCCGCCAGCAAGGTTTTACCGAGGATTTCGGGCATGTGGAAATGCTGGTGAGCAAGGCCGCCCAGGCCGAAGTGTGGCCGCTGGTGGCGCAATGGTTAAAAGATCCGCTCACACCGTTGCTTGGCGCCCCGGTCGCTACAGTGGCGACGGTTTGACGCAGCGCTCTGCCAAGGGCGTTTCGCTTGTGCGAGGTTGCGGCTAAGATATGACGCGCTGAACGCTTCTGGTCATATTCAGTCGCGCAGTGGCTCTTGCGTTGCGGCGAGGCGAAAGGGATGTTCCCAGTCCGCTTCGGCCGGTACTTCTTTGAAAGACACTTCTCTGGCAGAAAGGAATTTTTCGATGAACCATTACGTGACCCCCGACCTGTGCGACGCCTACCCGGATCTGGTGCAGGTGGTCGAGCCGATGTTCAGTAATTTTGGCGGCCGAGATTCCTTTGGCGGCGAGATTGTCACCATCAAGTGCTTCGAAGATAACTCGCTGGTCAAGGAGCAAGCCGACCAGCCGGGCGCCGGCAAGGTGCTCGTGGTCGACGGGGGCGGTTCCCTGCGGCGCGCGTTGTTGGGGGACATGATCGCCGAGAAAGCTGCAAAAAACGGCTGGGAAGGGTTGGTGATCTACGGTTGCATCCGTGATGTCGATGTCATCGCGCAGACCGATCTTGGCGTCCAGGCCCTGGCCAGCCACCCGATGAAGACCGACAAGCGCGGCATCGGTGACTTGAATGTGGTGGTCACATTTGCCGGCGTGACCTTTCGTCCGGGTGAGTACATCTATGCGGATAATAATGGCGTGATTGTGTCGCCAAGCCCGCTGAAAATGCCTGAATAAACCGCAATAACCGACGGGGTGAGGATGTTCGAGGAAGAAAACGCGCAATGGGGGCTGGTGCATGCCCTGGTGCTGGACGGTAAAGGCGGTGCGCGTTCGATTGCCCGGACTGAGCTCGACGACTTGCAACTGCAGCCCCAGGAAAGCCTGTGGCTGCATTGGGATCGCAGCCATCCGCAGACCCAGACCTGGCTGCGTAAATCCAGTGGCCTGAGCGAATTTGCCTGCGACCTGCTGCTGGAGGAGAACACCCGCCCGCGCTTGTTGCCGCTGCCAGAGGGCGAGCTTCTCCTGTTCCTGCGCGGGGTTAACCTCAATCCGGGTGCAGAGCCCGAAGACATGGTGTCGGTGCGTATCTTCGCCGCCGCCAGCCGCGTGATTTCCTTGCGCCTGCGCCCGCTGCGCGCTACCGATGAATTGCTTGTGCAACTGGCGGAGGGAAAAGGGCCAAGAACTGCGTCTGAACTCATCCTTTATATGGCGCAGTACCTGACCAATAAAGTGCAGGATCTGGTCACGGACCTCTCTGAAGTCGTGGATTCCGAGGAAGAAAAACTCGATACCGACGAACGGTATACTCCGGAGCACGGCAGCGTGTTGCAGATCCGTCGACGAGCGGCAGGGCTCAAGCGATTCCTCGCGCCGCAGCGGGACATTTTTGCTCAACTGACGCGGATCAAATTGCCATGGTTTTGCGATGACGATGCCGACTATTGGAACGAATTGAACAACAGCCTGACCCGCTATCTGGAAGAGCTCGAATTGACCCGCGAGCGCGTGGGGCTTGTGCTGGAGGCCGAAGACCGGCGCTTGAGCGTGCGCATGAACCGCACGATGTATCGCTTTGGGATCATCACTGGAATCTTCCTGCCCATGAGCTTCTTGACCGGCTTACTGGGTATAAATGTGGGAGGCATACCTTTCTCTCAGAGCCCCTATGGCTTCATCATTGCGTGCCTGTTGATGGTGTCGGTGGCCCTCGGACAATGGTGGCTATTTCGGCGGTTACGCTGGGTTTGAGCTGAATATCACCTGAATGTAGGAAGGGTCCTATGTGACCCCAGGAATTTTCCCCTCGTCTTTAAAACACTTGCGAGAGGTCTTTATGCACGATCCGTTCGAACAGTCTTTACGTGACATGCTCAATGCCTCGCCGTCCAACCGTGACGACGACGCGTGCCTGGGCCGCGTGTTGAAAACCGCTAACCGCCAGGTGGGCGCGGGTGACCTGTTCGGTCTGCTCGGCCGCTGGGTGCCGGCGTTGATGATGGCCTTGAACAACGGTTCGGCCCACGTTTCACCGGTTTCCCGTCGTAAACCTCTTGCTCGCACTGCTGATAAGGCTGATTGAATATGGAACTTGATCTCTGGACCCAGAGCCTGGTCACTGCAATGACCGCATTGTGGACCAAGGTGGCGAACTTCATTCCCAACCTGTTTGGTGCTCTGGTCCTGGTATTGCTGGGCTTTGTCGTAGCCAAGCTGCTCGATACCCTGCTGTCCAAATTGCTCGCTAAACTCGGGCTTGATCGCCTGATGGCAGGCACTGGCCTGACCAAACTGCTGGGGCGTGCCGGGCTGCAAGTGCCGATCTCCACGTTGATCGGTAAGATCGTCTATTGGTTCGTTTTGCTGATTTTTCTGGTTTCTGCGGCTCAATCCCTTGGACTTGAGCGAGTTTCAGCTACGCTCGACATGCTTGCGCTGTATTTACCGAAAGTTTTCGGCGGCGCGCTGGTACTGCTGGTAGGTGTTCTGCTGGCGCAACTGGCCAATGGGCTGGTGCGCGGCGCTGCCGAAGGCGTGGGGCTGGATTATGCTGCTGGCCTGGGGCGAATTGCCCAGGGGTTGGTGATCATCATCAGTATTTCGGTCGCGATCAGCCAGTTGGAGGTCAAGACTGACCTGCTCAACCACGTAATTGTGATCGTTTTGATTACCGTTGGTCTGGCCGTTGCGCTGGCCATGGGCTTGGGAAGCCGGGAAATTGCGGGTCAGATTCTTGCGGGAATCTATGTGCGCGAGCTGTATCAAGTTGGGCAACAGGTGCGTGTAGGCGAGGTCGAAGGGCAAATCGAGGAGATCGGCACGGTCAAGACGACGGTGCTGACCGATGACGGTGACCTGGTGTCGTTGTCCAATCGGATTCTCCTGGAGCAGCAGGTCAGTAGCCGCTAATCCGGTAAACCCTGCTAATGTACGCCGCCGCAAGCTCGGCTGACCGGGCTGTAGCGGACATTGACCTGACTGTCGGCACGACTTGTTTTGAATAAAGCCCAAACGCTGTCCACGCGCTATGACCCCCGTGAGCTCTCTGATGAGGAGTTGGTCGCGCGCTCGCACACGGAGCTGTTTCACGTCACTCGCGCGTACGAAGAATTGATGCGCAGATATCAACGCACTCTGTTCAACGTTTGTTCAAGGTATTTAGGGAACGATAGAGATGCGGACGATGTCTGTCAGGAAGTGATGCTCAAGGTGTTGTACGGCCTGAAGAACTTTGAGGGTAAATCGAAGTTCAAGACCTGGCTCTACAGCATCACGTACAACGAGTGCATCACGCAGTATCGGAAGGAACGGCGAAAGCGTCGCTTGATGGACGCTTTGAGTCTGGACCCCCTTGAGGAGGCGACTGAAGAGAAGTCGCCGGCACCCGAGGAAAAGGGCGGACTCGATCGCTGGCTGGTGTATGTGAACCCGATTGACCGGGAAATTCTGGTGCTGCGATTTGTCGCAGAGCTCGAGTTCCAGGAAATCGCTGACATCATGCACATGGGTTTGAGTGCTACAAAAATGCGTTACAAACGTGCTCTAGATAAATTACGTGAGAAATTTGCGGGCGAGACTGAAACTTAGTGCGTGGCAAATATCTCTTACGTGTAGGCAAGTTCTGTTAGACTTGTCGCCGAGTTGTCCCCCGGTTTGTGGGACTGCTTTACAATCACCAGATGGGGATTTAACGGATGAAACTGAAAAACACCTTGGGCTTGGCCATTGGTTCTCTTATTGCCGCAACTTCTTTCGGCGTTCTGGCACAAGGCCAAGGCGCAGTTGAAGGCGAGCTGTTCTACAAGAAGCAGTACAACGATAGCGTCAAGCACATCGAAGACGGCTTCAATCCTGGCGCTCGCATCGGTTACTTCCTGACCGACGACCTGTCCTTGAACTTGTCCTACGACAAAACCAACCACACCCGTTCGAACGACGGTACTGGTAGCCAGAAGATCAAAGGCGATACCGGCAGCCTGGTTGCCCAGTATCACTTCGGTCAAGCTGGTGTTGACAGCCTGCGTCCATACGTTGAAGGCGGTTTCGGCCACCAGAGCCGTGGCAACGTACAAGCTGACGGCCACAGCGGTCGCGATCAGACCACTTTCGCTACCGTCGGTACTGGCGTGAAGTACTACTTCACCAACAACCTGTACGCTCGTGCCGGTGTTGAAGCTGACTACGGTCTGGACAACGGCAAGTGGGACTACTCCGCACTGGTCGGCCTGGGCGTAAACTTCGGCGGTAACGCTGGCGCAGCTGCTCCAGCTCCTACTCCAGCACCAGCTCCAGAGCCAACTCCAGAGCCAGAAGCTCCAGTTGCTCAGGTTGTTCGTGTTGAGCTGGACGTTAAGTTCGACTTCGACAAATCCGTTGTTAAGCCTAACAGCTACGGCGACGTGAAAAACCTGGCCGACTTCATGGCTCAGTACCCAGCTACCAACGTAGAAGTTGCTGGTCACACTGACTCCGTAGGTCCAGACGCTTACAACCAGAAGCTGTCCCAGCGTCGTGCTGACGCTGTTAAGCAAGTTCTGGTTAAAGACGGCGTTGCTCCTAGCCGTGTAACTGCTGTTGGTTACGGCGAATCCCGCCCAGTTGCTGACAACGCAACTGAAGCAGGTCGTGCTGTTAACCGTCGCGTAGAAGCGTCGGTTGAAGCTCAAGCTCAGTAATTACTGAGTAGAAAAAAGCCCGGCTCAGGCCGGGCTTTTTTTCGCCTGGAATTTGCCTCAGGCACTGGCCGCTGCCGTGATGTAGGCCACTTGGTCGGTGGCGGCAACACTGCCAATCACCAGGATTGCAGGGCTCTTCAAGGCAAAGGAATGAGCATCCTCGTGCATGCGTGACAGCTCACTACGGCATTCGCGCTGCTGGGGCAGTGATGCATTTTCGATCATCGCCACTGGCATATCAGCTGCCATCCCGCCTCCAAGCAATTGCTGGCGAATCTCCTCCAGCTTGGCCACCCCCATGTACACCACCAATGTCGTTCCACCTTCTGCCAGCGCGCGCCAATTAACGCTGCTGTCGTCTTGAGTGTGGGCCGTGACCAACGTCACGCCGCGGCTGACACCGCGCAATGTCAGAGGAATCGCGCAGTTCGTCGCACCCGCCAGCCCTGCGGTGATCCCGTTGACCAACTCCACCTCGACGCCACGCTCGCGCAGCCACATGGCCTCTTCACCACCGCGTCCGAAAATGCACGGATCGCCACCTTTGAGCCGCACCACGCACTTGCCTTGGCGGGCGTAACGCAGCATCAGGCGATGGATAAAATCCTGCGGGGTTGAGCGGCAGCCACCGCGTTTACCCACGGTAATCACACGAGCCTCGGCGCAGTGCTCCAGTACGGCCGGGTTGACCAAATCATCGATCAACACTACATCGGCTTCGTTCATTGCCCGTACGGCTTTGAGGGTCAACAGTTCTGGGTCGCCGGGGCCTGCGCCCACCAGCCAGACTTTTGCGTTCATGTGTTTTTCCTCGTCTAGAGCTGACGTCAGCTATGAAAGAGTGAATACAGAAGAATCAGATTGATCAGCATCGAGACCAGGCCCAAGGTGCGCCAAACCTTCAAAGGTTCGCGCTCAAGGAGTGGCTTCGGACGGATGCTCAGCTCTTGGCGATCAGCCTGCTCCAGCACCAGCAGCCATTCCTCGGCAGTCTCGTAGCGATGCGCGGGCTGCGCTGCCACCGCGCGTTCCAGGCTCAGAGGGAGCCAGTCCGGGAGGTCCGGACGATAGCGGCTGGCGGTGACGGATTGGGCAAATCTAGGTCGTTGGAAAGCTTCGATTTCACCGTATGGGTAGTGCCCGGTCAGCAGGAAATACAGCGTCACACCAACGCTATATAAATCCTGTTGTGCTGTAGGACGGTCGCCATTGAACGCCTCAGGCGCGATAAAGCTCGGAGTGCCGGGCAGCACATGGGCGCGATCCTCTGACAGGCCCGAGCAATACGCCAGACCGAAATCCAATACTCGCAATTCTCCGTCGTCCCCCAGCAGCAGGTTTTCCGGCTTGATATCGCGGTGCAGGATCTGCCGTCGATGCAGCATGCCCACCGCGCGCAGCAAACGCTCGGCGACGGACTGCCATTGCGCCAGGGGCAGTGGGCCCTGGCGCTGAAAGAGCTCGGCGAGGGTCATACCGGGATATTCACGCATCACGTAGTACAAATGCTGACGCCCGCTGGCCGTATGGACTTCCGGAAACGCCCGCCCGGCAACCCGTCGCAGAAACCATTCTTCCGACAACAATGCCTGACCGCCGTCGCTGTCATTATCGCGGCTCAGGGGCAGCGTTTTCAGCAGCCAGGGTTGCTGCTGGGCATCGCGTACCCGGTACAACAATGACTGCCTGCTGTGTGCCAGGACGGCGTCGACCTGCCAACCTTCAAAGTGTTGCCCGGCTTTGAGCGGCGGTGGCAAGGGCCATTGCTGCAGCTGCACCAAGGCGTCACCGAGTGTGGCCGCGCCGACCGTGTCGACACGCACCAGCAGGGCGCTGGCATTGTCCTGGCTACCCGCCAGGTGCGCGGCGTTGATCAGGGTGCTTACCGCCAGGTCGAGGTCGGTTTGTTCACGCAGGATCGCGCTGATGCTGTGATCGGCCAGGGTCGCCCACACGCCATCGCTGAGCAGCAGGAAACACTCACCCTCGCGCAATTGACCGTCGAGAAAATCCAGGACCAGATGTTGATCCAGGCCAAGGGCACGCTTGAGCACATGCTGCATGCCCGGCTGTTCCCACACATGGTCTTCGCTGATGCGCTGCAACTCGCCGTCCAGCCAGCGATATGCCCGGCAATCGCCGACATGGGCCAGGGTGAAGCGCTGGCCGCGAAAGACCAAGGCGCTGAGGGTGGTCAGCAACGGTTGACCTCCCCCATTGGCCTGCAGCCAGCGGTTCTGTGCGAGTAGCAACCGCTCCAGTGCCTGTGCCACGCCCCAGGTTTGCGGCGTGGCGTAGTAATCCAGGGCCAGGGCCTGCAGAGTTGAGCGGGCGGCCAGGCCACCGTCTGCACACTGGCTCACGCCGTCGGCCATGGCGCACAGATAGCCTTTGCTCGCCGCCAGTTCCGCAGCGGGGGTAACCACCCGCAGCGCATCCTGGTTTTCCGCCCGTGGGCCGATGGCACTGGCGTGGGCGATGCTCAGTTGCAGGCTCATCAGACGCGCGCGGCGGTCACAGCGGCCGAACCCCAAGTAGTTCTCCAGCGGCGCTTGACGCCATGCAGACCGAACCAGGCCAATACGCCCAGGCTCGCGAACAACCACAAGGCCAATTGATAGCTTCCGGTGCTCTGCTTGATCGCGCCCATGCCCGCCGCCAGGGCGAAACCGCCGATGCCGCCGGCCATGCCAATCAGGCCGGTCATTACGCCGATCTCACGCCGAAAACGCTGTGGCACCAGCTGGAACACAGCGCCATTGCCTGCGCCCAAACCGAGCATGGTGCAGACGAAAAGCGCCAGCGCCGCGTAGGAACTGGGCAGGTTGAAACCGACTGCCGCGATGCAAATTGCTGCGACGCTGTACATGCCCAGCAGTGTGCGGATCCCGCCGAAACGGTCGGCCAAGGCGCCGCCCAGTGGGCGCATCAGGCTGCCACCGAACACGCAGGCGGCGGTGTAGTAGCCGGCGGTCATGGGGCTCAGGCCGTATTGATCGTTGAAATAGCCGGGCAGGGCGCTGGCCAGGCCGATAAAGCCACCGAAGGTCACGCTGTAGAAAAACATGAACCACCAACTGTCGCGGTCGCCCAGAGCCTTGAAGTAATCAGCCATGGACTTGGCTTTAGGGCGTTCAGGCGCATTTTTCGCGAGCCAGGCGAACACGATCAGGGTCAGGATCAGCGGAATCAGTGCGAAGCCGAACACGTTGCTCCAGCCAAAGGCCGCCGCCAGTACCGGGGCCAACAATGCAGCGAACACTGTGCCCGAATTACCGGCGCCGGCGATGCCCATGGCCTTGCCCTGGTGTTCGGCTGGATACCACTGGGACGCCAACGGCAACGCCACTGCAAAGGATGCGCCGGCCATACCGAGGAACAGCCCTAGCAACAAGGCTTGTTCGTAGCTGTGAACCCCCAGTTTCCAGGCGCCGAACAACGCGACGATCACAATCACCTGGCCAATCAGCCCGGCTGTCTTTGGCGATAGCTTGTCCGCCAGCATGCCCATCAGGAAGCGCAACACAGCGCCCGCAAGGATCGGTGTCGCCACCATCAAGCCGCGTTGTTGAGTGGTCAGGTGCAAGTCGGCGGAAATCTGTACCGCCAGCGGGCCCAACAAATACCAGACCATGAAGCTCAGATCGAAATACAGGAACGCGGCAAACAGGGTCGGGGTGTGCCCGGATTTCCAGAAGCTTGATTTCATCACGCACCTCAACGGTTGGGAGTCTTGTAAGAAGGCCTAGTGATGGAGCAGCCGGCTGGGGCCGCCCCACCGGCCCCGTGCTGCTGGGGCCAAAACGAAAAAACGCCGCCATCGGGTTCGCGAGGGCAAACCGGATGTGCGACGTCTTTGTCGTGGAGGGGCAACCGCCGTTGGTTACCTGTGATGATTGTTTAGCAAGTCCCGCGCCACATCAGCCGAGCAGTTCACTCATGGCGATGATTTGCTCTGCCACTTGGATCAGTTTCTGTTGGCGGCTCATGGCTTGGCGGCGCATCAGTGTGTAGGCCTCTTCCTCATTACAGGCCTTCATTTTCATCAGCATGCCCTTGGCCAGTTCGATGCGCTTGCGCTCGGCCAACTGCTGGTCCCGCGCCTGAAGCTGGGCGCGCAAGGCCTGGTCGCTTTCAAAGCGGGCCATGGCCACGTCGAGGATCGGTTGCAGGCGCTGGGCCTGGATGCCCTCGACGATATAGGCACTGACACCGGACTTGATGGCCTGGCGCATCACGTTCGGGTCGTGCTCGTCGGTAAACATCACGATAGGCCGGGGCTGGTCTCGGCTGACGAGCACCACTTGCTCCATCACATCGCGGCCCGGTGACTCGGTATCGATCAGAATCACATCCGGGCGCACTGTTTCGACGCGTGCCGGCAAGTCGATGGTCAGGCCGGACTCATCGATCACCTCGAAGCCAGCTTCGATCAGCGCCGTACGCAGGCGCCCGACCTTGCGCGGGGTGTCATTGATCAACAGGATTCGCAGCATAGAAGTGCTCCTGTCAGCGCAAGGCTTGGCGGTTGGCGTGGTCGGCGATGGCATGCAATCGGAAACTGCGGGCGTAGCCGACGGGGTCCGAGCCGTCCCACACCTTGCCGTCGATCAGTTGGCTGCTGCGCATGTCCTGGCGTTGCGCATTGATGCCCAGCGCGTCTGCCGCCTGGCGATAAAGCGCCAGTTGCTGGACCTGGCGCGCAACGCCCAGGTAATCAGGGTCTTCGCGCAGCAGGCCCCAGCGTCGAAACTGGGTCATGAACCACATGCCATCGCAGAGGTATGGCAGGTTCACTTCGCCATCGGCGAAAAAGCGCAGGGCATGGGGATCCTGCCAGTGGTTGCCCAGGCCATCGTCATAAATGCCCAGCAGGCGGGGTTCGATGCAGTCGAGAGGCGCGTCAAGGTACTCGCGGCCGCTGAGCAACTGCGCGGTGGAACGTCGGTTTTCGATACTTTCTTCAATAAAGCGGCTGGCTTCGAGGATAGCCATGACCAATACGCGGGCGGTGTTGGGGTATTGGTCGACGAAGGCCTGTGTGCAGCCGAGCACCTTTTCTGGATGGTTAGGCCAGATCGCTTGGGTGGTTGCCAGTGTAAAGCCCTGGTTTTGCGCGACTGCGCTGGCACTCCAGGGTTCTCCGACGCAAAAGCCATCAATCCGACCAGCTTGCAGGTGCGCAACCATTTGCGGGGGCGGTACCACGACGCTGTCCACATCCTGTAACGGATGAATGCCCTGACTTGCGAGCCAGTAGTACAACCACATGGCGTGGGTACCTGTGGGAAAGGTCTGGGCGAAGGTCAGTTTTGTTCGGCTTTGGTGCACGTGACGATCCAATGCCTCAGGAGTGACCACCCCTTGCCGTTGCAGGCCGTGGGACAGGTTGATGCTTTGACCGTTCTGGTTCAATCCCATCAGCACGGCCATGTCGGTGGGTGCGACGCCGCCGATGCCCAAGTGAACGGCATAGATCAACCCGTACAGGCTGTGGGCGGCGTCCAGTTCACCGCTGACCAGTTTGTCCCGCAGGTTGGCCCACGAGGATTGGCGCTTGAGGTTTAGCGTCAGGCCATAAGGTTGAGCGAAGCCCTGGGTTGCCGCCACCACCAAGGAGGCGCAGTCGCTCAAAGCCATGAAGCCCAGGTCGAGGCTGCTCTTTTCCGGAGCATCACTGCCGTTGACCCAGGCCAGTGGGTCTCTTGTCGGGCTGCTGCCAACCGAATCGTTCATCAACACCTACCTTTTCTTTCAAAAAAAAGCGCCGTTCCCTCAGATGGCGATGCAAGGCCATTGCGGGTAACGACGCCTTTGTCCGTAAGCTCGCTCCGCCGTTGGAGTGCGCTCTGATACCGAGTGCAATGCAAGGCACATGCCACGGGCCTGGAAGCGCTGTCGGCCGTCACCTTTCCATCAAGATTGAAAATGGACGGCCTCTCAGTATGGCCGCCTCTCACTGCCAGGCCGCCCAGGAAACCTACGGTGTACGCTGACTTCCCCTTAACGACTCCCTGCCTCTGGCTACTGCTTGCCGCGCTGATGCTGGGAGGTGCCGATGCCCATGGCGAAACCTATCAGGCGCAGGACGAGAGCCTGCATACCGTCTTTACTGCCTTGTCCGTGCCTATGGGCCTGCCCATTGTCGTGAGCAGTGAAGTGGCGCGCACACGCATCAGTGAAGTCATTGACCTCGATACACCTCAACACGCCCTGGAGACGCTTGCATTGCAATACGGCTTGATCTGGTACGGCGACGGGCAGGCGCTCTACCTCTATGACGTCAGCGAAGCAAAAAGCTCGACCGTGACGTTGTTGCATATATCCGTCGACAGGTTTCGTGCCCTCATGCGCCGCTCTGGGGTTGATGAAACGCGCTACCCCCTTAGGATCAGCGGAGCTCGGACATTCTCCTTGTCGGGTCCGCCTAATTATGTCGATCAGGTGTTGCAACTGGCCCAGTTGATGGACCTTGAACGTGCTGATTTGCGCGTGGGTACCCAGGCGTTTGCTGTCGTCCAGGTACTCAACACCCATGTTGCTGACCGGGTGTACTCCATGGGCCCGGAAAAGCTCACGGTGCCGGGGATCGCGTCGCTGATCGACACCCTGCTGGCGTCTGAGGAGGACGGACCACTGGCCGACCAGAGTCTGGCGGTGATCCCCTATTTGGACACCAACAGCCTGCTGATCAAGGGCGAACCTGAGCAATTGGTATTCATCGAGCGATTGATCGCCGAGTTGGACACACCCAAGCGGTCTGTCGAAGTCTCGCTCTGGATGGTGGACGTGGAGCGTGACGACCTGAAAAAACTGGGGCCTGCCTGGGATAAGGAGGCGAAGGGTCAGGCCACGCGAATCCTGGAACCGATTGACGATAACCGCTTGATGGGGCAAATCGCCACGCTGGAGCATCGGCGGCGAGCGAAAGTGATGACGTTACCGGTGATTCTCACCCAAGAGAACGTGCCAGCGGTATTTCAGGATAACCACACCTTCTATCTGCCCGCTCCCGGACAGGATCATGCTGATTGGAAGCCTGTGCATTACGGCTCCCAAGTCAGCGTGTTGCCGCGTTTTGCCGAAGCGAATCAGATCGAGATGCTTCTCCACGTTGAGGATGGTCGCCAGATGAGCCAGGCCGGTCGGCGCGGCAAACCGAGCGCGGTCGGGCGGGTGAGTATCAGTAGCGTGGTGCAAGTGCCGCAGGGCAAGCGCCTGTGGTTGGGGCCGTTTAGCCGTGAGGCCAATGAGCAGGGACGAAACGCCGTATCAAATGGCTCGGCCAAGGTTCGTCTGTTTGTGATTCAGTCCCGGGCCGTGGGTAGCGAGAAGGCCTTACCGGCAGGCGTTGGTGCGCCACCGTTGACTGCGGCGCAATACGAACGTGTGCAACGTGCGTTTGTGCACCCGGGTCGCGATATCTCTCCGTGAAAAAGGTGCTAACCCGTGCATATGGAAATTCTTCTACAGGAACAACTGGTCAGTTTCAGGCGCCTTTCAGCCTTTGCGCCTGGGAAGGTGCTGCCATTGGCGCCTGGAATCAACCACTGCGTGGAGGTTCGGGTTAACGGCCGGCTATTGGCGTTGGGGGAGTTGGTGCAGTTGGAGGATCGCCTGGGGATTGAATTGCACGAGGTCTATCGAAAAGGGGCATCTGACAGTTGTAAATGAACGGTCTTACAGGGTGATGCTGAAAAGCGGCGGCTGTATGGGTTTTTTCCTAGCGTGGGCTGCAAGGCGGTTTTTTATAGTCATGACGTGGGCACAAGAGCCAGTACTGGAAATAAGGAATGAGTCGGATGCCGAGGTGGATATGGCCGTCGTGAATGATGGGTTGACTGCGACTTCCCTGTATTTCTCCCAGTGGATACTGCATGGCGATGGTCGTCTAAGCGGTAAAGTCAGCGATGTTCAGTTGCCGCCCAAGGAGCTGCATGTTTTGCGGTTGCTGCTTGCCTCTGGCGGTGTCCTGATGACCAAGGATCATTTGCTTGAACTGGCCTGGCCACAAGGGGAGGTCGCGGAGGAGTCACTGACCCGTTGCATTTACTCGCTGCGCAAGCATCTTGGAGCCGACAAGGGTTTTATCAAGACCATCTACGGTCGTGGGTATCGCTTCACCTGTCCGGTGAACGTTGAGCGGCATGGGGCCGGGCATACGGATGCCGCGCAGCACCTGTGTTCGGCCTGTGGCCAGCTCAGGCGTGGCTAAGCTGTGGCGCAGGCTGCTGTTGCTCGGCCTATTGATCAGCGCAAACCAGGCGTTTGCCTACTGCTGGGAGGAAACCGCCAGTCGCTACGGTATCGAGCCTGAATTGCTGCAGGCTATCGCTGCCGTGGAGTCGGGGTTTCGTGCAGATGCGATCAACCACGCAAACCAGAATGGTACGCGTGACATCGGCCTGATGCAGATCAACAGTATCCATTTGCCCCGCTTGCTCAAGCTGGGCATTACCGAGGAGCGGCTGTTGAGTGAGCCGTGCCTCTCAGTGGAAGTGGGCGCTTCCATACTGGCCGATTTCATTCAGCGCTTTGGCTACAACTGGACGGCGGTAGGTTCCTACAATGTTGGCGCCGGCTCAGGCCCTCAGCGCGACGCATTGCGCATGCGCTATGCAGAGAAAATCTGGGCACGCTATGAGTTGCTCGTACAGCAGCGCTATTGATGTTTGGGTAGCACGCCTCGCGTGCACCCCGTCACCCCGGCTATAATCGCCGCCACCTTTCGCCGCCATCCGAGTCTAGCCCGCCCATGTATACCCTGGCCCGCCAGCTGTTGTTCAAACTCTCCCCGGAAACCTCCCACGATCTGTCCCTGGACCTGATCGGCGCCGGTGGCCGCCTGGGGCTCAACGGCCTGGTGTGCAAGGCACCCGCAAAAATGCCGGTATCAGTGATGGGGCTCGACTTCCCCAACCCGGTCGGACTGGCCGCTGGCCTGGACAAGAACGGCGCGGCCATCGATGGCTTCGCGCAACTGGGTTTCGGTTTTGTCGAGATCGGCACCGTGACGCCACGGCCGCAGCCCGGTAACCCCAAACCGCGGATCTTCCGCCTGCCTGAAGCCGAGGCGATCATCAACCGCATGGGTTTCAACAACCTCGGCGTCGATCACCTGCTGTCGCGGGTTGAGGCTGCGAAGTACAAGGGCATCCTCGGCATCAATATCGGCAAGAACTTTGATACACCGGTTGAGCGAGCGGTGGACGACTACCTGATCTGCCTGGACAAGGTCTACGCCCACGCCAGCTATGTCACCGTCAACGTCAGCTCGCCGAACACACCGGGCTTGCGCAGCCTGCAGTTCGGTGACTCCCTTAAGCAGTTGCTCGAAGCCCTGCGCCAGCGCCAGGAAGATTTGGCAGTGCGCCATGGCAAGCGCGTGCCGCTGGCCATCAAGATCGCCCCGGACATGAGTGACGAGGAAACCGTACTGGTGGCCCAAGCCCTGGTGGATTCGGGTATGGACGCAGTGATCGCTACCAACACCACCCTAAGCCGTGTCGGCGTCGAAGGGTTGGCCCATGGCGACGAAGCCGGTGGCCTGTCAGGTGCGCCGGTGCGGGACAAGAGCACCCATATCGTCAAGGTGTTGGCTGCTGAGTTGGCCGGGCGTTTGCCGATCATTGCGGTGGGCGGTATCACCGAAGGCAAGCACGCTGCCGAGAAGATCGCTGCCGGCGCGAGCCTGGTGCAGTTGTACTCCGGGTTTATCTACAAAGGCCCGGCGCTTATTCGTCAATCGGTGGATGCGATAGCAGCATTACGTTGAAGGATCGCCCAATAAAAAGGGCTCCTTAAAAGGAGCCCCTGGGCCGAAGCCCGCCGCCTTGAGAGGGCGTGCGTGGTTAAGTCGTAATCTATTCGTGGTGGTGTCGGAATTAAGTGCCCTTGATTAGCCGACGGCGTGAAGTTCGTTGAGTCTGTGGATTCCCGCAGTGCCAGTCATACCGTCCCAGTTGTCGCCTCGTCCTTCTCGCCAGCCGTTGATCCAGGCTTGGCGTACCGACGGTAGAGTAAATGGGCAAAGCTCACGGGATTTGCCATGAACGCCATATTGATATCCGCGTAAAAAAGCTCTTTCCAACGGATCACGCTTAAGTCTTCTCATAGGGTGTTTCCCTCACTTGTTGACTGTCTTGATATCCTTCGGCCTCGTCTGAGGCCGGGCAGAGTTTTTCTGCCGTTGGTGGGCTCGCTGCCGGCGTGGCGAGCCTAGGTGTTGGCGTCGTTACGGCGCCAACCTGTGTTGAGTTCTAACCAATAGGTCACACGGATTCAATGATCGTTTTGTCATAAGCACGTAACGATTACGATGCTATAGCCATAAGCTGGGATGGCTTTTCGCCCCTTTTTTGAGGCAAAGCCAGCTATGATGCACCCTGCAAAGAGGATGGGTTTAATCCTTTAGTGAGAATGCTGGCCCGTTGCGGTCGGTTACTATTCGACGAAGGGTCGGAATATTTCTTTTTGTTGCTTAAAAAAATCACTCTGCCCCGTCAATAAAGGCTCAAGGGCCCGTCAGACGGGGTGGGACGGCACATTCGTGCCACGCGAGCACTCTTCGAGAAAAGTGCTTGATTGAAAACCGAACCGGCGATGCGTCGCCCGTTCATTTATTGCTGAAAAGCCTGGAATGCCCCATGTCGGACCGTTTTGAACTCTTCCTCACTTGCCCCAAGGGCCTCGAAGGCCTGCTGATCGAGGAAGCCGTCGGGCTTGGCCTTGAGGAAGCCCGCGAGCACACCTCGGCCGTGCGCGGCATGGCCGACATGGAAACCGCCTATCGCCTGTGCCTCTGGTCGCGCCTGGCCAACCGCGTGTTGCTGGTGCTCAAGCGCTTCCCGATGAAGGATGCCGAAGACCTCTACCACGGCGTGCTGGACATCGAATGGGCCGACCACATGGTCTCCGACGGCACCCTGGCGGTGGAGTTCAGCGGTCACGGTTCGGGCATCGACAACACCCACTTCGGCGCGCTGAAGGTCAAGGACGCGATCGTCGACAAGCTGCGTACCCCGACCGGCGAACGCCCGTCCATCGACAAGATCAACCCGGACCTGCGCATTCACCTGCGCCTGGACCGTGGCGAAGCAATCCTGTCCCTCGACCTTTCCGGCCACAGCCTGCACCAGCGCGGCTACCGCCTGCAGCAGGGCGCGGCGCCGTTGAAGGAAAACCTGGCGGCGGCGATCCTGATTCGTGCCGGCTGGCCGCGTATTGCTGCCGAAGGCGGCGCGCTGACTGACCCGATGTGCGGTGTGGGGACCTTCCTGGTCGAAGGCGCGATGATTGCCGCCGACATGGCCCCCAACCTCAACCGCGAACTGTGGGGCTTCACCACCTGGCTTGGCCACGTGCCGGCGCTGTGGAAGAAACTTCATACAGAAGCCACTGAACGTGCCGCCATCGGCATGAACAAAACCCCGCTGTGGGTGCGTGGCTACGAGGCTGACCCCCGTCTGATCCAGCCCGCGCGCAACAACATCGAGCGTGCTGGTCTGAGCCATTGGATCAAGGTGTACCAGGGCGAAGTCGGCACCTTCGAGCCGCGCCCGGACCAGAACCAGAAAGGCCTGGTGATCTGCAACCCGCCCTACGGCGAGCGTCTGGGTGACGAAGCCAGCCTGTTGTACCTCTACCAGAACCTCGGCGAGCGTCTGCGCCAGGCCTGCATGGGCTGGGAAGCCGCGGTGTTCACCGGCGCACCGGACCTGGGCAAGCGCATGGGCATTCGCAGCCACAAGCAGTATTCGTTCTGGAACGGCGCGTTGCCGTGCAAATTGCTGCTGATCAAGGTCAACCCGGATCAGTTCGTTACCGGCGAGCGTCGTACCCCGGAACAGCGCCAGGCTGAACGTGAGCAGGCCGTTTACGACCAAGCCCCGGTCGAGCCACAAGAGCGCCAGTACAACAAGAACGGCAACCCGATCAAGCCAGCCCCGGCCCCAGTGGTCGAGCAGGCGCGCCTGAGCGAAGGCGGGCAGATGTTCGCCAACCGCCTGCAGAAGAACCTCAAGCTGCTGGGCAAGTGGGCCAAGCGTGAAGGGGTGGATTGCTATCGCGTGTACGACGCCGATATGCCCGAATACTCCATGGCCATCGACCTGTACCACGATTGGGTGCATGTGCAGGAATATGCCGCGCCGAAGTCCATTGACCCGGAAAAAGCCTCTGCACGTATGTTCGATGCGCTGGCGGCGATCCCTCAGGCGCTGAACATCGACAAGAGCCGCGTGGTGGTCAAGCGTCGTGAGCGCCAGAGCGGCACCAAGCAGTACGAGCGCCAGAGCGCCCAAGGCAAGTTCACCGAAGTCAGTGAAGGCGGCGTGAAGCTGCTGGTCAACCTCACCGATTATCTCGACACCGGCCTGTTCCTAGACCATCGCCCGATGCGCATGCGTATCCAGAAGGAAGCGGCCGGCAAGCGTTTCCTTAACCTGTATTGCTACACCGCCACCGCCAGTGTGCATGCAGCCAAGGGTGGCGCGCGCAGCACCACCAGCGTTGACCTGTCCAAGACCTATCTGGACTGGGCGCGTCGCAACTTCTCCCTCAACGGGTTCTCCGACAAGAACCGCCTGGAGCAGGGTGACGTGATGGCCTGGCTGGAGGCCAGCCGCGATGAGTTCGACATGATCTTCATCGACCCGCCGACCTTCTCCAATTCCAAGCGCATGGAAGGCATTTTCGACGTGCAGCGTGACCACGTGCAGTTGCTGGACCTGGCGATGGCACGCCTGGCACCGGGTGGTGTGCTGTATTTCTCGAACAACTTCCGCAAGTTCGCGCTGGAGGAAAACCTCAGCGAGCGCTACACGGTCGAGGAAATCAGCGACAAGACCATCGATCCGGATTTTGCGCGCAACGCCAAGATCCATCGGGCCTGGAAAATCACCGCTCGCGGTTAACCAACAGCCTGAAGCCGCAAGCCTGGTTTAATCCGGTCTTGCGGCTTTTTTACGCTGGTCAAACTCTGGGCCGATAGCTATAACTTAAGGCCTAGCCAAAGTGACACCCCCGCACGCTGGCGTTGTGAGTGTTGCTTATGCCGATGCAAGCCGTTCGCCCGAAAATCCTAGGCTTTATCAGTGAACAGGCGTCGGCTTGGCTGGTGGCATTGGTGGTGTTTCTGGCGGGCTGTACCCTGACGCTCATCGTCGCCTGGGCGTCCTTCGATCTCTATCAACAACAGGTGCGCCAGCGTTTCCAGTTGCTGGTCAACGAGCGGTATACCCGCCTGCAGGAACGCTTCGAAGATCAGGAACAGCGCTTGAACAGCCTGCGGCGGTTCTTCGTCAATTCCGACGATGTGTCCCGTGAAGAATTCGATGGTTTCGCCCAGCCTTTGCTATTGCGCACCCGGGCCTACGCCTGGGCGCCGCGCGTGTCTCGCGATCAACGCAGCCAGTTCGAACAAGAGGTGTCCCGCCAGCGTGGTGCGCCCTTTGTCATCCGTGAGTTAAATAGCGCCGGAGAACTGGCCCCGGCGCCCGAGCGAGATGAATACGTGCCAGTGCTCTACAGCCAGACTCAAAGTCTGCTGGGCTCGCCACTGGGTTTTGATCTGCTGGCCCAGCCCCTGCGGCGCTCAGCCCTTGAGCGCGCACAAAAAAGCGGCAAGCTGGCGGTTTCCCAGCCCATGCAACTGGTAGGCGTTGAGCCTGCTTATGCCACTGGGGTATTGCTGGTGGCGCCGGTCAGTCACCTGTCCACTTCCGAGCAGTCCCAGCATGAGCCCTTTGGCTACGTGATGGCCGTGATCAGCATGCGCCAGTTAGTAGCTGACGGCTTGCCCAAGCCGGAACGGGACAACCTGGTGATGCAGATCGTCGATACCTCCGACCTACAGAAACGTGTGCTCTACGAATCGAGCAATAGCGTGGCAAACGGCGACCTGATCGGTGCGCGCCGTCTTACCTTGGGGGACCACGTTTATGCCCTGACCCTGCGTCCGAGCCAGGTGTTCGACCAGACTAACCATTCTTCGTTGATCACGATCCTGACGATGGGCGGGTTGCTCAGCCTGTTGCTCAGCGCTTTGCTCTATGTGCTGGTGAGCCAACGCCAGCGCGCCGTGAAGCTGGTGGAACAGCGTACCGTGCAGTTGCGCCTGCGTGAGCAGGAGTTACGCGGTGCCCATGGCCAACTGCGCAGCGTGCTGAATGCGGCGACCCAGGTCGCCATCATTGCCACCGACTTACGCGGCGTCATCAACACCTTCAATGCCGGTGCCGAACAAATGCTCGGGTTCTCAGCCGAGCAGGTGGTGGGTAAGTTGACCCTGGAAAGCTTGCACTTGGCGTCGGAACTGGAAGCCCGTGCAGCTAGCCTGAGCGTGGCCTTGGGCAAGCGAATCCCTGCCAGTCAGGCGATGCTGGTCGAGAGCCCGGATAACCTGCACGAAGCCCGGGAATGGACCTTGGTGCGCGAGGATCGCAGCCAGTTGACTGTGAACATGCTGGTCACTGTGTTGCTGGATGATCACGGTTTGTGGATCGGGCACTTGGCGATTTACCTGGACATTACCGAGCAAAAACGCGCTTACGAAGCATTGGCGGCCCGTGACCGCCTGCTCAAGAAACTCAGCGCCCATGTGCCCGGCGGTATTTTCCAGTTCACCCTGGAACCCCGCGAAAACTGGCGGTTCATCTATGCCAGCGATGGTATGCGCGACATTTATGAAATCGAAACCGGTGTGTTGCAGCAGGACGCGAAGAAAGTTTTCGAGCGTATCCACCCGCTGGACGTGGAGCGGGTACGAGCCTCGATTCGCCTGTCGGCGTTGCAGTTGAGCCATTGGCGCGAAGAGTACCGGGTGCAGTTGCCACAACGGGGTCTGCGCTGGATTCGCGGCGAAGCCACACCGGAAGAGTTACCGGGTGGCGGTACGCTGTGGCATGGCTACGTGTCGGACATTTCCGATTTGAAGCGGGTTGAAGAGGAGCTACGCGCACTGTCCATCACTGATTCCCTGACCGGAATTCACAATCGACGCTATTTTCAGGACCGACTCAGGGCCGAGATGGTGAGGCTCAATCGGACCAGCGGGGCATTGTCGGTGATCATGCTCGATATCGATCACTTCAAGCGCATCAACGACAAGCATGGTCACGCGGTCGGCGACGCGGTGTTACAGGAGTTGTGCAAACGCATCGGCCAACGCTTGCGTCGTTCCGATGTCTTCTGTCGGCTGGGTGGCGAGGAATTCATGGTGCTCTGCCCCAACACCGGTGGCGAACAGGCCTACAGCCTGGCGATGGAATTGTGGCAGTCGCTGCGCAACGAGCCTATGGACGCGGTGGGCATCGTCACTGCCAGCTTTGGTGTGGCCAGTTGGCGGATCGACGAAGGTATTGATGGGTTGTTGCTGCGCGCCGACTCGGCCGTTTATGTAGCCAAGCAGGCGGGCAGGGATCGGGTAGAGGCGACGCCGCTGTGTTGAGTGACCTTTGTGGTGAGCGGGCAAGCCGCTCACCACAGGCCCCAGTTCAGCGTCAGAGTACTGGGGCTGAAGCCGCCAATTTAGGTTGGCGATACAGGTCCAGCAGCACCTGATCCAGCACCGACGAAGCGCCCCATGGCTTCGGATCGTTGAGAATCGCCACCACCGCCCAGGTATTGCCGTTGTTGTCGCGGCTGAACCCGGCAATGGCGCGTACGGTGTTCAAGGTGCCGGTCTTGACGTGGGCTTCGCCGCGCATCGCAGTGGTCTTCAGGCGTTTGCGCATGGTGCCGTCGGTGCCGGCAATCGGCATCGAACTGATGTATTCGGCAGCGTAGGGGCTTTTCCAGGCGGCTTGCAGCATCGCGGCCATCTCGCGGGCGCTGACCCGTTCGGCACGGGACAGCCCGGAGCCGTTCTCCATCACCAGATGTGGTGCAGTGATACCTTTTTTCGCCAGCCACTGACGCACTACACGTTGCGCGGCCTTGGCGTCGTCGCCGTCGGCATCGTTGCGAAACTGCGCGCCCAGGCTCAGGAACAACTGCTGCGCCATGGTGTTGTTACTGTATTTGTTGATGTCGCGGATGATTTCCGCCAGGTCCGGCGAGAATGCGCGGGCCAACACCTTGGCATCCTTGGGCACGGGTGCCTGGATATCACGGCCCTGGATGCTGCCGCCCAACTCCTGCCAGATTGCCCGCACGGCGCCGGCGGTATAGGTGGCATGGTCGAGCAGTGACAGGTACGTCTGGGAGCTGCAGCCGTCGCCCAGTTGGCCACTGACGGTGACCGTCACGCTGCCATCGGCGGCAGTGACCGGGTTGTAGCGCACGTCGCCGGTGCATTGCTTGGCGTTGGAAACCTTGACCTGATTGTCGATGCGAATACTGGCGATCGGCGGCTCCACCGATACGATCACACGGCCTGAGTCGTTGCGGGTCACAAAGCGCAGGGCCTTGAGGTTGACCAGCAGGGCGTCGGGCTTAACCAAGAAGGGCTTGTTCTCGTCGTTGCCGTCGTCATTGAATTCCGGCAGTTGTGGCGGGATAAAGAAGCCACGGTCCAACACCAGGTCGCCAGTGACTTGCTGTACGCCATTGGCGCGCAGGTCGCGCATCAACAGCCAGAGTTTTTCCATATTCAGCTTGGGATCACCGCCGCCCTTGAGGTAAAGGTTGCCATGCAACACGCCGCCGCTGAGGGTGCCGTCGGTATAGAACTCGGTTTTCCACTGGTGGTTAGGGCCGAGCATTTCCAAGGCGGCGTAGGTGGTAACCAGCTTCATGGTGGAAGCGGGGTTTACCGAGACGTCAGCGTTGAAGACGGTGGGGGTGCCAGGGCCGTTCAGGGGGATCATCACCAGTGACAGCGCGGTGTTTTGCAGCTTGGCTTTGGCCAGGGCCTGCTGAACATTCGGGGGGAGGGTGTTATTGACTGGGGCAGCTGTGGCGCTGAGGGCCAGTGGCAAGAGGAGACCGGCTAGCAAGAGTGAACGTAAAGATTTGATCATAAGAAATGAAACCCTACTGCTGAGGAGGGTGAAAAAGGCGAGGGGTAAATAGGAAAAATCCCTCATTGGTCATGAAAGTGTCGGCATTATGCCCCAAGGTGGGCGCGCTTGTGGCTGAACCATAGCTGGAAATCAGCGTTTTTTTTACAGGCAAAGTGCCGCCTGTCCCAGAGAGTCGGGCAATCGTCGCCTTAAACTGCTAAAGTGCCGCCCGTTATTACTTATGAGGATTGTTCCAATGGCGACTAACCGTTCCCAGCGTCTGCGCAAAAAACTGTGCGTTGATGAATTTCAAGAGCTGGGTTTCGAACTGAACCTGGACTTCAACGAAGGCCTGAGTGAAGAAGCTATCGACGCTTTCCTCGAAGCATTCATCAAAGAAGCCATGGAAGCCAACGGTCTGGGCTATGTCGGCGGCGATGACTTCGGTCTGGTTTGCCTGCAGAAGCGTGGCTCGGTCTCCGAAGAGCAGCGCGCTGCTGTTGAAGCCTGGCTGAAAACCCGTTCCGAGCTGACCAAGGCTGAAGTCAGCCCGTTGCTGGACGTGTGGTATCCGGAAAAGCCGATCAACGCGGCTAAGTGATACTGAAAAAAACGGCGACCTGAGGGTCGCCGTTTTTTTATGCCTTGCGCCAGTTCAGAATCAGCAGCGTCAATACCCCCGCCACAATCCCCCAGAACGCCGACCCGATGGAAAACAACGTCAAGCCTGACGCGGTGACCATAAAGGTGATCAGCGCCGCTTCCCGTTCCTTCGGCTCATTCATGGCGATACTCAAGCCGTTGATGATCGAGCCAAACAACGCCAATGCCGCAATCGACAGCACCAGCTCCTTGGGCAATGCTGCGAACAATGCCGCCAACGTGGCGCCGAACACGCCTGCAACCCCGTAGAAAACCCCGCACCACACGGCCGCGGTGTAGCGTTTGTTGCGGTCTCCGTGGGCATGGGGCCCGGTGCAGATGGCTGCGCTGATCGCCGCCAGGTTGATGCCATGGGAGCCAAAAGGTGCCAGTACCAGCGAGGCCAGGCCGGTGGCTGTGATCAGTGGTGATGCCGGCACGTTGTAGCCGTCGGCGCGCAACACGGCGACGCCGGGCATGTTTTGCGAAGTCATTGCCACCACAAACAGCGGAATGCCGATGCTGATCGTCGCGGCCAGTGAGAAGTGCGGCGTGGTCCAGACCGGCGTCGCGACTTCCAGGTGAAAGCCGCTGAAATCCAACAGCCCCATGACCCCGGACAGCGCGGTGCCGATCACCAGCGCGGCCAGCACCGCATAACGTGGCGACAGACGCTTAATGATCAGATACGTGAAGAACATCCCCAGCACCAGGCCGGTGCGATGCTGAGCGGCAACGAAAATCTCGCTGCCGATCTTGAACAGGATCCCTGCCAATAAGGCCGCCGCCAGTGAGGCAGGAATGCGTTTGACCAGTTTTTCAAAGCTGCCGGTCAGCCCGCAGATCGTCACCAGCACCGCACAGGTGATATAGGCACCGATGGCTTCGCCATAACTCACGCCGCCCAGGCTGGTGATCAACAGCGCCGCGCCAGGCGTGGACCAGGCAATGGTGATCGGTGTGCGATAGCGCAGGGACAGGCCGATGCTGCACACCGCCATGCCGATGGAAATTGCCCAGATCCATGAGGAAATCTGCGCGGTGGTCAAGCCGGCGGCTTGCCCGGCTTGGAACATCAGCACCAGGGAACTGGTGTAGCCGGTCATCATCGCAATGAAACCCGCGACGATGGCCGATGGAGAAGTGTCGGCCAGCGGGCGCAAAGGCGCTTGAGTGGCTTCGGTCATGGAGAGGTGTTCCTTTTACCTGGGTATTTGCCGGTGACGGCGCAGATTCAAGCCTAAACTCAAACGTAACTACTCATTGCAATACAGCCGCCGGCGCAATCAGCCGTACAGTGTGTTGGCGCATTGGGTTGTGTACAATGTGCCGTGTTTTTAGGTGATACTTGCCAGCGACCCTCGCTTGCCGTATTACCGTTAATTCGCCGCCGTTCTCCAAACCCGAGTGCCCATGAACGAACAGTTGCAACCTCTCAAGAAACAACCGCGAGCCGGCAAGGCCGGTCGCAGCGGAACCCAGGACGATATCGTCTATGCGCATATCTTCGAGGCCATCCTCGAACAACGCCTGGCGCCCGGCACCAAATTGAGCGAAGAAGCACTGGGCGAAATCTTCGGCGTAAGCCGCACCATCATTCGTCGCGCACTGTCGCGCCTGGCCCATGAAGGCGTCGTGCTGCTGCGGCCCAATCGCGGCGCGGTGGTGGCGAGTCCAAGTGTGGAAGAGGCGCGCCAAGTGTTCCTGGCACGGCGCCTGGTGGAGCGGGCGATCACTGAGTTGGCGGTGCAGCATGCTACCGCCGAACAACTGGCCGAGCTGCGCCAGATGGTCAACGACGAGCGCGACAGTTTCTCCCGTGGTGATCGCGGTGCGGGTATCCGCCTCTCCGGCGAATTCCACCTCAAGCTGGCCGAAGCGGCAAAGAACGCGCCGCTGATCAGCTTCCAGCGCAGCCTGGTGTCCCAGACCTCACTGATCATCGCCCAGTACGAAAGCGGCAACCGCTCGCACTGTTCGTATGATGAGCACACCCAGTTGATCGACGCGATTGAAGCGCGGGACGCGACACTGGCGGTGAATTTGATGATGCATCACATGGATCACATCGACAGCAAGCTCAACCTCGACGAGGAAAGTGCGTCGGATGATTTGCATGCGGTGTTTTCGCATTTGCTCCAGACCAAAAAGCCGGGGCGTTCTTCGGTCAAACTGTAATTTCCCCGTTTCACCCGGAAACAAATGTGGGAGGGGGCTTGCTCCCGATAGCGCTGGATCAGTTAACACATGACTAACTGAACCACTGCCATCGGGAGCAAGCTCCCTCCCACGTTTGGTTTTGTGTAGCGGTTGAGATCAGCGTTGGTGCACGAGTTGGCCGGCAGCGTAGGTCTGCAACACCGTCCGATCATCCCCCAGCGTCATCAACACAAACAACGTCTCGGCAATGTTGTTCGCCTGTTTCAAGCGATAGCTGAGCAGCGGCGTGGCGTTGTAATCCAACACCAAAAAGTCCGCATCCGTGCCCGGCTGCAACGTGCCGATCTTGTCCTCCAGGCGCAGTGCACGCGCTCCGCCGAGGGTCGCCAGGTACAGCGATTTGAACGGGCTCAACCGCGCCCCTTGTAGTTGCATGACCTTGTACGCTTCGTTCAACGTTTGCAGCAGCGAGAAACTGGTGCCGCCGCCCACATCAGTGCCCAGGCCCACATTCAACTTGTGCTTCTCGGCCATTGGCAGGTTGAACAACCCACTGCCGAGGAAGAAGTTCGACGTCGGGCAGAACGCCACCGCCGAGCCCGTCTCTGCCAGCCGCGCGCACTCGTCATCACACAGGTGCACGCCGTGGGCAAATACCGAACGCTCGCCCAGCAGGTTGTAGTGGTCGTAAACATCCAGATAGCCTTTGCGCTCCGGGAACAACTCCTTCACCCATTCGACTTCCTGCTTGTTCTCACTGATGTGCGTCTGCATGTACAGGTCCGGGTACTCGCCCAGCAGTTGCCCGGCCAATGCCAGTTGTTCCGGCGTGCTGGTCGGTGCGAATCGCGGCGTGACGGCATAGTGCAGACGGCCCTTACCGTGCCAGCGCTCGATGAGCGTCTTGCTTTCCTGGTAGCCGGTTTCGGCAGTGTCGGTGAGGTAGTCCGGTGCGTTGCGGTCCATCATCACTTTGCCAGCGATCATGCGCAGGTCGAGTTTCTCGGCCGCTTCGAAGAATGAGTTCACGGACTGCGGATGCACGCTGCCGAACACCAGCGCCGTGGTGGTGCCGTTGCGCAGCAGTTCCTTGATGAAAATATCCGAGACTTCGTCGGCGTGGGCCTTGTCGGCAAATTGGCTTTCACACGGGAAGGTGTAGGTGTTGAGCCAGTCCAGCAACTGCTCGCCATAAGCACCGACCATGCCGGTCTGCGGCAGGTGGATATGGGTGTCGATCAGGCCTGGGGTGATCAGCGCGTCCTGGTAATGGGTGACTTCGATGTCGGCCGGCAGGGTCGGCAGCAGGTCGCCAGCATGGCCGACAGCGCTGATCTGGCCGTTGTCGATCACCAGCAGGCCGTCTTCGAAATACTCATAGGACGCTTCGATCCCAACGATGGCGGGGTCGGCGATGCTGTGCAGGATGGCGGCACGGTAGGCTTTGCGAGTCAAAGGCATGGTTATCTCAATTCGTGGCTTGGCTGCGGCGTGACACCGGCAGCAATTTGGCAATGGGTTCGGCGCTCGCGGTGTGCTGGCCGAAATTAGCGTTATAGGTGGCGATGATTTCGCCGGCGATGGAGATGGCGATTTCTACCGGTAATTTGCCCTTCACCTCGGTCAGGCCCATGGGGCAGCGCATGCGTTGCAACTGCGCGGCGTCGAAGCCACGGTCACGCAGGCGGTGTTCAAACTTGACGCGCTTAGTCTTGGAGCCAATCAGGCCGAAGTAGGCGAAGTCATTGCGCTTGAGCAGGGCGGCGGTGAGTTCCAGGTCCAGCGCGTGATTGTGGGTCATGACGATGCAATAACTGCCCGCCGGCAAGTCAGCAATTTCGTCGACAGGTTCTTCGCTGACGATTTTACGCACGCCCTGGGGGATATGTTCCGGGAACTCCTGATCGCGGGAATCGATCCAGCGTACCCGGCACGGCAGGCTCGCCAACAAGGGCACCAGCGCGCGGCCGACGTGGCCTGCGCCAAATACCGCAATCTGCGCCTGCACCTGGCCCATGGGTTCAAACAGCAACACGGTGACGCCACCGCAGCACTGGCCCAGGCTGGCGCCGAGGCTGAAGCGCTCCAAATGAGTGTTTTGCTGGCCGCGCGCGAGCATGTCGCGGGCGATCTGCATGGCCTTGTATTCCAGGTGCCCGCCACCGATGGTGTCGAAGGTCTGCGCGGCGCTGATCACCATCTTCGAACCAGCATTGCGCGGCGTGGAGCCGAGTTCTTCGATGATGGTCACCAGTACGCAGGGTTCGCCTCTGTTTTGCAGGTCGGCGAGGGCGCTGATCCAGTTGTTCATGTTTACCTCAACATTACTGTTGTCAGTCAGGCCGCTATCGGGGGCAAGCCCCCTCCCACATTTGAAAGTAATCACAGATCAAAATGTGGGAGTGGGGCTTACCCCCGATGGCAGCGCCTCGGTCTAGAGCGAAGCCATCTCGGTATCAGCCTCAACTACCTTCGCAGCAGCCAACTTGCGCATCTGCTCACACCCCCACAACACTCGCTCCGGCGTCGCTGGCGCATCGATTTTCGGCTGATGGCGATAGTCACCCAGACTCGCCACCGCATCCTTGATCGCGCACCACGAGGCAATCCCGAGCATGAACGGCGGTTCACCCACGGCCTTGGAATGGAACACCGTGTCTTCCGGATTTTTGCGGTTTTCTACCAGCTTCACCCGCAGATCCAACGGCATGTCCGCCACCGCCGGGATCTTGTAGCTGGCTGGGCCGTTGGTCATCAGCTTGCCCTTGTTGTTCCACACCAGCTCTTCCATGGTCAGCCAACCCATGCCCTGGATAAAGCCGCCCTCCACCTGGCCGATGTCGATGGCCGGGTTCAGCGAGGCGCCTACGTCATGCAGGATGTCGGTGCGCAGCATTTTGTATTCGCCGGTCAGGGTGTCGACGATCACTTCGCAGCAGGCTGCGCCGAAGGCGAAGTAATAGAACGGCCGCCCGCGTGACTGGCTGCGGTCGTAGAAGATTTTCGGGGTCTTGTAGAAGCCGGTGCTCGACAGCGACACCTGAGCGAAGTAGGCCTGCTGGATCAGTGCCTCAAAGGTCAGGATCTGGTCACGCACGCGCACATGGCCGTTGTGGAATTCAACGTCCGCCTCGCTCACGTCGTATTTGCGCGCCGCAAATTCCACCAACCGTTGCTTGATGGTTTCGGCGGCATTCTGCGCGGCTTTGCCGTTCAGGTCCGCGCCGCTGGAAGCGGCGGTCGGCGAGGTGTTGGGCACCTTGTCGGTGTTGGTGGCGGTGATTTGCACGCGGTCGATTTCCACCTGGAACACTTCGGCCACTACTTGCGCCACCTTAATGTTCAAACCCTGGCCCATCTCGGTGCCGCCGTGGTTCAGGTGGATACTGCCGTCGGTGTAAATATGGATCAGCGCACCGGCCTGGTTCAGAAAGCTGGCGGTGAACGAGATGCCGAACTTCACCGGTGTCAGCGCCAGGCCTTTCTTCAGGATCGGGCTGTGGGCGTTGTACAGGCGAATCGCTTCGCGCCGCTCGGCGTATTGGCTGCTGGCCTCCAGTTCGGCGGTCATCTCTTCGAGCATGTTGTGCTCGACGGTCTGGTAGTAGTGGGTGACGTTGCGCTCGGTCTTGCCATAGTAGTTGGCCTTGCGCACCGCCAGCGGGTCCAGCGCCAGATGGCGGGCGATGGCGTCCATCACTTCTTCGATAGCGACCATACCTTGGGGCCCGCCGAAGCCACGGTAAGCCGTGTTGGACGCGGTATTGGTCTTGCAGCGATGGCCGTTGACCGTGGCATCGCCCAAGTAATACGAGTTGTCGGAGTGGAACATGGCACGGTCGACAATCGAGTTGGACAGGTCCGGCGAGCAGCCGCAGTTGCCGGCCAGCTCCAGGTTGATCCCGTGCAGGCGGCCGCTGTCGTCGAAGCCCACGTCGTATTCGATATAGAAGGGGTGGCGCTTGCCGGTCATCAGCATGTCTTCCACGCGCGGCAGGCGCATTTTGGTCGGCTGGCCGGTGAGGCGCGCCACCACTGCGCACAGGCAGGCGGGGCTGGCGGCCTGGGTTTCCTTGCCACCGAAACCACCGCCCATGCGGCGCATGTCGACGACGATTTTGTTCATCGACACATCGAGTACTTCGGCTACCAGTTTCTGCACTTCGGTGGGGTTTTGTGTGGAGCAGTAGACGATCATGCCGCCGTCTTCGGTGGGCATCACCGACGAGATCTGGGTTTCCAGGTAGAAGTGTTCCTGGCCGCCGATGTGCAGAGTGCCCTGGATACGGTTTTTCGCCGTTGCCAGTGCGCCTGCCGAATCGCCGCGTTGATGGGTATGACTGTCGAGCACAAAGTGTTTTTTGCGGTAGGCCTCGACCACGTCCAGCACCGGTTCCAGGTCTTCGTATTCGATCACGGCGGCCATGGCGGCTTTGCGTGCGGTGTCCAGGTCACGGGCGGCAACCGCCAGTACCACTTGGCCAACGAACTGCACGGTGTCGATGGCCAGCAGCGGGTCGCCGGGCATCAGCGGGCCGATGTCTTTCAGGCCCGGTACGTCTTCGTGAGTGATAGCGATGCGCACACCTTCGAAGGCGTAGCAGGGCGCGGTGTCGATGCTGATGATTCGAGCGTGGGCGCGGTCAGACATGCGCGCATACAGGTGCAACTGGTTGGGGAATTCCAGGCGGTCATCGATGTACTGCGCCTCACCGCTGACGTGCTTGGCGGCGCTGTCATGCTTGACGCTGCGACCGACTCCGGAGGTCAGGTCCTGGGCGAACAGCTCGGCGAGTTCGGCCTGGGTTTTTTCCACGGCGTGATGGTTAGACATAAGCGGTCACCCGAGTCTCGATGTGCGGCGTTTGCAGTTCGATGAAGTATTTACGCAGCAGGTTCTGCGCGCTGAGCAGGCGATATTCCTTGCTGGCGCGGAAGTCCGACAGCGGCGTGAAATCCTGGGCCAGGGCGGCGCAGGCTTTCTCCACGGTGGCGGCGTTCCAAGTGGCGCCGACCAATGCGGCTTCGCAGTTTTTCGCGCGTTTTGGTGTCGCGGCCATGCCGCCGAACGCGACGCGTGCCTCACGAATTACGCCGTTGTCGATCTTCAGATTGAAGGCTGCGCAGACGGCGGAAATGTCATCGTCCAGGCGCTTGGAAACCTTATACGCACGGAACAGCGTATGGCCCTTGGGTACGATGATTTTCTCGATGAATTCACTGTCCTGGCGGGCGGTCACGCGGTAGTCGATGAAGTAGTCTTCCAGGGCCAGAGTGCGGCGTACGTCGCCCTTGCACAGCACGATCTGCGCGCCCAGGGCGATCAGCAGTGGCGGTGAGTCGCCGATGGGTGAGGCGTTACCGATATTGCCGCCCAACGTGCCCTGGTTGCGGATTTGCAGAGAGGCGAAGCGGTGCAGCAGCTCACCGAAGTCCGGGTATTCGTGATGCAGTGCGGTGTAGCAGTCGGAGAGGGCGGTGGCGGCGCCTATTTCCAGGCGGTCGTCGAACGATTCGACGCGCTTCATTTCTTCAATATTGCCGACGTAAATCATCACTGGCAGTGTGCGGTGAAACTGGGTGACTTCCAGCGCCAGGTCTGTGCCGCCGGCCAGCAGGCGGGCTTGGGGGTAGGCGTCATAGAGGTCGGCCAGGTCGGCCACGGTCAGCGGCACCAGGCAGCGTTTGTCGCCGCTGTTGAGCTCGCCCGTTTGGGTCGGCGCGATGGCTTTGAGGCGTGCAATGGTCTCGGCCTGGCGGCTGTCGAACTGATCCTGGGGCTTGTTGCAGCAGGCCTGTTCGGCGGCCGCAAGAATCGGGCGGTAGCCGGTGCAGCGGCACAGGTTGCCGGCCAGGGCTTCATGGGCTTTCTGGCTGTCGGGAGCGTCGCTGTTCTTTTGCAAGGCGAACAGCGACATCACAAACCCTGGGGTGCAAAAGCCGCATTGCGAACCGTGGCACTCAACCATGGCTTGCTGCACGCTGTGCAGTTGGCCTTGGTGCTTGAGGTCTTCGACGCTGATCAGTTGTTTGCCGTGCAGCGACGACACAAAGGTCAGGCACGAGTTAAGGCTGCGATAACGAATCTGCTCGACGCCTTGATCGTCGCGATGCAGCTCGCCGACCACCACGGTGCACGCACCGCAGTCGCCGCTGGCGCAGCCTTCCTTGGTACCGGATTTGCCCACGTGCTCACGCAGATAGTTGAGCACGGTCAGGTTGGGGTCCAGGGCGTGCTCGCTACGGAGTTCCTGGTTGAGTAAAAACTGGATCACGGAAGGCCTCGCAGACTCATTATTGTTGTTAACCGCTTTTCGCCGAATCTAGTCATGTCTGACTTTTCGGTCAATGATTTTCTGACCGGCAGGTCAAGAAAATGCGATCGCAACACTCTCAATTATGGTCCAGTCTTTTGGAACCGGCGTTTTTGCGGGCTTACGCTGCTCAACCGCTGCTTATTTCATGCCAAATTCGCCACGGTGGGCGTAGCGCCATCAGCCAGCCAATGCGCTACACTGCCGCGCTTGTACCGATAGAAGATTTTGAAGGGAAAACATGACGTTCAAGGCGCCGGACAGTCTCGCCGAGCAAATCGCTCACCACCTCGCCGAACGCATTATTCGCGGCGATCTCAAGCCTGGTGAGCGCATCCAGGAACAGAAAGTCACGCTGGCACTCAATGTCAGCCGTGGTTCCGTGCGCGAAGCCTTGCTGATCCTCGAACGGCGCCACCTCATCGCGATCCTGCCGCGCCGTGGTGCCCACGTGACCGAGCTCACCGCGCACAAGGTGCAGAGCCTGTGCACGCTGATGAGCGAGCTGTACATCCTGCTCGGCAATGCCGTCGCCGAAGGCTGGCAGACCCAGGCCGACATGGCGCCGTTCGTGCAGATCCAGCAGCGCCTGGTGACCAATTTCGAGCGTGAGGACATCCGCGCCTTCGTCGAAGAATGCTTTAACGTGATGCGCGCCGCGTACCCCTTTGCCAACAACCCGTACCTGCAGGAAACCGTCGAGAACCTGCAGCCGGCGATGAACCGCGCTTATTACCTCGCCCTGGATCAGCGCAAGGCCTCCATGAGCGAGTACCTGGCGCTGTTCGAGCAACTGCTCGCCGCCGTACTGGCCCGTGACGTGCCGCAGATTCGCCTGGTGCTGTCGGCCTACTGCCAGCGCAGCAGCTCGTTGGTCATCGCAGCGTTGGCGGACGGCTAAGCGTGCGGCTCAAGTGCATCAAACTGGCGGGGTTCAAATCCTTCGTCGACCCGACCACGGTGAACTTCCCCAGTAACATGGCGGCGGTGGTCGGGCCCAATGGTTGCGGCAAGTCGAACATCATCGACGCCGTCCGTTGGGTGATGGGCGAGAGCTCGGCAAAAAACCTGCGCGGCGAGTCGATGACCGACGTCATCTTCAACGGCTCCACCAGCCGCAAGCCGGTGAGCCAGGCCAGCATCGAGTTGGTGTTCGATAACTCCGACGGCACCTTGATCGGCGAGTACGCGGCCTACGCGGAAATTTCCATCCGCCGCAAAGTCACGCGCGACAGCCAGAACAGCTACTTCCTCAACGGCACCAAGTGCCGTCGACGTGACATCACCGATATTTTCCTTGGCACCGGCCTGGGCCCGCGCAGCTACTCGATCATTGAGCAGGGCATGATCTCCAAGCTGATCGAAGCCAAGCCCGAAGACCTGCGTAACTTTATTGAAGAAGCGGCCGGCATCTCCAAGTACAAAGAGCGCCGCCGCGAAACCGAAAACCGCATCCGCCGTACCCACGAAAACCTTGCCCGCCTCACCGACCTGCGCGACGAGCTGGAGCGCCAGTTGGAGCGCCTGCACCGCCAGGCCCAGGCGGCCGAGAAATACCAGGAATACAAGGGCGAAGAACGCCAGCTCAAGGCACAACTCTCGGCCCTGCGCTGGCAGGCGCTGAATGAGCAAGTGGGGCAGCGCGAAGCGATCATCGGTACCCAGGAAATCAGTTTTGAAGCCTTGGTGGCGGAGCAGCGTAACGCCGACGCCAGCATCGAGCGTCTGCGCGACGGGCACCATGATCTGTCCGAACGCTTCAATCTGGTGCAAGGCCGCTTCTATTCGGTAGGCGGCGACATCGCCCGTGTCGAGCAGAGCATCCAGCACGGCCAGCAGCGCCTGCGCCAATTGCAGGACGATCTGAAGGAAGCCGAACGCGCGCGTCTGGAGACCGAATCTCACCTGGGCCATGACCGCACTTTGCTGCTGACCCTGGGCGAAGAGCTGGACATGCTCACCCCAGAGCAGGAAATCACCAGCGCCGCCGCCGAAGAAGCCGCCGCCGCCCTGGAAGAATCTGAAACCACCATGCATGGCTGGCAGGAACAGTGGGACGCTTTCAACCTGCAATCCGCCGAGCCGCGTCGCCAGGCCGAGGTGCAGCAGTCGCGCATCCAGCAACTGGAAACCAGCATGGAGCGACTGGCCGAGCGCCAGCGCCGCTTGCAGGAAGAGCGCGTATTGCTCGCCGCTGATCCGGAAGACGCCGCGATCATGGACCTCAGCGAGCAACTGGCCGAAAGCGAAATGACGCTGGAAGAGCTGGAAGCCAGCGAAGAACAGCAAGTAGAGCGCCTTGAACAATTGCGTCAGCAGTTGCAACAGGCGACCCAGGCCCAGCAGCAGGCACAGTGCGATTTGCAGCGGCTCAATGGTCGGCTGGCATCCCTTGAAGCCTTGCAGCAAGCGGCGTTGGACCCAGGTACCGGCACCGCCGAATGGTTGCGCGACCAGCATTTGGCCGAGCGGCCACGCTTGGCGGAAGGCCTGAAGGTCGAAGCCGGCTGGGAATTGGCAGTGGAAACCGTGCTCGGTGCCGATCTTCAAGCAGTGCTGGTGGATGACTTTGGCGGTTTCGACCTGGCCGGGTTTGCCCAAGGCGATCTGCGTTTGCTCAGCCCCGCCGCCGATGGTGCGCGGGTGCCGGGCAGCCTGCTGGATAAGGTCGAGGCCGCCATTGACCTGTCGCCGTGGTTGGGCCAAGTCAAACCGGTGGATTCCCTGGAGCAGGCCCTGGCCCAGCGCGGTCAATTGGCAGCCGGCGAAAGCCTGATCAGCCGCGATGGCTATTGGGTCGGCCGGCACTTTTTGCGGGTTCGCCGCGCCAGTGAAGCGGAAAGTGGCGTTCTGGCCCGTGGCCAGGAAATCGTCAACCTGATCGCTGAGCGCGAAGAGCGTGAAGCGACCCTCGAAAGCCTGGAAACCGAACTGCAAACCCTGCGCGCCACCCAGCGCCAGCAAGAGACCGGCCGCGAACACCTGCGCCGTCTGTTGCAGGACGAAGCGCGTCAGCAAGGCGAGTTGAAGGCGCAACTGTCGGCGAGCAAAGCCAAGGCCGAACAACTGACCCTGCGCCGTACCCGTCTTGATGAAGAAGTCGCCGAGATGGGCGAGCAACGCGCCCTGGAACATGAACAGATCGGCGAAGCGCGCCTGCACCTGCAGGAGGCGCTCGACAGCATGGCCCTCGATACCGAGCAGCGCGAACTGCTACTGGCCCAGCGCGACAGCTTGCGCGAACGCCTTGACCGCGTGCGCCAGGAAGCGCGGCAGCACAAGGATCACGCGCACCAATTGGCGGTACGCCTCGGCTCGCTGCGCGCCCAGCATGATTCCACACGCCAGGCCCTTGAACGCCTGGAGATGCAATCCGAACGCCTCACCGAAAAGCGCGAGCAACTGAGCCTCAATCTGGAGGAGGGCGAAGCGCCGTTGGAAGAGCTGCGCCTCAAGCTGGAAGAATTGCTCGACAAGCGCATGACCGTCGACGAAGAACTCAAGACCGCGCAGATCGCCCTGGAAGACGCCGACCGCGAATTGCGCGACGCGGAAAAACGCCGAACCCAGGCCGAGCAGCAATCCCAATTGATTCGCGGCCAACTCGAACAACAGCGTATGGAATGGCAAGCCTTGACCGTGCGCCGCAAAACCTTGCAAGACCAATTGCTGGAAGACGGCTACGACCTGCACGGCGTGCTCAACACCCTGACCTCCCAGGCCAACGAGAAAGAAGCCGAGGAAGAACTTGAGCGGATTGCTGCACGTATACAACGCCTGGGCGCGATCAACCTCGCGGCCATCGATGAATATCAGCAGCAGTCCGAGCGTAAACGTTATCTGGATGCCCAGGACGCCGACCTGGTCGAAGCCCTGGATACGTTGGAAAACGTGATCCGCAAGATCGACAAGGAAACCCGTAATCGCTTCAAAGATACCTTTGATCAGATTAATAGCGGTTTACAGGCGTTATTCCCGAAAGTTTTCGGCGGTGGCAGCGCTTACTTGGAACTGACGGGCGAAGATCTACTCGATACAGGGGTAACGATCATGGCGCGGCCTCCAGGCAAGAAGAACAGCACCATTCATTTGTTGTCCGGTGGCGAAAAAGCCCTGACCGCATTGGCCCTGGTATTTGCCATCTTCAAATTGAACCCGGCGCCGTTCTGTATGCTCGACGAAGTTGACGCTCCATTGGATGACGCTAACGTTGGACGCTATGCACGACTGGTCAAAGAGATGTCCCAGACCGTGCAGTTCATCTATATCACCCACAACAAGATCGCCATGGAAATGGCTGATCAGTTGATGGGTGTGACGATGCATGAACCGGGCTGTTCGCGTTTGGTCGCAGTGGATGTCGAAGAAGCGATGGCGATGGTGGAATCCTGAGCTGCGCCATGAGAGATAGTTTTCATGCGATGTCAGGTGATTTACCGGTCAAGTGAAAGTGGCAAATGGACATATTTGTTCAAGGCATTTTGACAGACGGTGTAAAGTTATCTTTGGTCGTGCTAGTTTAATGTCAATTTTTCGTGTGCGTGGGCAAAACGTCAGTCAGAACATAGAGTTGGCGCCACGTTTTAAAGCGGTTTGCACGGTGCTAAACCCCTTATTTTTCAGCATTTTTTATTAGAGGCACGGGATTACATGGAAATCGGTCTGCGCGAGTGGCTGATCGTCATCGGCATTATTGTCATTGCCGGTATTCTTTTTGATGGCTGGCGCCGCATGCGCGGTGGCAAGGGCAAGCTCAAATTCCGTCTGGACCGCAACCTGTCCAACTTGCCTGACGACGACGGCAGCGCAGAGCTGCTGGGGCCGCCCCGTGTGCTGGACACGCATAAAGAGCCGCAACTGGACGAGCACGACTTGCCGTCGATGAGCGCGCCGTTGCGTGAAGCCCGTGAACCGTCTTCCAAACGTGGCAAGCGCGCCAATGCCGCCGTGGCCGAGCCCCATCAGGGCGACCTGAACCTCGACGTCGACGAAGGCCCGAGTTTCAGCAGCCGTGACGATGACTTCCCGGACGAAAACGTTGGCAAGAACGCGCCGCGCCAATCGGTTAACGATCAGCCTGCTGCTGAAGAAGTGCTGGTGATCAGCGTGATCTGCCGCGACGCCGCCGGCTTCAAAGGCCCGGCTCTTTTGCAGAACATCCTCGAAAGCGGCCTGCGCTTTGGCGAGATGGATATTTTCCATCGCCACGAAAGCATGGCAGGCAACGGCGAAGTGCTGTTCTCCATGGCCAACGCAGTCAAGCCCGGCACCTTCGACCTGGACGACATCGACCTGTTCAGCACTCCAGCGGTGAGCTTCTTCCTTGGCCTGCCAGGCCCGCGTCACCCGAAACAAGCGTTCGATGTGATGGTGGCTGCAGCCCGCAAGCTCTCCCAGGAGTTGAACGGCGAACTGAAGGACGACCAACGTAGCGTCCTGACCGCCCAGACCATCGAACACTACCGTCAGCGCATCGTCGAATTCGAGCGTCGCGCCCTGACACAGAAACGCTGAGGTTTGGCTTCAAGCGTTGTCGATAGAATTAAGCGCACCAACATTTGAGCAGCTTCGGCTGCTCTTTTGCTTTATGAGAGAACACCCATGACCGCCGCCCACACCCGCATCCTCGAACTGCGCGCTGAACTGGATCAGCACAACTACCGTTACCACGTCCTCGACGAGCCGAGTATTCCGGACGCCGAGTACGATCGGCTGTTCCACGAGCTCAAGGCTCTGGAAGCTGAGCATCCGGAACTGGTCACACGGGATTCGCCGACGCAGCGGGTCGGCAGCGCGGCGTTGTCGGCGTTCACTCAGGTCAAGCACGAGATCCCGATGCTCAGCCTGGGCAACGCCTTTGATGAAACCACGATGTTAGAGTTTGATCGCCGGGTGACTGAAGGCCTGGACTTGCCGGTGGGCGACCTTTTTGGCGCTGGTGCCGAGGTGGAGTACAGCTGCGAACCCAAACTGGACGGCCTGGCGGTCAGCCTGCTGTATCAGGACGGTGAGTTGGTGCGCGGTGCCACCCGAGGTGACGGCACCACTGGCGAAGACATCAGCGTCAACGTGCGCACCGTGCGCAATATCCCTTTGAAACTGCACGGCAGCGGCTGGCCGGCGACCTTGGAGGTGCGTGGCGAAGTCTTTATGTCCAAGGCCGGCTTCGAACGGCTCAATGCCTCGCAACTGGAAGTCGGCGGCAAGACCTTCGCCAACCCGCGCAATGCCGCCGCCGGCAGTCTGCGTCAGTTGGATTCGAAAATCACCGCCAGCCGCCCGCTGGAATTCTGCTGCTATGGCATTGGCCAGGTAACGGCTGACATCAGCGATACCCACATCGGGAACCTGCAGCAGTTGCAAAAATGGGGCATGCCCATCAGCCATGAGCTGAAGCTGGCCAAGGGTATTCAGGATTGCCTGGATTACTACCGCGATATCGGCGAGCGGCGTAACAGCCTGCCCTATGAGATCGACGGCGTTGTCTTCAAGGTCAACAGCATTGCTGCTCAGCGTGAATTGGGCTTCCGCGCCCGTGAGCCGCGCTGGGCCATCGCCCACAAATTCCCGGCGATGGAAGAACTCACTGAGCTGCTCGACGTGGAATTTCAGGTCGGCCGCACCGGCGCCGTCACCCCGGTAGCGCGTCTGAAGCCCGTCAAGGTCGCGGGTGTGACTGTGTCCAACGCCACCTTGCACAACATGGATGAAGTGGCGCGTCTGGGCGTCATGATTGGCGACACCGTGATCATCCGGCGCGCCGGGGATGTGATCCCTCAAGTGGTGTCCGTAGTGCTTGAGCGACGTCCGGCCGACGCCCGCGTGGTACCGGTTCCCGAGAGCTGCCCGGTGTGCGGCTCGCACGTGGAGCGCACTCAACTGGTCAAGCGCAGCAAGGGCAAGGAAACCGTCAGCGAAGGCGCCGTGTACCGCTGCGTCGGGCGCCTGGCCTGTGGCGCTCAGCTCAAGCAGGCGATCATTCATTTCGTCTCGCGTCGGGCCATGGACATTGATGGGCTGGGTGACAAGACCATCGAGCAACTGGTGGATGAAAAACTCATCGGTTCGCCAGCCGACCTCTACACGCTCAAGTACGAGCAGATCATCGACCTGGAAGGCTTCGCCGACATCTCCAGCAAGAAGCTGATCGCCGCCATCGAGAACAGCAAGACTCCGACCCTCGCGCGTTTTATCTACGCGCTCGGCATCCCCGACGTGGGCGAGGAGACCGCCAAAGTGCTGGCACGCTCGCTGGGGTCCCTTGAGCGCGTGCAGCAGGCCTTGCCGCCGGTGCTGACGTACTTGCCCGACGTGGGCCTTGAAGTGGCGCACGAGATCCACAGCTTCTTTGAAGACAGCCATAACCAGGAAGTGATTGGCGCACTGCTGTCGCCGGAGAAGTGCGGCCTGCAATTGCAGGATCAGGGCGACCTCAGCGCCGAATTCTCCGCTAACACCACCTTGGGCGGCTTGCTCGACAAGCTGCACGTACCGTCCGTGGGCCCAGGCGCTGCGCAGAAGCTGGCGGACAAGTTCGGCAGCCTGGAAGGCGTGATCAAGGCCGACTGGCTGGACATGCGCCAGGCGCTGCCCGAAAAGCAGGCCAAGGCCGTGCGCGACTTCTTCGACAACCCGGACAACGCCCAGCACGCCTTGGCCATTGAGCAGCAGCTCAAGGACTTCGGCATGCACTGGCAAAGCGAGAAAAAGGTCGTAGAAGGCTTGCCAGAAGCCGGACACACGTGGGTACTCACTGGCTCCCTGGAGCTTATGAGTCGCGACGTGGCCAAGGAGAAGCTCGAAAGCCTCGGCGCCAAGGTGGCCGGTTCCGTCTCGGCGAAAACCCACTGCGTGGTGGCCGGGCCGGGTGCTGGTTCGAAACTGGCAAAGGCCAGCGAGTTAGGCTTGAAGGTGCTGGACGAAGAGGCCTTCGTGGCCTTTCTCGCCACGCACAACATTCCAGTCAGTTGACCCTCACCTGTAGGCGTCCGGCTTGCCGGCGATCGCGCGCCAAGGAGTGCCATCGTCGGCACGCCTGACGCCTATAGGGATGTCATCCCATTTTTGGAACGATCTTCGAAGGGAATTGATCTAGTCTTGGTCACCCCAGGAAGAGATCGCCATGTTCCGCTACTTCGAGCAACTCAGTTCGCGCATTGCCGCACCGTTCATGGCCGAATCCTCGCGCAACAGCAAGGTTTGGCAATGTCGTTGCGGCCAGTCCCTATTCTTTCGCAACAGCCAATGCCTGGCATGCGCGGCGCTGCTGGGCTATCAACCCCGGCAAAGTCGCTTGTCCTCGCTGCAACCCGGCCCCGTCGAAGGCACCTGGCTGCAGGACGATAACCTCGACGCCGGCGCCTTTCGCCGCTGCGCCAACCTTGACACGCCTGCCGCCTGCAACTGGCTGATTCCGGCCCACAGCACCGCACCGCTGTGCGTGGCCTGTAGTCTCAACCGCACGATCCCCGACCTGTCGATCCCGGAAAACCATGAGCGCTGGCGCAAGGTAGAAACCGCCAAGCGCCGGTTGGTGGCGCAACTGATCAGCCTGGGCCTGAGCGTCGTGCCCAAGAGCGTTGACGAAGACACCGGCCTGGCCTTCGATTTCGTTGGTATCGACCTGGAAGGCAACGCCCCGATGACGGGCCATTCGAACGGCTTGATCACCCTCGACATCAAGGAAGCCGACGACGCCCACCGCGAAAAAATCCGGGTGCAGATGCGCGAGCCTTACCGCACCTTGCTCGGTCACTTTCGCCATGAGGTCGGCCACTATTATTGGGATCGCCTGATCGCCAATACCCACTGGCAGGAGTCCTTTCGCACCCTGTTCGGCGACGAACGCGCCAGTTATGCCGACGCCCTTGACCAGCATTACCAAAACGGCCCGCGTCCTGACTGGCAGCAAACCTGTGTCAGCGCCTACGCCACCATGCACCCTTGGGAAGACTGGGCCGAAACCTGGGCTCATTACTTGCACATGATGGACGCCGTCGACACTGCCCTGGGCTTTGGCATGAGCGCCCGCGAGATGGACCTGGATTACCAGCCGTTCCCCCTTACTACGCTTTATGACCCCCAACATCCCAGCGGTCCGGCGTTCCTGTCGTTCGTTAACGCCTGGATTGAACTGGCGGGCATGCTCAATGAGCTGTCGCGCGCTATGGGCCAGCCGGATTTCTACCCGTTCGTGCTACCACCGGCGGTGATCGCCAAGCTGCACTTCATCCACCTGGTGATCCAGGAAGAGGGCGGCCGGGCGGATGAGGTGTTGCAGACACAATGACGAACCAATGTGGGAGGGGGCTTGCCCCCGATAGCGTTGGGTCAGTCACTGATTTATTGGCTGGCAGACGGCTATCGGGGGCAAGCCCCCTCCCACAGGGGATGGCGGGGAAGCTAATGGCCATGGCAAGTGCTTGAACCCCTTCATATTTTTAATCCCTCACCAACGGTTGTAACTTCCGATGAGATCGGTACAATGGCCCCGCTTGCCGAGAGGCAGGCGTCGTTATGGTGACCCCATCGGTCCCCCCGCAACGATTACCCGTGAACCTGGTCAGAGCCGGAAGGCAGCAGCCACAGCGGGAACATTGTGTGCCGGGGTGTGGCTGGTGGGGTTGCCTCCATAACGCTCCTCCTTGCAATACCCCTTCGATTCAAATCCAGATTTCTTATTTTCAGCCAACTGCCGATGTTTATTGCGCAGTCGATGACGGCTGTTTCACAACTTTCCAAACCCCCGCTGGACAACCCTAAACCGCCTTGTTAGTTTGCGCCGGCCACTTGTTTCAGAATATGACAAGGGCGCTGAATTGATATTGAAGTGCTATCACTTCTTTAACTAACAAGGATGTCTGTGATGAAAAGCCTGCAAGGTTTACCTCGTCTTATCAGTGCTTCGGTAGGCGCTCCGGGTAAAGCCCGCAACTTGCCCGCCGATGTGCAGTGCATCCAATATTTATTCAATCTGATCATTCCCAAGATGGGTTTCCCGTTGGCCGAAAACGGCAAATGCGATGGTCAGTTGGTGCAGTGCATCAGCCAGTATCAGTTTCGCCATCTCAAATACGCCCATCCAGATGGTGTGGTCGACCCCACCGGTCGCACGTTTAACAGCCTGATCGAAGAGGCGGTGAAGGTGCCGGTGAAGTCCTTCCCGACGATGCGTATACCGAGTTTTCTCAACGCATTTGGCAACAACCAGGGCGACGCGGTGCAGGCCACGGTCAATGTGTACCTGGACCGCATGCGCGCGATGATTGAGGCCGAGCGGCGTAACCGGCAATTGATGCTCCAGGCCACGTGCGACGGGGGCATGACCCTTAGCGAAACGGACTTCCAGAACGCCGCTACGCAACTGGGTAGCGGTATTTCGGTGAATATCATCAAGGCCTTCGCCACCGTGGAATCTGGCGGGCGCTCCGGCTTCGGGCCGGCCAAGCTGCCGGTGATCGCCTTTGAAGGTCACCTGTTTCGCAAATACACCAAGCACATCTATGACCAGGCGCACCCGCTGCTGTCCTACCCCTACAAGAAAAAAGCAGGGCCGCAGTGGCAGGCGAACAACAAGGACCAGACAAAGGCCTGGGAAACCATGGCTACCGCATTCGCCCTGGATCAGGAAGCCGCATTGATGTCGGCATCGTGGGGCATGTTCCAGATCATGGGTTTCAACTTTGCGTCGTGCGGGTACAAGACGGTATTTGAGTTTTCGTCGGCATTAAAGGTGAATGCCGGTAATCAACTAAAGGCGTTCCTCGGCTTTTGCAGTAAGAGCCCTGCGTTGATGAAGGCCATGAAGGCCAAAGACTTTACTGGAATGGCGCGTAACTATAACGGTGAGGACTACGGCAACTACGACGTCCTTATGCAAAAAGCCTACGAAAAACTTGAAGGGAAAAAATAGGATGATCCGTTTACTCGCGATAGGTGTGTTGTCGTTGTGCGCCGTGGCACCTGCCATGGCTGGTTCGGCCGCGCTGCATTCGGGCAAGTACGAAGGGCTGATGCTGGCAGTGACGCCGGAGCATCAGGTCGAAGGTTTTTACACGGAATCAATGGGTGAGGGCGTGACGCGCAGCTGTGCGTTCTACCTGCAAGGTAAGCCCGACGCGCTCATTACTTGGCTCGACGACGCCTACCCTGGCAGCGTGGCGCCGTCGTCCGACGGTGTGACCCTGACCGTGGAAGAAGGCCGTCAGCACCCCGGCTGCATCAACGTACTGATGCCGGAAATCGCCACCGGCCTTGATCTGACCCAGACCGCCAGTAAGAAGTGGATCGGCCTGGTCACAGTGTCTGCCGACAAGGCTTACCTGCAGAAAACCCCCGGCGCCAAGGTGGCCAAGCGTCCGTATATCGTCAAGAACGATGTGGTAGGGGTGCTGGCGTTTAAGGATGGCTGGGCTCAGGTTGAGTTCATCAATGCTGAAGACCGCTCGTTTAAGGGTTGGATCACCCAGGATCAATACAGTCGTCTGGCCGCGCCCACTGCAAAAAACTGAGCAGAACCGCGCACACAAAAACGCCGCAACGTGTCCAGCACGCTGCGGCGTTTTTGTGTGCGGCGGTCAGGCCTTGTTGCGGTTGAACAGCTTGCGGATCACCGCGAACAACGCCACGACACCCACCACCAGAAACTTCTTCGCGGCCAGCAGGAAGATCCCGATCTTGGCGAATAACCCGGCCTTGGCGGCAATCCCGCCGGCAACCAACGCGGCTAGGCCGTAAGTGGCGAGCTTGTCGGTTTTCGGGTTGAAGTCGGTGTAGAGGTTGCCGTCGGTGAAGTTGGTAAACGCCAGGACCTTGGGCAGTTCCTGCTTGATGGTCGGCAGGTCGGCCATCGCCGCGACGGCATTGAGTTCCAGTACGCCCTCACGGCCCAGCACGCGGATGCTGTAGTTGAGGGTGTTCTGGTCGGCGTCGTCGGCCTTCAGTTCACGGGCCCAGTACATCTTGTGGGTGGTGTCGTCGTAGCGCGGCGGCTCGGCCCAGCCCACCAGATGCAGGCCGGCGTAGCCTTGTTTCTGGCGTTCCTTGTTATCTGTTTCGTCTTCTTCCTGCATTTGCTTGAGCAGGTCGGAGTAGTCGATTTTTGCGGCATCTTCATCGGAAATATGCCCGTCGGCCTTATAGCTGACGATGACGCCCCAACCGCGCTCCGACAGTGGGCTGACAGCTTTAGGCACGATCATGCCCAGGGTCTTGAAGCCCGGCGGGTTGCCCCAGCCATCGGTGAGCAAGCGCTCAGTGTCGGCGGGGTCGAGGTAATAAAATTCGTCGTTGAGCTTGAGGGTGGCAATGCCACTTGGCAGCGTGACGGTGCCGGTCTTTTGCTTAAGTGACGCCAGAAAGTGCTCGGCCGTTTCGGCGGGGGCACTGGCTTCAACGGGGGCAGGCGAGGCAGCAGCAACGGCAGGTGCGGTAGGCAGGCTCAGAGCGGCCGCCGCCAACAACAGGCGGAAGTAATTCATGGTAGTCCCTTACATTTTGAATTAATTTCGTAAGAGGATAACCGAAACAACATGTTGCGAGTTAGCCGAAAGTCTCCCGCAACAGCCCCGCGAATGCATCCCGTGCCAGGTGGCGTTGGGTGTCCTTGTGCCAGAACAGCAGGTTATCCACGGCCGCCAGCTCTTCAAATCGATAAGACGCCAGCTGATTGGCCTGCTCATAGCGCGCCAGGATGCCTTCCGGCGCCAATGCCACGCCAATCCCGGCGCTGACGCAACCGATGATCGTGCCCCAACTGGCATAGCTGGCAATGGTCGGTTTGAAGTTGTGCGGCTTGACCCAGTTTTCCAGTGCTGCGCGATACGGGCAGCCAGGCGGCCAGACCAGCAGGGTGCGGCCGGCGAGGTCCTCGGCGCCATTGATGGGTGCACTGGATGCGCTGGCGATCAGCACCAGGCGCTCGCTGTAGACCACGCTGTGTTCGAGCTTGGAGCGTTTGTTGCCGGCGGCCACGAGCGCCACGTCCAGGCGATGGTGTTGCAGGTCGTCGAGCAACGGGCCCCAGGCGCCTGTCACCAGTTCCAGGCTGACATCCGGGTAGCGCCGGTGATACTCCGCCAGCAGCGGTGGCAAACGTCCGCTGGCGCTGGATTCCACCGCGCCGATACGCAAAGTGCCACGGGGAATGGCGCTGGCGTCCACGGCGCGTTTGGACTCATCCACCAGCGCCAGAATGCGCTCGCAGTACTCCAGGAAAATCTCACCGGCGGCACTGATCGCCAGCCCACGCCCGGCGCGGATGAACAGTGGTGTGCCAAGCTCGCCTTCCAGCTGTTTGATGCGCGTGGTGATGTTGGACGGCACGCAATGCAGCAGCACGGCCGCTTGGGCCACGCTGCCGGTTTGTGCCACGGCTCGCACCATTTTCAGTTGGGCCAGTTCCATTGCTCAGTTCCAGTGATTGCAGAAGTCAGAAACGGTTAATTGTCCTGCGCCTTACGGGGGCGAAGACTGACGGCACACCTTCTCAGTTTCTGGACGCCGTCGATGAATAACCCTTCACCCGCAAAGCTTACGCTAGTCATCGCCAGCGTCATCCTGTGTTGGGCCTATTCGCCGATTGGCGTGCACATGGGGCTGCACAGCTACAGCCCCGGACAATTGGCGTTGTTAAGGTTTTTGATTGCGTCGGTGTTCATGGGCGGTGTGGCACTGGTGATGGGCATCGGTCGTCCGCGCTTGCGGGATTTTCCGTGGTTGTTGGTGCTGGGGTTCTTCGGCGTGTTCCTGCACCACACCAGCCTCAACTACGGGCAGCAATGGGTCACGGCAGCGGCGTCCAGCGTACTGGCGCAGTCGGCGCCGCTGTTCAGTGTGCTGATCGCGTTTTTCTGCCTGAAGGAGCGGGTCAGCGCTTGGCGCTGGGGCTGCGTATTGCTGGGGCTGCTCGGCGTGCTGGTGGTGATCTGGGGGGATCAGGGGCTGGGTGAGATCGACCCGCGTGGCTTGTTGATCCTGCTGGCGGCGGTGTCGTGGAGTGTGTATTTCGCCCTGCAGAAACACTATGCCCACCGCTACAGTCCGCTGACTATGGCGTGCTACATGGTGTGGGCGGGCACCCTGATGCTGTGCGTGAACCTGCCGGGCCTGCCTGCTGCGGTGGTGCAGGCGCCGTTGGCGGAGAACGTCGCGGTGCTGGTCCTCGGTATTTTTCCCAGCGCCTTGGCGTATCTGGCTTGGGGTTATGTGTTGAAGCATGTGGAGGTCAGTCGCGCGTCGGTGGCGATGTACCTGATCCCGCCGGTGGCGATGGTGATGGCCGCGACGTTGCTGGGTGAACACATTGCCTTGCAGGTGATGATGGGCGGTGTGATCGTGCTGGCCAGCGTGGCGGCGATCAGTCTGGAAGGGCGCTGGCGGTCAATCGTTCAGACAAAACGCACGCAAACGGTGGCCATCGAAGTCCAGGGCCAGCGGTGACTGGATAAGGACGGCGCCGCGTTCTACCCATCGGTCGTGCAGCAAGAAGCCCACTTCACCGCCGGCTGTAAGCTGGACTGTGGCTCGACCAGAGCCCGAGCCTATAAGGAGCGCCTGTCAGTTTTTGTCAGGGGCGAGCAGGGGTGCCGGGTTTTCGCCGGTGTACAGCTTGATGATGTCGTCGATTTCGCCGGACATTTTCATCCGCAACAAGGTGCGCAGGATTTTTTGCGCCGGCACGTCGGGATCGTTACGCACGATGCAACCGAGGTTTTGCTCGTCAATCAACGCGACCTTGTGCAACCGCTGGCTGATCGGCATTTTCTGGTTGAAACGGTCGACGATCCATTCGTTGCTCACCGCATAGTTGAATCGCCCCGCCACCAGTTTGTGCAGCACCAGCTCTTCGCTATGGGCGTCGTCACGGGTGAGTTGGCCGTTGGCAAACAGCGGGTCGAGGGCGGCATAGCGATAGTTGAGCACCGTGCCGATCGGCTGAGGTGCCAGCTTGAGCACCTGTACCGGCTGGTTTTGCGCACTGACCAGCACATTGCGCTGCATCATTAAAGGCAAGCTCCAGATGTAGTCGCCGGACAGGTTGTCGACCCACGCCTGGGTGACGTAACAGCGCACATCAATGTCGCCGCGTCCCATGGCCGCAGAGATGCGTGCCCGGGCCAGCACGTGGAACTGTGCCGGATGACCAACCTGGGTGGCCAGGCTCAGCATCACGTCATACAAAATGCCCTGGGTCGGCCGACCGTTCTCCAGTTGCACCATGGGCATCGCCCAACTATCGGAAACCGAGAAGCGCAGCGGTGCAGGCGCCGCCAGGCTAGCCGTGGTCATCATCCATAAAGCGCCCAGGACTACGCGCATACACTCTCCGGGTTCAGGCCTTTTGGAGGCCAGTCAGCAGAGCTTAGTCAGATTAGGCGAGCGTGCCGGATGCAATTTCCCCCTTGCTCCGCTAGCATTACCGGCTTCCGCTTCCCAGTTGCGACGGTTTTCGATGAGTTATCAGGTTCTTGCACGTAAATGGCGTCCGCGCTCGTTCCGCGAAATGGTCGGCCAGACCCATGTGCTCAAGGCTCTGATCAATGCCTTGGACAGCCAGCGGCTGCACCACGCCTACCTGTTCACCGGTACTCGGGGGGTGGGCAAGACCACCATTGCGCGCATCATCGCCAAATGCCTGAACTGTGAAACCGGTATCACTTCGACGCCTTGTGGCACTTGCTCGGTGTGCCGCGAGATCGACGAAGGGCGCTTCGTAGACCTGATCGAGATCGACGCCGCGAGCCGCACCAAGGTCGAAGACACCCGCGAGTTGCTCGACAACGTGCAGTACGCGCCTAGCCGCGGTCGCTTCAAGGTCTACTTGATCGACGAAGTGCACATGCTGTCCAGCCATTCCTTCAACGCGCTGCTGAAAACCCTGGAAGAGCCGCCGCCCTACGTCAAATTCATCCTGGCCACCACCGACCCGCAGAAACTTCCTGCAACGATCCTGTCGCGGTGCCTGCAGTTCTCCCTGAAAAACATGACCCCCGAGCGCGTGGTCGAGCATTTGACCCACGTGTTGGGTGTCGAGAACGTACCGTTCGAAGACGACGCGCTATGGCTGCTCGGCCGTGCCGCCGATGGTTCGATGCGTGATGCCATGAGCCTTACCGACCAGGCCATCGCCTTCGGTGAAGGCAAGGTCATGGCCGCCGATGTGCGCGCCATGCTCGGCACCCTCGACCACGGCCAGGTGTTCGATGTGCTGCATGCATTGATCGAAGGTGATGCCAAGGCGTTGCTCGAAGCCGTGCGCCACCTCTCGGAGCAAGGCCCGGACTGGAATGGCGTGCTCTCGGAAATCCTCAACGTCCTGCACCGCGTCGCTATCGCCCAGGCTTTGCCGGAAGGTGTCGACAACGGCCATGGCGACCGCGACCGCGTGTTGGCCCTGGCCCAGGCGTTGCCGGCCGAAGATGTGCAGTTCTACTACCAGATGGGCCTGATCGGTCGTCGGGACTTGCCTTTGGCGCCGGACCCGCGTGGGGGCTTTGAAATGGTCCTGCTGCGCATGCTGGCGTTCCGGCCAGCTGATTCGGCCGATGCGCCGAGACAGCCGCTAAAGCCAGTGGGGATCAGCCAGGCCACAGTTGATTCCGCCAAACCAGTGGCTGGCGCGGCGGTGGTTGCGCCAGTGGTTGCTGCCCCGGTTGCGCCGGCGCCTGAGCCAGCCCCTGTGGTGGTGGCACCTGTGGTTGAGCCGGAGCCGGTGGTTGAGCCCGAGCCTGTCGTCGACTTGCCTTGGAATGACCCGGTAGAAGCCGAGGTCGAAGAAGTCGAACAGCAGCCCTATGTTGAGCCCGTGCTGGAAACTGCCAGCGAGCAGCCTGAGCTGACGCCTATGCCTGCGTCGACACCGGACAGCGTGGTGCCAGCCGCTCCTGAGTGGGTTTCAGCACCGGTTCCCGAGCCGACAGTCGCCCAGGTTGAAGCCGCAACCCCAGGCATCGACCTCGACGACGAGCCGCCGCTGGACGAAGACTACATCGAGCCGGACATGGATTCGGCCTACAGTTACCTGGACGATTTGGCCAGCGAACACACCGCCGAACCGGCCCCCGAGCCCGAAGCAGAACCCGCGGCAGCCCCGGCCACTGGCCTGGCGTTGCAATGGCTGGAACTGTTCCCGAAACTGCCGATCTCCGGCATGACCGGCAGTATTGCCGCCAACTGCACCCTGATTTCCGTCGACGGCGACCATTGGCTGTTGCACCTGGATCCGGCCCACAGCGCCCTGTTCAACGCGACCCAGCAACGGCGCCTCAACGATGCCCTGAACCAGTACCATGAGCGCACGCTGACTATCACCATCGAGTTGATCAAGCCCGAGCAGGAAACCCCGGCCCAGGCCGCGACCCGCCGGCGTATCAACCGTCAGCGCGAGGCTGAGGATTCGATCCACGCAGACCCGCTCATCCAGCAAATGATGCAACAGTTTGGTGCGGTCGTTCGTCACGATACTATTGAACCTGTCGAAGCCCCGGTGACCCAAGCGTCATGACACCGGGCTATTAATTGATCCACGTACTTTTGAGGTGATTCCCATGATGAAAGGTGGCATGGCCGGCCTGATGAAGCAGGCGCAGCAGATGCAGGAAAAGATGGCCAAGATGCAGGAAGAACTGGCCAACGCCGAAGTCACCGGTAAAGCCGGTGGCGATATGGTCAGCGTGGTGATGACTGGGCGTCACGACATCAAGCGCGTGAGCATCGACCCAAGCGTGCTGCCAGGCGTGGGCGAAGATGACCTGGAAATGCTCGAAGCGCTGTTCGCCGCGGCCGTCAACGACGCCGTGCGCAAGATCGAAGCCAATAGCCAGGACAAAATGTCCGGCGTGACCGCTGGCATGCAACTGCCACCGGGCATGAAGATGCCGTTCTGATTCTCCAGCGTTAGCTAGACTCCAATGCCAGGCCCAGTGCCTGGCATTTTTGTTTGTGCCTATTCAATCGAATCCCGATCGAACCCTGGCCCGGCACCCATGGTCTGCAACCTATACCGATGAATTCGATAAGGAGCCCCTGATGCCTCAAGAACTGACCCTGAACCAACGTATCGTGCTGGTCTCGCGCCCCCAAGGCGCGCCCACTCCGGAAAACTTTCGCCTGGAGCGCGTGAGCTTGCCGGAGTTGGCGGACGGCCAAGTGCTGCTCAAGACCCTCTACCTGTCCCTTGACCCCTACATGCGCGGGCGCATGAGCGACGCACCGTCCTACGCCGCGCCGGTGGAAATCGATGAGGTGATGACCGGCGGTGCTGTCAGCCGTATCGAGCAATCCCGTAACCCGAAATTCGAAGTGGGTGATCTGGTGGTCGGCGCCACCGGTTGGCAGAGCCACAGCATTTCCGACGGCCGCAACCTGATTCCGGTGCCCAAAGGTCTCGCCAGTCCGTCCATGGCGTTGGGCGTATTGGGGATGCCGGGTATGACGGCCTACATGGGCCTGATGGACATTGGTCAACCCAAGGCTGGGGAAACCCTGGTGGTCGCCGCTGCCTCCGGCGCAGTCGGTTCGGTAGTGGGCCAGGTCGCCAAGCTCAAGGGCCTGCGCGTGGTCGGGATTGCAGGCGGTGCGGACAAGTGCCGCTATGTCGTGGATGAACTGGGCTTTGATGCCTGTATCGACCATAAGAGCGCAGACTTCGCCGATCAACTCGCCCAGGCTTGCTTCAACGGCGTGGACATCTATTTCGAGAACGTCGGTGGCAAGGTGTTCGACGCCGTGATGCCTTTGCTCAACCCCAAGGCACGCATTCCTTTGTGCGGGCTGATTGCCGGCTACAACGCCCACGAAGCCCCCAGCGGGCCTGATCGCTTGCCGGCGCTGCAACGCACGTTGCTGACCAAGCGGGTGCGCATCCAGGGCTTTATCGTGTTCGATGACTACGGTGATCGTCAGCCAGAGTTCCTCAGTGCCATGGCGCCCTGGGTCCGCGACGGCAAGATCAAGTTCCGCGAGGACGTGGTCGATGGCTTGGAGCAGGCGCCCGAAGCCTTTATCGGCCTGCTTGAAGGGCGCAACTTCGGCAAGTTGGTGGTGCGGGTCGCGCAGGATTGAGGATTTGACGCTAATCCGGGGCGCGGGTATAAACCGCGTCTCGTTGTTTTGTCGGACCATTGCCCCATGAGCTTCAGCCCCCTGATTCGCCAACTGATCGACGCCCTGCGCACGTTGCCGGGTGTCGGCCAGAAAACCGCCCAGCGCATGGCGCTGCAACTGCTGGAGCGTGATCGCAGCGGCGGCACCCGGTTGGCCCAGGCCCTGAGCCAGGCCATGACGGGCGTCGGCCACTGCCGCCAGTGCCGAACCCTCACCGAAGAAGACCTTTGCCCGCAATGCGCCGACCCGCGTCGCGACGACACGTTGCTGTGTGTGGTGGAAGGCCCGATGGACGTCTACGCGGTGGAGCAGACCGGTTATCGCGGGCGTTACTTCGTGCTCAAGGGCCACCTGTCGCCGCTGGACGGCCTGGGCCCGGAGGCCATCGGCATTCCGCAACTGGTGGCACGTATCGAAGAGCAGGGCACCTTTACCGAGGTGATCCTGGCCACCAACCCGACCGTGGAAGGTGAAGCCACCGCCCATTACATCGCCCAACTGCTGAGCAACAAAGGCCTGATCACTTCGCGTATCGCCCATGGCGTGCCGTTGGGTGGGGAGTTAGAGCTGGTGGATGGTGGCACGCTGGCGCATTCGTTCGCCGGTCGCAAGCCGATCGCGCTCTAACAATAAACACCAGCCAAATGTGGGAGGGGGCTTGCTCCCGATGGCAGTGGATCAGTCATGAATCTATTGGCTGACACACTGCTATCGGGAGCAAGCCCCCTCCCACAATGGTTTTGCGGTGTGATTGAGATCTGTGTTGCTAACCAAGCAAGCGCTTGGTAATTTCGCTCCACCTCTCCGTGGAGCTTGCCGATGTCTGCCTATCAGGACTACTTCGACCCCAGCCACCAATTGCTCCGCGACAGCGTGCGCCGTTTTGTCGAGCGCGAGCTGTTACCGGGCATCGAGCAATGGGAGGAGGCGGAGAGCTTTCCCCGAGCGTTGTACCTTAAGGCCGGTGCGGCGGGGATCCTCGGTATCGGTTATCCCGAATCCTTGGGCGGCAGTCACGAGGGCGATCTGTTCGCCAAGGTGGCCGTCAGCGAGGAATTGATGCGCTGCGGCTCCGGCGGCGTGGTCGCGGGATTGGGCTCGCTGGATATCGGCTTGCCTCCCATCGTCAAATGGGCGCGGCCCGAAGTGCGCGAACGTGTGGCCCCGCAAGTGCTCTCGGGCGAGAAGATCATCGCCTTGGCCGTCACCGAACCCAGCGGCGGCTCCGATGTAGCCGGCCTGCGCACCCGCGCCGTGCGTGATGGCGACGTTTACCGGGTCAGCGGCAGCAAAACCTTTATCACCAGCGGCAACCGCGCCGATTTCTACACCGTTGCTGTTCGTACCGGAGGGCCAGGCTTTGGCGGCATCAGCCTGTTGCTCATCGAAAAAGACACCCCGGGTTTCACCGTCGGCCAGCCCCTGAAGAAAATGGGTTGGTGGGCGTCGGACACGGCAGAGTTGTTCTTCGATGATTGCCAGGTGCCCGTAGGCAACCTGATCGGCGCCGAGAACATGGGGTTTGCCTGCATCATGGGCAACTTTCAGAGTGAACGGCTGGCGCTGGCATTGATGGCCAATATGACCGCGCAGCTTGCGCTTGAGGAAAGCCTCAAATGGGCCGCGCAGCGTGAAGCATTTGGCAAGCCCATTGGCAAATTCCAGGTGCTCAAGCATCGCTTGGTGGAAATGGCGACTGCTGTGGAAGTGTCCAGGGAATTCACCTACCGCCAAGCCGCCAAGATGGCCGCTGGCAAGAGTGTGATCAAGGAGATATCCATGGCCAAGAACCTGGCCACCGATACCGCCGATCGGGTGACTTATGACGCCGTGCAGATCCTCGGCGGCCAGGGCTATATGCGCGGCAGCCTGGTGGAGAGGCTGTATCGCGACAACCGTATCCTGTCGATCGGCGGCGGCACTCGTGAAGTGATGAATGAAATCATCAGCAAACAGATGGGGCTTTGAGGCGGCTTACCTGCCTCATCGGGGCAAGCCCTCTGCCACATTTTGATGTGTAAACACCTTCAAGTGTGGGAGGGGGCAGCCCTTGATAGCGTCAGTCCAGGCAAATATTACCGCTCGCTCAGCGCAAACTGCGTCAGGCAAAACGTCGGAATCCCCATGTCTTCCAAACGCTGCGAGCCACCCAGCTCCGGCAGATCAATAATTGCCGCGGCTTCAAAAATCTTCGCACCCATGCGCCGCACCAGGTTCGCCGCAGCGATCAAGGTCCCGCCTGTGGCGATCAGGTCATCGAACATCAGCACCGAGTCGCCTTCGCACAGGCTGTCGGCGTGCACTTCCAGGAAAGCTTCGCCGTATTCGGTCTGATAACCCTCGGCCAGGACATCGGCCGGCAGCTTGCCCTGCTTGCGGAACAGGATCAGCGGTTTGTTCAGTTGGTAGGCAATGATCGAACCGATCAGAAACCCGCGGGCATCCATCGCGCCGATGTGGGTGAAATCGGCTTCGACATAGCGATGGGCAAAGGTATCGGCCACCAGGCGCAGGGCCTTGGGCGATTGGAACAGCGGCGTGATGTCACGGAAGATCACCCCAGGCTTGGGGAAGTCGATGACGGGGCGGATCAGGGATTTGATGTCGAACGAATCGAAGGTCATCGTCGAAGAGTCCTGGGAGGAAAACGGACTCGAAGTATACCTGCGGCCTCACCGATTGGCGCGGCCACAAGTGTCTGCATCAACCCTCTAGAGAACCACCCGCCAGCGCACACAGCTGGATCGGGTCGAGAATGTGCACTTCCTTGCCTTCGGCGGCAATCAACTCGTTCTGCTGGAAACGAGTGAACACGCGGGACACGGTTTCCACCGCCAGACCCAGGTAGTTGCCGATTTCGTTACGCGACATGCTCAAGCGGAACTGGTTGGCCGAGAAACCGCGTGCCCGGAACCGGGCCGACAGGTTGACCAGGAATGTCGCGATGCGCTCGTCGGCGGTTTTCTTCGATAACAGCAGCATCATCTGCTGGTCGTCACGAATTTCTCGGCTCATCACGCGCATCAACTGGCGGCGCAGTTGAGGTAATTGGATGGCCAGTTCGTCCAGGCGTTCGAAGGGGATTTCGCACACCGACGTGGTCTCCAACGCCTGGGCCGACACGGGATGCATCTCGGTGTCCATGCCCGACAAACCCACCAGTTCGCTGGGCAGGTGAAAACCGGTGATCTGCTCCTCGCCGTTGTCGCTCAGGCTGAAGGTCTTCAACGCGCCCGAACGTACTGCATAGACGGAGTCGAACTGATCGCCCTGACGAAACAGGAACTCGCCTTTCTTCAGCGGGCGACCACGTTTAACGATGTCGTCCAGCGCATCCATGTCTTCCAGATTCAGCGAAAGTGGCAGGCAGAGGGGGGCCAGGCTGCAATCCTTGCAGTGAGCCTGGCTGTGAGCGCGCAGTTTGACTGGCTCGGACATTTCTTAAATCCTTGTGGGAAAACACACATAAGACGTAAGGGTAACGCACTGGGGGGCAGTGAGGCCAGCGTGTACAAAAAACAGACAGCCGTATAAAGCTTTGTGTATCGGTGCCGATACATATGTGTACGTTCATGAGCAGGAGCTCAGCGCATGTTGATCATCGCCGCCAACAACCCCTCCATCCGTGTGCCAAACCCAGAGCCGGCCCCGCCCGCTGCGGCGGTTGAGACGCAGGATGCCGTGTCAACGCCTGCCACGAGCGAAGGCGTGAAGGTGAGCATTTCGCCGGATGGCTTTAAGGCTGCGGGTGCGGCCAAAAGTGCCAACGCCGATATCGATGACAGCGGTCTGGACGACAACGTTAAGCAAGTTCTTAAAATGATCCGTCAGTTGAAGCAGCAGATCGCCGAAAAATTGGCGGAGCTTCAGGCCATCGCCGCGGACAAAAGCCTGACGCCGGAGGAGGTTCAGGCCAAGGTCGCTAACGTGCAAGGTGCCATCAGTTCCTTGCAGGCCGGCTTGATGACGGCCCAAATCTCCTTGGCCAAGGCCATGAAAACCATGAGTGCCGATCAGGCGCTCAAGGCCGCTTCGTTGTCGATGTAACTAGATCACCCGTGAAAACCGTTGCCGGTTCTGGTGTTCCAGGTACGCGTCGAACACCATGCACACCGAGCGCACCAGCAAGCGCCCTGCGGGCAGCACCCGAATGCCCTGGGCGTCGAGCGCGATCAGGCCGTCCTTGGCCATGGCCTCAAGTTGCAGCCAGATCTCATCGAAGTACCCGCGAAAATCAATATTGAAGGCCTGTTCGATACGCTCGAATACCAGGCTGAAATTGCAGATCAACTGCTGAATCACTTCCCGTCTTAGTCGATCGTCTGTGGTGCAGACCAAGCCACGGCTGGTCGCCAGCTGCGCGCCGGCCAGGGTGTTCTGGTAGCCGTTGAGGTCACTGCTGTTCTGGCAATACAAGTCGCCGATCTGGCTGATCGCCGACACACCCAGGCCGATCAGGTCGCAATGGCCGTGGGTGGTGTAGCCCTGGAAATTGCGTTGCAGCGTGCCTTCTTCCTGGGCGATGGCGAGTTCGTCATCCGGCAGAGCGAAGTGGTCCATGCCGATGTAGCGATAACCCGCCTCGGTCAATTGCGTGATGGTGGTTTGCAGCATCAGCAGTTTTTCCGCCGGTGCTGGCAGCTCGTCGCTGTCGATGCGCCGCTGGGGCATGAAGCGCTCCGGCAGGTGCGCATAGTTGAACACCGACAGGCGATCCGGTTGCAGCTTGATCACTTCTTCCACGGTGCGCGCGAAGTTGATCGGCGTTTGCTTGGGCAGGCCGTAGATCAGGTCGATATTGATCGAGCGAAACTGCAAAGTGCGCGCCGCATCGATTACTGCGCGAGTCTCTTCCAGGCTTTGCAGGCGGTTAACGGCCCGCTGGACCTCGGGGTCGAGGTCTTGCAGGCCAATGCTGACGCGGTTGAAACCGAGTTCACGCAGCAGGCCCATGGTGGCCCAGTCGGCTTCGCGCGGGTCGATTTCGATGCCGTAGTCGCCGGAATCATCATCGAGCAAATTGAAGTGCTGGCGCAGGGAGCCCATGACCTGACGCAGTTCGTCGTGGCTGAGAAACGTCGGCGTGCCGCCGCCGAAATGCAACTGCTCCACCGGCTGTTTCGGGTCGAGGTGGCAGGCCACCATTTGGATTTCCTGCTCCAAGCGGTGCAGATATGCCTGGGCGCGGCCACGGTCTTTGGTGATCACCTTGTTGCAGGCGCAGTAGTAGCAAATGTTCGCGCAGAACGGCACATGCACATACAGCGACAATGGGCGCACAGCCTTGCGACTGTCGCGCAGGGCGTGTAGCAGGTCGAATGTGCCGACCTGGCTGTCGAATTGTACGGCGGTGGGGTAGGACGTATAGCGCGGTCCCGCCAGGTCGTAGCGATGAATCAGATCGGTGTCCCAACGAATGGCGTCGAGCATGCGGGCGTCCCCCGGATAGGCTAGTGGGCCGAGTCTAGAGGCGTGGAGCAGAGGGCATCTTGATTTGCATCAACGAGCAGCGGCGCTATGCCACATGGCCTTTTAGTGGCCCATCAGCCAGTGCTGGTGCGGCCCTGGCAAGGTCCAAATACCGAACACAATGACCAGAAATCCACCGGCCATGCGCACGCTGCGTTTGCGCAATAACGCGGTGACGCGTTCGGCGGCCAGCCCAGTCGCCAGCAGCACGGGCCAGGTGCCCAACCCGAACGCGAGCATCAGCAAGGCACTGTCCAGCGCATTGCCCTGGCTCGCTGCCCACAGCAGGGTGCTGTAGACCAACCCGCACGGCAACCAGCCCCACAGCGCGCCCAGCAGTAGAGCGCGGGGCAGGCTGGACACCGGCAGCAAACGGGTGGCAACGGGCTGGATATGCCGCCACAGGCCGCGCCCGAGGCTTTCGATACGGGTGAGGCCGCTCCACCAACCGGCCAGGTACAGGCCCATGCAGATCAGCAGCAGACCGGCGAGCACGCGCATGAACATCGCCGCCGGGCTATTGGCCACGGCCCAGCCGGCCAGGCCGATCAACAGCCCAGCCGTGGCGTAACTGAGGATTCGCCCCAGGTTGTACGCCAGCAGCAGGCGAAACCGGCGACTGCGTTGCTCCTTGGGAATTGCCAAAGTCAGCGCGCCCATCAGCCCGCCGCACATGCCCAGGCAATGACCGCCGCCCAGCAGGCCCAGGATCAGCGCGGAGACCAGCAGCGGCGCTAATTCAAGCATGAGGTGGGTCTTTGGGCGGTTGTTCCGGGCCGTTGGCTTCGTCGATGGCGGCCAGGTGGTTCGGGTCCTGGTCGTCGAACAGCACGCTGTGGGCCGGGCCGTCGAGGTCATCGTACTGGCCGCTGTCCACGGCCCAGAAGAAGATGTAAATAGCGATGGCCACTATCAGCAGCGCCGCCGGAATCATCACGTATAAAGCTGGCATCTGCACTCCATGCCCGCGCGGCTCACGCGGGCAGCGGGCGGGTGATTGAGGGGGCGCTGGCGGCCTGTGCGCTCGGCACGCGAGTCAGGCGCAGGGCGTTGAGTACCACGGTCAACGAACTGATGGACATGCCGACTGCCGCCCAGATTGGCGTGATCCAGCCCAAAGCAGCAAACGGCAACATCAGGCCATTGTATAGGCCCGCCCAGAGCAGGTTTTCAATAATCACTCGTCGGGTGCGCCGCGCCAGGCTGAAAGCCTGCACCAGAGCGTCGAGGCGATTGGAGAGCAACACCGCATCGGCACTGGTCTTGGCCAGGTCGGTGGCCGAGCCCATTGCCACGCTGATATCGGCGGCGGCGAGGACGGGGACATCGTTGACGCCATCGCCGAGCATCAGCACCTTGCGACCTTCCTTGTGCAGCTGTTGCAGCACGTGCAGCTTGTCGTCGGGACGCAGGCCGCCGTGGGCCTCGTCTATGCCCAGCTCAAGGGCGACACTGGCGACCATCGGCGAACTGTCCCCGGACAGCAGCAGTGTGCGCCAACCGCGCGCCTTGCAAGCGGCGAGCAGGGCGGGGGCGTCGCTGCGCAGGCGGTCATCCAGTACGAACCAGGCGAGGGCGCCGCTGCGGTCGCCCAGCAGCAGCCATTGCCCGGCGTCGTCCGGCGGAGCGGGGATCGGGCAGCCACTGAGTTCGCAGACGAAACCCGGCTGGCCGATGCGCAGCAGACGCTCGCCCACTCGACCTTCCAGACCGAGACCGGGGGTACTGAGCACTTCGTCAGCGGCCAATGGCGCACGGCCAAAGGCGCGGGCAATCGGATGTTCCGAGCGGTTTTCCAGTGCGGCGGCGAGACCCAGGCAGTCGTCGCTGCCCAACTCGCCCAGCGGCCGGATTGCGCGCAGGGCCAGGCGACCTTCGGTGAGGGTGCCGGTCTTGTCGAAAATCACCGTGTCGATCTGGTTCAGGCCCTCCAGCACATGGCCACGGGTCAGCAGCAGCCCGAGTTTGTGCAGGGTGCCGGTGGCGGCGGTCAGGGCGGTCGGTGTAGCGAGGGACAACGCACATGGGCAGGTCGCCACTAGCATCGCCAGCACGATCCAGAACGCTCGTGATGAGTCCAGTTCCCACCACAGCAGGCCGATCAGCGCAGCGGCGATCAGCGAACACAATAGGAACCACTGCGCGGCGCGGTCGGCGATTTGCGCCAGTCGCGGTTTTTCGGCCTGGGCGCGCTCCAGCAGGCGCACGATGGCGGACAGGCGGGTCTCGTGGCCAAGGGCGCGCACTTCGACGGTCAGCGCGCCGTCGACGTTGAGGGTGCCGGCGGTGACGGTGTCGCCGACTTGGCGCGGTTGCGGTAAGTACTCGCCGGTGAGTAGGGACTCATCAATGCTGGACTGGCCATCGAGGATCACGCCGTCTGCTGGCAGCACCGCGCCCGGATGCACCAGCACGCGGTCGCCCAGGGCCAGTTCGCTCAACAGGATGCGTTCGCTCTGGCCGTCGTCTTTCAAGCGCAGGCACGACGCAGGCAACAGGTTGACCAACTGCGCAGTGGCCGCCGCCGTGCGCTCCCGGGCACGGCGTTCCAGGTAGCGACCGGCCAGCAGGAACAGTGCAAACATGCCCACTGCATCGAAATACAGCTCGCCGACGCCGGTGATCGCGGTCCATATTCCCGCCAAATAAGCCCCGCCAATGGCGAGGGATACTGAAACGTCCATGGTCAGGTGGCGCGTGCGCAGGTCGCGCATGGCGCCCTTGAAGAACGGCGCGCAGCTGTAGAACACGATGGGGGTTGTCAGAAACATCGCCACCCAACGCAGAATTACATGCAGCTCCGGGCTCAGGTCGATGTTGAATTCCGGCCAGGTGGCCATGGTTGCCATCATTGCCTGGAACCACAGCAGCCCGGCGACACCGAGTTGGCGCAAAGCCAGACGGTTTTCGCTGGCCAGTTGCTCGGCGGCGCGGTCGGCCTGATAAGGATGGGCGGCATAGCCGATATGGCGCAGCTCACTGAGCACTTGGCTCAACGGCAATTGCCCGTCGGCCCAGCGCACCTGCAAGCGATGGTTGGACAGGTTCAACCGCGCCTCGGCAACGGCGGGCAAGCTGCGCAGGTGTTTTTCGATCAGCCAGCCACAGGCGGCGCAGCTGATGCCTTCCATCAACAGGGTCGTTTCGGCCAGTTCGCCTTGGTGGTGCACGAAGGGTTTTTGCACGTCGGCGCGGTCGTACAGCGCCAGTTCGTCCACCAGTTGCACCGGCAGCGTTTCGGGGTTGGCCGAGGCTTCGCTGCGGTGCTGGTAATAGCTTTCCAAACCTGCGGCCACGATTGCTTCGGCCACCGCCTGGCAGCCCGGGCAGCAGAGTTCGCGGCGCTCACCGAGGATATCGGCGGTGAACCGGCTGCCGGGCGGTACGGGCAAAGCGCAGTGGTAGCAGGGAGTGGGGGTGGTCATGGTTCGGGATCTTTGGTGGCTGGGAAGGCCCCATCGCCGGCAAGCCGGCTCCTACGAGAGGGGTGAGGGTCTGTAGGAGCCGGATTGCCGGCGATGCGCGAAGCGCAGGTGTTTATTTTTTCAGGTCTTCGGCACCCTGCAACGGTTCATCACCCAACAGCAAGTCTTTGTCGTGGCTGACTTCTTCTTCCTCGAACAGCCGCCAGGTCTTGTCGCCTTCCACGCCCAGCAGTTCCACGAAGCGGCGGCCTTCGACTTTGTCGGTGACCTGGCCGATGTAGCGGCCGGGTTCGCTGTCGCTGCGGGCCAGGTTGATTTTGCGATCTTTCTCCGGCTGAGTCGGGGAAATCAGGTTCAGTTCCAGGGTGTTCGGGTTGCTGTAGCCGGTGAGCTTCAGCTCGACTTCACCGGTCAGTTCGTCCAAATGCAACTTGGCGCGCAGTTGCAGGGTCTGCGCCAGGCGTTCGCGGTCCAGTGAGCGGTTGATGCCCTTGCCAGCCTCGTAGTAGTTGTCGTTGACCAGGTTGTCCGGGTTGTTTACCGCGATGGTCACCATGGACAAGGTCAAGGTCACCGAGCAGGCGAGGATCCCGATGATGATCCAGGGCCAGAGGTGCTTGTACCAAGGGCTTGCGGCAGTGGCTAAGGGCATTGTTCCGTTCTCTCTTTATCGAACTTGTGGGCCGATGAATCGGCTCTTGGCTTCAATGTTGACGCTGGCGTCATCGGCATCGGTGAGGGTGAATTTCACCTCGTTGGTGCTCGACGGCAGTTGTTCCGGCGCACTCGACAGTTCCACTGGCATGCTGACGATATCGCCGGCAGCCACCTTGATCTCGCGCCGGCCCTGCAGCTTGAGGTCTGGCAGGCCTGATGCGTCGAGCACGTAGGTGTGGTCGCGCTGGTCCTTGTTCATGATCTTCAGGCTGTAGACGTTTTCGATACGGCCTTCGGCGTTTTCGCGGTAGAGCACGCGGTCTTTGCTCACGTCGAAGCCCACCAGCGACCGCATGAAGAACGCCCCGGCCAACAGGCTGATCATCGCCAGCAACACCAGGGCGTAACCGATCAGGCGTGGGCGCAGCTTGTGGGTTTTCTGCCCGGACAGGTTGTGCTCGGTGGTGTAGCTGATCAGGCCGCGCGGGTACTCCATCTTGTCCATGATGTTGTCGCAGGCGTCGATGCACGCGGCGCAGCCGATGCACTCGATTTGCAGGCCGTCGCGGATGTCGATGCCGGTGGGGCACACCTGCACGCACATCGTGCAATCGATGCAGTCGCCCAGGCCTTGGGCCTTGTAGTCGATCCCTTTTTTACGCGGGCCACGCAGCTCTCCACGGCGTGGGTCGTAAGAGACGATGAGGGTGTCTTTGTCGAACATCACGCTCTGGAAACGCGCGTACGGGCACATGTAGATGCACACCTGTTCGCGCAGCCAGCCGGCGTTGCCGTAGGTGGCGAGGGTGAAGAAACCGACCCAGAAATACGACCAGCCATCGGCCTGGCCGGTGAAGAAATCGAACACCAGTTCGCGGATCGGCGAGAAGTAGCCGACGAAGGTAATCCCGGTGGCAAAACCGATCAGCAGCCACAGGCTGTGCTTGCTGAATTTGCGCAGGAATTTGTTGGCGCCCATCGGCGCTTTATCCAGCTTGATGCGTTGGTTGCGGTCGCCTTCGGTGACTTTTTCGCACCACATGAAGATCCACGTCCACACGCTTTGCGGGCAGGTATAACCGCACCACACGCGGCCGGCGTACACCGTGATGAAGAACAGGCCAAACGCCGCGACGATCAGAATGCCCGACAGCAGGATGAAGTCCTGGGGCCAGAAGGTCGCACCGAAAATGAAGAACTTACGCTCCGGCAGGTTCCACCACACGGCCTGGTGACCGCCCCAGTTCAGCCACACCGTGCCGAAGTAGAGCAGGAACAAAGCAGCGCCGCCGAGCATTCGTAAATTGCGGAACAGGCCGGTAAAGGCGCGGGTGTAGATTTTCTCGCGCGGGGCATAGAGGTCGACGGTGGCGGTCGAGTGTTTGGCAGGCGGGGTAACGTCATGTACCGGTATTTGGTCGCTCATCATTGCATCCCACGGCGGTGGAGATTTGCCTCGGCCAGTACGTGCCAACCGGGGTCAAATTAGGGGTCTTGCAGTGGCGTAATGATACGCCCCCGATGCTGCGCAAGGGGTGCGACCTTTGGTCGCGTTGGGAAAAATCAATTGATGGTGTACGTGATCTGGATCAATTGACTTGTGAAGTATGGACGGTTTTTGCGGGCTCAACCTTCAAAAAGCCGAAGATCCAATGTGTGAGGGGGCTTGCTCCCGATAGCGGCGTGTCAGTCAGAGTCACTAATACTGATCCACCGTCATCGGGAGCAAGCCCCCTCTCACAAGGGTTTTTTGGTGTTTCTGGGTAAGGGGGTCGCCTTACTGCTCCTCGGCCTTCTTATCCCCATGGGACAAGCTGTAAACATACGCCGCGAGCAAGTGCACCTTGTCATTGCCTTGCAATTGTTCCTGCGCCGGCATCTGGCCCTGGCGGCCGAAACGGATGGTCTGCTGCAGTTGGGCGAAGCTCGAACCGTAGATGAAGGCGCCGGGGTGGGTCAGGTCGGGCGCGCCCATTGCTGGGGTGCCTTTACCGGCTGGGCCGTGGCAGGCCACGCAGTTGGCGGCGAAGAGTTTTTCGCCGTTGGCTACGTCGGCCTTGACGCCTTCGGGCAGTTTGCGGCCGTCGAGTTGAGTGACCACGTAGGCCGCCACGTCGCTGACACCCTCTTCTTGCAGCACCGGCAGCCAGCCCGGCATCACGGCATGACGGCCTTTCATGATGGTTTCCTTGATCGTCGCCGGCTCCCCACCCCAGCGCCAGTCGGCGTCAGTCAGGTTGGGGAAGCCGTAGGCACCCTTGGCGTCGGACCCGTGGCACACCGAGCAGTTGGACGCGAACAAGCGGCCACCCATCTTCAGGGCTTGTGGGTCTTTGGCGACTTCCTCAATGGGCATGGAGGCGAATTTGGCGAAGATCGGACCGAACTTGGCGTCCGACCGGGCCATTTCCTTTTCCCATTCGTGTACACCGGTCCAGCCGGTCTGGCCGTTGGCGAAGGGGGTTTGCTTGTCGTTGTCGAGGTAGTTGTAGCCCGGCAGCAGGCCTTTCCAATTGCCCAGGCCTGGGTACAGCACCAGGTAGCCAAGGGCAAAAATGATGGTGCCGACGAACAGCATGAACCACCACTTGGGCAATGGGTTGTCGTACTCCTCGATGCCATCGAACGAGTGGCCGACGGTCTCGTCGGTTTGCTCGGCGCGCTGGCCCTTGCGGGTCGACAGCAACAGCCAGGTCAGGGCGAAAATGGTACCCAGACTGAGGACTGTGACGTACAGACTCCAGAACGTAGTCATTCTTTGTTACTCCTAGAAGCTTGCTCGACGTGCTTGATGGCTTCGGGATCATCCGCAAAGGGCAGCAAGGTCGCGTCTTCAAACTCCGACTTGCGCTTGGGGCTGAACACCCACAACGCCAGGCCGATAAAGGCCACCATCACCACAACGGTGCCCAGGCCACGAATCATCCCGATATCCATGAAGAATCACCGTTTGCTTTTGATGATGGTGCCCAGGCCTTGCAGGTAGGCCACCAATGCGTCCATTTCGGTCTTGCCCTTTACGGCTGCGGCTGCACCGGCGATGTCTTCGTCGGTGTAGGGCACGCCCAGGGTGCGCAAGACTTCCATCTTCTTCGCGGTGTCCTTGCCGTCGAGCTTGTTTTCCACGAGGAACGGGTACGCCGGCATTTTCGACTCAGGCACCACGTTGCGCGGGTTGTACAAGTGCGCACGTTGCCAGTCATCGGAGTAACGCCCGCCAACACGGGCCAGGTCAGGGCCGGTGCGCTTGGAGCCCCACAGGAACGGGTGGTCCCATACGCTTTCGCCGGCGACCGAGTAGTGGCCGTAGCGTTCGGTTTCGGCGCGGAACGGGCGGATCATCTGCGAGTGACAGCCCACGCAACCGTTGGCGATGTAGACGTCGCGGCCTTCCAGTTCAAGGGCGGTGCGCGGCTTCATGCCTTCCACCGGCTTGTTGGTCACGTCCTGGAAAAACAGCGGAACGATCTGGGTCAGGCCGCCGATACTCACGGCGATGACCATGAAGAAGGCCAGCAGGCCGATATTCTTCTCGACTACTTCATGCTTCATCAGTGGGCTCCCACAACGGCGATCTTGGCGGCGGCTTCGGCTTCTGCCGGGTCCGAGGCACGCACGGTGCGCCAGACGTTGTAGGCCATGAACAGCATGCCGGCAGCGAAGAACGCACCGCCCAGGGCACGGACGATGTAGCCCGGATGGCTGGCTTGCAGCGCTTCGACGAACGAGTAGGTGAGGGTGCCGTCATCGTTGATCGCACGCCACATCAGGCCTTGGGTGATGCCGTTGACCCACATCGAAGCGATGTAGAGCACGGTGCCGATGGTGGCCAGCCAGAAGTGCGTGTTGATCAGCCCGACGCTGTGCATCTGCGCACGGCCGAACAGTTTGGGGATCATGTGGTACAGCGCACCGATGGAGATCATCGCCACCCAACCGAGGGCACCGGCGTGAACGTGGCCGATGGTCCAGTCGGTGTAGTGGGAGAGCGAGTTGACGGTCTTGATTGCCATCATCGGCCCTTCGAAGGTCGACATGCCGTAGAACGCCAGGGATACCACAAGGAAGCGCAGGATCGGGTCGGTGCGCAATTTATGCCAGGCACCCGAGAGGGTCATCATGCCGTTGATCATGCCGCCCCAGCTCGGAGCCAACAGGATGATCGACATCGCCATGCCCAGGGACTGAGCCCAGTCCGGCAGTGCGGTGTAGTGCAAGTGGTGCGGGCCGGCCCAGATGTAGAGGGTGATCAATGCCCAGAAGTGCACGATGGACAAACGGTACGAGTAAATAGGACGTTCGGCCTGTTTCGGCACGAAGTAGTACATCATCCCCAGAAAACCGGTGGTGAGGAAAAAGCCTACGGCGTTATGCCCGTACCACCACTGGATCATCGCGTCCGTCGCGCCGGCATACGCCGAGTAGGACTTGAACAGGCTGACCGGCAGCGATGCGTGATTGACGATGTGCAGCATCGCCGTGACCACGATGAACGCACCGTAGAACCAGTTGCCCACGTAGATGTGCTTGGTTTTGCGCTTGACGATGGTGCCGAAGAACACCGCACCGTAGGTCACCCACACAATCGCCAGCAAAATGGCGATCGGCCATTCCAGCTCGGCGTATTCCTTGGTGGTGGTGTAGCCCAGTGGCAGGCTGACGATGGCGCCGACGATGACCGCCTGCCAACCCCAGAAGGTAAAGGCGGCGAGGCCATCGGAGATCAGTCGCGTCTGGCAGGTTCGCTGCACGACATAGTAGGAGGTGGCAAACAATGCACATCCGCCGAAGGCGAAAATCACCAGGTTGGTGTGCAGCGGGCGTAGGCGACCGAAGGTCGTCCATGGCAAGTCGAAATTCAATTCCGGCCAAACCAGTTGCGAGGCGATGAACACCCCGAGCCCCATGCCAAGGATCCCCCAGACCACCGTCATGATGGCGAACTGGCGGACTACCTTATAGTTATAAGCAGTCGGACTGATTGCTGTGCTCATTCTAAGGTTCCACGGTTTAGGTTTTTTTATAGGTAAAATCGGCCGCAAGTATGTAGAAAGCGAGGGGCCATTGCAACGCAATGGCTGACCTGGATCAATGCGTTCCACGCCAGATTCTGCGCCCTTTCCATGTTTGGCGTAAGGACAAAATCAGAAATCGAAAGCTGATCGAGTGGACAGGAAATTTTGGGGGTCGCAACGACTGTCGTCGCGTACGCCAAGATCGGTCCGCTGTGCAAGCAAGCGTAGACCCGAATGGCAGTAGGGGAAAGTTGTGCTTTGGAGGGGTGTGACACTTGGTCGCGTAGCGCGGTAGAGCTGCCGCCCCAAATTGGGGCGGCAGTCAGGTGTTACTGAGCTGCGCTTTCTGGCATTGCACCATCAGCGTTGTGAGACAGGCTGTACACGTAAGCCGCGAGCAGGTGCACTTTGTCGTTGCCCTGCAACAGTTCCTGCGCCGGCATCTGGCCCTGACGGCCGTGACGAATGGTCTGCTGCAATTGCGCCAGGCTGGTGCCGTAGATATAGCCGCCTGGCAGCGTCAGGTTCGGCGCCCCCATGACTTCCATACCGTGGCCTTCCGGCCCATGGCAGGCCACGCAGGTGGTGTTGAACGCCGCTTTGCCCGCATCCAGGTCGGCAGTGCTATCGGCCGGCAGTGGCAACTTGGCCAAATCGTGACGTACATAGGCAGCGACGTTTTTCACACCGTCGTCACCCAGCACCGTACCCCAGGCCGGCATCGCCGCGTGGCGACCGTTCAGGATGGTGGTCTTGATGGCCTCAGCCGAGCCGCCCCAGCGCCAGATGTTGTCTGCCAGGTTAGGGAAGCCGAACGCGCCCTTGGCGTCCGAGCCGTGACACACCGCGCAGTTGGACGCGAACAGGCGACCGCCCATCTTCAGCGCTTGCGGGTCTTTAGCGACTTCTTCCACGGGCATGGCCGAGAATTTGGCGAAGATCGGCCCGAACTTGGTATCGGCCTTGGCCATCTCCTTGTCCCACTCCTTGGCCGAGGTCCAACCGTCTTCATAGCCCGGCAGCACACCTTTCCAGTTGCCCAGGCCCGGGTAGAGCACCAGGTAGCCGACCGCAAACACCAGGGTGCCGGCGAACAGCATGAACCACCACTGGGGCAGCGGGTTGTCGTATTCCTCGATACCGTCGAAGGCGTGGCCCATGGTCTGGTCGACACTGCCCTTGGTCTCGCCCTTGCGGGTGGCGATCAATAGCCAGGTCAGCCCGATCAGGCTGCCGAGGGTCAGTACGCAGATCCATGTACTCCAGAATAGGGTCATGGCCGATTGCTCCTTGTTGCTGGCTCTTCTTGAGCGTCGGATGGAGAAGGTTCATCGGCGAAGGGCAGCAGGCGCGCCTGCTCGAATTCCTCATTGCGCCGGTTGTTGAACACCCACAGCGACAGGCCGATAAAGGCGATGGCAACGACCAGCGTGCCAAGGCCGCGGATGGTGCCCGCATCGAATTCAAATCCCATGGCTCACCTCTTGCTCTTGATGGCAGTGCCGAGTACTTGCAGGTACGAAACCAGCGCGTCCATCTCGGTCTTGCCCTTGAGGCTGGCCACGGCGCCACTGATGTCGTCGACGGTGTATGGCACGCCGAGGGTGCGCATTACTTTCAACTTGTTCTCGGTGTGGCTGCTGTCGACCTGGGCCGTGACCAGCCACGGGTAGGCCGGCATCTTCGACTCGGGCACTACGTTGCGCGGGTTGTACAAGTGCGCGCGGTGCCAGTCGTCCGAGTAGCGGGCGCCAACGCGGGCCAGATCCGGGCCGGTGCGCTTGGAGCCCCACAGGAACGGGTGATCCCACACGCTTTCGCCCGCCACCGAGTAGTGACCGTAGCGTTCGGTTTCGGCGCGGAACGGACGGATCATCTGCGAGTGGCACTGCACGCAGCCTTCGCGGATGTAGATGTCGCGGCCTTCCAGTTGCAGCGCGGTGTACGGCTTCATGCCTTCCACCGGCTTGTTGGTCACGTCCTGGAAGAACAGCGGGACGATCTGGGTCAGGCCGCCGATGCTCACGGCGAGCACCATGAGCAGCATCAGCAGGCCGACGTTCTTTTCAATCGTTTCGTGTTTCATCACAGACTCCTCAGGCCAGCTGCGCAGTGGTGGCGGCTTCGACAGGCTGCGGCGAACGCACGGTGCGCCACGTGTTGTAAGCCATCAGGAACATGCCGCTGAGGAACACCGCACCGCCCACCAGCCGCACGATGAAGCCTGGATGGCTGGCCACCAGGGTTTCGACGAAGGAGTAGGTCAAGGTGCCGTCTTCGTTGATCGCACGCCACATCAGGCCCTGGGCGATGCCGTTGACCCACATCGAGGCGATGTAGAGCACGGTGCCGATGGTGGCCAGCCAGAAGTGCGCGTTGATCAGGCCGAGGCTGTACATCTGCTCGCGACCGAAGACTTTCGGGATCATGTGGTACAGCGCGCCGATGGAGATCATCGCCACCCAACCGAGGGCGCCGGCGTGTACGTGGCCGATGGTCCAGTCGGTGTAGTGGGAGAGGGCGTTGACGGTCTTGATCGCCATCATCGGGCCTTCGAAGGTCGACATGCCGTAGAACGCCAGGGACACCACCAAAAAGCGCAGGATCGGGTCGCTGCGCAACTTATGCCAGGCGCCCGAGAGGGTCATCATCCCGTTGATCATGCCGCCCCAGCTCGGAGCCAGCAGTACCAGAGACATCACCATGCCCAGGGACTGCGCCCAGTCCGGCAGCGCGGTGTAGTGCAAGTGGTGCGGACCGGCCCAGATGTACAGGGTGATCAGCGCCCAGAAGTGCACGATTGACAAGCGATAGGAATACACCGGACGTTCGGCCTGCTTGGGCACGAAGTAGTACATCATCCCCAGGAAGCCTGCGGTGAGGAAAAAGCCTACCGCGTTGTGCCCATACCACCACTGCACCATGGCATCCGTCGCACCGCCGTAGAGGCTGTAGGACTTGGTCAGGCTGACCGGGATTTCCAGGTTGTTGACGATATGCAGGATCGCCACGGTGATGATGAACGCACCGAAGAACCAGTTACCGACGTAGATGTGCTTGGTGTTGCGCTTCATCACCGTGCCGAAGAACACGATGGCGTAGGCCACCCAGACAATGGTGATCAGGATGTCGATCGGCCATTCCAGCTCGGCGTATTCCTTGGAACTGGTGTAGCCCAGCGGCAAGGTGATCGCAGCCAGCAGGATGACCAACTGCCAACCCCAGAAGCAAAACGCGGCGATTTTCGGCGCGAACAGCTGCGTTTGGCAGGTGCGTTGCACCGAGTAGAACGAGCTGGCAAACAGTGCGCAGCCGCCGAAAGCGAAGATCACCGCGTTGGTGTGCAGCGGGCGCAAGCGGCCGAAGCTGGTCCAGGGCAAATCGAAGTTGAGTGCGGGCCAAACCAATTGGGCGGCGAGAAAAACCCCGAGCCCCATGCCGACGATGCCCCACACCACCGTCATAATGGCGAATTGGCGGACCACCTTGTAGTTATAGGCGGTACTTAAAGTAGTGTTCATGGTTCCCCATCCACGGTTCAACCCAAGCAAATGCGGCACTTGGGCTGGAGTTATAGGCAGACTAAATAGCGAGGCAAGCATGGGCAAAGAGCACAAGGCCAGTATTGACGGGGATCAATGGGCGCAGTGTGTGCGGGAACACGGCTGGTTGTGGGATGTCGCGAAAGGGTCTATCGCGCGTACACCGGTGACGCTGATCCTGGCCCACGGCGCCGGCGCACCGATGGACTCATCCTTCATGAACGACATGGCTGCACGCCTTGCCGGGCATGGCGTCAACGTGTTGCGCTTCGAGTTTCCCTACATGGCCCAGCGTCGATTGGATGGTGGCAAACGCCCACCCAACCCGGCGCCGAAACTGCTGGAAGCCTGGCGCGAAGTGCATGCCGAGGTGCGACGTCATGTCGCTGGGAAACTGGCCATTGGTGGCAAGTCCATGGGCGGGCGCATGGCGAGTCTGTTGGCCGATGAATTGGCCGCGGACGCGTTGGTGTGCCTGGGCTATCCGTTCTATGCGGTGGGCAAGCCGGAAAAACCGAGGGTCGAGCATTTGGTCGAGCTAAAGACGCCGACGTTGATTGTGCAGGGCGAGCGCGATGCGCTGGGCAATCGGGCGACGGTGGAGGGGTATGTGTTGTCACCGAGCATCGAGGTGATGTGGCTGGTGGCGGGGGATCATGATTTGAAGCCGTTGAAGGCTTCGGGGTTTAGTCATGAGCAGCATTTGGAGGCTGCGGCGGTGCAGGTCGCCAGGTTTCTCGGCGCCTGTTAGGGACGTATCGGGACGTAGGTATCTACACATCTTCGATGCAAACATACCCTGAGAAAACGAGGCTCTTGTGGGGAGCGGGCTTGCCCCGCGCTGGGCTGCGCAGCAGCCCCAAAACCTGCCAGTCGGGTGTTGCTGAAAAAATGCGGTGTCTGGGTTAGGGCTGCTTCGCAGCCCAGCGCGGGCAAGCCCGCTCACCACAGAGTTATGTGTCTGCCTTTAGGCGTTGTGTAGATAACCCTGCCCCCGAGAGCGGTCTAGCGGTTAAAACGCTCCACCAGCGAGTACTGGGTATTGGCGGTATGCGTCAATTCCTCACTCAACTGCGCCGAGTTCATCGCCTGCTCCGAGGTCTGATCTGCCAACAGCGCAATGGTGCTGATGTTACGGCTGATCTCTTCGGCTACCGAGCTTTGCTCTTCAGTCGCCGCTGCAATTTGCGTGGTCATGTCAGTGATGTGCGCCACCGCCTCACTGATGCCCACCAACGCCTGATCCGCCTCCATCACCCGCGCCACACCTTCTTCGGCCTGGCGATGCCCGGCGTCCATGGTTTGCACGGCGGCGGCGGCGGTGTGTTGCAGCTTGGCGATCAGGGCATGGATCTGCCCGGTCGACTCGGCCGTACGCTGCGCCAGCTGCCGTACTTCGTCGGCTACCACGGCAAAGCCACGGCCCATCTCGCCGGCACGAGCGGCTTCGATAGCAGCGTTCAATGCCAACAGGTTGGTCTGGTCGGCAATGCCCTTGATCACGTCAACAACGCCGCCGATCTCATCGCTGTCCTTGGCCAGTTGAGTGACGGTCACGCCCGTCTCACCCACGGCAACCGACAGACGCTGAATGGCCTCGCGGGTTTCCCCCGCGATATCGCGGCCGCGACCGGTCAAGCGATTGGCTTCCTGAGTGGCGTCCGCCGTGCGCTGCACATGGCTGGCGACTTCCTGGGTGGTCGCCGCCATCTGGTTGACCGCTGTGGCCACCTGTTCGGTTTCCACGCGCTGGCGTTCCAGGCCGCTGGAGCTGTTGTGGGCCAGGGTGTTGGACTGCGCCGCTTGCTCGTTGAGATGCTCAGCAGTGTCCTGCAAGCGTGTAAGGCATGTCTTCAGACGCGCTTCCTGGCTGAGGATCGACATCTCCAAGCGCGCCTGAGCGCCACGGCTGTCGGTGTACATCTGCGCGATCAACGGGTCGGAGGTGGTCTGCTCGGCCAAACGCAGCAGGCGCTTGAGACCGCGCTGTTGCCAGCTCAGGCCCAGCAGGCCCAACGGCACCGACAAACCCGCCGCCAGGGCAAAGCCCCAGTGGGAGTTGAGCGACACGCCAATCATGAAGCTCAACTGGCTGATCAGGATAAACGGCAGCCAGTCCTGCAACACCGGCAGCCACTTGTCCCGCTGGGGAACGGCCGACTTGCCCTGGTTGATACGTTGGTAGAGCGCTTCGGCCCGGCGGATCTGCTCGGCGGTGGGCTTGATGCGCACCGATTCGTAGCCGACCACCTGATTGCCTTCAAAGACCGGCGTCACATAGGCGTTAACCCAGTAGTGATCGCCCGTCTTGCAGCGGTTCTTAACGATGCCCATCCATGGCAAGCCTTGTTTGAGCGTGGCCCACATATGCCCGAACACCGCCGCCGGCACGTCCGGGTGACGGACCAGGTTGTGCGGGGCGCGTACCAGTTCTTCGCGACTAAACCCACTGATCTCGACGAAAGCGTCGTTGCAGTAGGTGATCACGCCTTTGGCATCTGTGGTTGAGATCAACCGTTGCTGAGCGGGGAAGGTACGTTCGCGCTGGGTAACGGGTTGGTTATTACGCATGGTTGTTCAATCCGCAAGGCTTTCAGGGGGTATCGACCGGAACGGGGGTTTATTTAACTTATTTTTGCAACAATCCCTCGGTCGGACGCCACCTCACTGTTCTATTTGAGTTTTCCGGTATTGAGAATGTCGATCGCTATAGGCTATTGAACGTCGCTGCCGTAGTACTCCTGGATAAATGCAGCACGGTCAGTAGCGCCCAGGGTCAGCTTGGCGAGTGAGGCAACCACGGCATCCGGGTTTGCGAGGGCAAATACAGAAGCATTGGGGATGATGTAAATGGTGAACCTTTTTGAATAACCGCCCAGGCCCGCCAGGATTGGTTTGCCGGTGGCTGCGTATTCGAGCAGTTCGGAGGGCACGATTTTTCAAGAGCCATTGAAGCTATTCAGGTGCAAGAACGGCGCATTTGCGTGCTGATAATAGTGAATCAATTTGTCACGAGATATCGGGGGAATGAGTTCGACATTCGTGACGGCCTTTTGATGAGTGCTTCGCTCAACTTCTTCATCGTAATGCCGTCGCCGATCACATAAAAACGCGCTGTATGCCAGCTATTCAGCCAGTGGAGGCAAAGTTTTTTCCAAGCCTTGGCTCCTGCCGATATTGCCTGCTCAGACAATCTTCAGTGGGGTGAGGATGGGTTGGGCGTACTTGGATCGAAGGGCGTTTCAAGAAACATATCGTCGACACCGTGGATGTGCGTTGAAAAGGTTTTGCCAAGATATCGAGCTGAGAAGTAATCCAAAAAGCCAGGTGATACCTGGTTGGCCTGCATCGCGTGCTGGGGGGCTTTCCAAACGGGAGAACAGTCGCACGAGGCGTTTGCCGAGGGATATCGACAAAGACATCTCGGATATCCAGATGAAGTGGCGTGTGTTTATTACGTGGCAACTGCCTTCAGCGCAGCGTCAGACATTTAACGGGTAGCAATCGGGGTTTATGCGTTGCTTCAGGCACGAAAGGGCTGTGGACGATTCAGCCCAACGGGCAAGCGGGCGAGTACTGACCGTTCGGATAGGTAAGGCATTTTGCAAGGGCAGGTAAATACAAAACCGCCTTCAGGGTGGCTTGGACTCAGGTGAAATCGGGCGGAATCAGTAAATTGGTTTAGCCACTTGTTGATAGGTGTAATTAGTCTGGAGGAGCTGATTGTCTTGGCACTATTTCGACAAGGGGAGTCGCTCGATAGCTATCAAAGATTTTATTGAAATAGCTGAATATATTTTTGAACTTTTTGAGCTTTTAGATGTATGGCTGGCTAGTTAAAACATGACCCGTGGATCACTGCTAAATACACTCTTGGAGTTTAGGGGGAAGAATTAGCTATTTCGTATTTTTCAGATTTTTGGAATGTATAGCAGCGACTATTGTGCCCGTTTGATCGTCTTTGCGACGCGTTTTGGTGATGCGGCCGATTTGCCTTGTTGACCTGGGCGCGATCATCGCCTTCTGAAATGCCGCGTTGCTGCGCGGAAGAGGTTGTGGGGCGATCTGTGGGGTATAAGCGGCGTTGTTGCTCCCTGTAACCGCTTCAATTTGAAGCATTCTTCTGGCCCCATGCCCCAAAAATACCCATCAATGAATAGGCGGTCTCGTTTTTGAATTTCACGTGGCTCAGTAAAAAGTGCAGCGACGGTTGCGGCTGTTTAAGCGAGTCGGGAGGGGGAGGGATGTGGCACTTTAATATTAATCCTCGACTGTTTGTCCGGTTGCCCAGTCGCTGACTCAGTGATGCATGGCTGTGTCGGTACTTGGAGTGCGCGGAGCTTCAAACGGAGGAGGGTGGCCATTGATCAAGAGTTGGATTGTGCCTACAGAAGATAACTGTATACTTCATCATTTCCTACGACACATGTCCGCATTTCCTACAGAAATGTTCGCCACGAAGGGAGTTTCGTGTCTATTTTTGCTTCCAGTAGTGCCTCTCTTCTTGATGTGCACGATTTTTGCCATGCAAAAGTCGCCGTATTGATGTGCACGTACAACGGCGAATCCTTTCTGGCCGAGCAGCTTGATTCCTTTGAGCGCCAAACTCATGGTAATTGGATCCTGGTTGTATCAGACGACGATTCCCAAGACGGAACCCTGGCGCTATTGGATGGCTACCGAAATAACTGGGGGGATGAGCGCATTAGAGTGGTACGTGGACCCAAGAGAGGCTTTGCGGCCAACTTTTTATCGCTGACTACTCGAGATGACATCGACGCTGATTTTTTTGCGTGGTCTGATCAGGACGATATCTGGGATCAAGACAAAATCGAGGTGGCGCTCGCTTGGCTGCAAACCATTCCTCAGCATATTCCTGCTCTCTATTGCGGCCGTACCCAACTGATCAGTGAATCAGGGGTGCCGTTAGGGGTATCGCCCCTGTTCCGTTTGCCGTCAGGTTTTGCCAATGCACTGGTTCAAAGTATCGCTGGTGGCAACACCATGGTCTTTAACCAGGCAGCCCGTGATCTTATCCGGGAAGCGGGTGCCGATATCAGCGTTCCTGCTCACGATTGGTGGGCGTATCAGTTGGTCTCGGGTGCGGGAGGGGTCGTCAACTATGACCCTGAACCCAAAGTGCGTTATCGCCAGCACAGTGAAAACTTGATAGGCAGCAATTCAGGCTGGTCTGCTCGGCGGGTGCGTTTGCGCATGGTTTTTCAAGGACGGTTTTACGAGTGGAATGAGCAGAATATTCATGCGCTCGAATCCATGCAGCATCGTCTTTGTGATGAGCACCGCGCGACGCTTGCCCGCTTCAAACATGCAAGAAACCAAACATTATTTCGAAGATTATTGGGAATGCGGCTAGCCGGCCTGTATCGACAGACCCTGCTCGGCAACCTCGGCCTAATCCTCGCAACACTACTGAAAAAGATCTGAATAAATGACTATCTTGGTAACTGGCGGCGCAGGCTTTATCGGTGCGAATTTTGTATTGGACTGGTTGGCGCAAGCGGACGAGCCTGTCATTAACTTGGACAAACTGACGTATGCGGGCAATCTGGAGAACCTCAGCTCTCTTGAGGGTGATAAGCGTCACGTGTTCGTACATGGCGATATCGGCGATACACAATTAGTCGAAAGCTTGCTCGTTAAGCATTCGCCACGCGCCATTCTGAACTTCGCTGCCGAGTCGCACGTGGATCGGTCCATTCACGGCCCGGAAGACTTTATCGAGACCAATGTTGTCGGTACATTCCGCTTACTGGAAACGGTGCGCGCCTATTGGAAAGGCTTGCCGACAGATGCTCAGCAGGCTTTTCGTTTCCTGCATGTTTCGACAGACGAGGTCTATGGCTCCTTGTCCAAGGACGATCCCGCCTTCACCGAAACTCACCAGTACGAGCCCAACAGCCCCTATTCAGCTAGCAAGGCCGCTAGCGACCACCTTGTGCGTGCCTACCACCACACGTATGGTTTGCCGGTCCTGACCACCAATTGCTCGAACAACTATGGCCCCTATCACTTCCCGGAAAAACTGATTCCGTTGATGATCGTCAATGCGCTGGCGGGCAAGGCACTTCCGGTGTACGGCGACGGCCAGCAGATTCGCGACTGGCTGTACGTCAAGGACCATTGCAGTGCCATCCGCCGTGTACTGGAGGCCGGTACGGTGGGTGAGGTCTATAACGTAGGGGGATGGAACGAAAAGCCCAACCTGGACATCGTTCATACCATCTGCGCCTTGCTTGATGGGCTGCGTCCTCGCCAGGACGGCAAGCCTTACAACGAACAGATTGCATACGTAACAGACCGCCCAGGGCATGATCGTCGCTATGCCATTGACGCGCGTAAGCTTGAGAGCGAGTTAGGCTGGAAACCGGCAGAAACCTTCGAGACTGGAATTCGCAAAACCGTGGAGTGGTACCTGGATAATCAGGAGTGGGTCAGTAATATCCAATCCGGCTCTTACCGCGAGTGGGTGGAAAAAAACTATTCCGGACGCTCTGTATGAAGATCCTTCTGCTTGGCAAGAATGGCCAAGTAGGATGGGAGTTACAACGCAGTTTGGCCCCGCTGGGCCAAGTGCTCGCGCTGGATTCCAAAAGCCTCGACTATTGCGGTGACCTTAGCGATCTAGAGGGGCTTGCTGCGACCGTGCAGCGGTTTGCTCCAGATGTCATCGTCAACGCTGCTGCATATACCGCCGTGGACAAGGCCGAAAGCGAGCCTGGCCTGGCGCGGCGCGTTAACGCAGAGGCACCGGCTGTATTGGCCGCAGAGGCCCTGAAGCTCAATGCCTTATTGGTGCACTATTCAACTGACTATGTCTTCGCAGGCGATGGCGAAACGCCTTGGCAGGAAAGCGATCCGGTCGGCCCTCTTAGTGTCTATGGCGCGACCAAGCTTGCCGGTGAGCAGGCGATTCAGTCGTCGGGTTGTTCGCACCTGATATTTCGCACCAGTTGGGTGTATGCCGCACGGGGCAACAACTTCGCCAAGACCATGTTGCGCCTTGCGCAGGAACGCGACAGCCTGAACGTCATTAACGATCAGTTCGGCACGCCGACTGGCGCCGATTTACTCGCGGATGTCACTGCGCACGCCATTCGCGCGGTAAGGCAGCAGTCACACCTGGGCGGGCTCTACCACCTCGCGTCAGCCGGTGAGACCACCTGGTATCGCTATGCGCGATTCGTACTTGAGCAAGCGCAAGCGGCAGGGGTAGAGCTTCAGGTTGGCCCAGCTTCAGTCGGCGCCATCGCGACAGCGGCCTATCCAACGCCGGCTAAACGCCCCGGCAATTCGCGACTTAATACCCAAAAACTGCAGAACGCCTTCTCATTGTTCTTGCCGGATTGGCAAGACGGTGTGGCACGGATGCTTATTGAAACACTAGAGAAATGAACATGCTCAAACGTAAAGGAATCATTCTGGCTGGCGGCTCGGGCACGCGCCTGCACCCGGCGACCTTGGCCATTTCCAAGCAATTGTTGCCTGTTTACGATAAACCGATGATCTATTACCCGCTGACAACACTGATGTTGGCCGGTATTCGCGACATCCTGATCATCTCCACCCCCCAGGACACGCCGCGTTTTGAGCAATTGTTGGGTGATGGCAGTAATTGGGGACTGAATATTTCCTACGCGGTGCAGGCCTCCCCGGATGGCCTGGCTCAGGCATTCATTATTGGTGAAGACTTCATCGGTAACGACCTGTCGGCGTTGGTGCTGGGTGACAACATCTACCACGGTCACCACTTTAATGAGCTGTTGAGAAACGCAATGGCTCGGGAAGAGGGCGCCAGTGTCTTCGCATACCACGTTAACGATCCTGAGCGGTACGGGGTCGTAGAGTTCGATAGCCAAGGCAGGGCGATGAGCCTGGAAGAGAAGCCGCTCCAGCCAAAATCAAGCTATGCCGTAACAGGTCTGTATTTCTATGACCAGGAAGTGGTTGATATTGCTAAAAGCATTCAACCCTCACCTAGAGGTGAGCTGGAGATTACCGACCTCAATCGTATCTATATGGAACGAGGCAAGCTGTCTGTAGAAATCATGGGCCGAGGGTATGCCTGGCTGGATACCGGTACTCACGATTCTCTCCTTGAGGCGAGTCACTTCATTGCCACGCTGGAGCGTCGCCAAGGGCTCAAAGTTGCTTGTCCGGAAGAAATTGCATTCAGGCAAAAGTGGATCGATGCGCAGCAGTTGGAGAAGCTGGCTGCACCGCTTTCCAAGAACGGTTATGGCCAATATCTCAAACGTTTACTGCATGAGAAGATCTTTTGAAGCACGTTGCTGCAATCTGCCTTCCAAGGCGCTTGCCCTAAGATCTTTTTTTGACCTGCAGCGTCGCCCTGTCGGCCTGGATACATTTTGGAGATATTGTAAAGATGAGAGTTACCCCACTCGTTCTCCCGGAAGTTCTTCTAATCGAACCGAAAGTGTTCGGGGACGAGCGCGGTTTTTTCTACGAAAGTTTCAATCAAAAAATTTTTGAAGAAGCACTGGGAAGGCCAGCTCATTTCGTTCAGGACAACCACTCCCGATCAGTCAAAGGTGTACTTCGCGGCCTGCACTATCAAATCCAACAGGCCCAGGGAAAGCTTGTGCGTGTCACCCACGGTGAGGTGTTTGATGTTGCTGTTGATTTGCGTAAAAGCTCGGCGACTTTCGGCAAGTGGGCGGGCGCCTTCCTGAGTGCAAGCAACAGATCCCAGCTTTGGATACCGGAGGGATTTGCGCATGGTTTCGTTGTTCTCTCCGATAGCGCAGAATTTCTCTACAAAACCACGGATTACTGGGCGCCGGAGCACGAGCGGAGTGTTGCCTGGGACGACCCTGATTTGGCGATTGCCTGGCCGATCTGCGAAGCCCCGACGCTTTCCGCAAAAGATGCCAGTGCACCTCGCTTGATTGATGCTGAGGTGTTTGCCTAGTGAACCCTCATCGCGCACCTTCCGCGGGGCCATTCAGTCTGGCTGCGAGCCTGTGGAAAAATCGTTCGTTGATTTCGCAAATGACTACTCGCGAGGTCATTGGTCGTTATCGTGGCTCGGTGATGGGCCTGACATGGTCGTTCTTCAATCCGATCCTCATGCTTGCGGTTTATACCTTCGTGTTCTCCGAGATTTTCAAAGCTCGATGGGCTGGGGTGGAAACAGGCAAAGGCGGGTTCGCGGTTCTGCTATTTGTTGGCATGATTGTTCACGGATTGTTTGCAGAATGTGCTAATCGTGCGCCATCGCTTGTGATGACCAATAGCAGCTACGTAAAAAAAGTAGTATTTCCGCTGGAAATTCTGCCGGTGATTACGCTGGGGTCCGCGTTGTTTCATAGCTGCATCAGCCTGATCGTGTTGCTGGCCGCTCAGTTTCTGATCATGGGCCAGATCCATTGGACGGCGCTCTTGTTCCCGCTGGTCCTGGTGCCCTTGATATTGGCGACGCTCGGCGTTAGTTGGTTCCTGGCGTCGCTGGGGGTTTACCTGAGGGATGTGGGGCACGTAATAACGGTACTCACGACCGTGCTTCTTTTTCTTTCCCCTGTGTTGTACCCGACCGCTGCGCTGCCTGAGGCCTACAAACCGTGGCTAAAGCTCAATCCTTTGACTTACATCATTGAGGAGAGTCGAAGCGTGCTGCTTTTTGGAAACCTGCCTGATTGGGGGAGCTTGGGGGTCGCGGTCATCATTGGAGCAGTGATGGCTTGCGTTGGATTCTGGTTCTTCCAAAAAACACGTAAAGGGTTCGCTGATGTCATCTGATCATTCGGTAATCAGCGTTCGGAATGTCTCCAAATGTTTTTACACATACGACAAGCCACGCGATCGCCTGAAGCAAGCGATTGTGCCGCGTCTGCAGCGTTGGGTGGGCGATCCGTTGACCACGTACGGCAACGAATTTTGGGCATTGCGTGACATCAGTTTTGAGGTCAGCAAAGGCGAAACAGTCGGCATCGTCGGTCGAAATGGATCGGGCAAGTCGACCTTGCTGCAGATAATCTGCGGCACACTTGCGCCGACGATTGGCGAGATTGAAACCCGCGGACGTGTCGCCGCGCTTCTCGAGTTGGGTTCAGGCTTCAACCCGGAGTTCACCGGGCGTGAGAATGTCTATCTGAACGGTGCTGTACTGGGTCTTACCCGTGAGGAAGTGGATGATCGCTTCGATGCTATCGCCGGTTTTGCGGATATCGGAGAGTTTCTCGATCAGCCGGTCAAAGCTTATTCCAGTGGCATGGCGGTCAGACTCGCTTTCGCCGTTCAGGCACAAGTGGACCCTGAGATTCTAGTGGTGGACGAGGCTCTTTCGGTAGGTGATGCTCGGTTTCAAGCCAAATGCTTTGAGCGCCTGCGCCAGCTCAAAGAGAATGGAACAAGCATTCTGTTAGTGACGCACTCCAGCGAGCAGGTGGTCACGCACTGCTCGCGTGCAATTCTGTTGGAGCAAAGTCGGGTCGAAATGATCGGTGCGTCACGCCCGGTTATAAACCGCTACACCGATATCCTCTTTGGTCGTAATGCCAGTGATGGCCCCGAAGATGGCCATTCATGCGCACCTGCGAGTACCCCTCAAGAGTCTGTAGCGCCAGTAACTCCCCATGCATTGCTTAACCTGGATAACGATGTCTATGCATCGCGCGTTGGGTACAACCCGCATGAGTATCGCTGGGGCGACGGTGCCGCCACTCTGCTTGATTTCCATTTAAGAGCCAGTGCTCGGGAGTTCCCCACCAGTGCGGAAACCGGTGAAGAGATCGTACTGAGTGTTGCATTCAGATTTAACCGCCCGGTGATCAATCCGATTCTGGGTTTCACCATTAAAACCAAGGAAGGGGTCACGGTTTACGGCACTAACTCTTATTTATTGGAGTGTGTGGAAACACGCTCCATGGGAGAATCCGGTAGCGCCGCGACTGCCAGTGTCAGATTTATAAATAGACTAGCGACGGGTGATTATTTTATATCCCTAGGGATCGCCTCCCGAGAGGGCGAAGACATCATTGCTCATGACCGACGTTATGACTCTATTCACTTGATTGTCGAGCCTACCCCTAAACTGTTGGGGCTGATTGACCTTGCAGCTGCCATGACAATCGATCCGGTAGATCCAAATGTTTAAACTCGATGATTATGGCTATACCAAGGATGATGCGACGAATGTATGGGTTCGCGCTGATTTTCAGGGCATCGCCTACAGTGATGGTGATAGTGCCGAAACTGAATTGGCGAGCATCATCCATAACGCAAATGACGTTTCTGTATTGTCGGATGAACTCCCGCAGTACTGCACCGATTGGGCAAAGCTTTATCATTTGAGTGCGACGCGGGCTAATATCCTGCGTCCGTTTGAACACTTATTAAAGTCTCGCGTGCTAGAGATCGGTGCCGGTTGTGGCGCCATCAGCCGTTACCTTGGTGAATGCGGAGCGGACGTGTTGTGCCTCGAAGGAAGCCCGCGTCGAGCGGCCATTGCAGCGAGTCGCACGCGGGATCTGGATAACGTCACGGTACTGGCCGAGCGGTTCGATGACTTTAAAGTCGAAGAGCAATTCGACGTGGTCACTCTGATTGGCGTGCTTGAATACGCCAGCATGTTCAGTAATGCCGATGATCCGGCCTTAGCAATGCTTAAGCGAGTTCGCAAACTATTGAAGCCCGATGGGCATCTATTTATCGCCATCGAAAATCAGTTGGGGTTGAAGTATTTTGCGGGGGCTCCCGAAGATCATGTCGGTATCATCATGTATGGAATTGAAGGCCGTTACGAACATGGCCAACCCAAAACCTACGGCAGGAAAGAGCTCAAAGATCTAATCACGAGCGCGGGGTTTAGCTCTTCCAGCTTCCTGGCCCCCAGCCCGGATTACAAATTGCCCAATTCGATCATCACGGAGGGTGGCTTCGAGAGTGACGAGTTCGACGCTGCGGCCTTGGCATGGCAAAACGTTAAGAAGGATCCGCAGCTTCCAGAGCAGACCACCTTTAACTTGGAAAAAGCTTGGTCGGTCGTCATTGACAACCGTCTAGGCATGGATCTGGCGAACTCCTTTCTGATTGTGGCGTCCTGCGGGAAAAATGAACCGCTTGACGTTGACGTGCTTGCCTACCACTACAGCACTGGCAGGAGGACCCGTTACTGCAAGGAATCAGTGTTCGTCAAAACACCGCAAGGTATTCAGGTCCGTTACAGAAAGCTGGGAACTCTTGCTAGCGATGTGACGGAAGCGAGCCTTGAGGATGGCTTCAAATATGTGCTTCCAAGTGTGGACGCCTATGCCAAGGGCAGCGTGCTCAGTCTTGAATTTCTTGATCTCGCGGCACGTCGCGACTGGAGCGTGGAAGGTTTTACGCCATTTTTACAAAAGTATCTCGCGTGCCTGAGGACGCTCCTCAAAAAGGAGGGGGCCGACTTCGAATTACTCTCGGCCAAGTCTCTGCTTCCGGGTCGTTTTATCGATGCGGTCCCTCAAAACATAGTTGTCGGAGCGGGCGACGTTCCACAATTCATAGATGTTGAGTGGGAAAGTTCTGAGGGCGTTGAGCTCGGCTACTTGATGATGCGGGCGCTTCTGCTGCTCATGGCAGCAGCAAGTCCTTTCTATCCGAGTACTTCTTCGGTCAGTCGGCAGGAGTTCGTCACCCAGCTGTTGGCAAGTGCTGGTATGGACATTAGCCCTGAAGACCTTGCGCGCTACATCGGTACCGAGGCGGCTTTTCAGGAGCGGGTAACCGGTGCTGACGCGAATCGCTTCCTGAATTGGTCTCCCGATGCGATGGTCCATAAGCTCGGCGTGACGCATATGCCGTCCAAGCACGCCAAGCTCTATATAAGTGACGAGGCAGGGAATCTTTCAGAGGAGTCCGCCCTGCTCCGAGTGGTAGATGATGGACCTCAACTAATCAGGTTTACCCTTCCTCGCGCGCTGCCCAAGGGGGGATTGCTGCGGTTTGACCCCATCAATAGACGTCAAAGCTTTTCGATTCACTCGATCAGGGTGTACTCTAGCGCCGAAAAGATTTTGGAGTGGCAAGATGACATCAGTCAGCCGCTTGTCATTGCGTCCGCGATGCGGATTTCCGAAGTCGGGCGCGACACGCTTTATCTAGCGCTGAGTGACGATCCGAGCGTGATGATTCCTCTGCAAGCAGAAACGCTTAGTGGTACCGATCAACTAGAGCTAGAAGTAAGCTTCACCTTATTCACGGAAGAGCAACTGGCTCAAGAGATCGAAGTGCTGAATCAATCTGGACTCACACGCAATAATGCTGAATTGCAAAATAAACTCGAACAGTTTTTAGACTCAAGTAGCAAGCTGGATTTGATTGCTGACTCAAACAGTAAGCTTGACGTTATCCTGGGTTCAAATAACAAGCTTGACCTGCTAGTTGACTCAAATAAAGAAATTACAAATATTCTGGAGTTGGTAAAGGCTTCGATAGCATCCAACAATGCGGATGTGATTTCCCGAATCATTCGCGAAAAAGATGAAGAGGTTCAAGTCGTCGTCGAACAAATTCGACAGCAGGCTGAGGAGCACGAGGCATTCGTTCAACTTTTGAGCGAGCAGAAAAAATTAGAACTGGACGAGAAAGACTCCCAGATTGAAGAGTTCATCGCAGCGACTGCACTTGAACACGCGCATTCAGAGGCCGAGCGGCTTCAGATCCTTGCGACATTGCATCAACAGGCGTCTCTAAAAGACGAGGCACTGCAACACACGCTGGCCAAGTGGCAAGAGTCGTTGCTGGAGAAGGATGTTCATATCGCCAGTCTTGAAGAGCGACTGCGTGTACAGCAGGTACAGAAAGACACTCATATCCATAACTTGAACCTGCAGATCATCGCGATGCAGTCATCGTCAAGTTGGAAGGTTACTTCACCCCTGCGAAAACTCGTTAAGAGCGTTAGACAAGCTAAGAGTTTATGGCGCCTGTTGCCCGCGGTTATCCGTCGAGGCGGTGGATTGCGCAGGACCATGCGCAAGGCTATTGCAGTTTGGCGTCAACAAGGCATTGCTGGCTTGAAGGCACGGGTGGTGTGGGTTGCTGGTGCGAGCAACTTTGCATTTGTAGGCAAGGAAACTCGTGAGGTTCCAGATCGCCACGATTATTCCAGATGGGTTCAGTACTACGACACCCTTGATGAAAATGGTCGCTGGAAAATCAGCGAAGAAATTCGTAAGTGGAAAACCAAGCCACTCATTTCGATCATTATGCCCGTCTACAACCCGCCTTTGGGCTTGTTGCGTGAGGCGGTCGAGAGCGTTAAGTCCCAGCTCTACAAAAACTGGGAGCTGTGTATCGCGGACGACGCTTCCAATGATCCTGAGGTCATCGCCTATCTCAAGTCGCTGAAGCAGCAGGATCAGCGTATTAAAGTGGTGTTCCGCCAGCAAAATGGTCATATCTCCAATGCCAGTAATTCGGCGCTGGAATTGGCGTCGGGGCAGTACATCGCTCTGATGGACAATGACGACTTGCTCGCCGAACACGCATTGTATTGGGTGACCCGTGCTGTTCATGATTGTCCGGATGTTGGCGTTATCTATTCAGATGAAGACAAAATCGACACTGCCGGTAAACGAAGCTCGCCTTATTTCAAATCGGGTTGGAATGAGTTCTTGTTCCGTTCCCAGAATATGGTTTGCCATTTGGGCGTATACCGTTCGGATCTGGTGAAAGCTGTCGGTGGGTTCCGCACAGGGTTTGAAGGCTCCCAAGACTACGATCTGGCGTTGCGATGCATCGAGAAACTCGACCGCAATCAAATCGTACACATCCCTCGCATTCTCTATCACTGGCGTATGCACGCCGGCAGTACCGCCATGGCTGGCGACGAGAAGCCTTATGCCGCGCTCGCTGGTGTCAAAGCCCTAGATGAACATCTCCAGCGCAAAGGTGATATCGGTACTACAGAGCTTTTACCGATGGGCATGTATCGCGTTCACTACACGCCTCCCGTGACGCCGCCATTGGTTACTCTGATTATTCCCACGCGCAACGCCCACTCGTTGGTCAAGCAATGCATCGACAGTATTCAGGCGCTGACTACCTACAGTCATTATGAAATTATCTTGATCGATAATGGATCGGACGATCCGGTTTCTATCGAATATTTTGCAGCGCTCGACCAACAGGACAACGTTCGCGTGTTGCGTGACGATGGGCCGTTCAATTATTCCGCATTGAACAATGGCGCCGTCAGAATGGCGCGCGGTGAGCTGATTGGCCTTGTTAACAACGACATTGAAGTCATCACGCCGCAATGGCTGGATGAGATGGTGTCAATCGCACTACAGCCGAACGTTGGAGCAGTAGGGGCGCGGCTGTGGTATCCCGATGATCGCCTGCAACACGGTGGCGTCGTGGTGGGTGTGGGGGGAGTTGCAGGTCACTCGCACAAATACTTGCCAAAAGGTGACTACGGCTACTTTTGCCGGGCGGCGCTGATTCAAGAGTTTTCTGCTGTGACCGCGGCTTGCCTAATCATCAAGAAAAGCATTTTTGAACAGGTAGGCGGTTTGGATGAAGAAAACCTTAAGATTGCCTTCAACGATGTCGACTTCTGCTTGAGGGTGCAGGAGGCGGGCTACATCAATGTGTGGACCCCTTTTGCAGAGCTCTATCACCACGAGTCCGCGACGCGTGGCTTGGAAGATACGCCTGAGAAAAAGGAAAGATTTTCTAATGAGGTTGTTTATATTCAAAGCCGCTGGCCGAATATTTTGGAAGACTACGCCTACAGCCCGAACCTGACATTGGACCATGAGGATTTTGGCTTGGCCTGGCCACCTAGGGTAAAACTTTAATCCACCGGGATCGCTGTCTGATCTGAAATAGGGCTCTGTTGGCGAGTAAAAGACTCTTGAAGTTGGCCTGTGCAGCGGCAGTGACCTGTCAATCACTATCGCCGCTGCCCTAACTGGGTGACGGAATCTGCGCGTACTCGATCAGGATCGTAAGGCCATGATTTACGCGCGGAAGCGGCTCGCCTTCGGAGGGCATTGGGAAGGTAGTCAGGGTGATCGGGCCAGCAGAGCATGCGCTATGTTGCGTGACCACCGTTTTTCCTGGCGCTATCTTCGTGGTCCCTTTTATGAAGAAATGTTTCGTCTGTGGTAACGTTGCCCGCGAATAAAAGGCACTGTGTTTGAGTATGCCTTAGCGTTTGCTTCCCGTTATTTTCATAAGTTTATTTTGTAGTAGGTTACCCAATGTTCAGGGAAGAGTTCTCGTGACTGTCCATATTGCATCTCCCGGCTTTCCGCTAGTTGTCGATCTCGACGGTACGCTGCTGCGCTCCGACATGCTGCTGGAAACAGGTATGGCTTTTGTCCGCCATAAGCCCTTGAGTCTATTCAAGGTTTTTGGATGGCTGACCAAGGGAAAGGCTGTCCTGAAAGAGGAGCTCGCCCTCGCCAACCCTATTGATGTCAGTGTCTTACCTTTCGATCCGGTAGTGATTGAGCTGATCGAGGATGAGCGACGCAAAGGTCGTACCATTGTTCTGGCTACGGCCAGTCATCACAGCCTTGCCGAAAGTATTGCAGAGCACCTCCAATTATTTGACTTGGTGCTGGCGTCGGATGCCAACCGCAACCTGTCAGCTCATCGCAAGAGAGACCTTCTGGTCGAGCAGTACGGCGAGGGTGGCTTCGATTACGTGGGCAACTCCCATGATGACATCCTCGTGTGGGCTTCAGCCCGCAAGGCCTATGTCGTCAACCCGGAGTCAGGCGTTGAGCGTCGAGCTCAGTCCCACGGTAATGTGCAACAAGTCATTCATTCCAATACATCTGGTCTAAAAGACTGGCTGAAGGCTTTTCGGCTTCACCAGTGGATGAAGAATGCGCTGATTTTTGTTCCTCTGATCGCGGCTCACCAACTGACCAGCCCATTGCTCCTATGGCAGGGCATTCTGGCCTTTTTGTTTTTTGGGCTCTGCGCGTCAAGTGTCTATGTGCTCAATGACTTATTAGATCTCGCAGATGATCGACATCATCACTCCAAAAGAAACCGACCATTTGCGTCGGGACGATTGTCGATCAAATACGGAGTGCTCGTCTTTCCACTACTGTTGCTTGGCGCTTTTGCCGGCGCCATATGGCTATTGCCTTGGGCGTTTTCTGGCGCGCTCGTCGTTTATTACATATTGACGCTGGCCTATTCGCTTTTATTGAAGCGACAAATGGCTATCGACGTGATCGCACTGGCCGCTCTCTATACCTTGCGCATAATTGCAGGGGCGGCAGCATTTGGATTGGCGCTGACCTTCTGGATTCTGGCGTTTTCAATGTTCATTTTCTTGAGCCTCGCGCTGGTTAAGCGTTACGCAGAGCTACGCGAAGCGAAGCGAAAGGGCGATACCGGGAAGACTCGTGGTCGAGGCTATTACCCGGCGGATCTGGAAATGATCTCCTCGTTGGGAGCCTCTTCCGGCTATCTGGCGGTCATGGTGTTGGCGTTGTACATCCACGACCAGGCCACCACTGGCCTTTACGCCCATCCGCAAGTCATTTGGTTGGCCTGCCCGTTGCTGCTGTTCTGGATAACCCGAGTGTGGATGCTCACGCATCGCGGACAAATGCATGACGATCCCGTGGTGTTCGCGATCCGCGACCGTATCAGCTTGATTGTCGGCGCATTGTTTGGGCTGGTGTTCTGGGTGGCTGCATGAGCCGTGCGCTTTATTCCTGGGGCTGCTATCCGCGTACGCCTCAAACTGCACACGCGTTTAGCTGGCTTAGCGACGTCGCCGCTCTACGGGATGCAGTGGTCGCGGCGCAGGGCAGCACGCTGCCCTATGGTAACGGACGCAGTTATGGCGACAGTTGCATGGCCGATAGCAATCATGTTTTGCATATGCGAAGCCTTGATCGCTTCATCCAGGCCGACTGGCAGCAAGGCATTGTTACCGCCGAAGCAGGTGTAACCCTCGCCGAGATACTGGCAATCGCTATACCACAAGGCTGGTTCTTGTCCGTCACGCCAGGCACGCAGTTCGCAACACTAGGCGGTGCGATTGCGAACGATGTCCACGGAAAAAACCATCACCTGCGCGGCACTTTCGGCAACCACGTACGTTCCTTCGGTTTGTTGCGACACAACGAAGAACATCTGAGCTGTTCCCCAACTGAAAATACAGAGCTTTACGCTGCGACCATTGGCGGCCTGGGCCTGACGGGGATTATTACCTGGGCGCAAATTCAGTTGATCCCGATTCGCGCGAGCCAGATAGATAGCAAAGTGGTTCGATTCGAGAACCTGGCGGAGTTTTTCAATTTGTCCGCTGAACTGGATCATCAGCATGAATACAGTGTTGCCTGGATCGATTGCCTGGCGAAGGGCCCCCAGACTGGGCGCGGTGTATTCATCGTGGGTGACCATGCCCGTTATGGCTCACTGGAAGTGGACGCGCGGACAAAGTTGAGTGTTCCGCTGACACCGCCAATTTCCCTGATAAACAATCTGTCCTTGCGTGCCTTCAATGATTTGTATTGGCGGGTACATCCTGCGCAGAGCACACGCAAACGTAGCAGCTACGAACCGTTTTTTTATCCATTGGACCGCATCCTGCATTGGAACCGTATTTATGGCCGCCGTGGGTTCCAGCAGTACCAGTGTGTGATTCCTGACGTAGTCGCTGACGTGGTCATGCGCGACCTGCTGGGCGCTATTGCCGAGTCAGGGCAGGGCTCGTTTCTAGCCGTGCTCAAACGCTGTGGAGACATCGCTTCTCCGGGCCTGCTTTCGTTTCCGCTGCCTGGAACTTCCCTGGCCCTCGACTTTCCCCACAAGGCGGATCTGGCGCGTCTGTTCACCCGGTTGGATGCCATCGTTCGCGAAGGAGGAGGGCGTCTGTACCCGGCCAAGGATGCTCACATGAGCGGCGCCGATTTTCGCCAGGCCTATCCTGGCTGGGAGCGACTGGAAGCGTTGCGTGATCCCTCGCTGAATTCCCACTTTTGGAAACGAGTTACTCAATGAAACGAATTTTGATTATTGGCGCTACATCGGCCATCGCCACTGCTTGCGCTCGCCTTTGGGCAGAACAAGGCAGCGAGTTCTTTCTCGTCGCTCGCAGTGCCGACAAGCTCGCACAAGTCTCGGCGGATCTCACCGCGCGCGGTGCAAAAACAGTGACTGTTCACTGCATGGATGCCACCGATTTTGCTGCCCATGGCCCGATGCTCGAAAGCTGTGCCGCTACGCTGCAACAAATTGATGTTGCGCTCATAGCACACGGTACTTTGCCAGATCAAAAAGCGTGTGAGCGGGATGTCTCTGTTGCATTGGCAGAGCTCAGCAACAACGGAACGTCGGTGATTGGTCTGCTCTCGCTTCTTGCCAATCAATTTGAGACCCAGCGCTGTGGCACGTTAGCGGTGATCTCATCTGTGGCAGGCGACCGCGGCAGGCCTTCGAACTACCTTTATGGTACGGCGAAAGCGGCGGTGTCGACCTTCTGTGAGGGGTTACGCGCGAGGATGTTCAAGGTCGGCGTGCATGTGATGACAATCAAGCCGGGGTTCGTTGACACGCCTATGACTCGTGGTCTGGCCTTGCCGGCTGCGCTGCTGGCGACGCCAGAACAAGTGGCGGCTCTTATCATCAAAGGCGTTGAAAAGCAAAAAGACACACTGTATGTGCCGGGGTTTTGGCGCCTAATCATGCTGATTATAAAAAGTGTACCAAGTGTAATTTTTAAAAGGCTCAACCTTTAATTTTATCTTGTTGCGTTGGGCTTTATTGGGGAGGGATATTTTGAAATCTAATAGTATTCGTAATTTTACGGTCGCCGCGTTGCTTCTATGCATTGCCATCGTAATAACTTCACTCATAGGCGGTGTAATTTCATTTTCCCCCGTGCCCTATTGGGACATGTGGGACGGCTATATCGATTTCTACACAAAAGTGTCTGAGGGTAATTATGCCGCTTGGTGGGCGTCGCATAACGAGCATCGAATTGTACTATCCAGACTTTTCTTCTGGAATGACATTCGCTGGTTTGGTGGGTTAAGTTACTCACTTATCCTTATAAACTACCTGCTTGCAGCGGCGGGCTGCCTGGTGTTTGTCAAGTTTCTAAGTGAGGCGTTTAAACACCTTCCGAACAAAGCCACTCGCCCTTTCTTCATGTGTGTACTGGTAAGTTGGTTGTTTTGCTGGAGCCAATACGAGAACTTCACGGTCGGCTTTCAAAGCCAATTTTTTATGGCGCAGTTGTTGCCGCTGTGTGCTTTCTATTTTATTTATAAAATGTCCAGCGTTCCGCAAAAATCCACGCGTTACTTTGTCTGTGCTGTGCTGTTTGGGGTGCTCGCGGTCGGTACCATGGCGAATGGTGTTATAACCATGCCTCTTTTGTTGCTGTATGGCGTGTTCTGCAGGATCGGCTGGCGTAGAAATGCGATTGTAGGTGTCCTTGCGGTCGTTTGCATAAGCTTTTACTTTTATAAGGCACCGGTGAAAGAAGGTTCTTTGCTGCGTACCTTGTTGAACGATCCATTGGGGATTGCACACTACATATTTGTCTACGTAGGCAGCCCGTTTTATTATATTGCACCTTTTTCAGAAAATTCGCTGAAGGTTGCTGTTGCGGCTGTTGCTGGCTTTTTACTTATTGTTGTCATCGCTGCCCAGGCTTATTTGACTATTCGCTCCAGACAGAAAAACTACCTTCATCTCAGTCTGCTGTTATTTGTTCTTTATATCGGTGGGACGGCGCTGGGGACTGCGAGCGGACGCCTGGAGCTGGGCGTCGAGCAAGCGTCGAGTAGTCGATATACTACTCCGGCGCTCATGTTATGGGCCGCCCTGTTTGTCATGATGATGCCGATTTTGTCTCGTTGGGCCGAAAAATATCGCGTTATACTCCCAATTTTCTTAATGCTCTCAATTGCTTTGTTGCTGGGACAGTCACGCGCGCTTGGGGCGAAGAGCGATGAGCATTTCGAGCGGCTCGTTGCGGCTTTGGCACTCGAACTCAATGTCAGTGATAAAGCCCAGATCAATTATGTTTATCCGAGAGTTGATCGGGCTCTTCATGTTGCCCAAAGCGCATCTGAACATAATATCTCTATCTTTGGTATTAAACCTATTCTTGGTGCTCAGCGAAAAATCGGTACCTTGAGTAATCGCACTGATGGAAAACAGTGTTTGGGAAGTGTCGAGCAAATCACCCCTATTGTGGGGGAGGAACGTTGGGCCGCGATCAGTGGTTGGATCTATGATGAAGCCTCTGAAACGGTTCCGCGCTCAGTTGTTATCCTCGATCAAAAAAATATTGTTGTGGGTTACGCGGTGACTGGTGGTAGCCGAAGTGATATAGCCGAAATTGAGGGGGCCAGCGCTGCTAACGCTAAGCTCAAGGGCTATGTACTCAAAGGTAGCCTTGGTGGTCAGTTGAAGATCATCTCCAGCGGTTCGTGTTACTTCAATGTATTGTCTACCCCCATTCTGTACAGCTTCAGTCTGGTCAACCCAGGTGTGAATGCCACTGCTGTGACAACTTCGGATGTCGTACAGGGAACAGAATGGAGTGGCACTGACTCGTGGCACTCCAAGATTGATGGGCTGACGGTGATGGGGAGCTGGCGGCAATCAGATGCTGATACAGGGTCGATTGTGCTACGCCTCAAGCGAGGCGATAAGTTGCTGTATAGATCAGGTCCCACAAGCGGTCGCCAGACACTTCAGGTGAACGACGAGCCGAATAGCTTCTCTGTTCTTCCAATTGCCACTGAATGGGCAGCATTGGATTTTTCCGATAAGCGATTCCCTGAAAGTTTCACCATAAAGATTTCAGATAACGGCGATGCTTGGGGCGAGTGGTCTGCGATAGCGCTTAAGACTGATCACAACTAAATTTTCGCCCACGAGTGAGGCAGATTCAATGCAAGCAACACTGAACAAAAAAATTATTCTTCCCGGCGGTGCCGGCCTCGTGGGCCAAAATCTGGTTGCCCGGTTCAAGGCAAAGGGCTACACCGATATTGTGGTGCTGGATAAGCACCGCGCGAACCTTAAGGTGCTGAAGCAGGTTCAACCCGATGTAACTGTTGAGTATGCCGACCTTGCTGAGCCAGGCGAATGGCAGCGCCACTTCGTAGGTGCCGACGTCGTCGTGATGCTTCAGGCGCAGATTGGTGGTCTCGATTATCAGGATTTTGTGCGCAATAACGTCGATGCCACTGCGTTGATTCTTGAAGCCATCAAGTTGAACGATGTTCCTTGCCTGGTGCACATCAGTTCGTCTGTTGTGGAGTCCCTGGCAGATGACTTTTATACGAGGACTAAAAAAGATCAGGAAAAGATGGTGCTCGACAGCGGTATCCCATGCCCTATCCTGCGTCCGACCCTGATGTTTGGCTGGTTTGACCGTAAGCATTTGGGTTGGCTGTCGCGCTTCATGAAGAAAGTCCCGGTTTTTCCGATTCCAGGACATGGCCGCTATATGCGTCAACCCCTGTATGTGGGTGACTTCAGTAATGTAATCATCAGTTGCATAGAAAATAATATTAAAGACGGCATCTACAATATTTCAGGGCATGAAAAAATCGATTATATCGATATGATTTGTGTCATCAAAACGGCCATAAAAGCCAAAACCCCGATTGTGCGCATTCCGTACACATTGTTCTACGGCTTGATCTGGATGTGGGGGTTGTTTGATAAAAACCCGCCCTTCACGACTCAGCAGTTAGCAGCGTTGAGTACCAAAGACGAGTTCGAAGTAATCGATTGGCCGGGTATTTTCGGAGTTCCGTACACACCCTTTGCCGAAGCGGTGGAAGAAACATTTAACGATCCAACTTACGGCAAAGTGGTTCTGGAGTTTTGAGTATGGGGCAGCGAATTGCGGTATTGGGTGCGGGTCCTATGGGGCTTGCCGTAGCGTACCAATTGGCACGTGACGGGCACACGCCAGTTATTTTTGAGGCGGATGATCGTGTCGGTGGTATGACGGCAGCGTTTGATTTTTCCGGTTTGACCATTGAACGTTATTACCACTTTCATTGCATTTCCGACCATGCGTTCCTCACCATGCTGGATGAGTTGAGCCTGGCGGATCAGATGCGCTGGGTGGAAACCAAGATGGGTTATTGGTATCAAAACCGCCTTCAGCCATGGGGTAATCCCATAGCGCTGCTCAAGTTCAAGGGGTTGAGTCTGGTTGCCAAGGTTCGCTACGGCCTGCACGCTTTTCTTTGCACAAAGCGTAATGACTGGAAGCCACTGGACGATGTTGAGGCCACAGGCTGGATCCGTCGCTGGGTAGGTGAAGAGGCCTGGGAAGTCTTGTGGCGTCGGTTGTTCGATTACAAGTTCTATGGCTACGCCAGCAACCTTTCTGCCGCCTGGATCTGGAGCCGTATTCGCCGCATAGGTCGTTCCAGATACAGTCTGTTCCGCGAGAAACTCGGTTATCTGGAAGGCGGCTCAGAGACACTGTTGCAGGCCATTAAGCGGGACATCGAAGCCCATGGCGGCGATATCCGTTTGAAGGCGCCTGTCACCAAAGTGCTGATGGAAGGTGGGAAGGTTCATGGGGTCGAGGTAAATGGCGTAATTGAGCACTTCGACAAAGTGATCAGTACCATTCCATTGCCTTACGTCCCAAAGGTGATGCCGGATCTGCCCGATGACATTCTCGAGCGCTTCAAGGCACTGAAGAATGTGGCCGTGGTTTGCGTGATTGCAAAGCTGCGTAAACCACTGACCGAAAACTTTTGGCTGAACACCAACGATCCGGATATGGATATTCCCGGCCTAGTCGAGTACAGCAATCTGCGACCTCTGGATCAGCACATTGTCTATGTGCCGTTCTATGTACCCGGCGAGCATCCGAAATTCGCTGAGCCGGATGAGGTTTTTCTCGACAAGGTTCGCCGGTATTTCAAAAAGATCAATCCAGCGCTGACGGACGATGACTTTATCGACCTGCGTGCCAGTCGTTATCGGTACGCACAGCCGATTTGTGATCCTAGTTATCTGGACCGGCTGCCTCCCGTATCGCTGCCGGTGGTTGGGCTATGGGTGGCGGATACGTCGTATTACTATCCTGAGGATCGCGGTATCTCTGAGAGTATTGATTTTGGTCGGAAGATGGCACGGGATGCAGTCAAGTGATTCAGCAATTCATGTCCCGGCAGTTCTTGACGTTTCTGTTCACCGGTGGAACCGCAGCAGTTGTGAACTTCGGCTCACGAATCATTTATAGCCATTGGGTTGGTTTTTCGACTGCGGTAATCCTGGCTTATATCACCGGCATGATTACTGCGTTCGTGCTGGCGAAACTTTTTGTTTTCAAAGAAAGCGAACAGTCGGTGCAACGATCAGCCGTAATTTTCGTTCTTGTCAATATCGTTGCTGCGCTGCAAACATGGTTGATTAGTATGGGGCTGGCGTTTTATATCTTGCCAGCGTTGGGCGTACAGGCGTTTATAGATGAGATTGCTCACGCGGTCGGTGTTGCTGTGCCAGTATTCACCAGCTATTTGGGGCATAAACGCTGGTCATTTCGTTGAAGTACTGAAGTGTTGCCACTCATCGCTACTGCCAGCGTTACTTAAAACCTGGCAGTTATTAGCGATATGTGTGAGACGGCGCTGTTCAAATGGCGTGATATACCTATGCCCGGTTGTTTGGAAAGTAAGACGGTTCGATTGCCGCATGCAATCTAAGATTTGGAGAGATAGTCAATGAGCAGTGCCGGGACAGCCCCCATAATGTCATCACGGAAAATATGGATAGCGTCATGCGTACTTTTGCTTATTTCTGTGCTGATAACCTTCGTTTCGTTCGCCCCGCATATGCCTGAAAATGCTCTCGACCCTTCATGGATGTGGGGTATGAGCTATGCAGTTGATAACGGTATCAGCCTCGGTAATGATATGGTTTTCACATATGGTCCGCTGGCTAATGTGTACACTTGGGTATATTCCTTAAAGTACGGGAATTTTTATTTTATATTGTCTCTGTATCTCGCTGTTGCTATGTATTTTGGTATTTGGTCAATCTTTGTTGATCGACGTCGCGTTATTCCAGTCATCATGTTGGTTTTGGTTTTTGCGTGGTTCGGAGATCGCAAGGACGCTTTTTTCATGGTGATGCCCATTATCGTACTGTTCAATGTAATTGGATCGAACTTAGAAGGGGAGAGGTGGAAGGGGCGTCGTCTATATGTGTTTATAGCTTTACTTCCTGTCTTTGGGATACTGCCTCTGATCAAGCTCAGTTTTTCGGTGATTTGTTGCTTCAGTGCATTAATCGCAATTTTGCTTTTTGTGCTTCAGCGTGAGTACAAGGCGATAGCTGCAGTCTTACTGATTCCTGTGATCACACTTATTAGCTTGTGGGTAGTAGTTGGGCAGAAGCTAAGTGATCTTCCCATGTATGTTTTTAATGCTCTTCCAATTATTTCAGGATACACCGAGGCTATGGCTATCTACGGGAGCCTGGTAATTCCTGCTGTCGCATTAGTTGGGTCCGTGGTTGTTCTATTCGGTATCTTGAACTCTGCGCGATTGTCCAAGTTGCTCGTAGCTACTGTGGCAGTACTGGGCGGCACTTACCTATTCCTGCTATTCAAGGCTGGCTTCGTTCGGCAGGACACGCACCCTGCGATGATGGGTATTGGGATTATGACTCTCGCCTTACTGGCTTGGCCCCTGATCCACTCATTACGCACTCTCGGTACAACGGTTATCGCGATTGTCTTGGGCTCTGCAGTGGCTTTCGTGAGCCTGTCCACCCATCCTGTTGGAGTCACCAATTACTTTTTATCGCGCGCTGAATCGAGCTTGAACGGCGCTTTGATTCGAGTATTGGACCCGGATGTGTTAGCTGCAAATTTCAAGGCGGCCAAGCAGGAAATTGCGGTAAGTGATCCCATTCCTAAATTGAATGGCTCTACCGACGTCTACTCTTACGGACAGGCTGCTTTACTCGCGTCTGATAACGAGTGGTCCCCCAGGCCGATTTTCCAAAGCTACTCGGCGTATACGCCTGCACTACTTGAAAAAAATGCCAATTTTCTTCAAAGCAACCGAGCGCCGAAAAATATAATTTTCAATATAGAGCCCATCGACGGGCGCCTCGCTTCTCTAGAGGATGGCGCAAGTTGGCCTGCACTGTTTCAGCAGTATGAGCCCCAAGCGTTGGCTGGTAAAAGAATCATCCTCTCTCGCAATAACAATCCTGCGCCAACGCTCGTTGATCTTGGGCAGGCTGATACTCGAATGGGGCAACCGGTCAAGATTCCTGACTTTGACGGGCAGGTGTACATGACGGTTAAAGTCAGGCCGAGTATGCTGGGTAAACTCAAATCCTTACTGTTCAAGCCCAGCTATCTTTTAGGTCGGGTGACATTGAAAAGCGGCCAAATTCTGGAGTACCGTGTTATTTCAGGAATGATGCAAACACCGTTCCTGGTATCACCACTGGTCGAGAGTTCGAAAGAGTTTTTGTCCATGTATGTGAGTGCTGAGTTTATTGATATCAAGAAGGTCGACAGTATCGCGATATACAGTACAAAAGATAATGACCGTGGTTGGCTGGATGCGGTAGGTGTGAAGTTCTATGGCATGAAAAACCCGCACAGTAGACGCGCCAGTGAGTTGTTGAATATTGCTAAGCTCAAAGCGGCTACCCAACCAGTATTAGCGGAGTGTGTTGGCTCATTGGACGCTATCAATGGTAGTCCGGTGGTGAAGGGAGCTGCCAAGGTCAATAATTTCATTTCCGTCCGAGGTTGGAACGCCGAGAAAGCCGATTCGAACATGGACAATGTTCAGCGTGTTGTCTTTTTAAGTGGGGATAAGGGCTTGCTCATGGCGAATATTAACAGTGAGCCGCGCGTGGACGTGGCCGATCACTTCAAAGCACCGCAAATGCTGATGGCGGGGTATTCCGGCTATGTTGATGTGACCGACCTGCAAGGCCGTTATGAGCTGACCACTGGGATTGAGCGCAATGGACAGGTCATCCGCTGTCCCCAGCCGCCGGTTGAGATCTTCGTCAAGTAAAGCTCACCGTAACCGGGTCGCGATCGAGGACAAGTATGACGGGAAGGCCTATCTTGGGCTCCAGCTTTATACTCCCCGAACTAATACACTGTAGGGGGGAACGCCCTACAGTGCCGTGACTGAGTAAACGATCCATCACCCACGCATTCAAAACCTCAACTTGAAATCTGATGCTCTGCTCCGATCCTTTTCTGGAGCCAGCCCCTCATGAGGCGACCCGACGCCAAAGTCAAAAAGTGTACCTCTATCCCTAGCCCGTCGACGTCCAAAAGTCTATCGATGGCCTCGCTGCTTTGGTCGTGCTGTTATCAAAGTAGCGGTGTTCGGCCCTGTGCTTTTCGTCTTTCTCAACAAGCCATGCAACTGGTCGAAGATATTGTATTAGGAGCGCAACTGCTTCTGCCTTTGGCTCAAGCGCCTCGAATCCGAACGTTTTAAAACATCGCCTAGGCCTGCGAAGAGGTGATCGTCCTGGCTGTTCTGGAACTTAACTGGTTACTCGACGGTTTTTACCTTTGGCGTAATCGCCCTCATCAGGTTTTGAACACACGCTAAGTAGGCTGACGGTGCAGTCCGGGCCATGATTTCGCTGCCCGACGACATTCCGGATAATCCTGTTTTGCCCAAGCAACTGTTGCTTGAGGCGCTCAGCCGTCAGGAAGAAGTGCCCGGGCTTATCAAACCCACATCGTCGTTGGCTCCTCGCAACTCGAATGCCCGTGCGCTTTAGAAGCACGCTATCACTGGTTTGTCTAATGATATTGTGGAGCTGCTGCCGGTTGTTTCAATGTAGAGGTCGATCGGCCTTTTACTTTTTTTGAATGCAATTTGCACGCGCGCCTCACCAGCATTGTAATACCGGCTGATGCTTTCAAACTTGGAGCGTCCCTCACGCCGCCACTTTAACGTAACATACTCCCCCTTAGGGAGCGTAAGGCTTACGGCGTAACCTACGTTACGGCTGTTCTCGCAAATGTGTTCGACCAATTTTGTTATTCCGGCTGCAATAGCTGGGCCATCAGCTGATATACCCGGTATTTGGCCAGATTTAGTAATTTGTATTGAGTACCCTACGTCATCCGCTCCGAGTGGAGCGGTGGGGATTTTCAAGTCTTTTTCGAATTTAGAGAACTTCGCATAACCTCGATAATTGGTGTCGGTCTGCTTGATAGTATGCAGGGAGAATATAAGTACATATCCCAAGGCTATAAAGGTAGTTCCATTTAAAACGGTAATAGTCCTAATGTTGTTAAACGTGGCGATTATGATTAGGGCGTAAGGTACTACAAAATATCGACCGCCATTCAACAGCGGACTCAATGCCTGAGGCATGCCCTTCAGTGAGTAGAGTGCTGCGATAAAGGTAGCGAGGCCGCAAGCAACTAACGGCCATGAACCTCGGGCGGGGCGAATCATGGTTGCTAAAAATCCAACCCAAAATACTGAGGATGCTATGCGAGTTAAGAGGTTGTCCGATCCAAACGTTAAGAACGTGATCAGACTCGAAACCCAATGATCGATGATGGGATCAAGCTCTTGCGCGTTCCTAGGGTTGTTAAAAAGGACTACTGTTTGTAATGCTGCACCGATTGTGATGGTGGCCAGGAGCGCATATCGCTTATGGCGCACGCATTGAATGGCGGCGATAGGTAAAAAAAGTATTGAAAAAGGCCCGGTTAACGAAAGAACGGCGACGACTGGGATGGATCGATTTCCGAACGCCCAAGGCATTGATGCGATGACAGCCAGGACACAGCCAAGCCACCACTGAGAATTGGTAAGATTTAGAAAGGTTTCTCCTGAGTGAGGTTGTAGCAACGCAGCAAGCGGGACCATAAAGCTGATTAGTGCAAAATGTGGCCGGTCAGCCATTACTCTTCTTACTGACCAATACAACATAAGGGTGGAGAGCAGCCATCCACTGAAAAATATTATTGGTATCAGTGGAGCATTCACGACTGTTGCTAGAAACGCAAAAAGCCGTGGAAATAGGTGCAAGTACCCTGAGTAAGGATGAAACAGAGAGTAGAGCCCTAAGTGAACGGCCTTTGGATAAAATTCGGCACCGTCCTCCGCCCAGAGCGAGTTGCTGGCAAAATCAAGCATCCCGTAGCGTAACGACATCAGGGCCAGCACAGCCACGGCGAATAGGAGGAACTGCGTGCTGGCACGGTGTTTTTTGAAGATTTCCATATCAGTTATCCATTAACTTATAAGCCTGCCTATCGGGTATTGATGTTGCTGTGGGGGCCGGCCGTTGATCATCGGTGATTGCCACTGCGCCATCTTCCTGCGCCGTTGAAGTTTGGCCTGTGCCGGCGGGCTCGGCACCATACCTCCTGCGATACGGGGAAGCAACGGTCATTGAGTATGTAGGTTCGAGCACCGCAGATTGACTGGAAACCCAGTAAATTTGTCATTAAAAGTCGTGGCAAAAATTACCGGGCCTTAGCCACCTTCCCCACCCGCAACACCAACCACAACGCCCCCCCAATCAACACCCCGCCGTATAGATGAGCCATCGATAACGGTTCGTCGAGCAACAACGCCCCCCACAGCACCCCAAACGGCGGGATCAGGAAGGTAGTGGTCATCGACCTCACCGGTCCAATAGCCGTCAGCAACCGGAAGTACAAAACATACGCCAACGCTGTACACCCCAACCCCAACCCGAGCAACGATGCCCACACCTCCCAGCCACCCCAGCTCGCGGGCGGATGCAGGGCGGCGCTGTAGGCGAAGAGCGGCAACAGAAACAACGTCGCGCCGAGCATGCTGCCCAAGGCGGACAGGCGACTGTCCAACCCGCCACGCTGGTCCAGCCAACGCCGCGCGAGGAAGCCGGCGAAGCCGTAACAGGTGGTCGCCACCAGGCAGGCCACTGCACCCATCAGCAGCTCAAGGTCAAAAGCCACCGGCCCGGCGCGCGTGAGTACGCCTACACCAAGCAGGCCCAGGCTCACCCCGGCGATTTTTGAAGCGGTGAGCCGTTCGCTGAAGAACAGCCCGCCGATCAATACGCCCATCAGCGGCGTAGTGGCATTGAAGATCGCCGAGTAACCGGCCGGCAGCACTTGGGCGGCCACGGAGTACATGGTCGCCGGGATCCCGGAGTTGATCACGCCGAGCAACAGGACTGTCTTGAACTTGCCCTGGAAATCCCAGCGCACTCGCATTACTGCCAGCATCACCAGCAGGCCGACAGCGGCAATCGATACGCGGAAAAACGCGGTCGGCACGGGGCCGATTTCCGGGGCGATGATGCGCATGAACAAAAAGCTCGCGCCCCAAATGGCAGCCAGCCCCAACAGGTACAGGGTGTCGACAGGTCTCACGGAATATTCCTACATCAATAAGGCCGCGAGTGTTGCCCAGTCACCTGTCCGACACAATCACTGTTTACACGACAAACCGCGTCACCAAACCGTTGAGGTCCACTGCCAGGCGCGACAATTCCTGGCTGGCGGCCGAGGTCTGGGTAGCGCCGGCGGCGGTCTGGGTGGACAGGTCGCGGATATTCACCAGGCTGCGGTCCACTTCGCGGGCCACCAGCGCCTGTTGCTCGGCGGCGCTGGCGATCACCAGGTTGCGCTGGCTGATCTGCGAGATGGCGGCGGTGATTTTCTCAAGGGCGCTGCCGGCGCTGTTGGCCCGTTGCAGGGTCTGGCCAGCGTGCTCTGCGCTGCTGTTCAACGCTTCGACGGTGTCCTGCGTGCCTTGCTGGATACCGCTGATCATCTGCTCGATTTCTTCGGTGGAATCCTGTGTGCGCTGCGCGAGGGAACGCACCTCGTCGGCAACCACCGCAAAACCGCGCCCGGCTTCACCTGCGCGCGCCGCTTCAATCGCAGCGTTGAGGGCCAGCAGGTTGGTTTGCCCGGCAATCCCACGGATGACTTCCAGCACCTTGCTGATGTCCTGGGCCTGTACCGCCAGGCCTTCGGCTTTGTTCGAGGCGCCGAGTACTTCATCCACCAGGTTCTGGATCGAGCTGATGGTTTCGCTGATTTGGTAGTGGCCGTGCTTGCTGTCTTCATCCGAGGCCTGGGACGCTTCGGCGCTGGACACCGCATTGCCCGCCACTTCGTCCACGGCCGCGCTCATCTGGGTAACGGCGGTGGCGGCTTGTTCGATTTCATCGTTTTGCGCTTGCAGGCCGCGCGTGCTCTGTTCCATCACCGAGCTCATTTCTTCGGCGGCCGACGCCAGTTGTTGCGCCGATTCGCTGATGCCACGGATGGTGGTCTGCAACTGCGTCTGCATGGTGACCAGGGCGCCAAGCAGTTGGGCCGGCTCATCATTGCCGCTGACGTTGATCGGTTGGCTCAAGTCGCCGGCGGCGATGGTGCGCGCCACGGACAGCGCCTGGCTGAGCGGCGCGGTGATGCTGCGGGTCAGCAGCCACGCCAGCAGCAAAGTGGCGATCAGTGCAATCACGATGATCAGGCCGACCACCCATTGCGCGCTCGAATACATCTGTGCGGCGGAGTCCGCAGCGGCTTCGACACCGTTCTGATTGAAGACGATCAGCTTTTCCAAACTCTGGGTGAGGAGGGTGCCTTGAGGCGCAAGACGGTTGTTGAGCAGGTCAATAGCGTCTTGTTGCTGATCCTTATCGATCAAATCAACCATTTGGCCGACGATCGCCAGGTAGCCGGCCACGTCGGTTTTGACCTGCTTGAGCATCTCGCGCTCTTCGTCATTGGTCAGCAGGGTTTCATGGCGGGCCAGCAGGGTTTGCAGTTCGTTGCGCTGCAGGGTAATCAGGTTTCTGCTGTTGTCACGCACCCGGGACTCATCGGTGGTCACCAGGCGCAAAGCCTCCAGGCGGATACTGGCCGCGAAGGCCGCGCTGTCGTGGATATTCTCGATGCTCGGCATCCACGACTGCTCCATGACCAGCGCGCTTTCGCGCAGCTTGGCCATCTGCCCCAGGCCGAACAGGCCAACAATCACCAGCAAGCTGGCCAACACCCCAAAACTCAGACTGGCACGCAGACCGATCCTCATGTTCCTCAATGACATCTCAATGCTCCTTGGGCAATTAGAACCTGCTCCCGGATCGGTCTTTTGACCTTGTTAGGGTGGGAGAGGGCGCGCTGTATATCAAAGTGCCATCAAGGTGGTAATCGGGGTTTCCCTTAGTTGGATCCAACGCTTGAGGCGGGATCAAAATTGGAATTGGCACCGCTATTTCTGGCACCAAGTGCCAAGCCCCGCCGTTAGCGGCTATTGGTCAAACGGATGACGACTAATAGGTGTTTTTATTGACCGTATGGTCGAATTAAAAAAATTGAAAACAAATGTACGATGTGAACGAAGTTGTACAACGCAGCGCAAAAAATCAGCCTTCTCCTGCTTACATACACTGGCTAAGCTCAGGGCTTCCCGATGCTCGTTCGAGGTTTTCCGCATGTTGCAACCCACGCCCGCCCTCGCTATCGCCCGCACGATCCTCGACGGCTTCGACGATTACCGTGAGCACTTTCGCCAGATCACCGATGGCGCCCGCGAGCGTTTCGAAAAGGCGCAGTGGCAGCAGGGCCAGGCGGCGTCTGCGGCGCGGATCAACCTGTACGAAGAGAAGGTCTCTGAGGTGATCGCTGGCCTGCGCGCCCGTTTCGAAGACGCGGACTTACTGGATGTCGACCTGTGGCCCTTGGTCAAAAGCGCCTACATCGACTTGATCGACCTGCGTTTCGACGATGAGCTGTCCGAGACTTGGTACAACTCGATCTTCTGCGGCCTGTTCAGCCACGACCTGATCAGCGACGGCTGCATGTTTATCCACACCACTCGGCCCAGCCTGCGCCGGGCGCGGGCAGCGCAGACCCGCACCTATACGCCCGCCGGTAAAATCGGCGAGATGCTTGCGCAGGTCTTTGCGGACTACCGTTTCAGCGAGCCCTACGCCGATCTGAACGCAGACCTGCAGCGCCTCGAAGCGCAATTACGGGAAAACTTGCCCGATTGGGTGTGCAAGGACCCGGACCTCAAGGTCGAGTTGTTTTCTTCGGTGCTCTACCGCAACAAAGGCGCCTATCTTGTAGGTCGCCTCTACACCCGAGAGGAACAATGGCCCCTGGTGATTCCGTTGTTGCACCGCGAAGGGCAGGGCATCCAGATCGATGCGTTGATCACCGACGAAGCCGATGTGTCGATCATCTTTTCGTTTACGCGCTCCTACTTCATGGTCGACGTACCGGTGCCCGCGGAGTTCATCGGTTTCCTCAAGCGCATCTTGCCGGGCAAGCACATCGCCGAGCTGTACACCTCCATCGGCTTCTATAAGCATGGCAAGTCGGAGTTCTATCGCGCGCTGATCAATCACCTGGCCACCACCGACGACCAATTCATCATGGCGCCGGGCGTGCGTGGCATGGTCATGAGCGTGTTCACGCTGCCGGGTTTCAACACCGTGTTCAAGATCATCAAGGACCGCTTTTCACCGTCGAAAAACGTCAACCGCGCCACGGTCATCGAGAAGTACCGGCTGGTCAAAAGCGTCGACCGTGTGGGGCGCATGGCCGATACCCAGGAGTTTGCCGACTTCCGTTTCCCCTTGAGCAAGTTCGAGCCCGAGTGCCTGGCCGAGTTGCTGGAAGTCGCCGCCGGCACCGTCGAAGTAGAGGGCGACACCGTGCTCATTCGTCACTGCTGGACCGAGCGGCGCATGACCCCGCTCAACCTGTACCTCGAAAACGCCAACCCCGCCCAGGTGCGCGAAGCCCTGGAGGACTACGGCTTGGCCATCAAGCAACTGGCGGCGGCGAATATCTTCCCCGGCGACATGCTGCTGAAGAACTTCGGCGTCACCCGCCACGGCCGCGTGGTGTTTTATGACTACGACGAAATCTGCTTTCTCACCGAGGCCAATTTCCGCCACATCCCCGAGCCACGCACGCCCGAGGATGAAATGGCGTCGGAACCCTGGTACTCCATCGGTCCGCTGGACGTGTTCCCAGAAGAATTCCCGCCGTTCCTGTTCGCCGACGCCGGGCAGCGCAAGCTATTTGATGAATTGCATGGCGAGTTGTACAACGCCGACTACTGGAAGGGGCTACAAGAAGCGATTCGCGCGGGGAAGGTGATTGATGTGTTTCCTTACCGACGCAAGGAGCGCGGTTACTCCTGAAGGGCGAGGTATGCTGGAACCCCCGCCCTGAGTCGGCTGGCGTCAGACGATGACACATACGCCCTTGGTTGCCTCCACGCCCATGCTCCTTAAATGTTGCAGCGCGGGCCTCAAGTCACTTTGCTTGGGTAAGTAATGGCCTGACGTATTGGATAGACAAACTTTCCCCAACAGGTTTTTTTTCATATACCCGGCACTGATGATCTTCTGCGACTGACCGGGGCCAGCGCCGATTTCGGCAATGGCGGGGTGAGACATCCACTTGGGTGGCACGTTTTTGTCGATGTTGCCGACTACCAATTGGCCGCCTTGGGTAAGCACAAACTTATTCAACGAAGTTGGTTTATCCAGGATCTTCAGGTCTTTTGGCTGATTGACGTTCACCAGCTGACCTCTGGGGCTTCTGGGGTTCAGCGCCGCGCCTGCCAGGTGCAGTTCTGCATTCAGGTCCCGCGCTTTTGTATTGTTCAGCAGCGCATAGCCAACGGAAGTGCAGCAGGGTAACGGCGAGCCCTTATAAGGCGTGACGTCGTGATGTGTGTTGGCGTGTGAATGCGAGAAACTGCCGCTGGTAGAGCGATGGGGATCAATAGGCATACGAAATCCTCTTGGGGGGGGGCAGATTTGAACCCCGCGTCGCTCGCTCAATACATCGGATTTCAGCTTTAACGCGTGGGAACGGTGGTCGGATTTTTGTAGGAACCGTCCTTGTGATGGGGTTGCCAGCGCCGTTACCCGATGACGCAACGTCTCCCGTCCTGTCGAAATCTGCGACAATCGCGTCCATTCCATCGACTGATGCTGCGCAGGCCTCACCTGCCTCACCCAAAAGACCCTTGCCGCCCTGATGACTGACCAAGCGCCCGCTATTGACCAACTGCTGAAAAACCTCGATCACGCCATGCTCGCCGACCGCCACCGCTTGCGGCGGCAGTTGCTTGAGCTGCGCAAGAAGCCCGACGAGGAAAAACTGGCGCAGTGGGTCACGCGCATGCAGGCGTCCTGCGCCCAGGTCACGGCACGGCGCGCCAGCCTGCCGGTGATTCGCTACGACGACAGCCTGCCGATTGCCGCCAAGCGCGACGAGATCAAGGACGCGCTGAACAAACATCAGGTGCTGATCATTGCCGGCGAAACCGGTTCGGGTAAAACCACCCAGTTACCGAAAATCTGCCTGGAAATCGGTCGCGGCCAGTACGGTTTGATTGGCCACACCCAGCCACGCCGGATTGCCGCGCGCAGCGTTGCCAGCCGGGTTGCCGAAGAGTTGGCCACGCCTTTGGGCGCGTTGGTGGGCTATCAGGTCCGGTTCGAGGATCAGAGCGATTCCAACACCCTGATCAAGCTGATGACTGACGGCATCCTGCTGGCGGAAACCCAGAACGACCGTTACCTGGAACGCTACGACACGATCATCGTCGACGAAGCCCACGAACGCAGCCTGAACATCGACTTCCTGCTCGGTTACCTGAAAACCCTGCTACCGCGTCGCCCGGACCTCAAAGTCATCATCACCTCAGCCACCATCGACCTGGAGCGCTTTTCCAAGCACTTCGACGATGCACCGATTGTCGAGGTCTCGGGTCGCACGTTCCCGGTGGACACGTGGTACCGCCCGCTGACCCTGGAGCAGGACGAAGAGGGCAACCGCGTCGAGGATGACTTGACCGTTGACCAGGCGATTCTCGCCACCCTCGATGAAATTGCCGCTTACGAGCGCAGCGAACGGCGCAGCCCCGGCGATGTGTTGGTGTTTTTGCCGGGCGAGCGCGAGATTCGTGACGCCGCCGAGATGCTGCGCAAGGCCCAGCTCAAGCACACGGAAATCCTGCCGCTGTACGCGCGCCTGTCACCGGCCGAGCAGCAGCGGATTTTCCAATCCCACCCGGGCCGGCGCGTGGTGCTGGCGACCAACGTCGCGGAAACCTCGCTGACCGTGCCTGGCATTCGCTATGTGATCGACAGCGGCACCGCACGCATCAGCCGCTACAGCTACCGCGCCAAGGTGCAGCGCCTGCCGATCGAGGCGATTTCCCAGGCCAGTGCCAACCAGCGTAAAGGTCGGTGCGGCCGGGTCGAGCCGGGTATCTGCATCCGTCTGTTCAGCGAAGAAGATTTTATCGGGCGGCCGGAATTTACCGATCCGGAGATCCTGCGTACCAACCTCGCCGCCGTGATCCTGCAGATGCTGCACCTGCGCTTGGGTGAAATCACCGACTTCCCGTTTATCGAACCGCCGGATGGCAAGGCGATCAGCGACGGTTTCAACCTGTTGCAAGAGCTCTCGGCCGTGGACCGCAACAGCCAACTCACCCCGCTGGGCCGCCAACTGGCGCGCCTGCCGGTGGACCCGCGCATGGGGCGCATGTTGCTGGAAGCCGCCAAGCTCGGCAGTTTGCAGGAAGTGCTGATCGTCGCCAGCGCCATGTCGATCCAGGACCCGCGCGAGCGTCCGCCGGAGCGCCAACAGGCCGCCGACCAGGCCCATGCACAGTGGAAAGATCCCGATTCGGACTTCGCCGGGCTGGTCAATTTATGGCGCGGCTTTGAAGAACAACGCCAGGAATTGACTGCCAGCCCGTTGCGCAACTGGTGCCGCAAGAACTTCCTCAACTACCTGCGCCTGCGCGAGTGGCGTGATTCCCATCGCCAGTTGAGCCTGATCTGTCGTGACATGCAGCTGACCATCAACAAAGAACCGGCTGATTTCCCGAAACTGCACAAAGCGGTGCTCTCCGGCCTGCTCAGCCAGATTGGGCAGAAGACCGAAGACGGTGATTACCTCGGTGCGCGCCAGCGGCGCTTTTGGATTCACCCCTCGTCGGGTATCGGCAAGAAGCGTCCGCAATGGCTGATGACCGCCGAACTGGTGGAAACCACCAAGTTGTACGCGCGGATGGTCGCCAAGATCGACGCGGACTGGATCGAGCCGCTGGCCGGGCACCTGATCAAGAAAAACCACTTCGAGCCGCATTGGGAGAAGAAGCGCGGCCAAGTGGTGGCGTTTGAGCAGATCACCTTGTTCGGGTTGATTGTGGTCGGGCGCCGGCCGGTGCATTACGGGCCGATTGACCCGGTGGTGTCCCGCGAGCTGTTTATCCGCGAAGGCCTGGTGCGCGGCGAGATTCAATCCCGCGCCAAGTGCCTCACGGCCAACCAGCAACTGCTGGAACAACTCGACGAACTGGAAGCCAAGGCCCGCCGCCGCGACATCCTGGCCGATGAAGAAACCCTGTACGCCTTCTACGACGCGCGTTTGCCGGCGGAGATCCACCAGACCGCCACCTTTGACAGCTGGTACAAGGTCAACAGCCAGAAAGACCCGCAACTGCTGATCATGCGCGAAGAAGACGTGCTCGCCCGCGAGGCCAGTGAAGTCACCGCCGCGCATTACCCGGACACCCTTCACTTGGGCGATCTGGAACTGGCCCTGAGTTACCACTTCGAACCCAACCACCCGCGCGACGGCGTGACCCTGCGCGTACCGGCGCCGCTGTTGCCGGCCTTGCCGCCGGAACGTTTGGAATGGCTGGTGCCGGGGGTGATCGAAGCCAAGTGCATCGCCCTGGTGCGCAACCTGCCCAAAGCGCTGCGCAAGAATTTCGTGCCGGTGCCGGACTTCGTAAAGGCCGCACTGCAACGCATCGAGTTCGGTCAGGGCTCGCTGCCCCAGGCGCTGGGGCGTGAACTGTTGCGCATGACCGGCGCGCGGGTCAGCGATGAAGCTTGGGCCGAGTCGGCGCAGCAGGTGGAAAGCCACCTGAAGATGAACCTGGAAGTGGTCGACGGCCAAGGTAAGTTCCTCGGCGAAGGCCGCGACTTGGCTGAGCTGACCGCACGCTTTGCCGAAGCCAGCCAAGCCGCGTTGGCCGTGCCGCAAACGGCGAAAAGCCAGCAGCCGGTGGAAGCCAAGGTGTTCGCCGCCGTGGCCGAGAAAACCCAGCAAAAGATCGCTGGGCTGTCGATGACGGTGTACCCGGCGCTGGTGGAAGAAAACGGTACGGTCAAGGAAGGTCGTTTTTCCACCGCCGCCGAGGCTGAGTTCCAGCATCGCCGCGCGTTGCAGCGTCTGCTCATGCAGCAACTGGCGGAACCGGCGAAATTCCTGCGCGGCAAGCTACCCGGCCTCACCGAGTTGGGGCTGATGTACCGTGAATTGGGGCGTATCGACGCGCTGGTGGAAGACATCCTGCTGGCGAGCCTCGACACCTGCGTGCTCGAAGGCGAAGCCAGCCTGCCGCGTGATGGCGCTGGTTTGGCCGCTTTGGCCGAACGCAAGCGCGGCAGTTGGACCGAACACGCCGAACGCCAGGCGCGCTTGACCCTGGAGGTGCTGAAACTCTGGCATGGCTTGCAAAAGCGCTTCAAAGGCAAGATCGACCTGGCGCAGGCGGTGGCCTTGAATGACATCAAGCAGCAACTGAGTAATTTGGTCTATCCAGGTTTTGTGCGGGAAACCCCGGCGCAGTGGTTCAAGGAGCTGCCGCGTTACCTCAAGGCCATTGAGTTGCGTCTGGAAAAACTGCCGAGCCAGGTGCAAAAAGATCGGGTGTGGAGCAGCGAGCTCAGCGGTCTGTGGGTGCAATACCAGAACCGCCTGAACAAGCATGCCCAGGAAGGTAAGCGTGATCCTCAGTTGGAGCTTTATCGCTGGTGGCTGGAGGAATATCGGGTGTCGTTGTTTGCCCAGCAGTTGGGCACCAAAGTGCCAATTTCCGACAAGCGCTTGAGCAAGCAGTGGACGCTGGTCGAGGCCTGATCCCTTCACGATTTCCAGCATCGACAAGGTTTCAATGTGGGAGGGGGGTTGCTCCCGATGGCGGTCTATCAGAAACAAATTCTGTAACTGACACACCGCTATCGGGAGCAAGCCCCTCCCACACATTAAAAAGGTGTTTGTCTGGGAAGTGGCGCCAAACCCCAGCGTTTGTGGCAAACTTCGCGCCCATAAATGCCGGGATCGTCGTAGCAGCGACGCGATGGAATAAAGCGATGCCAGTTTGATGTCCGCTGGGCGGAATAGAACTACTCACAGTTTGGTACGACGGTACCAATATCTTCTGCCTGACAGATTTAGAGGAACGACCGTGCATAACGTCGTCATCAGCGGCACTGGCCTTTACACCCCTGCCAACAGCATCTCTAACGAAGAGCTGGTGCAGTCTTTCAATACCTACGTGCAGCAGTTCAATGCTGACAACGCCGCTGCCATCGAGCGTGGCGAGGTGCAGGCGCTGACTGAGTCCAGCGCGGCCTTTATCGAAAAGGCGTCAGGCATCAAGAGCCGCTTCGTGATGGACAAAGACGGCATTCTCGATCCGCAGCGCATGGCCCCACGCCTGCCTGAGCGCAGCAACGACGAATGGTCGGTGCTCTGCCAGATGGCCATCGGCGCCGCCGAACAAGCCCTGCAGCGTGCAGGCAAGACCGCCGCCGACATCGACGGCGTGATCGTCGCTTGCTCCAACCTGCAGCGCGCCTACCCGGCCATTGCCATCGAAGTCCAGGAAGCCCTGGGTATCGCCGGGTTCGGTTTTGACATGAATGTTGCGTGCTCCTCGGCGACCTTCGGCATCCAGAACGCCGCCAACAGCATCCAACTCGGCCAGGCCCGGGCGATCCTGATGGTCAACCCGGAGGTCTGCACCGGCCATCTGAACTTCCGCGATCGCGATAGCCATTTCATCTTTGGTGACGCCGCTACTGCTGTGGTCCTGGAACGTGCCGACCTGGCAACGTCCGAGCACCAGTTCGATGTGGTGAGCACCAAGCTGCTGACCAAGTTTTCCAACAACATCCGCAACAACTTCGGCTTCCTCAACCGTGCGGCGGAAGAGGGCATCGGCGCGCCCGACAAGCTGTTCGTGCAGGAAGGCCGCAAAGTCTTCCGCGACGTATGCCCGATGGTGGCCGAGCTGATCGGCGTGCACCTCGAAGAAAACCAGTTGAACGTGGCCGATGTGAAACGCTTCTGGCTTCACCAGGCCAACCTGAGCATGAACCACCTGATCGTGAAGAAACTGCTGGGCCGCGAAGCTACGGTAGAAGAGGCCCCGGTGATTCTCGATACTTACGCCAATACCAGCTCCGCTGGCTCGGTGATTGCGTTTCACACCTACCAGGATGACCTGCCCAAAGGGTCGGTTGCGGTGCTCAGTTCGTTCGGTGCAGGTTATTCCATCGGCAGCGTGATCCTGCGCAAGCGTTGATCCTGCGACAGGCCTTGCAGTGAAATCGAGGTAGACAATGGCAGCAGCGGACGACGCGCATCTGCTTGAACGCCTGCTCAAGGGTGATCAACGGGCTTACAAGGAGTTGGTCACCACCTACCAGAGCGCCATGCGGGCGGTGGCATATGCCATCGTCGGCCAGCGCCATGCCGATGAAATCGTCCAGGACGCCTGGCTGTCGGTAGTGCGCAACCTTTCCAAGTTCGAAGGCCGGTCCAGCCTCAAGACCTGGCTGCTGACCATCACCGCTAACGCCGCCAAGGGGCGCTACAAGCAGAATCGTCGTGAGGTGTTGCTCGACGATTTGCCTTCGCCCCACGGCACCATCGGCGATGACCGCTTTACCCCCGACGATGGCCACTGGGCGGTCGCCCCCTTTGCCTGGCATCAGGACACGCCGGAAGCCTTGCTGACCGAGGATGAGCTGCGTGATTGCCTGGAGCATACGTTGCTGAGTTTGTCGCAGTTGCAAAGCAGCGTCCTGGTGCTGCGTGAACGCCAGGGCCTGGAGTTGGAGGAGATTTGTAATCTCCTGACGCTCTCACTCTCCAATGTCCGTGTGCTGTTACATCGAGCACGGCTTAAAGTCTTTGCCACGGTGGAGCATTTTGAGGAAACGGGCGAATGTTGACCTGTAAAGAACAAGTGGCACGTTCCAGTGACTATCTCGATGGGCAACTGACCTTTCGCGAGCGCTTGCTGGTGCGTCATCACTTGATGTTCTGCCCGAACTGCCGCCGGTTTATCCGTCAGATGCGCCTGATGCAGGCGACCCTGAAGATCATGCCGGATGAGCCGGTGAAGGATGTGGATGCCTTGGCGCAACGGCTGGCTGCCGAGCGGCTCAAGGATCAATAAAGGCGGGGTAGAAGCAGACTCGCGTGGCGCGATCTAACGGATGATGGGGATCGATCTCGCCACGCAAGGCTGTTGCAACCACCTCGGGCCGTCCTGGCCCAAGGCTTATTACACGTACTGTTAGAACTTGGCTTCTGCGTCCAACTGCAGGGTATTGGCATTGGCGTCGCGGTAACCTGCGACGCTGGCGTAGTCTGCCTTGGTCAGGAAGTAAGTCGCGCCGATGGCGAAGTTCTTGTCGATGTCGTAACCGACCTTGAACTTGTGACCCCGTGCACCGGTGAAGCCGCCGGCGAAGTCCGAGTCGGTGAGGGCACCCACCACTGCGTAACGCTGCACATCGCGGTAGTTGTAGTCCAGGTTCAGGCCAAACACCTTGGACTTGGCACCCAGCAACCAGGCTGTGTCCTTGTCTTTATCAGTGGCTTTGGTGTTTTGCACGTACTGGCCGTAGAACGACAACGGTACGGCCAGGCCGCCGATATCGATTTGGCTGAAGCCTTCGTACAGGCGGTATTCGCTGGCATTGCCGGCCGTGGTGTTCGCCACGGTTTCAGCCGGGGTCAGGCACTGGAAGGAACCGGCGGTCGGGCAGCGGCTGTCTTCGTCATTCTGGAACGCATAGACACTGCCGCCCAGCGTCAGCTTCAGGTTGTCGGTCAGGGTGAAACGCGAGCCCAACTGGCCGGCGGTCATGCGCAGGTCATTGCGAAATTGCACGCCGTCGCCATTGACGTTGTCTTTGAGGTTATAGTTACCCAGGCTGCCGAACAGCTCGGCGCTGCTCCCCAGTGGGTATTTGTAGGTCAGGGCCAGACCTTCCGGGTTGATATCGCTATCCCAGATCACGTCGCCCATGCTGACCCACGGTTGCAGCATCTTGCCGCCGATCACGTGCAGGTTTTTGATCTGGTCCGGGTGGTAGTCGATGTAGCCCAGGTCCAGCCAGATCGACTTCTTGTTGAAGTAGCCATCCAGGTCCTGGTTGGTGGAACGGGCGTCGTCGCTGCTACCGGTAGCAATGCGGATGCCGGTATCCACTTGTGGGTTGATTTCGGTGTAGGCGCCCAGACGCGCGCGGATGCGCTCACGGTCCTTGTCCTTGCCGCCATTGTTGGGGGTGCCATCGATCTTGATGGTCTCGTGGCGGAAACGTACGTCACCCTTGAATTGTGTCTTGGCTGCCCAAGCCAGCTTCTGGTCGAAGCTGCTCAGCTCGTTGGTTTTTTTCGCGGTGGCCGCGATCTGTTCGTTGCTCTCTTGCTGAGCTTGCCGGGCGATCTGCTGTTCTTTCTGGTCTTTGGCCAACTCGTTTTGCAGTTCGGTGTACTGCGAAGCGGTGATCTGGCCGTTGGCCTTGAGCATGTCGAGCAGTTTAGCGTCGACTGCAGCGCTGGCCGGAACGCTCAGGGCCAGTAACAGGCCGCCGCACAGGGCCGCCGCAGTTTTAGTGGAAGCAAGACGCATATCAATCTCCGAAAGTGAGGAGGGATGGCAAACCATCCAGGACACAACCGACCGATGACGGACGGAAAAATAGCCGACTGGTAGAACCAGGCGCTCTAAAAACAGGCGTCAGTATCGCGATGGTTTATGACGCAGCAGTGGCGAAGTGATGTCATCTGTGTGACAAATTCTTTTGCCTCGGAACTATTGTTTTAGAGCCTTGTCGGGCGATTTGAGGGTGTGTGAAACCTAGCGATAAGCGATACTCGCGGAGCTTTTACGCCCTGATGTAGTGAGGATGCCGATGCCGTTGCAACGCCTGCAAAGCTTGTCCGAAATAGCCCCGCAGATCTGGGATGCCTTGGTGCCTCAGGCCCAACCGTTCGTGCGGCACGCGTTCCTGAGCGCCCTCGAAGACAGCGGCAGCGTCGGCCCGCACTCCGGCTGGCAGCCGGAGCATTTACTGCACTGGGAAGGTGATCGGCTGGTGGCGGCACTGCCGGGTTATCGCAAGTGGCATTCTTATGGCGAATACGTGTTCGATCACGGCTGGGCCGATGCCTGCGAGCGGGCCGGTATCGAGTACTACCCCAAATTGCTGACAGCTGTACCGTTCAGTCCGGTCAGTGGCCCGCGCCTGTTGGCGGCCAACGCACAGGATGGTTTCGAATTGCTCAACAGCCTGCCGGGCTACCTGGAAATCGAAGGGCTATCCAGTGCGCATATCAACTTTACCGATGCCTTGGCCGATGAGGCCTTAGCCCTGCAACCGGGCTGGATGCAGCGCTTGGGCTGCCAGTTTCATTGGCAGAACCGTGGCTACCGTGACTTCCAGGATTTCCTCGACGCCCTGAGTTCACGCAAGCGCAAGCAGATGCGCAAAGAGCGTGAGCAAGTGGCGGGGCAGGGTATCGACTTCGAATGGTTGCAAGGCCATGAGTTGAGCGAGGCGCAGTGGGATTTTGTCTACGCCTGCTACGCCAACACCTACGCGGTGCGCCGCCAATCGCCCTACCTGACCCGCGCGTTTTTCAGCCTGCTGGCCGAACGTATGCCCGAGGCAATCCGGGTGGTGCTGGCCAAACAAGGCGCGCGGCCGGTGGCCATGGCCTTCAGCCTGATCGGCGGTGACAGCTTCTACGGCCGCTACTGGGGTTGCCTGGCGGAGTTCGACCGCCTGCATTTCGAAACCTGTTTCTACCAGGGCATGGACTACGCCATTGCCCACGGCGTGCAACGCTTCGACGCTGGCGCCCAGGGCGAGCATAAATTGATTCGCGGGTTTGAGCCGGTGATTACCCACTCCTGGCATTACCTGCGCCATCCAGGGTTGAAGAATGCCGTGGAGGATTTTCTTGAGCGTGAGCGGGTAGGGATTCTGGCGTATGCCGAAGAGGCGAGGGCGGCCCTGCCTTATCGGCAGGGCTGACCCCCGCTGGTTTCAGGCTGAGTCCTCCCTGCCCAGCCATCGATAGGTAACACCGCCGATGACCGCACCGAGGATCGGCGCGAGCCAGAACATCCACAATTGCTGGATCGCCCACCCGCCCACGATCAGTGCCGGCCCGGTACTGCGAGCCGGGTTGACTGAGGTGTTGGTGACAGGGATGGAGATCAAGTGGATCAAGGTGAGCGCCAGGCCAATGGCGATGGGCGCGAGGCCCTTCGGGGCGCGGTGGTCGGTGGCGCCGAGGATGATCAGCACGAACATGGCCGTCATCACCAGCTCGCACACCAACCCCGCCGCTATCGAATAACCGCCCGGCGAATGCTCGCCATAGCCGTTGGAGGCCAGCCCGCCGGCCAGTTCAAAGCCAGGCTTGCCGCTGGCGATGAAGTACAACAATGCGGCGGCGACTACCCCGCCAATGACTTGGGCCACGATGTACGCCGGTAACTCCCTGGCCGGAAACCTCCCGCCCACGACCAGCCCCACCGATACCACCGGGTTGAGGTGACAACCGCTGATATGCCCAATGGCAAACGCCATGGTCAGCACCGTGAGCCCGAACGCCAGGGACACGCCCAACAACCCGATCCCGACAGCAGGAAACGCGGCGGCCAACACCGCACTCCCGCAACCGCCCAACACCAGCCAAAACGTACCCAGCCCCTCTGTGACTGAACGCTTGAACAAAGACATGCAGCACGTCCTTGATAGATCACTCTACCGAATCAGTAAATCAATGATGCTCCCTGCAGATTTACTTCAGCGCCCGTCTGGGCACTGCACTCAGTACAGCACGGTTTTTACACAAATCCAGGCGATGAAAAAGCGCCAAAGGGCTGTGGGCATTGGCGCGAACTGCACATTCTACTGAGTGGCTGGCTACTGAATGGCTGTGAGCAAATGTGGGAGAGGGCTTGCCCCCGATAGCCGTGTGTCAGTCACCGATGCAGCAACTGACACACCCTCATCGGGGGCAAGCCCCCTCCCACATTTTGAACGGCGTATAGGATTGAAATCCTCAGTCGATTCCGACAAACCCGCCCGTCTGGTGCTGCCACAACCGCGCATACAAGCCCTTATGGGCCAGCAACTCGGCATGGCTGCCGCTTTCGGCAATCTGGCCTTTCTCCAGCACCACCAAGCGATCCATCCGCGCAATCGTAGACAAGCGGTGTGCAATCGCAATCACGGTCTTGCCTTTCATCAGGGTTTCCAGGCTTTCCTGAATCGCCGCTTCCACTTCCGAGTCCAGGGCCGAAGTGGCTTCGTCCATGATCAGGATCGGCGCATCTTTGAGAAGCACGCGTGCGATGGCAATACGCTGACGTTGGCCACCGGAGAGTTTCACCCCGCGTTCGCCCACGTGTGCATCCAGCCCGGTGCGGCCTTCGGAGTCTGACAGCAGTGGGATGAACTCATCGGCGCGAGCCTTGTGCACGGCGGCCCAGAGCTCTTCGTCGGTGGCGTCGGGCTTGCCGTACAGCAGGTTGTCGCGGATCGAACGGTGCAGCAGCGAGGTGTCCTGCGTGATCATGCCGATTTGGGCGCGCAGGGATTCCTGGGCGACCTCGGCTATGTTCTGGCCATCGATCAGGATGCGCCCGCCTTGCAGGTCGTACAGACGCAGTAGCAGGTTGACCAGGGTCGATTTGCCCGCCCCGGACGGGCCGATCAGGCCGATCTTTTCACCGGCCTTGATCTCAAGGTTCAGGCCGCCAATGATCCCGCTCTGTTTGCCGTAGTGGAAATCCACCTGCTCAAAGCGTACTTCGCCACGGGGCACTGTCAGGCGGGGCGCGTTGTCGCGGTCAATCACCGCCAATGGCTGAGCGATGGTCTTGAGACCGTCCTGCACCATGCCGATGTTTTCGAAGATGCCGTTGACCACCCACATGATCCAGCCGGACATGTTGACGATGCGGATTACCAGACCGGTGGCCAGGGCAATCGCGCCCACGGAAATCAGCGACTGGGTCCATAGCCACAGGGCGAGGCCGGTGGTGGTGACAATCAGCAGGCCGTTCATGGTGGTGATCACGATGTCCATGCTGGTCACCACGCGGCTGGCCAACTGGGTTTTTTCGGTCTGCTCGATGATCGCTTCCTTGGCGTACTCCTGTTCGGATTGGGTGTGCGCGAACAGCTTCAAGGTGGTGATGTTGGTGTAACCGTCGACGATGCGGCCCATCAGTTTGGAGCGCGCCTCGGAGGAAATCACCGAGCGCTCCTTCACCCGTGGCACGAAGTAACGCAGTGCCAGGCTGTAGGCGATGATCCAGGTCGCCAGCGGGATCATCAGGCGCCAGTCGGCCTCAGCGAACAGCACCAGCGAACTGATGGCGTAGATCGCCACGTGCCAGATCGCATCCACCGCCGCCACGGCGGAGTCGCGCAGGGAGTTGCCGGTCTGCATGATGCGTTGGGCGATACGACCGGCGAAGTCATTCTGGAAGAAGTTGAGGCTCTGTTTGAGCACATAGCTGTGGTTCTGCCAGCGAATCAGGCTGGTCATCCCGGGGCTGATGGTCTGATGCACCAGCAAGTCATGCAGTGCGCCGAAGATCGGGCGCAGCAACAGGGCGACCACGGCCATCCAGATCAGCTCGGTGCTGTGGACCTGGAAGAAGTCAGCGGGCGGGGTGCCTTGGGCGAGGTCGATGATGCGGCTCAGGTAGCTGAACAGCGCGACTTCGATCAGCGCACCGATCAGTCCCACTACCAGCAAGGCGGCGAAGTGCGGCCACACCTGGCGCAGGTAGTAGAGGTAGAAGGGCAGGACTTTATCGGGAGGGGCTTCGCTGGGTGCGTCGCGGAAAATATCGATCAGTTGTTCAAAACGACGATAGAGCATTGAGTATGACGCCCGCTGTGCGGGCTCTCCTTTCAAATGCGCGCGCCGCCTTGTGGGCCGCGCGCGGAACTACCTGCTACCTCAGTCGATGCGCTTGGCCGACTTGATGTACACAGGATCGATTGGCACGTTCTGCATGCCCTGCTTGGTAGTGGTTTGCGAGTTGACGATCACATCAACCACGTCCATGCCCTTGACCACTTTGGCGAACACGGCATAACCGGCATCGCGACCCGGATCGAGGAAGGCGTTGTCAGCCACGTTGATGAAGAACTGGCTGGTCGCCGAGTTCGGGTCATTGGTGCGCGCCATGGACAAGGTGCCACGCACGTTATGCAGGCCGTTGCTGGCTTCGTTCTTGATCGGTGCTTCGGTCGGCTTTTGCGACATCGACTGGGTAAAACCGCCACCCTGGACCATGAAGCCCGGGATCACACGGTGGAAAATCGTGTTGGTGTAGAAACCCTTGTCGACATAGGCCAGGAAGTTCTTGGTACTGATCGGCGCCTTGACCGGGTCCAGTTCGATTTCAATGTCGCCGTTGGTGGTGGAGATCAATACGTGTGGCGCCTTGGCGGGTTCGGCCGCCATCAGGTTGGCAGCGAACAGAACGGAACCGGCAAAGAAGGCGATTTTTTTCAGCATGGGTCAGTGATCCTGGGTAGTGGTTTCGACTGTCTCTAGAAAATCGAGCAGGGTGGTATTAAAGACTTCGGGTTGGTCCAAGGGCGTGGCGTGGCGGGAATCCTTGATCACCACCAGCCGCGCATCGGGCAGCAGTTTTACATAGTTTTCTTTCTGGGCCACGGGGGTGTAGTCGTGGTCGGCGCTGATGACCAGGGTTGGACAGGTAATCCTCGAAAGTCGTTCCTGCACGCCCCAGCCCACAATCGCATCGAAGCTGGCGAGATAAGCACGTTTGTCGTTTTTTGCCCAGCGTTCGGCCATCTTGCGGCGCAGGTCGGCCTGCGCGGGTTTGGGGAACAGCCGGTCGCCGAGGGCCTTGCCGATGGTGGCCAGGCTGAGCACGCGGGCCAGCGTCCAGCGCTTGGCCCACTGCCAATAGTCATCGGCACTGCGCACCTTGACCTCGGGTGCGCTGTTGACGATGCACAGGCTTCTGACCAACGTAGGTTCATCCACGGCTAACTGGAAAGCGATCATGCCGCCCATGGACAGGCCCACCACATGAGCGGCAGGCAGGTTCAGGTGCTCGAACAGCGCCACCACGTCATGGGTGAACCCTGGGATGCTGTAACGCTCACGCGGTTTGTCTGAGCGACCATGACCGCGTACGTCCACCACGATCACCCGGTAGTGCCTGGACAGTACCGGAATCTGCAATTCCCAATCCTGGCTGCTGGAGCCCAGGCCGTGGATCAGCACCAGCGGTGTACCGTGGCCGTATTCCTCGTAGTGCAGGCTGCATCCTTCGTGGTCGAACCAGGCCATGGATGAACTCCGTTTCAGGCTTGTTGGGGGGCGGCGAAAGGTGCGTCCAGGGGCGCCGTGTCAAACGTGCGCAGTAATTCCACGAGGATCTGCGTCGCCGGCCCCAGGGGTTTGTCCTTGTTCGAGTACAGGTAGAACGCGGGGTGACGGCTGCCGCCCTGTTCCAAGGGTAGTTGCTTGAGCACGCCCTCGGCGAGTTCGCGTTCGATCATGTGCCGCGGCAGCCAGGCGAAGCCCAGGCCGCTGCCGACAAAGGCGGCCGCGGTGGCCAGGCTGCCGACGGTCCAGCGTTGTTCGGCGCCGAGCCAGCCTACATCCCGTGGCTGCTGGCGGCCGGAGTCGCGGATCACCACTTGCATCTGGCTTTCCAGGTCCTGGAAGCTCAGCTCGCGATTCATACGGTGCAGCGGATGCTCGGGGTGGGCCACGGCGACGAATTCCACGTCGCTCATTTCCGTGCCCAGGTAACCGGGGATGCTGAAGCCGCAGATCGCCAGGTCGGCCACGCCTTCGATCAACAACTCTTCAACGCCGGACAACACCTCTTCACGCAGGCGCACGCGGCAACCACGGCTTTGCGGCATAAAGGCCGTGAGAGCGCGCACCAGGCGGGCGTTGGGGTAGGCAGCGTCCACGACCAGCCGCACTTCGGCTTCCCAGCCCTGTTCCATATGGTGGGCGAGGTCTTCCAGCTGACTGGCGTTTTTCACCAGTTGCCGGGAGCGGCGCAACAGCACTTCACCGGCGTCAGTGAGCACGGCTTTGCGCCCGTCGATGCGCAGCAGCGGCACGCCAAGCTGGTCTTGCATACGGGCCACGGTGTAGCTCACCGAAGACTGCGAACGGTGCAGCGCTTCGGCCGCCTGGGCGAAGCCGCCATGGTCGACCACGGCTTGCAGCGTGCGCCATTGATCGAGGGTAACGCGGGGCGCTTTCAAGATAGGTTCCTCTTGTCCTAAGCTGGCGGTCCTTATTGGAGACTGCCGAATGAGAAAATTTTGTTATGTGCTGTTGGCCCTGCTGCCGATGAGCGCGTTTGCGTACCCCATCGACGTGACAAAAAAGATCAGTGGCGTGAGCGTGGACTACACCGCCTCAGACGTGGACGGCGACATCAGTTCGATTCAACTAAACAACTACGGCACCAACGATGCCTTGTGCTCGGTAGTCTTCACCAATGGCCCGGAGGCGCCCCGCCGACGCACGGTCTCGGTGCCGGCAGGCAAAAGCACCAACACCACGGTCAAGTTCAACCGCGCCATTATCAAGATGCGGATTGCCTTGGACTGCGCGCCAAAATAAAGGGGTAGCGGAGCATGTCTACAGGAATACTCCGCATATCAACAAATTTCTAGATGGGTTATAGCAGTTTTTTGCGCTTTTTTATCGAATGAGCCATGGTTAATCTTTTCTCCATCGACTTACAGCATTTACAGATGGAGCCTACGAAGCCATGTCCAACGTTCTGATCATCGAAAGCAGCGCCCGCCAACAGGACTCGATCTCCCGTCAACTGACCCAGCAGTTCATCAGCCAATGGCAGGCCGCCCACCCGGCAGACCAGATCACCGTGCGCGACGTGGCCCTCAACCCGGTGCCGCACTTGGACGCCAACCTCCTTGGCGGCTGGATGAAACCTGCGGATCAGCGCAACGACAGCGAGCAGGTCTCCCTCGACCGCTCCAACGAATTGACCGACGAACTGCTCGCCGCCGACGTACTGGTGATGGCCGCGCCGATGTACAACTTCGCCATCCCCAGCACCCTCAAGGCCTGGCTGGATCACGTGTTACGCGCTGGTGTGACCTTCAAGTACACCCCCACCGGCCCACAGGGTCTGTTGACCGGCAAGCGTGCCATTGTCCTGACCTCGCGCGGCGGCATCCACGCCGGCGCCAGCTCCGATCACCAGGAACCTTACCTGCGCCAGGTCATGGGGTTTATCGGGATTCATGACGTCACCTTCATTCACGCCGAAGGGGTGAACCTGAGCGGTGACTTCCAGGAAAAGGGCATCAACCACGCCAAGGCCCTGCTGGTGCAGCTCGTGGCATGAGCCGCTTGATCCTTTAATCGTCAGATAATCGCGCGGTGTTTATATCGCTCCACGCAAACCCTTCAAGTACGCGTACGAACCTCCCTTTGCACTTGTTGCTCCTAAGTGCTCCTGCCCGACTGACGCTTTAGCGAGGTCGGGTTTTTTTTGCCCTGAGTTTCTTCAAACCCTGAAAACCTTTAATGTCGCGCCCATTCGAAGCGAGGCACACATGGGCTATCTACTGGTTGTCACCCTGATTCAGGCATTTTCCTTCAGTCTGATCGGCGAATACCTCGCCGGTCATGTCGACAGTTACTTCGCCGTGCTGGTACGCGTCGTGCTGGCCGGGCTGGTATTTATCCCGCTGACCCGCTGGCGCTCGGTAGAGCCGGCCTTCATGCGAGGCATGCTGGTGATCGGCGCGCTGCAGTTTGGCGTGACCTACGTGTGCCTGTACCTGAGTTTTCGCGTGCTCACGGTGCCGGAGGTGTTGCTGTTCACCATCCTCACGCCGTTGCACGTGACGCTTATCGAAGATGCGCTTAACCGGCGGTTCAATCCCTGGGCCCTGGTCGCCGCCTTGGTGGCAGTGGCGGGGGCGGCGGTGATTCGTTTCGATCAGATCACGCCTCACTTCCTGATGGGCTTCCTGCTGCTGCAACTGGCCAACTTCACCTACGCCGCCGGGCAAGTGATGTACAAGCACCTGGTAGCGCGTTATCCGAGTGACCTGCCGCACTACCGGCGCTTCGGTTACTTCTACCTCGGTGCGTTGCTGGTGGTGTTGCCGGCGTTCCTGCTGTTCGCCAAGGCCGACTTTCTCCCGCAAGCGCCGCTGCAATGGGGTGTGTTGGTGTTCCTCGGGCTGGTCAGCACGGCGCTGGGCATGTACTGGTGGAACAAGGGCGCGTGTTTGGTGCATGGCGGCACGCTGGCGGTGATGAACAATCTGCATGTACCAGTGGGGTTGTTGCTGAACCTGCTGATCTGGAACCAACACGAACCATTGGGCCGCCTGGCGTTGGGTGGGTTGGTGATTCTGGGGGCGGTGTGGATCAGTCGGTTGGGCATAAAGCCTGCGCCTGGCGTAAAGTCTGCGACGTGATGGCCCCAAGGCATGCGTGAGCGGCAATGAAAGTCTGTTATAGAAAAGAACGGTGTGGGGGCGGCAGAGTGGACAAGATTGATGAACTGATCATTGCAGCCTTGAAGGACGACTCCCGGGTCAGCCTGGCGCAATTGGCGCGGCAAGTTCATAAGTCGCGAACAGCGGTGGAGTCGCGTGTCCAGAAGTTGATTGAAAAGGGCATCATCCTAGGCTTCACCATCAACGTAGCCGAGGGCGATGAGACCCTGCAAGCGGCGTTCTTGATGCTGACGCTCAATGGCAGCAACTGCCACCTGGTGTTTCCGAAGATCCAGCAGTTCAGCCAAGTGGTGCACGCCTACTCACTGTTTGGCGACGTGGACATGATGCTCGACGTTCGCTACAGGAGCTTTGAAGAACTGATGGTCTTCAAGGAAAGCCTGCTGAACATCGAGCATGTGAAGGAAGTCGTGGTCAACCCCGTGCTAAAGGCCTGGCGCTAGGCGCCGGCCGTTTCTTCAACGCGTGGCTTCAGGCGTGATCGCGAACCGTTTCAAGGAAGTGATGGCTCAGGTTCGGCATTTTCTGACGAAGCGTGTCCACCAGCTCTTCGATGACGCCTTGGTTGAATTGAAGCGACGTGTCGTCATGCCCCAGGATCACCACCAGAAGCCTTGACGAGTCCTTCGTCAGCCGGAAGTCATGGGCGTCGGCGTCAACCTTGCCGATGCTCGCCAACGGCACATCCCCGCAGGTATAGACGATATCTCCAACGGGAATGGTGATGGCCTTCTTGGCAAACAGTGGGCGTAGAACCCTTGGTTTGTCAGAGCGCATCACGTAGATGTCATCTTTCTGATGATAGGTGTGCACACCGATGCTGACCCCATGGCGGATCGAGACTGCGTTATAGGCGTCAACGATGTTGTTGATGGGGTACACGCCCTTGGCGATGAAACGCCGCAGCAGCTTTTCGTTGGCGCTGACAGTGTTTTCGTAGCCGAGTTTTTTGAGCTGCTTGGCAAACCCTTCATACACGATGTTCGAGTCCAGCTCATTGAGGCGGGATGCGACGTGGTTCAGGTTGCTCTGCAACACCCCGACGAAGCTTTGGTCGTCTGAAACGGTGATGTCTTCGATAACCGCGGCGCACGCATTATTGATGCCCAGCTCACAGGCTGATTTTTTGATGATCAAGCGACTTTGCATAACCTTAGCCCCAGAGTAGTTTTCGAAGGTTCGCGGTACTGGTGTCCAGTTGCAGCGCCGAAGGACTCTGTAGCCAGAACAGCCCCGGACAGGTGGCGAAGTCGATTGTGACCGGCGTGGTATGACCGGGAGCGATGAAGTACCGGTGGCCGCAATAGGCCTCGTCCGCTTGCGCACTCTGGAGGGCCTGGGGAGAGGGAGGATAGAAGGTGCGTTGTGCGTCGGAGCAGAAGAAACCGATCCGGCCATGGCTGATCTGGCTCGCTGCATCAGCTTGCGGGCGTGGGTGGCCGAGGTAGCTGTCGATCGACAGCGACAGCAAGTCGGGGTGATAGACCTGTTGAAACAGAAGGGGCGCGATGCCGCCGTGCAAGCGACCTCCGGCTTCAATCATCACCGGCCCGGCATCGGACCAAATGATCTCCATATGAATCGGCCCGACCCGCACGCCGAGCGCCGCGGCTGCCTGGCGGGCGTAATCGGTCAGCGGTTGCAGGTGCGCAGCCTGGGGATCAAGCGTGTCCAGGCTTTCGTAGACAAACATGCTGCCGTTCTTCTGGATCTTGGTGTACTTGCAGACACTGGCAATGATGTACGTGCCGTTGAAGGCGACCATATCCACCACGTACTCCGGCCCCGCGATAAACGACTGCACGATAAACCCCAGGTTGACCTCACCCAGGTCATTCTTCTGCTGCCAGGCCGCGTTTCTCAACGCGGTCTCTGCTTCGCCTTTGCCCTGGGCAAACACCACGCCTTCGGTGGCGGCCGAATTCAGCGGCTTGACCACATAGGTGGCCGACTCTTCCAGCTTGGCCACCACTTCGCCAATGCGGCTTGGCGAGCTCAACAGGTGCGAGTCGATGTGCGCCAACTGGTGTTTTTTCAGCGCCTGCTGCATGGAGAATTTGTTGCGCCGCAGGTCGCTGGTGATACGGCTGTTACCCGGAATGCTGAGCAACTCCGTCAGGTAGTCCGTGAGGTAGATGGCGGTTTCGCAACCGGCGATTACTGCGCTCAAAGACAACGTTTCCAGGGTGATCAGCAGGCTCTCTTCCCAGTGATACACCTCATGGAAATTCTCAGCGACCAGGTCGTTGGTGAAGTGTTCGGGCAAGGCGCGTGTGGAGATCACGGCGATGCACCGTATGCCTTGCGCGTTGAGCAGGGGCGCATAGAGCTTGCCCGTGGAGAATGGGTCAACAATCAGTACGGTTTTCACGTCGTGCAATCCTTATTCCGTGGTGGCGGCAGGCGAGGCTGCGGGGGTCAGGTTCCACGCCAGTACGGCAGTGGCCAACAGGCCGGCGGAGACGATCATCAACAGCCGTGCGCCTTCGAGTCCGAGAAAGCCCGAGGTGGTAAAGAACGTCAGGATCATCGGTGCCGAGCCACTGACCAGCAGGTAGTAGAGCGAGCTTTTCGCGGCGATGACGTCGGCTACCCGGTCGTTGGGCGCCGATTCGATCAGGGTTTTACGCAGTTGGATCCGCAGGCTGTTGATGCAAAAGCCCAGCAGGAACGCAGCGGCCATCATCACGTAGAGATTATGGAAGTAGACGATTGCCACGTCCGCCAGAATCACCAGTGCGATGGCCCCATAGCTGTTGAGCTTGATACGCGGAAGCACGGCGGCGCTGAAGGCCCCCAGGCCGGCCAGGCCACTGGCGACGCCAAACAGGGTGGCGTTCCACTCATTGAGCTTTTGAAAAACGATAGGCACCAGGCTGTTGAACGCGCCGATATGGAAGCCGATCATGCTCAGCACAATGATCAGAATGTAGAGGTTGCGCGGCAGGTCCAGCGGCGCGGCGGCGGTGGAGGCTGCGGTCTGATCGGTGCCATGTGCGCTGGGGCTGTCGGCCACCAGGTAGACGCCCGCCAGTGACACAATCGCCGCCAGGCTGATGATTTGCAGCGTCTCGTTGACCGAGAACACATCCACGATCAAACCGCCCAGGAGCGCGCCGCCGAAGGCACCGATCTGGATGGAGGTTTGCATCAACCGCGCGCAGGTATCGCTGTCGGTGAGGCCTGCCAGCACCAGCTTGGTGTTTTTCGATTCCAGGGTACTGATGGTGAAGTAGTCGGTGACGCCCACCACAAACGCGATCGCCAGGAAGCCGATCGGCAGCAAGGCGGCCTGGGTAAACGACAATCCCAGGACGGCGGCGAACGCAGCCAGGCGTATGTACAGCAGCCGTTTCAGGCTGAGTTCAATCGTGAAGAACTTGCCGATGTACTGTTCACATAAATAGGGCACCACGGTCGCTACACACAAGGTGGCGCCTACCAGGAATGTCGAGCCGGTGGTCTCAAGGCCAAACCAGACCATCGCGATCACAATCGCCATGTCGAGGCCGGTGAAGAGGGTCACGATTGAATAGAACGCGGTCAGTGTCGAATTAGTCTTCATGGGTTTCATCCGTCGTAACGGGAGAGTTTAAGTAGCGGCACGCACCGTTCGGTGTCGCCGACCACGGTGCTGATCTGGTTTCTGACGCGCACGGTGGGCAGCGCCTTCTTTTCCAGGTTGCAGACCTTGTAGGCGTTGTCGTGCCAGGGACAGATCACGCTTTGGCCGTCGCCCGTCACTTCGCCCATATGCAGTGGGCCGCCACGATGGGGGCACGAGGTGGGCAGCAATTGCGTCGAATACGCGTGACGCTTCAGAAAATAGGTTCTGTCCTCCACGGCCACGTAATGGGCGTGGGTGATATTCAGGCTGATGGCTTTCATTGGGTGGCCCATTCAGATGGCGGTGACGGTGTACGTGCAGGACGGACTGACGATGCGCGTGCCATGGAGCATTCCCTTGGGAATCACGACGCCTTCGCCGGCGATGAGGCGCACAGTCAATTCGGGGCTGGCGACAAACTCCAGCTCGCCGGATTCGACCCAGAACAGTTCGTCATTGGGGTGGGTGTGCAGCACCGAGAGCTCGTGTTCAGCCTCGGTGATTCGCAGGCCCACCGGCTTTTGGCCCTGAAGCTGCGAAGCCTTGGCGCGATGTTCATCCAGCTCGTCGTGCCATTTGATATGGGCATACAGTTCTTCGTCGGCGATGTCCTGAAGGAGCTTGAACTCTTCAAAGCCGCGGATAAGGTCGGGGATGATCTTGGTGCCGAACTGCTTGATCATGGGAATGATCAGGCGCTGAAGTGCCATTCTGCCGTGGTGCACATCGATATGAGCATGCTCATCGAAGTAGGCAGTGGAGACCTGGCCATCGAAGATGGTCTTGATCGCACGGGACTGGTGCTTGGTCGTCAGCGCCAGCGTGGCTTCGGTGTAGTACATGGCGCCGATGTAGCGGAACAGTTCGCCGTGGTTGGCCGACACATAGTGGAAATAGTTGGTCAGCGACAGCGACGCCGGCGTGTAGAACTGCCAGTAATGGTGCACGTGGTGTGACATGTCCATGTCCTGGAGCATGTCTTCAAAGATGGTGCTGTGCTTCTTTTTGTCGACGCCGTAGCCATACTCGTCGATCAGGATCTTGAACAACTCGCTGGTGTACACACCGCAGTTACCCAGAACATTGCGCGCCATGGCCGAGGCTTCACTGAGGAAATCCCCTGCGCATTGGGTCATGAAAAAACGCGCGGCACGCTGGGGGTTGCGGCTGGTGGTCAGCACCTCATGCAGTTTGGAGTCGGCTTGGGCTACATCATCCAAGACTTTATCGGTGTGGGCGACAAAAGAGTCCAGGCACCAAGGACCATTGATGTGCACTTCTTCCTTAAGCCAGTTGTATAAGTAGTGTTCCAGTAACGGGCGGATCTTTTTGCCACTGGCGGCATGTTGGGGGTCATAGAACTGTTTGAAAGCCTTTAAGTCGAGTTCTAATGGCGGCTTGGGCAAGAAGACTAAGTCTTGCTCGTAGATATTCAATAACAAGCGTTGTGCCAACAAATGCTGACTGTCTGAAAGTTGGTCGCTGGTCAGGCTGGTGGTGATGATCGAGTCGGTCACGTCCTGCGGCCTGGAAGGTCGCTGATAGGGACTAGTGGTATAAAAATCGCGAGGTTGAGCAAAGGCACTAGCACCACAATAGTGGGTCAACGCTTCGGCATTCGAAGTTAATACAAAGTCTGCCGCATTATCAGAAAGCTGAGTTGTCCATAACATGAGGGATGGCCTTTATCTGGCGTTGTTTGATGGCCAAATGCTAAGGCGTTGGTTTTTTTAAAAACAGATTAGAAATAGTGCGCACAAGTAGTGAAAATCACTAAAGGCGTAGGAGAAATTTTCTTTATTGTTTGCGTCAGTTGATTATTCGGTCGCAGCGGCTACACATAGTTGCCGGCGCTTAGCGGGATATTGCGCCGGCGAGGCGCGTATTTTCACCTCGCCGGCTTCGGGCTCACTGCAGGGCTGGCGTGCTCTGGGGGCTGGGTGTCAGCGCCAGAATTCCTGCCCGTAGATCGGTGCCACTCGGTTGCTGGTACAGACTCAGTCCAAACTCCGGCAACACCGCCAGCAGGTAATCGAAGATGTCCCCCTGGATGCGCTCGTAATCGGCCCACGCCGTGGTGCGGGTGAAGCAGTAGATCTCCAGCGGCACGCCCTGAGCCGTGGTTTGCATCTGGCGCACCATGCAGGTCATGTTCGGCTGGATGTCCGGATGGCTTTTCAGGTAGGCCAGGGCATAGGCGCGGAAGGTGCCGAGGTTGGTCATTCGGCGACGGTTGGCCAGCAGTTGTGCGCTGTGTCCTTGGGCTTCATTCCAGGCCTTGAGCTCTGCCTGCTTGCGCCCGATGTAGTCGGTGAGCAGGTGCACCTGGGTCATGCGCACCTCTTCGTCATCGCGCAGGAAACGCACGCCGCTGGCGTCGATGAACAGGCTGCGCTTGATCCGACGCCCGCCGGAGGCTTGCATGCCGCGCCAGTTCTTGAACGACTCGGACATCAGGCGCCAGGTAGGAATGGAGACGATGGTCTTGTCGAAATTCTGCACCTTGACCGTGTGCAGAGTGATGTCCACCACGTCGCCGTCGGCGCCGACCTGGGGCATTTCGATCCAGTCACCGACCCGCAGCATGTCGTTGCTGGTGAGCTGCACGCTGGCGACGAACGACAGTAGCGTGTCCTTGTACACCAACAGAATCACCGCCGACATCGCACCCAAACCCGACAGCAGCAACAGCGGCGAGCGGTCAATCAGGGTGGCGACGATGATGATCGCGCCGAACACGAACAGCACCATCTTCGCCAACTGCACGTAACCCTTGATTGAGCGGGTGCGTGCGTGTTCGGTGCGGGCATAGATGTCCAGCAGGGCATTGAGCAGGGCGCTCATGGCCAGGACCAGGAACAGGATGGAGATGGCCAGTGCCACGTTGCCGATGAACAGAATCGCGGTTTTGCTCAAATCCGGCACCAGGTACAGGCCGAACTGGATCACCAGGGACGGCGTCATTTGCGCCAGGCGGTGGAAGACTTTGTTGTGCCGCAGATCATTGAGCCAGTGCAGCGACGGTTGGCGGCCGAGCAATTTGACGGCGTGCAGGGTGAGGTATCGCGCTACCCGTCCGAGCAGCAGGGCCACCACCAGCAACACCATAAAACCAAGGCTGGCATGCAGCACCGGGTGTTGGTCGAGGGCGCCCCATAGGTCTTGGACGTTGAGCCAAAGCTGTTTGATATCCATGGGTGAAACCGATTCCTCTGTAAGACAAGACGGCGCGATTAGAGCATCTAAGTGCGACAAAGTTGACGTTGTAGACAAATGCCCTGACAAAAAAGCACCTGATTCGCACCGTTCGCGTAAAGAAACTCGGTTTGGGCGCCCGAAACCGTTACCCTATGCAGCTGATATTTTGTATTTCTTCGAGGTAGCACCCGTGTTTTCCCAATTCGCCCTGCACGAACGCCTGCTCAAAGCCGTGGCCGAGCTAAAATTTGTCGAGCCTACGCCTGTGCAAGCAGCGGCCATCCCGCTCGCGCTCGAAGGGCGTGACCTGCGGGTGACGGCTCAAACTGGCAGCGGCAAAACCGCCGCTTTCGTCTTGCCGGTTCTGAATCGTCTGATCGGCCCGGCCAAAGTCCGCGTGAGCATCAAGACCCTGATCCTGCTGCCGACCCGTGAGCTCGCCCAGCAGACTTTGAAGGAAGTGGAGCGCTTCTCGCAGTTCACCTTCATCAAGTCCGGCATTATTACTGGCGGCGAAGACTTCAAGGTCCAGGCCGCCATGCTGCGCAAGGTGCCGGACATCTTGATCGGCACCCCAGGCCGTATGATCGAGCAACTCAACGCCGGCAACCTCGACCTCAAGGAAGTCGAAGTGCTGGTGCTCGACGAAGCCGACCGCATGCTCGACATGGGCTTTGCCGACGACGTTCAGCGTCTGGTTGCCGAATGTGTCAATCGCCAGCAGACCATGCTGTTCTCCGCCACTACCGGCGGCTCGACCTTGCGCGAAATGGTCGCCAAGGTGCTGAACAACCCTGAGCACTTGCAGGTCAACAATGTCAGCGACCTGAATGCCACCACGCGCCAGCAGATCGTCACCGCTGACCACAATGTGCACAAAGAACAGATCCTCAACTGGCTGTTGGCCAACGAGACCTACCAGAAGGCCATCGTGTTCACCAACACCCGCGCTGCCGCCGACCGCATCTACGGTCGCTTGGTTGCCCAGGAATACAAGGCGTTCGTGCTGCACGGCGAGAAAGACCAGAAGGACCGCAAGCTGGCCATTGATCGCCTCAAGGCGGGCGGCGTGAAGATCCTGGTGGCTACCGACGTGGCTGCCCGTGGCCTGGACGTTGATGGCCTGGACCTGGTGATCAACTTCGACATGCCACGAAGCGGCGACGAGTACGTGCACCGTATCGGCCGTACCGGGCGTGCCGGCAACGATGGCCTGGCCATCTCGCTGATCTGCCATGGCGACTGGAACCTGATGTCGAGCATCGAGCGCTACCTCAAGCAGTCGTTCGAGCGCCGCACCATCAAGGAAGTCAAAGGCACCTACACCGGGCCGAAGAAGGTCAAGGCGTCGGGCAAGGCTGTTGGCGTGAAGAAGAAAAAGACTGACGCCAAGGGCGACAAGAAGAAAACCGGTGCCAAGTCGCCGACCAAGCGCAAGATCGCCAACCGTCCGAAGACCGATAACCTGTCGTTGGTCAGCAAAGACGGCATGGCCCCGCTTAAACGCCGCAAGCCCGAAGCACCGGCTGCTGAATAAGCCAGCGCTGATGTGAAAAAACCGGACATCGTCCGGTTTTTTTATGCCTTCAGTTTTTGGCTTTTGCCGCAGCTTCTTTCAATTCTTTAAGGCGGGCGTCGATGAGCTGGCACTTGTCAGGGAATTCCGCGCTTTCAGTGTCCAGGTCCATCTTCTGCAGCTCGTCGTTCATCTCTTTGGCTTTGGTGGGGTTCTGCTCGGTGAGCTTGGTCACTTCCGTCGCCAACTGCTCTCGTTTCGCCGTGGCCTCTTCGGGCGTGCAGGCCCAGGCGGGCAGGGCGGTGAGCAGGGCGGCGGCGATGGCCAGGTTTCTCAAGGTGTTCATGGTACGTACCTCCTTGGTGATGATGTGCGGTTGAGGGGGCGAACGTCTGGAAAGTTCAGAGAAATGACGTCCGTCTGGCTGGCTGAACGGTGGCAGGTGTGGCATGTCACACCTTTTGACGGGCTACTTTTTCTTAGGCCTGCAGGAGGAATCAGGATGACGACTTACAACTGGGATCTAATCGAACGTCTGCTGCACGAAGTGCAGAACGGCGAAGGCAGCTTTGCCCCGCGCAAATACGCCGAGCAGGAAGCGGCCGAGAAGGCCACGGCGGGTGAGAACACCGGCAATCTGGATGCGCTGAAAAAGACCGCAGCGGATTATGAAGCGCTGCTGTTCAAGCGCGGTTTTATTGAATCGCGCCCCGAGGCAGAGGGCGGAAATGGTGAGAACTTCATTTTGACGCAATTGGGTGCCCAACTGCTGGCGCTGATCGACAGTTCCATTCCCGGCAACGATCACCCGCGCCAAGTGCTGGATGAGCAGCCGGATGCACTGGACCCGGCAACCTTCGCTGAAGTGGCGTCCAAAGCGCAGATTGCCTGACGGGTATGCGCGGACCCAGTGTGGGTGGCAGTCCCTCCCACATTAAATCCCGGCGGCCTTGAGGCATTTGAGTGCCTTGAAGTCGCTGCGTACGCCGTCGATTTTCTGCGTGAGTTTAAGGCGTTGCTGCGGCGTACTTTCGGCCATCACGTCGACAATCAGGCTGCGCGCCGCAGCTTCGGTCTGGGCGTAAGCCGCGCGATATTGCGGGGTCCATAGGCTTTCGCGGTCCACCAGCAGTTGCTGCATCTTCTGTGGGAATTCGGCGCTGTGGCGTTGCTGCACCGCTTCGATAAATTGCGCCTGCCAATGGGCGCGATTGCCGATCCATTCCTGATTCTGTTCGCCCAGCGCGACGGACCACGCGGTGACGCGATTTTGCTGGCTAGCGCTCAGTGGGCCCATCCAGGTGTCCAGGCGTTTGTTCATGCGCTCGGCGCGGTCCTTGATTTGTTGGGCGAGGGGCGGCTTAAGGTAGTCATCCTGGCGTTTACGCAGATCCTTGGCCAGGGCGTCGTTCATTTCTTTGACCTGCTGATCATTCAGTCCCTGGAGCAATTCGATGGCTGAGGGGGTGATTTCGCGGGCGACTTCAGCGATTGCCTGTTCGGCTTCGGCGGTGCGCGTTTTCAGTGCCGAATCGGTGACCTGGTTTTCGTCGACCATCTGTTGCAGGCGATCGAGCCAATCGAGATAACCCGGCAACTGCGTGGTGCAATGCCAGGCCAGGTGTTCCTTGAGCTTATCGTTGAACCAACTCTTCTGCCCGGCGTTCATGTCCAGGTAGTCATTGAGGGTCCAGGGGATGATCACGTCCAGGTTGCGGTAGGCCAGGCCCACGCGGTTGCAGCCGGCGAGTGCCAGGCTTAGGGTCAGCAGGGCCACCAACAGTTTGAGCCGACGCAGCATGGGCGTTTCCTTGGGCAGAGGGATTCAATGTATGTGAACCCGCGCCAGGCGCTACAGTTCAGCCCATCAATAAAACGACCGCGCGGCCTTTAACGTCAACAGCCCGTCGCATTGCGAATTGTGTCCGGAGTACGCCGAGCAGTCGCCGCCGCTAAGGCTGGAGTCGCTGTAAATCAGGTCCAAGTCGATGCCCTTCCAGGCGCGGGAGAACTGAACCGACCAGTCGCTGAAGCTGCTGATGGTGCCGCCGTCCACCGAAGCTGGAGTGCCCAATTGGTGGGTGGTGTACTTCATGCTGACGCCGATGCCGAAGGGTTGGGTGCCGCCCAGGTCGGCGAAGAGGGTGCTGTCCTGGCGGTCCGGGTCGTTGCTGAAGGAGGCACCGAAACGATTGCCCAACAGGTTCAAGCCACCGTAGAACTCTTGGCTGTCGAGGGGGCTGAGCTTGGGGTAGCTGTAGTGGATCAAGCCGACTTCGTAGCCGAGCGTCTGGTCGAAGGGGTGTTTGAAGCCCATGTAGGAGTCGACTTCGAGGGTGCTTGCCGAAGACAGGCCCATGTTTGGCGAGAACTGGCCGAAGTACAGGCCGCTGTTGTGGCTGAGGTCCAACCCCCCGTGGAAAGAGTCGCTGCCCGGCGAGGTCGGCTTGACCAGGCCCTGTGCCATGCTGCGGCTGGGGGTGGTGCCTAATTTCAGGTCGAAGTCGCCCAATTCGCGCTGGAAGATCTGCGCTTCGGCAAGGGGGCAAGCCACTAATGTGCTGACCAGAAAAATGCAGGATTTGAGCATGCTTCACTCCATGAAAAGCGAGGAGCAGTAACGGAGAAAATCGGGCAGATGCCCGTGCTAGACGTGTGCAAGGATACCGGCGAATGCCAGGCGATGAGGCCCGTTCGTCGATTAACGCAATATTGAATGTAGAAGGAGGGTGTTTCGGGCTCTAGTCCTAGCGCCTTGGAGGCAAGACGCTTAGGGACCAGGTATTTTGCGCGGTATTACTTTTTACCCAGGCTGATTTGCTTGGACGGGCCGAAAGTCTGGCCGCTCACGCCTTTTGCAATTTGCTGGATTTCGCCACCGGACTTGAGGAAAGCAGCGATTTGGCTGTTGATCGATTCGCTGGTTTCAACGGCTGGAGCTGGCTTTGCTTTGCTGTTGGATGCTTTTACGCGCATGGCGGCCACTAACCTGTAGAAAATTAACTTGGCCAGGCATCGTACAGGAAATACTTGACAATTGCTTGGCAAATATCCCCTGGGAATAAGTGGCGCGGCTGGAAATAACCGAAGTTCATCGCTGGAATTAGGCCCTAACTTACTGTTTTGACTCGAAACCACCCAGCAATGCAGTGCTGGTGGAAGGGCAAAACTCAGTCGAATGATCGGACGAGCGGAGCGATGCCATCGTAGGGCCATGCCAGGCCGCGATTTTTCAGGCGTGCGCGCGTCGCGGGCGCAACTCGGGTAGAATGCCGCCCACGCAATGAGGGTATTGGAAATGGCTCTAGTCGGGCGCTACAACAGCTTACAAGTGGTTAAACACACTAACTTCGGTTTGTACCTTGATGGTGCGCAAGATGGTGAAATCCTCTTGCCTAATCGGTATATCCCAAAAGATATTCCCAGTGAAGATGAAGACTGGCTTAACGTTTTTATTTACCTGGACAGCGATGACAAACTTATCGCCACCACCGAAAAACCCAAAGTTCAAGTCGGCGAATTTGCCAGTTTGAAAGTGGTGGAAGTCAACAGTATTGGCGTGTTCCTCGATTGGGGGCTGCCAAAGGACCTTTTGCTTCCGTACTCGGAAGAAAAACGTCAGATGACCGCCGGTGAATACTGCGTGGTGCACGTCTATCTCGACAAGCACACCAAGCGTATTACCGCCACCGCGCGCCTTGACCGCTACCTGGACAAGACGCCGGCCAACTACGTTGTGGGCCAGGAAGTCGACCTCTTGGTGGCCGAAGCCACTGATATGGGCTTCAAGGCGATCATCAACAACAAACACTGGGGGCTGATCCACAAGAACGAAGTGTTCAAGTTCCTGCGTCCCGGCAAGGAAGAGAAAGGCTTCATCAAAGAGATCCGCGCCGATGGCAACATCAGCCTGAGCCTGCAACCGGTCGGCCAGGAAGCGGCCTCCAGTCTCAACTCGAAGATCCTCGCCAAGTTGCGCGAAAACAACGGCACGTTGCCGGTCAGCGATAAAAGCGACCCGGCAGTAATCAGCAACTTGTTCGGCGTGAGCAAGGGTAACTTCAAGAAGGCTATTGGTGCGCTCTACAAGCAGGGTCAGATCGTGATTCACGCGGATCGCATTGAACTAAGCTGAGTAGGGTTTGCTCTTCTGTAGGAGCGAGCTTGCTCGCGAAAAGGGTACATCCGATACCGCGATGGGCCTGAGATATTTTCGCGAGCAAGCTCGCTCCTACAGAGGTCCGCTTGATGTCTAAAAAATCGTTGTTCGCCTACCTCGGCACCTTGCTTGCTTTTCTGGTGCTCGACGGCCTCTGGCTCGGCGTCCTCATGGGCCCTACCTACAAATCCTTGCTGGGCCCGCTGATGCTTGATCAGCCCCGCCTATTGCCCGCAGTGCTGTTCTATCTCCTGTATGTCCTCGGTTGTGTGGTGTTCGTGGTCTTGCCAAGCATCAACTGGCAACGCGCAGCGCGTCTGGGTGCCTTGCTGGGTCTGGTGGCCTATGGCACCTATGACCTGAGCAACTGGGCCACACTGCAAGGCTGGTCTGCGAGCTTGGCCCTGATGGACATGGCCTGGGGCACCTTCCTGACAGCGGTGTGTTGCACGGTTGGACACGTGTGTGCACATCGGGTGCACCGATGATTGTGTACAGGATTTATGTGCACCGTTGCTGAGCGCGGTCCCCGCTACTAAACCGTCATAAGCGCCTTTGGAGCACCGTCGTAGAGGGATTGTGTGCTATTGGCACGCATTCTGCTGACTGTCTCGTATACAAACCTGGCCGCCTCCCGTATGCATCCCCGTGTCGGAAGCGCAGGCCGGTATTACGAGGAGCCCAGCGATGACCGAACAATTGCCCAAAGGCTATAGCCCGCGCCTGTACAACCAGGATCTGGGCCCACTGCCGCAGAAGTGGAACTGGTACAACATTTTTGCCTTCTGGATGAGTGACGTGCACAGCGTCGGTGGTTATGTATTCGCTGCCAGTCTGTTCGCCTTGGGGCTAGCCAGTTGGCAGGTGTTGATCGCCTTGCTCGCGGGTATTTGCATCGTGCAATTGATCGCCAATCTGGTGGCTAAGCCTAGCCAGCAGGCCGCCGTTCCTTATCCAGTCATCTGCCGGCTCGCATTTGGTGTGTTTGGCGCGAATATTCCTGCGGTGATTCGTGGCCTGATTGCCGTGGCCTGGTACGGGATTCAGACCTATCTGGCGTCCAGCGCTTTGATCATCGTGGTGTTGCGCTTTTTCCCACAGATGGCGGTGTATGCAGAACCGCATTTCGCCGGTCTGTCCTACCTGGGCTGGTTTGGTTTCCTCAGCCTGTGGGTACTGCAAGCTGCAGTTTTCTGGGCCGGCATGGAGTCTATCCGCCGCTTTATCGATTGGGCGGGGCCGGTGGTATATGCGGTGATGTTTGCCCTGGCTGGCTGGATTGTGTGGAAGGCTGGCTGGTCGAACATCAGCTTTACTCTGTCGGAAAAGTCCCTGTCGGGCTGGCAAGCGTTCGGCCAAGTGATCGTAGCCACGGCGCTGGTGGTGTCGTACTTCTCTGGGCCAACCCTGAATTTCGGCGATTTCAGCCGCTACTGCCGCAGCATGCAGGATGTGCGACGCGGAAACTTTTGGGGCCTGCCGGTGAATTTCCTGGCGTTTTCCCTGGTGACGGTGGTGATCGTCTCTGGCACCTTGCCGGTGTTTGGCGAAATGCTCCACGACCCGATCGCCACGGTTTCGCGTATCGACAACAACATGGCCGTGCTGCTTGGCGCATTTGCCTTTGTGACCGCGACCATCGGTATCAATATCGTCGCCAACTTTGTGTCCCCTGCGTTTGACTTCGCCAACGTCGCGCCAAGCAAAATCAGCTGGCGTGCCGGGGGCATGATCGCAGCAGTAGCCTCGATCTTTATCACTCCATGGAACCTGTTCAATAACCCGCTGATGATCCACTACACCCTGGATATCCTCGCGGCGTTTATCGGGCCGCTGTTTGGGATTCTGTTGGTAGATTTCTACCTGATCAAAAAAAAGAAAATCGATGTAGATGCGCTGTTCGATGACAGCCCAAGTGGGCGCTATTACTTCGACGGCGGCGTGAACTGGACAGCGGTCAAGGCGCTGGTGCCCGCAACACTGGTGGGCGTCGCGATCACCTTCACACCGGCGTTGCAGGGCATGGCCAACTTCGCCTGGTTTACCGGCTGCTTCCTGGGAGGGCTGTTTTTCCTGGCGCTGTCACGGCGCGAACAGGTGCGCACGCAAGCGCCTTTGGTTGCTGGCTGACCAATATCCACCCCGCCAAGAACAGGCCTGTACCGGCAATCACCAATGCCGGTTGCAGGCCTCCACTCAGATGGCTGCTCGCGGACGCTAATAAGGGCCCGCTCAATTGGCCGATGGCAAAGCTGGCGGTCAGCAGACCGGTGCTGCGCTGGTAGCCGTGGGGCGCCACATCCCGCAAGCGCGCCATCACCAATTGCATACAGGCCAGGAACGGACCGCCGCAAAGCAGAACGCCCAGTGCCAACCCCCAGCCATTGCCCAGCAAGCACGTGAACACTCCGGCCGCTTGCAGCCACAGCGTTGTCATCAGCCAGCGGCGAGTAGCGTCTGGATCTTTGCGACGCAGAGTCGCCACGCCCACGCCAATCGCTGCCAGCAGGCCAAAGCACGGCCAGAACAGATCTGCCTGCCAGGCCCCTTTGAACTGGGCGCTGGCCATCTGTGACAGGAAGGTCGCTGGAATGATGTAACCCAGTCCGAATAGCACATAAATCCAGCACAGGTGCGTGATGCTGCCGTTGCTGCCCGCGTCGCTATGACCCGCGCCAGGGGCGCTGGCACAGGGCTGCGGCAAAAACGGCAGGATCGCCAGCAGCATGAGCAGCGCCACAGCGCCATAGATCAACCATAACGTGGCGGAGTTTTGCCCCAGCAGGTTTGAGCCGAGCGCCAATAGCCCGGTCAACAGAATCCCCAGGCCCGGTCCGGCAAATACCAGAGCACCCAGACGCGGGCGTCCGGCGGTGAGCGCCAGCGGCTGGCTCAAGCTAGTGATCATCACCAATGCCCAGGCACTTGCCACGCCAGTGCCAAAGCGCAACAGCAGATGAGGCCAGAACCCATGGGCCCAAGAGGACGCAAAGGTCAGCAGCACACATAACCAGAGCCCACCGTACAGCCGACCGCGTACATGACGGTGATCGCGGGCGAAAATCGAATCCACCGCGCCCACGAAGTAGCCGAGGTAATTGGCGGCGGCGATCAGGCCGGCGTCGGTCAGGTCGATCTGCCCTTCGCTAAGCATGTGGGGCATTTGTGGGGTGAGGGCGAAGCGGCCAATGCCCATGGCCATCATCAGGGCGATGGAGCTGGCGAGTAAGCGAATCAGGGGTGACATGGTCAGGTGTCCTGCTGAGAAACGAATGACCCTCAGCCTAAGGTGTGTTGACTTTCTGTAAAATTGAATGATATTGAGTAACTTATTCAGTTTTGGAGAAAGTCGTGGAGTTCAGTCAATTGCGCATTTTCCAGGCCGTGGCGGAAGAGGGGTCCATCACCCGCGCGGCTGAGCGCCTGCACCGCGTGCCGTCAAACCTATCGACCCGACTCAAACAGATGGAGGAACAGCTCGGTGTAGAGCTGTTCCTGCGCGAACGTCAGCGCTTGCAGCTGTCTCCGGCGGGCAAGATATTGCTGGACTACAGCACCCGTCTGCTGGCGCTGCACGATGAAGCCCATGGCGCCGTGCAAGGTGGGCAACCGGCCGGCGACTTTGTTCTGGGCAGCATGTACAGCACTGGAGCAGTGCATTTGCCCAAGCTGCTGGCGCGTTATCACAAGGCCTACCCAATGGTGAATCTGCAGGTGCAGTCAGCGCCCAGTGGTGAGTTGCTGGAAGGTCTGATCACGGGGCGTCTGGACGCAGCGTTTGTGGACGGCCCGCTGACCATCGCCAGCCTGGACGGCGTGCAGTTATGCGAGGAAAAACTGGTGCTGATCTGTGAAGCCGACCACCCACCCGTGCGTGGTCCCCAGGATGTTGCCGGCCGCTCGGTGTTTACGTTCCGACGCAGTTGCGCTTATCGCACACGCCTGGAAAGCTGGTTTTCCCACGAGCGCGTAGCCATGGGACGGGCGATTGAGATCGAGTCATATCAAGGCATGCTCGCTTGCGTGATTGCCGGTTCAGGGGTGGCGTTGATGTCACAAGCCATGCTCGACAGCCTGCCAGGCAAGGACAGCGTGTCCGTTCATCCACTGACAGGGCATTTTGCCACTGCGACCACCTGGTTGATGTGGCGAAAGGGTATGCTCGGCGCTAACCTCAATGCGTGGATCGACTTGCAGCAAGAGGGCCAGGCGACGGTAATGAAAGACACCCGCGCCATTGCCTGACCGGTCCGTCAGAATTCGGATGAATTCAGTAATAGTTCGTTGTGGTTTCGTTCAAGCAATATGTAGGACTTAGGGCTACTATCAGTGTAGGAAAAGGCGACATAGCTTGCGCCTACAAGCATTACCCTCAAAGGGGGCAAACCATGAAAGAGAAAATCCAAAACTGGCTCCATGATCTGGGCGTTGCACTGGGCTTGATCGAGCCTCCGCTGCAGCCGGTGCCGATTCGTACGGATGACGAGCAGCGTCGCCCACGTCGCAGATGAGGCCCGGGGAGCGCTCGCGCGATGAATACCTCTCTATGTCGTGGGAGCGCTGCCAGGTAAATCGGATGGCTGTACGACGTGTGAGTTGCGTCATTCGCCTTTACTGACTTCGGTAAACCCGAAGCTATGTATGTGCTCCTCGTCAGTGGCGCAATCGTGATAATGGCCCTTCACCTCCATCTCACCATTGAAACTTCCGTGAACTTCAAAGCCGAACCAGTCTTTAAATGCTCGTTCTATGGGCAGTGTGGCAAATGAAGTCCCGTTTTTATAAAACATGAGCTTGTATATTCCAGTGCAGACGCCTGCGTGGGGGCCGTTTATATGCACGCGGTCGCCTGTCTTAAGTTGCGGTGGAACTGTTGACGCAGCGGGGTAGCTAGGATCGCGCTGTTTCATTTCATCACCTCATGGGTTATCGGGTAGCCAAGCCAATTTCTTCAGATTTGAAATGGCCATGTCAGGCTATTACGGCCCTCAGCGGTCCTTCTACTGTGATAACTATCAGTTCCGACTAATGGCAGCTGGGTGAGCTCAGGGAAAACAGGTGCAGCATCCGCGTGCATCTGATGCAGTAAATTCCTCCCGAACATATTCGTTGGGTAACGCCTCGTAGACACGGGTTGCAGTCCGTAAGTGAGCGTGCCATTCAGGCTGTGCTTTTTTAAGACCGGAATTGGACTACCCGTTTATCAGAAGCGGTTGGGTTAGTTAGTTTGAAATATCGGAGTAGTTTGAGTTTCGTTAAGTAATGATTTGTACCGCTTACTGATATAAAGCTTCCTGAAGAAAACGGGTTTATGAAGAGTGAGTTTTAGGGCTTTAAGTATTTAAAGTGTTGGCCCCAACTTATTTAACTCCTATCTCCAGGCATTAGTCAGCCAGAATTGTTGGAGACGAAACTATGCTGCTCTCTCACGTTCCGCCAGTTGCCGCGTCACTCATCGCCACTACCGAAAATATTTTACATATCGCACCTACGTCGAGCCGTTGGAAGGCTGATGCACCCAGCAACGTAGTGTTTTTCCCCCCGAACTCAACCAAGCAAGCGCTGCTGCTACAGATCGGGCTCGTGCGCCCATCAACGATCATTATTGGAGATCAGGTTATCGATGGGGAGGTCATTGACCTATGGCGTTTAAGCCACCCATTTGGAGATCTCTGTCTGATTCGCCGAGGCACAAGTCTGGATAAGGTGCGGTTGGATTTATGCGAGTCAAACGGCATTCGAGTGGTCAACACTCCTGGGGTCAACGCGCCGCACGTTGCGGCTTATATCGCGCACTGGCTGACACTTGCCGATGGCTCTACACCCCAAGACATCTGTGTCCTGGGTTACGGAAATGTGGGGAAAGAGCTGGTCAAGTTGTTACTTGATCGAGATCCGCATGTTCGGATCAAAGTGTTGAGTCCACGCAGCCAGGCGTGTCCAGATAGCCGAGTCTCATTTGTGTCGGACTGGTCCGAGGCACTGCAAGGGGCCCGTTCTATCGCCATTTGTTTATCCCTGAATGATGATTCTGCCCATCGCATTGATCGGGCCCTGATTCAATGTATGCACAGGCAGGCGCGTCTGATCTGCGTCGCCAAACCAGATGTGTTCAGCGACGATGCGTTGCAAGCCCTTTCACTGGCTGACGACGTCCAACTTGTCTTGGATTACGGGCCTGCGACATTGGAGGCGTTTCGGATGCGTACACAAGCGCTCGGTTGCAGTGTCGCCACCTGGCGCAGACCGGCGACGCTGACTGCACAGGCGGCAACCACCGAAGCCTGCCATTGCGACCTTGATTATGCCGCCGCTGTTCAATTGAGCTTGATGGCCCTGCGTGGCCTTGTCAGGCGCAAACTTGCACGCTCACTGACGATCCCCACACTGCATGCACATGCCGATGCGCCCCGTGTATCAATCATCGGCAGAGGGATCAACGGCCTGCTCCAGGCCGTGATGTTTCGCTTGGCGAATTATCAGGTCACAGTCTATGGAGGCAATCGGGACAGTGATGGTGCCAGCCATAAGCGTATGAATATGCGCCATCTTTCAGCAACTGAGGCGACTGCAAAGCCGCCACATAACGACTATTTACTTCCAGGAAATCAGTATCTGGCCATTGAGTGCAACCGCGCCGGCATTGAGTTGTTTGAAAAATTTCTGGCTGACAACCCATCACTGGAGCAATTTGCGCGAGCGCGGGTTGTGCGCGCTTATAGGGAGACAACCAGTGAAGTAGATGCCGCAATACGCCAGCAGCGCGAGATCGAAAGCAGACCGTGGCCTAGTGGCAAACCTGGAGGTGAGCTCAGAGAAATCAGCCCACAACAACTCCACGCGCTTTGTGGCATCCATGGAGTCGGTAGGGCTATTGAAGTATCAGGCTACGATGTGGAATTTGTTCACCTAATGGATGAGATTGAGGTGCTGTTGCAGTGCTCTGGGGTTCAGTTCCAGGCTCAGCATCTGAGTCGTGTCCAAATTGCTGAGCTGAGCAAAGAACATTTCGTCGTCAGTGCCATGGGCGTAGAGGAGCCAGAGGTTATCGCGATCATCGGCTGGTTTTTCAAGCTGCCTGCTGTGGGTAATGAAGGCGCTGAAATGCGGGGGCTCAAGCTTCAATACGATCTGCCAATTGGTGTCATGAATTGCCGCTTGGACGGGCACAGCATTCTCGTCTCCGGTGGACAGGTCCCGCCCGATTCGGCGCCGGAGTACAAAGAGCAGATCCTGGCAGCCTGTCTGGCCGCTGTTTCTCTTCACTTTCCAATGTCTTATTGCAGTGCAATCGAAAGTGGCGACTTGCATATTGTCGAATGTGCCAGGCCCGGCACCTCAGATGGACTTTCGATCGTTTATTGGGCCGCCCATCATCAAATCGCCGCCGGAGGCACCTATGCCGGAGGCACAACCCAAGGATTGGTATGGGCCTCCCTGGTCCAGGAAATCATCCAGGCAAACCAAAACCTGTCAGTTGGACGATAAAAAAACGGGCGCGACATCCGACGTCGCGCCCGCTGAAGAAACCGCTCTTGATTCTGTGAGGCGTCAAACCACCCGAGTCGCCATCGCCTCCGGCCGCCGGGACAACAAACTGACCAGCACAAAACTCACCAGCCCAACCGCCAGGCTGTAGTAAATCGGCGTGTTCGCATCCAGCCCATCCTTGAACATGAACACCAGCGCCGTCACAAAGCCCAGCGTCATGGACGTAATCGCCCCCGACGTGGTCGCGCGCTTCCAGAAGATCGCGCCAATCAACGGGATCAACATCCCGCCGACCAAAAGGTTATAGGCCAGGGTCAGCGCGCTGATTACATCGCTGACCACCAGCGCGATACCCAGCACGGCGATACCGGTCAGCATCGTGAACAGGCGGTTGATGTTGAGGCTCGACTGCTTACCACCACGCAAACGCGGCAGCAGGTCCTCGGTCAGTACGGTGGAGGCGGCCAGCAAGCCGGCGCTGGCCGTCGACATCATCGCCGCCAGTGCTGCCGCGATCACCAGCCCACGGATGCCGTCCGGCAGCGACAGTTTGACGATGGCCGCAAACGCGTTGTTGACGTTGTCCAGGTCCGGAATCAGTACATGGGCCGCCATGCCGATCAGCGCACAGGCCAGGCCGTAGAGGATGCAGTAGAAACCGGCGAAGGTGCCTGCGTACTTGGCGACTTTTTCATCACGGGCGGTGAACACCCGTTGCCAGATGTCCTGGCCGATCAGGATGCCGAAGAAGTAGATCATGAAGTAGGTGATGATCGTGTCCCAGCCGATCGCGGTGAAGCTGAAGCTCGACGCCGGCAGCTTGGCTATCAGTTCATCCCAGCCGCCTACGCGGTACAGGCAGATCGGCAGCAGGATAAACATCAGGCCGACGGTCTTGATCACGAACTGCACGATGTCGGTGAGGGTCAGCGACCACATGCCGCCGATGGTCGAGTACACCACCACCACGCCGCCGCCCAGCAGTACCGAGATCCAGAACGGCAGGCCGAACAGCACTTGCAGCACGGTACCGATGGCCAGGATCGAAGTTACGCCGATCATCAGCGCGTAGGCCAGCATGATCACCGCACTCGCTTGGCGAGCCATGGGGTTGTAGCGTTTTTCCAGCACCTGGGTGACGGTGAAGATCTTCAGTTTGAGCAGCGGCTTGGCCAGGAACAGGTTCAGCGCGATGATTCCCATGCCCAGCGCGGCGCACAGCCAGAAGCCGGAGATGCCATGCACATAACCCAGGCGCACGGTGCCGACGGTGGACGCGCCGCCCAATACCGTCGCGGCCATGGTGCCCATGTACAGCGACGGGCCCAGGTTGCGCCCGGCCACCAGGTAGTCCTCGTGGGTCTTGGCGCGGCGCATGCCGTAATAGCCGAGCACGAGCATGCCGGCGGCGTAGATGAGTACGACGAATAAATCCAAAGCCATGACGGCGAGTCTCCGATTATCTTTTTTATGAGGTCAGGCGGCGTGTTGCATCGCCGGTTTAGCGAGCGAATCCATGCTCTTGCTGCGTGGATCAGTCGGTCCATAAACAGAGGCCGGCTCCGGGAACACTCGCAACAACGTCAGGTAAACCACTGACGCCAACCCCAGCGTTAACGGCAGGCTGATATCGATGCCATCGGCCAAATTGCCCAGCGGCCCGACAAACTGCCCCGGCAGGTTGACGAAGCACAGGCCCACCAACGCGCTCGGAATCCAGGCCCCCAGCCCGCGCCAGTTCCAGCCATGGCTGAACCAGTAGCGCCCGCCGGTTTCACCGCGGGTGAACACTTGCAGGTCATCCGGGCAGTAGAAGCCGCGGCGCACGATCAGGCCGATGATCATCATCACCATCCACGGCGTGGTGCAGGTGATGATCAGCACGGCGAAGGTCGACACGCTCTGCACCAGGTTGGCGGCGAAACGTCCGATAAAGATGAAGGCAATCGACATCACCCCAATCAGCAGCGTGGCCTTGACCCGCGACAGCAGGCGCGGGAATACGCTGGACATGTCCAGCCCCGTGCCATACAGCGAGGTCGTGCCGGTGGACATGCCGCCGATCACCGCGATCAGGCACACCGGCAGGAAGAACCAGGTAGGCGCCACCGCCAGCAGGCCACCGACATAGTTGTTGGCTGCGATGTAATCCGGTGCCTTGATCGCCACGATGGTCGCGGTGGCGAGGCCAAACAGGAACGGGATCAAAGTAGCGATTTGCGCCAGGACCACTGCCAGCATGATGCGCAGTTTCGGCGTCTCACGGGGGATGTAGCGTGACCAGTCTCCGAGGAACGCGCCGAAGGAAATCGGGTTGCTCATGGCTACCAGCGTAGCGCCGATAAACGCGGCCCAGAAGCCGGTCTGGCCCATGGCGACGCTGCCTGAGAAGTGGCTGTCAAAGGCTGGCGCGAACGCGAAGATCCCCAGCAAAAACAACAGGCTCGCTGCCCACACCGCAATTCGGTTGACCCACAGCATGAAGCGAAAGCCGTAGATGCACACCGTGAGGACAAGCAGGGCGAACAGGCCGTAGGCGAGGCCCAGGGTCAGGTCGGTTTCCGGCAGGCCAATCAGGCGTTTCGCACCTCCGACCAGCGCATCGCCTGAACTCCACACCGACAGTGAGAAGAAGGCAATTGCCGTCAGCAATGACAGAAACGAACCGACGATCCGCCCGTGCACCCCAAAGTGCGCACCGGAAGACACCGCGTTGTTAGTGCCATTGATCGGCCCGAACAAGCCCATAGGCGCCAGGATCAGAGCACCCAGCAGCACGCCCAGCACAATGGCCCAGACACCGGCCTGGAATGACAAGCCAAACAGCACTGGGAACGAGCCCAGCACGGCAGTGGCGAAGGTATTGGCACCGCCGAAGATCAGACGGAACAGATCCTTGGGGTTGGCGGTACGTTCGTGGTCCGGGATCTGTTCGACCCCGTTGGTTTCAATCTTGCGAATACTGTTTTCGTTTTTTTTATTATTCATGATCAGCTCCGATCACATTGGCTAAGGGGGCGGCAGCCCTTCCGGCACAGCGGACAAATGTTCGTGACAGGCCAGCCACAGGCCTTGTTTTTGTTGTGTGCGTAGCCCTTGCCGTTTGAAGACAATGGTCTCGCGTTCCTGGCTGAAAAATTGCTCCCCGTTCATGCGCAACTCGGTGGCCACGTCATGAATAAATATCGCCACATCCTCACCTTGCAGGCTGACAGACGGGTTGCTCGACGTGCAGGACAGCACCTCGAAGCCCTCGTCCGCGCGCCAGCTGTCCCACAACGCCTGGTAGGCATCGCGGCTGAGCAGCGGTTGGGGGAGGGTGTAGAACACAAAGCTGGCATCGGCCGTGAACGCACCGAAGTAGGCGGCGCGGTCATTGCGGGCGAAGGCCGCCACCAGGTCGGCGGCGGCTTGCAGCACCTCGTGCGTGCTCATCAGCGATGCGCCACGCCGGGCAGTACGCAGAGCATCTCGTACAGCAGGTTGGCGCCGAGCAGCGAGGTGTTGCCGGTGGTGTCGTAGGGCGGCGAAACTTCTACCAGATCACAACCAACCAGGTCGAGGCCCTGGCAACCACGGATGATCTCAATGGCCTGGATAGTGGTCAGCCCGCCGATTTCCGGAGTGCCTGTGCCGGGGGCCCAGGCGGGATCGATGCCGTCGATGTCGAAGCTCAGGTACACCGGGCCGCCGCCGACTTTCTCCCGCACTTCGGCCATCAGCGGCGCGAGGGAGTGGTGCCAGCATTCTTCCGCCTGGACCACGCGAAAGCCCTGTTTGCGGCTCCAGTTGAAGTCTTCCGCGGTGTAGCCCTGGGCGCGCAGGCCGATCTGCACCACGCGGTCGCAATCGAGCAGGCCTTCTTCCACGGCGCGGCGGAAGGTGGTGCCGTGGGCGATTTTCTCGCCGAACATATGGTCGTTGACGTCGGCGTGGGCATCGATGTGCACCAGCCCGACCTTGCCGTGTTTCTTGTGGATCGCCCGCAGGATCGGCAGGGTGATGGTGTGGTCACCGCCCAGCGTCATGGGGATCACATCGTGTTCTAGGATCTCGTCGTAGGCTTCTTCGATGATGCGCACGGCGTCGAGCAGGTTGAAGGTGTTGATCGCCACGTCGCCGATGTCAGCCACGGAAAGCGAGTCGAACGGTGCTGCACCGGTGGCCATGTTGTACGGGCGGATCATCACTGATTCGGCGCGGATTTCACGCGGCCCGAAGCGGGTGCCGGCACGCAGCGAGGTGCCGATGTCCAAGGGCACGCCGACAAAAGCAGCGTCCAGGCCTTTGGCCGATTGCAGGTGGGGAAGACGCATCATGGTGGCGATGCCGGCGAAGCGCGGCATTTCGTTGCCGCCCAGTGGTTGGTGGAAGATCTTGTCCACGGGATTGCCTCATCGTTGTTTTGTTTATTAGGGGCCGATTCTGCGAAATGCGAAGGAAGGGAAGAATCGGCAGAGGCAAATACTTAGTTCAGGTTTTTCTAAACTAATGCACGCGAGTAAACTGCCCCGGTCCTTACCCGGAGCCGACCATGGCCAACGCCTTGCCCGACCTCAAACTCCTGCGCATCTTCGTCAGCGTCGTGCGCCACCAGGGGTTCGCCAACGCCCAGCACGAACTCAACCTGTCCACGTCGGCCATCAGCACCTATATGAGCCAGTTGGAAAGCGCGTTGGGCCTGGTGCTGTGCCATCGCGGGCGCGGCGGCTTCAGCCTCACCAGCAAGGGCGAGTTGTTTCACCAGGAAACCTTGCGCCTACTCGGTGAACTGGAAGGCTTCGAGCAGTACGCCGCCGCGCTCAAAGGGGAGTTGCGCGGCACTCTCAAGCTCGGCGTGCTCGATTCCACCGTCAGCGACAAGGCCCTGCCGTTCGCCGAAGTGATCGGCGCCTACAGCCTGGAACACCCGGCGGTGCATCTGCATCTCTCGGTGATGAGCCCGTACGAATTGCAATTGGGTGTGCAGGACAACCGCCTCGACCTGGCCATCGGCGCCTTCTCCAACCGTATGAGCGGGCTGATCTACATGCCGCTTTATCGCGAGCAGCATTGGCTGTATTGCAGCACGCGGCATCCTTTATTCAATGAGCGACGCATTCCCGAACAAGTGATCACCCAGCAACGCATGGTCGGGCGCGGCTACTGGAGCCAGGCGGAACTCGCGCGCCACGGCTTCAAGCACAGCGCCGCCACGGTGGAAAGTATGGAGGCGCAGCTGATCTTGGTGCTGTCCGGCGCCTATATTGGTTACCTGCCGGAGCATTACGCCCAGGCCTGGGCCGACAAGGGTGACCTGCGCGTATTGCTGCCAGCCACCTTTGGCTATCAAGCGCCATTTTCGATGATCATGCGCCGGGGCCGCAGCCGTGAGCCGCTGATCCAGACCTTCCGCGATTTGCTCAAAGCCCAGCTCAATCAGGCCTGAAGAACCATGTCCAGACCCCAATGCTCCCGTTGCCTCAGGCCCACTGCCCATTGCTTGTGCGCGCTGATCCCCAACCTCGATAGCCGCACCCGCGTATTGCTGTTGCAGCACCCGAGCGAGGTCAACCATGCGCTCAATACCGCTCGGTTGGCGGCGCTGGGATTGAACAATGCGCAGTTGGTGGTGGGCGAGGTCTTTGATGACTTGCAGGCCCTGTTGAACCCGCCCGGCTACCAGGCGAGGCTGTTGTTTCCTGCTGACGATGCCCAGCCGATGCAAGCCTACGCGCCAGGGGCTCAGCCGCTGTTGCTGGTGGTGCCTGACGGCACTTGGCGCAAGGCGCGCAAGCTGTTGCACCTCAATCCTTTGCTGGCGGCGTTGCCTCGGGTGACGCTGGCTGAGGCCGCCGTGTCCCGCTATCGACTGCGCAAGGCGCCCGGGCCAGGGGCGTTGTCGACGGTGGAGGCGATTGTGCAGGCGCTGCAGGTGCTGGAGGCGCCGGTGTCGTTTGAACCGTTGCTCAAGCCGTTTGATGCATTAATCGAAGGGCAGATTGCGGCGATGGGTGAGGAGGTCTTTCGGAGAAATCATGGCGATGGGCATTTGGGCTAGGTGGGGTATCGAGGCGCGGCCATCGGGAGCAAGCCCGCTCCCACATTCGACCGAGTTCCAGCATGAGAATGCGGTCCAGTGTGGGAGGGGGGCTTGCTCCCGATGGGGTCCCCAAGCTCACCCTCTTTTCCGCTTATTCCTTTAAGCCATAAGCACCACACTTTGCGTGATATGGCCCGCCGGCCTTTCCCGGTATGATGTGCGCCCCGCAGTCTGGATTGCGAATACGCCATGACCTTGCAGTACCCTACAATCGCCGATTGCGTCGGCAACACGCCCCTGGTCCGCTTGCAACGCATGGCGGGTGAAACCAGCAATACCCTGTTGCTCAAGCTTGAAGGGAACAACCCGGCTGGCTCCGTCAAGGACCGCCCGGCGCTCTCGATGATTACCCGTGCCGAATTGCGCGGGCAAATCAAGCCTGGCGACACCCTGATCGAAGCCACCTCCGGTAACACCGGGATCGCCCTGGCCATGGCCGCCGCGATCAAGGGTTACAAGATGGTGCTGATCATGCCCGACAACGGCAGCGCCGAGCGCAAGGCGGCGATGACCGCCTATGGCGCCGAGTTGGTGCTGGTCACCCAGGAAGAAGGCATGGAAGGCGCCCGCGATCTCGCCGAGCGCATGGCCGCCGAAGGCCGTGGCCAGGTGCTGGACCAGTTCGCCAATGGGGACAACCCCGAAGCGCACTACACCACCACCGGTCCGGAAATCTGGCGTCAGACCCAGGGCACCATCACCCATTTCGTCAGCTCCATGGGCACCACCGGTACCATCATGGGCAACTCGCGCTACCTCAAGGAGCAGAACCCGGCGATCCAGATCGTCGGCCTGCAACCGATGGAAGGCGCGGCCATCCCAGGCATTCGTCGCTGGCCCGAAGAGTACTTGCCGAAGATCTACAACGCGACCCGCGTGGACCGCATCATCGACATGGCCCAGCGTGAAGCCGAAGACACCACCCGCCGACTGGCCCGTGAAGAAGGCATCTTCTGCGGCGTGTCGTCCGGCGGTGCCGTGGCGGGTATGTTGCGCTTGTCCAAGGAAGTGGAAAACGCGGTGATCGTCGCGATCATCTGTGACCGAGGCGACCGTTACTTGTCGACCGGCATTTTCGACGAACCCAACTGATGGCCAAGCACGAGAGAGGCCTGCGCTTCCAACCGACGGGCGGCAGCCGGGCCCCACAGATTCCAGTGGGCAAGAAACAACGCCTGACCATTGAGCGCCTGGCCAACGATGGCCGTGGCATCGTCTTTTTTGAAGGCCGCACCTGGTTCGTCAATGGCGCGCTGGCCGGCGAAGAAGTCGAAGCGCGGGTGTTGGGTACCCACGGCAAAGTGGTCGAGGCCCGCACCGAGCGGGTGTTCAAGGCCAGTGAACTGCGCCGTCCTGCACCGTGCGCGCACTTCGGCCGCTGTGGCGGTTGCAGCGTGCAGCACTTGCCCCACAACGAACAACTCGCCCTGAAACAGCGCATGCTCGCCGAGCAACTGTCCCGCGTGGCCGGTGTCGAACCGCAAGAGTGGGCCGCACCGTTGAGCGGCCCGGAGTTCGGTTACCGGCGCCGTGCCCGCGTGGCGGTGCGTTGGGATGCCAAGGCAAAAAAACTCGACGTGGGTTTCCGCGCCGTTGCCAGCCAGGACATCGTCGCCATCGATGATTGCCCGGTGCTGGTACAGGCCTTGCAGCCGATCATGCAGCGCTTGCCCAACATGCTCCGTCGTCTGAGCAAACCTCAGGCACTGGGCCATGTTGAGTTGTTCAGTGGCTCGTCCGTCGCCGTCTTGCTGCGGCATATGGCGCCGTTGTCGGAGGCGGACCTGCTGATCCTGAAAGAATTTTGTAGCTTCCATGAAGCCCAGTTGTGGCTGCATGGCGAAGGCCAGCCGGAACCCTTTGAGGCCGATCAGTCACTAGGTTTCCGATTGGACGCATGGGACTTGGAGTTGGCGTACCGGCCGGGGGATTTTGTCCAGGTCAACGCCGGGGTCAATGAGGCGATGGTTGCCCAGGCCCTGGACTGGCTGGCGCCGCAACCTGATGAACGGGTGTTGGACCTATTTTGCGGCTTGGGCAATTTTGCCCTGCCACTGGCCAAACAGGTGCGTGAAGTGGTGGCAGTGGAAGGGGTGCAGACCATGGTGGACCGGGCTGCACAGAACGCCATCAGCAACAATTTGCATAATGCGCAGTTTTTTCAGGCCGATTTGTCCCAGCCTTTGACTGACGCGGATTGGGCCAAACAGGGCTTTTCTGCGGTACTCTTGGATCCACCCCGCGATGGTGCCCAAGAGGTTGTGCGCAAGCTCGCCACCCTGGGGGCCAAGCGCCTGGTGTATGTGTCCTGCAACCCGGCGACGCTGGCGCGGGACACGGTTGAGTTGGTCAAGCAAGGCTACCGGCTAAAACGGGCCGGGATCCTCGACATGTTTCCGCAGACGGCGCATGTCGAGGCGATGGCGTTATTTGAAGCGGGCTAGGATGCCCGTTTAATCCGACTGGCCTGCATTCTCCAAGGCCGTGAACTGCCAGGGAGTTTGCAGCAAAAGGTCGGCATGATTTTTGGCGCATCCAAGGTGCGTCGTAGGGAAGGTAAGCAAGATGGTACAGGTGAGAGCACACCAGCCGATCAACACCGACGGCAGTATCAACCTGGAGGCATGGCTGGATCATGCCATCAGTGTCGACCCGGCACTGGACCGTGAAGCCTTGAAAGCAGCCTGCGAGTTCGCTCGCGAGTCTGAGCAGCAAGACAATGCGGCCAAGAACCTGTGGGCTGAAGGCACTTCCAGCTTTCGCACCGGGTTGGAAATCGCCGAGATTCTTGCCGATCTCAAGTTGGACCAGGATTCGCTGATCGCCGCCGTGCTCTATCGCGGCGTGCGTGAAGGGCACATCCAGTTGCCTACGGTCAGCCAGCGTTTCGGCGCAGTGGTGGCCAAGCTGATTGACGGCGTCCTGCGCATGGCGGCCATCAGCGCGAGCCTCAGTCCGCGCCAGTCCATGGTGCTGGGCACCCAGGGCCAAGTCGAGAACCTGCGCAAGATGCTGGTCGCTATGGTCGACGACGTACGCGTCGCCCTGATCAAGCTGGCCGAACGCACCTGCGCGATCCGTGCGGTAAAAACCGCCGACGACGAGAAACGCAACCGCGTCGCCCGCGAAGTCTTCGACATCTACGCCCCCCTGGCTCACCGCCTTGGCATCGGTCATATCAAATGGGAGTTGGAGGACTTGTCCTTCCGCTACCTGGAACCCGATCAATACAAACAGATTGCCACGCTGCTGCATGAGCGGCGGCTCGATCGCGAGCGGTTTATCAGCGACGTGATGGGCCAGTTGCGCTCCGAGTTGCAGGCCACCGGGGTCGACGCCGACATCAGCGGCCGTGCCAAGCACATCTATTCCATCTGGCGCAAAATGCAGCGCAAGGGCTTGGCCTTCAGCCAGATCTACGACGTGCGTGCGGTGCGCGTGCTGGTGCCGGAAATGCGCGACTGCTACACCGCGCTGGGCATCGTTCATACGCTGTGGCGTCACATTCCCAAGGAGTTTGACGACTACATCGCCAACCCCAAGGAAAACGGCTATCGCTCTCTGCACACCGCCGTGATCGGCCCCGAAGGCAAGGTACTGGAAGTGCAGATCCGCACCCACGCCATGCACGAAGAGGCTGAGCTGGGCGTGTGCGCGCACTGGCGCTACAAGGGCACCGACGTCAAGGCCGGGTCCAACCAGTATGAAGAGAAAATCTCCTGGCTGCGCCAAGTGCTGGAATGGCATGAAGAGCTCGGCGACATCGGCGGCCTGGCCGAACAACTGCGTGTGGATATCGAACCGGATCGGGTCTACATCTTCACCCCCGACGGCCACGCCATCGACCTGCCCAAGGGCTCGACGCCGCTGGACTTCGCCTACCGCGTTCACACCGAGATCGGCCACAACTGCCGGGGCGCCAAGATCAATGGGCGCATCGTACCGCTCAACTACAGCCTGCAGACCGGTGAGCAGGTCGAAATCATCACCAGCAAACACGGCACGCCGAGCCGTGACTGGCTGAACCCGAACCTGGGCTACATCACCACGTCGCGGGCGCGGGCGAAGATCGTCCACTGGTTCAAATTGCAAGCGCGCGACCAAAACGTCGCCGCCGGCAAGACCCTGCTTGAGCGCGAACTGGCTCGCCTGGGCCTGCCGCAGGTGGACTTCGACAAGCTGGCCGAAAAGGCCAACATGAAGATTGCCGAAGACATGTTCGCCGCTCTGGGTGCCGGCGACCTGCGCCTGGCGCAACTGGTCAATCTGGCCCAGCAACTTGTCGAGCCGGAACGCGGCAACGAACAACTTGAGCTGATCCCCCGTAAAGCCACCGGCTATAAGCCTGGCAAGCGCGGTGATATCCAGATCCAGGGCGTGGGCAACCTGCTGACGCAAATCGCCGGCTGCTGCCAGCCGCTGCCGGGGGATGCGATCGTCGGTTACATCACCCAGGGCCGTGGCGTGAGCATTCACCGCCAGGACTGCGCCTCGGTGCTGCAACTGGGTGGGCGCGAGCCGGAGCGGATTATCCAGGTCAGTTGGGGCCCAGTGCCGGTGCTCACCTACCCGGTGGACATCATCATCCGTGCCTACGACCGTTCCGGTTTGCTGCGTGACGTCTCGCAAGTGCTGCTTAATGAGCGGATCAACGTGCTGGCGGTCAACACCCGCTCGAACAAAGAGGACAACACCGCGTTGATGTCCCTGACCATCGAGATCCCGGGGTTGGACGCATTGGGCCGGTTGCTGGGGCGGATTTCCCAGTTGCCGAATATCATCGAGACACGGCGTAACCGCACACCATGATTCGCGGAATGAATGCAGGCTAAATGGGGGGGGGCTTGCTCCCGATAGCAGGCTGTCAGTTGATACATCTGGTGGCTGACGCACCGCTATCGGGAGCAAGCCCCCTCCCACACTGATCGGACACGGAAAGATGTATTCTCTTGAAGACCTGCTGCACCTGATGAACCGCCTGCGGGACCCGCAATATGGTTGCCCGTGGGACCTCAAGCAAACCTACGCGACCATCGTCCCGCACACCCTCGAAGAAGCCTATGAAGTGGCCGACGCCATTGAGCGCGGCGACTTCGATCACCTGCAAGGCGAGTTGGGCGACCTGTTGTTCCAAGTGGTGTATTACAGCCAGTTGGCGCGGGAAGAGGGGCGTTTCGAATTTGCCGGCGTGATCGACAGCATCACGCGCAAGCTGATCCGGCGTCATCCCCATGTGTTCCCCACCGGTGATCTGTATGCGGCACTGGATATCCCACAGTTGAGTGAAGAGCAGGTCAAGGAGCGCTGGGAGCAGGTCAAAGCCGAGGAGCGTGCGGAAAAATCCGACGCACCTGAGCAGCTTTCCCTGCTGGATGATGTGCCCACGGCGCTGCCGTCCTTATCCCGTGCCGCCAAATTGCAAAAGCGCGCCAGCCAGGTCGGTTTCGACTGGCCGTCTGCCTTGCCGGTGGTGGACAACGTGCGCGAAGAGCTGGATGAAGTGCTCGAAGCCATGGCCGATAATGACTCGGTGGCCATTGCCGATGAAGTCGGTGACCTGCTGTTTGCGGCGGTCAACTTGGCCCGTCACCTCAAGGTTGACCCGGAAACCGCACTGCGTGGCGCCAATGCCAAGTTCGAACGACGTTTCCGATTTATCGAACAGGCATTGCGCGACACCCGTCGTCCCATAGAAGATTGCACCCTCGAAGAGTTGGACGCCCTATGGGGCGAAGCCAAACGTCAGGAAAAGAATGTGTCCAGCTGCGGTTGAGCAGTTGCCTAAGTGAGTAAGCACCATGAGCCTTTCCCTTCGCGACCAGTTGCTCAAAGCAGGTCTGGTCAACCAAAAGCAGGCCAAGCAGGTCGGCAAAGAGAAACAGAAGCAGCAGCGCCTGGTCCACAAAGGCCAAGCCGAGGTCGATGACACCCAGGCACGCCTGGCTGCCGAGGCACACGCCGAAAAGGTCAAACGTGACCAGGAGCTGAATCGCCAGCAGCAGGAAAAAGCCGAGGCCAAGGCCCGCACGGCTCAGGTCAAGCAATTGATCGAAACCTCGCGCCTGCCCAAGCTGACCACCGAGGATTACTACAACTTCGTGGATGACAAGAAGGTCAAGCGCCTGTCGGTCAACACGCTGATGCGTAACAAGCTGAGCAACGGCTCCCTGGCGATCGTGCACCACGGCGGCGGCTACGAAGTGATCCCGCGTGAAGCGGCGCTGAAGATTCAGGAGCGCGCACCAGAGCGCATTGTGCAACTCAACATCCTCACAGAAAGCCAGGTGCCGGATGAGGACGATCCGTACGCGGCTTACCAGATCCCGGATGATCTGATGTGGTAAAGCGTTCAAGCACCTGAGTGGTAAGCAGTACTTCTCAAAACAACAAACCCCGCTCAAAAGGCGGGGTTTGTGTTTTCAGGCGTCGGGCTGCGTGGGCCTTGTGCCGAAATCCTGCGAATATTCAGGAGCTTTGTGCCTGGCGTTTCATCTCAAGCGACTCAAGCTCGTTTTTATAATTGTGAGCGTCGCTCTCGTTGTGAAACATGCCGACCAGCAGGTCTTGTTGGTGTACATCCCAGATGTGAATCCCATGGCCCAGTGCTTCGTGGGACATATGTGCATCGTCGCGTTCAGTTACTTTTACAGTCATCTGCTTGCTCCAATTTCTGGTGGGTATGCGGCAAGTCGTCGCAGGTCTTTTTATACGATTTGTTAGCTTGCTAAGTAAACCGCTTTGGCGGTTTATGACAGAAGTTTCATGTTGGGCGGCAGCCTGATAGGGCTGTGTTGGTCATGCCGGCGCCATCGGGAGCAAGCCACCTCCCACAGGGAAAAGTGTTCGCAGTTCAAATGTGGGAGGGGGCTTGCTCCCGATGATGGCAGACACTTCAACCCAAAACCGCCAGACGAAAAAAAGCCCCGCATTCAGCGAGGCTCTTGTTCAGCTCATCCGCGCAATCAGTTGCCTTTGACAGCCTTGCCGTCAACGGTACCGTCTTGCAGCATGATGTTGTATTCCTTGCCGTCGGTCTCAACCTGACGCAGGGCGACCAGGATGCCGCCCTGGTCCTTGGCAAACCACATCTGGGTGATGCGCTTGCTTTGGGTCGGGTCACGCACGCGCTCGACCTTGATCGCGTCGATGGAGCCTACCTTGGTCTGGACCTTTTCCGGGCCGATCACGCGGAAGTCGTAGGTGTCGACGTCGGTCCCTTCAACCACGTTGTAGCTCATGCTTTTCTTGCCGGCTGCCACATCGCGTTGCAATGCGAGCTGGTAGGTCGACTTGTCGAGCATGTTGCTTTGCAGGGCCACGTTCACCGGGTCTTTGTTTTCAAAACCGGTGACTTTCTTGGCGGTCTGGTCGAAGTCCAGGTTGATTTTCTTTGCCTTGCCCAGGCCGCCACGTTCGAAGCTGTAGCTCACGGGTTGCAGGGTGTCCTTGTCGAAGCGGATCACGCTGGTTTCGGTCAGGCTGGCGATCATCATGGATGCCTTGAAATTCAAGGTCCACGAGCCGTTGTCGTTCTTGGTCAGGCTGCGCTCAGCCGAACCACTCATGGGCAACTGTTTCCAGTCGGCGGTGTAGCTGGCGGAGAAGGGGTGAAGGTCGGCTGCCTGCACGGCAGGCAAGGCGAACAGCGCAACAGCGAAAAGCAAGGCGCGACGCATAAAATCTCCTAGGTTCGAATCAAGTGGCCGCTGGCCGCAAGTAACTGACCGTCCAATAATGCACCCTGGTCACCAAGAATCAACCGCCCCTCGGCAAACCAGCGCACAGCCAGCGGGTAAATCCTGTGTTCCTGGGTATGAACCCGTTGCGCAAGTGTCTGCGCCGAGTCGTCAGACTCTACCGGAACCACTGCCTGTACGACCAGAGGCCCGCCATCGAGTTCCTCGGTGACAAAGTGCACGCTGCAGCCATGCTCACTGTCACCGGCTTCAAGGGCGCGCTGATGGGTGTGCATGCCTTTGTATTTGGGCAGCAGGGAAGGGTGGATATTCAGCAGGCGCCCGTCGTAGTGCCGCACGAAATCGCCGCTGAGGATTCGCATGAATCCGGCCAGTACCACGAGTTTGGGGTTGAAGGCATCGATGAGTTCGATCAAGGCGCTGTCGAAGGCCTCGCGGCCCTCGAAAGCCTTGTGATCCAGCGAGCGGGTTTCGATACCCGCGTCCCTGGCACGTTGCAGGCCGTAGGCGTCGCTGCGGTTGGAGATCACCGCAGCGATGCGCACCGGGCTGTCGCCGGTGCGCGTGCTGTCGATCAGGGCCTGCAAGTTACTGCCGGTGCCGGAGAGCAGCACCACAACATCACAGGTCTGAGACATCAATGAGCCTTGAGGTTCTTCAGTTCAACCTGGGCCGCGCCTTCGGCAGCGGTGGCGATCTGGCCGATGACCCAAGGCTGCTCGCCGGCTTCACGCAGGACGTTCAGCGCAGTTTCAACGTGCTCTTGCGCTACGCAGATCACCATGCCCACGCCGCAGTTCAGCACGCGGTGCATTTCGGTTTCATTGACGTTGCCTTTCTCTTGCAGCCAGTCAAATACCGCAGGACGCTGCCAGCTGGCCACGTCGACGATCGCCTGAGCGCCTTTTGGCAGGACGCGCGGGATGTTGTCCAGCAGGCCGCCGCCGGTGATGTGGGCCATGGCTTTGACCGCGCCAGTGTCCTTGATCAGCTTGAGCAGTGGCTTGACGTAGATGCGGGTCGGGGCCATCAGCAGGTCGGTCAGTGGCTTGCCGTCGAGTTGGATGTTCTCGATGTCGGCACCGGACACTTCGATGATCTTGCGGATCAGCGAGTAACCGTTGGAGTGCGGGCCAGAGGATGGCAGGGCGAGCAGGGCGTCACCGGCAGCCACTTTGGAACCGTCGATGATTTCGGCTTTCTCTACAACACCCACGCAGAAACCGGCCAGGTCGTAGTCTTCGCCTTCGTACATGCCTGGCATTTCAGCGGTTTCGCCGCCTACCAGGGAGCAACCCGACAGTTCGCAACCCGCGCCAATGCCGGTTACCACTTGGGTAGCGGTCTCGACGTTGAGCTTGCCGGTGGCGTAGTAGTCAAGGAAGAACAATGGCTCGGCGCCGCATACCACCAGATCGTTGACGCACATGGCCACCAGGTCGATGCCGATGCTGTCGTGCTTGTTCAGGTTCAGTGCCAGGCGCAGCTTGGTGCCCACACCGTCGGTGCCGGAAACCAGAACAGGCTGCTTGTAGCCGGCCGGGATTTCGCAGAGGGCGCCAAAACCGCCCAGGCCGCCCATGACTTCGGGGCGCGCAGTGCGCTTGGCGACGCTCTTGATGCGTTCGACCAATGCTTCACCGGCGTCGATGTCTACACCGGCGTCCTTGTAGCTCAGGGAGGGTTGCTTGCTCATGATCCAGGCCTTTAGGGGGGATTCAGGGGTAACGACCGAGCGGGCAGGGGCTTTTGGTAAAAGGCCCAGCCGATGACGGTCTGCGAAGGCGCGCGATTTTATCAGGCTTGAGGGGCAGCGGCCATCCTCGGGCCGACGGGCAGGGCCATATAGGTTAAAAAAATGCTAATCGCGTCAGCCGTGGCACGTATTAAGGTATAGCCTTGAACCCGCTATCGTTATGACAGCATGAAAACTTACCAGGACCCTGTGAATGTTTTACCGGTTGCCGTGGTCACAGCCTTGGCAAACCGAGTTCACGCGGTCTGTTCCAGCCGCTAAATTTGTCGTTCGGGAATCTTCCATGCGTCTGTGTAAATTCTTCTTTATGGGCTGCTTGTCGTTGGTCAGCCTGGCGAGTCATGCCGAAACCCTCAATGGCCTTTATCAAGTATTTGAACCCGTCAGCAGCCAATCGCCCCAAGAGCGCGACCAGGCCACCCAGCGCGCGGTGCAGACCCTGGTAATCCGCCTGACCGGCGACGCCAAAGCCGCCGACGGCCCAGGCCTGGCGGCGATTCGCAAGGATCCGCAGCAAATCATCACGCAATACGGTTACGACGCCGGCCCACCCGAGAGTCTGCAAGTGGATTTCGACCCGGTCAGCACCGACCGCGCTCTGCGTGATGCGGGCCTGTCGATCTGGGGCAGCAATCGGCCGTCGATCCTCGGCTGGTGGTTGAACGATTCCACTGAAGGCAGCAGCCTGGTGGGGGATGGACAGACCGTCGCCCAGTCGCTGCGTCATGCAGCCCAGCACCGTGGCTTGCCGTTGCGTCTGCCGCTGGGCGATCTGGATGAGCAGGTCGTCGCCACGGCGCCGAACCTGGAGAGTGCCGACGCCACACCGTTGCGCGCCGCATCCGAGCGCTACGGCGCCGATGCGTTGCTCGCCGTGCACGCGCGTCAGGAAGGTAACCAATGGCAGGCCAAATGGCGCCTGTGGCTGGGCGACAAGAGCGAACAGGGCACAGCCCAAGGCGCCGACACCGGCGCGGTGGCCGATGCAGTGATGCTGGCGGTCAGCCAGAAATTGGCGCCGCGTTTTGCGGTCAAGCCTGGCGTGAGCGCCGAACAACTGCTGGAAGTGCAGGGGATGACCCTGGAGCGCTACGCGGCACTGGGTCATCTGCTGGAGCCGTTTGGTGGTCAGCCGCAGTGGGTTGACGGCAATCGCATTGTGTATCGGGTTAACGGTAGCGCCGATCAGTTGCGCACCCAGTTGAGCCTGGCCAAGCTGCAGGAGATCCCTGCGGGCGAGGCGCCGGCTACGCAGCCAGTCGCTGAGGGCGCGCAACCGGCCGCTGCGCCTGAGCCTCAGGCGCAACTGCGTTTTCGTTGGTAACAGTTCTTCCTTATATAGAAGCAATGGAGTGGTTTATGGCGGATACGCGTCGTTGGGTGTGGCTTGGCGGGATCGTCCTGCTGTGCGTTTTTGTGTTCTTGCTGCATTCGATCCTGACGCCGTTCCTGGTTGCGTTGCTGCTGGCCTATCTGTTCGATCCGGTGGTGGATCGTTTGGAGAAAGCCGGGCTGTCGCGGACCTTGGGCGTAGTGGCGGTGTTTGCGCTGTTCACCTTGATCATCACCGCGCTGGTGCTGGTGTTGGTGCCGATGCTGGCCAAGCAACTGTTTCGTCTCTATGAGTTGGCGCCGCAGATGCTCGACTGGTTGCAGCACACGGCAATGCCGTGGGCCCAGGCCAAGTTGGGGTTGTCGGACGGCTTCTGGAAGTTCGATAAGGTCAAGGCGGCGATCAGTGAGCATATGGGGCAAACCACCGATATCGTCGGTGTGATCCTCAGTCAGGCGACTGCGTCGAGCCTGGCGTTGATCGGCTGGCTGACCAATCTCGTGCTGATCCCGGTGGTGGCGTTCTATCTGCTGCGCGACTGGGACATCATGATGGCCAAGATCCGCAGCTTGCTGCCGCGTGATCGTGAGGAGCGCATCGTCTCCCTGGCCGGTGAGTGCCATGAAGTCCTTGGCGCATTCGTGCGTGGCCAGTTGCTGGTGATGCTGGCCCTGGGCGTTATCTACGCCGCCGGCCTGATGGCCATCGGCCTGGAGCTGGGCCTGTTGATCGGCCTGATCGCTGGCCTGGCGGCTATCGTTCCTTATATGGGCTTTGTGATCGGCATCGGCGCGGCGCTCGTGGCTGGCCTGTTCCAGTTTGGTGGTGATCTGTATCCGATGCTCGGGATTGTCGCGGTGTTCATGGTCGGCCAGGCCCTTGAGGGCATGGTGCTGACGCCGTTGTTGGTGGGTGACCGGATCGGTCTGCACCCGGTGGCGGTAATCTTTGCGATCCTGGCGGGGGGCGAGCTGTTTGGCTTTACCGGCATCTTGTTGGCATTGCCGGTGGCGGCGGTGATCATGGTGCTGGTGCGCCATATGCACGATTTGTACAAGGATTCGGATGTGTACACGGGCGTCGAAGACCCCGACCTGTAACCGCTGCTTCATAAACCCGGCTTCGGCCGGGTTTGTTGTTTATGGGGGGATGGCGTCAAACAATCCGCGTAAAACCGGCAAGTTAACGCAAACCTTTGATTTTGCTTGTGGTCTGCTGCATTGTGCGCCCCGCGTCACGGGTATAAACTTTGCAAACTTTACACAGAGGCCACTAGCGGTTCGATGGGAGCCGTTCAGTCAGCATGAAACCGATTCAGCTGCCCTTAGGTGTGCGTCTGCGTGATGACGCCACCTTTATCAATTACTACCCAGGCGCCAATGCCGCTGCACTCGGCTATGTCGAGCGGCTCTGCGAAGCCGACGCCGGGTGGACTGAAAGCCTGATCTATCTGTGGGGCAAGCACGGCGTGGGGCGTACTCACCTGTTGCAGGCCGCCTGCTTGCGCTTCGAGCAAATGGGCGAGCCGGCGGTGTACCTGCCTTTGGCTGAATTGATGGACCGCGGTATCGGGATCTTCGACAACCTTGAGCAATACGAGCTGGTGTGCCTGGATGACCTACAGGCGATTGCTGGCAAGGCCGATTGGGAAGAGGCGCTGTTTCATCTGTTCAACCGCCTGCGAGACAGCGGACGGCGCTTGTTGATTGCTGCCTCCACATCGCCCCGCGAGTTGCCCGTCAAACTGGCCGACCTCAAGTCGCGCCTTACCCTGGCGCTGATCTTCCAGATGCGCCCGCTCTCCGACGAAGACAAATTGCGCGCCCTGCAACTGCGTGCCTCTCGCCGCGGCCTGCACCTCACCGACGAAGTCGGACACTTTATCCTCACCCGTGGCACTCGCAGCATGAGTGCGTTGTTCGATTTGCTCGAACAGCTCGATCAAGCCTCTTTGCAGGCCCAGCGTAAACTGACCATTCCCTTTCTCAAAGAAACCCTCGGCTGGTAGCAACCCCTTTGTTTGCAGGGGTTTTGGCAAATTCCAGGCGTCAGAAAACCCGCGTTTGGGCCGGTTTGGCCACGCGAAAGGCGCTTATAGGGTGTTAAGGGCTTAGATGTCATAGTCCAAACAGGAAGTCACATAGATCACGATTGAATTTGCAAATCGATGTGATAGAGGGCATAGTCTCGGCTTCTTTACACATCAGCCACGGTCGTGCCCATGCTAAATCGCTTCGCACCCCTCGTGCCCCTCGCACTCGTTACCCTGTTGTTTGGTTGCGCCTCCCACCCTCAGCAGGTGGTTGAGCAGCAAAAGCCTCAACAACATTCCCAGGCAAAATTTGTTGCAGCGCAGTCTTCCACTGTCTATGAGGAAGAAGTTGCAACAGAGAAAGAACTGGCCGATTTCTCCGGCAGCAAGCCTTATCAGCTTCCAGTTCTGGCCGACAGCATTCTCGAACGCGGCATGTCCCTGATCGGTACCCGTTACCGTTTTGGCGGTACTTCCGAAGCCGGTTTCGACTGCAGCGGTTTCATCGGCTATCTGTTTCGTGAAGAAGCTGGCATGAACTTGCCACGCTCCACTCGCGAAATGATCAACGTGAACGCACCGTTGGTCGCGCGCAACAACCTCAAGCCCGGTGATCTGCTTTTCTTCAGCACTGCAGGTCGTGGTCGTGTCAGTCACGCCGGTATTTACCTGGGTGATAACCAGTTTATCCACTCCAGCAGCCGTCGCAGTGGCGGTGTCCGAGTCGACAACCTGGGCGACAGTTACTGGAGCAAAACCTTCATCGAAGCCAAGCGCGCACTCGCCATGGCCCCGACGACCGTTACCGCTAGCAAGTAAACTTAAAGTGATACTTGAAGTTTGACGTGTAAGCGCTAGAATCCCTGGACATTGTTGTAATCCGTTCGCGCGAGCCTTGCTTGCGCGTTCTGGTTTTCAGCGTTCGGCAGCGAAAGCCGCATCCAGACCAGGATTGTTCTGCACATGTCGACGTCAGCCCGCCTAGTTCTTCTCGTTTGCGCCGCGCTGCTCAGCGCCTGCGCCAGCCGTCCGCCGCCTGCTCCTGTCGCGGTCAAGCCCAAGCCAGTATTCAACTACGCCACTCAGAACTTCTCGCCTGCTGCCGAAGACGTGCTCTTCCGTGCGCTGGGCCTCGTCGGCACTCCTTATCGCTGGGGCGGCAACACGCCGGACTCGGGCTTTGATTGCAGTGGCCTGATCGGCTTTGTGTTCCGTGACGCCGCCGGCATTTCCCTGCCACGCACTACCCGTGAGCTGATCGTGATGCGCGCTCAGGACGTGAGTGAGCAGAACCTGCAAACCGGTGACCTGCTGTTCTTCGCCACCGGCGGTGGTTCGCAGGTCAGCCATGCTGGGATCTATGTGGGCGAGGGCCGCTTTGTCCATGCGCCGCAAACCGGCGGTACGGTGAAGCTCGATACCCTGTCCAAGGCGTATTGGCAGAATGCTTATCTGAGCGCCAAGCGGGTATTGCCAGCAAACCTGGCACGTAATCCCTGAACCCAATACCTAACTAAATGTGGGAGGGGGCTTGCCCCCGATAGCGAAGTATCAGTCACAGTATCTGTGCCTGACCCACTGCTATCGGGAGCAGGCCCCCTCCCACATTGGTTTTGTGATGCTTCTGGGGGCGTTTATTTGGCCGCCGACACCCGCCATACCTTGTTCCCCACGTCATCCGCCACCAGCAAGTCCCCTTGCTGATCAATCACCACGCCCACTGGGCGGCCCATGGCTTTCTCATCTTTATCAAGGAAGCCGGTCAGCACGTCCACCGGCTGACCTTTAGGCTGGCCTGCGTCGAATGGCACGAAAATCACCTTGTAGCCGCTGTGCGGCTTGCGATTCCACGAGCCATGCTGGCCGATGAATGCGCCGTTGCGGAACGGCGCCGGGAGTTTGCTGCCCTCGGCGAACGTCAGGCCCAAAGAAGCGGTGTGCGGCCCTACGGCGTAGTCCGGCGCAATGGCCTTGGCGACCAGGTCCGGGTTCTGCGGCGTGACGCGCACATCCACATGCTGACCGTAATAGCTGAACGGCCAGCCATAGAAACCGCCGTCCTTGACCGAGGTGATGTAGTCCGGCACCAGGTCGCTGCCGATCTCGTCGCGCTCGTTCACCGCCGTCCACAGCTTGCCGCTCTGCGGTTCCCAAGCCATGCCATTGGGGTTGCGCAGGCCGGAGGCGAAAATACGGTGCTGGCCGCTGGCGCGGTCGACTTCCCAGATCGCGGCACGCCCCTGTTCCGCCTCCAGGCCGTTTTCACCGACGTTGCTGTTTGAGCCGACGCTCACGTACAGCTTGCTGCCGTCCTTGCTGGCCACCACGTTTTTCGTCCAGTGGTGGTTCAGCGGGCCGCCTGGCAAGTCGACCACCTTGGAGCCTTGGGCCTTGATGGCAGTTTCGCCTGGCTGATAGGGGAAACGCAGCAGCTTGTCCGAGTCGGCCACATACAGGTCGTTTCCGACCAGGGTCATACCGAACGGCGAATTGAGGTTTTCCAGGAACACCGTACGTGTTTCGGCGACGCCGTCGTGGTCGGCATCGCGCAATAGAGTGATACGGTTCGGGCTCGGCACCCCGGCGCCGGCACGTCCCATGACCTTCTCCATGACCCAGCCGCGTATGCCCTTGGCGTCATCCGGTTTGGGCGGTGCGTTGGTTTCCGCCACCAGCACATCGCCATTAGGCAACACATACAGCCAGCGCGGGTGGTCGAGACCCTCGGCGAACGCGGCCACTTGGGTGCCGGGGGCTGCCGTTGGCTTCGCGCCATCTGGCCAGCCGATGGCCGGAGCGATGTTGACGGTAGGGATCAGCGTTTTGTTCGGTTCCGGCAGTCGGGGCGAGGGGCCGGTGCCGTCGGAAACCTTCAGGGTTGAGCTTTCTCCGCACGCCGCGAGGGTGCCGGCAAGCATGATTAACAGGGCGAGTCTGGTTTTATGCATGGTGTTCTCCTTGATACCTGTAAGGGTAGAGGAGGGCGGTGGTGCGATGGTTCAAGTACTCGACTAGCTTTCATTGACGCTCCACCCCCAACCCACTAACCTTCGCCGCTTGTTCCAGGTGCTCTGTGACCCGTGGGTCGACAGAGTGAAACAGGGAAGCCGGTGAGTGAGCGCGCTTGTACACAGCGCCGCCGCAATTCCGGCGCTGCCCCCGCAACGGTAAATGAGTCAAGACGCTGCTTTTGCCACTGTATCGCGTGCGATATGGGAAGGCGCAGCGTTGGCCTGCTTGCTCTCTACAAGAGCTGCGCCACTCATGAGCCCGGAGACCGGCCTGGATCATCCAACAGCATCACGGTGGGCGATGCTTGGCTGTCTGTTTTTTCTTTTTCCTGCCCGCCGTTTTTGTCCAGCCCCAACGGAGAGCTGCCATGACCGATACCCCCGACCGCGACGAACGCCACCTGGCGCGCATGCTGCGCAAAAAAGCCGTGATCGACGAGCGCATTGCCAACTCCCCTAACGAATGCGGCTTGCTGCTGGTACTCACCGGCAACGGCAAAGGCAAGAGCAGCTCGGCGTTTGGGATGCTCGCTCGCGCTATGGGCCATGGGATGCAATGCGGTGTGGTGCAGTTCATCAAGGGGCGTAACAGCACTGGCGAAGAGTTGTTTTTCCGCCGCTTCCCCGAGCAAGTGCGTTTCCACGTCATGGGCGAAGGCTTTACCTGGGAAACCCAGGACCGCCAGCGCGATATCGCCGCCGCCGAGGCAGCCTGGGCGGTATCTCGCGAACTGCTGCAAGACCCAACCATCGGCCTGGTGGTGCTGGACGAGCTGAACATAGCCCTCAAGCACGGTTACCTCGACCTGGACCAAGTGCTCAGCGACCTGCAAGCCCGCCCGCCGATGCAACACGTGGTGGTCACTGGCCGTGGCGCTAAGCCGGAGCTGATCGAGATGGGCGACACCGTCACCGAAATGGGCATGCTCAAACACGCATTCCAGGCCGGTATCAAGGCACAGAAGGGCGTCGAACTTTGAATCAGCCCCGTCATTGCCCGGCCGTATTGATCGCCGCACCGGCGTCCGGCCAAGGCAAAACTACCGTCACCGCCGCCCTGGCCCGTTTGCACCGCAATCTGGGACGTAGGGTGCGCGTGTTCAAATGCGGTCCGGACTTTCTGGACCCGATGATCCACGAACGCGCCAGCGGTGCGCCGGTGTATCAATTGGATATGTGGATGGTGGGCGAGCAGGAAAGTCGCCGCCTGCTGTGGGAAGCGGCGGGGGAGGCCGACCTGATCCTGATCGAAGGCGTGATGGGTCTGTTCGACGGCACGCCCTCCAGTGCCGACCTGGCGCGGCACTTCGGCGTGCCGGTGCTGGGCGTGATTGATGGCACCGCCATGGCCCAAACCTTTGGTGCTCTGGCGCTGGGCCTTGCGCGCTACCAGCCGGATCTACCGTTCGCGGGCGTGTTGGCCAACCGCGTCGGCACGTTGCGTCATGCGCAATTGCTCGAAGGTAGCCTCACTGAAGGCCTGCGCTGGTACGGCGCGCTGTCCCGCGAGACGGGAATCGAGCTGCCGAGCCGTCATCTGGGCCTGGTTCAAGCCAGCGAACTGAATGACCTCGATGCACGCCTGGACGCCGCCGCCCAAGCCTTGGGCAGCAGCTGCGAAGTCGCTTTACCGCCGCCCGTGACCTTCGCCGCGCCTGAAGTGATCGAAGCTGAGCCGTTGTTGGCCGGTGTCCGCATTGCCGTGGCCCGCGACGAAGCCTTCGCCTTCACCTACGGCGCCAGTCTTGACCTGTTGCGGGCGATGGGTGCTGAGCTGACATTTTTCTCCCCGATCCACGATCGCGAATTACCTGACGCCGACAGTCTGTATCTGCCTGGCGGCTACCCGGAACTGCACCACCAGGCGTTGTCGGAAAATACCCCGATGCTCGACGCCATCCGTGCTCACCATGCGGCGGGTAAGCCGTTGCTCGCTGAGTGTGGCGGCATGCTCTACCTGCTGAACTCCCTCACCGACGTCGACGGCAACCGCGCCGAATTGCTCGGCCTGTTGCAGGGTGATGCAGTGATGCAAAAGAAACTGGCGGCCCTGGCGCTGCAAAGCGTCGAATTGCCGGAAGGCGTACTGCGCGGCCATACCTATCACCACTCCCTGACCAGCACAGAATGGCAACCGATTGCCCGTGGTCTGAGCCCCAATGGTGGGCGCGGGGCCGAAGCGGTCTACCGACAGGGGCGGATGACGGCCTCTTACGTGCACTTCTACTTTCCGTCGAATCCGGCTGCTGTGGCCGCATTGTTTTTACCCACGATAGCGCCATGACTGACAACGCCTTCCCCCAGGCCGACCGCGATGCCGTCTACCGCGCCATCGCCGAACGCCGCGACATGCGCCACTTCAGCGGTGGCACTGTCCCCCCTGAATTGCTCCACCGCCTGCTTCAGGCCGCGCATCAGGCGCCGAGTGTCGGCCTCATGCAGCCCTGGCGTTTTATCCGCATCAGCGACCGCCACCTGCGCGGGCAGATCCAGCAACTGGTGGAAGAAGAGCGCGTGCGCACAGCCGAGGCCCTTGGCGAACGTACCGATGAGTTCATGAGGCTTAAGGTCGAAGGCATCAATGACTGTGCCGAAGTACTGGTGGCGGCATTGATGGATGATCGCGAGCGCCATATTTTCGGCCGGCGCACCTTGCCGGAGATGGACATGGCCTCGCTGTCCTGCGCGATCCAGAATCTGTGGCTGGCCGCTCGCGTGGAAGGCCTTGGCATGGGCTGGGTCTCGTTGTTTGAGCCCCAGGCCCTGGCCGATTTGCTGGGCCTGCCGCCCGGCGCAAAACCTCTGGCTGTGTTGTGCCTGGGGCCGGTCGCCGAGTTCTATCCGGCACCGATGTTGCAGCTCGAAGGCTGGACCGAACCGCGTCCGCTGAGTGACATGTTGTATGAGAATACGTGGGGAGTAAGTCAATGAGTGTGGCCTTGCTGTGTGTCGCTGCAGTGGCGTTGGATGCGCTACTGGGCGAGCCCAGGCGCTGGCATCCGCTGGTGGCGTTCGGCAATTTTGCCGGGCGCATCGAGCAACGTTTCAACAGTGGCGGCCGTGGCTGGCGCAGTCACGGCGTGACGGCGTGGTTTATCGCCGTGGTGCCGCTGACGCTGCTGGCCACCGCGTTGTCGTGGGCGCCTTATATCGGCTGGGTGTTGGAGATTCTGGCGTTGTACTGCGCCCTCGGTATGCGCAGCCTCGGCGAGCATGTGATGCCGGTGGCCCAGGCGTTGCGCAGCGATGACCTGGATGAGGCCCGCACGCGGGTGAGTTACCTGGTGAGCCGCCAGACCAGTGAGCTGGATCGCACCGAAGTCGCCCGCGCTGCCACCGAATCGGTATTGGAAAACGGCAGCGATGCGATATTCGCCGCGCTGTTCTGGTTCGTGGTCGCTGGCGTACCGGGCGTGGTGCTCTACCGATTGAGCAACACCCTTGATGCCATGTGGGGCTATCGCAACGAACGCTTCGAGCGCTTCGGCTGGGCCGCAGCGAAAATCGACGACGTGCTCAACTACATTCCGGCACGCCTGGTGGCCTTGACCTACGCCGTGCTCGGCAAAACCCGCCTGGCCCTCAAATGCTGGCGCACCCAGGGCCCGACCTGGGACAGCCCCAACGCCGGGCCGGTGATGGCTGCCGGCGCAGGCGCCTTGGGTGTTGAATTGGGTGGTGCTGCGATTTATCACGGCGAAGTGCACCAGCGTCCGCCATTGGGCGATGGCCCGGCGGCGGATGCCGACTCCATCGACCGAGGCTGGCAAATGGTGCAGCGCGGCGTATGGTTGTGGCTGCTGATCCTATGTGTGGGGGCGCAATTCTATGCTTGAACACGGTGGCCGACTGCGTAAAGCATCCATTCAATACGGGATTGCCGAGGCCGACTGGCTTGACCTGTCCAGCGGTCTCGCGCCTTGGCCCTGGCCGATCCCGCCGATCCCCCTGCGTGCCTGGGCACGATTGCCAGAGACCGACGACGGCCTGGAACAGGCTGCCAGCGAGTACTACGGGGCCGCGCATTTATTGCCGGTGCCCGGTTCCCAGGCGGCGATCCAGTTGCTGCCGCGCCTGCGCCGATCCGGCAAAGTCGGCGTGCTGTCGCCTTGCTATGCCGAGCATGCCGAAGCCTGGCGCCGCGCCGGGTATGTGGTGCGCGAGGTGCAGGAACAGGAAGTCGACTTCTTCCTCGATAGCCTCGACGTTTTGGTGGTGGTCAATCCCAACAATCCTACAGGCCAGAGCCTGACTCCCCAGCGCCTGCTGGACTGGCACACACGGCTGGCCCAGCGCGGCGGCTGGCTGGTGGTGGACGAAGCGTTTATGGACGTGACGCCGGAGTTGAGTTTGGCAGGCCAGGCTCATCAGGTCGGTCTGATTGTGTTGCGCTCGTTCGGCAAGTTCTTCGGCCTGGCCGGCGTGCGTCTGGGGTTTGTGCTGGCCGAACGCAAGTTGCTCAAGTTGCTCGCTGAACAGGTCGGGCCTTGGGCCGTCAGCGGACCGACACGCGTGTTGGGGCAAGTGTGCCTGCGCGACACTGCCGGGCATACCCGTCAGCGGGCGCGTTGCGTCGAGGCTGGCGAGCGATTGTTCACGCTGCTTGAGCGCCACGGATTTCAGCCTCAGGGCGGCTGCGCGTTGTTCCAATGGCTGATCACCCCGCACGCCGAACGCATGCACGAATTCATGGCCCAGCGCGGCATCCTCCTGCGCCTGTTCGTCCACGACAGCAGCCTGCGCTTCGGCCTGCCCGACACCGGGGCCGATTGGTTGCGCCTCGACACCGCACTGGCCGCCTATAAGGATGCTTCATGAGTACGCTGATGGTGCAAGGCACCACGTCCGACGCCGGCAAAAGTACGCTGGTGACCGCGCTGTGCCGCTGGCTGGTGCGCCAGGGCGTCGCAGTGGTGCCGTTCAAGCCGCAGAACATGGCGCTCAACAGTGCCGTGACGGCCGAAGGCGGCGAGATCGGCCGCGCCCAGGCGGTGCAGGCCCAGGCAGCTAATCTGGCGCCCCACACTGACATGAACCCGGTGCTGCTCAAACCCAACAGCGACACCGGTTCCCAAGTGATCATCCACGGCCGCGCCGTGACCACCATGAACGCCGTGGCCTATCACGACTACAAAGCCATCGCCATGCAGGCAGTGCTGGCCTCCCACGCACGGTTGAGCGAAGCCTATCCGGTGGTGATGGTGGAAGGCGCAGGCTCCCCGGCGGAGATCAACCTGCGCGCCAATGACATTGCCAACATGGGCTTCGCCGAAGCCGTTGACTGCCCAGTGTTGCTGATCGCCGACATCAATCGCGGCGGTGTGTTTGCCCATCTGGTCGGCACCTTGGAATTGCTTTCGCCCACCGAACAAGAGCGGGTCAAGGGCTTCGTCATCAACCGTTTTCGCGGCGATATCGCGCTGTTGCAACCCGGTTTGGATTGGCTGCAAGCACGCACTGGCAAACCGGTGGTGGGGGTTTTGCCCTACGTGATGGATTTGCACTTGGAGGCTGAAGACGGCATCGACCAGCGTCAGATCGACAAGGCGGCGCAGGTGCTCAAGGTGGTGGTGCCGGTATTGCCGCGCATCAGCAATCACACGGATTTTGACCCACTGCGCCTGCATCCTCAGGTGGATTTGCAGTTTGTCGGTCCGGGCCAGTCGATTCCTGCCGCCGACCTGATCATCCTGCCGGGCTCGAAAAGCGTGCGCAGTGATTTGGCGTATCTGCGTGCCAATGGCTGGGATATCGCCGTAGCGCGGCATTTGCGGTATGGCGGCAAGGTGCTGGGGATTTGCGGCGGGTTGCAGATGCTGGGCGAGCAGGTGCATGACCCATTGGGGCTGGAAGGAGCGGCGGGTTCCAGTGACGGGTTGGGGTTGTTGGCGTTCAGCACGACTTTGGAAGAAGAGAAGCAACTGCGCAATGTGCGGGGGCGGTTGTTGCTGGAGGATGCTGAGGTCAGCGGGTACGAGATTCATGCGGGTGTGACGTGTGGCGCTGCTCTGTCGAACGCCGCCGTGCTGCTGGAGGACGGTCGCAGTGACGGCGCGCAAAGTGCTGACGGGCAGATTCTCGGCACGTATCTGCATGGCTTGTTCGAGACCCCGGCGGCCTGCAGTGCGTTGCTGCGTTGGGCCGGGTTGCAGGATGTGCAGGAGGTGGACTACCACGCCCTGCGCGAGCGCGATATCGAACGCCTGGCCGATCTGGTGGAGAACCATTTGGACACCGATTTGTTGCGCAAACTGTGTGGGATTTAATGGTGTACACACGGTTCAAAGGTGGGAGGGGGCTTTCGGTGTACATATCCATTCCTGCGTTCGGCCAGCGTGGTTTACGGGGCGACTTCAGATCAAAAGCAGGATCAAAAACGACTCGCTTCGCATCGTGGATGGGTGGGTGGGTAGGGGGTGTCTCATGCTTCAACTGATTTTAGGCGGCGCTCGTTCCGGTAAAAGCCGCCTGGCCGAAAAGCTCGCCAGCGACAGCGCTTTGCCCGTCATCTATATCGCCACCAGTCAGCCGCTTGACGGTGAGATGAATGCCCGCGTTGCTTTGCATCGCGAGCGTCGCCCTGATCATTGGGGTTTGATCGAAGAGCCTGTCGAGCTGGCGCGTGTGCTACGCGAAAACGCCGGACCCGGTCGCTGCTTGCTGGTGGATTGCCTGACCCTGTGGCTGACCAATCTGCTGATGCTCGAAGACGCAGAGCGCTTGGCGTTTGAGCGCGATCAATTGCTGGAAACCCTGGCCACGCTGCCGGGGGAAATCATTTTTGTCAGCAACGAGACCGGAATGGGTGTCGTGCCGCTGGGCGAATTGACTCGCCGCTATGTGGATGAAGCCGGTTGGCTGCATCAAGCTTTGGCCGAGCGGTGTCAGCGTGTTGTCCTGACGGTTGCCGGCCTGCCCCTGACTTTGAAAGGTATTGCGTTATGACTGACACCTGGTGGCTCAACCCTTGTAAGGCGATTGACGCCTCGGCGTACGAAAAGGCCCTGGCGCGCCAGCAGCAATTGACCAAGCCGGCCGGTTCCCTCGGTCAGTTGGAAGCGCTGGCCGTGCAATTGGCTGGCTTGCAGGGCCAGGTCAAACCGTCGGTTGATCACGTGTGGATTGCGATTTTTGCCGGGGATCACGGCGTGGTTGCCGAAGGTGTGTCGGCGTATCCCCAGGAAGTGACCGGGCAGATGCTGCATAACTTTGTCACCGGTGGTGCGGCCATCAGCGTACTGGCGCGGCAATTGGATGGGCAATTGGAGGTGGTCGACCTCGGTACGGTGAACCCGTCGCTGAGCCTGCCGGGCGTGCGTCACCTGAACATCGGTGCGGGCACCGCCAACTTCGTCAAGGGCCCGGCAATGACCGTGGCTCAGGGGCAATTGGCATTGCAAGCGGGTCGCGATAGCGTGCTGCGTGCCCGTGAAAGCGGTGCGCAGTTGTTTATCGGCGGCGAAATGGGCATCGGCAACACCACCGCTGCCAGTGCGTTGGCGTGCGCGTTGCTCGATTGCCGCGTCAGCGATCTGACCGGCCCGGGTACAGGGTTGAACGCTGAAGGGGTGAGCCACAAGGTTGCCGTGATCGAACGCGCATTGGCGTTGCATGGAGGGCAGCGTGGTGACGCACTGCACACCCTGTTCAACCTGGGCGGCTTTGAGATTGCTGCGTTGGTGGGAGCTTATCTGGCGTGCGCCCAAGAAGGCGTGGTGGTGCTGGTGGATGGGTTTATCTGCACGGTCGCCGCACTGGTGGCCACGCGTCTGAATCCGGACTGCCGCGATTGGCTGTTGTTCGGCCATCGGGGCGCTGAACCGGGTCATCGTCATGTGCTGCAAAGCCTTGATGCACAACCGTTGCTCGAACTCGGCTTGCGCCTGGGCGAAGGCAGCGGCGCCGCGTTGGCGGTACCGTTGTTGCGCCTGGCGTGTGCGCTGCACGGGCAGATGGCGACCTTTGCTGAAGCGGCCGTGGCAGACCGTCCGGCATGATTTTGCACCTGGACCTGCTGCGCCACGGCGAAACCGAGCTGGGCGGCGGCCTGCGTGGCAGCCTGGATGACGCCTTGACCGCCAAAGGCTGGGAGCAGATGCGCGCCGCCGTCGTAGCGCAGGGGCCTTGGGATCGGCTAATCAGCTCGCCGCTGCAACGCTGCGCGCGCTTCGCTGATGAGTTGGCGGCGCGGCTGAAGGTGCCGGTGAGCTTGGAAAAGGACCTGCAAGAGCTGCACTTCGGCGCTTGGGAAGGACAGAGCGCGGCGGCGTTGATGGAAACCGACGCCGAAGGCTTGGGCCTGTTCTGGGCCGATCCCTATAGCTTCACGCCACCTGAGGGTGAGCCGGTCAGGGAATTTTCCGAACGTGTTTTGAGCGCCGTCTCACGCTTGCATCAGGCCTATGCTGGTGAGCGCGTGCTGTTAGTCAGTCATGGCGGGGTGATGCGTTTGCTATTGGCCCAGGCCCGAGGCTTGCCCCGCGAGCAGTTGCTGAATGTCGAAGTCGGCCATGGTGGGCTGTTCAGCTTGCAGGTCGCTGCCGATGGCGTGTTGAAGGAAGGAATCTGACGATGCTGCCGTTCTGGATTGCCCTGCAATTTCTCAGCAGCCTGCCGATTCGCTTGCCGGGCATGCCGCAGCCGCAGGAGTTGGGGCGCTCGTTGCTGTTTTATCCGGTAGTCGGGCTGCTGTTCGGGTTGCTGTTGTGGGGGCTGAATACGGCGTTGATGGGGGCGCCATTGTTGCTGCATGCCGCGCTGCTGCTGACGGCCTGGGTGCTGCTCAGTGGCGGGTTGCACTTGGATGGCCTGGCGGACAGCGCGGACGCCTGGCTCGGTGGTTTTGGCGACCGTGAGCGCACCCTGACCATCATGAAAGACCCCCGCAGTGGACCGATTGCGGTAGTCACCCTGGGCTTGGTGTTGCTGCTCAAGTTCACTGCACTGGTGGCCTTGATTGAGCAACACAACGGCGCTGCGCTTATTTTGGCACCGCTGATCGGGCGGGCCTCGATGCTGGCATTGTTTCTGACCACTCGTTATGTGCGTGCAGGCGGATTGGGTCAGGCATTGTCGGATCATTTACCTCGGCTGGTCGGCCAACAGGTGCTGATCCTCAGTGGTCTGGCCTGCATTCTCATCGGGGGTGTCAGTGGTGGGGTCGCGGTGCTGCTCGCGGCGATCTGCTTCATTGGTCTGCGCCAGTTGATGGTCAATCGCCTCGGCGGCACCACCGGCGACACCGCTGGGGCCTTGTTGGAGCTGCTGGAAGTCGCTGTATTGGTCGGTCTGGCGCTGTAACACTTTCTTGCATTTCAATAATCGCGGGTATATACACGTTCCATGCTTGCCTCCCAATGTTTATGCACCAACCTGCGACGCGCCGCCCGTGGCGTCAGCAGGCATTACGACGGCGCCCTCGACGGCTTCGGGATCAACGTTGCCCAGTATTCTTTGCTGTGTAACCTGCAGCGCCTTGATCAGCCGAGCATTTCCAGCCTGGCGGACGCCATGGGGCTGGACCGCAGCACCTTGGGGCGCAATCTCCGGGTGTTGGAGTGCGAAGGATTGGTCCAGTTGGTCGAGGGCAATGACCTGCGAAATCGCCTGGTGCTGCTGACCGAGGCGGGTGCAGAACGGCTGGCTGCGGCCTTGCCAGCCTGGGAAGCAGCGCAACAGAAATTGATCGATCAACTCGGCGCGGATAAACGCGAAACCTTGTTGGCCTTGCTGGATGAGCTCGCCTGAAGGCGAGCTTGTTCGAACATAAGCGGGTATATACCCGCGAGCGGAGAATAAGAAATGACCTCGATGTGGCGCACCAGTGGTTGGATCCTAGTGGGGAGTGCGCTGATCCTGGCGTTGTCATTGGGGGTGCGGCACGGTTTCGGCCTGTTCCTTGCGCCAATGAGCAGTGAATTCGGCTGGGGTCGAGGCACGTTCGCCTTGGCGATTGCGCTGCAGAATCTGATCTGGGGCCTGGCGCAGCCATTTGCGGGGGCGGTGGCCGACCGATTCGGCGCGACCAAAGTGGTATTTGTAGGTGGAGTGCTGTACGCCGTGGGCCTCGTGTTGATGGGCCTGTCCGATTCCGCGTGGTCGCTTTCGCTGAGTGCCGGTCTGCTGATTGGTATCGGCCTCTCTGGAACCTCGTTTTCGGTGATTCTTGGGGTCGTCGGCCGTGCCGTGGCGCCGGAAAAACGCAGCATGGCCATGGGTATTGCCAGCGCCGCAGGTTCATTCGGCCAGTTCGCTATGGTGCCCGGCACCTTAGGCTTGATCAGTTGGCTGGGCTGGTCCGCAGCACTGCTTGCGTTGGGCCTGATGGTGGCGTTGATCTTGCCGCTGGTCAGCATGCTCAAGGATCAGCCGCTGCCGGTACTGGCCGGGCAGCAGACCTTGCGCGAGGCATTGCACGAAGCCTGCGGACACTCCGGATTCTGGCTGCTGGCCTTTGGTTTTTTCGTCTGTGGTTTCCAGGTGGTGTTTATCGGTGTGCACCTGCCGGCCTATCTGGTGGATCAGCACTTGCCGGCCACCACAGGCACCACCGTGCTGGCATTGATTGGCCTGTTCAATATCGTCGGTACCTACACCGCCGGTTGGCTGGGTGGGCGTATGTCCAAGCCGCGTCTGCTGACCGGGTTGTACCTGTTGCGAGCGGTGGTGATTGTGCTGTTCCTGTGGGCGCCGGTGACCCAACTCAGCGCCTACCTGTTCGGCATGGCGATGGGCTTGCTGTGGTTGTCCACGGTGCCGCTGACCAACGGCACAGTAGCCACCTTGTTTGGCGTGCGAAATCTTTCGATGCTCGGTGGGATTGTGTTCTTGTTCCATCAGATTGGTTCGTTCCTCGGCGGTTGGTTGGGCGGGGTGGTCTATGATCGAACCGGCAACTACGATTTGATCTGGCAAGGTGCCATTGTGTTGAGCCTGCTCGCAGCCGCCCTCAATTGGCCGGTACGCGAGCGGCCGGTGGCGCGTCTACAGGCGCAAATGGAGGCGGCATGAGCCTGAAAGCACAGGGTTTATTGATTATTGCGGGGCTCATCCTGCTGGTGCTGGCATGGTGGGGCTGGCAGCGCGGCGGGCTGGCATTGATGCAACTGGGTATGTCGATCTGTTAAGTTCGATCCCTGAACTCTTGAAAGGACGTTTCGACATGCAGATGCGCTGGCTGGCTGTACCTGTGCTGATGGCGGCTTTTGGCGGTGTGGCGTTGGCTGCTGATTGCCCACCTTTGCTTGAAGGCCAATTGCCCAAACTGCGCGCCAAGGAATCCATCGACCTGTGCCAGCGCTTTGCCGGCAAGCCTTTGGTTATCGTCAACACCGCGAGCTTTTGCGGATTCGCCCCGCAGTTCAAAGGCCTCGAAGCCTTGTATCAACGCTACAAGGATCAAGGGCTGGAAGTGATCGGCGTGCCGTCCGATGACTTCAAGCAGGAAGCCAAGACCGGCGAGGAGACCGCCAAGGTCTGCTACGTGAACTACGGCGTGACCTTCACCATGACCGAGCCGCAGAAGGTCAAGGGCCCTGATGCAGTGAATCTGTTCAAGGTGTTGGCACAGCAGAGCAACGCGCCGAAGTGGAATTTCTACAAGTACGTGGTGGATCGCCAGGGTAAGGTGATTGCCGATTTTTCCAGCCTGACCAAGCCGGACAGCCCGGAGCTGATCAAGGCGGTGGAGCAGGCGATAGCGTCTAAACCCTGATCCGCGCCCAATGAAAAGCCCCGCCTCCTTTGCAGGAGAGCGGGGCTTTTTTACACCTGCCTGAATCAGAAGGTGTAGGTCATGCCCAGGCCGAAACCGTTGGCACTGTTTTCGTACTTGGCGCGATAGCTCGACGGCGCCGCAGTGTTATTGACCTTGACGTCTTCTTCCTTGAGGTAGGAATAAGCCAGGTCTACCGTCATGTTATCCATCACTTTGTAGCCCAAGCCAACACTGAAGATCGTACGGTCGCCAGTAGGAATACGTGGCGAACGGTCGGTGTTGTTGGTTGGCGACTGGTCGAAGGTCAGGCCGGTACGCAGCACGACCTGTTTGGTCAACTGGTACGAAGTACCTACGGCGTACGCCCAGGTGTCATGCCAGTTTTGTTCTTCAGTAATGTTGCTGATTCGGCTCGGGGCCAGGATGCCGCCGTTTGTACCGGTCACGCCTTCGTTGTTAACAGTGATTTCTTTCAGGCGGCTCCAGCGGGTCCAGGTTGCACCGCCGTACAGTTTCCAGGCATCGGTCAGGTCTTGAGTGACCGACAGATCGTAGGATTCTGGCGTTTCAATTTTCAACGATGCGTCGTAGCGGTTGTTACGCAGGAACCCTTGGGTCGCTGCCGGGCCGCTGACGGTCGTGTGACCCTCAAGCTTGTACTTCACTTTGGAGTGGTAGGTCAGGCCGACTCGGGTGGTATCGGTGGCTTGTACCAGTACGCCGACATTGAAGCCCAGCGCGGTATCGTCGCCCTTGATTTTGACATTGGTATCGGAGAATGCAGGGGACAAGGTCTTGTCCGATTCCAGCACGCCGGAAATCCGGTTGATCGTTGGACCAAAGCCGATCGACACACGATCGTTGAACGCGTAGCTGACAGTTGGCTGGAAGGTCATGACCTTCACTTCACTCTTGCTGCCGAAACCACGGCCCTGGAAGCCGTTTTCATAGTCGGTCACCAGGCCGAACGGTGCATACACACCGAAGCCGATGGCCCACTGATCGTCAAGTTTGTTGGTGTAGAAACCGAATGGCACGGCGGTGAACGGTACCATGTCACCTTTGTTCGAGCCGCTGGAGGCGCCGCCCGTGTCCTTGATGTTGGACGAAGCATCAATGGCAGCAACACCGCCCGTGATCTGCTGGCCATTCAGGCGAGCCATACCGGCAGGGTTACCGTAAACAGTGCTTGCATCATCGGCAGAAGAGGAGCGACCTGCGAAACCCGTACCCATCCCGCTCACGCTTTGTTCGTTCAGTGCAAAGCCGCTTGCGAACAGTTGGGAGGATGCCATGGCAACGGCGAGGCTAAGTGTGGTCTTGAGCATTACTTTTTTCATTATTAGAACTCCGTGGTGATCACCGCTGCGGAAAGTACCAATAAAATTAACATCGCGCTATAGGCTGTAATGTCGGAGATAGAGCGTTTTTGTAGGACAATCCGACCAAAATTCAGCGTTTTTGGCGAATCTTGCAAATTGCCCGGTCAGCAGGCCACGTGATTCATGGGTGAAACACAGGTTTGCCAGGTTTGGGTGAAATCTCGCAGCCTTCCTTGCGGATGAAATATTTCTTTCCAGATACGTGCCATCGCTAAAACGTCACCGGATTGAGGCAGGGCAGGGCTGTGTTGTTCCACCAGAAGCCATGCGATGGCGGTGGCGTAACGCAGGTTTACGGTGAGCTCCAATTGTGGGGCGCTGAGAAAGGCGTGTTGGCTGGCCAGCCCGCGCACCAGGCTGGCACGCTCGGGGTCGAGTGCCAGGTAGGTGTCCCACAAGGCGCGATGACGGGGTTCGGTGATGCTGTACAGGCCGTGACCGCGTCGATCGTGCAAGGCGGAACCCAACTCCGACTGGCTGGCCGCGATACCCAGGAGCAGAGACTCTGCCGTTGGGCTCTGTCGGTCGAGGTACATCAACGTGGGCCGGATTACATAACGACACAATTCACTGGCAGCGATACCCATACAAGCCTCAATCCGTGAAAGTGGTCGACGAGACCTGAGAAGGAGGGGGCTTGGCAGCAGTGGATCGGATCTCAGGCTCGCCGGAAGCGGATCACGCCGCTTGAGTTGAAGTGTAGTGTCATATTCACGATGTAAAGGTCTGTTTTTAAAACATCTTATTCAACCAGTTATAATGTTTATATCGATTTGAACTTAGTAAAACTTCGCAATTCAGGAATCGCAGGCAATAAAAAACCCTGTGTTTTAAACAGGGTTTTTTGTGTTTCAGCGACTCGGGTCGATCAGGCAACCAGTGCCTGACGGGTACGCTCGATCACGGCCTGCAGCGGTTCTGCGCTGGAGTATTGATCGGGGTACAGGCGTTCGCTGTGACGAGCGATGCCGTGTTCGTTGACCAGTGTGAAGCTGAAGCAGCCTTTGCGAGCGGCCATGATCAGGCAGTTCATTGGGGCAAAAGCATTAGTGAGGGTGCGAATGGCATCCTGAGTATGGATTTGAGCGTTCATATTATTGGTGTTCCTACAAATGACACGGATTAAGAGCCGTGCAACGTTAAAACGTTCCAGTAACGTTGATCACCATTGATCAAACGAAGAACCTGACTGGAACAAAGCAGCCAGTTTGAAGCGCTAATAAGTTAGGCGCGCTTGGGCTGGCAGGTAGGTACTTAGGAGGGCAGGCAGCACAACAGGGGCAAAGGTTCTGGGCCCAGGGTGAAGATCCTGATCAATTTGCAGGTTGGTTCGGTCAGAGTATGGAAACTTCGCGACACCCTTTGCTTGTTCAAAGGCAATGTCGTCGCAAGTGATACCTGGAAACCTTCGAGGTGGTCGATCCCGTGTTGTTCAGGGGAGTTGTTCGACCAGAATTGACTTTCAGCTTGGTACTAACGCCGCGTATAGTAACGGAATGAAACAGGTAATGGAAGTGTGTTACCAAAAAAACTTCAATCAGCCAGCAAGCAGGCTGCGGTAGACCAGTACGGTGATAGCTGCGGCCATCGAACAGCCCAGCCCATAGGCGGCTAAGGTCAGGCGCAGTGATTGGCCGGTCTCAACGACCTTCATCACATCGCGCATATCGTTGATGCGGCCTTCGCCGAGCTCGATGCACAGGCTTATGGCCGTGAAAGCGGCCGACAGCAAGATAGCGATGGCGAACAGCGCGCCATCTGGCGATGGCAGCGCGGCATTAATCCACAATGAGATGGCGCAGATGGCCAGTAACAGCACAGCGAATAACAGAATTCCTTTCATCGACCTAGTCCGCATTGCGTTGCCCGTCGGGCAGTGTGGAGAGCCGGTAAAGATTTGAAAAGTCCCCAATTGGCTTCGCGGTAACGTTTTTGAAGGCAGTCGCTCCAAAAAAAGCCGGGGATATAACCATCGGATCGGTACTTGTGCACATTGGTTGCGGCAGGTGTAACCAGGCTGTCCATCGCATCGCAGCCTCGCCATTTGCCTGTAATGGAAATTTAAGTCAATGAAAAATCTGGCTTTTTTTTATTGGTGAAAAAATCGTCAGTTTGACTGCGAGCCCCGCTCCATGGGCCTTTGCGCGAGTTTAAGGTAGGTTGTCCACTGAGTTATCCACAGCTTCTGTGGATTGTCCCAAGCGCTTGCTCTAGCACGGGCGTGCACGGTTTTTTGAGCTTTACCTGTACGAAAAAAAGAGTAGAGTGGCGCGCCTTCCGTTCTGTCCCACAGTGCTTTATGAAGTTTCGCTCAGTATCACCTTCTGTTACCGACACCCTACAGACTGTTACCGCACCCAAGCGCTTCTCATTGAAAGTGGCCCTGTGGTTGCTCGACAGCCCGCGCCTGGGACACAGCAGCAACGTCAAACACTTCGCCGGACGCTTGCTCAAGCAGCCGGCTCGTGAAGGCGTCGTCGCCGCACAAAGCCGCCTGGGCCAATTGATGTGCCGTGAATGCGGCAATGCCCGCGACCGCCGTATCGGTCACGACCTGCTGCGCATGGCCGCCCGTGCCGGTGACCTGCGCGCCCAACGCGAACTGGGCCAGGTCGAAGACTGAGCTGTCTTCCCGCCCTATGCTTGGTTAACCTTGCTCCTTTTCGGTGATGGCAGAAATGGCTATGGCTTTTGACTGGACCAGTATTGCCCTGGGCCTTGCAGGCGCTGCAGTGCCGTTGTTGGCCGTGTGCTGGCAGCTCCAGCGGCGGTTGACCGCGCGCACCACTGGCTGGGAATTGCTTGAAGAGCGCCTGGCCACTGCGCAACTGGCCCAGGAAGGTCTCGCCGCGCAACTGGATGCCAGCCGCGATGAAATCAGCGACCTGAGCCAGGCCAACGCCGCCAAGCAGGCCGACCTCGCCGCTGTACGCCGTGAAGTCGAACTACTGCAGATCGACCGTGACAACGCCCGCGACGCCGCACACGCCTGGAACCTCGACCGCAGTGCAAAAGACACCGAATTACGGCGCCTCGACGCCCTGGCGGCCGGCTTGCGCGCCGAACTGCGTGAGCAACAGGACAGCCATCAACAGCGTCTGACTGACCTGCAAGGCTCGCGAGATGAGCTGCGCGCGCAGTTCGCCGAATTGGCCGGCAAGATCTTCGACGAGCGTGAACAGCGCTTTGCTGAAACCAGCCAGGAACGCCTCGGACAGTTGCTCGATCCGTTGAAGGAACGCATACAGTCCTTCGAAAAGCGTGTGGAGGAGAGCTATCAGAACGAGGCGCGTGAGCGTTTTTCCCTGGCCAAGGAGCTTGAGCGCTTACAGCAACTGAACCTGCGTCTGTCAGACGAAGCCACCAACCTGACCCGCGCCCTCAAGGGCCAGAAAACCCAGGGCAACTGGGGCGAACTGATCCTTGAGCGCGTGCTGGAACATGCGGGACTGGAGAAGGGGCGCGAGTACCAGACCCAGGTCAGCCTCAAAGGGCCGGACGGCGAACGCTTTCAGCCGGATGTGCTGATCATGTTGCCTGGCGACAAGCAGGTGGTGGTGGATTCCAAGGTCAGCCTGACGGCGTATCAACAGTACGTTGCGGCTGATGATGAAGTGATTGGCCAAGCGGCGCTGAAACAGCACGTGCTGTCGCTGCGCAATCACGTCAAAGGCTTGGCCGGCAAGGACTATAAGCGCCTGGAAGGCCTGCACAGCCTGGATTTCGTCTTGCTGTTTGTGCCGATCGAAGCGGCGTTTTCCGCCGCGTTGCAGGCCGAGCCGAATCTGTTTCAAGAGGCCTTCGACCGCCATATCGTGATCGTCAGCCCTACGACCTTGCTTGCGACACTGCGGGTGATCGATAGCCTTTGGAAGCAGGAACGCCAAAGCCAGAACGCCCGGGAAATCGCCGAGCGCGCTGGTTGGCTGTATGACAAGTTTGTGCTGTTTATCCAAGACCTGGACGAAGTGGGCAACCGTCTTCAGCAGTTGGATAAGGCCTACAGCGCCGCGCGAAACAAGCTGACAGATGGACGCGGAAATCTGGTCAGCCGCACCGAGCAATTAAGGCTGCTGGGTGCTCGCGCGAGCAAAAGCCTGCCGGCGGACTTGCTGGAGCGGGCGATGACCGATTCAGACGGCGTCGCACACCTTCCCGAATAAACGCAGCGCTAAATGTGGGGGGGCGCATCCGGTTTATAGAGGTAAGTGTCGACTCAGCAACGCCCGCAACGCCGCCGGCTTCACCGGCTTGGCCAGATAGTCCAAGCCAGCCGCATGCACCTCGGCAACCATCTCCGGACGGCCGTCGGCACTGATGACCACGCCGGGAATAGGCTCCGCCAACTGCGCGCGTAGCCAACCCATCAATTCAGTGCCGGTTTCTCCATGATCCAAGTGGTAATCCACCAGCGCCAGTTGCGGCCGCACCCCTTCGGCTAACAACGCCGCGCACTGCGCCTGGTCGGTGGCGGTCCACACTTCGCACCCCCAGCGCGTCAGCAGGCTGCGCATGCCGATCAGGATGCTTTCTTCGTTATCCACGCACAGCACTTGCGCGCCGCTCAATGGCTGGCCGTTATCCGCTGTCGGCTTGGGCTGCGGGCTGGCCTGGTTGCGCGCCAGTGGCACGCGCACGCTGAACACGCTGCCTTTGCCCGGCCACGAGCGCACGCTCAGACGATGGCCCAGCACCCGGCACAGGCCGTCGGCAATCGCGAGGCCCAGGCCCAGGCCTTTCTCGGCGCGGGTCTGATGGCTGTCCAGGCGCTTGAACTCTTCGAAGATCACCTTCTGTTTATCCTGCGGAATACCGGGGCCTCTGTCCCACACCTCCAGGCACAACTCGCCCTTGCGCCGGCGTACGCCAAGCAGCACCGGGCCGTCGGCATAACGGAAAGCGTTGGTCAGGAAATTCTGCAGGATTCGTCGCAGCAGCTTGATGTCGCTGTCGACCCGCAGGCGACTACCGCGCAGGCGGAAGCGCAAACCTTGCTCCTGGGCCAGTGCCTTGAATTCCGCGCCTAAAGTGTCGAACAGCTCGTTGAGCACAAAGGGCTGGCGTTGCGGATTGATTTTGCCGTTTTCCAGGCGCGAGATATCCAGCAGGTCGCTGATCAGGTCTTCGGCGGAGCGCAGCGAACTGTCCAAGTGCTGCACCAGTTGCCGGGCTTCGCTGGACAGGCCGTCGTTCTGGTGGGAGAGGGCGGCTGAGAACAGGCGGGCGGCGTTCAATGGTTGCATCAGGTCATGACTGACGGCTGCGAGAAAGCGTGTCTTCGACTGGCTGGCGGATTCGGCCACGCCTTTGGCATCGGTAAGCGCCACATTGAGCTGCGACAGTTCATGGGTACGTTCGGTCACCCGCTGCTCAAGGCCTTCGTTCGCTTCGGTGAGCGCCTGCTCGGCTTCGCGGAACGCGGTGATGTCAGTGAAGCTCATGACAAATCCACCACCGGGCATCGGGTTGCCAATCAGCTCAATCACCCGTCCATTCGGGAACAAACGCTCGGAGGTGTGCGCGCGGCCCTGGCGCATCCAGTGCAGGCGTCGCGCCACATGCACTTCGGCTTCGCCCGGGCCACAAAGGCCGCGCTCTGCGTTGTAGCGGATGATGTCGGCGATTGGCCGGCCGACGCTGATCAGCCCGTCGGGGTAGTTGAACAGTTCCAGGTAGCGTCGATTCCAGGCCACCAGCTTGAGCGACTGGTCGACGACGCTGATGCCTTGGGTAATGTTTTCGATAGCACCTTGCAGCAGCGCGCGGTTGAACTGCAGCACTTCCGACGCTTCATCGGCGATGCGTACTACGTCCTCCAGCTGCATTTCCCGCCCTTCAATCGCAGCTTTTACCACCGCACGCGTCGAAGAGGCGCCGAGCACACCGGCCAACAGGCGTTCGGTGTGGGCGATCCAGTCGTTATCGGCATTCTGATTGGGGTTGAAGCCTTTGCCCTGGCGGTAGGCAAAGCGAATAAAGCTCTGCTGGGCACGTTCTTCACCAACAAAACGTGCCGCCAGGCTGAGGAGGTCGCTGATCTGTACCGACAGCATTGAGCGGGCGTTGGCGCGCTGGCTGATTTCCTGGCCGATAAAACGCCCGGCTTGCCAGTGCTCCGACACCCGCGTGCGCGACAGCATCGACACCCACACAAACAGCGTGAAGTTACCCGCCAGGGAGAACACCGTGCCCAGGGTCAGCGAGGTGACGGATAAACCCAACGGGTGTGAATGCATCCACGTAAGCCCTGGGAAAAGGCTGAGGGACCAGCCCAGGCTTTTCGCCGTTACGGGTAGGACCAATGTGTAGAACCACAGGAATGTGCCCGCCGCCAAGCCGGCAAACACACCGCGGCGGTTCGCCTGCTTCCAATACAGCGCGCCAAGCATGGCCGGGGCGAGCTGGGTCACGGCGGCAAAAGCGATCTGTCCGATAGTTGCCAGGCTTGCCGTAGAACCCAGTAAGCGGTAACTCACGTAAGCCAACAGCAAAATGATCACAATGCTGACCCGGCGCACGGAGAGCATCCAGTGGCGGAACACCTCGAACGGGCGCTCTGCGCTGGAACGGCGCAACAGCCACGGCAGCAACATGTCGTTGGAGACCATGGTCGACAGGGCGATGCTCGCCACAATCACCATGCCGGTGGCCGCTGAGGCGCCGCCGATAAATGCCAGCACCGCCAACGCCGGATGGGCTTCGGCCATGGGCAGGCTGATCACGTAGGAGTCCGGCAATACGGAGCCGGGCAGCAGCATCTTGCCGCCGAGAGCGATGGGGATGACGAACAGAGCGGCGAGGATCAGGTAGGCGGGGAATACCCACTTGGCTACGCGCAGGTCCTGCGGGTCGATGTTCTCTACCACCGTCACATGAAACTGTCGGGGCAAGCAGATGATCGCCATCATCGCTACGCCGGTCTGCACCACCATTGACGGCCAGTTGACGGTCTCCTTCCAGTATTCCTCCAAGCGTGGCGCGAGCATTGCCTGGCTGAACAGGTCGCCGAAACCGTCGTAAAGGCCGTAGGTCACGAACGCGCCCACTGCAAGAAAAGCGAACAGCTTGACCAGGGATTCAAACGCAATCGCCAGCACCATGCCACGGTGGTGTTCCGTGGCGTCGAGGTTGCGCGTACCAAACACAATGGTGAACAGCGCCAGCACCAAGGACACGATCAGTGCCGTGTCCTGGGCCCGCGTGCCGGTGGTATCGGCGCCCGCGCCGATCAGCAGGTTCACCCCCAGCACGATGCCTTTGAGTTGCAGGGCGATATAGGGCAGCACGCCCACCAGGCAGATCAGCGCGACCACCACTGCCAGGGACTGGGATTTGCCATAGCGCGCGGCAATGAAGTCTGCGATGGAGGTGATGTTTTCCTGCTTGCTGATCAGAATCATCTTCTGCAGCACCCAGGGTGCCAACACAAGCAACAGCACCGGTCCCAGGTAGATCGGTAAAAACGCCCACAACTGTTCGGCGGCTTGGCCTACGGCGCCGAAGAACGTCCAACTGGTGCAATACACCGCCAGAGACAGGCTGTACACCCAGGCGCGCACGCGCGGCGGCAATGGCGCGCGACGGCGGTCACCGTAGAAGGCAATGGCAAACATAATGGCCATATAGGCCAGGGCAACGGCTGCAATCAGCCCGCTGGACAGCGTCATGGTAACTCCGAGCATAGAAACACCCGGGTATTCCTGCCCCGGTTGGACAGTCTCGCATGATGGCTGAGGTTAGTCAGTGTCGACCAAGGTCGTGTGGGATCTAATGTCGCAGGGCGGCACTTAGCGCGGTGGCAGGGTTTTCTGGCGCAGGATGTAGATCGTGACCAGTACCGCACTGGTCAGCATGAACCCGCGTGCCCACGGGAGCGGCACCAAGTAGCACGAGAGGCCGATGCTCAGCCACATCAGGCCAATGGCGTAGACCTTACCCTTGAGTGGGATGCCATTGCCGTCCAGATAATCGCGAATCCAGGGGCCCAGGCGCGGATGTTCCACCAGCCACTGGTAGAAACGCGGGGAGCTTCGAGCGAAGCAGGCGGCGGCGAGCAGGAGGAAAGGCGTGGTCGGCAATACCGGTAGGAAAATGCCGATTACCCCCAGCGCTACGCTTAACCAGCCGATGGCTAGCAGCACGTAACGCAGGAGGAGCGAGCGATTGCCCATGGGTGTCACGGGCAAGGGACTCAGTGGTGACGAGGCTTGAGGATCGCCGGTTTTTCGTCAGGGGCGTTGCACAGCAGGTACAGGGCGGTCAGGGCTTCCGGGATCTGTACGATCATGTCGTCCATCAGGTTGGCGTCGGCGGCGATGTCGGAAAACTCAGCTTCTTCTTCAAACAGCCCCGAACCGACCATGATCGGCAGCAGCATTTCGCTGACTTCTTCCTCGGCGGTTTCGAACCAGGCAGCTTCACGCAGGAACACGCCTTCCATGAAACCGATGCACCAGCCGCGCAGGTCGGAGTCGTCCGGATCTTCGCCCAGGTCCAGCTCGCATGGCAGTTCGAATTCCTCATCGGAGGCCAGTTGGCGAGCGATGTGGGCCTTGAGGGCCAGCAGGGTGGATTCGATTTCTTCGCGCTGGGCGTCGTCTGCGTAATGAGGCTCTTCAGCGAATAGCGCGTCAATCCATTCACGGTCGGGAACGACGTCGGAGCAGATCGAAAGGGCGGTCAGGTAGCCGTGGGCGGCCACATAGTCCAGCGCCTCGTCATGCAGCTCATCGGCGTCGAGGAAGGCTTGCAGGCGGGTTAGTTGCTCAGCGAAGGACATTGAAGGACTACCTTGGGAATAAACGATGCTGAATTCTAGGCGTTCTTGCGCGCCCAAGCCAGTCGGCATGCAGATTTGCCCGGTTTTAGAGACGGGCTGCAATTCGTCAGCGGCGCCCTTTGCCGGATGGTGCTCGGGTATACTGCCGCGTTTTGTGATGCCCCAGCAGGCCAAGCGCCAGGTCGAGAAAACTCCACTTACGGATTATTTTCCGTGAGGTCGGATTTTTTCGACCAGCCTGTATAGAGGGATTTCGGCACTATTTTGTTGGAGTTATACATGCTCGATCAGGCTCAACGCGTCCTCAAGGACATCTTCGGCTACGACAGCTTTCGTGGCCGCCAGGGTGCGATCATTGAGCGCGTGGCCAAAGGCGGTGACGCCCTGGTACTGATGCCTACCGGCGGCGGCAAGTCGTTGTGTTTCCAGGTGCCTGCATTGTTGCGCAACGGGCTGGCCGTGGTGGTGTCGCCGTTGATTGCATTGATGGACGACCAAGTGGCGACCCTGGAAGAACTTGGTGTCGCCGCCGCCGCCTTGAATTCCACCCTCAGTGCCGAGCAGCAGCGTGACCTGGCCGCACGCATCAAGCGCGGTGAAGTGAAAATGCTCTACCTGGCCCCCGAACGCCTGGTGCAGCCGCGCATGCTGGCGTTTTTGCAGAGCCTGGAAATTGCCCTGTTCGCCATCGACGAAGCTCACTGTGTATCCCAATGGGGGCACGATTTCCGCCGCGAATATTTGCAGTTGGGTCAACTGGCGGAGCTGTTCCCGGACGTTCCGCGCATCGCCCTGACCGCCACCGCCGACAAGCGCACCCGCGAAGAAATCGTCGAGCGCCTGCACCTGCAGAACGCCGAGCGTTTCCTGTCGAGTTTCGACCGACCGAATATTTTCTACCGCATCGTGCCCAAGGAGCAGCCGCGCAAGCAGTTGCTCGCGTTCCTCTCTGAACGGCACAGCGACGCTGGCATCGTCTATTGCCTGTCGCGCAAGAAGGTCGATGAGGTGGCCGCGTTCCTCTGCGAGCAAGGCTACCCGGCGCTGCCGTACCACGCCGGTCTACCTAATGAAACGCGCTCCGCTCACCAGAAACGCTTCCTCAACGAGGAAGGCCTGATCATGGTGGCGACCATCGCGTTCGGCATGGGCATCGACAAATCCAACGTGCGTTTTGTCGCCCATATGGACCTGCCAAAATCCCTTGAGGCGTACTACCAGGAGACCGGGCGTGCTGGTCGTGATGGTTTGCCGGCGGATGCGTGGATGGTCTACGGCCTGCAGGACGTGGTGATGCTCAAGCAGATGCTGCAGAACTCCGAAGGCGATGAACGGCACAAGCGCTTGGAGCAGCACAAACTCGACGCCATGCTCTCGTTGTGTGAAGAGACTCGCTGCCGTCGTCAGACCTTGCTGGCGTATTTCGACGAAGACATGCCGGAGCCTTGCGGCCATTGTGATAACTGCATTGATGGCGTGCAGACCTGGGACGCTACCGAGCCCGCACGCCAGGCGTTGTCGACCATCTACCGCACCGGTCAGCGTTACGGTGTGGGCCATCTGGTGGATGTGTTGCTGGGTAAGGACAACGAAAAAGTCCGCAGCTTCGGTCACGAAAAACTCTCGGTCTACGGCGTCGGTAAAGCCCGCGCTGAGGGCGAGTGGCGTTCGCTGTTCCGCCAGATGGTCGCGCGCGGCCTGGTGGATATCGACATTGAAGGCTACGGCGGCCTGCGTCTGAATGACAGTTGCCGCCCGCTGCTCAAGGGCGAGGTCAGCCTGGAACTGCGTCGCGACCTCAAACCGCAAACCACTGCCAAGACCAGCACCAGCCAGGCCAGCCAGCTCGTGCGAGGCGAGGAGCGCGAGCAGTGGGAAGCCTTGCGCACCCTGCGGCGCAAATTGGCACAGGAACACAGTGTGCCGCCTTACGTTATTTTTCCCGACTCCACTTTGCTGGAGATGCTGCGCGAGCAGCCCACCACCATGGCCGAGATGGCGCGGGTCAGCGGCGTCGGTGCACGCAAACTGGAGCGCTATGGCCAGGCGTTCCTCGAAGTGCTCGGCGGCCAGGCCGAAGCACCGAAGGAAATCGCCGACATTCGGCACGAGCTGATCAGCCTGGCGCGCGCTGGCATGACGCCGATCCAGATCGCGGGCCAACTGCAATGCTCGGAGAAAAACGTCTACACCCTGCTTGCTGAATCCATCGGCAAGCAGCAGTTGTCCCTGGAGCAGGCCCTTGATTTGCCGGAAGATTTGCTTGGTGAAATCCAGGATGCATTTCTCGACGGAGAAGGCGAACTACCACCAGTATCCGAGATTGCGCCACTGTTCACAGGACGTGTTCCAGAGGGTGTTTTGTACTGCGTGCGGGCCGCTTTGCAGTCTGAATTCGAAATTTAGTGTGCCAATTACGACAATGTAACGATTCAGTTCATAGCAACTCTTGCCTAGTGGCATGGCTCATGCTTAGCTGGCTAATAATTAGCCACACTTTATTTTCAGTCTAACCCATGAGTTTTTTATGCCGTTAACCGATCAACACCGATTTGGCATGCAGCTGGCGCAAATGTCCCGAGGTTGGCGCGCCGAGCTAGACCGCCGTTTGGCGGGGCTGGGCTTGTCCCAGGCGCGCTGGCTGGTGCTGCTGCACTTGGCCCGTTTTGAAGAAGCTCCCACTCAGCGTGAGCTGGCGCAAAGCGTTGGCGTAGAAGGGCCGACCCTGGCTCGCTTGCTCGACAGTCTCGAAGGCCAGGGCCTGGTGCAACGCCAGGCAGTGGTTGAAGACCGCCGCGCCAAGCGCATTCTGCTGTGTGACACCGCGCGGCCGCTGATCGAACAGATTGAAACCATCGCCACTGAGTTGCGTCACGAGCTGTTCGTGGGCGTGGATGAAGCGGATTTGAGTGTGTGCATGCGCGTGCACGGGCACATCCTGGCGAATCTGGAAAAGTCCTGAACCCAAGTGCAGTGAAGATCAACGTGTGTGGGGCTAATTGTGGTGAGCGGGGCAAGCCCGTTCACCACAATTAGCGGCTCCAACACTGATTCAGCGTTGTCTCAGAACGTCTGCCCCAGGTTCAGGTACACCGCCTTCTGATTATCATCGTTGAACCCGTAGCTGAAATTCAGCGGCCCCAACGGTGTATCAAACCCCAGAAAAATACTCGCAGCGTTGATATAACCGCTGTCGAACTCATTGTCGTTGTTCCATGCCCGGCCCCGCTCCAGAGACGCGCCCAGGTACAACGGGAAATCCAACGGTAAGTACGAGCGCGGCGTCAGTCGGCGGTAGTACACCGCGCGCATCAGGCTGATGTTCTGCCCGGAAATCGCATCCTGGCGGAAGCCCGACAACTGTCGTGCACCGCCCAGCAGGAAGCTGGAAATCACCACATCGGAATCATCCAGGGTGCGCCCATACCGGCCGCCCAGCACCAGTGTGTCCGGGCCATGGCTCATGGCCTTGTCCAGCTTGAATTCCCATTGTCGATAGCGCTGGTCCGAACCCAGTCCCGGTTCGAACTCGCGGTAGGCCAGGCCGATGTCCTCACCGGTGTGCGGGAAGTACACGTTATCCAGGGTGTCGAAGGAGTACTTCAGTTCATAGAAACCTTCGCTGAAGCTCACACTCGGCAGGTCGCGGTCGCCAATGCGCACATCCGCCTTGCCCCAGGCCTCGCCGACACCGAAGCGGATCTCGCCGCTGTTGCCGATCTGCCGCCCCACGTTCAGGCCGAAACCATAGCGTTCCAGGCGGTATTCGGAGATGGGGTCGTTGTCCAGAATCAGCTCGACGTTCTGCGCCTGGGCGCTGAGATAGGGCGCGATGAAGTAGCGCGAGCCAGCGTCCATCGGTTGATAGAACTCGCTGTACAACTCTTGCCGATCACCGATCTGCACGCGGGTCAGCCACTCGGCGCCGAGGCGATTGATGCCGTTCATGCGGTAGCTCGCGCCGAGGTTGAAGGCGCTGTCGCCGCGCATATCGTCCGACAGGTTCAAGCCCAGGCGCAGGTAGTCGGTGCCGCTGCGCTTGCCCCGCGCGCTGATCACCAAGGTGTTGTCGTGGCCTTTTTTCACCACGCGGTATTGCACCTGCTCGAAGTAATCCAGGCCGTACAACGTGCCCATGTCGGTTTGCAGGCGGCCAAGCTCCAACGGTTCGCCCAACGGTTGGCGGATGTAGTAGCGGATCACGTCGTCGCTGACTTTCGAGTCGTTCTCCAGCTTGATCGCGGTGATCACCGGAGTCCGCTCGCCCGGAGTCCGCGCGGCCACCAGTTCGGGGTCAACCGGTTCGGCGGGGCGCAAATGGGCCAGGCGAACGTCAAGGGCGCGTGTAGCACGGTAGCCGGCGTCGATCATGTCTTTGGCGCGGCCGAAATCGGTCACGCCAAAGGCGGACAGTGGCGGCTGGATCAGTACGTCCTTGGGATTGAGGGCCTTGAGCTGTTCTTCTGAGTTGCGCCGGGTCATCAGGGTGATGGACTGGTTGAGTACATCTACCACGGTCGCGAGTTGCTTGCGTGAGCGCAGCGGGGTGCCGATGTCGACCACGATGGCGATGTCCACGCCCATCTCACGCGCCACATCCAATGGGATGTTATCGGTCATGCCTCCATCCACCAGCAGCCGGCCATCCAGTTCCACAGGGGCGAACACCGCCGGGATCGACATACTGGCGCGGATTACCTGGGGCAGGTGGCCCTTGCGGAACACTACTTTTTCGCCGGTGGTGATGTCGGTGGCCACGGCGCGGAAGGGGATCGGCAGCTTGTCGAAATTACGCGTGTCGCTGCTGTGGGCGAACATGCTTTCCAGCAGCAGCGCCAGATTCTGGCCCTGGATCACGCCCAGGGGCAGGCCGAGGCTGCCGTCATCGCGGAAGCTGAGCTTCTGCTTGACCAGGAAATCCCGGTCATCCTGCTTGCGCCGAAACGGCACGTCTTCACGCGGCGGCGCGTCGGATAACGCCTGCTGCCAGTCGATGCTCAGGGCGAGCTTTTCCAGCTCGTCGATCTTGTAGCCCGAGGCGTATAACCCACCAATCACCGCGCCCATGCTGGTGCCGGCAATGGCGTCGATATGGATGCCCTGTTCCTCCAGGGCCTTGAGCACGCCAATGTGCGCCAGGCCGCGGGCGGCACCGCCGGACAGCACCAGGCCGATTTTTGGTCGGGGTGGTTCAACGGCGTCGGCAAGCAAGGGGACGAGGCACAGAAACAGGCAGGACAGCAGGCGGCGCATCAGGAATCTCAGGGCTGGGCGATAAAGGCCGGTATTATAGCCACTCGATCCTCATCCCTCGTCATGCCAGGAACTTGTCAAATGATGTCCGTCAGCAAACCCGAGATCGTTATCACCTATTGCACCCAGTGCCAGTGGCTGCTGCGCGCTGCGTGGTTGGCTCAGGAACTGTTAAGCACCTTTGCCGATGACCTGGGCAAAGTGTCGCTGGAGCCAGCGACTGGCGGCGCGTTTCGTATTACCTGCGATGGCGTGCAGCTTTGGGAGCGCAAGGCTGACGGTGGTTTCCCTGAGGCCAAGGTGCTCAAGCAGCGCGTGCGCGATCAGATCGACCCGCAGCGTGACCTGGGGCACAACGACCGTACACAGTGAAGGTCACCGCCATCGGCTGACGGTGACTGATGGAGGCCGCTACTTGGCGGCCATTTTGCTTTTGATGAAGCCCACGACCCACGTCAGCACCAGGCCTCCGACGCCGCCGCCGACAATATTGCTGCCGACCGCCGCCACATCCAGCGCCTCACCGCCCGAAGCGCCCGTCAGTGCCGTCACTATCTGGCCCAGTACAAGCCCGCCGACACCGCCCAGCATGGTATTGAGCCCGGTCCCCAGGCTTTGTTTGGTCATGCCGGCCAAATTGCCGCCGACGGCACCGCTGATGAGTTGAACCAGTAAGCTGATAAACATTTCCATGATGTAGCCTCTGCATCGCGTTTAAGGAGTGACTACTCGCTTGCAGCAACTGCAGGGCACACCAAGGCTGTCGTCGAGCGGTCAGTTATCCGTTGAACGACTCCAGACTGTTGCGGATGTTTAAAGTATAGATCAGGTCGTTGCAGTCGGCTGTTTGGCCTGGCTGGCGCTGCCCATCAGCCCTGAGAGCACGATGGCGACGATGATCAGCGCGCCCCCCAGCAGCATGCGCAGCGTCGGGGTTTCGGCGAACAGCAGCCAGGCCGCGGTAATGCCGTAGACCGGCTCCATGGCAAATACCACGGAGGCGGTACGCGCCTTGATTACTGCGAGGCTGGCGACAAACAGGCTGTGGGCCAAGCCTGTGCAGAACACGCCGAGCAGGCCGATCCACAACCAGTCCAGCGCGCGCACATCCGCCAACCCCGGCGCGGCCACGGGCAATAGGCACACCGCAACGACCACGTTCTGGCACAGGGCTGCCTGTACGGCAGGAATGCGCCCGGAGCTGGCACGGTTGTTCAGCGACAATAAAGAGAACAGCAGCCCCGACGCGATGCCCCACAGCAGGCCGCCGGTGGCTTCGCTGGCCAGGTTGAAGTCCGGCGTCACCAGCACCAGGCCAACGGTGACCAGCGCCACCAACACGACTTCATTGGCGCGGATACGCTCGCGGAAGATCAGTCCTTCAAGGATCACGGTAAACGCCGGAAACGCCGTGAACCCGAGCGTGGCGACGGCCACGCCAGCGACTTTGACCGCCATAAAGAACGTCACCCAATGTGCGGCCAGCAACACGCCGCTGACCAGCAGGCGTTTCCAGTCGCGCAGTTCCAGCGTTTTCCAGGGTGCGTTGCTGACGAAGCGCGCAAACACTGCCAGGGCAATCACGGCAAACGCGGCGCGACCGAATACGATAATGGCTGGTGAGGCGGCCGCCAGCTTGCCGAATACGCCGGTAAGGCCAAACATCAGTGCGCCGATATGCAGGGCGCCGAGGGCTGAACGGGGAGTCATTGCGATCCTTGAACCAACGGGAGTGACAGGACCGCAGTCTAGAGGGTGCTACTACGCACGTCTGTCGCGCAGCTCGCGATTTTTAGCGCCAGCCTCGCCCTATGCCGAGCGCCGCAACGCGCCGGGAGAGGCGCCAAACTCGCGCAACATAGCGGCGGCAAAGGCACTTTGCGAGGTGTAGCCGACACGCTCGGCGATTTCACCGATGGGCAATGGCGTTTCGCGCAGCAGGTTCAGGGCCAGTTGCAGGCGACGGCTGCGGATGTAATCCATGGGCGTTTGGCCGCACTCGGTCACAAAGCGCGCATGCAGGCGCGCCACCGACAGGCCGGCAATCCGCGCAAGGTCGGCGACCTGCAGCGGATGGGCGACGTGGCGCTCTATATGCGTATTGAACGCCGCATACGGCAGGCGCCGGCCAGGTACTGGTTGGGCCAGTGAATGATTGAGGCTGGCCAGCAACAGCACCGCGCCCTGTTGCACGATCAGTGGGTCATCCACCGGGCTATGGGCCAGCCATTGCACCAGTTGGTGTTGTCGCGAATCCAACGCCAGGCGCGCCGGTTGATCCAGCAAGCGGCGGCTTGCATCGGCGTGTTCACCCAACGATTGCAGCACCCAATGCTCCGTGGGCACATCCAGCACCAGGCAGCGGCTGCCATCGCGACTGCCGCAGGCATGGTGGGCAGAGAAGGGCAGGACCATCACGCTGCTTTCACGCACCTGGCTGCCACGGCCATCGACTTCCAGGTCCAGATGACCGGACAGGCCGAACACCAACTGCGCATGTTCATGGCTATGGGCGATGGGCGCTTCGAGGTAGTGGCGCAGGGTGAGGGTAGGTCTCATCGCGGTCTCCTATGCAGGTCGCCAGTCTACAACGCTTCGCGAATACGGGCTTTGTCATCAGACTGACGCACAGTTGTCATGGGCTATTAATCGCTATGGCGCAAGCTCGCGAAAACAGCGTCGAGTGATGCCCATGACCAGTGCCGAGTTCACCAAGCCCAGCCGCAAGCAACGGGTACGTACCCTGTGGATTTCCGACGTGCACCTGGGCACCCGGGATTGTCAGGCCGAACATTTGTCGCAATTCCTCAAGGGTTACCACGCCGACAAGGTGTACCTGGTGGGCGATATCATTGACGGCTGGAAAATGCGCGGCGGCATGTATTGGCCCCAGGCCCATACCAACGTAATCCGTCGCCTGCTGACCATGGCCAAGCGCGGCACCGAGGTGATCTACGTCACCGGCAACCATGATGAGTTCCTGCGGCGCTATTCCAAGCTGATTCTGGGCAATATCCAGTTGGTCGATGAAGCAGTGCACGTCACCGCCGATGGCCGGCATTTGTTGGTGATCCACGGTGACCAGTTTGATGTGATCACCCGTTATCACCGCTGGCTCGCATTCCTCGGCGACTCTGCCTACGAATTCACCCTCACGTTGAATCGCTGGTTGAACCATTGGCGTGCGCGGTATGGCTACGGCTATTGGTCGTTGTCGGCGTATCTGAAGCACAAGGTCAAAACGGCCGTGAGCTTTATCAGCGATTTCGAAGAAGCCATCGCCCATGAGGTGACCAAACGCGAGTTGCACGGCGTGGTGTGCGGGCATATCCACCATGCGGAGATTCGCAAAGTGGGCGAGGTGGATTACCTCAACTGCGGGGATTGGGTGGAGTCGTGCACGGCATTGATCGAGCACTGGGATGGGAGTATCGAGTTGTATCGGTTGGCGGACGCGCAGGCGAAAGAGGCGCTGTTGAAAGCCGAGATGGTCGCCAGCTGAAGGGTGTGCTCGGTCAAAATGTGGGAGGGGGGGTGCTCCCGATGAGGGAGTGTCAGCCAGTACACCTGTCACTGACCCACTCCCATCGGGAGCAAGCCCCCTCCCACATTTTCAGTCCCGGTTTCGTCAGTTGGATACGTCGGCGATGGCTTCGGCCAGGAGTGTCAGGCGTGTCGCATCAATACCCGCCACGTTGGCTCGCCCCGAACTGACCATATACACGCTGTGCTTTTCCCGCAGTTGCTTGACCTGCTCGGCACTCAAACCGGTATAGGAAAACATCCCGCGTTGTGCGCCGATGTGCGCAAAGCGCTCCGATAAACCATGGGGCGCCAACGCCTCCACCAGTCCGGAACGCAACTGCGCGATCCGCGCACGCATGGCTTCGACTTCCTCGCTCCACTGCTTTTTCAGCTCGGCATCACCGAGGATAGTCGCGACCACTGCCGCACCATGGTCCGGCGGCGTAGACCACAGATTACGCGCGATATTCGCCAGTTGGCTGCGTACATCCGTCAGCTTCTCGGCGTCTGCAGCGCACACGATCAGCGCGCCAACACGGTCGCTGTAGAGGCCGAAGTTTTTCGAGCACGAGCTGGTGACCAATACTTCCGGCAACTCTCTGGCAAACAAACGCACCGCCCAGGCGTCCTGCTCCAGGCCATCGCCGAAGCCCTGGTAGGCGAAGTCGATCAGTGGCAGCAGTTGGCGCTCGCGCACGATCTGCAGCACGTGGCGCCAGTCATCCTGGGACAGGTCGAACCCGGTGGGGTTGTGGCAGCACGCGTGCAGCAGCACCACATCACCTTTTGGCACGGTGGAAAGGGTCGCTAGCATCGCCTCCACATCCAGGCGGTTGTCGGCGCCTACATACGGATAGTGGCTGACCTTGAGCCCGGCCTTGGCAAAGATGCTTTCGTGGATTGGCCAGGTCGGGTTGCTCAGCCACACGCCGCGTCCTGGAAGGTTTTGAGCGATGAAGTCGGCACTGAGGCGCAAAGCACCGGTACCACCCGGGGTTTGCGTGGCGCCGGCCCGGCGTTCACGGATAAGTGCAGAATCGGCACCGAGGACCAGCTCGCTGATCAATGTGCCGAACGCTGCATTACCGTGGCCGCCGATGTACGTCTTGGTGGTTTGGGTGTCAACCAGGCGCTGTTCGGCGAGCTTCACCGAATGGGGAATCGGCGTCAGGCCCTGATCATCTTTATAGACACCCACGCCGAGGTCGAACTTGTTCGGGTTGGTGTCCTGGGCATACAGGTCCATCAGCCCGAGGATCGGGTCGCCGGGCACGCGGCCAATGGCATCGAAATGCATTACTTGCGGCCCTCGGCGTCCTTGGCCACTTCGTCGGTGCGCGCGGCCATGATGAAGTCGTTGCGGTGCAGGCCTTTGATGGAGTGGCTCCACCACGTCACGGTGACTTTGCCCCATTCGGTGAGCAGGCCCGGGTGATGGCCTTCGGCTTCGGAGATTTCACCCATGGCGTTGGTAAAGGCCAGGGCGAATTTGAAGTTCTTGAACAGAAAAACCTTTTCCAACTGCATCACGCCGTCGCGGACTTCGATGTTCCAGTCTGGGATCTGCTTGAGCAGCACCGGCAATTCTTCATCGCTGACTTGTGGGGCATCGGCGCGGCAGGCTTCGCAGTGGGCTTGGTTCAAGGTGGTCATGTGGTGGTGTCCTGAATTCGAGTGTTTAAAAACGGTCGTCAGTGGCGTCACCCTAAAGCAACGCGGGGCCAGGGAACAGACTCACCTGGCCTTAAAAGCCACGGTTCACGCGGCCTTGGGTTTTGGCGGGAATTTCGGCGCATGCAACCCAAGCTGCATACCGCGCTCGACCATGCCCATGATGTCTTCCTGCGCGACTTCGAACAGGCGCTTGAGGTTGGGCAGTACGAAATACAGCGGTTGGAGGATGTCGATGCGATACGGCGTGCGCATCGCTTCCAGCGGGTCGAAGGCCTGGTGCTCGGGCTCGTCCGACAGGCAGTACACGCTTTCCTTGGGCGACGACAAAATCCCGCCACCGTAGATGCGCCGACCCTCGGGCGTATCCACCAGGCCGAACTCGATGGTCATCCAGTACAGGCGCGCCAGGTACACCCGTTGCTCCTTGGTGGCTGCCAGGCCGAGCTTGCCGTACGTGTGAGTGAATTCGGCGAACCAGGGGTTGGTCAGCAGTGGGCAGTGGCCAAAGATCTCGTGGAAAATATCCGGCTCTTGCAGGTAGTCCAGTTCTTCACGGGTACGAATAAAGGTCGCCACCGGAAATTGCTTGTTAGCGAGCAATTCGAAGAAGGTTTGAAAGGGGATTAGCGCGGGGACCCGGGCCACTTGCCAGCCGGTGGTCTCGGCCAGCACTTTATTGATTTCGCCCAACTGTGGAATGCGGTCCAGGGGCAGGCCAAGTTTGTCGATACCGTCCAGGTATTCCTGGCAAGCGCGGCCTTCGATCACTTTCAACTGACGCGTGATCAGAGTGTTCCACACCGCGTGTTCTTCCGGCGGGTAGTGGATAAAACCTTGCGCATCGGGCTCGCGGGCCACGTACTGCGTCTGCTTCATACGGCTCTCCTGCTAGGCATTCGTTCTTGTTATGTCCTGCGATGAACCTATTGATAACCCGCGCGGAGCAGGATTCCATCTGTCTGTGAGCGGATCTTGTAGGAAAAAATACCGATTTTCGTAAAGTAATCGTTACGCTCGTGTGGTTCATCGCGCCGTTGGGCTGTGAAAAGCACACAAGCTGTCACATAATCTTGACGACTATCTGCGCCCAGCGACAAAAAGACGCGGCGCCTACCCACTTTTTCGGGCCCTTTCATGCGTATCAAAGTGCACTGCCAAAACCGCATCGGCATATTGCGGGACATTCTCAATCTGTTGGTGGAGTACGGCGTCAATGTCGCCAAGGGCGAGGTCGGTGGTGAGCATGGCAATGCCATTTACCTGTTTTGTCCGAACCTGGTGAACATGCAGTTCCAGGCATTACGTCCGCAGTTCGAAGCCATTGCCGGGGTGTTTGGCGTGAAAAGGGTAGGGCTGATGCCCAGCGAGCGCCGGCACATGGAGCTCAATGCCTTGCTCGGTGCGTTGGAGTTTCCAGTGCTGTCCATCGACATGGGCGGCTCCATTGTCGCCGCCAACCGCGCGGCGGCGCAGTTGCTCGGGGTGCGCGTGGACGAAGTGCCGGGCATTCCGCTGTCGCGCTACGCCGAGGACTTCGACTTGCCGGAACTGGTGCGAGCGAGCAAGTCGCGGATCAATGGTCTGCGGGTCAAGGTCAAGGGTGACGTGTTCCTGGCGGACATAGCGCCACTGCAATCCTCCGAGCACGACGACAGCGAGGCCATGGCTGGCGCCGTGCTGACCCTGCATCGCGCCGACCGCGTGGGCGAGCGCATCTACAACGTGCGCAAGCAGGAACTGCGCGGCTTTGACAGCATCTTCCAAAGCTCCAAAGTCATGGCGGCGGTGGTACGTGAAGCCCGGCGCATGGCGCCGTTGGACGCACCGCTATTAATAGAAGGCGAAACCGGCACTGGCAAAGAATTGCTGGCCCGCGCCTGCCACCTGGCCAGCCCCCGTGGGCAATCGCCGCTGATGGCGCTCAATTGTGCTGGTCTGCCGGAGTCGATGGCTGAGACCGAGTTGTTTGGCTATGGCCCCGGCGCGTTCGAAGGCGCGCGGGCCGAAGGCAAGCTCGGGCTGCTGGAGCTGACGGCGGGCGGTACGTTGTTTCTCGATGGCGTGGGGGAAATGAGTGCGCGCTTGCAGGTGAAATTGCTGCGCTTCCTGCAGGATGGTTGCTTCCGTCGCGTGGGCAGTGATGAGGAGGTGTACTTGGATGTGCGGGTGATCTGCGCAACCCAGGTGGATTTGTCCGAACTCTGCGCCCGTGGCGAATTCCGCCAGGACCTTTATCACCGCCTCAACGTGCTGTCGTTGCACATCCCACCACTGCGCGAATGCCTTGATGGGCTGGGGCCGTTGGTTGACCACTTTCTTGACCAGGCCAGCCGTCAGATCGGCTGCCCACTGCCCAAGCTGGCGCCGGCGGCGATGGAGCGACTCAGTCACTACCACTGGCCGGGCAATGTGCGGCAGTTGGAAAACGTGCTGTTCCAGGCCGTGTCGTTGTGCGAGGGCGGGACGGTCAAGGCCGAGCATATTCGCTTGCCGGATTATGGCGTGCGTCAGCCGCTTGGCGATTTTTCCCTGGAGGGTGGGTTGGAGGCGATCGTCGGACGGTTCGAGAAGGCGGTGCTGGAGAGCCTGTATGCCGAGCATCCGAGCAGCCGGCAGTTGGGCAAGCGGCTGGGGGTATCGCACACCACCATCGCCAATAAGTTGCGCGATTACGAAATTCTGAAGGCTGATAAATAACCTGTGTGGTTGGGGGGCTGCTTCGCAGCCCGGCGCGGGGCAAGCCCGCTCACCACAGCAAGCTCGCTCTCACATTTGATCTGCGTCGTTGCCGTAAGCGGCAGTAGTCCGCCGTTTTTTCGACTATCCCCAGTCCTTCAAATCCTGCTGACTCAACGCAAACCCCCGTACTGCCTGGGTTTTCCCCTTTTTTTAAAAGTTGGTTCGCAAATTGCTTAAGCCTCATCAGTACAGCGGTGGGCGGCAAGCCTGCGTCAGAAAGAGGAAAGAATGTGGACAAGTACCTTTATGTGGCAATGACCGGCGCCAGCCAGAATGCTCTGGCGCAGAAGGCCCATGCCAACAACTTGGCGAACATTTCCACCAACGGCTTTCAACGTGACCTGGAACAGGCGCGTTCGATGCCGGTGTTCGGTGACAGCTTTCCGGCGCGGGCGTTTGCCCTGACCGAACGTCCAGCCACCGACTTCACCCCCGGCGCGATGATCGAAACCGGTCGTGATCTGGACGTGGCGGTCAACGGCGACGGTTGGATGGCGGTGCAAACTCCGGATGGCAGCGAAGCCTATGTGCGCAGCGCCAGCATGAACGTCGATGCGTTGGGCGTGCTGCGCGCCGGTAACGGCATGCCGATCATGGGCAACGGTGGCCCGATTGCCGTGCCACCCCAGCAGAAGATCGAAGTCGGTTCCGACGGCACCATCAGCATCCGCGCCATGGGCGAAGGCCCACGGGTGATGGCTGAAGTGGACCGGATCAAGCTGGTCCAGCCCGACCTGAAGAATATGAATAAAGGCCTCGATGGCACCATTCACACCAAAGATGGCCAGCCGGCCGTGGCCGATGCGAGTGTCAAGCTGACCTCGGGTTTCCTGCAGGCAAGCAACGTCAATGCCGTGGAAGAAATGACGGCAGTGCTGGCGCTTTCCAAGCAGTTCGAGCTGCACATCAAGATGATGAACAGCGCCAAAGAAGACGACCAGGCCATGACTCGCGTCATGCAGATGAGCTGATCAGCGCTCACTCACTAATTTGCTAAACGGCGCCAACAAACAGGCGCACGAAGGAGAACACCATGCTTCCGGCTCTATGGGTTGCCAAAACAGGTCTGTCCGCCCAGGACACCAACCTGACCACCATTTCCAACAACTTGGCCAACGTGTCGACCACGGGCTTCAAACGTGACCGCGCCGAGTTCCAGGACTTGCTCTATCAGATCAAGCGCCAGCCAGGCGCCCAGTCGACCCAGGACAGCGAATTGCCGTCGGGTCTGCAATTGGGTACCGGTGTGCAAATCGTCGGCACCCAGAAGAACTTCAACGCCGGTAACCTGCAGCAAACCGGCCAGCCGCTCGACATGGCTATCAACGGCAAGGGCTTCTTCCAGATCCTGCAACCGGATGGGACCACTTCGTACACCCGTGACGGCACGTTTCACCTGGACGCCAATGGCCAGATCGTGACGGCCAACGGTTTCGCCCTGGAACCGGCCATCGTCGTGCCGAACAACGCCCAGACCTTCACCGTCGGCAACGACGGCACCGTGTCCATCACCGTGGCCGGTAACCCGGCATCGCAAGTGATCGGCAACCTGCAAACCGCCGACTTCATCAACCCGGCTGGCCTGCAGGCCATGGGTAATAACCTTTTCCTGGAAACCGCCTCCAGCGGCGCGCCGCAAATCGGCACCCCTGGCCTGAACGGTTTCGGCACCACGCTGCAAAGCACCCTGGAAACCTCCAACGTGAGCACCGTTGAAGAGATGGTCAACATGATCACCACTCAGCGCGCCTACGAGATGAACTCCAAGGTGATTTCCACCGCCGACCAGATGCTCTCGTTCGTAACGCAGAATCTGTAATCAAGTCTATGGGGCGCTCTTGAAGGGCGCCTGCAACACCGTGAGGTATGGGTCATGAATCGCTATGTTTCCGTTTTGGCATTGAGTGGGATTGCCGTGCTCGCGGGCTGTGTCGCCCCGACGCCCAAACCCAATGACCCGTACTACGCGCCGGTGTTGCCGCGCACGCCGTTGCCGGCGGCGGCCAACAATGGCTCGATCTACCAGGCGGGTTTCGAACAGAACCTGTACAGCGACCGCAAGGCGTTCCGGGTTGGTGACATCATCACCATCACCCTGAACGAGCGGACCCAGGCCAGCAAGAACGCCAACTCGCAGATCGGCAAGACCAGCAAGGCCAGCATTGGCCTGTCCTCGCTGTTCGGCGGTGTGCCGAACACCAATAACCCATTGGGCAGCGGTGACCTGAGCCTCGATGCCGGCTACAGCGGCGACCGTGCTACCAACGGCAAGAGTGCGGCGGCGCAAGGCAACACACTGACCGGTTCGATCACCGTGACCGTGGCCGACGTGTTGCCCAACGGCATCATCGCTGTACGCGGTGAAAAGTGGATGACCCTCAATACCGGTGATGAACTGGTGCGCATCGCCGGCATGGTCCGTGCCGATGACATCGCCACCGACAACACCGTGCCGTCGACACGGATTGCCGATGCACGCATTACCTACTCGGGTACGGGTTCGTTTGCTGATGCGAGTCAGCCGGGTTGGTTCGACCGTTTCTTCCTTAGCCCGCTGTTCCCTTTCTAGGTGGCCACTTTGAAACTCAAACAGCTGATGGCTGCCGCACTCCTGCTTTCGTTAAGCGCTGTCGCCCAGGCCGAGCGCCTGAAAGACATTGCGAGCATCTCCGGCGTGCGTTCCAACCAGTTGATCGGTTACGGCCTGGTAGTGGGGCTCAACGGCACGGGTGACCAGACCACCCAGACCCCGTTCACTCTGCAGACCTTCAACAATATGCTCTCGCAGTTCGGCATCAAGGTGCCGGCGGGCTCGGGCAACGTGCAGCTCAAGAACGTCGCGGCCGTGTCTATCAGTGCCGACTTGCCGGCGTTCTCCAAGCCGGGTCAGGTGGTGGACATCACCGTGGCTTCCATCGGTAACTCGAAAAGCCTGCGCGGCGGCACGCTGCTGATGACGCCGCTCAAAGGTATCGACGGTAACGTCTATGCCATCGCCCAGGGCAACCTGGTGGTGGGTGGGTTTGACGCCGAAGGTCGTGACGGTTCGAAGATTACCGTCAACGTGCCATCGGCCGGTCGTATTCCTGGCGGCGCCACGGTGGAACGTACCGTGCCCAGTGGTTTCAACCAAGGCAACAGCCTGACCCTGAACCTCAACCGTTCCGACTTCACCACCGCCAAGCGCGTGGTCGACAAGATCAACGACATGCTCGGCCCTGGCGTGGCCCAGGCCATCGACGGCGGCTCGATCCGTGTAACTGCGCCGCTGGACCCAAGCCAGCGTGTGGATTACCTGTCGATCCTGGAAAACCTTGAAGTCGACCCAGGCCAGGCGGTGGCCAAAGTCATCATCAACTCGCGCACCGGCACCATCGTGATCGGCCAGAACGTCAAGGTGTCGCCGGCAGCGGTGACCCACGGCAGCCTGACCGTGACCATCACCGAAGACCCGATCGTCAGCCAGCCTGGGCCGTTGTCCAATGGCCAGACGGCAGTAGTGCCGCGCTCGCGGGTCAATGCTCAGCAGGAAGCCAAGCCGATGTTCAAGTTCGGCCCCGGCACCACGTTGGATGAGATTGTCCGCGCGGTGAACCAGGTGGGCGCTGCGCCAGGCGACTTGATGGCAATTCTTGAAGCCCTGAAACAGGCCGGCGCCTTGCAAGCCGACCTGATCGTAATCTGAGGCCGTGGCCATGGATATGCGCAAGAGCGGGATCAGCAGCACGGCGGACTCGGGGTCTTACTCCGACTTGAACCGGCTTAACCAGCTCAAGGTCGGCGACGACAAGAACAGCGAAGGCAATATGCGCAAGGTGGCGCAGGAGTTCGAGTCGCTGTTCTTGAGCGAGATGCTCAAGTCGATGCGCTCGGCCACCGAGGCCCTGGGCAAAGACAACCCGATGAACACGCCTGCGGCCAAGCAATATCAGGAGATGTACGACCAGCAACTGGCGGTGTCGTTGTCCCGTGAGGGCGGTGGTATCGGCCTCGCCGACGTGCTGATGCGCCAGATGCAGAAGAACAAACCGGTGGACGCCGCTGCGGCCACTTTGCAGGGCCCGGCAGCCGCTGAACCGGTTAAGAAAGTCGACGTGCCGACGGAAATTGCCGCCGGCACCCAGGCTCAGGGTCCGCTGGGTCGATCCAATGGCCAGCGTCCGTTGTGGGCCTACCGCGTGGCAGAGCCCCAGGCCGGTGCCGCTGCTGCCCATAGCAACGATATGGAGCTGATGAACCAGCGCCGGATCGCCTTGCCAAGCAAGCTGACCGATCGCCTGCTCGCCGGCATCGTTCCGAGCACCCAAGTGGCGACCGAAGCCAAGGCCGCGCCGCTGCGTAACAGTGCCTCCGATGACAACGTCGTCAACAGCACCGCTCGCAGTTTTGCGGTGCCCAGCGACCGTATGCAGATCTACAGCCGCGCCGTGGCCCAGCCGCCGCTGGCACCGGCGAAGAAAGCGTTCAGTTCGCAGGACGAATTCGTCGCCACCATGTTGCCGATGGCCAAGGCGGCTGCGGCGCGCATTGGTATTGATCCGAAGTACCTGGTGGCCCAGGCCGCCCTGGAAACCGGTTGGGGCAAATCGGTGATGCGCGCCGAAGATGGCAGCAGCAGTCACAACCTGTTCGGCATCAAGGCCGGCCAGAGTTGGCAGGGCGGTCAGGCGCGTGCGATCACCAGCGAGTTTCGCGATGGCGCGATGGTCAAGGAAACGGCGCAGTTCCGTTCCTACGACTCCTACCAGGACAGCTTCCACGACCTGGTGACATTGCTGCAAAGCAATGATCGCTATAAAGAAGTTGTGAAGTCGGCCGACAACCCGGAACAGTTTGTGCGCGAGTTGCAAAAAGCCGGTTACGCCACCGATCCGGCCTACGCCAGCAAGATTTCGCAGATCGCAAAAACGATGAACAGTTATCAGAATTACGCTGCCGCGGGCGCGACCACTCATTTATAAGGTCTGAACCATGAGTTTGCTCAATATCGGGATGTCGGGGCTTAACGCCGCTCAAGGATCGTTGTCGGTCTTGAGTAACAACATCGCCAACGCCAATACCGCGGGCTATTCGCGTCAGCAGACCACCCAGAGCGCGAACGCGTCGAATCAGTACGGCGGCGTGTTCATCGGCAGCGGCACCACCCTGGCCGACGTGCGCCGGGTCTACAACGAATACCTGGACACCGCTTACCAGAACAGCACCTCGCTCAACAGCGATGCCAAGGCTTACCTGGACCAGATCAGTGCGGTCGACAAGACCCTGTCAGACAAGACCACCGGCATGTCCGCCGTGCTCAGCTCGTTCTTCGCGGCGGTGCAGACCGCCTCGGCCAGTCCGAACGATGCTTCGGCCCGTCAGATCCTGCTTACGAACGCCCAGACCCTGACCAACCGGTTCAACACCATCTCCAGCCAGTTGAGCCAGCAGAAAGAGACCATCAACAGCCAGTTGACCTCGATGAGCGATCAGGTCAACCAACTGACGTCGTCGATTGCGTCCCTCAACAAGCAGATCGCCCAGGTACAGGGTTCGTCGAACACCTCCCCGGCTAACCTGCTGGACTCCCGTGCCGAGGCTGTACGCTCGCTCAATGAGCTGATCGGCGTGACCGCCACGGAAAAGAACGGCGTGTTCAGCCTCAGCACCGGCAGTGGCCAGTCCCTGGTGCTGGGCGATCAGTCCAGCAGCATTTCCGCGGTGCCGAGCAAGAGCGACACCAGCCAGTACACGATCCAGCTCAATGCGCCGGGCGGTACCGCCCTGGACTTGGGCAACGTGATCAGTGGCGGCAGCATCGGTGGCCTGCTGCGTTATCGCAGCGATGCGCTGATGCCGGCAATCAATGACTTGGGCCGTATCGCGATTGTCACTGCCGATGCGCTCAACAGCCAGTTGGGCCAAGGCCTGGACCTCAATGGCGAGTTCGGCGCCTCGATGTTCACCGACATCAATAACGCAGCCTCCGTTGCCCTGCGTAGCCAGGCGGCCCAAGGCAACCTGGGCGACGGCGCCCTGGGCGTGACGATCAAAGACAGCAGCCAGTTGACCAACTTTGATTACAAGGTCAGCTTCAACGATGGGACCAATCTCAACAAGGTGACGGTCCTGCGATCCGACGGCAAGGCTATGGGCACTTATGACCTGAGTGCCACGCCGCCGCCGGTTATCGACGGTTTCACCCTGGCGGTCCAGAGCGGCGCAGTGCAGGCGGGTGACAGCTTCAAGGTCAGCCCGACCGCCAACGGCGCCAAGGAAATCGGCACCGTGCTCAGCGATCCGAGCAAGATTGCCTTTGCCGCGCCGTTGCAGGGCGAGGCGGGTAAAACCAACCAGGGCACCGGCACCTTTACGCCGCCGACCCTCACAGTGCCTCTGGATATCCAGGGTGGCGCCGACACCGCGCAATTGCGTACTGGCATTGAGCACTCGATGCCGGTGACGATGGTCTTTGGTAAGCCCGCGGCCGATGGCACTCAGGCTTACACCCTCAGCAACGCCCAGGGTGATCCGATCGGCTCCGGCACTATCATTCCAGGCCAGGCCAACAAGATCAGCATCAGCGTGCCGATGCGCGATGCCGGCGGTGTCTTGTTGTCGCCAGCCAAGAGCTTCAGCTTCGACACCACGGTGGGCGGTTCGCCAGCGAACGGCGACAGCACCTCCTTCTCGTTCAATGCCTCCGGCAAGTCCGACAACCGTAACGCCCAGGCTCTGCTCAACCTGCAGACCAAGTCAACCGTAGGCCTCGCGGCCGATGGCAGTGGCGGCACCAGCCTGGTGGGGGCCAACAGCAAGTTGGTCTCGACCGTCGGCGCCAAGGCCGCAGCGGCCACCACAGACACCACAGCGACCAACGCGCTGTTGACGGCCAACAAGAACGCACGCAACTCCGTATCCCAGGTCAACCTGGATGAAGAAGCGGGTGACATGATCAAGTTCCAGCAGTACTACACAGCGTCGTCGCAGATCATCAAGGCTGCGCAAGAAACCTTCAGCACGCTGATCAATAGTCTTTAAGGGAGTCTGGGACGATGCGCATTTCTACACAGCAGTATTTCGACACCAGTGCCAGCAAGTATCAGAACAATTATTCAGGTGTGGTGCAGGCCCAGCAGCAGGCCAGCTCCGGCGTGCGTGTGCAGACCGCCGCCGATGATCCGGTGGCTGCCCAGCGCTTGCTGATGCTGCAACAGCAGAAAGATATGCTGTCGCAGTACAGCGGCAATATCACCAGTATTCAGAACAAGCTGACTAACGAAGAAAGCATCCTGGATGCGATCAACACCACGATCCAGGCCGGCAGCCAACTGGCGCTGCGTGCCGGTGGCGTGACCAGTGATGCTGACCGCAAGTCCATTTCGGTTGAGGTGGGCGCGCTTGAGGATCAACTGTTGGGCTTGCTCAACAGCAAGGACTCGGCCGGCAACTATCTGTTCTCAGGCTCCAAGACCGACACGCCGCCGTACTCGCGCAACAACGATGGTACTTACAGCTATCAGGGCGACGAGAACGAGCTGAGCCTGCAGGTATCCGAGACCCTGACGGTTCGCACCGGCGACACCGGCAAGACCATCCTGGAAGGGGCGGTCAATACCAGTCGCACCCAGTCCAATTACCTCGCGCCTGCCACTGCGCCGGTGGCGCCTGCGATTTCGCCGCCGCTGGTCGACGACCACAAGGTCGCCTTATCGAGCGGCCTTGTGACTTCGGGTTCCGACTACACCCGGCAGTTTGCCGACGGCCAGCCGTACAAACTGACGTTCACCAGTAGCACCCAGTACGTCATTACCGACAAAGACAACAACGACATTACTTCGCAGGTTGCCGGTAACGGGACGTTCGACTCCACCAAGGAAGGCAGCGCCAGCGTCAACCTGCGTGGCGTCAAGTTCGATATCACGGTAGACCTGACCGACCTTGCCACGGGGCCTGATGCCGATGCGCTGGTCAAGGGGCGTGAGTTCAGCCTCAGCGCCAAGCCTGACGGGTTCAACATCGCTCGAACCCCGAGCAACACTTCCAGCGCGCAATTGACCAATGCCAGCGTCAGCAGTGCGGCCAACTATTCGAGCACGTTTCCTAACAGCGGCGTATTGATCAAGTTCGACGACACCGACCCGACGGCCTACAAGGTCTATGCCCAGCCGTATACCGCCGGCAGCAAACCGATCGTGGACAATGGCGTCATCACTCCCGGCACCGGCACCCCGCCAGGCCCGAGCACCATCACGGCGGCAGGCGTTACCTTCGAACTGAGTGGCACGCCGAACGTTGGCGACCAGTTTTCGGTGGGCAACACCACCCAGAAAACCCAGAACGCCCTCGATACCCTGGGCCAACTGCGTATGGCTCTGGAGCAACCGGCAGACGGCATTCCGGGCGCGCGGGTCAAACTTCAGGACGCCTTGAATGCCGCCGTCAGTAACCTGACCAGCTCGGCCGACCAAGTGGACAACGTACGTGGCTCCATCGGTGCGCGTGAGAATGCGTTGACGGTGCAGGCCAGCGCAAACACTAGCATCAGCTTGGCCAACACCACGACCATGAGTGCATTGGCCAACGTCGACATGGGTGAGGCGGCGATCAACCTGACGCTGCAGCAAACCATGCTCGAAGCCTCGCAGCTGGCGTTCGTGAAAGTCTCGCAGTTGAGCCTGTTCAACAAGATGTAAGTGGCGCCAAGTCAAGCGGCCCGCTCTGGAAACAGGGCGGGCCGTTGTCGTTTCTGGGGTTAAATTGTTGAAACGTTTTGCATAAAGCGCACAAAATTGAGTGACCTGTGAGTCATAAAGCGCATCTTCACTGTATCGTGTGAAAAGGATAAGTCGTCACAGGGTCCTTGCGGGGCGGCTTTCAGCGAGATTTTTATGGGGTTATCCCCTTTATTGTCAGCACTCCGGGCGCAGTCCTCGGGGTGTTCTCCAGCTATTTAGTATTGGGAAGCCACAATGATTGGCATAAAAAGCATCGCCAGTTACGTGCCGGCAGACGGGATCGATAACTACGCCCAGGGTGCCAAATTCGCCAAGGATGAAGAATTCATCATTGGCAAGATCGGTTCTGCGTTCCTGCCGCGCAAGGAAGCCGCGCAGGAAACCTCCGATCTGTGTGTCGAGGCGGTTAACGCTTTGTTTGCCAACAACCCGGATCTGAAGCGCGAATCGATTGATGCGCTGATCGTCGTCACCCAGAACGGTGATGAAGAGGGTTTGCCCCACACCGCCGCGATCGTCCAGGACAAACTGGGCTTGCCGACGCATGTGGCGGCCTTTGATATTTCCCTGGGCTGCTCCGGCTACGTCTACGGTATCTACGCGATGAAGGGCTTCATGGAAGCCACTGGCCTGAAAAACGGCCTGCTGATCACCGCCGACCCGTATTCGAAGATCGTCGACCCGGAAGACCGTAACACCACCATGCTGTTCGGCGACGCCGCTACCGCCACCTGGATGGGTGAAGACGCGCCGTGGTTGCTGGGCAAGTCCAAATTCGGCACCGACGGTTCCGGCGCACCGCACTTGAAGGTCAGTGATGGCGTGTTCTTCATGAACGGTCGCCAGGTCTTCAACTTCGCCTTGCTCAAGGTGCCGGCGCATTTGCACGAACTGCTCAACGAGTCGGACCTCAAGGCTGATGAGATCGACGCGTTCTGTATTCATCAGGGCAGTGCGGCCATCGTTGATGCCGTGGCACGCCGTTTTGAAGATGCCCCGGTGGACAAGTTCATCAAGGACATGGTCGAGACCGGCAACACCGTGTCGTCGAGCATTCCACTGCTGCTGGAAAAGCATGTGATGGACGCCAAGTGGAAGCGCGTGGCAATCAGCGGTTTTGGTGTGGGTCTGTCGTGGGGTTCGGCGATTCTGTATCGCCCGTGACGCTTTAATAGGCTGCATAAAAAAACGCCGATGATCTAGAGATCATCGGCGTTTTTTATTTGGCGCCAGAAAAGCCAATGAATCCGGGGTTTTGAGCTGATGTAAGCCGTTGAATTGCAAAGGGTGGCACGGCGCCAGTAAAAAAAATCAAAAAAATCCTCAAGCAACTGCCTACCACGACGATAACTATTACGTAGGTTCTCAGGCCACACCCGGCGGTTGCCAGGGCCGGAAGCCGCAGTATCCATCCAACGAGGATTTCGTCATGGCTTTAACAGTAAACACCAACATTGCTTCGATCACTACTCAGGGCAACCTGAACAAAGCTGGCGGCGCCCTGGCCACTTCCATGCAGCGCCTGTCTTCCGGCCTGCGTATCAACAGCGCTAAAGACGACGCAGCTGGCCTGCAGATCTCCAACCGCCTGACCAGCCAAATCAACGGCCTGGGTCAAGCAGTAAAAAACGTGAACGACGGTATCTCCATCGCTCAGACCGCTGAAGGCGCGATGCAGGCTTCGACCGACATCCTGCAAAAAATGCGTACCCTGGCTCTGTCTTCCGCTACTGGCTCCCTCAGCAATGACGACCGTAAGTCGAACAACGACGAATACCAGGCTCTGACTGCTGAACTGACCCGTATCTCGCAGACCACTACTTTCGGTGGCCAGAAGCTGCTGGACGGTTCGTACGGTACCAAGGCTATTCAGGTTGGCGCCAACGCTAACGAAACCATCAACCTGAGCCTGGAAAACGTTGCAGCCAACAACATTGGTTCGCAGCAGATCAAGAGCTCCGGCGTTGCTATCGACGCCACTGGCTTGACCAAGGGTGACATCAACATCACTGGTAACGGTCAATCCAAAACCGTTAGCTACGACGACGGTGCATCGGCTAAAGACATCGCCGCCAAGCTGAACGGCGCTATCGGCGGCCTGAGCGCTTCTGCCAGCACTGAAGTACGCTTCAGCGTTGATACCGCTAAGACTCAAGCAGCTACTCCTGCACCAGCCAACTTCAAGCTGGCAGTGGGCGGTGGTAAAGAAGTTAGCTTCATCGGCGTGACCGATACCGCTAGCCTGGCTGACCAACTGAAATCCAACGCTGCAAAACTGGGCATCAGCGTTAACTACGACGAAGCCAACAAGACTCTGGAAGTTAAGTCGGATTCCGGTGAGAACCTGGTTTTCACCAGCGGTGCTGGCGCTGATGCGATCTCCGTCAACTCCAAAAACGGTGCTGGCGAATACGCTACCACTGGTACTCCACCAGTTGATGCTCCAACTGCTCTGTCGGCTACAGCTGATGCAGTGGCAACTGTTACTGGTCAGGTTTCCCTGGATTCCGCGAAGGGTTACTCCCTGGCAGCCGGTACTGTTGACGGTGTGACCAAGTTGTTCGGCGCTGCCAGCGCTGTAGCGACCAAAACCACCATCTCCGACACCGACGTTACCAGCTCCTCGCAAGCTCAAAACGCTCTGGCTGTAATCGACAAAGCCATCGGCACAATCGACGGCGTTCGTTCGGGCCTGGGTGCTACCCAGAACCGTCTGACTACCACTGCAGACAACCTGCAGAACATTCAGAAGAACTCCACCGCTGCACGTTCCACCGTTCAGGACGTCGACTTCGCTTCCGAAACCGCCGAACTGACCAAGCAACAAACCCTGCAGTCGGCTTCCACCGCGATCCTGTCGCAGGCTAACCAGCTGCCATCCGCTGTACTGAAGCTGCTTCAGTAATCCCAGCGCTTGGTAACTAACGGAAGGGCGCGTCTACGTGCCCTTCCGTTTTTTCGGTTTAGAGGAGATTGGACATGGACATGAGTGTAAAGCTGAACCAGTCTTATCCGCCGGTTGCACCTCAAAGCGCACCTGCCAAGGTAGTGGCTGACAACAACGTTCTGAATGTCCAGGCAACGCCCGCGATTAGCCAAGAGCCCGCACGCGCCGACCTGGAAAAAGCAGTCACCGATATTCGCGATTTCGTTCAAGCTACCCAGCGTAGCCTCGATTTTTCCATTGATGATTCCACCCACCGTGTGGTGGTCAAGGTCATCAATACCGACAATGGTGAAGTGATTCGCCAGATTCCGTCGGAAACAGCATTGAAGCTGGCACAGAACCTCAGCAGCGCAAGCAACCTGTTGTTTGACGACAAGGCCTGAGCTGGCATGAAACTTGTTGCTGTCCTGTCTTGAGGCGTAATAAGTCAAGATAACGGCAGCCACCGAACAGGAGATAGATGATGGCGGGTTCAACGGTAAGTGGTATCGGTTCGAACATCGATACGCAAGCGATCGTGACATCCTTGGTTAACGCCGAAAAGGTGCCCAAGCAAACGCAGATCAATACCGCGTCTCAGAAGGCGACCACCACACTGTCTTCGATCGGCAAGATTCAGGCGGCGCTGGATGCGTTTCGTGGTGCGATTGACACCATGACGACCAGTTCCAGTTTCACCGGCTTGACGGGCTCTTCCTCGGACGAAAAAGTCGCCACGATGACGGCCAGTAACACGGCCTCCAACGGTAGTTTCCGACTGATCGTCAGTCAGTTGGCACAGGCCTCGAAGCTGTCGAGCAAGAACTTCCCTGGCGGCACCTCCACTGTGGTGAATGCCACCGACAAGCCAACCACTCTGACCATCAGCCAGTCCGGCAAGAATTTCGATGTGAGTGTGCCTGCGGGTGCGACCTTGCAGCAGGTGCGTGACTCGATCAACACCCAGTTCGGTACCTCGGGGTTGAGTGCCAATATCCAGACCGACTCCAATGGTTCGAGGCTGATCCTGACCTCTACCACCATGGGCACAGGCTCGGACTTGAAGCTGTCAGGTACTTCCGGGTTGGATGTCGGTTCCACGGTAGTTGATCCGCCCAAAGATGCGCTGTACAGCATCGACGGCGTTGCTTCGGTTTCCAAGAGCAACACCATCGAAGGCGCGTTGAGCGGGGTGAATATAAAGCTGGTATCGGTATCGGGCTTCAAGGTGGCCGCCAACAGCGAGCCGGATGACGAAAGAAACGCCACGCTGATTACAGTGAGCACCAACAACACGGCGCTCAAATCCGGTGTAAAGGGTTTTCTCGATACCTACAACGCCTTGATCACCGCGATGAACGCCGAAACGAAGGTCACCACGAACTTGGACGGCAGCACTACAGCGGCGGCCCTGACAGGCGATTCGACCATGCGCTCGTTGCAGAGCGCGATTCGGAATGAGTTCAACGCACTCTCCGGCACCGGTACTTTCAAGTCGCTGGCTCAGTTCGGTATGGTCACCAATTCGACGACGGGCCTGCTGTCGTTGGACGACAAAAAGTGGGATGCCGCGGTGAAAACCAACGCAGCCGACATCAACAGCATATTCAGCGGGCCGGACGGAATGTTAGCGCGTATGAAAAGCGCGACGAATGACTACGCCAAGTCCACCACCGGCATCCTGGCAACACGCTCCACATCGCTGTCCGACACCCTCAAGGACCTGACCAAGCAACAGTCCTCTCTCGACGAGCGCATGACCCTGCTCACCAGCAGCCTGTCGGCCAAATACAACGCCATGGACACCCTGGTCGCCCAATTGCGCCAGCAAAGCACCAGCGTCATGACCACGCTCAACGCCTTGAACAATCCCAAAACCAATAGCTGATGCCTGCGCATGAAAAAGGCCAGGCAATCTGCCTGGCCTTTTTTTATCGCGGGACAACTGGCCCTAAAGCTTTTTGCGAACCCGTCGACATATTGGTTACTAGAATCCTTTTCGCTGTCGCCCGTCACGAGGTAGAAACATGAATCCCATGAGAGCCCTTCGCCAATACCAGAAGGTCAATTCCCATGCTCAGATCTCCGAAGCCAGCCCTCATCGCCTGGTGCAGATGCTGATGGAAGGCGGGCTCGACCGCATGGCCCAGGCCAAGGGCGCGCTGGCGCGTGGCGACATCGCCCAGAAGGGGCTGATGCTCGGCAAGGCCATCGATATCGTGATCGGCCTGCGTGACGGCCTGAACGCTGAAAAGAGTGATAACCCGGCTTACGTTCAGCAGTTGGAAAGTCTGTATGCGTACATGACCAACCGTCTGATGGAAGCCAACCTGCATAACGACGCTGACATGATCGACGAAGTTGCTCGTTTGATGATTACCGTTAAAGAAGGCTGGGATGCGATTGGCGCGCCACAGGCTGCAGCAGAATAAGGCCTGGGTGCCTTGAGGAACACGTCATGAGCCAAGCACTGCAACGCATTGATGAAACCCGTGAGGCGCTGATGGGCGCGCTGGCAGACCGTAACTGGGACGCCATTGGCGAGCTGGATATGTGCTGTCGCGACGTGATCGAGCAGGTGCTCAGCGAAGCACCGGTGGATGAGGATGCGTTGCGTGAAAAGCTTGAGAGTCTGTTGGCGGTATACCAGCAATTGCTTGAGGTGACGACCGGCGAACGCCAGGCGATTTTCGAAGAGATGTCGCAGATCAACCAAGCGAAAAATGCGTCAAAGGTTTACCATCTGTTCGGCTGAACAGTCGAAGTTAATCCTACCGGCGCGTCATAAATTTGACCGTGCCAGCATTTTTGACTTAACTAGTGCTGTTTTCAGATTTCAGACGTCTATAAGGTAAGAAGTCTTACAGGCGCCTCGATTGCCCTCAATCTCGGGGCAGGAAGTTTTACTAGGGAAGTTGCTATTGCATGTGGCGTGAAACCAAAATTCTGCTAATCGATGACGATAGCGTCCGCCGCCGCGACTTGGCGGTGATTTTGAATTTTCTTGGCGAAGAAAATCTGCCCTGCGGTAGCCATGACTGGCAGCAGGCGGCCAGCTCATTGTCATCGAGCCGTGATGTCATTTGTGTGCTGATCGGGACAGTAAACGCTCCAGGCGCTGTTTTGGGCTTGTTAAAGACACTGTCTACGTGGGATGAGTTCCTTCCGGTCCTGCTGATTGGTGATATTTCTTCTGTCGAGCTGCCGGAAGACCAGCGCCGCCGCGTGCTTTCCAGTCTGGAAATGCCTCCCAGCTACAGCAAATTGCTTGATTCCCTGCACCGTGCCCAGGTCTATCGCGAGATGTACGACCAGGCCCGCGAGCGCGGTCGCCACCGCGAACCTAATCTATTCCGCAGCCTTGTCGGCACCAGCCGCGCCATCCAGCACGTGCGCCAGATGATGCAGCAAGTGGCCGATACCGACGCCAGCGTGCTGATCCTCGGCGAGTCGGGCACTGGCAAAGAAGTGGTCGCGCGTAACCTGCACTACCATTCCAAGCGCCGCGACGGGCCATTTGTGCCGGTCAACTGCGGGGCGATCCCTGCAGAGCTGCTCGAAAGCGAACTGTTCGGCCATGAGAAGGGCGCCTTTACCGGGGCGATCACCAGCCGTGCCGGGCGTTTCGAGCTGGCCAACGGCGGCACCCTGTTCCTTGACGAAATCGGCGACATGCCGCTGCCGATGCAGGTCAAGCTGTTGCGCGTATTGCAGGAGCGCACCTTCGAGCGCGTGGGTAGCAACAAGACCCAGAGCGTCGACGTACGCATCATCGCCGCTACCCACAAGAACCTCGAAAGCATGATCGAGGTGGGCAGCTTCCGTGAAGACTTGTACTACCGCCTAAACGTTTTCCCAATCGAGATGGCCCCGCTGCGTGAGCGCGTGGAAGACATCCCGCTGCTGATGAATGAACTGATCTCGCGCATGGAACACGAAAAGCGCGGCTCGATTCGCTTCAACTCCGCTGCGATCATGTCCCTGTGCCGCCATGGCTGGCCGGGCAACGTCCGTGAGCTGGCCAACCTGGTGGAGCGCATGGCGATCATGCACCCCTACGGTGTGATCGGTGTGGTCGAGCTGCCGAAGAAATTCCGTTACGTCGACGACGAAGACGAGCAGATGGTCGACAGTCTGCGCAGTGACATGGAAGAGCGGGTCGCCATCAACGGCCATACCCCGGACTTCGGTTCTACCGCCATGCTGCCGCCGGAAGGTCTCGACCTCAAAGACTACCTCGGCAACCTGGAGCAAGGCTTGATCCAACAGGCCCTGGACGACGCCAACGGCATTGTCGCCCGTGCCGCCGAGCGCCTGCGTATCCGTCGAACCACCCTGGTGGAGAAGATGCGCAAGTACGGTATGAGCCGCCGAGAAGGTGATGAACAGGCAGATGATTGACGCCTGTTTTTCAAGCCGCTGATTAATCAGCGGTTTTTTTTCGGCACAAGTATTGCTACAGCCCTCGCAACGTTCCGTTTAACTGACGGTCAGCCAAGCGAGAGAGCATGATGCCCCACGCCGCCCAACTATCTTCGGCCCCTGCCATCCAGGGACTGATTGCGCCTGTAGAACCGCAGACCCGCCAGGGTCTTGAACAAGCGTTCTCGCAGTTCAACCAGATGTCGAGCCAACTGACTGATTCCTACAGCCTGCTGGAGGCCCGGGTCTGCGAGCTGAAAGGCGAACTGGCGGTGGTTAGCGCCCAGCGCATGCAAGAGCTGGCCGAGAAAGAGCGCTTGGCCAACCGTCTGCAGAACCTGCTGTCGCTGCTGCCCGGTGGCGTTATCGTCATTGACGAAGAGGGCCGCGTGCGCGAAGCCAATCCGGCAGCCTGCGACATGCTCGGCCTACCGCTGGAAGGCGAGCTGTGGCGCCACGTCATTACCCGCTGCTTTGCGCCGCGCGAGGATGATGGTCACGAAATCTCCCTTAAAGACGGGCGCCGCCTGTCCATCGCTACCCGTTCCCTGGACGCTGAGCCAGGGCAATTGGTGCTGCTCAACGACCTGACCGAAACCCGTCACCTGCAAGACCAATTGGCGCGCCACGAGCGTTTGTCCTCGTTGGGCCGAATGGTCGCTTCTTTGGCGCATCAAATCCGTACGCCGTTGTCGGCGGCCTTGATTTACGCCAGTCATTTGACTGATGAACAATTGCCCGCTGCCACACAGCAGCGGTTTGCTGGCCGTCTCAAAGAGCGCCTGCACGAACTGGAGCATCAGGTACGCGACATGTTGGTGTTTGCCCGCGGCGAATTGCCGCTGACTGACCGCGTGACACCTGCCCAATTGATGCAGGCCCTGCAAGCGGCGGCGGCCACCCATATTCAAGACACTCAGGTGCGTTGGCAGTGCGACAGCCACCTTGGCGAGTTGCTGTGCAATCGCGACACCCTGGTGGGCGCGTTGCTTAACCTGATCGAAAACGCTATCCAGGCCAGCGGCCCGGGCGCACGGCTCAAGGTGCACCTGTACAACCGCGAGCAAACCCTGCGCCTGTGCATCAGCGACAGCGGTGCTGGCATTGATCCTGTGGTGCTTAAGCGCCTTGGCGAACCCTTTTTCACCACCAAGACCAATGGAACCGGCCTCGGCCTGACCGTGGTCAAGGCTGTGGCGCGTGCCCATCAGGGAGAATTGCAGCTGCATTCCCGACTGGGGCGTGGCACGTGTGCATTGATGAGCTTGCCGCTGTTTTCATGCGCGGCAAGCGCGGAGTAAAAAGTAATGGCTATCAAGGTTCTGTTGGTGGAAGACGATCGCGCCCTGCGTGAAGCATTGGCGGACACGCTGCTGTTGGCGGGTCATGACTACCGGGCGGTCGGTTCTGCCGAGGACGCCTTGGACGCGGTGGAGCAGGAAACCTTCAGCCTGGTGGTCAGTGACGTGAACATGCCCGGCATGGACGGCCACCAGTTACTGGCCTTGCTGCGCGCACGCCAGCCGCAACTGCCGGTGTTGCTGATGACCGCTCACGGCGCCGTGGAGCGTGCGGTGGACGCCATGCGCCAAGGCGCGGCGGATTACCTGGTCAAGCCGTTCGAACCCAAGGCGCTGATCGAACTGGTGGCGCGGCACGCCCTGGGTGTTATCCCTGCCAACGAAGGCGAAGGCCCGATTGCCTTCGAGCCGGCCAGTGCGCAATTGCTTGAGCTGGCGGCCCGGGTGGCGCGCAGTGATTCCACGGTGCTGATCTCCGGCGAGTCCGGTACCGGTAAAGAGGTGCTGGCGCGTTACATCCACCAGCAATCCACTCGCGCCAAACAACCGTTCATCGCCATCAATTGCGCGGCGATCCCCGACAACATGCTTGAAGCCACCTTGTTCGGTCATGAAAAAGGCTCGTTCACTGGCGCCATCGCGGCCCAGGCCGGCAAGTTCGAACAGGCCGATGGCGGCACCATTCTGCTGGATGAAATCTCGGAAATGCCTCTGGGCCTGCAAGCCAAGCTGCTGCGGGTGCTGCAAGAGCGTGAAGTGGAGCGCGTCGGTGCGCGTAAGCCGATCCAGTTGGATATCCGTGTGGTCGCCACCACCAACCGCGACCTCGCTGGCGAAGTGGCGGCGGGGCGCTTCCGCGAAGACCTGTTCTACCGGCTATCAGTATTCCCCCTGGCCTGGCGCCCGCTGCGTGAGCGTCCGGCGGACATCATTCCGCTGGCCGAGCGCTTGCTGAACAACCACGTCAAAAAAATGAAGCACGCCCAGGCGCGGCTCTCGGCCGAGGCGCAAGCGTGTCTCATCAGCTATCCCTGGCCGGGCAACGTGCGCGAGTTGGATAACGCCATCCAGCGCGCGCTGATTCTGCAACAGGGTGGCTTGATCCAGCCCCAGGATTTCTGCCTGGCCATGGGCAGTGGTGCGGCCCCATTGCCTACCTTGGCGCCCGCGCCGGTGGTTGCAGAGGCTGAGTCTGCCGGTGCCCTGGGTGACGACCTGCGTCGCCGCGAATTCCAGATGATCATCGACACCCTGCGCGCCGAGCGCGGCCGTCGCAAAGAGGCCGCCGAGCGTCTGGGCATCAGCCCGCGCACCCTGCGCTACAAGCTGGCGCAGATGCGCGACGCCGGGATGGACGTCGAGGCGTATCTGTTCGCCACATAACCGGTAACAACGTCGATAAGGTTTGTCGCCTTTTCTTACGAGTTGATACAGAGCTGGCACCCTTGTTGCTACCTCCCCTAGTAATCGCTGCGTAGTGTCAAAAATTTGCGGGTTGGAGAGAGAAGTTCATGAGCCAGGGTATTGAGTTCAATCGGTTGATGTTGGATATGCGCTCCATGCAAATGGATGCCATGGCTCAACCGAAATCCGTCGCGCCAGCGCCGGAATTGGGCCAAAGCAGCTTCGCCGACATGCTCGGCCAGGCCATCAACAAAGTCAGTGACACCCAGCAAGCTTCCAGCCAGTTGGCCACCGCGTTCGAGATCGGCAAAAGCGGCGTGGACCTCACCGATGTGATGGTCGCCTCGCAAAAGGCCAGCGTCTCCTTTCAGGCTCTGACCCAAGTGCGTAACAAGTTGGTTCAGGCCTATCAAGACATCATGCAGATGCCGGTTTAAGGGCGAGATTTAAGTCATGGCAGAAGCAGTCTCCGACAACGTACCCGCCAAGGCAGACGGCAAGCCGCCGCTGTTTGGCCTGTCGTTCCTGGAAAACCTCTCGGAAATGACCATGTTGCGTCAGGTGGGCCTGATGGTCGGCCTGGCTGCCAGCGTGGCGATTGGTTTCGCCGTGGTGTTGTGGTCGCAACAACCCGATTACCGTCCGCTTTACGGCAGCCTGGCGGGCATGGATTCCAAGCAGATCATGGAAACCCTCGCCGCCGCCGACATCGCCTACACCGTAGAGCCCAACTCCGGCGCGCTGTTGGTTAAGGCCGATGACGTGGCCCGTGCGCGCATGAAGCTTGCCGCTGCCGGCGTAACGCCGTCCGACAGCAATATTGGTTTTGAAATCCTCGACAAGGACCAGGGCCTCGGGACCAGCCAGTTCATGGAAGCCACGCGCTACCGTCGTGGCCTGGAAGGCGAGCTGGCCCGCACCATCTCCAGCTTGAACAACGTCAAGGGCGCCCGTGTGCACTTGGCCATTCCGAAAAGCTCGGTATTTGTGCGCGACGAGCGCAAGCCAAGTGCTTCGGTACTGGTGGAACTGTTTTCCGGCCGTTCGCTGGAGCCTGGCCAGGTTCTGGCGATTATCAACCTGGTGGCCACCAGCGTTCCCGAACTGAGCAAGTCGCAAATCACCGTTGTCGACCAGAAGGGCAACCTGCTGTCCGACATGGCGGAAAACTCCGCGCTGACCCAGGCCGGCAAGCAATTCGACTACAGCCGCCGTATGGAAAGCATGCTCACCCAGCGTGTGCACAACATCCTGCAACCGGTGCTGGGCAACGACCGCTACAAGGCTGAGGTGTCCGCCGACGTGGACTTCAGTGCCGTCGAGTCGACCTCCGAGCAGTTCAACCCGGACCAGCCAGCGCTGCGCAGCGAACAGTCCACCAGCGAACAACGCACCGCCAGCAATGGTCCGCAAGGTGTGCCGGGTGCCCTGAGCAACCAGCCGCCAGCCCCGGCTTCGGCCCCGCAAACCACCGGTGGCGCTGCTGCCACCGCTGGCGCGATCCAGCCCGGCCAGCCATTGTTGGACGCCAACGGCCAGCAGATCATGGACCCGGCCACCGGCCAACCGATGCTCGCCCCGTACCCGGCGGACAAGCGTAACCAGTCCACCAAGAACTTCGAACTCGATCGCTCCATCAGCCACACCAAGCAGCAGCAGGGTCGCGTCAATCGCCTGTCGGTGTCGGTGGTGGTCGATGACCAGGTCAAGGTCAATGCGGCGGATGGCGCCGTTACCCGTGCGCCGTGGAGCGCCGACGAATTGGCGCGCTTCACTCGCCTCGTGCAGGACGCCGTCGGCTTTGACGCCAGTCGTGGTGACAGCGTCAGCGTGATCAACATGCCGTTCTCCGCCGAGCGCGGTGAAGTCATCGCCGAAGCGGCGTTCTACACCCAGCCGTGGTTCTGGGACATCGTCAAGCAAGTGCTGGGTGTGTTGTTCATCCTGGTATTGGTGTTCGGCGTGCTGCGCCCGGTGCTCAACAACATCACCGGCAACGGCAAGAACAAACAGCTGGCGGCGTTTGGCGGCAGTGACGTCGAGTTGGGTGGCATGGGCGGCCTGGACGGCGAACTGGCCAACGACCGCGTCAGCCTCGGCGGCCCGCAAAGCATCCTGTTGCCAAGCCCGAGCGAAGGTTACGACGCTCAGTTGAACGCAATCAAAAGTCTGGTAGCAGAAGACCCGGGCCGTGTGGCCCAGGTCGTGAAAGAGTGGATTAACGCAGATGAGTGATCGAGCCGCTGTTGCCAAGCTCACCAAGGTCGACAAAGCCGCAGTACTGCTGCTGTCGCTCGGTGAAACCGATGCCGCCCAAGTGCTGCGCCACATGGGGCCCAAAGAGGTCCAGCGTGTGGGCGTGGCCATGGCGCAGATGCGCAATGTGCACCGTGAGCAAGTCGAGCAGGTGATGAGCGAGTTCGTCGAGATCGTCGGCGACCAGACCAGCCTGGGCGTCGGCTCCGACAGCTACATCCGCAAGATGCTCACCTCGGCCCTGGGCGAAGACAAGGCCAACGGCCTGATCGACCGCATCCTGTTGGGTGGCAACACCAGTGGTCTGGACAGCCTCAAGTGGATGGAACCGCGCGCCGTCGCCGACGTGATCCGCTTTGAACACCCGCAGATCCAGGCCATCGTGGTGGCGTACCTCGACCCGGACCAGGCCGGTGAAGTGCTCGGCCATTTCGACCATAAAGTGCGTCTGGACATCATCCTGCGCGTCTCGTCGCTGAACACCGTGCAGCCGGCGGCCCTGAAAGAATTGAACACCATCCTGGAGAAGCAGTTCTCCGGCAACTCGAATGCCTCGCGGACCACCTTGGGTGGTATCAAGCGTGCGGCAGACATCATGAACTTCCTCGACAGCTCGGTCGAAGGCCAGTTGATGGACTCGATCCGCGAGATCGACGACACCCTGTCCGGCCAGATCGAAGACCTCATGTTCGTGTTCAACAACCTCTCCGATGTCGACGATCGTGGCATCCAGGCGTTGCTGCGCGAAGTGTCCTCCGACGTGCTGGTGCTTGCCCTCAAAGGCTCGGACGAAGGCGTCAAAGAGAAGATCTTCAAGAACATGTCCAAGCGTGCTTCCGAACTGTTGCGCGACGACCTGGAAGCCAAAGGCCCGGTGCGCGTCAGCGACGTGGAAACCGCGCAGAAAGAAATCCTCACCATTGCCCGCCGTATGGCCGAAGCCGGAGAAATCGTTCTCGGTGGGAAGGGCGGCGAAGAAATGATCTAAGGCGCCCCTGATGTCGAACAAAGATGAGGCGCCCAGCGATCTGATTCGCGCACGGGATGTCGGTGGGTTCGACATCTGGTCGTTGCCCAGCTTCGACCCGCATGTGCCTGAGCCTGAGCCGGAACCCGTTGAAGAAACGCCGGTGGAAATGGAAGAAGTGCCGCTGGAAGAAGTCCAGCCACTGACCCTGGAAGAGTTGGAAAGCATCCGCCAGGAGGCCTACAACGAAGGCTTCGCAGCGGGTGAAAAAGACGGTTTTCGCAGCACCACTCTCAAGGTGCGCCAAGAGGCCGAAGCGGCGCTGAACGTCAAGCTGGCCAGCCTGGAACGTTTGATGGGTGTGTTGTTCGACCCTATCGCCGAGCAGGATGCGCAGATTGAAAAATCCATGGTCGGCCTGGTGGAGCATATTGCACGCCAGGTGATCCAGCGCGAACTGGTGCTCGACTCCAGCCATATCGAAAGCGTGATGCGCGAAGCACTCAAGTTGCTGCCCCTGGGTGTCGGCAATGTGCGGCTGTACATCAACCCGCAGGATTTCGAACAGGTCAAAGCCCTGCGCGAGCGCCATGAAGAAACCTGGCGCATCGTCGAAGACGCAGCGCTTCAGCCCGGTGGTTGCCGGGTCGAGACCGAACACAGCCGCATTGATGCGACGGTGGAAACCCGCATCAGCCAGATCATGGCCAAGCTGCTGGATCAAGTCCACGAGCAGGTGTTGAACCCCGCCGAACCTGACCTCAGCGTCGACCTGGACGCCGCCGATGCGCCTTGATCGCACCAGCTTCGTCAAGCGCCTGAGCGGCTACGTCGAGGCGACTGAATTGCCCGGCCAGCCGATCCTTGAAGGGCGCCTGTTGCGTATGGTCGGCCTGACCCTCGAAGCCGAGGGCCTGCGCGCCGCCATGGGCAGCCGCTGCATGGTGATCAACGACGACAGCTACCATCCGGTGCAGGTCGAAGCGGAAGTGATGGGCTTTTCCGGCAACAAGATCTTCCTGATGCCCGTCGGCAGCCTGGCGGGCATCGCCCCCGGCGCCCGCGTGGTACCGCTGGCCGATACCGGCCGCCTGCCCATGGGCATGAGCATGCTCGGCCGGGTGCTGGACGGCGCCGGTCGTGCGTTGGACGGCAAGGGCGGCATGAAAGCCGAAGACTGGGTGCCGATGGACGGCCCCACCATCAACCCGCTCAACCGCAACCCCATCAGCGTGCCGCTGGATGTGGGCATCCGCAGCATCAACGGTTTATTGACGGTCGGCCGCGGCCAGCGTCTGGGCCTGTTCGCCGGTACCGGTGTGGGTAAGTCGGTGTTGCTCGGCATGATGACGCGCTTTACCGAGGCCGACATCATCGTGGTGGGGCTGATCGGCGAGCGGGGCAGGGAAGTTAAGGAATTCATCGAGCACAGCCTCGGTGAAGAAGGCCTCAAGCGCTCCGTCGTCGTCGCCTCCCCAGCGGATGATGCGCCGTTGATGCGTTTGCGCGCGGCCATGTACTGCACGCGCATCGCCGAATACTTTCGCGACAAGGGCAAGAACGTCCTGTTGCTGATGGACTCGCTCACCCGTTTTGCCCAGGCCCAGCGGGAAATCGCCCTGGCCATCGGCGAACCCCCGGCGACCAAGGGCTACCCACCGTCGGTGTTCGCCAAGCTGCCGAAACTGGTGGAGCGCGCCGGCAATGCCGAGGCCGGTGGCGGCTCGATCACTGCGTTCTACACGGTGTTGTCCGAAGGCGATGACCAGCAGGACCCTATCGCCGACTCGGCGCGGGGCGTGCTCGACGGCCACATTGTGCTGTCGCGCCGTTTGGCCGAAGAAGGGCACTACCCGGCTATCGATATCGAAGCGTCCATCAGCCGGGTCATGCCGGCGGTGGTCACGCCGGAGCATATGGTCCGTGCGCAACAGTTCAAGCAGTTGTGGTCGCGCTATCAACAGAGCCGCGACCTGATCAGCGTTGGCGCCTACGTGGCCGGTGGCGATCGCGACACCGACCTGGCGATCGCCCTGCAACCGCAGTTGGTGACTTACCTGCGCCAAGGCCTCAACGACAAGATCAGCATGGGTGAAAGCGAAGCGCATCTGCATTCCATCTTCGCCCCTGCGCCAGGCGGCTAAGCCATGGCCAACAGCCGCGCCGCGCGCCTGGCCCCCGTGGTGGACATGGCCGAAAAGGCCGAAAAAACCGCCGTACAGCGCCTGGGTTATTTCCAGGGCCAAGTGCGCTTGGCGGAAAGCAAGTTGGGTGACCTGGAACGCTTTCGCGGCGAGTACCAACAGCAATGGATCGAGCGCGGCACCAAGGGTGTTTCGGGTCAGTGGCTGATGGGCTACCAGGGCTTTCTCAACCAGTTGGAAACCGCCGTGGGCCAACAGCGCCAGAGCCTGGCCTGGCACCAGAACAACCTCGATAAGGCCCGCGAAAGTTGGCAAGAGGCGTTTGCCCGGGTCGAAGGTTTGCGCAAGCTGGTGCAGCGCTATATCGATGAAGCGCGGGCGCTGGAAGACAAGCGTGAGCAGAAGTTGCTCGATGAGCTATCACAACGTCTTCCCCGCCAATCACAATTCTGAATGTGCGAGGGGGCTTGCCCCCGATAGCGATAGATCGGTCACTGAATTTGTTGACTGACCCACGGCTATCGGGACCAGGCCCTCTTCCGCATTTGACCTGCGGTGTTGCCCGGATCTCATTCGCCTGCTACACCTTGTGTCTATGCCCATGACAAGGAAGCAGTCGCATGTCAATCGAGTCAGAAGTATCCCTGGACGGGAAGAAGTTGACGATCGCTATCAAGGGACGGTTTGACTTCGGCAGTCATCAGACGTTTCGTGACGCCTACGAGCGTTACTACAAAGTGCCTGAGCTGTATGTGGTCGATCTGAAAGAAACCACGTACATGGACAGCTCGGCCTTGGGCATGCTCCTGCTGTTGAGGGACCATGCTGGCGGCGAAAAGGCGCAGGTTGAGGTGGTCAACACCAACTCCGATGTGCGCAAGATCCTCGCCATCTCCAACTTCGACAAGCTGTTCGACATCAAGTGAGCGCCCAGGCCCCCGCGGTTGAGCCGCTGACGATCCTGATCGCCGATGATAACGCTGCTGATCTTCTGTTGCTGTCGACCATTGTGCGGCGCCAGGGGCATCAGGTGCTCACCGCTACCAACGGCGAGGAAGCCGTCGAAGTCTTCGCCCGCGAACGGCCGCAGCTGGTGCTGATGGATGCCTTGATGCCAGTGATGGATGGCTACGGCGCTGCGCGGTGGATCAAGCAACTGGCGGGGGAAGAATTGGTCCCCATCATTTTCCTCACCTCCCTGCGCGAAAGCGCTGCCCTGGCCGAGTGCCTGGATGCCGGCGGTGATGACTTCCTGCCCAAACCCTATAACCAACTGATCCTGGCGGCCAAGATCAACGCCATGGACCGCCTGCGCCGCCTGCAAGCCACGGTGTTGCAGCAACGCGACATGATTGCCAAGCACCACGACTACCTGCTGCATGAGCAGCGCGTGGCCAAGGCAGTGTTCGATAAGGTCGCCCACTCCGGCTGCATCAATGCCGCACCGAACATCCGCTACCTGCAATCGCCCTATGCGCTGTTCAATGGCGACCTGCTGCTGGCGGCCTACACGCCGTCAGGCGACATGCACGTGCTGCTCGGCGATTTCACCGGCCATGGCTTGCCGGCGGCGGTGGGCGCTATGCCCCTGGCGGAAGTGTTCTACGGCATGACCGCCAAGGGTTATGGCCTGACGCAGATCCTTCGGGAGATGAATGCCAAGCTCAAGCGCATCCTGCCGGTGGACATGTTCTGCTGCGCCACCCTGTTGTGCCTGAGCACCGAGCGGCGCGTGGTGGAGGTGTGGAACGGGGGCATGCCCGACGGTTATGTGCATGACATCGCCAGCGGCAAGCGCACCCCGATGCAGTCGCGGCATTTGCCGTTGGGGGTGTTGTCGGCGCAAGCCTTTGATGACCGCACCGAAGTCTGGCCCATGGCGTTGGGCGACCGTGTGTTCCTGCTGTCCGACGGCGTGCTGGATACCGCAGATGCCAACGATCAACTGTTCGGCGCCGAGCGTTTGCAGCAGGTCTTTGCGGCCAATCGCGAGCCCAATCGTCTGTTTGAAGACATCGAACAGGCCCTGGCGGCGTTTCGCGGTGAAGCGCGTGATGACGTGAGCATGGTGGAAATCACCCTGCAGCACGGCCAATCCCTGCGCGCCACCGGGCCGTTGTATGCCGACAGCGGCCAATCCTGCCCGCTGGATTGGTCGGTGAGCTTTGAGTTTCGCGCCGAGACCCTCAAGCGCTACAACCCTTTGCCCTATCTGCTGCAACTGCTGCTTGAGATCCACGGCCTGCGCGAGCAGAGCGGGGCGCTCTACAGCGTGATGGCTGAGCTGTATTCCAACGCCCTGGAACATGGTGTGCTGGGGCTGGACTCGCGGCTCAAGCGCAATGCCCAGGGATTTGCCGAGTATTACCACCAGCGCAATGACCGCCTGGCGAAGTTGAACAGCGGTTACGTGCGGGTGCATGTGCAGGTGGTGCCCACCCACATGGGCGGCAAAATGACGTTGCGCCTGGAAGACAGCGGGCCGGGTTTCGACGTGGAACAGATGCTGGCACGGCCGCTGGACGTCGATCGTCTGTCGGGTCGGGGCCTTAGCCTGGTGCGCCAGTTGAGCAGCGACGTACGCTGGTCTGACGGTGGGCGCAGTGTCTGCGTGGAGTTTTGCTGGGGGGCTCTGGCATAATCCGCCGATTCTTGATCAAGGAGCGAGCAAGTGGCAGAGATTCATATGGACCCGCAGGTGTTGTCGGGTTTGCAGGAGGTTATGGAGGGCGAGTATCCCAAGCTGCTTGATACCTTTCTTGATGACTCCCAGAAACGCATCGAGGCCCTGCACCAGGCGCGGGATGATGCCAAGGCATTGGGACGGATTGCGCATAGTTTCAAGGGGAGCAGTGGGAACCTTGGGGCGCTGCGGTTGGCGCAGTTGTGTCAGTCGCTTGAGGCCAGGTCTTCTGAGCCGGCTTCGGACTTGGGGGAGTTGGTGGATCAGATTGATCGGGAGTTTGCGTTGGTGCGGCCGTTGTATGAGCACGAAAGGCAACGGTTTCAACTTTGATGGGTGACCTGTCCGTTACCGAATAACGGATAGGCCCACCCAAAAAACCGCAATCCAAGAAACCTGGCCCAACTCTTGCTCTACCTCCAGATACTGCATCCCCGATCCCCATGCAGTGGAGACCTTTACCTATGCCAGTCGCCCCCAATTCGCTTCTTCAGGCTGCCCCCGCGGCCAAGCCTCAAGCGCCCGCTGCCAACCCCCAGGTAGCGGCTGCGGACCCACGGGACAAGGGCCCTGGCTTCGCTCAAGTGTTCGCCAGCCAAGGCTCGAAACCGTCGGTCAAAACCGACGACAGCGCGGCCAAACCCACACGCGACAAGCCTGTCGACGCCAGCGCCAAGCCGGCTGCCGGTGCCGACAAGCCTGCCGCCAGTACACCGGCGGTTGCCGATAGCGGCAAGACCTTGCCTGCCAAGCCGTCCGACGACAGCGCCAATAAGGATGACGACGCACCCGCCGATCCAGCACTCGCGCAGCAGCCCCCGACTGATCCCGTCGTCGACCCGGCCATGATTGCCGCTGTGACGCCTGTGGTCTTGCCGGTGGAAACCCCGGAACCCGCCGCTGCCGCCCAGGACGACAAGGCCCAGCCGTTGGTCGCTGCGCCCATCGTGGCGACCGAGGAGGTCAAGCCGGCCTTCGATCCTGAGGCCGATCCCCTGGATGCCATGCCGGCCGTGCGCCTGGCGATGGAGCAGGGCGGGCATGTGTCGGCCAGCAGTCAGGCGCCGGCCAAAACCGCACCGACGACTACCCAGGACCAGCCAACCGCCGCGCAGAACTTTGCCGCTGGCCTGGCCACAATGGTCGACCAGCAAGCCACCAAAGACAGCACTGACCAAGGCGGTGACAAGGCCTTCAGCGGCTTGATCGAAGACGGCCTCAAAGACCTTAAAAACGCCACCAGCGACACCCGTGTCGATGATTTCGCCAATCGTTTGGCGGCATTGACCCAGGCGGCCACGCCGAAAACGGCCAACGCGTTGCCGCCGGTGACGAATGCGCCACTGGCCATGCACCAGAGCGGTTGGACCGACGAGATCGTCAATCGAGTGATGTACCTGTCCAGCGCCAACCTCAAGTCGGCGGAGATCCAGTTGCAACCGGCTGAACTCGGTCGTCTGGATATCAAGGTCAACATGACCGCCGACCAGCAAGCCCAGGTCAACTTCATGAGCGCCCACCCGGTGGTGCGTGAAGCGCTGGAAAGCCAGTCGGGTCGCCTGCGGGAAATGTTTGCGCAACAGGGCATGGGGCAGGTGGACGTCAACGTGTCCGACCAATCCCGTGGTCAGGAGCAGCAACAGCAGCAGGCCCAGACCAGTGGCGTGAGTCGCAGCGGGCGAGGGGCTGACAGCGGCGACAGTGGCAACCACATTGATGTGGCTGAAGCCGTGGTGCCAGTGAGCTCTACAGTGATCGGCTCCAGCGCCGTCGATTACTACGCCTGACTTGAGCCGCGTACAGATCCAAATTGTGGGAGGGGGCTTGCCCCCGATGAGGGTGTATCAGTCAACCGATGTATGAACTGACACACCCTCATCGAGGCAAGCCTCCTCCCACATTTGTTTTGTGGTGTTCGTTCGTCTCTGCCTGCCAGACAACTCTGGCATAACACTTGCTCTTGCCTATCCGTAGATCTATGAATTCCCGAATAGTGACGGATTATTGGCATGGCGAAGAGCGACGACGCAGCAAAAGCACCCGCACCGGCAGGCAAAGGCAAGCTCAAGCTTATCCTGATGATAGTCGTGGGCCTGCTCCTGGCCATCGGGGCCTCGGTGGGCGGCACTTGGTACATCATGCATAGCAGTGCAAGCAAACCGGCACCTGCCGCCGAAACCGCCAGTAACGTCAAGCCACCGGCAATCTTCGAGCCGATGCTTCCGGCCTTTGTCGCCAACTTCAATCAGAACGGTCGCCAACGCTACCTGCAAGTGAGCATCACCTTGCTGGCACGGAATGCGGCGGACCTGGATGCCCTCAAAGTGCATATGCCGGTGATCCGCAACAACCTGGTGATGCTGTTCTCCGGGCAGAGCTTCGACACCTTGGCCACCCCGGTGGGCCAGGAAATGCTGCGCCAGAAGGTCACTGCCAGCGTGCAGGAAGTGGCCCAGAAGGAGCTCGGCAAAGTCGTGGTCGAGCAGGCGCTCTTCACTAACTTCGTATTGCAGTAGGATCACGACATGGCCGTGCAAGACCTGCTGTCCCAGGATGAAATCGACGCGCTGTTGCATGGCGTCGACGACGGTCTGGTACAGACCGAAATGGCTGCCGAGCCCGGCAGCGTCAAAAGTTATGACCTGACCAGCCAGGATCGCATCGTCCGTGGACGCATGCCGACGCTGGAGATGATCAACGAACGCTTCGCTCGCTACACCCGGATCAGTATGTTCAACATGCTGCGCCGCTCGGCGGACGTGGCGGTGGGCGGCGTGCAGGTGATGAAGTTCGGTGAGTACGTGCATTCGCTGTACGTTCCCACCAGCCTTAACCTCGTCAAGATCAAGCCGTTGCGCGGCACTGCGCTGTTCATCCTCGACGCCAAACTGGTGTTCAAGCTGGTGGACAACTTCTTCGGCGGTGATGGCCGTCACGCCAAGATCGAAGGCCGTGAATTCACCCCCACCGAATTGCGCGTCGTGCGCATGGTGCTGGAGCAGGCCTTCATCGATTTGAAGGAAGCCTGGCAGGCGATCATGGAAGTCAATTTCGAGTACATCAACTCGGAAGTGAACCCGGCCATGGCCAACATCGTCGGCCCGAGCGAAGCGATTGTGGTGTCCACTTTCCACATCGAACTCGATGGCGGCGGCGGCGACCTGCACGTGACCATGCCGTACTCGATGATCGAGCCGGTGCGCGAGATGCTTGATGCCGGTTTCCAGTCCGACCTGGACGACCAGGACGAGCGTTGGGTCAAGGCCTTGCGCGAAGACTTGCTGGACGTCGACGTGCCGCTGAGCGCCACCGTAGCCCGTCGCCAATTGCGCCTGCGGGATATTTTGCACATGCAGCCGGGAGACATCATCCCGGTCGAATTGCCGGAAGAAATGATCATGCGCGCCAACGGCGTGCCGTCGTTCAAGGTCAAGCTGGGTTCCCATAAGGGCAACCTGGCGCTGCAAGTGGTTGAGCCGATCAACCGTCGCTGATGCATCCCCTATTTATGAATGTTTGCTCCGCCGAGGACATGTAATGGCTACCGAACACGAAAACACTTCCGCCGAAGACCAGGCTCTGGCTGACGAATGGGCTGCGGCCCTGGAAGAAACCGGCGATGTTGGCCAGGACGATATCGACGCCCTGCTGGCCGCCGATGCCGCCACCGCCCCCGCAGGTAACCGCCTGCAGATGGAAGAGTTTGGCAGCGTGCCGAAGAACAACGACCCGGTGACCCTCGATGGGCCGAACCTGGACGTGATCCTCGACATACCGGTGTCGATTTCCATGGAAGTGGGCAGCACCGACATCAACATTCGCAACCTGCTGCAACTCAACCAGGGCTCGGTGATCGAGCTGGATCGCCTGGCGGGTGAGCCCTTGGACGTGTTGGTCAACGGCACCCTGATTGCCCACGGTGAAGTGGTGGTGGTCAACGAAAAGTTCGGCATCCGCCTGACGGACGTGATCAGCCCAAGCGAACGCATCAAGAAGTTGCGCTGATATGAAGCGGCTGATGGTGGGACTGTTGGTCGCGCTGCCATTGGGCGCTTGGGCCGCAGAGCCGGTGGCCCAGGCGGCCGCCGCGGCGGCGCCGGTCGGCAGCGGCCTCGGTGGCCAGTTGACCCAACTGGTGCTGGGGCTGTTGCTGGTGGTTGGCCTGATCTTCGTGTTGGCCTGGCTGTTGCGCCGCGTACAGCAGGTGGGTCCGGGTAACGCGCAGGTGATCGAGATGATCGGCTCCCGCGCCCTCGGCCCGCGTGATCGGCTGGTGCTGGTGCAAGTGGGTGAAGAGCAGATCCTGCTGGGCCTCACTCCTGGCCGCATCACCCCGTTGCATGTGCTCAAGACCCCAGTGAACGTGGATCAGTCCAAGCCCGCCACGCCCGAATTCGCTCAGCGCCTGATGGAACTGTTGGGCAAGGATCAGAAGGATAAGAAGTAATGCGCGTGTTATTGACGCTCATGCTGTGGCTGGCGGCGCCGTTGGCGTTTGCCGCCGACCCGTTGTCGATCCCGGCGATTACGCTGGGTACCAACGCGGCCGGGGCCCAGGAGTATTCGGTCAGCCTGCAGATCCTGCTGATCATGACCGCGCTGAGCTTTATCCCGGCGTTTGTGATGCTGATGACCAGCTTCACGCGGATCATCATCGTGTTCTCGATCCTGCGTCAGGCCCTGGGCCTGCAACAGACGCCGTCGAACCAGATCCTCACCGGCATGGCGTTGTTTCTGACCATGTTCATCATGGCGCCGGTGTTCGACAAGGTGAACCAGCAAGCCCTGCAGCCCTATCTGGCGGAAACCATCACCGCCCAGGTGGCGATTGACCGGGCACAGGTCCCTATCAAGGATTTCATGCTGTCGCAGACCCGCTCCAGTGACCTTGAGCTGTTCATGCGCCTGTCCAAGCGTACCGACATCGCGACCCCGGACCAGGCGCCGCTGACCATTCTCGTACCGGCCTTTGTGACTTCCGAGTTGAAGACCGCGTTCCAGATCGGCTTCATGATCTTTATCCCGTTCCTGATCATCGATCTGGTGGTGGCGAGCGTGCTGATGGCCATGGGTATGATGATGCTGTCACCACTGATCATCTCGTTGCCGTTCAAGATCATGCTGTTTGTGCTGGTAGACGGTTGGGCGCTGATTATCGGCACCCTGGCCGGCAGTTTCGGCGGGGTATAGCGCAATGACGCCAGAAGTAGCCGTCGACCTGTTCCGAGAAGCGCTGTGGCTGACCACCATGATGGTTGCCGTGCTGGTGGTGCCGAGCCTGTTGGTGGGCCTGCTGGTGGCGATGTTCCAGGCTGCCACCCAGATCAACGAACAGACCTTGAGCTTCCTGCCGCGCCTGCTGGTGATGCTGATCACCCTGATCGTCGCCGGCCCGTGGCTGGTGCAAACCTTTATGGAATACATCCTGCAGCTGTACGGCAGTATTCCGCAGTTGATCGGCTGATCGGGTGAATTCCCTGCTGGCATTGACCGACACCCAGATCAGCACGTGGGTGGCGTCGTTCATCCTGCCGTTGTTCCGCGTGACGGCCATGTTGATGGCCATGCCGGTGTTCGGCACGACCCTGGTGCCACGCCGGGTGCGCCTGTATTTGGCGGTGGCGATCACGGTGGTGCTGGTGCCGGGCTTACCGCCGATGCCGTCGGTGAATGCGCTGGACCTGAGTGCCCTGATGCTGATCGCCGAACAAGTCCTGATCGGTGCCATGTTGGGGTTTTCCCTGCAACTGTTCTTCCAGGCGTTTGTGATTGCCGGGCAAATCATCTCGATCCAGATGGGCATGGGCTTCGCCTCCATGGTCGACCCCACTAACGGTGTGTCCGCGGCGGTGATCGGGCAATTCCTGACGATGCTGGTGACCTTGCTGTTCCTGGCGATGAACGGGCATCTGGTGGCGTTCGAGGTGCTGACCGAAAGCTTCACCACCTTGCCGGTGGGGTCAGGGTTGGTGGTCAATCACTTCTGGGAAACGGTCGGGCGCCTCGGTTGGGTGCTGGGGGCTTCGCTGTTGCTGGTACTGCCGGCGATTACCGCATTGTTGGTGGTCAACATCGCGTTTGGCGTGATGACCCGTGCGGCACCGCAGTTGAACATCTTTTCGATTGGTTTCCCGTTGACCCTGGTTTTGGGCATGGGGATTTTCTGGATCGGCCTGGCCGACATTCTCAATCAGTATCAACCGCTGGCGACCGACGCCTTGCAGTTCTTACGTGATCTGGCACGGGCGCGCTGAGCCATGGCCGAGAGCGAGAGTGGTCAGGACAAAACAGAAGACCCCACGGAGAAACGTAAAAAGGACTCCAGGGAAAAGGGCGAGATTGCGCGCTCCAAAGAGCTCAATACCGTTGCCACCATGATGGCCGGTGCCGGCGCCTTGCTGATCTACGGCGGTGGTTTGGCGCTCGACTTGCTGGAGCTGATGAAGCACAACTTCACCTTGCCTCGTGAGGTGTTGCTCAACCCGGATGCGATGGGGCAATACCTGTTGCACTCGGGCAAGATCGCGATCCTGGCGGTGCAGCCCATCCTGATTACCTTGTTGCTGGCCGCGCTGATCGGTCCGGTAGCCCTCGGCGGCTGGCTGTTCGCCGCGAGCAGCATGGCACCCAAGTTCAGCCGCATGAACCCCGGAGCCGGGCTCAAGCGCATGTTCTCCGCCAAGGCCTTGGTGGAGCTGCTCAAGGCCCTGGCCAAGTTCATCCTGATTCTGTTTGTGGCGCTGATGGTGTTGTCGTCAGACATCGACGACCTGCTGCGTATCGCCCACGAACCGCTGGAGTCGGCGATCATCCACAGCGTGCAGGTGGTCGGCTGGAGCGCGCTATGGATGGCCGCCGGGCTGATCATCATTGCGGCTGTGGATGCGCCGATCCAGCTGTGGGAAAGCCATAAGAAACTGCTGATGACCAAGCAGGAAGTGCGCGACGAACACAAGGATCAGGAAGGGCGGCCCGAGGTCAAGCAACGCATCCGCCAGCTGCAGCGGGAAATGTCCCAGCGCAAGATGATGGCGTCGGTGCCCGACGCCGACGTGGTTATCACCAACCCGACCCACTACGCCGTGGCCCTCAAGTACGACCCGGAGAAGGGTGGCGCACCGATGCTGCTGGCCAAGGGCAGCGACTTTACTGCGCTGAAAATCCGCGAAATCGCCGTGGCCCACGACATTCTGTTGCTCGAATCGCCGGAACTGGCGCGGTCGATCTTCTACTCCACCGATCTCGATCAGGAAATCCCCGCCGGGCTTTACCTGGCCGTGGCTCAGGTGTTGGCGTATGTCTATCAGATCCGCCAATACCGTGCGGGCAAGGGCAAGCGTCCGGACCCGCTCAAGGATCTGCCGATCCCGCCGGAATTGCGCCGCGACTCCTGATTATCAGCTGCCCCGAACTCTCCCTCCCGGCTCCATCCTTCCCCCTACCACTCGTCGTTGTCGGTCGTCTACCTGTCAACTTTGACAGTAGCTGCCGTCCCTTTATCGCGGTTCCATAACACTGGGTTTTCCACGCACATTGCTGTACGTGAGGCAGAGGGTGTTGCAATGGAAGTGGTTAAAGGGACGGTCGAGGAATACGACCGCAAAACAGGGGAGGGAGTGATTGCAATGGATGGCGGCGACGAACGCGTGTTGGTGGATCTCACGAGTTCTGCAGGGATTTGGCTCAGAGAGGGCCTAAGGGTGCAATTTACGAGGATCCACCGCCCTGAGGGCGTATTCGCGTCCCATATCAAGATTATCCAGTGAGTCTCGTGTGGTGTGCTGAGCGAGGTCAGGAGAGCGGCAATGTCGACAGGTACGGTGAAGTGGTTTAACGGGGAAAAAGGCTATGGCTTTATCAGTCAGGATGGTGGGGGAGATCTCTTCGTCCACTATTCGGCGATCAAGGGCGAGGGCTATAAAACCCTTGAGGAGGGGCAGAAAGTGGAGTTCAAAGTAGAAACAGGTCAAAAGGGTGATCAGGCTACCGAAGTGCAAATCGTCAGTTGAATTGCCCGGCCTGATAGTGCTCCAGCGTGCTTGGGAGCAATCCGCGTTTTTTAAAGCAAAAGTTGGAAGGCTTCTTGCAATACCGCCTCCAGGACGCCTTCCGGCGTCAAAAGTTTGCTTCAAGGAAACGAGGAATACCGGTGGTGGATCGCTCTCAAATGCTCGGCACGGCCCGTACGACCCTGACTGACCTCTCGCGGGGCAATCTGGGTGTGCCGTTGTTGTTGCTGGTGATGCTGGCAATGATGATGTTGCCGATGCCGCCGTTCCTGCTGGACGTGTTCTTCACCTTCAACATTGCGTTGTCGGTCGTGGTCCTGTTGGTGTGCGTTTACGCCCTGCGGCCGCTGGACTTTGCGGTATTCCCGACGATCCTGCTGGTGGCGACCCTGCTGCGGCTGGCGCTCAACGTGGCGTCCACCCGCGTGGTCATGCTCCACGGCCAGGACGGCCACGCGGCCGCCGGTAAGGTGATCCAGGCCTTCGGTGAGGTGGTGATCGGCGGTAACTACGTGGTCGGTATCGTGGTGTTCGCGATCCTGATGATCATTAACTTCGTGGTGGTCACCAAGGGCGCCGGGCGGATTTCCGAGGTCAGCGCACGCTTTACCCTCGACGCCATGCCCGGCAAACAAATGGCCATCGACGCCGACCTCAACGCCGGTCTGATCGACCAGAATCAAGCCAAGACCCGCCGCCTGGAAGTGGCCCAGGAAGCCGAGTTCTACGGCTCCATGGACGGTGCCAGCAAATTCGTGCGCGGTGACGCCATCGCTGGCCTGTTGATTCTGTTCATCAACCTGATCGGCGGCATGGCCGTCGGTATCTTTCAGCACGGCATGACCTTCGGCGATGCGGGCAAGGTGTACGCCTTGCTGACCATCGGTGACGGTTTAGTGGCGCAATTGCCATCACTGTTGTTATCTACAGCTGCAGCCATCATGGTGACCCGTGCGTCGGGCTCCGAAGACATGGGCAAGCAGATCAGCCGGCAGATGTTTGCATCGCCCAAGGCGTTGGCCGTGGCGGCGGGCATCATGGCGATCATGGGTATCGTCCCGGGCATGCCCCATGTGTCGTTCCTGAGCATGGCGGCCATGGCGGGCGGTGGTGCCTACCTGTTCTGGAAGAAGCAAAATGCGGTCAAGGTCCAAGCCCTGCAAGAAGTTGCGCGTCAACAAGAACTGCTGCCATCGCCAGCCCGCGCCCAGGAAACCAAGGAGTTAGGCTGGGACGACGTGACCCCCATCGACATGATCGGCCTGGAAGTCGGCTATCGCCTGATCCCGCTGGTGGACCGCAACCAAGGCGGCCAATTGCTCGCGCGGATCAAGGGCGTGCGTAAGAAACTCTCGCAGGACCTGGGCTTCCTGATGCCCACCGTGCACATCCGCGACAACCTCGACCTGGCTCCGAGCGCCTACCGCCTGACCCTGATGGGGGTGATCCTGGCTGAAGCCGAGATCTATCCGGATCGCGAGTTGGCGATCAACCCAGGCCAGGTGTTCGGCAGCCTCAACGGCATTACCGCCAAAGATCCGGCTTTCGGCCTGGAGGCGGTATGGATCGAAATCAGCCAGCGCAGCCAGGCGCAGTCACTGGGCTATACCGTGGTGGACGCCAGCACGGTGGTCGCGACCCACCTCAACCAGATTCTGTACAAGCACTCCCACGAGCTCATCGGCCACGAAGAAGTCCAGCAATTGATGGGCTTACTGGGCAAAGCCTCGCCAAAACTGGCGGAAGAGCTGGTGCCCGGCGTGCTGTCGCTGTCGCAATTGCTCAAGGTGTTGCAGGCGCTGCTGGCCGAACAGGTACCGGTACGCGACATTCGCAGCATTGCCGAGGCCATCGCCAACAACGCCGCCAAGAGTCAAGATACCGCCGCGCTGGTGGCTGCGGTGCGTGTCGGATTGTCCCGTGCAATCGTGCAAAGCATTGTAGGGCTTGACTCTGAGCTGCCTGTGATCACCTTGGAACCAAGGTTGGAACAAATATTGCTCAATAGTATTCAGAAGGCAGGACAAGGCCAGGAAGAGGGCGTTCTGCTGGAGCCAAGCATGGCTGAAAAGCTGCAGCGTTCGTTGATCGACGCCGCACAGCGTCAGGAAATGCAGGGCCAACCGGTGATTCTGCTGGTGGCAGGTCCGGTCCGCGCGATGTTGTCGCGGTTTGGACGCTTGGCAGTACCGAATTTGCACGTTTTGGCTTATCAGGAAATTCCTGACAACAAGCAAGTGACTATCGTCGCGACAGTAGGGCCCAACGGCTGAGGGTAGTGGGTTATGCAAGTTAAGCGTTTTTTCGCCGCCGATATGCGTCAGGCCATGAAACTGGTCCGTGATGAGCTGGGCGCCGACGCCGCGATTATCGGTAACCGTCGTATTGCCGGCGGTGTCGAGCTGACGGCTGCCCTGGATTACACCCCCTCGGCGCTGGCGCCGCGTGTACCGAACATGGAGCTCGAAGACGAGCTGCGCAAGACCGCTTCGCGCATCGTCTCGGCCCAGGCTGAGCTGAGCATGCGTGGCGACAGCGATACCACCACCAATCGCCAGTTGTTCGCCGGGCTGCCGCTGACCGCTGCCGAACCACTGGTTGAGCCGACCTTCGTCGAGCCGCCGCGTCCTGCCGCGCCAGCCCCGGCCGCCGCAGTTGACCAGCGTGTGTTCGACTCGATGCGCTTTGAGCTCAACGGCCTGCGCGAACTGCTGGAAGTGCAGCTCGGCTCGCTGGCCTGGACGCAGTTGCAAGGCAGCAAACCGCAACAGGCCAACCTGTGGCGTCGCCTGCAACGCATTGGCTTGTCCGGCCCGTTGTCCCGCGACCTGCTGGCCCTGACCACCGAAATCGAAGAACCACGCCAGGCCTGGCGCATGTTGCTGGCCCACCTGGCGCGGATGATCGCTACCCCGGAAATCGAACCCCTGGAAGAGGGCGGTGTGATCGCCATGGTCGGCCCTGCCGGCATGGGCAAGACCACCACCCTCGCCAAGCTGGCAGCGCGTTATGTGCTCAAGTACGGCGCGAATAATATCGCGCTGGTGAGCATGGACAGCTACCGGATCGGCGCCCAGGAGCAGCTCAAGACGTTGGGCCGCATCCTCAATGTACCGGTGACCCACGTCGACCCGGGCCAGTCCCTGGCCAACGCCCTCGATCCGCTGCTGCGCAAGCGCGTGGTGCTGATCGACACCGCCGGCTTGCAAGCCAGCGACCCGGCGTTGCGCATGCAACTGGAAACCCTGGCCGGGCGTGGCATCAAGTCGAAAAATTACCTGGTGCTTGCAACCACCAGCCAAAAACAGGTTCTTACCGCTGCGTACCATAGCTACAAACGCTGTGGCCTGGCCGGTTGCATCCTCACGAAACTGGATGAAACCGCCAGCCTGGGTGAAGTGTTGAGCCTGGCTATCAGTCATGAATTACCGGTTGCCTACCTGACCGACGGGCCGCGGATCCCGGATGATCTTCATCTGCCGCGCCGTCATCAGTTGGTCAGCCGTGCCGTCAGCGTGCAAATGCAAGAAGAGCCTAGCGAGGAAGCGATGGCCGATATGTTCGCCGACCTCTACCACAACCCGGCAAAACGGGTCGGTTGAAGTCAGGATGAACACCGTGAAATGTACCTACATTGATGGTCTGCAAGCGATTCACGCGGCCAAGCCATGTAGCCTGCGTCTAAGCAAGACAAGGTAAAGAAATAAAATGGGCAGCATGCATCCCGTACAGGTGATCGCGGTGACCGGCGGCAAAGGTGGCGTCGGAAAGACTAACGTGTCAGTGAATTTGTCCCTGGCCCTGGCAGAGCTTGGCCGTCGCGTCATGCTGCTGGATGCTGACCTGGGGCTGGCGAACGTCGACGTTCTGCTGGGACTGACGCCCAAACACACCCTTGCCGATGTGATCGAGGGGCGCTGTGAGCTGCGCGACGTGCTGCTCCAGGGCCCTGGCGGGATCCGCATCGTGCCGGCTGCCTCCGGTACCCAGAGCATGGTGCACCTGAGCCCGGCGCAGCATGCCGGCCTGATCCAGGCATTCAGTGATATCGGCGACAACCTCGACGTGCTGGTGATCGACACCGCCGCCGGGATCGGCGAGTCCGTGGTCAGCTTCGTGCGCGCCGCGCAGGAAGTCCTGCTGGTGGTCTGCGATGAACCCACCTCGATCACCGACGCCTACGCTCTGATCAAACTGCTTAACCGTGACTACGGCATGAACCGCTTCCGCGTCCTGGCCAACATGGCCCAGAGTCCGCAGGAAGGGCGCAATCTGTTCGCCAAGTTGACCAAGGTCACGGATCGCTTCCTCGATGTCGCCTTACAATACGTCGGCGCAGTTCCCTACGACGAGTGCGTGCGCAAGGCTGTGCAAAAGCAGCGTGCAGTCTACGAAGCGTTCCCTCGTTCCAAATGCGCATTGGCGTTCAAGGCTATTGCCCAGAAGGTCGATACCTGGCCGTTGCCCGCCAACCCTCGTGGGCATCTGGAGTTTTTCGTCGAGCGATTGGTACATCAGACGAGCGCAGGACCGGTGCTATGACAGCGAATGGCTACAACGCCTACAAGAAATCTGCCCGTGACAGTCAGGGTGAGTTGATTGAGCGCTATGCGCCGCTGGTCAAGCGTATCGCCTATCACTTGCTGGCTCGCCTGCCCGCCAGCGTGCAGGTCGAGGACCTGATCCAGGCCGGCATGATCGGCTTGCTCGAAGTGTCGACCAAATACGATGCCAGCAAAGGCGCGAGTTTCGAGACGTATGCGGGTATCCGTATCCGTGGCGCGATGCTTGATGAGGTGCGTAAAGGTGATTGGGCGCCGCGTTCGGTGCACCGAAATACGCGCATGGTCAGCGACGCAATTCGTGCAATTGAAGCAAAAACCGGTCGCGACGCTAAAGATCATGAAGTTGCGGCCGAACTCCAATTGAGTCTCGACGATTATTACGGGATTTTGAACGATACCTTGGGCAGCCGCCTGTTCAGTTTCGACGACCTGTTGCAGGACGGCGAACACGAAGGGCTGCACGAGGACGGCGCGAGCGCGCATATGGAACCGTCACGCGACCTGGAAGATGAACGCTTCCAGGGTGCATTGGCGGACGCCATTGCCAACTTGCCCGAGCGCGAGCGGTTAGTGTTGGCGCTGTATTACGACGAAGAGCTGAACCTTAAGGAAATCGGTGAGGTCCTGGGGGTCAGCGAATCGCGTGTCAGCCAGTTGCACAGCCAATGCGCAGCCCGCTTGCGGGGGCGTTTGGGAGAGTGGCGAGCGCGCTGACAGGCAGTGTGGGGAGCATTGCAAAGCGATACCGCGAGGGTGATAGGCCTTCGTGGGTTCGATCCGTGGTGCCCCCGGCAGTCCTTTTTGTGTAATGCCTGTTGATTGAAATGGCGCGTCCAGGTGCTGGGCGCGTTTAAGACTGCTTGGAGGTCGAATTGGACAAGAACATGAAAATCCTCATCGTTGATGACTTCTCAACGATGCGGCGGATCATAAAAAACCTGTTGCGTGACCTTGGGTTCACAAACACGGTCGAGGCGGATGACGGCCTTACGGCGATTCCGATCCTCAACAGCGGGAGCATCGACTTTCTGGTAACAGACTGGAACATGCCGGGCATGACCGGTATCGACTTGTTGCGCCACGTGCGTGCCGACGAAAAACTGCGCAGCCTTCCCGTGTTGATGGTGACCGCCGAAGCCAAGCGTGAACAGATCATCGAAGCCGCCCAGGCCGGGGTCAACGGTTACGTAGTCAAGCCATTCACTGCACAGGCCTTGAAAGAGAAGATCGAAAAGATCTTTGAACGCATCCACGGCTAATGCCATCGCGGGGGAGCTATGGAGCATAAAGAAACGTCACAGGGAGACTTTGAGTCGACCCTGAAAAAGCATGCTCACCAGTTGGTCGACAGCCTTGAAAAAGGCCACTTCGGCGACGCGGTGCAGTTGATCCATGAGCTCAACCAGACCCGTGACCGCGGCCTGTACCAGGAAGTGGGCAAGCTCACACGCGAGCTGCACAGTGCGATCGTCAATTTTCAGATTGACCCGCACATGCCCCAGGCCGAAGAAATCTCGCAGATCACTGATGCCACCGAACGCCTGTCCTATGTGGTCAGGCTGACCGAGGCCGCGGCCAACCGCACCATGGACCTGGTGGAAAATGCCACGCCTCTGGTCAACGGCATGGCCAATGAAGCCCAGGCCCTCAGCGTTGACTGGGGCCGCTTCATGCGTCGCGAAGTCGGGGCTGAAGAGTTTCGTGAATTGGCCCGTCGGGTCGACGGTTTCCTGTCGCGCAGCGAACAGGAAAACCGCACGGTTTCCAGCAACCTCAATGACATTCTGCTGGCCCAGGATTACCAGGACCTCACCGGTCAGGTGATCAAACGTGTAACCCAGTTGGTTACCGAAGTGGAAAGCAATTTGCTCAAATTGGTGCTCATGGCTGGCCAGGTAGACCGTTTTGCCGGCATCGAACATGACCGCGAAGCGATCCTCTCTGAAAAAGATCCACAAAAACATCTCGCCAAGGGTGAAGGTCCGCAGATTCATGCCGATAAACGTGAAGACGTTGTGTCAGGTCAGGATGACGTAGATGACCTGTTATCCAGTTTAGGCTTCTAAGGAGCACCCACATGAGCTTCGGCGCCGATGAAGAGATCCTTCAGGATTTCCTTGTAGAGGCCGGCGAAATTTTAGAGCAACTGTCCGAACAACTGGTCGAGCTGGAAAGCCGACCGGATGATGCGAACCTGCTCAATGCAATTTTTCGCGGTTTTCATACTGTAAAAGGGGGCGCCGGCTTCCTCCAGCTCCATGAGCTGGTGGAGTGCTGCCACATCGCCGAGAACGTGTTCGACATCCTGCGCAAGGGTGAGCGTCACGTTGATTCGGAATTGATGGACGTGATTCTCGAAGCACTGGATGCGGTCAACGGCATGTTCAGCGAAGTTCGCGAACGTGCCCCGATCACGGCGGCCACCCCGGAACTGCTGGCCGCCCTGGCGCGCTATGCAGAGCCGGCCGACACCACGGCAGCGCCGGTGGTTGAGGCCGCGCCTGAGCCGGTGGCGGAGCCTGAAGCGGATGTGACGGACAATGAGTTCGAACAACTGCTCAACTCCCTCAGTGCCGTCAAGGCCGAAGCTGAAGCACCGGCCGCCGTTGCCCCGGCAGCGGCACCGACCAGTGAAGACATCACCGACGCCGAGTTCGAATCCCTGCTCGACCAGTTGCACGGTAAAGGCCAGTTCGCCGCCGATGCGGTGGCGCCTGTCGCGGCTGCCGAAGCGCCTGCGGCCCCGGCCAGCACCGACATCACCGATGACGAATTCGAAGCCTTGCTTGACCAGTTGCACGGCAAAGGCACGTTTGCGGTCGACGCCCTGCCGGAAGTGGCGGCAGCGCCTGCTGCGGCGGCGGCTGCCAGTGCCAAGCCTGCGGACGATGGGTTGATCTCTGATCACGAATTCGAAGCGCTGCTGGATGATTTGCACGGCAAGGGCAAGTTCAGCGAAGTTGCCCCAGCGGCTGCAGTCGCCACGGCAGCACCGGCTGCTGCTAAAGCGGCTGCGCCTGCGCCTGTGGCCAAGCCCGCAGCCCCGGCTCCAGCACCTGCGCGTGCGGCTGCGCCACCACCGGCGGAAAAACCCGCCAGTGAAGCCGAAACCACCGTGCGGGTTGATACCGCGCGTCTGGACGACATCATGAACATGGTCGGCGAGCTGGTACTGGTGCGTAACCGCCTGGTGCGCCTGGGCTTGAGCAGTGGCGATGAAGCCATGCAGAAGGCCGTGTCGAACCTCGACGTGGTGACGGCTGACCTGCAAACCGCGGTGATGAAAACCCGGATGCAGCCGATCAAGAAAGTCTTCGGCCGCTTCCCGCGCCTGGTTCGTGACCTGGCGCGCCAGCTGAAGAAAGAGATCAACCTGGAACTGGTGGGTGAAGAAACCGACCTCGACAAAAACCTTGTCGAGGCCCTGGCCGACCCGCTGGTCCACTTGGTGCGCAACGCTGTCGATCACGGTGTCGAAACCCCTGAAGAACGCGAAGCCTCGGGCAAGTCCCGTGGCGGCAAGGTGATTCTGGCGGCGGAGCAAGAAGGCGACCACATCCTGCTGTCGATCACCGATGACGGCAAGGGCATGGACCCGGCGATCTTGCGCAATATCGCCGTCAAGCGTGGCGTGATGGACAAGGACGCCGCCGACCGCCTGACCGACACCGAGTGCTACAACCTGATCTTCGCCCCTGGCTTCTCGACCAAGACCGAGATTTCCGACGTGTCGGGCCGTGGCGTGGGCATGGACGTGGTGAAGACCAAGATCAGCCAGCTCAATGGCTCGATCAACATCTACTCGACCAAGGGCCAGGGCTCCAAGATCGTCATCAAGGTGCCGTTGACCTTGGCGATCATGCCGACCCTGATGGTGATGCTGGGTAACCAGGCGTTCGCCTTCCCGTTGGTCAACGTCAACGAGATCTTCCACCTCGACCTGTCGCGCACCAACGTGGTGGACGGTCAGGAAGTGGTGATCGTGCGTGATAAAGCGCTGCCGTTGTTCTACCTCAAGCGCTGGCTGGTTGCATCGGCGGCCCATGAGGAGCAGCGCGAAGGCCATGTGGTGATTCTCTCGGTGGGCACTCAGCGGATCGGCTTTGTCGTCGATCAACTGGTTGGCCAGGAAGAAGTGGTCATCAAGCCTTTGGGCAAAATGCTGCAGGGAACCCCGGGCATGTCGGGTGCGACCATTACCGGTGACGGTCGGATCGCGCTGATTCTCGATGTTCCGAGCATGCTCAAGCGTTACGCCGCACGGCGTATTTGATTCTGGCGGGGCAGGGCGGTAATGCCCGCCCCGCCTAACGGAGTGTTTATGGCAGTCAAGGTCCTGGTGGTGGACGATTCGGGTTTCTTCCGCCGCCGCGTCTCGGAAATTCTTTCCGCCGATCCAAGCATCCAGGTGGTCGGTACGGCCACCAACGGTAAAGAGGCGATTGATCAAGCCATTGCGCTAAAGCCGGACGTGATCACCATGGACTACGAGATGCCGATGATGGATGGCATCACGGCAGTTCGGCACATCATGCAACGCTGCCCGACCCCGGTATTGATGTTCTCCTCGCTGACCCATGAAGGTGCCCGAGTGACCCTCGATGCGCTGGATGCCGGTGCGGTGGACTTCCTGCCGAAGAATTTCGAAGACATCTCGCGCAACCCCGATAAGGTCAAGCAACTGCTGTGCGAGAAAGTCCACAGTATTTCCCGCAGTAACCGTCGCAGCCTGTTCAGCGCCCCAGCACCCGCCCCGGCGCCGGTAGCTGCGCCGTCTGCGCCCACCAGTTCCTCGTTCAGTCGCCCGGCGCCTGCCCCGGTTACCCGGCCTGCGCCGCCGCCGGTACGCACGTCGGCACCGGCTGCCGCGCATGCTCATTCGCCAGCGCCCAAGCGCAAGGCTTACAAGCTGGTTGCCATTGGGACTTCCACCGGTGGCCCGGTGGCCTTGCAGCGCGTATTGACCCAATTGCCGGCCAACTTCCCGGCGCCGATCGTGTTGATCCAGCACATGCCAGCGGCGTTCACCAAAGCGTTTGCCGAGCGTCTGGACAAGTTATGCCGCATCAGCGTCAAGGAAGCCGAGGATGGCGACATCCTGCGCCCTGGCCTGGCGTTGCTGGCCCCAGGCGGCAAGCAGATGATGGTCGATGGCCGTGGCGCGATCAAAATCCTTCCGGGTGACGAGCGCCTCAACTACAAGCCGTGCGTGGACATTACCTTCGGTTCGGCGGCCAAGTCCTACGGTGACAAAGTTCTGGCGGTGGTGCTCACCGGCATGGGCGCCGACGGTCGTGAAGGCGCGCGCCTGCTCAAGCAGGGCGGCAGTGCGATCTGGGCCCAGGACGAAGCCAGCTGCGTGATCTATGGCATGCCCATGGCCATCGTCAAGGCTGACCTGGCCGACGCCGTTTACAGCCTGGACGACATCGGCAAGCATCTGGTGGAGGCCTGCCTCTGATGGATGTATTGAGCCTGATCGGCATCATCATGGCGTTTGTCGCCATTATCGGCGGCAACTACCTCGAAGGCGGCCACCTCGGCGCCCTGGCCAACGGCCCGGCGGCGCTGATCGTGATTGGCGGCACCGTGGGCGCTGCGTTGTTGCAGTCACCGATGAGCTCGTTCAAGCGTGCGATGCAGATCGTGATCTGGATCATCTTCCCGCCACGTGTCGACTTGGCCGGTGGCATCGACAGGGTGGTCAACTGGAGCCTCACCGCACGCAAGGAAGGCCTGCTGGGCCTGGAAGGCGTGGCCGATGCCGAGCCCGACAGCTACTCGCGTAAAGGCTTGCAGTTGTTGGTCGACGGTGCCGAGCCGGAAGCGATCCGCAGCATCCTGGAAGTGGATTTCTACACCCAGGAAAGCCGCGACATCAACGCCGCCAAAGTGTTTGAAAGCATGGGCGGCTACGCGCCGACCATCGGCATCATCGGTGCAGTCATGGGCCTGATCCACGTGATGGGCAACCTGGCCGACCCTTCGCAATTGGGCAGCGGCATCGCCGTGGCGTTCGTCGCGACTATCTATGGTGTGGCCAGTGCCAACCTGGTGCTGTTGCCGGTAGCGAGCAAGCTCAAATCCATTGCCATGCGCCAGTCCCGTTACCGCGAGATGCTGCTCGAAGGCATTCTCTCGATTGCCGAGGGCGAGAACCCGCGCTCCATCGAATTGAAGCTTCAGGGCTTCATGGATTGATGGGGAGTAATGCCAATGAGCCGTCGCCGTCGCGAGCCTGAGGAACACGTCAACCACGAGCGGTGGCTGGTGTCCTATGCGGACTTCATCACCTTGCTGTTCGCATTTTTCGTGGTGATGTACTCCATCTCGTCGATCAACGAAGGCAAGTACAAAGTCATTTCCCAGGCGCTGATCGGCGTGTTCAACGACGCCGACCGTTCGCTCAAGCCGATACCCATTGGCGAAGAGCGGCCCAAGAGCGTGACCCCGGCCAAGCCGCTGGTCAACGACAGCGACGAAACCGCTGCCGGCGTGGGCGGCACCAGCGATCCGCTGAAAAGCATCGCCGATGACATCAGTGCCGCGTTTGGCGACCTGATCAGCTCCAACCAGATGACCGTGCGCGGCAATGAGTTGTGGGTGGAGATCGAGCTCAATTCCAGCCTGCTGTTCGCCAGTGCCGATGCGTTGCCCAGCGACCAGGCGTTCACCATCATCGACAAGGTGGCGGCGATCCTCAAACCTTTTGAAAACCCGGTCCACGTCGAAGGTTTTACCGACAATGTGCCGATCAGCACCGCGCAATACCCGACCAACTGGGAGCTGTCCTCGGCCCGTGCCGCCAGCATCGTGCGCATGCTCGCGATGCAGGGTGTGAACCCCGGGCGCCTGGCGTCGGTGGGGTATGGCGAGTTCCAGCCGGTGGCCAATAACGCCACCCTGGAAGGCCGCGCGCGCAACCGTCGGGTGGTGTTGGTCGTCTCACGCAACCTGGATGTGCGCCGTAGCCTGACCGGCACCGGCACCGCCAATGCAACACCGGATGCGGCCTTGAGGCGCGCTGGCACACAAACTGCACCGGCCCCTGCAAAGCCGCCGGTTCGGCAGAGTGCCGTCAATTCTCCGTCACCGGCTCAATAACCTATGCAATGTCTCGGTCGCGCACGTGCCCACCGGGAGGAACCATCCGAATGAGAGTCTGGGCAGTTGCCAATCAAAAAGGTGGAGTCGGCAAGACCACCACCTCCATCGCTTTAGCCGGCTTGCTGGCCGAGGCGGGCAAGCGTGTGGTCGTGGTCGACCTCGACCCCCACGGCTCGATGACCAGCTATTTCGGTTACGACCCGGACGCGCTGGAGCACAGCAACTATGACCTGTTCCTGCACAAGGGCAGCGTGCCGAGCGACTTGCCCGGCCAACTGCTGTTGCCGACCAGTAACGAGAGCATTTCCCTGCTGCCGTCCAGCACCGCGCTGGCCACCCTTGAGCGCCAGTCGCCGGGGCAGAGCGGCCTGGGCCTGGTGATCGCCAAGACCCTGGCGCAACTGTGGCAGGACTTCGATTACGCGATCATCGACAGCCCGCCGTTGCTTGGCGTGCTCATGGTCAATGCCTTGGCGGCCAGCCAGCAGTTGGTGATCCCGGTGCAGACCGAGCACCTGGCGGTCAAAGGCCTGGAACGCATGGTCAGCACCCTGGCGATGATCAACCGCTCGCGTAAACAGGCGCTGCCGTACAGCATTGTGCCGACCTTGTTCGATCGCCGTACCCAGGCGTCCCTGGGCACGTTGCGCGTATTGCGTGACGCCTATCCGCAGACCATCTGGAACGGCTACATCCCGGTGGACACGCGCCTGCGCGATGCCAGCCGCGCCGGGCTGACGCCTTCGCAGTTCGACGGTAAAAGCCGTGGTGTGTTGGCCTACCGCGCATTGCTCAAGCACCTGCTGTCCCAGCAGCTTGTTGCGCAGGTGGCGTGATGAATCGTCCTGTCGAACTCAAGACCCGGCCGCAACTGGCACTGGAATCCTACCTGGATGCCTTGTTGCAGGAAGCCACTGCAGAAGAATTGCCGGAACCGATCCTGGTCCTGGAACCTGCGGTAGAAGAACCGTCGTCCAGTACCCTGGATGAGTTCCAGTTGGCCGTATTGGAAGAGCAGGCGCGTGATGCCTACGTCGCGCCGGTGATCGTGCCGGTCGCCGTCCCGGTGGTCATGCCCGTCGCGCCGGTGGTGGTCGAGCCCGTGGTGGAAGTGCACCTGCCACCGAATATTACGCCGCCGCCCGTGAGCGGCGATGGTCGTCCGGCCTGGGCGGCGGAGCCTTTCGAATGCCTGCTGTTCGACGTCGCCGGCTTGACCCTTGCGGTGCCGCTGGTGTGCCTGGGCTCGATCTACTCCCTGGCCGGCCAGGAACTGACGCCGCTGTTCGGGCAACCGGAGTGGTTCCTCGGAATCCTGCCGAGCCAGGCCGGTAATCTCAAGGTACTGGACACCGCGCGCTGGGTGATGCCCGATCGCTACCGCGACGACTTCCGCCAAGGCCTGCAATACGTGATCTCGGTGCAGGGTTACGAGTGGGGGCTGGCGGTGCATCAAGTCAGCCGCTCGTTGCGCCTGGACCCTAACGAAATCAAATGGCGCAGCCACCGGGGCCAGCGGCCTTGGTTGGCGGGCACTGTAATCGAACACATGTGCGCGTTGCTCGACGTCGCCGAACTGGCCGAGTTGATCGCCAGCGGTGCCGTCAAGTCGATGCCCGTGAACATACGCAGTTGATTGAACAATAAGGGCCGCACGCGAGTGCGGTCGACGAAGCACACACGCCGTTCGTAACGGCATTTGAAGGGGTCATGGGTATGAATAAGTCAGCATCTGCACAAGGTTTGGATGATCCGATCCTGCAATGGGTTACCTTCAAACTGGACAACGAAACCTACGGCATTAACGTGATGCGCGTGCAGGAAGTGCTGCGCTACACCGAGATCGCCCCGGTTCCAGGTGCGCCGAGCTACGTGCTGGGCATCATCAACCTGCGCGGCAACGTGGTGACGGTGATCGACACCCGCCAGCGTTTTGGCCTGGATACCGTCGAAGTCAGCGACAACACCCGTATCGTCATCATCGAAGCCGACAAGCAAGTGGTCGGGATCATGGTCGACAGCGTGGCCGAAGTGGTTTACCTGCGCCAATCGGAAGTGGAAACCGCGCCGAACGTGGGTAACGAGGAATCAGCCAAGTTCATTCAGGGCGTGTGCAACAAGAACAACGAACTGCTGATTCTGGTTGAGCTGGACAAGATGATGAGCGAAGAAGAGTGGTCGGATCTGGAGAACATCTGATTGTTCCTTGAAGCAGCAGTGATTGTCCTGGCCCTGCTGTGGGCCGGGACGCTGGCGTTTATGCTGCGCTATGTGCGCCAGCAGCGAGAATTGGCCATGCAACAGGCCGAGCGCGATGCGCTGCGCGACCGGCGCATTCTGGAGCTGGTCAAGCGGGTTGATCACTTCCAGCAAAGTGCGGTGAGGGTCGGGGATGAGGTGCATGAACTGCGCGCCATCCTCGCGCCGTTGCCGGACAAGCTGGCGCAGATTGAGCAGCGCGACCCAGCGAGCCTGTCGTTTGCCCAGGCAGCGAAGCTGGTGGGCATGGGCGCGACGGTGGATGAACTGACCCAATCCTGCGGTTTGACTCAGGCTGAGGCGCAATTGATGAGCAAATTGCACAAAAACTGAGGATTAATTTTTACACCTGAAAAACCGCTATAACCCTTGAGTTAGAGCGTTGCAATGTGACAGTCCTGGCGGTCTGCAGTGGCCGCTTTTGCGAATCAAGTCACAGTGCCATGTTTTGCTGGGGCACTTTTGTGTCGTTGTGGTGACAAAGCCTGCGCATGTAGGAAGTTTCACTCACAAGGATGCGAAATGTCTCTCGTCGCTGTATCTAGAACAAAACCATCAGTTTTGCTGCAGTCGTGCGTTTCCACCTGTACTGCAGTTGGTTTGCTAGCCAGCGCGGCTGCGTTTGCGGCCGAGCCGCAAGCGCCAGCCCAGCAATTGATCCAGCAGCAACAGCGCGAGCGTGCACAACGCGAGCAGCTGGAACCGTCGCCCGACGTTCGCCTGCAAGCGCCCCAAGACACCGAAGCCAGCCTGCGCCTGCCGCGCGATGAAACGCCGTGCTTCAAGATCGACCGCGTGGTGCTCAGTGGCGACCAGGCCGAGGATTTCCAGTGGGCCCTGCGTGCCGCCAACCCGTCCGATGATCCAGTGCAAGGGCGTTGTGTTGGCGCGCGCGGGATCAACCTGACCATGAAGCGCATCCAGAATGCGATCATCGCCAAAGGTTTTATTACCACCCGCGTGCTGGCCCAGGCCCAGGACTTGAATCAGGGCACCCTGTCCCTGGTGGTGGTGCCCGGCCGGATCAAACACATCCGTTTTGCCGCCGGTACTTCGGCCCGCGCCAACTACTGGAATGCGATGCCCGCGTCCGATGGCGATGTGCTGAACCTGCGCGACATCGAACAGGCGCTGGAAAACTTCAAGCGCGTGCCCACCGCCGAAGCCGACGTACAGATCACCCCCGCCGAAGGCGCCGATGCGCAGCCGGGTGAAAGCGATGTGGTGATCGCCTGGAAGCAGGCCGTGCCCGTACGGGTCAGCCTGTCGGTGGACGACTCCGGCAGCAAGCAGACCGGCAAGTACCAGGGCAACGTCGCGCTGTCGCTGGATAACCTGGCGACCCTCAACGACCTGTTCTACATCAGCTTCAACCACGACCTCGGCGGCGGCGAAAGCGGCGACCGTGGGTCCAAGGGCCACACCATTCACTATTCGGTGCCCTACGACTATTGGCAGTTGAGCCTGACCTCCAGCGAATACGACTACCACCAGACTATCGCCGGGGTGAACCAGGCGTATTCCTACAGCGGCCGCAGCCGGACCAATGAGGTGCAGCTGTCGCGCGTGATCTATCGCGACGCGGTGCGCAAGACCACCGTGTCCCTCGGAGGCTGGAGCCGTACCTCCAGCAACTACATCGAAGACACCGAAATCGAATTTCAGCGCCGGCGCATGGCCGGTTGGCAGGCCGGGATCAATCACCGTGAATTCATCGGTGCGAACACCCTCGACCTTGGCGTCGGCTATCGCCGTGGCACCGGTGCGCGCGATGCCTTGCGCGCACCCGAGGAAGAAAACGGCGAAGGCACGTCGCGCTCGCAGATCATTACCGCCAACGCGCAATTGCAAGTGCCGTTCAGCGTCGGCCAGCAGAAGCTGCGTTACATCGGCGGCTGGCGCGGGCAATGGAACCGCACGCCGCTGATTCCCCAGGACCGCTTTTCAATCGGTGGGCGCTACACCGTGCGCGGCTTTGATGGCGAGCAGATTCTGTCGGCGGAACGCGGCTGGACCTTCAGCAACGACCTCGGCCTGAGCCTGGGCAACACCGGTCAGGAGCTCTATCTGGGCGTGGATTACGGCCAGGTTGGCGGGCATTCCACCGAGTACTTGCTGGGTCGCCGCCTGGCCGGTGCGGTGGTAGGCCTGCGCGGCGGCTACAAGCAGTTTTCCTATGACATCTACACCGGCAAACCTCTGGAAAAACCCAAGGGTTTCCAGACCGCCGACGTGACCAGTGGCTTCAGCGCCAACTGGTCATTTTGAAGGAGGCCAGCATGTCGGATGACACCCTCGAAGTGCTCGCGCCCACGGGGCCCGACAGTCCCATCGACGAAGCCCAGGTGTTGGGTTCGGCGGTGTGGTTGTGGATGCACTCGGCGGCGCATCGCGATGCGCCATTGCACAGCCTGTCGACCCTGTTGCTGCCGGCGATCAAGCGCCGTCAGTTCATCCTGATCAGCGAAGCGGGGCGCCCGGTGTTTTTCCTGTCGTGGCTCAACCTCAGTGCCGAGGCCGAGGCGCGCTACCTGCGCGAACCAGCCGTCTGCCTGCCTGCCGCGGACTGGGACAGCGGCGACCGCCTGTGGATCAACGACTGGGTCGCGCCGTTCGGGCATACCCGACGAGTCAGCGGCCTGTTGCGACGGCGGCTGTGGCCCGGGCGGATCTTCCGTTCGCTGTACCACCGAGGCGATGAGCGCGGACTGCGCGTCATGAATTTCCAGGGTATCGCCGTCCTGGACCTGGAGGCGCAAGCCTGGTTTGCCACTCACCCGTTACCCAGCGACGCGCTCTGATCAGCCACCGCGCAAAGGACTTGCATGAATAAGCATCTGTATCGAATTGTTTTCAACCAGGCTCGCGGCCTGCTGATGGTGGTGGCCGAAAACGTCAAGAGCGCGTGCAAGGCTCCCGGCACGACCGGCGCCGTAGCGCGCCCGGGTACGGCGGTTGCCACGCTGACGCCGCTGCGGTTTGCGCTGATGCTGGGCATGGGCTGGGTCGCGCTGGCGGCGCCGGTACAAGCGCAGGTGGTGGTCGATGGCTCCGCACCGGCGGGCCAGCGCCCGACCATCGGCGCCGCCGGCAACGGCACCACGGTGGTGGATATCGCCCGGCCAAGCGGCGCGGGCGTGTCGCGCAACACCTACACCCAGTTCGACGTGGACAAGCGCGGGGTGATCCTCAACAACGGCGTGACCAACAGCCAGACTCAACTGGGCGGGTGGATCGAAGGCAACCGCAACCTGGCCAACGGCAGCGCACGGGTGATTCTCAACGAGGTCAATTCGAGCAACCCTAGCCAGTTGCGCGGCTTTGTCGAAGTGGGGGGCTCCAAGGCGCAGGTGGTAATTGCCAACCCGTCGGGCATCACCTGTGAAGGCTGCGGGTTTATCAACGCCGACCGCGCGACCCTGACCACCGGGCGCGCGCAGTTCGAGAACGGCCTGATCAGCGGCTATGAAGTCTCGGGCGGCAAGATCAGCATCGGCGGCGAAGGCATGGACACCAGCCGCGCCGACTACACCGAAATCATCGCGCGCACGGTCGAGGTGAACGCGGGCATCTGGTCCAAAGACTTGACCATCAAGGCCGGCACCACCGGCGCGGCACCGACCGACACGCCAACCGTCGCCATCGACGTGGCGCAGTTGGGCGGCATGTACGCGGGCAAGATCACCTTGGTCGGCAATGGCGCAGGCGTGGGCGTGCGCAATGCCGGGCAGATCGGCTCCAGCGCTGGTGAAGTGGTGATCGGCACCGACGGCCGGATCGAAAACCACGGCCAGATCAGCAGCGCCACCGATTTGACCGCCCGCGCCGACAAGGGCATCGACAACGACGGCACGCTGTACGCCCAAGGCAACCTGGCCGTGCACACCGCTGGTGATATCGACAACCGTGGCATCGTGTCCGCCCAGGGCAATGCCGCGCTGACCGCCACCGGCGCCAATTCGGCGATTCGCAGCCACGCAGGTTCCGCATTGGCCGCGGGCGTGGACAGTACCGGCAAGCTCGGCAGCAGCGGTTCGCTGACGCTGACCTCGGCTGGCACCTTGACCGCCAAAGGCCAGAACCTCGCCGCGCAGACCCTCAAGGCCAGCGCCGCCCAGGTCGACCTGAGTGACAGCCAGACGTCCGCCCAGACCGTTGAGTTGACCAGCACCGCCGGCAATCTCGACTTGCGTCGCAGTCGCGTCACCGCCGGCCGCGCCCTCACGGCCGACGCTAACCAGAGCGTGCTCAGCGATGCTGCACAGGTAGGCGCTGCACAGATCAGCGTGACCGCGCTGGACCTGTCCAACGTCGGCGGCAAGTGGGTGCAGACCGGCAGCAACGGTATGCAGATGACCGTCGCGCGCAGCCTCGATAACAGTGGCGGTACGCTGTCCAGCGGTGGCACCCTCGTCGTCAGCGCTGACACCCTGAACAACGCGGATGGTCTGGTGCAGTCGGGTGGCCTTGGCGACTTGTCCGTCACCGCGCGCCAGCACCTGAACAATCAGAAGGGCAAGCTGGTCACCGCCGCGCAATTGACCCTCAACGGCGGCACCCTGGACAACAGCAGCGGGCAGATCACTGCCGGCGGCGCGCTGGGGATCAAGGCCGCGCAGTTGAACAACGCCAATGGCACCGTCGCGGCCACGCAAACCTTGACGGTCAAGGCCGACAGCCTGCAGAACCAGGGCGGTACCCTCGGTTCGGTGGCCGCCGACCTGATCCTCAACAGCGACACCAGCGTGCTCGACAACCGTGGCGGGCGTCTGGAGGCAGCCAAGGCGCTGACCCTCAATGCACTCGGCCTGAACAACCAAGGTGGGGTGATCACCGGCGCGCAACTGCTGCTCAATACCCAGGGCCAGCAACTCGACAACAGTGCAGGCACCGTCAACGCCAGCGACACGCTGAGCGTCGACAGCGGCGCGTTGATCAACGACGGCGGCATCATGCAGGCCAAGTCGGACCTGCGCGTGGATACCCACGGCCAACAGCTGAGCAACCGCAATTCCGGCGCCACCGGCGGCATCCTCGGCCAGCGCGACGTCACCGTGCGCGCCGGTCAAGTGTTCAACGACCAAGGCTTTATCGGCAGCGCGCGCACCCTGGACATCAACGCCCAGCAACTGAGCAACCAGGCGGGCCTGTTGCGCGCCGACGGGCATCTGTTGCTGACCGCCGCGAGCGTGGACAACAGCGCGACCCAGGGCGCGAACCAGGGCATCAAGGGCCAGAGCGTCGATCTCGACACCGATACGCTGACCAACCGCGCTGGCTCAATCGTGTCCGACACCACGCTGAACGTGAAGGGCAGCGGCAGCGTGGACAACGATGCGGGCATCCTCTCGGCGGGCAGCGTGCTGACCCTGGCCGATCGCAACCCGGCGCAGAAAAGCCTGGCCATCAACAACGGCGCGGGCACCCTGATTGGGGGCCAGTCCGTGTTGCTCGACAGTGCCAATTACAGCGGCGCCGGCAAGGTCCAAAGCCTCGGCGACCTGACCTTCCGGTTGACTCAAAACTTCATCAACAGCGGCCTGGTGCAGAGCAACGGCGACCTGTCGCTGCAGACTGGCGGCACGATGACCAACCAGGGGGCGGTGCAGTCCGGCGCGCTGGTGCGCGTGGATGCCGGCGCTATCGACAACGGTGTCAACGGCGTGATCAGTGGGCGGCGTGTGCAGGCCAACGCGGTCAACCAATTCGACAACCGTGGCGTGGTCGACGGCGAGACGACCCGCCTCAGTGCTGCGACCCTGAACAACCTCGGTACCGGGCGCCTCTACGGTGATCATTTGTCGATCACCGCCGGTACGCTCAACAACATCCTCGAAGGCGCAACGGCGGCGACCATCGCGGCACGCAACCGCCTGGATATCGGCGCTCAGGCGATCAACAACCGTGAGCACGGACTGATCTTCAGCGCCGGCGATACGGTGATCGGCGGCTTGCTTGACGCCAACGACCAGGCCAGCGGCCAGGCACAGGTGCTCAACAATGCGAGCGCCACCGTCGAAGCGCTGGGCCATCTGAGCGTCAACGCCAAGCAGATCAACAACACCAACGAACACTTCGCCACCGACCGCGTGCTGGTGTCCAACCAAGTGCTGCAGGAGTACCTGCTGTCGGGCTCGACCAACCGTTACACGCCGGACCAGATCTCGCTGTACAACGACGAGGTGCTGCACCTGGTCACGCCGGAAGGCTACGGCACGCGCTGGAACCGCTATGACTACACGCGCAGCGTCACCGAGACGCAAATTGTCAGTTCCGACCCTGCGCAGATGCTTGCCGGTGGCAACCTCACGTTGATCGTCGACCAGGTGCTCAACGACAAGAGCCGGATCATTGCCGGGCAGGCGCTCAACGGCAGCATCGGCCAAGTGATCAACACCGAAGTGACCGGCGAACGGGTCACGGCCGACAACGGCAGCGTGGCCAATTACTATCGCATCCAGCGCAAGGGCCGTGACCGCCAGGGTGTCGGCCTGACCGGTTATACGCCGGCGCCGCTGATCGAGCAGATCTCCCTTAAACCCACGGTGTACACCGAGTACGCGGCCATCAACGGCAGCGGCACCCAGGTTGGCGCGCTGGTTCTGGCCAACGTTACCGACAGCACTGCGGGTACCGGTGAGCTGGCGGGCGTAGGCCGCACCCACGCCGTGAGCCCGATCAGTGAAGTGAAGGCACTGACCCAACTGGACGCGGCAGGCGCGGTGGAGCAGATCCGCACGGGTGGTTTCAACCCCGACCTGCCCAACAGCAGCCTGTTCCAGACCAACCCGAACAGCACCGCCGGTTATCTGGTGGAGACCGACCCGCGCTTCGCTAACTACCGCAAGTGGTTGTCTTCGGACTACATGCTCGGGCGCCTGAACCTCGACCCGGCGGCCACGCAGCAGCGTCTCGGCGACGGCTTCTACGAACAGAAGCTGATCCGTGAGCAAATCGCGCAACTCACTGGCCGGCGCTTTCTCGACGGCTACGCCAGTGATGAGGAACAGTATCGCGGCATGATCGACAGCGCCGTGACCCTGGCGGATCAGTGGAAACTGATTCCTGGTGTCGCCCTGACCGCCGAACAAATGGCGCAGTTGACCAGCGACATCGTCTGGCTGGTGTCCAAGGACGTCACGCTGGCGAGCGGTGAAGTCCGTCAGGTGCTCGTGCCGCAAGTCTATGTGCGGGTTCGCGAAGGTGATCTGGATGGCTCCGGCGCACTGATGGCCGGGCGCACGTTGAACCTTGATGTGCGCGGTGATCTGGTGAACTCCGGCAGCCTGTCCGGGCGCGATGGCGTGAACATCAGCGTGCAGAACCTCGACAACCTCGGCGGCCGTATCCAGGGCAACGACGTGGCCCTGACCGCCAGCCAGGACATCAACAACATCGGCGGCCTGATCAGCGCCAACAGCCGTCTGGCCCTGAGCGCCGGCAACGACATCAATGTGCGCTCGGTCACCACCGACAGCGAGAGCGATCAGGGCACCCGCACTGGCTTGTCGCGGGTGGCGGGGTTGTACGTGTCGGCACCGGCGGCGAACCTGATTGCCACCGCCGGCAACGATATCAACCTGCAAGCCGCGCAAGTGAGCAACACCGGCGTCGGCGGCAAGACGTCGCTGGTGGCGGGCAACGACATCACCCTGACCACAGTGAAAGAGTCCTACACCCAGTCCAACCAGTGGGATGGCGACAACTGGCGCAAGGAAGCCGGACGCAATGAAGTCGGCAGTTCGGTGCAGGCCAACGGCGATGTTCGCGTGGGCGCCGGGCGTGACGTGCAGGTGCGCGGGGCGATGGTCAACAGCGACGCGGGGGCTGTTGCTGTGAGTGCGGTGCGCGACATCAATGTCGAGGCCGGCGAGCGCTTCAACAGCGCCGACGAAGCGCACAAGGTCAAGGGCAGCAACGGGATGTTTTCGAGCAAGACCACCACCACCCGCGACACGGTCAGCCAGACCACCGCACAGGCCTCGACCTTCAGTGGCGAGCAGGCGGTGATGCAGGCCGGCAACAACATCACGATTACGGGTAGCAACGTGGTTTCCACATCGGGCACGGTGCTGGCGGCGGGCAACGACATCAAGGTATTGGCAGCCACCGAGCAACTTGACGAAAAACACATGAAGGACGTGAAGACCAGCGGGATGTTCAGCGGCGGCGCCATTGCCGTCACCGTTGGTTCCAAGCAACAGACCAACAAAGACAGCAGTCAGCAGACTACGGCGGCCGCGAGCAACATTGGCGCAACCGACGGCAACGTGCTGATCAGCGCCGGCGGCGAATACCGTCAGGTGGGCAGCAATGTGAACGCGCCCAATGGCGATGTGTCGATCGACGCGTCCGAGGTCAATATCCTCGAAGCGCGCAACCTCAGTGCGCAGCAGCAGGAGCAGCGCTTCAAGCAGACCGGCGTGAGCCTGACCCTGACCAACCCGATCGTGAGTGCGGTACAGACCGGCCAGCGCATGAACAAAGCCGCTGAACGTACCGATGACAAACGTATGAAAACTTTGGCGGCGCTGAGTACTGCGTGGGCCGCCAGCGATGCGCACACTCAGGTCATGGCCGACCCGGCGGCGGCGGGCGGTATCAACTTGAGCATTGCCCTGGGCATGAACAAGAGCGAGAGCAAAAGCGAGCAGACCAGCAACACCGCAGCCGCTTCGACGGTCGCGGCGGGTGGGGATGTGACGATCGTGTCCTCGGGCGGCACGCGCAACAACAACCTGACCGTGCAGGGCAGTGAGATCACGGCGGGCAACAATGCGTTGTTGAAAGCTGACGGCAACATCCTGCTGGCGGGTGCGCAGAACACCATCGAGCAACACAGCACCAACAAAAGCGTCAACGGCAGCCTTGGCATCGGCATCTCGTTTGGTAGCGAGAAAAACGGTCTGAGCTTCAACGCGTCCGCCTCTCAGAGCCGTGGCAATGCCGATGGCAATGACTTGGTGTGGAGCAATACCCACGTGACTGCCGGCAAAGAGGTCAGTCTGATTTCCGGTAAGGACACCACCCTGCGTGGTGCGGTGGTGTCGGGTGAGACGGTCAAGGCCGATATCGGCGGCGACCTGAATGTCGAGAGCCTGCAGGACACCAGCACCTTCGCGTCCGAGCAGAAGAGCATGAGCGCTGGGATCAGCATCTGTATCCCGCCGGTCTGTGCCGGTGCGGCGACCGCTAGCTTCAGCTCCACCAACGCCAAGCAGAAGTCCAACTTTGCCAGCGTGATCGAACAATCGGGCATACGTGCCGGCGACGGTGGTTTCGACATCAACGTGCGCGGCAATACCGACCTCAAGGGTGGCGTGATCGCCAGTTCCGACAAGGCCATTGCCGACGGCAAAAACAGCCTGACCACCGGCACGCTGACGGTGTCCGACATCCACAACGTGTCCGAAGCCAGCGCCAAAACTTCAGGCGTCGACCTGAGTTCGGACATGCTCGACGGCAAACTGGGCACGGCCAAGGCGCTGCTCGCCAACAGCATCAACAACGGCTCGGACTCTGACTCCGCCGACAGCGACACCCGCAGCGCGATCAGCGCCGGCACCTTGGTGATCACCAATGCCGAGCGCCAGCGTGTGGTTGGCGGCATGACGGTTGACCAGACAATTGCCAACCTGAACCGCAACACCGAGGCCGCCCATGTCGCCGTGGGACGGTTGGATGTGGCGGAAATGGGGCGCAAGGTAGCGGCTGAGCAGGAGATCAAGCGTGAGTTCTATCATCAGGTCTCGCTGCTGGCGGATGAGGCGTATCGCAAGATCTTTATCGAGAAGGCGCGGGTGTATGAGGTCTCGAAGGACAAGGAGGGCAAAGTTCAACGTCGCGAACTGAGCGACGAAGAGAAAATGAACCTCAAGAAAGGGCCGGACGGCAAAGTGCATATCGCCAACAACGGCATTTTCAATGATGCCGACGCTGCGGCCAAATACGCCGAGCAGCACAGTTCGGCTGATAGCGGGCCGCAATACTTGATCCACTTCGAGCAAGCCAACAACTTCACTTCCGAGCTGATGATCGCTGCTTATCAGAAGAATCTGGAGAATGATTTCTGGGGGTTGTCCAATGCAACGGTGCAAACCAAAGACTACATGACGCAGTTCGGCCAGAGCGGGTTGCACATCGATGGTCACAGCCGGGGCACGTTGACCACTGGCAGCGCCATGGAGTCGCTGGCCCGTGATCCGGCCAACGTGGGCATTCTCGGCAAAACGTCGATGAACTTCTTCGGTGCTGCCTACAGCGTGCAGAAGGCCGACTCGTTGTTAGGGGTCTTACAGAGTCGTTCAGGGGTGAGCTCCGAATCACAGCGCGAGGCGATGGAGCTGCGCTACCAGAATCACAATCTCGATCCGGTTGCGCGCTTGCCGCTCGTAGGGTTCAACCCCGCTACGGGCGGTACGGTCCCGGACGGCAGCGTGCGTGTATGGGAATGGCTGAAAGTGCTTGGCGGCGATAAGACAGTGCACAACTGCTACGGCAATGGAGGGCCCGCCTGCAAGCCCTTCTGGAAAGATTCAACCGATGGCGTTCCACACTTTAAGCGCGCCGGAGAATAAGGAAGAACGTTATGTTGAGAAGTACGTTGCTGTTGACTATTGGCGCTGTGTTACTGACCGGCTGCACGGGGAGGGGCTTTCAACCGCCGCCGCCGGAATTCACCAATTGGAAAAAAAGTGGGGTCTCCCAAGAAGGCGTCAAGAGTGCGATGAGAGCTTGCGGGTATATCAACCTGACAGGCACGGGGGACACAACGCCTATTGACCAGGTACTCACACAGTTTTATTGCATGAAAGACTCGGGTTTCAAGCGCACAGATAACATTGACCTGTGCAAAGAAGGCCGCATTGGTGAATCACCGGTGTGCGAAGGCCGCCGTTAATCGATCACTGAAAGGTCGCAGGGAATGAACGATTTACGCAAACCTTAAGGAACACCCCTATGTCCAGGAGCGGGCTGCTGTTGAGTGTTTGCGCTGTACTGCTGGTCGGCTGCACAGGCAGGGGTTTTCAGCCGCCGCCGCCTGATTTTGTCTATTGGCAAAAGAGTGGGGTCTCTGTAGAGGGCGTCAAGAGCAGTATGCTCGCGTGCGGGTACGAGAATGTGGCGGGCACGGGCGGAGGTTCAATCGATGAGCGGCTTAGGAGCTTCTACTGCATGAAAGATGCGGGCTTCACACGCAAAGATAACTTGGACATGTGCAAGCTTGGCCGTATCGGCGAATCACCGGTGTGCGAAGGCCGTCGGTAACCCATCCCTAAAAGGAAGCAAGGAATGAACGATTTACGCAATGGACTGTACGGCGTCGCGCTGGCATTGGCGGCGACAGGGTTGGGCGGTTGCGCCTCGTCGATGACGGTCACCGGCGAGCCAGGGGTGAGGATGGGCCAGAGCTATGCACAGGTGCTCGCGGTGGTCAGCCGCAACAACGCCGTGACCAAGCAGGTCGATGGCGAAGGCTTCCGGGCGGAGGGTTACTCGTCGATGTTCAAGGACTGCCGCATCAAGTACTTCATCTTTCAGGGCGCCGATGGCTTGCAGCAGGTGAAGTACGAGCCCGCACCGCAGTTGTCGGTCAGCCAGAATTGCCGTCAGCCGTAAACAGCCCTTTATTCCTTTGCGAGTTGACTGCTGATGAGCGTTTTACGTGGGGTTCCCGTGGCGTTGCTGGTGCTGCTGACAGGCTGCGGCCAAGTGGCGAATATCCGTTCCTTGTCCACCGGCTACGTCGCACCAACGTCTGGCGAGACTGCCCGTGTGCGGTTGATCACCGATGGTCTGGTGCGCGCGGTGCCGGGGCGTGATTGCCTGGACTGGAATGTACCGGGCGCTGGGGTGATGGCGTCGACGAAAGCGGGCTTCCCCGATCACAACGGCGAGAGCCTGGGCATGCCTGGGCCGATTTACTCGTGGGCGGCTGCCGTATCGTCGGAGTTGGTGGTGCCGGCGAACACCCCGATCGCGTTTCATTACTTGGGGAAACTGCAGTATTCCCGGCAATGCTCCAGCACCATGACCTTTGTGCCTCGGCCGGGGATGGACTACATGGTGCAGGCGTCCATCTATGCGAGCTGTTCGTTCCAGCTGCACGAGCTGCCGCCGGGCGGTAAGCAATGGGTCGAGGTGGAGCCTGCGCCCAAGGGCAAGGTGTCGATGTGCAACGCGATGGATAATTTCTAGCGAGCCAATTATTTTTCGACCTTAATGACTTTTTCCTACTCCTCAAAGGTCAACATCCTTCAAGCACCATTGACTCCAGGAGTACGCCCCCCATGACCACCCCCAAGGCACTGTTGATCCTTCACGGCAAGCAAGCCCTCAACGAGGACGTACGTGCGGCCGTGCTGGCCCGGCGCGAGTCGGGTTTGGAGCTGGCGGTGCGGGTGACGTGGGAGGGCGGTGACGCTCAACGGCTGGTCAAGGAGGCGCTGGACGGCGGTTACACCCACATCATTGCCGGCGGCGGCGACGGCACGTTGCGCGACGTGGCCGAAGCCATGGCCCAGGCCAAGAGCGACGCCAGCCTAGTGCTGATGCCGCTGGGCACCGCCAATGATTTTGCCAAGGCTGCCGGCGTGCCGTTGGAGCCTGCCCAGGCCCTGGCATTGCTGGATGTGCTCCCTAGGGCAATCGACCTCGGCCAGGTCGGCGGGCAGATTTTCCTGAACATGGCCACTGGCGGCTTTGGTAGCCAGGTCACGGCCAATACCTCCGAAGATTTGAAGAAAGTCCTCGGCGGCGCTGCTTATCTGTTTACCGGCCTGACGCGCTTCAGCGAGTTGAAGGCCGCCTACGGTGAGCTGGAAGGACCGGACTTTCACTGGAAGGGCGAGTTGCTGGCGCTGGGTATCGGCAACGGCCGCCAGGCGGGCGGTGGGCACATACTGTGCCCCGGCGCATTGGCCGATGATGGTTTGCTCGACGTCAGCATTCTGCCGGCGCCTCAGGAAGTGGTCGGCACGCTGCTCAATCTGGTGAGCGACGGTGGGATCGACAACATGTTCGTACGGGCGCGCCTGCCGTGGGTCGATATCAAGGTGGCGCAGGGCTTGTACATCAACCTCGATGGCGAGCCGCTGGAAGGTGACGACCTGCACTTCGAGGCGTTGCCCAAGGCGCTTCGCGTGCATTTGCCGGTGGATTCGCCCCTAGTCGTCCAGGCTGATGATCTGCTCGCGCACAGCGAATAACACCAGGCCTGCCACATCAAATATCTGCAGGCGCTTCATGATTTGCGAACGGTGGGCTTCTACGGTCTTGATGCTCAGGCCCAGGCCGTGGGCGATCTCACGGGTGGATTTGCCGCGCACGATCAGGCGCAGGATCTCCAGTTGGCGTGCCGTGAGGTTATGGCTTTGACCGGCGGGCGTGATCGGCCCCTGGCTGCGCACCAGCGCCTGGTTGATCACGGTGTGGGCGATCGCCGGGCTCAGGTAGCGCTCGTTGTTGCGCAAGGCTTGCAGCGCGTGTTCCAGCTCATTGGCGGTAGTGTCCTTGAGCAGGTAGCCATGGGCACCGGCTTGCAGCGCGCGCATGATCAACTCCGGGTCGGTGTGCATCGACAGGATCAGCACCTTGCTCTTGGGGTGCGCACTCTTGAGTTGCTTTAAAGCGTCGAGGCCGCCGGTGTGCTTCATCGACAGGTCCAGCAGCACAATGTCCGGCAGCAAGCGATTGAACTGCTCCAGCAACTGGGCGCCATCGCTGGCTTCGCCCGTCACCGTGTAGCCGGGAATATCCTGGATCAGCGCACGCACGCCTGCCCTGATCAGGGCATGATCGTCCACCAGAAGCAATGTGCAGGTCACTCGATAACCTTAGGGGCGCTGGCCCGTTCGAGGGAGCGGGGCGCCCAGGGGAAGAGCGCTTCGATGCGCGTCCCGTTACCTGGATGACTGCTCACGGACAATGTGCCGCCAAGCTGATCAACCCGCTCGGACATGCCCGCCATGCCCCGCTGGCCTTCCAGGCTGGGATTGATGGCGGGCAAAAAACCCTGGCCGTCATCACAAATGCTCAGCGACAGGCCTTCGGGTAGACGTTGCAGGCGCACCAGCAGGTTGTGTGCCTGGGCGTGGCGCAGCATGTTGGTGACGGCTTCCTGGGTGATGCGAAAGGCCGCCACGGCCATTTCTTCCGGGATGCCGGTTAGCCGTTGCTGGCATTCCAGGCTCCAGTGCACCGGGGTGTTTTCCAGGGTCTTGAGCAGGTGCGCGCGCAGGCTGGCTTCGAGGCCCAGGCTGGCGAGCTGTCGGGGGTTGAGGATGGCAGAGACGTCGCGCACCTTGGCCAGGGTCTCGTTCAAGGTATTGCACAAGACGTTGCACTGGGTTTGCAGCTCATCCGGCATACGGCGCTTGAGCCATTCGCTTTGCAGCTTGGCGGCGGTCAGCAGTTGCCCGATGTCGTCATGCAGCTCGCGACTGAGGCGGTGGCGTTCGTTTTCCTGCACTTGCAGCAGGCGATCGGCCAATTCCTGGGGCTGGAACTTGATGGATTTGCGCGAGTACCACTGTTGCAGGCCTACCACTAATAAGGTGGCCAGGTTGAGCAGCAGTACCATCAGCGGCAGCGTTGCGGAATGGGCGTAGGCCCACAGGCTCAGCAGCAGCGAGCCAAGGCATAGCGTGAGGATCAAACGGCGTGCATTGCTGCGGGACGCGGACCTTGCGATGAATGTCTTGAGGCTGGCATGCATAGCGGATGGAGCCAATAAAGGTTCGCTGCGGGAAGACCGGTCGATACTGACCGGGCGCTGTTTGAGATACGTTAATGAATCGTTTTCAAAGTTAATAAATTCAATCACTTTGAGGGGGTGATAGTACCACTACTCTTACCTTCGGTCGCCAGGCGCCTGTCTGGCGGGATTATCTAAGCGCGCAAATATTCAGGGACGATAGTCCCAAAGTTAATGAAGGGGGGGATGTATTACTTCAACAGGAATGTAGGGGTTATGGCTAATTGATATCTACGCGCGCGCCATTCAGTTTCAATGGGTTGGTTAAACCTGTCGTTTTTAGAAAACTGCGCGTTATTTACGACCTCATAACCGCTCAGGACGAGGGGTGTAAACGCTGCTGCGGTTTATATCTGAAATCCTTTTGTGGGATTTGCAGTGTGACCGTAGCAATCAATGAGGTTTGTTCCGATTCATCCAGTGCCAATAGCCCTGTCTTTGCATCGATAAGCTCCAGTTGCCAGGCCAGCAGTCTCAGGCAATCTTCCAGGGCGCTCAGGGCCTGATCATGCAACTGCAACGGGTTTTCGGCGTTGGCGATCACGTATTGGATATGCCGCGAAAATTCGCTGATCGCCTGCAGGGCCAGGCAATCGGCTTTTTCGGCGAGCTTGATCAGGCTGGCTTTCATGCAGTCGATGGCGTCGCTGTCGTTGCGAATCAGATGCAGGTGACTCAGGCACTCTTCCGACTTGGCCAGCAGGTTTTCAGCCTCGTGCAGGAATTCGGGAAGTGCAAGTTGCCACTCGTTACCGTCGTTCATCATGCAAGTCTCCACAACATAAGGTGGGGTGATGAGAGGTCGCATTGGGTGAGTGGCGTAAAACTACTGCTGAAAGATAACTGGAGTCTGTAGGTTGCTTCTGAGCGTTCAGTAGGACGTTTATTTGAATGATGGCGACGGCTGCGCGCGGCCCTCGTGAGCGGGCTCAATTGCACACCTTCAGTTGCCGCGACGTGAGTGTCTGGTAGACCCGTGGAACGAGGGCTTGGGATGGCAAACAAAGCCTGACTCCATTCATGCAATGAGAATGGCGTCACATTAATGACTATTAGATAAAGCGAATATCAGGTTGGGCCTGATTGCTTATAGGGGAATCCCTTACATGGCGGAACTTTACATCGCTTTGAATGTCCGGCAACGCCGATGTACCGCTGTCTGGAGAGGTTCATGCAGTAGAGCATGATGTCAGTGTGACATCAATGAATTTACGTGGCATTTTAGCAGGGGGTCAAGGTCTGGCTTTCGCCGCCGATAACAGCAGTAATGAATTGCACAATCCCTTCGCGCATCTAGCTGCGCACACCAGGAGCTTTTGATGGCCGGCATTCTCGACACAGTAGACCAACGCACGCAACTGGTGGGTGAGAATCGCCTGGAGATCCTCATGTTTCGCCTGGCCGGGCGGCAACTGTTCGCAATCAACGTTTTCAAGGTGCAGGAAGTCCTGCAACTGCCCAAGCTGACCCTGATGCCTCAGCGTCACCCGTTCGTGTGCGGCGTGGTCAACCTGCGTGGCCAGACCTTGCCGGTGATCGACCTGTCCCAGGCCATCGGCATGCGCCCACTGGTACCGGGCCCGAACAGCACCATCATCGTCACCGAGTACAACCGCTCGGTACAGGCGTTCCTGGTGGGTGGTGTGGACCGTATCGTCAACATGAACTGGGAATCCATCCTGCCGCCGCCGACCAGCGCCGGGCGTCAGCACTACCTGACCGCCATCAGCAAGGTCGATGACCAATTGGTGGAGATCATCGACGTGGAAAAAGTCCTCGCCGAGATCGTGCCCTATAACGCCAAAGTTTCCCGTGAAAAACTTGAAGATCCGGTGTTGGAACGTGCCCGTGGTCGCGAAGTGCTGCTGGTGGACGACTCCAACGTCGCCCTGTCGCAACTGCGCGACACCTTGGGTCAACTGGGTGTGAAGATGCACATCGCCAGCGACGGCCTCAAGGCACTGAACATGCTCAAGGCCTGGGCCGACGCCGGCCACGTAATGACCGACAAGCTCCTGATGATCTTCACCGACGCCGAAATGCCCGAGATGGACGGCTACCGCCTCACCACCGAAATTCGCAACGATCCACGCCTGCGCAAGCTCTACGTGGTGCTGCACACTTCGCTGTCGGGCAGCTTCAACGACTCGATGGTGAAGAAGGTTGGGTGCGACAACTTCCTGTCCAAATTCCAGCCCGACAAACTGGTGGATGTGGTGCGCCAGCGACTGATGCTGGACGAAGCCACCGCTTGACCTTAGGGTTGCATCTTTGCCCCTCAGGAATGTAGGCCCATGCTTCGTCTCAGCGCGTTGTACCGTTACCCCTTGAAGTCCGGCAAGGCCGAAACCTTGCAGCACATCGGCCTGGATAAACTCGGGTTGAATGGGGATCGACGCTGGATGCTGGTGGACGAGGCCAGCGGGCGTTTCCTCACGCAGCGGGCGGTGGCGAAGATGAGCCAACTCTCTGCGCTGTGGAACCGCACGGGCGGCCTGACCTTGAGTTCGCCTGGCTACGCGCCGCTGGACGTGGCGCTGCCCGGCAGCGACGCCGAGTTGCGCGGCGTGACCATCTGGCGCGACACCTTGCGCGTGCCGGACGCCGGTGATGAAGCTGCCGCCTGGGTCAGCGACTTTATCGGCAAGCCGACACGGCTGGTGCAGATGCCCTTGGACCGCGCCCGCACCACCCAGGCCGGTTTCGGGCGTGATGATGATCAAGTGGCGTTTGCCGATGGTTATCCGTTGCTGCTGATCGGGCAAGCGTCGCTCGACGACCTCTCGCAAAAAATCGGCCGCCCCATGGAGATGCTCCGCTTTCGCCCGAACCTCGTGATCGAGGGCGGCGAAGCTTTCGCGGAAGATGGCTGGAAGCGTCTGCGCATTGGTGATGTGGAGTTTCGCGCCGTGAAACCCTGCTCACGTTGCATTCTCACCACTATCGACCCGCAAACCGGTGAACGCAGCGCCGACCGTGAACCGTTTGTCACGTTGGAGGCTTATCGCAAAACGGAGGACGGCGCGATGTTCGGCCAGAACCTGGTCAACGATGGTAATGGTCGCCTGGAAGTGGGCATGCCAGTGACCATTCTCGAATAGCCTTCGGCGCCCATAAAAAATGCCCGTCTCCCACGAGACGGGCATTTTTTTGACCGGGCGAATGCTTAGCCGCGGTACTCGCACAGGTAAGCAGTATCCACGGCGACCTTCAGTTGGAACTTGCTGTTGGCCGGTACGTGGAACTGGCTGCCGGCGGCGAAGGTTTCCCACTCGCTGGCGTCAGGCAGTTTAACGGTCAGGGCGCCGGAGACTACGTGCATGATTTCACGCTGGGCGGTGCCGAATTCGTATTCACCCGGGGCCATCACGCCGATGGTCGCCGGACCTTCTGCGGTGCCGAAAGCGATCGACTTGACGGTGCCGTCGAAGTACTCGTTGACTTTGAACATGGGCGAATCCTCGGAAAAAGGGTCTGGAAAGGTCGGCCAGTATGCCCAAGGGCAGGGGAGCTGCCTAGACCGGTAAAATCAGCGGCAACAGGCGTGCGGTATTGCGTGCATCTTCCAGCGCCCGATGTTGCTGGCCATGGAACTGCATTCCCGCCAATTGAAGGGCGCCATTGAGGCCCAAGGGCTTGTCCAGGCGCCGGGCCTTGGCGAAGCGCTGCTTGAGGTTCACGTGGGGTGTCTTGGCGAGAGCACTCACCAGGCTGTTGCGCTGCCATTCGAGCTCAAGCTGCGCACGGTCATAGTCACCCCAACTCGCCCAGCCTTCCAGGCGCGGTTGATGCTGGCCCAGCCAGCGTTCGAACAGCGGCCACACCTCGGTGATGGGCGCGGCGGTGTCGATATTGGCCTGGGTGATATGGGTCAGCTGGCGGCAAAAGGGCGTCAGCAATGGGCGCCGCAATGGCCGCACAAAGCGCTGGAAGTGGTCCAGTTCGCGGCCCTGGCGGTTAACCAAGCTCGCGCCGATCTCGATGACTTCCATCTCCGTCACGGGCCAGCCGCCTTCATCCGTTGTGGCTTCAAGGTCAATAATCAGCCAATGAGGCATTGTGCAGGTTCCCGTACTCGTCCCTTCCTGATGGGGATAGAGCGTAGCCCGGCCCTGTAGTTCCGCCTAGGGACTATTCGATCTCCAGCAATACCTGCCGATTACGCACCTGATCGCCTGCCATTACCTGCACGGCCTTGATCACACCGTCGATGCCCGCCGTGAGCGGGTGCTCCATTTTCATGGCTTCAAGCACCAGCAGCAGTTGGCCTTTGCCGACACGCTCACCTGCACGGACCCGCACATCGACAATGGCGCCATCCATCGGCGCCTTGACCGTGCCGCTGCTGGCGTCGGCCTGGCGGCTGGCGACCTGTTGGGTGCGGTTGGTCACCGTCAGGCCAGGTAGCCGTAACTGGTCGCCGTCGAGGTGGTAAGCGATACGGCGCCGGATCCCGTTGAGCACGCGCGTGGCGTAGCGGCCGTCGGTGCTGAGTTGCAGGTCGTCAACGGTGACCGTTTGAAGGTCGCCGTTGACCTCCAGGCGGTATGTCCAGGGGATGCTTGCGTTATTGCGCCATCCCGCCAGACCCTGGGCGTGCTGGTCAGCGCTGTGGTGATAAAACAGCGCGGCGGCCAGGGCAAGCTGTTCTGTTGACGCGGCGGGCGGCGGGATTTCGCGAAAGTGCTCGGCGATAAACCCGGTGCTGAAATGGCCGTCGATAAAGTCCGGTTGCTTGAGCAGGTCGGCCAGCAGTTGCTGGTTGGTATTGACGCCCAGCAGCACGGTGTCTTCCACGGCGCGCAGCAGCTTGCGCCGCGCCTCTTCGCGGGTGGCGCCGTGGGCGATGATCTTGGCTTGCATGGCGTCATAGAACGGGCTGATTGTTTGGCCTTCGCTGACGCCATGGTCAATACGTACGCCTGCGGCCGGCTCCCAGCGCAGCACCTCACCGGTTTGCGGGAGGAAACCTTGGGCCGGGTCTTCGGCGTACAGGCGCACTTCCATGGCATGGCCGCTCAGGGTCACCTCTTTTTGGCTCAATGGCAGTGGGTGGCCGGCGGCGACCAGCAGTTGCCAGGCCACCAAGTCCAGGCCGGTGATCAACTCGGTGACCGGGTGCTCCACTTGCAGGCGCGTGTTCATTTCCAGGAAGTAGAACTGACCGTTGCGGTCGAGCAGAAATTCCACGGTGCCGGCGCCGACGTAATTCACCGCGCGCCCGGCCTTTAGCGCCGCCTCGCCCATGGCCTGGCGCAGTTCCGGGGTCATGACAGGGCAGGGCGCTTCTTCGACGATTTTTTGGTGGCGACGCTGGATCGAGCAGTCGCGTTCGCCGAGGTAGATCAGGTTGCCGTGGCTGTCGCCGAACAGTTGGATTTCGACGTGACGCGGGTCGATCAGTGCCTGTTCGAGGATCAGTTCGTCACTGCCGAAGGCGTTCTGCGCTTCGGAGCGGGCGGTGCGCAATTGCTCCAGCAAGTGCTCGGGTTTGTGCACCAGGCGCATGCCTCGGCCACCGCCGCCGGCGCTGGCCTTGATCATCAACGGGTAGCCGATGCGGTCGGCCTGGTGTTGCAGGGTGGTGTCGTCCTGGGCGCTGCCCTGGTAGCCGGCGATGCAAGGCACTTCGGCTTCCAGCATGGCGAGTTTTGACCGGCGCTTGCTGCCCATCAGTTCGATGGCCTCGACGCTGGGGCCGATGAAGATCAGGCCGGCGTCTTGGCACGCGCGGGCGAAACCGGGGTTTTCCGAGAGGAAGCCGTAGCCGGGGTGTATGGCGTCGGCGCCGGTTTTTTCGGCGGCCTCAAGGATGGCCGGGATGTTGAGGTAGGACTGTTGTACCGGGGCGGGGCCGATGCGCACGGCTTCGTCGGCCATCTGCACGTGCAGGGCCTGGGCGTCGGCATCGCTGTAGACGGCGACGGTGCGGTAGCCCAATGCCTGGGCCGTGCGTTGGATGCGGCAGGCGATTTCACCGCGGTTGGCGATCAGGATCTTGTTGAACTGCGGCATGGGTGTTTTCCCTGGGACTGAGTACATATCCGTTTCTTCGGTAACGGCAATCTATGGTTCCGCGCTTACAAAGGGTGGCCTTCGCCCCAACACCCGGTACCCGGCCGAGGCTCGGTGTGCCAGCTTCTTTGACAGGGCGATCGCAGTTCGAATGTGGGAGGGGGCTTGCTCCCGATAGCAGTGGTTCAGTTACACATCTGTTGGCTGATACACCGCCATCGGGAGCAAGCCCCCTCCCACATTTGGATCTCCACCTATCAGATAGGTCTCACCCTGCTTTTGACCTGCTTTTGATCTGACCCTTACATCCTTTTTGCTGACGAAGTCAGCGGTCTTTTGATCTTGATCTCAGGCGCCCCGTTAAACACGCTGGCCGCACACCGAGGCTGGGCGAGGTGCCGAGTGTTGGGGCAACAGCCTTTTGCTTGTGTTTGGCTGGGCTGGCATTCCGGCTCTTCCAAAAGTGAGTCGCCGTAAGGGCGAAACCATAGGCAGCCGTTACCCAAATAACGGATATACCCCCAATCAACGAGCCCACTCAGGCCGACGCCTCTGCAAAAAAGCCCGAGTCCCCTCAACCCCCTCCGCCCCGCTGACCGCCTCGGCAAACCACTGCGCCCCGCGATCCAATACAACCCCAATCGGCTCATCCACACTGGCCAACAACAACGCCTTGGTGCGCGCGTTGGCGCCTGGTGCGCAGCGCAGCACCTGCCCCAGGACTTCATCCAAACGCTCCGCCAACGCCTGCGGATCGCGCTCGGTGAAGTGCACCAGCCCCAGCCGTTCAGCTTCCTGCCCATCAAATCGCGCGGCGGTCAGTGCCAGTCTCCGCGCCTGGGTCAGGCCGATCCGCTTGACCACAAACGGCGCAATCTGCGCCGGCAGCAACCCCAGGCTGGTCTCCGGCAAACCGAACTGCGCCTGGTGATCGGCAATCGCGATGTCGCTCACACAGGCCAAGCCAAACCCGCCGCCGAGCACCGCGCCTTGCAGCACCACGATGACCACTTGCGACACGGCTTCCACCTCTTGCAGCAACGTGCCAAAGGCCCGGTTCAGCGCCTGCAATTGATCGCCTGCGCTGACCAGGTCCTTCACGTCGGCTCCCGCGCAGAAATGCCCGCCGGCACCGCTCAGAACCACCGCGCGGACTTGGTCGTCGAGTTGGGCCACTACCGCTCGCAGTTCGTTGACCATCTCCAGGCTCATGGCGTTGCGGCATTCGGGCCGATTGAGGGTGATGTGCAGCACGCCGTTATGGGGCTCCAGCAGCAAGGTGCTCATGGTTTTTTCCCTGGTAGCGTGCCCATCAATTTGCAGATGATGCCCAGCATGATTTCGTCGGCACCGCCGCCAATCGATACCAGGCGCACATCGCGATAAGCACGGGCTACGGGGTTGTCCCACATAAAGCCCATGCCGCCCCAGTATTGCAGGCAACTGTCGCTGACCTCACGGCCCAGGCGTCCGGCCTTGAGTTTGGCCATGGAGGCCAGGCGGGTCACGTCCTGGCCTTTGATGTATTGCTCGGTGGCCTGGTAAACCAGTGCCCGCAGGCATTCGATTTCGGTGGCCAGTTCGGCCAGGCGAAAGTGGATCACCTGGTTGTCGATCAGCGCTTTGCCGAAGGTCTGGCGTTCCTTGCAGTACTCGATGGTGCTGTCGATGCAGTACTCCAGGCCCTTGATCATATTGGCTGCGCCGAACAGGCGTTCTTCCTGGAATTGCAGCATCTGCATCATGAAGCCCGCGCCTTCGTGGCCGATACGGTTGCGCTGGGGGATGCGTACGTTGTCGAAGAACACCTGGGCGGTCTCGGAGCTGTGCATGCCGAGTTTTTCCAGGGGCGTGCTGACGCTGATGCCGGGGGTGTTCATCGGCAGCATGATCAGCGATTTGTTGATGTGCGGCTTGTCGTCCGAGGTGTTGGCCAGCAGGCACATGAAGTCCGCGCTGGGCGAGTTGGTGATCCACATTTTGCTGCCGTTGATCACGTAGTCATCGCCGTCCTTGCGCGCGTAGGTCTTGAGCCCGGCCACGTCGGAGCCGGCGCCGGTTTCCGAGACGCCGATGCAACCGACTTGCTCGCCGCTGATGGCCGGGCGCAGGAATTCGTCGCGCAGTGCATCGCAGCCGAAGCGGGCGAGGGCGGGGGTGCACATATCGGTCTGCACGCCGATGGACATGGGAATGCCGCCGCAGCGAATGGTGCCGAATTCTTCGGCGGCGACGATCGAGTAGCTGTAGTCCAGGCCCATGCCGCCGAATTGTTCGGGTTTGGAAATGCCCAGCAGCCCGAGGTCGCCGGCCTTGCGTAAGATCGCGTGGATGGGAAAGCGCCCGGCTTTTTCCCATTCGTCCACGTAGGGGTTTATCTCGCGATCGACGAAGGCGCGGACGGTGCGGCGCAGTTCCTGATGTTCCTGGGTGAAGATCATTGTTCTTGTTCTCCTGTTAGAAACGCGCCACACCGAAGCTGTTGGGCTGCAATTGCCGCACCTCGGCGTCATGGCAAATATCCAGCAAAAAGCCGAGCAACGTGCGGGTATCCCGGGGATCAATCAGCCCGTCATCCCACAGGTTTGCGCTGCCGTACAGCGCGGTGGATTGGCTGTCGAGCTTCTGCGCGGTGACCTGTTCCAGCATGTCCAGCACTTTGGGGTCGGGCACCAAGCCGTCTTTGAGCTGCTTGGCCTCGGTGACGATGCGCAGCACCTTGCCCGCCTGCGCGCCGCCCATCACCGCCGTGCGGCTGTTGGGCCAGGCGAAGATAAAGCGTGGGTCCAGACCCCGGCCACACATCGCATAGTTGCCCGCACCGTAGGAGCCGCCGACCACCACGGTGAGTTTAGGCACCCGCGCATTGGCCACCGCCTGGATCATCTTCGCGCCGTGCTTGATTACGCCTTGTTGCTCTGACTCGGTGCCGACCATAAAGCCAGTGGTGTTGTGCAAAAACAGCAGCGGCGTGCGGCTCTGGTCGCACAGCTGGATAAACTGCGCAGCCTTGCTCGCGCCTTTGGGCGTGATGGGGCCGTTGTTGCCGATCACACCAATGGCGCGGCCCTGGATATGCAGGTGGCCGCAGACGGTGTGGGCATCGAACTCGCCCTTGAATTCAAGGAATTGGGAACCGTCAGCCAGCCGCGCCAGGATCTCGCGCACGTCGTAGGGTTTTTTCGGGTCATCGGGGATCAGCCCCAACAGTTCCTCTGCGCAGTACAGCGGTTCTTTGTAGGTGCGTTTTGGCGCAGACGGCAGGCGGTCATTCCAGGGCAGCAGGCTGACGATCTCACGCACGATACGCACGCCATCGGCGTCGTTTTCCGCCAGGTATTCGGCGGTGCCGGCCGTTTGCGCGTGCATCTCGGCGCCGCCCAGTTCTTCATCGGTGGCCACTTCGCCCGTCGCCGCCTTGAGCAGCGGCGGCCCGGCCAGGAACAGCTTGGCCTTGCCGCGCACCACCACCACGTAATCCGACAACCCCGGTTGGTACGCGCCACCCGCAGTGGCCGAGCCGTGCACCACGGTGATCTGCGGCAGGCCCATGGCTGACATGCGCGCCTGATTGGCGAAGCTGCGTGCGCCTTCGACAAAAATCTCGGCGGCATAGTTGAGGTTGGCGCCGCCGCTTTCGGCCAGTGTCACCACCGGCAATTTGTTCTCCAGCGCGATCTGCTGCAGGCGCAGGGATTTTTTCAGCCCGGTAGGAGAAATGGTGCCGCCCTTGATCGCGCTGTTATTGGCCACCACCAACATGCGCACGCCGCTGACGTAGCCGATTCCTGCGATCAACCCACCCCCGGCGGCGCTGCCGTCCTTGTCGTCGTGGAGTTTGTAGCCGGCCAGGCTGGCCAGTTCCAGGAACGGCGCGCCGGGGTCCAGCAGCAAGTTGAGGCGTTCGCGGGGCAACAATTGGCCCCGTTTGTCGAACTTGGGCTTGGCTTCCTGGGCCTTGCTCAGCAGGTTTTGCTCCAGTTGGCGCAGGTGCTGAATGCTGTCCAGCATGGCCTCACGGTTGCGTGCGAACGCTGCGCTGTGGGCGTCGATCAGGCTTTCAATCACCGGCATGATTTATTTCCCTTCCTTGAGCACGTCCGGCAGGTAAGCGCGGTGAAAACCATTGAACGGTTCGCTCGGCGGCTGGGCCTTGTGCAGCGGCCAGGCACGGCTGCCGAGGCTGGCGGCGCCGTCGATGCGCAGGGTGCTGCCGCTGATAAATGCAGCGGCGGGGCTGAGCAGGAACACAATGGCGGCGCTGACTTCCGATTCGGTGCCGATACGCTTGAGCGGCACGTGTTCACGCAGGGTGGGGATCACCGCCTTGAACGCGCCCTCGTAGGTGTCCATGCCGCTGGAGGCGATCCAGCCCGGCGCCACGGCGTTGACCCGAACCCCAGCGCAGCCCCATTCGAAGGCGGCGGTTTTGGTGAAGTTGTCCATGCCGGCACGGGCGGCGCCGGAGTGGCCCATGCCGGGCATGCCGCCCCACATGTCGGCAAGCATATTGACGATAGCGCCGCCGTGTTTGCTCATGGATTGGTTGAACACTTCGCGGGCCATCAGGAAACCGCCCACCAGGTTGGTGCGCAGCACGGTTTCAAAGCCTTTCTGATTGATCGACGCGAGCGGTGATGGGTACTGGCCGCCAGCGTTATTCACCAAACCGTGGACCTGGCCGTGGTCATTCAGGATTTGGCTGACCAGCGTCTTCACCGCCTCTTCATCGCGAATATCGCAGGCGCTGCAATGGGCGATGCCGCCGTCTTCGGCAATTTCCGCCGCGACCGCTGCGAGCTTGTCCGGCTTGCGTCCGACCAGGATCACCTGGGCGCCGAGCGCTGCCAGCTCATGGGCGGTGCAGCGGCCAATGCCACTGCCGCCACCGGTGACAATCACGGTGTGACCCTGGAAAAGGTCGGCTTTGAAAATCGAGTCGAAGGCCACGGCAACGCTCCTGTTATTGGCATTGATCGGCAATGTGTTGCGGCACCGCAATGGGAATTTCCAGCAGTTGCTGGGCGAAAGCCTTGCCTTGGGGGTCGATGCGCAGGCTGGCAATGCCGCCGCCGCCCAACGCGTTTTCCAGCAGGAAATTCAGGCTGTGGCTGCCGGGCAGATACCAGCGCTCGACGCGGCCGTGCAGCGGGTCGAGCACGTGGCTCATCCAGTCGACGATCACTGCGGGCGTCAGCGCTTCGGCGATCCATGGCAGGTACTCGGGATCACGGGCGATCACGCCGATATTGCTGTGATTGCCCTTGTCACCGGAGCGTGCCACGGCGAGTTTCACGAGGGGCACGCTGGCGTCGGCGCGACCTTGGGGCTTGGGTGGATCCATCGGCGCGGCGGGCAGGGTTGGGGCATCGGTGATGGGTAGCGCGCAAGCGTGGCGTTCACCTTGGAAGTCGATCAGTAACTCACATGAGGACTTGTCGATCAGAAACGAAAACAACCGAATCAACGGATACACCGTCGGGCGACCCCCTACGATTCCGGTCAACCCCGGCGCCATCCCGGTAGCGGCCTGGGCGATCTCTCGCGCGAACAGCACCAGCGCCTGCTTGCTCGGGTGTCGCACCGCCAACTTGACCACCACTTCACGACAGTCATGACGCATCGCATGTGCGCCATAGGTTGCTTCGCTGCCCAGCAGCTCGATATTCACCTCGGTGTACGGCGCCCAGCCGCGTTGGCTGAACAGTTGCGAGGTCTTGTTGATGATCGCCTGGCTGACCCGCTCGGCCTTGGCCACCGCGTCGATCCCGGCAATCAGGCAACTGGCGGTGCAACGCGAGCCATCGGGATACGTGGCGCTGACCTTGTACTGGTCGGTGGGTGGCGAACCCTTGGCGCCGTGCAGGAGCACGCGGTTTTTTCCCTGCTGCTGCAGTTTGACCTGGCTGAAATCGCAGATCACGTCGGGCAACAGATAGGCGCATGGGTCGCCGATTTCATACAGCAACTGTTCGGCCACGCTGAGTTCGCTGATCAACCCGCCGGTGCCGTCGACCTTGGTTACCGTGAACTGGCCGTCGGCGCTGACCTCGACGATGGGGAAACCGATGTGTTCGTAGTCCGGCACATCGCGCCAATCGGTGAAGTTACCGCCGGTGCACTGGGCGCCGCATTCGATGATATGCCCGGCCAGGGCCGCTTGGGCGAGGCGGTCGTAGTCGTGCCAGGACCAGTCGAATTCATGCACCAGCGCTGCGCTGACCACGGCGCTGTCGACCACGCGGCCGGTGATAACGACATCGGCGCCCAGCGCCAAGGCTTGGGTGATGCCCGGTGCGCCAAGGTAAGCGTTGGCGGACACGCACACCGGCGGCAGCGGTGTGCCGCTGAACATATCGGTCGTGCCCGTGAGGTTTTTCAATTGGGGTTGCAGGTCATCGCCCAGCAGAACGGCTATTTTCAGCGGTACCTGGGCTTTATCGCAGGCCGCTTGCAGGGCTGCGGCGCAGGCTTGGGGATTAATGCCGCCAGCGTTGCTGATTACGCGGATGCCTTGGCCCTGGATATCGGCGAGCAGCGGTGTCAGCACCTCGACAAAATCCGTGGCGTAACCGGCCTGGGGGTCTTTCATCCGTGCGCCGGCAAGGATCGACATCGTGACTTCCGCCAGGTAGTCGAACACCAGGTAATCCAGCTTACCGCCGTGCACCAACTGGGCGGCGGCAGTGCAGGTATCGCCCCAGAAGGCGCTGGCACAGCCGATACGAACCGTCTTGCTCATGAGAAATCCTTCCTCGAATGGCTGTTGGCGAGACTACCAAGCAAGCGCTTGGTTTGTAAACTCCAGTCACAAGTTTTAGCCAAGCGCTTGCTTGGTTGGCGGCCACGGCCTAAATTGCCGGCCAAGACGTCAGTAGAAGTAGAGGAGAGCAGCATGGATGAGCACAAAGCCCTGCGGGTGATGCGCACCATGGTCGATGGCGGCCAATTGACCGATCCCGACAGCGCCCGGGGCAAGTTGCTGCAAACGGCGGCCCACCTGTTTCGCAACAAGGGTTTCGAGCGCACCACCGTGCGTGACCTGGCCAGTGCGGTGGGCATTCAGTCCGGCAGCATCTTTCATCACTTCAAGAGCAAGGACGACATCCTGCGGGCGGTGATGGAGGAAACCATCCACTACAACACGGCGCTGATGCGGGCTTCGCTGGAGGAGGCGACAAACGTGCGCGAACGTGTGCTGGCGCTGATTCGCTGCGAGTTGCAGTCGATCATGGGCGGCAGCGGCGAAGCCATGGCAGTGCTGGTGTATGAATGGCGCTCACTGTCGGCGGACGGCCAGGCCCAGGTCCTGGCGCTGCGCGACGTGTATGAAGACCTCTGGCTGCAAGTGCTGGGCGAGGCCAAGGCTGCTGGCTACATCAAGGGCGATGTATTTATCGCGCGCCGCTTCCTCACAGGCGCATTGTCCTGGACGACCACCTGGTTTCGCGCCGAGGGCAGCATGACGCTGGAGCAGTTGGCCGAAGAAGCCTTGTTGATGGTTCTGAAAGCCGACTGAGGCGCAAGCTATTAATTTGCTGGCGGAAAGTTGTCTCGCCAGACAAAAACGCCTAGCTTATCGCCATCAGAGTTTTGAACGGTGTGTGCCTTGATGTTTTCGCCATGGCAGCTGGCTGCAGGACTTACCTTTTGGGCACTGGGCACCGCGTGGTGGATGCCGGCGTCGGCTGCGCAATTGGTGCGCATCGGCGCGGCGCATTTCCCTCCTTATACGGTGCGCCCGGAGCAGGGCGCCGACACGGGATTGCTGCCGCAACTGGTGGAGGCCTTGAACGCCTCGCAAACCGACTACCAATTTGTGCTGGTGCCGACTTCCATTCCTCGACGTTTCCGCGATTTCGAGCAGGGCCGGATCGACATGGCCATCTTCGAAAACCCCGCGTGGGGCTGGCAGAAAATTCCCCATACCAGCGTCGACATGGGGCTGGAGGACGCGGAAATCTTCGTCGCCCAGCGTGAACCCGGTCGCGGCCAGGACTATTTCGCCGACCTTGCGGGCAAACGCCTGGCGGTGTTCAGCGGTTATCACTACGCCTTCGCCAGCTTCAACCCCGACCCCAAGAACATGGCCGAGCACTTCAACGCCACCTTGACCTATTCCCACGACAGCAACCTGCTGATGGTTGCGCGCGGGCGTGCGGACATTGCCTTGGTGACCCGTTCGTACCTGAGTGACTTCATGGTGCGCAATGCGGATATGGCCGCGCAGTTCCTGGTGTCTGAGCGTATCGATCAGGTTTATCACCATTACGCCTTGCTGCGGCCGAAGGCGCCGATCACGGGCCAGGCTTTTTCCGCGTTGCTCAAGCGTCTGCGCGATGACGGCGAGATGCTGAAGATTTTCGAGCCGTACCGCATCGACGTGATGCCGGTACCTTGATCGGCTAAATTTCCTCTCCCGGCTCACGTCACTTCTTTATCTGTCGACGGTTACCGTGAGCCCCTCCCATGTCCAATCTGAATGACCTGTCGGTCCTGCCGTTACCGGCCGGGCCTGCCTTGAATGCTGATGAAACCGAAAGCCACCTGAGCCTGACCCTGGAAGGCCAGCCGCTGGCGCGTTTGCGCCTGGAGCGTGGCGAGGACCTGCAGGTGCATTTGCAGACCCCCGCCGAGGTGCCTTCCCCCCGCGCCTTGTGGGCTGCCTGCTACTGGTTGTTTACCAAGGAGCCGACTCGGCAACGTCTGACCTGGCACCTTGAGCATGCGCCCGAAGACGCCTTGCGCAGTGGTTTGCTGGTGGCTAGCGAGATCGCCGGGCAGTACCGATGTGAACGCACCCTGTTCTGGCAATTGCCCCAGCCGTGGTTGGGACTCTCGCCCAGTGGCAGCTACCCGCAGCAGATGATCATCAGTGCCGGCAAGCGCCACCCCGTCCGTGCGCCGAAGCCTCGGGGTGAGGTTTACCGGCGTTATGACGCACGCCTCGGGGCCTGGATTTCCCTGCGCACCGTTGAGGTCGATGTGGATTTGGCGCGCTTCAATCGCTGGCAGAACAGCACGCGCGTGGCGAGTTTCTGGCAGGAAACCGGCAGCCTGGAGCAGCACCGGGAATACCTGGATAAGCTCGCCGCCGATCCGCACACCCTCACGCTGATCGGCTGTTTTGATGACGAACCCTTTGCCTATTTCGAAGCCTACTGGGCCAAGGAAGACCGTATCGCGCCGTTCTACGATGCCGCTGACTACGACCGTGGCATCCACATGCTGGTGGGGGAGGAACATCATCGCGGTCCGCACAAGGTCGCCAGTTGGCTATCGGCGCTGGTGCACTACCTGTTCCTGGATGACCCTCGCACCCAACGTGTGGTGGCAGAACCGCGCGCCGATAACGCGAAGATGATCGGCCATATGCACAACCAGTGTTTCCACTGTGAAAAGGAGTTCGATTTCCCGCACAAGCGTGCGGCGCTGATGATTCTGGGGCGGGAGCGGTTTTTTGAGCGGTGCGGGCTGGTGTGAGCGGTGGGGGCGGGCGTGCTCGCCCCCATTATGGGCAGATCCGTGTCGATCAGACGCGCCGTGCAAATGTATCGCTATGGCTGCCCGACACCTTGCGGCAGTGCACCAGCGCATCGCGAATCATGAAGTTCACCAGCGTTGGTGACACCCCCAACTCCTTGGCGATGTCCTTTTGCGGCACGCCGTGCAGACGGTACATCTCGAACGCGTAACGGGTGCGCTGGGGCAGCTCAGTCAGGGCGTCGGCGATGTTTTCCAGGGTGTTGAAATTGATGTGGGAGGTTTCCGGTGAAGCGCCGTGAATAACCACATTCAAGCCTTCCTCTTCCGTCCCGGAGTATTTGAGCTCCAGGGCCTGCTTACGGTAGTGATCGATGGCCAGGTTACGGACGATCTGGAACAGGTAACTCAATTGGGCCTTGAACGAGGATGTGATCGTCGGCGCCGATTGCAGGCGGAAGTAGGCATCCTGCACGACGTCTTCGGCGCGGGAGCGGCAGCCGGTAATTCGTGCTGCGATCTTCACCAGAATCAGTCGGTTGTCGACGAATGCCTGGAGAAGTGGTGAGTCGCACCTGCCTGTGGATACTTGTTCCGTCATGGAAATCACCTTGAAAAATAGGTTGGGGGAGGGCGTCCTTGCTGAGGCCTCCTACACATCGGGCAACAAATTAGGCTGAATGATAATGATTGTCAAATGAGAAGACGAACTAATCTTATGCTTTCTTGTTCGGCGTGAACCACGTCTCGCTCATGCCTGGCGACTAATTATTTGCCGGTGCCGTCCGTTCTTCTGGGTGAAAGGTCCGTTAGTCAGGCGGCCAAGGATCAGCACCCGCAGGAGGACGAGATGGGTTTTTATCGTGCATACAGCGTGTTTCAGTTTGGGGTCTTCGAGCGATGAGCGCGCCGACCCGACTGCGCCTGTTCTGCCTGCCCTATTCAGGCGCCAGCGCCATGGTCTATGCACGTTGGCGCCGGGTGTTGCCCGAGTGGCTGCAGGTATGCCCGCTGGAATTACCCGGTCGTGGCATGCGCATGGACGAGCCCTTGCAGCGCGATATCAAGGCCTTGGCTGCGCAACTGGCGGACGAAATCTGCCACGACTTGAGCGGCCCCTACGCGTTGTTCGGCCACAGCCTCGGCGGCCTGCTCGCCTTTGAATTGGCCCATGCGTTAAACGCACGCAACGTCCCTGCGCCGCTGGCGCTGTTCGCTTCCGGCACTGCCGGCCCTGCGCGTCGCGATGTCAGCGAATACGCCATCGAAAAGACTGATGAGCAACTGATCGCCCGTCTGCGCGAACTGCAGGGCACCGCCGAAGCGGCCCTGGCCAACCCCGAATTGATGCAACTGATGCTGCCGATCCTGCGCGCTGACTTCCTGCTGTGCGGCAGCTTCACCTACGGCGAGCGTGAGCCGCTGGGCATGCCGATCCATGTATTCGGTGGCAAGCAGGACAGCGTACGCGCCGACCAATTGCTCGACTGGCAACTCGATGCCGCCAGCGGCTTTTCCCTCGATATGTTCGACGGCCACCACTTCTTCCTCATGCAGCACGAAAGCACCGTATTGCGCTGCCTGCGGCGCTACGCCGACGAACACCTGGCCCGCTGGCGCAATGGCGCGGCGCGGCAGTTGGTCGCCGGCTGATAGCTACTCAATTTCCGAATTTCCCGTAAGCCGATTTCAGGCAGGAACCCCATGATGGACGCCTTCGAACTTCCCCGCACCCTGGTCCAGTCCCTTCAACGTCGCGCCGCGCAGACCCCGGACCAGGTGGCTCTGCGCTTCCTCGCCGAGTCCGCCGAGCACAGCGTTGTGCTCAGTTATCGCGACCTCGACCAACGCGCCCGCACCATTGCCAGCGCCCTGCAGGCCAATGCCGCGCTGGGCGACCGCGCAGTGCTGTTGTTCCCCAGCGGTCCGGATTACGTCGCGGCGTTTTTTGGCTGCCTGTACGCTGGGGTGATCGCAGTGCCGGCCTACCCGCCTGAGTCCACCCGCCGTCATCACCAAGAGCGTTTGCTGTCGATCATCAGCGACGCCGAACCGCGCCTGCTGCTGACCATTGCCAGTCTTGCCGATGGCCTGGCACAGATCGAAAATGCGCCGCCGGTGTTGAGTGTCGATACCCTCGATGCGCCAGTGGCCGATGCCTGGATCGCCCCTGACCTACAGCCCGACGACATCGCGTTCCTGCAATACACCTCCGGCTCCACAGCGCTGCCCAAAGGCGTGCAAGTCAGCCACGGCAATCTGGTGGCCAACGAAGTGCTGATCCGCCGTGGCTTTGGCATCGACCTCAACCCCGACGACGTGATTGTCAGCTGGCTACCGCTGTACCACGACATGGGTCTGATCGGCGGCCTGTTGCAACCGATCTTCAGTGGCGTGCCGTGCGTGCTGATGTCGCCTGCGTACTTCCTTGGCCGGCCATTGCGCTGGCTGGAAGCTATCAGCCAATACGGCGGCACCATCAGCGGCGGCCCGGATTTCGCCTACCGCCTATGCAGCGAACGGGTCAGTGAGTCAGCCCTGGAACGCCTGGACCTGAGCACGTGGCGCGTGGCCTATTCCGGCTCCGAGCCGATCCGGCTCGACACCCTGGACCGCTTCGCCGAGAAATTCGCCGCCTGTGGTTTTAGCTCAGACAATTTCTTTGCGTCCTACGGCCTCGCCGAGGCCACGCTGTTTGTCGCTGGCGGCACCCGGGGTCATGGCATCCCGGCGCTGCGCGTCGACGAGACGGCGCTGGCTGCCAACCGCGCCGAACCGGGGCAGGGCAGTGCGATCATGAGTTGCGGCACCAGCCAGCCGGAACACGCGGTGCTGATCGTCGATCCCCACACCTTGAGTGAGCTGCCCGACAACCGCGTCGGCGAACTCTGGGCCACCGGTCCGAGCATCGCCCACGGCTACTGGCGCAACCCCGAAGCCACGGCCAAGACCTTCGTCCAGCATGCCGGGCGGACCTGGCTGCGCACCGGCGACCTGGGCTTTATTCGCTTTGGTGAGGTGTACATCACCGGCCGCCTGAAAGACCTGTTGATCGTGCGCGGTCATAACCTCTACCCGCAAGACATCGAGCAGACTATCGAGCGCGAAGTGGAAGTGGTGCGCAAAGGCCGGGTTGCTGCGTTTGCGGTGAATGACCAGGGTCTGGAAGGCATCGGCATCGCCGCTGAAATCAGCCGCAGCGTGCAGAAAATCCTGCCGCCCGAGGCGTTGATCAAAGCCATCCGCCAAGCCGTGGCCGAAGCCTACCAAGAAGCGCCGAGTGTGGTGGTGTTGCTCAACCCCGGCGCATTGCCCAAGACCTCCAGCGGCAAGGTGCAGCGTGCGGCCTGCGCGCTGCGTCACGCCGACGGCAGCCTCGACAGCTATGCGCAGTTCCCCGATCTGCAAGGGCTGGCGGGCGATGCTGCGCTGGAATCCGAACTGCAACAGCAGATCGCGGCGATCTGGTGCGAACAGTTGCAGGTCGCGACCGTTGCTGCCGACGATCACTTCTTCCTGCTCGGCGGTAACTCCATCACCGCTACCCAAGTGGTCGCACGTCTGCGTGAAACCCTCGGCCTGGAGCTGAACCTGCGCATGCTGTTCGAGGCGCCGACCCTGTCGATGTTTGCCGCCAATGTTGCGCAATCGCAGCAGGACGGCGGCGTAGCCCAAGGTGCAATTCATGCCTTGTCACGCCAGGACGAACTGCCTCAGTCCCTGGCCCAGAATCGGCTGTGGATCACCTGGCAACTGGACCCTCAGAGCAGCGCCTACACCATTCCCGGCGGCTTGCGCCTGCGTGGCGAGCTGGACGAAGACGCAGTGCGCCTGAGTTTCCAGCACCTGATCCAGCGCCACGAAGCCCTGCGCACCCGCTTCTACGAGCGCAACGGCCAGGCCTTCCAGCGTGTTGACGCCAACGTGGCGTTCGACCTGCAAGTCATCGACCTTAGCGACTTGCCCGCTGCCGAGCGCGAAACCCGCGCGCAGCAGATCCGCGAAGACGAAGCACGCACTCAATTTGATCTGGAAAAAGGCCCACTGCTGTGGGTGACACTGGTGCGCCTGGACGATGAAGACCATCAACTGCTGGTGACGCTGCATCACATCATTGCCGATGGTTGGTCGCTCAACATCCTTATCGACGAGTTCTCGCGCCTCTATGCCGCGGCCTCCCAGGGACAATCCCTGGAACTGCCGGCCCTGGCCCTGCAATACGCCGACTACGGCAGTTGGCAACGTCAATGGCTGGCCGAAGGTGAAGGTCAGCGCCAACTGGCGTACTGGAAAAACCAACTGGGGGACGAGCACCCGACCCTGAGCCTGGCCACCGACCATCCGCGCTCCGTGCAGCACATCCGCAGTGCTTCGCGCCATAGCGTGCGCCTGAGCGTCGGCCTCAGCGAAGCGATTCGCCAGACCGCCCAGGCCAATGAGTCCACGCCATTCATGCTGTTGCTGGCGGCGTTCCAGACCTTGCTCTATCGCTACAGCGGCCAGCGCGATATCCGCATCGGCGTGCCCAATGCCAACCGCCCGCGCCAGGAAACCCAGGGCCTGATCGGCTTTTTCATCAACACCCTGGTGCTGCGCGCCGAACTGGACGGGCGCCTGCCGTTCAACCAGCTATTGGCCGCCACCCGCGAGACCGCACTGGGTGCCCAAGCCCATCAGGACCTGCCCTTCGAGCAACTGCTGGAAGCCTTCCCTCAGGCCCGCGAGCAGGGCTTGTTCCAGGTCATGTTCAACCACCAGCAACGCGACCTCAGCGCCTTGCGCCGCCTGCCGGGCATGCTCGCCGATGAGCTGCCGTGGCACAGCCGCGAAGCCAAGTTCGACCTGCAACTGCATACCGAAGAAGACCGCAACGGCCGCCTGAGCCTGGCGTTCGACTACGCCGATGAAGTGTTTGAAGGCACAACCATCCAGCGCCTCGCCGAGCACTTCATCAACCTGCTGCACGCCATCTGCGAGCAACCCCAGCAAGCCCTCGGCGACCTGCGTTTGCTGCAAGCGGACGAACAGCAACCGTGGAGCCAAGCGCCGTGCGCGCCCGCCCAGCAATGGTTGCCCGAGCTGCTCAATCAGCAGACTTCGGACAACACCGCGTTGGTCTGGCAGGACGGCAGCCTGACCTTCGCCCAACTGCATGCCCAAGCCAACCGCCTGGCCCATTACCTGCGCGACAAAGGCGTGGGCCCGGACGTGTGCGTGGCTATCGCCGCCGAGCGTTCGCCGCAACTGCTGATCGGCCTGCTGGCGATCATCAAGGCCGGTGGCGCCTACGTGCCGCTGGACCCGGATTACCCCGCTGAGCGCCTGGCCTACATGCTCAAGGACAGTGGCGTGCAACTGCTGCTGACCCAGACCGCAGTGTTGGAAAAACTGCCGAGCGCTGACGGCGTGTGTGTCATCGCCATGGACAGCCTGCATCTGGAAAGCTGGCCGACCCAGGCGCCGGGCCTGCACCTGCACGGCGATAACCTCGCCTACGTGATCTACACCTCCGGTTCCACCGGCCAGCCCAAAGGCGTGGGCAATACCCATGGGGCCCTGGCCGAGCGCTTGCAGTGGATGCAGGCCACTTATCAACTGAACGACACCGACGTGCTGATGCAAAAGGCACCGATCAGTTTCGACGTGTCGGTGTGGGAATGCTTCTGGCCGTTAATCACCGGCTGCCGCCTGGTGCTGGCCGGCCCTGGCGAACATCGCGACCCGCACCGCATCGCGCAGTTGGTGCAGGAACATGGCGTGACCACCCTGCACTTTGTGCCGCCGCTGTTGCAGCTGTTCATCGACGAGCCGCTGGTACCCGAATGCACCAGCCTGCGTCGCCTGTTCTCCGGCGGTGAGGCGTTACCAGCCGAGCTGCGCAACCGCGTATTGGCTCAGTTGCCGGCGGTGCAGTTGCACAACCGCTATGGCCCGACCGAGACCGCGATCAACGTCACCCACTGGCACTGCACCGCTGAAGATGGCGAGCGCTCGCCGATTGGCCGACCGCTGGGCAATGTGATCTGCCGCGTATTGGACGATCACCTCAACCTGTTGCCGGCCGGTGTGCCGGGCGAACTGTGCATCGGTGGCATCGGCCTGGCGCGGGGGTATCTGGGGCGTGCCGGTTTGACCGCCGAACGGTTTATCGCCGACCCGCTGGGCGAGGCGGGTGCGCGCCTGTATCGCACTGGCGACCGTGTGCGCTGGAATGCTGACGGCGTGCTCGAATACCTGGGGCGTCTCGATCAGCAGGTCAAGCTGCGCGGCTTCCGCGTGGAGCCTGAAGAAATCGAAGCGCGCCTGCTGGCGCTGGACGGTATCGCCCAGGCCGTTGTGCTGGTGCGCAATGCCACACTGATCGGCTACTACACCGCAAGCAGAGCGCTGGACGAACAGGACGTGAAAGCCGCCCTGGCAGCCGAGCTGCCCGAGTACATGGTGCCTGCGCAACTGATGCGCCTGGACGCCATGCCCCTGAGCCCCAGCGGTAAGCTGGACCGCCGCGCATTGCCGGAGCCGGTGTGGCAAACCCGCGAACACATTGAACCCGAAACCCCGTTGCAACAGCAGATCGCCGCAATCTGGCGCGAAGTGCTCGGCCTGCCGCAAATCGGCCTGCGCGATGACTTCTTCGCCCTCGGCGGCCACTCATTGCTGGCCACGCAAATCATCTCCCGCACCCGCCAGGCCTGTGACGTTGAGCTGCCGCTGCGTACCTTGTTTGAAGCCAGTGAACTGGGCGCGTTTGCCGAGCAAGTCGGCCTGATCCAGGCCTCGGGCCAGCGCAACCAGCAAACCGCGATTGCCAAAGTCGACCGCAGCCAACCGGTGCCGCTGTCCTATTCCCAGCAGCGCATGTGGTTCCTCTGGCAGATGGAGCCGGACAGCCCGGCCTACAACGTCGGTGGCATGGCGCGCCTGCGGGGCGTGCTGGATGTGGGGCGTTTCGAGGCGGCGTTGCAGGCCTTGATCATGCGCCACGAAACCCTGCGCACCACGTTCCCCAGTGTCGACGGCGTGGCCTATCAAAAGGTCTCGCCGCAGACCGGCGTGCGCATGGACTGGCAGGATATTTCGGCGCTGAATGAAACCGAGCGCGAGCAGCGCTTGCAGCAGTTGGCCGATCACGAGGCCCACACGCCGTTCAACCTGGAAACCGGCCCGTTGCTGCGCGCGTGCCTGGTCAAGGCCGGCGAGCAGGAACACTACTTGGTGCTGACCCTGCACCACATCGTCACTGAAGGCTGGGCCATGGACATCTTTGCCCGTGAACTCAGCGCGCTGTACGAAGCCTTTATCGACGAGCGTCTGTCGCCATTGTCGCCGTTGCCGGTGCAATACCTCGACTACAGCGTGTGGCAGCGTCAGTGGCTGGAGTCCGGCGAGCGTCAACGCCAGTTGGATTACTGGACCGCGCAACTGGGCACCGAACACCCCTTGCTGGAACTGCCCGGCGACCGCCCACGACCACCGGTACAAAGCCACCAGGGCGAGCTGTACCGCTTCGATCTGAGCGACGCGTTGGCTGCCCGCGTGCGCGCCTTCAATGCCGAACGCGGTCTCACGCTGTTCATGACCATGGCCGCGACCCTGGCCGTGTTGCTCTACCGCTACAGCGGCCAGACCGACCTGCGCATCGGCGCCCCCGTGGCCAACCGTATTCGCCCGGAAAGCGAAGGGCTGATCGGCGCATTCCTCAATACCCAGGTGCTGCGTTGCCAGCTCAACGGTCAGATGAATGTCGGCGAGTTGTTCGAGCAAGTACGCCACACCGTGATCGAGGGCCAATCCCACCAGGACCTGCCGTTCGACCATCTGGTGGAAGCCCTGCAACCTCCGCGCAGCGCCGCGTACAACCCGTTGTTCCAGGTGATGTGCAACGTGCAGCGCTGGGAATTCCAGCAGAGCCGTCAACTGGCCGGCATGACCGTCGAATACCTGGCCAACGATGCTCGCGCGACCAAGTTCGACCTCAACCTGGAAGTGACCGACCTCGACCATCGCCTGGGTTGCTGCCTGACTTACAGCACTGATTTGTTCGACGAACCGCGCATTGCGCGCATGGCTGAACATTGGCGCAACCTGCTGGAAGCGTTGATTGCAGACCCCGATCAACGCCTCAGCGAACTGCCGCTGCTGACCGCCACCGAACAACGCGCATTGCAGAACAGCCTGGGCGTCGAGGCCGGTTTGCATCGTCTCGACCAGTGCATTCATCAGCTGTTCAGCCAGCAGGCGCAAATGCGTGCGCAGGCTCCGGCGCTGACCTTTGCCGGCGTAACCCTCACTTACGCGGAACTCAATGCACGCGCCAATCGCCTGGCCTGGATGCTGCGCGAACGCGGCGTCGGCCCGCAGGTGCGGGTCGGCTTGGCGCTGCCACGCTCCCTGGAAATGGTCATTGGCCTGCTGGCGATCCTTAAGGCCGGCGGCGCCTATGTACCGCTGGACCCGGAATACCCGCTGGACCGCCTGCACTACATGATCGAAGACAGCGGCATCGGCCTGTTGCTCAGCGACGCGGCGATGTTCGAAGCCCTGGGTGAACTGCCGGCCTCGGTGGCGTGCTGGTGCCTGGAAGACGACTCGCCAGTGCTGGTGAATTACCCGGCCGATGAGCTGCCATTTATCAGCCTGCCACAACACCAGGCGTACCTGATCTACACCTCCGGCTCCACCGGCAAACCGAAAGGCGTGGTGGTGTCCCACGGCGAAATCGCCATGCATTGCCAGGCTGTGATCGAGCGTTTCGGCATGCGCCCGGACGACTGCGAGCTGCATTTCTATTCGATCAACTTCGACGCCGCCACCGAGCGTTTGCTGGTGCCGTTGCTCAGCGGCGCGCAGGTGGTCTTGCGGGCCCAAGGCCAATGGGATGCGGAGGAAATCTGTGGGCTGATCCGCACCCATCGCATCAATATCCTCGGCTTCACCCCAAGCTATGGCAGCCAGTTGGCGCAGTGGCTGGCGACTCAACACCAAACCCTGCCCGTGCGCATGTGCATCACCGGCGGTGAAGCCCTGACCGGCGAACACCTGCAGCGCATTCGCGCAGCCTTCCAGCCAGAGGTGTTCTTCAACGCCTATGGCCCGACTGAAACCGTGGTGATGCCGTTGGCCAGCCTGGCGCCGGAGCACTTGGAGGAGGGCGCCGGCAGCGTGCCGATCGGTAGCATTATCGGCGACCGTGTGGCCTATATTCTCGACGCCGACCTGGCCTTGGTGCCCCAAGGCGCGACCGGCGAGTTGTATGTCGGCGGCGCGGGCCTGGCTCAGGGTTACCACGAGCGCCCGGGCATGACGGCGGAGCGTTTTGTCGCCGATCCCTTTGCCGCCAATGGTGGCCGCCTGTATCGCACCGGCGACCTGGTGCGCCAACGCGCCGATGGTCTGGTGGAGTACCTGGGGCGTATCGACCATCAAGTGAAAATCCGTGGTTTCCGTATAGAACTGGGCGAGATCGAAACCCGCCTGCTGGAGCACGAAGCTGTGCGCGAAGCGGTGGTGCTGGCGCTGGATTCGCCGAGCGGCAAACAGCTCGTGGCGTACCTGGTCAGCGACGCAGAGCACGGGCCATTGCGCGAGGCGCTGAAGGCGCATCTCAAGGCGCAACTGCCGGACTACATGGTGCCCGCGCACCTGATCGTGCTCGACAGCATGCCGTTGACCGCCAACGGCAAGCTCGACCGCCGTGCCTTGCCGCAACCGGACCCCGAGGCCAATCGCCAACAGTACGTAGCCCCGCGCAACGAACTGGAAAGCACCTTGGCCGCGATCTGGTGTGCGGTGTTGAACGTGCAACAAGTCGGCCTGGACGATAATTTCTTTGAACTGGGCGGCGACTCTATCCTGTCGATCCAGGTGGTCAGCCGTGCGCGGCAGGCAGGAATTCATTTCAGCCCCCGCGACCTGTTCCAGCACCAAACGGTGCAAACCCTGGCCGCGGTGGCCACGCGCTCCGAGCAGGTCACGGCGGAGCAGGGCGTACTCACCGGCAGCTCGGGCCTCACGCCGATCCAGCACTGGTTCTTTGACACCGACATCCCGGCGCGTCAGCACTGGAACCAGGCGTTGGTCCTCAAGCCGCTGCAATTGCTCGAACCCCATCGCCTGGAGCAAGCGCTGCTGGCGGTGCTGGAACACCACGACGCCCTGCGCCTTAGCTTCACGCGGCGCAACGCGCAATGGCATGCCGAACATTTGACCGTGCCCCAGGGCGGCGTGCTGATGCAGGCGCAAGTGCGCGATATGGCCCAGTGCACCGCCTTGTTCACTGACACCCAACGCAGCCTCGACCTTGAACACGGCCCGCTGCTGCGCGCCTTGCTGGTGGATGGCCCCGAAGGCCAGCAACGCCTGCTGATCGCGATTCATCACCTGGTGGTGGACGGCGTGTCGTGGCGTGTGTTGCTCGAAGACCTGCAGAACGTGTATCGCCAACTGAGCGAGGGCGAGTCCGTCAGCCTGCCGGCCAAGACCAGCGCCTTGCGTGACTGGGCCGCGCGCTTGCAGGCTTATGCCAGCAGCGAATCCCTGCGTGAAGAATTGAGCGTGTGGCAGGACCACTTGGCGGGCCCGACGGTGGCGTTGCCGGTGGACCGTGCGCAGGGTACGTTGCGCAATCGCGATGCCGACACGGTCAGCGTGCGCCTGGATGCCGAACACACCCGTCAGTTGCTGCAACAAGCCCCAAGCGCATACCGCACCCAGGTCAATGACCTGTTGCTGACCGCCTTGGCCCGCGTGCTGTGCCGCTGGAGCGGGCATGACTCGGCGCTGATCCAACTGGAAGGCCATGGCCGCGAAACCCTGTTCGATGAGATCGACCTGACCCGCAGTGTCGGCTGGTTCACCAGTGCCTATCCACTGCGCCTGACGCCCGTGCAAATCGAAGAAGCGGCCGGGCAGGGCGCCTCGATCAAGGCGATCAAAGAGCAACTGCGGGCGGTACCCCACAAAGGGTTGGGCTATGGCGTGCTGCGCTACCTGGCGGACGACCTGTGCAAGCAGGCCATGGCCGCGCTGCCAACCGCCGACATCACCTTCAACTACCTCGGCCAGTTCGACCAGAGCTTCGGCAGCGAGGCGCTGTTCCACCCGCTGGATGAGTCGGCGGGCCTGGCCCACGACCCGGATGCGCCGCTGCCCAACGCCCTGAGCGTCGACAGCCAGGTGTATGGCGGTGAGCTGGTGCTGCGCTGGACCTTCAGCCGTGAGCGCCACGATGCAGACACCATCCGCGAGTTGGCCGAGGCCTACGTCGCCGAGCTGTACAGCTTGATCGCCCATTGCCTCAAGGATGATGCCGGTGGTCTCACACCGTCCGACTTCCCCCTGGCGAAATTGACCCAGCCGCAACTCGACAGCTTGCCGGTCCCGGCCAGTGCCATCGAAGACGTGTACCCGCTGACTCCGATGCAAGAGGGCCTGTTGCTTCACACTTTGCTGGAGCCGGGCACCGGTCTGTACTACATGCAGGACCGCTACCGCATCAACAGTGCCCTGGACCCTGAGCGTTTCGCCCAGGCCTGGCAAGCGGTGATCGCCCGTCATGAAGCCTTGCGTGCCTCGTTCTGCTGGAACGTTGGCGAAGACATGCTGCAAGTGATCCACAAACCCGGCAGCACGCCGATTGAATATCTGGACTGGAGCAACGATCCCGAGGCTGAGCAAGAGCCGCGTCTGCAAGCGCTGCTCAAGGCCGAGCGTGAAGCCGGCTTCGATCTGCTCAACCAGGCGCCGTTCCACCTGCGTCTGATCCGCGTCGGCGAAGCACGCTACTGGTTCATGATGAGCAACCACCACATCCTTATCGATGCGTGGTGCCGTTCGCTGCTGATGAATGACTTTTTCGAGATCTACATGGCCCTGGGCGAAGGCCACGACGCGCAGTTGGCCGCGGCGCCGCGTTATCGCGACTACATCGCCTGGCTGCAACGTCAGAACCTGAATGAGGCGCGCCAGTGGTGGCAACAGAACCTGCAAGGCTTTGAGCGCACCACGCCGATCCCGAGCGACCGCCCTTTCCTGCGCGAACATGCGGGCCACAGCGGCGGCATGGTGGTGGGCGACTGCTACACCCGTCTTGATGCCCGCGATGGCGCGCAACTGCGTGAACTGGCACAGGCCCACCAACTCACCGTCAACACCTTTGCCCAGGCGGCATGGGCCCTGGTGCTGCGCCGCTTGAGCGGCGATCGCGACGTGTTGTTCGGCGTCACCGTGGCCGGGCGTCCGGTGGAAATGCCGGAGATGCAACGCACCGTCGGCCTGTTTATCAACAGCATCGCGCTGCGGGTAAAGCTGCCGGAAGACGGTCAACGTTGCAGCGTGCGTCAGTGGTTGAGCGGCTTGCTCGACAGCAACATGCAATTGCGCGAGTACGAATACCTGCCATTGGTGACCATCCAGGAACACAGCGAATTGCCTAAAGGCCAACCGCTGTTCGACAGCCTTTTCGTGTTCGAAAACGCCCCGGTGGAAACCTCGGTGCTGGACCGTGCACAAAGCTTGAATGCCACCTCGGATTCCGGCCGCACCCACACTAACTTCCCGCTGACCGCCGTGTGCTACCCCGGCGATGACCTGGGCTTGCACCTGTCTTACGACCAGCGTTACTTCGACGAAACCACCGTGCAAAACATGCTCGGCGAGTTCAAGCGCCTGCTGTTGGCGCTGGTGCAGGGGTTCCATGGCGACATGGCCGACCTGCCGTTGATTGGCGAACAGGAGCGTGAATTCCTGGTTGAAGGCTGCAACCAGAGCGCACACGTCTATCCGCTGGACCTTAGCTATATCGAGCTGTTCGAAGCGCAAGTGAGCGAGCATCCGCAGCGGATCGCCGCCAGTTACCTGGAACAGCAGTGGACCTATGACGAACTCAACCGCCGCAGCAACGGCTTGGGCCATGCGTTGATCGCGGCGGGTGTCGGCCTGGATCAACCGGTGGCCTTGCTGGCCGAGCGTAACCTCGACCTGCTGGGCATGATCATCGGCAGCTTCAAGGCCGGTGCGGGTTACCTGCCGTTGGACCCGGGCCTGCCAAGCCAGCGTTTGAGCCGCATCATCGACATGAGCCGTACGCCGTTGCTGGTGTGCACCGAAGCGTGCCGCGAGCAGGCCATTGAGTTGCTCGAAGGTTTCGACTGCCAGTTGCTGGTGTGGGAAGAAGTGCCGGCTCGTGGTGAGAACCCAGGCATCTACAGTGGCCCGGACAACCTCGCCTATGTGATCTACACCTCGGGCTCCACGGGCTTGCCTAAAGGCGTGATGGTCGAGCAGCGCGGCATGCTCAATAACCAACTGAGCAAACTGCCGTACCTGGACCTGAGCGCGGCGGACGTGATCGCGCAAACCGCGTCGCAAAGTTTCGACATTTCCGTGTGGCAATTCCTCGCCGCGCCGCTGTTCGGCGCGCGGGTGGACATCGTGCCGAACACCATCGCCCACGATCCCCAAGGTTTGCTGGCCCATGTTGAGGCACAAGGCATTACCGTGCTGGAGAGCGTACCGTCGCTGATCCAGGGCATGCTGGCCCAGGACCGCATCAGCCTCGACGGCCTGCGCTGGATGCTGCCCACCGGTGAGGCGATGCCGCCGGAACTGGCGCACCAATGGTTGCTGCGTTACCCGCAGATCGGTTTGGTGAACGCTTATGGCCCTGCGGAATGCTCGGATGACGTGGCGTTCTTCCGTGTTGATTTGGCATCGACCCGTGGCACCTATCTGCCGATCGGCACGCCGACTGACAACAACCGCCTGTACCTGCTGGATGGCGCGCTGGAGTTGGTGCCCCAAGGGGCTGTCGGCGAGTTATGTGTAGCCGGCACGGGGGTGGGGCGTGGTTATGTCAGCGATCCGTTGCGCACCGCTCAAGTGTTTGTGCCGAACCCGTTCGGCGCACCGGGTGAGCGCCTGTATCGCACCGGCGACCTGGCGCGTCGGCGCAGCGATGGTGTCTTGGAGTACGTCGGACGTATCGACCATCAGGTGAAGATTCGCGGCTACCGAATCGAACTGGGTGAAATCGAAGCGCGCCTGCACGAGCAGCCGCAAGTGCGCGATGCAGCGGTGGGCGTGCAGGAAGGCGTCAACGGCAAGCATTTGGTGGGTTATCTGGTGGCCGCTGATGAAACCCTCAACCCAAGCGAGTGCCTGGACCGCATCAAGCAACACCTGCGCGCCGAGCTGCCGGAATACATGGTCCCGCTGCACTGGCTGTGGCTCGACCGCCTGCCGCTCAACGCCAACGGCAAACTCGACCGCAAGGCCCTGCCGGAACTGGAAATCGGCCAGTTGCACAGCCAGGATTACCTGGCACCGCGCAACGAACTGGAAACCACCTTGGCCGCGATCTGGGCCGAGGTGCTGAAAGTCGAAAGGGTAGGGGTACAGGACAACTTCTTCGAACTGGGCGGGCACTCGTTGCTGGCCACGCAGATTGCCTCACGGGTGCAGAAGACCTTGCAGCGCGATGTGCCACTGCGGGCGATGTTCGAGTGCAGCACGGTGTCGCAATTGGCCGAGTACATCGAGGGATTAGCGGCCAATGAGATCAGCGCGGAGAAGGTGGATCGGTTGAGTGATTTGATGGCGGAGTTGGAGGGGCTTTAATCTTCGCTGGGTTTGAGGGCCTCATCGGTATCTACACAACTTTCAGTGGTCTGTGCCCCAACACTTGGCACCTCGCTTAGGCTCGGTGTGCCCGAACGAAGGCTCTGGAGCCGACCGGAGTTGGGTCTGGTGTACTGGGTTAAAAATGTGGGAGGGGGCTTGCGCCCGATGAGGGAGTGTCAGTTGATGCATCTTTGGCTGACCCACTGCTATCGGGGGCAAGCTCCCTCCCACACTTGAATGTATTCACCAATAGAAATGTGTGAACCCAAACCACTGTGGGAGGGACGGTGCGACGATTCGACTTGCCCCCGATGGCGTCAGACCAGGCGCCGCTTACTTCGGCCCCATGATCTTCACCAACTTATCCGGCGACGGCGCACCCTGCTGTTGCTGCAGCCCACCCTTGTCATCCAGGTAGAAAATCGCCGGGGTGGCAGACAGTTCCAGTTCATCCATCAACTTCATATTGGCATCGAGCTTGGCTTCGATATCGGCCGGGATTTTCGGCAGTGCCTGCAGTTTGCTGCTCTTGCCGGCGGCTTCGTGTTCTTCCAGGGCTTTTTGCGGGTCTTTGGCGGCGAACAGGGCGGCCGATTTCGCGGCGCTGTCTTCGCGGATGATGCCGACCATGATGTGGCGCAACTGCACCTTGCCGGATTTGACCCACGGCCGGGCCTGTTCCCAGAACATGTTGCAGTACGGGCAGTTGGGGTCGCTGAAGAGGTAGACGATACGCGGTGCGTTTTTGTCGCCGTCCTGGATCCAGCTGCTTTTTTCCATCTTGGCCCAGACTTCCTTGGCCATCGGCGCGTACACCAGTTTTTCCAGCGGCGCGGTGCTCAGGTCATCGCCCTGGGCGTCGTACAGGTTGCCGGCGATCACGTGTTTGCCGTCGGCGGTCAGGTACAGCGCCATGCCTCGATTCTGGTATTGCGCGGCATAGCCGGTGAGGCCGCTGGGGGCGTCGAACTTGCCGATGATCTTGGCGCCCTTGGCTTCGATCTGTTTGATCGGTGCCGGCCAGTCATCGGCGTGGGCCAGGTTGGCTGCCAGCGTCAGTGGTAAGAGGCTCAACAGGTGGCGGAGGCTTCGCATGTGGGTTTCCTTGTGGCAGCAGGGGCGGTGTCGAAGGGTTCCATGGCACGGGCCAGGCTGGCCTGGGACAACTCGCCCAAGTGGCTGTTGATGAGGCGTCCATCAGCTTGGTAGAACAAGGTGGTCGGCAGGGCCATGGAGCCCACGGCCTGGCCGAGGCGACCGCTGGCGTCAAACAGCACGTTGTCCAGGTTCAGGCCTTGGGTGGCCAGGTAGGTGCTGACGCTTTGCATGCTTTCGGCTTGGTTGACGAACAGGAAGGTCACGTCAGGGCGCATGCGCTGGGCGCTTTCCAGCACCGGCATTTCCCGGCGGCATGGCGGGCACCAGGTGGCCCACAGGTTGATGACCAGCGGTCCGCCCTGGTAGTCCGCCAGTTGCACCACTTCGCCATTGGCGTTGCGCAAGGTGATGTCTGGCAGGCGTGTGCCTTTTTCATACACGCTCAAGGACAGGCTGGTCATGCCCCAGAACAGCAGACCGGTGATGACCCCGGCGCTCAACGGCTTACGCAGCGCCGGTCGCCGCCAGCCGTAGAGCACTGCGCCGATGAGCAGGGCGATGATGCCGGGCCAGGCGAGAAAGCCGCCGTCGCGCAGGTCGACCATCTGCAGCCAGTCGCTGCTGTAGTAACTCCAGTACATCAGCACAAAGCTGACGCGGGCCGCGAGCATGCCCAGCAGAAACAGGCTGAACAGCACTGACTCCGGGTTTTCACCACCACGCTTGGCCACGCGCCAGCCCACCAGAGTGGCGAGAATCAACGCGCTGATCAGCAGGATATGATTCAGCGCGATGGCGAAGGTGCCGATGGTCAGGGTCAGCATCAGAGGGCGTCCCGGGTTTGCGTCCAGCGTTGCAGGAAGGCATCGGCATTCACTTCGCCGGTGATGCGTTGTGCGCGGCGCTCTTCACCGTCGGGGCCGATCCAGACAAAGCTCGGTGGCCCCGGCACCTTGTAGCGGCCCAGCAGTTCGCGGCTGGCGGCATTGTCGGCGGTGACGTCCAGGCGCAGCAGGCGCACGTCTTTCAGTGCGTCGAGAACTGCGGGTTTGCCGAACACCTGTTTTTCCATGATCTTGCACGACACGCACCAGTCGGCGTAGTAATCCACCAGCACCCATTGGCCCTGGGCCTTGGCGCTGTCGAGTTGGTTTTGCAGCACGGCGGGGTCATTGATGGTCATGAAGGCGTCATGGGCGGAGGGCGCCCCGGCGACCTTCGCGCCGCTGTACACCTTCAGCGGTTGCCACAGGTCGTCGCTGCCACCGGCCGCACCCACCACCAGCACCGCGCCCCACAGGCCCAGCACCAGGGAGCCGGCGCCGAATACCTTGGCCGCCAGGCCGTACTCGCGGGCGAGGGTCCAACCGCAGTAGGCCATCACTAGGGCCAATGCACCCCACAGGCCGACCCACAGGCTTTCGCCAACTACCGGGCGAATCATTAGCACGGCGGTGCCCAGGAATAGGAAGCCGAAGATGCCCTTGAGCACGTTCATCCAAGTGCCCGGCTTGGGCAGGAAGCGGTTGCCGACGGTCACCAGCAGCAACAACGGGATGCCGATGCCGATGCCCATGGCGAACAGGATCAAGCCACCGTGCAGGGCGTTGCCGCTTTGGGCGATATACAGCAGGGCGCCAGCCAGGGGCGCGGTCATGCACGGGCCGACCAGCAGGCCGGACAGCGCGCCAAGCACACCGGCACCGATCAGGCTGCCACCGCTTTGCTGGCGGCTGACGTTGTCCAGTCGGTCGCGCAGGAAGGCGGGCAGTTGCAGTTCAAAGAAGCCGAACATCGGCAGGGCGAGCAGCACAAACAGAGCGGCGAAACTGCCCAATATCCACGGCGTTTGCAGCAGGGCGGCGAGGTTGGCGCCGAGCAACGCAGCCAGTACGCCCAGCGCGGCATACACCAGCGCCATGCACACTACGTAGCTGCTGGCCAAGGCAAAACCACGGCGAGGGCTGGCGCCGCTGCCCACCACCAGGCCCGCGAGGATCGGCAGCATCGGCAACGAACATGGTGCAAACGCCAACAGCAGGCCCAGGCCGAAGAACACCAGCAGGCTCCAACCCAGGCTGCGCTGTTGCAGGCCGCTGGCCAGGCTCTGGTCCTGGGCTTGAGCGGTGGCCGCTACGGCAGGATTGCCACCCAGGTCCACGGTGATCGACTGCGGTGGGTAGCACAGGCCAGCATCGGCGCAGCCCTGCCAGCCCAGCTTGATCTGGCCGGTGGCGCCAGCAGGGAGCTTCACTTCCAGGCCCTGGCGGTACACTTCCTGCTCGCCGAAGAACTCATCGCTATGGGCTTCACCTTGCGGCAGTGCCGGCTGTGCGGTCAGGCCCTCGAACTTCATGCGCTGCTTGTACAGGTAATAACCGTCGGCAATCTGCCAATACAGCTGGGTCTCGCCACTTTCAAGACGTTCGGAGGTAAAGGTGAAAGCTTTGCCCACCGGGAGGAAATCGGGTTTGGTCTCAAACGGGTTGCCCGGCGCGGCTTGGGCCAACCCGGCGAACAACACCAGCAGAAAGGTAAAAAGATGCCGCATGGTCAAGCCTTAGTCCGATACAAGTGAGGCACACAATGTGTGGCGTTGATTAACCGATGATTAACCGGCGCTATTCTAAAGTGTAGGGATTATCTGAGCTTGCCTCTTTTCACGGCATAATCTGCGCTTAATCCGCTGCACCTTTAATCTCCCCCATCTTTTATGAAGGGTTCACCATGCACGTACTGGTCTGTGAAGACGACGAACTGATCGCCAGCGGCATCGTGGCCGGCCTCACCGCCCAGGGTTTTACCGTCGAGCGCGTGGCTACGGCTGCGGCTGCTCGGGCGATGCTCAAAGCGGCGACTTTCGACATCATGGTGCTCGACCTCGGCCTGCCCGACGAAGACGGCCTCAAGCTGTTGCAGCAACTGCGCAGCCAGGGCCTGGAGATTCCGGTGCTGATCCTCACCGCGCGGGACTCGGTGACCAACCGCGTCGACGGCCTGCAAGCCGGCGCCGATGACTACCTGCTCAAACCCTTCGACTTGCGCGAATTAGCCGCCCGCCTGCAAACCCTGCTGCGCCGGATGGCAGGGCGCAGCGTCAACTTGATCGAACACGGCCGGTTGACCTATGACCCCAGCAGCCGTGAAACGCTGTTGGGTGGCCAGCCGGTGGATTTGTCCCGGCGTGAGCAGGCGCTGTTGCAGGCCCTGCTGCACAACAAGGGTCGTGTGCTGTCCAGCGAGCAGCTTAAGGACAGCGTCTATGGCTTTAACGATGAGCTGGAAAGCAACGCACTCAACGTGCATATCCACCACCTGCGGCGCAAATTGGGCAACGGCATTGTCGAGACCGTGCGTGGTCTGGGCTATCGCCTGGGCCCGGCGGATGATGGAGAGAACGTTTCGTGAAGAGCCTGCGCCTGCGCCTGACGTTCAAGCTCGGCGCCGCATTCGTGTTGATCTGGGCCCTGGCAGCGGCCTGGATGCTCAACGACCTGCGCAACCAGATGATGTTCTCTCTCGACCAGCGCCTGGTGGCGTCGGCGCGCATGGTGGCGGGGCTGACCGAGCAGATGCCGGGCCTGGCCAGTGTCAGCGGCGGCGCGCATTTCAGTGCCGAGCAACTGCATGTGCCGGGCGGCATGGCCTGCCAGGTCAGCTCCTTGCGCGGGGAAATCCTCGCGCGCAGCCACACCACGCCGGATCAGGGCCTGGAGTCCCAACGCAGCGGTTTTCGCGACCAAGAGATCGACGGCGTGGGCTGGCGCAGCTTTACCCTGTCCCGTGGCGATCTGCTGATCACCACCGCCGACCGCCAGGTGGAGCGCGAGGCGTTGAATATGTCGATCCTGCTGGCGGCATCGGTGCCGGTGGGCGTGGCCATGCTCGGTTGCCTGTGCCTGCTGTGGTTGGGCATCGGCCAGAGCCTGCTGCCGCTCAACCGTATGCGCGATGCGCTGATGCGGCGCAGTGCGGACTCTCTCGAACCCTTGCAGATCCACCCGCTGCCCAGCGAACTCAAACCGCTGCTCGACACCCAGAACCAACTGTTGCAGCGTATCGCCAAGACCATTGAGCGCGAACGTCGCCTCACTGGCGATGCGGCCCACGAACTGCGCAGCCCGCTGACGGCGATCAAGACCCACCTGCAAGTGGCGCGCATGACCGAAGGCGCGGCCCGCGACCAGTCCCTGGCCCACGCCGAGGAGGGCGCCGATCGCCTGCATCGCACCCTGGAACAATTGCTGTTGCTGGCGCGAGTGGAAGGCAGCCTGTCGTTTGACGATGGCGTGCAGTCCAGTGCCGAAGACGTCGCACGGCTGGCGATCCAGGATGCCAATGCTGGCGATAACTCACGCATCGACCTGATCCTGCCGGACAACCTTTCCAACGCTCCAGTGGAAATGCCCGTTGGCCTGGCGGTTGCGGCCCTGCGCAACCTGCTGGACAACGCCTTGCGCCACACCCCGGCGGACACTCGCGTGGAGCTCAGTCTGTTCACCCAGGCAGGCAACGTGGTGTTTCGCGTGCGTGACCACGGCAAGCAGATTTCCAGCGAAGACCTGCAGTACTTGACCCAACGCTTCTGGCGTAATGGCAACAGCGAAGGCTGCGGCCTGGGCTTGGCAATCGTGCAAGCGATTGTGCAGCGCTGTTCCTGCTCGTTGACGTTCGACAGCCAGGCGGATGGCCTGCGCGTCGAGCTGGGTATGCCGTTGCGGCGCTGATCTTTTTTCATCTGCCAAATAGTTACCGCCCTCTTGAAGTTCAGCGCTTCAGGATGGCGGTAATTTTTTTGCACTTGAACGGGCCGAAGGACTCGGCCTGTACTGAAAAGGACAGTTCTTATGTTAGTCATCGATACCACTTTTCCTGCCAAAGGCTTCAATGAACGCAACGGTGAAACCGTGCGGCAGTTGATCCTGCATTACACCGCAGCTCCCTTCACATCCTCCTTGCAGACGCTGGCGCAGGAGGGGGTCAGCGCTCACTATCTTTTGCCCGACCCGGATGAGCCTGGTTACCGCGCTGCCGGGTATGACGAACTGCGCGCGTTTCGCCTGGTGGATGAAACCAAGTCTGCGTGGCATGCAGGTGCGAGCCAATGGGCAGGGTGGGACAACCTCAATAGCCGCTCCATTGGCATCGAGATCGTCAACCTGGCACGGGACTATGCGGGTGTTTTTACCTTTCCTGAGTACTCGCACGAACAGATTGAAGTGTTGAGTGCATTGGTGCGCGACATCCTCGGACGCTACCCGCAGATCGGCCCAACCGACATTCTCGGGCATTCGGACGTGGCCTATTGGCGCAAGAGTGATCCAGGGCCTCGACTGCCTTGGCGGTGCTTGTACGACGCCGGTGTAGGTGCCTGGTTCGATGAGGCGGCGCGGGCGATGTATCAACGCCGATTTTGTGTAGGGCTGCCGCCGGAAGTGGAAGTGGAGCGTGCGTTTCAGCGGTATGGGTATAGACCGGCGCAGAATCGACAGGCGTTTGAGCTGCGCACGCGGGCGTTTCAGATGCACTTTCGGGCGGGGGATTTTCGTGGCGTATTGGATGCCGAGACGTGCGCGATCCTGTATGCCTTGAATGAGAAATACCGAGGACTTTGACGCAAAGCACCGTTCAACGGCATCAGTTAACGATCACCAGCCCTAAATCCCTCAGCCGCTGATGCGTTTCCAGAACAGGAAATCCGTGCGCATGCCCTTGGGCCAGACGCCAACGGATTGGCAGTTTGGTCACCATCATCAGCGTATTGAGGGATAGAGAGATGTCTGTCGCTACCAGCCGTATCGAAAGCGCCCCAGTGCATGTCAGCCCGGCGCCTGTGGAAACGCTCTACCAGTTCGACGAAACACCGCTGCTGGCCCGTCAGCGCCAGCAGGAATCCAATGCGCGCAGTTATCCGCGGCGTATCCCTTTGGCGCTCAAACGCGCCAAGGGCATCTACGTGGAAGACGTGGAAGGCCGCCAGTTCATCGACTGCCTGGCCGGGGCCGGCACCCTGGCGCTGGGGCATAACCACCCGGTGGTGATCGACGCTATCCAGCAAGTGCTGAGTGATGAGCTGCCGTTGCACACCCTCGACCTGACTACGCCGGTCAAGGATCAATTCGTGCAGGACCTGTTCGGCCTGTTGCCGGCTGAGTTGGCGCGGGAAGCCAAGATCCAGTTTTGCGGGCCCACTGGCACTGATGCGGTGGAAGCCGCGCTGAAACTGGTCCGTACCGCCACCGGGCGCAGCACCGTGCTGTCGTTCCAGGGCGGTTATCACGGCATGAGCCAAGGCGCTTTGAGCCTGATGGGCAGCCTGGGGCCGAAGAAGCCCTTGGGGGCGTTGCTTGGCAATGGCGTGCAGTTCCTGCCGTATCCCTACGATTACCGCTGCCCGTTTGGTCTGGGCGGTGCGGAAGGAGTGCGGGTCAACCTGCACTACCTGGAAAACCTGCTTAACGACCCGGAAGCTGGCGTGTTGCTGCCGGCAGCGGTGATTGTTGAAGTGGTGCAGGGTGAAGGTGGCGTAATCCCGGCCGACCTCGACTGGCTGCGCGGCCTGCGACGCATCACCGAACAGGCGGGTGTGGCGTTGATTGTCGACGAAATCCAGAGCGGTTTTGGCCGCACCGGCAAGATGTTCGCCTTCGAACACGCGGGCATCATTCCGGATGTGGTGGTGATGTCCAAGGCCATCGGCGGCAGCTTGCCGTTGGCGGTGGTGGTGTACCGCGACTGGCTCGATACCTGGCTGCCGGGCGCCCATGCCGGCACGTTCCGTGGCAATCAAATGGCTATGGCGGCGGGTTCGGCGGTGATGCGCTACCTCAAGGAACACGACCTGCCCGGCCACGCAACAGTTATGGGCGAGCGCCTCGGCGAACACCTGCGCATTCTGCAACGCGACTTCCCGCAGTTGGGGGATATTCGCGGTCGCGGGCTGATGCTCGGTGTGGAACTGGTCGACCCGGACGGCACCCTCGATACCCAGGGCCACCCTCCGGTGCACCGCCAACTGGCGCCGCTGGTACAGCGCGAGTGCCTCAAGCGCGGGCTGATCCTGGAACTGGGTGGTCGCCATGGCAGCGTGGTGCGCTTCCTGCCGCCGCTGGTGATCACCGCCGCTGAAGTCGACCGTGTGGCCGAGATCTTCGGGCGTGCCCTGGCCGCCGCCGTGGACAGCCTCTAATTTTTCGATGGCTTGGTACGTTTCTACAGATATCAGTGCTGCGCGTGGTGCGCAGCCAGCTTTTTGCGATGGAGAACAGCAATGACCTCAGTATTTGACCGCGACGACATCCTGTTTCAGGTAGTGGTCAACCATGAAGAACAGTATTCCATCTGGCCAGACTACAAGGTCGTGCCGGAAGGCTGGCGCACCGTAGGCAAGAGCGGCATGAAGAAAGAGTGCCTGGCCTACATCGAAGAAACCTGGACCGATATGCGCCCGTTGAGCTTGCGCCAGAAGATGGATGGAGCAGCGCTCGTTTAAACATGGCGGTTTGTGTCTGGTAATCAGGCTCTATGGGGTGAGCGCGCGTATTGTGGCAAGCGGGCCTGGTGCGGTGAGCGGGCCTGCCCCGCGCTGGGCTGCAAAGCAGCCCCACTCCAGCCACTGAGTTGTATCAGATACACCGCATTCCACCCGTTCAGGACCGCTTCGCGCTCCAGCGCGGGGCAGGCCCGCTCACCACAACAAGCCGCTCGGCAAAGGTGGGTGCGGCGACTTCAAGCGTCCTTCTCTTTCTCCAACCCACCCGAAGCTCCCGTCACCACCTGCACACTCAATCGAGGTGTGGCCAGATCCAACCCGGCCTCGTCCAGATGCCGTTTCAGCGACAGGTTGAACGCCCGTGACACTTCCCATTGCTTGATCGGCGCCGTCTTGAACCGGGCGCGCAGGATCGCGCTGCCTGACTCAAAGCTTTCCACCCCCTGGATCTCCAGCGGGGACCAGATATTGCGGCGCTGCAGCGGGTCATTGCGCATTTTCTGGCCGACATCACGGATCAGCTTGATCGCGTTATCAATGTCCATGTTGTACGGAATTGCCACTCGGAAGATCGCGTAGCCGAACTCTCGCGAGTAGTTCTTGATGCTCTTGATCTCGCTGAACGGAATGGTGTGCACAATCCCGTCGATGTCGCGCAGGCGCACGGTGCGGATGGTCAGGCCCTCGACGGTGCCGAGGTGGCCGCCTACATCCACGTAGTCATCAATCGCCAGGGAATCTTCGATGATGATGAACAGGCCGGTGATCAAGTCCGCCACCAGCGACTGCGCACCAAAACCGATGGCCAGGCCGATCACACCGGCACCCGCCAGCAGCGGTGTGACGTTCATGCCCATATTCGCCAGGGCGACGATGGCGGCAATGATGAAGATCGTCACGAACAGCACGTTGCGGATCAACGGCATCATGGTCTGCGCCCGCGCATTGGCCAGGCCTTTGCGCGAGCGGGTGAGGGCGTGGTGGATCGCCGTGTCGCTGAGGATCCAGATCAGCCAGGCGAACAGCAGCGTACCGGCCAGGCCGAACAGTTTGACCGCGATTTCATGCCCCTCGCCTTCGGCAAAGCCAATCAGCGACAGGCCCCAGACCCGCAGGCCCAGCTCGATAAACACCAGCCATACCGCCAGGTGGGCCAGGGTGTAGATGAAGCTTTTCAGGCGCTCGGAGTACAGCGCATGGCGCTTGTGCCCGCGTTGCGGCTTGAGAGCATGGCGGCGTACCAGACCGTTGATGACCATGCACAACACCAGCAACACCGTGCACAGCAGCGATTGGCGCAGGGCGGTGCTGGTGTCGCCGGCAGAGACGAACGTGGCAAACAGCGAAATGCCCACCAACAGCAAGGCCGGGAGGTACCAGAACGAACCGATGATCGAGAGGGTGTCGCTGAGGGCGCGACGGGTGAGGCGGCGCGACAGTGGTTGGTTGCGTATCAGGTGGGCGATCGGGCGGCGAAACCGCAGGATAAACACGCCGGTGGACAACGCCGCCATCACATTGGCGACGGTTGCGGCGGTGTGAGACAGGTGTTGGCCGAGCGCGGTTACCAGGCGTGGGTCGCTCAGGGCTTCACCAAAAGCGGCAAAGCTGCCGATCCACCACAGCGGACGAAAGGCCTGGTGCCGCAGGATATACAGCGCACGATGGCGGTGCGGGCCGTCGAGCAAAGAGAACGCGATCACGCAGATGGCTGAGAAACAGGTACCGACCACCAGCGCGTAAGCCAACACCATCGCCAGGGATTTACCCAGGGAAGAGGGCAGTGCGTAGCTCATGTACACGGTGATCACCAGCGCGATCAGCCACGGCCCCAGTTTGCGCAGGGCAAAGCGCACCATGTCCCAGGTGCGCGGGTGTTGCGGCAGTTCTTCAGGCAGGCCGAACCGTTCGCGGACGCGGTGGCTGAGCCATATCAGCACGTAGGCCAGCAGGCTCCACACCGCGAGAATAAGCGCAAAGCCAAAAATGATTGGCAGCCATTCGTTGGCCGGCAGCATCAAGGCGTCGAGTTCGTCCTTGGCCTGGTCGATCTCATCGGACCAACGCCCCAGCGGGCTGTCGTTGCCGGAGAACTGTTGCTCCAGGGTCGACAGCGTGCTGCCGATCAGCCCAAGCACGCCCTGTTCGGCGGCCGGCTGGGCTTTTTGTGTGGCGGCGCGGAGTTTTTTCAGATCGCTCAGCAGTTGGGTGCGCTGCTGGTCGTTTTCCAGGGTCTTGATCACCTCGTCCAGCGATTGGCCGAGGGGCACTTCTGCCTGGGGCTGGGACTTGTTAGTGCTGCCGAGCAGGCCGGGCAAACCGACTGCTTGGGCAGAAGTAAGCGGCAGCAGGGTGAACAGCGCGATCAGCAGGTAGCAGGGCAGGGCAAACAGACGGGAAAGCACGAGGCGGTCAACCTTGGAAACGACGGGTTGAGCGAGTGTACGAGTGCACGCGTCATTCGGCCAGTTTGGCGAGGATCTTGTACACCACGGTGCCCAGGATCAGCAGCATACCGATCCACATGCCGAACACGCCGAGGGGCTTGTCGCGAAAGTTGAAGCCGACCGCGAGCATGATCATGCCGATCAGAATAGGGATAAGCATGGCGTGGAAGGAGGACATGGAGATCATGGTGCGACGGCCTTGTCGGAGTGGGAATACTGACAAGTCTAGGTCGGATTGCGGGAAGTGCAGATGATGCAGATCAGGTGTACGCAAAACCAAATGCGGGAGGGGGCTTGCCCTCGATAGCGGTCTGTCAGTCAGCTTGTTTTTAGCTGACCCACCGCATCGGGGGCAAGCCCCCTCCCACATTTCTGGCTGTATTCAGCCTTTGGATCAAGGCAGGTCGCGACTGGCGTAGAACGCACCCAGTACCTTCACCAGATGCGCCAGGTCATGGCTGCCGCACAGTTCACGAATGGAGTGCATGGCAAATGTCGGCAGGCCGATGTCCACGGTACGCACGCCCAGGTGGCTGGCGGTGATCGGGCCGATGGTCGAGCCGCAGCCCATGTCGCTGCGCACCACAAAGCTCTGTACCGGCACTTCTTCGGCCATGCACAGGTGGCGGAAGAACCCGGCGGTTTCGCTGTTGGTCGCGTAGCGCTGGTTGCTGTTGACCTTGATTACCGGGCCGGCATTGAGCTTGGGGCCGTGGTTGGCGTCGTGCTTGTCGGCGTAGTTCGGGTGCACACCGTGGGCATTGTCTGCCGATACCAACAGGGATTTCTGAATGGTACGTACGAATTCATCACCCTCCGGCAACAGGCGTCGCAGGGTCTGTTCCAGCATCGGGCCATCGGCACCGCAGGCCGAGCAGGAACCGACTTCTTCGTGGTCGTTGCACACCAGTACGCAGGTTTCGTCGGTCTCGCTGGTGAGCAGGGCTTGCAGGCCGGCGTAGCACGACAATAGGTTGTCGAGGCGCGCGCCGGCGATGAAGTCGCCATTGAGGCCAATTACAGCTGCACTCTGGGTGTCGTAGAAGCTCAGCTCGTAATCGAGCACCACATCAGCGTTCAACCCGTGCTCGCGCGCCAGTTGCTCGGTGAGCACGGCTCGGAAGTCCACGCGCTCGTCACCGGCAAACTGCGCGAGGATCGGCGGCAGTTCGGTCTGGGCGTTGATTGCCCAGCCCTGGTTGGCTTCGCGGTTCAGGTGAATGGCCAGGTTCGGGATGATGGCGATGGGCAGCTTGAAGTCGATCAGTTGGCTTTCGACTTTGCCGTCGCGGCGGAACGTCACGCGGCCTGCCAGGGATAAGTCGCGGTCAAACCACGGCGCCAGCAAGGCGCCGCCGTAGACTTCCACGCCCAACTGCCAGAAGCCCTGGCGTTGCAGCTCGGGCTGGGGCTTGACCCGCAGGCACGGGCTGTCGGTATGGGCGCCAACCAGGCGAATCCCGCCCTGCAGCGGCGAGTGACGGCCGAGCTTGAAGGCGATGATCGAGGAGTCGTTGCGGGTCACGTAGTAGCGACCGTTGGCTTCGGTGGCCCAGGTTTCGCGCTCGTCGAGACGCTGGTAACCGGCCGCTTCCAGGCGCTGGGCCAGGGCGGCAGTGGCATGAAAAGGAGTAGGGGAGGCCTTGAGGAAGTCGATCAGGCCTTGATTCAACGCTTCGCGCATAAATAGCTCCAGACAGCAATGCGCGGAGTTTACCGTTCGGTGACGGGAAGTGCACAGTACAAATGTGGGAGGGGGCTTGCCCCCGATTGCAGTGGGTCAGTCAACAATACAGTGACTGATTCTCCGCCATCGGGGGCAAGCCCCCTCCCACATTTGTTCTGTGTTCACAGCTTTAGAAGGGCGCTGGGCACTCGAAGCGCAAACGCTCGCCACTCTGCGGATGAGTAAAGCTCAGCATGCTTGCGTGCAAGCACAGGCGCGGCCACGCAGCCAGGGCTTGCTCATGGGCATACAGGCCGTCGCCGAGCAACGGATGACCGATCGACAGCATGTGCACGCGCAACTGGTGTGAGCGCCCGGTGATCGGCGTCAGCTCCACACGGCACCAGTCGCCGCAACGTTCCAGCACCTTCCAGAAGGTCATCGCGTGTTTGCCGAACTCGTGATCCACCACATGCCGTGGTTTGGTCGGCGGGTCGTAGCGCAAGGGCAGATCAATGCTGCCGCTGTCGAGCTCCGGCTGGCCCCAGGCCAATGCGGTGTAGGCCTTCTCGGTTTCACGGTCGTGAAACTGGCGGGACAGTTCGCGATGGGTATCGGCATCCCGGGCGAGCAGGATGATCCCCGAGGTTTCCCAGTCCAGGCGATGGACGATGCGGGCTTCGGGGTAGCCGTTTTCCTGCAGGCGGGTGATCAGGCAGTCCTTGTTGTCGTCGGCGCGGCCAGGCACCGAGAGCAGCAGGGTCGGCTTGTTCACCACCAGGACAGCGTCGTCCTGATGCAGGATATGGATATTGGACAGCGGCATTAAACAGCCTCGTAACAAACGCCAACGGCGGCTCGCCCACCCGGTTCCCGCTATGGGATCAAGGTGTGCGAGCCGCCGTGGCGGCCGCCTGTTCGATCAACGATCAGGCAGGGTGATATTGAGTTCCAGAATCGAGCAGCTGCCGTCATTTTCCAGAGCGACATGCACGTCATCGTTGCCGATGTTGACGTACTTGCGGATCACCTCGACCAGTTCCTTCTGCAAGGCTGGCAGGTAGTCCGGGGTGCTGCGTTGGCCGCGTTCGTGCGCCACGATGATCTGTAGACGCTCTTTCGCGACCGACGCGGTGCTTGGCTTTTTGTTGGCGCGAAAGAAGTCGAGAAATTTCATTGTTTAGTTGCCTCCAAAGATACGCTCGAAGAATCCCTTCTTCTTAACATCGAGGAAGCGATGTTCCACGGTCTTGCCCAGCAAGCGATCAACCGCATCGCTGTACGCTTGGCCGGCGTCGCTCTGGTCGTCAAGAATAACCGGGACACCCTGGTTGGAAGCCTTCAGGACGGCCTGGGATTCCGGGATCACGCCCAGCAGGGTCACCGCGAGGATGTCCTTGACGTCCTCGACACCGAGCATTTCGCCGTTGCTGACGCGCTCAGGGTTGTAGCGGGTGAGCAGCAGGTGCTCCTTGATCGGGTCTTCACCTTTCTCTGCGCGCTGGGACTTGCTGGCCAGCAGGCCGAGCATGCGGTCCGAGTCACGTACGGAGGACACTTCCGGGTTGGTTACCACGATGGCTTCATCGGCGAAGTACATCGCCAAATGAGCACCGGTTTCGATGCCGGCCGGGGAGTCGCAGACGACGTATTCGAAGGTTTCCTTCAGTTCAGCGAGGACTTTGCCTACGCCTTCTTTGGTCAACGCATCTTTGTCACGGGTCTGGCTGGCGGCCAGTACGTACAGGTTCTCAAGGCGCTTGTCCTTGATCAGGGCCTGTTGCAGGTTGGCTTCGCCGTTCACCACGTTGACGAAGTCGTACACCACACGGCGTTCGCAGCCCATGATCAGGTCGAGGTTACGCAAACCGACGTCGAAGTCGACGATGACTGTCTTGTGGCCGCGCAGAGCGAGGCCGGTACCGATAGCGGCGCTGGTGGTGGTCTTACCCACACCACCCTTGCCGGATGTAACCACGAGAATCTTGGCCAAGGTGTTTCACCCCTAAGGAAAAAGGACTTTTCAGTCCCTGAAAAACATCTCTTGGAACTCGCTGCAGGCGGACGGTCTTTGTAGGAAAAAGACGGGTTGGCGTAGGAAAAACGCCAACCTTCAGATGTTCCTACACAAGTATTGCCGGTTTCGCTGTGCTATCAGAGTCTAGAGATGCTTGGAAAATGCGGCAGTATCCGTTAAAGACGGATGATGTTCAACACATCGCCCGACAGGCTGACCTGCACCCCGGCCCCCCACAGCGGATCACGGCGCAAATCTTCTGAAACCTTGTACTGGCCTGCGATGGACACTAGCTCAGCGGTCAACTGCTGGCAAAAAATACGGGCCTTGGTATCACCCTTGATGCCGGCGAGGGCACGTCCGCGCATCGGGCCGTATACATGGATGTTGCCATCGGCGAGAAGTTCCGCGCCGGGACTGACCGAGGAGATGACAACCAGGTCGCCGCCCTGGGCGTAAATTTGCTGCCCACCGCGTACGGGAGAGGTGATGATCTTTGTAGGCTTTATCGTCGGCTCCGGTGGTTTTTCCGGTTTTTTCTTCTCTTCACCGACCAATGGTTCGAGCGGACGCTCGCGTGCGCCGGACGGCGGCAATACTGGCAGTTCAATGGCGATGGCCGCGGCAATGTCTTCGATACGGCTGGCACGAATGGCGAGAGTGCGCAGGCCATGGGAGCGGCACACGCGCATAAGGCCGGGCAGATCAACAGCGCCCTGGCCGGCCGGCAGTTTGTCCAGGGCCAGCACCAGCGGGGCGTTGTTGAAGAAGTTTGGCGCCAGGGCGACCTTGGCGGCGAGTTGGCGGTCCAGGGCGTCGAGGTCGTTACGGGCGAGTTCCAGCACGGTGATGGCGAGCATGCTGCCTTTCAGCTGGAACACGGGATCTTGGTCTAGCGGTTCGGTTTGGCTCATGGTCGGCATAAAGCGGCTTGTCACGAAAAGTGTCGAGACTTATAACGAGAACATCCACTGGCCGCAAGCCGGGTCGAACCGTTGTAGAATGCGCGGCCCTGTCTTTACCGGAATCTGTAATGGATCGCCCGCGTTTTCGAGCTGCATTTTTTCACCCGCGTTTCTGGCTGCTATGGCTTGGGCTCGGCCTGCTGTGGCTGGTCACCCAATTGCCATACCGCGCGCTGCTGGCCATTGGTCGGTTACTGGGCGCAGGTATGTACCGTGTGGCCAGCGAGCGTCGCCGCATCGCCGCGCGTAACCTGGAACTGTGCTTCCCGGAAAAAACCGCTAAAGAGCGTAAGCAGTTGCTCAAGGAAAACTTTGCCTCCACGGGCATCGCCTTCTTTGAAATGGCCATGAGTTGGTGGTGGTCGCGCCAGCGCCTGTCGCGTCTGGCCCATGTCGAAGGCCTGGAGCACCTCAAGCAGGCCCAACTCGATGGCAAGGGCGTGATCCTCATGGCCCTGCATTTCACCACCCTGGAAATCGGCGCGGCGCTGTTGGGCCAAAAGCACACCATTGATGGGATGTACCGCGAGCACGGCAATCCGTTGTTCGACTTTATCCAGCGCCGTGGCCGCGAGCGCCACAACCTTGATTCCCTGGCCATCGAGCGCGAAGACGTGCGCGGCATGCTTAAGCTGCTGCGCGCCGGCCGCGCCATCTGGTACGCACCTGACCAGGACTATGGCGCCAAGCAAAGTATTTTCGTACCGCTGTTCGGCATCCAGGCCGCCACCGTCACCGCCACCAGCAAGTTCGCCCGCCTGGGCAAGGCGCTGGTGGTGCCGTTCACCCAGGAGCGCCTGGCCGACGGCAGTGGTTACCGCCTGGTGATCCATCCGCCGTTGACCGACTTTCCCGGCGAAAGCGATGAGGTGGACTGCCTGCGCATCAACCAGTGGGTCGAAACCTCTGTACGCGAATGCCCCGAGCAATACCTGTGGACCCACCGCCGCTTCAAGAGCCGGCCACCGGGCGAACCCAAGTTGTACGAAAAAAGCCGCCGATAAAGCGAGATTTTCCCCACACGGAGTGATGCGATGCGCCCAGCTGAACCGGTAACAGGCTTGATTCTTTCCGGCGGCGGGGCGCGAGCGGCGTATCAGGTGGGTGTTTTGGCGGCGATTGCCGAGCTGTTGCCACCAGGGGCGCCCAACCCGTTTCCGGTGATCGTCGGCACCTCGGCCGGGGCGATCAATGCGGTGACACTGGCCAGTGGCGCGATGGATTTCACGGCGGCGATCCAGCGTCTTACTGCCTTTTGGCAGGGCTTTCGCAGCCATCTGGTGTTGCGCAGTGATTGGCCGGGGGTTATTCGCCAGGCGAGTCGCTTCCTCATCCACAGCCTGTTGGGCCTGGGCGCGCAAGTGCCGGTAGCGTTGCTTAATAGCTCTCCGCTGCGGGACTTGTTGCAAGAGCGCCTGAACCTGGACGGCATCGACGAAGCCATCCGAAACAAGCATTTGCACGCGGTGGCAGTCACGGCGTTCGGCTATGAATCCGGGCAGGCGGTGACCTTCTATCAAGGTGGCGGCACCATTGATGCGTGGTTGCGCCATCGGCGTATCGGCGTGCCGACGCAACTGACGGTTGAGCACCTGCTGGCCAGTTCAGCGATCCCTTTGCTGTTTGCCCCGGTGAAACTCGACCAGGAATATTTCGGTGACGGTGCGGTGCGCCAATCGGCCCCGATCAGCCCGGCCCTGCACCTGGGGGCGACCCGCGTGCTGGTGGTGGGCGTCAGCGGCAACCCGCGTGGCAACGAGCCGTCGGTGCAGCGCACCTACACCGGTCAGGAACCGACCCTGGCCCAGATCGGTGGGCACATGCTCAACAGCACGTTCATCGACAGCCTGGAAAGTGATATCGAATTGCTGGAGCGTCTGAACCAGTTCAGCCACCACCAGCCAGCCGACAGCGCGGCCCGAGGCCTGGCACCGGTTGAAGTGCTGGTGATTGCGCCAAGCCAGCCGATCGATGAAATCGCGGCAAGGCATCGGCAGGAATTGCCGGCGGCGTTGCGGTTGTTCTTGCGTGGGCCGGGGGCGACCAAAACGAGCGGGGCGGGGGTACTGAGTTACTTGCTGTTCGAGGCGGGGTATTGCAGCGAGTTGATTGAGTTGGGCAGAAAAGATGCGCTGGCCAAGCGTGAGGAGATCATGCGGTTCCTGGGCCTGCCGCCTATCTGAATGTGGGAGGGGGCTTGCTCCCGATAGCAGTGTGTCAGTCAACAAATAGAGTGACTGACACTTCGCTATCGGGAGCAAGCCCCCTCCCACATTTGTATTGCATTGGCTTTTAGAAGTGATACTTGACCAGGAAGCTCGCCGTGTCCTGGGTGGTCTTGAATGCACCCGAATCTTCGATCCCGTACTTGTTCTTCCAGTAGTCGTACTCAAAACCCACATACAACTGCTTATCGCCCCAATGCAGCGCTTTACCCAGGTCGTATTTAACCTGCGGGTTGAAGTGCAGGTTGGCGTGGTAAGTGCCACGGGCGTTTTTGTCGTTATCCACTACCCAATCCATAAAACCGTCGATCAGGATGTCGGAGCTGCCGACGGGAATGGTGTAGGCCCACACCGGGGTGATCTGCCAAACGCCATCACCCGCGCGATTGCCTTCGGTCTGGCGCTGATAGAAGTTCAGTTGGAAGTAGTCGAAACCAGGGATGTTCAAGTCGAACGCCGGGCCGAGCAGGTACGACTCGTTATCGCCTTCGCCGAACTCGTAAGTGAAGGCCAGCAGCACATCCTTGATCGGGCCGAAGGACAGGTCTTTGTCGAGGATTTTACCGAATGACAACCGTGGGCTGATCTCGCCGTAGTAGGTGCTTGGGCCGACGTTGCCGTCTTCCTTGCCGTTGTAGAAGATGCGGTCGACGAACACAAAGTTGTCGCCGTACTTCCACGCGTCGGCGTGTTCGAAGGTGACGGTTTGCTGGATCTGCGGGTTGACGGTAAAGCTCTTGCCCCACAGGTACGTCAGGCTGTTGTTCTGCCACTGCAACAAGTCACCGGCCACGGCCTGACCACCCGCAAGCAGGGATCCTGCCAGCATCAGGCCTTTGAACATAGGTTTCATTCGGTTGCTCCCGAGTTAAGGTTTTGTGGTTTTTCTTCTACGCAGGCGCTCTGGTGTGGCGCCTTTTGGTTCGCTGCAAAAATCGTCTGTTTGGTCAGCTTTAGTGCTTTTAGCAAGAGCTGCGCCAAGGTGTTTGAAACGCCAAAAAATCCCCGTCGGCTGCAACAAATACAGTCGAATACAGAGGCGTTTTGTGCACCGTGGCAGCAGACATTAGGCCGGGATAAGTTGGCCTTGCAGTCAGCTTTTACATTCGCTGTTTTTTTTTGAGTCGATTCGAGCGGGCGCGGAGAATACTGGCTCCCAAGCCTTGGCTCAAGTGCGCTCTTACAGAGCGTGTCGGGCATAAATGGGGCACGGCTGATGGCCGCCCCCAGGTGGAGGGTGTGCATGGTGGGGTTCCTTGTTCGTTATTGTTTTTGTTGTCGTAACGAAGGAATCAATGCGTATGAGCGACGGCAGGGCGTTCTGAACCGCCGAGGATGTTGAACAGGATATTCAGCGACAACGCGCTGAGGGTGGCCATGGCGATGCCACTGTGGGTAATCGGGCTCATCCACAACGGCAGTTGGGCGAAGAACTCCGGGCGCACTACGGGAATCAGGCCCATGCCGATGCTCACCGCTACCAGCAACTGGTTACGGCGGTCGGCGATGTCAGCTTCCTGAAGGATCTTGATGCCGGTGGCTGCGACCATGCCGAACATGGCAATCGCCGCACCGCCGAGCACTGCCGGTGGAATCGAAGCCACCAGGTACGCCGCTTTGGGCAACAGGCTGAGCACAATCAGGAACGCGCCGGCCATGATCGTCACCGAGCGGCAACGCACGCCGGTCATCTGCACCAGGCCGATGTTCTGGGCGAATGAGGAGTGGGTAAAGGTGTTGAAGAACCCGGCGAAGAACGACGCGCCGGCATCACACAGCAAGCCCCGACGCAGCATCTTGGGGGACACTTCCTGACCGGTGATCTTGCCCAGGGCTAGGAACATCCCGGTGGATTCGACAAAGATAATCACCACGACCAGGCACATCGACAGGATCGGCGCCAACTCGAACTTCGGCATGCCGAAGTGCAGCGGTGTCACCACCTGCACCCACGGCGCCTGGGCCAGGCCGCTGAGGTCGACCATGCCAATGATGCCGCACAAGCCGTAGCCAAGCCCCATACCGATCAGCACCGAAATGTTCACCCAGAAACCGCGCATGAAGCGGTTGATCAGCAGGATGGTAGCCAGTACCAGCGCGGCAATCGCCAGGTAGATCGGCGAGCCAAATGTGGCTGCCGCGCTGCCGCCGCCGGCCCAGTTCACGGCCACGGGGAATAGCGAAAGGCCGATGGCGGTGATCACGGTGCCAGTCACCAACGGAGGGAAAAAGCGCACCACCTTGGACATGAAGGGCGCAATGATCATCCCGAAGAACCCGGCCGCGATGGTCGCGCCGAAGATACCCTGCAAGCCGATACCCGGCATGCCGGCCATGGCGACCATGCTGCCGACGGCGGCAAAACTGGCGCCCATCATCACCGGCATACGAATGCCCACCGGGCCGATGCCGAATGACTGGATCATGGTGGCGATACCGGCCACCAGCAGGTCGGCATTGATCAGGAAAGCGATTTCTTCACGGCTCAAGCCCGCGGCCTGGCCAATGATGAGGGGTACGGCGACGGCGCCGCCGTACATCAGCAAGACGTGTTGCAGGCCTACCAGAATCAGTTGCAAGAGGGGCAGCCGCTCCATGGCAGGGGCGGCAGGAATCTGCGGTTCGACTAACTCGGTCATGCAACACCTCGGATCTTTTTTATTTTTGTGTTGTGTGGAACGCAATCTCTAAATCACTACAAGTCCCCTGTGGGATGGGGGCTTGCCCCCGATTGCGGTGGTTCAGTCACTGATGTTTTGAATGACACACGGCTATCGGGGGCAAGCCCCTCCCACATTGGAACTGTGTGAATCTGTCAGTTGGTACGCGCCCCCTGGTTGATCCAGGTGCCAATCAAATCCCGCTCCTGCTGGGTCATCTGGGTGATGTTGCCCAGCGGCATGATCTGGCTCGCCACGGCCTGCGCCTGAATGCGTGCTGCCTGTTGCTGGATCTGCGCCGGGGTATCGAACATCACCCCAGCCGGAGCGGTGCTGAACAGCGGGCTGGTGGGCTTGGCCGAATGGCACACGGCGCAACGTTCCTGGATCACCCCATGCACCTTGTCGAAATCAATCGTCGCCTGGGCGGGTGCCGGCTCGGCGGCGGGAGCTGCTGGAGCCGCGGGTTTCAAACCACCACCCAACGCCGTTTCAGGCAGTGGCTGGTATTCGATGGCCGCAGGTGCCTTGGCAATCGGCTCTGCCGGTTTTGGCCCCGTGACGTATGCCAGGCTGATCATCGCCAACGCGCCGACCGGTAAGGTCCATGCATACTTCTGGCTGTTGTGACGGGTGTTGAAGTAGTGCCGTACCAACACCGCCGCCACTGCGATACCCGCCAGGATCAGCCAGTTGTATTGGCTGCCGTAGGTGCTCGGGAAGTGGTTGCTGATCATGATGAACAGCACCGGCAAGGTGAAGTAGTTGTTATGGCGTGAACGCAGCAATCCCTTGGCCGGCAGGGCCGGATCAGGCGTGCGGTTCTCGGCGATGGCCGCCACCAGCGCGCGCTGCGCCGGCATGATGATGCGGAACACGTTGCCCACCATGATGGTGCCGATCACCGCACCGACGTGCAGGTAGGCGCCACGGCCGCTGAACACTTTGCTGAAGCCATAGGCCGCCGCAATCAACAGCACAAACAGGATGAAACCGAGCAGGGCAGGGCGTTTGCCCAGGGCCGAGTCGCAGAGGAAGGAGTAGATGAACCAGCCGGCGAATAGTGAGCCAATGCCCAGCAATACGCCTTCGGTGCCGCTGAGGCTGCTGCCGGGTGCGAGCAGGTACAGCGTCGGGTTGAGGTAGAACACCACGCACAGCAGTGCGACGCCTGACATCCAGGTGAAATAGGCTTCCCATTTGAACCAGTGCAGGTTGTCCGGCATGGTCGGCGGGGCCAGTTTGTATTTTTCCAGGTGGTAGATACCGCCACCGTGGATCGCCCACAAGTCACCGGCGAGGCCGCTCTTGGGGTTGACGCGGTTGAGGTTGTTTTCCAGCCAGACAAAGTAGAACGAAGCGCCGATCCAGGCGACGCCAGTGATCATGTGAACCCAGCGCACGCTAAGGTTCAGCCATTCCAACAGATGTGCTTCCACAGTCTTTACCTCTCGCCTGTCACCCTTGTTGTCGGGTGATCCGGCCTTCTCTTATTGGTGGGGGGCGAGGATCAACCGCTCATCCTCTTTGAAAAAATGCTCATCGCAGTTATTGCCTGTGCCACTGCGATCAACCACCAGGAAGTCATCCCGCTTTTCGATCGTCAGCACCGGGTGGTGCCAGACGCCGCGATGGTAATTAATGCCCTGCCTGCCGTTGGTGACGAAGGCGCGGACCAAGCCCGATACAGGTGCATCGCCAAGTGGCGCGACCACGATCAGAAAGGGGTTGCCGAGCAGCGGTATGAAAGCCTGGCTGCCCAGCGGGTGTCTTTCCAGCATGCACACGGTCAGCGGCATATCCAGCGCGTCGGCGCGGAAGATGCTGATGATGGCGTTGTCTTCAGGCTGTGCGGTTTCTACCGTTGCCAGCTTGTGAAAGCGCATGGTCGACCCGTTGTTGATCATGAAGTGATCGCTGCCGTCGGTTTCGATAACGTCTCCGAAGGGGGCGAAGGCTTCTTTGGTCAGGGGTTCGATCATCAGTGTGCGCATGGCTGTCTTCTTATCCGGATTCTGTGTTGGTTATGCGGTTGCTTGTGGGTGTGATGAACGTGTGTGGTGAGCGGGCTGGCCCCGCGCTGGGCTGCTAAGCGGCCCCAACAAGATCACTGCGTTTCTTCTGTGAAAACGCGGTGTCTGCTTCCAGGGTCGCTTCGCGCCCCAACGCGGGGCAAGCCCGCTCACCACAACAAGCTCCTTTGCCACAGGATTCAGCGTTTACTTGGCGACTTTACCCAGTACACGCAGGCGGCTCACGCCCCCATCCGGGAACACGTTCAGGCGGATGTGAGTGATCGGGCCCAGTGCCTTGATCTGCTCGGCGAAGGTGTGTTCGGTGTGCATTTCCAACTTCTGCGCCGGCAGCAGTTCGCGCCAGAACAGCGATTGGGTTTCGATCTGGCTGTCGGTGCCGCCTTTCACGAAGGCGCCTTGGATCGAGCAGGTGTCCGGGTAGTTGCCCTTGAAGTGCAGGGTGTCGACGATGATCTTCTCGATCTCGCCCGGGTGGCCCAATGCGACGATCACCCAGTCATTGCCTGGTGTACGACGACGAGCGGTTTCCCAGCCATCGCCCATGTTGATGCCACGACCTGGGTTGAGAATGTTGCTCATGCGGCCGAAGTGTTCATCGGAGCACGCCAGTGCACGGCCGCCGTTCAGGGCAGACGCCAGGTCGACCTGTTCGTTGTCGCCCACCGACGACCAGTCGCGGAACGGAATACCGTACACACGCAGACGGGCTACGCCGCCGTCCGGGTAGATATTGAAACGCAGGTGGCTGAACGCCTGATCGTTGCTGATCTCGTGGTAGTGGTGGCTGTTGCCTTGCAACTCGACGGCCGACAGCACTTCGGTCCACTGGGTGTTGTCATCCGGGTCGCCCGAGGCCAGGAAGCAGGCTTCCAGGGACGCCGACGGCGGGAAGTTGCCGGTGAAGAATGAAGTGTCGATGTCCACGCCCTTGATCGAACCCGGTACGCCCAGGCGGATCACTGCGCTGTCGTAGCCTTCGAAGCGCTTGCGGCGTGACTCCCAGCCGTCCATCCACTTGCCGTTGTCATCGAAAACGCCCTCCTTCCACACGGCCGGGGTCGGCTGGAACAGGCGGTTGGCGTCAGCGAACCAGTCATCGGTCACCGAAAGGATCTTGGTGCCCAGACGGGCGTCGGCCAGGTTGACGAACTTCTCGAAAGGTACGGCGTAAGCTTTCATTCTTCTTGTCTGCCTTAGATAGAGTGGCTGGGGATGGTCGTTTAGAGGGTCAGTAAACGGAACAACGCGATCTTGTTGATCTCGGCCAGGGCGCATTTGAATTCGGCGTCCGCCGAGTTGTGAATGCGCGTCTCGAATGCGGCCAGGATCTGATGCCGGTTGCTGCCTTTTACCGCCATGATGAAGGGAAACTTGAACGTGGCTTTGTAGGCATCGTTCAGCTCGGTGAAGCGCGAGAACTCTTCGGCCGTGCATTGGTGAATCCCCGCGCCAGCTTGCTCATCAGTGCTGGCTTGGGTGAGTTGGCCCTGGACGGCAGCTTTGCCGGCCAGGTCCGGGTGGGCGTTGATCAGGGCCAGTTGACTGGTGTGATCAGCGCTCAACAGGATGTCGCTCATGCGCTGGTGCAGGGTTTCGATCTGGTCGATCGAAGGGTCCTGGCCCAGGTCGAAGGCCTTTTCGGCCACCCATGGCGAGTGTTCGTAGATATCGGCAAAGGCGGCGACAAACTCATCGCGGCTCAAGGTCGATGGCTTCAGGGTCTTGAATGCAGTCATTTGGCCGCTCCCGTGTACGGGTGGGTTTCATGCCAGTGACGGGCGATATCGACGCGGCGGGTGAACCACACGTGTTCATGGCCCTTGGCGTATTCGATAAAACGCTTCAGCGCAGCCAGGCGCGCCGGGCGGCCAATCAAACGGCAATGCAGGCCGATGGACAACATCTTCGGTGCCTCGGCGCCTTCGGCGTACAGCACGTCGAACGCATCCTTCAGGTATTCGAAAAAGTCATCGCCCTTGTTGAAACCTTGCACCTGGGTGAAGCGCATGTCGTTGGTGTCCAAGGTGTAGGGGATCACCAGGTGCGGCTTGCCGGTGGGGTTGTTCGGTTCCCAGTAGGGCAGGTCGTCGTCGTAGGTGTCGCAGTCGTACAGGAAACCGCCTTCTTCCATCACCAGGCGACGGGTGTTCGGGCCGGTGCGGCCGGTGTACCAGCCCAGCGGGCGTTCGCCGGTCAGTTCGGTAAGGATGCGGATGGCTTCGAGCATATGCTCGCGCTCCTGGGCCTCGTCCATGTACTGGTAGTCGATCCAGCGGTAGCCGTGGCTGCAGATCTCATGGCCGGCCTCGACCATGGCGCGAATCACGTCCGGGTGGCGTTGGGCGGCCATGGCCACGGCGAAGATGGTCAGCGGGATATCGAATTCTTTGAACAGCTTGAGGATGCGCCACACGCCGGCACGGCTGCCGTATTCGTACAGCGACTCCATGCTCATGTTGCGTGCGCCTTGCAGCGGTTGGGCCGAGACCATTTCCGATAGGAAGGCTTCGGACTCTTTGTCGCCGTGCAAAATATTGCGCTCGCCGCCTTCTTCGTAATTGAGTACGAAAGACAACGCGATGCGTGCCTTGCCCGGCCAGTGGGGGTGAGGAGGGTTACTGCCGTAACCGATCAGGTCGCGTGGGTAGTCAGCGCTCACTGCAGTCTTCCTTCTTGTTCGTGGTAGCAAGTGCGTGGCGACCGGCAGAAAAACCTGGTGGCGTCACAGCGATGAGCTGATTGTATACAACTTGATGGTCACTTTGTAAGCCTGTATTTCTGCATTTTTTCCAGGCGGTTGCCACCGATTAGCTTTGCAAGAAACTTGCCTGGTTGGTCAGTAAATGGATGAAAGGGCGTTTAAAAGCAAGGCTTGCTGAGAATTTGCAGTGAGGATAGCTGCGCGAAGTGGTGAGTAAAAGTTTGTAATTTTTATTGTGTACAATTTTTGTTAAAAGTGTCTTAATCAGCGCATCGCCGGATTTTGCATGCCCTGTAAAGGTGCGGCCTATTTTCACTCTACTCAAGGGAGCTCCGTTCCATGGGACGACTGACCACACACGTACTCGATGCCGCCCACGGCTGCCCCGGCAGCGCCATCCAGGTTGAACTGTACCGCGTCGAAGGCACGCAGTTGGAGCTGGTCGCCAGCGCCCTGACCAACAGCGACGGTCGTTGCGATGCACCGCTGCTGCAAGGCGATGACTACCGCACGGGTGTTTACCAGCTGCAATTCAGCGCCGGCGATTACTACCGTGCCCGTGGCGTGCAGTTGCCGGAGCCGGCCTTCCTTGATGTCGTCGTACTGCGTTTTGGTATCAGTGCCGAACAGGATCACTACCACGTGCCTCTGCTGATTTCGCCTTACAGCTACTCTACCTATCGCGGTAGCTGAGTCGTCACCTCGCTTCACACCCCCAAAGCTCTTCGTTGGTTTCGCCCGCGCACACTGCGGGCTTTTTTTTGCGCGCAGAAACGTTCAATTATCTAGCGCCTTATTGGCGTGATTGCTCAATAGGCTAGGTGTTTTCCTCGACGAAGACACTGCCGTGACCTCACTTACCGACCCTGATGACGACGCGCTACAGGCCCTGCGTACCCAGCTCACGCTGCGTATCAACAGCAGCCTCCATCCCAGTCGCCTGGTCAATCGACTCGCGCTGGCGGACTTGGGCTGCGCTGAAGCGGCGACTACCCTCAGCCGTCTGATCAGCGCTGCGCCCCGGGTGCTGCGGGTAGTTCGTGCCGAGCTGCGCAAAGCATTCGAACTGGACCCGGACCGCCTGCTCTTTACCGAACCCAAGCCGCCCGCCGTCGCGCAGAAAACCGACAGCCTGACCGACCGCGCCTTGCGCCTGATGGTGTTGCCGTCGGTGTCGATCAACCTCAATCAGTTCACCGCCCTGAGCGACAAGGACGACCCGAACCGCCGCTTTACGTTCACGCCCCTGGAGGCGCTGCGCCGGGTGATCGGCCTCAACCTGTTTGACCGGCTCGCCCAGGCCCACAACGATTATTGGCAGGGGTTGGCTGCCGGCACCTGGCTTACGCGTCAGGAGCGATGGGTGCAGGTGCATCAGCAACTGTTCGCCCACCAGGCCTTCATCGCCCGTCAATTGGACGAGCTGTCGAGCGCCGGGCGGGTCATGGTCCAGGCGTTGGTGGATGCGCCGACGGTGGATGCGCGCCAGCGTGCGGGCGAGCGTTGGGCCAGTGTGCAGGCGTGCGAGTTGATGTGGCCTGGCGCCGGGCCGCGGTTGATGCCGATCCCTGGCGCCCTGCATATTTATCGTGAGGGCGACCCGATGGGCATGCCCCATGTGATGTATCTGCCGGGCGTGCAGCGCAACTTTTATGAGTACCCCTCGTTCGACCAATTGCAGTGCGCCCTGGTGGCGCTGATCAACGGCGCGCTGTTCGACGACCTGTGGCAATGCCTGCCCCTGCGACGTCGGCACGAGGTGTGTGAGCCGGCCTCGACCGCTGCCGCGGGTCGCGGCGTACGGTTGTCGGGCGATGCATTGGCCTACAGCGCGCAGGCGGTACTGGACGCGCAATGGGAAAACGAACTGGCCTGCGCTGTGTCGATCAACCTCAAACAGGTGTTTTCCGCCACGCCCCAGCCTGCGGTGACGAACGCCACACGCTTTCTCGCCTACATTGAACGGGCACGCCGGCACTGGGTCGGTAAACCACGGCTGGAGCGGTTGCGCCGTGAGCTGCTGGACTGGGACCAGCATCGACGACGCCAGGAAATCATCTTCGCCAGCACCGCGTCGAGCCTGGCGATCAACACGGCACTGCGCCAGGTCAAGCGTTACGAAAAGGGCCTGATGGCGCTGCTCGATCACAGCGACCCGGTGGTGGACACGCCGGCCTGGCTGGAATATGTGGCGCTTGAAGCACAACTCAAGGCCCACGAGGACACCCTGGCCGCACAGGTGCAGGACGCGCAACTGCGGCTGTTCGAGGCGGCGTACTGGGGGGAACGCCCCAGCGGCCAACTCAAGCGCGCGAGCGCTTATATCCTCGGCCTGAAGGACCTGTTGCGCGTTGAAGTTCAACTGCAGCACCGGCTCAAGCGTCTGCGCGCGCCCCATCGGGACCTGCTGCTCGAAGTATTGGAGGCACCGCTGGCCAGCAAGCGCGAGGGCAGTCTTACCCGTGTGCTGTCGGTGCGGGTGGGCGATGACTGGCCGCTGCACAGCGTGTTTGCGGTTACGCGCCAGGCTGCGTTGGATGCTCCCGAGCGGCGAGAACCGGTGGTGTTGTGTGCCCTCGGGCGCGAGGGCGGTGTGGCTGGGTTTTCCAGCCTGGGGGAGTTGTCCCGCAGCGTCGAGGCCAGCCTCGGCAGTCGCGATACGTCGCTGTTATGGGGTTACGTCGAGCGGCAACAGCGTCAAGCCGTACGCGCACGAGTTGCCGCGCGCACGCTGAAAGTGAGCTATCACGCCATCGACGGCAACCCCCTGCTGCTGGCACTCAAAAGGCTGCTCAAGAGCTATGTTCTGCTGCAGCACAGCGCGAATATTTTCAATGGAATTGAAGACGCTCAACTCAGCCGCCAATTGCTCGCGGTCAAGCTGCATGAGCACCTGCTTGCCCCGGCCAACCAGGCGTTGATCCAAGCACGCGACCATGTTGATCTGGTCCGCAAAGCCGCAGAAGCGAAAAAAAAGCTGCCATCGTGGCTGACTGACGCGACGGCGGCGCAGGTCAACCGCTTCAAGCGTGTGCAAGGTCGTTACCTGAGCAGCGTATTTGCCTATGAAGAGCGCCTCCAGCAGCGCTTGCCCGATGTGCACGCTTTTGCCCGCGACCTGCTGATCGCGCGTTTGCGGGAAGACGGCCTGTACCCGGAGTTGAACATCGACACGCCATTTATCGAAATGCCCGATCAGGTCGATGGCAGGTTTTGTGGCTGGGAAAGCACCTGCACGGTGGGCGATCGCAACGAAGCCCTTACTCCCAGCGCGACGCGCACGCAGTTCAGTCTGCTGCAACTGGCGCTGCACAACCTGGACCCGAAGATGCGGCCCACCTATTGGCGCTTCCGGCACGCCACCTATCTGCAACCGGCGTGGAAGCAACGCCTGAGCGTCAGCTACTTGGTCAATATGGTGTCCTCGCTGGACATCGGCGGCCAGTACGAGGCGTTGATCCAGCGCACGTTCCACTCGCCTGACCCGCGTGAGCAGGGGCGCGTTCCGCCACTGTTGAGGCGCGCGTTGGGGGCGGGTATCGACGCCGACCGCTATTCGGCGCTCAGGCAGGGGGTAAGCGAGCAGGGGCTGAGTCTGTTCAATACGGCGATCGGCGCCCGCGCCCCCGAAGATCTGCGCAGAAACGGCCATCACGTGCAGCTCTATGTGGTGCATCTGGCCGGCCACACCCTCCTGCATGATCGCTACATCGCCGGGATCGTGGTCATCCATGACCAGATTTCCCAGGCCTGTGTGGTGTATTGGCCCACCGCGCCGCAGGCAGGCAGCCTTAGCGAATATGCCAGCCTGCAATTGGCTCGCGAGCATCTCAATGGCATGAGTTCGTTGCCCGCGAATGTCACGGCGTTGGCCCGGCACGTCGCGCCCGGTTGGGCGTTCGAGGCGATCGACCACCACGGCCGCAAACCGAGCAAGGGGTCACGGTTACCCGGCCCGTTGGATTTCGTGCCGACTTTCGTCATGTTGCAAGGGCTGTGGCACGTCGCCGAGTTCGTGCGTTCATTCAAGGTCAGGCACCTGGAACCCACGGCGCTTGTCGAGCAGATTGAGCAACAAATCCGTGAGCAGATCGACAGTGATCAGACGAACTGGCTGGTACTGGTGCCGACCGCACACTGGGACGCTCGCGCCCAGTTGTATCAGGCGCGGGTGCTTGAGCAGCAGCGCCGGGCGCAGGCCATCAGCAACTCCGGCAAGACCTTGGAGAAACACCGAGAGCAGCGATTGGAGGAGCGCAGCGATAGCCGTCGGCGTGCCTTGTTGTCGCTTGCCGTGCCGTTCTTCGGCCTGGGTAACCAGCTGTATGAATTGCTGCTGACGTCGCGGCGTTATCACCGCGAGGGCGACCCTCGGGACGCGGTGGCGGTGGCATTTGGTGCGGTGTTCCTGGCAGTTGACCTGCTGCTGACCTTTGTCCCTGGGCCCAAACTCAAACCGGGGAACCTGGCCCGTCCGGGGCTGCGCTCGATAGGCACGGGTCTGCACCGCCTGCATCGCGCAGCGTTCTCGGAGTTTGGCCAGGTCGCGCACGTGCCCAAGTTGCCCGGCGCGGGTACGGCGCTCAAACCCCTGGAACGCTTTCGCGTCCAGGGCCTGCCCCAAGGCGCGATCGCCTTGAAGGGGGCGGGTGAAAAAGGTGTCTACGTGAAGCGCGGCGAGCATTTCGTGGTGGACGGAACGCATCACTACCCGGTGTACCGCCGCGAGGGTGAAGGTTTTTTCCGCCTGAAGAGCAAGGACGCGGCGGGGCAGGATGAATTAATCCTGACGCTGCACGAACCCGGCGAGTGGCTGCTGGGGGCGGACGCGCCGGTCGCCGGCCCGAGCTCGGCAGTACTCAACCCGTGGCGCGCGGCTGCCACGCAGTCGGATTGGCAACCACCGGTGGTACCCACTGCGACCCGGGAACGGATTCACCGCTCAAGCGTGGCGTCCCGTCATTGGTTCGATTGGCGCCTGCATGGCGCCGATGATGTGGGCGTCGGGTCCTCGGTGAACGGCGTGTTTCATGTGCATATGGATCCTCCGGGATTCCCTTACGATGCCATCTATGTCGGGAGCCGCTATGACACGCCGACGCAATCGGCTATTGGCTACTACCGGTTGTTGCATCAGGGTGAGCACGTGCCCTTGAGCGACATGGCCTTTATTTCCAGGAACGAGCCGCTGGTGTCCAGGGCTCGCGTTGATATCGAACACTGGACCAGCAGCGGCCTTGATGAACAGCCGATTCCTGTGTCGCGTACGTCAACGGGCGAATGGCAGCTGCATGCGCCGCTGTTCGATGGGCCATTGGAGCCGTCGGTTGAGAGGGCTTTCCCGACGCTGACGAGCAGCAGCCGAACCTTTGCGGTGGCAAGGCTGATCGAGTTGGCGGACTCATCCCGTTCAGTCACCGCCAGCCATCTGCTTAACGTGCGCGCAACGCTGGACAGCTGGTTAACCCCAAGCCCTGTGCAACTTGGCCAGACAGATGACCTGCTGCGTATGCTGCGACCCACCGAACGGTACGGCGGCTATACCTATATCGGTTTCGAAGGCCGGGCGCCGGGCTTCACACGCGTTGACTTCACGCCCACCATCGCGCTTGACGAGGTGCTCAAGGCCGGCGGCGCGCAGCATTCGGCTCAGAGGCAGATTGCCCAGGGCGCAGCCACCCGCGCGACGCTGGAGCAGCAGGGCTTCAGGGTGCAGGAGTGGAGTGTAAAGCGCGGCACGGTCCGCAGTCCCGAGTGGCTGGTGACCCACCCCCAGTCAAACGCGCTGTACTACATCACCTTCCAGTGGTTGGATCGCGGCAGCATCTTGCTCAGGTCAAAGCTCACCCACGCATGGTTCAATCAAGCCATCAAACAACATCGGACTTCCGCCATGGCCGCGTCGGTCCGGGAGGCGCTGAGCGAACAGCGCCTCGTGCGGATGATGGCCGGCATTCAATGGCCGAGGCATGGCAATCGCCCGCCCACGGTGTATTTCGTCAAAGTGAGCCCGCGCGAGCGTTGACCAGTGAAATAACGCCGGCACCACCGAACAGGCTCGCGCTGATGCGGTTGAACCAGCTCTGGCCCGCGCCGCTGCGCAGGTACCGCGCAGCGCCATGGGCGCCGAGGCCGTAGGCGAGCTTGCAGGCCAGGTCGAGCAGAGTCCACGTGGCGATCATGATCAGCAGTTGCGGGAGGAAGGCGTTCTGGCTGCTGAGAAATTGCGGCAGGAAGGCGGCGAAAAACAGGATGTCCTTGGGGTTGCTGGCCCCCAGCACAAAGGCCCGGCCAAACAGCGCGCGAAAGCGCGGCACTGGCGCAGCCTGGGGGACTGTCGCGCCCTGGGAAGGCTGGCGCGATTGCTGCCAGCTCTGCCACGCCAGGTAGAACAGGTACAGCGCGCCGACGATCTTCAGCGCGTTGAACACCTTTTCCGACGCAAGCAGCAATGCGCCCAGGCCCAGCGCCGAAGCGCTCAGCAGACAGATCGAGGCAAACACCCCGCCCAGAAACGCCGGGTACGAGCGGCGCAGGCCGTAGTTGAGGCTGTTGCTGATCATCAGCAACGACAGCGGCCCCGGGATCAGGATCACTACCAGCGCAGCGCCGCTGAACAGCAGCCAGGTTTCCAGACTCATTGCTTGCTCCTTGTTATAGAAAGACGAACTTGGCGATAAAAATCACGCACAGCACCCAAAGGCTGGCGGAAATCTCGCGGTATTTTCCGGTGCCGGCCTTGAGCGCCACGTAGGTGATAAAGCCCAAGGCGATGCCGTCGGCCACCGAAAATGTCAGCGGCATCATGATCGCGGTGACGATCGCCGGAATGCTGTCGGTGGCCTCATCCCAATTGATGTGCGCCATGCTCGCCATCATCAGCATCGCCACGTAGATCAGCGCACCGGCGGTGGCGTAGGCCGGGATCATACCGGCCAGCGGCGCGAAGAACATCGCCGCCACGAAGAGGACGCCCACGGTCACGGCAGTCAGCCCGGTGCGACCACCTGCGGCCACCCCGGCGGCGCTTTCCACGTAGCTGGTTACCGGTGGCACACCGACCATGGCGCCGAAGACGCTGGAGGCGCTGTCGGCCTTGAGGGCGCGGGACAGATTGTCGATCTTGCCGTCAGCCTTCACCAGCCCGGCCCGTTGCGCAACGCCCATCAGTGTGCCGGCGGTGTCGAACATGTGCACAAAGAGGAAGGCGAACACCACGCTGATCATGCTCACATTGAACACACCCTTGATGTCCATCGCCATCCAGGTCGGCGCCAGGCTCGGCGGGGTTGAGAGGATGCCGTTGTAGTGCACCAGGCCCAGTCCCCAGCCGGCCAGGGTTACGGCGATGATGCTGATGAGAATCGCGCCGAACACACGGTGGTAGCTGAGGATCGCGATCAGCAGGAAGCACACGGCCGCCAAGAGCGGCGCCGGCTCATGCAGCGAGCCGAGCTTGATCAGCGTGGCCGGGCTTTCGACGATGATGCCTGCGGTTTTCAGGCCGATCACACCGAGAAACAGGCCGACACCGGCGCCCATGGCATGGCGCAGGCTGACCGGGATGCTGTTGAGCAGCCATTCCCGCACGCGTGAGAGGGTCAGGCCCATAAACAGCACCCCGGAAATAAACACCGCACCCAGCGCGGTTTCCCAGGTGTAGCCCATAGTGCCGACCACGGTGTAGGTGAAAAACGCATTCAACCCCATGCCGGGCGCCAGCCCAACCGGCCAGTTGGCGTACAGGCCCATCAGCAGGCAACCGAGTGCGGCGGCGATGCAGGTAGCAACGAACGCCGCGCCGTGATCGATGCCGGCGTCGGCCATGATGTTGGGGTTGACGAAGATGATGTAGGCCATGGTGATGAAGGTGGTGAGGCCGGCGATCAGCTCGGTCTTCACTGTGGTGCCATGCAGGCGCAGCTTGAACAGGCGTTCCAGCCAGCCGTTCGATGAGGGGGCAAGGTCCAGCGTCGGGGCTTCGGATTTGCGGCTATCCACAGCGAGTACTCCTCAAGAGTTTTATTGTTATTTCCAGCGCCGGTCACATGAGTGGGCAACAGCGCTTTGAGGTACTGGCGGGCTTTGTTGACCAATAGGTCAAGAACTCGCACGAAGCGAATTATGCTTTTGTATACAAAGAAAGCAAATAATGTTTTCTATTTTGTGTGCGAAAGAGATGAAAGGCAACTCGTGAGGCAAGCGGGCTCGCCACAACCGGCCCGTTCGCCACAGGGATTACGGCTGACCAGACAGTGCCTGGTTCACCGCCAACCATCCATTCACAGCCTCTTCCCCGGCTTCATTGAACGCTCGTTGCAACAGCTTCACCTGTTCACGGCGCAATGACTGCTCAAAACGCAGCCCTTCCTCGGTCAATTCCAGCAAGCGTTTGCGCTTGTCGGTCTCGGACGCGACGCTGTCGACCAAGTGCATTTCCTGCAATTGGCGCAGCGGAATGTTCAGCGCCTGTTTGCTCACACCGAGCAACTCCAGCAGCTCTTTCACGCTCAAGGCCGGGTAGCGCGAGATAAAAAACACGATGCGCTGGTGCACTCGACTCAGCCCTCGACGTTCGAGCATTTCGTCAGCCTTGGCGGTAAATGCCTGGTAGCCGAAGAAGAACGCTTCCATGGCCTGTTGCTGGCTGTTTTGGTTTTTAAGGTCAAGCATGTTGACGTATCCGCTCAAGCTGTCGTAATTTCGGTCAACCAGTTTGACGTATTTCCCACAGCCTTCGCTAGCGGTGACCTCCATGGCCTTCTCCGAACGTGTTACGCGCCTTAAAAGCTCCTTGATCCGTGAAATCCTCGCCGCAGCCCAGCGTCCGGAAGTGATGTCGTTCGCCGGTGGCCTGCCAGCCGAAGCCATGCTGCCTGCGCTGAACTGGGATGACATGCCGCTCAATATCGGCCAATACGGCATGAGCGAAGGCGAACCACAATTACGTGAATTACTGGCCGCCGAGGCGCGGGCGCTAGGCGTGCCGTGCGAGGCGAGCCAGGTCATGGTGGTCAGTGGCTCCCAGCAAACCCTGGATCTGGCGGCCAAGCTGTATATCGACAAAGGCACGCAGGTTCTGCTGGAAGGCCCGACGTACCTCGCGGCGTTGCAGATCTTCCAACTGTTCGGCGCCGAATGCCTCACTGTCCAGTTGGAAGCCGACGGGCCGAACCTCAGCGCATTGCGCGCCAGCCTCGAACGCCATCGCCCGGCGTTTATCTACCTGATCCCCACGTTCCAGAACCCGTCAGCCGTGCGCTACAGCGAGGCCAAGCGCGAGGCGGTCGCCGCGTTGCTCGATGAGTTCGGTGTGACCCTGATCGAAGACGAGCCCTACCGCGAACTGACCTTCGACGGCGGCAGTGCGCGCCCCATCGTCAGTCGCCTGCAAAAGGCCAGTTGGATCTACACCGGCACCGTGTCCAAAACATTGTTGCCTGGCCTGCGGGTCGGCTACCTGATCGCCAGCCCGGACTTGTTCCCGCACCTGCTCAAGCTCAAGCAATCGGCGGACCTGCACACCAACCGCGTAGGCCAATGGCAGGCGATGCAATGGATCGGCAGCGAAAAATACCAACAACACCTGGTGGAACTGCGCAGTTTTTACCGCCAGCGTCGCGATGCATTCCAGGCCGCGCTGGAGCGCCATTTTGGCGATCTTGCCGACTGGCAAGTGCCTCAGGGCGGATTATTCTTCTGGCTGACCTTGAAACAGCCGCTGGATACCCGCACCTTATTGGCCCAAGCGCTGGGCCAGAACGTTGCGTTCATGCCCGGTGAACCGTTCTTTTCCGAGCCGGACCAACACCTCGGCTCGTTGCGACTCAACTTCAGCCATATCGACCCGGCCCGCCTGGACGAAGGTCTCAAGCGCCTGGCCGCGGTGGTCCGTCAAGCACAGCACGCGCAAGCGGCATAAGGGGAGCCCCATGTATAAGGTTTATGGCGATTACAAGTCGGGCAACTGCTACAAGATCAAACTGATGCTTAACCTCTTGGGCGTCCCGTACCAATGGGTGGATGTGGACATCCTCAAGGGTGACACCGAAACCCCCGAATTCCTGGCCAAGAACCCCAACGGCAAAATCCCCGTGCTGGAACTGGAAGACGGTACTTGCTTGTGGGAATCCAACGCGATCCTCAACTTCCTCGCCGACGGCAGCGAGTTCTTGCCGATCGAACCGCGTTTGCGCACGCAAGTGTTGCAATGGCAGTTCTTCGAGCAGTACAGCCACGAGCCCTACATTGCGGTAGCGCGGTTTATTCAGCTTTACCTGAACATGCCAGAGGATCGCCTTGAGGAATACAAAACCACCCACAAAGGCGGCTACAAGGCATTGCGGGTGATGGAGCGGCAACTGCAAACCACGTCCTATCTGGTGGGCGAGCAGTATTCGATTGCCGATATCGCGCTGTATGCCTACACCCATGTGGCCCATGAAGGTGGTTTTGATTTAGCGCCGTACCCGGCTGTGCAGGCCTGGTTGAAGCGCGTGGCCAGCCATCCCAAGCACGTGGCAATGCTGGACTGACAGGCTATGGATTTGGGGGCGATGGCTGCTCGGGCGCCAGCGCGGTGAAAGGCAATTGGCGCGCAGCGAGTGTGTAAAGCCATCGCAGGCCTGTGTCAGAGCGCTGGGATAATCGAGTCAGGCCCATGATCCAGGCCACTTCTGCGCGGGATACCTTCGAGGGGGCCTCCGGGTGTGCCTGGACGTTGCGCAGTGTCAGCAACGCCAGGCCGATGGTCCAGACCATGAACCGACGAATACCTGGATGCCTGGCTGGGATCAGCAACGCAAACTGCAGCGCTCGCTGTAAGTGAGCGTTGGCGGTGCCAACCATTTGCCCTACAACTTGGACATGCTTGGGATCACGGACTCCGGCCTGCAAAACGCAAGGCTGCAGATGATATTCGGCCAGTAGATCCTGCGGCAGCCAACAAACTCCCCGGGAGCGATCCTCCCACTGATCCTTGAGAATATTGGTCAACTGCAACCCGGTGCCGAATGAACGTGCCAGGTGTTTCAGGGTTTCGCGTTGCGTTGACAGTTGCGGCTCAAAGTCGATGAAAAACTCGGTTAGTGTCTCTCCGACAACGCCCGCTACGTAATAGCAGTAGCGGTCCAACTCCGTGCGTGTAGCCAATCCCTGTAGACCGGCCTTGTCCTGAAACTCGGCCATCCCTGTGGTCATTATGTTCAGGCAATCAAGGATCGCCCTTCGCTTGGCCGGATTGAGCGTGTCGTTAACGGCCAATATCAAAGGCATATGTCTGATCAGCTCGCGCTCGGCTGCAAGGGTTTGCTCCGTCAGGTGCTGAGTCAATTCATCGCTCAAGCATTTTGCGTCCCCCTGGCCACTGATCACCTCAAAATACCGACGTTGGTAATAGCGTTTTTGAGCGGACGTGAGACCGGGTTCGTCTTCTATCGTGTCTGCCATTCGGCACAGCAGATAGGCATTAGCTACTGCCGGGCGAAGTTCGGCCGGCAATTGAGGAATGGTCAAAGCAAACGTGCGCGATACCTGGGGAAGGATTTCATCCTGGTACGCGAAAGGCGCGCGGGGATTTTCCATCATGGCCTGCAGTCGCCAGTCTTCCAGCCGACAGGCCGGGTGAGCGAGGATGACGTTGAACCAGGCGGTCAACGCTTCGGGCGCGGTGTCGACCCACTGCTGCAAGGCCGGGATTTCTATCCAGCGCCATTCAGAGGCCTCGGTTGGGTTGGCCTGCGGTTCGCCATCAAACGTGCCGATATAAATATGATCGAACTCATGCTCGATCAAATTCCCTGGGACGCGGGCCTGGTAGGTCAGCGTCATGACCTCACGCAAAGGGCAGGCCAAACCCATCTCTTCACCGAGCCGTCGATGGGCTGCGTGTTCAGTCTCTTCGCCGGGGCGCGGATGCCCGCAGCACGTATTCGTCCATAGGTTCGCGGAGTGATATTTGCCGGCAGCGCGCCGTTGCAGGAGCAGCCGACCTTTGTGGTCGAATATGAAAATGGAAAACGCTCGGTGCAGCAGCCCTTCACGGTGCACCTGCAGCTTTAAACCAGTACCGATTTGACGATCGTTCCCGTCCACCAGTATCAGTGTTTCTTCCATGTCTTAAATCTCGTGTTGTGCGCCGGTGGGTGGCCGATTCAGTTTGCCGAAACGCGCCAGTGCCAGCAGGGAAAATACACGGCATAGCCGTGATAGTGCATCAGCCGGGCAGTGTCTGGCTCAGGAGCTCAAAACACCGCTGCGCCGCCGGGCTCAGCCCCATCCCGCTTCGACTGATCAACCCGATCTCCCTGTTCACTCCGGGATGATCGATGTTGATGCGTTTCAACCCTTCCAGACTGTCCGCCGCCGACTCCGGCAGCACACTGATTCCCAGCCCCTGGCGCACCAACGCCAGCACCGTCGACATGTAGTTGGCCTCCATGCCGGCGTTCAGCGTCAGCCGTGTTTCATCAAACAGCGCATCCACGTGCTCGCGCACACTGCTGTCGCGCCCGGTGAGGATGATCGGCTGGTCTGCCAATTGCTCCAGGGTCAGCTGGCGATGGTGGGCGAGGGGGTGATCCAGCGGTACAAACGCACACAACCGATCATTCAGCACCGGCAGAAAATCCAGTCCATGGCTGAGTCGTGCACGTACGCCGATGCCAAAATCCACTTCCCCTGCGCGCACCTGGGCATGAATGCGGTGGGCGACCAGGTCATGCAACCGTACTTCGATGCCGGCGAAGCGTTCGCGAAACAGGCGCAAGGCCGGCGGCAGGGCGCCAGCGCACACTGAGGGCAGGGCGGCGATGGTGACCACCCCTCGGCGCAGGGCGGCGAGGTCGCGCGAGCCGGTGACAATGTTGTCCAGGTCCAGCAGCAATTTTTCCATGGGGCCACGCGCCTCATGGCCGGCAGCGGTGATGCTGACATGGCGCGGGCTGCGGTCGAGCAGGGTGACACCCAGCCAATCTTCCAATTGCTGAACTTGAACCGTGAGTGCCGAAGGCGACAGATGCAGCTCATTGGCCGCCTTGGTAAAGCTGCCGGTACGGGCGACTGCGAGGAAGGCTTGAATATGCTGGATGCTATTTTTCATAGGCGCGGCTTCATTTTGTTTTTCCGAACATACGGTGGTGAATATTCCAATTTACAAAGAGTAACGCGCTTCCAATACTCCAGGGAAAACAATAACCGGCCAAAAAGGCCGCTCTGGAGTAACCCATGCTCGCAACCCTGGGTGTCATTACCATCCTGTGCCTGCTCGCTGCCGTCATGAGCAAACGCCTCTCACCACTGGTGGCCCTGATCGCCTTGCCGATCATAGCCGCGCTGCTCGGCGGGTTCGGCCTGCAAACCAGTGCCTTCATCATTACGGGGATCAAGAACGTCGCCCCGGTGGTGGGCATGTTTGTGTTTGCGATTCTATTTTTCGGGATCATGACCGATGCCGGCATGCTCGACCCCATCATTGATCGCATCCTGCGTACGGTCGGGACGCGTCCAACACGCATCGTCGTCGGTACCGCGACCCTGGCCCTGCTGGTGCATCTGGACGGTTCCGGCGCGGTAACGTTTTTGGTCACGGTGCCCGCGATGCTGCCGCTGTACACGCGGCTTGGGATCGACAAACGCATCCTCGCCTGTGTGTGCGCTATGGCCGCCGGCGTCAACTTTTTGCCCTGGACCGGCCCGGTGCTGCGCTCTTCGGCAGCGTTGCATGTGCCCGTGGCGGACCTGTTCCAACCGCTGATCCCGGTGCAGATCGTCGGCCTGATCTTTGTTTTCGCCTGTGCCTGGTGGCTCGGCCAGCGTGAAGAAAAACGCCTGGGCCTGGGCGCTGGCTCCAGCGTGGATGCGATGCCGCAACGGGTGCTTAGCGACGACGACATCAAGCTGCGTCGGCCGCGCCTGTTCTGGGTCAACCTGATCCTCACTGTGCTGGTGATGGTGGTGATGATTGCCGGTTGGGTCGACCCGGTGGTGATGTTCATGCTCGGCACCGTGGTGGCGCTGTGCATCAACTACCCGAATGTCGACGCCCAGCGCGCTCGCATCGACGCCCATGCGAAAACCGCCTTGACCATGGCCAGCATCCTGCTCGCCGCCGGGGTGTTCACCGGCATCATGCAAGGCACCGGCATGCTCAAGGCGATTGCCGAAGTGGCGGTGGCGCAGATTCCGGCCGGCCACGGAAAGCTGATCCCGGCAGTCGTGGGCTTTCTGTCGATGCCGCTGAGCATGTTGTTTGACCCCGATTCCTACTATTTCGGCGTGATGCCGGTGATCGCCGAAGTCGGCAAGGCCTTGGGCGTCGACCCGCTGCAAGTGGCCCAAGCCTCGTTGTTGGGCGTGCACACCACCGGTTTCCCGGTTAGCCCGCTGACCCCTGCGACCTTCCTGTTGGTGGGCCTGTGCAAGATCGAACTGGCCGATCACCAGCGCTTTACCATCCCTTTTCTGTTTGCCGCGTCAGTGTTGATGACCCTGACTGCGTTGCTCCTGGGAGTGATCTGAGATGAAAACCTTGCGTATCGGTTCCGGCGCCGGCTACTCCGGCGACCGCATCGAACCTGCCGTGGAACTGGCCGAACACGGTGACCTGGATTACCTCGTGTTCGAATGCCTGGCCGAACGCACCATCGCCTTGGCGCAACAGGCCCGTATCAGCGATCCACAGGGTGGCTACGATCCGTTGCTGAGTGAGCGCATGCGCCGCGTGTTGCCGTTTGTTGGAAGGCAGACCGCGCGTCGTCGCTTGCGCGTGATCACCAATATGGGCGCGGCCAACCCGGTGTCGGCGGCGCTTGAAGTGCGGCGGATTGCCAGTGAATTGGGGTTGAGCCTCAACGTTGTTGCTGTGGTGGGTGACGACGTGTTGTCAGTGCTGCAGCCCGATCACGTGCTCGATAACGGACAGACCGTTGGCTCACTGGGTGAGCGGTTGATTTCCGCGAATGCCTACCTGGGTGTCGACGGCATTATTGATGCGTTGCACGCCGAGGCGGACGTGGTGATTACCGGGCGCGTGGCAGATCCGTCGTTGTTCCTGGCCCCGCAGATGTTTGAGTTCGGTTGGACGGCGGACGATTGGCTGCGCCTGGGCCGTGGCACATTGGTCGGGCATTTGCTGGAGTGTGCAGGGCAGGTCAGCGGTGGTTATTTTGCCGATCCTGGTTTCAAGGATGTGGACGATTTGGCGCGCCTGGGTTTCCCGTTGGCCGAGATCGATGCCGACGGTGAGGCCGTGATCACCAAGGTTGCGGGCTCCGGTGGGCGGGTCAGCCGCGCGACGTGTACCGAACAACTGATCTACGAAGTGCATGATCCGGCGGCGTACCTGACGCCGGACGTGACGGCGGATTTTTCCCAGGTGGGGTTCGTCGAAGAGGGGGTTGATCGCGTGCGTGCCCAAGGGGCCAATGGCCGTGCGCGACCCGAGCAACTGAAGGTCAGCGTCGGTTATCTCGACGGCTGGATCGGTGAGGGGCAGATGTCCTACGGCGGCCCGGGTGCAGTCGCACGGGCGCAACTGGCGCGGGATGTCGTACTCAAGCGTTTGGAACTGATGGGTGTGAAGATGCAAGACCTACGCGCCGAACTGATTGGCATGGACTCGCTCCACGGTCCACGCAGCAGCGTAGAGCCCTGGGAAGTGCGCCTGCGCGTGGCGGCGCGTTGTGAAGACCGAGGGGGCGCGGTGCGCGTCGGTAATGAAGTGGAAACCCTTTACACCAACGGCCCGTCCGGCGGCGGCGGTGCCAGTAAAAGCGTACGGCAAGTGGTGGCGGTGGCCTCGTTGCTGCTGCCCCGAGACGCGGTCAGCCCGAGGATCGAAGCATGAAACTGCACACGCTGGCCCATTCCCGCACCGGGGATAAGGGCGACACCTCAAACGTCTCAATCATTGCCTATCGCGCCGAGGATTATCCGTTGCTGCGTGAGCAGCTCACGGCCGAGCGTGTGGCTGCGTACTTCGCCGGGCTGTTGGAGCCGGGTGCGGCACCGGTTCGACGCTATGAATTGCCGAACGTGCAGGCGTTGAACTTTGTGTTGCCGGGGATTCTGCATGGCGGGGTGACTCGCTCGCTGGCGCTGGATGCGCACGGCAAGTGCCTGGGCTCGGCGCTGCTGGATCTGGAATTGATAACACTGGACTGAATGTGGGAGGGGGCTTGCCCCCCGATAGCGGAGTGTCAGCCGGCTAATCCAGTGACTGACACTCCCTCATCGGGGGCAAGCCCCCTCCCACATTAGTTTTGCGATGTTTGTCAGATCGCGGCAAACCGCTTATCGAGGTAATCGATGATTACCTTGGAGTCATACATCCAAGTGGTCTGGCCGTTTTCTTCGATGCGCAGGCACGGCACCTTGATCTTGCCGCCTTGCTCCAGCAGGGTCTGGCGGTCCTGCTCGTTGTTCTTCGCATCCTTCAGCGCCACCGGCACATTCAGGCGGTGCAGGGTACGGCGGGTCTTCACGCAGAACGGGCAGGCGTGGAATTGATACAGGGTCAGGTCCTTGGCCGCTGCGTTCACCTGCGCCTGTTGTTCGGCAGGGCGCTGCTTTTTGCGCGGACGGGTAAGTAAGTCGCCGGCGATGATGACGTGGCCGAGGCCCACTCGAAGTGCTTTGACGAACATGGCTGAAACCTCTTGCCCATGAAGAAGGGGCCGCAGCTTACCTTAATTCTGCAGGCGAAAAAAAACCGGCGATGAACGCCGGTCTTTTTCTGCGCAGCCTATTACTTGATCAGGCTGAGGAACTCGCTGCGAGTGGCCGCGTTTTCGCGGAACTCACCCAGCATCACAGACGTGATCATCGACGAATTCTGTTTCTCCACACCGCGCATCATCATGCACATGTGCTTAGCTTCGATCACCACCGCCACGCCCAGGGCGCCGGTCACTTGCATCACGGCATCAGCGATCTGGCGGCTGAGGTTTTCCTGGATCTGCAGGCGGCGCGCATACATGTCGACAATCCGCGCGACCTTGGACAGGCCCAGCACTTTGCCACTCGGGATGTACGCGACGTGGGCCTTGCCGATAAACGGCAGCAGGTGGTGTTCGCACAGCGAGTACAACTCGATGTCCTTGACCAGCACCATTTCGCTGTTGTCGGAGCTGAACAAGGCACCGTTGGTGACTTCTTCCAGCGTCTGCTCATAACCGCGGCAGAGGTACTGCATCGCCTTGGCGGCACGTTTTGGCGTGTCGAGCAGGCCCTCGCGGGAGACGTCCTCGCCGAGTTGGCCGAGGATCGCGGTGTAATTCTGTTCCAGGGACATGAAACTACCTGTGGGATTTTCGCAAAGCGCAAGGTTACGGTGGCGGACACATCGCTGCAAGCCTGACGATGTCACTTGTTACTCGTCACGGCCTTCCATCATCGTACGCTTGAGCATCACATACACCGCCCCCGCACCGCCGTGGCGGGCCTGGCAGGAGGTGAAGCCCAGCACCTGAGCGTGTTGGCGCAGCCAGGTGTTGACGTGGCTTTTGATCATCGGTCGCTTACCGTCCAGCCGCACGGCTTTGCCGTGGGTGACGCGTACACAGCGGATTTCGAATTTGGTGGCTTCAGCGAGAAAGGCCCACAGGGTTTCCCGGGCTTTCTCCACGGTCATGCCGTGCAGGTCGAGGCTACCTTCGAAGGGGATCTGGCCGACCTTGAGCTTGCGCATCTGGCTTTCCTGCACGCCATCGCGGGCCCACATCAACTCGTCTTCGGGGCCGACGTCGATCACGAATTGGTCCGACAGGCCATCCACGGTGGTGGCGTCGGTGCGCACGGTCGCGGCCTGGCGCAGTTTGGCGATTTGCGCCCGATCAGCCTTGGGTTTGCCGGTATCGGCGCGGTCGTGCTTGATCGGCTTGACGCCGCGCAGCTCGTTTTTGAACAGGGAAAAATCGTCGTCTTGCATGTCGGCCTCCGCGAAGGGCGGGCAGTTTACCTAATTCGCGGCGGCCGGGCGCAGGAAACGCTATCCAAGCGCCATCAGTCGTGTTTTTTCATCAGGTGTGCAGCGATATTCAGTGATAACGGCTGGCGCATTTTCCGACGGCTACGACGCCACAACCACACGCCCAGCCACAGCACCAGCACGCCGATGCCCAGCAGGAGGGCAGAGCCACCGGGGCTGGCATTCAGTTCGCCAAGGGCCGGTGAATGACCAAACAAGCCGGCGCCACCAGCGCCCGCAAGCAACAAACCTACAATCGCCAGCAACGCGGCAATGCCGGCCACCAGACGCAGACGCCAGTTACTCGGGCCCTTTGGGCGCAAGCGACGAGCGTCAAATCCATCGGATATCTTCATTCCGACCTTTCCTCCAGGGTATCGGCCCTTCGACCGGAAGATACGCAGCTTGTTCCTGTACCCGAGGCAAATGCGCCAAATCAAAAGGCTTAGCGGATGAGCGGGGCAATAAACATTGCCGCGCCGCTCATCAGAAGGGCGATCAGATCAGATCTTTGGTCAGCGCAAGGGTGGCGAAGTTGTCGGCCATGATGGCCATTTCGGTTTGCTGTACGTGCTCGGCAGTCAGGATGCCGCCTTTGTAAGGCAGGTCGCGGGTGGCGCAGGCGTCTTCCACCAGGGTGCAGCGAAAGCCCAGGTTCTTGGCCGCGCGCACGGTGGTGCTGACGCTGGAATGGCTCATGAAACCGCAGACGATCAGGTCCAGGGAACCGAGGTCTTGCAGGTGCTTTTCCAGGCCGGTGCCATGAAAGGCGCTGGGCAGCAGCTTGCCGATGATGGTTTCGTCGCCTTGAGGCTCAAGGCCGGGAATGAACTCACCGCGTTCGCCCTGAGGGTCGAACAGGCCACCGACTGTACCCAGGTGGCGCACATGCACGATCGGACGGCCAGCGTTGCGCGCTGAGGTCACAAGTTGCTTGATATGGTCGACCGCCGCGTCCATGCCCGAGAGGGCGAGTGGACCGCTGAGGTATTCCTTCTGGGCGTCGATGATCACGAGGGTCGCATGGTTCAGGTTGGCTGCTGCGTAACCGCGACCGCTGAGTTGAAACATCGTCTTTGGAACGGACATTCTGGGGCTCCTGTGAGGGGGGCTTTTGCGACATTGTCCACTGGCTGAGCGGTTCTGTGAATCGCTACCATCGTAAGGTACGCCGTTGCTGGCGTGCAGCCATGTCAAGAGGCGGGCTTGTTTAACACAATGCTGGCAAATTGGATGAAATCCGATGGGTGGCGCCAAGTTTTCGTACATCGTCGGTACAGGCGAAGGCTGTTAGAATCGCCAGTCGTTTTTTCCAGGAGTCTGCCCCCGTGATCACTTCCCGCCTGCGCACCTTGCGCGACCATATCCGTTGGGCTGTCAGCCGTTTCCATGGGGAAGACCTGTTTTTCGGCCATGGCACCGACAACGCCTGGGATGAAGCCCGGCAATTGGTGCTCGGCGCCTTGAACCTGCCGTGGGAAATTGCCGACAGTTACCTGGACTGCAACCTGGAAGAAGAGGAAGTCTCCCATGTGCAACGCCTGCTTCACCGCCGTATCCATGAGCGCGTGCCGACCGCCTACCTGCTGGGTGAGGCCTGGTTCTGCGGCATGTCGTTTATCGTCGACAAGCGTGTGTTGATCCCGCGTTCCCCCATCGGCGAACTGATCGAAAACCGCTTCGAACCGTGGCTGGCTCAACCGCCGGCGCGCATCCTCGATCTGTGCACCGGCTCAGGTTGCATCGGCATCGCCTGCGCCTACGAGTTCCAGGACGCCGAGGTCGTGTTGGGTGACTTGTCCTTCGAAGCATTGGAAGTGGCCAACCAGAATATCGAGCGTCATGGCGCTGACGAGCGCGTATACACCGTGCAGGGCGATGGTTTCGACGGCCTGCCAGGCCAGCGTTTCGACCTGATCGTGTCAAATCCGCCGTATGTGGACGCTGAAGACTTCGCCGACATGCCGGACGAATACCAGCATGAGCCGGAGCTGGGACTGGCCTGTGGCGATGACGGTTTGAACCTGGTACGTCGGATGCTCGCCGAAGCGGCGGACCATCTGACCGAGAAGGGTTTGCTGATCGTAGAAGTGGGCAACAGCCAGGTGCACGTTGAGGCGTTGTACCCAGAGGTGGACTTTGCTTGGCTGGAGTTCCAGCGGGGCGGGCACGGGGTGTTCATGCTCACGGCCGAGCAGTGCCGGGCGCATCAGGCCGTCTTTGCCGCCAGGGTCTGAGTGGGTCATGCGGTCAGTGTGGGAGGGGGCTTGCCCCCGATGGTAGGGTCTCAGTCAACACATTCATGACTGAATACACCGCTGTTGGGGGCAAGCCCCCTCCCACATTTTTATTGCAGTGCAACCTATTAGCGGTGTGTCGCAATCCAGATCAACAGCCCTGCCTGGAACACCGTAAACGCCACCAGACAGGTGATGGTGAAACGTAGCCCGCTGTCCTCGCGCTTGAACTTGGTGACTTTTTCCTCTTCCTTGCGCAGCTTCACTTCCTGTTCCAACAGGTTCTGTTCGGCCTGTTGCAGCATCTGCGCGGCTTCGAGGATCTCGACGAACTGCACCTTCTCAGTGTTCCAACTGTCCAGCACATCACCGACCTTGCCTGGCTGTACGTTGCCTTTGAGGTGCTGCACATCGGCATACGCCACATCAAAACCCTGAATGCGCAAGAAGTGGTCGCGGCGCAGGCGCGTGGCTTCGTTGAGTGCGTCCTTGTTGGCCAGGTCGACGCCGTCGACGCGGTAGTGCGACCACTTCTTCTTAGCCCAGGCAGCGCCTTGAGCCACGAGGAAACGGCCGATGCCCCGGTTGGCCGGCTCGATTTCCAGGCTGTTGCCCGGACCGAAATGCACGCGATGGGTGTCGTGGTCGACCCAGATATCCAAGTGGTTTTGTTCGCGACGCACACGCTGGCCGGGCAACTGAATGACCATGCGCAACAGGCTGTGTTGCTTGTCATTGCGCTCGGCATAGCCGAACTGCACGAACCTCAACGGCCGCAGGCCAGTGGCGCGGTCGGTGGCCAGGGGGGCCAGGCGCAGCATCTTGAAATGTTCGGCCTGGACATCCGCCCACGGCAGAGGCGCCGCGTCGACGGCCTCGGTTTTTTCAGCCGGGGTGTCGGCGGTCGGTTCTGGTGTTGCTTCAGTGGTTGTCATGCGGCGCGATCCTGTCCAAGCCCAGCCAGCCGACAGTCTTTTTGCTGTCGACTCTTGGCTTATCGGCCGTTTTTACGAGGACTGGAGGCAAATTGTGGCTTAACGGGGTTGAAGTCCGGCGATAAAGCGCACCACGCGGTTACCTAGCTCTGCGGCGAGGGGTAATTGCGGGTCATTGTAGGAGGCCAATTGCTGCTTCACGTCATTGGGCACGATGCGCATGACGTGGTTCATGCCTTCGATCACCGTCAGCTCGGCATCAGGCTTGGCCCTTTTCAGTTGCTGGGCGTCACCGACACCGACCTGTATATCGTTGGTGCCCTGGACGATCAGTGCCGGCATGCGCAGTTTGGCAAAGGCCGCGGACGGATCGGCGCGGAACAGGCTGATCAGGTAAGGCTGCACACTGGGTCGGAAAATAGCCTCCAGCGGGCCAGGTACATCGGCATCCACCTGACCGGCCTTGAGGTGATCGAGGATTTCATTACTGCGCAGCAGCAGGGCAGGGGGCAAATGATCGGCCAGTTGCTGGCGGATGACCTGGTCCACCGGACGAGCGCTACCTGACAGGGAGATCACACCGGCCGGGTCGAGTTGCGGGGCGGCGAGGGCGGCGACCAGCGCGCCTTCGCTGTGGCCCAGCACAATCAGCGGGCCCATGCGTTTGTCGGCCTTGAGCATGTTGCCCCAGGCCACTGCGTCGGCCACGTAGGCGTCGAGGGTCAGGTTACGCTCGTCAGGTGTGGCGGCGAGGCTTGCCGCCACACCGCGCTTGTCGTAGCGCACGCTGGCGATGTTGTGTCGTGCCAGCACCCACGCCAGGCGCTTGAGACTGTCGTTGCGCGCGCCGTCGGCACTGTTGCCGTTGCGGTCGGTGGGGCCGGAGCCCGCGATAATCAGCACCACGGGCACCGGATGGTCGGATTGGGGCAGCAGCAGCGAACCAAACAGCTCGCCGCTGCCGGTGTCCAGGCTGATGGGCCGTTGCAGTACGACGGGGGACGCGGCGTGGGCCACGGCGGTAAACAGGGTGAGGGTAAACAGCAAAACTCGCAGCATCATCGCGCCATCATTGGTGAAGTGTCGGTTGGACCTGTGCCGACCGGTAAGGTTTCGAGGATGAACTAGTCGGTTGGCCCGCGTATACTGGCGCGCTTGGTTATCACCCCCGAGTGATTACAACTGATTTCACGGAGCGCCCTGCATGTCCGGCAATACCTTCGGCAAGCTGTTCACTGTCACCACCGCAGGCGAAAGCCACGGCCCGGCGTTGGTCGCCATTGTCGACGGCTGCCCGCCCGGCCTGGAACTGTCCCTGGAGGACCTGCAGCGCGACCTCGATCGCCGCAAACCCGGTACCAGTCGCCACACCACCCAGCGCCAGGAGCCTGACGAAGTCGAGATCCTCTCCGGCGTCTTCGAAGGTCGTACCACCGGTTGCGCCATCGGCCTGCTGATCCGTAACACCGACCAGAAGTCCAAAGACTACTCGGCGATCAAGGACCTGTTCCGACCGGCCCACGCCGACTACACCTATCACCACAAATACGGCGAACGCGACTACCGTGGCGGTGGCCGCAGTTCCGCGCGCGAAACCGCCATGCGCGTGGCCGCTGGCGCCATCGCCAAGAAATACCTGGCCACCCAGGGCATCGTGATCCGTGGCTACATGAGCCAGTTGGGCCCGATTGAAATCCCGTTCAAGACCTGGGACAGCGTGGATGACAACGCTTTCTTCTGTCCTGACCCGGATAAAGTGCCGGAACTGGAAGCCTATATGGACCAGTTGCGCCGCGACCAGGACTCCGTCGGCGCCAAGATCACTGTGGTCGCCGAGGGCGTCAAGCCAGGCCTGGGCGAGCCGATCTTCGACCGTCTGGATGCAGAACTGGCCCACGCACTGATGAGCATCAACGCCGTAAAAGGCGTGGAAATCGGCGCAGGCTTCGCGTGTGTGTCCCAGCGCGGCACCGAGCACCGCGATGAGATGACCCCACAAGGTTTCCTCAGCAACAATGCCGGTGGCATCCTTGGGGGCATTTCTTCCGGTCAGCCAATCGTTGCGCACCTGGCGCTCAAGGCCACGTCGAGCATCACCACCCCAGGCCGCTCCATTGACGTCAACGGTAACCCGGTGGATGTGATCACCAAGGGCCGCCACGACCCGTGCGTTGGCATCCGGGCTACGCCCATTGCCGAGGCAATGATGGCCATCGTGTTAATGGACCATCTGCTGCGCAACCGTGGGCAAAATGCTGAGGTGCAGGTGAGCACTCCGGTACTGGGCCAGCTGTGACGGGCTGGTTGTGACAGCGCTCCCTTATTGGCGCCTCTCCAGCTTCTACCTGTTCTACTTCGCCCTGCTGGGGGCGACGGCGCCGTTCCTGGCGCTGTACTTCGATCACTTGGGCTTCTCCAGCGCGCGTATCGGCGAGCTGGTGGCCATCCCCATGCTGATGCGCTGCGTGGCGCCCAACCTGTGGGGCTGGCTGGGCGACTACACTGGCCGCCGCCTGGCCATCGTAAGGTTTGGCGCAGTGTGCACCCTGGTCAGTTTTTCGCTGATTTTCGTCAGTAAGACCTACGCCTGGCTGGCTTTGGTGATGGCCCTGCATGCGTTCTTCTGGCACGCGGTGCTGCCGCAGTTTGAAGTGATCACTCTCGCGCATCTGCAAAAACAGACGTCACGCTACAGTCAGGTACGGTTGTGGGGCTCCATCGGCTTTATCCTTACTGTGGTGATCATGGGCCGGCTGTTCGACTGGCTGAGCCTGGATATCTACCCGGTGGTGGTCGTGGTGATCATGGCCGGGATTATTGGCGCCAGCCTGTGGGTGCCGAATGCGCAGCCTGCCAGCCAGGGTAATCGCCTTGCCGGTGAGGGTTTCCTCAAGCAACTGCGTAGCCCAGGCGTGTTGGCCTTTTACGCCTGTGTCGCGCTGATGCAGATGAGCCATGGGCCGTATTACACCTTTCTCACGCTCCACCTTGAGCACTTGGGCTACAGCCGTGGCGTGATCGGCATGCTGTGGGCCTTGGGAGTAGTGGCCGAAGTGCTGATGTTCCTGGCCATGAGCCGTATCCTCACGCGCTTCTCGGTACGTCGGGTGTTGATGGCCAGTTTCCTGTTGGCGGCGCTGCGCTGGTTACTGCTGGGCTCGTTTGCCGAATTTCTTTGGGTGCTGCTATTGGCGCAGGTCATGCACGCGGCTACCTTCGGCAGCTTTCATGCAGCGGCGATTGCCTTTGTGCAAAGCAGCTTCGGCGATAAACAACAAGGCCAGGGCCAGGCGCTGTACGCCGCTTTGGCCGGCACCGGCGGTGCGCTGGGCGCGCTGTATTCCGGCTATAGCTGGAACCTGTTGGGGCCGACCTTCACCTTTAGTATTGCCAGCGTCGCCGCCCTGGCCGCGGCCGTTATCATGGGTCTTCGATTGCACGAACAGAACCAAGGAACCCTTCAATGAGTTATGTCGCTGTCTACCACGTCGCTTCACCGGATACGCCGAACAAGGTCTTGACCCATGCCGAAGACATCGCTGCGACTCTGGCAGAGCACGGTGTGCGGTTCGAGCGCTGGCAGCCCAGCCCGATCGAGAAGGGCGCCAGCGAGGCTGAAATGATTGCCGCCTATCAGCCGCAGATCGACGCGCTGGGCGACGTTTCGGTGGCAGTATTCAGTGTCACAAGCGACCACCCGCAGAAGGACGAGCTGCGGGCTCGTTTCCTCTCTGAGCGCCGTTACAGCGAAGATGAAGTGCGTTTTTTCATCGCTGGCCAGGGCCTTTTCAGCCTGCACATAGGCGACTACGTATATGCCGTGCGCTGTGAGAAAAACGACCTGCTGGCGATCCCGGCCGGCATGGCGCACTGGTTTGATATGGGCGAGAACCCCCACTTGGTCACACTGCACTTAGCTAAAACGGTGCAAGGGGCGGTCCCGGCATTCACCGGCGATGATATTGCCAGCCGTTTCCCAGGTTTGGATGATTGAAACCAGGCAGCTGGAATGTTCAACCCCGCCAAGTTGGAAGTTGTTGTGGGAAGAGGCTTAGTTGCTTGTAGGGCTTGGCTGTTTATCGCGGCCAATGCGCACTGAAACCATTCGTTATGTAACTCTTTGCGGCACCAGTTGTATCACCTGTCAATAGGAGGAATCCGAAGGGTGATAGGAGATCAGCCAAAAAGAAGGAGAAATGTAATGAATGGGCCAGAGGAGCCGTGTCCGCCACCGTATTTCGTGCCCAACGCGCTCAGGAGGCGCCTGAGCTTGTCCGGCAAGCCGCTGACCCCAGCGGAATTGGAGATCTTACGCTGGGCTTCCGAGGGCAAGACCGTTTGGGAAATCAGTCAGATCCGTGCGACGTCCGAGGCTACCGTCAAATTTCACCTGCGCAATATCTACGGAAAATTGGAAGTCACCAACCGTGTACAGGCGATGAACGAGGCCGCGCGCCAAGGCCTGTGCTGACCTCAACAAAAAAGGGCCGCGACGCTCAACGGCGTCGCGGCCCTTTTTTATGTGCAGTACTTAAGCCGAATGGTAAGTCGGCAGGGCAAAGCGGTTCTGGCTTTGCAGCATCGAAATTTGCGGCAGGTCACTGGCTTGTTCGGCCAGGTCGCGGCGAATGGCACTGATCACCCAAGTAAGTTGGTCGGCAGTGTGCAACTGCTGGTAGGAGATCGAACGCTTGACCTGTTTGCCCTCACCATTGCGCAGTGTCAGCAGGATGCCGCCGTCTGGACGTGGCTGGGTGGTGACGTCGTAGTTGGAGAATACTGAAGCGAATTTATCTTGGATCAGGCTCATGTCTATCAGCTCCGTTGGCTCAATTTGGCAAGCATGGAGTGATAGGTGCAGTGATTGTGCCAGCTCCTGATTTATTAAAATATCCTTGTAAATCAATGTCTTATAAAAAATTGAGATTTTCAGATTCGTGCAAATTGCATGAAGGGCCATCATGCATCCTGCATTTTGCGTTACTTGGCGCGGCCGGATGGGCGTGCCGCTATCCATAAAGACTCCCTTTGCGGGGCTAAATTCCCTTTTTCAGTCGTCGTCTGTTGGGATACAAAACTTTTCAAATCCCGCGTGTACAGTCGAAGAAGGGCTGACGTATTTTCCTTCAATGCACTCGGCCTCCTTCTTACGGAGATATGGGTGCTTTTGGATCATACGAACAATAAGAAAAAGGATGTTCCACCATGAGCCACCCGCAGAACGACATGATCACCTGGGGCAAGCTGTTGCGTACGGTGCCCTCCATTGTTCGTGCCCTGCCACGCGTCGTGCGTGGCATGCGTGCCGCCAATGTCACCGACCCCGCGCAGCCTTGCGGATTGGGCTGGCACTTTGAGCAAGCCACCCTGCGCAATCCGGATGGCAACGCTTTGTTGTATGGCGATCAGGTGCTCAGCTATACCGAAGCCAACCAGCGTGCCAACCGTATCGCCCATCACCTGCACGCCCAGGGCATCGGCAAGGGTGACGTGGTGGCTCTATTTATTGAAAATCGCCCCGAATTACTTTTGAACGTGCTCGCCGTGGCCAAGCTGGGTGGCATCTGCGCGATGCTCAACACTGCGCAAACCCAGGCGGCGCTGGTGCACAGCCTGAACCTGGTGAGCCCAGTGGCCATTATTGTCGGTGCGGAACTGGTGGCCTCCTATGAAACGGTGCGTGATCAGGTCGCGATCAAGGCTGATCGAACCTGGTTCGTCGCCGATCAGCAATCCACCGAGGTGCCCGACGGTTATATCGACCTGATGGCGGTCAGTGCCGAGTGCCCGCTGGAGAATCCGGCCAGCACCGCGCAGGTCTTCTTCAATGACCCGTGCTTCTATATCTACACCTCCGGCACCACCGGCCTGCCCAAGGCCGGGATCATGAAGCATGGCCGCTGGACCAAGACGGCCGTCAGCTTCGGCAGTATCGCCCTGGACATGGGGCCGGATGACGTCCTCTATTGCACCTTGCCGCTCTACCACGCCACCGGATTGTGCGTGTGCTGGGGCTCTGCAATTGTCGGCGCGTCAGGCTTTGCCATCCGCCGCAAGTTCAGCGCCAGCCAGTTCTGGGACGATGCGCGCAGATTCAAGGCAACCACCCTCGGTTATGTCGGCGAGTTGTGCCGTTACCTGCTCGACCAGCCGCCCAGTGAAAACGACCGTGATAACCGCGTCACCAAGATGGTCGGCAACGGCCTGCGCCCTGGCGTGTGGGCGCAGTTCAAGGCGCGCTACGGCGTTGAGCATATCTGCGAGCTGTACGCGGCCAGCGACGGCAATATCGGCTTTACCAACGTATTGAATTTCGACAACACCATCGGCTTTTGCCTGCAGCATTGGGCTCTGGTGGACTATGACCACGAAGGCGGCGAGCCGCTGCGCGGCAGCGATGGCTTTATGCGTAAGGTGCCCTCGGGCGGGCAGGGGCTGTTGCTGGCGAGGATCGATGAAAAATCGCCCTTCGACGGCTACACCGATCCGGAAAAAAATCGCCGGGTGGTGCTCACTGACGTGTTTGAAAAGGGCGATCGCTACTTCAATACCGGCGATTTGTTGCGCAGCATCGGCTTCGGCCATGCGCAATTTGTCGATCGCCTGGGGGACACTTACCGCTGGAAGGGTGAAAACGTCTCCACCACCGAGGTCGAGAATGTCCTGCTGCAACACCCTCAGATCGCCGAAGTGGTGGCGTATGGCGTTGAGATCGAGAACACCAACGGGCGCGCGGGCATGGTCGCCATCACCCCCAGCGAGTCCCTGGCCGCGCTGGACATGCGCGAGCTGCTGCAATTCGCCCACGGCCAGTTGCCAGCCTATGCGGTGCCATTGTTCCTGCGGATCAAGGTCAAGATGGAAACCACCGGTACCTTCAAGTACCAGAAGGTCAAGCTCAAGGAGGAGGCTTTCGATCCGGACAAGGCCGGCAATGACCCGGTGTATGCCTGGCTACCGGGTTCGGACTGCTACGTGCCGGTCACCGGGCAATTGCTCGCGCAGATCCAGGGCGGTCAGTTCCGCTATTGATTGTGGCTATGGGGGCTTTTGACAAAAAAGCCATGACAGGTGGGAACTCCCTCGCGACACTGGCGCCTATTCAGTACCAGATAAGGAGCCCCACATGTCCGACCAGCCTAAACAAATGACCGAAGACGAAGCCGCCGAATTTGCCGAGCAAGTCTTCGACGTGGCCCGCCGCGGCGACGCGGCCATGCTTGCCGCGCTGTTGGCCAAAGGCTTGCCGGCCAATTTCCGCAACCACAATGGCGACACCCTGCTGATGCTCTCGGCCTACCACGGCCACGCCGAGGCGGTGAAAGTGCTCCTGGAGTTCAAGGCCGATCCACTGATCGCGAACGACAAGAACCAACTGCCGATTGCCGGTGCAGCCTTCAAGGGCAACCTGCCGGTGGTCAAGGCGCTGATCGAGGGTGGGACGCCGGTAGAAGCCGCGTCCTCAGACGGTCGCACCGCGCTGATGATGGCGGCGATGTTCAACCGCGTTGACATGGTCGATTACCTGCTTGGTCAGGGCGCCAACCCCAAGGCCACAGATGCCCAGGGCGCGACGGCGCTGGCAGCGGCCCAGACCATGGGCGCGGTGGATACGGCGGCGCAGTTGCAGAAACTGGTGTAGGCTTTGCGCCCTCAAAAACCAGCCCGTTACAGGATCGCCCCATGAAAACCGCCCTCGTCGAACTTATCAGCAAAATCAGCGCCGGGGTCATGGGCGAGGACGAGGTCGCGCGCATCGCTGATGAGGCTGCCCAGGCCTACGCCGATCCTGCTGCATTTCTGGCAGCCAACCCAGACATCAACTACGACGACACCTTCCCGATTCCTTTGGGGGAGTGGGTGGTGGTCGGCAGCCTGCCAGAGACCGTGCTGTTCCAGGCCGACACCTATGGCGATCTGTTTGCGCAGATCGTCGCCTCGTTCGGTCCGGGTGTCGCGTTCAACCTCAAGCCCAAGCAACTGGCCAAGGCTGACGGCCTCACCGCGCTGAACCGCATTCAGATCCAGATGAGCGCCCTGAGCCCGGAGGATGGCGGCTATGTGCTGCTTGATTTCAGCCTGCCCTTGGATGACGAAATCCAGACCGTATTGGTGTTTGGCAACGACCTGCCTCGGGTGCTGGAGCTGTGCGCCGAAGTCGGTATCAAGGCGGAGCCGTCCCTGGAAGCGCTGAAGGTGGCGGTCCACGTCTGAAATAAAACGGAACCCCTGCCAGGGCTGACTATCCTACAAGTGCATGCCCTCACTTAGGAGCGACACCATGGGTTCCACATTTAATGGCTTGATTGGGCTGATCATCCTCGCGCTGGATATCTGGGCGATCATCAATGTGTTTAAAAGCGGCGCGAGCACTGGCGCCAAGGTGTTGTGGATCCTGTTGATCCTGCTGCTGCCGGTCCTGGGCCTGATCATCTGGGCGATTGCCGGGCCACGGGGTAACGTGCGGATTTGATCGCTTCACTCCGTCTGGAGTGGGCACAGTAAATGTGGGAGGGAGCTTCTCCCGATAGCGGTGTATCGCCATTCATCTGGCATTGACACATCGCGATCGGGAGTCAGTCCCCTCCCACATTTCGTTTCAGGATGCCTGTGTGATTTTTGTATCGAAATATTCGCTGTACAGAATTTTCACAACCCATCCAAGACAATTCTCCGGCTTTTTCTGCCTGCTATTAAAGGCGGTGCAGCGGTGCACGTTCAGTAATTAATAGCCTTGCTGTGATTGATCGGGCACCATTCGCGCCACCGCGATATTTCGTCACTTAAACTTCCAATGGGTCCTGAAACGACATGGCAAACCCGGACGCCCTGAGTCAGCAGCGAGCTTCTAATCGCCTGCTGCAACCGACCGTCAAATCCCATCTGGCATACACGCTGCTCTGCGCACTGGTCATGATGGTGATGTTCTCCCTGCTGCGCCTGGCGCTGCTGGTGTACAACCGCGAGATGATCCTCGACACCCCGGCCTCGACCTTCCTGGAAGCGTTCGCCAACGGCCTGCGTTTTGACATACGCCTGGTGGTGTATCTGCTGATCCCGCTGCTGCTGGCACTGTTCAGCGTACGGGCCATGGCCGCGCGTGGGTTCTTCCGTTTCTGGCTGACCATTGCGTCCAGCATCGCCCTGTTCCTGGGCTTGATGGAGATGGACTTCTACCGCGAGTTCCACCAGCGCCTCAACGGCCTGGTTTTCCAGTACGTGAAGGAAGACCCGAAAACCGTGATGAGCATGCTCTGGTACGGTTTTCCGGTGGTGCGCTACCTGCTGGCCTGGGCCGTAGGCACGCTGATCCTGAGCATCGCCTTCAAAGGCGCTGATCGCGCGACGCGCCCACGCGGCCCATTCAGCGGTGGCAGTATCGGCACCCGCCAGGTCGCGCCGTGGTACAGCCGCATCGCGGTGTTCGTGGTCTGCCTGCTGATCGCTGTGGTTGCCGCCCGTGGCACTCTGCGTCAGGGCCCGCCGCTGCGCTGGGGCGACGTGTACACCACCGATTCCAACTTCGCCAACCAGTTGGGCCTCAATGGCACCTTGTCGCTGATCGCGGCGGCCAAGGCTCGGTTCGGTGAAGACCGCGCCAATATCTGGAAGGCCACTCTGGATCAGCCGTTGGCGACCCAGACCGTGCGCGACATGCTGGTATTGCCCCAAGAGAAACTGGTCGATACCGACACCGCCGCCGTGCGCCGTGACTACATGCCGCCGGCCGAGAAGACTCTGCCGATCAAGAACGTCGTGGTCATCCTGATGGAAAGCTTCGCCGGTCACTCGGTAGGCGCATTGGGTCGTCCGGGCAACATCACGCCATCCTTCGACAAACTGTCCAAGGAAGGCCTGCTATTCGACCGCTTCTTCTCCAACGGCACTCACACCCACCAGGGTATGTTCGCCACCATGGCCTGCTTCCCGAACCTGCCAGGCTTTGAATACCTGATGCAGACACCGGAAGGCAGCCACAAGCTGTCGGGCCTGCCGCAGTTGCTCAGCGCGCGTCAGTTTGACGACGTGTATGTCTACAACGGCGACTTCGCCTGGGACAACCAGTCGGGCTTCTTCAGCAACCAGGGCATGACCAACTTCATTGGCCGCAACGACTTCGTCGACCCTGTGTTCTCTGATCCGACGTGGGGCGTGTCCGACCAGGACATGTTCAACCGTGGCCTGCAAGAGTTGAAAGCCCGCGAAGGCGGCAAGCCGTTCTACGCACTGCTGCAAACCCTGTCCAACCACACGCCGTACGCGTTGCCGACGCCATTGCCGGTCGAGAAAGTCACTGACCGTGGCAGCCTCAACGAGCATTTGACGGCCATGCGTTACTCCGACTGGGCCCTGGGCCAGTTCTTTGAAAAGGCCCGCAAGGAGCCGTACTTCAAGGAAACCCTGTTTGTAATCGTGGGCGACCACGGCTTCGGCAACGAACAGCAGATCACCGAGATGGACTTGGGCCGCTTCAACGTGCCAATGCTGATGATTGCACCGGGCATGCAGGAGAAGTTCGGCGAGCGTGACCACACCGTGGGCACCCAGATCGACATCGTGCCGACCATTATGGGCCGCCTCGGTGGCGACACCCTGCACCAATGCTGGGGTCGTGATCTGCTGAACCTGCCGGAAGGCGACAAAGGCTTTGGCGTGATCAAGCCTTCGGGCAGCGACCAGACTGTGGCCTTGGTCACCGCAGACCGCATCCTTGTTCTGCCCAAGGAGATGCCACCGAAGTTGTGGGAATACGAACTGGGCGCTAACCCGACCGGTAAGGTGATTCCTGAATCGCCGGACGAGGCTGCGTTGAAGCAGAAACTTGAGTCCTTCCTGCAGACGGCCACCAAGAGCCTGTTGGATAACACCGCCGGCGTAGTTGACGGCAAGCCGGACTAATTAACCGGCAATAAAAAAGAGGCCTTTTCAGGCCTCTTTTTTTATGCGGTTTTTATATCCGGCCGAGCAACAACAACACCAGCAGGACAACCAGAACAACACCCAGGATACCCGACGGGCCATAGCCCCAGTTGCGGGAGTGCGGGAAGACTGGCAGACCACCGACCAGCAGCAGAATCAGGATGATGATTAGAATGAGGCTCATGGTTTTATTTCCTTATAGGCCTTGTGCAAGGACTGATGATTTAACGTTACGACCGCAGGTTTAATTACGAACGCCTTAACAACTCCGACTCCTGCGCTTCGCATAAAATTCCGTGTTTTTTTAAAGCATTTTGCAAACACGCTTATTTCTTTTAATGCGCTCTCAGCTGCGTCGTACTAGTTGAAAAAGATTGAACTTAGGCGGTGCGCAGGCATCCGACCCGGCCCACGGTTTGCCTGGGGCATTCATCAATCTGATGGTGCGTGGGTGCAGGAAAAACCTTCGCTACACTGCCGATCACTTCTTCTGTGAACCACAAGGCAGCTTCCTATGCAAAATCGCATGATGATCACTGGCGCCGGGTCCGGCCTGGGTCGTGAAATCGCTCTGCGCTGGGCCCGCGAGGGTTGGCAATTGGCCTTGTCGGATGTCAGCGAGCCAGGCTTGCAGGAAACCCTCAAGCTCGTGCGCGAGGCCGGGGGCGATGGCTTTACCCAACGTTGCGACGTGCGCGACTACAGCCAGCTCACCGCGTTTGCCCAGGCGTGCGAAGTGAAGCTGGGGGGCATCGATGTGATCGTCAATAACGCTGGCGTCGCCTCGGGTGGTTTCTTTGCCGAACTATCCCTGGAGGATTGGGACTGGCAGATTGCGATCAATCTGATGGGCGTGGTCAAAGGCTGCAAGGCGTTCCTGCCGCTGCTGGAAAAGAGCAAGGGCCGCATCATCAACATCGCCTCTATGGCCGCGCTGATGCAAGGGCCGGCCATGAGCAACTACAACGTAGCCAAGGCCGGTGTGGTGGCGCTGTCGGAAAGCCTGCTGGTGGAGCTCAAGCAGCAGGAAGTCGGCGTGCATGTGGTATGCCCGTCGTTCTTCCAGACCAACCTGCTGGACTCGTTCCGTGGGCCGACGCCGGCGATGAAGGCCCAGGTGGGCAAGTTGTTGGAGAGTTCGCCGATCTCGGCGGCGGATATTGCCGATTACATCTATCAGCGTGTCGCCGAAGGGGAATTCATGATCTTGCCCCACGAGCAGGGCCGGATGGCCTGGGCGTTGAAGCAGAAGAATCCGCAATTGCTCTACGACGAAATGACTACCATGGCCGACAAGATGCGCGCCAAGGCACAGGCTGTTAAAGGCTAATCAGGTGTTGGTCTGTCAGGCAAATTACCTACTGGTGTAGGTGTTGCCTGATTTAGCTGCGCGCCATTGTTGCATCAACCTTCTGCGCGCATGGTCGAGGTCCTGTCACTCCAAAAGGACAAACGCCATGCTGGTCTTAAGCCGCGCTGTAGGCGAAATCATCTCCATCGGTGATGAGATCACCGTGCGCATCCTGGAACTGAACGGCGACCAAGTGAAATTCGGCATTGCCGCACCAGCGGGGATCAATGTGCACCGCGCCGAGGTGCATCAGAAAATGCTCGAACGCCAAGCCACTCAACCCCAACCCGCCACCAACCCCTAGAACACCCTCAGTCGAACAGATGCTTGGGCACATCGTGCTTGAGCATCAACTGGCATTGCTCGCTTTCCGGGTCGAACACGATCAGGGCCTGGCCCTTGGTCAGCGCTTGGCGCACGCGCAGCACGCGGGTTTCCAGGGGCGTGTCGTCGCCATTGTCGGTGCCGTCGCGGGTCACGAAGTCTTCGATCAGGCGGGTCAGGGTGTCGACTTCAAGAGCGTCGTAGGGAATCAGCATACAAGCCTCAGATAGAGAATCCCGGCGATGCTACTGTGCCGGGACCCGGGTTGCCAGCAGTGGCTGTTACTCGCCTGAGGACTTGTTGCCCACCAGACTGTCCACCGACGGCACGCGCGTGTCGCTCTCCATCTGTGTTTCATGCTCGATTTGATGACTGAAGCGGTCCAGTGAACCCTGGGCCGGCTGCGCGTCGCTGGCAAAGACCGGCGGGCTGAGGATGTACGCGCCGAGCAAGCGGCTCAGCGCCGCCAGGCTGTCGATATGGGTGCGCTCGTAGCCGTGGGTCGCGTCGCAACCAAACGCCAGCAGCGCTGTACGGATATCGTGGCCGGCCGTCACCGCCGAGTGTGCATCGCTGAAGTAATAACGGAACAGATCGCGGCGCACTGGCAGGTCGTTTTCCGATGCGAGGCGCAGCAGGTGACGGGACAGGTGATAGTCGTACGGCCCGCCGGAATCCTGCATCGCTACACTCACCGCATGTTCGCTGGAGTGCTGGCCGGGGGCGACCGGGGCGATGTCGATGCCGACAAACTCACTCACATCCCACGGCAGGGCTGCCGCCGCACCGCTGCCGGTTTCTTCGGTGATGGTGAACAGCGGATGGCAGTCGATCAGCAACGGCTCGCCGCTGTCGACGATGGCCTTGAGCGCGGCGAGCAGGGCGGCGACGCCCGCCTTATCGTCCAGGTGGCGTGCGCTGATATGCCCGCTCTCGGTGAACTCGGGCAGCGGGTCAAAGGCGACGTAGTCACCGACGCTGATCCCCAGGGAGTCGCAGTCGGCGCGGGTTGCGCAGTAAGCGTCCAGGCGCAGTTCTACGTGGTCCCAGCTCACCGGCATTTCATCCACGGCGGTGTTGAACGCATGCCCGGAGGCCATCAGCGGCAACACGCTGCCGCGAATCACACCGTTGTCGGTGAACAGGCTGACGCGGCTGCCTTCGGCAAAACGGCTGGACCAGCAGCCTACTGGCGCCAGGGTCAGGCGGCCGTTGTCCTTGATCGCACGCACGGCGGCGCCAATGGTGTCCAAGTGCGCCGACACAGCACGGTCGGGGCTGTTTTTCTGGCCCTTGAGGGTTGCGCGGATGGTGCCGCGGCGGGTCATTTCAAACGGGATACCCAGCTCTTCGAGGCGCTCGGCGACGTAGCGCACGATGGTGTCGGTAAAGCCGGTAGGGCTGGGAATGGCGAGCATTTCCAACAGCACTTTTTGCAGGTAGTTGAGATCCGGTTCGGGGATGGTTCGGCTCATAAAGACTCCTGATGAAATAAGGGCAACCCGTGGGGCTGTAGTGGCGAGCGGGCTTTTTGTGGTGAGCGGGCTTGACCTGCGCTGGGCTGCGAAGCAGCCCCTAGTCCAGGCAACGCGCGCTTCGAGTCAACACTCATTGGCAGGTTTTGGGGCTGGTTCGCAGCCCCGCGCGGAAAGCCCGCTCACCACAGGGTTATTGAGCCGTCGGCTGGCTATGGGGAAATAACAGGTCCACAAACTTCTCTGCCGTTGGTTGCGGTTCATGGTTGGCCAGGCCGGCCCGCTCGTTGGCTTCGATAAACACGTACTCAGGTTGATCGGCAGCGGGGACCATCAGGTCCAGACCGACCATGGGAATGTCGAGGGCACGGGCGGCGCGCACGGCGGCGTCGACCAGGGTCGGGTGCAGGATCGCGGTGACGTCTTCCAGGCAACCGCCGGTGTGCAGGTTGGCGGTGCGACGCACGGCGAGTGTCTGGCCACGGGGCAGGACACTGCTGTAGTCATAACCGGCGGCGTGCAGGGTGCGTTCGGTTTCCGCGTCCAGCGGGATTTTGCTCTCGCCGTCGGTCGCCGCTTGACGTCGTCGGCTCTGCGCTTCAATCAGCGCGCCGATGGAGTGCTGGCCGTCACCGGTGACTTCAGCAGGGCGGCGGATAGCGGCGGCGACCACCTCGAAACCGATCACCAGGATGCGCAAATCCAACCCTTCATGAAAACTTTCCAGCAGCACGCGGCTGTCAAATTGGCGCGCAGCCTCAATGGCCTGCTGCACTTCTTCGATACTGTGCAGATCCACCGCCACGCCCTGGCCTTGCTCGCCATCCAGGGGCTTGACGACGATGCGCTGGTGTTCATCGAGGAATTCCAGATTGTCATCAGCACTGCCCGCTAATTGTTGCGACGGCAGCTTCAAACCGGCGGCTTTAAGCGCCTTGTGGGTCAGGCTCTTGTCCTGGCACAACGTCATGCTGATCGCGCTGGTCAGGTCGCTCAAAGACTCACGACAACGCACGCGCCGCCCGCCGTGGCTGAGGGTGAACAAACCGGCGTCGGCGTCATCCACCTGCACATCAATACCGCGCCGGTGTGCTTCTTCGACAATGATCCGCGCATAGGGATTGAACCCCGCCTGCGGGCCAGGGCCGAGGAACAGCGGCTGGTTGATGCCGTTCTTGCGTTTGATCGCAAAGGTGGTCAGCGCGCGGAACCCGAGCTTGGCATAGAGGCTCTTGGCCTGGCGGTTGTTGTGCAGCACCGACAGGTCGAGGTAGCTCAGGCCCCGGCTCATAAAGTGTTCCACCAAGTGGCGTACCAACACCTCGCCCACACCGGGGCGCGTGCACTGCGGGTCGACCGCCAGGCACCACAGGCTGCAGCCGTTTTCCGGGTCGTGAAAAGCCTTTTGATGGTTGAGGCCCATCACGCTGCCGATCACTGCGCCGCTGTCTTCGTCCTCGGCCAGCCAGTACACCGGGCCGCCTTGATGGCGCGGCGTCAGGCGCTCGGCGTCAACCGGCAACATGCCACGGCACTGGTACAACTGGTTGACCGCCAACCAGTCGGCCTCGGTCTGCACGCGGCGAATACGAAAGCCGCGAAACACCCGGGTGGCGGGGCGGTAGTCAGTGAACCACAGGCGCAAAGTGTCCGAGGGATCGAGGAACAACTGCTGCGGATCAATCCCGAGGATCTGCTGCGGCGCGGCCACATACAGCGCGATGTCGCGTTCGCCGGGTTGTTCGTTGAGCAGTTCCCCCGCCAGGCTCGCCGGGTCCGGAAACGTATGGCCGATCAATAGCCGGCCCCAGCCGCAATGCACGGCAATGGGCTCGGCGGCCAGCGGGCTGCCATCTTCGGCGAGTCGGGCTTGCAGGCGCTCGTAGGTTGGCGCCTGGCCCTTCAGCAAGCGTTGGCTGTAAGCCGCTGCGTGGGGTTTCATCAATCAGATTCCTTGTTCGCTGAGCCACAGGTTCAGCGCTGCCAATTGCCACAGCTTGGAGCCGCGCAACGGGGTCAATTGGCCTTGGGGGTCGGTCAGCAAGCGGTCAAGCATGGCCGGGTTGAACAGTCCGCGATCCTGGCTCGGGTCCAGCAGCAATTCACGCACCCAGTTGAGGGTGTCGCCTTGCAGATGCTTGAGGCCGGGCACCGGGAAGTAACCTTTCTTGCGGTCGATGACTTCGCTCGGAATCACCCGGCGTGCCGCCTCTTTGAGCACTTGCTTGCCGCCGTCGGGCAACTTGAACTTGCCCGGCACGCGTGCCGACAGTTCCACCAGTCGGTAATCCAGGAACGGCGTGCGCGCTTCGAGGCCCCAGGCCATGGTCATGTTGTCGACGCGTTTGACCGGGTCGTCCACCAGCATCACCGTGCTGTCCAGGCGCAAAGCCTTGTCCACCGCTGCATCGGCGCCGGGCATGGCGAAATGTTCGCGTACGAAGTCGCCGGCGGCGTCGTTGGCGGTCAGCCATTTGGGCGCGACGGTGGCGGCATAGTCGTCGTAGCTGCGGTCGAAGAACGCCTCGCGGTAGGCGGCATACGGGTCGCTGGCGCCGTCGACGTGCGGGTACCAGTGGTAACCGGCGAACAGTTCGTCGGCGCCCTGGCCGCTCTGCACCACTTTGCAATGCTTGGCCACTTCCCGCGATAGCAGGTAGAAGGCGATACAGTCGTGGCTGACCATCGGTTCACTCATGGCGCGGAAGGCGGCCGGGAGTTGATCGATGATCTCGCTTTCGGCGATGCGCAATTGGTGATGACGGGTGCCGTAGTGCTTGGCGATCAGGTCGGAGTATTGGAACTCGTTGCCTGCCTCGCCACCGGCGTCTTCAAAACCGATGGAGAAGGTGGACAGATCCTGCACGCCGACTTCGCGCAGCAGGCCAACGAGCATGCTTGAATCCACACCGCCGGAGAGCAATACGCCGACATCCACGGCAGCACGTTGACGGATCGCCACGGCTTCGCGGGTGCTGTCGAGGACGCGGTCGGTCCAGTCTTCCAGCGTGAGGTTTTTCTCGTCCTCATGGGGGCCGTAAGGCAGCGTCCACCAGGTTTTCTGTTCGGTGTTGCCATTGGCGTCGATGCGCATCCAGCTCGCTGGCGGCAGTTTTTCGATGCCTGCCAGCAAGGTGCGCGGCGCAGGCACCACGGCGTGGAAGTTCAGGTAGTGATTGAGCGCTACCGGATCGAGGATCGGGTTGATATCGCCGCCCTTGAGCAGCGCCGGCAATGCTGAGGCAAAGCGCAGGCGCTGACCGGTGCGCGACAGGTACAGGGGTTTTACGCCGAGACGGTCACGGGCGATGAACAGGCGCTGGGCGTCGCGTTCCCAGATGGCGAAGGCGAACATGCCATTGAGCTTGGGCAACAGCGCTTCGCCCCAGGCGTGGTAACCCTTGAGCAGCACTTCGGTGTCACCACCGGAATAGAAGGCGTAGCCAAGGGCTTCCAGCTCTTCACGCAATTCCGGAAAGTTATAAATCGCGCCGTTGAACGCCAGGGACAGGCCCAATTGGGCGTCGACCATCGGTTGGGCGGAGCCGTCCGACAGGTCCATGATTTTCAGGCGTCGATGGCCCAGGGCAATCGGCCCTTGGGCATGGAAGCCCCACGCGTCAGGGCCGCGTGGCGCCAAGTGATGGGTGATTCGCTCCACCGCTGCCAGGTCGGCAGGTTGGTGATCGAAACGTAACTCGCCAGCTAATCCGCACATAAATTCCTTACCGGTTTTTCCGTTGGGGAGAGAAAAGGTCACCGCGCACAAATGGCGGGTACCCAGAAACTGACCGGGGTGCATCGGCGGAGTTTTAGATCAATCTGTTATAAGGCAAAAGGCCGCAGGTCGCGCATCAGCCAGGCGCCTACGCAAAACCGCAGCGCAGCAAGCGGGGTTTTTATACCGCTTTTGTCCGACATCGCCGGTTTAGTGTCGGCAGTCCTCATTCGCTACCTCAAGGACGCTTGCCGATGACACACCCCCAAACCCTGGCTCAAGCCACCGAGCCTTTGACCCAGGATCAATTGCTGGGCGCACTCCTGGATCTGAGCGGCGACCTGGACAAGGCCCAGGTGCTGCACGACACCCTGCCGACCTGGATGCTCAAGACCTCGCCGGAATTGCTCAGCGCCATCGACGAAAGCTACAGCCAAGGCCGCCGTGCCCGTGAACGCGCGGCCCGGCTACTGAAGAAACTGACGCCGCTCGATGCCTTTTGCAGGGAGCGGCTCAAGACCTTTCTGGCCGGCGAGGGCTTCAGCTATCTGGACGTCGAGTACGACCTGCTGGAAATCCCCCGGCGCACGATCAGCGGCGTCAGCCCTGATCTGGGCGGTTTGGTGATCAGCACCGCGCACGTTGAGCAACACAGTCTGTTGCAGGCGGCGATGCAGAATTTCCCGCAGGAACGCGCCGAACCCGATGGGCTGCCACGCACTGCGCAGATTCGGTTCGGGCCCCGGCGCCAGGTGCTGAAGGGCCTCAAGGCCCATGAGTTTGCCGGTTACTGCCGCGAACTCGACCTGGGCGGGGCCTATCAGGCTTACCTGCGCAATGTGTTCAATCTGCCGCAGCCGGATGAGGGCGTGGTGGCGCTTGGACGCGGCTACAACCCGGCGGTCGAGGACATCGGCCAATCCCGTTGCAGTGACATGAACGTCGACCTGCACATCGCCTGTGCCAAAGGTGACATCAGCGAGTCGACCTACCGCCTGCTGTTGCAGGTGATCAGCAGCGCCAGGCCGGCCAGCGAGCTCAGCCATTTATTGTTCAATGGGCGCCCGCTGGTATGGCACGGCCTGAACATTCGCAATGCGTGCATCTGGAACGCGCTGGTGTTTCGCGGCGATTCGCCCGGCAACGCACTCGTGGGTCCGGTGGTGGTGTATATGCCCAACGAACCGGTGCGGCCCGTGTTCGAATACCCGACGTGGCAGGACTTCACCACCTACCTGACCCTGAAACTGCAAGTGACGAGCTATCGCAACAGCTTTACGCGCTACTTGGACGAGTCGGAGCGCTTCAGTTTTTTCGAGCAGTTTGATCGCAATAAATCCCTGGAGCCGATGGCGCTCTTGCCAGCCACCGGCAACCTGACCGAGTTCTTTTTCAACAGCTGCGTCGGCAAGCTGCAACTGGATGCAGTCGTACTGGCGGTGCCGGTCGCGCAGGTCGACGAGGACGCGCGCCAACAGCGTCTACAGAATTATCTGGATGCCGGTTTGACCTTGCTTAACCTCGCCGGGCTGGTGGTGCCGGTGCTGGGGCAACTGATGATGGGGGTGGCGGTGGGGCAGTTGCTGGGCGAGGTGTTCGAGGGCGTCGAGGACTGGTCGCACCATGACAACGCCCAGGCCCTTGAGCACCTGATCAACGTCGCGCAGAACATTGCCTCCATGGCGCTGTTTGCCGCGGGAGCCAAGGTGGTGGGTGCGGCTCGGCGCGCACTGAAAAACTCCCCGGAGTTTTTTGACCAGATGGAAGCCGTCAAGCTCGCGGACGACCGCGTGCGCCTGTGGCGCAACAACAAGACGCCATACCGTCAGTCGCTGGAGCTCAAAGGCGTTCCGGCGAATGCCAAAGGTGTGTATCAGGCCTATGGCCAATCCTTTGTGAAGGTCGACGGCGGGTTCTATTCCGTTGCCTACGATGACCAGTTTGGTGCCTGGCGCGCCCGGCATCCGAAGCGTGCCGATGCCTATCGACCCTTGCTGCGGCATAACCACCAAGGCGGTTGGCAGTTCACGTTTGAGCACGCGCAGCCGTGGGACGATCCCGACTATATTTTGCAGCGCCTCGACCCAAGTCTTGAGGCGCTGCCGACTGGGCACTTGCAAGACATCACGGCCATCACTGACACCCGGCTTGCGCACTTGCAGCAACTGGTCCGGCAAAACCGCACACTGTCGGAGCGTTTTCGTGACTGCGTGGTGCGCTTCCGGCAGAACCAGAAAGTCCGCGATCTGCGCTGGCAGATGGAGCACGATGCGCCGCTCGACCGCGCTACCGCCCAAGCGCAGTTACTGGCTCTATCGCTCATGAAGGGCTGGCCCCAGGGGCGGTTTTTCGAGGTGCTGGACAAGGACGGCAACCTGATCGAGCGCTACCCCGACACGGCGCCGTTCGACTACGAAGACATGAGTATTCACATTACCGAGCAACAGATGAGGGCCGGCGAAATAATGTCGACGGCGCTGGCCGCGTTCGACAAGGACGACAAGGCGTTTCTGTTGGGTGGCGCGGTAGAGGCTGGCGCAGAGCAGGACGTGATGAAGCAGCGCTTGTTGGCGTCCCTCGCTTACAGCCACCGCCACATTTACGAAGCGCTGTACCAGTATGGCGAGGTCATCGATCAGACCGATCATGGTTTGCTCAAGGGCCATTTCCCCCAGCTGCCACGGCGCTTGGCGTGGGAAATCATGGACCAGGCCTCGGCGGCCGATCGCTTGCATCTGCGCCAGACCGGGCGGGTGCCGCTGCGAGTGGCCCAGCAGGCGCGCCAGACACTGGACACGCTGACCGAAGATCTGGCGTTGTTGGGCTTGTATCTGCCCGAGCTCGCCAACGAAGCGACGCTGCGCGTGGTCTTCGGCCTGGTCCCGAGCCTGGAACGCTGGCCGGCGACGCTGCGCATGCAACTGCGCGACGCCAGCCTGGTGGGGCGGCCGCTGGCCGAGGCGGGAAGTGATGCCGCCGAGACTCGGCGCACGCTGGTCAAGGTCGGTGAAAACTACCGCGCATTTGATGCTCAGGGTGCGCCGCTGGGTCCCATGAGTCAGGGCCGCGAAGGTCTTTACCACGCCATTTGCGATGCCGTGCCTGCCCGCGACTTGTTGGATATGGATGTGCAGACCCCCAGCCAGTTGCGTTTTCACGTGATTGCCCAAGCGCAGAAGGCGCGCAAGCCGGTCACGCGGCTTGTCTGGCCCGAGCGGGCAGTGCCCAGCGAGCTGCCGGCGTCCTGCGTCCAGGCCCTAGGGACGGAGCCGCCTGAATTTCCCTCCGCTCTAGTGCGCCGGGTCCGCAGGCTCTACCCGTTGTTCGACGATTCGCGCATCGCGACATTCCTGCAAGGGCTGGGCACTGATCACCTGTCCCGCGCCCAGGCGGTCAAAGCCTTGGAAGTGCAATTTGAACACCTGCATCGCACCTTGAAAGTCTGGGCCAGTGAGCGGGTCGAATCGACTTCGGCGTACACCTCGGCGGACTATCGTCTCAGTCGTCTGCAAGCCTTGCAGGCGATTGAGCGCAGCTGGCAGTACGCTTCAATGTTGCCCGAAGGCGTCATTGGCGTGCGGGTGCCCGGCCTGATGCTCGATGGCATGGCATTGGGCACGTTGCCTACCTTGCCGCCCGGGGCCAACTTTGATCATGTCCAGTGGGTGTCGTTGAACCACATGGAGCTGGGCGACGAGGTGGCGTATTTCCTCAAGCACTTCAAGCAGGCTCGAACTGTGGAACTCACCGGCAACCAAATCACGCGCTTGCCCGAAGTGCTGTCGCACATGCCCCAACTCCAGGTGTTGTACCTGGATAACAACCGCCTGCAATTGACCGAACATACCCACGCCAAACTCGGCAACCTCAAGAACCTCAGGCTGCTCAATCTGAACAACAACCCTCTGGTGGACCCTCCGCTGATTAACCGGATGTTAGAGCTGCGCACCCTCGCGCTGCGCAATTGCCGGTTGAAGGAGATGCCGGGCGGGCTGCTGGGGATTCCCTACCTGGAACATGTCGATCTGCGTGAGAACGATATCGTGGCGTTGCCCGACTGGCTGTTCACTGCCCCTCGGAGGGTGGGCGAAGTCATTAACCTGCGACACAACCCCCTGGGCCAGCGCAGCCGTGAACTGCTGCTCAAGTATCGCAACAGTGTCGGCGTTGGCATGGGCTACCTGGAAGACGACATCACCCGCCTCAACGAGCAGAAAGCCCGCGAATTGTGGCTGAACGAGCGCTTGCCGCGCGATTCGCGCAGCATCTCCACCTGGCAGGGCCTCAGGGATGAACCGCGTTCGGATGGCCTGTTCAAGCTGCTCTCGGAGCTGGGTGGCACGGCGGACTCCATGAATGTGCGTGAAGACATGACGCGCAGGGTCTGGCGCGTGCTGCAGGCCGCCGGTGACGACACGCGCTTGCGCGCGGAGATCTTCGAGCGCGCCGCCACCCCATTGAATTGCGACGACGCCGCCGCGGTGAGTTTCAGCGACCTGGAAGTGATCGTGGAAATCCACGAGGCCTCGCAACAGGTGGAAAACGGCATCCTCGATTCCAAATGGCTGTTGCGCCTGGGCCGTGGCCTGTTTCGGCTGGACCGCCTTGAACGCATGGCCCGCGTGCACAGTGCGCAGCACCCCGGCACGGACCCGCTGGAAGTCAGCCTCGCGTACCGGACCGGGCTGGTTGATCGGTTTTATTTGCCGGGGCAACCGCGCCATATGCGGTTTTCGCGCCTGGCCGGGGTCACGCCACAGGCATTGAACTCGGCGGAGGTGCAGGTCAAGGCCGACGAACTGTCGCCTGAACTGCTGAGCTTTCTGATGGATCTGCCGTTCTGGGTGCGTTACCTCAAACGCTCTTTCGAGCACGCGTTCGAAAGCATGAACGAGCCGTTCGACCAGCGCATGCTCGACGTGTTTGAGCGCAGCACCAGCCTGGCCGACGGCGAGTACCGCGACCGCATGGACGAAATCCTGCGCGAGCAGCAACAAGCCGAAAGGACCGAACTGGAGCGCCTGACCCGCGAGGCGCTGCAATCGGAGGACGCGAGCCCGGTGTGCACGCTGGCGCCGCTGTAGCGGCGGCGATCAGCGCGCGGGCGTGTTCACGTTGCTGCGCACCAGCGCGCGCACCGCGAAGCGATTGGGGTGACACGCCTCGGCCACGCTGCGCGGCAGTGGCAGCGGTTCGTCGTGCAGCCAGGCGGCGAGCAGCTCGCCGCATAGCGGTGCGGTAATCAACCCGCGCGAACCGTGGCCGCTGTTGACGTACAGGCCGTCGAGCCACGGGCACGGCGCCTGCGGCACGTGGCGGGCGTCCTTGCGCAGCGCGGCGTAGGTGTCGGCGAACGGCGCGCTGTCTGCCAGCGGGCCGACAATCGGCAGGTAGTCGGGGCTGGTGCAGCGGAAGGCGGCGCGACCCTCAAGGTCCTCGGCCGGGAGGGCGTCGGCGTGCAGGCGCTGTACCAGGTCTGGGGAGATCTCGTGCAGCAGCGCCAGGTTGCCCGCGTGCTCGGCGGCGGTGGGCGTGAGGTCCAGGCTTTTGAAATCAAAGCTGGCGCCCAGGGTATGTTCGCCCAGGCGAGCCGGTGCCACGTAGCCTTCGGCGCACACCACGCTGCTCAGCGCTGCACTGGCGGCGGTTTGCGGCAGGCGCGTGATCTGCCCGCGGATGCGTTTGAGTGGCAGCTCCGCACAGGCGGCAAACCGCGTGACATCGGCGGCGCCCGCCAGCACCACCACCGGCGCGCTGGCCAGCAGGGTTTCACCGTCCCAGGCCTGCCAGTGGTCGTCGACTTTGCGCAGTTGCAGTACGTCACGATGGGTCAGCAACTCAACACCCGGTTGTGTGGCTTGCCACTGGCACAGTGCGGGCGGATGCACCCAGCCACCTTCAGGGAAAAACAGCCCGCCGGTTTGCAGCGCGATGCCGGCCCGGACCTGGGCCTGATCCTTGTCCAGCAGATGCAGCAGGTCCGGAGCAAACGCCTGCGCCAATTGCGCCTGGCGTTCGGCTTCCTTGGCATTGAAGGCCAGTTGCAGCACGCCGCAGCCGTCCCAATCCACCCCGCGTTGCAGCTGCTCCAACAAGCGCCGGGTGTGGCCGAAGCCACTGACGATCATCTGCGACAACGCTGTGCCGTGGGCCGATAGCTTGAGGTACAGCACGCCTTGCGGGTTGCCCGATGCCTCTTCGGCCAAGCCGGCGTGGCGTTCCAGCAGGCTGACCTGCCAGCCGCGCGCCGCCAGGCTGGCCGCGCTGGCGCAACCGGCGAGGCCGCCGCCGATCACCAGGGCGCGGCGCTCGCCGTTAAATGCAGGTGGTCGCGCGAACCAGGGTTTGATGGCAGCCGGCGCGGGTGTCTCCGCCGGCCAGCCAAGGAACTCGCCGCGCAGGATTTCCCACTTGTGGCCAATCCCCGGCGTGCGCTTCATCTTGAACCCGGCGGCGTTGATCAGGCGCCGCACCCAGCCGGTGCTGGTGAAGGTGCTGATGGTCGAACCCGGCGCGGCCAGGCGTGCCAGCTCGGCAAACAGCTCGGCGGTCCACATGTCGGGGTTTTTCGCCGGGGCGAAACCGTCGAGAAACCACGCGTCGATCTGCGCATCCAGTTGCGGTAGCTGCTCCAGAGCATCACCGATCAACAGGGTCAGGGTGACGCGGCCATTGTCCAGCACCAGACGCTGGAAGCCCTGGTGGATGGCGACATACTGCGCCAGCAACTGCTCGGCCCAGGGCTTGAGTTCTGGCCACAGGGCCAGAGCACGTTGCAGGTCGGCGTGGCTCAGGGGGTACTTCTCCACGCTGACAAAGTGCAGGCGGGCGCCGGACACGGCGTGCTGATCAAACAACTGCCAGGCACACAGGAAATTCAACCCGGTACCAAAGCCGGTCTCGCCAATCACCAATCGTCCGCCCACGGGAAGCGCGGCAAAGCGCTGTTGCAGGTGGTTCTGTTCAAGGAACACATAACGGGTTTCGTCCAGGCCCGACTGATCGGAGAAGTACACGTCGTCGAAGACCCGCGAACGCGGGCGTCCCTGGTCGTCCCAGTCAAGTTGGGCATGTGGCGATACGGGGTTCATGGGCAACTCGGCAAAGGCAAGGCGGCCATTCTAGCCGATCGTGGCGGTGGCGACCGATCCGCGCTGGGCGGGGGTGGTAGCCCGCTGATACTTGCATGCAAAAAATGCCCGAATCGGTCCGGGTAACGATCAACTATCTGCGTAAATTCAAAGGCTTGCGTCGGGGTATGGTGAATGACTGATTAATGGGCAATAAGGGATATTGCAGATGCCGGACCAGGATGATTTGACCAAGACATGCACCCAATTGACGCAGCGCCAGTTGCAAGCCGCGCTGCTGGAAATCACCAGCGACCTGCCCAAGGCCGAGGTCCTGCAAAAGCGCCTGTCGGGCTGGATGATAAACGCGCCCAAAGGTGTACTGGAGGCACTGGAACGGGACGCGGCGCAGATTGATGAGGCCAGGGCCGCAGTCGCCGGACGCTTGCTTCCATTACGCTCCCTGGATGAGTTTTGCAGTGCGCAATTGAAGGCTTACTGCCAGAAGCACTGGCAGGTCACGATTGAACCGCAGAAGGACCTGTTCGTGCGGGCCTTCTATGAATACCAGAAAGAAGTCCTGCCGCTGGATTATGTCAGGACCATCAAGCTGGAACAGCAGACCCTGCTGCACATGGCCCTGCAGAACTTTACCGAGGACGAGACGCAAGAGGCGCATTTTCCACAGCAGTCGCGGCTGCAATTCGGCTCAGCCTCACGTGGGGTGATCCCCGTCTCCGTGCAGGCATTTGCCAAGGGCTGTCGCGACCTTGATGTAGGCGGCTTGTATCAGCAGCACATCAGTGACGTGTTCAACCTTGACGCTGGCGCGCCGGGCGATGACGCCTACCTCAATGGTGTAGCGCTCGACATCGGTTGGATGAAAACCCTGGATGTGAAAATCGACGCGCACATTGCCTGCATGCGTGGCGATATCACCCGCGAGACCTATGACCTGTTATGCGCACTGCTGGATCGGAAGATGGATCCTGAGCAGGCCAGGGGCCTTTTGTTTCAAGGGCGCCAGGTCATCTGGCAGGGCTTGAATGCGCTGGATTGCTGCCTGTGGAGCGTGCTGGTGTTTTCCGGCTGGCCAATTGCCGATTACCCGCAGGAGCCCTGTGTGGTGTACATGCCCAATGAGCCGGGGCGACCGTTTTTTGAGTACCCATCGCTCAACGACTTCAAGGTCTACTTGGACTTGAAGCTGGAAGTCAGCACCTATCGCACGTTCTTCGCGCGTTACCTGGGCGAAATAGACCGAGTCGGTTTTTTCAGCCGTTTTGACCAGCACCGTACCTTGGGCGTGTTGGAGGCCAGGGCCATTACCACTAGCCTGGCGCAGCACTTTTTTGCGACCTATGCGGGCAAACTGCAAATCGACGCCCGCACCCTGGCGGTCCCGGTGGTGGATGTCGACGAGCAGGTGCGCAAACAGCGTCTGCAGGAGTATCTGGACGCCGGGCTGACGTTGCTCAACCTTGCTGGTTTTATAGTCCCGGCGTTGGGCCTGTTGATGACCAGCGTGGCGGTGGGACAGATGCTCGGCGAGGTGTACGACGGTATTGAGGACTGGCGCCGTGGCGACAAGGAGGAGGCGCTCGGACAGTTGGTGGCCGTGGCGCAGGACATCACGTCAATGGTGTTGTTCGCCGCGGGGGCCAAGGTGGTGGGCAAGGTCTTCAAGCGCACCCGACAAAGCTATGCCGGTTACTTTAAAACGTTGGAAGCGGTGCGTTCGAGGGATGGGCAGCCACGGTTGTGGCGGCCTGACATCGGACAGTATTCCCACGATCATCACCTGATCGACGACGTGGCTGCCGACGCGCAAGGCCTCTACCAGGTGGGCGCTCGCTCATACGTCAAAGTCGGCGACAACCTGCATCAGGTGACCTATGAGCCGCAGCAGGGACTGTGGCGAGCCAGCCACCGTACGCGGCAGACGGCCTATCGTCCGGCGATGCTGCACAACGGTGAGGGGGCCTGGCGTTTTTCATTCGAAGATCCCGAGGAGTGGGAAGACCAGGACTATTTGTTTTCCCGCCTGGAGCCGAGCAGTCGTCACCCCGCATTGGACTCGCGCAAGCTGAGGCTGGTTAACGACATCATCGACAAGCCCCACCGCTGGGGGTATCACCTGGCGCAGGAATGCCTGCCCTTTGCGGCGCGTTTTCGTGATCTGTATGAGCGTTTCCGGTTGGAGCAGTCGATTCGCGACCTGGTGTGGCTGTTGGAGCGCGGGGGGTACCGCAATGGGCAAAGTGCGACCGCGCAAATGCACGCGTTGCCGCTGCTGCCGGGTTGGCCCCAAGGTCGTTATTTCGAGGTGCTGGATGCTCAAGGTGGCGTCACGGCGCGTTATCCCGCCGCCGGCCCGTTTGAGGCCGCTCAGGCATTGCGCCTCAGCGAGCAGGCCGTGGGTGAAGGGCGGGTGTTTGACGTGTTGCTGTCAGGCCTGGATACGCAACAAAAGGTCGGACTGTTGGGTGAAGGCGTGTCTGCCAATGAGGAGCACGCAGCGTTGGCGCGTCAATTGCTCGCACAGCTCAAGGCTGATCGAAGACCGTTGTTTGAACAGTTGTATCAGGCCTACGACGGGCCAGTGCCCGAGGAGTGGGTGCCGCTGCGTCAGGCCTGCCCGCAACTGCCCACCCGCGTGATGCGCGAGCTGATGGCCCAGGCATCCTCCGTTGAGCGCCAAGCCCTGCGCGACACTCAGCGGGTGCCAATGGCCCTGGCAGAAGCGGTGCGCTTGAGCGCGGAGACACAGCGCCTGGATCGTGCTTTGGCCGGTTTCGAGCAGCCGGAGTTGGCCGGTCTCGACACCCAGTGTGTGGCGGTGCGCATGCTGCCGCGCGTCGAAGGTTGGGATAGCGCGTTGCAACTGGAATTGCGCCAGGATTCGCCCACCGGGTCACTGTTGGCCCTGGGCGCGAGGGAGGGCGCGAGCGTACGTCGAGTGATGGTCAGTTCGGCGGCGGGCTTTGCGCCGTTCGACGCCAACGGCGTCAGTATGGGGCCGACCCAGGCCGGTTCCGACGGCCTGTTCGAGGCGATTATACAAACGCTCTCGGACACCCAGCGCAGCGCCCTGGAACTCCCGCTGAACCCGAGCGAAGGTGGATGGAGGATGCGCCGCAGGGTGGCGGCCCGCGCGCAGAGCGAGCGTGTGGTGGCGGGCGACGCGTTTTCCGACAAGGCTGGCGAGCCACTGGAACAGGAGGTCTCCTGCCGCATGGCGGACTCTCCGACCAGCCCGCTGCCGCTCGCTTCGCCTCTGGTGCGCAAGGTGCGCAAAATCTATCCGCTGTTCAGTGACGTACAGGCAGCAGAGTTGTTGCGCAGCCTGGGGACCGATGCCCTGGCCCAAGCCAAGGCCGTTGCCCGTCTGCAGGCTGACCTGGAACGCCTGCGCACGGTCCTCAAACACTGGAAGAGCAACGTCGGCGACCTGGCGGCGCAGCCGGGCATGGGGGATGTCCGCGAGAGCCGCCAGCAAGTGGCCGAGCGGATTGAAGCCTGCTGGCGCCGCCAGAGCTTTGTCCTCGACGATCAACAAGTGCCCGTACCGGGGCTGATATTGGATGGCATGCGCGTGGGCGCATTGCCGAACCTGCCCCCCGAAATCCGCTTTGACCATGTTCGGCAACTGTCCCTGAAAAACATGCGTCTGGGCGATGATGTGGCGTATTTCCTCAAGTGCTTCAAGGGGCTGCGGCGCCTTAACCTGGACCGCAACCGCCTGAGCCGGCTCCCGGAATACCTCTCGCGGATGCCCGAACTGAACAGTTTGTCCTTGCCCCACAATCAACTGGCGCTGACGACGTATACCCAGCGAAAACTGGCTGATATGCACACGCTGCGTCTGTTGGACCTGAGCCACAACCCCATCGAGGTGCATCTGGACGTGAGTAACATGCGCGATTTGCAAACCCTGTTACTGCAGGACGCCAGGCTGGTGGACCTGCCCGTCGGGATCGCACGCCTGGCCCATCTGGAACAGGTCGACCTGCGCAGCAACTGGATCACGGTATTGCCCGACTGGTTGTTTGCGTCGACACGCAGGTACAGCCAGGCGATCAATCTGGGTGGCAACCCATTGTCCTCGACGACAATGACGGCGCTGATCCGCTACCGCGATGCAGTGGGCATTGGCATGGGCTATGTGGAGGACGATCAGTCACGTTTCACCGAGTTGAAGGCCAGGCGGACCTGGCTGCCGGACGAGGTAGCGGCCGCCGATGCCGGCAAGCGGGCGATCTGGGCCAACCTGCGCGACGATCCGGAATCGGTGCCGCTGATGACATTGTTGGCGCAACTCTCCGCCGCCGCCGACAGCCGTTACGTGCGTGAGGACATGACCCGGCGTGTCTGGGAGGTCCTGCAGGCGACCCATGACAGCGTCGAGTTGCGCGAGCAGGTGTTTCAACTGGTGGCCCATCCGGCGAACTGTGTCGATGGCGCGACAGAGATTTTCAGCCAGGTCGAAGTGCTCAAGGCCGTGGCGAACGCCACGCGCCAGGCCGGCCGTGGGCAAGGCAACTCCGGGGTGCTGCTGACCCTGGGGCGCGGCTTGTTTCGCCTCAGTGAGCTGGAAAAGATTGCCGCCACTTACGCCGCCGAACATGCCAGCGAAGACCCGCTGGAGGTCAGCCTGGCGTATCGGGTCGGTTTGGCGAAGATCCTGCAGTTGCCGGGGCAACCCAAGCACATGCGCTACGGGTCATTGGCTGACTTGACCAGCGAGAACCTGGAGCGGGCGCATGAGCAAGTCCTCATTGCCGAGCTGTCGCCGGTATTTTTGCGGTTTATTGCCCAGCTCTCGTTCTGGAAGGCCCATCTCAAACAGCAGTTTCCCGAGACGTTCAGGCGCGCTGCCGAGCTGTTTGACAGTCAACAGCAGGCGCTCTTCGAGAACAGTCAGAACCTCACCGATGGCGAATACCTTGCACAAATGGAAGGCCTGCGCGCGCCGCGCAGGCAGGCGATCAACGAGGTGATGGAGCGGCTGACCCAACAGATGATGAAGTATCAGGACCTGGATATCTGCCATCTACCTGAAGACTAGCCGGCAGGGTTGCTGATTGATCCATGGCAAGCGCTATTCAATTGCTTGCCCGTGGTGCAGCCCAATCCGCTAGTCTTGATTGATCTTGGAAGGGAGTTGCCCATGTTCGAATCCGCAGAAATTGGTCACGCCGTCGACAAAGACACCTACGACGCCGAAGTGCCGGCCCTGCGTGAAGCGTTGTTGGAAGTGCAGTACGAGCTGCAACAGCAAAAGCGCTTCCCGGTGATCATCCTGATTAATGGCGTCGAAGGTGCTGGCAAAGGCGAGACCGTCAAGCTGCTCAATGAGTGGATGGATCCGCGCCTGATCGAAGTCCGTACCTTCGATCAGCAAACCGATGAGGAACTGGCCCGCCCGCCGGCCTGGCGGTACTGGCGGCAGTTGCCCGCCAAGGGCCGCATGGGTGTCTTTTTCGGCAACTGGTACAGCCAGATGCTGCAAGGCCGCGTACATGGGCAGATCAAGGACGCGCGTCTCGATCAGGCCATCGCCGGTGCCGAGCGCCTGGAAAAAATGCTCTGTGATGAAGGTGCGCTGATCTTCAAATTCTGGTTTCACCTTTCCAAGAAACAGATGAAGGCGCGGCTAAAGGCCTTGGCCGACGACCCACTGCACAGTTGGCGCATCAGCCCGCTGGACTGGCAGCAATCACAGACCTACGACAAGTTCGTGCACTTTGGCGAGCGGGTGCTGCGTCGCACCAGCCGCGACTACGCGCCGTGGCATGTGATCGAAGGTGTCGACAGCAATTACCGCAGCCTCACCGTGGGCAAGCTACTGCTCGAAGGCATGCAAACCGCGTTGAAACTGCCCAAAGGCAAGGCCAGCGGCATGAACCCCGCGCCGCTGATACCGTCGGTGGACAAGAAGGGGCTGCTCGACAGCCTCGACTTGAGCCAGCATCTGGACAAGGACGATTACGAAGAACAACTGATCACCGAGCAAGCGCGATTCTCTGGCCTGATGCGTGACAAACGCATGCGCAAGCACGCCTTGATCACGGTGTTCGAAGGCAATGATGCGGCGGGCAAGGGCGGCGCGATTCGCCGGGTTGCAGCGGCGCTGGACCCACGCCAATACCATATCGTGCCGATTGCCGCGCCCAGTGAGGATGAACGCGCCCAACCGTACCTATGGCGGTTCTGGCAGAAGATCCCGGCGCGCGGCATGTTCACCGTGTTCGACCGCTCGTGGTACGGCCGCGTGCTGGTGGAGCGAGTCGAAGGTTTCTGCTCTGCGGCGGACTGGATGCGCGCCTATGGCGAGATCAATGATTTTGAAGAACAACTGCGTGATGCGGGCGTGATCGTGGTCAAGTTCTGGCTGGCGATTGACAAGGACACGCAGCTGGAACGCTTTCAGGCCCGTGAGGAAATCCCTTTCAAACGCTTCAAAATCACCGAAGACGACTGGCGCAACCGCGACAAATGGGACGACTACCGCGCGGCGGTGGGCGATATGGTTGACCGTACCAGCACCGAAATCTCGCCCTGGACCCTGGTGGAGGCCAATGACAAGCGCTGGGCGCGGGTCAAGGTGCTGCGCACGATTAACCTCGCTTTAGAAGAAGCGTTCGCCAAGTCCGACAAGCACGATAAAAAGAAGAAGAAATAACTACGCGGTTTGCGCGCCGTGCTGGTTGGGGAGCGCAGACTTTTTTTGGTGAGCTGGCGTTGTGTGGTGCGTTTGCTTTTTGTGGTGAGCAGGCTTTGTATGGTGGATTCGCTTTTTGTAGTGAGCAGGCTTGCCCTGCGCTGGGGCGCGAAGCGGCCCCAATCCAGTCGCCGCGTTTCTCCAGGCAGAACCCAATGGCCGGTTTTAGGGCCGCTTCGCAGCCCAGCGCAGGGCAAGCCTGCTCACCACAAAAAGGTTGTGTTCGCCATCAGGTATAGGCTCACCGCAAAGAGTCTGTTCACCTCAACAAACGACCCCACTCGTGCTGGTTGAGGAGAACAGGCGTGTTTGTGGTGACTGTGCTTTTTGGGGGGAGCCGGCTGTGTGTGGTGTGTGGTGACTTTGCTTTTTGTGGTGCGCCAGCAGTGTGTGGTGAGTTTGCTTTTTGTAGTGAGCAGGCTTGCCCTGCGCTGGGGCGCGAAGCGGCCCCAATCCAGTCGCCGCGTTTCTCCAGGCAGAACCCAATGGCCGGTTTTAGGGCCGCTTCGCAGCCCAGCGCAGGACAAGCCTGCTCACCACAAAAAAGTTGTGTTCGCCATTCAGGTATAGGCTCACCACAAAGGTTGTGTTCGCCATCAGGTATAGGCTCACCGCAAAGAGTCTGTTCACCTCAACAAACGACCCCACTCGTGCGGGTTGAGGAGAGCAGGCGTTTTTGTGGTGACTGTGCTTTTTGGGGGGAGCCGGCTGTGTGTGGTGACTTTGCTTTTTGTGGTGAACCGGCTGTGTGTGGTGAGTTTGCTTTTTGTGGTGAGCAGGCTTGCCCTGCGCTGGGGCGCGAAGCGGCCCCAATCCAGTCGCTGCGTTTTCTCCAGGCAGAACCCAATGGCCGGTTTTAGGGCCGCTTCGCAGCCCAGCGCAGGGCAAGCCTGCTCACCACAAAAAGGTTGTGTTCGCCATCAGGTATAGGCTCACCGCAAAGAGTCTGTTCACCTCAACAAACGACCCCACTCGTGCTGTGTGAGGAGAGCAGGCATGTTTGTGGTGACTGTGCTTTTTGGGGTGAACCGGCTGTGTGTGGTGTGTGGTGACTGTGCTTTTTGTGGTGAACCGGCTGTGTGTGGTGACTTTGCTTTTTGCAATGAGCAGGCCTGCCCCGCGCCGGGGCGCGAAGCGGTCCCACCCCAAAGTCTCACTGCTTCAACCAGCCATGGTTTTGTATATGCCGGGTGAATGATCATCGCGGTTGCCTGGGCCTGGATCTATCCTCGATCCATCGCCCAACAACCACAAGATCGAGGTAGCCCATGCGTGAAGTAGTCATCGTCGACAGCGTACGAACCGGCCTGGCCAAGTCCTTTCGCGGCAAGTTCAACCAGACCCGTCCGGATGACATGGCGGCTCATTGCGTCAACGCGCTGCTCACCCGCAACGGCATCGACCCGGCGACGGTTGAAGATTGCATCGTCGGCGCGGGCTCCAATGAGGGGGCCCAGGGCTACAACATCGGGCGTAACGTGGCGGTGCTGTCGCAACTGGGCACTGGCACGGCGGGCATGACCCTCAACCGTTTCTGCTCATCGGGCTTGCAGGCGATTGCCATCGCTGCCAACCAGATCGCCTCGGGCTGCAGCGACATCATCGTCGCCGGTGGCGTCGAGTCCATCAGCCTGACCATGAAAAGCGTCAACACCGACAACCTGATCAACCCGCTGCTCAAAGAGCAAGTACCGGGCATTTACTTCCCCATGGGCCAGACCGCCGAAATCGTCGCGCGCCGCTACAACGTCAGCCGCGAAGAACAGGATCTCTACGCCCTGCAAAGCCAGCAACGTACCGCCCAAGCCCAGGCCGATGGTTTGTTCAATGACGAAATCGTGCCGATGGCGGTCAAGTACAAGGTCGAGGACAAAAACACCGGCGCGGTGCAGATTCTCGACGGCGTGGTCGATCGCGACGACTGCAACCGCCCCGACACCACCCTGGCGAGCCTGCAAGGCTTGAAACCAGTGTTCGCCGAGGACGGCTCGGTGACAGCGGGTAACTCGTCGCAACTGTCCGACGGCGCCTCGATGACCCTGGTGATGAGCCTGGAAAAAGCCCTGGAACTGGGGCTCAAGCCCAAGGCGTTTTTCCGTGGCTTCGCCGTGGCTGGCTGCGAGCCGGACGAAATGGGCATCGGTCCGGTGTTCTCAGTGCCCAAGCTGCTCAAGGCGCGTGGCTTGCAAGTGGCGGATATCGACCTGTGGGAACTCAACGAAGCGTTTGCCTCGCAGTGCCTGTACGCGCGCAATCGTCTGGAAATCGACAACGCCAAATACAACGTCAACGGCGGATCGATTTCCATCGGCCACCCGTTCGGCATGACCGGTTCGCGGCAAGTGGGGCATCTGGTGCGTGAGTTGCAACGGCGTAACCTGCGTTACGGCGTCGTCACCATGTGCGTGGGTGGGGGCATGGGCGCCACCGGTTTGTTTGAGGTCGCACGCTAGTCACTTGAGTTTCGCGCTTCGGGTTGTTCGTACTCGATCAACGCAGAGGGGGGCTTGTCCTCCCTTTGCGCATCTGCTGTTCAGTTATCTCAAAACCGCACTTTTAGTTGCTTGCTTAGTTGGGGTTTTCCAACGGGGGCGGTGATTTTTTAGTGCCTGTAATCTCATTCTTACAGATATAATCTTGGTTAAAATATTCTCATTAATCTGCGTGTAGTCTAATTCCTTCAGCACTTTTTAAAGTTTTGGCAGATTGCCATGTTTTTCCTGCGAGTGTTAGTGGCTCACGGCTACTTCGTTAAGGGAAATGGACGGCTTACTTGTTTGTGCGTCATGTACAAACTTTCCCTGTGTTGAGCGGTGTCGCGAATTGCAATGCAATAAGTTGGAAAAACAACTTGGCGGTCACCGACTTAATGGCACGGGTCACACCGTTCGTTTAATCAGTCCTGCGCTGACGTGTTGCAGGACGCCTTATGACATTTGATAAGTGGGAAATTGTGAATGAAAACTAAACTGAAAACTGTGCTCTTGGCTGTCGGCGTTTTGGCGGGGACTGCGTCCGTTGCTCAGGCCGCGGATGGAACGGTCACGTTTCTGGGCTCGGTATATTCGGGCGCCTGCTCCATCAAACCTGACTCCGTCGATCAGACCATCCGACTGGGTGCGATCGCCAAACACCAGTTGGAATCAGGCGGCAAGTCCGAGGCCCGTCGTTTGCTGATCGAGCTTGAAGGCTGCGACTTGTCCAACTTCACCGACAATACCGTCACCACGACCTTCACGGGAGCACCTTCCAGCGTTGTTCCAGGGGCGATCGGCACGGTGGGTGGCGCAGGCGGCGTGGGCATCATGATGACCCACGGCGGTGACGTGGTTGAGCTTGGCGTTCCTACAACTCCGCAGATCATTGCTGCCGGCAATAACACGCTGGAGTTCGGGGCTTACGTCCAAGGTGCCGCCACGGGCGCCATCACTCCTGGCGATTTCAGCGCAGTCACCAATTTCACCTTGGCTTATCAGTAAGTGTTTCCCCCGCCACCGCGGGTGGCGGGGGACGCTGTCGGGAGATCCAGGTGAAAACATTCATGCGTTTCGCTATCGCTTCTTCACTAACGACGTTGGTCTGCCCTTACGTTTTTGCGCAAGAGGCCTCGCAGGGCGAGGGCGTTGTCCTGCTTGGGGGACAAGTCGTCGACTCAGCCTGCGGGTTGGAGCTGGCCAGTATCGACCAGACCATCGAGATGCCACCAGAGCCGGTTGGCCGGCTTTTACGTAACACGCGCGGAGAAGACCATCCCTTCCAGTTGCGCCTGATCAATTGCTCGTTGACTCGGCCGGACCCGTTGCGCCCGGGTGTAACTCTGCCTGATTGGGAGCATATGCGAGTGACGTTTGACGGCCCCACCGACAGGCTAGGGCTCTCCTTTGCGGTGTTTGGCGACTCGCAGGGGGTCGCCCTGCACATTGTGGACGCCGCCGGCGAAGAGAGTATTCCGGGTCAGCGGATGGCACCGACACCGTTGGCGGAGGGCGACATGACACTCAACTACAGATTCTATTTGGTCGGCAATGGACTGCCGCTGGTGGCGGGACCCCACAGCGCCGCAGTGCGGTTCAAGTTGGAATATTTTTGAACATTGATGGGCAGGCATGCATGTTGAATACGGCGAAGATCAAAAATACGCTGCGCCCGGGCCTGTTTGGTGGGCTTATATCACTGGCGGGAAGTGCATTGGGCGCCGCAGATATCGAGTTTAATACGGACGTTCTTGACCTGATTGATCGCACTAATATTGACTTGTCTCAGTTTGCGCGCAGCGGGTTTATTTTACCCGGCACTTATTCGATGGTTGTGCAGATAAACGGTCAGCCTATTGCTGAACAACCGGTGGCGTTCTATCCGCCCGATAATGATCCCAAGGGTAGCCAAGCCTGTTTGTCCCACAGTCTTGTGGAACAGTTGGGCCTTAAAGTGTCCGAAGCCGACAAACTGGCATGGTGGAAAGGCGGCGAGTGCCTGGACATTCAAAGTTTGCCTGGCATGGACGTTCAGGGTGATCTGGCCAGCTCCACGCTGAGCATCAACTTGCCCCAGGCATACCTTGAGTACAGCGCCATCAACTGGGATCCGCCTTCACGCTGGGATGAAGGCGTGCCGGGGCTGTTGATCGATTACAGCCTGACGGCGCAGTCCAACTATCAACGAAACGACGGTAACCGCAAAAACCTCAGTGGCAATGGCACCGTGGGGGCTAACGCCGGTGCCTGGCGCCTCAGGGCGGACTGGCAAGGGCGCGTCGAGAGCGGCCGACAAGAAGCCGCAGGGCCTCAAAAGCTGGAGTGGAGCCGCTACTACGCGTATCGCGCTATTCCGGCGTTGAGAGCGCGCCTGTTAGTGGGTGATAACTACCTGTATTCGGACCTGTTTGACAGCTTCCGCTTTACCGGTGCCGCGCTGAACTCTGATGAAAGCCAGTTACCACCCAACCTGCGTGGTTACGCGCCGGAAGTTGTCGGGGTGGCCAAAACCAATGCGAAAGTCATCATCAGCCAGCAGGGGCGCGTGCTCTACGAAACCCTGGTGGCGGCAGGCCCCTTTCGCATTCAGGACTTGCAGGACGCGGTGACGGGCAAGTTGGACGTGCGGATCGAAGAACAGGATGGCGTGGTAAACAGCTTCCAGATCGACACGGCGGGCGTTCCATACCTGACGCGTCCGGGCCAAGTGCGTTACAAGCTGGCCGCGGGTCGACCGTCCAATCTGCAATACGGTGCGGATGGCGACTTTTTCGGTACCGGGGAGTTTTCCTGGGGGATTAGCAATGGCTGGTCGTTGTTCGGCGGCGGCATGACCGACAACAACTACCGAGCCGTGTCCGTGGGCGCAGGGCGCGACTTGCTGGCGTTCGGCGCCGTTTCGCTGGACGTGACGCAGTCGCGCGCCCATGTGTGGAACGAGACGCTCTCGGGTAAATCCTACCGCCTTCAATACTCCAAGAACTTTGAAGAGTATGACAGCCAGGTGACCTTCGCCGGTTACCGGTTTTCCGAGAAGAATTTCTTGAGTATGAGTGAGTACCTGGACGCCCGGCATTACGGGTTGAACGGCGAACTCGGCGGGCGCGGCGATTATCGCGATTCAAGCGAGGGCTGGAAGCCGATTGGCGGCAGCAAGGCGCTTTATACGGTGACGGTCAACAAACAGTTTCGTGACCTGGGCGCTACCGTCTACGCCAGTTACCACAAGCAAACCTATTGGGACCGGCCGGACACTCAGCGTTGGAACCTGTCGTTGTCGCGTTACTTCAATGTGGGCACGGTCAAGAATATGAACCTGTCCCTGAATATGTATCGCACCCAGGAATACAACTACAACGACAACGGCATGGCGCTGACGGTCAGCCTGCCGTTTGGGCGCACCGGCACCCTGTCGGCGGATGCCAACAGGGCCGCCGGCAAGAACACCTTTGCAACCCGCTACAGCGATCGGATCGATGAGCGCAACAGCTACCAGCTCAGTGCCAGCAATGCCTACGGCAGTGGGTATCTGAGTCATATGGGGGATCAGGCCGACATCGATATCAGCGCCAGTACGCAAGAGGGTGGCTACAGCAGCCTGGGTGTGTCTGCCCGTGGTGGTGGCACGCTCACGGCCCACGGTGCGGCTCTGCACCGTACCACCAGCACCGGCGGCACGCGCCTGATGATCGATACCGGTGGGGTGCCCGATGTACCTGTTCGCGGTTACGGCTCACCGACTCGCAGTAACGTCTTTGGCAAGGCTGTCATCTCCGACATCAGCAGCTACCAGCGTACGGTGGCCAGCGTTGATCTGGAGCGCTTGCCGAGCAATGTCGAAGCGACTGAGTCGGTCACGCAGTTAACGCTCACCGAAGGAGCGATTGGTTACCGCGCGCTGGATGTGATTGCCGGCGAAAAAGCCATGGCCATTCTGCGCCTGCCGGATGGCAGTTCACCGCCCTTCGGCGCGACGGTGAAGAACATGAAGCAACAGGACACCGGGATTGTGAATGACAGCGGCAGTGTCTACCTGAGTGGCTTGCGGGCTGGCGAGCAGATGGTCGTCAGTTGGGGCGGCGACGAACAATGCGTCCTTACGCTTCCCGCCATCCTGCCCGTTGATGGTTTGACGGACACCTTGCAACTGGGCTGCCACAGGATCGCCGCAACCCCATCTTTGCCCGGGCCAGCCACGCTGACCGGGGAACTTATTGATACGGAGAACACAGCCTCATGATGCTTGATATGCGCCTCACCCCTCCGGCTTTCGCGCTCCTGGCTCTGGGTTTGAGCCAGAGCGCCGGCGCCGCCGTCGGCCTGGACCGTACCCGCGTGATTTTTGATGGCGGCAAAGATGCCACCAGCGTGAGCATTACCAACAACAATACCCAGCTGCCGTATCTGGCCCAAGGCTGGATTGAGGATGAGGCGGGTAAAAAAATCACCTCGCCCTTGATCGTGCTCCCGCCGGTTCAACGCTTGGAGCCTGGTAAACAAAGCCAGGTGAAAGTTCAGGCTTTACCGGCAGCCAAGTCGTTACCGCAGGATCGGGAGACGGTCTACTACTTCAACTTGAGGGAAATCCCGCCGCGCAGCGATAAATCCAACACCCTGCAAATTGCATTGCAGACCCGCATCAAGTTGTTCTATCGACCACAAGCTATTACGCCAAGCCAGCAAGACCTGTCCAACCCCTGGCAGCAGAAACTGACCCTGACCCGCGAAGGCGATCAATACCGGGTTAACAACCCGACGCCTTATTACGTGACCCTGGTGGATGCGCGCAGCAGCAAGGACGGCAAAACCGCGCCGGGCTTCGCGCCGCTGATGATCCCGCCCAAAGACGCATTGACCTTGGGCCCCACGGCCAGCGCACTGGGTACGGCCCCTTACCTGGCCTATGTGAATGATTACGGCGGCCGTCCGCTTCTGGCCTTCACCTGCAATGGCAACACGTGCCAGGTGAACACGCAGGCCGCATTGCCGAAAGAGTAATGCGGCTGGAGAACGTCATGAAATCGAACAATGTGAAGGTCTTGGGCAGCTTGTTGTGGATCCTGGCGATGGGCGTACACGCCGAGGATGACGAGGATATTGAAGGTATGAGCGGGATGCTGAATGTGCTCGGGTCCATGCATGAATCGCCTTGCAGCCTGGAGATGGCGTCACTGCATCAAACGGTTGATCTGGACGCCGTGTCGAGCAGCCAGCTGCAGCGGCCCGGTGACCAGGCGACTGCTAAGGCTTTTCAACTGCGCTTTACCGATTGCCAGCGCACCGCCGGCCGCGTGCGCAGTGAACGCACCGGCAACCTGGTATGGAGTGCCTACCAACCCGTGCTGTCGGTGGCGTTTTCTGCGCCTGCCGATCCCGATGATCCACGGCTGGTCAAAGTGCAAGGCATCACCGGGATGGGCCTGCAATTGACCGACGCCCTGGGCCGGGACGTCCAGTTGGGTTCAAGGGGCGAAGCTTTGTTTCTGCCCGTGGGACGCAACATTCAGACCTGGCACGTACGGCCCACACGCACCGCTGCGCCACTGACCAGTGGAGCATTCAGGGCCGTGGTGGATTTCAGGCTCAACTATGAGTAAGGGCAGAGCGATGGATAGACCAATCAGCCCACGGGCCATTCTGATCGCTGTTTGCCTGATAGGGGCCGTCAGCCAGAGTGTGCAGGCACAGACCAATTTGACGATTCGCGCGGTCATCATTGCCCCTCCGCCGTGTGTCATTAACAGTGGCAATACGCTGGACGTGCCGTTTGGCAATGACTTGCAGACGTCACGGGTGGACGGGGTGAATTATCGTCGCGATGTGCCGTACACCGTCACCTGCAGCGCTCCCCACAGCAATGCGTTGACCCTGGCGCTCAACGGCACAGGCGCCTCGTTTGACAGCCGCGTGCTCTCTACGCGCAAGGCGGACCTTGGGGTCAAGCTGTTCGTGAACGGCGCTGACTGGCCGCTCAACACCCGGGTGAACTTTACCTATCCCAATTTCCCGATGGTGCAGGCGGTGCCCGTCAAACGCGCGGGCAGCCAACTGAGCGGCGGGGCGTTCGATGCCGCTGCGACCCTTGTGGTCGATTACCAATGACGGCGACCTATATGAGGAACGACCAATGAAGGTTTGGCCACAGCGAGCATTGCTCGCGTTGTGCTCCATCGGCCTGTGCAATGTTGCATCGGCCAACCTGACGTTCAGCGGTACGTTGAACGAGCCGCCACCCTGCACGATTGAAGGTGGCAAGACCATTGAAGTCGACTTTGGCGACGTCGGGGTCAAGCGCATTGATGGTGTGAAATACCGAAAAGGTATCGGTTACGCGATTAATTGCGGCACCGACACGTTGCCGTGGGCGTTGAAGTTGAGTGTCAACGGCACCCCCACCGCGTTTGATGGCTCTGCCGTGCAGACCAGCGTGCCGGCGCTGGGTATTCGGGTTTTTCAGAACAGCCTGCCATTGCCCCTCAATACGCCAATGGACATCACCCTGTCGTCACCGCCGACATTGGAGGTCGTTCCGGTGCAACAGCCCGGGGCAGTCCTGACGCCGGCCCGGTTTACGGCGGTGGCCACGTTGTTGGCCGAATACCAGTAGGAGCTGAGTCGATGCGATATGAAATTGTGCATAAGGGTGCGTTGGCAGTGCTGCTCGTCCTCGGCCTGACCCCCTTGGGGTATGCGGCGGACAACCTGAGCTTCAAGGGCAACCTGGTTGAAGAGGCCTGCACACTGCGCCCCGGTGACGAGGCCGTAACTCTGGAATTGTGGGACCTGACCAGCAAATACCTCTATCTCAACACGCGATCCGTGGGCAAGCGTTTCAGGCTGCACCTGGAGGATTGTGACACCACGATCGGCGACTCGGTGACCATCATGTTCGGCGGCACGGAAAACACCGCGCTGCCTGGTCTGCTCGCGCTCGATGGCGGCAGTGGTGCCTCGGGGATCGGGGTGGGCATGGAAACGCTGAGTGACAAGCCCTTGCCCTTGCCCTTGAATGCCGTCAGCGACAGGCAACTGCTGAGCGATGGCAGCAATGTCATTGAACTCAAGGCCTACGTACAGGGCGAGCCGAATGCGATCAGGGATCAAACCATCGGGCACGGCGCGTACACGGTGACCTCCACTTTTACATTGGACTATCCGTAATCGTTCACAGCTGAAAGTGGCCTTGGCTAACCTCCAGCGCCTCCGGGGGGCTGCAAGGCACGGCGTGACGTGCGATGGGTATTCGGATTTTTCACGACAGCTTGCCAGTGCCCCTCATTACGTCAGTGGACATCACCTTTTCGTCACTGCCGACATTGAAGGTGGTGGCAGTGCACATAAAAAGCCTCAGGCGAACCTCAACGCTCTCTCGGGCGGCTTTGACGCACACGGTGAAAGCGCGTTGGGTCACGCGGGGAGACAGGCAAAGAGAGATTAGAAATGAAACGATTATTTGGAACCACGGTGCTTCTCGTCTTGATTGGCGTGACTACAAACTTGCGCGCTGCTGAGTGCCGGGTAGACGGTGGGGCGTGGATAGGCGGAAACCCTAACCTGCAGGTTCCCGTCAGGGTTCAGGCGGATGCTGATAAGACACGTATCATGCTTGAGGGCGCGAATCTGGAGTGCAGGTTTAAACCCTTCCCGGGCTTTCCTCCCTCGAGAGAGGACTACTGGCGAACCTCGACCAGTGTCGGTTCGGCCTGGACTCCAGGCCCAAAGTTTGCTGCCCAAATCACCGGCCTTCGTATAAATGGAGCGTTTTACAACAATCCCGTTCCCAACGGCATTTATATCGCCACGATGCCCAATAACCTCATCGGTTATCCCATCAATGTGACCCCTTACATCATGCTGCGTAACAATCCCAGCAACCCCATCGACATTCGCGTAGGGGACGCCCTCGGCGTGCTGCGTCTGCAGCAGACAAACAATTACGACACATCCTCGGCGAGTCTGACGGTCACTTATTACGCCGCCAACAATTTCACCATCTCGCCCTCAACCTGCACGATCAACAATAACAACCCGATCGAAATCAACTTCGGCGACGTCCACCAACGGGCAATCGGCACCGATCCGCTGTCAACGTCCGTGGTCAGTAACCGCAGACTCACTTACTCCTGCCCGGACGGCGGAATCAACACACCGATCACCATTACTTATAAAGGCACGCGCTCCTCGTTCGACTCGCGGCTGTTGCTCATGAGCAATGCCGACGTGGGCACGGCGCTCGTGCGCGGCGGGGCTGCGGTAGCTGTTAACGGTTCATTCCTCACCCGAATCACCAACAGTGTGGGCGGAGACGATGTGACGTTTTCGCTGGTGCGGCGAACCGGCTCACTGCCGACTCCGGGGGCTATCAGCGGCAGCGGTGTACTGGTGATGGGGGTGCCATGACTCGGTCTGCGGCAGATGAATGATCGATACCCAAAACACACCGCATCGCCCTAGAATGCCAGCTCCTCCACCTCTGGTTTTTTGGGGCACTCATGCACATCTCTTCCGGCCGCTGGGTCTATGGCTTTGGCTTGACCCTGCTGACCGCGTTCCTCTGGGGCATTCTGCCGATCAAACTCAAGCAAGTGCTGCAGGTGATGGACCCGATCACCGTCACCTGGTTTCGCCTGACCGTGGCCGGCGGTTGTCTGTTCGTCTACCTTGCGGCCACCAAGCGTCTGCCCAGCCGCAAAGTGCTCGGCCCCAAGGGCGGTTGGCTGGTGGCGATGGCGGTATGCGGCCTGGTGGGTAACTACGTGTTGTACCTGGTGGGCCTGAAATCGCTCAGCCCCGGCACCGCACAGTTGGTCGTGCAGATGGGGCCGATCTTTTTGATGATCGCCAGCGTGTTTGTGTTCAAGGAACGTTTCAGCCGCGGGCAAGTGGTGGGACTGGTCGTCTTGATCGCAGGCTTCGGCCTGTTCTTCAACCAGCGCCTGGAGGAATTGCTGACGTCCCTCGGCACTTACACCGCCGGGGTGCTGACGATCCTGCTCGCCACCTCGATCTGGGTGTTCTATGCCCTGGGTCAGAAGCAATTGTTGACCGTGTGGAATTCGCTGCAAGTCATGATGGTGATCTACCTCACCTGCGCTTTGTTGCTCACGCCCTGGGCCCATCCGTTGGAAGCGCTGCAACTGAGCCCGCTGCAAGGCTGGCTGCTGTTGGCGTGCTGCATGAATACGCTGGTGGCCTACGGCGCGTTTGCCGAAGCCCTGGCCCATTGGGAAGCCTCGCGGGTGAGTGCGACCCTGGCGCTCACGCCGCTGGTGACCTTTGTGGCGGTCGCCTTGGCGGCCTGGCTATGGCCGGACTACGTGCAGGCCGAAGAGATCAACGCCCTGGGCTATGCCGGGGCGCTGGTGGTGGTGCTGGGGTCGGCGACTGTCGCGCTGGCGCCATCGTTGCTCGCCGGGCTCAAGGCCCGGCGGCTGCGTTTGGCGTCTTAATGCCCGGCTTCGAGCATATTTTCCGGGCGTACCCACTGGTCGAACTCTTCGTCAGTGAGGTAGCCCAACTCCAGCGCGGCTTCCCGTAGCGTCAGCCCCTCGGCGTAGGCTTTCTTGGCGATCTCTGCTGATTTGTCGTAGCCGATATGCGGGTTGAGCGCCGTCACCAGCATCAGTCCGCGCTCCAGGTGTTCGGCCATTTTCTCAGCGTCGGGCTCCAGGCCGGCAATGCAATGCTCCTGAAAGTTATTGCAGCCATCGGCGAGCAGGCGGATCGACTCCAGCAGGTTGTGGATGATCACCGGCTTGTACACGTTCAACTGCAAGTGTCCCTGGCTCGCGGCGATACCGATGGTCACGTCGTTGCCCAGTACTTGGCAGGCGAGCATCGACAGCGCTTCGCACTGCGTCGGGTTGACCTTGCCCGGCATGATCGAACTGCCCGGCTCGTTGGCCGGCAGCTTCACTTCCGCAAGCCCAGCACGCGGTCCGGAACCGAGCAGGCGCAGGTCGTTGGCGATTTTCATCAGGGCCACGGCCAGGGTTTTCAGGGCGCCGTGCAACGTCACTAGCGGCTCATGGCCGGAGAGGGCGGCGAATTTGTTCGGTGCGGTGACGAATGGCAGCCCCGAGAGCGCTGCCAACTCGGCTGCAATGGCTTCGCCAAAACCATGGGGCGAATTGAGCCCGGTGCCCACGGCCGTACCGCCCTGGGCCAGTTCACACACTTGGGGCAGGGCACTGCGGATTGCGCGTTCGGCGTAGTCGAGTTGGGCGATAAACGCCGAGAGTTCCTGGCCGAACGTGATCGGCGTGGCGTCCATCATGTGCGTGCGGCCGGTCTTGACCAGCTTCATATGCCGCGCGGCTTGCTCGGCCAGACCGCCGGAAAGCGTAGCGATCGCCGGTAACAAACGTTGATGGACGGCCTGCACCGCCGCAATGCTCATGGCCGTCGGGAAGCAATCATTGGAACTCTGGGAACGGTTCACATGGTCGTTTGGGTGTACCGGGCTCTTGCCGCCGCGTTGATTGCCTGCCAGTTCGTTGGCACGGCCGGCGATCACTTCATTGGCGTTCATGTTGCTCTGGGTGCCGCTGCCGGTCTGCCACACCACTAATGGGAATTGGTCGTCATGGTTGCCGGCGAGGACTTCATCGGCGGCCTGTTCGATCAGGCGGGCGATGTCGGCGGGCAGGTCGCCGTTGCGGTCGTTGACCCGGGCGGCTGCCTTTTTGATCAGGGTCAGGGCGTGCAATACCGGCAAGGGCATGCGCTGGTCGCCGATGGCGAAATTCACCAGCGAGCGTTGGGTCTGGGCGCCCCAGTAAGCGTCATCCGGGACATGCACTTCTCCCAGGCTGTCGGTTTCGATACGGCTCATCGGGCACACTCCTTAGGTTCGTTTGCGCAGTTTAGGCCGTGATTGACCTAGTGGGTTCCCTAAAAGACTTTTCATCGGGCAATCCGCGCCCGGCAAGGCCTGGGGTTGAGCCGCGAGGTTTTTTAGGCGCAGAATGGGCGCCCTTGGGGTCTTACCTCGCCAGCTAGAAAGGAAACTCGATGACTCGTCTTCGTGCCATCTGTACCGCGGTTGCTCTGGTTTGCGCCAGCGGCCAGGTTTTTGCCGATACCGCCAGCCACAACGCCAGTGCCGAAGCCTTCCTTACCCTGGCCCATGCCGACAAGCTGGGTACCCCGGTGTACATGCAAGTGCAGCAAATGTTCGCCCAGCGTTTCGAGCAGACTAAGGCGCCTGCCGCCAAGCAGTCCGTACTGGACAGCTACCAGGCCAAGGCCAACGCCGCCCTGGACCAAGCTATCGGCTGGCCGAAGCTGAAGCCGGACATGGTCAAGCTCTACACCACCAATTTCAGCGAATCCGAGCTCAAGGACCTGGTAGCGTTCTACCAGTCGCCACTGGGCAAGAAAGTCCTGGAAAAAATGCCACAACTCACCCAGCAATCGGCCCAGATGACTCAGGCCAAGCTGGAAAGCGCCGTTCCGGTGGTCAACAAGCTGTTGGAAGATATGACCAACGAGCTGACGCCTAAAGCCGCTCCGGCCAAGAAGAAGTAAGCAGGAATGATCATGCAACAGCGTATCGAAACGGCGCTCGCCGCCCTGGACCCGCAACATTTGAGCGTGCTGGATGAAAGCCATATGCACAGCCGTGGGTTGCAGACCCACTTCAAGGCCGTGCTGGTCAGTCAGCAGTTCGAAGGGCTCAATCGCGTCAAGCGCCACCAGAAGGTCTACGCCACCCTGGGTGACCTGATGAGCGAGTTTCATGCGCTGGCGCTGCATACCTACACGCCTGAAGAATGGGCGACAATCGACGCAGCCCCGGCCTCGCCGACCTGCGCCGGCGGACATTGACGGGTTATCCCTGATAGAATCCGCAACGCGCCGCTTAGCCGGCGCGTTTTTTTTGCATCCGGTTCACCCTTTACGAGGGTAGCCACCTGGAGAGAACACCCATGACTCAACCGATTGTCGTGGCGGCACTGTATAAGTTCGTCACCCTCGAAGATTACGTCGCTCTGCGCGAGCCCTTGCTGCAGGCGATGGTCGACAACGGCATCAAAGGCACCTTGCTGATCGCCGAAGAAGGCATCAACGGCACCGTTTCCGGTAGCCGCGAAGGCATTGATGGCCTGATGGCCTGGCTGAAGAACGACCCACGCATGGACGACATCGATCACAAAGAGTCGTACTGCGAGGACCAACCGTTCTACCGCACCAAGGTCAAGCTCAAGAAAGAGATCGTGACCCTGGGCGTAGAAGGCGTCGACCCGAACAAGAAGGTCGGCACCTACGTCGACCCGAAAGATTGGAACGCCCTGATCAGCGACCCGGAAGTGCTGCTGATCGACACCCGTAACGACTACGAAGTGTCCATTGGCACCTTTGAAGGCGCAATCGACCCGAAAACCACCAGCTTTCGCGAATTTCCCGACTATATCAAAGCCAACTTCGACCCGGCCAAGCACAAGAAAGTCGCCATGTTCTGCACCGGCGGCATTCGGTGCGAGAAAGCGTCGAGCTACATGCTCAGCGAAGGTTATGGCGAGGTTTACCACCTTAAGGGCGGCATCCTGAAGTACCTCGAAGAGGTGCCTCAGGCAGAAACCAAGTGGCAGGGCGACTGCTTTGTTTTCGATAATCGCGTGACCGTGCGCCACGACTTGAGCGAAGGCGACTACGATCAATGTCATGCCTGCCGCACACCTGTGAGCGTCGAAGACCGCGCCTCCGAGCACTACGTGGCCGGCATCAGCTGCCCTCATTGCTGGGATAAGCTGCCGGAGAAAACCCGCCGCAGCGCGATCGACCGGCAAAAGCAGATTGAACTGGCCAAGGCCCGCAATATGCCGCACCCGATTGGCTTCAACTACAAGCAAACCCCTTCCGAGGCCTGACCTATGTCCGCGCGCCTGCTCTATGTAATGGATCCGATGTGTTCCTGGTGCTGGGGCTTTGCCCCGGTGGCGCAGGCGCTGGTTGAGCAGGCCCAAGCGGCCGGTGTGGACGTACATCTGGTGGTGGGCGGCTTGCGCACCGGCAGTGGCGCGGCGCTGGAGCCGACGACCCGACGCTACATCCTCGAACACTGGCAGGCCGTCACTGAAGCCACGGGCCAGCCGTTCAAGCGCGAAGGCGCGCTGCCCGACGGCTTTGTGTATGACACCGAGCCGGCCTGCCGCGCCATCGTTACCGCCCGTAGCCTGGCGCCAGACTGTGCCTGGAAACTGCTGGGCCTGATCCAACGTGCGTTTTATGTGGAGGGCCGCGACGTGACCCTCGCCAGCGTGCTGGTGGAACTGGCCGAGCAGTCGGGCATCCCGCGTATCGAGTTTGCCGGTGCGTTTGACCGCGCCGAGCAGCACGCGGCCACGGCGGCGGACTTTACGTGGGTGCAGGACCTGGGTATCGCCGGTTTCCCGACGTTGTTGGCCGAGCGCAATGGTCAACTGGCATTGCTCACCAACGGCTATCAGCCGCTGACGGAACTGTCGCCATTGCTCGCCCGATGGCTGGAGCGAGCAACCTGTGCAGGATGAGCCTAAACGCATTGACCGTCTGACCTGGGCGGAAATTCGCCGCCTGGCCTTGCGTCACAAGAAATCCCTGTGGATCGCCAATGGTGTTGCCGTGCTGGCGACCTTGTGCAGTGTGCCCATCCCCTTGCTGTTGCCGTTGCTGGTGGACGAAGTGCTGCTGGGCCATGGTGATGCCGCGCTCAAGGTGATGAATCACGCATTGCCCCTGGGTTGGCAGAAGGCCGCCGGTTATATCGGCCTGATGCTGGTGGTCACCCTGGCCCTGCGTTGCGGCGCACTGGTGTTCAACGTGGTACAGGCGCGGCTGTTTGCGCGGTTGGCCAAGGACATTGTGTACCGCATTCGCGTGCGTCTGATCGAGCGGCTCAAGCGCATCTCCCTGGGCGAATACGAAAGCCTGGGCAGCGGCACGGTCACCACTCACCTGGTCACCGACCTGGATACCCTGGATAAATTCGTCGGCGAAACCCTCAGCCGCTTTCTGGTGGCGATGCTGACGCTGATCGGCACTTCGGCGATCCTGGTGTGGATGCATTGGCAACTGGCATTGCTGATCCTGCTGTTCAACCCGTTGGTGATCTACGCCACGGTACAGTTGGGCAAGCGCGTCAAACACCTCAAGAAGTTGGAAAACGACAGCACCTCACGCTTCACCCAAGCCCTGACTGAAACCCTCGACGCCATCCAGGAAGTCCGCGCCGGCAACCGCCAGGGCTTTTTCCTCGGGCGCCTGGGCCAGCGCGCCCAGGAAGTGCGTGACTACGCGATCCATTCCCAGTGGAAAACCGACGCGTCCAGCCGCGCCAGCGGGTTGCTGTTCCAGTTCGGCATCGACATCTTCCGCGCAGCGGCAATGCTCACCGTGCTGTTTTCCGACCTGTCCATCGGCCAGATGCTCGCGGTGTTCAGCTACCTGTGGTTCATGATCGGCCCGGTTGAACAATTATTAAATCTGCAATACGCCTACTACGCGGCGGGCGGGGCGCTGACGCGCATCAATGAGCTGCTGGCGCGTGCCGACGAGCCGCAATACGCCGGTGGTGAAGACCCGTTTTCCGGGCGTGAAACCGTCGGCATCGAAGTGCGCGGCCTGGACTTCGGTTATGGCGATGATCTGGTGCTCGATCAACTGAACCTGCAAATTGCTCCCGGCGAAAAAGTCGCGATTGTCGGCGCCAGCGGTGGCGGTAAAAGCACCCTGGTGCAACTGCTGCTCGGCCTGTACACGCCGCAGGCGGGCACTATCCGATTTGGCGGTGCAACCCAGCAGGAGATCGGCCTCGAGACTATCCGCGAGCACGTCGCGGTGGTGCTGCAGCACCCGGCGCTGTTCAACGATACCGTGCGTGCCAACCTGACCATGGGCCGCGAGCGCAGTGACCAGGCCTGCTGGCAGGCCCTTGAAATTGCCCAGTTGGAGGCTACGGTTAAAGCGTTGCCTCAGGGCCTGGACAGCGTAGTGGGGCGTTCCGGGGTGCGTTTTTCCGGTGGTCAGCGTCAGCGCCTGGCGATTGCGCGCATGGTGTTGGCCGAACCCAAAGTGGTGATACTCGACGAAGCGACCTCCGCCCTGGATGCCGCCACTGAATACAACCTGCATCAGGCGCTGGCGCGGTTCCTCAGCGGGCGTACTACACTGATCATCGCGCACCGTCTGTCGGCGGTAAAACAAGCCGATCGAGTCTTAGTGTTTGACGGTGGTCATATCGCTGAGGATGGCGACCATCAGCAGTTGATTGCCGATGGTGGTTTGTACGCAAAACTGTATGGGCATTTGCAACAAGTACGTTGATTTAGCCTAGGCTGTGCTATCCGAATGAGTGTTTTGCGTGCGTATCCAGCAGTGCATATGCAAGGGAATTCATGAAGCAAAAGCGGACTCTAGGAACGCCTAGGCTGTTGGGCATTGTCTGGCCCTTTATCGCCGTCGTGCTGTTCCAGGCATTATTGGGCTGCGTCAGTCTCTACATGCTCTCAGCGGTACGAGGCTATGTGGGCGGCGAGAGCTTATGGTCCAAGGGCCAGAAAGACGCCATCTATTATCTGACGCTCTATGCCGACAACCGCGACCAAGCCACCTACCTCAAATACCAGCAAGCCATCGCCGTGCCTCAGGGCGGGCACGAACTGCGCATTGCCCTGGACCGCCCCACGCCAGACTTGGAGGCCGCACGTCTGGGCATTCTCAAGGGCGGCAACCATCCGGATGACGTCAACAGCCTGATCTGGCTGTACCTCAACTTCCGACATTTCAGCTACCTGGAAAAAGCCATCGAACTGTGGACAGTAGGGGATGGCTACCTGGTTCAACTGGATGAGCTGGCCCGCGAGATGCACAGTGCAATCAGGGCCGATCAAGTCAACCCTAACGATGTGCGGCAGTGGAAGGCCCATATTACGGCCATCAACGAAGGCGTGACGCCGGCTGCCAAGGCCTTCAGCGATGCTCTGGGCGAAGGCTCGCGCATGATTCTGCGGTTGCTGCTGATCACCAACCTGGCAACCGCCCTGGGCCTGATCGTGCTGGCGCTGTTGCGTACCCATAAGCTGCTGACGCAGCGTCATGCCTTCGCCGATGCCTTGCAGGCCGAGAAGGAGCGGGCGCAGATCACCCTGGAGTCAATTGGCGACGGGGTGATTACCACCGATGTAGACGGTGCAATCACCTATATGAACCCCGCCGCCGAGGCCATGACCCACTGGAACTCTGGCCAGGCTCAGGGCCTGCCCCTGGCGGCGCTGTTCAACCTGCTGGATGACGACGCCCAACCCGATGGATTTACCCTGATCGAGCACATCGTCAAGGGGCAGTTTAAGGGGGGCAGCGAGCATTCAAAAACCATCCAGCGCCTGGACGGCAGTACGGTATCCGTCACCCTGGTGGGCGCACCGATCAGAAGCGCCGGCAAAATCAGCGGTGCGGTGCTGGTGCTGCACGATATGACCCAGGAGCGCCAATACATTGCCAACCTGTCGTGGCAGGCCACGCATGACGCCTTGACCGGCCTGGCCAACCGCCGCGAATTTGAATACCGGCTGGAACAGGTCCTGCATATGGCGCAGCAACCTGAGGGCGGGCGGCATGCGTTGATGTTCCTCGACCTCGACCAGTTCAAGCTGGTCAACGACACCTGCGGCCATGCGGCGGGTGATGAGTTGCTGCGGCATATCTGCGCACTGCTGCAATCGGACCTGCGTGAGGGCGACACCCTGGCGCGCCTGGGCGGCGACGAATTCGGCATCCTGCTGGAGAATTGCCCGGCGGCTGCGGCGGAAAAAATCGCCGAGAGCCTGCGCCACACGGTGCAGAGCCTGCATTTTGTGTGGAAGGGCCGGCCGTTCATGACCTCCGTGAGCATCGGTCTGGTGCATATCTCGCAAACCCCGACCACCTTGGAGACTTCGTTGCGCGCCGCCGATATGGCCTGCTACATGGCCAAGGAAAAAGGCCGCAACCGCGTGCAGGTTTACCACGCTGACGACTCGGAGCTGTCCGTGCGTTTTGGCGAGATGGCCTGGGTGCAGCGCCTGCACATGGCACTGGAGGAGAACCGGTTTTGCCTGTACGCCCAGGAAATCTCACCGCTGGGAAATACCGATGCTGGCAACGGGCATATCGAAATCCTGCTTCGCCTGCATGATGAGGCGGGTCGAACCATCCTCCCCGACAGCTTTATCCCTGCCGCCGAGCGTTACGGTTTGATGACGTCCCTCGACCGTTGGGTGGTCGAGAACGTGTTCAAGATCATCGCCCGTTGCATGCACGAGCGTCCGGGCCGGCCTATGGCCATGTGTGCGATAAATCTGTCAGGAATCACCATTGGCGATGATGATTTTCTCGGGTTTTTACATGAAAAATTCGGTACTTACGGCATCCCGCCAGAAATGATTTGTTTTGAAATAACTGAAACCAGCGCAATAGCAAATTTAGGCAGCGCCATTCGCTTTATTAATGAACTCAAGGCCTTAGGTTGCCATTTCTCCCTGGATGATTTTTGCGCCGGGATGTCCTCGTTCGCGTATCTGAAACATTTACCTGTAGACTTCCTGAAGATCGATGGAAGTTTCGTAAAGGATATGCTGGACGACCCGATTAACCGCGCAATGGTCGAAGTGATCAATCACATCGGCCACGTCATGGGTAAGCGCACAATTGCCGAGTTTGTTGAAACACCGCACATCGAACAGGCGTTACTCGATATTGGTGTGGATTACGCTCAGGGCTACCTGATTGAACGACCGCAATTGTTTACCTTTGATAGTTTGCAGTGTCGACCTGTGCGGCCGCAGCCTCTGTTATTGAAGGCGCCCGGCACATTCCGCTGAAACATTTGCTGGTCTGTAAATCACACTTAAAAAGGAGCCTTAACAGTGATCGACACCTTCAACAGAACCGGCCCGCTTATGGAAGCCTCAAGCTACCCCGTCTGGGCTCAGCAATTGATCCAGGACTGTAGCGAGAGCAAGCGCCGAGTTGTCGAGCACGAACTGTACCAACGCATGCGTGACAACACGCTCAGCGCCAAGACCATGCGTCACTACCTCATTGGTGGCTGGCCTGTGGTGGAACAGTTTGCCTTGTACATGGCACAGAACCTCACCAAGACCAAATTTGCGCGCCATCCAGGAGAGGACATGGCGCGACGTTGGCTGATGCGCAATATCCGCGTGGAGCTGAACCACGCCGACTATTGGGTGCATTGGGCCCGCGCCCACGGAGTCAGCCTCGAAGAGCTGCAGGCCCAGAATGTACCGCCGGAGCTGCATGCGCTGAGTCATTGGTGCTGGCACACCAGCTCATCCGATTCGTTGATCGTGGCCGTGGCTGCGACTAACTATGCCATCGAGGGGGCGACTGGGGAGTGGTCGGCCGTGGTCTGTTCCACCGGCGTGTACGCGGCGGCGTTCCCCGAGGAAGATCGCAAGCGTGCGATGAAGTGGCTGAAGATGCACGCCCAGTACGACGACGCTCACCCTTGGGAAGCCCTGGAAATCATCTGCACCCTGGCCGGCATGAACCCGACCAAGGCGTTGCAGGCAGAGCTGCGCCAGGCCGTGTGCAAGAGCTATGACTACATGTACCTGTTCCTGGAAAGCTGCATGCGCTTGGAAAAAGACAAGCCAGCCACCGCCGTGCGTGAACGCCCGCTGCGCGTCGCCAGCGAAGCTTGATGTAACGCGATGGCGGGGTTCTACCCCGCCATTGCCAAGCGGTTACGGCCTTCGCGCTTGGCCACGTACAACGCGTTGTCGGCCCGGCGCAACAGGCTTTCGACCGACTCGGCGGCCAGCAAGGTCGAACAACCGAGGCTTACCGTCAATTCGATCCGCTTTCCATCCGCCCAGTAATCCTGAGCCTGTGCTGCCTGCCGCAGCCGCTCGCCCACCATCGCCGCCGCATCCCGGCCGGTGTTGGAGAGCAGGATCAGAAACTCCTCCCCGCCAAACCGAAACACCATGTCCACGTTACGCAACTGGGCCTTGATGGCCGCTGCGACGGTGCGCAGTACGGTATCGCCGGCCGCGTGACCGTGGGTGTCGTTGATTACCTTGAAGTGGTCGATGTCCAGCATCAGCAAGGACAATGGGTGCAGGTGCCGGCGCGCCATGTCTATTTCCCGTTGCAGAGTCTGGTCCATGGCAATGCGATTGCCCGTCTCGGTCAGGGGGTCACGCAGCGCGCTACGGGTCGCGGCGCGATAGAGCAGGGCATTGCGCATCGGGTAGAGCAGGGTGGCCAGCAGTGACTCAAGCTGACCGAGTTCGTCTTCGGCGAGGCGTTGGTTGCGACGGAAGATCAGCTCACCCAAGTGTTCGCCTTCATGGCTGAGGCTGTAATTCACCGAGTGGTGGCCGCGCTGGCCGAACTCTAGCCGTAGATCACTGGCCTGATGGCGATAGTGCAGGGCATCAAGGGGCACCAAGCGCTGGATCTCACGGAAGAACAACCCGAGGATGCGATCCGGCTCCAGGCTGGTCTGCAATTGCATTCCCAGTTGCTGGCGAAGTTGCGCGACGGTCGTCGGGCGGCGAGGCAGGAGCGATGGCTGGCCAAATCCCAGGCGTTGCAATTTGGCACTGTCGAAGTCAATTGCGTTGGTCTGGGTAGGTGTTTTCATAAGCGATCGGCCTCTAAGCTCTTAGCTGTCTTACAGGCTCGATGAGAGTGGCGAGTGCCAAGCGTCTAACTGTTCCTTCAGTTCCGTAAAACATTGGGAACAGTTTAGACCGCTTTGCAAAGCGTTATAACCCTTGGGTGCCCCCGCACGTCATGTCATCGCTTAGCCTGCTTGAACGTGGTTAGAGCGAGATTCATGCCATTTCGTTTACTTTAAAAATAATCCTTATGAATCAACGGCCTTTTTTCACGCAGCAAAAGGCCATCGGCGCATGACGTCAGTTATTTGGCTGATTGAACCAAAGTGGTGTGGTCAATCTGGTCAATTGATGTGACGCCAGTGAGTGTCATCGCCACGCGCATTTCCTTGGCAAAGATGTCCAGCAGGTTCTCCACGCCATGCTGCCCGTCGGCGGCCAACGCGTAGGCGGTGGCACGCCCCAGCAGACAGGCCTTGGCACCCAGGGCCAGCATGCGCACCACGTCGAGCCCGGAGCGGATGCCGGAGTCCACCAGCACCGTCAGGTCATCGCCCACGGCTTCGGCAATCGGTGGCAACGCTTTGGCAGTGGACAACACGCCGTCCAACTGGCGGCCGCCATGGTTGGAGACCACGATGGCATCGGCGCCAAAACTCACGGCGTCCTTGGCGTCCTGGGGGTCGAGGATGCCCTTGATGATCATCGGTCCTTTCCAGAACTCGCGGATCCACTCCAGGTCTTTCCAACTGATGGACGGATCGAAATTGTTCGCCAGCCAGCCGATGTAGTCTTCCAGGTGGGTAGGCTTGCCGAGGTATTTGGAGATATTGCCCAGGTCGTGTGGACGGCCCATCAAGCCCACGTCGAAGGCCCATTGCGGTTTTGTGACCGCCTGCAGCATGCGCCGTTGCGCCGCAAACGGCCCGGACATGCCCGAGTGGGCATCACGGTAGCGTGCGCCCGGCGTGGGCATGTCGACGGTGAACACCAGCGTGGTGACGCCGGCCGCCTGGGCGCGCTCCAGCGCATTACGCATAAATCCGCGGTCCTTGAGCACGTAGAGCTGGAACCAGATCGACTGCGGGCTCTGGGACGCCACTTCTTCGATCGGGCACACCGACACCGTCGACAAACAGAACGGAATACCCTTGTTGGCCGCCGCCTTCGCCGCCTGCACTTCGCCGCGCCGCGCGTACATGCCGGTCAGGCCCACGGGGCTGAGGATCACCGGCATGTCCAGTTCCTGGCCGAATAGCGTGGTCTTGAGGCTCAGGTTGTCGACATTGCGCAGGATGCGCTGGCGCAGGCTGATCTCGGCCAGGTCCGAACTGTTCGCGCGCATCGTGTGCTCGGCGTAGGCGCCGCCGTCGATGTAGTCGAACAGGAAGCGCGGGAGCTTGCGCTTGGCGGCAGCGCGGTAGTCAGAGGCGGACGAAATGATCATGCACGGAATCTCGGCAAGGCAAGGTGCCTCCAAGATAGGCAAACTTCTGTCATGATAAAAACAACTTTTATCGCTAGTAGTCAGTCGAAAAAGGAATACTGATGAACCTGAGAACACTGCGTGCCTTTGTCGAAGTGGTTCGCCAAGGCGGTTTCTCTCAAGCCGCTGAAGTGGTGTCCCTGACCCAGTCGAGTGTGAGCAAGGCGATCAAAACCCTGGAGGACGAACTGGGCATGCCACTGCTCAACCGCCTTGGCCATCGCAATCAACTCACCGCCGCTGGCGAAATCGCCTACAGCCGCGCCCTGGTTTTGCTGGCCGAACACAACGATCTGGTCGCCGAGATCAATGACTTGCGTGGTCTCAAACGTGGTGTATTGCGCATCGGCCTGCCGCCGGTGGGCTGTGGCGTGTTGTTTGCGACGATGTTTGCCACCTATCGCACACGCTACCCTGATATCGACATCGAACTGACCGAGTACGGCAGTAAACGACTGCGTGAATGCCTGGAAGCAGGTGAGGTCGACCTGGCGGCCCTCTTGCTGCCCATAGACGAAGGTTTCGACTACCAACCCGTGCGTAACGAACCGCTGATGGCCGTCCTGCCGATCAGCCACCCCTTGGCCCAGCGCAAACGAATCGACTTCACCGACCTGGCAGATTCGCCGTTTATCCTGTTCGAAGCCGGCTTCGCCCTCAACGCCAAAATCCTCGCCGCGTGCGAGCGCAAAGGCGTGCAACCGCGTGTGGCAGCGCGCAGCGGCCAGATCGACTTTATCGTCGACTTGGTATCCGCCGGCCTCGGCGCGGCCTTCCTGCCGCGCATGCTCGCGCACAAGCACCAACACCCCGGCATCGCCCTGATCCCCCTGGACGAACCTCATACCGACTGGCACATCGCCCTGGCTTGGCGCGCCAGCGCCCACTTGCCACCCGCCGCTCGGGCCTGGTTGGAATTGGCCAAGGAGTCACAGCTTTCAACCGGCCATCCGGATTAATCGCCCAAAATGTCATGGAAAGCTTGACTTCTCCTTTTCAATCAGTAACATACGGCGCATTCCGCGATAGCTCAGTTGGTAGAGCAAATGACTGTTAATCATTGGGTCCCTGGTTCGAGTCCAGGTCGTGGAGCCAGATAGAGAAAGCCTGCAGAGATGCAGGCTTTTTTTTTGCGTTGAATTTGGTAAGGCCCTGTGTGCCCGCCGACAAAGAAAGGCCCGCTGCGAGCAATCGCGCGGGCCTTCTGTGTTTTTAACTGCCCCGTAAAGCAGGATCTCGTCGATTGTTGCGCCGTTGCACCGTGCAGGTCGCGCAATCTGTGCCTATGCTGGCTTCGTTAGTATCAAAATATTCCAAAGATCTTCTCTGCAGTGTGCGTATGGGGCCCTGAAGGCAGCTACATCGAAAGGCACAACGGAACGTGTGGGCAAAACGGCTGGTGAATAGCGCAGTGATTGAGCTTCCTTCGAATAGGGAAACAGGTCTGTGTCGGCAAAAAAAATCCTTTGTGTTATCGGGACGCGTCCCGAGGCCATCAAAATGGCCCCGGTCATTCTGGCCTTGAAAAAAGAGCGTTGGGCCGATGTGCGGGTCGTTGCCACAGCGCAGCATCGTCATTTGCTCGATCAGCTCCTGCGTTTTTTCGGGATCGAGCCCGATATTGACTTGAACATCATGCGGCCAAGTCAAACCCTCGCCACTCTGACCGCCCAGTTATTGCTCGACATGGATACGGTCCTGCTGGAACAGCAGCCCGATGTCGTGCTGGTGCAAGGCGATACCACGACGGTGATGGCCTGCGCTTTGGCATGCTTTTATCAGCGTATACCGCTGGGCCATGTTGAAGCCGGCCTGCGCACCTGGGACAAGCAATCGCCCTTTCCCGAAGAAGCCAACCGGGTCATTACCGGTGAGTTGGCGCGTTGGCACTTCGCACCGACTCAAGGTGCCCGGCAAAACCTGCTGAAAGAGGGCGTCTGCAGCGCGGACATTTTTGTCACAGGCAATACCGTGATTGACGCGCTGCTCGCGACGGCCACCCTGGCTCCGCAACTGGGCCTTGAGCTTGACCCGAGCAAGCGCCTGGTGCTGGTGACGGCTCACCGTAGAGAGCATTTTGGCGAACCTTTTCGCAGCATCTGCCGAGCGTTGCGAACCCTGGCAGAGAACAACCCGCAGGTTCAGTTTCTGTATCCCGTGCATCCGAATCCGAATATCCAGGAAGTCGCCCAGGCGTCCTTGGCGGGTATTGCGAACTTCAGATTGTGCGCGCCATTGGATTACGCGGCGTTCGTGGCTGCCATGAAAGCGGCGTATTTCATCCTGACCGATTCGGGAGGCGTCCAGGAGGAAGCGCCTGCGTTGGGTAAGCCGGTGCTGGTCATGCGTGATGAAACCGAGCGGCCGGAAGCAGTGGAGCAGGGCGGGGTAAAACTGGTGGGCGCGAACTGTGAGCGCATCGTTGAAGAGGCGCAGCGCCTACTGGACGATGAGTCCGCCTATCGCGCCATGGCACGTGGTTTCTCGCCCTATGGCGATGGGCAGGCGGCCGGGCGCATTGTCAGCGTTCTGCGCGAGCACTTTTCGTGAAGCGTCTGGTCTTCCTCTCGCCGTTACCCTGGGACAGTTTCGCCCAGCGGCCGCACAAGTTTGTCGAATGGGTTCACCGCCGCACGGGCGCGCAGGTACTGTGGGTAGACCCTTATCCCACGCGACTTCCCCGGTGGAGCGATCTCAGGCGCTCATCGGTAGCCCCAACTACGCACCAGCCTGCCGGCATGCCGTCGTGGCTTAGCGTGATCAACCCCGGCGGTTTGCCCATCGAGCCGCTGCCAGGCGTCGGTTGGGTGAATCAGTTTTTGTGGCGAAACACGCTGAAGCAGATCGATGCATTCATCCACGACGTCCCTGCATTGCTTGTCATCGGCAAGCCCTCAGCGCTTGCGCACTTGCTGTTGCGGCGGCTTCCTCATTGCGCGTCTTTGTACGACGCCATGGATGACTTCCCGGCGTTTTATACCGGCCTGTCCCAGTCTGCGTTGGCGCGCTGTGAGCGGTTGATCGCTCAACGCGTGGACGTGATCTGGGCGTCCAGTTCCGGCCTCGATGCGCAGTGGAGGCGTTATCGACGTGAGGTACAACGGGTATTCAACGGGCTCGACCTGTCGGCGATTTCCGCCGTGCAACCCGCCCCGGTCGCGTCGGCACGCAAAGTGTTCGGTTACGTCGGCACGATGGCGGCCTGGTTTGACTGGGACTGGGTCGCCGCGTTGGCCAAGGCCCGGCCGAACGATGAAATTCGTTTGATCGGGCCGGTCTTCGGGACGTTGGGCGCTCGACTGCCGCCCAACGTGGTGGTGTTGCCCGCCTGTGACCATGGGGCCGCGCTGAGTGCTATGGCCGAGTTTGATGTGGGGTTGATTCCGTTCAAGCAGAACGCGCTGACTGCCTCCGTCGATCCTATCAAATACTACGAATACCGAGCTTTGGCGTTGCCGGTGATCTCGACTGATTTCGGCGAGATGCATGAGCGTGGTGACCTGCCGGGGGTTTTTATCAGCCACTCGCAGACTGATCTTGCTGCGTTGGCTGAGGCCGCTTTGCAGTGTGAACGCGATACCGATGAAGCCTGTGCCTTTGCACGGCAACACTCATGGGAGGCGCGTTTTGATGCCGCCAAGCTTTATTCATAACTGTGATGTGATCGTAGTTAACTACAACGCTGGCAAGCTGATCGGCGACTGCGTCGCGTCGGCGCTGAAGGAAGGCGCCTTGCGTGTGATCGTGGTGGACAACGGTTCGAGCGATGGGAGCCTGGCGCACTTGAAGGCGTATGAGGCCGATGCCCGCGTAAGCATCATCAGGAACAACCACAACAGTGGTTTTGCCGCGGCCTGCAATACCGGCGCGGGCGTTTGCGATGCGGGTACGTTGTTATTTCTGAACCCCGATTGCGTGCTGATGCCGGGGGCGCTGGGGCACATGATGGACGTGCTGTACAGCGATCCTGCCACGGGCATGGTGGGTGGGTTCCTGTGCAACCCCGACGGGTCCGAACAGCCGGGCGGACGACGGGTGTTCCCCACGCCAAGGCGTGCATTCGTACGGGCGTTTGGGTTGTCCCGCCTGGACTGGCTGTTTCCTTCTTTCTGCTCGGACTTCTTGTTGCATCGCGAGCCACTGCCCGACGAACCGGTCGCCGTGGAAGCTATTTCTGGCGCCTGCATGCTGGTCAAACGTGAGGCCCTCGTCGATGTAGGCCTGTGGGACGAAGGCTATTTTCTGCACTGCGAAGACCTGGATTGGTGCATGCGTTTCCGATTGAAACAGTGGCGCGTGGTGTTCGTGCCCCAGGCGCGCGTCATGCACTGGCGGGGTGCGTGCAGCCGGAGCCGGCCATTCTTTGTCGAATGGCACAAACACCGTGGCATGGTGCGTTTCTACGAGACGTATTTCAGGGCGCAGTATCCCAAGGTGCTGTGGTGGTGGGTGGTGATGGGGGTGTGGCTGCGCTTCGGCATGGTATCAACCTACTATGGCGTCAAGTTGATGCTGGCTCGACTGGGCGTTGGGCGTGCCTGAGGTCACGGTGGGGGTGCTGGGGGCCAGCAGCTTAGTGGGGCGTTATGTACTGGCGTTGCTTGCGCGCGAACACTGCAAGGTCGTCGCGTTTTCCCGGCAGGAACAGCACGGTACGGAGAGTGGCACGATTCGTTGGCAACGTTTAGCCGAACTGGCGAAACCTGAGCCTGTGCAGACCATTTCGTTGTGGATCTGTGTGGCGCCGATCTGGGTGCTGCCGCAGTATTTTGCGCTACTGCAGGCCTGCGGTGCGCGCAAAGTCATTGCTCTCTCTTCCACCAGTTGCTTTACCAAAAGCCACTCCGATGACCTGCACGAGCAGCACCTGGCCAGCCAGTTGCGCGACGCCGAGGTCCGCGTTGAAGATTGGGCGCTGCATCACCATGTCCACTGGGGCATCCTGCGGCCTACGTTGATCTACGGCGACGGGCGCGACAAAAACATCGCGGAGATTGCCCGGTTTATCCGCCGATTCGGTTTTTTTCCGGTGTTTGGCCGTGCGATGGGGCTGCGCCAACCCGTGCACGCCGAGGATGTGGCGATGGCTTGTGTGCGTGCAGTGCAGGCGCCCCACGTGTGCCGTCACGCTTATAACCTTTCAGGCGGGGAAACACTGGCGTACCGGGACATGGTGAGCCGAGTGTTCAGCGCCCTGAACCGGCGCCCGCGTTTGCTCACGGTGCCGCTTTGGGTATTCAGGATTGCCGTGCCGCTGCTGCGCTGCCTTCCGCGCTATCGTAAGTGGTCGGCGGCGATGGCGCAGCGCATGAACCAGGATTTGGTCTTCGATCATGGGGATGCAGCGCGGGACCTTGGCTTTGTGCCCAGGACGTTTTTGCTGTCGGAACAGGAACTGCGTTAGTCACTCATGCTCATGGGGCACCCACGGGCCCCACTTCGCTTCGTAAAGCGCCTTGTTGCGTTCAAACAGCGCCAGACGCTCGCCTTGGTGCATGAGTTTGAACGACGCCGACAGGTGATGATGGATGAACACATCACGCGCGCAGGCGCTCACCAATCCGGCTTGCTCGACCCGTCGGCAGTAGTCGTCATCCTCGAAGAATCCCCGTCCATACGCCTCATCCAGCGGGCCGATGCGTTTGTAGGTACTGCGCGGCATCATCACGCAGAAAAACGCCAGGGTCGGCAGCCGGACAACTTCGCCCAGGTGCCGGCAGGTATAGCGCCGAGCCGCCTGCGGCATGTCCACGAGGCTGGCGTAGTCAATGTCGACCTTGGCCTGATTGCCGATGTTATTGGTCACCGGGCCGATCAGGCCGAGTTCGGGGTGGCGTTGCAAATGCCGCTGCAATGTACTTGCCCACCCCGACGTCACCTGCGTGTCGTTGTTGAGCAGCGCGAGGTAATCGCCGTTGGCAACCGCTAAACCCTGATTGTTTGCGGCAGCGAAGCCACGGTTGTCGGTGTTGAGTATGAGTGTCTGCCCGCTCCCGGCAGCCCACTCGGTGAGAAATTCGGCGCTGCCATCATTGGAGGCGTTATCCACCACGATGATCTCCAGCGCGGGGGATTCGCGGTTGCGCTCCAGGCTGTCCAGGCAGGCGCGGGTCAGCGCCAGGTTGTTGTAGGTCACCACGATGACGCTGGTCCGTGGGGCGTGTTCGCTGTGTTCGGCCAGGGTTATGAGCGTATCGGCACGGTGTGCCCAGGTTTGTTGGGCGGCGAACGCCTGCCGTTGGGCAATCTGTTCAATGGTTGACGGCACCAGCGCTTGGGCAATGGCCGCAATAAACCCTGGCGTATCCCGCGCGACCTGCACTTGTTCGCCGAATTGCTGCATTTCTGGCAGATCCACCGTAACCACTGGTTTGCCGGCGCTCAGGTACTCATAGACTTTGACCGGGTTGGTGGCGAGTGTCAGCGGCGTCACCTTGAACGGCACGATGCACAGGTCGAAACCGTGCAGGTAATAGGGCAGTTCGGTATAGGGCACTTCACCGATAAATTCGACGTTCGGGCAGCCGCGCAATCGGGCACGAACCCCTACTGTATCGGCGCCGATCAGTAGCACGACATGCTGGGGAAAGGCCTTGGCGATCTGGACCACCAACGCGTGGTCGAACCAGTCGGCGATGGCGCCGTAATAACCAATCACCGAGCGTTGCAAGCGATCACGGTAGATCGACGCCGGCACGCTGGAGAACTGGCTGAAATCTGCGGCATTGCGCAGGACGGCGCTGGGCCTGTTGGCTTGGACCGGCCATTGCTGGGCCAGCCAGTCGGAGGTGAACAGTCGGATGTCGGCGTCCCGGACCAGTCGCTGCTCAAGGAGCAGGATGTCCGCTGCGTTGTCGCCGAAGCCTTGATGATGGTCCATGCAGTCGTAGATCAATCGGCTATCGGGTAACTCAGCGGCGACGTCGCACCAGAACGGGTGTTGCACCAATGAAATCACCCGTGCGCAGCCGGCCCAAAGCAGCACCTCGCCGATGCTGCTGCACAGCTGTTGAACCTGCGCGGTGCTCGGGGCCGCGGCGTAGATCAGCGGCGCGCCACGCGTGAACAAGTGGACCTGGAACAACCGGTGCTCTTGGTCCAGCGCCTCAAGCTCAAAGCCGGCGTGGCTGGCATCTATCAGTGACGTCGAAACGTAAATAACCCGCCGTCCCGTGGCGACCAGCGCGAGGGCCAGTTGTTGAGGGCGTTGGTGCCGGAAGTCCCAGTCGATAGCGCCCCAGATAATGTAGTCCGCCAGCCCGGCCTGCGGTGGCTGCGGGGCTGGCGAAGGGCTGACGAAACCCTGCCCGGGGTTCAGGGCGCTGCGTAGCGCGCGAACTGCTCTGAGCACTGCCCTTCGGTAAAAGGCCGCGAGCAGTTTTTTCATACTGGCCGGAAGCGGCAGCCGGTGGTAGGCCACACGCCAGCGGTTCCAGCGTGAGGGACGCCGATCGGTCAGCATAGGGGCGGGCTGCCTTATCAGGACTTTCGCGGTGAGGCGGCGACGATGACGAAGTCGCTTTTCAGCGTGCCGGATTCGATCAAGCCGTCTTCGATGTCGAACAACATTTGCAGCACCCGTAACGACTGTGGATTGTCCTCCTTGAAATTGCCGGCGATACCGTGCATCAGGAACTGCAGCAGCGAGCCGCCGCAAAGGTTCAGTGCCCGGATATCAAAGTGCTCTCCCACCACCCGCAGAATATCCGCCGAACGCACGGCTTCCGAAGGGTCGACTTTGACCACGTCGGCCGGGTCGGGTAATGGCACGGCGTGTTGCACCTGGCCGTATGAACCCTGCACGAATGAACGGCGAAACTGCTCGGGAATCAAGCCGAACGCGTGGCTGATGGCTGCACGTTGCTGCGCATCAAAGGCGAAGTGGTTGGCCCCGACGTATTCATTGAAGAACAGCCAGCCGCCGGGTTTCAGGCTATGGGCAACGCGCTGGCAGACCACCTCCAGCTCACGGATATGGTGCAGCGAACCATTGAACCAGACCGCATCGTATTGATTGGCAGGCAGGTCAGTCTTTTCGATATCGCACAACGAGTAATTGATTGTTGACGCACCCATCGCCAGCGCTTCTGCCCTGGCGGCGTCGAGTGCGCCCGGTGCGATGTCCACGGCGTCGCAGTGTTCGAATGCGTGGAGCCTGTAGAGCTCGCGCTCCAGGGTGCCGGTGCCACAGCCGATACTGAGCATCCGAGCGCCTTGCACCGGGTCGCCCAGGAACTCTTTGAGGCAGTACTGCACCCAGCCGGGGTGGCCGCTGCCAGCCGTTGCCTTACGCTGATGGCGCCGCTGTACCGCCGGAACGGCGAGCCAGTAGACATCCGCAGAAAAAGCATCGGAGCCGGCCATGTTTTCCGACCAGTGATCGGCCGTCACTTGCTTGTCGGCGCTTATCTCTTCCAGCTTACCGCTGAGCTTGCTCATGATTCGCTTGAACACGGAGTCCTCCTTGGGTGGGTCAGTGCGTATCCGGTTGTCGCTGTGGCTGCGGACGTGTCCAAGCCCCCCATTTGCTTTCGAAATACGCTTGGTTTTTGTCCCACAGCGCTTGGTATTCACCGCTGACAATCAGCTTCTTGAAGGAAGCTTGGCCTACGTGATGGATGAAGGCGTCCTCTGCGCACACGGTCCGCAAGCCCGCCGCCTGGATACGCCGGCTGTAATCGTCGTCCTCGAACATGCCGATGCCGAAGGCCTCATCCAGCCAGCCGATGCGCTCGAACACGTCGCGACGCATGGCCACGCAGAACATGGCGAGCATGCTGATATCGAACGTACGGCCTCGGTGCTGCGCGACGTGGCGGTCGGCGAAGGCTTCCATGTGTGCAATGTCAGCGTAGTCGACGCTGATCTTGGCTTCGTTACCCACCGAGTTGGTCATCGGGCCGATCAGGCCGATCTGTGGGTCTTGCAGGTGGCGGAGCAACGGGTCTATCCAGCCCTTGGGCACCACAGTGTCGTTGTTGAGCAGCACCAGGTAATCCCCGGTTGCCAATTTGAGCCCCTGGTTATTGGCGGCGGCGAAGCCCAGGTTACGGTCGTTGAGCACCAGGGTGAGGTTGGCGTGGGTGCGGCCCAGGTAACGCAGGTAGTTGCCCGTATCGTCCGAGGAGGCGTTGTCGACGATGATCAGCTCGTAATTAGGGTAGGTGGTGTTGCGCAGCAGGCTTTCGACGCAGGCTTGGGTCAGCTCGACATTGTTGTAGGTGACGACCACGATCGACACTTTCGGATGCAACGCCTTCAGTGCGCTGAGGTTGGCGTCGAAGCGATTGCGCCAGTCATTGGCGCTGGCGAGTGCCACTCGCTCGGTGGGCGTCGCGAGATCGGTTTCGCTCAAGGCACGGTTAATCTGCTCGATGAACGCTTGCGGCCCATCGGCGAAATACACGTAGTCGTCGTAGATCTTCATTTCTTCCAGCGGTACCGACACCACCGGTTTACCCGCGCTGATGAACTCGTAGAATTTCACCGGATCGACCGCGTGGGTCACGTTGTACAGCCGAAATGGGATCAGGCAGACATTGAAGTGGTACAGGTACAACGGCATCTGGGCATAGGGCTTTCTGCCGAGCAGGTGCACATTGGGCAAACGGTCAAGGCCGGCCAGGTCCTTGACGAAAATGTCGCCGATCAACACGAAACTCCAGTCTGTACGCTGCCGGGCGATGGTGGCGATCAACTGCAAGTCCACCCACTCGGCCAGGCCCCCGTAAAAACCGATCAAGGGCCGTGGGATATCCGACAGCAGGCTGTTGGGCACGCAGTTGCGTTCGAAGAATCCGAAATCCACACCATTGCGCAACAGCAGGCAGTTACTGCTCGTCGTTGCCCATTTTTCGTGCAGCAGGGCGGCGGTGACGGTCACCAAGTCGGCGTCTCGAACCAGGGTTTCTTCTTCCTCCAGCAACACCTTGCCGATGCCCGGAAAGCCCACCCAGTCATCCATGCAGTCGTATTGGATTTTCCAGCCATGGTCTCGGCGCAACTGAGCGGCGAGTGGTGCCCAGAAGGCCAGGTGGACGACGGACACCGCCGTCTTTATGCGCAAGTCCTCGGCCAGTTGCTCAATCGCCGTCGAATAGGCCAGTAGATTTTTTTCTCCGATGCGGTCGTTGTAGCAGTCCACGAACTCCTGGCGCTGTAACGCAATCTCGAAGACGCCGGGCGCCACTTCAAGGCAGCTATAGGCATGGCCGGGCTCGGCACTGCGTGAGGGCACGATGTAGAAGACGCGGTAGCCATGCCTGGCGAACTGGCTCATCAACTGCTGGGGGCGCTGGAAACGCGCGGCCCAGTCGATATTGGCGAAGCAGAGGATGTCGAAGCGGTTCTCTGACGAGGCTTCGTCAGGCGCTGGCGACCCGTTGCTTATCGACGGGCTGCTAAGAGGAAAACTGTCCTGGTGCAGGAAGTCGGGAGTGTCGGGGCCGGTGTGCAGTGATCGGTATCGCAACCAATGAAGCAGTGCTCGCAACGGCTTGGTGATCCGCCAGGAGCGCGTGTTTTTTAACGTTGCGATATAGGCAATTGCTGCGTCTCGCTGCCGGCTGGCTGCATCACGCTCCATGCGCATGCGGTCTTGCTCAAGGGTAGCTTGGCTGTCCTTATCCATGTCGTTGGCCTTCACGAGCGTGTTGGGTTGTTCTGCTCGCCATAAGCGTGCAGCGGTGTCTGGTCATCGGCGGGCCACATCGAACTGCTGGAGCCAGGTCGATAGAACGTGACGGTGACGCTGCGCCGAGAGGAGCGGCAACCGTCCACCACCCGTGAAACGGCATGCCAGGAATGGTCTGAGCGAACCAGAATGGCTGAGTTGCCGATCACCGGGACCACTTGCGCGACGATATCGGCGGGGGCTGCAGAGCCGAGGATTTGCAGGCAACCGCCCTCGGCCGGGTTCCACGTCTGGTTGAAATACAGGATGTGCGTGACCAGCTTGTCGCCCAGGTCCGGGTGAGGTCCCAGGTTGGCCCCAGGCCCGTAATGGAACACGTTGACCTCCATCGGCACCTGCGTCAGGTCCACGCCGGTCAACGCGGACATCGCCTGGCGGTACTTCGGCGAACGCAAGCTGTGGGTCAATGCCAGCCATTGGCGGCTTAACGTCTGTGGGTTGACCACCTCGTGGCTGCCCATTGCGATCAACTGCCGTGCCTCGTATTCGTAGTCCTTCGCCCCGCCGTAGCCGGAGACCGTCTTGAAGTGATCGTGCGGGTAGGTTTCGGCCAGCGCCCTCGCATCTTCCGGCGTATATAACTCACCGATCTCGGCCCAGGCATACGGGGCGGTGTGCAAGCGATGGGCACTTAGTTTGCTCAGGTCAATCATGTCGAAGGGCTCCCAGCCATTTCTGCAAAGTACGGCGAGCGTGGCGCAGCGGCGCCGTCAGCTTGAAAGAGTTGGAGCGATACAACTTTTCAAGCGCCTGTTGATGGTGTTCGTGTTCGGCTTGCCGCTCGGCGGCCTGGCGCTGGCTCTCTATGTATAGAGCTTCGAAAACGCCCCTCTCGGCGACCTGACGCTGGCTCTCTACGTATAGATCTTCGAAAACACCCCGCTCGACGGCCTGACGCTGGCTCTCTATGTATAGATCTTCCAAAACACCGGGCAAGCCTTGCCAGTAGCGGTTGAGGGCCGGGGGGGTGGGCCTGCGACCTTCGCGAACCAGCTCTGCCACACGGTCCCAGTGCGCGTCGACCTGTTCCATCGCCGAGGCGGTGACGGCAGATATCGGCTGCTTGCCCAACTGAGCGCGAAACCACTGCGGGTCAATCGCCTGTTCCCGGCGCAATTGGAAGATTCGCCCATGGCTGGGCAGTGCGGTGTATTTGCCGGTGCCCAGGTCTGCCGAGCAGAAGATCGGTACACCAAACACCAGCGAACTGATCGCCAAGTGGTAGCTGTGCCCGATCACACCTTCGGCATGGGCGATCACCTCGGCCAGCAGCAGGGGGGTGGGCCAATACGGCAGGCACCGCGAGCGCTCCAGATCATCGCCCAGGACTGAAGGGTGATCGCCCAGCACCGGCCCGATGGGCAGCAGCAATAGTTGCAGGTCCTCGAACAAGGCGGCATGTGTTCGCCACATCGCCAGGAAACTGTCCAGCCCCCACATGGCGTGCACCACCACATAGGGTTTGGTCAGGTCGGCACTGGCGCGTAATGCCAGGAATTCGGCTGACGGTGATTGGGGATCGAGCAGCCGAGGAAGACCAAAGGCGGTGTCGGGCAGCACCTGCACCGAGGCTGTTTCCGACACGCGGGCCAAGACCGCCTGCGACAGCGCATCCCTAACCCTGATGTGGGGGCTGTGATCCAGGGTCAGCTTCACCAGCGTCTCGGCCCACGGCGGTATGTCGTTGCAATGCATGCCCGGCGCATTCCAGATCAGCGGGACGCCGTGTTGCAACGCGATCAGTGCCGGCGTCAGCCAGTAACCGGTGGGGTGGTGGATGGACGCGTCCGGCGGGTAATAGTCGGTGGCCACCACTTTGTCGAAGCGAATGATGAAGCCGCCACCGATCAATACCCCGTCAAGCTGGGCGGCGATGTCGGGCAGTTGGGTCACTGAGGTGACCGCGTAAGGCCATTCAGGCTCGGCTTTGCCGTGATAGGAAAATCGGTGAAGCGTTATCGGGCCCAGACGCCTGGTCAACTCCGCCTCGGCGAGGATGGGGAACAATAAGTCGCCGTAATTGGCGACATCGAAGGTGCCGAAGATCCCGACCTGCCATTTTCGACTCATTGCAACTCCCCGGATTGGACTGTTTGAGCGCCGGGGCTGGCTTCTATTCCCAGGTCGACGAAGCCCAGGAAGTCCTTGGTGCCAGGCAAGGTGTCGAAGGCCAATAGCGCAACCTGCTTTTCGATCAACTGTGCAGTTTCTTCGGTGTGGCCGTTCATCAGTTTCAGTGTGATGTGGTACTTGCCCGCCGCGAGGCTGGCGGGGAAGCGGACGGTAATCGTCGCCCTGCGCCAGCCGTCTTGCGCGACCTCCATGTGCAGCGGCAGATTGGCCCCGCCGATCACCAACAGTCGGGCTTCCTGGATTGTCACGCTGATGGTCGGCAGCTCGATGGTTTCACGCACCCGGGTTTCGATGCGCAGCTCGATGGTTTCGCCATACACAAAGCTCGAATACAGGCTGTCAGTGTTGGTAAAGCAGGCCGCAACAATATGGCCTTCATCCGTGCCAAAGGCGATACCACCCTGTTCGGCGAGAAACGGCTTGGGGGCAACGGGCACCGTGCCGCCGCTGGCCCAGCGGCGCTGCTCGTCACGCATTTCGAGCAGGTAGAGTTCGGCCATTTCTTCGGGAGAACCGCTGGCGCGCACCTTGCCTTCACGCAGGTAAATCACCCGATTGCAAAAACGTTTGACCATGCCCATGTCATGGGACACGAACAGCAGTGTCGTCCCTTGTTGAGTCAGTGCTTCCAGACGGTTGAGGCATTTGAATTGAAAGGATGCATCCCCCACTGCCAGGGCTTCGTCGACGATCAGGATGTCCGGTTGCACGCACACCGCCACCGCGAATGCCAGCCGCACCAGCATGCCGCTGGAGTAGGTCTTGGTCGGCTGGTCGATAAAGTCGCCAATATTGGCAAAGTCTGTGATTTCGGCGAATCGCGCCTCGATTTCGGCGTGGCTCAGCCCCAGCACGGCACCGTTCATGTAGACGTTTTCGCGGCCGGTGAACTCGTGATTGAAGCCCGAGCCCAGCTCCAGCAACGCGGCGACGCGGCCATGGCTCTGAAGGCTGCCGGACGTGGCACTCAGCGTGCCGCAGATCAGTTGCAGAAGCGTCGATTTGCCACTGCCGTTGCGACCGATGATGCCCACCGTCTCGCCTTTGCGCAGCTCCAGCGACACATCCTGGAGTGCCCAGAACTCTCGGTAAAAATGTTTTTTGCCTCGGGATAGCATCTGCCACAGGCGATCCCTGGGCGTGTCATAGATGTGGTAGCTCTTACTTAGGTTGGCCGTTTGCACGGCGATTTCAGAGCACATCGGCAAATCCTTTGCGGGTCTTCTGGAACCAGATAAACCCCAGCCAGGCGACGCCACTGGCAACCACCAGGCCGCAGGCCCATGTGAAGGGATCGGGCACGATGCCCCAAAACAATACGTCTCGGGTCTGCTCGACCACCCGAGTGAGCGGGTTGAGGTGCAGAAGGCCTTGGTAGGCCTGGGGGAATGCGCTGGTAGGGTAAAAAATCGCCGACACAAACATCAAGGCCGTCGTCAGCACGCCGACCATCTGGCCGACATCGCGCAGGTAAACGCCCAGCGAGGCCAGCAGCCACGAGATGCCCAGGGTAAACAGCACCAGTGGCAGCAGCACCAAGGGCAAGAGCAGGCTGGTCAACGGTGGCAGGCCGAAAAACACCAGGTGGAAGACCAGCCAGATCGTCAGGCTGGCCAGGGTATGGAACAACACCGCGCCCAGCACTACCCACGGCAGGATCTCCAGGGGGAACATGACTTTCTTGACGTAGTTGGCATTGGATATGATCAAGCCCGGCGCACGGCTCACGCATTCGGAAAACACGTTGAACACCAGCAGGCCGGCAAACACCAGCAACGCAAACTCCGTTCTGGAGCCGCTGCCTTGGGGCCAGCGCATCTTGAACATCATGCTGAACACGAAGGTGTACACCAGCAACATGAAGAGCGGGTTCAGGAACGACCACAACAGCCCCATGATGGAGCCACGATACCGACCAATTACATCCCGCTGGACCATGGATACCAACAGTTCTCTGTGTCGCCAAGGGCTGGAAAACATGCCGGCCTGCGTGTTTGTTTGACTCATCCAACGATTCCCATGGCCAGTGCAGTGCGCTCATGAGTCTAGTCAGCAATTGTCGTTTCGCTATGTACCTTTTAAGGATTGTTCAATCGACCTTGATCAGCCCTGTATTGCTGGTGGCTCCCGCGATGGCCCTGACGCGCCGGTGCGTCAGCCGGTCTTCACGCAATTCTCGGTGCGAGTAAAATTTTTTTGTGGGCGCCGCTTGAAATTTTTTCCCCTGATCCTACTTAGGTTTTACGCGATGCCGAATGCGGGTCGCGTATCAAATCACTTGGAGAAAACTCAGGAGATTTTGCAATGGCTACTACTCTCTCGTTGGCCCCACTGTTCCGTCATTCCGTTGGCTTTGACCGGTTTAACGACCTTTTTGAATCGGCGCTTCGCAGCGAGGCCGGTACCACCTATCCACCTCACAACGTCGAAAAGCACGGTGATGATCATTACCGGATCGTCATCGCGGCCGCAGGACTGGTTGAGGATGACCTGGAGATCCAGGTGGAAAAAGGCGTGTTGACCGTCGCCGGTGGCAAGCGTGAACACGATGAGGGCATCACTTACCTGCACCAAGGCATTGCCCAGCGCGCGTTCCGTCTGTCGTTCCGCCTGGTCGACCACATTGAAGTGCAGGGCGCGCAACTCGCCAATGGGTTGCTGAGCATTGATCTGCTCAGGGTGGTCCCGGAGGAAGCGAAGCCTAAGCGCATTGCGATTGGCGGTGCGGCCAAGGCTGACGTGAAATCCATCAGCGAGCAGTAAGGCTGGAATGAATAAAGGCGCTCTTCGGAGCGCCTTTATTCGATGTGGCGAGGTCAAAATTAGCCGCTTTTGTGGTGAGCGGGCTCGTCACAAAAGCACAGCCGCCGCTTCATTGCATCTGCACATTTTGCGCGTTCTGCTGCTGCCCAGCCCGCCCCTCCCACTTGGCAATCACCAACGGCGCCAACGCATTGCCCAGCACATTCAGCGCTGTGGTCGGCATCTCCATCAAGCGGTACACCCCGGCGATAAACGCGATGCCTTCCAACGGCAAACCGGCGCTGGCCAGGGTGGCCGAAAGAATCACGAACATGAACCCCGGCACCCCAGCCGCGCCCTTGGAGGTGAGCACCATGGTCACCACCAGCAAGGCCTGATCGCCCAGGCTCAAATCAATGCCGTACAACTGCGCGACGAACAGGGTACCGATGCCGAGGAACAGTGAGGCGCCGTCGAGGTTGAACGAGTAACCCACCGGCACCACAAAGCTCACCAGTGAAGGTGGTACGCCGTAGGTCTCGAGTTTCTTCATCAGTTGCGGCATCACCGCCGCAGAGCTGGCGGTGGAGAAGGCCAGTACCAGTTCATCCTTGATATGACGCATCAGCGCGAACAGGTTGATCCCGCACAGGCGCGCCACCAGGTTGAGCACCACCAGCACAAAGAAGGCGATGGCCGCATAGCTGACCATGATCAGCTTGGCCAGTGGCAGCAACGAGCTGAAGCCGAAGTTGGCCACGGTCACGGCAATCATGCCGAACACGCCGATGGGCGAGTAGGCCATGATCATCGAAGTGACCTTGAACATCGCATCGCTGACGCCGCGCAACAGTGCGATGACCGGGTCTTTGCGCTCGGCGGGCAGGCGCGCCACGCCCAGGCCGAACATCACCGCAAAAAACAGCACCGACAGCAGGCTGCCCTGGGCCATGGCGTTGACCACGTTGTCGGGGATGATGCCGACGATGATCTGCCCCAGGCTATGACCGGCGCCGTTGCTGGTGGGCAGGGTGATATTCGCCGCGTGCAGGCTGGACAGTTCAGTGCCGGCGCCGGGCTTGAGCAGGTTGCCCATGACCAGGCCGATGATAATCGCCAGGGTGGTGATGCAGAAAAAATAGCTCAGGGATTTGACCCCGATACGGCCCAGGGATTTGCCGTCACCGTGCCCGGCAATGCCCACCACCATGCAGGAAAACACGATGGGCACCACGATCATTTTCATCAGCTTGATAAAGATGTCGCCCGCCGGTTGCAGGACATTGTCCACCAGCCATGGTCGGGATTCGGGAAAGCGGTGCAGCAGGGCACCAATGGCGATACCGGCGAGCAAGCCGATCATGATTTGCCAGACCAGCGCGATACGGGGCGTGTGCATGGGAATGCCTCATTTGAGATCAATGATTTTTAAATTGTTGTTCTAGGCAGTCAAAAGGCGTCCGTCCGCTGGTCGCCGGGTGTTACGGGTGGCCGTCAGCGCAGGTCGTGGCATGCGTCTTTGAGGCGACGGCACCCTTCTTCGATCACGTCCAGGGAGCTTGCGAACGACAGGCGCACATACGGCGACATGCCGTAGGCCGCGCCGCTGACCGTGGCCAGGCCGTAGTCGCGCAGCAGGTAGTCCACCAGTTGGGTGTCGCTGTCGAGGCGATCACCTTGGGGGGTGAGCTTTCCCATCAGGCCGCTGACGTTGGCGAATACATAAAACGCGCCATCCGGTGGTGTAACGCCCAATTCGGGGATGCCCTCAAGCAGCGCCAGAATCCGCGCGCGGCGTTGCTGGTATTCCCCGCGCATGCCGGCGATAGGTGCTTGATCACCCGCAAACGCGGCCACCGCTGCCGCCTGGCTCAATGAGCTGGGGCAGGTGGTGGTCTGTGACAGCAACTTGGCGATGGCCGCGATCAACCACGCCGGCCCCGCGCCAAAGCCCAGGCGCCAACCGGTCATCGCATAGCCCTTGGACGCGCCGTTGACGATCAGCGTGCGTGGCTTGAGGTCGGGCGCCAGGCGTGTCAACGGCACATGCCGGGCGTCTCCGTAGACGAAGTGTTCGTAGATCTCATCGGCCATGACCAGCACATGGGGATGGCGGCGCAACACCTGCGCCAGGGCCAGCAGCTCGGCTTCGCTGTACACCGCGCCGCTGGGGTTGTTCGGGCTGTTGAGGATCACCCATTTGGTGCGTGGGGTGATCGCCTCTTCGAGCGCGGCGGGCGACAGCTTGAAACCCAGGCGTTCATCGCCAGGAATGATCACCGGCGTGGCATCGTTGAGCCGTGCGATGTCCGGGTACGAGACCCAATACGGCGTGTGCACGATGACTTCATCGCCGCGATTCAACGTGGCGGCCAACGCGTGATAAATGATGTGCTTGCCACCGCAACCGGCGACGACTTCGTCCAGCCCATACACCACTTCATTATCGCGCTGCAGTTTCAGGCAGATGGCCTGGCGCAGCGCGAGGGTGCCTGGGGTGGCCGTGTAATGGGTATCACCGTTGTGCATCGCCAGGCTGGCGGCCTCAAGAATATGCGCTGGGGTGTCGAAGTCCGGCTCGCCCACGGTGAAGTTAACGATGTCGCGGCCTTGGGCGCGCAACTCGGTGACCAGGGCGTTGGCAGCAATGCTGGGGGAGGGCGCGATACCCAGGACACGGTCCGACAAAAATGCAGTGCTCATCTCGGACTCCTTCACACCAGGCCGGCATTGTTGAGGGCCTTGTCGATCCAGCTCTGGCGCACCGCACCGCTGGCAATTTCGGCCTTGACCGCTTCTTCGTGCTCGGCATGTTGCGCGGCGCGGCGCAGCACTTCGGCGGCGTCGGCCTGGGAGAACGCGACCAAGCCGTCTTCATCACCCACCAATAGGTCGCCGGGATTGATCACCATGCCGCCGATGGACACCGGCACGTTCACTTCGCCGGGGCCGGTTTTGTAAGGGCCGGTGTGCACCACGGCGCGGGCGTAGCAAGGGGTGTCCTCAAAGCTGGCGACATCGCGAATCGCGCCGTCGATCACAAACCCCACGCAACCACGCTGTTGGGCGTAGAGCTTGACCAGCTCACCGATCACCGCGTTGTTGGTGTCGCCTTGGCCGTCCACCACCAGCACATGGCCGGGTTGCAGCATGCTCATGGCCTTGTAGATCAGCAGGTTGTCGCCGGGACGGGTCTTGACCGTGATCGCCGTGCCCACCAGCTTGCCGCTGCGGTTGTAGCGCGTGAGTCCACGGGCGCCGATATGCCGGCCGAGGTTGTCGCTGATATGCGGCGTGACCACCTGGGCAAACGCCTCGACCAGTTCGGCCGGGGCCATGGGCGCGTTGGGAAGGATGCGTGAACCGGGCAAGGACATGGCAAATCTCCAGAATTGTTAGATAGCGATGGGCTATGGCCGGATCTTAGGAGTGATGATCGAAGAGTTTTAGCGATATTTTATGATGTGATAGCATCGCTTTTTCTCATGAATTGGTCGCCATGATCACCTTCAAGCAAATCGATGCGCTGTATTGGATTGCCGAACTCGGCAGCTTTGAAGCGGCGGCGAACAAGCTGAACATGTCTCAGTCGGCCATCTCCAAGCGCATCCAGGAGTTGGAAGACACCTTCGACGTCGAGATTTTCGACCGCAGCAAGCGCAACGCCCGGCTGACGGAGAAGGGTGGTGAGCTGCTCGACTACGCCCGCGACCTGCTCAACAGTCGCGACCAACTGCTCGAACGGGTCAGCGCCCGCGAAGTGCTGGTGCGCCGTTTTCGTCTCGGCGTCACCGAACTCACCGCATTGACCTGGCTGCCGGCGTTGGTGGAAGCGCTGCGCCAGGCCTACCCCAAAGTGCAGATCGAACCGTCGGTGGAACTGAGCAGCGAACTGTTTCGCAAGCTGGAAAGCGACCAACTCGACCTGGTGATTGTGCCGGACGTTTACAGCGACCCGCGCTTCCATAGCACCGCGCTGCAAAGCGTCGAAAACGCCTGGATCTGCGCGCCGGGCCTGATCCCCCATCCAGACCCCGTAAGCCTGGAAGTGCTGGCCGATTACACCGTCCTGACCCAGGGTTCGCAGTCGGGCACCGGCTTGATCTACGAGCGTTGGCTGGCCGCGCACAACGTGCAGATGCCGCGCACGCTCACCAGCCATAACCTGCTGGTGCAGGTGGGGTTGGCGCTGTCGGGGATCGGCGTGAGTTATTTGCCCAAGGCGTGTTTGTCGCACCTGATCGAGCACGGCGCATTACGCGCGCTGGTCACGCAGCCGGAGTTGCCGAGTATCCAGTACGTGGCATTGCACCGGGTGGACCGTCAATTCGGCTTGAACCAGGACGTGGCGCGGCTGGCGCAGGCCTGCTGTGATTTTTCGCGGTTACTGTTTTAGAACCAGTGTGGCGCGGTGCTAGTGTGTCGGTGCGGTTGAACACCCTTTAAAGAGGCTCACAGGTATGGCATTCACCACCCTGATACTGGATGCTCCCGGCCCGCCGTTGCTGTTCGAGGAAGTCGACCGATTCCTTGAGTTGGGCCTGATCGTCACCCTGAATCTCTACTATTTCACGGATAAACACAGTATCCGTGAGCACTATGGCGAGCGCATCCGGTACACCGAGATCAATGGCCACGACCGGCAAGCTTTTATCGACGCCGTGACTCAGGCCGGGGGGTATAGCGTGTTGAAGACGCGCCTGAATATTCCCATTGAGAGCGAACTGATCCGCGCCGCGGCATCATCGGCCCTGCCAACGCCGCTGCGCGCCATCGCCCAAGCGGGTACAGGCGTTAACCATATCGACCGGCAAGAGGCTGAGCGGTGTGGCGTGACCGTACTCAACACGCCGGGCTCCAACGCGTCGGCGGTCGCCGAATACGTCGTCGCCCAGGCGTTGTTTTTATCCAGGGACCTGGACCACTACAACGCCGAAACGCACAACGGCCGCTGGTCCAAGGGCACCTTGGCGCCCGGCCTCGAATTCGGCGAACTCACGCTGGGGGTGGTGGGCACCGGCAGCATTGCCCAAGCCGTCGCACGCAAAGCGGGATCGCTCGGTATCAATGTCATCGCCAGCGGTTCAGAGCGTTTTACGCAGCAGGTCGCGCGTAGCCTTGGGCTTGATCGACGGCAAACCCTCGAACAATTGCTGGGCGAGGCCGACGTGGTTTCTATCCACGTACCGCTGACACCGCTCACCCAAGGCCTGTTCGGCCTTGCCCAGTTCAGGCTGATGCGCCAAGGCTCGATACTGATCAATACCGCTCGCGGCGGCATCGTCGACGAAGCCCAGTTGGCAAGCTTCATGACCGCGTTTCCCAGGCATATCAAAGCGGTTGCCATCGATACCTTTGTCCACGAAAAAGACCGTTTTGATTCGCCACTGGCAGGCATCAGCAATGCCCAACTGACACCGCATATCGCAGGCAACACGACGACGGCGATCCGTAAGGCTTCACGGCAGATTGTCGACAAGATCCACGCACTCAGCCTGGCTGCGGGCGCAGGTTAACCACGGACCTGTTCATGGCCATCGGCTCGTTCGCCAACTTGCTGGTGCTGCTGACCATTGCCGAGCCGGTGCCGGTGAGCATTACCAGCGATACGTCAACGAACTGACCAACTGTCGCTCATCGCCATACCGGCAAATCGCGAATTCGCAATAGGTGTAGCGCTTGTTGGTGACGTTATTGGCGTTCAGCGCGACTTCCCAATGCGGGTCGATCTCGTAGCTGGCGCGGGCGTCGTACAGGGTATAGGCAGGCATCGATGACGGCACGCCGGAAGCCTGGGTGGTGCCTTTGTAGCGGGCGCCGCCGCCGATGCGCAGTTGCGGGATGCCGAGCGCCGCCAGGCGGTAATCGGCCCAGAGGGCGGCCTGGTGGTAGGGCGTATCTTCGCTGCGTTGGCCGATTTCACTGGCGATATCGCTTTTGGTGATGCGTGCGTCGATGTAGGCGTAGGACGAGATCAGGCTGAGGTTGGGGGTGACTTCGGTCTTGGCTTCAAGCTCGAAACCACGGGAACGCACTTCGCCGACCTGTACCGAGAAATTGAGGTCGGTGCGGTCCTGGCTCAGCACGTTTCGCTGTTCCAACTGGTACACCGCTGCACTCAGCAGCGTGGCGCTGCCTTCGGGTTGATAGCGGATACCGATTTCATACTGCTTGCCTTCGGTGGGCACAAAGCTTTGTCCCGCCTTGTCGGTGCCGGCCACCGGGAAGAACGATTCGCTGTAGCTGATGTAAGGCGCCAGGCCGTTGTCGGCCTTGTACACCAGCCCCGCGCGCCAGGTGGTAGCTTCATCGCGCTTGCTGCTCTTGGCCGAATTGCGGAACAGTTCGGTGTCCTGGTTGGCCCAGTCATGGCGGCCGCCCAACAGCAGAATCCAACGTTCGTCGAATTTGATCTGGTCCTGGTAGTAGATGCCTTTTTGCAGGGTGTCGATCTGCGAGCCACGGTCCGTGGCCGGGTTGCGATTCACTACCACCGGCTGGCCATATTGGTAGGTCGCCAGGTTCAACGGCTGTGCGGTACCACGGAAGTTGTGCGAGTCATAGCTGGTGTCGTAACCATCGAAGCCCAGCAGGAAGGTGTGCTGCCAGTCGCCGAACTGCCATTTGCTCTCGATATTGGTGTCGCTGGCCAGGCCCCGCGAGCGTTCCTGGCGGTCGCTGTATTGGCGCCGCAGCAGGCCGGTGGTTTGCGCGGTGCCGATGTTGGCGCCGGCGATGTTGACTTGCAGGTAACGCCACGTCACATCCGACTGGTAGTAACGCAGCTTGTTGCTGATACGCGTGTGTTCATCGAAGCGGTGTTCGAACTCATAGCCGAGCGCCGACATCTCGCCGTTCATTTCGTCGTAGTCCGGCTCGCCGATAAAGTCGTGGCGGCCGATCTGGAACCGGCCTTCGCCGACGCCTTTGGTTAACTGATAGGGCAGCGGCGCGGAGAAGCCCGTTTCGGTCTTCTGGTAGAACGACAGCAGGGTCAGCGAGGTGTCGTCGTCTGGTTGCCAGGTCAGGGCTGGGGCCACATAGATCTTGTCGTTGTTGATGTGGTCGGCGGCGGTGTCGCTCTTGCGATCGAGCAGGGTCAGACGGTAGCTCAAGGTGTCGCTGTCGCCCAACGGGCCTGTGAAGTCGGCGGACAGTTGCTTGCGGTCGTTCTGCCCGGCTTGCAGGTTAATCTCGTGGTAGGGCGTCTGGCTGGCGCGCTTGCTCACGGTATTGATCAGGCCGCCCGGCGACAGTTGGCCATACAGCACCGACGCCGCGCCGCGAATCACTTCCGCCCGTTCCAGGCCATAGGGTTCCTGCACGCCGTCGTAGGAGTTGTTCTGCAAGCGCAGGCCGTCGCGCAGGGAGCCGCCGGTGGCCGATTCCACATCGAAGCCGCGAATGCGGAAGCGGTCCGAGGTGCGGTTGAAACTGGTGGGCTGGCTGGTGAAGCCCGGGGTCAGGTCGAGGGTCTGCGACAGAGTTTCCGATTGGCGGTCGCGGATCTCGTCGCTGGTGACCACCGACAGCGATTGCGGGGTTTCGATGATCGGCGTGTCGGTCTTGGTGGCGCTGAGGTTGCGCGTAGCCACATAGCCCTGGACGTGATCGGTGCTGCTTTCTTCGATCCGCCCGGTGATCGACGTGGGCCCCAGTTCCAAGGAACCTGTAGTGTTGATCGGCACCAGCACGTAGCCATTGGCGCCTTGCATCGCCTGCAAGCCGCTGCCGCGCAGCAACTGGGCAAAGCCCTGGGCCACCGGGAAGTCGCCCTGCAGGCCGGTGGTGTTCAGGCCTGCGACGGTTGTGCTGTCGAACAGCAGCGCCACATGGGCCTGCTGGGCGAACAGGTTCAGCGCAGGTCCCAGTGGACCGGCGGCGATGGCATAACGCGCCGCCTCCTGCGCCGCCACCGGGCTGCACACGCCTAAGCTCAGCGCAGCCAGGCTGACCAGTTTGATCGCCAGGGCGAGGGGTAAGGGAGAACGCTTGAGGTGGCGTGGCATGGAAGAAATTCCTGTTATTAAGGTGCTTTCTTCCTTGACGGGGCAGGTGTGAAAAGCGGAACCCGGCAGGCGAAACTATTTTTCCAGGCGATCGACCTGCAACCACAACGGGCTGAACGCGCGGATACGCACCGGCAGGCCGTCGGCAATCAATTGCAAGGCGCGCCGCGGGTTATCCAGCGGCAACACAGCGGACACGCGCAGGTCGGCCAACTGCTGGCGATCGAACTGCACATGGCCGCCGTACTGGCGCGCGAGTTCATCGAGCACCTCCGGCAACGGCCGGTCCTGCACCACCAATTGATGGTGTTTCCAGGCGTCCTCCGTGGCGCGCGGGTCGATCCTGCCCAGCAGCGTGACCGCGTCCGGGGTGATGCGTGCCTGTTCGCCGGCGCTCACCTGCACAGCGTCATGCTGGCTGGCGTCGGTGGCGGCGACGGTCGATTCGAGCATGCTCAGCAGCGTACCCGGTGCTTCGCGCTTGACCGTGAAGCGCGTGCCGAGGGCGCGCATCTGGCCGTCGTCGGTCACCACCGTAAACGGCCGCGTCGCATCGTGGGCCACTTGCACGAGGATTTCGCCGCGCAGTAAGCGCACCTGGCGTTGCTGGCCGTTGAAGGTCAGGTCGACGGCGCTGTTGCCGCCGAGGGTCAATTGCGAGCCGTCTTCCAGATTGACCTGCTGCCATTGCGCCCGGGCGGTGCGCTGGTCGGCCAGCCAGTAACTGGGCGGGTAAGTTCGCAGCGCCAGGGCCACCGGCAACGCCAGCAGCACGCCTAGCAGCACGCGGCCGGCCGGGTTGCGCCGACGTACCCGGGCGGCCTCCAGCGCGGCCTGCACCGGCGCCTGTTGCGGGCGCAACGCCTGCAAACGCCCGACAAAACCCTGCAAGCGTTCAAACGCGGCCACGTGCCGTGGGTCGGCGGCCTTCCAGCGTTCGAATTGCTGTTGCTCGCGCTCGCTGAGGTTGCCTTCATTCAGACGGATCACCCAGTTGGCGGCTTGCTGGTCGAGGTCGGCGCTCATACGTCCAGCGCGTGGTTGCAGTGCATCAGCGCGTTCATCAAGTGCTTGCGCACCATGCGCTCGGAAATTCCCAGACGGCTGGCGATCTCGCTTTGGCGCAGACCTTCGAGGAAGTACAGCAGGAACGCCTGCCGCGCATTCAGGGCCAGGCCGTCGAGCACGAAGGCAATCTGTTCCAGTGCCTCCAAGGTGACGAGGATCTGTTCCGGCGACTGCTGGCACTGCTCCATCATCTCGACGGTCAGCGCCAATTCCCTCAGGTAGGTGTCTTCCAGATGACGCCGGCGTGCGCGGTCGATGATCAGGTGGCGCGCCGTTGTGGTGAGAAACGCCCGGGGCTCGCGCATGCCACCGAGGGCGTCGCGGGAGGTGAGGATTCGCACAAACGTATCGTGGGAAAGATCCGCGGCGTTATGGGGGCAGCCCAGCTTTTTGCGCAGCCAGCCGAACAACCAGCCATGGTGCTCGGTGTAGAGCGCATGGACGGCGTGGTTCAAGGGAAGATGGCGTGCCGACATGGGAGCATACGTCTGCGGATAAGAATTATTCGCAAGATTAGCGGTGTGCCATCAGCGAAAGCAAGCGTGCCCAGCATGGCCTGCTGAATTTATATCGCCTGGGCTGACTAACCGATGGGGAATCCAGCCCAGGCAAGCCGGTTATTTCGACTGATTGCTACGGCGCGGCACCGTCGAGGCGGCGATATCCCAGGTCATCAGAAGTTGGCTGATCGCGGCGGGCGAGGGGGCGGATGTGGCGTTGTCGCTGAACGTGGTGGCGTGGAACAGCGCAATCGCCGGCAGTGGTGTGGTGGGCGGTGTGCTGCTGGATACCTGGGGCGTGGCCTCGTTTGCGTGGGCGATGCTCGTGTTGATCGGCGTGGCGCTGGCAATTGTCTGGGCGGCGCGTGCCCATGGTTTCAGGCCGGGGCGAAGGGCTGGTGTTGAGACAGCGACTCAATAAACCTTCGGTCGAGCGCCATAGGGTGTACGCTGGGTCTCAATTCATCGGATATAAGCCCGTCATGTCCACGCTAAGCGAAGAGAGCCGCCAGATCGTAGCTTCTCTGGCGCACCGTGTTGGTCCCAGCGCTGATACCGCGCGTATCGCCGAAGTGATCGTGTCGATACTGCAAGGCATGGATGCCGCACTGACGCCGATCATCGGCCAGCAGGGCGTTGTTGCGTTGACACGCCGCAGTATCCACCTGAGCGCCTCCATTCATCCCCACCTGGCCAGCACGTTTGAACGTGCGCAGGCGGCGCCGGATCTGCTCGGCCTCAAATCCGTGCTGGTTGAGCAAAGTGAAGCGGATGCCCTGCTTTTCGGTGAAGGGCTGCTGATCACCTTTTACACGCTGCTGACCACGCTGATCGGGCCTTCGCTGACCGCCCGTTTGCTGCGCGACGTGTGGGAACCTTCTTTGAGCGACACCCCTTCGCAGGAAAATTCGCCATGAGCACCAAAGTAACTATCAACCGCCTGGCTACCGGCGTGCCAGGGCTGGACGAGGTGCTGGGCGGAGGATTGCCGGAGTTTTCGTTCAACCTGATCGCCGGCCCTCCCGGCTGCGGCAAGACCACGCTGGCGCATCAGATGATGTTCGCCCTAGCGACACCTGAGCGGCCCGCGCTGTTTTTCACTGTCTTGGGTGAGCCGCCGTTGAAGATGTTGCGTTATCAGCAGCAGTTCGACTTTTTCGACAACGATGCGATCAACCACTCGATTCGCTACATCAACCTGGCTGACGACACGCTGGCAGGTGACCTGGATGAAGTGCTCCGGCGCATCGTCAGCGAAGTGGAGGCGCATTCACCGTCGCTGGTGTTTGTCGATTCCTTTCGTTCGGTGGTGCTGGCCAGCCAGACTCAGCACAACCCCAACAACAACCTGCCGCAGTTCGTTCAACAACTGGGCATGTTGATGACCACTTGGCAGGCGACCACCTTCCTGATTGGTGAGTACTTCACCGAAACCGACACCAACCCGATATTCACTGTAGCTGACGGGTTGATCTGGCTGCGCCAGAGTGTTGAGCGCAATTCCATGGTGCGCAAGATGGAAGTCATGAAGATGCGCGGCCAACCGACTTTGCCGGGTTTGCATACCTTCCGCATCGCCAGTTCCGGCATCAATGTGTTCGCACCTGCGCCGCTCAACCCGGTCGAGATACCGATGACGCTGCCGATGCAGCGCTTGAAAATGGGCGTGCCACGCCTCGACGAAATGCTTGGTGGCGGTTTGCCTCGCGGCTATTCGCTGCTGGTGGCGGGGCCTTCTGGGTCGGGTAAGAGCATCCTGGCGGCGACCTTTCTGGCCGAGGGTGCGCGCAATGGCGAAACCGGCGTTATCGCGGTGTTCGAGCAACGGCCCAACCGCTCGCAAAACGCTACCCTGGCAGACCTGATCCAAAGCGGAAGGGTCAGCCTGGTGGACAGCCGGGCGCCGGATTTGTCCATCGACGAAATCGTCCAACTGTTGCTGAGCGAGATCAGCCGCTTGAACGCCACGCGGGTGGTCATCGATTCGCTGTCGGGCTTTGAGCTGGCCCTGGCGCCGACCTTTCGTGCGGACTTCCGTGAGTCGCTGTCACGCATGGTTACCGCGTTGACCCGCGCCGGGGTCAGTGTATTGATGACCTCGGAGCTGGAAGACCGCTACACCGATCTGCGCTTCAGCCCCTACGGCACGGCGTTCCTGACCGATGCGATCATCGTGCAGCGCTACATCGAAGTGCGCAGCCGCCTGTTGCGCATCATGGCCGTGGTCAAGGTGCGTGCCAGTGCCCACAGCGATGAGCTGCGCCAATATCACATCAATGACGATGGCCTGCAGATCGGCGAGATGCTCGCTGACCAGGAAGGGCTGCTCGGTGGTCGTCCGACTAGCCAGCCAATTAAGGAACGATAATGTCTGAGTTGACCCATGAGTAAACGCGCTGGAGAGGACGAGCGTGAAGCAGCCAATGCTGCCCACGAACTCTTCCTGCTCGGCCAGAAAACCGTTGAAGCCCGAGCGGTACTGGCCGCATTGCAGCAGCAACTGAGTGACGCCAACAGTCGCCTGGAGGATTCCCAGCACGTCGAGCAGTTGATCGAGGCCAACCAGCAGTTGGTGCTCGCCATACTCCTGGCCCAATCCGTACCGGTCGCCATGCCGGGCATGGAAGAGCAACTGTTTCAGGAACTGCGTGAGGCCAACGCGCAACTGGTCATCGCAGCGCTCGGCGCCCAGGACCTGCAGGCGACAGCGGAGCGAGCGTTGGACCAGCAGAAAGGCATCCTTGCGATGGTCGCCCATGAACTGCGTAATCCGCTGACCCCCATCAAGCTGATTGCCGAGCGAATGGTACGGCTGCCCAGTGATCAACTGCCGCGCATGCGCGAGTTGATCGAGGGCCAAGTCCAACATATTTCCCAACTGGTCGACGACTTGCTGGATGTCTCGCGCGCCAGCACCGGCAAGCTGCGTATCAACTGCAGTGAAGTGGACATGCTGCGTATTCTGAATGCCGCCGTTGATACCTGTAGCCCGGTGATGATTGCGCGAAAGCAACAGTTTGATGTCGAGCTGCCTGACGCTGCTCTGATCGTCAACGGCGACCCGGGCCGACTCGCGCAGATTTTGCACAACCTGCTGGCCAACGCTGCCAAGTACACGCCCGTAGGCGGCACTATCAGCATGACGGCCACCGTGACCGCCAAAGTGCTGCGGATCAGTATTGCCGACAATGGCATCGGTGTTACCGCCAAGGCACTGCCTTTCATTTTTGACCCGTACGTGCAAGACACGCATGCCATCGGCTTCAACGTGACGGGCCTGGGCATTGGCTTGACGGTAGTGCGTGAATTGGTCGAAGCCCACGGCGGTAAGGTGACGGGGATGAGTGATGGGCATGGCAAGGGCAGCGAATTTGTGGTGACGCTGCCCCTGGTGCGTTAAGGGATCAACCGCGCTTCGCGCAACTTATCGAACACCTCGAAAAATGCCTGGTCGCTCGCCTGGTAGGCGGTGAACCCCATCTTCCGGCTCTTGGACATGTCCGTAACCACCTCAATCGGGCGCCCCAAGTCAGCATCGGTGTGCCAGGGCGAGGCGAGGCGGCTGATGTCCGTTTCCTTCAGCCCATGCTCCGCAGCGAGCTGGCTCCAGGCGGCCTGATCGTCGGCCATCTGACTCTCAAGCGGCGAGGGCTGGGCCGGGAAGTCTGCGGGTGTAAGGCCAAAATAATCGGCAATCTGCCCCCACATCCATTTCCATCGGAACACGTCGCCGTTAGTGATGTTGAACGCCTGGTTGGCCGCCGCCGGCGTGGTGGCGGCCCACAGCTGTTGTTGTGCCAATTGCCGCGCATCGGTCATGTCGGTGAGGCTGTCCCATTGCACGCGGGAACCTGGGAATACAAATGGGCGCCCAGTGTGTTTGCAGACACTGGCGTAGACGGCGAGGGTGGTCGCCATGTTCATCGCATTGCCCACGGCCACGCCGGTGACTGTGTGCGGGCGATGCACGCTCCAGGTGAAGCCGTCCTTTTTGGCGGCGGCGAACACTTCGTCTTCCTGGGCGTAATAGAAGTTCTCCACATCCAGGCGGCCTTGCTCTTCGCGGAAGGGGGTTTGCGGCAGGCTGCCCTTGCCATAGTTTTCGAACGGCCCGAGGTAGTGCTTCAAGCCGGTGACCAAGGCCACATGCTGCACGCTGCCGGCGGGGCGCACGGCATCCAGCACGTTGCGCACCATGGCGGCGTTGACGCGGATGTTCTCGGCTTCGGTGGCCTGGCGCGACCAAGTGGTGATGAATACGTGGGTGGGTTTCAGATTGGCCAAGGCCTGTTGCAGCGATGCCGGGTCCTGCAAGTCGGCGGCGACTGGAGTCACGCCCGGCACCTGTGATGGCTGGCGGGACAGCGCGGCGACCTGCCATTGTTGTTCAAGCAGTAGCTGGGTGATGGCGCTGCCAACGATGCCGCTGGCGCCTACGACGAGTGCTGTCTGGGTCATAAAATTCTCCCGAGGATGTAGGCTTCTGAGCCTCAGCGTGTAGGAGAGGTTCAACCTTATCCGTGAGTCTCGCGGCACCAAACAGACGAATCAGGGTCCATAAGCCCCGCACGAACATTCGCGCTTCTCCGTTACCCTCACCATAAGATTTAACGCATGTACCTACGCACTATCGCTGTCGGGCTGTCGGCCCTTGTTTTGTTTTCTACCGCTGTAGATGCCCGCAGTCTGGTAAACCCCTACACCCCCACCGAACAACGCGCCTCATTCGATGGCTGTGCCGATCTCTTCCCTGCCGCCGCCCCAATTAAGACAGCCACCGTTCCGGCGTCGATGAAACCCCTGGCGCTGTGTTCCGAGACGTTTGCGGTGCTCTACTCACAGACCAGCAAGACCCCGTTGGTGGTGGTCGAACGCCTGAACGCTGCGCAGTTGAAAGATGCCAAAGGCGAGGAGCGCACCAACCAGTTCTATGCCGACCCGCGCATTCCAAAAGGCGGCCGCGCGGAGCTGAGCGACTACCGCAGCCAGCACCCGGCCGTTGACCGCGGCCACCAGGCTCCGGCCGCCGATGCTCCCAACGCCCGCGCCATGGCGCAGTCGTTTGCGCTGTCGAACATGGTGCCCCAAGACCCCACCAACAACCGCAAGATCTGGAGCAAGGTCGAGGCGGACGTGCGCAAGTTTGCCAAGCGCGCCGGCGGTGATGTGTATGTGTTTACCGGGCCGCTGTTTGACCAGGGTTACAGCACCATCGGCGACAACAAGGTCTGGGTGCCGACGCGCCTGTTCAAGCTGGTGTACGACGCCTCCAGCCAGCGCGCCTGGGCCTACGTGCTGCCCAACGCTGAAACGCGCATCCAGAAGCCGATGGACTACGACACCTTCGTGAAAAGCACCGGGCTCAAACTGCTGGGTAATCTTCCGGTGTCGGGGTCGATTGGGCGCTCCTGAATACGCGGCTTACTTGGCTTTTTTCAACGCCTTCAAGCGTTGGGTTGCACGTTGCACCGCGGCCATTTTCTCGGGGCGTTTCATGCGTTTCCACTTGCGGATGTCGTCCTTGCTGCGTCCACAGCTGACGCACAGGTCGCCGCTGAGCTGACAGGTGGAGACGCAGGGGTTTTCGATGTCTTTAGCCAAGAGGTCACCTGGAGATGGGGTAAAGGGGGCGCACTCACGCCAAACGAAACTCAACGGTGAGGTGGCTCACTTCATGCACCGGCTTGAGGCGCTCGCGAATGCTGTCGGCATCCGTGCTCGCCTGGCCGACCACGCTCACAATCGCCGCGTGGGCGTCGGGGCCGACGCGCCACACATGCAGGTCGGTAATCCTGGCGTCGCCGGGTTGCTCGACCAGCTCGCGGATTTCGGCGGCAACGTGCTCATCGGTTTGATCCAGCAGCACGCCTGCGGTTACGCCCATCAGGCTCCAGGCCCAACGCGCAATCACGATGGCGCCGACGATACCCATCACCGGGTCCAGCCACACCCAGCCCAGGTAGCGCCCGGCCAATAGCGCCGCAATGGCGAGGACGGAGGTCAGCGCATCGGCGAGCACATGCACATAGGCGGATTTCAGGTTGTTGTCGTTGCTGTGGTGATGGTGCTCGTGGTCATGCTCGTGGTTGTGGTCATGCCCGTGGCTGTGGCCGTGCCCCAGCAACAGCGCACTGACGATGTTCACCACCAGGCCCACGATGGCAATCAGGGTCGCGGTACCGAACTGCACCGCGGTGGGTTCAAGCAAGCGGATCACCGACTCGACGCCAATGCCCAGGGCCACCAGCGCCAGGATCAGCGCCGAGGCGAAGCCACCCAGGTCGCCCACTTTGCCGGTGCCGAAGCTGTAGCGCGGGCTGCGCGCGTGGCGTTTGGCATAGGCATAGGCTGCGGCGGCAATGCCCAAGGCACCGGCATGGGTCGCCATATGAAAACCATCAGCCAGCAAGGCCATGGAGCCGGTGACGTAGCCGGCTGCAATTTCCGCCACCATCATCACTACTGTCAGCATCACCACCCACAGGGTGCGCCTGGCGTTCTCTTCGTGGGCAGCACCGAGGAACACATGCTCGTGGGCGTGGTTTGTCATGAGCGTCATTTGGCGTAACGCCGGATGGCTTCGAGCAGTTCTTCGACACCTTTGTTGCGTTCTTCCTCGCTGAGGGAAGGATCCGCCACGTGCGCCCTGGCGTGCTCTTCGATGATCTCTTCCATCAAGCCGTTGATGGCGCCGCGCGTAGCGGCCACCAAGTGCAGGGTCTTGGCGCAGTCAGCGTCCGACTCCAGGGCTTTTTCCACCGCCTGAATCTGCCCGGCGATGCGTTTAACCCGTTTTATCAGGCCGTCTTTGTTGGCTGCGATATGGCTCACGATATACCCCCCCTACCTATAGTGGGGCGGATGGTGTCATACCCCACCCCCCTATACAAGGACGCCGAAGCGAGGGTTACTTGGGCCGATCCAACCGATGACGCAGGGTGTAGACCGCCACACCCACTGCCAGGATGCCCGACAACGCGCCGACCCCCAGTGCCCAGCGCGGGCCCAGGTGGTCCGCGACCCAGCCGACGATAGGCGCACCGATCGGTGTGCCGCCCAAGGCCACGCCGACGCGCAGGGCAATCACTCGGCCGCGCATGGCGGGTTCGGTGGTGAGTTGCATCAGGCTGTTGGTGGTGTTGCTGAAGGTCATGGCACCGACGCCGATGATCACCAGCGCCACGGCGAACAACCAATAGTTCGGCGCCAGGGCCGCCAGCGTGCAGCCAATGCCGAAGATCGCCGCACCGTTGAGCAACGACTTGAACTGTGGCCGCTCGCGTCCGGCGGCCAGCAGGGCGCCGGCAATGGTGCCGATGGCCAGCGTCGAGGAAAGCAGGCCAAAGGCGCGCGCATCGGTATGGAACGCAGTTACCGCCATGGTCGAGATAAAAATCGGGAAATTCATGCCGAAGGTGCCGATCAGAAACAACATCAGCAGGATCGCCTTCAAGTCCGGCCGTGCCCACACATAGCGCAGGCCCTCGGTCAGGCTACCCTTGGTGCGCAGTGCCCGCACTTTGGCGTGCTGTCCCGACACCCGTAGGAAAAAAAGCGAAACCAGCACCGCAAAGAAACTGCTGCCATTGAGCAGGAATGCCCAGCCGGAGCCCACCGAGGCGATGGTCAGGCCCGCCACGGCCGGGCCGATCATGCGCGCCATATTGAACGACGTGGAATTGAGTGCGATGGCGTTGGACAAATCCTTCTCGGCCACCAGTTCCGCGACGAAAACCTGCCGCACCGGCGCATCGAACGCCGACGCGCAGCCGGACAAAAACGCGAACACATACACGTGCCACAGTTCGACAAACCCAGTGACGGTGAACACCCCCAGCGTCAGTGCCAGCAGACCCATGAGCGCCTGAGTGACCATCAGCAATTTGCGCTGGTCGTAGTGGTCGGCGGCAAAGCCGGTCCATGGCAGCAACAGCAACTGCGGCCCGAACTGCAACGACATCACGATGCCAACCGCCGCAGCGTTGTGCGGGGTCAACTGGGTCAGCACCAGCCAGTCCTGCGCGGTGCGCTGCATCCAGGTGCCGACATTAGAGATCAACGCCCCGGCGGCCCAGATGCGGTAGTTGGGGCTGCGCAGGGAGCGGAAGGTACCGAGGAAACTCATAGCGGTATTCGTGACTCCTCAAACAGGACGAGGTGATTTGAACAGGCGCTGCCGGCGCAGTACTCAGCCACAGTGACGGTCAATGTGGGAGTTGTCGAGCCCTGGCGAGGCTGCGATGGCGGCGGCATTGCCAACCTCTACGTTGCCTGACACACCGCTATCGCAGCCTCACTGAAGTCCGACAACTCCCACAGGCTATACTCGCCCGTTCGCAATCCCCCCTTCAAACAAACCGAGATACCCCATGAGCACCTCTCTCCCTATCACCCCCGCGCGCAAGCCAGTCGCGCCGTTGGTGGCCTTTGTCATCCTGGTGCTGGGCGCCTTGTTCCTGCAAAACAGCGTCGGTTCGCGCCAGGTGCTTTTGCTAGTGGTCGGCGCGGCACTGGGCTTGACCCTTTACCACGCTGCCTTCGGCTTCACCTCCGCTTGGCGCGTGTTCATCAATGAGCGCCGTGGCGCTGGCTTGCGGGCGCAGATGGTGATGCTCGCGCTGGCAGTGCTGCTGTTTTTCCCGGCGCTGGGGGCGGGCACGTTGTTCGGGCAGCCAGTGGTCGGGCTGGTGGCGCCGGCCGGGGTGTCGGTGGTGTTTGGTGCGTTTATTTTCGGCATCGGCATGCAGTTGGGTGGCGGGTGTGCCTCGGGCACGCTATTCACCTTGGGCGGCGGTAATGCGCGGATGCTGGTGACGTTGTTGTTCTTTATCTGCGGCTCGCTGATCGCCACACACCATGTGGACTGGTGGTTTGCGTTGCCGGCGTTCCCGGCGGTGTCCATCGTCAAGAGCTTCGGCGTAGTGCCCGCGTTGCTCGCCAGCCTGGCGATGTTTGCGCTTATCGCGGCCGTCACCGTGCGTCTGGAGAAGCGCCGCCACGGCCAGCTTGAAGAAGGCGTGACCAGCGAACATCAGGGCTTGCGCCGCTTCCTGCGTGGGCCATGGCCATTGGTGTGGGGCGCGATTGGTTTGGCGTTGCTCAACTACGCCACCCTCGCACTGGCCGGGCGGCCGTGGGGCATCACTTCGGCGTTCGCCCTGTGGGGCGCCAAGGTGGCGAGCGGTTTGGGTGTGGACGTAAGCGCTTGGGCGTTCTGGCAGATGCCGGGCAATGCCAAGGCCCTGGCGGCGCCGGTGTGGGAGGACATCACCAGCGTCATGGACATCGGCATCGTCCTCGGTGCGCTGTTGGCCGCCGGCCTGGCTGGGCGTTTCGCCCCCAGCCTGAAGATCCCGGCCCGCTCGTTGATCGCTGCGGTGATCGGCGGCCTGCTGCTCGGTTACGGTTCGCGCCTGGCGTACGGCTGCAACATCGGCGCGTACTTCAGCGGCATCGCCTCGGGCAGCCTGCATGGCTGGGTGTGGCTGGTGGCGGCGTTTATCGGTAACAGCGTAGGCGTGCGCCTGCGGCCGTTTTTCTTTGTGGGCGAGCGCCGTCAGGTGGCGCTGAGCGGCTGCTGAGTCAGTCTTGCGGGGAAACGCTTGGCGCCTGATCCGCTTCAGCCGCCAGCTTTTCCCGCTCTGCTTTGCTGATGTACCTGTCCTTGGATTTGGGCGCCAATTTGGCGCTGGCCTTTTTGGCCTTGGCCTTGAACAGCTGCTGCAGTTTTTTCTGGCGATTCATGGGTGTCTACCTGGGTTAAACGTGCCCGGATGATACCAGCTTAAAAATCGCAGCCAATGGCTAGCAAGGCTGCGCCGCCAAGCTGTTGCTGACCCTGCGTCCCAACACCAGCACCGTCACAAACCCGCAACCTACCAGCGCCGTGGCCAGGCTCAACAGCACCGCGCTGCCCATCTGGTCGACGATCTGCCCGCCAAAGAACGAGCCCAGGGCAATGATCACTTGGAACAACGCCACGAACAGCGGCATGCCGCGCTCGACATCCTTGGGCGCCACCACAAACATCCAGATACTCGCGCACGCCGGGAAGGCGCCAAAGGCAAAGCCCCACAGCGCGATCAGCATCGCCGCGCCGGTCATGCCGGTGGCGAAGTACGGGAACAGCGCGGTGCTGGTGCCGATCATCAGTGCCACCAGCAGCAAGGTATTGCGCACGCTGCGGTTAGCCGCGAACCCGGCAAAAATATTGCCCATCACGCCTGCGACGCCATACAGCAGCAACAGCGAACCAATGGTCGGCCCGTCGAAGCCAGAGCTGTGTTTGAAGAACGGCGCGACATAGGTGTAGGCCGCAAAGTGCGCCAGCCCGATCAGCAGCACCGCGATCAAGCCGACCCGCGCTTGTGGGTTGATAAATAAAGCAGGCAGATCACTGATGCGAATGGCTTTCTCTGGCGTGAGTCTTGGCAGCAGGAACATCTGCGCCAACAGCACCGGAATGCCCACTAGCGCGGTCACCAGAAACGTCATGCGCCAGCCCATCAGGCCACTGAGCCAGGTGCCGACGGGCACGCCGAGTACGGTGGCCAGGGTCACGCCCATCATGATGATCGAAGTCGCCTTCGCTACGCCCACACCCTTGGGCGCCAGGCGACCGCTCAGGGCAATGGCTGTGGCCCAGAAACCGCCGATGCTGATGCCCAGCAATACACGGCCGAACAGCAGCAGGTTGAAGTCGCTGGCAAAGGCCACGACCGAGTTGGCGATGATCATGATCAGCGTCAGGCCGATCAGCAGATAACGACGGTCCATCGCGCCAATGCTCACCGACAGAAACGGTGCAGCGAGGGCGGCCATGATGCCGGGCAGCGTCACCATCAAACCCGCGTGGCCGGCACTGATACCGAGGTCGGTGGCGACATCGTTGAGCACGCCCACCGGCAGGAATTCACTGGTCACCAGGGCAAAGGCACCTACCGCGACCGAGAGAATCGCCAGCCACTGCTGTTTGACACTTTGTTGATTATGTTCGGGAAGGCCGCTGGGGGCCTGGAGGGCGCTTGGCATGATGCTGGGTTCCAAGGGGGGATGTCGCCTGAGGCCAGGCGCATGGGAAGAAGAAGTGGGAAGCGATTATAGGAAGGGCCGTTGGTCGGCCTATAGGCGAGCGGTTCGATAGTAATCATCAGTGGTATCGATGTGAGGACCTTGGGCCGCTCCCATCCATACCACTTTGAGTTGAGTGTTCCGCCTTAATCAGTTCCGAAACGACCGACTCAAAAACCCAGTAATCAGCCCCATAACCTGCTGCTGAATCACTCCCCGCGCCCGAGCGCCTTCGCCATCCCGGCAAATCATGCCATCCCCCGGCGAGCTCTCTTCAATCAACGCAATCGCCCCCGGCTTGCAGATCGACATAAAGCTGAAGTGGGTAGCGTCGGCGATCTCCACATACTGCGTCGAAGCTTTTGCCATCCGCCGGACCATATCGGCGGACTCCAATTCAGGCGCCATATCTTCCGTTGGCACACCCCCCGCAATCACCAGCGCCGGCACCGGCAATGCGGCGAGGCTGGCGTCGGTAAAGCCGCGCGACAGGCCCAAGTCCAACGACACAATGGCGGTGACGCGTTTGTCGCTCAAGTCAGCGGCCAGCTTGGCCTTGCCCTCTGGCGTGGCAGCGGGATTCATCTCGTGGTAGCCAATGCAACCGCCCAGCTTTGGATAGGTGCTGCACTCCTTGGCGAACAGGTCGGGATCGAAGCGTGCACCGGCGATTTCCAGCACTGTCCAGCCGCCCAGGGAATGGCCTACAGCGGCTATCTGTTTGTTCGCCACCGCGCCGAATTGCGTGGGCTGAGCCAACACTGCATCGATAGCACGGCTCAAGTCCGCCGGGCGCTGCCATAACTGCGCGGCGGCTTGCGGGCTGCGGTCCTTGGTGGTGGTGCCGGGGTGGTTGACCGCCGCGACGATATAGCCCTGATGGGCCAACGCACTGGCCAGCCATGTCTGTTTACCCCAATTACCGCCGTACCCGTGGGAGAGCACGATCAGTGGATGTTCGCCGCTGGCCGGTGGTGCATCGGGCACGGCCAGGGCGCCGATGAAGACTGCGTTGTCGGCGATCAGCTTGGGTTGGGTGGTGGTGGTAGCGGGGTACCAGACGACCAGTTCGAGTGGTCGGTTGTTTTGCGCATCGGGCAGGGTGGTGGTCTTGAAACCGACGGGGTTTTCGGCGGCGAAGGCGGGAGCGGTGAGGCAAATCAGGAACAGGGCGCGTAGAGCGGTTTTCATTGTTGTTATCGTCCTTGAAATGAGCGGCGAAGCATGACCTGAAACAAGCGGTTTTGGTAGAGGGGAGGCGGGACTAGGACGTTACCGACGTATTCCTACTTATTAGTATTACAGATTGCTCTTTCGTGAATTTAGGACGTTGCTATCTTACTTCGGTTAAAAAAGCGTGCGACGGTAGTGCCGTACTTCCTACCGTTGATTAATAAGGTGAGGGTTATGAAAATTCCAATCGAGATGTTGACTTTAATGCTTGGTTTGAATGTTCGTAAGTTCATGCTCGTTTTGTTTGCGCTCTTGCTGTTTTTGTCTGCTAGTTTGGCGTTGGCTGAAGAGCGATCTTTCACTAAAGATGATACGCCAAGTCCTGTGCTGGTTTTGTCCAATGAGGGTGTTGGATTAGCCAATTTCTACGCGAATTCGTTGGACTTTCCCAGTGGTACTTTGCCTGATCCGAAAGAGTTACTAGAGATCGCGTGGCGTACAACGTACTACCCTGAAAGTGCCAATTCAAAGGTCGAACTCTGTTACTTTCGCCCCTATAGTTCTCAACCTAATTGCGTGGATATCGCTCCTAACTCATCTGGCGTTATCTATGAATTTAATGCCCAGAGTTTCAATCACGGATCACGTATTGTCATCAAGCATTATGTCTTAGGGGGCACACCACCCTACAGTCGTCCTGCTGGCGTTGATACAGTGACTTTTCGATATAGGTACTAACTCGTAATACCGTGCAAGGGTCACTTATTACGGTGACCTCTGCTCTGATAAATAAAAAACGTGCAGTTGGTAAAATTTTAGCCGCCTCTACAGGGTGAATTCTCATGGCAACTATCCACGCTTATTCCTCAGTGCCTAACAATCGCTTGGCTAGCAGTCCGGTTAATGCCGCAACCTCACCAGCAATGCAGACAACGGCAGACACGGCTGGTGCATCTACCGCTACACACACGGATAGTGCGCCCCACACCGTATCGGTTTTGGCTCGTCAGTTGAGCGAAGCCTCAGTGCGCGCCGACACCCGCACCGCAGAGCCACTCGCCGATCCGCCGGACTCGATCATCGGCGACAGCTACCTCACGGATAAAGCGCAGCATGACGCCGAGGTCCCAGACACCGATCTTCCAGAGCTCCTGGCCCGCGCCCGACAGGCAACCGCCTTCATCAACGGTTCCGACAGCAACCCCTTCAAGGGCTTGGGACGTGATCAGTTGATCCTGATCGCCCATGACGACAGCGGCGCATTCACCACCAACGAACGCCGTGCCGCATGGCAAGAGATGGAATCTACGGCACCCGCCCAGGCGAGCAGCGCGAGTCAGGCATCGATTGACGGCCATGCTCTGATGGTCGCTCGCGTGTTCGGCAACTACGAACCGCCGGTGGCCCAGCCACCATTGACCTCCTACAACCTAACTCAGAGCTCTTATCATTTCCTCAACCGCGATGATCGTGCCGTGATCTCGCAGATGTACGCTTACGCGCAGGCTGAAGGTGCTGATCTGGCCTTCGTCGATGACTTGGCCTGGCAGCTCGGCCATTATCGACATCTCAGCGACGGCGGTCAGCAGCTGAGCCACAACAATGGCTATACCTCGGAGGGTTATCGCATCACCTTCCACTTCAAGGAGCAGGACGCGGCTATTGCCTCGCGCATTCTTAATGGTTCGGCCATCAACAGCACCCGTATCGACCCAGGCTTCTTAAGGCATATTCTGAACCCGGACTACGGATCTCTCTCCAACATCGGCGGAATACCCTTCCTTGAACAGATGGTGCTCAAGTTCTCTGCTGAAGGTGCTTCACAAGCCGCGCTCGGCAGCGAATTCGCCACCTTCAACCGGATCGAAAACAAGGACAATGTCCTGGTCACGACGAATACGGACACCAAACTGCCGCCCTCAAAGGTAGTTGCCACCAACGTTAATGGCGTGTGGAGTTTGACCGAACTGGGTCAGTCCGCTGGCTACACGCTGGACACCGCTACCGGCAAGCTGCACCGACCAACAATGCCTCCAGAGGATGAAGCTCAGCAGGGCTTCATCCTGGAAACCTCTGTTGGTTCCGCGCAGAGTCGCTCCCTTATGGATGCCCTTGCCGACAGCGACGATCCGCCCCCCAAGCGAGCGATCTGGATGAACAATCTGTTCAGCCTGCTTGACTCGCCTGAGTAGCCTTACAAAGCCCAAATTAAATAGCGGGCATGCGGGATTAGGAAAATACCTGCGTATTCCTATTTATTAGTATTACAGAGCTGTCCTTCATTGTTTTAGGAAGTGCGTGGGTTTCTACGGTTAATGAATCGTGCAACGGTAGAAGTGTGATTCTTACCGCTGGATCCATTGGGCTCTTACGTATTAACTCCTCAAGCGATGGTGGTGATTATGAGTGGCTCGATAGTGATTCGGTGCTCCGTAAATGCAAACAAGCCTGTGCGTGCCCTTGTTACTGCTCTGCTGGTATTGGCTAGTGGGGTGGTCGGGGCGGAGGAAAGGTCTATTTCAAAGTATGGGGACCCCAGTCCCGTGTTGGTGTTATCCAATTCCGATACTCATCCGGGTGTAGGGTTTGCGAGTTTCAGTGTTGTTAGCTCGGACTTTCCCCCAGGAACGCTCATTGATCCCAAACAGTTAGTGGAAATTCAATGGAGTACAACGTTTTACCCTGACAGCATCAGGGAGGATGTGAGGCTTTGCTATTCAAGGCCCTTCAGCTCTCAAGAGGATTGCAGGAGAATCACTCCGCGTTCGTCTGGCACAGTGCAGGATTTTAACACTCAGTCGTTTGGTAATGGCTCGCGAGTTAGAATCTATCATGATGTATACGGGGGCACACCTCGCTATACGCGTCCTGCAGGCGTCGATTCAGTCGTATTAAAATATAGCTATTAATCAACTGAAAAGTATTTTGTCCGTTTGGTTTTTTGGCTCTTTTACATGGAAAACAATGATATTAATGATGTGGCAGCGGCGCTGTCCTCCTATTTAGGAAGAGTGATCCATGATATCTATTAATCTTCATGCGTCGTCAGCCACTAATCGTATGGCAACAAGTAGTACTTCCAACGCCGAGCCCGTGTTTGCGGTTTCGTCAGATAAAGAAGAGCCCATTGCCGCGTCAACTTCGAACGGTGAAGTTACCAACAGCACCGTCTCAATCCTGGCTCACCAGTTGAGCGAAGCGGCAGCGCGTGCTGAAAAACGCGCGGGCTCGGAGAGCGAAAACCCGTTCCACTCGATTACCGGCGATAACTACATCGCCAACAAAAAACAACACGGTGCAGCGCTTCCCAATACCGATAACCCGGAGCTCCTGGCTCGGGCCCGGCAGGCCAACGGCTTCGTCGATGGCATTGACAGCAACCCTTTCAAAGGGCTTGCGCGCGATCAGCTCAGCCTGATTGCTAGCGACGTTGGCGGTGCCTTCACGCTCAATGAGCGACGTTCAGCGTGGGAAGAGTTGCAAGCAACCGCAACCCCAATGGCTGCCAACCCGAAACTGCAACCTGCAAATGGGCGTGATCACCTGATTTCGCGTTTGTACGGGGGGGTTGAACCGCCGGTCGCCAAGCCACCTGCCACCGTCTATAACGGCACTCAAAACCACGCCGATTTCCTCAACCCTGAGGATCGTGCCTTGATCTCGGATATGTACGCTTACGCCGCAGCGGAGGGTGCTGACCTGCGTTTTGTAGATCACGTGGCCATAGCACTCGGTACCTATCGTCATTACAGCGACGGCCTTCAATTCGGGGGGAGTAACGTTCGCTATGACGGGGAAGGGTATCAGGTGACGTTCGATTTCAAGCCAGAGGACGCCGCAATCGCGTCAAGCGTCCTGGAGGGTTCGGCGATCAACAGCACCCGTATCGACCAGGGTTTCTTGCGACACATTCTGGACCCGGCCCAAGGTGCGTTTACAAACATTGGTGGCATACCGTTCCTGGAGAAGATGGTAAAAAAATTCTCTAATGAAGGGGCTGATCAGCCCCCACTCGCCAGCCAGTTCGCCACCTACCACAAAGTCAGGTACGAGGACCATATTGTCCAAACCACCAACAAGGACGTCAGGCTACCGCCCTTCAAGGCACTCACGGATAACGTCAACGGCGTTTGGACCCTCACCGAACACGGCAAGGCAGAAGGCTACACACTGGACAAAACCACTGGCCGGATAAGCAAGCCGGTCGCCTCTTTCGACAGTCAGACGTCACAACGCTCAATCTTGGACGACATTGTCCGCCAATCGCCCAAAAGCTACTTCGCGGACTTTGTTGCCGGTGACCGTGAGTCGTTCGCCATGCGAAGAGTCTGGCCCGGCCATTTTTTCATGCTGATGAAAAAACAATAATTATGAGGACTTGATAAGCGATGCCCTAAGGCACCGCACAGTCCTCATGCCTCAATGAGATTCCAAAGCTGACGATTTCAATAACGTCTACGCGTGCGTCAACCCCGTCAACGTATCCGCAATCGTCTTCGTCCGCTGCGCCGTGCCCTCGGTCGCACGGCTGGACGCTTCCAACGCGTCCAGCATCTCTCGCAATGCGCCCACACCGGTGGACTGGTCTTCGATCTGCTGGGCTACCCGCTGGATCTCACTCGACAGCAGGTCAATATCCACGCCAATTTCCGCCGCATTCTTACGCGTGATTTCCGCCAGCTTGCGCACCTCGTCCGCCACCACTGCAAAGCCCCGGCCCAAGTCGCCCGCGCGCGCCGCTTCAATGGCCGCGTTGAGCGCCAGCAAGTTGGTCTGCCCGGCGATCTGCTGGATTACCTGCACAATCGACTGGATCCGTAAACTCGACCCGGCCAGCGTGCGCGCACCTTCCACCGCCACATCCGCCTGGCTCGACAACCCCTCCACCGTGGCCCCGGCCTGGGCCGATACGCTGTTCTGCTGGTCGATGGTGCTGACCAAGTCATCCATCGACGCGTGCAACTCACCGGAATAATGCTTGAGCTGCGCCGCGATTTCTTCCTGCTGTTGCTCAGCCTGGGCCAGCACCTGGCCCAAGTCCGCCAGGCCTTCGAATACCGGCAGGATATTGTTGTCCAGCCCGCGGGTGTTCAGGGTGTTAGAGAAATCATTGTTCTTGAACGCCGCAATCTGCTTGACCACCACATGGTTCAATCCCGCCAGCTTCTTCACCTGCCGCCGTAGGAAAAACGCCTTGAACTCGCCGTAATGAGCGATGAAATTGTCCACATACTCGTCACTGAAACTTGCGCCCTTGGCCACCCGAAAGAAGAAAATCGCGGTCAGCGTCTGGTTCAGGTTCAACCCCAGAATCTCCCCAAAGGTCGAGAATCCCGCCAACGGCACATCGCCAAACGTCCCCGCCATGCTGCCCAACTCGGCGCCGTTGTTCAGCCGACGCAAGATGCAGTCATTCAAAATCCCCGCCACCGGTTGGCCACCCTTGCCACGCAGGAACTGTTCATAGTCCAGGCGCGTCGCCTCACGCAACGGCGTACGCCGCACCATCACCAACTCCTCGCCCGGCGCCACGTCGCAAAACAACTGCACGATCTGCTGCTCGAAGTCGATACGCGCGATGGACCGCACAAACAACTCACTGCCCACCCGAATCGCAAACGAATAATCCGCCAGCTTCGACTCCAATGCCTGCGGCGCACAATTAAACGCATCACACAGTGCCTGCACCATGCTCTTGATATTGCCGGCGCTGTCGATCACCTGGTCAATCGTGCGGTCCTCCACCGAGGCCGTCAGCACACTGAAGGTCAAATCCGCCGGTTTGAAATTCTGGCTTTTGAACACCCCAAATCGCACCTGCGCCGCCGTCTTCACAAACACAATCTGCGCATGATTCTGATAACTGCGCTGACCGTCATGAATCAGCGTTTTCTGGAAATCCGACTTACCCCCGGCCGATCCCCCTACAAACAAACACGGAAACCGCCCCGACTCATACAGCGCCTCCATAAAAAACGACTCCGACGCCGACAACCCGTCGAACACCACATACGCCAACGTATCGCGATGATCGATCGGCGTGCGCACCTGCACCCGCTTGATATGCCCCACCAACTTGGCAATGCGCTCCTGCATCCCCAACCGCTTACCGCCGCCACGAATGTCCTCACACTCCAGCGGCACCATCACCACCTCGGCCGAGGCGATCAGACTGTCGTCGAACAGCTGCAACACCACCCGATCCCAGCGCTCGCCGGTGGCGCAATACAGCGAATTGGGCGCATTGCAGAGTTCGCCGGAAGTGGTGCACAGGCTGATGGTGGATTGTGGGAAACGGCGTTTGAGCTTGGCGGCGACCTGATCGATGTCCAAATGCGGCGAGATAAAACCGGTGATCAGGGTGGGGGTGATGCGCAGGGCGGTGAGGGCGGCGTCCAGGTCGTTGGCAGTGCTGGTGAGCGTGGCGGTGCCTTGACGATCGGCCCGGGCTTTTTTTAGAAGGGAGAGTGGGTTCATGTGGTGGACTCGATCGAGTGGTGATGCAGGGGTAGGCATGCGGTTAGTAGGGTTATCGGCAGGTTGGGTGGGGACTGGAGGGTGGGGGATGCGACGGATGGACGCGGGTGTGGGGAGTTTTCCTATTACTGATAGGCAGCTTTCGGCCAAAAGCAGACTGTCGTTCACCTCGGGAGCGGACAAGGTATCGTTCATGGATGTGATCTGCTAAAGAGATCATGGACAGGTTTCAATCAAAAAACTCAACAAACCACTCTCGGGAACGGTTGAAACTGTGGAAAAAATCAAGTTGATCAAAGCGATGATGAAAGCCGGCCGGGCTAAAGATCTACTGTATTGGTTTAATGAAACCGGACACCTATTTAGGCGAGAATGCTCGCCAGATAGACGAGTCTGATCCCTGGCGGGATCGGCATCGAGTTAATCTAATACCTTGCCAGCACGATTTTCAGCAGCGGAAACGGATTTGGCGGACATTCAACGGCGCAGGCTTCAAGGTCAGCTTGCCGCAATCAGCCACTGAAGGACATCCCTCACCAGAAGTGTCTCGTGATAGTTCGATCTCACAATGTAACCCCGGTGAGGCCGGTCTACTGAAGGCCCGAGAGCGATCAATTTGCCCGCCTTGATCTGCTCTTCGATCAGCCCAGCCCAGCCCAAGGCGATACCTTGACCCTCCTGCGCAGCGGTCAGCAGCAACGGATAGTTATTGAAGCAAAAAACTGGCGCTTCCTCTGGCGGAGTGATCTTCGCGTGCAGGCACCAGTGATGCCAATCCAGCCACCGGGAGTCATCGCTGTCCTTATGAAGCAGCGGTAGATCCTCGATACTGCTTATTTTCGTACCTTCCAGTAGCCCCAGTTTTTCAGCCAGGTCTGGACTGCATACTGGGAATACCGTCTCGGGGATCAGTAGCTTTTCAAATCGGAAGTCACCGTCGAGGGATCCAAACTGAATGGCGATATCGGCATCTTGAAGCATCGGATCATCGTCAAGGTTTACTGGGCGAATCTTGAATTGGATCTGGGGGAACTGGCCCTGGAGCGCAGGCAATTTCGGCATAAGCCAGAAATAGCAGAATCCAAAATTCGCAGCGATCGAGATGGTAGGTTTCTGCTTGTTGAAATGGCGACGCATGCGCTTGACCGCTGCCTTAATTTCACTCACCGGGGATGCTAGGCCTGAATAAATCTGCTGACCCTCATAGGTGGGTCGCAACAGCTTACCGTTACGTTCGAAGAGTACACACCCAAGCGACTCCTCCAAGGTGCGAATCCGCTGAGAAATCGCCGGTTGAGTAGTGCCCAATTCAACAGCTGCGGCCGTCATCGAACCCAAGCGGATTGTGGCCTCAAAGGCGACCAAAGATTTAAGTGGCGGGAGGTCCTGTTCGCTCGGCTCCATAACGTTTATGCATACCTCTAATAAGGGGATTGCGGGTGTTTATCCCCTGAGCACGTAAGGATACTGAGACCACCTATTTGGAGGTTCTCATGGTACAGGTCACTTTTGAAATCAAGCAACAACCGGCATCCGTGATCGCACAGTTGCCAGGGGAAACCATTGTGCTAGCGCCGCTGTGGTTGCGGGAGCGCTGCCAGGACGCTGTCAGTCTTGATGTCACTACTCAGCAAAGACTGTTTAACCCGCATAACCTTCCTGACGGCATCACTCTGGTTGAAGCAGAGGCCAAAGGCGTAGATCAGGCATGGCTGTCATTCAGTGATGGTTATGCGGGGCTGTATGACCTCACGGAGTTTCGTGCCGACTTCGATCCGCTGGATGGCCTGCCAACGCCCATCAGTTGGAAGAGCAATATTGACACCCAGCTCATCTACATCGACTTCAACCGACTGAGTGACTTCGATTATCGATTGGAGGCATTCAGCAAGTTTTTGACCTATGGGGTTGTCGTAATCCAGAACGTGCCTACCGAAGCCGAGTCAGTTCTGGATGTAGGCAGAATCTTTGGCCAGGTGCGCGAAACCAATTTCGGCAAGTACTTCGAGGTGTACTCCCGGCCGAACTCCAATGACCTGGCCTATCGCTCAATTCACCTCGATCCTCATACCGATAACCCTTATCGCGATCCGATGCCTGGCATCCAGCTTTTGCACTGCCTGATCAACGAAACATCGGGGGGGCTCTCTACACTCGTAGACAGTCTCGCGGTCGCAGAGCAGCTTAAATTGGAAGATCCCGAAGGCTTCGAACTGCTGGCCAACGTGCCTGTGCGTTACCGCCACGTCGATAACGACGTTGAGCTGATTGAGCGGCGGCCAATCATCATGACCGACGCGCTGGGCCGAATGACAGGTGTCAGCTATAGCCCACGCCTCGACTATCTACCGTTGCTGAATGAACACGACATGGCCGTATTCCACCGTGCACGTCGTCGCATGGGCGAGCTCTTTGTGGATCCGGCATTTGAGCGACGTTTCAAGCTGGAGAAGGGCGAGCTGCAAATGTTCAATAACACGCGTGTCCTCCATGGCCGGACGAGCTTTGATACCAATGAAGGTCGCCGTCATCTGCAAGGTTGCTACATGGATATGGATGGCCCCAAAGGCATCTACAAAGCCATGAAAAGAAGCTTGAAAGCTCAATAAGATTCGAAAGCCTGAGGACTGATGATGGAAACCGTAGCTTTTACCCAGATGAAAGACGGCACCAAAGCCGAATATGAAATGCTGACCCAGCTGGAAACTGATTTCGCAAAAGAGCTTCCTGACCGGCTCCTCAAATGCCTGCGGGATCTGGAACACTCTCTAAGCGGTTACAAGGTGAGCCGACTCGCTCATTCGCTTCAGACCGCATGTAGAGCTGAGGACGCTGGTGCAGATGAGGAGATGGTGGTTGCAGCGCTGATCCATGACCTGGGCGACGAGCTCGCCCCCTACAACCACTCCCAGTATGCAGCATCCATCCTTCGCCCTTATGTTCGTCCAGAGGTGACCTGGGTCATCAATTATCACGGCCTCTTCCAGAACTACTACTACGTGCACTTCTTCGGCGGTGATCGTAATGAGCGGGATCTATACAAGGATCACCCTTACTACGAGAGTTGTGTGCGCTTCTGTGAGGAGTGGGACCAATCATCCTTTGACCCTGATTACCCGACTCGCCCTTTGGAGCACTTCGAGCCTATGGTTCGGAGGATTTTCACTCGGCCAGCATTCGATCAAAAGTACGTTGGTGACCAGACTATGGGCCGCAGCGCGCTCGACCAACCTGTGGCCTAGGCACTTTACTTACGGTTCAAATTTGCGTCATAGCGGCAGCGTGCTGCCGCTATGACGTGCATATCCAGGTGGATCCCTCCCTACTGATCCATAAGAAAACCGCATGCTCCTCATAATAGAAACGCGGTTATGCCGTACTGGCGATTGGCCGATAATCGAAGCGGGAAAGGCGCAATTCATAAGCGTCAGCCACGTGCAAATTTGAGTCTGCCATCCAGATACGTCAAACAGAGTTAGTGCAACTCTAGAGGGGAGTCGGATGAACAAGTTTTACAAAACCGTGATCGCGGTAACCTTGGCATCTCAAAGCGTGTTGGTTATGGCTCAAGAACCCAGCAGTTGCCAAGTCATCAAGACGGCGAACGTGGGATGGCTCGATGGTATATCGACAAACGCATTGACTCAGGTGGTTGCCGAAGGCCTGGGCTATAAATTTGACGACAGCATGCTTTCACTGCCAATCGTTCTGAAGTCTCTTAGCGATGGCAAGCTGGATACGTTCATTAACTACTGGTCGCCATCTCAGGATCCTCTGATTACCCCCCTAAAGGACTCTTTGTCCGTTCTCCCAACCCCTAACCTCACAGGTGCAAAATACACACTCGCAGTTCCAAAATTTCTGGCCGATGAGGGGTTGAAGGATTTCAAGGACATAGAGAAATTTAAAGACCAGCTCGGAGGCCGCATTTACGGCATCCAGCCTGGTAGCGGCGGAAACACGTTGGTGCAGAAGATCATCAAGGACAACTCGTATGGTTTGAAGGATTTCAAACTGGTCGAGTCTGGTGAAGCAGGCATGATCCAAGAGGTAGGTCGCTCGATTCAACGCAAGAAGCCCATTGTGTTCCTGGCGTGGGCGCCTCACCCAATGAACGTGAACATGGACATCGTGTATCTAACGGGTGGTGATGATTCCTTCGGTCCCGATTTCGGCGCAGCAACGGTCAAAACCATCACATCCAAAGGCTATGCCGAGCGCTGCGGTAACGTTGGCAAGTTGTACAGCAATCTGAAATTTACGGTCGACATGGAGAGCAGCATCATGAACTCCCTTGACAAAAAGGAGCCCGCTTTGAGTGCAGCGAAAAAATGGCTGGCCGCTCATCCTGAGACTCTGGATAGCTGGCTGACTGGTGTAACTACCGTCGACGGTAGAGACGCGAAAGCAGCAGTATTAGCAAACATCTCCAAGTAAAGAAAAGCCGCTTCAGTGAAGCGGCTTTTGTTATCGAAAATCCGCAGTTGGAGGCTCGCTGATGGAGCCATATGTAGCCAGTTGCTAGGCGTTTACTCATCGCAACGTGCCTTAACCTGACGCTTACCCCGCATTTGACATATCTTGAGTTCGTGGGTTTCTGCGGGGCCATGTAGTTCCGAGTCCGAGCCCGTCGAGCCAGCACTCACGCGTGATGCGTTTATGGACCTCGGCAGTTGTTTGGATATTCAAGGTCCGCTTCTGGCCGATGACTGCCAGTCGCCACCGGCAGCTATCGACCCGAAGCTGACGGTCGGCTTGGCTTAGGTTCAGATTGAGCAAGCCGGTCTCTCACCCAACCGCTCTACCAACCTTACGAGATAACCATCGGGATCCTGGACGATGAATTCGCGCTGACCTACTTCTATTTTGTCAGCCCGATACCAGGTGTCTTTGCATTCTCGATAGAGTGGAAATCCAGCCTGAACAAGTTTTTGGATGATGGGTGCCACAGCCTCAACATCAATCTGTAGGTTGATGCCTCTTCCAAACGGTTTGGTCAATGGCGCAGTCAGCCATTGACCCGCGTCAGGATCAATCTGCTCAAGCATTACTTGAGCACCATTCAAATCAAGGTACGCAAATCCCTCATCCGAACGTTGATAAGCTACTTTGAACCCCAGAAGAGAAACCCAAAAAGCCAGGCTGCTATCCAGGTTGGTGACCATTAACTCCGGAACCAGTTTGTTACGTTCGAACATGAGATGACTTCCATTTCAAAATGCTTGTTTTTGTGAGCGGGCAGGTTCTGCACCTACGGCTTCGCTGCCAGGGCGGGATCGTGGTGAGCATGATGATGCACGCTTGGGTGGGAGTTATCGAGTCGCTTTGAGTGGCAGCTTCTGGCCGATAGCTGCCCTTCATGATAGCCAGTTACTAGCCACTACCTGTCAGTCGACTGATTAGACCGGGACGGTTACGCTGGCGTTTTAGCATGCACGGAAGAGCGTATGACAGAGGTGTACCAAGGAAGCTGTTTATGTGCCGCTGTCCGTTATGAGCTATCCACCACACCGCAAGCAGTGAGTCATTGTCATTGCAGCCAGTGTCGCAAAGGTCATGGGGCGGCATTTGCTTCTTACGGCAGCGTTCCGCGTAGCGCGCTGCAAATACTTAGCGGCTCCATCCATATCAAAACCTATGCTTCTTCAACGACGGTATCACGCGAGTTCTGCGTGCAGTGTGGTTCGGCCTTGTTTTGGTCACGGTCTCAAGGCGAGCTTGCCAGTTGGGTTTCAATAGCATTGGGTACGCTCGATACCCCGTTTTTCCCTCTAAAGCAGAAACACGTTCATCTCGACTCCGCAGCTCACTGGTACATCCCAACCACCCCATGCCCTCCAGTTGATTGAAGTCTTCTGGGCGAAAGCTGCCTGTCGCTCTGACCCCTTGTTGTTGACCGATATAGGCATTGACGTAAAATCGCCACCCCCAAAAAATCAGCGTGCATAGCGAGAAGGAGCTTCGATGCAACGGGTGATGATTGTTGGTCAACCTGGGTCTGGCAAAAGCACTTTGGCGCGCGAGCTTGGTCAGCGCACGGGCTTGCCGGTCGTTCATATCGACACTATTCACTGGCAGCCAGGTTGGATAGAACGAAGCCGGGACGAGAAAACGCAGCTTTGCCTCGATGTCGAGGCCCGTGATTGCTGGATATTCGAAGGGGGCCATTCGGCCACTTGGGAAAATCGGATGGCCCGTGCAGATCTTTTAATTTGGATTGATCGTTCGGCGACGCTTCGATTCTTGCGCGTACTGCGCAGAACGCTGCTCCAACGGGGTCAATCTCGGCCTGACTTGCCCGAGAACTGCCCCGAACTGCTGGCGAACCTGCCGGAGTTTTTTAGATTCATGTGGCGGACGAAAAAAACAGCGCGAGCAAAGATGCAGCAACTCGTGGCAACTGCACCATCAACCTGCCGCGTGGTTTATCTGCGGTCTAATCGAGAGGCCAGGATGTTTATCGCGAGTATTGAAAATTCGGCTGGTCAGGCTCCGCGAGATTGATCGTTGGTTGGCTGCCTCGCTACGTAAACTGCGGGTCGTCATGCGGGGACAATGCCCTTCAAAATCCGCGTCGCCTGGCGTGTATCGCGCGCTCAATATCCCTCCATAAATAGCACTGCCTCCAATTGGCGTACGTTGTAGGCCAAGCCCGATCGCGTGCTAAGCGACCGCGCAATGGATGCTACAAGACGATTTGCATCGAGCTGCGCTGGCCATGACATATATGCATTGCGCCACACGGTACGAGTCGCTCGTGGCCGACTACCGCCACGTCCAGCGATCAGGCCTAGGTTGGGGTAGTGCGCTTTGAAGGAATCGAGTTCGGCGTCAACGAACACGGCCTCGGCAATACCCACCAATGCGGTGGCTACACGCGAGTCATAGATCACAAAGTCGTCTGGGTAAAACATGGCGTACAGCTTCGTCCATGCGCTGTTCATTGCAGCTGGGTTCTGAGCATTGCGGTTAGCAGCACGTTGCAGGTTGGCGACGACCGCGTCGGCATCCCGCGTGGGCAGGCGCACTCCGCCCCACTGGCAGATAGACGCGAATAATGCCAACACCGCATCGGCATTACCGGCAAGGTCAAGACTTAGCACTCGCGCCTGAGCAATAAACCCCTGTAGCACTTGCTCTGTTGCTACGAAGCTTACTCCCGGCGAGGGCCAGAAGTAGCTGCTCAATCTTGCATCCAGTCCCTGAGCTGCCTGGGCTGGGTAAACCTTCCGGCGGCGACGATCGTAAATTTGAAAGGGTTCATGTTTAAGGTAGAAGGCAAAGCGCGCTTCCCAGGGGCTCAAGTCATGGCAACCCATGGCAGCCTCAGCAGCGGGCTCGACTTCAGCGGTCAGCTCCTGCGTCTCGTCCATGCCGAGCAACTCATACAAGCCCTCGGCCACACGCCGGTAACGTGCCACCTGGCCGCTGCGCGCCCAGTAACCGGTGAGCTCACACAGGTTTGCCAACTGCGTATTGATTGTGTTGGCGGCGAAGAAGTCCAAGCCCACGCGATAGCGTTCGTTGGTATCGGTCGGGTTTAAGTAGACCTTACGGCAAGGGGTTTTAAGGTCTGCAGCGCGGAATTTTAGCGGTAGCGCGCCGGCGTGGATTTCAAGGGCGATTGCGTCGTGCAGGGCCATTAGGCATTCCAAATGCTGGGGGTAAAGAGGTGCGATAGGCTACTCGGCGTCAGGCGTGCAATCCAGTGTGGTAAGCCGATGGCTAAGAATTCAAAAAGGTCCGCGCTCAAGCCCAAACGCCCTGCGTTTGCTCTCATTTGTTAAGTCAGTAATCCGGCTGACAGGGCCCGCATGCCTGATGGTTATTCACCAACAGCGCTCAGTTGGCCCGTCGGGGCAGCAGTGCAGAAAGGTAAAGTACAGCGCCGTCGTGCCGATACAGGCGCGAGTAATGCGATGTGCTCAGGGATTTCTAACGAAAACCTAGAGGACGTTTGGGGTCATGGCTGGAAAGTTAATTACAGCTATTCATTAGACATACGGAAGCCATAATGAAACGGATTGAGCGAGACTTCGTTACGCTGTTCAACTACCTCTGGTACAAGGATTTTCCCGTTACTGAAAAAGCTGGCCTAGCGAATAGGGCCAACTGGACGATCCATATGGGCCTCGTAATTCGTCAATGTGCCAGCCTGATGGGTGCACGGGCTCTTTTCGAATTGGGCGGGCGTACCGATGCGGTGGTTCAGTACTCCGAAAAGGATATTCTGACTTTCGTGGAATGGGAGTGGAAGCGTGCCCACACGGACATCAATGAAATCCAAAAGCTGCATAGCAAGGCCGGTCAGGCAGCATTTCAGACGTTCATTGGGTACAGCCGTGTAGAGGACATTCAAAAGGCTTTAGACCAGGCGTTGAACACATGGATCGATGCTAAAAGCCCCTTGATTTATTTTCTGATCACCTACGACGTAGTTAAAGGCAACCGCCACTTCGTTGATCTTGTGACCTATGAATTTACAAAAAACCGGTGCAGGAAAATACGCAGTCAGCCGGCGTTACCCTGGATGGTAAATCGAAAGAAGTTCATCGACGCTGATGAAAACACATAAAGCCTGAAAGACTTGGGTACTGTTGCCGATGAGCATTTCCCTGCTGGCCTCATTGGCAATACCGAGCAACGCGGTCACCGAGCCAGTGCGTGAGGTGCTACTACTCGACGACCTCGCGTGATTGGCGTGTCTAGCGATGGTCCGTCTCGCGTGTCATCAACTGATCGACCAATACCACGTCTAGTTCACTAAGTTGGTGAATCACCAACGCCACATCCCGTTGCTTCCCCTTCAGCTCATCCGACAGGCCAAGCAACAACGCAGTAACCGAAGAAAAAGTCTCATAGCTATCAGCAATCAACACTTCACTGCGAACATCGTCAGCAACGCTGAACAGCGTCGTCGCGTGCGGGAGAGGCGTCTCCAGCGGTTCTGCCCCCGCGTTGAGGTAGTTATCAATCGTACGATGCGCCGCTTGATTCAGTTTCAGGTCGGGACCGTTCCTCAGCCTTGCACCCGTGGTGGTGTGGAGTCGGATACTGGCGTTTCTGGTTCGTCAGCGAGTTGCATGGCCGACAGCGCTTTCAGCTTGTGATGGGGGCCGGTGAAGCGTGTGTCGCCATCCAGTACCGTGAGCGTGATCCGTTCTGAAACGCACCGATGGAATGGGGTGAACATGCGTTTTTTTGGGTAGTAAACGCCTTCCGAGGTCTCGGAATATTTTAAGGCGAGCATCACTTTTTGCAGTGCAGCGGGGCTGATACGACTGGCAACGCGCCACTCGGCAAGTGCGGCGTCGCGGTACATGCTGTAAGTCCGCCCTATGCATGCGCCCAGGGTGCCGCCGTAAAGGACGTTGCTCTTGAATGTGTCGGTTATGCCCATGATGTGTGCAGCAACCAGCAGAATGGCCGTCGCTATAAAACAGAGGAGGATGCTTTCCAGCAGTGCCAATGCCTTGTAAGGGTCAGCGGCCAGTTGGTCTTTGAGCTTAGGTCGGGTGATGGCAGTGTCGGCGTGTTTTGGCGCGTGGGTGTTAAGCGGTTTCAAGCGTTACCCCTCCTGGGTTGAGTTTTCCTGATCGAGAACAACTCGCATTCTACGTAAAGTGAAGCGGCCATCCCCGTTTTTGCTCGATTCAACTTGGTATTTCCCAACATCCCCCCATAACTACCTCTGTCTCCATTAACCGCAAGGACAAACCATGACCAACCCAACCGAAACCGCCATCCTCGCCGGCGGCTGCTTCTGGGGCATGCAAGACCTGTTGCGCCGCTACCCCGGTGTTCTGCAAACGCGGGTCGGCTACACCGGTGGCGATGTGCCGAATGCCACCTATCGCAACCATGGCAACCATGCTGAAGCGATTGAAATCGTGTTTGACCCGGCGGTGATTTCCTACCGGCAGATTCTTGAGTTCTTTTTCCAGATCCATGACCCCAGCACGCCGAATCGGCAGGGCAATGATCTTGGGCCGAGCTATCGTTCGGCGATTTACTACCTGAGCGAACAGCAAAGGGATATTGCCGAAGATACCGCGGCTGATGTGGATGCCTCCAAGCTGTGGCCGGGACGTGTGGTCACGGAAATTGAACCCGCCAGGGAGTTTTGGGAGGCGGAGCCGGAGCATCAGGATTATCTGGAGCGGATACCGAACGGGTATACCTGCCATTTCATCCGGCCGAATTGGAAGTTGCCCAAGCGGGCTTCATCGGGGTCAGCTCCCTGAGCGCCTGCGCCCAGCCAAGGACGAAGATGTCCAAGCCTCAAATGGCGCAAAAAACGCAAACAGGGCATGCAGGATGGCCGGCGTGGTCATCACTGCCTACGTCCTTGTCGTCAGAAAAGTCGCCATTTCAGTGCTTTGGCCAAGTGCCATCGCTCGTTAGGTAGGAATGGCCAAGTCCGGTTGATTCAAATCCCTTCCTGCTCCATCAGCCTGGCCGACAGCGCTTTCAGCTTGAAATAGGGGCCTGCGAAGCGCGTACCCCCCATCCAGTGTGGTGAGCGTGATCCGCTCTGAATCGCACCGATGGAATGGGGTGAACATGCATTTTTTCGGGTAGTAAACGCCTTCCTGCGTCTCGGAATACTTCAAGGCGAGCATCGCGTTTTGCAGTGCAGTGGGGCTGATATGCCGGGCAATGCTCCACTCGGAAAGTGCCGCGTCGTGGTACATCCAGTACGTCGCGCCTATACATGCGCCCAGTGTGCCGCTATAGAGGACGTTGCTCTTGAATGTGTCGGTTATGCCGACGCTTTGTGCAACGAACAGCATAAGGGCCGTCGTTACCAAACAGAGGAGGGTGCTTTCCAGCAATGCCAATCCCTTGTAAGGGTCTACGGCCAGTTGGTCTTTGAGCTTAAGTCGTGTGATGGCCGTGTCGGCGTGTTTTGGCGCGTGGGTGTCAAGCGGTTTCAAGCGTTACCCATCCTGGGTTGAGTTTTCCTGATCGAGAACGGCTCGCATTTTACGCAAAGTGAAGCGGCTGTGTAGGACGTTTTCCTTGGGCCCCATCTCTATCGTTTGCCGCCTCACCGGCTCCCCCTTTACTCCGGCTTCTTGTAGGCCTTGTACTCGTTCTGCAGCACGATATGGTCCGCCACGTATTTCGCGTCGTGCCACACCCCATAGATAAACGACGACGCACGGTTCACCAGATTCGGCAGGCCCAAAAAGTAAACGCCGCTTTGCGCCGAGATTCCGCGTTTGTGGAACGGCTCGCCTTTCTCATCAAACGCATCCACCTTCAACCAGCTGAAATCGAACTTGAAGCCGGTTGCCCAGAGAATGGTGGTTACACCGGCTTCAGCCAGGTTGAGGCTGAGGATCGGATCAAGCAGGCACTCCGGGTCGGGCAGCAGTTCCCAGGCTTGCGGTTCCAGCGGGAATGGCAGGCCGTTGGCTTCGATATACGCATCCGCATCACGCAGTACATCAAAATACGCACGATCCCCTTCGGCCACGTTTTCGGCCAGGCCCGGTTGGAAGGTCATGACGCCGTCCTCCCAATTCTGGGTAACGCCTACCAGGTGAATGCCTTGGTGCGCCAGTCGGCGGAAGTCGACGGTCTTGCCGCCTTCATAGCCACTCACTGCAAACGCCACGTGCTTTTTCTTCGGCTGGATTTTGACTTCGTCCCACAAACCCAATGCGCCCAGCCACCAGCAGTAGTCGCGGCTGCGGTAGGCGCGGGGTGGGCGATAGTGTTCGCCGACGGAGAGGTACACGGTTTTGCCGGCCTTTTGCAGTTCTTCGGCGATTTGTGAGCCTGAGGCGCCGGCGCCCACTACGAGTACGGCGCCTTCGGGGAGTTGGCCGGGGTTTTTGTAGGTGGACGAGTGCAGTTGGTGAATCGGTGCGGTGGTGGGGACGATGTTGGGGATTGAGGGGCGTTGGAACGGGCCGGTGGCGGCGACGACGTTGGTGGCTTCGATCACGCCGGCCGAGGTCGTGACTTTGAAGCCGGGGCGGCCGAGGTGGCGCTCTACTTGTTGCACTTCTACGCCAGTGCGCACCGGAGCCTGGAGTTTGTCGACGTAGGCTTCGAAGTAGTCGGCCATGCGTTCTTTGGGCGGGAAGGCTTCGGGGGAGAGGCCTTCGAAGGTCAGGCCGGGGAAGCGGTCGTGCCAGGCGGGGCCGTTGGCGACCAGGGAGTCCCAGCGTTCGGAGCGCCAGCGTTCGGCGATGCGGTGGCGTTCGAGCACGATGTGGGGCACGCCCATCAGGGACAGGTGTTCGCTCATGGCGACGCCGGCCTGGCCTGCGCCGACTACTAGGGTGTTGATGGTTTCGACGGTCATTGGCGTTTCCTGGAAAGTAAGAGGTTTATTAGCAACACCGAGGGTCCACATTGGGTCTGCTGTGTTTTCGAGTTCGCATTTAAGGCTTGAGCAACTCGGCCACCGCCGTCAGCGCCAATTCATATCCCAACGCCCCCAGCCCGGCGATCACACCGGTGGCGGCCCTGGACACGTAGGAGTGATGCCGAAAGCGCTCGCGCTTCCAGATATTGCTCATGTGCGCTTCGATGATCGGGCCGCCGAAGGCCAGCAGCGCGTCAAGGATCGGCACTGAGCTGTAGCTGAGGCCGGCGGCATTGATCACCAGGGCGTCGCTGTTCAGGCGCGCCTCTTGAATCCAGTCCACCAGCACGCCTTCGTGGTTGCTTTGGCGAAAGTCCAGGGTCAGGCCCAACTCGCCGGCGTGGCGTTGGCAGCGGGCTTCGATGCTGGCGAAGCTTTCGTTGCCGTAGGTGCCGTGCTTGTCCAGCCCGTAGAGGTTGGCATTAGGGCCATTGAGGAAGTACACGCGGTGGGGCATGACGGGCTCCAGGTTATTCGGCGACGGTCAGCACGACTTTGCCGACGTTGGCGTTGGCTTCCAGCAGGCGATGGGCATCGGCCGCTTGAGACAGGGGCAACTGCGCGTGGATCTGTGGACGCACCACACCGGCCGCCAGCCAGGGCAACACGCGCGAGCGGATACACGCCGCCAGGCGGGCTTTTTCAGCGTGGCTTTTGGGGCGCAGGGTGGAGGAGGTGAGGCTGAGGTTTTTGCGCATCAGCACCTGCAAGTCCAACTCGATGTTCGCGCCTTGCAGGAATGACAGGCTCACATGCCGCCCGCCCATGGCCATGGCCGCCAGATTGCGCGCGACATAGGGGCCGCCGACGTTATCCAGCACCACGTCGACGCCGCGTCCTTGGGTGCAGTCGTGCACCACCGCGACGAAGTCTTCCAAATGGCGGTCAATCGCACGCCATACACCCAGCGCTTGCAGCATCGCGACCTTTTGCGGGCCGCCTGCGGTGGCGATCACCCGCGCCCCCGCAGCCTGCGCACACTGCACGGCAAAGCTGCCGACGCCACTGGCGGCGCCGTGGATCAGCACGCTGTCGCCGCTGCGCAGGCGCCCGAGCTCAAACAGGGTGTGCCACACCGTGAACGCCGCTTCCGGAACCGCAGTGGCAGCGTGCAGCGATAATCCCGCCGGCACCGGCAGGCAGTGCGCCGCCTGGGCCACGCAGTACTCGGCGTAGCCGCCGCCGTTGAGCAAGGCCATCACGCGATCGCCCACCGCACATTCATCCACGCGGCTGCCCACCGCGACCACAATGCCCGCCGCTTCCAGGCCCAGCACATCGGTAACGCCGGGTGGGATTGCTGAGCCGCTGCGTTGCATCAGGTCGGGGCGATTGACCCCGGCCGCCACGACGCGAATCAGCACCTCACCGGGTTGCAAAGCCGGCACAGGGCGTTCCACCACCTGCAGCACTTCAGGGCCACCGGGCTCACGGGCAATCACCGCTTTCATACGGATACGGTCCAGTCGTCCGGCACCACGGCGATCACATCGATCTCCATCAGCCACTCCGGCTGGCCCAGGCCGGAAATCACCAGGCCGGTGGAAATCGGGAACACACCTTTGAGCCATTTACCGACCTCCTGGTACACCGGCTCGCGGTAGCGCGGGTCGATCAAATAAGTGGTGGTCTTGACGATGTGCGACAGGTCCGAGCCCGCCTCTTCGAGCAGTTGCTTGACGTTCTTCATCGCCTGTTCGGCCTGGGCGCGCGGGTCGCCGAGGCCGATCAGGTTGCCGTCGAAATCGGTACCGATCTGGCCGCGCACATAGATGGTGTTGCCGGCGCGCACGGCCTGGCACAGGTCGTTGTCCAGCGCCTGGTTGGGATAAGTCTGTTTGGTGTTGAACATGCGGATGCGGGTGTGGGTAGGCATATCGAAGGGCTCGTCGTAAGCGGGATGAAACCAGCTTCACATCGCCCCCTCTCGGGCGAAACCAGCATTTGCGCGGGGTAGTGCTTAGGAAAAACCGAAGCCCCTGTAACTCATCGGCTCGCCCATGACCCGGCACGAACCCTGCAACGCTCGCCGTACAGTCATTGTTGAGGGGCAGGCGTCATGCTCAGTCGTATTACTCAGCGTCAACTGGAGTATTTCGTCGCGTCGGGAGAGGCGGGCAGCATCAGTGCTGCGGCCGAACGCATTCATGTGTCGTCGCCGTCGATCTCGGCGGCGATCACCCATATGGAAGCTGAGTTGGGCATCCAGTTGTTTATCCGCCACCACGCCCAGGGCATTTCCCTCACGGCGGTGGGGCGTCTGGTGATGCTGGAGGCCAAGCAGATCCTGGAGCAGATGAGCAACCTCTACACCATCGCTTCGGAGTCACTGAACACCGTGCGCGGGCCATTGCGGGTCGGATGCCTGGAGTCGCTGGCGCCGATGATCACGCCGGAATTGGTATTCGGTTTCGGCCGTGCGTTCCCCGGTGTGCGCTTGACCCAGGCCGAAGGCAATCATGAGGAACTGCTGGAAAAACTGCGCAGTGGCGAACTGGATATCGCCCTGACCTACGACCTGGTGACCAGTCCGGATATCGACTTCCAACCCCTCGCGCACCTGCCGCCGTATGTGATGGTGGGCGAGTATCACCCGCTGGCGAGCTTGCCCGCGGTCAGCATGCAAGACCTCGAGGCCTACCCGGTGGTGCTGCTGGATACGCCCTGGAGCCGCGACTATTTCCTCAGCCTGTTCATCCAGGCGGGCACCACGCCGAACATCATCATGCGTTCCACCAACCTCGAAACGGTGCGCGCCATGGTCGGCAATGGCATTGGCTATTCGTTTGCGAACGCGCGGCCCAAATCGAATATGTCCCAGGACGGCAAACGCGTGATCCGCCTGCGCCTGGCCGGTACACATCGGCCGATGAAGCTGGGTTACGCCACGGCGAGCAACACCCAGTTGTCCCGTGTGGTGTCGGCGTTTGCCGAACGCTGCCGCATGTTTGTCTCCGACCAGTACATCCCCGGCATGGCGCCGCCGAGCTTTTTTGACCCGCATGCGGTGCGGGTGTTGAGTGATGTGAGCTGAGATTGCACCAATAGATGGCGTGGGCGGGGAGGCGAATTCAGACGCGCACCATTTCGGCCAGTGCATGCTCTCTCCAGAACACAGCAGGGCAAATGTGGGAGCGGGCTTGCCCTCTCCCACAGTGGATTTTTGCTTCGCTCAGGACTGCATAGGTTCTGCCTACCCAGTGCCCCGGCTTTTACGAATTGACCCCAAGACCCCGCCGCCACGACTCTCATCCCATCGAGGCAGACCCACTTCATTTTTTGCAAGGCGCAGCGACGATGACATTCGACTGGAATTACATGTTTGGTTTGCTGGCTGATGCCGAGTTCTGGCGTGCGACGTGGACGGTGATCAAGCTCAGTACCCTGACCTGGGTGTTGAGCATCGGCCTGGGCTTTCTGCTGGCGCTGGCCAAGCAGTCCAAGCATGGCCTGCTGAGCGTGCCGGCGCGGGGGTATATCTGGTTGTTCCGCAGCCTGCCGCTGTTGGTGCTGCTGATCTTTATCTACAACTTGCCCCAGGCATTGCCGGGCACCTCGGCGGTGCTGGCCGACCCGTTCTGGTCCGGCTTGTTGGCGCTGGTGATCTGCGAAACGGCGTATGTGGCCGAGATCCATCGCGGTGGCTTGCTCTCGATTCCCAAGGGCCAAGGCGAAGCGGCGCGGGCGTTGGGGCTGAGGTTTTTCGGTACCCAATGGCGCGTGGTGATCCCCCAGGCGCTGCGTGTGGCGTTGCCGTCGCTGGCCAACGAATACATTTCCATCGTCAAGCTCACCTCGTTGGTGTCGGTGATCTCTCTGACCGAGATCCTGATGGTCGGCCAGCGCCTGTACTCGCAGAACTTCCTGGTGATCGAAACCATGGCGGCGGTGGCGTTCTTCTATGTGTTTATCGTCACGGTGTTCGACTTTTTGCTCAAACGCCTGGAGCGCTTTCTCGACGTCAACCAGCGCAATGTCTCCCGCGTGCCGGATGCACACGTGCTGGCCTTGGCTACCCAACAGCGCACCGCCCTGCAACGCCCGGAAAGTAACGGCGCAGCGGCGCTGCAAGCCTCGCGGTTGCACAAGGCCTACAACGACATCGAGGTGCTGGGTTCGGTCAACCTGCTGATTCAGCCGGGTGAAGTGGTGTCGGTAATCGGCCCGTCGGGCTCCGGCAAGACCACGCTGATCCGCCTGCTCAACGGCCTCGAGCAACTGGACAATGGTGAGGTTCATATCAATGGCCTGCCGTTCATTCACCTGAACAAGGTGGGCGCGCAAAAGCCCCAGTACATCGAGCACGCCGAGCATCGCCTGAACATCGGCATGGTGTTCCAGAGCTTCAACCTGTTCCCGCATTTGAGCGTGCTCGACAACCTGCTGATGGCGCCGAAGTACCACCGCCTGGGTCGCACCGACGCGCTCAAGCAACAGGCATACGCGCTGCTGCACAAGGTCGGCATGCTCGACCATGCCTGGAAGTACCCGCACCAGTTGTCCGGCGGCCAGCAGCAACGCGTGGCCATCGCCCGCGCCTTGATGATGCGCCCGCAAATCATGCTGTTCGACGAGCCCACCTCGGCCCTTGACCCGGAGAAAGTCAATGAAGTGCTGCAGGTGATCGAAGCCCTGGCCGGGGAGGGCATCACCATGGTGATCGTCACGCACGAGATGAATTTCGCGTTCAAGGTCTCTGATCGGATCGTGTTTATGGAGAAGGGGCGTGTGGTCTGCGATGACACGCCCGAGGTGTTGCGCCGCGGCCAGAACCCACGCGTGGAGGCGTTCCTCAAGGACGTCTCGCTGGCGTGATCTCTTTAACGTTCAGGAAAAAACAACATGATTGAGCAAGCACACATCGAACAATTCCAGCGCGACGGCTTCCTGGTGGTAGAAGGCGTGTTGTCGCTGGACGAAGTGGCCGCGCTGCAGCATGACTTCGACCAGTGGGTAGAAGAGAGCCGCAGCCATGACCAAGGCTGGGGCGCCACCGTGGATGGCCGCGCGCGCTTTGACCTGGAGGGTGACCACCGCGCCGATCACCCGTCGTTGCGCCGGGTGAGTTCGCCCACCGAGATTTCCCCGGCGTATCAGCGCGTGGCGTTGCACTCGCGCATGGCGGCGATTTCCGCGCAATTGGTCGGCGCCAGCGGCGCGCGTTTTCACCATAGCAAGATCAACTCGAAACTGCCCCACACCGCCACACAGGTGAAGTGGCACCAGGACTTCCTGTTCACGCCCCACAGCAACGACGACATCGTCACCGCGTTGCTGATGGTCAGTGAAGTGACCCCGCAGAACGGCCCGCTGAATGTGATCCCCGGTAGCCACAAAGGCCCGCTGTGGTCGCACTGGCAGGATCAGCGTTTCACCGGTTCGGTGGACGATGCCGTGGTCGCGCAACACTGCCAGCATCCGGTCGCCTGCTACGGCCCGGCCGGTTCCGTGTGCTTTATGCACACGCGTCTTTTGCATGCTTCCAGCCCTAATGAGACCGAACTGCCGCGCACCCTGTTCATCAGCGTCTATGCCGCTGAAGACGCGCTGCCATTCGGCGAAAACCCGTTGCCCAGTACACACGCCGGCCTGCTGGTGGCCGGTGAAGAAAGTGGCTTGGTGCGTTCCACCAACAACCATATGCGCCTGCCACAGAAACCCCGTGGTGCGTCGTTCTTCGTGCAACAGGCCGGACAAGATTCTGCCACTGCCTAACCTCCTAAAACCTTGCGGGTAATGACCATGACAGCGTTTCGTAACAGTGTTCGCCCCCTTGCCGTGTGCCTGCTGGGCGCTGCGGTTGCAATGACCTCGTTGGCGGCTTCGGCGTTCCAGCAGGAAGGCAAGATCATCGCCGGTTCCGACGTGACTTTCTTCCCCTATGAGTACATGGATAACAACAAGCCTGCGGGCTTTGATATCGAGTTCATGGACGGCCTGGGCAAGGTCATGGGCCGCAAGGTCGAGACCCTCGACACGCGCTTCCCCAACTTGATCACCGGCCTGCAAGCCGGGCGTTTCGATGTGACCAACTCGTCGATGTACATCACCGCCGAGCGGGTCAAGGTCATCGACATGATCCCTTACCTCAAGAGCGGCGAATCGATCCTGGCCCTCAAGGACAGCGCTTTCCAGCCCAAGACTCCGGAAGAGTTCTGCGGCCACAAGATCGGCTCCATGGGCGCTACCTCGTGGCTGGCGCAGATGAACAAGCTGTCGGCCGAGTACTGCGTGGCCAAGGGTTTGAAGCCGATCCTGATCAGCGAATACAGCACTGACCCACAAACCACCCAGGCCCTGTTGGCCCACGCGGTGGAAGCGCAAATTACCGACGCCGCCGTGGCCCGCGGTGTGATCGACAAGCTCGGTAGCCGCGTGGTGATTTCCTCCGACACCCTGATCTATCCGGTGCTGAACGGCTTCGGTGTGAAGAAGGGCAATGACACGGTGAAGCAAGCCTTGCTCGACGGTCTGGAGAAATACCGCGCCACGCCTGAATACGCGGCCTTGCTGAAGAAGTACAACTTCGAGGCGCCGACTGAGGCCGACCTCGCGGCGCTGATGCCGAAGTAACCCTACCGCGCGGCCGCAGCCTTGCGGTCGCGCTCAGAGGAGTCCGATCCATGGCGTTATCCCTCGAAGAACAGACACGCATCGACCTGGCGGCGACCTTTCGCATCATCGCCCACCTAGGCATGCATGAAGCGGTGGCCAACCACTTCAGCGCCGCGGTGTCGGCCGATGGCAAACAGTTTTTGCTCAACCCGAAGTGGAAGCACTTCTCGCGTATTCGCGCCAGCGACCTGGTGTTGTTGAACGCGGACGATCCCGCCTGTGCCGACAACCAAAATGTGGATTCGACGGCCTGGTCGATCCATGGGCAGATCCATCGGCTGCTGCCGCACACCCGCGCCGTGCTGCATTTGCACCCGGTGTACACCACCGCGGTGGCGTGCCTGGCCACGCCGCATATCCCGCCGATCGACCAGAACACCGCACGCTATTTCAACCGCGTGGCGGTGGATGAACTCTACGGCGGCATGGCCGATACGGAGGCGGAAGGCGCGCGCCTGGCCGGCCTGCTTGATGGCAAAACCCGGCTGTTGATGGGTAACCACGGCGTGATGGTGACCGCTGCGTCCATCGGTGAAGCCTTTGACGATATCTGGACCCTGGAACGCTCTTGCCAGATCCTCGTGACGGCCTGGTCCACCGGGCAGCCGCTGCGGTTGTTGTCCGATGAAGTGGCGGAGAAAACTGCGCGGAGTTGGGAAGGCATCGCGGATTTCTCACGCCGGCATTTTGAACAAATGAAGCAAATGATGATCGACGCCGACCCCTCGGTACTCGATTGAGGAACGCCCATGACCTTTTCCGTTGTCGCCCGCTGCGCCGAGACCGGCCAGTTGGGCATTGCGATCAGCTCGTCGAGCATTGCCGTGGGGGCGCGTTGCCCCTGGCTGCGTGCGGGTGTGGGCGCGGTAGCGTCGCAGAACATCACCTTGCCGAGCCTGGGGCCGCAAGTGCTGGATTTATTGGAGCAGGGCATGGCGCCGAGTGAGGCGCTGGCGGCAGTGTTCGCAGGGCAGGAGCACAGTGATTATCGCCAGGTGACGGTGATTGACCGCCAAGGCCGTACCGCGCACTTCAGCGGTGCGCAGACCTTGGGGATTCACGCGGCGGTCAGTGGTGAACAGTGTGTGGCGGCGGGGAATATGCTGGCCAATCCAGGCGTGATTGGCGCCATGGTGCGGGCTTTCGAACAGGCCTCGGGGCACCTTGCCGACCGACTGCTGGCGGCGATGCACACGGCGGTGGCTGAAGGCGGCGAGGCGGGGCCAGTGCATTCGGCGGCGCTGCTGGTGGTCGACGACGTGCTCTGGCCCATCGTCAACCTGCGCGTCGATTGGGCGGATAAAGACCCTATCGGCACGCTCGACAAACTCTGGCAGGCCTATCGCCCGCAATTGCAGGACTACATCGACCGCGCCCTCAACCCGCACATTGCTCCCGGCTATGCGGTACCAGGGGATGACCGATGACCAGCAGTCGCGACCTGCTGGCGCAACTGGTGCGCTTCGACACCACCAGTCGCGAATCCAACCTGGCCTTGATCGACTGTGTGCGCACCTATTTGCAGGACCACGGTGTGACCTGCGAGCTGGTCTACAACGAACACAAGAGCAAGGCCAACCTGCTGGCGACCATCGGCCCGGCTGATGTGCCCGGCATCGTGTTGTCCGGGCATACCGATGTGGTGCCGGTGGACGGCCAGCGCTGGAGCGTGGCGCCGTTCGAGCTGACGGAGAAAGGCGGCAAGTTGTACGGGCGTGGTACCGCCGATATGAAGGGCTATATCGCCTGCGTGTTGGCGTTGGTGCCGGCGTTGGTACAGGCGCCGCTGCGTATGCCGGTGCATATCGCGCTGTCCTATGACGAAGAGGTGGGTTGCCTCGGCGTGCGTTCGTTGCTTGAGCGTTTTCATGGGCAGGCGGTCAAGCCGTTGCTGTGTGTGATCGGCGAACCCACCGAACTCAAGCCGGTGCTCGGCCACAAGGGCAAGTTGGCGATGCGTTGTGACGTGCATGGCGCGGCCTGCCATTCGGCGTATGCGCCGTCCGGGGTGAATGCCATCGAATATGCCGCGCGGTTGATCGGTGAGCTGGTGCGGCTCGGCGAGTCACTCAAGGCACCGCGGCATCTGGATGAACGTTTTGATCCGCCGTTTTCCACGGTTCAGACCGGACTGGTCAACGGCGGCAAGGCGTTGAATATCGTCCCGCAGAATTGCACGTTTGATTTTGAAGTGCGCGCGCTGCCAGCCCAGGATCCCTGGCAGGTGGCGCAGCAGTTACGCGCCTATGCCGAACAGACTCTGCTGCCCGCGATGCAGGCGGTGAACGGGCAGTGCGCGATCAGTATCAGCGAGCTGTCCAGCTACCCGGGGCTGGCGACTTCTCTGGACAGCCAGGCCGCCGGATGGATCGCGCAGTTTTGTGGCTCGCGAGACTTCGGCACGGTTGCGTTTGGCACCGAGGGCGGGTTGTTTGATCAAGCTGGCATTCCCACCGTGGTGTGCGGGCCGGGCAGCATGGAGCAGGGGCATAAGCCGGATGAATTTATCAGCGTGGAACAACTGGAGGCCTGTGACCGAATGCTGGAGCGGGTGCTTGCGTTCGTGCGCCCGTAGGCGGCGGGGGGAAATCGCGAGAGCCTGTATAAAACGCTGAAAGGCGGTTCTAAAACGCGCTATGAGACGATTCAGAAACTGATGCTGTCGTTAGGCGTGGAACTGACGGTGCAGCCGATTGCGGCGGTGGCAAGCAAGAAAACCGCCAGAGCAAAGCGGGCTGCGGCCGGTAAACCCTGCCACGTGGTTTAGCGAGCGACCACAACCCTGAAAACACCGAGGCCCCCTGTGGGAGGGGGCTTGCTCCCGATAGCGGAGTGTCAGTCGATACATTTCTGGCTGATACACCGCAATCGGGAGCAAGCCCCCTCCCACATTGGATTGATTGTGTTTTGGTGGTCGGGCCTCCCTTAGAACCCAGCTCTTCAGCGCACCAGGCAAGGCTGCTTGTTGTTAAAACTCCACCCCGGAATCAAAAATTGCATCGCCACGCTGTCATCCCGTGCGCCAAGGCCCATGCCTTTGTACACCTCGTGGGCCTTGGCCACGGCGTTCATGTCGATGTCCACGCCCAGGCCAGGCTTGGCGGGTACCTTCACATAACCGCCTTCGATTTTCAGCGGCTCCTTGGTCAGGCGTTGGCCGTCCTGCCAGATCCAGTGGGTGTCGATGGCGGTGATGTCGCCCGGTGCGGCGGCGGCCACTTGGGTGAACATCGCCAGGGAAATGTCGAAGTGGTTGTTGGAGTGCGATCCCCAAGTCAGGCCCCAGTCGTTGCACATCTGCGCCACGCGCACGGAGCCCTGCATGGTCCAGAAGTGTGGATCGGCCAGGGGGATGTCCACCGATTGCAACTGGATCGCGTGGCCCATTTCGCGCCAGTCGGTGGCGATCATGTTGGTGGCGGTTTTCAGGCCCGTGGCGCGACGGAATTCAGCCATGACTTCGCGGCCCGAGTAACCATTTTCGGCGCCGCAGGGGTCTTCGGCGTAGGCGAGCACGTGGTGTTGATCGCGGCATAGGCGGATGGCTTCTTTGAGCGACCAGGCGCCGTTCGGGTCCAGCGTGATGCGTGCATCGGGGAAGCGTTCGGCGAGGGCGGTGACGGCTTCGATTTCTTCGTCGCCGCTTAAAACGCCGCCCTTGAGTTTGAAGTCGTTAAAGCCGTATTTGGCTTTGGCGGCTTCGGCCAGGCGCACCACGGCTTCGGCGGTCAGGGCTTTTTCATGGCGCAGGCGGAACCACTCGTCGTCACTGTCCGCCTCGTTGCGGTAGGCCAGGTCGGTGGCGTTGCGGTCGCCCACATAGAACAGATAGCCGAGCATCTTCACCGCGTCACGCTGCTGGCCCTCGCCGAGCAATGCGGCCACCGGCACTTCGAGGAACTGCCCCAGCAGGTCGAGCAGGGCGGCCTCCATCGCGGTGACGGCATGGATGGTGATGCGCAGGTCAAAGGTTTGCAGGCCACGACCAGCCGAATCCCGTGAGGCAAACGTGCTGCGCATTTGGTTGAGGATGCGTTGGTATTGGCCGATGGGTTGGCCGATCACCAGGCTGCGGGCGTCTTCCAGGGTTTCGCGGATGCGTTCGCCACCGGGCACTTCACCAACGCCGGTGTTGCCCGAGCTGTCCTTGAGAATCACGATGTTGCGGGTAAAAAACGGCCCGTGGGCGCCGCTGAGGTTGAGCAGCATGCTGTCGTGGCCGGCGACGGGGATGACCTGGAAGTGGGTGACGACTGGAGTATTCATGGCAAATTCCTAAAGAGGCTCAAAGAGGTTTGCTGAGGGCCGCGCCGGTTGGCGCTACGTCTGGCGACGTCAATGGGGCAGAGGGCGCGGTCTTGGCGAAAAACACCAGGATCGCCGCCAGCACTGAGGTACCGGCCAGGCCGTAGAGGCCGCCTTGGATCGAGCCGGTGGTCTGCTCCAGAAAGCCGAAAGTGGTCGGCGCAACGAAGCCGCCCAGGTTGCCGATGGAGTTGATCAGCGCGATCACGGCAGCGGCAATGCGTACATCCAGATAACCCTGGGGGATCGGCCAGAACAGCGAAGACGCCGACTTGAACCCGATGGCCGCAAAGCAGATCGCCACAAAGGCAAACACTGGCCCGCCGGTGGTGGACATGAACATGCCGGCCGCTGCAATCAACAGCGCCGCCGCGACCCAGGCCTGTTGGAACTTGAACTTTCCCGACAGCGATGCGAAGGCATACATGGCGATGATCGAGATCAGCCACGGAATCGAGTTGAAGAAGCCCACCTGCACATCACTCAAGTCGCCCATCTTTTTGATGATGCTCGGCAGCCAGAATGTCGCCGCGTAAATGGTCAGTTGGATGCAGAAGTACAGGCCGCAGAACAGCAGGATCTGGCGGTCCTTGAGCAGCTTGCCAAGGGTCGGTTTGACGCTGGTCAGCGCCTCACGCTGGCGTTGCTCCTCGTCGATGGCGCCGACCAGTGCGTCCTGTTCTTCGCGAGTCATCCATTTGGCGTCGTGGGGCTTGGAGTCCAGCCAGAACCACACGAAGAAACCGATCACCACCGAGGCCAGGCCTTCGATGGCGAACATCCATTGCCAACCGTGGAAGCCAAAGCCTTCGATCTGCAATAGCACACCCGACAGCGGGCCAGAGATCAACGAGGCCACCGCCGAGCCGCTGAGGAAAATCGCAATGGCTTTACCGCGCTCTGCGCCCGGCAACCAGCGTGTGAAGTAGTAGATCACTCCTGGGAAGAAGCCGGCTTCGGCCACGCCCAGCAGAAAGCGCAGGATGTAGAAGTGGGTTTCGTTTTGGATGAAGGCCATCATCGTCGCGACGATGCCCCAGGTGAACATGATGCGGGTCAGCCAGATACGCGCGCCGACCTTTTGCAGCAGCATGTTGGAGGGCACTTCGAACAGGGCATAACCGATGAAGAACAGCCCGGCACCGAACCCATAGGCCGCTGCGCCGATGCCCAAGTCGTGCTCCATGTGCGTGCGCACAAAGCCGATATTGACCCGGTCGATGTAGTTGAGGATGAACATGATCACGAACAGTGGGAGCACATGGCTCTTCACTTTGCGCACGGCGCGCGCGAGGACCGGATCACTGTGTGGAGCGGCAGATGCATGGCTTGAATTGTTCACAATTCAAAACTCCCCCTGATTATTTTTATGCGGGTTTGCGTGTTTTGTTGATAGACATCATACAAGTGGATTTCTGGAATTCGCAATCCAGTGATTGATGTTTTTGTGTTTATAAGGTCGTTGCTGGAATGATTTTTTTGTTATTAGCCAATGTTTATTGAGGTTTTGTCCGGGTTTTAGGCGTTGAAATGCCACCGTATTGAAGGTGACGGTAACCGTCGAGCGAGTCCGCCATCAGATTGGATGTCATACAAGCTGGATGGTTTTTCAATCAACCTCGGCGGCGTCCTTTGTCTGGGTGTTAAGCTCGCTCCAGCCCAACCCCGTGGACTTGCAGTAATGCCCAATGAAACCCCAACCCCCGTGCGTAAACGCTCCACCAACCTGGCCCAGGGCGTGGTCGACGCCCTGACCCAGCGCATCCTGCTCGGTCAGTTGAAACCCGGCGAAAAGCTGCCGTCGGAATCCACCATCGTGCTGGAGCATGGCGTCAGCCGGACGGTGGTGCGCGAGGCGCTATCCAAGTTGCAGGCTTCGGGGCTGGTAGAGACGCGTCACGGCATCGGCACCTTTGTGCTGGAGCAGAGCGCCCAACAAGGCTTGCGCCTGCATGTGGACACGGTCGCCAGCGTGCGCAACATGTTGGAACTGCGCCTGGGCCTGGAGGTGCAAGCGGTGGCGCTGGCTGCACTGCGTCGCACCGATGCTCAACTGGCCCACATGCGCGAAGCACTGGACGACTACCAGGCCTCTCTCGCCAACAACGACAGCTGCGTGGAAGAGGACAAACGCTTCCACCAACAGATCGCCGAAGCCACCGGCAATACCTTCTTCACCGAAATCATGTTGCACCTGGGTAACGCGATGATTCCGCGCACTCAGGTGAAGGTGGACGAACGTGGCGGGGCGGACTTTGCCAAACTCGGGCAATTGGCGAACCTGGAGCATGAGGCGATTTTCAATGCGATCAAACGCCAGGATCCGGACGCCGCACGCGCCGCCATGGTGTTGCATCTGACTAACAGCCGGGATCGATTTTCCGGGGAATGATAAGGAACACAGGTTGAACGAACACACCTTGTCCATGCGCCTGGAGCGCGTGGCAGCGCATGTGCCGAATGGCGCGCGTCTGGCCGATATCGGCTCGGACCATGCCTATCTGCCGGTGGCGTTAGTGCGCCGTGGCGTGATCGACGCGGCGCTGGCGGGAGAGGTCGCGACCACACCGTTCCAGGCAGCCGAACGGACCGTGCGCTCCAATGGCCTGGAGCAGCAGATTACTGTGCGCCTGGCCGATGGCTTGGCGGCCATCGAAGCGCGTGACGGCATTACAGCCATCAGCCTCTGCGGCATGGGCGGCGAGACGATCCGCGACATCCTTGAGGCCGGCAAAGCCCACCTGAGCGGCGCTGAGCGGCTGATCCTGCAACCCAATGGCGGTGAGCAACCGCTGCGCCTTTGGTTAATGCGCAATGGCTATCGCATCGTCAGCGAAGAGCTGTTGCATGAAAACCGCTTTTACTACGAAATCATCGTCGCTGAGCGCGCAGACCCTGTGGTGTATACCGCCGAACAACTGTTCTTCGGCCCGTTACTGATGCAGGCCCGTAGCCCGGTGTTTTTGGGCAAGTGGCAGCGCGCGTTACGCCTGAAGCAGAAGACCTTGGCTGCCTTTGAGCGTGCGCAGGCGGTGCCCGAGGCGAAGCTCCAAGAGATTAGCCAGCAGATCCGGTGGATGCTCACACTGCTGGCTTGATACACACCCATTCAACCGTGATAAATCAGGAACCCCGCAATGGCAGACGCTACCGACCACGCCTTCTACGATCGCGCCGACGCGCACATCGAACTGTCGAACGAACAGCTGAAAACCTTCGAAGACCTCGGCCAAGTCAGCGCTTCAATGATGTTCGGCACGACGCGGTTCAACGCCTGGGCGTGCGCACGCAACTTCAAGTCCGGTGAGCACATGGCCGAGGAGCGCGAGGCGATGCTCAAGTATTTCTGTGATCAGTATCGGTTGATGCTTGAGGACAATCTGGACGATCACATCAAGAACTTCAGTCGCTACATGCAGGCCAAATAGTCATTGCTCACTGCCTCTCACATAAAGCGCGGCGCCCTTCAAGTTTGGCTGGTTTGCTGCCGATAGGATGCCTGTGAATAAAGGTGTTCTGGACTGCACCTGGGCCAGTCGTCTCCGGCGGTTACAGCAGTCTTGCCAACACTGAGTGCTTTTGCCCCATTTTCGAGCACTCCATCGGCTCCAAAAGCGTGCCGCCCGCCCTGTTTCAGGGCTGTTGGTCAGCGGCCCGTATCTTGCTAGAGCCAAGCTAATCAATGACATGGCACTTTGCCGTTAGTCATTTCACGGCTTGGCCCACCGTGCACCACGTGGGTTGTTTGAGGGAGTAGTCGGACATGCACAGCTTGTTATCACCCGGTATCCGCCTGCTCGGACGTATGGGGTTTGCGCGCAAATTCCAAGTGTTGTTTTTCCTGTTCATGCTGCCCCTGGCTGGGAGCCTCTGGATGATCGGCCAGGACTATCGCGATAAATTAGGCGTGATTTCCACCGAGCAGTCCGGCGTGCGCCAACTGTTGGCCCTGGATGCACTGGACGGTCAATTGACGGCTCAGCGCAACCTGGCCGCGCGTTGGAAAGCGGCGGACATCCTGCACGCGCCGACGCCGGCGGCGAAGGCGGCGATGGACAAGGTCGATACGAATTTCCCGCTGATCCAGCAAAGCCTGCAAGCCTTGGGCGATGAGCTCAAAGCGCAGAACGCCAGCGCCGACATCCTCGCGCGCTACGAGGCGTTGCAGGCCACCGTCAAAGGCATGGACTCCGCTTCGCTGCGCACCGTGGGTTGGTGGCCGGATGGCTACGACCGTTTCACCTCGGCGCTGAGCGCGATGCAAACCCTGCGCGAACAGATCACCCTGGACGCCGGGCTGATCCTCGATCCCTGGCTGGAAACCTACATGCTCATGCAGATGGGCACACAGCAGACGCCAGACCTGATCGAGCGTATCGGTCGTATGGCGGGCGTCGGGCAGTCGTCCATTGCTTCGGGGCAGTTCACCTTGCAAAGCCGTTTGCAGATGCGCGACCTGCGCAGCCGCATTGGCGACGCGCGCGACCAGTTGGCCAAGGCGGCGGCTGCGCTCAAGGCCAAGCAATTCGACGGCATGGAGCCCTGGACTGCGCAGTACGACAACAGCCTGCAACTGTTGGATAACGAGCTTAAAGTGCTGGACGACGGCGTCTTCGGCGGCACCATCAAGCTCGATACCGCCGGTTTCGAGCGCAGTGTCGACGCCATGCTCGGTTCGCTCAGCGCACTGCGTGTGCAGTCGCTGACCTCCCTGGACGAGCGCTTGAGCTACTACCACCGCAACGCGAACGAACGCTTCATTCCTCTGGCGATGACCTTCGGCGTGCTGGCCCTGGCCGCGCTGTACCTGTTCATGTGCCTGCAAGCCTCCATACAGCGCAGCGCAAGAGGCATCACCACCCTGGCCGAATCCTTGCGCGACGGTAACCTGTGCGTCGAAGTGGCGGTGGAAGGGCGGGACGAGCTGGCACTGATCAGCACCGCGCTGAACGTGGCGGTGGTGCAATTGCGCACCAGCCTGCTGGGGGTCAACCACGAAACCCAGCAGCTCGGCTCAGCGGTCCTCACCCTCAATTCGCAATCGGGCAGTACCCTCAGCGAAGTCGAAGACCAGCAGCATCAAATCAGCCAGATCGCCGCCGCCGCTACGCAGTTGGCCGCGACGTCCATGGGCGTCGCCAGAAGCTGTGAACAAGCGTCGGGCAGTGCCCAGCAAACACGACGCATCGCCGAAGACAGCAGCCGCGACAGCCAACGCACCACGGCCAGCATCCAGCAACTCAACCAACGCCTTACCGATACGGCTGATGCTTTGCAGCAAGTCAGTCAGCAGGGGCAGCAGATTCAGTCGGTGGTCGACACGATTCGCGGCATTGCCGAGCAGACCAACCTGCTCGCACTCAACGCGGCCATCGAAGCAGCTCGCGCCGGCGAGCAGGGCAGGGGCTTTGCGGTGGTGGCCGATGAAGTGCGCAGTCTGTCCCAACGCACCCAGGCCTCCACGGCGCAGATCGCCGGCACCGTCGACAGCCTGCGCGCGACCGTGAGCCAGGCCGTTACGCTGATGGGCGCCGCGTGCGAGCAAGCATTGACCGACGCCGAGTCCGTCACCGGCCTGGGCACGCGCTTGGGCGAGATTGCCGGCGCGGTGCAGAACGTCACCGACACCCTGGCGCAAATCGCCACAGCGGTGGAAGAGCAAGCGGCGACGGCGGACGAAGTGAGCGGCAACATCCAGCAAGTCGATCAGGCGGCAGGACGTTTGCTGGATGGCGCGCGAGCGGTCAACCGGGCGGCGGACACCTTGAGCAAGGGCAGCCAGGCGTTGAGTGACAACACCGCGCGGTTTCGTTTGAGCTGAGTGCTATTTGGCTGCGGTGCGCAGGACTTCAATCCACAGCGCACCTTTGCCTGAAGCCGCCTCACCCACGCGTTTCAACGCACCTGCGCCGCTGATCGCGTAGGTACCGACCTTGTCGCTTTTCTCGCCGGTCACCAGCAACCATTGGCCATTGGGAGAGAAGGCGATATTGCGCGGTTGTTTCTCTTCGACCGGGTAGTTGTCGAGAAACGTCAGGCCACCCGTAGCCGCATCCACCGCAAACGCCGACACCGAGCTGCTGGTGCGCTCGCTCATCAGCAGTAGGGTGCCATCTGGGGACAAACGCAGGTCGGCGGCCCAGATGCGTGGCGTCGGGTCGTCCTTCAAATCATTGTTGCGCGCGTCCCGTACTTCGCCGTGGGCCAGTTTCAAACGCGCTGGAATGCCATTGGCTACGCCGATCTGCGTCAGCGCGCCGGTGCTGTCGTCAATGGAAAATGCAGTGACGGTGCCGCTCATTTCGCCGACCACATACAGGTATTTACCGTTGGCTGAAAACGCCAAGTGCCGAGGCCCGGTGTTGGCCGGCACGCTCACGTAGCCGGTGCCGATCGGCGTGAGTGCGCCGGTGTTTGCCTCGAAGCGATATTGCAGCACGTGGTCGTTGCCCAAGTTGCCGGCGTAGGCAAAGCGATTGCTGGGGTCGGTGCGTAGGGAGTGCGCGTGGGGGCCGGTCTTGTAGGTGAGGATCGGCTCGGGCTTATCGACGGGCTGCACACTGAGGGTGTCGGCCCCGTAAGAGGCCGCGAGCAGATAACGTCCGGCGCGGTCGGTGGCCAGGTAGGCCATGCTTTCTGCCAGCGGGGCCTTGGAGCGTGGCGTCAACCGCCCGCTGGCTGGATCAATACTGAAGCTCTGCACTTGAAACGGCTTGACCCGCAGCGCGGCATACAAGGTTTTACCGTCGGGGCTCAGGGCCATCGGGTTGACCTGATCACCGGCTGTTACCTGGTCAACCAGGCTCAACGCGCCGTTGCTCTCGTCCAGCCGGTACTGGGAAATCAAGCCATCGCCGGGGCTGGAAATGTACGCGAAGGTCGCAGCGTTGGCGTGTGCACTGAGTCCGCAGGCAATGGCGGCTGCCATGAGGAGGGGTTTATTCACGAGTGAGCCTTTATTGTTATGTTTGTGATCAGTCATCGTATGACTGTATTTCTGTCTCCGCAATAGTTGGTTTTTGGGCTCACTTGGCTGTGTCTCTTGCGACGCGCCGGTATGCCTGACCCACAGGGTTACATGTGGTCAACAAGTGACAGTTGCTCGTCCCCTGCGGCGCGCTAGCGTTAAGTCTCTTCAGGCATTTCACGTAGAGCAGCGGATGCGCCCCACACCTCAATCACACCGTCTGCGTCACGGCCGTTACTCGGAACACGGTCGCAGCTACCTCATCACCGCCGTGGTTCATCAGCGCCAGCGCTTATTCACTGACCTTTACCTGGGTCGCCTGCTGGTTGCCGAATTCCGGCAGGCTCATGAACTGGGACTGGTCGATTCACTGGCCTGGGTCGTCATGCCTGACCACATTCACTGGTTGTTTGAGTTGAAGCAAAAGGCGTTGGCAGACGTGGTGCGACGTATTAAGTCGCGCAGTACGCTGGTCATTAACCAGCGTCGTCAAAGTAAAGAGCGTGTTTGGCAACCCGGCTATCACGATAGGGCAGTGCGTGCGGACGATGATCTTCGCAAGATGGCGCGTTACATCATTGCCAACCCTCTACGAGCCGGCCTGGTGGAGCGGGTGGGGGATTATTCGTTGTGGGATGCGGCGTGGCTATGAATAAGAGGGGCGAACTCCTGTGTTTGGCAGACTTCCCTGGTGAGCAGGTTTTTGTGGTGGGCAGGCTTCTCTGGTGAGCAGGTTTCTGTAGTGAGCAGGCTTCTTATGGTGAGCAGTGGCTTTTGTGGTGAGCGGGCTTGCCCCGCGCTGGGCTGCGAAGCAGCCCCAAAACCTGCCAGCGCGATCTACCTGACGAAACGCGGTGTTCTTGATGGGGCCGCTTCGCAGCCCAGCGCGGGGCAAGCCCGCTCACCACAAAAAAAGCTTGCCTGCCACGCGTTACATCATTGCCAACCCTTTACGAGCCGGTCTGGTGGAGCGGGTGGGGGATTATTCGTTGTGGGATGCGGCGTGGCTATGAAGAAGAGGGGCGAACTCCTGTGTTTGGCAGACTTCCCTGGTGAGCAGGTTTTTGTGGTGAGCAGGCTTCTCTGGTGAGCCGGTTTCTGTAGTGAGCAGGCTTCTTACGGTGAGCAGTGGCTTTTGTGGTGAGCGGGCTTGCCCCGCGCTGGGCTGCGAAGCAGCCCTAAAACCTGCCAGCGCGATCTACCTGACGAAACGCGGTGTTCTTGATGGGGCCGCTTCGCAGCCCAGCGCGGGGCAAGCCCGCTCACCACAAAAAGCTTTCTTGCCACCCACAAGCAGGCTGATCACAAAAAGCTCACTTGCCACCTAAGAACAGGCGAACTCCTGTGTTTGGCAGGCTTCTTACGGTGAGCAGTGGCTTTTGTGGTGAGCGGGCTTGCCCCGCGCTGGGCTGCGAAGCAGCCCCAAAACCTGCCAGCGCGATCTACCTGACGAAACGCGGTGTTCTTGATAGGGCCGCTTCGCAGCCCAGCGCGGGGCAAGCCCGCTCACTACAAAAAGCTTAGTTGCCACCTACAGCAGGCTGACCACAAAAAGCTTATGTGCCACCTACACGCAGGCTGACCAAAAAAAGCCCGCACATCACAAGAGCGGACGTGCTTTGCGCTGCTGTTCCTTCTTGCCGATTCAGGAACCTTCAGGGCCCACAGGGCTCACTTGTTAGGTCGCCCTGTTTCATTGCCGAAAGGAATCCGCATGCTGTCAGCCTCGCCAGCCATTCCCCAGTACGCCCCCGTCGAACGCGAACTCAGCCTGCGTGCCGTCGTCACCGGCACCGTGCTCGGTATTTTGCTCACACCATCCAATGTGTACGCCGGCTTGAAGATCGGCTGGTCGTTCAACATGTCGATCATCGCCCTGCTGGCGGGTTATGCGATCTGGCAAGGCTTGGCTAAGCGTTCCACCGAGCAACTGCCGTGGACCTTGCATGAGAGCAATATCAACCAGACCGTCGCCTCGGCCGCCGCTTCGATCATCTCTGGCGGTTTGGTGGCGCCGATTCCGGCCTACACCTTGTTGACCGGCAACCAGTTAGACGCGTTGCCGATGATCGCCTGGGTGTTCTCGGTGAGTTTCCTGGGCATTTGGATCGCCTGGTACCTGCGCCCCTCGTTGCTCAATGACAAGGCGCTGAAGTTCCCCGAAGGCATGGCCACCCTGGAAACCCTGCTGCACATCTACAACCACGGACGCGAAGCCGCGACACGATTGAAGGTGCTGCTCAGCGCCGCGTTGCTGTCCGGATTGGTGAAGTGGGTGGACACCTTCATGTGGGCCTTTCCGCGCTGGTCGCCGACAGCCCCGTTGGAGCGTCTGACCTTTACCGCCGATCCTTCGCTGTTGCTGCTGGGGTTCGGCGGCATTATCGGTATTCGCGTCGGCCTGACTCTGCTGCTCGGCGCCTTGATTGCGTGGGGTGGCCTGGGCCCGTGGCTGCTGGCACAGAACCTGGTGACGTTGCCGGCAGACAGCAGCGGCCCGCAATTCGCTGCATTGGTGGAATGGTTGCTGTGGCCCGGTGTGAGCCTGATGGTGTGTTCCACCTTGGCCTCGCTGACGATTCGTTTGTGGGCGTTGCGCTCCTCCACGAAAGCTGACGGCGGCAAGATGTGCAGCGTGCCCAAGCCCGGGCCGGCCGCTGGTTTTATCCTGTCGATAGGCTTGGTAGTCAGCCTGCAAGCGCTGTTGTTCGGCATCAATCTGTGGATGGCATTGCTGACCATTCCTCTGGCGATCTGCCTCGCGGCCGTCGCCGCCCGCGTGGTGGGTGCCACCGGTATTCCGCCGATTGGCGCCATCGGGCAATTGTCCCAACTGAGCTTCGGCATCGTTGCTCCCGGCCAGGTGCCGATCAACCTGATGAGCGCCAACACCGCTGGCGGCTCGGCGGGGCAATGTACGGACTTGATGAACGATTTCAAGGTGGGCAAAGCGATTGGTGCTACGCCGCACAAACAAGTGATCGCGCAGATCCTGGGGATTTTCATCGGCAGCATCGTTGGCGTGTTTGCGTACCTGGCGCTGATTCCGGATCCGCAGTCCATGCTGCTTACCGAAGAGTGGCCGGCGCCCGCGGTGGCGACGTGGAAAGCCGTGGCGCAAACCCTGACCCACGGGCTGGATTCATTGTCGACGAGCATCCGCTGGGCGATTGCCATTGGCGGCGGTGCAGGCGTGTTGTTGGGCGTGCTCGACAGCCTGTTGCCGGCCCATCGTTCCCGCTACTTGCCGAGTGCCGCCGCGTTGGGGTTGGCTTTTGTCCTGCCGGCTTCGGTGTCGTTGATGATGGCGATGGGCGCGGTGCTCACCTGGTTGGTGAGTTGCCGTTGGCCAAGTATCACTGAGCGCTTTGCGATTACCGCAGCGGCGGGGTTGATTGCCGGGGAGAGCATTACCGGGGTGGGCGCATCGTTGTGGCAGATGGTGGGCTAGTCGCACACCCACCGTGCCCGGGTTTACTTAGTGGGCAAATGCATACTCGCCGCCCTGTTCCAGCGCCTGGCGATACGCCGGCCGCGCCTGGAGCCGCTGCACCCACGCTGACAGGTGCGGGTACGCCTGCAACTTGCCCTGGGCCTTGGCGATTTCGCCGATGAAACTCATCTGGATGTCTGCCCCGCTCAGCTCATCACCCAGCAGATACGGCGCGTGCCCCAGCGCATCGTTGAGATAGCCCAAATAGTTGGCGACCTCGGATTCGATGCGTGGATGCAACGGTGCACCGGCATCCCCCAGGCGTCCCACGTAGAGGTTAAGCATCAGCGGCAACATGGCCGAACCTTCGGCGAAATGCAGCCATTGCACGTATTTATCGTAGTCGGCCGAGGCAGGATCGGGTTGCAGGCGGCCGTCGCCATGGCGGCGGATCAGGTAGTCGACGATGGCGCCGGATTCGATCACCACATTGGCACCGTCTTCAATCACCGGGGACTTGCCCAGGGCGTTGATTGCCTTGAGTTCAGGCGGTGCGAGGTTGGTCTTTGGGTCGCGCTGGTAACGCTTGATTTCGTAGGGCAGGCCAAGCTCTTCCAGCAGCCACAGGATGCGCTGCGAGCGTGAGTTGTTGAGGTGGTGAACAATGATCATGGGAACTCCACGGGGCAGGGGGTGTGCATCAACAGACCGCTGGGCTGGCGCAGAGTGCCCCAGATCCCAGCGTCCTGGCGTTGGGCTGATCAGCGCACGACATCCAGCGCGGTGTATTGATTCACGTAGTGGAACCGGCTCGACGTCGACTCCAGCGTCAGGGCCACGCCCAAGTCCTCGATAAACGCACGCGAGGTCTTGTAGTCGCCCTGGTCGCACTCAAGCTTGATGGCGTCGCCGGTCAAGGAGGCAAACACCTGGCGCGCCGGGAAGCGCTCACCCACCTTGCAGATCAATGAGGTGTCGGTGGGGGTGTCGGTGGGCTTGGCGGGGACGTTCAGCATCTGCATGTCTGCGCGCAGGATCTGGCCAGGGGCCCAACTGCTCGGCACTTTCAACTCGACTGCGAGGGTTTGCAGCACTCGCCCATCGCCGACGCCGTTCATCTTCGACTTCAACTGGATCAAGTCGGCGAGCACCAGGCGATCGACGTTGAAGGCGTTGCCGTACACCTCATTCTTCTTCAGCAAGCCGCCGTCGGCGGTGAAGGTGACCGAGGTCGGACTGTCCTGGCTGCCGTCGCCTTTCTTGGACAGGTAGGAGTAGCTCAACCTCTTGAATTTCGGCTGCAACAGCGGCGAATCGAGGCGTTGGAGCACGCTGGCAGGTACGTCGACATCGTTGATGCTGGTTTCTACCACGGTACGCGGGTAGTCAACCGGCGCAATGTCCGGCCGCAGCCAGGCCAGCAGCGCAGCATCGACGCCGCCCTGTACCGAGCAACTGACGCGTGTTTGCTCGCCATCGGGTTCGACGATCAGCACGCGCTCAACGTTGCGCGTGCCCGGTGCCTTGCCCGGTTGCGGTTTGATCGCCTGCCAGCGGTCGCCGACCTTGAGTTCACTGCGAATATAAGACCCGTCGATTTTTTGCAGCCGCGCGGGCACGTCCAGCAGTGGTGCCAGGTGCTGGGCTACCTCGTCCACACCGCCTTGCACGACAAAACCCCAGTAATAGTAGCGTCCCAACTGATCGAGGTCGGCGGCCTCGTCGGCGTACGACAACAGCTTCAGGCCTGCGATGGGCGGCGCGCTGACGGGCACCTGATTGGCTTGGCGGTCGGCACGGTTTTTAACGGCGATCCAGGTGAAGTCCTTGTCCTGCTTGAGCGGCGCATAGGCCTGCCACGCGGCACGGTGCGTGTTCAGGCTGCTGAAGAAGGTCGCGTCGCAGCGCGTGAAGGCCTTGAGCGTCTCGGTCAATGCGGCGTCGTCGGCGTGGGCGATGGCGGGCAGCAACAGGGCAGAAGCGAGAAGCAGGGCGGGCGACTTCATTGAGCGGGATTTCCGTATCGGGGCAGGAGGAGGGCATTATCCAGAGATTACGAGGCAGCCACTAGCGTTGCAGGCGCACACGCCAATCGCCACCGTGCTGGCGCTGGCATTCCTCTTCAGAGTCAAAACGCACACAGCGGTCAACCTGTACGGGCGCTACCTCGGCGTCATCCAGCGCCGCAGCGGTCAATTCACGCATGCGCTGGTCGACACCGGTCGCAAGGGCGTGGTCCTTGTTGGCGTGCGTATCGAACACCCAGATCACCCGCAGGCTTTGGGGAAAGGCTGTGTAATCGACAATGTGGGTCAACCATTCGAAGCCGGGGATTTCGGCTTTGGCGGTTTCGCAGGCGTCGGTCAGGGTGGCGACGAGTCGGCGCTCAATGCGGGCGCTGTCGCGTTTGGTCGGTGGCATAAGGGCTCCGGGGGGCGCAGGAAAAACAAACAATGGCGCGACAATGGCAGAACCTAGGGCCCTTTTCCACGTCCAACCTCGCGACATTCACGTCTGAAGGATATGGAATCCGTGACCAAAGCTTTTGCCGCTCTTGCCTTTCTCCTCCTCGGCGCTTGCACGCAGTACCGCTACATCCACCCTGAAACCCCACAGGGCCAGCAGTGCGTGGCCGAGCTGGATGCCAACGTCAACGCCTGCGAACAGCGCGCAAAAGACAGCGCCGAGGGCCAGCGCGTGTTGGATGAGGCGCAAAGAAACAGCTACCAAACGTGCACTCATCAATTTTCGTCGAGCGCCTCGAACCCCGATCCGTGCTCCGGTTTGAAGCCGAGCAGCGTGGCGTCTGTGCAAAGCAACACCTGTCGTGAAGGCTATACCGACAAGTTCATCGCCTGCGGCGGACGGCTGGAAGAGATCAAGGACAAATAACCCGCAATGGACCAAAAAACCCAACTGATCCTACTCGCAGAGCAGGCCACCGAGGACCTGTTCCGCTGGAGTCGTTTTGTCGCCCATACCGAATTTCTGTGGCAGGACATCACCCTGGTCACCGACGCTGACGCTTGGCAACGCCAGTGGTTTGAGCTGGAAATCGTCAACGGCCTGGCGTTATCTGAGTGGGAAGAAGACGGCCGACCGAATGATTGGTCGGCGCGCTGGTGTGAAGGCTATCAGCAGGAGGCGGTTGAGTTGGTGAATGAGCTACTGGGGTTGCTGGGGGCGGCGACGTTTCAGATCCACTGATCATTCTCGGCAGTGCGCTCACCCCCTTCATGCCCGGTGTTCAGGATGCCGCGTGGTTCGATCATCATCAGCTTGGCTTCGCCGTCGGCCGCCGTCCTGTGTTCGACGCCACGGGGCACCACGTACAGCTCGCCCGGAGCCACATACACCGGGCCATCCGGGAGGTCGATACGCAAAGTGCCTTCAAGCACCAGAAAGGCCTCATCGGTTTCCGGATGCGAGTGCCAGATGAATTCGCCTTCGATCCGCACGACCTTGAACTGGTAGTCGTTCATTTGCGCGACCACTCGCGGGCTCCACAGTTGATCGATGAGCGATGCTTTTTGGGTGAGATTTACCGGGTGCTGGGCCATGGTGGATCCTCGGGTGGAATGAGAGATCCAAGGCTACTCACGTTGCGGGTCAGTGGGCTTGTACGATCCTGCAAGGGCAACCATCAAGCTGTCAGGCACGAATGGGGAGCGCCAAGCCAAACAGCACAAAAAAACCACCACAGACTTTATTGAACCGGCGCCCGGTCCTCGCCAACCAAGGCCTGACCCGGTGCGCCGCGCTGGCGACCAGATACTCAACCACAAACTCCACCCCGGCGTAGGTCAGTGCGATGGCGGCCGTCTGGGCGATCAGGCTCCTGTGCGGATCCAGGAACGGTGGGATAAACGCGGTAAACAGCAGCAACGCCTTGGGATTTGAAAGGGCCGATACCAGGCCTTGGCGCAACAGTGACCAACCGCTGAAGCCAGCCGTATCGGCAGTCTCAAGCGTCATCGGCGCAGCCCGCCACAGTCCGAAGCCCAGCCAGATCAGGTACAGCCCCCCGGCCACCTTCAGCGCGTTGAACCACGCGGACGACGCCTGAATCAGTGCGCCCAGGCCCAGCGCGCAAAACGAAAGCACCACCGCAAAACCGAGCACTCCGCCGGTGATGGTGAACAGCGTTTTGCGGCGCCCGTGAATGGCACCATGGGTCAGCACCAATAACGCATTGGGCCCCGGCACGACCGCGATACCGCAGCAGGTAAACACATAGAGCAACCAGGTCTCGAATGGCATGTTCAAATCCCGCAGTGGTGATTCAGGCGAATCATCATTAGGGCTGGGCGACTATCCTGAAAAGCGCATAATTCACATCGTAGTCATTCGATTAACGCATAGAGGTAGCCCCATGCTCGCCAGCGATCTGCAGATTGATTGGCTCAAGTGCTTCGTGGCGGTGGTGGATGCTGGTTCGCTGTCGGGCGCAGCGCACGAGGTGAACCGATCCCAGTCCGCCGTCAGTATGCAGATGAAAAAGCTTGAAGCCGCGCTTGGACGGCAACTGCTGAACCGTGGTCCGCGCCACCTGCAACTGACCGCTGATGGCCAGACGCTGCTGGGCTATGCCCGCCGCCTGCTCGCCCTGCATGCTGAAACCCAGGCGGCTTTTCATGGGGAAGCATTGACCGGTCGCATCCGCCTGGGCGTCGCCGAGGACTACGCGGCCAAGTACCTCACGCCGCTGCTCAAGCGCTTTGCACCGCGCTACGCAGGCGTGGACATAGAGCTGACCTGTGAACAGTCGACCACCTTGATCCCGCGTGTGCGAAGCGGCGATCTTGACCTTGCACTGGTGTCCAGGGACTCGCCGCAAAGCGGCACGTTTCTGTTCAAGGAACCCATGGTGTGGGTGGGCTCACCGCAGTTCGAACTGTGGCGTCGAGAGCCGGTGCCCATCGCTGTTTACGAAAGTGAAAGCCTGGCTCGGCGTTATGCGGTGGACTCACTGACCCGACAGGGCCGCCAATTCAAAGTGGTCTACAACAGCTCAAGCCTCGCTGGCCAAGTGGCCGCCGTCGAAGGTGGACTGGCAATTGCCGCGATCACTCAGTGCAGCGTGCCGGCATCGCTGCAGGTCTTGGGCAGTGAGCAGGGGTTGGGGAACATTGCGCCGATGGAGGTTTCGATCTTGCGCAGCCGAGCTTCTCGCGGGTCCAACGCCGTCAATGGTCTTCACGCGTTCATCATCAGTGCGCTGAGAGGCTAGGCGGGTCATTGAGCTAAAGGTTGCTCCAGCACCGTCGATAACCTTGAGGAACCCGCCAATCATGGACCGATTAAATGGCTCTCTCCGTCAGCTCCGCCTATCCCTCGCCGGCCAACGTCACCCTTGCGCCTTCCAACCAGACGCTTACGCCCCAGCCGCTGACGGATGTCGCCAAGGAAGCCCTGGCAAACGCCGCGCCAGCCGCCATCTACCATCCCAGTGAAGACACCAGCACCACGTCGAAACCACTGGAGGTCGTCGACGTCTGGGTGGGTCGCTCTGAATCGCCGGAGTACCCTCGGTTCGCCGAAATCTTCAAAGGTGCGCACAACACGTTGAAAGCCTCTTTCCAGGCCTTCCAGTCAACTCTGTCGACTACCGCGCCCGACCTTGCCAGCAAAAAATACGGCTTCACCGTCGACGCTGACGGCAGTCTGAAAGTGCTCAATACCGCCGGCCAGCTCAACAGCTCGGACACCCAGCGGCTCACGGATCTGCTCAACAAATCCCTGGGTCTCAAAACCGCAGCCGTCGCCTACCGAGATGCTGCCATCGACATGACGGACGCCAGCTCGCCCTGGTCCGGCAGCGTCATGGGTTACTACAGCCTGACCCAGGAAAACTTCGCCAGCTCCCTTGATCTGGCGCCGCTGTTCAAAGACACGCACAGCATGGTCCCTGCAGAGTTCAGGGATGCGAAGTTTTTGACGCAGTTGGCCTATAAGGGTGAGCGGGCGACTCAGGAGACGGAAGCGGCGATGTATGAGCGGCGTGCGGCGCAGCGGTTCAGTGCGCAGGCGTGAGTCGCTTGGGGTTTTTTTGGTGAGGTGCTTTTTTGGTGCGCTGATCTCTCATGGTAAACGGGCTTTCTGTGGTGATCGAACTTTGTGTGTTGAGTAGGCTCTCTGTGGTGAGCGGGCTTGCCCCGCGCTGGGCTGCGAAGCAGCCCTAAAACCAGGCACTGCGGTTTTTCTGAGAAATTGGGGTGGCCTTATTGGGGCCGCTTCGCAGCCCAGCGCGGGGCAAGCCCGCTCACCACAAGAAGCCCGCTTACCACAGGAAAGCCCGCTCACTACAAGAAGCCTGTACATCACAGGAGAGCCCGCTCACCCTCCTGACCGACTTGGATGAAGTCGGCCCAATTCATAGCCAGGGAAAACCCAAGATGCGTGGCGCACTCGTTAACAGTCTGATGCTTCTCACCATGGCGATATCCGTCGCCGGATGCACCACCTACGCGTCCAAGCCAATCATCAACGACCGCGTTGAAGCCGCCAAAACCGAAAGCATCCCAAGCTTCACTTATGAAGTTGACGCGCCCTGGAAAGACAGCCGCTTCGGCAAGCGCGCCTACCAGGCCACACAAGAAATAATCCCGGCGGCGCAAGACATCAGCTCAGCACCGCTCGCGTCGTCGCGCCCTGTATTAGCCATAAAAATCTCGGAGTTTTCATCGGGCGGCGCGTGTACGCAGGAGTACCTGACGGGCTTGAGTCTTGGCTTGATTCCCAGCTGGTGTACCCGGCCGAAACTGTTCACGTTTCAGTTCATGCTCAATGGCAATAACGGCGTGTGCAGGCAGAAAACCTATTCAATCAGTGCCCAGACGTTTTCACATATCACCGCGATTCCATTTGCCATGCTCGATACCCGGGACCAGCCACTCACGCTGTATCAGGCAGCGCTGAAAGACTTCCTCCAGCCAGCACAATGCGCGACGCCCTGACACCGGCTTCAAATCGGCCTGTCCACCACCCGCGCATTCCACAGGTCCCGATAGCGCTCCCGCCAACCGGGACTGCTTTGATCCAGCCACGCCAGCGTCGCGTCAATGGTGTCGTCGCTGATGACGAAGTGATTGATGTGCTCCGCGATCCGTTCCTGCGACACGTGCAACAAGTCCAGGTAGGCATTGAACGAGTCCGCCAGCACCACGTACTCATCGCCTTGCTGGCGACGCCCCGTCCAGGCAGGTAAACCTGCGACCATCGCCCCCACATCCTGGCGACCCTCGCGCAGGTCAAGTAACAGCACGCTGGCGCCGCCATCGCGGCCGATCGGCAATAACCCTGTCGCGGGGAAGCCAGGTTGCTTGCGCAGTTGCTCCAGTTCAAAGGGGTTGGATTCATACTGCTCGCTGGGGTCCAGGCCATACAGCAAGAAACTCAGCAGCTCTTTATCGCCATTGCTCATGGTCGCCAGCACGTCGTATTCCACGGTGGCGCCGTTGCAGGTCTTGAGAAACTGCCGGTAATCGTCCGGCAGGCGGGCGCCGAGGGTGGCTTCCAATTGCGCGAGGGCGTGGTCGGATGCGCTTTCTCGGGTGTCGTCGAAGATCAATCCACGGTAGTCAGTCATTCGGGGCTCCCAGCACCTTAGTAAAAATCATAATAGAGCGCCCATTCCCCGGTTTGGTTGTGCTTCCAGAACATCAGGCTGCCACTGTCGATCACGTTGAGGTTGATCTTGGGGTCCGACGAAATCTGGAACACAAACTCGAAACCTTCACCCGGATCCACCCCCGACTGGCAGAACGAGGGGTAACCGCCGATCTTGTGTTCGTAAGCATGGGTGATCAAGTCGTAATAGCTCTGTATCTCGCCGGCGCGCTCCAGCGTGAGAATGGCTTGCTCAAGGTCCGCGGGGACACCGCCGCCATCCCACAGTGGGAAGTCCTCCGGCACCGCTTCTGCCTTCAACGGGAAAGGTTTGAGAAATGTGCCCGGTACCGGCAGCGCCTTGCGCACCAATACGTCATCGGGACCATATTCGCGGATCACCCAGTTATTTCCCATCGGCTCAAAGTCTTCAGGAAACGGGTCCGAGATAAACACCGTCAGCACACGAACCCCCGCCAGCAGCGGGCTGTTGAAGGGCAGGGCGGGCAGGTAAAACTGCGCGTAGGGCAGCAAGGGTTGTCCGGCCTGATTGGTGGGTACGCCTTCATCCGGGCGGAACAGGAAGACATTCCCCAGCCAGCTTTCTTCATCGGTGCCGAGAGGGCGAAAGCCGCCGGCCATGAACTTCACGGCGGGGCGGGCCAGGCGTTGCTTGATTTGTTGAATGTCCATGTCGCTGTAAACCTTCCTTTTGCTACAGGCACAAAGGCCGCAGATTAGCAGTGCGCGGGCGCGGTGCCCAATTGGTCTCCTTCACGAGTTGGCTTTCAGCCGCCCCAGAATCGCCGTACGCAAACACCCCCAGGCGATCACGCCGATAATCAGCACCTCGGCGACACCCACCAGCACATTGAATGAAAACACCAGCGGTTGCTCGGCCCAATAAAAGCTCGTCGAACCCGATCGAATGCCACTGACCCGCAGCCGCCCGGTAAACAGCGCGCGCACCAACGCGATCACATGCGTCAGCTCCAGCACCGCCAGGAAAACACCCAGCAGGGAGAGCAGGGCGCGTGCGGGCCTGCCGAGTTTGTCGGTGGACTCAGCCACGGGTGCCGGCCCCTCGGATTTGCGCCGCCGGGCCACCTTCGCCGGTGATGGCGCAGGCCTGTAGGGCGCCGCGGCCGCCGACCCAACGTGCACCTCAGTGGGCACGGCCACGTTCAGATAGTCAGCCAGTTCTCGCAGCCACATATCGGTGCGTGTGTTCCCCGGTATCACGGGCACGTTGTCGGTGGTCAAGCGCTGCTCGGTGCCGTCGCGCATCACCAGCCACAACTGGGTGTTGGCCGGCTCTGCCTGTGGACGGCGGCGCAGTTCGAGGTGGTGGGCTTTATCGATGCTGAAGGTTGACTGCACACGCTCGCGGCCACCGAAAAAGTTTCGAGTGCGGCGCTTGCCTTCGCCGTTGGCCCGCGACAACAACAAGCTCTCGCGGATGCCGGTGTACACCATCAGCAGCAGGCCAAGGGCAGGAATGAGCAGCAGGCCGAGCACGATCAGCAGCGAGGTCAGCGGGTCCGTGTCCGCCCACTGCGAGCTGCTATCGGTGAGCCAAAACACGACGAAGGCCAATGGCAGGGTGAACGCCATTGCGCCTGTCAGCAGTACCAATGCGCTTTGCACCCCGTTGCGCGAGTGGATGTGCAAGTCACCCTGCGCGGTGCGCTCGAAGCGATGCCCAATCAATATGCAAATCTCCTGATGCGCCTTGAGGGGCAGCGATTGGCGGCCGAGGTCGGCATTAACGCCATGGAGAATACCTTAAGCCGAGAGCGCCACGCGTTTCCCGGCCCGGAATGCCAGGTAGCGGTGATATTCAAGGGTGAACGCTGGGTTCGGTGTGTCGTTGGCGTGGGTGTAACGCACCACACGTATCGTGTCGCGCATTTGCCGTGCGTCTTCGCCCTTGAGTCCTCACACGATGCCTGCTCAGGCGCGCGGTGATGCGGTGCCGAGCGCTGCATGACAATGAAATGCCATGATGAAGGCATCTTGAGTTTTAAACCGGATGACTCGCAAACACCCCTTTGCAGGGCATATCGGTCTACCATGCCATCCCCCGGCAGTGGTTCCACGCGCTACCGATCTCTCTCTCGCAAGGTATCGCCTCATGTCCATCGACCAAATCAGCCTCCCCAAGGGCGTCGGCCCGCATGCCACCAAGCTGCTCGACGCCATCACCGGCGCGTCCACCCATGAAGAACTCAACCGCGCGGGCGGTAAGGCGGAAGGGTTTGTGTTGGGTCTGGAGGCTTCCAAGGCCATTAAGAGCCAGATCGCTGAGTCGCTGTATGTGGCTTATGACGATGCGGCGAGTCATCGGGCCAGTGAGTTGAAGGGGTAAACCTCAACGCCCTCCCTGATGTTGTACAGTCGACTTCCACCAAAGGGCTGATTAACTCAGGGATCCCATGACATTGACCGTCGACACCTTGCTCAACCTGGCCATGGCCAACCCCATCAACGCCGAAATCACCGCGCGTCTGCCCGACCTCAGGGTGGAGCAATGCATGCTCACGGCGGGATGTCTATTCCAGGCGGTGTGGAATCATCAATCCAATCTCCCTGCCGCGCAGGGCGTAAAGGACTACGACGTTTTCTACTTCGACACCGACTTGTCCTATGAGGCCGAGGACGCTGTGATTCGCAGGGCCGAGCAGTTGTTCCAGGATTTGGGCGTGAATGTTGAGGTCAAGAACCAGGCGCGGGTTCACCTCTGGTATGGGCAGCGGTTTGGCCGACCGTATCCGCAGTTGCACTCGGCTAAACAGGGGGTGGACCGTTACCTGGTGGCGGGGACGTGCATCGGGTTGGAGATCGCCACCGGTGAGGTGTATGCGCCCTATGGGCTGGCGGATGTGGAGCAGGGGATTCTTCGGATTAACCCACTGCACCCGGAGCCTGAATTGTTTGCGCGCAAAGCCAGGAGTTATCAGGTGCGGTGGCCGTGGCTGAGGATTGTGGAGCCGGTTTGAGCACCGTGCAGTCCATTTTTGTGTGGTTGATTGAATTTATCTGCGGCGGTTTGAGTCACTGATGCTATGCGTGGTTTTCTTTCAACCGACCTCAAGGACCGACCATGACCTTCTTCATCTTCCTGCTCGCCTGCGCCGCCGCCGCCAGCACCGGCATCCTTTTCAAACCTGGCGCCTGGTATGAATCCCTCGTCAAACCCAGCTTCACCCCGCCCAATTGGCTGTTCCCGGTCGCGTGGACGATTATCTACCTGCTGCTGGCCTGGGCCGGTTATCGCCTCACACTGATCCCAGGCAGCGAAATGGTATTGGCGCTGTGGGCTGCGCAGATCGCACTGAATACGTTGTGGACCCCGGTGTTCTTCGGCGCCCATCGCATCTTTGCGGGGATGGTGATTATTGCGGTGCTGTGGGTAACGGTGGCGACGATGGTGGTGATGGCGGTGCGTCTGGACCTGATCACCGGCTTGATCCTGTTCCCGTATTTGGCGTGGCTGTGCGTAGCGGCGGCGTTGAATTTCTCGATCCTGCGGAATAACCGTTGATGGCCCACCAACCTTGGCCGGCCAGCGAGTCGGATTTGGCCCAGATGCGCCGCTTCAATCAAAAGCTCGCCTGGATGCCGCGCTTCAAGATCCGTAACCGCGTGACGCCGCGTTTGATCCAGGGATTGTTGCGCGTCAGCCAAACGCTCAAGAAGGCGCCAGCGGCGCAGTGCAAAATTGTCGACAACGTCCCCGTACGCATCCTGCGGCCAGTCGGCAAGCCTAAAGGCGTGGTGCTGGATATCCACGGCGGCGGCTGGGTGATTGGCAATGCGCAGATGGACGACGATCTTAACCTCGGCATGGTTAACGCATGCGACGTGGCGGTGGTGTCGGTGGATTACCGGCTGGCGGTGGATACGCCGGTGGAAGGGCTGATGGAGGATTGCCTGGCGGCGGCGCGCTGGTTGCTCTGTGAGGATGAGTTCAAAAAGCTGCCGGTCATCGTCGTCGGCGAATCGGCCGGCGGGCACCTTGCGGCGGCGACGTTGTTGGCGCTCAAGCAATGGCCGGAGTTGCTCCAGCGTGTGAGCGGCGCGGTGCTGTATTACGGTGTTTACGATTTGACCGGTACGCCGAGTGTGCGCAACGCCGGGCCGGAGACCTTGTTGCTGGACGGACCAGGAATGGTCGATGCGCTGCGCATGCTGACGCCAGGTCTCAGCGATGACGAGCGCAGACAGGCGCCGTTGTCGCCGCTGTATGGCGACTTCGACGGCCTGCCACCGGCGTTGATGTTTGTGGGTGAGTTGGACCCGCTCAAAGACGACACACTGTTAATCGCTGAACGGTGGCCACAGGCAGAGGCCCATCTGCTGCCGGAGTCGGCCCATGGATTTATCCATTTTCCAGTGGCGATGGGCGAGGCGGTGTTGGCGTATAGCCGAGGGTGGATCTCGACGAGGATCAGTGGTGAATAGGTGTTTTGGTGGGGCAGCCCTGCTCACCACAACTGGATCCTATTCACCAACCGTCCCGTATCAGACAAGTGACTGAAGGTTCTACGCTTCAGAGTGCTGGGTAGTCGATGTAACCCTCGGCACCTGGCGTGTAGAAGGTGTCTTTGTCGGGCACATTCAAAGCGGCACCACTGAGAAAGCGCGCGGGCAGGTCCGGATTGGCCAGGAACGCGCCGCCGAACACCGCCGCATCGGCTTTGCCCTCGGCGATCAAGGTGTCGGCGCTGTCCCGTGTAAGGCCGCCTCCGATCAGGTAGCGGCCCTCGAACAATTCTCGCAACGCAGCGTGATAGTCGAAGCTCGCCCCGAACAGTGCCACATGCAAGTAGGCCAGTTTCAGCTCGCGCAGTTGCTTGACCAGGTAGGTGAAGGTTTCCTGCGGGTTGGCATCGCTGATGTCGTTGAAGTTCATCTCCGGGGAAATTTTGATGCCCACGCGATCACTGCCTACTTCATCGACCATTGCGGCGAGCACTTCCAGTACGAAGCGGCTACGGTTTTCCACCGAACCACCGTACTGATCTTTGCGTTGGTTGCTGCTGCTGGAGAGGAATTGCTCGGGCAGGTAACCGGAGGCGGCGTGCAACTCCACCCCGTCAAAGCCTGCCTCGATTGCCCGGCGTGCGGCATGACGGTAGCTGTCGACCACGCCACCGATCTGCGTGACGCTCAAAGCATGGGGCGTGACGAAATCCTGCAGGCCGTTCGCGGTCCAGGTCTGGCCCGCCGGTTTGATCGCAGAAGGGGCCAGCGGCAGCGCGCCGTCGGGCAGCAGTGAAGGGTGAGAGACCCGCCCGCAATGCATCAGTTGCATGAAGATGTGCCCGCCCTGGGCGTGCACGGCTTGGGTGACAGATTTCCAGGCGGCCACGTGTTCGGCGGTTTCGATACCTGGAGTGCGGACGTAGCCTTTGCCCGACGCGTCGGGAAATACGCCTTCCGAGATGATCAAACCGGCGGTGGCGCGTTGGGCGTAGTAGGTGGTCACAAGGTCGGAAGGCACACCGGCGTCGTTGGCGCGCGAGCGTGTCATCGGCGCCATGATCAGGCGGTTGGCGAGGGTGTAGCGACCAAGGGAAAGGGGAGAGAAAAGAGCATTCATGGCGGTGTTCCTCATCAGTGATGGGGTTATGATTGATCAATCCGATTTCGGGATAAATGCCTGAAATACGAAATGACTAATCCACTGATGGGATAATGCTGTGGAATTTCTCAACGATATGGCGCTGTTTGTCGAGGTGGTGAAGGCACGCAGTTTCAGTCGCGCGGCCGAAAGCCTGGGCATGCCGAACTCGACGCTGTCCCGGCGCATCAGCGAATTGGAAAAAGGTATCGGCCTGCGGCTGTTGCACCGCACTACGCGCAAGATTGAGCCCACTGAGGCGGGTCAGTTGTACTTTGAGCGGTGCAAGCGCATCGTCGACGAGGCCCGCCTGGCCCATGAACAACTCGGCGAAATGCTCGCCCAACCCAACGGCGTGCTGCGCGCTTCGTTGCCGGTGGATTTCGCGATGGTCTACCTGGCGCCGTTGATTGCCGAGTTTTCCCGGTTGTATCCGGACATCACGTTCGAACTCGACTTAACGCCGCGCCAGGTCGACTTGATCAGCGATCCAGTGGACGTGGTCATTCGCATGGGCGAGCCCGCCAATTCCCACCTGATCGCGCGCAAACTCGCGAATATGCGGCGAGCGTTTTACGCCTCGCCCCAGTACCTGGAACGCGCCGGACTGCCAGCTCAGCCAGCAGATCTGGCGCATCACGAATGTTTGCGCATGCGCGGGTCAAGGGCGCATCGATGGGTCTTGGAGTCGGGGTCGGAGAAGGTGGACGTCGACGTGAGTGGGCGGTTTGAGCTCAACAGCGTGGGCATGCTCAGACGCCTGGCCGCGTTGAACCTGGGGATTGCGCTGCTGCCCGAAGGCATTGCCGAGCAGGATGTGGTCAGCGGGACACTGTGCAGAGTACTGCCCGACTGGCATGGCTCGTCGGTTTCAGTTTATGCCCTGACCGAAACGCGGCTGCTGCCCGCGAAGACCCAGCGGTTTATCGAGTTTTTGCGCGACAAGCTGGAGGATGCATGACTGGCCGGGTAACCTTTCGCCTCCCACTCAAACGAAGGGATGTACATGAGATTCTTCAACCCGGCCTCAAGCGCTCAGCCCCATCCTGCCTGTCCGCCTGCAGCCCTGAAGGGCACTTCATTCTGCGAGTTGCTTGAGTGAACGAGCTGACGCTACGGCCGGCCAGGATCACCGACCTGCCCGCGGTTTACCGGGGCGAGCGGGGATATATCCAGCGTTGGGAGCCTGCACACGAAGTGGTCTGGCAAGAGCAGTTGGAACGGCACCTCACACGTTGGGTCAACAACGTTGAGCGATTGACGGTGGCCATGCTCGACGGACAGTTCGCCGGTTATTCGATGTGGATGCCCGAGGACGGTCTTGCCGAGTTGTGCACGATCAACGTCGGCGAGGCATATCGGCGCAAGGGTATTGGGCGTGCATTGCTGGAGGCCTACCGGGCGGCGGCGGGGCAGGACGGTTATGCGCGGTTGAGCTTGTGCGTGCGGGCGGACAACCCGGCCCGGTTGATGTATGAGGTGGCTGGGTTCGTGTGTGTGGGAACAGCGGCCAACGGGTATTTGCGCTACGAGCGAGTGAGTGAATGATCAATATCCAGACGGTCACGGTTGCCGACATTCCAGAGGTTCTGGCCTTCGTCCTGGCAGCCCGTGCCGAGCTGTTCCCCAAGCTCAGCGATACCAGCATGCCCGCCGACCTGGCGCAATTCGAGGCCACTTACCTTCACGGCGATGGGCACTTCCTGATCGCTCGCCAGGACCACCAGATCATCGCCGCCATCGGTTATTTGCCCTACGACGATCGTTTCCCCCAATTGAATTACCAAGGCCGCAAGACTGTGGAAGTCGTGCGCCTGTTCGTCCTTCCGGCCTTTCGCCGCTTCGGTCTGGCGGGGGAGTTATACCGCGCGTTGGAGGGCAGGGCGCGGGCGGATGGCGTGGACGTGGTGTATCTGCATACCCACCCATTCCTGCCTGGGGCGATTGATTTTTGGGGGCGGCAGGGGTTTGAGATTGTGGATGTCGAGGCCGACCCGGTGTGGCAGACGACGCATATGCAGCGGAGTTTATAGGTTTGCGGTGAGCGCGCTCGTCGTGGTCAGAGGGCTTCTTGTGGTGGAAGTATTTCCTGTGGTGAAAGTACGTCCTGTGCTGAAAGTGCTTTCTGTAGTGAAAGTACTTCCTGTGGTGAAAGTGCTTTCCGTGGTGAGCGGGCTTGCCCCGCGCTGGGCTGCGCAGCAGCCCCCAAACCAGGCACTGCGGTTTTTCTGAGAAATTGCGGTGGCCTTATCGGGGCCGCTTCGCAGCCCAGCGCGGGGCAAGCCCGCTCACCACAAAAGGCTCATCGGTCACATAACGCCCATCTGCGTGGAAGTGCTGTCTGTGGTGAAAGTACTTGCTGTAGTGAAAGTACTTCCTGTGGTGAAAGTGCTTTCTGTAGTGAGCGGGCTTGCCCCGCGCTGGGCTGCGCAGCGGCCCTAAAACCAGGCACCGGTTTTTCTGAGGAATTGCGGTGGCCTTATTGGGGCTGCTTCGCAGCCCAGCGCGGGGCAAGCCCGCTCACCACAAAAGGCTCATCGGTCACATAACGCCCGGCCGCGTGGAAGTGCTGTCTGTGGTGAAAGTACTTGCTATGGAGGAAGTGCTTTATGTGCTGAAAGTGCTTTCTGTAGTGAGCGGGCTTGCCCCGCGCTGGGCTGCGCAGCGGCCCTAAAACCAGGCACTGCGGTTTTTCTGAGAAATTGCGGTGGCTTTATTGGGGCCGCTTCGCAGCCCAGCGCGGGGCAAGCCCGCTCACCACAAAAGGCTCATCGGTCACTTAACGTCCATCTGCGGTGCTCACCGAGCGCCTCAGTTAGAACGCAACCGCAGTATCTGCGCCCCATCAAACGGGTCCGTCAGGTAATGCCCCTGCACACCGAACGTCTCCTGCAACCGCTGCGGTGTCAGCACGTCCAGCGGTGTGCCCAGCGCCACCAATTGCCCGTGATCGAGCACCGCCAATCGATCACAGGTCAGGGCCTGATTAAGGTCATGCAGCGCGATCAGCGTCGTCACCGGTAACCCTTGCACACCCTTCAAGATTGCCAGTTGATGTTGAATATCCAGGTGATTGGTCGGCTCATCCAACAGCAGAATCTGTGGCCGTTGCGCCAAGGCGCGGGCGATGTGCACACGTTGGCGTTCGCCGCCGGAGAGGCTGCGCCAGGCGCGTTGGCTCAGGTGGGTGGCGTCCACATCGTGCAGGGCCTGGCACACGATGGCGTCGTCCTCGCGTGACCACGGGCTCAGCGCCGACAACCATGGCGTGCGCCCCAACGCCACGGCGTCGAATACGCGGATGGCGTCGTCGGTGTCGGCCTGTTGCTCCACCACTGCCAGCTGTTGCGCGATGGCGCGGCGGGACAGGTCGCCCAAACGCGTGCCCCCAAGCCGTACCTCACCAGAGGCGGGTGTTCGCAACCCCGCCAGCAGTTTGAGCAAGGTGGATTTACCGGAGCCGTTCGGGCCGACAATCCCCAAGGTTTCCCCTAACTGCACCTCAAGATGAATATCGCGTAGCAACTCGGCATCGCGCACCTTGAAACCCAGGCCCGTACAACTGAGCACCTTCATCGCGCATTCCTCCGCCCGATCAGGATCAACGCGAACACCGGCGCGCCGACCAGGGCAGTGACCACGCCCACAGGAATCACTTGGCCTTTGATCAAGGTGCGCGACAGCACATCCGCCGCGATCAAAAACAGCGCGCCGCCCAAGGCGCTGGCTGGCAGCAACCGCGAGTGCCCGGTGCCCAGCAACAGGCGCACCGCATGGGGGATCACCAGGCCGACAAAGCCGATGGAGCCGACAATCGACACCATCACCGCCGTCACCAACGCCGCGCAGCCCACCAGCACAAATTGCACGCGGCGCACCGGAATGCCGAGGGACGCCGCCGAGTCACTGCCGAAGGTAAACGCATCCAGCGCACGCCGATGCCACAAGCACACCGCCAAGCCGGCAACCGCTACCGGCACCGCCAGCCACACCGAAGGCCAGCGCACACCGCTGAGGTTGCCCAGCAGCCAGAACATGATGCCGCGGGCCTGCTCGGAACTGGCCGACTTGGTAATGAGAAACGCGGTCAGGGCATTGAACATCTGCGAACCGGCAATGCCCGCGAGGATGATCTGGCCGGTACCGCTCATAGAGCCGCTGGCCCGCGCGAGCAAGATCACCAGGGCAAACGCCGCCATGGCCCCGACAAACGCGCCGGCCGACAGTGAAATCAACCCGCCGCCCACGCCCATCAGCGCCACCAACACCGCGCCGGTGGAGGCGCCGGCGCTGATACCCAGCAGATAGGGATCGGCCAGCGGGTTGCGCAGCAACGACTGCAAGATCACCCCACAGGTGGCCAGCCCCGCACCGCACGCGGCAGCGACCAGGGCGCGCGTCAGGCGGTAGTTCCACACCACGCCTTCGTCGATTGGATCGAGCAGATAGCCGGCGTTCCACAGCTTATTGGCGAGCACTTGAAGCACCACCTGCGGCTCGATGGACGTTTCGCCGATGGCCACGCCCGCGAGTAGGGCGGCTGAAAGCAGGGTCAGGGCGAGCAGGGTGCGGATCACGCTTTTACTCATTTGCGCAGGTCGTAGCCGTCGATGGCGCCGGCCAGCTGTTCAAGGCCATCGAACGTGCGGAGGCTGGCCTGCAGCGCCAAGGCGTCGAGGATGATGATGCGGTTGTGTTTGACGGCGTCCATGTTGCGCGTGACCGGGTCGCTGCGTAGGAAGGCGAGTTTCTTTTCATGGTCGTCGGCAGGGTAGCGGCGACGGTCCATGCGGGCGATCACCAGGAACGTCGGGTTGGCCTTGGCGATGGTTTCCCAGCCAACAGCGGGCCACTCTTCATCGGACTGCACCACGTTGTGCAGGCCGAGGGTTTCGAGCATGAATTCGGGGATGCCCTTGTGGCCCGCCACGTACGGGTCGCTGGCTATCTCGGAACTGGAGAACCAGACCAGCGCGCTGGCTTGCTTGAGGCCTTTACTCTGCGCGGTGGCAACGGACTTGGCCAGGCGCGCCTTGAGGTCGTCGTTCAGCTGTTGGCCGTGCGCCTGCACGTCGAAAATCTCGGCCAGTTGGCTGATGCTCTTGTAGAGGGTCTCGATGCGGAACGGCTCCAGCCGCGTGCCGTCGGCGCCCACCAGATTGTCCTTGCCTTCGCAGTCGGAAGGCAGCAGGTAGGTGGGGATCTTCAATTCGTGGAATTGCTCACGGGTGCCCACCACGCCTTGCGGGCCGACCACCCATTCCAGCTCGGCAGCCACCAGTTGCGGGCGTTTGGCGATCACTGCTTCAAAGCTTGGCTCGTTGTTGGCCAGGCGTTCGATTTTGTCGTTCTGCGCCTGGTACTGGGGCAGCACACTGTTGAACCACAGCGAGGTGCCGACCACTTTGTCGCCGACGCCCAGGGCATACAGCATTTCGGTGGCGGCCTGGCCGATGGTCACGCTGCGTGCGGGGGCTTGCGGGAAGGTCACGGCGCTGCCGCAGTTTTGGACCGTCAGCGGGTAGTGAGTGGGCGCCGCTTGAGCCAGGGCACAGAAACCCAGACCGGTGATCAGGGCAGTAACGCGTGGCAGCATGGGGCGATCTCCGTGTGAACCGTAGGTGAAGCAGGGGCAGTACGGCTCGGAAATACGCCCTTGAACGCTGCCGGTCGGGCAGGCAAGGATGTCCTTCCCGGACACCCCGCCGGTTAGTGATTGTGCTGGGCCGGCAGGTCTCCTGACTGATGCGTCTTCGCCACGCTCCAGCCTTCCCGGACGAGGTCCAGTGGCGTTAAGGAGCAGGCTCGGCACCTACAGTTGCGGGGGCAGTTTCGATTGACGCCGCGGGCGGCGTTTCGAATTCCCTATTAGTCCCATGGGGGAACCGGCGGCGCTATGGTAGTTGATTCAGCCTCGCAGAGGGAGGCTGAGCTTCAGTTCGCGTGCCGGTGGCGCGATCTTCGATGTCGCGCCAAGTCATGGCGCCTATCGTTAAAAAGTCGCTAGGACGTTCGCGCCTCGCAAAAAGGAGGCGGCCAATGTGTGTTCGTCAGTAGCTTCGCAATCCGTTTTTTGCTTGATCCCGCCTAAATGCGCGATCAGATGGCTCACCACAACACGGCCGCCTGCCATGAAAGGCCCGCTGCGCAGCCGGGGTTATTTTCGATCCAGCCACACCGTCTGCGCATTGCAGAACTCGCGAACGCCGAAGTGCGACAGCTCGCGACCGAATCCACTTTTCTTCACGCCGCCAAACGCCACCCGTGGGTCGGAGACGCTGAAGGCGTTGACGAAGATCCCGCCGGTTTCCAGCTGATTGGCGATATCCCGTGCTTTCGCTGCGTCAGTGGTGAAGATGCTCGCGGTGAGGCCAAATTCGCTGTCATTGGCCAGGGCCACCGCGTGGTCGGCGTCGCGGGCGGTGATGATCGAGGCCACGGGGCCGAACAGTTCCTGTTTGAACGAGGTCATCTGGTCGGTGACGTTGGCGAGTACGGTCGGCTCGTAGTAGTTGCCGTCGCCTGTGACTTTATGGCCGCCGAGCAACAGGGTCGCGCCTTCCTCCAGGGTGGCCTGGACCTGACCGTGCAGCTCGTCGCGCAGGTCGAAGCGGGCCATTGGGCCAATGTAGGTGGCAGCTGATGTGGGATCGCCCATCACCAGGGCACGGCTGGCTTCGACGAACTTGGCCGTGAAGGCTTCCACAACACCGGCTTCGATGATCAGGCGCTTGGCGGCGGCGCAGACTTGGCCACTGTTCTGGAAGCGGCCGATGAGCGCGGCTTGCACGGCGGCGTCGAGGTCGGCGTCGTTGAGCACGATGAACGGGTCGGAGCCGCCCAGTTCCAGCACGCATTTTTTCAACGCGGCACCGGCCTGGGAGCCGATAGCGATGCCGGCGCGCACGCTGCCGGTGAGGGTCACGGCGGCAATACGTGGGTCCGCGATGGCTTTGGACACGCCCTCGGGGGTGACGTTGATCACTTCGAATAAGCCTTCAGCAAAGCCGGCTTTACGGAACGCTTGTTGGATCAGGTAGGCGCTGCCCATCACATTCGGCGCGTGTTTGAGCACGTAAGTGTTGCCGGCGAGCATGGTTGGCACGGCGCCGCGCAGTACCTGCCATACCGGGAAGTTCCACGGCATTACGGCGAGAATCGGGCCCAGCGGGCGGTATTCGATGTGGGCGGTGCCGTTGTCGACCAGGGTCGGTTCCGGGGCGAGCATGGCCGGGCCTTGGGCTGCGTACCATTCACTCAGTTGCGCGCATTTTTCGACTTCGGCACGTGCCTGGGCGATGGGTTTGCCCATTTCCAGAGTGATCATCTGCGCCATGGCTTCGGCTTGCTCGCGCAAGGCGGCGGCCAGGGCTAACAGCAGCTCGGCGCGCTGGCTCACCGGCTGGCGGCGCCAGGTGCGGAAGGCGCTGGTGGCGCGGTCGAGGGCGGCATCCAGCTGCGCTGTTGTTTCGTAGGGATAGTTGCCGACGGTTTGGCCGTTGGCGGGGTTGATCGATAAGGCGTGGGTGTTCGCGTTCATGGCACCGTCCTGCGTGTACGTTGGGAATGGAGGTCAGCGTACGGGGCTGGATCTTTTCTGGAAACTGAATAATATTAAGCAATACATTCACGAATGGAGAATGAATTGGATCTCGTGCAACTGGAAATCTTCAAGGCCGTCGCCGAACAAGGCAGCATCAGCGCCGCCGCGCAGTTGATTCATCGGGTGCCGTCAAACTTGACCACGCGGATCAAGCAACTGGAGCAGGATCTGGGCGTGGAGCTGTTTATCCGCGAGAAGAGCCGACTGCGCCTGTCGCCGGCAGGTTGGAATTTCCTCGGTTACGCGCGGCGCATTCTCGATCTGGTGCAAGAGGCTCGCGCGACGGTGGCGGGGGAAGAACCTCAGGGGGCGTTTGCCCTCGGCTCCCTGGAAAGCACGGCGGCGGTGCGTATCCCGGCGTTGCTGGCGGCGTATAACCAGAAGCACACCAAGGTCGAACTGGACCTGAGCACCGGGCCGTCGGGCACCATGATCGAGGGGGTATTGTCGGGGCGCCTGACCGCCGCGTTTGTCGACGGGCCGGTGCTGCATTCGACCCTGGAGGGCGTGGCGGTGTTTGAGGAGGAGATGGTGGTGATCGCGCCACTGCACCATGCGCCGATCAGCCGGGGGCAGGACGTAAATGGCGAGAACATCTATACGTTCCGCTCAAACTGCTCGTACCGGCATCACTTTGAACGCTGGTTCTCACAGGATGGCGCGGTGCCGGGCAAGATCTTCGAGATTGAGTCCTACCACGGCATGCTTGCCTGCGTCAGCGCCGGTGCTGGGCTGGCGCTGATGCCGCGCAGTATGTTGGAAAGCATGCCCGGGTTCGCTGCGGTGAGTGTGTGGCCGCTGATGGACAGCTTTCGCTTGCTGAACACTTGGTTGATCTGGCGGCGGGGGACTGTTTCGCAGAGTTTGAACAGCTTTGTGAAGTTGCTGGAAGAGCGCGGGCTGGTAGCCGCCTGAATCCACTGTGGGAGGGGATAAGCCCCGTCCCACCTGTTTTTTTATCAGCCGCCGAACTGGAAGGTGCCCATGGCGAGTTTCGCCATAATTGCTGTCGCACCCAACTGCACCAGCCACAACGCCAAACCACCAAGGAATACACCGAGGGCCACCTGCAACACCAAACTCTTCTGCCGCTTCACCTGCGGCGCACGTGGGGTGTAGTCGTGCAGTTCGTCGCGGTCGGCGCGCAGGTCCAAGTCGTCGTTTCTCATAGAGCTCTCACAGCAAAGGGGCGGTCAGGGTTCAGTCTAGGGGCTGGACACAAAAAAGGGGAAACCATGGCTTCCCCTTCTGTGCAACGCTAGCAGGTTTACAGCACCTGAACGATTGCCTGTGTGACCGCAGCAATGTTCGACTGGTTCAACGCCGCCACACAGATACGCCCGGTATCCAGCGCGTAGATACCAAACTCGCTGCGCAGGCGGGTGACTTGCTCAACGGTCAGACCGGAGTAGGAGAACATCCCACGCTGGCGACCGACGAAGCTGAAGTCGTGGCCCGGCGCAGCCTTGGCCAGTTCGGCAACCATCTGCTCACGCATGCCACGGATGCGCAGGCGCATCTCGGCCAGTTCGGCTTCCCACTGGGCGCGCAGTTCAGGGCTGTTCAACACGGCGGCAACGATTGCTGCGCCGTGGGTTGGCGGGTTGGAGTAGTTGGTGCGGATCACACGCTTGACCTGGGACAGGATGCGCGCGCTTTCTTCCTTGGAGTCGCCGACGATGGACAGCGCGCCCACACGTTCGCCGTACAGGGAGAACGACTTGGAGAACGAACTGGAGACAAAGAAGGTCAAGCCCGATTCCGCGAACAGGCGCACAGCGGCTGCGTCTTCGTGGATGCCATCGCCAAAGCCCTGGTAGGCCATGTCGAGGAACGGCACCAGGTTCTTGGCCTTGACCACGTCCAGCACGTTTTGCCAGTCGGCCGGGCTCAGGTCGACGCCGGTCGGGTTGTGGCAGCAGGCGTGCAGCACCACGATGGACTGCGGCGGCAGGGCGTTGAGGTCTTCGAGCAGGCCGGCGCGGTTCACGTCGTGGGTGGCGGCGTCGTAGTAGCGGTAGTTCTGCACCGGGAAACCAGCGGTTTCGAACAGCGCACGGTGGTTTTCCCAGCTCGGGTCGCTGATGGCGACGACGGCGTCTGGCAGCAGTTGCTTGAGGAAATCAGCGCCGATCTTCAGGGCGCCAGTGCCACCAACGGCCTGGACGGTCACGACACGACCAGCTTCGAGCAGTGGCGAGTCGTTCCCGAACAGCAGGGTTTGAACGGCCTTGTCATAGGCGGCGATACCGTCGATCGGCAAGTAGCCACGGGCGGCGTGTTGCGCCACGCGAATGGCTTCCGCTTCGGCAACGGCACGCAAGAGTGGAATCTTCCCCTCCTCGTTGCAGTAAACGCCTACGCCAAGGTTGACCTTGGTGGTTCGTGTGTCGGCGTTGAATGCTTCGTTGAGGCCCAGGATAGGATCGCGTGGTGCCATTTCGACAGCGGAGAACAGGCTCATTTTTGCGGCAGCTCTATGGGGGAAGGGAGGGACGTGTCGCGCTCCAGCCGAATGCACTAGAGCGGTGCACAAACGGGGAACTAGTATAGAGGCCATCACGGCTGAGGGCGACAACCGAAACGGCTTTTCGGCCAAGTTTTTCGGTTTATTTGCTGACCGTTAGTCTTATTGCAACGTCGATCCCAGATGGCAGGCAGGACGATTGCCTTGAAACCCGTCACATTCGCCACCACTTCTATGGCTATCATGGTTTTTTCCTACTGCTCGCTCTGAAAGTTCGCGGGTGGTGGTCTATTTCTTCCCCGACGGGTTTACAGTCCGGGGTGACTTCAAGAGGTACGTTATGTCGGATTTCCAACTAGTCACCCGCTTTGAACCCGCTGGCGATCAGCCAGAAGCCATTCGCCAGATGGTCGAAGGCATCGAGGCCGGCCTGGCTCACCAGACGCTGCTCGGCGTGACCGGTTCAGGCAAGACTTTCAGCATTGCCAACGTGATCGCACAGATCAACCGGCCCACCTTGGTGCTGGCGCCAAACAAGACCCTGGCCGCGCAGCTCTACGGCGAGTTCAAGGCGTTCTTCCCGAATAACGCAGTGGAATACTTCGTTTCCTACTACGACTACTACCAGCCTGAAGCTTATGTGCCGTCTTCCGACACCTTTATCGAGAAGGATGCGTCGATCAATGACCATATCGAGCAGATGCGGCTGTCGGCGACCAAGGCGCTGCTGGAGCGCAAGGACGCGATCATTGTCACCACGGTGTCGTGTATCTACGGCCTGGGCAGCCCGGAAGCGTATTTGAAGATGGTGCTGCACGTGGACCGTGGCGACAAACTCGACCAGCGGGAGTTGTTGCGCCGCCTGACGAGTTTGCAGTACACCCGCAACGACATGGACTTTGCCCGCGCCACCTTCCGCGTGCGCGGCGACGTGATCGATATTTACCCGGCCGAATCCGATCTGGAAGCGATCCGCATCGAGCTGTTCGACGATGAAGTGGAGAGCCTCTCAGCCTTCGACCCGTTGACCGGCGAGGTCATCCGCAAGCTGCCGCGCTTCACCTTCTATCCGAAAAGTCACTACGTGACCCCGCGTGAAACCCTGATGGGTGCCATCGAGGGCATCAAGGTGGAGTTGGCCGAGCGCCTGGAATACCTGCGGGCCAATAACAAGCTGGTGGAAGCCCAGCGTCTTGAGCAGCGCACCCGGTTTGACTTGGAGATGATCCTGGAGCTGGGCTACTGCAACGGCATCGAAAACTACTCGCGCTACCTCTCGGGTCGCGAATCCGGCGCGCCGCCGCCGACGCTCTATGACTACCTGCCCGATGACGCGCTGCTGGTGATCGACGAATCCCATGTCAGCGTGCCGCAAGTGGGCGCTATGTATAAGGGCGACCGCTCACGTAAAGAGACGTTGGTGGAGTACGGTTTCCGGCTGCCGTCGGCACTGGATAACCGGCCGATGCGCTTCGACGAGTGGGAGGCTATTAGCCCGCAGACCATTTTTGTGTCGGCCACACCGGGTAACTACGAGGCCGAGCATGCCGGCCGCGTTATTGAGCAACTGGTGCGTCCGACCGGCCTGGTGGACCCGGAAATTGAAATCCGCCCGGCGCTGACCCAGGTCGATGACCTGCTGTCCGAGATCAATAAGCGTGTCGCTCTGGAAGAGCGGGTGCTGGTCACCACGCTGACCAAGCGCATGTCCGAAGACTTGACCGACTATCTGGCCGACCACGGCGTGCGGGTGCGCTATCTGCACTCGGATATCGACACGGTGGAGCGCGTTGAGATCATCCGTGATCTGCGCCTGGGTACCTTTGATGTGTTGGTAGGCATCAACCTGCTGCGCGAAGGTTTGGACATGCCGGAAGTGTCGCTGGTGGCGATCCTCGATGCGGACAAGGAGGGCTTTCTGCGCTCCGAACGCTCGCTGATCCAGACCATCGGGCGGGCGGCGCGAAACCTTAATGGCAGGGCGATTCTCTACGCGGACCGCATCACCGGTTCTATGGAACGGGCGATTGGCGAGACTCAGCGTCGTCGCGACAAGCAGATCGCGTTCAACCTGGAAAATGGCATCACGCCAAAAGGCGTGTTCAAGGACGTCGCCGACATCATGGAAGGCGCCACCGTGCCCGGTTCGCGCAGCAAGAAGCGCAAGGGCATGGCCAAGGCCGCAGAGGAAAGCGCCAAGTACGAGAACGAACTGCGCTCGCCGAGTGAGATCACCAAGCGGATTCGCCAGTTGGAAGAGAAGATGTACCAGTTGGCGCGGGATCTGGAGTTCGAGGCGGCGGCGCAGACGCGGGATGAGATTGGCAAGTTGCGCGAGCGCTTGCTGGCTGTCTGATCTGCGGTGGCTGGGCGGGCCTTATCGGGGGCAAGCCTCCTCCCTCGCTTTGACTTGTGAACACCGTCAAATGTGGGAGGGGCGTTGCGACGATTCGACTTGCCCTCGATGGTTACGCCTCGGTTTTCCAGAAATCACCCAGGCTGTTACCATTCGCCCCTTGTTTCAATTTTAAGTTTTATCGCCCATTCGAGACCCGCCATGACCACCGTCCGCACGCGCATTGCGCCATCGCCTACTGGGGATCCCCACGTCGGCACCGCCTACATCGCCTTGTTCAACTACTGTTTTGCCAAGCAGCACGGCGGTGAATTCATCCTGCGGATCGAAGACACCGATCAACTGCGCTCCACTCGCGAGTCTGAACAGCAGATTTTCGATGCCCTGCGCTGGCTGGGCATTACCTGGGCTGAAGGCCCGGACGTCGGCGGGCCGCACGGTCCGTATCGCCAAAGCGAGCGCAGCGACATTTACAAGCAATACACACAGCAGCTGGTCGACATGGGCCATGCGTTCCCGTGCTTCTGCACCGCCGAAGAACTGGACCAGATGCGCGCCGAGCAACAGGCCCGTGGCGAAACCCCGCGCTACGATGGCCGCGCGCTGCTGCTGTCCAAGGAAGAAGTGGCTCGGCGCCTGGCTGCTGGCGAACCGCACGTTATCCGCATGAAAGTGCCGAGCGAAGGCGTGTGCGTGGTGCCGGATATGCTGCGCGGTGACGTCGAGATCCCATGGGATCGCATGGACATGCAAGTGCTGATGAAGACCGACGGCCTGCCGACGTACTTCCTGGCCAATGTGGTCGACGACCACCTGATGGGCATCACCCACGTACTGCGTGGCGAAGAGTGGCTGCCGTCGGCGCCGAAACTGATCCTGCTTTACGAATACTTCGGTTGGGAACAGCCGCAGCTGTGCTACATGCCGCTGCTGCGTAACCCGGACAAGAGCAAGCTGTCCAAGCGCAAGAACCCGACTTCGGTGACCTTCTACGAGCGCATGGGCTTCATGCCGGAAGCGATGCTCAACTACCTGGGCCGTATGGGCTGGTCGATGCCGGACGAGCGTGAGAAGTTCTCGTTGCAGGAAATGGTCGACAACTTCGACCTGTCACGCGTGTCCCTGGGCGGTCCGATTTTCGATGTCGAGAAACTGTCCTGGCTCAACGGCCAGTGGTTGCGCGATCTGCCGGTGGAAGAGTTTGCCAGCCGCGTGCAGCAGTGGGCGTTGAACCCCGAGTACATGATGAAGATCGCGCCGCTGGTGCAGGGCAGGGTGGAAACTTTCAGCCAGGTTGCACCATTGGCCAGTTTCTTCTTTGCCGGGGGCGTTAACCCGGATGCCAAGCTGTTCGAGTCCAAGAAGCTCTCTGGCGACCAGGTTCGTCAGTTGATGCAGTTGATCCTGTGGAAGCTGGAGAGCCTGCGTCAGTGGGAGAAGGATGCGATCACTGCGACGATTCAGGCGGTGGTTGAATCCCTGGAACTGAAGTTGCGTGATGCCATGCCGCTGATGTTTGCTGCGATTACCGGGCAGGCCAGTTCGGTGTCGGTGCTCGATGCGATGGAAATTCTCGGTCCGGATCTCACCCGTTTCCGTCTGCGCCAAGCCCTTGATTTGCTTGGTGGTGTCTCGAAGAAAGAAAACAAAGAGTGGGAAAAGCTGCTGGGCGCTATCGCATAAGCAGGCCGTTGCAGTGACGAAACCCCGGTTTTCCGGGGTTTCGTCGGTAAGTGATTGTTATCCCGGCAAAAAAATTTGGAAAATGTTGAAAATAAATTTGACACACTTCCAAGCCGCCATTAAGATTCGCCCCGTCCTCACCGATGAGGGGCTATAGCTCAGCTGGGAGAGCGCTTGCATGGCATGCAAGAGGTCAACGGTTCGATCCCGTTTAGCTCCACCAATTTACAGGTTCAAGGTCTGGCCACACCGTCCTTGAATAGATCAGGTCTCAGCTCTGATCGGTTGTACAGAAGGTTTTGTCCCCTTCGTCTAGTGGCCTAGGACACCGCCCTTTCACGGCGGTAACAGGGGTTCGAGTCCCCTAGGGGACGCCATTTTCAACAAGCAGCTCGAAAGGTCTGCTGCGCCGCGAGGCGAAAAATCTGGGGCTATAGCTCAGCTGGGAGAGCGCTTGCATGGCATGCAAGAGGTCAACGGTTCGATCCCGTTTAGCTCCACCAATTTACAGGTTCAAGGTTCCGGCCACACCGTCCTTGAATCGACCGATCTCAGCTCGGTCAGTTGTATAGAAGGTTTGTGTCCCCTTCGTCTAGTGGCCTAGGACACCGCCCTTTCACGGCGGTAACAGGGGTTCGAGTCCCCTAGGGGACGCCACGATTACCCGCTCTGCGGGATTTTTAAGGGTCATTCAATTATTGAATGGCCCTTTTGTTTGTCTGGCGTTTGACCACTTCTCTCATCACCTCCTTTCTTCCTGTTCTGACCAGTGGTCATGACTGTCGCTTGCTAAATATTATTATGGTAATAATATTCAACCCATGAGAGTCGGAGGCTTTGATGAACGATAAAAAAGCGCAAACCCGCGAACGCATTCTGCAGGCCGCCAGCGCCGCGTTGATCCAGCGCGGCCCGGCCGAGCCGAGTGTCGGTGAAGTCATGGGCGCGGCGGGGCTGACCGTCGGCGGCTTCTACGCGCACTTTGAAAGCAAGGATGCGTTGATGCTGGAGGCCTTTACGCAACTGCTGGCAAGGCGTCGCGCCTCCATCGACGATATGGACGCGCAGTTGACCGGAGAAGAGCGCAGGGGGTTGGTTGCGGCGTTTTACCTCTCGCGCAAGCATCGCGACTCCACCGCGCAGGCCTGCCCGATTCCAGCGACTGTAGGGGAGATGGCTCGCCTGCCGGACGCCTTTCGCGACGCGCTGAGCGAACATGTCGAGTTGATGGCTGCTCAGCTTGCCGCAAGCCCTGAAGACACCGACAAGGCCTTAGCCGATATGGCATTAATGATCGGTGGTCTGGCCTTGGCCCGCGCCTTGGGGCCGGGTGAGCTGTCGGACCGAGTGTTGCGCGCTGCCAAGTCGGCTGTGCGATAGGAAGAGGGCTCGCAAAATGGGCGCGTTAACCTGGATTCGTCGCTTCAACGGCACGCTGGGGTACCTGGCGCCGCACACGGTGGCCAACAAGATGCGTCGAGCCTTCATGACGCCCCGCGACCTGCCGCCCCGTGACTGGGAGTTACCGCTGCTGGCGCAATCGGAGCGCATCACCTTGCGCTTTGGCTTGTCGGCCCTGCGCTGGGGGCAGGGTCCGGCAGTTTTGTTGATGCACGGCTGGGAAGGCCGGCCAACCCAGTTTGCCAGTCTGATCACCGCCTTAGTCGACAATGGCTACTCCGTGATTGCTCTGGACGGGCCTGCCCATGGCCGCTCACCGGGGCGTGAGGCTCATGTGCTGCTGTTTGCTCGCGCCATGCTGGAGGCGGCGGCCGAGTTGCCGCCCCTGCATGCAGTGGTCGGCCATTCCATGGGGGGCGCCAGTGCAATGTTGGCGGTGCAGTTGGGGTTGCGTACCCAGGCGTTGGTCAGTATCGCTGCACCGTCGCGTTTCCTGGATGTACTGCGTGGTTTTACCCAAATGGTCGGTTTGCCAGCGAAGGCGCGTTCGGTGTTTATTCAGGAGGTGGAGCAAACATTCGGAATGCCACTCAAGCATTTGGATGTGGCCCACTATCAAATGAATATTCCCGGGCTGATCGTGCACGCTGAAGACGATACCTTTGTCCCCGTCAACGCCTCCCAAGCCATTCACGAAGCCTGGTTCGACAGCCGCCTGCTGCGCCTTGAACAAGGCGGCCACCAGAAAGTACTGGCCGATCCGCGGGTGATCGATGGCGTGCTGGCGCTGTTGGCGGGTTGCCGTCTACAGGAGCGGCAAAGCGCCTGATACACTGCCTCCCGCCGCCATTAATCGACTGGGAGCAAGGCATGGGCTGGGATTTGGCAACGCCGTTTATCATTGACCTGCAGGTCGCCCCTGAGGATATCGACGGCCTGGGGCACGCAAATAATGCGGTGTACGTGTCCTGGCTGGAGCGCTGTGCCTGGCGTCATTCCCAGCGTTTGGGGCTGGACCTGACCGAGTATCGCCGTCTGGACCGCGCCATGGCGGTGGTGCGCCATGAGATTGATTACCTGGCTGCCGGCTACGAAGGCGACGAGCTGCAACTGGCCACCTGGATCGTCGATTGGGACCAGCGTCTGAAGATGACCCGCCGCTTTCAACTGGTCCGCCCGCGTGACGGTGCAACCCTTCTGCGCGCGCAAACCACCTTCGTCTGCATCGAATTGTCCACGGGCAAGCCCAAGCGCATGCCGAGCGAGTTTCTCGATGGCTATGGCCCCGCCCTGACAGGGGGTTAACGGTTGCCGTAGGAAACCCAGTAAACTGCGCCACGATTTTTGTTGAGTGTTTTCCATGCAAATTGCTTTGGCGCCCATGGAAGGGTTGGTCGACAACATCCTGCGGGACGTGTTGACCCGTGTGGGCGGTATTGACTGGTGCGTGACCGAGTTTATCCGCGTCAACGACCGCCTGCTGACCCCGGCGTACTTCCACAAACTTGCTCCAGAGCTGCTGCACGGTGCCCACACCGCTGCGGGCGTGCCCTTGCGCGTGCAATTGCTCGGTTCCGACCCCGTGTGCCTTGCGGAGAATGCCGCACTGGCCTGTGAGCTGGGTTCGCAAGTGATCGATCTGAACTTTGGCTGCCCGGCCAAGACCGTCAACAAGTCCCGAGGCGGTGCCGTGCTGCTCAAGGAGCCGGAGTTGCTCAACCAGATCGTTGAACACGTGCGGCGTGCGGTGCCTGCCCATATCCCGGTGACTGCCAAGATGCGCCTGGGCTTCGATAGCCCGGATGGCGCGCTGGTGTGCGCCACGGCCCTGGCCGAAGGCGGTGCGGCGCATATCGTGGTGCATGCGCGTACCAAGGCCGATGGTTACAAGCCGCCGGCTCATTGGGAGTGGATCCCGCGAGTCCAGGACGTGGTCAAGGTGCCGGTGTTCGCTAATGGCGATATCTGGAGTGTCGAAGACTGGCGCCGCTGTCGGGAGATCAGCGGCGTAGAGGACATCATGCTTGGCCGTGGCCTGGTGGCGCGCCCTGACCTGGCGCGGCAGATTGCAGCAGCGCGCGCAGGCGAGGAAGTGGTCGAAATGACGTGGGCAGAGATGCAGCCCATGCTCCGCGAGTTCTGGACCCAGTCGGTAGCGCAACTGACTGAAAAACAGGCGCCTGGGCGATTGAAACAATGGTTGGCGATGTTAACGCGTAATTACCCGCAGGCGGTGGAACTGTTTACCGCCCTTCGTCGCGAGACGGATGTGCGGCAGGTAAGTTGTCTATTGGGTATGAGTCATCCTGACGTGCTTTAAATGTTGATGTAAGTCATTCGGGCTGTATGACAAATTCAACGTGAGCGGTTGGCATTGATCAAGGAACTTTTTTGGGGGGATGGCCACGTAAGGGTTGGGCGTCAGGTAGTTAGTGCGTAAAAAATACTGGTCTTCTGTATTGCTGCTATCTGCCGTCTTAACTCGGATAAATATAGGACTAAAATTCTTATGCGTGATCCAGTTGTGAGCCGTACCTATGGCGTTAATTCCGTTTACTCCCCTAACTGCGGTTCCAGTGCGACGTTGCCCATCCGTGCCTCAGGCCCTGGTTGCGGCATCCGGTTTGGGTGTTATAACCCGCCCCCGCCAACATACTGTGTACCCTGCAAGCCAGCCCCGCCAAAGCTTTGCAGGCCTTGTAAGCCAGCCCCGAAGAAGCAGAGTTTTTTTTCCAAGATTGGCAGCTTTTTCGGAAAAGTCTTTGACAAAGTCGGCAGTGTTTTCAGTGGGATTGGTAAGGTGTTGGGGGGAGTAGTAAAAGCACTTAGTCCGCTGATAAGTCTGGCGGCGCCGTTATTAGGTCCGGTCGGGTTGGCGATTTCCGGTGCGGTTAGTATCGGTGGTTCACTTGCTGCTTCGATGTTTGAAAAGGTGGGTGGGGCCATGAGCGGATTGAAGTCGTTTTTTAAAGCGTAATGTTTTAGCAATTGATTAATGTATTGGCGTTGGCCTGAAAAATAATCGACTGTCGCTGTTCGTCATGAAAGTAGCAGTCGACTATTTAATAGTTATATCAGCAATTGCCTGAACTCTTTCAGCGGTAGCGGCCTGCTGTAAATGAACCCTTGATACAGATGACACCCCAACGCTTGCAGGAATGCCAGTTGCTCGGGGGTCTCCACACCCTCGGCAATCACCTCCAGATTCAAACTGCGAGCCATCGCCACGATCGCCCTGATGATTTCCGCGTCGTTTGGATCATGGGTCGCGTCTCGCACAAACGACTGATCGATCTTCAGCGCGTCCACCGGCAGGCGCTTGAGGTATGTCAGTGAAGAGTAACCGGTGCCAAAGTCATCCATCGCAAAGCTCACGCCGAGCTTCTTCAGGCGGCGCATCTTGTTGACGGTGTCATCCAGGTTCTGGATCACGATACCTTCGGTGATTTCCAATTTCAGAAGGCTGCAGGGCAAGGAATGCTGCTTAAGGCTGTGCTCCACCCGTTCCACGAAATCGTTCTGGCGAAACTGCCGGGGGCTGATATTCACGCATAGACTGAAATTCAGCGGGTCCACCAAGCCTTCTTTGATCAGTTGCCCAAAGGCGGCGCAGGCCTCATCAAGGATCCAGGTGCCCACTTCAAGGATCAGGCCGCTGTCTTCCAGCACCTTGATAAATTCCGACGGTGACTGCGCACCCAATTGTGGGTGCTGCCAACGCACCAGTGCCTCCGCACCTACGATCTTGTTACCGCGCGCATCCACCTGGGGTTGGTAATGAACGCTGAATTCGCCGCGCGCCAGGGCCAGGCGCAGGTCGGTTTCCATGCGCAGGCGTTCGCTGGCGGCTTTTTGCATGCTGTTGTGAAACATCTGCGTGGTGTTGCGCCCTGAGTCCTTGGCGCGGTAAAGGGCAATGTCGGCGCGCTTGAGCAGGTCGGCCGGTGTGGAGCCGTGATCGGGAATCAACGCCACGCCAATGCTCGGCGTGACCTGCAATCTGTGCCCGTCCAGGAACATCGGCTCCGAAAGCAATTCACGCAGGGTGTCGGCCAGTTCCTGCACCTGGTTGCTGACTTCCTGGCGCGAGCCATCCAGGCCGCTGAGCAGCACCACGAATTCATCGCCACCCAGGCGCGCCACGGTGTCTTCCATGCGCACGCTGGCTTCCAGCCGCGCGGTGACGATTTTCAGCACGGTGTCGCCGACCGGATGGCCCAAGGAGTCATTGATGTGCTTGAAGTGGTCAAGATCGAGGAACAGCAGCGCGCCGCGTAGGTTATGGCGTTTGAGCAGGGCGATCTGCTGGCTCAGGCGGTCCATCAACAGCGCACGGTTGGGCAGGTTGGTCAGCGGGTCGTGGTAGGCCAGATGGCGGATCTGCGCCTGGGCGTTTTTCAGCAGGCTCACGTCCCGCGCGGTCAGCAGCAGGCACGGGGTTTCATTCAGGGTGATGGGCTCGACCGAGACTTCTACTGCCAGCACTTCACCGCGTTTGTTGTGCCAGAGCATTTCCAGATGGTGAATGCGGCCCTTGATCTGCAACTCGGCCAATAGCGCCGAGCGTTGGTTCTCATCGGCCCAGATGCCGATCTGGTAAAAAGTCAGGCCAATAGCTTCTTCAGCTCGCAAGCCGGTCAGGCGGCAGAAGCCATCGTTGACCTCCACATAGCGGCCGGTGTCGCGCTCGGTGATGGAAATCGCGTCAGGGCTGGAATGGAAGGCCTTGGCGAATTTCTCCTCGCTGGCCTTCAGCGCGGCCTCGGAGCGCTGTTGTTGGGTGATATCGCGCAACGTCGTAACGATGCACGCTTGATCTCCGACCTTGATCAGGCGGCTGGAAATCATGCAGGTCAGGCTGTGGCCATTCTTGTGATGCACCACCACGGCCACGTTGCTCAACGACTGCTCGCGAATGACCCGCTCGATACGCTCCAGGCGCTGGCTGGAATCATCCCATAGGCCGATCTGGTCAGCGCTCTTGTCGATTACCTCGGCAGCGCTCCAGCCAAAGGTTTGGGTAAAGGCCGGATTGATCTCGATAAAGGCGCCACTCTCCAGGCCTGTGACGCAGATCGGGTCGGGGCTGGCCTGGAACAGGCTGGCGAATTTTTCTTCGGAGGCGCTCAGGCGTTGTTCGCGCTCCACTTGGTCTGTGATATCGAGCAGCGTGCCGGCCATGCGCAGGGGTAAACCTCGCTCGTCGCGGTACAGGCGAGCACGGCTTTCCAGGTAGCGCGAGCTGCCATCTTCCATGGCCACGCGGTAGGTCAGTTGGTAGTTTCCGGCAGGGCCTTCGCGCAGGGTGCGGTAGGCGTTGCGCATGTTGTCCCGTTCCTCGTTGGGCATGCCTTCGAAAAAGGCGTCGAAGGATTCGTGGAACGGTTCGGACGGCAGACCGTGCAATTGGGCTGCGCGCGCCGAGCCATAGAGCATGCCGCTGGGAATGTGCCAGTCCCAAGTGCCCAGTTGTGCCGAGTCCAGCGCCAGGTCGAGGCGCTCCTGACTGTCCTTGAGCGCCTGCTCTGCATTTTTGCGTTCGGTGGTGTCGAGGAAGGTGCTGATCAGATAGGCCTCACCCTCCAACTCGACTTTTTGCGCGCTGAGCGTGCCATTGTGGACTTGGCCGTTGCTGGCGCAAAACTGCACCTCCATGGTAATGGGCTCGCCCTTGCGCTGCGTGGCCTTGACCAATTGTGCGCGTTGTTCCGGGTGGCGCCACAGGCCCAGTTCCAGGGTCGTGCGGCCGATGGCATCGCCCAAGGGCCAGCCGAAGAGCATCTCGAAATACTGGTTGGCTTCGCTGATCAGGCCGTCGGCCCGGCGCGTCAGCAGTACCATGTTCGGGCACAGGTGAAACAGCGTGGCGAAGCGTTTTTCGGAGTGCCCGAGGGCGTTTTCACGTTCACGCTGGTGGGTAACCTCGCGGATCACCCCGATCATGCGGCGCCGACCGGTTTTGTCCGGCTGCAGGCTGCCGTTGATTTCCAGCCAGTGAAAGCTGCCGTCAGGCCATTGGATGCGGTGATGCATGGCCTGCTCAAGCGGCTCGCCGGCCAGTACGGCGTGAAAAGCCCGTACCACTCGGGCGCGATCGGACTGGGCCAGCAAGTCAAGGTAGTCCAGGTCCTGGGGCAGCGGTTGGCGCGGATCAAAACCAAACAACGCCTGGGTGCCCCGTGACCAACTTATGCGGCCGGTGTCTATTTCCCAGCACCATGCGCCCAGCCGCGCAGCATTAAGGGCTGCCAGCAGTTGTGGCGCGCTCTCCCAGCTTTGTTCCGCCTGTTGAGGGTCCAGCGCGTAAATGCGGGGTAGGGGTGGCACGGGGTCGACGGGGTTGCGCATTATCAAAGGGCCTTGATTCGATGGGCAAACAGCACGGTGTTACTCAGAACCCGAGGCCGCACAGTGTCATGCCGGTATCCCTGGCAAATCCATCTGTGCGTCCAATAGGCTCATGAAAGCCCGCGCAGCATTCGACAGCGTCCTTTCGGTGTGCACGATATAGCCTAGCTGGCGACTGAGTTGTATGCCTGGCAAAGCGATACTTGCCACCTGATCGTCGAGCATGGTGCGCGGCAACACGCTCCAGGCCAGGCCGATAGACACCATCATTTTGATAGTTTCCAAGTAGTTAGTACTCATCGCGATGTTCGGGGTAAGGCCTTGGGCCTCGAACAACCGGCTGACAATATGGTGGGTAAACGTGTTGCCGCCAGGGAAAACCGCCGGATGGCCGGCAATATCAGCCAGGCTGATGGAGCCGTTACTGATCAGGCTATGCTCCGGCGCCACCACAAAGTCCAGCGGGTCGTCCCACACTGGCGTGGCGCGCACCAAGTTGTGGGGATCGGGCGCCAGGGTGATCACTGCCACTTCAGCGCGGCCATGGAGGATTTCTTCGTAGGCCACTTCAGAATCGAGAAATTGAATATCCAGCGCCACGTTCGGGTATTCCCGTGTAAAGGTTCGCAGGATAGGCGGCAGGCGATGCAGGCCTATATGGTGGCTGGTGGCTAATGTGAGCCGCCCGCTGACCTCGCCGGTAAGGTTGGTGAGGGCGCGGCGGGTGTCGTCCAGCACATTGAGAATCTGGTAAGCGCGCGGGAGCAAGGCGCGTCCGGCCTCGGTCAGGCCGACTTCGCGGCCCAGGCGATCAAACAGTCGCACCTTCAATTGCTGTTCCAGGCCGGCGATACGTTTGCTGATGGCCGGTTGGGTCAAGTGCAGGCGTTCTCCAGCGCCGGAGAAGCTGCCGATCTCGGCGATGGCGATAAAGGCATTGAGGTTGGCCAAGTCCATTGTGGTATTCCAGTTGGTAATCCAAAGCATAAAAAATATGAATTTGAGTTATTTAATGTAGCGCCATACCATCAGCCTCACAAGCCAAAGGGTTATTGAAAAGCCCGGCGAATGAAATACCGCTGATGAGGATCGACTGATGGCCGGCAAAACGCTTTACGACAAGCTTTGGGATTCCCATGAAGTGAAACGGCGCGATGATGGGTCGTCGCTGATCTATATCGACCGTCACATCATCCATGAAGTGACCTCGCCACAAGCGTTCGAAGGCCTGCGACTGGCCGGGCGCAAGCCTTGGCGCGTCGACTCGATCATCGCCACCCCGGATCACAACGTACCGACCACCCCGGAGCGCAAGGGCGGCATCGACGCCATCGTCGACACTGTGTCGCGGTTGCAGGTGCAGACCCTCGATGATTACTGCGATGAATATGGCATCACCGAATTCAAGATGAATGATGTGCGTCAAGGCATCGTCCATGTGATCGGCCCGGAGCAGGGCGCCACCTTGCCAGGCATGACCGTGGTTTGCGGTGACTCCCACACGTCGACCCACGGTGCCTTCGGCGCTCTGGCTCACGGTATCGGCACCTCGGAGGTCGAGCACGTGTTCGCCACCCAGTGCCTGGTTGCCAAGAAAATGAAGAACATGCTGGTGCGCGTCGAAGGCAAGTTGCCGTTTGGCGTCACCGCCAAGGACATCGTCCTCGCTGTGATCGGCAAGATCGGCACCGCTGGCGGTAACGGCCATGCCATCGAATTCGCCGGCAGCGCCATTCGCGACCTCTCCATCGAAGGCCGCATGACCATCTGCAACATGTCCATCGAAGCCGGTGCCCGCGTGGGCATGGTGGCGGCGGATGAAAAGACCGTCGAATACGTCAAGGGTCGTCCTTTCGCACCGGCTGGTGCCGATTGGGATGCCGCCGTCGAAGCCTGGAAAGACTTGGTCTCCGACGCTGATGCGGTGTTCGATACCGTGGTCGAACTCGACGCTGCCCAGATCAAGCCGCAAGTCAGCTGGGGTACTTCGCCGGAAATGGTCCTGGCCGTCGACCAGAACGTGCCGGACCCGGCTCAGGAAGCTGACCTGGTCAAGCGCGGTTCCATCGAGCGCGCCTTGAAGTACATGGGCTTGAAGGCCAACCAGGCAATCACCGACATCCAGTTGGATCGCGTGTTTATCGGTTCCTGCACCAACTCGCGGATCGAAGACCTGCGCGCTGCGGCGGTGATCGCCAAGGGACGCAAAGTCGCCTCGACCATCAAGCAGGCCATTGTGGTTCCGGGCTCAGGCTTGGTTAAAGCCCAGGCTGAAGCCGAAGGCCTGGACAAGATCTTCCTCGAAGCCGGTTTTGAATGGCGTGAGCCGGGCTGCTCGATGTGCCTGGCGATGAACCCGGACCGCCTGGAGTCGGGCGAGCATTGCGCGTCGACCTCCAACCGTAACTTCGAAGGGCGTCAGGGCGCCGGTGGCCGTACCCACCTGGTGAGCCCGGCCATGGCCGCCGCCGCTGCCGTCAACGGTCGTTTCATCGACGTTCGCGAATTGATCTGAGGAATACCCGATGAGAGCTTTTACCCAACACACAGGTCTTGTCGCGCCGTTGGACCGTGCCAACGTGGACACCGACCAGATCATCCCAAAGCAGTTTTTGAAGTCGATCAAACGCACCGGTTTCGGCCCTAACCTGTTCGACGAGTGGCGCTACCTGGACGTGGGCTACGCCTACCAGGACAACTCCAAGCGCCCGCTGAACAAGGACTTCGTGCTTAACGCCGAACGCTACCAAGGCGCCAGCGTGTTGCTGGCCCGGGAAAACTTCGGGTGCGGTTCCAGCCGCGAGCACGCGCCGTGGGCCCTGGAAGAATATGGCTTTCGCAGCATCATCGCGCCGAGCTATGCCGACATCTTCTTCAACAACAGCTTCAAGAACGGCCTGTTGCCGATCATCTTGACTGACGAAGAAGTCGACGAGCTGTTCAAGCAAGTGGAAGCCGATGTGGGCTACCAGTTGACCGTCGACCTCGCTGCGCAAACCGTGACTCGTCCGGACGGCAAGGTGTACCACTTTGAGGTGGACGCCTTCCGTAAACACTGCCTGATCAACGGCCTGGACGATATCGGCCTGACCTTGCAGGACGGTGATGCGATTGCGGCGTTTGAAGCCAAGCACCGGGCGAGCCAGCCTTGGCTGTTTCGCGACGCCTAAATTGATATAGGCAGGACCGGCCTCATCGGGGGCAAGCCCCCTCCCACATTTGGAATGCGTTCCCCTGTGGGAGGGGGGTTGCCCCCGATAGGGCCGGTACTAGCAACGCAACCCTTGAAGGATGCCACCATGACCAACACCGCCCACACCCAAGTCGTGCAAAAACAATTCGGCGAACAGGCGTCTGCCTACCTGAGCAGTGCCGTGCACGCCCAGGGCACAGAATTCGCGCTGCTGCAGGCAGAACTGGCCGGGCAGGGCAGTGCGCGACTGCTGGATCTCGGTTGCGGTGCCGGTCATGTGAGCTTCAATGTGGCGCCGCTGGTCAAGGAAGTGGTGGCCTATGACCTGTCCCAGCAGATGCTTGATGTGGTGGCTGCCGCTGCGCAAGATCGCGGCTTCACCAATATCAGCACCGTAAATGGCGCCGCCGAGCGCCTGCCGTTCGCCGATGGCGAGTTCGACTTCGTGTTCAGCCGCTACTCGGCCCACCACTGGAGCGACCTTGGCCTGGCCCTGCGTGAAGTGCGCCGCGTGCTCAAGCCGGGCGGCGTGGCGGCCTTTGTTGACGTGTTGTCACCGGGTAGTCCGCTGTTGGACACTTACCTGCAGACCGTCGAGGTGCTGCGCGACACCAGTCACGTGCGCGATTACTCCGCCGCCGAGTGGATGCGTCAGCTCAGCGAAGCCGGTTTGCATGTACGCAACAGCAGCCGCCAGCGCCTGCGCCTGGAATACACCTCGTGGGTCGAACGTATGCGTACACCGCAAGCGCTGCGCGCCGCGATCCTGGAGTTGCAGCAGGCGATGGGCCAGGAAGTGCGCGATTACTACGAAATTCAAGCCGACGGCACCTTCAGCACCGATGTGCTCGTGGTATGGGCCGAACGCTGATTAATTTTCCCGACCTGCCCACGGGCAGGTCGCTCGATGAAATGAGGAACCCATGAGCAAGCAGATTCTGATTCTCCCTGGTGACGGTATTGGTCCGGAAATCATGGCCGAAGCGGTCAAAGTCCTGGAACTCGCCAACAGCAAGTACAGCCTGGGGTTCGAGCTGAGCCACGACGTGATCGGCGGCGCCGCCATCGACAAACACGGCGTGCCACTGGCCGATGAAACCCTGGACCGCGCCCGTGCTGCCGATGCTGTGCTGCTCGGCGCCGTGGGTGGTCCGAAGTGGGACAAAATCGAACGTGACATCCGCCCTGAGCGCGGCCTGCTGAAGATCCGCGCGCAACTGGGCCTGTTCGGCAATCTGCGCCCGGCGATCCTCTACCCGCAACTGGCCGACGCGTCGAGCCTGAAGCCGGAAGTGGTGGCTGGTCTCGATATTCTGATCGTGCGTGAGTTGACCGGCGGCATCTACTTCGGCTCGCCACGCGGCGTGCGCGAACTGGAAAATGGCGAGCGCCAGGCCTACGACACCCTGCCGTATAGCGAGAGCGAAATCCGCCGTATCGCCCGTGTCGGTTTCGACATGGCCCGCGTGCGCGGCAAGAAAGTCTGCTCGGTGGATAAGGCCAACGTACTGGCCTCCAGCCAACTGTGGCGCGAAATCGTCGAGGAAGTGGCCAAGGACTACCCGGATGTCGAACTGAGCCACATGTACGTGGATAACGCCGCCATGCAACTGGTGCGCGCGCCGAAGCAATTCGACGTGATCGTCACCGACAACCTGTTCGGCGACATCCTGTCCGACCAGGCGTCGATGCTCACGGGCTCTATCGGCATGCTGCCTTCGGCGTCGCTGGACACCAACAACAAGGGTATGTACGAGCCTTGCCACGGTTCGGCGCCGGACATTGCGGGCCAGGGCATTGCCAACCCGCTGGCGACCATTTTGTCGGTCTCGATGATGCTGCGTTACAGCTTCAACCTGAGCGATGCGGCGGACGCGATCGAGAAGGCCGTGAGTCTGGTGCTGGATCAGGGTTTGCGCACCGGTGACATCTGGTCGCAGGGTTGCACCAAAGTCGGTACGCAAGAAATGGGCGACGCAGTAGTCGCCGCGCTGCGGAATCTGTAATCTCTCGGGCCCGCTTGCAGTTGTTGCTGCAAGACGGCCCACTTTTTAACAAGGTGTAGTTGCGATGAAACGTGTAGGTCTGATCGGTTGGCGCGGTATGGTCGGTTCCGTGCTCATGCAGCGGATGCTGGAAGAGCAGGATTTCGATCTTATTGAGCCGGTGTTTTTCACCACCTCGAACGTGGGTGGCCAAGGGCCGTCCGTGGGCAAGGATATTGCCCCGCTCAAGGATGCCTACAGCATTGACGAGTTGAAGACGCTCGACGTGATCGTGACCTGCCAGGGTGGCGACTACACCAGCGAAGTCTTCCCGAAACTGCGCGAAGCGGGCTGGCAGGGTTACTGGATCGACGCCGCGTCGAGCCTGCGTATGCAGGACGATGCCGTGATCATCCTCGACCCGGTCAACCGCAAGGTCATCGACCAGCAACTGGATGCCGGCACCAAGAACTACGTCGGTGGCAACTGCACCGTCAGCCTGATGCTGATGGGCCTGGGTGGCCTGTTCGAAGCGGGTCTGGTCGAGTGGATGAGCGCCATGACCTATCAGGCGGCCTCCGGTGCCGGCGCGCAGAACATGCGTGAGCTGATCAAGCAGATGGGCGCCACCCACGCGGCCGTCGCCGATCAACTGGCCGACCCGGCCAGCGCAATCCTCGACATTGACCGTCGTGTGGCCGAAGCCATGCGCAGCGATGCTTACCCGACCGAGAACTTCGGCGTGCCATTGGCCGGTAGCTTGATCCCATGGATCGACAAAGAGCTGCCGAACGGCCAGAGCCGCGAAGAGTGGAAGGCCCAGGCCGAGACCAACAAGATTCTCGGCCGTTTCAAGAGCCCGATCCCGGTTGACGGTATCTGCGTGCGCATCGGCGCCATGCGCTGCCACAGCCAGGCGCTGACCATCAAGCTGAACAAAGACGTGCCAATCGCCGATATCGAAGGGCTGATCAGCCAGCACAACCCGTGGGTCAAGCTGGTGCCGAACAACCGCGACATCAGCATGCAGGAGCTGAGCCCGACCAAGGTCACTGGCACCCTGAATGTACCGGTGGGCCGTCTGCGCAAGCTAAACATGGGCAGTCAGTTCCTCGGCGCGTTTACCGTCGGCGACCAACTGCTGTGGGGCGCGGCTGAGCCGTTGCGTCGCATGCTGCGGATTTTGCTGGAGCGTTGATCGCTTGAAGCAATAACAGAAACCCGCGTTCTGGTGACAGGCGCGGGTTTTTTATTGTTCTTTTGGGGGCTGTCGGGGGCAAGCCGCCTCCCACATTCGACCGAATTCCAACGTTGAAATGCTGTTCATTGTGGGCCGGGGCTTGCCCCGATAGCGCCGTCAGCCATGGCCCCACCCCCAGGTTAATTGCCTCACCTCCAGCCACCCGGTAAAGTGCCGCTCCCCCCGCAATGCCCGAGGCAGCCCCCATGACCCAGACCTTTGAAATTGCCGTGATCGGCGCCACCGGCACTGTTGGCGAAGCCCTGGTGCAGATTCTCGAAGAGTTGGCATTCCCGGTCGGCACCCTGTACTTGTTGGCTGGCAATAATTCCGCCGGTGCGTCGGTACCGTTTCGCGGCAAGAACGTGCGGGTCAAGGAAGTTGATGAATTCGATTTCAGCAAGGTGCAACTGGCGTTCTTTGCCGCCGGTCCAGCCGTCACCCTGAGCTTCGCCCCACGTGCCACGGCGGCGGGTTGTTCGGTGATCGACCTGTCCGGTGCATTGCCCGCCGAACAGGCGCCACAGGTCGTGCCGGAGGCCAATGCCCACGTCCTGAAGGGCTTGAAAAAACCTTTCCAGCTCGGCAGCCCGAGCCCGTCCGCGACCAACCTGGCGGTATTGCTGGCGCCGTTGCGTGGGCTGCTGGATATCCAGCGCGTCAGCGTCACGGCTAACCTGGCGGTGTCTGCTCAAGGACGTGAAGCCGTCAGTGAACTGGCCCGTCAGACCGCCGAGCTGCTAAACGTACGCCCGCTGGAGCCGAAATTCTTCGACCGGCAAATGGCCTTCAACCTGTTGGCACAAGTCGGCACGCCAGATGCCCAAGGTCATACAGCCCTTGAGAAGCGTCTCGTACACGAACTGCGTGCTGTGCTTGAATTACCGTCACTAAAGATTTCTGCGACCTGCGTTCAAGCTCCGGTGTTTTTTGGCGATAGCCTGACGGTGTCGTTGCAATTGGCTGCGCCGGTCGACCTTGCTGCGGTCAACCGTGCGCTCGACGTTGCGCCGGGTATAGAACTCGTGGAGGAGGGGGATTACCCAACAGCCGTTGGTGATGCGGTAGGCCAGGACGTGGTCTATGTCGGTAGGGTTCGCGCCGGTGTGGATGACCCGGCGGAACTAAATCTGTGGCTGACGTCAGATAACGTACGCAAAGGCGCTGCACTTAACGCCGTGCAACTGGCGCAGTTGTTGATAAAAGGCCTTGCGTAAAAGATACTTGGCCGCAATTTGTAGATTGATTCTAGCCAGGCGCTATGCTTGGCCCGAAGTGCAACAGAAGCGTGTCGGTAACCTATCGGCTCGCCATGCCTTATGGCAAGCGGTTACCAACCTTCTCGCAGGCCGGGGAGTGTTCAAACAAAGGATGAGGCTATGGTTCAAGTTCGCAAACTGGTGTTAGCAATAGCGGCCGCCTCGGCGCTGTCCTCCGGTATGGCGCAGGCGCTGCAGCTGGGGGAAATGACCCTCAAGTCGAAGTTGAACCAGCCGCTGTCGGTGGAAATCGAATTGCTCGATGTCGGCGGCCTCACCGCGTCCGAGATCACTCCTAGCCTGGCGTCCTCGCAGGCGTTTGTGGATGCCGGCGTCGATCGCCAGGCATTCCTCAATGACCTGACATTTACCCCAGTGATCAACCCCAACGGTCGCAGCGTGGTGCGTGTCACCTCCAGCAAGCCGCTGCCTGACTCCTACGTTCGCTTTCTGCTGCAAGTGCAATGGCCCAATGGTCGTTTGATGCGCGACTACAGCGTATTGCTTGATCCGTCCAAGTTCGACCGGTCGACCCCGGCCGCTGTGGCGCCAGCCCCACGCTTGGGCGCACCTGCCAGCGCCGCGCCTGCCGCAAGCAAACCGGCCCAGCACACCACCACCTCCCGCGACACCCTATGGGAAATCGCCGAGAAACACCGCAATGGCGGTTCGGTGCAGCAGACCATGCTTGCGATTCAGGCGCTTAACCCTGGCGCCTTTATCGACGGCAATATCAACCGCTTGAAAACCGGCCAGGTGCTGCGCCTGCCGGACACTGTCCAAAGCACCGCACTTCCGCAACCCCAGGCGATTGCCGAAGTTCGCGCGCAGAATGATGCCTGGCGCCAGGGGCGTCGCACGGCAGCCAACCAGGCCGCCGGCAAGCAACAACTGGACGCCACCAAGCGTACCCAGGCGGGCAGTGCGCCGTCGACCACCAATGCCCAGGACAACTTGAGCCTGGTTTCGGCCGAGGCGGCCAAGAAGGGCGGCAAGGGCAAGGCGGGCGACAGCCAGGGTCTGAGCGACAAGCTGGCGATGACCCAGGAACAGCTGGATACCACTCGCCGCGATAACGACGAACTCAAGAGCCGTGCAGCTGACCTGCAAAGCCAGCTGGATAAACTGCAAAAACTGATTCAATTGAAGAATGATCAGTTGGCCCGTTTGCAGGCGGAAAAAGGCGACCCGGCGACGCAGGCAACTGCTGCAACGGCTGCAGCGGTGATGCCCGCGCAGTTGGCCAGCGAACCGGCAGCCACTCCGGCAACCCCCGCCGAACAGGCGGCAACACCAGCACCAACGCCGGCCGTTCCGGTAGCTGCTCCCGCACCGGAAGCGGCTACACCGGTTGCCGCAGCTGACGCTCCCGAAGGCAAGTTCAATGACCTGCTGACCAACCCGGTTGTCCTCTCTGTGATCGGTGGTGCGGCGGGCCTGGTGGTGTTGTTGCTCCTGCTGCTGTGGCTGCGCCATCGCAACGCCCGTCGCGAAGAGGAAAAACACCTGCGGATGGCGCGTGCATTGGCCGAAGAGCCGCAATTTACCTCTGATATCGAACACGACCTTCCTTCGGATAGTTTCGAGGGGCTTGAAGTCCCGCCGCCGAACGTCAAACTGTCCGCCGCTCCGGCGCCCGCTCCAGTGGTTGAGCCTGCAGTGGTAGTGCCGACGGTCGCCTCCGTGCTCGCGCCGCTGGCCGTTGCCGTTGCGCCGCAAAACGCCAACGACGCACTGGTGCAAGCCCAGTCCCATATCGATCGTGGTCATCTTAACCAAGCTGCTGATGTGCTCGAACAAGCCATCAAGCACGAGCCCAAGCGCAGTGACCTACGTTTGAAATTAATGGAGGTCTACGGCCTGCAAAGTGACAAAGACGGTTTCGTGACCCAGGAGCGTCAACTGGTGGCCAATGGTGAAAACCACGCCCAGGTCGAGCAACTGAAGTCGCGCTTTCCGGCGATGGCGGTGTTGGCGGCAGGCGTCAGTGCGGCGGTTGCTGCCGCTGCGCTGGATGCTCAGTACGTCAAGGACTTGCTCGAAGACAAACCGGCAGCCCCCAAGCCAGAGGCTTTTGACACCGATTTTGATTTGAGCCTGGATGATCTGGAGGCTGCTTCACCGGCCGAGATCAAGGACGATCAGCAGACATTCGAGTCGCTGCTGCGAGAGCAAACCGCCACTAAGCCGGCCTCGGACGACCTGTCTGACTTTGATTTGGACCTGCAGTTGGATGCGCCGACGTCAGCTCAGTCCGATGATGACTTCCTGTCCGGCCTTGAAGATCAGATGAACGACGTGCCTGCCGTTGAGCCGCCTACGCTGACGCCTGCGGCCGTGGATGACTTCGACCTGCCGGAAGATTTTGATCTGTCCCTTGCCGATGAGCCGGACGCAGTCGTCAAGCCTGACGCGTTTGCATCGGAGCTGGACGATGTCAACGCCGAGCTGGATCGCCTGTCCCAGAGCCTTGAGCATCCACCCATCGAGCCATCTTTCACTGCTGAAGACGCAGCCTTGGGTGGTGATGAGCCTGAGTTCGACTTCCTGTCCGGCACTGACGAGGTCGCTACCAAGCTCGACTTGGCCCAGGCCTATATCGACATGGGCGATGCGGACGGCGCTCGGGACATCCTGTCCGAAGTACTGACCGAGGGCGACGAGTCCCAGCGCGGCGAAGCCAAGGAAATGCTCGGCAAAATCTGAAGGTCGATACCGCTCTGATGTGGGAGGGGGCTTGCTCCCGATAGCAGTGGATCAGCCCAGCAGGTGCTGATTGACACGGCGCTATCGGGAGCAAGCCCCCTCTCGCATGTGGTCTGCGTCAATCTCCAACAAAAGCGCCCGTCACACGGCTGCCGCATTTATAATGGCCGCCTTTGCGCAACTCATCAGGCTCTCAGTTCTTGGCAAATATAGATAACGCGGCCGCCGAAATGGCGGCCGCAGGCTTTTACCGCATCGCCCTGGGCGTGGAATACAAAGGTTCGCGCTATCGCGGCTGGCAGCGCCAGGCCTCTGGCGTGCTGACGGTACAGGAAACCTTGGAAAAGGCCCTGTCCAAGGTCGCCGATTCGCCCGTTTCGCTGATGTGCGCCGGACGTACCGACGCCGGTGTGCACGCCTGTGGCCAAGTGGTCCACTTCGATACTCAGGCCGAGCGCACGATGAAGGCTTGGGTGATGGGCGCCAACATCAATTTGCCCCACGACGTCAGCGTCAGCTGGGCCAAGGTCATGCCAGCGCATTTTCATGCGCGCTTCAAGGCGATTGCGCGGCGTTACCGCTACGTGATCTACAACGACCAGATCCGCCCGGCGCACCTTAACGAAGAAATCACCTGGAACCACCGTCCGCTGGATGCCGAGCGCATGGCCGAGGCCGCGCAGCATCTGGTGGGTGTGCATGATTTCAGCGCCTTCCGTGCCGGCCAGTGCCAGGCCAAGTCGCCGATCAAGGAAGTCCACCACCTGCGTGTGACCCGCCACGGCAAGATGATCGTGCTGGATATACGCGCTGGCGCGTTTCTGCACCATATGGTGCGCAATATCGCCGGTGTGCTGATGACTATCGGTACCGGCGAACGCCCTGTCGAATGGGCCAGGGAAGTGCTGGAGAGCAGGGTTCGCCGTACCGGCGGAGTAACTGCGCATCCATTTGGCCTATATCTGGTGGATGTGGAGTACCGCGACGAGTTCGAACTGCCCCAGCGATTTATCGGGCCGCACTTCCTTACCGGATTCAGCGAACTTGGCGGCTGACGCCCGGGAAAGCTTTTGTTACCATCCGGGACTTTCTCGGTCCAACCCTGAGGTTTCTACGATATGCCCGTCGTTCGCAGCAAGATTTGCGGGATTACCCGCATAGAAGATGCGCTGGCGGCAGTCGAGGCGGGGGCAGACGCCATTGGTTTCGTGTTTTATGCCAGGAGCCCGCGGGCGGTGAATGTGTTGCAGGCGCGGGCGATTATTGCCGCATTGCCACCGTTCGTGACTACCGTGGGTTTGTTCGTCAATGCCAGTCGTTGTGAACTCAATGAAACCCTGGATGCCGTGCAACTGGACATGTTGCAGTTTCATGGCGACGAAACCCCGGACGAATGTGAAAGCTATCAGCGTCCGTATATCAAGGCGCTGCGCGTGAAGTCTGGGGACGATATCGCCAGCGCGTGTGCCGCCTACGGTGGCGCCCGCGGGATTTTGCTGGATACGTATGTCGAAGGCGTTCCCGGTGGCACCGGCGAAGCGTTCGATTGGTCGCTGATTCCTGAGGGATTAAGCAAGCCCATCATCCTGGCAGGTGGGCTCAATCCCGCGAACGTTGCGGCAGCCATTGAGCAAGTTCGCCCTTACGCCGTGGATGTCAGCGGTGGCGTGGAGCAGGGCAAGGGTCTCAAGGATCACGACAAGATTCGCGCATTTATGCAGGCTGTGCGCGGGATGTGACGGCTGGCAGTCTGCCGCCGTCCATAACTACCACTGTGTAAAACAGCCCGGTGCCGTCTGAGGATGGCCCGGAAATGAAGTGGCAACCCTGCGCTGGCAGGTTGTCTGGAAGGCTGAGGATGCAGGCTGGAAATGGCAGGTCGAACGTCTGACCCCGTCCAGCCGGGCGTCATCGCCACATATGAATTTAGCTCAAGGGCATACGCGGGGCTGTGTTCAAGCCACCGGTACTGGAGAAAGAAAGCATGAGCAACTGGTTAGTAGACAAACTGATCCCTTCGATCATGCGTTCCGAGGTGAAAAAAAGCTCGGTTCCTGAAGGTCTGTGGCACAAGTGCCCTTCCTGCGACGCGGTGCTGTACCGTCCGGAGCTGGAAAAGACCCTGGACGTTTGCCCAAAGTGCAACCACCACATGCGTATCGGCGCCCGCGCCCGCATCGACATCTTCCTGGACGCTGACGGCCGTAACGAGCTGGGTGCTGACCTGGAGCCAGTGGATCGTCTCAAGTTTCGCGACGGCAAGAAGTACAAGGACCGCCTGACCGCTGCACAAAAGCAGACCGGTGAGAAGGACGCGCTGATTTCGGTCAGCGGCAAGCTGCTGGGTATGCCGGTGGTGGTCTCGGCGTTCGAGTTCTCCTTCATGGGCGGCTCCATGGGTGCCATCGTCGGCGAGCGCTTCGTGCGCGCCGCCAACTACGCCCTGGAAAACCGTTGCCCGATGATCTGCTTCGCCGCCTCCGGTGGTGCGCGTATGCAGGAAGCCCTGATCTCCCTGATGCAAATGGCCAAGACCTCAGCGGTGCTGGCGCGTCTGCGCGAAGAAGGTATTCCGTTCATCTCCGTGCTGACCGACCCGGTCTACGGTGGTGTTTCTGCCAGCCTGGCGATGCTGGGCGATGTGATCGTCGGCGAGCCAAAAGCCCTGATCGGCTTTGCCGGCCCGCGCGTGATCGAGCAGACCGTTCGCGAGAAATTGCCGGAAGGTTTCCAGCGCAGCGAGTTTTTGCTGGAGCACGGCGCAATCGACTTGATCATCCCGCGTGGTGAACTGCGTCCACGTCTGGGTAACCTGTTGGCGCAAATGATGGGCCTGCCGACACCTGTGTACGTCGCGCCTAAAGTCGAGCCTATCGTCGTACCGCCAGTGCCTGCGAACCTATGACCCAACGTACCCTGGGCGAGTGGCTCGCCTACCTTGAGCAGTTGCATCCGTCCGCCATCGACATGGGCCTGGAGCGCTCGCAACAGGTAGCGGCCCGCCTCGGGTTGGGCCGTCCGGCACCGCGTGTGATCACGGTGACCGGCACCAACGGCAAAGGCTCTACCTGCGCCTTCGTCGCCGCGCTGCTGCAAGCCCAAGGGCTGAAGGTAGGCGTGTACAGCTCACCGCACCTGCTGCGCTACAACGAGCGGGTGCAACTCAATGGCCTTGAGGCCACTGACGAGCAACTCTGCGAAGCCTTCGCCGCACTGGATGCCGGCCGGGGCGAGACTTCCCTGACTTACTTCGAGATGGGCACCCTGGCTGCGTTCTGGTTGTTCGAGCGTGCGCAGTTGGATGTGGTGGTTCTGGAGGTCGGTCTGGGTGGGCGTCTGGACACAGTCAACGTGGTAGATGCCGACCTGGCGCTGGTGACCAGTATTGGTGTTGACCATGCTGACTACCTAGGGGATACCCGCGAGTCGGTGTCTTACGAAAAGGCCGGAATTTTCCGCCAAGGCAAGCCCGCGCTGTGTGGTGATCTGGATCCGCCGCAGCCCTTGCTGGACAAGGTGCGCGAGCTGGATTGCCCGTTCTACCTGCGTGGTCGCGAATTTAATCTTGAAATCGGCGCGCAGCACTGGCAGTGGCAAGGGCGGGATGCCCGTGGCCAAGTTGTAGAGCTGCGCGATCTGCCGCTGCTGAACCTGCCGATGGAAAACGCCGCGCTCGCCTTGCAAGCCTATCTGCTGCTGGATCTGCCTTGGCATGCCGAGCAGATTGCTGCGACTTTGCTGGCAGCCCGGATGGTGGGCCGCTTGGATCGTCGCGCATTCGAGTGGCAGGGCAAACGCCTCAACTTGTTGCTGGATGTAGGTCATAACCCTCATGCGGCCGAGTACCTGGCGCAGCGCCTGGCGCTTACGCCGCCGGTGGGGCGTCGTCTGGCCGTCTTTGGGTTGCTTGCCGATAAGGATCTGGACGGCGTGATTGCACCGTTGCAGGGCAGTGTTCAGGCGTGGGCGGTGGCGCCGCTGGATACCCCGCGCAGCCGTCCGGCCGCAGAGCTTAAAGTTGCGTTGCAGAACCTTGGTGCGCCCGTGACGTCGTATGCAAGCGTGACCGCTGCCCTTGAGGCGCAGTGCGCGTTAGCGACGGCCGAGGACGAGATTCTGTTGTTCGGATCATTTTATTGTGTTGCCGAGGCGCTTGAGTGGTTGGCCCGGCGCTCCACGGAGGAAGCTGCACATGGCATTACTGGATAGCGCATACAAGCAGCGAATGGTCGGCGCCCTGGTATTGGTGGCATTGGCGGTGATTTTCCTGCCGATGCTGTTTTCCCGTCAGGACGAACAGCGCCAAGTGGTCGTCGAGGCCCCGGCTGCGCCCGAGGCACCGTCATTGCCGCAGGTGCAGGTTGAGCCGGTTGTGGTCCCTGAGCCCCAGGCCTTGCCTGAGGAAGAGCCTGTGCCGACCGATGAGGAAATGGCGGCGCCCTCTACGCCGGTGCAGCCGAGCGTGCCGGTGGTCAAGCCCGCTCCGGCTCCAGTCGTAGCCGCCAAGCCTGCCGCACCGGTGCCTGCGCCCAAGCCGGTAGCGCCGCAACCTGCCGCGCCGGGCAAGCCGGACGTGGGTCAGAGCCGTATCGATCCTAACGGTTTGCCGATCAGTTGGTCGATCCAGGTGGCTAGCCTGGGCAATCGCGAAGGTGCCGATGCCTTGCAGAAGAAGCTGCGCAGCCAGGGTTACAACGCCTATATCCGCAGTGCCGATGGCAAGAATCGCGTGTTTATCGGGCCGCTGATCGAGCGTGCCGAGGCCGACCGCCTGCGTGACTTGCTGGATCGCCAGCAAAACCTGAAGGGGTTCGTTACGCGTTTCCAACCTGAGCGCGGCTGAGTTCGTATCGATTTTGGCTTGGAATGCGATCAAATGTGGGAGGGGGCTTGCTCTCGATGGCGGTGTGACAGTCAACGGATGAATTGACTGATCCACCGCCATCGGGAGCAAGCCCTCTCCCACATTGGTTTTTCAATGGGTTGAAATGGTGCTGGCTCGCCACAAACTATTGATTTGCAAAGCAGCTGCAATCACAGCTTACCGATAGCCCGGCGCTCTGCTAAAATGCGCCGCCTTATCTGTCCGTAGGCTCAAACGTGCCATTTACCTGGGTTGATTGGGCGATTGTTGCAATCGTCGCCATCTCCGCTTTGATCAGTCTAAGCCGCGGCTTCGTAAAAGAAGCACTGTCGTTGCTGACCTGGATCATCGCAGGAGTCGTAGCCTGGATGTTCGGTGGTTCACTGTCGGTCTACCTGGCCGGATACATAGAGACACCCTCGGCTCGCGTCATCGCGGGCTGCGCCATCATGTTCATCGCCACGCTGCTGGTGGGAGCAATGGTCAACTATCTTATTGGCGAATTGATACGTGTCACCGGCCTCTCCGGGACCGATCGATTTCTCGGCATGGCCTTTGGCGCCGCGCGTGGCGCGTTGCTGGTGGTCGTGGCGGTCGGGCTGTTGAGCCTGGGGCCGGTACAGCAGGATTCGTGGTGGCAGGAGTCGGTACTCGTGCCAAAATTTCTATTAGTTGCAGATTGGTCCAAGAACCTCATCTTGGGGTGGAGCAGTCAGTGGCTGGCCAGCGGGATCAGCGTACCCGCTGATCTTCCGTTCAAGGAACACCTCTTACCGGCCAAAACGCCTCAGTAAGCTGTGTTCAGTCAAGATTCATTAAGTAGGGGTTGCGTCGCATGTGTGGCATCGTCGGTATCGTCGGTAAGTCGAACGTCAATCAGGCGCTGTATGACGCGCTAACCGTCCTCCAGCACCGCGGCCAGGATGCTGCCGGTATTGTGACCAGCCACGACGGCCGGTTATTCCTGCGCAAGGATAATGGGCTGGTACGTGACGTGTTTCATCAGCGTCACATGCAGCGCCTGGTCGGACACATGGGCATTGGCCATGTGCGTTACCCGACTGCTGGTAGCTCGACCTCGGCTGAGGCTCAACCGTTTTACGTCAACTCGCCTTATGGCATCACCCTGGCGCACAACGGTAACCTGACCAACGTTGAGCAACTGGCCAAAGAGATTTACGAGTCTGACCTGCGCCACGTCAACACCAGTTCCGATTCGGAAGTGCTGCTCAACGTGTTTGCCCACGAGTTGGCCCAGCGCGGCAAGCTGCAGCCCACTGAAGAAGACGTGTTCGCCGCCGTGATCGACGTGCATAACCGCTGCGTCGGCGGTTATGCCGTCGTGGCGATGATTACCGGCTACGGCATCGTTGGTTTCCGTGACCCGCACGGTATTCGCCCAATCGTGTTCGGCCAGCGTCACACCGACGAAGGCGTCGAGTACATGATCGCTTCCGAAAGCGTGTCCCTGGACGTGCTGGGCTTCACCCTGATCCGCGACCTCGCGCCGGGCGAAGCGGTGTACATCACCGAAGACGGCAAGTTGCACACCCGTCAGTGCGCCGTAGCTCCGAAACTCACCCCGTGCATCTTCGAGCACGTCTACCTGGCGCGTCCGGATTCGATCATCGACGGCGTTTCGGTATACAAGGCACGCCTGCGCATGGGTGAGAAACTGGCCGACAAGATCCTGCGTGAGCGTCCTGAGCACGACATCGACGTTGTGATCCCGATCCCGGATACCAGTCGTACTGCGGCGCTGGAGTTGGCGAACCATTTGGGCGTCAAGTTCCGCGAAGGCTTCGTGAAGAACCGCTACATCGGCCGTACCTTCATCATGCCGGGCCAGGCAGCGCGCAAGAAGTCGGTACGCCAGAAGCTCAACGCCATCGAGCTGGAATTTCGCGGCAAGAACGTGATGTTGGTGGATGACTCCATCGTGCGCGGCACCACCTGCAAGCAGATCATCCAGATGGCCCGCGAAGCCGGTGCTAAGAACGTGTATTTCTGTTCCGCAGCGCCTGCCGTACGTTATCCGAACGTGTACGGTATCGACATGCCGAGCGCTCACGAATTGATCGCACACAACCGCACGACCCAGGACGTGGCCGACCTGATCGGCGCCGATTGGCTGATCTACCAGGATCTGCCGGACCTGATCGAGGCTGTCGGCGGTGGCAAGATCAAGATCGACCAGTTCGATTGCGCTGTGTTCGACGGCAAGTACGTGACCGGTGACGTCGACGAGGCTTATCTGAACAAGATCGAACAGGCGCGTAACGACTCGTCGAAGATCAAGACCCAGGCGGTGAGCGCGATCATCGATCTGTACAACAACTGAGTAAACACCGGCCCTGAGGGGCCGGTTTTGTATCTTAAATAAAGAATTGAGTAAGGAGTCGCAGCATGAGTCAGGAATGGGATGCCGGTCGCTTGGACAGCGACCTCGATGGCGTAGCTTTCGATACCCTGGCTGTGCGCGCTGGCCAGCACCGTACGCCAGAGGGCGAACACGGTGATCCGATGTTCTTCACCTCCAGCTACGTGTTCCGCACTGCCGCCGATGCGGCTGCGCGGTTTGCGGGCGAAGTGCCAGGCAATGTGTATTCGCGCTACACCAATCCGACCGTGCGCGCGTTCGAAGAGCGCATTGCGGCCCTGGAAGGCGCTGAGCAAGCGGTGGCCACGGCCACCGGCATGGCGGCCATCCTGTCGGTGGTGATGAGTCTGTGCAGCGCTGGTGACCACGTGTTGGTGTCGCGCAGTGTGTTTGGTTCGACCATCAGCCTGTTCGAGAAGTACTTCAAGCGCTTCGGTATCGAAGTGGACTATGTGCCCCTGGCAGATTTGTCCGGCTGGGACGCTGCAATCAAGGCCAACACCAAGTTGCTGTTCGTCGAGTCCCCGTCCAATCCGCTGGCCGAGCTGGTGGATATCGCCGCGCTGTCCGAAGTGGCTCACGCCAAGGGCGCGATGCTGATAGTCGACAACTGCTTCTGCACGCCGGCCTTGCAGCAGCCGCTCAAGCTGGGCGCGGACATCGTCGTGCACTCGGCTACCAAGTTCATCGACGGCCAGGGTCGTTGCATGGGTGGCGTGGTCGCCGGTCGCGGCGAGCAGATGAAGGAAGTGGTGGGTTTCTTGCGCACTGCCGGCCCAACCCTGAGCCCGTTCAACGCATGGATCTTCCTCAAAGGCCTGGAAACCCTCAGCCTGCGCATGAAAGCTCATTGCGCCAACGCTCAGGCTCTGGCCGAGTGGCTGGAGCAGCAGGACGGTATCGAGAAAGTGCACTACGCCGGCCTCAAGAGCCATCCGCAACACGAGTTGGCCCAGCGCCAGCAGCGTGGTTTCGGTGCCGTGGTGAGCTTTGAGGTGAAGGGTGGCAAAGAGGGCGCCTGGCGCTTTATCGACGCGACGCGTCTGATCTCCATCACGGCCAACCTGGGTGATAGCAAAACCACCATTACCCATCCGAGCACCACCTCCCACGGGCGCCTGGCGCCGCAGGAGCGTGAAGCGGCCGGCATTCGGGACAGCCTGATCCGCATCGCGGTAGGCCTGGAAGACGTGGCCGACTTGCAGGCAGACCTGGCCCGCGGGCTGGCTGCCTTGTGATCGAATGGTCCATGGAGGCTGCAACGGCCAGTAATGGGCGCGTCGCACTGGTGACTGGCGCGGCACGAGGTATTGGCCTCGGGATTGCCGCGTGGCTGATCAGCGAAGGCTGGCAAGTGGTATTGACCGACCTGGATCGCGAGCGCGGCTCCAAGGTGTCTAAGGTGCTGGGCGAGAACGCTTGGTTTATCACCATGGACGTGGCCGACGAGAAGCAGGTTGCCCAAGGGGTTGCTGAAGTGCTCGGGCAATTCGGCCGCCTGGACGCGTTGGTGTGTAACGCGGCGGTGGCCGACCCGCGCAATATCACCCTGGAAAGCCTGGACCTGGCTTACTGGAACCGCGTGCTGGCGGTGAACCTGAGCGGGCCGATGTTGCTGGCCAAGCACTGTGCGCCTTACCTGCGTGCTCACGGCGGGTCCATCGTCAACCTGGCGTCGACTCGGGCCCGTCAATCGGAACCCGATACCGAGGCTTACGCGGCGAGCAAGGGCGGCCTGCTGGCCCTGACTCATGCCTTGGCGATGAGTCTTGGGCCGGAAGTGCGGGTGAATGCGGTCAGCCCTGGCTGGATCGATGCCCGTGACCCCGCTGCGCGGCGTGCCGAGCCGTTGACTGACGCCGATCATGCCCAGCATCCGGCGGGCAGGGTGGGGGTAGTGGAGGATGTGGCGGCAATGGTGGCGTGGCTGCTGTCGCGCCAGGCCGGGTTTGTCACTGGCCAGGAGTTCGTGGTGGACGGTGGTATGAGCAAGAAGATGATCTACAGCGAGTAGTGGGGTCTTGAAGCAATTTTGTCTTTTTCAGAAAAACTTCAAGCAGGCTATTGACTTAGGTCCGCTACCTGCGTAAATTTCGCGGCCTCAACGAAGCAAAGGGTGATTAGCTCAGCTGGGAGAGCATCTGCCTTACAAGCAGAGGGTCGGCGGTTCGATCCCGTCATCACCCACCACTTCTTGAGAGTTTTACCTTCGGGTAAAACGCAACGTTAAAAGTTGCACCGACGCGCAGCGGTAGTTCAGTCGGTTAGAATACCGGCCTGTCACGCCGGGGGTCGCGGGTTCGAGTCCCGTCCGCTGCGCCATATTTTACAGGTCTGACTTGTCAGGCTTGAGATTGAACAGCCAAGGCTGATTGATAAGATGTTTAAAGACGGTTGAGGTGTTTTGCTCAACTGATCAAGCGATACGCAGCGGTAGTTCAGTCGGTTAGAATACCGGCCTGTCACGCCGGGGGTCGCGGGTTCGAGTCCCGTCCGCTGCGCCATATCTGCCTCAAGGCCCACTGAACGCCTTGAAGCACAAAGTAAGCCTTTGGCTACTTTGACCCGATAGCAAAGACCCTGGTCGAAAGACCGGGGTTTTTTGTGTCTGCGATTTGGTGGTGTGTTGCTAGAGCCGGCGAGCCGGCTCCTGAGGCATTGTTAGAATCCCAGCTTGTCGCGCAAGCCGTAGTACCAAGCTCCCAGCGCCGCAAACGGCGTGCGCAACAGTTGCCCGCCCGGAAACGGGTAATGCGGCAGGTCGGCAAACGCATCAAAACGCTCTGCCTGACCTCTCAATGCCTCCGCCAGTACCTTGCCCGCCAAGTGGGTGTACGTCACGCCATGGCCGCTGCAGCCCTGTGAGTAGTAGATGTTGTCGCCAAGGCGCCCCACCTGCGGCAAGCGCGACAGGGTCAGCAGGAAGTTGCCGGTCCAGGCGTAGTCGATCTTCACATCCTTGAGTTGCGGGAAGGCCTTAAGCATCTTCGGGCGGATGATCGCTTCGATATTCGCCGGGTCGCGCGCGCCATATACCACGCCGCCGCCGAAGATCAGGCGTTTGTCACTGGTGAGGCGGTAGTAGTCGAGTAGGTAATTGCAGTCCTCTACGCAGTAATCCTGCGGCAGAAGGGTCTTGGCCAATTCATCCCCCAGCGGTGCAGTGGTGATCACTTGCGTACCGCAGGGCATCGACTTGGCTGCAAGCTCCGGTACCAGGTTGCCCAGATAGGCATTACCCGCGACGATGATGAACTTGGCCCTGACCTTGCCCTGGGCTGTATGCACGACCGGATTGGCGCCACGCTCGATACGCACTGCCGCCGATTGCTCGTAGATCGTGCCGCCCAGGGATTCTACGGCCGCGGCTTCGCCGAGTGCCAGGTTGAGCGGATGGATGTGGCCCCCGCTCATGTCCAACAGGCCGCCTACGTAGTTGTCACAGGCCACCACCTCACGGATGCGACGCTCGTCCAGCAACTCCAGCTGAGTATGGCCGTAGCGCTCCCACAGGCGCTTCTGCGATTCCAAGTGGCCCATGTGCTTGCTGTTGAGTGCGGCGAACACGCCGCCGTCCTTCAAGTCGCACTGGATCTGGTACTTGGCTACCCGCTCGCGAATGATCCTGCCGCCCTCGAACGCCATCTGCCCCAGCAACTGAGCTTGCTGAGGACCTACGCTGCGCTCGATCACATCGATGTCGCGGCTGTAGCTGTTGACGATCTGCCCGCCATTGCGGCCCGACGCGCCAAAGCCCACCTTGGCAGCTTCCAGCACGGTAACGCGAAAGCCGTTCTCTAGGAGAAACAGCGCACTTGAGAGGCCGGTATAGCCGGCACCAACCACGCACACATCGGTTTCGACTTCACCCTGCAGCATCGGGCGCGGCGGAACGGCATTCGCGGAAGCGGCGTAATACGACTGTGGGTAGGGGGTGTTCGCCATCCTGGAACCTCTGTTTTATATTTTTTACGAGTGCGCCGATCCTACCTGAGTTGAAAATTGCCTGCCAGCCACCCAAAAAATGCAGGTAGGTTGGTCGCAAATAAAAAATTCGCATATTCATAGGCTTAGCTGCAAAAAAGATGTTGACACCCCTCCGGAATTCCGTAGAATGCCGCCTCACAGCAGGCACGTAGCTCAGTTGGTTAGAGCACCACCTTGACATGGTGGGGGTCGTTGGTTCGAGTCCAATCGCGCCTACCAAACAAAATCCGCTCTGCTGGGCGGTCTAGAAGGGCTCACCGAAAGGTGGGCCCTTTTTTGTTGTCTGCGATTTGAAAAGTATCATTTCGTTGCCTGCCTCTCACTAGATAGTCTTCTTCATTCCCTCATCCGTGCCAATCCAGCCAGTTCGGGCTTGGATTCCTTTTTTGCAATGCCAGCCCTTGCGCGTTCACTTTCTACAGCTGAAATCTCAAGATCTTTGACGGGGTGTCGATACTGTCGTAGTGCCATCTTTTTGGGTGGGTGATGTTAAAACAGGGAGAAGCAACATGTCGGGTGTAGAGTGGTATTACGCGCTGAGCGGTTCGCGACAGGGACCTTTTACGTTTGAGCAAATGCAAGGTTTCTTGAGTTCGAACACTATCAGCGCGCAAACAAAAGTATGGCCGGGCGAGGGCGATTGGGTCGCGTTGAAAGACACTGACTTGGCCCAAAGCATTCCACGCCCCTCGGGCCCACCACCTCTTGCAGCAACAGAAATAGACAACCGATTTGTATGGGCGTTGGCGGGCGTCCAGTTGGCGGGTGGGTTGATCGAGTACTTTTCCGGTATGAGTATTTGGTGGGTTTTTGTGATCTTCAACGTAGCCCTGTGTGTTGTCGACGAAAAGCGTTTGAAAGCAGCCGGTCATGCCGCGCCACAAAGCTGGTGGGCGTTGATTGTTCCTGTTTATCTTTGGAAGCGAGCGGCGCTTTTGAAGCAGGAAAAGCACTATTTTTACGGTTGGGTGGCGGCGTTCGTTGTATCGGTCGTGCTGGGAATGTTCGGTGGCCAGTCCGCTATCGAAGAAGCGGCATGCCCAATTGTCACCGACATCATTCATAAGCAGTTTTACCAAACGTCATCGTGCGTTGCCGTGACGATTGACGACGAGATTAAAAGTGGTCTCTATCGTGCGAGCGCCTTGCTCGATAACGGAAATGAGATCGACATCACCATTGAGGAAAAGGGCAAGCAGATCCTTGTTCGGATTCCTCGCCAGTGATCGCATTGGCGTGACCAGTAAAAGCCCAACATTGTGTTGGGCTTTTTTTTGCTGCTGCGACTAAACGTGCAAGGCTTGTCTAAAGTAATTGCCTGGCAGGCCGATGCATTCTCAAATCTCTGAACGTCGGATATTTGGCATGCTTATCAACATTAGCACTACCGTTTCCGTAGCAAGCACTCCAAGCACTGTCACGTCGACGGATACCGCCACCGCCGAAAGTACACGTACCGCCAGCAGTTCCTCCGCTGGCGCGAGCGGTGAAACTAAAGGTGCGGCCGGCGCGGGCGGCGGCCAGGCCTCATCGAGCTCGCAGGAGTCCGATCGGGTCAAAGAGTTGAAAAAACAGATCGAGCAGTTGCAGCAGCAGCTTCAAGAACAGCAGCAGGCCCTTCAGAAGGCTCAGTCCAGTAGCCAGAGCGCAGACGCCAAGGCTGCCGCTATAGCCGCGGCTCAAACGCAAATTGCAGGCACTGCTGCCGCATTGCAGACGGCAACTTCGGCGCTATTGCAGGCCGTCACGGATGAGGGGGGCAGCGCGTCCGGTTCGATGGTCAGCACCACCGCCTGATCGCAGAAAAGTGTGTTGAACCGCCGTTTTTATCCGCGGTTCAGCACACTTTCTCCTGCACCCTTGGGCAATCGATACACATCCACCAGCGCCCACATCCCCAGCAATGCCACCCCTATGAACGCCACGCGGAAATCCCCCGACTGCGCCTGAACCTCATGGCCTTGCACGGTCATGGATGCGCGCAACAACAGCGCAGCTACCGTCACGCCCATGCCCATGGCCAGTTGGAATGACAGGCTGAACAACGCCGACGCTTCGCTCATGCGTGCCTTGGGCACATCTGCGAAGCCAATCGAGTTGTAACAAGTGAACTGCATTGAACGTGACAGCCCGCCCACAAACAACACGGCCGCAATCAGCGAAAACGGCGTCTGTGCCGTGAACAGCGCGCACGCCATTATGGACACCACGCCGATTACCCCATTGACCAACAACACTCTGCGAAAGCCGTAGCGTTGCATGATGGCGGTGGTGAAGGGTTTCATCGCCAGGTTGCCGGCAAACACCGCAAGTACCAACAGCCCCGCGTCCACTGGCGACAGGCCAAATGCGACCTGAAACAGCAGGGGCAGCAGGAAAGGCAGGGCGCTGATGGCAAGGCGAAACAGTGAGCCGCCGTAGATGCTCACGCGGAAGGTGTTGATGGACAGTGTATCGAGCGGCAACAGGGGAGCGCTGTAGTGCCGACAATGGCGCACGGCCCATACCGTCAGCAGTAAACCTGCCGCAACCAGCGCTGCGCCCGGGATGAGCATTTCGCCTGCCTGGCTGCCCAGCCATTCCAGCCCGCCCAAGAGGGCCACGCAGGCGCCTGCCAGCAGTAAAAACCCCGTTGTATCGAACTTGCGCACATCCGCCTCGCGGCCTTCCGGTACCAGCCACAGTGCCGCGACCAAGGCCAGGGCGCCCAATGGAAGGTTCACGTAGAAGATCCATGGCCACGATGCATGAGTCACGATCAGTCCACCCGCCAGCGGCCCAAGAATCGGCGCCACCAAGCCGGGCCAGGTAATCACTGCGACCATCTTCACCAAGTCTTTTTTATCGGTATTGCGCAGCACCGCTAGACGCCCGACCGGCACCATCAGTGCGCCACCGATGCCTTGCAGGACGCGGGCAAATACGAACATTTCGAGGCTTTGGCTGAGCCCGCAGAGCAGCGAGGCGAGGGTGAAAACAATGATCGCGCCAGCAAATACCCGGCGTGCACCGTAGCGGTCGGCGATCCAGCTGGACATAGGAATGAAGATCGCCACGGCAAGAATGTAGGCGGTGATGCCAATGTTCATGTCGACCGGCGTCACGCCGAATGCCGCGGCCATGGTTGGCAGCGCGGTGGCGATCACCGTGGCGTCGAGGTTCTCCATAAAAAAAGTCACGGCGACCACCAGGGCGATCAGGCGGGTTTGCGTGCTGAGGCCGGTGTCGGCTGTGGATGAGGTCACCGGTATTTCCCCTTGTTGGATGAGGGATGGCTGCTTGGCGTCGGTCTCAGCCGTTCCATATTTAAAGTTGTAATGAAGGCGCCATAAGCACGCGGCGCCACGATGCGCGAATCTGTCGCGGACTGTCTACAGGTTGTTAACGGTGTGGACTCCAGTCGCCGACAAAATTTATTGGTTCGCAGCAACAATTTTTCTTGTTGGACACCTTCCGCTTTCAGGCAGCACAGTTGCTGCCACTGACGCTCGCCCTGACGGGTCAACAATAAAAAAACCGAGCCGACTGCACGCCACTTCCTGCTGTGAACCCTTTGTTCACATCCTGCTGTAATGGCGCCGCAGCGCGCACTTAAGGACCTCTCCGCCATGCAAACTGTTGTGAACTTATGGCCGTTGATCGGCGTACTTGTGATCGTGGTTGGCTTTGTTTTACGTTTCAATCCGCTGTTGGTGGTCACCGCTGCGGCTATTGCCACCGGGCTTGCTGCCCACTTCCCGTTGGAAAAAATCCTCGCCACCATGGGTGATGGCTTCCTTCAGACCCGTGCCCTGCAATTGATCCTGTTGTTGCCTCTGGCCGTCATCGGCTTGCTGGAGCGCCATGGCTTGCGCTTGCATGCGCAAAACTGGATTGCACGGTTTGAGCGTGCCACTGTCGGGCGTCTGCTGATCATCTATCTGTTCGTGCGTGAATCCACCGCCGCCATGGGCTTGACCAGTCTGGGCGGGCACCCGCAGATGGTGCGCCCGCTGTTGGCACCGATGGCCGAAGGTGCGGCGGAAAAGCGCTACGGCAAGCTGCCGGACAAGTTGCGGCATAAAGTGCTGGCCATGTGCGCGGCGACGGACAACGTCGGGCTGTTTTTTGGCGAAGACATTTTCGTTGCGTTTGGCGCCATTGCATTGATGCACACGTTCCTGCTGGGCTCTGGGATTGATGTCGAGCCGCTGCACATCGCGGTGTGGGGTATCCCGACGGCGATCTGCGCCTTCATCATCCATGCGATCCGCTTGCATCGGTTTGATCGACGATTGACGCGTGAGATGACTCCCGTCGCCACGCCGGCAGGGGCCTCCCAATGATTATTTCCATTCAATACCTCTACTGGCTGGCTGGTGTGTTGTTGCTGATCACCGCAGGCATGATTCTGTTGGACCGAACCCATCCCAAGCGCTGGTCCAGCGCCTTGTTCTGGCTGCTGTTTGCCATACCGTTTCTGGTGGGCGAGCGCCTGCCATCGGTGGTGATCGGTGCGGGTGTGGTGGTGATGGCATTGATAGCAGGGTTCGGCGGCGTGGGCCGTGGCACCCATGTCGAGCTGCACGATAAGGCCTCGCGCGCCAGTGCTGGCCGCCTGGGCCACAAGCTGTTTATACCGGCGCTGGCCATTCCCCTGACCACGGTAATCGGCTCGGTATTGCTCAAGCACACCGAGATCGGCGGTATACCGTTGCTGGATCCGAAAAACACCACCTTCGTGTCTCTCGGTATCGGCTGTCTGATCGCTCTCGGCCTGGCCTGCTGGCTGACCCGCGATACGCCGGTACAGGCCTTGCGCGAATCACGCCGCCTCACCGAAGCCTTGGGCTGGGCCATGGTGTTGCCGCAGATGCTGGCGATGCTCGGGCTGCTGTTCAATGAAGCGGGCGTCGGCACGGCTGTCGCCCACGTCACCACCACTTACATCAACCTGGATTTCAAGTTGGTCGCGGTGATGGTGTATGTGTTGGGCATGGCACTGTTTACGGTGATCATGGGCAATGGCTTCGCCGCCTTCCCGGTGATGACTGGCGGCGTCGGTGTGCCGGTGTTAGTGGGCATTTACGGCGGCAACCCGGCAGTGATGGCCGCCATCGGCATGTTCTCCGGTTACTGCGGGACCCTGATGACGCCAATGGCCGCCAACTTCAACATCGTGCCGGCGGCGTTGCTGGAATTGCCGGACAAGAACGCAGTGATCAAGGCCCAGTTGCCGACGGCGCTGATGATGCTGGTGGTCAATATTGTGCTGCTCTACCTGTTGATGTGAGGTCTTGTATGCGTACCGTACTGCTGACGGGCTTTGAGCCCTTTGATCAAGATTCGGTTAATCCGTCCTGGGAGGCCGCACGCCAATTGGACGGCGTGCAGCTCGCCGAGGATGTGCAGATTGTTGCGCGTCGGCTGCCCTGTGCGTTCACCACCGCCCCCGAGTGTCTGGTGCAACTGATCAATGAACTGCGTCCGGTCATGGTTATCGCCACTGGTCTGGCGCCGGGGCGCGGCGAGATTTCCATCGAGCGGGTGGCGATCAATATCAACGACGCGCGTATCCCCGACAACCTGGGGTATCAGCCCATCGATACGGCAGTTGTCGTGGATGGCCCGGCGGCCTATTTTTCGACGCTACCGATCAAGGCCATGGTCAAGGCGGTGCGTGGGGCGGGGATAGCCGCGGCGGTGTCCCAGACGGCGGGCACGTTTGTCTGCAATCAGGTGTTCTACCGTTTGCAGCACGTGCTTGCGGGCACGGATGTTCGCAGTGGTTTTATTCACGTTCCCAACCAGCCATTGATGGCGCTGTCGAGCTTGGTCGATGGGTTGCGCGTCGCAGTCGCTACGGCGTGGAACACGCCGGTAGACGTGGTGGAAGTGGGCGGTCAGGTCAGTTGACGCCGCCCCAGGGATGACACTTCGGCTTGCCGGTGGCGGCAAGAGGCGATTGTTTACGCCTCGCGGCCAGGGAAAAACAGTTCGAAACAGGTCACGCCGTCCTTGCTGCTGACGCTGTACCGGCCGTGATGCAACTGCATGATGGTCGCCACAATCGACAGGCCCAGGCCATTGGACTGGGCCGAACGTTCCCTTGATTCATCCACCCGATAGAACCGCTCGAACAGCCGCGATAAATGCACGGCAGGGATGGTTTCCCCCTGGTTGCTGACTCGCAGGTGGATGCCCTCGGCGTCCGCAATCGCCTGGATCAACAACTCGGAACCCGGTGCGCCGTATTTGATGGCGTTGGCGCACAGGTTCGCCAGGGCCCTGCGCAGCAGCATCGGTTCGGCCCAGATCACGCCTTCACCCTCGGCACGAATGCTGATGTCCGCATCGCCTGCCAAGCCTTCAAAGTAATCGGCAATGCGGGCCACTTCATCGGTGACGCTGAGTGCCTGGCGCTGGCGCAGGGCGCTGGCCGGGTCGGTGCGGGCCAAGAACAGCATGTTGTCGAGCATTCGCGCCAGGCGCTCAAGCTCTTCGACATTGGAGGCCAAGAGCTGCTGATAACTTTCGATGCTGCGGTTCTGTTGCAGGGCAACTTGGGTTTCCCCCAGCAGGTTGTTGATCGGCGTGCGCAGTTCGTGGGCCATGTCGGTGGATACTTGGCCCAGTTGCGCAAAACCCTTGGCCAGGCGCTCAAGCATGGTGTTGAACGACTCGATCATCGGCAGCAGTTCTTTTGGTACTCCCTGGCTGTCGATGCGTTCGGCCAGGTTGCCGACGCCGATCCCTTGAGCGTGTTGGGCCAGTCGACGTAACGGTAGCAGGCCGCGATGCACCAGCAGGTAGCCCACCAGTGCTAGGAAGATCGCGGCGATGCTCGCCAGTACGTACACGCTCAACCGATAGCTGGCGAGCATGGCGGTACGCTCGGTCATCAGGCGCCCGCTGGTGACTTGCAGGCTCCCCAGGTCGCCGGAGTCTATGGATGCGGCCAAGGTGGAAAAGGGCACGCCATTTACGCCCGGCAAATGCTGCACATCGCTCAGCGTGAGGATGTGGCCTTTGGGGACCGGCTCGACTGCTGGCAGATCGATGTTGGCGGGGTTTACCAGCAGCAGCGGTTTTTGGCCGGGTGCGGCGATGCTCAGCACCGATTCGCGGTTGCCCAACATATTCTGGAACAGTTCCGGCTTGGTCTTGATCAAGTCCAGTGTGTTGCTGTCGTTAAGCAGGTTGCGTAGTTGATCCACGCGGGAAATCAATTGCACATCGTCGCGGCGGATCAGCTCGCGCTCCAACTCGCGGTACAGCGCCACGCCGACGGTAGCGAGCAGTGCAAAGGCGAGCAGGGCGAAGATCAGGGCCAGGCGCAGTGTCAGGGAATAATGGCGATGGTGGGTCATGGTTGGGTATCGAAACGGTAGCCAATGCCCCGCACGCTGTGGATCAACTTGAGCGTGAACGGGTCGTCGATTTTCAGGCGCAGGCGCCGTACGGCCACGTCCACCACGTTGGTGTCGCTGTCGAAGTTCATGTCCCATACCCGCGAGGCGATCAGCGAGCGCGACAGCACTTGGTCCTGATGGGTGGCGAACAGGTGCAACAGTGCGAACTCTTTATTGGTCAGGGTGATGCGTGTACCGGCGCGAGTGACGCGGCGTTTCAGTACGTCGATGTGCAAATCTGCGATTTGCAGGTGTTCTTCTTCCCTGATCGGGCCGCGACGGGTCAGGGTACGTAAGCGTGCTACCAGCTCGGCGAAAGAGAAGGGCTTGATCAGGTAATCATCGGCACCCAGCTCCAGGCCCTTGATGCGATCGGCAATATCGTCGCGAGCTGTCAGAAAAAGCACTGGGGTGTCGGAGTCTTTACGCAGGCGGCGCAGTACTTCCCAGCCGTCCATTTTCGGCATCATCACATCCAGCACGATCACGTCGAACGGCGTTTCCAGTGCTTGGTGCAGGCCGTCCACGCCGTCCCGTGCCAGGCTTACGGAGTAGCCCAGTTCCTGCAGGCCGTTGAGGAGGTAATTACCGGCCTTGGGTTCGTCTTCGACAACGAGGATGTTCATGTGTAATGCCTTGATTCAATACGTGGCGCCAGTGTAGCTCGATCAATTGTCACTGGCGCAGGCCATGGCCTGCACTGGGTAGTTGAGTCGTGCCAGTGCGCTCACGGTAACCCCGTACTTCAAACAGCCAGCCAACAGGATGATGACAAATTCGTAATGATTGGCTGGCTGTTGGGGCGTCAGCGTTTACAACCCAGTGGGTGATCCGTAGATTGCATCGGGCCGATTATTCGTTTCAGCTTACGAGGAAACCCCGCAGTGTCTATCCGAGGTTCAGCTGTATCAGCCCGCCCTTACCGCGCCTTCCTGTTCGATATGGATGGAACCCTGCTCAACTCCATTGCCGCTGCCGAACGAGTGTGGGGCATCTGGGCTGAACGCCATGGGCTGGACGTGGCGGCCTTCCTGACCACCATTCATGGTGCGCGGGCGATTGACACTATCACGCGCCAGGCATTGCCCGGCGTCGACCCGCAAGTTGAAGCGCAGTGGATTACCGAGGCTGAAATCAACGATGTGGAAGGCGTCGTGGCGATTCCCGGTGCCGTCGAGTTTCTCAATAGCGTGCCTGGTGATCAGTGGGCATTGGTCACCTCTGCGCCGAAGGCGTTGGCATTGCGTCGGTTGCAGGCAGCGGGTATCGCGCCACCGGCGGTGTTGATAACGGCCGAGGATGTGGCCATCGGCAAACCGAACCCCGCCTGTTATGAGCTGGGTGCGCAACGCCTGGGTGTGCCGGTGCAGGATTGTCTGGTGTTTGAGGATGCGACGGTGGGGATTCGTGCGGGGGAGGCGGCGGGTGCGGATGTGCTGGTCGTAACATCGACGCACCTCAAGCCCATGCTCACGGAGCATCCATCGATTGAAGGGTATGAACAGTTGCAGGTGCATCGCAGCGCTGATGGCTTGTTGTACCTGCAGAGCGCAGTGGACTGACACAAAAAAGCCGAGTCCGTATCCGGTCTCGGCTTGGTTCGCTTGGTCAGCCGCCAGTTTTATTTTCGGCCCGCCGGCACAGCTGACGCTGCAATGCTTTCTGGATAGGCTTGAGGCAGAACATGAACAGGTACGCACACAGCAGCAGTGCCAAATCAAACCAGGACTTAGGATAGGCGGGGTCCGAACCTTCGACTTCCAGCCGCAGGCCATATTCTACGCCCACAAAGGCCAGCCCAATCAGCAGGGCAATCATCCAGGATCTGGAAAAAAATGGCTGCGCGGTAATAGGCCTCATCGACGTGCTCCTGAGTCCACACGGATGGAAGTATGTCAGTCAGGAGATTCGGCTTTGGATAGTGGAACAAGTTCCAGACGCGAGGATAATTTCATCTTTGGGGCGCATGGACTTTGGACGACGCTAATCACTCATTCAGCCCAAGAACAGTCCAATAGGCTTTCGCCAGCCGTTACATGAACGAAAGGGCTGGCTACTGAGTGCGCCTCAAGGCGTCTGGTTTTTATCCGGAGCGGTCAGGCCGGCCTGGATGCGCTGGTAGATCTCCTCGCGATGCACGGCAACATCCTTGGGGGCGTTGATGCCGATTCTTACTTGCTGGCCGCTGACGCCCAGGATGGTGATCGTGATGTCATCACCGATGTTTATGCTTTCACCGACTTTGCGGGTGAGTATAAGCATGGACTTCTCCTTGATTGCTTTTAGGACACATGTTTCAGACAGGGCAGGTGTCGGATGTGTGTAGCTTACTGCTAAGCGCTTCCCTGTGACTGCCTCTTTTAGGACGCATAGAGGCGACATTAATTCCCATGGCGGCATCATACAGGTCTGGGATACATCATTCGCATTGTTTAAGCCAACGTTTATGACGGCCAGAATAGACAGTGAATGATAAAGTTGCCTCTTTATCCTTAGAGGAGCAGGGCAGTGCGTAAAGTAGCGATGGCAATTGCGGTGTTGGCACTGGCCGGTTGCGGTGAAGGCAAACGCGCCGACGCCCCCAAGGCCAAGCCTGCCGTGACCGAAAGCCAGCCACAAACCGGCGCGATTGCCGCCCAAGAGTGGGACCTGCGAGTAGGTCCGCCGGACCACAAACTGCAGGCGATCACCGACCTGACCGCCTGGTTGCTGGAACATGGTTTTAATTTTTATATCGTGAAGGTCGACGGCAAGGACGAAGTGCTGTTGGGGCCGTTCGCAACTAAGGCCGAAGCCGAGGCAAAGCAGACCCTGCTTAACGAAAAGATGGCTCGTGCCAAGAAAACTGACACGGTGTCTGAGATCATCGAACACCAGCCTGCGCAGTAACGGGCCAATTGGGCGACAGTGCCGCCCATCTTCAACCGCAGGCTTTCAGGTTGACCGGGCCGACAAACTCATTGCCACGCCCCATCACACACGCCACCGTCTGGTTACGCTGGCGCTCCCAGGCTTGGACCGGGTAGGTTTTGTTCCAGGCTTCGTACAACTGACGATCCTGTTTCGACAGGCGCAAGCCGTATTGTTTGCTCATGTAGAAGTAGGTTCGCGCGATCATCCCGCGTACGGAAGGTCGCGGCATCACCTTCTTGGCCTTGAAATCCACTTGGGTCAGGCATGAACCGTACTGCCCGCGTTGCACTGGCAGCCAGCCAAAGCTGAAGTTGCTTCGGTCTCCATTGACCTCGCCGATACTCGGCACCAAATTGTGCAGGTCTGCTTCGGCACGCTTGAACACGTCATCATGGCGCGTGCAGTTCTTGCGCCCGCCATTCTGCCAGCACTGGCGCTGATGTCCGATCTGCCAGGCCGGAACAATGTGTTCCCACTCGATGCGTGCGGCGCGGTTGGCGTTTTTGCGTGGGATATATCCGCAGGCTTTCAAGTCAACGCGGTTGCCGCTGTACTTGCAGCCGCAATAGAACTCGGTGGATTGCGGGGCGTAGAGTGTCCAGGCAACTTTTTTGGCTTCACTGAAGGTTCGGGGCGCCTGAGCGTGAGCGGTAACGGCAAAAAACAGGCAACACACAGCAATAAAACGGGCACTCATTCAATCAATCTTCCTTCGGCACAACCCAGAAAATCTGCACGCCACCGTCATCCCGGTAGGCTAGGGTGACGTTGTCGTTCTCCGCAATCTCCTCCAACAAGCGCTGCCAATCGTCCTCTGGTTCCTCCGGCAAGCGGAAGATCAGGGCTGCCTTGGCTTTTTGGGCATTGGTGGAGTTGATGATTTTTTGCACGCGAATGGCCAGGCGTGTGTAGGCATCGGGCGGGGTAGGTACTGCGGAAGATGACTTTGCCACGGAGCATTCCTTAATAATCTGTACGTGCATACAGTATTTAAGTGTGGGCAATTTCGCAACTGCTTAAAATTTAAGAGATTCGTCTGGCGGCGAGTTAGGGGGTTGGGTGTAGGGCGGGGGGAGAGGGATAGGTAGGTTGTTGTGGCGAGGGAAGTTGTTCCCGCTGGTCCGCGAAGCGGCCCCAAAAGAAGCTTTCGGGCGCTGCGTACATGAGCGGGAGCAAGCTCCCTCGCCACATACAGGGTTCAGTCAGGAATCAATATTCCCAGAAAATCCGTTGAAGCTCTTTGCTGTCTTGGGTCTTGGTCAGGGCAACCATTGCCAGAATCCGCGCTTTCTGCGGGTTCAGGTCGAGGGCAGCAACCCAGTCGTATTTGTCGTCAGGCTGTTCAGCGTTACGCAACACCATGCCGCCGGCATTCACGTGGGAGGAGCGAATGATCTGCACGCCTTGCTTGCGCAGTTCCACCAGGGCAGGTACCACTTTGGAAGATACCGAGCCATTGCCAGTACCCGCGTGGATGATTGCTTTGGCACCAGCCTGGGCCAGGGCTTTGTAGGCTGTGTCGCTTACGTTGCCGTAGCCGTAGGCGATTTCGACGTCCGGCAGGCTTTTGATGTTCTTGATGTCGAATTCCGAATCCATGGTATGGCGCTTGGCAGGCAGGCGGAACCAGTAGGATTTGCCTTCAACCACCATGCCCATTGGGCCCCATGGGCTCTTGAAGGCTTCGGTCTTGATATTGATCATCTTGCTTACGTCGCGACCCGATTGGATCTCGTCGTTCATGGTCACCAGCACCCCTTTACCGCGCGCGTCCTTGCTGCCGGCTACAGCCACGGCGTTGTAGAGGTTGAGCATGCCGTCGGCCGACATGGCGGTGCCTGGGCGCATGGAACCAACTACCACGATTGGCTTGTCAGTTTTTTCCACCAGGTTCAGGAAGTAGGCGGTCTCTTCCAGGGTGTCGGTGCCGTGGGTGATCACGATGCCATCCACGTCTTTGTTGTCAGCCAGTTCCGCGACGCGGCGACCCAGTTGCAGCAGGTTCTCGTTGTTGATGCTTTCGGATGCAATTTGCATCACTTGCTCGCCACGCACATTGGCAATCTGGCTAAGTTCAGGAACACCGGCGATCAATTGCTCGATACCGACTTTGGCCGCCTGGTAGGTAGCGCTGTTGGCCGCACTGGCGCCAGCGCCGGCAATGGTGCCACCGGTGGCGAGAATTACCACGTTGGCCAGTTTGGTCTTGGATTCAACTTCCTTTGCCTGAGCGGCAACAGGGAACAGCAGCAGAAGGGCTAACGCGCCCGGAACAAAGTTCTTCAGTGCAGATTTCATTGTTTTTCTCTCTGGTTTTTGATGAGTGCTGTAGCAGGTTCATCTAGAGCGCCCGGGCGGTTCTGAATGCCACGAGGTGCTGGGTAGGAGCAGGATTTGTACCAGGCTGATTAAGTTCTTGGATATAAATTAACTAGCTGATTTATAACAATAATTGTCATTCTTATGGCGGGTCACGCAATGCGTCTGTCCGGCTTTCCGAACACGCTGCATGATTGCGTTCGGTTGTCCGAAGATGATCATCGGGAAATACTGAGTCGCATGAAGAGGTCTGTCGTTTCAGAGAACGAAGCGTTGGGGGGAATGTTTAATAACGTCCTTTCGCCGGACGGGAGGACAGAGGCTAGAGGCCTTAGATGAAAGGCTGTGTTCTACCGTTGACAAATCTCGACAAGGTTCTCATAGTTTGATTAACGCAAACGTTTGCGAGATGTTTCACGCGGTGCTCCCTGAGTGCTCTGAAAGATCGAATCAGCCACCCTTGTGGGATGGCTGCCGAAGGACTCTTCGGTGCAAGCGTTGCTCACAATAATCATAAGATCGGAGTGAACCCATGAAGCTGCCATTCGCTGGACGTCTTCTTGCTGTCGCTGTGCTTGCTGCCGCATCCGCCGCTTTACCTCTGTCCTCTGTCTTTGCTGACGACGCCGCCGCCAAACCCAAGGTCGGCCTGGTGATGAAATCTCTCGCCAATGAATTCTTCGTCACCATGCAGGACGGTGCCAAGGCTTACCAGAAAGACCATGCCGCCGATTTCGACATGATCACCAACGGCATCAAGAACGAAACTGATACCAGCGCGCAGATCGATATCGTCAACCAAATGATCCTCGCCAAGGTTAACGCCATCGTCATCGCGCCTGCTGACTCCAAGGCACTGGTCACCGTACTGAAGAAAGCCTCCGACGCCGGTATCAAGGTCGTCAACATCGACAACCGCCTGGACCCCGGTGTACTGAAAAGCAAAAATCTCGATATTCCCTTCGTTGGCCCCGACAACCGCAAGGGCTCCAAGCTCGTGGGCGACTACCTGGCCAAGCAACTGGCAGCAGGTGACAAGGTCGGCATCATCGAAGGCGTACCGACTACCACCAACGCCCAGCAGCGCACCGCCGGCTACAAAGATGCGATGGACGCTGCCGGTATGAAGATCGTTTCCACTCAATCCGGCAACTGGGAAATCGACCAGGGCCAGAAAGTCGCCTCGGCCATGCTGAGCGAATACCCGGACCTCAAGGCCTTGTTGGCCGGTAACGATAACATGGCCCTGGGCGCTGTCTCCGCGGTGCGTGCGGCAGGAAAGGCGGGCAAGGTAATGGTCGTGGGTTACGACAATATCGAAGCGATCAAGCCGATGTTGCAGGACGGCCGCGTACTGGCTACCGCCGACCAGGCAGCTGCCCAGCAAGCGGTATTCGGTATCCAGAACGCCCTTAAGCTGGTCAAGGGTGAGAAAGTCGATGCCAAAGACGGCGTGATCGAAACCCCGGTCGAACTCGTCCTCAAGAAGTAATTCTGGCGGCACCCAACAGCGCCCGCTCGTCCTGAGCGGGCGCCTGGAGATTTTCTTATGTCATCTTCCGCCCCGAACGCTGTCCTCTCGGTCAGCGGTATCGGTAAGACCTATGCCCAACCGGTTCTGTCCGACATCACCCTCACGCTCAACCGTGGGGAAGTGCTGGCGCTAACCGGCGAGAATGGCGCAGGCAAAAGCACCCTGTCCAAGATCATCGGCGGGCTGGTCACGCCGACCACCGGGCACATGCAATTCAATGGTCAGGATTACTGTCCTGCCAGCCGTACCCAGGCTGAAGCGTTGGGTGTGCGCATGGTCATGCAGGAACTCAACCTGCTGCCGACGCTGACCGTGGCCGAAAACCTGTTCCTGGATAACCTGCCCAGCCACTGTGGCTGGATCAGCCGCAAGCAACTGCGCAAAGCCGCGATCGAGGCCATGGCCCAAGTCGGCCTGGACGCCATCGACCCTGACACGCTGGTCGGCAGCCTGGGCATCGGTCACCAGCAAATGGTTGAAATCGCTCGCAACCTGATTGGCGACTGCCATGTACTGATCCTCGACGAACCCACGGCCATGCTCACCGCGCGTGAAGTCGAGATGCTGTTTGAGCAAATCACCCGCTTGCAGGCTCGGGGCGTGGCGATTATTTACATTTCGCACCGGCTGGAAGAGTTGGCCCGTGTTGCCCAGCGCATTGCGGTATTGCGCGACGGCAAGCTGGTCTGCGTCGAACCGATGGCCAATTACAACAGTGAGCAATTGGTCACCTTGATGGTGGGGCGCGAGCTGGGTGAACACATCGACCTGGGGCCGCGTAGCATCGGCGGCCCGGCCCTGACTGTGAAAGGCCTGAGCCGCTCGGACAAAGTCCGTGACGTGTCCTTTGAAGTGCGTGCCGGCGAGATCTATGGCATTTCCGGCCTGATCGGCGCTGGCCGTACCGAATTGCTGCGTCTGATCTTTGGTGCCGATCTGGCCGACAGCGGCACCGTGGCCCTGGGCTCACCGGCTAAGGTGGTGAGTATTCGCTCTCCCGTGGATGCAGTGGGGCATGGTATCGCCCTGATCACTGAAGATCGCAAGGGTGAAGGCCTGCTGCTGACTCAGTCCATCAGTGCCAATATTGCCCTGGGCAACATGCCGGAAATCTCTGGCGGCGGCGTGGTAAACAGCCGCGATGAAACCGCGTTGGCCAAGCGCCAGATCGACGCCATGCGCATCCGCAGTTCCAGCCCGGCGCAACTGGTGTCGGAACTGTCCGGCGGCAATCAGCAGAAAGTGGTGATTGGCCGCTGGCTGGAGCGCGACTGCTCGGTGATGTTGTTCGACGAGCCCACCCGCGGAATTGATGTAGGTGCCAAGTTCGACATTTATGCCTTGCTCGGCGAATTGACCCGCCAGGGCAAAGCGCTGGTGGTGGTATCGAGCGACCTGCGTGAGCTCATGCTGATCTGCGACCGCATCGGCGTGCTGTCTGCCGGGCGTCTGATCGAGACCTTTGAGCGTGACAGCTGGACCCAGGACGAATTGCTCGCCGCCGCCTTTGCCGGCTATCAGAAACGTGATGCGCTGCTCAATGACGCAGTGCTTAGGGATACCCCATGAAAACCACAACTACCTCCGGTAAAGCGGGCGGCAACTTCTACGGCCTGGGCACCTACCTGGGGCTAGCGGGCGCCTTGCTCGCGATGATTGCGCTGTTTTCGGTGCTCAGTGACCACTTCCTGTCCTATGACACCTTCAGCACCCTGGCCAACCAGATCCCGGACCTGATGGTGCTGGCGGTGGGCATGACGTTCATCCTGATCATCGGCGGTATCGACTTGTCGGTGGGCTCGGTGCTGGCCCTGGCTGCGTCGGCAGTCAGCGTGGCGATTCTTGGGTGGGGCTGGAGCGTGTTGCCGGCCGCTCTGCTCGGCATGGGCTGCGCCGCGTTGGCCGGCACCATCACCGGCTCGATCACCGTGGCCTGGCGGATCCCGTCGTTTATCGTGTCCCTCGGTGTGTTGGAAATGGCGCGGGGCGTTGCGTACCAAATGACCGGTTCGCGCACCGCCTACATCGGTGATTCGTTTGCCTGGCTGTCCAACCCGATTGCGTTTGGTATCTCGCCGTCGTTCATCATTGCCTTGCTGGTGATCATCGCTGCGCAGCTAGTATTGACCCGCACCGTGTTCGGTCGTTACCTGATCGGTATCGGCACCAACGAAGAGGCCGTGCGCCTGGCTGGTATCAATCCCAAGCCTTACAAGATTCTGGTGTTCAGTCTCATGGGCCTGCTGGCCGGTGTCGCGGCGTTATTCCAGATCTCGCGTTTGGAAGCAGCGGACCCGAACGCTGGCTCCGGTCTGGAGCTGCAAGTGATCGCCGCGGTGGTGATCGGCGGCACCAGCCTGATGGGCGGGCGCGGTTCGGTAATCAGTACCTTCTTTGGTGTGTTGATTATCTCGGTATTGGCCGCTGGCCTGGCACAGATCGGCGCCACGGAGCCCACGAAGCGCATCATCACCGGTGCTGTGATCGTGATTGCAGTTGTTCTCGATACGTACCGCAGCCAACGTGCTAGTCGGCGGGGCTGAACCATGGCAACGATCAAGGATGTGGCGGCGCTTGCAGGAATTTCCTACACCACCGTGTCCCATGTGGTGAACAAGACGCGCCCAGTGAGTGAGCCGGTACGGGTCAAGGTCGAAGCGGCCATCAAGCAGCTCGACTATGTGCCCAGCGCCGTCGCGCGCTCGCTCAAGGCCAAGACCACGGCCACCATCGGTTTGCTGGTACCCAACAGCCTCAACCCGTATTTCGCGGAGCTGGCACGAGGCATCGAGGATTACTGCGAGCGTAACGGCTACTGCGTGATCCTCTGCAACTCCGACGACAATGCTGAAAAACAGCGCAGCTATTTGCGGGTGTTGTTGGAAAAGCGCATCGACGGCTTGATCGTGACCTCGGTGGGTGGTGATGACAGCGGCCTCGCCGCAGGGTTGAGCGCGGTGCGCACGCCCATGGTGATTGTCGACCGGGCGCTGGACGGCATTGATGTCGATCTGGTGCGCATCGATCATGAAGAGGGCGCCTACCTGGCGACCCGGCATTTGCTTGAGTTGGGGCATCGGGACATCGCCTGTATCGGCGGCCCGGCCCACACCCGTGTCGCGCAAATGCGCCTGGCGGGATACCAGCGCGCGCTCCGCGAGGCCGGTGTGGACGTTGCGCCCAATCGCACCCGGGAAAGCGACTTCACCAGCACCGGCGGTTATGCTGCTGCCGTGCAATTGCTGGCGCAGAACCCGCCCAGCGCGATTTTTGCCAGTAACGACATGATCGGCTTCGGCGTATTGCGTGCTGCAGCTGAGCGTAATATCCGCGTGCCCGGCGAGCTGTCGGTGATCGGATTTGATGATATTCAAATGGGCCGCTACGTGTACCCAGCCCTGACCACGGTCGGCCAGTCGATCCTGCAACTGGGCGAGACGGCCGCCGAGCTTTTACTGCGACGAATTGCAACACCCCAACTGCCGATCGATCAACGCATCGTGACGCCGAGCATCATATTGCGCGAGTCGACGGCGCCCGTCGCCGGTGTGTTCGCGCAATACCGCTGAACCGAATTGATGAGTACTGATGTATGCCAGCAAAAGTAGTGGTAGTAGGCAGCTTGAACATGGACCTGGTCACCCGCGCCAGCCGGCTGCCCCGTGCCGGTGAGACCCTGATTGGCCAAACTTTTTCCACGGTGCCGGGCGGCAAGGGTGCCAACCAGGCCGTTGCATCGGCGCGACTGGGTGCGAGTGTGGCGATGATTGGCTGTGTCGGCACCGATGCCTACGGCACTGAGTTGCGTGACGCATTGCTGGTGGAAGGTATAGATTGCCAGGCCGTCAGTACCGTGGACGGTTCCAGTGGCGTGGCGTTGATCGTGGTGGATGACAGCAGCCAGAATGCGATTGTGATTGTTGCCGGCAGCAACGGCGAGCTGACGCCCGCGTCACTGCAGGCGTCTGATGCGGTGCTGCAGGCCGCCGATGTGATCATCTGCCAGCTGGAAGTGCCGATGGCTACCGTGGCCTATGCGCTCAAGCGCGGTCGTGAACTGGGCAAGACCGTGATCCTCAACCCGGCGCCGGCCAGCGCGCCGTTGCCCGCCGAGTGGTATGCCTCGGTCGATTATCTGATTCCCAACGAAAGCGAGGCCACCGCATTGAGCGGTGTGACAGTCGACTCTCTGGACAGTGCCAAAGTGGCTGCCACGCAACTGATTAAAGCCGGTGCCGGCAAAGTCATCATCACTCTGGGCGCCCAAGGTGCATTGTTTGCGGATGGCAGTGGCTTTGAGCACTTGGTGGCGCCCAAGGTCAAGGCGTTGGATACCACGGCTGCTGGCGATACCTTTGTCGGTGGTTTTGCGGCGGCCCTTGCCAGCGGTAAAAGCGAAGCCGAGGCCATACGTTTTGGTCAGGTCGCTGCAGCATTGTCAGTCACACGTGCGGGTGCGCAACCTTCCATTCCTACGCTGCATGACGTTCAAGGTTTTGTACCTTTATGAAAAAGACCCCTCTGCTCAATATCGCTCTGTCGCGGCTGATAGCTTCCCTGGGCCATGGCGACATTCTGGTGATCGGCGATGCTGGTTTGCCGGTGCCGCCCGGCGTCGAGTTGATCGACCTGGCGCTTACAAAAGGTATTCCTGATTTCATCAGCACTTTGCGTATCGTGCTCAGTGAGATGCAGGTGGAAAGCCACGTGCTGGCGGAAGAAATCCTGCTCAAGCAGCCACCTGCGCTGGCGCAGTTGAACGTGCTGAGTGAACAGGCCGCCCTCGGCGAGCGACGTCTGCTCAGTCATGAAGCGTTCAAGCAACTGAGTCGCCAGGCGCGCGCGGTTGTGCGCACCGGCGAATGCCAGCCTTACTGCAATATCGCGCTGGTGTCCGGCGTAACGTTCTAGAGTTCCCCAACGACAAGGAGTGTTTTATGCAACGTGGTCTTCCAATCCTGAGAAATCTGTTTCGGAGTGTCCTGCTTTTGTCCGCGCTCACTGCTGCAAGCGCCCACGCGGCGGAAAAAATCGACCTCATCATCGACACTGACCCAGGTGCCGACGATGTAGTGGCCTTGCTCTTCGCCATGGCTTCCCCGGACGAATTGAACATCCGTGCGCTGACCACCGTCGCCGGTAACGTGCGCCTGGACAAGACCTCGCGTAACGCGCGCCTGGCCCGCGAGTGGGCGGGGCGTGAGGACATTCCGGTCTACGCCGGTGCACCAGCGCCGATGCTGCGCAAACCGATCTATGCCGAAAACATCCATGGCAAGGAGGGCATTTCCGGCGTCACCGTGCATGAGCCTAAAAAGGGCCTGGCCGAAGGCAATGCCGTTGATTACCTGATCAAGACCCTTCGTGCTGCCAAGCCTCACAGCATCACTATCGCCATGCTGGGTCCGCAGACCAACCTGGCGCTGGCACTGACTCAGGATCCGGAAATCACCCAGGGCATCAAAGAAGTGGTAGTGATGGGCGGCGCGCACTTCAATGGAGGCAATATCACGCCGGTTGCCGAGTTCAACCTGTTCGCCGATCCGATTGCTGCAGAGATCGTGCTCAAGAGTGGCGTCAAGCTGACTTACCTGCCGCTGGATGTGACCCACAAGGTACTGACCAGTGAGGCGCGTCTGAAAAAGATTGCCGACCTCAAGAACAACGCCAGCAAGGTCGTCGGCGATATTCTCAACGAATACGTCAAAGGCGATATGGAGCACTATGGCATCCCGGGCGGCCCGGTACATGACGCCACCGTTGTTGCGTACCTGCTCAAGCCTTCGCTGTTCAGTGGTCGCGAGGTCAATGTGGTGGTGGACAGCCGTGAAGGCCCGACATTCGGGCAGACCATCGTCGATTGGTACGACGGTCTGAAACAACCAAAGAATGCGTTCTGGGTTGAGAACGGCGACGCTCAGGGCTTCTTCGATCTGCTGACTGAGCGCCTTGCGCGGCTGAAGTAAACCGATTGCCGGTCGACGTTCGTCGGCCGGTTCTTATTCGCGCTCGGGGTTGTGTGCTCCCATGTGATCGGCCGGGTATTTCTCGAATACCTGGCCAATGAAGGCTTGTGCCGCCTGAGTGCCGAGTTCCTTGACCAGCAGGTCTATACCGATGATTGCCAGTTCCTCTGGGCTTCCGGGGCTGTAGGAGCTTTGTCCTTGGGGCCACTTGGCTTTGATGTCGGCTTGGAGCGTTACGGTGGTCATGGAGGTCTCACGAGCTGAAATACTGGGTAATGCGCTGGGGCGCGGTTTTACCGGGCGCAGTTAAGCATTTTGCGCGGCGTTTGGCACTGCTACTTAGGCATGAAGCAAGTGCTGTGCGACACTGTGCTCCTGTTTAATTGCCGGGGAATACCGCGTGCAGATCGATTTGAATGACCCCGAGAATCTCACCCTGGCCGCCGTGCGCCAATTGATCGCCAGTGCCAGTGATGACGAACATACTCAATTGCGTGTGACTAAGGCCGGTATCGCCTACCTATCATCTGGGGTAGTCGGGGGCACTGACATAGATGGCCTGTTGTTTCGTCTTGAGACCTGGGCAAAGGGCTCCGGTTACGTCGGAAATGTCGCTGCCAGCGACGAGGTCTGGGTCACACAGGTTTTCAACGCGCTGAAGCAAAACTGGCCCAAGCCACCTTTTGACTACATCGACATCTACTGATTATGTTCATATCTGGTCACGATTGATCGGGCGAATCACTGCTGATAGTCAGGCAGACTTGCCCGACGGCGATTTACGTCTTGAAACCAATCTGCAAGACGGTTGTCGCACGATCTCTGTTCATTTTTTCAATAGGAGGCTTCATGCCTTGGAAGCTCGCATCATTCGGTACTTTGTTGGCAGCACTCGCGTTGGCGGGTTGCAGCACCCCGGGTACCTCTGAGCCAGCCAAAGACGCCGCAGTGACCGATGCAGGTCATAGCCGCTGTGAGTCAAAGGCTGCCGAGTTCACAATCGGCCAGAAAGCTTCGCCTCAGTTGCTGGAGCAAGCCCGGGCCCGTGCCGGTGCGCAGAATGCTCGCATCCTCAAGCCCAACGATATGATCACTTTGGAATACCGCTCCGACCGATTGAACCTAAACGCTGACGACAACTTGGTGATCACTCGCGTCAATTGCGGCTGATCGCTGCTTTTGCAGCGCCCATAAAAAACCCCGCCACATGGACGGGGTTTTTTTAGCTCAGCGGAGAATTACTCGCCGCGAACCTGTGCAGCTTGCATACCCTTTTGGCCTTTCTCAGCCACGAAGGAAACGGTTTGGCCTTCTTTCAGGCTTTTGAAACCGTCGCTTTCGATAGCTTTGAAGTGTACGAACAGGTCGTCACCGCCACCTTGAGGAGTGATGAAGCCGAAGCCTTTTTCATCGTTGAACCATTTAACGGTGCCGGTTTGGCGATTAGACATGGTGTATCTCCAAGAAACATATATTTTCAGTAGTGCTGTGCTGCTCAGGCCAACTGGGCACACCGGGCTATCATAGTCGAAATGTTCGGCTTGGGAGCCCCCCCAAGGCATTGTTTGCCAATCAATAGCGTTGCATTTAGTGCTTAGGTCGGCTGAAAGCCCCGGTCTACGGGGCTTTGGCGCGAAATATCAGCTGTTAAAAAAAGCCGTAAAAGCTGCGTAATTTGTGAGAAATGGCAGTTTTCGGGCGATTTTTCCAGCAGAGCGGCCGTCTGATCTGGCGCCGATCTTACTTTTTCTTCACGACTTTGCAGGATGAAATTGCAGCCACCGCTTTGTTTTTAAGTGGTGCGCTGGCGTTCGGATTGGTCATCAATTCCTTGATTTCGGAACTGCTCAATTCGGCGTTGATCTTGTCGGCGCCACATTCGCAGTGGGCTTTGGCCGTTTTGACGTCCACGTTCTGGCTTGCCGCGGAAGTGCAGTCTTTGACGAAGCTGTCACGGGCACCGGCTGGCCAGTTGGAGGGCGCAGCAGCCTGCGCGCCGATGGAAAGGAGGCTCAGGGTAGCGGCGAGAGCGAGGGTAGAAGTAAAACGCATCATGGGATGCTCCTTTGGGTCGAGGACAAACAGCGATTCTCAGTGGGTTTGAGGTAGTGCGTACAGCTCAAGTTCCGTTTTGCAGCTATAAAGGCTGGAATTAGTAGTTACCTGGCCTGGCGCCGGCGCGATGAGCGTTCATCTGTGCTAGCATCGCTCCCCTGGCTATTCCCGGGCGCGCCATTTGCCGCCTCGCCATGTTCTTTTTGTTCACTCCAGTCACTCTGGTTCGATTATCGGTTGGCCGAAAGGCTCCTGCCGCTGTAAGGCAGGCGTTCATCACTGAACGGCCTGGTATTGGATCTTGTACTGGCTCATCCCAACCCACGTGACCTTTGGTAGGGGTCACCACTAGGAGAGGAGGCGCCATGCCAACTATTACTCTTCCCGATGGCAGTCAACGTTCATTCGATCATGCTGTATCCGTATCCGAGGTCGCCGCATCCATTGGTGCCGGTCTGGCAAAGGCGACTGTGGCCGGCAAGGTCGACGGCAAACTGGTTGATGCCAGTGACCTGATCACCTCTGACGCCAGTCTGCAAATCATCACGCCCAAGGATCAAGAGGGGCTGGAGATCATTCGCCACTCTTGCGCGCACTTGATTGGCCATGCGGTCAAGCAGTTGTACCCAACCGCGAAGATGGTAATCGGTCCAGTTATCGAAGAAGGCTTCTATTACGACATCGCCTACGAACGTCCTTTCACTCCGGACGACATGGCTGCCATTGAGCAGCGCATGCACGCGCTGATCGAGAAAGATTACGACGTCATCAAGAAAGTCACCCCGCGCGCCGAAGTGATCGAAGTGTTCACTTCCCGTGGTGAGGACTACAAGCTGCGTTTGGTGGAAGACATGCCGGACGAGCAGGCCATGGGCCTGTACTACCACGAAGAATACGTCGACATGTGCCGTGGTCCGCACGTGCCGAACACACGCTTCCTCAAGTCATTCAAGCTGACCAAGCTGTCCGGCGCCTACTGGCGCGGCGATGCTAAGAATGAGCAGTTGCAACGTATCTATGGCACTGCCTGGGCTGACAAGAAGCAGCTGGCCGCCTATGTCCAGCGCATCGAAGAAGCTGAAAAACGCGATCACCGTAAGATCGGCAAGCGCCTGAATCTGTTCCACCTCCAGGAAGAAGCGCCGGGTATGGTGTTCTGGCATCCGAACGGCTGGACCCTGTATCAGGTGCTTGAGCAGTACATGCGCAAGGTGCAGCGTGATAACGGTTACCTGGAGATCAAGACCCCGCAGGTCGTTGATCGCAGCCTGTGGGAGAAATCCGGGCACTGGGCCAACTACGCCGACAATATGTTCACCACCCAGTCGGAAAATCGCGACTACGCCATTAAGCCAATGAACTGCCCATGCCACGTGCAGGTGTTCAACCAGGGCTTGAAGAGCTACCGCGAGTTGCCGATGCGCCTGGCCGAGTTCGGTGCTTGCCACCGTAACGAGCCGTCGGGTGCGCTGCACGGCATCATGCGCGTGCGCGGTTTCACTCAAGACGACGCCCACATCTTCTGCACAGAAGAGCAGATGCAGGCTGAATCCGCTGCGTTTATCAAGCTGACCATGGACGTTTATCGCGATTTCGGTTTCACCGACGTCGAGATGAAGCTGTCCACTCGTCCGGAAAAGCGTGTCGGTTCCGACGAGCTGTGGGATCGCGCCGAAGCGGCACTGGCCGCAGCGCTTGATAGTGCGGGGCTTGCGTACGACCTGCAGCCGGGGGAGGGCGCGTTTTACGGTCCGAAGATCGAGTTCTCGCTGAAAGATTGCCTTGGCCGCGTCTGGCAGTGTGGTACCCTGCAGCTCGATTTTAACCTGCCGATCCGTCTGGGAGCCGAATACGTCTCCGAAGACAACAGTCGTAAGCACCCGGTTATGCTGCACCGGGCGATCCTCGGCTCGTTCGAACGGTTCGTCGGGATCCTGATCGAGCACTACGAGGGTGCATTCCCCGCGTGGCTGGCTCCGACCCAGGCAGTGATCATGAATATCACTGATAAACAGGCAGAATTTGCCGCTGAAGTTGAAAAAACTCTCAACGAAAGCGGATTTCGTGCCAAGTCCGACTTGAGAAATGAAAAGATCGGCTTTAAAATCCGCGAGCATACTTTGCTCAAGGTCCCCTATCTTTTGGTTATTGGAGATCGGGAAGTCGAGATGCAGACTGTCGCTGTGCGTACTCGTGAAGGTGCTGACCTGGGCTCTATGCCCGTCGCCCAGTTCGCTGAGTTCCTCGCGCAAGCGGTTTCCCGGCGTGGTCGCCCAGATTCGGAGTAATTATTATTAAGCGTGAAATGAGACAAGATAAACGAGCTGCACCGAAAGCCCCGATCAACGAGAATATCTCGGCACGCGAGGTTCGGTTAATTGGCGCTGACGGCGAGCAGATTGGCATCGTCTCGATTGATGAAGCGCTTCGTATTGCAGAAGAGTCCAAGCTGGACTTGGTGGAAATCTCCGCCGATGCAATCCCACCTGTTTGTCGGGTGATGGACTACGGCAAGTCGATCTTCGAAAAGAAGAAGCAGGTTGCCGCGGCGAAGAAGAACCAAAAGCAGATTCAAGTAAAAGAAATCAAGTTTCGTCCAGGGACGGAGGAAGGGGATTACCAGGTAAAACTGCGCAACCTGGTACGTTTCCTGAGTGATGGGGACAGGGCCAAGGTATCCTTGCGATTCCGCGGCCGTGAGATGGCCCACCAGGAGCTGGGGATGGAACTCCTCAAGCGGGTTGAAGCTGACTTGCTTGAGTACGGTTCGGTCGAACAGCATCCTAAGATGGAAGGACGCCAACTGATCATGGTCATCGCCCCGAAAAAGAAGAAGTAATCAACAGGGCACGGCAGGCCTTCTGATTATGTTTATCAACTGAATGCGGAGTATCCGAACATGCCAAAGATGAAGACTAAAAGTGGTGCTGCTAAGCGGTTTCTGAAAACTGCTAACGGTATCAAGCATAAGCACGCTTTCAAGAGCCACATCCTGACCAAAATGTCGACCAAGCGTAAGCGTCAACTGCGCGGTAGCAGCTTGCTGCATCCGTCTGACGTGGCAAAAGTCGAGCGCATGCTGCGCCTTCGTTAATTTTGGATCAAGAATAGAGGAAGTAACTCATGGCTCGTGTTAAGCGTGGCGTCATGGCCCGTAAGCGTCACAAAAAAATTCTGAAACTTGCTAAAGGCTACTACGGCGCGCGTTCACGCGTATTCCGTGTTGCCAAACAAGCGGTAATCAAGGCAGGCCAATACGCCTACCGTGACCGTCGTCAGAAAAAACGTCAGTTCCGCGCTCTGTGGATCGCTCGTATCAACGCCGGTGCGCGTGTTAACGGTCTGTCCTACAGCCGTTTCATCGCTGGCCTGAAAAAAGCGTCCATCGAAATCGACCGTAAGGTTCTGGCTGAACTGGCCGTGAACGAAAAAGCGGTGTTTGCTGCGATTGTCGAGAAAGCTAAAGCCTCCTTGGCTTAAGTACCCCCGACAGTCACCTTGGGCTGCTCCTGTAGCCCAAGGTGGTAAACGTCATAAATAGGGGAAGAGCCTTCAAGCTCTTCCCCTATTTTGTATCTGGAGTCTGTACATGGAAAACCTGGACGCGCTCGTTGCTCAAGCTCTTGAGGCTGTGCAAAGCGCTGAAGATATCAATGCCCTGGAGCAAATCCGGGTTCACTACCTTGGCAAAAAGGGTGAATTGACTCAGGTGATGAAGACCCTGGGGAATTTGCCAGCCGAAGAGCGCCCGCAAGTCGGCGCGCTGATTAACGTTGCCAAGGAGCGCGTCACAGAGGTTCTCAATGCGCGCAAGGCGTCGATGGAGGAGGCCAATCTCGCGGCCAAACTCGCCGCCGAGTCTATTGATGTAACTTTGCCTGGCCGTGGCCAAGCCTCGGGCGGTCTACATCCGATCACCCGGACTCTGGAACGTATCGAGCAGTTCTTCACCCATATAGGCTATGGCATTGCCGAAGGCCCTGAGGTCGAAGACGACTATCACAACTTTGAGGCGCTCAACATCCCAGGCCATCACCCGGCCAGGTCGATGCACGACACCTTCTATTTCAACGCGAACATGCTGTTGCGCACCCATACCTCACCGGTACAGGTCCGCACCATGGAAGCGAACAAACCGCCGATCCGCATCGTCTGCCCAGGTCGCGTTTATCGTAGCGACTCCGATATCACCCACTCGCCGATGTTCCATCAGGTCGAAGGCCTGCTGGTTGATCGCGATATCAACTTCGCCGACCTCAAAGGCACCATCGAAGAGTTCCTGCGAGTGTTCTTCGAGAAAGAGCTGGCGGTACGTTTCCGTCCATCGTTCTTCCCGTTCACCGAGCCTTCCGCTGAAGTCGACATGGAATGCGTGATGTGCAGCGGTAAAGGCTGCCGAGTCTGCAAACAGACTGGTTGGCTGGAAGTGATGGGCTGCGGCATGGTTCACCCCAACGTGCTGCGCATGTCCGGAATCGACCCGGAAGAGTTCTCGGGCTTTGCCTTCGGCATGGGCGTTGAGCGTCTGGCCATGCTGCGTTACGGCGTGAACGACTTGCGTCTGTTCTTCGACAACGACTTGCGGTTCCTTGCGCAATTTCGCTAGTCGTAACGAATCTTTAGGAGAGCAGGATGAAATTCAGTGAACAATGGCTGCGCGGCTGGGTAAGCCCGCAGGTAGATCGCGACGCGCTGGTTGCTCGTCTGTCGATGGCCGGTCTTGAGGTCGATAGCGTAACGCCGGCCGCCGGTGTTTTCAGTGGCGTGGTTGTGGGCGAGGTGCTGAGCACCGAGCAGCACCCTGATGCAGACAAACTGCGTGTGTGCCAGGTCAGCAACGGGGCGGAACCTTTCCAGGTTGTGTGCGGAGCGCCAAACGTGCGTCCGGGTCTGAAGATTCCGTTTGCCATGATCGGTGCCGAACTGCCAGGCGACTTCAAGATCAAGAAGGCTAAGCTGCGCGGCGTTGAGTCCAACGGTATGCTGTGCTCCCAGGCGGAGCTGCAGGTAGGCGAAGGTAACGACGGCTTGATGGAGCTGCCGGCGGATGCGCCTGTTGGCCAGGACATTCGTGTCTACCTGAAACTGGAAGACGCCAGCATTGAGGTCGACCTGACCCCAAACCGTGGCGACTGCCTGTCCCTGGCTGGGCTGGCCCGTGAAGTGGGCGCGCTGTACAACGCCCCGGTTACCCGTCCAGTAGTTGCCGCCGTGCCTGCGGTACACGATGAAGTGCGTCCGATTGAGGTGCTAGCGCCAGCTGCCTGCCCACGTTACCTGGGCCGCGTAATTCGCAACGTCGACCTGTCCAAGCCAACTCCACTGTGGATGGTTGAGCGCCTGCGCCGCGCCGACGTACGCAGCATCGACGCTGCCGTCGACATCACCAACTACGTGATGCTTGAACTGGGCCAGCCGCTGCACGCCTTCGATCTCGCCGAAATCAATGGCGGCATCCGCGTACGCATGGCTGAAGAAGGCGAGAAGCTGGTTCTGCTCGACGGCCAGGAAGTCAGCCTGCGCGCCGACACCCTGGTGATCGCTGACCATTCCCGCGCTCTTGCGATCGCCGGCGTAATGGGTGGCGAGCACAGCGGTGTTTCCGCGACCACTCGCGATGTCTTCCTTGAAAGCGCATTCTTTGACCAAATCGCCATCGCTGGCAAGGCCCGTTCCTATGGCTTGCACACTGATGCGTCGCACCGTTACGAGCGTGGCGTAGACTGGAAGCTGGCCCGTGAAGCCATGGAGCGCGCCACTGGCCTGCTGCTGGATATTACCGGTGGCGAAGCCGGTCCGATCACCGAGACTGTCAGCCAACAGTACCTGCCATCTGTGGCACCGATCACCCTGCGCGCTAAAAGCGTTGAGCAAATGCTCGGCCTGGTCATCACACCGATTGAAATCGAGCAACTGTTGTCGGCCCTCGGGTTGAACATCTCTGCGGGCGGGGAAGGGCAGTGGCATGTTGAAGTGCCAAGCCATCGCTTCGATATCAGCCTGGAAGTCGATCTAATCGAAGAGTTGGCTCGTCTGTACGGTTACAACCGCCTGCCGGTTCGTTATCCGCAAGCGCGCCTGGCACCGCAACCCAAGGCCGAGGCGCGTGCGCACTTGCCAGAGTTGCGTCGTCTGCTGGTTGCCCGTGGTTACCAGGAAGCGGTGACCTACAGCTTCATCGATCCGAGACAGTTCGAACTGTTCAACCCTGGTGTCCAGCCCCTGTTGCTGGCCAACCCGATCTCCAACGACATGGCCGCGATGCGCTCGTCTCTATGGCCTGGCCTGGTGAAGGCCCTTTCCCACAACTTGAACCGCCAGCAAGACCGCGTGCGCATGTTTGAAAGTGGTCTGCGTTTCGTGGGTCAGTTGGACGGTTTGAAGCAAGAGCCGATGCTGGCCGGTGTTGTCTGCGGCAGTCGCTTGCCGGAGGGCTGGGCGCAGGGCCGCGATGCTGTGGACTTCTTCGACGTCAAGGCTGACGTGGAAGCCGTCCTTGGCTTTGCTGGTGCATTGGATGCGTTCACCTTCGTTCCTGGCAGCCACCCGGCGCTGCATCCAGGGCAGACTGCACGTATTGAACGTGAAGGTCGCTTGGTAGGCTTCGTCGGTGCTATCCACCCAGAATTGTCGAAAACCCTCGGTCTCGACCGTCCAGTATTCGTTTTCGAGTTGGTCCTGGCTGAAGTCGCCTCGGGCAAGATGCCTAAATTCAGCGAGCTGTCGCGCTTCCCAGAAGTGCGCCGCGACCTGGCACTGATCGCTGACCGTGAAGTTGCCGCCACTGCCGTTTTGGATGTTATCCGTGAAAATGCAGGGGAATGGCTGACAGACCTCAGGCTATTTGACGTCTATCAAGGTAAAGGCATTGATCCGCATAGAAAAAGCCTTGCAGTTGGCTTGACCTGGCAGCATCCATCGCGCACTCTTAATGACGATGAGGTGAATACCACGACACAAAATATCCTCACCTCGCTCGAACAAAGGTTGAACGCCACGTTAAGGAAGTGACGTATGGGGGCTTTGACGAAAGCTGAGATGGCGGAACGTCTGTACGAAGAGTTGGGTCTGAACAAGCGCGAGGCCAAGGAATTGGTCGAGCTGTTTTTTGAAGAAATCAGACACGCTCTGGAAGACAACGAACAGGTCAAATTGTCCGGTTTCGGCAACTTTGACCTGCGTGACAAACGCCAGCGGCCTGGCCGCAATCCAAAAACGGGAGAAGAAATCCCGATCACGGCTCGCCGTGTGGTCACCTTTCGTCCAGGGCAGAAGTTGAAGGCCCGAGTTGAGGCTTATGCTGGAACCAAGTCATAACGACGAACTACCCGTCATCCCAGGCAAACGCTACTTCACCATTGGTGAAGTCAGCGAGCTCTGTGCGGTAAAACCGCATGTGTTGCGCTACTGGGAGCAGGAGTTTCCTCAACTTAACCCCGTCAAACGCACAGGGAACCGTCGGTATTATCAGCGCCAGGATGTGCTGATGATCCGACAGATCCGCGCGTTGCTTTACGACCAGGGGTTCACCATCAGCGGCGCTCGCCAGCGCATGTCCGGTGATGAGGCCAAAGACGATACCACCCAATACAAGCAAATGATTCGCCAGATGATCTCCGAACTAGAAGATGTGCTGGTGGTTTTGAAGAAGTAATACAGGCTTTTAAATACTTCCACATTTCAAAAGCTTGCGGTATATTCCTGATCGCTTCGTTCAGAAGCGAACCCAGTAAAACGCCTAGTCGGGGCGTAGCGCAGTCCGGTAGCGCACTAGCATGGGGTGCTAGGGGTCGAGTGTTCGAATCACTCCGTCCCGACCATTATTCCTGAGTAATATCAGACACTTGAGCCGATCAGATAGATCGGCTTTTTTGTGCCTGCGCAAAACTGGCGCAAAACTACCCAGTGATTTCGCTGATATTCAGGTCCGGAATCGCCTCTGACCAGATGATTTCCTCATGGTCCCGCTGGTAGTTTTTGGTCATGCCCTCGCTCGCATGGCCAGCGATCTTTTGCCCATCCTTTCCGGCTTTCTTGTACAGGTGCAGCGACAGCGCTCGCACTTCGTGAAAGCCCGGCATTTCCTCTTCCTTCCATCCCGCGTAGAAGTTCGCCGCCTCCCTGGCCTCCTTGAATGCTCGCGTCAAATACCGCTCCTCAACCTTCGTCCAGTGGTCCTTTGTCTGCGCTTGCTTCTGTTTCAGCCGATCTGGTTTACGGTGCACCAAGTAGGGCGAGGCGTGCGCAGTAGTGGTCGAATTCTTTGAGGGTTAGCGACTGATCAACGAGGAACTGAGTGATCATCCGCTGAACAATTACCGCCTCTTCCTGAGTGCTTGCAGCGTGCTTGAGGATTTCGAGCGCGTCGTCGATAAGGATGTGAGCGCTCATAGGTTGCCATCCACGTCGTCTTCGAGCTCTTCCCGTTCTGCTGCAACCGCGTCAAAGGCGTAGGGCCTGTGCAAATCCATGGCGATTCGTTCCGCGGCTTCGATGGGACGCTGTTCGCCCATCAGTTCCGCAGCGTGCCCGCGTGAATCCGCCTGACTGCCAAGGATCGAGGAAAGGAACAGTCGAGCGAACGAATCACGCTCGTCCAGGTCGTCGATCTGGCGCTGATTCAGGATGCCCTGCAGGTAAGTGCAATACCGATCAAACGTCACCACCTGCGGTTGGCCGTGGCGACGCTTCCACTTGATGTCCATGCCGCACACCAACTGTTCCGCAGAATGTTCAAGCCACTCCTATTCCGGATTCGCGTCGCTGACCTCTGGAGGCAACTTAGCGTCGAAACGCTCCTGGCAAATCTTCAATGCTGCGTTCATGGTCGCCTCCAAGGTGGCGGGTTGTTCACCTGTATTCGTCAACACTCATGCCTCCCGCTGGTTGCCGATGGGCGCGGGGGAGGAGTGCTGACGTAACAGAGGTGGGGAAGGGGCCGGAATATCGCTTTTTGAGGGGGCTCGTCTTGTTTCAAATAAGTGGCAACGTATCTGAGGCTGTGCCAGCATCCGGCAATAAACTTTGGCAAGGAAGCTGAACAATGCTCGATGCTCTGGAAGGCACGCCACTGTGGGTTTACGGCGCATTTCTCTTGGTCTGCTACTACGGTTTGAGTGCCAGGAAAACCAGTCGTGAAAGTCAGCGGTCGCTGATCATCACACCGGTTGTTTTGGTGGTCTGGTCACTCCTTTCTCTCAGCTACGCGGACCGCGTTGAGTTGACCGTGGGCAGTTGGGTCACGGGAATGCTTTTAGGTGGCTTAGTCGCATTTGCACTATTTCCTCGACGCGGACTGACTTTGGACGAGGAGGGCAAGCACCTGATCGTTCCTGGGACATGGAAAGTTCTTGGTATCTCGCTTCTCTTTTTTGCCGTGAAATACTTCATCGGTTATCAAGCTGCCGTGCATCCAGAATTCTCGGCCACTGTGGGAATGCTCGCCCTTGCTGGTGCCGCATCAGGGTTTACGGTCGGCTTGTTCTGCGGACGCACGGGTGTCTTCTACTTGGCGTGGCATGCACTTCGAGATATCCATGAAAGCAAACGCACTATCTGAGCTCGGTCGTTGATAGCTCGATGCACTCTCATAGAGACGATCGGGCAGCAGCCTTGCAGTCGGCTGCCGTCATTCGATGACCGTCTTCGCACTCAACGACGCGACGGCCGTTAAAGAGCCTTTTCCGGCGCCGGTTGGTCGTTGGGTTGGGCGATGATTGTTTTGAGCTCTGCGCTCATGGGGAATTTGAGATTCAAGCCTTTGGGAGGGATGGGCTGAGTAAACCATTTATCGTAGATGGCGTTGATTTCACCCGAGACAAAAAGTGACTTGATCGAGTCATCCACGACTTTTTTGAGATCCGGATCACCCCGACGCATTGTGCAACCATAGATTTCGTTGGATTGCGGGGTGCCAGTCACCACCCAATCTTCCGGTTTCTTCGCCTTGGCCATCTCGCCCGCCAGCAATGCGTCGTCCTGCATAAACGCAATGGCGCGGCCGGACTCGAGCATTTGGTAAGACTCGCCAATGTCTTTGGCAGAGATTACGTTCATGTTCATCTTTTTCTCGGCATTCATGACCTTGAGCATCCGCTCGGCAGTGCTGCCAGCAGTAGTCACTACGTTCTTGCCGTTGAGATCTTGAAAGTCCTTGTAAACCGAATCCTTCCTGACCAACAGGCGGGTGCTGGCTTCAAAAATGCCGACCGAGAAGTCGACCTGCCGAGCTCTCTCGGCGGTATTGGTTGTGGAGCCGCACTCCAGGTCCACAGTGCCGTTTTGCACCAGTGGGATACGCGTCTGTGATGTCACCAGGTTGTACTGTACGTTCAGCTTGGGCATACCGAGTTCTTGCTTGATAGCCTCGACAATCTTTAATTGAATGTCATGGGAGTAGCCCACCGGCTGACCGGATCCGTCGGCTATATAAGAGAACGGAATGGACGAGTCTCGGTGACCCAGGGTGATGGTCCCCGAGGTCTTGATTTTCTTAAGCGTGCCGGTGGGTTCGGCAGCCATGAGGGCAGTACTACTTAAGGTCACAGTCAGGGTAACGCCCAGGATTGCAGGGAAGGCACGCATCAAAAGCTCCTCATTAGGGTGAAGCGAGAGGTCTCGCGGGGCTTGGCGACTCGCTTGTTGTTAGTGACGGTCCAGCCAGACGGTCTGTGCATTACAGAGTTCGCGCACACCGAAATGCGACAGTTCACGGCCAAAACCGCTTTTCTTTACGCCGCCGAAAGTGACGCGTGGATCGGTTGCGCAATAGCCATTGATGAATACGCCTCCGGTTTTCAGTTCGCCGGCCAGCTTCTGGGCAAGTTCGACATTGCTCGTGTAGATGGTCGAGGCGAGCCCGAATTCACTGTCATTGGCCAGTTCCAGAGCATGTGCGGCGTCCCGCGCAGTGATGATCGATGCCACGGGTCTAAGGCCAGAAACGTTAGTCATGACACCGTCCTTTAGGATGGGAATGGATGCATAGCTTTTAAGCAACAGCGCCGGTTTTGAATCAGATCGCGCGAGCCAAAATGGATTGTGCGCGACCAATGACCGGCGCATCGACCATTTGCCCATCCAGCACGAAAACGCCTTCACCTGAACGAGCGGCTTCGATAATGCGTTGCGCCCAGTGCAATTCTTCCTGGCTTGGTTTCAGCGCCTGATGAATGATCGCGACTTGGGTTGGATGGATACACAGCGCGCCACCAAAGCCCATGTCGCGTGCAAAATGAACAGCACGTAGCAGCCCTGCGGTGTCCTGGATCGACGGAAATACCCCATCCAACGCTGGAGCGAGCGCGGCAACCCGGGTTGCAAGCAAAACGGCGTAGCGCGCATGGCTAAGGATTTCTTCAGCGGCAGGGCTGCCAGTAGACAGGTTCAGGTCCAGACCCAGATCCAGACTACCGAACGACAACCGCTCAACGCCTTGAGTGCCGGCAATTTCGTTGAGTGCTGACAAGCCCTTCGCGCTCTCGATGATTGGCCAAATCGGTTTTTCGGTACCGGCAGCTGTGGTGACCTGTTTCGCGCTTTCTGCTTTGGGCAGCAGAATTCCGATAACGCCGGCGTGGCGTCGGCAAAGATCCAGATCCGCAACATGCGCCCAGTGATCCGGGGCATTCACTCGGACCAGAATCCGTGCATCCGGGGCTTCGCTCAGGAACGCGTCGAGATTATCCCTCGCCTGCTCCTTGAGGTTTTCTTGCACGGCATCTTCCAAGTCAACGATGACTCGATCCGCTCCGGTGGCAATAGCTTTTGAGATGCGCTCTGGTCGAGTGGCCGGCACAAACAGGGCGGAGCGAACAATTGATTCGCTCATGGCGTTGCTCCATTGCTGAACTCGATCTCTCCAATCTGTGCTGTGCCGTCCTGATTGCCAGCCCAGACCTGTGCCTTGCCGTTTTCGATTAGACGTCCGCCCACCTCGAAAGGCTTAGGCGAAATCAGAGGTCGTACTCCGCGGAATGCGAAACGCTCCAGGCGCGCAGTTGGATGCGCTTTGGTAAAGGCACGCAAACTCAACGTGGCGATCAATGGACCATGTACCACCAGCCCCGGATAACCTTCGTTCTCTGTCACATACGGCCAGTCATAGTGAATACGATGACCATTGAAGGTCACTGCGGAATAACGAAACAGCAGGGTTGGAGTGGGCTCTATCCGTTCCTGCCATTGGCCTTCAGGTAGCTTTTCTGTACCGTTCAGTTTGGGCGGGGAAGGTTCACGGTAAACAATGTCCTGATCGTCTTGAAGGGCGCGTTTGCCGTCCTGGAAAAACTCATGGCGTACTGTGACGAACAATAAGGAACCCGTGCGACCGTGCTTCTCCTCGACGTTGAGGATGGTCGATACACAGGTCACTTCAGCATCCACTTTTAATGGCTGGAAAAACTCAATTCGGCTTCCCGCCCACATGCGATTGCGGTTATGGGCCGGCGGCAAAAATCCCCCAAGCGCTGGATGGCCGTCCGGCCCCAGTTCGCTGGCACCCACCGGCTCCTGAAAAAATGCCCAGTGCCACAGGGGCGGCAGCGGCTCACCGGGTTGTGGTGCCGACTCGCCCAATGTCGCGGCAATGCGTCTGACCAGAATGAAACTGATCCGGTCCTGGCTTTCCTGACGTCGTCCAATCCAGGCGGAAAAATCGGAACTGATGCTCATATTCTTTGCTCCAATCGGTCAGTGATCAGGCCAGGGTGGCCATTTCTGGAATCGCTTCAAAAAGATCCGCCACCAAGCCGTAATCGGCCACCTGGAAGATCGGCGCTTCCTCGTCCTTGTTGATCGCAACGATCACTTTGGAGTCTTTCATGCCGGCCAGGTGCTGGATCGCGCCGGAGATACCGACGGCGATGTACAGCTGTGGAGCAACGATCTTGCCGGTCTGACCGACCTGCATGTCGTTCGGAACAAAACCGGCGTCGACCGCGGCGCGCGAAGCACCCACGGCAGCGCCCAGCTTGTCGGCCAGGGCGTACAGGTGTTTGAAATTGTCGCCGTTCTGCATGCCGCGGCCGCCGGAAACGACGATCTTGGCAGCGGTCAGTTCCGGACGATCGGACTTGGCCAGTTCTTCGCCAACAAAGCTGGAGATGCCAGCGTCGTGGGCAGCGGAGACGGCTTCAACGGCAGCCGAACCACCTTCAGCAGCAACCGGGTCGAAACCGGTGGCACGCACAGTTATCACCTTGATCGCAGCGGTCGATTGCACGGTAGCGATGGCGTTACCGGCGTAGATCGGACGCTTGAAAGTGTCTGTGCTTTCGACCGAGATGATCTCGGAAATCTGGTCAACGTCCAGCTGGGCGGCAACGCGCGGCAGGATGTTTTTGCCGTTGGAAGTGGCGGCAGCCAGGATGTGGCTGTAACCAGCGCCCAGCTCGGCTACCAGCGAAGCAACGTTTTCCGGCAGCTGATGCGCGTAAGCGGCATTGTCAGCGTTCAGGACTTTGCTCACGCCAGCGATTTTCGCAGCGGCTTCAGCCACGGCGCCAGCGTCCTGGCCTGCAACCAGAACGTGGATGTCACCGCCGATTTTTGCAGCAGCAGCCACGGTGTTCAGCGTGGCCGGAGCCAGCACTTTATTGTCGTGTTCAGCAATAACCAAGATAGTCATTTCAGGCTCCTAACTCAAAGTACCTTCGCTTCGTTTTTCAGTTTCTCGACCAGTTCCGCCACCGACTTGACCTTGATACCCGTGCTGCGTGCAGCAGGCGCTTCGACTTTTACGGTCTTGTTGGTGGAGGCGGTGGAAACGCCCAAAGCGTCCGGAGTCAGCACTTCGAGAGGCTTCTTCTTGGCTTTCATGATGTTTGGCAGGGACGCGTAGCGCGGCTCGTTCAAACGCAGGTCGGTGGTGACGATGGCTGGCAGTTTCAGGGAAACCGTCTGTGCGCCGCCGTCGATTTCGCGGGTGACAGCAACGCTGCCGCCGCTGATTTCGACTTTCGAAGCGAACGTGCCCTGACCGTAGCCGCTCAATGCAGCGAGCATCTGGCCAGTCTGGTTGTTGTCGCTGTCGATGGCTTGCTTGCCAAGGATCACCAGCTGCGGCTGTTCCTTGTCGACAACCGCTTTCAACAGTTTGGCAACCGCCAGGGACGTCAGATCTTCAGCGGATTCGACGAGGATGGCACGGTCGGCACCCAGAGCCAGCGCGGTGCGCAGTTGCTCTTGAGCGGTGGTCGGGCCGATGGAGACGACGATGATTTCAGTCGCAACACCTTTCTCTTTCAGGCGTACGGCTTCTTCCACTGCGATTTCGCAGAACGGGTTTATCGACATCTTGACGTTGGCGAGGTCTACGCCGGAATTGTCCGCCTTGACGCGAACCTTGACGTTGTAGTCGACCACTCGTTTCACAGCTACCAGCATTTTCATTGGGCAGTGTTCTCTCGAAAAACTTTGATCGTTGCAGGCAGGTTTTTTGTTTTCAGATGAAGGCTAAATCGCCCCGGCTGCGCGCATTAGTTCAATACGGTCTGTATCCAGCCCCAGTTCCCTGAGCACCTGTTCGGTGTGCTGACCGAGACCCGGTACGGCATCCATACGTGGCTCGAACGCGCTGTTGCTGCCGGGAGGTATCAAGCTCGGGACGGTACCGGCGGAGGTTTCGACTTCCCGCCAGCGATCACGCGCCTGAAGTTGCGGATGGTCCCAAACACCTTGCATGTCATTGACCCGAGCATTAGCAATTTGCGCATGCTCCAATCGATCAAACACGGCATCGAAATTGAGTGTGGAGAACGATTCAACGATGAGTGCCCGCAGCGCCTGGCGGTTTTCGACGCGCTTGAAGTTGGCAGAGAAGCGTTCATCTTTCGCCAGTTCAGGGGTAAGCAGTACCTTGTCGCAAAACAGCCGCCACTCTCGTTCGTTCTGCAACCCCAGCATGACTGTGGTGCCGTCACCGATAGGGAAGGGGCCATAGGGGTAAATCGTGGCGTGCGCGGCGCCGGCGCGAGGGGGAGGGGGAGAGCCGTTGTAGGCGTAGTACATCGGGTAGTTCATCCACTCGACCAGGCTTTCCAGCATGGACACATCAAGGTGGCTACCTTCGCCAGTGCGTCCACGCAACAGCAAGGCAGACAGAATTCCGGTGTAGGCGTACATGCCGGCCGCGATGTCAGCAATCGAGCAACCTGCCTTGGCCATTTCTTCCTCACCTGGTCCGCCGGTGACCGACAGGAAACCGCCTTCGCTTTGGATCAACAGGTCATAGGCTTTTTTCTTTTCATACGGGCCGCCTGCGCCGTAGCCTGAAATGTCACAAACGATCAGGCGCGGAAACCGCTGATGCAAAGCCTCAAATGAAAGTCCCATTCGTGCTGCGGCACCCGGCGCCAGGTTCTGCACCAGGACATCGGCAGTGGCCAGCAAGCTGTCCAGCACCTCGGTGGCCGAATCTTGTTTCAGATCGAGGGTCAGGCTTTCTTTCGAACGATTGGTCCAGACAAAGTGCGAGGCGAGACCGTTGACGCGTTGGTCGTACCCTCTGGCGAAGTCACCCGTGCCTGGGCGTTCGACCTTGATCACGCGCGCGCCAAGATCGGCCAATTGTCGGGTGCAGAAGGGAGCTGCAATGGCATGTTCAAGGCTGACGACGGTAATGCCATCGAGCGGACGGACGCCTTTGGATTGGCTCATGATTATTATCTCTTTTGTCATGGCTCCCCAGTCGCGCCTGTTCGAGCCGACGCGCTGGGTTTTACGCTGATCCTTTAAAAGGAGCGCGGCAGTTCAAGCAGGTGTTCGGCAACGTACGACAGGATCAGGTTGGTGGAGATGGGCGCCACCTGATACAGACGGGTTTCACGGAATTTGCGCTCGACGTCGTACTCGCAGGCAAAGCCAAAACCGCCGTGAGTCTGCAAGCACGCATTGGCGGCTTCCCAAGAGGCTTTCGCCGCCAGGTACTTGGCCATATTGGCACTGGCCCCGGCGTTGATACCGCTGTCGTATTCCTCGCAAGCACGCCAGCGCATCAGGTCAGCCGCTTCGATTTCAATGTGTGCTTCAGCGATGGGGAACTGAACGCCCTGGTTCTGCCCGATAGGGCGTCCGAACACGACGCGATCACGCGCATAGGCGCTGGCTTTTTCGATAAACCAGCGGCCGTCACCAATGCATTCGGCTGCGATCAGTGTGCGCTCGGCGTTCAGTCCGTCCAGGATGTAGCGGAAACCTTTGCCTTCCTCGCCGATGAGGCTATCGGCAGGAATTTCCAGGTTGTCGAAGAACAGTTCGTTGGTTTCGTGATTGACCATGTTGGCGATCGGCTGCACGGTCATGCCGTTGCCGATGGCCTCCCGTAGATCGACGAGGAAGATCGACATGCCCTCGGATTTTTTCTTCACGTCGGCCAACGGCGTGGTACGCGCCAGCAAGATCATCAGGTCGGAGTGCTGGACCCGCGAGATCCACACCTTCTGTCCGTTGATCACGTACTTGTCACCGCGTTTGATCGCTGTGGTCTTGATCTTGGTGGTGTCGGTGCCAGTGGTGGGTTCAGTGACGCCCATCGATTGCAGGCGCAATTCGCCGCTGGCCAGTTTCGGCAGGTAGTAGCTTTTCTGCGCCTCGCTGCCGTGTCGTAGCAGGGTGAACATGTTGTACATCTGGCCGTGCACGGTGCCGGAATTACCGCCGCAGCGGTTCACTTCTTCCAGGATTACCGAGGCCTCAGCCAGCCCGAGGCCGGAGCCACCATATTCGACAGGGATCATCGCTGCCAGCCAACCTGCGTCGGTCAGAGCCTTGACGAAGGTTTCCGGAAAACCTTTTTCCTCATCGACTTTACGCCAGTAAGCTGCATCGAATTCAGCGCACAGAGCGCGTACGCCCTCGCGGATGGCATTGAGTTCTTCAGAGTTGTGATCAGTCATTATTATTCTCCTCCACGCGTCACGCACAGCACCTGCCCTGCGTGACCGGGACCGGGCAAAAGGCAATCAGATCGGGTTGAAACCCAGGGCGGCACGAAAGCGATTCTTGATGTAGTGACCATCACGTGGTGGCAGCACCCGTGGCGGGTTTTCCGCCTTGATTTTGATCGTCGCAAGCTTGACGCCATCGCGAGTTGCAAAGCGCTCGCGCAAGTTATGTACGCCTTCCATGTCACGGATTTCATCGGTCCAGCTGAAGCCGCAAGTCTTTGCGACCTGATTCAGGGAAATACCAAAACCGGCGTGGCTGACTTGCATGCCGGTTTCACCAAAGTGACCGTTATCCAGCACAGCGATGGTCAGGTTGGCAGGCTTCTGCAGTGCCACCGTGGCCAGTGCGCCGAATCCCATGAGCAACTCGCCGTCACCGGTGACCACCACCACCGATTTGTTTGGCTGCGCATTCGCCAGGCCAAGGCCCACAGTGATTGCGCTGCCCATGGCGGCCCAGAGGTAATAATTCAGATCGTTGTCACCGGCTGCCATCACGTCATAGGACGCAGAGCCCAGCCCCGTCACGACCAGCACGTCTTTGCGGTCGGCCAGTAAGGCCTTGACCACTTCGCGGCGGCACAGAGTGTGGTTTGCGCTTACTTGACCCATTTCTTTTCTCCAATCAGGCGCTGGCCGAGCAGCAGGGCAGTGGACGAATCACCGTTGAAGGCCATGGTCGCGGCACCGTGCAGCAGCGGGGCGACGTCTTCCGGGACGTCCGCGCGCCAGGTCATCACTTTCATCAGGTTCAGGGAGGCTTCTGTGGCCTGGCCCATCGGGTTCTGCCACGCGTTGAATTCGGCCCAGTCGCCGCGCATGGTGACCACCATCAACAGCGGGAAGCCGGCACAGACTTGAAGTGCCAGAGTGTTGATGCAGTTACCGACTCCGCTGGACTGCATCAGGAGGGCACCGCGTTCGCCGCCAAGCCATGCGCCGGCGAGATAGCCGATGCCTTCTTCCTCGGTGGTGAGGACAACAGCCTTGATGTCCGGGTCTGCATACGACATACGGATCGCCGCCGAGTGGCCTGCATCCGGTACGAAGACCACGTGTTTGACGTCGTGGGCCTTGAGCACGCGGAACACGTCCTCTTGCCAATCCTGTCCCACGGTGTGTTCAGCTTCTGTTGACATGCCAATCTCCCAAGCAGTGCTGCTTTTGTGTTTTCACCCATTCTGGGAGGGATGGAGGAGAAGGACGACTACCGTTTTTGTCTTTGAGATATGCCCATTTTGTATAGCAGGGGGGGAATGCGTGGCCTGTTGGGCAACGGCGATAACCACGCATTATGGGAAGGGAAATGATTAATGCAGAGAGGTGCAGAACGTACGGATCGCCTCGCAAGCCCGGCGCAATGAAGCGTCATCCAGGGCGTAGGCAATACGAATGTAAGGAACAAGGCCAAAGGCGCTGCCATGCGCGACATCTTCGTCGGTGTGCAGTACTCGGCCGGCATCAAGACGCCCGTCTTCGACTCAAGTCAGTTCAAGGATCTTGATCTGGATTTGCAGGCATGGCCAAACCGGGAAAGGTAACCACGGTTCATCAAGAGCATTCATCACAAGTAGCATAGGTATTCGCTATCCAATGATTTTAAAAGGGCCCATGGGCCCTTTCAAAAAACCACGGTAATCGTCAGTGCCTCAGATCCTTGCAGCCTGCGATTTGATGCAGCCCCTCAGTCCGGTGCGTTCTTCGATCTCACCCGAGCCGCTGATGTAACCATAGCGGGACAGGTTGGGCATTAGCATCGCTGCGATGAACGTGATGGTTACTACGGCCGCGACGTAGAAGAAGAAATACTCCTCAATACCCTGCGACCGAAGCGACAAGGCGACGTATTCGGCGGTGCCACCGAACGCCGCGTTGCCGACGGCATAAGGAAAGCCCACACCCAATGCACGTACCGCTGGCGGGAACAGTTCAGCTTTGACGATACCGGCAATCGGGGTGTAGAGCGACGCGATTGCCAGGCCGCCAAATACCAGCAGGAACGCTGTAAATGGACTACTGACTGATTGCAGTGAATAGAGCAGGGGGATCACCAGTAGCATGGCCAACCCGGAAAACAACAACATATGGACCTTGATTCCGATTCGGTCAGCGAGCAGACCAAAGAGTGGCTGACAAAACATGAAACCGACCAGGGCGGCCGTCATGATGAAACTCACCGTTTCCGGACTAAACCCCGCAGAGATCACCAGAAATTTCTGCATGTAGGTGGTGAAGGTGTAGAAGTAAAGTGAACCGCCAATGGTAAACGCGACCACCAGTGCCACTGCGCGTTTGTGTTTGAACATGCCACTTAGCGAGCCGGCATCTTTGCGGTTCATTTCTTTTTTTGTGGCGGTTTCATGCATCGCGCGACGCAAATACACGACTACGATAGAACTAAAGGCGCCGATGAAAAAAGGAATTCTCCAGCCCCATTCCCGCAATTCCTCGCCGGTAAGGGTTTGTTGAAGTATGACCACGGTCATCAGGGCGAGGAGTTGGCCTGCGATGATGGTGAAGTACTGGAATGATCCATAGAAACAACGACGCCCAGGTGTCGCGATTTCACTGATGTAGGTCGCGCCGGTGCCGTACTCCGCGCCGACTGACAGCCCCTGAATCAGCCTGGCAACGACAAGCAAAACTGGCGCCGCCACACCGATGGTTTCATAGGTCGGCATGACGGCAATCAACAAGGAACCGGCGCACATCATGAACACCGAGATAATCATCGATACCTTGCGGCCGCGGGTATCAGCAATCCAGCCAAAAATCCAACCGCCGAGCGGCCGCATGAAAAAGCCGACGGCGAAGACACCGGCGGTTGCGAGCAACTGACTGGTGGTGTCGCCTTTGGGGAAAAACGAGCTCGCAAAATAGATGGCGGTATAGGCGTAAATGAAAAAGTCGTACCACTCCACCAGATTGCCCGAGCAGGCACCCATGATGGCTCTGACACGATTCGGACTTTTCATCTGATCGGACTTTTCAGTGTGGCGTGTTGAGTCGCTGGTTGATGCAGACATTCTGTTCACCCTTGTTTCAAGGCGAGACGATACGAGGCCCACGCTGATGCGCGTCCGACGTTGCTAGCTCGATGGGTTGATGTGCTTAACGCAAGTGCTGTGACCCTTCGACGACCAAGGCACATGAAGCGGGGGGGTGTATATGAGAGGTCAGCTGTGCGCTGACTGTATAAGGCGGGTCGGTCAGGTAACGAGAAAGGTAGTAAATCATGGCGGCAAGCCCTCGAATCTTATTCTTGTAGTCAGTCGATCGCTCTTGGCGTCGACGTTGATTGCACGCTACCGCAGAGTGACGAGGGTAATAAGCCGTCAGCCAGGTCTAACTGATATACCGAAATTCTATAGCTTGTCTTGCAGCCCCTACGGGCTGGGGGATACAGCCGGCTAGAAAGCCATTAGGCCCCATGCGACGTGGGCCCTGTGGCATTCCAGGAAACGCTAATGCGTTTACACTCAGACTACTTTCGACGCATTTCGCGCCGAGCCCGACTTTGACTGGCCTGGTAATGGATGTCGTTCAACTCAAAACCTTGATTCACGTGGCCGAGCTAGGCAGTCTCAGCAAGGCCTCAGACCGGCTTCACATCGCACAACCGGCACTCAGCCGACAAATTCGAATGCTGGAAAAAGAACTCGGCACCTACCTGTTTGATCGACATGGACGAGGCATGGAGATTACCGATGCTGGTCGCGAGGTGCTGGCGCATGCCACTCGAATCATGGAGGAAATGGAATCCATTCGAAGTTCGGTGGTGGGCGGAAAGACCTCTTTTCGGGGAACGGTCGTCATCGGTACGACGCCGACGGTAGCGGAAATTGTCACCGTTCCTTTAGTGCGCAAAATCAAAGACGCGCATCCGAATCTTGCCGTCAGATTTTCCTCGGCCTTCAGCGGTTATCTGCTGGATTGGGTTCAGCGTGGCGAATTGGAACTGGCGATTTCTTACGATCCCCAACCCCTGCATACACTGCGTATTGTGCCGGTAATGATGGAAAACTTGCTGCTGGTCGGACCTGCCAGTGCCAAGCTGCGCCTGGATGTGCCGGTGTCATTCGAGTCATTGGCCGAGCAGCAGTTGGTGTTGCCAAGCGCCCGCCACAGTCTTCGCGTGATTCTGGATAATTGTGCGCGAGAAGTCGGCATCAAGCTCAAAACCAGCGTTGAAGCTGACTCCTTCGGCGCGATGATTGACCTGGTTCGTAATGGCTTCGGTTTGACAGCTTTGCCACTGGCATCGATTTACGCCCAAATCGAAGCTGGCGTGCTCAGCGCCGCCCCCTTGGTTGACCCCATTCCCATGCGCAAACTTGTTCAGGTTTACCCTGCCGACAGGCGTGTCAGCCCGGCTGCCAAATTCGTCGGGGATGCCTTCATCGAAATTGCTGCGGATCTGGTCAATCGTAAGATTTGGGCTGGGCACATGCTTTGAGCCAACGGATTCGTTGGCTAGGTGAATCGTTCGTTTAAACGTAATTGCTCAGCGACTCACGCTATCCGCTTTTCTCACCACTGATGACATTGTCTTGAATCAACAAACACGACTGCCTGGCGTATTCGGCAATTTTATTTTGGGGATGCTGCAGGTTCTGGTCTGGGGAGGCTCGTTCTTCCTGATGGCCCTCATGTCGCCTACCCATTATGTTTTGCTGATGGGGCGCATGGCTCGGCCTTCGCTCATAGGACAAGCCTTGACCCCCCCTTGCAGGCGGTTACCCGTTGCAGACCTGGGCGCTGGCGGTGTGCTTGCGGGACTGAGTGTGCTTGCCGTATTGAACGTGCTCTTGGTCTTGCTGCTCATTCGACTGGTATGAAAAGAACGGCTCGGATTGCCATCCTTCCTGAGGATCCCGGCCGGCATCATTGGCGGTCAGCGACTCGAGTCCTTTATGGTGATTTTGGCGATGAAACGGACTCCCCCTACTTTTCCCCCCACAAAAACGCCGGCTCTTGATGGACGTTACTGGACTCACTTAGAGCAGAACAGCGCTGGAGCTCAAGTAAATACTCGCTTGGAAAAATCCAGAGTAAAGCTTTGGAAGCTTTCAAGAAGTATGAAAAAGGAGATGGGGTGCTAGGGGTCGAGTGTTCGAATCACTCCGTCCCGACCATATAATTCAATGACTTAGCCCAAGTGGAAACACTTGGGCTTTTTCATGCCTGAATTTCTTATTCGGCAGCAAACCTCGTCCATCACCGCTTAGCGTTATACCGAGAGCTTCGCTCAGTACGTTGTGGCGATGACCTGTGCTAATTGCATATCAGGCATGAAAGGTGGGCTGTAGGTCGAGCGATAGTACCTGGAAGCCTGCTCAAACTGGGCGCCGCGGATCTCGCCCTCTGAACCGATAAACGCCAGTGCATCGGCCTTGGCGGCGCCGAAATATTTGCTGGGATGACTTGTCACATCACTGGCGAAGGAGCTGAAGAAGGTGGGCCCCGATGTCGTCCAGAACATGGCGCGGTCGCCGGGTTTCTTGATCTCTCCTGCCATCGCTTGAGTGGAAAATAACGCCAGCCCTGCGATGATTGCTGCCTTCCATGATTCCATTCGTCGTCGCGCCCCTTTTGTTTAATCAGCCCAGGGTAGCAGCGCAGGCGCGGTGATTTTGCTGGGCTGGAAAATTTCCCATATCCGGCGCATCCATCTCGGCGAAGGAGAAGCTCAATCAGGCCTAACGCGCACGTATCAAAACGTTTGCCCCATGGAGAACTGGAACACCTGCTTATCTGCATTCTCCGGCGTTCGAATCGGATACGCCAAGTTCACACTCAGCGGCCCCAAAGGGCTGTACCACGTCACGCCCACGCCTACCGAGCTGGCCATCTGGCTCAAATCCACGCTGCCACAGCCCTGGGTGGTGCTGAGGTAGCACTTGTCCGAATACACCGTGCCTACATCCCAGAACACTGAGGTCCGTACGGATTTGTTGTCTTTGATAAACGGCACCGGGAACAGGTATTCCGCCCCGCCGGTTATCAGGATATTGCCGCCCAAAGCCTCGGTGTCGCGGTCGGTGTAGTACGCCTGGCCGGCGCTGGAGTAGGCGCCGGTGGCCGGGGTGTTGCGTGGGCCGAGGGTGCCACTTTCAAAACCACGCACACTACCTTCGCCGCCTGCCGTGTAGGTTTCGTAGAAGGGCAGGCTATCGGTCGAGCCATAGCCGCCGCCGTAGCCAAGCTTGGTATGGAAGCGCAGCGACGTGCTGTTGGTGATAGGCAGGAAGGTCTGCCCCGAGTAGTCGATCTTGTAGAAGCTCAGGTCGCTGCCGGGCACTGTCACCATCACGTTGAGGTTCTGTGAGTGTCCGCGGGTGGCCAGTACACCCTTATTCAGCGTCGATTCCGACCAGCCCAGGTTGGCCTTGAAGTTGGTGAACTCCTTGCCTTCGCGGTCGACGAAGTCGTAGATCTCGTCTGCGCTGTAGGTGCCCGGTTCAATGCTGTCGTGTTGCGCCGTGAGGCCAAAACTCAGGCGAGAGGTTTCGTTGATCGGGTAGCCCAGGGTTGTGCCAAGGCCAAAGCTATTGATTGCGTAATAGGAAACGCCATCATCGTAGTAGTCGTTGTAGTCAGTCTTGCTGTAGAACGCGTTGTAGCCCAGGCTCACGCCGTCGGGAGTGAAATAGGGGTCGGTAAAACCGATGTTGTATTTGCTCTGGTACGACGAGCGGGTCAGCCCCAGGCTGGCGTAATTACCGGTGCCCAGGAAGTTGCTCTGGCTGATCGAGCCGCCGAGGATCAGGCCCGAACTTTGGGCAAAGCCGACACTGGCGGTAATCGATCCAGACGCCTGTTCTTCCACGGCGTAGTTCACGTCCAGTTGGTCATCCACACCGGCCACCGCCGGCGTTTCCACGTTCACTTCCTTGAAGAAGCCCAGACGGTCAAGGCGCACTTTGGATTGGTCGATTAAGTAGGTTGACGCCCAGCCACCTTCCATCTGGCGCATCTCACGGCGCAGCACCTTATCGTCTGTCTTGGTGTTGCCACGGAAGTTGATCCGATTGACGTAAGCCCGCTTGCCGGGGTCGACGCTGAAGGTAACGTCAACCGTATGATCTTCCTCATGCACCTGCGGAACGCCGTTGACGTTGGCGAACGTATAGCCCTCGTTTCCCAGGCGACGGGTGATCAGCTCCGAAGTGGTGGTCATCAACTTGCGCGAAAACACCTGGCCCTTTTGTACCAGCAGCAGCGAATTGACCTGATCCTCAGGCACCTTCAGCTCACCACTCAGCTTCACCGAACGGACCCTGTATTTCTGGCCTTCCTGGATGTTCACGGTGATATACACGTGTTTTTTGTCCGGGGTCATGGAGACTTGGGTCGAGGCGATATCCATGTTGATATACCCACGGTCCAGGTAGTAGGAGCGCAGCCGTTCGAGGTCGCCGGAGAGTTTTTCCCGAGCGTATTTATCGTCGTTCTTGAAAAATGACAGCCAGTTGCTGGTCTTGAGCGTGAACTGGTCGATCAGTGCTTCATCCGGGAATGCTGTATTGCCCACCACATTGATGTGCTGGATCGACGCCACTTCGCCTTCATTTATCTTGATCTTCACGCCCACGCGATTGCGCGGTTGGGGCACGACCTCAGTGTCGACCGAGGCCGAGTAGCGGCCCTGGGCAACATATTGGCGCTGCAATTCGTTGCGCACGCCCTCCAGCGTGGCTCGCTGGAAAATCTCGCCCTCAGCCAGGCCGGACTGCTTCATGCCCTTCATCAGGTCGTCGGTGGAGATCGCCTTGTTACCCTCGAACTCGATACTGGCAACCGAAGGCCGCTCAACTACATTAATAATTAGCACGTCGCCTTCGCGGCTAAGTTGAATGTCCTGGAAGAACCCGGTCTTGAACAGCGCGCGGGTCGAGTCCACCAGGCGCCGGTCATCCGCTTCATCGCCTACGTTCAGCGGCAATGCCCCGAACACACTGCCAGCAGAGACCCGTTGCAGGCCGTTGATTCGGATATCCGAGATTTTGAAACCCTGGGCGAGCACCAGTGAGGCATTGAGCAGCAGCGCAACCGAGCAGAGCAGGCGCGAAAAATTCATCAAGATCTTTTCCAGAATACAGCGCCGGCGCAGCCGGACGGGTGAACAGGCAGCTTAAGAGCGTGCGGCGTTTGGTGCGGTTAACCGAATGTCAAGTTAGGTAAAGGTTGGCCTGCAAAAACGCGCTAGGGCCAATAATGCGCGACCACCCACTGACGAGCTCGCGATGATCTCCGTACTGTTAGTCGACGATGACCAGGAACTCACTGGAATGCTGAGCCAATACCTGGAGCGCGAAGGATTTGCTGCGACCGCCGTGCACACGGGCGAGGAGGGTGAAGCAGAGGCGTTGTCGGGGCGCTACAGCATTGTGGTGCTGGACGTCATGCTGCCCCAGCGCTCGGGGATCGAGGTGCTCCGGCGCATTCGCGCCGTCAGCCAGGTGCCGGTGGTCTTGCTCACCGCCCGTGGCGACAACATCGACCGCATCACCGGCCTGGAACTAGGTGCCGATGATTATGTACCCAAGCCCAGCTCCCCCGGTGAGCTGGTCGCTCGCCTGCGCGCCATCATGCGCAGGGTGCAGCCAGCCGGCCAGCCGACTTCGGAGATGATCAAGACCGGCTCGCTGGTGTTGTGGCCGGGCAAGCGCCAGGCAATATGGAAAGGGGTTGAGCTGGGCGTGACCAGCACCGAGTTCAGCCTGCTCGAAGAGCTCGCCCGCAGTGCCGGGCAGGTGGTGAGTAAAAAGGACCTGTCGTTGAACGCCTTGGGTTGCCCGTTGACCCGCTACGACCGGCGTATCGACGTGCACATCAGCAGCATTCGGCAAAAACTCGGGCCACGCGCGGATGCCAAGGCGTGGATTCAAAGCGTGCGCGGCCTCGGCTACCTGTTGATTGCCGAATGACCAAGCCCAGCCTGCTGTTCTGGAAGCTGTTCCTGGCGTTCTGGTTGGCCACCAGCCTGACGTTCCTGGCGGGGGTCGGCGTGATTGAATTGGGCAGTTTTCGCGCGGGTGATCCGCACGTGGAAGCCATTCTTACCAGCGAAGAAAGACTGCTGGAGCAATTCGGTGTCGAAGCGGCCACCCAACTGCTTAACGTGTGGGAGCATCCCTCGGACGAGGCCATTGGGGTGTATGACAGCGCGGGCCACCTGGTGGCCGGTTCAACGGTGCTGAACCCGGTCTATGAGCGATCAATCATCAGTAAGGAAGGGCTGTCGCTGTCGGTCAAGTCCACCCATGCCCCCGACGATCACGGCAGACCCTGGCGCCAGATCCCGCTGATTATCGGTACGCTGATGAGTGCGTTGTTCAGCGGTTATATGGCGTATTACCTGGCCTGGCCCCTGGCTCATCTTAAGCGGGCCATGAGCGACGCGGCCCAAGGGCGTTTTGAAACCCGGGTCAAGCCCGCCATGGGCAAGCGCCGAGATGAAATCGTCGACTTGGCCGAAGACTGCGACCGCATGGCCAACCAGCTGAAGGTGCTGGTGGAGGCTCAGCAGCACTTATTGCACGATATCTCCCATGAGCTGCGTTCACCCCTCACGCGCATACAGGCCGCCATCGGGTTGTTGCGCCAGGATGTGGCGCGCGTGGAAATGCTCGAACGCATCGAGCGCGAATCCGAGCGCATGGACACGCTGATCGAGGCGCTGCTCACCCTGGCTCGTCTGCAGGGGCGCCCCGAAAGCATTGAGCGTGACGCCGTGGACATCGTCGAGTTGCTGGGGATGATTGTCGAGAATGCGCAATTCGAAGCCGGCATCAAAGGTTGCCGCGTGCACCTTGGGGCATGCCCGCCATTTATTGCCTGTGTCAGCGGCGAATTGCTGTACCGCTGCTTCGAAAACGTGATCCGCAACGCTGTGCGCTACACACGGCCTGGCACCACGGTGCAGGTGTCGGCCCGGATCAGTAGCGATGGGAACCGCCTCTGCGTGCACATCACCGACCAGGGGCCGGGCGTCGAAAACCGCCGGCTGCGTAGCATTTTTAACCCGTTTGAGCGCGGTGCAGGGGACGCCAGCGTGGGCTTTGGCCTGGGCTTGGCCATTGCGGCCAGGGCAGTGCAAATGCATGGCGGCAATATTGTGGCGCGCAACGAGCCGACCGGGGGACTGACGGTGGAGGTCAACCTGCACAGCGCGCGATCTTTACACGACATTACATTGGCTTGACCGCCCTGTACGTCGCACCTCTTTAGACTGGTCACCATCGATTGAGTGGAGGTGGCGATGTTTCAGGTGCATAAAAAAGGCTTTGTGCCCGGCAGGAAAATGGTCGATGGCCTTGTCCCCTATGACTTCTTTTGTGAAGACAGCCCGGCGATCAATCTGTTTGTGTTTACCGGCGCGGCCACGCCGGATGCGACTGTGCAGGAGCAGACCTTATGGGGTTTCACCCGGCTCGAACGTTTTGAAGCAATGACCGGCGCCCTGTTGAGCAACAAGCAGCACGCCGGATGGTTTCAAAGTGTCAGCGTCCTCACCGGACCCAGCCAGAACGGAACGCAGAGCGTGAAATTCCAGCGCGTGCTGAAGATCATCAAGCACGCCAGCGCCACCTGCAACGTCGACTACGAGATCCTGACTGACGAAGGCGACACCTACTTCACCCGTCAGACCGTTGCGCAGGACACCGCACAAACCATCATCTATTCGGCCGAATCCTTCTGATTCTGCTCGGGCAGGTGGCTGTTACCGGCGACCGCACTGCCCCGGCACGGGGCATTTTCTGAGCCATTTGGTAGCACATTCCTACACCGTCTTTGCGTATGCCGTCAGGCACTTGCGACCTATTTCATCCAAATCAATCACTTGGCTTACCCAATGAACGATTGGCACGCATTCTGCATTTGTGTATCCGTGGATAATTGGATACAAAAATTCAAAAGGTGCAGCCGATGCAGTTCGCCCCCGCTTACGTTGATCGCCAGCCTCTCACTGCCGAGGAGGAGGCCTACAAGTTCCTCCTCGACGCCATCTGCGGTGGCCGCTACCACAAGGGCGACCGGCTGATTGCTGAGGATATCGCCAGCGAGATCGGCATGAGCCGCATGCCGGTGCGCGAGGCGTTCCGTCGCCTGGACGCCCAGGGCCTGGTGACCTTGCGTCCCAACCGTGGCGCCATCGTCAGCGGCCTGGATATCGATGAACTGCACGAAGTGTTCGAGATGCGCAGCGCCCTGGAAGGTCTGGCGGTGCGCGTCGCGGTGGGCCGTATCGGTGAGCGGCAACTCGCCGCGCTGGAGCGCCTGCTCGACGAGATGGACGACTACCGCGATGAAAGCGCCGTGTGGGTCAGCCGTCATCGTGCCTTCCACGAATACCTGTGCAGCCTCAGCGGTCGCCCGCGCCTGATGAAGCAGATCTCTGCGCTGTACTCGCTGGTGGAGGCGCCCATGCGCTTGTGGTTGCAACACGGCGAAAAACCCCTCAGCGCGCGTCAGGAACACGCGGTGATCCTTGAGGCGATCCGCGCCGGTGATGGAGCACGCGCTGAAGCGGTGGTGCGCGAACACATCGAAGGCACCGTGCCCGCCCTGATCCAATTCCTGCAATCCGAACAATAAGAAAGCTGTCGTGTGTTGACGTTGAGTCCTGCCCCCGTTACTTAACGAACTGGAGTGTCTGGTCATGCATAAACGCCGTGCCTTGCTGATGGCTGTCTCCCTCGGCCTCTGTACCCAATGGGCTTTTGCTGCGCCCCAGGTGCCGGAGCGCCTGCAGAAAGTCGACAAACTCACCTACTGCTCGGGGATGGATTCACCGCCCCTGGTGTCCTTCGACGAAACCCAGCAACCGCGCGGGCTCACTGTCGATCTGGGGCTGGAAATAGCCAAACGCCTGGGCGATAAGCACGTGCAATGGCGGGTGATTCCGTTCTCCGGGCTGGTGCCGGCGTTGCTCGCCCAGCAGTGCGACATGATCGTTGACCAACTGTTCGACAAACCCGAGCGGCGCCAGGTGATCGACATCGTCAACTATATGTATTCCAGCCAGTCGGTGGTGGTGCCCAAGGGCAACCCCAAGGGCATCAAGACCCTGGATGACTTGTCCGGGCACAAGGTCGCGGTGCTCAACGGATCCACTATCAAGACCCTGCTCGATACCCAGAATGAAAGCCTGACCAAGGCCGGCAAGCCGCCGATGAAACTGGTGGTCTACAACACCGACACCGATGCCTTTCAGGCCCTGCGCATCAGCCAGGTCGACGCATACGGCACCACCGTGGAAACCGCCGGCTACTACGCCGCAATGGCCCCGGATCTGTTCCAGGAAGGTGTGCCCGCGTTCAGCCGCATCCTCACCGGCCTGGGCATGCGCAAGGACGACCCGCAGCTCACCGCCGCCGTACAGCAGGTGATCAGCGACATGCGCAGCGACGGCAGCTACGTGCAATTGCTTAACAAATGGCATGTCAGCAGCGACACACTCGACTGAGGCGCACCGACGATGAATTTCAATTGGGATGTGTTCTGGCAGTACCTGCTCCAGCCCAGTGGGGTGTACCTCACCGGGCTGTGGCTGACCTGCCTGATCAGCATATTGGCGATGCTGCTGGGCTGTGCGTTGGGTTTGGCGGCGGCGCTGTTGCGCCTGTCGAAGAATCCGCTGCTGCACCTGCCGGTGCGCTTTTACGTGTGGTTGATGCGCGGCACACCGTTGCTGGTGCAGATCGTGTTTTTGTACACCGCACTGGCGGCTGGCGGGATTTTCCGCTTCGAAGACATCGAGCTGTTCGGCCTGATCGTTCCCGGCAATATCCAGGCAGCCATCATCGCACTGGGCCTCAACGAAGGTGCGTACATGGCCGAGATCATCCGCGCCGGTATCGGCGCGGTGGACAAAGGCCAATACGAAGCGGGGCGTTCCCTGGGTATGGGCTTTGCCAAACTGATGCGGCGCATCGTGCTGCCCCAGGCGTTCCGCGTGATCGTGCCGCCGTTGGGCAATGAGTTCAACGTCATGCTCAAGAACACCACCCTGGTCAGCGTGATCGGCGTGCAGGAACTATTGCTTAGCACGCAGATGATCACCTCGGCGACCTTCCGCGTGTTCGAGCTGTACCTGGTGGTCGCCCTGTATTTCCTGACGCTGACCACCCTGTGGGGCTTCTTCCAGCGCTGGCTCGAAAATCGCTTCGGCCAGTCCGATCGACCTTCCGCGCCACCGCCGGCCGCCAGCCGTATGTTCGGTCGCAGCACCCTGAAATTGCTGAGGGGACGTTAACCATGGCGCACCAAAGTGAAGAGCTGATCATTGAGGCTTTGGATGTTCAGAAGTCGTTCGGCGAGTTGCAGATTCTCAAGGGCATCTCTCTGCAAGTGCGGCGGGGCGAAGTGGTGGTGCTGATCGGTGCCTCCGGCTCTGGCAAGACCACCTTTATCCGCTGCATCAACCTGCTCGAAGATATCCAGGGCGGACGCATTCGTGTCAACGGCCGCGCCATGGGCTATCGCGAACGCAGCGACGGCAGCCTGGTACGCGATTCGGAGCGCAACATCGCCCGTCAGCGCCGGGACATCGGCATGGTGTTCCAACGCTTCAACCTGTTCCCCCATATGACTGCGCTGGAAAATATCATCGAGGCGCCGATCCAGGTGCTCGGCACCCCGCGTGCCCAGGCGCTGGAACAGGCGCGCGGCTTGCTGGCGCGGGTCGGCCTGGCCGACAAAGCCAACCATTACCCGTCAATGCTCTCCGGCGGCCAGCAGCAAAGGGTAGCGATTGCCCGCGCGCTGGCGATGAAGCCCCAGGCCATGTTGTTCGACGAACCCACCAGTGCCCTCGACCCGGAAACCGTCGGCGAAGTCTTGCAGGTGATGAAGGAACTGGCGGAGGAGGGCATGACCATGGTGGTGGTCACCCATGAAATGGGGTTTGCCCGTGAAGTGGCCGACCGCGTGGTGGTGCTCGATCAGGGCGAGCTCATCGAGCAGGGGCCGCCGGAACAGATCTTCAGCCACCCCAGCCATCCGCGTACCCGGGCCTTTCTCAGTCGCGTGTTATGACCCTTTTTTGAAGAGCGTTTGCCATGTTGAAATTTTCTCCTCACGAGTACCCCTATCCGTCGCAACGCCAGAGCGTGTTTGCCCGTCGCGGCATGGTCGCCGCGTCGCAACCCCTGGCCGCCCAGGCCGGTATCGAAGTCATGCAAAAAGGCGGCAACGCCATCGACGCCGCCATCGCCACAGCCGCCGCCCTGACGGTGGTAGAACCCACCGGTTGCGGCCTGGGCGGCGATGCGTTTGCCCTGGTCTGGTGCAAGGGCCAGTTGCACGGCCTGAACGGCAACGGCCACGCGCCGGCGGCCTTGAGTATTGAGGCGGTCAAGGCCGCCGGGCATGAACAGATGCCCCTGTATGGCTGGACCCCAGTCACGGTACCGGGTTGCCCGTCGGCGTGGGCTGAGTTGTCGCAACGCTTCGGCAAGTTGCCGTTCGCCGAGTTGCTGCAACCGGCGATTTCCTTGGCGCGGGAAGGCTTTGCGCTGTCGCCGGTGGTCGCCCATCAATGGCAGATCTCCATGAACGAATTCAGCCCGCACCGTGACGAAGTGCTGGACGCGTGGTTCGATACCTTCCTGATCGACGGTCGCGCGCCACGCGCCGGTGAGATCTTCCGTAACACGGCCCAGGCCCGCACCTTGGAAGAACTGGCCGCTACCTGCTGCGAAAGCCTCTATCGCGGCGCGCTGGCCGAGCGTCTTGACGCCCACTCGCGCGCCAGTGGGGGCTACCTGCGCGCCAGCGACCTCAAGGATTACCGCGCGCAGTGGGTGGAGCCGATCCATATCAACTACCGTGGCGTGGATGTCTGGGAAATTCCGCCCAGCGGCCAGGGCCTGGTGGCGTTGATGGCGCTGAAAATCCTCGAAGGCTTCACCTTCGATCACCGCGACAGCCAGCAGACCTGGCATCGCCAACTGGAGGCGATGAAACTTGCCTACAGCGATGGGCTGCACTACATCACCGACCCCGCGCACATGCGCGTGGCGGTGGCCGACCTGCTCAGCGACGACTACAGCCGCCGCCGCCGTGACCAGATCAGCGAGCAGGCGCAGCCGCCCAAACCCGGCGACCCCCACGCCAGCGGCACGGTGTACCTGGCCACGGCGGACGCCGAAGGCAATATGGTCTCGTTTATCCAGAGCAACTACCACGGCTTCGGCTCCGGCGTTGTGTTGCCCGACAGCGGCATTGCGCTGCAGAACCGTGGGCAGGAATTCAGCCTCGACCCGGCCCATGCCAACCACCTGGCACCGGGCAAGAAGACCTTTCACACCATCATCCCCGGCTTCCTCACCCAGGACGGCGAGGCACTCGGCCCGTTCGGCGTGATGGGGGGGTATATGCAGCCCCAGGGTCATGTGCAGATGGTGATGAACCTGGTGGACTTCGGCCTCAACCCCCAGGCCGCGCTGGATGCGCCGCGCTGGCAATGGCTGGGTGACATGAAGGTTGGCATCGAACACGGCGCCTCGCGGGGCCTGGTCAATGCACTGGCGCGGCGTGGTCATACCGTGCAGACCGACAGCGACCTGACCGATTACGGGCGCGGGCAGATTATCCTGCGTGACCCGGTCAGCGGCGTGTTGTGTGGCGGCACCGAACCACGTGCGGATTCCCATATCGCGGTGTGGTAAGGCGCAGCATGCCCGGCCGCTGCGTGGCGACGGAACCCTTCGACATCACCGGAAACACCGGCGACAGGTGAATCAAAAACCCCATGAGACGCTCCATTTCTGCATGCTGAAGGAGTTGGGATAGTATTGAGGCCCTGGTCGTCATTGGTCTCTGAATCGAGGCTGTTTTCGATAAAATTTCTCACCCCGTCGAGCACGCACCGAATGGCCAAACCCGCTTCTTACACGCTGGACCTGGACGGCTTCGACTGGTCCATCCTGGCCTTGGTGCAGCGCGACAACGCCTTGCCCCTGCGTACTCTCGCCGAGAAGGTCAACCTCTCCACCGCCGCCGTGCAACGCCGCATCAAGCGCTTGGAAGAGGGTGGAGTGATCATCGCGAATGTGGCCCTGGTGGACCCGGTGAAGGCCGGCAAGCCGATCACCATCATTGCCGAGGTTTCCGTCGAACGTACCAGCATCGACGCGCTGTCGACGACCAAGGCCAGCTTCTCCGTGCCCCAGGTGCAGCAGTGTTATTACGTCACCGGCGAAGCGGATTTCGTGCTGGTGCTGAACGTTGCCAGCATGCAGGAATACCAGGATCTCGCCGCCCGGCTGTTCGCCGAGAACCCCAACGTGAAGTGGTTCAAGACATTGGTGGCGCTGGATCGCGTCAAGGTAGGGCTGGAAGTGCCCATTGGCTAAAAAATAACTCTCGAAGCCTGTCCCCTTTTTTCACCTCGCCTGTCATTCCAGGCAAGTGAACAAAATCGAGAGCTTCCTCCAATGTCCGCAGTCCTACCCTTGCGTTTGCGCCCGTTGCTCAAACTGAGCCTGATGCTGAGCCTCAGCGCCAGCCCATTGTTTGTGCCTACAAGCTTTGCCGAAGACGCCGCCGCGCGTCGCAGCTATCAGGTGCCTGCCGGCAGCCTGAGCGCAGCGTTGACCCGTTTTGCCGGGTTGTCGGGCGTCAACCTGTCAGTGGACCCCGCGCTGGTCAGCGGGCGCAGCAGCAGTGGTTTATCCGGCGAGTACGGCGTGGAGGAGGGCTTCGCGCGCTTGCTGCAAGGCTCCGGCCTGCAACTGCAACCCATGGGCGAGCAGGCCTACATGTTGGTGCCGGCGCCGGACGGCAGCACCCTGGAACTGGCGCCGACCTCTATCCTCGGCACCACCGGCCTGTACGACGGCGATACTTACGCCGGTGGCCAAGTGGCGCGCCGTGGTTCCCAAGGTTTGCTAGGCACGCGGGACTTCATGGAAACACCGTTCAGCATGACCACCTACACCGCCGATGCGGTGAAGAATCAGCAGGCGCGCACCCTCGGCGACCTGATCAACAGCGACCCCTCGGTACGCGCCACCAACCCGGCCGGTGGGCGTTATGAGCAGTTCACCATTCGTGGCTTCAGCCTGTTCAACAGTGATGTGTCGTACAACGGCCTCTATGGCGTATTGCCGACCTACACCATCGACATGGAAATGGCCGACCGCGTCGACATCTTCAAAGGCCCGACCCAACTGATCAACGGCATCTCGCCGCGCGGCAGTGTGGGCGGCGGCATCAACGTGGTGCCTAAGCGCGCCACCGACAAGGACATCACCTCGTTTACCGGCACCTGGGCCTCTGATAGCCAAGCCGGTGGCGCGGTGGACGTGGGCCGGCGCTTTGGCGAGGACAACAAGTTCGGCTTGCGTTTCAACGGCGTGAAGCAGTCCGGCGACACCGAATGGGATCACCAGAGTGTCGACCGCGAGATGGCCGTGCTGGGCCTGGATTTCCGGGGCGAGCGCCTGCGGTTGTCCACCGATATTGGCCGCACCGAACGGGATACCGATGCGCCCCAGGAACGTGTGCAGGTAGCGGCCGCCGCGCCGGTGCCGAGCGCCAACGATGTGCGCCGCAATTACGCGCAATCCTGGAGCAAGGCCCGCACCAAGGACACCTTCGGTACGGTGAATGCCGAATATGACCTGAGCGATTCGGTGATGCTCTACGGCGGTGTAGGCGCGCGTAAAAGTAATCACGAGTTCCTGCGCCATGCGGTGTCGGTGAGCAATGCGGCCGGTGACTTCCGCGTGCAGCCCCGGGATTTCACCCGTGATGAAAACGTGCGAACGGCCACGGCGGGTGTACGCAACTGGTTCCATACCGGGCCGGTGAGCCATGAGGTCAACCTGGCACTCAGCGACTTCTATATGGACTTCACCAACGGTGGCGCGCGTTATCCAGAAGGCACGAGCAATCTCTACAACCCTGTGCAAACCCCGACGCCGTCTACGGCCACGCGCCAGGATGCGAAGGTCTACACCGAAAACCGTTTCAGCGGCGTGGCCCTGTCTGACACCCTGGGCTTCTTCGAAGACCGCTTGTTGCTGACCCTTGGCGCGCGCTGGCAGCGGGTGAAAGTCGACGACTGGAGCGATGGGGTCAAAGGCAAAACCAACTACGACGAAGAAAAACTCTCGCCATCCGGTGGCTTGCTGTTCAAGGCCACCGACAAACTGTCGCTGTACGCCAACTACATGGAAGGCTTGAGCCAAGGCAAGATCGCGCCGTCCACGTCGCGCAACGAAAACGAGATCTTCCCGCCGTTTGTCAGTCGCCAGGTGGAAGTGGGCGCCAAGTACGACGCCGGTGCTTTCGGCGTGACGGCCGCCGTGTTCCGCATCAAGCAACCGGCCTACGAGACCAACGCCACGTCGAGGCTGTTCGGGCCTAACGGCAAGCGCGAAAACTCCGGTGCGGAACTGAGTGTGTTCGGCGAGCCGCTCAAGGGTGTGCGCCTGCTCGGCGGCGTGATGTACATCGACAGCAAACTCAAGGACACCACCAATGGCACCTACGACGGCAACCGCGCGCCGGCCACGCCCAAGTACAACGTCAACGTTGGCGCCGAGTGGGACGTGCCGATGCTCGAAGGCCTGACCCTGACCAGCCGTGGCATCCACTCCAGCTCGCAGTACCTGGACCAGTCCAACGTCAAGGAAATCGACGCCTGGAACCGTATCGACGTGGGTGCCCGGTATGGGTTCAAGGTCGACGACAAGCACATCACCCTGCGGGCAAATGTGGAGAACGTCGCCGATAAACGCTATTGGAGCTCGGCGGGTGCGTCGGATGACAGCGAGCCGGGGCTGACCCTGTCGACACCGCGCACCTATCTGCTCTCTGCCACCGTCGACTTCTAGACGCCGATCAAATGGGGGAGGGGCAAGTCCCCTCCCACAAATGAGAATGTTTTTTGATCACGCCGCGCTGATATGGAATAGTACCCGCCGTTTTCCCCAGCCGGTCCAGCCGGGGTGTTTTAACGCCGAGGTCCCTTCATGCAACTGTTGCGCTCCATCCCCATCCTTGCTGCCTGCCTGCTGGCGTTCTCTTCAAGCCTGTTAAGTGCTGCCCCCATCGATCTCAACGACGGCCAGCACGCTGTGCATCTGCCCGATGCGCCCAAGCGTGTGGTGGTGCTGGAGTTCTCCTTTCTCGATAGCCTCGCCGCCGTTGACGTGACCCCGGTCGGTGCAGCGGATGATGGCGACGCCAACCGCGTCTTGCCCCGTGTGCGCCAGGCCATCGGCCAGTGGACGTCAGTGGGCCTGCGTTCGCAGCCGAGTATCGAGGAAATCGCCCGGCTCAAGCCGGACTTGATCGTCGCCGACCTCAATCGCCATCAAGCGCTGTACAGCGACTTGGCCAGCATCGCGCCAACCTTGTTGCTGCCTTCGCGCGGTGAGGACTATGAGGGCAGCCTCAAGTCCGCCGAGCTGATCGGTAAGGCCTTGGGCAAAAGCCCGCAGATGGAAGCGCGCATTGCCCAGAACCGCGCGAACCTGACAAAAATTGCCCAACAGATTCCCGCCGGTGCCAGCGTGCTGTTCGGTGTCGCCCGCGAAGACAGCTTTTCGGTGCACGGCCCGGATTCGTACGCCGGGAGCGTGCTCCAAGCCATCGGCCTGAAAGTGCCTTCGGTGCGCGCCAATGCCGCCCCCACCGAATTCGTCAGCCTGGAACAGCTGCTGGCCCTGGACCCCGGTTGGTTGCTGGTCGGCCATTACCGTCGCCCGAGCATCGTCGACACGTGGAGCAAGCAGCCACTCTGGCAAGTGCTCGGTGCCGTGCGTAACAAGCACGTGGCCGAAGTGGATGGCGACAGCTGGGCGCGCAACCGTGGCGTGCTCGCTTCGGAGCAGATAGCCGAAGACGCCTTGGCGATTCTCAAGGGCGGCAACGCCGTACTGAGCCAATAAGCATGGCGCGTAGTCTCGCGGCGGCGGGCATTGTGCTGCTCGGCGCCGTGCTGTTCTGGTTGTCGTTGTACAGCTGGTCACCGTTCACCCTGACTGCGACAGATGCCTGGAATGGCTTGGTTCATCAAGGTGCTGTCGGCGGCAATATGGCTTATATCGTTGCCCAATTGCGGGTGCCGCGCGCGGTGTGTGCGGCGCTGGTGGGTGCTTGCCTGGGCCTTGCCGGGGCACTGATGCAAGGCATCACCCGTAACCGCCTGGCCTCGCCGTCGTTATTTGGCGTGACGGCGGGAGCGGCGTTGGGGCTGGCGTTGTTTTCGACAGGATTGGTTGCACCGCCGTTTGCCGGTGGCGCCTTGCTGATGACCTGCATCGGTGGCGCGTTGGCCTGGGTCACGGTGTTCAGCCTCGGTGGCGCCTGGTCGCCGACCACGGCCCAAGGTCGCTTGGTATTGGCCGGCGTGGCGGTGGCGGCGTTGTGCGCTGCCTTGACCCGGCTCACGGTGATTCTGGTGGAGGCTCAGGCACAAAGCGTATTGAACTGGCTGGCCGGCTCCCTCGCCAATGTGGGCGCTGCCCAAGTGCAACTGCTGTGGCCGTGCACCTTGATCGGTGGCCTGTGGGCGCTGTGGTGTGCGCCACGCCTGAACCTGATCAACCTTGGCGAAGACGCCGCCCGCTCGTTGGGCGTGGGCATCGCCAGCCTGCGCTTGCAGGTGTTCATTGCCAGCCTGTTGCTGGTGGGCGCCAGTGTCTGTGCGGTGGGGCCGATTGGTTTTGTCGGCTTGATTGCGCCGAATATCCTGCGCCAGTTTCTCGGCAATGATTACCGCTGGCTGATCCCGCTGAGTGCGGCTTTTGGCGCGGTGATCGTGCTCGGCGCCGACCTGCTCAGCCGCGCCGTGGCCTTTCCGGTGGAAACCCCGGCCGGTGTAGTCACTGCGCTGATCGGCGCACCGTTCTTTCTGTTTCTTGCCAGGCGCGCCCTATGATCCGCCCACGTTTTCGCCTGTGGTTGCTGCTCGGCCTGTTGCTGCTGGCGACCTTCGTCAGCCTCAGCGCCGGCACGTTGTGGCTCAAGCCCGCGACCGTCTTCGATCGCCTGCTGGCCCATGACGCCCTCGACTTCGAAGTGTGGAACCACCGCCTGCCGCGCAGCCTGATCGCCATCCTCGCAGGCGCAGCCTTCGGCCTGGCCGGTGCGATCGTGCAAGGCGTGATCCGCAACCCGCTGGCCTCGCCGGAAATCCTCGGCGTGACCCAAGGCGCGGGGTTGGCGCTGACCGTGGCGATCATCAGTTGGCCGCACCTGCCGATTGCCTGGCTGCCGTTGGTGGCCTGCCTGGGCGGTGCCGGCGGCGCTTTGCTGCTGGCGTTGTACAACACCGGCGTGAGTTTTTCCGGTGTGCGCTTCGCGCTGTCCGGAGTGGCGATTGCGGTGACCTTGTCCAGCGTCACCGAGTTTCTGATTCTGTCCCATCCGCTGGATATCAACACCGCGCTGCTCGCGCTCACCGGCAGCCTGTGGAGCCGCAACTGGCACCATGTGGCGCTGGTGTTGCCGTTCCTGCTGCTGATCCCGTTGGGGCTATGCCTGGCCAAACCGCTGAACCTGATCGCCCTCGGTGATGAAGCGGCTCATAGCCTGGGGACCGCATTGAGTCGCACGCGCTGGCTGGCGATGGCTTGCGCGGTGCTGCTCACCAGCCTGGGCGTAGGCGTGATCGGGCCGATTGGCTTTATCGGTCTGGTGGCGCCGCACATGGCGCGACGGCTGGTGGGCGGGCATCACCAGTACCTGCTGCCGGCGGCGATGCTGGTCGGCGCGCTGTTGCTGGTGCTGGCCGATACCCTCGGGCGCACGTTGATCGCGCCCAGCGAAATCCCCGCCGGGGTGCTGACGGCGGTGATTGGCGCACCGTATTTTCTTTGGTTGCTGGCACGGTTCAAGGGTTGATGACATGAGTGTTCTCCAGGCCCGCGAGCTTGATATCGGCTACGGCGGCACACGCATCGTGCAGGGGCTTTCGTTTGCGCCACCGGTGGGAAAAGTCACCGCGCTGATCGGGCCCAACGGCTGCGGCAAGTCCACGTTGCTCAAGGCCTTTGCGCGCATTCTCAAACCTACGCAGGGTGAACTGACGCTCGATGGCCAGCCTTACAGCGCCTTGTCCGCCCGCCAGCTGGCACGGCAGATCGCGTTTCTGCCCCAGGTATTGCCGGTGCCGGAAGGCGTCAGCGTGCGCCAGTTGGTTGCCTACGGCCGCAGTCCTCACAACTCACTGTGGGGACGCCTCAGCGGCAGCGATCAATCCCAGGTAAACCAGGCCCTGCAGCGCCTGGAACTGGACAACCTGGCCGACCGCGCCCTGGCGGATCTGTCCGGTGGCCAACGCCAACGCGCGTGGCTGGCGATGGTGCTGGCGCAGAACGCGCCGGTGGTATTGCTGGATGAACCGACGACCTATCTCGACATCAGTCATCAGGTCGAACTCATGGACTTGATGTGCGAACTGGCCGCCGAAGGCAAGACCGTGATCACCGTGCTCCACGACATCAACCAGGCGTGCCGCTATGCCGATCATTTGGCGGTGATGCACGGCGGTCATCTGGTCACCGATGGCGCGCCGGGCCAGGTGATCAGTGCGCAGTTGATGCGGGAGGTCTTTGAGGTGCAGGTGCAGATCATCAATGAGCCGGTTTCCGGTACCCCGATGTGCGTCGTGGAAAAAAGCACCCGCACTCAAGCCTGACGCGTTAAAAATGTGGGAGGGGGCTTGCTCCCGATGGCGCTGAGTCAGTACAAGCTGTTCCAACTGAAGCACCGCCATCGGGAGCAAGCCCCCTCCCACATGTTGATCTTCAGGGGGGCAGTTACTTAGCTTTATCTTTACGCATTCACGATCAACACATTACCGGACTGGAATCCACTCAACTGTGGGAGGGGGCTTGCTCCCGATAGCGCTGAGTCAGTACAAGCTGTTCCAACTGACGCACCGCCATCGGGAGCAAGCCCCCTCCCACATGTTGATCTCCAAGGGGGCAGTTACTTAGCTTTATCTTTACGCATTCACGATCAACACATTGCCGGACTGGAATCCAATCAACTGTGGGAGGGGGCTTGCTCCCGATGGCGGTGCAACAGTCAAAACATCAAGTGACTGACACACCGCCATCGGGAGCAAACCCCCTCTCACATTTTGATTTCAGTGGACTTCGGATTTCCACACGGCCTGCTTCACCTCAATCGCCTTGGGCAACAACCGGTTCTGGAAAAACAAATCCGCCGTCGCTTGCTGCGCCTGAATGATCCCCTCATCAATCGGCAAAATCGGCGATGGCGGGCGGTTATCCATATAGCGGGCGATCACGTCACCGGGCAGGCCCATGAAGGCTGTCAGTACCTTCACACTGTCCTCACGCTGGCTGCGGGTCAGTGCTTCGGCGTTGGTCAACTCACCCAGCAGATCATGGATAAATCCACCGTTGGCCTGGGCATATTCACGCCGCGCGGTGTACACCGGTCCCGACAACCCCAAGCCTTCACCATTGGCCAGCACATGGCTGGGGCTCTGGCTCAAGGCGAGGGACGAGTAGGGCTCCCAGATCGCCCAGGCATCCACGCTGCCTTGTTCGAACGCCGCGCGGGCATCGGCGGGCGGCAGGTACACCGGCTGGATGTCCTTGTAGCTAAGGCCCGCTTTGTTCAGCGCGCGCAGGATCAGGTTGTGGGAGCTGGAGCCTTTCTGGAAGGCAACTTTCTTGCCTTTCAAATCCGCCACCGAATGCAGTGGGCTGTCATTGCGCACCAGTATGGTTTCGGCGCTGGGCTTGGGCGGCTCGGCGCCGATATACACCAAGTCGGCGCCCGCCGCCTGGGCGAACAGCGGCGGGATGTCGCCGGTGGAGCCCACATCCAGTGCGCCCACGTTGAGCGCTTCAAGCATCTGCGGGCCGGCGGGGAATTCGATCCACTTCACATCCGTCTGCGGGAAGCGTTTTTCCAACAGGCCATGTTCCTTGGCCAGGACCAGGGCGATGGAGCCTTTCTGGTAGCCGATGCGCAGGGTGTCCGGCTCGGCCGCCCACGCGGTTTGGGTCATCAGTAAGGCCAACAACAGTGCCGGGATCTTCATGCCGGAGTCTCCTTGAAGCGATTTTCCGGGCGCGCCAAACCGAGGTTTTCCCGCAAGGTTGTGCCGGTGTATTCGGTGCGCAACAGGCCGCGCCGTTGCAGTTCAGGCACCACCCACTGGGCGAAATCCTCCAGCCCACCGGGCAGATGAGGCACCAGGATATTGAAACCATCCGCCGCGCCGTTTTCGAACCAGTTTTGCAGCTCATCGGCAATCTGCGCGGGCGTGCCGATCAGACTGTAATGCCCGCGACCACCGGCAATGCGCCGGCCCAGCTGTCCCAGGGTCAACTGTTCGCGATGAGCCAAATCACTGAGCAATTGCTGACGGCTCCGTTGCCCGCTATCGGTCAATGGCAGCTCCGGCAACGGCCCATCCAGTGGGTACCCGGACAGGTCGAAATTGCCCAGCATGCGCCCCAGCAAGGCAACGCCGACTTCGGGCTCCACTAGATCCTGGAATGCCTCGAATTTTGCCTGGGCCTCGGCCTCGGTGTGCCCGACCACCACAAACACGCCGGGCATGATTTTCAGCGAATCCGGCTGACGTCCATACCCGTCCAGGCGCCCTTTGAGATCAGCATAAAATGCCTGGGCATTGGCCAGCGAAGTCTGTGCGGTAAACACCACCTCGGCGGTCTGTGCCGCCAAATCGCGGCCCGTTTCCGAAGAGCCCGCCTGCACGATCACCGGCTGGCCTTGAGGCGAGCGCGCCACGTTCAGCGGGCCTTTGACCCGGAAGTGTTCGCCCACATGATCGAGCACATGCCGCTTCGTCGGCTCGTAGTAGGTGCCGCTGGCTTTGTCGCGCACGAAGGCGTCGTCTTCCCAGCTGTCCCAAAGGCCCGTCACCACCTTATGAAACTCGCGGGCGCGGCTGTAGCGCTCGGCATGGCCCACGTGTTCATCGCGGCCGAAATTTTGCGCCTCTGCAGCAGCGTCCGACGTCACCAGGTTCCAACCCGCCCGCCCCCCTGACAGGTGATCCAGCGAGGCGAATTTGCGCGCCACATGGTAGGGCTCGTTGTAGGTGGTGGTCGCCGTGGCAATCAGGCCGATATGCTCCGTCACCGCACTCAACGCCGAGAGCAGGGTCAGCGGCTCGAAATGATCCGATCGCGCCATATGGCTGGCGATCTCGCCCGTGGGCGCGGCAATGCTGTCGGCTACGAACAGTGCATCGAACCTGGCCGCTTCGGCCACGCGCGCCAAGTGTTTGTACTGGGCGAAATCCAGCCCGGCATTTGCCGGTACGTCCGGATGGCGCCACGCGGCCACATGGTGCCCGGTGGCCATGAGAAAGGCGCCGAGTTTCAGCTGACGGCTCATGTTAGAAATCCTTGCGCAGTTGCACGCCGAAGTAACGTTCATCGTCACGAGGTACGGCGCGGTAGATGTAGTTGCCGCCACTGGCCAGCAATGGCGAGTAGGACTTGTCGGCGAGGTTTTTGGCCAGCAGCGCCACGCGCCAGCCATTGCTGTAGTCCGCCAGGGCCACGCTGGCGTTCCAGATGCCGTAGGCGCCTTGTTTGGTGTCGAGGTTTTGGCTGATGTCGTACTGCACTTCGCTCTGCCAGCTGTAGTCGGTGCCCAGTTCGATATCCAGGCCGTTATCCAGTGGGATGGTGTAGTCGGCGCGTACGTAACTCTTCCAGTCCGGGCTGTAGGGCAGCGGCTTGCCGTTGACGTTGCAGGTGGCCGCCGCGCCCGCCGGGCAGGCGAATTCGTCGATGCGTGCACGGGTGTAGGCCAGGGCGCCGGAGAGCTTGAGTTGCTGGGTGGCCTGCAAGGCGTAATCGAGTTCGACGCCTTCGGTGCTGACGCTGCCGGCGTTGATCAGGCGGGTCACCACTTGGCCGGCGACCGAGTCGAAAAAGTTGGCCTGGTAGTTGTCGTAGTCGCTGTGGAAAACCGCCAGGTTGGTGGTCAGTCGGTTGTTCCAGGCCGTGGCCTTGATCCCGGCTTCCCAGGTGTTGGAGGTTTCCGGCTTGAGCGCATCGGTATCGCGCGGCTGCATGTTGAAGAACACGTTGTAGGCCGGGCCTTTGTAGCCGCGCGAGTAGGTCAGGTAGCTGGTGATGTTATCGGTCAGGTCGTACTGCACGCCGAGGCGCCCGGACCAGCCATCTTCGTCCACTGAACCCGAGCTGGACGTGGCCGGTTGAATCCCACTGACGGTGGTGGCCGAGGTGGATACGCGGCGGTGATCGTATTTCAAGTCGTCATGGGTGTAGCGCAGGCCGGCGATCCCGCGAAAGCGCGAGGTGAAGTTGAGCGTGGTCTCGCCAAACACCGCGTAGCTGTCGCTGGTGGTGCTGTAGTCGGCGACGCCACGGTCGGTGCGCGTGGTGGTGGTGAGCGTGCGCTGGTAAGTCTCTTCGTCCTTGCCATGCATGTAGAACAGGCCGCCGACGTACTCCAGGAATTCACCCTTGGGCGAGGCCAGGCGCAACTCTTGAGAGTACTGGTCGAAGGCCAGCTCACCCTTGTCGGCAGTGCCGGGAAACGCGGCGGTCACGCTGCCGAGGCGGTCGCCATCCTGGTATTGGGTGTTGTCCCAGCCGCGCCAGGCGGTGATTGAGGTCAGGGTGTAGTCGCCCAGATTCCAGTCCAACTGGGCGGACAAACCTTTGTTGGTGTCCTCGACATGGCTGCGCGTATCGGTGTTGATGTCGCGGTTGTCGCTGGAGGCCCGCACCGGGCTCAAGGCGTTGCTGAATGCTGGGGTCAATGACTTACTGACCACACCATTCGGCGCATCGTCGTGAGATTGCATGTAGTCGGCGATCAGCGTCAGCGTCACGTCGTCGTTGGGGGTGAATTCCAACTTGCCGCGAATGCCTTTGTGGTTGTAACCGTTGACCTCCTGACCGTTGTGCTGGTTGTCGACGTTGCCGTCATAGCTGCCAAACAGCGTGCTGACCGAGCCTTTGAGCACGTCCGGCACCAGGCTGCCGCCGATGCCGAAACGGGTGCGGCTTTCATTGCCGCTGTAGTACGACTGGTCGATGTAGCCGTGGGTCTCGGCGGTGGGGGCCTTGCTGGTGATGTTGAGCACACCGGCCGAGGCGTTCTTGCCGAACAGCGTACCTTGGGGGCCGCGCAGCACTTCGATGCGTTCCAGGTCCAGCAGGTCGAGGGTGGCCTGGCCGGGGCGCGCATAGACCACGCCGTCGATCACCGTGGCCACGGTCGGCTCCACGCCGGGGGAGGTGGAGATGGTACCCACGCCGCGTACGAATAATGAGGTGTCCTTGTTCGATGCGCCGGTACGGAAGTTCAGCGACGGCACCTGTTGCGCGATGCTCGCTACGCCGTTGCGGTTGTCGCGCTCCAGTTGCTCGCCATCGAGTACCGAGACCGCCACCGGGACTTTCTGCAGGGATTCTTCGCGGCGGGTGGCGGTGACGGTCACCGCTTCGAGGGTGGCTTGCGGCTCGTCGGCGGCAATGGCGGCGCCTGCCGGAAGTGCGGTCAAACCGGCGAGGAATAACAAGTGAGTGTGTTTGTGCATGTTGTGCCCGCTCAAAAAAATGCCCTGGTCCGCTGCGGTTCTACGACCGCCAGCGCCTGTGAAACTGTCTTGGGCATTCGCTTGAGCGAGTAGCAGACAGCGCGCTTTGTTAGCGCTAACATCGGCATTATTGTTAGCTCTGCTTTAGAGCGTCAAATACTTAAAAATTAGTCTCATATTCTTTTTGGTTGTTAACAGGATTCTCCCGTGAGCGAAGAAAAACCGCGCAAACGCCGTGGCGCCGGGCGTGTCACCTTGAATACCGTGGCGCGCCAGGCTGGCGTGTCGGCTATTACCGTGTCGCGTTATTTCAACCAGCCGGAACAGGTGTCCCCAGAACGCCGCGAACGCATTGCCCAAGTAGTCGCCGAGCTGGGTTACGTGCCCAACCTGGTGGCCGGCGGATTGGCGTCGGCGCGTGGGCGGATCGTGGCGATGGTGATCCCGAACATTTCCGGACCGATTTTTGCCAATACCATTCAGGGGTTCAGCGATACCCTCAGTCGCCATGGCTACCAACTGTTGCTGGCGTCGAGTTACTTCAGCGCTGAGCAAGAAGAAAGCGCGGTGCGGGCGTTTCTGGGTTGGTCGCCAGCGGCGCTGGTGCTGACCAGTCGCTTCCACAGCGCGGCGACTGAAAAGATGATTGCCGACGCGGACATTCCGGTGGTGGAAACCTGGGACTACGTGCCCGAGCGCGCACCGGTACAGATCGGCTTTTCCCACTACCAGGTCGGCGTCAGCGCCGCGCGTTACCTGCATGGCAAGGGCTATCGGCGCATGGCCTTCGTGCAGAACAGCGTGGCGGGTGACTTCAGCGCCCATGAGCGTGGGGAAGGATTTGCGGCAACCCTGGTCGAGCTGGGCGTGCAGCCCCAGGTGTTCGTCCCGGACGCCGGCCGCGCACCGTTCGAGGCGGGCAAGCAGGCCATGGAGGCGCTGATGAGCCACGCCACCCCACCGGAGGCGATCTTCTTCGCCAATGACAACCTGGCCGCCGGTGGCCTGCTGGCCGGGCAGCGTTCCGGATTGAAGTGCGCGGTGCTCGGGTTCGGTGATTACCCGTTTGCAGAAATGCTGCTGCCGAGCCTGAGCACCATCAAACCGCCGGCGCTTGAGATTGGTGTGCTGGCGGCGACGCGGGTCCTGGAAAGCCTGGGGGTCTTACCGGTTGCGGAGGACGTCCAGCGGCTGAATTTCTTGCAATGTCAGTTGATCGCGCGTGAGAGTGCCTGACACAACCGGGCGCTACTCACGCGGGCTCGTATGCTTATGTGCCGGTCCGACGAGCTGCCTTCGGGTAGGCCTTGTTTGCCCAGGCGATATCGCCTGGGCTGAGCATCGAGTTTCTTGAGTGGAAGGTATTACTCGTCGTCAACGCGGGGTTGATCGCGTAGTGCATGGCTGAGTCTTCGTCATACGGCAGAAAATCATAGGCAGCGCTGCGCGGCAGGGGCAGCAAGTTGGCTTGCTGGTAGTAACGGGGTATATGCCGGTCAAGTTTGGCCAGGTCCCACGGGATATTCGCGTCAGGATGCTGATGGGCATGCCGGGCGCCGAGCATGTGGCCGAATTCGTGCAACACGGTGTGGACGAATGAAGTCGACGAGTAGTCTATCGGCAGGTTCATGGTCGGCATTCCGGGGGAGACTTTTTGTGCATCGGTACCGACCATTGAGACCCCGGAACCTTGATGAATCGGCACCCCCGAGATGCGAACATCGCCTTCTTCCCCGCTGACGAATTCGAATTTGAGGTTGATATGGGGCAGCCACTCGCTGGCGGCCTGCTTGACCGCCTGCACATAAGGGTCGTCCATCTCGTAGTCATACATGGCGATTTTGAGGGTGCTGTGCTGCGGCCAGTATTTATCGGGCTCACCCACATCGCGGCGACTTCGGGAGAGGCGTTCGGTCGGTTGAATGCTGTCGCCGTCCTCGGCGGGCGAGGGGGGTGGCGCGGGCAGCGGAGGCGTGAATAGTCTTGAAGCGATCATGGCGTCTTACTCGGGTTATCTGGGACAAGTCCGAGCATTGATTGGCACAGATTGCCCAGAGCGTTCCATTGAAGCCCCGACACTCGCCCGAGGTTTATTTGCGGCGCGGTGGCATTTTGGATACGGTGCAAGCCTCTTCCTCCAGGACTTTTCCATGACCGAGTCGCCGCCGAAAACCCGCCGCGCACCCAAAGGTGAAAAACGCCGCGAAGAGCTGCTGGATGCGGCCTTGCAAGTGTTTTCCCTGGAAGGCTACAGCGGTGCCTCGATGGCGCAGGTGGCGGGGATCGTAGGGATTTCCGTGGCCGGGTTGCTGCACCATTTTCCGAGCAAGATCTCACTGTTGATGGGCGTGTTGCAGCGGCGTGATGAGGTCAACCAGCGGATTGCCGATGAAGTGCGTGCGGAGAAAACCCTCAATGGTTTGCTCGGCAGCCTGCGCGCAATCAATCGTTCAAATGCCACGGCGCCTGGCGTGGTGCGCGCGTTTACCATCTTGAATGCCGAAAGTCTGTTGGATACCCAGCCGGCCTGGGCGTGGTTCCAGGCGCGCTACGCGGCGATTCACCAACGCATGCAAGGACAGTTTGCCGACCTGGTGGCGGCGGGGGAGGTGCGCGGCGACGTGGACATCGCCGGGCTGGTGGAGGAGATCCTGGCCATGATGGATGGCCTGCAGATCCAGTGGTTGCGGTTTCCCGAGCAGGTGGATCTGGTGGCGCGCTTCGACGCCTACATTGCGCGGGTTGAAGCGGCCATTCGAACCTGAGTCAAACACAGTCAAAAATGTGGGAGGGGGCTTGCCCATCCCACATTAGACCGAGTCGGGATCAGTTACCGGCAGCACTGCCCTGGCTGCTGTCATCGCTCATGTCATAGCCATCACCTTCACTGGTGCCGCTGTCGCCTTCATTCTGATGCAGCACACCGCCAGTCTTCACCTGTGGCAGCTCACGCAACGTCGAATTGAGCGCTGAACGCGGCAACGGGTTGCTGGTGGTCGTCGACAGTTCCTGGCGGAACGGGTTGACCAGCTTGGCGTTCAGGCGAATGTCCTGAGACGACGCGCCCACCGACAAGTTGAAGCTGTCGGCGTCCACCACCCATTGCTTGCTCTTGACGTCGTAGTAGGCCAGCGAGCGATCGTTGAGCTCGATGGTCACGCGCTTGCTCTCGCCCGGCTTCAAGAACACTTTCTTGTAGCCCTTGAGTTCCTTGAGCGCCCGCTCGACTTTCGGATTGTTCTGGCCCACGTACAGCTCGGCGACTTCGGCGCCCGCCACCTTGCCGGTGTTGGCCAGGTCGAACGACACCTTGATCGGCGCCCCTGCAACTGCAACCCCTGGCGTCACGCTGATGTTGCTGTAGCCGAAGGTGGTGTACGACAAGCCATAGCCGAACGGGTAGAGCGGCTTGATGCCTTTTTTCTCGTAACCGCGATAGCCCAGGAACAGGTCGTCCTTGTAGCTCATCTCAGCCAGGGTTTCCTGGTTGTCGAACTTGGGGAAGGTCGCGTAGATCGGGTTGTCTTCGATGTTGCGCTCGATGCTGATTGGCAACTTGGCCGACGGGTTGACCTTGCCCAGCAGGATCTCCGCCAATGCCTGGCCGCCGTTCTGCCCAGGGTAGAACGCATGCAATGCGGCCGGTACCTGGTCGATCCAGTCGCTCATTTTCAACCCGGTACCGCCGTGCAGGGTGACGACAGTATTGGGGTTGACCTTGGCGATGCTCTGGATCAGTTGGCCCTGGAACTCCGGCAGGTCGAAGCTGTGGTCAAAGCCTTCACCTTCGTATTCATTGCTGTTGCCAGCAGCCACCAGCACTGCGTCGTACTTGGCCAGGTCCTGTGGCGCCACCAGCGAGGCCCAGCTCATCTGCACGCCCACCAAACCGCCCATGGTCGAGAGGTAGCCGTTGCGGCGCGAGTATTCCAGCTTGATGTCGACGGCTTTGCCAGCCTCCAGATTGACCTTGGCGAATACCGGAATGGTCGGTGGGATGCTGTTGTTGGGCAGCGGCTTGCCGTCGCCGTTATCCAGCACTTTCTTACCGTTGACGTAGAGACGCACGGCACCGTCGGCGCGAATCTTGAACACCTGTTCGCCGCTGACGGTCGGGGTGATCTGGCCGCTGTAGCGAATCGAAGTGGCCGCCGTATCGCCGTTCACCGGCAGGCTGTCGGTGGACCAGTCCAAGTCGACATGGCGATCGGTTCGGCTGGCCGCCGGGTCGCCGGACCAGTTGGTGTTGCTGAAGAACTCGGTCTTTACGCCTTTGACGCTGTTGCCGTCGCTGTCCGTGTGAGTCCAGTTGGAGGCCGTCGGGTCCAGGGACAGGCCGTCGATAAACTCGACCTTGGCACCCGGCGCCAATTGCTGCAGGCCGCTCAGCTCGCTGATGTAGTTGGCCGCCATCACATTCGCGCTGCCGAAACCGGTGGGCGGGGCGTATTTGGCCAGGTTGCCGACCACCGCGATGGTCTTGACCTTCTTGGCATCCAGAGGCAGCAGGTTGTTCTGGTTTTTCAGCAACACGATGCCTTCGCGCGCCGCGTTCAGGGCCACGCGGTTGCTGGTGGCGCTGTTCATGTTGTGGCTGGTCAACGGCGCTTTGCTGTCGAACTTGTACAGGTAGATCTGCTTGAGGATGCGCCGCACCTTGTCATCGATGGTCGCGCTGCTCAGCTCGCCGCTGTCCAGAAACGGCTTGAGCACCGTGCTGTTCATCTGGTAGCCCATCATGTCCAAGTCGGTGCCGGCCTGCGCTGCCGGCAAGCCGTTGACCACCGCGTTGTAGTCACTCTGCACGAAGCCTGGATAGCCCCATTCGGTCTTCAGGATGTCGCGCATCAGGTGTTTGTTCTGGCAGGCGAACTCGCCGTTCACTTTCTGGAACGCACACATCATCATCGCCACCTTGCTGTTCTTCGAGGCGGACTCGAAGGGCGGCAGGGTCATCTCGCGCAGCACACGCTCGCTGATGATTTCGTCGAGGTGGAAGCGATTGCTTTCCTGGTCGTTGGCCGCGAAATGCTTGGCGTTGGCCCACACGCCACGGGACTGGATACCGTTGATCACTGCCGGCCCCAGGCTGGCGCCGAGGAACGGGTCTTCACCGGACAGATACTCGAACGCACGGCCACTGTAGGGCATGCGGTACAGGTTCACGCCGGGGCCGGTGACGAACTGATAACCGCCGCTGGCAGTGTCGTAGCCCAGTGCACGACCCAGGTCGATGGCACGGCGCGGGTTCCAACTGGCGGCCAGGTTCGGTCCGGAAGGGTAGACCACGCCCTGGGCGTTGCCTTCACTGGTGTAGCGCACACCGACGCCGCCGTCGGCACCGTGGATCTGTGGGATGCCGTATTGGGTCAGCGGCTTGACGTCCCAGCCACCGGTGCCGCCGATGTAGGCGAGTTTTTCTTCCATGGTCATCTTCGCCAGGGTTTTGTCCGCGGCCTTTTCTGCACGGTTCACCCGGCCTTCGTCCAAGGCAGGGCTGGTGGCCGCGTGCACCTGGGATACGGCCAGCGCCAGCAGGGCAAACGCCGACTGCGCACCGATCATCTTGCGTTTATTCATGGGGTTTCTCCGACAACTGTTTAGTAAAAATAGGGTGACGCTCGTCACTTTTTCGTGGGCAATAGTTCGCCTTGATCGCAATGTTTAACCGATGGCTAATTGCAATTACTTGGCGGGTTTTGCAGATTCTGTAAGTTTAATAATTGTGTTAATTATTGTTGTGGATGATGTCTTGGCGATATCACTAGATGGCATTTTGAACCGCGAAAACGTGATAATTAAGGCAATTCTTGCGGTTATAAGTCAAACGAAAGCTAATTTTTGCGTGAAATAAGAAATATTTCATTACGATTTTGAACTAAGACTAAACCTACCAGTCGATTGGTTTAAGAAAATAGATGGTGGCATGGCGAACTAGTGGCGTTGCTCGGTAGTTCTAAAAGGCCATGTTTTATACACGCTGTCATACACAACGCTTTGCTGTAGGGTCTTGAACCGATTCAAGGCGCCACGTGAGCGTTTCGCAGTTTTTTATCTGGAGAATGTTTATGAAAAAGTCCCTGCTGGGTGCCGGTTTTGTGCTGGGCGTTGCATTGAGCGGCGCGGCCATTGCGGCTGAAGCCACCGACGCGGATGCCAAGTCCGGCGCCGCCGATTCCACCGTGTTGACCCAGTCCCACGATGCCAAGGCTGCCAAGAAGCAGAAGGCAGAAACCACCAAGGGTGGCCGACCGTTGAATGGCAGCCAGGCCGCGCCGAAGACCTCGAACTAACGGCGAAACGCGGCCCCCTGCGGGAGGGGAAAGCCCACTCCCACAGGGGTTCCCAGTAGCCCTTTAGAACATCGCCCCTCAGATAGCTACTCATGCCAAGTCCCTCAACGCCCATCAACGCCTGCCAGATGCACATCCCGCACACCGAACAGGTCTGCGCGTGGCTGATGCAGCACGCCGGCTTGAAAACCGTTGACCTGGAGCGCGCCCGGCGCCTGTCCCAGGAGTCTGACGACACCGAACTACTCGGCCTGCTCACCCGCCTGGGACTGGTCTCCGAAGTGGAGTTGGCCCGCGCCTGGGCAGACCTGCTTGGCGCACCGCTGTTGCTGGCGGACGCAGCGCCGCCGTTGCTCGACCCGTTGCCGGCCCTGACCGAGCGTTTTATGCGCCATCACCAAGTGGTGCCCGTGGGCTGGAGCCAGGGCGGGTTGCGGGTGCTGGCGGCCAACCCGGCGTTGGTTTATCCGTTCCAGGCCATGGCTTATGCGTGCGGTGTGCCGGTGTGGCTGGCGGTGGGCCCGCGCAATGAAGTCGATACCCTGATCGAGCGCTATTACGGCCAGGGCCGCTCGGCGATGGGTACCCTGATCGAAAACCTCGACGAACAGGGCGGCGCGCTCGAAGACATCGAACACCTCAAGGACATGGCCTCCGAAGCGCCGGTGATTCGCCTGGTCAACCTGATCCTGCAGCGCGCGGTGGAACATCGCGCCTCGGACATCCATATCGAGCCCTTCGAAAATCAGCTCAAGGTGCGCTACCGCATTGACGGCGTGCTGCATGAGGCGGAGGCGCCGCCGTCCAGTTCATCGGCGGCGGTGATTTCGCGGGTAAAGATCATGGCGCGCCTGGACATCGCCGAACGACGCCTGCCCCAGGACGGGCGCATCATGCTGCGCATCCAGGGCAAGGAACTGGACTTGCGTGTGTCCACCGTGCCCACCAGTTTTGGCGAGTCGGTGGTCATGCGTTTGCTCGACCGCCAGACCGTGCAGTTCGATTTTCAGAGCCTGGGCTTCGATGGCCAGCGCCTGGAAACCTTCCTCGAAGTGCTCGAACGCCCCCACGGCATCCTGCTGGTCACCGGTCCGACGGGCTCGGGCAAGACCACCACGCTGTACACCGCGCTGTCGCGGCTCAATACCGCCGAGCGCAAGATCATCACCGTGGAAGACCCGGTGGAGTACCAGCTCGAAGGCATCAACCAGATCCAGGTAAAACCGGCCATCGGCCTCGACTTTGCCGGCGCGCTGCGCTCCATCGTGCGTCAGGACCCGGACGTGATCATGATCGGCGAGATCCGCGACCTGGAAACCTGCCGCATCGCCATCCAGTCCTCTTTGACCGGCCATTTGGTGCTGTCGACCCTGCACACCAACAGCGCGGCGGCGAGTATCACGCGCTTGCTGGACATGGGCGTCGAAAGCTATCTGATCGCCTCGACCGTCAACGGCATCCTCGCCCAACGCCTGGTGCGCCGTCTTGATCCGGCCACTCGAGAAGCCTTCGAAGCACCGGCCGAATTGATCGCCGAACATGGCCTGGATCGTTTTACCGAGCAGCGCCCGATCATGCTCTATCGCCCTCGCGCCGACGCGCCCGGCGGCGGCTACCACGGCCGCAGTGCAATCACTGAATTGTTGGTGATGAACGATGAACTGCGCAGCCTGCTGATGCGTCAGGCCGACGCCGCCACCCTGGAACAGGCTGCCCGTCGCGGCGGCCTGCGCACCTTGCATGAAGAAGGCCTGCGCCAAGCCGTAGCCGGGGTGACGTCCCTGGAAGAAGTGCTGCGCGTTACCCGAGGGGAGGGCACGTGAGCCTGTTCAAATACCGCGCCCTCGACAGCCAGGGCACGCCGCAAAATGGCACCCTGGAAGCCAAGGACCAGGATGCCGCCGTCGCCGCGCTGCACAAGCGCGGTTTGTTGTTATTGCACATTGATGTGGCCGGCGCTCAAGGGCTGCGCAACGCCCTTGGGCGCGGCCAGTTGAACGGCGCGGCGTTGGTCAGTTTTACCCAGCAACTGGCCACGCTTTTGGGCGCCGGACAGCCGTTGGAACGCTCCCTGGGCATCCTGCTCAAACAGCCCGGCCAGCCCCAGACCCGCGCGTTGATCGAGCGCATTCGTGAGCGCGTCAAAGCCGGTCAGCCTTTGTCCAAAGCCTTGGAAGAGGAGGGCAGCCAGTTCTCGCCGCTGTACCTGAGCATGGTGCGTGCCGGCGAAGCCGGCGGCGCCCTGGAAAACACCTTGCGCCAGCTCAGCGACTATCTGGAGCGCAGCCAACTGTTGAGGGGCGAGGTGATCAATGCGTTGATCTATCCGGCGTTTCTGGTGGTCGGCGTACTGGGTTCACTGGCGCTGTTGCTGGCCTATGTGGTGCCGCAGTTCGTGCCGATCTTCAAAGACTTGGGCGTGCCGATTCCGTTGATCACTGAGGTGATCCTGAATCTCGGCCAATTCCTGGGTGCCTACGGCCTGGCGGTGTTGGCCGGGTTGATCGTGACGATCTGGACCCTGGTCGCTCGCCTGCGGGACCCCCGGCGCCGCGAAAATTACGATCGCCGCGTGTTGGGCATTCGCCTCATCGGCCCACTGTTGCAACGGGTCGAAGCCGCCCGACTGGCGCGCACCCTGGGCACCTTGCTGAGCAATGGCGTGGCCCTGCTGCAAGCCCTGGTCATCGCCCGGCAGGTCTGCACCAACCGCGCCCTGCAAGCGCAAGTCGCCCAGGCCGCCGAGTCGGTCAAGGGCGGCGGCACCCTGGCGAGTGCCTTTGGCTCGCAGCCGCTGCTGCCGGACCTGGCCTTGCAAATGATTGAAGTCGGCGAACAGGCCGGCGAACTGGACAGCATGCTGCTCAAGGTCGCCGACGTGTTCGACGTTGAAGCCAAACGCGGCATCGACCGCTTGCTCGCTGCGCTGGTGCCGTCCCTGACCGTGGTCATGGCGGTGCTGGTGGCGGTGATCATGCTGGCGATCATGCTGCCGCTGATGAGCCTGACCAGCAATATATGAACCCTCAAGGACCCACCTCCATGCGCTCAAAACCTGCACGCCGCCAAAGCGGTTTCACCCTGTTGGAAATGCTCGCCGTGATCGTACTGCTGGGCATCGTCGCGACCATCGTGGTGCGCCAGGTCGGCGGTAACGTCGATAAGGGCAAATACGGCGCGGGCAAGGCGCAACTGGCCAGCCTTTCGATGAAAATCGAAAGCTACGGGCTGGATGTCGGCTCACCGCCCAAGACCTTGCAGCAACTGGTCGAAAAACCGGGTAACAGCGCCGGTTGGGCCGGGCCGTACGCTAAGCCGTCGGACCTCAAAGACCCGTTTGGACATGCCTTTGGCTATCGCTTTCCTGGCGAGCACGGTGCGTTTGACCTGATCTTCTACGGCCAGGACGGCCAACCCGGCGGCGAAGGCTACAGCGCCGACCTGGGCAACTGGGAATAACCCACGACCATGCCCAACGCCCAACGCGGCTTTACCCTGCTGGAGATGCTGGTGGTGATCGTCTTGATCAGCATCGCGGCCGGGTTGGTCGGTTTTGGCCTACAACAAGGCCTGCGTGCGGCGAAAGAGCGCCAGGCGGTCGGGCAGATCGTCGAGGCGCTGCGCAGCACGCGGGCCCGGGCGATTGTCGGTGGCACCACTGAAAGCACCGTCTTCGATTTGCGCGACTTGAGTTTCCAGGCGCCCGGTCGCCCGAAAAAACACTGGCCCGCCGAGCTACAGGTAACGCTGCACACCGCCGAGCAAGCGGGCTCGGCGTTGGATTTCTATCCTGATGGCAGCTCCACCGGCGGCAACGTGCTGCTGGTCAACGGCAGCCGACGTTGGCGCATCGACATTGGCTGGCTGACCGGTAGCGTCCAGTCCAAGGCCCTGCCATGAAGGACCAGCGCGGTTTTACCCTGTTGGAAATGCTCGCCGCGCTGACGCTGATGGCGATCTGTAGCACGGTGCTGCTGGTCGCCTTCGGCCAGAGCGCGCGCTCGTTGTTGCAGGTAGCCCATAGCGACCGTCTCACCCATGCCGCCTTGAGCGTAATGGATCAGGAGGGCACCGGGCCTCTGGCGAGCGGCACGCGCCAGGGCGAAATGGACGGCATCGCCTGGCAACTGCGCATCGCCCAACAGCCCAGCCGCATCGGCCAGGCGCATTTGTTTCGCCTGGACCTGAGTGTCAGCGAAGGCCCGCGCCAGGCCAGCTTCAGCACCTTGAAACTGCGCGCCGCCGGGGCTGGATTGTGAAGCGGCGCCAGCAGGGCTTTACCCTGCTCGAAATCATGATCGTGCTCAGCCTGCTGGGGGTGCTGCTGACCCTGGTCGGCGGCGCGTTGCTCGGTGCCAATCGCGCGGTACTCAAGGCCCAGCGCTACACGGTCAGCCTGGATGAAATGCGTGCTGCCCAGCAGTTTTTGCGCACCGCCATCAGCGAGGCGTTACCGCTGGATGTGACCGAGGACGACAGCCAGGTCGATGGTTTTTTCGCGGGCGGACCGCAGCGCATGCAGTTTGTGGCGACCTTGCCCGGTGTGCTCGGTGGCGGCATTCAGCGTTTCACCCTGCAACTGACTGGCCCTGAGGCGCAGCGTGATTTGCAGGTGGCGTTTGCGCGGTTTGAGTCCCTGGCGCAGGTCAGCGTGCCGGCGTCACGCAGCGAGCCACAGGTGTTGCTCAAGGGCGTCGAAGACCTGCAATTCAGCTATCGCGGCTTGTCGCCCAAGGGCCAGGCCACCGGCTGGATCAGTGAGTGGCCGTGGACCAAACGCCTGCCCTACGCGGTGCGGATTGCAGCCCGCGTCGACGGCCCGGTGCCGTGGGTGACCCAGGTGGTTGCTTTGCGCCTGAACCTGTCCGGCGGGGCGCCCGAATGATCAAGCACCAACGGGGTGTGGCCCTGCTGCTGGTGCTCTGGGTGCTGGCCTTGCTCAGTTTGTTGCTGGGCGGGCTGGCCGGTTGGGTACAGCTGGAAACGCGCCAGGCCGCGTGGCATCGCCAGCACACCCAGGCCGTGTTGGCGGCGGAGGCGGGCGTGGCGCTGGCGATGCAAGCCGTGGCCGACCCGTTACAGCGCAAACAGTGGATTGCCGACGGGCGTGAAATCCCGCTGGTGTTCGACGACGCCCAACTACACGTGAGCCTGCGCAGCGAGCGCGGCAAGTTGTACCTCAACAGCGCCGAAGTGGGGGATTTTGCCCGCTTGGCCCTGGCCTGCGGCGCCACACAGGCCCAGGCCAAGCAGTTGGCCAGGGACTTGGAAGTGCGCCGCAACCAGGGCCTTGCACCGTTTCGGGTGGTGGAAGAAGTGCGACAACTGCCGGGCATGACCCAGGCCTTGTACAGCGCGCTGGTGCCGGAAATCAGCCTGTGGAGCGGTCTGGATCGGCCCGATCCGGCGTTCGCGAGCCCGTTGATGCGCCGTGCCTTGAACCTGCCGCACCAAAGTGCGGTGGGTGCCGACCCCGGTGATGTGCTGGTGGTCAGCAGCCGCGCCCAACGGCCCGGCGGTTACCACGCCGAGCTGCAAGCCACGGTGTTATTGAGCCCCGCGCAAGGCAGCGCACAACCTTATCGAGTACTACGTTGGCAAGAATGAATGAACATTTAACCGCGCGGCTGCACCTGCTGACGCAGCCGCTCGCCCGGCGCTGGCACGGCAGCCTGCTGCAACAAGGCTGGCGCCTGTGGCTCAAGGAGCTGCGTGGCTGCCTGCCGGGGTGGTTGTTGCCCCATGACATTCCCGAGCACGTCTACCCGTGGCCGATCACTGCGCCTGTGGTAAAGCTCACCGGCGAGGCGTGCCAGGTGTTGTTGCTGGCACCGGACGCCGTGTTGGTGCAGAGCCTGCAATTGCCTGTAGCCGCCGCACGCAACCTGTCCACGGTCGTCGGTTACGAACTGGACCGCTTCACTCCGTTCGACGCCGCCCAGCTGTACTTTGTCGCGCGTCAGGAACGCCGCACGGCCGCCCATCTACAGGTGACGCTGGTGGCGATCCTGCGCGAGCGTCTGGACCAGATCCTCGATGACTGCGCGGCACTCGGCTTGCAACCCCACGCCGTGGACGTATACGACCGCGCGGGCGTGCCCATGGGCATCGACCTGCTGCCGGCGCCGTTGCGTCCGCGCCAGCGCCCGGCGGGCAAGGGCTTGCAGCGCAGTCTGCCGTGGCTGTGCGGCGCCTTACTGATTGCCGCCATGGTGCTGTGGCTCAACGACCGCCAGCGCGTGCTCGACGCCATGCAACAGAGCGTGCGTGCGCAAAAGGCCCAGGTCGCCGAGGTCCAGGCCCTGCGCCAGCAACTGCTCAACACCCGGGGCGCCGCGCAGTACTTGATCCGCCGCAAGGCCGCGCAGCCGCCCTTGGCCGCATTGCTCAATGAACTGACCGCCTGCCTGCCGCCCGACACCTGGATCGACCAGTTGGAAGTCAACGACGGTGCCGACGTGTCCTTCTCCGGGCAAAGCGCCAAGGCCAGTGCCCTGATCACCCGCATCAAGAACTGCCGCAGCCTGGAAAACGCTCAGTTCGAAGGGGTCATCCAACCCGATGCGCAAACCGGCAAGGATCAGTTTTCCTTGCGCGCCCACCTGCACCAGGAGGCCGCCGATGCGCCGACCACTGACACCCCGTGAACGCCGTGGCGCGGCCTTGATCGTCCTCGCGTTGGTGCTCGGCGGCGCGTATTGGCTGTTGATCGACAGCTGGTTCGCCGGCCCGTTGCGCACCCTGGGCGAACAGGCCGAGCAACTGCGCGAACAGCAGCAACGCTACGCCGGCGTGCTGCGCCAGGGCGACAGCTTGCGCCAGCAACTGGAAGAAGCGCGCCAGGACCCGGCCAGCAGCACCAGCCTGTTACCCGGCGATGACCCCAGCGCGGTGGCCGCCGATTTGATGCAGCGCATCGCCGACCTGATCAATAGCCGCGCCGGTCTCGGTGGCGGCTGCAGCCTGACCCAGCGCATGCCCATCACCCCGGAGCAGGACGATGCCGAGCCCTATCGCCAGGTCAAAGTCAGCCTGACCCTCAACTGCGCCATCGAGCCCTTAACCGCGATCCTCCATGAACTGGAGTACCAGCGACCGTTTCTGTTTGTCGATGAAATGAGTATCCGCCGCGCCCCGGACGCACCCGCCAGTGGCGGCGCCGGCAAATTGGTGGTGCACCTGTTGGTGCGTGGCTACCTGCAACCGGCTGCCGCCGCGCAGGTGCGCCGATGATCAGCACCTTGCGTCCCCTGGAGTGGGGCTTGATCGGCGTGGCCGGGCTGTTGGGGCTGCTGATGGCCGGCATCCTCAGCAGCATCGGCGATGCGCCCCAGTGGTTGCCGCCGCCCGCGCCCGACACACGCGCCAATGCCGCCACCAAGGTGCTGGTGGCCCCGAGCGCAACCCTGGACAGCCTGGCCGGCACCTGGCAGGCACCGTTGTTCAGCCCCGACCGCAGCCCCGACCGCGCGGTGGGCCAAGGCGCTGTCTCCAGCCTGTCGAGCCTCACGCTGACCGGCATCGTCCTCGACGGTGACCTGCGCGTGGCGCTGCTCAAGCGCGCCGACGGCCCACCGTTGAAAGTCCACCAGGACCAGACCCTGCCCAATGGCTGGCGCCTGGAGCACCTGACCCCCCGCGACGCCCGTTTCGTACTCGACGGCCGCAGCCAAACCCTGAGCCTGCGGGCCCTGCGTTTGCCGCCGCCGTCCAGCACACCGCCGATTACCCTTCCTCGCGAGTCCACCCCTTGATCGATACCTTCCCTGGCGCCTTGCGCACCACCGCATTTTGCCTGGCCACCGCCGTCGCCCTCGGTGGCTGCGGGACATTCCCCGACCACCTCGACCCGGACGAGGCCCTGCTGCACGAAGCAATGCAGGGCACCGGCTCGCAACGTCCGCCCGTGGACCCGGCCAGCGAACAGGCGCCGGTCGACAGCGGCCAGCCCCAGGCAAAAACGCCGCCCCAGCGCCAACTGATTCGCGGCAACCAACAGTTTGTGCGGCAACCGGTTGCGGCACCGTCTGCTAAGGAGGAGGGCGGCGGCGACATCGTGTTCAACTTTGCCGACCAGCCGATTGAAGCGGTGATCAACAGCGTGATGGGCGATCTGCTGCACGAGAACTACAGCATCGCTCAGGGCGTGAAGGGCAACGTCAGCTTCTCCACCTCCAAACCGGTGAACAAGCAGCAGGCGTTGTCGATTCTGGAAACCCTGCTGTCCTGGACCGACAACGCGATGATCAAGCAGGGCAGTCGTTATGTGATCCTGCCGGCGAATCAGGCGGTGGCGGGAAAACTGGTCCCCGAAATGCGCGTGTCGCAACCGTCCAGTGGCCTGTCGGCGCGGTTGTTTCCGCTGCGCTATATCTCCGCCACCGAAATGCAGAAACTGCTCAAGCCGTTCGCCCGCGAAAATGCCTTCCTGCTGGTGGACCCGGCGCGCAATGTGCTGAGCCTGGCCGGCACCCCCGAAGAACTGGCCAATTACCAGGACACCATCGACACCTTTGACGTGGACTGGCTCAAGGGCATGTCGGTGGGCGTGTTCGGCCTGCAACGCGCGTCGGTGGCCGAACTGATGCCCGAACTGCAAAAGATGTTCGGCCCCGACAGCGGCATGCCCCTGGCGGGCATGGTGCGCTTTCTGCCTATCGAGCGGACTAACTCGGTGGTGGCGATTTCGTCGCAGCCGCAGTACCTCAGTGAAGTCGGCGACTGGATCCACACCATCGACGAAGGCGGCGGCAACGAGCCGCAGATGTATGTGTATGACGTGCGCAACATGAAGGCCACCGACCTGGCCAAGTACCTGCGGCAGATCTACGGCACAGGCGCGATCAAGGACGATACCCCGGCCAAAGTCGCCCCCGGTTTGCGCACGGCAACATTGTCGTCGCCGGGCACCAACAGTACGTCCGGCAGCACGCCGGGTGGCCTGAGCAACAACCTCAATGGCAACCAACCCGCCGCAGAGGATGAGGAGCAGGAACCCGAAGTCGAGCAGGACACCGCCGAGCAGGGCGCGACCGAAGACGCCCCGGCCAAAAGCCTCGACGCAGGCACCCGGATCACCGCACAAAAAAGCAGTAACCAACTGCTGGTCCGCACCCGGCCGGTGCAGTGGAAAGAGATCGAATCGGCGATCAAACGTCTCGACAATCCACCGCTGCAAGTGCAGATCGAGACGCGCATTCTCGAAGTCAAACTCACCGGTGAACTGGACCTTGGCGTGCAGTGGTACCTGGGGCGCCTGGCGGGCAATTCCACCAGCACCACTGTGGCCAATGCCTCCGGCAGCCAAGGCGCGTTGGGGGGTGGCGGTGCTGGGCTAGGCGCGGATTCGTTGTTCTACTCCTTCGTCAGCACCAACCTGCAAGTGGCGCTGCATGCATTGGAAACCAACGGTCGCACCCAGGTGCTGTCGGCGCCGTCGCTGGTGGTGATGAATAACCAGCCAGCGCAGATTCAGGTGGGGGACAACATTCCCATCAGCCAGACCACGGTTAACACGGGTACCTCGGATACCACCTTGAGCAGTGTTGAATATGTGCAGACCGGGGTGATCCTCGACGTGGTGCCGCGGATCAATCCGGGTGGATTGGTGTACATGGATATTCAGCAGCAGGTCAGTGATGCGCAGGATCAGGCGTCGACTAACAGCGACACGCCGACTAATCCGCGTATTTCCACGCGGTCGGTGTCCACCCAAGTGGCGGTGCAGAGTGGGCAGACGGTGTTGCTGGGCGGGTTGATCAAGCAGGACAACGCCGAGTCGGTGAGTGCGGTGCCTTACCTTGGAAAGATCCCGGGGTTGCGGTGGTTGTTTGGGAATACGAGCAAGTCCAAGGATCGGACGGAGTTGATTGTGTTGATTACGCCTAGGGTGATTACCAGCAGTAGTCAGGCGCGGCAAGTGACGGATGATTATCGGCAGCAGATGCAGTTGTTGCGGCCGGCTCGGTAGGTCTGGGTATGTGGTTGATGTGGGGCTTGCTTCGGATCTGCGGGTTGTTGGTGTACATATCCGTTATTCAGGCAACGGCGGCTTATGGTTCCGCTCTTACAGCGGGTCACTTTTGTAAAGGCCGGAATTCCGGCCAGCGTGGTTGACGGGGCGATTCCAGATCAAAAGCAAGGCCGCGGCGGCCTTAGAGCCGACCGCATTCCAAATGTGGGAGGGGCGGTGCGACGATTCGACTTGCTCCCGATTGCAGTGGTTCAGTTACAGCTCTGTTGGCTGACACACCGCCATCGGGAGCAAGCCCCCTCCCACAGTTTGATCTCCGTAGACCAGACAGATACCTAGGCTCGGTGTGCCCGTAATCCGACATTGATTTGGGGGGCCGCCGCCACGCGCCATCCATGGCGCAGGGCGGCTAAACCGGCATCCCTGCCGATTTAGCCCCCAAATCAACATCGAATTCTGGCCCGCGTGGTTGACGGGGCGACTCCAGATCAAAAGCAAGGCCGCGGCGGCCTTAGAGCCGACCGGGTTCCAAATGTGGGAGGGGGCTTGCTCCCGATTGCAGTGGTTCAGTTACAACTCTGTTGGCTGACACACCGCCATCGGGAGCAAGCCCCCTCCCACAGTTTGATCTCCGTAGACCAGACAGATACCTAGGCTCGGTGTGCCCGTAATCCAACATTGATTTTTTGGGGGGGGGCCGCCGCCACGCGCCATCCATGGCGCAGGGCGGCTAAACCGGCATCCCTGCCGATTTAGCCCCCAAATCAACATCGAATTCTGGCCCGCGTGGTTGACGGGGCGACTCCAGATCAAAAGCAAGGCCGCGGCGGCCTTAGAGCCGACCGGGTTCCAAATGTGGGAGGGGGCTTGCTCCCGATTGCAGTGGTTCAGTTACAACTCTGTTGGCTGACACACCGCCATCGGGAGCAAGCCCCCTCCCACAGTTTGATCTCCGTAGACTAGACAGATACCTAGGCTCGGTGTGCCCGTAATCCAACATTGATTTTTTGGGGGGGGCCGCCGCCACGCGCCATCCATGGCGCAGGGCGGCTAAACCGGCATCACTGCCGGTTTAGCCCCCAAATCAACATCGAATTCCGGCCAGCGTGGTTGACGGGGCGACTCCAGATCAAAAGCAAGGCCGCGGCGGCCTTAGAGCCGACCGGGTTCTTAAGCCGAACGCATTCCAAATGTGGGAGGGGCGGTGCGACGATTCGACTTGCTCCCGATTGCAGTGGTTCAGTTACAGCTCTGTTGGCTGACATACCGCCATCGGGAGCAAGCCCCTCCCACAGTTTGATCTCCGTAGACCAGACAGACAGATACCTAGGCTCGGTGTGCCCGTAATCCGACATTGATTTTGGGGGGGCCGCCGCCACGCGCCATCCATGGCGCAGGGCGGCTAAACCGGCATCCCTGCCGGTTTAGCCCCCAAATCAACATCGAATTCTGGCCAGCGTGGTTGACGGGGCGATTCCAGATCAAAAGCAAGGCCGCGGCGGCCTTAGAGCCGACCGCATTCCAAATGTGGGAGGGGGCTTGCTCCCGATTGCAGTGGTTCAGTTACAGCTATGTTGGCTGACATACCGCCATCGGGAGCAAGCCCCCTCCCACAGTTTGATCTCCATAGATCAGACAGATAGGTCCTAGCCTACTGTTCTGCTTTTGATCTGCTTTTGATCTGCTTTTGATCTTTATCTTAGGCGCCCCGTCAAACACGCTGGCCGCACACCGAGCCTAGGCGAGGTGCCGAGTGTTGGGGCAAGAGTCCTTGGTTACTTTGGGATGGGCTGGTATTCCGGCTCTTTTCCAAAGTGACCCGCCGTAAGGGCGAAACCAATAACCCGCCGTTACTCCAACAACGGATATCCCCCAATCCACCTAACCCCCGCACCCAAAAAAACATCATTATTATGAATAAAGTAATTAATAAATAATGAAATTAGAGAATATTAGCTTATATCAAAACAGCATTATATTTTCAAAACCCATTCCGTTATGTTTGATCGCAACAGCCTACCCCTGACCTCGGATGGTACCCAGCGTAATCAAGATTCTGCGCGCCATAACCGGGTGATCATCCCCCGCAGCAGAATCGTTGGAAGTGAGTTCAACGTATGTTGCCAATTCAATCCCCGCAGTCGCCCTAACCCCAAATCGCCGCAATAGCCCCAAAAAACCGAGCACCGCGCATCGCCGCGTGACTGCCCGACTTCGCGATTTGGAAATACAGGCACGCCTATGAAGCAAACGTCAAAACCCACCGCCATCCTGGCCCTGGCAATTCTGGCCAACACCGCCCATGCCCAGGACGACAGCACTCTGTCCACCGTGGTGGTCACCGGTAACCGTGGTGCCGAGCAGCGCACGGTCACCAGCAGTCCGGTGCCGATCGATGTGGTCAGCGCCAAGCAACTGCAAAGCACCGGCAAGCCGGGTTTGATGGAGGCGTTGAGTGCGGTGATCCCATCGCTGACCCTGCCGGAAAAAACCGGTTGGGACGCCAGCGGCATTGCCCGCGCGCCGAACCTGCGGGGTATGAGCGCCGCCGAAGTGCTGGTGCTGGTCAATGGCAAGCGCCGCCACACCGCCGCGACGCTGAATATCAACGGCATCAGCACCGGCGCCGCCCCGGCAGACCTGGACCTGATCCCCATCAGCGCCATCGACCATGTGGAAGTGTTGCGTGACGGCGCCGCTGCCCAGTACGGCTCCGATGCCATCGCCGGGGTCATCAACGTGATCCTCAAGGCCGACACCAGCGGCACTTCGGTGACCAATGCCGGCCTTGGCTATGACGGTAAAAAACAGACCGTGCAACAAAGCCTCAACAAAGGCTTTGAGATCGGCAACGGCGGCATCGTGCAGCTGGCGCTGGATGCACGCAGCCAGAACGATGACAACAAGGCCAGCGCCAACGGCTACACCTACGCACAGGCCTATGAGCAAGCCGGCCGTTCCACTTATGGCGGCTACGGCACGCCGAAGACCAACTTGCTGACCCTGGGCTACAACGCCGAGTTGCCTATCGACGACGATTTCAGCCTGTATTCCTTCACCACCTATTCACGGCGCAAGGCCGAGCAGGGGCAGAATTTCCGCCTGCCGACCATCACCAACACCATCACCACCGGGCCTAACGGTTACCCCGGTGGCTACACGCCGACCTGGTACATCGATGAGGACGATTTCCAGGCTGCATTCGGCGGCAAGGGCACCGTCGGCGAGTGGGACTGGGATTTGTCCACCACCTACGGGCGCAACGAAGCGGAGCAGGGCACCACCCATAACCAGAACCCGTCTTTGGGCGAGGCCACGCCGAACAGCTTCACCTCCGGCACTTGGATCAGCACCGAGCTGACCACCAACCTCGACTTCAAGCGCGGCTTCGATATCGGCCTGCAAAAGCCGCTCGACCTGAGTTACGGCTTCGAGCATCGGCGCGATACCTATGAGGTGCAGGCCGGTGATTACGAGTCTTATGCCAACGGCGGTTACTGCGTAGCCCCAGGCAATTGCGCATCAAGCGGGGCGCAGGTCACCAACGGCATTTCGCCGGATGAAGAAAGCAGCGCCTCGCGCAACAGCCTGGCCAGTTACGTCGATGTGGGCTTCAACCCGGTGCCGGACTGGTACGTGGGCACCGCGTTTCGCTACGAGCATTACAACCAGGGCGTGGGCGCCACCCGCAGCGGCAAGTTGACCACTCGCTACGATTTCACTCCACAGTTCGCCGTGCGCGCCACGGTGAGCAATGGCTTCCGCGCGCCGTCCCTGGCCAACAGCCTGTTCAGTGCGCGTTCCACCACCTATGGCGTGGTGGACGGCGTGTATCAGTCGATCAACTACGGCGTGCTGCCCACCGGTTCGGCGGCTGCCCAAGCCCTGGGCGCCCAGGATTTGAAACCCGAGCGCTCGACCAACTTCAGTCTCGGCTTCACCCTCACGCCCACCGACCGCCTGAGCTTCACCGCCGACGCCTACGTGATCAACCTGCGCGACCGCATCACCTTGACCGGCACTTTGCTGGGCCCGGAAATCACCCAGGTGCTGCAAGGCAACGGCATCACTTCCACCTCCGGCGGCCAGTACTTTATCAACGGTGCCGACACCCGCACCAAAGGCCTCGACCTGGTCGGCAACTACAGCCAGGACCTGGGCCAGTACGGCGCGCTGAAGTGGACCGCAGCGTTCAACTGGAACCAGACCAAAATCCTCAACTACAAGGAGTCCACCACGATCCTCGGCACGTCCTACGACCTGATGGACCGCCAGGCACGCAACCTGATCACCGGCGTACAGCCCAGCACCAAGCTGATCCTGGGCGGTGACTGGAGCATCGATCGCTTCAACCTCAACCTGGCCCTGACCCGCTACGGCTCCTACAAGGAGGTCAATGTGTCCGCCGACCGCAGCCTCGACCGGGTCTACGCGGCCAAATGGATCACCGATCTCGACCTTGGCTACAACCTCACCAAAGACCTCAACGTGGCCATCGGCGCCAAAAACCTGTTCGACGTCTACCCCAAGAAACAAGGCGTGCCCAGCAGCACCATGGTCAGCAGCTACGGCACCTATTCGCCCTACGGATTCACCGGCGGGTACTACTACACCCGCTTGACCTATGCCTTCTAAGGCCGAGGAATAAACCATGCCTATTGTTGCCAAACCCTATGACCTGATTGACCAGCCCCGCGAGGTTCGCCAGGTCCGTGTCTCCCCACCGATCAAAGCCCTGCAAGTGGTGCCTGCCCGGCACCCGTGGCGTTGGGCCGGGTCGATCTTCGCCGCTCTGGTGCTGCTCGCGATCGCCCATTCCCTCGCCACCAACCCGCGGTGGGAGTGGGGTGTGTTCGGCCAGTGGTTCTTCTCGCCGTCGGTGCTGCGCGGGCTTGGGCAGACGTTGTTGCTGACGCTGTTGAGCACGGTGTTCAGCGTGATCCTCGGCACGGCGCTGGCCCTGGCGCGACTGTCCGGCTCGCCGCTTTTGGCGGCCCTGGCCTGGGGCTATATCTGGTTTTTCCGTTCGATGCCGGCGTTGCTGGTGCTGATCATCCTGTACAACTTTGCCTACCTGTATGACCACATTGTGCTCGGCGTGCCGTTCACCAGCGTGGTATTTGCCGAGTGGTCGACGGTGGACGTGCTCAGCCAGTTCACCACGGCGGTTCTCGGTTTGAGCCTGATGCAGGCGGCCTACGCGGCGGAGATCATTCGCGGCGGCCTGATCGGTGTGGACGCCGGTCAGCATGAAGCGGCAGCGGCGCTCGGTTTGCCTGCATCACGCCGCATCTTCCGGATCATCCTGCCCCAGGCATTGCGCTCGATCCTGCCGTCGGGCTTCAACGAGATCATCGGCCTGGTCAAGGGCACGTCCATCGTCTACGTGCTGGCCCTGGCGGAGCTGTTCTACACCGTGCAGGTCATCTACAACCGCACCCAGGCGGTGATCCCGCTGCTGATCGTCGCCACCGTGTGGTACCTGATCATCACCACCGTGCTGACCAGTGCCCAGTATTACGTCGAGCGTCATTTCGCACGGGGAACGGCAAGGGTGCTACCGCCCACGCCGTTGCAGCGCATACGCGGTTGGCTCAAGGAGAAATCCCATGAGTGAAGCGCGCGCAGGACGTATCCAGATCCAGGGCGTGGGCAAGCGCTTTGGCAGCCAGCAGGTGCTCAAGGACATCGACCTGACCATCGACCCCGGCAAGGTCACGGTGATTCTTGGGCCGTCCGGCTCGGGCAAGTCCACCTTGCTGCGCACCATCAACCACCTGGAGAAAATCGACAGCGGGCACATCACCATCGACGGTGAATACGTCGGTTATCGGCGCAAAGGTGACCTGCTGTATGAACTCAAGGAGCGGGAGATTCTCAAGCGCCGCATCGACGTGGGCTTCGTGTTCCAGAACTTCAACCTGTTCCCGCACCTCACCGCTTGGGAAAACGTCGCCGAAGCGCCTTTGGCCCACAAGCGCTGGAGTAAGGCTGAGGCGCAGTCCAAGGCCGCAGAGCTGTTGGCCAAGGTCGGCCTGGCGGACAAGGTCGATGCTTATCCGCGCCAGCTTTCCGGCGGTCAGCAACAGCGCGTCGCCATCGCCCGTGCCCTGGCGCTGGACCCGAAGGTGCTGCTGTTCGACGAGCCCACATCGGCCCTCGACCCCGAGTTGGTGGGGGAAGTCCTCGACGTGATCAAGGGCCTGACCCAACTGGGCGTGACCTTGGTCATCGTCACCCATGAGATCGGCTTTGCCCGTGAAGTGGCCGACCACGTGGTGTTTCTCTGCGACGGCCAACTGATCGAAGAAGGCCAGCCTGAACAGATTTTCCGCCAACCCCGACATCCCCGCACCGTGGCCTTTCTCGGCAAAGTGCTTTAGTTAACGGAGTGACTGCCCATGTTTATCTCTACCGCTCGTATCGGCCTATTGGCGCTTGCCGTCAGCACCGCACAAAGCGCATTTGCTGTGCAACAGGTCGACCTCAGCCCCGACCGCGTGCGCGTTCATGTGCCGCGCAACGAGGCGGCCATCGCGCAGATCCCACCGGGTTTCAAGTTCGCCCAGCCGGGCAAGTTCACCGTGGCCGTGTCCGGCGTGGCCGGACCACCCCTGGCGCTGCTGGCCAGTGACGACAAAACCACCATCGGCAGCGAAGCCGACACCGCGCAACTGGTGGCCGATAGCCTCGGCCTGCAACTCAACGTGGTGCAGACCAGTTGGGAGGATTGGCCCCTGGGCGTCAGCTCGGGCAAGTACGACGCGGTGATCAGCAACGTCACCGTGACTGAGGCGCGCAAGAAGCGTTTCGACTTCGCCACCTATCGCCAGGACGTGCTCGGCTTCTACGTCAAGACCACCAGCAAGATCTCTGAGATCAAACAGGCTGCGGATATTGCTGGGCTGAAGATCATCGTCGGCTCCGGTACCAACCAGGAAAAAGTCCTGCTGGCTTGGAACGAAGCCAATGAAAAGGCCGGCCTCAAACCCGCGCTGTTGCAGTATTTCGACGACCAGGCCGCCGCGCAATTGGCGGTGCAGTCCGGGCGCAGCGATGCGCTGTTCGGGCCTAACTCGGTGTACGCCTATTCGGCGGCGATCACCGGGGGCATCAAGCGCGTCGGCACGGTGAACGGTGGCTGGCCGTTGCAGGCCGACATCGCTGTGACCACGCGCAAGGACAACGGCCTGGTCAAGCCTATCCACACCGCCCTGGAAGGCGCGATTGCCGGCGGCCAATACGAACAGGTGCTGCAACGTTGGGGCCTGGATGTGGAGCGCGTGGACAAGTCGCTGATCAACCCACCGGGCCTGCCGGATTAAGGAGCAATCGACATGGGACTGACACGACGTGAAGCGTTGTCGAGCATAGCGGCGGTAGGCGGCGAAAAAGCCGTCAAGGATGCACTGGCGGCATTAGGTTTGGGGCCGTCGTCGCACCGCCGTCCGCAACCGTTGAAACTCAAGGAAGGCTTGGGGCAAGGCACCCGCGTGCTGGTGTTGGGCGCCGGGATCGCCGGTCTGGTCACCGCCTTGGAGCTGACCCGCGCTGGGTTTGACGTGCAAGTGCTGGAGGCGCGTGAGCGGGTCGGGGGGCGTACCTGGACCCTTCGCCATGGCGACCGCGTGGACTACAAGGATGGCCGCACGCAAACGGCGGCATTCGATCAAGGGCATTACTTCAACGCCGGCCCGGCCCGGATTCCCAGCCAGCACCGCACGATCCTCGACTATTGCAGTGAGCTTGGCGTGCCGTTGGAAGTGCTGGTCAACAGCAGCCATGGCGCCCAGGTAAGGCCCGATGTGCAAAAGCCGGCGTTCAGCGTTGGCCAGGCGATCAATGATGCGCGCGGGCACTTGTCCGGTCTGCTGGCCAAAGCCGTGCAGCGTGATGCCCTTGATGATGTGCTGAGTACTGAGGAACGCGCGCGGTTGCTGGCGTTTTTGCAGGTGTACGGCGACCTGTCCCAAGCGCTGGCCTTTGAGGGCACGATTCGCTCGGGGCACCTTGAGTCTCCTGCCCATCCGGGCGCGTTGCCGGCCAGTCGCAGCCCGTTGTCGCTGGATCAACTGCTGCACCCGGAACTGTGGGGCGCATTGCTGCACACCGAGTTTCCGGAGTTTTCGGCGACCATGTTCCAACCAGTCGGCGGCATGGACCGCATCACCGACGCGTTCTATCAACGGGTGAGTGATCACGTGCAGTTGGGGGCCGTGGTGCGTCAGATCCGCCAATTGGAGGACGGCGTGGCGGTGACCTATCACGACCAGCACAGTGGCCGCGAACAGGTGGTGCGTGCCGATTACCTGATCTCGACGTTGCCGCTGCCGTTGCTGGCCAAACTCGATACCGACTTCAGTGACCCGATCAAAGCCGCGCTGCTCAGCACCCGCAGCGACCAGGCGACCAAAGTGGCGTGGCAATCCCCGCGCTTCTGGGAAACCGACTACCGCACCTATGGCGGGCTGTCGTGGATCGAACACCCCGCGCGCCTGTTGTGGTACCCGAGCAACGACCTCAATACCCGCGAAGGCCTGCTCGTAGCCGGCTATGTAACCGGCGAGGGCGCCGATGCGTTTGGCGCAAAACCCTTCACCGAGCAATACGCCACGTCCAGAGAAGCGGTTGAGCTGCTGCACCCCGGTTTCTCCAAACACCTGCGTAACCCGCTGGCCGTGACCTGGGAACAGATCCCCTACAGCGAGGGCCCGTGGTTGCAACGCGAACACTTCCCGGCTGACGCAAGCAGCCTGCTCGAAGCCGGCCATGGCCGTGTGTACTTCGCCGGCGACGGCCTGGTGCAAAGCGGCGTGGGCATCTGGCAGGAATCGGCGGCCAACTCGGCGCGGCATGTGATCGCGCAACTGGCCGAACGGGTAACCCAACAACGACAGGTCGCGGCACTCGCCGCCTCTTAAGGAGACACACCATGAGCGACAGCATTCAACGTACCAGCGTCGGCGATTTTCCGATCTCGCAGACCGTCACCGTGCCGGCGTCCGCCAGCCTGATCTTTGTCAGCGGGACCTTGCCGGACGCTGCCGATCCTCAGGTGCCGGGGGTCTATGGAAACACCGAAGCACAGACGGTTTCGGTATTCAACAAACTGCGCAAGGTTCTTCAGCAGCAGGACCTGGATCTGGGCGATATCGTGCAATTGCGGGTGTTTTTGGTGGGGGCTGAAGAGACCGACGGCAAGCTGGATTTTGCCGGGTTGCAGCGTGGGTATACGCAGTTCTTCGGTACGCCGGAGCAGCCGAACAAACCGGCACGGACGGCGTTGCAAGTCGTCGCGCTGCCATTGCCCGGAGCGTTGGTTGAAGTCGAAGCCATCGCTGCCCGCACAGCCTGATACACGCGGTTAAACGTGTGGAAGGGGGCTTGGCCCTTGATGAGGGCGTGTCAGTTGATGCCTCTTTGACTGACCCGCAGCCATCGGGGGCAAGCCCCCTCCCACAGGGTGATCCGTTTTTTGCCAGTCAGTCCTCATGTTCGTTATGGAGAAATCCCTATGTCCACCTCACCCCGGCAACTCAAATTCGGTGCCATCCTCACCGGCGTCGGCACTGCGCAAAACGAATGGCTGCACCCACAAATCCCCGGCGATGCCAGTGTCGATATCGACTGGTACCGTGCCCAGGCGCAACAGGCAGAAGCGGCCAAATTCGATCTGGTCTTCATCGTCGACAGCCCCTACATCACCCCGGATTCCGCGCCGCATTTCCTCAACCGTCTGGAGCCACTGACCCTGCTTTCGGCCATCGCCGGTGCGACGTCGAAGATCGGCCTGGTGGCCACGCTGACCACGTCCTACACCGAACCCTTCAACGTCGCCCGCCAGTTTGCCTCGCTGGACCTGATCAGCAGCGGCCGCGCCGGTTGGAACGTAGTTACCACCGGCCTGGAAGGCGCGGCCGGCAACTTTGGCCGTGAGCAGCATATTGATCACACCGAGCGCTACCGCCGCGCGGCCGAGCACCTGAGCGTGGTGCAGGGGCTGTGGGATTCCTATGAAGACGACGCCTTCGTGCGCGACAAGGCCAGCGGCGTATTCCTCGACCCGCAACGCCAGCATCGCCTCGACCACCACGGCGAGTTTTTCTCAGTGACCGGCCCGTTGAACATCGCGCGTTCAGCCCAGGGCCAGCCGGTGATTTTCCAGGCGGGCATTTCCGAGTCAGGCCGCAGCCTGGCGGCGAATTACGCCGAAGGCATTTTTGCCGGCGTGGGCAATTTCGAAGACGCCCAGGCGTACTACAGCGACATCAAAAAACGGACTGCTGCCGCCGGACGTAACCCTGATCACGTGACCATCCTGCCGGGCATTTCGCCGATCATTGCCGACACCGACGAACAGGCCCAGGCCATCGACCGCGAGCGCAATGGCGAGCTGGACCTGGATAAAGCGCTGGTGCAACTGGGGCGGCCGTTCAACTACCACGACTTCAGCCAATATCCATTGGATGAACCCTTCCCGGAGCTGGGCGACCTGGGCAGCAACGGCTATCGCGGCCATGCCGAAAACATCAAGCAAGTCGCCCGTGATCAGGGCTTGACCCTGCGCCAGGCGGCGTTGCGTTTTGCCAAGCCGTTCTCCAGCTTTGTTGGCTCGCCCAAGACCGTGGCCGACGAGATCGAACGCTGGTTTGTCGAAGGTGCGGTGGATGGTTTCAACATCCACGTGGGCGCACCGGATGACTTCGCGCGGTTTACCGACCAGGTGCTGCCGTTGTTGCGTGAGCGTGGGTTGTTTCGCAGTGAGTACAGCCACAGCACCTTGCGCGGGCATCTAGGGCTGCCGGTGCCGGTGAATCGGCACACGGCTGCACGGAGCGAGGCGGCCTGAGGGTTACCACCATTTCCAGCGGCCCTGTTGTTTCAGGGTCGCGATGATGGCTTCGCGTTTGTGGCGTAGCTCTACCGACTTTTGCCGCAGTTCGCGGCAGCGGTTGCTGTTTAGGATCAGCAGACCGACAAGTGGGCCGAGTAGGGCCAGTGCGTAGAGATAGGTGTTGGGGCGCCACAGGATGGCGGGTAGGGATATCAGCAGGCAGAGGAGGTAAATTGCGACGTTTATCCATACCCAATGGATTCGGCCGTAGAGCACTTCGTATTTGGCCAGGGCGAAAACTGCGGCGACTACCATGCCGCCAATAAAGGATGCGTTAGTGGATGTATGAATAGGAAGTGCAGAAAAATAGGTCATTGCGACCAGCAGCGTTACCAACCCTATTGAAAAGCATCCTGCAATAAGGTCGGCGCCTATTATTGGCATGAAGCGTCTTAGGAGTTTGCGCGGACCTTCGATAAAGAGCTCTGAGTGATAGGCATCTTCTCCTGTCATCCCTTTCCCGTCGTTTATGCTTTTAAGGTTGTTCAGACTGTTGGTTTTTCTTCGCTTATTCACTCGGTCACCTCTTCGTATAGACCGATTGCGAGTGTCTTGACGTTTCCGTTCATTGCACTGCTGGTAAACCCCAATGTTGCTGCCAAGGCATCTCTTATATGGTTGGCGGTGGCTTGTTTCATTTCGGTTGCGCTAATGCGTTTGGACGCCCGACCCGCTGCCTGTTCCAACTTGAGTAGCTGAGTGGTGAGGCGTGGGTCGCGGATTCTGAGCAACTCGTTGTTCAGTTTTGCCCGCTCTTGTCGGGATAGACCGCTAAGGACTTGTCGCAGGTTTTTTCCTGTCACGCGCGTAGCAGTGTTAGCCGCTTTAACCGTTACAAGCGCCGAGCTTGTGACGCCGAGCAACGCCACACCATCCAGGACAGTCATTGCAGCTTCATACCATGCATTGTTGTCCAGTTCATCGTTGAATTGAGGGTTGTAGGCCTCACTGAATGTTCGAACAACACCAGAAAAGCATTGAATTGTGCTCGCAACTGCAGCGGCTTTACCAACGAAGGAAATCACCGCACTTGCTCCGCCAGTGAATGGCATAAACATAACTCCAGTGCCGATAACCACCCAACTCAACACTGCTCCGATACACGTCGCTGTTGTACTCAGCGCCTCTACCATCAATTTTGACTCTCGAGGCTCATGCTCCAACATCCGCTTGAACTCCACGGGCCCCACATATCTCGGCGCTTCCCGCAGCACCACTTTGATCGGCCGCACGCTGCAAATCGCCTGGAACTCCCGCAGTACCACCACGTTGAAATCCCCATCGATATACACCACCCCCGCACCAATCAACGCCGGGTCGGCGTCTATGGCGAAGAACAGCCGTTGCAGGTCGATGCTGCTTTCAATGCGTTGGCGTGTAGTACGGTGGGCTGAGGGGAATCCATCCTTGAACAGAGCGGCCGTCATTCCTTAACTCCTTTTTTTGGGAGCTGAGAGAGTAAATACGCCGCAACTGGGTTGAATGTCGGAAGCTTCGCCATTTACAGTCGGGTACGTCCTGAAGCGATGTTGACGTCTTGTATGCCCGCTCCTGATTGAGGAAAAGTGCGCGCCACGTCACTTCCGGCGGACCACAGGACAAGGAGCCAACATGGCAGTCGACATGTTTTTGAAACTGGGTGACATCAAGGGTGAATCGCAAGACTTGGCCCATCGTGACGAGATCGATATCACCAACTGGGGTTGGGGATTATCGCAAACGGGCTCAATGCATTCCGGCACGGGAGGCGGTTCGGGCAAGGCCGACTTCACCAACCTGAACCTGACCAAACCCCTGGATAAATCCAGCCCCAACCTGATGATGGCGTGCGCCACCGGCAAGCATTACCCCGAAGCCAAATTGGTGGTGCGCAAGGCCGGCGGAACCAGCCCGGTGGAGTATCTGGTGATTACCTTGAAGGAAGTCATGGTGGTGTCGTACAGCACCCGCGCTGACACGGCCGATGATGTTTTGTACGACAGCATCGCCTTGAACTTCGCCACCGTCGACGTCAGCTACCAGCCGCAGAAGGCGGATGGCGCCAAGGACGGTGGGCCGGTGAAGTTTGGCTGGAATATTCGGCAGAACGTCAAAGTCTGATCCTTTGCCGCCAACCCGGTTGTCTACCCGCTCGACGGCAATGCGACGATGGCAGCGTTGGGCACCAAACAGCTCAACCGCCTGTTCCTCAGCCCCATGCCGCTGCGCATCGAACACAATGTGCCCACCTTCGACTGCATGCCGCAGGTGGGCGAGGGCGCTCAGCATGACCCTCTAACCACGAGCCCAGCGGCGCCGCCTGTGCTTAGAGGATGTTCAACGGGTAGCTGACAATCACCCGATGCTCATCACTGTCCCGTTGGGTCGTCACTTCAGTGCGCAACGACGCGTGGCGCAGGGCAATGCTCAGGTTCTTCAACGGCCCCTGCTGGATCACGTAGCTCACCGACAGGTTGCGCTCCCACTCGCTTTTATCCCCTGTGGGCGTGCGGATGTTCGAGCCGCTTTCGTACATGCCCATAAAGTTCAGGCCTGGCACGCCGACCGAGGCGAAGTCATAGCCGTAACGCACCTGCCAGGTGGTTTCCCCGGCGCGCTGGAATTTGCCGATCATCGACTCGGTCATGAAGTAGGCCGTGGAACCGTCACCCTGGTTCAACCACACCGCATCGCTGTCGCCGCTGACCTGCTGCAGGCCGGCGGCAATCGTGTGGCCGTTGACCAGGTAGGTGAATTGGGCGCTGCTCAGGCGGCTGTCGACCTTGCCCTTGGTCACGCCGTCGCCGTAGTAGCCGAAGGTGTAGAACGCCGGGTCGTTGCCGTTGGCGCCGTCGGAACGGTTGTCGAAGTGGCGCAGGTCGGTGCGCAGGGTGCCCGGGCCGATCTGCCAGTCGTACTTGAGGCCCAGGAAGTTCTGTTTGTAGAAGTCCTGCAGGTTGCCGTAGTAGTACTGCAAGGTCAGGTCTTTGGTCGGTTTGTAGTCGACGCCGCCGTAGTAGAACTTGTTGACGAACTCACCGGTACGCGCGTTGTTGGCGCCGGGAATCGACATGCCCATCTGGTCGCTTGAACCACGGCCCTTCACGTGTTCCAACTGGCCGAGGGTGAAGGTGAAATGGTCCAGGTCCTTGGACTGCACCTGCCCGCCATTGAAGGTCTGTTGCAACATGCGGTCGGTGGACATCACCACCGGCAGCATCGGCACCAGAGTGCCGTATTTCAGCTCGGTCTTGGCAAAGCGCGCCTTGGCCGTCAGCCCCAGGCTGCCGAACTCATCCACTGCGCGGCCATCGCTGTCGGTGGGGAACACGTTGCCGTTGAACGCGGTGCTTTGCGGGTTGTAGTGGCGCCCCTTGCCGGAGTCCAGACGCACACCGAACATGCCGATGGCGTCCATGCCGAAGCCCACGGTGCCTTGGGTGTAACCGGACTCGAAGTTGGCGATAAAACCCTGGCCCCATTCCTGGGTGTAGTTGGGGTCGGCGGCGCCGCTGCGGTTGTCGGCGTTGCTGAAGAAGTTGCGGGCCAGCACATTTAGCTTGCTGTCTTCCACCAGGCCTGCGGCGTAGCCCTGCTGGGCGATGATCAGGCCACAGAGGCCGGCGAGTACGGTTGGTGCGCGATTGAAAAGCTCCATTGGTGTCATCCCCATGTGTGATTGGTTTTTTGAGGGCAGTCAAAAGCGGCAGTGAAAGTTTTCTATTTTTTTTCAGGAGCGGGAGCAACGGTGGCCGGCACGACGTGCAGTCGCACCGGCGGTAAGCGGTACAGGATGAACAGGGCGAGCACCCCAATCCCCGCGCACAGCAGCAGGCCCACGCCCACCGATTGGGCCAGCGCATCGCGGGCCAGCTGCAGCCATGGCGTGGCGTCGAGATTGGCGTGCAACAGCACTTGTGGGTCGGCATACAGGGCAATGCCCTCGGCGTGGCCCGCCGCAAGAAACACCCGTTGCAGATGGGTGCTGTAGAGCAGGTTGACCAACACGCCCATGCCGGCAGTGCCGAGCAAACCGCCCACCAGACGCAGGGATTGAGTGAGCGCCGTGGCGATGCCGAGAAACTGCCGTTCGGCCAGGGTCTGGGTGAATACCGTGAGGTTGAGCAGGATGAATCCCAGGCCCAACCCGGCCAGTAGAATCAAGCCAAGCAACTCATTGAACGACGCGCTTCGTCCGACCACTGCCAACCCCAGGCACGCCAGCAGCAACGCGACAAAACCGGCCAGCGGCAACCAGTTTGGGTTGCGCAAACGGGTCACGATGCGGCTGTTGACGATGGCGCCGAGGGTGATGCTCAACGCCAGCGGTGTGATCAACACACCGGCGTCCTGAGGCGAATACCCGTAGGCGCCTTGCAGTAAGAGCGGCAGGTAAAACAGCAGCGAAAACATGATCGCCCCGGCGGCCACCGACAGCGTGAACAGCAGTTGCAGGCTCGGCAGGGTGAACAGCGCGGCCGGCAACAGCGCATGCGGGCAACGCCGCTCCCAGTGCCACAACGCAATGATCGCCGCGATGCACCCCAGACCTAACGCCGCGCTGAGTGCGAGGCTCGAATGCCCCAGCCATTCCACAAACAATTGCAGACTGCCCAACGCCAGCGCGATCAACAGTGCGCCGGGCCAATCCAGACGAATGCTGCTGTGTTGTTGCGGGCGATACCACGGCAGGAAACGCCAGGCAATCAACAGCGCCAGGCAGCCCAACGGTAGGTTGATATAGAACACCGAGCGCCAGCCGAAGGCGCCGGTGAGATAGCCCCCCAGCCCCGGGCCGATGGCATTGACCACGCTGAACAGCGCACTCAACAGCATCTGCCAGCGCAGGCGCTGGCGGGTGTCGGGAAACAGTTCGGGGATACAGGCGAACGCGGTGCCGATCAACATGCCGCCGCCGATGCCCTGCAACGCACGGCCGATCACCAGCACCAGCATGTCGTTGGCCAGGGCGCAGGCCAGGGACGCCAGAGTGAAGATCAACGTGGCGGCCAGTACGAACGGCTTACGCCCGTAGTAATCCCCCAGCCGCCCGAAAATCGGGATGGTGACGATGGACGCCAACAGATAACCAGTGGCGACCCATGCATAGAGTTCAAAGCCGTTGAGCTCGGCCACGATGCTCGGCAACGCGTTGCCGATCACGGTCTGGTCCAGCGCCGAGAGCATCAGCACCAACGAGATGCCAATCATCGCCAGCAAGGCTTGCTTGAAACTCAGGGGAGGGTGGGCCGCCGCGGTCATCGTCGATCCTCAGCGCAACGCGGCAACGGCAGCGGCAATGCGCGCGCAGCCTTGGTCGAGGGTGCTGATGTCGGTAGCAATCGACATGCGAAAGAACGGTGCCAGGCCATAGGCCGTGCCCGCCACTACCGCCACGCCCTGGCTTTCGAGCAGGTACATCACCACTTCGCTGTCGCTGTTGAGGGTTTTACCCTCGGCGGTTTTTTTACCTAGCAGACCGCCGCAGTTCACATACAGATAGAACGCGCCGTCCGGCTTGCGGCAGCTCAGGCCGGGGATTGCATTGAGCAGTTCAAGGCAACGGTCGCGTCGTTGCTGGTACACCTCGACGCTGTGTTTGACGAAGTGTTGGTCGCCGTTGAGCGCTTCCAATGCCGCCGCCTGACTGACTGAGCAGGCGTTACTGGTGGACTGGGATTGCAGGGTCGCCATGGCGCCGATCAGGTCGGCGGGGCCGGCGGCATAACCGATGCGCCAGCCGGTCATGGCGTAAGTCTTGGACACGCCGTTGACCACCAGGGTGCGGTCCTTCAAGGCCGGTTCAATGGCCAGGATGTGTGGGTTGTCCAGACCGTCGAAGCGGATGTGCTCGTAGATGTCATCGGTCATCAGCAGCACCTGCGGATAGTCCAGCAGCACGTCGGCCAGGGCGCGCAGTTCGGCGTGGCTGTAGCTGGCGCCGGTGGGGTTGCTCGGTGAGTTGAGCAGCAGCCAGCGGGTGCGCTCGGTGATCGCTTCGCGCAACTGTGCTGGGGTCAGCTTGAACCCGTTGTGTTCCGGGCAGGCCAGGGTCACCGGCTCGCCTTCGCAGGCCAGGACCATGTCCGGGTACGACACCCAGTAGGGCGCAGGGATCAGCACTTCATCACCGGCGCCTAGGGTGGCGGCGAAGGCGTTGAAGATCGCGCTCTTGGCGCCGCTGGTCACCAGTACATGAGCGGCGGTGTAGCTCAGGCCGTTCTCGCGGGCCAGTTTATCGACGATGGCCTGGCGCAGTTCCGGGGTGCCGGCGTTTTGGGTGTAGCGGGTTTCACCGCGCTCGATGGCCGCGCTGGCGGCTTGGCGGATGTGGGGGGGTGTATCGAAATCCGGTTCGCCCACTACCAGGTTGATGATGGACTGGCCTTGGCGACGCAGCTCGTTGGCGCGGTCGGACGCGGCGCTGCTGGGCGATGGTTTGATGCGTTGCACACGGGCGGCGATGCGGGAGGCGGTCACGGGCGTTCCTCGATGATGGCGTTGATGGCGTCACAGTACGAGGGCCGGGCGAGGGGGCCATAAGACGAGTTTGTTCTGGGTTGATAGGCAGTGCTTATGGCTGGGCTTGCACCAAGCAGGTGCGTCCAGTCCTGGCTGCTCCGAGCGGGTGCTTTGGGTGGGGGATCAGGAGCAACCATAGCAAAGCCTTATGGCTGGTTATGCGGGTGGCCTGTCTTTTGCAAACCTGCCAGGTGTACACAAATCCAAATGTGGGAGGGGGCTTGCTCCCGAAAGCAGTGTGCCAGTCACAGATGCATCCACTGACACTGCTATCGGGAGCAAGCCCCCTCCCACATTTAAGGCATCACTTGTCCCTTACATGAGCACCGCCATTTTGAACCTGCGTCGATTGAAGTATTTCGTAAAACTGGTCGACATCGGCAGCATGACCCAGGCCGCTGATGTGTTGCATGTGGCGCAACCGGCGTTGAGTCAGCAACTGGCAACCCTGGAAGCCGAGTTGCAACAACAATTGCTGATCCGCACCAAGCGCGGCGTGACGCCGACTGAGGCGGGCAAGGTGTTGTATGGCCATGCGCAAATTATCCTGCGCCAGTGCGAACAGGCTCAGAGCGATATCAATGCCACCGGCCATGCCTTGTCCGGGCAGGTGTCGGTGGGGCTGGCGCCGGGGACGGCGGCGTCGACGTTGTCGCTGCCGTTGCTGCGCACCGTGCGCGAACGTCACCCCGGCATTCTGCTGTACCTCAATGAAAACTTCGGCACCACGTTGAGCGAACTGATCATGAACGGCCGCATGGACATGGCCGTGCTTTACGGCGGGCGGGAGGTGCATGGTTTGAGTTTTGTCTCGCTGCTGCGCGAGCCGCTGTACCTGGTGAGTGCCGACCCGGCCATTGCCAGTCGCGAAGACATCCCGCTGGCCGAGTTGGCCGACATGGACATGCTGTTGCCGCGCCCCTACAACGTCATGCGTCGGATGGTGGACGAAGCCTTCCTGCGTATCGGCCTGGGTGTGCGGGTAGTGGCCGAGATTGAATCGTCCACCACGCTCACCGCCGCCGTGGCCGACCACTTCGGTTCGACCATCCTGCCTGAGTCGTCGGCGCGGGTCATGGCCGCGGACCCTTCGGTGCATATGTGCCGCATCGTCGAGCCCGAGGTGGAGGCGCCGTTGGCGTTGTGCCTGTCCGGGCATTTGCCGTTGTCCGTGCCGGCCCAGGCGGTCAAGGCGATTCTGCTGGAGCTGGTGGCGCAGATGCGTGGCAGCGCCGTGTGAGGCGTCATAAGGTCGGCTTATCACCCCAAAGCCAAAGCGTCTTGGCCGCGTTTCGAGGGGCTCGGTAGATTGGGCTCATCCACTCAAGACACGCTCGACAGGCAGGGGCCATACATGGATTCAGCACGTATCAAGGGGTTGATGGATTTGCTGGCCGAATCCGATCTGCTGGAACTGAGCCTCACCGAAGGCGACAGCACGCTGCGGCTGTTCAAGCAGGCGGGGCAGGGGACTACCAGCGTTGCACCCACCGTGGTCGCAGCCCCCAAAGCTGCACCGGCTGCCAGCGCCGTTGAAGTCAAAGCCAGCCTTTATGGCGTGCTGCACCTGACGCCCGCCGTCGGTGAGCCGCCCTTTGTGACCGTGGGGCAAAGCATCGAGGCCGGCCAGACCGTGGCGGTGATCGAGGCGATGAAGATGTTCCACCCGGTAAAGGCCAAGGTGGCGGGCCAGGTGGTTGAGATCCTGGTCGAGGCCGGGGTTGAAGTCGACGCCGGCCAGTCGCTGTTCCGGCTCGGTTGACCCTTACGCGTATTCGTTATTCAGGTGAATCCAATGTTCGACAAAGTGCTGATCGCCAACCGTGGCGAAATCGCCCTGCGTATTCAGCGTGCCTGCCATGGCCTGGGCATCAAGACCGTGGCGGTGTTTTCCGAAGCGGACCGTCACGCCCACTACGTGCAAAACGCTGACGAATCGCTGTGCATCGGTCCGGCCGCGCCAGGCCTGAGCTACCTCAACCAGACCGCGTTGCTGTTCGCCGCCAAGGTCACTGGCGCCCAGGCGATCCACCCTGGCTACGGGTTCCTTTCGGAAAACGCCGGGTTTGCCGAGCGCATCGAAACCGCCGGCCTGACCTTTATCGGCCCGAGCGCAGCCTGCATCCGCACCATGGGCGACAAGGTGGCCGCCAAGCGTGCCATGCGTGAAGCCGGTGTGCCGTGCGTGCCGGGGCCTGATTCGACAATGCCTACCGACGACGCCAGCATTCTCGCCATCGCTGCCGAGATCGGTTACCCAGTGATCGTCAAAGCCGCTGGTGGTGGCGGTGGTCGCGGCATGCGCGTGGTGCAGGCCGAAGCCGAGTTGCTCGCTGCCATCGCGCTCACCCGTGAAGAGGCGCGGTTGGCGTTCGGCAACCCGGAGCTGTATATCGAGAAATTCCTCGGCCACCCGCGGCATGTGGAAATCCAGGTGCTGTGTGATGCCCACGGCCATGCGATCTGGCTTGGCTGCCGCGACTGTTCCCTGCAACGCCGCCACCAGAAAGTGTTGGAAGAAGCGCCAGCACCGGGCATCGATCCCGCATTGATCGCCAAGGTCGGCGAACGCTGCGCCGAGGCCTGCCGCCGGATTGGCTATCGCGGTGTGGGCACGTTTGAATTCTTGTACGAAGACGGCGAGTTCTTTTTCATCGAGATGAACACGCGTCTGCAAGTCGAACACCCGGTCACTGAAATGACCACCGGCATCGACATCGTGCAGCAGCAACTGCGCATGGCCCGCGGCGAAGTGTTGGGCTTGCGCCAGGAAGATGTGCAGCTTAACGGCCACTCCCTGGAGTGCCGCATCAACGCCGAAGACCCGATCACCTTTATGCCCACACCCGGCTTGATTCAGCGTTGGGAAGTGCCCGGCGGATTTGGCGTGCGGGTTGATTCCCATGTCACCACCGGCTACCGCGTCCCGCCGTACTACGACTCGATGGTGGCCAAGGTAATCACCCACGGCGCCACGCGGGAAGAGGCGTTAGCGCGGATGCGCCTGGCCCTGAGCGAAATGATCGTGGACGGCATCAGCACCAATATCCCGTTGCACCGAGACATTCTCGACGATCCGGCATTCTGCGCCGGCGGTGTCGACATTCATCACCTGGAGCGCTGGTTGCAGCAAAGGAGCCCGACATGAACACCGCACCTTCCATCAGCCTGCTGGGCTCCAGCGCGTTGCTGTTCGAGGCGCCGGGCGAGCTCGACCTGGCCCCCCAGCAGCGTATCTGGCGCCTGGCCCTGCAAGCGGGCGAATGGCCGGAAATCCACGAAGCCGTGCCGGGCATGAACAACCTGATGCTGACGTTCCTCACGCCGCCCCGTGAACTCAACAGCGTGTGCCAGCGCCTGCTGGATGCCTGGGAACAGAGCCAACCGCTGCCTCTGGAAGGGCGAATTGTCGAGTTGCCGGTGGTGTACGGCGGCGAATTCGGCCCGCACATGGCAGACGTGATCGCCCACACCGGGCTGGATATCGAGACCATTGCCAACCTGCATTGCGAGCCGCTGTACCCGGTGTACGCCCTGGGCAGCCACCCCGGTTACTGCTACCTCGGTGGCATGGACCCACGCCTGGCCACGCCCCGTCGCCAGGTGCCGGTGCTGAATATCGGTGCGGGCTCTGTGTCCATCGGCGGCGTGCAGACGGGCGTCTCCGCCTCGGCCGGCCCCAGCGGCTGGAACACCATCGGCCGCACCGAGATGGCATTTTTCGACCCCGCCCAAACCCCGCCTGCCATCTTGCGGCCGGGTGATTTCCTGCGCTTGCGCATCGAGAGGATCATTCGATGATCGAGATTCTATCGGCCACCGCCCTGGCCACCGTGCAGGACCTCGGTCGTTTCGGCAGCCTGGGTTACGGCGTAGGTACCTCGGGCGCCATGGACCATCTGGCCCTGGCCTTGGGCAACTTGCTGCTGGGCAATCCCGAAGACGCCGCTGCGATTGAAATCCCGCTGTTTACGTTTGAAGTTCGCCTGCTGCAGGACTGCGCCTTTGCCCTGACCGGCGCCGCCTGCGACGCCACGCTGGACGGCCAGCCGTTGCCGCCGAACTGGGTTTGCCAGGGGCGAGAAGGTCAAGTGTTGAGCCTGGGGTATCCGACGTCTGGCAGCCGCGCTTATCTGTGTTTGGCGGGGGGCGTGGACGTGCCGTCGGTGCTGGGTTCACGCAGCACGCAATTGCGTGGCGAGTTCGGTGGTTTGGACGGCCGAGCGTTGCAGCAGGGCGATCGACTCGCTGCCTTGCGACCAGGCCTCAGCACCTTGGCGCTGGACTTCGGCGTTTTGGCGCCCAGCCTCTCGCTGCCGTTACAAGTAGACGGCGTGCCCGCGATGCGCGTGGTGCCCGCCGCTGAATACGAGCGCTTCCAGGAAACCTCCCGCGCCGCGTTCTGGGCCGGCGAGTGGAAGATCACCACCCAGAGCAATCGCTATGGCTACCGCATGGAAGGTGAACCGCTGCTGCCCATCGCACCGATGGAAATTCGCTCCCACGGCATCGTGCCCGGCGTGATCCAAGTGCCCCATGGCGGTCAGCCGATCATCCAGATGCGCGACGCGCAGCCCAGCGGCGGCTACCCCAAATTCGGCAGCGTGATCGAGGCTGACCTATGGCGTTTGGGGCAGGCGCCGATCGGCAGCAAAGTGCGCTTTATCGAGTGCAGTTATGAAGAGGCCGTTGACGCCTTGGAAACCAATCGACGTTACCTGCGTGAAGTCAGCCGTCTGGTGGAGCTGCACCGTCAAGGAGTGAAAGCATGACGCTTGAAGAGATTCGCCAACTGGCGCTGTGGCTCAAGGAACACCACTTGGCTGGCGCAGAGATGAGCAGCCCTGGCGTGCACCTGACCCTCAAGCGCGGTGCGCCTGCCGTCAGTGTGGTCACGCCAGTCGCGGCTGCGACAGTGGATGACAAGGTGCTGCGCACCACCGGCCTGGGTCGTCTACTGCTGACTCATCCGCAACAAAACCAGCCGTTCGTGGCTGTAGGCGATCAGCTTAGCGCCGGTCAACTGGTGGCCGTGCTGCAAGTGGGTGACCTGTTGCTGCCTCAGCGCAGCCCGAAAGCCGCCAAGGTCGTGGATATACGCGTGCCGTGCGGAACCACCGTCGGCTACGGCGAAGCCTTTCTGGGCCTGGAGTATCCGGTATGAAGATCGATTTGAATGCCGACCTCGGCGAAGGCTTCGGCCCGTGGCGCATGGGCGAGGACGAAGCACTGATGAGCCTGATTTCCTCGGCCAACGTCGCCTGCGGTTATCACGCCGGCGACCCGTTGATCATGGACACCACCGTACGCCTGGCGAAAGCCGGTGGCATCGACCTGGGCGCGCATGTGGGCTTCCCGGATTTGATGGGCTTCGGTCGTCGCCAAATGAACATCGAGATCAAGGAACTGGTCACCTATGTGATCTACCAGCTCGGTGCGCTGGCCGGGATGGCGGCCGTGAATGGCCATCGCATGACCCATATGAGCTTCCACGGCGCCCTGGGCAATATGGCCGCCGCCGATGCGGCGCTGGCCGAGCCGTTGGTGCGGGCGGTGGCGGCGTTCGACCCCACGCTGATCATCAGCTCTTCCAGCAGCCGCGCCATCGAAGGCGCGGCCGAAAAATGTGGTCTGCGCGTTGCCACGACGTTCCTCGCCGACCGCGCCTATGACGATGACTGCCTGCTGGTACCACGCAAGGTCGAGGGCTCGGTGATCAAGGAGCCTGCGGCAGTCTTGCAACGGGTGCGGCAGTTGCTGGAGGAGGGCACCGTGACCGCCCTGAGCGGCAAGGTGCTGCGGGTGCCGGCCCACTCAATCCTGCTGCACGGCGACACCCCCGGCGCGGTCGACCTGGCGCGCACCATTCGCCAGGAAATCGAGCAATTGGGCGGGCGGATTACCCCGATTTCCCAGCTGCTGGCGGCGTCATAAGCAGGCCTTATCGCCACACAATCATCGCGTCTTGGTCCAGCGCCTGAAGGCTGGATAGAGTCGAACCATAACCCGCGACACAAGGATCACCCCATGCCATTTTCCGACTACAAAACCGCACTGGTCACCGGCGCCTCATCGGGCATCGGTGCCGCCGTTGTGGAGCGTCTGTGCCAGGAAGGCGTGCAGGTGCATGCCCTGGCCCGCAGTGCCGACAAGTTGCAGGCACTGGCGGCAAAGACCGGCTGCATTCCCCACGCCATCGACGTGACCGATATTGCCGGCCTGACTCGGTTGTTCGCCGAAAACACCTTCGACATCCTGGTCAACAACGCCGGTGTCGATAAACCCGGCTCCTTGCTCAAGGCCGATGCCGACGGTATCGACCTGCTGATCGACGTCAACCTTCGCGCGGTGTTGCACCTGGCGCGCCTGGCGTTGCCGGGGATGGTCGAGCGCGACTGCGGGCACATCATCAACATCAGCTCGATTGCAGCGGCCTACAACTTTGGCGGCAACTCTACCTACCACGCGACCAAGGCCGCGGTGAGCATGCTCTCGCGTCAATTGCGCATTGATGCCTTCGGCAAGCGCGTGCGGGTTACCGAGATCTGCCCAGGCCGAGTGGCCACGGACATCTTTGCCCATGTGCATGGCGACTCCGAGGAGACCTACAAACGCTTCGTCGAAGGTTTTGAATTGCCCCAGGCCGAAGACATCGCCAACGCCATTGCCTTCGCGATTGCCGCGCCGATTGCCGTCAACGTCGGGCATATGGAAATCACCCCCACCCTGCAAGTGCCGGGCGGGCTTTCTACCGCGCGACCTCAGGATTATCAGGGCTGAAACCAGCCCTCTAAAACAGAACGGATCGATCCGTCATTGCTGCACCGCGCCACGGCCACGCCGGGTGACTTTGATTTCTGCCCTAGCCCAATGCCGATAGGGATTGACCATGAAGCAAGACTTCGATTTGGCCGCGATTCTGCAAGGCGAGTATGCCGAGCTGATCGTCAAGGGCATCGAAATGACCTTGCAGCTGGCGTTGTTCGCCTGGCTGCTGGCGATGGTGCTGGCGCTGACGCTGGTTACGGTGCGCCTGACCGGCAACAAGCTGGCCGACCGTCTGGTGGCGGGGTACGTGTCCTACCACCGCAACGTGCCGACCCTGGTGCAACTGATGCTGTGGTACTTCGGCGTGCCCACGTTGCTCAGCGAGTCCGCGCAACTGTGGCTGGCCAACCACAACACCGAATACCTGTTTTCGGTGATCGCCCTGGGCTTGTGCCAGGCCGCGTATTTCTGTGAAGACATGCGCAGCGGCCTGCGCGCCATTCCGGCCGGGCAGACCGAAGCGTCCAGAGCCCTGGGACTGGGCTACGTGCGCTCAATGCGCTACGTGATCCTGCCTCAGGGGGTGCGCAACTGCCTTCCGTCCTTGATCAACCACACCGTGTTGTTGTTCAAGAACACCAGCCTGGCCATGGCAATTGGCGTGATGGAGCTGACCTACGCCAGCCGCGAAGTGGAGAACTATACGTTCCGCACCTTTGAGTCGTACCTGGTGGCCACGGTGTTCTACCTGGTGTTTTCACTGCTGCTGATGGGCGCCGGGGCGTTGCTCGCTCGGCACTTCAGCAAAGCCCTCGCGAGGTAGATGGCGATGTTCGATATCGTTGAAATCCTGCAGAACAACTGGACGTTGTTCCTCATCGGTCAATACCCCCACGGCCCATTGGGTGGCCTGGCGAGCACCCTGATCCTGGCCGCTCTGGCATTGCTGTTGGCGTTCCCGTTCGGCTTGCTGCTGGCGCTGGCGCGGGTATCGCCGTGGAAAGGTTTGTACTGGGTCGCCACGGTGTGGGTCTACGTGCTGCGCGGTATTCCGTTGCTGATGGTGATCTTTTGGACGTACTTCCTGGTGCCGTTGCTGATCGGCCATAACATCACCGGCTTCATGACCATGCTCTGCACCCTGGTGATCTACCAGAGCGCCTACCTGTGCGAAATCATTCGCGGCGGCATCCAGGCCTTGCCGAGTGGGCAATACGAAGCGTCCCGCGCCCTTGGCCTGGGCTACGTGCGCACCACGCTCTGGGTGATCCTGCCCCAGGCACTGTACAACGCGTTGCCGAGCCTGATCAGCCAGTTCATCTCGATCATCAAGGAGACCTCACTGGGCTACGTGATCAACGTGCAGGAGGTGACGTTTGCCGCCAACCAAGTCAACAACCAACTGCTGACCAAGCCGTTCCAGGTGTTTTTCATCCTGGCGATCATCTACTACCTGCTGTGTTTCGGCCTGACCCGCCTGGCCGGTTATGTGGAACAGCGCATTGCGCGCAAGCGCCTGGGCGACGGAGGGCAAACCCTGCCTGGCCAACCGTTGCTGGCCACCGATAATTGAAGAGGGCTGCGCTCATGCATCCAATGATCATGTTTTCGAAAATCAATAAATGGTACGGCGAGTACCAGGCGCTCACCGACATCACGGCCGAAGTGCAACCCGGCGAAGTGGTGGTGCTGTGCGGCCCTTCGGGGTCGGGCAAATCCACCTTGATTCGCACGGTCAATCGCTTGGAAGACATCCAGGCAGGCCAGATCCTATTCGACGGCCAGGACGTTCACGGCACCGACGCGCAGATCAACCGCCTGCGTAGCCGCGTGGGGTTTGTGTTCCAGAGCTTCAACCTGTTCCCGCACCTGTCGGTGCTGGAAAACATCACCCTGGCCCCCAACAAACTGCGCAACCTCAAGGGCGCGGCGGCCAAGCAAAAAGCCATGGAGCTGCTCGACCGTGTCGGCCTGGCCCACAAGGCCGGTGCCTACCCGGCGCAGTTGTCCGGCGGGCAACAGCAACGCGTGGCAATCGCCCGCGCACTGGCGATGGAGCCGCCGGTGATGCTATTCGACGAGCCCACCAGTGCCCTCGACCCGGAAATGGTCGGCGAAGTGCTGAGCGTGATGAAGGGCTTAGCCAAGGACGGCATGACCATGATGTGCGTGACCCACGAGATGAATTTCGCCCGTGAAGTGGCCGACACCATCTGGTTTATGGATGCGGGGCAGATTCTGGAAAAGAGCAGCCCCGAGGCCTTCTTCACCCAGCCCTCGCACCCGCGAGCGCAACGTTTCATCGCCGACCTGCGGGCCCATTGAGCTGCGGCGGTTTTGCTCCCTCTGCCATTTTGCTGGTCCAACTTTCTGGAGATTTCCCATGGGTATGAAGCATCTGTTTACTGCGCTGGCGTTGGGGCCACTGGCAATCGCGGTCGCACAGGCCGACCAACTGAGCGACATCATGGCCAAGCAATCCTTGAGCTGTGGGGTGTACGCCGACGTCCCGCCATTTTCCGCACCGGACCCGAAAACCCGCGAGCTGGTCGGCATGGACGTCGACCTCTGCAAAGCCCTGGCCAAGACGCTTGGCGTAGCCCTGGAACTCAAGCCACTGTCGGTTGAAGCGCGTATTCCTGAAGTGAAAATGGGCCGTGTCGATGTGATCTTCGCCAACCTGGCCTACACCAAGACCCGCGCCGACCAGATCCAGTTCAGCGACCCTTACTACATCGCCAAGGAAACCCTGGTGGTGCGCGCGGCGAATGCCGACCAGCCGAAAAGCTTCTTCAAGGACAAGCGCATCAGCTCCACCAAGGGCTCGACCTCCGAACAGTCGATCCGCCTTGCCGGCGCCACCCCGGTGACCTTCCAGGACACCGGCTCGGCCTACATGGCCCTGCAACAGAACAAGGTCGTGGGCCTGGTGACCAACACCATGACCGCCCTCAAGCTGGTCAATCAGGCCAAGGCCGGTGGTGTGGAACTGGCGATTGCCAAAGAACCGATGGCCCTGGAGCCGATTGGTGCCGGTATGCGCCGCGACGAGCCCGCGTTTTTGGCCAAGGTCAATGAGTCGCTGATGGCGATGGAAAAGGCCGGGGAGATCGACGCGATCTGGGAGCGCTGGATCGGCCCGAACACCGAGTACAAGATGGTGCGCGAGGACAAGGTGCAGCCTTTGAGCGCGTTGAAGTTCGAGCCGTTGCCTTAAGGGTAATCGGTCACAAAAAAGCCCGCCGTGTGTGATGCACGGCGGGCTTTTTTACTGGGTGCTCCAGACAGGGTTCAGATCCTCATCAATCATCCAGTGCGGCTGGCCAGGTGTGATACGCACGCCGCCGACCCAGCGCTCATGCGTTGCATGGTCGGGCCAATAGGCTCGGCCATGGAGCACGTCCTGCCCCAAGGGGGTCAGCGCCAACATGCGTTGCGGCCATGGTTTTTGTGGGTCTGTCTCGGTCAGCAACGGCTTGTCGCCATCGATCAATGGCCGCAACAGCACCTGAAACATCATGTCCCCCATGGACGGCAGCGGGTCGCGCTTGGCCATCAATTCGGCGAACACGCGACCGAACGGCAACGGCCCAGCTTCGGCGAGGTAGGTGAGGGACAGGCGCTCGGTCAGCGACAGACCATCGTGTGTTCCCGGCAATTCCTGCACCTGGCGCAACAGCGCCGGGGCAAGCAAGGGCAGGGCGGGGTGTTTGCCGTGGGCCAACGCTGCCCATGCCATGGGAGAACTGTCGCAATAGGCTGCCCAGGCCCGTTTGGCCAGTTGCACGGCCTCGTCCCCGATCAGTCTGCGTTGCGGCCAGAGCCAGGCGAGCACGTCCGGCGCCAGTTGGCCGATGCCGATAAAGCGCTCGACGCCGGGAATGCGGTCCACCTCGATCAGCTCCAGTTTGCCCGGTGCTTGTTCAAGACCGGCCAAGGCGCGGATCAGGAACAACTGGTCATAGGCATCTGCCTCACACCACAACACGCTGTGTTCGGCGCTGGCCAGGGTTTCGAGGTGGTTGTATTCATCGTCGACACGGCGCGCTGCATCCGTCTCATTGATGGCAAAGGCTTGGCTGATAAAGGCACTGCGCATCGCACGAAATGCCGGGCTGGGCAGATCACGCACCGGACCCATGCACAGCGGGTCGCTGAGCATGTGGAACCGGCCCTTGAACCCCGCCACCTGCAGGCTATGGGCGATGTCATTGCCGCAGCGCCAGTGGGTGGTGCGCGCTTCATCGCTGGCTGCAAAGTCGGGATGGCGGGCGGCGAAGTCAATGGCGTCGATATGGGCCTTGAGCTTGGGCCAACTGCTGAAACCCAGTTGTTTGGCCACCTGCCATTGGGCCTGGGACAGTGTGGCAGCCGGGTCTTGGCTTTTCAGGTGCCGCAACAGTTCCTTGGCGCGCTTGCGCTGCTGCTCAAGGTTGAGACGGCCATCGGTGTTGGAAGATAGGGGGCGTTGCGACATACGATCTCCTTGCACAGACCTTTTCCGCTTTAAGGTTGGGAGTCGTAGAAATGAGGTGAAGCTTGAGTGTCTTGGGCGCAGCCCTTTCCGCGGAAGGTGGCGTAGAGAGCGCCAGGCGGGAAATATAGGCAGTGTGGCGCACGATTGCAAATCAGGTATGCGCCCCCGATAGGGTTTAAGAATCGTCTTAAAGTCATGCGCTCCTGCTGACGGTTACCGTGTGCACCGTTGAATGATCGACGTTGCTGCCCAACTGTCAGGTTTACCCTATGTCCACTAAAACGCTCCGCCTCTTGATTGCCGATGCTGACCTTCAGCAGCGGATCAGGATTGAGAAGATGCTCAACCTGATGGGCTATCACCGCATCGCGCCCTTGAGCTCGTTCGATGAGTTGCGGGTGCTGACGCGTTCGGGAGGCGTGGCATTCGACCTGTTGATCATCAACAGCGCATTGGTGAGTTCGCCGCAGGAGAACCTGCTGGAGTACTGCCACGCCAACCCGTTGATTCGCCACACGCTGATTTACGATGGGCAATGCACACCGCATGTGCTGGTAGCGGGCAATCAGCCGACCTTGCACCTCTCAGTGCCGCACTTGCCGGACTTTATCGCGCTGCAGCATTGCATGGGTGTCGTCGATCCTGCCCCTCGCATACGCGTGGGTAAGCGGCCGACCTTGCGCGTTGCTGACAGCCCCAATCCAGCATCGGCGCGCTTCCAGGGTGACCCGGCCTTGGTGGCGTGCGCAGTGGGGCTGTCGCCCAGGCGTTGAGGGGGTCAGGGGTTACTTGTCTTTGCGTGCATCCATGGTTTTCTGATGCTCGGCGAGGAACGGCTGCTCCGCCGGATCAAAGCGATCAATGCCGGCCGTAAAACGATGCCAGTACGGATACAACGGTTGGCTCCGCGTCACCGCTTCGATACGCGAGGACTGTTCGTCGGTGAGTTTCAGTTCGGTGGCCGCCAGGTTGTCGCGCAGATGCGCTTCAGTGCGGGCACCGACAATCAGCGAGGTAATCCCCGGACGATCCTTGAGCCACGCCAGGCAAGTGCGCGCCACCGACACGCCGTGTTCATCACCCACGGCGGCGAGGGTTTCGATGATGTCCAGCGCACGCTCCTGGTCATGCACGTAGGGTTCCGGCCAGTCGCTGCCCTGGCGGGTATTGGCCGGCGGTTTTTGCCCACGGCGCGTGGAGCCGGTGAGCAGGCCTTCGCCCATTGGCCCCCACACCAGAGTGCCGACGTTCTGATCCAGGGCCAGCGGCAGCAACTCGTACTCGGCCTCGCGGGATTCCGGGGTGTAGTAGATCTGTTGGGTGATCGGCTTGAGCATGCCGTGCAGTTCGGCCTTGCCCAGGGTTTTCATCATCTGCCAGGCGGTGAAGTTGCTGGTGCCGAAGTAACGGATTTTCCCCGAGCCTACCAACAGCCGCAGGGCTTCGAGGGTTTCCTCGATGGGCGTCATGCCGTCCCAGTTGTGCAATTGGTAGAGATCGATGTGGTCGGTACCGAGGCGCTTCAAGCTCGCTTCGCAGGCGCGAATCAGGTGGTAGCGCGAGGAGCCGGAGTTGTTCGGGTTGCTGTCTACCGGGCTGCGGCCTTTGGTGGCCAGCAGGATATCGTTGCGTTTGTCACCCAGGGCCTTGCCGACCACTTCTTCGGCCAGACCGTGGGAATAGAGGTCGGCGGTGTCGACCATATTGACCCCGGCATCGAATGCGATATCGAACATGCGCTTGGCCTGGGGCACGTCCACCGATCCGCACTTTTCAAACTCGGCGCGACCGCCAAAGGGCACGGTGCCGAGGATGATTTCGGATACCAGCAGGCCCGAATGGCCCAGTTGTCGGTATTGCATGTCGTCTCCTACTTAACGTTGAACCTGAGTTTCTGAACAACGTGGGTGGCGATAGTTTGAATTTTTTCATGAAAACTTCCTGCACCTGCTTCACCATTGCGCCCAACAGGTTTTAAGAGGAATACCGCGTCCATGAGCGCCCTGATAGAAACCCGCGCCCTCACGCGTATCGACGAGCGTCGCCAGGTGGCTTTGCTGCAACCCACGGATTTCACCTTGAAGCGCGCCGACCGCGTCTCCATCACCGGCTCATCGGGCTCTGGAAAAAGCGTCTTCCTGCGTGCGCTGGCTTTGCTCGATACGCCGAGTTCCGGGCAAGTGCTGTGGAACAACCAGCCGATCGTCAACGCGCAGATCCCCCATTACCGCAGCCATATCAGCTACCTGTCTCAACGCCCGGCGTTGCTCGAAGGCACGGTGGAGGACAACCTCAGGTTCCCGTTCAGTCTCAAGACGCTGCACCAACGCCGCTTTGACCAGGACGTGGTGACGACCTTGTTGGGGCATGCCGGCAAGGCAGCGGATTTTTTGACCAAGAACGCGTTGGACCTGTCGGGCGGTGAGTCCCAGGTGGTCTCGCTGATCCGTACACTGCAACTGAACCCCGAAGTGCTGTTGCTCGACGAGCCCACCGCCGCCCTCGACCCTGCGTCATCCCGTGACGTGGAAGCGCTGATCGACGCCTGGTTCGCCGGTAACAAGGCCCGCGCCTATATCTGGGTATCCCACGATCTGGATCAGGCACAGCGCATGAGTGACATCCACTTGCACATGAGTGCCGGTGTCCTCAGCGGAGCGGCCCAACCATGAATTATCAAAACCTCACCGCCCTGGACATGGGCATTGCCGCGTCGCTGATCCTGGTCAACGGCGCGCTGTCGTTGCTGCTGCGCCTGGGCCTTGGACGCCAGTTGTTATGGGCGGCGGTGCGCACCGTGGTGCAACTGCTGGCCATCGGTTACCTGCTGGGCTGGGTGTTTGAATTCGCCTATTGGTACGTGGTGCTGCCGCTGATGTGCGCCATGACCCTGATCGCCGGGCTTTCGGCGGCGGGACGCGGGCGGCGTACGTATCGGGGGCAGCGGGTCGACAGCATTCTGTCGGTGTGGGGCAGTTCGTGGCTGGTGACGGCGGTGGGCTTGTTTGCGGTGATCCGCATTCACCCATGGTACGAGCCGCAATACGCGATCCCGATCCTTGGCATGATCCTCGGCAACACCTTGACCGGCGTGTCCTTAGGGATTGAGCGCATGACCCAGGAACTTACCTCGGGCCGCAACACCATCGAAATGATCCTGGCCCTCGGCGGCTCACGCTGGGAAGCCGCCCAGGAAGCCATTCGCCAGGCCGTGCGCGCCGGGATGATCCCCACGCTGAACCAGATGACCGTGGTCGGCATCGTCAGTCTGCCCGGCATGATGACCGGCCAAGTGCTGGCCGGAGAGAACCCTGTGGACGCGGTGCGGTATCAAATCGTGATCATGTTCTTGATCGCCGCGTCATCGGCGTTGGGCACGGTAGGGGCGGTGTTGCTTACCTATCGGCGGTTGTTTTCGGTGAGCCACCGCTTTTTGCGCGAGCGACTGGAAGAGCGCTGACAAACCAGCCCCTGTGGGAGCCAGCTTGCCGGCGATGGCGGTCGATCAGGCAACCTCAGGTTATCTGGCCCACCGCTTCAATCCACCTCCGCCACACCAAAATCGAGCACCACCTTCATTGCCTGGGTCTTGTCCGCTGCCAGTTCAAACGCCTGCACGGCTTGCTCGAACGGCACCGTATGGGAGATCACCGGCCGTACATCAATGACCTGGCGATTGAGCAAGTCCACCGCCTGGGCAAACTCACTGTGGAAGCGGAAGGTGCCGCGCAGGTCGATCTCGCGGCTGACCAGCAGGTTCAGCGGCAGCGACACTTCACCGCCCAATCCGACAGTGACCAGCACGCCGCGCGGGGCGATGCAGTCCAGGCCGTTGCGCAGGGCTTGGGCACTGCCGGAGACTTCGAACATCACCTCGAAGTAACCCTTCTCGGCGGTGTAGCGTTTGAGCGCATCGATGCCGTCGGCGATGTTATGGGTGCGCGTGGCGCCCATTTTTTCCGCGCAGGCCAGTGCGCTGGCGGACAGGTCCACAGCGACGATTTCAGCGGCACCGGCGGCGCGCAGGCTGCCGATCAGCAGGTTGCCGATGGGGCCGCAACCGGTCACCAGTACGCGCTTGCCGAACACCGCGCCGGCCCGTTGGATCGCATGCAACCCGACCGACAACGGCTCGGCCAGCGCACCTTCGGCGAGGCTGACGTGATCGGCCAGCACATGTGCCTGATGCGTCTCGATCACCAGGCTCTGGCGAAACGCGCCCTGGATATGCGGAAAGGGCATCGCGCTGCCGTAGAAGCGCATGTTCAGGCAATGGTTGGGCAGGCCTTGATGGCAATAGCGGCAAGCGCCGCACGGGCGTGACGGCGATACGGCAATGCGCTGGCCGACCTTGAACAGGCCGGCGTCCGAGCCCACGGCGTCGATCACTGCCGATACTTCATGGCCGAGCACCATCGGCTCGCGCAGGCGCACAGTGCCGAAGCCGCCGTGCTGGTAATAGTGCAAGTCCGAGCCGCAGATACCGCCGCGGGCGATGCGTACACGCAGTTGCTCGGGCCCCAGAGCAGGGGGTTCGTCCTGGGGGCTCACCCGCAGGTCTTTTGAGGCGTGGCAGACAATGGCGTGCATAAGGTTCTCCAGGGTTACAGCGACGCGGTGATGCCACCGTCGACATACAGGATATGACCGTTGACGAAACTTGCGGCATCGCTGGCCAGAAACACCGCTGCACCGGCCAACTCGGCGACGTCGCCCCAGCGGCGGCTCGGTGTGCGCTGCACCAGCCAGTCGCTGAATTCGGGGTTGGCCACCAGGTTGGCGTTCAACTCGGTCTTGAAGTAACCGGGGCCGATACCGTTGACCGTCAGCCCGTGCGGGCCCCAGTCGATGGCCATGCCCTTGGTCAACATCTTCAACGCGCCTTTACTCGCCGCATACGGCGCGATGCCCGGGCGGCCCAATTCACTTTGCACCGAACAGATATTGATGATGCGCCCCCGTTTGCGCGGAATCATCGCCCGCGCCACGGCCTGACCCACCAGGAAGGCGCTGTCGAGGTTGGTGCTGATCAGTTCGCGCCAGTGCTGCTCGCTGTAGTCTTCCAGCGGCCCACGGCGTTGCATGCCGGCGTTGTTTACCAGGATGTCCAAGGGGCCGAAGCGTTCCTCGATCGTTGCCACCCCGTCCTGGATTGCTGCGCTGTCGGTCACGTCGAAGGCCTGGGTGTGCACCTCCAGGCCTTCGAGGGTCAGCAGGGCGGCGGCGTCACGCAATGTGCTGCGGTTACGCCCGTTGAGCACCACCCGTGCGCCCGCTTGGGCCAGGCCGCGGGCGATGGCCAGGCCGATACCAGCACTGGAACCGGTGACCAGCGCCAGCCGGCCGTCGAGGCGAAAGGTGTCTAGAACGCTTTGCATGGGCATATTTCTCCGCGCGCGCTTGTGATAATCAAAACGCTGTCTGATGGGCTTAACTTCACCTCGGTGTAGGGCGCAGGTCCAATGTTCATTTATGATCGGCTGATCAATATCCGTGATAACCAGGAGGGCTGGATGGAACTCAAGCACTTGCGCGCCTTTGTGGTACTGGCCCAGGAGCTGCATTTCGGCCGGGCGGCGGGGCAGTTGTCGATTGTGCAACCGGCGCTGAGCATGCAGATCAAGCAACTCGAAAGTGGCTTGGGCGTACGCCTGCTGGACCGCAATCGGCACTCGGTGACGTTGACCGATGCCGGCCGGGTGTTCCTGCCGGAAGCCCAGGCGACCCTGCACCAGGCCGCGCGGGCGGCGGAGGCGGCGCGGGCCTCCAACCGGGGGGAAATCGGCCGAGTGCGGCTGGGCTTTGTGTCGTCGGTATTGCCACAACTGTTGCCCGAGTTGATCCGCGCGGTGCATCAGCGCTACCCGCGTATCGAGCTGGAACTCAAGGACATGCCTGGCCCCGACCAAGCCGCCGCGTTGAAGCATGGCCGCCTCGATTTCGGCTTGATGCGCCTGCCCGCCGCCTACCCCGGTGTGCAGACCCGTGTGGTGTTGCGCGAGCCGTTCTGTGTGGCCTTGCCGATGGATCATCCGTTGGCCGCACAGGATTCGATCCAGCCCGGCGATCTGCTCGACGTGCCGGTGTACATCCTCGCGCGGCGCTATGCGCCGGGGTTCTACGACGAATTTATCCAGGCCGTGGGCATCCCGCTGCAGATTGCGTCCGAGCTGGGCGAGTTCACCACCATGCTCGCGCTGGTCTGTGCCGGGTTGGGGGTCGGGGTTTTGCCGCAGCAGGCTGCGCGGGCGTTGCCAGCCAACTGCGTGTCGCGGCCGCTGGTATTGGGAGCGTTCCAGGCCAGCACGGGGTTGGCTTGGACCGAGTTGGACAGCGCAGTGAAGGCCACGCTGTTTACGCTGATCATTGAACTGTTTGGCGAGTGATTGTTTCACCGGGTGAAATGCTGGATTGTAAAACCTGGTGATTCCATTGATCGGCGCAGCGGTGGAACATCTCAGGTGTCGGAACCCCCACCTTTTGGAGCCTTACATGTCCCAGCCTGCGATCAAACTCTATGGTTTTCCACTGTCCGGCCATTCCCATCGGGCCGAGCTGATGCTGTCCCTGCTGGGGCTGCCCACCGAATTCATCCTGGTGGACCTCAAGCAAGGCGTCCATAAATCCGCTGATTTCACGGCGACGATCAATCGCTTCGGCCAGGTGCCGGCGATTGACGATAACGGCACGGTGCTGGCGGACTCCAACGCGATCCTGGTCTACCTCGCCACGAAATACGGCAACGGCCACTGGCTGCCAAGCGACCCGGTGGGGCAGGCGCGTGTACAGCGTTGGTTGTCGGCGGCTGCCGGGCAGCTGCATGCCGGGCCCGCGACTGCACGGTTGGCCACGGTATTTGGCGCCGACGTGGACGCGGCGGCCGCCATCAGTCGCGCCCATGCCTTGTTGGAACTGGTGGAACAGCAACTGAGCGAAACCCGCTTCCTGGCTGGCGAGCAGCCGAGCATTGCAGATATCGCGTTCTACACCTACGTCGCCCATGCGCCGGAAGGTAATGTGTCGCTGGTCGACTACCCTAAGGTGCGCGCCTGGCTTGCCAGTATTGAGGCCCTGCCAGGTTTTGTGGGCATGCCGCGTACGGCGGTAGGTTTGCAATCACAGTAACCTTCCTGAGGCGCATCGATGGACCGATTTCACGAAATGCAGGTGTTCCTGGCGGTGGCCGAGGAGGAGGGTTTCGCTGCCGCCGCGCGCCGCCTGAACACCTCGCCGCCCAGCGTGACCCGCGCCATCGCGGCCATGGAACAACGCATCGGCACCCAACTGCTGGCGCGCACTACGCGCAGCTTGCACCTGACCGAAGCCGGCCAGCGTTACCTCGCAGATTGCCGGCGCATCCTCGCCGAGTTGGACGAAGCCGAAGAAGCGGCGGCGGGCAGTTATTCGATCCCCTGTGGCCACCTTACGGTGACCGCACCGGTGCTGTTTGGCGAGCTGTATGTGGCGCCGGTGCTGGGTGACTATCTCGACCGCTTTCCCCAGGTGAACATCAATGCCTTGCTGGTGGATCGGGTGGTCAACATGGTCGACGAAGGGATTGATGTGGCTGTGCGTATCGGCCATCTGCATGAACCGGGGCAACAGGCGATCAAGGTGGGCGAGGTGCGCCGTGTGGTGTGCGCGTCGCCTGGTTATCTCGACCAGCACGGTCGCCCGCTGCACCCCGAGCAATTGCGTGCAGCGCAAATCATCGGCCTATCCTCCAGCCATTTGGTCAGTGAGTGGGCGTTTGTCGACGCCGGCCAGCCGCTGACGGTACCCATCGAGCCACGCCTGGTGGTCTCGGCGAACAACGCGGCAATCAACCTGGCGCGCCTGGGTTGGGGCATGACCCGTGTGCTGTCGTATCAAGTCGCGGCAGCGGTGGCGGCCGATGAACTGGAGATTGTGCTGGAGGCTTTTGAACCGGCGCCGCTGCCGATCCAGGTGGTGTTCCAGAGCAGCGGGCGCGTGCCGGCCAAGGTCAGTACGTTTGTGGATTTTCTCAGCCAGCGCCTGGGCCAGGACGCCGCGCTCCAACGGCACGGCTGATGGAGCGCTTTCGCGATATGCAACTGTTCGCCGCCATGGCCGGGCAACCGAGCCTGGCCTCGGCGGCGCGCCGTGCGTGCGTCTCCGGCCCGACCTTGGTACGTGCCATTGCGCGGTTGGAAGCACGCCTGCACGTGACGTTGCTGCAACGCAGCACTCAAGGCGTGAGCCTTACGGACGCCGGCAGCGCCTACCTGGCCGACTGCCTGCAACTGCTGGCCAGCGTGGACGCCGCCGAAGCCTCGGCCAAGGGCGCGCATGTGCAGGCTCAGGGCAATCTGCGGGTGTTCTTGCCGCTGTTGTTCAGCCGTTACCTGATGGCGCCGGTGTTGGCCGACTATCTGGAGCGGTACCCCGACATGCGCGTAGTGGCGCGTTATCACGACTATGACCCCAACCTGCATGAGGAGGGCCTGGACGTGGCGATCCTGGTGGGCGAGCTGCCCAGCTCGTCACTGATCGCGCGGCCGCTCGGGCAGGTGCGGCAACTCCTTTGCGCCAGCCCCGATTATCTCGCCACCCACGGCGAGCCCCGGCACCCGAGCGAGCTTAAGCAGCATCGGCTGATCGCCAGTGCCGAGCACGTGCATTGGGATTTCCCAGGCTATTTGCTCAAGGCGCGCGCGCGGTTGAGTTGCTCCACGGTACAAGGCGCAATCAATGCCGCCGTGCAGGGGGCGGGCGTGGTGCGTTGCCTGAGCTACCCGCTGCACGGGCCGTTGGGCAGCGGGCAATTGCGCCGGATCTTGCCGGCCTATGAAGGGCCGCCGCTGCCAGTCAATGTGGTGTATCGCGAGGGCCGCAACGCGCCGATGCGTGTGCGCAGTTTTGTCGACCATTGCGTGGCGGCGTTGCGGGAACACCCAGCATTTCAGTTGGCGTAACAGTGGATTGTCTGGGGTGGTTATTCCCTCTGTTGGCGGGCAGGGCGCAGCATCGCAGCATCTAACGGGAGGTCATCGCCATGAATCCAATCGAACTATCCCCCTGGCATGCCGGCGAACGGCAGATGCAGGAAAGCGCCGGCGTCGCTGAGCGCATGGCTGTGGTCGGGCCCAAAGTAATTCGTGATCACTTGCCTGAGCAGCACCGGGATTTCTACCCTTTGCTGCCATACCTGTTGCTGGGTGTGGTGGACGAACAGGGCATTCCGTGGGCGACGATGGTTGAGGGCGCACCGGGTTTCGCCCATTCGCCCGAGCCGCAGACCCTGCAGATCGACAGTCTGCCCAATACCAGCGACCCCGCTCGCAATGCCGTGCGGCAAGGAGCGTCCGTGGGGCTGCTGGGCATCGACCTCAACACCCGCCGCCGCAACCGCATGAACGGCCGCATCGGCGCCCTCGATCACGAAGGTTTTTCGGTGGACGTGGTGCATACCTTCGGCAACTGCCCTAAATACATCCAACTGCGGCCGGTGGACGGTATCGCACGCAAACCCGGCACCGTGGCCGAGCGCTCCAGCAGCCTCGACGCTGGCGCCCAAGCGATGATCCGCAACGCCGACACCTTCTTCGTCGCCAGCTATGTGGACGCTGAAGGCGAACGTTCGGTGGACGTGTCCCATCGCGGCGGCAACACCGGCTTTGTGCGCGTCGACGGCAACGTGCTGACCATCCCGGACTTCGCCGGCAACCTGTTCTTCAACACCCTGGGCAACCTGGCAGCCAACCCGGTGGCGGGTCTGCTGTTCATCGACTTTGATTCGGGCGACGTATTGCAGATTGCCGGAAGCACCTCGCTGATCCTCAGCGGTCCCGAAGTGGCAGCGTTTGAAGGCGCGCAGCGGTTGTGGACGGTGACCGTGGAACACGTGGTAAGGCGCCCGGCGGCGTTGGCGTTGCGTTGGGAGTTTGAGCAGTTTTCGCCGTTCAGTCTGGCGATGGGGGGGTGGTAGTGCGCGTGCCGTTCTGGTCGAAGTGAACCCTGTACTAATGACCACAGGTAATAAGAAACGCGTGTTTAAACCTGTCATAAGTCACAGGTTACAACTCACGTTTATTCCACTTTAATACCGGTTGAACGCGCGGCGACCTCACATTGATAGTGGAGCGGGAGATCAACATGTTTGAAGACATCGAACTGTATAAGTCTAATAAAGGGACGGCCACCGGTACCATGAACGGCAAGGTCGTCAGCCTGAGCGATGATCAAACGTATCCCTTTAAGGCGACATGGATCTACCGTGACAACCAAAATGGGACGTTGAGTCTCCGTGGCACAGTGGATGATCTGGAAAGCCCTGGTCGGACATCGCTCATTGGACTGGCACTCACTCCTGAGAGCGCTCCCAGCGGCACCTATAGTATCGGCGTAAACCCTGTGACGCTGACGTTGCTTTACATGACTTTTATCCGAGACACCGGTGTCACCACAGATTACGAAGGGATTGAGGGTTGGGTTGAGCTGATAAGCGCCTACCCTGCAAAACCGATCAGCGGAAAGCTGTGGTTTAGAACAAGACCACGCGTGGGACGTGCGTACGAGGTCGAGCTGGACTTCAATATCCCAGACTTTTAAGACGTAGAGCTTCAGGTGCTTGTCGGTTTAATTCAGTCTGGCACTGAGGGAAGGTCAGGCCGGGTCGTACCGTAGACCACTTCCGGGAACAGCTGGTTGGTCATCTCGATGATCTTGTTCTGTGCGTCGATAAACTTGCCCATCCGTGCGCCACCTGAAGTCGAGTCGTACAGCGCCTGGCCGACCTGGCGGCCGTTCTCGAACACCTGGATCTGGGCAAAGCTCATGTACAGCGCCATGTCCCAGCTCCATTTGCCAATGTAGGTGGTCGACAACGCACAGCTGGCAGGCGGGCTCCCGGGCGGCAATTCGCGGGTGTGAAAACCTTTGCTGCGCAGTTGCGCGGTGTAGGTGGTGTTGAATCCTTCGCGCAGGCCTTCTGCGGGGATCGTGCAGATCTCCGGGGACTGGGTGGTGGACAGGGAAACTGGGGTGACGGTTTGCGTGATACTGCAGCCGGTAAGGGCCAGGGCAAGTGCGGGAGCTGCGATCAGGCGCATAGTGACGTCCATGTGGGGAGTAATGGCTGGATGATAGCAGTGAAGTCCTGAGGGCGATTACGATCTGCAGTACTCAGCGTCGCGAGTGCACACATTGTGTTGTGGCAAGCGGGCTCTTTGTAGTGAGCAGGCTTGCCCTGCGCTGGGCTGCGCAGCAGCCCCAAAACCCATCACTGCGGAGTGTCTGGCAAACGGCATTCCTCAGTACTGGGGCCGCTTCGCAGCCCAGCGCAGGGCAAGCCTGCTCACCACAATAAACCTGCTCACGTCCATGTGGGGAGTAATGGCTGGATGATCGCAGTGAAGTCCTGAGGGCGATTACGATCTGCAGTACTCAGCGTCGCGAGTGCACACATTGTGTTGTGGCAAGCGGGCTCTTTGTGGTGAGCAGGCTTGCCCTGCGCTGGGTTGCGCAGCAGCCCCAAAACCCATCACTGCGGAGTTTCTGGCAAACGGCATGCCTCAGTACTGGGGCCGCTTCGCAACCCAGCGCAGGGCAAGCCTGCTCACCACAATAAACCTGCTCACGTCCATGTGGGGAGTAATGGCTGGATGATCGCAGTGAAGTCCTGAGGGCGATTACGATCTGCAGTACTCAGCGTCGCGAGTGCACACATTGTGTTGTGACAAGCGGGCTGTTTGTAGTGAGCAGGCTTGCCCTGCGCTGGGTTGCGCAGCAGCCCCAAAACCCATCACTGCGGACTGTCTGGCAAACGGCATTCCTCAGTACTGGGGGCCGCTTCGCAGCCCAGCGCAGGGCAAGCCTGTTCACCACAAAGAGCCTGCTCACCAGCACAAGTCCACTCACCATCGCGGCCACTTCTTCTTGTGTGATTGCCAGCCGTGCGCAACTGGATGGCATTGGGTGGTATTTTCATTTGCCGAGTTTTCTTTTGGGATCATTTTCAGCGCAGCTGCTGTACGCGCTGGGTGGGGCGACCATCAGAAAATGCGTGTCGAAAACCCGGACTTTACTCTGCTTAACCGAACGAGCGGTGTTTGTCTCATTGGCTTCGCTGCCTGGCAGATGTATCGCTTATTGAGACTTGAAACTGTTTGAGTCAGCCTTACGCTCCAACTAACAACAAGGACCCGTTATGCAACGCAATGTCATCAATCCCGCAAGCGTATTCAACTCTCTGCAATATGGCTTCAGCCAGGCAATTGAGGTTCCCGTTGGCCGGCGCATTCTGCTTTCAGGCCAGGTCGGGGTGGATGCCCAGGAGTGTACGGTCGGCCCAGGCATGGCCGAGCAAATTGCTACCTCGCTGGACAATATCGAAAAGATCTTGGCCGAGGTCGGTGGTGATCTGTCCCATGTGGTGATGCTGCGGCTATATATCGTTGAGTCCGCACGTGATCAGCAGGAGCCGATAGCTGAGGCCTTGCGTGAGCGCTTTCCCCATAACCCGCCGCCTTCTTCGTGGATTATCGTCAGCGGCTTGTCGTTGCCGCAATGGTTGATCGAGGTCGAGGCGGAGGCGGTGATTACGCTGAAGTAGGGTTTCTCGATCATCGTTGTGAGCGGGCTTTCGTAGTGAGCAGGCTTGCCCTGCGCTGGGCTGCGCAGCAGCCCCAAAACCCATCACCGCGGAGTGTCTGGCAATCGGCATTCCTCAGTATTGGGGCCGCTTCGCAGCCCAGCGCAGGGCAAGCCTGCTCACCACAATAAGTCTGCTCACCGCAGTAGGCCTGCCCACCACAATAAGTCTGCTCACCACAGTAGGCCTTCTCACCACAATAAAGTCTGCTCACCACAGCAAGCCTGCTCACCACTGTAGGCCCGCTCGACAGCACTCACTCGACAGTTCCGCTAGCGCTGGCTCGTCAGCACCGCCCCATCCCCCCATGCACCGCCCAGCGCGGTATACAGGTTCACCTCCGCCACCAGCTGCGCCAGCCGGTCCACGATCAATGCCTGTTGCGCGCTGAACAGCGAGCGCTGGGCATCGAGGAAGGTCAGGTTGCTGTCCACGCCGCTGCGATAACGGTGTTGGGCCAAGTCGTAATACGCCTGGTTGGCGGCGACGAAGTCCCGTTGCGCGTTGAGTTGGTCGGTAAAGGTCTGCCGGGCCGCCAGGCCGTCGGCGACTTCCTGGAAGGCGGTCTGGATGGACTTTTCATACTGCGCCACGCCGATGTCTTTTTGCAGCTTGGCGTAGTCGAGGCTGGCGCGCAGGCTGCCGGCGTTGAAGATCGGCAGGTTGATTTGCGGCTGGAAGGTCCAACTGCCGGAGCCGCCCTTGAACAGCCCTGACAGTTCGGTGCTGGTGCTGCCGGCGTTGGCCGTAAGGCTTACCGACGGGAAGAATGCCGCACGGGCGGCGCCGATATTGGCGTTCGCCGCGCGCAACTGGTATTCGGCCTGAAGGATATCCGGGCGGCGTTGCAGCAGGTCCGACGGCAGCCCGGCGGGCACACGGGCTACCAGGTCATCCGCCAGAGGACGGGACGGCAGGGTTTGGTTCACCGGGCCGCCCACCAGCAGGGCCAGGTTGTTGAGGTCTTGCGCAACCTGGCGCTCATACCGTGCCACGCTGGCGCGGGTGCTTTCTACGCTGGTGCGCGCCTGCACCACGTCCAGGGCCGAGGCTTTGCCCGCCGATTTGCTGCGGCTGGTCAGGTGCAGGCTGTGGTCGTTGGCCGCCAGGGTTTGCTGGGCCAGGGCCAGCAGTTCCTGGTCGGCGCGCCAGGTGAGGTAGGCATTGGCGACGTTGGCCACCAGGCTCAATTGCGCACTGCGCCGTGCCTCTTCGGTGCCCAGGTAAGTGAGCATCGCCTGTTCGCTGAGGCTGCGCACGCGGCCGAAAAAATCCAGCTCATAAGCGCTGATGCCGAGGGTGGCGGAATAGGTGGACGTAATCGCCGGTTTACCGGTGCCGTTCACAGCCCCAGGCACACGCTGACGGGTGCCGGCACCTGTGGCGGACACCGCCGGGAGCAGATCGGCCCGTTGGATGCGGTACTGCGCCTGGAAGGCCTCGACGTTCAGCGCTGCCACCCGCAGGTCACGGTTATTGACCAGCGCCTCGCGGATCAGCTGTTGCAGTGCGGGGTCATGGAACAACTGCTGCCAGTCCGAGGAGGGCGTCAGCGTGCCGGCTTGTGCCAGCGCATACACACCGCTCTGGGGGTACTGGCCAGGCGTCGGTGCTTCGGGCCGCTGGTACTCGGGGATCAGCGAGCAGCCACCCAGCACGAAGACCATGCCGGTGAGGGTGAGTTTTTTCATCAAGCGCCTACCATCCATTTGGCCAAACCATGCCGGCCACTCACACCCAGCTTGGCGGCGGCGCGCTTGAGGTAGGTCTCGATTGAGCTGTTTTTAACACTGAGTTTTTCCGCCAACTGCGGCACGGTGCCGCCGGTCAACAGCCCGAGGCACACCTCCTGCTCGCGGGCCGACAGGGTGATGTCTCCGAGAGAAAGGCGCTTATAGAACTCACGCTGCAATTGCGATTGCTCAAGCAGTGTATGGCCCGGCTCGGACTGGTCGTGCGGCGCCTGGCGCAGGATCTGGGCGTGGCGTTCGATCAGCGGCAGAAGCGTGTCCGACAGGCACTTGAGAAACGACAACTCGGCCAGGGAAAACCCGCGCTGGGTCGGCGGCCGGTAGAACGAAATCACGCAGCGCCGGTTACCCTGGCGCGACACGAGGTTGCACTGGTGCGAGGTGCCGCGCGGGTGTGCGCTGTGGGGTCTGGCGTTCATCTGGATCAGCAGTGGGTCCTGCATGCTGAGCATTTGCAGTAGCAGCGGGTGGTCATCCAACTGGCACACCGCCAGGGGCGGCGGCAAGTCCTGCTTCTGGCCGGCGCTGCCGAGCAGCTTGATATCGAGCACGCGATCGCGCAGCTCGTCGAGGGTCCACTCACTGAGGTCCACCAAGTGGATCGGCACCCATTTGCTGACCAGATGCAGCATATGGTCGGCAAACGCCTCATGGCCGCTGTGTGCAATCAATTCACCCATTTCAGCGAAGAAATTCGGGCTCTGTGTGTTACCCATGCTGCGCTTCAAACTCATAGCCATCTCATCCTTGATGTCGAAAACCGTCAACGAACTCCCTGGGCCTCTGGGGGGCGATCCGTTCCTCATGAACGAGAGTCGGCACTCGAGATTTTATTTAGCCAGGGGATTCTTCCTACGTATGTAGCGGAAACGAGGGACACAAACTGCCATAAAAACCACGTCATTAATTCGACGTTTCTGAGAGCTGTTTCCGACTAAGTGAACGGCTGAGTCTTTTTGAATTTAACTTAACTTGCTGATTTAAATAGAAAATATACTTATCGAAATGAGGTTGTAAAAAATCAGTAGCGACCGCGTATAGCCAATTTCCTACAGCTCTTTAATCGTTTCAGCTGTGAACCTTCAGTCAACCGGGATCCATCCATTTGAATGTCCGGGTTTAGGGTGACAGACAGCCCCAACCCCCCATGCTCAAATCCGGCAATTTCGCCGTAATGGGGCTCCCTGCGCGGCCAGTGCCTGACACCCATGAGAAGGATCTTATGCAGCAATTTTCCAGCCTGCCGGCCAGTTTTCCCCTCACCGCGGCCCAACAGGACATCTGGCTCGACCAACTGCGGATGGGCGATTCGCCGCTGTACAACATCGGCGGTTATGTCGACTTCGAAGGTGCAGTGGTGCCTGAATTGATTCAACGAGCTGTCGAGCAGTTGGTGGCCCGGCACGATGCGCTGCGCACTCAACTGCACAGTGACGACCACGGCTTGCCTCGACAAACCTTCGCCCCCGCGTTGTTGACCGAAGTGGCGCAGTACGATTTATCCGCATTGCCCGACCCGCAGGCCGCCAGCCAGGCCTTGATGCAGGCGCACATGGCGCGGCCTTATCAGAGGGAGGGCGCGCCGCTGTTCCACTTCTTCCTGGTCAAACTCGCCGACAACCACTACCGCCTCGGCACCCAGGCCCATCACGTGATCCTTGATGGCTGGGGTTTTGGCCAGATGCTGCAATCCCTGGCGCAGCTCTACACCGCCCTTGAACAAGGCCGTTCATCGGAGCCGGCGGCACCGTCCTATATCGACTTTATCGACGCCGACCAGCGCTACCGCAACTCGTCCCGCTTCGTCCGCGACCGCGCCTACTGGCTGGACAAATACCAGGTGCTGCCGGAACCGTTGCTCACGCCCAAGCAGCTCGCCAACGCGACCAGCAACACCCTGGCGCAACCCTTTTCGGTTGCTTTGCTTGACCGCATGGAACAGGTGGCCAGCCGTTATCAGGCCTCGGCGTTTCATGTGCTGTTGGCGGCGATGTATGTGTACTTCGCCCGCACCGCCCAGCGCCCGGATTGGGTGGTCGGGCTGCCGATTCTCAACCGCTCCAACGCGCGTTTTCGCGCCACCGTAGGGCTGTTTGCCCAAGTCAGTGCGGTGCGTTTTCAGTTCGATGAACAACTGCCGTTCGGCGCCTTGGTGCGCGGCGTGCGCGACCAGCTCAAGCAGGATTTGCGTCACCAACGGTTTCCGTTGAGCGAGATGAATCGCGAACTGGGCCTGCGCCGTGCGGATCGCGCCCAACTGTTCGACCTGTCGGTGTCCTTCGAGCAGGACGACCATGAACTGCGCTACGGCGCCATCCAGGCCCGCGCGATCAAGGTGTCCAACCACCATGAACCGCTGCCGATTGCCATCCACCTGCGCAGCAACCGCTGCCAGGGCACCGCGACGCTGCATTGCGTGTACAACGAGGCGTACTTCCAGCACGACGAGGTGCTCGCCTTGGCCCAGCGCTTTACCGGGTTGCTGGAGCAAGGGCTGGATAACACCGAGTTGCCTGTCGGTGCGTTCTCCATGGTTACGCCCGCCGAACAGGCCCGACTGCACGAGTGGAACGCCACCGCACAGCCGATTGCGCAGCCGCACACCCTGCACGCGCGCATCGAAGCCCAGGCCGTGCGCACGCCGGACGCAGTGGCTGCGATCTACCAGGGCCGTCAGTTGACCTATGCCCAACTCAATCAAAAAGCCAATGGATTGGCCCATCAACTGATTGAGCTGGGCGTGCAGCCCGATGATCGCGTGGCGGTTCTGGCCCGGCGCAGTTTGGACACGCTGGTGGGCCTGCTGGGGATTCTCAAAGCCGGCGCCTGCTACGTGCCGGTCGACCCGGCCCATCCCGCTGAGCGCTTGAGCTATCTGCTGCAAGACAGCGCGCCGGTGGCGGTGCTCACCCAGCACGATTTGCGGCATCGCCTGCCTGCCCTGGCGCTGCCGGTGGTTGAGTTGGACCGACCGACGCTGCAGGTGGGTGCCAACCCGCACGTTGCGGTCAAACCGTCGAACCTCGCCTACGTGATCTACACCTCCGGCTCCACCGGCTTGCCCAAGGGCGTGATGGTCGAACACCACAGCGTCTGCAACCTGGTGGACTGGCACTGCCAGGCCTTTAATCTGCAGGCGGGCAGCCACACCGCCAGCGTCGCCGGCTTCGGTTTTGACGCGATGGCGTGGGAAGTCTGGCCGGCGTTGTGCGTGGGGGCCACGTTGCACCTGCCACCGGCCCATGACGGCGCGGAAGACATCGACGCGCTGCTCGGTTGGTGGCGCGCGCAGCCGTTGGACGTGTGCTTCCTGCCGTCCCCCGTGGCCGAATACGCCTTCAGCCAGCGTTTGGAGCATACGACCCTGCGCACCTTGCTGATCGGCGGCGATCGCCTACGCAGCTTCACACGCGCACAAACCTTTGACGTGATCAACAACTACGGCCCCACCGAGGCCACCGTGGTTGCCACCTCCGGTCGCGTCGATGCGGGCCAGCCGTTGCACATCGGTGCGCCCGTCGCCAACGCAACCGTTTACTTGTTGGATGACCAGCAGCGCCCGGTGCCCATCGGCGTGGCGGGGGAGTTGTACGTTGGCGGTAAAGGCGTGGCGCGCGGTTACCTGAACCGCCCGGAACTGAGTGCCGAACGCTTTCTCGACAACCCCTTTGCGCCGGGCCGGATGTACCGCACCGGTGATCTTGCGCGCTGGCTGGCCGACGGTCAGCTTGAATACCTGGGCCGCAATGACGACCAGGTGAAAATCCGTGGCATGCGCATCGAGCTGGGGGAGATCGAATCGGCCCTGGCCACCCACGCGGACGTCCAGGAAGCCGTGGTGCAGTCTCGCGACGGGCAATTGCTCGCCTGGTTTATCCCATGCCAGGCCGTCGACATCGAAACCCTGCGCACCCATCTGCAAAACTCATTACCGGACTACATGCTGCCAGCGGCCTACATTCCCCTGGACGCGTGGCCCCTGACCTCCAACGGCAAACTCGACCGCAAGGCACTGCCGGCGCCGACCCAGGCGGCATTCGTCACTCGACGGTTCGAAGCGCCGCGGGCCGGTGTGGAGACCGTCCTGGCGCAGCTTTGGGCCGAGCTGTTGCAGGTGCAGCACGTGGGCCGTCACGACCATTTCTTCGAACTGGGTGGGCACTCGTTGCTCGCGGTGCAATTGGTGCAACGCATGCGCCAGGCCGGTTTGCGCGCCGATGTGCAAGTGCTATTCGGCCAGCCGACGCTGGCGGCGTTGGCGGCGGTGAGTGAAGGCAGCGAAGTGCAAGTGCCGGCCAATCGCATCCCTGCTGACTGCCGCCACATCACCTCGGATTTACTGGCGCTGGCCGAGCTGGATCAAACCAGCCTGGACGGCATCGTCGCGGCTATTCCCGGGGGCGCGGCCAACGTGCAGGAAATCTACCCCCTGGCGCCGCTGCAGGAAGGTTTGCTCTACCACCACCTCACCGATGAGCACGACCCGTACCAGCAACAGGCACTGTTCAGCTTTGAACGGCGCGAGCAACTGGACGCCTTTGCCCAAGCCTTGCAACAGGTGATCGACCGCCACGATATTTTGCGCACCAGCCTGGCCTGGGAAGCCTTGGAGCAGCCGATGCAGGTGGTGTGGCGCGCGGCGCGCTTGCGTGTTGAACCGTGGCGTGAGGGTGATAGGCCTTTGGACTTGCGCCAGGCACCGTTGATGGCGCTGGACTATGCCGAAGCGCCCGCGGGTTGGGTCGCCCGATTGCGCTTTCATCACTTGGTGAACGACGCCACGTCTACCACGATTCTGATGCAGGAAATTCGCGCCCATCTGCTCGGCCAACAAGCGCAATTGCCGACGCCGGTGCCTTATCGCACGGTGGTGGCGCAGTCTCGTTCACCGGCGCGCCAGGCGGCCCATGAGGCGTTCTTTCGTGAGCTGTTGGGGGATGTGGACGAGCCTACGTTGGCCTTCGGCCTGCAGGAGCGCCAGGCCAATCGTAGCGACACCGAAGAAGCCCAGCGTGCCCTGAGTGATGACCTCAATCTGCGCTTGCGTGCTCAGGCCCGTAGTTTGGGCGTCAGTGCAGCCAGCCTGTTCCACCTGGCCTGGGCCCAGGTGCTCAGCCGCGTAGCGGGCCGTGATGATGGCGTGTTCGGCACCGTGTTGCTCGGCCGTTTGCAGGCAGGCGAGGGCGCCGACCGGGCCTTGGGCATGTTCATCAATACCCTGCCATTGCGTCTGCATCTGGCCGGGCAAAACGTCGCGGACGCATTGCGCGACACCCATCGCCAACTCAGCGCCTTGCTCGCCCATGAGCAAGCTTCGCTGGCCTTGGCCCAGCGTTGCAGCAGCGCGACGCCGCTGTTCAACAGCCTGCTCAATTACCGTCATACCGATGCCGAGCGCGACCTCGTCCTCGTGCCGGGCATCGCTTTGGTCAGCGCCGAAGATATCCTCAGCTACCCGCTGATGCTCAGCGTGGACGACACCGCCAGCGGTTTTCATCTCAAGGCCAAGGCACCGCGCAAGGTCGGCGCCGAGCGAATCCTGGACTATCTGGAAACGACGCTGATCAACCTGGCGGATGCATTGGAAAATACACCGCAAGCACCGTTGCGGGACGTGCAGGTGCTGCCCGCCCGTGAAGTGCAGACACTGCTGTTGGACTTCAACGCCACCGCAACCGACTACCCCGAAACCCTTACCGTCCAGGCGCTTTTCGAGGCCCACGCTCGCCACATTCCGCACGCGGTGGCGGTGCAGGCCGGCGAGCAGAAACTGACGTATCGCGAACTCAACGAGCGCGCCAACCGGCTGGCTTTTTACCTGCGTGAGCGTGGCGTGCAGCCGGATTCCCGCGTGGCGCTGTGCGTCGAGCGCGGCCTGGACCTGGTGGTGGGGTTGCTCGCCATCCTCAAGGCCGGTGGCGCCTATGTGCCGCTGGACCCCGGTTACCCCCGCGAACGCCTGGCTTATATGCTCCAGGACAGCCAACCGGTGGCGCTGCTGGTGCACGCGGCCACCCGCGACTTGCCGGGTGAAGTCGCCATCCCGGTGATCGACTTTGACCACTGTGCCTGGAGCCACGCGCCGGAGGGCAACCCATCGGTGCCGGGGCTGAGCGTCGCCAACCTGGCCTACGTGATGTACACCTCCGGCTCCACCGGCACGCCCAAAGGCGTGATGATCGAACATCGCGGCCTGGGCAACCTGATGCACTGGGGCTCGCAACTGTGCCCTAACGCCGAGGGCGGAGCGCTGTTGCAGCGGGCGCCGTTCAGCTTCGACGGATCGGTCTGGGAGCTGTTCTGGCCGCTGGCCAATGGCATGCGATTGGTTCTGGCGCGGCCCGATGGTCATCGTGAGCCGGCCTACCTGGCGCAAGTGATTCGCGAGCAGCAGATCACCGTGATCAAATTCGTACCGGCGATGTTGCAGCAGTTCCTTGAGTTGGAAGAATCCGCCCTGTGCACCAGCCTCACCGATGTGCTGTGTGGCGGCGGCGAGCTCACCGAAGCCCTGGCCCGTGGCGTGCAGGCGCGCTTGCCCAAGGTGCGCCTGCACAACGTCTATGGCCCCACCGAAGCCACCGTAGACAGCAGCGCCTGGACCCTGGAGCCCGGCGCGCCAGTACCCGCGCTGCAATTGCCCATCGGCCGTGCGATCAACAACACGCGCCTGTACGTGCTGGATGCACACGACGCGCCGGTGCCCATGGGCGTCAGCGGCCAGTTGCATATCGGCGGTGTCGGCGTGGCCCGTGGGTATCTGGGGTTGGAGCAGATGACGGCCGAGCGCTTTATCGACAGCCCGTTTGTACAAGGGGATCGGCTGTACCGCACCGGCGACCTGGTGCGCTACCTGCCGGACGGCAACCTGGAATTCCTTGGGCGTAACGACTTCCAGGTCAAGCTGCGCGGCGTCCGTTTGGAACTGGGGGAAATCGAATCGTGCCTGTTGGCACATCCGGCGCTGCGTGAGGTGGCGGTGTTGATTCGTGATGAGCGTCTGCTTGCCTACTTCACCGTGCGCGGCCCGGCGCCGAGCCTGGAAGACTTACGCACCCATGTGCTGGCGCAGTTGCCGGAATACATGGTGCCGTCGGCTTTCGTACAGCTTGATGAACTACCGCTCAACCCCGCCGGCAAACTCGACCGCAAGGCCCTGCCAGAACCAGGGCTGGAGGCGGTGCTCAGCCGCGCCTATGAAGCGCCCCAGGGCGAAGTGGAAACCTTGATGGCCGGGATCTGGGCGCAGGTGCTCAAGCTGGAGCGGGTAGGGCGCCACGACCACTTCTTCGAACTGGGCGGGCATTCGTTATTGGCCGTGAACCTGGTGGCGCGCCTGCGCAAAGCGGGGTTGGAGGTGGATGCGCGGACGTTGTTCAGCCAGCCGACGCTGGCGCAGTTGGCTGCGTGCACGGTGGCGCAGGTGGTGAAGGTGGAGGTGCCGCAGACGGCGATTCCGCAGCTTGGTCGTCGGCGTCGGATCTGAAAAAGCCGCTTGCCCATGTTGATCCTTAGTGAGGCTCAGGGATAAACGCTACGCTGCCCTCTTCACGCCTCTGAAACAGCCGCTCGCCATTGTCCGGCTGGGTGGTGATCCGCTGATGGTCGGCACCCAGATAAGCCAGCGGCGTCGGATCATCCTTGGAAAACTGCGCGACGATGATCGTACGTTGCGGGTCAAAGGCCTGGCCGCTGGTTTTTTCCAGCCAGGCCATCAACGCGGCGCTGTCGCCCTGGCGGGGGAAGTCCTGGGTCTCGGCGATGTAGTAGAACGGCTTTCCGCCATTTTGAAGGTACATCGGCAGTTTGTTATCGACCTCTATCAGCACCATCTGCCATTGATTCCAAGGCGCGGTTTTGCGCGCTTGGGCTTGCACATCCTCGGCGAAGCGGGTCACGCCGCCGTTGCCGTTGGACCAGGGATAGGCCACGCCGAGTATCAACAGCATGAGTGCGGCCGCGATCCCCAAACCCTTCTGCCAGCGCGGCCAGCCGGCGGGCTTTTTCAGCACGCGCTCACTTACCCACCACGCAGCCAGCAACTGGGCAAATGGCACCAGCGGCAGCACGTAGTAGCTGCGCCGGCTGCCGCTGGCGGTGAAGAACACAAACAACAGGCCCAGGCCCCATACCAGCCAGCGCACGTTCGGCGGGGTATGGCGCCAGTGGCGCACCGCCAGCCACAGACCGAGCAGCCAACAAGGGGTCCAGGGCAGGGTGTAGGCGGGCAGGTAGATCAGGTAGGTGTAGATCGGCCCCATATGGTCGAACGGGTCGAAGAAACGCACTACGTTTTCCCGAAACACCAACGCCAGGCCGCTCTCGCCATAGGTCGGTGCGCCGTAGAAGTGCGACAGCACGAACGGCACGGCATACACCGCTGCGGCGATCAGCACGGCCAGCACCAGGCGTAGGTTGAGGTGGCGCTTGTAGCGCTGTTCGCTGAGCAGGTGCGGCAGCAGCACCAGGCCGGGCAGTACAAAACCGATCAGGCCCTTGAGCAGCGACGTCAGGGCCAGTAACAGGAAAAACACCGTGTAGCGCCACAGGCGTGCGTCGTCGGGGCCACGCCAATACCAGGCGACTGCCGCCAGCACGCCGCACACGGTGAGCACATCCGCTGTGGCCACGCGGGCCCAGAACAGGAAGTAGAACGTGGTGGCGAGCATCCAGCCGGCGATCAGCCCCGTGCCCTTGCGGAACAGGCGTTCGCCGATCACGTACACCAGCCACACACTCAACCACGCGCCGATGACCGATGGCAGGCGCAACGACCAGGGGCCGAGGCCCCCCATCAGGTGGGCCGCACCGGTGATCAGCCAGTAGGAGGGCAGGGGTTTGTCGTAATACGGCAAGCCCTTGAGATACGGATCAAAATAGTCACCGCTCTGCAGCATCTGCAAGGCGATGTTCGCCCAGCGGGTTTCCGCGCCCCACAGGTCGCGCGCGCCCAGGCCGGTGAGCAGCAGCAGGGCCGAGACGCCCAGTAACAGCAGCAGGGCGCCGCGGTCAGTCTTGAAATACCCCAGCATCATGGCGCCTGCGGGTAGAGGATAAGTTCCAGGTAGCCCTTGTGATAGCGTTTGCCTCCGGGTGGCAGTTGCCCGGCCTCGCGCATTTCACTGGTGCTGTTGACCCGCAGCAGCACGCCTACGGAGCCGTGCTGGCGCGCCTCTTTGAGCCAGTCCTGAACCTGTTCCAGCTCCACTTTACGTGTTACCGAGCCGGCGTATTGCAATCCGTAGCGCAACTCGCCTTCGGTGTCATACAGCGCCACGTCGGCGCGTTTCAAGCGCCAGGCCAATGCGCTGGCACTCCCCAGTTCATTGCTCAGCAGTGTATTGGTTTGCTGCAACTCATCCAGGTGCTCCAACACGAATTGGTCGGGCATTTCGTTATCTGCGATATAGGCTGGCATGCTCGACGGCAGCATTACCACCAGCAGGCCAATGCCCAAGGCCGGCATTGCCCACAGCGTCAGTGGCCGTATGCTTTGCAACAGGTTGGTGAGGATCCATCCCAGCAGCACGATAAACGCCAGCGACAGGCTGAACATCTCTGCATGGCTGTTGCTGTACAGCGGCCTGGCGACTTGCAGGTAGATCAGGCTGACCATCGCGGCCATGCCGATGACGAAGTTGAACAGGCCATTGAGGCGTAGTGTGCGGGTTTTGCCTTGGATGACCAGGTCGCTCAAGGTATGCCCCATCAGCAACGCCAGGGGCAGCAGGCACGGCATGATGTAGGTCGGCAGTTTGCCGTTGCTCAGGCTGAACAAGCCCAGCGGCAGCAGCAACCACAGGGCCAGGAAGGCGATTGCCGGCTGGCGTTTTTGTTTCCAGGCCTGGTGCAGGGTGTTGGGCAGAAGCCCGGTCCACGGCAAGCAGGCCACCGCCATGATTGGCAGGAAAAACCACCATGGCCGCACATGTTGGGCGTCGTCGGCGCTGAATCGGCGGATGTGTTCATTCCAGAAAAAGAAGCGCCAGAAATCCGGTTCCTGGTTGTGGATCGCCAGCACCCAGGGCAAGCACACCAGCACGGCCACGCCGATGGCCAGCGGGCCATACCGCAGCAGCTCGCCCAGGCGCCGTTGCCAAAGCATATAGGGCAGGACGATCAGCACTGGCAGCGCCCACGCCAGGAAACCCTTGGTCATGAACCCCATGGCACACGCAAATCCCAACACGGCCCAGGCACCCAGACGGCTGCGCAGGGTGTGGCTGTCGAGGGCAAACCACAGCGCCACCAGGCTCAGGTTGACCCACAAGGTGAATTGCGGATCGAGGTTGGAGTACCCCGCTTGCCCGGCCACCAGGCCAAAACTCAGGTAGAGCAGGGCGCAGGCGAAAGACTTGCGTGGGTCGTTCCACAGGCGCCGGGCGATCAGGTACGCCAGCAGCACGCTCAATCCGGTGGTCAAGGCCGAGGCGATGCGTACACCGAACAGGTTCTGGCCAAACACCGCCTGGCCCAGGGCGATCAGCCAGTAACCGGCGGACGGTTTTTCGAAATAACGGATACCCATGAAGTGCGGCGCCACCCAGTTTCCGCTTTGAAGCATCTCCTGGCTGATCTGGGCGTAACGGGTTTCATCCGGTATCCACAAACCATGCAGGCCCAGTGGTAATAGATAAAACGCGACGAAGGCCAGTAATAAAACCGGCAGGGGTTTAAAGCGGGTCATGACAACGTCGCTCCTTGACGTCTGGTGGTGGTTTTTTCAACTAATGAAGTAAAGGCGAAAGTCGTCACAGCGTTCACTGAATAACGGGAAATAGTCATAACGACCTTAAAAAAGGGCGCAACTAAACATGCCCGAATAGGGCTGTCTTTTTGCTGAACATAAGCCGTAGTGGCAGGAAGGGAATGCGTTAGATTTGTTTGAGCGCGGCCGGCCAATCCTGGTTTTTCATGATGCCCAGGGCCTTGAACTTGCCGTTGGCCAGCACCTGCACGAATAGCGCGCTGCCGTACTCGGAAAACTTGGCGTGGGGGAAGCCCAGGGTGGTTTCGAAGTCAGCAATGCAGCCGCTGTGAGTGACGAAGACGAGGTTGCGTCCGGCCTGTTTGTGGCTTAGCAACTCTTCGCCCATGGCCTTGCCGCAGACGGCTTGTTCGCTGGCGGTCATCTCGGTTTTGCCGAACATGAAGCGCGAGGTCTGGGCGGTGCGAATGGCGGGGCTGGAGAGTACGTCGGTGCCGTCCATGCCCAGTGATTTAAAGGCTTTGCCCATGTTTTCCGCGTGCTGGCTGCCATTAATCGTCACGCCTTCCACTGGGCCCAGACAAGGGTTGCTCGAACGGTCGCAGCGCTCTTCATGACGCACCAGCACGATCAGATCGCCGTCGCGCCACAGTGGCAGCACCTCGGACGTCAGCAGACGATTGCCTACGCCCAGATCCCGTGGCGAGGTCGGCCAGAACAGCGCGCAAGTGAGCAGCGCTCCGACCACGGCAAGCCCGAGCCAAAGCGGTTTGAGGCGCTTGAGAAAGGCCCGGCGCGAGCGTGGTTTAATCAGGGTAATGTCAACCACTTCATTCACCTTGGACGCTGTTGGCAATCTTGTATTAGTTAGGCGCAACGTGTTGGCGAATAGCCGCAGTGGAGCAGAAGGCTGTCACAGGGCTGCTGTCTTTTCGCTGAACATGCTGCGGTTAAAAGTTGCCAGGGTTGGCAACTAAGAAGTTGCCGACGAGTGACGCTTGGCCGGTAATTTAAAGTGCGGTGGGTCGGTGGCCGGTGAAAAGCATGTGAAAAATTTGCGTGGCCTCGATTCCCAACCGTTATTCTCGATGGCCACCCCTCCGATGAGTGTTCCCATGCTGCAGGCGCAAGGTGTCTTCAAAAGCTATGCCACCCCTCAAGGCCCGTTGGCGGTGTTGGCAGGTGTGGATTTGCACCTGGCCGCACGCAGCAGCCTGGCGTTGATGGGCGAGTCGGGCAGTGGAAAAAGCACCTTGTTGCACTTGGTGGCGGGGCTTGATCGGTTGGATCGCGGCAGTATCCAAGTGGGTGAGCAGCGCCTCGACCAGATGAGCGAGGCGCAACTGGCTCACTGGCGGCGCACTGAAATTGGCCTGGTGTTCCAGCAGTTCAACCTCATTGGCAGTTTGCGCGTCGACGACAACCTGGCGTTCCAGGCCCGGCTGGCGGGGCGCTTTGATCCGCTCTGGCAGGCGCAGTTGGTGGAACGCCTGGGCCTGGGCGACTTGCTCAAGCGCTATCCGGAACAGCTCTCGGGCGGCCAACAACAGCGGGTCGCGGTAGGGCGTGCCTTGGCGTCGCGGCCAGGCTTGCTGTTGGCTGACGAACCCACCGGCAACCTCGACGAAGCCACCAGCGACGAGGTGTTGCAACTGATGCTGGACCTGTTGCGCGACAGCCCCACCAGCTTGTTGATGGTCACCCACAGCCCCCGTATCGCCGCACGGCTGGACCAGCAGGTGGTGTTGCATCACGGCCGCGTCCTGCCTGCGGATGCTCGCTGAAATGGCGGTGTTTTATTGGACACTGCGCGCGTTGCTCAGCCATTGGCGGCGCCACCCGGTGCAGTTTTTCAGTGTGCTCACCGGCTTGTGGCTGGCCACCGCACTCTTGACCGGCGTGCAGGCCCTCAACAGTCAGGCGCGCGACAGCTATGCCCGCGCCAGCCAGTTGATCGGCGGCGAACCCCAAGCCAGTCTCAGTGCGCCGGACGCTGCCGGTTTCCCGCAAACGCTGTTTGCCGAACTGCGCCGCGCGGGTTGGCCGGTGTCGCCGGTGGTGCAGGGGCGGTTGCAGCTCAAGGGGCATGAGGACGTGCGCCTGCAATTGATGGGCCTCGACCCGCTGTCGTTGCCCGGCAGCGGCGCGGTAGCGGGGCAGCGCTTGAGCCAGGCGCAGATGCTCGCCTTCTTTGACCCTCCGGGGCGTACCTGGATCGCGCCGCAAACCTTGCAGGCCCTGGGGCTGCACGAAGGGCAGCAACCCCTGGCGCTGAACGGGCAACGCCTGCCGCCGCTGCAAGCCCAGCCGGACATGGCGCCCGGGCTGTTACTGACCGATATCGGCTTTGCTCAACCTTTGCTTGAGATGCCTGGGCAGCTGTCGCGGCTGCTGCTGGACAAGGCCTTCGCCGCCAGCCATCCCACGCCTCCCGCCGGGCTGCAACTCCGGCAGGGCGAGGACAGCAACTTGGCGCGCCTCACCGAAAGCTTCCACCTGAACCTTGATGCGCTGGGCTTCCTGTCCTTTGTGGTGGGGCTGTTTATTGTGCACGCCGCCATCGGCCTGGCCTTGGAGCAACGCCGCGGACTGCTGCGCACCTTGCGTGCCTGTGGGGTCAGTGCGCGTTTGTTGATCCTCGGGCTTGGGGTGGAATTGGGCGCGTTATCGCTGCTGGGCGGCGTGCTCGGCGTCGCCAGCGGATACCTTCTGGCCAGCCTGCTGCTGCCGGATGTGGCTGCCAGCCTGCGCGGGTTATATGGCGCCGAAGTACCGGGACAGTTGAGCCTGAGTCCATGGTGGTGGCTGGCGGGGTTGGGCTTGAGCCTGTTGGGTGCCTTACTGGCCGGTGCCAGCAGCGTGTGGCGGGCGGCGCGCTTGCCGTTGCTGGCGCTGGCCAACGCCCAGGCCTGGCACGAGGCCCATGGTCGCTGGTTACGGCGTCAGGGCTGGGTCGCCGGAATGGCATTGCTGATCGCGCTGTTGGCGCTTTGGCTGGGCGACAGCTTGGCGGCGGGGTTTGTATTGATGGCGACCTTACTGCTCGGCGCGGCCTTGGGCTTGCCGGTATTGCTCAACGGGCTGCTCAAGGCCGTGTTGGGGCGCAGCCGTTCAGTGCTTGGCCAGTGGTTTCTTGCCGATTGCCGCCAACAACTGCCGGCTTTGAGCCTGGCACTGATGGCGCTGCTACTGGCCCTGGCCGCGAATATCGGTGCGGGCTCCATGACCTCGGGCTTTCGCCACACCTTCAATCATTGGCTGGAACAACGCCTCACTGCCGAGCTGTACCTCAACCCGCAAACCCCGGCCCAGGCGGATCAGCTCAGCACTTGGCTGGCGCACCAACCGTTGGTGCAGAGGGTGTTGCCTACCTGGCAGATCGCCGTGCAAGTGCAGGGCTGGCCAGCGGATCTGTTCGGGGTGGTCGACGATCCGACCTATCGCGAGCACTGGCCCTTGTTGGACGCTGCCGATGCACCTTGGGACCGGTTGCAGCGTGACGACACCTTGATGCTCAGCGAGCAGTTGGCGCGCAGGCTTTCAGTCAGGCTCGGGGATTCGATTGATATCCCCACGCCTCAAGGCGTCTGGTCACCCAAGGTGGTGGGGATTTACGCGGATTACGGCAATCCCAAGGGGCATATCCTGGTCAATTCCGAACACCTGCTGGCGCACTGGCCAACGCTCTCACCTGCGCGCTTCAACCTGCGCGTCGCGCCGTCTGATGTAGCGCCACTGGTGCGAGAAGTGCAGCGCGCATTTGCCCTGGACGACAGCCGCATCGTCGATCAACAGCAACTCAAGGGCTGGTCGAGCCAGGTGTTCGAACGCACCTTCGCCGCGACTGCGGCCCTCAACAGCCTGACCTTGGGCGTGGCCGGCGTAGCGCTGTTCATTAGCCTGCTGACCCAGAGCCAGAGCCGCCTTGGCCAACTCGCACCGCTGTGGGCGCTGGGCGTGACACGTCGACAATTGATGTTGCTGAACCTGGGCCAGACCTGGCTGCTGGCGGTGCTCACCCTGATGTTGGCGTTGCCGCTGGGGGTGTTGTTGGCATGGTGCCTGGACGCGGTGATCAACGTGCAGGCCTTTGGTTGGCGGCTGCCGTTGCAGGTGTTCCCGTGGCAGCTCGCACAATTGCTTGGGCTGGCGATGCTCGCCACATTGTTGGCATCGGCCTGGCCGCTGTGGCAGCTGTACCGCAGCCGTCCGGCGGATTTGCTGAGGACCTTTGCCCATGAAGATTAAGACGTTGATGTGCGCGTTATTGCTGCTGGCGGCTTGTGACAAAGCCCCCGCGCCCCAAGAGAGCTTTGCAGGCCTGGGCAGCGATGCGGCGGACTTTGCCCAAGTGCTGCCCGGCAAGGTGTTCAGCTTTCCCGGGGACCATGGCCCCCATGACGGCTTTCGCATCGAGTGGTGGTACGTCACCGCCAATCTGAAGGACGCCCAAGGCAATGTGTTCGGCGTGCAATGGACGCTATTTCGCAACGCCTTGAAAGCCGGGCCGACCCAGGCCGGCTGGCGGGATTCGACGGTGTGGCTCGGCCATGCCGCCGTCACCTCCGCCAACCGCCACTACGCCGCCGAACGGCTGGCCCGTGGCGGCGTTGGCCAGGCCGGTGCCCAGGCAGCGCCGTTCAATGCGTGGATTGACGATTGGAACTTTGCCAGCCGTCCTGGCGCGGTCAGTGCATTGGCGGATATGCAACTCAAGGCCAGCGCAGAGCACTTCGCCTACGACTTGCGGCTGACCTCCAGCCGTCCATTGGTGTTGCAAGGTGACAACGGCTACAGCCGTAAATCCGACCAGGGCCAGGCGTCGTATTACTACAGCCAGCCGTTCTTCACCGCCAATGGCAGCGTCAGCATCGATGGCACAACCTATCAAGTCACTGGCCCGGCGTGGCTCGACCGCGAATGGAGCAGCCAACCACTGAGCGCCAGCCAGACTGGTTGGGACTGGTTCTCCCTGCACCTCGACCGGGGCGCGCAACTGATGCTGTTTCGCGTACGCCAGAAGGACGGCGGCGGTTATCTCACCGGCACCTGGATCGACGCCCAGGGACGTACAGAGACCTTGCATAACGCTGACATCCAGCTGACACCGCTGGAAACCACGGCCATCGATGGGCGCAACCTGCCGACGCGCTGGTCGCTGAAAATACCTGGCAAACAGCTGGATATCACCACTGAAGCCGTCAACCCGAACGCCTGGATGAACCTGAGCATTCCGTATTGGGAAGGGCCGGTGAGGTTTGACGGGGGCGTGGGCTACCTGGAAATGACCGGGTATTGAGGGTACTTCCGTAAGGGCTTGTCCGCGTTGACGTAGGTAACTTCCCAAATGTTATTCAGCCTTCCTCGGGTTGTGTCCGGGGTGTATCTGCTTGCTTATATTTCGACGCCATCTTCATTGCATCCCGGATGTAAGGCATGGCGCAGAGCTATCTCAACGACCGCACGATGGACTATCCGAGTGTGAAATCCCGCTTGATGGGTAGTGCTCCGAGCCGGCAGCGTTCTGATCATTTTGATGTGTTGAATCGGCACCTGCGCTATGGGCTGGTGACGCCGGGTCAGATGGTGATTATTCCCGATGCCTACAGCGTGACGTGTTCGTTGGAGGAGGCCTGGTTGATGCGCCGGGCGGAAGAAATTCACCGGCAGTTGGCGCAAGACGCGTCAGTCGGAACGGCGGTGATCAATAACTATGACTTGCTGCAGAGCTTTCTGGCGTACAGCTCGATCGGGGTGGGCAGCGTGACGTCGGCGTGGTCGCGGCATCTGGACGAGGTGGCGCATACGCTGGAGGACATTGAGCGGTTGCATCAGCGCTTTCGGGACGGTGGGTTGGACCGGCAGGCATTTTTTCGCCAGCGCCAGGTGTTGTTGTCGCTGTTGGACACCCAATTGCAAGGCGCGGCGCGCTATGGCACGGGTTTGCAGGGCAATCAGGGGTTGAAGAAGCTGCTGGGGATTTCCACGAAAAGCTATCTGAAGAAGGGTGAGATCGCTGGGTACGCGCAGCGGATTCGGGAGATCGCGCAGATGTCAAAGTGGTTGGGCAAAGGCACGTATGTGGGGTTGGCGCTGGACGTGGGCGTGGCGGGATTGGAGATCAAGGAGGCGTGTGTGACGGGGCGGGAGGCGCAGTGTCGGAGGGCGAAGTATGTGGAGACGGGGAGGTTGGTGGGGGCGGTTTCGGGGGCGGCTGTAGCTGCGAACTTTGGCGGGAAACTAAGTCGTCGTGCATGCAATATTTTTTTAGGTATTGCGGCTAAAGGACGTGGTGAACTGATTTGCAGCGTTATCGGAGGCGCTGCGGGTGGGTATGCAGGAGGCAACGTGCTAGGCGACGGCGGAGCGTTTCTGGGAGGAAAGATCGTAGAGGTCGATGGTGACTTGATATTCCAGCCAGAGGGGGCTTAGCCATGGATTTTTTTCTGGTCTATACCGTTGTCTGGTTTGTCGGGACGTTTGTTTTCTTAGGATTGGTACTGTTTGCCGAATATACGAAGCTCGACGAGCTGGAAAGTTACTTCAGTGAAAATGAAAAGGTTCGTAGACATAAGCGTTTTTGGAAAAGAAATCAGCGAATCGACCGGTATCATCGCATGGGGTTGATGGTCGACATTCTGTCGATGCCCAAGGCCTTCCTGAAAGCAGGCCTTGTGACTGAGGCCGAACTGGCATCTGTTCCTTTAGCGCTTAAGCGTTGGGCGTTGTGGCCGTATCGTCTTGGTTATGTTTGGACTATTGCCGCAGTCGTCTGGGCGGTTTGGCGAAGCTGGTGCGACATCCCGATTGATTGAATCTCAACGGGCAGCTTGACCGCATAAATAGCTGTCGGCCTACGTGGTTGACCGGGCGACTTCAGATTAAAGGCAGAAGCGCGGCAGCCTTAGAGTCGATCGATTTTTTAGTGAACTCAGTCCAGATGTGCGATGGGGCCTGACCCCAGTGGCAGTGGGTCAGTCATAGATGTATCAACTGACACTCCCTCATCGCGGGCAAGCCCACTCCCACATTTGATCTTCATGCATCAGATAGACCTCCGGCTGGCTTAGGCTTGCTCTCTGCTTTTGATTTTGATCTCAGGCGCCCCGTCCGGACCAAACTGACCCTCTCTTCACTCCGGCTTTAACGCCAGTTGCAACGGCACGCGCGCCATGCTCGTGTTCGTCAGCGAGCCCAGATACAACCAGTCGCCATACTCCCGCGCCGTGGTAATCGGTGAGTAGTTGCCCGCGCTGCCATCCTGCAAGTTGGCGATGACCTTGCCGTTGGTATCCAACCCCAACACAAAGGCTTTGCGCTCGATGGGCTTGGGCACCACCATCAGTGCGCGCACCATCACTTTGCGCAGCAGCGGGTAGCCGGCGAAGCTGTCCAGCAACGGGTTGCGCGGTGAGTAGAGCGCTACCCAGAAACGGTCCCGGCCATTGAAACTCAGGTTGTCCGGCAGGCCGGGCAGGTTGTCGATAAACAGGTCGTGGCTGCCAGCACGTTCGCCTTTGATCCAGTAACGGCTGATGCGGTAGGCGCCAGTTTCATTCACCAGTACGTAGCTTTCGTCCGGGCCCAGGGCTACGCCGTTGGCGAATTGCAGCTGGTCGAGCAACACCTCGGTGTTGCCGTTGCTGAAGTCGTAACGCAGCAGTCGCCCATCGCCGCCATGTTCGATCACCGCTTCGCCGTCTTGCCCATAACCCCAGCGGCTCGACGCATCGCTGAAATACCCATAGCGGCCGCTGGCGTCCACGATGACGTCATTGGTAAAACCGAAGGGCGCGCCATTGGCGCTGGTGCTCAGGGAAGTGAGTTGGTGGTTCGAGTCCAGCGCGAGCAGGCCTTTCACCCCATCGGCAATGATCAAGCGCCCATCCGGGTGCATCGCCAGGCCCAGTGGGCGACCGCCCGTATTGGCCAGTACTTCCAGGCTTTGACTGTCGGGCGATGTGCGGATGATGCGCCCGTCATGCAGGCCGCTGATGAGCAAACCCTGTGCATCCAACAGCAACGCCTCCGGCCCGGCGATGTCCTGGGCGCCGATTTTCCGTACAGCCTTGAGTCGCTGGTTTTCGGCGAAAGGCCCATCCTTCATCGATGGCGCTTTGGGCGGTGACCAGTTCACCGGTTGTACCTTGGTGGGCATCAGCAGCAGAAAGGCGACCGCCGCCAGCAGCAACACAAACAGCAGATGGCGCAGTTTTTTTGGACGGGTACTCATGACGATTCCTGGTTGTCGTTGGGGTTCGGCTCCCAGTGCAGGGTGCCGAACAGGTAATCCATCAGGGGAAGGACGATATTGAAATTGCGCCCCTGCATTAGCTCGCGACGATGGTGCAAGGCATGCAGCCGGTGCATCTGGCGAATCCACGGCAGGCGCGCCACCGGATGCTCCGCAGGCAGGTGCTCGCAGGCGTGGAACACTTCGTAGAACAGGTAGCCCAGGAGCATGCACCCGGCAAACAGCCCAGCAACGTTGGGGCTCAGTTGCTTGAGCAGCCACCAGGCGGGGAGCGTGATGGCCAGGCTGTGCAGCACGATCAACCAGGCCGGGAACAGAATCACCCGCCAGTCCCGTGGGCTGTCGTAAGTCATGTGGCCAGGGGTGAAGAAACTGTGGTGGTCACCGGTATGGCGTGCGTAGAACAAGCGCGCAAAGGCGTGTTTGTGATGGCCGAGATGGCGGTGCACGAGGTAGATGCAGAGGTTGAAGAACAGCAGGGTCAACGGCACGGTCAGCCATTGCAGCGCTGTGATCTGCTCAGTGGTGGACCAGGCCAGGGTGATGCAGGCGATGCCGTAACCCAGTACAAAAAAACCATGAAGCCAGGGGTTGTAGCGAGCGGAAACCGCGGCGCGGTAGCGGGCACGGAAAGCCTCGGTAGCGTCGGGCATGGTCGGGACTCATATTATTTTTGGGTGGTGACTGAGCTTAGTCCGCCTTCGCGATTGTGCGAGTCCATAGTCCGTTTCACATCAGCGGATCCCAGCGTTGCGACCAGTCACCTTCGGCCTTGACCACGTCGCGCAGTAACTCCAGGGCCTGCTGCAACACCGCCGAATCCCGTGCCCGCGAATACACCAGGTAGGTTGGGAAACTGAACTCCGGCGCCTTGGCCACACGCTGCATCACACCGCTGTCCAGGTAGCTTTGCACCACCCGCGTGCGGAAATACCCGGCGCCGCCGTTTTCGAGGATGTACTGCAAGGCCAAAGGCCCGAGGTTGAAGCTCACCGCAGCGCGGGCCTTGTCGGGCAGGGCCGCGTCATGTTGCTGGCGAAAGCCCGGGCCCCAGTCGATGTAAACGTACGGCGCCGGCTTGCTGACCAATTGCACCAGGATCAACTTTTCTTCCAGCACCTGCTCCACCTGCAACCCCGGCCAGTACTGCGGCTGGAACACCAACGCAGCGTCGAGCACGCCCAGTTCCAGTTGGCGCAACAGGTATTCGCCTTCACGCACTTCGGTGCGCAATGCGTGGCCGGGAATATGCTCGCGCAGCGCCTGGGCCCAGCCGAGCATCAGCGGGTTGCACAGGCTGACCTCTCCGCCGATATGCAGCACATTGCGATAGCCATCGGGCAACGGCAGGTCGCGGCGCGCGGCTTCCCAGGTTTGCAGCAACTGGTTGGCGTACACCACGAAGGCCTCGCCGTCAGCGGTCAGGCGCGCACCCGCGCGGTTGCGGATGAACAGCGTACTGCCCAGTTGGCTTTCCAGGCTTTTGACCCGTGCGGTGATGGCGGTCTGGGTGACGTGCAGTTTCTCGGCCGCCGCCGCGAGGCTGCCGCAGCGGGTGATTTCGAGGAAGGTGCGTGCCAGTTCGATGTCCATGAAACCCCCTGGGGATGAATGGGGGGCATTGTAGAACTGATCACTGAAGAGGGGGGCGTGGAATGCAATTCAACGGTGGACCTACTCCAAGGCATGCCCGTCAAGACAGCGAGTGGAGGGCGGCGGCTGTTTGCCAAGGGCCAGGAAATCGCCCACCCATCGGCTGATACACCCTCCGCCGTCCGGTTTGGCGGGCTCCCTGAGGCGCAGGTGTGTGACTTGAAAGGCGTCTGCCGTGCCCTGTTCAGCGTTGACCAGCACCATGCGTGCGACGCGTTCGGGAAACTGCACCGCGTAACGGCTGCCCAGGCGGGTTGCGTGGCCGTTACCCAAAAAGTGCAATCGTGGGTCGCCCAGTTGTGCGCGTACATACTCCATGTCCTGAACTGCCTGTTCGACGTCATGGGCCTGAGTGAGTTCGCGAGGGCTGAGTTCAATCACATCGTAGCGGTTGAGCAGAGTGCGGTAGGCCTGTGTGTAGTAGGTCTCCCAACGGCTGACGAGGTGAATGCTGAACGTACTTGCGCTGTTTTCCTGCAGTGTGTCACCGGGTTGGACGAATACCACACCTTCACGACTCAGTGGCTCACGGGCGCCGACACGGGTCAGGTACAGGCGTTGAGTGCCTTCCCCGGGGGCCGCGTGGTTACGCGGTACTGTCACGACGCCGCACTGGGTGCGCGCCAGCACCTCAGGTGCCATCTGTTCGTCTGTGGGGAGGGTGCAATCGAGCAGCCAATCGATGGCGGTGGGCTTGATCAGTGACTCTGCCTGGACAAGATGAGTGACCAGCCAGAGACAGCCGCATGCGAGGTGTTTTGCAACATTCATCAGGAGGTCCCGGGCAGCCGTGTGGAAGCGGCTTTTTACCAAGGATCCTGAGGTGACGAATGTAGGGGCGTGAGACGACTGGTGTACGAAACAAGAGTTTCGTTTATCAGATATTAGTCTTCCAACCGCCACCCAATGCCTTGTACAGCGCAATGCTGGCCTGCAGGCGTGACAGTCGCAATTGCACGTTCAAGTCCTGGGCAGTATAAAGCGTGCGCTGGGTTTCCAGTACCGTAAGCAGGTCCTCGGCGCCCGCCTGGTAGCGGCTTTCAGCAATCTGGAAGGCGGTCTGGGCCTGCTGCAATTCTTCCGTTTGCCATTGGCGCTGCTGGTCCAGGCGCGTGATGCTGCTGAGGGCTTTTTCCACATCGGCAAAACCGTTGATGATCGCACCGCGATAGGCGTACAGCAGCTCATCCTGGCGCGCTCGGGCCTTGTCGCGTTCGGCGCTTAAACGGCCGTTGTTGAAGATCGGCCCTGCCAGTCCGGCAGTCAGCGTGTAATACGGGCTGCGCAGGATGTCCACGGCCTTGTAGGCGTCGGAGCCCAGTGTGGCGCCGAGGGTCAAGGCTGGCAGCATCGCGGCGCGCGCCACGGTGACGTCCGCTTGCGCGGCGGCCAGTTGGGCCTCTGCCTTGGCAATATCGGGGCGGCGGCTGAGCAACTGGCTGGGCATGCCGGTGCCGATGGTTGGCCATGTCAGGGCCTGGAAGGGCTCGGCGCCCAGGTCCAGGGTTTGAACCGGCTGGCCAAGGAGAGCCGCGAGGGTGATCTGGGATTCTTCGGCCTGTTGCTGAATCAATGGCAGTTGGCGTCGCTGGCTGGCTACCAGGCTTTTCTGTTGGGCCAGTTCCAGCGCCGTGGCGGAGCCCGCGTCGTAGCGGGTTTGCACCAGGTCGAGCACGTTGCGTGCATTGGCCAGGTTCAGCTCGGCGATTTGCTGGCGCTGATGTGCGGCCAGGGTTTGCGCGTAGCGGTCGGCCACGTTGCTGAGCAAGGTCAGTTCCACGGTGGCCTGATCGAACTCACTGGCCCGCAGGCCCTGCAGGGCGCTGTCTCGGGCGGCGGCGCGGCCGCCCCAGAAATCCACTTCATAACTGGCCGTCAAGCTGGCGCCGAAATTGTCGACCGCGTCGTCGCTCTGCGAGACGTCCAGGTCTGGTCCGCCCTGGCCGTGCAGCAGCTTCTGGTGGCTGGTGGCGAGGTCGAACTTCACCTCGGGTAACAGCGGCGCCCCGGCGATCACGGCACTGGCCTGGGCCTGCCGCACACGGGCCATGGCGGCGGCCACGTCGACACTGTCACGCCGGGCCTGTTCGACCAGCCGGTTCAACTGCGGGCTGCCGAATTGCGTCCACCAGTGCTGGTTGGTGCTCTGGGCCGCGTCGCGCTCGGCGAACTGCCAGGCGGCCGGCGGCGCAATACCGCTGTCCACCGCGGGTGGATCGCCGGCGCAGGCATTGAGCAGCAGGCACAGGCTGATCAGGGACAGCTGCGAGGGGATGGATCGTTTATTCACTGGTCAACGCCTTAACCGGATCGAGCCGGGCAGCTTTACGGGCCGGCATAAAGCCGAATACGACGCCGGTGACCAGCGCACAACCAAATGCGCCAAGCACCGCCACCAGGGAAAACTGCACCGCCACGTTGGCCAGCACCAGTACGCCGCCCACCAGCAGGGCCAGGGCAATGCCGCACAAGCCGCCGACCACCGAGAGCATGACCGCCTCGGTAAGGAACTGGCGCAGGATGTCGCGTTGGCGCGCACCGGTGGCCATGCGGATGCCGATTTCGCGGGTGCGCTCGCGCACGGTCATCAGCATGATGTTCATCACGCCAATACCGCCCACCAGCAAGGAAATCGCGGCAATTGAGCCCAGCATCAGCGACAGGGTGTTCTGGGTACGGGCCTCGGCCTGGATCATTGCGGCGTTGTTGGTCAACTCGTAGTCGGGTTTGCCGTTGTGCAGCTTCTGCATAAGTTGGTCGATGGCCACTTCGGCTTCGTGGACCCTGCCTGCATCGGCGGCGGCAATCACCACGTATTCGGGGTCGTAGCTGCCAAACAAACGCACGCTGGCGGCGGTGTAGGGGATGGCGATACGGTCGTCGCTGTCCTTGTCACCGGAGGCGGCGCCTTTTTCCGCCAGCACGCCGATCACCTGGAAGGGCACGTTCTCGATCAGGATGTATTGTCCGATCGGATTGACCTGGCCCTTGAACAGCTTTTCGCGGATACGGTGGCCGATCACCGCGACCGTAGCCCCGCTGCGCTCGTCGGCGGTGGTGAAGTAGCTGCCCTCGACCACCGGCCAATTGAAGATATCCGGGAAGTTGGTGTCGTTGCCGCCCACGTACGCCATGTAGTCGACGTTGCCATAGCGCACGCCTGCTTTGCTGCCGTTGACCGGCATGATGCGCTTGACCTGGGGCAATGCACCCAGTGCCTCGACGTCATTGAGGGTGATGACGCCCAGTGGCGTGCGTGGGTTGGGCGATGCACCGCTCAGATAAAGAATGTTGGAGCCGAACGCGCCCATCTGCGCCATGACCTGGCGCTTGCTGCCTTCGCCGACCGCCAGCATCACCACCACCGACGCCACGCCGATGATGATCCCCAGCAGGGTCAATGCGGTGCGAAAACGGTTGATCCACATCACCCGCCAGGCGGCTTGTACCGCGTCCACCAATTCGGCTTTCCACGCGCCGTTATGCTCCGCACCGTCGACCAGGCGTTGACGCAGGTCCACGGCTTGCAACGCGCCGCTGGCGGCGGGCGGGGCGGCTTCACTGTCATCGGCCGAGTCGCTGATGATCAGGCCATCGCGAATCTCGATGATGCGGTTGGCCCGCGCGGCGACTTCGCGGTCGTGGGTGATCAGGATCACCACGTGGCCCTGGCTCGCCAGTTCGTCGAGCAGGGTCATCACCTCGGCGCCGCTATGGCTGTCGAGGGCACCGGTGGGTTCGTCGGCGAGAATGATATGGCCGCCGTTCATCAGTGCGCGGGCAATGGACACCCGCTGCTGCTGACCGCCGGACAGTTGATGTGGACGGTTACCGGTACGCTCAGCCAGGCCCAGGCGGGTCAGCAGGGCGTTGGCTCGGGCATGGCGTTCGGCCGCGCTGATACCGGCGTAGATCGCCGGCATCTCGACGTTCTCCTGGGCCGTGCCTGAAGGAATCAGGTGGTAGCCCTGGAACACAAAACCAAAGGCCTCGCGGCGTAGCCAGGCCAATTCATCACTGTCCAGGTGGGCGACGTTTTCCCCGGCAAACAGGTAGTCCCCGACCGAGGGCCGATCGAGGCAGCCGAGGATGTTCATCAGCGTGGACTTGCCGGAGCCGGACGCGCCGACGATGGCGACGAATTCCCCGGCATGGATCGACAGGTCGATGCCGCGCAACACGTCCACCTGTGGGCTGTCGCCACCGCCGTAGGACTTGCGGATGTTCTTGAGTTCGATCAGAGGCGTGGTCAACTCAACCCCCGCTGCCAGCAGCCGGGCCGATCAACAGGTGGTCGCCTTCATTCAGTCCACCGAGTACCTGCACCCGCAGGCGATCACTGATGCCCAGTTGCACCTCGCGCTCCTCGATGCGGCCGTTCTCCGTGACAACACGGGCGATCTGTTTGTCGGCGCTGTGGCTGCCCAGCAGGGCGGCGACCGGCGCGGTCAGGGCGTCCTTGACCTGGCTGGCGACAAAAAACACTTGGGTGGTCATTTCGGCCATCAACGCGTTATCGCCGTTGTCGACATCCAGCAGCACGGTGTACAGCACCACGCGGCCGGTGCCGCTTTTTCCGGAGCTATTAGGGCTGCCGCTGCCCTGGGTTTCGTTCAAGGGCTGGGGTGGAATCGGCAAGATCTGGCGTACGGTGCTGGTCCAGCGCCGGTTGCCGCCGCTCAGGGTGGTGAAGTACGCCGTCATGCCGGGTTTTACATGGCCGATGTCGGCCTCCGAGACTTCGGCCCACACGGTCATCGGCGACAACTTTGCGATGCGCAGGATCAACGGCGTCTGCTGCTGGGCATTGAGGGTCTGGCCGACCCGCGCGTCCACGGCAACCACCGTGCCGGTCATTGGCGCGTAGATGCGCGTATAGCCCAGCTCCGCTTCGTCGCTGCGCAGGCTGGCCTGAGCCTGGAGGATCTGCGCCTGGAACATATTGACCCGGGCCTGGGTGGCGCTCAGTTCCGCCTTGGCGGTCTGGACATCCTCTTCGCGGGTGGCGTTGCCGGCGACCAGACGCTGCTGGCGCTGGTACTTCTGCCGCGCCAGTTCGTGCTGGGCCTTCTGCTCCTGCAACTGTGCCTTGAGGTTTTCGATGGCGTAGCGGCTGGCATCGAGCTTGGCTTTTTGCGTCGAGGGGTCGATCTCTACCAGCAATTGGCCTTCCTGCACCTGGTCGCCGGCTTCAACGTGGATCTTGCGAATCTGCCCGGAAGCCTGGGCGCCCACGTCCACGTAACGACGTGGTTGCAGGGTGCCCAAAGCGGTCACGCTGTTTTCGATATCGCCGCGGGTCACGGTGACGGTGGTCAGCGTGTCGCGGCCGGTCGGCAGTACTTGCCAGGCGGCGACCGCGATGACGGGAATCAGGCACGCCACAACTAGCAGGGCGCGTCGGGCAGGTCGAGGGCGTTTCATGCTTAGGTTCCAGCCAGGAAAGTTCGGAGCGCAGTTGCGCAGAGCTGACAGTTAAACGAGAGAAACGCGTGAGGATTTAGGCTGTTACACACTGTGTAACGGGTCGTTTGCGTAAAAAAAACGACCGGTGGCGCAAGACTTGTTTAAAAGTAGATGAGAATTACTATAAATTGCACGCACCCAAACTGCCATTACGCTATGGGTTGTCATTTTCAGGTACTCAAGGAACGGATATCGCCTTTCTGTGGCGGTCGGGAGTCATGTTGGAAAACTACTATCGCGAGCTGGTGTGTTTCCTCAACGCCAAGCTGGGCAACCGTCAGGTGGCCGAAGATGTGGTGCATGACGCCTACGTTCGGGTACTTGAGCGTTCCAGCGCTGTCCCCATCGACCAGCCCCGCGCGTTTTTATACCGCACGGCGCTGAACCTGGTGATCGACGGGCATCGGCGCAACGTACTGCGCCAGCACGAGCCGCTGGAAATACTCGACAGCGAAGAACGCTTCTCCCCCAGTTCCCCCCACGCCAGCCACGACCAAGGCCAACGCCTGGAGCTGCTTGATCGTGCCCTGGCCGAGTTGCCGAAAGCCTGCCGCGACAGCTTCCTGCTGCGCAAACTCGACGGGCTGACCCACCTGCAGATTGCCGAGCGCCTGGGTATTTCCCGCGCCCTGGTGGAAAAACATATCGTCAACGCCATGAAGCACTGTCGGGTGCGGATGCGCGAGTGGGAAGGGCACTGATCGCTGATCAGGTAAATTTTATTTCACTGTCCTCGTTTCCTATCAACACATGACCTGTTGTGCAGGTCTTGAAGGTATTCCTGCCCCATCGCCAAGGGGCTTATCCAGAGGACACTGGAATGACACAGGCAATTGCTTCGCCCGCGGTTCACGACCTTATCGGTATCGGTTTCGGCCCATCGAACCTGGCGCTGGCCATCGCTCTGCAGGAACGAGAGAAAACCCAGGGCAAGCTGGACGCGCTGTTTCTCGACAAGCAGGCCGACTACCGCTGGCATGGCAATACCCTGGTGACCCAGAGCGAACTGCAGATTTCGTTCCTCAAGGACCTGGTGACCCTGCGCAACCCCACCAGCCCGTACTCCTTCGTCAATTACCTGAAAGCCCACGACCGCCTGGTGGACTTCATCAACCTGGGCACCTTTTACCCGTGCCGCATGGAGTACAACGACTACCTGCGCTGGGTCGCAGCGCAATTCCAGAACCAGGGCCGTTATGGCGAGGAAGTACTGGCCATCGAGCCGATCCTGCATCAGCAGCAGGTCGAGGCACTGCGCGTGATTTCCCGCGATGCCCACGGTGAGCAGCACGTGCGCACGACGCGCTCGGTGGTGGTCAGCGCCGGTGGCACGCCACGGGTGCCTGCGGCGTTCAAAGGGCTCAAGGATGACAACCGCGTATTTCATCACTCCCAGTACCTGGCCCGCGTGGCGCAGCAACCCTGTGTGGACGGCAAGGCGATGCGCATCGCGATCATTGGCGGTGGCCAGAGCGCGGCTGAAGCCTTCATCGACCTCAATGACAGCTATCCGTCGGTGCAGGTCGACATGATCCTGCGCGGTTCGGCGCTAAAGCCGGCCGATGACAGCCCGTTCGTCAATGAGGTGTTCTCGCCGGCCTTCACCGACCTGGTGTTCCAACAAGTGGGGGCCGAGCGCGAGCGTTTGGTCGCGGAGTACCAGAACACCAACTATTCGGTGGTCGATCTGGACCTGATCGAGCGTATCTACGGGATTCTCTACCGCCAGAAAGTCTCCGGCATCGCCCGTCACGCGTTCCGCACCATGACCGTGGTGGAAAAAGCGGTGGCCGGCCCGATGGGTATTGAGTTGACCCTGCGCAACAATGCCAACGGTGACATCACCGTCAATCATTACGATGCGGTGGTGCTGGCGACCGGCTACGAGCGTCAGATGCACCGCGAACTGCTGGCGCCTCTGGAAGCGTATATGGGTGATTTCGAAGTGGCTCGTGACTACCGCATCGTGACCGACGATCGCTGTAAGGCGGGTATCTATATCCAGGGCTTCAGCCAGGCCAGCCATGGTTTGAGCGACACATTGCTGTCGATTCTGCCGATTCGCGCGGATGAAATTGCCGCGTCGTTGTATGAATACGACCGCAGCCGAGGCAAAGCGCGTTCGGTGCAGGACCTGCTGTTGGCCACCGCCAGCTGACAGACTGCACTTGTGACCCGGAGGGTTGCCTGATACTGTACAAAAAACCAGTATCGGTAGCCTTCCATGCAGTTGATCGAAAAACTCAGCATCCTCGCCGACGCCGCCAAGTACGACGCTTCGTGTGCCAGCAGTGGCGCACCCAAGCGCAGTTCGGAGGGCAAGGCGGGGCTGGGTTCAACCGATGGCATGGGCATCTGCCACAGCTATACGCCCGACGGCCGTTGCGTGTCGTTGCTGAAGGTGCTGCTTACCAACTTCTGTCTCTACGACTGCCAATACTGCGTTAACCGCCGCTCCAGCGACGTGCCCCGCGCGCGTTTCAGCCCGGAGGAGGTGGTCACCCTGACCCTCGATTTCTACAAGCGCAACTGCGTCAGCGGGCTGTTTCTCAGCTCCGGCATCATTCGTTCGGCCGACTACACCATGGAGCAGCTGGTACGGGTGGCGAAGCTATTGCGTGAAGAGCATGACTTCCGCGGCTATATCCACCTCAAGACCATTCCCGACGCCGACCCTGCGCTTATCGCCGAAGCCGGGCGCTACGCCGACCGGCTGAGCGTGAACATCGAACTGCCCACCGAGGCCAGCCTGAATACCCTGGCGCCGGAAAAACAAATCGTCACCATCAAGCAGGCCATGCAGACCATCTACACCGGCGAACAGACCGTGTTCAACGAACCTCGCGCCCCGCGTTTCGCCCCGGCTGGGCAGAGCACGCAGATGATCGTCGGCGCCGACGATACCGATGACAGCACCATCCTGCACGGCGCCGAGGCGCTGTATGGCAACTTCAAGCTGCGCCGCGTGTATTACTCGGCGTTCAGCCCCATCCCCAACAGCCCGAAAAGCGTGCCCCTGGCTGCGCCGCCTTTGATGCGTGAGCACCGTCTGTACCAGGCGGATTTCCTGCTGCGCAGCTATGGCTTCAGCGCCAATGAATTGTTCGAAGGCCCCGGCCATCTGGCGTTGGATATCGACCCCAAGCTGGCTTGGGCCCTGGAGCATCGTGAGGTGTTTCCCCTTGATCTGAACCGCGCCGAACCCACGCTTATTGCGCGCATCCCAGGTATCGGCCTGCGCACCACCCAACGCCTGGTGGACCTGCGCCGTGAACGCAAGATTCGCTTCGAAGACCTGGCCCGCATGCGCTGCGTGCTGGCCAAGGCCAAGCCGTTTTTCATCACCAGCGACTACCACCCGCAACAGGCTGACAGCACCAGCGTGCTGCTGCGCGAACAACTGCGCGATCGTCCGCAACCGCAACAGATGGGGTTGTGGGGATGATCAGCCTGGAATGCGACAACCTGTTCAGCACCTGGCGCGAACAGGCGCGCTGGTTGCTCAGCCATCAGGTCGACCCCAGCCAGGTGAGCTGGGGTGAGGCCGAAGTGGCGGATTTGTTCGCCACTGACGAGGCGATTCCTGAAGGGCTCGGTCCGTTTCAGGCGCGTATTCCCAAGGCGCTGATCGAGCTGCTGGAGTCTGCGGCCTGCTATCACGGCGACCAGCGTTGGAGCCTGCTGTATGAGGTGCTGTGGCGGGTCAGCCATGGCGACCGCACGGCGATGCTGGCGGGCGACAAGCTGGGCAGCGAATTGCAGCGGCGCATCAAACAGGTCAGCCGTGAAGCCCATCACCTGCATGCGTTTGTGCGGTTCATCGCGTTACCGGCAGAGGCGGGGCCTGAACTGCCGGAGTATGTGGCCTGGCATGAGCCGGCCCATGACATCTTGAAATCGGCCAGCCAGCACTTTGTCGGGCGTATGGGGCGTCATCGTTGGATGATCGCTACGCCGTTGGATGGGGTGTATTACGACGGTGAACAGCTGATTCATCAGCGCGAGTGCCCCGAGGCGTGGCAGCAATTGGCGCAGAATGTCGAAGACCCGCACAGCGCTATGTGGCTGACTTATTACAGCCATATTTTCAATCCGGCGCGGTTGAATCCCAAGGTAATGGAAGGGCACTTGCCCAGCCGGTTCTGGAAGAATCTGCCGGAGGGCAAGTTGATACCGGGGTTGATCAGCGAGGCGCGCACGGGCAAGCAAAAGGATGGGCAGGCGAAGCTGGTGGGCGCGCGCCAAGGTAAGAAAATCTTAAGCGGGCATGGTTAAAAATGTTGGAGGGGCGGTGCGACGATTCGACTTGCTCCCGATAGCAGTGTGTCAGTCAGCTCATCTTTCACTGACCCACCGCTATCGGGAGCAAGTCGAATCCTCGCACTGCCCCTCCCACATTCGATCCTCATTGGCTTGGCGAGTGGGGCTCAGGCCAGTTCGATGGCGGTATTTTTCACCACCGCCAACTCCGGATGCGCCACCAACTTATCAATGTGCAACTCATCATTGTTCAGCCAGATCTCCGATACCACCCGGTAGTGCTCCATGTCCCGACAGCGCATGCGCAGACTGTAGTCAAACGGCCCGCTGATCAACTGGCATTCGAACACCTGGGGGCAGGCTTTGATGCAAGCTTCGAAGGCCTTTTGCGCCGAGCGCCCGCTTTGGTTGGACAAGGCCACCAGCACCAGCAACGACAGCCCTGGCGAGACCATCTGCACGTCGATGATCGCCCCATACCCACGGATCACTCCACGGCGCTCCAGCTTGCGCACCCGCTCCAGGCAAGGCCTGGGGGTAAGGTGCACCAGTGACGAGAGCTTTTCATAGGTGATCCGCCCCTGATGGCGCAGTACTTCGATGATTGCCTCATCGATGCGATCCAGCGCGGGGGAGGTATGGGGTCCGTTGGCCTTGGTATCCATGGGTTTCACTTCAAACGGTTGGAAAGAAATTGCTGCAAGCGCTCGCTTTTGGGGTGGTCGAGGATCTCGGCGCTGCCTTGTTCCTCGACCCGTCCCTGGTGCAAGAACAGCACTTGGCTGGACACCTGGCGGGCAAAGCCCATCTCGTGGGTGACCATCAGCATGGTACGACCTTCCTCGGCCAACGTCTGTATGACTTTGAGGACTTCTCCTACAAGTTCTGGGTCCAGTGCGGACGTCGGCTCATCGAACAGAATGATTTCCGGCTCCATCGCCAAGGCCCGTGCAATCGCCACGCGCTGTTGCTGGCCGCCGGACAGGAACGCCGGGTATTGATCTGCCACGCGGCCTGGCAGGCCGACCTTGTCCAGGTACATCCGTGCGCGTTTTTCCGCCTCGGCCGCACTTACGCCCAGCACCCGGCGCGGCGCCATGGTGATGTTTTCCAGCACGGTCATGTGGCTCCACAGGTTGAAGTGCTGGAACACCATGGCCAGGCGCGTGCGCAGGTTCTGCAATTGCGCCTGATCCGGGGCACGGGTGCCGGCACGCCCTTGCTGCATTTCTATACTGATGCCGTCCAGGGTGATGACTCCGGCGTCGGGCTGCTCCAGAAAGTTGATGCAACGCAGCATGGTGCTTTTGCCGGAGCCGCTGGCGCCGATCAGGCTGATCACATCGCCTTGGCGCGCGTTAAGGGAAACACCCTTGAGCACTTCGTGCTCGCCGTAGCGTTTATGAATGCCTTCGACTTGCAGCTTGATGGCAGCAGTTGCAGCCTTGGTAGCGGGTACATCGACAGGATAAGTGGCCAGGGCCTGCGCGGACTGATTCATGGGTTAGCCTCGGGTAGGAACAAGAAAACGCATCCAGCGACGTTCGGCCAGTCGAAACAGGCCCACCAGTGCAAAGGACAGCAACATGTACAGCAGGGCAGCGATGCCAAAGGCCTGGAACGTCAGGAACGTCTCGGCATTGGCGTCGCGGGCCACTTTGAGGATATCGGCGACGGTGGCGGTGAACGCCAGCGAGGTGGCGTGCAACATCAGGATCATTTCATTGCTATAGGCCGGCAACGCGCGGCGCAGCGCGGCGGGCACTACCACAAACAGATTCTTGCGCCAGCCGTGCAGACCGTACGCGCGGGCGGCTTCGATCTCGCCATGAGGGATATTGCGAATCGCCCCGGCGAAGATCTCCACGGTGTAGGCGCAGGTGTTCAAAACAAACGCCAGTAGGGTGCAGTTCAGCGCATTGCGGAAAAACTGGTTGAGCAGGGCGTTGTCCTGCACCACTTCAAGGCTGTAGAGCCCGGTGTAGCAAATCAGCAGTTGGATATACAGCGGCGTGCCGCGAAACAAGTAGGTGTAGACCTCCACCGGCCAGCGCAGCCAGAAGTGCTCCGAGACCCGCGCCAGTGCCAGGGGAATCGACAGAATGAAGCCCAGCACCACCGAGATGATGAACAGCCACAGGGTCATGGCCACGCCGGAAAGGCCCGAGCCATCACTGAACAGGTAGGCCAGGCCGTATTGCTGGAACAATTCGATCATCGCGCCATCCCCTTGATGCCGAGGTTATAGCGCCGCTCGAGGCGCTTGAAGATGCGGTTGGAGAGGGTGGTGATCACCAGGTAGACCAGGCCGGCAAGGATCAGGAAGTACAGCGGCTCGTTGGTGGTCTTGCCGGCGTTTTGCGCGGCTTTGACCAGGTCCGACAGGCCGATGATCGACACCAGCGCCGTGGACTTGAGCAGTACCAGCCAGTTATTGCCCAGGCCCGGCAAAGCGAAGCGCATCAACTGCGGAAACAGCACCAGATGAAACCGCTGCCAGCGACTCAAGCCATAGGCGGTGGCGGCTTCCAGTTGGCCGACCGGCACACTGAGGATTGCGCCACGGAAGTTCTCGGTGAAATACGCGCCGTAGATAAACCCCAGTGTGATCACGCCGGCGGTAAACGGGTCGATTTCAAAATAATCCCAGCCGACGCGTTCGGTCAGGTCGTTAAGCCACAGTTGCAGGCTGTAGAAAATCAGCAGGATCAGCACCAGGTCCGGCACGCTACGGATCAACGTGGTGTACAGCGTGGCCGGCACCCGCAGCCATTTGGCGCTGGACAGCTTGGCGCCCGCGGCTAGCAGGCCGAGGGTGAGGCTCAAGGCCAGCGCGAGGAACGCCAGCTTGAGCGTCATCCAGGCACCCTGGGCCAGCATGGGGCCGTAGCCTTGCAGGTTGAGGAGTTCGTTCATGGGGGGAATCTCTAAAGGGCGCAGACATACCCCTGTGGGGGGCTTTTGTGGGAGGGGGCTTGCTCCCGATGAGGGTGTGTCAGTTGATGCAGTTGTGACTGACCCACCGCTATCGGGAGCAAGCCCCCTCCCACACAAATCTTTTCCCACAGGGATTGTGTTGGCTTATTCGTTGTAGATGTCCTGATCGCCGAAGTACTTCTTCTGGATCTGCGCGTAGGTGCCATCGGCCTGGACGGCGGCGATGCCCTTGTTGATCAGCGCACGCAATTCCTGGTCGTTCTTGCGCAACCCCATGGCGATATCCAGCGGCAGGGTCGGGTCCTTGAAGGCCGGGCCGGTCTTGAAGTCGGCGCCTTCAGGTTTGGACAGGAAGTTGAGCTGGGCTTCGAGTTTGTCGGTGAGGGTGGCGTCGAGGCGGCCGTTTTGCAGGTCGGCGTAGTTCTGTTCCTGGGACTGGTAGGCCTTGACCTGAGCCCCGAGCTTAGCCAGGTGCGCACGGGCATAGGCTTCCTGCAACGAGCCTTGCAGTACGCCGACCTGCTTACCTTTCAACGATTCAGGCGTGTCGCCGAAGTCGGCGCTTTTGCGGGTGATCACCGAGGTTGGGCTGAGGAACAGCCGGTCGCTGAAGTCGATGACTTTTTCACGGGCCGGCGTCACGGCCATGGACGACATGATGGCGTCGAATTTGCGCGCGCGCAGCGCCGGGATCATGCCGTCGAATTCGTTGTGCACCCAGGTGCATTTGACTTCGAGCTTGGCGCAGATGGCATTGCCCAATTCGATATCGAAGCCTTGCAGGCTGCCGTCAGCGGCCACGGATTCAAAGGGTGGGTATTCGGGGAATACGCCGAAGCGGATTTCTTTCCAGTCCTGGGCGTGGGCGGCGCTGGCGCACAGTGGCAACAGCAACGCAGCGAAAAGTGATCGCAGTGGAATCATGTGTCAGTCCCTATATTTTGTAATTGATGTCAGGGCAGTAAAAAGGGTGCGGCTTGCATTCATTCGGTGACTCTTCGGTCGGGCTCAGAATGCTTGATGGTGGTGCTTTTTTTGTGTCGTTTACCCGGTGCTCAAAGCGCAAATTGCGCTGTTAAAACGAGCATTGCAGCGGAATCGGCTGTTGCACCCGCTGAATCGGCTTTTCAGCTCTGTAAGTCGGGCCTGCCCTCGGCGCAAAGGGGCAGGCCAGAGCGGTCTCAGGCGCGCTTTTTGTGCTGTGCGCGTGGCTGCTGGGCCAGGCGTGCGAACAGGTCTTTCGGGTCGGCCAGGTCCGGCACCAACTCCAACTCGCTGCCCACATCCAGAGCCTTGGCCACGTCGAGCACGTAGCGCAGGGCCGAGTAGTCTTCGATGGCAAAACCTACCGAGTCGAACAGGGTGATCTGGCGCTCATTCTCGCGGCCGGCTACCTGGCCGTTGATCACCTGCCACAGCTCGGTCACTGGCGAGTCTTTCGGCATGTGCTGGATCTCACCTTCGATACGGCTTTGCGGCTCGTACTCGACGATGACCCGGGCGCGCTCGACGATGCGTTGGTCCAGTTCGGTCTTGCCTGGGCAGTCGCCGCCCACGGCATTGAGGTGCATGCCTGGTTCGATCATCTCGTCAGTAAGGATGGTGGCGTAGGCCTTGTCCGCGGTCACGGTGGTGACGATATCCGCGCCCTTGACCGCTTCCGCCACGCTGCCGGCCAGGATCACCCTGATCGCCGGGAAGGCCTTGAGGTTGGCTGCCAGTTTGGCAGTGGCCTTGGCGTCGATATCGAACAGGCGGATTTCGTTGATGCCGAGCATGGCGTGGAAGGCCAGGGCCTGAAACTCGCTCTGCGAGCCGTTGCCGATCAACGCCATGCTGCGGCTGTTGTCTCGGGCCAGATAACGCGCGACCAGCGCCGAGGTGGCGGCGGTGCGAATGGCGGTAGTCAGGGTCATTTCTGCCAGCAGCACTGGTTTGCCGGTGTCCACGTCGCCCAACGCACCGAACGCCATGACGGTGAGCATTCCGGCGAGGGTGTTTTTTGGGTGGCCGTTGACGTACTTGAAGGCGTACAGCGACGCGTCTGACACCGGCATCAACTCGATCACGCCATCCGGCGAGTGGTTGGCCAGGCGCGCGCACTTTTCAAAATCCTGCCAGCGCAGGTAGTCAGCGCGAATGTACTCGGCCATCTCGGTGATGCAGGTTTGCAGGCCTTTTTGCGAGACCAGGTAGCTGAGGTCGTTGACGTCGATATAGCGGGTCATGGCAAGACTCCTTATTGAAATGAGGGGCGGGCGGGCAGGTGCACTTCCGCGAGCATGCAGCGGGCACTGCCGCCGCCGATGCGTTCGATGTTGTCGATATTCACCACCACAGGCCGCGTATGGCGTTCCACATGCTGGCGCTGGGCCGGTTGCAGTGCGCCCCAGGCGCTGGCAGACATCACCAGCAGCGGGTGGCCGTCGCGGTCGTGGACTTCAAGCATGTTGCCGGCGAAGGCTTCCAATTGGTCGAAGTCGAGGGCGAGGATGTCCTTGCCGGTGTCGCGCAGGGAGCGTTCCAGGGCCAGGCGTTCGTTTTGGTCGGGCAGGGCTTGCAGGCACACCACCGACAGGTCGCGGCCGACGCTCATCATCACGTTGCTGTGGTAGATCGGCGCGTGGTGGCGGTCTACCGCATGGAATACGCAGAGCCGGTAGTCGAGGCGTTCGGCGAATTCGCGCAGCGCATCCTGATGGGTGCGCCCGGAGTGGCAGGCGTAGCTGATGCGGTGTTGGCGGTCGAGCACCATGCTGCCGGTGCCTTCGAGGAATATGTTCTGTTGTTCGAGGTGGCTGAGGTCGATGGTGCTGTTGATCGCAAAACGTTGCTCCAGCACTTGCAACACACCCTTGTTGCGCTCCAGTCGTCGGTTCTGGCCTTCCATCGGGTACAGCACCAGGCTGCCGTCGGCGTGGCTGCTCCACCAGTTGTTGGGGAAGATTGAGTCGGGAGTGTGGGGCGCCGGAGTGTCCTGCACCACCAGCACTTCCACACCGTGCTGGCGCAGGGTGTCGACATAACCGTCGAACTCTTCCAGCGCTTTCTGCTGTGCGCTGAGCGGGTCAAGGGGCGGGCGTTGAAAGCGGTTGTTGATCGCAGTGTCCGGGTTGAAGGCAAAGCGCGCCGGGCGAATCATCAAGACGGTGTTGGTGGTTTGCATGGGTGCACGGATCCATGAGTAAGGCGGTGAACAAAGATGCAGTGGGGCTATTTTGTGGCTTGTGCGGGATGAATCCCGGCTGAAACCCAGGGGCGGCTCAGCCGGGAAAGCTGAAAAGGGGGGTAGGCCAGCCGAATCGGCTGCGAGAGGTGGAATGCGGTCAAAATGCGGGAGGGGCAAGCCCCTCCCACATTGGTACAGTAGCGACTGTTATAGCGCCGTCAGCCAGGAGGAATCATGTCTACCGCCGTTCGTCTCGCCCAACCCACCGATGCCGAAGGGATCAGCCAGGTCATCCTGGCGGCCCTGCACAGCAGCAATGCGCGGGATTACCCGGCGGACGTGATTGCCCGTGTGGCGAGCAACTTCACGCCGGACGCGGTGTTGACCTTGCTCAAGCGCCGTGTCGTGCTGGTGGCGATTGAGGATCAGAGGGTGGTCGCCACGGCGGCACTTGATGCCAATGTGGTGCGCTCGGTGTTCGTCAACCCGACCTTGCAAGGGCAGGGCATTGGCCGGTTGCTGATGATGGAAATCGAACTACGCGCCCGCGAAGCAGGAGTCACCGTATTAAGTGTGCCGTCTTCGCTGACCGCCGAGCCGTTCTACACCAAGCTGGGGTTTCACACGGTGCGCGATGTTTACCATGGCAACGAGCGCACGCTGGTGATGGAAAAGACGTTGTCATCGCGCTACCCCATCGGGCCATATCGCGATCGTCCGCATCGCGCGCAGGTGATTGAGCTATGGCAGGCGGCGTTTGGTTATGACACGGCCCATAACCTGCCGAGCCTGGCGATCGATAAGAAGCTGGCGGTCAATGACGGGTTGTTCTTCGTGGCGACGGATAAAAAAACCGTGATCGGCACCATTCTCGCCGGGTACGACGGGCATCGTGGTTGGCTGTATTCGGTGGCGGTGCACACGGACTACCGGCGTCATGGCCTGGGCTCTTCGCTGGTGCGGCATGCGGAACAGGCGTTGACGGCGCTGGGCTGGATGAAGATCAACCTGCAGATCACCAGTGGCAATGAGGCGGTGGCGGGGTTTTACGAGGCGTTGGGGTATGGGGTGGAGGCGAGGGTCAGCATGGGGAAGAAGATTGCCGAGAATATCCCGAAAGAGTCTTGAATACGCCGGAGAGCAAATGTGGGAGGGGGCTTGCTCCCGATGGCGATGTATCAGTCAACAGATTCATTGACTGACCCACTGCTATCGGGGGCAAGCCCCCTCCCACATGGGATATGCGTTGAGGCTGTTAGACCTTCACGATCCAACCCGCTGGTGCTTCGACGTCGCCGGTCTGCACACCGGTCAGCTCTTTGTAGAGCTTCTGGGTGATCGGGCCGACTTCGGTTTCGCTGTGGAATACATGCAGGTTGCCGTTGTACTGGATGCCGCCGATCGGCGAGATCACCGCAGCAGTACCGCAGGCGCCGGCTTCCTTGAAGTCAGCCAGCTTGTCGATGAACACTTCGCCTTCAACCACTTCCAGGCCCAGGCGGGTCTTGGCCAGTTCGATCAGCGACAGGCGGGTGATGCCTGGCAGCACCGAAGGCGACTTCGGCGTGATGAACTTGTTGTCGTGGGTGATCCCGAAGAAGTTGGCCGAGCCGACTTCTTCGATCTTCGAGTGGGTCATCGGGTCCAGGTAGATCGCATCGGCGAAACCGGATTTTTTCGCTTCAGAGCCCGGCATCAAGCTGGCCGCGTAGTTGCCGCCCACTTTCGCAGCACCGGTGCCTTGTGGCGCGGCGCGGTCGAAAGTGGATATCTGGAAGTTGTGTGGCACCAGGCCGCCCTTGAAGTAGGCACCGACCGGAATGCAGAACACCGAGAAGATGAACTCCGGCGCGGTACGCACGCCGATGTTGTCACCGGTGCCTATCACGAACGGGCGCAGGTACAGCGCGCCGCCACTGCCGTACGGCGGGATGAAACGCTCGTTGGCCTTGACCACCTGTTTGCAGGCGTCGATGAACACGTCGGTCGGCACATGGGGCATCAGCAGGCGGGCGCAGCTGCGTTGCATGCGCGCGGCATTCTGGTCCGGACGGAACAGGTTGATCGAGCCGTCCTTGCAGCGGTAGGCCTTGAGGCCTTCAAAGCACTGCTGGCCATAGTGCAGAGCGGTGGAGCCCTCACTGATGTGCAGCACGTTGTCGTCAGTCAGGGAGCCTGCTTGCCACTCGCCGTCTTTAAAGGTCTGGATATACCGTTTGTCGGTCTTGATGTAGTCAAAACCCAGCTTGTCCCAATTGATGCTTTCGTTACCCATGACACCCTCTATCTTTGGTCAAGTCGGTTTTTTTCTGAATGGGCGCAACAATACTTCATTCTTGGCTTGTGTGGGAGCCACTGCGTGGACGCCTTCAGCCTCTGTATTGACCGATCCACCGCTATCGGGGGGCAAGCCCCGTCCCACATGTGGAATGCATTCCCCTGTGGGAGGGGCGGTGCGACGATTCGACTTGCCCCCGATGGCCTCACCACGGTTTTACAGATGCAACGCGTGGCCCAATGCGCGCAGCGCAGCTTCCTGCACCGCCTCGCCGAGCGTCGGATGAGCGTGGATGGTGCCGGCTACATCCTCCAGGCGCGAACCCATTTCCAGGCTCAGGCCGAACGCAGTGGACAGCTCAGATACACCCACACCCACGGCCTGCCAGCCGACAATCAGATGATTATCACGCCGCGCCACCACCCGCACGAAGCCGGTTTTTGACTCCAGGGTCATCGCCCGGCCGTTGGCTGCAAAGGGAAAACTCGACACGATACAGTCCAGGCCGGCGGCCTTGGCTTCATCGGGCGTCTTGCCGACCACCACCAGTTCCGGGTCGGTAAAGCACACCGCCGGGATTGCCGCCGGGTTGAATTCGCGGTGTTGACCGCTGATCAGTTCGGCAACCATTTCGCCCTGGGCCATGGCGCGGTGGGCGAGCATCGGCTCGCCGCTCAAGTCGCCGATGGCGTACACATTGCGCATGCTGGTCTGGCAACGGCTGTCGATCTTGATTGCCGCGCCATTCATCGCCAGGTTCAGCGCTTCAAGGTTCCAGCCTTGGGTGTTGGGTTTGCGACCCACGGCCACCAGGACCTGATCGGTCTTCAGCGACACCGTGTCGCCGTTCGGATCACGCACTTGCAGGCAGTTGTCGGCAAACCCGGTGACGCTGTGCTTGAGGTACAGCTTCACCCCCAGTTGCTTGAGAGATTCGTTCACCGGCTGGGTCAGCTCGGCGTCGTAAGCCGGCAGGATGCGATCCTGGGCCTCGACCACACTCACCTCAGCACCCAGCTTGCGGTAGGCAATCCCCAGCTCAAGGCCAATGTAGCCGCCGCCCACCACAATCAGGCGTTTGGGCACGCGGGTCGGCGCCAAGGCTTCGGTGGAGGAGATGATCGACCCGCCAATTGGCAGCATCGGCAGGTTGACGCTTTTCGAACCGGTGGCCAGCAGCAGGTGTTCGCACTGGATGCGCTGGTCGCCAACATCGACGGTCTTGCCGTCCACCACCTTGGCCCAGCCGTGGATCACCTGCACTTTGTGCTTTTTAAGCAGTGCGGCGACGCCAGTGGTCAGGCGGTCGACGATGCCGTTTTTCCATTCAACGCTTTTGCGGATGTCCAGGGTCGGCACATCCACTTCGATACCCAGTTGCGAACCCTGGCTATGGTGGATGGTTTGCTGAAACTGCTCGGCCACATGGATCAAGGCCTTGGACGGAATGCAGCCGATGTTCAGGCAGGTGCCGCCCAACGCCTGGCCTTCCACCAGGATGGTCGGGATGCCCAGTTGGCCGGCGCGAATGGCTGCCACATAACCGCCAGGGCCGCCGCCGATAATCAGCAGCGTGGTATGCAATGTCTGAGTCATGCCCTTACTCCAGGAACAGGCTGGCGGGTTGTTCGAGCAGGCCGCGAATGGCCTGGATGAATTGCGCCGCGTCCATGCCATCGACCACGCGGTGATCGAAGGAGCTGGAGAGGTTCATCATTTTGCGAATCACGATCTGGCCCTTGATCACCATCGGCCGCTCAACGATACGGTTGACGCCAACGATGGCCACCTCCGGCAAGTTCAGCACCGGGGTGCTGACGATCCCGCCCAAGGCGCCCAGGCTGGTCAAGGTAATGGTCGAACCCGACAACTCGTCACGACTGGCCTTGCCATTGCGCGCGGCCGTGGCCAAACGCGCGATTTCCTCGGCATTGCCCCACAGGCTGCGGGCTTCGGCGTGACGCACCACCGGCACCATCAAGCCCACGTCGCTCTGGGTGGCGACGCCCACATGCACCGCGCCGAGGCGGGTGATGACCTGGGCTTCGTCGTCATAACGCGCGTTGATCTGCGGGAAATCCCGCAGCGCCACGACCATGGCGCGCACGATAAACGGCAGTAACGTCAGCTTGCCGCGCGTTGCGCCATGCTTCTCGTTGAGGTGCACGCGCAGCTCGTCGAGGGCGGTGACGTCGATCTCTTCCACATAGCTGAAGTGCGCGGCACGGCGGGTGGCGTCCTGCATGCGCTGGGCAATCTTGCGGCGCATGCCGATCACCGGGATCTGTTCTTCGGTGTTGCGTTCGGCGTAAGGGTTGGCTGCCGTCGAAGCTTTTGACGCCCCTTGTTGCAGGTAGGCGTCGAGGTCTTCGTGCAGGATCCGCCCAGCGGGGCCGGAGCCCTGGACCAGCCGCAGTTGAATTCCGGCATCCAGCGCATGCTTGCGCACGGCGGGGGAGGCCAGGGGGCGTTCATCGGCATCGCGGGCCACAGGGGCCTGTGCGGTCACGACGGGCGCGGGCTTGCTTTCAACCACTGGTGCAGGTTTGGCCTCGACAACGGGAGCAGCTTTCACCGGCTCCGCCACCACGGGCGCCTCCTTGGCGTTGCCCGCACCTTCTACTTCAATGCTGATCAGAATACTGCCCACGGCCATCACTTCACCCGGCTCGCCGCCAAGGGAAATCACTTTGCCGTGCACCGGCGAGGGAATATCCACCATCGCCTTGTCGGTCATCACATCCGCCAGCACCTGGTCTTCGACGACCATGTCGCCGACCTTCACATGCCAGACCGACAGTTCAACTTCCGCGATGCCTTCGCCAATGTCCGGCATCTTGATAACGTGCGTGCCCATTCAGACCTCCATGACCCGTTTCAACGCCGCGCCCACTCGGGACGGGCCTGGGAAATACGCCCACTCCTGCGCGTGCGGGTAAGGGGTGTCCCAGCCGGTGACGCGTTCGATCGGCGCTTCCAGGTGGTGGAAGCAATGCTCTTGCACCAGCGCCACCAATTCGGCACCAAAACCGCAGGTGCGGGTGGCTTCGTGCACCACCACGCAACGGCCGGTCTTCTTCACGGATTTGACGATGGTCTCCAGGTCCAGCGGCCACAGGCTGCGCAGGTCGATGACTTCGGCGTCGATGCCGGTTTCTTCGGCAGCGACTTGGGACACATACACCGTGGTGCCGTAGGTCAGCACGGTGACTGCCGACCCCGGACGCACAATGGCGGCCACGTCCAGCGGCACGGTGTAGTAACCGTCCGGCACCTGCGCTTGCGGGTGTTTCGACCACGGTGTTACCGGGCGGTCGTGGTGGCCATCGAACGGGCCGTTGTACAGGCGTTTAGGCTCAAGGAAGATCACCGGGTCATCGTTTTCGATCGAGGCGATCAGCAGGCCCTTGGCGTCATAGGGGTTGGACGGCATCACCGTGCGCAGGCCGCAGACCTGGGTGAACACCGCTTCGATACTCTGGCTGTGGGTCTGGCCGCCGTAGATGCCGCCGCCGCAGGGCATGCGCATGGTCAGCGGTGCAGTGAACTGGCCGGCCGAGCGATAACGCAGGCGCGCCGCTTCGGAGATGATCTGGTCGGTGGCGGGGTACACATAGTCGGCAAACTGAATCTCAGCCACCGGGCGCAGGCCATAGGCACCCATGCCCACGGCCACGCCGATAATGCCGCTTTCCGAGATCGGTGCGTCGAACACCCGCGAGCTGCCGTATTTGGTCTGCAAGCCTTCGGTGCAACGGAACACACCGCCGAAGTAACCCACGTCCTGGCCGAACACCACCACGTTGTCATCACGTTCAAGCATCACATCCATGGCCGAGCGCAGGGCCTGGATCATGGTCATGGTGGTGGTGGTCATGGCGGTTTCCAATTCGATGCTGTTGTTGTGATCGTTCATGTCAGACCCCCAACTCTTGACGCTGGCGCTTCAAGTGCTCCGGCATCTCTTTATAGACGTCTTCGAACATGGTCGCGGCGCTTGGGATCTGGCCACCGGCCAGGGTGCCGTACTGTTCGGCCTGTTTCTGCGCGGCGATCACCTCGGCTTCAAGTTCAGCACTGACCGCCGCGTGTTCCTCTTCGGACCACTGGCCAATCTTGATCAGGTGCTGTTTGAGACGAGCAATCGGATCGCCCAACGGGAAGTGGCTCCAGTCATCGGCGGGGCGGTACTTGGACGGATCATCGGACGTGGAGTGCGGGCCGGCACGGTAGGTGACCCACTCGATCAGGCTCGGGCCGAGGTTGCGCCGCGCACGTTCAGCGGCCCAGGCGGAGGCAGCGTACACGGCGATAAAGTCGTTGCCGTCCACGCGCAGGGAGGCGATGCCGCAACCGACGCCGCGTCCGGCGAAAGTGGTGGCTTCACCGCCGGCGATGGCCTGGAAGGTGGAGATAGCCCATTGGTTGTTGACCACGTTGAGAATCACCGGCGCGCGGTACACGTGGGCGAAGGTGAGGGCGGTGTGGAAGTCGGATTCGGCAGTGGCGCCGTCGCCGATCCAGGCCGAGGCGATCTTGGTATCGCCCTTGATCGCCGAGGCCATGCCCCAGCCCACGCCCTGAACGAATTGGGTGGCGAGGTTGCCGGAAATGGTGAAGAAGCCGGCGTCTTTCACCGAATACATGATCGGCAACTGGCGACCCTTGAGCGGGTCGCGCTCGTTGGACAGCAACTGGCAGATCAGGTCCACCAGTGGCACGTCGCGGGCCATCAGGATGCTTTGCTGGCGGTAGGTGGGGAAGCACATGTCGTCGATGTTCAAGGCCAGGGCCTGGGCGCTGCCGATGGCTTCTTCGCCGAGGCTTTGCATGTAGAACGACATTTTTTTCTGACGCTGGGCGACCACCATGCGGTTGTCGAAGATGCGCGTCTTGAGCATCGCACGCATGCCTTTGCGCATGATGTCAGTGGAGACGCCTTCGGCCCACGGTCCCAAGGCTTGGCCCTGGTCGTCGAGTACGCGGATCAGGCCCTTGGCCAGGTCGGCGGTGTCGGCGGGTTCTACGTCGATGGCGGGTTTGCGCACCAAGCCGGCGTCGGTCAGGCGCAGGTAGGTGAAGTCGGTCTTGCAGCCTGGTCGGCCCGAGGGTTCAGGGACGTGCAGGCGCAGTGGTTCGTACTGCTGGGTCATGGCTTCTACGCTCGATCTTGTGAATTTCTTGTAGTGGGCGCGCTAGCTGACAGTCAGTCTTCGGGTAGAAGAAATCTTGTCCTACAACAATCATAGGCGTGGCGTAGAAGAATATTTATCTCTGTTTCGTTGCGCCTGGGATCAATTGCGGATAAAAAACCTGCATAAACATAATAAACAGGTGATTTTGTCTCATGCGCAAACTGGACCGTACCGATATCGGCATTCTCAACGCTCTGCAGGAGAATGCCCGCATCACCAACGCCGACCTGGCCCGCTCGGTCAACCTGTCGCCCACGCCGTGTTTCAATCGGGTCAAGGCGATGGAGGAATTGGGCCTGATTCGCGAGCAGGTCACGCTGCTCGACGCCGATTTACTGGGGCTGCACGTCAACGTGTTTATCCATGTGAGCCTTGAAAAGCAGAACGAGCTGGCGTTGCAGCAGTTCGAAGGCGCGATTTCCGACCGGCCCGAGGTGATGGAGTGCTATTTGATGGCCGGTGATCCGGACTATTTGATTCGGGTGTTGGTGCCGACGATCCAGTCGCTGGAGCGGTTCATGATGGACTTTCTGACCAAGGTACCGGGGGTGGCGAATATCCGCTCCAGTTTTGCCCTCAAACAAGTGCGTTACAAAACAGCATTGCCGCTGCCAAGAGATGGACTGATGGTCTAATAAAGTGGCGCGGTTTCCCTTGGCACGTTAATAGTTAGCTAGACAACTAAACTCGCTATTTAAATATTTAGGGTTGCCAATAAAAAAATACCTAATTAGTCACGTATTTTTCACGTCTGGTTTAACACATTAATCCCCATCAGGCCGTGAAGTTCGCGGCCCAGGAAAGGGGTGCGCCGCGATGTCCATGAGAGCCTTGAAGCTGAACTTCCGTACCACACTTTGTTTTGGTGTGGTGTGTCTTTTGCTGTTGATCCAAGGAGCAATGACGCTGATAAAAGTCGATAAAGTCTATTCATCGACGGTTGAAATCGAATCTAACTGGCTTCCCAGTATTCGTTCGGCAGGTGAAATAGATTCGGCTTTTTACAAACTGCGTCTTGATCTACGCCGCTATGCCATGGATATCGGGCGCCAGGATCCGGCCTCCCTTGAGAAGCTCAAAGCGACGCGCAAGGAAGCCCTTGATATTGCAGAGCGTTATGCGCCGTTAGTCTCAAGCCCCGAAGAACAAGCCAAGTACAACGACGCATTGACCGGCATAAAGAACTACAGCCAGAAGATGGATGAGTTCCTCGCGCAAGCCTCCACGCTGTCCGCTGAACAGATGTCGACTTATTTGCGTGACGTCAACGGGCCGATTGCCCTTGATGTACAGCGTTCCATCAGCGAGTTGATCGCGTTGAATTCCGGTGGCTCCAATACGGCGGTTCAGGTGGCTTCCAGCGAATATGACGCGGCGCGTCTGTTCACTTGGATATTGATGGGCACCTCCTTGATGGTCACCGTCGTGGTTGCAAGCCTGTTTACCCGCAGCATCATTACTCCGGTCCGTGAACTGTTGGTATCAACCGGCAAGATTGCTGACGGCGATCTGCGCGTGGCGATTGCCATCAATGGCAACGACGAGTTGACCGAGTTGCAACGATCTACCGCGTCTATGCAAATGAACCTGAAAAGCACCTTGCAGCATATCTCGGAGGCGTCCGGGCAATTGGCTGCGGCGGCGGAGGAGATGAGCGCCATTACCCGCGAGTCCAGCGCCGGTATTGAACGCCAAAGCATGGAAACCGATCAGGCCGCCACGGCGGTTAACGAAATGACGGCGGCCGTGGAAGAAGTGGCGCGCAATGCGGTGTCGGCTTCCCAGTCAACACAGGATTCCCAGCGCTCGGCCAAAGTCGGCCAGGAGCGTGTGAAGCAAACCATCGCCTCCATCGAGAAGCTCAGCGCCACGGTGCAGCAGACCGGCGTCGAAGTCGAAGGGTTGGCCAAGCAGGCCCAGGATATTGCCCGTGTGGTTGAAGTGATCCGTTCAATTGCCGAGCAAACCAACCTGCTGGCCTTGAACGCCGCCATTGAGGCGGCCAGGGCAGGGGAGCAGGGCCGAGGCTTTGCGGTCGTCGCCGACGAAGTGCGGGCATTGGCCCATAGAACCCAAACCTCGACCCAGGAAATCGAGCAGATGATCGCGAAAATCCAAACATGCTCCAGCGAAGCGGTGTCTTCCATGGCCCTTAACTGCAACGAAGCAGTGGATTCATTGAAGATCGCCCATGAAGCGGGCGCCGCGATTACTCAGATCACCGACGCCATTACCGACATCAATGACCGCAACCTGTTGATCGCCACGGCCTCCGAAGAACAGGCCCATGTGGCCCGCTCGGTGGACCAGAACCTGATCAGCATCCGTGATCTTTCCATCCAGAGCTCTTCGGCGGCTGGTCAGACGTCGATTGCCAGCCAAGAGCTGTCGCGGCTGGCGGTGGACCTCAAGCAGATCGTGTCGAAATTTGCCGTAGCCTGATCACACCTGCGTAACACCCTCGGAACATTCAATGGCATGGACGCCACGCGGGGCGGCTTTAGAGCTGGTTCAACGGAATCTTCAAGTAAACCACCCCGTTTGCCTCCGCTGGCGGCATATGACCGGCCCGCACATTCACTTGGATCGCCGGCAACAACAGCGTGGGCATCCCCAGCCCAGCATCGCGTTGGGTGCGCATCGCCACGAACGTCGCTTCATCCACTCCGTCATGCACATGAATATTGCCCGCTCGCTGCTGCGCCACGGTCGTCAGGCATTTTGCCTCGCGACCCTCGGGCGGGTAGTCATGGCACACGTACAGCTGCGTGTCGGGAGCGAAGGCCAACAGCTTGCGCATCGACGCATACAGCTGCCGCGCATCGCCGCCAGGGAAGTCGCAGCGGGCCGTGCCGACATCGGGCATGAACAGGGTGTCGCCGACCAGGATCAATCGATCCTCGATCAGATAAGCCATGTCCGCCGGGGTGTGGCCGGGCACGTGCAGCGCCTGGGCCTTGAGGTTGCCGATGTGAAAGATTTCATCCGGCGCAAACAGGTGGTCGAACTGCGAGCCGTCGACGCGAAATTCCGGCTCCAGGTTGAACAGGTTCTTGAACACGCCCTGCACCTTGCTGATCGACTGACCAATGGCGATCTTGCCGCCCACTGTCCGGCGCAGGTACGGCGCGGCGGACAGGTGGTCGGCATGGGCGTGTGTCTCCAACAGCCACTGCACTTGCAAGCTGTGCTCACGCACAAAGGCAATAACCTTGTCGGCCTGGGCGGTGTCAGTACGCCCGGAGGCCGGGTCGTAGTTGAGGACCGAATCGACGATGGCACAGGGGCCGCCGTCCGTTTCATAGACGACGTAGGTGTAGGTCGACGACGTCTCGTCCAGAAAGGAATGAATCAACGCTGACATGACGGCTGCCCCTGATGCTGAAAAAAGTGATTACAATCACTTTACATTTACACATAATGTTTTGAGCTTAAGTGAGGCAAAGGACCCGAGGCAAATGGAATCTACTCTGAGTGAAGGCGAAGTCGCCCAGTTGCGCGCGTCGGCGTCCAAGGCCTGTGCCTTGCTCAAGGCCCTGGCCAATGAGGATCGCCTGTTGATCCTGTGCCAGTTGACCCAGGGCGAGCGCAACGTCGGCGAGCTGGAAACCATGACCGGCGTGCGCCAGCCCACCCTGTCACAACAGTTGGGCATCTTGCGCGACGAAGGGTTGGTCGCCACCCGTCGGGAAGGCAAGTACATCTTCTACGGGCTGGCCAGCCACGAAGTGATCCAAGTGATGAAAACCCTGTCCGGGCTGTACTGCGGCGCGGTCATAAAAAGCTGGGCGTGACGCCATACGGCAACGACCCTTGTGTGCATTGACGATAAAAGGCATCAGACCATGACCGAACAACACTGGGGCCCATCCATCAGTGGCGATATCGTTGTCATCGGCGGCGGTTCGGCTGGCATCGGCCTGCTGGCCAGCCTGCTCAAGCGCGACCCCGACCTGAACATCACCCTCATCGAACCCAACGACCACCATTGCTACCAGCCGGCCTGGACCCTCGTGGGCGGCGGCGCCTATGACCTGAAAAAGACCCGCCGCCCGTTGGCCGACGTGCTGCCTAATGGCGTCACCTGGATACAGGCAGCGGTCAGCGAGGTGCTGCCGGACGAGCAAACCCTCTTACTCGACAGCGGCCAGCGCGTGAGTTGGCAACATCTGATTGTGTGTCCCGGCCTGCGCCTGGCCTGGGAGGCTATCGAGGGCTTGCAAGACACCCTCGGTCAGCACGGTGTCACGTCCAACTACAGCTACGAATACGCCGCCTACACCTGGCAGTTGGTGCAGCAGTTGAAGGGCGGCAAGGCGATCTTCACCCAGCCGGCCATGCCGATCAAATGCGCCGGCGCGCCGCAGAAAGCCATGTACCTGTCCTGCGATCACTGGCTCAAGCAGGGCCGTCTCAAGCACATTGATGTGGAATTCAACCTGGCCGGCGCGGCGCTGTTCGGGGTGGCGACCTTTGTGCCGCCGTTGATGAAGTACGTTGAAAAATACAACGCGCGCCTGGCGTTCAATTCCAATCTGGTGAAAGTTGACGGTCCGGCACGCAAGGCCTGGTTTGCAGTGAAAGACGCCGAGGGCAATACAACGGTTGAAGAGAAATCCTTCGACCTGCTGCACGTCGTCCCGCCGCAAGTCGCCCCGGACTTTATCCGCCAAAGCCCGCTGGCCGACGCCGCCGGTTGGTGTGAAGTGCACCCCCATACCCTGCAACACCTGCACTACCCGCACATCTTCGGCCTGGGCGATGTGTGCGGCACCACCAACGCCAAGACCGCCGCCGCTGTGCGCAAGCAGATCGTGGTGGTTGCCGAAAACCTGCTGGCCCTGCGTAAGCAAGCAACCTTGCCGCTCAAGTACGACGGCTACGGGTCCTGCCCGCTGACGGTGGAGAAGGGCAAGGTGGTGCTTGCCGAGTTCGGCTACGGCGGCAAGTTGCTGCCGACCTTCGCCCTCGATCCGACCAAGGCGCGCCGTTCGATGTGGTTCCTCAAGGCTACGCTGCTGCCGTGGTTCTACTGGAACGGCATGCTCAAGGGCCGCGAGTGGCTGACCCGTCTGAGCAAGGTGGACTGAATGCTGCTGGCCAGTGTGTTGGGTGTGTTGATGGGCCTGGTCATGGGCCTGACCGGTGCGGGCGGCGGCATCCTTGGGGTGCCGGCGTTGGTGCTGGGATTGGGCTTGAGCATGACCCAGGCCGCGCCGGTGTCTTTGCTGGCGGTGGGCGCGGCGGCGGCCGTCGGTGCGATTGATGGCTTGCGCCACGGCCTGGTGCGTTACCGCGCTGCGCTGCTGATCGCCTTGCTCGGCGCGCTGTTTTCGCCGCTGGGGGTGTTTCTTGCTCACCAAATGACGGAACCGGTGCTGATGGGCTTGTTCAGTGCGCTGATGGTGCTGGTGGCCTGGCGCATGTTGCAGCGTGAAAAGGTCGAGGCCGGGCCGAGTGATCACGGCGCCGCCTCCTGGGGCCAGAAGAACTGCATGCTCAATCAACAGACTGGACGCCTGGCCTGGACCGCCAAATGCAGCGCCACCCTGGCCGCGCTCGGCGCCGTGACCGGTGCGGTCTCCGGTTTGCTCGGCGTGGGCGGAGGCTTCCTGATCGTGCCGGCGTTCAAACAACTCACCGACGTGCAGATGCGCGGCATCGTCGCCACCTCGTTGATGGTGATCAGCCTGATCTCGCTGATCGGCGTGGCCGGTGCGTTGCATGCCGGGGTGAGCATCGAACCGGTGGGCTGGGTGTTTATCGGCGCCAGTATCGTCGGCATGCTGGTCGGCCGGCGCCTGTGTTCCGTGATCCCCGCGCGCACCTTGCAGGTGGGGTTTGCCAGTCTGTGTGTACTGGTGGCTGTGGACATGTTGGCCAAGGCCGGTCTTACGCACTAAGTGCCGGGCCTGTGACTGGGCCCGTCTTACACCAGAGTTACCGGGCACCCGCTGCCCGTCCAAAGCACCCTGAAACCACGGCCAAGGCAGCGTAGGCCGTGGCCTGGCGCTTTTCGATAATCGCCTCCGACATCAAGTCCCCGTTGCGGAGCGCGCCATGCATAACAATAAAAATCTCCCCCTGCGTCTGTTACCTGCTTTTATCGTCGGCCTTAGCCTCAGCCCGTTCGCTGACGCCGAAATCATGCTGTACGACAAGGACGAAACCACCTTTTCCACCGACGGCTACATCAACGCTTTCTACGTCAACAGTGACGTGGACCGCGCCGGCGACCAATACGACCGCCGCCAGTCCCGGGTGAAGATGGGTTTTCTGCCCAACTACTTGGGCTTCAACATGGGCAAGCAGGTCGACGACCTCAAGCTCGGCGCCCGCGCCTCGTTCTGGGTGACGATCAACGACAGCGAAACCAACGGCACCGACACCGCCATCGATGTACGCCAGTTTTACGGCACCGTGGCGAACCCAGAGTGGGGCGAAGTGCTGATCGGCAAGGACTTCGGCCTGTTCGCCCGCTCCAATATCCTGCTCGATGAACTGCTCGCCGGTTACGGCCAGGTCAGCGACAGCCTTGGCCTGGTGGACGGCGGCGGTGTGTCGTTCGGCAATATCGGCAGCGGCTACCCGTACCCGTTCCCCACCTCGCAGATTACCTACCGCACCCCAATGATGGACGGCCTGCGCGTGGCTGTAGGCATCATGGACCCGGTGGACACCAACGACAGCAGCGCACTGGGCAAGGCCTACCAGAAGAACCCGCGCACCGAGAGCGAGATCACCTACCAGTTCGACCTGGGCGGGGCGAAGATCTACAGCTGGCTCAATGGCAGCTACCAGACTTCGGACAACACCGACTCCACCGTCGAATCGGTGACGTCCAAAGGCCTGGGCTATGGCGTACAGGCGAAAATCGGCGGCTTGTCGCTGACCGGTTCGGGCTTCCAGGCCAAGGGCATCAACCCGTTCTTCACCAACAATGCCGGGGAAGCCACCCTGCGCAATGTGGACAGCAACGGTTACCTGGTGCAAGGCTCGTACAAAGTGGGCAAGAACCGTCTGGCGCTGTCCTACGGCAAGACAGAGGATGACGGCAACGGCGTGGTGGGCAGCGGGGCGGATTATGAGACGCGCGGGATTGCGTTGTTTCATGACGTGAACGACAACCTGAAGCTGGTGGCGGAGTACAACCAATTCCAGATCAAGGGGCATGACACCCGTGCGCAGAATGAAGACACCGATACCTTTGCTGTAGGTGCGGTCCTGACTTGGTAAGCCATTCAAAAATGGGGGAGGGGCGGTGCGACGATTCGATTTGCCCCCCACAGGCAAAGGTATCTACGCCTCTTTGGTGAAAACACATTCTGGGAAAATAGTGCTTTCGTGGTGAGCGGGCTTGCCCCGCGCTGGGCTGCGAAGCAGCCCCAAACCAGACGCTGAGTTCTACCAGAAATATCCCCGCGTTTTTATTGGGGCTGCTGCGCAGCCCAGCGCGTGACAAGCCCGCTCATCACAGCGTTATGTGTCGGCTTTTAGGCAAGGTGTAGATACCTATGCCCCGATGGGGTGGATCGGTCAGTGGAGAGACTCATCCCATCGCATCCCCCCACCCAGTACCCAAGTAGCATAGGTCCCACCCCCCGCCCTTCGTACACTCATGCCTCAGAGGGGGAACCAACGATGCATAACAGTGAAGGCGTAATCAGCGCCATGTCCCAGGCCACCGACGCCGGGCAGGCGGCTGAGGAGTTGGCCCGTCAACTGCTGCACCCCTACCTGGGGTTTGTGCTGTTTTTCTGTTCGGCCTCCTACGATTTGCAGGCGTTGGGCCAGGCCCTGCAACAGTGCTTCGGTAACGTGCGCGTGGTGGGTTGCACCAGCGCCGGCGAGATCACGCCCCAGGGCTACGGCCGCAATTGCGTGACGGCGATGGGCTTTAACCACGCGCACTTTTCCATCGCCACCGAGCTGATCGATCAGGTGGAACACTTCAGCCTGATCGACGCCCAGCAGATGGTCGAACGCCTGGTCGGCGGTTGCCGCAGCAATACCCTGGCGCCGATCAAGGGCAACACGTTCGCCCTGACCCTGCTCGATGGCCTGTCCAGCCGTGAAGAAGTGGTGCTCGCGGCCCTCAGCGCGGCGCTTGGCGACATTCCGCATTTTGGCGGTTCGGCCGGCGACGACAACTTCCTCACCCACACCCACGTGTACTTCAACGGCGCCTTCCACAGCGGCGCGGCGGTGGTGGTGTTGGTCAATACCTGGCTGGACTTCGAGGTGTTTACCACCCACCACATTCTGCCGCGCAGTGAAAAGCTGGTGGTGACCGGCGCCGACAGCCCGTCGCGCCGGGTCTTCGAGCTCAACGCCGAACCTGCCGCCGAAGAGTACGCGCGGCATATCGGCGTGGCCGTGGCCGATCTCGATCACCGCGTGTTCGCGGCGCACCCGCTGGCGGTACGCATCCACGATCAGTATTACGTACGCGCGATCCAGCAAGTGCACGACGACTTGAGCCTGAGTTTCTACTGCGCCGTGGAAAACGGCATCGTCCTCACCGTAATGAAGCCCGGGTCGATCCTGCCGAACCTGCAAACGCTGTTCGACGGCCTGCAAGCGCGCCTTGGCGACCTGCTGTTGACCATCGGCTGCGACTGCTTCCTGCGCCGCCTTGAGCTGGAAGACAGTGACAATCTGGAACAGATCGGCGGCTTCCTGCGTGACCAGCGGGTGATGGGGTTCAACACCTACGGAGAACAGTTCAATGGCATGCATATCAACCAGACCTTCACCGGGGTCGCCATTGCCCGAGGCCGGCGCTGAACTGCTCGCCCAGGTTGCCCAATTGCAACAGGACAACCACAAGCTGGCGCGGATCAACGCCGCGCTGATCGAGCGCATTGAGTCCGGCGTGACCCAGGGCAACAACCCCTACACCACCTTCCAGCATTCGGTGGTACTGGCCGAGCAAGTGCGCGAACGCACCGACGCGCTGAACCAGGCGATGGCCGAACTCAAGGCCAGCAACCACTTGCTGATCAACGCCCGGTTGCGTGCCGAAACCCTGCGTGGCGAACAGGTGGCGGCGCAGAAAGCCCAGGAAAGCGAGCGCTGGATTCGCTTGATCACCGACCATGTTCCGGCCCTGATCGGCTACCTGAATGCTGACCTGGTCTACGAGTTCACCAACAAAGTCTACGAAGAATGGTACTGCTGGCCGCGCGGCATGATGCTCGGCCAGAGCCTGCGCGAGGTCCACAGCGAACAGCACTGCCAGCGCCTGGACGCCTACGTCGCCCGGGCCTTGGCGGGGGAGAGCGTGACCTTTGAATTCGCCGAGACCAATATCAATAACCAGGAGCGCTACATGCTGCGCTCCTATGTCCCCAATCTGCTGGCCAGTGGCGAAGTGGTGGGGATCTTTGTGCTGATCCGCGACATCACCGAACGCCGCCGCACCGCCGAGGCCCTGCATCAGGCCTATCAACACCTGGAGCAGCGTGTCGCCCAGCGCACCTCGGAACTCACTGCGCTTAACGACCAGTTGCTCAAGGAAATCGACGAGCGCCGCCGCATGGAAACCCGCCTGCGCGAAGCCAAGCTCGAAGCCGAACAGGCCAACCTGTCGAAAACCAAATTCCTCGCCGCCGTCAGCCACGACCTGCTGCAACCGCTGAACGCTGCGCGATTATTCACCAGCGCTTTGCTCGAACGCCCCAGCGAACAGTTGGTGCGCAACGTGAGCAATTCCCTGGAAGACGTGGAAAACCTGCTGGGTACTCTGGTGGATATTTCCAAGCTGGATGCCGGGGTGATCAAGGCCGACATCGCGCCGTTTGCCCTGAGTGAATTGCTCGACAACCTAGCTGCCGAATACACCGAATTGGCCCGCAGCGAGGGCCTGGAGCTGCATTTTGTCGGCTGCTCGGCGCTGGTGCGCAGTGATATTCAGTTGCTGGCGCGGATTCTGCGCAACCTGCTGAGCAATGCGATTCGCTATACCTACAAAGGGCGTGTGGTGCTGGGATGTCGCCGCCAGCACCAGCGCCTGTCGATCCAGGTGTGGGACAGCGGCATGGGCATTGCCGAGGAGCGGCTGGAGGAGATTTTTCAGGAGTTCAAACGCGGCGATGTGCAGCGTCCGGACCAGGACCGCGGGTTGGGCCTGGGGCTGGCGATCGTGGAAAAAATCGCGGGGATACTGGGTCATCGCATCAGCGTCAAATCCTGGCCGGGCCAGGGCTCGATGTTCTCGGTGGAGGTGCCGTTGAGCGCCACGGCGCCCAAGTCACTGCCGATGCTGGCCATGAGCGAACCGATGCTCGAACGCCTGCAAGGCGCACGGGTGTGGGTGCTGGATAACGACGCGGCGATCTGCGCGGGCATGCGCACCTTGCTGGAAGGCTGGGGCTGCCGGGTGATTACCGCCTTGTCGGAACAGGATTTGGCACGGCAGGTGGACAACTACCATGCCGAAGCCGACTTGCTGATCGCCGACTATCACCTCGACGACGACCAGAACGGTGTAGATGCCGTGGCACGCATCAACGCACGCCGGGCCAGTGCAATCCCGGCGCTGATGATCACCGCCAACTACAGCAATGAGTTGAAGCAACAGATCCGCGAATTGGGGCACACCTTGATGCACAAGCCAGTACGCCCGATGAAACTCAAGACCGCCATGAGCCACCTGCTCGGTCGGCCCTGACAAACGGAGATCAAGTGTGGGAGGGGGCTTGCCCCCGATGGCGGTGTTTCAGCCAAGTAGATGCCGACTGACCCACCGCTATCGGGAGCAAGCCCCCTCCCACATTTGACCGGTGTTGTGTCTGGAAGATTGGCGCGCAGGTACGGCCGATGCAACTCAATACTGCCACGAGCCACCCCTCGGTCGTCCCTGACAAACGTAGATCAAGTGTGGGAGGGGGCTTGCCCCCGATGGCGGTGTTTCAGCCAAGTAGATGTCGACTGATCCATCGCTATCGGGAGCAAGCCCCCTCCCACATTTGACCGGTGTTGTGTTTGGAAGATTGGCGGCTCTGGTACGGCCAATGAAGCTCAAGACCGCCACGAGCCACCCCTCGGTCGGCCCTGACAAACGTAGATCAAGTGTGGGAGGGGGCTTGCCCCCGATGGCGGTGTTTCAGTCAAGTAGATGCCGACTGACCCACCGCTATCGGGAGCAAGCCCCCTCCCACATTTGACCGGTGTTGTGTCTGGAAGATTGGCGGCGCAGTTACGGCCAATGAAGCTCAAGACTGCCACGAGCCACCCCTCGGTCGTCCCTGACAAACGGAGATCAAGTGTGGGAGGGGGCTTGCCCCCGATGGCGGTGTTTCAGTCAAGTAGATGCCGACTGACCCACCGCTATCGGGAGCAAGCCCCCTCCCACATTTTATTTGTGTTGTGTTTGGAGGATTGGCGCCGCAGTTACGGCCAATGAAGCTCAAGACTGCCACGAGCCACCTGCTCGGTCGGCCCTGACATACGGAGATCAAGTGTGGGAGGGGGCTTGCCCCCGATTGCGGTGTTTCAGTCAAGTAGATGCCGACTGACCCACTGCTATCGGGAGCAAGCCCCCTCCCACATTTTATTTGTGTTGTGTCTGGAGGATTTGCGGCGCAGGCACGGCCAATGAAGCTCAAGACCGCCATGAGCCACCCCTCGGTCGGCCCTGACAAACGTAGATCAAGTGTGGGAGGGGGCTTGCCCCCGATGGCGGTGTTTCAGCCAAGTAGATGCCGACTGACCCACCGCTCTCAGGGGCAAGCCCCCTCCCACATTTGCCCACTGTTGTGTCAGGCGGATCAGCGGCGCAGGTACGAGCCGAAATCGATATCCCCGGCACTGAGGATTGCCTGCACCCGGTTGTGCACGTTCAACTTGCGCAGGATCGCCGACACGTGGGCCTTCACGGTGGTTTCGGCAATCTCCAGGGTGTAGGCGATCTGCTTGTTCGACTCGCCCTTGGTCATCCGCTCCAGCACCAGCAATTGCTTGCGTGTCAGGGCTTGCAGCAGTTCGGGGGCGAAGCCGGGGTTTTCGTTGAGGCGCCGGTGGGTGCCGGGCTTCTGGGTGCGGATGATGTCCGGCGGCAGGTACACGTTGCCGTTGAGAATCTGCTGGATCGCCTCGGTCATTTGCAGGCGTGGCGAGGACTTGGTGATAAAACCCACGGCGCCATAGGTGATGGCTTGCAGCACGATCTGCTTGTCCTGCTCGGCCGAGACGATCACCACCGGAATGGTCGGCGCCTCGTTGCGCAGGTTGATCAGGCCATTGAGGCCGTGCATGCCGGGCATGTTCAGGTCCAGCAGGATCAGGTCGAGGTCGTCGTGTTCCTGGGTCAGCGCCAGGGCGCTGTCCAGGTCGGCGGTTTCCATCACTTCGCTGCCGGGAAAGCCGTCGCTGATGACGTTATGGATCGCTTCGCGAAACAGTGGGTGATCGTCGGCAATCAGGATTTTGTACATGGCCGTTCACCTTTCTTATTGTGATGTTTGAAATGGCTCGGGTTGGGCGACCGTCACCGGCAGCTTCGCCGCCTCCCAGGCATCCAGACCGTCGCGATACCAGTACACAGAGGTATAGCCGAGGTTGGCGGCACGTTTTACCGCGTTCCAACTCAGCCAGCAATCGGAGCGGCAATAGAAGACCAACGGTCGCTTGAGGTCGCCGCCGCTGTAGGCATACAAGTGGCGCACGAAATAGCTTTGCCACTCCGGCGTGAGGTCGCCGTCGCCGGTATTGGCCAGCCAGTGGCTGCCGGGCAGGTTGGCGTGGGGCTGGTCTTCGATGAAGCGGCCTTGCAGCCATTGGCGGCGGTACACATCGATCAGCACCGGCGCCGGGCTTTGGCCGAGCAGGGTTTGCAGGGCCGCGGTGTCGACAATCGTGGCGCCAGGCAGGTGGTCGGGCGTGGGGCTGCGGTACAGGCTGATGCGGTAGCCGTCGGCGGAAAACAGTGGAGTGTCGGCCTGGACGTGGGCGACGAACAGGCACAGCAGTGCCAACAGAGGCAGTCGGGCGTGCAGCATGGCAGGGCAATCCTTATCGTTATGCGCGCATTACACGTGAGTCCCGAGCCCTTGGGAATGCGACGATAGACAGGAAAACCAGTACCAAAGTAGTAGTTTTATCGGCTTCAGCCTTTTTTGCGCAGTGCGGCATGCTGGGGATTGAAGGTCAGCACCGCCAGCAGCGTGAACAACAGGGTCAACCCCAGGCAAACCGCCAGGGCCAGGCCGGCGAAGCGTTCATACAGGGCAAAGCGCACCAGTTCCACGGCGTGGGTAAACGGGTTGACCGCGCACAGCCAGTACAGCCATTCGCTGGAGTCGCGCATTTTCCACAGCGGGTACAACGCCGACGACAGGAAAAACAGCGGGAAAATCACGAAATTCATCACCCCGGCAAAGTTCTCCAATTGGCGAATCGCGTTCGACAGCAGAAGGCCCAATGCACTGAGCATCAACGCCACCAGCAGCAACGCCGGCAGGGCAGTCAACAGGCCCATGGCTGGCGGTTGCACGCCGTAGACCCAGGCAATCGCCAGGAATCCGTATACCTGCAACAGCGAGATCAATGCCGTGGCCAACAGTTTGCTGCACAGCAAAAACGTGCGCGGCAACGGGCTGGTCAGTAACACGCGCATGCTGCCCATCTCGCGGTCGTAGACCATCGACAACGAGCCCTGCATGCCGTTGAACAGCAGGATCATGCAGGCCAGTCCCGGAATGATGTAGACCTCGTAGGGGATGTAGGTGTCGTAGGGCTCGATCACCGAGATGCCCAACGCGGCACGGAACCCGGCGGCGAACACCACCAGCCACAGCAACGGGCGCACGAGGGCGCTGAGAAAGCGCGTGCGCTGCAACACAAAACGCAGCCACTCACGCAGCACGATGCCGCGCAGGCATTGCCAGTAAGCGTTCATGCGGCGGCTCCCGTCACAGTGGGTCGGGTCAATCGGGCGAACACACTGCCCAGGTCGCCGCCTTGTTGCTGGATCAACTCATCAACTTGCCCGCTGGCCACCAGGCGGCCTTGGTGCAGAATCATCAGTGCATCGTTGGCCTGCACTTCGTCGAGCAAGTGAGTGGTCCACAGCACGCTGATGCCGTGCTCGGCGCACAGGCTGCGCACATGCTGGTTCAGCGCCAGGCGGCTGGCCGGGTCGAGGCCGACGCTGGCTTCGTCGAGCAACAGCACGCGCGGTTCGTGCAGCAGGGCGCGGGCGATTTCTACGCGGCGCCGATGCCCGCCGTTGAGTTCGCGGACTTTTTCGCGGCGGCGCTCGGTGAGGGCCTGGCGCGTCAGTTCGGCTTCTACCCGTGTGTCGGTCTGGCGCCGCGACAAACCGTGCAGCGCGGCGTGGTAGCGCAGGTTCTGCTCAACGCTCAAGTCCAGGTCCAGGGTGCTTTGTTGGAATACCACGCCCAATTGCTTAAGGGCGGCGCGCGGCGCATCGCGCAGGGAATGACCGCCCACGCGAATGTCGCCGCTTTGCAGGTCATACAGCCGCGTGAGCAGGGCGATCAAGGTGGATTTGCCGGCGCCATTGGGCCCCAGCAATGCCGCAAAACGCCCTGGCGCCAGGCTGAAACTCACCTCGCACAAGGCCTGCCGTGCGCCATAGGCGAAGCTCACGTCGCGCACCTCCAGGGCGTTCATGGCGTCACCACCACACCCCACGGGTAACGCCCGACTTTCACCGACTTGACCACCTTGAGGCTGTCCACGTCGATCACCGACACATCACCGCTCACGCCGTTGGTGGCGAGCAACTGTTTCTCGTCCGGGGTAAATGCCATCTGCCACACGCGGCGGCCCACCAACAGATAGTCGAGAATCTCAAAGGTCTTGGCATCAATCACCGCCACATGGTTGGCCGGGCCGAGGGCGACAAAACCGTATTTGCCGTCGGCGCTGAGCTTGATACCGACCGGCTGGACTTTGTCCGGGTGCACGCCCTTGATCTTGAAGGTCAGGGTCTTGAGGATCGCGCGGCTGGCCACGTCGAGGATGGTCACGGTGCCGCCGATTTCTGCCGAGGCCCACAGCTGCGAGCCATCGTGGTTGAACTCGACGAAGCGCGGGCGCTGGTCCACCAGGGTGCTGTCGGCCAGGGTCTGGGTGCTGGTGTCGATCCAGTGCAGCATGTTGGTGGTTTCGCTGGTGTTCACCGCCCACTTGCCATCCGGGCTGACGGCCATGCCTTCGGGTTCGACGCCGACGTTGATCTGGCCGAGCACTTTGGAGGTCTCGGTGTCGATCACGGTGACCAGCGCATCGTCTTCGTTGGACACGTACAGCCAGCGGTTATTGGGGTGCAGGGCGAACTGCTCGGGGTCTTTGCCGGAGGGCAGTTCCTTGATGATCTTGCGCGTGGCCACGTCCATCACCTGCACGCGGTCCGAGTCGCTGGCGCAGATGTACAGCAGCTTATTGTCATGGGACAGCAGCAAGCCTCGCGGGCGCTGGCCGACCTTGAGGGTGTCGGTGACTTGCAGGGTCTGCATGTCGATCAGGCTCAGGCTGTTGTCTTTCTCGTTGGAGACCCAGGCGGTACTGGCCACGGCGTGCCCGGCGGCAAGCAGCAGGGCGCATGAGAGCAGGGTGCGGCGCATGGCGGATTCCTTATTATTGTGGGTAGGTGATCAAGGGAAGCGGCAGGTCACCTCGGGTTTGTCATAGCCCAGGCTGTCCATTTCGTTAGTGGGGTGCAGGAAGCCTTCCTGGGGCGATGTGCTGACCAACGCGCGGGGTTGCACGATGGGAATCGGTTGGCGCAATTGGCCGTTCCAGGCGCGGTAACTGAGCTTGCGGCCCTTGAAGCCATCCAGGGGCAGTTGCTCGCTGATTTCCAGATCGCGGATCGCCATGGGCTCGACCTGGCGCAACTTGCTCACGGCACTGGCGACGCTGCGCACGGCCATCCAGGCGGCGAAGTCGCGATCGTTCATCCAACGTCCGGCCAGGGCCTCGAAGCGTTTCTGCAGTTGAGCGGCGCCGTAGGTCTCGACGGTCTTGTGCCAACCGGTGGGCGTCAGGCCCTGGGTGCCGGCGACGGGGCGCGGGTACCAGGTCTGGTAGGGCACGTACTCGCCGAAGTCGCCGCGCTCGTCGGCCACCAGCACCACGTCGTATTCGGCGGTCTGGGTGAACAGCGGCATATCCGCCTGGGCGCTGCGGCGTTGGTCGTTATCGAAGCGCCAGGCTTTCTCCGCCACCAGACGCACGCCGAAGCGTTTGGCGGCGCGGCGCAGAGCGGCGGCGTAGGCTTGGTCATCCTCGGTGGGGCCGACGATCAACAACGCTTTCTGCCATTTACGGACGACCAGGAACTGCGCCAGCGCATCGGCGAGCATCGCCCGGCTGGGCAGCGTATGCAGCACGTTGCCCAGGCAGTCGGTGCTGCGCAGGCTGTCATCCGGGCTGCCGGCATTGAACAGCAGGCTGTCAGGCAACGCGGCGCTGAGTTGGCGAAGGCTTGCGGCGGGGGCGTTGACCACGAACAAACGCAGGCCCTGGGCATGCTGGGCTTGGGCGGCGGTGAGCAGGGCGTCCGGCGTATCAACCGTGGCGGTCGTCAGGCTGTAGCGCTGGTTGAGAAAGGCGCCGGTGCTGTTGCTGTCGATGATCGCCAATTCGGCGCCGCGCTGCCCGGCATCGATGGGCTCGGGAATTACATTCGACAGCAGCGGGCCTGGATCGGGCCGATAACCCAAGTAGCCGATCTGCACCTGCAAGGGCTCGGCGGCCTGGCTGGCGGTGGCCACCCCGGCTGCGCAAGCAATCGCCAGCAGATAGATCACGGCGTAAGGGGCGAGCTGGCGCATAAGGCACTCCATGACAGGAAGCGCCAGCATAGAAAGCCTTAAGGTCGCTGCAAATATGCAGAAAGTAGCGCTGGGGCAGTACCAAGGTAGTAGCTCGCAGCGCGTGAAGCGGTCTTAGCATGACGCTTCAGTGTGTTGTTCGGGAGTTGGCTATGTCGGCGTTGTGGCGCATCAATCTATGGGTCTGCGGCTTCTTCGCCCTGGTGACCTGCGCCTGCACCGCGCTGTTGCTGCACCAGGCCCTGGCCGATGTGGAGCGCGAGTTGCAATCGGCCGAAGCGGTGGTGCACTACCTGAGCGAAACCGCCGAGCGCGACCCGGCCAGCCTGCAACCCCACCTCACCGCGAGTTTGCGTCATGTACGCGTGCACTGGCTGGCGAGCGGCGACACCGCGCAAGCGCAGGCCTCGGACGGACTGGACGCCTGGCTTGGGCGCCTGCTGTTCGTCGAGGCGCGACGCAGTGCCCAGGTGCTGGACTTGCCGGACGGTCGGCGCGTGTCCATCGCCGTCGACCCACGGGATGAAATCGACGAAGTCTGGGATTCCTTGCAACAACTGTTGGGCCTGTGCGCCCTGGCGTTGGCCCTGAGTCTGTTGACTATCCGCTGGGCCGTGCGGCGGGGCATGGGCGTGCTCGATGAATTGCTGCGCGCCCTGCAACAGGTGTGCGCCGGCCAGCTCAATGTGCGTCTGCGCGGTGAAGGCGCGCCGGAAGCACGGCAACTGGCGCTGCACTTCAACCGCATGACCGACGCCCTGGAGCAGGCGCGCACCGATAACACCCGGCTCACCCAGACCCTGCTGGCGGTGCAGGAGCAGGAACGCACCCACCTGGCCCAGACCCTGCACGATGACCTCGGCCAATACTTGGCCGGCATTCGCGCCCAGGCCTGCCTGTTGCGGCTGGTCGCCGATCAGCCGCACGTGCTGACCCGTACGGTGGGGCTGCTGGAAGATCATTGCGAGCACTTGCAGCAAGGTTTCCGCGCCCTGGTCCACGACCTCTACCCGGTGGCGTTGCAACACTTGCCGATGGGCGAGGCGTTCTCGATGCTGGTAACGCAGTGGCAGGCCAGCCATGGGATTCCCTGCCAATTGCAGGTCAGTGCCGACCTGCCGGCGTTGTCCGGCGCCAACAAAACTCACCTGTACCGCCTGCTCCAGGAAGCGCTGACCAACATCCTGCGGCATGCCGATGCCAGCCAGGTGCGCGTGCGCCTGCAACACCGCGGTTCACGTCTGCGCCTGTGGGTGCGTGATAACGGTCGCGGTGCAGTCACGCCCCAGCGGCCCGGCGTGGGCCTGTATTCGATGGCCGAACGCGCCCGCTGCCTGGGCGGCGAATTAAAGATCATCAGCCACCCCGGCGGCGGTTGGGCGCTGGCGTTGAACATGCCGTTGGAGGCCTCATGAATATTCTGTTGGTGGATGACCACGCCGTGGTGCGCCAAGGCTATGCCAGCCTGCTGCGCGCGCTGCTGCCAGCGGTCGAAGTACGCGAAGCGGCCAGTGGTGAAGAGGCCCTGAGCCGGGTGCAGGAGGCGGTGCCGCATCTGGTGATCATGGACTTCGGCCTGCCAGGCATCAGCGGCCTGGAAACCACGCGCCGCCTGCGCCAGCGCTTGCCACAATTGCGCGTGCTGTTTTTCAGCATGCACGACGAGCTGCCGCTGGTGCGCCAGGCGTTGGACGCCGGAGCCTCCGGTTACCTGACCAAAAGCTCGGCGCCCGAGGTGTTGATTGAAGCCGTGCGGCGCATCCTCGACGGCCACGCCTATATCGAACAGGCCCTGGCCACCGAGCTGGCCTACACCCCCAGTGATCAACGCTTGCAGGGCATGACCCCGCGCGAACTGGAAATCTTCCTGATGCTGGCCAAGGGCACGCCCACCCGAGCGATTGCCGACCAGCTGAATATCAGCAGCAAGACCGTGTCCAATCACCTGACCTTGCTCAAGAGCAAACTGCAGGTGAGCTCCCATGCCGAGCTGGTGCATCTGGGAATCGACATGGGGGTGGTGCGGGTGGTTGGATAATTGGGTGTGCACAAACCCACTGTGGGAGGGGCGTCGTTTCAGCGATCCCAGGTCGTTGGGCAATCCTGGCAGCCCTCCATATTGGCATCCTGAAAATTCCCATAATGTTGCCGCGCACCGGTTAGCGTGGCGTTTTCAAGGTTGCTCTCGCCGAACTTCGCTTCCTGCAGATTGGCGTCGCTGAGGTCAGCACCTTGCAAGTCGGCCTTGCTCAGCCAGGTCATCTCCAGGTCGGCCGCACGCAGGTTGGCCTTGTGCATTTTGGCCCCTGACAGCCGTGCAAATTGCAGGTAGGCCGCACTGAGGTTGGCGTTTTCGAACTGCGCGCCTTGGGCGAACAGGCCCCAACCCTGGATCGCCATCAGCGTGGCACCGCTAAAGTCCGCCAAGCGCAGGTTGCTTTGTTGCAGGCTGGCGCGGGTCAGGTTGGCGCCTTGCAGCTGGGCCTTTTCCAGGTTGGCCAGGTCGAGGTTGGCATGGCGCAGATCTGCATCGCGCAGGTCAGCGCCTGCCAGGTTCATTTTGCTCAGGTTCTGATTTCGAAGGTTGGCGCCCTTGAGGTTGGCGCCGGGGCATTGGCTGTGTTCGGCGATGGTGCAGCCGTTGATGATCAACGGGGCGTCGTCGCCATCGTCGGCGTGGGCCAGGGGTAGGGATAACAGGAGTAGCAAGGGCAGGTAGTTCATTGCGAGACCTCTGGAGATCCTGTGGTGAGCGGGCTTGTTGTGGTGAGCGGGCTTGCCCCGCGCTGGGCTGCGAAGCGGCCCTGGCATTCCTCCAGCACCTGCGTGCGCTCAGGTTCTACGACTGCTTCGCAGCCGAGCGCGGGGCAAGCCCGCTCACCACAGAAAAACGCGGCCCCGGCATTTTCTGATGGGTTACTTCTGGGCGTCGTCGCCATCGTCGCCATCGTCGGCGTGGGCCAGGGGTAAGGGACAACAGGAGTAACAAGGGCAGGTAGTTCATTGCGAGACCTCTGGAGATCCTGTGGTGAGTGGGCTTGTTGTGGTGAGCGGCTTGCCCCGCGCTGGGCTGCGAAGCGGCCCTGGCATTCCTCCAGCACCTGCGTGCGCTCAGGTTCTACGACTGCTTCGCAGCCGAGCGCGGGGCAAGCCCGCTCACCACAAAAAAACGCGGCCCGGCATTTTCTGACGGGTTACTTCTGGGCGTCGTCGCCATCGTCGGCGTGGGCCAGGGGTAGGGATAACAGGAGTAGCAAGGGCAGGTAGTTCATTGCGAGACCTCTGGAGATCCTGTGGTGAGCGGGCTTGTTGTGGTGAGCGGGCTTGTCCCGCGCTGGGCTGCGAAGCGGCCCTGGCATTCCTCCAGCACCTGCGTGCGCTCAGGTTCTACGACTGCTTCGCAGCCGAGCGCGGGGCAAGCCCGCTCACCACAAAAAAACGCGGCCCGGCATTTTCTGACGGGTTACTTCTGGGCGTCGTCGCCATCGTCGCCATCGTCGGCGTGGGCCAGGGGTAAGGGATAACAGCAGTAACAAGGGCAGGTAGTTCATTGCGAGACCTCTGGAAATCCTGTGGTGAGCGGGCTTGTTGTGGTGAGCGGGCTTGTCCCGCGCTGGGCTGCGAAGCGGCCCTGGCATTCCTCCAGCACCTGCGTGCGCTCAGGTTCTACGACTGCTGCGCAGCCGAGCGCGGGGCAAGCCCGCTCACCACAGGGGAACCCGCTTGCTACAAAAGGCGGCGCGGCATTCTCGCGGGGGCTATTTTTGCGCGGTCTTGTTATCCCAGCTCGGAATCTTGAACACCCAGAAAGACCCGCCTTGCGCCACCGGTTTGGTCAGTTCGGCCATGTCGCCGCCCCACAACGGCACCGCGCCGCCGTAGCCGACGGTCACGCCGATGTACTGTTCGCCATCCTGTTCCCAGGTGATCGGCGGCGAGACGATGCCGCTGCCGGTCTGGAACTTCCACAGCTCCTTGCCGGTTTTGGCGTCGAAGGCCTTGAAGAAACCGTCGCCGGTGCCGGTAAACACCAGGTTGCCCTTGGTGGCCAACACGCCGGCCCACAGTGGCAAGGCTTCCTTGTGCTCCCACACCACCTTGCCGGTAGTCGGGTTCATCGCGCGCAGGGTGCCGACGTGGTCGTCATACATGCGCTTGATGCGGAAACCCATGCCCAGGTAGGCCGAGCCCTTCTTGTAGTTGACCTCTTCGGTCCAGTATTCCTCTTTCCACTGGTTGCCCGGAATGTAGAACAGGCCGGTGTCCTGGCTGTAGGCCATGGGGTTCCAGTTCTTGCCACCCAGGAACGGCGGCGAGACTTCCACCGGCTTGCCTTTGGTTTCACCCGGCAATGGCTTGGCCGGACGCTGGCCTTCGTTTTCCACCGGACGCCCGGTCTTCAGGTCGATATGACTGGCCCAAGTGATGTTGTCGACAAACGGGAAGGCGTTCTGCAGCTTGCCGTTGTTGCGGTCCACCACGTAGAAGAAGCCGTTGCGGTCGGCGTGGCCGGTGGCCTTGACCACTTTGCCGTCCTTGTCCTTGTAGTCGAACAGCACCAGTTCGTTGTTGCCGGAGAAGTCCCAGGCATCGTTCGGGGTGTGCTGGTAGAACCATTTCACTTCGCCGGTGCTCGGGTCGACGCCAACCTGGCCCGAGGTGTAGAGGCTGTCGAAGTCGTGGGGGTTGCTGTCCTTGGCGGTGCGTGCCCAGGTGTTCCACGGGCCAGGATTGCCGGCGCCGACGATGATGGTGTTGGTCTCGGCATCGAAGCTTGCGCTCTGCCAAGGCGCGCCGCCACCGTGGCTCCAGGCCTCGACCTTGCCGGTTTCGGTGGTCGGGTCATCCGGCCACGAAGGGGCCTTGACGTCGCCAGTGGTGGTGCTGTCCTTGCCGTTGAGGCGGCCCATATGGCCTTCCACGAACGGGCGCATCCACACTTCTTCACCGGTGTCGGGGTCGCGGGCAAACAGCTGGCCGACCACGCCGAATTCATCGCCGGAGCTGCCGTGGATCAGCAGCACCTTGCCGCTGACCTTGTCTTTGATCAGCACCGGGGCGCCGGTCATGGTGTAGCCGGCGGCGTGGTCGCCGAATTTCTTGTTCCACACCACTTTGCCGGTGTTTTTGTCGAGGGCGATCAGGCGCGCGTCGAGGGTGCCGAAGTAGATCTTGTCGCCGAAGATCGCCGCGCCGCGGTTGACCACGTCACAGCACGGGCGAATGTTGTCGGGCAGGCGGTGGTTGTAGGTCCACAGGCGCTTGCCGGTCTTTGCATCCAGGGCGAACACGCGGGAGTAGGAACCGGTGACGTACACCACGCCGTCGCTGACGATGGCCTGTGACTCCTGGCCGCGCTGTTTCTCGTCGCCAAAGGAATAGGACCAGGCCGGGGTGAGTTTGAACACGTTCTTGTCGTTGACCTGGGCCAGCGGGCTCCAGCGCTGGGCGTTGGTGCCCATGCCGTATTGCAGCACGTCCTTGGTGGTCAGGTGGTCGTTGGCAATGTCTTCCCAGGTGACGTTGCGTGTCGATTTGGCAGGCTCGGCGGCTGCGAAGGTTGCAGCACTGAGGGACAGGCTGCCCACCAGCATAAAGGCTTGCACGGCAAGGCTTAAAGGTGAGCGGGCGGGTAGCGATCTTATTGTCATGGTTGCAGTTCCCAGTGGAGGTTTTGGCCTGCACAGGGTGGAACGCCGGGGCGCCGGGCGGATACGGAAAAAGTCCCGCTGTGGCCGGGAAGACTTCCCGGACCGCCGCTGTTTTAGGTGTGCCCCACAAGCCCTACTACCAAGGGAGGAGAGGGCGGCCACCAAAGCAGCATACGGCCCATGCCCCGGGGTTTCTAAGATGGTTGCCATAGCCTCTGCAATGAGGTTTTGCGTGCAATCCTGAGGGCAAAAATAATGACAACAAAACACAATGCCTGGCTCGTGGCTGGCCTGTTGGTGGGTGTATTCGGCGCCGGCTCTGTTTGGGCCCATGGCAACGTGGTCCCACAAGCGGTGGAAACCAAGGGCCTAACTTCGATCAAGGACGCCGGCGTGCCGGTCAACGAAGACGGCTGGGCGGCGGTCAATCCGTACCGCACCTCACCGGAACACGATCGGGCCGTGGAAATCGGCTCGTCCGCCTACAACCAGAACTGCGCCGCCTGCCACGGCCTGGAAGCCAAGTCCGGTGGTATCGCCCCCGACCTGCGCATGCTCGATGTGGGCGAAGCCGGTGATGAGTGGTTCGTCGAGCGTGTGCGCCATGGCGCGGTGCGTGACGGCCGCGTGTACATGCCCAAAATGGCCGACTACCTGAGCCAGGAAGCCTTGTGGGCGGTGCGCACCTACCTGGACAGCGTGCACGTCGAGGAGTAAGTCATGCGCCTGTTCGCTTATGTGCTTGGCCTGGCCCTGCTGTGTTGCCAGCCGGCACAGGCGCAGGTGCGCAGCTATGACCAGATGATCGCTGACGGCGAAATCAAGGTGGCGGTCTACAAGGACTTCGCCCCCTACAGTTTCGAAGACGGCGCCAACGCGCGGGGGGTCGACGTGGAACTGGCCCAGGCCCTGGCCACGGCGCTGGGGGTAAAGCTCAAGTTGATCTGGGCGCCGGCCGGCGAGAAGCTCGATGACGACCTGCGCGACTACATCTGGCGCGGCAGCCAGTTGCATAACCAGCAACTGGCCGACCTGATGATGCGCGCGCCCTACGATCGCGATTACGCACAAAAGCGCAACGACCAGGGCGAACTGGAAAACGGCCATGTGGTGATGTTCGGGCCGTACCAGAACGAACAATGGCAGGTGGCCTATGACCGTCGGCGTCTAGACACGGTCGCCAGCGTGGCGGTGTTCGAGCAGCACCCGATTGGCGTCGAAGTCGACAGCGTGCCGTCGTTCTACCTCACCTCGGTGTTCAACGGCATGCTCGCCGCCAAGACCCATCACTACCCCGACGTCCCCCAGGCCTTTGCGGCGATGAAAGCCGGTGAGGTCGACGCGGTGATGGCGATGCGCGGCGAAGTCGACTGGCAGGTGCATGAAGCCCACGACCCGCGACTGGCCCTCGCCGAAAACGCCTACCCGAACATGGGCAAGCAACGCTGGGAGATCGGCATGGCGGTGCACGAGAGCAATCGCCAGTTGGCCTACGCGGTGGAAGAGGCGCTGGAAGGCCTGATCCGCGACGGCGCGGTGCAAGCCATCTATGCCCGTTACGGCCTGCAGTACGAAGTCCCCGAGATGTATCAATAGGAGCAGGCGATGAACTGGCGACTGAGCTGCATCTTGGCGTGTTGGCTGCCGCTGGCGGCTCACGCCGTGGAGGTCGACCCGGTGCCGTCGGTGATGTGGGACTTCTATCACAAGCAGTTCCTGGCGCAGGCGCCGTTCGTGTTCGACGACCGAGTCAAGCTGCTGGCGCCGCCGTTCGCCGAAGATGCGCGCCAGGTGCCGCTGGAAATCGACGCCCGCGCCTTCAACGGCCATGTGGTGAAAATCCTCGCCTGGGCCGAGCTCAACCCATTGCCGAAAATCGTCGACTTCCAGCCCAAGGCCGGCGTGCTGCCGTGGCTGTCGCTGCGGATTCGTATCGAACAGGCCACGCCGTTGCGGGCGGCGGTGCTCACCGATGACGGGCTGTGGCATGTGGGCTCGACCCTGATCGACGCGGCCGGCGGCGGCTGCACCGCGCCCAGCGTGGTACGCACCCAGCCGGGTTGGGAAGAGCACATCGGCGAAGTGCTCGGCGGCCGTTACCCGCGCGGCGAGTTCAGCCGCGTGCGTGTGCAGGTGGCGCACCCGATGGACAACGGCATGGTCAGCGGCATCCCCGAGTTTTTTATCAACCATGCGCAACTGCGCGGCCAGGACGGCCAGGTGCTGGCTGATCTTGAGCTGTTCCCGGCGGTCAGCGAGAACCCCAACCTGGCCTTCGACATCGACGCGCCGGGGCCCACCCGACTGGTGCTGCGTGACAACAGCGGCAACGAGTTCGACGCGGCCATCCCCTGACCAGAAGGAGCGCGGCATGCGCTGGATTCTATTGTTGTGCCTGGGCCTGAGCTTGCCCGCCCTGGCAGATCTCGACTACGCCCTCAAGCCCCGGCTGATCGCCGACGACACCTGGCTACTCGAAGGCAGCACTGACAATTTTGCCAAGGCCAATGGCGGCAATATCGTCAACACCGCCTTCATCGTCACCGAGGCCGGCGTGGTGGTGATCGACACCGGGCCGTCGCGGCGCTACGGCGAAGCGATGCGCGAGGCCATCGCCCGCGTCACCCCCAAGCCGGTGATCCAGGTGCTGATTACCCATCATCACCCCGACCATGCGCTGGGCAACCAGGCCTTCAAGGACGTGCCCATCGGCGCCCTGGCCGAGACCACGCGGCTGCTGCATGAGCAGGGCGACGGCATGGCGGAAAACCTCTACCGCATGGTCGGCGACTGGATGCGCGGCACTGAAGTGGTGTTGCCCACTCAGGTGCTGGAACCCGGTGTGCTGAGCGTCGGCGGCCACGACTTGCGCCTGCTCGCGCTCACCGGCCACACCGGCGCCGACCTGGCGATCTTCGACCAGAGCACCGGCGTGCTGTTTGCCGGCGACCTGGTGTTTTACCAGCGTGCGCTCACCACCCCCAACAGCCCGGGCCTGGCGGTGTGGCTGGCCGACCTCGGCACCCTGCAAGCCTTGCCCTGGACCCTGATCGTGCCCGGCCATGGCCCGGTGGCCAGCGACGCGCAACCCTTCACGCAAATGCGTGACTACCTGACCTGGCTCGATCAGCTGCTGCGTGACGGCGCTGCCAAGGGCAACGACATGGCCGAGATGATCCGCAGCCCCATCCCCGAACGTTTCGCCGCGATCAGCCTGAGCCGCTATGAACTGATCCGCAGCGTCAGCCACCTGTACCCGCGTTACGAGCGCGAGCAGATGCAACCGCTACTAAGGAACTAGCAAACTCGATACTGCGGTCAATTGTGACAATGGCCCCTGCGCCCAAGAATCTGCACCAGACCGGGAAAATTTCCCGGGTATAACAAAAAACCGCAGAGGTAGCCGTCATGACCCAACCCGCACGTCGCCAACCCTTCGCCTTGAGTGTGTTGCTCGGTGCCATCCTGTTATCCGGCCAGGCCATGGCCTCGGTCACCGATGAGGACATCCTCCAGGACCCGAAAAACCCCGGGCAGATCGTCACCAACGGCCTGGGCGTGCAGGGCCAGCGCTACAGCCCCCTCGACACCCTGAACGTCGATAACGTCAAGGAACTGCGCCCGGTCTGGGCGTTTTCCTTTGGCGGCGAAAAGCAGCGTGGGCAACAGGCGCAGCCGATGATCAAGGACGGGGTGATGTACCTCACCGGTTCCTACTCGCGGGTGTTCGCGGTGGATGCGCGCACCGGCAAGAAACTCTGGCAGTACGATGCGCGTCTGCCCGATGACATCCGCCCGTGCTGTGACGTGATCAACCGTGGCGTGGCGCTGTACGGCGACCTGGTGTTCTTCGGCACCCTCGACGCCAAGCTGGTGGCGCTGAACAAAGACACCGGCAAAGTGGTGTGGAGCAAGCAGGTCGCCGATCACAAGGAAGGCTACTCGATCAGCGCCGCGCCCCTGGTGGTCAACGGCAAGCTGATCACCGGCGTGGCCGGTGGCGAATTCGGCGTGGTGGGCAAGATCCAGGCCTATGACCCGAAAAACGGCGAGCTGCTGTGGAGCCGCCCGACCGTCGAAGGCCATATGGGTTATGTCTACAAAGACGGCAAGGCTGTGGAAAACGGCATCTCCGGCGGCGAGGCGGGCAAGACCTGGCCGGGGGATTTGTGGAAAACCGGCGGCGCGGCACCGTGGCTGGGCGGCTACTACGACCCTGAAACCAACCTGCTGCTGTTCGGCACCGGCAACCCGGCGCCGTGGAACTCGCACCTGCGCCCTGGCGACAACCTTTACTCGTCCTCGCGCCTGGCGCTGAACCCGGACGACGGCACCATCAAGTGGCACTTCCAGAGCACGCCCCACGACGGTTGGGACTATGACGGCGTCAACGAGCTGGTCTCCTTCAACTACACCGAAGGTGGCAAGGAAATCAAAGCTGCGGCCACCGCCGACCGCAACGGCTTCTTCTACGTGCTCGATCGCACCAACGGCAAGTTCATCCGAGGCTTCCCGTTTGTCGACAAGATCACCTGGGCCACGGGCCTGGATAAGGACGGTCGTCCGATCTACAACGAAGCCAGCCGCCCAGGTGCGCCGGGCAGCGAAACCAAGGGCACTTCGGTGTTTGTCGCACCGGCGTTCCTCGGTGCGAAGAACTGGATGCCGATGGCCTACAACCGTGACACCGGGCTGTTCTACGTGCCGTCCAACGAGTGGGGCATGGACATCTGGAACGAAGGTATCGCCTACAAGAAAGGCGCGGCGTTCCTCGGCGCGGGCTTCACTATCAAGCCGTTGAACGAAGACTATATCGGCGTACTGCGCGCCATCGATCCTAAGACGGGTAAGGAAGTCTGGCGCCACAAGAACTTCGCGCCGCTGTGGGGCGGGGTGCTGACCACCAAGGGCAACCTGGTGTTCACCGGTACGCCGGAAGGTTTCCTGCAAGCATTCAACGCCAAGACTGGCGAGAAGGTCTGGGAATTCCAGACCGGCTCCGGCGTGCTCGGTTCGCCTGTGACCTGGGAAATGGACGGCGAACAGTACGTCTCGGTGCTCTCCGGCTGGGGCGGCGCGGTGCCGTTGTGGGGCGGTGAGGTGGCCAAGCGCATCAAGGACTTCAACCAGGGCGGCATGCTCTGGACCTTCAAGCTGCCCAAAGAGCTGGTCGCCAAACACTGAATCTACGACCAAATGACAAGTGCCCCCCTGCCAACGGCGCATTCGCCCGGCAACGGGGGCTCTTTACTATCGGGTCATCGCCTGTTGACCGACAGGCCCGGACCCAGACAGAGGCTTTAACATGATCTACGCACAACCTGGCACCCCTGGCGCTATCGTCAGCTTCAAGCAGCGCTACGGAAATTACATCGGCGGAGAGTTCGTCGCCCCGCTGAGCGGTGAGTATTTCACCAACACCTCGCCAGTGACCGGTGAAGCGATCGCCGAATTCCCGCGCTCCAACGCTGCCGATATCGACAAAGCCCTCGACGCCGCCCATGCCGCCGCTGACGCCTGGGGCAAGACGTCGCCCCAGGATCGCTCCCTGGTGCTGCTGAAAATCGCCGACCGTATCGAGCAGAATCTCGAAGTACTGGCCGTGACCGAAAGCTGGGACAACGGCAAGGCCGTGCGCGAAACCCTCAACGCTGACGTGCCCCTGGCCGCCGACCACTTCCGCTACTTCGCCGGCTGCATCCGCGCCCAGGAAGGCGGCGCCGCCGAGATCAACGAACACACCGCGGCCTATCACTTCCATGAGCCATTGGGCGTGGTCGGGCAGATCATTCCGTGGAACTTCCCGCTGCTGATGGCCGCCTGGAAACTCGCCCCGGCCCTCGCTGCCGGTAACTGCATCGTGCTCAAGCCGGCCGAGCAGACACCGCTGTCGATCATGGTGTTTGCCGAGTTGATCAATGACCTGCTGCCACCGGGCGTGCTGAATATCGTGCAGGGCTTTGGCCGCGAAGCCGGGGAGGCACTGGCCACCAGCAAGCGCATCGCCAAGATTGCCTTTACCGGCTCGACCCCAATCGGTGCGCACATCATGCATGCGGCCGCCGAGAACCTCATTCCGTCCACCGTGGAACTGGGCGGCAAGTCGCCGAACATCTTCTTCGAAGACATCATGCAGGCCGAGCCGCAATTCATCGAAAAAGCCGCCGAAGGCCTGGTGTTGGCGTTCTTCAACCAGGGCGAAGTGTGCACCTGCCCGTCGCGGGCGCTGGTGCAGGAGTCGATCTACGACGACTTCATGAAAGTGGTGATGAAGAAGATCGTCAAGATCAAGCGCGGCAACCCGTTGGACACCGAGACCATGGTCGGCGCCCAGGCGTCCGAGCAGCAATACGACAAGATCCTCTCCTACCTCAAGATCGCCCAGGAAGAGGGCGCCGAGCTGCTCACCGGCGGCGCGGCCGAGCGCCTGGAAGGCGACCTGTCCAGCGGTTATTACATCCAGCCGACCCTGCTCAAGGGCCACAACAAGATGCGCGTGTTCCAGGAAGAAATCTTCGGCCCGGTGGTGGGTATCACCACCTTCAAGGACGAAGCCGAAGCCCTGGCCATTGCCAACGACAGCGAATTCGGCCTCGGCGCCGGGCTGTGGACCCGCGACATCAACCGCGCCTACCGCATGGGCCGGGCGATCAAGGCTGGCCGCGTGTGGACCAACTGTTATCACCTGTACCCGGCGCATGCGGCGTTTGGCGGCTACAAGAAGTCGGGCGTGGGGCGTGAGAACCACAAGATGATGCTCGATCACTACCAGCAGACCAAGAATTTGCTGGTGAGCTACGACATCAATCCATTGGGTTTCTTCTAACCCTCGGATTGCAACGCGGTCCCCTGTGGGAGGGGGCTTGCTCCCGATGGCGGTGGGTCAGTCAACAGTGATGTGGCTGACACATTGCTATCGGGAGCAAGCCCCCTCCCACATTTTGATCGGCGTACACCCGCTACCAATGCGGGTGCGAGCTCCTTCGAAAGTAGCATTCGCACCCCCATCCCCCCATGCATTAATGCCTCTACCGGAATCTTCCGGCACAACAAGAGGACTCTCCCCATGTGGACCAAACCCGCCTTCACCGACCTGCGTATCGGCTTCGAAGTGACCATGTACTTCGCCAGCCGTTGATCCATCTCCGGCCAGCCTCGCGCTGGCCGGTGCCGTATTGGGAATGACCCTTTGGTCTGATTGCATTCGCCTGCGAATGGGTTAGTGTGAAGCGCATCTCCCAAAAATAATAAGAACAGGCTTTCCAATGAGCCCCAATCTGAGCCTCCTGCGTAAATTCGTCTCGCCTGAAATCATCTTCGGTGCCGGCTGCCGGCACAACGTCGGTAACTATGCCAAGACCTTCGGTGCGCGCAAGGTGCTGGTCGTCAGCGACCCCGGTGTGATCGCTGCCGGTTGGGTGGCGGATGTGGAAGCTAGCCTGCAAGCCATCGGTATCGACTACTGCCTGTACAGCGCTGTGTCGCCCAATCCGCGCGTCGAAGAAGTAATGCTCGGCGCCGAGGTGTACCGGGAAAACCATTGCGACGTGATCGTGGCCATCGGCGGCGGCAGTCCGATGGATTGCGGCAAGGCCATCGGCATTGTGGTCGCCCATGGGCGTAGCATTCTTGAGTTCGAGGGCGTGGACACCATTCGTGTGCCCAGCCCGCCGTTGATCCTGATCCCCACCACCGCCGGTACGTCGGCGGATGTCTCGCAGTTCGTGATCATTTCCAATCAGCAGGAGCGCATGAAGTTCTCCATCGTCAGCAAGGCGGTGGTGCCGGATGTGTCGCTGATCGACCCGGAGACCACGGCGAGCATGGACCCGTTCCTGTCCGCCTGTACCGGCATCGACGCGCTGGTGCATGCCATCGAGGCGTTCGTGTCCACCGGCCACGGCCCACTGACCGACCCCCATGCGCTGGAAGCCATGCGCCTGATCAACGGCAACCTGGTGCAGATGATCGCCAACCCCACGGACATTGCCCTGCGCGAGAAAATCATGCTCGGCAGCATGCAGGCGGGCCTGGCGTTTTCCAACGCGATCCTCGGCGCCGTGCATGCCATGTCCCACAGCCTCGGCGGCTTTCTCGATTTGCCCCACGGTTTGTGCAACGCGGTGCTGGTGGAGCATGTGGTGGCGTTCAACTACAACTCGGCGCCGGAGCGCTTCAAGGTGATTGCCGAGACCTTTGGCATTGACTGCCGTGGCCTCAACCATCGACAGATCTGCGGACGATTGGTCGACCACCTGATCGCGCTCAAACATGCCATTGGCTTCCACGAAACCCTGGGTCTGCATGGGGTGCGCGTGGCGGATATTCCGTTCCTGTCCGAGCATGCGATGGACGACCCCTGCATCCTCACCAACCCTCGTGAGTCCAGCCAGCGTGACGTCGAGGTTGTTTATGGCGAAGCGCTCTGACGACCAGCAACAAGCACTGGCAGGGCTGCTGGGCCTGGGCAATCACTCGGCACGCAAGAGTCACTACCCGGAACTCACCGCGCGCCTCGACGAGCTGGAGGCGGAGCGCAACCGCTATATCCGTCTCAACGATGAGCTGGAACAGCGCGTGGCCGCGCGCACCGATGAGCTGCTGGAAGCCAACCGCAACCTGCAACAGCAGATCGCCCAGCGTGAGCAGGTCGAGCAGGAATTGCGCGATGCGCGCGACGCCGCGGAGGCTGCCAACCGCAGCAAGGACAAATACCTCGCCGCCGCGAGCCATGACCTGCTGCAACCGCTGAACGCGGCGCGGCTGCTGATCTCCACCCTGCGTGAACGCAACTTGCCCAGCGTCGAGCAGGTGCTGGTGGAACGTACTCACCAGGCGCTGGAAGGCGCGGAAGATTTACTCACCGATTTGCTGGATATTTCGCGGCTCGACCAGGCGGCGGTCAAACCCGACGTGGCGCTGTATCGTCTGGATGAGCTGTTTGCGCCGCTGGTCTCGGAGTTCCAGTCGGTGGCGCTGGCGGCCGGGCTGAACCTGCGTGCGCGTACCGGTCATTATGCGATTCGCACCGACTTGCGCCTGGTGACGCGGATTCTGCGCAACTTCCTCAGCAACGCCTGCCGCTACACCGACGAGGGCTGCATCCTGCTCGGCGCGCGCCGCCGTGGCGACCGCCTGCGCCTGGAGGTGTGGGACACCGGGCGCGGCATCGCGGCCGACCGGCTCGACGCGATCTTCCTCGAATTCAACCAGCTCGACGTCGGCCGCGCCTCGGACCGCAAAGGCGTGGGGCTGGGCCTGGCGATTGTCGAGCGTATCGCCGAGATCCTCGGCTACCCAGTGGCGGTCCGTTCGTGGCCGGGGCGTGGCTCGATGTTCAGCATCGAGGTGCCCATCAGCGAAGAGATGCCCCTGGCGATCAGCCAACTGCCGGTGCTGCCGACCACGGGCAACCCGCTGCCGGGGCGGCGTTTGCTGGTGATCGATAACGAGGTGAGCATCCTCGAAAGCATGCGCGCGCTGCTGGTGCAGTGGGGCTGTGAGGTGGTCACCGCCACCGACCAGGCCGGCGCGTTACTGGCGTTGCAGGGCAGGGCGCCGGAGTTGATCCTCGCCGATTACCATCTCGACCACGGCGTGGTGGGCGCTGCGGTGGTCAAGCATCTGCGCGAGCATTTCGCGCAAAAGATCCCGGCCGTGATCATCACCGCCGACCGCACCGACCAATGCCGTCGCGTGCTGCGCCGCCTGGACGCGCCGTTGTTGAACAAACCGCTCAAGCCCGGCAAGTTGCGGGCGGTATTGAGCCAGTTATTGACCTAGGGTCTTGATACCCGTCAACACCCGTTGCGGCGCTTTGCCCCATGCTGCCTGCCTGATTTAGAGCACGACGGAGCCCGCCATGAACGCCCCCGCAACAACCGCAGCATCCTTCAAGTTGCCCCCGGGCCTGGTGATCGGCGTACTGGCGATGGTCGGCGTGCTGCTGTTGCCGCTGCCCGCCGATCTGCCGGTGGCCGGGCAGCGCATGCTGGCGATCCTCGCGTTTGCCGTGGTGGTGTGGATCACCGAGGCGGTGTCTTATGAGGCCAGCGCGATCATGATCACCTCGCTCATGGCGTTTTTGCTCGGTACGGCGCCGTCGCTGCAAGACCCCGCCCACCTGATCGGCTCCAGCCCGGCCATCAGCATGGCGCTCACCGGCTTTTCCAACCCGGCACTGGCCTTGGTGGCGGGCGCGTTGTTCATTGCGGCGGCCATGACCCACACCGGCCTCGACCGGCGCATCGCCCTCGTGACCCTGACCCGCGTCGGCACCAGCACCCGCGGCATTCTGCTGGGGGCGATTGCGGTGACCATCCTGCTCAGCCTCGTGGTGCCCAGTGCCACCGCGCGCAGCGCCTGTGTGGTGCCGATCATGATGGGCGTGGTTGCCGCGTTTGGCGTGGACAAGCGCTCCAATATTGCCGCCGGCCTGATGATCGTGGTGGCCCAGGGCACCAGCATCTGGAACGTCGGCATCCAGACCGCCGCCGCGCAAAACCTGCTGAGCGTGGGCTTTATGGACAAGATGCTCGGCCAGCGCGTGTCGTGGATCGATTGGCTGATCGCCGGCGCGCCGTGGGCGGTGATCATGTCGGCGGTGTTGCTGTTCCTGGTGATCAAGCTGCTGCCGCCGGAAACCGACAGCATCCCCGGTGGCAAGGAGGCCGTGGCCCAGTCCCTGGTGGACATCGGCCCGATGACCGGCCCGCAGAAGCGCTTGCTCACCGTGTCGGTGCTGTTGCTGTTGGCGTGGGCGACGGAAGGGCGCCTGCACCCTTTCGACACCACCTCGACCACCTACGCCGGGCTGGTGTTCCTGCTGTTGCCGGGGATTGGGGTGATGACCTGGAAGGATGTGCAGTCGCGTATTCCGTGGGGCACGGTGATTGTGTTCGGCGTGGGCATCAGCCTCGGCACCGCGTTGCTGACCACCCAGGCCGGGCAGTGGCTGGGCTCCCAAGTGGTGGCGCATACCGGGTTGGATCAGGTCGGGCCGTTGGGGGTGTTTGCGATTTTGGGAGCGTTTTTGATTGTGATCCACCTGGGCTTTGCCAGCGCCACGGCGCTGACCTCGGCGCTGTTGCCGATCCTGATTGCGGTGTTGCAGACCTTGCCCGGGGAGTTCAACCGGTTGGGGATGACCATGCTGCTGGGGTTTGTGATGAGCTACGGGTTTATCCTGCCGATTAATGCGCCGCAGAATATGGTGTGCCTGGGGACTGGGACGTTTACGGCGCGGCAGTTCGCCAAGGTGGGGATCCTGGTGACGTTGATCGGGTATGGGCTGATGTTGGTGTTTGCGGCGACTTACTGGAGTTGGTTGGGGTGGATCTGATCGGGAAGGCGGTTCTGGATGGGCATGCTATCCAAAGAGAGCAAGCCCCCTCCGACTTTTGACCGTACCAGCTCCAGGCATCAATTCCATGCCCAAGATGGCAAGATGAACCCTGCTCAGGTTTACTACTCTGAGTAATGGTTTTACCGACCTCACCCGTCGGGTCATCTAGGTCATCGAATGGATAAATACACCCCCCACACCTGGGAACCCCACGAGCGCCCGAGCCTGCCCGGTTCGCCGTCGACGCCGTGGCACCCTACGCACAAGCGTTGGCTGTATGCGCTGGTCGGTGTGCTGGTCGCGATCACTGGCGGCCTGGGAAATGCCCTGGTCATCGCCAACCTGCAATACCTGCAAGGCGCCCTCGGCGCGACCACAGCGGAAATGGCCTGGCTGCCCGCCGCCTATGTGATGACCAACGTGTGCATGAACCTGCTGCTGGTGAAGTTCCGCCAGCAGTTCGGCCTGCGCGTGTTCACCGAGGTGTTCCTGGTGCTGTACGCGCTGGTGACCTTCGGCCACTTGTTCGTTAACGATCTCAGTTCGGCCATCGCGGTGCGGGCGGCCCATGGGATGGTGGGCGCGGCCCTGAGTTCGTTGGGCTTGTACTACATGATCCAGGCGTTCCCCGCCAAGTGGCGACTCAAAGCCCTGGTGCTGGGTTTGGGCACGGCGCAGTTGGCGTTGCCGCTGGCGCGGTTGTTCTCCGAAGATTTGCTGCAAATCGCCGAGTGGCGCGGTTTGTACCTGTTTGAATTGGGGATGGCGCTGATCTGCCTGGGGTGTGTGTTCTTGCTCAAGTTGCCGCCGGGTGACCGCTTCAAGACCTTTGAGAAACTCGACTTCCTGACCTTCGGCATCCTCGCCACCGGCGTGGCGTTGCTCTGTGCGGTGCTGTCCCTGGGGCGCATCGACTGGTGGCTGGAAGCCCCGTGGATCGGTATCGCGTCAGCCTGTTCCCTGGTGTTGATCATGGCAGGCTTGGCCATTGAGCATAACCGCGCCAACCCGATGTTGATGACCCGTTGGCTGGGCAGCGGCACCATGATTCGCCTGGCACTGGCGGTGATCCTGATTCGCATGGTGCTGTCGGAGCAGTCCACCGGTGCGGTCGGGTTCATGCAGATGTTGAACATGAGCTACCAGCAGATGCATACGCTGTACGTGGTGATGCTGGCCGGCGCGATCAGCGGGCTGGCGGTCAGTGCGCTGACGATCAACCCGGCTCACTTGCTGATGCCGCTGGTGATCTCCCTGGCGCTGATGGCCACGGGCTCGGTGATGGACAGTTTCTCCAGCAACCTGACCCGGCCCGAAAACCTGTATATCAGCCAGTTCCTGTTGGGCTTTGGCGGCACTTTTTTCCTGGGACCGACCATGGTGTTGGGCACCAAGAACGTGCTGACGAACCCGCGCAATCTGGTGAGTTTTTCGGTGATGTTCGGCATTTGCCAGAACCTCGGCGGCCTGATTGGAGCCGCGTTGCTGGGAACGTTCCAGGTCGTGCGGGAGAAGTTTCATTCCAGCATGATCGTCGAACACTTGACCTTACTCGACCCGCGTGTGGCCGCGCGGGTGAGCAGCGGTGGCTCGGCCTATGGCGGTGTCATTGCCGACCCCGAGCTGCGCAACCTGATGGGTATCCGCAGCTTGGCCACGGCGGCCACCCGTGAAGCGAATGTCATGGCTTACAACGATGTGTTCATGCTGATTGCGATCATCGCGATCCTGACCATGCTCTGGATATTTATTCGCAGTCTGTGGCTGATGAGCACCACCCAAGCAGCAGCCCCTCCCGTTCAACCCAGCGGCGCACCTTCATGACCGAACCTTCGACAACCACCACCACCGCCATTGCATCCACCCCGGAAGGCACCATGCCGCCCGGCGCTACGGTCACCGAGCCGCGCTCATTGCGCGTGCGCATCCTTTCGTCCATGGGCTTCGCCGCGATTGCCATCGTCGGGGTATTGATCGTGCTGTATGCCTGGCAACTGCCGCCGTTCAGCAGCGCGGTGGAAACCACTGAAAACGCCCTGGTACGTGGCCAAGTGACGATTATTGGCCCGCAGCTCAGCGGCTATGTGTTCGAGGTGCCAGTGCAGGACTTCCAGTACGTCAAGGCCGGTGACTTGTTGGTGCGCCTTGATGATCGCATCTACAAGCAGCGCCTGGACCAAGCCTTGGCGCAACTGGCGGTGCAGAAGGCCTCGCTGGCCAATGTGGTGCAGCAGCGCAACAGCGCCGAAGCGACCATCAAGTTACGCCAGGCTGCGCTGGTAGACAGCCAGGCACAGGCGCGTAAAAGCACTGCGGATTTGCGTCGTAACGAGGAGCTGATCAGCGACGGTTCGGTGTCCAAGCGCGAGCTGGACGTGACCCGTGCTGCCAATGCGCAGACGGTCGCCGCCGTCGCCCAAGCCCAGGCCAGCCTGGAAATCGCGCGGCAGGATTTGCAGACGGTGATCGTCAATCGCGGCTCCCTGGAAGCGGCGGTGGCGAGTGCTGATGCGGCGGTGGAATTGGCGCGGATCGATCTGTCCAACACCCGCATCACCGCACCCCGCGACGGTCAGTTGGGGCAGATTGGCGTGCGCCTCGGTGCCTACGTCAACTCTGGCGCGCAGTTGATGGCACTGGTGCCGAAGCAGCTGTGGGTGATTGCCAATATGAAAGAAACCCAAATGGACAATGTGCAGGTCGGCCAGCCGGTGACCTTTACCGTGGATGCGCTGAACCACCGCAAGTTTCATGGCACGGTGCAGCATATTTCGCCGGCCACCGGCTCGGAGTTCAGCCTGTTGCAGGCGGACAACGCGACGGGCAACTTTGTGAAGATTGCCCAGCGCGTGCCGGTAAGGATTACGGTGGACCCGGATCAGGCTGAGAGCGAACGTTTGCGGCCGGGGTTGTCGGTTGTCGTGAGTATCGATACGGCTGGGCGTCTGAAAAACTCTCCACCCTGACATCACTGACAAAACCTAAATCAAAACTGTGGGGGGGGCTTGCCCCTGATAGCTATAGGTATTTACGCCACTTTATAGCAGTCAACGGTAATCACGATGCGAAGCGAGCCGCCGTAAGGGCGGAACCCATAGCGGCCGTTGGCTGAATAATGGATATGTACTCGGTCTGTTCCAGTATCCTGTTCGGCTGTCAGGCCGCCATCGGAGGCAAGCCCCCTCCCATATTTTGAATGTATTTCAGGTTGAAATTGAGTTGGACCGACTGATTGTGTTCCAGCAGTTTCAGGCCCGGCCGTCCCGCTAGGTGATGAGCATTCACCGGATGACTCACCGGCTCGATGCAAAAGAACCCCAGCCCCGGCGGGCAGTACAGCAGGAAGTAATCGGCCCCGCTGGCCTGGCATTCCAGCGCATAGCCCAGGTCCGGCTGTTCGATCCGGCAATACCCGTCCCACTGGCAAAAGCCGTTGTCCACCAAGCCTTGGGGCAGGGCATTCATTTCCTGGAAATCCCACTCGTCCGGCACCGGTGCCAAGCCGGTCGGCAGCTTGGACGCGTCACTCATCCACACCTGCGCGGCCTTGGCCTGCAACCGGGTACCCGGCCGACGCGGAAAGTACGGATGCAAGCCCACGCCATGCCACGCCGCTGTTTCGGCCAGATGGGTCACGCGCAGTTCGATACGCAAGGCCCCATCGCTCAAGTGAATCCGCTGCTCGGCGCGATAGGCAAAAGGCGTCTCGCAGACCACCTCCAGCACCACTTCATCTGCCGACTGGCTGACCACCTGCCACGCTTGTTGCCAGGCCGAACCGTGAATCGGCAGCGGATCGGTCAGGCTGTTAGGCGTGAGCACCAGCCAACCGTCGGGGTTATCGAAACCGCCGTGGGCAATGCGGTTGGACCAGGGCACCAACGGATAGCACCCCAGCTTGCCCGGCAAACCGGTATGGATCGCCTGCTCATCGTTATGGCGCAGCAACGGCTGCCCGGTGGCGCGCACCGTCCAGTTGACGATGCTGCCGCCCACGGCCGGATTCAAGGTGAGGTGGGTCAGGTTGTCTTCAAGTTCAATCAGCATTACAGCACCACGCTCGGCAGCCACAGCGACAATGCTGGAATGTACGTCACTGCTATCAGCACCAGGAACAGCACGGCATAAAACGGCACCAGCGCCTTTACGGTTTTCTCGATGGTGGTTTTGCCCACCGCTGCGCCGACAAACAGCACCGCGCCCACCGGCGGGGTGATCAGGCCAATGCCGAGGTTCACCAGCATGATCATGCCGAAGTGCACCGGGTCGACGCCGATACCCAACACCACCGGCAACAGGATCGGCGTGAGGATCAGGATCAGCGGTGCCATGTCCATCACCGTGCCGAGCAACAGCAGCATGGCGTTGATGCACATCAGGATCACGTAGCGGTTGTCCGACAGCGTCAGGAACAGCGTGGTGATCTTCGCCGGGATCTGCATCAGGGTCATGATGTAGCCGAAGCTGGCGGCGAAGGCGATCAGGATCATCACGATGGAAATCGTGCGCACCGTGCGGTGCATCAGCTTGGGCAGCTCGCGCCACTTGTAGTCGCGGTAGATGAACATGGTCACGAAGAACGCCCACAGCACCGCAATCGCGGCGGACTCGGTGGCGGTGAAGATGCCCGAGAGGATGCCGCCGAGGATGATCACCATGGCCATCAGGCCCCAGAGCGCATCGGCGGCAATCTTCAGCGCCTGCTTCAGGGGGATGACTTCGCCTTTGGGGTAGTTGCGTTTCTTCGCGAAGATCAGGCACAGCACCATCAGGCACGCGCTCATCAGCAGGCCCGGCACCACGCCGGCCATGAACAGCGAAGCGATGGACACAGTGCCGCCAGCCGCCAGGGAGTAGAGCACCGAGTTGTGGCTGGGTGGCGTGAGCAAGGCCTGCACCGAGCCGCTGACGGTCACCGCCGTGGCAAATTCCCGTGGATAGCCGCGGCGCTCCATTTCTGGAATCAGCACCGAGCCCACCGAAGCGGTGTCCGCCACCGACGAGCCGGAGATCGCGCCGAAAAACGTCGAGGCCATGATGTTCACCAGGGACAGGCCGCCGCGCACAAAGCCCACCAGCACCCCGGCAAACGCCACCAGCCGCCGCGACATGCCGCCCTCGGCCATGATCGCCCCAGCCAGCACAAAGAACGGTATCGCCATCAACGAAAACTTGTTCACCCCGCCGGCCACCTGAATCATCAGGGCCTGGAACGGGATATCGATCCACCACGCGCCGATCAGCGCCGACAGCCCCAGGGCATAGGCCACCGGCATGCCGATCAGGATCAGGGCGATAAAGCTGCCCAGCAGAATCATTGCGTCCATATCAGGCAGCCCCTTCGTTTTCTTCTACCAGGTCGAAGCGCACCACGCGCCGGTTGCTCTGGTCGCCCAGCAGCAGTTTTTCCAGCACGAAAATCAGCGTCAGCACGCCCCCGATGGGGATCGGCATATAGGTGATACCCACGCGCAGGTTGGGGATGGCGCTCATGAACTGGTTCCAGGTGGACAGGCACAACTTGGTGCCCCAGATCGCCATGAACAGGCAGATTGTCGCCATCAGCAGTTGCGAGAAAATGCCGACGATTCGGCGTTGGGCAGGTGGCAGGCGGTCCGTGACCATGGCCACCGACATGTGCGTCCCGGCACGATAACTGGCGGCTGCGCCGATAAAGGTGAACACCAGCATCAGCAGGATAGCGGTGGGCTCCGGCCAGCTGGAACCGGTGCCGAGGATGTAGCGGGCAAAGATGCCCCAGGGAATGATCAGTGCGACCCCGAGGACCGAGAGACCGGCGACCCAGATGCAGGTCATGTAGATACGGTCGTTGATGCGCAGCAGTAGATTCTTCATGGCGTTCACCGTCACCGGGCGCGTCGATGCCGACCGCGCCAGGCCTTGTCAGGGAATGGGGCGTTACTGAACGGCGTCGATACGCTTGATGATGTCGGCGTAAGGCGCGCCGTACTTGGCTCGCACCGCGGCGGTGGCGTCGTAGAAGGGCTTTTTGTCGACGGTGATGAACTCGACCCCGGCCTTCTTGAGTTTTTCCTCACTGCTGGCGGACTTGGCGTCCCACAGCACGCGCTCATCGGCCTGGGCGACTTTGGCGGCTTTTTTCACCATGTCCTGCTGGGCGGGAGTGAGTTTGTTCCAGGTGATTTTCGACATCACGATGGGCTCAGGCAGGATCAGGTGTTCGGTGAGGGTGTAGTACTTGGCGTTCTGGAAGTGGTTGTGTTCCAGCAGGGTGGGCGGGTTGTTCTCCGCGCCGTCGATGACACCGGTCTGCAAGGCACTGAAGATCTCGCCGGTGTCCATGGCGATGCCGTTGGCGCCCATGGCGTTGAAGGCGTCGATGAACAGCGGGTTGCCCTGCACGCGGATCTTCATGCCCTTGAGGTCTTCGATCTTGCGCACCGGTTTCTTGGTGTAAAGGTTGCGCGTGCCGCCGTCCATCCAGGCCAGGGCCACGAGGCCGAACTCGGAGTCGGTGATCTTGGCGAGGATTTCATCGCCGATCTCGCCGTCGATGACCTTGCGCATATGCGCCTGGTCGCGGAACACGAACGGCAGGTTGAAGACGTTCACATCCGGCACCACCGGCCCGACGATGCCGAGGCTGACGCGGGTCATCTGCACGGCGCCCACTTGGGCCTGTTCGACTACTTCTTTCTCGGAGCCCAGCACGCCGCCCGGGAAGTACTTGAACGTGAGTTCGCCGTTGCTTTCCTTGGTCAGCGCCTTGCCCATGTTTTCTTCGGCAACCACGGTGGGGTAGCCAGCGGGGTGGATGTCGGCGAATTTGATTTCCAGCGCGTGAGCGGCGCTGCTGAGGGTGAACACTGCGGCGGCGAGCAAGGTGCGTTTGAAGTCCATTGGGGGTCACTCCTGTCTTGTTATTTTATTGTTGTATTCAAGGCACAGCGATGCAGCTAGAGGGTGAAGGTGGGCTCCGGCAATCCGGTGACGCCGGGGTTGAGCGCAAACACGCCGCCGGCGATGGACTGGTCGCTCTGGTCATCACGGATCGAGGTGACGAAGAGGGTGTCCAGCCGACTGCCGCCGAAGGCGCACATGGTGGGTTTTTTCACCGGCACGCTCAGGGAGCGATCCAGGCGACCGTCGGGGGTGAAGCGGTGGACCAAACCGGCGTCGTTGGCGCAGATCCAGTAGCAGCCTTCGGCGTCAACCGCGGCGCCGTCGGGTCGACCCAGGAAATGGTTCATGTCGACAAACACGCGGCGATTGGACGGCGTGCCGGTCTCGATGTCGTAGTCGAACGCCCAGATCTGCTGCACCAGCGGGTGGGAATCGGAGGCGTACATCGTGCGGCCATCGGGGCTGAAGGCCAGGCCATTCAGGGTGATGAACCCGTCAAGTTGGGCGTGGGGCGCTGAACCGGACGCATAACGGTAGAGGATGCCTTGCGCCGCATTGGCGCTCATGTTGAGCACCATGCTGCCGGCCCAGAAACGGCCCTGACGATCACAGCGGCCATCGTTCAGGCGCATGTCCGGGCGTGGGTGTTTGACACTGGCCAGGGGGGTGGTGTCGAGGCTGCCGTCGTTGTGTGCAGTGAGTTGGAAAAAGCCGGTTTCCATGCCTGCGACCCAATTGCCCGCATTGGTGCGGGCGATGCAGGCAAGCATCTGCGGGGCTTTCCAGGCGGCGACATGGCCGTTGCCGGCGCTCCAGCGCTGCAGGCCGCTGTTGGGAATGTCCACCCAGTACAGCGCGTTTTCCTCAGGCACCCATACCGGGCATTCGCCCACGGCATTGCGGGCGTCGACGATCAATTCAGCAGTCATGGCAACTCATTCCCTTGGGTTGATGTGAACTCAGTCACCGAACGGTCCGGCTGCGCAGAATGCGCCACCCTGATAGACCTTGGCCGGGTCATCGGCTGCCACTGGCGGCTGGGCTTCGACCTGGGCGCGGAACACTTCGGACGTGTCCTTGGGCACAAAACCCAGGTGTGCGGCGTGGCGGTTGTCCCACCAGGTGTCGAGGTTATCCGACATGCCGTAGACCACGGTGTGGCCGACGTTCGGCGTGTACAACGCGCGTTCGAGCAGTTGAGTGAGGTCGTCGAAACTCAGCCAGGTATGCATCATCCGGCGGTTCTGCGGTTCCGGGAACGAGGAGCCGATACGGATGCTCACGGTCTCGATGCCGTAGCGGTCGAAGTAGAAGCTGGCCATGTCTTCGCCATAGGACTTGGACAGGCCGTAGTAGCTGTCGGGGCGGCGTGGGGAATGGGCGTCGATGGTTTCGGTCTGCTTGTAGAAGCCGATCACATGGTTGGAGCTGGCGAAGATCACGCGCTTTACGCCATGGCGACGGGCGGCTTCGTAGATATGGAATGTGCCGCTGATATTGGCACCGAGGATTTCTTCAAACGGACGCTCCACCGAGACACCGCCAAAGTGCAGGATGGCGTCGACGCCTTCCACCAAGTGGTGCACGGCTTGTTTGTCGGCGAGGTCGCACGGTTGGACTTCCTCCGAGGCATCGGCAGCCGGGGCCATGGCGGCGATGTCGGACAGGCGCAGTACCTGGGCGTAAGGGCGCAGGCGCTCGCGCAGGACTTTACCGAGGCCACCGGCGGCACCGGTGAGCAGCAGGCGGTTGAAGGGAGCGGGGGTGGTCGTGGTCATGGGGATTCCAAATTTTTGTTGTAGGTTGTCGTATGACTATGCCGAAGTATTGTTAGGGAGCCCCCAGGTTGTCAACGTTCTTGCGGACAGAGTGCGGAGCAAAATGCGGGAGAGGGCTTGCCCTCAATGAGGGCGTGCCAGTGAATGCATCTGCTACTGACCCACCGCCATCGGGAGCAAGCCCCCTCCCACAGGGGATTTTCTTGGGCTGGGAGACTGAGCTCTACAGCAGGGAGATTGGATAGCTGATAAAGATCCGGTTTTCGTCGAACTCGTTGGTGCTGAAATCCCGACGCATGGTCGAGTTCCGCCACTTAACGTTCAGGTTCTTCAACGCACCGCTCTGCACGGTGTAGGCCAGCTCCGACTCACGCCCCCACTCTTTGCCATCAGTGATCGCCCCGGTGTGCACGTTGCTGCCGCTGATGTAGCGGTTCATCAGGGTCAGCCCCGGTACGCCGAGCACCACGAAGTTGAAGTCATGTCGCACCTGCCAGGATTTTTCCTTGGCGTTGTCATAGCTGGCGTTGTAACTGTCGTTGGCCAGGGTGCCGCCGCTGGTGCCGTTGACGCGCATCCACACGCTGTCGCCGGTGAGTTTTTGCAGGCCCACATAGAAGGTGTTGCCGCCGTATTTCGCCGAGAGCAGGGCGAAGGTGGTCTTGTTGTCCAGGTCGCCGGCCAGGGCGCTGCCGTCTTCCTTGCCGCTGAAGAAACCGAGGTTGGCGCCCAACGTCCAGTCGCCTACCGGCTGGCTGTGGGTGAGGTTGACGTAGCGCTGCTGGTAAATGTCGCTCAGTTCGGCGTACCACAGGCCGACCTGGGTGCGCTTGTCATTGAAGCTGTATTCGCCGCCGCCGAAGTTGAACCGGTCGGAGGTGAATGCCGCTTTGCCGTTCATGAACATGTCTTCCATGCTCGCGTCGTTGCGCGGGCTGTTGCCACGGAACTGGCCGCCGTAAAGGGTCAGGCCGGCGATCTCGTTGGACGTCACCTGGCCGCCGCGAAAGGTCTGGGGCAGGGAGCGACCATCGTCGGAACGCAGGATCGGCAGCACCGGCATCCATTCGCCGACCTTCAGTTCGGTCTTCGACAGTCGGGTTTTCAGCGCCACACCCAGGCGTCCGAAGTTGTCGGCGGGGCGGCCGTCATCGTGGATTGGCAGCAATTGGGTACCGCCAGTGCCTTTGCCGCCATCCAGTTTCTGGGAATACAGGCCCAACACATCAAGGCCGAAACCCACCGTGCCCTGGGTGAAGCCCGACTTGGCATCGAGAATGAAACTCTGCGTCCACTCTTCGGCCTTGCCTTGGGGGTTCGCCGGGTTGGTGAAATTGCGGTTGAAATAGGCGTTGCGCAGGTTGAGCGTGGCTTTGGCGTCGTCGACAAAACCTTCGGCGTGGGTGATGAGGGGCAGGGTGAAGGCCAGGCCGCCGAGACCGATAAGGCCGATACACGACGAGGAATTACGGGCGAATTGACTCACAGTGACGCTCCCTTTGATTTGTTGTTTTTATTATTTGTTATACGTCGTCGTACAACATCAGGGCGGATATTTGCGGGGTTTTCGTGGAGTGTCAAGCAGAAGTTATACGATGACTAAGTGAAGGCGGGAGCAGTCAATGTGGGAGGGGCGGTGCGACGATTCGACGTGCCCCCGATAGCAGTGGGTTAGTCACAGATGATGTCGCTGATACACCGCCATCGGAAGCCAGGCGAATCGTCGCACCGCCCCTTCTATATTCAGTCAGCCAGGACCATCGGCGGCAAAGTGCCGAGGAGCGAAACGGCGGCTACTGCGCAAACACCCAGCAGCCACTCCACCATCACGCTGACCTTCAAACTGCCCAACTGCTGTTCGCAACGATCAAGGCGCAGCCGGTTCAGCAGTGCCAGGGCCAACATGCCCAACACCAGCATCACCTTGATTAACAGAATCAGGGCAAAACCACTGAACAACGGCGTGGGCCACAGTTGCCCGGTCAGTACGCGCACATTGATCAAGCCAGTCACCAGCAGGCCCGCGACCAGGCCATAGCCCACGCCACTGAAACGACGCAGGACAGGTGCCAGCTCATCACGGTTCGATTGCCTGAGGATCATCACCAGCAGCAATAACCCACCCAACCATGCACCGACGCACATCAGGTGCACCACTTGGTTGAGGATCAACAGCTGCCCGCTCAGCCCGTCGAGCATGGCGCCATGGCCGACCGGCGCGAGGGTCATCAGCAAGAGTGTGATCAGCGGCAGGCGCGGGGCCTTCCACGCGGTCATCAGGGCGATGGCCAGCAACCCATTCAACATCAGATGCCAGGTCCATACCTGGCCAAAAAAGGTCTTGCCCAGCACTAACTGCACGGTTGACGGTTCCAGCGCCGCCGCCCATGAGCCCGCCATGCTGACGGTGATCAACATTAACCAGATCACACCCGACGCGAGGGCAGTCCATGCCAGGCCACGGGTCATGCGCAACAATTGTCGGTCCAGCACGGGCTGCGGTTTGGCGCCCAGGAGCCAGGGCCTGAACACACAGGCCCCGAACATCAACAACACGACGATGAAATGCACAAAGCGGCACAGCACCAGCAGCGTCGCCATGGATTATTGGCCGACCTTGAAGCTGTATTCGCCGTTGCTCTTGTGGGTGTCGACCGAGACGGCATTCCACACCACCTTGTAGTTACCGGCCGCCAATGGCGCGGCCGGGGTGACTACGAGGGTTTTCTTGTCGGCGCCTTCGGTATCCAGGCCCTTGATGGCGATTTCGGTGCCGTCCTTGCTCAGGGATACCTTGGTGAAGGTGGCTTCGATGCCTTCGCTGAAGGTCAGGCGCAGATCCTGGGGGGCCGTGACAGTGCTGTCTGCCGCAGGCGTGGCGCTTTTGAGATGAGCATGGGCAAATGCTGCGGAGGCACCCAGCAGGGAGGCGAGCAGGGCGACAGTGGTCAGGGTTTTCTTGATCAACATTGTGCAATACCCATCAATGGTTAGGAGCGGGCAGTGTACGAAGTTTCGACTGCGCCTGTCGCCCCGATCTAGAGCGGGTGGTAGTCTTTGGCGTATGTCTTTGTCAGGGAGCCCTTATGGGCAATCACAAGATCGGAATTCGTCGGATCAACGTCGAAAAAATCCTGCTGGCGGCGGAGAAAATCTTCGCCGAGAAAGGCTACGGCAGCACCGCCATGGCCGACATTGCTGAAGAAGCGCAATTGCCGCGCTCCAACCTGCATTACTACTTCACCACCAAAAGCGAACTGTACAGCGCCGTGCTATTCGACCTGCTGGAGGTGTGGAAACAGGACGCCCTGAGCTTCGAAACCTTCGATGACCCGCGGGTGGTCCTCAGCAGTTACATCCGCGCCAAGATGCAGCGCTCACGCACGCGGCCCTATGGTTCGAAGGTCTGGGCCAACGAAATCATCCACGGCGCGCCAACACTCGGTGAGGCGCTGGACGAGAGCCTGTACGACTGGGCCAAGATGAAGGAAGCGAAAATTCGCCAGTGGGTGGAAGACAAACGCATCCTGCCGGTGGAGCCGTCGAGCCTGCTGTATATGATCTGGGCATCGACCCAGCACTATGCCGACTTTGACCACCAAGTGAAGATTTTGAATGATCACCAGCCGTTGTCGGATATGCAGTTCGAGAAGGCGATCCAGACGGTGACAGGTGTGATTTTGCGCGGGATTGGGTTGGCGCCTTGAGTGGTGTGGTGGGGCTGAGGGCCTCATCGGGGGCAAGTCGAATTGTCGCACCGCCCCTCCCACCTTTACTGCATTTTGTCTGAAAGAATGCAGACAACTGTGGGAGGGGGCTTTACTGCATTTTGTCTGAAAGAATGCAGACTATTGTGGGAGGGGGCTTGCCCCCGATAGCGGCCTACAGGCCTACAGGCCTACACCGCCTCCCGGTAGGGATTCCTCGGATCCTGCGTCCAATTCAAAAACGGCTTGCCCGTGTCGATAGGCACCATCTCGATACAATCCGCCACTGGGCAGGTGATCTGGCACAGGTTGCAGCCCACGCACTCATCATCGATCACCTCGTACTTATGCGTGCCGTCCGCCTGCTTCAAGCTGGCGATGGCCTGGTGCGAGGTATCCTCACAGGCAATATGGCAACGGCCACAGCCAATGCACGCCTCTTGGTCGATCTTGGCGATCACCTGGTAGTTGATGTCCAGGTACTTCCAGTCCGTTGTATTGCCCACCGCCCGCCCGGAAAACTCTCGCAAGCTCGCGTAACCCTGGCTGTCCATCCACCGCGACAGCCCGTCCTTCATCTCCTCCACGATGCGAAAACCATGCAGCATCGCCGCCGTGCACACTTGCACCGCGCCGCAACCGAGGGCGACAAATTCTGCGGCGTCGCGCCAGTTGCCGATGCCGCCAATGCCGCAGATCGGCAGGCCTTTTGTCTGCGGGTCGCGGGCGATTTCCGCGACCATGTTCAAGGCAATCGGCTTGACCGCCGAGCCGCAATAACCGCCGTGGGTGCTTTGCGTACCGACGATGGGGAGGGCGACCATGCGATCCAGGTCCACGCTGGTGATGGAATTGATGGTGTTGATCAGCGACACCGCATCCGCACCGCCGCGATAGGCCGCCCGCGCCGCCACACGGATGTCGGTGATGTTCGGCGTGAGCTTGACGATCACCGGCAGCGAGCAATAGGTCTTGCACCAGCGCGTCACCTGCTCCACATACTCCGGCACCTGGCCCACCGCCGCGCCCATACCGCGCTCGGGCATGCCGTGGGGGCAGCCGAAGTTCAGCTCGATACCATCGCAACCGGTGGCTTCCACCAGGGGCAGAATGTTTTTCCAGGACTCTTCAACACACGGCACCATCAGCGACACGATCAGCGCGCGGTCGGGCCAATCCTTTTTCACTTGGGTGATTTCCCGCAGGTTGATTTCCAGCGAGCGGTCGGTGATCAGCTCGATGTTGTTGATGCCCAACACTTCACGGTTGGCGCCGAAGTGCGCCGAGTAACGTGACGACACGTTGACCGCCGCGGGGTCCTCACCCAGGGTCTTCCACACCACGCCGCCCCAGCCTGCTTCAAACGCACGCACCACGTTGTAGGCCTTATCGGTGGGCGGCGCGGAGGCCAGCCAGAACGGGTTGGGGGTTTTGATACCGGCGAAGACAATCGAGAGATCGGCCATTACGCAGCCTCCACATTGAGCATGAGTTGGGCGTGCATGGCTTCGGCGGCCAGCTTGCCGTGTTGCACTGCCTGTACGGTGAGGTCCTGGCCGAGGCTGACGCAGTCGCCACCGGCGTAGACCCCCGGGATGCTGGTGCGTAGCTGTTCGTCGACGAAGATGCGCTCGCCCACGCGGTGCAGCTGTTGCGCCAGGGGATCGTGCAATGCGTCGTTGTCGAAGCCTTGACCAATGGCCTTGAAGATTGCATCGGCAGCCAGTTCGAAGGTTTCCTCGGTGGGGAGCAGGCGGCCGTTTTCCACGCGGGTGCGGGCGAAGCGCATGCCGCGTACGTGGCCCTTGTCATCCAGCAGCACTTCTTCGGGCTGTGCCCAGGTTAACAGGCGCACCTGATTAGCCTTGGCGATGTCTTGTTCATGGTGAGTGGCGCCCATATCGGCAAGGCCACGGCGGTAGACGAGGTTCACATCGCGTGCGCCGAGGCGGGCCATTTGCACGGCCATGTCGATGGCGGTGTTGCCGGCGCCGAGCACGATGCAGCGGTCGGCCAGGGGCAGTTGAGTCAGGTCATCGGCCTGGCGCAGCTCGCGGATGTAATCGGTGGCGGCGAGCAGGCCGGGGGCGTCTTCGTGGGGCAGCCCCAATTGTTTGCTGGCGGCGAGACCCAGGCCGAGGAATACCGAATCGAATTGCTGATGCAGTTCGCTCAAGGTCAGGTTGTCACCCAGGCGCTGGCCGTGGCGGATTTCGATGCCGCCGATTTGCAGGAGGAAATCCAGTTCCTTCTGGGCGAAGTCGTCCACCAGTTTGTATTTGGCGATCCCGTATTCATTCAGGCCGCCGGCTTTTTCCCGCGCTTCGAAGATCACCACGTCGTGGCCATGCAGGGCTGCGCGATGGGCACAGGCCAGACCGGCTGGCCCGGCGCCCACCACGGCGATGCGCTTGCCGGTGGAAGCGGCGCGCTGGAAGGGGTGTTCGCTGAAGTGCGCATTGTCGATGGCGTAGCGTTGCAACAGGCCGATCAGTACGGGCGCGCATTCTTCGCTGTTGTTACGCACGCAGGCTTGTTGGCAGAGAATTTCGGTGGGGCAGACCCGGGCGCAGCTGCCGCCGAGGATGTTGGCCGAGAGGATTTTCTGCGCTGCGCCTTGGACGTTGTCAGTGTGGATATTGCGGATGAACGAGGGGATGTCGATTTCGCTGGGGCACGCGTTCACGCACGGGGCGTCGTAGCAATACAGGCAGCGCGAGGCTTCCAGTTGGGCCTGGCGGGCGTTGAGGGGCGGCGCCAGGTCGGTGAAATGGCTGGCGAGGGTGGCCCCGTCTTCATGGGGATGGGGGAGGTGGGTCAGGGTCTGGATCACGGTGTTGGCCTCACGGTTATTGAGGTGCTGCCTCTGATGGGCATTGGTTTTTTGTGTTGTCTGTTTGGGCCTCATCGGGGGCAAGCCCCCTCCCACATTCGACCGAGTTGTATCTGAATGAATGCAGTCAAGCGTGGGAGGGGGCTTGCCCCCGATGGCGGTCTCAGCGCTTCACAGCAACCGGCCTGGAATGCTCCGCCCGCTTGCTCAACTGCTCAAACACCGACGGATACGCCGGCCGTTCCACATACCGCCCGGCCCCGCGTTCGGCGCGCAGGTCGCCATCGGCCCAGACCAGTTTGCCCTGGCTGATGGTGTGGCTCGGCACGCCGCGCACGGTCTTGCCTTCGAAGATGTTGAAGTCGACCTTTTGATGGTGCGTCTTGGCGGAAATGGTCCGCGTGCCTTCGGGGTCCCACAGCACCAGGTCGGCATCCGCACCCACGCGGATCGCGCCTTTGCGTGGGTACAGGTTGAAGATCTTCGCGGTGTTGGTGGAGGTCAGCGCGACAAACTCCTGCATCGACAGGCGCCCGGTATTGACGCCTTCGTGCCACAGCAGCGCCATGCGGTCTTCGATACCGGCGGTGCCGTTGGGGATCTTGCTGAAATCGTCACGCCCGGCGGCTTTTTGCTCGGCGCAGAAGCAGCAGTGGTCGGTGGCGGTGGTGTGCAGGTTGCCCGATTGCAAGCCATGCCACAGCGCTTCCTGGTGCCCGCGCGGGCGGAACGGCGGGCTCATCACATAGCCGGCGGCGGTTTGCCAGTCGGGGTGTTGGTAGACGCTGTCGTCCAGCAGCAAGTGGCCGGCGAGCACTTCGCCGTACACCGCCTGGCCCTTGCCACGTGCATAGGTGATTTCATCCAGCGCTTCTTTGGTGGACACGTGCACCAGGTACAGCGGCGTGCCGATCGTCTCGGCGATACGGATCGCACGGCTGGCCGCTTCACCTTCTACCTGGGACGGGCGCGACAGCGGGTGCGCCTCCGGCCCGGTGATGCCCTGGGCCATCAACTTGCGTTGCAGGTGATACACCAACTCGCCATTTTCGGCATGCACGGTGGGCACGGCGCCGAGTTCCAGGCAGCGCTCGAAGCTGGCGACCAGGGTGTCGTCGGCCGCCATGATTGCGTTCTTGTAGGCCATGAAGTGCTTGAAGCTGTTGATGCCGTGATGGCTGACCAGCTCGGCCATTTCCTCGCGCACCTGTTCGTTCCACCAGGTGATTGCCACGTGGAAGCCGTAGTCGGATGCCGATTTTTCGGCCCAGCCGCGCCATTGGTGAAACGCTTCCATCAAGGACTGCTGCGGGTTGGGGATCACAAAATCGATGATGGAGGTGGTGCCTCCGGCCAAGCCCGCTGCTGTACCACTGAAAAAGTCTTCACTGGCCACGGTGCCCATGAAAGGCAGTTGCATGTGGGTATGGGGGTCGATGCCGCCGGGCATCAAGTATTGGCCGCTGCCATCGAGTATTTCAGTGCCGGCGGGAATATCCAGATCCGTGCCAATGGCGCGAATTAGGCCGCCTGCGCATAACACATCGGCGCGGTAACTTTCATCATGGGTAATAACGGTAGCGCCACGGATCAACAGCGACATGTCGAGTTCCTCACAGGCTTGACCGGCTTGTGCCAGTTCTAAGTGTTGTAATACTGCTGCCGATGGTCGGTTAATTCCTGTCATCGGTGACAGGAATAGAAACTAGCCCGAGTTTTTCGATTGAGCAAGAAGATTTTTAATAAGCTTATATCCATATTAAGTATCTGATTTATAAGGATTAAAAATTAAAATCACCAAAATGTAGCGGCCTCTCACCATTTTGACGCACTTGACAGGATCTCAATATGAGCAACATTTCTTATTGCAAATCAGACGGTTGAGATATGCCTCTTGACGGGGCTGGGAAATAAAAATAATTGTGTTGCACCAGATTGAGTCCCGACAGTTCGGGCAACTTCCACGTTATTCGGCCTGAGTCGCGTGGCAAGTACCGCAGGTTCAATCGGAAAGCTGATTAACATCAGTCAGTTATATGAGCGGTAAGGGTGTGGTGGCGGTTTTCGGCACGGTTATTGAGTGCAGAAACGGCTGGCCGGGCCCGTGATGTCATGTTGTTTACGAGGTACTCCGGCCACCTGCACTCACCACGCAGGTGAGCAAAAATAATTCGAAAAAACCGTGGAGCGGCCATGCAACAGAACAGATCGCAAGTCATAGAACGCAACGGCCTGTACGAACTCGACGCCGGCCCCGACGTCCTCGACAGCCCTCGCTATAACCACGACATGGCACCGACCAAGGTGCATGAACGAACCTGGAACAAATGGCACATCACCGCGCTGTGGGTCGGCATGTCGATCTGCGTGCCCACCTACACGCTGGGTGGGGTGCTGACCGCTTACTTCGGGTTGTCGGTGGGCGAGGCGCTGATGGCGATTTTGCTCGCCAATATCGTGGTGCTGATTCCGCTGACCCTCAACGCCTTCCCCGGCACCAAGTACGGCATTCCGTTTCCGGTGTTGCTGCGTTCGTCTTTCGGGATCCTCGGTTCCAACGTGCCGTGCCTCATCCGCGCGCTGGTGGCGTGCGGCTGGTTTGGTATCCAGACGATGTTTGGCGGACTGGCGATTCACCTGTTCCTGGGGTCGATTTTCGAGGGGTGGAAGTCCCTAGGCGGCACCGGTGAAGTGATCGGCTTCATGATTTTCTGGTGCCTGAATTTGTGGGTCGTATTGCGTGGCGCTGAGTCGATCAAGCGCCTGGAAACCCTGTCGGCGCCGTTGCTGGTAGCTGTGGGCATTGGCCTGCTGGTGTGGGCGATGCCGAATGTATCTATCAGCGAGTTGATGGCTATTCCTCCCAAGCGCCCTGAAGGGGCGAGCCTCACCGGTTATTTCATGGCCGGCCTTACCGCGATGGTGGGCTTCTGGGCCACCTTGTCGCTGAATATTCCCGATTTCAGCCGCTACGCCAAAAGCCAGAAGGATCAGATCCTCGGGCAGATTTTCGGCCTGCCGCTGACCATGTTTCTGTTCGCCGCCCTCGGCGTGATCATGACCGCCGCGTCAGTGAAGCTGGTAGGCGTCAGCGTGTCCGATCCGGTGACCCTGATCGGTCATATCCAGAGCCCGGTGTGGGTGGCCGTGGCCATGGCGCTGATCATCGTCGCGACCTTGTCCACCAACACTGCCGCGAACATCGTTTCGCCCACCAACGACTTCCAGAACATCGCGCCCAAGCTGATCAACCGCACCACGGCGGTGATCCTCACCGGCTTGGTCGGGCTGGTATTGATGGGCCATGAACTGCTGAAAAAACTCGGCCTGATCGTCTCGGATGTGAGCCTGGAAACCGTGTATTCCAACTGGTTGCTGGGTTACTCAAGTTTGCTGGGCCCGATCGCCGGGATCATGGTGGTGGACTACTTCATCACCCGCAAACAGCAACTGGACCTGGCCGGCTTATACCGCGACGACGTATACCCGGCGTGGAACTGGAGCGGCTTTATCGCCTTTGGCGTGCCGGTGGTGTTGACGTTGCTGTCGTTGGGCAGTGATGCGTTCAGCTGGTTCTACAGCTACGGCTGGTTTACCGGTTCGGCGTTGGGCGGGTTGTTGTATTACGGCCTGAATGCCAGGCGCGGAATCAGTCCGGTCGTTGTCAATTCATAAAAAATACAAGCCTGAGGAGATCCCCATGAACGCTGCCCGTGACGTTCTGCAATCGACCCACCAGCACATCAACCGCGACCGCTTGTGGCAGTCGCTGATGGACCTGGCCAAACTCGGTGCCACCCCCAAGGGCGGCGTGTGCCGCCTGGCCCTCACCGACCTCGACCGCAAGGCCCGCGACCTGTTTGTGCAGTGGTGCGAAGACGCCGGTTGCACCGTGACCGTCGACGGCATTGGCAATATTTTCGCGCGCCGTCCCGGTCGTAATCCCAACCTGCCGCCCGTGATGACCGGCAGCCATATCGACACTCAGCCCACGGGCGGCAAGTTTGATGGCTGCTTTGGTGTATTAGCCGGGGTGGAAGTGCTGCGCACCCTGAACGATCTGAATATCGAAACGGAAGCGCCGCTGGAAGTGGTGGTGTGGACCAACGAGGAAGGCTCGCGCTTCCCGCCTTGCATGATGGGCTCCGGAGTGTTCGCTGAGAAATTCACCCTGGCGGATACCTTGGCCAAGGTCGATGCGGAAGGGGTCAGTGTGGGTGATGCGCTGAATGCGATTGGCTACGCGGGAACCCGTCCTGAGAGTGGGCACAAGGTCGGTGCGTATTTCGAAGCGCATATCGAACAAGGGCCGATTCTTGAGGATGAGAAGAAGACCATCGGCGTGGTACTCGGCGCCCTCGGACAAAAGTGGTTCGACCTGAAGCTGCGCGGCGTTGAAGCGCATGCGGGGCCGACACCGATGCACCTGCGCAAGGACGCCCTGGTAGGCGCAGCGGCAGTGGTGGCGGCGGTGAATGCGGCGGCGTTGGGGCATCAGCCCCATGCTTGCGGGACCGTGGGTTGCCTGCAGGCGTATCCCGGCTCACGCAACGTCATTCCTGGCGAAGTGCGCATGACCCTGGACTTCCGTCACTTGGAACCGGCGCGCTTGGATTCGATGATTGCCGAGGTGCGCAAGGTCATTGATGACACCTGCGCCAAGCATGGCTTGAGTTTTGAAATGGAACCCACGGCCGACTTCCCGCCGCTGTACTTCGACAAAGGCTGCGTTGACGCCGTGCGCGATGCGGCGAATGGGCTGGGCTTGTCGAACATGGACATCGTCAGCGGGGCAGGTCACGACGCGATCTTCGTCGCCGAGTTGGGGCCGGCGGGGATGATCTTTGTGCCGTGTGAGGGGGGGATCAGCCATAACGAGATCGAGAACGCCGCCCCGGATGATCTGGCGGCGGGGTGTGCGGTATTGCTGCGCGCCATGGTGGCTGCATCGGCAGCCATCGCCAGCGGCAAACTCGCGGCCTGAAATGCCGGTAAAAAATGTAGGAGGGGGCTTGCTCCCGATTGCGGTGTATCAGTTACAGATAATCTGACTGACCTACCGCAATCGGGAGCAAGCCCCCTCCCACATTTGAACGGTGTTGTTTCGGCTAGTGTTGCCAGACGTTAGACCCAGATGGCATCCCACAGTGGGTAGTCGCCAATCCGCTCCACCAGGCCCGCTCGCAATGGATTAGCCACCACATACCGGGCCATTTTCACCAAGTCATCTTCCTTGCGTAGCGCCCGGTCATGGAAGCTCTCTTGCCAAAGCCGCCCCTTGCGTCCGCTTGCACCATTAACGGTCCTGGTGCTTTTTGACTTCACCTGGCACATCAAGTCCGCCAGCGAGCCTTTTTTCAGTTCAAGCAGCCAGTGGAAATGGTCCGGCATGATCACCCATGCCAGGGAATTGGCCAGCCCTTGGTACTGAGCCAGCCGAAATTGCCAGACCACTAAGCGAGCGAGATGGAAGTTGTTGAATATCGGTATGCGTTCGTGGGTGTTGGTGGTGATGAGGTAGATGCGGTTGGGTTCGCTGAAGCGGCCGATGCGCAGGCGGTGTGAAGCGGGTAAATCTGCCATTCCCTGGCCCTCTCTAGATGTGCTTAGAGAGGCTAGATTGGAGAGCAAGAGGTTGATGGGCAGGCTTTTGGCAGGATGTGTCGGGAAGGTCGCCATCGGGGGCAAGCCCCCTCCCACATTGGCTCAGCGGCGCTCATACATTATGTGTCTGACGCAGGACAAGTGTGGGAGGGGGCTCTGCGGTGCTTATATATTATGTGTCTGACGCAGAATCAGTGTGGGAGGGGGCTTGCCCCCGATGGCGGTATTTCATTCAAGGCATCATTAACTGACCCACCGTTATAGAGAGCAAGTCGCACCGCCCCTCCCAGACCTAGAGCCGTGCCAGGTCCGAGAATGATGTCAGGCGCCAGGTTGCCAGCCGCCGCCGAGTGCCGTCACGAGTCCTACACTGGCCTGCAGCTGCCGCGTCTGCACCGCCTGCAATGTCCGTTGCGCTTGCAACGCCGCCGTCTGCGCCGTCACCACATCCAGGTAACTCACCGCACCCGCTTGATAGCTGTTCATCGCCAGCGATTGCGTGTGTTGCGCCGCGTCCGCCGCGGCTTGCTCATCCTGCGCTTCCTGCTGCAAATCCCGCAGTTGCGCGAGGTTATCTTCCACCTCGCGCACGGCCTTCAGTACCTGGCTGCGGTACTGCGCGGACGCTTCTTCAAATTCGGCTTTGGCCTGGCGTTCATTGGCACTTAGGCGGCCACCGTCAAAGATCGGCAGGTTCACCAACGGCCCCAGCGCCCAATACCGATTACCTGCCGACAGCAGATTCCCCACGCCTTGCGTTTGCCCGCCGATCAGCCCGGTCAAACTGAAATCCGGATACCACGCCGCCTTGGCTACGCCGATATTCGCGTTGGCCGCAAACACCCGGCGCTCTGCCGCCGCAATGTCCGGGCGACGTTGCAGCAGGTGGCTTGGCAGCTGCGAGGGAACCCCCGGCAGGGCGATCAGTTGCTGGCCGGGCGGCAGCGTAAAGTCGCTGGCTGCCACACCCACCAATTCACCGATGGCGTGCTCGGTGAGGTTGCGTTGCCCGCGTACCTCATCCAATTGCGCCCTGGCCTGCGCCAGTTGATTTTGCGCACGGGTCAGGTCCAGCTCCGAGGCTATCTGGCCCTCGTAACGGCTGCGGGTCAGTTGCAGTGCCTGGCTGAAATCCTCCAGCGAGCCAGTAAGAATCCGGCTCTGCGCATCCAGCCCATTGAGCTGCACGTACAAGGTCGCCAACTGACGCTGCAAACTCAGGCGCGCCACCGCCAGGTCATCCCCGGACGCTTGCGCCTGGGCGTCACCGGCCGCGACCTGATTGCGAATTTTGCCCCACAGGTCCAGGTCGTAACTCAATGAAAAACCGGCGGTGTTGCTGTTGTACACCGACGGCTGCGTCTCCCCCCGTAGCGGCCGCGAGTCAGATTGGCGCTGGCGCAACGGTTCTGCGCTGGCGGTGATCTGTGGAAACAACCCGGCATGTAACTGACTGGCATAGGCTTGGGACGCATCGAGGTGCGCCAGCGCTGCAGCCAAGTCCGGGTTGGCCTTGAGCAATTGCTGTTGCAGGTCATTCAGGCGCGAATCGTTGTAGAGCTTCCACCATTCGGGGGCCAGTTGGTCGGACGGCTGCGCGCTGTGCCAGGGGCCGTCGCTGGTCTGTTCGCGGTAGTTGGCTGGCAGGTCAATCGACGGCACCTTGTAGCTAGGCGCCATCGAGCAACCTTGCAATACCAGCAGCGTCAACGCAGCGAGTGGTTTAAGCCCTGTGCGCATGCGCACCTTAAGCCTTACGCGCATGCGCACCTCCGGCGTCGGCCAGTTGCACAGCGTCGCCTTCGCGCAGAGCGTCGGGCGGGTTGTCGACCACGCGGTCGGCAGGTTTCAGGCCCTGGTCGATTACCAGGCGTTCGCCCAGGTCGAGGCCGATATGGATGGCTTGCAGGTGCACATGGTTCTGCCCATCCAGTACCGCGACCTGGGTGCCTTGGGCGCGAAAGATCAACGCGCTGGCCGGGATGCTCACACCATGGGTGTCGGCCGGAATCGGCAGCGTGGCTTCGGCGTAATCACCTGGCAGTAGCGCGTCGTCGGGATTGTCGACCACGAACTGCGCGAGCAGGGTGCCGGAGCGGCGGTCGATGGCAGTGGAGTCGCCGATCAGCCGTGCCTTGAAGTGCTCGCCAGGGTGTTCGGGCACGGTGAGCCGGGCTTCCAGGCCGGGGTGAATCACTGCCGCGTAGTTCTGTGGCACGGGTACATAAAGCCGCAGCTGGTGCGTATCCGCGATGCTGAACAACTCCGGGTCGCTGTCGGTGTCGGCCTTGATCAATTGGCCGATGTCGGTGTTGCGCGCCGTGATGGTGCCGGCGAACGGCGCGCGAATTGTCTTGTAGCCTTCCAGTGCGGACAGCCGCGCATAGTCGGCAGCAGCAGCCTGGGCATTGGCTTTGGCGGCCGCGGCGTTGGAGGTTTTTTCATCGGCTTCCTGGCGCGATACGGAGTGGCTCGCCAGCAGGTTTTGCCATCGGGTTGCGGTGGTTGCAGCGAGGCGCGCATTGGCCTGTTCCTGCACCAAGCGTGCATGGGCTTGCGCCAGTTGCTGGTCGAGGTCGGGGCTGTCGATTTCGGCGAGGACTTGCCCGGCCTTGACCTGGCGGCCGATGTCGACTGTCCAGTCCTTCAAATAACCGCTGACCCGGGCGTGGATCGGCGCCTTGCTCCACGCCTCAAGGTGCGCCGGCAGGCGCAAGGTATCGCCTGCCACATTCTGCTTGGGTTGAAACACCATCACTTGCGGGATGGCGGCGGTCTCTGTCCAGGCGGTGACCGATTGCTCGTGCAGCGTGCGGGCATGCAAGCCGTTGGCGACCAACAGGGCAGCCACGGTCAGTCCGCCGACACCCATGAGCATCAGGCGCTTGCGCGAGGGTTTGTGATCAGACGACATGTGGGGTTTCTCCTGCAACTGCGCGACTAGGGTGACGCCCGTGGACCAGGCTGAAGACCACGGGAACAAACAACAGGGTGGCGATGGTGGCGAAGATCAAACCACCGATCACCGCACGGCCCAGCGGCGCGTTTTGCTCCTCGGACAGCGCCAGGGGCAACATGCCGATGATCATCGCCAGGGCGGTCATGCACACCGGGCGGAAGCGCGTGTAACCGGCCTCCAGCGCGGCCTTGAGCGCATCACCATGTTCGGCCAGGCGCTCACGGCAGAAGCTCACCACCAGGATTGAGTTAGCCGTGGCTACGCCCATGCACAAGATGGCTCCGGTGAGCGCCGGCACCGACAATGAGGTGCCGCTGAGGAAGAGCATCCACACGATCCCCGCTAACGCCGCTGGCAACGCAGTGATGATCACGAACGGGTCGGCCCAGGATTGGAAGTTGACCACGATCAGCAGGTAGATCAGCACCACCGCGCCGAGCAGGCCGAAGCTCAAGCCGCTGAAGGCTTCATGCAGCGCGTCGATCTGGCCGTGCAGGCTGATCGTCGCGCCTTTTGGGCGCATGGACGCGGTGTCATCCAGCACCTTTTGCACGTCGCGGGCTACGCCGCCGAGGTCGCGGCCTTGCACGTTGGCGTACAGGTCCAGGGTCGGTTCGATGTTGTAGTGGGTCACCACCGCCGGGCTTTGCACACGGGAGATGGTTGCCACACCGCCGAGGATCTGCGACTGCCCGTTGGCGCCGGTGACGGGCAGCGCTTCCAGTGACGGAAGGCTGTCGAGGCGGTATTGCGGGGTGGCGGCGACGATGGAATAGGACACGCCGTTGGCCGGGTTGAGCCAGAAGGTCGGCGCGGTTTGCGAGCTGCCGGCGAGAGAGGCGACCATGCTGTTGGTCACGTCGCGCTCGGTAATGCCCAGGCCGTTGGCGCGCAGGCGGTCGACATTCACCTGCAGCGACGGGTAGCCGGTTGACTGCTGTATGCGCAAGTCGGCGATGCCGGGCACGTGTTGCAGGCGACGTTCCAGCTCGACGGCATAGGCGCGGTTTTCTTCATCGCTGCGCCCGGAGATTTTCACGTCCAGCGGCGCCGGCGCGCCGAAGTTGAGGATCTGGCTGCTGATGTCCGCCGGCAGGAACGCGAAGTGGCTGCCGGGAAAACTTTGCGGCAGCGCTTCACGCAGTTTTTTCACGTAGTCGGCGGTGGGCGCGTGGTGTTTTTTCAGGCTGACTTGAATGTCGCCATCCTGCGGGCCGATGGTGCCGCTGCTGCTGTAGGCCATGTCGATGCCGCTGAGCGGGATGCCAATGTTATCGACAATGGTGTCCAGTTCTTCGGCAGGGATGACCTCACGGATCCGCGCTTCAATGCGGTCGAAGGCGGCGGCGCTTTCTTCGATGCGCGTGCCCAGCGGCAGGCGCGCATGCAGGGCCAGCGCACCGGCATCCGTGGCCGGGAAAAAGTCCTGGCCAAGGCTGGGCAATAGCAGGAATGAGGCGAGCACACAGGCCAGAAAACCCACGATAAAGCGCTTGCGATGACCCAGGGCCAATGTCAGCAAGCCATGGTAGGTGTCGCGGATATTCGAGAAGTGGCGCTCGAACCCTTGCTGGAAATTCAGCACGGCTTGCAGCGCGGCAGTGCGCGGTTTCGTGTGCTGCTCACCCTCATGGTGGTTGATGAATTCATCTTCCGGATGATGTCCCGCGCCTTGCTCCGGCGTATGTGGTTTGAGTAGGAACATCGCCAGCGTCGGCACCAGGGTGCGCGAAAGAATGAACGAGCTGGCCATGGCAAAGATCACCGCCAGCGCCATGGGCCGGAATAGATAACCGGCGATGCCTTGCAGCAGGAACATCGGCACGAACACGATGCAGATGCACAGCAGCGAGACGAACGCCGGGCCGACAATTTGCGCGGCGCCGTCGAGGATCGCGGTCTTCACCGCCTTGCCTTGTTCCAGGTGCCAGTTGATGTTTTCGATGGTCACCGTGGCGTCGTCCACCAGGATCCCCACCGCCAACGCCAGCCCGCCGAGGGTCATGACGTTGAGGGTTTGCCCGCTGACGGCCAGCAGCGCTATCGCTGAGAGCACTGCCAGAGGAATCGACGCCGCAATAATGATCGTGGAGCGCCAGCTGCCGAGGAACAGCAGGATCATTGCGCTGGTCAGCAGCGCGGCGATGATGCCTTCCTGGGCCACGCTGCCCACCGATTGCTTGACGAACACCGAGGCGTCGCCCAGCAACGAGGTCTTCAGTGACGGTGGTAGGGTCTCGTTGATGCGCGGCAGCATTCCACGGATACCGTCGATGATCGACAGGGTGGAAATGCTGCCGTTTTTCAACGCCGGCATCAGCACTGCGCGATGACCGTCGACGCGCACGATGTTGGTCTGCGGCGGCGAGCCGTCACGCACGTGGGCAACCTGGCCGATGGTGATCAGCGCGCCGTCGACGGTCTTGATCGGCAGGTCGTTAAGCTCATCGATGGCCTTGGGGCTGTTGTTGAGCAGGATGGTGTATTCGTTGGGGCCGAGCTTGGCAGTGCCCACCGGAATGATCTGATTCTGCAGCGCCAGGGCATTGCCCACATCCTGGGCCGACAGGCCTTTGGCAGCCAGCGCTTGCGGGTCGAGGTCGAGGGTGATCTGACGCTGCTTGCCACCCATCGGTGTGGGCATGGCCAGGCCGGGCAGGGCGCTCAACGGCAGGCGGATGTTGTTCTGCACCAGGTCGCGGATCTTGGCTTCCGAGAGGCTTGGGCTGGAAAACGCCATTTGCAGGATCGGCACCGTGGACGCGCTGTAGTTGAGGATCAGCGGCGGCGTGATGCCCGGCGGCATTTGCTTGAGCACGGTTTGTGACACGGCGGTCACTTGGGCATTGGCGGTGCGGATATCGACGCCGGGTTGGAAGAAGATTTTCACGATGCCCATCCCTGGCAGGGATTGGGATTCGATATGTTCGATGTCGTTGACGGTGGTGCTCAGGGAGCGTTCGTAGGTGTAGATCACGCGGCCCGCCATGGCGTCCGGCGACAGGCCGTTGTACTGCCAGACCACGGCGACCACAGGGATGCCGATATCGGGGAACACGTCGGTGGGAGTACGCAGGGCCGCCATCGGCCCGATGATGCAGATAAATATGGCCAACACGATAAACGTGTAGGGCTTTTGCAGTGCGGTCTTTACCAGCCCGAGCATGCGTGAACCTCCGAGGGAGCAGGATTGCAAACCCCGGCAGTCTTGCCCGACCCACCTAACGCGCGCCTTTCAGCCAGGTGAAGGAACATTTAGGTAAGGGCTGAAGATCGTTTCATATGGATTCATTTGTTCCAGGCAGCGCTGCTGGTCACGCTTGTCACCCATCGGACATATCGTCTTTTTGGAGCACTGCCATGTCACTTAAACCTCTGTTGTTGATCCCTGCATTGGGTGTCGTATTGCTGCTGTCGGCGTGCGCCGGCCCGATCCCTAAAGCGGATCCGAGTGAGGCCTGGATTGGTCTGACAGAGGATGCGCCGAATGACTTGCTGGCTGAGCGCGTGGACGGCAAGCGTGTGGATGACGGGCGCTATTTCGAGGTGAAACCGGGGGCTCACAGCCTGGATGTTACGTTGTACGAAGAGGAGCCCGGCGACGACAATCAGCGGGATTGTCAAGGCCGGGTCGAATACGAAGCCTTTAAGGCGGGTGAGCACTACACGCTGGTGGAATCCAGCCTGGGCACCACCGTGCGTGCATCCTTAAAGGATGGCCACGGCAAGGAAGTTGCGGCGACGCGGGACTTCAATTGCATGCCTGGCTAGGCGTGGTGTGCCGCTGCCTTTAGGGGCTTGGCAGGTTTTACGTGGGGGTGATGGTGCCGACGGGTAATGCGCAACACCCCCCACAACATGGCGCCGGCAACCGCCAGCCAACCGCAGATCAACATCACAATCGTCGTTGCAAGGCTCATTCAGGCCTCCTTTCGCCCAGTACGGGGCACACACAGTCTTCTCAATGGACAGTCTAGCTACCTGACGGTTGCCTGCTATTGACCAATGGTCGTGTTCATCCAACTTGTTTGCTCTATCTCAGGCGGTAAACCCTGGCTTTGGGCTATACCCGCGTGGCCGAGCGCCCTATGATCAGGGCCCTTATCGGCAGTTGATCAAGAGAGTAAAAAATTGCGGTTACGGTCGAACGTTAAATCATCCCTGTTGCTGGCCTGCGCCATGGGCCTCGCTGCCTGTTCCGGGCATCCGTCGAAACTGCCGGGCTTGCCGGAGCGCGTCGAACTCAATGGTGTGCCGACCTTTCGCAGCGAGGCTTATCAGAGCGGTCCTACGGCATTAGCCAGCATGCTGTCGCAACAAGGCATTGTCATGACACCGGGTTTGCTGGATAAGCCGCTGCGTTTGCCGGGCGGCGAAGCGGACCTGGAGCGCAACATGCAAGTGTTGGCGCGTGAGTACGGGCTGATGGTGTATCCACTGGATGCCAAACTGACGGCCGTGCTGGCGCAAGTGGCGGCGGGTTATCCGGTGATGGCGCGAGTGGGCGGCGGGCTGTGGTCGGATGCGCACTATGTCGTCGTGGTGGGCTTCAATCAGCAGAAAAGCACGGTTCTGCTGCGCTCGGGCATGGACCGGCGTTTATTGATGAGCTTCAGCGAGTTTGAATCGAAGTGGGCAAGCGCCGGGCACTGGGCGATCCTCACCCAGCGTCCGAGCCAGTTGCCAGCGAATGTGGATGCCCAGCGTTGGCGCGAGGCGGCAAATGCGACGGCCCAAGCCGGGCAGGAGCAGGCGGCGGCCCAGGCGCTTAAAGTATTGTCAGAACACCGATAAAAATGTGGTGCGGCGCCCTTTAACGGTGGGCTTGCGCCGCATTCGAGCGGTTCTTCAGATTTTTGTCGGCCTTGTAGCGCAATGCCACGTCCGGCACCGAACCGCCCTTGCCAGTCTCGACCCAGCTGCGAATACGGCTGGCATCGGCAAAGTGCGTGAACTTGCCGAACGCATCCAGGATCACCAGCGACACCGGGCGATTACCCATGCTGGTCACCAGCACCAGGCAATGGCCGGCCTGGTTAGTGAAGCCGGTCTTGGTCAACTTGATATCCCAGTTGGCGCGGTTGATCAGGTGGTCAGTGTTGGAGAAACCCAGGGTGTAGTTGGGCTTGCGGAACGCAACGGTCTTTTCCTTCGTGGTGCTCAACTGGCTGAGCAGCGGGTAGTGCCGTGCGGCAGCCAACAGCTTGCTCAGGTCGCGGGCGGTGGACACGTTGTGTATCGACAGGCCGGTGGGTTCAACATAGTGGGTGTTGGTCATGCCCAGCGCCTTGGCCTTTGCGTTCATCGCCGCGATAAATGCCGGGTAGCCCCCCGGATAGTGGTGGGCCAGGCTGGCGGCGGCGCGGTTTTCCGATGACATCAGGGCGATCAGCAGCATTTCCTTGCGAGGCATTTCGCTGCCGATTTTTACGCGGGAGAACACGCCTTTCATTTCCGGCGTGTCTTTGATGTTGATGTCGATGTACTCATCCATGTTCTGCTTGGCTTCAAGCACGATCAGGCCGGTCATCAACTTGCTCACCGACGCAATCGGCACCACCACGTCGGGGTTGCTGGCGTAGATGACCTTGTTGGTCTGCAGGTCCACCAGCATGGCGCTGCCGGATGCGATCTGCAGTTTGGATGGGTCGCGCGGCGCCTGGGTGGATTCGGCGGCGTGCGCAAAGGTGCCTGTGAACGCAAAAAATAGGCTGGCAATAGAAAGACGAATTTTCACGCGGATGAACTCGCTAAAAAAGTAGGAAATACCGTTGAGCAACGGTTTCTTTGATAAATGCCGTTACATTTTAGGAGTATGGACGATGGAGTGTCGAATGTTCTTCTAAAACCAGACGAAAGTGCTTAAAAACTAAGAAAAAACAGGTTTTTTTCGGGCAATAAAAAGCCCTGCGATAAGGCAGGGCTTTTTCAGTACGACTGGTTATTAACCGTGCAGGGTCTCTGCGGCGTACAGGGTGTTCTCCAGCAGGCAAGCGCGGGTCATCGGGCCGACGCCGCCTGGCACCGGGGTGATCCAGCCAGCGCGGGGCAGGGCAGTGTCGTACACCACATCGCCTACCAGCTTGCCGTCTTCCTGACGGTTGATGCCCACGTCGATAACGATGGCGCCTTCCTTGATCCACTCACCCTTGACCAGGCCCGGCTTGCCGGCGGCTACGACAACGAGGTCGGCACGACCAACGTGGCCTGCCAGGTCCTTGGTGAAGCGGTGGGTAACGGTCACGGTGCAGCCGGCCAGCAGCAGCTCCATGGCCATCGGGCGACCGACAATGTTGGACGCGCCGACCACAACTGCATCAAGGCCGTACAGATCGACACCGGTACTTTCCAGCAGGGTCATGATGCCTTTTGGCGTGCACGGACGCAGCAGGGGGATGCGCTGGGCCAGGCGGCCGACATTGTAAGGATGGAAGCCGTCGACGTCTTTGTCCGGGCGGATTCGCTCCAGCAGCTTGGACGCGTCCAAGTGCTCGGGCAGTGGCAGTTGCAGGAGGATGCCGTCGATCGCAGGGTTGTCGTTGAGGCCGTCGATCAGATCGGTGAGTGCCTCTTGGGTGGTGGCGGCAGGCAGGTCATAGGCCTTGGATATAAAGCCGACCTCTTCACAATCTTTACGCTTGTGCGAGACATAAACCTGAGAGGCAGGATCGCTGCCGACCAGGATCACCGCGAGGCCAGGCGTGCGCAGGCCTTGCTGGCTGCGCTCGGTGACTCGTTTGGCGATCTGCTGGCGCAGGCTGGCGGCGATTGATTTGCCGTCGATAAGTTGTGCAGTCATTACGCGTGATTAACCATCGAGAGGGGGAGGAAAAGTGCGCGCATTCTCGCACGCCACGACGTGAGGGCAAAGGCGCTTGGTCTGCAAATTGGCCTAACCCCTTAAATAAAATGAATTTTTTTCAAAAAAGATTTGACGGGTTTCCGGGCCCTCTATACTATTCGTCGCACTTGTCGGGCACAGCCTAGCACTGGTTAAGAAGGTCGAGCAGAATTGTTGTACTGCAAGGCTGGAAGCACTTAGTTTGTAATCCTCCAAGAGTACAGATTAATAAGGCGCCCGTAGCTCAGCTGGATAGAGCATCCGCCTTCTAAGCGGATGGTCGCAGGTTCGAGTCCTGCCGGGTGCGCCATTAGGCAGCTTTGGCACAAGTAGCGCTATATGGTGGGCGTAGCTCAGTTGGTAGAGCACGGGATTGTGACTCCCGTTGTCGAGGGTTCGATCCCCTTCGTCCACCCCATATTTTGAAAAGGCGCCAGATTAATCGTCTGGCGCCTTTGCTTTAAGAGCTTCAAACGCGGATGTGGTGGAATTGGTAGACACACTGGATTTAGGTTCCAGCGCCGCGAGGCGTAAGAGTTCGAGTCTCTTCATCCGCACCAATTAAAGCTTCGCCAAGCCGCCAGGCTGGGTGGGGTCAACAAAGAAGATGTTCGAGTTCTTTGTTAATGCAATATGGTGGGCGTAGCTCAGTTGGTAGAGCACGGGATTGTGACTCCCGTTGTCGAGGGTTCGATCCCCTTCGTCCACCCCATATTTTGAAAAAGCGCCAGATCAATGATCTGGCGCTTTTTTTTTGCATCTGGAAAAAGCTGGGTCTTGTTTCTGTGGGCGGTTGCGGTCGAGTAGTGCGAGGCGCCTAGAGATTATGGTTGTCAAAAAAGCAAGCATTCTCAATGCCTTGGCGTTAGAATCGTTGCCGGTTTTGAACGTGTAGGACTGATGCTCGTCTATAGAGAGGTCAGTACCGCTATTAAATAGCGATAACGGCGCAGTACCTGAAAAGGGCTGTGCCGTTTTCGTTTAAGCGTTTCGAGTTTCAAGGGCGGGGCGCTTCATCGTATTTGTGTTTCTCGATGCTGCTTCCCTGTCGCCGGTCTTGCTCGCAAGGCTGGCTGCCGGGGGCTGCGTTCCTGGTCCTTCTATATATAGAAGGGTTGGCGCAGAGCCCTGGCGTGATGAGCTGTATTTGCTAACGGGCTGAGGTGCACGCGTGCACTTGAACCTACAAATGGCCTGCTGTTTTTTTACCCGTTTCCAGTAGGGTGACTTCTTGAGTTTGACCCTCTAGAATGCATGCCCTTGATTCTGGGGTCGGAAACGGCCGGCTAACGTCTGTGCAACGAGGAATATTCATGCAAGTTTCTGTTGAAAATACTACTGCTCTTGAGCGCCGCCTGAGCATCACCGTGCCGGCAGAGCGTATCGAGACTGCGGTCAACAAGCGTCTGCAGCAGACTGCCCAAAAGGCCAAGATCGCTGGTTTCCGTCCAGGCAAAGTGCCGATGAGCGAAATCAAGCGCCGTTTTGGTGCTGATGCGCGTCAAGAAGCTGTAGGTGACGTGATCCAGGCTTCCTTCTACGAAGCCGTTGTTGAGCAAAAGCTGAACCCAGCTGGCTCGCCTTCGATCGAGCCTAAGTCCCTGGAAGCTGGCAAGGACCTGGAATATGTTGCCGTATTTGAAGTGTTCCCAGAGTTCGAAGTCGCTGGTTTCGACGGTATCGAAATCGAGCGCCTGAGCGCTGATGTCGCTGATTCCGACCTGGACAACATGCTGGAAATCCTGCGCAAGCAGAACACTCGTTTCGAAGTGGCCGATCGTGCCGCCCAGAACGAAGACCAGCTGAACATCGATTTCGTTGGCAAGGTTGACGGCGAAGTGTTCGCTGGTGGCTCTGCCAAGGGTACCCAATTGGTACTGGGCTCCAACCGCATGATTCCTGGTTTCGAAGACGGCCTGGTTGGCGCCAAAGCCGGCGAAGAGCGTGTTCTGAACCTGACTTTCCCTGCTGACTACCAAAATCTGGACTTGGCTGGCAAAGCTGCCGAGTTCACCGTGACCGTCAACAGCGTTTCCGAGCCTAAGCTGCCAGAGCTGAACGAAGAGTTCTTCAATCAGTTTGGTATCAAGGAAACCGGCATCGAAGGCTTCCGCACCGAAGTTCGCAAGAACATGGAGCGCGAGCTGCGCCAGGCCATCAAGTCCAAGGTTAAGAATCAGGTCATGGACGGTCTGCTGGCTGCCAACCCGATCGAAGTGCCTAAGGCTTTGCTGTCCAATGAAGTGGATCGCCTGCGCGTTCAAGCGGTTCAGCAGTTTGGTGGCAATATCAAGCCTGACCAACTGCCTGCCGAGCTGTTCGAAGAGCAAGCCAAGCGTCGCGTTGTGCTGGGTTTGGTCGTGGCTGAAGTGGTCAAGCAGTTCGACCTCAAGCCTGATGAAGATCGCGTTCGCGAAATGATCCAGGAAATGGCTTCGGCCTACCAGGAGCCTGAGCAGGTTGTGGCTTGGTACTACAAGAACGACCAGCAACTGAACGAAGTGCGTTCGGTTGTGCTGGAAGAACAAGTTGTGGATACTGTTCTGCAGAAGGCTAAGGTGACCGATAAAGCGGTCTCTTACGAAGAAGCAGTCAAGCCGGCGGAAGCAGCACAAGCCGACTGATTGTCCAACTCGTTGGAAATTCAACCATAAGCCAGCCTCGCGCTGGCTTATGCGTTTTCAAGACATGACTATTTGGGAGTAACTGCAGAGCATGTTCCGTAATTCCTATATTCAGCAGAACTCTGATATCCAGGCCGCAGGCGGCTTGGTCCCGATGGTTGTCGAGCAGTCTGCTCGTGGCGAGCGCGCCTACGACATCTACTCGCGCCTGCTCAAGGAGCGAGTGATCTTTCTGGTGGGCCCGGTAGAGGACTACATGGCCAACCTGATCTGTGCGCAGCTGCTGTTCCTTGAAGCGGAAAACCCGGACAAGGACATCCATCTCTACATTAACTCGCCGGGCGGTTCGGTGACGGCAGGTATGTCGATCTACGACACCATGCAGTTCATCAAGCCTAACGTCTCGACTACCTGCATTGGCCAGGCCTGCAGCATGGGCGCGTTCCTGCTGACGGCGGGTGCCGAGGGCAAGCGTTACTGCCTGCCGAACTCGCGCGTGATGATTCACCAGCCACTGGGCGGTTTCCAGGGCCAGGCGTCGGACATCGAAATCCACGCTAAGGAAATCCTCTTCATCCGCGAACGTCTTAACACGCTGATGGCCAAGCACAGCGGGCACACGCTGGAAGAAATCGAGCGCGACACCAACCGCGACAACTTCATGAGCGCCGAAGCCGCACGTGAATACGGGTTGATCGATGCAGTGATCGAAAAGCGCCCCGCTTAATATAAGCCGCTCAAAATAGGGTTGGTCGGCGTGTCCGATCATCGGCGGGCTTGAAAAAGCCCGCATAAGCCTTCATCTTGTGTTGCAAGCCTATCGGATTTGGATCGAACGAATGACTGACACCCGCAACGGCGAGGACAACGGCAAGCTGCTCTATTGCTCCTTCTGTGGCAAAAGCCAGCATGAAGTACGCAAGTTGATTGCCGGCCCCTCGGTGTTTATCTGCGACGAGTGCGTCGACCTGTGCAATGACATCATCCGCGAGGAGGTGCAGGAAGCACAGGCCGAGAGCAGCGCGCATAAACTGCCTTCGCCTAAAGAAATCAGCGGCATCCTTGATCAATATGTGATTGGTCAAGAGCGTGCAAAGAAGGTTCTGGCCGTAGCGGTGTACAACCACTACAAGCGTCTGAACCAGCGTGACAAGAAAGGCGACGAAGTCGAACTCGGCAAGAGCAACATCTTGCTGATCGGTCCTACAGGCTCGGGTAAAACCCTGCTTGCAGAAACCCTCGCTCGTCTGCTGAATGTTCCGTTCACCATCGCCGACGCTACCACCCTCACTGAGGCTGGCTACGTGGGTGAGGACGTCGAGAACATCATTCAGAAACTGCTGCAGAAGTGCGATTACGACGTAGAGAAGGCCCAGATGGGTATTGTCTATATCGACGAAATCGACAAGATCTCGCGCAAGTCTGACAACCCGTCGATCACCCGGGACGTTTCTGGTGAGGGCGTGCAGCAGGCTCTGTTGAAGCTGATTGAAGGCACGGTTGCTTCCGTACCGCCACAAGGCGGCCGCAAGCACCCGCAGCAGGAATTCCTTCAGGTTGATACGCGTAACATCCTGTTCATCTGTGGCGGTGCGTTCTCTGGGCTGGAAAAAGTTATTCAGCAACGTTCCACCCGGGGCGGTATCGGTTTCAGTGCAGAAGTACGCAGCAAGGAAGAAGGCAAGAAGGTGGGCGAGTCCCTGCGTGAGGTTGAGCCTGACGATCTGGTCAAGTTCGGTCTGATCCCGGAATTCGTTGGCCGTTTGCCGGTCCTGGCCACATTGGACGAGTTGGATGAGGCTGCTCTGATTCAGATCCTCACCGAGCCGAAAAATGCCCTGACTAAGCAGTACGCCAAGCTGTTTGAGATGGAAGGTGTGGACCTTGAGTTCCGTACTGATGCTCTCAAGTCGGTAGCCAAGCGGGCGCTGGAGCGCAAGACCGGTGCACGTGGTCTGCGTTCTATCCTTGAAGGTGTATTGCTCGACACCATGTACGAAATCCCCTCGCAGTCTGAGGTGAGTAAAGTGGTGATCGACGAAAGCGTTATAGAAGGTAAGTCCAAGCCGCTGTATATCTACGAGAACAGTGAGCCGACTGCCAAAGCTGCGCCAGACGCGTAAGCGTTTCGCAGTTTCGGTACAAACAAGGGGCCCCTAGGGCCCCTTTGTTTTTTGTGCGACTTTTATCTTGAAGCGTTTACTGCGTTTAACTGCTGGCAATAAGCTTGTTTTTTTTGCATGCAGCCCCCATCTTGGTTTCAAGCTTATTTTTCAACTGTCATAGAGGCGAAATCATGAAGACAACCATTGAATTGCCTCTCCTGCCGTTGCGTGATGTCGTCGTTTATCCGCACATGGTTATCCCGCTGTTCGTGGGGCGCGAGAAGTCTATCGAAGCCCTTGAGGCAGCGATGACGGGCGACAAGCAGATCCTGCTGTTGGCCCAGAGAAATCCTGCCGATGATGATCCAGGCGAAGACGCCCTGTATCGCGTCGGTACAATTGCTACTGTCCTGCAACTGCTCAAACTGCCTGATGGCACCGTCAAGGTGCTGGTAGAAGGCGAGCAACGAGGTGCTGTAGAGCGTTTCATGGAGGTGGATGGTCACCTGCGCGCCGAAGTGGCGCTGATCGACGAAGTCGAAGCCCCTGAGCGCGAATCCGAAGTTTTTGTACGCAGCCTGCTCTCGCAGTTCGAGCAGTATGTGCAGTTGGGCAAAAAAGTCCCGGCTGAGGTCCTGTCTTCCCTCAATAGCATTGATGAGCCAAGCCGTCTGGTCGACACCATGGCCGCACACATGGCGCTGAAGATCGAGCAGAAGCAAGACATCCTCGAAATCATCGACCTGTCGGCCCGTGTTGAACATGTCCTGGCGTTGCTGGATGCCGAAATCGACCTGTTGCAGGTTGAGAAGCGCATTCGTGGTCGCGTGAAGAAACAAATGGAGCGTAGCCAGCGCGAGTACTACCTGAATGAGCAGATGAAGGCCATTCAGAAAGAACTTGGCGACAGCGAGGAGGGCCACAACGAAATCGAAGAGCTGAAAAAGCGCATTGATGCCGCAGGCCTGCCGAAAGACGCTCTTACCAAAGCTAATGCCGAGCTGAACAAGCTCAAGCAGATGTCGCCGATGTCCGCTGAAGCGACCGTAGTGCGCTCGTACATCGACTGGCTGGTGCAAGTGCCGTGGAAGGCCCAGACCAAAGTGCGTTTGGACCTGACACGTGCCGAGGAAATTCTCGACGCCGATCACTATGGCCTCGAAGAAGTCAAAGAGCGGATTCTCGAATACCTCGCCGTGCAAAAGCGCGTGAAGAAAATTCGTGGTCCGGTGTTGTGCCTGGTCGGCCCTCCAGGTGTTGGTAAAACCTCTCTCGCCGAATCGATTGCCAGTGCGACTAACCGCAAATTCGTGCGCATGGCGCTCGGCGGTGTGCGTGATGAGGCGGAAATTCGTGGTCATCGCCGAACTTACATCGGTTCGATGCCAGGAAGATTGATTCAAAAGATGACAAAGGTGGGTGTGCGCAACCCGCTGTTCCTGCTTGATGAAATCGACAAAATGGGCAGCGACATGCGTGGCGACCCGGCATCGGCGTTGCTGGAAGTGCTCGACCCTGAGCAAAACCATAATTTCAACGACCATTACCTAGAAGTCGACTACGACTTGTCTGACGTAATGTTCCTCTGCACTTCCAACTCCATGAACATCCCGCCGGCCTTGCTGGATCGGATGGAGGTGATTCGTCTACCGGGTTACACCGAGGACGAGAAGATCAACATTGCGGTCAAGTACCTCGCGCCCAAGCAAATTTCGGCGAATGGCCTGAAGAAGGGCGAGATCGAATTTGACATCGAAGCGATCCGCGACATCGTACGTTACTACACCCGCGAGGCCGGTGTGCGGGGCCTTGAACGCCAGATCGCGAAGATTTGCCGCAAGGCAGTCAAAGAGCATGCGCTGGAAAAACGCTTCTCCGTGAAGGTGGTGGCCGACTCCTTGGAGCACTTCCTGGGTGTGAAGAAATTCCGCTACGGCCTGGCCGAGCAGCAGGATCAAGTCGGTCAGGTGACTGGCTTGGCGTGGACCCAGGTGGGCGGAGAATTGCTGACCATCGAGGCTGCTGTGATTCCAGGCAAAGGCCAGCTGATCAAGACCGGTTCCCTGGGTGACGTGATGGTTGAATCCATCACTGCCGCGCAGACCGTGGTGCGCAGTCGCGCCAGAAGCCTGGGGATCCCCCTGGACTTCCACGAGAAGCATGACACTCACATTCATATGCCGGAAGGTGCTACGCCTAAAGATGGCCCTAGCGCTGGCGTAGGCATGTGCACGGCCTTGGTGTCTGCATTGACCGGCATCCCGGTGCGTGCCGACGTCGCCATGACTGGGGAAATCACCCTGCGTGGTCAGGTATTGGCCATCGGTGGTCTGAAAGAGAAATTGCTTGCAGCACACCGGGGTGGTATCAAAACAGTGATCATCCCTGAAGAGAATGTTCGCGACTTGAAGGAAATTCCTGACAACATCAAGCAGGATCTTCAGATTAAACCGGTTAAATGGATTGACGAGGTCCTGCAAATTGCGCTGCAATACGCGCCAGAGCCCTTGCCGGATGTGGCTCCGGAGATAGTTGCCAAGGATGAAAAACGAGAGTCTGATTCCAAGGAAAGAATTAGCACGCATTAATGTGAATAAGCCTGGAGGCTTCCTTGACAGCTTTTTAGAGCCCTTGTTATAAAGCGGCTCTTAAGTGTCTGTAGGCCATTCAGCACTGGTTTTTGCTGTTTACCAAAAAACTTAGAATCATACTCAATAGATATATAAGGGGACTTAGAGTGAACAAGTCGGAACTGATTGATGCTATTGCTGCATCCGCTGATATCCCGAAAGCTGCTGCTGGCCGTGCGCTGGATGCAGTAATCGAATCCGTCACTGGCGCTCTGAAGGCCGGCGACTCCGTGGTACTGGTAGGCTTCGGTACGTTCTCTGTGACTGACCGCCCAGCTCGCACTGGCCGCAACCCACAGACTGGCAAAGCACTGCAAATCGCTGCTGCCAAAAAACCAGGTTTCAAAGCCGGTAAAGCCCTGAAAGAAGCCGTTAACTAAGCTTCGTTCAAGCCTTTGCTACCCGGGTCGGACGCAGGTCTGGCCTGGCAGCGGAGCGGTAGCTGACCCACGTATCCATTGGGTCGCCACGCCGGGGGTGCAAGTTCAACCCCCCGTCCGCTCCGCCAGTTACGAGAAGGCGCATCCTCGGATGCGCCTTTCTTCTATCCGGATTCTACCCACGCTCCACGGTTGCCAATTTTTGAAGTTCAACCGTTTCTGGGGGACGCATGCTGCAAAATATCAGGGACAATTCACAAGGCTGGATTGCCAAGACCATTATCGGGATCATCGTCGCATTGATGGCGTTCACCGGTATCGAAGCCATTTTCCAAGCTTCGGGTACTAACAAGCAGGACGTGGCCAAGGTCAACGGTGAAGAAATCACCCAGACCGAGCTGAGCCAGGCCGTCGACATGCAACGTCGACAGCTGATGCAACAGTTGGGCAAGGATTTCGACGCTTCGCTCCTCGACGAAAAACTGCTGCGCGAGGCGGCTCTCAAAGGCCTGATCGACCGCAAGCTGCTGCTGCAAGGTGCTGCCGATTCCAAGTTCGGGTTCTCTGAAGCTGCATTGGACCAGGTGATCCTGCAAACGCCGGAATTCCAGGTTGACGGCAAGTTCAACGCCGAACGCTTTGACCAGGTGATCCGTCAGTTGGGCTATAGCCGTCTGCAGTTCCGTCAGATGATGACCCAGGAAATGCTGATCGGTCAGGTTCGCGCAGGCATTGCCGGTAGCGGCTTTGTCACCGATGCCGAAGTGCTCGCATTTGCCCGTCTGGAAAAACAGACTCGCGATTTCGCCACCGTCAACATCAAGGCCAACCCTGCGGCGGTGAAGCTCACCGACGAAGAGGTCAAGGCTTACTACGACCAGCACGCCAAAGAGTTCATGACCCCGGACCAGGTGGTCATCGACTATCTGGAATTGAAGAAGTCTTCTTTCTTCGACCAGGTCAACGTCAAGGACGATGAACTGCAGGCGGCCTATCAGAAAGAAACCGCCAACCTCGCTGAACAGCGTCGCGCGGCGCACATTCTGATTGAAGTCAACGACAAGGTTTCCGACGCGCAAGCCAAGGCTAAGATCGAAGAAATCCAGGCACGCCTGGCCAAAGGTGAGAAGTTCGAAGCCCTGGCCAAGGAGTTTTCCCAGGATCCTGGCTCTGCCAACAACGGCGGTGACCTCGGCTTCGCTGGCCCTGGCGTCTACGATCCGGACTTCGAAACGGCCCTGTATGCGTTGAAACAGGACCAGGTCTCGACGCCGGTGCGCAGCACCTTCGGTTGGCACTTGATCAAGTTGTTGGGCGTTGAAGCACCGCAAGTGCCGACGTTCGCCAGCCTGAAAGACAAACTGACCCGTGAGCTCAAGGCCCAGCAGGTAGAGCAGCGTTTTGTCGAAGCGACCAAGCAATTGGAAGATGCGGCATTCGAAGCTTCTGACTTGGCTCAGCCTGCCTCTGACCTGAAGCTGACCGTGCACACCTCCGCACCGTTTGGCCGTGAAGGTGGTGACGGTGTCGCGGCCAACCGTGCCGTGGTCACCGCTGCGTTCAGCCCGGAAGTGCTGGATGAAGGTGCCAACAGCACCGCCATTGAGCTGGACCCGGAAACCATCATCGTGCTGCGTGCCAAAGAGCACCGCAAACCTGCGCAACTGCCGCTGGAAAGCGTTGCTGCGGCAATCCGCACGCAGATGGCCAAGGAGCGCGCCAGCGCGGCTGCCAAGACTCACGCTGACGAGCTGATCGCCAGCCTGCGTGATGGCAAGACACCGCTGAACCAGCCGGTCGATGGTCAGGCGTGGAAAGTCACTGAAGCGGCTACCCGTAGCCAGGAAGCGATCGACCCAGCCGTATTGCAAGCCCTGTTCCGCATGCCTAAGCCTGCGGTCAAGGACAAGCCGACCTTCACCACCGTGACCCTGGCTGACGGTAGCCTGGCGATCGTGCGCTTGAACGGCGTGAATGAAGCTGCAGCCCCATCGGAAGAAGAAAAGGCCCAATACCGCCGCTTCCTCGCTTCCCGTGTTGGCCAGCAGGACTTCGCAGCGTACCGCAAGCAGTTGGAAACCAAGGCTGATATCAAGAAGTACTGATGTTGGTTTGAACAAGAAGCCCCCGGCCTGAAAAGACCGGGGGCTTTTTTATGTGCGCTAGACTGGGTGCTCGGTATCGTCGACCCAGGAGTTCCATGCATGTTGATTCAAGGAATGGACGGCTTGCTGATCCGCCGCGCCCGTGTGGCGGATGTTTCTGCCGTGCTCCAGGTGTTCGACGAGGTGATTGCATGGTTCGTTGGCATAGGCAATACCCATCAGTGGGGCACCGAGCCCTGGTCGGCGTTGCCCCGGCGGGTCGCGCAAGTGGCTGAAGCCTGCGCGTTGCCCGGGGCGTGGGTGGTAGAGGATCCCGCAGGGCGTATCCGTGGAGCGCTGGTTTTGGGCGATCCCATGCCTTATGTACCGTTGGCGACTGAGCCCGAGGTGTATGTGCGCCTGTTGATTGCCGCGCGTGACCCGCGTGTTCGCGGCCTTGGGCGGCGCATGATGGCCTTTGCCGATGACCAAGCCCGGGCAGTAGGCGTCACGCGTTTGCGTGTGGACTGCTACGGCGGCGGGACAGGGGATCTGGTGCGTTTTTATGAGTCCTGTGGCTACGAGCGCATTTCAACATTCGACTTGGCGGGCTGGCCGGGCCAACTGTTGGGGCGCCGTCTGTGATGCGCCAGCCCAGGCCAGTAGCATCAGTAGCATAACGGCCCATGGAAAGCCCGCGACGCCCCAGCCCTGAAGCAACACGCCACCCGCCAGCCCGCCACCGGCTATCCCCAGGTTCCACACGGTCACTAGCATTGATTGTGCGGTATCCGCCGACTCGCCCGCCGATTGGGCCAGTGCGGTTTGCAACAGCGCCGGCAGGCCGCCGAACGCCAGGCCCCATAACGCCACGGCGGTATAGATGACTGCCGGCACATTGATCCAGAACGCCAGCGCCAGGGCGATCAGGCCAAACAGCGCACAACTGATTAATAGTAAGGCGCGCAGCCACCGGTCAATCAACACACCTGCCAACCAGATGCTAAGCACCGCCGAGAGGCCAAACACCAGCAGCACTCGGTCAACATCCGCATCGATCCCGGCGGGCACCAGCAACGGGGCGATGTAGGTGTAGAGAATGTTGTGGGCCAGCACGTAGGTAAACGTTACCCACAGCACCGGACGAATTCCTGGCAGGTTCAGCACCTGGCGCAGCCCCAAGCGTTTATCCGCCCGTTCGCCAGCAAAATCCGGCAGTTGCCAGCGTGCCCAAGCCAGTAACACCAAGGTCAGCCCGGTCATGATCGCAAAACTCAGGCGCCAGCCAACGGTGGTGCCGAGGAAGGTGCCCGCAGGCACACCCAGTGACAGCGCCAGCGGTGCACCCAGCATGGCCACGGCAATGGCGCGACCTTGCAAGTGTGGCGACACCATTCGGCTCGCATAACCCGCTAGCAACGCCCAAAGCAGCCCGGCGAAGACCCCGGCAAAAAAGCGCGCCACGAGGGTCAGCCCGTAGTGGCTGGACAGCGCGGTTATGCTGTTGACCAAGGCAAAGCCGCCGATGGCCATCAGCAGTAACGGTCGTCTGCGCAAGCCGCGGGTCAGCAGCGTCAGGGGGATGGCCGCCAGCAACGAGCCAAGGGCATAGACCGTGACCAGTTGACCGACCAGGGCGGGCGACACGCCTAGGCCTTTGCCTATCTGGGGTAGTAATCCGGCGGGCATGGCTTCGGTGAGGATGGTGATAAAGCCAGCGCTGGCCAGGGCCAGTAGACCGCCCAGCGGTAATGAATCCCGCTGGGCTGATGCGGTGAGTGAAGGGCTGCTGCTCATGACGTTTTATCCAGGTAAAAGGGCAAGCGGCCAGAGTAGGGGGCTGTGGTTGACGGAAAAACAGGCTAAGGTTCCGAACTTATCGGACGCAAGTGTCCGCAATCGCTGAAGGGGGATCATGGACAGCTTGGGCAGCCTTTCGGTGTTCGTGCAGGTGGCGCAGACGCTCAGCTTCACCGCCGCCGGCCGTGTGCTGGGGGTGTCGTCGTCGGCTGTAGGCAAAAGCATTGCGCGGATGGAAGAGCGCCTGGGCGTGCGGCTGTTTCACCGCAGCACGCGCAGTATCACCTTGACCAGTGAAGGCTCGCTGTTCCTTGAGCGGTCGCGGCGGATTCTCGCTGAGGTGGAAGCAGCCGAGCAGGAACTGACAGACGCCGGTGCAACCCCACGGGGCAAGCTGCGCATCAGTGTGCCGCAGGTGCGGGGCTTGTTGATGCCAGTACTCAGTGACTTTATGCGCGTCTATCCGGATATCGAGTTGGATGTGGATTTCTCTGACCGTATGGTGGACGTGATCGAGGAAGGTTTCGATGCGGTGATTCGTACGGGCAAGCCAGAAGATTCGCGGTTGATGGCGCGCCACCTGGGTCACTACCAGTTGGTACTCGTCGCCACACCGGGATACTTCGCCCAACACGGCACCCCGCAGCAACCACAGGACCTGAATGGCCACGCCTGCCTGCGCCACAAGTTCTGCGCCACGGGCAAGCTCGAGCCCTGGCCGTTGCGTCTTGCCCCGGGTGCTGCGGAACCGCTGTTACGTACGCCGTTGGTCAGTACCACCATTGAGTCTCTGAACCACGTGGTGCTCGAGGGTTTGGGCATTGCCTGCCTGCCGGACTACATGGTCAACCAGGCCGTGGGCGAGGGGCGCTTGCAACGGGTGTTGGATGATTACTTGGAACACCGGGGCAGTTTCTGGATGTTGTGGCCCGGTCGCCATACTTCGACCAAGGTACGCGTGTTTATTGACCATATGTGCGCCGGGCTTTTCCCTGCAGGCCCCGGTGCGTAACCCTGTGACGTTTTACCGACAGGAATGCGCGCGCCAAGGCCTCGTTCTGTTGCACAATACCGCCCAGACCGTTTTCCTCAGGATCTTCAATGTCGACATCATTCCACTTGTGTAGCCTCGGGCTGGCGCTGGTGCTGGCGGGCGCCGCGGGCTGCTCGTCACCCAAGACCGCTATTTATGAACATGAGAACTTCGACGACTCCGGTACGTTTTCCCGGGATTACCCCGTTAGCGATGTAGCAGCGTGCGAGGCCGCGCGGCGTGCCTTGCTGAGCCAGGGCTACATCATCACCAGCAGCGACCCGAAACTGGTCGTGGGTAACAAGAGTTTCCAGCAGACCGGCGAAACTCACCTGCAGATCAGCTTCAACGTGGTGTGTGCCGATGACGGCAAAGGTAAAAAGCACTCGACGATGTTTGCCAACGCCCTTCAGGATCGCTATGCGCTGAAGAAGGTCAACAACTCCGCTAGCCTGGGTGTAGGCGTGCTGGGGTCGGTGTCGATGCCGATTGGCTCCACCGATGACTCGATGGTGAAGGTGGCGAGTGAAACGGTGTCCGCGCCGAAGTTCTACGATCGCTACTTTGCGTTGGTGGACGTCTTCCTGCCCCAGGAAGTGAAGAAGGCTGAGCATATCCCCGAGCAGCCAAAGGCGGACCTCGGTGTGCCGGAGCCGAAGGCCGCACCCGCTGCGGAGAAAGTCGAGGCGCCGAAGGAAGAGCCTGCCGTACCAGCTGCTGCGGAGCCGGTTGTGCCTGCGCCTGAAGCCGCACCGATTGCCCCGCAGGCCGAGCCCGCACCCGCCACGACCACGCCGGACCTGCCGGCGCCGACAGAAGCGATTCCGCCCCTGCCAACGCCTGCGCAGTAGTTCAGACCGCTACGGGATTCACCTTGTCGACGTTGATCCCGTAGCGTTTGATCGCTTCACTGACCTTGTCGCGACCGATCATGCCGTCATCCGCCAGCGCCTTCAGGGCGGCCAGGGCGATGAAGTGGCGATCCACCTCAAAGAACTCACGCAAGGCTTCCCGGGTGTCTGATTGCCCGAAGCCATCAGTGCCCAGCGCGACAAAGCGACGGCCCGGCACGAACGGACGAAGCTGATCGGCGAACAGTTTCACGTAATCCGTCGTCACCACCACTGGCCCCGTGTGCCCGGCCAGGCATTGCTCTGCGTAACTCACGCGAGGCTCGCTTTCCGGGTGCAGCAGGTTCCAGCGTTCGACCGCATGCCCGTCACGGCGCAACTCGGTGAGGCTGGTCACGCTCCACACGTTGCCGTGCACACCGAAGTCGGTGGCCAGCAGTTCAGCGGCGGCGATCACTTCTCGCAGGATCGAACCACTGCCCATCAGTTGCACTTGCGCCTCAGGGTTGGCGCTGAGCCTGTACATACCTTTGAGAATGCCGCCTTCCACGCCTTCGGGCATCGCCGGGTGCGGGTAGTTTTCGTTGAGCAGGGTGATGTAGTAGTAAATGTCCTCTTGCTCAACGTACATGCGCCGCATGCCCTCGCGAATAATCACCGCCAGTTCGTAGGCAAAGGTCGGGTCATAAGAGATGCAGCACGGAATCACCGACGAGAGGATATGGCTATGACCATCGTCATGCTGCAAGCCTTCGCCCATCAGCGTGGTACGCCCGGCCGTGGCGCCCAGCAAGAAACCACGCGCGCGCGCATCGCCCGCCGCCCAAGCCAGGTCGCCGACGCGCTGGAAACCGAACATCGAATAGAAGATATAGAACGGCACGGTCATCAGGCCGTGGTTGCTGTAGGACGTACTCGCCGCGATCCATGAGGAAATGGCGCCTGACTCATTCAGGCCTTCCTGCATGATCTGTCCGTCCTTGCTCTCCTTGTAGTAGCTCAGTTGCCCGGAGTCCTGTGGGGTGTAGAGTTGGCCGACGGCGGAGTGGATGCCGATCTGACGGAACAGGCTCTCCATGCCGAAGGTGCGTGATTCGTCCGGCACGATGGGCACGATCAGCTTGCCCAGGTGCGGGTCTTTCAGCAGGGTGCCGAGGATGCGCACGAAGGCCATGGTGGTGGAAATCGCGCGCTCGCCAGTGTCCTTGAGCTGAGTGGCGAAAGCGCTCAGTTCGGGGATCTGCAGCGATTCGACCGCAGTGTGGCGCGCGGGCACATAGCCGCCCAAGGCCTGGCGACGTGCGGCGAAGTAACGGGCTTCTTCGCTATCGGCTATGGGCTTGAGGTAAGGAATTTCAGCAAGTTGCTCATCGGGCACCTCCAGGCCGAAGCGGTCGCGGAAGGCCTTGACGGCGTCGGCACCCATCTTTTTCAGTTGGTGGTTAATGTTCTGGCCTTCGCCGGCTTCGCCCATACCAAAGCCCTTGACGGTTTTTGCCAGGATCACCGTCGGTTGGCCACTGTGACGCACGGCGGCGGCATAGGCGTTGTAGACCTTGTCCGGGTCATGGCCTCCCCGTGAGAGTTTCCAGATGTCGTCGTCGGACAGGTCCGCAACCAGTGCCAGCAACTCCGGGTATTTGCCGAAGAAGTGTTCGCGCACGTAGGCGCCGTTCTGGGATTTGTAGTTCTGATAGTCACCGTCCACGCATTCCATCATGCGTTGGCGCAGCAGGCCGCTTGTGTCTTTTTCCAGCAGTGCATCCCAGCCACCACCCCAGATCACTTTGATCACATTCCAGCCGGCGGCGCGGTACAGGCTTTCGAATTCCTGGATCACCTTGGCGTTGCCGCGTACCGGGCCGTCCAGGCGTTGCAGGTTGCAGTTGACCACGAAGATCAGGTTGTCGAGTTTCTCGCGTCCGGCCAGGGAAATGGCGGCCAGGGATTCCGGCTGGTCCATTTCGCCATCACCCAGGAATGCCCAGACCTTACGGCCCTGGTGTTGCTTGAGGTCACGAAACTCCAGGTAGCGCATAAAACGCGCCTGATAGGCCGCCGTGATCGGCCCCAGTCCCATGGACACCGTAGGAAATTGCCAGAAGTCCGGCATTAGTCGTGGGTGGGGGTAGGACGAAATGCCCTCACCACCGGCTTCACGGCGGAAGTTATCCAGTTGTGCTTCGCTGATGCGGCCTTCGAGGTAGGCGCGGCCGTAAATGCCAGGCGAGGAATGCCCCTGGATGTACACCAGGTCGCCGTCGAAGCGGTCGGTGCGGCCACGGAAGAAGTGGTCGAAGCCGACGTCGTAAAGCACAGCGGCTGACGCATAAGTGGCGATATGCCCACCCACACCGGAGTGTTTGCCTGCACGCAATACCATGGCCATGGCGTTCCAGCGGATAAACGCATTGGTGCGGCGTTCGATGGCCAGGTTGCCGGGGTAGGGCAACTGGCGATCCACCGGGATCGTGTTGACGTAAGGCGTGGTCACCCGCCCATAGAAGTCGCCATGCCGCGCCACGTCGAAATCCAGCAACTGATCGATCAGGTAATGGGCGCGCGGGCGGCCTTCGGTGGACAGCACCGATTCGATGGACTCCAGCCACTCGCGGGTTTCCTGTGGATCGACGTCGCGTCTGACTGCGTTATTCGGGGTCATGTGAGGCTCCAGGGTCGGCGGATTTCAAGTGGCGGGCTCCTTGTGGGAACGTCGTCAATGTTGTTGCAATTGCAACTACATGGCCGAATCTAGCGCGGGATGAGCTACTATTGCAACCTTCTTGAAATCCACCGGATGGTGTTGCATGTCGTCGAAAGAGCCCGATGTATGGTTCCGTTTTGTCAGGGCCCACAGGACGGTCATCCGTGAAATCGAGCGCCGCCTGGCGGCCGCCGACTTGCCCCCTTACGCCTGGTACGACGCACTGTGGGGTCTAGAAAGCGGCCCCGAAGGCACCCGCCGCATGCACGAGTTGGCCGATGTATTGGCCATTGAGCGCTATAACCTCACGCGGCTGGTAGACCGCCTGGAAAAGGATGGCCTGGTGCTGCGTTCACGCTCCGACGGCGATGGCCGCGCGGCATTTGCGTCGATCACCGATACCGGCCGGGCGTTGCGTAAAAAAATGTGGAAGATCTACGAAAGTACGGTGGACGAGTTGTTCCTGTCGCAGATCGAACCGGAGCAGCGCCGGGCGTTTGCCGAGGCGTTGGAGCGTACCGCCGGGATGGCGGTGGAGGCGGGTGCTCAAACCCGTGGCCGACGCAAAGCTGAAAGCTGATGCAGATCTCATGTGCAAGGGTGCGAGCCCCCTCCCACAATGGAATGCATTGCCGTCCATTTCAGTGCGTAGCTGATTGCAATCGCGCTTCAGAGCCCTGGCGCTAAATCCGCATAACGCTGCTACGTTTAATCTTGAAGTGCAGGAACGTCATGGCGCAGACATTTTTTCGTCATGACGGCACTTTAGGCTGGTGATGCAGGTCATTTATCTGCAGCCACTTTTAACGTCAAGAAGGAGTCCATGATGGACGATTACCAGGAAGAACTGCTGGAGTACCAGGCCTTTGAATTCGATCCGCTGGATCCGGCCGACGACGCCACCGAGCTGTAAGACCGACTTCAGGCGGAATGCCGCTGACTGCGGCGAAATTCCCCTGGGGTCTGGTTGTTCCAACGCTTGAATGCCCGTTGAAAGGCTTGGGCTGAGGCAAAGCCGAGCAAGTAGGCGATCTCGCCGAACGCCAGTTCCGTATCGCGAATGTAGGTCATAGCCAGGTCGCGGCGGGTATCGTTGAGAATCGCGCGGAATTGAGTGCCTTCTTCGGCCAGTTTACGGCGCAATGTCCAGGTCGGCAGCTTCAAGCGTGCCGCCACTTCTTCCAGGTCGGGTTCCCGGCCGCCGTTGAGCATCGGCCCGAGCAACCGGGTAATGCGCTCGCGCAAACTGCGGGTGCGGGTCAACTGCTCCAACTCCCTTTCACACAATTGCAGCAAGAGCTGCCAGGTACTTGGGCAATGCTGCGGGTTACGCATTGCCAGGGTGGATTGGCTCAGGCGCAACTGGTTGGCCTCGGCACCGAAGTGGACCTGGTTGGCGCCCAATAGGCTGTACTGCTCGCTGTACTCGGGGGCATCGAACTCGATGTCGATTCGTTGCGCCAGCAACGGTTGTTGAGCCAGGTTGGCGAGCTGATGCAACCAGCTGGAAATGATCGAGTCGACCACAAAACGGTTGTAGGCGTTGTAGGGGCTGATGGAATAGAAACGCAGCCAGGCGCCTTCGGCATCCTCATGAAAACTCGATTGCCCGCGATAGTTGGCACCATACAGCGGCTCAAAGCGCGTCAGGGTGCGAGCGGCTTCGCGTACGTTAGGCGCCTGTGCGGCGGTGACACCAGCCAGTCCCGCTTGGCTCAAGCGGCTGAGTTGCCCCATGCGCAAGCCCAGGCCGGGGTCGCCGGTCAGTTGAATGGCCGCATGGCCCAGGCGCATATAGCGCGGGATCGACAAGCGCGCACCAGCTTCGGCGAGGCGCGCCGGGTCCAGGCCGTATTGCAGCAAGAGCGGTTGCGGGTCCAGGCCGTGGCTGTGGATCGCGTCGGCCAGGGTGTGCACGAAGCCCACCGACAAATCCCCGAGGCGCACCGGCTTCACCGCGTTACAGCCAGATATTCAGCAGGCGCGCGCCACGGGCGTCGCTGTCGGCGTTGATCTGCCCGTTGTGACTCAGGAAACTCTGCCCGGCAGTGCCCAAATCCCAGAACTGCCCGCGCAGAAATACGCTCATGCCGGCGCTGGCCTGGCTGATCGGTTGTTGGCTGATCAAGGTCAGGCGGCGCCACGCTTCGCCCTCACTGAGCTCTTCGGGCTTGAGGCTGATTTCCTGTGGAGTGGAGACGCTTTTAAAACCGCGCCATGGTCGATCCCAGGTCTCGCGGCCAAGCACAAAGGCCGGCACTGCAATCAGCTGCGCGCCTTGTTCGTTGAGCTTGCGGTAGTTGTCCGGGTACCAGCTGTCACTGCCCACTAGCACGCCAAGGCGGCCGGCCGGGGTGTCGACCACGCTGACGATATTTTCGTCTCCAGGCTCGATAAAACCGCGCTCATCGTAGATCGGGTAGAGCTGGCGTTGCAGATTGCCGACGGGCAAGCCGTCTGCCGCAAATACCACGCTGGCGTTAAACAGCGCGCCATGGCCGACCTGGAGTTGCCCTTGGCTCACACTTGGGTTGGGCAGGGCAATGGAGCCAGCGACCACCGTGACCCCGAATTCCTTGGCCAGGCCGCCGAACAGCACTTGATAGTCACGCGCCATGGCCGGGGCTTTCATGCGCAGGTAGGCGTCGTTGGTGCGGTCATCGCCCGTGGCGCTGATCCAGGCACGCAGGAATTGCAAGGGATTGCTCAGCGACAGCCAGTGCATCGCGTCCTTCAGATGCAGCGCTTGGTACACCTCGTTTTTTTCGCCGGTGAGCATCAGCCAAGTGCCGATGTGTTCAGGCAGTACCACAATGGTCTTTTCGTTGATCAGGCCCTGGTCCCGTGCGTTTTGCAGGTACGCCGCAAGCTTCAGGTGCAGGCGTTCCAGGCTCTGGTAGTCGGCGGGGAATAACTCCGGCTGGATGCCCAGCAGGTTACCTCGATCGGCGGGTTGGCCTTCGTTGACGGCGAGGGTGCTGCGCAGGTCCGACAGGTAATGCGCCACGGGGCGCTCCTGGGTCCAGACCAGATACGCGGCGACGGCGGCAACCAGGGCCAGGGTGACGGTAAAAGCTAGAAGTTTACGCATGGGGGAACAGACAACAGACCAAGTGCAGGGTTCGCTGACTAGGGTAGGGCCCATGCGGCGGCTTGCCAAGGGGCGCTGTGCGTTTGGATCAATAAGTTGTGAGTTTCGGTCATTGAGCGGTAGGGGATCGCCTCTTAGTCTGTGGGACATAAACCGATGGCAGGCCATTCGAGCCTTCCACGTCCCGTGATGATCCGTTGTGGAGCTGTACCATGACCGCTGCTGCCTACCCGCACCTGCTGGCCCCGTTGGACCTGGGTTTTACGACCTTGCGCAACCGTACTCTGATGGGTTCGATGCACACCGGCCTTGAAGAAAAACCCGGTGGCTTCGAACGCATGGCGGCTTATTTTGCCGAGCGCGCCCGTGGCGGCGTGGGCCTGATGGTCACCGGTGGCATTGGCCCCAACGATGAAGGCGGGGTGTACGCCGGTGCGGCCAAGCTGACTACCGACGAGGAAGCGCAAAAGCACAAGATCGTGACCAAGGCCGTGCATGAAGCGGGCGGCAAGATCTGCATGCAGATCCTCCACGCCGGCCGCTATGCCTACAGCCCCAAGCAGGTCGCGCCAAGCGCCATCCAGGCGCCGATCAACCCGTTCAAGCCCAAGGAATTGGACGAAGAGGGCATCGAAAAGCAGATCCAGGATTTCGTCACCTGTTCGCTGCTGGCCCAGGTCGCCGAGTACGACGGCGTGGAAATCATGGGCTCCGAAGGTTATTTCATTAACCAGTTCCTTGCCGCCCACACCAACCACCGCACCGACCGTTGGGGCGGTAGCTACGAAAATCGCATGCGCCTTGCCGTGGAAATCGTGCGCCGGGTGCGCGAAGCGGTGGGGCCGAACTTCATCATCATCTTCCGCCTGTCGATGCTCGATCTCGTGGAAGGCGGCAGCACTTGGGAAGAAATCGTGCAGTTGGCCAAGGCCATTGAGCAGGCCGGTGCGACCATCATCAACACCGGCATCGGCTGGCACGAAGCGCGTATTCCGACCATCGCCACCAAGGTGCCACGCGGCGCGTTCAGCAAAGTCACTGCCAAGTTGCGCGGTGCGGTGCAGATCCCGCTGATCACCACCAACCGCATCAATACACCGGAAATTGCCGAGCAGATTCTCGCCGAAGGCGATGCGGACATGGTTTCGATGGCGCGACCGTTCCTCGCCGACCCGGAGTTCGTCAACAAGGCCGCCGCCGGGCGTGCCGATGAAATCAACACCTGCATCGGCTGCAACCAGGCCTGCCTGGACCACACCTTTGGCGGCAAGCTGACCACCTGTTTGGTCAATCCCCGTGCATGCTATGAGACCGAACTGAATTACCTGCCGGTCAAGCAGATCAAAAAAATCGCTGTGGTCGGCGCCGGCCCTGCGGGTCTGGCGGCTGCCACCGTAGCCGCTGAACGCGGTCACCACGTGACGCTGTTCGACTCGGCCAGCGAGATCGGCGGCCAGTTCAACATCGCCAAGCGTGTGCCCGGCAAGGAAGAGTTCTTTGAAACCCTGCGCTACTTCAAGCGCAAGTTGCAAACCACCCACGTCGAGCTGTGCCTCAACACCCGAGTGGATGTCGCGCAGCTGGCGGCTGGCGGCTACGACGAGATCATCCTGGCCACCGGCATCGCGCCCCGCACGCCGGCGATTGCGGGCGTGGAAAATGCCAAGGTGCTGAGCTACCTGGACGTAATCCTTGAACGCAAGCCGGTGGGCAAGCGCGTCGCGGTGATTGGCGCTGGCGGTATTGGTTTCGACGTGTCGGAATTCCTCGTGCACCAGGGCGTGTCTACCAGCCTGGACCGTGAAGCATTCTGGAAAGAATGGGGCATCGACACCCAGTTGCAAGCCCGTGGCGGTGTGGCCGGCATCAAGCCTCAACCCCATCCTCCGGCCCGTGAAGTGTTTTTGTTGCAGCGCAAGGCTTCAAAGGTCGGCGACGGTCTGGGCAAAACCACCGGCTGGATTCACCGTACCGGCTTGAAGAACAAGCAGGTGCAGATGCTCAACAGCGTTGAGTACCTGAAAATCGACGATGACGGCCTGCATATCCGCATCGGCGCCGAGGGCGAGCCGCAGCTGTTGGCGGTGGACAATATCGTCATCTGTGCCGGCCAGGATCCGTTGCGTGAATTGCACGACGGCCTTGTCGCAGCGGGCCAGAACGTGCACCTGATCGGCGGCGCCGATGTGGCGGCCGAGTTGGATGCCAAGCGCGCCATCAACCAAGGCTCGCGCCTCGCCGCGCAGCTGTAAGACGACGCAAGGGGCGGTGTTAGACTACCGCCCCTTTTTTTATTCAGATGCCGCCCGATGGGTCCTTTCGATTGGCTTCCCCATGCTCCGCTTGAACCGTTAGCACTGGATTGGCTCAACGGCGTCGAGTTGGCCGTGCTGCGCCTGGACCGCATCGACCCGCTGATCAGTGGCAACAAGTGGTTCAAGCTCACCGAGCACTTGGCCCAGGCGCGACAGGCAGGCGCCAGCGGCGTTATCAGCCTCGGCGGCGCCTATTCCAACCATCTGCACGCACTGGCGGCGGCGGGCAAGCGTTTTGGCTTTCCCACTGTCGGCCTGTTGCGCGGTCATGCGCAAGACACGGCTACCGTCCAGGATTTGAAAGCATTCGGCATGCAGCTGCATTGGCTCGGTTATGGCGGCTATCGTGCGCGCCATGAGCCGGGTTTCTGGGAACCTTGGCGCGCGCTTTATCCGCATCTGTATTCCGTGCCTGAAGGCGGCAGCGGATTGGCCGGCGCAGTGGGGTGTGGGGTGTTGGTCGAACAGGCCCGTGAACAACTGAGAAACCTGGGTTGGGCCGATTACGACGGCTGGTGGCTGGCAGCAGGCACCGGCACCACGCTGGCAGGTTTAGTCCTGGCAGAGGCGGGCGCCCATCCGGTGTTCGGCGCAATGGCCGTGCCGGACGATCATGGTGTGGCGCAAAACGTGAGTGCCTTGGTGCAAGGTGGCTATACATTGCTGGATGCCAGCCGGGGTGGCTTCGCCAAGGTCGACCCGCTGTTGCTCGACTTTATTGAAACCACGGAGCAGGCCTGCGGCGTGCCGCTGGAACCGCTGTACACCGGCAAAGCCCTGCTGGCGTTGAAGCAGCAGATCGAGGCCGGGCACATCGCGCCCGGTACTCGCCTGATCTTTGTGCACACCGGCGGCCTGCAAGGCCGCCGAGGGCTTACAGCCTAGCGCGCTTACCCGGCATCATCCGCAACGCTGTGTTATCGCGCATCACATAATGATGAAAGATCCCCGCCAGGGCATGCAGGCCGATCAGCCAATACCCGATTTGGCCGAACAACACGTGCCAGCTTTCAATCTCTTTGGCCAGTGGCTTGTTCTCGCCAATTAACGGCGGCAACTCCATGCCATAGAACATCACCGAATGCCCCTCGGCACTGACGATCAGCCAACCAGCAATCGGCATACCGATCATCAAGGCGTACAGCGCGGCGTGCATCAGGGTGGCGAGCAGGCTTTGCCATTGCGGCGGGGCGGGGACGATCTTCGGCGCCACCCCCAGGCTGCGCGCGAACAGACGCAGCCATACCAATACAAACACGGTGAGGCCGAACATGAAGTGCATCTCGACGATCAAGGTGCGGGCGCCGCTGCCTTTGGGGAACTGGCCGCGTAACTCTATGCAGGCGTAGACCACCGCCAGCAGCACCACCATCAACCAGTGCAGCGCAATCGACATGGTGCTGTAGCGCGTATCGGAATTTTTCCACGGCATCGCTCGGTTCCTTATTCATCAGGGTAAACCTCCGCTCTTTGGCGACGGAGTCTTTTTACTTTATGCCTGTTTTGAACGATTTGCCCGGCGCGAATGCCTTTGTATTGACGCTTGTCAGTGGCTTTGCGGCATTTCACCGCGCGCCAGACGCTGGTTAACATCGGCGATCACCGCCGGCAGGTCAGTGATGGTATCGATCAGGTAATGCGGGCGTGAGCCTTCGAACATCGCCTCGATGCGCGTGCGTTCGCTGGCCAGGGTGGCGGCATCGAGGGCTTGAAACTGTTCATAGGTAAGCCCCAGGGCATTGCCGGAGCAGGTCAGGGCCACGGTCCACATTCCGGCGCGACGACCTTCGAGTATGCCGGGCACGGTGTCGTCGACCTTGAGGCACGCCGCCACATCATCAATTCCGAGGGCAATTACATTGGCCAGGGCCTGGGCCGGCCATGGGCGGCCGTTGGGCACTTCATCGGTGGCGACCACATGGTCGGCGACGTAACCATTGGTGGCGGCCAGGGCGACAACCTTGTCCATCACCTGCTTGGGGTAGCCAGAGCAGGAGCCAATCTTGATGCCTTGCTCACGCAGTTGAGCGATGGTGTCGAGTGCGCCGGGGATCAGCGCCGAGTGTTCGGCGATCTTCTCGATCTGCAACGGCATGAAGCGCTGGTAGATGGCGGTCACGTCGTCGTCGGTGGGCGTGCGGCCGAACGCTTTGCGATAACGTTCGGCGACTTGCGGTTGGTCGCAAAGGGTGCGGATATGGTCCCACTTGCCCATGCCCATCGGGCCACGGGCTTCTTCGATGGAGACTTGCACGTCGAACTCGGCGAAGGCCTCCACAAAAATCTGAGTCGGTGCGAAGGAGCCGAAGTCGACGACGGTGCCGGCCCAATCGAGGATGACGGCCTGGAGGGTGTTGGGGTTTTGATAGTTCATGGTTCAGATCCTGTGGGTTATGGGGAGAATCAGATGTCCAACACTTCCATTTCTTGCAGCACCTCGGCGATCGCCTTGACCGCCGTCTGCATGCCGGTTGCGTCGACATGGCCGATGCAGCCGACGCGGAATGTTTCCACTTGGGTCAATTTGCCGGGGTACAAGATGAAACCCTTGGCCTTGACCCGCTCGTAGAAGTCCTTGAACTGGTAGCGCGGGTCTTTGGGGGCGTGGAAGGTGACGATGATCGGTGCCTGGATTTCGGCCGGCAGAAAACTGCGCAAACCAAGGCTGGCCATGCCGTTCAGAAGCGCCTGGCAGTTGTCGGCATAGCGTCGATGGCGTGCAGGCAGGCCACCTTCCTCCTGGTATTGCAGCAGCGCTTCGTGCAGGGCGGCGACCACGTGGGTCGGTGGGGTGAAGCGCCACTGGCCGGTCTTCGCCATGTAGGTGTGCTGGTCGAACAGGTCCATCGCCAGGGAATGGCAGTTGCCTTGGGCGGCGGCCAGTGCCTGCTTCTCGGCAAAGACGAAGCCCATGCCGGGCACGCCTTCGAGGCACTTGCCCGAGGCGGCGATCAGTGCGTCGAACGGCACGTTTCGGGCATCAATTGGAAGGGCGCCGAAGGAACTCATGGCGTCGATGATCAGGCGCTTGCCGTGGTTCTTAACGACCTGGGCGATCTCCGGCAACGGATTGAGAATGCCGGTGCTGGTTTCGCAGTGGATCAACGCGACGTGGGTGATGCCCGTGTCGGCCTGGAGCAAACGGTCCACATCGGCGGCGGTGGTGGGTTCGTCTTCAGCGGTTTCAAAGGTGCTGAAGTCGCGGCCCAGCACTTCACAGATCTTCGCCAGGCGCTTGCCGTACGCGCCGTTGATCAGGACCAGCACCTTGCCATTACGCGGAACCAGGGTGCCGATGGCCGCTTCGACGGCAAAGGTGCCGCTGCCTTGCAAGGGCACACAGTGGTGGCTGTCAGCACCATTGAGGATTGCCAGCAATTGCTCGCAGACGCTGGCAGTGAGTTGGTTGAAACGGTCATCCCATGAACCCCAGTCCACCATCATGGCCTGACGGGTGCGGTTGGATGTGGTCAGGGGGCCAGGGGTCAGCAGGATCGGCGCGGCAGTGGTCATCTCAAGTCCTCGCAAGGCATCGGGGGTTGAAGCTACGGCGCCTAAATTGCAGTTTGGCTTGTCATCAATCAAATTGTTTGTTGTTATGCGAGCTATCAGTGAGGCCGATGACTATGAACCTGTTCCAACTGCGCGCATTCGATGCCGTGGCCCGCGAGGGCAGTTTTACCCGTGCTGCCGCGCGGCTTTTCATCAGCCAACCGGCGGTGACCGGGCATATCAAGGCCCTGGAGGAGTACTACCAGATCCCGTTGCTACGGCGCACCGCCCGACGGGTTGAGTTGACTGAAGAGGGCGCACGGCTGGCGGCGATCACCCGGGCGATCTTCGGCCTGGTGGACGAGGCCCAGACGATGCTGGAGGCCAACCGCCAACTGCTGACCGGGCGTCTGGAAGTCGCGGCGGACGGCCCGCACTTGGTGATGCCGATGATTGCCAGCCTGCGCGCGCGCTACCCCGGGATTACCGTCAACCTGCGCCTGGGCAATGCCCAGGAAACCCTCGCCGCACTGTTATCCGAACATGCGGATGTGGCGGTGCTCACCGAAGTGGAGCCGCGCAATGGCCTGCACCTGCAACCGTTGAACGAGTCGAGGATTTGCGCATTGGTGCCGGCCAGCCATCCGTGGGCGCAGCAACCCGAGGGTATTCGCCTTGAGCAACTCAACGACGTGATCATGGTGCTGCGCGAGCCCAGCTCCATCACCCGGCGTACCTTCGATGACGCCTGCATGGCCGCGAATGTGCAGCCCAAGGTGCTGCTGGAACTGGACAGCCGCGAAGCGGTGACCGAAGCCGTCGCCGCTGAGTTGGGAGTGGGCGTGGTCTCTTCTATGGAAGTCAGCCCCGACCCACGCGTGCAGGCCGTGGCGATTGAGGGCGATGGGCTGGTCAACCGGCATACGCTCGGTTGCATGGAGCGGCGCCGTTCGTTGCGCCTGATTCAGGCGTTTTTCGAGTTGGCGCCGAGCTGAAGGCTGTCGCGCACGATCTCCAGGAACGTCGCCACCACCCGGCGGGAACTCTGTTCCTTGAGGCATACCAGGGTTTCTTTCATGCGCTGGCTGCAATCGCGGATCGGCATGGCGCACACCCGTGAGTCGGCGCCGAACTCCGCCGCCGAGACCACGCCCACGCCGATGCCCACCACCACCGCTTCACGCGCGGCCTCACGGCCTTCCACCTGGATCGCCGGGCGAATGCGCAAGCCTGCCTGGCTCATTTCGTGTTCAAGGGTCTGACGGGTGACCGAGCCGATTTCACGCAATACCAGCGGCGTGTCGTCCAGGTCAGCCAAGCAGATGGACTCGCGTCCGGCCCACGGGTGGTTGCGCGCGACAAAGGCGAGCAATTGGTCGTCAGGCAACGGCAGCGACAGCAGGCGCTCATCGTCGACGTCGCGGCCCAGCAAGGCCAGGTCGGCCTGGTAGTTGTACAGGCGAAACAGCGATTCGTCGGTGTTGCCGGTTTCGATCTTCACGCTGATTCCCGGGTACAGCTGGCAAAAACGCGCGATCTGCGGCAGCACATGCACGGGGGCATCCACGGCGAGGGTGAGGGTGCCGGTGAGCAACGCGCGGGAGTCCTGCAACAGTTCCTCGGCTTCGGCCTCGATCACAAACAGGCGCTGGGTGATGCTCAGCAGGCGTTCGCCCAGGTCTGTCAGGCGCACTGAGCGCTTGTTGCGATGAAATAACAGCACGCCGAAGCGCTCTTCGAGTTTGCGCACCTGGTCGGAAATCGCCGGTTGCGTCAGGAACAACCGTTCGGCGGCCTGGGTGAAACTGCCGTGTACGGCCACGGCATGAAAGGCTTTGAGTTGGGCATGGGACACCGACATCGCAAATCCTCTTACAAGCTGAGCTTATATTTGAAATACGATAAATCGATTTTACCTATTAGTCAGCCATTGCTTTGATATGTCTCAACCACTGTAGGTTGAGTCCTACAACCTCCGGTGGTCATGGGCTCTGGGACACCGGACTCATCTGACCAATACCGCGCCATCCACGGCTCGGCATTGCAGTGCTTAACCATAAAAACAACAGGCATTTGCTTCTCGATTCTGCCGGCACACTCACCTGAGGTCAGAAACACCATGAATATCCCTATGGGTAGCATCAAGCGTTGGCGTGTGCAGATTTTCGCCATCACATGGCTGGCGTACGCCGCGTTCTATTTCACTCGCAAGGCGTTTTCCGTGGCAAAGCTGGGGATCGTCGACGACCCGAGTTTCCCCCTCGACAAAATGATGATGGCCAACCTGGATGGCATTTACCTGGCGGCCTATGCCGTCGGACAGTTCACCTGGGGCATGCTGGCTGACCGCTTCGGGCCGCGTGTCGTTGTGCTCGGCGGGTTACTGATTTCTGCCGCTGCGGCGCTGGTGCTGGGCACGTTTGCCACCTTGCCGATCTTTATAAGTTGCATGCTGATCCAGGGCTTGGCGCAGTCCACCGGCTGGTCTGGACTGTGCAAGAACCTCGGCAGTTTCTTCCCGGCGCAGCAGCGCGGGCGGGTGCTGGGGTTATGGAGTTCGTGCTACGCCTTCGGTGGCCTGGTGGCGTCGCCCTTTGCCGGGTGGTGGGCCTACACCCTGATCGGCAGCTGGCATGCGGCGTTTATCTCCAGTGCGGCGGTGGTAGCGTTTGTGGCGGTGCTGTTCTTTCTCTTCCAGCGCAACACGCCGCAGGACGTGGACTTGCCGGCCGTGGAACCGGAGCCGCTGTTGAGCGCCGAGGAGGCCGCCGCCGAGAAGCGCATCAGCGTGCTGGAACCGCTGCGGGCCATCTTGCGTAACCGCACCGTCTTGACCCTGGGGCTGGCGTATTTCCTGTTGAAACCGGCGCGCTACGCGATCCTGTTGTGGGGCCCGGTGATCGTGTATGAGCAAATGCCCTCGGTCGGCAAGGTCGGCGCGGCCATCGTGCCGACGGCGTTCGAACTGGCCGGTTTGCTGGGGCCAGTGCTGATCGGGCTGGCGTCCGACAAACTCTTCGGCGCCCGACGCATGCCGGCCTGCGTGCTCAGCCTGCTGGCCCTGACCGTGGCCTTGGCGCTCTTCATGGGCGCGCTGCACACCGGCAGCGTGCTGCTGGTGATGGCGTTGTTGTTTGTGATGGGCCTGACCCTCTACGGGCCGGACTCAATGATCAGCAGCACCGCCGCCATCGACTTCGGCACCGCCAAGGCGGGGGCGACAGCCGCAGGCTTTGTGAACGGTTGCGGTTCAGTGGGGGCGATCCTCGGCGGGTTGCTGCCGGGCTACTTCGATACGGTGACGGTGTTTATCGTGTTTGCCGGTGCCGCGCTCTTTTCCTCGCTGGTGCTGATGCCCTACTGGAACGCCAGGCCGGCCGTGCTGGCCCAGGTCGGGGATTTCGTGCCGGACCGCGGTCTTGCGATCAAACCCTTGCGAACCTGAGGGGTATGGCCGGTTTTTGGTGGATCAGAGCGTTTTTGCCCTATAAACTCTGCCCCCAAAGCGCCGGCCAGTAGACGTTTCGGCGCGATGTATAGAAGAGAGTGAGTCATGGGCGCACAGTGGAAAGTCAAACATAAAGAAGCGGCATCCAATGCCAAGGGCAAGATCTTTGGCAAGCTGGTGAAAGAAATCACCATCGCCGCCCGCAATGGCGCCGACACCGCGACCAACGCTCACCTGCGTCTGGTGGTGGAGCAGGCCAAGAAGGCCTCGATGCCCAAGGAAACCCTGGAACGCGCGATCAAGAAGGGCGCCGGTCTGCTCGGTGAGACCGTGCAATACCACCGCGTGACCTACGAAGGTTTCGCCCCGCACCAGGTGCCGCTGATCGTTGAGTGCGTAACCGACAACATCAACCGCACCGTGGCGGAAATCCGCGTGGCGTTCCGCAAGGGTCAGTTGGGTGCTTCGGGCTCGGTAGCCTGGGACTTCAACCATGTCGGCCTGATCGAAGCGTCGCCGGATACCCCGGACGCGGATCCGGAAATGGCTGCGATTGAAGCCGGTGCACAGGACTTTGAAGACGGCGAAGAAGAGGGCGCGACCCTGTTCATCACCGAAACCACCGACTTGGACGCAGTGCAGAAAGCGTTGCCCGAGCAGGGTTTCACCGTGCTATCGGCCAAGCTGGGCTACATCTCGAAAAATCCGGTCAGCGGTTTGACGGATGAGCAGATGGCTGAAGTCGAAGCCTTCCTCGAAGGTTTGGACAACCATGATGACGTGCAGGATATGTTCGTGGGCCTGGCGGGCTGATTGAATTTATAGCTGTACAACTGTGGGAGGGGGCTTGCTCCCGATAGCGGTGGGTCTGACCCACTGCAATCGGGAGCAAGCCCCCTCCCACATGGTTTAAGAGTGTTGGATAGATGCCAGCAAGGCGTTGATTTCTTCGAAGCTCGGTCGTGCCAACACATCCGGCTGACAGCACATTTTTTGGAGTTCCAAGAGTTCACCGCTCAACCCCGTTTCAACCCGCTCCAACAATTCCCCCAGCAACACCCCGAACGCCCGCACTTCAAGTCGCTGTAACGCCCGTGTCTCCAAGGTATCCGTCGTGGCATGGAACGACGCTGCGCCAAAATCCCCTAGCAGGCAATCGCCCACTTCATTCCACAGAATATTGTGGCCGTACAGGTCGCCATGGGTGATGCCGTGCCTGTGCAAATGAGCGGCCACCGAGGCGATGCCCTGGGCCATGCGCAAGGCCACATTGGCACTGAAACGGGCAGTCGGTTCGTAGATGTCGCGGGTGCACGAAGCCAGGCTCGGCAGGGCGGCGAGGTTGCGGTAACTGGGGTCAATCAGGTCCATCACCAGTGCGGCCTGGTGATCGGGATGGCCGACTACACGGCCCTCGACCTTGATCAGATTGGGATGCAGCCCGGCGGCGATGCAGGCCTGCATTTCGTGCAGCGGCGAGCCATCGCTGGTGATCGTGCCTTTATAGAGTTTGACTGCCACCGGCTTGGCCTGCGGTTTCCATAGGGCCTTGCGGATCACCCCCGAGGCGCCTTCGCCCAGCACTTCGGCCAATTCCAGTTCTGCCCACGGGATGTCCGGCGTTGCGTCGTCTGCCGCCACATCCACTGCCATTTCCACCGGGTTTCCGGCATAGGCCAACCAGGTCAGGCTTGGCAGGGCTAACAGCCATTGCGGCAGATGGGTAAAGCGGTTGGACGCGATGCGAAGCAATTCGAGGTTGTGACAGTTGGCCAGGCTTTCCGGCAGGGCCGCGAGTTGGTTCCCGGCGAGCATCAGTTTTTGCAGCAGCGGCCGCTCGCCCAACGCGTCGGGCAACTGGCTGATGCGATTGTCGGTGAGGATCAGCCAGCGCAACAGCGGCGGTAAAGCGGCGGCGGGAACGTGGCTGATCTGGTTGGCCTTGAAGCCGATCATGCTCAACTTGGCGCACTGCCCCAGGCATTCCGGCAGCTCAGTAAAAGCGTTGTCCGAGCAGAAGAGCACGCGAAGGTGCGGCAGGCGGTGCAGGTCGTCGGGCAGGCGGCTCAGGGCGTTACCGCTGAGGTTGAGGATCTCCAGGGAGTCGGCCAGCCCGAAGATTTCTTCTGGGAATTCGGTGAGCCCGCAGGACAGGTCCAGGCGCGTAACGCCGGCCAATTGGCCAGCCTTGAGTTGGGCGAGGGTATTCATGAACGGCGCGGTCACTCGGCAAGGGGGCGTAAATGGCGCTCATGATACCGGGTCGGGCACCGGTTGCGGGCTGGCGTGTTGCAGTTGATTCAGGCGGCTGGCGGTGCGCGCCAAGTCGATGGCCTGACCGCTCATCGCCTGTGCCAGCGGTTGTTCGCCGATCAGGATCAGGTGCTTGTCTTTGTCGTAGAGCACGTCCACCAGGTTGATAAAACGCTGCTGCACAGCGATCGGGCACTCGGCCAAGTGGGGCAGGCCGTCGATGATCCAGTGATCGAAATCCTCGCACAGCAGCAGGTAGTCCATCACGGCTGTCAGCTGTTCGCAGAGGTCGCTGAAGGTAAACGCGATGGTACGAGCGTGATGCTGGCGGCAGATCAATTGTCGGTTGCCCACCGTCAGGTGCTGCGCCGGGCCATCGGTGACCGGCAGGCCGAGCGCCGCACGCTGGGTCGGTGTGCCCGGCCACACGTATTGCCCGGTGGTAAAGCGCTGCACGGAATGAGCCTGGGGCAGGCTGCGGAAATCCTTGGGCGAGCTGACTTCCAGCACCTCCATGCGCGTGGCGATCAAGTCGATCACCGGTTTGAACCGTTCGTGGTACAGCGGGTTGGGTAACAGGCCTTCGGGCGCATAGTTGGAGGTGACCAGCACCAGTACGCCGCGCTGGAACAACGCCTTGAACAGCCGGGTAATCAGCATGGCATCGCCGATATCGTGCACGTGGAACTCGTCGAAACACAGCACACGGCGGCCGTCGAGCAGTTCGTCCAGGGTGACGGCCAGGGCATCCTCGGCCTTCTGGTGGGCGAACATGCCCCGGTGCAACTGGGCGAAAAAATCATGGAAGTGCACGCGCTGCTTTTCGGCGATGGGCAGCGCCTGGAAGAAACCGTCCAGCAGCCAGCTTTTGCCGCGACCTACCGGGCCGTGCAGGTACAGGCTGCGGGTGGGTTGGCCAGCGAGCAGATGCTGGGTCGCGCGCGCCATGGCGGCGATTGCCTGGGCCTGGCCGGCGCTGAGGGTATAGCCCTGTTGCCGGGCCTTGTTCTCAAAGAACGTCTGAATGGGCGAGTCGTCGTGGCCGTCGGCATGTTTACCGAGCAAGCGACGGATTAAAGGAAGCACGGCCAATGGGATTCACTCTGTGTGTCGAGGTCGCTTACTTTAGGTCGCCCGGGGCGATTTGACCAATACAGAAGGCCGCGGCCAGCTATCTCTAAACGGCATGGAGCACAGGTAATCCTGTCCACACTGGCAGATTTTTTCTCAGTGACTACCCTTCTACATGGCAGTCACCCCTGTATAAGGATTTGGGGCAGTGAAGGGACGAGCAGTATTGACAGTCATGGGCGCGATGCTCTGCAGCACGGTTTACGCGGCGCAACTGCAAGTTGTGGTGCGCATCGATGTGCAACGGGGCTGTCAGTTGGTGGGCACCACCCGCAGCGCTGGCATCGAGCAACTTGGCGTATTGGATTTTGGCAGCGGCCCGCGTCTGGATGACCCGGCCGGGCCGTTGAGTGCGGCGCTGATCAGCCAGCGCCAGCCGCGCCTGGAATGTAACCCCGACACCCCGTACCAGATGCGCGTCGATGGCGGCCTGAACGGTGGCACCGGCGAAGTGCGTTACCTGAGCACGGGCATCCCCTCCGGCAAACCCATTCCTTATCGCATTTATGCCGACGCCGCGCGGCGTGTTCCGTTGCCAGTGAATGTCCCGCTCAGCGGCCGTGTGCCGGACTCTGGCTCCGTCGATCTGCCGCTGTATGGTCGTATCGAACCGCTCAAGGACATCCCGGCCGTCGGCCGTTACACCGACCTGCTCAAGGTAACGGTCACATGGTGAACCGTGGCTGGACCCTGCTGGCCATGGGTGGCCTGTTGCTGCTGGCTGAAGACGCCCGCGCGGCGGTGGCCAGCGGGTTTATCCAGGCGCGCATGGTGATCACCGCCAGTTGCGAAGTGAGCAAGGGCAATGACACAGCGCCAGTCAGCCCGACGGGCGGCACCGCCATGCTGGACTTCGGCAGCCAGGGACCTACGTGGAGCAACCCCTTGGGGGCGAACATCTCAGACGGCAGTAACGCGCCGCTTACAGTCTCGTGCAACCCGACGGTCGCCAGCTTTACCGTGACCATCGACGGCGGCACCAATGCCGTCGGCACCACCCGGCGCCTGAGCAACGGCCGCCAGACTATCCCTTATCAACTGATGGCCGACCCGCGGGGGCGTATCCCTTACACCATCGGCCAGCAACGCAGTTTTGTAGCCGCTAATGGCACGCAAATGACCATCCCGGTGTGGGGCGCCGTGGTGGCCAATACCACGGCCCTCCCTGCAGGAACCTATACCGACACATTGACGGTGACACTGGATTGGTAAATCAAAAGGATGACGATCATGCATGCACTTGTATCTCGACTCGGCGTTTGTGCACTGGGTCTGGCGATGGCCTCCAGCCTGAATGCGGCCACCACGGTGACCGGCCAGATCACCTCCAGCCTGACACTGATTGCCAGTTGCCAGGTCAACGGTTCCGGAGCGGCTACTGGTCTCAACTTCGGTAGCTTGAACTTCGGCACCACCAACAGCCTGTTTACCAATGCTGACGCCCAACTGCTGGGCGGTACCGGTACTGGTGGCGCGCTCTCGATCCTGTGCTCCAGTGGCACCACGCCAGCAGTGAAAGTGCGTGCCGGTGCCCATGATGGTGCTTCTCCGGGTGGTACCCGTGCACTGGCCGACGGCGCGGGTAACTTCGTGCCTTACGACTTCTACACCGACAGCGGCCATTCGGCGCTGCTGGCGATTGACGGCGTGATCACCCTCGCGACCAGCACCGGTGTGGCGCAAACCGTGAACCTTTATGGTCGGGCAGTGGGCAAGGCCGGGCTGCCGGCGGGCACGTACTCGGACACCGTGGCCGTTGAACTGACGTTCTAATGCGCTGGCTTCGCGCATTGCTGGCCTGTGGCCTGGTGGTGCCGCTGCCGTTGGCGGCGGTGACCAGCCAGAGTTTTCAGGTGAGCGCGACGATTACGCCGGGCTGCCTGATCGTCGGCGGCGGCGCCAACTACGGCGCGCTGAACTACGGCAGTTACTCGGCCCTGGCCACCAGCACCGTGACCGCGGTGCTGACCGGCGGCGTGACCCTGCAATGCACGCCGGGGGTGGCGTTAAGCATGAGTGTCGACGGCGGCCTGCATAACAGCAGCGGGCGCAACCTGCAACTCAACAGCGGCAGTACGCGAGTGGCTTATCAGCTGTTTCGGGACGCGGCGTTCAGCCAGAGCCTGGGGATCAGCCAGAGCGTCAGCGTGGCGTACAGCGACGCAAACAACATCAGTCTGCCGATCTATGGGCGGGTGGTTTTACCGGGCAATCAGCCTGGGGGGACTTACAGCGACACGCTGCAGGTGCAGCTGACGTGGTAGGGCTTATCGGTAAAAGGAGTGGTTTTATGCGTTCACCTTCCCGGCGGCTGTGGGCCGCAGGTATTGCCTTGGGGGCGTTGTGCACGACGGGGCTGGTGCAGGCCGCCAGTTCGGTGCTGATCTGGCCTATCGACCCGGTGCTGGAAGCTGATCAACAGGCCAGCGCGCTGTGGCTGGAGAACCGCGGAACGGAAACCGCGAGCCTGCAGATTCGCGTATTTGCCTGGAGCCAGAGTGGCTTTGACGAGCAGTACCAGAACCAGCGCGATGTGATCGGCAGCCCACCGGTGGCCAGGATCGAACCGGGTCAAAAGCAACTGGTACGCCTGACCCGCACCCGTGAAGTGCCGCCGGGCCAGGAGTTGGCCTACCGCATCATCATTGATGAAATTCCCTCGCCATTGCAGGTGCCCACGCCGCCGGAAGGCAAGAATACGGCGGCGGCGATTCGTTTCCAGATGCGCTACTCGGTGCCGTTATTCGCCTACGGCGCGGGGCTGTGGAGCAAGGAGGACGCCACGCGTCAGCGTGACCCGGCGGGCGCGGGCAAACCGGACCTGAGTTGGCACAAGGTCACCGTCGCGGGGCGCAATTACATCGAGGTGCGTAACCAGGGCGCTGTGCATGCACGATTGACGGACGCGTCGTTCAAGCAGAGCGGACAGACCCGGCCGCTGGTGGAGGGCTTGTTGGGTTATGTGCTGCCCGGCGCGACGATGCGCTGGCCGGTGCCGGATGCTGTGTCGGCTGATCAGCCGTTGCAGGTTCGCGTCAATGGTGCGGCGCAGTTGGAGAGCCTGGCGCCGAAGCGTTGAAGGCAGTGTAACGGGGCGGGGAAGCTCCGGGTTTTAAGCAGATGGAGATGTCCATTGAAGGACACAACGCCATGGTGAGTCGTGGTCGGGCTCGTCATCTATGGCTGTCGGTGGTGGTCAGCGGGCTGTGGGGCGTGGCAGTGGCTGGCGACCTGCCACCGCCGCCGAGCAGCATGGAGGCTGTCGCCGATGCACAGTTATTTCTGGAGTTGGTGGTCAACCAGATGGACACCGGCCGCGTCGTTGCAGTCGATCAACGTGCCGGACAACTCTATGTGCCGGCCGGCGCGCTGCAGGATGTGGGCATGAAATTGCCCGGTGAACTCAGCGGCAGCGTGGCCCTGGACGCAATCCCCGGCCTGCACAGCGATTACGACAGCAACGGCCAGCGCCTGCTGATCGACGTGCCGCCGTCGTGGTTGCAGGAGCAGTTCATCGGCAACCGCGACACCTACCCGCGTACCCAGGCCATGAGCAGCTTTGGCGCTTTGCTCAACTACGACCTGTACTTCAACGACACCGATGAAGGCGGCAGCTACCTCGCGGCCTGGAATGAAGTGCGGCTGTTCGACAACTGGGGCACCTTGTCCAACACTGGGCAGTATCGCCAGACCCTGGCCGGCGGTATCAACGACAGCACCCTCAATAATGGTTACCGGCGCTACGACACCACCTGGCGTTTCTCGGATGATGAGCGCTTGCTCACCTACGAGGCCGGCGACGTGATCAGCGGTTCGCTGCCCTGGAGCAGCTCGGTACGCTTGGGCGGGGTGCAGTTGTCGCGCGATTTTGCGGTGCGCCCCGATCTGGTTACTTATCCCTTGCCGCAATTTGCGGGCGAGGCGGCAGTGCCGTCGTCGGTGGATCTGTTCATCAACGGCTACAAATCCGAAAGCGCGCTGCTGCAACCGGGCCCCTACACCCTGACCAATATCCCGTTTATCAACGGCGCGGGTGAAGCGGTGGTCGTCACCACCGACGCCCTGGGTCGCCAAGTGTCGACCACGGTGCCGTTCTACGTCACCAGTACGCTGTTGCAACAAGGCCTGACGGATTTTTCGGTGGCGGCCGGCACGTTGCGCCGCGACTACACCGTGCGCGACTTCTCCTATGGATCAGGGGTGACCAGTGCCACGTTGCGTTATGGCTACTCCGACAACCTCACTCTGGAAAGCCACGCCGAAGCCACCGGCGATCTGACTCTCGGCGGGCTGGGCGCCAATGTGCGCCTGGGCAATTTTGGCGTGCTCAACACTGCCCTCAGTCAAAGCCAGTTCGAAGGCCGCAACGGCCAGCAACTGAGCCTGGGTTATCAGTACAACAGCACCCGTTACAGCCTGTCCTACCAACGGGTGGAACGGCGCGCCGATTACGCCGATTTGACCCTGGTCGACACGCCCTACGCCAGCCTCAGCAAGCGCAGCGAACAGGTGACCCTGAGCCTCAATCTGCAGCGTTTTGGCAGCCTGGGCCTTGGGTATTTCGACGTGCAGGCAGCGGACGATTCCCGCACGCGCCTGCTCAACCTGAGCTGGAGCAAACCGTTGTGGCGCAACACCAGTTTCTACCTGTCGGCCAATCGCGAGATCGGCGATAGCAATTGGGCCATGCAGGCACAACTGGTAATCCCGTTCGACCTCAACGGCAGCCTTGCGTTGAGCACCGAGCGCGGAAAGGACGGCACTCGTCGCCAGCGCGTCAACTACAGCAGTGCGGTGCCCAGCCAAGGTGGGTTCGGCTACAACCTGGGGTATGCCCAAGGCGATGCACCCAGCTATCGACAAGCTGACTTGACCTGGCGTTTGCAGTCGGTGCAATTGCAGGCCGGCGTGTACGGCAGCAGCGATGCCGAGACGCGCTGGGCGGATGCCAGTGGCTCTCTGGTGTGGATGGGCGGCGACACCTTTGCTGCCAACCGCATCAACGATGCATTTGTGGTGGTGAGTACCCAGGGGTTTGCCGGGATTCCGGTGCGCTACGAAAACCAGTTGGTGGGAGAGACCGATCGCAATGGGCATTTGCTGGTGCCATGGAGCAGTGCGTATTACCGGGGCAAGTATGAAATCGATCCGCTGAACCTGCCGCTCAATGTGCAGAGCCCTAACGTGGAACAACGAGTTTCGGTGCGCCGTGGCGCGGGTTATCTGCTTGAGTTCCCGCTGCGGCGAGTGCTCGCTGCGAGCGTTACCCTGGTGGACAGTCAGCATCAGGAATTACCCCTGGGCAGCCTGGTGGTCCATGAGCAAAGCGGCCAGCAGGCGGTGGTGGGCTGGGATGGTCTGGTGTACCTGGAGAACCTGTCGGCCCACAACACCTTGCAGGTGACGTTGGGACAAGGGCGAGCCTGCCAGGCGACCTTTGATATCGATGAGCAGCAACAAGGCGTGCCGCTGATCGGGCCGTTGGTGTGCCAGTGAGAGGCAGGGCATGGTTGCTGCTCGGGCTGCTGCAGGCGGGCCCGGCGATGGCGGCGTGCTCGGTGGTCACCACCGCGCCGGCCAGCTTCGGCTCGATCAGTTCAATGACGGTGCGCACTGCCGCGCAGACCAGTTCCACGGCCAACGCCGGTTTGAGTTGCACGTCGGCGCTGATTTCGCTGTTGGTGTCGTCGGACCACTTCTACGCCACCGTTACGTCGGCCCAGAGTGGCATGGTCGGGCCGACCGGTGACGTGATCGGTTACACCCTTTACGGCAACAACAGCAGCAGCTATCCGATTACCCGAGGCACGCAATTCGATTTTGGTGGATCCGGGGGGATTGCCCAGGCGTTGGGGCTGATCGCAGGGCCAGGGACGAAAACCGTGCCGCTGTACCTGAGCAGTATCACGGGCAGCAATGTGGCGGCGGGGCTATATACCGAGACGTTGAACATTGCCTGGAACTGGAACTATTGCTCGGGGATCGGCATCGGCGGCGTCTGCCTGGGACGGGACATTGGTAATGCCGTCGCGACCCTGACGGTCAGCATGATCGTCACCAACGACTGTCAGATCACCGCGCCCAATATCAGCTTTGGCAGTGCTCCGGTGATCAGTGGGTTCACTGCCGTGACCGGACAAACCATCAACATCGCCTGCACCAAGGGCAGTGCCTACACCGTGGGCCTGAGCGACGGCCAGAATCCGCTGAGTGCGGGTGGGCGGCGGCGCATGATTTCAGGCAGCAATTACCTGGCCTACGACATTTTCAAAAGCGCCGGCACCACGCGGTGGGGCAGTGTTGGCGCAGCGCGGCGGGCCAGTTCCACGGCTGAGGTCAACCCCGGCAATGGCTTGGGCACCGGCAGCCAGGTGTTCAACTACAACGCAAAAATCTACAGCGACCAGACCACCCCACCCGCCGGCACCTATCTCGACAATGTGGTGCTGGACGTGGGGTTCTAGAACGGCTGAAGGGAGGGTGGCGGCTGATCCGTCGGGCTGACCACCGCATAGTTGTAGCCGCCGCCGGACCAGTATTGCGCTTGTAATCCATCCGCCGTGCGCTGGCCGTGGGGCAGGAAACCGTTGTCCGGGCCCGGTGGGCGAATGTAGAAACTGATGCGCCGACCCTGGGGATCTTCGTACAGCACCATGGCGGCGGCGCCTTGGTCGGTGGTGAGCAATCGACCGCTGACCGGCTTGAAGCCCGACTGACTCAAGTCCGGCAGGCGGTGGGCCTGGTTGAAGTAGCGGTCGAGCCACGCCTGCATGGTGCCGCTGTCCTGGCCGTTGTAGTCGGCGGGCATGATGCCTTCCTGGGCAAACAGGCGGAACGCTTGCATGGCGTCGGCCATCGGCAACATCGGTGCTTGTGTGGCTTCACGGGCGTGCCAGCCGCCGAGGCCGCCCAGGCTGACGGCAATCAGCAATACCGCCGCCGTGGCGAAGTGGCGGCGCGATTGATGCTTGATGCGTTGGCGAATCAGCGCCGGGTCCAGTGCCGGGTTGGGCGGCTGTTGCAGGGCGCCGCTCAAGGACGCGCGCAGTAGTTGCGCGTCCTGTTGCCAAGCCTGGACCCGGGCCGCGACGTAGGGATGGGTCGCCAAATAGGTGTCGAGCACACGGCGATCACTCTCCAGGAGCTGGTGGTCGACGTAGGCATGCAGGTCGCGTTCGCTGGGGGGCAGGCTGATCATTTGAGTATCCGCAGGGAAGGGCTGGCAATTTCGCCATCGCTGAGTTGACGCAAGGCTTGGCGTGCCCGGGACAGGCGCGACATCACGGTGCCCACTGGCACATCGAGGATGTCGGCTACGTCCTTGTAGCTCAAACCTTCGACCGACACCCATAACAGCAGGGCGCGCTGTTCGGTGTTGAGTTGATCGAAGGCTTGCAGGGTCGACTGGGCGATCACAGTGCGCTCCACCGACGGCTGCGCGTCATCGCGGCCGGTAAAAAACTCCAGCATGCGTGCATAGCGCCGGGTGCGGCGGTGGGCGTCGAGGAACTGCCGATAGAGGATCGAAAACAGCCACGCGCGCAGATCGCCCTCAACGCGTTTGTCGGCCCAGCGGGTAATCGCCCGTTCCAGAGTGGACTGCACCAGGTCATCGGCGCTGCTGGCGTTACGGGTCAAGGACACGGCAAAACGCCGCAGCCTGGGGATGAGTTCACGTAACTGTTCGTCGAGTTCATGCATGGGTGTCTGGCTGGTCACTACGCTGGGACTAGAGAGACGTCCGGCGTTAAGGGTTATTCCAGGCTAGGAAAAATAAATCCACGGCCAGGGAATAGAGCAGATCGGCATTCGTCTCAATGCTCCGACCTTAAGTTTCACCCCCTAAGGCCTCTGGCCCTGGAGTTTGTTCATGGTAGATCACTCATCACCGCCCCGTCCTGCGTTGAGCACTGCGAGCCTGATTGCGCGACTCGCCGGTATTGGGGCCGTAGTTGCTGTCGTTGCCGGGGCATTTGCCTACGTCAACGGCACGCTCGACCCACAGCGGCTGCGGCCGAAAACCTTGGTCAATGCCCTGGAAACGAATAACGGCGTGCACCCTGGTTTTCGCCGGAACCATGCCAAGGGCGTGTGCGTGGCCGGGTATTTCGAGAGCAGCCCCGAAGCCCGTGCGTACTCCAGTGCCCAGGTGTTCAGCGAGGCCAAGACGCCCCTGGTCGGCCGGTTTGCGTTGCCCAGTGGTAACCCATATGCACCGGACAGCAGTGTGCCGATCCGCAGCTTTGCCGTGCAGTTCAACCAATCCAACGGCCAGCAATGGCGCACGGGTATGAACAGCATGCCGGTGTTCCCGGTAGGCACGCCCGAGGCGTTCTACCAGATGCTCAAAGCGGGTGCGCCCGATCCGGCCACCGGCAAGCCGAACCCGGCGAATATGCCGGCGTTTTTCGCCGCGCATCCCGAGACGGCGCCGTTTTTGGCGTGGGTCAAGACCGCCAAGCCATCGGCCAGTTACGCCACCGAAACCTATAACGGCATCAACGCGTTTTACTTGGTGAGCGCCGATGGCAAGCGCCAGGCCGTGCGCTGGGGCGTGCTGCCGCAGAGCCAGGACGCGGCGGGGGATACTGCGCCGGGCGGTGCTGACTTCCTTGAGAAAGACTTGGCGCAGCGCCTGGCGTCAGGGCCATTGCGTTGGCAGTTGAACATCACCCTGGCCAACCCCGGCGACCCACTCGACGATGCGAGCAAGACCTGGACCGGCGAGCACAAAGTGTTGAACGCCGGCACCCTGGTGCTGCAAAGCAGCCAACCTCAGGCCGACGGTGATTGCCGCGACATCAACTTTGACCCGCTGATTCTGCCCAGCGGCATCGAAGCCTCAAATGATCCGCTGCTGGCCGCCCGCTCGGCGGCGTATGCCAGTTCGTACCTGCGCCGTGCCGGTGAAGTCGGCCCGTTGCACAGTGCCCCTCAGGAGTCGAAACCATGAATGCCCACCCTCGGTTTTTTGCGCCCCTGGCACGTCTGCTGCACTGGTTGATGGCGCTGATGGTCATCGCCATGTTGTTTATCGGCGCGGGGCTGGCGGCGTCGGTGTCGGAGCGGCATGAGTGGTTGATCCACCTGCACAAGCCGCTGGGGATTGCGATCCTCGCTTTGGTGATCGTGCGATTGGTGGTGCGTTTTTCCACCCGTCAGCCGCCGTTACCGTCTGACTTACCGCAGTGGCAAGTGCTGGCGGCCAAGGCATCCCATCTGGTGCTGTATGGGTTGATGCTGGTATTGCCGCTGCTGGGTTGGGCGATGATCTCGGCGGCAGGTGATCCGGTAATGCTCAGCAGTTCGGTGCAGTTGCCGGCGCTGGTGGCGGCTAACGCGCCGCTGTTTGCGCTGCTGCGCAAGGCCCATGGGTATCTGGCTTACCTGCTGTTTTTCACGGTGCTGTTGCACTTGGCGGCGGCGTTGTTCCATGGACTGATTCGGCGTGATGGGGTGTTGCAGAGCATGACCGGCACCAGGGACTGATGCCGGCTGAGGGCAGGGGCGTTAGCGCAGGACCGTGACGATATCGGCCACGGTACTCAACACATCCTTGCCCAATTGCTTGGACCGCTCACCCGACCAACCGGTTTTCGGGTTGGGGGCGTCGTCGTTGTCCTTGAATGGCATTTCCAGGGTCAGGGACAGGCAGTCGTATTTTTCGCCGACTGCATTGCACGCCAGGGTCATATTGGCTTCGCCCGGCAAGTCGCGGGTGTAGCCATGTGTGGTCTGGAAGTCTCGGGTCAGCGCACTCAAGTGGCGGCGGAAGTGTTTTTCCAGCGCTTCGATACGCGGGGTATAGCCCGGGTTGCCTTCGCAGGCGGCGGTGAACACGTAGGGGATTTCTTCGTCACCGTGGATATCGAGGAACAGGTCCACACCGTACTCTTCCATCTGTTGCTGCACGAACAGCACTTCTGGACTGATCTCCTGGCTGGCGCTTTGCCAGGCACGATTGAGGTCCTGCCCCATGGCGTTGGTGCGCAAGTGACCGTGGAAGGCACCGTCGGGGTTCATGTTCGGCACGAGGTACAGGTCGGCAACGGCCAGGAGTTTTTTCATCTCGGCATCGCCGTCCTGTTGCAGGCGCTCGATGATGCCTTCCATGAACCATTCGGCCATGTGTTCGCCGGGGTGCTGTTGGGCGATGATCCAGATGTTGCGACGGCCTTCGCCGCCTTTGCCACGGCGCAGCAGTTGGATATCGCGGCCTTCTACGCTTTTACCGGTCGCCAGCAGTTGAGTGCCGGCGTATTTCAGCGCCAGCTCTATCAGCCGATCATGGCGTTCACGGCTGTAGGGCTCGAAGTAGGCGAACCAGGCATGTTTCTCGCGGGTTTCGAGGCTGATGTGCAGGATCTCTCCGTCGAAGCGAGTCGGTACTCGGAACCAGTTGACGTGATCATAAGACGCGACAGCGTGGTAGCCGCTCCAGGCATGCTTATACGAGGAGCCACCCGCGTTGCTCAGGCGAAAGGTGTGGGTGTGGCCCACGTGCATGCCTTCGGCCTTGAAGTGGAACCATTGGAAATGGTGACTGCGGGTATCGGGTCGAATTGCCAGCAACAAATGGTATGCATCGCTGGCGTCGAGTACTTGGATATTGCCACTGTCGAAGTCGGTGCTGATCTTGATGGAAGTCAAGGCCACGGTCATAGTCTGGTTGCCTGAATATGAGTGTTGTGACGACTATATTACACAGGAGTCTGGTAAAGACTGGACGCAAAATTGTTGCGAGAAGGGGGGCGTCATCCGTGACGCTGCCGCAGCTTAAAATCTATGAGATTGATTCTCAAGCGCTATTTCGCAGAGATCTGAGCCAGAGCGCCCGACTGACTTTCTTTTGGCGATGGTCTTTTGCTACCATGCGCGCCATCGAGCAACACACAGTCTTCATTAGCCTGAAGCCACGCCAGGGAAACTGGCAAAAAAAAGACCCGGCCAAAGAGCCGGGTCAAAAACCGTGATTAGCCTGATGAGGAGATATTCCAAGAGTCCGACCTAAGGTCCCTTGGTTTATCGACTGATCTCGCGATCAGCTGAGCCCAATAATAATCATTATCATTTGCAAGTCAAATGTTTTTATCCCTGTGATAGAAATATTTTCCTTCGCGCCTCTTACGCGTTCGTCTGAGCCCCCGATGCCTGCAGCGACCGCTCTATCATCGCCTTCGCCATATCAATCAAATACACAACTGAAAACGCCAGGTCGCGCTGATTGCCTTGATGGCTGCTCGCCGATTCATAGGCCGTAGCGGCGGCGCTGCGCAACAGCTCTGAGGCGTGGACCAGCGCTTCTTCCTGACTGATGCCCGGTTTGAGTGTGAAAAAACCTTCGTCCGGGACGGGTGCTGACATATTTCCTTTCAAGTAAAAGTCCAGCGCCCTCTGGGCAGCACCGCTGCTGCGCAGGTTGTAAACGTCGTCACTCTTGGTGGCTTCAGGCAGGAGATACGGGCTCGTTGTCATAAGGGGCGGTACTCTGTGTGGGTGTCGAAAACCTTGAGCCTGATAATAGTACGTATCGTATTTATGTCGTTTTATGGATTACTACAAACTGTTTATTGCCCTGAAAAATACCTGCCGTATTGTCTGGCGCCATGGATAACTGGATAGCGTTGGTCAAGGCCAACATGAAAGACCGCAAGGTCACACAGGGTGAGCTGGCTGAACGCTTGGGCATGTCCCAGGGCGGTGTGGGCCATTGGCTCAACAAGCGGCGCGTGCCGAGCCTGGCAGACATGAACCGGGTCCTGGAAGAGTTGGGGCTGGGCTACCTGGAAGTGGTGCAGGAGGTGCGTGAGAAAACCGACGAAGTCCCCATTCAGGCTAAACAGTACACACCGTATTTTCGCTACCCGGTCAGCGAGTGGAGGGGCCTGTGCGAAGTGCGCGAAGAGCGCCCCGCTTATGGCGCCGCGGGCTTCGAGCTGTCGGACTACCATGCCCACGGAGATGCCTTTTGGCTGCCCGTGACGGGGGACGCCATGACGGCGCTTAGTGGCCTGAGCATCGCTGCGGGCATGATGATTCTGGTGGATCCCGCAATCGCCGCACAACCCGGCAGGCTGGTGGTCGCCCAATGGGCAGACAGCCCCCAGGCGACCTTCCGCCAGTTGATGGAAGAGAGCGGCGAGCTCTACCTGGTGCCGCTCAACCCTACCTACCCGAAACGGCTGTTCACCAAGGATTGCCGCATCCTTGGCGTCGTCGTGCAGGCCACGGCGAAGTTCTAATCAGCGGTTTCGAGTTCCACCAGCGCGCAACCTTCGGCAACCATTTCGCCTTCCTGGCAGAACAGCGCCTTGACCACTCCGGCCTTGGGCGCGCGGATGCTGTGCTCCATCTTCATCGCTTCGAGCACCACCAATTGCGTGCCGGCTTCAACCGCTTGGCCGACTTCCACCAGCACTCGCACAATGCTGCCGTTCATCGGCGCTGTAAGGCCACCTTGATGAGACTGGTTGGCCTCGACGGCGGCAATTGGGTCGAACAGGCTCACGCCATGCATCTCGCCATCCCAACGCAAGAACAGGGTGCCCTCGCGACGTACTGCCAGATGTGAATGACGCACGCCGTGATGATCGATCAGCAGGTGCTCCCCGCACAGTCGCGGAACATCTTCGCCCACTGTCACTCGGCGATCCTGCCCATTACAGCTCAAATGCAGGGAAACCTCGGCGGGTAGCCCGGCACGAAACCCACGGGTGTCCGCCCAAGGCCCTTCACCCGCCGGCAAGCTCTGCATAAACGCCGAACCCGCCGCCTGCCAGAATTCATCGCCCAACTCACCGGGCACGGGCAGCAACTCATCCTGATAACGCGGAATAAATCCGGTATCCAGTTCGGCCGCCGCAAATGCGGGATGGCCAATGATGCGCCGCAGGAAGCCCAGGTTGGTTTTGATCCCGCCGACGGCAAACTCATCGAGCATACCCAGCAATCGCAGACGTGCCTGCTCACGGTCCTCGCCCCAGGCAATCAACTTGCCGAGCATCGGGTCGTAGAACGGCGAAACGCTGTCCCCTTGCCCAACGCCGCTGTCTACCCGACGCCCCGGGCCCGACGCGGATTCGCGGTACAGCGCCAAGTGCCCGGTGGCGGGCAAGAAGTCATTGGCCGGGTCCTCGGCATACAAGCGCACTTCAATCGCATGGCCGATCAGTGGCACCTGTTCCTGGCTGATCGGCAGCGCTTCGCCCTGGGCGACACGAATCTGCCAAGCCACCAGATCCAGGCCGGTGATGGCCTCGGTCACCGGGTGTTCTACTTGCAGCCGCGTGTTCATTTCCATAAAGAAGAACTCGCCGCGCGCATCCAGCAAAAACTCCACGGTACCGGCGCCAACGTAGCCGATGGCTTGGGCGGCACGCACGGCGGCTTCGCCCATGGCTTTGCGCTGTTCAACACTCAGCCCCGGCGCTGGCGCTTCCTCGACGACCTTCTGGTGCCGACGCTGGATCGAGCAATCGCGTTCATTGAGGTACAGGCAATGCCCCTGTTGATCGGCAAATACCTGGATCTCCACATGGCGCGGCTTGAGCAGGTATTTCTCCACCAGCATCTGGCCGTTGCCAAAAGAGGACAGTGCTTCACGCTGGGCCGAGGCCAATGCTTCGGCGAGTTGGTCGACGTGCTCAACCACCTTCATGCCCTTGCCACCGCCGCCCGCTGTGGCTTTTAGCAGCACCGGATAACCAATACGTTCGCAGGCGGCGCGGAAGGTTTCCAGGTCTTGGGCTTCGCCGTGATAACCCGGCACCAACGGCACACCAGCGGTTTCCATCAGCGCCTTGGCGGCGGATTTGCTACCCATGGCGTCGATGGCCGAGGCGGGCGGGCCGAGGAAGATCAGGCCGGCGGCTTCAATCGCCCGGGCAAAACCGGCGTTTTCCGACAAAAAGCCGTAGCCCGGATGAATCCCTTGGGCACCGCTGGCGTGAGCGGCCGCGATGATCTTATCGATTTGCAGGTAACTTTCCGTGGCCTTGCTGCCGCCCAGGTCCACGCGAATATCCGCCTCGCGACTGTGCCGCGCATCGCGGTCGATGGCGCTGTGCACGGCCACGGTTGTCAGGCCCATTGCTTTGGCGGTGCGCATCACCCGGCAGGCAATCTCACCCCGGTTGGCTACCAGCAGGGTCGTCAGTGTACTCATGGGCGCGGCTCCTGGGATTGCCAGCTCGGTGACCTTTTTTGCAGGAACGCCCTCAATCCTTCCTGCCCCTCGGCACTGACGCGAATCCGCGCAATTGCGTTTTCGCAGTAGCGGCGCAGTGCTGGGGTGAGGGCGCCGTTGCCCACTTCACGCAGCAGATCTTTACTCGCGCGCATCGCTGCCGGGCTGTTTTGCAACAGGTTGGCAATCCACTGCTCGACCTGGGTATCCAGCTCACCGGCCGGGTAGCTTTCGGCAAGCAAACCGATGTCTCGCGCACGTTGGCCACCAAAGCGTTCGGCCGTCAGAGCATACCGGCGCGCCGCGCGTTCGCCGATGGCCTGCACCACGAACGGACTGATCACCGCCGGCGCCAGGCCAATGCGCACTTCCGACAGGCAGAACTGCGCGTCATCGGCGCCGATCGCCATGTCGCAGCAACTGATCAACCCGAGGGCGCCACCGTAGGCTGCGCCTTGCACCACGGCCAGGGTCGGGATTTTCAGCTTGGCCAGGTTGTACATCAGCTCTGCCAGTTCGCGGGCGTCGTCGAGGTTGGTGTGGTAATCCAACTCGGCCGACTGCTGCATCCAGGCCAGGTCCGCGCCGGCACTGAAGTGCTTGCCGCGCCCGCGCAGCACCAAAAAACGCAGGGATGGATCGCCTTGCACCTGGTCGAGAGCAATGATCAATTCGCGGATCATTTCGGCATTGAACGCGTTGTTCTTGGCTTCACGACTGAGCCACAGGGTGGCGAAGCCACGACTGTCGGTGATCAGTTCGAGGGTGTTGAAATCGCTCATGGGTACAGCTCCGATTACATGCGGAACACGCCGAAGCGGCTCGGCTCGATAGGGGCGTTCAGGGAGGCGGACAGCGCAAGGGCGAGCACCTCGCGGGTCTGCTGCGGATCGATGACACCGTCGTCCCACAGGCGCGCGCTGGAGTAGTAGGGGTGGCCCTGGGTTTCGTACTGATCGAGGATCGGCTGCTTGATCGCGGCCTCTTCTTCAGCACTGAATGCATTGCCCGCACGCTCGGCCTGCTCACGCTTGACCTGCACCAACACGCCGGCGGCCTGCTCGGCGCCCATGACCCCGATGCGTGCGTTGGGCCACATCCACAAAAAACGCGGGTCGTAGGCGCGGCCGCACATGCCGTAGTTACCGGCGCCGAAACTGCCGCCGATGATCACCGTGAACTTCGGCACCTTGGCGCAGGCCACGGCGGTGACCAGCTTGGCGCCATGCTTTGCGATGCCGCCGGCTTCGTATTTCTGGCCGACCATAAAGCCGGTGATGTTCTGCAAAAACAGCAGTGGAATCCCGCGCTGGCAGGCCAATTCTATAAAGTGCGCGCCTTTTTGCGCCGCCTCGGCAAACAGAATCCCGTTGTTGGCCAGGATCGCAATCGGGTAGCCGTGCAAGTGCGCAAAACCGCACACCAGTGTTGTGCCGAACAGCGCCTTGAATTCATCGAACACCGAACCGTCCACCAACCGTGCGATCACTTCGCGCACATCGAATGGCTGCTTGGCATCCGCCGGGATCACGCCGTACAGCTCATCGCTGCTGTACAACGGCGCCACTGGCGCGCGTTGCACCAACTGGCCCTGCTTGCGCCAATTGAGGTTGGCCACACTGCGTCGGGCCAGGGCCAGGGCGTGTTCGTCGCTGTCGGCATAGTGGTCGGCCACGCCGGATATCTTGCAGTGCACATCGGCCCCACCGAGGTCTTCAGCGCTGACCACTTCACCCGTGGCGGCTTTTACCAGCGGTGGGCCGGCAAGGAAGATGGTGGCCTGCTGGCTCACCATGATCGCTTCGTCCGCCATGGCGGGTACATAGGCGCCACCGGCTGTGCACGAGCCCATCACTACCGCAATCTGTGGGATGCCTTGGGCGCTCATATTGGCCTGGTTGAAGAAGATCCGCCCGAAGTGCTCGCGGTCGGGGAATACTTCATCCTGGCGCGGCAGGTTGGCGCCGCCGGAGTCCACCAGGTAGATACACGGCAGGCGGTTCTGCTCGGCGATGGTCTGGGCGCGCAGGTGCTTTTTCACGGTCAGTGGGTAATACGAACCGCCTTTCACCGTTGCGTCGTTGGCGACGATCATGCATTCGACGCCTTCCACGCGACCGATCCCGGCGATTACCCCGGCTGCAGGCACGTCTTCGCCGTACACCTGATGGGCGGCCAATTGGCTGAGTTCAAGGAACGGCGAGCCCGGATCGAGCAGGCGATTGATGCGCTCACGGGGCAGCAATTTGCCACGTGAGGTGTGCCGCTCCTGCGCCTTGGCGCCGCCGCCTTGTTGTACATGGGCGAGCAAGGTGTGCAGGGCGTCGACCTGTTGGCGCATCGCCGCGCTGTTGACGGCAAACTCCGCCGAGCGCGGGTTGAGTTGAGTGTGCAAGGTGGCCATGAGGGCGCTCCTTCAGCGAGTTTCGTTGAAGAGTTCACGACCGATCAGCATCCGCCGAATCTCACTGGTGCCAGCGCCGATTTCATACAGTTTGGCGTCGCGCAGCAGGCGGCCGGCGGGGAATTCATTGATGTAGCCGTTGCCGCCGAGAATCTGGATCGCGTCCAGGGCCATTTGCGTGGCGCGTTCGGCGCTGTAGAGGATCACCCCGGCCGCGTCCTTGCGCGTGGTTTCGCCGCGCTCGCAGGCCTGGGCCACGGCGTAGAGGTAGGCGCGGCTGGCGTTGAGTTGGGTGTACATGTCGGCGACCTTGCCCTGGATCAGCTGGAATTCGCCGATGCTCTGGCCGAACTGCTTGCGGTCGTGGATGTAGGGAACGATCAGGTCCATGCAGGCCTGCATGATCCCGGTAGGGCCGCCGGACAGCACCACACGCTCGTAATCGAGGCCGCTCATCAGTACTTTTACGCCGCCGTTGAGCACCCCGAGGATGTTTTCCTCGGGCACTTCGACGTCATCGAAAAACAGTTCACAGGTGTTGGAGCCGCGCATACCCAGCTTGTCGAATTTGCTGCTGCGGCTGAAGCCCTTCCAGTCGCGCTCGACGATAAACGCAGTGATGCCGTGAGGGCCTTTTTCCAGGTCGGTCTTGGCATAAATCACGTAGGTGTTGGCGTCGGGACCATTGGTGATCCAAGTCTTGCTGCCGTTGAGCACGTAGCGGTCGCCGCGCTTGTCGGCGCGCAGTTTCATAGAGACCACATCGGACCCAGCGTTCGGCTCGCTCATGGCCAGAGCGCCGACGTGTTCGCCACTGATCAGTTGGGGCAGGTATTTGAGTTTCTGTTCGTGATTACCGTTGCGGTTGATCTGGTTCACGCACAGGTTCGAGTGTGCGCCGTAGGACAGCGCTACAGACGCCGAACCACGGCTGATCTCCTCCATGGCCACCACATGGGCCAGGTAACCCAGGCCGGCGCCGCCGTATTCTTCGGCCACGGTAATGCCCAGCAGGCCCATGTCACCGAACTTGCGCCACAGGTCGGCGGGGAACAGGTTGTCACTGTCGATCTGAGCCGCGCGAGGCGCGATCTCCTTGGCCACGAAGGACTGCACCTGGTCGCGCAGCATGTCGATGGTTTCACCGAGGGCGAAGTTCAGGGACGGGTAACTCATGGACAGGCACCTTAAATATCAGCGTTGTTGTTGTATGGAGGGCTCATCAGAGGAGGGCGCTCACCTTTACGTTAACGTAAGCTTGCGTTGTGGTGCTGTCAATCGTAGTTTACGTTTACGTCAACCTACAAAAAAGACAACAGGGGTCGTTATGGATCAACCGCAGCCGAGCTATAGCCGTGGCGCTCAGGACAAGGCCTTGTTGGCCATGACCATTGGCCAGGCCTTCGATCGCACCGTCGCGCAATACCCGCAGGGCGAAGCGCTGGTAGTGCGTCATCAGCAACGTCGTTACACCTGGCAGCAATTGGCCGAGACGGTTGAACTGCATGCCCGCGCGTTCCTCGCATTGGGCATGCAGACCGGCGATCGCCTGGGCATCTGGGCGCCCAATTGCGCGGAGTGGTGCATCAGCCAGATCGCCAGCGCCAAGCTCGGCGTGATCCTGGTCAACATCAACCCGGCGTATCGCAGCAGCGAGCTTGCCTACGTGCTCAAGCAATCCGGCTGCCAATGGCTGGTGTGTGCCGGTTCGTTCAAGACCTCCGATTACCATGCCATGTTGCAGGAACTGAACCCCGACCTGCGCGGCCTGATCAGCCTTCACCCCGAGCCGCCTGCGGGGTTTATGCCTTGGTCGCAACTGGCGAACCTCGGCGCCAGCGTTGCGCCCGAGCAACTTCACGCGCGCCAGGCCAGCCTGCACTTCGATCAACCGGTCAACATTCAATACACCTCCGGCACCACCGGTTTCCCCAAAGGCGCCACCCTCAGCCATCACAACATACTCAATAATGGTTACATGGTCGGCGAAAGCCTGGGCCTCACCGCGCAGGATCGTCTGGTGATCCCGGTGCCGCTGTACCACTGTTTCGGCATGGTGATGGGCAACCTGGGCTGCATCACTCACGGCACCACCATGATCTACCCCAATGACGGCTTTGACCCGCTGCTGACCCTCACCGCCGTCGCCGAAGAGCGCGCCACCGGCTTGTATGGCGTGCCCACCATGTTCATCGCCATGCTCGATCATCCGGGCCGCGCCGACTTTGACCTGTCCACCCTGCGCACCGGCATCATGGCCGGCGCCACGTGCCCCATCGAAGTGATGCGCCGGGTCATCAGCGAACTGCACATGGGCGAAGTACAGATTGCCTACGGCATGACCGAAACCAGCCCGGTGTCGCTGCAGACCGGCGCCAATGACGACCTGGAACGCCGCGTGACCACTGTCGGTCGCACCCAGCCGCAACTTGAAAACAAGATCATCGACGAGGCGGGTAACACCGTTGCACGCGGCCAGATCGGCGAACTGTGCACCCGTGGCTACAGCGTGATGCTCGGCTACTGGAACAACCCCGAAGGCACCCGAGAGGCCATTGACGACGCCGGTTGGATGCACACCGGCGACCTGGCCAGCATGGATGAACACGGTTACGTGTGCATTGCCGGGCGCAACAAGGACATGATCATTCGCGGCGGCGAAAACGTGTACCCGCGGGAGCTGGAAGAGTTCTTCTTCACCCATCCGGCAGTGGCTGACGTGCAGATCATCGGCATTCCCGATGCGCGCTACGGCGAAGAAATTGTCGCCTGGATCAAGTTCCACCCTGGCCATGTGGCCAATGCGCTGGAGTTGCAGGCGTGGTGTAAGGACCGCATAGCGCACTTCAAGACGCCTCGGCATTTCAAGTTTGTGGAGGAGTTCCCGATGACGGTGACGGGCAAGATCCAGAAATTCAGGATGCGCGAAATCAGTCTCCAGGAGCTGCAGGGCGACGCCTGAAACGCGGTGCATGGCTACCGCTTCGGTATGGGGCCCATTGCCTAGGGTGGCGGGATATTCCGCTATCTGAAGGCGATGCACATGACAGATCCAGCCACACCTGACATTGAGGAGGATCAGGGCCCTCACGTCACGGTAATCCGCGACAACACGCCCGGGTGGTACACCGATGCAGTAGACGCGCGTAAAACCGAACTGACCGCAGTGGGCCTGCGTATTCCGGATTGGTACAAACAGGCGCAAGCGCCAGCCAAGGAGCGGCTCAAGAAGGTTCACGAGCGCAGTCGGCGCTCGCTGAACCAGCTCGATCAGTTGCTTGGTTCGCTGCAAAATCCGGCGGACTACGCCGAGCCATTACTGGTTGCCGCCATCGAGAAAACGTTCGGTAAACGCCTGGACGTTCGCCAGGTGTTCTATGCGCGCAAGATGGCGAACACCACATGCAACCCCGGACCCGCTGAGTTGGAACCCGACAGCGAGCATGCACTGGCGCCCGAGTTTTATTTCTATAAAGGCCTGAGCCTGCTTGAAGCGGCGCTGAATAACTTCACTGCGAGTGAGGCCACCGCACCGGTGTGCGGTGATTGCCACCTGATCACCTGTTACAACTTTCACAGCTACCGCGTACGCGTCATTCATTCTGTGTGGAGTGTCCAGGCGCAAAAACTGGACATTGACGCCTATCGTTTTGCCCAGTTGTGCCGGGAGCTTGACCTGGGCAAGTCATACTTCGAACACGTGCGTGCCACGATCAATGCACACATAAACGCAGTGCCAGACGCGCCGCCCGGAAAGCTCTACAGCACGCTGATCACCAGCCATCGAAACCAACTGGAACTGGCCGCTGAGATCGCCTTGATGAAGGCGGATATCGACCCGTCTCAGCATGCGCTGATCAAACAGATCCTGATCGACCCGGTTGGACGCAAATGGGCGGGTGATGATGTCGCGTTCTGTCGATTTCGGCTGCTGGGGCTGGAGCTGGACAGCATCCTGATCATCGGCCCGCGGGTGATGGAGCAGTACCTGGTCAACTCCGAGATCGTGCCTCGGCCTTGCATGGTTTACATCCCCGGCGATCCGCTTTATCCGCTAAAGGCCTATGACAACGTGGGCGCTTTCACCGAAGCACTGACCCTGCGCCTGTGCCGCGCGAAGTACCGAACGTTCTTCAGCCAATTTGTGCCACTGGCCGAGCAGAATGATTTTTTTGCCAAGCTTAAAATGTTGCTTGACCCTGAGGATGGGTACCGCATCAGCGATAATTTTGATGCAAACAAGAGAACGCCGATCCAGCGCCAGGGGGACTACGGCAAGGTCTGGAAAGACGTGTGGTACGACAGCGCGCTGCAGCGCGTGCGTTCGATCATGAACAACGCCAGTGCCGGCGCGGTCTCGACTGACGACATCACTACGCGAACCTACAATGCCTGGCTCTGGTCGTGGGGCAGCAAGGCCCTGGATATTCTTAATCTGGCGGCGTTCGTGGTGCCGGTGCTCGGTGAAGTGATGCTGGTGGTTGGGGCGATACAGATGGCTCGCGAGGTGTGTGAGGGCCTTGAGTCATGGTCCGACGGCGACACGCACCAGGCCTGGGCGCATCTCTCGGCGGTGGCGCTGAATGTGGCGGGGCTGGCGGTCCCCAAGGCGCTGACGGTGTTGAAGGACACCGCGTTGGTCAGACGGCTGGTGCATGTCCAGATGGGCGGGCGACCGCGTCTGTATGACTTCAGCCCGGGTGCCTACAAGCATCAGGTTACATTGCCGGCCGGTCTTGTACCGCAGTCCGATGGACTCTATCCCCACGAGGGGCGCCTGTACTTGCCGGCTGCAGGTGGCGGCCACTATGAAGTCCAGGCCGCACGGGGCCGAAATGCCTTCACACTGATCCATCCCGACGGTGACACGCGTTATGCACCGCGTATCCGGCATAACGGCGAAGGCGCGTGGGTGCACGAGTTTGAACAGCCTTTGAGTTGGGATCGCACAACCTTGTTGCGCCGTATGGGCCCCCGTGTCGAGCGCCTGAGCGATCATCAGTTGGAGCAGCTTCGGCTGATCAGCGGGGTGTCCGATGATGAACTGCGCCGTATCTATGTCGAGCAGCAACTGCCGCCACCGATATTCAGCGAAACCGTGCGGCGCTTTGAGTTGGCGGGCAAGCACCAGGCGTTTATCGACCAGTTGAGCAGCAATGATCCGCAGGTGTTCGGCCGGGTTGACGCGACCTTGCAATTGAAATTGCTGGTGGACAATGGCCTGTGGCCAAAATCCAGGGTGCTGGTGATCTTTGATGCCGAAGGCAATCTGACCTGGCGTTCTGACCGCGTCAGGACGCGCAGCCAGGTGGTGAAGCTTGATGCCGAGCAGACCGACAGTGGCATGTTGCTGCCGGCTTTTCTCAAACAATTGAGTGAGCCTGAAATCCGTCAACTGCTCGACGAAGAGGCCGTGCTGGACGATCTCCGTACTCGCCTGGATATTGGTGGGCTGACGGACGAGGAAGGCGATCCCATTCCCCGGCCGGCAAGCCGAGAAGACTTGGAGGCAAAGGCGCAGCTTATGATGCCCGCGCAGCGTATGCCCGAGGCGAGAGCACTCAGGTACCGTGACCGGTTGCTGGAGGTGGCGAAGAACACCCAGGGCAAGCTGTACCGCGAGGAGGTTTTGGCCGGTGATAGGCCCAGCAATACTCATGCACAGCTGATCCAGGACAGCTTCCCCGGACTGCCCCGGCTCGCCGCCGAGGAGCTGGCCAACCATGCCAGCCCCGAGGAGTTGGTGCACCTGGACAGCACATCCCGGTTGCCCCTGCGTCTGGCCGAAGAGGCTCGTTGTTACCTGCAAAAAGCACGGGTCATGCGTGCGCATACCGACATGCTGTTTGACAGTGAATTGACCATGGATGGCGTACACCTGGCGCTGCACAAGCTGGCGGCGCTGCCCGGCCGCCTCGACGGTGTCGGCATCGAGTTGCGTGCAGGCACCTATGACGGGCCGGTGCTGGACCGCATAGGCCGTGCGGACGCCCCGCGACAGCGGCGCCTTGTGCGCGTCAGCATGAAGGAATGGGCGGTGTACCGCGAACCGCAGGTGGCTTCGTACCATCGTGCCGATAAAGACGCGTTCTACAGCGCGCTACTGGTGGCCACTGAGGATCAGGGCCTCGACATGCCGCGAATACGCGAATCGACGCCGACCTTGAAGGCACAGATCACCACTCAGCCGTTGAGCGAACAGGCCAGCCGCCAAGCCCTGGGCCTGCAAGCGATCAAGCCGGGGTTCAAGTCGCCCATGCGCCTGGCCGACGGGCGCATCGGCTACCCGCTCAGCCCGGTGGGCGGCGCGCAGCAATGGCCCTCGGTGTGCGTGATGAAAGCAATGATGCTGTACCCGTCGAAATCCATCGAGGCGGTGGTCGAGATGCTGGGGTTGCAAGGTCGTGGCAGTGCGGCGCTGGTGGCCAGGCTTAATCAGCTTGAACAAGAGTTCGCACAGCTTGACCGGGAATTGGTCGCCTGGCAGCAACAAGGTGAGCCCGGTTACCGCAGCGCCAGGCGCCGGGTCAGCGCGACCGTGCGATACGCCTGGCAGCGCGAGTCGGCTACTGCGTTCGCGGCGGATGGCACGTCTATCGGGCATGTCCTGGATCTGTCTGGTGAAGTCATCGACGAGCTTCCGCAGCTCAGCGCCAATATGGACCACGTGGGCCGCCTGACTTTACGGCGCATGGGGCTGTCGGACAGCTCCCTGCCGTTTCTGCAGTCCTTCGGCGGTTTGCGCTGGCTGGACATGCGTGAGAACAACCTCACTCAACTGCCGGAGTTCGCCAATGCGGGCGTTGGGCTGACCAAGCTCAACCTGAGCCGCAACGATATTCGCCTGACCGAGCAAAGCCGAGCGCGCCTGGAAGCCATGCATGGCCTCAAGATTCTAAACCTCTCCGACAATCGCAACCTGGGATGGACCGCCGACGTGCGCAACATGCGCAGTCTGAACCAGCTGTATCTGAGCGATACCGGGACCACTCGTTTCCCGGCGGGCGTCGAGCAACTGACTCAACTGGCGCGGATCGACCTGCATACCAATCGGCTCACGACACTGCCGGAGTACGCGTTCCAGCATCTGGAACGGATCTCTGTGCATGACAACCCCTTTTCGGAGGCTACCCGGGTGCGCCTACCCGGTGAGTTTCCGGTGAATCAGGCGCAATGGGCAGACCATGTCACCGCCGACGAAGCGCGGGTACTCTGGCTGGCCGATACACCGACGGCGCTGCAGGCCGAGCGCAGGATCCTGTGGGATGACCTGAGTGCCAGTGCCGACTCGGCGCCGTTCTTCACGGTACTGGCCGACACCACACGCAGCGCCGAATATGCCTCATCCAACACCCGTGCAGCCCTGGCGGCGCGGGTGTGGGACATGCTGGAAGCAGCACAGCAAAGTCAAGACATCCGCGAAACGCTCTTCAGCACCGCAGATGATCGAGTCACCTGTGGCGATGGCACCACGGTGGAGTTCATGAACCTTGAAAGGGAACTGATCGGCGCAAGGGCCCTGGTACAAGCGGGGGATGCGCACGCGGAGGGCGCACTGATCAGCACCGCGAAAAAACTGTTTCGCCTGCATCTGGTGGACACCCTTGCGCAACGGGACGTCGAGGCGCGAGGGCCTGGGTTCACCGAGCAGGTCGAAGTCATCCTGGCCTATCGGGTCGGTCTGGCGGACCGGCTGGACCTGCCCGTCAAATCCCGCGGCATGTTGTTTCCCCAGCAAGCCAATGTAAGCCCGGCAGCACTCGACCAGGCCTATACGCAGGTGCTCGCGAATGAGCGGATGGTTGCGGATGAGTCAGCGTTTTTTGCCGAGCGGCGTTTCTGGCAACAGCACTTGCGCACTCGCTACCCTCAGGAGCTTGAGGCCTTGACGGCGCCCGGTACCGCGCTGAACCGGGCCAAGGGCGAGGCGCTCGAAGCGGTCTCGGACTGGCAGGCGCTGGAGGATAGCGCGCCGGACAGGGCGCAGTGGCAGGCAACACACACCGAATTGGTCGATAACCTGATGACTGTGCTGGGTAAGCCCAGGGAAGAGATTCTGGTGGATGGCGCGATGCAAAGTGCGTTTTATATCGAGCAGTTCAACCTGCTGCGCGTGGCGCAGTGGGAGCAAGAAGAACAGGCCATGCGCACGCTGACGCGGTCGGTGCTCAACAACGCCGCCGCGGAGCAGGGAACAGAGGTCTGAAAAGGCCATGTGCAGAAAGCACAAAGGGGACCCGAGGGTCCCCTTTAATTTGTCGTTGCGTGCTCTTTTTTATTATTGAAGGGCGGCCTGTTGTTGTTTTTGGTAGCCGTGACCCTTTTACCGCTGTTTTTAGCGACCCCCATGCGGGGTCAAGAGCAAACGTATTTTTTTGAGCGCTGACCTGCTTCTTCGTGACCGATCCAACCAGTGGGTAGCTACCTGAGGTAGTTTTATTTTTCTCTAACCGGTTGCGGGTTTCGGCGAGCCGTACCCTGCGAAGCACATCTTCTCCAAAAAAATCTGTTAGCTGCGTCTCTGCCGTGTTGTTTTTGTTATGTCAGAGTCGTTTCGTCTTATTTTTATTAGGTTTGGCGCTTTTTATTCTTGTTATGCCATAGAGATAGCAGAAGCCGTGCCAACTTTTAAAAATCCTTTAAAATCAGCTGGTTAGTTTTTTGTTCGGATTTGGCTTACGCAAAGTTCGACAAAATATGTTCCCGTGTTACTCGATGTGTAGTCGTGCGGTAACACATTGTCACGGCTGCTCTACTCAAACGGCATTACGGACCTTGGCCACCCGCGAACCCGTAGGGCGGCCCAGGACCTGACTGATTTGCAGGCCAGCGGCAATCAATGCTTGCAGGTCGATGCCGGTGTCGATCCCCAGGCCGTTGAGCAGGTAGACCACGTCTTCAGTGGCAACGTTACCGCTGGCGCCCTTGGCGTAAGGGCAGCCGCCGAGGCCCGCGATAGAGCTGTCGAACACACTGATCCCTTCTAGCAGACTGGCATAGATGTTGGCGACCGCCTGGCCGTAGGTGTCATGGAAGTGGCCCGCCAGTTTGTCCCGTGGCACCTGCGCACCGACGACATCGAACAGTCGCCGGGTAGAGCCTGCCGTGCCGGTGCCGATGGTGTCGCCCAGGGAAACCTCGTAGCAGCCCATGGCATACAACTCCCGCGCGACTGCGGCAACTTGCTCTGGCGCAATCTCGCCTTCGTAAGGACAACCCAGCACGCAGGACACATAGCCGCGCACGCTGATGCCATGTTGCCGGGCTGCAGCCATGATCGGCGCAAAGCGTTCCAGGCTTTCACTGATGGAACAGTTGATATTGCGTTGGGAAAACGCCTCGGACGCTGCCGCAAACACCGCGACTTCTTTCACCCCGGCCGCCAGCGCATCCTCAAAACCCCGCAGGTTCGGTGCCAGTGCGCCATAGGTCACGCCGGGCTTACGCTGGATCTGCGCAAATACCTCGGCCGAACCGGCCATCTGCGGTACCCATTTGGGCGAGACGAAACTGCCAACTTCGATGTAGCTCAAACCCGCCGCGCTGAGGGCGTCCACCAGTTGCACCTTGTCGGCCACGCTGATGGGTTGGGCTTCGTTCTGCAGCCCATCGCGCGGACCGACTTCGACCAGGCGCACATGGGAGGGGAGTGGATTTGATGGGTGGGACATGGCAGTTACCTTCTGATCAATGGCCAGCCTGGCTCATGGTGTGCGCGAGGGCCTGGGTGCAGCGCTCTTCGGCGGTGTCCAGTTCCAGTTTCATCTGTTCGATATCCAGCAACTGTTGCTCAAGCTGCTCGCGGCGCTCTGCGATCTTGGCCAGCATGCTGTTGAGCTGGATGTGGTTGCCGCTGCTGGGGTCGTAGAGTTCGATGAGCTCGCGGCATTCGGCCAGGGAAAAACCGATGCGTTTGCCGCGCAGGATCAGCTTGAGGCTGACCTTGTCCCGTGCCGAATAGATGCGTTCCTGGCCCCGGCGCTCCGGGGTCAGCAGGCCTTGTTCTTCATAGAAGCGAATGGCGCGAGTGGTGATGTCGAGCTCGCGGGCGAGGTCGGAGATGCTGTAGGTGATGCTCATGGCGGCGCTCAAGAAGGTCCTGGCGCTAAGCTAATGGCAGGTTGACGTAAACGTCAAGGCCAGCTTCGCTGACCATAGGGGGCAAGCCCCCTCCCACAGGGTGCGCGCTTCAACCTCAGGCTTGTTGTTTGTCCAGCTTCTTCTCATGGGCCGTAACCTGCTGGCACAACTCGATCATCTGCTCACGCATCCAGCGGTTGGCCGGATCCTGGTCGGTGCTTTCGTGCCAGTACAGGTGCGTTTCCACCGGAGGCACATCGTTGACCGGCAGGTTGACCCAGTGCAACTCATGGCGCCGTGCGAAGCGTTCGGGCACGGTCATCACCATGTCGGTCTGCTGCAGCACTTGCGAGGCCATCAGGTAATGCTGGGAGCGCAGGGCGATCTTGCGTTGCAGGCCCATCTTGCCCAAGGCCAGGTCGACATGGCCCAGGCCGTTGCGGCGGCTGGAGATGTGGATATGGGTCAGCCCCAGGTAATCGTCGAGGGTCAGCTTGTCCTTGCCCGCCATCGGGTGGCCCTTGCGCATGGCGCACACGTAGCGGTCTTCCATCAGCTTGACGTGGCGCACTTGCGGGTCGGTGTTGAGCGGCGCATCCACCGCAAAATCCAGGCGCCCGGCGGCCAGTTCCTTAGTGGTTTCGCGGCGCTTGGACAGGAAACTTTCGATCACTACCGTCGGCGCCAGACGGCGCAGGCGCTGGAACAGCGCCGGCAGAATCACCGCTTCGGTGAGGTCGGTCATGCTGATGCGGTAGGTCTTGGCCGCCTGTTGCGGATTGAAGATACGGCTTTCCTGTACCGACACTCGCAGCAACGACAGCGCATTACGCACCGGGCCGATGATGTTCTGCGCCATCGGCGTGGGCACCATGCCCTGAGCGGTGCGTACAAACAGCGGGTCGTTGAAGGTCTCGCGCAGGCGTGCCAGGGCGTTGGACACCGCCGGCTGGGTGATGCCGACGATCTGACCGGCGCGGGTCAGGTTGGCTTCGGTGTAGATCGCGTCGAAGACGATAAAGAGGTTGAGGTCGACCTTGCTCAGATTCATTGGGTTGCGCTCTTATTGTTAGGTGGCGATTTGTTGCGTGCTGAGACGCCGATCATATATCGGTGATGAATGTTAATACACGCCGAGAATAGGCTAGGTAAATTATGAGCGCTGTTCTAGCATCGATTGCATGACCTAAACAACCTCTCAAAGAAGGGAGCTGCTCATGGATTTCGCCTATTCGCCCAAGGTTCAGGAACTGCGTGAACGCGTCACCGCGTTTATGGATGCTTACGTTTACCCGGCCGAGCCGGTGTTCGAACGCCAGGTCAGCGAAGGCGACCGCTGGCAGCCCACCGCCATCATGGAAGAGTTGAAAGCCAAGGCTAAAGCCGAAGGCCTGTGGAACCTGTTCCTGCCCGAGTCCGAACTGGGCGCCGGCCTGACCAACCTCGAATATGCGCCGCTGGCCGAAATCATGGGCCGTTCACTGCTGGGCCCGGAGCCGTTCAACTGCTCGGCACCGGATACCGGCAACATGGAAGTACTGGTGCGCTACGCCAACGAAGAGCAGAAACAACGCTGGCTCGAACCGCTGTTGCGCGGCGAGATTCGCTCGGCCTTCGCCATGACCGAACCGGACGTCGCCTCGTCGGACGCCACCAACATGGCCGCCCGCGCCGAACGCCAGGGCGACGAGTGGGTGATCAATGGCAAGAAATGGTGGACCTCCGGCGCCTGCGACCCGCGCTGCAAGATCCTGATTTTCATGGGCCTGAGCAACCCCGACGCGCCACGCCATCAGCAGCACTCGATGATCCTGGTGCCGGTGGACACCCCCGGTGTGAAAATCGTGCGCCCGCTGCCGGTGTTCGGCTACGACGACGCGCCTCACGGCCACGCCGAAGTGCTGTTCGACAACGTGCGTGTGCCCTATGAGAACGTACTGCTTGGCGAAGGCCGCGGCTTTGAAATTGCCCAAGGTCGTCTTGGCCCAGGCCGTATCCACCACTGCATGCGCTCCATTGGCATGGCCGAACGTGCGCTGGAGTTGATGTGCAAACGCGCGGTCAGCCGTACCGCGTTCGGTAAACCATTGGCACGCTTGGGCGGCAATATCGACAAGATCGCCGACTCACGGATGGAGATCGACATGGCGCGCCTGCTGACCCTGAAAGCGGCGTACATGATGGACACCGCGGGCAACAAAGTGGCGAAAAGCGAAATTGCGCAAATCAAGGTGGTGGCGCCAAACGTAGCGCTGAAGGTCATCGACCGCGCGATCCAGATCCACGGCGGCGCAGGCGTCTCCAACGACTTCCCGCTGGCCTACATGTACGCGATGCAGCGCACACTGCGCCTGGCCGACGGCCCGGACGAAGTGCACCGCGCTGCAATCGGCAAGTTTGAAATCGGCAAATATGTGCCTAAAGAGTTGATGCGCAGCGGGCAGTAACACCGCGTCGCCTGTAATCGGGGGCGAGCCCCCTCCCACATTCGACAGTATTCCTACTGGAGATACGCGGTCACCTGTGGGAGGGGGCTTGTCCCTGATGAGGCAGGATCAGGCACTGAAGATCTGGCAGTCCTCAGTACACCCAAACCTCCACCCGCCGATTTTTGATCCGCCCCTCATCCGCCGTATTCGCCGCCACCGGCATCTGCGCACCAAACCCGCGAATATCTCGCAGTACTACGCCGCTCTTGACCAACTCCCGTCGCACCGCCATCGCCCGCAATTTAGACAGCAGCGCCGCCCGCTGCGGATCGTTCTTGGTATCGCCGAATCCCACCAGCGTCACCTTTTTGTCCAGCTTGTCGTGACCCTTGAGATACGCCACCACCCGCTGCACATCCTGGCGCGCCTTGTTATCCAGGCTGGCGCTGCCTTCTTCGAAACGAAAATTCACGGTCAAGCGCTGAGCGTCCCGAGCGATGGCTTGATAGTCATCCGGCATTGTCGGGCGCGGTTCCACGGCCATGGCCTGCACCTGCTGCGCAATAAACCCACTGGCCGCCACAATCGCCTGGCCTTTGCTGCTCTGGGCAAAGTCCACCAGCGCCTTGGCCCACGGGTTATGGGCGGTGGGCGGCAGGTAAAAGAACAATCGGCGCGACAGCGGGTAATCCTCAGTGGCGATCAGGCTGTTGAGCGGCAACATCGGTTGCGAGTCGCCATCCACAATCGCCACGGCCTTGGCGTGGCGCACGTAGGGCAGCCCAATAAAACCGATGCCCTGAGGGTCCTGGCTCACCGCATCGGACAATGCCTCGCTGGACTCGAAACGCTTGGCCGAAGAAACCAGGGGCTTGGCGCGCAGGCGCAACACCAATTCCTTGAAGGTGTCGTAGGTGCCCGACTGATCATCGCGGGCGTAGATATGAATCGCGCCGCCGATGCCGCCCAGAGCCTCCCAAGTGCTGATCTCACCGTTGAAGATCTGCGCCAGTTGCTCGGTATTCAGGGTATTCAGCGGGTTCTGTGGGTTGAGGATGATTGCCAGGCCATCGATGGCGATCACGTGTTCGGCGTCGGGGCTTTTCAAGTCACCAAGCGGTTCAAGGTCTACCAGTTCGCTGTCCTTGATCGGTCGGGACGAGGCCGCAAGGTCGGCGCTGGTTTTCTTCAGGGCGACAAAGCCTGTGCTGGAACCGTGGGCTGCGACGTCGATAGTCACCGTTTTGCCCTGGCGTGTCTTGCCGATCACGCGCTGTTCATTGGCGCCCTCGGCAGGTTCGCTGTGCACGTTCTGCAACCCTTGATGCTCCATCAAACCCTTGGCCAATGCCGGGGCCAGCGCCGCGCCAATGGTGTTGGAGCCCTGGATTCGCAAGGCCGGGCCTTGATCGGGAACGGGTAGGGGGGCAGCCACAACGGAGAGGGAAAATGCGCAACACAACAGGAACAGAACGCGCAGCATCATGCCGGCACCTTCTCAAGCCAAAGGGAGTGCCGCGAGATTAAGTCAGTAGGATTTCAATAATGTGACTGACACTCAAATGATCAAAAGTGTGGGAGGGGGCTTGCCCCTTCTCCCACATTTGACCCGAGTACAGTCAGGGGGATCAGCTCAGTTCAAGCCAGATCGGCGCATGGTCCGAGGGTTTTTCCAAACCACGCAGGTCGTAATCCACGCCGGCATCCTTGACCCGTGGCAGCAAACCGTTGGAGGCCATGATCAGGTCGATTCGCAGCCCACGCTTGGGCTCATCTTCAAAGCCGCGGCTGCGGTAGTCGAACCAACTGAAGCGGTCGGCCACGTCCGGGTTGAGGTGACGGAAGCTGTCCACCAGGCCCCAGTTTTTCAGGCGGGCCATCCACTCGCGCTCTTCGGGCAGGAAGCTGCACTTGCCAGTTTTCAGCCAGCGCTTGGCGTTGTCGGCGCCGATGCCGATGTCGCAGTCTTCCGGGGAAATATTCACATCGCCCATCACCACCAGCGCCTGATCGTTGCTGAACTGGCTTTCCAACAACTGTTGCAGGTCTTCGTAAAAGCGCTGCTTGGCGGGGAATTTGGTTGGATGGTCGCGGCTTTCACCCTGTGGGAAATAGCCGTTCATGATGGTCACCGGGTTGCCGTTTTCATCGGCGAAGGTGCCCCAGATAAAACGACGCTGGGCGTCTTCTTCGTCACTGGCAAAGCCTTTGTGAAGGCTCAACGCAGGCTGACGCGAAAGCAGCGCCACGCCGTAGTGGCCTTTTTGGCCGTGGTAGTAAACGTGATAGCCCAGTGCTTGTACTTCGGCCAGAGGAAACTGGTCGTCGTGGACCTTGGTTTCCTGCAGGCCGATTACATCGGGTTGATGCTTTTCAATCAGCGCCGCCAGCTGATGGGGGCGGGCGCGCAGCCCGTTGATATTGAAGGAGACGATTTTCATGGTCGGCGGTCCAGTCTGGCAAAAGGGCGATGCTAGCGGACAAGTCGGACGGGGGCCAGCGTGGCGGTAGGACAGATGCGCTGCTAATGTCTGGGAACGACTGGTGCTGCGTAGGTTCGTACCCATAAGAACGCCATCTATTGAGTGGCGCCCAGGGAGATTGATTGTATGACTGACACTGCCATTGGCGAAGTTCGCTTGCTCAACAGCGGCTATTCCCGCGAGGCCCGCTCCCTGCTGTACCAGGCCTATCGGCATGAGCCGACGTTTGCCTACATCTTCGAAGCCGAACGCCCAGGTTATGAGCAGCGGGTACGCGCCACCGTGCGGGAGCTGGTCAAGCAGCATTTTTTTCAAAAACTTCCGGCGATCGGTTTGTTTGTGAATGATCGGCTGATCGGCATTGCCTTGATCGCACCCCCGCAACGGCGCCTGGGGATCACTGAGAGCTGGGCGTGGCAACTGCGCATGTGGCTGAGCACTGGTGTGCGCGGTACACGGCGTTATCTTGATTATCATCACGCCGTGCTGGCGTGCCTGCCGAGCGAATCGGTGCATGTGCTACCGCTTTTGGGCATTCACCCGCAGTTCCAGGGCAAACACTACGGTGAACAGTTGCTGGAGGCGGTGCATAACTGGTGCGCCGAAGACCCGCACTCTTCGGGTGTGGTGCTGGACACCGGCAATTCCCGCTACCTGGATTTCTACAAGCGCCAGGGCTATGAGGAAATCGGCGAAGTCGCTGTAGGGCCTATCCTGGAGCATGTCTTTTTCCACCCCAATCCCCAGCTGTTACATGCTGCAACGGCTTAATGCAGAATTTTTCAGAATCGTCTGAGTTCTAAGTTTTCCCCCAGCTCGTGTAGCATCCGCGCCTATGAAGTTTCCAGGAAGATTTACCAGCGGCTTGGTTCTGCTGTTCACAAGCTGCGGCGCATTTGCGCTAAGCGAATTGGACGTGCGGATCAAACCCTCAAACGACGCGTTGAAAGCCAACATTGAAGGCTACATCGGCGGGGTTGGCGATCGTGACGAAGAGGCCTTGCTGCGGTTCAGCCGTGGTGCCGAAGAGCAGGCGCGCAAAGCGGCGCAGGCACTAGGCTTCTATCAGCCAAACATCGACAGCGAGGTGAAAGGCGGCAAGAACCCGCGCCTGATCCTCCGCGTCGACCCCGGTGAACCGGTGCATTTACGCAACGTGACTATTCGGGTCGACGGCGAGGCTGCGAACCTCAAGTCTTTTCGCGTGCCTGCCAGCGACGACCTAATCTCCGGCGCCGTGCTCAACCACGGCCACTACGAAGACGCCAAGCGTCTGATCCAGAATCAAGCCTCGCGCTACGGCTTTTTCAGCGGGCGCTTTACCAGCCAGAAACTCGCGGTGGACCCACAAGCTGGCGTCGCCGATATCGAACTCATTTATGACAGCGGCCCGCGCTACAGCCTGGGCAAGGTCAGCTTTGCCGGCGACACGCCGTTTGATGACGAACTGCTGCAACGCATGGTGCCGTTCAAAAACGGTGACCCTTACGATTCCGAACTGATCGCCGAACTCAACCAGAACCTGCAAGCCAGCGGCTTTTTCGAAGGGGTGCGCGTGGATGCCAGCCCCACCGCCTCGACACAAGACGTGATCCCGGTGGCCGTCAATCTGGACACACGCAAGCCGCGCACCATGGGCCTGGGCCTGGGTTACTCCACTGACGTCGGTCCGCGTGGCAAGGCCAACTGGACCCGTCACTGGGTTAACCCCCAGGGCCATAGTTATGGCTGGGAAGCAGAACTCTCGGCTCCGCGCCAGAACGTCGGCCTGTGGTACGACATTCCGCTGGACCCGCCGCTCACCGACAAACTGCGCTTCGCTGGCGGCTACCAGAATGAAGAACTGGCGAACACCGACACCCTGAGTAAATTGCTTACCGTCGGCCCCGAATGGCACAGCAAGTTGCCCAGTGGATGGACACGGGTGATTTCTCTCAAGTACCAGCGCGAAGAATACCGCCTGGGCAATGACTCCGGCCTGAGTAACCTGCTGATGCCTGGCATCAGTTATTCCTACCTGCGCAGCGATAACCGCATCGACCCCCACAACGGCTACCGCCTGCAATTCGACACGAAGGTGGCGAAGGAGGGCCTGGGCTCCGACACCAACTTGCTGTACGGCACGGCCATGGTCAAAGGCCTGACTACCCTGTGGGACAATCATCGTTTCCTGGCGCGGGCGCAGTTCGGCGGCAGTGCCACCAATGGCTACAAGTCGGTGCCACCGTCGTTGCGCTTCTTTGCCGGTGGCGATCAGAGCGTGCGCGGTTATGAGTACCAGACGCTGTCGCCCGAGAACGACCAAGGTGATCGCATCGGTGGCCGCTACATGGTGGCCTTGAGCGCCGAGTATCAATATTCCATCGCCGAAAAATGGCGGATCGCGACCTTCATCGACCAGGGCAACTCGTTCAACACCCTGGAACTGCCCAGCCTGAAAACCGGCGTGGGTGTCGGTATCCGCTGGGTATCGCCGGTGGGGCCAATCCGTCTCGACCTGGCCCATGCCCTGGAAGACCCGGGCGGCGTTCGTTTGCACTTTTCCATGGGGCCTGAGCTGTGATGCGTGGTTTGAAAATAGCGGGGCTGGCCGTGGTGGCCATCCTCGCCGTGCTGTTGCTGGCACTGTGGGCGGTACTGGGCAGCCAGGCGGGCAGCCGCTGGGCATTGGGCCAAGTGCCGGGTTTGAGTGTGGAGAATTTCCAGGGCCGTTTGGGCGGCCAGTGGAGCGCCGATCATCTGCTGTGGCAGCAAGACACCAGCCGCGTGGAACTCAAGGCGCCCACGTTCGAGTGGTCGCCAGCCTGCCTGCTGCGCATGACCTTGTGCATTGACCGGTTGGATGTGAATCAGGTCATTCTGCAATTTCCACCCAGCACCGAAGAAAGCAGTGGCCCCCTTGTACTGCCAGATCTGAAATTGCCGGTTGCTCTCCAGTTAGGCGACGTTCGCGTCGGTAGCCTGGTGTTCAACGGCAGCGAAGAGCTTAAAGGCCTGCAACTGGCGGCGCATTGGACCGCCGCCGGGATGCAGATCGACTCAGTGCACCTGCAGCGAGACGATCTGGTGCTGGACCTGTCTGGCCTGTTGCAACCCACTGGCGACTGGCCGTTGACCGCCAGCGGAAACTTGAGCCTGCCTTACGCGCCCGGCGGCGCGCCCTGGAAAGTTGCCCTTAAGGTCGACGGCGACCTGCTCAAGACCCTCAAACTCGACGCCGACAGCAGCGGCTACCTGCCGGCCAAACTGCAGGGCGAGCTGCAACCCCTGGCTGAAAACCTTCCGGCCCAGTTGCACATCACCGCTGACGGCTTCAAGCCCAGCGCCGATCTGCCCGACACCCTGCAACTCAATCAACTGGACCTCACCGCCAAGGGTGATCTGAAAAACGGCTACCAACTGCTCGGCAAGGCCGTGCTACCGGCAGAGAAAGGTCCGGTGGACCTGCTGCTGCAAGGCAAAGTCGACGCCAACGGCGCGCAAATTGCGGGCCTGGACCTGAATGCCGGTGACAAGCAAAGCCTCAAGCTGAGTGCCAACCTGGATTGGCAACAAGGCTTCACAGCCGATGCCAGGATCGACTGGCTCGACTTCCCCTGGCATCGCCTCTATCCCGTGATCGACGAACCTCAAGTGACGGTGCGTACGTTCAACGGCGAGATTTCCTATAAAGACGGCAACTACCTGGGCAACCTCAAGGCCGACCTCGACGGCCCGGCCGGCAAGTTCAATGTGGTCACGCCGTTCAGTGGCGACCTCAAGCAAGTCTTCCTGCCCGAGCTGAAACTCACCGCCGGTCAAGGTAAGGCCGAAGGCCACCTGAACCTGCAGTTTGCCGATGGTATCGCCTGGGATACCGCGCTGGACCTGTCGGCGCTCAATCCGGCGTACTGGGTCGCTGAACTGCCGGGTACGTTGGCCGGTCCGCTGCGCAGCAAGGGCGAGTTCAAGAACGAGCAACTCAAGCTGAATGCCGACCTCGACCTCAAGGGCCGCCTGCGGGGCCAAACCGCCGTGCTGGCGGCCAAGGCCGAAGGTGCAGGGGAGCAATGGACCCTGGCCAACCTGGATATTCGCCTGGGTGACAACCGCATCAACGGCAGCGGCAGCCTGCAACAACGCCTGGCCGGGCAGATCGACATCAAGCTGGCGCGCCTCGCCCAGCTCTGGCCGCAGTTACGCGGGCAGATCAATGGCCGCCTCGACGTGGCCGGCAGCCTGAATGCGCCTCAGGGCAAACTCGACATCAAGGGCCAGCAACTGGCGTTTGCCGACAACCGCCTGCAAAGCCTCAGCCTCGGCGCTACCCTCGACAGCGCCCAGCGCGCCAAGATCGACCTCAAAGGCAGCGGTATTCAAAGCGGCGACACCCAGATCGGCACCCTGACCGCCAGCGCTCAAGGCGACATCAAGAACCAGAAGGTCCAGCTCGACTTGGCCGGTCCGCTGGTCAAGCTGGCCCTGGCCCTGGACGGCAACCTCGACAAAGGCAACTGGCGCGGGCGCCTGGCCAGCGGGGATGTCCAGGCCGGCGGGCAGGATTGGAAGCTGCAAGCCCCGGCCAAAATCGATTACATGGCCGACGGCAAGCTGACCTTCGCGGCGCATTGCTGGGTCTCCGGCGGCGCCAGCCTGTGCGGCGAAGACCAGCGCCTGATGCCCGAGCCCAAGTTGCGTTACCACCTCAAGCAATTCCCAATCGACAGCCTCGCGGCCTTTTTGCCTAAGGATTTTGCCTGGCGCGGCAGGCTCAATGCCGATGTCCAACTCGACCTGCCCGACAGCGGCCCCAAGGGCTTGATTTCGGTGGATGCCAGCGGCGGCACTTTGCGCGTCAAGGACAAGGACCAGTGGCTGGATTTTCCTTACGACACCCTCAAGCTTGAAACCACCCTCAACCCCAAGCGCATCGACACACAGTTGAACTTCCGGGGTGGCAAGCTCGGTGAATTGCTGTTGCAGGCGCAGATTAATCCGCTGCCGAAGAACAAGCCGATCACTGGCAATTTCAGCCTCACCGGGCTGGACCTGGCGGTGGCGCGTCCGTTTGTGCCGATGGTGGAAACCCTCAACGGCAAGCTCAACGGCAACGGCCGGATTTCCGGTGGCCTGCTCGCGCCGCAGATCAACGGCAATGTGAACCTGATCGGCGGCGAAGTCTCTGGTCCGGAGTTGCCCGTCAGCCTCGAAGGCCTGAACGTGCAGGCTCTCATCGCCGGCGAAAGCGTGCAGCTCAATGGTGGTTGGCGCAGTGGCAAAGCCGGGCAGGGCAGCCTCAAGGGCCAGATCGACTGGGGTCAGGCCCTGGCCGTGGACCTCAGTCTGCAAGGCTCGCAATTGCCGGTCACAGTCGAACCCTACGCCACGCTGGAAGTGGCGCCGGACCTGAAGATCACCTTGAAGGACGACAAACTGGCGATTGCCGGCAAAGTGAAGATCCCGCGTGGCGACATCACCGTGCGCGAATTGCCGCCGTCGACGGTCAAGGTCTCGGACGACACTATCATCGTCGGCAGTCAGACCGAGGAGGGCAAGCCAGCGATGGCCATGGCCATGGATATCGACGTGGCAGTGGGAGAAGACCAGCTCAACTTCTCAGGCTTCGGCCTCACCGCCAAGGTGCAGGGCCATGTGCATATCGGCGACAACATGGACACTCGTGGCGAGCTTTGGCTCAACGATGGCCGCTACCGCGCTTACGGTCAGCGGCTCAATGTGCGGCGGGCGCGCTTGCTGTTTGCCGGCCCTCTGGACCAGCCGTTCCTGGACATCGAGGCAGTGCGTGTCACCACAGAGCCGTCCCGGACCGTGACCGCCGGTATTCGCCTGAGCGGCAGCGCCGAGCAACCGACTACGCAGATTTTCTCCGAGCCGGCGATGGCCCAAGAGGATGCGTTGTCGTACTTGGTACTGGGGCGTTCACGCACCACCACTGGCGAAGACAACAACATGCTCGCCGAAGCGGCGCTGGGCCTGGGTTTGATGGGCAGCGCCGGGGTGACCTCGGACATCGCCACCAAGTTGGGCATTCAGGACTTCGACCTCGACACCCAGGGCAGCGGCAATAACACCGCCGTAGTAGCCAGCGGCAAGATCACCGAGAAGCTCAGCCTGCGCTATGGCGTGGGCGTGTTCGAACCGGCCAGCACCATTGCCTTGCGCTACCTGCTGAGCAAGAAGGTATACCTGGAGGTGGCGAGTGGCGTGGCCAGTTCCCTCGACATTTTCTACAAGCGCGATTTCTAAGTCCTAGTCGAAAAAAAATATGTAAGGGGGCTTGCCCCCGATTGCGGTGTGACAGTCAGAAGATGTAGTGACTCACACACCGTGATCGGGGATAAGCCCCCTCACACATTTGCTCCCGCCTGTCGTCGAATTAGCAAGCAAGCTAATTATTCCATTTGACATTCGCTGCCTAAGCAGTAACATCTCGTCATACATTCGCTGCCTAGGCAGCAATAAGGTGACTTTCGATGCCCCATTTCACCCCCGAAAACTTCCACAACTGCCATCTCGGCTTGTTGCTGGGCCGCGCTGCGATCCTCAAGGACCGCATCATCGACACCCATATGGAACCCCACGGCATCACGGCCGCGCAGTTCAAGGTGTTGATCATCATGGCCCAGTTCGGCGTCGACACCCCGGCGGAGCTGTGCCGCAACCTGTCCCTGGACAGCGGTTCGATGACCCGCATGCTCGATCGCCTGGAGCAAAAAAACCTGCTCAGCCGCAAGCGTTCCGAGCTGGACCGACGCCAGGTGCAGTTGGTGTTGACTGCCGACGGCCAGCGCCTGGCGGACATGCTGCCGCACATCGGCGCCCAGGCGCTGAACCAACTGGCGGGCGTATTGGAGCCCGGCGAGTTGGAAACCCTGGAACAGATCCTCAAGAAAATTCTGATAGCTGCGGGTGATCCCATCACCCTTCAGCGGGTAGGTAAATGATGAATCCACGTGCCCTATGCCTAGTGCTGGTCGCCATGAGCATGGCCGGTTGCGCCAATTTCAGCGGCCTCGACACCCAAGGCCAGCGCCTCGACGCCAACACGCTGCAAGCCGGTAAATCCCTGAGTGGCGTGACCCTGTCGAGTGCGGCCTGGCCCAGCGCCGATTGGTGGAAAGGCCTCGGCGACCCACAGCTCGACGGCCTGATCCATGAAGCCCTGCAAAACAGCCCCGACATGCAAGTGGCGAGCGCCCGTGCCCACCAGGCCGAAGCGGCCGCCTACGCCGCCGACGCGTCGCGCATGCCGACCCTGGATGCCAGCGCCGGTGTGACCCGTTCGCGCCTGGCCAAGGATCAGGACCCGCTGGGGCAGGGCGATGCGTACTCCACCGTGCGAAAAATCGGTGCCAGCTTCAACTACACCTTTGACCTCTGGGGTGGCCAGCGCGCCGCCTGGGAAGCTGCATTGGGCCAGGCCCGTGCCGCTGAAGTCGATCAACAGGCCGCGCGCCTGACCCTGGCTGCTGATGTGGCCAAGGCCTACAGCGACCTGGGCCAGGCCCATATCATGCGTGGCCTGGCCACTGACGACCTCAAGCGCACCCGGCAAATGCTCGATCTCAGCAAGGCCCGCCTGGATTCGGGCATCGACAGCCACTATCAGTACCAGCAGACCGAAAGCCTGGAAGCCAGCTCCCAATCGCAATTGATCGACGCGGAAAAACAACTGCAGAGTGCCAAGATCGCCCTCGCGGTGCTGCTCGGTAAAGGCCCGGATCGCGGCAATGAGCTGGCGCGTCCCAGTGTGTTGAAACCCGCTGCCGTTGCCGTACCGTCGGTGTTGCCTGCCGAACTGTTGGGCCGTCGTCCGGACCTGATCGCCGCACGGTGGCGTGTGGAGGCGGCGAGCAAGGACATCGCGGCCAGCAAGACGCGCTTCTACCCCAACCTCAACCTGAGCGCGAGCGCCGGGGCCGAGTCGTTGCTGGGGGATGCGATGTTCGGGTCGGCCAGCCGCTTCTTCAATATCGCGCCAACGATCTCGCTGCCGATCTTTGACGGCGGCCGCCTGCGCGCCGGCCTCGATGCCCGCGACGCCGACTACGACCTCGCCGTGGCCCAATACAACAAAACCCTGGTGCAAGCCTTGGGTGATATTGGCAACACCCTTTCGCAACTGCGCGAAACCGGCCGGCAGATCCAGGCCCAGCAACACGCTACCGATATTGCCCAGCAGTCCTACGACACGGTGCTTCAGCGGTACGGCTCCGGGATCGGTAACTACCTGGACGTGCTCAGCATCGAACAGCAATTGCTGCAGGCCCAGCGTCAGCTGGCGACCCTGAATGCCGGGCAGATCGCTCTATCGATTCAATTGATGCAGGCCCTGGGCGGCGGGTTCAACGCCGACAACGTGGCGTCGACCACCCCAGCCACTCGCACGGAATAATTTGAGGTATTTGTCATGGCCACTGCCGAAAACACTAACGCTACAGAACAACCCAAAGACAACAACCCGCGCAAACGCAAAGTCATGCTGATCGGCCTTGCGCTGATCGTCATCCTCAGCGTCCTCGGCGTATGGGCCTGGCACGAATTCTACGGGCGCTTCAACGAGAGCACCGACGACGCTTATGTGAACGGCAACGTGGTGGAAATCACCCCGCTGGTCACCGGCACCGTGGTGAGCATCGGCGCGGACGATGGCGACTTGGTCCACGAAGGCCAAGTGCTGGTCAACTTCGACCCGAATGACGCCGCCGTCGGCCTGCAAAGTGCCCAGGCCAACCTGGCGCGTACCGTGCGCCAGGTGCGTGGCTTGTACAGCAACGTTGATGGCATGAAAGCCCAGGTCAACGCGCAGAAAGCCGATGTGCAGACCGCTCAGGACAACTACAACCGCCGTAAGACCCTGGCCCAGGGCGGGGCGATTTCCCTGGAGGAACTGTCCCATGCCCGTGACAGCCTGACGGCCGCCAAGAACGCCCTGACCAACCTTGAGCAGCAGCTCAAAACCAGCAACGCCCTGGTGGATGACACGGTGATCTCGTCCCATCCGGACGTGCAAGCTGCCGCCGCGCAATTGCGTCAGGCCTACCTGACCAATGCGCGCAGCACCCTGATCGCGCCGGTCACCGGCTATGTCGCCAAGCGCTCCGTGCAACTGGGCCAGCGCGTGCAGCCGGGTACCGCATTGATGGCCGTGATCCCGCTGAACCAACTGTGGATCGACGCCAACTTCAAGGAAACCCAACTGCGCGACATGCGCATTGGCCAACCGGTGGACATCGAGTCGGATATCTATGGCAGTGATGTGAAATACAGCGGCACCGTCGACAGCCTCGGCGCCGGCACCGGCAGCGCGTTCGCCCTGTTGCCGGCGCAGAACGCCACCGGTAACTGGATCAAGATCGTGCAGCGAGTACCGGTGCGCATCCATATCAATGCCGAAGAGTTGGCCAAGCACCCACTGCGCGTTGGCTTGAGCACCGTGGTGAATGTGGACCTGCACGACCAGAGCGGACCCGTGCTGGCGCAACAGCCGCCACAAAAGGCCTCATTCACCACCAACGTGTATGACCGCCAATTGGCCGAAGCCGATGCCATGATCACCCAGTTGATCCATGACAACAGCGTCGCCGCTCCCAAGGCTGTGCAACGCTGATGAGCAATAACGCCTCGTTCACGCCACCCAGCCTGTTGATGGCCACCATTGGCCTGTCGCTGGCGACTTTTATGCAGGTGCTCGACACCACCATCGCCAACGTGGCGTTGCCGACCATTTCCGGCAACCTGGGCGTGAGTTCAGAGCAGGGCACCTGGGTGATCACCTCGTTTGCGGTGAGCAACGCCATCGCCTTGCCGCTCACCGGTTGGTTGAGCCGACGCTTTGGCGAGGTGAAGCTGTTTCTGTGGGCGACCATTCTGTTTGTGCTGGCGTCGTTCCTGTGCGGGATTTCCACTTCGATGCCCGAGCTGATCGGCTTTCGGGTGCTGCAAGGTTTGGTGGCGGGGCCGTTGTACCCGATGACCCAAACCTTGTTGATTGCGGTCTACCCGCCGGCGAAGCGCGGCATGGCCCTCGCGTTACTGGCGATGGTCACGGTGGTCGCGCCGATTGCCGGGCCGATCCTCGGCGGTTGGATCACCGACAGCTACAGCTGGCCGTGGATCTTCTTTATCAACGTTCCCATCGGCATTTTTGCGGTGATGGTGGTGCGTGCGCAGTTGAAGAAGCGACCTGTGGTCACCAGTTATCAGCCGATGGATTACGTCGGGTTGTTAAGCCTGATCGTGGGGGTCGGCGCCTTGCAGATCATCCTCGACAAGGGCAATGACCTGGATTGGTTCGAATCCAACTTCATCATCATCGGCGCGGCGATTTCGGCGATTGCCCTGGCGGTGTTCGTCATCTGGGAGCTGACCGATAAGCACCCAGTGGTCAACCTGCGGCTGTTTGCCTACCGCAACTTCCGCATCGGCACCATCGTGTTGATCCTCGGTTACGCGGGCTTCTTTGGCATCAACCTGATCCTGCCACAATGGCTGCAAACCCAGATGGGCTACACCGCCACCTGGGCCGGCCTGGCGGTGGCGCCGATCGGGATTCTGCCGGTGCTGATGTCGCCGTTCGTGGGCAAGTACGCGCACAAGTTCGACCTGCGTCTGCTGGCGGGCCTGGCGTTCCTGGCGATTGGCTTGAGCTGCTTCATGCGCGCAGGCTTTACCAATGAAGTGGACTTCACCCACATCGCCCTTGTGCAGTTGTTCATGGGGATTGGTGTTGCACTGTTCTTTATGCCGACCCTGAGCATCTTGATGTCCGACCTGCCACCGCACCAGATTGCCGACGGTGCGGGCCTTGCAACCTTCCTGCGTACGTTAGGCGGCAGTTTTGCGGCGTCGCTGACCACCTGGATCTGGATTCGCCGGGCGGACCAGCACCATGCGTACATGAGCGAGAACATGACCACCTATGACGCGGCCACGCGCAATGCGCTGGATGCGTTGGGTGGGGCAGGGCACAAGGCCTATGCGCAGTTGGACCAGATCCTCACCAGCCAGGCGTACATGATGTCCACCGTGGATTACTTCACGTTGTTGGGGTGGATGTTCATGGGATTGATGCTGCTGGTGTGGCTGGCGAAGCCGCCGTTTGGCGCCAAGGCGGGGCCGGAAGCAAGCGGCCACTGATCCACACGGACTGGAATGCAATCAGATGTGGGAGGGGGCTTGCCCCGATAGCGGTGGGTCAGCCAAAAATAGGCTGACTGATCCACAGCAATCGGGGGGCAAGCCCCCTCCCACATTTTGATCTCTGTTCACATTGGATCAGTGGTGTTTGAGGTCTCAGGCGCCAGGCAATGCCAGCTGCGGGTTCACAAAATCAAACGCCGCCAACTGAAACCCTTGCTCATCCACCTGCAACGCCCAACCCTGCTTGTCCCAATCCCCCAGCACAATGCGCTTGGCCGCCTGCTCGCCAATCTGCAGCTTGTGGATCGCCGGGCGGTGGGTATGGCCGTGGACCAGGGTGCGCACGCCGAACTGCTGCATCACCCGCGGCACTTCCTCGGGGGTTACATCGACAATGTCGTTGGCCTTCATGCGCGTCTGCGCCCGGCTCTCACTGCGCAGCTTGCGCGCCAGCTTGTGGCGGGTGCGCAAGGGCAAGTGACGCAGGATAAACAGCACAATCGGGTTACGCAGGATGCGCCGCAGCTTCATATAACCCACGTCGCGGGTGCAGAGGCTGTCGCCGTGCATCAACAGCACGGGTTCGCCATACAACTGCACGACACTCGGGTCCTTGAGCAAGGTCGCGCCTGCTGCTTTGCAGAACGCCTTGCCGATCAGGAAATCGCGGTTGCCATGCATGATAAAAATCGGGGTACCGCTGTCGCTCAGCTCGCGCAGGGCTGCGCAAATCGAACGTTGAAAGGAGCTCATCCCATCGTCGCCAATCCAGGCTTCGAAGAAGTCCCCCAGAATGTACAACGCCTGGGCGCCACGGGCGCGGCCGTGGAGCAGATCCAGAAACGCCCGGGTGATGTCCGGGCGCTCCTCTTCCAGATGCAAATCTGAAATCAGCAATATCACCCAACGATCTCGGCTTTCTCGACGATTACGTCTTCTGCTGGAACGTCCTGGTGACCGGCTTTGGACGTGGTGGACACGCCTTTGATCTTGTCGACAACGTCCTGGCCTTCGGTGACTTTACCGAACACGGCGTAACCCCAACCCTGCACGTTCTTGCCGCTGTGGTTCAGGAAGGCGTTATCGGCCACGTTGATGAAGAACTGCGCGGAGGCCGAATGCGGCTCCATGGTACGGGCCATGGCGACGGTGTACTTGTCGTTGGAAAGGCCGTTGTCCGCTTCGTTCTGGATGCTTGGGCGCTTGTCTTTCTTCTCTTTCATGCCTGGCTCGAAACCGCCGCCCTGGATCATGAAGTTACCGATGACGCGGTGGAAAACGGTGTTTTCGTAGTGGCCAGCGTTCACGTACTCGATGAAGTTGGCGACGGTGATCGGCGCTTTCTCGGCGTTCAGCTCGATGACGATCTCGCCGTGGTTGGTGGTCAGTTTGACTTGAGTCATGTTCACTACTCTTTCAGGAAATTCGTGGGTTTGAGCGCCTTGGCGCCTTACCGGTTTGGCCAAACTGCGGCCAAGGCGCGCAGTTTAGCGTGCCTTGCAGGAATTTCGAGGTGGTTTTTTACCGCGCCCGTCATAAAAGCAGCAATAAATGCAGCAGTTTTTGACCGCGCTCTGTCAGCAGCTTGACAGCATCAGCTATGATACGGCCTTTGTTTTATCTGGCCCCAACCGGCCACGAACCTGTCTGTTCAAGGATCCTATGAGCAAGCCCACTGTCGACACTACCTCGAATTCCAAGGCCGGACCTGCCGTCCCGGTCAATTTCCTGCGCCCGATCATCCAGGCGGACCTGGATTCGGGCAAGCACACGCAGATCGTCACCCGCTTCCCGCCAGAGCCCAACGGCTACCTGCACATTGGTCACGCTAAATCGATCTGTGTGAACTTCGGCCTGGCCCAGGAGTTCGGTGGCGTCACGCACCTGCGTTTCGACGACACCAACCCGGCCAAGGAAGACCAGGAATACATCGACGCCATTGAAAGCGACATCAAGTGGCTGGGCTTCGAATGGTCCGGTGAAGTGCGCTATGCCTCCAAATACTTCGACCAGTTGTTCGACTGGGCCGTCGAGCTGATCAAGGCCGGCAAGGCCTACGTCGACGACCTGACCCCGGAGCAGGCCAAGGAATACCGTGGCACGCTGACCGAACCGGGCAAGAACAGCCCGTTCCGCGACCGTTCCGTGGAAGAGAACCTCGACTGGTTCGCCCGCATGCGCGCCGGTGAGTTCCCGGACGGCGCCCGCGTACTGCGCGCCAAGATCGACATGGCTTCGCCGAACATGAACCTGCGCGACCCGATCATGTACCGCATCCGCCATGCCCACCACCACCAGACCGGTGACAAGTGGTGCATCTACCCGAACTACGACTTCACCCACGGTCAGTCGGACGCCATCGAAGGCATCACTCACTCCATCTGCACCCTGGAGTTCGAAAGCCATCGTCCGCTGTACGAGTGGTTCCTGGACAGCCTGCCGGTTCCGGCGCACCCGCGTCAGTACGAATTCAGCCGCCTGAACCTGAACTACACCATCACCAGCAAGCGCAAGCTCAAGCAACTGGTCGATGAGAAGCACGTGTTTGGTTGGGATGACCCGCGCATGTCGACCCTGTCGGGCTTCCGCCGTCGCGGCTACACCCCGGCGTCGATCCGCAATTTCTGCGACATGGTCGGCACCAACCGTTCCGATGGCGTGGTTGACTTCGGCATGCTCGAATTCAGCATCCGTCAGGACCTCGACGCGAATGCTCCGCGCGCCATGTGCGTCTTGCGTCCGTTGAAAGTCGTGATCACCAACTATCCGGAAGACAAGGTCGATCACCTCGAACTGCCGCGTCATCCGCAGAACGAAGCACTCGGCGTGCGCAAGCTGCCATTCGCCCGTGAAATCTACATCGACCGCGATGACTTCATGGAAGAGCCGCCAAAAGGCTACAAGCGCCTGGAACCGAACGGCGAAGTGCGCCTGCGCGGCAGCTACGTGATCCGCGCCGACGAAGCAATCAAGGACGCCGATGGCAACATCGTTGAGCTGCGTTGCTCCTACGACCCGGAAACCCTCGGCAAGAACCCTGAAGGCCGCAAGGTCAAAGGCGTGATCCACTGGGTGCCGGCTGCGGCCAGCATCGAGTGCGAAGTGCGTCTGTACGATCGCCTGTTCCGCTCGCCTAACCCTGAGAAGGCCGAAGACAGCGCCAGTTTCCTCGACAACATCAACCCTGATTCCCTGCAAGTACTCACTGGTTGTCGTGCTGAGCCATCGCTTGGCGACGCACAGCCGGAAGACCGTTTCCAGTTCGAGCGCGAAGGTTACTTCTGCGCGGATATCAAGGACTCGAAACCAGGCGCTCCGGTATTCAACCGTACCGTGACCTTGCGTGATTCGTGGGGCCAGTGATTCTGTTTTAAGGAACTGTCGTGCTAACGATCTACAACACACTCAGCAAGACCAAAGAAGTCTTCAAGCCGCTGGATGGCAACAAGGTGCGCATGTACGTGTGCGGCATGACCGTGTACGACTACTGCCACATCGGCCACGGCCGCAGCATGGTTGCCTTCGACCTGGTGACCCGCTGGTTGCGTTTCAGCGGCTATGACTTGACCTATGTTCGCAACATCACCGACATCGACGACAAGATCATCAACCGCGCCAATGAAAACGGTGAGTCGTTCGACGCGCTGACCGAGCGCATGATCGCCGCGATGCATGAGGACGAGGCTCGCCTCAACATCCTCAAGCCGGACATGGAGCCGCGCGCCACGGACCACATCCCTGGCATGCACGCCATGATCCAGACCCTGATCGACAAGGGTTATGCCTACGCCCCCGGCAATGGCGACGTGTACTACCGCGTCGCCAAGTTCATGGGCTACGGCAAGCTGTCGCGCAAGAAGATCGAAGACCTGCGCATCGGTGCGCGTATCGAAGTCGACGAAGCCAAGCAGGATCCGCTGGACTTCGTGCTGTGGAAAGGCACCAAGCCCGGCGAGCCGAGCTGGGAATCCCCATGGGGCGCCGGGCGTCCGGGCTGGCACATCGAATGCTCGGTGATGTCCACCTGCTGCCTGGGCGAGACCTTCGATATTCATGGCGGCGGCAGCGACCTTGAGTTCCCGCACCACGAAAACGAAATCGCCCAGAGCGAAGCCGCCACCGGCAAGACCTACGCCAACGCCTGGATGCACTGCGGCATGATCCGCATCAATGGCGAGAAGATGTCCAAGTCCTTGAACAACTTCTTCACCATTCGCGACGTGCTGGAAAAGTACCACCCGGAAGTAGTGCGTTACCTGTTGGTGTCCAGCCACTACCGCAGCGCCATCAACTACTCGGAAGACAACCTCAAGGACGCCAAGGGCGCTCTGGAGCGGTTCTACCACGCGTTGAAAGGCTTGCCCGCCGTTGCACCGGCTGGCGGCGAAGCGTTCGTGGCACGGTTCACCGAAGTCATGAACGACGACTTCGGCACACCCGAAGCCTGCGCGGTGCTGTTCGAAATGGTGCGTGAAATCAACCGCCTGCGCGAGAGCGATCTCGACGCAGCGGCTGGCCTGGCTGCTCGCTTGAAAGAGCTGGCCAGCGTGCTGGGTGTATTGCAGATGGAAGCCGATGACTTCCTGCAAGCCGGCGCCGAAGGGCGTGTGGATGCGGCTGAGGTTGATGCGCTGATCCAGGCGCGTCTGGCGGCTCGCGCAGGCAAGGACTGGGCGGAATCCGACCGTATCCGTGACCAACTGACCGCGATGGGCGTGGTGTTGGAAGACGGGAAGGGCGGGACGACGTGGCGGTTGGCTGATCAGGCCTGATTGGCAAACGCTGGATGAAAAACGCCCCGACTGGTTCGGGGCGTTTTTTTGCACACCGTTTTAGTGAGCGGCTCACCCGATCGAGTGTGTGAGGGGCGGTGTGAGGATTCGACATGCCCCCGATAGCGCTGTGTCAGCCAACATACCTGCCAACAGTGCCGCCGCCTTCGAAGCCTCGCTAAAGCTCGACATCTCCCACATTGGGAGAGTGCCTGCGTCCTCGAAGCCGAGAAACCGGGCTTCCTGCGACTAGTGCGATGGGTGGGCTCACGGTCTGTTCCTTCAGAGGACCGTAGCTGGAAAAAGGACGGATCTAGCCGCCGGAAACCTGCGAAAGTGGTGTTAGATACGCAGGTGCCGTTGAGACGTCATACGCATTCTTAGTCGCGTCGTTATGAATCGTCTCGTGGTATCTGCCGTCCTTGAAATGCAGGGCGACGCCATCATCGACCGCGTAGGCGGGTTGTGCGCCTTTGAGCCGGACGAGCTCAACAAACGAAGTCTCTCTTCCCGCCTCTGAACTGAAATGCGGACACAGCGCTCCTGGCAGAAAACCCAGGCCGGCAATCAGGGCGAACGCTCCCCCTGAATCGGAGTGCCCGTATTCAAACCAGCAAATCGCCCCAGCGCTGACACCACACAGGACCTTGCCGTTTTCCCATGCCTTTGTCAGAAGGCCCACTGCGCCAAATTCACGCCAGATAGCCAGCATGGCGCGGGTATTCCCGCCTGCCACGTAGATGATGTCGGCTTGCTCAAACAACGAAGACATATGATCCGGGCTGGGAAAGGGTGGAATGAAAAATGTCAGCGTGCGTACGCTGCAACCAGCGCTCTCATATTTGGCCGTGAAGTCAAAAATCTTGACTCGGTCATCCCCACTGGCTGTGGAGATATAGAGCACAGTAGGGCGTGTTTTGCCTGATGAAGCGACGATCTGTTCGTCAATGTGCGTCATGCGCTGCATGTCTTCGGCGGACTCGCCGCCAATGACAATAATATGTTTAGTCATCCTGACCTCCAGTCCGTGTTACGCGGCGCGAGTGCCGGCTGTCAGTTGATATCGACTCTGAACAAAACCATTGTCCGACACCTGGGTTCCGACATGGCGAAGCCCATGCTCACTGCCAACCTGGCTAAACAATGGAATGCCTTGCCCCAGCAAAACCGGGATACGCGTAATGATCAGCTCATCAACCAGGCCCGCTTCAAGAAACGCCTGGACCGTTTGGCCACCGTCGATATAAAGATGCTTCATACCGCGTTCGGCTAACGCTACCACGAGTGAGGTCACGTCTCCTGCCATGACCTCGACCTTGCCCTCCAAATGCTCAGGTAGCTCCAGTCGTTGGCGGGAAAGCGCAATGACCGGCGTACCCTCATAGGGCCATTCGGGGAAGGACAAGACTTTCTCCAGGGTTTTGCGGCCCATCACGAGCGCATCGACCGTTGCGATGAAGCTTTCATACGTCACGCCGTTCAACTCGGCGGTTTCGTATTCCGGTTTGTGCAACCACTCGATATCACCGTCGGGGCGAGCAATAAAACCGTCGACGCTGGCTGCGATAAAAACCGAACATTTGATATCCATGGCGAAAACTCCTTTTTGCGTGTGGACGTAACGGCAGCCTGCGGGTGATGTTGGGCTGGGCGCCAATGTTACTTTAATCATCAGGTGCAACAACCGAGCGCCAATATAAATAGCCCTTACGCCCCTTTTTGAGTGCTAGGACGTATAGGAAGTTGGTTGATCCAGGACGTTGGACGATGTGCTCCATGGCCTGCGACCCCCTGAATCCGGATCCTAACTTTTTGGTTAGCCCATTACCTTTTCGTGCGTTCTTGTGGCCTCTTCGTCCCGTTCCTATCCTGTGGTCTCCGTTTATCCAGGAGTAGGTTTCCCATGAGTTTTGATCTTCAACTAAAGGGCCTTCGCGCCTTGGTCACCGGCGGCACCAAAGGTATCGGCGCCGCAGTGGTTGCCGTGTTGCAGGAACAAGGCGTCCAGGTGATTTCGGTCGCGCGTTCGGCGGTGGAATCGACACCCGAAGGCGTGCATTTCATCGCCGCCGACCTCGGCACTGCCGCCGGTTGCGCGTGCGCCACCGACGCGGTGAAAAGCCAGTTCGGCAGCGTCGACATCATCGTTAATGTACTCGGCGGCTCCAGCGCGCCAGGCGGCGGTTTCGCGGTGCTCGATGATGAGCAGTGGGCGAGTGCGTTGGGCCAGAACCTGATGGCGGCGGTGCGAGTGGATCGGGCGCTGTTGCCAGGAATGATCGAGCGTGGGGCCGGCGTGATTATTCATGTCACGTCGATCCAGCGTGAGTTGCCTTTGCCGGAGTCCACCACGGCGTATGCCGCTGCGAAGGCGGCTTTGGCGACCTACAGCAAGAGCCTGTCAAAGGAAGTCACGCCCAAGGGCATTCGGGTGGTGCGTGTTTCGCCGGGTTGGGTGGAGACGGATGCGGCGGTGGTGCTGGCAGAGCGTCTGGCGCAAGAGGCGGGCACAGATTATGAAGGTGGCAAGCAGATCATCATGCAAGCACTGGGTGGTATTCCGCTCGGGCGTCCTGCCAAGCCTGAAGAAGTCGCTGACTTGATTGCCTTCCTGGTATCGCCGCGTGCAGCGTCTATCAGCGGCACTGAGTATGTGATCGACGGCGGCACCGTTCCCACGGTTTAGGCCTCGGGTTTGGCCGCTTGCCACTTGAGCAGGCCATCCAGCACTGGGCACAGGCTCTGACCCCATTCGGTCATTCTGTATTCCACTTTGGGCGGCACCACCGGGTAGACCGTGCGCTGCACCAGGCCATCGGCTTCGAGTTGGCGCAATTGCTGAGCGAGCATCTTCTGCGAGATATCCGGGATCAGTCGCTCAAGGTCTGAATAACGCTGCACCTGACCGCCGAACAGGTGGAACAGGATGATCAGCTTCCAGCGCCCGCCGAGCCAGTGGAGGGTGCTTTCGACATCGGCCGCGGCGGTGGCGGGGGTGTAGGTTTTGCTCATCGCGTACGTCCTGGAACAGTTCGGAAAATTGCTATTTGTTCTGATGCCCGCGCCATCATGGCCTTAGAAGGGCGCCACGACCAAGCCGATGTTCAAGCTGGCGGTTATTTGAATGAGCACAGATCCAAATGTGGAAGGGGCAAGCCCCCTCCCACATTTTTACCGTGTTCGCCTCAGAGCTCAGCGGCGGCTGCTGACTTCAGCGGGCACGTCATCACCGGCCATGCGCTTGCGAAACAGCGCCGTACTTGCCAGCAGCACACCAGGGGCCCCAACGTCGAGGCGAGGGCAGGCGGCTGCATGTGCTGGAAGACGTCCTTCATGCGCAACAACCCGGTCGCACCGATCAGCGCAAACACGCTGCCGTGGAGTGGCTGGCAGGTGTTCACTATGTGCCGACTGGTGTACCGAATGAAGGCTAATTGCAGTTGCCGGGTTTGACTCGCGGCAATGTGCCTGAGTCACCTTTCTTGACAAACATCAATTTATGATCCTGACTTAAATCAGAGAACGTTAGCGTAGTGTGCGGCGAAACAGTTTTATCTCTTAAAGAATTTTGATCTCCTCACCGGTACGAAGGATATTGGAATGAATAAGATATTAACTGTATTGGCGCTACTGGTGTGGATGCCGATCTCCCAAGCTCAAAGTGTGTGGATGCAACTGCAAAGTCAGCACGATTCGCTAGATGTTGCTGAAGTTTCCCTCGGTAATTACAAGGTGCCTCCGGCGATTTTGGCGGAACATGCCGATGTTGAGCGGGGATGGAAAGTTATTACTGTGGACGCCAATGGCAATACGCTTTATAGCAGCACCATTAACGACAGTCGTTATCGTCGCGGCGAAGTTTTTAATGAGATAACAGGTGCAATATCAAGTGTCAGTGCGGAATCTGCTGTAGAAGGCACTGAAGAAGTATTACTTCCTTACGACAGCCAAGTGTCCAGGATCAAGATCTTTCGTATTGACCTCAAGGCGGTTGACTCACTTGATGGTGCAGCGATGCGTAAGCCGTTACTGGAACTCGATCGCCAGGCCATCGAACGCTTGGCGAAGCGAGCACCTTTGCGTGGTGTCCTAGGCGATATCCACAGCGACAAGGTGGTCATGCTTAATCCGGACGGTAGCAACCAGAGAAAGCCGCTGGTGTTTGCCATTGTCGGCGATGGTTATGCCCAAGACGATATGCAGGCCTTTCGTGACGATACCCAGGCCGCCATCGATATTATTATGGGCGATACTGTGTTCGATGCGATTAAAGATAAAGTGGGTTTTTTACGCTTTGACCATGTTTCGCCGGTATCGGGTGAGCCGGATACTAAGAATATTGAAACGATCATGCGGCACAGTAATCAACTGGGGCATGGCATCTATGACGTTTCGATTAAACTTTCAAAATTTACATACCATCAGGTCGGCGTCGGCGGTCTCGCCAGTACCAATAAGATTTATATCTTTAAACCGTCTGCCAATACGCCGCTGGCCATCACCTCGATTCCCCATGAAATCGGTCATGCGTTGTTCAGGTTGGCGGATGAATATGCGTCCTATGACGCTGGCGAGACGTGCTTCGATGTCGAGCCTGCGGCGCCGAATATCACCCGTCAGACTGACAGGGAAAAAATCAAGTGGGGCGATCTGATCAGTCCGCAAACGCCTTTGCCAACCGAAGAAAATGCGGTTGAAGCTGGCACGTTAGGCCTTTACACCATCCACAAGGACTGTACGTACGGCCCCGCACCCCAAGGCATCATGGGCGGTGGACGTTATGGTGTGAAGGGGCACGAGGCTGGTTGGGGGGCGGTCAACGAGCGGCAGATTCGCGGATTGCTGCATGCGTACCTGGGTAACGACGTGCCGCTTGTTTTTGCCCCGTCAGTTGTCATGAAGATAAAAACCGGGGAGAAACGTGAGCCCATAGCGTCTTCTTACCGCAACAGTCGCGCTCCCCTGACGGTGGAGGCGGGATCGACGAGTGTGCCCAATGCAGGCGGAGCGCCGTTTACGTATCGTTGGAAGATCCCTGTTGAACTCAATCCGCAGGTCAACGGGCGTTACGCGATGATTGAGGCCCCATCGGCGCCGCAATTCATGGAGTACCCGGTCGAGGTGCAGATTACTGACGGCAAGATGGCGAACACCCGGAGTGAGACGCTGAAAGTCCTTCCCTCCGTGCGGATCAAAGGGGAAATCATTGGCGCCTCTTCCGCTAACGGAGGGACCTGGGTGGAATTGACGGCCGACATCTCCCACGAAGGCGCAGAGAACCCCGAATTTCAATATCGCTGGACCGTGCCGGCCGGGTGGACCCAGCCCATCGGCGTGACGCAGAAGAGTTTGCGCATCGTTGCCCCCACGCCCTCTGTCAGTACGCCCTTTACGTTCAGTGTCAGTGTCACGCCGCTGATGAAGTTACCGGGCACCGAGAACGATCCTTATCCTGAAAAAATCAGCCTTCCGGCCGATACCGTGACACTGGAGACCTCCGTTGTCGTCAGGCGCAGGCAACCCGTAGACACTGACCCCTATGCCAAAATCCAGGGGCCTTCGTCGATAAAAAGCGCTCAAACCTTTCAGTTGGATGGGTCCAGTTCAGAGATCCCCCATTCGTCGACCAAGATGACATATCGGTGGAATGCCGCTGATTTTGAGCCATCCAGTTCATCCGCAGTGGCGCCTGATTTCAAAGCGCCTGAGAAAGCGGGCAGTTTCCCGGTATCGCTGACGGTGACCAACAGCGAGAACCGCAGTAATACCGTCACGCGCAGCATTCAGGTCGAGTCCGATGAGCCCACGCCCGAACCCGACAGGGTAGAGGGGCCGCAGACGCTGATGTCCGGTGAGGTGGCTGTCTTTACCGCCGTCGTCAATGATCTGCGGGATGTTCGCGGCTATAGCTGGGCGTTTTCGCCGGCGTTTGCTTACCAGAATGTAAGCGCCCCTAATATCGTGGCGAAGGCGCCCGAGGTCACGCAAAGTACGACCGGCAGGGTTACGGTGCTGGTTTACCGCACCGGTTCCCCCAATCCGACTTCGCTGTCCAAGGACGTCGTGATAGAGCCCAAGCCAGTGGATAGCCCTGCACCGCAGGCGATAATCAGCGGTCCAATTTCCGTGGAGGCAGGCAAGACGCTGACTCTGTCGGGCGCGGGGTCGAGTGGCGGCAACCTGCGTTATGCATGGACGGCGAATGAGTTTTCGCCGGCGTCTTCCTCCGGGATCGGTCCGATCCTTACCGCGCCTGCCACGGCTGGCCCACGCATCATCAACCTCATGGTGACCGATGCCGACAATCGCAGCGCCAGTGCAAGTCATACGGTTAACGTCACAGCCCAACAAGCCGGTAACTGCGCGCCGGCCTGGGTGGCGAGCAAGGCCTACGCGACGCCCAACGAGAAGGTGTCCTATGACGGTTACAACTACGAGGTCGCCCACTGGACGCAGAATAATCGGCCTGACCTGAACTTTGTATTGAGCGGTTCAGCCAAGCCGTGGCGGCGCTTGAGTCCTTGCACGCCCTGAGGCGGGCGGACCTTCAATCACTGTTGGAGCGAAGTTTGCTCGCGAAAACCTGAGTGCGCCACGATTCAGCATGAAGTGCTGCGTTATCGTTGACGAGCTTCGCGAGCTAGCGCTGATAAAGTGCCGGAGCTACGGTGTTTTATCGGCGCGGCGGCTGCTGACTTCGGCCGGCACGTCATCACCGGCCATGCGCTTGCGAAACAGTGCCGTACGGGCCAGAAGCAACGTGGTCACCGGCACGGTGATCGACAGCAAAATCGGAATCAACCACCCGTGCAGCACCGGCCCGGACTTGAGTACCGAAAAATACACGATCGACGCCAACGCTACACACCAGGCTCCCAACGTCGAGGCCAGGGCAGGCGGGTGCATGCGCTGGAAGAAGTCCTTCATGCGCAGCAAACCGATCGCGCCGATCAGCGCAAACACACTGCTCAACACCAGCAGCACCGCGACCACGATTTCCATCCAGAACGGCATCATTCAATCACCTCCCCGCGCAGCAGGAATTTCGCCAGGGCAAACGAGCCCACAAAGCCAAACAACGCAATCAACAGCGCCGCTTCAAAGTAGGTGTCACTGGCATAACGAATACCGAGCACCAGCATCATCAGCATCGCCAGGATGTACAGATAGTCCAGCGCCAGTACCCGGTCTTGAGCTGAAGGGCCTTTGAACAGGCGGATCAGCGTCAGCACCATGGCCAGGGAGAACAGGAACAGGCTGAACAGGATTGCATTGGAGAGCAGGGCGCTCATTCGAAGATCTCCATCAATGGCCGCTCGTACGCGCTTTTGAAATGTTCGATGAAGGCCACTTCGTCCTCCAGATCGAAGACGTGCAGCAGCAGGATGCTGCGATCCAGCGCCAGTTCCGACCAGATGGTGCCGGGCACTACGGTGGTGATCATCGACAGGGCGGCAAGGCCGTTGGCGTCACGCAAGTCCAGGGGGATCTTGATGAAGCGAGAACGCGGTGGGCGCGAGCCGCATGTCAGCACAGCCCAGGCCACTTGCAGGTTGGAGACGATCACATCGCGGCCCACCAGGAAGAACAGGCGGATGATTACGCCAGGTCGGCGGATACGGATCGGCAGCGGGCGCAACGGCGCCATCAGCAGTGGGGCGAGCACCCCCAGCGCAGCACCCAGCAGCAGATGGCCAGGGCTGACGGAGAGGTTCAGCACCAGCCACAGCACCCACAATGCCAGGGACAACCACGGGGCAGGGAGCAGACGCTTCATGGTTGCACCTCCAGAGCGGCCGTCTTGGCTTCAGGGCTGAGCACTGGTCGCGTGGCCATGACCGCCATCACGTAGCTTTCCGGGTTGTTCAGGCTTTGGGCGGTGGCCTGGGTGTAGCGCATTAGCGGCTCGGCCTTGAAGGTCAGCAGGATGCTCAGGCCCAGCAGGAAGAAAATCGGCACGCATTCGTAGCGGCGCAGCAAGGGCGATGGACGCTCCTCCGGGGTCCAGAAACGCTGGACACCCAGACGGGCGAAGGCGATCAGCGAGGCCAGTCCGGACAGGATCAGTAATGCCATCAGGCCCCAGGCCGCAGGGCGGATCGGGCCTTCCTGGCCGCTGCCCAGGCCCAGTGGATTGACCAGCGCACTCAGCAAGCTGAGCTTGCCGATAAACCCGGACAGCGGCGGCATGCCGATGATCAGCAGTGCGCAGGCGACAAAACTCAAGCCCAGGAACGCCATGGTCCAGGGGATCACCTGGCCGACTACGGCTTTCTGCTCGTCATCCAGGTTGACCCCTGGACGCGGGTGCAACGACTCCATGGCCTTGGGCAATGCATCGATTTCTTCATCCAACGGCAGGTCATTGGCCGAGCGCGAACGCTCGATCAATTCGGCCAGCAGGAACAGCGCACTCAACGCCAGGGTCGAGCTGACCAGATAGAACAGCGCCCCAGCGGTCAGGCTCGGCTGGGCGAAACCCACCGACGACAGCAGGATGCCGGCCGACACCAGGATGCTCAGGCTCGCCATGCGTTCCAGACGTTGCGCCGCCACCATTGCTAGCCCAGCGAAGACGATGGTTGCCATGCCGCCGTACACCAGCCAGTCGCCACCAAACAACGCCGAAGCGCCGGCCTGGCCGGAGAACAGCAGCGTCCACAGGCGCAGCACGGTGTACACGCCGACTTTGGTCATGATCGCGAACATCGCCGCCACCGGCGCGCTGGCCGAGGAGTAAGCGGGCGCGAGCCAGAAGTTCAGCGGCCACATGCCGGCCTTGGCCAAAAACGCGGTGGCGAGGATCGCCGCACCGGCATGCAACAGGCCACGATCGGCCTCCGGTACCAGCGGGATTTTCAGTGCCAGATCAGCAAAATTCAGCGTACCGGTAACGCCGTAGATCATCGCCGCGCCAATCAGGAACAGCGACGACGCCAGCAGGTTGATCGCAATGTAATGCAGGCCCGACGACACCCGCGCGCGGCCCGAGCCGTGCAGCATCAAACCGTAGGACGCGGCCAGCAGCACCTCGAAGAACACGAACAGGTTGAACAGGTCCGCCGTGAGGAACGCGCCGTAAAGGCCCATCATCTGGATCTGGAACAGCGCATGGAAGCTGGTACCGGCACGGTCCCAGCGGGCCATGGCGAACAACAGCGCGCTCACGCCGATAATCCCAGTGAGCACCAGCATCAATGCCGAGAGTTGATCCACCACCAGCACGATGCCGAATGGCACCTGCCAGTTGCCCGGCAGGTAGACGCCAATCGAGCCGGGCCCACCTTTTTGCGTCCAGTACAACAGCAGGATTGCGATGCCGAGGCCGATGACACTGGAGAACAGATTGATCTTGGCTTTGAGCGGGCGGCGTTTTTCGCCGAGCATCAGCATCAGCGCTGCGGTGAGCAACGGCAGCAGGATGGGGGCGACGATCAGTTGGTTGACCCAGTTCATTCCTTGGGCTCCCGGCCGTCCACATGGTCCGTGCCGGTCAGGCCCCGTGACGCCAGCAGCACCACCAGGAACAGTGCGGTCATGGCGAAGCTGATCACGATGGCCGTCAGCACCAGTGCCTGGGGCAGTGGATCGGTGTAGTTGAGCAGGTCTTGCGGCACGCCGTCCTTGATGATCGGCTCTTTACCGATAAACAGGCTGCCCATGCTGAAAATGAACAGGTTGACCCCGTACGACAACAAGCACAGGCCCATCACCACCTGAAACGTCCGTGGCCGCAGGATCAACCAGACGCCGGAGGCCGCCAGGACCCCAATGGCAATTGCGATGACTTCTTCCATCAGGCGGCTCCTTCTGTTGCGGCGACTACTTTGGCCTGGTTACTTGGTTTATGCGCGCGCACCGACTGGTGACCGAGGGCAGTGAGCATCAGCAAGGTCGAGCCGACGACCATGGCGTATACGCCGACGTCGAAGAACAGCGCGCTGGCGACATGAATATCGCCCAGCAGCGGCAGGCTGAAATGCCAGGTGTGCGTGGTGAGGAACGGGTAGCCGACAAACAACGCGCCGATCCCGGTCAGCGTTGCCGAGAACAGGCCGAAGCCCATCCAGCGCATTGGCCGCAGGCTCATTTGTGCCTCGACCCACTGCGTACCGGCCACCATGTATTGCAGGATAAACGCCACTGACATCACCAAGCCGGCGACAAAACCGCCGCCCGGTTGATTGTGGCCGCGCATAAACAGGTAGAACGACACTACGAGGGCAATCGGCAGCAGCAGGCGTACCAGCACTGCCGGCACCATCATAAAGCCCAGGGCGGTATCGCTGGCCTGGCGCGGGTTGACCAGGTCGGTCGCCACGTCCGGCGCCAGTTGGCGCTGTTGTGCAGGCAGCTGCATGCTTTCCTTGGACGGGCGGAAGCGCCGCAGCAGGGCGTACACCGTCAGCGCCACGGCGCCTAGCACGGTGATTTCGCCGAGGGTGTCGAAGCCACGGAAGTCCACCAACATCACGTTTACCACGTTGCTGCCGCCGCCTTCGGGAAGGGCGCGGCTCAGGTAGAACGAGGAAATATCGTTGGGCGTCTGGCGCGTCAGCATCGCGTAGGACAGCAGCGCCATGCCGCCACCGACCACGGTAGACAGCAGGAAGTCACGCAGGCGGCGAATGCGCGCCTTGCGTAGCGAGCTGGGCAGTGGCGAGACTTCTTCGATCCGCCGTGGCAGCCAGCGCAGGCCGAGCAGGATCAGCACGGTGGTGACCACTTCGACCACCAGTTGAGTCAATGCCAGGTCGGGCGCGGAGAACCATACGAAGGTGATGCACGTCATCAGGCCGCACACGCTGACCATGGTCAGTGCCGCCAGCCGGTGGTATTTGGCTTGCCAGGCGGCGCCCAGGGCGCAGGCAATTGCCAGCAGCCACAGGGTCACGAACACGATGGAGCCGGGGATCTTCGGCCGGTCGCCCCAACTGAGGCCGCTGTTGAACATCGGGATCATGGCGCCGATCACCGCGACGATCACCAGCAGGAACAACTGGGTCTGCAGGCGCTTGGTGCTGATGCGTTTTTCGATTTTGCGCACGCCGCGCATCATCACCACCAGGCTGCGCTCAAAGCCGCGCTTGCCGTTGAAGTAGCTGATGACCGGCGGGTACTTGAAACGGCCGAGCTTGAGCTGCTTGCGCAGCATCAGGTAGAGCACCACGCCACCGGTCATGGCCACCAGGCTCATGATCATCGGCGCGTTCCAGCCGTGCCAAATGGCGAGGCTGTACTCCGGCAGTACACCACCGACCACCGGCAGTGCCGCAGTGGCGAGGATCGAGCCGACCACCTGGGCCGGGAAAATGCCCACCAGCAGGCAGGTGAATACCAGCAACTCGACGGGGGCACGCATCCAGCGTGGTGGCTCGTGGGGTGTGTGGGGCAGGTCTTTGGCAGGCGGACCGAAGAACACATCGACCGTAAAACGCAGCGCATAGGCCACGCTGAAGGTGCCGGCGATGGTTGCGATCATCGGCAGGGCGATTTCCACCCACTGAGTGGCCGAGATAAACACGGTTTCGGCGAAGAACATCTCTTTGGACAGGAATCCATTGAGCAATGGCACGCCGGCCATGGATGCGCTCGCCACCATCGCCAGGGTCGCGGTGAACGGGATCAGGCGCACCAGGCCGCTGAGCTTGCGGATGTCGCGAGTGCCGCTTTCGTGGTCGATGATGCCCGCCGCCATGAACAGCGAGGCTTTGAAGGTGGCGTGGTTGAGGATGTGGAACACCGCCGCGACGGCCGCCAGCGGGCTGTTGAGGCCCAGCAATAAGGTGATCAGCCCGAGGTGGCTGATGGTGGAGTAGGCCAGCAGGCCTTTGAGATCATTCTGGAACATGGCGCAGTAAGCGCCGAGGAGGAGGGTGAGGGCGCCGGCACCGCCGACGATCCAGAACCATTCTTCGCTGCCCGACAGCGAGGGCCACAGGCGGGCCAGCAGGAACACGCCGGCCTTCACCATCGTCGCCGAGTGCAGATAGGCAGACACCGGGGTCGGTGCCGCCATGGCGTGGGGCAGCCAGAAGTGGAACGGGAACTGCGCGCTTTTGCTCAAGGCGCCGATCAGCACCAGGGCCAGCATGACCGGGTACAGCGCGTGCGCGCGAATCTGATCGCCCGCCGCCAGCACCAGGTCCAGGTCATAGCTGCCGACGATATGCCCCAGCAACATCACGCCTGCCAACAGGCACAAACCGCCTGCACCGGTGACCATCAACGCCATGTAGGCGCCGCGTCGCGCATCGGCGCGATGGTGCCAATAACCGATCAACAGGAACGAGAACAGGCTGGTCAGTTCCCAGAAAAATACGATTTGAATCAGGTTGCCGGAGATCACCAGCCCGAGCATCGCGCCCATAAAAGCCAGGAAAAATGCGAAGAAACGTGGCACCGGATCGTCCGGCGACATGTAGTAGCGCGCATACAGCGCCACCAGTGCGCCGATGCCGAGCACCAGCATCGAGAACAGCCAGGCGAACCCATCCATGCGCAACACGAAGTTCAGCCCAAGGCTGGGTAACCACATGAATTCTTCGCGGATCACGCCACCGTGGGCGATCTGGGGGTAGAGCAGGGCGACTTGAATAGTGCCGACCAGGGCCACAAGGCCGGCCAACAGGGATTCGGTGTTACGTGCATTGTGCGGCAGCAAGGCCGCTAGACAGCTGCCAATGAATGGCAGAAGCAGTAGAACTATCAGGGACATAGGCTTCTAATCTGCGGGAGTTTGGGATGCATCATACGTGCCGCTTTGATGATCACCAAACGGCAAGATGTGGCAGGATCCTACAAGGTAGGCTGAAACTTCCCATTTGGCATTGTTTCATTAGGCTGGAATTACCCCTGTGGCGAGGGCGTATGCTCTTGCCGGGCTGCGAGGCAACTCCAAAACACGAACCTCAATTCTGACGCTCTTGCTCCAGCTCTTCAGCCAACGCGAGCGCTTTCTGCCCCTTCGTCTTTAATTCGCTGACAATCACTGCCACCACGATCAACACCGCCCCCAGCATCGCAATCGGCGGGAACCGCTCGCCGGCAATCCGCCCCACCACACCGGCCCACACCGGCTCGCCGGCGTAGATCAACGTGGCTCGTGTCGGTGAGACGCTCTGTTGCGCCCAGTTCATCGCGACTTGGATTACCGCGCTGGTCAAGCCCAAGCCCACGGCGCTGAACAGCAGCAACCACGAAAACCCCGGCAGCGCCTCGCCCATCGGCACCACCATCAAAAACGATAGGAGTGAGGCTGTGGCCAATTGCACCACCGTCACCCGGCGCACATCCACCTGACCGGCAAATGCGCTGATCAAGATGATTTCCGCCGCAATCGCAATGGCACCGATCAAGGTCGCGATTTCACCTGGGCTGAAATTCAGCGAAGCCCCCGCAGGCCCGGTCAGCAGCATCAACCCGGCAAACGCGAGCATGATGCCGATGCTCGGCATTAACCCAGGGCGACGGCCGAGTACCAGCCATTGCAACAACGGCACGAACGGCACGTAGAGCGCGGTGATAAACGCCGACTGGCTGCTCAGGATCGTCTGCAGGCCGATGGTCTGCAAGCCGTAGCCAAACATGATCGCCACACCGATAAACACCCCGGCCTTCAATTCAAACAAGGTCAGGTCGCGCAGCGTGCGCAACGAGAAGAAACCCACCACGATGGCCGCAGCCGCAAAGCGCAGACCCACGAAAAACATCGGACCGCTCACCGTCATAGCGTGCTGCACCAATAAAAAGGTGCCGCCCCAGATCATGGTGATAAACACCAGAATGCATTCGGCTTTGCTGAAGCGGTTGAAACGCGAAGGGGTTTTGGTGGTGGTCATGGCGGCTCGGTCTTGCACAGGGAAAGGTACGGACCGCACAATGCGCCGCACGCTGGGCAGTATACTGCGCACACCCACCTATTGAGCAATATAGTGCACAAAGAAAATCCACAACGGGCCTCGGTCCTGCAGCACGTCAGCCAAAACGTTCGTCGCCTGCGCCACGCCGCCGACCTGAGCCAGACCGCGCTCTCGGAAAAGTCCGGGGTCAGCCGGCGCATGCTGGTGGCCATTGAAGCAGGCGAGAAAAACGTCAGCCTGTCCACCTTGGACCGCGTGGCCGAAGCATTGGACGTAGCCTTCAGCGACCTGATCCAGGCTCCGGACGTACGCGATCACAGCCGCATCAACGAACTGGCCTGGGCCGGTGAAATTGCCGGGAGCAAGGCGGTGCTACTGGCCAAGGCCACCGCGCGGCGCGAAGTCGAATTATGGGAGTGGCGCCTCGAACCCGGTGATCGCTATTGCCCGGACCCCGACCTGGAAGGCTGGAGCGAGCAGCTGTTTGTGTTCGAGGGCAGCTTGACGCTGGTCGTGGGCGACCAGGAAAACACCATCGGCGCCGGCGAATTCTTCATGTTCGCCAGTCACCAACCCCACGCCTATCGCAACGATGGCGAGGTCGCCGTGCGCTTTGTGCGCAACGTGGTGATTTAGCGGCCTTGTCTACAAGGATGCTGATGAGCACCTGTCAAGTTTCACAGCTTGTTTGTCTCATGTGCCGGGCATAGGTTTATGGCATCACTGCCCGGAAGTGGTTGGTTGGCGGCGATTTAATCAATCACTGGAGGATGCACCATGAAAGACGAACAACCCCCCGTGCTGGTGAACCCCGCACCATCCCTGGAGCCATCACAGGGCGGTGTCGTCCAATATGCTGATGTGGAGGCTGAAGAGCTCAAATTGGTTATCCAACCGTTCGTTGGCATGAGCATAGGTCAAACAATCATTGGGAAGATTGAGGGGAATGGCTCCAGTCACTTCAGGGTTGAAGTTAAATCGGTAGAAACCTTGGAAATTCCCGCGTGGACTGGAAAACCGGTTTTTTTCACGTCCCTCGTTTATGTGAGTTTTGAGGTGGAAGGGCTTTCGCCGCCTTATAAATCGGACCTTGGTAAGTACATTGTCGAAGGGGCTCCTCGCACCCCTGCATAGAGCGTGTTCCATACGTTACTGTTTGCAGGTGAACAGTGACTAGACAGTTTGCTGTATGACAGCGCTCCCGTTCTTTGCGAGATTTTAATTTAACTCATTGTTTTTAAAGTTATTTTTCATGTGGCACGACTCCTGCTGTAGCTCCTGCATATCCCTGGAGCCTGGAGTCGGCCCATGTCAGCCCATCCTCAACACCCTGCCCATATCATCCGCTCGGACGCGGAGGCCATCGAGGTCGCCACGCGCCTGGCCGAACGCTTCGCCGTCGATGCCAGCGTGCGCGACCGCGACCGTCGCTTACCGGTAGACGAACTCGACGAGTTTTCCGCCAGCGGCCTGTGGGGCATCACTGTTCCCAAGGCCTACGGTGGCGCCGGTGTGTCTTATGTCACCGTGTCCGAAGTGATCAAATTGATCTCCGCCGCAGACCCGTCCTTGGGGCAAATCCCACAGAACCATCTGGGTGTCGTCGACATCCTCCTGCAAACCGCCACCGATGAGCAGAAGCGCTATTACTTCGGCAAGGTGTTGGCGGGCTACCGCTTCGGCAATGCTTTCTCCGAGGCCAAGAGCAAAAACGCCGGCACCTTTGACACCCAAATCCGGTTTCACGGTGATACCGCGCAAATCAACGGTGAAAAGTTCTACTGCACCGGCGCACTGTTCGCCCATATCGTGCCCACGGTGGGCAATAACGAAAAGGGCCAGGCGTTCATTGGTTTTGTCGAGCGCAACGCGCCAGGCCTGACCGTGATCGATAACTGGGACGGCTTCGGCCAGCGCACCACCGCCAGCGGCGGCGTGACCCTCGACGGCGTGACTGTGCCCTTGAGTGCGGTGATCCCCGCCCACCTGGCGTTTGACCAACCCACGGCCGATGGGCCGATTTCGCAAATCATCCAGGCAGCGGTGGATACCGGCATTGCCCTCGGCGCCCTTGAACAGGCAAAAATTTTCGCGCGCCAGGCCCGTCCCTGGATCGACAGCCAGCAGGATCATGGCTGGCAAGACCCGTTCACCATCGCCGCCATCGGCGATCTGGAATGGCGCGTGCACGGCACCGAAGCGATCCTCGCCAAGGCCGGCATCGCGGTTGACCAAGCCTTGGCGCAACCGAACGAAGACACCGTGGCCAACGCCTCGCTGATCGTCGCCCAAGCCAAGGTGCTGTCCGCCGAAACCGCCTTGCTCGCCAGCAGCAAACTCTTCGAACTGGCCGGCACCCGTTCGGTCACGGCCAAGCACAACCTCGACCGCTTCTGGCGCAACGCGCGCACCCACACCCTGCACGACCCGGCCCGCTGGAAATACCACCTGATCGGCAACTTCGTGCTCAACGGCGTGAAACCTGCGCGCCACGCCTGGAACTGAGGAACCTGACCCATGACTGCCTTGAATCTCGCGCGCCAACTGCTGGACAGCACCCGCCGCCATGTCGAAAAAAGCGCTGACCCCTATGTGATCAGCCGCTTCGGCGACTTGCAGATCCGTGTGGATGTGGCCGCTGCCTTGCTCGAACGCGCCGAAACCCACCCGAGCCCGGTGGCCGCCACCGAGGCGCAGATCGCCGCCGCCGAAGCCCTCATCGCCGCCAGTAACGCGGAATTTGAACTGACCGGGCAACGCACCGCGCTGCCGTCGACCCTGGATGATCCGTTGCGCAACAAATACCAGATTGTCGGCAACTACCACCTCAACGGAGTGCTGTGATGTCCCGTGAAATCCGCTTGAACGCTTTCGACATGAACTGCGTCGGCCATCAATCTCCCGGCCTGTGGGCGCACCCCCGTGACCGTTCGTGGCAGTACAAGGACCTGGAATACTGGACCGATCTGGCGAAAATTCTGGAGCGCGGCAAGTTCGACGGTCTGTTTATCGCCGACGTGCTGGGCATCTACGATGTGTACAACGGCAACGGTGATGCGGCGATTCGCCAGGCCACCCAAGTGCCGGTCAACGACCCGTTGTCGCTGATCGCGCCGATGGCGTTGGTCACCGAGCACCTGGGCTTTGGTCTCACCGCTTCGTTGTCGTTTGAGCATCCCTATCCATTCGCGCGTCGGCTGTCGACCTTGGACCATCTGACCAAGGGCCGTATCGGCTGGAATATCGTCACTTCTTACCTGGAAAGCGGCGCCAAGAACCTCGGCCAGAAAGCCCAGACCGAACACGACGCACGCTACGACTACGCCGAGGAATACCTGGAGGTTTGCTACAAGCTTTGGGAAGGCAGTTGGGAGGAGGGCGCGGTACTGCGCGACCGCGAGCGGCGGATTTTCAGTGATCCGAGCAAAATCCACGAGATCCGACACGTCGGCAAACACTTCCAGGTGCCCGGCATTCACCTGTGCGAGCCGTCACCGCAGCGCACGCCTGTGCTGTACCAGGCCGGCGCGTCCAGCCGTGGCAAGCAGTTTGCCGCCGAGCAGGCCGAATGCGTGTTCGTCGCCGCGCCGTCCAAGGTGCTGCTGAAAAAAACCGTTGCCGACATCCGCCGTCGTGCGGCCGAGGCCGGGCGTGATCCGAAGAAAATCCTGATCTTCAATTTGCAGACGGTGATCGTCGACGAAACGGACGCCAAGGCTAAAGCCAAGTTTGACGACTACAAATCCTATGTGAGCTACGAAGGCGCGATGGCGCTGATCTCCGGCTGGACCGGCATCGACTTCAGCCAGTTCAAACCGGATGAGCCGCTCAAGCATGTGCACACCAACGCCATTCAATCGGCGGTGGAAGCCTTCTCCACGGCCGATCCGAATAAAGTCTGGACGCCGAATGAACTGGCGGACTGGGTCGGCATCGGTGGCTTCGGTCCGCTGTTTGTCGGCGGTCCGGAGACGGTGGCAGACCTGTTGCAGGAATGGGTCGAAGAGACCGACGTCGACGGCTTCAACCTGGCCTATGCGCTGACCCACGAAACCTTTATCGACGCCGTGGAATGGCTGGTGCCGGAGTTGCAGAAGCGTGGGGTGTACAAGACCGAATACGCCGAAGGCACGTTGCGCGAGAAGTTGTTTGGCGACGGTGCGCGACTGGGAGCCAACCACCCGGGCGCCAGCTATCGCGATCTTTCCAATGCACATAAATCCAATGTGGGAGGGGGCTTGCCGCGGATAGCGGTGGCTCAGTCAAAGGTGGTCTAACTGACCCACCGCCATCGGGAGCAAGTCGAATCGTCGCACCGCCCCTCCCACAGTTGTCCCGTGTCGATCCAAATAATCAAGCCAGCGGACCACCGCACGCACACCTCCCACTAGGAGCAAACACCTATGAGCGTGCTCGAACCCAAGGCCCTCCTGGAACACCTGCAACACTGGGCACAACTCACGCCGTTGCACATCGCCCTGCGCCACAAGCGCCAGGGCCAATGGTATGCCTGGCGCTGGATTGACACCCTGCGCGACGTCGAGCGCCTGGCCGATGGTTTGCGCCAGCAAGGTTTAAGTGAACAGTCTCGCCTGGTGCTCAGCGGCGCCTTTGAGCCGAACCTGCTGTTGCTGGCGTTGGCGGCCCATTCCGTCGGCGCGCAAGTGCTGACGCTGGCCGATGACCTTGAGCCGCAGGCCCTGGAGCAACACCTGTGGCGTATGCATCCCAGCCACGCCTACGCTCAAGGTCGTCAGCGCGATTGGACGTTCACCCAGCGGTTGGATTTCGCCCAATTGCTCGGCCCGGTCGAGCCTGCGCAGCATTTGCAGCGCTGGTGGCAACCCTCCGGCGAAACCGCACTGTGGAGCGAGGAGGGCACCCATTGGCAAGGCGGTCTGGCGGTGCTGCTGGAGCAATGGCTGAGCAGCGGCCACGGCCTGGCCTTCCCGGAAAGCCTTGCCTCGGCGCAGCGCGATCGCAGTGAAGTGGCGCCCACCGGCTTGCTGCTGTCGCCGGAGCGTTTGCGGCAATTGGCCGATGAGATCGAAAGCCGCCTTGCACCCCGCGGCACCTGGCGCCGACGCCTGTGCGACTGGGCCATCGCCCACCCTCAAAGCGGCCTGCGCCGTTTACTGAAGAACCGTGTACGCAAACTGCTGGGTTTTCAGCGCCTGGCCTCTATCTGGCAGCCTCTCAAATCCACTGCCGAGCCCGTGTGGCTGGCTGAACTCAAACGGGATATCGCATGAGCGACGCTATTCTTCAGGTGCGCGATATCTCGCTGTCATTCAAAGGGGTCAAGGCCATCAATGCCTTGTCTTTTGACGTGCAGCGCGGCGAGATCTGCGCGTTGATCGGCCCTAACGGCGCCGGTAAAAGTTCGTTGCTCAATGTGCTCAATGGCGTGTATCGCTTTGACGCCGGCGAGATCGTCTTCGAACAGCAACATTTCCACCGCATCGACCCCTTGGTCGCCGCGCGCCGAGGCATTGGCCGCACCTTCCAGAACAACGCGCTGTTCAAAAAAATGAGCGTGCTCGACAACCTTCTCACCGGCCTGTCGCGGCACATGCGCAGCAGCTTTATCGAGCAGGCCCTCGGCTTGCCACGCGCGCGCCGCGAGGCCGCGACCTTTCGCCAGCGGGGCCAAGGCATTCTTGAGTTCCTTGAGCTGCAAGCACACCGCGATGTGCTGGTGGGCAACCTGTCCTACGGCCTGCAAAAGCGTGTGGAGTTGGGCCGTGCACTGATCGCCGGACCTAGCCTGTTGCTGCTCGACGAACCCATGGCCGGGATGAACGCAGAAGAGAAACAGGACATGGCGCGCTTCGTCGCTGACGTGAACCGCGACCTCGGCACCACCGTGGTGTTGATCGAACACGATATGGGCGTGGTGATGGGACTGTCCAACCACGTGGTGGTGCTCGACTACGGGCGCAAGGTCGGCGACGGCACGCCGGCGCAAGTACAGGCCAATCCCGAGGTGATCGCCGCCTACTTGGGAGCCGTACACTGATGACCTTCTTCTTCGAAACCCTGCTTGGCGGCCTGCTCGCCGGCACGATGTATTCACTCGTCGCCATCGGCTTCGTGCTGATCTACAAAGCCAGCGGTGTGTTCAATTTTGCGCAGGGCGCGATGTTGCTGTTTGCGGCGTTGACCTTTGTCAGCCTGCATGACCAGGGCGTGCCGTTTGCCCTCGCGTTGCTGCTGACGGTAATCGTAATGATCGTCGGCGCGTTGCTCATCGAGCGCCTGGTGCTGCGCCCGCTGGTGAACCGCTCTCAGATCACCCTATTCATGGCCACCCTCGGCTTGTCATTCATTATCGAAGGCCTGGCCCAGGGCTTGATGGGGGCGCAAGTGCGCGCCCTGGACTTGGGCATCGACGACGTGCCGTTGTTTGTCGGCCCGCTGATGCTCAGCCAGTTCGACCTGATCGCCGCAGCGGCTGCCGTGGTGCTGGTGACGGTGCTCGCGCTGCTGTTCAACAAGACCCGCATCGGTGTGTCGTTGCGCGCAGTGGCGGATGACACCACAGCGGCGCTGTCCATCGGCATCAACCTCAACCGCATCTGGCAGATCGTCTGGGCGGTGGCCGGCATTGTCGGGCTGGTGGCCGGGCTGTTATGGGGCGCGCGCCAGGGGGTGCAGTTTTCGCTGTCGCTGGTGGTGCTCAAGGCGTTGCCGGTGTTGATCATCGGCGGCTTTACCTCGATTGGCGGCGCGATTGTCGGCGGGTTGATTGTCGGCGCGGCGGAAAACCTGGCTGAGGTGTATATCGGCCCGCTGATCGGCGGCGGCATCACGCCGTGGTTCGCCTATGTCTTGGCCTTGGCCTTCCTGTATATCCGTCCCGCCGGCCTGTTCGGCGAGCGCGCTATTGAGCGAGTCTGAAACCATGTCGATCCCTGTTGCTCAAGAAACCGCGCCGTTGTTGCTGGTCCCGCGACGTGTGCCCTGGGGCCTGCTCGGCCTGCTGGCGTTGGCGTTTATCGTGGTGCCGCTTTGGGGCAATGACTATTGGCTCAATGCGATCCTGATCCCGTTTCTAGTGCTGTCGCTGGCCGGGTTGGGTTTGAACCTGCTGACCGGCTACACCGGGCAAACCTCGGTGGGCGCGGCTGGCTTCATGGCGGTCGGCGCCTTCGCGACCTACGGATTTCTGCTGCGCTTGCCGGAGCTGGGATTGCCGCTGGCATTGCTGGGCGGCGGGATTATCAGCGCCTTGGTCGGCCTGTTGTTCGGGTTGCCCAGCTCGCGGATCAAAGGCTTCTACCTGATGGTCACTACGTTGGCCGCGCAGTTTTTCCTGGAATGGCTGTTCGTCAAATTCCCGTGGTTCTACAACTACGGATCGTCCGGGACTATCTCGGCGCCGAAACTGGCGCTGTTCGGCCATGACCTTAATACGCCGCTGGGCCGCTACTGGCTGACGCTGGTCACGGTGCTGCTGTTGACCTGGACCGCCGTCAACCTGGTGCGCAGCCAAGTGGGGCGCAACTGGATGGCGATCCGCGACATGGACACCGCTGCCGCCGTGGTCGGCATCCCGGTGGTGCGCTACAAGCGCCTGGCGTTTGCGGTCAGCTCGTTTTACCTCGGCATCGCCGGCGCGCTCTGGGCGTTTGCCTACCTGGGCACGGCCAGCGCCAGCAGCTTCGATATCAATCGCTCCTTCCAGATCCTGTTCATCATCATTATCGGTGGCATGGGCAGCATCGCCGGCAACTTCGTGGGCGCGGCGTTTATCAGCTTGCTGCCGATCTTTCTCAGCCACGCGGGGCAAGCGCTGTTCGGCGGCTCGGTGGACGCGGGGCAGTTGCAGAATCTGCAAAAAATCATTTTTGGCGTGTTGATCATCGTGTTCCTGATCAAGGAACCTGAGGGCTTGATTCGCCTGTTGCACAACCTTCGCGATCGGCTGCGTCAGTGGCCCCTACGTTTCTGACCTATAGAAGAGAGTTTCCATGCGTGCATCCTTAAAACGATCCCTGGTCAGTGCGGCCTTTGCGTTGGCGGCGTTGTCCGCTGCCGTACCCCAGGCGATGGCCTCGGCCGACCAGCAGTTCTTCCCCCTGGCGACTTACCGGGTGGGCGCCTACGCGTCCAGCGGCGTGCAGGTGTGGGCCGGGATGATCGACTACCTGCGCTATATCAACGAGGTCGAAGGCGGCATTAATGGCGTGAAACTGGTGTGGCAGGAATGCGAGACCGAGTGGACGGCAGAGAAGGGCATCGAGTGCTACGAGCGCTTCAAGAATGGCCTGGATGGCGCGCCGGTCGCGGTGTATCAGCCCAACGGCGCGCCGGCGGCGTATGCCTTGAGCGAGCGGGCCGAGGTGGACAAGATCCCGCTGATCACGCTCGGGTACGGTCGCACCGAAGCCACCGACGGCACGGTGTTCCCTTACAACTTCCCGGTGATGCTGACCTTCTACAGCGAAGCCTCGACCCTGGTGAACTACATTGCCCAGCGCGAAGGCGGCTTCGACAAACTCAAGGGCAAGAAGATCGCCACGGTCTACCACGACTCGGCCTATGGGCGCGAAACCCTCGGCCCGCTGAAATTGCTGGCCGAAAAATACGGCTTTGAAAATATCCAGATTCCAGTGGCTGACCCCGGCAATGAACAGTCCGCGCAGTGGCGTCAGGTACGCCAGGCCAACCCGGACTGGGTGTTCCTGCGCACCTGGGGCGTGTCGACGCCGGTGGCGGTGAAGACCGCCGCGCGCTTCGGCTTCCCGGTTGACCATATCATCGGCGACATCTGGGCCAGTTCCAGCGAAGACGTATTGCCCGCTGGCGCTGCCGCCAAGGGCTACCTGGCGCTGACGCCATACCCGGCGGGCGCCGATTTTGAGATCCACAAACGCCTCAAGCAATACATCCTCGACAAGGGCCACAGCGACCTCAAGGACCTGAAAAACTTCGGCAGCGTGTACTACAACTCCGGCCTGGTGAACGCGGCCGTGGCCGTAGAGGCGATCCGCACCGGTCAGGCCAAGTTCGGCAAGCGTCCACTCAATGGTGAAGAAGGCCGCTGGGGCCTGGAACACCTGAATATCGACGACGCACGCCTCAAGGCCATGGGTTACCTGGGCCTGATGCAGAACCTCAAGCTGTCATGCCGCGACCATGAAGGCGGCGGTTCTGCGCGCGTGCAGCAATGGGACGGCGCCAACTGGACGCTGGTCAGCGAATGGATCGCCGCTGACCGTGGGCTGCTGCGCCCGTTGATCGATGAAAAATCCGCCGCGTTCGCCAAGGAAAAAGGCCTCACGCCACGCACCTGCACCGGGGATGAATAAGTCATGAGTCAGCCAGCCACTGAAGCCGAAAGCGTGTCACTGCTGACGGTCAATGACATTGAAGTGATCTACGACGGCGCAATCCTGGCGGTGGCCGGGGTCTCGCTGAGCGTGCCCAAGGGCGCCATTGTCGCTTTGCTTGGTGCCAATGGTGCCGGCAAGAGCACCACCCTCAAGGCCATCTCTGGTCTGGTGCGGGCCGAGCGCGCCGAGGTCAGCCGAGGTGTGATCGAGTACGCAGGCAAGGACCTGGCGGATGTCGACCCCAGCCAGCGCGTGCGCCAGGGCATGGTGCATGTGCTGGAGGGGCGCCATGTGTTCGGCCAGTTGACGGTGGAAGACAACCTGCGCAGCGGCGGCTTTGTGCGACGCCTGAGCCGCAAGGAAATGGAGCACGACCTGGAGCGCATCTACGCCTGGTTCCCCCGGCTCAAGACCAAGCGCCACACCCGCGCCGGGCTCACCTCGGGCGGCGAGCAGCAGATGGTCGCCATCGGCCGTGCGTTGATGACTCGTCCTACTTTGGTACTGCTCGACGAGCCATCCATGGGTTTGGCGCCTATGATCGTGCAGGAGATTTTCGAGATCATCGCGCAGCTCAACCGCGAGCAGCAGGTGAGCTTCCTGATCGCCGAGCAGAACATCAACGTCGCGCTGACCTATGCGTCCCAGGGTTACGTGCTGGATACTGGGCGCGTGGCCTTGAGCGGCAGCGCCGCTGAATTGCTGGCGCGGGGTGACTTGCATGATATTTACCTGGGTAAACAGTAAGGGCGAACCTGCATGAGTGAATCCATCCGCAACGCTGATGTACTGATCGTCGGCGGCGGCCTGAGTGGGACGATGCTGGCCGTGCAACTGCTGCGTCTAGGTGGTCAGCGTCGGATCCTGGTGATCGAGCCGCGCGCCGAGCTTGGGCGTGGCGAGGCCTACAGCGCTGTGGAGTTGGGCCACACCCTGAACGGCAACGCGGCACGCATGAGTGTTGACCCGGACAATGCCGATGACCTGACTCAATGGCTCACTGACTACATCGGCGCTGGCGGCTGGCCGGAGTCGGACCAGCAGCACGTGCCCATCAGCGAACTGTTCCCGCCCCGCGGGATTTTTGGCCTGTATGCGCAGCAACGGTTGGCTGAGGCCAAGGTGTTGTCGGCTTCCACGGTGGAGCATGTCAGGGCGCAAGTGGTCGACCTGCAAGTGGACGCGGATTCAACCCTGCTGACCCTCGACAACGGCCAGCAACTGCGCGGTGCGTTTGCCGTATTGGCCACCGGTATGTTCCCGGCGGCACGCACGCCACAAACCGAATCCAGCGGCTTGAACGCCGCGGCGGTGGACCCGTGGGATGTGCAGGCCATGACCCAACTCGACCCGCAGTCTAGGGTGCTGATCATCGGTTCCGGGCTGACCATGGTCGACGCAGTGGTGTCCCTGGAACAGGCCGGGCATCGCGGACCTATCGAGGTTTTCTCACGCCACGGTTTGTTGCCCCATGTGCGCCGGCAACCGCCGGCTTGGGAGGATTTTCTTGCCGCTGACCACGGCCTTCGCAGCCCTCGGCAGTTGCTGCGCGAAGTGCGTCGGCAATGCCGGATCGCGCTGGAGCAGGGCATCGATTGGCAGTCGCCGCTGGACACCGTGCGCGCCCATATCGGCCGGTTGTGGAGCCAGGCCAGCGAGCGGGAGAAACGTCAGTTCGTGCGGCATGTGCGGCCCTGGTGGGAAAGCCATCACCACCGCTCGCCGCCGTTGAGCGCAGAGTTGGTAGCGCGGCTGCATGAGGAAGGGCGCTTGCGGATTCAAGCGGCGTCTTTCAAAGGGCTGGAGCCTTCGGGCGAGGGCGTAACCATTCGCTTGCGTCATCGAGGCGAACAGGCGATCACCCAAGTGTCGGGGGCAGCGCTGATCAACTCCAGCGGCATCGAATACGATTGGCGCCGCGTGGCCCGGCCGTTGCCGCAGCAGTTGCTCAAACGCGGGTTGATCAGGCCTGGGCCGTTGGCGTTGGGGATTGCGGCGGATGTGTCCGGCGCAGTGCTGGATGCCCAGGGGCAGGTCAGTGAACGCCTGTTTGCCATGGGCCCGCCATTGCGCGGGATGTGGTGGGAAAGCACGGCGGTGACGGATGTGGCGCTTCAGGCCAAGGCGCTGGCTTCGAGATTGGTGAAGGCCTGAATGGGGTAGGGCTTGCTTCAGATCTGCGGTTTTTTGGGGTACATATCCGTTATTTGGGTAACGGCGGCTAGTGGTTCCGCTCTTACAACGGGTCACTTTTGTAAAGGCCGGAATGCCGGCCATCGTGGTTGACGGGGCGATTTCAGATCAAAAGCAAGAGCGTGGCGGCCTGAGAACCGACCGGTTCTTAAGTTGAACTCATTTCAAATGTGGGAGGGGGCTTGCTCCCGATGGCAGGGGGTCAGTCACAGCTGCATAAACTGAAACACCGCCATCGGGAGCAAGCCCCCTCCCACAGTTTCATCTCCATAGATCAGATAGGCCTCACCTTGTCTTGGATCTGCTTTTGATTTGGCTCTTACATCCTTTTCGCTGACGAATTCAGCGGTCTTTTGATCTGCGCTTTTGATTGTGATCTTCGGCGCCCCGTCAAACACGCTGGCCGAACGCAGGCTTTAATCCGTGGCTAACCCGGCAGGACGCCGGGTTAGACGCACTGGGCCATGGATGGCCCAGTGCGGTGGCCCACGGATTCAAGCCTGAGTGCGGGCACACCGAGCCTAGGCGGCTAGTGGTTCCGCTCTTACAGTGGGTCACTTTTGTAAAGGCCGGAATGCCGGCCATCGTGGTTGACGGGGCGATTTCAGATCAAAAGCAAGAGCGTGGCGGCCTGAGAGCCGACCGGGTTCTCAGGTCCAACTCCGCCCAAATGTGGGAGGGGGCTTGCTCCCGATGGCAGGGGGTCAGTCACAGCTGCATAAACTGACACACCTCCATCGGGAGCAAGCCCCCTCCCACAGTTTGATCTCCATAGATCAGATAGGCCTCACCTTGTCTTGGATCTGCTTTTGATTTGGCTCTTACATCCTTTTCGCTGACGAATTCAGCGGTCTTTTGATCTGCGCTTTTGATTGTGATCTTAGGCGCCCCGTCAAACACGCTGGCCGAACGCAGGCTTTAATCCGTGGCTAACTCGGCAGGACGCCGAGTTAGACGCACTGGGCCATGGATGGCCCAGCGCGGTGGCCCACGGATTCAAGCCTGAGTGCGGGCACACCGAGCCTAGGCGGCTAGTGGTTCCGCTCTTACAACGGGGCACTTTTGTAAAGGCCGGAATGCCGGCCATCGTGGTTGACGGGGCGATTTCAGATCAAAAGCAAGAGCGTGGCGGCCTGAGAACCGACCGGGTTCTCAGGACCAACTCCGTCCAAATGTGGGAGGGGGCTTGCTCCCGATGGCGGTGTGTCAGTTTATGCAGCTTTGACTGACCCTCTGCCATCGGGGGCAAGTCGAACCGTTGCACCGCCATCCCACAAGGGATCTCCATTTATCTTGGGGTCTTCACAAAGCCAGGCTTGAGGCCGAACACCTCAACCCCCTGCGCCGTCGATTGCCCGGTGGTCACTTTCACTCGCTCCACCGGCTTATCCATCGCTTCTCGATACTCCACCGTCATATCCGCTTGGATCGCCTCGCTCGGAATCACAATCGCCTGCGCATTGTTGTAGGTGATGATGGTCAACCGCGCACTCATCCCCAACCGCACCCGCTGCAACTGCTGGGGCGTCAGCTTGGGGATCGATAGCGTCACCGGAAACTGCGCACTGCCCTGGCTGTCACTGGCCATCGCCAACCCGCTGACCACACTGACTGAGCCAGTCAGCCGCTCGCCATCAAACCCATCGCCCATGACCTCCACCGCTTGGCCCTGATGCAATTGGTTGATGTCCAACTCCGAGACCTTGGCGACGATTTTCAGCCGTTCTATGTTCGCCAACCCGAACAACACCTGGCCTTGGCTGATCTTGCTCCCAACTTGGATGGGTGCGTTGGTAATGCCGCCGCCTTGGGGTGTGTTATTGCCAGGCGCGGGTACCACGATGCCGGAAAACGGCGCCTTGACCTCCTGGCCTTCGAGCAACGTGCGCAGGGCCTCGTATTTCACCGTAGCGTTGGTCAGTTCCATGTCGGCAATCTGGCGGTACTCGCCTTTGCCCTGATCGAGCGCCTGTTGCAGTTCGCTGCGGGCGGAGGCGAGGTCCAGCTGTTGTTGCTGGGCTTGCTGCTTGAGTTCGTCCAGTTCGTTGCGCGGGATGATGCCGCGCTTGAACAGGTTGTCGCTTTCGGTGAGTTTGCGCTGGGTGTTGCCAGCATTCATCTCGGTGGTGCGCAGACTGCGGCGGGCACGGCTGACTGCCGGGCTGCTCTCCCAGTCTTGCATCTCCTGCACGGTACGCCGGGCTTTGAGCTGGGCGGAAAGTGCGTCGCGCAGTTGCACTTGGAGGGTGGCGGGGTCCATGCGCAGCAGCACCTGACCGGCCTCGACCCGTTGGCCTTGTTCCACCAGGTTGGCCTGCACGTTGCCGTCGAACGGGGCGGTGAGGATGAGGGTGGTGTCGGGCTCGATCTTGCCCACCAGACCTATCTGGTGCACCAGCGGGTCGGGTTTTATGGCCAGCCATTGCTCGGCGGTGCTGGCGGGACTGGAAGCAGGACTGCGCAACGCCAGCCCCGCTCCGACCAGCAGCAGGATCACTACAGCGCCCAGCAGGCGTTTTCGATTAGTAGTCATTGAGGGTGATTTCCCAACTTTCCAGCGTCATGCCCAGGGTCAAGTCGAGCTGGGTCTGGGCGTTCAAATAAGCGATCAGTGCATTGAGCTGCGCGTTTTCGGCGTTGCGCAGGTCGGTCTCGAAACTCAGCACTTGGAAGTTGGTGGAACGTCCAGCACTGAGCTTTTCCCGCTCGATCTCGATCTTGCGCCGTGACAGCTCCACCGCACGCTGGGAGATTTCATATTGGCGCCAACGGGTACCGAGGTCGCGCACCACATCGTTGACGCTGCGCTCCAGTTCCTGACGGGCGTCGGTGATGCGGATTTCCTGATCCTCCACATTCACCCGCGCACGCACTTCGGCCTGGCGTGTGCTGATGTCACCGATGGGGATCTGCACCTGCACCCCGGCGTAGCTGTCCCAGGTGCGGTTATTGCTGCTGCCGGCGTCGTTATTGTAGTTGTCGCGAATCTGGTTCGCGCCGGCCACCAAATCCACCTGCCAGCGCCCGGAGTCTTTGGCGATCACTAGGTCGAGGTCGGCCTGCTGGCTGCCGAGCAGGGCGGCGAGGTACTCCGGTTGCTGGGTTTGCGCCAGGGTGAAGGCCTGGTGCTTGTCGATCTGCATGGGCTTGGCCTCCAGGGCTTCGGTGGCGCGAATCGGCGTGGACAGGTCCAGGGCCAGCAGACGCAGGAGCGCCATGCGATTGGTATCGAGTTGGTTTTGCGCTTCTTCCACGCCCAACTGCTGGGTGGCGATATCGGCTTCGGTCTGCACGATTTCGAACTCGGCCATGCGCCCGGCGCTGATCAGCGCCTTGTTCACGTTCAGCAAGGTGTCGGAGCGTTTGAGGGCTTCCTGCACGATCAGCAGTTGTTCCTGGGCGCGCAGCAGTTCGCGGTAGGTGGCGATGATCTGGCTGATGGTCTGCGCCACGGTGGCCTTGAGGTTCAGGCGATTGGCCTGTTCCGACAGGCGTGACAGGCGCAGCGGCGCCGTGGTGGCGTCCCAGCCGGCACCGCGCAGCAGCGGTTGGATGATCGCCAGGTCCAGGCCGTCGCTGCGGTAACGGCCGGCGCGGTCGGCGTTGTTCAGTTGCTGGGTCCAGCCCATGCTCAGGCGGGTGCCGTACTCACTGAGCAAACTGGTGGCCGGCGCCACGTTGGTGTTGCGTGCGCTGTCCTGGGAACCGCGGGTGGCGCGGTAATAGCTGTTGAGGGTGAGCTTGGGGTTGAACACGTCTTCAGCGACCCGCAGGTCGAACTTCTGCGCCACCCGTTGCAGGTAGGCGCTGCGGATTGCCGGGTTGTTGCGCAGGCCCAGGTACACCGCGTCGCCAAGGGTCAGCGCGGTGACCTGGGCGTTCAACGACACGCTGCGGGGGCTGCTGGGGGCCGAGGGACGGATGACCACATCGGCCGCCACGCCGGGCAGGCTGATCAGCGCGAGCAACCAGAGCCATTTACTCATCACGCAGGGCCTCCACCGGTTGCAATCGCGAGGCCGAAACTGCCGGGTAGAGGCCGAAGAATAAACCCACCAGCAATGTACTGCCCACGCCGAGGGGCAGGGCGGCAGCCGCCAGCGCGAACTCCCAGCCCGACAGCCAGGCGTAGAGCCAGGCAGCGCTCATGCCCAGCACCGCGCCGCACAGCGCGCCGACGGCGGTGAGGGTCACGGCTTCGAGCAGGAACAGGTTGCGGATATCCCGCTGGCGAGCGCCCAAGGCCATGCGAATGCCGATCTCGCGGCGGCGCTCCGAGACGTTCATCAGCATCACGTTCATCACCCCCACGCCACCGCCCACCAGGGAAATCGCGCCGAGGGCCAGTAGCAGGTAGGCGAAGGTACGGCTTTGCCGGGTCATGCCGTCGATCATTTGCTGGGGCACCTGAATGTCGACAGTGTGCTCGGTGAGCTGGGTCTGCAAGGCGTCGGCGGCTGCCCGGGCGATGTGCTCCATGTCCTGGCCGGGCGCGGCGCGGATGATCACATTGCTGATCTGCGGCGTGGCGTAGATACGGCGCATGCCTTCGGCGGGGATGAACAATGACTCGTTGGCCTGCACCGGCATCAGCATCGCCCGCGGTTGGTTGTGCAGAATGCCGACGATCAGGAACAGGTAGTCGTTGATGCGCACCCGGTCGCCGAGTTGCACGGGATCGCCCGGCGCCCCGAGTGCCTGGGCGACCTGGTCGCCAATCACGCCATAGGTTTCGTTGGCGTCGTAGCTCGACAGAAAACGCCCTTGTCGCAGTTCCAGGCGCATCGTTTGGGGAATCTCCGCTGTGCCGCCGACGAAGTTGGCGTTGGCTGTGCGGCCATGGAACACGATGGGCCCGCTGAACAGGCTGAGTGCGCCGATGTGCGCGATGCCTGGCACGGCCTCGCGCACCGCTTGCAGGTTGAGTGGGGTACGCATCGGCACGTTGTTGTTGCCTTTGGGCGGGAACTGCACCACCAGGGTGTCGGTGCCCATGTCCTTGAAAATCATCGCGGCATCCACTGCCGCGTTATGGCCGATATTGATCAGTGCTACCACCGACGAACTGCCAATGACGATGCCCAAGAGGGCCAGAACCGAGCGCTTGCCAAGGGTGCGCAGGCTGATGAAGGCTTCATGCAGCAATTGGCTGAGGCTCTGTTCGACCCGCAGGCTCATAGGCGACCAACCTCGTGCACCACGCCGTTGCGCACCAGAATCTTGCGTTCCAGTCGCTCGGCGATAGTCGCGTCGTGGGTGACGATGATCAGCGTGACCTGTTGCTCGCGGTTCAGCGCCAGGAGCAGGTCCATGATGTCCTGAGCGGTGCTGCTGTCGAGGTTACCGGTGGGTTCGTCGGCCAGGATCACCGAAGGTTTGCCCACCAGCGCGCGGGCGATAGCAACGCGTTGGCGCTGACCGCCGGAAAGGTCGGCGGGGCGATGGTGAGCGCGATCGGCCAAACCCACTTGTTCGAGCATGCGCAGGGCCTGTTCCACCGATTCATGGCGCGACACTCCGCGATAGCTCAGGGGCAAGGCGACGTTGTCCAAGGCGCTGAGGCGCGGCAGCAGGTTGAAGCTCTGGAACACAAAACCGATCTGCTGGTTGCGGATCGCCGCCAGTTCATCCGGGGTGGCGCTGAAAATATCGTGGCCCGCAAAGTGGTACTGGCCGCAGTTGGGCAAGTCCAACAGGCCAAGAATATTGAGTAGGGTGCTTTTACCGGAGCCGGACGCGCCGAGAATGCCGCAGCTGTCACCGCGGGTGATGGACAGGCACACGTCATTGAGAATGGACAGCTCTTGCCCGGCCAACTGATAGCGTTTGCCGATGCCTTGCAGGGAGATCAAGCCTGGGTGCGCGGGGGTATCTGTCATCATGACTACGCCTGCAGTCTCGACGCTGCCGTCATGTCCCCCGGTAAATCCTTGTAACAAGTTCGGGAGTTGTCAGGTACGCGTCACGGACTGGTTTTATTTCTTGTTTTTAAAATATTGTTTGAATACTAACCGTGTTCCCAGCGCTTCGCCAGCCATGGATGTAGAGCGGTTTTACCCTTTGAAACGATTACATAACGCGGTGTGAGGGGCCGCCAAAATTGCCCGGATTACCCTCAAAATGCCCGCTGGCCAAGGCTTTGAATAGTATGGCGGTGTATCCCCACTTGCTTTCGACCGGCCGCCCCGGTATAAAAAATCAAATTATTTTTTAAAACAATATTTCCGCCGTGGAACCCTTTATGGTCGCGAAGAAACTCAGCGCTCCAAACATTACCAAGACTCGATTGCTGGATGCGACAGAGGCGCTCTTTATTAAGTACGGTTATGACGCAGTGTTGTTACGGCAGATTACCGAGCGAGCCCAAGTGAACCTGGCCGCTGTGAACTACCACTTCGGGGACAAGGATTCCCTGATGAAAACCCTGCTGATGCAGCGCCTGGAACCGCTCAACGAGCAGCGCCTGGAACTGCTGGCGCGCTGCGAAGCCGAGTCTGATGGCCCACTCGATTGCGATACCCTCCTAGGCGTGCTGTTCGCCCCGGCCATGGGCCTGGAGCGCAGCGATCCGGCCAGTGCGAGTGGGGAAGGGCGTTCGTTCATCCGTTTCCTGGGTCGTGTGTACAGCGACACCTCACCGTTCATCCAGGAATACCTCAAGGTGCATTACCAGCCGGTGTTCCAGCGCTTCTTCGAAGCGTTCGCCCTGGCCTTGCCAGATCTGCCGCGCAATGAGTTGGGCGTGCGCCTGCAATTTGCCCTCAAGGCGATTTCCGGGGTGATGGCCGGCACCGAACTGCGCCTGCTGATGAATTCCATGAGCCTGGGCCGCCCGGCGACGGATGCCGAAGTGATGGCCAAGTTGATCACCTTGGTCTCGGCGGCGATTCGTGTGCCGCAGCAAAGCCCGGAAGCGGAAACCGCGTTGGCGAAGGTGCTGGATACCCAGCGTGCCATTCGTGAACAAGCGGCCGCGCCCGCTGCCAAGGCCTCGCGTTAAGTCAAATCCCAGGCAAAAAAAAGCCCGCTGGGGCGGCGGGCTTGATGTGCAACGTTTGTAACGGATGAGGCTTCACCCTACGTCCCGGGATGTGAATAAAACGTGAAAAATATGTAGGAGAAAGTGTGAAGGTGTAGATGCTGGGTACACGTCAACGGACCAGCTTTCTAGATCTTCCAGCGTCCGGCGCTCTTAGCCAGCCGCTGGCGCATCCCATCCACATTCGCCGCCAATTGCACCGTCAGCAACCGATAACCGTCCAACGCGCTGTAGACCGGCGTATCCAGCGCCGGCTCGCTCACGCCGCCATGGCTTGGCCGCTCCAACCGCTCTGTCACCCCCGACTTCAGCGCCCGCGCCATCCCCACCAACTGCACACGAATCTGCCGGTGCTCAGCCTTCAACATCATCTGCATGCGCGCAGTGGCCTGTTCATCACGCGGGTCCGGCCGCGTGTTGCCGAGAATTTCCAGGGTGCTGATGCACATGCGCAGATGCCGCTGGATCGCGTCCAGCTCGGTCATGGAGATGCGCACTTCCTTGGACACCGACGGCATCAGCGAGCGCAGTTGCACCATCGCGGCGTTCAAACGGTTCAACAATTTGAGGTGTTCATCATCAGTGACCGATTGGCCGTTGATGATTCTGCTGTAAATCGCCGCACAGTCGCGCAAAGCACTGGCCAGGTTGTAGCGCCACGAGTACACGGCATACAGCGGTAGGGCGAAGGAAAACGCCAGGGCCAGCACGATGCCAATCAGGATATCGACCGTGCGCCACAAACCATCCGAGATCGGATTGTCTCCGTGGCCGGCGACGATAAACACCGTGATCGCCGACAGCAGGGCGATGTATCCGCCCTTGCCGATGGCGTGATAGGAAAAGAACCCGCACACCACCGACATCAGCAAATAGGTCAACAGCGGCAGACCGAAGTAGGCCTGTTGCACCACCAGCAGCAAGCCGACGCTGGCGCCGATCAAAGTACCGTAGGCGCGCTCCACGGCTTTCTTGCCGATATTGCCGTGGTGCTGCAAACCGCCGATCACGATCAGCATGGTCACCGACGCCCACTCACCGTGGGGCAGGTTGATGCCGGTGGTCAGCAGGATCGTCGCCAGCAAGCCAATGGACACGCGCACGGCGTGGATCAGCTTGGCATGGCGATAGCGACGGTACGGATCGAGCAACGGGCGCAGCAGGCGCCGGGCAAACATAGGCAAATGCAGGTTAATCAACTGCTCGCGTTCCTCTAGAAAATGTAATCGGTGGTCAGGAAGCTCGAATCGCGGTTGCGCAGGATGTCGCTGACCAGCGCCTTGTTGCTCTCCTGGAACTTGGTGGCCACCAGGGTGCGGATCGAGAACACCCGCAAGGCGTCATGTACCGACAACGTGCCTTCGGCCGAGTTCTTGCGCCCGTTGAATGGGAACGTGTCCGGCCCGCGCTGGCACTGGGCGTTGATATTGATCCGGCCAACCTGATTGGCAAAGGTGTCCACCAGACGCCCGACTGCCACGGCGTTGGTGCCGAAGATGCTCAATTGCTGCCCGAAGTCCGAGTCGAGTACGTACTCGATCACCGTCTCCAGATCGCGGTAAGGCACGATCGGCACCACCGGGCCAAACTGTTCTTCGTGGTACACGCGCATCTGCGGGTTCACCGGGTACAGCACGGCCGGGTAGAAAAACGAACCACGGCTGGTGCCACCGTTGGCATTCACCACCTGGGCACCGTGTTGTTGAGCATCGGCCACCAGATCGTTGAGGTAATCCACCTTGCCCACTTCCGGCAGCGGCGTCAGCGACACGCCGTCTTCCCATGGCATGCCGGGCTTGAGTGTCGCCAGCTTGGCGTTGAATTTCTCGATAAAGCTGTCGACCACATCCTCATGCACAAACAGGATTTTCAACGCGGTGCAGCGCTGGCCGTTGAACGACAACGAACCGGTGACGGCCTCGCTGACGGCATTGTCCAGGTCCACCTCGGGCAACACGATGCCGGGGTTTTTCGCGTCCAGGCCCAGTGCAGCACGCAAGCGGTGCGGCTTGGGGTGCAGTTTTTTAAGGTCGCTGGCGGCCTTGTTGGTGCCGATAAACGCAAAGATATCGATCTTGCCGCTGGCCATCAGCGCGCTGACGGTTTCACGGCCACTGCCGTAGATCACGTTGATCACTCCGGCCGGGAAGCTGTCGCGGAACGCCTCCAGCAGCGGGCGGATCAGCAGCACGCCGAGCTTGGCCGGTTTGAACACGACGGTGTTGCCCATGATCAACGCCGGGATCAGCGTGGTGAAGGTCTCATTGAGCGGGTAGTTGTAGGGGCCCATGCACAGCGCTACACCCAGCGGTACGCGGCGGATTTGCCCGAGGGTGTCCTGTTCCAGTTCGAAGCGGCTGCTGCGACGGTCCAGTTCCTTGAGGGCATTGATGGTGTCGGTGATGTAGTCGCAGGTGCGGTCGAACTCTTTTTGCGAGTCCTTGAGGTTCTTGCCGATTTCCCACATCAGCAGCGTGACCACGGCATCGCGCTGTTCGCGCATACGGCGCAAAAACGCTTCGACATGCTGGATACGGTCCGCCACACGCATGGTTGGCCATTCGCCCTGGCCCCGGTCGTAGGCGCGCACGGCGGCATCGAGGGCGGTGAGGGCGGTGTCGGCGTCCAGCAGCGGCGTGCTGCCGATCACCACACGGCTGTCGCCCAACTGCACCGGGCTCTGCACCTGGGCCAGCGGGCCGTTCCACACCTGCAATTGGCCATCGACCAGGTAATCACGCTGTTCAATGGGCGCTTCAAGCCGGAATTGCTCGGGAATATCGGCCACGGACGTTGGAAACAGCTGGGCGAGCAGGTTGCTGGTGGTCATGTCGCTACCCCTGGAATAGTTTCAAAACATGACTAGAGAGTCACCCAACAGAGGGCTCTATGGCAAGGCTTGCGCGCTTTCTCCTACGCACGATGACGTACGGCGGGTAAACTGCGCGCCTTTCTTGAAGGAGTTCACATGAGTCACTACCAGCCGGGCATTCTTGCCGCACCGGTGCCTTTGCAGGCACGCCATCTGTTTTTTGCCGTGCAAACCCTTGAAGCCGTACCGGCCGCGTTGGACGCGCTGGTGCAACTGGTGGATTCGGCGGCAGTGGTCGGTTTTGGTGAACCGCTGGTAAATGCACTGGGCACGCACATCGATGGTCTGCGCCCATTCCCGGCTGTCAGCGGCCCGGGTGCGAATAATCCGTCCACCCAGCAGGCACTGTGGGTGTGGCTGCACGGTGTGGATCGCGGTGAACTGCTGTTGCGCAGCCGTGCCTATGAAAAGGCCCTGGCCCCGGCGTTTGGCCTGGTGCAGTCAACCGAAGGCTTTCGCTACAAGACCGGGTTTGACCTCACCGATTATGAAGACGGCACCGAAAACCCCCACGACGACGCCGCCGTTGATGCCGCGCTGACCGACAGCGGCGCCAGCTTCGCTGCGATCCAGCAATGGCAGCACGATCTCGACGGCTTCGCCGCCTTGCCCGCCCAGGAGCGCGACCACATCATCGGCCGCCGCCATGGCGACAACGAAGAGCTGGACGACGCCCCCGAATCCGCCCACACCAAACGCACCGCCCAGGAAAGCTTTACCCCGGAAGCCTTCGTGGTACGCCGCTCGATGCCATGGGCCGAGAACGGTCAGGCGGGGTTGATGTTCCTCGCGTTCGGCCACTCGTTCGATGCTTTCGAAGCACAACTGCGCCGCATGAGCGGGTTGGAAGATGGGATTGTCGACGGGTTGTACCGCATCAGCACGCCGTTGACCGGTGGTTACTACTGGTGCCCGCCGGTTATAGGCGGGCATTTGGACCTGAGCGCGCTGGCGAACATGAAATTGTCGACAGGCAACTGATCCGCGGCTGAAAAAAATCAGCGCTGCCCTTAATCTGGCAGCCTTATCACCCGCGTGGATCGTTCATGTCTTCTGCCGCCGATGGCCTGCCTCTCAACAAACGCCTGCCTGCCGTGATCGCGATCTCCCTGGGGATCGGCATGGCGACGTTGGACACGGCCATCGTCAACACCGCACTGCCGACACTGGCCGAAGGGATTGGTACCGATTCCGCCTCGGTGATCTGGGTGGTCAACGCCTACCAGTTGGCGATTATTGCCACGGTGCTGCCGTTTGCGTCGCTGAGTGACGTGCTGGGGCATCGCCGTGTGTACCTTGGCGGGTTGCTGCTGTTTATCGTCTCGTCGCTGTTTTGCGGGTTGGCCGGTTCGCTGGAGACCCTGACGGCTGCGCGGGTGGTGCAGGGGCTGGGGGCGGCGGCGATCATGAGTGTGAACACGGCGTTGCTGCGGCATATCTACCCGTCGAAAATGCTTGGGCGTGGCCTCGGCTATAACTCGCTGGTGGTGGGGTTGGCCTTCACCTTGGGGCCGACCGCCGCGTCGGCGATCCTGTCAGTGGCGACCTGGCACTGGCTGTACCTGATCAATGTGCCGCTGGGGCTGTTGGCCCTGGCACTCGGCGTGCGTTCACTGCCCATCCTCCCCATCACCGGGCACGCGTTTGACCGGCTGGCGGCATTGTTATGTGCCGGTTTGTTCGCCTTGTTGGTCTTGGGCCTTGGCACAGCGGTGCACGGCGCTCAAGGCGCACTGACCCTGGGCTTGATTGCCGTGGCGCTGCTGTGCGGCACCTTGTTGCTGCGTCGCCAGGCCGGTCATCCGGCGCCGATGCTCGCCTTGGACCTGTTCAAGCGGCCGGTGTTTGCCTTGTCTTCTCTCACTGCGATCTGCGCCTTCAGTGCCCAGGGCCTGGCCTTCGTGTCGCTGCCATTTCTGCTGCAAGCAGTGCTCGGCCATAGCCAGGTGGAAACCGGCTTCCTGATGACGCCATGGCCGGCCGTAGTGGCGGTGATGGCACTGGTCGCCGGGCGCCTGGCCGACCGTGTGTCCCTGGGCCTGCTGTGCGGCATCGGCCTGCTGATGTTGAGCCTGGGCATGGCCGCATTGGCGACCTTGGACACAGGCGCGTCGGCCTTCGATATCGGTTGGCGCATGGCCTTGTGCGGCGCCGGTTTTGGTTTTTTCCAGTCGCCCAATCTCAAGGCGTTGATGACCAGTGCACCGCTGGCGCGCAGCGGCGGGGCCAGTGGCATCGTGGCGATTTCGCGCTTGTTGGGGCAGACGCTGGGCGCCTCACTGGTGGCGTTGTGTTTCCACCTGTTCATGGCCAGCGGCCCGCACTCTGCGTTGTGGCTGGGCTGTGCATTTGCGCTGGTGGGCAGCGTGGCAAGCGGTTTGCGTTTGCTGCCCTATGGGAAAAAGACGTGACGGGGCGTTGTAAAGCGCGGTTCGCTAAGGCTACCGTGGCGACCTGAATATTTCGGGATGTTTCAGATTTATGTCCAGTCAGGCCCAACGCACTGCCGACACCACCTCCCGCCGCGCCGCGCTGACCCTGGCGTTGTGCCTGCCCAGCGACGTGCTGCTCTACCTGCTGCTGCCCATGGAATCCCAGGCCTTTGGCATTACCCTGGCCCAGGCCGGGGTGTTGCTGGCGGCCAACCGCCTGGTGCGGATTTTCGGTTACCGGCATGTGTTGAATTTCTACGCGCGCAACGGCGATCGTCTGACCTGCATGATCGCCGCCGGTGCCGCTGCGCTGTGTGCCCTGGGCAATTCGGTGCTATCCGGCTTTGCCGCGTTGCTCGGGTTGCGGCTGGTGTGGGGCCTGTGTTTTGCCGCGTTGAACCTGTCGACCCAGGTATTGGCCACCGCTGAGCCAGAGGGCGCCGCGCGCCGGGCCGGGCGTTCGCGGGCCTTGATCGCCTGGGGACCGATGCTGGCGTTGCCGTTCGGTGGTTGGCTGACGCTGTGGGCCGGGCCGCGTCCGATCTTTGTGATTCTCGCCGGTTGCTGCCTGATAGGCCTTTGGATGGCGCGCGGCTTGCCCAGCGCCGGACATGATTTGCACAGCACACCAGGGCGTCGCTTCAAGTGGCCGGACAGCGTTGCACTGTGGTCGTTTATCGAAGGCGTGGCGCTGGACGGGCTGTTTATCTTTGGGCTGTCGATCCAGGCCCAGAAAATTCTCGGCGGCGATGCGGTGCTGATTGCTGGTGGCTTAATGGCCCTGCGCTACGTCTCGGAAATGCTTCTGAGCCCCCTGGGCGGTCGCGCGGCGCAGCGATTTGGCGCCACCGCCATGTTGCTGCTGTTTTCGTTCTTGAGTGCCCTGGCCTTGAGCGCATTCGGCAGCTATTGGGTGATCGTCGGCGCGGCGGCGGTGCTGGTGCTGCGCGCATTGCAACTGCCGCTGGTGACTACCTTGGTCGCCGAGCGCAACCCCGGTTCGATGCGAGTGTCGGCGCTGGCGTCCAATGCGGTCTGGCGCGACATCGGCGCTGGCCTGGGGCCGCTGCTGGCGGGTCTGCTGCTGCCGGTGGCGTCGGCGCCGCTGGTGTTTGGCGTGGCGGGTGCGGCGATTGCGGTGAGTGCGTTGTTCTGCTGGCGAGGCAGATGATTTAAACGCTTTTCAATCCGTCCAGCCACGCGGGGTCGAAACGGGTCTGTTCGGTGTCGATTCCCAGCGTCTGCATCCTGGCTTTATGCGCGTCCATTTCGCCGACCAGTTGCGCCTGGGCGCTGGAGTTGGCGTCCAGTGCATGCATCTGCGTCAGCCCCAGGTGATAGAAACGCAGCACTTTCATGGCCGTCGGATCATTGGCCTGCACACGTTCGGTGACGGTGTGCATCACATTGGTCACGCGCATCAGCGTGCGCTTGAGCTGCCAGCCGTACACCGCAGCGGCCAGCCACGACTTGGACCAGAACGGGCCGCGCACCAGGGCGACGGTAATCAGCACCCCCGCGAACACACCGCCGACATTGAAGCGAAAGTTATCACCGCCGGGTTCGCCGAACAGCATCACCGCCAGGGTCGACAGCAGCATGGCCAAGGCCATGAACAGCACGGCCACGATCAACGTGCTGCGGCGGGTCTGTTGGCGGTAGGTGACGGGGTCGCAGGGTTTGAGCTCGAACATCCGGTCCAGGTCTCCAGGGCGGGTAGGGGGTGGCATCTTCTCATGGTCAGCGGTCAGCGGTGGGGCAATCAAGTTGAACCATGATCTGTGGCAGTTTCTCTAAACGAATGTAGTCCCTTTGAGGTGAACCACCATGCCCGAATACAAGCAACCACCGCCCGGTACACCCGACCCTGATCGCACACCCGGTGAAGAAGAGCGCGACAACGATGCCTTGCGCCCCAATGACCCGAAAGAGCGTGACGACCATGATGATGTGGAGCGCGTCGAAGAAGACTTGGAAAACCTCCACGACAAAGCTCGCCCGCTCTAACAGGAGACCATGATGAACAAGCGCTCGGATGGGCCCCCCTCTAACGAACACGCCAGCGGCAAGGATGAGCTGGGATTTGACCCCGACTCGCCGGATGTGGCTGATCCGCAGGTTGATCCGGTAGGTCCGGCGATTGCCCCGCTGGATAAAAAGGACAAGGACGAGGCGAAAAAAAAGCCGCCCTACGATCCGTTGGGCGACTTAAAGAAATAACAGCGTAATAGGTAATCAGGCCCCGCCATTGAGCGGGGCCTTCGTTTATTTAGGTGGCGTCCAGGAAACGTCGGTAATCCCGAACTTCTCCGCCCAGGGCCGGGTGGTTTTTTTCACTTGCTCGTGGCCGACGCGGCCGATACGGCTGACATGAGCAATGTCGGCATCGACCGCTGCCCAGTGCCAGGCCTCGGCGTTATTCATCACTTCGGCACGCACCACAAAGGACTTCGGTTGACCGTGCAGTTGGTAGTGGATGGTGTAGATTTTTGCGGTACTCATGTTGCCTCCCTGTCTTGTTATAGATGGAGGCTGAAGCGTTCAAAAAGGTTCATTCAAAATGACAGTTTGCATGTGAACGCGGCATAGTGACGCACTCTTCCTGCGCCCAAGGACCGTGCCATGACCCGCCTCAACCATAGCCATCTGTACCTGCAGCGCCTGGGATACGATTCGCCGCCACCGCCCACCCTGGCAACCCTGCGGGATCTGCAACTGCGCCATGTGTGCACCTTCGCCTTTGAAAGCCTGTCGACCCTGTTGCGCCTGCCGGTGCCGATCGACTTGCCCAGCGTCGAGCAAAAGGTGTTGTTCGATGGCCGCGGCGGCTATTGCTATGAGTTGAACCAGATGTTCCTCGCGCTGCTGCAGGAACTGGGTTTCGAGGCCCGTGGCATTACCGGTCGGGTGGTGATGGGCGGACCGCCGGACGCGCGCACGGCACGCACCCATCGTTTGAGCCTGGTGACCCTGGACGGGGTTCGTTACATCACCGATGTAGGCTTTGGCGGCATGGTGCCCAGCAGTCCGTTGCAGTTGGACACTGAGGCCGTGCAGGCCACCGCCCATGAGCCCTATCGCCTGACGTTCAATGCAGGGGAGAACAGTTACACCTTGTGGGCCGAAGTGGCGGGGGAGTGGCGTGGTTTGTATGTGTTCGACTTGCAGGTGCAGGGAGCCATCGATTACGAAATCGGTAATTGGTATGTCTCGACCCACCCGAACTCGCCGTTCTTGGGCCAATTGAAAGTCGCACTGCTGGCGCCCGGCAAACGCCATACCTTGAACAACGCGCATTACGCGATCCATTCCCTGGATCAGCCCAGCGAAAAACGGCTGCTGAACAACGCGCAAGAGCTAACGGCCTTACTGAGGGACACCTTCGGTATTCGCGTGCCGGTGCAGCCGTCACTGGCTCAAGCAATGGCCGGCGGGTGGCCGACCTAAAGCCAGGCGACGCCATTTATGAGTGCGCGTTCTCTGCTCACGAGCGCTGCATTCGCAGCTTAATCCTACGCCCCGCAATGACACTGCCTGCATTCTCGTGTGGTCCCATCGCTATATAAATCCGCCCACGCTGAATATTTTCGGCAGTAGGCGTAGCGCGGGGGCTCCAACAGGCTCAGTTTTCTGAACCGTTGGATTCGACGTCCCGACTCGCGGCTCTACTGCCAGAGCCATTTGCCCGAGGGACACATGATGGGGTCGCCCACCGAAGCTCAACCACTGGATTTCACCCTGTTGTGCTTGCCCCTGAGCGAGGCCGATGGCGGTGGCCAGAACTTTGAATATTCGGCGCAATTCTTAGAACTTGAAGAAGAGGCACTGGGTAAACCCGAGGTTCAGTACGGCGACACCGTTACCGACGCCATCGAGCCGAACTGGAAGCGCGTCATGGCCCTCGCACTGCCGATGCTGGAGCGTAGCCGCGATTTGCGCCTGGCCATCTGGGCCACCCGCGCCGAACTCAACGTGCACGGCATCGCCGGACTGTCGGCTGGTCTGGGGCTGGTGCAGGGGTTGTTGGAAAATTGCTGGGACGGGCTGTACCCCAGGCTCGACCCGGAGGATGGCCATGACCCGCTGTTGCGCATCAATATCCTGGCGTTCCTATGTGCCCCCAACGGCCTGGTACGCGACGTGTTGGATGCGCCGTTGATCAACGCGCGAGGCATTGGCGTGGTCAGCTTGAGAATGATCGATCTGGCGATTGTCGAGCACGGCGGCGAGGGCAATCACCCGAGCCTGGCAATGATCGAAGGGGCGCTTGTCGATGCCAATGCGCAACAGCTACAGGCCATTCACCTTGCGCTGACCCAGGCGTTAGCGCACAGCCTGCAGATTGAGCAGTGGCTGACGGAAAAAGTCGGCGTAGGTCGCGCCATCGACCTCAATGGACTGGTCGCTCCGCTGCGTCGCGCCGCTGAAATAGTCCGCCGGTTCTTGCTTGAACCTGCGCCAGTCGAGGCGGCTGCCGCCACTGTTGCTACCTCAGAGGTGGCCGCACCGCAGGCACTGTTCGGCGAGATCCGCAGCCGCGAAGAGGCGCGCCAGGTCATCGATCGGCTGTGCAGCTATTTTCATACCCATGAGCCCGCGAGCCCGGTGCCGTTCCTGCTGCAACGGGCAAAAACACTGATCGACAAGAATTTCATGGAGTTGCTGCAAGACCTGGCGCCCGATGGACTTGCGCAACTGGCGCAGGTCAGCGGCATCCGCACCAACGACAACTGAACGTTCATCTATCCACTCCACTCACCGGAGCCAGTTCCGTGGCCAAAGAAAGTAGCCAGAAGTTTATCGCCCGCAATCGTGCGCCGCGCGTCCAGATCGAATACGACGTGGAGATCTACGGCGCGGAAAAAACCGTGCAGTTACCCTTCGTGATGGGCGTGTTTTCAGACCTTTCCGGCAAACCGGCCGAGCCTTTGCCGCCGGTAGCCGAGCGCAAGTTTCTGGAAGTCGATGTGGACAACTTTGACGAACGCCTCAAGTCCATGAAGCCCCGTGTGGCGTTTCAGGTGCCCAATACCCTGACGGGCGAGGGCAACCTGCCGGTGGAGATCACCTTTGAGAGCATGGACGACTTCTCCCCAGGTGCAATCGCCAACAAGGTGCCCAGCCTCAATCAGTTGTTGGCCGCGCGCCGCCAGCTGTCGAATCTGCTGACCTATATGGACGGCAAGGTAGGGGCCGAAGAATTGCTGGCCAAAGTGCTCAGCGATCCGAGTGTGATGCAGGCCCTGTGCGCGGGCCCCCAACAACCCGACTAACTGAATGACCGTGGTCTCTGCCGGCGCCTCGTTTGCCCCGGTATGGGGACGCTGTTGCCCATAATTCAAGGATACCGTCATGTCCACTACGCAATCGGAACAACCCGAACAGGGAGCTCCGGCCACGGCATTCGACGCCGGTGACTTCGCCAGCCTGCTGCAAAAAGAATTCAAGCCCAAGACCGACAAAGCCAGGGACGCCGTGGAATCCGCCGTGCGCACCCTGGCGGAACAGGCGCTGCAAGGCACGCAGGTGATGTCCCATGACGTGCTCGGCACGATTGAAGGCCTGATCGCCAGCCTCGACCAAAAGCTCACCGAACAGGTCAACCATATCCTCCACCATGAGGAGTTCCAGGCCGTGGAAAGCGCCTGGCGCGGCTTGCATTACCTGGTCAGTAACACCGAGACCGACGAGTCCCTGAAGATTCGGGTGATGAACATTTCCAAGCACGAAGTGCATAAGACTCTGCGCAAGTTCAAAGGAGTGGCCTGGGACCAGAGCCCGATTTTCAAGAAGCTGTATGAAGAGGAATACGGCCAGTTCGGTGGCGAGCCCTATGGCGCCTTTGTCGCTGACTACTACTTCAACAACAGTGCGCCGGACGTCGAGCTGTTGACCCAGATCGCCCGTGTCAGTGCCGCCGCGCACTGCCCGCTGATCACCGCCGCTGACCCCAGCGTGATGCTCATGGAGTCCTGGCAGGAACTGGCCAACCCACGTGACCTGACCAAAATCTTCCAGACCCCGGAGCACGCGGCGTGGCGCAGCTTGCGCGCCAGTGAAGACTCACGCTACGTGGGCCTGGCCATGCCGCGTTTCCTGGCCCGTGCCCCTTACGGAGCCAAGTCCAATCCGGTGGAAGACTTCGATTTTGAAGAAACCACCGACGCCGCCGACGCCAAGGATTTCACTTGGGCCAACGCGGCTTACGCCATGGCTGTGAATATCAACCGGTCGTTCAAACACTATGGCTGGTGTTCGCAAATTCGCGGCATCGAATCCGGCGGCGTCGTGGAGGGCTTGCCAGTGCATACCTTCCCGACTGACGACGGCGGTGTGGACATGACCTGCCCGACCGAGATCGCCATCAGCGACCGGCGCGAAGCCGAGCTGGCCAAGAACGGCTTCATGCCCCTGGTGCACAAAAAAAACAGCGATCTGGCGGCCTTCATCGGCGCCCAGTCCCTGCACAAACCGGCGGAGTACGACGACCCGGATGCCAGCGCCAACGCCAACTTGGCAGCGCGTCTGCCGTACCTGTTTGCCACGTGCCGTTTTGCTCACTACTTGAAGTGCATCGTGCGCGACAAGATCGGTTCATTCAAAGAGCGCGACGATATGCAGACCTGGCTCAACAACTGGGTTGGCCGCTACGTGGAACACAACCCGGCCACCGCGACCGATGCCGACAAAGCGCGTAAGCCGCTGGCGGGGGCCGAGGTCGTGGTGGAAGAAATCGAAGGCAACCCCGGTTACTACAGCGCCAAGTTTTTCCTGCGTCCGCACTACCAGCTTGAAGGCTTGACCGTGTCCTTGCGGTTGGTCTCCAGGCTGCCTTCAACCCAAGCGTCATAACCCCGTTGTTCAACCTGAAAGGTACTCACCATGATCCTGCTGAACTTTAAAGGCACCCCAATCAAAGGCACTTCCACCGTCGACGGTCACAAAGACTGGATCACCCTCGACGCTATCCAAATGGGGGTTTTCCGAGCGATTTCCTCCAGTGGCGGCGGTGCCGACCGTGACACCAGCAACCCTTCGTTCTCGGAAATTTCCGTGACCAAACTGGCCGACGTGGCCTCGGCCGATTTGTTTATGCAGGCTGTGTGCGGCAAGAGCCTGGGCGATGCCGAGATCCACTTTGTCCATACGGGCGGCGCGGACAAAAAACAGCAAGTGTTTCTTAAGATCATCCTGGGCGGCGCGATTATCAGTGCTTACTCCGCCAGCAGCACTGGCGATCGGCCGGCCGAAACCCTTTCGATCAACTTCACCACCATAAGCTACGCCTATGACGCCTTCAACGGTGACACGGTAATCACCGGTACGCCGAAGAAGTGGGACTTGGAAAAGAATCAGAAGATCTGATTCGGATGCCCGACGGTGGGTGGGTTCGCCCGCCCGCCGTCCTGTCGATGGAGGCCTCAGCGCATGGCTGAACTAACCAGTCTCGAACGTTTGCAACCGTCCTTGCTCGATCGCTTGAGTGATGACGACACCGCGCAGGTTTTCGAGCCTCGCGACAAGCGCGTGTTGTCCATGCGCCGCTTGCGCAAGGCGGTATTACGCGATTTGGGGTGGCTGCTCAACAGCACCAGTCTGGGCAGCTTTCGCGACCTGAGGAAGTGCCCGTTGGCGGGACAATCAGTGCTCAATTTTGGGCTGCCCGATCTCGCGGGAAAGACGGCTGCCGGCCTGGACCGCGAAGCGTTGGGACGCCGCATTCGCCAGGCGATCTGGGATTTCGAACCGCGGATTTTGCGCGAAAGCCTGCGTGTCGTGCCGGTTGCCTCCTCGGGTGCAACCATCAGTCCCAACCAGATGACCTTTGAAATTCATGGCGAACTCTGGGGCCAACCGTTGCCCGAGCGCCTGTACCTGAAGACCGAACTCGACCTGGAAGCAGGCGAGGCGCGGATCTTCGATATTGAGACAAGGGACGTGCGTTGAACGCAAAACTGCTGCGCTATTACGAGCGTGAGCTGGCGCATCTGCGGGAAGTTGGCGGTGAATTCGCCCGCGACTACCCCAAGGTTGCCGGCCGCCTGGGGCTGGAAACCTACGCCTGTGCCGACCCCTATGTTGAGCGGCTGTTGGAAGGTTTCAGCTTTCTCGCCGCACGGGTGCAACTGAAGATTGATGCCCAATTCCCACAATTTACCCATCACCTGCTGGAACTGATCTACCCACATTACTTGGCGCCAACGCCATCGATGGCGGTGGTGCAACTGCACCCGGACATGGGCGAGGGCAGCCTGGCCGCCGGCTTCAAGGTGCCACGCCACACGGCATTGCACAGCCAGTTGGGCAAGGGGGACCAGACCGCCTGCGAATTTCGCACTGCCCATGAGGTAACCCTGTGGCCGGTGGAGTTGGTCGAGGCGCGCTATTTCGCCTGCAGCACGCAGGTGGCCGGGGTTGACCTGTCACGTCTCGGCGCAGTCAAGGCCGCGTTGCGCCTGCGCCTGAGCGTCGGGGCTGGCCTGGCTTTCAGCGACCTGGCCCTAGACACCCTGCGGCTGCACATCCGTGGCGGGGACGGCACGCCCGCGCGGGTTCTTGAACAGCTGTTGGCCCAAGTGGCGGGTGTGCTGGTCATGCCCATGCAAGCGTCTGGGGACTGGCATCAGCTGCTGCCCAGCAGTGCGATTCGCAGTGTGGGCTATAGCGACAGCGAAGCCTTGCTGCCCATCGGGCCGCGTTCGTTCCAGGGTTATCGCTTGTTGCAGGAATACTTCGCCTTGCCGCAACGCTTCATGTTCGTCGACGTGGTGGGGTTGGCGAGCAGTGTCAGCCGCTGCACCGCCGAGCAACTGGAGCTGATCGTGTTGTTCAAGACGGCAGACCCGTTACTTGAGCAAAGCCTCAGTGCTGCCAATTTCGCGCTGTATTGCACGCCGGCGATCAACCTGTTCCCGATGCGCACCGAGCGTGTGCACCTGGATGAACAGCGCTCTGAATACCATGTGAGCCCCGACCGCACACGGTCAATGGACTACGAGATCTACGAAATTGAAGGGGTGACCGGTTACGGCAGTGGCGCCGAGGCCAGTCAGATATTCGAACCCTTCTACCGCGCCAACGACCTGCATGGGCGCACGCCGCCGCGTGCGTACTACCAGGTACGGCGCGACACGCGGGTTTTGTCCGAACAGCAGCGCAGCCGAGGCCCGCGCTCCAGTTATGGGGGCAGCGAGGTATTCGTGTCGCTGGTGGACGGCGAGCAGGCACCTCACCGCAGCGACCTGCGCCAATTGGGCATCGACGCCCTGTGCAGCAACCGCGACCTGGTGCTGAGCATGCCGGTGGGCAGTGGCAGCACCGACTTCAGCGTCCAATCCGCTGCGCCGGTGCAGTCGGTACGTTGCGTGGCAGGGCCCACGGTGCCCGCGCCGTCGTATGCCGAAGGCGATACCGCATGGCGTCTGGTCAGCCATTTGTCCCTTAACTACCTGTCACTGCTGGACCAGGACACGGAGCAGGGCGCTGTAGCCTTGCGTGACATGTTGCGCCTGTATTGCCGCGTCGACGATGCCGTTGCACATAAACAGATCGAAGGCGTGCGTTCGGTGACTGCGCAGAGCATCGTGCGGCGCCTGCCATTGTCTGGACCCGTCACCTATGGGCGAGGTTTGCAGATCAGTGTGAGCGTGGATGAGTCTGCGTTCGAGGGTGCAGGCGTCTGTGTATTGGGCTCGGTGCTGGAACAGTTTTTCGCCAAGTACGTGTCGCTCAACTCATTCACCGAGACGCGGATCGTGAGCGCGTCACGGGGCGTGATCATGCAGTGGCCTGCGCGGGTGGGCAGATGCGAGATCCTCTGAGCCTGCTCAGCGAGCTTGAAGCGCATCCGGGTCGGTTTGATTTCTACGCGGCATTGCGCCAGTTGGAATGCGCCTTTGCGCACCTGCCGCGCATCGGCGAGGCCACGCGCCCGGCGGACGAGGCGGTGCGTTTCGGCCAGCATTCCTCGCTGGCGTTTGAGCCGGCAATGATTGCGGGCCTCATACCCGGCGACACGCCTAAACTGCTGCTCAATTTCTTCGGCCTGATGGGCGCCAATGGCCCGTTGCCGATTCACCTCACCGAATACATTCGCGACCGTCAACGCAACCTCAACGACCCTACGCTGGCGGCATTTTGCGACGTGTTTCATCACCGCATGATCAGCCTGTTCTATCGCGCCTGGGCCAGTGCCCAGCCAACGGTGAGTCTGGACCGTCCGGGGGCGGACCGGTTTGCCAACTACCTGGGATCATTGCTCGGTATTGGCCTACCGTCGCTGCAGGCGCGCGACGGCGTGGTGGACCTCGCCAAGCTGCATTTCGCCGGCCGCCTGGGACCGCAAACACGCAATGCCGAAGGCCTGGCCGCCTTGCTTGGCGACTACCTTGGCGTTCCCGTAGAGGTCGAGCAATTTGTCGGCCACTGGATGACCCTGCCCCGTGACGGGCTGTGCACCTTGCGCAGCGGTCCGGACGCGGTGGTACTCGGCCAGGCCACGGTCATGGGCCGGAAAGTCTGGAATGCCCAACACAAGTTTCGCCTGCTGATTGGCCCTCTGGACCTGACACAAACCCGCCGTTTGCTGCCCGGTGGCGACAGCCTGCAACGGGTGCAGGATTGGGTGCGTCAGTACGTCGGCATGGCGATGGACTGGGACGTCAACCTGATCGTCAAGAAAGAACACCGGCCTCGCTTGCGCCTGGGGTCCACGTCATTGGGCTGGACCAGTTGGCTGAGCAGCAGAGCGCCCCAGCGGGATGATCGGCAGTTGCTGATCAAGCCTCGACCCTCATTTTCTTCTCAAGGAACTGCCCATGGCTGATATCAGTCGCGTCGCGCTTTTCGGCAAGCTCAACAGCCTGTGCTACCGGGCGATTGAAAGCAGCACTGTGTTCTGCAAACTGCGCGGCAATCCCTATGTCGAGCTGGTGCACTGGTTGCAGCAGTTGTTGCAATTGACCGATTCGGACCTGTTGCGCTTGGTCCGCCATTACGGCATTGATCCGGTGGTGTTGGACCGGGACCTCACTGCCGCCCTGGATCGTTTGCCTAGGGGCTCGAGCTCGGTGACGGACCTGTCCTCGCAGGTCGAGGAAACCGTGGAGCGTGCTTGGGTCTACGCGACCCTGATGCTGGGTGAGTCCCAGGTGCGTTCTGGCCATTTGCTGCTGGCGATGCTGAAAACTCCGGCATTGCGTAATGGTTTGTATGGTGTGTCCCGGGAGTTCAACAACGTCAGGACCGACGACCTCAGCGAGCAGTTTGGCGCGTTGCTCAAGGATTCGCCCGAGGCCCGCATGACGGCCAGCGACGGGTACCAGGTGCCGGGTGAGGCTGTCGGTGCACTGGCGCCCGACCGTCAGGAAGGCCTGAAGCGCTTCACTGTCGACCTGACCGAGCAGGCGCGGCGAAACACGATGGACCCTATCGTCGGACGCGATGAAGAGATCCGGCAGGTCATCGATATCCTGATGCGCCGTCGCCAGAACAACCCGCTGCTGGTGGGCGAGGCGGGCGTGGGCAAAACTGCTGTGGCGGAAGGATTCGCCCAGCGCATCGCCCGTGGCGACGTGCCGCCTAGCCTGCGGGACGTACAATTGCTGGCCCTTGATGTCGGCCTGTTGCAGGCCGGTGCGAGCATGAAAGGTGAGTTTGAACAGCGCCTGCGCTCGGTCATCGATGAGGTTCAAGCCAGCGTCAAACCGGTGGTGCTGTTTATCGATGAAACCCACACCCTGGTCGGCGCAGGTGGCGCCGCGGGTACCGGCGATGCGGCTAATCTGCTCAAGCCAGCCCTGGCCCGTGGCACCTTGCGTACCTTGGGCGCAACCACGTTTGCCGAGTACAAAAAACACATCGAAAAAGATCCGGCCCTGAGCCGACGCTTTCAGACGGTGCAGGTCGATGAGCCGGATGAAAGCCGTGCGCTGCTGATGCTGCGCGGTCTTGCCTTCAGCCTGCAGGAGCACCATCAGGTGCAGATCCTCGATTCGGCGCTGGAAGCGGCTGTGCGTTTGTCCAATCGCTATATCCCGGCGCGCCAGTTACCGGACAAAGCGGTGAGTCTGATCGACACCGCGTGCGCCCGCGTCGCCATCAGCCTGCACGCCACCCCGGCGGAAGTCGATGACAGCCGCCGGCGTATCGAATGCCTGGAAACCGAGCAGGCGATCATCCAGCGTGAACGCGCCATGGGGGCGCAAACCTCAAGTCGTTGTGCATCGGTCGATGCGTTGCTGGCGACCGAGCGCGAGCGCCTGAAGGTCCTTGGCAGCCGCTGGCACAGCGAGCTGGCGCTGGTCATGCAGATCTTGCGTCTGCGTAGCCGGTTGGTCGATGTGGATGCCGATGAACCTGAAGCGGGCCGGTTGCAACTGCGTCAATTACAGGAGCAATTGGCGTTGTTGCAAGGCGAGACTCCGTTGGTCCTGGTCAACGTCGACGAACAGGCCGTCGCGGCGGTAGTACAGGACTGGACCGGCATCCCCGTTGGCCGCATGGTCAAGAATGAAATCGAGAACGTGTTGCACCTGGCAGAACGTTTGGGCCAGCGCATTATCGGTCAGGATCATGGGCTGGAGATGATCTCGCGACGTATCCAGACCTCCCGCGCGGGCCTCGACAATCCAGGCAAACCGGTGGGGGTGTTCATGCTCGCCGGCACCTCCGGGGTGGGGAAGACCGAGACGGCCCTGGCCCTGGCCGAGGCGTTGTACGGCGGCGAGCAGAACGTCATTACCCTCAATATGAGCGAATACCAGGAAGCCCACAGCGTCTCCACCCTCAAGGGCGCGCCGCCTGGTTACGTGGGCTACGGCGAAGGCGGCGTGCTCACCGAAGCAGTACGGCGCAAGCCTTACAGCGTGGTGCTGCTGGACGAAGTGGAGAAGGCGCACTCGGATGTGCACGAACTGTTTTTCCAGGTGTTCGACAAGGGCTGGATGGAAGATGGTGAGGGGCGAGTCATCGACTTCAAGCACACCCTGATCCTGCTGACCACCAACGTCGGCACCGACCTGATCAGCCGCCAGTGCCGTGACCCGCTGGCAATGCCAGAACCGCAAGCCCTCGCAAAAGCCTTGCGTGAGCCGTTGCTGGAGGTCTTCCCGCCGGCTTTGCTCGGACGCCTCGTGGTGATCCCGTATTACCCCCTCAGCGACGCCATGCTCGACCGCATCATCCGCCTGCAACTGGAGCGGATCAGGCAGCGCATCGCTGACAGCCACAAGATTCCCTTCACGTACAGCGATGACGTGGTGCAGTTGATTGCCAGCCGCTGCACCGAGCTGGAAAGCGGTGGGCGGATGATTGACTCAATCCTGACCAACTGCTTGCTGCCAGCAATCAGCCGTGAGTTCCTCGATCGTCTGTTACAGGGCATCCCGGCCAGCCAGGTTGGGGTCAGCGTGGAAAACGGCGAGTTTGCCTATGTCTTTTCCGAGTCCGCGAGGTAGTCCCTATGGCAACCAGTCAAATGCATCGTGACATTCAGGTCAGCAGTGTACTCGGCGACGATGTGCTGCTGTTTCGCAGCATGCAGGCATTCGAGGGGCTGTCTCGTCTCAGTGAATACGAGGTGGAGCTGTACAGCGAACGCGCCGACCTGGACATCAACGACTTGCTCGCTACGCCGATGAGCATTGCGGTGGACTTGCCCAAGGGCGGTAGTCGTTACTTCAGCGGGCATGTGAGCCACTTCTCCATAACCGGTCGTCAAGGTCGCTATACCACGTGCAAAGCGGTGTTGAGGCCGTGGTTGTGGTTCCTGACACTGGCCAGCGACTGCCGTATTTTCCAGGGCCTGAGCGTGCCGCAGATCCTCAACCAGGTGTTCGCGCCTTACAGCATTGCCGATGTCGACACCTCGGGCCTGAGTGCGGACTACACGGCACTTAACTATTGCGTGCAATACCGCGAGAGCGATTTCAACTTTGTCAGCCGGCTGATGGAGCAGGAAGGTATCTACTACTTCTTCAAAAGCGCTGCTGGCCGTCATACCTTGGTACTTGCCGATTCCTGCGGCGCGCATTCGCCGGCGCCGGGCTATGCCCAACTGCGCTACATGCCGTCCCAGGATCACGCCCTGCGCGAAAGCGAGGTGATCTACGCCTGGCACATGAGCGGCGAGGTGGCGCCGGGCGGCTACACCCTGAAGGACTTCGACTTCGAAAAGCCCAGCGTCAATCTGATGGTCAAGTCGGCCATGCCTGGTGACTACCCGCAGTCTCGTCACGAACGTTACGACTATCCGGGTCGATACACCGAGCGCAAACAGGGCGAAACCTATGCCCGCACCTTGATTGAATCGCTACAGACCGGCGCCGGTCGGATCAGCGGTGCCACTCGTGCCCGGGGGCTGTTCCCGGGAGCGTTGATGACCTTGGCCGAGCACCCGCGCAGTGAACAGAACGCGCAGTGTTTGCTGCTGGAAGCGCGTTACACGTTGTCGTTAGACACCTATGAGCCGACGCCACCGACCGAGCCCGCGCCCGTGTTGACTTGCGAGTTCGTGGCCATGCCGCACCAGCAGCCATTTCGAGCACCTTGCGTATCGCCCAAGCCACGGATGCACGGTCCGCAGACCGCCAAGGTGGTGGGCAAACAGGGCGAAGACATCTGGACCGACAAATACGGACGGATCAAGGTGCAGTTCCACTGGGACCGCGAGGGCAAGGGCGACGAAAACAGCTCATGTTGGGTCCGAGTAGCCCAGGGCTGGGCCGGCAAGCGTTGGGGCAGCCTGCATATCCCGCGTATCGGCCAGGAAGTGGTGGTCAGCTTTCTCGACGGCGACTCCGACCAGCCGTTGGTCACCGGCAGCGTCTATAACGCGGAATCGCTGCCGCCCTATGCACTGCCAGAAAATGCCACCCGCTCGACCCTCAAGACCCATTCTTCAAAGGGCGGTGGTGGCTACAACGAACTGCGCTTCGAGGATAAGAAGGGTTCGGAGCAGGTCTCTGTGGACGGCAACCGCAATGAAAAAACCAGCGGTGCGGTATCGATGAGCGCCGGCAGCGAGATGATTATCGAGGGCGCCATGAAGACGGGTATCACCGCCGGTACCGATGTGCATATCAAGGGCGGGGCGAACGTGGTGATCGAAGCCGGCGCGAGCATCACCTTGAAGGTCGGTGGGGCCTTTATGACCTTTTCTCCAGGTTCGATTCTCGCATCGGCCATGCCTGTGCCCTTGCCTCAGGCCGCAACCGCTGCCACCGCCGCGGCATTGGCGGCGGCCACCGGGCCTGCGGGTGTGCCGCTGCCGCCCAAGGAGGCCGACGATGGCAAGTAAGCCGTTGTCGGCTCTGTCTGCTTCTACCGTTGCCAATATTGGAAGAACTTAATGTCCTGGAAACACAAAGTGGTTTGGTCCGAAGGCATGTTGTTGCAGCCTCAGCATCTGCAACAACATGACCGTTTCCTGCAAACCCAGCTGGAGGCACGGGTCACGGCGTTGCGTGCGTATGGCTGGGGCTTTTCGGCGTTGGACATTGACCCGCAGCAACTGGCTCTGGGCAAGGTATCGTTGCTTTCATACAGCGGTATATTCCCGGATGGAACGCCTGTCGGCCTGCCATTCGATGATGAAATGCCGCCGCCCCTGACCATCCCCGATGATGCGCGCGACCTGACAGTGGTGTTGGCGTTACCAAGCTTACGTCCCGGGATCCCGGAGGTTGACGACAACCCCAGTATCGAAAATTTCGCCCGACTTCGCAGCGCTGAATACGAAGTCTGGGACAGCAATGGACTGGACAGCAGTGCGCTGATGAGTGTCGGCAAGTTGCGCGTGCGTCTGGCCTTTGAGGGCGACGTGGCCGATGCCTACACCTCACTGGGTATCGCCCACGTGGTGGAAAAGCGCGCCGACAACTGTGTGGTGCTTGATCGCGGCTACTGCCCGCCCTGTCTGGATATCCGGGCGGCCGAATGCCTCAAGGCGATGGTCGATGAGGTCGCAGGGCTGGTGCAGCAGCGGGGCGAAGCCACGGCCTCACGCGTGGCCCGGCTCGATGGCAGTGGTGCAGCGGACATTGCCGATATCCTGCAGCTGCAGGTGCTCAATCGCAGCCTGCCGCTGATGCGCCATTTATCGACCATGAGCGGCCTGCATCCCGAGCAACTGTATCGCGACCTCTCGGCCCTGGCCGGTGAGCTGGCAACGTTTAGCCGCGACGATAAGCGCACGCCTGCCTACCCGGTGTATCGCCATACGGCCCTGGCAGAAACGTTTGCTCCGGTGATGCTTGAACTCCGTCGGATGCTCTCGACCGTGATGGATACGCGGGCCATCGCTATTCCCTTGGAAGAGCGCCAATACGGCATCCGTGTGGCCGTGCTGCCGGACCGGGCGTTACTGGCCTCGGCCACCTTCATCCTGGTGGTTCAGGCTCAAATGGCGGCGGACAGCGTGCGCAGCAGTTTCCCCTCCCAGGTCAAGATCGGCTCGATGGAGAAAATCCGCGACCTGGTCAACCTGCAACTGCCGGGTGTTGGCCTGCGGCCTTTGCCGGCAGCCCCGCGGCAATTGCCGTTCTATGCGGGCTGCACGTATTTCGAACTTGATCGCAGCAGCGAGTATTGGCAACTGTTGAGCCAGTCGAGCGGTTTTGCGATCCATGTACCCGCCGGGTTTCCTGGGTTGGATATGCAATTTTGGGCCATCCGCGATTTGGCCCAAAACGAGTGAGGTGAACGCCCTGTTGCAGGGCATCCAGAAACGCAAAACGGCGCCCGAAGGCGCCGTTTTGTTTACTGCATCCCGCTAAGCGATCAAACGCCCAGTACCGCGTGCTGCACCAGGGTGAGCAACGGTTGTGGGTACACGCCCAGGAAGAACGCGAGCAGGGCGATGGCCAGCAGCATCACGCCGCCTGCCTTCTGTTCCCAATGCAGCTCGGCATCCACACGGCGCAGGTTTGGCTCGATCAGGTACAGGGTGACCATCACGCGCAGGTAATAGAACACGCCGATAGCGCTGCCCAGTACCAGGGACGCAACCAGCCACCACTCGTGGGCTTCTACACCGGTAGCGACGATGTAGAACTTGCCGATGAAACCCGCGGTCAGCGGGATACCGGCCAGGGACAGCATCATCACGGTCAGTACGGCGGTCAGGTACGGGCGGCGCCAGAACAGGCCGCGATACTCGTACAGGGCGTCAGCGTCACGGCCTTTGTACGGCGAGGACATCAGCGTAATTACACCGAAGGCGCCGAGGCTGGTGATCACGTAGGTGACCAGGTAAACGCCGATGGCTTCCACGGCCAGGCCTTTGCTCGCCACCAGGGCGATCAGCAGGTAGCCGAAGTGAGCGATGGACGAGTAACCCAGCAGACGCTTGAGGTTGTTCTGGGTCAGGGCCAGCAGGTTACCGAACAGGATCGACGCGATGGCGATCACGGTCAGCACGTTGCTCAGCACGCCGGTATTGGCAGCAGGCGAGATCTGGAACAGACGCACCATCACGGCAAACACAGCAACCTTGGACGCGGTAGCCAGGAACGCAGCCACCGGCGCCGGGGCGCCTTCGTACACGTCTGGGGTCCACAGGTGGAACGGCACCAGCGACAGCTTGAATGCCAGGCCGATCAGCATCATCGCCAGGCCCAGTTGGGCAATCGGCGCCGGGCTGTTGGTGGCAGCCAGCGCGTGGCCGATACCGGTGAAGCTCAGGCTGCCGGCTTCGGCGTAGAGCAGGGCCATACCGAACAACAGGAACGCGGAACCGGCCGCCGACAGCACCATGTACTTGATGCCGGCTTCCAGGGAACGCTTGTTGAAGAAGGCGTAAGCCACCAGGCCGTAGGTCGGGATCGACAGCAGTTCCAGGCCGATGAACAAGCCGGCCAGGTGCTGTGCGCTGACCAACACGATACCGCCGGCCGCAGCCAGCAGGATCAGCAGGTACAGCTCTTCGCGGTTGCCTGGGTAGCCGGTGCCGCCTTCGCCGAGGTAGGCGTGGGCGAGGGTGACGCAGGCGAGGGTGGCGACGAGGATCAGCGCGATATACAGCAGCGCGAAGTCATCGACCATCATCAGCGGGGTCACCGCCAGTGGCGCGACCTTGAGTGCCGGGATAATCGACAGCAAGGCCAGGTTCAAACCGGCACAGGACAGCAGGAACGTTTGTGAGTGATTGCGGCGCCAGGCGATTGCCAGCATCACCACCACGATGGTGAGGCTGGTAATCAGCAGCGGCGCAAGCGCGATAAAGTGTTGGATCGTGAATTCCATAGCGCTCTTACCGGGCCGAAGCGAGTTGAGAGAAGGCGGTGCCGAACCACTGCTGCACGCCATGCATCGTTGCGGCAGAAGTGTCCAGGAACGGTTGCGGGTACACGCCGATGTAGATCAGCAGCACCGCAAGGCCGAGCACCATGATCAGTTCGCGAGCATCCATCCCTTTCAGGACGGTGTCGGACTTGGCCGGGCCGAAGTAGGCGCGGTGGATCATGATCAGCGAGTAGACCGAACCGAATACCAGGCCGGAAGTAGCAATGGCGCTGATCCAAGGCGTTTGCACGAAGGCACCCATCAGGATCAGGAACTCGCCGATGAAGTTGCCGGTACCCGGCAAGCCCAACGAGGCAGCGGCAAAGAACAGGCTGATTGCCGGCAGGTACGCGATGCGCGACCACACGCCGCCCATCTCACGCATGTCACGGGTGTGCAGGCGCTCGTACAACTGGCCACTCAGGATAAAGAGTGCAGCGGCGGAAACACCGTGCGCCAACATCTGGATCACTGCACCTTGCAACGCCAGTTGGCTGCCGGAGTAGATGCCGATCAGTACGAAGCCCATGTGGGAAACGGACGAGAAGGCAATCAGACGCTTGATGTCGGTTTGCGCGAACGCCAGGAACGCACCGTAGAAGATCCCGATCAGACCCAGGGTCATGGCAATCGGCGCGAACTCCGCCGAGGCGTTCGGGAACAGCGGCAGCGCGAAACGCAGCAGGCCATAGGCAGCGGTTTTCAGCAGGATGCCGGCGAGGTCAACGGAACCGGCGGTCGGTGCCTGGGCGTGAGCGTCAGGCAGCCAGGAGTGAAACGGCACCACCGGCAGCTTCACCGCGAACGCGATGAAGAAGCCCAGCATCAGGATGTACTCGGTGGTCAGGGACATCTTGGTTTTCAACAGGTCGGCGTAGTTGAACGTAATCACGCCTGTGCTGTTGAAGTTGACCAGTACCAGACCCAGGATCGCCACCAACATGATCAGGCCGGAAGCCTGGGTGAAGATGAAGAACTTGGTCGCCGCGTAGATCCGGGTTTTCTTGCCGTCCGAAGAACTGTGACCCCAGAGCGCGATGAGGAAGTACATCGGCACCAGCATCATTTCCCAGAAGAAGAAGAACATGAACAGGTCGAGGGCGAGGAACACGCCGACAACGCCGCCCAGGATCCACATCAGGTTCAGGTGGAAGAAGCCCACGTGACGCTGGATCTCTTTCCAGGAGCAGAGTACCGAGAGGATACCCAGCAGGCCGGTCAGCAGGATCATCAACAGCGACAGGCCATCGAGGGCCAGGTGCACGTTGATGCCGAAGCGCTGGATCCACACGTGCTTGAATTCAAGCGCGAAAGTCGGATCGACACCCGGTGCCGGAGCGAATGAATAGTCACCGTGGGCCCACAGCCAGAGGCCGAGTGCGAGTTCCAGGGACATGGTCAGCAACGCAATCCAGCGGGGGAGGGTGGCGCCGAAGCGTTCACCCATCCAGCAGAGCAGGCCGCCGATGAAGGGGATCAGGATTAGCCAGGGCAGAATCATGACAGGCTCGTTTCCTTTCGCAAGTTTGCAAAGTTCGCAATGTACATAGACATGGTCAGACCGCCACGACAACGATGGCGCCGATCACCAGCACGGCACCGACCGCCATGGACGCTGCATACCAACGCAGTTGGCCGGTCTCGCTGCGGCTCAGGGCGGTGTGACCGGCCTTGGCGGCGCGCGGGATCAAACCGATGGTCTGGTCGAGCGGGTCTTTGCGCAGTACATGGCTGATAGCCAGGTAAGGCTTGACGAACAGTTTGTCGTAGATCCAGTCGAAGCCCCAGGCGGCGAACCACCAGGCCGACAGGAAGCGGCCAATGCCACTGTTGGCCACGGCCGTCACGAAGCGACGCTTGCCGAGGAACAACAGCGCGGCCAGCAGGATACCCGCGATGGCAATGGCGCCCGAGGCGATTTCCAGGCTGTGCTTGGCGGCGCCACCGGCATGGCCGGCGCTTTCCGGCAGTACACCGGCCAGGGGCGGGGTGATCAGGGCGCCGACGAAGGTCGACAGCACGATCAGCACCGACAGTGGCAACCAGTGGGAGATGCCGTGACCTGCGTGCGCTTCGGTCTTGGCTTCACCGTGGAACGTGATGAAGATCAGGCGGAAGGTGTACAGCGAGGTCATGAACGCACCCACCAGGCCTGCGTAGAGCAGGTTCTGGTTACCGCTGGCAAAGGCTTCCCAGAGGATTTCGTCTTTCGAGTAGAAACCGGCGGTCACCAGTGGCAGTGCGGCCAGGGCTGCACCACCGACGATGAAGCTGGCGTAGGCCAGCGGCAGTTTTTTCCACAGGCCGCCCATCTTGAAGATGTTCTGCTCGTGGTGGCAGGCAACGATCACCGCACCGGAGGCAAGGAACAGCAGGGCCTTGAAGAAAGCGTGAGTCATCAGGTGGAAGATCGCCGCGTCCCAGGCGCCAACGCCCAGGGCCAGGAACATGTAGCCGATCTGGCTCATGGTCGAGTAGGCGAGGATACGCTTGATGTCGGTCTGCACCAGCGCGGCAAAGCCGGCCAGCACCAGGGTCACGCCGCCGACGATGCCCACCAGGTGCAGGATGTCCGGCGCGAGGGTGAACAGGCCGTGGGTACGGGCGATCAGGTAGACACCCGCAGTTACCATCGTAGCGGCGTGGATCAGTGCCGACACCGGGGTAGGACCGGCCATCGCATCCGCCAGCCAGGTTTGCAGAGGCAGTTGCGCGGATTTACCTACGGCGCCACCCAGCAGCATCAGGGTCGCCAGGGTGATCCAGAAGTCGCCGACCTGGAATTTCTGTGGTGCCAGCACCAGCAGTTCCTGGATGTTCAGCGTGCCCACCTGTTGGAACAGGATAAACAGGCCGATGGCCATGAACACGTCGCCGATCCGGGTGACGATAAATGCCTTGAGTGCCGCGTTACCGTTGTTGCGGTTGCTGTAGTAGAAACCGATCAACAGGTACGAGCACAGGCCCACGCCTTCCCAGCCGAAGTACAGGAACAACAGGTTATCGCCGAGCACCAGGAACAGCATGCTGGCGATAAACAGGTTGGTGTACGAGAAGAAGCGCGAGTAGCCCGCTTCACCGCGCATGTACCAGGACGCGAACAGGTGGATCAGGAAGCCCACGCCGACGACCACGCCGAGCATGGTGATCGACAGGCCGTCGACGTAGAGGGCGAAGTTAGGCTTGAAGCCTTCCACCGACATCCACTTCCACAGCACCAGGGTGTAGTGACCGCCTTCCGGCGGCGCTACGTTGAATTGCCAGATGACGTAGGCGGTCACGATGGCCGACAGGCCAATGGAACCCACGCCGATCAGGGCCGAGAGGTTTTCCGACCAGCGTCCACGGGAGAACGACAGCAGCAGGAAACCGATCAGGGGAAATACGAAAGTCAGAAAGATCATGTTCATCCGCGCATCTCACTGGCAGCGTCGATATCAAGCGTGTGGAAGCGACGATACAGTTGCAGCAGGATCGCCAGGCCGATACTGGCCTCGGCGGCTGCCAGGCTGATCACCAGGATGAACATGACTTGTCCATCGGGCTGGCCCCAACGTGCACCTGCAACGATGAACGCCAGTGCCGCAGCGTTCATCATGATTTCCAGGCTCATCAACACGAACAGAATGTTACGGCGAACCATCAGGCCGACCAGGCCAAGGCAGAACAGGATGCCGGCGACCGCCAGACCATGCTCCAAAGGGATAGCAGGCATCGTCATTGCTCCTTGGCTTCGTTGCGGCCCAAGTGGAAGGCGGTGATGGCTGCCGCGAGCAGCAGCATCGAAGCCAGTTCGACCACCAGCAGGTACGGGCCGAACAGGCTGATGCCCACGGCTTTCGCGTCTACGGTGGTGTGGCCGATGGCCTGGCCGCTCTGGTGAGCGAACAGCACATACAGCAGTTCACCCAGGAGCAGCGCTGCGAGGACAACCGGGCCGAGCCAGATGCCGGGCTTGAGCCAGACGCGTTCCTGGGCGACCGAAGCCGGCCCCAGGTTGAGCATCATCACCACAAACACGAACAGCACCATGATGGCGCCGGCGTAGGCGATCACTTCGAGCACACCAGCGAACGGCGCGCCGAGGCTGAAGAAGGTCATGGCCACGGCGATCAGCGAAATGATCAGGTAGAGCAGGGCGTGCACGGGGTTAGTGTTGGTGATCACACGAAGCGTGGACACCACTGCAATACCCGATGCGAAATAGAAAGCGAATTCCATCTTTCTTCCTTAAGGCAGCAAGCTCTTCACGTTGATCGGCTCGGCTTCGTTTTGTGCGGCGCCTTTCGGCTTACCGGCAACGGCCATACCTGCAACACGATAGAAGTTGTAATCAGGGTTTTTACCGGGACCAGAGATCAGCAGATCTTCTTTCTCGTACACCAGGTCCTGACGTTTGAACTCGGCCATCTCGAAATCCGGTGTCAGCTGGATTGCGGTGGTCGGGCAAGCTTCCTCGCAGAGGCCGCAGAAAATGCAGCGCGAGAAGTTGATACGGAAGAAGTCCGGGTACCAGCGACCGTCTTCGGTTTCAGCTTTCTGCAGGGAGATGCAACCCACCGGGCACGCCACGGCGCACAGGTTGCAGGCTACACAACGCTCTTCGCCATCGGGGTCGCGGGTCAGCACGATACGGCCGCGATAGCGCGGCGGCAGGTACACCGCTTCTTCCGGGTATTGCAGGGTGTCGCGTTTGCGGAAACCGTGACCGAACACCATCACCAGGCTTCGCAACTGGGTACCGGTACCCTTAACGATGTCGCCAATATATTTGAACATGGGTCAAATCCTCACTGAACCGCGGCCGCTGGCGTGTTCAACAACACAACGGCAGCAGTCACCAGCAAATTGATCAGGGTCAGTGGCAGGCAGAAGCGCCAGCTGAAATCCATCACCTGGTCGTATCGTGGACGCGGAATGGAAGCGCGCAGCAGGATAAACAACATGATGAAGAACGCGGTCTTCAGGAAGAACCAGAAGAACGCCAACTGCGGCAGGATGCCGAACGGACCGTGCCAGCCGCCGAAGAACAGCGTCACCAGCAGGGCAGAGATCAAGATGATGCCGATGTACTCACCGACGAAGAACATGCCCCATTTCATGCCGGCATATTCAATGTGGTAACCGTCGGCCAGTTCCTGTTCTGCTTCAGGCTGGTCGAACGGGTGACGGTGAGTCACGGCGACGCCAGCGATGAAGAAAGTACAGAAGCCGAAGAACTGCGGAATGATGAACCACAGGTTCTGCGCCTGGTACTCGACGATGTCGCGCATGTTGAACGAGCCGACCTGCACCACGATGCCCATCAGCGCCAGGCCCATGAACACTTCGTAGGACACGGTCTGCGCCGAGGCACGCAAGCTGCCCAACAGGGCGAACTTGTTGTTACTCGACCAACCGGCGAACAACACCGCGTAGACCGACAGACCGGCCATGGCGAAGAAGAACAGCAAGCCGATGTTCAGGTCCGCCACGCCCCAGGTCGGGGTGATCGGGATGATCGCGAAGGCAATCAGCAAGGCGCTCATGGCCACGACCGGTGCCAGGGTGAAGATCACCTTGTCGGCAAACGGCGGGGTCCAGTCTTCCTTAAAGAACATTTTCAGCATGTCGGCAGCGATCTGGAACATGCCGAATGGGCCAACGCGGTTCGGACCGTAACGATCCTGCCACCAGCCCAGCAGGCGACGTTCGACGAAGCTGAGCAGGGCGCCCGCAACGACCACGGCCAACAGGATCACGATGGCCTTGACGACCGAGATGATCACGTCGATCACTTCAGGGGTGAACCAGGTCATTGCGCTGCCTCCTGCAGACCGTCAACGGTTTTGCCAAAGATCGCAGGCGGAATGCCGGCGAGGCCTTTAGGCAGTGCAACCAGGCCAGCGCCCAACGCTTCGTTGATACGCAGCGGCAGACGCAGAGTCTGGCCGGCCACGTTCAGGCTGAGCACGGCACCGTCGTTGACGCCGAGACGGTCGGCTTCGGACTTGGCCACGGACACGTACGCTTCTGGGATGCGGCTTTGCACCGGCGCGGCCTTGGAAGAGTTCTCTTCGCTGCCGAACAGGTGGAAGAACGGCACAACTTGCCAAGTGCCCTGGGCCGGGTTGAACGGGCGCGGTACTGCTGCGAACCAGTTCAGCGAGTCACCGGTGCTTTCGATCAGGCGGGTGCCTGGGTCGCCAGCGCGGATGTGACCACCGACTTCGTCCTGGAACTTGTTCCAGGCCTGCGGCGAGTTCCAGCCCGGCGACCAGGCAAACGGCACCTGCTGACGCGGCTCGACTGACCCCGAGTAACCTTCCATGGAGAAGGCGAACGCGGTGTCGTTGTCTTGTGGGGTACGCGGTTCGTGCACGCTGATGTCGGCGCGCATGGCGGTACGACCGGAGTAACGCAGCGGTTCACGGGCCAATTTCATGCCCTTGATGCGGAACGCGGCGGACGGTGCGGCATCGACGATACGCGCAAGCTGCGGTGTGCTGCCGGCGACGGCTGCGGTCACGTGGTCCAGTTGGGTCCAATCGATCGGCTGGTTCAACAGGGTCGCGCGCAGGGCATGCAGCCAGCGCCAGCCTTCGTGAACCAGGATGCTGGCGTCCATGTACTTCGGATCGAATACCTGGAAGAAGCGCTGGGCGCGGCCTTCCTGGCTGACCAGGGTGCCGTCGCCTTCGGCAAAGCTCGCCGCTGGCAATACCAACTGAGCGCGGTCGCTGGTGGCGGTCTTCTGGTGGTCGGCCACGATCAGAACTTTGGCGGCGTTCAGTGCAGCGTCAACCTTGGCGGCGTCGGTGCGTGTGTACAGGTCGTTTTCCAGCACCACCATGGCGTCGGCGTTGCCGTCGATCACGGCTTGCAGGCCAGCGTCCAGGGACTCACCACCCAGCATGGCCAAGCCAAGGCTGTTGGCTTCCGGCACGACCAGGCTGATGGAGCCGTTCTTGTCGCGCAGCTTCAAGGCCTTGGCGATGTTGGCGGCGGCTTCGATCAATGCTTTGGAACCCAGCGAGGTACCGGCAATGATCAATGGACGCTTGGCTGCCAGCAGAGCGTCGGCAATGCGTTGGGCCAGTTCGACGGCTTCAGTGTCCAGGCCTTCGACGGCAGGCGCGCTGGCGTCCAGGGCGTGGGCCACGGCGAAACCGATGCGGGCGAGGTCGTCCGGTGCAGCGTGGACGCATTCTTCGGCGATGTCGTCGAGCTTGGTTTCAGCGATGCTGGCGATAAACAGCGGGTTCAGCGCGTGCTGGCCAATGTTTTTCACCGCAGCGTCCAGCCATGGCTGTACGCGCATGGCGTCGGCCATCTCTTCAGCCTTGCCTTTGACCGACTGACGCAGGGACAGCGCGATACGCGCGGCGGTCTGGGTCAGGTCTTCACCGAGTACGAAGATGGCATCGTGGTCTTCGATGTCGCGCATGTTCGGCACTGGCAGCGGGCTGTCGTTCAGCACTTGCAGGACCAGACGGATGCGTTCCAGCTCACCAGCTTCGATGCCGGAGTAGAAGTGCTCGGCACCGACCAGTTCGCGCAACGCGTAGTTGCTTTCGAGGCTGGCGCGAGGCGAACCGATACCGACGATATTACGACCGCGCAGCAGGTCGGCGGCTTTATCCAGCGCGTCGTCCAGGCTCAGCTTAGTGCCGTCGGCCAGCAGTGGTTGGCGCGGGCGATCCTTTCGGTTGACGTAGCCATAGCCGAAACGGCCACGGTCGCACAGGAAGTACTGGTTGACCGAACCGTTGAAGCGGTTTTCGATACGACGCAGTTCGCCGTAGCGTTCGCCCGGGGAAATGTTGCAACCGCTGGAGCAGCCGTGGCAGATGCTCGGGGCGAATTGCATGTCCCACTTACGGTTGTAGCGCTCGGAGTGGGTCTTGTCGGTGAACACACCGGTCGGGCAGACCTCAGTGAGGTTGCCGGAGAACTCGCTTTCGAGCACGCCGTCTTCAACGCGACCGAAGTACACGTTGTCGTGGGCGCCGAAGACACCAAGGTCGGTGCCGCCAGCGTAGTCTTTATAGAAACGTACGCAGCGGTAGCAGGCGATGCAGCGGTTCATCTCGTGGGAAATGAACGGGCCGAGGTCCTGGTTCTGGTGGGTACGCTTGGTGAAGCGATAACGGCGTTCGTTGTGGCCGGTCATCACCGTCATGTCTTGCAAGTGGCAGTGACCGCCTTCCTCACAGACTGGGCAGTCGTGGGGGTGGTTGGTCATCAGCCATTCGACAACGCTGGCGCGGAACGCCTTGGATTCTTCATCTTCGATGGAGATCCAGGTGTTGTCGGTGGCTGGGGTCATGCAGGACATGACGATACGACCACGGGTGTCGTTCTCGTCGGTGTATTGCTTGACCGCACACTGGCGACAGGCACCGACGCTACCGAGTGCGGGGTGCCAGCAGAAATACGGGATGTCGAGGCCTAGTGACAGACATGCCTGTAACAGGTTGTCCGCCCCATCGACTTCGAGCGCTTTGCCGTCTACGTGGATAGTGGCCATGGTTCAAAGTTCTTCGTTGGCCCGTTGTCAGCGGGCGTGGCTAATGGAATCTTGTTATTCATGGGCATCAACACAGCCTTTACGGCGTCAGCCCATGAGAAGACGAAGGGCACGGACCCTTCGCCTTTTAAAGCGTTACGCGCCGACTACGATCGGCCTTGCCAGAGGCGGGACGGCGGCGCTGGTAGGCGCAATACCGGCTTCGAACTCCGAGCGGAAGTATTTGATTGCGCTGCCCAATGGCTCCACGGCGCCCGGTGCGTGAGCACAGAAGGTCTTGCCTGGGCCGAGGAAACCGACCAGACCCAACAGGGTCTCGATGTCACCCTCACGGCCTTCGCCATTTTCCAGGGCCATCAGCAGCTTGACGCTCCACGGCAGACCGTCGCGGCATGGGGTGCAGAAGCCACAGGATTCACGGGCAAAGAACTGCTCCATGTTGCGCAGCAGCGAGACCATGTTCACGGTGTTGTCCACCGCCATCGCCAGGCCAGTACCCATCCGGGTGCCCACCTTGCCGATGCCGCCGGCATACATTTGTGCGTCGAGGTGCTCGGGCAACAGGAAACCGGTACCAGCGCCGCCTGGCTGCCAGGCCTTCAAGGTGTAGCCGTCGCGCATGCCGCCGGCGTAGTCCTCGAAAAGCTCGCGTGCGGTAACGCCGAATGGCAGCTCCCACAAGCCAGGATTCTTGACCTTGCCGGAGAAGCCCATGAGCTTGGTGCCCATGTCTTCGCTGCCTTCACGGGCCAACGATTTGTACCAGTCCACGCCGTCGGCGATGATCGCCGGCACGTTGCACAGGGTCTCAACGTTGTTGACGCAGGTCGGCTTGCCCCATACGCCCACGGCGGCGGGGAAGGGGGGCTTGGAGCGCGGGTTGGCGCGGCGCCCTTCGAGGGAGTTGATCAGTGCGGTTTCTTCACCGCAGATGTAACGCCCGGCGCCGGTGTGCACGAACAGTTCGAAATCAAAGCCGGAACCCAGGATGTTCTTGCCCAACAGGCCAGCAGCCTTGGCTTCTTCCACGGCACGGTTGAGGTGCTTGGCGGCGGTGGTGTATTCGCCACGCAGGAAGATATAGCCACGATAGGTTTTCAGCGCGCGGGCACTGATCAGCATGCCTTCGATCAGCAAATGGGGCAGTTGCTCCATCAGCATGCGGTCTTTCCAGGTGTTCGGCTCCATTTCATCCGCGTTGCACAGCAGGTAGCGGATGTTGATGGACTCGTCCTTGGGCATCAGGCCCCACTTCACGCCCGTGGGGAAGCCTGCACCGCCGCGGCCTTTGAGGCCGGCGTCTTTCACGGTCTGGACGATGTCGTCCTGGGCCATGTCGGCAAAGGCTTTGCGCGCAGCGGCGTAGCCGTTCTTGGCCTGGTACTCGTCGAGCCATACCGGCTCGGCATCGTCACGCAGGCGCCAGGTGAGAGGATGGGTCTCAGGCGAACGCTTGATCAGGTTGGCGGGGCCGAAAGATGTAAGGGTCATGGGTAGCCCTCAAGCAATTGGGTCACGCCAGCAGGCTGCACGTCACCGAATGTGTCGTCGTCGATCATCAACGCCGGCGCCTTGTCGCAGTTGCCCAGGCAGCACACCGGCAGCAGCGTGAAGCGGCCGTCCGGAGTGGTTTGGCCCAGGCCGATGCCGAGTTTGTTCTGGATCTCGCTGACCACGGATTCGTGACCACCGATGTAGCAGACCATGCTGTCGCACACGCGAATGATGTGACGGCCCACCGGTTGACGGAAGATCTGGCTGTAGAACGTAGCCACGCCTTCAACGTCGCTGGCGGGGATGCCCAGAATCTCGCCGATGGCGTAGAGGGCGCCGTCCGGCACCCAGCCACGTTCCTTCTGAACGATCTTCAGGGCTTCGATCGACGCCGCGCGCGGGTCTTCGTAGTGATGCAGCTCGTGCTCGATGGCCGAGCGCTCGGTTTCACTCAAGGTGAAACGGTCTGTCTGGATAAGCGTGCTGTTCATGCTTAGCGGTCCACGTCGGCCATAACGAAATCGATACTACCCAGGTACGCAATCAAGTCCGCGACCATCTCGCCTTTGATCACCGAAGGGATCTGCTGCAAGTGCGGGAAGCTTGGAGTACGAATCCGGGTGCGGTAGCTCATGGTGCCGCCATCGCTCGTCAGGTAATAACTGTTGATACCCTTGGTCGCTTCGATCATCTGGAAGGATTCGTTGGCCGGCATGACCGGGCCCCACGAAACCTGCAGGAAGTGCGTGATCAGGGTTTCGATGTGCTGCAGCGTGCGTTCTTTGGGCGGCGGCGTGGTCAGCGGGTGATCCGCCTTGTACGGGCCGGCCGGCATGTTGCGCATGCACTGTTCGATGATCTTCAGGCTCTGGCGCATTTCTTCGACGCGCACGATGCAACGGTCGTAGGCATCGCCATTGGCGGCCACCGGCACTTCGAACTCGAAGTTCTCGTAGCCGGAGTATGGGCGCGCTTTACGCAGGTCGAAGTCGCAGCCAGTCGAGCGCAGGCCTGCACCGGTGACGCCCCATTCCAGGGCCTCTTTGGTGTTGTAGGCGGCGACGCCGATGGTACGGCCCTTGAGGATGCTGTTATCGAGCGCGGCTTTTTGGTACTCGTCCAGACGCTTGGGCATCCAGTCGATGAACTCCTTGACCAGGCGCTCCCAACCATTCGGCAGGTCGTGGGCCACGCCGCCGATGCGGTACCAGGCCGGGTGCAGACGGAAACCGGTGATGGCTTCGATGACCTTGTAGGCGCGCTGACGGTCGGTGAATGTGAAGAACACCGGGGTCATGGCGCCGACGTCCTGGATATAGGTACCCAGGAACAGCAGGTGGCTGGTGATCCGGAAGAACTCGGCCATCATGATGCGGATGGTGTCGACGCGGTCCGGGACCTTGATGCCGGCCAGCTTCTCGACCGAGAGCACGTACGGCAGGTTGTTCATCACGCCGCCGAGGTAGTCGATACGGTCGGTGTACGGGATGAAGCTGTGCCACGACTGACGCTCGGCCATCTTCTCGGCGCCACGGTGGTGGTAGCCGATGTCCGGCACGCAGTCGACGATTTCTTCGCCATCCAGTTGCAGGATGATACGGAAGGCACCGTGAGCCGAAGGGTGGTTCGGGCCAAGGTTGAGGAACATGTAGTCCTCGTTGGTGCCGGAGCGTTTCATGCCCCAGTCTTCCGGACGGAAGCGCGCAGCCTCTTCTTCGAGCTGTTGCTTGGCGAGGTTGAGGCTGAACGGGTCGAATTCGGTGGCGCGGGCAGGGAAGTCCTTGCGCAGCGGGTGACCTTCCCACGTTGGCGGCATCATGATGCGCGTCAGGTGCGGGTGGCCGGGGAAGTCGATACCGAACATGTCCCACACTTCACGCTCGTACCAGCTGGCGTTGGGCCAGATACCGGTTACGGTCGGGACGCTCAGGTCGCTCTCGGAGAGGGCAACCTTGATCATCACGTCGCTGTTACGTTCCAGCGACATCAGATGGTAGAACACGGTGAAATCGGCACCGCTTGGCAGGCCCTGGCGCTTGGTGCGCAGACGCTCGTCCACGCCATGCAGGTCATAAAGCATGACGTACGGCTTGGGCAAGTTACGCAGGAAGGTCAGGACTTCGACGAGCTTGGCGCGCGCCACCCACAGCACCGGCATACCGGTACGTGTGGCCTGGGCGGTGAAGGCGTCAGGGCCAAAACGGTTATTGAGTTCGACGACCACATCCTGGTCGTCTGCCTTATAAGGCGGGATGTACAGAGCGCTGCCTGTAGTCATGGTTTTTTATCGCTTTCGGTCAACGTAAAGAATGAAGCCAGGTGTTCGTTCTATAAAAGAAGCGGGCTGGATCAGACTTCGTCAGGGCTGCGCAGGTTGGTGACTGCGATTCGCTGTTCGCGGCGCTGTTCCTTTTGCGAGGGCATCTCGGCGCGGTAAACGCCTTGATCGCCGACGACCCAGGAAAGCGGACGACGCTCCTTGCCAATCGATTCCTGCAACAGCATCAAGCCTTGCAGAAATGCTTCAGGGCGGGGCGGGCAGCCAGGCACGTAGACGTCCACGGGCAGGAACTTATCCACCCCTTGGACCACTGAGTAGATGTCGTACATGCCACCGGAGTTGGCGCACGAACCCATGGAGATAACCCACTTCGGTTCGAGCATTTGCTCGTAGAGACGCTGAATGATCGGCGCCATCTTGATGAAGCAGGTTCCGGCGATAACCATGAAATCCGCCTGGCGCGGTGATGCCCGGATAACTTCGGCGCCAAAGCGCGCGATGTCGTGGGGCGCCGTGAAGGCGGTGGTCATTTCCACGTAGCAGCACGAAAGGCCGAAGTTGTACGGCCACAGGGAGTTTTTACGCCCCCAATTGACCGCGCCACTCAGCACGTCTTCGAGTTTGCCCATGTAGATGTTTTTGTGGACTTGGTCTTCTAACGGATCGGAAACGGTTTCCCGTTCGCCGATGGGGTACTGCTCGTTAGGAGCATCCGGGTCGATCCTGGTGAGATTGTATTGCATCGCCAAAGCCTCATTGTTTCAGCTTCGCTTGCCGCTTACGACGAGCTTCCGGAGCCCAGTCAAGGGCGCCCACTCGAAATAGGTAGACAAGGCCTGCCAACAGAATTGCTATGAAAACGAGAGCTTCGACGAATCCGGTCCAGCCGCTTTCGCGGACGGACACAGACCAGGCAAAGAGAAAGAGGGCTTCGATATCGAAGATCACGAACAGCATCGCGACCAGATAGAATTTGGCTGAGAGCCGCAGACGGGCGCCACCTGTAGGTAGCATGCCCGACTCGAACGGTTCGTTTTTGCTGCGGCCCCAGGCTTTTGACCCGAGGAGGCTGGAAACACCGAGCATGAAGGCGCAAAGGCCGACAACACCGAGGAGGAAAATGGCAAAGCCCCAGTTGTGGGCCATGAGTCCTGTCGCTTCGGTCATGCTGGAAATCCTTAACAGAGAGCAAAGGTCTCTGAGCTCGAAAAAGTAATGATGCAGTGACGATATGTCGCAGCGCAGTCAATCGCGGTGATTTTATGGCTAAACACCGGGCAAGTAAAATTCCTATAGCGAAATTATTCGATGGAATAAGGACATAGTGCACCTTCTTGGGGCTGTAGCCCTTGCGGGGCGGGGATTAGCGGGCATTTGATCAATTATGTTTTGTTTAACCAGTAACGAAGTTTTCATGGTCTAAATGATAATGAATATTGTTTGCGCGGGGGTTTAAGCGATTGTTTCTCATGTGGCGGGGTAAGTTGCCGTTACTTGTTTGATTGGCGCAAGTTGCCGGAGCGGATCTTTTAACCGATTTATCCGCAGCGAATACCGCTCTGGATCAAGGTTTTGTACAAAATCTTCAGGTTGCGTGCGTTCCCTTGTGGGAGGGGGCTTGCCCTCGATGGCTGAGTGTCAGTCAATAACGCTGTTGCTGATCCACCGTTATCGGGGGCAAGCCCCCTCCCACATTTGGATTCTCATTGGCCCGGGGCAGATATCTCAGGCAAAAAAACGCCCCGAACCAGTCGGGGCGTGATTGTCGTGCAGCACTGCGGTTAGCTCTTTAACGGGTCCGCAGTGGCTGTGTACTCACATCGATCAGTGGAACTGCTCTTCTTCAGTCGACCCGGTCAGCGCGGTCACGGACGAGGTGCCGCCCTGGATCACGGTGGTCATGTCATCGAAGTAGCCAGTACCCACTTCCTGCTGGTGCGCCACAAAGGTGTAGCCTTTGGAGGCGTCAGCGAATTCCTGCTCCTGCAGCTTCACGTAGGCGGTCATGTCGTTGCGGGCGTAGTCGTGCGCCAGGTTGAACATGCTGTGCCACATGTTGTGAATGCCGGCCAGGGTGATGAACTGGTGCTTGTAGCCCATGGCGGACAGTTCGCGCTGGAACTTGGCGATGGTCGCGTCGTCCAGGTTCTTCTTCCAGTTGAAAGAAGGCGAGCAGTTGTAGGACAGCAGTTGGTCCGGGTATTCCTTCTTGATCGCTTCGGCGAAACGACGCGCTTCGTCCAGATCCGGCTTGGCGGTTTCGCACCAGATCAGGTCGGCATACGGTGCGTAGGCCAGACCGCGGGCGATGGCCTGATCGAGGCCGGCGCGTACCTTGTAGAAACCTTCCTGAGTGCGTTCGCCGGTAACGAATGGCTGGTCGTACGGGTCGCAGTCCGAGGTCAACAGGTCTGCTGCGTTGGCGTCGGTACGGGCCAGGATGATGGTCGGTGTGCCGGCAACGTCAGCCGCCAGACGGGCAGCGGTCAGCTTCTGTACAGCTTCTTGGGTCGGAACCAGTACCTTGCCGCCCATATGGCCGCATTTCTTCACGGAAGCCAGTTGGTCTTCGAAGTGAACGCCCGCGGCGCCTGCTTCGATCATGCTCTTCATCAGCTCATAGGCGTTCAGTACGCCGCCGAAGCCGGCTTCGGCGTCAGCTACGATTGGCGCGAAGTAGTCGATGTAGCCTTCATCGCCTGGGCCTTTGCCAGCTTTCCACTGGATCTGGTCAGCACGACGGAACGAGTTGTTGATGCGCTTGACTACGGTTGGCACGGAGTCAACCGGGTACAGCGATTGGTCGGGGTACATGGATTCAGCGGAGTTGTTGTCCGCTGCCACTTGCCAGCCGGACAGGTAGATCGCCTGGATGCCGGCTTTTACCTGTTGGACTGCTTGACCGCCAGTGAGGGCGCCCATGCAGTTGACGAAATCTTTGTCGGGACGGAAGGAAGGCTTGGCACCTTGGGTGACCAGGTTCCACAGCTTCTCGGCGCCGAGTTTTGCAAAGGTGTGCTCAGGTTGAACCGAGCCACGCAGGCGGACGACGTCAGCAGCGGAATAAGCGCGGGTTACGCCTTTCCAGCGTGGGTTTTCAGCCCAATCTTTTTCAAGGGCTGCAATTTGCTGTTCGCGTGTCAGTGCCATGGGGAAAAACCTCGTCGCATAGGTCTAGGTGGAAAGATCCATTTGCCAGCCGCGCAATCGTTGCGGGGTATGGCTGCTCGCTGACCAGAAGCATAGGTGGTCAAGTCAGGTTCGACGGGGAAGGCGACGGGATGAACGATGATCGAGAGGGGGCAGGTAAAGGCTGGCCGAGAACGGTCTTCGGGCATCGTGGGCCCTTGGGTATTCTGCAGCATGTTGCCGGGTTACCTGGTTAGCTTCCGTCCCTCGGGACAACTTCGTTCCAGTCGCAACCTCGTCAAACACACCTTGTGGGCGGTACAGACACGAATCGGCTCAGGTGGGTAGCTTAGAGCGACGATCCGAAGGCCCTTGCCAGGGCCCCTGATTAGCGGGAGCGAGGCCATCATGCCCATGCTTTTTTGGATCGTCAAATGTTTTGTAGTGCTTTTTTTATAGCACTACATCTTTAGTCTAATACGACTCATCAGTCAGTTTTTGGTGCTTCAGTTCAGGGTGTCGACCTTGACCCGCAACGTCAGGTCATCACGGCCCTGGGTAGAGTAGCTGCGGGTTGTAGAGGATTTATCGGCTTGGGTTTCACGGTTGATGCCGGCCAGGGGGATCCATTCGCCAAGGCGCCCGCTGACGGTTGTGTCGGTACTTTGTACATTCACTACATCGGGACGTTCCTGGCTCATGCGGTCACGGTTGGTACTGATCGCCAGATGCACGGTCTCGCCGGTGACGCTGGCAGTGACGTAGAAGCCCTGGGTGACGTTGCGGTATTGGGTCTGGTTCTGCGGGCGGCCGTAGGCGTCTGGTTGGGTGGTGGTCAGTGGCACGCTCTGGCCGACCTGGATAAGCGCGGGCACGCCTTCGCTGGCCTGGATCTGCTGGATGCCGCCGTCGCGACTGGCAGTGCCGTAGTTGATGATGCGGGTTTGGCTATCGCCACTGTTCTGTTGGTTGTTTTCGTTGGTGTCTACAGTAATCAGCAGGCGCTTGGCCGGTGTGTCCAGTTGTGCAATCAGTGCGCGCAGGTCCTGGAGTTTGCCGGGATCGGCGTTAACAATAAGTTGGTTGCCGTAGGCGCTGACGGTGCCGTCCTTACCGATGAAATTCTGCGCCACCGGCAATAGATCGGCGCTGGTGCGGTTGTTCAGGTTGACGACTTCGGTGTCGGCCATTGTCGAGCAACTGACGGCCAGGAGGAGGGCGGTGAGCAGGGTGCGTAGGGACATGTCCGTTATCTCTGCGAGTCATTTAGGCTTGATAGTGCCAGTTTGTCGGCCTGGCGTGTAGTGAGCGGGCTTGCCCTGCGCTGGGCTGCCTAGCGGCCCCTATAAAAAACGCCGCGTTCTTTCAGAAAGAACGCGGCGTTTGGTTTTGTGGCTGCTAAGCAGCCCAGCGCGGGGCAAGCCCGCTCACCACAGACAAGCCCTTAAGCAGGGATCAGCCCCCACGCACCATATCAACATGGGGAATCCCGACTTCCAGGAACTCATCGCTGACGATCTTGAAGCCCAACCGCTCATAAAACGGCGCTGCATAGACCTGCGCGCTGAGGAACTGTTTGGTCTGGCCGCGTTGCTCGGCCACGCCAATCACCGCTTCCATCAGCTTGTCGCCAACCTTCAGGCCGCGCCAGTCCTTGAGGACCGATACGCGGCCGATCTCGCCGCTGGGCAGCAGGCGAGCGGTGCCGATTGGAAAGTCGCCTTCGAACGCCAGGAAGTGCATCGCACCAGCGTCATCCGCGTCCCACTCCAGCTCGGGCGGAACCGATTGTTCAGCGATAAATACCGCTTCACGAATGCGCCGAATCTCGGCGATATCCTTTTGCCAGTCCGCGACACTTACGTGAATTTTATTCATCGGCAAATCCCAGGCTGCCTTGCTTGACCAGCTCGCACAGCAGGTCGCGGCCGTCTTCGTCGGCGAGCCACTCACCCAGGTTTTCGCTGTGCAACGCATCGGCGGAGCACACCAGTTTCAACAGTTCACGCAGCTTGCCGGGCAGGTAGCGGCTCTGGCCGCTGGCAAACAGCAGCACGTCGTCGTCCACTTCCGACCACGCCATGCGCGCGCTTGGGTTGCGTACCAGAATCGCGCCGTCTTGCAGGGTGCTGATGAAGTCTTCTTCGCCCAGCTCTTCGCCGGCCACGAGTTCTGGGTAGCGCGGTTCGGTCATGAACTGGCCGAACCAGGTCAGCAGCATGCGTTCGTCGCTCATGTGCTCGGCCAGCAGGCTCTTGAGGCGGTCGAGGGCGTCGCGCTGGATCTGATGCGGGTCGCTGACCGGCTGCGCGTCGGCGTCGGTGTAGCGCTCTTCATCCGTCAGGTATTGGGCGAGGAAATCGGTGAAGTGGGTGAGCACTTCGGCGGCGCTCGGCGCACGGAAGCCGACCGAGTAGGTCATGCAGTCGTCTTCGGCGATGCCGAAGTGCGCCAGGCGTGGCGGCAGATAGAGCATGTCGCCCGGTTCGAGTACCCATTCGGCGGTTTCTTCGAATTCGGCGAGGATGCGCAGGTCGGCGTGTTGCAGCAGCGGGCTTTCGGAGTTGCACATCTGGCCGATCTTCCAGTTGCGCTTGCCTTGGGCTTGCAGCAGGAACACATCGTAGTTGTCGAAGTGCGGACCAACGCTGCCGCCAGGCGCGGCGAAGCTGATCATCACATCGTCGATGCGCCAGCTTGGTAGAAAGCGGAACTGCTCCAGCAGCTCGGCCACTTCCGGAACGAACTGGTCGACCGCCTGCACCAGCAGGGTCCACTCGCGCTCAGGCAGGCTGCCGAAGGCGTCTTCGGCGAACGGGCCGCGACGCAGTTCCCACGGGCGCTCGCCGTGTTCGATCACCAGGCGCGATTCGACTTCTTCTTCCAAGGCCAGGCCGGCCAGTTCGTCGGCGTCGATCGGGCTTTCGAAATCAGGGATGGCCTGACGGATCAGCAGTGGTTTTTTCTGCCAGTAGTCACGCAGGAATTCCCGTGCCGTGATGCCGCCCAGAAGTTGAAGAGGGATGTCAGGATTCATGTGTAACCTATTGAAAGAAAGCACTTTTCAGACTGGAATAAAAACGCCCGGCGCGGCCGGGCGTCTCAAGGGTCTTGCGATGATCAGATGCGCTTGGCTTGCTCTACCGCGTTGCCGATGTAGTTGGCCGGGGTGAGCAGTTTCAGCTCGGCCTTGGCGGCGGCTGGCATGTCCAGGCCGTCGATGAAAGTTTGCAGCGCTTCAGGGCTGATGCCCTTGCCGCGCGTCAACTCTTTCAGCTTCTCGTACGGGTTTTCGATGTTGTAGCGACGCATCACGGTCTGGATCGGCTCGGCCAGCACTTCCCAGCATGCGTCCAGGTCAGCGGCGATTTTCTGCGCGTTGAGCTCCAGCTTGCTGATGCCTTTGAGGCTGGCTTCGTACGCGATCACGCTGTGGGCAAAACCCACGCCGAGGTTGCGCAGTACGGTCGAGTCGGTCAGGTCGCGCTGCCAGCGTGAGATTGGCAGCTTGCTGGCCAGATGCTGGAACAGGGCGTTGGCGATGCCGAGGTTGCCTTCGGAGTTTTCGAAGTCGATCGGGTTGACCTTGTGCGGCATGGTCGACGAACCGATTTCACCGGCAATGGTGCGCTGCTTGAAGTAGCCCAGGGAGATGTAGCCCCAGATATCGCGATCGAAGTCGATCAGGATGGTGTTGAAGCGCGCAATGGCGTCGAACAGCTCCGCGATGTAGTCGTGGGGCTCGATCTGCGTGGTGTAAGGGTTGAAGCCCAGGCCCAGCTCGTCTTCGATGAAGGCGCGGGCGTTGGCTTCCCAGTCGATCTCAGGGTAGGCCGACAGGTGCGCGTTGTAATTGCCGACGGCGCCGTTGATCTTGCCCAGCAATGGTACGGCAGCGACTTGAGCAATCTGACGCTCCAGACGATACACCACGTTGGCGAGTTCTTTGCCCAGGGTGGTCGGCGAAGCTGGCTGGCCGTGGGTGCGCGACAGCATTGGCACGTCAGCGAAACGGATGGCCAGTTCGCGGATAGCTTCGGCGGTCTGGCGCATCAGTGGCAGCATCACGTCATCGCGGCCTTCGCGCAGCATCAGGGCGTGGGACAGGTTGTTGATGTCCTCGCTGGTGCAGGCAAAGTGGATGAACTCGCTGACCTGGGCCAGTTCCGGCAGCTTGGCCGCCTGCTCTTTGAGCAGGTATTCAATGGCTTTGACGTCGTGGTTGGTGGTGCGCTCGATCTCTTTCACACGCTCGGCGTGCTCCAGGGAGAAATTTTCCGCCAGGGTGTTGAGCACAGCGTTGGCTTCGGCAGAGAACGCCGGCACTTCGCTGATGGCGGGATGAGCGGCCAGGCGCTGGAGCCAGCGCACTTCAACCAGAACACGAGCACGGATCAAGCCGTATTCGCTGAAAATAGGGCGCAGGGCCTGGGTTTTGCCGGCGTAGCGGCCGTCAACAGGGGAAACCGCAGTGAGCGAAGAGAGCTGCATGGGGTGTTCTCGGACAGTCGGGCAACGAAATGGGGCGCGTATCATACATGAAAAAATCCGCCGGTCCGTCGCCAACTGACCGGCGTATTACGCGTAACGGCTTGAAAAAAGCCCTTTGCTGCGACTTATTCGTTGCGCATCAACGGGTAAAGCTCTTTGAGCAATTTTCGACGGCTGATCACCAGCTGCCAGCGATGGCCGCCCAACTGACGCCACAACCGCGCCGAGCGAATACCGGCCAGAAGCAGGGCGCGGATTTTCGAGGCGTTGTTCGGTTGCTGCAGGTTGCGCATGTCGCCGTGAACCTGGATCCGCTGGCGCAAAGTGCTCAAGGTGTCTTGATACAGCGCACCACAGGCGGCGATCACGTTTTCGTGGGCCGGGCCGAAGTGTTCTACCTGGGACTGGATTTGTGGCAGGCGTTTGCCGATGGTTTCCAGCATGTCCTCGCGCTTGGCCAGTTGGCGCTCGAGGCCGAGCATCGACAGGGCGTAGCGCAGCGGCTCGCGCTGCAAGGTGCTGGGGTCGCGCTCCAGGGCGCCGATCAGGGCGCGGTAACCTTCACGCAGTGCGAGGTCGTCGCCGCCGTAGACTTCCAGAGTGTCCTTGGGGTCGCGGATCAGCAGGCTGCCGAGCATGCAAGTCAGGCCGGCTTCGGTGACCTGGCCGGTCTTGGCGATCTTGTCCACGAGCACGGCGGAGAGAAATACCCCGCCGAGTGCCGTCAATTGCTCTTGGGTAGGGCTCATGCCGGGTTGCTCCAGGCTTGCGCGACTTCAATCACGCCGCCGCCCAGGCAAATTTCGCCGTCATAGAACACCACCGACTGGCCGGGGGTGACCGCGCGTTGCGGGTCATCAAAGGTGGCGCGGTAGCCTGTCGCGGTTTTTTCCAGGGTGCAGGGCTGGTCGCTTTGGCGATAGCGCACTTTGGCAGTCAGGCGGCGCGGGGTGCTCAGGTCGATCGGGTTGACCCAATAGATCTCCGAGGCCAGCAGCGCGCCCGAGAACAGCAGCGGGTGTTCATTACCCTGGCCGACGATCAGCACGTTGTTTTCCAGGTCCTTGACCAGCACATACCACGGCTCTTCACCGGCGTCTTTCAAACCGCCGATGCCCAGGCCCTGGCGTTGGCCAATGGTGTGGTACATCAGGCCATGGTGACGGCCGATCACTTCACCTTCGGTGGTCTTGATCTCACCCGGTTGCGCCGGCAGGTATTGCTTAAGGAAGTCGCTGAAGCGGCGCTCGCCGATAAAGCAAATCCCGGTGGAATCCTTTTTCTTCGCGGTAGCCAGGCCGTGTTTCTCGGCGATCCTGCGCACTTCGGGTTTTTCCAGCTCGCCCACCGGGAACAGGGTCTTGGCGATCTGTTCACCGCCAACAGCGTGCAGGAAGTAGCTCTGGTCCTTGTTCGGGTCCAGGCCCTTGAGCAGTTCAGTACGGCCATCGATGTCGCGGCGGCGCACGTAGTGGCCAGTGGCAATCAGGTCGGCGCCAAGGATCATGGCGTAGTCGAGGAACGCCTTGAACTTGATTTCGCGGTTGCACAGGATGTCCGGGTTCGGCGTGCGACCGGCCTTGTATTCAGCCAGGAAGTGCTCGAACACATTGTCCCAGTACTCGGCGGCGAAGTTGGCGGTGTGCAGCTTGATACCGATCTTGTCACACACGGCCTGGGCATCTGCCAGGTCGTCCATGGCGGTGCAATATTCCGTTCCATCGTCTTCTTCCCAGTTCTTCATGAACAGGCCTTCCACCTCATAACCCTGCTCCATGAGCAGAACGGCGGAAACGGAAGAATCCACGCCGCCGGACATGCCGACGATGACGCGCTTCTTTTGTGTGTCAGAAGGGGCTGGATCACGCATAGGGTTTCAACGGGTGTCTTGAAAAAGGACGCGATTCTAGCAGGCCTGGGCCCGCAAGGCTAAAGAGAAGGGCGGATCAATTCCAGACTGTGACGCTGGCCGGCCAGATAATCATCGATGCAGCGGATGATCAGCTCGCTGCGCCAGTCCTCGCGCACGGCCATCAGCTCGTCACGGCTCAGCCAGCGGGCGCGCAGGATGCCTTCGTCGAGTTGGTAGTTCGGGTGGTGTTTCAGGGCTTTGGCAATGAAACAGACCCTTTGGTAGGTCACGCCATTGCTGGGTGCGGTGTACAGGTAGATGCCGACGATACCGGTGGCTTCAACGTCCCAGCCGGTTTCTTCGAGAGTTTCACGCACGGCGGCCTCGGTCAGGGTTTCGTCTGGGTCAAGGTGGCCGGCGGGCTGATTGAGCACGGCGCGACCGCCCTTGAGTTCTTCGACCATCAGGAAGCGTCCTTTGTCTTCGACGATGGTGGCGACGGTAATGTGGGGTTGCCAGGTCATAAGCGGGTCTCGAATTCAGGCGGGGCAGCTCCCATGATACGCCTGGCATCAGCAAGCTGCTCAGAACGTGCCGGTGGTCTGAGCCGAGGGAGAGAAAATCAATGTCGTCTCATTGTCCGGGTCGGGTTGCCACTTCTGAACATCCAGGGGGTTATTTTCGTTGCGAATAATACACTTCCACTTCACCTCCTGATTGAGCTCAACATTTGCAAAACTCACCTCGCCTGTCCACGTCGGGTAGTTTGCAGGGCTTAGCAAAAAAGCTTTCGCTGGAACCCATTCCCCGATCTCCGGTCGCGAGCCAACCACGTAAACGCTATATCCGGGTGTCGTGATGCCGTTTTTACAGGTGAAGTTTGCCTGGAGGAAATACTTTATTTTGATGTCTTGACCTGCATCTGACAATGGCGCTAAAGCGAGCAGGAACAGGTATAGCGGCAGTAGTTTGTGGGGGCGAAACATTTGATGGGCTCCTGTTCTCGGGTCATTAGTCACGAGAGCAGAATGTTCTTTTGGGGGCGGCAGGTAACCTGTCAATACTTACAGTTAGCTAGCATTTTTCGATATAGCTTCAGCGCTGTTAAAGCCTTAAAACACAAACCCCGGCGCATGGCCGGGGTTTGTGGTGTTCCCTTACAACCTTACTTCAACTTGGCAATTGCCGCGTTGAGGGTGTTGCTTGGGCGCATGGCCTTGCTGGTCAGCTCTGGGTTCGGCGCGTAGTAGCCGCCGATGTCCACTGGCTTGCCCTGTACGGCGTTGAGTTCGGCAACGATGGTTGCTTCGTTCTCGGCCAGGGTTTTTGCCAGTTCGCCGAACTGCGCTTGCAGTGCAGTGTCCTCGGTCTGGGCGGCCAGGGCTTGAGCCCAGTACAGCGCCAGGTAGAAGTGGCTGCCGCGATTGTCGATGTTGCCGACTTTGCGCGATGGCGACTTGTTGTTGTCGAGGAATTGGCCAGTGGCCTGGTCCAGGGTCTTGGACAGTACTAGGGCTTTCGGGTTGTTGTACGTCACACCCAAATGCTCAAGGGAGGCGGCCAGGGCCAGGAATTCGCCCAGGGAGTCCCAGCGCAGGAAGTTTTCTTCCAGCAACTGTTGCACGTGCTTCGGTGCCGAACCGCCGGCGCCGGTTTCGAACAGGCCACCGCCGTTCATCAGCGGCACGATCGACAGCATCTTGGCGCTGGTGCCCAGTTCCATGATCGGGAACAGGTCGGTCAGGTAGTCGCGCAGTACGTTGCCGGTCACCGAGATGGTGTCCAGGCCCTTGCGGGTGCGCTCCAGAGTGAACTTCATCGCGTCGACTGGCGACATGATGCGGATGTCCAGACCTTCGGTGTTGTGGTCTTTCAGGTAGGCCTGAACTTTCTCGACCACAACGCCGTCGTGAGCGCGCTTAGGGTCCAGCCAGAAGATGGCAGGGGTGTTGCTGGCGCGCGCGCGGTTGACGGCAAGCTTGACCCAATCCTGGATCGGCGCGTCTTTGGTCTGGCACATGCGGAAGATGTCGCCGGCTTCGACGTTCTGTTCCATCAGCAGGTTGCCCTTGCTGTCGGTGATACGGACTACGCCGTCAGCCTTGATCTGGAAAGTCTTGTCGTGGGAGCCGTACTCTTCTGCTTTCTTCGCCATCAGGCCAACGTTTGGCACGCTGCCCATGGTGGTTGGATCGAAAGCGCCATTGGCCTTGCAGTCTTCGATGACCGCTTGGTAGATAGTGGCGTAGCAGCGATCCGGGATCACGGCCTTGGTGTCGTGCAGCTGGCCGTCGGTGCCCCACATCTTGCCGGAGTCACGGATCATGGCTGGCATCGAGGCGTCGACGATGACGTCGCTCGGCACGTGCAGGTTAGTGATGCCTTTGTCGGAGTTGACCATCGCCAGGGAAGGGCGAGCGGCGTAGACCGCCTGGATGTCAGCTTCGATCTGCGCTTGCTGCTCGGCCGGCAGGGCCTTGATGCGAGCGTACAGGTCACCGATGCCGTTGTTCAGGTTGAAGCCGATCTGCTCCAGTACCGTGGCGTGCTTGGCCAGGGCATCTTTATAGAACTCGGCAACGATCTGGCCGAACATGATTGGGTCGGAGACCTTCATCATGGTGGCTTTGAGGTGGACCGACAGCAGTACGCCTTGTTTCTTGGCGTCTTCGATTTCAGCGGCGATGAACGAGCGCAGTGCGTTTTTGCTCAGCACGGCGCTGTCGAGGATCTCGCCAGCTTGAGCTGTGGTCTTTTCTTTCAGGACGGTGGTGGTGCCGTCCTTGCCGACCAGCTCAATTTTGACAGCATCAGCGGCTTCGATCTGTACGGCTTTTTCGCTGCCGTAGAAGTCGCCATTGCTCATGTGGGCGATGTGGGACTTGGAGTCCGCAGCCCATGCGCCCATTTTGTGCGGGTGCTTGCGGGCGTAGTTCTTGACCGACAGCGGCGCGCGGCGGTCGGAGTTGCCTTCGCGCAGTACCGGGTTCACGGCGCTGCCCTTGACCTTGTCGTAACGTGCACGGGTTTCTTTTTCCGCGTCGGTGGTTACGGTCTCCGGATAGTCCGGCAGGGCGTAGCCCTGGGCCTGCAGTTCCTTGATCGCCGCTTGCAGCTGCGGAGTCGAGGCGCTGATGTTAGGCAGCTTGATGATGTTGGCTTCAGGGGTAACGGCCAGGTCGCCCAGTTCGGCGAGGTGGTCCGGTATGGCCTTGTTGCCCAGTTGCTCGGGGAAGCTTGCGAGGATGCGCCCGGCGAGAGAAATATCGCGGGTTTCCACGGCAATATCAGCGGAAGCGGTGAAGGCCTCTACGATAGGCAGCAGTGAATAGGTGGCGAGGGCAGGGGCTTCGTCGGTGAAGGTGTAGATGATCTTCGAGCGGGTGGGCATATTCGGATTAACTCTCTTCTTTGCTGAAAGCGTGCGCAGAAACTCGAGATGCGCCGGGTGGAGCGCGTTCGTTCAAAGTCATCCATGAGCGAAATGTCGAGGTTTCTTCGCGGTGATGTTGGGTTGCATCAGTCGAGCGTCAAGCGGGTGGACTATTGTAATAGTCCGGCTTTGTAGCTGAAGGCACCTATTCTAGAGCGGTCAGCCGTCGTGACTCTTGGGTCAGCGGCGGCATTATACATAGGTCGCTATGCTTACGCCGAGCCTTCATACAAAAGGTGTGTCGTCCATTGGTCTAAAGGTCGCAGGTACCGGGGTACGCCTAAAGTCGCATGATGTGCTCAAGATTGGCGCTTTTCCCTTTGCTTTCAGGCTTGTAGGCGACAAATTATGCTGTTTTCGATGCAAATGAACATGGCGTGAGGTTTCGGTCGTCATTTATCTGGAGTAGGCTCGAACGCAGCCAGATGTTTAATCCATAGATGGAGTTCAGCATGGGATACAAGAAGATTCAGGTTCCGGCAGTCGGCGACAAAATCACCGTCAATGCAGACCATTCTCTCAATGTTCCTGACCAACCGATCATCCCTTATATCGAAGGTGACGGTATTGGCGTCGACATCAGCCCGGTGATGATCAAAGTGGTCGACGCAGCTGTTGAAAAGGCATACGGCGGCAAGCGCAAGATCTCGTGGATGGAGGTGTACGCCGGCGAAAAGGCGACTCAGGTCTACGATCAGGACACCTGGCTGCCCCAGGAAACCCTGGATGCCGTCAAGGATTACGTGGTGTCCATCAAGGGTCCGCTGACCACGCCGGTCGGTGGTGGTATTCGATCGCTGAACGTGGCTCTGCGTCAGCAGCTCGACCTTTATGTGTGCCTGCGCCCAGTGCGTTGGTTCGAAGGTGTGCCGAGTCCGGTCAAGAAGCCCGGCGACGTGGACATGACCATCTTTCGCGAAAACTCCGAAGACATTTACGCCGGGATCGAGTGGAAAGCTGGCTCGCCGGAAGCTATTAAAGTGATCAAGTTCCTCAAGGAGGAAATGGGCGTTACCAAGATCCGCTTCGACCAGGATTGCGGGATTGGCATCAAGCCGGTGTCCAAAGAGGGCACTAAGCGCTTGGCGCGCAAGGCCTTGCAATATGTGGTGGATAACGACCGCGAATCGCTGACCATCGTGCACAAAGGCAACATCATGAAGTTCACCGAAGGGGCCTTCAAGGAATGGGCCTATGAAGTGGCGGCCGAAGAGTTCGGCGCGACCCTGCTCGATGGTGGGCCGTGGATGCAGTTCAAGAACCCGCGCACCGGCAGGAATGTGGTGGTCAAGGATGCAATCGCCGACGCCATGCTCCAGCAGATCCTGCTGCGTCCGGCTGAATATGACGTGATTGCAACCCTTAACCTCAATGGTGACTACCTGTCCGACGCGTTGGCGGCGGAAGTGGGTGGTATCGGCATTGCGCCGGGTGCCAACCTGTCTGACACCGTGGCAATGTTCGAGGCGACTCACGGGACGGCGCCCAAGTATGCGGGCAAGGATCAGGTCAATCCGGGGTCTTTGATCCTTTCAGCGGAAATGATGCTGCGTCATATGGGTTGGATTGAAGCTGCTGATCTGATCATCAAGGGCACCAATGGCGCCATTTCGGCCAAGACCGTGACCTATGATTTCGAGCGCCTGATGGAGGGCGCCACGCTGGTGTCGTCGTCGGGCTTCGGTGATGCGCTGATCTCGCATATGTAACGTCTCACGCGACAAAAAAACGGCCATCCCAACTTGAGTGGGATGGCCGTTTTTCTTGCCGCAGACTGCATGCTCGGCGGCGGTTTAGGCCGGTTGCTTCTTCTCTTTATGAGCGTGTTTCTCCGTGGTCTTTTCCGGTGCTTGCGCGCTCACTGCGCCGATGTTCACGGCATGCAGTCCCTTGGGGCCTTGAATGATTTCAAAACTCACGGGCTGGCCCGCTTTCAGCGTTCTATAACCATCCATTTGGATTGCTGAATAGTGCGCAAAAAGGTCCTCGTTTTTCCCTTCCTCATTAACAAAGCCATATCCTTTGGCGTTGTTGAACCACTTGACCTTGCCATTGATCTTGACGCCGGACATACCCATTTCCCTCTGCACCAGACTCCATCACTGGAGTATCATCCAGTTTATCCGTCCTAACCCGAATAAATTAAGGTTGACTGCGCGGACCTTTTTTACCCACTGTGGGTTCTATTGGTTGTAACACCGATTCGCCGATAGTCAAGGCGACCGGCCAGTTGAGAGTTGAAATTCTGACAGGTCGCCCCCACCACTGTATTTGAACCACTGACGAACCTTTCTTTCCATGCATGCAATCAGCCAGATTCGACTAACATTCAATCAGGATCGACCGGATCACGAACACGATGACGACGGTTCTGCAGGCATTGCTGTTCAGGAGGCCAAGCCTGCTCTACAGGCGCCGCCGATGTACAAGGTGGTTTTGTTCAATGATGACTACACACCGATGGATTTCGTGGTCGAAGTGCTCGAGGTGTTTTTTAACCTGAACCGAGAGTTGGCGACCAAGGTAATGCTGGCCGTTCACACAGAAGGACGGGCAGTATGTGGAGTGTTTACCCGTGACATCGCCGAGACAAAGGCCATGCAGGTCAACCAGTACGCCAGGGAAAGCCAGCATCCGCTACTCTGTGAAATCGAGAAGGACGGTTAACGCCGACCACTTGGGTATGAGGTGAAGCTATGTTAAACCGCGAGCTCGAAGTCACCCTCAATCTTGCCTTCAAGGAGGCTCGTTCGAAGCGTCATGAATTCATGACAGTCGAACACCTTTTGCTGGCACTTTTGGATAACGAAGCTGCCGCCACCGTTCTGCGTGCGTGCGGCGCCAACCTCGACAAACTCAAGCATGATCTGCAGGAGTTTATCGACTCCACCACGCCACTGATCCCCGTGCATGACGAGGACCGCGAGACCCAGCCAACCCTGGGCTTCCAGCGGGTATTGCAGCGTGCTGTTTTCCACGTACAGAGCTCCGGTAAGCGTGAAGTCACAGGCGCCAACGTGCTTGTGGCGATCTTTAGCGAACAGGAAAGTCAGGCAGTGTTCCTGCTCAAGCAGCAGAGCGTTGCCCGTATTGATGTCGTCAACTATATCGCCCACGGTATCTCCAAGGTGCCTGGGCACGGCGATCATTCTGAGGGTGAGCAGGATATGCAGGACGACGAGGGCGGTGAGTCTTCTTCTTCAAGCAACCCGCTGGATGCCTATGCCAGCAATCTCAACGAACTGGCGCGCCAGGGTCGGATCGATCCGCTGGTGGGGCGTGAGCTTGAGGTTGAGCGTGTAGCGCAAATCCTCGCGCGTCGTCGCAAGAACAATCCGTTGCTGGTGGGTGAGGCGGGCGTGGGTAAAACCGCAATCGCCGAAGGCTTGGCCAAGCGTATCGTGGATAACCAGGTGCCTGACCTGCTGGCCAACAGCGTCGTCTACTCCCTTGATCTGGGCGCGTTGCTCGCCGGGACCAAGTACCGGGGCGATTTCGAGAAGCGCTTCAAGGCGTTGCTCGGCGAGTTGAAAAAACGCCCGCAGGCGATCCTGTTCATCGACGAAATCCACACCATCATTGGTGCTGGTGCGGCGTCTGGCGGGGTGATGGATGCGTCCAATCTGCTCAAGCCGTTGCTGTCGTCGGGTGATATCCGCTGCATTGGTTCGACCACCTTCCAGGAGTTCCGTGGCATCTTCGAGAAAGACCGTGCGCTGGCGCGTCGCTTCCAGAAGGTCGACGTGTCCGAGCCTTCGGTTGAAGACACCATCAGCATCCTGCGCGGGCTCAAGGGGCGTTTTGAAGCGCACCATGGCATCGAGTACACCGATGAGGCGCTGCGTGCAGCTGCAGAGCTGGCGTCGCGTTACATCAATGATCGGCATATGCCGGATAAAGCTATCGACGTGATCGACGAGGCGGGGGCTTATCAGCGCCTGCAACCGATCGAGAAACGTGTGAAACGCATCGACGTGCCTCAGGTCGAGGACATCGTGGCGAAGATCGCGCGAATTCCACCAAAGCATGTCAACAGCTCCGACAAAGAGCTGCTGCGTAACTTGGAGCGCGATCTCAAGCTCACTGTGTTCGGCCAGGATGCAGCCATCGACGCGCTGTCCACTGCGATCAAATTGTCGCGTGCGGGCCTCAAGTCGCCGGACAAACCGGTCGGCTCGTTCCTGTTTGCTGGCCCGACCGGTGTCGGCAAAACCGAAGCGGCGCGGCAGTTGGCCAAGGCCATGGGGATCGAGCTTGTGCGGTTCGACATGTCCGAGTACATGGAGCGTCATACCGTGTCGCGCTTGATCGGTGCGCCTCCTGGGTATGTAGGCTTTGATCAGGGCGGTTTGTTGACCGAAGCGATCACTAAGCAGCCCCATTGCGTATTGCTGCTCGATGAAATCGAGAAGGCTCACCCGGAAGTCTTCAACCTGCTGCTGCAGGTCATGGATCACGGGACCCTGACCGACAACAACGGACGCAAGGCGGACTTCCGCAACGTGATCGTAATCATGACCACCAACGCCGGTGCCGAAACAGCCGCGCGGGCTTCGATCGGCTTTACCCATCAGGACCACTCCTCTGATGCGATGGAAGTGATCAAAAAGAGCTTCACGCCGGAGTTCCGCAACCGTCTGGACACCATTATCCAGTTTGGTCGCCTCAGCCACGAGGTTATCAAGAGTGTGGTGGACAAGTTCCTCACCGAGCTTCAAGCGCAGTTGGAAGACAAGCGCGTGCAGCTGGATGTCACGGAGGCGGCGCGCAGTTGGATCGCCGAGGGTGGCTACGATGCCACAATGGGCGCCCGCCCAATGGCGCGTCTGATCCAGGACAAGATCAAGCGGCCATTGGCCGAAGAGATCCTGTTCGGCGAACTCTCCGACCATGGTGGCGTGGTGCATATCGACCTGAAGGATGGCGAGCTGACCTTCGAGTTCGAAACCACGGCTGAAATGGCCTGATCGTTCTGCAGTAATGCAAAAGGCGCCGAAAGGCGCCTTTTTGCTGTCTTGAAACGCAGTTCTCAGAACAATGAAGATCCAGTGTGGGAGGGGGCAAGTCCCCTCCCACAGGAATCATCGGTGTTTGAGAATCCCATGCACACAAAAACGCCCGGCATAACCGGGCGTTTTGTATTGACTTGCTTAGCGAGCGCGGTAAGTGATGCGCCCTTTGCTCAAGTCATAGGGCGTCAGCTCGACGCGCACTTTGTCACCGGTAAGAATACGAATGTAGTTCTTGCGCATCTTGCCGGAGATATGCGCGGTTACGACGTGCCCATTTTCCAACTCCACACGAAACATGGTGTTGGGCAGGGTGTCGACGACAGTGCCTTCCATTTCGAAGCTGTCTTCTTTCGACATGCAGTAAAGCCCTCGGTATCCAGTGAATGGCCCGGTGCAACTGCGCCAGGCAAAAGCGGCGTGCATTGTGCCCGAAAAAGGGTGTTTAAGCCAAGGGGTTCTAGTTAAGCGTGACCCATCTTTGATTAATTAGCAGTTCTATGGGGCGATATTGGGTCTTGTAGCTCATCTTTTTGCAGTTCTTGATCCAGTATCCGAGGTAGACGGCCTCCAGTTCCAGGCGCAGTGCTTCGCCGATTTGCCAGAGGATTGCAAAGCGCCCGAGGCTGCGGCGCTCTTCGGCAGGTTCATAGAATGTGTATACCGCCGACAGGCCATTAGGCAGCAAGTCGGTCACGGCGACGGCCAGCAGGCGACCGTCCGCTCGAAACTCATAGAAGCGTGAAAAGGGTAGGTCACGCACTAGAAACGTGGAGAACTGGTCGCGGCTCGGGGGGAACATATCGCCGTCGGCGTGGCGTTGCTCAATATAGCGCTGGTAAAGGTCGAAATATTCTTCGGTAAATCGAGGCTTGCACGATGTCACCGTCAGGTCGGCGTTGCGCTTGAGGATGCGCTTCTGGTTACGATCCGGCAGAAATTGCGCCACGGGCAGGCGTGCCGGTACGCAGGCATTGCAGTTCTGACAATGGGGTCGGTAAAGGTGGTCGCCACTGCGTCGAAAGCCCATTTCCGAAAGATCGGCATACACGTGCACGTCCATCGGTTGGCTGGGGTCGAGGAACAACGTGGTGGCCTGCTCGTCTGGCAGATAGCTGCAAGAGTGGGCTTGAGTGGCATAAAACTTCAAACGCGCCAACTCGGTCATGATCAACCCTCGGGATAAGCTTTGAAATAAGTGTAAGCCAGGTGCGCGGATGTCGCCTAAGAAACCCATGGTCCGGTGTTGGGTTGGTCCAAGTGGTCGCGTAGAAAACCGGCGAACTCACTGCGAGGAATGGCGCGGGCACCCAAGCTGTGCAAGTGATCGTTGGGCATCTGGCAGTCGATCAGGACGAAGCCCCAGGCCTGTAATTGTCGTGTCAGTGTGGCGAAGCCGAATTTTGAGGCGTTGTCGGCGCGGCTGAACATGGATTCGCCAAAAAACAGTTGGCCCATCGCTAGGCCATACAGGCCGCCCACCAGCACCCCTTCGTCCCATACTTCTACCGAGTGTGCATGGCCGCGTTTGTGCAACTCTAAGTAGGCGCTCTGAATGCCTTCGGTGATCCAAGTGCCATCGGCATAGGCGCGCGGTGCGGCGCAGGCTTGGATGACTGCTGCGAAGTCCTGGTCGAATGTCACGCTGTAGCGCTGCTGGCGTAACAGCTTGCTCAGGCTGCGGGATACGTGCAGCTCGTCAGGGAAGATCACCGTGCGCGGGTCCGGAGACCACCAGAGGATCGGTTGACCCTCCGAGAACCATGGGAAGCAGCCATGCCGGTAGGCTTGGACTAGTCGCTCGGCCGACAGGTCGCCGCCGGCGGCGAGCAGGCCATTGGGTTCGCGCATAGCTTTGGCCAGCGGTGGGAAGGTCAGGGTATTGCGTTGTAACCAGGTCAGCATGGCATCCAGGCTTATGGAAGGGGAGGGGAGTGGCAGGTATGACACCCGCCTCGGTAGTGCTGATTATTGTCGACGCAGCGCCATCGGGCCAGCTTGAATCAGCCATTGATGCGTATTAGCGTGAGCGGGTGTTTCTGCAACTCTATGCCGGGGGTGTGGTCGTATTCGGGGCCGGCCCATGCAGGCCATTTGCCAAGCTTGTCTGGATTAGTAAAAACAGTTCATAAGCCTTTGTCAGCAAAGACAATGCATGCTCAAATTGAACATGTCGTGACACACAATTGGCTATGCTGCCTGAAGAAAGCCAAGTGGCGTGGCATCGGGGGTACAAACCCGTACAATGCGGCCATTGTGGCGTTATCGTCCTTTCATTCAGCAATTGCCCAGTGTTAAACGTAGATTCAACGACGATCGTTTATTTTTCAACTGCTCGGATTGGGCAGTATTTGCAGTCATTCAACAGATGGACGCGCTAAAGGCGCAGGAAAAGACCCGTTTTGAAGAAATCCGCCGCAACACCTAAAGCAGCAGTCGTGCCGGCTTGGCGCCAGCACCTGCATTATCGACTCAAGGAAGGCGCGCTGATCGCTATCGGCGCGCTGTGCTTGTTCCTGATGATGGCCTTGCTCACCTACGGCAAGGACGATCCGGGCTGGAGCCACAACAGCAAGATAGACGATGTGCAAAACTTCGGCGGTCCGGTGGGTTCCTACAGCGCCGACATCCTCTTCATGGTGCTGGGTTACTTTGCTTACATCTTCCCGTTGCTGCTGGCGATCAAGACCTGGCAGATCTTCCGTCAGCGTCACGAGCCGTGGCAGTGGAGCGGCTGGCTGTTCTCCTGGCGCCTGATCGGTCTGGTGTTCCTGGTGCTCTCCGGCGCGGCGCTGGCCCATATTCATTTCCATGCGCCCACCGGTTTGCCGGCGGGCGCGGGCGGGGCCTTGGGCGAAAGCCTCGGCGACCTGGCGCGCAAGACCCTGAATATCCAGGGCAGCACTCTGATGTTCATTGCGCTTTTCCTGTTCGGCCTCACGGTGTTCACCGACCTCTCGTGGTTCAAGGTGATGGACGTGACAGGCAAGATCACCCTCGACCTGCTCGAATTATTCCAGGGCGCCGCCAACCGTTGGTGGTCCGCTCGTGTTGACCGCAAACGCATGGTGGCTCAGTTGCGTGAGGTGGATACTCGCGTCAACGAAGTCGTAGCCCCAAGCACACCGGATCGCCGCGAACAGGCCAAGGTCAAGGAGCGTCTGATCGAACGCGAACAGGCCCTGAGCAAGCACATGTCCGACCGCGAGAAGCAGGTGCCGCCTGTGATTGCACCTGCGCCGCCCAAGGCCCCCGAGCCAAGCCATCGCGTACAGAAAGAGAAACAGGCGCCGTTGTTTGTCGATAGCGCTGTCGAAGGCACCTTGCCGCCGATCTCGATTCTCGACCCGGCCGAAAAGAAACAGCTCAACTATTCCCCCGAATCACTGGCGGCTGTCGGCCACTTGCTGGAAATCAAGCTCAAGGAATTCGGCGTCGAAGTGTCGGTGGACTCGATCCACCCTGGCCCGGTGATTACCCGTTACGAAATTCAGCCGGCCGCTGGTGTGAAAGTCAGCCGCATCTCCAACTTGGCCAAAGACTTGGCCCGCTCCCTGGCCGTGACCAGCGTGCGTGTGGTGGAAGTGATCCCCGGCAAGACCACCGTGGGTATCGAGATTCCCAACGAAGACCGCCAGATCGTGCGCTTCTCCGAAGTACTGTCGACGCCGGAATACGACAACTTCAAATCGCCGGTCACCCTGGCGCTGGGCCATGACATCGGCGGTAAGCCGGTTATCACTGACCTGGCGAAAATGCCTCACCTGCTGGTCGCCGGTACCACCGGTTCCGGTAAGTCGGTGGGCGTGAACGCGATGATCCTATCGATCCTGTTCAAGTCCGGCCCGGAAGACGCCAAGCTGATCATGATCGACCCGAAGATGCTTGAACTGTCGATCTACGAAGGCATTCCACATCTGCTGTGCCCGGTGGTCACCGACATGAAGGACGCGGCCAACGCCCTGCGCTGGAGCGTTGCCGAGATGGAGCGCCGCTACAAGCTGATGGCGAAGATGGGTGTACGTAACCTGTCGGGCTTCAACGCCAAGGTCAAGGAAGCCCAGGACGCCGGCACACCGCTGACCGACCCGCTGTACAAACGCGAAAGCATTCACGACGAAGCGCCGCTGCTGAGCAAGCTGCCGACCATCGTGGTGGTGGTCGACGAGTTCGCCGACATGATGATGATCGTCGGCAAGAAGGTTGAAGAGCTGATCGCGCGTATCGCCCAGAAAGCGCGGGCAGCAGGTATTCACTTGATCCTCGCCACCCAGCGTCCGTCGGTGGACGTGATCACCGGTCTGATCAAGGCCAACATCCCGACGCGCATGGCGTTCCAGGTATCGAGCAAGATCGACTCGCGGACCATCATCGACCAGGGCGGCGCCGAGCAACTGCTGGGTCACGGCGACATGCTCTACATGCCACCGGGCACCAGCCTGCCGATTCGCGTACACGGCGCCTTTGTTTCCGATGATGAAGTGCACCGCGTGGTGGAAGCCTGGAAGCTGCGCGGCGCACCCGAATACAACGACGACATCCTCGCTGGCGTCGAAGAAGCTGGCAGCGGTTTCGACGGTGGCAGCAGCGGTGGCGACGACGATGCCGAGACCGACGCCCTGTACGACGAAGCCGTGGCGTTTGTGCTGGAAAGCCGTCGCGCGTCGATTTCTGCAGTTCAGCGCAAGCTGAAAATCGGCTACAACCGCGCCGCCCGCATGATCGAAGCGATGGAAAACGCCGGCGTCGTCACCGCAATGAACACCAACGGCTCGCGTGAAGTCATTGCCCCTGGGCAGATGCGCGACTGATCCCGCGCCGCGTGGCAGCACGCGGCGCGCCCTTACGACTCAATGAGGACTCCCATGCGCTTTATCCGCATGCTGTTGTTGCCGGCACTGGCCCTGACCGCTGTTTCGGCTCACGCTGACCCGGCCTCTGTCGCCAGCCTGACTAACCTGCTGGACAAATCCAAGACCCTGACCGCGCGCTTCTCCCAACTGACCCTGGATGCCGGCGGTACCCGTTTGCAGGAAACGGCAGGCGAAATGGCTGTGCAGCGTCCGGGGCTGTTCTACTGGCACACCGAAGGGAAGGCTGAGCAGACCATCGTCTCCGACGGCCAGAAGGTCACGTTGTGGGACCCGGATCTGGAACAGGCCACTATCAAGAAGCTCGACCCGCGCCTGAATCAGACGCCTGCGCTGTTGCTGTCGGGTGATGTGTCGAAGATCAACGACAGCTTCGACATCACCTCCAAGCAAACCAGCAACGTGATCGAATTCACCCTCAAGCCGAAGTCCAAGGACACGCTGTTTGACAGCCTGCACCTGTCTTTCGGTAACGGCGTGATCAATAACATGCGCCTGATCGATAGCGTCGGCCAACGCACCGATATCCTGTTCTCCGGGGTCAAGGCCAACGAGCCGGTGCCTGCTTCCAAGTTCAAGTTCGACATCCCCAAGGGTGCCGACGTGATCCAAGAATAAACCAGAGGTTTCAAACGCTGCCCATGGATCTGTTTCGAAGTGACCCGATTGCCCAACCCCTGGCCGCGCGTTTGCGTTCGACCAACTTGGATGAGTACGTCGGTCAGGAACACCTGCTCGCTCGCGGCAAGCCTTTGCGCGAAGCCCTGGAGCAGGGCGCGCTGCATTCGATGATTTTCTGGGGCCCGCCGGGCGTGGGTAAAACCACTCTGGCGCGGCTGCTGGCGAAAGTCTCGGATGCGCACTTCGAAACGGTTTCCGCGGTGCTGGCCGGGGTCAAGGAAATCCGCCAGGCGGTGGAAGTGGCCAAGCAGCAGGCTGGGCAATACGGTAAGCGCACCATCCTGTTTGTCGACGAAGTGCATCGCTTCAACAAGTCGCAGCAGGATGCGTTCCTGCCTTATGTCGAAGATGGCACGCTGATCTTTATCGGCGCCACTACCGAAAACCCGTCCTTCGAATTGAACAACGCCTTGCTATCGCGAGCGCGAGTGTATGTGCTCAAGAGCCTCGATGAAGCAGCGATGCAAAAGCTGCTGCACCGCGCGTTGAGTGAAGACAAGGGCCTGGGCAAGCGCCAACTGAGCGTCAGCGAAGAAGGCTTCAAGATCCTGCTCACCGCTGCCGATGGCGACGGTCGCCGTTTTCTCAACCTGCTGGAGAATGCGTCGGACCTGGCCGAGGATGGCAGCGAGATTGGCGTCGATCTGTTGCAAAGCCTGCTCGGCGACACTCGTCGTCGGTTCGACAAGGGCGGCGAAGCGTTCTACGACCAGATTTCGGCGCTGCACAAATCTGTGCGCGGCTCCAACCCTGACGGCGCGCTGTATTGGTTTGCGCGGATGATCGACGGCGGCTGCGACCCCTTGTACCTGGCGCGCCGCGTGGTACGCATGGCCAGCGAAGACATTGGCAACGCTGACCCGCGCGCCTTGAGCCTGTGTCTGGCGGCGTGGGACGTGCAGGAGCGGCTCGGCAGCCCGGAAGGTGAGTTGGCGGTGGCCCAGGCCATCACTTACTTGGCCTGCGCGCCGAAAAGCAACGCGGTGTACATGGGCTTCAAGGCGGCGCTACGTGCTGCCGCCGAGCACGGCTCCCTTGAAGTGCCGCTGCACCTGCGCAATGCGCCGACCAAATTGATGAAACAATTGGGCTACGGCGATGAATACCGCTATGCCCACGATGAGCCGGACGCCTATGCCGCCGGCGAAGACTACTTCCCAGATGAGCTTGAGCCATTGCCGCTCTACCAGCCGGTGCCCCGTGGCCTGGAGCTGAAAATCGGTGAAAAACTCAATCACCTGGCCCAACTCGATCGCCTCAGCCCCAAACAGCGGAGAAAGTAGTGCTCAAGACGATTCTTGCCGTGTCCGCAGCCGGCATCGCTGGTACATTATTGCGTTTCGCCACCGGTACTTGGGTGAGCGCCAACTGGCCTAAGCATTTTTATGCCGCAACCCTTGCGGTCAACCTTGTTGGCTGCTTGATCATTGGGTTGCTGTACGGCTGGTTCCTGTTGCGCCCGGAAATACCGATTGAAATTCGTGCCGGCTTGATTGTCGGCTTTGTAGGCGGTCTGACGACCTTTTCATCCTTTTCACTGGATACGCTGCGCTTGCTGGAAAGCGGGCAGGCCCTGGTCGCCTTTGGGTACCTGGGCATCAGCGTGTTCGGCGGGCTGCTCGCCACCTGGGCTGGCCTGTCCTTGACCAAACTTTGATAAACGAGAGACCGACATGCTCGATTCCAAACTGTTACGTAGCAACCTTCAGGACGTAGCGGACCGCCTGGCATCCCGTGGCTTTGCCTTGGATGTTGCGCGCATCGAAGCGCTGGAAGAACAGCGCAAGACCGTCCAGACCCGCACCGAAGCACTGCAGGCTGAGCGTAATGCGCGTTCCAAATCCATCGGTCAGGCCAAGCAGCGCGGCGAAGACATCGCGCCGCTGATGGCGGACGTCGAGCGTATGGGCACCGAGCTGTCCGACGGCAAGGTCGAGCTGGACAAGATCCAATCCGAGCTGGATTCGATCCTGCTGGGCATCCCCAACATTCCGCACGAGTCTGTGCCCGTTGGCGAAGACGAAGACGGCAACGTCGAAGTGCGCCGCTGGGGCACGCCAAAAGCCTTTGATTTCGAGATCAAGGACCACGTCGCCCTGGGCGAATTGACCGGTGGCCTGGATTTCGAAACCGCCGCCAAGATGTCCGGCGCGCGCTTTGCGTTGCTGCGCGGTCCGATTGCGCGCATGCACCGTGCCTTGGCGCAATTCATGATCAACCTGCACACCGGCGAGCACGGCTACGAAGAGGCCTACACCCCGTACCTGGTTCAAGGTCCGGCGCTCATGGGTACCAGCCAGTTGCCGAAGTTCGAAGAAGACCTGTTCAAGATCAGCCGCGATGGTGAAGCCGATCTGTACCTGATCCCGACTGCTGAAGTGTCGCTGACCAACATCGTCGCTGGCGAGATCCTCGATGCCAAGCAACTTCCACTCAAGTTCGTGGCCCACAGCCCGTGCTTCCGCAGTGAAGCCGGTGCATCGGGTCGTGATACTCGCGGCATGATCCGCCAGCACCAGTTCGACAAGGTCGAGATGGTGCAAGTGGTTGAGCCGTCGACCTCCATGGAAGCCCTGGAAGGCCTGACCGCCAACGCCGAACGCGTGCTGCAGCTGCTGGAGCTGCCGTACCGAGTGCTGGCTCTGTGCACCGGCGACATGGGTTTCAGCGCCGTGAAGACCTACGATCTGGAAGTGTGGGTGCCGAGCCAGGACAAGTACCGCGAGATCTCGTCGTGCTCCAACTGCGGTGATTTCCAGGCCCGTCGCATGCAGGCGCGTTTCCGTAACCCGGAAACCGGCAAGCCGGAACTGGTGCACACCCTCAACGGTTCGGGCCTGGCTGTAGGTCGTACCCTGGTTGCCGTGCTGGAAAACTACCAGCAGGCTGACGGTTCGATCCGCGTACCTGAAGTGCTCAAGCCTTACATGGCGGGCGTTGAGGTCATCGGCTAAATGGAATTTCTGCCGCTGTTTCATAACCTGCGCGGCAGCCGTGTGTTGGTCGTTGGTGGCGGGGAGATTGCTTTGCGCAAATCCCGGCTGCTGGCCGACGCCGGTGCGGTGCTGCGGGTGGTTGCTCCCCAGATCGAAGACCAGTTGCGTGAATTGGTGCTGGGCAGTGGCGGGGAACTGATTGTGCGCGGTTATCAGGAGGCCGACCTTGATGGTTGCACCCTGATCATCGCCGCCACCGACGACGAGCCACTGAATGCGCAAGTGTCCAGTGATGCCAAGCGTCGCTGTGTACCGGTCAATGTGGTGGACGCGCCGGCCTTGTGCAGTGTGATCTTCCCGGCAATTGTCGACCGCTCTCCCTTGGTGATTGCGGTGTCCAGCGGCGGCGATGCGCCGGTGCTGGCACGCTTGATCCGCGCCAAGCTGGAAACCTGGATTCCGTCCACCTATGGCCAGTTGGCAGGGTTAGCGGCGCGTTTTCGTGCCCAGGTCAAAGGCTTGTATCCGGATGTGCAGCAACGTCGTGCGTTCTGGGAAGAAGTGTTCCAGGGCCCGATTGCCGACCGCCAGTTGGCCGGGCAGGGTGATGAGGCTGAGCGTCTACTGATTGAAAAGGTCAACGGCGCACCGCCGTATGCGCCGGGTGAGGTCTACCTGGTGGGCGCAGGCCCGGGCGACCCCGATCTGTTGACCTTCCGCGCGCTGCGTCTGATGCAGCAAGCGGACGTGGTGCTCTATGACCGCTTGGTCGCCCCGGCGATTCTTGACCTGTGCCGCCGCGATGCCGAACGTGTGTATGTCGGCAAGCGTCGCGCAGACCATGCCGTGCCGCAGGACCAGATCAACCAGCAACTGGTGGACCTGGCCAAGCAAGGCAAACGCGTGCTGCGCCTCAAGGGTGGCGATCCGTTCATCTTCGGGCGTGGTGGTGAAGAGATCGAAGAACTGGCGGCCCATGGCATCCCGTTCCAGGTGGTACCAGGAATCACGGCGGCCAGCGGCTGCGCGGCCTATGCGGGTATTCCGCTGACCCACCGTGACTATGCGCAGTCAGTACGCTTTATCACCGGGCATTTGAAGAACGGGACGTCGGATCTGCCTTGGAGTGATCTCGTGGGGCCGTCGCAAACCCTAGTGTTCTACATGGGCTTGATTGGCTTGCCGATTATCTGCGAGCAACTGATCAAGCATGGCCGTGCTTCTGATACCCCGGCGGCGTTAATCCAGCAGGGCACCACCTCCAACCAGCGCGTTTTCACCGGCACGCTGGCGGACTTGCCGCGGATGGTGGCGGAGCATGAAGTGCATGCGCCGACGCTGGTGATCGTGGGTGAGGTGGTAGTGTTGCGTGAGAAGCTGAAGTGGTTTGAAGGCGCCCAGTCTCAGGTCTGAGCCTTTTAAAAACATCGGGAGCAAGTCCCCTCCCACATTTTTACTGTGTTCACAGTTCCAAATGTGGAAGGGGGCTTGCTCCCGATGAGGCCATCACACACAGCGCATTTCCTGAGTCAGCGCCAGACGCCTTCGCCACTCAACCGCTGGCGATCGTGCCCAGCATCAAACCTCTGCAACGGCCCCTTTGGCACAATCCCCGTCGGGTTGATCGTGCGGTGACTGGCATAGTAATGCCCCTTGATGTGCTCAAAATCCACCGTCTCGGCCACCCCCGGCCACTGAAACATCTCCCTCAGCCAATTCGACAGATTCGGATAATCCGCAATCCGCCGCAGATTGCATTTGAAATGGCTGTAATACACCGCATCAAAACGAATCAACGTGGTGAACAACCGCACATCCGCTTCGGTCAGGTACTCGCCGGCCAGGTAGCGATGGTCGCCCAAGTGCTGTTCCAGATGGTCCAGTTCAGCAAACACATCATCAAACGCGCTTTCATACGCTTTTTGTGAGGTGGCAAAACCTGCGCGGTACACGCCATTGTTCACGGCCGGGTAGATCCGCTCGTTCAGCTCATCGATAGTTGTACGTAGGGAGTCGGGATAGAAATCCAGGGTATTGCCAGTCAGTCCGTTGAAGGCGCTGTTGAACATGCGGATGATCTCCGCCGATTCATTGCTGACGATGCGTTTGAGCTTCTTGTCCCACAAGACCGGAACGGTCACGCGGCCGGTGTAGTCGGCTGTGTCGGCGGTGTAGCGTTGGTGCATAAATTCGAAATTATCCAGCTTATCGCCGGTCGAGCCGTGGGCCTTGTCGAAGGTCCAGCCGTTTTCCAGCATCAGCCAGCTGACTACGGACACATCGATCAGGCTTTCGAGGCCCTTGAGCTTGCGCAGGATCAGCGTGCGGTGCGCCCATGGGCAGGCCAGGGACACATAGAGGTGATAACGACCGGCCTCGGCCTTAAAGCCGCCTTCGCCGCTCGGGCCAGGTTGGCCATCGGCGGTCACCCAGTGGCGCCGCTGTGCCTGTTCCCGTTGGAAAGCGCCGTCTGCGCTACTTTCGTACCACTGGTCTTTCCAGTGTCCTTCGATCAGCAAACCCATGACTGGCTCCTTGGCTAATAAGCGTTGGAGCCCAGTCTAAAGGGATGAGTTCGAACTAAAAGCGCAAAGACTGCGGATGAATGATCGATTAAATCGATTTATCCCGTGCTTCCCAATATTGCTGCGCCAGTTCGAACGCCTGCTCCCGCGGGTGGCCAAGGCCGCGCAAGGCCAGGGCCATGGTGGCGATCAGCGCCAGCTGCGGGTAGCTGTCCTCTGCATCGCCGCGCCATACGGCCTTCAAGTGCTCAGGCTCCAGCGTTGCCGGCTTGACGTGGCGCTGGGCGGAGAGGGCGGGCCATTCTTCATCCCAGCTCTCGCCGCCGGTGGTGCCGTACAGGTGGCTGATAGTGTCGGGGTTGATCTCTATCTCGCCACCGTCGCCTTTCACCACAATCACGTTATCCCCGAGCAGCCCGCTGGCATCGCGGTGGACGCCCTGGTAGCCGGGATGAAAGATGCTTTGCAAGCCGCAACGAGCATTCAACGGGTTGAGCAGCCGCGCCAGCGAGTGGATCGGCGAGCGCAGGCCCAGGGTGTTGCGCAAATCGATCATGCGTTGCAGTTGTGGTGCCCAGTCGCCCAGCGGGATAAATGCGAGGTTTGCGTGCTCAAACGCCGTACCGACCTGTTGCCAGTTTCGGCACAGGGGAATGTGCAGGGTATCCAGCAGCTGCTCGGTGTACAGCCGGCCCGCCGTATGGGCGCCGCCGCCGTGTATCAGGATGCGCACACCGTTCTGCGCCAGGCATTTGGCTGCCAGCAGGAACCACGGCAGGTGGCGTTTCTTGCCGGCATAGGTGGGCCAGTCGACGTCGACATTCAGTGTGGGGGCATCCAGGCGCTCGCGCACGGCTTCTGTGAAACCGGCGAGTTCTTCCGGGCTTTCTTCCTTGTGCCGAAGCAGCATCAGGAAGGCGCCCAGTTGGGTGTCTTCGACTTTTTCGTCGAGCAACATGCCCATGGCTTCGCGGGCTTCTTCGCGGGTGAGGTTACGCGCGCCGCGCTTGCCTTTGCCCAGGATGCGTACGAATTGCGCAAATGGGTGCTCGGCAGGAGTTTGCAGGGTCAGCGGGGAGAAGTCGGTCATAAGCAATTCGTCGGCCGGGGCAGGCCCGCCAGCTTGGCGGCGAGTTTGGCGGGAGTGCCGTTGAACAATTGGTTGAGGTGCAGGCTGTTGCCTTTGTCCGGGCCTAGCTTCAAGGCGGTGTACTTGATCAGCGGGCGCGTGGCTGGGGACAGCTGGAATTCGGCGTAAAAGCCGCGCAACAGTTCGAGGATTTCCCAGTGCGCCGCAGTCAATACCAGGTTTTCGGCGGTGGCCAGGGCGTTGGCCACCTCGGTGGACCAGTCGTTCAGGTCGACGAGGTAGCCGTCCTTGTCCAGTTCGAGGCGGCGCTCGCCCACGGTCAGGGTGTTCATAGCCAGGTGTTGACCTTGTCGTAGTCGATCGACAGTTGCACGAAACCGGGATAGTCCACGCTGTCGGCCCAGTCCGGTAATGGCAGGTTGCGCGCCTGCATGTCTTCGGCCAGCACAAAGACCTTCACGCCCTTGGTTTGCAGGGCTGGGGCGTGCAGCCCGTACGCGCCGTCGCCGCATAGCAGGATCGCGTCCTCGGCGCCGCAGATACGCAGGCAGCTATCGAGGCGGCTATCGGTAAACGGGGAGTGAGACACCACGTGTAAAGTCGACATCAGAGGGTAATTACCTGGTCGTAACGGTCAATCAATTGGGAAATAGCGTCGTTGCTCAACGGTTGCGCTTCGGTTGGCGGCGTCAAGCCACGCACGGCCATGCTGTGGCGGCAGACAAACACATCATCGATGCCGAACAGCTCCAATGCCTGCAGGTTGGCACTGAGGTCCTTTTGTTGCACGGCCTTGGCGTTCTGGTGCGGCGCGAGCTGGAACACGCCGTCATCCATGAACAGCAAGCCGATGGGCAGATCAAAGGCGCCACCCGCCAGCACGATATCCAGCGCTTCCCGTGCGCTCGGGCCGGACCACGGCGCCTGACGGCTGATCAGCAATAAGGATTTGGACATTTCACGGCCCTCCAAAACAGATCAGGCGGTCGGCATCCTGGATTGCATCATGCAATTGCCCCAGGCCTGACAGCGTCCATGGTGCATCCAGGTTCACTGCGCTGCGTTGATAGCGCGTGGCCTCTTCGCTGTTGAGCACGCCACGACGCAGGGCGGCGGCGATGCATACCACGCCGTCGAGCTGATGAGTGCTGACAAACTCACGCCATTGGCGGGCAATGTCCTGCTCATCTTGGGGCGCTACGAGGTTGTTGGACGCGCTGTAAACGCCATCCTGATAAAAAAACAACCGCACAATCTCATGCCCACCGGCCAACGCCGCCTGGGCGAAGAGCAAGGCGCGGCGCGAAGAGGGCGCGTGGGCGGCGGAATACAGGGCAATCGCGAACTTCATGGAACACTCGGCAAGCAAACGTAGGCCAATGATAAAGCCGCCGTCGCGAAAAAGCCCGCCGTGATCAAAACGGTCACTGTCGGTGATCGTTCTGACGATTGCCGGTAGGCGCAAGGCTGCCTAGTCTGTGGGCATTCGAACCGAAAGTGGAGTCCCCATGTCAGGTCCCTTGGCGTCCCTCAAAGTGCTGGATTTTTCCACCTTGCTGCCCGGCCCGTTTGCTTCGTTGATGCTGGCGGACATGGGCGCCGAAGTGCTGCGTATCGAATCGCCCACGCGCCTGGACATGCTGCGGGTCTTGCCGCCCCATGATCAGGGCACCTCGGCAAGCCATGCCTACCTCAATCGCAATAAACGCAGCCTGGGGCTGGACCTCAAGCAGGTCGAGGCCTTGGACATTGTGCGGGCGCTGGTCAAAGACTACGACATCGTGCTCGAACAGTTTCGCCCCGGCGTGATGGAACGCCTGGGCCTGGGGTATGAGGCCTTGAAGGCGATTAATCCCCGGCTGATTTATGTGTCGATCACCGGTTATGGCCAGACCGGCCCGTATAAGGATCGCGCCGGCCACGATATCAACTACCTGGCACTGGCAGGCGTGGCCAGCTATACCGGGCGCCAGGACAGCGGACCGCTGCCGTTGGGTGTGCAGTTGGCGGATGTGGGCGGGGGGTCGCTGCATGCGGTGGTGGGGTTGCTGGCTGCCGTTATCGCCCGTCAGCAAAGTGGCGTCGGGCAATACCTGGATGTAAGCATGACCGATTGCTCGTTCAGCTTGAATGCCATGGCTGGGGCGGGTTACCTCGCCTGTGGTGCGGAGCCGGAATGGGAAGGCCATGTGCTCAATGGCGGGAGTTTCTACGATTACTACCGCTCGCGAGATGGGCGCTGGATGTCGGTGGGCAGCCTGGAGCCGGCGTTTATGCAGCAATTGTGTGAAGCGCTGGGGCGCCCGGAGCTGGCCGCGCAGGGCTTGAAGCCAGAGCGGCAGCCGGCGCTTAAGAAGGCCTTGCAGGTGGAGTTCGAGAAGCGCAGTTTCGAGGAATTGTGCGAGCTGTTTGCCGGGGTGGATGCCTGCGTTGAACCTGTGCTGACGCTCAGCGAAGCCGTGGCCCATCCGCAGTTAAAGGCGCGGGCGCTGGTCAGCCAGGTGCCCAGAGGCGATGGCTCGAGCCAGGCGCAGATTGCCTGCCCGTTGAAATTTTCGGAAGGGTTGCCAGCGCCCCGGCACATTGGCGTCGCCGTGGGCGCGCACAGTGATGAAGTGTTAGCGGAGCTGGGCTTGAGCCCGCCGCGCATCAGCGAGCTGCGCAGCTCCAAGGTGATTATGTAGTGGCTGGGCGGACGCTATCGGGAGCAAGCCTCCTCCCACATTCAGGCCTGTGAATACGATCAAAATGTGGGAAGGGGGTTGCTCCCGATGAGGCCTTTATTCCACCCGGGTTTCGCCGGTAAACACCAATGTCTGCCGACAGCGCCGACACAGATAACGCCGCCCCTGAGCCACCATGCCATGGCGCTGCGACGAAAACGGAAAGTCGCTGTCGGCACATGGGCAGCGGTAAATATAGCGGGTCACCTGGCGCCGCTGCACGGCATAGGTATGGCAACGGTCCGGCGGCAGTTCGTAGACCCCGCGCATGATCAACTGCCACTCCTCGCCATGGGGCTGGATGCGTTCACCAAACAATTGGTGGGCGATCAGGTGCGCCACCTCATGGGCCACGGTCTGCTTGAGGAAGTGCTGGCTGTTTTCTCGGTACAACTGTGGGTTAAAGCGCAGCAGGTTCTCGTGCAAATGCGCGACACCGGCTTTCTGGCCCCGCAGCTTGAGGCTGACCTGGGGGCGTTTGAAGCTTCGTTTGAAAAAGGATTCGGCTTGCAGGAAACAATCTTCGACGCGGGTATTGAGTTGCTCGGGCATGCTGTACATATCTCCAGAGATGCCCAGTATGCCGCAAAGCTGAGTGTTTCCGAATCTGTCAGGCGCCGAATGGTCATGCATAACGCACAAAGCCACCTTGCGGTGGCCTTGCCTACGGTTTCAGCAGTTCAGTTGGTATAGATCGGCCCTACGCCCAGGCCCCAGACGATCACCGTAAACGCCATGATCGCCACCAGCACCACCAGGCCTACGGCCAGTACCGAGCTGGAAAACAGGAAGCCCTCGTCCGGATCGATGTTCATGAACGTCGGCAGCCCCACATACAACAGGTACACCGTGTAGCAGATCGCCGCTGTGCCCACGACCATACCCAGCCACATGTGCGGGTAGAGCGCCGCCAGCCCGCCGATAAACAGCGGCGTCGCGGTGTAGGTCGCAAAGGCCACGCAGCGGGCCATGCTGGGGTTGGCGTCGTAGGTACGGGCCATCCAATGAATGAACGCGCCCATCACCGCCACGCCGCCAAGCATGGCTGCGTACGACATGATGGTCATCCACAACGCACTTTCCTGGGTCAGCATCACCGGCGCGCGATTGCCGATGACCCAGCCCACCTGGGTGGTGCCGATAAACGCTGATATTGCGGGAATTGCCGCGAGAATCAGGGTGTGAGTGAGGTACATGTGGCCGATGCTTTCTTCTTTATCGCCACGGATTTCCCGCCATTCCTGGTCGGGATGGGTAAACAGCCCCACGACGTGATGGATCATGCCAGTCACTCCTGTCGTTGTTACCATCGCCCCCCATCGGAGCGCCCACGGGCCAATTGGCCTGAAAGGTCTGGATATAGATGTGCGACCTCACGTCGCAGTATAGGAAGGGATGACCGGAATAACTGTAGGGCCTTTAGAGCAAATCGCACTGTAAACAGTGGGCCTAATCGCAGATTGGAATGCGGGGCCACGTTGAATGTGTGGACTCGACATCGGTAAGATACCCGGCTTTTCGTCACACACCTCCAGCGGATCCAATCGCCATGGGCACTCTTACGGTCAACCAGAACAAACTGCAAAAACGCCTGCGTCGCTTGGCGGGTGAAGCAGTCGCCGATTTCAACATGATCGAGGATGGCGACAAGGTCATGGTCTGCCTCTCCGGCGGAAAATTATAAGCAAAGATTATTTTGTAAAACAGAAAATTCCTTAGTTCTTGCCTTTAAAGCCCGCCAGATATCAGTTCTCCCTCCCTCTAACTTGACAAAGCTCTCTTTCGTACTAATCTTCACTGATTGGTTATTGGACGAGGTATTTTGTCAATGAAAGTCAGACAGTACCAATATAATTCGATACCTTTCGTGTCCATAGTCGATGATTCGGATTGTCCGTTCGATCCGTATGTCTCGTGTTATTTGAATGGTCCTCTGTCTTCTAAAGCACCAAATACAAGACTTAGATACGCGAATGAACTGATGTTCGTACTTCAGTTCTTTTTTGAAAAAAAAATAAATCTTTCGGCACGAATTGCGTCTGGAAAGTTGATATCGCAGAAAGAGTATATGCGGTTTTATGACGCGTGTTGCTTAATCAAGGATGCGTTTGACTCAAGTTTAAGTATAAAAGAGTTTCGAGTAAGCGATAAACACCTCCGTAATGTTATTGTTGCCAATCAGAAAGGGATGGCGAAGGTATCAAATGAAACTTTGCAAGGTCGAATCAGAAGGCTGAGATGTTTTATTACATGGCTGTTTGAACATTTTCATGGTGTATACGGTATTGAAGAAAATCTGAATGATCGATTCGATAAGCTGATTTCAAAAATCAAACTAGATGAAGAAGATCTTGGGCGAAATCATGGACAAGAAATAAAGGGGGCTGACGAATCTGTGATTCCTGATGAGGTTTTCACGAAATTGTTGGAAATGATTTTTCCATCTTCGCCTAATAATCCATTCAAAGGGTCAAGAATTAGAAATTACTTAATAGTTAATTTGTTAATTTGCTGTGGTATCAGGAGAGGCGCGCTAGCGAAGTCAAAGGTATCAGACTTTCATTTTTACGGAACTTATGATCAGGTATCTATATACCGCTCGGGAAACGACCCGACAGACCCTCGTACAGAAAAACCCAACCAAAAGACTAAGGCGCATCTGGCTACGGTTGGCCAGGATTTGATGTTTCATGTTAAGTTCTATATTGATCAGATTCGGTCAAAATTTTCTCGGGCTCAATATCATGATTTTTTATTAATCAGTGAAAATGATTCTAAAGGAACTGCAGGCCAACCACTTTCCTTAAAGTCGATAAATTCAATTTTTCAGACCATTTCTAAGGCTTTGGGGTTTCATGTCCATCCTCATATGCTCCGCCATAAATGGAATGAGATTTTTGATAAAGAGGCGGATCGTGTTGGAACTGATCCGGTTCTTCGTGAGGACACTAGAAAATATGCGATGGGGTGGTCGCAAAATAGCACAATGGTCGACGTATACGATGATAAGCGCTTGGCGCTTGTAGCAAGGGAACTGTCGATAGCGCATCAGCAACGTATGGCGCAAAAAAAATGAACGACTCAGACGAATCGATATCGATAAATGAAGTTGATAAAGCGCCTTCATTGTTTACAGCCAAGTCTGGTTTGATTGTTAATGCTTTAGATGATGAATGGGTAATACTTCCAAATAAGGGGAAAGGAGCGAGGGTTAGCGTTGGTTGGGTTCATGCTTCGGACATGACAGAAACTGAAAAACAGTTGATTTTGGATGTGTTTGTCTATTACGTAAGAACCAAGGCTGCAAGCACTGCATCGGGTGTTGTTACCAACATAAGGCCATTTGTCTTGGGTGGTATACCACCGTTAGATAAAGTTAAGGCGTTATGGAGTGGGTTGGGTACGCATCAGAAAAAGGCTCTTAATCAGTTTTTTGGTACTCTATCAAGAATGGCGCATAAGAAATTTCATGGCTTCCACAAATTCACAAGAGAGCATCTGGATAAAACTAGCGTTAATCCACTTGATTTGTCCACAGGTGCTTTTAACGATGTAGAGTTTGATTCGTTGGCGAAGAAAATCAATGAAAACCTTCAGCAATTCAAGTGGAGTGCTGAGCAAGAACTTTCCTTTTACCAGTCATCGATGCGTTATGGTGTTCTCAAAAATATGGTGACGACTAAGTTGTTGGTCTCCATTGTACGTCGGCCAATTCAGATTGCGCTTTTGAAATGGTCAGATTTGATTCCCTCAGGTTCAAGTTTTCACGATGCGGCAATACTTAGTGTGGACGAGATAGGCAGCTTGGGGGGAGAGACGCTTCAACTTAGAGTGTACATCGCTAAGTCCACGGGAATGCTTTTTTCACGGGAGCGTCCCGAGAGATATCCATTGTATATTTCTGAAGATTTAGCAAAAGTGCTAATTGAGTTTAAGGGGATAGTTCTCAAGGGGCTCAAGCTGCTTATGACATCATCGGAGATTGACGTTGATGATACCGAACTTCTGAAATTAATGAACGATATTCCTATGTTTCCAGATGTAAAACTTTTTTCTTTGGAAATTGAGTCTTTAGAGTTCTTAAGAAGTCTTTTTTCTTCCCGCTCTACTGCCTACCATGTATCGGAATCGTCCATCACAAATGCCATCAGGTGCGTTCGTCCCAGCTCTGATCGCGTACCGGATTGTATAGCCAGTTCTAATAGGGTTCGTCATACCGTATTAACTCGAGGTGCGCAAGATGGACTCTCTGCTGCGCAATTGGCTAAAATAACCGGTGTAACTGTGCCAGCTGCACGGCACTACATTGACTTGGATTATAAGTCTAGACGGGAGATTGACTCAAAATATATAGGCAACGAATTTCTTAAGGCTGCGTTTAGCGGTTCCTTAGCTTTGATCAAGGAAAGAGATGAAGTTATAGTTGATCACAATTTCAGCCCTGTTGGTGGCGCGCGAAATGAGCGTGTATGTCATACCTGTTCCACAGTCATGGGGCGGCCGTTGGGTTGTTATGGGTGTCCTAATTTCCTTCCAATACTTGAGGCAGATCACAGTTCAGTCTTAGAAGCGGCGGAGGATAAGCTTACGGTAAATCGTAACGCTTTACTCAATCCGCTTCATACTCGAAGCATCGAAAAACTAGAGCGGCAGATTGTTTGGGTTAAGTTGACTATTGCCGTGTGCGATGAGACTCTTGCAATGCAGCGCTCAATAGATGATTAATAAATACTTAGACAGATTGGAATCACTAATCTGTTTGTATCGTGAATCGGAATTCATACAATTTGAGAGCCCTAGTGGAGAAAAGGCAGATTTCGATGATTTGGTCTGGCATCACATTGATCCAAATAGTGGCCGTAATAATAGGTTCCTCTGCGGGATACATGGAAAAAAGGGTAGGAATTCCGGTAACCTGTCTAGCGACGCTCTTCCTTATCCTTATAGTTATCTGATAAAAATTTGGGTTATCGAAACAATCAATACAAATTTGTCTGTCAGTGAAAAAAAAGCTCGAACATCTGCTGCCAGAAAGATGCTTTCACGTATGGATGGCGATCTTTACATTCAATCAGAGTCTTCAGTTCGCAGTCTTTGCTTAGGAAGTAGGACTATTGACCGTCTGCGCCCGTTTTTTGATTTCTGTGCTGATCAGGGATTGATGAGAAAGATTGATTTACAGGGTACTGATGATCGAGATAGGACTGGGCATGCAAGTTTCGATAAGAAACGGGAAAAACTTCCTGATATCAGTGCAGTAGTAGCCTTAGGTAATATTTTTTCGACAGTATTCGAAAATGTCGATGATAAAGGAGCTATTCTCCCTGGTAAGGACGTAAGAATCCATGATGCAATGGTTTTAACTTTTACCCTTCTATCTCTTGCATCACCTAACCGTACCTCTGCTGAAATTCCAGTTTTGCCTAAACAAGTACTTCAGTCTCACTCAGAAGGCGGTGGGGAGCCCGTTTATTATCTTAATTGGATTGGAAGCAAAGGCTACAAAAATACTCGGAATCACGTACTGTCTGCGCTTGCTGAGTCAATTAACAAAGCCGTTAACTTTTTTTTCAAAGCTTGTGAACCCGCCAGAATACTTTGCAGATTTTATGAAAAGCCTTCTGGGAATTGGAGAAGGTTGCTTGGAGATTTCGAGATTGAAGCAGATCTAAAGAAAAACTTGTCTCTGACTCAACAACCAAATCTTTTTACGTTGGGTTATGCACTAGGCTTTTATGGTGTAGATGATTGCGTTCCGGTATTAAAAAAAGGAACTGACTTAACGAGTACTCATGCTAATCACAGAGGTCGTTTTTTTGAAAATAAACCAATTTTTTCTTTGCGCCCTGATGATCAGTTGTCTGTGTCGAATTCGAAGAAGACTAAACTATCCGCATTGCCCTATCTATTCGGATATACGCAATTACCAAAGATATTTGCTGATAGAGATGTCGTGACGGTGGAAGAATTGCAAAATTGGTGGGTGTCTTTTTATAGAAAAGAATTTCTACCTGAGTTTCCTTTTTCTTTCTCTAACGGTGAATCGAGCATCAAGCTTAAAAATGCTATGTTTTGTTTCTTAGGAAGTTGGTTTTATGGAGATTCAAAAAATCCAGGGGGAGGTGGAAGGACACTTAAGAAAACGAATTACGCGGTTGTCCCTTTGGTCTCATTAGGAAGCTCGACTTTATCTCGACTTTCCCCTCAGGGAGTCGGGGATTCGATTTTCGTTGACTATGGATATTCCTCAGAGATTCGGCTGACACCAAATCAGTTGCGGCACCTAACAAATACTCTCGCTGATTTAAGTAATATCCCAGTTGAAATTATTACTGCTTGGTCAGGTAGGAAAAATTCTGAGCAAACTCATACTTATATCCATACTAGTGATGACATAAAAGCAAGCCGAGTAAGCGCAATAGTGAATCCGCCTGAGTTCGACAAAAGCTCAATTCGAACTTATTCTAAGGAGCAGCTTGCAACAGTTACGAATCTACCGGCCTCGATCACCTCTACGGGACTTTGTAGTCAAAATCTACATATTAATCCCTGCAATTATTTGAATGATTTCATCTCCCAGTGTTTTCTGTGTACTGAGGCTTGTTATATTGCAGGTGATGAGAGTGCTATCGAGCTTTTTGAGAAAGATTTAGGATTTCAAAATGCACGGTTAGAGTCGGTAACGGGTGATACTCGTTTATCAACTTCTTCGGCAATGAAAAAATGGTATGTTATCCACTCTCGAAATGTTCGAGTTCTTTCAATGTTGATTGATCTGATGAAAAGTTGTCCTGTAGGTACAACAATTCGCTACTCAAAAAAAGACTCTGAATTCAATTTAATTGATTTAAGCACGAAGGTCATAAAGAAAGCTTCGTGCGCGCTCCCGGATTATGAGGCGCGTTTAAAAGGTTTGATCGAAGATAAATCTACGAACTCTAATACGGATACCAATCCTCAGTTACGTTATCTTTTGTCGTCTTTCGGCCTGAACAATAAGGAGGTATGACGTGGTTGAACCAAAAATATCTGCCCAGGCACAACGTAAGATAGAGATTATGCTCACCAAATGGACAGGTAAACTTACTTGGGATGCACTGGTAACAAGGGTTGAACTTGAACTCGCAATAAAGACGACAAGGCAAACTCTCTGCACCTACGTCGGTATAAGTACGTCATATAAAAATAAAAAAGCGCAGCTTCGGGGCGCGTCACCATCGCTCTACACAACAATCACGGCTTCTGATGTGAAGCTGGTCGAACAGATAGAGAACCTGAAGGCTGAGGTGGAAGTCCTAAAGAAAAATAATGCTGAACAACTTCGAATGATTGAAAGGATTCTTTTAAATGCGGAAACAATTCCCAATCTGGATCTCTATGCTTTAGTGAAAAGGAGGCCTGAGGAAATACAAAAAGACTGATATGTAGATTATTTAAATTATTTATGTCTATTTAGGTGTTTTTTAGAATGTGGCTGGTTTTACTTTTGGGGGAACTGGTGGTTCAATTAGCATGTAACAATTAAGTTTGTGTATTCTAATACTTCAGCTTTCGTAAAATCTTCTACGGTAATAGTTCTGCGGGTCTGCACTCTAGGCTTTCGGCAATTTGGTATAGCTTTTCGACCGTAATATTGACTTCGCCCCGTTCAATTCGTCCCATATAGCTACGGTCTACTTGACAAATCAGAGCGAAGATGTCTTGCGATATGCCCTTCGCTTTCCTCGCTTGCCTGATCTTTTTCCCCAATTCTTTTGCCAGATTCCCCATAGCCGCCTCGACACACATGAGGAAGGACTATCGATCGTTTGCGGACGAATCGGCCACGGACTATAATCCGTATTTTTGTTTAAAAATCATTGAGGTGCCTGCATGAAACAAGATTTATTCGAATTCGACAGGCAGCTCCATTCGCTGCTTTGCGAGCATTTTTCTGGGGGGTTCACGACCCATCAGTTGAGAGACGCGTATGCGGCACTCCTTCCTCCCTCAAGCTTTCGGCTCGCGGATGTGCGCGTTTATGTTTATGAACAGATCCGAAGGTTAATTCGCGCTGGCTGGGTGGAGATGGCAGTGCAACGTCAAAAGCGGGGACAGGTGTTTCGTATGCTGGAGATGCCGCAACGGCTGCAGCTCGTACTGGTAGATGGGAACTTCTCCATGAGCGTCGATCCTCTGGAAGGTCCAGCAGATGAGGGAAGAGAAACACCATGCCCTGTGCCTAGCTCAAAGGGGCAAGACGACCAGGTCCGCCTTCAAGCGATGCTAAAAGAGACCCGGCTTGATCTGCTTTCATCCTTGGGCGAGACCGAGCGGTACAAGCAGTTGTTTGAGGAAATTCCTCACCTGAAGGGGCGTTTTGAAGGGGTATATCTGGAAGTCCGTGACAGGAGCTCAAAGCTCCTGGGGCACGTTCGTGCAATTGAGAATACGCTTAAGGCGATTTCAGCCGCATGAACACCGATCTAAGGGTATGGCAACACGACTGCATTACGTTGGCTATGCAGCACTACACTCAGCAACCTCATTTCTTTTGCCAAGCAACTCCCGGTGCCGGCAAGACCAAAATGGCAGCGGAGCTGGCCAGACAATTACTAATGCAAGACAAGATAGATCTGATCCTCTGCTTTGCTCCGTCACGACAGACAATGGATGGATTTCAGAGAACGTTCTCCGCAGTTCTGGGTAAACGCCTGGACGGGTTGATAGGTGCCGTCGGTGCTGCTTGCACATATCAAGGAATGGAATATCGAGACGCAGCATTCTGGAAACTGTTCGACGACTATAGGGTGTTCGCGGTTTTCGATGAAATCCATCACTGCGCTGGCCATGACTTGCTGTTAAGCAATGCATGGGGTCAGCAGATTGTGCAAAGGATTCAAGACCGCGCCACCTTCACTCTTGCTCTCTCGGGGACACCTTGGAGGTCTGACCAGAAGGCAATAGCGCTTGCTCGATATTCTCAGCCAGACGGGGTGTTGATCTGTGATTACCGATATGGCCTGCAGGAGGCAATCGCTGACGGCGTATGTCGGTCGCCGCGCATCGTCGTTTTGGACAACAACATGGTGAGGTTAACTGAAACGCTATCCACAGAAGGCACCGTCACAACGTATCCGAGTATTGCCAGGTTACTTTCTGAGTCACCCGTGTCTTATGAAGATCTACTGTTCCATGACGATATTTTGCGGCAGATTCTGTTGTTAGGGTGTACAAAGCTTCGCGAAATCCGTGAGCACCATCTGGAGGCCGGCGGCCTGGTAGTTGCGACAAACATTGAGCACGCTCACCGCATAGCTGACCTTATGCGTGCACAGGGGGAGGTGTGTCAGGTCGTGACCAATAAGACGCCAAACGCGCAGCAGGTCATCAATGATTTTCGACATGGTGGCTGCACCTGGATTATTGCGGTTGGCATGATCAGCGAGGGGACGGACATACCTAGGCTTCAGGTTTGCTGTCATCTAAGTCGGATACGTACCGAACTGCACTATCGCCAGGTCTTGGGCAGAATCCTCAGGCGCTCAAATGATGCGGATGAAAAAGCTTGGCTGTATGTTCTCGCGGAACCTGCGCTCCAGCAGTACTCGGAGCGTTTGGCCGATGATTTGCCCGATGATCATGCCGTATTGAGTGTCGTACGAGCTTCGCAGTTTGAGTGCGACGACCAGATTGACGACCATCCAGAAGATCCCAGTGGCATTGAGATCGCTATCTTGGGAGGTTCAATGGGCGGAGCCTATTCCCGAATGGGTAGCGACCACGCTATTTCGATTATCGGCTCATCCGAGCCCGCATTGTATGAACTCAATTTTTCTCAGCACTATCGAACTCAGCTTCTGAGCGTGTATTGAGAGCATGAGCCCATTAGCTTGGCTGTAGTTGGAAAGTTTCAGCTTCGGCTTCACAGTTCACCGACCCAGCGGACACAAAATGCCGGCTCCCCAAAGTTAATTTTGGTAGTTGCAGCACTGCGTTGGTGCCAATGCGAGAAACCTCTTGTGCGGAAACAGAAAAACAGACGTAAGAAAGCACGGTTCATCAAGACGTTGATGGCCATCAAAATCACTCGAGAAGCACGTCAATTGCTTGAAAGGCGTTCAGCTCGCGCGAGTCGATTTCTGGATGGGATATCGATCGTCGGAGATAACTCAGAGTCCGATGGTTGCGAGGCACAGGGAAAATACATGCGTGACTGTTCAACCGTGGACGAGAGTACGGGAGCTAACTATCGTCGATAGTCATCATCCATTTTAAAGGAGGCCGCCCGCTATGGCGCCGTGATCTTTGGCGTCCACCTGACGATGTGAAGCTGGTCATGTATCAATCCCAACCTCCGGAAGCCTCTATCAATGGACCAACAGACCCACGAAAACCACTACGTACCAATCTGGTACCAGAAGCGTTTTTTGCCCGCGCCTGGAGCGCAATTTTTCTATCTTGATCTGTCCCCCTCCATCTATCGGAATGGCCTAGGAAAATCAGTCTCCAAACGCGTCCCGAAGAGTAGCTTCAAAAAAACAGATCTCTATACCACCTGGCCTGGTGGACAGCCCAATGATGAAATCGAGCGTTTGCTTTTTGGAGCGATCGACAACTCTGGGGCCGTTGCGATTCGTCAACTGGCCGGTGGTCAGCCCGAGGAAGTTCATGACGCGTTTACGCCTTTTTTCGAGTATCTCGGCGCACAGAAGTTACGCACACCGAAAGGTCTAGATTGGATCAATGCACACTACTCGCAGCTTGATCAGTCCGGGCTAATGAGAGAAATGCAGCACTTATTGGCACTGAACTTGACCATCTGGAGTGAAGGGGTTCGCGAGATCGTCTCCGCGAAAAAGTCGGACGTTAAATTCATAATCACCGACCATCCTGTCACCCTCTACAATGCGGCCTGCCCTCCAGATGCGCCGACATGTCGCTACCCAAATGAGCCGTCCATGCAATGGAACGGGACGCAAACGATTTTCCCTCTAGATGCCGAGCATTGCCTAATCCTTAGCCACCTCGACTACGCGAAACAGACAGAAGGTGTCGACCTGTTAGCCGAGAGACAGAATGCCCGCAACTTCGGAAAAAGCCTGGCTCAAACGGATGCATGGATCCGTTCCAGGGTGCTGTCCCGAGACCAAGTGCTGGCAATCAATTACCTTCTAAAATCTCGCGCCTGCAAACATGTGGCGGCGCCTGTGGAGGATTGGCTCTACCCGGAACGGGAATACGCCGGCGATTGGGGCAAGATCGGAGAAGTGCTTCGCCCACCAGCTGACGAGCTTTGGCATTTCGGCGGGGAAATGTACGTTGGTTACGAGGATGGCTCGACCCTCTACCAAGACCCGTACGGGCGTACTTCAGGCAGCCATGAGTACCTGAAGAAATCGCCGCCCTCATATCCCATCGATGATGAAGCTGAATGCGGTTGCGGTAGCGGGTATTCGTTTACAGCGTGTTGCAAGGATATTCCTGAAGCGCATCGGCCTACCTGGTCTGTTGCAAGCATTCGAGAGCGGAACCTGATGTTCGTCGGCAAGGTGAAAAACATCCTTGGACTGGACAGCGGCAAAAGCTGGGGCGACGTGCGAGCAGAACTCAACGATGAGCACGTCACGCAAATTTATCGGTGCCTTCAAGCACTGTGGCCAGTTGATACAAACTTCAGAGAGCTTTGGCCGCGGCCGGACCCTCGGATTTTCCGGGCGGTTTACATGGGCTGTATCGATCCTCGCACTGTGGTTACCAGTGTGCTCTGTTGGTCCAGCTATTTCGACGAGGTAGTTTTACTCAACCCGTTTATGAATCCGGCGTGTGTACGCCCCGAGTTCAGCCCTGTCGAAAATCCGTCTCAACACCGGGTGCAGACCCTCAAAAATGTAATGCTCCTACTGGAGCTAGAGCCTTTCATTCGGGCCGGTATAGTTCATTTTGTTCCTGACCCTGGGGAGTTGGAATTTGCTTTTGGTAACGCGATGCGGGAGATGGCGGAATCCCGCGTCAGTGATGCAGAGGAGTTTCACGACGACACCGGTATGTTTAAGTGGCTTGCCGAGGACGACACTGAGCGACTGTTCTCACGACTACCCCTTGAATCTATCAGCAGCATCATCCGTAAATCGTCGCCTCATCTTAATATTGCCGATGTCGATGAAATGGCTCGAAAGTTCAAGAAGCTGAGGGATGATGACCCCTTAGCGCTGCTACAGCCGACTCAGCCTGGAAAGGAGCACAGCCAGCTCACGGCGTTTCGCTGTGCACCGCTTGAATTTTCGATGTTTATGGCGCAAGTGACTGGCGCTGCAATATTTACGGACCTTCCGATTTTCTGGCGACAGTTGCATGCCGCAACGCAAGCTCAACCTACAGCTGCATACTGGCTGCCGTTTACAAATTTGACCGACCAGTTGCTCTTCACCTTGGCGGAGGTACCACACGAAATCTATCGACTGCGGGCATCTGTAAATTTAGCCAATTTCCGAGCGGTTTTTAGATCTGTATCAAAGTTGCTTATCGCGCCTGAGGGCGAGATTGCAAGCCAAGTTGAGCAGCTTGCGAATGACACAGGTATTGCCTCTCTGGTCGCTCAGGATTTTTGGGCAAGGGATTGTCCGGCTATTTTTACACGAAGACTCAGAGTTACGATTCCTAATGAAGGATTTGCCTATGCCGCTGTGCAACGCCAGGTGCTAACCTACGGACATGAGGACGCACTCAAGACCGTTCCACTGGCTCTGTTGATAGAAGTGCCATGAAAACTGAGTTTCGAATGTGGCAGCTTTTTCATGCGGACGATCTGCTCAAGCGGTTGGGACCTATCTGTAAACGATGCCCCCCCCTTTCGCCTACCTCAAGATGAAGCGTCCCTGACTCAACATGGAACAGCTCGGTGGTGCCTTGAGGGTGTCCTGGGGAAGCGAACTTTTCGCTGGGGTAAAGCTCCCATCGCCACAGCTCTAGCATGTTTGGGCCGCTAGTACCCGCGAGGAGGCGGGCGGATTCCCCAGATGGATGATCAGGCTCAACAGGCTGAACTGGCGCCTAATGGCAGTAGCGGCTTGCAGTGAGCCGCACTTTCAGATCATGCGCTAGCCCGGCCTCTAGCAAGAACCTCTTGAGTCAGTCTGACATGATCACTCCAGGCATCCCTATTGGGAACGGCGCCTACCATCTCCCTATGTTCATCAGAGAAATACAACACTGAAAGTACGCCACCAAGACGGCGTGAGGATCGTGCCTCGTCGTCGTGCTGGCTCCAGATATTGATTACCCTACTCATATAGCTTTTGTAATTTCGGTGAGTCGTCGACCCTTTGCAGAAATCCCGATATTCAGGATCATCAGTGCACCCCAGGCGGGTTAAGCAGCTCAGGAGCGCTAGAAACGAAGAGTCATCCAAGAATTTCAGTATCGCCTGAGGACCATTCGATACACCTAGCTGTTGCGAGAGCATGGCCATACGCTCTGCATACAAGCGAACCCAAAAATCCATTCGTAGGAGACTGGGTGGATGGGTACCTGAAGGCATCGCATCCATACGAGCAGGCCGTCCTCCGTTGAACATGAGCATAATGCAGCTCACGATCGCGCACTGTAGATAGGCGTGATCCAGTAACTCGTCGCCTTTGTATGGTCCAAGCATCATCGCCAGCCAGTCCAACGCTTCGAAGTCCGCCGCAAGTTCAGTCGCGTGCGAGATGGCAGCCTGATCCCCTGTAAGCTCCGCCTCCCCAGCGACTTGGAATTCGCTGATGCTATTGGTCGAATCTGATCCGTACCGTGTGCGTATAGCACCATGATTTTGATTGAGATGACCTAACTCGTGGTAAATGACAAAACTTACGCCCGAAATGAACATCAACTCAGCTGCGTGCAGCATGTCGAATCGCCCGGGAAGTGGCTGCGTTCCGTGTAAAGTTCCGCCATCCGGACCGGGTTGAGCGAAACGCGCAAACTCAAAAGCATTTGAGTAGATCTGACCTAGTAGCCCATAGCTCAATGTGATGACGTGGCGCTGAACATCCTCTGGCGATGGTTCGACCGCAGCTACCGCACGTATGTCGTTTGTCGGTATCCATCTGATGTTTAATTCGACCCCAGCGGCGGTATACCACTGACGGCACAGCCGATCTTTAACCTCATCGGCAATCATGTATGCGAGGTCTATAAGGTCGGGCATTTCGTACAGTTTCATAGCGTACTCTGCGTCGCTGATTTGGGTAGGTGTAGCTGGCTGCGTGGGGTTTCGAAGCGCTTCGGCGATCAACAACCTGGTCTTGTCGGCCAGTGCCATTCTGGTCAGCGCTGATCTTGGCTCATATGTCAGCCCAGTGTTTCGGAGCTCGGCTACAGTATCCAGGCATACGAGATGACGCCAACTACCGCATCGTATATCAACTGGATTGCCAACCTCACACTCTGTCGCCATACATCAGTCGCTAGATCCGGGCTCTAAAGCGACCCTTCGCCGATGGATCCTGGGGAAACGTGCAACGGTGTTTGTGATACTGAAATCGGCTTGCAGTTATTTCGTAGCTGATCCCCGTGGACTGGGTAACTAATTGGCCCGGGCGGCCCAAAAAATCGAGGTTACAGGGCTGTGCGCGAAGGGATACTGCGCTAACCTCGCCGAGAGTAACGAGCATGTGTGCCTGTTACCGCATTGAGGAAGGAACCTGTGCGCATCGAGTCGATCACGGTATCTGGCTTTCGCTGTTTCGGCCCGAATGAGATTGCCATCCCAATCTCAGATGAGGTCACCACAATCGTTGGTCCTAACGCTGCGGGTAAAACTGCGCTTCTTCAGGCTATGTCGAAGATGTTCGGGGTCACGCGGGCGCAGCGCACCGTATCACTTTCCGATTTCCACCTAGCTCCTGGAGAGGATCCTGAGAGCCGCGATTCCAAAGAGCTCTTCATCGAGGCGATCGTTGCCTTCCCAGAATTGTTGGACGGGTCTGCAACCGCGGAAACCATCGCCCCTTCATTTCGGCACATGCTGATTACGAGAGCAGCCCAGGCGCCCGTTTGCCGAATGCGGCTTGAAGCACAGTGGGATGACGACGGTACGCTTGAGGGAGAGGTGTCACAGAGTCTTTTTTGGATTGATTGCTTAGATGACGAGCCCGCAGAGGACAAATACCAACCGGTGGCAGTTACCGATCGGGGACTCATACAACTTTATTACACCCCTGCAAGTCGGGACGCCGCCGGCCAAATCCGAGCAACTGCCGGCACGCTGGCCGCCCGTCTCCTGAGGGCCATTGAATGGTCCTCCGACACCGAAGACAAAGTGCAAGAGGCGACTGAGAGCCTGACTGCTGCGTTTGAAGGCGAGTCTGCGATCAAGGCAATTACCGAGGCTCTGCAAACACGCTGGGCAGACCTGCATGACGACGCTTCCAATACCAAGCCTAGGCTCAGCTTGGTGAGCCGACGGTTTGAGGAGGTGATAAACAAGATCGCAGTCATATTTGAACAGGGGCCTGACGGTCGAGAAAGAGGTATCGATGCCCTTAGCGACGGACAACAGTCGCTATTTTATTTTGCATTGGCCGCCGCCGTTTTCGACCTAGAGCGCGAGGTCGTCGAAGGTTCTGTAGACGGATTTCGAAAGGATTCACTGCATATTCCTGCGCTCACACTGTTTGCCCTTGAGGAACCTGAAAACCATCTTTCACCCTACTTCCTTGCTCGAATCATCCGCCAAGTTCGATCGTTGACTGAGGCCAGCGGAGCGCAGGCCATAATTACGAGCCATTCGCCGGCGGTTCTTAGCCGAGTCGAGCCAAGCGAGGTCCGCTACTGCCGCTGCCATGCAAAGACGCGCGTTTCTACTGTGAAGCGAATTGAGCTCCCAACTGACGATGTTGAAGCCAGCAAGTTCGTACGTGGCGCCATTTTGGCCTATCCCGAGCTCTACTTCGCGCGGTTCGTCCTGCTTGTCGAGGGCGACTCCGAAAGGATCGTCCTCCCTCAACTCGCCGAGGCGCTAGATCTTCTCATCGACCCAGCTTTCGTCGCGATCGTCCCTCTCGGCGGACGACACGTCCAATATTTTTGGCGCTTACTCAAGGCCCTAGGTATTCCTCACGCGACTCTCCTAGACTTGGACCTCGGCCGTGATGGTGGCGGGTGGGGGCGAGTGAAAACAGCGATTGAGAAGCTTATTGAGTTCGGCGAACCCAAGGCCAAATTGCTAGGAAGCACAAGCGGCGTTGTATCCGACGCGTCATTTGCCAAAATGCACGAATGGAACAACTTGCCTGACCACTCCATTCTTCTGGGTTGGATCAACAGCTTGAAGCAGTACGGGGTCTACTTTTCGGCGCCGCTAGATCTTGATCTGGGCATGCTGAATGCCTTCCCCGCTGACTATGCCGCCGTGATCCCTAAAGGGGGTGGTCCACGTATGGCCGCTGACAAGGCTGCGGAGGTTGTGCTGGGGACGTCAGGTCCGGGACTTTCGGTATACACGGGACCTTATGAGAATTACCCAATATTGTTTCCGAACTATCGGTACCACTTTCTTACCCACAGCAAGCCAGCTACGCATCTGGCGGCATTGGCCCGGGTTAGTAAGGCGAGCCTGATCGCAGGAATGCCAGCAGTTCTGGCCGAAGTCGTTCGGCATATTTCCAGCTCCTTGAGGCGAGACTGATCATGGCCGTTTCGTCACGCCGAATAGGTCCCGAGGACTGGAAGCCCGTAGGGGTTAAAGCTCTTGAGGCGAATGCGCTGAAGGTGGTCCGTTCGAGAAAAAATCGGTCCGTTATTGCAGGGCCAGGCGCTGGCAAGACAGAACTGCTTGCGCAGCGCGCCGCCTTTCTCCTTCAGACTGATGCGGCCCCATCTCCTCGGCGCATACTAGCTATTAGTTTCAAGCGCGATGCTGCGTCAAATCTGGCAGCACGCGTACGTCAGCGCTGCCACCACACCCATGCGAGCCGCTTCGACTCCATGACGTTTGATGCGTTTGCAAAAGGATTGGTCGACCGCTTCGGTCAGGCATTGCCTGACCGCTGGCGGCCAAGACCCGACTACGAGATCGCGACTCACAATGAACGAGATTTTCGCGAGTTTCTCCATGACCTTCCAACGCCGCCTGCGATAATCGGGACGAAAAATGACGTGCGTGAGATTGGGCCAAAAACGTTTGAGCGCCGACACCTGATCGGCTTACCGCTGCCTGTAGACGGATGGCCGGCCCCAACTGTCGCACAATGGGCGGCAGATGCGTTCTGGCAACAGTCACTCCACAACGGCGGCAAAAGTGTGCTGTCTTTCGCGATGATTGGCCGTCTCGCTGAACTGTTGTTGCGAGTCAACCCGATGGCACGGGATGCCCTGCGTCTCACTTATTCGCATTTGTTTATGGACGAATTCCAGGACACCACCAGGGTCCAGTACGATCTGGTAAGCACGATTTTCCGAGGCACAGAAACCATCGTGACTGCTGTCGGAGATAACAAGCAGCAGATCATGCGTTGGGCAATGGCGATGGATGATCCTTTCTCTGCCTTCGATGCCGATTTCGAAGGCACCCGGACTTCGCTCTTCAACAATTATCGATCTTCGCCGGAGTTGGTACGTATCCAGCACGTGCTGGCCCAGGCGTTAGATGCACGAGCCGTACAGCCGGTATCTCAGACTGATCGCACAATTGACGGAGAAAGTTGCTCAATTCTCGATTTCGCAAGTCCGAAAATTGAAGCGCGTCAGTTGGCACGATTAGTAGCGTCATACATTGCCGATCTGAAACTGGCTCCTCGAGATTTCGTCATCTTGGTTCGACAAAAGGCAGGAGAGTATGCAGAACTTTTAGAACCTGCTTTCGCGAGCGAAAATCTGGCTCTGCGTAACGAAGCTGGAATGGTTGGCAAAGTAATGCTGCAAGAGCTGATGGCAGAGGAAATCTCAAAGTCGCTGGTCACCGTTCTCCGCCTCGCGATGACTTCGCGAGCTGGCGGTTATTGGTCGACTTGCCAGAATTGGCTCGCATCAATGAGAGGGATCGATGCCGATGACGCAATCAGGCAGAGTAGGCTCGCTCGTGAGTTGGATACCTATACAACCGAACTGGCTGAACGTTATTCCCATCCCCCAAAAAGCAAGGCGGCCTCACGCGCACTTGTTGATGACATCCTAAATTTCGTGGGTCCAGAGCATGTGATCCGCTCCAACCCTGCCTATGACCAGGGAACTTGGCTAGAAAAAGTGCTAGACGCGACGGCGGAACATCTTCTGTCCACCTCGTTCCACTGTACGGACTGGTCCCACGCCCTCGACATGTACGAAGGCGTACACGCAGTTCCGTTGATGACGATCCACAAGAGCAAGGGCCTTGAGTATCACACCGTCATTTTTGTCGGACTGGATGACGGCGCGTGGTGGAGTTTTTCCCAGGATGAAATCGAGGCGACAGCAGGATTTTTTGTGGCTTTCACTCGGGCCAAGCAGCGGGTCATATTTACCTACTGTGCTTCGCGTGGCACACGAACAAAAATTGCGACCCTATACGAGTTGCTCACTAGAGCAGGAGTCCAAATTACGTCCGGATCGAATTGACAGTTTCTATGAGCCGCAAACATGGATTGAAGGCGATCTACAGCAGATGCCGTCTGACTTCCCGGTAGTCGACCTCTGGCGTGTGCTTCGCTGGTTCGGAAGCAATGCACGCGTCAGTCGAGTGGTTATCCACAACGGGGTAGCGTACTTCAGCGGTTTGGTCGCCCTTGATCGCTCCACGGATATCAAGGACCAAACCCGTCAGGTGCTAACCCGACTAGACGAATACCTGCAAAAGGCGGGTGCTGATCGCTCGAGCCTGCTCAGCGTGCAGTTGTGGGTCAAGGACATGGAAAACGATATCGCGGGCTTGAATGAAGTCTGGACCGAATGGTTTGCCGAACACGAAAAGCCTACGCGCGCTACTGCACAGGTAATGTTCGACGAAGAAGGGTTGCGCCTGGAACTTATCGCGACAGCAGCAGTGCGTTCCATCGCGTAAGTGCCCAGCCGACCGCAATCGACCCATAGCTGCTCTTCGCACAAGAAAAAATGGCCAAATACAGGCGTAAAACAGCCACTAAACGCACGTTTGATTGGAGGGGCGACTGATACGCAGGAAATGACAGTGCGCCTTACGTTTTGGATTTGATTTTCTTTCTCTTTTCGTATTGTGGCGGCTCGAAGTTAGAGCCGTCAGTACTAACAACATTACATCCATAGAAATAGTCATCTTGGTAGTAATATTTGTTTTTTACTATTGCATCCAGGGCAAATCTAAAAACAAGTTGACGGGACGTATCACTCCAATCCTCTGAAATCAACGGCGCAGTTGATAACCAGTCATATATATATCTACACTCATCGAAAGGGAGTACATCCAAGAACATTGAGGTAGTCTTCCCTTCTGCAACATATTGATAGCGTTTGGTTTCCGAAACTTTATTATGCGCAGGATAACTGACCTGAGCGAACGGAGGGTAAAATGACAACTCGTCTGTAGCAACATCGCACAAAAATGGCATCTTGCGATCATAGTCAAACCTTTTAAGGTCCTTTAAAGACTCGGGCCAGTGAGCATCATCATGGCGAAGCGCATAGAAAACAGAAATTGCGTCAATTGCGGATTTTTTCTCGGTTGAGCCAGTAAGCTGTGATGCCCATCTATCATAAAACTTGAATCCAGGATTTGTTTTTGACCTTGCCCTACTGGGTGCCAGATTACATAGCGCTAAGGTGTATAGAATTGAGTGCAGGTATGAGCATTCCAAAGCCTCACCTCCTGTGCACTCGGGAAAATATTTTTCTTGAAAGGCGTTCAGTTCATGCTCTACCTCGGTATGATCGGCCTCCTCAGCGTCTGTATAGGAGCTCCCAAATTCTGGAAGCCTTGATGATATTTTGGCTAATTCATTAAGAATTTCCTCGCCAAGCTCATTCTGAGGGGTGATCATACTTTGACCGCGCTGATTGGCTGCATCAACGCAACTCACAAGCTCGCTACTTAGGGAAGAATTCACCCCCCGCACTGAAGGTGCAATTATCGCTGCGATATCCGCTATATGGCGGGTTATAAATGATCCATAGTAGGCATCAAAGTTCCGCCTTACTATATCAACAAAATTTTTGTGCGGAGGATAATAGTCATCATGCTCTTCTGGATCAATATCCTCAAGCATACTAGGGATCCAATATCCTTCTGCTTCAGCGCTATCGCTTGTTGACGAGTCCTCAGGAGAGTCTAGGAAAGATTTAGGATAGAGGTAGTTTGCAATCAAATTTGTATAGTTATTGCAGGCTGTCTCGTCATCTATGTCGGGCTTGCTAAAGTTTGTTATTAACACCCCCAGAGGTGCCAGCGCAGAGTGCTTGAATATATTGGAGAGAATTCTTGCTGTTTTTTGTTCATGGCTAGGTAAAGGTGCACAGGCATCATAATAAATAATATCAAATCTACGCGGAGAAGCCACAAAGTAATCTTCAATATTGGTATTCATCAGCTTTACCCCACGGAGAGGTGAGCACTTAAGGGTTGTGAGTGCCGAAGCAAAGACCCCCTCATCAAGCTCGAAAGCCCATATGTTTTCTGGGCGTACACCTAGCTCAGTAAGAATGGCAATGTCGTTGATCGGCTCAGGTCCTGCGAGATAGGCAACTGTAAGCTCTTCTGGTTTTCTCATTCCGATGGTTGACGAGCGAAATTTTCTCCATGATAGAACATCTTCGCTTTTGCATTTATTGGCTGCTCGAGAGTAGCTAGAGTCTGGCCCTGAAGACTTCAGCTTTTTGATTACTTTATTAATGTAATTATCCGGAGCAATAGTGCAGTCTTCACGTCTTACAGTCAATAATTCTACAGCATGGCTAATTGCTGCCTTTCGCGCAGCTTGCTTCGTTGGCTGGCTATAACTTATTGATGGTTCTTTTTTATCAAAACAAGTAGGCCCTGGGGTAGCTGGCATATGTTCTCCTGTTTGCTTTTAATTCGGCTGCCCGCCCTTTTTGAGCAATAGCTATCTCAGAAGCGGGCTGTAATATGATTCCAAAATTCAGGCGCATTCAGTCTAGCTGCTTTTACCGACTCATCCTTAGCCCGCTAAGGCTGCCAGCGCATATCTGGCAGTGTCGTGACTGCTGTCGAGCGGTCACGCGGACCTAGACGTACATGTGCCATAAATTTTTATCATTGAAAAGCTCAGGACGGTTATGCCGGCACTGGCCGCCTACTGACGCACACAGCGAAGGACTGCTATGGGTCGATATCAGCCCTTCACGAAAGGCAGAAATCGGCCAAAAGCGGCCCTTCGCAACAGGCATAAATCGGCCAGAAGCGGTCATTCAGACGCGTCTACCAAGTTGGCATTCAGAACGGCGCGACAGGCTAGAACCTACTATTCAGTGCAGTCGTCCTGTAAATCGCTCTTCAGGGGATCCGGCAGCTAAAACGGCTTCGGCTTTTATCAGCGTGCCATCGAAATCTGCCGGCTTATCCAGCCCTATCCGTGCGCTGGTGCAGTAAAGCGTTTCATAACCAAGTCCCGCTAACACCGGACAAGTGGTCTGAATACACGGGGAGTCGATCACGCTGTCAACTTTGCCGTCAGTCGCGTAACGCACGACTCTGCTACCGCCCCATTCCGCATTCCAGAGAAAGCCCTGCGCATCAATACAAGAACCGTCTGGAGCACCCTGACCGTTGACTGTAGTGAATACACGCTGGTTTTCTAGCGACGGGTAATCGCAGCAGAAAATGCATCCTTGCAGGGAGTCCGCGTAATACATGGTGGAACCGTCCGGGCTAAAACAGATGCTGTTCGGGATCGCCACTTCGGGAAGGTCCAGCGTTTCAGTCTTGAGCGTCGCGGCATTGAACCGGTGAAATCGCCCTATAGTTTGCACCGCCTCACCGGCATCCATAGTGCTAAACACAAAGTTGCCCATACGGTCGCAGCGGCCATCATTGACCCGGGTTCCGGGTACTCCAGGCGTGATGGTAATTTTGGTGAAGCGAAGAGTACTCAGGTTGTAATAACCTAGGCAGGAGGCCAATCCCATTAGCAATACGTCCGTATTGGTCGTAAGGGCGAACGACCCCAGCGGCTCGGGCACTCGCCAGTGCTGTACTTCACCGCTCACGGGGTCCAGAGCAAGCAGTTCGCAACCAGGGATATCGGTCCAGAACAGGCGTTCCGTTCTTTCACACCAGACAGGGCACTCGCCAAGAAGACTGGTGGTGCCGCTTAGGGTTTTAAACATGGTTGCGTCCTACGAAACAGGATGGGGCAAACAAGGCAGTCAGTTGGAGAAAAGCGCTGACCACCTGTCACCGAACAGGGCGATGGCCAGTCCTGCGAGCATCACCATCGACCCGGCCAACTTGATGAGAGACACCGGCCTTTCCGATGCCCCCATCAATCCGAAATGATCGATAACCAGTGAGGAGATAATCTGACCTGCGATAGCGAGGCCCAGCAGGGCTGACAGGCCGATTTTTGGCGCAAGCACCACATAACTAAGCAAGGCACCGGCACCCAGCAGACCGCCCAGCAGGCTCCACCAGGGCTGGGCAGGTATAGCCGCCAGTGAGGCCACTATCCCGCCACGCATCAATGAAAAGACGCCCAGGCACACCGCTCCGGCAGTAAATGAGAACAGCGCCGCCGCTACGGAATCTCCACCCACACCTTTAGCGAGTTGACCATTCAGCGTGGTCTGCAGGGTAATGCCAAGCCCCGCGGCGATGGCCAGCAGGTAGTAAGCTGCGTTCATTTCGCGCCTCCTTACTTGGCTGACTCAAGCGGCATGAATGTCTCGGCAAAAATATCCGGCTGGTAGCCTGCGGCAGCAAACAGATGCTCACGGGATTCGTCGATTGCTGCACGCAGCCTTTCGCTGTCCACGCCCAGCACCTTGCCGCCGCGCTTGACGATGCGCCCGCCAATCATGACCGTGTCGACATTGCTGCGTTCGGCCGCGTGTACCACGGTGCCGAATGCGTTACCCGACGGGTAAAGGTTGATGTCCTGCGCATTGATAAGGATCAGGTCGGCCTGTTTGCCGGGGGTCAGGGTGCCGACTTTGTCCTGCAATCCTGCACAGGTGGCGCCGTCAAGAGTGGCGGCTTTGAGCAGGCCATGAGCCGACAGGGTCACCGGATGATGCTCTGCGCCGCAGCAGCGCTGCTGGTGCATGCCCATGACGCGTTGCAGGTAGAACGCCACCCGCATCTCCATGAACATGTCACCGCTATAGGAGGTTTCGTTATCGACACTCAGCCCCGGGCTGATGCCGTGACGCTGGGCCGACTGCATGGCGAACATTCCATCTTCAATGCCGTAGTGGGCATCTGAACGCGGGCATACGTTGACCCGCACGCCAGCCTCGCGAATGATTTTCCAGCCGGCGTCCGGCAGCGCTGTGCAGTGGTTGAAGATGTTATCGGGGCGCAGCAGACCCTCGCGATGCAAACCCTCCAACTCAGCTGCCATGTCCCCGCCGAAGAATTCGGTAATGATAGGCAGCCCCAAGCGCCGGGCCTCAGCCCATAGCTCAGGCTCCAGCTGCGCCATTACCGCCAGCGAGAGCAGCGGGTTGTCACCGTTCTTGACGTATTTCCCCTGGAGACGCTCCAGGTTGCCGGGCCAGTGGGCTTTGTCCCACTCACCAGAAACTGGCGCACCGGAGGCGTGTACAGACCGGATACCAGCATCGAGCAGCGCCTCGACCGCGGCGTCGGAGTGCGCGCCGGTGCGGCTGTTGTGCGAGTTATCGACCACGGTCGTGATGCCCGCATCGATGCACCCCAATGCAGTCAGTAGATTGCCAATATACATGTCAGCCGGGCGATAGTATTGGGCGAACGAGAAGTGCGTTGCGTTGCAGTAGTCTTCCAGGGTTTCGGCATTCGGATTGATTCGACGCAGTTGGCCCTCCCAGGAGTGACGATGCGTATCGACCATGCCGGGCATGGCAATCATGCCGGATGCCTCGATAACCATAGCGTCGCCGGCCTCGATGTTTTCACCTATGGCCGTGATGGTGCTGCCTTCGATAAGGATATCGCCGCGCGCCAGATTGCCGATATCACCGTCCATGCTCAGCACAGTGGCGCCGCGGATAAGGGTGCGGGCGGCCTGAGCGGTCGGGGCCTGCACAATGCTGCGGTTATATTCAGCCATTTTCTGTACACCTCTTCAAATTTCGTTGGAAGCAATGTACGCAATGCGATACTGCGGGAAAAAGATGGTTAAACTGTTTTTATTATTCAATATCTACGAATAATAACGACTTTACCCGATCACTGCTTTGAGGCTGCTAACAGTCATGGACCGTATTCAAGCGATGCAGGTTTTCGTACGTGTGGCTGAAGCAGGAAGCTTTATCCAGGCGGCGCAGACGCTCTCTCTGCCGGCCTCCACAGTTACCAGCAGCGTTAAAAATCTTGAGAAGTACTTGCAGGTACGCCTGCTGAACAGAACAACGCGTCGGGTCAGCCTGACCTCTGAGGGCGCACAATATCTGGCGCAATGCCGGGAAATATTGGAGCTGATCGAACACACAGAGACCAGCCTGACGGATTCCGTAAAACGGCCACAGGGGCGTTTGCGTGTCGATATGCCGGGTGGCATTGCACACTTCATCGTCATGCCAAACCTGCAAGACTTCTACAGGCGCTACCCGGATATCTACCTGATGATAGGCGTCAACGATCGGCAGGTTGATCTGGTTCAAGAGGGTGTCGATTGCGTTATTCGTACAGGCGAGCTCGATGACTCAACGCTCGTTGCGCGCCCACTCGGTCGGTTTCGCTGGGTAACCTGTGCGTCTGCCGCCTATCTCGAAGAGAACGGCACTCCGCAAAATCCGCAAGATTTGTCTCACCACCGGGCCATCCATTACTTCTCGGGCCGCGCAAGGCAAGCAGGTGAAATGCGCTTTGCCCGTGGTACCGAAAAAATCTCAGTCCCGGTGAACGGCACAGCGGCCGTCAACGAGACTGGGCTTTACATCAAAATGTGCCTTGAAGGCTTCGGGCTGGTGCAGCTCGCTGAGAACGTGGTCAGCGAGCATCTGCGATAAGGGCGACTGGTCGAAGTGCTTGCTGACTGGCAGCCCGCATCGGTTCCTGTTCACCTGCTATACCCGCATCAGCGCTTTTTATCGCCAGCTGTGAGCGCATTCGCTGACTGGATTGCTGGGCTTGTTCGCGACGATGATTCAGCAGATTCAAGTTGAACGTTGCGCCCGGCCAGCATGCCGGTGAATGCTCCGGCTACGGAGATTGCGGCTGTGATCAGCAGCGGTCCTGTCCAGCCACCGGTCCAGTCGTGCAGTTGGCCCAGCAGCAAGGGGCCTGCGGCTGCCATCAGGTAGCCGACGCACTGCGCCATTCCTGAAAGTGCCGCCGTGTCACCGGCATTTTTTGTGCGCAAGCCGATGAAGGTCAGGCCGAGCATCATGCTGGCACCAGAGCCGAAGCCCAGGACCGCGGCCCACAACATGGCGTAGTCTGGCGCGTAAATGAGCCCGATCAGGGATGAGGCGGTTAACAGGCTGACGGTAGCGGCTGCCAGTTTCTGGTCTTTGAGACGACGAAGCGTGGCCGCCAGAATCAAGCCGGGAATGGCCGTCGTCAGTTGAAGCGTGCCGTGTACCGTGCCTGCTTGCTCCGGGGATATGCCATGGTCCATCAGAATGGTCGGCAGCCAGCCGACGGCGACATAAAAAGGCATCGCGTTCAGCCCCATGAACAGTGTGACCTGCCATGCCAGCGGCGAACGCCAGACGGCCACGGTTGGCGCTTGTTTCGGACCTGACAGATTTACGTGTTCGTGTTTTTTCAACTGCGGCAGCCACACCACCAGCGCCAACAACGGGGCTGCGACCAACAAACTCAGGGCAATCGGCCATCCCCATGATTGGGTCAGCGGAACTATTACGGCTGAACCGACAGCGCCCGCTGCACCCATGGTGATGGAATAAGCGCCGGTCATGGACGCCATTTTTGTCGAGAAGTCGCGTTTGATCAGGCCGGGCAGCAGCACGTTGCCCAGGGCGATCCCAGTGCCTATCAATATCGTACCGGCGTACAACACCCATGCGCTGCCTGCGGAGCGGAGCAGGATGCCCGCTGAAATGACCAACAGTGCACCGAAAAGCGTGCGCTCGATGCCGAACCTGCGGGCGACCGATGCGCTGAGCGGGGAGAAGGCTGCAAAGGCAAGTAATGGCAGTGAAGTAAGCAGGCCTAGAGCTGAGGCGCTCAAGCCAAAATCATTCTGGATCAGCGGCAAAACGGGCGCGATGCTGGTAAAGGGAACGCGCAGGTTCACGGCGATAAGCAGAATGCCTACGACGAGCGCGATGGCATGCCACTTGTTTTTTGTATCTGACATATTCTTTATCTGTCCTCTTAAAAGAAGACAACTGTAGAGAACTTCAGAACCGGCTAATATAGATATCAAGACACCTGATATCTAAATTATGCCAAGCTCAAAAAATGTCGTTTCCTCGCCGGAAGATTTCGATTCAGACCTTTTCGCCCAGGCAGCGATTGCCCTCAAGGTTGCGCCTGACCTCAATGATTCGGGTGCCCGTCCGCATGATCATCGCAAAGGCCAGCTCATCCTGTCTTTGCATGGCGCAGTGAGCTGTGAGGTGCAAAATGCACTCTGGCTTGTCCCTCCCCAGCACGCCGTATGGATCCCGGGCGGCACGCCGCACAGTTGCCGAGTGACCGAAAACGCCCGGACCTGCTTTCTGTTCGTTGAGCCCGGTGCGGCAGCCATGCCTGAAGAATGCTGCACGGTTGCCATTACGCCCCTTGTTCGGGAGATGGTCCTGCATCTCGCTGAACAGGAACCTGCTTACCATTCCGAGGGCAAGACAGCTCGGCTGGTTGCAGTGCTGCTTGAGCAGCTTTCCGATGCCCCGCTGAAAGAGCTGCATTTGCCGATATCAGACCACCCCAAGATCAAACAAATCGCGGATACGCTCTTCTCAGATCCAGGCGACCGAACCACGTTGCGCGAGTGGGCCACTCGGCTTGCAACCAGTGAACGAACGCTGGCCAGGCTTGTAGAAAGCACGACCGGGCTGAGCTTCGGACGCTGGCGTCAACAATTGCATTTGATGATCGCACTGAGTCATTTGGCGGAGGGGGTATCCGTGCAACGTGTGGCGGGCATCCTGGGATATGACTCTGTTAATGCATTCATCACTATGTTCAAGAAAGCACTGGGTAAACCGCCTACTCAGTATTTTTCCTCTCTGCGCTAGTGCTCTGCTGGCTGATACAAAGCGCCGAGGCTGTAGAACGATCTGTCTGCTATTGGCCGGGAGCTGCGGTACGCAACTGAAAGCTTCCGGCCCAAAAAAGCGGCTCCGAATCGCCGAATGAAGGCTAAGAAACCTGATCACCTATCACTATGATGGGTGCTCCGAAGGTTACATCAGATAGCCGAGTAGCCTCAGCTAATGCCCGTAAAGGGGCACGCAAATCGAAAAGTGTCAGTGGATTCAGTGGGCGGCATTGCAGCTCATACCCCCTCAAGGCCTGGCGTGAATCGCGATGAACGTCTGACCAGTCGTACGCGAAGAACCCACGTTTGGCAAATTCAACGAAAGCGTTTACGCCAGCCCTGGCAGTGACCCGATCTACATCGGACACCTCCGGCAATGAAAGGACAAATTCTTCGGAGTTTTCGACGGAGGGCATTGCGGAATCAGGAACCGGCCCTGGCCCCCCCGTAGTGAAGAGCGCAACCTGCCCGACGGCGTCGGTGGCGACCCATCCAACATCAAAGTCCTGGAGAACGAAGGGAGCCACCATTTGCACCTACTTTATAAAAAGGGACGAGTTGATTTCCTAACTCTACTTGCCAGCCCAGAGTGTGTAAAAGCGCGTCGGCAAACTCTTAAAGCGGGAAGAAATTCGACGAGTTCATTGCCCCAGCTTTAAACATCCGGTTCTGGCCGATTACTGCCCGCTACGACAGGCAGAAATCGGCCAATAGCGGAAAGTTGGTGACTAGAAAAGTCGAAAGCGGAACGAGCCATCGAGACTGCGGCGACTACGCCCTATCTATTCGCCCGGAGTAGCAACCCTGCTTGGCATTGTGAACGTGAATGTAACTAACCCCTGGATCAGCAAACATCCGAGTAACAACAGGTTCTATCGCTATTCCATCTACGACGTCGGCATTGAGCATCATCCCATCATCAGTGAATGCACGAAGTGATAGCAGACGGATTCGCATAGACTCGGGTATCTGATCGACTGCGTCATAAGCTTGCGTAGCCCACTCCCTTATGAAGATCGCATGTGAGGCACGGTATGGCGTCTCGGCTGGCTGAGAGAGATGGTTGAGTAAAAGCACACTCTGACCTAGCTCTGCATCCTTTATTTCGATACGGTCAGGAAAGCCTGGGTTGCTGTCGACCATGTAACGCTTTATCCCGAGAGATGCTAGCTCTTGGTCGGGCAATCCAAACAGTGACTGGAATGGCTCGGGGGAAAGGCCAGTTATACGAAACGCCATGGTTAAACTCCTATTAGTTGGAGTCGTATCAGGCTGGAATTCGTCCAGCACTTACTATCCGTTTCTTGCTGCCTTATTCAAGCTGACCGAGACCGACTGCTTAGGGTCGATAGCTGCCGGTGACGACTGGCAGTCATCGGCCAAAAGCATCCGGTCAGTCTGGTCCTAGCTGAGGAAGCTGACGCTTGGATCTGTCTATACAGCCATGGGCAGTTCATTATTTTGAGGGGGCCGAGCTTAAGTTTTGTGCAGCGGTGTGCCCAAAAGGTACTTTCAGCGGTTGGTATACCAATAGTTTATAAAACCAAAGTCTTCAACAAAATCGGTCAGAAGTGGGTATTCACTCTCGTGAAAGCGCTCTGGGGTGTTTACAGTTCGTCTGTCTAATAATTACCAAAGTTATTTTTTTTGCTGTGAAAACTGACTTGGCGATATGCCATGCCAGCGCTTGAATGCCTGGGAGAAACTTGACAGGTCGCTGAAACCTAAGCGTTCAGCGATCTCAGTCAGGTTGTGACCGTCCTTTAGCAGATTGATGGCGTTGCGACTGCGGACGTCGGCGAGCAGTTTTCGGAATGTTGTCCCTTCCTCTTTTAATCTGCGTTTGAGTGTGCGCGGGCTCACATGTAGTAGTTCGGAAATGCTGGATAGATCGGGCATGCCATTATCCGGGGTGTTCAGGTAGTGCTGCACCAATGCCGTCATCCCGGCGTGTGCGATGCGACGTTGCATCAGTTGCGTGCACATCTGTTCGCACATCGAAACAGTCACCGCGTTGGCTTGAGGTAAAGGGAGACTGAGAAAAGAGCGATTAAAGGCCAAGCTGTTGCTATTAGCCGCGTACGAAGGGGCACACCCCAGCACTTTCACATTGTCAGGGATAGGCGGCGGCTGCTTGCTCAGGCAGAAGCGTGATAACGAGAAGTCATTGCCGCCCAGTTCCTTTAGCAACAGCGCAGCCGCTGACATGTCGCGGGTCAATAGAAATTCGCGTAGGTCCGGTGCTAATCCTAGAACGGCAAAGGTCAGCACTCCTTCATCGCCTTGTTCCTCATAGGCGACCACCGTGAACGCGTAGGTCAACGGCAAAAAGCGCAGCGCCAGGGCCAGCGCATCGCCGACGGTTGCACTGCTAATCAGACCGTAACCGAATAGGCCGTAGGTCGAGAAGTGATAGCGCGTGCCGACTTCGAAACCTAGCCCCGCAGCATGGCCTGATAAACGCAACAGGTTTTCGGCAACGCGCAGCTCCTGGTCGGCAGTTAACTCCAAATTCGGATCGGTCAATTGAGCCAACGTCAGTCCCGAGCCGAGCAAAATCTTTTCAGCCCGAAAACCTTTTTCATCGCCGAACTCAACCATCAGCAAGGTACTGGTCGGACCCCGAAGAAAATTCCTAAAGCTCATACCGAGGTGCCTTCGATGAAAACATTGGCCCAAATAATAAAGTAGTTGTCCCGTTGCAGCATTCGGATCTTTAACAAGGCGCGTCACCATTGAGTCACACGGTTCGCCGTTCCAACAACAATAAAAGGTCACCGCAGCGCCTGGTCAAGCCAGGTCGCGCGTTTGCGAAGCCGCAAACGCCGCTCTGCCTTGCCCAAGGAATAACAACCATGAAAAAGACTTTCGATTTCATTGTCGTCGGCGGAGGTTCCGCTGGTTGCGTGGCGGCCGGACGGTTGTCCGAAGATCCGGACACCAGCGTCTGCTTGCTGGAAGCGGGAGGGGAGGGACGGTCCAGTCTGGTCCGTATTCCTGCTGCGACAGTGGCCATGGTACCGACCAAGGTGAACAACTGGGCCTTCGACACTGTTGCGCAGGCCGCGCTGCTAGGACGTACGGGGTATCAGCCGCGAGGCAAGACGTTGGGCGGCTCTTCGTCGATCAACGCCATGATTTACGTGCGTGGGCATCAGTGGGATTACGACCATTGGGCTTCTCTGGGCAATCCTGGCTGGGGGTACAAGGACGTCTTGCCGTATTTCCTGCGCAGTGAGCATAACGAGCGCCTTGATGATGCCTGGCACGGCAGAGACGGGCCGCTATGGGTCAGCGATTTGCGCTCCGACAACCCCTTTCAGCAACGTTTTCTGGAGGCTGCCCGCGAGACCGGGTTGCCGCTCAACGACGACTTTAATGGGGCAGAGCAGGAGGGGGTCGGTGCCTATCAAGTCACGCAAAAACATGGCGAGCGCTACAGTGCGGCACGCGCTTATCTGCTGCCCCACATTGGCGTGCGCGATAACCTGAGCGTTGAAACCCGCGCCCAAGTGCAACGCATTCTGTTCGAAGGTACTCGTGCTGTGGGTGTGGAGGTGTTGCAACACGGACAGGTTTACGTCCTTCGAGCTCGGCGTGAAGTGATCCTTGCCGCAGGTGCGTTCCAGACCCCGCAGTTATTGATGCTCTCCGGCGTGGGGCCGAAGGTGGAGTTGCAGCGCCATGGCATCCCGTTGTTGCACGAACTGCCGGGGGTCGGGCAAAACCTGCAGGATCATCCGGATTTTGTCTTCGTCTACAAGACAAACAGCCTCGACGCCATGGGCGTTTCCCTGGGCGGCTGCCTGAAAATATTGAAGGAGATCTGGAGATTTCGCCAAGAGCGTCGCGGCATGCTCACCTCTAACTTCGCTGAAGGGGGAGCGTTTCTCAAAACCTGCGACACATTAGACAAACCGGATATCCAATTGCATTTTGTCGTTGCCCCGGTCGAAGACCATGCGCGTACCTTGCGCATGGGGCACGGGTTATCGTGCCACGTCTGTCTATTACGCCCGCGTAGTCGCGGCAGCGTTACGTTGGCGAGTAACGATCCACAAGCGGCACCGCTGATCGATCCGGCGTTTCTGAAAGATCCGCAGGATCTCGAAGACATGGTCGCGGCATTCAAACTCACCCGTCGTCTGATGCAGGCTCCTTCACTGGCCAAGTGGATCACACGGACCCTGTACACCGAAGGGGTCGAAACCGATGAGCAGATTCGCACTCTGCTGCGTGAGCGCACCGATAGCGTCTATCACCCCGTGGGCACGTGCCGAATGGGCGATGATCCATTGGCCGTGGTCGACGCTCAACTGCGCGTACACGGCTTGCAAGCTCTGCGCATCGTCGACGCATCAATTATGCCGACCCTGATTGGCGGCAACACCAATGCGCCTACGATCATGATCGCCGAGAAGGCCGTGGACTTGATTCGTGGTCTCCCGCAGACGCATTCGTCCGCCCGTTTCGAAAACGCCGTCGCTGCTAAAGAGGTGCCTCATGTCACAGCCTGAAGCGCAAGTCGATAATCAAGCGGACAAGCCCCTGAGCGCCATTATCATCGGTACGGGGTTTGCCGGCATAGGTATGGCCGTGGCCCTTCAAAAGGCAGGGGTGAAGGACTTTCTGATCCTGGAGAAGAAACTCGATGTTGGCGGCGTCTGGAGGGACAACAGTTACCCCGGTTCCGCGTGTGATGTGCCTTCGCACTTGTACTCGTTCTCGTTCGAACCGAACCCGGAATGGAGCCGGGTGTTCGCACCCCAGGCCGAAATTCATGCCTATCTGCGTCGTTGCACAGAGAAGTACGGGTTGCATCCCTCCATTCGTTTTGGCGTTGAAGTGTTGTCCGCTGAATTCGATGAAGCCAACTCGCTCTGGCGTGTGATTCTAAAAGACGGCCAGGTGCTGAGTGCTTCCCTGTTGATCAGTGGTACCGGCCAGCTCAGCCGTCCGGCATTCCCCGCGCTGTCGGGTATGGAGCGCTTCAAGGGCCATGTGTTCCATTCAGCGACCTGGGACCATGATTATCCGTTGGCCGGTAAGCGGGTGGCGGTGGTCGGTACCGGTGCGTCGGCGATTCAGTTCGTACCGGCGATTGCCGCAACTGTCGGGCACCTGAAAGTCTTCCAGCGTTCGCCGGCGCACCTGATGCCACGGCCGGACCGCGCCTACTCCGAAAGGGAAAAGTCGCTTTTTCTCAGAATGCCGGGGTTTATGCGCGCCTACCGCGCTCTAATCTATCTGCGCTACGAATCACGCGCGCTGGCCTTCACCCGTTTCAAAGGCCTGATGAAGTGGGCGGTGGGGGTCCCGTTTCGTCGATTACTGGCCGAGCAAGTGCGCGATCCGTCGTTGCGACAGAAGTTGACGCCGGATTATCCGTACGGCTGCAAACGTATTCTACTGTCCAGCGAGTACTTCAAGACCATGAGCCGGTCCAATGTGGAACTGGTGACGCAGGGAATTGCGCGGGTCAACGAGAGCGGTATTGAGACCGTTGACGGTGAGCGACATGAGGTGGACGCGATCATCTACGGCACCGGTTTTGCGGCAACCAAGTTCCTGGCGCCGATGCGTATCGTCGGACGTGGGGGGGTGGACCTGAACTATGCCTGGCGCAATGGTACGCGTGCCTATCTTGGGTTGACTGTGCCCGAGTTTCCGAACTTCTTCATGTTGTACGGACCGAACACCAATTTGGGGCACAACTCAATCGTTTATATGCTGGAGAGTCAGATTTCTCATGTCATGCGTTGCTGGCGTATGCTCAAGGACACGGGTGCCAATACTGTCGAAGTTGATTCGAGCGTGTATCAACGCTTCCACAGGCGTACTCAGCAGCGCCTGGCCGCTACGGTATGGAGCGGCTGCAAAAGCTGGTACGTCGATGCCTCCGGTAATAACAGCACTAACTGGCCGGGTTTCACACTCAGCTATCGCGGGTTAACTCGTTTTTCAGGCTTGCACACCTATCGTTTCAGCCGTCCGTTCGACGGTGGTTCGACCATAGCAGCCCCCACGGGGCTAAAGGAAAAGCTGAGTGCTGGGTTCTTAAGGCTGTTTTTGCGCACCACATTCCGTTCACTGATCGGTCCGGGCTTGAGCGCTGCGGCGCAGCGTAAAGTGGTGCGCGTGTTGTCGGCATTGATGCCGGGTACGCAAGGTGTGTTTCAGTATCGTCAATTGGTCAATAACGTACCGGTGCAAGTAGTTGCTCCTAAGCAAGGCGAAAACGGTGGGGTGATCCTGTATTTGCACGGTGGGGCGTTTTGTGTGGGGTCGCCGCATACTCACTGGAGCATTACAAGCCGTCTTGCCAGGAGCTCGGGTATGTCGGTGTGGGTGGTTGATTATCGATTGGCACCGGAGAATCCGTGTCCTGCGGGGCTCGATGATGCGTTGCTCTGCTACGAGGCGCTGAGGGCTCAGGGCTATACACCCTCACGGATTTTCCTGGCGGGTGATTCAGCCGGAGCTTCGTTGGCGCTGTGCCTGGCGCTAAAACTACGCGACATATACGTTCGCTTTGCCGGCGCGCTGTTATTGATGTCGCCGATGGTCGACCCACGTCTTAGCGGCACCTCTATGTTCTCGCGCAAAAAGCAAGATCCGATGATCAGTCGAGGCTGGCTGGAGCAGGGGTTGAGGTGGTATGCCGGTGAGCTGATGGAGCAGCCGCTGCAGGTCAGCCTGAAAGGGCTACCGCCGATGATGGTTCAGGTCGGCGACGATGAGTTGCTGCTGTCCGACTCCACTCGCTTAGCCGAGCACGCCATCTGTAGCGGAGTCGATTGTCGTGTGGAGATCTACATGACGCGGTGGCACGTCTTTCAATTGCAAGCGTTCTACCTGCGTTCAGCGGCAAATGCGCTACAGGCCATAGGCAGTTTTGCGCAGGGGCAACTGCCCCGCTCAGGAGAGCAGCAATGAAACCCTACGTGCTCAACGGCCGCGTGGTGGCTATCACGGGCGGTGCCGGCGGCCTTGGGTTGGCTCTGGCCAAGGCGCTTCGCGCCAAAGGCGCCCGGATCGCGCTGCTTGACCTCGATGGCGCGGTTGTAGATGAGAAGGCTCGTGAGCTGGGCGGAACCGATGTCGCAGCTGGCTGGCAAGCAGATGTCTGTTCTCTGGATAGCGTCGAAACAGCCATGGCTTCGGTCGTTCAGCATTTTGGCGGAATCGATGTGGTGATTGCCGGCGCAGGCATCTACGTCGTCGACTCCATGGCCACTATGGAACCTCGTCTATTCGAGCGCCACACCGACATCAACCTCAATGGTGTCTTCCGTACGTTCCGTGCGGTGCTGCCTTACGTGAAGGAGCGTAAGGGCTATCTCATGGCGATCTCATCAATGGCTGCATTCATCCATGGCCCGCTCAGCGGTCACTATGCGGCTAGCAAGGCGGGGGTCTGGGCGCTGTGCGACAGTGTCCGACTTGAGGTACGTCATCTTGGGGTCGGCGTAGGATGCGTGCACCCGACATTTTTCAGGACCCCAATGATGGATGCTGTACAAGCTGATCCAGTCGGGAACAAGGTCTGGGGCGGAAACGAGAGGGGGCTATGGAAAATGATTGGACTCGATGATGTCATCGTCAGCATCGTCAAGGGTATCGAGCGTCGTTGTGACACTGTGATTATTCCCAAGCGCAATACTTTAGTTGCATGGTTGCCAGGCATATTTCGCCGTGTGGTCGAAGCAGTCGGCTTCAAGGATGCGGATATTGTCGAGACCATCCGACTCGCCCAGCAAGCACGCGGCGGAAAATAGGAAAGCTTAATTTCCTCTTGACCCCAACCAATATCTTGATACCAATGACTGCTGATGGCCGGTTAGCGACGGCCTGACTTCGACCGTCGCTATGCATGATCAAACCTCAGTCTGTTCCGCCATCTCCAGGGCGTCATCGACCTCAATACCCAGATATCGAACAGTGCTCTCCAGCTTCGTATGGCCGAGCAGCAACTGAACCGCCCGTAGGTTCTTCGTTCTGCGATAGATTAGTGATGCCTTCGTACGTCTCATTGTGTGAGTGCCATACATGGCTGGATCAAGGCCTACGGCTTTCACCCAGCCTTTGACGATACGAGCGTATTGACGAGTGGATAGATGGTCTGAGGTATGTAGCCGGCTAGGAAAAAGGCAGTCCTCGCTGCGAAGTTGTGCCTGATGTATCCAGGCCACGAGAGCTGACCGTGTTTGCTCAGTGATCTCAAACTGCACTGGTCGCTGCGTTTTCTGCTGCATCACCATGGCTCGTGATGATACGTGCTCGCCATGGGCGACATCACGCACGCGGAGCTTGGTTAAGTCGCAGGCTCCAAGCTTACTGTCGATGGCCAGATCGAAGAGAGCCAGATCCCGGGTTCTTTTCGCAATTTGAAGCCTTACTCGGATGGCCCAGATATCTCTCAGTCGGAGTGGGGCTTTCTGCCCGACTAGTTTTCCTTTGTTCCAGGGCTGACGGCCGCAGGTAGCGATGATGTTCATGACAAGTCCTCCACGTGTGGAAAGACAAGGATGGCTAATCAGAGCGACGGTCGCTAACCGGCCAAAAGCGGTCATTCATCCAAGTACCGTTTTCGGCCAAAAGCTGACGTCACCCAAGCCGCTTCCGCTAACGTCGGACGGTCAGCCTGGGTGGCCGCGCTAACAAATGGTTATATGATCTGCCTACTAAATGAGAGCCGATTCAGGCCTATGCTTCTTCAACAACCACCTGTATGAAAAGAGCACGGCACGATGATAAATGATTCAGATTTGGCCGAAATGATTCCTTCCGCGCTAACAGGTGTAACTGTCGGGATCGGTTCGCAGATCCTGCTTTTTGGCGATATGGCTAGCGTGTTAATTCAGTGCCCATTCGCTTGTGATATCAATAGGGTATGCAAGTGGGGGCATGGTGAAGATGCTGCCACAAGCCCTTTACTTTTCGACTTTCTAAACCACGATGTAGAAGCTTTTTCAATTGATAGTTTTGGGGTTTTCACCATCACCTTCAGTACGCAAATGATCTTGCAAATCCATCCTGAGAAAAATGGATTGGAGTCTTATGTCGTGAGTACGCGGCACGATATATTTCCCATCTTGGTGTGGTAGCCAGGAACGCGATGGCTATACGACGCGAGCCCCGGCCTCCGCTCTGACTCTGGTTGCTGACACCTGTGGGTCGTCAGCTGCCGGTAGAGATAGGCTGCAACCGACCCTGTGCTGTCGCTTGTACCCCATGCACCACTTGAGCAGTGAAGGAGTCCCTATATGAAAAAGCCCCCCTTGTACCTCTTTGCCAAGGTGCGGTGCATTTGTGAGTATCGCCCCAGTGTTACGGCTATCGTGCTGTTTGGTCTCGAGGTTGAGGGTGAGGACGAACCACCGGTTTATATGGAGATTCGCTTCATTGATTACACCAGCCAGCAGATTGAAGGGGACCATCTGATGCTTTCGCTGGAGGAGGCACTTGAGTACGCTCAAGCTGATTACGGTATCCACCAGACTGATTGGCGTGCGATGAACCAAGAGGAAATTGATCGGATTACATGGTAGCTAGAGCAGCTACCGGGCCTGTTCCTGACTCGGCGTTAAAAGACGAGTGAGAACCGCAACTGATCAAGAGGAGCCCCTTCCGATGATCGCTCGCAAGACGTTGCAGCCCTCAAGGCCTCAGAAGGAATCCGTTTCGGACATTGTAGAGTTCGGTAATTTGACTGCTCGCCTGCCGCTATGAGTCGAATGCCAGATCGCAGCTCGACGTTGCACTTAAAGCTGTCAAGGTTGCCTAATGCCCTAGGCAGCGTCCGATCCGAAACTGCCATTGCGTCTTTTACACGCCGAGACCAGAACGGCTTGGGCTTGGATTCGTTCGAACCTTTCGTGGATGGTTCAGTGCAGAATTTGCGCGATGGTTTGCGCGACAAAAGCCGACCATGCAAAGAGATTCTCCGACGCTTGTTCGCTCTCGCTGAGCCAGTACGTCCTGGCACCCATAAAATATCCCCTGACATTGATCCGTAAGTGGCAGCCATCGGCTAGGCGTGAATCACACGCCCTTCAGTTAACATCGATGCCAGGATAAAGATCCGCAGGTGGGTGGTAATCGGGATCTTCAAAACGACTATTGTTGTAATGCATTTTGGCAGTAGGCCCCTCGCCTTCGTACGTCACCTCAGAATTGGGAGTCAGATGCCATCCGGTCCCATCTTTGTCGCGTTCGATCAGCGACGGATACAACGTACATGTCCCGCCCGAACCGGATGTCAGCATGAATTGGTAATAGCGTCCGGCTTGGAGCGTGAAGCAGTAACGAGTGCGTGTCCCGTGGATACGCCAGCGGCTAAATCTGTGTCTCGTGCCCAAGAAGCCTCGCAATAACCGTACATATTTCTGGAAACTGTACAAATCCCTCGCGGTCGAGAAAATGTCCCCCACCACTAACGACTTCTTGCTCGGCTTTGAGGTTGCGGGACAGTTCGATAGATGCTGCCGGCTCAACAATTGAATCGTTGTCGGAAAACAGCGAGATGATTTTCTGTGTACGACGGCAAACTTCCGCGTGGTCCAGCGGTGCATCTGTGAAGGCGTGTAGCTCTGGCAACGTAGACACCGTTCTATCGAAGCCGGAGACCAGCAAGACTCCGCCAGTTAGGGTGTGTGCGGGTAAGGACAACAAGTGCCGTAGAGCAGCGATGCATCCAAGACTATGCCCTATGAGGATCGTGTTTGTGTCAGCTGCTGGCAGTGATTGCTGCAACGCCAATGCCCATTTTATTGGATCAGGATTGAACGAATCAGGCATAGCTGGAATGCTAACTTGCGCGCCTTGCTCCCGTAGCACCTCCGCCAACCACGGAAACCAGTTCACATTGGGCGAGGCAGTATAACCATGCACAATTACAACGTGTTTACCGTCATAGCGGTTCGATGTTCTGTTGGCTGCATGCATATTGGGTATCAGAGATCAGCGGATTGATCGGTCGCTGATACTACACTTTCTGCTTTCGGCCGGCGAGGATGTCACAGCTGATAAATTGAGCGATCTGGATGATTCCCTGCAACGCGTGTCGTGGTATGCGTCCAATCGCGGCCATCGGCAATGCGGTTGTAATCTAGGGCTGATGGCAATTCGTGGCCGTCAATGACCACGACTCGTGCTGGTCACTCCGTTGAAAATGGCTGGTCAAATGCGATGCAAACGAGTGGTCAAGTGAGGGCCAATTTCGCATGAGTGACACAAGGCCTGATTTCGGCAAACTCGCCCTGCCGCAAGAAGCGATGCAGTCGTGTTTTTTGCGGCACAGGCGGCAATGGCAATGGATCACTGATTTGGATGTGGCGGATGGCTCCTAGGTGACGTCTGCGCATAAGCAGCTTCCTTGGTATACCGTTGTCGTACGCTTTTCCGATCATGCGAAAATGTCAGCGTAACCCTCCACTTAAGTCAGTCGACCTACCTGTAAAGATCCTAACAAACCAAACCGTCGAGGGCGTGGGTGGCTCACAATCACACTGCGATTTATCGGGCTGGCGAGTTGGAGGGCTGATGGGGTTTTCGCGAGCAAGCTCGCGCCTACAGGCGTGAGATGTCGGGGGGACGTATGCATAGCGCCAGGTCAGCGCCTTTCCAGCCAGGCAAGCCTGAGCATTTCATGTGCCCCGGTCGGTTACGAGGCACATGGTAGCTCCCTTCAGCCACCGATATCCTGAGGCAACGCCAAGTAGAACGATAAGGCACCAAAATATACTGGCGAGCGTCTGCTTCTGGCCGAAGCACCGCCTCCGATCAGGCTTGTTTGACGCCGTTGGGTAACATCAGCAGGCAAGCATCAGCAACGGCATGGGCAAACGGGGCGAAGTCCTCGGTATTAGCGGCGATGATGTTATCAGTCGCGCCATGGACGCCCGCATAAATGAGCAATGCCACAACGTTCGGATGTTCTGGCGCCCAATTGCCGGCCAGCTTGCCCCCTTCAATAATCGCAAGCAATTGCTCGAGAATAGCGTTCTTCGAGCCGTTGGCACGATCATGATGGTGGTGGTTCACGTAGACGATATCGTGGATACGATATGTCTTGACGTAGGTTTCGATGTTGGCGTGAATCCAGGCGCGAAGACGCTCTTCCCAGTCATCGGCAGCGCAGCGCGCCATTGCATTGTCCAGGCTGAGCATGAAGCGCTCGGTATAGCGCACGGCCAGAGCGTCAAGCATTTCGTTCTTGGAAGAAAAGTAGTGATAAAACGTGCCCTTGGCCACTTGAGCTGACTCAACGATCTCGTTGATCGTGGTGGCCTCGACCCCCTGAGCTAGAAAAAGCTTCTCGGCTGCCGCCATCAGTTCATCCAGACGTACTTCGGCGGGTTTGGTCCGGGGCTTGGGAGCACGTTCTGTCGCCGGAGCTTTTACGGGGGCTTTGGTTTTCATCGTCTCGTTTCAAACAATTCGTCAAAGGAAATCAGTGTAAAGGAGGGAACCAATCGAGGTGGGAAAAAGTTGGAATGATCCATTGACCGACGGTCAGTCGGCAAATATCATGAGGCATGAACATTGATCGCTCCGCCTCAGATAACCCGGTCACCCGCCGCTTTCCCCGCATAGCGGCGCTATGTGCAGCCTACCTCGGCACGTTTCTCGCTACGCTGGATATCAGCGTCGTGAACGTGGCACTACCGACACTGCAAGACGCGTTGCAAACGGATATTTCCGGTCTTCAATGGGTCGTCAATGCATACACGATCTGTTTGTCAGCCTTCATGCTGTCTTCGGGGCCAATCGCCGATCGTTATGGGCATAAGCGGGCCTGGCTGGCAGGTGTAGGGGTGTTTACTGTCGGCTCAGCAGTTTGCGCTATGGCATCCAACCTGGATTTACTGCTGTTCGGGAGGGCGGTGCAGGGAGTCGCCGGTGCGCTTCTGATCCCGGGTGCCCTGCCAATTCTCAGCCATGCATTTCCAGACGCTGAAGAGCGTGCTCACGTCATTGGTGGCTGGTCGGCGTTCAGCGCATTGGCGCTTATCCTGGGGCCATTGCTGGGTGGCTTGTTGCTCCATGGCATAGGTTGGCAGAGTATTTTTGTTATCAACCTGCCTCTTGGGATGATTGCCATAGGCCTGGGCATCTGGGGGATCAGGGAGCACAAACAGCAAGCGCGCACAGCGCTGGATCCGGCAGGGCAAGTGCTCAGCGTCGTGTGTCTTGCCAGCCTGACTTATGGGCTCATCAGTATCGGCCAGCCGGGCTTGAACTCTTTGATACCCATAGCGGCGCTGGCAGTTGCCCTGGTGGTGTTTATTTTGTTTATGTTTGTAGAGCGGTGTGTAGATCGACCGTTATTGCCACTTTCGCTGTTTCGCAGGCGTTCGTTTGCCGTGGTCAACCTGGCCTCTTTTACCCTGGGTTTTTCGTACTACAGCTGCCTGTTCTTCTTCTCGATCTATTTACAGACGATTCAAGGCTTGTCAGTGGTTGAAACGGGTTGGCGAATGATGCCGCAGTTTCTGGTCACCGGCTGCGTGTCGATTTTGTACGGGCGCTTGAGCGCAGTGATGACATCGCGAAGACTTCTGGTGGCCGGTTATGGCGTGACGGCGCTGGCGATGTCTACCATGGTGACCTTCACAGCACATACCCCTTATTGGATTGTGGGCACCCTGTTCGGGCTTCTGGGGCTCGGAGCCGGTCTCGCAGTACCTGCCACCAGCATGGCGGTTATGACCGCCGCACCGATTGATCGTATGGGGGTGGCCTCTACCACGATGAACGCGTTGCGTCAGATGGGCATGACAATCGGCGTCGCCTTTTTGGGCACGCTCATGAGCAGCGAGGCGTCACGAGTGCTAGCTGCCGCGCTGCGTGATCAAGGGGTAGCCAAAGCGCCTGAGATTGCGCGGTATGTGATTGCTCATGGTGTGGCATCAAGTGACTCGCTGATTGTTTCTACACTTTTTGTTCCCGCGATGGAGCACGGGTTTCATGTGGCAATGATGGTTTCCGGGCTCGCCTGTGCACTGGTGGCCCTGATGCTGTTAATCACCTCTTTTGAGGCCGACACCTTGCCATCGCCCCCACCGAAACACACAGATGGCGGCTGACTTTGCTTCAGAGTGGAGCCAGCCTTGAAATTCACCTGCAGTTCTGTGGTCTGTACAACAATCCCGTAAAGGACTGTTTTATGTCTATTCGCCGTACCCTCTGTTTCCTGACGCTGCCGTTGTTCGCAGGTTGCCAGTATTTGCCCCACACCAACTACTTCACCGCGCCCGAAAACGAGCCCAATCCTGCCTGGGTACGTATCGTCGACTACACGCAACATGCCGAAGTTTACCAATACGAAAACGGTAAACGTTCGGGCGGCGCTGTTCGCACCGGCCTCCTGCCGTTCACCCATACACAAGACGTGGGCATGCCCAAGGCAGGGCAAGACCTCACATGGGACTATTACGAAACGCGGATCCGACCCGGTATCGAAACGCAGGTGGATCTTTTCTGGGAGGGGTCACGCACTCGCTCCTGCCACATCTCGACGAAGTTTACTCCCCAAGCCGGACTCTATTACCAGTTCAGGCTGACATCCGGCTCATCAGGCAGCTGTAGGGTGTACGCATCGCTGATTGAGCGCGACACAGAAGGAAACGGTTGGCATCTCACGCCAAATCCGCAGGTGACCTACAACGGTGATGGACCGACGGCCCAAACCTATTACCAGAACAGTAGGTTTGAGGACCCCGATTATCATCCACCTGAAGCTCTGTATCCGGGGATGGACATTTACTAGACAGGTGCACGACTACAAGGAATCGTTAATTGGCTAGCGCGAAATACTTCCGAACGCTCGGCGAGCGAGCCTCAGAAGATGTGTTCGCATGGGCGGCATTTGTCGCGCAAACAGAATTCCAGTGGAAAGACACAGCGTCAGTCCAGGACGCCGTCGCCTGGCAGCGTATTTGGTTCGAGCTTGAAATACTCAACGGGCTTGCGTTGGCGCATTGGGAGGATGAGGGAAAGCCTATTAACTGGTCGAGCCGCTGGAATACCGACTATCGACAAGAAGCGGCGGCCCTGGCGAATGACTTGCTGGAGCTTTTGTGCGATGCAGAATCATCTGGAGGCTGAACCATCACGCTGGTCTCACGCAAAGAGCCCAGAAGTCGGATTGCGGCGAACAACGACCCGACGGTCAGCTCAATAGGCATCTAAACCGCTCTTCAGGGAGTTTCTCTGCAAAAATCGCGTCGGCTTTCAGCAGCACACCCTCAAATATGCCAGCTTATCCATCCCCATCCGCGCGCTTGTGCAATAGAGCATTTTATAAACCGCTCACACCGTATTGTTCCTCACTGCGTTGATGCTCTTTTGGCTGATACTGCGCGTAGAGGTTGTAGAGTGATCACGGGATGACTGCTTCTGGCCGATTTCTGCCTGTCGCGACCGGCTGAAACCGACCCAAAGCTGACGGTGGACTTAGGCAGAGATCGGCCAGCAGCTGCCAGCCGCATGCGTCTTGAAAAGTAGCGGCGCTTCACTCCTTCCACATTTAATTATCTTCGCTGTGCATCTAGTGAATGGGTTGATCCGTATGTGCTCTTGAGGGCTCGAGTGCGATGAGTATCCGAGATTATCAAGCGATGCAGTGCGATGAGTGGTTAGGCATTTCATGATCCGAACCGTCATCTCTGCCAAGGACAGCTACGATCATGATACGACCACAGTTAGGTACTGCCATGAACGCCAAGGATGACGCTCATTTTTTGGACCGCCTATTGCGCGGAGAACAAGACGCATATCGTGATTTGGTGTGCACGCATCAGGGAGCCATGAAGGCCATAGCTTATGGAGTCGTGGGGCGGCACCATGCAGATGACGTAGTGCAAGAGGCATGGCTTGCGATTGTGAAAGGCATAGGCAAATTTCAGAGACGATCTAGCTTAAGAACCTGGATGATGGCCGTCACGTCCAATACGGCGAAGTGCCGATATAAAGCTCGGCGAAGTGAGTCGAATTGTATTCCATGTACCTCGTGGATTGAGGGAGGAGGCGTTTTAGTCGTAGGTGATTATTCCTACACTCCTTCCGTGATATCGCATGAAGATAGCCCTGAAGCACTTCTGAGCGAATCCGAGCTATATGCTCGCATCAACATTGCTCTCGAGACTCTACCGGAATTGCAGAGAAGCGTATTGATATTGAGGGAGCGCTCTGGGTTGGATCTAAACGAAATTTCTACGCTTCTTGGGATATCGCTGACTAACGTAAGAGTGCTATTGCACCGAGCTCGTTTAAAGGTTTTTTCTGCAATAGCGAAGTACCAGTCCGCTCTTGATATGTGAGCATTAGGAGGATTTTTCCAACGGTCTGGATGGCTGATTGAATAGCCCCTGTTTCTGTAGACACCTGATGACCGCTTTTGGCCGATTTCTGCCCTTCGTGAACGGCAGCTTTGGACCGGTCAGGCTCGGCCAGCGGACTGGTCAAATCCGATGCAAACGACTGGTCAAGTCGAATGCAAATGGGTGGTCAAGTCCATGCAATTACTCAGCGCGGTCGCTAGCCTGGGCCGGCACCCCATTGAAAGCGGCCAAAGGCTTGCGGGGGATGGAGGCATTCTTCATTCCAGATTTGATTCCCTGCCCTCAGAGTCATGAACGGTGAATACCGTTGCATCCCGGCTCATTCATCCCAACTTACTCGCCTCCGACAATTTATTCCTACCGCTGACCTTGCGCGTCCAGAGGACATCCTAGTGGTGGATGTTTGTGGTGACCAGATCAGGGCCATCATTGATTGGATCACGCGGGCGGTGGCCCTCGAGGCAGGAATAGCAAACGATGGGTGCCTGACGGAAACCATCGTTTGAATTTGACTGGAGATTAATGTGCCAGCCAAGACTCAACAGTTTTTGAGCCGTGTTCAGCTTTCCACTGCTTCAGCGTTTTGTGATTGCCGCCCTTGGTTTCGACGACTTCACCGGTTGTAGGATTCTTGTAGATTTTCACTTGGCGTGGCTTGCGTGCACCAGACTTTGTCTCTGAGGCAGGGACACGACGACTGGCCTGAGGATCAAGCAGGTTGATTATGTCTCTCAAGCTATACCCGTACTTGGCAAGCAGGGCCCGCAGCTTCGTTTCGAATTCGATTTCTTGTTTGAGGCCGGCGTCTCCTTTCAAAGCCTCAAGCGCGTGCAACTGCTCCGCCAGGTGTTTTTCAAGCTGACGAAATTCTGCGAGTTTGGACATGAAAATCTCCGTTTCGGTGGTTGCTAACGCCACATTAAAGGTAAGGTTCAGAGGCAGCTTATATGAGGGCTATTAAGCGCGCATCGATAAAATGGTGCCCAGAGTCTATATGTTGATTTCACATTAATCATTCTCGTGTAATTCATTCGTTCGACCGCGATGATATGTAAAGTCTAAGGACTCTGTTACCCGCACAACGGCCGTGGTATGCTTGAACTGCGAAGAGCGATCCCCGAATCCTGGCTCATACTGGCGCAGGACTATCAAGAGGACTAGATGCGCGTTATTCGCAGCAAGGTAATTTCGAATTAGGTCGGAGCGGCATAGCATACGAGTTCCGCTCGAGCGATCTCCTTCATTGCGTTGGGCTTCTTGGCACCAAGCCTCGCAACGCATGAGAACAAACCCAGACGGGTCGGCCCAACTGCGCCCATACGGGTCTTGAGGAGTGATTCGTGCAAATGCATTCACAACACTGGACAGCTTTCTCCGCTCAGCAGCGTCGACCACTCCGAATGGGTCGGTCTCATCAATGCCAGCATCTGAGCTCGTATTGACCACCCAAGGTACAAATGGAGGGTGCGCTAGCTCGGTTGCAGGATTCGTATCGTCGTATTCGTCCAGACGCGGGATATAGGCTTGAAAAGGGTCCTGGGAAGCTAAATCGGACGAGACTGTTGAGCTCTCCTCGGCAGAGACCAATGCAGAGTTGATGTGAACGTCAATTCCGTCGACAGACTTCCAGTCACCATCAACCACCATCCAGTCGCCCACATCGATATCGATGCCCAGCAGGGATTGAAGCTTGCTAGGCTCTCCCGTTATGCCCACTCTATCTCCACTTACATCACGTAAATTAATTCGTGTTTCCATAGGCCGCCAATCCGTTCCATCCGCCAACCAGAGCCCATCCTTGCGAGTCAAAACTCTCCGACTCAGCCATTCATTCCAAGGGTTACCCTCATCATATGGCCGCCGAGATACCGCATATTTGGCAAGAAACTCACCGGCTACCCCATGTAGGGCATGCCAACATAACTGCCCTCCGTAGGTATGCTGATCAGCAGAGAAGTTCATATGTCCACCACGACGGTATACAGATCGACCACCTTGATCCGACATATGTGTGATTTCAGCATCGTGCTTTCTCACCCATTCATTCATCGCATCTGCCGTAAACCAGTACTCTTTGCCGAATACGTCTCCTAAATTAGAGACATCGCACTTACCAAAGTCGTATTCAAGATGTAGCTCCTTTTGTGGTTTGAGCGTGCCTTCTGGGCGGGATTTGTAAAAAGAACCACTAAAATACTTTTTTGTCTCATGTAGTAAATTTTGCGATTGGTTGACATGCTGAAGCGCGCTTAACGTTGTTTGACTAATATTTAGATGGCCGACGCGGGCACAGATGAGTAGGGCTTCCGCTGCGAAGTGTTTGAAAAGCACGTGAGGGTCTACGCTGCTCAGAGCTATTCGCTCAAGAAAATCGTGATGTTTAGCGACAGCTTTTGGTTCATCGAGAGCAATTCTGGCCAAGGCTATCAGTAGCCAAAGCTTTGCGTGTAGATGAAAGAATGGTAACTCCTGTGCTTGAAACGAATCTGCGCAGGTCGTAGTAAATTTCAATACGGCCTTGTCCAAAATTTCCGATCGGTTAAGTCGTACGGCTACTCTGAGGCTATGAGCCGCCATCCATCGCCTCTCAGCCTGAGCAGAACCAAGCGCAAACCAAATAAGTCCTGCCGCGACTTCCGTTTGATCGCCTCGCGGGTAAAGAGCAGATCGCCAAGGTCCATCCACTACAGAAGACGCAAGTTTAGCTGCCCCTGTATTTAAGAGCCTCTGCAGCGCAGCCTGGCCTACACCACTCGCAGCCATAGTATTTACGGCTGTTGCAAGGGCTAGCCAAACGGATGCAGAGACTTCAGCACTCGGCCGACAGAACTCCCTGATCAAAGCGAAGATAATTGAATGACGATCTAATCCTGAAAGCTTTGAGAGTTCGGCTATATCTGAGATGGATAAATAATCAAATGAAACGAAGTCCGAAACGTGCTGGCGAATGATGATCTTGGCGCAGCCGGTTAGGGTGATAGCAACAGCATTCGACGCCTTAGACCAAGCCTCCTTGCACGCACTAAGTATGCGAAGCTTCTCATGGAGTACCAATTGGTCTTGACGAGCGATCAAAGTGAGATATTGAGGCCACTCGCCATATGGAACCTTTACCTGTAATCGATCAAAAAAATCGCGCTGATGCCCCCACCCCGACCCATTCAAACTTTTTAGCTCTTCCATTGCATTTGCGAGGGAAAGCTCATTTACGGGGGTAGATTTGATGACAAGTGACGTGAGTAGCGACTCGGCGGCGTCCTGTGCCTGTTGTCGTCTCTGAATATTTGAAACAGGCGGTGAAGTTCGCCAATTATTCAGATCGTTGAATTCGCGTGTAGATACTTCAATTTGATCAGCCACAGCGAACAAGTCGTCATACTTATTTGAATCGCCCAAGGTGGCCTTCGCCAAACGCGCCAATGCCCGCGGTACTGCTGGCCCAAATCCGTTAGGATTGTTTTGTTTGTATTGAGTGATCAGCTCCTCCGTCAAGTCATCCGCATGAGGTACCTGCTGGCTTTCCAGCGACTCGACCAACTGCTCTGTACCACAGACCCATAGCTCCGCTGGACTGGAAATGCGGAGAATTGCTGTCGCAATCGCGGGATCTATTTTCCCGCAGTGGATCAACGCTCTGGCATAGGGGAGTAGTGTGTAATCCAATGAGATCCTACCGCGATCCTCCCAACGCGCTAGCTTGGCAAACCCCTTAAGCCCTGAAACTTTGGCCATCGCCATGCCATACATTCCCCAATTGAACTTGTTTTCCTCACCAAGATTCAGCTCGCAGATGTTGGAAAGCGTATGACTGTCTTCGTCGGAAAGCTCTTCTCCTTGCAGAGAACTCGCAAACTGCATTAACTCGTTCACAAACTTATAATCGCCAGAACCGACGGCATCCATTTGCTCTAGCCCGCGATGGAAGTAGTCCGTCGACTCGTGCCGGCTGGCCGGTGATATCGCTCTTGCCAGATCTGCAAAAAATGACGCTCGTTGACTGACGTCATCGGCTTTCTCAATTGCCATTTTCACTTTTATGGCAGTTGTGCCTGCTGAGATCTGAAGCGCAGGTCGGACCGCTAGCACGCTGACAATCTCGATGGCGTGCGAGACATTTGTAATTCCACGAGCCTCAACTGCTTCTAGGTATTTGACGGCCTCTGCCTGATCCAGAGACGGATCTGCTTCGAATGCCAGCGTCAGAAGCCGTTCCGATACTTCAAAACGTTGTCGCTGTGCATCGCCCCCACCTGATCGGTAGTCTTTACGATTGAGAAGATCGGGCCAAAGATCAAGCAACGGGCTCAATCTACTTATAGTTTTCTTCCGTTGATCGAAGCACGCCGCAAATGCGATGGAAATTTGTAACCAGTGCTCCAATTGGTCTGAAAGGAAGCGCATGGCAGAGCTTTTTGTGTCGGCAGTAATCTGCTTCTTTTCACTGTTTTTGGCTTGTCCCCCCACAGACTGCTTTTCGAGCTCTGACTTCATTGCTTTTTTGAAATCCGTCCCCTGGAGCTGGGCCGGAAGATTCACGACGAGCTCAGCCAGTTCTTGGGGTAGCAGGTGCTGCTCTATGACGTTTTCATCAGACGCCGCACAGAGAAGCGCTTGCATTGCCAGAAATGAATGAATCTCTCCGGACCAGTAGTTGCTCGTATAAACGTGTAAAGAAGGTGCAGGTATTTGCAACGCGGATAGGATAGTGCGGGCCTCAGCTTTCATGCCCTGCACGAGGGCGATCGATGCGCATCTCAGCAATCCACGGATTATCCGTCGCTCATTTGAACCGTACTGTTTCTCACCTAGTCGGACCTTCTCCACGTTCCCACAAGCTTGAGCGAGTCTGCTAATCAGCAATTGCTGAAGGGATTCGTCCTCTTCAACAAAGGGGATAGAGGCTGCAAGCACCCCAGGCCCCAACAACGTTGATGTAAGGAAAGCGCGAATTGAGTCCTGTTGGACAGTCCCGACATGAGCACCAAGACGTAAGAGGGAAAGCAATGACTCAGCAACATCGAATGCGAACCAATCTACCCATCCCGACATATCCCGTGCGGCGACCTCAGTCTCCCCTTTGACCAGTTGGCAGAAAGGAATAGCTGCCATGTCCAACGCGGTCGGATCTGCCTTTTCTCTTTGAGGCTGCTGGTGCTGATCAAGCCAGTGGGTCCTCCACTCGATAACCCTTTGAGAGTGGTGATAAGCATCTGCCAAATCACCATCAAGGCCGTAAGCAATTGCCAACCTCGCATGGCGTGTACCAGGCCAATTTGTGCGTAACTCAAAAAGACGCCGTACGGAGTCTGCATCATTGGAAAGGACTGTCAGATCAGGATTATCGAGAATGTAGCTGGTACCACGCTGATCCATCGCTGCAAGTGTCGAAAGCTCAACAAGAAGAGGTACAAGTCGATCTACTTCATTCCTGTCAGCCGCATATGCAGATGCAGCTCGCAAACGCGCATGCCTGATGGACTGTCGACTCACGGCGCTCTTTATAGCTGCCGGGATCCTCTCGTCAAAGGCAAGGTCGAACAGTTTCTCGCCATCCTCTAATTGCTGTAACAGATGAGGTAATGTGATCGCGGCATAAATCGAAGTTGCCTGCATGCCAAGAAGGTTTCTAGCAAGGCCCCCTAGGGTCTCCTTGTCAGCACAGTATTGTTCTCGAATTAGGGTCTCTGTCGGCTCATCACGAAACATAAGTCCATGCTTCGTCTGCTCAAGCAGCGGGGACAAATCCGCGGCGAAGCTAGCGACCGCCCCCTCGTCCAGCCCGCTTGCTTCCGCAAACTCTCGCAAGGGGACTGGAGGCGGCAAAGCTGCCAATCCGGCCAAGAAGGCGTTGATGGCTGCGTCTCGATACCCCTGCTTTCGCGCCACTTTTAGCGCGTCTTCGATACGCTTGTGGAGTAAGTCATCAAGTTGAATGACTTTATCAATTTCGGATGGGGCGAGAAGAGTGGCGCCATCCGACACCAAGTGTTCGAGAACTCGAGCGTTACCTCGCGATCGGGACTGTGCAACGTGAATCCTGGCTTCAGTGTGCCCATCGAGACGCTGGCGCAGAAACTCGCCAGTCTCTTGAATAGTGAACGGTTTTAACTCGAACTCTTCGCATGCAGCGCCCCCGGTCGCAGCCACGCGTCGATGACTGCGCGAACTAACGATTAGTTGTACTCCCGTGAGCGCACCGCCGTGACTTATGCTCGCTAGCAGCAGTTCTGGAAAAGACGGTTCGCCTCGGTCTTTCGCCTGTTCGCCGGCGTTATCGATCGCGTCGAGCAAGATGATCAGCTGTCGATCACTCATAACTCGACGGATAGTCTCTGCTGCTTGCCCTATTTTCAGCCGAAAGGCACGGATCAGGTCATCGCTATCGTCCGTACCCGGCAAAAGCGGATCACACAGGCCGCGACACGCGAGCTCATTGACGATATGAACTAAGCCTTTTCTCGGCAGATGCCTTGCATCCCCGGGAGCACGATACTGTCCCATGCCGAAACAATCGAAGAGCACTATTTCATGCTCATTCGCAAGCCGACTCGCGATCGAATTCATGAAGACGGTCTTGCCAACTCCCCCGTCCGCATGGATAACCAGAGGACTATCGAGTAGTGGAATTTTCGCTACAACCTCGGACAGTTGGCTTCGTTCGAGGACTGGGCCGACGTTTGGAAAGCAAGCTGGACATGGCAATAGATCGTTTTCATCTTGCAGCTCAAGGGCTGTAAGGACGTCAGCGCGCGATATGACATTCCGATTCTGGTTTGCCAGGTTGGCCTTATCCCGAGCAAGCTCTCGAATAGAATTGAGCCGAACTCTCGCAAGAGGGTCGCGGGCAGCAGACCAGTCCGCGAGAGCTATCGCCAATCTATTCTTGCTTTCTCGCAAGTCGCCTCTAACACCGGTGAAATGTAGGCGGCTAACAAATTCAGCGAGATCCTTGCCTTGGAGCTTACAAGCAGCCTGGATTTGGTCTGCCTGGTCTTTCACCGTGCCGCGCAATACAGCTCCTGCAATTATTCCTGCTACAGCATCGTGCAGTTCGGCCAAAATGGGACGGTTAGTGACCAATTCAAAACGGAGTTTTGCCCGTGCCTGCTCGGTGCCATGTTTTCTCTTGTGAGACCGATATGTCTTGGCAAATTTCTCAATCGTTTTTTTTGCGTCGGCCGCCCGAAATGGCTTGTCTTCCGAAGCTTTCGAATACTTGACCTGAACCACCACGACCTGATTCGCGTGTTCAAACGAGGAGCGATCCCCAAAGTAAAGAACGGCGTCTGCGATTTCGTTTCCGGCATCTTCCGCAGTTTTTTGGTCAGCCGGAGAAAAGCCCTCGATCGCCAAGCCGATGAAATCGTCTTTCGGCAGCAGCAAACCCAAACATTTTCGTGCTACCCAAGCCTCATGGAACTCATGACCGTCTCTTGACGCTCGAACACTGTCGTATTTATCGCGTATTTTCGTCATTGCGATCGATTAGCTCCCTGCCAAGACATTGCACTCATTGGTGACCATGCACGTCACTCACTGACCAGCAGCTTTTCAAATTTTTTCATGGGGCGAGCGCCAAAATGCACCGCCAAAATCTCGTACTCATCCTTGTGAAGTGACTCTGGCTGGAAGTTCTTTAAAGCTGCTTGGCTGACAAGCTTGTTACTTATTTCGGCGATACGCCCTTTTGTTGAATTGGTAGAGGCACCTGAGAACTGCTTCATCAAGCGCATCGCCATTTCAGCCTGTAGATCTTTAGAGTTCAGTACGGTCATGACGATGCTGAAGTCGTCAAACACTGCCTTGATCGTCTCATCTGCGTTGGCGAGTGCGCTTACTTTGGGTATCAACTCTAGGAAGAACGGAGCGCCGAGCTCTTTGACCTGCTCAATCGAGCAAGCCCATAACCTCCGTCTATGGGTATCCTCCAGCGCGTTGCTTGCTAGCAGATTTGCCATAAGCTCGTGCCCTTTGTCCTGCTGGGATTGAATCCAAATACGGGCCGCCAAGTCAGGCTGTTCTGTATTCCCAAGTAGACCTCGCTGAAGAATTCGCACCATTACCTCACTAGGTGCGGGGCGTTTCTTATTGGCTGCAATGGCTGTCCAAGCCTTTTGTAGTGCATCAAGGTGCTCGGGTTTATCCCACGAGATGTTTGAAGCAAGGTTGGCAGCTTGATCAGGGGTAAGCTCGCAATAGCCCCTCTCGAAGGTGTCCAATGCGGAGTTCGGATTGGATGACCAGGCCGAACACGCAGCGGCAATGAGTTTTACACGCTCCTCACTTCCAACAAGGCCGCTCTCAACCATATGGCGCATGGAACGCAAAACCCCCCGCTTCGTCTCGGCGGAGTAAGTTACTGCAAACGTGCCAGCTTCATCAAAAATGGCCTGTGGGTCGTAGCCTGGGAGGCTGTCTGACTTCGAAGGCCAACGCTCCGCAAGACAGTGGTGCAGCCATGAAAAAAGACTCGGATAGCTTTTACCCTGAACAAAAAGTTGCTGCAGGTTGGGTCCTAGGATGCTCGGCGATGCATGTTGTATGAGGGGCGTGCTCGGCTCTAAGATCGATCTAATGTATGTCTCGGCGCTGATCTGAGATACCAAGTGCGGAAGGAGGCTGTTTACATAGCCATGCAACGGACCGACTTTCCACGCCGCTTGAGGGGTAGCAAGAGAGAATATTTTGTACCTTTCCAGTGCAGGATCAGTCACAGCAACACTGGTGAGAAAGGTTGAAAGAGAACTACCTATCGCGGTTTGAGTCGGTGCAGGCAAAGTTTCAAACTGAGTCGCGATCAGTTTCACGCATTCGATGGGAAGGTTAGCGAAGAGTTGGGGGATCCACCCGCCAAGCACTCGTATGAAGTCTGTGTCATTACTTTTTCGTAGTTCTGAAAGCAACGCACATGCCTGCTCAGGAAGGACGTCGCTTTTACCCCATTGATCAGCCAAATCAGCGATTGCTTTGACCGTTTCATCGTCAAGGGCATCTATCCGTTCGCGGACAAACGCTAGCAAGATTGATGCTGCCACTTCATGTTCGATTGTTGACTCTTCGTCGTTGAAGGCCCTCAACAGCCGCGCGACGAAACTGCTGACGAAATGACAAACATCTTCATCATCAGCGTCCCGGTGGTTGCTTTGAGCGACCTCCCAAGCCATACGCACTGCGACTTCCTCAGAGAGAGATACATATCGTGCCAACGGAACCCATAGCAGCGTTCGTGACTCGGCGCCTTGCGCCATCATCTGGTCAAAAATACCTCGGGCCCGAGAGATACTGGAGGCCATATCAAATTGAGGATTCTGATTTCTCTCAAGCTCGTCTGCGAGCGCATTTATGTAGTCGAGGCCTAAGTCAGCAACTAACTTCTCACCATAGCTTTCCAGCCATTGTTCCAGCTCGTTGAAGGAGAGCTGGGCGTGTTTAGTGCCGATAGAAATATTCCGATCGAGCAACCAGCCAAGCAGTTGTTCGTCAGCCCGACGCTCCAGTCCAATGCTTACACGCACTGTCAGAATCATCGGGACTGCCATGTGAACCATAGCGATTGCTTCATCAAGACTAGGGGGCTCCATGGTCTCGCGCAGAAGCTTAACGGCGTCGTTACCGCCGAGTACATCGCCTACAAGGCGGGAGGCAATAATTCGTTGGTCGTCGGAAACGGCAGATCGCAGAATCTTGCCGATCTTTTCTAGCCCAAGTTGTGAGCGCAGATCCAGAGAGTCCGCCATTTCACGACAAAGCATACTGATGAGCTGGTAGGCCGGTGGCTCGGGTAGGCGCTCCACTAGGTCTGCTACTACCCGTGAAGCGCGCGCTCTGAGCTCAGGCAATTCCTGTCGCAGGTCTTCAAGCATCTGATAAAGCGCTCGGGCTTCGTCTTCGTGCAGAGGAGCATTATCGCTGTGCCTGGCGAGCCCCTCCAAAACCCCCTGCGTGTTACCGGAAATAAAGTCACCGTAGATTGGGGCGATCTTCGGCCCCAAACGTCGAGTGATGTGGTCCTCGGAAAGTAGAAGCAGGCTTTGTAGTGAGGGCGGCCACCTTAAGCCAACGAGGCTTGCAATAAATTGCCGAAGTGGCCGGTGCTCTGCCTTAAGAGTGAACTCTCCATCAGTGAGCTTGTAATAGCGCTCCTTTAAGCGATCCTGTGTTTGTAGAGGCTGGTCGTCCAGCTTTAGCCCGCGAATGACAACATCAGTGAAACGCTGCAGGAATGCTGGGTCTTCCTGGAGGTCACGATAAAAATCAGGAAAACTTACTTTCATCGCACATAGTGCACCAAGTGAAATGGGATGCGACGTGACAGCCCCTTCGTGGAGCCCTCCGGGCTTGTTAGTGCCTAGGCCTTCGGCTTCCCTCTTCCGAGCAATCCACCAAGCTTGAGCGAAAGCATTCACGATCTGAAGAGCGTTTCTCGGATCCTGGACGCTGACATGAATCATACGATCAATAATCGGCGCAAGCTGGAAACCACGGGCCTCAAGATCTGCCGTGACGCTAGTTAACTTGGCCAAGTGAAAGCGCGCGAACTCGCGCATGTCATGACGGGGGGGCGGTGGAATCTCCAAGCGGAATTGGAAGATCCTATCCAGATATCTACGTGCGTCGTTGTGAGTCACTACCGAGCCAGGAAGGTCACTATTTCTTCGCCCCCGAGCAAGAGCGTCAGCTACTTTGGCTTCGTCACAGGAAATAACAAACACTAAGCCAATGCCCTTCGGAAGACGATTTGCAGGAATCTCCATAAAGGTGCGTACAGCATCCAAACCAAGGACCATTTCCTCGGCTGAAAGGCGATCCAAATCGTCAACAAAAACAACCAACCGTTCACAGGACTTTCCTGAGCGACCCTCCAAAGATCTACAGTCACCAGACTTGTAGTTTCGGATTTGATCGAGGAGGAGGTCTTCGTATTGTTCGGACGTAGTGTTAGGAAGCTCCACTCGCGTGATCGGGGTTGACGATCCAACGGCAGGTGGTTTGATGTGCTTTAGAAGGTAGGTATAAGCCGCGGTTACACACAAAAAGACGATGCTTTTCAGAAACTCACTTTGAACATTGAAAACGAATAGCGTTAGGTAGCAAATCCCAAACAAAAGGGACATTGCAGCGATCAAGGCAGGTACCGGCAACGCCCATGCCTTGAGTGTCTCCAGAGTAATTTTTAACCATCCCTTCGATTTTTGGGTTGTCTCGCTGATCTGCCGAAAAAGCTTATCGTGTAGGTGACCTTCCTTGCCGCCCAGCTCCAGGTACACATGACGCAACAAGGCACGCTTGATGTCCTGGTCGTGCCCGCCGAATCGCCAAGCGTTGAATGTGATGCAGTGGAACCGATCCTTTCTGAGCTTCCCGCCTTGTTTGGAAGCATCATTTTTCAGATGGGTTGTGTACAGCTCCTTAATACTGCTTTTGCCGGTACCCCAGCCACCAAGGAGACCAATGCTAAACGGAGGGGCTAATTGCTCTGACTCGATAAGGCTTTGCAGGCCCTGAGCGAAATGCCTATGGCCGAATGCATCTTGATCCGCACCAGAAATTTCACGATCCAAAATGGCGGGCATGATCCTATTGTCGGAGGGCATCAAATCATCCTTTGGCTGCTGGCATTTGGCTACACATACTGTCGTTACTTCAGTAGGGCTGCAATAGCAAACCACACCGCCGTGGCAGATCTACTCCTGAGCACCCGTTGGCGCCCTATTTTGCTCAAGTCCTCGGAGTTCTCGGCATTGATGTGCAGACGCGACTACGCCTGATGTGGTCCGAAATGATGGCATTCGAGTTACCCTGTAAACCTATTTTTCGCACTGTAAGCATCAATGGTTAACAACTACAAAAATTAGTTTAGGCATCCGTTGTCTCGATGTTATCTCAATAGTGGCCTCGGCCCGTTTAAGCTCGGAGGACTAGATCCCATTTACGAGTTGTCAGTTCGAGGCAAACGGTTGGTGATCCACCGAAGCAGTGCTGCGATACGGTCTCCATATTGGCCTCCGTGGCGTAGCTGATGGCAATTCCATTTTCGTTTAGCAGCACACCACCGGCGCCTCTCAACAGTGCATGCCCAGCAACAACATCATGTGCTGAAACAGGGTAAAGCGAAACGCCGCACACACCGTCACCAGCGGCTACTCTAGCCAGTCTGTATGCGATGGATGGCATTGCATGAAAATTCCCTGGAGCACACATCTCTCGATTGAGGTCCGGTTTATTTAGAGCCGCAGCGCTGACCATTATAGTGCTGTCGCTCGACAGCTTTTTATCAGCAAGGCAGGAGCTAACTGGTTGACCATTGCGAATCAGATGGGGCATGCCTTCCGCCCACCCAATGCAGTCTGGTGGCCCCTCAGGAGTTACGGGGGCAAATACAATCCCGAGTGCTGGAATGGTTTTATGCAGTAGCCCCACCGATATTGCAGATCCCTTCAAGCCGTTCAGAAAGTCACTCGTTCCGTCGTTAGGGTCCACAACCCAACACCAAGCATTCCCCGTGAGGATGTGTCCCGTCTCTTCACCCCAAAAATCGCAGCAAAGCAGGCTGAGGAGCTCAGGCCTCAAAATATTTTCAATTTCTACGTCAATCGCAGCCTTATCCCCCTGGCCTCGAGGTCCATCCGGACGACTCCACTCTTCGGATAGCAAAACGCCTGCTCGTTGAACAATTTCGGATGCTCTGGTGAGAAGCGCTATTAGATCTGGACTAGTCATGACGCTCTATAAAAAATTATCGTTTAAGGAATGCCTCCAAGCCAGCAGCGATCTATTGTAAGCAGCGGCGCGCGACCTTAGACGAGACAGCTCACCACATAAATTAGGGCAACGTATGGTATTTGACTAGGCGTTTACACGCGATTCGACTATTCCTCTGCAGTGGGCCAATCACAGTCCCGATCGCTGCACCCACCAACGACGTGACGTGCGCTTGATGATCCCGGCTGTACTGATGGCGGCTGCTGCCGTCCCAAATGGTAGAGGATGATCTGTCGCCATAAGTGTCTTTGAGGCCAATCAACCTTGGTCACCAGCAGTACTCCGTGGTGTAGTCAATCACTGAGGCGCCCTAGCGAAGCGGAAAGCGATCGTTGGTCAGGGCGCACTTAAAACGTAGACACAATCTTGTTATGATACAGCCAAGTCAGATATCGTTCGCTTTATCTCTTTTTCGAGTTTTAAGCGTCTAGATGAGATGTGAAGTGTCTGGGCCAATGCATGTTGTTTGTCATGGGTTTTTTGTTTTTGCGTTAACTAGCTATCTTAATTCATTGCAAGAATATGGATGTTTTAGAAGGGCTATTTTTTCATTGGGATTATTTATAAATTTCTAAATTATTGGTCGGAACTTAAGCCATGATGATATATGAAAGTACAGCTCAATTAAATAAGGCGGCAGAGCTTCGTCGTAAAAAGCTGCGTGGTAATGTCGGAAAGGCTGTTGTAGATTACGCGATGATCGACGACGGCGATAAAGTTATGGTGTGCGTAAGTGGTGGCAAAGATTCATTTGTAATGCTGGATGCGCTGCTACACCTCCAGCGCGTTGCGCAAATAAAATTTAGCGTTGTAGCCGTAAATCTTGATCAGAAGCAACCAGGGTTTCCTGAGCATATTTTGCCTGAGTTTTTTGAGAGTAAAGGAATTGATTATTATATAATTGATAAAGATACTTATTCAGTCGTCAAGCAAAAAATTCCTGAAGGTAAAACAACCTGCTCTCTTTGTTCAAGACTTAGAAGGGGTACGCTTTATAGTTTTGCCGAGGAAATAGGGGCTACTAAATTGGCGCTTGGACATCATATGGATGATATGGTTGAGACCTTATTTCTCAACATGTTTTTCCAAGCGCAGATGAAAGGAATGCCGCCTAAACTTCTCAGTGACGATAAGAGGAATATCGTTATTCGGCCGCTCGCCTATTGCCGAGAAAAAGATGTAGCGAAGGTCGCTGCTGATAGTGCGTATCCGATCATTCCATGTAATCTCTGCGGCTCACAAGAGAATCTCCAAAGGAAAAAAATTAAATCGATGATTGCGGAGTGGGACTCGGTAAATCCCGGGTGTGTGGAAAATATTTTTCACAGCTTACAAAGCGTAAACCCTTCCCAGATGGCCGATCGCTGTCTGTTCGACTTCGTAAATCTGTCTATTGATAGATCGGAAGCCCGGCCGCCCAACAAGTTTGAAGACGCAACGGTTTCTTCTTCTCGCGTTGAAAACTGGATAGATGTCGTCCAGGTTTTGTAAAGGTTCAACGTCGTTTTTTGTGAGGAAAGGGTGGTTCTGGAGCTCGCTAAACCATGATAATTTACATTATCGACTTTTTTTGTAAATAATGTTATTCGTAAAACGTAGTAAATTTATAGGGTTATGATCATGAGTGTACTGTTTACTAGGATATCCTTGAGCTATAAGGTAAAGACAGTTACACCCTGCTCGATGTACTGCTGCACCTGCAAAAGGTCGCGCCGATCAAGTTCGACATCGTTGCCGTCAACATGGACCAGAAACAACCGGGGTTTCCCGAGCACGTGCTGCCGGCTTACCTGAAAGCGCTGGGCGTCGAGTACCACATCGTCGAGAAAGACACCTATTCGGTGGTCAAGGAGTTGATCCCGGAAGGCAAGACCACCTGCTCGCTGTGCTCGCGCCTGCGCCGTGGCACGCTCTACACCTTTGCCGATGAAATCGGTGCGACCAAGATGGCATTGGGTCACCATCGCGACGACATCGTCGAAACCTTCTTCCTCAACATGTTCTTCAACGGCTCTCTCAAGGCCATGCCGCCCAAGCTGCGCTCCGATGACGGACGCAACGTGGTAATCCGTCCGCTGGCGTATTGCAACGAGAAAGACATCCAGGCCTACTCCGACTTCAAGCAATTCCCGATCATCCCGTGCAACCTGTGCGGCTCCCAGGAAAACCTGCAGCGCCAGGTGGTCAAGGAGATGCTGGTGGACTGGGAGCGCAAGACGCCGGGGCGCACCGAAAGCATCTTCCGCAGCTTGCAGAACGTGCAGCCGTCGCAGTTGGCCGACCGCAACCTGTTTGACTTCACCAGCCTGAAAATCGACGAGACGGCCGCTTCGCGCTTCGTCAACGTAGTGAACCTCTGAAGCAGTTCAACGCTCTGAAAGACGGCGCTCAAGGGCGCCGTTTTCATTTCAATCCCCAGGAGAGGGCATGCGCGATTACAAGTGGCTGCACGAATATTGTCTGAACCGCTTTGGTTCAGCGGCTCAACTGGAAGCCCACCTGCCGGTACCCAAGACCCCGGCCCAATTGCGCAAGATCAGCGATGATCGCTACCTGTCGACCTTGGCGCTCCGGGTGTTTCGCGCCGGGTTGAAGCACAGCGTAGTGGACGCCAAGTGGCCGGCGTTTGAGCAGGTGTTCTTCGGCTTCGATCCGGAAAAAGTCGTGCTGATGGGCGCCGAGCACTTGGAACGCCTGATGCAGGACACGCGTATCATCCGTCACCTGGGCAAGCTCAAGAGCGTGCCGCGCAATGCGCAGATGATTCTGGATATTGAGCAAGAGAAGGGCAGCTTCGGCGCGTTTATCGCCGACTGGCCGGTGACGGATATCGTCGGGCTCTGGAAGTACCTGAGCAAGCACGGCCATCAGTTGGGCGGCCTGTCGGCGCCGCGATTCTTGCGGATGGTGGGCAAGGATACGTTTGTGCCGAGTGATGACGTAGTGGCTGCATTGAATGCGCAGAAGATCGTCGACAAGGCGCCGACCAGCCTGCGGGATCTGGCAACGGTTCAGGGCGCGTTCAACCAGTGGCATGCCGAGAGTGGGCGGCCGATGTGTCAGTTGTCGATGATGTTGGCTTACACCGTCAACCACTGACCCCAGTCGGAGCAAGTTCTTGTGTGGTGAGCTCGTTCGCCACACAAGCTGGATGCACTGCAAATCGTTGATCAGGCCTCAGCCAGCCGCCGATTCAACTGATGCCGCCACCGCACATAGAGCAGTGCGGTACAAAACACCGCCAGACTCGCCAGCATCTCAAGCACCCCGAACCACTGACGGTTCGGGTCATACGCCGCCAGCGCGCCCTTGATGAAATACAGGTTCACCGCAAAGCACATCCATGAGTGCCCCCGCGCACTGCCGCTGATCATGCCCGGCGCCAGCAACAACAGCGGCACCAGCTCGATCAGCAGGATCACCCATGGGCGTGCGCCGTGCAGGTCGGCGACGAACAGGTAATACACGCAGAGCAAACCCACCAGGCTAAAAAACGCCAGCAGGCTCAGCGCGCGTGCCACCTTGACCCGCGGCTCCAGCCACGCTTGGGGCGGCAGAACTTTAGGCTTTTTGGCCACGACCATTCTCCAGCAGCGTGGCGGTGGTGGCGAGGCGCAACCCCAGTGCCCGGCACAGGGTGATTTCATGTTGATCGAGCATGCGCTTGCCGTCCGGCCCGGAATGGTGGCTGGCGCCATATGGCGTACCGCCGCCCTGGGTGTCGAGCAATGCCTGTTCGCTGTAGGGCAGGCCAGTGATCAGCATGCCGTGGTGCAGCAGCGGTAGCAGCATCGACATCAGCGTGGTCTCCTGGCCGCCGTGCAGGCTGGCGGTGGAAGTGAACACGCCAGCCGGCTTGCCGACTAGCGCGCCGGTGAGCCACAGGTTGCTGGTGCCATCGAGGAAGTACTTGAGCGGCGCAGCCATGTTGCCGAAGCGCGTCGGGCTCCCCAGGGCCAGGCCTGAGCAGTTCTTCAGATCATCTAGATTGGCATACAGCGCGCCTTCGTCCGGAATGCTCGGTGCCACGGCTTCGCATTCGGTGGAGATCGCCGGCACCGTGCGCAAGCGCGCCTCCATGCCGCCTTGCTCAATGCCCCGGGCAATCTGCCGGGCCATTTCGCTGACCGAGCCGTTGCGGCTGTAATACAGCACCAACACGTACGGTGTGGTCACGGCAGAATCTCCAGCACGTTTTCTGGTGGGCGGCCGATGATGGCTTTGTCGGCGGTTTCCAGGATCGGACGCTCCATTAGCTTGGGGTGTTCGGCGATGGCGGCGATCAGATGGGCTTCGCTGAGGCTGGCGTCGGCCAGGTTGAGAGTTTTGTACTCGTCTTCGCCGGTACGTAGCAATTGACGGGCGCTGAGGCCCAGTTTGGCCAGCAAGGCCTTGATTTGCGACGCATCCAGCGGGGTTTCCAGGTAGCGCACCACGGTTGGGGTGAGACCGCGGGTTTCAAGCAATTCGAGCGCACCGCGGGATTTCGAGCAGCGCGGGTTGTGATAAAGCGTCAGATCGGTCATGTGCGGGTCGCATCTTGCGTAAGGTGGCGGGTATTCTACCCGCGCTGCACCCCGTCCTTAAACCGTAAGAGGCGATAGGTCGCAGCCAACGTTCATTTTTGCGAAGGATTACCCCATGACACGTCGACTGATCGGTGCATTGGCGATCATTACAACCCTGCTGCTCAGCGGCTGCGGGAATGACTATGGCGTTGACCAGTACGGCCAGAAAGTCGCGGCCGAGCGCTTGGACAAGCAATGGCTGGTGGTCAACTACTGGGCAGAATGGTGTGGCCCGTGCCGCACGGAAATCCCTGAACTCAATGCCTTGGCGGAACAGCTGAAGGGGCAGGGCGTGGGGGTGTTCGGGGTTAACTTCGACAATGTGCAGGGTGCAGAGCTGAAAGAGGCCAGCGACAAGTTGGGCATTAAATTCACCGTGCTTGCGCAAAACCCCGACGGGATCTTTGAAATTCCGCGCAGCGAGGCATTGCCGGTGACTTACATCATTGATGACAAGGGCAAGGTGCGTGAGCAGTTGATGGGCGAACAGACGGCGGAAGGGGTACTGGCCAAACTCAAGGCCTTGCGCGGTTAAAGCAACCACTCAAATCAAATGTGGGAGGGGGCTTGCCCCCGATTGCAGTGTTTCAGTCAATACATCCGTTGACTGTTACACCGCCATCGGGGCCAAGCCCTCTCCCACATTTGGACCGCAAGCAGCGTGATCAGCCTTCTTCCAGCCACAGGCGAATCGGCTTGCCTTCGGCCGGCCAGAAGCGGGTCTGCTCGATCGGCGAGATGTCCCAGCGTTGTACGCTTTGCAGGGCCTGGAAGAAGCGATGCTCCTGCTCCATCAAGGCCTCGGCGCAGAGCTTGCGGGTGCTGCCGATTTTGCCGAAGCTGAGCTTGTCGCCCTCGACCGTGTACGGCGCAAACCAGTGGTTGCAGCCGCCATTACCGTAGGCGCGGCCATCGGCGCCGAGGGTGACAGTCAGGTGTGCGTAGTCCATCAATGGCCGCTCACCAATCCACTCCACCACGTAACTGTGATCCTGCTTGAGCTTGACCGCATCACCGGCACAGCCGCTCAAGGCCACGCCGACGGCGGCGAGCAGAAGCAGGCCTTTCATTGCGCAGCCTTCTGGCATTTCGGGCAGCGGTGCTTGTCGCCTTCACTGGCCCAGCCCAACTCTTTGATGCGCGCGTTGGCGGCAGGCTGCAGCGGTTCTTTGGTCAGCTTGGTTTCTACCGCGAATTCAAACTCCAGCACGGTGTCGCAGCTGTCGCAGTTGACCTTCCAAGTGTGAATCTCCAACTCGCCGAATTTCGGCCCTTGAGCCATGGCGACCCATTGGCCCGCCGGGCGGATGGAGTAGCGCGCGTCACCTTCAACGGTCAGGCGCATTGACAGGGTTTTACTGCCGCGCAGGGTGACGATCAGTACGTCGCCATGCTTGATCGAACCACCGTTGCCGGTGACTTGGTAACGGCCCGGCACTAGGGCGCGGCATTCGATCAGGGTGTGTTGCGGGCTCAGCAAGCTGAAGCGGAAATCGTGTTCGGCCATGGATCCTCCAAATAGGCGCGGCATCCTATCACGGGTGCCTGCTCATCATGAGCTTGCTATGTGACCGCTGATCATCCTTCGACGAGGTTCTGCGCCCGACCATCGGCCCATGCAGCAATGTTGGCAAGGGTAGTGCCGGCAATGGCCGCCAGGGCCTCGCGGGTAAGGAACGCCTGGTGTGCGGTGATGATCACGTTGGGGAAGGTCAGCAGGCGTGCGAGCACGTCGTCTTGCAGGGGCAAGTCCGAGCGGTCCTCAAAAAACAGCTGGGCTTCTTCTTCGTAGACATCCAGCCCCAAGTAGCCGAGTTGGCCGTCCTTGAGGGCTTCGATCAATGCCGGGGTATCCACCAGGCCGCCACGGCCAGTATTGATCAGCATCGCGCCGGGCTGCATGTGCGACAGGGAACGGGCGTTGATCAGGTGCTTGCTGTCAGCGGTCAGCGGGCAGTGCAGGCTGATGATCTGCGCCTGGGCCAGTAACTCGGGCAGGCTCACGTACTTCGCGCCCATTGCCTGCACCTGTTGATTGGGGAAGGGGTCGTAGGCGAGCAACTCACAGCCGAACCGGCCATGATCCTGGCAAATGTCGCGCCGATCTGCCCTGTGCCGACAACACCGACAGTCTTGCCCACCAGGTCGAAACCGGTAAGACCGTGCAAGCTGAAGTCACCCTCGCGGGTGCGGTTGTAGGCACGGTGCAGGCGGCGGTTGAGTGCGAGGATCAGCGCTACGGCGTGTTCGGCGACCGCATGGGGCGAGTAAGCAGGTACCCGTACGATCGTCAGGCCCAGGCGCTTGGCGACGGCGAGGTCGACATGGTTGTAACCCGCCGAGCGCAGTGCAATCAGTCGGGTGCCGCCCTTGGCCAGGTGTTCCAGCACCGGGGCGCTGAGGTCGTCGTTGATAAAGGCGCAAACCACCTCGTGGTGTTCGGCCAGGGCCACGGTGTCGAGATTGAGTCGGGCCGGCTGGAATTGCAGTTCCAGCCCAGGTGGCAGTGGCTCGCCGAGGAAACTATCGCGGTCGTAGGTCTGGCTGCTGAAAAGAATCACGCGCATTGAAAAGCTCCCTGCAATTTGTCAGTGGGTCAGCGCCATGAAATAGGGTCAGACACTGACCCGTGCTTCGCTGGCCAGTCGCGCGATGGCCATGTCCAGTTCGTCCAGCGCGGTCATCGCCTTGGCATCGTCCTGCTTGAGCAGGGTTTCGGCGCGCTGGCAGGCGGCGCGCAGTTGCGGTACGCCACAGTAGCGGGTGGCGCCGTGCAAGCGGTGGACGCGTTCGATCAGCGCCAGGTTGTCCTTGGCGTCGCGGGCGATGTGAATGGCTTGGCGGTCGGCTTCCAGGGAGGCCAGCAGCATGGCAAGCATGTCAGCCGCCAGATCGGTTTTACCCGCGGCCAGGCGTAGGCCTTCCTCATGGTCCAGAACCGGCAACTGCACCCCTGGGCCAAGACCTTCAGTGACACGCTCAGGCACTTGGTTGCGCAAGGCCAGGCCGGTCCACTTCAACACCACTTGGGCCAGTTGCCTTTCGCTGATGGGTTTGGTCAGGTAATCGTCCATGCCGCTTTGCAGCAAGGCGCGTTTTTCGTTAGCCATGGCGTGAGCGGTAAGGGCGACCACTGGCAAGGGTGTGCCATGGCGCTCACTTTCCCACTGGCGGATCGCCTCGGTGCTCTGGCGCCCATCCATGCCAGGCATTTGTACGTCCATCAGCACCAGGTCGAAGGTGTCCTGTTTTACCGCGTCGACTGCGGCGTAACCGCTTTCTACCGCACGTACCTGGGCGCCCATGTCCTCCAGCAACGTTTGCACTAAGAGCAGGTTTGCCGGGTTGTCGTCGACACACAGCACACGCGGCGCGCGGCTGGACAGCGGCTCGCCCGGTTCGCTGCGCGACGGGCGCGGGCTGATCAGGTCGGAGAGGGCGCGGCGAAGCTTGCGGGTGCATGCCGGCTTGGCCTGCAACTGGCTGTTGGGGTTGGGCACCGACTGGTTGAACAGCATCTGTTCCGTGGTTGGGCACAGCACCAGCACTTTGCAACCCAGGCGTTCCAGGTCCCAAAGATGCTGGTTGAGGCGTTCGGGCGGGATGTCGTTGGCGGTGACGCCGAGCACCGCCAAGTCGATGGCTTGCTCGGTCTGATGGGCGCTGGTGATGCCGTTGGTCAGGTTTTCCAGGCTATTGAACGGCGTGACTTCCAGGCCGCAGTCTTCCAGTTGATGTTGTAAGGCCTGGCGCGCCAGTTCGTGGTTTTCCAGTACTGCCACGCGATGGCCCAGCAGCGGCGCGCAGGGCAGGTCTTCGATATCGTCGCGGGTTTTGGGCAGGTTCAGGCTGATCCAGAATTCCGAGCCTTCGCCCGGCGTACTGTCGACGCCGATTTCACCGCCCATTTGCTCGATCAGGCGCTTGGAAATCACCAGGCCAAGCCCGGTGCCGCCCGGCTGGCGCGACAGAGAGTTATCGGCTTGGCTGAACGCCTGGAATAAAGCCCGCACATCCTGGCTGGACAGGCCGATGCCGGTGTCCTGCACGCTGATGCGCAGTTGCACGCTGTCTTCCTGTTCCTCCTCGATCATCGCCCGGGCCACGATAGTGCCCTCGCGGGTGAACTTGATGGCGTTGCTGATCAGGTTGGTCAGGATCTGCTTGAGCCGCAGAGGGTCGCCCACCAGTGCTAGCGGCGTGTCGCGGTACACCAGGCTGACGAGCTCCAACTGCTTGGCATGGGCAGCGGGGGCGAGGATGGTGAGGGTGTCTTGCAGCAAATCCCGCAGGTTGAACGGGATGCTGTCGAGCACCAGCTTGCCGGCCTCAATCTTCGAGAAGTCGAGGATCTCGTTGATGATGCCCAACAGGTTGTCGGCGGATTTTTCGATAGTGCCTAGGTAATCCAACTGGCGCGGTGTGAGCTCGCTTTTTTGCAGCAGGTGGGTAAAGCCCAGGATACCGTTGAGCGGTGTGCGGATTTCATGGCTCATATTGGCCAGGAACTCGGACTTGATACGGCTGGCCTCCAGCGCTTCTTTGCGAGCCAGGTCCAGCTCGATGTTCTGGATTTCGATGGTTTCCAGATTCTGGCGCACGTCTTCGGTGGCCTGGTCGATGCTGTGCTGCAACTCTTCCTGAGCGTTTTGAAGAGTTTCGGCCATGCGGTTGACGCCTGAGGCGAGTTGGTCCAGTTCCTGGCTGCCCAAAGGAGGCAAGCGGGTTTCCAGGTTGCCGTCCTTGAGCTGGGCCACTGCTTGCTTGATCAGGCCAATCGGCTCGTTGATCGTGCGGCTGATGCGCAGCGCCAGGGCTGCTGTGCAGGTCAGGCCAATGGCGATCAACAGCAGGCTGGCGAACAGACTGCGATAGCCGCGCAGCAACATACCGTTGTGGGACAGTTCTACTTCGACCCAGCCCAAGAGGCGGTCGGCTTCGTCGGGGATCAAGTCGCCGGCAAGGTTGCGATGGCGGCCAAACACCGGCAGCAGATAGCGCGTGGCGTCATTGTCGGTGCGTTGCAGCAGGTGAGAGCTGTTGCCGGCCGGCGGCTGGTTGAGCATGGTCGGGCCAGCGTGGGCGAGGGGCGTACGGTCCGGCGCAAGGAACGACACGGTGCGCACGTCCAGTTGTTCCAGGGATTGAGTGGCGATGCGCTCCAGCAGGTCAGTGTTCTTGCTGCTTAAAGCAGGAGCCACCAGAGGCGCCAATTGCTCGGTGATCATTTCGCCGCGCTGCAGCAATTGGGTCTGCAACTCCGAGAGTTGCATCCAGGTGAAGTAGCCCCCCAACAATAAGGCCATCAGGCTGGTCGGTAATAAGCTCAGCAACAGTACGCGGCCTTTTATCCCCATTCTTCTAAGCACGCCACTCTCCTGCTACCACACTGAAATCAATCTTCCGCGCCGGCATCCGGCCCGCGCCACCTGCGCAGTGTAGCCATTTGCACGGCCTGGAATCTCGCAAATTGTTGAGAGAGGGCAATCTTCGGCTCGTTTGGCCCCGTAGCGATTGCCTGCGCCAGGGTAATCTTGAATAATCAGCGATTGAGAATGACTTGCAGACGCTAATGAATCCCGCAGCAGTTGGCCTACCCAATATCCTGACCATCGAAGATGATCCCGTGCTGGGCGCCTATGTCCACGAGCATCTGGGGCGCTTTGGCTTCCAGGTCACCTGGTGCCAGAACGGCCAGCAAGGGCTGGCGATGGCGCGCGAACAGGCGTTCGACCTGGTGTTGATGGATATCCTGCTGCCGGGGCTGGATGGTTTGTCGATCTTGACTCATCTACGCCAGAGTCATTCGATCCCGGTAATCCTGATGTCGGCATTGGGTGCCGAGGCCGATCGCGTCAGCGGTTTTCGCCTGGGCGCCGATGACTACTTGCCTAAGCCGTTCAGCATGGTCGAGTTGCGCGTGCGCATCGAAGCCATCCTGCGCCGGGTGGCCCTGGATCGACGCCCGCTGCCGACGCTTGCGCCGGTGCGTGGGGATGCTCGCACACTGCGTTTCGACGATGAGCTGTGCGATGTGTTTCATCAGGAACACTGGGCAGGCCTGACCCGCAGCGAATACCGCCTGTTGGAAACCCTGCACCGAAACACTGAAGAAGTCCTCAGCAAAGCATTCCTTTACCAACATGTGTTGCAGCGCGGCTATGCGCCCCATGACCGCAGCCTCGACATGCACATCAGCCAGATCCGTCGCAAGCTCAAGGCGATCGGCTACAGCGAGCGCGAAGTGCGCACGGTGTGGGGCAAGGGCTATGTGCTCAGTGGTCACGACGATGGGCTTTGAAAGGGCGCTGAAACGGCTGCCGGGCAAACATTCATTATTTTGGAAGCTCGCCTGCCTGTTGATTGCCTTCTGTTTGCTGATGATCTGGCTTAGTTGGTCCTGGGGCCGGTACATGGAGCAAAAGAACGCGTATTTGTCCGACGAGGCGAGGGTCACGCTGAGTGGTTATGCGGTGAGCGCCGAGCAGGCCTGGAACCGTGGCGGCCATGCCGGTGTTGATGCGTGGCTGCAGGCGATGGGCAAACGGGAAAGCACGTGGATCGGCGTAATAGGCAACGACTTGCAGTCGTTGAGCAGCTACCCACTGACCGCTACGGAAAGCCAGCGCCTGACGTTCTTGCGGGGCCTGGATTGGCCGGTGAGCCGCCACGTCAAGGGCTTGCCGTGGCTCAAGATCCCGTTTGCGGTAGATCCGGGTGCCGGTTCGCTGGTCATTGAATTGCCACAGCGTTTTATGCCGGGGCGTTATCAAGTGGTCTGGCGCGTGGTGACCAATGGTGTGATTCCAGGCCTGTTTACCTTGTTGCTGTGCGTCGGCCTGTACCGGCTGCTGATCATGCCTCTCAATCAACTGCGCGAGCAGGCCAATGCCTGGCGTGCCGATCAATTGAACACGCGGATGCCCCTTGACGCCACCAGTCGACAGGACGAATTGGGCGAGTTGGGCCGTGCGTTTGACCACATGTCTGAGCGTTTGCAGGGCACTGTTGTATTGCAACAACAACTGCTGCGGGACATGTCCCATGAACTGCGCACTCCGTTGAGCCGCTTGCGCGTGGCCTGCGACAGCGAGCAGGATCTTGCTCAGTTGCGTGAGCGTTTGGGCCGAGAGATTGACGCTATGCAGCGGCTGGTGGAAGACAGCTTGCAGCTGGCCTGGCTGGACACCGAGCGGGCGCCACTGCCCAAGGAGGATCTTCAGGTACAGGCGTTGTGGGACATGCTGCGGGAGAATGCCTGCTTTGAAAGCGATTGGTCCGCATCGCGACTGCCGTGCCTGCTGGGCGCTGACTGTTGGGTGCGCGGTAATCTAAACGCCCTGGCCCAGGCCTTGGAAAATATCCTGCGCAACGCCATACGCCACTCTCCGGAGAACGGGGTTGTGTGTCTGGATGGGCGACGCGATGGGGAGTACTGGCACCTGTGGTTGGAGGATCAGGGCGGGGGGATTGATGAGCGTGATCTGGAGCGGATTTTTGCGCCGTTCACGCGCTTGGACGGCTCACGGCCCGGTGATGGTGGTTTCGGCCTGGGCCTGAGCATCGCGCGCAATGCCGTTCAGCGTCAGGACGGCAGCCTTTGGGCGCAAAACACCGGTCAGGGCTTGCGTGTACACCTGCGGTTACCGGCGCGCTAGGGCTCAGCCCCGGCGCAGCTTGCGCTTCTTCCATTGGCGCGCGACCCACCAGCGCCAATAGCCCATCGTCAGGCAATAGGCCAATGCGCCCAGCACCAGCCCCAACACCACTGAGCCGAGCAAGAAGGGTTGCCACAGCGTACTCAACTGGCCGCTGATCCATTCCCAGGTCAAGTCATCGGGCAGGCTGCGCGGGGGCACGTTCATCAACCAGGCGCCGGTCATGTAAGTACAAACAAATACCACTGGCATCGTGATCGGGTTTGTCAGCCAAACCAGGCTGACGGCGATGGGCATATTGCCGCGCACGGTAATTGCCAGCACCGCAGCCAATAGCATCTGCAACGGAATGGGGATAAATGCTGCGAACAGACCCACCGCCATGGCGCGCGCCACTGAGTGCCGATTCAGATGCCAGAGGTTCGGGTCATGCAGCAGCGTGCCAAGAAACTGTAATGACTTGTGTTCCCTGATACTGGTGGGGTCGGGCATGTACCGTTTGAATAAGCGCCGTGGCATAAGGGGTCCAGGTCAGTTCGAGGGGCAAGTATGCCCGCATTCTATAAACAGAAAATTCAGACTTTGTGACAAAACATCATAGGACGTACCGAGCACCCAGCTAAGACTGAGTGGATCACTTGAAAAGGATGATTCATGAAGACAGGGATGTTCGCGCTGGCGCTGGGCTTGCTTGCCCTGCGTTTCCTACCTGAGTTACCGACCACTGGATGGCTGATAGCCATGCTGGTGCTGGTTTTGATGCTGCTGCCATTTCGTACGTCTCCCTTGGCGTTTTTCCTGCTGGGCTTGAGCTGGGCGTGCATCAGTGCGCAATGGGCGCTGGATGATCGCCTGCCACCGGCGCTCGATGGTCAGACGCGATGGTTGGAGGGGCGCGTCATTGGGTTGCCACAACAGACCGGCACCGGGGTGCGTTTCGATCTGGCCGACAGCCGGTCGCGTAACGCCCGGTTGCCCAAGCGCATTCGTGTGTCCTGGCACGGTGGGCCCGAGGTACGCAGCGGGGAGCGCTGGCGCCTGGCAGTCACGCTTAAGCGGCCGTCCGGGCTGCTCAATTTTCACGGTTTTGATCAAGAGGCATGGTTGCTGGCACAACGCATTGGCGCCACCGGCTCGGTAAAAGATGGTGAGCGCCTGTCGCCGGCCCGCCATGCCTTGCGCGACACGGTCCGCCAACGGTTGATTGCCGTCGACGCTCAAGGTCGCGAGGCGGGCCTGGCAGCTTTGGTGCTGGGGGACGGTTCCGGGCTGGCAGCCGAGGATTGGCAGGTGTTGCAGGACACCGGCACGGTGCACCTGCTGGTTATTTCCGGCCAGCATATCGGCTTGCTGGCGGGGCTGGTCTACGGGTTGGTCGCGTTACTGGCACGCTACGGTTTCTGGCCTCGAATGTGGCCATGGCTGCCGTGGGCGTGTGGCTTGGCGTTTGCGTCCGCGCTGGGTTATGGCCTGTTGGCGGGGTTCGGTGTGCCGGTCCAGCGGGCCTGCGTCATGGTGGGCCTGGTGCTGCTGTGGCGTTTGCGCTTCCGTCATCTGGGGTTCTGGTGGCCGTTGTTGCTGGCGCTCAATGGTGTACTGATCCTTGAACCATTGGCCAGCCTGCAACCGGGGTTTTGGCTTTCTTTTACGGCTGTTGCCGTATTGATCCTGGCTTTCGGCGGGCGCCTGGGGCCGTGGGGTGTCTGGCAGGCCTGGACGCGTCCTCAATGGTTGATTGCCATTGGCCTGCTTCCTGTGTTGTTGGTGCTCGGGTTGCCCATCAGCGTCAGTGCGCCGCTGGCCAATCTGGTGGCCGTGCCTTGGATCAGTCTTGTGGTGTTGCCGCTGGCGTTGCTGGGGACCGCCATGCTGCCGCTGCCATATTTGGGGGAGGGCTTGCTGTGGCTGGCGGGTGGGGCGCTGGATGCGTTGTTCCTGGGTCTGGCATGGCTCGCGGGGCAAGCGCCCGCGTGGATACCTGCCGATGTGCCCTTGGGTTACTGGCTGATCAGTCTGATGGGCGCAGTGCTGTTGTTGCTGCCCAAAGGCGTGCCGTTTCGGCTGTTGGGCTGGCCGATGTTGCTGTTGGCAGTCTTTCCACCGCGTGAGCCGGTGCCCCATGGGCGGGTGGAGGTGGTGCAGTTGGATGTGGGGCAGGGGCAGTCCTTGATTCTGCGTACCCGGCATCACACGTTGCTTTACGACGCCGGCCTGCGGTCTGGCACAGTTGATCTGGGGGCTCGTGTGGTATTGCCGTCGCTGAAAAAACTCGGCGTCGAGTCACTGGACATGATGTTGCTCAGTCACGCTGATGCCGATCATGCCGGTGGGGCAGCGGCTGTTGCCCGAGGGGTGCCGATCAAGCGGGTCGTGGGCGGTGAAACCGAAGGGTTGCCAGCGTTTCTCGGAGCCCAGCCATGTATCAGTGGCGAGCAGTGGGAATGGGACGGTGTGTCATTCGAGTTGTGGCAGTGGTCTGAGGCTATTAATGGCAATCCAAAGTCTTGCGTTCTGCAGGTCCAAGCCAATGGTGAACGGCTATTGCTCACCGGGGATATTGATCGCGCCGCCGAACGGGCATTTCTCGACTCACCACTGGCCGTGCGGACCGATTGGCTGCAAGCCCCTCACCATGGCAGCCGGAGTTCGTCATCCTGGCCTTTTCTACGGCGGCTGGCACCCACGTCAGTGCTGATCTCCCGTGGGCGTGGCAATGCGTTCGGCCATCCTCATCCACAGGTGGTTGAGCGCTACCAGACGCTGGGCAGCCAGTTATATGACAGTGCTGAGCATGGAGCGGTGCGCTTGCAATTGGGGGCTTTCCTGCCACCCATTGTTGCGCGTAGTCAACGCCGTTTTTGGCGCGAAGCGTTACCGTAATTCGACGTTACTATAAGGCTGGAGCCTACGACAGGCGAAGCCATGCCTGACGAACCCCGTTGCCGAACCTGTATGGTAAAGTGGCGCACTTTTTCGAGGGGACATTCACTGTGTGGGAATTGGTCAAATCCGGCGGCTGGATGATGTTGCCGATTATCTTGAGCTCCATCGCCGCACTCGGCATCGTTGCCGAACGCTTGTGGACCCTGCGCGCCAGTCGAGTCACGCCCGAGCATCTATTGGGGCAGGTCTGGGGCTGGATCAAGAACAAGCAACTGGACAAGGAAAAACTCAAGGCATTGCGCGCTGATTCGCCTTTGGGCGAAATCCTCGCCGCGGGCTTGGCTAACTCGAAGCATGGCCGCGAGATCATGAAAGAGTGCATTGAAGAGGCCGCCGCCCGGGTTATTCATGAACTGGAGCGCTACATTAATGCTCTCGGCACCATCGCTGCCATGGCACCGTTGCTCGGTCTGCTGGGAACGGTATTGGGCATGATCGATATTTTCAGCTCATTCATGGGGTCGGGCATGACCACCAACGCGGCGGTGCTCGCCGGGGGGATTTCCAAGGCCCTGATTACCACGGCAGCAGGCTTGATGGTCGGTATTCCTGCGGTGTTCTTCCATCGTTTCCTGCAGCGGCGCATCGATGAGCTGGTGGTCGGCATGGAGCAGGAGGCCATCAAGTTGGTGGAAGTGGTGCAAGGCGACCGTGATGTGGACCTGGTTGGGGGCAAAGCGTGAAATTTCGCCGCAAGCAACGGGAAAATGTCGATATCAACCTCGCGTCGCTGATCGACGTGGTATTTATCCTGCTGCTGTTTTTTGTCGTCACCACCACCTTCACCCGGCAGACCGAACTGCGTGTCGACTTGCCGGAAGCGGTGAGTGGTTCGCCGGCGGAAGACCAGGAAATCAAGCAACTGGACATCGCCATCAGCGCCGACGGCGCGTTCTCGGTGAATAACCAGTTACTGGAGAAAAACGATCTCGCCAGCCTGATGGTCGCCCTGGAGAAAGAATCCGGAGGAGACACCAAGATGCCGTTGTCCATCAGTGCCGATGGCAAGACCCAGCACCAGGCCGTTATCACCGCGATGGACGCCGCCGGCAAGCTCGGTTTCAGCCATCTGCGCATGAGCACTGTCGAGGCGGCGAGCCAACCTTGATGTCCATGTCCGATCGTTTGCTCAAGGCCTGGTACGAGGGGCATCCGGCGCTCGCGTTATTGCGGCCGCTGGAGTCTTTGTATCGCCGCGTAGTGCAGCGCAAACGCGCGCGGTTCGTGGCGGGCGAGGGCGACATTTATCAATCGCCCGTGCCAGTGGTGGTGGTCGGTAACATCACCGTAGGCGGCACCGGCAAGACGCCGTTGATCCTGTGGTTGATCGAACACTGTCGGCGCAAAGGCTTGCGTGTAGGTGTGGTCAGTCGAGGGTACGGCGCCAAGCCTGCGCAACTGCCATGGCGCGTCGAGGCCAGCCAAAGCGCCGAAGTGGCGGGTGACGAACCTTTGTTGATCGTGCAGCGTTGCGGCGTGCCCATGATGATCGATCCCGATCGCAGCCGTGCGGTCAAGGCACTGTTGGCCTGCGAGCCGCTGGACCTGATTCTTTCCGATGATGGTCTGCAACACTATCGCCTGGCCCGTGACCTGGAACTGGTGTTGATCGACGCCGCCCGTGGCCTTGGTAATCGTCATTGCCTCCCGGCCGGGCCGTTGCGCGAGCCGGTCGAGCGCCTGCAGAGTGTAGATGCGCTGCTCTATAACGGCGCAGTATCAGATCGCGACGATGGCTTTGCCTTCCGCCTGCAGCCTACGGCACTCGTCAACCTGTATACCGGCGAACGCCAGTCGGTGGAGTATTTTCAAGCAGGTCAACGGGTGCACGCGGTCGCCGGTATCGGCAACCCGCAACGTTTCTTCAACACCCTTGAAACGCTACACTGGCAACCGATACCCCATGCGTTTGCCGACCATGCGCCCTACAGTGCCGAAGTCTTGAATTTTACGCCGTCATTGCCGCTGGTAATGACCGAGAAGGACGCGGTGAAGTGCCGCGCCTTTGCCCGGCCCGACTGGTGGTACCTTGCGGTGGATGCGGTGCCGTCACCGGCGTTCGTCGCGTGGTTCGACACGCAGCTGGCGCGCTTGTTGCCCGCCCGTCTCTTGCCTTAAAACACTTCTTTCCAGGAAACATTCATGGACACCAAACTGCTCGATATCCTTGCTTGCCCGATCTGCAAAGGCCCGCTCAAGCTCAGCGCCGACAAAACCGAGCTGATCAGTAAAGGCGCGGGCCTGGCATATCCGATCCGTGATGGCATCCCGGTGATGCTGGAAAGCGAAGCCCGCACCCTGACCACCGATGAGCGCCTGGATAAATGACCACCGCCTTTACCGTTGTCATTCCCTCGCGTTACGCATCGACCCGCCTGCCAGGCAAGCCGCTGCAATTGATCGGCAGCAAGCCGATGATCCAGCTGGTGTGGGAACAGGCCTGTAAAAGCAGCGCTGATCGGGTGGTTGTAGCGACCGACGATCCACGCATTATTGACGCGTGCAAAGGCTTCGGCGCCGAAGCGGTATTAACCCGCGAAGACCATAACTCCGGCACCGACCGCCTGGCCGAAGTGGCCACGCAGCTTGGTCTGGCGCCTGACGCCATCGTGGTCAATGTACAAGGCGACGAACCGTTGATTCCGCCGAGCGTGATCGACCAGGTGGCCGCCAACCTGGCTGCCCATGGTGAAGCGCGCATGGCCACTCTTGCCGAGCCGATTCACGACATTGAAACCCTGTTCAACCCGAACGTGGTGAAGGTGGTCAGTGATGTGAATGGCCTGGCGTTGACCTTCAGCCGTTCCACCTTGCCCTGGGCGCGTGACGCCTTTGCCAAGAACCGAGACGTGTTGCCGGAGGGCGTACCGTACCGCCGGCATATCGGCATCTATGCCTACCGCGCAGGTTTCCTGCATGACTTCGTCAGTTGGGGGCCGTGCTGGTTGGAAAATACCGAATCCCTGGAACAACTGCGGGCCCTGTGGCACGGCGTGCGTATTCACGTAGGCGATGCGTTGGAAGCGCCGCCTGCCGGTGTCGATACCCCGGAAGACCTTGAGCGCGTCCGTCGCCTGCTGGGGGCCTGATGGAGGTTCTGTTTGTCTGCCTGGGCAATATCTGTCGCTCGCCCACCGCTGAAGGCGTCCTGCGCCATAAATTGCGCGAAGCCGGGCTGGCCGGACAGGTCGAGGTAGCTTCTGCTGGCACCGGCGACTGGCATGTCGGTAACCCGCCGGACCAGCGCAGCCAGCGTGCAGCGTTGGTCCGCGGTTACGATTTGTCGGCCCAGCGTGCCCAGCAGGTCTCCCGTGCTGACTTTGCGCGTTACGACCTGATCCTGGCGATGGATAGCAGCAACCTGCGTAACCTCAAGGCGCTACAGTCAGGGCAGGGTAAGGCCGAACTGGATTTGTTTCTGCGCCGCTACCATTCGGAAGTGGACGACGTGCCAGACCCTTATTACGAGGGCGAGCAAGGCTTCGAGCGGGTGCTGGACCTGATCGAGCGGGCCTGTGATTTATTGGTGATCGAATTGAAGGGGCGGTTATGACCTTGCAAGTGCATGCGCAGGTTTCGCTCAAGCCATTCAACAGTTTTGGCATCGACGTGCGCGCCCGGCTTTATGCCGAGGCCCGCAGCGACGCCGATGTGCGAGAGGCATTGGCTTACGCTTCGGCACAAGCGTTGCCCTTATTGGTGATTGGCGGTGGCAGCAATCTGCTGCTGACCCAGGACATACCTGCGTTGGTGCTACGTATGGCCACCCAGGGCATTCGCGTGCTGCACGATGACGGCGTGCATGTGGTGGTTGAAGCCGAAGCGGGCGAGGCGTGGCACCCATTTGTACTTTGGACATTGGCGGAGGGCTTTTGCGGTCTGGAGAATCTCAGTCTTATCCCTGGGACCGTTGGGGCTGCCCCCATGCAGAACATTGGCGCCTACAGTGTGGAGATCAAGGATGTATTTGCCGGCCTGACCGCACTGGATCGTCACACCGGTGAGCTACGGGACTTCAGCCTGCAAGAATGCAACTTTGCCTACCGTGACAGTCTGTTCAAGCACGAAACCGGACGCTGGTTGATCCTGCGGGTACGCTTTGCCCTGAGCCGCGTCAGCCACCTCAAACTCGACTATGGTCCGGTACAACAGCGCCTGGCAGGGCAGGGCATCACTGACGCGACGCCAAGCGATGTCAGTCGCGCGATTTGCAGCATTCGCAGCGAAAAATTGCCAGATCCGGCAGTACTGGGCAATGCCGGCAGCTTCTTCAAGAATCCGCTGGTGACCAGGGCATTGGCTGAAGAACTTCGAGCGCAGTATCCGGACCTGGTGGCCTACCCCCAGGGGGATAGGCACATGAAGCTTGCCGCCGGTTGGCTGATCGACAAGGCCGGCTGGAAGGGCTTTCGTGAGGGTGACGCGGGCGTGCACAAGCTGCAGGCGCTGGTGCTTGTCAACTATGGCAACGCCACAGGGCATGATATTGCGCACCTGGCCCAGCGTATCCAAAAGGATATCGTTGAGCGTTTCAAGGTCGAACTGGAAATGGAACCCAACCAGTACTGATGCCTTCCTCCTGATAAGTAAAAAAATAAAAATGCCCCGTATCTTTCGATACGGGGCATTTTTTATTCGGCTAACAATCAGTCATCGCGGCTCATGATGCCGAAGATCTGCAACAGGCTGATAAACAGGTTGTAGATCGACACATACAGGCTAACAGTGGCCATGATGTAGTTGCGCTCACCGCCGTGGATGATGGCGCTGGTCTGGAACAGGATGCAGACCGAGGAGAACAGCACAAACCCCGCGCTGATCGCCAGTTGTAGGCCACTGATCTGGAAGAACATGCCTGCAACCACCGCTGCCAGCAACACGAAGAAGCCTGCGGTGATAAAGCCGCCCAAGAAGCTCATGTCCTTGCGGGTGATCAGCACGTAGGCCGACAGACCGCCAAACACCAGGGCCGTCATGGCAAACGCCGAGCTGACCACTTCCGCTCCGCCAGCCATGCCGAGGTAACGGTTGAGGATAGGGCCGAGGATGAAGCCCATGAAACCGGTCAAGGCAAACGCCGACACCAGGCCCCAGGCCGAGTCACGCAGCTTGTTGGTCAGGAAAAACAGACCATAGAAGCCAATCAGCACGACAAAGATATTCGGATAGCCGACGCGCATCTGCTGCGCTACAAACGCCATCACGCCGCTGAATGCGAGGGTAAGGGCGAGCAGGCCATAGGTGTTGCGCAACACGCGGCTGACTTCAAGCTGCTCAGCCTGCGCGTTACCATTCACTGCGTAATTCTGTTCGCGCATGGCGACACTCCTTCGATTTTGAAACGTTCAGTCGCAAAGATCATAACAGACGCTCTGTAACAAGCGATGGCGAGAGTTTGACAGTGTGTTTCATTCGGGTATTATGGCGCCCGCTGAGACAGGATGACCTACTATAATCCTGTGACGCAAAAGGGAAATTGGCAGAGTGGTTGAATGCACCGGTCTTGAAAACCGGCGAACGTTAATAGCGTTCCCAGGGTTCGAATCCCTGGTTTCCCGCCAAGATTCAAACGAAAGCCCCGCAAATGCGGGGCTTTCGTGTTTCTGGAGTTCTGGTTGCGGAAGACGGTTAGTCATAGGCATGCCTAAATTTGCCTATTCGAAGGATTTGAGGGTTGCATATCTCCTTCTGTAACCCGTTTGGTAACCGCCTGCTCACCGTGCACCAGTGGCTGACTCGGGTCGCCCATGTCGATAACTTTCGATGCTGTCTTGGGCCGTCTATCACGAAGTTGAAGCCACCACAGTGGCTTAGTAGCCGCGTTGTACCTCCTTTTTCTTCCTGACGCGTCGGTCCGGATTCACTCGCTCAGCATCCCCAATCAGGGGGCATGCTTAGTTTGGTCCCATAAATTGTCCCAATAATTTTGTGGCTTTTCTGAAGAGCTTTTACTCGTCATCTTTTTGTTTTTTTACTATTATCGCTCATCTGTGCACTCAAGGAAGAGAGGCTGAGCGCCTTGAGTCTGGTAGAAAATTTACACTCGATCACTGAATGAGTTATGACTTTTACCCAGAACCTAACGACTCAGCCAACCGTAATTACTTCTTGGTGAAACCGATGGATAAAATGTGTGGCATCGTTGTAGTGGTAGGACTTGCCCTCTCGGGATGCGCTACGAAAACTCCAGAAAAACCTAACGTGACTCCACCCCCTGCCGTGGTCCATGAAGCACCACCTGAAGTCGCCCATTCGACACCAGAAAATTGGACTGTGCGTTATGAAGCTGCACCTGCTGCGAACGCCAGTGCTGAATCCCCAGTCCATGCCTCTGCTGAAGCCGCTCAGTCAGAATCAGAAACAGACCTAAATCAAAATCGCGCTGAGCAATGCCGTAAAGAGCTGGATGTTTTAAAGGTTTACAACAAAGCGTCTTACGCCAAATATGAAGCTGAATACCAAGCCATTGCTGCCAAAACTGCTAAATACATGGAAATTAAAGACTCGTTAGGTCCCGATTTAAACTACATGGTTATGCCCGCTTATCAATTTCAAATTCGCGAGTTCTGCTTCCGAGTTAAAACTCGTCTGTCGGAGCTTGTGCTTCGCCAAGCCAAATAATGACTCCACGTTAGGGGCGGTCTTTTTCCAGTAAAGGAAGCGCTGAAAAAGACTTCCGTCTCTGGTGAAGTACGTGCCTCACGGGACTCGAATGGTTGAGCGCCGATGAAGTATATTTTCTTCGCGGTTGCCGAATGCGCTGGCAAGCATAAGTAGATCGAGCATGGGCACTTCTTGGCCTAGAGAGGCTATGGGGTGTCCAAGAAGCGCTCGAATCCCTGGTTTCCCACCAAGATTCATACGAAAGCCCCGCAATGCAGGGCTTTTTTGGTTTTGGGATTTTGGAGTCAGATGGGCAATACCTCTCACTGCCACACCCGCAGCCACTGTTAAAGGCAGTTTCTCATCTCAATCAGCAGAAAAGCTGAGCCACCGAAAGCAGGCAAATCATCTGGGCAAACATCTGTGCTCGAATTGGATGCTTCATCGCCGTCACCTCTTAGGCAGTTGCTGGTGGTAGTGCCGTAGGCAATGTACATATATGCGCCAGAACGCTCGAAGATGGAAATGCAACCCTGGCTCGCCAACAACACATTCAACTGCTTCCAGAAGTATAGACCCTGCGACGAATTCGTCACGAAGCGCTCTGGCACACACTTCGAACACAATCTGCCGATATCTGTCGCACTTTTTTTGATTTCTCGGCTCTATCCTTGTCCCAGCCCCGCCGATTCCCCGCGAGGGCAGTACAACAAGATCGGGTGCCGATGGATCGTACGTTTCCTCTTTCAATCATTCGTCGCCTACGCCGGCCACTGCTGTTGGTTGCGATGTTTGTACTCGGCGCCACTGGTTGCACCCAGCAACAGGGGCAGGACATTGCCAAGCAGTTCAGCAATGGAAAGCCCGATGAGTTCTTTCAAACCAGTGTCGATCGTATGGCGACCCTGGGCATGCGTGACAACCTGCAAAGTTTGTATTTACTGATGAGCAAGCTCTATCTGCGTAATCCCAGCCAGTGGAGACAGTCGGGTTACCCGGATGCGGTGAGTGCCGAGCGAGAGATTCGCCAGGCGATTGAGCAGCGACGACCGCTGCCCGCCCTGGGCGAGCGTCGCGATCTGGTCGCCTTGAGCTACTCCTTGAGCCCAGAGTTTCAGGGCGATCGAGTCGGTGCGTTTATCTATGCGATCGGCAGCATGCTGGTGACAGCCCATGGTGGGCGCACCGAGTTCTACATAACCGACTCGATCAATCCACAGTTTGTCAGCAATGCCGCGCGCAATATCGAGAAGGCCACATGGCTGCTCAGCAAGCGCCAGGATGCGAATGGCGTGTTGCTGTTGTTTTCCAATGAGATATCGGAGGAGGGCAGCAACCTTAGTTTTGCGGTGGAATTTGGCAAGATCGTGGCGCGCCTCGATCTGCTGACACAGATGCTTGATGAACGATACCGGCGTATAGGTCTCAACTATGCGCAAAGCTTATTGCTGATGAATTTCCTGCCAGTACAGTGAGCTGCCGGCAGGCAACGCGGTAGCGTCAGCCCGATATGCACTACCCTAATCCTCGTGCAGGTGAGGTCTTTCTCTTTTGGCTGTAGGAAACAGCCTATCTTGCACCCCCGTGCTTGAAACACCCCGACGTCGGCAATAGCCTCGGACTTTTCCGAAAAAGTGAGGCCCTACCTTGGGGAAGCGAAAAACGGTGTGGCCGACGGACCGCGAGATACGCCTGCGCTTTATCCTCTTTGCGGTGATCAACGCCGCGAGTATCGAGGGAGTTCCCGCCGAGTTGTTATTGCCTGCGCACAAACTGCTGCGTGACTCACCCACCGAAGCGCAGTTGATCGAGGCCCTTCGGGAAATACTGGCGGCTGATGAGATGTACGGGTTCAGGTTTGCGGTGGGATCCGAGGCAGACGATCTGATGCAGGCACTGGATAAGCCCGGCGATTAATCCATCTTCGTTGAGCGGAACAACTGAGGGGCAAGTGACTATTCGTCGGCCTATGCTTAAGCCGTAGGCCGCATGGCCGATGCAGTGATGACTACCCCAGGGACGCCGCCATGTTTAATCGCCGTTTGAAGAAGGATCTGCAGGACCGGGACGACGAGCTTTTCCAGTTACGACAGCTTGTTGCGCAGTATGACCGTGGCATGCTCTCCATATGCCTGGATGCTGACTTGCGGCTTACGGCCGTCAACGGGGATTTTGCCCGGGCTTTGGGCTACTCCCGCGAACAGTTGCAGGGTCGACTCCTGAGTGAAATTGTTCCGCCTTACGTCATGGATTTACCCTGTTTTCGTGACTTCAACGCAGCAATCGCCCGCTCAGAGCCGGTGAGTGACGATTACCGCTTCCTGCGCAGTGACGCCAGCCTGGCGTGGATCAACCTGACATGGTGCCCGATCAGAGGGCGTGACGGCCGGCTGTCGCAGATCCAGGGCTACGGCACCGAAGTCAGTCGCGCCATTGAGCAAGCCAAAGAAAACGAAGCGTTTATCAACGCGTTGATACGTTCGACGGCCGTCATCCAGTTCCGACTGGACGGAACGGTGGTCACCGCCAATACCCAGTTCCTCGACGCCATGGGCTACACGCTCGATCAGATCGTCGGCAAAAAACACAGTATGTTCTGCACCACGCAGGAGGCCGCTTCGAGCGGTTACGCCGCGTTCTGGCAAACCCTCAATCGCGGCGAATTTGTCGCCAGCCGCTTCAAACGCGTGGACAGCCGTGGCAACGAGGTGTGGCTCGAAGCTACCTACAACCCGGTGCACGATGCGGAAGGCAAGCTGTGCAAAGTGGTCAAGTTTGCCAGCGTGGTCACCGACCAGGTCTTGCGCGAGTCCGAGGTCAAGGCCGCCGCCGGCGTGGCCTACGAGGTGTCGCTGCAAACCGATGTCACGGCCGAACGTGGCGCCGCGGTTGTGCAGAACACTGTACAGACCATGCAAAACATTGCTCTGCAAATGCAATCCGCCACCGGGAGCATTGAGGCGTTGGGCAAACAATCGTTGCTGATCAGCGCGATTGTGCAGACCATCGGGGGCATCGCCGCGCAAACCAATCTGCTCGCGCTCAATGCCGCAATTGAGGCCGCCCGAGCGGGTGAACAGGGCCGTGGATTTGCGGTCGTAGCTGATGAGGTAAGGCAATTGGCCAGCCGTACCAGCACTGCAACCGAAGAGATCGTCAGCGTGGTCCAGCAGAACCAGCGCCTCGCCGACGAAGCCATCACAGAAATGTTCAGCAGTCGCGAGCAAGCTGAGCAAGGCCTGACACTGGCCAACCAGGCCGGCGCAGTCATCACCGAGATCCAGGGTGGCGCCAAGCAGGTGGTGAACGCGGTGGGGCGTTTTGCGAATGAGCTGCAATAGCCCAGGTATAGGGCTGCTTGGTTTTATTTGAGAATCAGGAGAGCGCTATCAAACCTTTAACCTCTGAAGAACTGGCGGTCATCGCCGAGATAGAAACGGCGTCCAATATTCTGCGGCTGACTACACGCCTGACGGATATGCGCTTCTCGGCGATCTCGAAAATGACCGATACCCATTGGGTGGCATGTGCGGTGTACGACGAGCTGCATTTCGGCGTGGAGGTCGGCTATGAATTGCAGCTTGAAGCCACGCTGTGCAACGGTCTGCGTGCTAATCCCACCCCCATTATCATCGAACACGCCAGCAAGGATCCGGTTTTCTGGCAAAACCCATTGCCCAGGGAGCATGGCTTCGAAAGCTATATCTCACTGCCGATTGTCTTCTCCGATGGCAGCGTTTTCGGCACCCTATGCGCTTTGGACGTACTCCCCAAAAAACTGGAAAACCCGCAAATGGTCGAGATACTCACCATCTTCACCCGCCTGATCAGCACCACGCTGGAATTGCAGTACAGCCGGACCTGAGGCTGGTGTTTCTGAGCCAGCGTTAGATCGTTTATTTCCTTAAGGTTGGTGGGTATTCCTGGTTCGAATATCCATCACATCGATTACGCTGTTTTGATTTACCAAACCGTTGTCATCACAGCGCAATCCCGGTCATCACATTACGTTTCGCTGTTGCGGTTGACTAAGCGGGCTGCGCAACACCCATTCCCGCTGCTCTGCCGTCGTCTTGTGCAGCGCTCCGGCATCACTAGAATCGGCGCCAGAACTTAGCCATTTCCTGTCGATTACGGAGTTTCGAACATGATGAACGCAATGCAGATGCCGATGAATACCGCCATGCCAATGATGCCGATGATGGGCATGCCGATGATGATGGCGACCATGAAGTGCGAAATGGCCGGTGACGCGATGATGTGCACCATGAAGCCTGCCGCCGGCATGGACATGGCTCAGTTCAAGACCAACGCCGAGATGATGGCGATGATGATGAACTGCGGCATGCCGATGATGATGCAGTGCGCCAATATGTCGATGATGTGCCTGTCGGCCGACGCCATGGCCATGATGGCGAGCATGAATATGCCGATGATGATGCCGATGGGCATGTCGATGCCGATGATGAAGTGCGTGATGGAATGCACGATGCAGGCCGATGGCATGCTGTGCAAAATGATGCCGATGCCGGGCATGAGCATGGCCATGATGGACAACTGCTGCATGCTCATGAACAAGTTGATGAGCGATTGCGCCATGCCGATGATGATGAGCTGCAACGGCATGCCAATGATGTGCTGCACCTGCTGACAGGCCCCGCGCAACCAAAAACGCCCCGAATAGTCGGGGCGTTTTGCATTCAGTCCAACCGTTCTGGGTAGGTGATCACCAGGAACGCCACCGCCTCGCTGTCCGCCGGGTTGCGGTAGCGGTGGGGCTGGTCGGCGTAGAACAGGATCGAATCGCCGGTAGACAGCAAGTAGCGCTCTTCATTGACGCTGACTTCCAATACGCCCTGGGCGACCACCAGGTTTTCCTGGATGCCTGGGCCATGGCCTGCGGACACTTCCTCACCCAGAGCGCGCAGGCGGATCTCGTAGAACTCCGACTGGCGCGCCGTATCGTAGGGGAACAACGCTCGACTGATAAACGCCCCATCGGCACTCACCAGGCGTTTGCTCTGTTGCGCCGGCAACACCTCGACCCCTTCGAATGCGCGGTCTTCCAGGAACGCCGCCACCGACACTTTCAATCCTTTGGCAATCTTGCACAGCACCTTGATCGACGGCACGCTGCGCCCGGATTCGATCTGCGCCAGCATCGCCCGGCTCACGCCACAGGCACGGGCCAGTCCGTCCAGTGACAAATGGCGCTTGCTGCGCAGGCGTTGCAGGTTATGTGCGACGCACAGGCTGATTACATCGTCGTCCGTAGTCGTTTTGGGTAGTGGGGCGGGAGGTTCGGGAAGCACATGCAGGAAATTCATCGGCCTACGCCCGGCGGGTATCGCTGGGCGTCGCAGCGTGGTTGGTAAACACCGCCAACCCTGCGCGTGCCGCGTACATCGTCCACATCAACTCAGCCGCTGCGCGGGCCTGGCGGCGTTTGCGGTGAAGGGTAAAGTCAATGACGTTCGCGGATGTTGGCATCAGGGTGATCTCGTAGGTGACTCAGTGGCTCCACAATAATGGTTAGTGGTTATTTCTTTAAATACTGAGTTTGCATGTGTTAATTCGTTTTTGGACTTAAAAAGAAAGCGGGTCCGAAGGTGTTGTGGGAAGGGTCTGGTCCATTAAAAAGGCGTGACTTGGTGATCATCGTTGGCTTCCCATCACTGTTCGCGTGACGGCCCAGCCGTCACGCCCCCGCATTTCAAGGACTCACCCATGCTGCTGCGCCAACCTCCATTCCTGTTTGCCGCCCTGACCTTAAGCTCGCTGGTGCATGCCGAAGACTTGCAGCTGGCACCGGTCGAAGTCACCACCGCTGAAGCCACGGCTGGAGAAGTCGCTCAGGCACAGCTCAAGAGCGTGCCCGGCGCCACCAATTACATCGACATGAGCAGCGTGCAGCAGGGGCGGGTGAGCACCAACGAAGATGTGTTCAAGTACCAGCCGGGGGTGTACGCCAAGGCGGCGAATAACGAAGGGGTGAAGCTGTCCATTCGCGGTTCGGGCCTCAACCGCAGCCCTGGCTCCCATGCGTCGGGGCTCTACGAGATGTTCGATGGGCTGCCGCTGACCGGCCCCGGCGGCACACCTTATGAGCTCAAGGATCCGTTATGGCAAAGCCGGGTCGAGGTGCTACGCGGCGCCAACGGTTTTGATCAGGGCGCCCTGGCGCTCGGTGGCGCGGTCAACTATGTGACCCGAACCGGCTACGACGCACCCAAGCTGCAGGTGCGCTATGAGGCGGGCAGTCGTGGCTACGCCCAGCGCGAGATCAGTTCGGGGCAGGTGCTGGGGGATGCGGACTACTACATCAGCCTGACTGACTCGGAATCCGACGGCTACCAGCGCCAAAGCGCGGCCACAGGCAAGGGCGTGGCTGCCAACTTCGGCTATCGCTTTAACCCGAATCTGGAAACCCGCTTTTATTTCCGTTACCGCGAAACCACCAACGACACACCCGGCAAACTCACCCGCGACCAGATCAGTCACGACCCGCGTGCCGCCAACAGCCTCAACGCCGCTCGCGACTCCAAGCGCCTGCAACCCGGCTCAACCTGGATCGCCAACAAGACCACCCTGCAACTGGACGACAACTCCCGCCTTGAAGTTGGCCTGGCGTATCACGATTACCCGATGGACCTGCGCGAGGGCACTATCCGTCTGAAAGTCGCCTACACCGACGTCAGCAGCACCCTCAATTACATCCGCCAGGACACGGTGTTCGGTCACGACAGCAAAACCACCCTAGGCCTGCGCACCACCCAGGCGATGCCCAATAACGGCGGTGCCGAGTATGTGCGCATTCCCGCTGGCAACACGGCCAGCTACGCTCCCGGCACCAAGACCCGCGACTACAGCTACCTCGGTTCCGACACCGTGTTGCATATCGGCAACGACCTGGAACTGATACCAGACCTGTGGCTGACCACCGGCCTGGCCGCCATCTACACCCGCCGCGAAACCCAGGTCAGCTATCCCGAAGGCCAGGCGCCGCTCAGCCAGCACGATTGGGACTACGCGCCTCGCATCGGGCTGCGTTACGACTTCAACCCGCAATTGCAGGTGTACGGCAACCTCAGCCGCTCCGTCGAGCCGCCGCACGCGTGGTCGATGATCTGGGGTTCCAACAAGTATTTCCCTGCGGGCAGCGGACCGGCCACCGGATTGGCGCGTGAAGGCGTCAGCCTGAAAAACCAGACCGCCACCACCCTGGAAGTCGGCGGTCGCGGTGAAGCGTGGCTCGGCCAGTGGGACCTGGCGCTTTACCGCTCCGAAGTGCGCCACGAACTGCTCACCGTAGAAACTCAAGCCCAGACTTCAACCAGCAATGCCATCGTTGCCGAATCCAACGCCAGCCCCACCGTACATCAAGGTGTGGAACTGGGCCTGCTCAGCCCGGTGTGGGATGGCGGCCGCAGCGGCAAGCTTGACCTGCGCCAGGCCTACACCTTCAGCGACTTCCATTACCGTGACGACGAGCGCTTTGGTGGCAACACCTTGCCGGGCATCCCCAAGCACTACTATCAGGCGCAACTGCGCTACAGCCACCCGACCGGTTTCTACACCAGCCTCAACACCGAGCATTCATCAAAGGTGGCGGTGGACTACGCCAACTCCTACTACGCCGCGGCCTATACGATCGTCGGCGCAACGTTCGGCTACGACGCGCCAAAGCAGGATTGGCAAGCTTGGGTTGACCTGCGCAACCTCACTAACCGCCGTTACGCCAACACGGTCACGCCGGGCTATGACGACAAAGGCCTGGATGTTGCTCGGTCTACACCCGCGGATGGTCGTGGCATCTATACCGGCGTGTCGTGGAGCTGGCGCTAAGCGGACACACCTGTGGTAACGGGCTTTCAGAGAATGTGAGCCCGCTTGCTCCAACGCTGTTTTACTGGCATTGTTTGCGCAATTGGTAACACTTCCCATTTGAGAATTTTTTGCGCATGCATGACATTCCGGCCGCGCTGGGCGACTCAGCGCGTCAGCAGGCCCTTACGGCGATGTACCGCGAGCACCATGGTTGGTTGCATGGCTGGCTGCGCAGGAAACTCGGTTGCTCCCAGCACGCTGCCGACTTGGCACACGACGCATTCATCCGTGTCCTGATGATGGCCGAGCCGCAAGCTATCAAGGAACCCCGGGCCTTCCTGGCCACCACGGCAGGGCGCCTGCTGATCGACGGCGCCCGTCGTCGGCGTATCGAAAAAGCCTATATGGAAGCGCTGGTCATCCAGTGCGAAGACGCCGGCATGCCCGACCCGGCGGCGATCCATGTTGCGCTACAAGCCTTGGAACGCATCGCCGAAATGCTCGCCGGTTTACCGACCAAGGCCCGCGAGGCGTTCCTGTTGAGTCGCCTCGATGGGTTGACCTACAGCGAAATCGCCGCACGCCTGGCGGTGTCCCCAAGCACCGTCAAAAACTACATCTCCAGCGCCCTGGTTCACTGCTATCACAGCCTGCACGTGGCGGATCCACTGACATGAACTCCGAACAGATCATCCAGCAAGCAGCGAATTGGCTGACGCGCCTGCACGATGAGGATGTCACCGACGCTGACCGTCAGGCCTTCACTACCTGGTGCGAGGCCGACCCGCGCCACGCCGTGGCCATCGATCGCATGCGCGCCTTATGGGGCAGCCTCGACAGCGTGCCGGCGCAACCGGCTCGCCTCGCCCTGAACCGCGCATTTGCCCCGCAACGGGCGCGCAGTGCACAGGTGCTGGGGGTGCTCGGCGTCGTGTTCTGCGGTTGGCTGAGCCTGGAGCACCTGCCGGTGTGGATGGCCGACCAGCGCACCGGCATCGGCGAGCGCCGTCAGATCGCGCTCGAAGACGGCAGCCAGTTGCAGCTCAACAGCAACTCGGCGGTGGACGTGAAGTTCGACGGCCACCAGCGGGTGATCGAACTGCTGCAAGGCGAACTCTGGGTAGACGTGGCCAAAGATGCGCAACGGCCGTTCGTGGTACGAACCGACCAAGGTACGGCGACCGCACTGGGTACGCGTTACCTGGTCAAGCGTGCGCCGGACGGCACAACAGTGGTCACTGTGATCGAGTCCACCGTGGCGGTTAAAGGTGAGGTCGAGGAGGGCGTCAAGGTCATCGCCGGCCAGCGTTCCGTCCTCGACCATGGCCGCGCCATGCCTGCGCAGGCGATCGGCAATGCCGACCCGGACGCTTGGACTCGCGGCCTGCTCAAAGTCAACGACCAGCCGCTGAGCGAAGTACTGCAAACCCTGGCCAGCTACCGTCCCGGCATGGTGCGTTTCGACCCACAAGCGCTGCGCGACCTGCGCGTGTCTGGCGTGTTCAAGCTGGACGATACGGCGGCGGCCCTGTCGACCTTGGCGGATAACCTGCCGATCCAGGTGGAGTACTTCACCGACTTGCTGGTGGTGATCAAGCCCCGCTAGTGCTGGCGCAGGCGTTTGTACAAGGTATTGCGGCTCACCCCCAGTTCCCGCGCCAAGTGGGAAATATTCCCGCCGGCCGCCTTCAAACGTTGGGTCAGATCAATGCTGTCGTCCAGGTACTCACTGGTCGGCAGCGGCGGCGCCACGTTCAAATCCACAAAAAAATCATCCGGCAGATGCTCCGCCCGTATCGGTTGCTCCTCGGCCATCGCCAGCGCCACCTGCAAAACGCTGCTGACCTGGCGCAAATTCCCCGGCCATGGGTGCTGCTCGAATAACGCCAGCACCTCAGCGCTCAAACCGGCCCATTGAGTGGGCTCGCGGTGTTGTTGCCACAGTTGCTGGAACAGCGCCTGCTTGTCGGTACGCTCGCGCAAGGGTGGCAACTCCAGGGTCAGGCCGCCGATGCGGTAGTACAAATCCTCGCGAAAGCGCCCGGCTTGCACCAGCTCGCGCAGTGCGCGGTTGGTCGCCGATATGATGCGCAAATCCACTGGGAACAACTCGCTGCTGCCCACCGGTTGCACGCAACGCTCCTGCAACACGCGCAGCAGGCGCGCCTGGGTCGGCAGCGGCATATCACCGATCTCATCGAGAAACAGCGTGCCCTTGTCGGCCTTGCGAATCAGGCCAATGCTGCCTTTTTGATTGGCGCCGGTGAACGCGCCTTTTTCGTAGCCGAACAGTTCCGATTCCACCAGCTCAGCGGGAATCGCCGCACAGTTCACCGCGATAAACGCCTTCTGGCTGCGGGAGCTGGCCTGGTGCAGGGCTTTGACGAACACTTCTTTGCCCACGCCGGTTTCGCCGTGGATCAGCAGCGGGATATCTTTTTCCAGCAAACGCTCGGCCTGGCGCACGGCTTTTTCTACGCGAGCATCACCAAAATGCAGGGTGTTGAGACCAATCGTTGCCTGTTTCGAAACCACAGGCTCAGTGAAGACGCGCGCCTGCACTGGCATCTGCTTGGGGCGTTTCAATAAGCACTGAAACCGATTGCGTCCCGCCGCTTGCAACGAAAACGGCAAGCCCTCCGGTTGGTTGAGTAACTCCAGCAGCGACACTTTGAACAAGCTGTCGATCATCACCCGCGACAGGCTGATGCCCAGCAGGTTATCGGCGCGGCGGTTGGCCGACAGCACCTGGCCACTTTCATCAAAGATCAGCAGGCCCGCCCATTGGCTGTCCAGGTTGCTCAGGCCGGTGTTGAAGGTCAGTTGGAAATGCTCACCACGAAATAGATTGAGGATCAGCCGGTTCTCAACGGTCTGGCTCATCATCTTGACCATGCCCAGAGTGTGGGAGGGCGGCAGGTAACTGTCGCTGGACACATCCAACACCGCGATGATCTCGCGCTGAGCATCGAAGATTGGCGCCGCCGAGCCGGTCATGAAACGGTTGGCCTTGAGGAAATGTTCGTCGTGTTCGATATGCACCGCCTGGGCACAGGCCAGCGCGGTGCCGATGGCATTCGTACCGCTGGAGCGCTCCTGCCAACTGGCACCGGCGCTGAATCCACGGGCCAGTTTGGGCTCGATAAAGCGTTGGGTGCCCCACGAGGTCAACACCTGGCCCTGGTTGTCCGCCAGCATGATCAGGCAGTTGGAATTGCTCAGGATGTTTTCGTAATAGGGCAGGACTTCCTGGTGCGTGGTCTGCACCAGGGAATGCTGGCTTTCCAGCAGTTGGCTGATGCCGTCGGCCGGCAATTGATCGAAGCTGGGCGTGCTTTGGTGGTCCAGGCCGAAGGCGCGGCAACGGCGCCAGGAGTCTTGGATGATGGTGTCGTGCGCCAAGGGTTCGGCCATCGGGCGACCTTCTGTTTTTATTGTTTTAATGGGGCCCCGCAGGCGCGGGGGCCCCATTAGTGTTGTTCAGAACTGTTCATTGTCAACCCCCTGAGTGTTCAGTTGTTCAGCCCGATTGTTCACTCCCGAACATCCCATTCACTCCATTTCCTTGTGGATCAAGCACCTGCCGTTTTTGGCACGAAACTCGCTCTGACGACTGGCCAGATTCATTCCAATAATAAAAAGGTCGTGTCATGTCATTGACCCTGGAACATGTCTCCCGCGTCGTCGAAGGCCAAACCTGGATCGACGATGCCACCCTGCGTTTCGAACCCGGTTCCTTCAACGTGCTGCTCGGTCGCACCCTGTCCGGAAAGACCAGCCTTATGCGCTTGATGGCCGGCCTGGACAAACCCGACAGCGGTCGCATCCTGATGAACGGCGTCGACGTCACCCACAAGCCGGTGCGCCTGCGCAACGTGTCGATGGTGTACCAGCAGTTCATCAACTACCCGACCATGACCGTGTTCGAAAATATCGCCTCGCCGTTGCGGCAGGCCGGTGTGTCCAACGAGGTGATCCAGAGCAAGGTGCTGGAAACCGCCAGGATGCTGCGCATTGAGAAGTTCCTCCAGCGTCACCCGTTGGAGCTGTCCGGTGGTCAGCAGCAACGCACGGCCATGGCCCGCGCGTTGGTCAAGGATGCCGAACTGATCCTGTTCGACGAGCCGCTGGTGAACCTGGACTACAAACTACGCGAAGAGCTGCGCCAGGAAATGCGCGAGCTGTTCCAGGCCCGCCACACCATTGCGATTTACGCCACCACCGAACCCAACGAAGCCCTGGCCCTGGGTGGCACCACCACCATCCTGCACGAAGGCCGGGTGATCCAGAGCGGCAAGGCCGCGGAGGTCTACCACCAGCCACAGACGGTGCTCGCCGCCGAGCTGTTTTCCGAGCCACCGATCAACCTGATGCCTGGGCGTATTGCTGGCAACGAGGTGAGCTTCGCCAATTTTGTGCACTTCCCGCTGAACGTCGACCTGCGCCCCATCGGCGAGGGTGAATTCCGCTTTGGCGTGCGCCCCAGCCATATCAGCCTGGTGCCGAGCAACGACGACGATCTGGAGCTGGCGGTAACCGTAGAAGTCGCCGAGATCAGCGGCTCGGAAACCTTCCTGCATGTGCGCAGCGAACACTTCCTGTTGGTGCTGCACCTGCCGGGGGTACATGAGTACGACGTCGACGCGCCGATCCGCGTGTATATCCCCACCCATAAACTGTTTGTGTTCGATGGCCAGGGCCGTTTGGTCCAGGCCCCCGGGCGCCGTGTCGCGAGGGTTGCCTGATGGCCGAGATCCATTTGCAGAACCTGGCGCACAGCTATAACCCCGCGCCGACCGGGCCCGAAGACTACGCGATTCGGGAAATGAACCACGTCTGGGAACAGGGTGGCGCCTACGCTTTGCTCGGCCCGTCGGGCTGCGGCAAGTCGACCCTGCTCAATATCATTTCCGGCCTGCTCAGCCCGTCTGAAGGCCAAGTGTTGTTTGACACGAAAGTGGTCAACGACCTCACGCCCGAGAAGCGCAACATCGCCCAGGTGTTCCAGTTCCCCGTGGTGTACGACACCATGACCGTGTTCGACAACCTGGCGTTCCCGCTGCGAAACCAAGGCATGGCCGAAGCGAAAATTCACAGCAAGGTGCAGGAAATCGCCGAAGTCCTCGACCTGCAAAACCTGCTGAGCAAGAAAGCGCGCAACCTCACCGCTGACGAAAAACAGAAAGTCTCCATGGGCCGTGGCCTGGTGCGTGACGACGTGTCGGCCATCCTGTTCGATGAGCCGCTGACAGTGATCGACCCGCACCTCAAATGGAAACTGCGGCGCAAGCTCAAGCAGATCCATGAGCAGTTCAACATCACCATGGTCTATGTCACCCATGACCAGTTGGAGGCTTCCACCTTTGCCGACAAGATCGCGGTGATGTATGGCGGGCAGATCGTGCAATTCGGCACGCCACGGCAATTGTTCGAGCGGCCTAGCCACACGTTTGTCGGCTATTTCATCGGCAGCCCTGGGATGAATCTGATCGAAGTGCAGGCCGAGGCGGGCGGGGTGCGGTTTGCCGGCACCCACTTGCCATTGCCCGAGGCGTTGCAACAACGCATCGCCAGCACGGACTACAAGAAATTGCAGGTGGGCATCCGCCCGGAATTTATCCACGTGTGGGACGAGTACAACCCCGACGCCATGCAGGCCGATGTCACACATCTGGAAGACCTCGGCACCTACAAGATCATGACGCTCAAGCTTGATGGCGCCACCTTGAAAGTGCGTTTGGCCGAAGACAAACCGGTGCCCGAAGGCACGGCCTCCATCAGCTTTCCCGCGCAATGGCTGATGCTCTACGCCGATGATTACCTGCTGGAGGTGCTGCCATGAACAAGGTGCAGAACAACAAGGCCTGGTGGTTGGTGCTGCCGGTTTTCCTGCTGGTGGCGTTCAGCGCGGTGATCCCGATGATGACCGTGGTCAACTATTCGGTGCAGGACATTTTCGACCAATCCAGCCGCTATTTCGTCGGCGCCGATTGGTACAAGCAGGTATTGCTCGACCCGCGGCTGCACGACTCCCTGCTGCGCCAGTTCATCTATTCGGCCTGCGTGCTGTTGATCGAAATACCCCTGGGCATCGCCATCGCCCTGACCATGCCGACCAAGGGCCGTTGGTCGTCCCTGGTACTGATCGTGTTGGCGATCCCACTGCTGATCCCGTGGAACGTGGTGGGCACCATCTGGCAGATCTTCGGCCGTGCTGACATTGGCCTGCTGGGTTACAGCCTCAACGCCATGGGCATCAGCTACAACTACGCGGCCAATACGGCGGATGCCTGGGTGACCGTGCTGGTGATGGACGTATGGCACTGGACTTCACTGGTCGCCCTGCTGTGCTATTCGGGGTTGCGGGCGATTCCGGACGTGTACTACCAGGCCGCGCGGATTGATCGTGCATCGGCCTGGGCAGTCTTCCGACATATCCAACTGCCCAAGATGAAAAGCGTGCTGCTGATCGCGGTAATGCTGCGGTTTATGGACAGCTTCATGATCTACACCGAGCCCTTCGTCCTGACCGGCGGTGGACCGGGTAACGCCACCACTTTCCTGAGTCAGACGTTGACCCAGATGGCTGTAGGTCAATTCGACCTAGGCCCGGCGGCGGCGTTTTCCCTGGTGTATTTCCTGATCATCTTGTTGGTGTCCTGGCTGTTCTACACCGCCATGACCCACTCTGACGCCAACCGCTGAGGCCGCTGACATGAGCAAACGCAAGCTTATTCCGCTGCTGATCTACATCCTGTTCCTGCTGGTGCCGATCTACTGGCTGTTGAACATGTCCTTCAAGAGCAACACCGAAATCCTCGGCGGGCTCACGTTGTTTCCCCAGGATTTCACCCTGGCGAACTACAAGGTGATCTTCACCGACCCCAGTTGGTACACCGGCTACCTCAACTCGCTGTACTACGTAAGCCTGAACACGGTGATTTCCCTGAGTGTGGCGCTGCCGGCGGCGTATGCGTTCTCGCGCTATCGTTTCCTGGGGGATAAGCACCTGTTCTTCTGGCTGCTCACCAACCGCATGGCGCCGCCGGCGGTGTTCTTGCTGCCGTTCTTCCAGCTGTATTCGTCCATCGGTTTGTTCGACACGCACATCGCTGTAGCCCTGGCTCACTGCCTGTTTAACGTGCCGTTGGCGGTGTGGATCCTCGAAGGCTTCATGTCCGGCGTGCCCAAGGAAATCGATGAAACCGCCTACATCGACGGCTACTCGTTTCCGAAGTTCTTCGTGAAGATTTTTATCCCGTTGATCGGCTCCGGCATCGGTGTGACTGCGTTTTTCTGCTTTATGTTTTCCTGGGTCGAGCTGCTCCTGGCGCGCACCCTGACATCGGTCAACGCCAAGCCCATCGCAGCGGTGATGACGCGCACGGTGTCGGCCTCGGGTATCGATTGGGGCGTGCTGGCAGCGGCGGGGGTGTTGACCATCCTGCCGGGCATGCTGGTGATCTGGTTTGTTCGCAACCACGTGGCCAAGGGCTTTGCCCTGGGCCGGGTCTGAGGAGTCGATGATGGAATGGATGGCCTGGACCACCCCCACTGCACTGTTCTTTGGCGGCATCGCCCTGATTCTGGCGGGCATGACCACTTGGGAACTGCGTTCGCCGAGCATCCCCCGGCGCGGTTTGTTACCGATCAGCACCACCCGTGGTGATCGCTTGTTTATCGGTCTTCTCGGCAGCGCCTACCTGCATTTGCTGGTTATCGGCGTTACCGACTGGAGCATCTGGGTGGCGTCCGCGCTCTCCCTGGTATGGCTGTTGAGTGTGATGCGTTGGGGTTGATGCCCTTATAAATAAACAACCTGGAGGTCTCTATGTTGAATAAGAACAATAAGCTGCGACATAGCATTTCATTGGCTGCCGTACTGGCCCTCAGCGGTTTGAGCGCCACGGCTTGGGCCGATGCGTACGAAGATGCCGCGAAAAAATGGATCGGCAGCGAGTTCAAACCGTCCACGCTCACGGCTGAGCAGCAGCTTGAGGAGCTCAAGTGGTTTATCAAGGCCTCGGAACCGTTCCGTGGGATGAAGATCAACGTGGTGTCGGAAACCCTCACCACCCACGAGTATGAATCCAAGGTGCTGGCCAAGGCCTTCAGTGAAATCACCGGGATCAAGCTGACCCACGACCTGCTTCAGGAAGGCGACGTGGTCGAGAAGCTGCAAACCCAGATGCAGTCGGACAAGAACATCTATGACGGCTGGGTCAACGATTCCGACTTGATCGGTACGCACTTTCGCTATGGCAAGACCGAATCCATCACCGACCTGATGGCCAACGAAGGCAAGGACTTCACCTCGCCGACCCTCGACCTCAAAGACTTTATCGGCCTGTCCTTCACCACCGCGCCGGACGGCAAGATCTACCAGCTGCCCGACCAGCAATTCGCCAACCTTTATTGGTTCCGCGCCGACTGGTTCGAGCGCCCGGAGCTCAAAGCCAAGTTCAAGGAGAAATACGGCTACGACCTCGGCGTGCCGGTGAACTGGTCGGCCTATGAAGACATCGCCAAATTCTTCAGCGAAGACGTCAAGGAAATCGACGGCAAGCGCATCTACGGGCACATGGACTACGGCAAGAAAGACCCGTCCCTGGGCTGGCGCTTCACCGATGCCTGGTTCTCCATGGCCGGCGGCGGCGACAAAGGCCTGCCCAACGGCTTGCCGGTGGACGAGTGGGGCATTCGCGTGGAGGACTGCCATCCGGTGGGCTCCAGCGTGACCCGCGGCGGCGACACTAACGGCCCGGCCGCGGTGTTTGCCACTCAGAAATATGTGGACTGGATGAAAGCCTATGCGCCACCGGAAGCGGCGGGCATGACCTTCTCCGAGTCGGGGCCGGTGCCGTCCCAAGGCAACATCGCCCAGCAGATCTTCTGGTACACCGCGTTCACCGCCGACATGGTCAAACCGGGCTTGCCGGTGGTGAATGCCGACGGCACGCCGAAATGGCGCATGGCGCCGTCGCCTGTGGGACCTTACTGGGAAAAGGGCATGAAGAAGGGCTATCAGGACGTAGGCTCCTGGACCTTCCTCAAATCCACGCCTGAGAAGCAAAAACTCGCGGCCTGGCTCTACGCGCAGTTCGTGACCTCCAAAACCGTCTCGCTGAAAAAAACCATCGTGGGTTTGACGCCGATTCGTGAGTCCGACATCAACTCCCAGGCCATGACCGACATGGCCCCCAAACTCGGCGGTCTGGTGGAGTTCTACCGCAGCCCGGCGCGCACCGAGTGGTCACCGACCGGCACCAACGTGCCGGACTACCCACGTCTGGCGCAACTGTGGTGGAGCAACATCGCCTCGGCCGCCAGCGGCGAGAAAACCCCGCAACAGGCGCTGGACAACCTGGCCAAGGAGCAGGACGCGATCATGACGCGCCTGGAACGCTCCAAAGTGCAACCGGTGTGCGGCCCGAAAATGAACCCCGAGCGTGACGCGCAATACTGGTTCGACCAACCGGGCGCACCGAAACCGAAACTGGCGAACGAGAAGCCAAAAGGCGAGACCGTGAGCTACGGCGACCTGCTCAAGTCGTGGGAGGCGGCGCGTAAATAACAGGTCTGCTGGATTTCTGTGACGAGGGAGCTTGCTCCCGTTGGACTGCGCAGTCGTCTCATTTTTGGGGGCGCTTCGCGGCCCAACGGGGGCGGCTCCCTCGCCACATCTATCAGTGCCTCTCGGCGCCATTCGAACCGAACTCCATGGCGGTCAGAACAACTGACCATCGCCGCTGATCCGTACCTTGCCAACCCCGATTGAATTTTCCGCATACCCGCAGGTTCTGCATTTTAGAAGCGTGTGGTTTTCAGCGCTCTTGCGGGGCCTCCTTGTCGGGAGGCCTGGTTGTATCGGACTTTGCGGAAACTGCCATCATGACGCTACTTACAGCGCTGTCGGGCCAACCGGCCTCTATCACCCACCCGGTTCACGGTCAGTATCGCGGGGTTTACCAGCAGCTCTATCGCGAAGCTCCGGGCGCTGAAGAGGCTGCGCGGGCGTTTCTGCAAGGGCAATTGAGCCAGGTGCGCGAGGCGTCGTCCGAGCTGCCGCCATTGCCTGAAGAATTGTCGGCCTGGATCGAGCAGCGGTGTGCCGATGTCGCCCAGGCCTACGCCGGGTACTTGGAACAACGCCAGCAAGGCCATCCAAGGCGCTACTTCCAGAACAAAGCTCAGGCGTTGTATTTCCTGCAACGCGTGGCGCCGACCAAACAGGTCGACGGCGCCTGGCTCAACGGTTTGCTGCGCTATTGGCAGGATCCGCGGTTCGACGGCCTGCTCACCACCTACCTGGAAGAATTGGGCGACGGCGAAGCGGCGCAGAACCATGTGCTGATCTACCGCAAATTGCTCAGCGATCACGACGCCGACAGCGACGCCGGCCTCGACGACGCCCACTACCAGCAGGGAGCTCTGCAGCTGGCGCTGGGCCTGTGTGCCGAAGCGTTTTTGCCGGAAATCATCGGCTACAACCTCGGCTATGAGCAGCTACCGCTGCACCTGCTGATCACCGCCTACGAATTGAGCGAGCTGGGGATTGACCCGTATTACTTCACCCTCCACGTCACCATCGACAACGCCAGCAGTGGCCACGCGTGCAAGGCGGCGCAGTCGGTGCTCAGCCTGCTGCCGCTGGGGGAGGGCCGTGCGGAGTTCTACCGGCGCGTTGCCGAGGGTTATCGCCTTAACGATCTTGGCCCTGGCACGCTGGCGGTGATCGACGCGTTTGATCTGCACGACGAGGTGGTCGCCATGCTCGAACGCAAGCGCACCTTCGGCCAGCACATGCATTCGGACTACTGCCGCTTCGAGGGCAAGACTGTCAACCAGTGGCTGGCCCAGCCGGGTCAGGCCGGCGCGTTTCTCAAGGCGATGGAAGACAAGGGCTGGATCAAGCGCCACCACGACCCGGCCGACAGCCGCTTCTGGCAATTGATCGAGGGCGCTGGCGCTGCGATGTTTGGTGTGTTCAGCGGCTATGAGAAACAGGTGCTGCATGACTGGATCGCCGGTGACTGGATCAGCGGCGAGCGCATCGCGCCCGTACGGCCGGGGCGCGGCAGCCGGACTTCCCGCGAGCACCATCGCCCGGCCGACCCGGATATTCAGGCGCTGGTGGATTCGTTGTGGAATTTGCCCGATGAGCAGCAGCTCACCGCACTGTTGCCCTGGCTCTCGGCACGCCGCCACTGCACGCCTGCCGGGTTGTATGCGACTCGCCGATTTATCCAACTGCGCGCACGTCTGCGCTAAGGAATTCACCCATGTCTGCGCAACAACTCGCTGATCGCGCCCTGCTGAACCTGGGCCGGGGCTTGAAGGAAAACGGCTACCGTTTCATCACGCCGACGCCGTTGACCCATGAACGGTTTTACCAGCGTCTGGGGACGCCGCTGGCGGTGGACCTTCGTGACGTGTTCGGCTGGTCCATGCCGTTTGATCACGGGCTGTTACCTGATGCCTTTCGCGAAGAATTGCAGCAAGCCGATGTAGTCGAGCAGCACGATTCGCTGTGGCGCAGCACGGTGCGGTGGTCGAGCCTGAGTGATCTGTTGTTCGCCCATTCGGCGTATCCCACCACACAGGCGGATGCGGTGTTTTTCGGGCCGGACAGTTACCGTTTCGCGCAACTGATCGAGGCCCATCTGCAGCAGCGTTTCGAGCCGATTAAGCGCGCGGTGGATATCGGCTGCGGCGCAGGTGTGGGCGCGCTGATGATCGCCCGCGCGCGGCCTGACGCTGAAGTGCTGGCGGTGGATATCAATCCGCGCGCCTTGCGCCTCACGGCGGTGAATGCCGAGTTGGCGGGGCTGGTCAACGTCAGCGCATACCACAGTGATGTGCTGGGCAGCGTCCAAGGCGAGTTCGATTTGATCGTCGCCAACCCACCCTATATGAACGACGACCGCGAACGCGCCTATCGGCATGGCGGCGGGGCGCTGGGTGAGGAACTGTCGGTGCGTATTGTCGGCGAGTCCCTCCCACGCCTGGCCTTGGGCGGCAGTCTGGTGCTGTACACCGGGGTGGCGATCGTCGCCGGGGAAGACCCTTTCCTGAAGGCGGTCATGCCTTTATTGGGCAGCGATGCAGTGGGCTGGACCTATCGCGAACTTGACCCGGATGTGTTCGGCGAAGAACTCGACAAACCGGGGTATGAGCGCGTGGAGCGTATCGCCGTGGTCGCGCTCACCGTTACGCGCTTGTTCTGACGCCGCCCAAGCCAGTGTCGCCGACACGCACGCCTGTCTGCGGCAGGTGGTGGACCGTCTTCTGGCCCAGCGTCGGGGTGACTGCTGATCAGCTGCCGCCCCGAGCTGAAAGGTCAGGCGGCCGCTTGCGGTTGCAGATGGAGCTCGCCGTCGACTTCCTTGACCAAGCCGCTGGCAAGGAACAACGGTGCCAAGCGCTTGTGCAGCTGTGGCTCGACAAATTCCTTGACCGTATCCAGTGCCAACACGCCACTGAGCGGCAAATCGGCCTTGGAGTACGACAACCATGCCTTCTTCAGCGCCATCAGCACATCACTGCCCGCTGTGGAGGCAAAGCGGCGTTGGGTCGGTTTACTGTCGAAGTTGAAAGTGTGCTGGAACTCATAGCCGCTTTCATCGCCACCGCTGGCACTGCAGCGGATGCAGGTGCACGGGCCATCACCGAAGGCGCTGCGCAGGTAGGCGTTGAAGTCCACCACGGGCTTGAGTGACAGACGCTTATCCACCTCGAACAGGTCCCCAGTCATTTTTTCGTCAGTGTTCAAGGTGCATTTCCTCGCGGGTCGGTGGCCGTTTTTCAAAGCGCGGCACAATAGCAGCCGGGCGAAGTGTGGAACAGCATTTCCACGCAGAGCGGGCTGGTGCCAGGCATGTTGCGTGGGTTGATCACCGAAACTTGCGGGGAGGGGGGGACCCGATGAGTATGGGGCTCTACACAACTCCCAGAGGCTGACACAACTCCCTGAGCCTCACATAACTCCTAGAGGCTGACACATGACCCTGTGGCGAGCGGGCTTGCCCCGCGTTGGGCTGCGCAGCAGCCCCAAAACCAGACGCTGGGTTCTAACAGAAAAATCCCCACTTTTGCTGGCTGAGTACATATCCGTTGCTGCGGTAACGGCCGCCTAGGGTTCTGCTCTTACAGCAGTTCACTTTTGTAAAGGCCGGCATGCCAGCCCAGCCAAAAGTAACCAAAAAACCTTCGCCCCACCACTCGGCACCTCGCCTAGGCTCGGTGTGCCCGTAATCCGACATTGATTTGGGGGGCCGCCGCCACGCGCCGTCCATGGCGCAGGGGGCTAAACCGGCATCCCTGCCGGTTTAGCCCCCAAATCAATGTCGAATTCCGGCCATCGTGGTTGACGGGGCGATTTCAGATCAAAAGCAAGAGCGCGGCGGCCTTAGAGCCGACCGGATTCTCAGCTCCAACTCCGTCCAAATGTGGGAGGGGGCTTGCTCCCGATGAGGGTGTGTCAGTTGATGCAGCTGTGACTGACCCACTGCTATCGGGAGCAAGCCCCCTCCCACAGTTTGATCTCCATAGATCAGACAGATAGGTCCTAGCCTGCTGTCCTGCTTTTGCTCTGCTTTTGCTCTGCTTTTGCTCTGCTTTTGCTCTGCTTTTGCTCTGCTTTTGCTCTGCTTTTGCTCTGCTTTTGCTCTGGCTTTTACATCCTTTTCACTGACGAAGTCAGCGGTCTGTTGATCTGCGCTTTTGATTGTGTGAATCGCCCCCGCCCACATTCGACCTTCAGTGCCTGAGGCGTCACCGAAAGAACTCCCCCGGCGTCGCATCAAACTGCTGGCGAAACGCATTGATAAACGCCGACGTCGACTCATACCCACACCCCAGCGCCACATCCGTCACGCGCTCGCCTTGCTCCAGGGCGGGCAGGGCGCTCAGCAGGCGTAAGCGTTGGCGCCAGGCGCGGAAGGTCAGCCCGGTATCCCTCAAAAACAAGCGGCTGAGCGTCTTTTCGCTAAGCCCCAGTTTTTCGCTCCATTGCCCCAGTGTGGTCTGTTGCTCCGGGCGCAGGTTCAAGCTGCGGTAGATCTGTCGTAAACGTGGGTCGAGAGGCAGTGGCAGCATCAAATCCACTTGGGGCGCGGCGGCGAGTTGGTCGAGTACCACTTGGGCCAGGCGCCCCTCGGGACCGTCCTCGGCATATTCCACCGGCAGCTCGCTGAAGCTGCGGATCAATTCGCGCAACAGGCTGCTCACCTCCAGCACGTGGCAACACTCCGAGGCCCAGGCGGTCACGCTGCAATCGAGGTACAGGCTGCGCATCTCGGTGTGGGGCGAGCTGAACACGCGGTGCGGCATGCCCGCCGGGATCCACACCGCCCGCTGCGGCGGCGCGACAAAGCGGCCGGCGCTGGTCTGGATCTCCAGCACGCCTGAAATCGCGTAAGACAATTGCACCCACGGGTGACTGTGGCGCCGGGTCAACGCGCGATTGGGCAAGGATTCGGTGCGCCCGTACACCGGCCGTGGCAGGCTGGACAGCCCGGGGATGCTGCGGCGCACCGTTTTGTCATGTCCTTTAGGCGGCATTTACTGGCTCATTGGCGTTAGTCGGTAACAAGCCGTTACGTTAGAGTCGCGGTGACGCTCTTGGCAACCCCTGGAAGATCCGCTTATGACACGCCCTCGTTTTCTGCCCGACAACTTCACCCTGACCCTGATCGCCACGGTGATCCTCGCTTCCTTGCTGCCCGCCAGCGGCCAGACCGCCGTAGCCTTCGGTTGGGTCACCAACCTGGCCATCGCGCTGCTGTTCTTCCTGCACGGCGCCAAGCTGTCGCGCCAGGCCATCGTTGCCGGGGCCGGCCACTGGCGCCTGCATTTGCTGGTGTTCAGCCTGACCTTCGTGCTGTTCCCCTTGTTGGGCCTGGCGCTCAAGCCGGTGCTGTCGCCGCTGATCGGCAAAGACCTGTACATGGGCATGCTTTACCTCTGCGCCTTGCCGGCCACCGTGCAATCGGCGATTGCCTTCACTTCGCTGGCGCGGGGCAATATCCCGGCGGCGATTTGCAGCGCGGCGGCGTCGAGCTTGTTCGGTATCTTCCTTACGCCGCTGCTGGTGACGTTATTGCTCAACGTGCACGGCGAAGGCAGCTCCACGGTCGATGCCATCCTGAAAATCAGCGTGCAACTGCTGCTGCCTTTTATCGCCGGGCAAATCGCGCGGCGCTGGATCGGCGAGTGGGTGGGCCGCAATAAGGCCTGGCTCAAATTCGTCGACCAAGGCTCGATCCTGCTGGTGGTCTACGGCGCATTCAGCGAAGCGGTCAACGAAGGCATCTGGCATCAGATCCCACTGTGGGAACTGGGCGGTCTGGTGGTGGCCTGCTGCGTGTTGCTGGCCTTGGTGCTGGTGGCGTCGAGCGTGCTGGGCAAAGCGTTTGGCTTCAATCAGGAAGACCGGATCACCATTTTGTTCTGCGGTTCGAAGAAGAGCCTGGCCACCGGCGTACCCATGGCACAAGTGCTGTTTGCCGGGGCGAGCATGGGGGTGTTGATTTTGCCGTTGATGCTGTTTCACCAGATCCAGTTGATGGTCTGCGCGGCGTTAGCGCAGCGGTATGCCAAGCGTCCTGAAAGCGTTCCGGAGTTGATGGCGCAGGTAGATCCTTGATTCAAACCGACGAATAACCTCAAGTTACTGCTCAGCCCGGCGACTTACTGCTTACTGGCCCAAGAAGGAGTGTCGGCATGAGCAGTAAAGGTATTTCGGTAATCGCAGGCCTCCTCGGCCTATGGGCAAGTACATGCGGCGCGGCGCAGTCCGTGGGGCAGGGCACCATCGCGTTCAGTGGCAGCATCGTCGAGCCAGGGTGTGCGACAAATGCGCGCAGTGGGCTGGTGACGGAAGGCAAGGGCTGTGTCGCTTCCGGTCGTGCCAATCGCTTCGACGTGCGCAGTTTGATGCCGGTGGCGGGTGTCGCCGTTCCCCGGCTATCGCCTGTTGCAGACAGCGGCCTTGGGCGTGATCACGATCAGCGGTATGTGCTGGTAGACAGCGCCGGCCAGCCGATTGTGTCGGGCAAATACGTCGTCACTGTGACCACACCGTGACAAAACTGAGGGTGTCTTGAGGGGTATCGGCGTCAACAGCCAGCCGAGAAACCTATAGAATGCCAAGCGGCGGCGCTTGTCCTGGGTGGCCGTTTGATCATCGCCAGAGTACCTCGCCTTTCAATGAGCATTTCAGCCGCAACCCCCCAAGCCAACTGGCAACCGGTCATCGCCCTTGCGCTGGCCGCGTTTGTGTTCAATACCACCGAATTCGTACCGGTCGGCCTGCTGAGCGCCATTGGTGCCAGCTTCGACATGCCCGTGTCCAGCGTCGGCCTGATGCTCACCATCTACGCCTGGATCGTGTCCCTGACCTCACTGCCGGTGATGCTGCTGACCCGTAACGTCGAGCGGCGCAAATTGCTGATCGTGCTGTTCGGCATGTTTATCCTCAGCCATATCCTTTCCAGCGTGGCCAACAGTTTTGGCTTGCTGATGGTCAGCCGGATCGGCATTGCCTTGTCCCATGCGTTGTTCTGGTCGATCACCGCGTCCCTCGCGGTACGCCTGGCGCCGGAGGGCAAACAAGTGCAAGCCCTCGGGTTGCTGGCCACCGGTACGTCATTGGCGATGGTGTTGGGGATTCCTCTGGGGCGTCTGCTCGGCGAGGCCATGGGCTGGCGCACTACCTTCCTGGTGATCGGCGCTTTCGCCGCCGCTCTCGTGTTCTGGCTGGCGCGCACGTTGCCACCGTTGCCGAGCCAGAACTCCGGTTCCCTGCGCAGCCTGCCGCTGCTGTTCAAGCGCCCGGCGCTGGTGGCGCTTTACGTGCTCACCGCGCTCACGGTGACCGCGCAATTCACCGCCTACAGCTACATCGAACCCTTCGTCGAAGGCGTGGCCGGGATGGATGGCAGCGCCGTGACCCTGATCTTGCTGGTCTTCGGCGGCGCGGGCATCATCGGCTCGTTGCTGTTCAGCCTGGTGCACCGCTTCAACCCGCACCTGTTTGTGGTGGGCGCGGTGTTTATCCTGGCCGCGTGCCTCACGCTGATGCTGCCCTTGAGCGGCGCCGAGTCGTACCTGGTGATCCTGAGCATTTTCTGGGGCATGGCGATCATGGGCTTCGGCCTGGCCATGCAATCCAAAGTGCTGGTACTGGCGCCGGACGCCACTGACGTAGCCATGGCGATGTTCTCCGGCATCTACAACATCGGCATTGGCGGCGGCGCCCTGATGGGCAGTTGGGTCGGCAGTCACTTCGGTTTCGCCTGGATTGGCGTGGCGGGGGGGATGCTGGCTGCGGTGGCGTTGATCGGGTATTGCCTGGCGATTCGCAGGTTCGGCACGGGTGTGGCACAAAGCTGATGCAGGAGCGAGCCAGCTCGCTCCTACAGGTTGACGGCGTTACAGCCCAGCCAACAGCGCCTCCAACTTCTCCTGATCCCGCGCAAACTGGCGAATGCCTTCGGCCAGTTTTTCGGTGGCCATTGCATCTTCATTCGACGCCCAGCGGAACTGCGCTTCGGTCAACGGTTGGCGCGCTTCACCGGCTGCCCCAGGTTGCAGCTTGCGTTCCAGCGGCCCGTTGTCTTCGGCAAGCTTTTGCAGCAAGTCCGGGCTGATGGTCAGGCGATCACAGCCGGCCAGTTGTTCGATCTGGCTGAGGGTACGGAAGCTGGCGCCCATCACCACGGTCGGGATGGCGTTGGCTTTGTAGTAGTTGTAGATGCGCGTCACCGACTGCACACCTGGGTCTTCAGCCCCGGTGTAGTCCAGGCCTGTGCTCTTGCGGTACCAGTCGTAGATGCGGCCCACGAACGGCGAGATCAGGAACACGCCAGCGTCGGCGCAGGCCTGAGCCTGGGCGAAGGAGAATAGCAGGGTGAGGTTGGTCTGGATGCCGGATTTTTCCAGGCGTTCGGCGGTGCGGATGCCTTCCCAGGTGGAGGCCAGTTTAATCAGCACGCGGTCGCGGCCGACGCCGGCCTGGTCGTACAGGGCGATCAATTGGTTGGCCTTGGCCCACAGCGCGTCTTCATCGAAGGACAGGCGCGCGTCGACTTCGGTGGAGATGCGCCCCGGAATCACCTTGAGAATGCCGCAGCCCACTGACACCGCGAAGCGGTCACACGCCAGGCCTACATCGCCTTTGGATGACGACACCGCATTGCGCAGCAATTCGGCGTATTCCGGGATCGCAGCGGCTTTGAGCAGCAGTGACGGGTTAGTGGTGGCGTCGACAGGGCGCAGGCGGCTGATGGCTTCCAGGTCGCCGGTGTCGCAGACCACGGTGGTGAATTGCTTGAGTTGTTCGAGCTTGGACGTCATGAGCGGCTGTCTCCAAAAAATAGGTTATTGGTTGAGGGCCTGTGCGGTATCCAGGTCGGTAATCAGGATGTCCAGGTAGCCGCCCTTGAGCGCGCCGCGTATCGCCTGGACCTTGTTCAGCCCGCCGGCCAGGCCGAGCACGCGGTGGATTGAGCGCAGCTTGGGCAGTGCCACCGACACCACGAATTCTTCATCTTCTTCCAGCACCGGCTTGCCCTGGGCATCGAAGTAGCGCAGGCAGATATCGCCCACCGCACCGCGCTCGGCCAGGAGGCGCAGCATGTCTTCGGTGTAGTAGTTGCCGCTGTTGCGCAGCAATTGCGAGGGCTCCAGGTCGCCGATACCGACGATCGCCAGGGTGATGCTGTCAAAGCGTTGCAGCACTTCCTTGACCTCTTCCATCTGCACGATGCGCTGCTTGCTCTGCACCGATTGCTCGATGCTTTGGGACGGCAGCAAATACGCCGGGCAGTTGAGCAGGGTGGCCAGGCGTTGGGTCAGCAAGGTGGCTTCGAACGCGCCTTTGTTGCCGACGCCACCGAGCAGTTGCACCACTTCTTCGGCGCCTTGCTTGCCCGACTGCGCATGCAGGTGGCCGACCATGGCGCGAATGGTGCTGCTCCACGATGAAATGCCGATATGGTCCTGGGGCGACAGGCTGGTTTCCAGGTAGTGCGCAGCGGCCGAGCCGATGGCTTGCTTGATGCTTTCGTCATTGCCGGGCTCGGTGGCTTCCACCACGATCACCCGGCGCACGCCGTAGCGACGTTGCAGTTGGGTTTCCAGTTCCAGGTGCAGGCCTTGCAGGCGCATCACGCTGATCTTCACTACGCCTTCCTGCAGCGCCCGGCGCAGGGCGCGGCTGATAAAGGACTGGGACAGGTCCAGCTGCGTGGAGATTTCGGACTGCTTGAGCCCTTCTTCGTAATAGAGGCTCGCGATCTTGGTGATCAGGCGCTGTTCTTCGATCTGGCTCATGAAAGCCTCAGTTATTGACACAATGGCCGTGAGGATACCAAACCCTTACGACATGATCAGGCCGCCGTCGATATTGATCGCCTGGCCGGTCAGGTACGCCGCGTCGTCGGAGGCCAGGAACGCCACCAGACCCGCCACATCCGAGGGCTTGCCGGCCCGGCGCAGGGGGATGTTCTTGACCCATTCGGCCATCAATTCACCCTTGCCGTAACGTTTTTCGTCGGTGCTGAGGATCTCGCCCCACACGCGGTCGTTGTAGTCCCACATCTCGCTTTCGATGATGCCGGGGCAGAATGCGTTGACGGTGATGTTATGCGGCGCCAGCTCCAGGGACAGGCTTTGGGTGATGCCGATCACGCCCATTTTGCTGGCGGCGTAGTGCGGTGTGTAGATATAGCCTTGGCGGCCTTGCCCGGACGAGGTGTTGATCAACCGCCCACTGCCTTGCTTGACCATGTACTTGGCCGCTTCCCTGCACCCCAGCCACACGCCGGTGGTGTTGACCTGTAGCACCTTGTCGAAATCAGCGCGGGGCATTTTGTCGTAGTGGTCGATGGTGATGATGCCGGCGTTCTGCACCGACACGTCGATGCTGCCGAAGCGGGCGTGGCCTTCGCGGTAGAGCTTCTCGATATCGCTTTCGTTGGTGACGTCGATGCCGAGGGCGAGGGCGCTCACGCCGTATTCCTGGGCCAGTTGGTCGGCGGTGAAGGTCACGCGCTCCAGGTCATTGGAGGCCAGCACCAGGTTGGCGCCTTCCTGGGCGAAGCGCTCGGCTATGCCGGCACCAATGCCACGGCAGGCGCCGGTGATCACTACGGTTTTACCGCTGAAACGTTGCGACATCACAAGACTCCTTACCAGCACACAAAGCCGCCATCGACCAACAGGTCGACACCGGTGCAGAAAGACGACGCCTGGCTGACCAGGAAAATCGCCGGGCCGACCATTTCTTCCACGCTGGCCATACGGCCCATGGGCGTGGTCTGTTCAAAGATCTTCACCTGGTCGGCGACTTCCGGGCGCGAGTTCATCGGCGTGGCGGTGTAGCCGGGGCTGATGCAGTTGACGCGCAGGCCCTTGTCGGCCCATTCCATCGCCAGGCTTTTGCTCAGATGAATCACCCCAGCTTTGGAGGTGTTGTAGTGCGCCTGCAACAGGCCACGGTTGACGATGCTGCCGGACATGGAGGCGATGTTGACGATGGCACCTTTGCCACGCGGCAACATCACGGCGGCCTGGGCTTGGCAGCTGAGGAAGATGCCGGTGAGGTTGATGTCCAGTGTGGTTTGCCAGCGTTGCAGTTCCAGGTCTTCGGCGGCCTGGGCGTTGGCGATGCCGGCGCAGTTGACCGCGACGCTGAGTGGGCCGAGTTCTTGTTCGGTTTGCGCGACGGCTGCATCCAGGGCGGCGCGCTCGGTGACGGTACCGCTCAACGCCAAGGCGCGACGGCCCAGCGTCTGGATGCGCTCGACCGTGCTGGCAATGCCGGGGCTGCCCGGAAGATCAAAGCAGGCTACATCCGCGCCGGCTTCGGCCAGCCCGACAGCGATGGCTTGGCCGATGCCGCTGCCGGCGCCGGTGACAAAGGCCACTTGGCCCTGAAGACTGAAAAGCTGCATGGATAACTCCGTTATTTGAAATCACAGTGGACCCGTGTGGGAGGGGGCTTGCTCCCGATAGCAGTGGTTCAGTGACAGATGCTTCTACTGACACTCCCTCATCGGGGGCAAGCCCCCTCCCACAGTTGGATCTGTGTAGGTGTTTGGTTATGCGGTGGCCATTTCCATCACCGACACCGGTGTGGCCTCGCCACGCTCCAGAATCCCCATCTGCCGGCCTCGGCTCATCACCATCACCCGATGGGACAACCCCAGCACTTCATCCAGGTCGGAACTGACCACAATCACCGCCATGCCCTTGGCCGCCAAGTCCGCGATCACTTCATAAATCGCCGCCCGCGCGCCCACGTCGATGCCGCGTGTTGGCTCATCCAGAATGAACACCTTGGGGTTGCGTGCCAGCCACTTGGCGATGATCACCTTCTGCTGGTTGCCGCCGGACAAACTGGAAATCCGCGACTGCGGCGAACCTTTCACGCCGAGCCGCGCCACCGCCGTTCGGGCGAATTCACGCAGCGGGGCAGGGAGCACCCAACCGCGTTTGTCCAGCAGGTCGGTGTTGCCGTAGACCAGGTTGTCTTCGATGCGATGTTCCACGACTACGCCTTGCTGTTTGCGGTCTTCAGGTACCAGCACTACACCGGCCTGAATCGCTTCAAACGGGCTGCGCAGCTGGCGCACTTCACCGTCCAGCACCATCTGGCCCTTGATGTCCTGGGCCGCACCGGCAATGGTGCGCACCAGTTCCGTACGCCCGGCGCCTACCACGCCGGCAATGCCGAACACTTCGCCGGCGCGCACGCTGAAGTCGATGCCATGCAAGGCGAATTCGCGGCAGGTCAAATCCTTGACCTGCAACATCACCTGCTCCTGCGGCGCCTGCAGCGCGGGGAAAATCCGCTCCAGGCTGCGCCCGACCATCTGCTCCACCAGCTCGCGCACCGGCACTTGCGCGGTGGCATGCAGGGCGATCTGACGACCGTCGCGCAGCACCAGCACGCGGTCGGCGATGCGCGCGATTTCTTCCAGGCGATGGCTGATGTAGATAAACGACACGCCTTCTGCTTTCAGCCGTTCCACCTGCTTGAACAGCAACTCGGTTTCTTCAGCGCCCAGCGCAGCGGTGGGTTCATCGAGAATCAGCAAGCTGGCCTTCAAGGTCAGCGCCTTGGCGATTTCCACCAATTGCTGGGCCGCCACACTCAGGCCTTCGACCTTGCGCGACGCCGGCACGTTGAGCCCCAGGCGTTCCAGTTGGATCTGCGCCTGGGCCTCGATGTAGTCGCGATCGACCCGCCCGTAACGCATGGGCAGGCGACCGACGAAGATGTTCTCGGCGATCGACAGTTGCGGCAGCAGACGGATTTCCTGGTGGATCAGGCCGATACCTGCGCCCAGTGCCGCACCCGGCGAGGCGGGTGCATACGGAGCGCCGAGCCAGGTCATGCTGCCGCCAGCTTCGGGTTGCACGAGGCCTGCGATGATCGACGACAAGGTCGACTTACCGGCACCGTTTTCACCGAGCAGGGCCAGCACTTCACCGCGGCGAATATCCACATTGACCTGGGACAACACCTGCACCGGGCCGTAGGCCTTGCTGATATTGCGCAGGCACAGCACCGCATCGGCGCTGCTATCCAGAGCTGCTGCTTGCATGACGACCTCCAAGGCTTACGGGTGCTGTTGCAGGAACGGCGCGACGTTTTCTTTGGTGGTCAGCACGGTGGGCAGCAGTTGCTCCTTGGGCACGGCCTTGCCGGCTTTGAGATCAATCGCCGAGGCCACGGCCAGGCGCCCCATTTTCTGGGTCTGCTGAGTCATGGTGGCATTGAGCACGCCGCTTTCGACGGCCTTGAGCCCGGCGACGTCGCCGTCAAAACCGACGACCACGACCTTGTGATCCAGGTTGCCGACCTTCACCGCTTGGGCAGCGCCCAGGGCCATGGCATCGGCGCGGCCGAAGAATACGGTGATATTCGGATCACGCTGGAGCAGGTCCTGGGCCACGGCGAAGCCTTTGTCCTGAGCCCATTCGGCGGGTTGCTGGGCCACGACCTTGAGGTCCGGGAAGGCTTTCAGGCCCTCCTCGAAACCCTTGGCGCGATCATTCTCCGGCGTGGTGCCGAGTTGGCCTTGCAGGATCGCAATGCGGCCTTTGCCGTCGGTGATCTTGCCCACGTACTCAGCCAGGGTCTTGGCGCCGGCCACGCTGTCGCTGGCGATAAAGGTGTCGCCTGGTGCGTCGGGGGCGTTGCGGTCCACGGCGATCACCGGGATGCCCGCGGCCTTGGCGGCTTTGACGGGCACACCGGCGGCGGTAGCACCGGCGGGGATGTAGATCAGCACGTCGATCTGGCGGGTGATCAGGTCTTCAATCTGGCTGACCTGGGTCGAGGAGTTGCCTTGGGCGTCCACGGTGATCACCTTGATCCCCTTGGCCTTGCCCTCGGCTTCCACCGATTGCTTGATCTGGTTGAAGAAGTCGGCCTGCAGGTTGGCCACGGCCAGGCCGATGGTCAGGTCCTTGGCCCAGGTGGTGCCGGCAGCGGTAAGGGTCGCGGCCGCCAGAGCAGTGGCGATAAGCAGTTTCTTGGGGCTGAACATGTCGGTGACTCCTGGTTTTATTGTTGGAGGGTGTCAACTGTCGAACAGGTTTAACGGGCAGTACTGGAACGGCGTCGAAGGGTGTCGATGGTCACGGCGAGGGCGATGACCACGCCGATCACCACTTGTTGAATAAACGGGGAAACGCCCAGCAGGTTGAGGCCATTGCGCAACACGCCAATGATCAGCACGCCCACCAGGGTGCCGCCGATGCTGCCGACGCCGCCGCTGAGGCTGGCCCCGCCAATCACCACGGCGGCAATAGCGTCCAGTTCCAGGCTGAGGCCGGCACTGGGTTGGGAAGAGTCGAGGCGCGCCGCCAGGGTCACGGCGGCGATGCCGGCCAGCGCGCCGCTGATGGCGTACACCCACAAGGTAATCGCACGCACCTTGATGCCGGACAGGCGCGCCACTTCAGGGCTGCCGCCCATGGCGTAGAGGTTGCGGCCGCCGGCACGAAAGCGCAGGAACACCCACGCCACCAGCAGCATCACCAGAAACAGCCCGACGGTTGCCGAGAGAAAGCCGAAGTGCCGCACCGTGGCCAGGCTGGTGAACCACTCCGGGTAGCCGACGATCTGCCGGCCTTCGGTGAGGATATTCGCCAGGCCACGGGCCACCGACATCATGGTCAGTGTGGCAATAAAGGGCGGCAGCTTGGCGTAGGTGATCAACGCGCCGGACACCAGCCCGGCGAGCATCCCGGTGGCAATCGAGATCGGAATCGCGAAGCCCAGCGGCACTGCCTGATCCTGGTAGAGCCAGCCGAGCATCATCATCGAGAAGGCCAGCACCGAGCCTACCGACAGGTCGATGCCGCCGATGACGATCACCGCCGTCATGCCGATCGCCAGGATGCCCAGCACCGTGACCTGATCGAGGATGTTCAGGCCATTGCGCAAGGAGAAGAAGAATTCGGAACTGAAGGAGAAGACCAGCACCAGCAACACCAGCCCGATCAACGGGCCGCCGATGTTGCTGGGCAGCAGTTTCACAATACGTGGGCGGGGTGGCGGCTTGAGTTCGGCCGGGTGCTGGACAATAGCTTTGGCGTCCACAGTGTTCTCCTGATTTATTTTTTTTGGAGTGCTTTCAGGTCGCTTGAATATTTAAGCGTGCCTGACTGTTAATTCAGATTCCAGTGACACCGTGGCAAAGTCAAGCGCTTAATTTTTCAGGTATGCCTCTAAACCGGCGCTTTCACCACGGCCAAAGCCACGGGATAGGCCAGCCCGTGTGGGATTTTGCCCGTTTGTCCGAGGGATGTTTCTTCTATTTATTTCGTTTTTCCGTGGATCGCTCACTTGACCGCGCGGACGATCAGCGTCTAAATATAAATATATTGTCACTGCTGAATAAATATTCAAACACAGCTTTGGACACTTTCACCTCACGTGGTCAGCCCCACAGGAGCCGCTGCATGAATGCCTTCCAGTACGACGCCCACCAGATCAAGGAACAGGCCCGCCTGATCCGCCGCCATGTGATCCACCTCAACGCCGATTCACCGGCGGGCGGTCACACCGGAGCGGACCTGTCGGAAACCGACATCCTCGCCACTCTGTACTTCCGCATCCTCAATACCGGCCCGGAACGCACTGAAGACCCTGATCGAGATATCTATATCCAGAGCAAGGGCCATGGCGTGGGGGGGTTGTATTGCTGCCTGGCACAGGCGGGCTATATCCCCACCGAATGGTTGCCCACTTACCAGCACTTCAATTCCCATTTGCCCGGCCATCCGGTACGCCAGAAAACCCCCGGCATCGAACTCAACACCGGCGCCCTTGGCCACGGCTTGCCAGTGGCAGTGGGGCTGGCATTGGCGGCAAAGATGTCCGGCAGCAAAAAACGCATCTACGTGCTGACCGGCGACGGCGAACTGGCCGAAGGCTCCAACTGGGAAGCCGCCATGGCGGCAGCCAAGTACGGGTTGGATAACCTGTTTGTGATCGTCGACAAGAACAAACTGCAACTGGCCGGCCTGACCGCCGAGATCATGCCGCTCGACCCACTGGACGTGAAATGGGCTGCCTTCGGCTTCACCGTCAGCGAATGCGATGGCAACGACGTGGGCCAGTTGATCGAAACCCTGGAAACCATGCAGACCCAAACCGGCGCGCCCCAGGTGCTGATCGCCCACACCATCAAAGGCAAGGGCGTGTCGTTTATCGAAGCCCGCCCTGAATGGCACCACCGTGTGCCGAAGGGCGATGAAATCAATGCAGCACTGGAGGAGTTGAACCATGGCGAGTGAACATTTGGCGAGTGTCATGGTGCAGGCCTTTATTGATGCAGTCGACGCCGGGTTGGACGTCGTGCCAGTGGTCAGCGATTCCACGTCGACGGCCAAGATCGGTCCGTTTGTGCAGCGCTTTCCAGAGCGGTTGATCAATGTCGGGATTGCCGAGCAGTCCTTGGTCAGCGTCGCGGCGGGGCTGGCGCTGGGCGGCAAGATTGCAGCCACCTGCAATGCGGCGCCGTTTCTAATCTCTCGCGCCAATGAGCAGATCAAGGTGGACGTCTGCTACAACCAGGCTAATGTGAAAATGTTCGGCCTGAACGCCGGTACCAGCTATGGCCCGTTGGCCAGCACCCACCACAGCCTTGACGATATTTCTGTGATGCGCGGCTTCGGCAATGTGCAGATTTTTGCCCCGGCGGATGCCGTCGAGTGCCGGCAGATCGTCGATTACGCGCTGCGTTACCACGGCCCGGTGTATATCCGTCTCGATGGTAAAGCCTTGCCGGATGTTCACGGTGCCGACTACCAATTCAAACCCGGCCATGTAGATATCCTGCGCCAGGGCGCGGACGTTAGCATCGTGGCCCTGGGCTCGGTGGTGCATGAAGCGGTCGATGCTGCGGCCTTGCTGGCGGAGCAGGGCATCCAGGCTCAGGTGATCAACCTGTCGTCGATCCGGCCCTTGCAGCGTGATGTATTGCTCAGCGCCTTGAGCGGCACCCGCGCCGTCATCAGCGTGGAAGAACACAACGTTAATGGCGGCGTCGGCAGCCTGGTCGCTGAAGTGCTGGCTGAAGCCGGGCTGGGCATTCCATTGATCCGCCTGGGTATCGGCGATGGCGAGTACGCCGCCGCCGGTGCCCGCGAACCGACCCGCGCCTTGCATAACATTGACGCGGCTGGGATCGTGGCGGCTGCCACTCGGTTGCGGTGAAATCAATGAATAACAACACCCCGCTGATCCTTGCGATAGATGAAGGCACCAGCAACGCCAAGGCGGTGCTGGTCAACGAACTGGGCCAGGTGATCGCGCGCGGTTCGCGGCCCTTGAGCATCAGTCATCCCCAGGCCGGGTTTTCCGAGCAGGACCCGCTGCTGATCTGGCAAAACACGTTGGCTGCGATTGAAGAGTGCCTGGCCCAGGTAGATCGGCCGATCACTGCGCTCGCGATCAGCAACCAGCGCGAATCGGTGGTGGCTTGGGATAGGCATACCGGTGAGCCATTGTCGCCGTGCATCAGTTGGCAGTGCCGACGCTCTACGGCGTTGTGCACGCAACTGCATGCGCAGGGTCATGAAGCGCTGATCCTGGAAAAGACCGGGCTGGCGTTGGACCCGATGTTCTCCGCGGGCAAATTTCGCTGGATTCTCGACAACCTGGACAATGGTCACGCCCGCGCCGCTGCGGGTGATATTTGCCTGGGCACGGTCGACAGCTGGCTGTTGTGGCAACTCAGCGGCGGTCAGGTGTTCGCCACCGACTATTCCAATGCCGCACGCACCCAGTTGTTCAACCTGCACTCATGCGCCTGGGATCCTGAGCTTTTGGCACTGTTCGGCATTCCTGCTGCGGCCTTGGCGCCGATCCAGCCGAGCGCCGGGTTCTTCGCCGAAACCGTCGCCGTGGGCGGCTTGCCCGCCGGTATCCCGGTGATGTCGATGATTGGCGACTCCCATGCCGCGCTGTACGGGCAGGGCGGTTTTGCGCCGGGTTTGGTCAAGGCCACCCTCGGCACCGGTTCGTCCTTGATGACGCCCATGAGTGGCCCGATTGCGTCCACCCATGGCTTGTCCACCACATTGGCCTGGCATGACGGCAGCCAACCCACCTTCGGCATGGAGGGCAATATCGTCCATACCGGCGCTGCCGTGCAGTGGGCGTCGCGCCTGGTGGCTGGCGAATCCCTGGATGCCTTGACCGAACAGGCTGCGCAACTGCCGGATAACGGCGGTGTGTATTTTGTCCCGGCGCTGTCGGGCCTCGGCGCACCGCACTGGAAGGCCGACGCCCGTGGGCTGATCTGCGGGTTGACCGAAGCCACGTCCGGCGCGCACATCCTGCGCGCCTCGCTGGAATCCATCGGCTATCAGATTCGCGATGTGTTTGAGGCGATGCAACAAGACATCGGCAGTCCTTTGAAGGAACTGTGGGTGGACGGCGGCGCCACGCGCAATCGCTGGCTGATGCAGTTCCTTGCCAACCTGCTGCAACGCCCGGTGGTGCGCAGCCTGTCGCCGGAGGTGTCGGCGCTGGGCGCAGCGCACCTGGCGGGACGGGCGTTGGGCGTGTGGGTGAGTGATACGGCGCTGGGGCAGTTGGAGCGCCAGCGCGAGCGGTTTGAGCCGCAGGATGACCCCGCAATGGCAGGGCGTTATGCAGAGTGGAAAAAGGCTTTAGCCCGAACACTCCTCTAACGGCATATGCAAACCCACTGTGGGAGGGGCGGTGCGACGATTCGACTTGCCGCCGATGAGCATAGGGATCTACATAACGTTGACTCAACACTGAACGTCCGGCAGATAGGGCTGTTGTGGCGAGCGGGCTTGTCCCGCGTTGGGCTGCGTAGCAGCCCCAAAACCAGCCTCAACAGAGTGTCTGATACACCGCATTCTTCTTGACTGGGGCTGCTTTGCAGCCCAACGCGGGACAAGCCCGCTCGCCACAGGGATATTTGTCAGCGTCTGAAAAGTTGTTTAGATACCCATGGTCATCGGGGGCAAGTCGAATCGTCGCACCGCCCCTCCCACAGTTGGACTGTGCCAGCCTTCAAGGCCGCCAGGTCTGCACATCCTTGGCATCCACCGCCTTCGGCAACAACCCCGCCTTGAAGAACGCATCGGCGATTTTCTGCTGCTCACCCAACTGATCCACCGTCACTGGCTGCACCTGATAACTGCGGTGCGCGTTCGCCGCTTCCACCGTGGCCACGTCCAGGTTGCCCCACAGCGGGCCGAGCACTTTCGCCGCTTCTTGCGGATGGGCTTTCACCCACTTGCCGGTCTTTTCCAATTCCCCATACACCACCTTCAACACTTCTGGGTGCGCCTTGGCGTAGGGCGTGCCTGTCAGGTAGTAACGCTTGTAACTGGCGAGGCCTGCGCCGTCGGCCAGTGTGCGGGTCGGCAGTTGGCGCTGCACGCTGGTGAGGAAGGGTTCCCAGGTGACCCAGGCGTCGACTTTGTTGTTTTCGAACGCCGCGCGGCCATCGGCTGGCGACAGGTAAGCCGGTTCGATATCCGAGAACGCCAGGCCAGCTTTATTCAGGGCGGCGATCAACAAATAGTGAGTGCCGGCAGCCTTGGTCACCGCGATTTTCTTGCCCTTCAAGTCCGCCAACTGTTGGATCGGCGAGTCCTTGCGCACCACGATGGCCTGGGCCGAAGGCGAGGGCGCTTCCTGGGCGAAGTAGGTGAGTTTGGCCTGGGCGGCCTGGGCGAAGATCGGCACGGTGTCGGCCACGTCGGCACTGATGTCGACGTTGCCGACGTTCAGCGCTTCCAGCAGCGGCAGGCCGCTGGGGAACTCATGCCAGCTCACCTCGATGTTGTCAGCCTTGAGGGCTTTCTCCAGGGTGCCCTGGGTCTTGAGCAGGGTGATCAGCGTGGAGGATTTCTGGTAGCCGATGCGCACGGTTTCCTGGGCTTGCGCACTAAAGGCAACGGAAAAGGCCAGCAATCCTAATACAGCGGCGAGTGGACGACGAAGGGACATGGTGGGCTCGATCTTCAACGAAATAGCCCTGAGCTTAATGATCTAAAAACCATTCGATAAATACTCTTTCGATCTGAGCTTAGGATGCTTTCAGCCGCTTCCTGCCCGCTGGAACAGCTGGGCCATGGGCGGGTGCGCGGCTTCGATCATCAAGTAATACACCTCCGTTTCGCTGCCCCCGCGCGCCGAATGGGGTCGGTGGTGTGGCTCAGTCCACGCAGATCGCCCGGCCCAGCTTGCCTTTCTCTACCGTCGCCGAGCAGCCGAAGTGGCCGTTATCTACCTGGCACGCGCCGGTCACCGGGCCGTTGCCGGACTGGGTGGTGACACTGGTCTGGCACTCGCCTTCACACTGACTGGAGTCGGTGCACGCCTTGCCTGCGTCCTTGTATGGCGTGATGCACTTCCAGCTTTGCAGCTTTCCGACTTGCTTCATGGTGCCGCCGCCTGCCAGGCAGGTGGACGCTGCAGCGTCCTGAGCGGGCGGGGTCGTGGTGCATGCCGATACCAGCAGTAAAGCGGCCAGGCCAATCATCAATTTCATGCAAAGTCCTCGTGGAGTGAGCGCAGCGGTGCAGTGTACGGGCATATGGACTACTTTGATTGACGAGCGATCCCCACCCGGTAATGACTCATGCACACGTTATGGAAGCGGTATGTGGCCCTGCTGGAAAATGACCTGAGCACTCAGATCTTCGACAATGTGAAAAACCTGCTGGTGTGCGCGCTGCTGTTCGCGGCGGGCACCAATACGCTGCTCGGGCAACGTGAACTCTTTATCGGCATGTTCGCGTCAAACGTGGCGGGCTGGGGGCTGATCATCCTGTCCACGGTGTTGATGCTGTTGAACGTCAGCGACGGCATTCGCCGGCTGGCCAAGCTGCGTTATCACTTGGCATTGCAGCTGTTGTTGATCTTGGTTTATCTGGTGGTGGCCGAGCGGGTTGTGGAGATTGTGTGGGGCTTCCGCGCCCATTGAAGTATCCTCCGCACCCCGCTTTCCACTGATTCAAAGACAGATGACAGGACAAGACATGCAGGCGCTGCTGGAGTCGATCCTCGACGAAGTGCGCCCACTGATCGGCCTCGGCAAAGTCGCCGACTACATTCCCGCGCTGGCCGATGTACCGGCCAACCAACTGGGCATCGCCGTGTATGGCAACGACGGTTCGGCCTACCGCGCCGGAGATGCCGATACGCTGTTCTCGGTGCAGAGCATTTCCAAGGTGTTCAGCCTGGTGCAGGCCATCGACCATGGCGGCGAATCCATCTGGGAACGCCTGGGCCACGAGCCGTCGGGGCAACCGTTCAACTCGTTGGTGCAACTGGAGTTCGAGCGCGGTCGCCCGCGTAACCCATTCATCAATGCCGGTGCGCTGGTGATCTGCGACATCAACCAATCACGCTTTGCCGTGCCGATTCTGTCGATGCGCGACTTCGTGCGGCGCCTGTCGGGCAACCCGCAGATCCTGGTCAACAGCGTCGTCGCCGACTCCGAAGCCCAGCACGGCGCACGCAACGCGGCCATGGCCTACCTGATGAAATCCTTCGGCAACTTCCACAACGACGTGGATGCGGTGCTGCATAGCTACTTCAACTACTGCGCCTTGCAGATGAGCTGCCTGGACTTGGCCAAGGCGTTCAGCTTCCTCGCCAACGAGGGCACGAGTGCCCACAGCGGCGAACAGATCCTCACCGCGCGCCAGACCAAGCAAGTCAACTCGATCATGGCCACCAGCGGGCTGTATGACGAGGCGGGGAATTTTGCTTATCGCGTGGGCTTGCCGGGCAAGAGCGGGGTCGGCGGCGGCATTGTCGCGGTGGTGCCGGGGCAATTTACCGTGTGCGTGTGGTCGCCGGAGTTGAACGCGGCGGGGAACTCACTGGCGGGGATCAAGGCGTTGGAGTTGTTGAGTGAGCGGATTGGGTGGTCGGTGTTTTGATGGCTGGCTCTGCAGATCCTTGCAGCGCACCATTCAACTAGACAGATTGATGGCCTTTTGATAGCTTTTTATAAGGTTGATCAAATCGCTATATGTCAGCGATAGGATAGTGTGTCTCCGGCTATACCGGGCTCTTATCAAGGAAGAATGTATTTTGAACGTAAAGTTTTTAGGTGTGATTGTTTTAGCCTTCGCCTGTACGAACAGTTTTGCGGCGAACAATATAAAAATCTCAGAAAAGATAGGTTCGATTACGAAGAAAAAAGGTAACTCATATACACTTTCAGGTATTGGAAAAGAAGGCGAGGCCAAAAGTGTTAGTGTGGAGTTAGAGAAAGTTGACGGTGCTAGAGGTTCTAGCGTGCGCGCTATTTATACGTTCAAAGTTGATGAGTGCGGGACGCTAACGTTCATACAAGCAGCTGGCCAAAAATATGCGTTGCTTTCACTCGATGATCAGGTTTCAGCGGATGCGGAACCTGCATGTCCAATCTTTTTTGGCTCAACAGAAAGATGGTTAATCAAATAGCTTTCAAAACATATGAGCAATGATGGTCGTTCCCCTGCGCAGCACTTTGCTGCGCAGGGGAACGATCTTTATCTCAAACTGCTGGGTCGGTGATGTCTAGCACCTTGTCCACCAGCAGTTGTACGCCTTCAAGCATGCGGCAGATGCCCAGGGCCACATTGCGTTGCGCGCCGTCGATTTCAAAGGCCAGGTGACTGGCGATGTCGGTGATGGAGGATAGATCCTGGGACGCGTTGACCAGCAGGGTTTCGGTGCCCAGGTTGGGGCGTACGGTGAAGAGTTTATCTGGGGGATTGGGGCTGTCTTTAATCATGGTGAAGCTCCGTCGACAAGTGGAGCCGCCAGCGTTCGCGGTCAAACGAAGAGGGTGGCAGCTGTACGCGGGTTGACCGACCGGTTGTCAACGAACCCGGCATACCCGAAGGTATCCCGCGCACAACTGCCGCGACACGATACCTCAGGCACAAAAAAAACGCCTGGGATAGGTGCAGGGCGTAGCAGTTCGTTAACAAGGCCGGACGGTCAAATCCGGTCGCTGAATTGGCAGCGACGGCGGAGAGATTAGTCAGCCGCGTTCCGAGCGACAACCTGAAACAGTCGTGGGAAAACTCTGAGAGTTCGGGGCGAAGTGCTATCCCTGTGGGAGGGGGCTTGCTCCCGATAGCGATGTGTCAGTGACAAGTGTATTGACTGTCACACCGCCATCGGGAGCAAGCCCCCTCCCACATTTGGATCTTCATTAGGTTTGGGATTTATGTGAGCCCAAACAAAAAATGCGCCCCTGAGGGCGCATTTTTTTGTTCGGTCAGCTATCGCCTATCAGGCAATTGCATCCCAGGCTCGATCACCGTGCTCGTCCTTGATCCGAGTCGGCAAGCCCATCACGTCCAGCGCCTTCAGGAACGGCTCAGCCGGCAGTTCCTCGACGTTGGCCATGTGTTTCACATCCCACTCGCCACGGGCTACCAGCAGCGCTGCAGCTACCGGTGGAACGCCTGCGGTGTAGGAGATGCCCTGGCTGTCGGTTTCAACGTAGGCTTCTTCGTGATCCGCTACGTTGTAGATGAACATCTCGCGCGGCTGGCCGTCCTTGGTGCCTTTGACCAGGTCGCCGATGCAGGTCTTGCCGGTGTAGCCCGGGGCGAGCGAAGACGGGTCGGGCAGCACGGCCTTGACCACTTTCAACGGCACCACTTCCAGGCCTTCGGCGGTGGTGACCGGCTTCTCGGAGAGCAGGCCGAGGTTTTTCAGCACGGTGAACACGTTGATGTAGTGTTCGCCGAAGCTCATCCAGAAACGCACGTTGGGCACGTCGAGGTTTTTCGACAGCGAGTGCACTTCATCGTGGCCGGTGAGGTAGAGGTTCTGCGAACCCACGACCGGGAGGTCGTCGGTACGTTTGACTTCGAACATGGTGTTGCTGGTCCACTGGCTGTTCTGCCAGCTCCACACCTGCCCGGTGAATTCGCGGAAGTTGATTTCCGGATCGAAATTGGTGGCGAAGTATTTGCCATGGGAGCCGGCATTGACGTCGAGGATGTCGATCGAATCAATGCGGTCGAAATGCTGTTGCTGCGCCAGCGCGGCATACGCGTTGACGACACCCGGGTCGAAGCCCACGCCAAGGATGGCGGTGATGTTCTTCTGTTTGCACTCTTCCAGGTGGTTCCATTCGTAGTTGCCGTACCACGGCGGGGTCTCGCAGACCTTGCCCGGCTCTTCGTGGATGGCGGTGTCGAGGTACGCAACGCCCGTGTCGATGCAGGCACGCAGTACCGACATGTTGAGGAACGCGGAACCCACGTTGATGACGATCTGCGATTCAGTCTCGCGGATCAGGGCCTTGGTCGCTTCCACGTCCAGGGCGTTCAGCGCGAAGGCCTGGATGTCGGCGGGAACCTTGAGGCTACCCTTGGCCTTGACGCTGTCGATGATGGCCTGGCATTTGGAGATGTTGCGCGACGCGATAGCAATACGACCGAGTTCGTCGTTGTGCTGCGCGCACTTGTGGGCCACCACCTTGGCGACACCTCCTGCACCAATGATAAGAACGTTCTTTTTCAATTGCTTTATTTCTCCTATATCCGCCAGCTTACGAAAGGCTGGACAGGTAGTCGTCGTAACCAAATTCACGAACCACTTCGACTGTACCGTCGAGTTGTTTCACTACGATGGACGGCATTTTCAGGCCGTTGAACCAATTTTTCTTGACCATGGTGTAGCCCGCGGTGTCGATGAACGACAGCCGATCGCCGATGGCCAGCGGACGATCAAATTGATACTCGCCGAAGATGTCCCCGGCCAGGCAGGATTTGCCGCACACCATGTAGGTGTGTTCACCGTCGCTCGGCGCCAGTTTGGCGTTGAGGCGGTAGATCAGCAGGTCCAGCAGGTGGGCTTCGATGGAGCTGTCCACGACGGCGAGGTTTTTGCCGTTGTAGAGGGTGTCGAGCACGGTGACTTCCAGGGAGGCGCTGTTGGTGATCGCCGCTTCGCCGGGTTCCAGGTAGACCTGCACGTCGTACTTCTGCGAGAACGCCTTGAGACGCTGGCAGAAGGCGTCGATGGCATAGCCTTCACCGGTGAAGTGGATGCCGCCGCCGAGGCTGACCCAGTTGACCTTGTGCAGCAGCGCGCCGAAGCGTTCTTCGATGGTGTTCAGCATTTGGTCGAACAGGTTGAAATCGCCGTTCTCGCAGTTGTTGTGGAACATGAAGCCGGAGATCTGTTCGATCACGCCTTCGATCTTCACCGGGTCCCATTCGCCCAGGCGGCTGAACGGGCGCGCCGGGTCGGCCAGCAGGTAGTCGGAGCTGCTCACCTGCGGGTTGACGCGCAGGCCACGGGTCTTGCCTTCGCTACGTTCGGCAAAACGCTGCAGCTGGCTGATGGAGTTGAAGATGATCTTGTCGCAGTTATCGAGCATCTCTTCGATTTCATCGTCGGCCCAGGCCACGCTGTAGGCGTGCGCCTCACCTTCGAACTTCTGGCGACCGAGCTTCAACTCATACAGCGACGACGAGGTGGTGCCGTCCATGTATTCCTGCATCAGGTCGAACACCGACCAGGTGGCAAAGCACTTGAGCGCCAGCAGGGCCTTGGCGCCGGACTGCTCGCGCACGTAAGCAATCTTCTGCATGTTGACCAGAAGCTTCTGTTTATCGATGAGGTAGTACGGCGTTTTGATCATTTTTGAGAGCCTGCGGCGGTGCCTGCCAAAAAAGGACACGCATTGTGCCCGCACTTGGATCGAATCGAAAGGTTAGCCGGCGGATTTTGCTGCGCCGCTTTTAATCTGACCTGCCAATGTGACAGCTCGTGGGTATGATCAGCCACTCGGGTGACGACACAACGTTGGGATGACGAGAGGTGAGAATGGACGCATGGACACTGCACTGGCTGGAAGCTTCGGGCTCCCTGGCCACGCATCGCAAGGCATTGATGCAAGCGTTCGATGTCGCCTACCGGGGGATTTCCCAAGTGATGCCACCACCACGCTTGGATGTACTGATTCAACGGCTGCCCGGCGAAACCATCCCGGAGTTGGGCCTGGTTGGTCGCGCTTATCGCAGCACGATGTTCTCCCTGACCCTGGACCCCGATAACCCAAATTTCGCCACGAGCCTCGAAGGCGGCGCAATGAGTCGACATGTGGTGCATGAGGTGCATCATTGCCTGCGCATGGCTGGGCCGGGGTATGGCTGGACGCTGGGGGAGGCGCTGGTCAGCGAAGGCCTGGCAGGCAGGTTTGTACAGCATGTGCTGGGCAGCGAAGCCGAGGCGTGGGAGAGGGCGTTCAGCCTTGAAGCGCTCAGGCGTTTTCCTGGACACCTTAGCGAGCTTGAGGCGACGTACTACGATCACAGCGCCTGGTTTTTTGGCACCGGCGACAAGCCTCGATGGCTGGGGTATGCCTTGGGTTATCAGATGGTCGGATTATGGTTGGCGTCGGTAGGAGCGCCTGATGCAGATACGTGGCTCAACGTTTCAGCCAAAGACATCCTGGCGATCGCGGCTGAGGAGGGCCTGGTGATTCGTGCCTGACGAGGACCGACGGACAAAGTCAGCAGGTTTGCCTGCTTTCAGCGCGGTCGCACGTAGACACCGTCCTATCCAACACCGCGCAAATTTGTAGCAGCTGTCGAGCTCCGGCGAGGCAGCGTCCGCCGCGACTCGAGTCTGAATCGGCAGCGCGCCTGACGCAGCCTCGCTTGCAGCTCGGCAACTGCTACATGCGATCACCTGACATTAGAGCGTGTCGGGGCCTGGCTGACATCAAACCGTCATCTCCCCACCACCTTCCTGCCACATTCCCCCGTTACTGTCCTCGCCAATGAGATCGATCTCAAGCGAGTAAACATGACTGACCTGAAAGACGTTGCGCGGCTGGCTGGCGTATCCCGCGCCACTGCCGCCCGCACCTTTGCCTCTCCCGAGCAGGTGCGCCCGGCGACCCGTGAGCAGGTGTTCGCCGCCGCCCGTGAGTTGGGGTTTCGGCCCAACCTGCTCGGCCGCCAACTGCGCCTGCAAACCACCCAATTGATTGGCGTGGTAGTGCCCAACCTGCTCAACCCGGTGTTCGCCGAGCAGTTCCAGGCCATGGAGCGTGCCGCGCGGTTGCGTGGCTACAGCCTGGTGCTGGCGACCACCGACTACAGCAGCGAGCGCGAGTGCATCGTAGTGGAAGAACTGCTGCGCCAGCGCGTCGATGGCCTGGTGCTGACGGTCACCGATGCCGAAAGCAACAGCGTGCTCAGCAGCCTGAATACCGAACAAACCCCGTTCGTGCTGGCCTATCACCAACCGAGCAACCCCAACTACAGCGCCGTGTCGGTGGACAACCGCGCGGGCATGGCCTTGGCCACGCGCTACTTGCTGGAGGCCGGTCATCGACGCATCAGCATGGTCGCCGGCCCCGCCTTGCAGTCCGACCGCGCACGCCTGCGCTATGCCGGTTACTGCGACGCGATGAAGGAATACGGCCTCAAAAGCCGCGCGGTGATCGAAATGCCCGCGCATACCCAGGCCGAATTCGCTGCCATCCAGCCGTACCTCAACGGCCCCGACGCCCCCAGCGCGCTGGTGTGCTCCAACGATTTCCTGGCTATCAGCCTGATCGCAGAGCTGCGCCGCAATGCCTGGAATGTACCCGGGCAGTTGTCGGTGATGGGCTTTGACGGCATCGCCCTCGGCACCCAGATGCACCCGACCCTGTGCAGCGTGGTGCAGCCCATCGCGCTGCTGGCCAGCACGGTGATTGACCAACTGCTGGCGCAGATCGCCGGGAATGCCCCGGTTTCCCATTGCCTGCCTTGCCATATCCGGCCGGGCGAAAGTACCCAACCCTTTGAGGAGTTCCTTGATGCGCGCATTCAGTAAAACCCTGGCAGCCGTGCTGCTGTGCGGTGTGGCCAGCCTGGCCCAGGCCGCCGAAACGGCTATTTGCTACAACTGCCCGCCGGACTGGGCTGACTGGGGCACCCAGCTCAAGGCCATCGCCGCCGACACGGGTGTGCAGGTGCCGCTGGATAACAAGAACTCCGGCCAGTCCTTGGCGCAACTGGTGGCCGAAAAGGCCGCGCCGGTCGCGGACGTGGTGTATTACGGCGTGACCTTCGGCTTGCAGGCGCAAAAGGCCGGTGTGGTCGATGGCTACAAACCTAAGGGCTGGGAGCAGATCCCCGCCGGGTTGAAAGACCCCGCCGGCCAGTGGTTTGCGATCCACTCCGGCACCTTGGGCATCATGGTCAACGTCGATGCATTGGGTGGCCTGCCGGTGCCGCAAAGCTGGGCCGACCTGCTCAAGCCTGAATACAAAGGCATGGTCGGCTACCTGGACCCGTCCAGTGCCTTCGTCGGTTACGTCTCTGCCGTGGCGATCAACCGCGCAATGGGCGGCGACCTGGACAACTTCGCCCCGGCCATCGACTACTTCCAGAAGCTGGCGAAAAACGCGCCCATCGTGCCCAAGCAGACCGCCTATGCGCGGGTGCTGTCCGGCGAGTTGCCGATCCTGGTGGACTACGATTTCAACGCCTACCGCGCCCGTTACAAAGACAACGCCAACGTCGCCTTCGTGATCCCCAAGGAAGGCAGCATCAGCGTGCCCTATGTGATGAGTCTGGTGGCCAACGCGCCGCACCGCGCCAATGGCAAGAAGGTGCTGGACTTCGTGCTGTCGGACCAAGGCCAGGCACTCTGGGCCAAGGCTTACTTGCGCCCGGTACGCCCGGTGACCATGCCGGCAGACGTCGCCGCGCAGTTCCTGCCCGACAGCGATTACGCCCGCGCCGGTGTGGTGGACTATCAGAAAATGGCCGCTGTGCAGGAAGCCTTCGCCGCCCGTTACCTGAACGAGGTCAAGTAAGTGGCTGCATCGGCAAAACAGGCGGCCTGGGCGCTGGCCCCGGCCTTTGCGGTGCTGTTCGCATTCTGGCTGTTGCCGCTGGCGCACTTGATGGTGCTCGGCGCCGAAAGCCGCGACAGTCTCGGCAGCGGCTATTGGCAGGTGCTCAGTAGCGCGCAGTACCTGGGCAGCCTGGCGCAGACTTGCGTGCTGGCGATCGTGGTGACGTTCACCGCGTTGTTGATCGGTGGCCTCAGCGGCGTATTCCTTGCGCGCCAGCAGTTTTTCGGGCGTTCGGCGTTGGTGGCCTTGCTCACGTTTCCCCTGGCGTTTCCGGGGGTGGTGGTGGGCTTTCTGGTGATCCTGTTGGCTGGGCGCCAGGGGCTGCTGGCGTCCCTGGGCCTGCAAGTGGCCGGTGAGCGCTGGATCTTTGCCTACTCGCTGGCCGGGCTGTTTGTCGGCTACCTGTACTTCTCGATTCCCCGGGTGATCCTCACGGTGATGGCCGCGTGCGAAAGCCTCGACCGCAGCCTGGAAGAAGCCGCGCATTCGCTGGGAGCAGGGCACTGGCGGGTGGTCTGCGACGTGATCGTGCCGGGCCTGGCGCCGGCGTTGGCGTCCTGCGGCGCGATCTGCTTCGCCACGTCCATGGGCGCTTTCGGCACTGCGTTCACTTTGGGCACGCGCCTGAATGTAACGCCGGTGGCGATCTACAACGTGTTCACCAACTACGCCAACTTTGCCGTCGCCGCCGCGTTGTCGGTGGTGCTCGGCGCGGTGACCTGGGCGGTGTTATTGCTCACGCGGCGCCTGGTGAAAAATGCGGGGACTGTCTTGTGAAGCGCTCATCGCTGTTTGTGATTCAACTGCTGTTCACCTTGCTGGTGTGCGCGTTCATGTTGGTGCCGGTGCTGATGTCGTTGCTGGCCGGGTTGACGCGCAATTTCTTCGTCGGCCTGTCCAGCGGCCTGACCTTCGACTGGCTGATCCAGGTCTGGCAGGCCTATTCGCCCACCGTATGGCTGTCGTTGCAATTGGCGCTGGCGTGCGCGGTGTGTGTCTGCGTGATCGGCGTACCGGCGGCCTATGCGCTGGTGTGCATGAACAACCGCTTCAGCCGTGCCTTCGAAGAACTGATGGTGTTGCCGGTGGCGATGCCGGGGTTGGCCAGTGCGCTGGCGTTGCTGCTCACCTACGGCCAGTTCGGCACGTTTCGCAGCAGCTGGTTGTTCATTCTGGTGGGCCATGTGTTGTTCACCTTGCCGTTCCTGGTACGTCCGGTGATGGCGGTGATGCAACGCCAGCAACTGCCGGTGCTGGAAGAGGCGGCGGCCAGTCTGGGCGCCGGGCCGATCAAGCGCTTTTTCAGCGTGGTGGTGCCCAACTGCCGGGCGGGGATTCTCGCTGGCGTGCTGATGGTGGTGACCTTGTCGTTGGGCGAATTCAACCTGACCTGGATGCTCCACACACCAATGACCAAGACATTGCCCGTGGGCCTGGCCGACAGCTACGCCTCGGCGCGCCTGGAAATCGCTAGCGCCTACACCCTTATCTTTTTGCTGATGATCGTGCCGCTGCTGATTGCGTTGCAGGCCATCAGCGCGCGTTTGTCCCGTGGAGAGCGTCGATGACCGCTATCACTATTCGCCTGCAAGGCTGTCGCAAGGCGTTCGCCGACGGCACCGTGGCTGTGCATGATCTGAACCTGACCGTTGAAGGCGGTGAAACCCTGGCGATCCTCGGCCCGTCCGGCTGCGGCAAGACCACCACCTTGCGCCTGATTGCCGGCCTGGAACGCCCTGATGTGGGGCAGGTTTTTTTCGGCACCGACGACGTCACCCGCCTGCCCATCGAGCGCCGCGACGTGGGCATGGTGTTCCAGAACTACGCGCTGTTTCCCAACCTCGATGTGGCCGGCAATATCGTCTACGGCTTGAAGATTCGCGGCATGGCGCCGCTTGCGCGGAACAAGCGCTGCGAGGAATTACTGGAGCTGGTGGGCCTGCAACAGCATGGCAAGCGCAGCATCTACGAATTGTCCGGTGGCCAGCGTCAACGCGTGGCCTTGGCCCGTGCCTTGGCGCCGCGCCCTAAAGTGCTGTTGCTGGACGAACCGCTGGCCGCCCTGGATGCGCAATTGCGCGAGCGCTTGCGCAGCGAGCTGAATGAACTGCTGCGCGGCCTCGGTATCACCTCGGTATTTGTCACCCACGATCAGGGCGAAGCCATGGCCCTGGGCGATCGTATCCTGGTGATGGAGCACGGCCGCGTCGCGCAATTGGCCAGCCCACGGGAGATCTACCAGAAACCGGCCAATGCGTTCGTCGCTGGTTTTGTCGGCAACCTCAATGCCTTTGCCGTTACCTCGCGAACAGCCCATGGCCTGAAAGTCTGCGGCGGCGAGTTGCCGTGGCAGGCCGCCGACGTGCCCAACACGGTGTACTGCCGCCCCGAACACCTGCGGGTGATGGAGAGCGAAGGGCACTTGCACGGCCATCTATTGGCGCAGTTTTTCCAGGGCGCACAAAGCCGCCTGCTGGTGGACGTGGGTGGCCCGCAACCGCTGCTGGTGGACAGCAGCGACAACCACCTGCACGCCGTCGGCGCGCCGATTGCCCTGGCGATTGCGCCGCACATGTTGTTCACCCTGAATGCGTGAGAGTTTGCTTGTGAATCGTCCGTTTCTTGTTGCGCAAATCAGCGACCTGCACCTTAAAGCCGGCCAGCGCCTGACGTACGGGGTGGTCGATACCTTGGGCGCGCTGCGCCGTGCCGTCGACCATTTGAACGCCAGCCAACCCCGGCCCGATATCGTGGTGGTCAGCGGTGACCTGGTGGACTTCGGTCGCGCCGATGAATACGCCGTGCTGCACCCCGAACTCGCGCGCCTGCACATGCCGTGCTACCTGGTGCCCGGCAACCACGACACACGCGGTCCGTTGCTTGAGGCATTCCGTGATCACGCCTATTTGCCGTCGTCGGCAGAGGGGCCGTTGGACTGGGTGGTGGACGAGCATCCACTGCGCTTGATCGGCCTGGACTCGACTATCCCCGGTGGGCATGGCGGCCAGCTACTGGACAGCCAATTGCACTGGTTGGACGAGCAACTGGCACGCCGCCCGGACGCGCCGACGTTGCTGATCCTGCACCACCCGCCGTTTATCAGCGGCATCGGCCATATGGACCGCGAAGCCTTTATCAATGCCGCCGCACTGGAGCGCGTCGTGGCGCGCCACCCGCAAGTGGAACGCCTGCTGTGCGGGCACCTGCACCGGCCGATGCAGCGACGCTTTGGCGGCAGCTTGAGTTGTGTGTGCCCCGGCACCTCCCATCAGATTGTGCTGGACCTGCAAGACGCCGCGCCCGCGCATTTCAACCTGGAACCGGCGGGGTATTTGTTGCATCACTGGGATGCGCAACACGGCTTGATCAGCCACAACGGCGTGTTCGGGGATTACCCGGGGCCGTATCCGTTTTATGACGCTCATGGATTGATTGACTGAGGTTTACGGAGGTTTCACTTCACTCAACTAGCTGACTAAGCAACTGAGTAATCGAGCAACTAGGCAACTGAATAACCGTTAACGCCGCGGCCAACTTCACATTTGGCCGACGGCATCCTGCTGCCCATTTTTTGCGCCCGGAACTTGGATTCCGCGCCGGAGTTCGTCCTGATGAAAGCCACGTTGAATGTATTAAGTGTATTGACCGGCGGCCTGGGCATTGCTCTGAGCCCCTTGGCGTCTGCTGACTTTTTGAGCGACAGCAAAGCCAACTTGAGCATGCGTAACTTCTACTTCAATAACGACAACCGCGACGGCACGGCGGCACCGTCGAAGACCGAAGAGTGGGGCCAGGCCTTTATCCTCAACTACCAGTCGGGCTTCACTGACGGCACCGTCGGTTTTGGCCTGGACGCCATCGGCATGCTCGGCGTGACCCTCGACAGCAGCGCCGCGCGCCATGTCGGCAGCTCGATGATCCCCACCGAAGACGGCAAGGCCACGGATAACTGGGCCCGTGGCGGCGCGACCGCCAAGGCACGCTTTGCCAAGACCGAAGCGCGCTACGGCTACCTGCGCCCGAACCTGCCGATCCTGGTGAGCAACGACGGCCGCCTGTTGCCGCAGTCGTTCGAAGGCGGGCAAGTCACCAGCAAGGACATCGACAACCTGACCCTGGTCGGCGGCCAGCTTGAGCACACCACCGGTCGCGGCTCCAGCGACCGCAGTGGCCTGGCCGCGGCGGGCGGTACCCAGGAAAGCAATAAATTCACCTACGCCGGCGCGGACTACCAACTGACCAAGGACCTGATGGTCCAGTACTACTACGCCAACCTCGAAGACTATTACCAACAACATTTCGCCGGGTTGATCCACGTATTGCCGCTGGGCGAATACGGCTCATTGAAAACCGACCTGCGCTACTTCAAGACCAGCGCCGACGGCAAAAACAGCAGCGTCGCCGGCCGTGCCGAGGGCTACAAGCTGGGCGGCTATACCAAGAACGGCAACGGTGAAATCGACAACAACACCTGGAGCGCCGCGTTCATCTACTCCCTGGGCCCGCACGCGATCACCGCCGGCTACCAGCAAGTCTCGGACGACAGCAACTTCGCCCAACTCAACCAGGGCGGCCTGGTGAACAAAGGCGAGGGTGGTGCCAGCCTGTACCTCTACACCGACCGAACCGTGCAGACCTTCATCCAGGCCGGCGAACGCACTGCCTTTGCCCAGTACGCCTACGACTTCGCGTCGCTGGGTGTACCCGGCCTGAAGGCCTCGGTGATGTACCTGAAGGGCGACCACATTCTTACCGCCAGCGGCAACGACGCCAGCGAGTGGGAGCGGGACATCTCGTTGGATTACGTGGTGCAGAGCGGCACGTTCAAGAACGTCGGGTTCGGCTGGCGTAACGGCGTGTCACGCAGTGAAGTGGCGCGGGACCAGGACCAGAATCGGGTGTTTGTGAGTTATTCGATTCCGTTGATGTAGTACAGCTGAGCGCCTCACCTCTGTAGGCGCGAGTGGGCGCTCAGTGATCGTGCATGCGTTGCGGTGTCATCGCTGATCTGATGAAAACCGCAGCGCAGATAAAATGCTGCGGCTTCGGGTGTATCGGTAGATAAGCGCACATCGTGGAATTTCAGCGTGGCGTAATCCAGCAGTGCTTGAACCAAGGCCTTACCCACGTCTCGCCCTCGCATTTGGGGAGTCACGTATACCCGGCGCAGCCGGCCCACGGTTGAGCCGGCGTAGGGATCACGGGAAACGCCGCCGACTGCAATCAGTTGCTCCTGGTAAAACACGCCCAAAAGGTACTCGCCCGGTTGTTCGAACCGATTGGCGCCTGTTTCCCACTCTGTGATCAGGCGCGTGAGGAACCTGAACCCTTCGGCAATGGCTTGCGCTTCCAGCGTGTGGATCTCGTCTGGGAGTTCTTCCAGTCTACGTATCGAAGGGGCTTCGCTGGAGGGCTTCATAGGGACTCTTTGTGTGGGCACTGAGCGTTCGACCTCATAGCTGATTGCGCCCCAAAGACAACAGCCTTGGGTAATGACATCCCTGTAGGGACCTATCCGAAATAGCGTGGCGGGCACTGTACCTGTGGCGAGGGAGGCGTGCTCAAACCACCCGGTTCCTGCCCGCGGCCTTGGCCTCATACAAACACATGTCCGCGCGTTTGAGCAGTGCCAGGGAGTCACGGTCCGAAGGCTCGGCCACGCCCACGCCGATGCTCACGGTCAGACGGCCTACGGTTGGAAACACTGCCGCCTCGACGGCCGCGCGGATTTTTTCGGCGACCACGTCGGGGCTGTCCGGCGCTTCGACTTCCGGCAGCAGCACGGCGAATTCTTCCCCGCCATAACGCGCCACAAAGTCAGTGGCGCGCGTCGTACTTTCTATCAGCGCGGCGAGTTGGCACAGCACATCATCGCCAATGGCGTGGCCGTAGGTGTCGTTGACGCGCTTGAAGTAATCGGCATCGATCAGTAGCAGGGCGAAGGTGCGGCCGGTACGCTGGAACAGCAGGCTGTTCTCGGCGAGTTTTTCATCGAAGCGGCGACGGTTGAACACGCCGGTGAGGGCATCGTGGGTGGCCAGCTTGAGCAACTCGGCGTTGGCCTGGGTGAGGTCGGCGGTGCGTTGGGCGACAGTGGCTTCCAGGGAGGCGTTGGCTTCCTGCAGCTGGCGTTCCTTGGCCAGCAGCGCTTGGGTCATGCCGGTAAGCGAGCGGCCCAGTTGGGCGATTTCCAGCACTGAGTGCTCCTGTGGAAACACGGCGCCGGGCTGGTGCTCCTGGACTTGCTTGGCGGATTTGGCCAGTTGTTCGATAGGGCGACTGAGGGAGGAGGCCAGGTAATACGCCGCGACCATAAACGCCACGGCGGCGAGTACACCGAGTATCAGCAATTTGTAGAGCAGCGTGCGCGCCGGTTGCAGGGCCACATCCAACGGCTGGCGCACCATGATGTACCAAGTCATTTTTGCGTTGGAGGGGCTGGGCACCGCGACCGAAGCGGTCACAAAGCCGTCCGCCGTGGACCAGCCGGAAGGCGTGACCAGCTTGTCTTTAGGCATCTGCTCGCCGGCCAGCAGTTCGGGATAAAGCACCTTGCCGTCGAAGTCGACAATCAGCGCCTCGATATCAGGGATGGCGTCCTTCTGCATCACTGCCGAATCGACGATTTGCGTCACCCAGCGCCAGTGCGCATGGGCCCCCAGCACGCCGATGGTCTCGCCCTTGGCGTTACGGATAGGCTCGGCGAAATCAATAAAACGCAACAGCTCGCCGTTGGCCGCCCCTGGCAGCAACTTGGCCAGCAGCACCGCCTCATGGGGATCGCCGGTGTACTCGCCAAGCAGACCGGCCTGGAACCATGGGCGCTGGCTGACAGATTGATTCACCAGCAGCCCATTCACCGCCTGGCGCACACGGCCGTCTGCATCGGCGACGCCCATCCACGCGTACTCGGCGCGAGACTGGGTACGCAGCTCCATCAGCGTGAGGATGTCCGGCTCGTTCAAGTCACCCTTGCGAAACAGCGGCGCTTTGCTGAGCAGGGTCACTTCCAGCTGACGCTCGCGCAGTTGCACGGCCAACAGCGCAGCCGTGGAGCGCGCTGTGCTCAACAAAGCAACGCCGCTGGCCTGCTTCATCTGCCCAGTTGCGATGTGCCCTACATAAAAGCCCACGCTCAGCAAGGTGAGCAGGGATAAACCGGCAAACCATAAGGTCAGGTGACTGCGCAGGCTGGCTTTGATCATGGGTGCTCATTTGAATGTATTGTTTGCGAGCATAGTACCCGCAATGAATGAGTGCCGTGTCGGCTAAAGGCAAGCTTCAACATGAGCGAAACTTGTGCTGATCTAAAATAGAATGAGTTTGTCTCACCATGATCAATTCCCGACAATGACTGCCATACATAACGACATTGGAGTTGTAAGTCATGGCTGTCGCTCATTCCCTGGGATTTCCGCGCATTGGACGCGATCGTGAACTGAAAAAAGCGCAGGAAGCGTTCTGGAAGGGTGAGCTCGACGAGGACGGCCTGCGCGCCGTTGGCCGTGACCTGCGCAAGACCCATTGGGCGTTGCAGAAGCAGGCCGGTATTGAGTTGCTGCCCGCTGGCGATTTCGCCTGGTACGACCAGGTGCTGACTCACTCGCTGATGTTCGGCGTGATCCCTGAGCGCTTTCGCCCGGCGGATGGCAAGGCCACCCTGCAAACCCTGTTCGGTATGGCGCGGGGTGTCAGCGACAACTGCTGCGGCGGTGCCCACGCCCAGGAAATGACCAAGTGGTTCGATACCAACTACCACTACTTGGTGCCTGAATTCAGCGTCGACCAGCACTTCCATCTGGGCTGGGATCAACTCTTCGAAGAAGTGCAGGAAGCTCTCGAACTGGGCCACACCGTCAAGCCGGTGGTGATTGGCCCGTTGACGTACCTGTGGCTGGGCAAGGCCAAGGGCGGCGACTTCGACAAGCTTGATCTGCTGGAGCGCCTGCTGCCGTTGTATGGCCAGATCTTCCAACGCCTGGCGGACCTGGGCGTGGAATGGGTACAGATCGACGAGCCGATCCTGGTGCTCGACCTGCCACAAGAGTGGAAAAACGCTTTCGAACGCGCCTATAACCTGATCCAGCGCGACCCACTGAAAAAGTTGGTGGCGACCTACTTCGGTGGTCTGGAAGAGAACCTCGGCCTGGCCGCGAACCTGCCAGTGGATGGCCTGCACATCGACCTGATACGGGCGCCGGAACAGTACCCGACCATCCTCGACCGTCTGCCGGCGTACAAGGTGCTGTCCCTGGGGGTAGTGAACGGACGCAACGTCTGGCGCTGCGACCTGGAAAACGCCCTGGCGACCTTGCAGCATGCTCATGAAAAACTCGGTGATCGCCTTTGGGTGGCGCCGTCCTGCTCGCTGCTGCACAGCCCGGTGGACCTGGGCCGTGAAGACAAGCTGGATGCCGAGTTGAAAAGCTGGCTGGCCTTCGCTGTGCAGAAGTGCGCCGAAGTGGCGGTGCTGGCCCAGGCGGTCAACCAACCTGAAGCGCCCAACGTGCTTGCTGCTCTGACGCACAGCCGCACCGTGCAGGCCGCACGCGCCGCTTCGCCAAGAATCCACAAACCGGCCGTCCAGGCACGTGTTGCCGCTATTACTGCCAAGGACAGCCAGCGCCACTCGCTGTTTGCCCAGCGTATCGAGCAACAGCGCGCTGGCCTCAAACTGCCGTTGTTCCCGACCACCACCATCGGTTCGTTCCCGCAAACAGCCTCGATTCGCCTGGCGCGCCAGTCATACAAGGCTGGCAAGTTGAGCGAGGCCGAATACGTCGAAGCGATGCACAGCGAAATCAGGCACGCCGTCGAAGTGCAGGAAAACCTCGGCCTGGATGTGCTGGTGCATGGTGAAGCTGAACGTAACGACATGGTCGAGTACTTCGCCGAGCAACTGGATGGCTACGTGTTCACGCGCTTCGGCTGGGTCCAGAGCTACGGTTCGCGTTGCGTGAAACCAGCCGTAATTTTCGGCGACCTGAGCCGTCCGAAGGCGATGACCGTGGAGTGGATCCGCTATGCCCAAGGCCTGACCCACAAGGTCATGAAAGGCATGCTGACCGGTCCGGTGACCATGCTGATGTGGTCGTTCCCCCGCGAAGACGTGAGCCGTGAAGTGCAGGCCCGCCAACTGGCCCTGGCGATTCGTGATGAAGTGCTGGATTTGGAAACCGCTGGCATCAAGATCGTGCAGATCGACGAAGCCGCGTTTCGCGAAGGCCTGCCGTTGCGCCAGGCACAGTGGCAGCACTACCTGGATTGGGCCACCGAAGTGTTCCGCCTGTGCGCCTCTGGCGTGCGTGACGACACCCAGATCCATACCCACATGTGCTACAGCGAGTTCAACGATGTGATCGAGTCCATCGCAGCGATGGATGCCGATGTGATCACCATCGAAACCTCACGTTCGGACATGGAGTTACTGGACGCGTTTGAAGCCTTCGCCTACCCGAATGACATCGGCCCGGGAGTCTACGACATCCACTCGCCACGGGTGCCCGATGCATCGGAAATGGCTAACCTGCTGCGCAAGGCAGCCAAGCGGATCCCGGCCGAGCGGTTGTGGGTGAACCCGGATTGCGGCTTGAAGACGCGCGGCTGGCCGGAGACTGAGGCGGCGCTGATTCATATGGTCACTGCGGCGCGTCAACTGCGAGCGGAATTGGCGTAGCGCGGTTAAAAATGTGGGGCGAGGTTTGCTTTCGATGGCGGTTTGTTGGTGTGCATATCCGTTTCTGCGGTCACGGCGGGTATTGGTTCCGCCCTTACGGCGGGTCACTTTGGAAAAGCCCCAAAGTAACCAAAGGGCTCTTGCCCCAACACTCGGCACCTCGCCTAGGCTCGGTGTGCCCTCACTCCGGCTTGAATCCGTGGGCCGCCGCGATGGGCCATCCATGGCCCAGCGCGGCTAACCCGGCGTCCTGCCGGGTTACCCACGGATTCAAGCCTGCGTTCGGCCAGCGTGTTTGACGGGGCGCCTGAGATCAAGATCAAAAGCGCAGATCAAAAGACCGCTGACTTCGTCAGCGAAAAGGATGTAAGGGCCAAATCAAAAGCAGATCTAAAGCAGATCTAAAGCAGAGCAAAAGCAGAGCAAAAGCAGAGCAAAAGCAGGACAGCAGGCTAGGACCTATCTGTCTGATCTATGGAGATCAAACTGTGGGAGGGGGCTTGCTCCCGATAGCAGTGGGTCAGTCACAGCTGCATCAACTGACACACCCTCATCGGGAGCAAGCCCCCTCCCACAGTTGGACGGAGTTCGGCTTAAGAATCCGGTCGCCGTAAGGGCGAAACCGTAAGCCGCCGTTATCGCAGCAACGGATATGTACTCAGCCAGCATCCTGACTCGGAGATATCGAAGTCAGGGCCTGTAGCATCGCCACACTGCCCCTCCCACAATTGAATCTACGCTCAGAGGTATTTGAGCCACGCCAGATCCCGTCGACGCGCTTTCAGGCCGGCAAACCAGCGCACTGGCACGTAAAGCACCAGCGGCAGCAACAGAACCGCCAGCCATACGGCACCGATGCTGTCGAACCCGAAGTAGTTGCCATGGTTGAGGCCGAACGCCGCCACACACGCTACATACAGCACCTTCAGCACATACAGGTGCAGCAGGTAAAAGAACATCGGCGCTGCACCAAACACGGCCAATACTCCGATCCAACGTTTATGCCCCGCGCGCTCAATCGCCAACAGCAGCAACAGTCCAATCCCCAAGGTCAACGCAAGGAACAACAACGAAGGCGGGTACTTGGTCACGTTGAAAAAGCTCATCACCGTTTGCACGCCGCTCTCGTACGTCTGCCAAGGCTTCTCGCCGTAGCCGTTGACCGCACGCAACATCACAAACCCCATCAACGAACCCGCACCGGCCAGCAACAGATGGCGCTGGCGCGCTGCAGGCACGGTGGCATTGGCGAACCACGGACCGATGCTGTAGCCCAGTGCAATCACACCGATCCACGGCAACACCGGATAGGTAGTGCGCAAGCGCAGGTCGGCGGACACGTCGATCCAACTGCGTTCATGCAGGATTGCCCACAGATTCTGCAGCGCCGAACCTGGAGCAAAGTGCACGCCATCCAGCAGGTTGTGCCCGCCGATGATCACCAGCGCCACGATGATCAGCAGCGGGCGCGGCAGCCACACGAGGGCGGCGAGGGCGATCATGCTGATGCCAATCGCCCAGATTACTTGCATGTAGATCACGCTCGGTGGGAGCTGGAAGGTCCAGGCAAAGTTGACCAGGGTGAATTCCAGCACCACCAGGAACAACCCGCGCTTGAACAGGAACGCCGACACATCGCGGCGGCCTTGGTATTTCTGGCCGTACAAAAACGCGGATAACCCCGTGAGCAAAACAAACACCGGCGCGCACAGGTGGGCGAGGGTGCGGCTGATAAACAGCGCAGGTTCGGTGTTGTCGATGCTCATCGGGTCGCCGACCTGACGGTGCAGAAGGAAGGTTTCGCGAACGTGGTCGAGCAGCATGAACAGGATCACCAGGCCGCGCAGGGCGTCGATGGAGAGCAGGCGTTGACGGAGGGGAACAGCATCGGTCATGGGTGTGGTCGCAGGGCTGGGTGGAAAGTGGATGTTATCCTATAACATTAAATTGCACATTGCTGAGGTCCGTCGCCCAGACTAGAATGCGATCAATTCTTAATTACTCCGTGGCCTTGATGCCGGTGACTCGCATGTCGTCCCCCCTCAACCTGCCTATTCAGGCGCTGTACTGCGAACACCACGGATGGTTGTACCGCTGGCTCGACCGCAAACTGGGCAATGCCAGTGATGCGGCCGACCTGGCTCACGACACCTTCGTGCGGTTGCTGAGTCGCCAGAGCTGCGCCGGTTTTGGCAGCGAGCCACGGGCGTTGCTCACTCATATTGCCAAGGGCCTGATGATCGACAGTTGGCGTCGTCAGGAGGTCGAACGCGCCTACCTGGAAACCATCGCCCACTTGCCCGAGCAGCAAGTGCCATCGCCGGAAACCCGCTGGCTGATTCTCGAAGCGCTGTACCGTATCGAAGCCATGCTGCGCGACTTGCCCGAGAAAACCCGCCAGGCGTTCCTGATGTCGCAGCTCGATGGCCTGACGTACCAGCAGATTGCCGATGAGTTGAAGGTGTCGCTGGTGTCGGTCAAACGCTATATGCGCGATGCTTTCCTCGCCTGCCTGAGCGTGGCATGAACCCGTCGATTGACCCGCTGATCCTGGGCGAAGCCGCCGACTGGATGGTGCAGTTGCAGTCCGGCAGCGCGACCGACGAAGACCACCGCGCCATCGCCCAATGGCAAGGCCGCAGCGCCCAGCACGCGCAGGCCTGGCAGCGTGCGCAGGCGATTCTGGGGGACTTCAACAGCGTGCCGAGTGCGATTGCCGGCGATACCCTCAAGCGTATCGGCCGCAAAAAATCCCTTGGCCGGCGCCAGGCATTGGGGTTGTTGCTGCTGGCAGGTCCGGCGACGTGGCTGGCCTTGCAGCAAAAGCCCTGGCAGTCGTGGGCGGCCGACCAGCGCACCGCCATCGGCGAGCAACGCAATTTGACCTTGCCTGACGGTACGCGCCTGCTGATCAACACCGCCAGCTCGTTGAATATCGGCTTCACCGATCAGGTACGGCGCATTGAACTGCTGCAAGGCGAAGTGATGATCACCACCGCCAAGGACCCTGCGCCAAGCCATCGTCCGTTTATCGTACAAACCCGCCACGGCACCGCCCGTGCGCTGGGCACGCACTTCAGCGTGCGTGTCGGTGAGCACAGCAGCCGCGTGGCCGTGATCGAAGGCGCGGTGGAGATGCTGCCTACCCACGCCGAGCGTGGGTTGATCCTCAAGGCCGGTGAGCAGAGCGCATTTGGCAACGACAGCGTGGCGGCGGTTGGGCCGCTGGATGTCAGCGCCATGACCTGGGAGAACGGCATGCTGCTGGCCCAGCATATGCGCCTGGCGGATTTGCTCGACGAACTGGGGCGCTACCGTGCCGGCGTGTTGCGTTGCCACTCAGGTGTGGCGGGGTTGACCGTTTCCGGGGCATTCCCCTTGCGTGATACCGATGCCAGCCTGCGCCTGTTGCAGGAAACCCTGCCGGTGACCGTCAGCCGCTTGACCGGCTACTGGGTCACCGTCGAGCCGCGTTGAAATTTCTTTCAGATTCGCTGATACCTTTTTCGTTGTCGTCCGGTGTAGGGGAGAACCCTCAACGTTGCACCGCGCCGACAGGAACGCCCATGAACGCCAGACTGCACCTCGTTTGCCCCCGTCCCCTCAAGACGCTGAGCCTGGCTGTTGCGCTTGCCACTCTCGCACCGCTGCACAGCGCCATGGCAGCAGAGACAGTCGCGGGCGCCGCGCGCAGCTATGCCCTCGCGCCGGGGCCCTTGGGCAATGTGTTGGCGCAGTTCGCGGCGTTATCCGGTGTGCCGCTGTCGTTTGATTCCGCGCTGCTCAATGACCAACAGAGTCCGGGCCTGCAAGGCAGCTACACTGCGCAATCGGGTTTCATGCAACTGCTCCAGGGCAGCGGCTACACCGTGCAAAGCACCGGCAGCGGCGGCTACACCGTGGTCCCCGAGGCCACTGGCGACGTGCTGCAACTGGGCGCCACCACCATCAGCGCCGAAACGAGTGGGGCAGAGGTGGACACCTATGGCGGTGGCCAGGTAGCGCGTTCGGCGCGCCTGGGGGTGTTGGGCAATCGCTCGATCAATGACGTGCCGTTCAGCGTGGTCAGCTACACCTCCAAAACCATCGCCGACCAACAGGCGCGCACCGTGGGCGACGTGTTGCTCAACGACGCGTCGGTGCGCCAGTCCTCTGGGTTCGGTAACTTCTCCCAAGTGTTTACCATCCGCGGCCTGCCACTGAACACCGATGACATTGCCTTCAACGGCCTCTATGGCGTGCTGCCCCGGCAGATCGTCACCACCGAGGCCCTTGAGCGTGTGGAGTTGTTCAAAGGCCCCAACGCCTTCGTCAACGGCGTATCGCCGGCGGGCAGCGGGATTGGCGGCAGCGTCAACCTGGTGCCCAAGCGCGCCGAAGACACCGCGACCCGCAGCATCAGCCTCGACACCACCACCGACGGCCAGGCCGGTGGGCACCTCGACCTGGGCCAGCGCTTTGGCGAAGACAACCGTTTCGGTGCGCGGGTCAACCTGGCCAAACACGGCGGTGACACGGCCATTGAGGATGAATTCAAAAGCTCACAACTGATCGCCATCGCCCTGGATTACCGTGGCGAGCGCCTGCGCATGTCCACCGATTTCGGCTACCAGAAAGAGCGTATCAACAGCGGCCGCTCGGTGGTTTACCCCACAGGTACCCAAGTGCCGAAGGCGCCATCGGCGAAACACAACTACGCCCAGGACTGGAGCTGGTCGGAGTTGGAAGACACCTACGGCATGTTCAATGCCGAGTACGACCTCAATGACAACTGGACGGCGTACGTGGGCGGCGGCGCCAAGCACACGCGGGAGAATGGTCAGTATTCGTCGTTGTATGTGGGCAACAACGGTGCCGGGCAAGTGGGCTTTTTGTATTCGCCCCATGATGAGGACAACAAGAGTGCCATGGCCGGTTTGAACGGGCACTTCAGCACTGGGCCGGTGACCCATCAGATGAACGTCGGTCTGTCGGGAGTCTGGGGCGAACAGCGTTCGGCGTTTGAAGCGATCCTGCGGGGCAATCGCAAGCCCGGCGATCTGTACAACCCGACCCAGATAGCGCGCCCGACCGTCACCTATTTCGGCAGCGATGTGCACGACCCACGCATCGTTGGCAAAAACCGCATCAAGAGTGCTGCGGTGTCCGACACCTTGGGCTTTATCGACGATCGCGTATTGCTGACGTTGGGCGTGCGCCGCCAGACCATCGAAGTGGACGCCTGGAACACCACCACCGGCGTGCGCAGTGCCAACTATGCCGAGTCGATCACCACGCCGGTTTATGGCCTGGTGGTCAAGCCTTGGGAGCATGTGGCGTTCTACGCCAACCGAATCGAAGGCTTGGCCCAAGGTCCGACGGCGCCGCTGACCAACGTGACCAACCCCGGCGAAGTCTTTGCGCCCAACCGCAGCAAACAGACCGAAGCCGGGGTCAAGTTCGATTGGGACAGCTATGGCGCTACCCTCGGCGTCTACCGCATCGAACAGCCGAACAGTGCGACCAACACCAACGCCAATGGCACCAATACCTTCAGCGTCGACGGTCAGCAGATCAACAAAGGTGTGGAGCTCAACGTCTTCGGCGAACCCCTCGACGGCCTGCGCGTGCTGGCCGGTGCAACCTGGATGAACACCGAGTTGAAGAACACCGCCAACGGCCTCACCGACGGCAACCGCGCCGCCGGTGTGCCGCGTTTTCAGTTCAACGTGGGCGCCGACTGGGACATTCCGGGCATCCAGGGCGCTGCGGTTAACGCACGGCTGCTGCGCACCGGCGGCGAGTACGTCAACGCTGACAACACACTCAGCATTCCGGCCTGGACCCGTGTTGACCTCGGTGCGCGTTATGGCTTCAAGGCCGACGACAAGTTCATCACCTTGCGCGCCAACGTCGAGAATGTCGCGAACAAGGCGTACTGGGCGTCGGCGTCGACCGCCAATAACTACCTGACCCAGGGCGAGCCACGCACGGTGAAGCTATCGGCAACGGTGGACTTCTAAAGGGTAAACACGGTCCACTGTCGAACGTGTTGGGGGGGGGGCGCCAGACGCCCACCCCAAGCCGATCTATAAAGGACGTGTAGGCACCCACCGGTAGCCCTACACGGGCGAGGTCGATATTCAGGCGTTTTAAGCAGTATTCCCGCCAGGAATGCCCCCATAAAAACCCTGCATTGTCTTTATCCGCGCACATCTCGTAGCGTGAGGGCTCATTCAAGGAGATTGCCCATGAGCCAGAGCCCGTTGCGCCTTTACGTTGATTCGCTGTTCACCAGCCCCTACGCGATGTCGGTGTTCGTCACCCTGCGGGAAAAGGGCCTGGCCTTCGAACTGGTTACCCTGGACCTGGATGCCGCGCAAAACCAGACCGCCGATTTCGCCCGGCTGTCTGTGACCCAACGGGTGCCAACCCTGGTGGAAGGTGACTTTGCGTTGTCGGAATCTTCGGCGATCACCGAGTATCTGGAAGAGGCCTACCCTGGGACAGCGGTGTACCCCGCCGATCCAAAGCAGCGGGCGAGGGCGCGGCAGGTGCAGGCGTGGTTGCGCAGTGATTTGCTGCCAATTCGTCAGGAGCGTTCCACGCTGGTGGTGTTCTACGGTCAGCAGATGCCGCCGTTGTCACCCGTGGCCGAAGCGGCCGCCAAGCGGTTGATCACTGGGGCGCAGGCGTTGTTGGCGGGTAACCCGACGAACCTGTTCGGTGAGTGGTCGATTGCTGATGTGGATCTGGCGATCATGCTCAACCGCCTGATCCTCAACGGCGACCGCGTACCGGCTGAGTTGGTGGCGTATGCCCAGCGTCAGTGGCAGCGGCCGTCGGTGCAGGAATGGGTCAATCAGCAACGTCCTGCGCTGTAGCGTTTGCGGTGATGTGTTCCACACGCCGATCCAGGTCTTCCCAATCGGCCATGCCCAGCACCCGCGTGGTGTTCAAGCCGCGCAGGTAACCGCGCAGTTGTTGGGCGCTGGCACAGACTTGGTCGGCGTCGGCGTTGATGTCCTGCAGCACGGTTTCATAGTCGACCAGGTAATCGGCGACCCGCTCGCGAAATTCCGGCAAGACGGCTTCACGGATGCGGTCGAAGGTTTTCTGGTGGGGCTTCATGGCGGCTCCTTATCGGTTTTATCGCAACACTATCGCTTCAGATAATAGTCACCATCACGCAACGCAAGTTCTGTTTTCGCACGGAAAGCGCAAAATCCCTTCATCGAGACGCTGTTCAAGGAAATGCGCGATGAGGACGATTATTCAGCTTGGTCTAATGATTCTGATGCTGGGTACGGTGGCAGTGAGCAACGCGGCCATCGCCGGCGAACTGCGTACAGGCCATTTGCTACCCATCGCCGGTAGCGTAAACTCCCTGCAGCACACGCAGTCAGTCGGTGTGTTGTTGAGCGACAATACTCGCGACAACCTCAGCTATCTGGAACGCTACCACGATATGGCCTTGAATGGCGCCAAGGATGCCCTCGACGGGCGTATCCGCCAGGCGTTCGTCAACAGCTCCGACCCGGAGTTGGCCATTGATTGGTTGATGAGTTCGCTGCAGGGCGCCTTTTTGTCGGTGACCGTCTACGACAACCTGGATGCCTTGGTGCAGGCTCATCCCGATGTAGTGGTGATGCTCGATACCCATAATCAACTGCTCACCCAGCGTAACGATCAGGTCGAGGCGCGCTTTATTGCGCGGTTCTATGACGCCGACCTGCAATACATCGCCAAGGCCGAAGGCTCGGTGCACAAACAGGTGCCGTCGGTGTGGGTCCGTGACAAAGACGCGCCGGAAATTGCCGCGCAGATCGAGCAGCAGCGGGATGTGCAGTTGGATGCTTTGAAGCAGTTTGATGCGTCGCTCAAGGCGCTGGTACGTGCCGGTTGATGTGAACGTTTATATTCAATATCAGGATTTTTTCATGCGCTCTTTTTTTGTACCGGCTACGGCTCTGTTGATGGCCGGCTGTGTCTCTGCCCCAAACACTCCAACTTTGACCCTGCAAACCAGCAAAGGCCCTGACGCCTATTTCCAATGCGTCTTGCCCAAGCTGGAAAAACACGGGATTACGTCGACCGTGACCCAGAACTCGCGCCACGCCCGCGCGGTGTTGACCAGCAAGATTGCGGCCGACGATGTGCTGGAAGCCTACAAGGCTGGAGAGGGCGCCAAGGTGTTCCTGTATGAGCGCAAGCCGCTGGCGTCGGCGTTAACGCCGTCGCGACTGGAATTGGCGGCGCAGGAATGTAAGTAGCACGCACATCCAATGTGGGAGGAGGCTTGCTGTGGTGAGCAGGCTTGCCCTGCGCTGGGCTGCGAAGCAGCCCCTTCCCACAGGTTGATGTGTACTCGACCTAGGCTTTGGCTTCGTTGCTGAAACTGTTGACGGTCTTGACCAGCCCTTGAGCCGCCAACGCCACCAATTCACCGCCTTTCTCCACCGTCGCCAGCGCCGGGTCCGAGCCCATGCGTCCATCGGGGAAGCGTGCACGGAAGTCCAGGGCTTCGCGGATCGGACCTGTGTTGGCGATCTGCGGCGAATAGTCGGCCGACTTGATCGAGTCCGGATACGCCCACTGCGTCACCGCGATCTCTGACGGCGTGGCATGACTGCCGTGGCCTACCGGGAATTGGCGGTGGGCCAGGTCACTGACGCCTTCCAGGTCCCACCAGTTCACCAGCTTCAGGGCGAAGCCGGCGGGTCGACGGGCAAAACTGGCTTCGGCGTACAACTCGGAAAACGCCGCCTCGATGGTTGCGATATTCCCGCCATGGCCGTTGAGGAACAGGATCTTGTCGAAACCATGCCCGGCCAGCGAACGTACCCAGTCGCCAATCGCGGCGATAAAGGTGGAAGGGCGCAAGGAAATGGTGCCGGGGAAACCCAGGTGATGCTGGGCCATACCGATATTGAAGGTCGGCCCGATCAGGATGTCGGCGTTTTTTTGCGCCTCAACGGCGATGATTTCCGGACACATCCAGTCGGTGCCCAGCAGACCGGTCGGGCCGTGCTGCTCGTTGGAGCCGATGGGGATCACCACCGTGCGACTGCGCTCCAGAAACTGCCCGATCTCGATCCAGGTCGATTGGTGTAGAAGCATTGAACGCTCTCTTTTATCTGTGGGGACAGGCTAACCGCCACGGATTGTACGACTACTTGCCACCTGTTGGGGTTTGCAATTGAGGTAAGTCGAGGACTTCAACCAGCGCTGGTCGGGGTACCACGAAAACATAAACTGCCCGTCCTTGAGTTTATCCACCACCTGGCGTGCCACCTGTGGGCGCACCGCCGGGCAACCCTGGCTGCGGCCGATACGGCCTTCGCGCTTGCTCCACAGCGGGCTTACGTAGTCGGCAGCGTGAATCACGATGGCGCGATCACGGGCCTGGTCATTGAACCCCGGCTCCAAGCCGTCCATGCGCAGCGAGTAACCGTGGGTGCCCAGGTAACTTTCCTGGGTGCGGAACAGGCCCAGGCTGGATTGATGGCTACCTTCGGTGTTGGAGAACTGGGTGGCGAAGTTCTCCCCGGACTTGGCGCCGTGGGCCACCAGGTCGCGCAGCACCAGGGTTTTCTTGCGCAGGTCGAAGATCCACAGCCGACGGGCGGTCGACGGCTGAGAATAGTCAATCACGGCCAGGCGCTCGGAGCGTTCCTCGCCATTGCTGACTGCGCACTGCATCGCGCTCAGGGCACTTTTCAGCACAGTGGGATTGAGTTCTGGAGCCGAGCGCGCCAGGCTGCTATACAAGGAAGGAGGGTTGCCATTGGCGGCGAGCGCAGAATTGCTCAATACAGCCAAACTCAAGGCGATCCCCAGGCGATACATAAAAGTCAGCATCTACAGTACATCTCCCCCACTGTGGATTGGAGCCAAGCCATTGTTCAAAAAACACGCATGTTACTTGAGCATTTGCCTGCTCGTTGCACCATTGGTCGCCACAGCGGATGCGCTGCCGGTGGAACCGCTGCCGGTCACGACCCCCGCGCCGGTGGACCTGGCCCCGTTGCAACAAGCCCTGGCGCAGTTGCCCAGTGTTTGCCCAGGCCTGGCGCCGCAGATTGACGCGCCAGCCCTTGCGCGCCTGCAAGCGTTCTATCAGCAGCAAGGCGATGCACCGTTATGGTCGGACGAGACGCGCCGCCAAGCACTCCAAACGCAATTGCTGATGCTCGCCGACGATGGCCTGGATCCCACCCACTATAGTCTGCCCGCGCCGCACGCCACGCAAAACGTACTGTGCAGCGATATCGACAGCAGCCAACACTACCTGCAAGCCCTCCAGGACTTGCACTTCGGCCGGCTGCAGCAATCGCGCTTCGAACCGCTGTGGCATTCCCAGCCTCCCACCCGCGATCCCAACACCGACGTGCTGGCCTTTGCCGCCATCGGCTTGAATGACATGGCGCAAGCGTTCGACCAGGCACGCCCCAGCGCAGATTTGTACCGCAGCCTGCGCAATGCCTATTCCACGGTGCGCCAGCAGCCATTGCCCCATTGGGAGGCGGTTGGCAGCGGCCCGTTGTTGCGTCCCGGCATGGAAGACCCACGCGTTCCGGAACTGGCGCGCCGGCTCTACAGCGGTGGTTATCTGCCCAGCGAACCGAAGGGCGTCGGCAAGCAATACCGTCCTGAGTTAGTCACGGCGGTGAAGGCTTTTCAGGTCAGCCACTCCTTGCAATCGGACGGTGTGATCGGCGCCGGCACCGTGGCCGAACTCAACATCAGCCCGGCCATGCGCCGCGAGCAACTGCGCATCAACCTTGAACGCTTCCGCTGGCTGGCCCAGGACCTGGAGCCCGAAGGCGTGCTGGTCAACGTCGCCGCCGCGCAATTGAGCGTGTACCAGAGCGGCATCCCTGTGTGGCAAACCCGCCTGCAAGTGGGCCGCGCCGAACGCCAGACGCCGCTGCTCAAATCCCGCATTACCCGGCTGACGCTCAACCCCACCTGGACAATCCCGCCGACCATCATGCGTGAGGATAAACTCCCGGCCATCCGCCTGAACCCTGAATACCTGCGCCAGCAAAACCTGCAAGTGCTCGACGCCGAAGGCCACCCGCTGGCGCCCGAGCAGATCGACTGGGCGCGCCCCGGCAATATCCTGCTGCGCCAGGAAGCTGGGCCGCGCAACCCGTTGGGCAAGATCGTGATGCGCTTTCCCAACCCGTACTCGGTGTACCTGCACGACACCCCGAGCCAGCCGCTGTTCACCAAAGGCCCTCGCGCATTCAGCTCCGGTTGCGTGCGGGTGGAACAACCGTTGTTGTTGCGCGATCTGCTGGTCAGCCCGGCCGAACGCGCGCGCACCGATGAACTGCTGGCCACTGGCGTGACCCATGAATTCAGGCTGTCCACACCGGTGCCGGTGTTGCTTGGTTACTGGACGGTCGAAGTCGACCGCCAGGGTGGGTTGGTCTACGCGCCGGATATTTACGCGCGGGACCTGGTGTTGATGAAGGCGATGGGCAGCGTGCTCTAGTCCCCGGTCAGTGCTCTTTCTGTGGTGAGCGGGCTTGTCCCGCGCTGGGCTGCGCAGCAGCCCCAAAACCTGCCACAACCCCAGCGTTTTGTGCCGTTTCAGGGGACCAGGTGCGATCAAACAGTGGCGCCAGCGCCACCTGATGACTGATGCCAATCACTGTGCATTCAGGCAATTGCTCACGCACCAGCACCAATAGGGCATGCGCACTGGCTTCATCCAGCTGATTGGTCGCTTCATCCAGGTACAACGTATCCGGCGCATACAGCAGCGCGCGCGCCAGACCGATGCGCTGTTGTTCACCGCCCGACAGTTCCCGCGCCCATTCACGTTGTTCGTCCAGGCGCTTTACCAACCCCGGCAACCCCACCTGTAGCAGCACGGCAACCAAGCGCACGCCACTCGGCACTTCAACCGCAGGGTAAGCCAGCAACTGACGCAGCGGCATGCTCGGCAGATAAGGCTTCTGCGGCAGCAAAAGGCTGCGCCCTGGCGGCAATTGCCAGCCGCCCCGGCAATACGGCCAGAGGCCCTGCAAGGTGCGCAGCAACGTGGATTTGCCGATACCACTGCGGCCGGCAATCAACAGCCACTCCCCCTGAGCCACTTGTACTGACACATCGCCCAGCAGCAGGCCCGCGTCAGGGCGCAGTACATCCAGGCCGCTGACGCACAGGCAGTCGCCAATCACCGGTGCCTGGGCCTGGCAGCGGCTGGCGGCGATGGCGTGTTCAAACTGCCCCAGCCGTTCCACCGCCGAACTCCAGCGCATCAACTTCGGGTACAGCTTGATAAACCAACTGAGGGAGCCTTGCACCGCGCCAAACGCGCTGCGGATCTGCATCAATCCGCCTAACGTGATGGTCTTGGCCAGAAATGCGGGCAAAGCGGCAAACACCGGAATGATCAGGCTGACCCGTTCATAGCTGACGGTAAACAGGCTGAGGTTACGCTCGCGGCCCATCAGTTGCCGCCAGTTGTGCGCAATCGCCTGGAAACGCTCAGCCAGGTGCGCGCGCTCCACCGCCTCGCCCCGGTACAGGGCGATCTGTTCGGCGTGTTCACGCTTGCGCAGCAGGCTGGCACGAAAGTCAGCTTCATAGTGCTGGCGGTCCACGTTCAGGCGGTGCAGCGGACGGCCGACCCAGTGGGTGATCAAGCTGCCGGCCAGGGTGTAGAGCACCACAATCCACACCAGGTAGCCCGACAGTGTGATGCTGTATTCGCCGACGCTGAACGTCTGCACCCCCGACAGTTGCCAGAGAATGCTCATGAAAGCACCGACCTGGGCCATGTTGATGATGAACGAAGCCACCAACTCCACACTCAGGTCGGCAACGATATCCACGTCCTCGCTGATGCGCTGGTCGGGGTTGTCCGGCTCGCCGTTCAGGCCCAGGCGGTAGAAGGCCTGGTCAGCGAGCCAGGCATGGGTGAACTGCTCGGTCATGGCCTGGCGCCAACGCAGCACCAAGGCTTTGCGCACCCAGTCCAGGGCAACGACGATCAGCACATAGGCGCCGAGGTAAATCACGTAGCGGCCCATCAGCGCGTACAGCGCAGGCGTGTCGAATGCGCCGAGGGTGTCGTAGAAGCTTTTGCTCCAGGCGTTGATCAAGACATTGATCTGTACGATCAACAGGCCCATGCCGATGATGCTGACCAGCATCAGCCAGCCCAGCCACTGCGAGCCCTGGCGCCAGAACGGCGCGGCCAGGCGGTAGAACGTACGCAGGCTCTTCAAGGGGCATCCACCTTTGGCAGGACGCGCAGCAGCACTTGGTTATTCGCCGGGAACAATTGGCTGGCCAAGGGTTTGAGCAATTCCAGGCGCAGGCCGTCCGGCAAACGGGTCTGGCGGCTCAGGTAGCGCGGGTCTTGCCATTGGCGTTCGCTGAGCAGCAGGCGGCGCCATTGGGTGGTGGGATCGAGCAAGCGCTTTCGCTCCTGACGGCGCAGTTCCATGCGTTCGTCAGCGACCCATTTCGCATCCACCGAACGGCCTAACTGCGCCAGAGTCTGCTGGGCCAGCGCCCACAGTTCGTCGGCGCGTTGGGGGTCGCAGGTGAAGCTCAACTGGCTTTCGATGCGCTGGGTGTCGGGGTTCAGTTCGCTGTCGAAGCGCAGGCGGTAGACGCCGGACGCCTCGCCACGCAGGCGTTGCTTGAGCTGCTGGTTGGCCAGTTCACGCAGGGCTGCGACACGGGCCGCCGCTTCGGGCGTCCATGGCTGTTCGCTGAAGCTGTTGGCTTCGAGTACCACGCGAGGTTCCAGGGCTACGGCGATGTCGGCGCGGCGTTGACCGGGTTTTTGCAGGGCAGGGCGGCCGGGTTGGGCAACGCCGCGCGGGATATTGGCCAGTTGCTCACCCACGGCTTTTGCCAGGTGCGCCGGATCCATGTCCGCCATCAGGTAGTAGGTGACCGGGGCCTGCGTGAGCTGCTGCCAGTCCTCATTCAGGGTGCTTGATTGCAATGCCTCCAAGGCGTGTTGATCCGGGGCTTGCCAGGTGTCGACGCCGTAGCGCAGTTCACGTCGGGCGGCGGCGATGGCGTCGGGTCGGGTGCTCACGCGGGTCAGCAGATCATCGCGGGCAGCGCTGAACAGTTCGCCATCGATCGGCGCGCCCACCTGGCTCTGGCGATAGCTTTGCAGCAGTGTGGTCAGGGCGACAATCGAGGCGTTTGAGCGGGCGCTTAATTGCAGGCGCGTAGCACTTTGTTCAAGGCTCAAGGTTGCCCTGTGCTGTTTACGCCACGCCTCCAATCCTGGCGCGCCACTCTGGTTGCCCAGTTGCGCCGCCATTTGCAGGCGCCAGGCGGGTACGTCGCGGCGCTCGTAACCGGCGGGCGATTCGGCTTGCAGTCGCCATTGGCCGTCTTCGGCATTGCGGCGCAGCCAGACCAGGCTATCACCGTTGCTCAGTTGCCAGTGCTCGACCTGTTCAGCGGTAAAGCTGCGTTTGCCCAGCACCGAACCGGGGGCACCAGCCGATGGCAGTGTGAAGGTGGCAGCAGGCGGTGCCACCGGCGGGGCCGACTGCGGCGCTGCCAGTGATGAGAGGGCAATGGACGCGCGCAACTGTTGCACATCGTCCACCTTCGGAAGGCGCACCACACGGTTGCCCGGCGCGGTGAATTGCAGCACTTGGTCGGGGCTGTTCAGCCAACGGTTCAGGCGGGCATTGAGGGCTGCGAGGTCGATGGTGTCCAGCGCGTTAAGCGTGCGCTGGGCTATCTGATGCGGCGCGACGACGGGGCGGTTCTGCACGGCGGCATCGTTGAGCGAGGTCACCCATTGCTCGAAGGTGCGCGACTCATCCTTGGCCAGCATGGCGTCTGCCAATAAGCGGATTTTGCTCCGTTCCCGGTCCAGATCCTGCGCAGTCAACCCGTGTTGGCGCACACGCTCCAACTCGGTCAGCAGCTGCCTCAGGGCATCGTCATGATGAGCACCGTCAACACCGGCCGCGACGCCCAGTACGCTGGAATACTCGCCGATCAAGGTCTTCTGCGTCGTAAGGCTGCGCACGCCGGTTGGCAGGGGTTGGCGGCGTAACTGGGCCAACAGCGCCGACAGGGCCATGCGGTCGACCAAACGCTCGCGGCTGGCTTCGGCCGTGATGCCACGGCTGTCCGGTTCGTGCAGGCGAAACAGCAGGGACACTTGGTTGCTGCCGGTTTGCGGGTCTTGCAGGCGGAAGATTTTGAGCTGGTTATCGAGAGGCAGTTCGCGGTGTTCACGTTCCGGTAGTGCCTTGGCGGCCGGGGCGCCGAAGGCCTGCTGGATCTGCTGCGTCAACTGCTGTGGCTCGAAGTCGCCGACCACCGACAACACCATGTTATTGGGTACGTACCAACGCTGTTGAAAGCGCTGCAAGGCACCGAGCGACGCTTCGCGGATCGCCGTTTCATTGCCGATGGTGCGGTGTTGTGGGTAACGCGAACCCACCCGTTGAGTGGCCGCGCGTTGGTCATTCATGCGTTGGGCCACGCCAAGGCCGCCGCGCCATTCTTCGATGACGATGGGGCGTTCGCGCTCAAGGTCTGCGGCGTTGTAATCACCCGCGAACACCAGTTGCGCAAGCTTTTCCAAGGCTATCGGTGTTTGCGTGGTACCGGCCATGGGGCTGAGCAGGTACTGGGTGCGGTCATAGCTGGTCATGGCGTTGTAGTTGCGGCCCTGCACCCAACCCAACGCGGTCATCTGCGCACGCAGGTCGCTGGCTTGGCCCGCACGGCTGCGGAAGGTCAGGTGTTCGAGCATATGGGCCACGCCCACCTGGTCGTCGTCTTCATCCACCGAGCCGGCGCGCACGGTCAGGCGCAGGTCCAGGCGACCGGTTTGGGTGCTGTCCTGCACCAAGCGGTATTCCAAGCCATTGGCCAGTTGGCCGCGCACCACCTGGGGCGCCCACGGCAGCGGTTCTTGGGTGACGGGCGATGCGCAGGCGCACAGCAGCAGTGGGCCGAGCAGGCCTGCAAGTAACTTATTCATCAAGGGTTCCAGGCTAATCAGGTGGCTGGTTAGAAGCGGTAGCCGACTTCGAGCCAATATTGGCGGCCGACTTCATAGGTGACGGTCGAGCTGCCACTGCCGACGATCTCGTTGACGTGGTCGGTGACGTTGGTGATGTCCACCGCGGCGAACAGCGCCTGCTCCTTGCCCGTGGGGATTTCCCAACTGATGCGCATGTCCCACGTGGGGGCGGCCTTGACAGTCGCGGCGTCGTACACCGCCAGGTCATCGCCGTCGACGGTCACGGTTTTGCTGGTACTGACGATCTGTTCGTAGGGACCGCGATAGCGCAGGAAGTTACTGATGGTGAGGTTCCACTGCGGGATCTCGGTGATGGTGGTCAGGCGGGCTGTCCAGGGGCGATTGAAGTCGCTGGCAGGCAGGTCGCTATAGGCCATGCGCTTGCCGTCGTAGATCACGTCAGCATCGGCGAATTCATCGGCGTCGATACCTGACTCGTAAGTGCCGTAGGCGTCTTTGGTGCGTGACCAGTCAAAGGCTGCTTGCACGCTGGTGCGGGTGCCTTGCCAATTGAATTCCCCTTTGGGGGTGATGGTCAGGCTGATGTTATCGCTCTCGCTGGAAGCTTGGTTGGTGTAGGTGTAGTAGATGCTGTCATAGCCGGCTTGTGCTCCCAGGCCCAGCACGCGAGAGGAAGCCTTGACGATTTTGTCCTTGCCTTCGCGGTGCACGTACTTGAGGCGAAAGTCGGTGTCGAGCCAAACCTGATCAAGCCCCAGGGTCCATTCGTCATCGTAGGGCACCTTGAGGTCGGTCAGCTTGTTCAGGTTTTCCACTTGAGTGGAACGCCACGCGCCGTCTTGGGTGGTGCGGGTGTAGAGCGTGTTAAAACCCTGGCGACCGTCGGCCAGGCGGTATTTGAACAGGTTGCGGCCGTAGTAGCGGTTGACGCCGAATACCAGCACGGTACTGCGGTCACCGAAGAAGTCGTAGTCACCGGCAAAACGTGGGGCCAGGTTCTGTTGTTGCATGTAGTCGTCGCCTTCCAGGCGTAACCCCGGACGCAGGCCGAGCTTGCCGATCTGCATCGCGTCTTCGACGAACACTGCGTATTTGTTTTCCGTCAGGTCGATCTTGCCGGCGCCGTACTCCAGGCGCGTACCGGCCCACTGGCGGGTGGACCCGTTGAGCAGCGTACCGATGGAACACAGGTTGTCGCTGTTGGCGCAGGTGGCAATGCTGTCGCGCTTGTTGATGGTGGCGGAGGTGGCCATTTTTTCCCGCTCCCAGGTCGCTTGGGTGCGGGTCAGTTGCAGGCCGGTGACCACTTTGTGTTCGGTGCCCGCCCAGTTGAAGGCCTGCCAGTCAGCCTTGAGTTTGTAGTCGATGCTGCTCTGGGTCTGGTCCAGGTTGCCATAGGCACCCTCGCCACTACGGGAGTTGGTAGTTTCCGGGCGACCCCAGTCTTTGGTCGTGGAGTAGAACCAGGCGATCGCGTCATTGGATTCGGAGCGGCGCGAGCTGTTGAGGTCGCTGACCGCCAGCGTGTGCGACCAGCGCGCCGTGTCGCCTTCCCATACGGCTTTGACCGAGCCCTGCCAGCCGCCGTTGATGTTGGTGAAATCAGCGTTGCGGTAGTTTTCGCGGAAATAGGTGTTTTCCTGGGGCGCCTGGATAAATGAACCGTCGAGGCTGAGCCTGTCGTTGACGTTCCAGTAGGACTTGACCATGTAGTTGTCGAGTTGACGCGTCTGGTCTCGAGTGTTCTCGCCGGTGGGGCTGTTGTAGCCCCCGGTGTAGGTGTTCAACGGAATGACCGAGCGCTTTTGCGAGAAGCTCAGGATGCCGCCGAAGTCTTCGGTCAGGTGGCCTTCGAGTCTGCCGCGCAGCGTCGTCTTCTCGAACTCGGGCTGGTATTGCTCGTTGGATGCGTTGTCGAAGTTAGCTTGGTCTTTTTCGGTGATGTGGTAACTCGTCCACGCCGACCGGCTCATGGAATAGGAGAATTTACCGTGCAGCGCCTGCGTGGGCCGACGGGTGATAGCGTCGACTACACCACCGTTGAATCCCCCATATTCGGCGGGCACGTTGCTGTCGTAGACCGTCACTTCCTGCAGCAGGTCGGCGTCCAGGGCGATGCCGTGGGAGCGACTCGGTGCTGCATCGAACTGACGGGTTTCGCCGTAGCCGTGGGCGCCGGGGTCGAGGTCGTTGTTGATCGAGATACCGTCGATCATGAAGTTGTTCTGGTAGAACTTGGCACCGTTGATGCTGATGTCCGCCGGGTCGATTTCTCCGGGGGTCTTAGAACTCTGCTGCGCACCGCTGAACTGCACGCTAGGGTGCATTTGCAGCAGCGTGGTGATGTCGCCATTGGCGCCGGGGAAGGCCTGGATCGCCTTTTGATCAATAACGGTGGCGCCCTGGAACGAGTTTTCCTGGGTGAAACCCAGCACCACCGTGCTGTCCAGCATTAAGGGTTCACCGGCAGCGGCATTGGGCAGGCGATGGAATACCAGCGCGCCATCCTGATAGCCCCAGCCGATGCCGGTCCCTTGCAACAGGTAAGCGAGGGCAGCGTCGTTGCTCATGTCGCCATTCACACCGGGGGAACTCACGCCCTTGAGGAGCTGCGGGTCAACGCTCACTTGCTTGCCGCTCTGTAGGCCGAAGGCGATCAAGGCGCCGGCCAGCGGCTGCGGCGGGATGTTGAACACGTGGCCCGAGGCGGGCGCATCGGGTTGCGCCAGGGCCAGCGGCAGCGGGCCAAACGCGCAGCAAAGCCCGAGCACGCTGGCGGCAGCACCTTTTTTCAGGCGCAGCGGCCACGTGCCCGGCGTACCGAACGGGTGAAGGGTGTGTGTCATGCAAAGATCCCCGCGCCGGCACAAAAAACCGGCCAGTCAATGAATACGAATAAATCTCAATTGCTGCGCGCGGGACAGAAGACGGGACAGCGCGGGGGATTTTCAGAAAAAAGCTGAATTATTTTTGAATGCCGGGAAATTACTTGCTCAACACCAGCAGCCACGGGCTGTAGGCGCTGACTTTTGCGCCGTAGGGTTGCAGCACGGCCTGCAGCGCCGCCTTGGGTTTGCGCAGGTCGTAAACCCCCGTGACCCGCTGCGCACCCAGTTGCTTATCGCGCAGCACAATGATGGCGGGTGTATAGCGGCGCAGTTGTTCCAGTACCTCGTTGATCGGCAGGTCATCGGCAATCAACTGGCCCTGACGCCAGGAAGCAGCCTGGCTGGGGGAAAAACTGCCGAGTTCGGCGCGCCCGGCGCGCAAGGTGAGGCGTTGCCCCGGCACCAGGCTGGCGAGGGTGCGGCGGGCTTGCGCATCGGTGACATTGACCGAGCCTTGTTGCACGGCGACGCTCGGATCATCCGGCGTGGCATTGACGTTGAACGCGGTGCCGGTCACGGTCACGCGCAATGTCGTGGTCAATACATGAAAGGGTTTGCTCTTGTCCGGCGTCACCTTGAAAAACGCCTGGCCGGTCAGCAATCGCACATCGCGGTGATTGTCGGCGATGTCGACGGCAATCGCCGAATGGCTGTCGAGTTGCACCACGCTGCCGTCACTGAGGGTGATGTCGCGGGTTTCCCCAGCGCCGGTGCGGTAATCGGCTTGCCAGCGCAGCAGCAGGCTCGGCGCCAACGCCACCACCAGACACGCCGCGATGGCAGCGGCGACCCAGCGTCGAACCCGGCGCGGGCGGGCGGTGTAACGCTGCAGTGGCGCTGCGGGCTGTGGCCAATGTTCTGCGCTGACCGGCGCTACATGCCCAGTCAACTGCCATACGCGTTCAGCCTTGCGATAGGCCTTGGCATTGGCCTCGCTGGCTGCGCACCAATCGGCCACTTGCCCACGCAGGTCCGCATCCAGCGGGGCCTGTTGCACGCGCATCAGCCAGTCGAGGGCCTGGTCGCGGCGGGCGTTGGCGCTATCCTCGGTGGGCATGAATGGCGTATCTCCGCAGGCAAAAAACGGCGGGCAGGATCCCATGGATTCGCCCTTCACCGCAAAAGACGCATCAGCAGAGTTTTTTTTCAGAAAAGTTTTGGTGCGCTCAGTCATCGTCCACCTCCAGGCAGTCCATGCAGTGGCGCAGCGCGTCGTGAACCAGTTGATGCACCAATGCAGTCGACACCCCCAAAGCGGCGGCTACCTGTTGCAACGTGAACCCGCCCAGCCGATGCATTTCAAAAGCGCGGCGGGTGCGCTCGGGCAATTGGGCCAAGGCGCGGGAGATGGCTTCCAATTCATTCTGGCTGCTCACTTCACGCTCAGGGGAGGCGCTGCTGGAGGGCAAGTCGTTGAGCAATTCGTCGCCACCGGGCTGCACCCGCTCGGTGGCGGTGCGACGCGTCAAGTCCAGGGCAAGGTTGCGCACGATGCGGTACAGGTAGCTGGCCGGGTGGCGGATATCGGCCTGCTCATCCTGGCCGCTGAAACGCAACCAGGCTTCCTGCACCACGTCCTCGGCGCGCGCGCGGCAGCCCACGATGGGCGTGGCATAGTCCAGCAGCGCGGCCCGGTGGGTCAGGTAAAGCTGGAGTTTTTCATCCGCCAAGAGAGTCAGCTGCCTGCGCGCGACTGTGCCGCGTGGCACAGACTGGGAAGTGAGAGGGCGCGGAGTTTAGCGGTGGTTGATAATGGTTATCAACAACTTGATCGCTTTTGTTGCGCGGCAATCAACGGCGCAAGTGCTTGAGGAGCTTTTCAACAGCCTGCGCCGCATCGATCTGGGCGGTGTCGACCGTCAATGGCGCGTCATTCCAAGGTTCGTATTCATGAACCAAGACCGACTGCCAGCTCGGCGCAATTAGCCCTGGAATATCGCTCTCACGGCTTTCGACGCGGCGTTGGTGCTCGCGCGTATCAGAGCAAACGATTTGGATATCGACCAACGCCACCCCCGCCGTTGCGGCAGTTGCTCGCCACGCCGCGCGGCTTTCCTGCACCGGGTTCACGCAGTCGGCGACCACCGTATGCCCCAACTGCAAGTTGCTCAAGCCCAGAGCGTTCGCCACGCCATAGCCGCTGGCGCCCGGCACCACAGCTGCATCGCGAAGCGCTTGCTCGATGACATCGATGCGCAAGTAAACCGCATTGAACCGGCGTGCCAGTTCGCGGGCAATCGTGGTCTTGCCGGTGCCGGGCAAGCCGCTGAAGACGATAAGCATGGTTCGGTCCTTCGATAGTTCACAGGGGCGGGTTCAGGGTATCCTCCACTTCCTCCACAGGTCGACCCCAGGACACTCCATGCCCTTGCAGTTCGTAAAAATGCACGCCCATGGCGATGACTTCATCATCGTCGACCGCCGTGGCCTGGACGACCCGATCACCCCACAGATCGCCCGCCGCCTGGGCAATCGCCACACTGGCATCGGCTTCAATCAACTGGCCGTGGTGCTTGATTGCGAAGATGCCGTCGCGCGTATCAAGTTCTGGAACCCCAACGGCACAGCGCTGCAAACCTGCGGGAGCGCCACCCGAGGCGTGGCCGACCGTTTGATGTATGAAATCGGCGGCGATTCGGTTGTGCTGCGCACTGACCGTGGCCTGCTGACCTGCGTGCGCGAGTCGGGGCGGCGGGTGTCGGTGAACATGGGCGAGCCGTCGTTGGACTGGGCATCAGTGCCGCTGGCCGAGGCCATGGACACGGGCACCTTGCCGATCGACGGCAGCCCGGCGGCGTGCAGCATGGGCAATCCCCATTGCACGTTTTTTGTCGACGACATCAACGCCATTGATGTGGCCGCAGTAGGTCCGGCGTTGGAGCTTCATCCGTTGTTCCCGGCCAGGACCAATGTGCATTTTGTGCAGGTGCTGGACCGTGGGCATATCCGCCTGCGCATCTGGGAGCGTGGCGGTGGCGTGCCGTTGGGTTCCGGTTCGTGCTGTTGCGGGGCGGTGGTCAATGGCATCCGGCGCGGCTTGCTGGATGCCACGGTGCAGGTGCAGTGCGATGGCGGCACGGTCACCGTGCACTGGGCGGGTGAGGGCGGCGTGGTGTTGACCGGCAGTGTCGAGCCGATCATGCAGGGCAGTGTCTATCTGTCCTGAAACTTCACCGTAAACGTGGTGCCGGCGTTGGCGCAGGAACTCACCGCCACATCGCCGCCATGCACTTTGGCCAGCTCGCGCACGATATACAGCCCCAGGCCCACACTGCGTACGTCACTGCCCTGGTCGGTGCCGCGGGTCATGGGCTCGAACAGCCCGGTCAGCAAGGCTTCGGGAATTGCCGGGCCGTGGTTGTGCACGGCGACTTCACACGCGCCATCACCCAGGTTCGAGGTGATGGTGATGGGCAGCAGCGGGTCGCCATAAGCCACGCTGTTGGCCACCAGGTTACCGATGATCTGCTGCACACGGTCTGCGTCCAGACACGCGCCGCCACTGCCTTTGGCCTGATGCTCCAACGTCGCTTTGGGGAATGCCACACGCAGCTCATCCACCGTGCGATGAATCACGTCATGCAGGTCCAGCGGCGCCGCCTTGATGCTGATGCCCTGGCCGACCCGGGCCTGGGTGAAGTCCAACAGGTCGGCAATCATGCGTTGGGCGCGTTCGGATGATTGGCCGATATGCCCAAGTAGCTGGCGTTCTTTGGCGGTGCGCTCGCCACGGTTGAGAAAGTCCGACGCCATGCGGATCGCCGTAAGGGGGTTTTTCAGGTCATGGCTGACAATCGCAACCATCTGCTCGGCAAACAGTGCGCGGCGCTGGGCAATGGCGTAGGCCTCGCTCAGTTCGGCCTGTGCCTGGTGCAGCGCCAGTTCGGTAGCGGTCTTTTCCTGCAGCAGCGCTTCGGCCAGGTTGCGTGCGTTGAGCAACTCGCGCTCGTACTTGTCCCGGTCGGTGGTGCCGAACAACGCCAGGTCGTGCACTACAGCGCCGGCCTGTTCGCGTTTGTTGCCGTTGAGCAGCACGGTCACCTTGTGCCCGTCGTGGTGCAGCATGTCCAACTTCACTTCGGTGACGCTGCCGTGCATGCGCAGCATCGGCGCCAGGTGGGTCTGGTGGAAGATCCGCCCGCCTATGGTCAGCAGGTCCTGGAAGCGATGGCCGCACAACTCGGCATTGCTGAACCCCAACCAATCACTGAAGCGCGCGTTGGCTTGCAGGATCGTGCCGTCTTCCGAGGTGACGGCCAGGGCGCAGGCGGCGCTGTCGAACAGCTCAGTGGGCACGGGAAACCGCCCAAGGCGCGAGGAATGTGTCCATGGCCGCCGCGCAGGCTTGCGGCGCGCTCATGTGGGGGCAGTGGCCGACGTTAGCCACCAGGCAATAGGTGCTGTTGGGCAACACGCGGTGCAGGTATTCGCCCACGGCCACGGGGGCAATCAGGTCGTCGCTCGATTGCAGGATCAACACCGGGGTGGTCAGGCCGATCACGTCCTGGCGGTTGTCGGACATGAAGGTGACGCGCGCGAATTGCTTGGCGATGTCCGGTTCGGTGCGGCAGAAACTGTCGGTGAGTTCGTCACTCAGCGCTGGTTGCCCAGGCGCGCCCATGATCACCGGAGCCATGGCGCTGGACCAACCGAGGTAGTTGCTGTCGAGGGTGTCGAGCAGGTCGTCGATATCGCTGCGCTTGAAGCCGCCTACGTAGTCATCGATATCGATATAGCGCGGTGAGGGACCGATCATCACATGGGCAGCGACACGGCCGGGGCTCAGGCGATCGGCGAGGGTGCCGATCATCGCGCTGACCGAGTGCCCCACCAGAATCACCGGGCCTTCGGCATAGGCGTCGATGATCTCGTTGAGGTCGCGGGCGTAGCCTTCCAGCACGTTGTATTTGGTCTTGTCGAAGGCGCTCAGGTCAGACAGACCGGCGCCCACCAAGTCATACATCACCACGCGAAAGCGGTCTTCAAACTGCGGTGCCAAGTATTTCCACATGGCCTGGTTGCAGCCGAATCCATGGGAAAACACCAGGGTCGAAGCCCCACGGCCCATCACAGTAACGTTGTTGCGGTGGCGTAGGTCCATGTGGGTCCCGAAATTATGGCGTATTGCTATATACGCGGCAGTTTAGATAGTCATCGGCGTGGGGTCACGCGTTATAGCGCTGATAAGGTAAAGTCGGCGCCTTCAGGAAGAAACTTCAGGTAACAAACATGATGCGGTGGTTACGGCAATCTCTCTCGATTCTGCTGGTAGTGGTGTTCACCAGCCCGTTAATCAGCGCCCAGGCTGACACCTCGCCGATTGGCATCGCCCTTGACCAGCGGGTGATCGACGTCACCAACACCCTCGACACCAGCACCACCACTCGTCTGAAAGAGCAGCTCGCCGCCCTCGAACAACGCAAAGGCGCCCAGGTGGCGGTGTTGCTGGTGCCCTCCACTGGCGAGGCGAGCATCGAGGATTACGCCAACCAACTGTTCCGCGCCTGGAAACTGGGGCGCAAGGACGTCAACGACGGCATCCTGCTGCTGGTGGCCAAGGCTGATCGCAAGGTGCGTATCGAAGTGGGCTACGGCCTGGAAGGCACCGTCACCGACCTGTTGGCCCACCGCATCATTGAGGAGCACATCACGCCGGCGTTTCGTCGGGGCGATTACGCGGGCGGCATCAGCCAAGGCGTGGATGATCTGGTCGTGCTGGTGGACGGCGGAGAGTTGCCTCAGGTGACAGGCCCCGGCGTTGCGCCCGAGGCCATCGCGGTGTTGCTCGCGTTTATCGTTGGTGCGATTGGCGGCGTGCTGATGGCCGCGCGCAAGCTGGGTTGGCGTGGGGCGTTAATCGCCACGGCTGCCGTCACTGTGTTGCTGGTGGTGTTCGCCGGTGGCCGGGAATGGCCGGTTTATCTGCTGGTATTGCCGCTGAGCATCCTGATTGGCGGCGCCACCTTCGGCGCATTGTGGCTGGCGCGCACGGCGTTCTACTGCGTGATGGGGGTGCTGGCCTATGTCGTCGGTGTGGTGATAGCCAACCGGTTTGTAGAGGTCAGTTATGTCCATTGGCTGGTCTGGCCGTTTGGCGGGGCGTTAGTGCTGGGCTTATACCTTGGGTTGTACTTCGTCATCAAAGCATCCTGGAAAAAGAGCCCGCGCTTTTTCCTCCTGCGTGCGTTGGCGGTCACGGCTGTCTACGTTGCCGCAGGGATGCTGCTGGGGCACGGTTACCAGGGCTGGATCGTGGCGATCCCCGTGGCCTCCTTCGTGGCGTTTATTGTGTTTGTGCAGAGCATTGCCAGTTCCGGGTCGGGTTCGAGTCGGAGTTCCGGTTCAAGCTCCAGCTCTAGTGGCTCCAGCTCTAGCTCCAGCTCCAGTGGCTCCAGCTCCAGCAATTCCTCCGGGGGCGGCGGTTCCAGTGGCGGCGGCGGGGCTTCGGGGAGTTGGTAAGCCTGACGAGGCCCTGACCGTTACAGCTGTTTAGAGAGAAAAACGCGGCTGCTGCCTTGGGGCGCGCAGGGTATTTCCCCAAACCGCACCCATCCATTTTTCTCGTAAAACCCCGGCGCCTGAAAGCTGATGGTGTACAGCACCGCATTCAGGCAGCCCCGACGCCGAGCTTCGTCTTCAAAAGCTTTCAGCAACTGGCTGTCGAGGCCCGTGCCACGCAGGGAGTCGGGCAGGTGAAACAGGTCAAGGAAGGCCATGCCGAACGCTGTTCTACCCGTAATGCCTCCCAAGACTTCCTGGGTGTGCGGGTCTCTGATCAACACCGTCAAAGGGCGCCGGTCATGGTAACCGGCGGCCTGTTCGTTGAAGGCGGCCAGGCCGCTACTCAGGATGCGCTCGGCGTCGGGGTTGGGTTGGTCGCTGATTTCAATCTGAGCATGCTGCATCGCGATGGCGTCCGTGTTGTGCCTAACCTTGGCGCTGGCCCGTGGTTCAGTGGGGCGAGGCGTCTGATGAGTGTTCGGGTGATGCTTGTCCTGTTTTGTTTCCAGAGGGCGTTGCAGCGTCTGTTGCCGGCGCCGACTTCCTGGGTGTGCGAATCGCGTTGCTGCTTTGAGTGAGGACACAGTAGTCGGAATGTTCCGGCCACTCCTTGAGCGTTTTGTTGATCAGGCGGGTTGGGCACAAAAGCAGCACATCGCCGAAGGAAAACAGTGGGAATGCGCGTACCACGGGATGACCACGCAATTCTTCGACCTCGCCCCAGATTTGCGTATCGAAATCTTCCGTGGCCCAGGTTTTTGTCAGCCAGAACCTGGCCTCCACCGGGTCACGCGCCTTCATGGCAAGCGCCGCCGAATAAACGATGGAGGCAGAACTTCCCGGTGCAACAACAATGACCATTGCCGCGCAGGCGACCACTGCCAGCAGGCTAAAGAACAGGCGCTTGAACAGGTCCCCCTTGCAGACATAGAACACCACCACGGGCAGTAGGGGGACGGTGGTGGCGAACATCGAGATAAACATCAAGCGGTTCATGCCGTCGAGCGTGTCTTTGTCGGCATAGGCGCTGTAGATCAAGCTGGCGGGAAATACCGCAGAGAACACCGTTGCAATCAGCAACAATGCAAGCATGAGGATGAACAAGCCCCGTACCGGCCAGCTGCGAGGTTTTGCGGTACTCGCAAAGGTTGCACAGATGTCGACGGCAACGCGGAATCCGGGTAACGCCACCAGGCCAAACAAGGTGGCGGCAAGACCAACCAGGGTATAGAGCAGCGTGTCGTCACCGCTCAACGAAGGCCCCTTGAAGCTGTGCCACAGCATTGCAAGGATACCGCTCAATACCGGCACAAACAGGATGCCCACCAATTTGCGCTGTTGGGACGCCGCATCACTGAACAAGGACATCGTTAGCCCGAACAGGAATGTGGTCGATAACAGAATGAACAGGTACACCCCCAGCATGCCGGCGACGGCGGCGAGCCAGGGAATCAGCGCCGACTTGGCCTCCAGCGCAGCGGCCATCAGGTCCGGGCGGCCTATCGCAGTCGCGTAGGTGGACAGCGTATAAAACCCCAGCAATGTGCCCAGCCCCGCGAAAATAACGCTGAGGGGCGCCCAATAGATGGCCATTCGTTTGAGGTTTTTCTTAACAGCTTGTTGAAAGGTGGGCGGTGTTGCGTTGAGCACGAAGTGATTCCTTCCCTGGACAAAAATAGCGGTGATGTACCCGGAGCATGTTGGGCTGAGCGTTAAAGCGCCATCACCATCTCATGCCACGCCATCCCGCCGTGATCCGAAGGCGAAGGCCGAACATAGGTGTAACCCAGCCGCGCGTACAACGGCACATGCCGCTCCTTGCACATCAGGTGAATGGTTCGTTTGCCTAGCGTCTTCATGCGCTGCACAAACTCGCTCATCAACACCGTGGAATAGCCGTTGCCCTGATGCGCTGGGTCGACCACCACCGACATGATCACCACATTCGGCGCCTCGGGTGCATGCCCCACCAACTCCTTGAATGCCTCGTCCGACATCACCACTTCATGGGCGCAGCCACTGTTGATAAATCCCACCACCTCGCCATCGGCTTCAAGAATCAGGAAGCCTTGCGGGTACAACGCAATGCGCGTGGCGATCTTCTCCAGGGTCGCGGCTTCGTCGCCTTCGTAGGCAGTGATTTCTATCTCAAAGCAACGGGCAGCGTCGGCGGGGAGGGCGTTGCGCAGGGTGAGGGAGGGCATGCAGGTTCCTGGGGCATTGATTGAAAGGGCACATGATAGATACAAACCCGCCACGTGGCACAGTCTACGGTGTATGTCGCGACATCCTGACTGTTGCACTGCCCCCAGCATCGCGCCACTTGATCGCGCTAATATAAAAAACCACGTCTGGCTCCAAGGTATCGATCAGGCCTTGAAGTCACCAACACGCATAAAGGAAGGACCCTGTGCTGGAAATAAAACGCGCCACCCCCGAAGACGCCAACGCCGCTTTTGACATCCGCCGCGAAGCCATCCGCAGCCAATGCATCGGTGCCTACACCGCTGAGCAAATGGCGCTCTGGACTCGCGGCAGTGCCGACGATGGTTACAGCACGTTGATGGAAAAACCGTTTTACCTCGGCTGGGTAAACGATGAACCGGTCGCCACCGGCATGCTCGACCTCGACAACAATGAAGTGGGCGCGTTGTTTGTACTGCCGCAGTTCACCGGGCGTGGGTACGGCAAGGCGATGCTGGATCATCTTGAGGCGCTTGCGCGGGAACTGGAGTTAGCAGAGGTGGTGCTGGATGCGACGTTGAATGCGGCGAGTTTCTATCGGGCATGCGGCTATGTGGGGGAGCAGCCGGCGATCTACCACTCGCCGTCGGGGCTGGAGTTGGCGTGTATACCGATGACTAAGCGGATTTAGCGCGGCTTGAACGGCGCCAAAAGGTAATACGTTTACATCCTCTAATTGGCGCTTGATTTATTTAAGCTTCGCTGTTTTGGATGTTGATGCTCTGGACGACTTCGCAATGTTTTGACAGCTTCAACATAAAGGTTTGTATGCTTGTTGATGCACTTACATTTGAGTAAGTGCCACTGGTTTTAGGTTCGTTGGGTGACGCTATTAGCGCTGTTGCGGTGTATAGCCCTTTCATCATAAGGCGTTTACACATTAAGTCGTAACGGTCGATATAGGAGATGCCCTTGGTTCGAGGGTGGGTTCCGTCCTTGCGGCGGGTATAAGATACATCTCTAACGGATTCATCCAGCAGAAAGCCAGGCATGACGGGGAAAAATGACATATTGATGTTGGGTGTGGCGCGACTAGCGGCGCTATCCTCAACCACGATGATGTAACCGGTGAATATATTTGCGTCTTCGCCAAATGCGGATTCTTCTATGGCTGTACGAAGATCCAGGCTGCTACCTAAGACTTCCTCGGTACGATTGTTAAAATTATTGCCGATTGACCCTACCTGAGACTTGAACTCAATGGCAGCGATAAGCTTGCCGTCATCCACTACAACGACATCCCAAGATTTGTGTGGCCGAAAAAAGCCAGGAAGTTGCGATGTGTTTCTTCCGATGTAGGCCTTTGCATTTGCCAGGCCGCTTTCTCTCACTACATGTTCAATTATGTGAACGAAAGCATTGAGAGTTTTTCCACCGAGAACGCCTTTGCCACCGTTTCGGACTGTCCAGAACTTAACGATCGCGTCTGTCACCCGCTCGTCTAACCAGCTGAGTTCCATATTAATTCCTTATGATTTTGGAGAATATATTGGCTGACGGGGCTATCCGCCGATGCACTTGATTTCTTCAGGGCTCATTCCGTACATTTTGAACGTCGCGGCATTACACGCTTTCAAATCTAAGTTCTGTGCGGCGTCGATAAGTTCGGCTCTGAGCTCGGAAGGTATGCTGTCCCAGGAGGGAAGCCTAATTCTACGCAGGTACTGAGCTTGGAACCTCATGAAACCACCTCTCATCTTCGTCGAGTAGGTGGCCACGAACAGCCGTGAAACAGCAGACAGCAATACCGCTTGAAGCGCCCTTAAATTCCATGAGTCGGAAGTGACGACGTATAAATTATGGTGCGGGTAAAGCTCGCCATTTTCATATACGACGTGTGCTTCACCTTTGATATCAGGAATAAGCAACTTTGGTTTTTTTGCGAGGGAGGGAGTAATTCTGTCAATGGTTTTATACCAGTTGGCAGGTGCTTTTTTTGCGCAGTGGCGCGCTTCGATAACTTCTCTTCTGGCGTTCAGATACTTTTTCAGGCGTGGGTAGTCCGACAGGTCGACGAGCCCTCCGTCGTCCTTGTAAGGGTTAATAACGCCTGCTCCTTTCCACAGGACCTCTCCCGTAGTGATGTCCTTTGTCGTTGCGAGTGGGAGTTTGCGGTCTGGCTCTACGTCCAGAGTGTTGAAGTCGCCTATAAAGGCTTTATCCGCACCCGTAGCGACGCCTATCCCGACCTTGCAACCCGCGCCCTCTAAACATGGGAATTCGGTTTCTAATCTGCGCACAAGGTTCAGTTGGTCGGAGGAGTCTAATAACCATGGATCTGCGCCATTAGGGACTTTGGCCAGCTCTCGTACTCCGTTGGCCTCGTTCGGCCGATCTTTTGATAGCAGCCTGGCTGACAGGTCCGCTAAATATGCAGCCTCTATATCGGGTTGATGCGCGACTCTGGTCGTTCCGGATTTTTCACGGCTGATGATCGTCACTGCAGGATAAGCCACGACATTTGTATGAAATGCCGGGACATCAGTCATATCAACGTAGATCTGCAAGTGAAAGCTTTCAGCGACTAATCGGCGTAACGGACCACCGTACCGATTTTTCATCCAGCGATCCGCGCATATAAATCCTAAGTGCCCGCGGGGAGATAGCAGGGAAAGGGCGCGCTCGATAAACGGTACATAGAGGTCAGCTCGGTCATAGAGCGTTTGATAACGCCTACGGTATTCTGCAAGCAGAGCGGCAGGAATCAACTCTTGCCTGACGTAGGGCGGGTTACCCACTACATAATCGAAATCACCCTCGAATGGCAGAAGTAAAAAGTCACCTTGAATCAGCCAAGTGCTGGCGAGTGTCTTGGCTGAGTCGGATGATAAGCCACGCTGCACAAGCAGGTTGATGACCGCTGTGTAGGTGCTTTGAAAGGTATCTCGGTGAAGTTCAACGCCGCGAATGGCGTTAGACAGATCCTTGATTTCGGATTCGTCGCCACCGTTTGTATTCCAGGCAGTGAGCAGGCGTTCGATGGCTGGTAAAAGAAAGTCGCCGCTGCCGAAAGACGGCTCCATCAGCCTGAGCTTATGCAAGGGGCGATCACTGGTATACCCAGCGAGGTCTAAAATAAAATTAACGACTTCAGCGCGGGTGAAAAATGCCCCCAATGCTTCAGAGCTGCCGCCAGACGCCAGAGCTTCTGTCGCCGAAGCGATAGGGCACTCAAGTAGGGAGGGCTGAAAATAAATGGGTTGGGAGGGCATGGTTCATCTCATTGATTGCTAAACGGGGCGCAGAAGTCGTGCGAGCCTCGTGTGCGTAGGCGGCGTGGAGCAGCCTACGGGACGCTCTAGGATACATGAAGCAATGTGGGAAAAGAGGCCTGTCCCATGGACTTCAGGCGATGGCTTCTGGGAACCGGCTGCATCAGCGCGCATCCACGGGAACAAGACCGGCAGGATAACAAGCGTCGCCACCTGTATCCCACAAAAGCATGGGATCTGTGTCTGTCGCCTACCGTTGCAGGCCGATAGCCTCCCTCCACCATCACTCACGACTGAGCCCCCCATGAACCTCACCGCTGTCCCCTTTGGCACCACCGACTGGTCCGCCATCGACCCCGTCGTTTACCCCGGCGTTACCGGCCATGCGCTGTGGCGCACCTGCCATTTCGGAAACACTCGTGTACGCATGGTGGAGTACACCCCCGGCTACCTGGCCGATCACTGGTGCAAACGCGGGCATGTGTTGTTGTGCCTGGAAGGCGAGTTGGACACGGAGTTGGAAGACGGCCGTCAGTTCACGCTGACGGCCGGGATGAGTTACCAGGTAGGTAATGACATGGAAGCGCATCGCTCATCGACGAGCGTTGGGGCGAAGCTGTTTATCGTGGATTGATGCAGCACGGTCAGTGCATCTTGCTGTGGTCCATATGGCTATGGTCCACACCATCCAAACCACGTGCTGGCGCGGTCACTTCCACGGTCTGCTGTTCACCCTTGGCGTTTTCCACCGTCAGGGTCAGCGGTACTTGGTCGCCTTCCTTGATCTGCCCGGTCAGGCCCATCAGCATCACGTGGTAGCCATTCGGGTCGAGTGTGACGGCCTTGCCTGCGGGCAAGGCCACTGCGTCTACCGGGCCCATGCGCATGACGTCGTCTTTCATGCTCATTTCATGGATCTGCACGTCCTTTGCCACCGGCGATGCCACACGCAGTAACTTGCTGTCGCTGTCGGCCGTGACGGTCATGAACGCGCCGCTGGACGGCTGGCCCTGCACCGTGGCGCGCACCCAGGCGTCGGTCACTTGCACCTGGGCGCTGGCGTGGGCGGCGAAACCCAAGAGGGCGAGGCCGAAGGTGAAGCGCTTGAGGTGTTGAACGGCAGTCATTAGCAGACCTCCATGACGGTGAGCAGGTCTTCTGCGCACTCTTTTGCGGTAAGGGATGCTTGCAGGCCCAGGCGCAGGTTGCCGCGCGTGTCGAAGACGAAACTGGTGGCCGTGTGGGACAGCGTGTAGGTGTCGCCGGCGGGGATCTTTTCATAAAAGATCCCGAACTCCTTGGCGGCCACGGCGATTTCTTCGGGGGTGCCGTACAGCGCTTCGAAGCTCGGATCGAAGGCCTTGACGTACTTGTCGAGAATCTCCGGTGTGTCGCGTTCCGGGTCGAGGGTGATAAAGATCACCTGCATGATCTCGCCGTCGCGGCCCATCAGCTTCTTGGCTTGGGCGGCGCGGGCGAGGGTGGTCGGGCACACGGCCGGGCACTGGGTGAAGCCGAAGAACACCACCGGCATCAGGCCACGGTAGGAGCTGAGGGTGACGGTGTCGCCCTCGGTGTTCTTGAGCTTGAAGGTGCGGCCCATGATCTTGTCGCTCAAGTCCTTGCCGTACTTGAAGTTCAACCTGGGGCTGTTGTCACAACCGGTCAGCAGGCCCAGACCCAGCAGGCCCATGCCGGTCAGGACCTTGCGGCGGGTGAATAACGTACTCATCAACTGTGCATCCTGTGAAACGCCTGCATTGCTCTGGATCTACACATCAGGCTTTGAAAAGGAGTAAACGAGGAGGGCGCCAAGTCTACCAACCCTGGCGATGGCACGTAATCTGCGACGTTCTGCCACAGGGGGCCGCCGTATTTCATCCCTTTGCGGCTTCGGTGGTAGAGTCGCCGCCATGAAATCGAGCCACCCTGACCGTTCGCCAATCGTCTGGACCCTGTACTTCTGCGTACTGATGAACCTGTTCGTGTGCGGTTTGGGCCATGGCCAGATGATGGGCCAGGAGCTCAATGGGATCGGCGGCGCGTTCTGTTCGGTGGACGGTAAGCAGGCGCCACTTTCCGACAAAGGGTTGGGCAGCCCGTCTTCCAGCAACATCTCGAACTACTTTGCCTGCCCGGTGTGCGCCTCGCTGACGGTCGCCCTGGTGTTCCTGATTGGACTGGCGTGGCTGTTGGGCCTCGGACAAACCCCGCGCCCGGCCCATGAACAACGCAACAAGGCGCCGCCGCGCCATGCCTGGCCCTCGGCCAATCCCCGCGCTTCCCCCGCATTCTGACGTGTGCCTTGGGCTTCCTGTGACCAGGAGGCGTTCTATCGTCACGACTGTGAGTGCATTTCATGAACCAACAATTGCCTGCAGGCGCCAGTCGCCTGGTCAGCAAGGTGTCCCGTCGCCTGCGCGCGGAACCGGCGCGGGCTGAATACCCGGTTAACTCCCGCTGCTTCGTGCACTTGGATGCACGCCTTTTGCCCTACTGGCACACCCTGTTCGATATCTGCCCAGCCCTGCTCAAGCTCGACCCGCCCGAGGGCTTGAACCTGTTCCGCAGCTTTATGACCTGGGCCTATCGCAACCAGCCCGCGCAGGATTGGACCTACCACCTGAATGTGTGCCGCTGGTTGCTGAGCTCGACGTATCGCCAGCACATCGACGATGAGCCCATCGAAGCGTTCATGGCGGCCGCCGCAGCGTGTTGGGTCAACACCGATACCAGCCACGCGCAGGGGGTAGTCCTGGCCTGGCAATCGATGACGGTGTTCGATTGCAAGCAAGCGATGTTCGCCGACGCTGCACCCTCAGCCTTGCCACCCTCGCCATGGGATTTCGCCTGGTGCCCGTTGAACGCCCAAGGACGCTTCAACGGCTGGTTGCCTGTGCCTTGATCGGTATCAAGGCGCGTGCGTATTGCGTTGGCACCAAATGGTGCAGCACATCGCAACGTCGGTGGCGTGGCCCGGAACAGCGTTCCCTGACTGACAGGCTGCGCTGCCGATTACGGTTGAGCTGTCAGCTGCCGGTGCGTGGTTTTGGCTGACGGTCTTTGTCTTCATCATCGCGGTCATCAGCCTTGGGAGTTTTGTCCGGCTGTTTGACGGTGTCCTGGCTTTTTTTGCCGCTGTCGGCCGGGCTGCTCGGGTACGTGCCGGGTGGCAGCGCGGAGCCTGCAGCCCCGTCGCCTGCAACAACATTGGCTGCAGGTGTCGGGTTGTCGCCGAAAGCGGCGAGGGCGGGTTGGCCTGAAAGAGCCGTCAGGCAGAGTGCAAGCACGATCCTTTGTCTATTCGTCATGATTCAATCCTCTTGATTCATCGAACACACCCGTGGACTTGTCCACGGGCCGACGGGTGCGTCACGCAGCCATTGGCTTGTCCGCCATCGCCTTTTTATGCGCGGCCTTCATGGCTTGCATTTGTGCACCCAGTTCTTCCAGCAGAGCTTTGCCCAGCAGTTTCTTCGCCTGAGGAAACATCTCGGTTTCCTCTTCTTCAATGTGGTGTTCCAGCAGTTCCTTGACCACCTTCACCCGACCGGAAAACTCGGTGGTGGACGGCTCCGTCTGCTTCAGGTCAGGCAGCACCAGCGAGTCGACGGTGCGATGCTCTTCCTTGGCTTCGTGGTACATGATGTCCTGCTCCTTACCGCCGGCTTTACGGAACGCCGGGTACAGAATCTCTTCTTCAAGCTTGGTGTGCAGGCTGATTTCCATTTCGAGTTTAGCCAGCAACTCGGTGCGCTTTTTAACCCCGCGTTCGGTGGATTCGCTCAGTTGGGTCAACAATGCTTTAACACGTTCATGGTCGGCTTTGAGCAGGTCGATGGCATTCATGATGAAACCTCACAGTCAGGGTATGGGCGCGTCGAGGTGCGCGCGTTGTCTGGTAGGAAATTGCATAAGTCAGACCATCATGGATGATCGGTTAAACGTCATTCGAATCAATAAGTTGAGATTGATTTTAGAAAGCCTGTGTCGTGCAGCTTGCATGGTCGGTCCCCAACCAGGTTGCATTAAACCCGCTTCTACCTGCGCACTGGACAGACGGAGGTGGCTCGGCATGTGCCGCAACCATTGGGCGAGAGCGCCCTGGCGTAATTTCGATGGAACCCTTGGGGGGAATGCTTGACCTAACCCATAGACCTCAGGAGGTGAATCATGGAAATAAATTATGTCTGGATCGGATTGGCGGTAATTCTGCTGCTCTTGGAATTGTGGGCAATTAACGTCGTATTGCGCAGTACCGGTGGCTGGGAGACCAAGGGGCTGTGGCTGGTGATCCTGATCTTTGTGCCGTTGCTGGGCCTGATTGCGTGGGCGATGTTCGGGCCCAAACGCGAGATGCCGGAACACCGCAAGAGCTGACGCCTAAGGCCGTTAGCAAACAGGCGCCCTATGGGCGCCTGTTTACGTTCAGGTGCCAGATATCAGCCAGCCAGCGCCTTGGCAATCGCCTCATTGAATGCCGGCAAATCGTCGGGTGTACGGGAGGTGATCAAGGTCCAGCCATTGGCGTTGCATTGCTTGACCTCGGCGTCGACCCAACCGGCAGCGCCGGCGTTTTCCAGGTCGATGCGGACGCTTTTGTAGGAGGTCAACGTCTTGCCTTTGATTACGCCCGCGTCGATCAGCGTCCACGGCCCATGACAAATGGCCGCAATGGTTTTGCCGTCGGCGGCGAAGTCCTTGATCAAGCGCAGCGCCGCTGCGTCCTGGCGCAGGGTGTCGGCGTTCACGGTACCGCCGGGGATCACCAGCGCATCAAAATCGCTGCTCTGCACATCCGACAGTTGCACCTCGGATTCCACGGTCCTGTCCTTTTCGGTATCACCGACAAACGTTTGGGTGCTGCCGCCCTTGCTGGAAGCGTGGGTCACCGTCGCGCCAAAACCGCGCAGCGCTTCCAGGGGCTTGAGCAACTCGTCGCGCTCGATGCCGGTGTTGGAGGTGATGATGAGGATTTTCTTTCCGTTGAGTTGCGAGGTCATGGTCGAGTGTCTCCTGGGTGAAGGGGGTTAATGGTCGTGTCTGGCCTGTCGCTTCCTGGCCATTTCAGCTTCGCCGATACCTGACTGTTGAGGGCGCGCGTGGGCAAAAGGTTTAAATTTTTTTGCGCCGATTTCTACGCTGAAATTTCCTTGAACTATCGAGATACCCAGGGCTCTGCTTTACACAGGACGCGATTTTTTGTGCGCCCTTAATTGCTTGGAGAGATACCGTGGCCGCTCCCCTAACTGCCGTTAAAACACCTGACCGTATGAGCTCGCAAGAGGCACGGAAAAGTGCAGACTCAGCCGCCACGGCTGATCGCAAGCGGGGTCAATAAGCATGGCGCGCGCGATTACCGCTGCTGAATTGGGGATCGAACTCAAGCCTGAGGACGACAGCGGTTTGTTCAAGTGGTTTATCGCCAGTTTCCTGATGGGCAAGCGAATCCAGGCACCCATTGCCGCACAGGCATACAGGGTGATTGTGGAGCAGCAGGGGCGCGACACTGCCCGCAAGTTGCAGCACTGTACGTCGCGAGAGTTGGTGGCAATGCTGGGGCGTGCCCATTACGTTCGCTACGACGAATCTACTGCGCAGCGGCTGCTGGACCTCAGCGCGAAGCTGAACGCCGATTACGGGGGAAAGATCACTCACGTACGTCGCGCCAGTGCAGACCGCAAGGCGTTTGAGAATCGCTTGGCCGAGTTCGATGGCGTAGGCCCCAAGACCATCGAGATTTTCATGCGCGATGCGGCGGCGGTCCTGTTTTGACGGGATTGTTGTACGTCGGCTGTGCGGGCTGGAGCTTGCCGCGTGAGCACTGGCCGGCGTTCAGCGACGCGGGCACGCATTTGCAGCGCTACGCGTCGCGCTTTAACGCGGTGGAGATCAACAGCTCGTTCTATCGTCCACACCTGCCGAAAACGTACGCACGTTGGGGCCAATCCGTGCCGTCTGCGTTTCGTTTTTCGGTGAAGGTGCCCAAGCGTATTACCCACGAGTTGGGCCTGCAGCGTTGTGAAGCTGCGCTGGATGAGTTTCTCGAACAGTGCGCGCCACTGCGTGAACACCTGGGCTGCCTGCTGGTGCAACTGCCTCCCTCATTGAGCTATGAGCCCTCCAGTGCCAGCGCCTTTTTCATGGCTGTTCGCCGATGTTTTGCCGGCAATGTGGTGCTTGAGCCGCGCCACGCCAGTTGGCTGGCAGCTGAGGCGATGTTGCAGGATTTGCACATAGGACGGGTGGCAGTCGACCCACCCGTGATCGACGCCACGCCCACCTGCGCGGGATGGCAAGGCGTGCGCTATTGGCGCCTGCACGGATCACCGCGCATCTATCACAGCGCCTATGGCCCGGAGCGTGTACTCGGGTTCGCAAGGCACCTGAGCCGGTCTGCTGCAGATGGCATTCCTACCTGGTGCATTTTCGACAACACCGCCAGCGGCCATGCGGTGGCTGATGCCTTGTACCTACTCGACCTCAACCCGCAACACTTCCAACCCTAGCTGCTCGTACGCCTCCACACTCGGCACATGCCACTCGGTAATCAACGTATGAATCCGGCTGCACGGCGCCACCACAAACGGCTCCACCGCGCCGAGTTTGTCCGCCATGGTCACCGCAACCACCTGGGAAGCGCTGTCGAGGAAGGCTTGCTTGACCGCGACTTCATCAAAGTGCAGCGAGCTGATGCCTACTTGCGGATGCAATGCGCATACGCCGGTAAACAACAGGTCGGCCTTGATGCTCTGGATCAGGCGTACGGCTTCGTGGCCGCCGGTGGACAGCGTGGCCGGGTTGAGTTGGCCGCCGGCCAGAATCACGGTCACATTGGGATGGTCGGCCAAGGCAATGGCGATCATCGGTGAGGTTGTGACCACCGTCAGCCGGATCGCGCGCGGCAATGACTGGGCGATCTGCAGCGTGGTCGAGCCGGAATCGAACAGCACAATCTGGCCGTCTTCCACCCTCTGTGCGGCCAACTGCGCGAGTTGGCGTTTAGCGTCATTGGTCTCGCCGACACGGGTGAAAAAATCTTTGCCTGTGTCCTTGGGCCGAGGCAGGGCGCCGCCGTGTACGCGCTGCAACAGGCCGGCGGCGGCGAGTTCGCCGAGGTCACGACGGATGGTGTCCTGAGACACGGCAAAGTGTTCCACCAGTTCCGAGGCGGTGACTTTGCCGTCGCGCTCCAGCAGCAACAGAATCTTCTGTTTGCGAAGGGAAGGCAGGTCGATGGCTTGATGAGTGTCGTGCATGTTTTTGCGCTTTTTTGCGGGTTTGTGCGAGATTAGTCGCCCGTAGATATAAACGCAATCACTGGTTGAGCGACCGTGGTGCGGCTACTCTCTGCGCTCAGTTCAGGGAGAGGTGACCTAGATGTCGTTGATCACAACCATCGAAGATTTACGCAAGCTGGCGCAAAAACGTGTCCCAAGGATGTTCTACGATTATGCCGATTCCGGCTCCTGGACTGAGAGCACCTACCGGGCGAATGAAAGCGATTTTGCCCGGATCAAATTCCGCCAGCGGGTGGCGCGCAACATTGATGAGCGCTCGATCCGCACCGCTATGATCGGCCAGGACATGGCCATGCCCGTGGCCCTGGCTCCCACCGGCCTGGCGGGTATGCAGCATGCCGATGGCGAGATTCTCACCGCCCGCGCTGCCGCCAGGTTTGGCCTGCGCTACACCTTGTCGACCATGAGCATCTGCTCCCTTGAAGACATCGCCGAACAGGTGGGCCAGCCGTTCTGGTTCCAACTGTATGTGATGCGTGACCGTGGCTTCGTCGAGCAACTGATCGAACGCGCCAAGGCCGCTGGCGTGGATGCGCTGGTGCTGACCCTGGACTTGCAGATCCTGGGGCAACGGCACAAGGACCTGATCAACGGCCTGTCTGCGCCGCCCAAACTGACCCTGCCGAATATCCTCAATATGGCGACCAAACCGCGTTGGGTGATGGGCATGCTCGGCACCCAACGGCGCGGTTTCGGCAATATCGTCGGGCATGTGAAGGGTGTGGCGGACATGAGTTCGCTGTCGTCCTGGACCGCCCAGCAATTCGACCCGCGCCTGAGCTGGGACGATGTGGCGTGGATCAAGAAATGCTGGGGCGGCAAGTTGATCATCAAGGGCATCCTCGATGTCGAAGACGCGCGCCTGGCGGCTGATTCCGGTGCGGATGCCTTGGTGGTGAGCAACCACGGTGGCCGTCAGTTGGACGGCGCGCCGTCGAGCATCAGCCAGTTGCCGGCGATTGTCGACGCGGTAGGCGAGCGTATCGAGGTGTGGCTCGATGGCGGTATTCGTTCCGGCCAGGACGTACTCAAGGCGATGGCGCTCGGCGCTAAAGGCACCATGATCGGTCGTGCGCATTTGTATGGTTTGGGTGCGATGGGTGAGGCGGGCGTGACCAAGGCACTTGACATCATCGCCCGTGAATTGGACGTGTCGATGGCGCTGTGTGGCTATAACGATATACGCGATGTGAACCGTGAGATTTTGCTGCCGGGGACCTTTCCCGAAAGCATTGTTTGAGCAAAAAAATCGTAAAAATACGAAAAGAGTTGTCCACGAAAACCGTGGGTATCTCTGTGGATAACTTTGCAAGACCCCGGCGGGTATGGCGATTTAGCCCGCGGTCAATATTTGATCAACTTTCGGCGAGGCCCAGTATGGGCAGGGTTTGCGCTTGACAGCCAAGCGCGAACCCAGTGCCGAAAAGCTGTTTTATGACTCGCCCTTGCGCTCCGCGGAGTGCGTGACAACGTGGGCGGGCATCTTGGCCTGCATCAAGTTGTCGAGAGCCTGGCGATAACTGCGACCGGCCAGACTCATGCTGTTGTTATGGCTGGCGCCGGGCACCAGCAACAGCCGCTTGGGTTCCTGGGCAGCTTCAAACAATTGCTGGCTGAAGCGTGGCGGCACGTAGCGGTCGTCGAGGCCATGCACCACCAGCAACGGCATATGGATGTCGGCAATCTTGTCGATGGAATCAAACTTTTGCGACAGCAACCAGCGCACCGGCAACGACGTGTTGGCCACCGCCGTCGCCACGTCTGCCAAGGAGGTAAAGGTGGATTCGATCACCAGGCCGCGCACCGGCCGAGGCGTTTGCTTGCCCAGTTCGGCAGCCAGGTCGATGGCGACCGCGCCACCGAGGGAATGCCCGTAGATCAGGCGCTTGCTCGGGTCGGGTTGCAGCACTTGGAAACGTTCCCAGGCGATACGCGCATCTTCGTACACGGTGGTTTCCGACGGCAGCTCGCCGCGGCTTTGGCCAAAGCCGCGATAGTCGATGGCCAGAACCGAATAGCCGAGGGCATGCAATTGCTCGATGCGGAACAATTGCCCGGTGAGGTTCCAACGTACGCCATGCAGGTAGAGGATCGCTGGCGCGTCCTTTTTGTCCGCCGGGTACCACCAACCATGAATGTTCTGCCCCGACTTAAAACTGGCGGGCTTGAGTTCAAATTCCTGCACCGCCTTGGGCAAGCCGCTGTACCAACTGGCGGTGCCCGGTTCGATGCGAAACACCAGTTCGCGCTCCTTGTGTTGCAGCACGCTGCACCCTACCGGCAGGCCGACGATCAACAACGCCATGCACAGCAGGGGCAACCAGCGCAGGCTCAGGCGCGATAGAAAACGAGAGGGCATGAAGATTCCTGAACAAAGGTGAAGCTGGGGTTTTACCAGATGGCCTACACAGGCAGGTATAAATTCGACGGCCGCCCACGGCGATTGCTTGCAAAGTGTTACAGCATTGAACAACCCGTACACCGGTTGTTAGGGTAGGCGGCCGAACAGGAGAGCAAGCACATGGATTTCACAGGTAAAACCGCCATCGTCACCGGCGGTGCGCGGGGGTTGGGACTCAGTTATGCACGGGCACTGGCCCTGGGCGGTGCCCGGGTGGTGATCAGCGATATCGGCGCCGACAAGGTGGGCGCCGGCAACGATACCTCGGTGGTCCAGGCGGCGGCAGAAGCCTTGCAGGCCGAAGGGCTCGCGGTGATCGGACATGGCGGTGACTTGTCCACCAACGAGGGCTGTCAGCAACTGGTTGCGTACGCCATCGAGGCATTCGGTCAACTCGATATCCTTATTCACAACGCCGGTTGGGTGGGTTACCAGAACATCCAAGACCTGGATGCCGCGTTCCTGCAGCGGGCCATGGACATCAACCTCTACGCGCCACTTTGGCTGTGCAAGCACGCGTGGCCGCACCTTCTGCGGTCAACCGCGCCACGGATTATCCTCACCACGTCCGACCGCGCCATGTACGCACAATACGAGCAGACCGGCCTGGTGGCCTACAGCGCTGGCAAGATGGCGCAACTGGGGATCATGAACGCGCTGAGCCATGAGGGCGCCGAGGCCGGCATCCGGGTCAATGCGATCTCGCCGGTGGCCAAGACGCGGATGTGGGGCGTGACCGAGGAACCTGACGAACTCAAGCCGGATTTGGTAACCCCGGGGGTATTGTTTCTCGCCTCCACGCTGTGCGAGGACACGGGCTACATCCTGCGGGCCAGCAACGGTCAATTCACCGCAACGCGCTTCACTGAGAATCCCGGGGTGGACTACCCGCGCAACCTGGCGCGGATCAACGCCGGCAGTGCTGAAGAAGTCGCGGCCGCGTGGCCTCGCATCAAACAAGCGTGAACCCCCGATTACTCCTTGGAACAAAGAGCCCGACCATGGACAACAGCCCCGTTCGCATCACCGCCGAAGAGACCCTCTCGGACAACTGGTACCTGCTGAAAAAATACAGCTTCGACCTGCGTCGTCGCGACGGCAGTTGGCAAGCTCAGACCCGCGAGGTGTACGACCGAGGCAATGGCGCGACCATCCTGCTGTACAACCGCGCGCAACGCACCGTGTTGCTGATTCGCCAGTTCCGCATGCCCACCTTCGTCAATGACTATCACGGTTACCTGATCGAAGCGGCGGCGGGCTTGCTGGACAATGCCAGCCCCGAGGAGCGTATTCGCCTGGAAGCCGAGGAAGAGACCGGTTATCGCGTGGGGCGGGTTGAGAAGGTCTACGCGGCGTTCATGAGCCCAGGCTCGGTCACTGAGCGGATTCACTTTTTTATCGGCGAATACCAGCCGGGGGATCGGGTCAGTGGTGGCGGTGGCCTGGAAGAGGAGGGCGAGGACATCGAGGTGCTGGAACTGGGCTTCGAGCAGGCCCTGGCGATGGTGCAGAGCGGCGAGATCGCCGACGGCAAGACCATCATGCTGCTGCAGCACCTGGAGTTGCGTATGTTGAAAGAAGGCTGGTGACTTAAACAGCACGTACATCCAATTTTCCCACCCCCCATCCGCGGCAAACTCCCCTCATCGCTGACATTTCAAGGCAGAGGGGCACACCATGGACCCAGCACCACAGACGGGACCCGACGAAGTCGTCACCCTGGTCGTCAAACACTTGATCAAGCAAGGCCAGGAAGCCAACTACGAAGCCTGGCTGCGCCGGATTGTGCGCATCGCCGGCGAGCGCCCAGGGCACTTGGGTGTCGACGTGGTGCGCAGCAAACAGAACAACCTGGCGCTATTCACTTGCGTATTGCGCTACCGCTCCACCGACGACCTGGAAACCTGGCTCGACTCCCCCGAGCGTAAAACCCTGATTGTCGAAGCTTCGCCGATGCTGGCCGATGGCGACAAGACCGAGATCGGTGCGGCCAACGAATTCTGGTTCGCGCCCCTGGCCGACAGCGCCGCCAAGCCGCCGCGCTGGAAACAGGCGGTCGTCAGCCTGTTTGTGATTTTGCCGCAGACCTTGCTGTTGCCGTTTATCTGGGGGCCCATCCTGCGTCTGCACCCTTTCCTGTCCAACTACGTGGTCTCCACCTTCCTGGTCACCCTGACCATCGTGCTGCTGGTGGTGTACCTGCTGATGCCGGCGGCTACCCGCCTGTTCGCACCCTGGCTTGAAGCCTCTGTAAAGGAAACCCTATGAACGCCGATCTGATTCTGTTCAATGGCCAGTTCCACACCGTGGACCGTGAAAACCCGCGCGCAACCGCCGTCGCCATCAGCCAGGGCCGCTTTGTCGCCGTCGGCACCGATGGCGAGGCCATGGCCCTGCGTGGCAGCGGCACCCAGGTCATCGACCTCAAGGGCCGCACCGTGATTCCCGGCCTCAATGACTCCCACCTGCACCTGATCCGTGGCGGGCTGAACTACAACCTCGAACTACGCTGGGAAGGCGTGCCGTCCCTGGCCGATGCACTGCGCATGCTCAAGGACCAGGCCGACCGCACGCCCACGCCGCAATGGGTGCGCGTGGTGGGCGGCTGGAACGAATTCCAGTTCGCCGAAAAACGCATGCCGACCCTGGAAGAGCTCAACCAGGCCGCGCCGGACACGCCGGTGTTTGTGCTGCACCTGTATGACCGCGCCTTGCTCAACCGCGCCGCCCTGCGCGTGGCCGGCTACACCAAAGACACGCCGAACCCGCCGGGCGGCGAGATCGTGCGCGACAGCAACGGCAACCCCACCGGCATGCTGGTGGCGCGGCCCAACGCGATGATTCTGTATTCGACCCTGGCCAAGGGCCCGAAACTGCCGCTGGAATACCAGGTCAACTCCACGCGCCAGTTCATGCGTGAACTCAATCGCCTGGGCCTCACCAGCGCCATCGACGCTGGCGGCGGTTTCCAGAACTACCCCGATGACTACGCGGTGATCGAGCAACTGGCCAAGGACGAACAGCTGACGGTGCGCATCGCCTACAACCTGTTCACCCAGAAGCCCAAGGAAGAACTCAGCGACTTCAAGAACTGGACCGGCAGCGTCACCCTGCATCAGGGCGATGACTACCTGCGCCATAACGGCGCCGGCGAGATGCTGGTGTTCTCGGCGGCGGACTTTGAAGACTTCCTGGAGCCGCGCCCGGATCTGCCCCTGACCATGGAGCAGGAGCTGGAACCGGTGGTGCGCCACCTGGTGGAACAACGCTGGCCGTTCCGCTTGCATGCCACCTATGACGAGTCCATTTCGCGCATGCTCGACGTGTTCGAAAAGGTCAACCGCGACATCCCGTTCAATGGGCTGCCGTGGTTTTTCGACCACGCCGAGACCATCACCCCGAAAAATATCGAGCGCGTTCGAGCCCTCGGCGGCGGCATTGCGATCCAGGACCGCATGGCGTTCCAGGGTGAGTATTTTGTCGAGCGCTACGGTGCCAAGGCTGCCGAAGCCACGCCGCCGATCAAGCGCATGCTCGCCGAAGGCGTGCCGGTAGGGGCGGGCACCGACGCCACACGGGTGTCGAGCTACAACCCTTGGACCTCGCTGTACTGGATGGTCAGCGGCCGTACCGTCGGCGGCCTGGAACTGCACGCCGAAGGTCTGCCGCGCCTCACCGCGCTGGAGCTGTTCACCCATGGCAGCGCCTGGTTCTCGTCCGAGCAGGGCAAGAAAGGCCAGATCAAGGTCGGCCAATTGGCGGACGTCGCCGCGCTGTCAGCGGACTTCTTCAGTGTCGATGAAGAAGCCATCAAGTGGATCGAGTCAGTGCTCACCGTGGTGGGCGGCAAGGTCGTGTACGGCGCCGGCGACTTCGAAGACTACGCACCGCCGCGCGTGCCGGTGCTGCCGGACTGGTCGCCGGTGGTCAAGGTGCCGGGTCACTGGCGTCCAAATTCGCCTTTGCAAGCTCAAGTACACCAATGCAGCGGCCCGTGCGGCGTGCATTCCCACAGCCATGAGAAAGCCCGTCTTTCCAGCGTGCCGGTTAGCGACTTCCAGGGTTTCTGGGGTGCGTTCGGCTGCTCGTGTTTTGCCTTTTAAAACCCCCCAAGGAGTTAACCTATGACTTACAAGCGCTTGAACAAAGATGACGCCGTCGTACTGTTGGTCGACCACCAGACTGGCCTGATCTCCCTGGTACAGGATTTCTCCCCCAACGAATTCAAGAACAACGTGCTGGCCCTGGCCGACGTGGCGAAGTTCTTCAACCTGCCGACCATCCTGACCACCAGTTTTGAAGGCGGTCCTAACGGCCCACTGGTGCCAGAACTCAAGGCACTGTTCCCGGACGCGCCGTACATCGCCCGTCCTGGCCAGATCAACGCCTGGGACAACGAAGATTTCGTCAAGGCGGTCAAGGCCACCGGCCGCAAGCAGATCATCATTGCCGGTGTAGTGACGGACGTGTGCGTAGCGTTCCCGACCCTGTGTGCCCTCGCTGAAGGCTTCGAAGTGTTCGTCGTCACCGATGCTTCCGGGACCTTCAATGAAACCGTGCAACAAGCCGCCTGGGCGCGCATGACCGCCGCCGGCGCCCAACTGGTGAACTGGTTCTCCGTGGCCTGCGAGCTGCAAGTGGACTGGCGCAACGACATGGAAGGCCTGGCCAACCTGCTGTCGCCGCGCATCCCCAACTACCGCAACCTGATGAACAGCTACTCGGCGTTTACTGCCAAGTAACCGGTTTTCAAGCCTGTAGGTGATCAATGTGGGAGGGGGCTTGCCCCCGATAGCGGTGCCTCAGTCAAAGCTATTGAGACTGACACACCGCAATCGGGGGCAAGCCCCCTCCCACATTTGATTTGTGGTGTTGCGACCATCCAGTTATAAATCAGCCCATCGTCCACCGAGAAGCGACAATGAACCCCTTCGAAGACATGCGCCTGTTCTGCCAGGTCATGGAATCCGGCAGCTTCACCGCTGCCGCCGAACAATTGGGCCTGTCTAAGCAATTCGTCAGCCGCCGCCTGATCCAGCTGGAAGATCGCCTCGGCGTGCGCCTGCTCAACCGCTCGACGCGCCGGCTGGATGTCACGCCCCTGGGCCAGAGCTACTACGAATCCGCCTTGCGCCTGCTCGGTGAAGTCGAGCAAGTGGAGCAGGGCATCGCCGGCCAGAACAGCGAACCGCGCGGCACCATTCGCCTCAGCGCGCCGTTGTCGTTTGCCATGGCGCACCTGGGTTGCCTGTTACCGCAGTTTTTGCAGCGCCATCCCCAAGTGTCGGTGGAAGTCGACCTCAGCGATCGCCCCGTGGACCTGATCGGCGAAGGCTACGACCTGGTGTTGCGCATCGGCACCCTGGAAGACTCCACCCTGATCGCCCGCCGTATCGCCAGCATCCAGCGGGTGTATTGCGCCAGCCCCGACTACCTGGCTATGCGCGGCACACCCTTGCAACCCGATGATCTGGCTCAACACGACTGCCTGCCTTACGGCCATGGCCGTCAAGTGCAATGGCGCTTCAAGGGCAAGGTGCAGGCGCTGAATGTCAGCGGTCGCATGCGCGTGAATAACGGTGAGCTGTTGCGTGACACCGCCATCGCCGGGCTGGGCGTCACTTACCTGCCGACCTTTATCGTTGGCGACGCGTTGAAGGACGGTCGCCTGATCACCATTCTCGACGACTTCGCCCCCGAAGCCCTGACCTTGTCGGCGGTCTATCCCCAACATCGGCAAAGCTCGCGGCCGGTGCAGGCGTTGGTGGAGTTCCTGCGCGAGCGCCTGGCTAGCGGCTGTTGAACAACTGGCGGATCAGGTTCGGGGTGCTGCCAGTCCAGCGCTTGAATGAGCGTCTAAAGTTCGCCGCATCATTGAAGTTCAGGTACGCCGCCACTTCATCATTGCTGTAGCCCTTGACCTGGTACAGGTGCAGCGCCACCTGTTTGCGTACCCGGTCCACTTGCTGCTGAAAGCCGGTGTGGTGTTTGTGCAGTTTGCGCTTGAGGGTCGCTGGGCTCATGGCGAAGGCCTGGGCCGCCTGTTCCAGGCTCGGCGGTTGGCGCACCTGCTCGCGCAAATAGTCGTAGAGGCAATCGAGAAAACTGCCGGCAAAGCCCAAATGTTCGATCTGTTCGCGAGCTTGCTGGCGCGCGACCTGGCCGGCGGTAGCCGAAGCCCCGGGCCAGGCGCGGGTGAGGTGTTCGCGGGGGATGCACATCATGTCCAGCGGGCGCTCGAAGCGCGTCTCTTCGCCCAGATGCACCCAATACTGCTCGACATAACGCGGCTCGGCATGGCTGAAACTGCACACCCACGGCAGACGCTCGCCGCTGAGCCATTGGCTCATGGCAACCAGCGACGTCATGCTCGCTTCCAGCAGAAACCGCCACTGCTCGCCAGCGCCGCAACTGTCCAACCAATACAGGTAGGCGTGGTGCTCATCCAGCTCCACTTGCAGGGTGACCAACGGGCTGAGCAGCACCTGTTGCTGAATAAGGATCTCCAGCGCCTGATGCAGATTCTGTGCATGGCCCAAGGCATGGCTGGCTGCGCCGTAATAGCCGGGCAGCAAGCGCTGGCCCAACAGAAAACTGCTGTCGTCGGCATCCAGGAGCTTTCGACTGTTACCGATCAGTGCCAGGAACTGCTGCGGGCTCAAGCGCGCCGTTCCCGCCAGGATGTCCTCGTGGAACAGCCCGGTGCCGCGCAGCAAACGATGGCTGTCGATGTCACGGGACAGGGCCAGGTCAATCAGCGTGGCCGGTTGGTTGTGCCCTGGTATGAAGCGGCTGTCGGCCTCATACCAGTTGATTTTCACCGCCATCTCAGGCGCTTTTCGCGAGAGGTTGCTTGGCCCTGGCCAACGCCAGGTTCAGGCGCTTGAGCAAGTCCTGGGGCGGCTCGTCCAGGGCCATCACCACTGCTGTGGTCGCCGCCAGTTGCAGGCGTTCGCCCTGTTGCCGGGTTTTGTGGGCCAGGCCATGTACCGCTTGCTGCAACTCCAGCGCGAGCTCTTTGGCCTGGCGCTCGCCGGTGTTGGGCAGCAGCACCACAAAGCGGTCACCGGCCAGTCGACAAAGCAAGTCCTGGCGGCGCAGATTGAGCAACAACAAATGGCTGAGGGCCTGGAGCACGGCGTCACCTTCGGCATGCCCGTAGGCCTGGTTGATGGCGGCGAAGTTGTCCAGGTCCAGGGCCAGCAGTGACAGCGGTTGTTGCTGTTCGCGGCTGTCGTGCAGGCTGTCGGCCAATTGGCGCTTGAGGTAGTCGGCACCGGCCAGGGGCGTGAGTTTGTCGAACAGCCGGTGCTCGCGAAACAGCCGTTCGCGCTTTTCCATCTGCGCGCTGATCGCCAGTTGTTCGCGGTGCCAGTGGTAGATGCCGATGGTCAGCAGAATCATGCCCACTGGCATCGGGCCGGATTCCAGCCAGTGGTCCCAGGTGATGCTGTCGGGCAGGCGGATAAACTCATCGAGGCTGTCGATCCACCACGAAAAGAAGATGCACGACAGCCCCAGCGCCAGGTAATTGGTGACGCGCCCGGCGGGGCGGCTTTTGAGCACCAGGCCCAGCCACACCAGGGCGAGCAGGGCGGAACCGCCTTCGCCGAAAATATCCAGCCAGACCCACTCGCTGACGCTCTTCAACTCGCCGCAGGCCAGGTGCAGGATCAGCCCGGCGTTGGCGGCAATGAGCAAGAGCGCGAGTTTCCAGCGATGAGGTTTGAGCACGGAAAACATGGCCGCGGGTCCTTGGGCGAATGAGCGATGGGCGCCAGCACAGCAGATGGATGTGACGGTTGGATGACGGCGTGGGAGGGTCGAATCAGCTCACCTCAAACACACTGGAGATCAAGAAATGTGGGAGGGGGCTTGCTCCCGATGGCGGTGTATCAGTCAACAGATAGGCCAGCTGACCCACCGCTATCGGGGGCAAGCCCCCTCCCACAGGGGATCTCCACAGGTCATATCAGCTCATTCCACGTCCCGGTTCGGGCAAAACCCCCGGTTTACGGGGCTTCGCGCCGACCCCTGTCACAGAACCGTCATCCCCCACCCCTAGCTTGCCCTCCCAGTTGCCGGGCCATTTGCCTGGCGCCAACGGATTCTTGGGGAGGATTTCATGTACAAGCGCACCGGGCTCGTCAGCTTCACGCTCACCGCCTTGGCCCTGGCGATTGCCAGCGAACGGTTGAGCGCCGCCGAGGCCACCACCACCGAGCATGTCGAAGTGGTCGGCCAGGCCGCTGCCATCGATCAAGCGCTTAAAGAGCAGCGCAGCTCTGACAGCATCAAAAGCGTGGTGCATGCCGACGGCGTGGCCCAGTTGCCGGATGAAAACGTCGCAGAAGCGGTGCAGCGTTTGCCCGGCATCAGCGTCGAGCGCGATCAGGGCGAAGGGCGATTTGTCAGCGTGCGTGGCCTCGGTCCGGACCTCAACAGCGTAACCATCAACGGCACCCTGGTGCCCGCCCCGGAAAGCGCGCGCCGCGCCGTGGCCCTTGATGTGCTGCCGTCAGAATTGGTGCAGTCGCTGTCGGTGATCAAGACCCTCACCCCGGACATGGACGCTAACTCCCTCGGTGGCACCGTCGACGTGCAGAGCCTGTCGGCCTTCGACCACAAAGGCCTGTTCTACACCGGCAGCACCGAAGCCAGTTACGACAAGAATACGAGTCAGACCAGCCCCAAATTCTCCGGCGCGGCGAGCAACCGTTTCAGCCTCGGCGATGGCATCGACAACTTTGGCGTAGCCGCAGCCCTAAGCTGGCAGAAGCGTGATTTTGGCTCGGACAACGTCGAAACCGGCGGTGCCTGGGACTTCACCGACGGCGCCAAACTCAACGAATTCGAACAGCGTGATTACGACATCAGCCGCGAACGCGCCGGCGGTGGACTGAACTTCGACTACAAGCCCGATGACCTCAGCAGCTACTACCTGCGCACCCTCTACAGCCGCTACAAAGACACCGAAACCCGCAACTCCACCAGCATTGAATTTGCCGACCCCCAAGCCGCCGGTGAACTGGGCGACGCTGAAGCCAAGCGCAAGCTGAAGAACCGTGAGGAAACCCAGGAAATCCAGTCCTACGTGTTCGGCGGTGAGCGCATGCTTGGCCTGTGGACCCTCAGCGGTCAGGCCGGCTACAGCCAATCGAGCGAAGACAGCCCGGCGCACATCGCCGGAGCCACCTTCGACGGCGGCGACTTTGCCAACAGCGGTTTCTACGACAAGGACAAGCCACGGCCAATCATCGGTGCCGGTTTCTACGACCCAAGCAACTTCACGCTCGACAAAGTTGATTGGGAAAAACAGAACACCAAGGACACCGAGAAAAACCTGCGCCTGGACCTGGCCCGCGACTACGACCTGAGCGGCTATGCGTCCCAGGTCAAATTCGGTGGCAAGGTGAGTCGCCGTAATAAGGACAATGACCTGGAGGCCTGGGTCTATAAGGACTTCGACACCCTTGGCTACACCGCCGACCAGCTCAACCTGACCCAGTTCCAGAAGGGCAGTGTCGACTATCGCCTGGGCAACTATGGGCCAGGCATCAGCGCCAGCGGCATCAAGCAACTGATCGGCAGCCTCAATGCGGCGGACTTTTATGACGAGACCGAGTCCCGGGTCAACGACTTCACCATTCGCGAAGACATCAACGCCGGCTACCTGATGAACACCATCAACATCGACGACTGGCGCTTTATCGCCGGCCTGCGCTACGAAGGCACCGAGTTCGAAGCCAAGGGTACCGGCGCCACCGATGGCGTGTTCACTGCCACCGAGACCAAGCGCCAGTATCACCACTGGCTGCCGGGCCTGCATGCGCGCTACCAGATCGACAAAAACACCCAGGTGCGCGCGGCCTGGACCAAGTCCGTGGTGCGCCCGACCTTCGGCCAACTGGCGCCGGGTTTTGTGATCGACGATGACGAAGCCACCTTTGGCAACCCGGACCTCAAGCCCCTGGAATCGAGCAACCTCGACCTTGGCATCGAGCACTTCATGGGCCGCGCCGGCACCGTCTCGGCGTTCGTGTTTTACAAAGACATCAAGAACTTCGTCTACAACACCGACGTGGCCGGCACCGGCGCCTGGACCAACTTCTCCGAGGCCCACACCTACGCCAACGGCGACAGCGCCAAGCTCTATGGCCTGGAACTGGCCTACTCGCAGAAATTCGACTGGCTGCCCGCGCCCTGGAACGGTCTGCTGATCGGCGCCAACAGCACCTTCAGCCGCTCCAGCGCGGATATCGAAGGCTTCGACGCCGCCAGCGGCACGAACCGCAAACGCAACATCAGCCTGCCGAACCAATCGGACACCGTCGGCAACCTGATGCTCGGTTGGGAAGACGACAAGCTCAGCCTGCGCCTGTCGGCCAACTACAAATCGGCCTACCTGTATGAACTGGCCTCGATCAACGACAAGGCCCACGACCTGCATGTGGACGCGCAGACCTTCGTCGATTTCAGCGCGCGCTACTCGCTGACCAAGAACCTGCAAGTCAGCTTCGAGGCCCAGAACCTCACCGATGAGTCGTACTTCGTCTACACCGGCCACCGCAGCTACAACGGCCAATACGAAGAGTACGGCCCGACCTACAAGCTCGGCCTGACCTTCACCCATTTCTAACTCACACCTCGATTCCAATGTAGGAGGGCGCTTGCTCCCGATAGCGGTGGTTCAGTGAATCTATCTGCTGACTGACACACCCTCATCGGGAGCAAGACCCCTCCCACATTGGAACTCCATTGTTTTCGAAGGATTTGTTTGTACATGAGAATCTCCACGTTGTACTTGCTGATATCGGTGTTGACCTGCACTCATGCACTGGCTGCCGACCTGACCCTGACGCCTTGGGCGACATCCCTGAACGCCGAAGCAGTGGCTTTCCTCCCCAGCACCCCCGAGCGCCTGGCCGCCAGCACCCGCGACGGCCTGCAACTGCTCGACGCCAAAGGCACTGAACTGACCCGGTTCAAAGGCAACTTCAGCAGCCTCGACACCCGCACCGCAGGCGCCCAGGTACTGGTCGCCAGCCTCGACAATGATCGTCAACAAGCGCTGTTGATCACCCTCGACGCCGCCAGCAAAACCTGGGGCAAACCGCTGTACCTGCCGGCCCGCGATTACCCGGTGAACGGCCTGTGCCTGTACCGCGATTCAGCGGCCAACCTGTTTGTGTTTTTGGTGGGTGAGGAGGGCAAGGGCGAGCAATGGTTGGTGGGCAATGGCGCGACGCTGCTGACTGAACCCCAGCGTGTGCGCGGTTTGCCGCTGCCACCATCGGCGCAGTTCTGCCAGGTGGACGACGGGACGAATCAACTGATAGTCAATGAAGAAAATGTCGGCTGGTGGGCCTACCCGGCGCACCCGGAAGCGGACGTGAAACGCACCCCGGTGGCGGTGTTCGATAATCCCAAACGTGAAGCCGGTGCCGTCGCCCTGGTGCCGGGTGGCGTGGTCGCGCTCGATCCAAAGACTGCGCAACTTCACTTGTTCCAAAGGACGGGCGAGCGCTGGGTGGAACAGCCGAGCCTGAGCTTGCCTGGCCTGAAAGAACCCGAGCAATTGAGCGTCAACGGCCAACAGCTGCTGGTACGCGACGACGACAGCGGCACTCTCTACCAGGGCAAGCTCAACTGGCAGGCCAAGCCGGTAGCGGCTGATCCTGTACTGCCGGAAGTCGCCGCCGTGCGCCAAACCGACCCAGTGGGTCGCCAGGGCGATGCAGCGGATGATCCGGCGATCTGGATTCACCCCGACACCCCGGCCAAAAGCCGCGTGCTTGGCACCAACAAAAAACAAGGCCTGTTGGCCTATGACCTTGACGGCAAGCTGTTGCAGGAACTGGCGGTCGGACGCCTGAACAACGTCGACGTCCGCCCCAACTTCAAGCTGGGCGCCCAGACCGTGGATCTGGCCGTCGCCAGTAATCGTGATCACAACAGCCTCAGCGTATTCAGCATCGACCGTCAGAGCGGCGAGTTGCGCGAAGCCGGTGAAGTGCCTACGCCGCTCAAGGAAATCTATGGCATCTGCCTGTATCAGCCCGCCAGCGGCGAGATCTATGCCATCGCCAACGGCAAGGACGGCACCTTCCTGCAATACCGCCTGAGCGCCCCGGATGGCCGTGTGCAAGGTGAGCTGGTGCGCCAGTTCAAGGTCGACAGCCAGCCTGAAGGCTGCGTGGCCGACGACCAGCGCCAGCGCTTGTTTATCGGCGAAGAAGACGTGGGGGTGTGGGCGGTGGACGCTCGTGCCGATCAACCGGCCACCCTCACTAGCGTGATCAAGGTCGGCCCGCAGTTGCACGCGGACGTCGAGGGCCTGGCGCTGTATCAGAGCGACAAACGCGACTATTTGGTGATCTCAAGCCAAGGCAACGACAGCTACCTGGTGGTGGATGCCGAGCCGCCGTTTGCGATTCACGGTGGGTTTCGCGTCGGCCTCAATGCCGCCGCCGGTATCGACGGCGCCTCGGAAACCGATGGCTTGGAGGTCACCGCCATCAACCTGGGCGGGCCTTGGAGCCAAGGCATGCTGGTGGTGCAGGACGGCCGCAAGCGCATGCCCGAGCAAACCCAGAATTTTAAATTCGTACCGTGGGCTGACGTGACCCGTGCGCTGAAATTGCCGTGAACCGTCATCACCCCGTCATAACTTTTTAATCGAATAGGACATCACCATGCACGCGACGATGGAACATATGACGATCTGGGGCCTTATCAGTGACGCCAGCCTGTTGGTCAAGGCGGTCATGATCACCTTGCTGCTGGCGTCGTTGCTCAGCTGGTACCTGATCATCCAGCGCGGCAGCGTACTGCGCCGCCTGGAGCGCCAGTTGAATGGCTTCGTGCAGCGCTTTCGCGCAGCGTCGGACTTGCAACCGCTGTACCGCGAAACCATGCAGGCGGGCGAGGGCGGGATTGCGCCGATCTTTATTGCCGGCGTCCAGGAATACCAGCACCTGCACAGCCATGACCCTGCGGTGCTCGAAGGTGTTGAGCGGGCCTTGCAGGTGGCGATCACCGAGCAGGAAATCGAACTGGAAAAGGGCCTGCAATTTCTCGCGACCGTGGGTTCGGTCAGCCCGTACATCGGTTTGTTTGGCACGGTGTGGGGGATCATGAATTCCTTTATCGGTTTGTCCCAAGTGCAACAGGCCACGTTGTCGACAGTGGCGCCGGGCATTGCCGAAGCGCTGATCGCCACAGCCATCGGCCTGTTTGCAGCCATCCCGGCGGTGATCGCCTATAACCGCTTCGCGGCGCGTGGCCAGACGCTGCTCACCCGTTACTACGCGTTTGGCAATGAGCTGCAAGTGCGCCTGCACCGCACCCTGCGCGGTGCGCCGATCAACCTGGCCGTGGCCGCCTGAAAGGAGCAACTCCCATGTTAGTCAGGCCGCAACGCAAGCACGGGCCCAAGGCCGAAATGAACGTGGTGCCGTATATCGACGTGATGCTGGTGCTGCTGGTGATCTTCATGGTCACCGCGCCAATGCTGACCCAGGGCGTGAAGATCGAGCTGCCCAAGGTCGCCGCCGAGGCGCTGGCTACCGATACCCGCCAGCAGATCCTGACGCTGTCGGTAAAGGCCGATGGCGGCTACTACTGGAACCTCGGCGGCGAGCTCGACACCCAGCACCAGACCGACAGCGCCGTGAGCCTGGACGAAATGGGCACCAAGGTCATGCAGGTGGTAGCGGCACGCAGCGACACCCAGGTGTACATCCGCGCCGACGACAACGCCGGCTACGGACGTGTGGTTGCAGCGATGGCGGTGTTGCAAAAAGGCGGTGTCAGCAACCTGGGGCTGGTGACCGAGGCCCCGCAATGACGGCGATGATCATGCACAGTCCGACGCTTGTGATGGAACCCAGGGATACCTCCGGCGTGTGGCGAAACAGCTTCGCCGCCAGCCTGGCGGTGGCGCTGCACGTGGGCGTGTTGGCGGCGTTGATGGTGGGCTGGTCGACGGAAAAACCGATGGTGGAGGCACCTCGCGTGATGCACACGCAGTTGGTCATGCTGCCGCCTGCGCCGGTGGCAGTACCAGAACCGGTGGTTGCTGCACCGTCACCTGCGCCGCCGGAGCCGGTGGTGATTCCGGTACCAGTGAAACCTGCGGTCGACCCCCGAATCCAGGCGCAAAAACTGGAGAAAGCCGCCCTGGCGCGTAAACGCGTCGAAGAAAAGAAAATCGAGCAACAACAGGAACGCCTGGCCACCGAACAACGCACCCGCGAGCTGGAACTACAGCGCCAGGCCCAGGAGCGATTGGCTGCGGAAAAAGCCCGCGTCGCCACACCTGCGCCTGCAGCGGCACCGGCCTTTGACAGCCGCCAATACCAGCCCCTGAGCAAGGAAGCGCCGGATTACCCAGAGCGTGCTTTGGACAAGAACATCGAAGGCGATTGCACCCTGGAGTACAGCGTCAACACCCAAGGCCGCGTGGAAAATCCCAAGGTGTTGGACGGCTGCCACCCGTTGTTCATGCGTCCTTCACTGGCGGCGGCGAACACCTTCCGCTATCAGCCAAGGATCGTTGATGGCAAGGCTGTTGTGGTGCCGGCTGTGAGGAATACCTTTCACTACCGCATCAAATGATCCGTTCGGTTGGCAATGCTGCTGTTGTGGTGAGCTTGGTTTACCAGAGGTGGTGTTTCCGATGGCGGCCTTAAAGCCGACCAGGATGTTGGATGGGATCGAGTGTATATCCGTTGCTGCGGTAACGGCCGCCTATGGTTCCGCTCTTACAGCGGGTCACTTTTGTAAAGGCCGGAATGCCGGCCCAGCCAAAAGTAACCAAAAGGCCTTCGCCCCACCACTCGGCACCTCGCTTAGGCTCGGTGTGCCCGTAATCCGACATTGATTTGGGGGGCCGCCGCCACGCGCCATCCATGGCGCAGGGCGGCTAAACCGGCATCCCTGCCGGTTTACCCCCCAAATCAATGTCGAATTCCGGCCATCGTGGTTGACGGGGCGATTTCAGATCAAAAGCAAGAGCGCGGCGGCCTTAGAGCCGACCGGGTTCTCAGCTCCAACTCCGTCCAAATGTGGGAGGGGGCTTGCTCCCGATGAGGGTGTGTCAGTTGATGCAGCTGTGACTGACCCACTGCTATCGGGAGCAAGCCCCCTCCCACAGTTTGATCTCCATAGATCAGACAGATAGGTCCTAGCCTGCTGTCCTGCTTTTGCTCTGCTTTTGCTCTGCTTTTGCTCTGCTTTTGCTCTGCTTTTGCTCTGCTTTTGCTCTGCTTTTGCTCTGCTTTAGATCTGCTTTAGATCTGCTTTAGATCTGCTTTAGATCTGCTTTAGATCTGCTTTAGATCTGCTTTTGATTTGGCTCTTACATCCTTTTCGCTGAAGAAGTCAGCGTTCTTTTGATCTGCGCTTTTGATTTTGATTTTGATCCTAGGCGCCCCGTTAAACACGCTGGCCGAACGCAGGCTTGAATCCGTGGGTAACCCGGCAGGACGCCGGGTTAGCCGCGCTGGGCCATGGATGGCCCATCGCGGCGGCCCACGGATTCAAGCCGGAGTGCGGGCACACCGAGCCTAGGCGAGGTGCCGAGTGTTGGGGCAAGAGCCCTTTGGTTACTTTGGGGCTTTTCCAAAGTGACCCGCCGTAAGGGCGGAACCAATACCCGCCGTGACCGCAGAAACGGATATGTCCCCCCAACAAACCGCAACCCAAACAAACCCCACACTCAAACGGCATCACCCATTAGCCAGATTCACCAATTCCACACCCAAAACATACCGCTCCAGGTTCGCCAAAAACGTATCAGCAATCTCATTACGGCTATCGGTCGATATCGCCGACGTATGCGGCGACAACCTCACCCTCGGATGCGTATACAACGGGTGCCCATCCGGCAACGGTTCCGGCTCGGTCACGTCGAGCGATGCCAGGCCGATTTGCCCGTTATCCAGCGCTTCCAGCAGCGCCTCCTGATCCACCAACCCCCCGCGCGCAATGTTGATCAAATGCAGCCCCGGCTTGGCGCTGCCCAACACGTCCCGATCGACGATATGGCGCGTAGCCTCGGTCAGCGGTGCCGCCAGCACCAGGTGGTCGGCGCGGGCGAACAGGTCGTGGACGTCCCTGGCCGCCTCGACCCCGTCGATCCCGAACGGGGTCGGGCTTTGGCGCAGCGCAACCACCTTGATCCCCAACGCGTGGGCCTTCTGCGCCAGGCGTTCACCAATCGCACCAAAGCCGAGAATGCCTAATGTGGTGCCCTTGAGCGGACGCAGCGGGGTGAAATTCCACTGTGAATCCTTCACCCAGATATCCGGCAAATGCTTGGACGCGGCAAAGATCGCCGCCAGGGCGAACTCGGCCAGGTTGTCGGCGGCGCTGCCCCGGGAGGTCGTCACCGGCGGGCCGTTGAACAGCCATTGCGGGTAGAAGTCGATGCCCGATGAGACCAAGTGCACCCATTGCGCGCCGTAGGGCCAGCCTGGCGGCGGGGTATCCGGGGCGGTGTAGCCGCGCACGTTGATCGGACGCAGCAACAGGATATTCGCCTGGGGCGGCAGATCGCTTGGCACGCCCACCGGAACGCCGATCACCTGGGCTTCGGGGTGGACCGTGCGCAGGCGAGCGCGGATCACGTCGTTGTAGTCTTCGTCCAACTGGCTGGCAATAATCACGTGAGTCATGCGCGTTCCTTCTGGCGTTGGGCGAACACGGCTTTACCGACGCCTTGCAGTACCGCATCGTTCTGCGGGGTATGTACGCGACTGCACAGCACATCGCGGTAGTGGCGTTGCAGCGGGCTATGGCGCGACAGGCCAGGGTTGCCGGAAGCCTCAATGGCCAGTTCCACCGCGCGAATAGCGTTGTGGGTAACCAGGTACTTCAACTGCGCGGCGTTGGCGGCCGGGGTGTGGCCGTCGGCGGCGGCGTCGAGCAGGCTGCGGTTGGCGAACAGCAGGGTGTCGATATGCCCGACGGTTTCCTGAAAGCGCGGCAAGGTCGACAACGCCGCACCGAGGTTGGACGGCGTGCGTTCTTCCAGCCAGTTCACCAGCCAGTCCCTCGCGGCCTGGGCCACGGCGTCGTATACCGACGAGAGCAGCACCGACATCCACAGGAAACCCTCCGCATCCAACTCCGGCTGCGGTGCGCTCCAAGGGCTGACACTGACGGCGTGGTCCAGCGGCACCAGCACGTTGTCGAGCACCACTTCATGGCTGCAGGTAGCGCGCATGCCGAGGTGGTCCCAGGTGTCGATGATGCTCACGCCGGGGCTGTCCTTGGGCACCAGCCAGGCGCCCACCAGCGGGTCGGCGTCGTCACTGCGCGCCCACACGCTGAACCAGCTCAGGCCATGGCTGCCGGTGGAGTAGATCTTGCGCCCGCGGATGCGCCAGCCTTCGGCAGTGCGCACCGCAGTGGTTGCCGGCAGGCCGCCACGGGCCGGGGTGCCGAGGTCGGGCTCGACGCGCAGGGCGTTGATCAGCGCACCGTTACGCACTGCGTCTTCGGCGACTTTCACGCGCAGGTGCTGGGGCCAGGTTTTGCTGTCTTGCAGGCGTGTGTGTTGCAGGTATTGCATCACCAGGATCAGCGCGGTGGACGGCTCGCCCTTGGCAATCGCACTGATCGCCTTGCGCGCCTGAGGCAGGCTGGCACCGCCGCCGCCCAGGGTCTTGGGCACAGTGAGGGCGACCAGGCCGTGTTCATGCAATAGCTGGAAGTTGGCGTGGGGGAAGGCGCCACTGTCATCGTACTGCGGCGCGGTACTGGCCAGCTCGGTGGTGAGGCGTTCGAGCAAGGCTTCGAAATTGGCGACTTCCACGGAGCGTAGAGACGGTTGGGTCATAAGAATGTACTCGGTCAAAAATGTGGTAGGGGCGGTGCGACGATTCGACTTGCCCCTCCCACAGAGGATTTTTGGCTTAGATGGCGAGGCGCACAGGCTGTTGGCCCAACAAGCGCTCCACCACCTGTACCACCGGCTCGGCTTCGGTACGTACCAGCCAATCCGGGCTAACGTCTACGAACGCGACCGTGCCGTCCTGGGCAATCACCACGACGGTCGGTTGGGGCAACTCCCAGGTCCCCGTACCGGTGGTTTCACCGATGTGACTGCCCTTGGCCAATGCCGCGTTACGCGAGGCTTCATCGAAGCTGTAGAGAATCCCCAAGCGCCGCCCGAGGTTGTTATCCGGGTCGCTGGCGACCAGCAGTTGCAGCGCGTGGTGGGTCTTGATTTCCACCAGGCGTTCCGGCACTTGCGGGCTGATCGCTACCAGCGGTACACCCAATTCGCGCAGGCGTGGGTACAGCTGGCGCTCGTAATAGGGCAGGGCGATGTTGCACGCCGGGCAGCCGGCAAAACGGAAGAAGATCAGCACCGCCGGGCCGTCTGCCAACAGCAGCTCGCGGTTGAGTTCGCCGCCTTCGACGTTGAGCAAGGTAAACGGGTCGAGCTCATCACCGACTTGCACGTAGTCGTCTACCCGCGCTTCATCCACCAGGCGCTGGCGCTGGTCGATATTGACTTGCAACGCCGCCGGGGCCCAGGTCGCTACACGCTCGGCGTGCAGCGCCGCCAACTGACGGTTAAGGGATTCGCTCATGCCAATGCCTCCTGCGGCGCTTGCACCTCGACGCTGTAACGGTTGACCGGTACGTCCAGGCCCAGGTTGTCGCGCAGGGTCTGCCCGGTGTATTCGGTGCGGAACAGGCCGCGCTGTTGCAGCACCGGCACCACCAGTTCGGTGAAGTACTGCAAGCCATCCGGCAGCACCGAGTTGACGATGAAGCCATCGCTGGCACCGCGCTCGAACCAGGTCTGGATCGCATCAGCGACTTGCTCAGGGGTGCCGACAAAATCACGCTTGGGCCGCGAGAACCGCAGGGCCACTTCACGCAGCGTGAGGCCTTCGTCCTTGGCCAGTTGCTTGATGCGATCGGAGCCGCCTTTCTGGCTGTTGGAGCCCAAGTCACCGAGTTCCGGGAAGGGTTCGTCCAGGGGGTATTTACTGAAATCGTGGTCGTTGAACGGGCGGCCGAGGGCGACGATGGCGTCTTCCACGGTGACCAACTCCACGGCCTGCTGGTAGCGGCTTTCCACTTCGGCCTCGTCGCGCCCGACAATCGGGCGGATGCCCGGCAGGATCGACAGGCTGTCGGCATCACGGCCAAAGCCTTTGGCACGGCGTTTGAGGTCCTGGGAGTAGGCCAGGCCTTCTTCGATGCTTTCCACGTGCACAAAAATCGCATCGGAATGTTCGGCGGCAAAGTTACGCCCGTCTTCCGAGGTGCCGGCCTGGAAAATTGCGGGCTGGCCCTGGCGCGAACGCGCAATGTTCAGCGGGCCTTTGACCGAGAAAAACTCGCCCTTGTGGTTCAACGCGTGAAGCTTGTCCGGGGTGAAAAACTCGCCGCTGTGCTTGTTGTAGGCAAAGGCGTCGTCCTCCCAGGAATCCCACAGGCCCTTGACCACGTTCAGGTGTTCCTTGGCGATGCGGTAGCGCACGGCATGGGGCGGGTGCTCGGCCTTGCCGAAGTTATCGGCGGTGCCGCTGAGCCACGAGGTGACCACGTTCCATCCGGCGCGGCCGCCGCTGATATGGTCCAGAGACGCGAACTGACGTGCCACTTGGTAGGGCTCGGTGTAGCTGACGGTCACGGTGGCGACCAGGCCGATATGGGTGGTCAATGCCGCGAGGGCTGACAAGATCGTCAGCGGCTCGAAACGGTTGAGGTAATGGGGGCTGGATTTGGCTTGTATATGCAGGCTATCGGCGATGAACACAAAGTCGAATTTGGCAGCTTCGGCCAGTTCAGTCTGCTGCTTGTAGAAGCCGAAATTCGTACTGGCATTCGGTTGTGCCTGCGGGTGGCGCCATTCGCCCCAGCCGTGGCCGACACCGTGGACCATGGCACCCAGTTTTAAATGGCGTGGTTTTAGTTGACGTGGCTGGCTCATGTTCTGTTCCTTCAGCGCGAGACTTGGTTGTTGGGGGCACGCTTGGCGTTAAAGCTTTTGTCGAAGCCCTGTGACACGTCGATGTGTTTGGTCAGCAGGCCTTCTTTTTGGTAGGTGTCGGCGGTGGTTTGCAGGCCACTGATCACGCTGTCGTCGATCAATACCGGGCTCAGACGGGTTTCCTTGGCCACGGCCACATGCACGGCCAGTGGCAGGCCGGTGATTTTGGTCTGGGCGGCGGCGTATTCGTTGGGGTGCGTATTGGCCCAGGCGTAGGCGCGATCGACGCGGGCGACAAAATCGTCCAGCTGCGTGCGCTTGTCGGCAATGGCCTGGCTGGTGGCCGCGAGGTACAGGTGGTTGCTCAACAGCGTGTTACCACTGGCGATGATTCGCGCTTGGCTTTGGGAGGTCACCACGGTGGTGTAAGGGTCCCAGGTCGCCCAGGCATCGGCGGTGCCGTTATCCAGCACCAAGCGGGATTCGGCGGGCAACAAGAAGATGAACTGCACATCCTGGCTGGTCAGACCCGCGCTGGCCAACGCCTTGATCGCTAGGTAATGCCCGATGGAGCCACGCCCGGTGACGATTTTCTTACCCTTGAGGTCGGCGGCCGTCTTGATCGGCGAGTCCTTGGGTACCAGCAGCGCGGTGGTGTTGCGCCCTTCGGCGTGGATGATGCTGACCACTTTTAAGGACGCCCCGGCGCCCAGCGCGAACACGTAAGGCGCATCGCCCAAGGCACCGACATCCACCGCGCCGGCATTCAGGGCTTCGCCCAGGGGCGAGGCGGAGGGGAACTCCGACCACTGGATGGCATAGGGCACGTCTTCGGTTTCGCCGGATACTTCCAGCAGCGTCTTGATCGTCGATTTCTGATTGGCCACCCGCAGTGGTTGCAGGTCGGCGGCGTGGGCGCTGGTGGCCAGGCCAAGGGCCAGGGCAGTACCCAGGAACAGGCGCTTGAAGGGGGTGGTAAAGACCATGGGATAGAGGCTCCAGGCAGATCAAAAAAGGTGTGGGTTACCTCCGCCTGGAAAGGGGTCGGTGAAGCCTGCCCCCATTCAGAGGCAGGTGTGTTGGATGATCAGATCACGTAGAACCCATGGGTCCCATCACGGGCCAACTGGTCGACCAAACCGAACTCCCAATCCAGATATGCCTGCATGGCTTCCTTGGGGTTGTCGGTGCCTTCGTACGGTCGGCGGTAGCGGTCGATCCGTGGTGAGGCCAGGTGGGTTTCGCCTTCTTCCAGGGGCAATTTCGCGTTGATCCAGCCTGCCGTGCCGTCTTCCAGCAGGAACACTTGCTTGCCGGTGATGGCTTCGACTTCGGCCACCGCCAGGCGCGCCAGTTGGCTGCTGCCGCAGGTCAGCACGTAGCGCTCGGCGCTCGGCACTTTGGCGAGGGCCTGGGGCAGTTGCGCGCGCAGGGCCCACCAGGCGCCGGGAATGTGGCGTTTGACGTAGTTGGCGCTGGCGGTGAAGTCCAGCACCACGGTGTCGCCGTGTGCCAGCCAGTCGGCGAGGGTGTGCGGGCTGATCAGTTCGGCTTGGGGCGGCGTGGGCACCGGGGCGACCCAGGCGCCTTTTTCGCTGAAGTGCGCCGCTTGCAGGTCGTCCAGCACGTGCACGTCCCAGCCCAGTTGGGCGAGCCAGGACGCGGACATGTTGGCGCGCACGCCGTCGTCATCCGCCAGTACCAGGCGTGCGCCGCGTACGCTGGCCACGTGATCGGTTTCCTGGACCAATTGGCCGCCGGGGGTGGAGCGCGCGCCGGGCAGGTGACCGGCTTCGAATTCTTCCGGGGTGCGCACATCGAACAGGTAGGTGGTGCGAGTGGTTTGCTGCTGCCAGGCGTGCAGGTCGTCCAGGGTGGCACGGCCGACGCGGGCCTTGTCGGCGACGCGGCGTGCCTCGATGGCGGCGACCTGGCGATGTTCTTCCGAGGTTGGGGCAAAGCGTCGCGCCTGGCCGTGGGCGAGTGTTTGCCCGGCCAGGGTCCAGCCAATGGTGCCATTGCGAAGTGCGGATACCGGGTTGGCCACGCCCGCATTGATCAGCGACTGGGTGCCAATGATGCTGCGGGTGCGCCCGGCGCAGTTGACGATAATGCGCGTGGCCGGATCCGGCGCCAGTTCACGGGCGCGCAGCACCAGTTCGGCACCGGGCACGCTGATGCTGGTGGGAATGCTCATGGTTTGGTATTCGTCGAAGCGGCGGGCGTCGAGCACCACCACGTCGGCGTGGCTGTCGAGCAGGGCCTGCACTTCTTCGGCGGCCAGGGACGGCGTGTGACGCTCGCTCTCTACCAGTTCGCCAAAGGCTTTGCTCGGCACGTTCACGTCAATAAACAGCTCGCCACCGGCGCTGCGCCAGCCATTGAGGCCCCCTTCGAGCAGGCTGACCTGCGTGTAGCCCAATGCAATCAGGCGCTCGGCGGCGCGGCTGGCCAGACCTTCGCCGTTGTCGTAGACGGTGACCTGGGTATCACGCCGTGGAATGCGCGAATACACCTCCAGCTCCAGCTTGGACAGCGGGATATTCGCCGCGAACAGCGGGTGGGATTCAGCAAACGGCGCTTCTTCGCGCACGTCGATCAGGGCGACTTCTGCATGGTCCAACAGGGCCTGGCGAATCTGGGCGAAATTGCGGGTCGGTACGGTGCTCATAGGGCAGGGCTCTTTTCTTTGGACAAATCCCAGATGTTCGGGAGGAAGGCGTTGGAATAACCGGAGATAAACAGTTTCTCGCTGCCGTCGGGCTGGTACACCGCACGGCGTACCGCACCGATATTGGCGCCGTACACGTGAATGCTGATGGACACTTGGTCGCTGTGGGCGTTGCTGACCTGATGAATGTCGCCGACCTTGGGCGATACGGCTTCGACCTGGCCCGGCACCAGCTTAATAGGCTTGCCTTCGGCGACCAGGCTGCCGTCGGGGGCGCGTTCAAATCCTTGGGAAAACTCCGCGCCGCGCAACATGCCGATCAGCCCCCACACCCGGTGGTCATGAATCGGCGTGGTCTGCCCCGGGCCCCAGACAAAACTGACGACGCTGAAGCGCTGGCGCGAATCGGCGTGCAGCAAAAATTGCTGGTAGCGCTCGGGGTTGGGTTGGGCGAATTCGTCGGGGAGCCAGTCATCATGGCTGACCAGCTGCGCGAGCAGCTTGCCGCCACGGTGCAACAGGTCGCCTTCGCGCGGATTGCCGTCGATCAGTTCCGCCAGGGCGCCAATGAAGGCTCTGAGTCTCTCGGGGTGTCGGGCCTGGGTCATGGCAATTCCATCAGTCGGTGTTGATGGGTTTATCTAAGCATAATGTTTATAGTTAATATGCTATTTTTTAATGATTAGCTTATAGCTGAAGGTAATTTAGAACCGGCGTGTATAGCGTTAGACGTTATCGATCACAGCGTGGGCTATTCAGATAACGTTCCTGCAACTATGCTTCGCGGACATCTTAATGACTGTTCTCTATGTGCGGCCCAAATGAAAATTGACGATATCGATGCCTTTGTCGAAGTGATTCGTTGCCAGTCCATCAGCCATGCCGCCGAGTCGTTGCAACTGACCCAGCCGGCCATTACTCGCCGCGTGCAGAACTTCGAGCAGGCGCTGGGGGTGGAGCTGTTTGACCGCAACACCAAGCCCCTCAAACCGACGTTGATCGGTACCCGCGTATATGAACAATGCCGGTTGATCCTGCGCGAGATGGATGCCTTGCGTGAGCTGGTAGCCACCGACGCACCCCCCTCCGGCGTACTGCGCCTGGGCGTGCCGCAGACCATCGGCGATGTAGTGCTGCTGGACGCGCTGAAGCTGCTGCGCACTGAGTACCCCGAACTGCGCGCCCAGGTCGCGACCGGCTGGGGCAGCCAGTTGGTCGGCAAGATTGAACGGGGCGAACTGGACGCGGCGGCGGCGTTGTTCCCGGCAGGCAAGATCTTCCCGGATAACATCGTTGGCGAGTCTATCGGCAAGATGGAGTTGGTGGTGGTGTGCGCCAAGGCGCAGTTGCCGAAAAAACCCTGCAAGCTGGCGGATGTGTACCAGAACGGGTGGATTCTTAACCCGGACGGCTGCGGGTTCCGTGCCGGGTTGCAACGCACCTTGTCCGATCAGGGCTTGGCGCTGCGGGTCAACCTGGAAACCTTCGGCACTGAATTGCAATTGGGTCTGGTCGCCGATGGCCTGGGCTTGGGCCTGGTGCCGCGTCCCTTGCTGGAGCGCAGCGCTCACCGCGAACAATTGGCGGTAATGCCGCTCAAGGACTTCAAACCGGTGATGGACCTTTGGCTCATCTACCCGCATTTCCTCGGCAACCTGCAAGGGCCGGTGGATGCGTTTGGCAAATGGGTGGCGGCGTCGTTGCACAAGATTCGGGATGCGGCTTGATATGAAAAAAAATAATAATTAGCTTAGATTAAAATGTGCTTTTTATTATTTTTGAGCATCCCCTAGGCTTGCCTGGAAGTCCTTAAGGCCATCCAGGAAGTTTTGCCATGAGCAGCGTCACCTCGATTTCCAGCGTCTCCAACAACGTTCGTCAACGCGTCACGCCAGAAGAGTGGGAAGTGCGCGTGAAGCTGGCCGCCGCCTACCGCCTGGCGGCCTTGTACAAGTGGACCGATCATATTTACACCCACTTCTCCGCCCGTGTACCGGGCCCGGAGGAGCATTTCCTGATCAATGCCTTTGGCCTGTTGTTCGATGAAATCAACGCCTCCAACCTGGTCAAGGTCGACCTCGACGGCACGATCGTCGACGACCCCACCGGCCTGGGTATCAACTACGCCGGCTACGTGATCCACAGCGCCATCCACGGCGCTCGCCATGACTTGCAAGCGGTGCTGCACACCCATACTCGCGATGGCATTGCGGTGTCCGCGCAGAAGGACGGCTTGTTGCCGATTTCCCAACACTCCATCGCCTTTTCCGGGCGAGTGGCCTACCACGGCTATGAAGGCATCGCCCTCGACCTGGACGAGCGTGAGCGGTTGGTGGCGGATCTGGGCGACAAGAGCGTGATGATCCTGCGCAACCACGGGCTGTTGACGGCGGGTATCAGCGTCGAACATGCCTTCCAGCAGCTGCAAGGATTGGAGCGTGCGTGCAATATTCAGATCGCGGCGCAAGCGGCGGGGAATGCTGAGCTGGTCTTTCCGCCACAGGAGGTAGTGGCGAAGGTTGAAGAACAGGCCAAGGCGCATAGCAGCGGCGAGGGGCCGGGCGTGGCGCGGCATTGGAATGCGCTGATTCGGCAGTTGGAACGCAGCGATACCGACTACAAGAACTGATCTGAGCTTAATGAAGATAGGCAGGTGGGAGAGGGCGAGTCGAATCATCGCACCGCCCCTCCCACATTGGTTTTGCCGTGTTCTGGCTTACGCGACCTGTTTGGCCTGCTCGCGTTCTGCAATCAGTTGGCGGGTGAGGGGGATCAACCGCTTGCCGTAGTCGATCGCATCATTGAGCGGATCAAACCCACGAATCAGGAAGGTGGTGATGCCGAGGTCGTAGTAATCCACCAGCGCTTCAGCCACTTGTTCGGCGGTGCCCACCAACGAGGTTGAGTTCCCTTGGGCGCCCAGCAACCCCGCAATCCCCGTCCACAAACGCTTGTCCAGCCGGGAACCCTGTGCCGCCGCTGCGAGTAGCCGACGCGAGCCTTCATTCGGCGGTTCACGCCGCACAAATCCATTCTTCTCAGCCAACTCAGTGGCCTGTTGCAAGATGCTGTCAGCGCGTGCCCACGCCAGCTCTTCGGTCTCGGCGATGATCGGTCGCAGCGACAGGCTGAAGCGAATCGTGCGTCCATGCTTGGCTGCTTCGGCCCGGACCTGAGTCACGATCTCGCGCACTTGCTCGTAGGTTTCGCCCCACAGTGCGTACACGTCGGCATGTTTGCCCGCCACTTCAATCGCGGCCTGGGAAGACCCTCCGAAGTACAGTGGGATATGCGGTTGCTGCGGCGACTTCACGGTGGAGTGCGCGCCTTCGACCTGGTAGTAGGTGCCGGTGAAATCGAAGGGCTGTTCGCTGGTCCATTCCTGTCGCACCACACTCAGGTATTCGTCGGTCCGTGCGTAGCGTTCGTCCTTGCCGATATGGCTGCCATCGGCGCGCAGTTCGCGGTCGTCGCCACCGGTGATGATATGCACGGCGGTGCGCCCGCCGTTGAACACATCCAACGTGGCGAACTGGCGCGCGGCGAGGGTGGGTTGTGCAAAACCGGGGCGGTGGGCGATCAGGAATTGCAGTTTGCGGGTGACGCTGGCGGCATGGGAGGCGATCAGCGTGCTGTCCGGGCTGTTGGAGTGGAAGGCCACCAGGGCGCGGTCGAAGCCGGCCTCTTCGTGCGCGCGGGCCACGGTTTCCACGTAGTCCGGTTGCAGGGTCGGGCCGCTGCGTGGATGAATTTCGGATGCGTGGTGGCCGCCGATATAGCCGATGAATTCGATGCTCATGGTCTGTCCTTGTCGAGTAGGGAGTGTGTACCTCCGCCGGGCAGGGGGTCGGTCATGCTCGTCCAAGGTAGGGGCCGCGACGGCCGCTGTAAAATGCCGTTTGGTTCTAACCTAATTATTAAAAAATAGAATTATTTTGTGATTTTATATTAGTAAATAGCATTATCTGAGTCGGCAGCGACGCAACCCCAAGTGTTTGCGAGTTGAGTGCACTTTTTAATAGACGAAAAAAAACCGGCTGATCAGGCCGGTTTGGGGGTGCCCTCGAACAGGGCGGGTTATGCGTGGTTTTCCATCAGACGGTCCGAGCCACCTTCAGCTACGCGGTTTTCCATCAGACGGTCCGAGCCACCTTCAGCTACGCGGTTTTCCTGCAGACGGTCCGAGCCACCTTCAGCTACACGGTTTTCCATCAGACGATCCGAGCCACCTTCAGCTACGCGTTTTTCCAGAAGACGATCCGAACCACCTTCAGCTACACGGTTTTCCATCAGACGATCCGAGCCACCTTCAGCTACGCGTTTTTCCAGAAGACGGTCCGAGCCACCTTCAGCTACACGGTTTTCCATCAGACGGTCCGAGCCACTTTCAGCTACGCGGTTTTCCAGCAGACGGTCCGAGCCACCTTCGGCTACGCGGTTTTCCATCAGACGGTCCGAGCCACCTTCGGCAACACGGTTTTCGATCAGTCGATCCGAACCGCCTTCAGCAACTACAGGGTGGGCAAATGCGTTTGCAGCGAGTACCGAGAAAGCGAGGCTAAGCAAGATTTGGCGTTTCATGATGGTGTGCTCCGAGTGTTTTAGTTTGGGTGTTGCCTGGTATGGGTTTGATGTTACGCGTTGCATTTTTTAAGAGAACTTCATTGCGCTGATGGTGACTATCGATGCCAGCGATGGACCGTTTGCAACGGCCATCGCCCGGCTGATCAAGGCATTTGCGGCAGTTCCTGAGGTCGCAGGTCGAACACCAGCACCTCGGCGTCCTGACCTTGACTCACGTGGATGCGCTGCTCATCACGCACTCGGGCACCGTCACCTTCCTGCAAGCGCTGGCCGTTGATCTCCACGCTGCCCCGGGCCACATGGATGTACACGTGGCGATCCGGCGGCAGGTCAAGGGTTGTGGCTTCGTCACCGTTGAACAGCCCGGCGTACACCCTGGCGTCCTGGCGTACACTCAGGGAACCGTCGGCGCCGTCCGGCGAGATGATCAACTGCAGGCGCCCACGCTTTTGTGCCTCGCTGAAGTGCTCCTGTTGATAGCGCGGTTCGGCACCGGCCACGGCGGGCACGATCCAGATTTGCAGGAAATGCACCCCACGGTTTTGGCTGTGGTTGAACTCGCTGTGGGCCACGCCGCTGCCAGCGCTCATCAATTGCACATCGCCAGGGCGGATCACCGAGCCAGTGCCCAGGGTGTCCTTGTGCTCCAGGGCGCCTTCGAGCACATAAGAGAAAATCTCCATGTCACGGTGCGGGTGCTGGCCGAAGCCTTTGCCGGCGGCGACGCGATCATCGTTGATCACCAGCAGGTCGGAAAAACCCTGCTCGTTGGGGTTCCAGTAGTTGGCGAACGAGAAGGTGTGGAACGACTTCAACCAACCGTGATTGGCGGCGCCGCGTTCGGAAGCTTTGCGAAGGGTCAGCATGGTTGTGTCCTCAAGTGGGCGCTGGCTGCGAGATGCAGGGCGCTTGCGTTGAGAAGAAGGTTACTGGTTACTGAAATATTCATTAAGAAGCTGAAATCTGAATAACTGTCCCTCTCAGATTGACAGTGAAAGGCATGCCATAATGCCTCCCGCTTTCTTCCCCTCGATGGATGCCTTCTGTATGAAAACCGTGGCCATGGCGCTGTTCCCGGACTTCCTCTTGCTCGACATGGCCGGGCCGCTTGAAGTGTTTTCCATCGCCAACCGCTACCTGCCGGCGGCGGCGCATTATCAGATCCTTACTGTTGGCACCGAACCTGGCCCACTGCGCGCATCCAACGGCGTAATGGTGCAGACCGACCTGTTGCTGGAGCAGGCCGACGGTGCCTATGACCTCTTGCTGGTGCCCGGTGGCCCCGGTGCCTATAAAGAATGCCATCCGGCGCTGCTGCCCTGGCTAAAAGCAGCGGCGCCACGGGCACGGCGCTTTGGCTCGATCTGCACGGGTGCCTTTGTGCTCGGGCACGCCGGGCTGTTGGACGAGCACCGCGTGACCACTCACTGGCATTACACCGAGCGGCTGATCAAGGCGTTCCCCAACGCCATCGTCGAGACCGACCGTATCTATCTGCAGGACGGGCGGTTGATTACCTCGGGCGGGGTCACGGCCGGTATCGACCTGGCGTTGTCCATCGTTGCCCAGGACCATGGCAAGCAGGTGGCGGTGGATGTGGCCAAGGTGCTGTTGGTGGTGATGAAACGCCAGGGCGGCCAGGCCCAATTCAGCCCGATGACCGCGGCCGTGGCGCCCCAGGAAACCGCGATTACCCGCGTGCAGAACCATGTTCTCGCGCACCTGGAGCAGCCGTTCACCATCGAGTCCATGGCCGAGTTGGCCGGCATGAGTGCGCGCCACTTTGCCCGGTTGTTTGCCAAGGATGTGCAGATGACGCCCATGGCCTTCCTGCAAGGCGCGCGCATCGACCGTGCTCGGCAATTGCTGGAAACCACCGATCTGCCGCTCAAGACCGTGGCGTTCCACGCAGGCTTTGGCAGCGTGCGGCACATGCGCTTTTTATTCAGTGAAAAGCTCGGTCTCAACCCTACCCAATACCGACAGCAGTTCAGTTAACGACAGGATGTCCGTCTCGCACACCCGATTGTCCGTATCGCTCCCCGTGCCAGCATTGTTCTGTCATGGGTAGCTGGCAAGAATAGCGTCGAGCCCACGGAAAAGGATGCGCGAACGCCCAAGGCCGGGTGTTTCAGCGCGATTGCAGACATGAACGACCCTCAGGCGATTGACGCGGATAGCACGGTGCGCTTCGGTGCCTATGCCTTTCACCGGCAGCAGCGACTGGTCAGCAAGGCGGGTTGGCCGGTGCCGTTGGGCGGGCGGGCGCTGGATATCCTCGCGATGCTGCTGGAAGCGCCTGGGCAATTTTTCAGCAAGGTCACCCTGATCGAGCGGGTCTGGCCGAATAGCGTGGTGGAAGAGAACAACCTGCGGGTGCACATCGCCGCGCTGCGCCGTGCCCTCGACGGGCAACGGTTTATCCTCAATGACCCCCAGCGCGGCTACTGCTTCGCTGCGCCCGTGCAAGGCGTGGCCGCAGCGGTGCTGCCTAGGCACAACCTGGCCGCGCGGCTCAGCCCGGTGATTGGCCGTGATGAACTGCTGGGCGTGCTGGTGCGGCGTTTGTCCGGGCAGCGGCTGATGACCCTCACCGGATGCGCCGGCGTGGGCAAGAGCACCTTGGCCCTGGCCCTGGCCGAGCGCGTGTTGCCGCGCTACCGCGACGGTGTGTGGTGGGTCGACCTAGCCACCGTCGAGGCGCCGCTGATGATGCTGCGCCACCTGGCCACGGTCCTGCATCTCGAACCCAGCGGCAGCGCCACTGAACTGTGCCGTCAATTGGCTTCCCGACAATTATTGCTGGTACTTGATGGCGCTGATCTGCTGCTTGGCGCCTGTCGACATCTGCTGCGTGTGCTTAGCGAACACGCGCCCCGGATCAGTGTGCTCGTCAGTAGCCGTGAAGCCTTGCGTGCCTCGGGCGAATGGGTGTTGCGCGTGCCCCAGTTGGCGCTTCCAGCTCCGTCGGTGTTGGGCAGCGTTGAACAGGCGATGGTGAGTCCGGCGGTGCAGTTGTTTGTTGCACGGGTGCGTGCCAGCCAGCAGGGGTTTGTGTTGCGGCCCCAGGACTTGGCACCGCTGCGTGATATCTGCCGGCGCCTCGACGGTATTCCTCTGGCTCTCGAACTGGCCGCCGCCCAAGTGGACGCCCTTGGCGTCCGTGGTGTGCAGGCGCAAGTGTGCAGGGGCTTGCAGATCCTCACGCGGGGGCGCCGCACAGCGGTTGAGCGCCACCAATCCCTCAGCGCCGCACTGGATTGGACCTACCAGCGCCTGAGCTTGCCGGAGCGCTGGCTGTTCCTGCAGATGAGCCTGTTCAAAATGGCGGTGACTTTGCCCACCTTGAGTGAGCTGGTGGTCGGCACGGAGCTGGAGCATGCCGACCTGTCTTACTTGTTGAGTCGGCTGGTCGACACCTCACTGCTGAACCTTGAGCCCGGCCCAGGTTATCCGCGCTATCGCCTGCTCAACAGTGTGCGCAGCTACGCCTTGGCTCTTCTGCGCGACCCACAGCAGGTAGCACGCTTGCAACAGGGCTATGGGCATTACCTGGGGCCGTTTTCAGGCCGGCCGTTTGTCTTGCAACTCGTCGAGCAGGCGGCGCACGCGGATTAGATCCTGGGTGGCGAAGCCTTCGGTAAACCGCTCATAGACTGAACCCAGCAGGTCGCGCGCGGCCTGCACACGACCTTGCTTGTGCCACAGCCGCGCCAAGCTGTCTGCGCATCGTAACTCCCAGGCCAGCGCGCCTTGCTGGTGCGCCAGGCCCAGTGCTTCGAGCAACTGGCTTTCGGCTGATTGGGCATCGGGCATGGCCTCGGCGCGCACGCGCAGAATCTCCGGTGTGCACCAGCCGGCCGCACCGCTTCGGGCGCGTTCGAACAGGGCGTCATCCACTGCGATGGCGTTGAAGGTCACCAGGATGTCCTCGACCAGGCCCAGCCCTTGTACTTCGGCAATCTGCGCCGTGCCTTCGTAGCATTGCGCCCAGGTGTGGAACAACTGCACTGAATGTTTTTGCGCCTGCTGCAACAGCAGGTCCAACTGATCGCGGGCCGCAAGCGTATCGCCGTTGTACTGAGCGATCACCACCCCAGCCAGGGCCAGGGTGTAGCAGATTGACGTGCCGTGGTTGATCTGCAACGCCAGCGCCAGTGCCTGGCTTGCAGTGCGCCACGCGCGTTCAGGGAAACCGCGCAGCCACAGGATGCGCGCGAGGATGGTCAGCGAAGCCACGCTTTGGTCGTACTGCACACCAAAGCCATGGGTAAACCGGTTGAGATGGCCGCTCTGGGCCATGCGCTGGATCACCTGTTCGGCATTGTGCTGCGCCAGCACCTGATTGCCGGCGAAGTGCTGCGCCAGTACTCGCAGGCGTTGGGCGCTGAGGGCCAGCAACGACTCGGCGTGTGGCCCCAACTGGTCGAAATGCAGGCTTTGCTTCAACGCCTCACGGTAGTTGCCGCTGCACAGGCTGACCGCCATTTGCCCCGACACCGCACGCAGTTGGCCGGGCAGGTTTTTGTCAGCTTCGGCCAGGCGTCGTGCACAGGCAAAGGCGTCTATGGTCTGCGGCGTACTGCCCTGAGCGTGATAGGAAAAACTGCCGAAGGCCAACTGCAATGCCATGTGCAAGCGCTGGCTCGGCGCACTCGATTGCCCCAGTCGCGCCAGGGCCTTGCTCACGTAGAGGCCGTGTTCGCGCAGCAGCGACAGCTCCTGCCACAACGGCATGGCGCTGACGGTGAGGCGAATGCCCAGCACGTGCACACCCTGGTCGCCCAGGCCCCAGTCGAGGGCGGCACGGATGTCTTCGCGCAGCGGGGCATAGCGGTCGATCCACGGCTGGGTAGCGATCTGCTCCCAATCTTCCTGCGCCTGGTCCATCAGCGCCAGGCAGCGGTTGGCGTGACGTTCACGGGTGGCATCAAGCTCGTCGGCGACACTGAGTTTTTCCAGGGCGTAGGTGCGGGTGATGTCCAGCAGGCGATAGACCATCTCGTCATCGCCGGGCTCCACATTGAGCAAGGATTTGGCGACCAGTTGAGTGATCGAGCCCAGCACCTCGGTCGGTGCGATCTGTTCTCCGGCAATCACCGCCGCCGCGCTGGCCAAGCTGAAACCACCCCGGAACACGGCGAGACGGCGCAGGCAGATTTGCTCGCACGTCGTGAGCAGGTCGAAGCTCCAATCCAGGGTCGCGCGCAAGGTTTGATGCCGGGGCAGGGCACTGCGCCGGCCTCGGGTGAGCAGGCGGAAATTGTCTTCCATCTGCACCAGCAACCCCGGCAGGCCGAAGCGCTCGATCTGCGCCGCCACCAATTCGATTGCCAGGGGAATACCGTCCAGGCGCTGGCAGATATCAATCGCCAGGGGCAGTTCGGCTTCGCTCAGTTCGAAGCTGTCCTGATGAGACATGGCGCGTTCAATCAGCAGTTGCAGGGCAGGATAGCCCAGGGCCTGGGCGCGGTTGCCGGTGGCGGGTGGGCAGGCCAGGGGTTCCAGGCGTTGCACCGATTCGCCTTCGGCGCGCAATGCTTCGCGGCTGGTGGCCAGGATGTGCAGTTTTGGGGCATGGCGCAGCAGGGTTTCGCTGATCAGCGCAATGTCGTCCAGCAAGTGCTCGCAGTTGTCGATCACCAGCAGCACCTGGCGCTCTTGCAGGCGGCGCGCGAAGGTGGCCAGCGGTTCGTGCTCGGTGTGGGTCAGGTCGAGCAGGGCGGCGAGGTTGGGCAGGATCATCGACGGCGCGCTGAGGGGCGCCAGGTCCAGCAGGCGGATACCGTCGCGGTAATGGCCGATCAGCAATTCCGCCACGCGCAACGCCACGGTGGTCTTGCCGATGCCGCCGGCGCCCGTCAGGGTGATAAAGCGTTGTTCGGGCAGGTGCTGCACCAGGCTGTCGATCAGCGCCTGGCGGCCGAGCATGCGGGTGCGGCGCAGCGGCAGGTTGTGGCAGGGGCGTTGGGGCGTGCCTTCTGTGGGTAGGCTCATCGGCTCGATGCTCAGTGGCGCAACAAAACTGTAGCCACGCTGGGCCACCGTAACGATATAGCGCTGCCCGGCCTGGCCATCGCCCAGCGCCTTGCGCAACGCCGCCATATGCACCCGCAGGTTGCCGTCCTCTACCACGCTTTTGGGCCAGACCCGAGCGATCAGCTCCTGCTTGCTCACCACATTACCGGCCTGCTCCAGCAGGATCAGCAGGATATCCACGGCCCGCCGCCCCAGGCGCAACGGACGACCAGCCTCCAGCACCAGGCGCTGGTGGGGATGGATACGGTACGGCCCGAAGTGCACGGCCTGATCGCGTTGGTCACTCATGGGTGGCCATGCTCTGGAGAAAGTAAGCGGCCAGCATATTCCAGGTGCTTGCAGACCACTAGGCAGCGATCTCTTGAGGCTTGTGACGCAGTTGGTGGTTTCGCCAGGTCATCGGATTGACACCCTCGCTGCGGGTGAACATATGGCAGAAATGTGCCTGGTCGCAGAACCCGCATTCCAGGCTGATCTGCGTCAGGCTCAAGGAAGACTGAGTGATCAATTCCTTGGCCCGCTGGATGCGTTGCAGGCGTATCCATTCCTGGGGCGACAGCCCGGTGGTGCACTTGAATGCACGGGAGAAATGGCTGCGCGACAGCGCGCAGGCCTGGGCCAGGTCGGCAATCGCCAGGCTTTCGCCGAGGTTGGCGAGGATCAATTGCTTGGCGATACGCTCGCGCCGGGGGCATAGGCCGCCGGTAGCGGATAAGCGAGGAGCGCAGTGCTCAGTTCGGGCCATGACGGATATCCGCAGTCGATGGGAGCGTTCCCGGTGAATGGATGCAGTGTAGATGGCGTCAATCTTGTTGCCGTACCGTCTGGCTGACGAGTTAATCGTTGTTAATTTCGTCAGGTGCAGTCACGGAAAAGACAGCACAGACATGCAATCAACCCCTTGTTTTGCGTGCTTAGCTGGCAGTCTGCTAACCGTTTGGATACCGCCATGAACCGCAATGACCTGCGTCGCGTCGACATGAACCTGCTGGTGATTTTCGAGGCGTTGATGTTCGAGAAGAACCTGACCCGGGTCGCCGAAAAACTCTTCATGGGCCAACCGGCGGTGAGTGCTGCCTTAGGCCGGCTGCGCGACCTGTTCGACGACCCGTTGCTGCTGCGCAACGGGCGGGGAATGGAGCCCACGCCGCGCGCCCTGGCGATACTCAAGGAGCTGCAACCGGCTATGGACACCATTTCCGGCGCGGTCAGCCGCGCCAAGGATTTCGACCCTTCCACCAGCTGTGCGGTGTTCCGTATCGGCTTGTCCGACGACGCCGAATTTGGCTTGTTTCCGCCGTTGCTCAGTCAGCTTCGCGAAGAAGCCCCCGGCATCATCGTGGTGGTACGCCGCGCCAATTACTTGCTGATGTCCGCGCTGCTGGCCAGTGGCGAGATTTCGGTGGGGGTGAGCTACACCACTGAACTGCCCGCGAATGCCAAGCGCAAGAAACTGCGGGATATCCCGTGCAAGGTATTGCGTGGGGATGACGGGGTGGCGCCGCTGACGCTGGATGATTATTGCGAACGGCCCCATGCGATGGTGTCGTTCTCCGGGGATTTGAGCGGCAACATCGATTTGGACTTGGCCCGTATCGGCCGCGCGCGGCGGGTGGTGCTGGCGGTGCCGCAATTCAGCGGGTTGCGGGCGTTGTTGGCGGGAACGCAGATCATTGCGACGGTACCGGATTATGCGGCGTGTGCGTTGACCGAGGGCACCACGTTACGGGCAGAGGATCCGCCGTTTGCGATTGATGCGGCGGAGTTGTCGATGGTGTGGAGTGGGGTGCATGACAATGATCCGGCGGAGCGTTGGTTGAGATTGAGGATTGCCGAGCATATGGCGGGGGGAGTTGGTTGATTGAGTGCATATCCGTTGCTGCGGTAACGGCCGCCTATGGTTCCGCTCTTACAGCGGGTCACTTTTGTAAAGGCCGGAATGCCGGCCATCGTGGTTGACGGGGCGATTTCAGATCAAAAGCAAGAGCGCGGCGGCCTTAGAGGCGACCGGGTTCTTAAGCCGAACGCATTCCAAATGTGGGAGGGGGCTTGCTCCCGATGAGGGTGTGTCAGTTGATGCGGCTGTGACTGACCCACTGCTATCGGGAGCAAGCCCCCTCCCACAGTTTGATCTCCATAGATCAGATAGATAGGTCCTAGCCTGCTGTCCTGTTTTTGCTCTGCTTTTGATGTGCTTTTGATGTGCTTTTGATCTGGCTCTTACATCCTTTTCGCTGACGAAGTCAGCGGTCTTTTGATCTGCGCTTTTGATCTTGATCTCAGGCGCCCCGTCAAACACGCTGGCCGAACGCAGGCTTGAATCCGTGGGTAACCCGGCAGGACGCCGGGTTAGCCGCGCTGGGCCATGGATGGCCCATCGCGGCGGCCCACGGATTCAAGCCGGAGTGAGGGCACACCGAGCCTAGGCGAGGTGCCGAGTGTTGGGGCGAAGGCCTTTTGCTTACTTTTGGGCCTTTCCAAAAGTGAGCCGCTGTAAGAGCGGAACCATAAGTAGCCGTTACCTAACCAACGGATATGCACTCAACTCAACCCCCCCCGACTACCGGCTCTTGTAAGAAATTTCCCGCAGGAGTACAAATGTACTCCATGACGACCCTGACTCCCCGCCGCACCGCCATCCTGACCTTCATCCGCGACCGTATCGCGCAACAAGGCCAGCCCCCCAGCCTCGCCGAGATCGCCGAGGCGTTCGGCTTTGCCTCCCGCAGCGTCGCGCGCAAACACGTGGTGGCCCTGACCGAAGCCGGCTTCATTGAGGTCAACCCCAACCAGGCTCGCGGCATTCGCCTGCTCAACCAACCCATGCGTCCGGAGTGGCTGGACGTGCCCGTGCTCGGCCGAGTCGCCGCCGGCCTGCCCATCGGTGCTGACGCCGAAGTGCACAGTCGCCTGCAACTCGACCCAAGCACCTTCGCGAAAACCCCCGACTACCTGCTGCGGGTGCAGGGCGATTCGATGATCGAAGACGGCATCCTTGACGGCGATCTGGTAGGCGTACGCCGCAGTGCCGAGGCCTTGAACGGGCAGATCGTGGTGGCGCGCCTGGATGGCGAAGTCACCATCAAGCGTTTCGAACGCAGTGGCGACCGCGTGCGCCTGCTGCCGCGCAACCCCGCGTATCAACCTATTGTGGTGGGCCCTGATCAGGACCTGGCCATCGAAGGGGTGTTCTGCGGCCTGGTGAGGCAAGGCTGATGGGCGCCGTCGTTGCCCTGGACGCGCTGTTCAATGGCGGCCGCGTCTGGAAAGGCCGGCCGGCCGCGCCTCCCGCCAGTGTGCACCCCACCGGGCTGGCCGCGCTGGATGCGGTGCTGCCCAGCGGCGGCTGGCCTGAATCGGCTTTGAGTGAAATCCTCATGGCCAAGGAGGGCATCGGCGAACTGCAACTGGTGCTGCCCACCCTGGCGCGCCTGTCAAAGGCGGGGGAGCGCATTGTGTTGGTGGCGCCGCCGTATACGCCGTACCCCCATGCCTGGCAAAACGCCGGGGTGGATGTACGCCAGCTTTCAGTGATCCAGGCCAAGGAACGTGATGCGCTGTGGGCCGTGGAGCAGTGCCTGCGCTCCGGCAGTTGCGGCGCGGTGCTGTGCTGGCCGCGCAAGGCCGATGACCGGGCGCTGCGGCGCTTGCAGGTGGCAGCAGAAACCGGCCAGACCCTGGCGTTTGCCTGGCGCGCCTTGAGTGAGGGGGTCAATTCATCGCCTGCTGCCCTGCGTTTGGCGGTCGATGCGAAACCTGCTCAAGTACGGGTGATCAAGTGCCGTGGCGGTTTGGCCCATCCGGCGCCGATTGCGTTGGCGGGGCACTGAGGTTGCCATGCGCTGGGTGTGTATTGTCTTCCCGCAATTGGCGCTGGATGGGGTGCAGCGTGTGCACCCCGAGCCCGACCAACCCCTCGCGCTGCTGGCCGGTACGCCACAGCGGCGCGTACTGCAAACCGTCAACGACGCCGCCCGCGCCTTGGGCCTGCGTCCAGGCCTTTCACTGACGGCGGCCCATGCCCTGGCCAAGACTTTTGCCAGCGCCGAATACGACCCCGTGGAAATCGAACGCTGGCAGCAGTTCCTGGCAGCCTGGGCCTATCGCTTCAGTTCCCAGGTCAGTGTGCATTACCCGCGTGCGTTGCTGTTTGAGATCGAATCGAGCCTGGGCCTGTTCGGTCCCTGGCCGCAGTTCGAAGCGCGCTTGCGCAAAGAATTGACCGAGCTGGGCTTTCGTCACCGCATCGTCGCCGCGCCCAACCCGGCGGCGGCGAGGGTGCTGGCCAATATTTACGACGGTCTGGCCATCGACGATGAGGCATTGATGCAGGCCCTCGCACCACTGCCCATCGACCGCGCCGGCCTTGAACCTCAGGCCGCTACCGCCTTGTCGCGCATGGGCCTGCGCACCCTGTCCCAGGTGCAGGCCTTGCCCCGGCACACCCTGGCACGGCGCTTTGATGCCGGCCTGCTCAAGCACCTGGATGCCTTGACCGGGCAACGCCCGCTGGCCCTTGGGTTTTACCAGCCGCCGGACCAGTTCGATGTGCGCATCGAATTGAATTTCGACGTGCAGTCCCACCAGGCGCTGCTGTTTCCACTGCGGCGCTTGACCGGTGATTTATCCGCCTTTCTCTGCGGACGCGACAGTGGCGTGCAGCGTTTTGACCTGCACCTGGAGCACGCCCAGTTGCCCGACAGTGTGATCAAGGTCGGCCTGCTCAGCGCCGAGCGCGAACCGGCGATGCTGTTCGAGCTGGCCCGTGGGCGCCTGGAGCAAGTGCAAGTCACGGCGCCGGTGCGCGGTTTTCGCCTGGTGGCCCAGGACTTGCCGGTGTTTGTGCCGCAGCGCCAGGACCTGTTCGACGACCGCCCGCAACAGACCCTGCCCTGGGAGCAATTGCGCGAACGCCTGCGCGCGCGCCTTGGGGATGAGGCGGTACAAGGCTTGCGTTTTCATGCCGACCATCGCCCCGAGTGCGCTTGGCAAGCAACGGCCGACAGTCGCACATGCCCGACCTTGAACAAGGTGCACCGCCCCGGTTGGCTGCTCAGGGAACCCACCTTGCTGACCGAGCAAGGTGTGCAGATTCTGATGGGCCCGGAACGTATCGAATCCGGCTGGTGGGACGGCGCTGATATCCGCCGTGACTATTACCTGATCCAGACCCGCGCCGGTCAGCAAGGCTGGGCCTACCGCAGCGTGGGGCAGGGCGATGGTTTGTGGCTGCAAGGCTGGTTTGCATGAACTACGCCGAGCTGCATTGCCTGTCCAATTTCAGTTTTCAGCGCGGCGCGTCCACCGCGCTGGAGTTGTTCGAGCGCGCCAAGCGCCAGGGCTACAGCGCCTTGGCGATCACTGATGAATGCACGTTGTCAGGCATCGTGCGTGCGTGGCAGGCGGCGAAGGCGGTGGAGTTACCGCTGATTATCGGCAGCGAAGTGCGCATCGAAAACGGCCCGAAACTGGTGCTGCTGGTAGAAAACCTCAGCGGTTACCAGCACCTGTGCCGCCTGATCACCCTGGCCAGGCGGCGTGCGGAAAAAGGCAGTTATCGCCTGCTGCACGAAGACTTCGACGCACCGCTCAACGGCCTGTTGGCGCTATGGGTCGCCGACGACAGCGACACCCAGGCCTCGATCCAATGGCTGCGCCGCACGTTTGCCGAGCGCCTGTGGCTGGCGGTGCACCTGCATTGCGGCCAGGACGATGCGCGCCATCTGGAGCAGCGCCTGCACCTGGCCGCCAACCTGAATATCCCGGCGGTGGCCTGTGGTGATGTGCACATGCACGCACGCGGTCGACGCGCCCTGCAAGACACCATGACCGCCATCCGTCATCACGTCCCGGTGGCCGAAGCCGGCACGCGCCTGCACCCCAATGGCGAGCGGCATCTGCGCGGCCTTGATGCCCTGGGCACGCTGTACCCCCAAGCCTTGCTCGATGAAACCCTGGTCATCGCCCGCCGTTGCACCTTCGACCTCGGCCAGTTGCGTTATCACTACCCGCGCGAATTGGTGCCCGAGGGGCATGACGCCGAATCCTGGCTGCGCGCCGTCACCGAAGAAGGCATCGCCCTGCGTTGGCCTCACGGAATCGACGCCAAGACCATGCAGCAGATCAATCACGAACTGACATTGATCAGCAAACTGGGTTACGAAAGTTATTTCCTCACCGTGCACGATATTGTGCGCTTCGCCCGCAGCCGTTCGATCCTGTGCCAGGGCCGCGGGTCGGCGGCCAACTCGGCGGTGTGTTTTGCCTTGGGCATTACCGAGATCAACCCGAGCCTTACGAATATGCTGTTTGAGCGCTTCCTGTCAGAGGAGCGCAACGAGCCACCGGATATCGACGTGGACTTCGAGCACGAACGCCGCGAAGAAGTGCTGCAGTACGTTTTCCAGCGCTACGGCCGCACCCGCGCGGCGCTGACGGCGGTGGTCAGCAGCTACCACGCCGCCGGTGCGGTGCGCGATGTGGCCAAGGCCCTTGGGTTGCCGCCGGACCAGATCAACGCCCTGGCCGACTGCTGCGGGCGCTGGAGTGATGATGCGCCACCGCTGGAACGCCTGCGTGAAGGCGGCTTCGACCCGGACAGCCCGATCCTGCGCCGTGTACTCACGCTCACCCAGCAACTGATCGGTTTTCCCCGGCACCTGTCCCAACATCCCGGCGGTTTCGTGATTTCCGAATACCCGCTGGACACTCTGGTGCCGGTGGAAAACGCGGCCATGGCCGAGCGCACCATTATCCAATGGGACAAGGACGATCTGGATGCCGTGGGCCTGCTCAAGGTGGATATCCTCGCCTTGGGCATGCTCAGTGCGATTCGCCGCTGTTTCGATTTGCTGCGCCGCCACCGCAACCTCGACCTGGCCCTGGCGACGATCCCCAAGGAAGACCCTGCCACCTACGCGATGATCAGCAAGGCCGACACCATTGGCGTATTTCAGATCGAGTCGCGGGCGCAGATGTCGATGCTGCCCCGGCTCAAGCCGCAGACGTTTTATGACCTTGTGATCGAGGTCGCTATTGTGCGACCCGGTCCGATCCAGGGAGGGATGGTGCATCCGTATCTGCGACGACGTAACAAGGAAGAAAAAACCACCTACCCGTCACCGGAACTTGAAAGCGTATTGAAGCGCACCCTGGGCATTCCGCTGTTCCAGGAGCAAGTGATGCAGATCGCCATGGTCGCCGCCGACTACAGCCCTGGCGAGGCCGACCAGTTGCGCCGCTCCATGGCCGCGTGGAAACGTCACGGCGGCCTGGAACCCCATCAGGACCGCTTGCGCACCGGCATGCTGAAAAACGGCTACACCGAGGAATTTGCCGCGCAGATTTTCGAGCAGATCAAGGGCTTTGGCAGCTATGGGTTTCCTGAGTCCCACGCGGCCAGTTTCGCCTTGCTGACTTACGCCAGTTGCTGGCTCAAATGCCACGAGCCGGCGGCCTTCGCCTGCGCGTTGATCAACAGCTGGCCTATGGGTTTCTACAGCCCGGACCAGATACTGCAGGACGCACGGCGCCATCGCTTGCAGATTCGCCCGGTGGATGTGCAGGCCAGCGACTGGGATTGCAGCCTGGAACCCATTGACGGCCAGCAACCGGCGATCCGTATGGGCTTGCGCATGATCGCGGGGTTTCGTGAAGAGGAGGGTCGGCGCATCGAGGCCGCCCGCCCTGGCACAGGTTTCAGCGACATTGCTGATCTGGACCAGCGCGCCGGTCTGGACGCCCGTGCCCAGGCGTTGCTGGCCGACGCCGGCGCCCTGCGTGCCCTGGCTGGAAACCGGCACCAAGCCCGCTGGGACGTGGCGGGGGTGCACAAACAATTGGGGCTGTTCGCCGGGCTGCCCAGCCCCGACGAAGCCGTGGTCGCTTTACCCGCACCGACGGTCGGCGAGGACTTGCAGGCTGATTACGCCACCGTCGGCACCACTCTCGGCCCGCACCCGCTGGCGTTGTTGCGCGATGAGCTGCGCAAGCGGCGTTGTCGCAGCTCCCGCGAGCTGATGGCGGTGGAGCATGGGCGTAATGTGAGTGTCGCGGGGTTGGTCACGGGGCGGCAACGTCCGGGCACGGCCAGCGGTGTGACCTTTGTCACCTTGGAAGATGAGTTCGGCAATCTCAATGTGGTGGTCTGGCGCGACCTGGCCGAACGTCAGCGCCAGGCGCTGGTGGGGTCGCGCTTGCTCAAGGTAGACGGGCGCTGGGAGGCGGTCGGCGAGGTGCGCCACCTGATCGCCGGGCGGCTCACCGACCTCACGCCGTTGCTGGAAGGCATGTCTGTGCGCAGCCGGGATTTCCACTGAGGTGACCCCAAATTAATACCAGATGAAACCATCTGCTCCGTGTAAGCTCCAAAAATGGCGACTGTCTTCTCTTTTGCACTGAGCCGAACGATGCAATTTTTATCCAACCCCCACGGCTGTGAAGGTTGGGCCGGTGAAATGGCCCAGCGCATTCGCGCGTTCGATTGGTCGACCACGGACCTCGGTCCCATTAACCAGTGGTCCACCAGCCTGGCCTGTAACGTGCAGATGATGCTCGCATCGCCGATGCCGATGGTGATGTTGTGGGGGCGGGCCGGGTACATGATTTACAACGACAGTTACTCGGTCTTTGCCGGCGGCCGCCACCCGTCTTTGCTGGGGGCTCCGGTGGAGTTGGGTTGGCCGGAGGTGGCGGATTTCAATCGCCATGTGGTGGACACCTGTCTGGCCGGCGGCACTCTGTCCTTCAACAACAAAGACCTGGTGCTGCTGCGCAATGGCCAGCCGGAAACCGTGTGGCTGGATTTGTATTACAGCCCCGTCGCCGGCGACAACCAGCAACCAGCCGGCGTGTTGGCGATTGTGGTCGATACCACCGAACTGGTGAAGTCCGAACAGGTGCGCCAGGAACTCACCCATAACCTCGAACAACGGGTGGCCGCTGAAGTGCAGGCGCGCTCCAGTGCCGAGGACCAGTTGCGCCAATCGCAAAAACTCGAAGCCATCGGCGGCCTCACCGGCGGCGTGGCCCACGACTTCAATAACCTGTTGCAAGTGATCGCCGGCAATCTGCACTTGCTGGCCCGCCATGAGCCAGACAATGCCCAGGTGCAGCGCCGCGTCAACGCGGCCATCGCGGCAGTGGAGCGCGGGGCCAAGCTGTCGGCGCAACTGCTGGCCTTTGCCCGCCGCCAGCCGTTGTCGCCGGCGGTGTACAACCCGCAACGCATCTATGCCGGCCTTGGCGAACTGTTGCAGCGCGCACTGGGAGAAACCATTCATATCGATGTGCAGTTGCCCCAGGATTCCTGGAGCATCAACGTCGACCGTAACCAGTTGGAAAATGCGTTGCTCAACCTGGCGATCAATGCCCGCGACGCCATGAAAGGTGAGGGGGTGATCCGCATCAGCGGCGAAAACATCATCCTTAACCCCGGCGATTGCATTGGTAAAAGCGTCAGTCCCGGAGAATATGTGCGCCTGGCGGTCACCGACACCGGGGTGGGCATGCCACCTGGGATCCAGGCCAGGGTGTTCGAACCGTTCTTCACCACCAAGCGCGACGGTCACGGTACCGGCCTGGGCTTGAGCATGGTGTTCGGCTTTGTGCGTCAAAGTGGCGGGCATGTCGAGGTCAGCAGCGAAGAAGGCCTGGGCACCGTGGTGCAGTTGTACTTCCCGCGCAGCCTGGGCGAGGAGTGCCTTGAAGCGTCAGACGAGCCCGTTGCGTCCGTAGGCGGCCAGGAAACGATCCTGGTGGTCGAAGACAACGAAGGCGTGCGCCTGACGGTGGTGGACGTGCTCGAACAGTCGGGCTACACCGTGATCACCGCCGAGGACGGCGACCAGGCCATGTCGAAGCTTAAAGCTGGCCTGCAACCCGAGTTGATTTTTACCGACGTGGTCATGCCCGGCCGCCTTAAAAGCACCGACCTGGCCGCCTGGGCCCGTGCACAAACCCCGCCCGTGCCGGTGCTGTTCACTTCCGGTCACACCCGCGACATCCTCTCCAGCAACCACCTGCTGAGCCCCGATATTCATCTGCTGAGCAAGCCCTACAGCCCCGAAGCCCTGACGCTACGGGTGCGCAGCGTGCTCACCGCACGATAAGGTTGACCATGACTTCACAGCGCAACATCCCTGCGATCACTGCCCAACGCCCAGGCTTTGTCAGGGTGCGCGGCGCCCGCGAGCACAACCTGCAAAACGTCGACGTGGATATTCCCCGGGATGCCCTGGTGGTGTTTACCGGCGTGTCGGGTTCGGGCAAGTCGTCCCTGGCGTTTTCCACGGTGTATGCCGAGGCCCAGCGGCGCTACTTCGAATCGGTGGCGCCTTACGCGCGGCGCCTGATCGACCAGGTTGGCGTGCCCGACGTGGACAGCATCGAAGGCCTGCCGCCCGCCGTGGCCCTGCAACAGCAGCGTGGCACGCCCAGCGCGCGGTCTTCGGTGGGCAGCGTCACCACGTTATCGAGCCTGATCCGCATGCTCTATTCCCGCGCCGGCAGCTACCCTGCGGGGCAAGCGATGCTGTATGCCGAGGACTTTTCGCCGAACCTTCCCCAGGGTGCGTGCCCGCAATGTCATGGCCTGGGCCGCGTGTATGAAGTGACCGAGGCGCTGATGGTGCCCGACCCTTCGCTGAGTATTCGCCAGCGCGCGGTAGCCTCCTGGCCGTTGGCGTGGCAGGGCCAGAACCTGCGCGACATTCTGGTGACCTTGGGCTATGACGTGGATATCCCATGGCGCGACCTGCCGAAAAAGCAGCGCGACTGGATCCTGTTCACCGAAGAAACCCCCACTGTGCCGGTGTATGCCGGTTTCACCCCGGAGCAAACCCGCGAGGCGTTGAAGCGCAAGCTGGAGCCTAGTTACCAGGGCACGTTCAGCGGCGCGCGGCGCTACATCCTGCACACCTTCAGCCACACCCAAAGCGCGCTGATGAAAAAGCGCGTGTCGCAGTTCATGCAGGGCAGCGCCTGCCCGCTGTGTGAAGGCAAGCGGCTGACCAAGGCGGCGCTCTCGGTGAAGTTTGCCGGGGTGGATATTGGCGAGTTGTCGCAGCTGTCGTTGTCGCAGCTGGCCGAACTGCTGCGGCCGGTGGCGGCGGGGCAGGACACGATGAAGCTCTCGGTGGAGAAGCGCCTGGCTGCGCAGCGTATCGCCCAGGACTTGCTGGAGCGGGTCAGCACCTTGATCGAATTGGGCCTGGGTTATCTGTCCCTGGAGCGCAGCACACCGACCTTGTCGTCCGGGGAGTTGCAACGTTTACGCTTGGCCACGCAATTGGGCTCGCAATTGTTTGGAGTGATCTATGTGCTGGATGAGCCTTCGGCGGGCTTGCATCCGGCGGATGGCGAGGCGTTGTTCACCGCGCTTGAGCGCTTGAAGGCCGCCGGTAATTCGTTGTTTGTGGTGGAGCACGACTTGGAAACCATGCGCCGCGCCGACTGGTTGATCGACGTCGGCCCGGCCGCTGGCGAGCATGGCGGGCAAGTGCTGTACAGCGGGCCACCTGCTGGGTTGGCTGACGTAGAGGCGTCGCAGACCCGTGAGTATTTGTTCGCCGAGCGGCGTACATCAAATCCCTCTCGCCGCGAACCCAGTGGTTGGTTGAAGTTGGAGGGCGTGACGCGCAATAACCTCAATGGTCTGAACGTGGATTTTCCCTTGGGCTGCTTCACCTCAGTGACCGGCATTTCCGGCTCGGGCAAGTCCAGCCTGGTCAGCCAGGCGCTGCTGGAATTGGTGGGCAGTGGCCTTGGGCGTGTGGTGGAGAACGACGAAGAGCCGAGCCTGGAAGATGACACGCCGCAAACCAGTGGCGGGCGCATCAGCGCCGGGCTGGAACAGATCCGACGCCTGGTGCAGGTGGATCAGAAACCCATCGGCCGTACGCCACGTTCCAACCTGGCGACCTACACCGGGCTGTTCGACAACGTGCGCAAACTGTTCGCCGCCACGCCTGCGGCAAAGAAGCGCCATTACGATGCGGGCCAGTTCTCCTTCAACGTCGCCAAGGGCCGTTGCCCGAACTGCGAGGGCGAGGGCTTTGTCAGCGTCGAGTTGTTGTTTATGCCGAGTGTGTACGCACCCTGTCCGACCTGCCACGGCGCGCGCTACAACCCCGAGACCTTGGCGATCAAATGGCAAGGCTTGAGCATCGCTCAGGTGCTCGGGATGACCGTCGAGCAGGCAGTCGAGGTCTTTGCCGAGCAGCCAGGGGTACTGCGCTCGTTGCAGGTGCTGCGGGATATCGGCCTGGGTTATCTGCGACTGGGTCAACCGGCTACCGAACTGTCCGGGGGTGAAGCGCAGCGGATCAAATTGGCCACCGAGCTGCAACGCAATGCCCGTGGGTCGACCTTGTATGTGTTAGATGAGCCAACGACCGGGCTGCATCCGCGGGATGTGGATCGCCTGCTCAGCCAGCTCAATCACTTGGTGGATGCAGGGCACACGGTGGTGGTGGTCGAGCATGAAATGCGTGTGGTGGCCCAGAGTGACTGGGTGATCGATATCGGTCCGGGGGCAGGGGATTTGGGCGGGCAAGTGGTGGCCAGCGGTACGCCGCAAAAAGTTGCCAAGAGCAAGAAAAGCCGGACTGCGCCATTCCTGGCCCGAGCGTTGATCTAACAGTTAAACAGGTCCACATGTGGGAGGGGGCTTGCCCCCGATAGCGGTGGGTCAGTCACCCCATCAAGTGCCTGACAGATAGCTATCGGGGGCAAGCCCCCTCCCACAGAGTGATCAGTGTCTGGTCAGTTGGATTTGTGCCTTGGCCTGCTTCACCACATGTTCCACCGTAAACCCAAACTTCTCCTGCAACTTCGCCAACGGCGCCGAAGCCCCGAAGCTGTTCATCACCACCTTGGCGCCGGTTTGCCCGACATAGCGGTCCCACCCCAAAGGTCCAGCCTGTTCCATCACTACGCGCGCCGTCACCGCCGGCGGCAACACACTGTCGCGATAGGCCTGGTCCTGTTCTTCAAACAACTCCCAGCTCGGCATCGAGACGACTTGTGCGGCAATCCCTTCGCACTTGAGTTGTTCATAGGCCGCCACCGCCAGGCTGACTTCACTGCCGGTGCCGATCAAAATCACCTGGGGTTTATCCGCCCCCGCCAACACATAAGCGCCTTTGGCTGCACCGGTCGCCGCTGCGTATTGCGTGCGATCCAGAGTCGGCAGCGGCTGGCGTGACAGCACCACACAGCTCGGCCGATGGGTTTGCGCCAGCGCAACTTTCCACAGCTCCAGGGTTTCGTTGGCGTCGCCAGGGCGAAGGGTCAGCAACCCTGGCGTGGCGCGCAACTGCGTCAGGTGCTCAATGGGCTGGTGCGTCGGCCCATCTTCACCCACGCCGATGGAGTCGTGGGTAAACACGAACACCACCGGCAACTCCATGATCGCCGCCAGGCGGATCGGTGGTTTCATGTAGTCGCTGAATACCAGGAAGGTCGAGGTGTACGGCCGCAAATACGACAGCGCCATGCCATTGGCAATGGCGCCCATGGCGTGTTCGCGAATACCGAAATGCAGGTTGCGCCCGCTGTAGTCATCGGCGCTGAAGCGCCCGGCACCGTCGAAGGTGAGGTTGGTTTTGGTCGAAGGCGACAAGTCCGCCGAGCCGCCGAGCAGCCAGTGGATTTGCTGGGCGAAGGCATTCAGTACCTCGCCACCCGCCGCGCGGCTGGCGACGCCCTTGGCATCGGCGGCAAAGTCGGGCAGGTCAGCCTGCCAGTGCTCGGGCATCTCCCCGGCGCGCATCCGCCGTAGTTCATCGGCCAATTGAGGGTCGAGACGGGCCAGGGTCTGGTTCCATTGCTGGTACAGCGGTTCGGCGCGGGCGTGCAGGGCGTCGCGCAAGAGCGTGCGCGCCTCATCGGGCACCAGGAAGCTGGAATCCTGCGGCCAACCATACGCAGCTTTGGTCAGGCGGATTTCGTCATCACCCAACGGCTCGCCATGGGCGGCGGCGGTGTTGTGCTTGTGGGGCGAACCGTAACCGATCACGCTGTCGACTACGATCAGCGTCGGCGCGCCGGTATTCGCCTGGAAGGTCTCCAGGGCTGCGCTCAGTGCCTGCAAGTCGTTGGCATCGGTGACGTGCAAGGTGTGCCAGCCATAGGCCTGGAAACGCTTGATCACGTCTTCGCTGAAGGCAAGCTCAGTGTGGCCTTCGATGCTGATGGTGTTGTTGTCGTAGATCCAGCACAGGTTATCCAGCTTCAAATGGCCGGCCATCGACGCCGCTTCGCTGCTGATGCCCTCCATCATGTCGCCGTCGCCACACAGGGTGTAGACCTTGTAATCGAACAGCACCTGGCCGTCATGGTTAAAGCGCTCAGCCAGCCAACGCTCGGCCATCGCCATGCCCACGCTGTTGGCGCAGCCCTGGCCAAGGGGGCCTGTGGTGGTTTCCACGCCTGTGGTCATGCGGTATTCCGGATGCCCCGGCGTCTTGGAGTCGGCCTGACGGAATTGCTTGATATCGTCCAGGCTGATCGCCGGGTGCCCGGTGCGCTTGCCATGGGCATCAATTTCTTTCACACCGGCCAAGTGCAGCAGCGAATACAACAGCATGGATGCATGCCCCACTGACAACACAAATCGGTCACGGTTGGGCCAGTCGGGATGCTCGGGGTGATAGCGCAGAAACCGGCTCCACAGCGTGTATCCCACCGGCGCCAGGCCCATGGGCGTGCCCGGATGGCCGGAGTTGGCCTTCTGCACGGCGTCCATCGCCAGGGTGCGCAGGGTGTTGATGCATAGGGTGTCGACAGTGGTTGCGGCGTTAGTCATGAAACCGGTCTCCCTCAAGTGACGATCTACTGTGGAGGGCCGGGCGCCGCGAAGGTTTGATCCCATTGCCGTTGCCGCGACGAACGGGGACGTATTGACTTCAAACATGACAAGACCCTTTGCAATGGTCTAGCTTCAAGGGCGTAGGCCATTGATCAACTTGCGGAGGTACGTCATGCCAGTGAAACACGACCTGTATCAGGATTTGGGTTTGAGCAAGGAAGTCGTTCACGAACGCAGGGCGAGCGATAAACGGCTGGACTCGCTGCTCACCCAATACGACGCTGCCGACGGCGAGGTGCTCCGGGCGGAATCAGAAAAGGCCGACGACACAGTGGTGGAGGTGTTGAAGAAGAAACGCCTGCTGATCAAGGACGAAATCGCAGGGCGCCTCGACGCCTGAAACGCGGCAAGGTTTGTTCAGATTTGACTGAGGGACATCGTGGGAATCACTCCTTATGATGCGCCCCGTCCGCCCGGCTCTGGGGACGTTTTGCAGCGCAAGGACTGTGCTGTTGAGCCGGGTGGACGCTGTCTTTCAAGCCAGCAGCGCTTCAGTGCACGCATCGATCGAACGCTGTTGGGTCTCGCTGTACAGCTGCAATTCATCGATGGTCTTGCGCCCCAACGCCTTTTCGAATTCCGCCTGGTTTGAATTGGCGGCGTAGTGACTCTGTGCCGCATCCCCCAAATTCGACTGGAAAATCCCCGCCGCACTTACCGGCAGAAAATCCTCATACACCAACGGCTCTACATCCACATGACCGGCGGCGATCAGTGCTTGCAATGTGCGTGGTTGATCGGCGTGGCCGCGTGCCGCCAGGCCTTGTTCCGTGGCGAAGTAGCGGAAGTACGCCAGGCCTTGTTCGCGCATCTGCCCGTGGTTGTCGGGGAAGGCCTGGAAGTGTTGTTCCATCAAGTGCATGTAGCGCGCGGCGTTGGATTCGTTGGGGAACGCGCCCAGTTCGTTGCGGGCGGCGTTCAGCAGTTGGTCGTAGAGGGCGCGGCCTTTGGGCGTGAGGGCGACGCCACGCTGTTCGATTTCACCGAAGCGGGCGCTGTGGCGGCCTTGGGCGTCGGTGAAGGCGATGGCTTCGTCGAGGGCCTTGAAGCTGGTCTGGCGCAGCAGGATCGGGCACTGGCGGCGCAGTGGGCCTTCGATCACGGCCTTGGGGGTTATGCCCTTGGCGGGCATGGCGGTCTGTACCTGATCAATGTCCAGGGTGCGCGGTGTGAGGTGGTTGATGTGCGGCCCCTTGAAGGCCACCACATCGGCGATCAGACGGTGCTGGTCACTGAGTTGCTGGTACTGCGCGGCGGTAACGGTGGCGGTGTGGTGCCAGCGGAAGGTTTCCAGGGCCTGGCGGATGAATTCGGCGGCCTCGTCGGCATTGAGGCCGCCGTTTGTTTCCGCTTTTGCGATAAGCGCCAGGGCGCCGGGGGTGAAGATCGAGCGCTTTGCCAATGCGGTTTCGGCGAAGGCGCGAAGTTCGGCATTCTCGATCAATTCCAAGCGCAGCAGGGAGGTGAACACCCGAAACGGGCTGGCTTGCAGCGCGTGTTCATGCACCGCGCGAAATGCTGTGGAATGCACCGGCACGCCGGCTGGCGTGAGGTCGTAGTAGCCCACGGGCTGCATGCCCATCACCGCAAACAGGCGGCTGATTGTGGCCAATTCCGCTGCTGTGCCCAAGCGAATGGCGCCGTGGCGTTCCATGTCCAAACGCTGGATTTCGCCGGTGCGTTGCAGCTGTTGCGCCAGGCTCGGTTCGCTGTCGAGCACGCGGCTATTGGTCTCGGCTACCAACTCCATCAGCGCGCCATACAGGGGAACTTCATCTCGGTACATATCGGACATGGCCTTGGAAAACCCCTTGCGGATCTCGTCTGGGCTGACATGTGCGGTACTGGGCATAGAAAAATTCCTGATGACGGTGGAGAGGGTGATGGTCTTTTACTGGATTTTGTTGGGCCCCAGGTGCGCTTGCAAACGAAGATTCCTCTGGACTTCATTCTGCAAATGAATGAACGGCATTCTCTGCCAAGTCTTCATGTGCACGCGGGTGTGGATGGGTTCTACACTGCTCCTCACCTTGTCGGCGATGGAGGACCCAATGACGGCCACGCCCGTAACGCAAACGATTGAAGGCCAACGCCTGGCCACTGAAGACGCCGAGCGCTGGCGCGAATGGGGCCCGTACCTGAGTGAACGCCAATGGGGCACCGTGCGTGAAGACTACAGCGCCGATGGCGATGCCTGGCGCTACTTTCCCCATGAACACGCGCGCAGCCGCGCCTACCGTTGGGGTGAGGACGGCCTGGCCGGTTTCAGCGACAAGGCGCAACGCTGGTGCCTCGGGCTGGCGCTGTGGAACGAGCGCGATTCGATCCTCAAGGAGCGGTTGTTCGGTCTCAACAACGCCGAGGGCAACCATGGCGAGGACGTCAAGGAACTGTACTTTTTCGTTGATGGCGTACCGAGTCATGCCTACATGCGCATGCTCTACAAATACCCCCATGCCGCCTTTCCCTATGCTGACCTGATCACCGAGAACGCCCGTCGCGGGCTGGGTGATGCCGAGTATGAAATCCTCGATACCGGCGTGTTTGAGGACAACCGCTATTGCGATGTCAGCGTCGAGTACGCCAAGCAGCAGCCTGACGATATTTTCATGCGGGTCACGGTGCATAACCGCTCGGAGCAGCCGACGCGTTTGCAGGTAATGCCTCAACTGTGGGCGCGTAACGACTGGAGCTGGACCTTTGATGCGCCCAAGCCGCAGTTGCGGCTGGACGGCGAGCAGGTGTTGGCCCGTCATCATGAATTGCCGGATCGTTATCTGAGTGCCTGGGGACAGGATGGCTTGGAATGGTTGTTCTGCGAAAACGAAAGCAATGTCGTGAAGCTGGACGGGCAGGTGGCACCGGGCCCGTTCAAGGATGGCATCAACGATTACGTGGTCAGTGGCGCTCAATCGGCGATTCGCCGGGACACCGGTACCAAGGTTGCAGCGCGGTTCATCCTTGAACTGGCAGGGCAGGAAAGCAAAACCTTGTACCTGCGCTTTGCCCCCGTGGATGCGCCCCCGGCCAACGCCCGTAAATTGTTCGAGCAACGTCGTCAGGAAGCCGATGACTTCTATGCGGCCCTGCAACAGGGCATTGGCGATGCGGACGCGCGCAATGTGCAGCGCCAAGCCCTGGCTGGCTTGTTGTGGTCCAAGCAGCTCTACTATTTCGACGTGAACCAATGGCTCGATGGTGACCCAGCCCAGCCCGCGCCGCCGACTGAGCGCCTGCATATCCGCAATACCCATTGGCGGCACCTGTCCAACTTCGACATCCTTTCCATGCCCGACACCTGGGAATACCCGTGGTATGCCTCGTGGGACCAGGGCTTTCAGGCGGTGGCGATGGCGCTGATCGACCCGGGTTACGCCAAGCAACAGTTGCTGCTGCTGGTGAAGGATCGCTTCATGCATCCCAACGGCCAACTGCCGGCTTATGAATGGCGCTTCGATGATGCAAACCCGCCGGTGCATGCCTGGGCCAGTTGGCGGGTTTACCAGCAGGACAAGGCGTTGACCGGTGTAGGCGACATGGATTTTCTAGAGAGGATTTTCCATAAGCTGCTGCTGAATTTTTCCTGGTGGGTCAACCGCAAGGACGCCGAGGGCCGCAACCTGTTCCAGGGCGGTTTTCTCGGGCTGGATAACATTGCGTTGTTTGACCGTTCGGCGGCATTGCCGCCGGGGTATCAGTTGGACCAGGCCGACGGCACAGCGTGGGTTGCCGCGTATGCCCTGGACCTGATGCGCATCGCCCTGGAGCTGGCCAGGCGCAATGCCGTGTACGTGGATATTGCGGTGAAGTTTTTCGAACATTTCCTGTATATCGCCGGTGCCATTAACCGGGTCGATGACAGTGCCGAAGGTTTGTGGGATGAGCAGGACCTGTTCTTCTACGACGTGCTGCACAGCCCCGATGGGCAGAACGAGCCGGTACGTTTGCGCTCCATCGTCGGCCTGATGCCGTTGTTCGCCGTGCTGGTGCTGGAGCAGCGCGAGCATGAAGGCCTGGAGGGTTTGCGCGAACGGTTGCTGGGCTTTATGAAACACCGGCCGGACTTGGCTAAATTGGTCTCGCGCTGGAACGAGCCGGGGCAGGGCAATCGCTTGTTGCTGGCGTTGTTGCGGGGCGAACGCACAAAGGACCTGCTTCGGCGCATGTTGGAGGACAGTGAGTTCCTCTCTGCGTTTGGCGTGCGCTCGCTGTCCAAAGCCTTCGCCGAGCAGCCCCTGGCGCTGAAGATGAACGGCGACACCCTCAGCGCGCGTTACCAGCCTGGCGAGTCAGACTCACGATTGTATGGCGGCAACTCGAATTGGCGTGGGCCCGTGTGGATGCCTGTCAATTACATGCTGATTGAATCGCTGCGTGAATTTCATCGGTACTACGCGGATAACTTCTCGGTGGAGTACCCGACAGGCAGCGGGTATCTGTCATCCCTGGAGGAAGTGGCTGAGGGCCTCAGTCAGCGGCTGACCGGGCTGTTTCTAAGGGACGACAATGGATGTAGGCCATCAATGGCGGGCTATTCGCAGTTGGAAGCGGACCCGCTCAGCCGTGATCTGGTGTTGTTCCATGAGTATTTTCACGGGGAAACCGGGCGCGGGTTGGGGGCGTCCCATCAGACGGGGTGGAGTGCGTTGGTGGCGTTGCTGCTGCAATCGAAGGTCTGAGTTGCGGCCTCGGACCTTGATTGAACCCAGGTTAGTTGGCAAAAAAAATCCCGCCTGGAGAGGCGGGATCGATATGCAAGCTTGCCTGTGAATCAGGAAGGGAACAGCTCACTCAGTTTCATCGCGAGCATCATGTCGCCTTCAGTGCGCAGTTTGCCGCCCATGAAGGCCTGCATGCCGTCAGTCGAACCGTCGACGATGCCTTCCAGGGTCGCGCTGTCCATGACCAGGGTCACTTGTGCGTCCGGGTTTTCACCTTCATGCAGTTCGCAGGTTTTGTCTTTGACGACCAGGGAAAAGTTCTTGGTGTCATCGATACGGAAACCGAATACCAGGTCCAAGCCGTCGGCAGCGCTTGGGTTGAATTTGGCTTTCATTGCTTCTACAGCTTTGGCTACGTCAGTCATGGTTTCGATCCTTTTGGGTGGAGTCCAGTGACCTTGGGGTCACGGTTGGCCGCACTTCATCGGAAGGTGATGAGTTGCGGCGCCTTCAACAGTTGCAAGTGGCTATGACTGTTGAAGGAAGCCAGTGCCACCTCGCGACCGCGGAATTTCAGCTGGTTGAGCGAGGTGTTAACAATTTGCCAGTTCAGTTCGAAAGCCTGTGTAGCAGGCATTCGGGTAATCAGGTGGAGCAGGGCAGTGATGGTGCCGCCGGAGGTGAACACGGCGATTTTCTGTGTGTTGTCTGCGGCATCGAGAATGCGTTGCAAGCCACCCTGAACGCGCTCGACAAACCCCAGCCAGCTTTCCAGTCCCGGCGTGTCATAAGTGCCGGCCAACCAGCGTTCAATGATCAGGGCGAAGATGCGTTGGAATTCGCTGCGGTTCTGCGCGGCATTGCGCAGGATGTCCAGGGCGTCGGGTTCGGTGGTGAGCAGGTCGGGGAGCAGGGCGCGGATGATCGCTTCAGCATCGAATTCGTTGAAGGCGCTGTCGGTTTCCAAGGCCGGAACCGGCAGGCCAAGGGCGCGGTATTGATCGAAGGCAGCCGTGGCGGTGTGCTGCTGGCGGCGCAGGTCGCCGGCCACGCAGCGGTCGAACACGATGCCCATGTCCGCCAGGTGGCGACCGAGCACTTGTGCCTGCTCCACACCAACGGGCGACAGGACGTCATAGTCGTCTGCACCGAAGGAGGCCTGGCCATGTCGAATCAGATAGATGCTGCCCACGTCCGTTTTCCCGGTACGTTGAAAGTCTGGCGAGGTTATGGGGATGCCAGGGAGCTGTCAATGAAAAAACATACGCTTGTTTTAAAAGCTCCTTAGAGGCCTTGGCTGCCGACGGTTTGATCACTGGCCCGAATGCGGTGCCATCGGTATGCTTGGGCAATCCGCGCCTGGCGCACTGCTCTTGTAAATGCACTTGTAAGGAGTCACATGGATTTTTTGGCCGAATATGCCAGCTTCCTGGCGAAGACTGTCACCCTGGTGGTCGCTATTCTGGTGGTACTGATCAGCTTCGCCGCACTGCGCAGTAAAGGTCGTCGCAAATCCGCCGGCCAACTGCAGGTCAGCAAGCTCAATGATTTCTACAAGGGCCTGCGCGAGCGCCTGGAGTCGAGCCTGCTCGACAAGGACCAGCTCAAAGCGCTGCGCAAGTCCGAAAGCAAAACTGAAAAGAAGAACAGTAAGAAAAAACCCGAGGCCAAGCCACGGGTGTTCGTGCTGGATTTCGACGGTGACATCAAGGCCTCGGCGACCGAGAGCCTGCGCCATGAAATCACCGCATTGCTGAGCTTGGCCACGCCCAAGGACGAAGTGGTGCTGCGTCTGGAAAGTGGTGGTGGCATGGTGCACAGCTACGGCTTGGCCTCGTCACAATTGGCGCGTATCCGCCAGGCGGGCGTGCCATTGACCGTGTGCATCGACAAGGTCGCGGCCAGCGGCGGTTACATGATGGCGTGCATCGGCGAGAAGATCATCAGCGCGCCGTTTGCCATCCTGGGCTCCATCGGCGTAGTGGCGCAGTTGCCCAACGTCAATCGCCTGCTCAAAAAACACGATATCGACTTTGAAGTGCTGACCGCCGGCGAATACAAACGCACCCTCACCGTGTTTGGCGAAAACACCGAAAAGGGCCGCGAGAAGTTTCAGGAAGACCTGGATATCACTCATCAACTGTTCAAGAACTTCGTGTCGCGGTATCGCCCGCAGTTGGCGATTGATGACGTGGCCACGGGTGAAGTCTGGCTCGGCGTTGCAGCTCTCGACAAACAGTTGGTCGACGAGCTGCAAACCAGCGACGAATACCTGGCCACCAAGGCCAAGACCGCCGAGGTGTTCCACCTGCACTATGCCGAGCGCAAAAGCCTGCAAGAGCGCGTGGGCCTGGCGGCCAGCGGTTCGGTGGACCGAGTGCTGCTGACCTGGTGGAGCCGGTTGACCCAGCAGCGGTTCTGGTAACCCGACCTTCAGAATGCATGGGGTCCCCTGTGGGAGGGAGCAAGCCACCTCCCACAGGGGCATGGGTTTCAAAGACAGGTTTTGTAATAGTTTTGCGTTGTGGGAAATTTGCTTTTCGCCTGTAGGATTCAAGTCCTTTTGTTATTTCAGGATTTGCATGAACACCCTCTCGGAGCCCCCCAGTCGTCTTTCCCCAAGACATCCGCTGCTGCCGTTCCCGCTGAAACATCCCGTATTCCGACTGCTAACCTTGTTCCGGTCCACTGACCGCGCTTTGCCGTGTCCGGCATTCTGAAACCTAGATAGAGATTTATATAAATGGAATGGTTAGCGGATCCAACGGCCTGGCTCGGCCTGTTGACCTTGATTGTGCTGGAACTGGTGCTGGGTATCGACAACCTGGTGTTTATCGCGATCCTGGCGGACAAGTTGCCACCGGAGCAGCGTGACCGTGCGCGGTTGATCGGTTTATCCCTGGCATTGCTGATGCGCCTTGGCCTGCTGGCGAGTATTTCGTGGTTGGTGACCCTCACCCAGCCGCTGTTCGAGGTGTTCGACAAGAGTTTCTCCGGTCGTGACCTGATCATGCTGTTCGGTGGTGTATTCCTGCTGTTCAAGGCCACCATGGAATTGCACGAGCGCCTTGAAGGGCATGTGGCTCAGCGCACGGGCAACGTGGCGTATGCGATGTTCTGGCCGATCGTGGCGCAGATCGTGGTGCTTGATGCGGTGTTCTCCCTGGATGCGGTGATTACCGCCGTGGGCATGGTGGATGAGCTGGCGGTGATGATGATCGCGGTGATCATTTCCATCGGCCTGATGATCGTGGCGAGCAAGCCGCTGACGCGCTTCGTGAACGCCCACCCCACAGTGATCATGCTGTGCCTGGGCTTCCTGATGATGATTGGTTTTGCGCTGACCGCCGAAGGCCTGGGTTTCCATATTCCGAAGGGTTACCTGTACGCAGCCATTGGCTTCTCGATCCTGATCGAAGTGTTCAACCAGATTGCCCGCGCCCGTCGCAAGAAATCGGCGCAGGGCGTGTTGCCGGTGCGCGAGCGTACTGCCCATGCGGTGATGCGCTTGCTCGGCGGTCGCAGCCTGGCGGTAGAAGAGGTGGGCGAAGACGTGGCCGACTTGCTGGGCGAGACAGATGCCAATCAGGGCCCGCTGTTTGATCGACGTGAACGCGTGATGATCAGTGGCGTGCTGCAACTGGCCGAGCGGCCGATTCGTACCTTGATGACGCCGCGGGCCAAGGTCGACTTTATCGACCTGGCGGACGATGCCGACACGATTCGCCTGAAATTGATGCATTCGTCCTACTCTCGCCTGCCGTTGATCCGCAACGGCGTGGTAGATGAGCCGTTGGGCTTCGTGCATAAAAAGGAACTGCTCAAGGAATACCTGGCCGGCAACGAGCCGAACCTGGAGCACCTGGCGCGTCGAGCGATCAACCTGCTGGAGAGTTTTTCGATCCTCAACGCCCTGGAACAGATGCGTCAGGAATCGACCCACATCGCCTTTGTGATCAACGAATTCGGCGACTTCATGGGCGTGTTGAGCATGACCGACATTCTCGAGTCCATCGCCGGTGAATTGCCGGATGCCAGTGAGATCGAAGGGCCGGATATTGTCGAAGAGGGCGATGGCTTCCGTGCCAATGGCGCCTTGAACCTGACCCAGATTCGTCAGCGTACCGGCTTCAAGGTTGTCGCGACGGAGGATTACCAGACTCTGGCCGGGTTGGTGATGAGCCTGCTCGACCGCCTGCCCGTGGTGGGCGATAGCCTGGAGCATGAGGGCTGGCGCTTGACGGTGGCTGCGGTCGAGGAGCGGCGGGTGACGCAGGTGGTTTTGCGCGCTTGTGGGGGGCATAGAGCATGAATGCGTTTTCGATCGTCTGCACTTGTTCGTCCTCGGGGCCGAACCCTCTGAACGTCTGCATCAGTGTGCCGTTGAGATAAATCAGCAGCGTTGGGGTACCCGTAACCTTCGGGTGCCTCGGGGTTTTCGCGCAATAAAGTACCAGGCTCACCACTGAGCGGTACTTGCGGGCAATCCTCTGGAACAGCGGCCCGGAGATCGCGCAGCCCGGGCAGTGATCTGAGACAAACAGCAGGAATACCGGCCGCGACGTGCTCAGTACGCGCTGGTAATCCTCGGCATTTGCAATGGTCGCGGTGGCAACCCCCATGATGATCTCCTTACGAGCGGCGCGGGTTTCTGCCAACGCTAAGCTCGAGGGTCATCGTCGTCTACTGTCAACCTTCACAGGTCCGCGTCACGCTCCAGGCGTTCGCGGGCCTTGCGTGCCTGGTTCGCGCACTTGCGGTATTCCTCATTGTCACTGGACGCTTTGGCGCGGCGATAGCCGTGGTGGTTTTGGCTGCTGTAATTGATGTCGAAGGCTTCTTTGAGCTTGCGCAATTCTTCTTTGCATTCGCGGCGGTCGTTGTTGGCCGACGCGCTGCCGGCGGCCAGAAACGAAAGCAGTACCAGGGTGAGACTGAGCTTCATCGCAATGCAGTCCTTGTCGTTGGGTGTGTGCCAAAGGCTAGCCCAGCACAGGGATTTTTCCATGGGGCGGGCGCACCGTCGGGGTGCGCGGTAACGGGGCGGTGACGCACGCCAATGGCGCTGTGATCCCCTGTGAGGCCTTGGGTAGCAATCTGAATCCGGATGCTGGCGCAACGCCGCATCTTACGCCTCGCGTTATCTATCTGATTACCAAGGACTTTACCCAGGCCGTAGTTTTCGCTAAGCGCGTATGGCACACTTTCTGCTGTCTATTCCGTTGTTACATACTAAGTTCCGGTATAGCGGAATACACAACTTCTGGAGTGCTTGTCATGCATCACCGACCTTCCGTGTTCAAAGCGTGTGTTTTTCTCTTCGCCGCATCGGCTTCCCTCGCAGGCGTTGTGCAGGCGGCGGACAGCAAGCTCGATAACGTGCTCAAACGTGGGCATTTGATCGTGGGTACAGGCAGTACCAATGCGCCGTGGCACTTCCAGGGAGCGGATGGCAAGTTGCAGGGGTTTGATATCGACATCGGCCGCATCGTGGCCAAAGGTTTGTTCAACGATCCGAGCAAGGTCGAGTTTGTGGTGCAGTCGTCTGACGCGCGCATTCCCAACCTGCTGACGGACAAAGTCGACATGAGCTGCCAGTTCATCACCGTCACCGCCAGCCGTGCACAGCAGGTGGCGTTCACCCTGCCTTATTACCGCGAAGGCGTGGGCCTGTTGCTGCCGAACAACAGCAAGTACAAAGAGATTGAAGACCTGCAGGCGGCGGGCGATGGCGTCACCGTGGCCGTGCTGCAAAACGTGTATGCCGAAGAACTGGTGCACCAGGCGCTGCCCAAGGCCAAGGTCGACCAGTACGACAGCGTCGACCTGATGTACCAGGCCGTGAATTCCGGTCGCGCCGATGCCGCCGCCACCGACCAATCCTCGGTCAAATACCTGATGGTGCAGAACCCCGGCCGCTACCGCAGCCCGGCTTACGCCTGGAGCCCGCAAACCTACGCGTGCGCGGTCAAACGTGGTGATCAGGACTGGCTGAACTTCGTCAACACTGCCCTGCATGAAGCCATGACCGGTGTGGAATTCCCAACCTACAAAGCCTCGTTCAAGCAGTGGTTCGGTGTCGACCTGCCAGAACCGGCGATTGGTTTCCCTGTTGAATTCAAGTGATCCGGAACAACCGGGGTGCCTGCCAAGGCGCCCCAACTAGGTACTGTCGACCATGAACTATCAGTTGAACTTTGCCGCCGTGTGGCGCGATTTCGACACCTTGCTGGCGGGGCTCGGTCTTGGCCTGCAACTGGCATTGCTGTCGATCGCCATCGGCTGCGTGATCGGCCTGTTGATGGCGTTTGCCATGCTGTCCAAACATCGTGCGCTGCGCATCTTCGCCTCGGTGTATGTGACAGTGATTCGCAACACGCCGATCCTGGTGCTGATCCTGTTGATCTACTTCGCCTTGCCCAGCCTGGGTATCCGGCTGGACAAGATCCCCTCGTTCATCATCACGCTGTCGTTGTACGCCGGTGCCTACCTGACCGAAGTGTTCCGCGCCGGTCTGTTGAATATTCCCAAGGGGCTGCGTGAAGCCGGATTGGCGATTGGCCTCGGCGAGTGGCGTATCCGTGCGTATATCACCGTGCCGGTGATGTTGCGCAATGTGCTGCCGGCGCTCTCGAACAACTTTATCTCGCTGTTCAAGGACACCTCGCTCGCCGCTGCGATTGCGGTGCCCGAGCTGACCTATTACGCCCGCAAGATCAACGTCGAAAGCTACCGGGTGATTGAAACCTGGCTGGTCACGACCGCGCTCTACGTGGCTGCCTGTTACCTCATTGCCATGTTGCTCCGCTACCTGGAACAGCGTCTGGCGATCCGTCGTTAAGGAGGGTTTTTATGTACGAATCCCCCAGTTGGCTACACGAGTTGTGGGTCGCCCGAGAGACCCTCTGGGCCGGCTTTCAGACCAGCATCTACTGCTCGGCGCTGGCGATTATCTTTGGCACCCTGATCGGCATCTTCGCCGGGCTGGTGCTGACCTACGGCAAATTCTGGATGCGTGCGCCGTTTCGCCTGTATGTGGATTTGATCCGCGGTACACCGGTGTTCGTGTTGGTGTTGGCGTGTTTCTACATGCTGCCGGCGCTCGGCTGGCAGATCAGCGCGTTCCAGGCCGGTGCCGTCGGGCTCACGCTGTTCTGCGGTTCCCATGTGTCGGAAATCGTGCGCGGCGCACTGCAAGCCATTCCCCGTGGGCAACTGGAAGCGGGTAAGGCGATTGGCCTTACGTTCTACCAGTCCCTGGCCTACGTGCTGTTGCCCCAGGCATTGCGGCAGATCCTGCCGACCTGGGTCAATTCCTCCACGGAGATCGTCAAGGCCTCGACCTTGCTCTCGGTGATCGGCGTGGCCGAGTTGCTGCTCAGTACCCAGCAAGTCATCGCACGTACCTTCATGACCCTGGAGTTCTACCTGTTCGCCGGGTTTATGTTCTTTGTCATCAACTACGCCATCGAGTTATTCGGGCGCTACATTGAAAAGCGGGTGGCCTTGCCATGAACCAACCTCAAACAACCGAGCCGCTGCTGAACATTCGCGGCCTGCGCAAACAATACGGCGATGTGGAAGTGCTCAAAGGCGTCGACCTGTCCATGCAGCGCGGCAACGTAGTGACCTTGATCGGTTCCAGCGGCTCGGGCAAGACCACGCTGCTGCGTTGCGTCAACCTGCTGGAAGAGTTCCAGGGCGGCCAGATCACCCTGGACGGCGAATCCATCGGCTACAGCGACATTGGCGGCAAGCGCGTGCGCCACCCCGAACGCGTCATCGCCCAGCACCGGGCGATGACCGGCATGGCGTTCCAGCAGTTCAACCTGTTTCCGCACCTGACCGCCTTGCAGAACGTCACCCTGGGCCTGCTCAAGGTCAAGAAGATGGGCAAGGATGAAGCCGTGGCTTTGGCGGAAAAATGGCTGGACCGCGTAGGACTTTTAGAGCGCCGCAATCACTTCCCCGGCCAGTTGTCCGGCGGCCAGCAACAGCGTGTCGCGATTGCCCGTGCGATTGCGATGAACCCCAGCTTGATGCTGTTCGACGAAGTCACCTCAGCCCTCGATCCGGAGTTGGTAGGTGAAGTGCTCAGTGTGATCAAAGGCCTGGCGGAAGAGGGCATGACCATGTTGCTGGTCACCCACGAAATGCGCTTTGCCTATGAAGTCTCGGACAAGATCGTATTCATGAACCAGGGGCGGATTGAAGAGCAGGGCTCGTCGAAGGATATCTTCGAGCGGCCTCAATCGCCGCGCCTGGCGGAATTTCTCAAGAACATTCGTTTTTAATCAGGAGCATCGTTTTATGAGCATCACTCGTTACGGAGCCGGCAGTACTGCCGGCGGTGGCCAGCCTCGTCCCTTCGCCCGCGCGGTGGAAGCGGACGGTTGGCTGTACGTCTCGGGCCAAGTGCCTGCGGTGGACGGCGAAATCATCACCGGCGGGATCATCGAACAAACCCGCCAGACCATGCGCAACGTGGTGGCGATCCTCGAAGAAGCCGGCTACGAGCTCAAAGACGTGGTGCGCGTCGGCGTATGGCTGGAAGACCCTCGGGACTTCTGGAGTTTCAACAAGGTCTTCGGCGAATACTTCACACCCGAACATGCCCCGGCGCGGGCCTGTGTACAGGCCAATATGATGGTGGATTGCAAGGTGGAGATTGATTGTGTGGCCTACAAGAAAAAGGGCTAAATTGCCCCACTCTTAAGCTCCAGAGATCAAATGTGGGAGGGGGCTTGCCCCCGATAGCGGTGTATCAGTAACAGAGGTGTTGATTGACACGCCGCCATCGGGGGCAAGCCCCCTCCCACAGTGGACCTGCGCCAGCCCTACCATTTCGACCGGACCGAAATTGCCATGACCGAAGACACCATCAAACGCCGCGCCAAAGGCCTGGACCGTGCATTCGACATCCTTGATTTCCTCAAGGAAGTCGGCCAGCCCCTGCGGCCGAATGATATCGCCAGCGGCATTGGCAGCCCCAAGTCCACCGTCTATGAATTGGTCGCATCCTTGCTGGAGCGCCGCATTCTGGAAACCGTGGGCAAGGATGGTCACGTCTACCTCGGTCGCCAGTTGTACTTCCTCGGCCAGGCGCACCTGCGACACTTCGACCTGACTCGCGAGGCCGATCACGCCTTGCAGGAGATCGTCAGCCAGACCCATGAAACCGCGCAGATGTGCCTGCTCAACGGGCGCAAATACACCGTGGCGCTGATGCGCGAAGGCGAGCGGCATTTCCGGATTTCTTCGGACATCGGCGAAAACGCCCCGATCCCCTGGACCGCCTCCGGGCGCCTGTTGCTTGGGCACCTGAGTGACCAGCAAATTGTCGACCTGATCGACCACGATGACTTCATCCTGCCGGACGGCCAGCGTCTGCCGCTGGAAACGTTCCTCGCGCAAATCCGTCAGGCTACCCTCGATGGGTTCTTTTCCTTCGACAGTGTGGCCGACACCTTTACCCATTGCTTTGCCGCCCCGGTGCGGGACGCGCAAGGCATCAGCATTGCGACCCTGTGCATCGTCGCCCCTCGGGCCGATGCGCAAAAAAACTACAACGACTATCGCCGGGTGTTGATCGACAGCGCCAATCACCTGGCGCGTCGCATCAACGAATAGGAGCTTTACATGTCTGCCATCAACGCCGTTGAAAAAGGCGCCGCCGCCGTCGGCGCCCACCTGGTCCGAGACGTCAGCCTGCCGGCCCTGGTGCTGCACCGCGACGCCCTGGAACACAACATCCGTTGGATGCAGGAGTTTGTCAGCAACAGCGGCGCCGAACTCGCGCCCCATGGCAAGACCAGCATGATGCCGGCACTGTTCCAGCGTCAGATCGCCCAGGGCGCCTGGGGTATTACCCTGGCCAACGCCGTGCAGACCCGCGCCGCCTATGCCGGAGGTGTGCGCCGTGTGTTGATGGCCAACCAACTGGTGGGCGCGCCGAACATGGCGTTGATCGCCGACCTGCTGGCGGACAAGGATTTTGACTTCCACTGTATGGTCGACCACCCGGATAACGTCGCCGACCTGGGCCTGTTCTTCGCCGCCCGTGGCCTGCGCCTGAACGTGATGATCGAGTACGGCGTGGTTGGCGGCCGTTGCGGTTGCCGCAGCGAGCAGGAAGTGCGCGACCTGGCCAAGGCGATCAAGGCCCAGCCGGCCCTGGCACTCACCGGTATTGAAGGCTACGAAGGCGTGATCCATGGCGAGCACGCCGTCAGCGGCATCCGCGACTTCGCCGCCAGCCTGGTGCGCCTGGCAGTGGACTTGCAGAACAACGGTTCTTTCGACTTGGCCAAGCCGATCGTCACAGCGTCGGGTTCGGCGTGGTACGACCTGATCGCCGAATCCTTTGAAGCGCAGAACGCCGCCGGCCGCTTCCTCAGCGTATTGCGCCCCGGCAGTTATGTGGCCCACGACCATGGCATCTACAAAGAAGCTCAATGCTGCGTGCTCGACCGCCGCAGCGACCTCAGTGAAGGCCTGCGCCCGGCCCTGGAAGTCTGGGCTCATGTGCAGTCGTTGCCTGAGCCCGGTTTTGCGGTGATCGCCCTCGGTAAGCGCGACGTGGCCTACGACGCCGGGTTGCCGGTGCCACTCAAGCGCTACAAGGCCGGTATTGTGCCGGCGCAAGGCGATGATGTGAGCGCGTGCAAGGTCACGGCCGTGATGGACCAGCATGCGTTCATGGTCGTGGCGCCTGGGGTTGAACTGCGCATTGGTGACATCATTTCCTTTGGCACTTCCCATCCTTGCCTGACGTTTGACAAGTGGCAGGTGGGTTGCCTGGTGGATGAACAGTTGCAGGTGATCGAGTCCCTGCATACCAGCTTCTAGATCGCGTCGCTCCTATCGGGGGCAAGCTCCCTCCCACATTTGAAATGTGTTCACACATCAAAGTATGGGAGGGGGCTTGCCCCCGATGAGGCCATCAGCCCCCCCCGAGACAGCAGCCATGACCACCCATCCACGCATCGCCCTCATCGGTGAATGCATGATCGAACTGCAACACCGCGCCGACGGCAGCCTGCAACAAAGCTTCGGCGGCGACACCCTGAACACGGCGGTGTACCTGCGCCGTGAGTTGGGCCCGATCGGCAGCGTCGATTACGTCACCGCCTTGGGCGATGACAGCTTCAGCGACGCCATGTGCCAGCAATGGACCGACGAAGGCCTGGGGCTGGGCTTGGTCCAGCGCCTGCCGGGCCGGTTGCCGGGCTTGTACTGCATTCAGACCGACGCCAACGGCGAGCGTAAATTCCTCTACTGGCGCAACGAAGCCGCGGTGCGCGACTGTTTCACCACGCCGGCCGCCGAGCCCATCCTGGCCGCGTTGCCGGCCTATGACGTGGTCTATTTCAGCGGCATTACCCTGGCGGTGCTGGGGGAGGTTGGGCGCGAGCGTTTGCTGCAAGCGCTGGTTGACGCGCGCCGACGCGGCGCTACGGTGGTGTTCGACAACAACTACCGGCCGCGTTTGTGGGCCAGTGTCGAGGCGGCGCGTGCGGCTTATCGCAAGGTCTTGGCCGAGGTGGATATCGCCTTGCTCACCGAGGATGACGAGCGCGCGTTGTTTGGCTATGCCGACAGCGAGCAGGTGTTTGCGGCCTATCCGGCGATTGAGGAAGTGGTGCTAAAACGTGGGGCGGATGCGTGTTTGATCCGCTGTGCGCGGGAGCGTTTTGCGGTGCCGGCGTTGAAGGTCGAGAAGGTGGTGGACACCACAGCGGCAGGTGATTCGTTCAGTGCGGCGTATCTGGCCGGGCGGCTCAAGGGTGATTCGCCGGAGGAGGCTGCGTTGGCGGGGCATCGGTTGGCGAGCCGGGTCATCCAGGTACCGGGTGCGCTTATTCCCAGAGATTAAGTGAGTGGCCGCCCGCGGCGGATCGGGCCCACACGTGACCGCATTTCATCTGGAGGAATGCGATCCCTGTGGGAGGGGGCTTGCCCCCGATAGCGGTCTTAAGTCAAAGCCTCAGTCGCGGTAAAACACCTGCACCAAGTGATACCCAAACTTGCTCTTGATCGGCCCGTGAACCACCTTCACCGGCTTCTTGAAAATCACCGCATCAATCGCCCCGACCATCTGCCCCGGCCGCACTTCACCCAAATCGCCGCCACGTTTGCCCGACGGGCAGGTGGAGTACTTCTTGGCCAACACATCAAAGGCTTCGCCCTTGGCAATGCGCTGCTTGAGTTGTTCGGCTTCTTCACTGGTTTTCACCAGGATATGACGGGCTTGGGCTTTCATTGGTCTCTACCAGGTGTGCGACGGCGCGCGATTATGCCTGAACTCATTCGGCTACGTTGATCATGCTGCGGATTTTAGTCGCCAGCAGGTCGATGGAAAACGGCTTGGCCACCATGTCCATCCCATCTTCCAGGAAGCCCTGGCGCTCGGCGGCTTTTTCGGCGTAGCCGGTCATGAACAGCACCTTCAAGCCTGGGCGATGCTGGCGGGCAATCTCCGCCAGTTGCCGGCCGTTCATGCCCGGCAGGCCGACGTCGGTCACCAGCAGGTCCACGCGCAGATCCGACTCCAGCAGTGGCAACGCGGTGCGTGAATCCGCTGCCTGATGCGCGGTGTAGCCCAATTCATCCAGCACATTCACCACCAGCATGCGCACCGCCGCGTCGTCTTCAACCACCACGACTGCTTCACCGGCCAGTGCCACCGGCACTTCGCCGAGGCTGGCGGGCAGGTTGCTTTCCAGTGCGGTGCCATGCAGGCGTGGCAGGTACAGGCGCACGCAGGTGCCCTGGCCAGGTTCGCTCTGGATCGTGACGTGGCCGCCGGACTGCTGGGCAAACCCGTAAATCATCGACAGGCCCAGGCCGGTGCCCTGGCCGATGGGTTTGGTGGTGAAGAAAGGATCGAATGCTTTGGCGAGGATTTTTGGTGCCATGCCGGTGCCGTTGTCGCACACACCGAGCATCACGTAGTCGCCGGCCTTGACCGGTTCGAGGGTGGTTATGTCGGTGCCGTCCAGGTAGCTGTTGGCGGTTTCAATCAACAATTCGCCGCCGTCGGGCATGGCGTCGCGGGCGTTGATCACCAGGTTGAGCAGGGCGTTTTCCAGCTGGCTGGCGTCGGTGTTGACTGGCCAGATGTCTTGACCCAGTTGCACCTTGAGCGTGATATGCGCGCCTTTGGTGCGCTGGAACAGGTCCTCCAGGGACGCTACTAACTGATTGGGGTCGGTGGGGCGACGGTCCAGTGACTGGCGCCGCGAAAACGCTAACAGGCGGTGAGTGAGGGCGGCAGCGCGGTGAGCCGACGACACGGCGGCATCGGTAAAGCGCCCGATTTCCTCGCTGCGCCCAGCGACGATATAGCGCTGCATCAGGTCCAAGCTGCCGATAATGCCGGTGAGCATGTTGTTGAAATCGTGGGCGATGCCGCCGGTGAGCTGGCCCAACGCTTCCATTTTCTGCGCATGGCGCAATGCATCTTCGGCGCGCTCGCGCTCGAACATCTCGTTTTGCAGGCGTTGGTTGGCCTCGGCCAGGGCCTGGGTGCGCTCAGCCACGCGTTCTTCGAGGTTATCGTTGAGGTGACGCAGGGCTTCTTCGGTGAGTTTGCGTTCGGTCTCGTCAATCACAAAGATGTAGAAACCATTGACCGAGCCGTCATTGCTGAAACGCGGCAAGTATTTCATCAGCGCATGGCGGGGACGCCCGTCGCGGTGGGGCGTGATGGTCATGAAGCTGCACGCCTTGCCCTTGAGTGCGGCAGCGATCTGGTGTTCGCGCCCGGCATACACTTCGTCGCCTAATACTTCGCGGATGCTCTTGCCGTACAGTTCCTGGGGCGTCATGCCGTACCAATCAAGGTAGGCGCTGTTGTTCAGGCGAAAGCGCTGCTCGTGGTCGACGTAGCCGATCAGCACCGGCATGGCGTTGATGATCAGCTGCAATTCGGTCTGGCTTTGGCGCAGGGCCTGCTCGGTGTGCTTGCGCTCGGTCAGGTCCAGGGCGGCACCGAGGAAGCGCGCGGGGCGGCCGTGGTGATCCTTGTAGCAACGGCCTCGGGCAAACACCCAGCGGACTTGGCCATCGGCTTGTTGCAGGCGGTATTCCTCGGCGTATTCGGTGCCGTGGGTGATGCAGTGCTTGATACTGCGCGCCACCGTGGCCCGGTCTTCGGGATGCACACCTTGGAGGTAATCGCTGATGGGCAGCCGGTTCGCGTCGTCGGGGTCGACACCGTGCAGGTAGGCGAAGTGGGCGTCGGCAATAAAGTGATCCTCGCCGATGTCCCAATCCCAGGTGCCCACGGCGTCGGTCGCCGCCAGTGCAAGCTGCAAGCGTTGCTCGGTGTTGTGCTGGGCCTTGCGGCGCTCGTTGGTTTCAATGGCAGTGACGAGGATGCCGGCCACGTTGGCGCTTTCATCGCGGATCGGGCTGTAGGTCAGGTCGAGCCAGATTTCCGTGTCGCGATTATTGCGTTGCAGGACAAAGCGCTGCTCGCTGAAGGTGCGCACCTGGCCGCTGAGCACGGCGTCGTAGACCGGGCCGGTAAAGCTTTCCAGCTCTGGCCACGTCTGGTGCGCCGGTTGGCCCATGGCTTCGGGGTGTTTGTTTCCGGCCAGCAGGGCGAAACCGTCGTTGTAGAGTTGGGTGAGTTGGCTGCCCCACAGCAGGAGCATGGGCATCGGTGAATGGACGACAATATCGACCGCTGTGCGCAGGCTTTGCGGCCAATCATTGGCCTCACCGAGTGGGCTTCGTGCCCAGTCCAGCCGCGCAATTAATGCAGCGGCGTCGCTACCGGTGGATGTTCCTTTCATAAAAAGCCCTGAGCGTAACGCTTTGAAAAATGACAACACCCATTATCCCGTGAGTCGAGAATGGGTGACTACCCCCGAAAAATAGCATGCATTCGGCGTTTGTCTTCAAATGAGTGCGTCAGCGCTGAATCCTTTCATCTTTATGCCAGTTCCGGGCGGTCGCGGAACTGTTCCAATGCCTGCGGGTTGGCCAGGGCGTCGGTGTTCTTGACCGGCTCGCCATGCACCACATTGCGCACCGCCAATTCGACAATCTTGCCGCTGATGGTACGAGGGATATCGCTGACAGCCAGGATTTTGGCCGGCACATGGCGCGGTGTGGTGTTGGCGCGGATCACTTGGCGGATTTGCTGTTGCAGGGCCTCATCCAACTCGATGCCCTCATCGAGGCGCACAAACAGCACCACGCGCACGTCGTCTTGCCAGCGTTGGCCGATGGCCAGGCTTTCCAGTACCTGTGGGACTTTCTCCACTTGGCGATAGATCTCCGCCGTGCCGATGCGCACGCCGCCGGGGTTGAGCACCGCGTCGGAGCGGCCGTGAATCAGCAGGCTGCCATTCGGGCGTTGCTCAGCGTAGTCGCCTTGGGCCCACACGCCGGGGAACTGACTGAAATACGAGGCGCGTAGCTTCTTCTGGTCGGGGTCATTCCACAAACCGATGGGCATGGCCGGGAAGTGCCGGGTACAGACCAGCTCGCCTTTTTCACCGACCAACGGCTGGCCGTGGTCGTCCCACACTTCAATGGCCATCGCCAGGCTCTTGCACTGCATTTCGCCTCGGCGCACCGGCAACACCGGGTTGCCGATAACAAAGCAGGACACGATATCGGTGCCGCCAGACATGGAGGATAAACACAGCTCGCCCTTGATCTCGCGGTACACATAGTCGTAGCTCTGGGGTGACAGCGGCGACCCGGTCGAGATCAGCCCCTTGAGGCTGCCCAGGTCGTGGCTCAGGCGCGGTTGCAGCCCGGCCTTTTCCAGGGTGGCGAGGAATTTTGGGCTGGTGCCGAACACGCTGATCTTTTCGGCATCAATCAAGTCGATCAGGCGCTCAGGTCCAGGATGAAAGGGCGAGCCGTCATACAGTACAGCCGTCGCGCCGATGGCCAGTACCGAGACCAGCCAGTTCCACATCATCCAGCCGCAGGTGGTGTAGTAGAACAGGCAATCCTCGCGGGACAGATCGGCATGCAGGCCGTGTTCCTTGAGGTGTGTAAGCAATACGCCGCCGGTGCTGTGGATGATGCACTTGGGCACGCCGGTGGTGCCGCTGGAATAGAGGATGTACAGCGGATGATCGAAGGGCACCGCGACAAACTCAGGCTCGCCACCGGGTTGGTAAAAGTCCTGCCACAGCACAACCTTCGCCTGGGTGCGGTAGTCCTCGACCTGCGCCTCGGGCCGCGCGTACGGCACCACAATCAACTGCTCCAGGGACGGCAGCCGTTCGAGGATTTCATTGAGTTTGGCGCTTTGGTCGATGGGTTTTCCGGCGTACCGATAACCGGCGCAGGTAATAAGCACCTTGGGCTCGATCTGGCCGAACCGGTCGATCACGCCTTGGGTGCCGAAGTCCGGCGAGGAGCACGACCAGATTGCGCCCAGGCTGGTGGTGGCGAGCATGCCCACCAGGGTTTGCCAGGTGTTGGGCATGCACGCCGCCACCCGGTCACCGATGCCGACGCCAGCCGACCGCAGACTGTTTTGCAGGCCGGCGACGTGGGCGGCCAGTTCGGCGTAGGTGAGTTGTTCGCGCTGGCCGTCTTCGCTGATCGCGACCACGGCCGGGTGGTGGTCACGCCGACGCAGCAGGTGCTCGGCGAAATTCAGGGTCGCGCCGGGAAACCACTGGGCGCTGGGCATCTCGGCGCCTTCGATCAGTACCGCGCCGGGCGGGCTGCGAAACTGCACGTCGAAGTAGGCGACGATCGCCTGCCAGAAGTCCGGCCGCTGGTCGATGCTCCATTGATGCAGGGCGGGGTAGTCGCCCAGTTGCAAGGCGTGGCGGTCGTTGATGAAGCGGCGGAACTGGTCCATCCGCGTGTGGCGGATGCGTTCCGGTGAGGGTTGCCAGAGGATCTCGGACATCAGCAAGGTCTCTTGTTCTTATGCAGGTCTTCAAAACAATAGAATTCTACTGTGGGAGGGGACTTGCTCCCGATAGCGGAGTATCAGCTAGCCCGTGTGGTACTGACCCGCCGCCATCGGGAGCAAGCCCCCTCCCACAATTTAGAACGCCAGTGTCTGTTTTTATTGGGCCAGCCAGCCGCCATCATTGTTTTTATGCAAGTCTTCAAAACAATAGAATTCTACTGTGGGAGGGGGCTTGCTCCCGATAGCGGAGTACCAGCTAGCCCGTGCGGTACTGACCCACCGCCATCGGGAGCAAGCCCCCTCCCACAATTTAGAACGCCAGTGTCTGTTTTTATTGGGACAGCCAGCCGCCATCATTGTTTTTATGCAAGTCTTCAAAACAATAGAATTCTACTGTGGGAGGGGGCTTGCTCCCGATAGCGGAGTACCAGCTAGCCCGTGTGGTACTGACCCACCGCCATCGGGAGCAAGCCCCCTCCCACAATTTAGAACGCCAGTGTCTGTTTTTATTGGGCCAGCCAGCCGCCATCAATGTTCCACGCCGCGCCACGTACCTGGGCACCGGCCTCGCTGCACAAAAACAACACCAACTCACCCAACTGCGGCGGCGTCACAAACTCCAGGGACGGCTGTTTCTCCGCCAGCAAATCATGCTGCGCCTGGTGCGGGTCCACACCTTTGGTTACGCGATCATCAATTTGCTTCTGCACCAGCGGCGTCAGCACCCAGCCGGGGCAAATCGCATTACAGGTCACATTGCTGGTTGCCGTCTCCAGGCCTACCACTTTGGTCAAACCGATCACGCCATGCTTGGCCGCCACATAGGCTGCCTTGCCCACCGAACCGACCAGGCCGTGAACCGAGGCGATATTAACGATACGCCCCCAGCCCTTGGCCTTCATGCCCGGCAGGCTCAGGCGCGTGCTGTGGAACACCGAGGACAGGTTGATCGCGATGATTGAGTCCCAGCGTTCGGCCGGGAAATCTTCCACCGCCGCCACATGCTGAATGCCGGCGTTGTTGACCAGGATGTCCACGCCACCGAACTCACGCTCGGCGTAGGCGAACATATCGGCGATCTGCGCCGGGTCGCTGACGTCCGCAGGGTGATGCCCCACCTTGCCACCAAACGCCTGCACCTGCGCGATCACCGCGCTGGCGTCGCCGAAGCCGTTGAGGATCAAGTTGGCCCCTGCCTGTGCCAGGCTCAAGGCAATGCCCAGGCCGATGCCACTGGTGGAGCCGGTGACCAGGGCGGTCTTGCCATTCAAAGTCGTCATGAAAACCTCACACAATGCCGGTGGCGTAGAAAGTACCGATCACCACGAACACCGCGAGGGTCTTGATAATCGTGATGCCGAAAATGTCTTTGTAGGCTTCGCGGTGGGTCAGGCCGGTCACCGCCAGCAGGGTGATCACCGCGCCGTTGTGGGGCAGGGTGTCCATGCCGCCGCTGGCCATGGCCGCGACCCGGTGCAGCACTTCAAGGGGGATATTGGCCGCATGGGCCGCCGAAATAAAGCTCTCGGACATGGCCGCCAGGGCGATGCTCATACCGCCCGACGCGGAACCGGTGATACCGGCCAGCAGGGTCACGGTAATTGCTTCGTTGACCAGCGGGTTGGGGATGCCCTTGAGCCAGTCCGCCAGCACGAGAAAGCCTGGCAGCGAGGCAATCACCGCACCAAAACCGTATTCCGACGCGGTATTCATTGCTGCCAGCAAGGCGCCGCTGACTGCACTTTTGCTACCTTCGGCGAGCTTGCTTTTGATCGCCGACCAGCCGAAGGCCAGCACCATCAAGATCCCGACCAGCAACGCCGCCTGCACCGCCCAGATCGCGGTGAGCTTGGCGATTTCAGTGGTCACTGGCGCGCTCATGCCCGGCAGGCTGAGGCTGTGGGTCTTGCCGTACCACTGCGGGATCCAGTGGGTGAACAACAGGTTCATCACGCCCACCAGGATCAGCGGCGACAGCGCGATCCACGGGTTGGGCAGAGTGAGGTTTTCGGCGGTCTCAGGCTCGTTGCGCAACTCAGTGCCATAGCCTTCACCCGCGCGCTGGGCCTTGTTGCGTTGCCGCGCCAGGTACAGCATGCCGGTGCAGAATACGAAGATCGTGCCGATCAACCCCAGCCACGGCGCCGCCCAGGCGGTGGTGTTGAAGAAGGTGCTGGGGATGATGTTCTGGATCTGCGGCGTGCCGGGCAGGGCATCCATCGTGAACGAGAATGCGCCGAGGGCGATGGTCGCCGGAATCAGCCGCTTGGGGATATTGCTCTGGCGGAACATCTCCGCCGCGAACGGGTACACCGCGAACACCACCACAAACAGCGATACGCCGCCGTAGGTGAGCAGGGCGCAGACCAGCACGATCACCAACATCGCCTGACGCGTGCCAAGCAAGCGGATCGCAGCGGCCACGATGGAGCGCGAGAACCCCGACAACTCGATCAACTTGCCGAAGACCGCACCGAGCAGGAACACCGGGAAATACAGTTTGATAAAGCCGACCATTTTCTCCATGAACACCCCGGTAAAGGCGGGGGCGACAGCGGACGGGTCGGTGAGCAGTACCGCGCCAAGGGCGGCGATGGGGGCAAACAGGATAACGCTATAGCCACGGTAGGCGGCCAGCATCAGCAGCGCGAGCGCGGCCAGGGCAATGATCACACTCATGGTGTGTCTCCATCGGATTGTTATTTTTGTGGTTGAAACTGTGGGGAGGGCTATAGCGAGATGTGTGCCATATTTTCAAGTTATTGAAATATATGGATATTTTTTAATTTCTTTCGAGTGTTTTTGGGTTTTGTCTCAATTTCGAGACAAGCGAAGATCAAATGTGGGAGGGGGCTTGCCCCCGATAGCGGTGCATCGGCCAGCACATGTGTTGACTGACCTGATGCTATCGGGGGCAAGCCCCCTCCCACATGGATCGTCTTTTTCTGGAGAATTTAGTCTCTGTTTGGAGACTGGGCGATCCCCAGAGCCACCATCTTCTTGTACAACGTCGACCGTCCCAGCCCCAATCGCGTGGCCGCCTCGACCACGTTGCCGTCACAGGCCTTAAGTGCCGTCGCAATCAGCTGTCGATCAAACCGCTCCCGCGCCGCTGCAAACGTCTCACCCTCAACCGTGTCCACCACCCCGCGTTCTACCGGGCTGAACGTGCCGATCGCCGCGCGAATGTCCGTGGCATTCAACACCAAGTCATCACTCAGCAACGCCGCCCGCTCCAGCACATTACGCAGCTCACGGATGTTCCCCGGCCACGCATGCTGTGCCAACAGCGCCAAAGCCTCGCGGTCCAGCTCATGCTGGCTGCGCAGTTCTTCGAGGATCGCCTCGCTCATTGCCGGAATGTCCTCCAACCGATCACGCAGTGGCGGCACGTGGATCGGCAACACATTCAGCCGGTAATACAAATCGGCGCGAAACTCACCACGCTTGATCGCCGCTTCCAAGTCCATGGAGGTCGCCGCGATTACCCGCACATCGCTGTGCAGCATCTCGTTGGAACCCACCGGTTCGAATTCCTTTTCCTGCAACACCCGCAGCAATTTGCTTTGCAGCGGCAGCGGCATATCCCCGATTTCATCGAGGAACAGCGTGCCGCCCTGGGCAATCTGGAATTTGCCTGGACGGCCCTTGCGATCAGCGCCGGTAAAGGCGCCTGGCGCGGTGCCGAAGAATTCGGCTTCGAGCAGGTCGTGGGGAATCGCCGCGCTGTTGACGCTGACAAACGCCTTGTGCGCCCGTGGCGAGGCACCGTGGATGGCCTGGGCCAGCAACTCCTTGCCGGTGCCGGTTTCGCCGAGCAACAACACCGGCGACTCGGCACTCGCGCTGCGCCGGGCACGGCGTTTGACCTCAAGGCTGGCGGCGCTGGTGCCGATAAAGTGCGCGAAGTTGTACTTGCTCTGGCGTGAGCGCAGCAGCGAGCGGGTGGAGGCCAGCTCCTGCTGCATGCTCAGGTAACGTTCGATCAACGGCGACAGGTTGCGCAGTTCATCGAACAACGCGAAACCAATCGCGCCGATCACCGCGCCAGCGTCGTTGTGGATCGGCAGGCGCATCACCACCAACGGGCCTTTGGGTGTGTCCTGGATATCCAGCAGGATCGGCTGGTCGTTACGTACCACTTGGCGCAACAGGCTATTGGAAATCACCTGCTCGCACGGCTGGCCGATGGCTTCGTCAGCGCTTTTGAGGCCGAAGCGCTTGGCGTAGCGCTCATTCATCCACACGATATTGGCGTCGCGGTCGACAATCACCGTGCCTTCGCTGGACTGCTCGATGATCTCGAACAGCGACTGGATCGCCAGGCCGCGAACCTGTTGGTAGTCCTTGAGGCTGGTGCTCATGTCGACAGCCCGCACGCCGCCGCCAGCAACTCCTTGGTGTAGGGATGTTGTGGCGATTCGAACACATCATGGCTCGCGCCGCGCTCCACCACCTTGCCGTCCTTGATCACGATCATGTCGTGGGCCATGGCGCGTACCACGGCCAGGTCGTGGCTGATGAACAAGTAGGTCAGGCCGTACTTTTCCTGCAGCTCGCGCAGCAGTGCAACCACCTGTTTTTGCACCGTGCGGTCAAGCGCCGAAGTCGGTTCGTCCAGCAGCATCAGCGCGGGTTTCAACACCAGGGCGCGGGCGATGGCGATGCGTTGCCGCTGGCCGCCGGAGAATTCATGGGGGTAGCGATGGCGGCTGGCGGGGTCTAGGCCCACGTCCTTGAGCACCTGGATCACTTGCGCGTCGCGGTCGGCGAGGCTGCACGGCGCGTGGACTTCCAAGCCTTCGCTGATGATTTGCTGTACCGACATACGCGGGCTGAGGCTGCCGTAAGGGTCCTGGAAAACCACCTGCATCTGTTTGCGCCAGGGGCGCATTTGCTGATGGTTCAGCGGGTCGAGGGCTTCACCCTGGAAGCGGATGCTGCCGGTGGAATCCAGCAGGCGCAGGATCGCCTGGCCCAGGGTGGATTTGCCCGAGCCGGACTCGCCGACAATCCCCAGGGTCTTGCCGCGCTGCACGTTGAGGCTGATGCCATCCACGGCGCGCAGGTAGGTTTTGCGCCGAAACAGCCCACCGCCGAGGGGGAACTCTACGGTCAGGTCATCCACTTCCAACACGGTCTCGCGCGGATCGCTGCACAGCACATCGCCGGACGGCTCGGCGTCCAGCAACAGGCGGCTGTAAGGGTGTTGCGGCGCCGTGAACAAGGTCTCGCAGTCAGCCTGCTCGACAATCTCCCCGGCGCGCATCACGCACACGCGCTGGGCGATGCTGCGCACCAGGTTGAGGTCATGGCTGATCAACAGCAGCGACATACCCAGGCGCTGTTGCAAGGACTTGAGCAGCAGCAGGATCTTGCGCTGCACGGTCACGTCCAGCGCGGTGGTGGGTTCGTCGGCAATCAGCAACTCCGGCTCGCAGGCCAGGGCCATGGCGATCATCACGCGTTGGCGTTGGCCGCCGGACAGTTGGTGCGGATAAGCCTTGAGGCGCTCCTGGGGTTTCTGGATGCCCACCAGTTCGAGCAGTTCAAGGATGCGCGCCTGCGCCGCCTTGCCGCCCATGCCCTTGTGCAGCAGCAACGTTTCGCCGATTTGCTTTTCGATGCTGTGCAGCGGGTTGAGGGAGGTCATGGGCTCCTGGAAGATCATCGCGATACGGTTGCCGCGCAGTTTCTGCAGGGTCGCCGTCGACGCGCCGATCAACTCCTGGCCGCGATACTTAACCGAGCCCGTGGTAGCTGTTCCGGCTTCGGGCAGCAATTGCAGGATCGAATGGGCCGTCACCGACTTGCCCGAGCCCGACTCGCCCACCAGTGCCAAACACTCGCCGGGGCGCACGTCCAGGCTCAGGTTACGCACCACGGTCTGGCCGCTGAAGGCGACACTGAGGTCGCGGATTTCGATCAGGTTCATAGGGACTCACTCATGAACGTGGGTCGAAGGCGTCACGCAACGCCTCGCCAATAAAGACCAGCAGCGACAGAATCAGCGCCAAGGTGAAAAACGCCGTCAGGCCCAGCCATGGCGCTTGCAGGTTCTGCTTGCCCTGGGCGATCAGTTCGCCCAGGGATGCGCTGCCCGCCGGCATGCCGAAGCCGAGGAAATCCAGGGCGCTCAAGGTGGAAATCGCGCCGGTCAAAATAAACGGCAGGTAACTCAAGGTGGCGGTCATCGCATTCGGCAGGATATGTCGGCGGATGATCTTGCCATCGCCCAGGCCCAGCGCCCGTGCAGCCTTGACGTACTCCAGGTTGCGCCCGCGCAGGAACTCGGCGCGCACCACGTCCACGAGGGCCAGCCAGGAAAACAGCGCCATGATCCCCAGCAACCACCAGAAATTGGGCTCGACAAAACCCGACAGAATGATCAGCAGGTACAGCACCGGCAGACCGGACCAGACCTCAAGTACCCGCTGGCCGATCAGGTCGACCCAGCCGCCGTAGTAACCCTGCAACGCGCCGGCGGCGATGCCAATGGCTGCGCTGATGGCCGTCAGCGCCAGGGCGAACAGGATCGACACCCGCGCGCCGAAAATGACCCTCGCCAGCACGTCGCGCGACTGGTCATCGGTGCCCAGCCAGTTCACCGCCGAGGGCGGGCTGGGGGCAGGGCGGGTCAGTTCGTAGTTGGGGGTGTCATCGCTGAAAGGGATCGGCGGGAACAACATCCAGCCGCCGTCCTGTTTGATCAGCTTTTGCACATAGTCGCTGCGGTAGTCGGCCTGGAACGGCAGCTGGCCGCCGAACTGCTGCTCGGTGTAACGCTTGAACACCGGGAAATACAGTTCGTTCTTGAAACTCAGCACCAGGGGTTTGTCGTTGGCGATCAGTTCGCCGCCGAGGGTCAGGATAAAGAGGCCGATAAACAGCCACAGCGACCACCAGCCACGGCGATTTTTCTTGAAACGCTCGAAGCGTCGGCGTGCCACGGGAGACAAGTTAAGCATCAGGCGTTCCTCGCGGCGAAGTCGATACGCGGGTCCACCAGGGTGTAGCAGAGGTCACCGATGAGTTTTATCAGAAGGCCGAACAGGGTGAAGATAAACAGCGAACCGAACACCACCGGGTAATCCCGCGAAACCGCCGCTTCGTAGCTCATGCGACCGAGGCCATCCAGGGAGAAAATCACCTCGATCAGCAAGGATCCTGCAAAAAACACGCTGATAAATGCCTGGGGAATCCCCGAGATCACCAGCAGCATGGCGTTGCGGAACACATGGCCATACAGCACTCGTCGTTCGCTCAAGCCTTTGGCCCGCGCGGTCACCACGTATTGGCGGGTGATTTCATTGAGGAACGAGTTTTTGGTGAGAATGGTCAGGGTGGCGAATCCGCCGATTACCAAAGACGTCACCGGCAACACCAGGTGCCAGAAGTAGTCGGCGATCTTGCCCACGGTGCTCAGTTCTTCGAAGTTCTCCGACACCAGTCCGCGCACCGGGAACCAGTTCAGGGAGGTGCCGCCGGCGAACACCACGATCAGGAACATCGCGAACAGGAACGCTGGCATCGCATAGCCGATCACGATGGCAGTGCTGCTCCACACATCAAAGCTGCTGCCGTGGCGCACCGCCTTACGTATCCCCAGCGGGATCGACACCAGGTAAGTGATCAGCGTGGCCCACAGCCCGAGGGAAATGGTGACGGGCATCTTTTCCAGGATCAGGTCGATCACCGTCGAGCCGCGAAAGAAGCTGTTGCCGAAATCCAACTGGGCATAGCTCTTGAGCATCAGCCATAGGCGTTCCGGTGCGGACTTGTCGAAGCCGTACTGTTTTTCAATGTCCTTGATCAGCTTCGGGTCCAGGCCCCGACTGGACCGCGAGCCGCTGCTGATGCCTTCGCCGGATGAGCCGCCGACACCGCCGCCGCCAATCCCCTGCAAGTGGGCGATGGCTTGTTCCACCGGGCCACCGGGGGCGGCCTGCACGATCACGAAATTCACCAGCAGGATGATCACCAGGGTTGGGATGATCAGCAGCAGGCGCCGCACGATATAGGCAAACATCAGCGCGCTCCTCCGCGTTTTTTCAGTTCGGCATTCATCTGCTCAGTGGTCAGAGGTGTGGGGCTGACTTCCCACCAGGTTTCCAGGGCCTCGTCATTCTTGGCCTCGATGGCCGGGCGGCCGAAACGGTTCCACCAGGCGGCGGACGTACCGGGCGGGTAGTAATTGGGGATCCATAGGTAATTCCATTGCAGCACCCGGTCCAGAGCATGGGCGTAGGTGAGCATCTGCGCCTGTGTGTCGGCTTTGACCAGACCTTTGATCAAGGCGTCAACCGCCGGGTCCTTGAGCACCATGTAGTTGTTTGCGCCCGAATCAAAAGCGGCGCTGGAACCAAAGTAGTTGTACAGCTCCATGCCCGGCGAGGTGGTGACAGGGAACCCGGTGACGATCATGTCGTAGTCCCGTGTCATCAAACGGTTGACGTACTGAGAGGAGTCGATGCGACGGATATTAAGGGTGATGCCGATCTGCGCCAGATTGCGTTTGTACGGTAGCAACAGTCGCTCCAGACCGGCCTGCGCATTGAGGAAGGTGAACTCAAGCGGTTCGCCTTCGGCGTTTACCAGCTTGTCGCCGTTGGGTTTCCAACCGGCCTCTTCCAGCAGGGCCAGTGCTTGGAGCTGTTTGTCACGGATCATGCCGCTGCCGTCGGTGACCGGTGCCTTGAACACTTGGGTAAACACCTCGTCAGGGATCTGCCCACGCAACGGTTCAAGAATCGCCAGCTCTTCCTGGGTGGGCAGTTGGGTAGCCGCCAGCGGGCTATTAGAGAAGAAACTCTCCTGACGAATGTACATATTTCGCATCATCTGCCGGTTGGCCCATTCGAAATCCCACAGCATTGCCAAGGCCTGGCGCACGCGGCGGTCTTTGAATACCGGCTTCTGCACGTTGAAGACATAGCCTTGGGCCGGTTGCGGCATTTCCTTGGCCAGGTGAGCGCGTTGCAGGCGGCCATCGTCCAGGGCAGGGCCGTTGTAGCCGATGGAGTAGCCGGTGGCGGAAAATTCACGATTGAAATCGTAGGCGCCGCCTCGCAGCACCTGGCGGGCTACTTCGGTATCACCGAAAAACTCCAGGCTCAGGTGATCGAAGTTGTACAGGCCGCGGCTGACGGGCAAGTCTTTGCCCCACCAGTCAGGGTCGCGCGTAAAGGTGATGGTGTTGCCGGAGTCGACCTTACTGACCTTGTACGGGCCGCTGCCCAGTGGGGCTTCGTAGCCGCCGCCATTGGCGAAGTCACGGGTCTTCCACCAGTGCTCCGGGAACACCGGCAGGGTGGCGATATCCAGGGGGAGGGTGCGGTTTTCGTTGCTGGAAAAGTCGAAGCGCACCTGGCGCTCACCTTCCACTTCGACGTGCTTGACGTCGGCGAACAGTGTGCGAAAACGCAGGCTGCCTTGGGTCATTAATAAATCAAAGCTGTAGCGTACGTCTTCGGCGGTGATGGGTTTGCCGTCGGCAAAGCGTGCCTTGGGGTTCAGGTAGAAACGCAGAGACAGGCCGTCCTCGGCGCGCTCCATTTTTTCGGCGACCAGGCCGTAGACCGTATAGGGTTCGTCCAGGGAGCGCAGGGCGAGGGGCGCGTAGAGCCAGCCGTCAACCTGTGACACGCCGATGCCTTTGTCGATATAGGGCAGCACATGATCGAAGCGTCCGATTTCGATGGCCGAGCGCCGCAGGCTGCCGCCCTTGGGCGCGTTGGGGTTGGCGTAGTCGAAATGGGTAAAACCGGCGGGGTACTTGGCCGGTTCGCCGTACACCGTCAGTGACGGTTGGGGGGCCGCGATCACGGCGGTGCTGGCCAGCAGCAGGGCGAGGGTAGAGCGAAATAGAGTCGAAAAGGCCAATCGCATTATCAGTCTTGAACGCCGGAAGAACAGGAATAGGGATTTGTACGCTAACGGCATCAGCGTCGCCAGTCATCACATGCACAACGGCCCACCAAAAGGCGGGCCGTTGTTTGTCGCATCAGCGTGGACTGGATCAGTCCTGGCGGCTGGTGACTTCCAGCAGGTGGTAGCCGAACTGGGTTTTCACCGGGCCTTGCACGGTGTTGACCGGGGCGCTGAAAACTACGGTGTCGAATTCTTTAACCATTTGGCCTGGACCGAACGAACCCAGGTCGCCGCCTTGACGGCTGGATGGGCAGCTGGAGTTGGCTTTGGCGATTTCTGCGAAATCGGCGCCGCCTTCGATTTGGGCCTTGAGTTCGTTGCACTTGTCTTCAGTGGAAACGAGGATGTGACGGGCGGTGGCTTTGGCCATGGGGAGTAACTCCTTGAGTAAAAAGGGTGAGCGTACCGGATTCAGGCGGTTATTTCCTGGCAAAGTTCCCGGTATTTGATCGGCCGGTCTCAGGGCAGCACGATATAGTCGTTGCGCTGCAGGATTGCCCGGTGTGGTGCCTGGACGAGGTGCAGATAGCGCCCGTCGACCAGATCGATGGGCAGGCAGTCATCGATATCCAGCACGCCGTCGGTGTGACCCTGGGACCAATGCCCCAGCATCTGTTGCTTGCCCATGCGGGTGGCTTCCTGTTTGTTGCGCGCGACCACCAGCAGGTAATGATGGGCCTCGCCAAAGGTGTTCGCTTCGTACCCACCAAGGTTGATGAAGTACAAGTGATGGGCGCCGGCCTGGGGCGCCAGGTGGCTGAGTTCGACCTTCCAGCCGTCGATGCCATCCACGGCCATCCAGGAATCGATATGCACGCCCTTGGGGCTGCCAAACCAACCGTCGCGCAATTGCGGGTAAGTGGCTTCCAGCGTATCCGCAGCGGCGAACACCACATCGTGAACTTCGATTTTCGCCCTGGGGTGCTTGCCCCCGAGCATCACGATAAACAGCATTGCGGGTCTTTCCTCGCGACTTGGCAAAGGGCAACCATACTTCGATTGAACCCTTTTGTCCGACCAATGCCACACTGTTAACCCGCGAACTCATCAGGAGGTTGTCATGCGTACTATTGATCTGGCCGGCGTTCCCGTCCCTGTCATCGGCCAGGGAACCTGGCGCATGGGCGAAAACCCGGACCAGCACCGCGCCGAAGTCGCGGCGTTGCAACTGGGGATCGACGAGGGCATGACCCTGATCGATACCGCCGAAATGTACGGCGAGGGCGGCGCCGAAACAGTGGTTGGCGAAGCTATTCGCGGTAAACGTGACCAGTTGTTCCTCGTGAGCAAAGTCTACCCGCACAATGCCAGCCACAAGGGTGTGCCGCGGGCCTGCGAAGCCAGCCTCCAGCGGCTGGGCACTGACTACATCGACCTGTACTTGCTGCACTGGCGTGGCCAATACCCGCTTGAAGAAACCGTTGAAGCCTTCGAGCGTCTGCGCGAAGCCGGCAAGATCGGTCGTTGGGGTGTCTCCAACTTCGACGTGGCAGACCTGCAGGAGCTTGCCTCCCCAGCCTGTGCAACCAATCAGGTGCTCTACAACATCGAAGAGCGCGGCATCGAGTTCGATCTGCTGCCCTGGTGGCAACAACATCACTTGCCCTTGATGGCGTACTGCCCGATCGCGCAAGGCGGTGAGTTACTGTCCAGCGCGACGCTCAAGCAGATCGCCCATCGTCATGAGGTCACACCGGCGCAGGTCGCTCTGGCCTGGGTGTTGCGCCAAGAGGGCGTGATCGCCATTCCCAAGGCTGTGTCGCCGGAGCACGTGCGACTGAACGCAGCCGCCGCCAAACTGGTGCTCGATGAGCATGATCTAGACGCCATCGACCGCGTCTTCGGCGCGCCCAAGCGCAAGCATCCGCTGGCGATGGTCTAAACCGCTGGCAGAAACGGCGCCGTCCGTGGCGCCCGTTCCTGCGTGGGGCCGGGTTAACCGGCTACCGGGCTGCGCCAGTCATCCGACCCGGACGTGCCGGACACTTCGTGGGTCCATACGATCTTGCGATAGGTGAAGTACACGTCCTCCAAGTGTGTGAAGTGGGCATTGCTCGGGTCCTGGCAGTTGGGCATGCGTGATTGGATGTCCACGATGGTTGCCCCTTCCAGTTCGATGGTGAAGTAGTGCTCCTGTGCTCCGGCAGATGTGCTGCGCATCCATTCCAGGCGGCACGTGACCTGCTCACCGCTGGTCAAGGCGCTGAACAGGAGTGGTGATGACTTATCGAAGACCTTACTGATCATCAGCGGTTTGTGAACCCTCTGGCCGGTTGGTTGACCGGACTGTGGGTCCCGCGGAACGACTACTTGGTGGGAAAAGGCCTGGACCAGGATCTGGTCTGCATGGCCCTGCTGGTAAGTGTTGCCTACAGAGTCCTGAGTAAATGTGCCTGCCGTAATCAAACCCTGTTTGACGCCGGTGATAGAGAGATACGCGGGTGTTGGCATGACGGGTTTCCTTGCCTGATTGAAAGGTCGTTCACACCGGCGACTGCGCCGGTTGGAGAAATGCCTATAACAAGAAACGTGCCTGAAAGTGTGGGAACCAATAAGTACTTGGTGTCCGTTGAGTGTCTGCGCGGCATGTAGAAAGTTATTGAGGGTTTGGAGGCGGTTTGTCGGGTATTAATTGCGCATAAGTGCGCATTTAATTGCTCATGCCGATAGGGCGCCTGGCAATTGATTTTCGCTGATATTCGATTCGATAGGCTGGTTTTATTGCGCAATATCCGGCATATGCCTTAGTTTACGTCGCCCGTAGGACAAGTCTTAAGTATGTGGTTATTGCTTGCTGAATGTTATTGGCATGGCTAAGGTTTGCGAACTTCGTGGCGAGTCGAGCGAAGCCAAGATGACATTCTAGTGCGAATTTTAAGTTTGCTTAGTTTGTTGTTCGTACCTTGATTAATTGCGTGCGGTCCTAAATGGGATACTCGGATAAACTCTGCGTTCATTATCTTGAACTTGCCAAACTACCCTGTTCGCAAACAAGTTTTGCTGGCGGTGATATACGGTATTCGAGTGAGTATGAAGCCCTGGAGTCTGAACTGGGAAAGATGCAGTCCATTCATGGCGCTGGCCAGTCGGACTACCGAACCTTCTTTGGCCATGGTATTTCTCCTTTTTTTGGCTCGTGAGCCTATTCAAGTACCGCTTCAAGATCGAAGAGGCACAGCCTGCGGTGGGTGTCTTCCTTGCGCTCGCGCACGGCATGGTTTTGCGGCATCAGGTCGCAGCAGCGATGCAAGAGTTGGGTGACTTGAAACGCCAGCTCCGGTTCCCAGCGCTCCAGGCCCGAGCGTTGCAGCTCGACATCCAAATGTTCGAGCAGGATCTTCGCCAGTTCATGCTTGCCCGCGTGGACACATAAACGCGCCTGGGCCAGGCGCCAGTAAAAGCGTGCTCGATCACTGCGGGCGGCGTGCAAGCCTTGCTTGAGTTGTTGCACGGCGGCCTTGAGTCCCTCTTTGCCCAGCCGAGGCAATACATCCTGCAAAGCGATCTCCCAGGGCTCGGCATCGGCCACCACACCGGGCACTTCAGGCGCTTGCAGGTGATGGGAAACATGCAGTGCGATCCAGTCGCGAGTACTGCTGTTGGCAAAAGGAGCGCCATCGTGAAAACGAAACGCGGGTAAGTCCGGCAAGCGTTGCAGCAACAGGGCAAAGCTCACTTCCAGTTCGGTCATGGCGTGCTTCGCCTGCTGAGCCTCCAGGCATTGCCAGATCATGTGCAGCCCGTCGAACCAGAACATGGCACCTGAGAAGCAAGCCTCAAGTTCAACCAGCAGATCGGCGTGATGCCCTTGGCAAAACCGCTCCTGATAGCGTTTGAGCGTGTCGCAGGGCGGCGCGTACAGCGCGGTGACGCGCTCATTGTTGGCGTCCGGATAGCGGACGATGGCCAGCCATGCCAGCGTTCGGCTCAGGTGCAAGGCCCGCAAGTCGGTAGCGTTGTGGCGCAACCACCAGGTACACAACGGACGGGCTTGTTCTTGCAAGGCACGCAACAATTTATGCGCGTCCTTTTCGTTGTTGACCGTCAGCTCGGTTTTCAACAACGGGGTGGTGGCCTGTTTGACGTGTGCAATCACGGCACTCACCCCTGTGACGGCGGGATGACCCTGCGCCGCAAGCTCCATCCGCTGGTCCAGTTGCCTGCGAATCGGTAGCAAGAGCGGCGCGCCCTCGCCCAAATGGGCAGTCCAGAGCTCATCAAGGCGCGAGAGTTGTTCCAGCAACGCTCGGAATAACGGCTGCTGGTCCTGAAGCGAAAGGCTTTGAACAAGCAGTGTCTCAAGGCGCAAGACCAACCAGCCGAACGCCGCGCTGCGGGTGCGCAGCTTTTGCGGGTGCACCGTGGACCAATGATGCTCACAGAGATGACGCAGCAACCCGAGCCCTGCCAGCAGACCGGCAAAGGATTCGCGCTGGTACAGCGCCCACGTCAGCCAGACAGCCAAGCGCAGATCTTTGGACTGCTCACGCAGCAGGCATTCGCTGATGTTCAGAGTCTTTTGCCAGAGCGACAGCGTATCCGTCGACATCAAGGGTTGCTGGCGTTGGCGGCTTCCCTGGCTATTCTCGGCGCGGGAGGGCTGTGGGCCTACAGCTATTCGGTCAACCACCAACGCTTGATGCAACTGGCTCAACTGAGCAAACCACAGCCGTCCGCCGTGCCAGGGTTGGACGTTACCCTGGCGCGGCTGCCGCTGTTAGATGCTCGCTTGGCCGCTACTCAGGTATTTCCCGCGTTGGCGGACGCTCGATTGGTCGAGCGCGGTGGGTTGTATCAAGGGGAGTTGAGTCGGCCGCTGCTGGTGAGTGCCTATGAAGATTCACTGCGTGAGCAGTTGCTGCCTCTGGTCTCCTCGATGCTGGAAGAACAGGTGCGAGCCAGTCTTGGCGACCGCGAGGAACTGCTGGATAGCCTGCGGGCATACCTGATGCTCAGTCTGCGTGAGCGTCGCGATAACGGTTGGCTGGCGCAGCGTGTAGCCGGTCATTGGTCGGTGCGTTATGCCGGTGATGCTGCGACGCAGAATCGGTTGAATGAACACCTTGCAAGATTACTGGGGCTGTCGTTCGAGACGTCCTCGGACGTTGAACTGGTTGCCGAGGCTCGCCAGGAGTTGCGTGGTGAATCCTTGGCAGGCGTGGTCTACCGGGTGCTGCGTGACCAGGCGAGAAGTCTTGAGCCTCTTCGCCTGGCCGAGGGGCGGGGGTTTGTCACTGCCGAGCAGCCCATACCCGGCTTCTACACCAAACGGTATGTGCAGTATTTTGAAAGGCAAGGCCCGCGCCTGGTTAACTCCATCGCTCAGGATAATTGGGTCATCGGGGAGGGCGCAGATCTGAGTGCACTGGATTTGCGGCGTTTGATGCTGGAGCTGGAGCAGCGCTATTTCAGTGAGTACGCTGATACGTGGAGTGAGGCCCTTGGCCAAGTCCGTCTGCAGGAAAGTAACAGCCTGAGGCAGCATGCGGACGGGCTTGCCAGCCTGGCGTCAGCGCAGTCGCCGTTGGTGCAACTGTTGCAACAGGTTCGGGAAAATACGCGCTTGCTCTTGGCCACTGATCGCCTTGAGGCCGTTACCCAACAGGTCTTGGATGTGGAGACTTCCGCTTCCAGTGTGTTGCTCAGCCAACTGCAGGGGCAGGCTGCACCTGACTCTGCCCGACGCGCGCTGCAGCGTCGTTTCGAACCTCTACATCAATTGCTGGATGCGGAACAAAACCCCGGCGTTGAGCTGACGCAGGCTTTACGGCTGCTCGATGGATGGCATCTGCAACTGGCGGCCCTGAACCGCGAAGGCGTGCCGGAGCAGGCGGTATTCACGATGGTCAGGCAGCGTATGGAAGGGCAACAGCCGTTGTTGGGTAGCCTGCGTGATGCTGCTGCGCGCTTGCCGCTGCCGCTCAAAGGCTGGTTTGAAGGCATTGCCGATGACAGCTGGCGACTACTGCTCGACGATGCCTATGTGTATATCAATCAGCGCTACCAAAGTGAGGTCTATGGCTTTTACGCCAAGGCGATCCAGCATCGGTATCCGTTCGATGCCACTGCCACCAGTGATGTCGCCCTAGGCGATTTCCAGGCGTTTTTCAAACCCCAGGGCGCCATGGCGAGCTTTTATGAAAGCTACCTGCGCTCCTTTGTCAGTGCCGAGGGCAGTCGCTATCGCCTACGGGGACTCGATGGCCGTAGCCTGGGGCTGTCGCGCTCACTGTTGGACCAACTGACCAGAGCCCAGATGATCCGCCAGGGCTTCTTCACTGAAGATCAGGGGGACTGGGCGGTGCGGTTCACGCTGGCTCCCTATAGCCTTGATCAGGCAGTCAGCCGTGCCGTCTTGAGCATTGGGGATCAACACCTTGAATACCGTCATGGTCCGATTGTGCCTATGGCGTTCCAGTGGCCGGGCGAGACGGATAATGGCCGTAGCAGCCTGGTACTGGAGAGGGGTGTGCAGCGCCCGTTGGGGATTGAAAAAAACGCGGGCCCCTGGTCGTTGTTTCGATTTTTCGAGCTGATGCAAAGTGAGCCAGCGATTGGTCAGGGCGCACAGCTGATCAAGGCCGAACTCGATGGCATGCGCGCCAACTTCCTGCTCAGCAGTCAGCGCAGCCTCGGTCCGTTCCAAATGGCGAACTGGCGCACATTCCGCTTGCCGGAGCAACTGTGAACCAGGCACATACCGCGGGATACAGTGCTGGGCGAACGGCCCGGGGCAAGGCGCGTTTGCGCAACGAGGACGCGTTTCTCGACTGCCCCCAGCGGGGGTGTTGGGCAGTAGCCGACGGTATGGGTGGTCATCAGGCTGGGGATGTGGCCAGCCGCTGGGTAATCAGCAGCCTGGCTTCGTTACCTGATCAGGGTAGCTTTGACGAACGGGTCGAGGCCGTGAGGCGGTGTTTGCGATCGCTCGACAGTGAAATGGGGCAAGCAATAAATCAAGCCGCCGAGGGCATCATGGGCAGCACCGTGGTGGTGCTACTGCGCGAGGGCAATCGCGCCGCGTGCATTTGGGTCGGGGATAGCCGTTGCTATCTGTGGCGGGGGCAGCGGTTGTACCAACTGTCGCGGGACCACTCGCTGTGGCAGCACCTGATGGACAAGCAGCAGTTGAGCCTGGAGCAGGCCCAGGCCCATCCGGATGCCAAGGCGTTGACCCGTGCCATTGGCGGCCGACAGCCACTGAGCCTGGCAGTGCTGGAACTCAGTATCCAGCCGGGGGATGTATTTTTGTTGTGCAGCGATGGTTTGTATCAGGGACTCAGCCACGGCGAACTGGGCAGTGCCCTGAGTGTGGGGACACCCTTGCAGGTCGTGGATCGCTTATTTACCAACGTGATGCGAGGGGCCGCGCGGGATGACCTGACGGCCGTGGTGGTTCAGCCATGAGTGCAGTCACCGGCCCACCGAACCTGCTTGCAGGACGCTATCACCTCGAACGCGAATTGGGCACAGGCGGGATGGGCGTGGTTTACCGCGCCCGTGATCTGCTGCACGAGGCGTTCGGCGAGCCCAACGCATGGGTGGCGCTGAAGCTGCTGGGCGATACGCTCGCCGAATCCCCCGACGGCCATGTATTGCTGTACAGCGAGTTCGCCCTGACCCGAAGCCTGCGCCACGATCATGTGGTCAGAACGTTTTCCTTCGAGGTTGACACCCCGCGCCAGGTTGCATTCTTCACCATGGAGTTGCTCACCGGTATGACCCTGGACCGGCTGCTCAAGGAGTGCCCTGATGGATTGCCTTGGAGGGAGCTGAAACCCATCGCAATGCAACTCTTGGATGCGCTGGCGTATGCCCACCAGCAGGGCGTTCTGCATGGCGATGTGAAGCCCGCCAATATCATGGTGGGCGAGCAGGGTGTGCAGTTGTTTGATTTTGGTTTGGGGCATGGCGAGGCACAGCAGGCCGCAGGTTTGCCTGGCTTGAGTCGCAGCCGCTTAAACGCCTGGACGCCGGCGTATGCGGCACCGGAATTGCTGGCGGGCGGGCGCCTGTCTGCCAAGGCCGATCTGTATGGCGCGGCCTGTGTGATCTATGAACTCGCCCAGGGAAACCGCCCCGGCAAGGGGCAGTTGAATAAGCCATTGCCGAGGCCACGACAACTGCCCCGCCAGTGCTGGTCCGCGTTGCGTTCTGCGTTGGAGGTGGACCCTGAACGACGCACCCTTTCGGCCGAAGAATTGTGCGAAGCGATAAATGGACGGCGACGCCACTGGTTTTTTTAGTGGGCGTATCAGCCGTTCAAATCGTGCAGTTGGCAGTATTCGACCCAACTCAGTCCGGCCATCTGCGCCACTTCCTTGTGCACTTCCAGGCGCAGGGCCTCGAAGTCCTCGGAGGAGTCGGTGGTCAGTTTGAGCGTCAACTCCCATGCAAAGAGACCCTGGCGTTCGGCTTCTGCCTCAAACGCTTCATGCAGCCGTTCGGCGCGGTACTGTGCCAAGGTTTCGCCCTTGGCCTGGGCGGCCAGCGGGTTCAGGGTGTTCAGTTCTGCGGCCACATCGGGGTGTTCGTTCAAGAATCGGTCCAGCGCGAGCTGGTGGTTATCGCCATGTGGTGACAAGGGTGTGCTCCAAATCAGATGGAATCAGGCTTCAGTTTTTGGCCCGAGACGAGCCATATGCGCATTAAGCGCAGACAACAGGTATTGAAGCAGATTCCAGGATCGGCTCAGGTCACAACATTCAACAATTAAAAAAAACCGGCGTTGCCTGCTATTCATTGCTGAAATTTCCGCCCTGAACATGGCAAAAGGCTTTCGCTCCCGGTGTCAGGACGTGTAGCGTTAGCCCCGGTATTTTGGGCACTGCCTTCCATGGGCAGAGGGCGATGGGCAGAGGGTGGGTCATGGCGCAAACGCTGTTCAAACTGTTCTTCACCCAGCGTCTGGCTGCCTTGGCCAGTACCGAGTCGTTGCGTGCGATCCGCGAAGGGCTGCTGTGGATCCTGCCGTGCCTGCTGGTGTCAGCGGGTTTTCTGATCCTGTCCGAATGTGCGCGGGTACTGGGGTTCGATCCGCAGGTGGTAGCGCTCCTCGCAGGGTTGCACAACCAGATCAGTTCAGTGATTCCGCTGCTGGTGGCGGCTTCCATCGGTTACATGCTGGCGATCCAGTACCGCCTGCCGCAGCTACCGGTGGCGTTTCTGTGCCTGGCCCATGTAGTGGTCGCGACCTTTATCCTGCGCGAATACCCCCGCGCGTCTGCCACGTTCGTCCTGTTTATCGCCATTGCCTCACCGCTGCTGAATGTGCCGGCCATGGCCTGGCTGTACCGCTACCGCTGGACCCGCCTGGTTAATGAAGACCTGGTAGGGCACAACCTGCGGGGTACGATCAATATGGTGGTGCCCGGTGCCATCACCGCTCTGGCGCTGGTGGTGGCGCTGTCTTTGTTGCTGCAGATTCCTTATGTGGCGCAGTTGCAGGGGCCCCAGGTGATTGAAGCCCTGGAGTCGCCCTATGGCAGCGGTTTGTTTGTCACGTTGATGAACTCGCTGTTGTGGTTTTTCGGGATCCACGGCGTGTACGCCATGCAACCGCTGTTCGACGTACTGGATCAGGCGGTGGTGCTCAACGGCGCCGCGCTGGCAGCAGGTGAGCCGATTAAATATGTACTCAACAGCGGCCTATTGGGCAGTTTTGCCTTTATCGGCGGCTCGGGCGGTGCATTGTGCTTGCTGGTGGCAATCCTGCTGTTTTCCAAGAGTCAGTCGATGCGCCTGCTGGCCGTGGCGAGCTTGCCGCTCTCGCTGTTCAACGTCAGTGAAGTCCTGCTGTTCGGCCTGCCGATCATCCTTAACCCACGCCTGTTCATTCCGTTTCTGGTAGTCCCTGCCCTGAACGCAATGGTGGCGTTGACCGTGGTGGAGTTGGGGTGGGTATCTCCGGCGGTGGCCAGCGTGCCGTTCACTTCCCCGGTATTGCTCAATGCCTACCTGAGCACCCACGGCGATCTGGCGGCAGTCGCGCTGCAAGTAACGCTATTAGCCCTGGGTACCCTGGTGTACGCGCCGTATGTACGTGCAATCCATCGCCAGGCCGCTGAAGGTGGCACGGTGTACTTGAAATCCCTCGACATGACCTTCCGAGGCCTCGAAGAGAAAGGCCGGCTGCGCGAGCTGGACCCGGTGCTGGCGTCCCACAGGACCTTCGCGCGCCAAGCCAATGAACTGAGCCACATCCAACAGATCAGCGACTACGAGTTCTACCTTGAATTCCAGCCGCAGGTCTCGACACGCACCGGCCTGTGTACTGGCTGCGAAGCGCTGATGCGCGCCCGCGATGCCCAGGGCACCGTGCATTCGCCGTGGGAATTCCTGCAATGGTTGGCGCAGGCGCGGCTGATGCCGGACGTGGACGTGTGGGTGGCGTCCCAGGCGATTCGTCAGTATCAGAAGTGGCAAAAGCTCGGTTTTGCGCTGCCCATGACCATCAATATTTCCAGCGCGACCCTGACCGACGCGGCCTATGGCGAACGCCTCGTGGAAATCCTCGCTCAGGCCCATGGACAGGTGTCGGTGGAAATCACCGAAGACGCGCTGATCAGCGACATCCCGGCCACGCGCCAGACCATCCGCAAATTGCAGGACATCGGCGCCAAGGTCTATATCGATGACTTCGGCACCGGGTTTTCGGCCCTGAGCTATCTGCACCAATTCCCGGTGGACTTCATCAAGATCGATCGCAGTTTCGTGGTGGCCCAACACGATCCCAAAGGCGCCCAAGTGCTGACCGGCATGCTGCGTTTCTGCGAAGCGCTGAACCTGGGCGTGGTGGTGGAGGGCGTGGAGACCGCCGAGCAGTTGGCCTTCCTGAACACCGGCCCTGAGTTGATTATCCAGGGCTGGTATTTCAGCAAGGCACTGCCGGGCGATCAGTTGGAAGGCTTTGTGCGCGAGCGTGAAGCCTTGGCGCAAGCCTAGTAGCCGCGCTGAGTCTGTTCGATGTCTTCGATCAGGCTGTCGATGCCCTCCAGGCGCGCGCGGTTATCGTGGTCCCAAGGATGAAAGCCGGGTTTGAAGTAGTGCAGCCAAGGCCGCAGCATCCGTGGGAAAACTCCCTTGGGCCCATACAGAAACTTCAGCATGCGCCAGAAGCCTTTGAGGTGCCCGCCGGCCTTACGGTCTGCGATCAAGAGGCGTACGTGGAAATCCAGTACGACCAGCCAGAAGAACACCGTGGTGGTCAGCATGGCGCCGGTGCGCAGCAGATAGCGCTTGGGGCCGGGCTTGATCACCGTATTCCACACGTCGAAGGCCACAGCCTTGTGTTCGGTTTCCTCCAGAGCGTGCCAGTACCACATCTGCTGGTAGCCCTTGAGTGAGTCGCCAAAGCGGGACGGATCGCTGAGCAGGATTTCCGCAAGCATCGCTGTGTAGTGCTCAAGGGCAATGGTGATTGCTAGGTTGAAGGCGGGCGGAAAGTGTTTTTTCTGCAGGTCCAGGACGAACTTGAGACGACGGTCCAGGGTGTGTGCCGGCAGCCCTGCCGCTTGCATCAGGTCGTTATAGGCCACGTGTTCGCGGCTGTGCATCGCCTCTTGGCCGATAAAACCCTGGATCTCTTTTTTCAGCGCAGGGTCCTCCACGCGCTGGCGGTAATGGCGCACGCTGTCCATGAAAAACAGCTCGCCCTGGGGAAACAGCAGGGACAGGGCATTGAAAAAATGCGTGATGAACGGGCCCTGTTCGTGCCAGTTGGTGATGCGCTCGGCGGGCAGGACAAAACGGACGTCGCGGCGGATAGGCAGCATAGTGCGTGCTCCTGTTCAGAGACGGGGTTCGTCATTGGTTTCAAATACTGGCCTGCGTTGCTTGGGCGCCATGCGTTTGCTGGCGAACACCACCAACGCTTGATAGGCCGCGGGCAGGCAACGGGCGAGCAGGTCGAGGAAATACGCATCGCGGCCGATCAGCACGCGGCGTTTGTTTTTGCGGATGCCTTGCAGGATCACTTTGGCGGCCTGGTCGGCATCGGTGATGAAGAGTTTTTCGAAATCGGCGCGGGCTTGCTGTTCGCTGTGGATCAGGAAGCCGGTCATGTTCGCGTCGATGCGGCTGCTGCGGCAGATGTCGGTCCGAATGCCACCGGGGTGAACGCAGGTGGCCGACACGCCGCAGCGTTGCAGATCCAGTTCCTGGCGCAGTGCTTCTGTGAAGCCGCGCACGGCGAATTTAGTGGCGTTGTAGCCGCTCATTCCCGGTTGGGCAAACAGGCCAAACACGCTGGAGGTGTTGATTACATGACCTTCGCCGCTGGCTTTGAGATAGGGCAGGAACGCCTTGGTGCCGTGGACTACTCCCCAGAAGTTGATGCCGACAATCCATTCCAGGTCGGCATAGTCCACGCCCTCCACGGTGCTGGAGAGGGCCACCCCGGCATTGTTGAACACTAGGTTGACCTGGCCGTGCTCAGCCATGCAGCGCGCGGCCCATTCTTCCATGGCCTGGCGATCGGACACGTCCAGCACCTGGGTGGTGATCATCACGGGTGACAGGGTGGAGGTCTTGATCAGCGTCAGGGTTTGCTCCAGGCCTGAGGCGTTTTTGTCCGCCAGTGCCAGATGGCAACCTTCCCGCGCGAGTGCCAGAGCCAACGCGCGACCCATGCCGGATGCCGCGCCAGTGATGGCCGCCACGCGACCGTTGAATGACTTCATGACAGGCTGCCTTCTGCGGTGGAATGGGCGGCCGCCGCGGGACGGGCGGGCGTATTGAGCGGTAACCGATCGACTTCATAGTCCTTGAGCGCAAACTGTCGCGTGACCTGCTTGAAGCGCCACGTGGAGCCGGGCCACAGGGTGGTGTTTTTGCCGGTGCGCGGGTCGAGGTACCAGCTCTGGCAACCGCCGGTGTTCCAGATGGTGCGCTTGAGTTGGTCCTGCAGTTGGCGGTTGTACGCTTGTTCCACCGCTGGCTTGACGTCCACTGTGGCGATGCGCTGGCGCTGCATCTGCTTGAGTGCGTCGAGGATGTAGGTCACCTGCGCCTCGATCATCAGAATCATCGAGTTATGCCCCAGACCGGTATTGGGCCCGACGATCAAAAACAGGTTGGGATAACCCGGTACCGTCGTGCCCTTGTAGGCATGGGCGCCGTCGTGCCAGGCGTCCATCAGGTCCACACCGTCGCGCCCGATGATGCAGTCGCGGGGCACGGGGTCGGTAGCTTGGAAGCCGGTGCCGAAGATCAGGCAATCGGCCGGGTGCTTGATGCCGTCGGCGGTGATCACGCCGTCGGCTTCGATGCGCAGCACGCGGTCGGTGACCACCTCGACATTGCTGCGCGACAGCGCCGGGTAGTAGTCATTGGAGATCAGCACGCGCTTGCAGCCGATGGTGTAGTCCGGCGTCAGGGTCTTGCGCAGGGACGGGCGGGCCACTTGCTTGTGCAGATGGCGTTGGGCGATTTTCTGCACCATCTTCATCAGCCTCGGGTGCAGGGCAAAGCCCACTACGCGACCTTCCAGCGCCCAGTAAAAGGCGCCGCGCACCAGGCGCTGGGTGAAAGGCAGGTGCTTGAACAGCCAGCGTTCGAGGGGCGAAATTGCCCGGTCAGGCTTGGGCATGATCCACGGTGGCGTGCGCTGGAACAGGTCCAGGTGGGCCACCTGCGGCGCAATCTGCGGCACGAACTGGATGGCACTGGCGCCGGTGCCGATCACCGCCACGCGTTTGCCTTTCAAGGAATAGTCATGGTCCCACTGCTGGGAGTGGAAGCGCTTGCCCTTGAAGTTCTCCAGGCCTGGAATCTCCGGCAGCGCCGGGCGCGACAGGCCGCCCATACCCGATACCAGCACCCGTGCGCTCACGTGCCGGCCATCGCTGAAGCTCAATTGCCAGCGTTGCTGCTGCTCATCGAATACTGCGCGTTCAAGGCCCTTGTTGAAACGCAGGTAAGGCGCCAGGCCGAAGCGCACAGCGCATTGCTCCAAGTAGGCGCGTATTTCCGCTTGGCGCGCGAACTGTCGCGTCCAGTTCGGGTTGGGCGCAAAGGAAAACGAATACACATGGGACTGCACATCGCAGGCGCAGCCTGGGTAGTGGTTGTCCCGCCAAGTACCGCCGAGGGTCTCGGCCTGTTCGGCGATAAAGAAGTCGGTGAATCCGGCCTCTTTGAGTTTGATGGCCATGCACAGGCCGGCGAAGCCTGAACCGATGATGGCGATGTCGATGGATTCACTGTGGGCATTCATAGGCTGTCCTTGATGGGCATCGGATGTGCTCCTGTTTTTGTTTTGTCTTTTAGATAAAACACCATTGCAAAGGAAAATTGAATTAATTATTTTAAAAAAGATTTTAAATAATCTACCTGAAAATATCGCCTACGCTAGGACCATGTTTGGTATGCACCACTTGTCCGACGGACGAGCACGGTCCGCATGAGGTCAAAGTCCAGGGGGCGGGCGATGGCTGAGGCCTTGACCAATTCCGGTCGGGTCGCCAGCAGCAGGGAAGCAGAGGACCGAGCTATGGCTGTGGAGTGGGTTGCCGCTGCGGCGGGCGCAAGTGCGGTGTTGTGGGGCTTCAGCGCCTGGATGACACGGCGCATTGAAGCCGCTGTCCCCATCAATGGGCGCTTGGTGGAGGTCGATGGCGAGCGCTTTCATTATGTAGAAGAGGGCAAAGGCCCACCCCTGGTGATGATTCACGGGCTGATGGGCAGCAGTCGCAACCTGACCTATGCCTTGTCCGGCCAGTTGCGTGAGCATTTTCGGGTGATCACCCTCGACCGTTCCGGGTCGGGTTATTCCACGCGTCATAAAGGCACGGCAGCGGACCTGCCGGCCCAGGCGCGGCAGGTCGTAGCGTTTATGCGAGCACTGGGCCTGGAAAAGCCCCTGGTGTTGGGGCATTCCCTGGGCGGAGCGATATCCCTGGCCCTGGCCCTCGACCACCCCGAGGCCGTATCCGGCCTGGTGCTGGTGGCGCCGCTGACCCATCCCCAACCCACCTTGCCGTTGGTGTTCTGGTCGCTGGCGGTGCGACCGGCCTGGTTACGGCGCTGGGTCGCCCATACCCTCACCGTGCCCATTGGCCTGTTGACCCGGCGTTCGGTGGTCAAGGGCGTATTCGCCCCGGACACCGCTCCCGAAGATTTCGCCACCCAGGGCGGCGGGCTTCTGGGCATGCGCCCCGACAACTTTTATGCAGCCTCCAGCGAGATCGCACAGGTCAACGACTTCCTGCCGGACATGGTCAAGCGCTACTCGCAACTGACGCTGCCCATCGGCCTGATCTATGGCGCGCGAGACAAGGTGCTGGACTTTCGCAAACACGGCCAGGCCCTCGCCGACAAAGTGCCAGGCCTCAAGCTGCAAGTGGTGGAGGGACGCGGCCATATGCTGCCAATCACCGCAACGGCGCGAGTGGTTGAAGCGGTGTTGCAGGTGGCCAAGCGCGCGCGTCCGGCGCAAACGGCCACAGTCCTGCATCCGCCCTTTGCCCTGGCGAACAAATAATCGTGGTCCTCATTGCGGGTTCGAACGGCGCAAATGCTTGCCCTAGAGACCTGACCAAACGGCTGAAAAAGAGACTGCTCGGTCACGTAAAAAAGGCTTCGAAAAAGTAGTTGACGACCTAACGATTCCGCGTTATTTATTTAAAAAAATATTTCAATGTTTGTTTTGAAATGATTTTTGAAATGCCTAAGAGCGAATAAAAATGAAAAAAACGTCTTTTATCGCATGGTTGATTTCCCGGAGCCTTCTGCGCTCCCTGAACCTGTTTTCCACCTCCCTGCCAAGGAGGCTGCCATGAACCAGACTCTGGCAGCGCCAAGCGTGTGGACCGATGGCAAGCGCCACCTGTGGTGGTTGGGCATCATGCCGTTGGCCACCCCCCTGTTGTCCGGCTCCCTTGCCATTTTCACCGGCGTCCAGCAGTTATGGTGGGTCGGCGTGCTGGTGATCTTCGGGCTGATCCCACTGATTGACGGCCTGCTCGGCGAAGACGTGAGCAACCCGCCCGAGTCGGCGGTCAGCCATCTGGAAACCCAACGCTACTACCGCTGGATCGTCTACACCGGCGTGCTGTTCGTCATCTCGTCAGTGATCATTACCGGCTGGCTGGCTGCCGGCGGCATCGAATGGATCATCCAAGGTGGTCTGTTGCACGCCACCGCTCACCTTGATCCTTCCAACTGGCTGGTCCACGCCGCCAGTTACATCACCGATCGCACGCAACTGCATGGCGCACCGAGCTGGTTCACCTACTTGGGCATGGCCATGTCGACCGGCGCCGCCACCGGCATTGCCATCAACACTGCCCATGAACTGGGGCACAAACCCAACGCCTTGGAAGTGTTCCTGGCCAAGGTCACATTGGCACCGACCTTCTACGGGCACTTCTACACCGAGCACAACCGTGGTCACCATGTGCGTGTCGCCACGCCAGAAGACCCCGCCAGCTCGCGCCTGGGCGAAAGTTTCTGGGCCTTCCTGCCGCGCTCGGTGTGGTTCAGTGCGCACTCCGCGTGGAACCTGGAGCGTGAACGCTTGCGCAAACTCGGCCTGCCGGCCTGGCACTGGAAGAACGGTGTACTCAGTGCCTGGATGTACAGCTTAGTGCTGTGGGGCGCGATGATTGCCTGGCTGGGGGCGGCGGTGATTCCCTTCTTGATTATCCAGGGCATCTACGGGTTCTCGTTGCTGGAAGTCGTGAACTATGTCGAACACTACGGCCTGAAACGCCAGAAGTTACCCAATGGTCGTTATGAACGCTGCTCGCCTCGGCACTCCTGGAACAGTAATCGGATTGTCACCAATATCTTTCTGTTCCAGCTGCAGCGGCACTCCGACCACCACGCCAACCCCACGCGCAGTTATCAGTCGCTGCGCCACTTTGATGAATCGCCGCAACTGCCCTATGGGTACGCGAGCATGATTGTCTGGGCCTATGTACCTTACTTATGGCGCCGGCGCATGGACCATCGGGTGCTTAATCATTACGCCGGGGATATCAGCCTGACCAATCTTCAGCCCTCACAACGTTTGAAGTATCTGGAGAAGTACAGCAACAGCGCCAAGCCGTTCTGACATGAAGTAATACCCAGTTGTGTACTCGGGGCCTTAAATGCCGCGCAGGATTTTATCGCCCCGAGGAAGTGGTTTGACCCGAACAACAATAATTAAAGGGAAGGACGTACACCATGCAATCACCTGCCAAGTTCACTACCCATATTCTATTGGCTGCACTGGGCCTGATCGTTTATCACCAGGCCCAGGCCGCCCGTATCGAACCGGCCGGCAGTGCGTTCACCGCCCAAGGCCCCATCAGTTTTTCCAAGGGGGCGCTGATCAGCGCCGACTGCACCATTAAGGTCGCGGGCAAAGTCGCGGCCGATGGTTCATCCGTGAATGTCGACAAAGTTGAGTTCGATGGCGGCCTCAAGTGCAGCCGGGTCGAAGCCACCAACTTGCCGTGGGTGCTGGTGGCCAAAGACACCAAAAGCGGTTCCATGTCGAATATCAGCGTGGATGTGCACGCCTTCGGACTGGGCGGCAAGTGCGGGCCTTCTACCGCTGATGGCACGTGGGACAACGCCACCGGAAAGTTGGAAGCGGCCAATGTACCCATTGGCGAAGACTGCAAGATCAAGACGGTGTCGATCAAGATGCCGCCCACCTTCAAAGTTGTTGAATAACGCCGTCCACGTTTAGAGCGGTAATTGAATTGAGATTTGGCTGGAAAGGGAAGTTCTGCAGTTTCACCGTGACCTCTCGTTCATGGCCATTACCCCCTGGCGAATGACTCGCCATTACATGTGAGGAAAAACAATGAAAAGTTTGAAAACCCTCGTTTGTGCAACTTCTTTTGCTCTGTGCTTTGGTGCCGTTTCGATGGCAAACGCCGCGACCATTGCACCTGCTGGTGCCGCTTTTACCACCTCGGGCTCTATCACTGTCAAGTCGCCGGCGTCCCTGAATATCCCGGTCACTTGCAACATTATCTTCACCGGTACCGTGGCGAGTGGTGGTGCTGGAGCTTCGATTACCGGCGCTACGGTCAGCGGTTCCAACCCGCTATGCGGCGTTCCGGTGTTGAGCAACCTGCCATGGCCGCTGACGGTCGCTGGTACTGGGCCTGACGCGTTCACCGGCACTGTTTCGGGTGTGAAATTCAAAATCGCCTCTGACTGCAGCGCTACGCCGGTGACCATCGCGGTCAACTGGAAGAACTCCACCAACACGCTGGGTATTTCTACGCCTCAAACCGTGGGCTCTTGCACAATTACCGCCCTTACCGCTGTTCCAAGTCCAGCGTTCACCGTTAGCCCATAAGTACCCTGAGTACTTGACGTGATGATCACGCGTTGAAACTGGCAAGTGCCTCGTAAGAGGCACTTGTTTGAAAAAGTTTGCAAGGGTGGAATACAACAATAAGGAGTGGCGCATGAGTATTAAGAGAACAGCCGCACGCAGTCTATTGGGCTTTAGCATTTCATCTGATCAGTGGCGCTACGCATAGGCGAAGTGACTCGCCAGACCCTGTGAGGAATAACAATGAAAAGCTTGAAAACGTTCGGTTGTGTAACTCTCTTTGCTCTTTGCGGTGGGGCCATATCGACGGCCAGTGCGGCCACTATTGCCCCTGCCGGTAGCGCATTTACCACGGCGGGCACTATTACTATAAAGTCTCCCCTTAGTCTTAATGTACCAGTGACTTGCAACTTCGCGATGGCCGGTTCGGTTGCATCTGATGGATCAGTTGCAGCGATTACCAGTGCCGTGTTCAGCGGTTCAAACCCCATATGCTCAATTCCTGTCGCGAGTAATTTTGTGTGGCGTTTGAAGCTGACAGGTAGCGGTCCCGACGTGTTCCCCGGAACGCTTGGTGCGTTGAAGTTAAAGGTTGCATCGGACTGCAGCAGTTCTCCAGTGAACATCAGTGTTATCTGGAAAAACTCTACTAACACCCTGAGCATCACAAGCCCTCAAACCGTGGGTGCTTGCACGATCACAGGTCTCACTGCTTCACCCAGTCCGGCGTTTACTGTTTCTCCGTAAATGGCCTGGGTGCTGGATGGGACGGTCATGAATTGCAGTGAGCAAGTGCCTGGCAAGAGGCACTTGTTGAAGTAAACCGGGTTCGGAAAAACCGATGTCGGTGCTTAACAACTATAAGGAGTCGGGCATGAATAATAAGAAAGCACACGCACGCACGTTAATAAACCTGGCCGTTATCGGCGGCCTGATGGTTATAACCGGCAGTGCGCAAGCCGGTGGGTTCTCTACTCCGACGTTCGGGGCGGAAGGCTGGGGCCGCGCGTTCGGTGGTGGTTCGATGTTTAAGGATGATCCGTCATCGGCTTACAACAACCCGGCGGCGATGGCGTTCATTGATCACAATATCTCGCAGTTCAACGTTGACTACGCGCGTATCAATATTCACTACAAAGGTACCGCCAAAGACTACGCAGGCAATCCGACCTCCACCACGACTGTTAACCCCGATACCTTTGAGTTCAATTCCGTGCCCCGCGATGGTGATGGAGGGCAGGGCGGTTTTACCGCCTGGGTGCCGACCGGATTCATGGTCATGCCGATCGGTGACCGTTTCGCTTTCGGTCTCAGCCAAGTGGTGCCCATGGGCGCACGTACCACCTGGGACAATGACTGGAAGGGCCGGGATTTTGCGGTTGACACGCGCATCGAAACCGTCGGGTTGACGGGGTCGCTTTCGTTCAAGGTCAACGATGAGTTTTCCATCGGCGGTGGCGCGATTGTTCAGCACACCAAAGGCTTCGTCAGCCAGAACGTTGACCTCTATGCCGCCGCTGCACTTGCTCCGAATTCGATCCCATTCCCGGCGGGCATTGGCTACTCGCTCATGCGAGTCAAAGTCGACAATACCTCGGTGGGCTGGTTTGCCGGCCTGGCCTGGAAGCCAACCCCACAAGACACTCTGGGTTTGAACTACCACGCCAAGATCAAGAACAAGCTTGAAGGCAAATACAACATCTACGCTGACGAAGGCTCCCAGGGCCTGATCGACGCCGGGTTGCCGGGCATTTTGTATCCAGGTCTCAACCTTCAAATGAACGGTAAAGCCTCCACCCAATTGGACGTTCCTGCCAGCGCAGCGATTGATTGGGTTCACCAGTTCAATGATCGTTTTACCCTCGGTGCCAGTGTCTTGTGGACCCAATGGTCGTCATTCAAAAACCTGACCCTGAAGTCTGAGGGGTCGACCATCGTTGCCATCCCTTACAACTACAAGGACGCCTGGATGGTGTCTCTCGGCGGCGACTATAAGCTCACCGATGATTTCACGTTGCGCGCCGGTGTTGCGACGGACCAGACACCTACCCGTAACTCCACCCGCGACCCGCGTATCCCGGATGGCGACCGGATCTTCACCTCGCTGGGCTTCGGTTACAAAATCAGAGCGATTCCAGGCCTGGGCATCGACGGCTCCTACTCCCACCAGTTCGTGGAAAAAGCCAAGTTGAAAACCCAGAACCAGGATCGTCTCGGGGGGGCAACCCTGGACGGCAAGGCCGAAGCCTATGGCGATGTCGTGAGCCTGGGGGTCACTTACAACTTCTGATCCTGTGTTACGCCGTGCCGGTGCGAAGCCCGCAGTCAGCGCATCTTTCTGCAGGTTTTTCACCGGTAATGCAATGAAGGGGTCGCCCACGCGACCCGTTCCGATTTCGTCCAATTCGCGTTGATTCGGCTGACAGGTTCAGTCGCTATTTTTTCGCTCAAGCATTAAATAAAAATTTCAAAACAAAATTTGAAATTAGCTTTCCAAGTTTGTAGTGTGGCTTTACGCCGCAGGTCAATTCGACCTTGCGCACGTAAACCACGCCCTGAATCGAGTAGAGGTATCCCCATGGTTATCTGGTTATTGGTGGGTTTCGCAGCCGCGATTGCCCTGGCGTATCGACAAGCTGCCGCGACCCTGTGGTTAGGGGCCGGCTTGATCTGGTTGGCACTGGGTTACGTGTTCAACGTGGTGGCAGGTTTTGGGGCCAGCGTCGCGGCGCTGCTGGTGATAGCGCCCGCGTTGCTGATGACGATCAAACCCCTGCGTCGCACCTTGCTCACCAGCAAGGCCCTTGGCCTCTTTCGCACGATCATGCCGGCAATGTCCGACACCGAGCGTGCGGCTATCGAGTCCGGTACCGTGTGGTGGGACGCCGAGTTGTTCAGCGGCAAACCCGATTGGCAGCGCCTGTTGCAAGCCGCGCCGGCCAGCCTCAGCGCCGAGGAGCAAGCCTTCCTCGACAATGAAGTGGAAACCTTGTGCGACATCGCCAACGACTGGGAAACCACCCAGGTCTGGCAGGACATGTCCCCCGAAGGCTGGCAGTACACCAAGGATGCCGGTTTCCTCGGCATGATCATTCCCAAGCAGTACGGCGGCAAAGGCTTCTCCCACTATGCCCATTCGCAAGTGGTGATGAAGCTGTCGACGCGCTGCTCGGCGGCGGCGATTTCGGTGATGGTGCCCAACTCCCTCGGCCCGGCCGAGCTGTTGTTGCACTACGGCACCGACGCCCAACGTAATTACTACCTGCCGCGCCTGGCTCGGGGTGAAGACATCCCGTGCTTTGCCCTGACCAGCCCGTATGCGGGCTCGGATGCCGGGGCCATTCCAGACCTGGGTATTGTCTGCAAGGGCATGCACGAGGGCGAAGAAGTGCTGGGTTTCAAAGTGACCTGGGACAAGCGCTATATCACCCTCGGCCCCATCGCCACCGTGCTCGGCCTGGCGTTTCGCGCTGAAGACCCGGACGGCTTGCTGGGCCCGAAAGGTTCGCTCGGCATCACCTGCGCACTGATCCCCACGTCCCACCCCGGCGTAAACAGCGGTCGCCGCCATTGGCCACTTAACGCCGTATTCCAGAACGGCCCAACCACCGGCAAGGACGTCTTCATCCCGTTGGAATGGGTGATCGGCGGCCGTGAGCAAGTCGGTAATGGCTGGCGCATGCTGATGGAGTGCCTAGCAGCAGGCCGTGCCATTTCGTTGCCGTCGGCCAACGTCGGCCTGGCCAAGGTTGCGGTGCGTGGCACTACGGCTTATGCCGCGATGCGCAAGCAGTTCGGCCTGCCCATCGGCAAGTTCGAAGGGGTGCAGGCACCTCTGGCGCGCATGGCCGGGCATTTGTATGCCTGCGATGCGGTGCGCAAGGTATCGGTAGCGTCCCTGGATGCCGGCGAGAAACCTTCGGTGATCTCCGCCATTGCGAAGTACCACGTCACCGAGCGTGCGCGAATCATCGTCAACGACGGCATGGACATCGTCGCCGGCAAGGGCATTTGCATGGGCCCGAATAACTTCCTGGCCCGTGCGTATCAGCAAAGCCCCATCGCCATCACGGTGGAAGGCGCGAATATCATGACGCGCTGCCTCATCATCTTTGGCCAGGGCCTGATCCGTTGCCATCCCTATGTGTTCCGTGAGATGGAAGCGGCGCGCAACCCGGACCGGCGTAAGGCGCTGGAAGACTTTGACAGCGCGATGTTCGGCCATGTGAGTTTCGTGCTGGCCAACACCGTACGTGCGGCGGTGCATTCGCTGACAGGCGGCCGTCTGATTTCCGCACCTGCCAAGACCGACCCCGCGCTGGCGTCCTACTACCGCCAGGCCAATCGTCTGTCGGTGGTGCTGGCGCTGATCTCGGACATTTCCATGGGTGTGCTGGGCGGTGCCCTCAAGCGCAAGGAAAGTATCACCGGGCGTCTGGGGGATATTCTGTCGCAGCTGTACATTTTGTCCTGCGTGCTCAAGCGTTTCGAGGATGACGGCCGGCCTCAGTCAGACCTGCCGCTGGTGCACTGGTCGGCTCAGGATGCGCTAGTGCGTGCTCATGAAGCCCTTGCCGAAGTGCTGGAAAACTACCCCTCCAAAGCCGCCGCCGCCGTGGTGCGCGGCCTGACGTTCCCGTTCGGCATTCCGCTGCGCAAACCGTCGGATCGCCTACTGGCCCAGGTGGCCGATGTGGTGCAGACACCGGGCGAGACCCGTGACCGGTTGTTGGCCAATTCCTACATTCCACGTCCGGAAATCGACAAGTTGGCGTATGGCGAGTTGGGCTTCCGTCTGCTGCCACAAGTGGAGCTGATCGACGCCCGGCTCAAGCCTGCCATCAAGCAAGGCGTGCTCGAACCGATGCCTATTTCCGCCACGGCTTTCACCACCTGGCGCGTCAAGGCCAGGGCGCTGGACTTGATCAGCGACGACGAAGACGCCTTGCTCGCGCGCTATGTGGAATACGCCGACCACGGTATCCAGGTGGATGACTTCCCGCAGGACTTTGGTTTGCTGGAGGCATTGCAGCAGCGCAAGCAGGCGTTGGAACCGGCCACCAAGCGGCGCAGCAGCCAAAGCGAAAACGCCTCGGTCAACTAGGACAAACGCGGCCAGTGTGGGAGGGCGCTTGCACCCGATAGCAATCCATCAGTCACCGACTCATTGGCTGAACCACCGCTATCGGGGGCATGCCCCTCCCACATGAACCGGGTTTACAAGGTCAGAATGTGTTGTGAGTGAATGCTGATATGAGTGACAGCTACCTATCGTTCGTCAATTCCCCCTGGGGCCGTCGCCTGGCCCAGGCAGTGGGCTTGCCCCAGCCCGTGCCGTTGCAACGCCATCGCAGCGGTCAGCCGGGCCTGGCTAACCCGGTGATTGTCGCCGGGGCAGGGCGCCTGGCCTCCCAGGTGCACCAGGTCTTCAGCGCCACCGACACGGTCGCGGCTACCCCGGCAACGCTCAAGGCGCCGTCCACGGTCAAGGCCCAGGGCGCGGTGTATGACGCCAGCGCGGTGGTCGACCTTAAACAGTTGGATGAGCTGTACGTATTCTTCCACGCCAACGCCAAGCGCCTGGGCCAACACGCACGGGTGGTGGTGCTCGGCACTGCACCGGAGCATTGCGCGGACTTGCCCCACGCCGTCGCCCAACGCGCCCTCGAAGGTCTGGTGCGTTCGCTGGCCAAGGAGCTGCGTCGGGCGATCACCGTCCAGTTGCTTTATGTTGCGCCAGGCGCCGAAGACGGGTTGGACAGCAGCCTGCGTTTCTTCCTGTCGCGGCGTTCGGCCTATGTGTCGGGGCAAGTGGTGCGATTGGAAAAACCGGTAGATGGCAACCCTAGTGTCAACTGGGACAAGCCTTTCGCTGGCCGACGTGCGCTGGTCACTGGCGCTTCCCGTGGCATCGGCTTGGCCATCGCCCAGGTCTTGGCACGTGAAGGTGCGCACGTGGTGTGTGTGGACGTGCCCCAGGCCCAGCAATCGTTGGAACAGGCCGCCGCCAGCGTCGATGGTTCAGCGTTGCCCTTGGACATCACCGCGCCGGATGCAGCCTCGTCGTTGCTGGCCCACGTCAGCCAATACGGCGCGTTCGATGTGGTGGTGCACAACGCCGGCATCACCCGCGACAAGACCATCGCAAAAATGCCCGAAGCGGCCTGGCGCGATGTGCTGGCGGTCAACCTCGAAGCACCGTTGCACCTGAGCACCGCATTGATGGAAAACCAGGGGCTTAATCCCGGTGGGCGCATTGTGTGTGTGTCATCGATTTCCGGTATTGCCGGCAACCTCGGCCAAAGCAACTACGCCACCTCCAAGGCTGGCGTGATCGGCCTGGTGCAAGGCCTCGCGACACGCGCCGCCACGCAGCAGGTGACGGTGAATGCCGTGGCGCCGGGGTTTATCGAGACCCAGATGACAGCAAAGATCCCCCTGATGATTCGCGAAGCAGGGCGGCGCATGAACTCTATGAGCCAGGGCGGGCAGCCCATCGATGTGGCCGAGACCATCGCCTGGTTGGCGCATCCCGCGTCGGGTGGCGTCAATGGCCAAGTCGTTCGTGTGTGCGGCCAAAGTCTGCTGGGAGCCTGAGCCATGGACTACGTGACCCAGATTATCGACCCGCCGCCCTCGCGCACCCAGTTGTTGCTGGATGGCGTGCGCGCCCTGCGTAAGCCCAAGTTCGACGGCGCGCCGGTACTGCCCAAGGAGCGGCTGGTGCGCTCGGCGGTGGGGTTATCCGCCGCTGGCATCGCCGCCTATGGCCGTGCCTGCGGGTTCCGGCGCGAGCAGGGTGTGCCGCTGTCCTATCCCCATGTGCTGGCGTTCCCGCTGCACTTGATGCTGTTGACCCGGCCAAGCTTCCCGTACCCGGCCAGCGGCATGGTGCACTTGGCCAATCGCATTCGTCAGCACCAGCGCCTGCACGAAGGTCAGGCCTTGCGCCTGGAGGTGTATGCCGAGCGCTGGGTCGCCCACCCCAAGGGCCAGGCGCTGAGCATCGCCACACGCGCTTACAGCGCCGGCACCCTGGCGTGGGAAAGCGACAGCCTCTACCTGCGCCGCGACGTAAAAGACCCGATTGGCGAGCCCTGGGGCGACGCGTTGCCATTGCAGGAACACGGCCTGCTGCGCACCCAGCGCTGGGTTTTACCCGCCGACCTGGGCCGGCGCTTCGCCAAGGTTTCGGGGGATTTCAACCCAATCCACACCTCGGTGATCGGCGCAAAACTCTTCGGTTTCCGCCGCGCCATCGCCCACGGCATGTGGACGCTTGGCCGCGCCTTGGCCGCCCAGCAACCGCCCGGTGGATTGGATCAGGCCGAAGCCCATTGCGACTTCAAGTTGCCGATCTTTTTGCCCGGCCAAGTTGCCCTGTGGCAACACCCTGTGACCGGCCCGCGTCGCGAATTCGAAGTGCGCAATTTCGCCGGCGACAAACCCCATATGCGCGGGCTATTTGTCTGGAATGAGAGCCATACATGAGTGACTACAGCTTCAATCCGGCCCCGACCCGCCGCGTGGCGATTATCGGCGGCAACCGTATCCCTTTTGCCCGTTCCAACACGGTGTATGCCCACGACAGCAACCAGGATTTGCTGGTAGCGGCGCTGCAAGGCTTGGTCGACCGTTACAACCTGCACGGCCAGCGCCTGGGCGAGTTTGCTGCCGGCGCGGTGATCAAGCATTCGCGGGATTTCAACCTCGCACGTGAGTCCCTGCTATCAACCACCTTGTCCCCCGAGACCCCGGCCTACGATCTGCAACAAGCCTGCGGCACGGGCCTGGAAGCGGCATTGCTGGTGGCGAATAAAATCGCCCTGGGCCAGATCGAAGTAGGCATTGCCGGTGGCGCCGATACCACCTCCGACGCGCCCATCGGCATCAACGAATCCTTGCGCCATACCTTGCTCGCAGCCAACCGCGCCAAGGGCTTGGGCGACAAGCTCAAGGCTCTGCTGAGGGCGCGGCCGTCGATGTTTTTCAAACCGCTGCTGCCACGCAACGGCGAGCCGCGCACCGGTTTGTCCATGGGCGAGCACTGCGAAGAAATGGCCAAGCGCTGGCAGATCAAGCGCCTGGCCCAAGATGAGCTGACCCTCACTAGTCACCAACGCCTGGATGCCGCGTACAAACGCGGTTTCTTCGAGGACCTGATCAGCCCCCACCGCGGCCTGACCCGTGACAACAATCTGCGGGCCGACGCCAGCCTGGAAAAACTCGCCGGTCTATCTCCAGCCTACGACCGCCAGAACGGCACGCTCACCGCGGGCAACTCCACGCCCCTGACCGATGGCGCCTCGGTGGTGCTGCTGGCCAGCGAAGAGTGGGCGGCCGCCAACGGCTGGCCGGTGCTGGCTTACCTACGCACCGGCGAAACCGCCGCGGTGAATTTTGTCGACGGCACCGAAGGTCTGCTGATGGCCCCGGCCTATGCCGTGCCGCGCATGCTCAAGCGCGAAGGCCTGAGCTTTGCCGACTTCGATTTTTTCGAAATCCATGAAGCCTTTGCCGCTCAGGTGTTGTGCACCCTCAAGGCCTGGGAAGACGCCGATTATTGCCGCGAACGCCTGGGACTCGACGCGCCGCTGGGCGTCATCGACCGCGCCAAAATGAACGTCAACGGCGGTTCCCTCGGCTGCGGTCATCCGTTTGCCGCCACCGGTGGCCGGCAATTGGCGGCGTTGGCCAAGGCCATCCACGAGCGCGGCGGCGGGCGCGGGTTGATCTCGATCTGTGCAGCGGGCGGGCTGGGCATTACCGCCATTGTCGAAAAGTAGCGCTACCCAAAATAACAATAAGGAGACTGCCATGAACGCTATCAGCCAGGAACACACCGAACGCGTGTGGTTGAACGCTTATCTGCCCGGCGTCCCGGCAGACATTGATGCCGCGATTGAGGAATACCCATCGCTGCGGGAAGTATTCCTGGAGCACCTGGAAAAATTCCGTGAGCGCGTGGCTTACGTCAGCATCGGCACCGAAATGACTTACGCCGACTGGCAGGTCCAAGGCATTGCGTTTGCCGCCTGGCTCCAGGGCCAGGGCGTACAGCCGGGCGACCGTGTGGCGCTGATGATGCCCAATTGCTTGCAGTACCCGATCTGCCTGCTCGGCACCATCCTGGCTGGCGCGGTGGTGGTCAACGTCAACCCGCTGTACACCGCCCACGAACTCAAACACTTGCTCAAGGACAGCGGCGCCGAGACGGTGGTGATCTTCGAAAACTTCGCCCACACCCTGGAGAAGGTTGTGGCTGGCAGCAGCGTCAAGCGCGTGGTAATCGCGGCCATCGGCGACTTGCTCGGCACCTTCAAGGGCGCGGCAATGAACTTCATCCTGCGCAGCGTGCAGAAGCAGGTACCCGCGTTCAAGCTGCCGGGGGCGGTACGTTTCAATCGGGTGTTGAAACAGGGGCGGGCCCTCAACCACTTTCCGGTGAGCATGGCCCTGGATGACCTGGCCTTCCTGCAATACACCGGCGGCACCACTGGCGACGCCAAAGGCGTGATGCTCAGCCACCGTAATATCATCGCCAACCTATTGCAGGCCAAGGCGTGGGTCGGCGACCAACTGGACCAACACAAGCAGGAAACCAACGTCACGTTGCTGCCGCTGTACCACATCTTTTCCCTGACGGTGAACTGCCTGATGTTCATGTGCCTGGGCGGGCGCAACATCCTCATCGCGAACCCTCGGGATGTGAAGCGGGTGCAGATGATCCTGCGCAAGGAGCGCTTCAACGGCATTGCCGGGGTCAACACACTGTTTAACGGCTTGCTGGAAAACAAGGAGTTCTGCGCTCGGGACTTTTCCGACCTGCGCATGGTGATCGCTGGCGGCATGGCCACGCACACGGCAGTGGCCAAGCGTTGGAAGGAAGTCACTGGGCTGCCGATCATCGAAGGTTATGGCCTGACCGAGTGCTCGCCGGTAGTGAGCATCAGCCCGATCAACATTGCGCGCATGCGCGAGATGGAGTTCACCGGTAGCATCGGTGTGCCGTTGCCGTCCACCTGGGTGCGCTTTATGCGTGAGGACGGTGAACTCGCCGACATTGGCGAGCAGGGCGAACTGCAAGTGCGTGGCCCGCAGGTGATGCAGGGCTACTGGAAACGCCCCGAGGCAACCGCCGAGGTGCTGGATGCGCAGGGCTGGTTGTCCACCGGCGATATTGGCGTGATGGACGAGCGCGGCTATATCCGCCTGGTGGACCGCAAGAAGGACATGATCCTGGTCTCGGGCTTCAACGTGTATCCGAATGAAATCGAAGACGTGGTGGCGATGCACCCTGGCGTAGGCGAAGTAGCGGCGATTGGCGTGGAGGACGGCGTCACGGGCGAGAAAGTGAAGATCATCGTGGTGCGCAAAGACCCGAACCTAACCCAGGAACAGATCCTCGCCCATTGCCGGGAATACCTGACGGGCTACAAGGTGCCCAGGTATGTGGAGTTTCGCACCACCGAGTTGCCTAAAACCACCGTGGGTAAAGTGCTGCGCCGAGCCTTGCGCTGATTTAAATGTGTGTAGGCGATCTAAATGTGTCAGTGATCTAAATGTGGGAGAGGGCTTGCTCCCGATGGCGGTGGCCCAGTTGGAACATCTTCGTCTGACACACCGCCATCGGGAGCAAGCCCCCTCTCACATGTTCAAACCGAGTTCACGTTGACCCAACGTTCTTCCTGGGCAGCCAAGCGAATCGCCGTCGCCAACCGCTCCACCTCCCACGCCGCTTCAAAGTCGGTGCCATCGGTCCCCTGGCCTGCGACGGCCATGATCAATTCTTGCACTTCCAGGGTCTTTAACTCGTTGTAGCCAAGTTGGTGTCCCGCTGCCGGGCTGAACGCCGCATAACCGGGCAGGGAAGGGCCGGCCAGCAAGCGTTGGAAGCCGTCCTGGCCGACACCGCACAGGCGAAGCTCATTCAAGCGCTCCTGATCGAACGCCAAGGTGCCTTTGGTGCCGCTGATCTCGAAGCTCAAGTGGTTCTTGTAGCCATGTTTGAGCCAACTGCTGCTCACCGTGCCGCGCGCGCCATTGGCGAAACGCAGCAGGGCGTGTACCTGGTCATCCACGGCGATAGGTTTGAGTTCGTTGCTGCCTTTGACAGCCGGGCGTTGAACGTGGACGGTCTGGGTATCGGCGCAGACGCTGACCACATCCCCGACCAGATAGCGCGCCATCGACAGCAAGTGGCTGCCCAAGTCCGCCAGGGCGCCGCCGGCGTGTTCCACTTCGCAGCGCCAGGACCAGGGTGATGTTGGGTCAGCCATAAAGTCTTCGCTGAACTCGCCCTGGAAGCTGATGAGGTCACCCAACTCGCCACTGGCGATCAATTGCCGCGCCAAGGTGATCATCGGGTTGTGTTGATAGTTGTAGCCCACCCGCGTTACCACCCCGGCGGCACTGGCGGCGCGGCGCATGGCGTCGGCCTGTTCCAGGCTCACGGCCAGGGGTTTTTCGCAATACACCGCTTTGCCGGCGGCAATCGCGGCCATCGCCATGGGGTAGTGCAGGTGGTTGGGGGTGGTGATGGCCACGATATCGACCTTGGGGTCGTTGATCAGCGCCTGCCAGTCGCCATGGGCGTGATCGAACCCCCAGGACGAGGCGCAGTGCTGGGCGCGTTCGGTGTCGGCATCGGCCAGGGCGGCCAGCTTCAGGGTGACTGGCAGTTCAAACACCGCCCGGGCATTGTTGAACGCCAAGGCGTGGGCGCGGCCCATGAAGCCTGTGCCGATCAAGCCGATTCCGAGTTCACGCATAGCCGTGGTCCTTTGGATTATTGTTTTCAGGATGTGCATTAATGGAATAAAAATTCCCATATTTCAATAGATGGAATAAAAATTCATTAACGCCTCGGTAATCACCTTGGCGAATGCAGCTATATTCACCAAGTGGCCAAAAGCCGCCAGTTAACAAAAGATAACGTAGCGCCGATTGTCAGACGATTCCAAAGCCCGATAGGATGGCCCCTGCTTCCTTCAGGCGCTCTAGATTGCAGGTTTCAGAGCCCGGGAAGGCAAGACCTAACAATAATAAATGGGAGAAAGGTCTATGAGTGAGCCTGTCATGGGTTGGGTTGTTTGCCGCCCACGCGCCGCACGCAGGGTTGCGTTGCTGGCCACAGCGCTCTCGTTGCTGGCCGGTGCTGCGTTGACGACACCGGTGCTGGCAGCCAGCGATACCCCCGCAACGCCAGCGTTTGCGATTGAGTCCCCCAAGGCCGCCAAAGGCCTGATGATCGACGTGGTGCATGCCGGCAAGCGCCTGGTAGCCGTCGGTGATCGCGGGCATATCCTCTATTCCGATGACCAGGGCTCTACCTGGACCCAAGCCAAAGTCCCCACCCGGCAATTGCTCACGGCAGTGTTTTTCGTCGACGACAAACATGGCTGGGCGGTAGGCCACGATGCGCAAATTCTCGCCAGCACCGACGGCGGCGCCACCTGGGCCCAGCAATACCAGGACCTCAAGCGTGAAGCGCCGCTGCTCGATGTGTGGTTCAAAGACGCCAATCACGGCTTGGCCGTCGGCGCTTACGGTGCATTGATCGAAACCACCGATGGCGGCAAGAGCTGGAACGACGTCAGCGACCGCCTCGACAACGAAGACCAGTTCCACCTCAACGCCATCGCCCAGATCAAAGACGCCGGCCTGTTTATCGTCGGCGAGCAGGGCAGCATGTTCCGCTCCAGTGACGACGGGCAGACCTGGGAAAAACTCGAAGGCCCTTATGAAGGTTCGCTGTTCGGTGTGATCAGCACCGCGCAACCGCAAACCCTGCTGGCCTTCGGGCTGCGCGGCAATCTGTACCGTTCCACCGATTTCGGCAGTACCTGGGAGCAGGTTGAGTTGAACGCCACCCGTGGCGCCTTGGAGTTTGGTTTGTCGGGCGCGACCTTGCTGGATGACGGCGCAATCGTGGTGGTCGGTAACGGTGGCAGCGTGGTGGTCAGCCACGACGATGGCCAGACCTTCAGCGTGTTCAACCGCCCTGACCGTATTTCACTGTCGTCGGTGACGGCGGCGGGCAATGGCAACTTGATTCTGGCCGGGCAGGGTGGCGTTCGCGTATCGACGCCGACTGGCGCTGAGCTCGTAAAACAATAAGAAGGCGGGGACAGAATGAGCAGTCATCACAACGATAAAGCGACCTTTCTTGAGCGCCTGATTTTCAACAATCGCCCGGCAGTGATCGTCATCTGCCTGCTGGTGAGCGTGTTCCTGTTCTGGCAGGCGACGCTGATTCGCCCGTCCACCAGCTTTGAAAAGATGATCCCCCTCAAGCACCCCTTCATCGAAAAGATGATGGAACACCGCAACGACTTGGCCAACCTGGGCAACACCGTGCGCATCTCGGTGGAGGCCAAGGACGGTGACATCTTCACGAAGGAGTACATGGAGACCCTGAGGCAGATCAACGACGAGGTGTTCTACATCTCCGGCGTCGACCGCTCGGGCCTCAAGTCGCTGTGGAGTCCTAGCGTGCGCTGGACCGAAGTGACCGAAGAGGGTTTCGCCGGCGGTGAGGTGATCCCCCAAAGCTACAACGGCTCGGCGCAAAGCCTCGATCAACTGCGCAATAACGTACTCAAGTCCGGCCAGGTCGGGCGCTTGGTCGCCAACGATTTCAAGTCGAGCATCGTGGATATCCCGCTGCTGGAGTCCTATCCGGACCCGCAGGATCAGGGCAAGTTGCTGGCCCTGGACTATCGCAAGTTCTCCCATGAACTCGAAGACAAGATCCGCGACAAGTTCGAAGCCCAGAACCCCAACGTCAAGATCCACATCGTGGGCTTTGCCAAGAAGGTCGGCGACCTGATCGACGGCCTGGTAATGGTGGTGCTGTTCTTCGGCATCGCATTCGTCATCACCCTGATTCTGCTGCTGTGGTTCACCAACTGCCTGCGCAGCACCATCGCGGTGTTGAGCACCACCCTGGTGGCGGTGGTCTGGCAACTGGGGTTGATGCACTTCTTCGGCTTCGGGCTGGACCCGTATTCGATGCTGGTGCCGTTCCTGATTTTCGCCATCGGTATTTCCCATGGCGTGCAGAAGATCAACGGTATCGCCCTGCAATCCAGCGAGGCCGACAACGCGTTGACGGCTGCACGGCGGACCTTTCGTCAACTGTTCCTGCCGGGGATGATCGCGATCCTGGCGGATGCGGTCGGGTTCATTACGCTGTTGATCATCGACATCGGCGTGATTCGTGAGCTGGCCATCGGCGCGTCCATCGGCGTGGCGGTGATCGTGTTCACCAACTTGATCCTGCTGCCGGTGGCGATTTCCTATGTCGGCATCAGCAAGCGCGCCATCGCTAAGAGCAAGAAAGACGCAAACCGCGAGCATCCGTTCTGGCGCCTGCTGTCCAAATTCGCCAGCGCCAAAGTCGCGCCAGTGTCGGTCCTGCTGGCCCTGGTCGCCTTTGGCGGCGGCCTCTGGTACAGCCAGAACCTCAAGATCGGCGACTTGGACCAAGGTGCACCGGAACTGCGCCCGGACTCGCGCTACAACAAAGACAACAACTTCATCATCAGCAATTACTCCACCAGCTCCGACGTGCTGGTGGTAATGGTCAAGACCAAGGCCGAAGGCTGCTCGCGGTATGAAGCCATGGCGCCCATCGATCAGTTGATGTGGAAGATGCAGAACACCGAGGGCGTGCAGTCGGCGATCTCGCTGGTGACCGTGTCCAAGCAGATGATTAAGGGCATGAACGAGGGCAACCTGAAATGGGAAACCCTGTCGCGTAACCCGGACGTGCTGAACAACTCCATTGCCCGCGCCGACGGCCTGTACAACAACAACTGCTCACTGGCGCCGGTGCTGGTGTTCCTCAACGACCACAAGGCCGAAACCCTCGACCGCGCCGTGCATGCGGTGCAGGACTTCGCCAAGGAAAACAACAAGGACGGCCTGGAATTCATCCTCGCCGCCGGTAACGCCGGGATCGAAGCTGCCACCAACGAGGTCATCAAGGAGTCGGAACTGACCATCCTGATCCTGGTGTACCTGTGTGTGGCGACCATGTGCATGATCACCTTCCGCTCGTGGGCCGCGACCCTGTGCATCGTGCTGCCACTGGTGCTCACCTCGGTACTGGGCAATGCGCTGATGGCGTTCATGGGCATCGGCGTCAAGGTCGCGACCTTGCCGGTGGTGGCGTTGGGCGTGGGGATTGGCGTGGACTACGGCATCTACATCTACAGCCGCCTGGAAAGTTTCCTGCGTGCCGGATTGCCGTTGCAGGAAGCCTATTACCAGACGCTCAAATCCACCGGTAAAGCCGTGTTGTTTACCGGCCTGTGCCTGGCCATCGGCGTGTGCACCTGGATCTTCTCGGCCATCAAGTTCCAGGCCGACATGGGCCTGATGCTCACCTTCATGCTGCTGTGGAACATGTTCGGTGCACTGTGGCTGCTGCCGGCACTGGCGCGCTTCCTGATCAAACCCGAGAAGCTGGCGGGGCAGAAGGGCAATTCGCTGTTTGCCCACTGAGCCCAAGGCGGTACACAACGTCCGGCGTCAGCGACGCCGGACGTTGAGGGTCAATTGATGGTTGGCGCGATAGCCAGGAAGAGCTGGTCCTGGGGCGGCGCGATCAATACGTACAGGATTCTTTCCACCGGGTCGGCCCCTGCCGCCTGCTCACTGCGCAATTTCGCCTGGACATGTTCCTTGAGCAGATCCTTTTGCGTGTATTTGCGCTGGCTTGCCAGTTTCAAGTGGGCTCGCGTGTAGCGCTCAGGCGGCGCGTCGGCGGTGGCGTAGTGAAAGTGGGCATACCACAGCACACTGGGCGGCTTTTGCGCTTTGTCGTACACCGCGTATTCGGTGAAGAAATCCCCACTGAGGGTTGGCCGCTGCGGGTCTGCCAGGCTGGTCAGGTTGATATCGATCTCCTTGTGTCGCCAGAGGTAATCGAGGCTTTCCAGGGTTGGCCACTGGCGTTTGTAGGCGTCGCTGCACAGTCGTGTGGCCATGCGCTGCATGTCCCTGGCGTTGGCGCGGTAGCGATCGATGGCGTCCTGCGCCCTGGGCTGGTCGCTGTGATCCCGTGCGATTTCATCCGCAAGTGCGTTGAGTCTATCGGCCTGTCCGGTGAGCAACTTATCCCAGTCGGCCGGGTTGACGTCTTGCCGGGTGAGGGCGGACTCCAGCTTCTTCTGTTGGGCACTGATCAGCCGTTCGATCTCGGGGCGTTGCCGCAGCACTTTTTCGCCCTGGTCTTTGAGCATTGCCAGGGTAGAGGCCGGCGCCGCCGGTTCGGGGGCGGCCATGGGTTGCTGGGGCGTTTCCACCCAACTGCCGGCATCATCCGCGTCGAAGGTGGTCAGGGGTTCACCGGTCAGGCTATTGGTAATGGTGAGCCGTTCGTGAGGGTGTAGACCATCGACAGGTTTCAGCTCGCCGATCCAGTACGTGCGCGTACGGGTTTTGAAGATACGTTTGGCCGGCTCTTTCGGCCTGAGCAACGTGGCGGCGGATGCTTCGACCTCCAGTGCTTCCTGGCTGCGCACCACACTTTCCAGTTCGTTTTCAGCCAGCATCCGCGCCCGACTCAGCCCGGCCAGCAGGCGTTCGGCCACGGGGTGTACGCGTTGCGGATTGATGAACGTGAGCGCCTCGATGGCCTGCTCGTAGCTGCGGTACTTGTCCAGGATTGTGCCGTACAGCAATCGTTGCTCATCCAGCGGATAACCGCTGCTGCTGCGCACTTCGGTATGTGACAGCAATGCCTGGCCCAGGCTCGAATTGTTTAGATGGTCGATGTACAGCGCCTCCAGCGGCGACGCCTCCAGCGCCGACGATTTCACCACCACCCACGAGAGCGGGATCAGCGCATGCATCTCCAGGTTCTGCGCAAAAAAGTGCTGGAACGTCGTAATTTTGGACAACGCTTGCGTGCGCAACACGCGTCCGGCCACGGAGTCCTGTTCCAGCAACTCAAGGGTGGTTTCCATCTCGCGCGAGCGGGCCGCCATGCGTTGAACGACGTCCGCCAGTTCAATCGAGCGGGTCACATGTTCGTTATACGCCCAGGGGCGACCTTCGCGCAGTTCCTCGCGCATCCGGCTGGCCAGGTGGCTCATGGGCTCGCCACGCTCAGTGAACATAAAGGTGTCGGCCCATTTCTGCAGGTGGAAATGCGTGCGCATTTGCTCGTCCCAAAGCGTTTTGAGCGTGATGGCCTGGTCCTGGACATGGGGGCCGGCACCCGCGTATTTCTGCAGGTCCTGACCTACCTTGTACAGCTCGATGCGCTTTGGCAGTACCTTGGCGTAACTCTGCTCGATTTTATCCAGGACCACCTCATAGTCGGTGCGCGCCTTCGAATAGGCCGCTATCTCCTGCTGATGCCGTGCTTCGATCGCGGGTCTCTGCGCATCGGTGGCTTTTTGCAGCAGGTTCCACACCAGTTTCAACGTAGTGGTCTGCTTGATCAGGACCGCGCGGTTATTGTTAAGGCGGGTCAACCAATCTCTGAACTCGGCCATGTCCGGGGAAATCTGCGCATTGAGCGTGTCCATCCGGTCCTTCAATTGCACCGCCTGGCGACGATTCTCCTCGCGCAGCGTTGCCAGGCGCTTGGGCCCGCCGCCCGCCAGCTTGAGCCCGCGGTCTAGGGTCCAGTGGCCCTTGCCATCGGTGCGCAGCTTGATGCCGGGGTGATCGGGTTTGTTCGGGTCAATGATGAATACGTCGTCCACGTCCGGGGTAATGTTGACGCGAAACAACAGGCCGCCCACCGTGGCGTGCCAGCGCTGGCCGATCTTGAACAACCCGCGATAAGGGCCGAGCGCGACGGGGTCCGGGGCGTGTTCAGGCCAGGGCACATTGACCTCCAGCAGTTTCCTTAACAAACGTGTCGCGGCCCTGTCGCTGGCCAGGGAGCGGTCGATATCCAACAGGGTGCGGCCGCCGCCGGGCGGTTCGGCAGGCAAGCCGATGATGCCCCGTTGCACCACGGCCGGGGTCGAGATGGCCTGGCCCTGCGGATGTTGCAATGGCAACCGTGGGATCTCCGCTTGCGCAGGGGGCTGCGCTACGTGGTCGGGTATCCCCAGGTGAATCAGAACCATGCTGGTGTTGAGCAGCAGGTCGACCCACGCCAGTTCACGGGCAATCGGGTCTTGGCTTTCCAGGGCTGGTATGTCCTGCTTGAGGCTCAGGGCCAACTGCATGAACCAGCCCACCGCTGCCAAGGGCCCACGCACCAGCATCAGCAAGGTGTTGAAGCCCAGTTGCACGCCTTCGAGAATCAGCGCCCAGCGGCTTTCGGCGTTGGACGTCGAGTCGCGGTCGGCTTGCTCCTGCAGTTGCCGCGCTTCGCTCTCGTACAGGTAGTCCATCAGTTGGTTGTTGCCCAGCGCCTGGAGGATTTGATCGCTGCTTTCATCACTCAGCGGGGCCAGCGTCGCGGGGCGTGGAATGGGCGGCAAGGGGTCGAACTCGGAACCTATGCCGCTGACACGCACGTAATGGGGCTCCCGGAATCCGCCGTTGCTGCACACCGCTCTGGCAGGGTCTTCCATCCAGGCCAGGACGCTGTCCTGCAGCTCGCCGGGCTCGGCGATGGCGGCCAGCAGACTGGCGCGGTCGGTGAATTCCAACAGCGAATCCCGATACGCCGGGCGATACAACAAGCGCGGGCCTGGCTGCCCGTTGCGCGGCTCGATGATGAACATATTTTGCACCCCGTCCGCCTTGGCGCCGGGCTTGCGTTGAAAGGCGAGCACACGCATGACCACTTCATCCATGCCCGCCCAGCGCTCGGTACTGTGGGTGCCCAGCACTGCTTCGACATAGCGCAGCCCTCGCGACGTAAGCCCGCCCTGGCCTTTGATCTTGTATTCCAGGGCCTGGGTTTTCAGGTCGATGGGACGCTGCACAAGGAACAGCCGCTTGCGCTCTTGCGCCTGGGCGTCCTCGCCCAGCAGTGACTGGTGAAGGTAAGCCGGGTAGTTGCGCCCGACATCGATGCGCTGCACCAGCGCGAGCAGGTACTCCGGGGTCAGGCTGCTGTCGACCGGCTGGCCATCCGCATGGCGCACCGTCATGCGGCCGGCAGGTTTACCTGAAAGGTTCTTGAGCGCCAGGTCGACCAGGCTCATTGACACGCGGTCGATGTAGCCACTTTGCAGGGTGCCCACCGGCACTTCGAAGGTCAGTTGCAGTGCGTCGGCCCGGTAGGCGCCCTGGGCAAGTTCCTTGCAGCTGCGTTCGCCGTGTTCGGTGGCGTTGCGGTCCAGGCACAGTTGGTGATCCAGATGGCTGGCGGCATAGCTGCGAATATCCTCGAGATCATCGAGGTAGTGTTTGCCTTGATTCAGACGCCGAAGGCTGGCCTGTTCGAGCAGGCACTGAGAAAACGCGAAACGATCGGCCGCCGAGGCGTTTTGCAGCCAGCCGGGCAGGGCCGCCTCGATCGCCGGCGCGGGATGGCTGGCGATGGCGGGGGAGTCGGTGAACAGGCTCGCCAGGTCGGTGATTGCCGCAAACTGCTGTTCCAACGCCTTGACGCTGGTGCCCGCCGGCAGGCGCAGATTGGCCAGGTTCTCCAGTTGTCGATCCAATACAAGGGCCGCCTGCACTTCGAAAATATCGCCATCGGGCTCGTACAGGCGCCAAGTGATGGTGTCGGCCATCTCCTCTGCCTGGATGCGTTTACCCCATGCCTCGCCGAATGCATCCAGGCTGGCGTAGGAATCGATCTGGCCGGACAAACCGCACAGCAGCACGCGCGTGCCGCTGACCACCAGAATATCGCTGGCCTGCTGCGTCAGTGATGTGCTGCCTTGTACAAGCTGGGTTTCCAGGGTGTAGGCGTGGATCGCATTGGCAGGCCATGGCTGCTCGGTCTTGGTTTCTCGGCTGGGATAGTCGGCCAGGGTGCTCAGTATCTGCAGTTGCTGGGTGTCGTCCCCCGATTGACGAACGGCGCTGGCCCTGAATGCGCCGCGCAGCACTTCGGCCAACCATTGCCAGCGACTGACGCCGGTATCGCTGTCCTGTTCCCAATACGCGGCCAGCGCCTCTTGGGCCCCGATAAACAGGATCAAGGGCAGTTCCCGTATCGCGTTTTCGAAGACGTTCAGGTCGTAGCTGCGCTCGCCATCGGCCTGAAACGTGAGTCGGCTGCCGGTGGCGTCGCTCAGGTAGGCGTCCAACCCGTAACTCAATGAAAGGTCGGGGAAATGGCCGTCGGCAAGGAATTGCAGCGCCACATCCAGCACCGGCCGCAGTGCCCGGCCGCCCCCCTCACGGGGGAGCGCCATGTACAGATCCGAAGGGGCGATGGACAGGGGCGGGTAGTGTTCTTTCAGGGTGCGGGCCAGCATTTCTGCAACTACCGACCGCAGGGCGGGGCGCGTTGAAAACTGCCCCTTTATCACGGTTTTCAGCAGGTTTTCCGCCGGGATCGGCGTGACGATTGGCATGAAAGGTATTCCTTTACGTTGGATAAGCGAATGCCCGCCTAACCTAACGCCAACGCCACGCCTGATGCGGTAGCCCGATAGTGCACACGTGCGCGAACGGCTCGGGCCGGTTTATTACGGGAACGATAAGAACCAGCGCTGCGCCAGCGCCTTGCCAATCAAGCCTCGGTGTACGTCGACCACTGCCTGCGGGCCCTGCGCCTTGGCGAGCAACGAGTAATAGCTTTGCTTGCGCTGTTCGCGGGTTTTCACGTGCGCGGCGGTGTAGTCGGCCCCTGCGGTGTCTGCGGTGGGGTAGTGAAAATGCGCATACCACACCGGGTAGCCTTTGGGATCATTGATCGCGTACTCCTGGATGAAGTCCTGGCGCTCACCCTTCAATCGGGTCCGCCCGCCCAACTTGGCCACGTTGACCTGGCGCTGGTTGAGCAGGTATTCCAGATTGCCGTGGGTGGGCGGCAGTTCCAGGCTCAGTTGGTGCCGCAATGTCTGGCCCAAGGCACTCAAGCGTTCACCGGCCTTACGCATGTCGCTGGCCAGTGCCTGGTCAGCGGTGGTCCTGGCACTCTCGGGCTGAGCGGCGATGGCCTGGTCCAACTCGGTGGCGAGTTTGTCATAGCGAGCCGCTTCGTAATCCAGGACCTCCTGGACCTCCTGGGGGTGCCTGCTGCTTTTTTTGTAATGCTCGGCCCTGCGCAGATGATCATCCAGCATGGCCAGCAACTTGCGCGCTTCACCCTTGACCTGGCTCAGACTGCGCGGTGGGACGGGCGCCTGGGGCGGCGTCTGCACCACATACTCGACCCATACATCGCCCTGCTGTGAATAGCTCTCGACCACTTGCCGGGTGTTCTCGTTGCGTACTTCGACCACTTCAACGTTGTGCACCCGCTGCACGTCGCCGATCAGCGTGCCCCTGCGCCGGGTCTTGATTACCCGTTTTGCCGATGTGGCCTCCGGGGCCTGAGTCGGCACAGGCCTGGGCGGCTGGCTGCTGGTGTGTGCAATCGGTCTGACCTCCCTGGACAGACGTTGTGTTACCTCGTCGTAGAGCCCGCGGACCAGGTTCAGCAACCGGCCGCTGAACGTCGCATCCAGGCCCTCGACGTCGACAATTTCCAAACCGAGCAACCCATCCAGCGCACGGCCGTAATGCTCCACCAGACTTTCCAACACACTCAGCCGATCACTGGACGACAGCACCAGGCCGTTGAGTTCGGCGTGGGTGCGTACCTGCTGCTGCAGCGGGCTGACAATGTTATCCATCGCCTTGAACAGCGGGTGCCCGAAATCCTTCACGCTCAGGTATTTCAAGGTGCGCAGTTGCAAGTCCTTGATGGACAGCGCGCTGATCTCGTTCACCCGATTGGCAGTCATCTCGTTGAATCGTTTGGCGCCGCTTGAGCCCATTGACTGCATGTGTTCAAGGTGGCGCGCCTGGCGTTCAAGCCAGCGGATACTGCGCTCATTGATGTCTGCCAGCTGGGACGTGAACTGGCGATAGCGGTTGCGTTCAAGCACGACTGCCACATTGAAACCAGGACCTTCACGCCGGAACTGCGGGTGGGCGCGGTACAGGTCTTCTCTGTCGAGCTCGGCAATGGCCACATGTTTACGAGCATTGAGAACGGCGTCGTGCAACAGGTCCAGGGTTTTTGTCAGCGATAAGGGAACGTTTAAGGCTTCACGCTCCTTGAGGCTGTCCAGGATCTGCTGCTGGTGCTGGCTTTGTTTCTCAAGGGCGGCATCGTACTGCTGACGCGCCTCTGCCAGTGGCTTGCCGCTTAAACCGGTCTGCCGGGCTTCTGCCTTGTCGACCTCGGGCTGAGTTTGCAAGTAGGCCTGAAGGTCATCCTCCAATGCCTTGACGCGGTTGGCCTTGCGCTCGCGCTCGGCAGCAATGCGCTTTGGCGGCATGCCACCGCGCAGGCGTAGCCGGGAGTCCACTGACCAGATGCCCTGGCCGTCGTCGCGCAGGTAAGGGCCAGGCCGTTGGGCATCGGTGGGGTCGGTAATTCGCACGCTGCCATCGTCCTCCAGGTTGACGCGGAACAGGTCGCTGTCGACCTGCGCATGCCAGCGGTTATCGATGAGGTACAAGCCCTTGCGCGGGCCATTCAAGACCGGCTGTGGCAGGTCAGCCGGCACCGGCACCTTGAGTGACGCGAGGTTGGCGCGCTGGCTTGGCGTAAGGCGATAACGGGCCTGGGCGTAGCTGAAATCCACGGCGGTGTGCAAGCCTTGTGGCTGCACGCCGGGCAATGCAACGGTGCCTTGGCGAATCCGTGCAGGTGCGGGCGCCGGCCATGTCTGCGGGCGTCGCTGCGGCACGCGTAGCGCCACGGCTGGGCGCGGGGCGGTGGGGGCCAGCGGGGATTCCAGCAGCAGTGTTGCGACAGTGAGCAACAGGTCGATCGCGCCTTGCTCGCGAGACGTGGCGGATGAACTGTCGAGCAATTGAATGTCCTGGCTGAGGCTGCTGTACAGCGCCAACAACCACCCCACTATCATTGATGGGCCTGACAGAAGTGGTTGAAGCAAGCTGCCGAACAACAAACTCCCGCCCTCCATCAGCACCTGCCAGCGACTTTCACTGTTGGACGTGGACTCGCGCTCGGCCTGTTCAATCAAGGCCCGGCTGTGGTCGCTGAACAGGTAAGTCATCAGCCGCCCGGTGACCAGGCACTGGTGCAGTTCGTCGTTGGCGCCGTCGCTGGCGAATGTCGCCGGTGGCGGCGTGCGGCGCGGCGCGAACTCATCGCCCTGGCCAAAACGCAGATAATGGGGCTCCTGAAAACCGCCGTGGTCGTAAATCGGTCGGGCGGTATCGGATAGCCAGGTCAGGACACTGGTTTGCAATTCACCCGGTTGCGCAATGGCCTGGAACAGCGCCGCTCGGCTGGAGAACTCCTGCAATGCCTGGGCATACAAGGGCCGGTAAAGCAGATGCGGGCCGCGTTCACTGTCCTGGAACTCGATCAAGTACATGGCGCTGACCTTGTCGGCCTTTGCACCGGGGCTGCGCAAAAAGGACAGGTGACGGATCACCACCGGCTTGCCGTCGACCTTCTGTTCGGCGCTGCTCCCTTGCATCAACGCCGCCACCATACGGGCGCCTTGTGGCGTGATGCCGGCTTCGCCCTTGAGGCTCAGTTCCAGCGCCAGCAAGCACAGTTGCATCGGCTGCTGAGCGGCGAACAGTGTTTCCCGCTCCCGCGCCTGAGGCGTGTCGCTCAACAGCGCTTGCTTGAGCAACTCGGGGTAGTGCTTGCCGATGTCGACGCGCTTGATCAATCCGTTGCCGCCAATCACCGTTTCGCGGGTCAACCAGGCCGGTAATGGTGTGCCCTGGCGATGGGCTATGGATAACTCGCCGCTGGGCAGGCCTGCCAGGTTCTTGAGCGCCAGTTCCGTCAGGCTCATGTGGACACGTTCGACAATACCCACGGTGCCTGGGTAGCCCGCGGCAACGACGAACGTCAGTTGCAGGTCATCAGGGTGGAGGGCCACTTGCCCGGCGGTGTCACCGGCAGCGCTCGCCTCATGGTCAAGTGCTTGCTGCAGGGCATGTACGGTGTAGGTGTGGATATCGTCGATGCCGGTGAGAAAAGAGCGCCCACCCGCCCGCTGTTTGGCGGTGGCCAGGGCCAGGCTGTATTGCCGGTATCGCTCGCGGTATCCGGGGGCCGCATCGCGCAAGGCATCCGGCAACCGAGCGCGCACGGCATCGAGGGTGCGGACGGCGCCGTCTTGCGCATCCAGGAAAAACTCGCCGGGGTCGGTGAGCCGCAGGTACAGCGCCTGCAGGGTTTCCTGGCGTTGTTCCAGGGGCAGTTTCAGAGCGGCCAGGCGTTCCATTTGCAGGTTAAACAGCGTCGTGGCCTGGTAATCAAAGATCGAGCCCTCGGGCTCGTAACGATTGCAGGTGATCGTCTCTGCCTCGTACTGGGCAGCGGCGCGCTCGCCCCAAGCAAGGGTGAAGGCATCCATGGACGAGAACGCCTCGACACGCCCGCCGGCGGAACACAGCAGCACCGGCGCCTTGCCGTTGATGGCGCGCGTCAGTAGCAACTGCTCTGACAACACGCGCGTGGTTTGGCCTGCGTTATCCAGTTGTGTCTCCAGGCTGTAGGCGTATACCGCGTGCTCACCATATCGCGCGATCCGCTGTTCGCGGTCCGGGGTGCCAATGAGTTGGTCAAGGGTCTGCCGCACGTCCGCATCCAGGTCGGTCTGACGCAAGGCGCTGGCTTGCAGGGTGGTCATGAGCATGTCGCTGAGCCAACGCCAGCGGCTGCCGCCCGTGCCCGAGGGCTCATTCCAGTAATGGGCCAATGCGTCCTGTGCGGCAATGGGCAGTGTCGAACACAGATCCTGGATCAGCGATTGGACCACCGTCATCTCCAGCTTTTCGCGGGTCAGGCCCGGCAGTTTCAGGCGTTTGGGCGGTACGTCCGAGAGGTAGTGATCGATACCGTACGCCTCACTGAGATCCAATGGCCCGATACCGGCGAGGTAATTGAAGATGACGTCCATCAATGGCTGAAACGTCCAGCCCTTAGTCGCTTGCGGGATTGCCAGGTGCGTAAGGGCCAGGTCAATGCTCAACGAGGGGTAGCGTTCGCGCAGGGCGTTGCCGAGCAGGGTCTGGACCAAGGGCATGAGGCTCGGGCGGGTGGCGAACTGGCGGCTGACGGCCTGGACGGTTAGGGGAGGAGACGATAACGGTTGCATAGGGATGAAAATCCTTTTCGTGCGGATGCGGGCTTCAATCGCAGTGGCCGGGGTGCTGGTCGGTGGGCCATGCGCCACGGATGTGGACCAAGAATGGCAAGTCGGCGCACGCGCTGGCGGTATCCGGATATCGTTGGGCAACGCGATGGGGGAAGGGCGTGAGGAATTGGCTTATCATCACGCTCTTTTCTTTGCGTGAACGATCCCGATGACTGCCGCTAGCCTCCTTACTGAACTTGCCAACACCGATATGCTCGAAGTCGATGGGTTGCACGCCTTTGATTTCACCCTCGACGATCAGGCGCTGGTGATCACCTGCATCGACGGACGCGCTGAAAAGCGCTGGTCTTTCAGCGTGGCGCAAGTACAGGCCGCGACCTTTGATGAAACGTTGCAAAGCTGGACCCTCACCGGTGACTCGGGCGAGCACCGTCTCGTGTGCATGAGTGCTTTCACCGGCAACAATAACGACGAGGAAGACGAGCATGATGATGCGTAAATTCTGGCCCCTGTTGATGGCGGGCAGTGTCGGTGCGATGTCGGTACAGGCCGCGCCGGCCGAGACCTATGAACTGTTGGTAGGCAGCTACACCGCCGGCAGCAGCGAAGGGATTTACCGCCTGCAATTCGACAGCCGCACAGGCCGGTTTCAGGGCCAGCCGGTGTTGGCGGCCAAGGCGGACAATCCGTCGTGGCTGACCCTTTCCAAGGACCAGACCCATCTGTTCGTGGTCAATGAAAACGGCCCAGGCCAGAAAGACCCGGTCGGCCGCGTGAGCAGCTATCGCATCGACCCGAAGAGTCAGCAACTGACCCTGATCAACCAGGTGCAGAGCCTGGGTAATGAGCCGACTCACTCCAGCATTGCCGCCGATGGACGTTACTTGTTTGTCGCCAACTATTCCGTGAAGGAGGATCCGGGCGGCAGCCTGGCGGTGCTGCCGGTGGATGCCGAGGGCAAGCTGTCGGCACCGGTGCAGTTGAGCGGACACCCCGCCAGCCGGGTCAACCCCGAGCGTCAGGCTTCCAACCATGTGCACTCGGTGGTGTCGGCGCCGGATGGCAAGTACGTGTTCGTGCAGGACCTGGGGGCAGATAAAGTGTTTGCTTACCGCTATGACCCCAAGGCCAACCACGAGCAACCACTGACGCCGGCTTCCCCGGCCTCGGTGCAACTGCCACCGGGCAGCGGGCCGCGTCACTTGCTGTTCAGCGCCGATGGCAAGCACGCCTGGCTGACGACCGAAATGAGCGCCCAGGTCGCGGTGTTTGACTACCACGACGGCACACTTACGCAGACCCAGTTGGTAGATTTCGCCGCCGGGCAACCGGTGTCGGACAAGGCCGGCGCAGCGTTGCACGCATCCAGCGACGGCAAATTCCTGTACTTGAGCAACCGCGGCACGGCCAATCAGCTGCTGGTATTCAGCATCGACCCGGCGACCGGGCACCTCAAGGAACTGCAGCGCCGTTCCGTAGAAGGCGACCATCCGCGCGAATTCAGCCTGGACCCGAGCGGCAGGTTCCTACTGTTCGCCAACCAGAAAAGCAATGAAATCGTGGTCGTCGAACGCGACCCCAAGACCGGCCTGCTGGGTAAAACCGTGCAGAAATTGCCGATCGATGCGCCCAGCGACCTCAAGTTCCTGGTGCGTCAATAAGCCACAGGCCCCGCAGTGCGGGGCCTGAGCCTTTGTATTAATTGCATTAATAGCGGCTAATGTTTCAAAGCATTTCTAAGGTTTAACCCTCGGGCGTAAGTTGGGTTCCAAGGCCTTCCCAGGCCACCCCACCAAACGAATACAAGGGCTACCGACATGAACTTCAATCTCTTCTCGATCATCGCCGCTTCCGCCGTTTCCGCCACCGTTGCCTTACCTGCCGCCGCCAGCGTGGAAGTCAGCGGCAAACAGTCCGGCACCACCGCGTACACCCAGAAATACCTGCAACAAAGTGCCAACTTCTATGCGGCGCTGGATCACAAAACCCAGCACTGAGCGACAGGTGTGTGAGATCTGATGTGGTAGGGCTCAGGATTTGGCCATCACCGCGATAAACAACGGTGATTCCAGAAAGCGTTGCAGCCAGGCCTGAAGCCGGTGATACGGCGTCCCTGCGAACCATTCCCGATCCACATGGGCAAACTGGCGCACAAACGGCGCCAGTGCCACATCGGCAAGGCTCAGGTGATCGGCCAGCAAGTAATCTCGCTGCGCCAGCAATCCTTCCAGCTTTTGCAAGAACATCTCACCCTCGGCCCGATAATGTTCCATCGGCTGCTCGGGGTAGCGTTCGGGGTACTTGTATCGATTCAAGTGCTGTTTGAACCCCAGATCATTCTCGGCGATCAGTGCCAGCGTGGCCGGGTTGCCCTGTAGCAACCAATCGTCAGGATCATGCTGCGCAAGGGCCCATTGCATGATCGCCAGGCTCTCGTCGATGACCACGCCATCCACCACCAGCACCGGCACCGTACCCTTGGGCGACAGCGCCAGCATCTCGGCCGGCTTGGCCTTGAGGCTCACCTCGACAATACGCATCGACACCCCCGAGTAGCGCAGCGCCAGACGAGCGCGCATGGCGTACGGACAGCGCCGAAACGAATACAGCAACACTTCGCTCACTTGACCTCCAGCGTGCTCAAACCATTGCCCTGGCGCATGACCTGGATCTGCACCGGGATGCGCTCGTGCATTTCCTGTACGTGGGAAATCACCGCCACCTTGCGGCCTTGGGCCTGCAAACCGTCCAGTGCATCCATCGCCAATTGCAATGACTCGGGGTCCAGGCTGCCGAAACCTTCATCGATAAACAGCGACTCGATCTTCAATGTGCTCGACGCCATCGATGCCAGGCCCAGGGCCAATGCCAGCGACACCAGGAACGTCTCGCCGCCGGACAGCGAATGCACCGAGCGAAGTTCATCACCCATTTCCGTGTCCATCACCAGCAACCCCAACATGCTGCCGCCGCGCTTGAGGCGATAGCGGCGCACCAGTTGGCGCAATTGCACGTTGGCGTGATGCACCAGCAGGTCGAGGTTGTAAGCCTGGGCGAGCTTGCGGAATTTGTCGCCGCTGGCCGAGCCGATCAGCGATTCGAGACGTGCCCAACGCTGCCATTCCTCATAGGCGTTGGCGGTGGTCAGCCCCAGCGCCGCGTTGGCTTCTTGGCGCCGCTGGTCTTCGGACTGGCGCGCGCGTAATTCAGCGACCTGTTTTTCGCCCTCGGCCAATTGCTGGTTGAGGGCGGCGAGGGTGCTGTCCAGTTGTTCGGCGTCGAGGTTGCCGTTGTGCAGGGCCTGGTGCTCGGCAAGGCGTTGTTCGCGCTCCAGCAGCAACACCTTGGCTTGTTCGACGGCCTTTTCGCTGGCCTGCAGATGCTGGCGCAGGGCGTTGACCTGAGCGTCGTCGAAGGCCAGCAGGCGGGTGAGGCCAGTGTCGTCGAGTTCCGGGTGCTGGGCACGCCACTCAGCCAGGCGCGTATCAAGGGCCTGTTGCTCGGCATGCAACGCTTGCGCACGCTCCTGTTGAGCCTTGAGATCGGCTGCCAGTTGGATCAGTTCGTTGTGCAGGACCTGCAACTGTTGGTTGGCGTCGGTTTCGCTCTGGCGCGATTGCACCACGGCCTGTTCCAGTTGCTGCTGCCACTGTTCAGCGCTGGCGTGCTCGCCCAGCAAGGTGCCGAGAGTTTCCTGGGCGGCCTGTTGTTGCGCTGCCAACTCGCTGACTTGTTGGTTCAGTGTCTCGAGCTGCGCCAGACGATGTTGCTGATGGGTGTGCTCTTTCTCGATGGCCTGCTGGCGTTCCTGCTGCTCGACCAGCTCATCGCGTTGTTGGCCCAGTTGTTCAAGGCGCTGACTGACCTGCTGGTCGAGCAGCATAAAGGTCGCGGCCGGTTCGCTGCGCAAGCCTTCAAGGGTCTCGGCCGGCAAGAGGCTGGCGAAGGCGTGTAGTTCTTCTTCAAGACGCTCGCGGTCGTTGGACAGTTCGCGCTGCTGATCCAGCATCAATTGGCGGGCCTGCTGGCTCGCATTCTGAGCGATCTGAAGTTGCTGCTGCAGGCGTCCGGCATTTTGTTGCAGGTTGAGCAGGGCGCTCTGGCGTTGCTCGTCCTGGGTGGTGCGTTCGGTCAGTTGGCTCAGTTGCTGGGTCAACCAACTGCTTCGCTTGGCCACGTCCTGGTTGAACAGCGAGGCGGACAATGGGTGCGCCTCAAGGCTGGGTGTGAGGCCCTGCTGCTGGTTTGCCAACTGCTCCTGCTGGTGCAGGAATTCCTTTTGCTGGGCGATCAAACCGCCCACTTCACCACGCAGTTCGTTGAGTTTTTCCTTGAGGGTATCGACGGTTTTCTGCGCGCTGGCCTCTTCGTTTTCATCATGGCGGCCGAGACTGTGCAGCAACGCTTCGGGCTGATGATACGGGTGCTCATGGCTGCCGCACACCGGGCACGGCTGGTCATCCTGCAACTGTGCGCGCAGTTCCTCGACGCTCGCACTGCGCGCCAGGCGCTGGCGTTCCAGCAGGTGTTTGGTCACCGTCAGGGTCTGTTCGGCCACGGCCAGTTCGGCCTTGGTTTGCAGGCCTGTCTGGTTCAACTGCTCCCGTTTCTGCGCAGCATCGGCGAGCTTTTGCGTGAGCGCAGCCGCTTGCTGGTCCAACTGCTGCTGGCTGTCCCACAGGCGTATCAGGTCTTCGAAGGCACGTTGTTGTTTGCGGTTGTCGTGCAACAGACTGGCCAGCAACTGCACCTGTTCGGCCACGGCGTGGGGTTCGGCGCCGGCTTCTTGATAGAGCAGGTCGAGGGCTTCGCGTTGCTGGGAAAATTTCTCTGCGGCCGTGGTGGCGCGCTGTTCCAGTTGAGGCAGTTCGGCCTGGCCTTTTTTCAGGCGGTTGCCGATCAGCATCAGCTGTTGCAGGCGGTCACGGTAGGCGTTCCAGGCATCGCTCAGAGGGGCGAGGGCGGCATTGCGCTCAAGTTCGGCCGACAAGCGCTGCAGCCGCTCGGCGACGTGGGTGTGTTTGTCTTGCAGGCCCTTGAGCAGGGCGTGGCCTTCGGTGCAGGCGTGTTCCTGCTGCTGTTTTTCCTCGGCGCGCTTGCTCAAATCCCGAGTCAAGTGAGCCAGGGTGCTTTGTGCTTCAAAGGCCTGGCGCAATAGCGGGACGGCGTCTGCCTGGTTTTTCAAGGCCTGGGCCAGGGCCGTTTGCGCGTTCGATTGTTGCTGTTGGGCTTGTTGCTGACGGCTATGCAGGGCGTTTTGCTGCTCGATATGCTGCTGAATCTGCACGGCCAATGGCTGAAGCAACGTGTCGAGTTCACTCAAGCGTGCGAAATGATGGCGTTGCGGTGCCAATTGCTCCAGGCGATTGAGGTCCTGGCGCTCTGAGCCCTGGTTAGCCCAATCTGTCTCTGCGCGTTGCAACTGCTCGGTGGCAGCGCGTTGGCGATCCTGCCACTCACGCAACTCCTTAAGCCAAGTGTGCTGCAACTCCAGTTGCTTGAGCTGGGCCTGCTGGGCCTTGAGCTGTTGCTGGGCGCCGGCCAGTTGCTGATCCAGTTCGGCGCGCGCTTCAGCGGCCAGGGGCACCACGCCGGTGGCCTGGTCCTGCAACTGTTTGTGCGCGTCCTTGGCCTCCTTGGCCTTTTCGAAGGCGCGACGGCCGAGTTGGGTGTACAACGCGGTATCGGTGAGCTTTTCCAGCAGTTCGCTGCGCTCGTTGTCGTTGGCCTTGAGAAAGGCGCTGAACTCACTTTGCGCCAGCAGCACGGCGCGGGTGAACTGCTCGAAATTCAGGCCCAGGGCCAGTTCCAGCTGGGTCTTGTATTCGGTTTTCTGGCTGGCCAGCAGTTGGTCGCTGTCCAGGTCAATCAGGCTTTGACGGCTGTTTTGCAGTTTGCCACTGGCTTTGTCGCGGGCACGATTGGCTTCCCAGCGCGCGCGATAGCGACGGCCGCTGACACCGACAAAATCCACTTCGGCATAACCGCCGCCGGTGCCGCGACGGATCAGAGTGCGCGGGTCGCCGATGGAAATATCGCTGTCGGCATCCGGCATTTTCGCCTGGCCGGTATCGCCCAGCCGTGGCACGGCGCCGAATAGCGCCAGGCACAGCGCATCGAGCAGGGTACTTTTACCGGCGCCGGTGGGGCCGGTGATTGCGAACAAGCCCGCGCTGGCCAGGGGCTCAGCGGTAAAGTCGATCTCGAATGGGCCGGCCAGGGAGGCGAGGTTCTTCAGGCGGATGGCGAGAATTTTCATGGCTGTTCCTCCTGCTGTTGCACTTCCTGGAGCAGCACGGCGAAGTCCTTCAAGGTCTGTTCATCCACTTCGCTGCCGTAGCTGTCCTGCCAGGCGCGGCTGAACAGCTCTTGCGGCGTGAGTTGGTCGAGTTCGATCAAGCGTTCTTCGTCAGTGGCATCGCTGCCGCGTTTGCCTGCGTATTCGGCGGCGATGCGCACCAGGCGCACGGCCTTGCCTTGCAGGGCGCTTTCGATTTGCTGGCGCAGGTCAGGCTGCGGCTCGTCAAGGCGCACACGTACTTCGAGCCAGGGGTGGCGCTGGGTTTCGGCGAGCAGGTCGACATCGGGCAAGTCCGCCAACGCTTTGAGGATGTCGGCCAGGGGCGCGGCCTCCAGCCGTTGCAGGTTGACCGAGCGCGGGATCAGGAGTGGTTCGACGCTGACCAGTCGTTCGCCCTGGAACGTCACGTCGAGAATCTGGTGTTTGTAGCCGATCTCGGAAAACGACAGCGGGATCGGGGAGCCACTGTAGCGAATGCGTTCTTCGCCGTTCACCTTTTGCGGCTTGTGCAAGTGGCCGAGGGCAACATAGCCGACACTTTTGTCGAACAGGTTGGCGGGCAGCGCCTCGGCATTGCCGATGATCAGGCTGCGCTCGGAGTCTTCCGACACTGAACCACCGGCCATATGGGCGTGGCTGATGGCAATCAGCGCCTGGCCTCTTTTGCGTTTGGCGTTGGCGGCGGCGATCAACCATTCATGTACCTGGCCGATACCGCGCAGGTAGTCGTCACCCAGGTGCGCGCCGGTCACTTCCGCCGGGCGCAAGAAGGGCAATGCCAGGCACCACGCGGCGATCTTGCCTTTGGCATCCGGCAGTGGAATCAGCAGGCGTTCGGCGTCCAATTGGCCGTCATCGAGCCACAGCACGCGCCCGAGGGCATGGGCGCGCAAACGGCGCATCAACGGTGCAGGCAACTCGATGCGCGAACCGGAATCGTGGTTGCCGGCGATCATCACAATGGTCAGCTTGGGGTTTTGCTCGTGGGCGCTGATGATGAAGTCATACAGCCGCTCCTGTGCCTTGAGCGGCGGGTTGACCGTGTCGAAGATATCGCCGGCGATCAGCAGCACATCGGGATGTTGGGCGCCGATCTGGCGCAGCAGCCATTCCAGGAAACAAGCGTGTTCGTAGTCGCGTTCCTGGCCGTGGAGGTTTTGGCCAAGGTGCCAGTCGGAGGTGTGGAACAAACGCAAGGCGAACTCCGTGAAAAAATAGAGATGTGAATGGCCGCCGTATACAGAGAATGGCGGTGAAAAGGAGGGGAGTTTACCTTACAGAGCAGTGAACCTACTCAGCCAACGACGCAACTTTGTCGACTGAGTGAGGTGTCTGGCGGGGGCGGGCAGCTTGCTGGCTGGCTTACGCCGGAGTGAAGGGGGAAAACGGCAAACTTTCATTCAGGACATCCTTGCCTGTTCGCGTTCCTACAATGTATTGCGCGGGAATCGCCGTCAGGAAGGTGGCCTCCCGGGTATGTACCGGATGACAAAGCGCGATAATCGTTGCCGTCTCATAGGTGTTGCCGTTGTGAATGATGCAGTATTTGCGGGTGGTTCCGACGTTCGACAACGGTATCTGTCGTTCTCGATCGCCCTTGTTGGTCAGTTCCCACGCCATGAGCTCACGGTCGGGGATTGAAATCTTGTAGAAATAGCTTTTCGCGAATGCGCCCTCCTGCGTTTGAGCGGTGGCCACCAGCCCGCCAGGGGTTTGTTCGCGCCACGTCATGCCCACGTCATGGCATGAAAGGCGCATGTTTCCTTTCATGAATTGTTGAGCGAGATATAGACGTGCCTGGTTGCCGTTCATGGTTGGGATAGGCGGTTTTGCGGTGAACCCTTGTTTACGAATCACGCTGTCCGCTGGGTTGCGGTCGTCACCTCGGTAAAAGTCCATCCAATAAATCCTCTGATTTCAAGCGCACGGCAGGTATTGCCGACCGCTGCAGAAGTTTGACTGGCGGGGAGGTATTTGCTGAATCGGACTAATCTGCTGGTTCAGAAAGCGTCAACTCCCGTGTAGGAAATTGACTGGCGTGTGGGCTCTCAATCGCGAGGGTTTTTTGCTGGGCAATGGCCTACTTGGGATAGAGCGGCGGCAGGCTGGTGGTGTCGGTCGTTGAGTCCAGCTCGCGTTCGGCGATTGGGATGGCTTTTATCGCGCGCCATAGGTCTTCGCCCAGCCAGTATTGGCCGCTCTCGCTGTACAGCGCGCCGTTGAGCCCATCCAACGCGTCCGACAACGGCACAAAGCGCGCCGCCATGTCGGCCAGGGTTTCCGGTTGTTGGCGTGCCCAGGCGTCGAGCGCCTGGCGGGTGGCCTGGGGGTCGTTGGCCTGGGTCGCGCGTTTGAGGTCGTCGAGCAACGTCCGCGGGCTCGGGCCGGTTTGTGCGGCGCGCAGTACCGCCGGTTGCCGGCGCGCACGCCACCACAGGCCGAAGCCCAGCAGCGTGGTGCAGGCCAGGATCAGCGTACTCAGTTGCCACAGCCACAAACGGCTGTCGTCCGGCGCGGTGATGATGGTCGGCGTGGCGGGGGTGTCCACCACCAGGCTGGGGTTGTTGGCCACTTGCAGCGTGCGGGCGGGCAGGCTGGTGCGTTCGAGGTGGTCTTCGTGGGTGTTCCACCACACCACTTCCACGGACGGTAGTTCCAGCGGGCCAACACGGTTGGGCACCAGGGCTTCGCGGTCTTCGCGGCTGCCGATCAGGCCACGGTCGCTGGTCTGGTTGCCGAGCACCGGTTGGTCGGGATAGCGGCGCAGGCCATTGATGTCGGTGCTGGGCAAGGCTGGCAGTTGGGCACTGGACAGGCCCTCGGCCTTGACCGTGAGGCTGCGGGTCAAAGAGTCGCCGACTTGCACATGTTCAGGTTCTGGGTTCCAGGCCTCGGTCAGCGTCAGGCTGCGCGCCGGCAACCAGGGCGCGTCGGCGGGATACAACTCGGGCTTGGGTTTGACCTGCAACGTCAGCGGCGCCGAGCTCACGTGGATCAGCTTGCCGGGCTTGGTGCCCTGAAGGGTGTTTTCCTGAGGCGGGCGCGATTCCACCAGCGTGGCGCTGAAGGTCTGCGTCGGCAGTTCCAGGGCGCCGCTGTGCTGTGGGTAGATCGCATAGCGGGTTTCGATCACGCCATGGCGGATGCTGTTGATGACTTTTTCGTACGTGCGCGACTCGCCCAGTTGTTCCACGCGGGCATCCGGAATCTGCAACGGCGTGAGGCTGCTGTCGTCATACAGCGACACCGAGTGGTAAACACGTACGGTCAGCAGCGCCTGGGCCTGCACGTACACGCTGGTCTGGTCGAGGTTGGCTTCGATAAAGACGGGTGCCAATTCGGCATTGCTGTTCTGGCTGGCGGTTTCCACCACTTGCAGGCTGATGGGTTGGGTCGTGTAGTCGCCCACTTGCAAGGGGGGGATCACCACCGTGCCGTTTTCCTTGGGCAGCAAGGTAATGATCCAGCGCGTGGTGGCGTGGTTATCGCCGCCCAGGGTGGTGAGCTGGTTGAGCTGGCGGGTGCCGCTGACTTCAAACTGCGCGTCCAGGGGCGAAAGGTCGGGCTTGCCGAATTGGGTGACGTCACTCGATTCCACCGTCAGTTCCACCGTTTCCCCGGAATTGAGGCGGCTGCGGTCAACGCTGGCGACCAGGTTCGCCGCCTGGGCGTGGCCTGCCGTCAACGCGAGCAGAAGCAGAAGGGTGGTGCGGCGGCTCATCGAGTCTTGTCCTGATGTTGTTGCTGTTCGTACCAGAATTTGCGTCGCAGCAGTTCGCCGGGGTTGTCCGGGATCTCCTGCAGCCATTGTTCCAGGGCTTGGCGACGTTCACCGTCGAGGCTTGCGTCGTTAGGGCGCAGCGGCGGGGTGGTGGTTTGCTCGTCGCCCAGTTCGCTGCCCGGCACTTCGTTGCCGCCGGTTTGCGGTGTGGCGCCAGTCTGGGTATCACCGGTGCCTGCTTCGCCTTGGCCCTGGGACGACTGCTCGCCGCCAGTGGCATTCTGCCCGCTGGCGCCCGGTTGCGCAGTTTGGCCGGGTTGGGTGGATTCGTCATCCTCGTTTTTTGCCGGCTGTTCTGGCTCGGGCTTTGCCTGTTCCTGCATCAGGGATTCCACCAGAGCCTTGTTTTTCAGGGCCGGTTGCAGGTCAGGTTGGGCTTCCAGGGCTTGTTCGTAGGCGTCGATAGCCGCTTCCAGTTCGCCGGATTTGGCCAACGCGTTACCGCGATTGTAGTGAGCGTAGGCGTCATTGCCTTCGGCAAACCGCTTGATGGCTTCGGCATAGTTGCCAGCTTCGTACAGGGCAACGCCTTGCCATTGCACGTCCTGAAAGTGTTCGGCGGCTTCGGCGGGGCGTTTTTTCTTCAGCAGGTATTGGCCTTGCTGGTCGGGACGCAGCCACAAATCCTGGAGTTCAAAGGCGTAGCTCGGCTGCGGCGCTGCCATTAGCAGCAAGGGCAGGCAGAACAACCAGCCACGGCGCCCGGCGCAAGCGGCGAGCAGCAGCAACGGGAGGAGCAGCCAGTAACCCTGGTCGGCCCAGGTGTCGAGGTGCAGCAACTGGCCGTCATTGCGCAGGGCTTGCGGCGGGTCGAGTACGCCGAGCTGGCGCAGGTCTTTATCGTCGAGGCGTGCGGCACGGTAACGCCCGCCCATTTCGCTGGCGAAGGCTTTGAGCGTGGGGCTGTCGAGGCGTGGTACCAGAATCGCACCGTGTTCGTCCTTGAGAAATTCGCCGCTTTCCTGGGTGACCGGCGTGCCTTCGCGGCTGCCGATGCCGAGGATCGACAGGGGTGGCGACTGGTTACTTTGCAGCAGCAGGCGAATGCCTTGGCGCTCCTGCTTGGACAGGGATGAACCGATCAGCAGCAGGCGCCCTTGGCCGAGACCGCTGTGCTTGAGCAGGTCGAGGGCTTTCTGTACTGCCAGGTCGGCGCGGTGGCCGGGTTCGGGCATGATCGAGGGGCGCAACGCTTCGAGCAGGTTGCGGCTGGTGCCCAGATCGTCCGAGAGTGGCACCAGGGTGTGTGCGCTGCCGGCATACACAACGATGGCGGTTTGCGCGTCAGTGCGCGCTTGCAACAAGTCATACAGCTTGCGGCGTGCCTGTTCCAGGCGGTTGGGCGGGCTGTCGGTGGCGAGCATTTCCGGGGTCAGTTCCAGCAGTACCACCAACGGGTCGGACGGCTTCTGACTGGTTTGTTCAACCCGTTGCCAACTGGGGCCAAGCAATGCCAGCACGGCCAACAGCCAGGCGATACCGAGCACCACCCACGGCGATTTACTTTCGCGGCCGTTGCCACCGCTGAGCAGCACGGCGTGGAAGGCCGGCGGCAGGATCATCTGCCAGCGCCCGGCGCGTTTTTGGCGGTGCCACAGTTGCCACAGCAACCAGCCGAGCAACGGCAACAGCAACAGCCACCAGGGGCGGAACCAGTGCGGCCAGAGGTCGATCATCGACGCCTCCGCAAACGCAGGCGTTTAAGGCGCTGGCGCCATTCAGGGCTTTGTTGCAGGAAGATCCCCTTGCTCGACAATTTGCTGAACCAGCGTTGCAGGGCGTTGTTCGGCCAGCGTTCCTGGATCACCAGCAACATGCTCAGGAGCAGCGCCAGGGCCAGCGGGCCGCTGTACAACGCCAGCGCCGGGCGGGCTTGGGTTGGTTGCTGTTCGACGGGCTCCAGTTGGTCGAGGGTTTCCTTGATGGTTTGCAGTTCTTCGCCGTCGCGGGCACGGAAATATTGCCCGCCGGTGGCGTTGGCAATGGCCTTGAGCGCCGGTTCGTCGAGGTCCAGGCTTGGGTTGACGCCGAGAATGCCCAGGGATCCGGTTTGCTCAGGGTCAGCGCCGATACCGATCGGGTAGATCTTCACGCCTTCTTCGGCAGCCAGGCGCGCGGCGGTCAGTGGATCGATCTGACCCGCGTTGTTGGCGCCGTCCGTGATCAGAATCAGCACACGGCTTTGCGCCGGGCGCTGGCGCAGTCGCTTGAGGGCCAGACCAATGGCATCGCCAATGGCGGTATTTTTGCCGGCGATGCCGATGCGCGCTTCATCCAGCCAGGTGCGCACGGTGCGGCGGTCAAACGTCAGCGGCGCTTGCAGGTAGGCTTGGCTGCCGAACAGGATCAGGCCGACACGGTCGCCGTCGCGATGCTCAAGGAAGTCACCGAGGAGGTTCTTGACCAGGGTTAAGCGGCTCACGTCCTCGTCCCGCCAATGCATGTCGGGGAAATCCATGGAACCGGACACGTCGACCGCCACCAGCAGGTCGCGACCACTGGCGGCAATCGGCAGTGGTTCGCCGAGCCACTCAGGACGTGCGGCGGCGGTCAACAGCAGCAGCCACAGCACCACAAAAGGGGCTTGTTGGCGCCAGCCCGGCAAGTTGACGCGGGCGCGGCGCTTGGCCAGGCCTTCGAGATCACTGAGGTAGCTGACTTTCAGTGCCGGCTCGCCGCTGTCGGCCACAGGCAGGATAAGCCGCATCAACCAGGGCAACGGCAACAGGACGAAGATCCACGGCCACGCGAACTCAAACATGTTTGCGAATCCAGGTGTCGACGGCTTGGGTCAGGCCGGCGATGGCCTTGTCGTCGAGTTTGCATTCGGGTTTATAGGCGCCTTCCACCAGTACCATCCAGCGGGTGAGGCCGGCAGCCGGGCAGCGGTTGTCGAGGAACGCCAGCCATTTGCGCCCATTGAGGGTGTGGCTCTGGCTGTAAGGGTAGTCGTTGCGGCACAGGCGCTTGAGCAGGCCATTGAGTTGTTGCAGCCAGGCACCGGCGGGCGCGCCGTCATAGGGTTTGGGCATGAGGGCCAGTTCTGCCAGTGCGGCGATGCGCAGCGGGTCCAAGGGTTGTTCGGCGCGTGCCACGGGGCGTCGCGCAGGGAGGAAGCGGCGCAAGGACCAAAGCCCCCAACCCAGCAACGGGATCACCAGCAGCAACAGCCACCAACCCGGTGCAGGCGGCCAGAAGCCGATGCTTGGCGGGGCGATCAGCGGTTGCAGTTGGTCAAGGCTGCTCATTGTTTTTTGGCCGGGCGTTGCGGGTTGAGGTATTCGCGCAGTTGCTCGACCATTTCGCTCTGGGTGCTCAAGGGCATCAGCAGTATTCGCAGTTTTTGCGCGAGCAGTTCCCAGCGGGCGATGCGTGCTTCAGCTTGGGCCTTGTAGGCCTGGCGCAAGTCGTAATTCAGCGTGTCCAGTTCCAGTTGCGCCCCTCTTTGCGCAAAACGCAGCAGCCCCGCGGCGGGCAGGGCGTGGTCCAGCGGGTCGGAAATCGGCAACAGCAGCAGGTCGCAATGGCGTGACAGTAGGCTCAACTGTTGCTCGGCGCCCTCAGTGAGGGCGCGTTCATCGCAGATCACAATCACCAGGCTGCCAGGGCGCAGCACTTCGCGGCCACGGCGCAGGGCCATGCCCAAGGCATCGGCTTCGGGGCGGCTTTCGGTGTCCAGGCTCTGGTTGACGCGCACCAGGCGGTTAAGCAGTTGCAGTAGGCTTTGCTTGCTGCGCCGGGGTTTGATTTCGTAGTGCTCATTGTCTCCAAACACTAGCCCGCCGACCCTGTCGTTATGCCCCAGCGCGGCCCAGCCGATCAGGCTCGCCGCCTGGGCCGCGAGCACGGATTTGAACATCTGGCCCGAGCCGAAAAACAGCCGGCAGCTTTGCTCGACCATGATAAAAATCGGTCGCTCGCGCTCTTCGTGGAACAGTTTGGTGTGTGGTTCCTGGGTGCGGGCAGTCACGCGCCAATCGATGGTGCGCACATCGTCGCCAGCCTGGTATACGCGCACCTGGTCGAAGTCGACTCCGCGCCCGCGCAGTTTGGAGTGATGCAAGCCGATCAGCGGGCTGCGCTGGCTCGGCGTGGAAAACAGCTGCACTTCGCGCACGCGGTGGCGCATCTCAATCAACTCGCTGAGCGTGACGCGGATTCCATCGCTGGCATTCATCGAGTTCAAGCGACGGCAACGACGTCGAGGATGCGTTGCACCACACGGTCCTGGTCGATGCCAGCCGCTTCGGCTTCGAACGACAGGATGATGCGATGGCGCAGTACGTCGAACAACACCGCCTGGATATCTTCCGGGCTCACGAAGTCCCGTCCGGCCAGCCAAGCGTGGGCGCGGGCGCAGCGGTCGAGGGCGATGGAACCGCGGGGGCTGGCGCCGTAGGCGATCCACTCGGCCATCTCTGGGTCGAACTTGGCCGGGGTGCGTGTGGCCATGACCAATTGCACAAGGTATTCCTCCACCGCATCGGCCATGTACAGGCCGAGGATTTCTTTGCGCGCGGCAAAAATCGCCTGCTGGCTGACGCGGCGTTCGGGCTTGGTTTCACCATTGAGGGCTTCGCCACGGGCTTGTTGCAGGATGCGCCGCTCCACGGCGGCGTCCGGGAAGCCGATCTTGACGTGCATCAGGAAACGATCGAGCTGGGCTTCGGGCAGCGGGTAGGTGCCTTCCTGCTCGATGGGGTTTTGCGTGGCCATCACCAAAAACAGCGGCGACAGTTCGTAGGTGCTGCGTCCTACGCTGACTTGGCGCTCAGCCATGGCTTCGAGCAACGCCGATTGCACTTTGGCCGGCGCCCGGTTGATTTCGTCGGCCAGCACCAGATTGTGGAAGATAGGCCCTTGTTGGAACACGAAGCTGCCGGTTTCCGGGCGATAGATCTCGGTGCCGGTGATGTCGGCGGGCAGCAGGTCTGGGGTGAACTGGATACGATGGAACTGCGCTTCGATGCCTTCGGCCAGCTCTTTGATGGCCTTGGTCTTGGCCAAGCCTGGCGCGCCTTCGACCAGCATATGGCCGTCGGCGAGCAGGGCGATCAGCAGGCGATCAATGAGTTTTTCCTGGCCGAGAATCTGCGTAGAAAGAAAGGTTCGCAGCGCGAGCAGCGCTTCACGATGTTCCATCGATGACGGTTCCTGGAGAGATGAGCCTCTACGTCATGCAGCAAACGTCGGGCTGGGGCGACTACTTTAATGCATGGCGGGGGGTGGCGACTAACGGCGCGCGGGGTATTTTCAGGAAAACTTGTAGGAATTTTGTTTAGGAAGCAGGAATGGGGTGAGCGGGCTTGTCCGCTCACCCCGGATGCTTCAAGGGCATGGCACCCCGATTTTCCATTCTTTGCCCCATTGTGCGGAGTAAAGGTCTGGCGGCTTGTTCTGGCTATAGAAGTTATGTTCGTAGACCTTGTCTTTGTACAAGACTTTCTCCCAGGCGGTCTGGTAGGTCTTGGTCGGCGACCACGCCGGGGTGTTTCTGCAGTCATCGGAGTCCGATGCTGCTTTGACGGTGATCGGCCGGTCCAGCCTTAGCGTACCTCCGCGCCCGTCACTGACCGCCACGCTGATGGTCGCGCGGGTGTCGCTGCTGACCGGGCGGGCGGTCACGCTGAGGGTGCGGGTATTGAGGGCGGTGGCGGTGAGGACGGTTGGGAGCGTCCAAGCGTACGTCATGGGGTCGCCATCCGGGTCGGTGGTGTTGGCGGTGAAATTCACGGTTTTGCCCGATTCGACCGTCTCATCGCCCTGCAGGCTGCCCACCGGCGGCCGGTTGACGGGGGCGCTGGCGTTCACTTTGACAGTGTGGCTGGCACTGGCGCTGGCGCCGCGTGCGTCGGTGACGGTCAATGTGATGCTGCGCGTACCGTCCGTGTTTGGCGCGACGAGCGTAGCGGTCGGCTGCGTCGACGTTGACGGGGTGAAGCCCGATGCGGTCCATGCATAGCGCAGGTCCTGGCCGGTGGACGAAACGCCCGACACTTGCAGCTGCTTGCCGGCTTCAACCGTGGATGGCGCGGTGATCCTGGCGACAACGGGTGATTCGCCACCGCAGGTGCCCAGGCGACGCCACGGTTTGGCGGCGCCGGTTTCAACAAAATTCAGGTCCGGGCGTGCGCCCTGGGACCAGTGCGCGACCTGATAGTTGTAACCGCTGTAGGAGACTTTTTCGCTGACATTGGAGTACGCCTTGGTGGCGGCCCACGCGGCGACGCAGTCACCGACCGGTGGCGTTTCGGTGGCTTTGATCGTGAGGTTTTCGACCAGCGTGATGCTGCGTGTGCCATCGGACACCACCACTGATATCGACGTGCGCGTGTCGACGGGCATCACGGGTGCCGCCAGTGCAATGGTCGGCCCCTCACCGGTCGCGGGCGTGAAACCCGTGGCAGTCCAGCGATACGTCAGCGGTTTGTTGGTGGGTGATTCGGCGTAGACCTGCCCGGTGAATGCTGCGCCCGACTTTACCTCTTCGGGCAGGGCCAGGCGGCCGGTGGGCGGCTGGCCTGCGCCGTCGGCGAGCAGTTTCTTGATTGCTAAATCCAGGTCGGGCTGCACGCCGATCTCGGTGCGATTGCCGTTGGCCTGCGGGTAGCCGGTTTCGACGAGAATTCTGCGCAGTTCCTTGGGCGGGATGTTGCCCAGCCCGTTGGCTCGCGCCACGCCTTGTAACGACGCCATCACCCCGGCAATGATCGGGTTGGCTGACGAGGTGCCGCTGTACGTGTGGCTATAGCCGGTGGTGGGGTTGGAAGCACTCCACGTGGTCGTGGTCACGGAACCGCCCCAGCTGAACACGTCCACCCGGCTGCCGTATTGAGAGAAATACGACCTCAATCCGGTCTTCGGCTCGACGGCGCCGGCATAGACACTGCCGGAGTCGAATATGTTGCGATCGAACCAGCCGTTGAAGTAGGGGTGATCAAGATTGATGTTGCCGTTCGCCGCCGCCAATACCACGTGCAAACCTTTTTCCTCTGTCATGAAGGTGATGATGTCACGGACGGCCTTGCTGTACTCAAGGGGCATGAAGCAATCGGCGGCGCAGCCTACGCCGGGCAATGTCGCATATTTGAAGTGCACGCCTAACTGTACGACGTCGCCTGGACGGGAGCCCTCGGCCAGTTGCAGCAGTCGTGAGTCGCCATATTGGGTGTAGCCCAACTGCGTCTCGGGGACGATGCCGGTGGTTCCGAATCCATTTTCCCTGGAGGCGATGGTGCCGACGCTGGCCGTGTCATGGGCGCCAACGACGGCACCCTGGCTGATTTCCAGAAAAGGCTTAGGCAAGTCCAGATGGTTGTAGGACCAATGACTGATTTCCGAAGAAACTACTCGCATGTTTTCGCCCTTGCCGCCAGGAATTTTCCAGGCTTGCGTAGCATTTACACCGCCTATTCTGTAGGGCGCTAGCGCAGTCCTGTCATACAGATAGCCTTGGCGAGCAGTGTGGTCCGGGATGTCACTACGCAGGCTTTCCATCGCCGGCGTGCCGTTATCGTTTTCCATTCCATCGACCTGCGGCTCGAAGTCGACGTCTTCAATCGCCGGGTCCTGCTTGAGCTTCGCAGCCAGTGCCTGGGCCTGGTCAGGTGTCAGGTGCTGGGTGTCGATAATGTAATAGCGGTCCAGTCGATGCCGCTGCAAGGCCTGAAATGCCTCCAGCGTACGCGTCTTGGAAGGCGGCACCAGCGCCTTGATGTTGGGTACATGGGTCTGGAAGGTACTGGACGGGTCGTAGGTGTCCTGGAAATGCCTCGACGTCGAGCCATCGTCCTTGAGCAGCAGGACCAGATGTGAATAACCAGCGTTGGCAGGCGCTGCCGACAACGCCGAGGAAGCCGCGCCCAAAAGGACGATGGCGAGAAGCTTGCTGATGGATTTCATCGGAGCACCTGTGCAGTCACCGTGATTTCAATCAGCTAAGGCGCAAAACCGAAGGCGGGATACTGTTAGAAATAACAGTCACGACAAACGGTCAATGCCCTCGATCTTGACTGCGCAGGGGGTTGAAGGCCCCGGTTTCAGGCGCGAACGTAGGTGCCAGTGCCCTTGAGGATGTTCTGCAGGGTTGCTTCCACTTCTGCCATATCTGCCACTGCTGTGGCGTGGCTGATCTCCAATTTATCCTTGCCACCGAGGGCGTCGGCATCGCCGGCGGCCAGTTCCACGGTCAGGGTCGTGTCGCTCAGGGTGATTTTCAGGCCATCGAGGGTTGAAGGCCCGTAGTCCCAGGTGAGTTCCACTTCGTCTTCATCGGGGTAGCGGGTCAACATGAACATTTCGCCGTTCTTGCCGTGGCAGCAGAGCATGGCCATGTTGTCTTCTTCGTCGTCGCACGGTGTGGCCATCAGGGCGTCGGTTTTGATTTGCAGCATGGGGAATCCTGTCTGGGGGAGGGCATCGCGTGGGCAATTGTGCCATTGCCGCGAATTTTGTGCTTCTTCCTGTGTCAGACTCAGGGCATGACCTGGCATGGAGAATCAGTCATTTTCGACACTCACCCCCGAACAAATAGGCGGTTTTTTCACCCGAAATCACGGGTTGCCCAAGTTGCAACCGCGAGCCTGCTTACCGATGACCGAATATGTCGCAGCTTCGCAAGCAGCGCGCTTCCCTCAGTCGTTAAGCTGCGCAACGGATGCAGCTCTCGTTCCACAGCCTGCCAGGCGTCTGACCTGCCCGTCGTACCGTCACCCGGCAGGGTGCGCATCTTATGGAAGTTGTATGTGACCTCATTGTCTTGTCCAGCTTCACCCTCCTGTCATCCTGATTCGTCTATGGTGCTTTAGTTACCGGCGAACAGAGCTGACGGTCTCCCCGCAAGGGGATAACACGCGACGCTTCCATCAATAACAAGCCCAAGCGGAGTACCACAGATGGCGTTCTTCACCGCAGCCAGCAAGGCCGACTTCCAGCATCAACTGCAAGCGGCACTGGCGCAGCACATCAGCGAACAGGCACTGCCACAAGTGGCGCTGTTCGCTGAACAATTCTTCGGCATCATTTCCCTGGACGAACTGACCCAGCGTCGCCTTTCCGACCTGGCCGGTTGCACCCTGTCTGCCTGGCGCCTGCTTGAGCGCTTTGATCACACCCAGCCACAAGTGCGGGTCTACAACCCCGATTACGAACGTCATGGCTGGCAGTCGACCCATACCGCGGTCGAAGTGCTGCACCATGACCTGCCGTTTCTGGTGGACTCGGTGCGTACCGAGCTGAACCGTCGCGGCTACAGCATTCACACCCTGCAAACCACCGTGCTGAGTGTGCGTCGTGGCAGCAAAGGCGAGTTGCTGGAAATCCTGCCGAAAGGCACGCAGGGCGACGACATCCAGCAAGAATCGCTGATGTACCTGGAAATCGACCGCTGCGCCAACGCCGCCGAACTGAACGTGCTGAGCAAAGAGCTTGAGCAGGTTCTGGGTGAAGTGCGCGTGGCCGTGGCCGATTTTGAACCGATGAAAGCCAAGGTCCAGGACCTGCTGGCCGGTATCGACGCCAGCCAGTTCGGCATCGATGGCGAAGAAAAAGCCGAGATCAAGAACTTCCTGGAGTGGCTAGTGGGCAACCACTTCACCTTCCTGGGCTATGAAGAATTCGTGGTACGTGACGAGGCGGACGGTGGTCATATTCAATATGACGCCAGTTCCTTCCTCGGTCTGACCAAGCTGCTGCGTGCTGGCCTCACCGCCGATGACCTGCGCATCGAAGACTACGCTGTGTCTTACCTGCGTGAACCGACCGTGCTGTCGTTCGCCAAGGCTGCGCACCCAAGCCGTGTTCACCGCCCGGCCTACCCGGACTACGTGTCGATCCGCGAGATCGATGCCGACGGCAAGGTCATCAAGGAACATCGCTTCATGGGCTTGTACACCTCGTCGGTGTATGGCGAAAGCGTGCGAGTCATTCCGTACATTCGTCGCAAAGTGGCCGAAATCGAACGCCGTTCGGGCTTCCAGGCCAAGGCGCACTTGGGCAAGGAGCTTGCCCAGGTCGTTGAAGTACTGCCCCGTGACGACCTGTTCCAGACCCCGGTCGACGAGCTGTTCAGCACTGTGATGTCGATTGTGCAGATTCAGGAACGCAACAAGATCCGCGTGTTCCTGCGCAAAGACCCGTACGGTCGTTTCTGCTACTGCCTGGCCTATGTGCCGCGCGACATCTATTCCACCGAAGTGCGCCAGAAGATCCAGCAAGTGCTGATGGATCGCCTGAAAGCCTCGGACTGCGAGTTCTGGACCTTCTTCTCCGAGTCCGTACTGGCCCGTGTCCAGTTGATTCTGCGGGTAGACCCCAAGAACCGCCTCGACATCGACCCGCTGCAACTGGAAAAAGAAGTGGTGCAGGCCTGCCGCAGCTGGCAGGACGACTACTCCAGCCTGGTGGTGGAAAGCTTCGGCGAAGCCCAGGGCACCAATGTGCTGGCGGACTTCCCGAAAGGCTTCCCGGCCGGCTACCGCGAGCGTTTTGCCGCGCATTCAGCCGTCGTCGACATGCAGCACCTCAACAGCCTGACCGAAGCCAACCCGCTGGTGATGAGCTTCTATCAGCCACTGGGCCAGGTCTCCGGCCAACGCGAGCTGCATTGCAAGCTCTACCACGCCGACACCCCGCTGGCGCTGTCCGACGTACTGCCGATCCTGGAAAACCTCGGCCTGCGCGTGTTGGGTGAATTCCCTTACCGACTGCGCCACGCCAATGGCCGTGAGTTCTGGATCCATGATTTTGCGTTCATCGCCGCCGAAGGCGTGAACCTGGATATCCAGCAGCTCAACGACACCCTGCAAGATGCGTTCGTGCACATCGTCCACGGCGATGCCGAGAACGATGCGTTCAACCGTCTGGTGCTGACCGCCGGCCTGCCATGGCGCGACGTCGCGCTGCTGCGTGCCTACGCCCGTTACCTGAAGCAGATCCGCCTGGGCTTCGACTTGGGTTATATCGCCAGCACCCTGAACAACCACACCGACATCGCCCGCGAGTTGACCCGGTTGTTCAAAACCCGCTTCTACCTGGCGCGCAAGCTCACCGCCGATGACCTTGAAGACAAGCAGCAACGCTTGGAGCAAGCGATCCTCACGGCCCTGGACGACGTTCAGGTGCTCAACGAAGACCGCATCCTGCGTCGCTACCTGGACCTGATCAAGGCCACCCTGCGTACCAACTTCTACCAGACCGACGCCAACGGCCAGAACAAGTCGTACTTCAGCTTCAAGTTCGACCCGCGCGCCATTCCCGAGCTGCCTAAGCCGGTGCCGAAGTTTGAAATCTTCGTGTACTCGCCACGGGTCGAAGGCGTGCACCTGCGCTTTGGTAACGTCGCTCGCGGCGGCCTGCGCTGGTCTGACCGTGAAGAAGACTTCCGCACAGAAGTGCTCGGCCTGGTAAAAGCCCAGCAAGTGAAGAACTCGGTGATCGTACCGGTGGGCGCCAAGGGCGGCTTCCTGCCGCGTCGCCTGCCACTGGGCGGCACGCGGGATGAAATCGCGGCCGAGGGTATTGCCTGCTACCGCATCTTCATTTCGGGCCTGTTGGACATTACCGACAACCTCAAGGACGGCGCCCTGGTGCCGCCGGCCAACGTCGTGCGTCATGACGACGATGACCCGTACCTCGTCGTCGCAGCGGACAAGGGCACCGCGACCTTCTCCGACATCGCCAACGGCATCGCCATCGACTACGGCTTCTGGCTGGGTGATGCGTTCGCATCCGGTGGTTCCGCCGGTTACGACCACAAGAAAATGGGCATCACCGCCAAGGGCGCGTGGGTCGGTGTGCAGCGTCATTTCCGTGAGCGCGGCATCAACGTGCAGGAAGACAGCATCACCGTGGTGGGCGTCGGCGATATGGCCGGTGACGTGTTCGGTAACGGCCTGTTGATGTCCGACAAGCTGCAACTGGTCGCAGCCTTCAACCACCTGCACATCTTCATCGATCCAAACCCGAACCCGGCGACCAGCTTCGTCGAGCGTCAGCGTATGTTCGAGCTGCCGCGTTCGGCCTGGACCGACTACGACACCAGCATCATGTCCGAAGGCGGCGGTATCTTCTCGCGCAGCGCGAAGAGCATTGCCATCTCGCCGCAGATGAAAGAACGCTTCGACATCTCGGCCGACAAGCTGACCCCGACCGAACTACTGAACGCCTTGCTCAAGGCGCCGGTGGACCTGTTGTGGAACGGCGGTATCGGTACGTACGTCAAGGCCAGCACCGAAAGCCACGCCGATGTCGGCGACAAGGCCAACGACGCGCTGCGCGTCAACGGCAACGAACTGCGCTGCAAGGTGGTGGGCGAGGGCGGTAACCTCGGCATGACCCAGCTGGGTCGTGTGGAATTCGGCCTCAATGGAGGCGGTTCCAACACCGACTTCATCGACAACGCCGGTGGTGTGGACTGCTCCGACCACGAAGTGAACATCAAAATCCTGCTCAACGAAGTGGTGCAGGCCGGTGACATGACCGACAAGCAACGCAACCAGTTGCTGGCGAGCATGACCGACGAAGTCGGCAACCTGGTGTTGGGCAACAACTATAAGCAAACCCAGGCCCTGTCCCTGGCTGCCCGCAAGGCTTACGAGCGAGCAGCCGAGTACAAACGCTTGATGAGCGACCTGGAAGGCCGTGGCAAGCTGGACCGCGCCATCGAGTACCTGCCGACCGAGGAGCAGCTCGCCGAGCGCGCCGCCAACGGCAAGGGCTTGACCCGTCCGGAACTGTCGGTGCTGATCTCGTACAGCAAGATCGACCTCAAGGAAGCATTGCTCAAGTCCCTGGTGCCAGATGACGAGTACCTGACCCGTGACATGGAGACCGCGTTCCCACCGAGCCTGGTCGCCAAGTTCGGCGAGGCCATGCGTCGTCACCGCCTGAAGCGTGAGATCGTCAGCACCCAGATCGCCAACGACCTGGTTAACCACATGGGCATCACCTTCGTTCAACGACTCAAAGAGTCGACCGGCATGAGCCCGGCGAACGTGGCCGGCGCTTATGTGATCGTGCGCGACATCTTCCACCTCCCGCACTGGTTCCGCCAGATCGAAGCCCTGGACCACCAGGTCTCCGCTGACGTGCAATTGCAGTTGATGGATGAGCTGATGCGCCTGGGCCGTCGCGCTACGCGCTGGTTCCTACGCAGCCGTCGCAACGAGCAGGACGCTGGGCGTGACACCGCGCACTTCGGTCCGCATCTGGCCGCACTGGGCCTCAAGCTCGACGAACTGCTGGAAGGACCGACCCGCGAAGGCTGGCAGAAACGCTATCAGGCTTACACCGAAGCGGGCGTGCCGGAGTTGTTGGCGCGTATGGTTGCAGGCACTACTCACCTGTACACCCTGCTGCCAATCATCGAAGCCGCTGACGTAACCGGGCATGACGCCGCCGAAGTGGCCAAGGCCTACTTCGCCGTAGGCAGCGCTCTGGACTTGCCATGGTACCTGCAGCAGATCAGCGATCTGCCAGTGGCCAACAACTGGCAGGCTGCGGCTCGCGAAGCGTTCCGCGACGACGTGGACTGGCAGCAACGGGCGATTACCATTTCTGTCCTGCAAATGGCCGACGCGCCACAAGACATGGAAGCCCGCGTGGCCCTGTGGCTTGAGCAGCACAAGGACATGGCGGATCGTTGGGTGGCCATGATGGTGGAGATTCGTGCTGCGGTCGGTACGGACTACGCCATGTATGCGGTCGCCAACCGTGAGTTGCTGGACTTGGCCTTGAGTGGGCCGTCGGTGCTGCAACCGGCTTGATTTAGCGCCTGAAACAAAAGCCCCTGCATTGTGAGATGCAGGGGCTTTTTGTTGGAATGCCCTTTATCAAACACCCCAAAAACTGTGGGAGGGGGCTTGCCCCCGATAGCAGAGTGTCAGCCAGCCTCTTCATGACTGGCCCACCGCTATCGGGGGCAAGCCCCCTCCCACATTTTTATCTCGTTTTATCTGGAGATTAATGGTGTTTCAGCAACTTGGCTTCCAGGTGATCCAGGTGTTGGGTCATCAGGGTCACTGCGGTGCTTGAGTCGCGTTGCTCCACCGCATCCACAATCGCCACGTGCTCCTGCCACGCGCAATACGTGCAGGCTTTTGCTTCGAATTGGGCAATGATCAACGACGTCAACGGCACCAGGCTGTTGAGGAACTGCGCCAACGGACCATTCCCCGCCATCACCGCCAGTTGCAGGTGAAACTCCCCCGACAAGCGAATCGCCGGCCCACGCTGGTCGCGTTCAATGCACTCGCGTTCGCGAGCAATCAACTCGCGCAGTTGGCGTATCTGCGTCGCCGTGGCCTGGGCACACGCCAGTTGCACCACGGTGATTTCGGTCATGCGCCGTGCTTCGAGGATCTGCCGCGTCTGCTGTGCGTCCGGTGCCGCTACTTGAGCGCGCTGGTTGGGACGCAGGATGATCACTTGCTGATGAGACAGCTTGGCCAATACGCGGCGAATCACACTGCGGCTCACGCCAAAGGTTTCACCCAGGCTTTCTTCTGTAAAGCGGCTGGCCGGGGCGATGCGTTGTTCGAGGATCGCGTCGAACAGCCGTGGGTAGATGTCATCCATCGTTGGCTTTTTACCGGCTACCAGGCGCAGGGCGGGGAGGAAGGGCTCGCGGTGCAGGGCGTGGGCGGTCATGGTCGTCTCCAAAAAGTCAGCTGCCCAGATGGTCGTCCGGGATGTTCAAGCGAATGCCCATGCGCAGGCCTTCCTGGAGGATGTGCTTGCGCATTTCTGCGCTGGCCAGGGCGCTGTTCTTGTTGCGGATGGCGCGCACCACCGCGTCGTTTTCCTGCAGGCGCTCGGCCAAGTGTTCAGGAGAGTTGCGCAGAACCTGGGCGCTTTGCTTGAGGGCGTTGCTGGTCTGTTGCACCACGTTCTGGAAAATCGGGTTGGACGTTAGCGCAAAGAGTTCTTCGTGAAAGCCGATGTAGGCGTTCATGCCTGCTTCGGCGTCACCAGCGTCGAGCGCCTCGCGCATGTCCATTAGGGTCAAGCGCAATTGGCCGACTTCCTTGCTGCTGATGGACTGGGCCACAAGGCCGACGATGAAGGGTTCGAGGGTGTAGCGCAGTTGCAGGAGGTCTTCGAGACTGGCGTCGGCCACGGCGTCGCTGGATTGGGGTTCACTGACGCTGGTTTCGAGCACGACCACGCCTTTGCCGGGCATGGAGCGCACCAGGCCGAGGGTTTCCAGCACGATCACCGCTTCGCGCAGGCTGGGGCGGCTGATGCCCATCTGTTCGGCCAGTTCGCGCTGGCCGGGCAACATTTCGCCCCGGCGCCACTGACCTCGCGCCAGGGCGGCGCGGAGTTTTTCTACGACTGAATTGACGACCGTTGAGGTGCTGATCACGTCGATACTTCCTTAATGTTGCTAATACAGTCATGTGGGAGGGGGCTTGCCCTCGATGGCGGTGGATCAGTTACAGATCTATCAACTGACCGTCCTCATCGGGGGCAAGCCCCCTCCCACATTAGCCAGTGTTGCCCATGAGACAGCGTTAGAATTCCTGGTGGGCCGGCAGCACCGGTTTCTTGGCCTGGAAGGCATACCCTTGCTGGCCGTCCAATACCTTGTTGGCGCGCTGGATATCGATGTCTTTTTCCCAGCGTGCGATGGCCACGGTGGCGACGCAGTTGCCGATCAGGTTAGTCAGTGCGCGGCCGATGCCCATGAACCAATCCACCGCCAATACCAGCACCAGGCCCACTACCGGAATCGCCGGGATTGCTGTCAGCGTTGCCGCCAGAATCACCAGCGCAGAGCCGGGAATCCCGTGGGCGCCTTTGGAGGTGATCAACGACACGAGCAGGATGGTCAGCAAGTCAGTCATCGACAGCGGCGTGCCGGTGGCGTTGGCGATAAACACGATGGCCAGGGTCAGGTAGATCGAGAAACCGTCGAGGTTGAACGAATACCCCGTTGGAATCACCAGGCCCACGGTGGAGCTACCAATGCCCAGGTGTTCGAGTTTGCGCATGACCTGCGGCAGCACGGCATCGGAGGAGGCGGTCCCCATCACGATCAGCAGTTCTTCGCGCAGGTACTTAAGCAGCGGCAGCATGCGCAGGCCTGACAGGCGCATTACCAGGCCCAGGATCAGTCCGACGAAGGCAAAGCAGGTCAGGTAGAACAGGCCAACCAGGCTGCCCAGGTGTTGCAGGGAGTCCAGGCCGTAAGTGCTGGTGGTGAAGGCAATCGCGCCGAACACACCGATTGGCGCCAGGCGCACGATCATGCCCATGATGCGGAAGATCACGTGGCTAAGCTCATTGATCAGCCGTGTGATGCCTGAGGCCGCTTCGCCCACCAGGTTCAGCGCGCTGCCAAACAGCACCGAGAACAGCAGCACTTGCAGCACGTTGTTGTCGGCAAAGGCGCCGATCACCGAGTTGGGGATCAGGTCCATCAGGAACTGGCTGGTGCCCTTGATGTGCTGGCCCTTGTCGGCCAGTTCATTGAGGCCGGCGGAGGAGAGCTGCTCCAGGTGGATATTGGCACCTTGTCCGATACCGGTGCTGAAGGCCATGACCAGGCCGATTACCAGGGCGATGGTGGTGAGGATTTCAAAGTAGATCACCGACTTGAGGCCGATTCGTCCGACTTTCTTCAAGTCGCCGGCGCCGGAAATGCCACTGACCACGACGCAGAACACGATCAGGCCAATCAGCATTTTGATCAGCTTGATAAAGCCGTCACCCAGGGGTTTGAGTTGCGAGGAGAATTCGGGAAGGGCCAGGCCGCAGATGATGCCAAGCATCAGGCCAATTACGACTTGCAGGAAAATCGAACGCGAGCACCATCTGAGCATGGGAGGGATCTCTATTCGGTGCCCTGGTGGTTCCAGGGCTTAATTGTTGTGGTCATACCGGTAAGTCCAGTGCGGGGCCAGTCTACGCCGGGTTTTTTCGAAATCACAAGTCATTATTGGTTGATTGACAAGTTCCGGTCTGACCAGTTGGTCGCTGAGGGCGATGCTTGAGCGGTTGGCGGGCTGGAAAAATTTTCGTCTATCATCCGCCGCTCGGCTTATGAGGTGATGGATGGACACTCCAGGATTGATCACTGACGCAGCGGGCCACACCCATTGCAGCTGGCGCACCTCGGCGCCGGAATATCCGCGTTACCACGACCAGGAATGGGGTGTGCCGGTGGCGGACGATGTCCAGCTGTACGAGAAAATTTGCCTGGAAGGCTTTCAGGCGGGGATGGCGTGGATCACCATATTGCGCAAGCGCGAGCAGTTTCGTGCGGCGTTCGAGGGCTTTGATTTTCGTCGGGTGGCGCAGTACGGCGAGGCTGATATAGAGCGGCTGATGCAGGATCCGGGGATTGTGCGTAACCGGGCCAAGATCGTGTCCACCATCAACAACGCGCGCAGGGCCTGTGAGCTGGTGGATGAAACCGGATCGCTGGCGCGGTGGTTGTGGGCGTTCGAGCCGGGTGATGAAGAGCGCCCGGCGGTGGTGGACCTGGCTTACTGGACGGGCAACCCCACCTCACCGGCCTCGGTGCGACTGTCCAAGGCCCTTAAAAAACGTGGCTGGACCTTTGTAGGTCCGACCACGATGTATGCGCTGATGCAGGCGATGGGGATGGTCAATGATCACCTTGAGGGCTGTGCGTGCCGGTCAAGGATCGAAGAACTGCGCTGCCTATTCAAACGCCCCTAGTCCCTGACTCAACGCGGTCAAAACTGTGGGAGGGGGCTTGCTCCCGATAGCGCTAGTTCAGCCAAATGGGTGTCGTGACCCACTGCTATCGGGAGCAAGCCCCCTCACACATTTAGCGACCGCCCATACTTCTGATGGTTGTCTTAGCTGATCATTTTGGAAGAGGGGTCAGCACATCGGCCTTGTCATCCAACACCATCACCACCAGCAACTTCGCCGGCTGGGTCTGGCTGGCATTGCTGGATTCAAAGTGCCGCGAACCCGCGGGCTCGTAGAACGATTCGCCGACCTTGTAGGTTATCGCTTTCTCATCATTGACCCGCGAAGTGATCGCGCCCTCCAGCACATAGGCCACCGCCGTCCCCGTATGGCTATGGGGAACGGTGGCCTGGCCGGGGGCGTAATCAACGGTGAGCATGATGGTTTTCTTGCCGGGCACGTTGGTCAGGGCGTGCTCCTGCAGCACCTTGATCGACTCCTGGTTGTACACCGGTTCGTGGGCAAAGGCGCTGAGTGAAGCGAGCATCAGGGTGGTGGCGAGCAGGCGTTTCATGTTCGGGTTTCCGAGTAGTTCGAGACCTGTCCACCCTACGCCGCAGAACCTGGCCGACCAATGACCAATCCGCCGGAAAAGCCCCTAGCCAATCTGTTTGAGAATGTCGCGCACCTTGTCCAGCGCCGGGTCTATATCCAGGGTTTCGATGGCGCCGAATCCAATAATCAGCCCAGGGCGCACCGGTGCGTCGTGGAAGAACACATCAAGCGGGTATAAACCCACTTCGGCCTCACGTGCCAATGTCATCAGCAACGGAATGCTCAACGGCACCTTGCACAGCGCCGCCATATGAAACCCCGCCACGGTGGGCACGGCTTCGAACCACGGCGACAAATCCCCGGCCAGTCGTTGCAGGATGCGCTCACGACGCCCGGCATATACGGAGTGGCAGCGGCGGATGTGTTTGAGCAGGTAGCCTTCGCTGATGAACTTGGCCAGCGCCCATTGCGGCAAGGTGGAGCTGTGCTGGTCGGTCAATTGCTTGGCCTTGAGTACCGCGCCGTGGATCGCCGGCGGCAGCACCAGATAGCCCAGGCGCAGTTCGGGCAGCAGGGTTTTGGAGAACGTGCCGACGTAAGTGACTACGCCGCGGGTGTCCATGCTTTGCAGGGAATCGGTGGGGCGGCCTTCGTAGCGGAATTCACTGTCGTAGTCGTCCTCGATGATGATCGCCCCCAAGTCGAAGGCGCGGACCAGCAAGGCTTCACGGCGCGCCAGGCTCATGGGCATGCCGAGGGGGAACTGGTGAGAGGGGGTCACATAGATCAAGCGGGTGCCGTCGGGGATCTGATCCACCTGAATGCCTTGGTCATCCACTGGCACACTGGCGACGCGGGCGCCCATCGCCTGAAACAACTGGCGTGCGGGGCTGTAGCCAGGGTCTTCCATGGCGACGATGCTGCCTGGTTCCAGCACCACGCGGGCCAGCAGGTCCAGCCCCTGTTGCGCGCCATTGGTGACCACGATGTCGTCATCGCGGCATTTGACGCCTCGGGAAAAGGCGATATGCCCGGCGATGGCACTGCGCAGTGCCGGCAAGCCTTCGGGTTGGCTGTAGAAGCCGCTGTTCTGGGCAATGCGGCGCAGGGCGTCCTGGGTGCAGCGTCGCCATTCGTCTTGTGGGAACTGATTGCGGCTGGTGGCGCCGCCGAGAAATTCGTAGCGCAGGAGGTTGTCGCGTGTGGGGTGGCGCATCGGCGAGGGCAGCGCCTGCCATTTAGCCAGGTTGTTGGCGCAGGCCAGGTCGGTGGCAGTTTGCAGGCGATCCGCAGGGGGCGCCCAAGCGTTAACGAAGGTGCCACGACCGATCTTTCCCACCAGCAAGCCTTCATAGGTCAACGTGGCGTAGGTATCGGACACGGTCTTGCGCGATACGCCCAACTGCTCGGCCAGCAGGCGACTGGGCGGCAGTTGCGCGCCTGCCGCGAGACGCCCGGCCGCAATGGCTTCGCGCAATTGCTGATAAAGCTGAGCCGCCAGGTCCTTGCGGCCTTTGATGACGATGTGCAGTTCCATGTTTCACTCTGAGACAAATCGATCTACGCCAAGGTTACGCGTAAATCGATCTGTAGAAACCCGGGCGAAGTCAGGAGAGGAAACCACCGTCTACATTCAGCGACACACCGGTGGTGTAGCTGGACGCGTCACTCGCCAGAAACAGCACCGCGCCGGCCATCTCGCTTGGGTCGGCCACACGCTTGAGCGGGATCTGCGCCAGGGCCATTTTCAGGATCGCATCGTTTTTCACCAGCGCCGAGGCGAACTTGGTGTCCGTCAGGCCCGGCAGCAGGGCGTTGCAACGGATGCCGAACTCAGCGCATTCCTTGGCGAACACTTTGGTCATGTTGATCACCGCGGCCTTGGTCACCGAGTAGATGCCTTGGAAGACACCCGGCGAGATGCCGTTGATTGAGGCCACGTTGATGATGCTGCCGCCGCCGTTTTCGCGCATCAGCTTGCCGGCTTCCACCGACATGAAGAAGTAGCCGCGAATATTCACGTCAACGGTCTTCTGGAACGCGCCCAGATCGGTGTCCAGCACGTTGCAGAACTGCGGGTTGGTGGCTGCGTTGTTGACCAGAATATCCAGGCGGCCGAACTGCTCGCGAATGCCGGCGAACACCTGGCTAATCTGCTCCATTTCACCAATATGGCAGGCAACCGCAGTAGCCTTGCCGCCGTCGGCGATGATTGCGTCGGCCACATGCTGGCAGCCTTCTAGCTTGCGGCTGGAGACGATCACATGGGCGCCTTGCTGGGCCAGCAACTTGGCGATGGCCTCACCGATGCCACGGCTGGCGCCGGAGACAAACGCAATTTTGCCGTCGAGGTCGAACAGATGAGTCTTGGACATGGGGGTTCCTTGTTTTTGTGCGATCAGAGGGCTGATTTAGCGATTACCTTCAGGCTCATTTGCTCCAGCAGTGAGTTCATGTGAATGAACTGAGCAAAGCGTTTGTCCTGGGTCTGGCCATGGAAGAAACGGTAGTAGATCTGCTGCACGATGCCGGCCAGGCGGAACAGGCCGTAGGTGTAGTAGAAGTCGAAATTATCGATCTGGATGCCCGACCGTTCGGCGTAGTAGTCGACGAACTCGCGGCGGGTGAGCATCCCGGGCGCATTACTCGGCTGGCGGCGCATCAGTTGCACCGGCGCGGGGTCGGCGGCCTCTATCCAGTAGGCGAGGGTGTTGCCCAAGTCCATCAGCGGATCGCCGAGTGTGGTGAGCTCCCAGTCCAGTACGCCGATGATCTGCATCGGGTTGTGTGGGTCGAGGATCACGTTGTCGAAGCGGTAGTCGTTATGCACGATGCTTGATGTCGGGTGGTCGGCCGGCATCTTGTCGTTGAGCCAGGCCCGCACTGCCTCCCATTTGGGCGCATCGGGGGTCAGGGCCTTTTCGTAGCGGTCGCTCCAGCCGCGAATCTGGCGTGCCACATAGCCTTCGGGTTTGCCCAGGTCGGCCAGTCCGCAGGCGGTGTAGTCGACTTGGTGCAGCTCGACGAACTTGTCGATAAAGCTTTTGCACAGTGCTTCGGTCTTGGTTGCATCCAGCCCGAGCTCAGGCGGTAGGTCGGAGCGCAGGATGATGCCCTTGACGCGTTCCATCACGTAGAACTCAGCGCCGATCACCGATTCATCGGTGCAATGCACATAGGCTTTGGGGCAATACGGGAAGCCATCTTTTAGCTGATTGAGAATGCGGAATTCACGGCCCATGTCATGGGCTGACTTGGCCTTGTGACCGAAGGGCGGGCGGCGCAGGACGAATTCCTGCCCAGGGTATTCCAACAGGTAAGTCAGGTTGGACGCGCCGCCGGGGAACTGGCTGATCGCAGGCGTGCCGCTCAGGCCCGGGATATGGGCCTTGAGATAGGGATCGATCAGGCCAGCATCAAGTTCTTCGCCTGGGCGAATCTGGGTCGATTGGTCGTTCAGCGCCATGCTTATCCCTTCTGCTTATTCTAAAGGCCTTGGACTATTTCCTAATCTAATGCGCACGACCGCCCAGCGACAAGGTTGGGGCGGCTTAATAGGTTAGCGTGTTGGATGATGATCAGCGTGCCTGATTGGTCATTTTACGGGCGCGGGTAACACGACCGGCGTGAGCACTGGTCGGCCGGCGAAGTACTCCACCAGATTGTCGGCCACCCGTTGCACGGTGTCGTGAGCGGCTTCCGGTGAAAGGCCGGCCACATGGGAGGTGAGTACGGTATTGCTCAGGTGCTTGAGGGCATCGGGCACTTTGGGTTCGTCGTCGAATACATCCAGCGCAGCCCCGCCAATGCGGCGCTGTTCAAGGGCGGTGATCAGGTCGGCGGTAACCACCACGCTGCCACGGCCGATATTGACCAAGTAGCCATTCGGCCCCAGAGCATCCAGGGCGTGACGATCAATCAGGTGACGGGTGCTCGGGCCACCGGGCGTGGCCAGGATCATGAAGTCCGAAGTGCGCGCCAGCTCCACGGCGCTGGCGCAGTAGGTGTAGTCCACATCATCACGGGGCTGACGGTTGTGATAGCTCACTTCCATACCGAATCCGAGGGCGGCGCGCTTGGCGATTTCCAGGCCCACGGCGCCCAAGCCAAGAATGCCCAGTTGCTTGCCGCCCAGGGAAGGGCGCATCACCTTGGGCCATTCACCGCGCCGCACGGCGACGTCGGTCTGCGGGATGCCGCGCACCAGGGACAGCAACAGCGCCATAGCGTGGTCCGCCACCGACGGCGCATTCACTCCGGCGCCGTTGGTCACGACAATCCCACGATTGCTGGCGGCCTGCAGGTCAACATGTTCGTAACCGGCGCCGATCACACAGATGATTTCCAGCAGCGGCAGCGCGGCGATTTCGTCGGCGTAAAGGCCCAGGGGGCCGCGGGTCAACACGGCGTTGATCTGGCCGCCATGGCGCTTGATGGCTTGGGCTCGTTCGGCTGGGGTTGGCGCCAGGATCACATGAAAGTCATTGCTCTCGATGATTTGCAGGTAGTCGTTGATGGTTTCAACCAGGACCAGAACAGTGGTGGTCATCGGACGGCTCTTCCTTGTGGGGCGGGATGGAAGAGAGAGTATGCGACATTTTATAGGGCGGTGATGCAAGGTCCGCAGGGGGCGGGTAGAGGGCAGTGAATCCATAGCATGGATCCACGCCCTGGTGAGTCGCGCAGTCTTAGCCGATGCGAGGCATTGGGATCATTGTGTTGTTGGGTTTGGGCGCGGCAGCATATTCAATGCCGTTGAAAGGGAAGCTGGGAGGCTGCTGTGGCTTGGGCTTATCCTGTGCGGCGATTTGATCGGCAATATGCATCGCCACGCTGTCGACCAAGTGGCCGGCGTGGGACAGATTGAGGTTTGAAATCGTCATGGTTGAATCTCCAAGGTTCGTGATAAGGCTCCCTCTGAGTGGGCGAAATAGGCGTCACGTTCCTGACTGGAACAAATTGTCGTCAATTGGATTGATCTGCTTCGTACAACCATTCCTCAGCTAAGTCTTTGCTTATTCAAAAGAATCCCGGACAATCCGGCCCCTTCTATGGTCGGGGCGCTGCCTGTCAGGTTTTTCTGACTCGTCCCGGCCGTGTAAATGCGGAGATCCGACCGGATGAATGATCAGGCCAATAGCGTCGACGAACGCTATGCAACGACACCTGCAACCCTCACAAGCTGGAGCCGCCAGGACACCACCTGGATGCTTGGCCTGTTCGGCACCGCCATTGGCGCCGGTACCTTGTTCCTGCCAATCAACGCCGGCCTGGGCGGTTTCTGGCCGCTGGTGATCCTGGCAGTGCTGGCGTTTCCGATGACCTTCTTTGCCCACCGTGGGCTGACCCGTTTTGTGCTCTCCGGCCGTGAAGGTTCGGACATTACTGATGTGGTCGAAGAGCATTTCGGTATCAAAGCGGGTGCACTGATCACCTTGCTGTACTTCTTCGCGATTTTCCCGATCCTGCTGATCTACAGCGTGGCTCTGACCAACACGGTCAGCAGCTTTATGGAACACCAGTTGCACATCATGCCGCCGCCACGGGCGCTGCTGGCGTTTGTGCTGATCCTCGGCTTGCTGGCGGTGGTGCGTTGCGGCGAACAAGTGATCGTCAAGGCCATGAGCATGATGGTGTACCCGTTTATCGTCGCCTTGCTGTTCCTCGCGGTGTACCTGATCCCGCATTGGAACGGTGGCATCCTCAGCACCGCGAGTGTGGTCCCGGCGCCTTCGGCCTTGCTCAATACCCTGTGGCTGGCGATTCCGGTGATGGTGTTCTCGTTCAATCACTCGCCGATCATCTCAGCGTTTGCAGTTGACCAGAAGCGCCAGTACGGCGAACACGCCGATGAGCGCAGTTCGCAGATCCTGTCCCGCGCGCACCTGTTGATGGTGGTGATGGTGCTGTTCTTCGTGTTCAGCTGCGTGCTGACCCTGTCGCCGGCCCAGTTAGCTGAAGCGAAGGCGCAGAACCTGTCGATCCTGTCGTACCTGGCCAACCACTTCAACAACCCGACCATCGCGTTCGCTGCACCGTTGATCGCGTTCGTGGCGATTGCCAAGTCGTTCCTCGGTCATTACATCGGCGCGAGCGAAGGCCTCAAGGGTCTGGTGCTCAAAAGTGGTCGCCGTCCAGCTGCGAAGACGCTGGACCGTATGACTGCGGGCTTCATGCTGGTGGTGTGCTGGATCGTTGCCACGCTGAACCCCAGCATCCTCGGCATGATCGAGACCCTGGGCGGGCCAATCATTGCGTCGATCCTGTTCCTGATGCCGATGTACGCGATCCGCAAGGTGCCGGCCATGGCCAAGTACCGTGGGCACGCGTCCAACGTGTTTGTCACCGCAGTGGGCCTGGTGGCAATTACTGCATTGATTTACTCGCTGCTGTCCTGAACCCAGGGCCCACGCAAGCAAGCCGATTCGCGCATAGCGCGAATCGGCTTTTTTTTGCCCGCGCAAAAGCTGATGCGGCTCAACCGCAGCCGAGCAATGAGGGCTAAGCTTACGCACGCTTTTTGCCAGGATGGGTTGGGCCGATTGAAGACTGAAACCGATGCACCCGTTGCCGTACCGTCGAACCGCATCCAAGACCTGCTGGCTGGCTTATCCATCGCGGGTTTGCTGCTTCCGGAAGCCGTCGCCTATTCCAGTATCGCCGCGCTGCCGCCCCAGGCCGGGGTGATCGCTTTATTTGCAGGCCTGGTGTGCTACGGCCTGTTCGGCACTAGCCGCTTTGCGATTGTTTCGGCTACCTCGTCGTCGGCGGCCGTTTTGGCGGCGGCGACGGCGAGCCTGGCGGGAGATGACCCGGCACTGAGGCTTTCCCTGGCCTTCGGGCTGGTACTGCTCACCGGGGTGTTTTTCCTGTTGGCCGGCCTGTTGAAACTTGGCGGCGTCACTTCGTTTATCGCCAAGCCCGTGTTGCGTGGCTTCGCCTTCGGCCTGGCGCTGACCATCATCCTCAAGCAATTGGCCAGTGTGGTGGGCGTGCACCTGACCGATAACAACCTGATCCGTTTTCTGCCGCAGTTGCTGGAGCAGCTACCCCGCTGGAACTGGCCTGCGGCTCTGGTGGCGGGGCTGGCGTTGCTGGTGTTGTGGCTGTGCGCACGCTTCCCGCGTCTGCCGGGTGGTTTGGTGGTCGTGGTGCTCGGCATCGCTGCCGGGCAGTACTTGGACCTGCAGGCCTATGGCGTGGCGCAGATCGGCATGATCGACCTGCGCCTGGAGCTGGGGCGTTTGCCGGTGCTGCCGTTTGCCGACTGGCTGCGCCTCGGGGAATTGGCGTTTGCGCTGGTGATGATCCTGTACGCGGAGTCCTACGGCTCTATCAGTTCGTTCGCGCTCAAGCATGGCGACCGCGTGTCCTCCAACCGTGACTTGCTTGCGCTGGGAGTGGCCAACTTGGTCTCCGGTCTGTTCCACGGCATGCCGGCCGGTGCCGGGTATTCGGCGACGTCGGCCAACGAGGCGGCCGGCGCCTATTCGCGCCTGGCGGGGATTGTCGCGGCGCTGGTGATATTGCTGATCGTGCTGACGGTGCTGCCCTATGTCGCGCTCACGCCGGAGCCGGTGTTGGCGGCCGTCGTCATCTATGCCCTGGGTCGAGGCTTGAGTTTGCAGCCGCTGGGGCGTTATTTCCTGTGGCGCCGCGATCGCGTGCTGGTGATTTGTGCGGTGGCGGCGGTGCTGGTGCTGGGCGTGCTGGATGGTTTGCTGCTCGCGGTCGCAATCAGTGTGATGTTGATGCTGCGCCAGATGTCGTCAGCCGACATTCAAGTGTTGGGCCGCCTGGGTGACAGCCATGATTTTGTCGACCGCCTGCACCATGCCGATGCCCTGGCCGTCCCGGGGGTATTGATCGTGCGGCCCAGCGAAGCGCTATTTTTTGCGAACGCCGAGCGCATCCTGGGCGCGGCCTTGCGCCTGATGCGTCATTCCCCGGCGCAGGCGGTAGTGTTGAGCCTGGAAGAATCGCCGGACCTCGACGGCACCAGCATCGAAGCGCTGGCGGCTTTTTTTGCGCAAGTACACGGGGAGGGCAAGCGCCTGGTACTTGCCCGCGTGCGGCATGACGCGCGCGAGGTGTTGCAGGGGCTGCCCGAAGCATTGGCGTCCCATGTGCTGCTCAGTGGCTTGAGCGTCGATGGCGCGGTGCAGCTGGCGCTTGAGGTGAGCAAAGCGTGACGCGTGGGGATTGCTCCAAATAGCGGTGGGTCAGTGGCAGATGCATCAACTGACACTTCCCCATCGGGGGCAAGCCCCCTCCCACATTTGGATCGGTGTCTTTAGCCAGCCCACCTTGAGGATCAGACGGTGGTGCGGTTGAAGGTATAAGGTCGCCCGTTGCGGTCAAAACTGTGGGAGGGGGCAAGCCCTCTCCCATATTTGGAACGGTGTCTTCAGCCAGCTCACCTTGAGGATCAGGCGGTGGTGCGGTTGAAGGTATAAGGTCGTCCGTTGCGGTCAAAGCTGTGGGAGGGGACAAGCCCCCTCCCACATTTGGAGCGGTGTCTTCAGCCAGCCCACCTTGAGGATCAGGCGGTGGTGCGGTTGAAGGTATAAGGTCGCCCGTTGCGGTCAAAACTGTGGGAGGGGGCAAGCCCTCTCCCATATTTGGAACGGTGTCTTCAGCCAGCTCACCTTGAGGATCAGACGGTGGTGCGGTTGAAGGTATAAGGTTGCTCGTCGCGGCCAAAACTGTGGGAGGGGGCTTGCTCCCGATAGCGGTGGGTCAGTGACAGGGGGATCAATTGAATGTGTTTGTATTCCAGGCATAAAAAAACGCCGCGTATCTTGCGATACGCGGCGTTTTTGTTACATCAACACCTTAGGCTTGAATCACCGGGATGTTGGCGCTTGCTGCGATCTTGCGGAACTCAGCGATCTGGTCGAAGTTCAGGTAGCGGTAGACGTCGCTGGCCATGGTGTCCAGTTTCGCCGCGTAGCCCATGTACTCTTCGACGGTCGGCAGGCGACCCAGGGTGGAGGCTACTGCCGCCAGCTCAGCCGAGGCCAGGTAGACGTTGGCACCATCACCCAGACGGTTAGGGAAGTTACGGGTCGAGGTCGACACAACAGTCGAGTTCGGTTCTACACGTGCCTGGTTACCCATGCACAGCGAGCAGCCCGGCATTTCCATGCGCGCGCCAGCCTTGCCGTAGATGCCGTAGTAGCCTTCTTCGGTCAGTTGGTGAGCGTCCATCTTGGTCGGCGGCGAGAGCCACAGACGGGTAGGCAGCTGACCCTTGACCTGCTCCAGCAACTTACCGGCAGCGCGGAAGTGACCGATGTTGGTCATGCACGAACCGATGAACACTTCGTCGATCTTCTCGCCGGCAACACTCGACAGCAGACGAGCGTCGTCCGGGTCGTTCGGTGCGCAGAGGATCGGCTCGTTGATTTCGGCCAGGTCGATCTCGATGATTTCGGCGTATTCCGCGTCGGCATCGGCTTCCATCAGCTCTGGGTTGGCTACCCAGGCTTCCATCGCTTGAGCACGACGTTCCAGGGTACGTGCATCGCCGTAGCCTTCGCCGATCATCCAGCGCAGCAGGGTGATGTTGGAGTTAAGGTACTCGGTGACGGACTCTTTCGACAGCTTGATGGTGCAACCGGCAGCCGAACGTTCGGCCGAGGCGTCGGACAGCTCGAAAGCCTGTTCCAGCGTCAGGTCGTTCAGGCCTTCGATTTCCAAGATGCGGCCGGAGAAGGCGTTTTTCTTGCCTTTCTTCTCGACAGTCAACAAACCGGACTGGATCGCGTAGTAAGGAATGGCATGAACCAAGTCACGCAGGGTGATGCCAGGTTTCATTTTGCCTTTGAAGCGCACCAGGATCGATTCCGGCATGTCCAGTGGCATTACGCCAGTGGCTGCGGCGAACGCTACCAGACCGGAACCGGCTGGGAACGAGATGCCCATCGGGAAGCGGGTGTGGGAGTCACCACCGGTACCGACGGTATCCGGCAGCAGCATGCGGTTCAGCCAGCTGTGGATGATGCCGTCGCCTGGACGCAGCGATACACCGCCACGGGTCATGATGAAGTCAGGCAGGGTGTGGTGGGTGGTCACGTCGATCGGCTTTGGATAAGCCGCGGTGTGGCAGAAAGACTGCATTACCAGATCTGTCGAGAAGCCCAGGCACGCCAGGTCTTTCAGTTCGTCACGGGTCATAGGACCGGTGGTGTCCTGGGAACCCACGGTGGTCATCTTCGGTTCGCAGTACGTACCTGGACGAACGCCTTTGCCTTCCGGAAGACCGCAGGCCTTGCCGACCATTTTCTGGGCCAGGGTGAAACCCTTGCCAGTGTCGACCGGTGCTTCAGGCAGCTTGAACAGGTCGGTAGGGCCCAGACCCAGTTCGGCGCGAGCCTTGTCGGTCAGGCCACGGCCGATGATCAACGGGATACGGCCGCCGGCACGAACTTCGTCCAACAGGACCGGGGTCTTCATTTCGAAGGTGGTCAGGACTTCATCGGTGCCGTGTTTGCAGACTTTGCCAGCATGAGGATACAGGTCGATCACGTCGCCCATGTTCATGTTGGTCACGTCGAATTCGATTGGCAGTGCGCCAGCATCTTCCATGGTGTTGTAGAAGATCGGAGCGATCTTGCTGCCGAAGCAGAAACCGCCGGCACGCTTGTTCGGTACGTAAGGTACGTCGTCGCCGAAGAACCACAGTACCGAGTTGGTAGCGGATTTACGCGAAGAGCCGGTACCGACCACGTCACCGACGTAGGCGATCGGGAAGCCTTGGCCGCGCATTTCTTCGATCTGCTTCATCGGGCCGGTCTTGCCTTGCTCGTCCGGCACGATGCCTTCGCGAGCCATTTTCAGCATGGCCAGGGCGTGCAGCGGGATGTCAGGGCGGGACCAGGCGTCCGGAGCAGGGGACAGGTCGTCGGTGTTGGTTTCGCCGGTGACCTTGAATACGCGCAGGCTGATCTTGTCGGCCAGGGTAGGGCGGTTGCGGAACCACTCGCCGTCAGCCCAGGACTGGATAACGCCTTTGGCGTGCTCGTTGCCGTTGCGGGCTTTTTCGGCGACGTCGTGGAACGCGTCGAACATCAGCAGGGTGTGCTTGAGTTGGGCCGCGGCGACAGGCGCCAGCTCGGCGTCGTCCAGCAGCTCGACCAACGTCACGATGTTGTAGCCGCCTTGCATGGTGCCGAGCAGTTCAACAGCGCGTTTCTTGTCGATCAGGGGGGAAGTGGCTTCGCCCTTGGCCAGGGCAGACAGGAAGCCGGCCTTGACGTAGGCAGCTTCGTCAACACCAGGTGGAATGCGGTTGGTGATCAGGTCAACGAGGAATTCTTCTTCGCCGGCTGGAGGATTTTTCAGCAGCTCGACCAGGCCTGCGGTTTGTTCGGCGTTAAGCGGCTGGGGAACAATACCCAGGGCTGCACGCTCTTCGATATGTTTGCGGTAGGCTTCAAGCACAGTTATTACCCTCATCAGTGGTCCCACGGGACGCTCATCCAGAAATGAACGGCACGCATGCGCTCGGGGGCTTTTTGGGCCGCAAAGCCAGCGCTGCCGGCATTCCTCACAGAAGCTGCTTTCAAAGTTTTACGCCTGCAGAACGGAGCTGATGAGGGTTGGCGCGGTTGTTGACCTACCGGGGTCAAGTCCGCGCCAACACCGTTCTGAAGGAACGACTGTGCTCGTGACGCTTTGAAAACAGCTTCCAGCGGATTATTGGCGCCTTACAAGGCCGGATGATTCTACGGCAAAAAATTTCTAAAGGTAAGTTGCCATGGCAAGTTTGCTGGGTGATCAACCTTAGACAAAGGGCTAACATGGCGCACTGTTTCGCTGATTTGCGTGTCGTTGCCCATGTCCAACCAAACCATCAAGACCCCCTGCGTCGGCCTGTGCTCCACGGTTTACGGCGATCTGGTGTGCCGTGGCTGCAAGCGCTTCCACCACGAAGTAATCCTGTGGAATGGCTATAGCGAAGAAGAAAAACGTGCGGTATGGCTGCGCCTGGAGCAACTGCTGGTGCAGGTGATGGCCGGCAAACTGGAGATTTTCGACCCCAAGACTCTGCGCGGTCAGTTGGAGCAGCGCAAGATCCGCTTCGTGCCGCACCAATCCGAGTACTGCTGGGCATACCAGTTGATTGCGCGCGGGGCGCGGGTCATCAATAACCTGGAGGCGTACGGCATGGTGCTGTTGCCGGAGTTTCGTGATTGGGCGTTGCCGGAACTGCGCGATGCCATCGACCGTGAGTTCTTTATCCTGTCCGAGGCCCACTACCAGCGCTATATCGCCCCAGGGTTCCTCAGGGATGCGCTCTCTACCTGACGGCAAAAATCGGAATGTGGGAGGGGGTAAGCCGCCTACCACATTGGACGTCGGTTATCTGGAGGATAGGCGTCAGGGTTTGGTGACCAGCTCTTCCAGGTGATCCATCAATGTCTGCGGCTTGAGCACCAACACATCACTTTCCACAGCATCCAGCACCACCTCCGCCGTGTTGCCGATCAGCGCACCGGAAATTCCGGTGCGCGCTACGGTACCGATGATGGTCACTGCTGCCTGCCACTTGTGCGCCGCGAATGGAATCAGCACATCCGCCGGGCCTTCCTCGATATGCAGGTGCGCGTCGTCCACGTCGAACTCAGCCTGGAACGCCTGGCACTGCTCGCGGTAGCGCGCTTCGATGGTTTCCTTGAGTTGGAATGTCGGGTCCGCCGCCGACAGCATCGGCGACGGATGGGCGCTGATCACATGCAGCTGCGCCTTGGCGAGGCTGGCGATGTCGAAGCCATGATCAATGATCGAATTGTGCAGCGAACGGTGCTCGCTGTCGGTATTGCCCACATCAATTGCTGCCAGGATCACCCCGCCAGCCCATGGCGTGGACGTCTTGACCAGCAACACCGGTGTCGGGCAAAAGCGCAGCAGCTTCCAGTCCGCCGGTGTCAGCAGCGCCTTCTTCAGCGGGCTGTCGGGAAAATGTTGCTTGATCACCAAACCGCAGCCCTCAGCCTGCTGCACATCAATGATGGTTTCATGCAGGCTGGCATTCCACGCCTGTTCGGTGGTCACGCTGTAGCCATCCTCCTGCAAACCCGCCTTGAGCAGGCTCAACAGCGCCGAATGCTCATGGTTTTTATCGCAGACCAGCAAGTGCAGGTGCGCGCCGGTAACCTCGGCGATCAGCTTGGCGCGCTTGAGGGCCAGGCTTTCCGAATGCTCGGGCTCGATGACCACCAGGATACTGCGGATGGCTTGCATGGTCGGGATCTCCAAAAGAGTGGGCGTGGAATAACTATAGTTGCTGCCCGGCAGCCGTCATGTTGATGCACATCAAGGCCGGTGGCTGGTGGTCTGCGGCGTGGTCGGTATAATCGCCGGCCTTTTGTGATCCTTTTCCCCGTGAGCCCGATGAACCTGCCAGAAATCCACGAATTCCTCGGTTGCCGCACCCCCGACGCCTGGGTCCAGGCCGCGTTGGCCGATCAGGAAACGCTGCTGATCGACCACAAGAACTGCGAATTCAAGGCCGCGAGCACCGCCTTGAGCCTGATCGCCAAGTATCACGGCCATGTCGACCTGATCAACATGATGTCGCGCCTGGCCCGCGAAGAACTGGTGCACCACGAACAGGTCATGCGCCTGATGAAAAAGCGCAAGATTGAACTGCGCCAGTTGCATGCCAGCCGGTATGCCTCGGGCTTGCGCAAAGTCGTGCGCAACCATGAACCGGTGAAATTGGTGGATACGTTGGTAGTCGGGGCGTTTATCGAGGCGCGCAGTTGCGAGCGTTTCGAAGCGTTGGTGCCGCATTTGGACGAAGAACTCAGCAAGTTCTACTTCGGCCTGCTGAAAAGCGAGGCGCGGCATTTCCAGGGTTACCTGAAGCTGGCCTACCAGTATGGCGATGCAAAGGATATCGCTCAGGTAATCGAGCGGGTGAGGGCGGCCGAGCAGGAATTGATTGAGTCACCTGACGTCGAGTTTCGCTTTCACAGTGGTGTGCCGGCCTGAGGCGACGGCCATGCCGATCAGCGCGGTGATCCCGGTCAGCAGCATGATCACCGTTTGCGTGCCCAAGGGTGCTGCCAGCACGGCAATCACCAGGCCGGCCAAGGGCTGTGGCAGGTTATTGAGTAAGGTGATCATGCCGACGGTCTTGCCAAAGTCCTCTACCGGGATGACCTGCTGGCGCACGCTGCGCATATAGACGCTGTACATCTTGTCGAAGCCTATAACCAGCAGGAAGCCAAGGCTGTAAGCCCACAGGTTGGGGCTGACCGCCATGATCAGCGCGCCCACAGTGATCAGTCCGTAAGACACACCGCCGAGGCGTTTTAACGGCAAGGTCGTGCGCGACAGGTAGAACAGAATCACGATAGTCACCAGCGCACCTGCCGCTTGCAGCAGCGCGTAGGCATCCTTGTCGGCGTTGAAATCGCCAGTGACCATGGCGGCGGAAGTGGCCAGGGTGGCGCCAATGAGCAGGTTCACGCCCACCGTCAGCGCAATCAGGCGTTTCAACCCCGGCAGGTTGCGGATATGCGCGATGGCGATGCGCAGCGGTTGCAGCCAGATATCACGGTGCTGCTGATGGGGTTGCGGGTTGACTGAGGTGTTACGTTGCCACGCGCGCATCGCCAGGTCTGCCAACACGAACAGCCCTGCAACCCCCAGCACTACCCAATGCCAGGCCCACACCTCCAGCATCAGCGCGGCCAACAACGGCCCCAGTACCAGGCCGGATTGGTCGGCGATCTGGGAGTAGGACAACGTCTTGGCATAGCTGTATTGCGCAAAGATATGCGGCATCAGCACCTCCCGGGCCATGATGCCTTGGGTGGTCAGCACCCCGCATAGCGCGGACAGCAGCACCAGCCAGTAGATACCGTCGAACATCCCGTAAAGCGCCACAGCCACCACACAGGCCAGCGCCCGGTAGACCTGGCTGATATGCAGGATACGCACGGGCGAATACTTGTCGCACACGGCGCCGCACACCGGGAAGGCCAGGAAGCGTGGCAGCGACTCGATAAAAAAGGCCAGGCCTGCCCACGACGCACTTTGGGTGGTTTGAAATACGATCAGCGGCACGATAAACAACAGGATTTGATCCGCCAGACGCGACAGGAACAGCGAAACAAAGAACGCCAGGTAATCCTTACGCATACAACTCCCTGTGATTGGCGTTAAAGAATGCAGGCTATTTGTAAAAAACTCTTAAAAACATGAAGCTTCAGGGACGCCCGTTGGCTATCTGCTTCAGTTGCCCAGCTTGCCACCTATAATGCCGCCTCTTCAATCCGCGTGCGCGCACTGAGAACGTATGGAAAACCTGGGTCAGGGTAAGGTTCTGCTTGTTGAGGACGACGAGAAGCTGGCGGGGCTGATCGCGCATTTTTTATCACAACACGGCTTCGAGCCTCGCGTGGTACACCGAGGTGATGAAGCCTTGGCGGCGTTCCTGGCGTTCAAACCGAAAATGGTCGTACTCGACCTGATGCTGCCGGGCCAGAGCGGCCTACAGGTGTGCCGCGAGATTCGCAGTGTGTCCGACACTCCCATCGTGATCCTCACCGCCAAGGAGGATGACCTGGACCATATCCTCGGACTGGAATCCGGCGCCGACGACTACGTGATCAAACCGATCAAACCGCCGGTGCTGCTGGCGCGCCTGCGTGCGCTGCAACGCCGCCAATTGCCGGAGCCTACCGTACGCGGGGCGCTGGCGTTCGGTCGGTTGGCCATCGACCGCAGTTGCCGGGTCGTCAGCCTGGGGGACGACAAGATCGACCTCACCACCATGGAGTTCGAATTGCTGTGGTTGCTGGCCAGCAACGCCGGCACCATTCTTTCCCGCGATGACATTCTCAACCGCATGCGCGGTATCGCGTTCGACGGCCTTAACCGCAGCGTCGACGTCTACATCAGCAAACTGCGCGGCAAACTCAATGACAACCCACGTGAGCCGGTGTGTATCAAGACGATCTGGGGCAAGGGGTATCTGTTCAATCCGTTTGCTTGGGAGGTCTAGATGCTGCGCTTATACATGCGCCTGTACATCATCCTCGCGCTGGGGTTGGCGGGGGCGATTTGGCTGGTCAACTACACCTTTGATGAACTGCTGCCCGAAGCCAACGAAACCTATAATCGCGAAGCCATGCGTGGCCCGGCGTACGGTCTGGTGGAGCAGTTGCGCCCGTTGCCGGCCGATGCGCGTCCGGCGCGGCTGGCCCAATTGCAGCCACATTATGGTTTGCTGCTGAAACTGGTCCAGCGTGATGAATTGGCCCTGACCCCCCGTGAACAACAATTGTTGGCGGCCGGCCACTTGGTAGTGCGTGGCGATTTCATGGAGTTCATCGCCTCGGTCGACAGCGGTCCACAACTGCTCGAAATCAAACTGCCGGCAGAGCCGAAATGGCTATACCTGTGGGCCTACAGCCTGCTGGGTCTGTGCCTGGCGGTAGTGCTGTATTTCTGGGTGCGTCCGCATTGGCGTGACTTGGAGCACATCCGTCTGGCCGCACAACGTTTTGGCGACAACGACCTCGGCTCGCGCATCCTGCTGCCGCGCCGCTCCACCGTGCGCGAACTGGCCGGGCACTTCAATCAGATGGCCGAGCGTATCGAGAGCCTGATCGCCAACCAGCGCGAACTCACCAATGCGGTGTCCCATGAGCTGCGTACGCCAATTGCACGATTGTCGTTTGAACTCGACCAACTCAAGCAGCAGGCCGACCCGCGTCAGCGCAGCGAATTGATCGCCGATATGTACGCCGACCTGGGCGAGCTGGAGGAAATGGTTTCCGAACTGCTGACCTACGCCAGCCTGGAACGCGGCGCGACCCAGGTCACTCGCGAGCGCATCGAAGCCCATAGCTGGCTCGACAGCGTGATCGGTAGCGTGGCCCTGGAGGCGGAGGCGGCGGGCATACACTTGTCGTTGCGCACCTGCGAAGTGGACGTGATCCAGATCGAGCCGCGTTTCATGGCGCGAGCGGTGATCAACCTGCTGCGCAATGCCATCCGTTACGCCGAGCACCGTGTGGACATTTCACTGATCAAATTCGGCAACGGTTATGAAGTGCGGGTATGTGACGACGGCCCGGGTGTACCCGAGGAGAGCCGGGCGAAGATCTTCCAACCGTTTATGCGCCTGGATGCCAGCCGTGATCGCCGTACCGGCGGCTTCGGCCTGGGCCTGGCGCTGGTGCAGCGAGTGTCCCAATGGCATGGCGGGCAGGTGCATGTGCAGGATTCGGAGCGGGGTGGGGCGTCGTTTCGGATGACGTGGGCGAATGCTGAATAACGTTTATGAACACGATGAAGGTCAAATGTGGTGGAGGGCTTGCTGTGGCTGAGCAAGCCCTTCATCACAGGGTGGGCTCGTGTCCGGCTTTAATGGTCCAGCGCACTCAACACTGCATGGGCGACTTTCACCCGCTCTGCATTCGGGTAGTTCTTGTTGGCCAGAATCACCACCCCTAATCCCTTGCTCGGCACGTAGGCCACATAGGCGCCAAAACCATTGGTGGAACCGGTCTTGTTCACCAGCGTGTTGGCGTGGGGCGCCTGGGCAGGGGTTAGCCAGTTCACCTTGTGCGGCTCCATGGCCATTGGTGTGGAGTTGCCGTCAGTCAACGCATCGAGCGTGATGGGATAAGGGTACATTTCCCAGCCCAGCCCTTGGGTCATGCCGTCGACGGTGTAGTAGCCGGTATGAGTGATGCTGACCGCGCGTTGCACGGCGCTTTCCAGCTTCGCCGGGTTCATGTTGGCTTGCACATAATGCAGCAAGTCCGAGGCGCTGGTCTTGATGCCGTAAGCCTCACTGTCCATGGCGCCGGGGCCGACGCGCACCGGTTTGCCATCCTTGCCGTAGCCTTGTGCGTAGAGGCTCATCTGACTCGGCGGCACCTTGACGAAGGTGTGCTTGAGCCCAAGTTTGGGCAGCAGGGTTTTTTCCATCGCCTGATCGAACGGTTGCTTGAGGCTCTGCGCCGTCAGGTAGCCGAACAGGCCCAGGCTAGGGTTGGAATACAAACGCTGGGTGCCTGGGGCGAAGTCGGGTTTCCACTGCTGGAAGTAGCTGATCATGTGCTGATTGTTGTCAGCCTCCGGTGGAAATTGCAGAGGCAGGCCGCCGGCGGTGTAGGTGCCGAGGTTAAGAATGCTGATGTGATCAAACTTGCCGCCACCCAAGGCTGGCAGGTAGTCGCTGGCCGGGGCCGAAAGCTTGAGTTTGCCGGTGGCCGCCGCATAACCGGCGAGGGTGGCGGTGAAGGTTTTGCTCACCGACCCGACTTCGAACAGGGTGTTCTCGCTGACGGGCTGCCCCGTCTCCTGGGACGCGACGCCGTAGTTGAAATAGTGCGCTTTGCCGTCCTGAACCACGCCGACCACAAGACCGGCAATGGCCTGTTGCTGCATCAGCGGCTTGACACTCGCGTCCACCACCGCCTGCAGATCGGTCGCGGCCAGGCAGTGGCCGGTAGCGACAAGGGCGGCTACCGCCGTGAGATTGCGCATGCCTGAGAACATAGATAGGGGCATGAGAGTGTTTCCATGAAAGTGATCGATTAAAAAAAGACCCTCGCGGGGGAGGCAAATATAGGCAGTTCGCCTGCTCTGGGCAAACGATGAAGTCTCTTGCCTGCATATAACGGGAGAAGGCCAACGTGATAAATTTTTTAGAAACATAATGAAACATTCTCCGAGGCGCATCGCTCTACCGCTACACCTGTACTGAGTTATTCCATGAAAACACCGCGCCCCTCCGCTCGTATGCCCCACCTGACCCAACTGCGAAACCTCAAGATGGCGCGCTCGGCCCACGCTTATGTGCGCGGCAGTACCGTTCAATTCTACGAGTGGCTGCACAGCTTGCCTGGACGCCGTTTGCCCCGCGGGCCAGCGATCTGGATCTGCGGCGACTGCCACGCTGGCAACCTTGGCCCCACCGGCGACACCAAGGGGCGCATCGATATGCATATCCGCGACCTGGACCAGGCAGTGATTGGCAACCCGGCCCACGATCTGGTGCGCCTGGCCTTGTCCCTGGCGACCGCCGCGCGAGGCTCGGACCTGCCGGGGGTGACCACCGCACGCATGCTTGAAGAAATGATGGTGGGCTACGAGCAAGCCTTCAAAGACAAACCCGATGAAACGCCGCCACGCCCGTCCCAGGTCAAGGCGGGGATGCGCAACGCCGTGGCGCGCACCTGGAAGCACTTGGCCCGTGAGCGCATCGAAAGCGCCCGGCCGACCATCCCGTTAGGCAAGCATTTCTGGCCGTTGTCGCGGGCCGAAAAAAGTGCGCTGAAAGTCGTCTGCGCGTCGGACGAGATCCACCAGTTGGTCACTTCGCTCAAAGGCCGGCCCAAGGACGCCAAGGTCGAACTTTTGGATTGCGCTTATTGGGTCAAGGGCTGCAGCTCCCTTGGCTTGTTGCGCTATGCGGCCTTGCTCGGTGTTGGTGATAAGGATGATCAGGCGTATTGCCTGATCGATATCAAGGAGGCGGTCGGCGCCGCTGCACCCCGGGCCGCACGGGCGAAGATGCCGAGGGACAACGCCCGCCGGGTTGTGGAAGCTGCGCGTCAGTTGTCGCCGGGCCTTGGAGAGCGGATGGTGGCGACGCGGTTTCTGGATCACGGGTTTTTTATTCGCGAACTGCTGCCTCAGGACATGAAGTTGGAGTTGGATGAGTTGAGCGAGACTGACGCGATGCACGCTGCGGGTTATTTGGCTCGGGTGGTTGGCGTTGCTCATGCCCGGCAGATGGATCGGGCGACTCGTAAGGATTGGATGGCGGTTTTGCAGGAAAACCGGTCAAGGGAGTTGGATGCGCCTTCGTGGTTGTGGACCAGCGTGGTGCAGCTGGTGGGGAGTCATGAGCAGGGGTATTTGGATCATTGCCGGTGGTATGCTTTGGAGCATTGATGTCAAGGGGGTGATGGGTTTTGCGTAGGAGAGCTGGTACATGTCTGTTTCTGCGTCAACGGCGGCCAGGGTTACGCCATTTGACTGATGGTCCCCTATCCAAATGTGGGAGGGGGCTTGCTCCCGATGGCGGCCTGACAGTCGACTCATATGTTGGTTGGGGTACATAGCCATCTCTGCGGTAACGGCGGCTTAGGGTTCCGCGCTTACAGCGGGTCACTTTTGGAAAGGCCGGAATGCCGGCCCAGCCAGAAGTAACCAAAAGGCCTTCGCCCCAACACTCGGTGCTTCGTCTGGAATCGGCATGCCCTCACTCCGGCTGGATCTATGGCCCAGTGCGGCTAACCCGGCGTCCTGCCGGGTTGCCCACGGATTCAAGCCTGCGTTCGGCCAGCGCGTCTGACGGGGCGCTTTGGATCAAGATCAAAAGCAGGAGCAACAGCCAGAGCAGCGCCAGTCATGCCAGGTATTTGTTGAACCACCCCAGTGTTCTTTCCCATGCCAGGTTGGCGGCTGCTTCGTCATAACGTGGCGTCGAGTCATTGTGGAAGCCGTGATTGGCGCCCTTGTAGATGAACGCTTCATAGGTTGTGCCGGCCGCTTTCAAGGCTGCCTCGTAGGGCGGCCAGCCTTCGTTGATACGTGTATCCAGCTCGCCGAAGTGCAGCATGATCGGCGCCTTGATCCGCGGTACGTCCTTGGCTTCCGGTTGGCGGCCGTAGAACGAGACGGCTGCGCCCAGTTCGGGGTAGGCCACCGCTGCTGCGTTGGTCACGCCACCGCCGTAGCAGAAGCCGGTGATGCCGACTTTTCCGGTGCTGCTGTCGTGGTGCATCAGCCATTCGATGGCGGCGAAGAAGTCGTTCATCAGTTTGGTCGGGTCGACGGTCTGTTGCAGCGCCACGCCTTTTTCGTCATTGCCGGGGTAGCCGCCGACCGAGGTCAGACCGTCCGGGGCCAGGGCGATGAAGCCGGCTTTGGCCAGGCGTCGGGCGACGTCTTCGATATACGGGTTCAGGCCGCGGTTTTCGTGGACCACCACCACCGCCGGCAACTTGCCCGCAGCCTTGGCCGGGCGTACCAGGTAGCCGCGTACCGTGCCGTTACCCTTGGGTGAGGGGTAGGTGACGTAGTCGGCGACGATGTCCGGGTCGGTGAATTTCACTTGCTCGGCCAGGGCGTAGTTAGGGCTCAGGGAGGCGAGCAGAGCGGAAGCGGTCAGGCCGCCAAACGTGAACAGCGCAGCGCGGTCGAGAAACTCACGGCGGTTGATCTTGCCGTGGGCGTAGCCGTCGTAGAGTTCCAGCAGTTCGGGGGCAAAGTCTTTCGCGGTGAGACGAGTCATCGGTGCAATCCTCGATTAGCGGTGACAGTCAATGTAGACCAGCTTCAGTCCTCGCGGCCATGGGCGGCAGCGGCCAGTTGCCCGGTGTCGACGCGCACGAACACCGAGTCGCCGATTGCCGTGAGCACGTCGCCGGCGTATACCTCGCAGACCACGCGGGTTTTGCGCTCCACGTTGCCTTCGACCCTGGCGCGCAAGGTGAGGGTGACACCCATGGGCGTGGGCTTGATGAATTTGATGCCGAGGTTGCCGGTCACGCAGTCGATGCGTGGCAGGCTGCCGGGTTCGCGTTGCTCGGTGCGGTAGTGGTAGGCCATGGCGGTCCAGTTGGAATGGCAGTCCACCAGCATGGCGATCAGGCCGCCGTAGACCAGGTCCGGCCAGCCAGTGAAGTGAGCTTCTGGCGCGTGTTGGGCGATCAAATGGATGCCGTCTGCGTCCCAGCGGCTCTTGATGTGCAGCCCGTGAGGGTTGCTGCCCCCGCAGCCGTAGCAGATGCCTTCCGGTGCGGTGATGTCTTGTAGCGCTTGCATGCAACGTCCTTATTGTTGTGGGCGACTATTCTGTTTAGCAGGACAAACGCGTGATGGGAATACATCCAGACTTTGCGGAGTGGTGCATGAAACGTGGATTTTTGCCGGTTGCGCTTGTCCTGGGCTTTATCGCCAGCGCCCAGGCGGTGGAGTACAAGGACGTCAATCACACTGCCAGCCAGATCAGTTTCACCTACGAACAACTGGGGCAGCGGATGTATGGGAGGTTCAAGGAATTCGAGGGCACCTTGGCCTTTGATACGCAGGCGCCGGAGGCGGGACACGCGCTGCTCAAGATCCAGCTCACCAGCATCAGCGCCGGCAGTGACGATGCCAATGACACCCTGCAACGCGCGTCCTGGTTTGACACTGCGACCTATCCGGTCGGGGTGTATGAATCCACTGGGGTCAAGGCGCTGGGGGATAACCGCTTCAGGATCAGCGGCAACCTGACCATCAAGGGCACCACACGCCCGGTTGATGTAAAGGTGGTGCTCAAGGAGCTGGATGGCATTGGCGTGTTCGACGGCGAATTCATCCTCAATCGCGGCGATTTCAAGATCGGTGAGGGTGAATGGGCCGGCAACAGCGTGGTTTCCAACGACATCCATATCAAATTCAAGATGGTCGCACCGCAGCGCTAGCGGGCGAACTTCTTCGCACCGGCCACGCAGGCGATCACCGCCACCGTCACCAGCACCATGCCGAGACTGACCTGTTCATGCAGCAGGCCCGCCGCCAGCGCCAGGCCGAAGAACGGTTGCAGCAACTGCAACTGGCCGACGGCCGCGATGCCACCTTGAGCCAGCCCGCGATACCAGAACACAAAGCCGATCAACATGCTGAACAGCGCCACATAGCCCAGGCTCAGCCAGGCTGTCAGGCTGATGCCGGCAAAGCGTGGCGGAGCAAGGAGCATGCCTAACGGCAGCACCACTGGCAGCGACACCACCAGCGCCCAGCAGATCACCTGCCAGCCGCCCAGGCTGCGCGACAGTTTCGCGCCCTCGGCATAGCCCAAGCCGCACACCAACACCGCCAGGAGCATCAGCAAATCGCCGGCCGGTGCGGCGCTCACGCCCTGGGCGAAGGCATAACCCATCACCAGGGCACTGCCCAGAATCGAAAACACCCAGAACACCGGTCGCGGCCGCTCGCCGCCCCGCAGTACGCCAAACACCGCCGTGGCCAGGGGGAGCAGGCCGATAAACACGATGGAATGGGCGGAGGTTACGTGTTGCAGGGCCAGCGCGGTGAGCAGGGGGAAGCCGATCACCACGCCGAGGGAGACGATCAGCAGGGGCACCCATTGAGTGCGCGCGGGGCGTTTTTCCTTGAACAGCCACAGCAGAAGCAGCCCCAATGCGGCAGCGATGGCGGCGCGAATCATCGTCAGAAACACCGGATCGAATTCCATGACCGCCAAGCGCGTAGCGGGCAGTGAGCCGCTGAAAATCACCACGCCGATAAAGCCATTGATCCAACCCTGAGTGCTGTTGTCCAGGGCGTTGAGGGGAGACGTACGTTCCATGGGGGCTGTCCCGAAAAAGAGGAGTTGCGTGGTGCCCATCCTAGGAACGAGAATCAAGACAATCAAAAAGTTGTCATGGATACATCGCCAATGCCCCGCGCCCGTTACAAGTCACTGGTCGACACCTTTGCCGAAGACATTCGCAGCGGGAAACTGCCCCCCGGTATGCGAATGCCTACCCATCGCCAATTGGCCGCGGATCATGGCTTGGCGCTGGTCACCGCCAGTCGGGTGTATGCCGAGCTGGAGGCCATGGGTCTGGTCAGCGGAGAAACCGGGCGCGGCACCTTCGTGCGCGAGATTGCGTTGCCGCCAGGGCAGGGCAGTGGGCAGATGACCATCGCGGCGGGCATGCTCGACCTCAACTTCAATTACCCTTCGTTGCCGGGTCAGGCGGACTTGCTGCGCACTGCGTTGCGCCAATTGGCGCTGTCCGGTGACCTCGAAGCGCTGCTGCGTTATCAGCCCCACGCCGGCCGCCTGCATGAGCGCGCCACCATTGCCCGCCACCTGCTGAGCCGAGGGCTGACGGTGCAGGCCGAGCAGGTGTTGGTGGTCAGCGGCGCCCAACATGGGTTGGCGGTGGCGATGATGGCGTTGCTCAAGCCGGGGGATGTGATCGCGGTGGACGCGTTGACCTATTCGGGGTTCAAGGTGTTGGCAGAGACCCTGCATCTGGAAGTCGTCGCGATTCCCGTCACCGCCAGCGGCCCGGACCTGGAATATCTGCATAGCGTGTGTCGCAAGCGTCCGGTTCGCGCGGTGTACAGCATGCCGACCCTGCACAATCCGCTGGGCTGGGTGATGGGCATGGCGCAGCGCGAGCAGCTGGTCGCCATCGCCCGCCAGCACAACCTGATGATCATTGAAGATGCGGCCTACGCGTTTTTAGTTGAGGACGCGCCACCGCCCGTGGCGAGCCTGGCACCGGAACGTACGGTGTATGTGGGTGGGTTGTCGAAGAGTGTCGCCACAGGGCTGCGCGTGGGATTTGTCGCGGCGCCTGTCGCGTGGATGAAGGCGTTGGAGCGCACCATCATGGCGACCACCTGGAACGTGCCCGGGGTGATGAGCGCGATTGCCGTGGCCTGGATCGAGGACGGCATCGTTGCCCACTTGGAAGCACAAAAGCGCCAGGATGCCCGGGCTCGGCAAGCCTTGGCTGCGCAGGTGTTGAAGGGGGTGGCCCACACCAGCCACCCGTCATCGTATTTTTTGTGGCTCCCGCTGGCGGAAGATGCCCGCGCCGATCAAGTCGCCATGGCCTTGCAGCGCGAGGGCGTTTCCGTGTCCACCGCTGAGCCCTTTGCCGTTTCGGGCCAGGTGCCCCATGCGCTACGCCTGGCGTTGGGTTCGGTGGACATGCCGTCGCTGCGCGAGGCGTTGCTCAAGGTGCGCAACGTGGTGGCGTGGTGAGCCACCGCTAGCCATCAGAATTTAAAGGCCTGGCGACCGATCAGCAGCCAGTGGCCTTTCTGCTTTTGCCAGACCTGGAAGTTTTCGATGTCGGTAGGCACTTCGACGCCACTGTTCACCGCCTGTGCGTGAAAGTGGTTGCGCACCAGTGCCGTGTCGCCTTGCAGAGTGATGGTTTGTTTTTGCATTTCCAGAGTCTTGAAGCCGCTGCGACCGGTCTCGATATCGGCGATGAATTCCTGTTTGTTCTGAATTTTGCCGCTGGAGTGGCCGTAGGTGAGTTGCTCGGCGGTGAGGGCCTGGAGCTGCTTGATGTCTTTGTGCAGCATGGCTTGGGTCAGGTGATCGACCGCTTGGGCTACGTCGTTGTCGGCGGGGGCTGCGGCCACGTAGCCGCTGAACAGGCACAGAAAACCGATCAGCACTTTGACGTTTTGCATGGGTGTTTCCTTATTGTTGTTGGGGTGTGTACGACAGCTATAGTCGTCGTACAACCATGCAATATTTGCCGGGTCTAAGGAAAGTAAAATTTTGAAATACCCTGACAAGTTTGGTGTTTGTAGGTTTTAGCGCCTTATACGATGTCCCAACACGCGGGGTACTCGTACACGGCAGGTTTTGGCACTTCCTGGGTAGCTGGCACATCGCTATGCTAACGCCGACCCAACACTTGCCCGAGTGACAAAATGGATTTTGACTGGCACAGCGACCCCATCACCCGCGCCACCCCGGTGACCGCACACTACAAAAACACCCAGAACGTGCGGCGCTTCATGCGTGAGCACTGCGGGCCGACCTTCACGTTCGATCGTCCCTTCATGGCCTGGATTCGCAACGATATCCCCAAGACCCTGGGCGACGTGGTGGATGAATGGCAGCGCTTGAACCATGACACCCGCCCATGATCACCCAGGGACTGGTGGTACTGATCAACTACGGCATTCACCTGGCGTCCGGCCTGTGGTTCGCCTTCACCCCCAAATCGCTGCCAGGTGCCGCTGTGTGCTGCCGGCATTTGTCGTTAAAACAAAGCCGGTAACTGACACGATGAGGATCAAAATGTGGGAGGGGGCTTGCTCCCGATGGCGGTGGTTCAGTTTGAACAGCTTTGCCTGATACACCGCCATCGGGAGCAAGCCCCCTCCCACAGGGTGAATCGTTAGTTTGTGATCAGTGGCGGGGTGCGCGGGGGAATCAATCGCTTGCTGCCGGTCGCTTCATACGCCGCCGCCAACCGCAGCAATGCCGAGTCATCATAAGCGCGCCCGGCAAATGTCAGCCCTACCGGCATGCCGATGTCCACCATCACGCCCATCGGCACGGTGACGGTTGGCACGCCCAGGTGGCGGATGGCGAGGTTGCCGTTGGCCACCCAGATACCATTGCTCCAGGCGATATCGGCGCTGGCTTCGTTTACATCGGCATCCGCCGGCCCTACATCGGCGACGGTGGGGAACAGCACAGCGTCGAGGCCGAGTGTTTCCATCCAGTCCTCCAGGTCGATTCGCCGGGTTTGCTCGAGGCCGCGCAGGCCGTCGGGCACGGTGCTGATTTCATTCCAGGGCGTGATGCCGCGCTGGGCCATGCGCACGTATTCGTCCATGCCGGCGGCGAGGTCGTCTTCACGGTTGGGCAGGGTGCCGGGGTCGTGGGGGAAGATTTTCGGGCCGTCCACATCCGCCAGGCGGTTGAGGGCTGGGTCGTTGTTGGCGCGCAGGAAATCATCGAAAGCCCAGGCGGACAGTTCCCATAACTCGTCGTGCAGGAATTCCTTGGACACCAAACCTCGGGTGAACACCGTCGGCGCGCCGGGGCGATCGCCTTCGCAGTTGGACACCAGGGGGAAATCCACTTCGATGACTTCGGCGCCAGCCGCTTCCAGCGCCTTGCGGGCGTCTTTCCACAGGTCGATCACGCTGGCGCGGGTGTTGATCTGTTGCCCGGTCGGGCCGCCGATGCCGGGTTTTTCGCTGGTGCCGGCGTCGGGGTCGGCATTGATGTACATGCGCGGTACACCCAGGCGTTTGCCCGCGAGGGATTCAGCCGTCGCAGCCAGTTCAGCGTAAGACGCCGGGCGCACCGAGGCGACGCTGGGGATCGGCACCCAGGGTTGCAGGCGCCACAGGTCGCCACGGGTGTCGGGGTCTTCAGCGACCACCACATCGAGGACTTCCAGCAGGTCGGCCATGGTGCGGGCGTATGGCACCACCACGTCCATGGTTGGCGTCAGCGGCCAGTTGCCACGCACCGAAATCACCCCACGGGAGGGGGTGTAGGCGCACAGGCCATTGTTGGACGCCGGACCGCGTCCGCTGGACCAGGTTTCTTCTGCAAGGCCGAATGCCGCGAAACTGGCGGCGGTTGCAGTACCCGCGCCGTTGGACGAGCCGGAGGCGAACGGTGCGGTGAGGTAGTCAGCGTTATAGGGGCTTTCGGCGCGGCCATATACACCACGCTGCATGCCGCCATTGGCCATCGGCGGCATATTGGTCTTGCCCAGGCAAATGGCGCCACCGGCGCGCAGGCGTTCGATGGTGAACGCGTCGCGCTGGGCGGTCAGTTTGGCAAATGCCGGGCTGCCGGAGGCCGCAGTCAGGCCTTTGACCAGGTAACTGTCCTTGGCGGTGTAGGGAATGCCATCCAATGGCCCAAGCGTTTCGCCCTTGGCCCGGCGTGCATCGGACGCCTCGGCCTCTTTGAGCGCGTGTGGGTTGCGCACCACCACAGCGTTAAGCGCGGTGGCGGTCTGCGGGCCGTCGTACGCATCGATCCGTGCGAGATAAGCCTGGACCAATTCAACGGCAGTGGTCTGGCCGGATTCAAGCGCCGCGCGCAATTGGGCAATGGAGACTTCGGTAACTTGCATGACGTTTTCTTCGCCGCCTTCAGATGGAGGTATGGCCGCAGTCTACGTACAGATATTTCACAAAACCAGCGCCGAATAGTCCGCGAAGGCAGCGCGCATCACCTGCCAGGTCGCCTCGTCAGCCGGAATCAGATGCTCGATGCGCAGCGAGGTGAGGGTGATGTCCTGGGGCATGCCGAACGTGGTGAAGGTCGACAAAAAGTTCAGCTCGCCTTCGAGTGAGCGGATGCGCGTGAGCACCAGCGGCGGCATTTCGGTGGGTAATTGGGTGTGAGTCGGCGCTGGCAAACTCGCCAGCAGGGCAGCCAATGCCGGATTGCCCAGCGCCTCGCGGGTTGCCCGTTGCCAGGCCAGGGTGCGGATCTCTTCGGCGTTGATGAGGTGGTCGCCCAGTCCACCGGTTTGCAGCAGGGTGGTCAGCAGGTTCAAGCCATCGGCTGCATCTGCTTTGATGCCCACCCGTTCAAACAGCAGCCCGGTACTGACATTCGCCGCCAGCACTTGCCACTCGCTGCCCAGCAGAATCGCAGGCGCGGGGTTGTTGGCGTGCAGCACATGGTTGACCGCATCGCGAACCGCGGCCATGGCCGGTGAGGCAAGCGGGGTCGCGGTGTAGCGCGGGGCGTAACCGGCGGCGAGGAACACGCGGTTGGATTGCTCCAGCGGTGTCTCCAGTGCCGTCAACAGGTTGTGCAGTGTCCCCGGACTAGGTGTGGCGCGACCGGTTTCGAGGCAACTGAGATGACGCTGAGAAATCCCGGTGATCAGGGCGAGGTCCAGTTGGCTCAACTTGGCCTGTCGGCGCAGTTGGCGCAGGTGTTCACCGGCGCTAGCAGGGTTTTCCATGACGTGTTCATGACCTCCGAGGTCATTGCGAGGGGCCAAACCTTATCACTAAGGTGGGCCTCCATCACCCCAAGGACGACACCATGCACAGACCTTATATTGCCCTGGCCGGCTTGCTCGGTTTTTCGCTATACACCCTGGTTACGATGCTGACTGCCGAGCAATCGCTGCTGGCCTTTGGGCGCGAGCTGATGTCTCGACCGGACACCGCGCAAGTGGTGATCGACCTTTACCTGATGGCGGTATTGGCGTGTGTATGGATGTATCGGGATGCGCGCGGGCGAGGGCGGTCAGTGCGTTCGGTGGTGCCGTACTTTTTATTGACGGCGGTGTTTGTGTCAGTGGGGCCGCTGCTCTATATCGTGGTGCAGGGAGTCAGGGATGAATGACCTCCTGAGAGTCTATGCCCTGTGTGTACTGGTGCTATGCCTGAAGATGTTTGCGGTTTCCTGCTACCAAGGGTATTTCCGCATTCGAGGCCTGGCATTCACCAACGCTGAAGATGCGGCTTTCTTTAAGCGCGCCAGGCATTCGATAGAGCTGCCACCGGTTGGCCGAGCGAGCAGAGCGTGGGCCAATGATCTGGAAAACATCCCCATGTTTTTTGTGATGGGAGGGCTGTGTGTTGCGCTGGAGGCGCCCGCTGTGGCGAGTGCGTGGTTGTTTGGCGGTTTTACCCTGGCCCGTCTGGCGCATACGGTGACGTATCTGGCGGGTTGGCAACCTTGGCGAACGCTGGCGTATGGGGTCGGGGTGATCTGTTTGCTCGGGCTTGGCGCGATGACCTGTTTAAGGCTTGTATAAAGTTCAGCGGCATCCCGCTTACTTCTGTAGTGAGCGAGCTTGCCTCGCGCGGGGCAAGCCCGCTCAACACAAAAGCGCCTCACGGACTCAAACCCATCGCCTGCCTTTGGTTGTCTTGATACGCCGTCACCTGTAACAGGCCTTGAAGTCGTATGGGGTCGGGGTGATCTGTTTGCTCGGGCTTGGCGCGATGACTTGTTGCAGGCTTGTCTGAAATTCAGCGGCATCCCGCTTACTTCTGTAGTGAGCGAGCTTGCCTCGCGCGGGGCAAGCCCGCTCACCACAAAAGCGCCTTACTGACTCAAACCCATCGCCTGCCTTTGGTTGTCTTGATACGCCGTGACCTGTAACTGGCCTTGAAGTCTGCGGTGCCACCGGCGTACTGCTCACACCGAAGCGTTGGAGTCGGTCAGGACGGGGCGGAGTGCGGGGGTTAGTTACGACTTCTAACCGTAGGGCGTGGCGCCCCTGCGATCCACCAACCGGATACTGTCCCGCCCACCCCGCTTGGACTCATACAGCGTGGTATCCCCTTGCTCAATCAACGCCGCCAGGCTCTCCGGCGGCTGATCGAACAGGTTGGCGCCAATGCTCAGGGTCACCGGTTGCGGGGTGCTGAAGCTCTGCGAGGCCAGTTGCTGAAACTGGTCGCGCAGGCTGCTGCCCAGTTCGACGATCTGCTCAGCCGACGCAGGATTGAGCAGGATCACAAACTCATCACCGCCCAGCCGTGCTGCCAGTGCGCCTCGGGGCACGACGGCGCGGATCATTTCGCTCAATGCGATCAACAGGCGGTCGCCGGCGGTGTGGCCGTGGAGGTCGTTGACGCCTTTGAAGTTGTCGATGTCGATCAGCAGTAGGGCGCCGGGTTGGGTCGAAGATACCTGGGCCAGCAGGCGAGGGGCGCGCAGGTCGAGGGCGCGACGGTTGTAGAGGGCGGTGAGTGGATCGCGGGCGGCGAGGCGGGCGATCTGTTGTTCGCGGCGGTAGCGTTCGGAACCCGTCATGGACAAGGCAATCAGCATGATTGCCATGGCGCCTTCCACCAGGGAGATCTGGATGATCTCGCCCTTGAAGGCGGCGAGGTCGATCAGGGTGCCGGGAATGACCACCGACAGCGTTTTGGCCACGTAAAAGGTCCCATGGAGCAGCAGCACAAAACGCAACTGCACCGCGCCGACGCTCAGGGACCGGCCATGGGGCCGCAGCAGGAAACTGGCGCGCAGGGTGGGCAGGGCGACCAACAGCGATTGCACCGCCAGCATGGCTTTGGACCATGATTGGTCCGTTGGCAGCGCGAGCATGGCGAACCAGATCACGGGCATCAGGGCCCAGGCGCGTGATACGCGTACTTGGGTAAACCGCGCCACGCCGAGCAGAAACAGGAAGTGTGCGGTCACCAGCAAACCGTTGGCGAACCAGATGCCGATGACTAAAAAGCCATTAATGCGCAGCAGGGCCAGGAGAGAACCGATGGTGATGGTGGCGAAACCGCTGCTCCACAACAGCAGCGAGGGTTCGCGCACGCTGCGCCATTCGACCAGCAGGTAAAGGGCGGCAGCGGCTGCCAGGGCAACGGTGAGTGCCAAAATCGTGGGAGGGTCGAGCGTCATTTCTTGCTGGGTCTGCCTGGTGTGCGTTTAAACCGGGATTGTAAGCGCACACGCAGGTTTTTCAGAGCATTCTGTGTAGTGGCACACAGCCAGCCGATGATCGGCGGGTCAAACGCCTTTGGTCGACGGCAGCAGAATCGTCAGGATGCCCACCAGCGGCAGGAACGAGCACAGTTTGTAGACGTACTCGATGCCGTGGTTATCCGCGAGCAAACCGAGCAACGCCGCGCCAATCCCGCTGAAACCGAACATCAGGCCAAAGAACACACCTGCGATCATCCCGACATTGCCCGGCACCAGTTCTTGGGCAAACACCACAATGGCCGAGAACGCCGAAGCCAGGATAAAGCCAATCACCACACTGAGCACGGCGGTCCAGAACAGATCGACGTAGGGCAGGGCCAGGGTGAAGGGCGCGGCGCCGAGGATGGAGAACCAGATGACTTTCTTGCGGCCGATTTTGTCGCCGATCGGGCCGCCCGCGAAGGTGCCCACGGCCACCGCACCGAGGAACAGGAACAGGTACATCTGGGAACTCGATACCGACAGGTGGAATTTTTCAATCAGGTAAAACGTGAAGTAGCTGGTCAGGCTGGTCATGTAGAAGTACTTGGAGAACACCAGCACTGCCAGCACCACCAGGGCAAACGTCACGCGGCCTTTGGACAAGCCGTGGGTGGCTTTGCCGCCTTGCTTGAGCTTGAACAGCGCGAGGTGGTTGCGGTACCAGCGGCTCAAGCCATACAGCACCAGGATCGCGAACACCGCGAACAGACCGAACCAGGCGATATTGCCCTGGCCGTAGGGAATGATGATCGCCGCTGCCAGCAACGGGCCGAAGGCGCTGCCGGTGTTGCCACCGACCTGGAAGGTCGATTGCGCAAGGCCGTAGCGTCCGCCGGAAGCCAGGCGCGCCACGCGGGAGGTTTCCGGGTGGAAGGTCGACGAGCCTACGCCCACCAGACCCGCCGCCAGCAGGATCGCCGGGAAGCTGCCGACAAACGCCAGCATCAGGATGCCGATCAATGTGCACACCATGCCGGCCGGCAGCAGCCAGGGCTTGGGATGACGATCAGTGTGGTAGCCGATCCACGGTTGCAGCAGCGAGGCGGTCAGTTGGAAGGTCAGGGTGATCAGCCCCACCTGGGCAAACGTCAGTCCGTAATTGGCCTTGAGCATGGGGTAGATCGACGGCAGCACGGCCTGGATCAGGTCATTGATCAGGTGCGCCAAAGCGCAGGCACCGAGGATACGCATAACTAATGGGCTTGCTTGGGGCGCACTGGTAGCAGTGGCGGGTGACGCGGTGAGTGTCGACATGCAGGCATTCCATACAAGGCAGCGAACAGGGGCCGCCAGTACGTGGCTGGCGGCCCATTTCAAATTGTGTCGGGCTTTATGCTAGATTCAGTAAAAATGTCTGTCTCACGAAATTCGGGCAGTAACTGTCGCAAAAAGGGCTAAATGATCAAGTCACTGGATAAATTCCTGCAGGAGATCGACGAAGGCGAGTGGGCCGTGATCAGTTCGGCCTCCGACTATCCTGAAAACTGGGTGATCCCCGACCACAGCCACGAGAAGCATCAACTGCTCTACGCGACCGAAGGGGTCATGGTAGTGCATTCGGCGCAGAACCAGTGGACAGTGCCGCCCAATCGCGGCTTCTGGATGCCCTGCGGGCACGTGCATTCCCTGCGCTGCGTAGGGCCGCTGAAAATGCGCAGCGTGTTTGTGCGCCCCGACAGCTTCCCCAATCTGCCCACCGAAACCAAGGCTGTGAGCATCTCGCCGCTGCTGAGCGAGCTGATCAAGGCCTCGGTCAGCCTCAAGCCACCTTATGCCGAAGACTCGCGGGATGCGCGGATCATGCACCTGATCCTCGACGAACTGGCCATCCTGCCCGCGTTGCCGTTATCCCTGCCACAGCCTGTCGACCCGCGTATCCAGCGGATCTGCCTGGCGCTGCAACAGAATCCGGGCGATGCCTCGACAGTGGCGCACTGGAGCGAGCGCCTGGGCCTGGATCAGAAAACCATCCAGCGCCTGTTTCGCAAGGAAACCGCCATGACCTTCGGCCAATGGCGCCAACAGGCGCGGTTGCTACTGGCCCTGGAGCGCATGGCGATGGGGGAAAAGATCATCGACGTAGCGTTGGAGCTGGGCTACGAAAGCCCCAGCGCTTTCACCAGCATGTTCAAGAAACAGTTCGGCAAGACGCCGAGCCTGTTTTTCAAACCGGGCCCAGCAGCCGGTTGAACGCGTCGATATCCAGCGGGCGGCTGAGGAAGTAGCCCTGGCCTTCATCACAGGCCACGGCCTTGAGCATCGCCAGGTGCTCGGCGGTTTCGATGCCTTCGGCGGTCACCGTGAGTGCCAGGGCACGTCCCAGGCCGACGATGGCATGGATGATGGCTTGGTCGTCCTCGCTGTCTTCCAGTCGGGTCAGAAAGCTGCGGTCTATTTTCAAGCCATCGAACGGGAACGCGCGCAGGTAGCTCAGTGACGAATACCCGGTGCCAAAGTCGTCCATGGCGATGCGGATGCCCAGTTGTTTGAGGGCGCGCATCACGTCCAGCGCACCGACGGCGTCTTCGAGCATGACGCTTTCGGTGATTTCCAGTTCCACCCGCGCCGGTTCGATACCCGATGCCTGCAACGCGTGACGCACGCGCTCCATCAGGTTGCCGCGCTTGAACTCGGTCGGCGACAGGTTGACCGACACAAACAACGCATCCGGCCAATGGGCGGCACAGGCACAGGCGGTTTCCAGCACCCAGTCACTCAGCGACAGGATCAGGCCGGACTCTTCGGCAATCGGGATAAAGGTGTCCGGCGCGATCAGGCCGCGCTCCGGGTGTTGCCAGCGCACCAGCGCTTCGGCGCCGACCATCTGCCCGTCGGCTATGCGGTAACGCGGCTGAAAGTGCAGGCGCAATTCCCCATGTTTGATCCCATAGCGCAGGTCGCTTTCCAGGCGTCGACGCTCGATGATTCGTGCATTCATCTCGCCGGAGTAGAAGCGCCAGGTATTGCGCCCGGCGGACTTGGCCTCATACAGCGCAATGTCCGCGTAGCGCAGCATTTCGGTGACGTTGCCGGCGTCATTGGGCGCCAGCGCGATACCGATGCTGGCGCTGATAAACACTTCCTGCTCATCGATCCGGATCGCGCGCTCAAGGGAGACGATCAAGCGTTTGCAAAAGTTTTCGACGTCGTCCTGGGTGCCGGCATCGCTGAGCATCAGCACAAATTCATCGCCGCCAACCCGCGCCACCAGATCACCGTGGCGCACGCAGTCGGTCAGGCGGCTCGACACTTCATTGAGCACCCGGTCGCCGGCGGCATGCCCGAGCAAGTCATTGACCGGTTTGAATCGGTCCAGGTCCAGGCTGAGCATGACCAAGGGTTGCTCAAGGAGGGGCAGCGTCTTGAGCTTGGCGTCCAGGAAGGCTTGTAGACGCGTGCGATTGGGCAACCCGGTCAGGGCGTCATGCTGGGACAAAAATTCAATGCGTCTGCGCGCCTCGACTTCTTCAGTCACGTCGGTGGCGGTGCCGCGAAACCCGCCGCACGGCATTTTCCGCGCCGATAGCCGGGTGGTGCGCTCCTGCCCTTGGGCATCCACATACAGGCATTGCACGCTGAGGTCTGGGCGTCGGCCGGGCGTGCACAACCACTGTGACAACAACCCGTCTTCGGTGCCCAGCAGGTCATTCATGGCCGCGCCGATCCAGGCGTCGCGGGTCAACCCGGTTACGCTTTCGAAACGCTCCGAGAGGTAGGTAAAGCGCCAATCGCCGTTGATCTCCCAGACCCAGTCGGAACTGGCTTCTACCACATCGCGAAAGCGCGCTTCGCTGGTGGCCAAGGCGTTCTGGCTGGTTTGCAGCGAGCTATGACTGGCATCCAGCGCCAGGGCGGCGGCTGTGCTGCGGCGCAAGATCATCCACGTCATCAGGCACACCAGCAGCGCGGCCAGGCCCAGCAAGGGCAGGCCGACGCCAATGAGGCGTCGGCCGGGCTGTTCCGGCTGCCAGTACAGGCTACCGGCGCTGCCGTTGTCGCCGAGGGGTAAAAACACGCCCTTGGCGATGTCTTCAGGGGTGGCGATGTGCAGGTTGCCCACGCCGAAGTCATCGCCGATCCGGCCCAATTTGGCGCTGTCGAGGATGTCGACAAAGACCAGCACCGAGGCTGGCCTACCGTCTGCAACCACCGTGGGGTCGGTGCCCGGCGTAATGGCTGCGGCAGCCACCAGGGCGGGGCTGCCGCGTACGTTGATGAACGTGCTCACCGGGGTTTCGTTGTCTACGCCGGCGCGAGCCTGTTCGAGCAGTTGGGTGAGGGGCTGATCGAGCCATTCGCTGAGCTCAAAGGTTTGCAGTTCGCCTTCGACCACGGTGTACACCGTGCGATTGGCATCGTTGACCACAAACAGGCCCTGAAAACCGAAGTCTTGGAACAGTGTGGGCCCGATATTGCCGCGCTCGAAGGCCCAATCCTTGTCCACCTGTACATGCAGGTGCTTGTAGGCATCGCTCCAGAACGCGTAGTCCTTGACCGTCACCCGCATGGCTTTTTCCATGGACTGTATGGCTTTGCGGGTATGGAACGCGCTTTCGGCCTGCTCGGTGCGGTCCAGGTCATGGGCGATGTAAAGCAGTGAGTAAGCCGCTGCCGCAAAGACAACGGCCAGCAAGGCCATGAAATTCAACAGTGACGTGCGTGCCAGTGACAGGCTGGTGCGGGTGGACAGCGAGCGGACGATTGGAGCGAGAGAGTTGGGCATTATTTAGCGCAGGGCCTCGCTGCAAGTCAGGGGTATGACAAGTTATCGGCGGCCCTTGGAAAAGATTGAGTGCGTCAGGCTGTGCTCAAGTGTTGTGCGCGAACACTGACGCAGCGTGTTGCCCACGCAAGCAACGCCGCCCCGCACAGCAGCGCCGCACTCAACTCAAACGTCGCCCGATAGCCACTGAAGTCAAACACCACACCGCCCACCGTGGCGCCTGAAGCAATCGCCAACTGGATGATCGCGACCATCAGGCCGCCCCCTGCTTCGGCATCCTTGGGCAGGGTGTTGGCCAGCCACGTCCACCAACCCACGGGGGCGGCGGTCGCGACCAGGCCCCAGAGCCCCAGCAACAGGGTTGTCATCGCCGTCGAGCTGCCGAAGGCGACCAAGGCCAGGGCGATCAACGCCATCAGCAGTGGGATGGCAATCAGCGTGGGATACAGGCTGCGCTTCAAAAAACGCTCGATCAGGAACGTGCCCGCCAGACCGGCCATGCCCAGTACCAGCAGCATCAGCGACAACAGGGACACGCTGACCTGGGTGACGGTTTCCAGGAACGGTCGCAGGTAGGTGAACAGCATGAATTGACCCATGAAAAACACACTGACCGCCAGCATGCCCATGATCACAGGCGGCTGTTTCATCAGGCGCAGCACGTTGGTGGTCTTTGCCTCGCCCTGCGACTTGATCGACGGCAGGCTGATCAGCAGCCACACCACGGCGATCACCGCCACCGGCACCACGCAGAAAAACGCGCCACGCCAGCCGATCATTCCGCCCAGAAAGCTGCCCAGTGGTGCAGCAATCACCGTGGCCAGGGCGTTGCCACCGTTGACCATGGCCAGGGCACGCGGCACTTGGTCGTCCGGTACCAGGCGCATGACGGTGGCGGCCGACAGTGACCAGAACCCGCCGATGGCAACGCCGATCAACGCTCGCCCCAACATGAAGACCATGTAGTTCGGCGCAAAGGCCACGACCGTTCCGGACACGATCATCAGCAGTGTCAGCGCCACCAGCAGGCGCTTGCGATCCACCCGCGCTGCCACGGCGGCAATCACCAGGCTGGTGAGCAAGGCAAACAGCCCTGACACCGAAATGCCCTGGCCGGCCTGGCCTTGAGTGATGTTGAGGTCGGCCGCCAGTGGCGTCAGCAGGCTGACCGGCATGAACTCCGAGGCGACTAATGTAAAGGCCGCCAGGGACATAGCGAACACCGCGCCCCAGCGCGGTGCATTCGTGTTTTTGGTCATCACTTGAGGTTGTTCTTGAAGAAGGTGGAGAGGTGGGCAAACGGAATCAGATTGACCCGGTCGTACAGGTCCACATGCCCCGCGTTCGGGATGATGAGCAATTCCTTCGGTTCGCCCGCGCGCTGGTAGGCGTCTTCGCTGAACTCGCGGGAGTGTGCGTTGGCCCCGCTGATCAGCAGCAGCGGACGCGGAGAGATCGTCTCGATGTCGTTGAACGGGTAGAAGTTCATGAACTTCACGTTGCTGGTCAGCGTCGGCATGGTGGTGGTCTGCGGCGACGCACCGGCAGGCGTGACCTGGCCGCGTGGCGTGCGGTAGAAGTCAAAGAACTCGTCCCCCACCGGGTTGCCCGTCAGCTTGAGCGGCGTGCCGCTGGTGTAGAGGGTCTCGCCGCCCTGGAATTCCACATAGCGCTGGTTGGCCGCTTGCAGCAGGATATGCCGGCGTTGTTCCAGGGTGACGCCGTGCTTGAGGCCGTTGCGGTTGGCCGCGCCCATGTCGTACATGCTGACGGTGGCGATGGCCTTGAGGCGGGGGTCGATCTTCGCCGCCGCGATGACGAAGCTGCCGCTGCCACAGATACCGATCACGCCAATGCGTTCACGGTCGACCATCTGCCGGGTGCCGAGGAAGTCCACGGCGGCGCTGAAGTCCTCGGTGTAGAGGTCGGGCAGCACCGCGTTGCGCGGTGTACCGGCGCTGTCGCCCCAGAACGACAGGTCCAGAGAGAGTGTGACGAAGCCCTGTTCGGCCATTTTGGTGGCGTACAGGTTCGCGCTCTGTTCTTTGACGGCACCCATCGGGTGACCGACGATAATCGCGGGGCTTTTAGCACCCGAGCTCAGGTTTTTCGGCACGAACAGGTTGCCGGCAACCTGCAGGCCGTATTGGTTGTTGAAGGTGACCTTTTCGACCGTCACCTTGTCGCTTGTGTAGAAGTTGTCAGCACTGTTGGACATATCGGCTCCCAGAGCAGTTAAAGACGTCACCAGCAAACCAAGGGCAAGCAAGAGGCGTTTCATGGGCGGATCCTTGAAAGGGTTGGTCCGCACATTTTCCCGGTGTGGCGGCGGCGTCTGTAGTGCGTTCCGCTGGATTACTTGCCTGATGCTCTGAGTCTGGTGGTTTACGGGGGACGCCATGGACTGCGCGGGGTAGAGTTCGCGGATCAACAAAAAGGGCAGGTTATGAAGAACAATCTGGACGCGCTGGTCCACGCCATTGCATCGCGCATCGCTGCGCCTGGGGACTGCGCCATGCCGATCCCGGGCCTGGGGTTCTATCGGCGTGAGCAGCCGTGCACGCCGGTGGTGTGCATGGTCGAACCGAGCATTGTGCTGGTGGCCCAGGGGCAGAAGCAGCTGTGGGTGGGCGGCGAGGGGTATCCGTATGACACGTCACGCTTCCTGGTGACATCGCTGGACATTCCTGCCAATTCCGAAGTGCTGCAGGCGAGCCCCACGCGGCCGTGCCTGGGGCTGACCTTTAAGCTGGACCTGCGCATATTGGCCGAGCTGATCGCCCAGAGTGAGCTGCCGCCCAAGCGCGAGCGTTCAGTGCTCAAAGGGGTCGGCATCGGGGTTGTCACCGACGGCATGCTGGCGTCGTTTGCGCGGCTGGTGGCGTTGCTCGATGAGCCCGAGGCGATCCCGGTACTCGCACCACTGATCCAGCGCGAGATCCACTACCGCTTATTGCAAAGCGACCAGGCTGGACGACTGCGGCAGATTTGTTCAGTGGACGGGCAGGGCTACCGTATCGCCAAGGCGATTGACTGGCTCAAACTCAATTACGACGCAGTGCTGCGCGTGGAAGACTTGGCGGCGCGGGTGCAGATGAGCGCGGCCACGTTCCATCATCACTTTCGCCAACTCACGGCGATGAGTCCGTTGCAGTATCAGAAGTGGCTGCGTTTGAACGAGGCGCGCCGGTTGATGCTTAACGAGCATCAGGATGTCTCCAGCGCGGCGTTCAAAGTGGGCTATGAAAGCCCGTCGCAGTTCAGCCGCGAATACAGCCGGCTGTTTGGCGTGCCGCCCAAGCGCGACATCGCCGGGTTACGCGGCAAGCCGAAATTTAACGATCACTCTGTGTCAAGTTAGCGAAAAAGATGCAGCCAATCAGTCGGGCAAACAGGCTCAGGGTTTCCGGCAGGTTGGGGTCGTCAAACAGCATCGCTTGTGAATCCAAGGCACACAGCGCGCCGAACAGGCGGCCATCAGGCAGGAAAATCGGCGCGCCGGCGTAGCTTTCGATAGCGAACTGCTTGACTACCGGGCGTGAAGCGAAGCGGCCGCTTGCGCTGACCTGCGGGATGAACAAGGTCTGTGGATTAATGCAGAACTCGCTGCACAGTGTGGTTTCCAGGGTAAGCACGTCATCCACATTGATCCCCATTTCCATAGGGTCGTGGACCGAGCAGACCACCCATTCCAGGTCGGTGAACTTGGCGATGCCGGCAAAGCGCATCCCGGTCAGGCGGGTGACCAACTGCAGAATGCTGGTGGTGGCTTCTATTTCGGCGATGGCGGCGCGTTCGTCTGCGCTCAGTAGCGAATGTGCTGCGGTGAAGCTGGGAAGCATGCTGAGCTCTCCAAAGGCGTGGTGGCCGGGGCCACCACGCACGGTCAAGTCTTAATTAATTCGCGGGTGCTGTTGCACCAGATTCTGGCGCTTAGCTTCCAATTCCGCAATTTCGGCGTCGATGTCTTCGATCTTCTGCTCGATATTGTCGTGGTGTTCCTGCAGCAACTCCTTGGCTTCTTCCATGTCCGAAGCTGCCGGCGCCGCGCCACGCAGAGGCTTGTTGGCAGTTTCCTTCATCGTCAGGCCGGTGATCAAACCGACCACCGCAAACACCATCAGGTAGTAGGCGGGCATGAACAGGTCATTGGTGCTTTCCACCAGCCACGCCACGGCCGTCGGTGTTACACCGGCGATCAGCACCGAGACGTTGAACGCACTGGCCAGCGCGCTATAGCGCAGGTGAGTGGGGAACATCGCTGGCAAGGTCGAAGCCATCACGCCGATGAAGAAGTTCAGGATCACAGCGAGGATCAAGAGGCCGGCGAAGATCAGGCCGATCTTGCCGCTGGTGATCAGCATAAATGCCGGGATCGACAGAAACAGCAAGCCAACACTGCCCGCGATGATGAAAGGCTTACGGCCGATCTTGTCACTGATAAAGCCGATGAACGGTTGCACGAACAGCATGCCGACCATGATCGCGATGATGATCAGCACGCCGCTGTTTTCTTTGTAATGCAGGTTGTGGGACAGGTAGCTCGGCATGTAGGTGAGCAGCATGTAGTACGTCACGTTGGTGGCCGCGACGATACCGATGCAGGTCAGCAGGCTGCGCCAATGCTTGGTGGCGACTTCCTTGAAGGAGACCTTGGGACCGTGGGTCAGGCCTTCGCGGTCGCCTTGTTCGAGCTTGTCCATGTGTTGCTGGAACGCGGGGGTTTCTTCCAGCGCATGGCGCAGATACAGGCCGATGATGCCCAGAGGCAGAGCCAGGAAGAACGGCAGGCGCCAGCCCCACGATTCGAATTCAGCTTCGCCAAGCACGCTGGAGATCAATACCACTACGCCGGCACCGAGCACAAAACCGGCAATCGAGCCGAAGTCCAGCCAGCTACCGAGGAAGCCGCGCTTGCGGTCCGGGGCGTATTCGGCGACGAAGATCGACGCGCCGGTGTATTCACCACCCACCGAGAAACCCTGGGCCATCTTGCACAGCAGCAGCAGGATCGGCGCCCAGATGCCAATGGACGCATAGCCGGGAATCAGGCCGATGGCAAAGGTGCTCAGGGACATGATCACAATGGTCGCGGCGAGGACTTTCTGCCGTCCGTATTTATCGCCCAGCGCGCCGAAGAACAGGCCACCCAGCGGACGAATCAGGAAAGGCACGGAGAACGTACCCAGCGCGGCGATCATTTGTACGCTGGGGGAGGCGTCCGGGAAGAACACTTTACCGAGCACATAGGCGACAAACCCGTAGACACCGAAGTCGAACCATTCCATGGCATTGCCAAGGGCGGCGGCGGTAATTGCTTTGCGCACCTTGGCATCGTCGACGATGGTGATGTCCTTCAACCCGATGGGTTTGACGCTTTTTCTACGTAATTTCATGCGAACCACTCTAAAACAGAACAGGGGTGGTGCTATCACTGCGATAGCACCGCTCTGTCACTTCAGATACAAGCGGACACGAAAAAATTCACCCGTTGCTGTACTTTTTCTCGACTGGCAGCAGATCTACCTGTGAAAAGCGCTATTTCACGACCCCGCTACCCCCTGTAGTGAGCGGGCTTGTCGAATCGTCGCACCGCCCGCGCTGGGCTGCGCAGCAGCCCCATCAACGCCAACCCGGTTTTCCAGACAAACCGGGTTGTGTGGTTTTGGGGCTGCTTCGCAGCCCAGCGCGGGGCAAGCCCGCTCACCACAAAAGCCCGCTCACCACAAAAAAGAGCGACACCCTCGAGAGAGAACCCCCCCAATGCCCACCTCACGCCTGATCTACCGCCCACCAACCCCCGACGATCTGCCTCGATTATTCTCGATCTTCGGCGACCCACAGACCAACCGGTTCAATCCTTCCGGTCCCTTGGCAAGCCTTGCCGATGCGCGGCGGTTGCTCGACCACTGGCTCGCACAATGGGCGCGCGACGGTTATGGCTGGTGGGCGATTGCCCGGCGTGAATCCCCAGAGCACCTTATCGGCTTTGGCGGTATCGCACCGCTCAACTACCTCACTGAGCGGCGCATCAACCTCGGCTACCGTTTTGCCGTGGAGGCCTGGGGGCAGGGTTATGCCACCGAGCTTGCCCGCGATGCGCTGGTGCTGGCGTTTGAAACCCTGAACCTGCCCGAAGTGTTCGGGCTGGTTCGGCCCGATCACGCCGCCTCGATCCGCGTGCTGGAAAAGGTGGGCCTGCAGCACATTGGCGTCCTCGACGATGTGCCCGGTCAGGCGCCGAGTCTGGTGTTACGCATTTGTCATCCTACAACTACCTCTCTCTGAAACTTCTCGTAACCACGTAGTCCCTAGACAGGCGGCAATCTTTCAGATTGACACCGCTCATGGGTCTCGATATAAAAGTCGCAGTTGTACGACGACATATGACGTTACATATGTCCTACCTAACAAAAATAAAAAGTGATGCCATGAATCTGAACGAGCCCATCAGCGCCCAGCGCGTTGGCCAGGCGGTAGGCAACTATCGCTGGACCATCTGTGCGATGTTGTTTTTCGCCACCACCGTCAACTACCTCGACCGCCAGGTGCTCAGCCTGTTGGCACCGCAGTTGTCCACGCAATTTGGCTGGAGCAATACCGATTACGCCAACATCGCGGCGGTGTTCCAGTTCGTGTATGCGATTTCCATGCTGTTCGCTGGGCGCTTTGTCGACAAGATCGGCACCAAGGCCGCTTACGTGGTCGCCATCGCCATTTGGTCCACCGGCGCCGTCATGCATGCGTTCTCGGTGCAGATGGGCGAGGGCATTGCCGCTGTCAGCAGTGCGATTGGGCTGGCGGTGATTCCGGTATCGATTGCCGGGTTCATGCTCTCCCGAGCGGTGCTGGCGATTGGCGAGGCGGGTAATTTCCCGATTGCGATCAAAGCCACTGCCGAATACTTCCCCAAGAAAGAGCGCTCCTTCGCGACCGGCATCTTCAACTCCGGCGCCAACGTCGGCGCGATCCTGGCGCCGATCTGCGTGCCGCTGATTGCTGGCATGTGGGGCTGGGAAGCCGCGTTCATGGTGATCGGCATGCTCGGTTTCCTGTGGGTGGCGGTGTGGGCAGCGGTGTATGAAAAACCCGAGCAGCAAAAACGCCTGTCGGCCGAAGAACTGGCCTATATCCGCAGTGACCAGACCGTACAGCCGTTCACCAAAGCCCCGTCTGGCGCGCCCGAAAAGAAAGTCTCCTGGTTCAAGTTGCTGACCTACCGCCAGACCTGGGCCTTTGCCTTTGGCAAGTTCATGACCGACGGCGTGTGGTGGTTCTTCCTGTTCTGGCTGCCGACTTACCTGTCCGCGCAATACGGCATGAAAGGCGCCGATATCGTGATGCCGCTGGCGGTGCTGTACAGCATGACCATGGTCGGCAGCATCGGCGGCGGCTGGTTCCCCAGCTACTTTATGGCGCGCGGCGATGCCCCGTACGACGGCCGTATGAAAGCCATGCTGGTGATCGCGCTGTTCCCGTTAGTGGTGTTGTTGGCGCAGCCCCTGGGCTACATCAGCTTCTGGGTGCCGGTATTGCTGATCGGCGTGGGCGCGTCTGCGCACCAGGCGTGGTCGTGCAACATCTTCACTACCGTGTCCGACATGTTCCCGCAGAAAACCGTGGCCTCGGTGGTCGGTATCGGTGGCATGGCCGGTGGGATCGGCGGCGTGGTGATGACCAAGATCGGCGGATGGGTGTTTGACTATTACAAGTCAATCAACGACATCCACACCGGCTACATGATCATGTTTGCTATCTGCGCCCTGGCCTACCTGGTGGCGTGGAGCGTGATGAAGACCTTGGTACCGCGTCACAAGGAAATCACCGACCTGTGAAAACCACAGGTCGCGAGGTGCACTTGCGCCTCACACCCGTTCAGCACCCCCGCAGGTGCTGGCGGGGTCTGCCCTGGTCAGGATGATCCGCACCGCCATCACCACACCGGTTAGCACAGCGGCCAAGCCTGCGGTTTCCATCGGCGTTGGCCAGCGCCCGTGAAACCCCAGGCCGAGCAGGGTGGCGAAGAGTGATTCAAGGGCGATCAATTGGCCGCTCAGTACCATAGGCAAGCGCTGTGTTGCGGCGTTCCAGGCCCAGGCGCCGACCACGGTCGACATCAGCGCGATGATCAGGCTCCAGGCATACAGCGGCCCAGCGCGGGAGAGCCCAAGGCCCAACGTCGGAAGCTTGAGCAGGCCGAAGCTCTGTATCAGCGGCAGCAACCCCAGTGTGGCGGTGCCTGCACCGAGCAGCATCAACGCGCTCCAGAGTCCAATGCTCGACGCGGGAAGGTGCATCAATTGCTTTTGATTGATCACGCTGAAGCCTATCCACAAGCCAACCGCGCTCAACGAAAACAGCAGCCCCAACCACCAGGAAGCAAGGCTCAATGAAGGCTGGTGCAGGCTGCTCAGATTGGCCAACAACAGCCCCACGGTCAGGCACGTCAACGGCATCGCCAGCCTGCGCCACTGCACGGTTTTGTCCCTGGCGTTGCCGAGCAGAGCCAGCAACACGGGGACCATCCCCACCAGCGTCGGCGTCAGCACCGGGCCGCCGAACATGACTCCCGCAGCGATGCACGCGCCGTATCCCAGGCAGCCCAAGGCGCCGAGGGCTGCGGCGAGGCAGAGCTGGCCAGGCAGCAAAAAACGCAGGTGCGCCCGGCACAGAATCACGCCCAATACACCCAGTGCGCCCGCGATCAAAAAACGCACCACCATCAGGTCGTAGAGGGTGTATTCGCCACTGACGTAAGGCGTGATGAAGTTCAGCGCCCAGCCTAGGGTCGAGATGACCGCCAGGGTTACGCCAACAAATATCGAGCTCTTCGGTAAGGTCATCAGGGTTATCCATCAGGCGAGAGATCCATGGTGCCTAGCCGCGAGGCTGTGCTACAAACGAGTTCTCCGCCCTGAATGCATAACTTCAGATTATGAATACGCTCGGTAAAACCTTGCCGCCTCTTGCCAGCTTGTTGCCCTTTGAAGCAGCAGCGCGCCTGTGCAGTTTCTCCAGGGCGGCGGATGAATTGCACATCACACAGGCGGCTGTTAGCCGACAGATTCGTGGGCTTGAAGACAACCTCGGGGTGAAGCTGTTTTACCGGCGCAACCGCGCGGTGTCCCTTACGCCAGAAGGGCGTGACCTGGCGCGGGTGGTTAGCGACGCATTGCACAGCATCGGTGACAGCGCAGCCCTCTTGCGCGCCGCGCAACGCAGCGACCGGGTGGTGCTGCTCTGCCAACTGTGCGAGGCGTTTTATTGGTTGATGCCGCGTCTGTCGAGTTTCCACCAGCAATACCCGCATCTCGATATCCAGGTCGTGACCTCAACCCGGCCGCTGACGGAGTTCAGTGCGCACTTCGACGTCGCTCTGCAAAGTTCGCGGCGACCCAGTGGCGCACATCCCTTGATGTTCACCGCTGCTGACGAAGTGTTCCCGGTGTGCAGCCCGGCCTACTTCGATGCGCGACAACCGCTGTCGCTCACCGAATTACAGTCGGCCACTTTTTTGCACCACAGCTCCCAGCCTCCGCACTTGATGGAGTGGGACAGTTGGTTGCAGGTATTCGGGCAGACAGTGGCCGTCAATGCGCGCAGTGCCACATTCGACAGTTATCCATTGATGTTGCAGGCAGCGGTGGAAGGGCATGGAGTTGCCATGGGCTGGCGCCGTACGGCAAGCAGGCTGATCGAGAGTGGGGCGCTGGTCAGGCCCTGTGTGGAGAGCGTGCATTTACCCGAGGCGATTTCGATTTATCGTCATCAAGGCGCGGGCGACCGCCCAGAGATCGCGGCGTTGTTGGGCTGGTTGCAGGAGCAATTAAAGGGCGACAGCTGACGGCTGATCAGCTGTCGCACACTCAATGCGCTGTTATTGGTTACGCGTCACGCGCCACACCGTGTTGGCCAAGTCATCCGCAATGATCAGCGCACCTTTGGGGTCCACCGTCACGCCCACCGGGCGGCCACGGGTCTTGCCGTCGTCGCCACGGAAGCCGGTGGCGAAGTCAATCGGCTCACCCGCCGGTTTGCCATTGCTGAACGGCACAAAGATCACCTTATAGCCCACCGGATTCTCACGGTTCCAACTGCCGTGCTCGCCGACGAACACGCCGTCGGCGAATTTTTCGCCCATGGCCGGGATGGAAAAGTCCACACCGAGTGCCGCCACGTGAGAGCCCAAGCTGTAATCCGGCTTGATCGCAGCAGCGACTTTGGCCGGGTTCTGTGGTTGTGCGCGCGGGTCGACGTTCTGGCCCCAGTAGCTGTAGGGCCAACCGTAGAAGGCACCTTCACGCACCGAGGTCAGGTAGTCCGGCACGAGGTCGGGGCCGAGTTCATCGCGTTCATTGACCACTGTCCACAGTTGCCCGGAGTCGGGTTGGATGGTCAGCGCCGTGGGATTGCGCAGCCCGGTCGCGTAGGGCTTGTGCGCGCCGGTGGCGGCGTCGATCTGCCAGACCATGGCGCGATCGATCTCCACTTCCATGCCGCGTTCGGTGACGTTGCTGTTGGAGCCGATGCCCACATACAGCTGGCGCCCGTCAGCACTCACGGCCAGTGACTTGGTCCAGTGGTGGTTGATCTGTGCCGGCAGGTCGGTGACTTTGACCGGCGCACCGCTGGCCTTGGTCTGGCCGTCGGTGTAGTCGAAACGCACCAGCGCATCTTGATTGGCGACGTAGAGCTTGCCGTCCGCAAATGCCAGGCCATAGGGCGCGTTGAGGTTATCGGCGAACACGGTTTTCAGCTCGTAGGTGCCGTCACCGTCGGCATCGCGCAGCAGGGTCAGGCGGTTGCCGCTCTTGACCTTGGTGTTGCCCTCGGCCTTGATCAGGCTGGCGATCACATCCTTGGGCTTGAGCTTGGCCGCACTGCCGCCACGGCCTTCGGCGACGAGGATGTCACCGTTGGGCAGCACCAGGGTCTGGCGGGGGATGGCCAGGTCGGTGGCGATGGCCGTGACGCTGTAGCCTTCGGGCACTTTGGGTTTCTGATCGCCCCATGGCGCGGGCTCGGCGATCTTCATGCTCGGCAGCAGGCTGCTTTGTTGTTCCGGCAATTTGGGATCAGGGCCGCGGGCCTGGGTTTTATCGCCTTCGCCACCGCAGGCGCTTAACAGCAGGGCGGCACTCAACAGGGTCAATGTGCTGGAGGTTTTCATTTCACACCTCCCGAACGCAGGCCGGTCCAGGTCGCTGCGAGCGTCAGCAGCATCACGATCGCCGACAACACCAGGCCGGTCGGCATGGAGGCGTAAGCGTCCTTGGCGTGTTGGAACGCGTTGACCAGACCGAGTATCCAAGTGGCCAACAACAGCAGGACATACCGAGTAGGTTGCCCGGCCTTACGCTCGGCGCGCAGCAGGTTGACCAGTGCAAACAGCAGCGCAAAACCACCGAATACCAACGCACCGGCGATCAGCCAGGAGGCGAAGTTCGCCCACTGGATCTGGTAGGTCTGGGTGTAGGCGATGTCACTGAGCAACGCGCCAAGAAACAGCGGCACGGTGCCGGCGAGCAAGGTCGCATGCAGCGGACCTGGCGTGGGGCGATAGGTGGAGAGGGTAGTCATGGGGGGGCGGCTCCTTTTTATCCAACGCCCCTGGGCGGGGCAGCGCATAGGAAATGAGCGCGGCGCTTGTCGGAAAGTTCAGGGTGATTGGTGTCTAAATATTATGAGCCCGCTGCCAGAGCCCATGCATAAGGCCGTATCATCGTGTACTTTCCTTTCGCCAGGCGCCTCTATGACACACCCTCGCATTGGCTTCGCATGCCAGTACAAGCACCCCGAACGCCTATTGTCGCCCAGCGCCCTCAAGCTGATCGAAGGCCCGTTCAACCCCCGCACGACCACCTTGCGCTGGATGGACGGGGTTACGCCGCAGGTCGCCCGCGAAAAATTGGTCGAAGTGGTCACCCATAATCTGGCAGCGCAATTGCGCCTGTTGGCCTATGTCGCCCAACTGCCGCCAACCTTGCGCATGCTGCGCTTGAGCAGCGACCTGCTGCCGTTCTACAGCCATCCGAAAGTCGCCGACGTCTATAAAGATCCCGCCATCGAGCGCCAATTGATTGAAGGTTTCGCCGCCATCGGCGAGCTGGCGCGTGCCTCGGATATTCGGCTGTCGTTCCACCCTGGCCAATACTGCGTGCTCGGTTCGGAAAACCCCGGCGTGGTTGAAAACAGCCTCGCCGAATTCGAATACCACGCCGACATGATCCGCATGATGGGCTACGGGCGGCAGTTCCAGGACCTCAAGTGCAACGTGCACATCGCCGGACGCCTGGGCGTTGAGGGCACTCGCGCGGTGTGGTCGCGCTTGTCTGAGGTGGCGCGCAACTGCATCACCTTCGAGAACGATGAAAAGACCTACGGGCTCGACCACTGCCTGCAAGTCGCCGATCTGGCGCCGGTTGTGCTCGATATTCACCACTGCTGGATCAACGAAAACGAGTACATCGACCCCAGCAGCGAACGCGTCACTCGCGTGATCGACAGCTGGCGCGGCGTGCGGCCGACCATGCACTACTCCCAGCCCCAGGAAGTCCTCCAGGAACTGGGCTTCGACGCCGAGCACAAGTTGGAAATGGACGCGCTGTTGCAGGTGGTCTCCAAGCGTGACCTGTACGCCCACAGCGCGCAGATGTGGAACCGCTGGACCAACAACTACGCGCTGCAGTTTCTGGAGCGCTTCGACATCATGTTGGAATCCAAGGATAAAAACGTGGCAGCGCTGGCGTTTTATGAGCACTGGAAGAGACAGTCGTGATGACGTCGAACAGCTCGGGTATTGACCCGGACGGCTATATCCTAAGCGTCCCCCACAACCCAATGCAGCCTGAGTTCCAGGCATTGCTTGAGGATGTCTGCGCTTCGCTGTCGCCGGATGATTTGGGGCTGGACAGTCTCTATCTGTACGGCAGTGTCGCAAGGGGAGACGCCACGCCCGGTGTCTCTGACCTGGACCTCACGCTGGTGCTGCGCGAACCGCCCACCGCGCCGCTGCTGGCGCGTCTGGAAGCGATTCGCCGGGCGTTGGAGCAACGGCACCCGCAAGTCATTAAGGTCGATTTTGACATCGGCAGTCGTGGGCAAGTGTTAGCGGCTGACAACAGCAACAGTTGGGGCTTCTGGCTCAAGCACCATTGCCGCTGCCTGTGGGGCAATGATCTTTCCCTGCATTTCGAGCGGTTTCGGCCGTCCCGCGACATTGCCGTGGCGTTGAATGCCGACTTTGAACACGTGCTGGCCGGCTACCTCACGCGTATTGCGCAAGCCGCTACCCAGCAGGACCGATTGCGCTTGCAGCGTGAGGCGTCGCGCAAGGTTGTGCGTGCCACGCATGTGTTGCGCTCGGAAGATGCGACAACGTGGCCACAGACACTCGAAGAGCATGTTGCACTGTTCGTCAGACGTTATCCGACGATGATCACGCAGGTGGCGTTCTTTCTGTTTGAAGCGCGAAATCCTGAAGCCGAAGTCGACAACTTCACGACCCGGCTGCAGACATTTCTGGGTTGGATGGCCTCGCAACAGCAATAAAGGTGTTGGCCGTGAGGCCGCCACTGCAGCATGGCCATCTCCACACTTCCTAAAGACCAACACACAACCCTGTGGTGAGCGGGCTTGCCCCGCGCTGGGCTGCGAAGCAGCCCCAAAGCCTGCCAACGCGGTTTTACTAAGAAATCGCGGCGGTCTTAGTGGGGCCGCTCCGCAGCCCAGCGCGGGGCAAGCCCGCTCACCACAAGAGCGTCGTTTTCTCAGGGTATGTATTCACCAAAGATGTTTAGCTACCCACGACCATTGCAGCATGAGCATCTACACACTTCCTAAAGGCTGACACATAACACTTTGTGGTGAGCGGGCTTGCCCCGCGCTGGGCTGCGAAGCAGCCCCAAAACCTGCCAACGCGGTTTTACTGGGCCAACGCGGTGGTCTTATTGGGGCCGCTCCGCAGCCCAGCGCGGGGCAAGCCCGCTCACCACAAGAGCGTCGTTTTCTCAGGTTATGTATTCACTACAGATGTGTAGATGCCCACGGCCATTGCAGCATGGCCATCTCCATACTTCCTAAGACCAACACATAACCCTGTGGTGAGCGGGCTTGCCCCGCGCTGGGCTGCGAAGCAGCCCCAAAGCCTGCCAACGCGGGTTTACTAAGAAATCACGGCGGTCTTATTGGGGCCGCTCTGCAGCCCGGCGCGGGCGGTGCGACGATTCGATAAGCCCGCTCCCAGCGTTGATCAATGTGCTTGCCAACCCTCAGGACTTGAAGCGTCCCACCAACCCATTGAGCTCATCCGACAAATTCGACAAGCGCCCCGAGTCGTCCTGCGCTGAGTTGGCCAGGCTTTCCACCAGGCGCGCTTCGTCGTAGATCTGCTGGATATGCCGGTTGATTTCTTCGGCCACGCTGTGTTGTTCCTCGGCGGCGGCGGAGATTTGCAGGTTCTGGTCGCGGATCTCGTTGACCGACAACTGGATGCCTTCAAAGCTGTCCCGCGCGCTTTCAATGGACGACACACTGGCCCGTGACAGGTCCAGGCAACTGCCCATTTTTTGCGTGACTTCCTGGGTCTTGTTTTCCAGGGTGCCCAGCAGATTTTCGATTTCGCCGGTGGAGTCGGAAGTGCGCTTGGCCAGCGCCCGTACTTCATCGGCCACTACCGCAAAACCACGACCCTGATCACCGGCGCGGGCTGCTTCGATGGCGGCGTTGAGCGCCAGCAGGTTGGTCTGTTCGGCAATCGCGCGGATGGTGCCGATGATCTGGTTGATGCTGCGGCTGCCGGCTTCGAGTTCGACCATGGCGTCGGACGACTCGGTCAGACGGCGGCCCAGGCGGTTGACGTTATCGGTGGTGACTTCGATCTGTTGCTTGCCCTCGGCCACACGGCGATGGCCGTTCTCCGCCGACTCTGCCGCGCTGCTGCAGGAGCGCGCGACTTCGTTAGCGGTGGCGACCATTTCGTTGAATGCAGTGGACACCAGTTCCACGGCCTCGCGCTGGCGCCCGGCGGCTTCGTTCATGTTGTGCGCCACTTCGCTGTTGACCTTGGAGGCGTTGTGCAAATTGGCCGAGGCCGCGCCGATGTGCTGGATCAATTGGCGGATGGCGGCGAGGAACTTGTTGAACCAGCCAGCGAGTTCAGCGGTTTCATCCTTGCCCTGCACGTGCAGTTCGTGGCGCAGGTCGCCTTCACCCTCGGCAATCGACTGCAAACCGGTACTGACCTGGCCGATGGGCTTGACGATCACTTTGGAAAACGCCGCCGCGAGCACGCCGAAGATCAGCACCAGCACGCCGACGATGACGGCGGTGAGGTAGGTCATGCGCGTGGCTTCGGCCATGACTTCGCGGTGTTCGATCAGGCCGATATAGCGCCAGCCCAGGCCGGGAGAGGTCCACACGTTGGCCATGTAGCGCACGCCGTTGATTTCCACTTCGGTAGAACCCTGGGGTGTCTCGGCCAAATGCGCATAGGCGGCACCCAGCTCCTTGAGCGGCTTGAAGCTGTGGGCGGCGTCGCGCGGGTCGACCAGCACCACACCGTCCTCGATCAGCATTACGTAGCCGCTTTCGCCGAGCTTGATGCTCTTGACCAACTCGGTGAGGTTCTTCAGCGACACGCTGACCACGAACACCCCCTTGGCCTTGCCGGCGTTATCCAGCAATGCCCGCGCGGTGCCCACCAGGGCCACGTCGTCTTTGTCGTAATAGTACGCCGGGGTGCGCACGGTCTTGCCGGGGCTGGCCATCGCGGCCTTGTACCAGGGGCGTGTGCGTGGATCGTATTTAGCCAGTTGTGGATCATCGGGCCATTTGACGTAGGTGCCGTCTTCCAGGCCGATGGACAGGATGGCCGCCGCCGGATGGGTGGCGCCAAACCGGGCGAATCGGTCGATCACCTCTTGCGCGGCCGCAGGCATCGGTTGGCTGGCAGCGTCGGCGGGTTGGTAATTCTTGAGGGTGTTGACGGAGGTGTATACAGGATCCGTGGCCATTTGATCGACGTTCTGCAGCGTGCCGTCGAAGAACTGACGGATATTGCCATCGATCTGGCGGATTTCGCGGGTGCTGCCGTCGATGAACTGATCGACCGCCTGGGTCCGCGTGTTCATGACAGAGATCACCGCCACCAGGCTGACCGGGATAAACGCGACAGAGACAAACGCCAGTACAAGCTTATTTTTTATTTTCATCGAGACGACCATCAGCACGGAGGGTGGTGAAACCGTCGCATTCTGCACCCGCAGCGCGGCGATTTGCTATCACCGCTGTTTCGGCTAGATGCCGGCAAATCTTTAGGGTTTTTTGTACACAATACAATCGGCGATTGTTCTGTATCCAATCAGTAGACATCACGCAGATAACGCTTCTGCTCACTCAGTTGGCGCCAGTACTCCACGGCGTCGTCTACGCCCAGTCCGCCGTGGGTATTTGCGACCTGGCGCAGTGCCTGGTCAACGTCCTTGGCCATATGGCTGGCATCCCCGCAGATGTACAGCTTGGCGCCGTCCTGCAACCAGCGCCACAGCTCGGCGCCGTGTTCGCGGATGCGGTCCTGCACGTAGATCTTCTGCGCCTGGTCGCGGGAAAACGCCAGGCTCAGATGGGTGAGCAGGCCGTCGCGCTGCATGCCTTGCAGTTCGTCCTGGTAATAAAAATCGCTGGCGGCGTACTGCTCGCCAAAAAACAGCCAGTTACGCCCCTGATGCCCCAGGGCCCGACGCTCCTGCAAGAACGCACGGAACGGCGCCACACCGGTGCCGGGACCGATCATGATCATCGGCACGTCGCCGTCGTTGGGCGTGCGGAAGTGCTTGGACGGCTGCACAAACACCGGCACTTCGCCGTCGCCGACGCGGTCGGCGAGGAAGGTGGAGGACACGCCTTTGCGCTTGCCATAACGCACGGCGGCCACCGTCAGGTGCACTTCGTGGGGATGGGCCTTGGCACTGGAGGCAATCGAATACAGACGCGGTTGCAGACGTTTGAGGGTGCCCAGTAGCTCGTCCGCCGAGCAGTCGATGGGATATTGCTGCAGCACATCCGTGAGCTGTCGGCCCCATAGCCAGTCTTTGAGTTCAGCCTTGCGCTCGGGCCGCAGCAGTTGTTCCAGGCCCGGATTGGCACTGCGCTCGGCAATAAAGGCCAGGGTCTCGCTGCCAGGACGGGCGATCTCGAAGTGCTGGGTCAGCGCCTGTTGCAGCGATACCTCACCAAAGGTGTCGATGTTTACCGAGGCGCTGGCGCTCAGGTGGGTCAGCTCCAGCAGTTCGCTCACCAGTTCCGGGCAGTTGCGCGGCCGCACGCCGAGGGCGTCTCCGGCTTCGTAGGTCAGGCCGGAGTCCGCCAGGTCCAGGGCGAATTGGCGAGTTTCCTTGTGGGCGTTCTGGGGGTTCAGGTGCCGGTTGAGCAGCAGGCGTGATTGATGCAGTTTGGTTTTGCCGGCGGGTGTGGCGGCCAGTGTGACGGGCTTTGCCGGGTTGAGGGTTTGCTGCAACTTCGTCAGCCAGGCATCGGCGCGTTCTTCGAATTCGGTATCGCAGTCGACGCGTTCCAGCAGGCGCGTCGCCCCCAGTTCCACTAGGCGCTGATCAAGCCTTTTGCCGTGCCTGCAAAACTGGTCGTAATTCGGATCACCCAGGGCCAGTACGGCAAAGCGCAGGGACTCCAGGCGCGTGTCGACGGTGCTGAGGCTGTGCCAGAAACCTTCGCCATTGTCCGGTGGGTCGCCGTCGCCAAAGGTGCTGCTGATCAGCGCCAGGTTCTGGGTACTCGCCAGTTTGCTCGTCGGGAAGTCCGCCATGGCGCTCAGTTCCACGCTGATGCCCGCTTCGCGCAGGCGTTTGGCGAAGCGCTCGGCCAGGGCTTCGGCGTTGCCGGTCTGCGAGGCCCACAACAGGGTGACGTCCGGGGAGGGGAGTGGTGCAGCGCCTGCGCGACTGAACAAACCACCGAGCAACCCGTCCAGCCACAAGCGGGCGTCCTGGGCCAATGGCGCGCTTGCCGGCATCACCGGGACGCCAGCGTCCTGCCGCGTGGCGCTGGAGTGCAGGCCACTGAGGAAGCCGGCGAGGTAGGTGCGTTCACTGTCGCTTAGTGACGGCGCCGGCCTGTTACGGATACCGGTGAGATCAGCGAAGGCGTCAAGGCGCGACATGGTGAGGTCCTCCGGAAGGTCATGGGAAGTGGGCGCCGGTTGGTCGAGGAATTGATGGTCGATCAGCTCGACTCGGGCCAGCGCGACCGCGCAGCACTTGAACTCGGGCTGCAGGGAAGTCGGGTCGACGGCATCGTTGGTCACCGCATTGATCGCCAGGTGCTCGCCAAACACATCGTTCCAGTGGAAGGGCGCAAAGCAGTTGCCGGGCCGCACGCGGTCAGTGATCACCGCAGGCAGCACGGCACGCCCGCGCAAGGAGCGCACCTCCACCGGATCCTTGGCCGTGATGCCGAGGCGCGCGGCATCGTCGGGATGGATCTCCACGAACGGGCCGGGGTTGAGTTTGTTCAGGGTGGCGACTTTGCCGGTCTTGGTCAGGGTGTGCCACTGGTGCTGCAAGCGGCCGGTGTTGAGCACGAAAGGGAAGCGGTCGTCGGGCATTTCCGCAGGCGGCATATGGGGGCGCGGAAAGAATTGGCCTTTGCCGCTGTCGGTGGCGAATCTGAGCGTGCCGGTATTCAGGTAGCGGATCGGGTTTCGGTCTGCGCCGTCGGCTGAAGGGCAAGGCCATTGCAACGGTTGTTCACGCAGGCGCGCATGGCTGGCGCCGCGCATGTCATAGCCGGTCTTGGGGTTCCAGGCGCGTTTGATTTCTTCGAACACGTCGGCGGCGCTGGCATACGTGAACGCGTCGGCAAAGCCCATTTCACAGGCGACACGGGCGATGATCTGCCAGTCCGGCAAGGTTTCACCGGGTGCATCGACGGCCTTTTGCATCAGGGTCAGGTTGCGCTCGGAATTAATCATCACCCCTTCGGCCTCGGCCCACAGCGCGCCGGGCAGCAGGATGTCGGCGTAGCGGTTGGTCTCGGTGTCGAGGTAGGCGTCCTGGGTGATCACCAGTTCTGCTGTGCGCAAACCGTCGATAGCGGTCTGGCGATTGGGCACGCTGGCCACCGGGTTGGTGCAGATGATCCAGCAGGCTTTGATCTGCCCGGCGGCCATCTGTTCGAACATCGCCACGGTGCCGTTGCCGGCTTGGCGCGGCAGGCGGTCAGGCGGGATTTGCCAGAGGTCTTCGATAAATGTGCGGTCGGCGTCGACCATGACCGAGCGCTGTCCTGGCAGGCCCGGGCCCATGTAGCCCATTTCGCGGCCGCCCATGGCATTGGGTTGGCCGGTGAGGGAAAACGGCCCGCTGCCGGGGCGGCAAATCGCGCCGGTGGCCAGGTGCAGGTTGCACAGGGCGTTGGTGTTCCAGGTGCCGTGGGTGCTTTGGTTGAGGCCCATGGTCCAGCAGCTCATCCACTCGGCGGCCTGGCCGATCCAGTCGGCGGCTTGGCGGATATCCGCTTCGGCCAAACCCGTGATGGCAGCGACGCTGTGGGGCGGGTAGTCCTCAAGAAAACCGGGCATAACCTCCCAACCTTCGGTGAACGTGGCGATAAAGCCGGGGTCGGTGTGGCCGTTTTTCACCAGCAGGTGCAGCAGGCCATTGAGCAGCGCGAGGTCGGTGCCGGGTTTGATCGGCAGGTACAGATCAGCTTTGTCGGCGGTGGCGCTGCGCCGGGGGTCGACCACGATCAGCTTCGCCCCGGCCTTGACCCGGTCCATCATGCGCAGGAACAAAATCGGATGACAGTCAGCCATATTGGCGCCGATCACGAAGAACAGGTCGGCGCGGTCAAAGTCTTCATAGGAACCCGGTGGCCCGTCGGAACCGAGGGACAGCTTGTAGCCGCTGCCGGCACTGGCCATGCACAACCGCGAGTTGGATTCGATATTGCGGGTGCGCACAAACCCCTTGGCCAATTTGTTGATCAGGTACTGCGCCTCCAGGGACATTTGTCCGGACACGTAGAACGACAACGCATCGGGGCCGTCACGGTCGAGGATATGGCGCAAACGGCCGGCGGTTTCGCTGATGGCGGTGTCCATGGCGACCCGCACCGGGTTGTGATCGCGCTGCTCACGCAGGTAAGCGTTTTCCATGCGCCCGGACTCGGCGATGGCTTGGCCGCACGTCGTGCCTTTGGTGCACAGGCGGCCAACGTTGGTAGGGTGGGCCTTGTCGCCGATCACCTTGACCACTTTATTGTTTTCCACTTGCATCACGATGCCGCAGCCAACGCCACAATAAGGACACACGCTACGTACGCTTTGGTTTGCCATCCGTCACCCTCTAAACTTTTTTACCCGCCAACAAAAAAGCGCCCTGCAACCCTCCGTTTGGGAACGGGGGTTGCACGGCGCCTTTGTCGTGAATGGGCAATCAGCGTTGACTGCTTTATGCAGGTGTTCCTAGCAAGTCACGCGCCAGGTTTTTTCAAACGCTGCAATGGGTGCTTTTTTGTGAAGAACCGGGTTGTTCTGGTGAGCTGGCTGTTGGGGTGTGCGGGCTAGTCGAATCGTCGCACCGCCCGCGCTGGGCTGCGAAGCAGCCCCAACACTCATCAGCCTGGAAATTGATGATGCAAGTGCGCCTTTTTGATGCAACACGCACCAGTTGGATGCGCAATCCACGCTGTTCAGGCAACGCGAGGGGACTGCAGCGGCGCCACGTACGGCTCCGCGGCCGATTGGCACAGAGCCTGCAAGCTCCCCGTCAACCCCACTCGGTCAACGACGATCGACAGGCCATTGAGGTCATGGGCATAAAGCGATGGATCCGGCGAAGTCGTCCGAACAGATCCCGCATAAGAACAGGCAAAGACGCCTGGAACCGCAAGGTTTCAGGCGTTTTTTTTTGCTTTTTAAACCGTGATGAATGTTGTCAGGTGCTGATATGAACAAACCGATGAAAACCCTGATCGTCGTTGGCAATGGCATGGTCGGTCACCATTGTGTGGCGCAACTGATCGAGCGCGGCGCGCTGCAACACTACCACCTGCATGTGTTCAGCGAAGAGCCGATGCGCGCCTATGACCGTGTGCACCTGTCCGAGTATTTCACCGGACGCGATGCCGAGTCGTTGGCACTCTCCGAGGCGTCGCTGTACCAGACGCCGGGAGTGACGTTGCACCTGGGCGTGCCGGTGCTGGAGATCGACCGCGCTGGCCGTGAGGTGATCACGGCTCAGGGCTGCGTGGCCTACGACACATTAGTCCTGGCCACCGGTTCCTATCCGTTCGTGCCGCCGATCGAAGGCGCCGAAGGGGATTCGCGGTTGGTGTATCGCACCTTGCACGACCTTGATGCCATCCGTGCAGCGGCAGCCAATGCCCGACGTGGTGTGGTGGTGGGCGGTGGCCTGCTGGGCCTGGAAGCCGCCAACGCCCTGAAAAGCTTGGGCCTGGAAGCCCATGTGGTGGAGTTCGCACCGCGCTTGATGCCAGTGCAGTTGGATGATTTCGGCGGTCTGGCGCTCAAGGCCCAGATCGAACGGCTGGGCGTCGGCGTGCACCTGTCCCGTGCCACGCAGTCGATCAGCGCGGGCGAGCAGTACCGCTATCGCATGAACTTTGCCAACGACGAGTTCCTCGAAACCGACCTTATCGTGTTCTCCGCCGGCATCCGCGCACAGGACGCCCTGGCGCGCCAGGCTGGCCTGGAGATTGGTCCGCGTGGCGGGGTGGTGATCAACGATGAATGCTTGAGTTGCGACCCGCACATCTACGCGATTGGCGAGTGCGCGTCGTGGAACGGCAGCCTGTTCGGCCTGGTCGCACCGGGGTACCAGATGGCCCGCGGGGTAGCCGCGCTGTTATGCGGGCAGGTCGCCGAGCCCTTTGTCGGTGCCGACATGTCCACCAAGCTCAAACTGCTCGGCGTGGACGTGGGTTCCATCGGCGACGCCCATGCCCACACGCCGGGTGCGCGCAGCTATCAGTTCATCGACGAGGCCAGCGCCAGTTACCGCCGCCTAGTGGTGGACGCATCGGGCAAGCATGTGATCGGCGCAGTGCTGGTTGGCGACAACAGCTACTACGACACGTTGCTGCAATACATGCAGAACGCGATTGCACTGCCTGCGGAACCGGCCAGCCTGATCCTGCCTTCGTCCGCCGGTGCACCGACTCTCGGCCCAGGCGCGTTGCCGGAATCGGCCACGGTGTGTTCCTGCCACAACGTGACCAAAGGCGCGATTTGCTCGGCCATCGACGGCGGTTGCAGCGACCTCGGCCTGCTCAAATCCCAGACCAAGGCTTGCACCGGTTGCGGCGGTTGCGCGGGCTTGCTCAAGCAAGTGTTCGAACACGAGTTGATTGCCCGTGGCGTCAGCGTCGACAAGAGCCTGTGCGAACACTTCGCCTACACCCGTCAGGAGCTGTATGCCCTGGTGCGTGTGGAAGGGGTGACCACCTTCGAAGAACTGCTGGCCAAACACGGCCGTGGCCACACTGGTTGCGACGTGTGCAAACCGGCGGTGGGTTCGATCCTGGCGTCGTGCTGGAACCAGCCAATCATGGACGCCTCGTTGGTGCCGCTGCAGGACACCAACGACACGTTCATGGCCAACATGCAGAAGAACGGCACCTACTCGGTGGTGCCACGGATTCCCGGTGGTGAAATCACGGCCGACAAGCTGATCGTGATCGGTGAAGTGGCGAAGAAATACGACCTCTACACCAAGATCACCGGCGGCCAGCGCATCGACTTGTTTGGCGCGCAGTTGCATGAGCTGCCGGATATCTGGGCCGAGCTGATCGCCGCTGGCTTTGAGACCGGGCACGCGTATGGCAAATCCACGCGTACGGTGAAGTCCTGCGTGGGCAGCACTTGGTGCCGCTACGGCGTGCAGGACAGCGTGAAAATGGCGCTGCTGATCGAGGATCGCTACAAGGGCCTGCGTTCGCCGCACAAACTCAAGTTCGCGGTGTCCGGCTGCACCCGTGAATGCGCCGAAGCCCAGAGCAAGGACGTGGGCGTGATCGCCACCGAGAAGGGCTGGAACCTTTACATCGCGGGCAACGGCGGCATGCGTCCGCGCCATGCCGAACTGTTCGCTACTGACCTCGACGACGCCACGTTGATCCAGTACATCGACCGCTTCCTGATGTTCTACATCCGCACCGCCGACAAACTGCAACGCACCTCTGTGTGGCGCGAAAGCCTGGAAGGTGGCCTGGATTTCCTCAAAGACGTGATCCTGCACGACAGCCTCGGCCTGGGCGCGGAGCTGGAGGCGCAGATGCAGCTGGTCGTCGACCGCTACGAATGCGAGTGGGCCAACGCCCTCAAAGATCCGGAAAAACTCAAGCGCTTCCGCACCTTCGTCAACGACAAACGCCCCGACCCGGATATCCACTTTGTCCAGGAACGCGGCCAGCGCCGGCCGATCATGGCCACCGAACTCAACCTGATTCCCGTCATCGAGGAGATTGCCTGATGAGCCAGCCTGACACTCAGCACCACCTGTCCACCTGGAAAGGGGTGTGCAGTGAGCAAGACCTGGTGAGCAACTCCGGCGTAGTGGTGTGGCTGGACGGCGCTCAAGTGGCGCTGTTCTACCTGCCGGGTGCGCAGGAGCAGACGCTGTTCGCCATCGACAACCATGACCCGGAGTCGGGGGCGAATGTAATTGGCCGTGGATTGGTCGGCAGTATCAAGGGCGATTTGGTGGTGGCTGCGCCGATCTATAAGCAGCATTACCGCTTGCAGGACGGCCAGTGCCTGGAGTCGCCGCACCAGCGATTGCAGGTGTGGCCGGTGCGATTGAATAAGGGCGTGGTGGAACTCGCAGTGAGCTGATTCACCTCGGTCAAAATGTGGGAGGGGGCTTGCTCCCGATGGCGGTGTGTCAGTCAACATTTATATGGCTGAACCACTGCAATCGGGAGCAAGCCCCCTCCCACATAAAACCGCATTGCCGCTGAGAAATCCTACTGCTCTTTGCTGCAATCACGCGGCGTAATGCCTTTCTCCTTCGCGTACTGCGCCGCCGAGGCTTCGATGATCGGCCGCAGCAGCGCGCGATCGGCTTGTACCCAATCGCTGATCAGGTTCCAGCGCTGGCCATCCCACTGCTGGAAGCGTACCGCGCCGCCGCCTTCATGGTCGGCGCAGGACAGTTTCAGCGGTTGCACCAGGCCTTTTGCGCCCAGGGCCTGAAGACGCGCATCGTCCAAGTTCAGGTGTTCGAAACCCCAGCGCACTTGTTCGCCAGTGAGGGGCTGGTGGCCGTATTTTTCCTGGGCCAGGCGCACGGCTTCGACGTTGAGAATGCCGTTCACCACACCGAGGTTGTAGTACACCGTGCCGAAGCGCTTCGGATCGGCCAGGTTGCCTTTGCCCGCGTCCACCACGCTTTGCTTGATGCCTTGCAGCACTGGGAAATCGGTGCCGGACGGGTGGGTGGTGATGGAGATAAAACCCTTGGCTGCGTTGCCGGCCGGCAACACGTCTTCTTCCGAGTTGCTCCAGATATTGCCGATGATGTGATCAGCCGGGTAACCGACTTTTTGCGCAGATTTGAGCGCCACCGGGTTCATAACGCCCCAGCCGCGCAGGATCACCCAGTCCGGCTTGAGACGGCGAATGTTCAGCCACTGCGATTGTTGCTCGTTGCCAGGGTGTGGCACTTCCAGCAGGGTCAATTCGAAGCCGGCATTTTTGGCCAGGGTTTCCAGTACACCGTTCGTTTCCTTGCCGTAGGGCGAGCCGTGGTAGAGCACGGCGATTTTCTTGCCCTTGAGTTTGTCGGCGCCGCCTTCGCGCTGGCCGATGTAGTTGATGATCGCCGAGACTTCCGAATACGGGTTGAGCTGCAACGGGAACACGTAGGGGAAGACGCTGCCGTCGGTGGAGTCGGTGCGTCCGTGGTTGATGGTGATCAGCGGTAGTTTGTCGGCGGTCGAGCGGTCCAGCGTGGCGTAGGCGATGCCCACCGACAGCGGGTTGGTGGCCGCTGCGGGCGCACCGTTGAGACCGCCCTTGAGGCGCTCGTAGCATTCGACGCCTTTTTCCACCACGTACTCGGTCTCGCATTCGCTCCAGGTCAACTTGACGCCGTTCACGCCGCCGTTGGCGTTGATGTATTGCAGGTAGTCGATAAACCCACCGAAGAAGCCGGTGCCACCGGCGGCATAGGGCCCGACCCGATAGCTCTGCAACGGAAAGTATTGTTCGTTGGCGGCCTGGACGGTGCCCGTGAGCGTGGCGGTGATCAAGGCCAGGCCCAAGGCCAGGCGGCGCAGCGGTGCGGGGTGTCTCATGGAGGCAGTTCCTCGGGGTTCAGCTCGGGGGTTAGTAAGTTAGTAACGCAGCGGCCATACCCTGGCCCGTTGACGAAAGCGCTGCCACAGTCGGGCCAGCCCCTCCGGCTCCTTGATCAGGAAGGTGATGATCAGTGCACCGAACAGCATCTTCTGAAGGTTTTCCAGCTGGCCGGCGTCCATCAATCCGGCCGGCAGCAACGCGAAGAGGTTGCCCAGCAGGATCGGGAACAACACGATGAAGGCCGCGCCGAGGACGTTGCCGAGCACACTGCCCAGACCGCCGATAATGATGATGAAGAGCACCTGAAATGAGCGGCTCAGGTCGAAGCCGTGTGGCTCCACCGTGCCCAGGTAGGCGAAGGCCCAAAGCGACCCCGCGACACCCAGGTAGAAGCCGCTGATGGCAAACGCCAGCAGCTTGGCCTTGAGCAGCCGAATGCCGATCACGGCGGCGGCGGTGTCCATGTCGCGCACGGCCATCCAGTTGCGGCCCAGCTCACTGCGCACCAGGTTTTTACCGAGCCAGAACAGCGCCACGACCACGCTGAGGGTCAGCAGGTAGCGGCCACACGGCGAGCTGAAATCAACCCCAGCGATCAGCAATGGCGGTGAGGTGATTACGCCGGACGCGTTGTCGTTGGTAAACCAGCTGAAGCGGGTCAGTACCCACTCCACCACGAACTGGGCGGCCAGGGTCGCTACCAACAGGTAAAAGCCCTTGATGCGCAGGCTCGGCAGACCGAAGAACACCGCCACCAGCGCAGCGATCACGCCGCCCAGGCCAAAGCTCACCAGCAGCGGCAAACCGGGTACGCGCAATTGCAGGTTGTAGGCGGCAAATGCGCCCACCGCCATGAACGCCGCCGATCCCAGAGAGAGTTGCCCGGCGTAGCCAGTCAGCAGGTTCAGGCCGAGGCCGGCCAGGGACAGCACCAGCAGCGGCACGAGGATCGCGCTGAACCAGTAGTCGTTGCCCAGCCACGGCATCACCACAAAGGCAAAGCCCAGCAGTAGCCACAGTGCGATGCGGTCCTGGCGCAGGCGAAAGGTGCGGCGCTCGGCCGCGTAGGAGGTACTGATTTGACCGACTTCTTGATACAGCATGCAGGCATTTCCTCAAAAAACGATCAGACCCGCTCGATGGCGCGCTCGCCGAACAACCCGGCAGGGCGCACCAGCAAGAACAGCAAGGCAAGGACGTAAGGCACCCAGTTTTCAATGCCGCTGCCGATGATCGGGCCGAGGTAGATCTCGGCGATTTTTTCGCTCGCGCCGATGATCAAGCCGCCGACAATCGCGCCGCCGATGGACGAAAATCCGCCGATGATCAGCACCGGCAATGCCTTGAGTACCACCAGCGATAACGAGAATTGCACCCCCAATCGCGCGCCCCAAAGCAACCCGGCCACCAGCCCGACAAACCCCGCCACGGCCCACACCAGGGCCCAGATGCGCGGCAGGCGAATGCCCACCGCCATGGACGCCAGCGGGTCGTCTGCGACTGCACGCAGCGACAGGCCGATACGGGTTTTGTTGAACAGCAATGACAGGGCGAGCACCAACGCGGCGGCGGTGCCGGCAGCGAACAGGTCGAACTGCGAGAGCAGCATGCCGCGGATTTCCAGCGGCTCGTCGGCAATGCCCAAATCCAGGCCATGCACCTGCGCACCCCAGAGGAATTGCGCGAAGCCTTCGATCATGTAGGACAGCCCAAGGGTGGCCATGAACAGGATGATCGGCGGGCGATTGACCAGGGGCCGCAGCACCACTTTCTCGATCAGCAGCGCAAGCACCACCATGCTCACCAGGGTCAGCAAAAACGCGAAGACAAACGGAAAGCCGCGCTCCAGCAGGCTGACAAAGGTCAGCGCGGCGAACAGCACCATGGCGCCCTGGGCGAAGTTGAAGACGCCCGAGGCTTTGTAGATCAGCACAAAACCGATCGCCACCAGGGAATACATCACGCCCGCCAACAGGCCGCCGATCAGCACCTCAAAGAAAAATTCCATGCTCAAGTTCCCAGATAGGCGTCGATGACATCGGGGTTGGCGCGCACTTGCTCGGGTGTGCCGTCGCCGATCTTGCGGCCGTAGTCGAGCACCACTACGTGGTCGCACAAGCCCATGACCACACCGATATCGTGCTCGATCAGCACCACGGTGGTGCCGAACTCGCGGTTGATGTCGCGGATGAATTGGCTCATCTGGGCTTTCTCCTGAGCGTTCATACCGGCCATGGGCTCATCCAGCAGCAACAGGGTCGGCTCGGACGCCAGGGCGCGGGCCAGTTCGACACGCTTTTGCAGGCCATAGGGCAGGGTGCCCACCAGCACGTGTCGCCAGGGATGGATCTGCAAAAACGCGATGACTTTTTCGGCGTGCAGGCGGTGCGCGTCCTCCTCGCGCGGGGCTCGGCCCAGGCGCAGCATCTGCTCGATCCAGCTGCTGCGGCGCTTGAGGTTGCGCCCGGTGAGCACGTTGTCGAGCACGCTCATGCCCTTGAACAGCGCGATGTTCTGGAAGGTTCGCGCAATCCCGCCTTCGGCCGCCTGATGCGCGCGCATGCGCCGTCGGGTGTGGCCGGCGTACTGGATGCTGCCGCTTTGGGGGTGGTAAACGCCGTTGATCACATTGAGCAGCGAACTCTTGCCGGCGCCGTTGGGGCCGATCAGCCCGCAGATGTCCCCGGCCTTGACGTCGAAACTGATGGAGGTGATGGCCTTGATGCCCTTGAACGACAGGGTAATGTCATCGAGCCGCAGTAAGACCGCTTGAGTGGTTGCATGCATGGTTGGGCTCGTCAGACAGCGTGAGGCAGTCGTTGGTCGGCGGGTTGGTGTTGGGGCGCTGGCTCTTGCCAACGGCCGGGATCGATGCCCAGGGCGGTAAAGAACGCCGCACTGTCCGGGCTCAACGCTGGCCCTACCAGCAAGGGCACGCGCAAGCGGCTCATGCCCAGCACATCGAGCAATGGTCGACGCACCAGCCAGTGGCCCAGCCAGCGGCGAATGATTGATGGGGTTGGCTGCATCGCCCAGCGGTACAGGCGATGACTGAATGTGCCCGGCAGCGGCAGGCGCTCACGTGCCCACTGTTCCAGACGGCCGTAGGATTCACGTGTGCCCAGCACCAAGGTTGGGCCCAGCTCGCGGCGGTCGGTGTCACGGGTGGCCAGGGCTTCGGGGAAGTTCAGGCGAAAACCAGCGTGCAGCCAGGGCGCCAGCAAGTAGCGCGCCTGCCCGCTGGCGGCGAAAACACGCGCGGCCAGGGCTTCCTCATTGGCGTCGAGGTGTTCGCGGGCCACCAAAGTGCGCGCGTCCATGAGCAACTGCCCGTGGGTCAACTGCACGCGGGTATCGGCGTGGAACACAAAGGCGAGGGCGGTTGACTGAGTGGCGCACGCCGGGGCAGGGAGGTCCGTGCGCAAGTCCGCATAAGCGACCAAGTGGGGGCCTTTGTGTTGATCCAGACCGCGCCCATCGAGGTACACCACCACACCGGGCCCACTGATTGACGGAATCGCCTCGGCGTTTTCGGCGAGAACAAATGTCGGCCGCAGTTGCACCAGCAGCGCACGATTGTCGCGCTCGGGATCGAGCAGCGTGACGCTCCCCCCCAACCACTGCGCGGCCAGTGCCAGCAGCAAGGCTTCGGGGCGCGCCTGACTTATGATCAGCAGATCATCGTCAGGCCCGAAGTCGCGCTGGTGAAGGGCTGCGGCGAGTTGGCGTATGTCGTCTGCCAGTTCGCTCCAACGTCGCTCTTGCCAGATGCCCAAGCGCTTGTAACGCAAGGCAATCGCCGACCCTCGGGTGTGGGCTTGATGCAGCAGCGCCTGGGGCAGTGTCTGGGGCATGGGTGTGTCCTTTGGGTCGATGCAAAGGTGATTGCACGCGCCATGCCAGGGGGATAAATGCTTTTATTTCAAAGGGATACGTTTAATTTTAAAAGGGAGAGCCTGTTTGGATTCAGCACAAGCTGTGCAACTGCTGTTGGTGGGGCAACAGGCGTTTCCTCAGGTGGCCTGTCAGGTAACTCCCTTGGACTGTTCCCGTTGCTGAAAAGCAGGGGGCAAGCGTTAAAATGCCGCCCGCATCTTGCCCCCATCAAGGACCCTACATGCCACTGATCACGGAACGCGTAGCCCTGGCCCGCATCGGCGCCAATGAGAAGGTTATCTGCCGCATGGCCTCGGGCTGGGCGGTGATGGGGGATGTGCAGTTTCTGCCGGGCTACTGCCTGCTGCTGCCCGATCCGGTGGTCGCGAGTTTGAACGACCTGGATACCGAAGCCCGCGCGACTTACCTGCTGGACATGGCGCGCCTCGGTGATGCGGTGTTGCACGCCACCGACGCCCAGCGCATGAATTACGAAATCCTGGGCAACTCCGAGCCTGAGTTGCACTGCCATATATTCCCGCGCTACGCCTCGGAACCCGACGACAAGCGCCGGATGCCGGCATGGTTTTATGACTGGAAGAATGCTGTTCCTTATGCCGAAGAGGTGCATGGGGATTTGCGCAAGGCCATCGAGCGGTTGCTGCGTCAACCCAGTTGAGAGGCGAGAGCGTGCAGCCGCATTGGCGTCAACTTTTATTAACTTTCGCGTGAAGAGTGCAGTTAGAAATATGAATCTACTCGATCCGTTGACTGGAACAGAAGCGTTGACTCAATCGGGGAGACCCATAGAGCCTGGGTTTCTAACGGCTTTCTGGGGCTGGGGCTTTTCAGCATTGGATAACCCCCTGCTACGAGGTTATCTGGCAGAGTTTTTGGTGTACCGGGCGCTGTTCAACATGCCTAGCCCCGATTTCCAGGTACCCACATCGCATTTTTCAACCAAGATGGAAGGCGATGTTCATGACCTCGTGTTTTTCATGAATGATGAAAAATTCACTATTCAAGTTAAATCGAAAGACTCCTATAGCAAATCTCAGGTGTTCGATACCTCCTTCGCTGAAGGATTCGATTGTGTCTCCAATAGTCCGCTGCCCGCTGAGCATTGGTCAGACTTTTACATCTTCGCTTATCTGGCATTGGATAATAAAAAGTGTCAGGAGAACGAGCGTCTTCATGATAAGTGGAACCCCAATCCATCTCGTGCACTGCCGAGGGAGAAAGCGCGGTTCAAGCTCAATAAGCAGGCGTTGGTGAAATCGGTGTTGGAACTCGATAACTGGAGCTTCTACATTCTTGACCGAGAGCAATTACGTGGGCAGAAAAGCATCAACTTGAACAAGCTGCGCAGTAAGGTCAATAAGGGGGAAGCTGTGTGGGTACAGCATGGCGGTATTGCAGATGCGTTGGTGGATTTCGCCCTCGAACGGCACGCTAAACGCTGCGATGAAATGCTTTAGGTTCCCTTCGCTCGTGGGGTACGTCACATAGCCGCCAGCGAAACCGCTACACTGCCGCCCCCGAATTTCAGCAAGGATGCTTTGAATGCGTTCGCTCGTCAGCGCTGTGCTCCTCTCCATGACCCTGGCGGCCCCGGCCATGGCCGAGCCTCGTTCGTTCTCGGTCAATGACCCGAGCGGCAAATACCTGGTCGAAGTGTTGTTCCCGCAGGTGCCGCAGGACTTGCAGTACCTGGCGCGAGCCCTGATCACGATACGCGACGTAACTACCCTCGAAATCCTCCAGCAATTGCAGACTCCGGACGCCCAGGTGCCGCTGGACCAGAATGGTAAAACCGTCGACTGGCGTTTGATGGGCGAGAACGGCGTGGTCTACTTTGCCGACATCAATCAGGATGGCCGCCAGGACTTGGCGATCCGCAATGGCACCGGCGCGGATAAAGACTTCCAGTCCAGTTACGATGTGTACCTGCAAGACCCGCACAAGACGCAGTGGGTGCTCAACGGCCCCCTGACCGATCTTGCGAACGAAACCTCCGGCGGTATGTTCTCAGTCAATCCCAAGGACGGCGTTATCCATTCGCAGACCGACCAGGGTTGCTGCTGGACCCGCGCCAGCCGCTATCAGATGCGCGACGGTGAGTTGGTGAGACTCAGCGCGTACACCCAGGCCCAAGTGCCTGCGACGGACGATGACGCCAACAACAGCATGCCCAGCGGCTACATGCTGCGCACCACCGGTGAGTGGAAGGACGGCCAGTGGCTGGAAACCCCAAGGCTCGAAGGGCCGGTCAATGAGGATCCTGAGTTCCTGGCCGGCACCCTCAACGGCAAGATCCCGGTGCAACTCTGGTACCAGCAACAGGGCGCGGTGTTGATTGGTGAATTGCGCTACACCAAAAGCGGCAGCGGCAAGCCGATCAAGCTGGTAGGCGAGTTGGGTGAATACGGCGACCAGTCGTTTGTCTACCTGCACGAATATGCCGACGATGGTCATCAAACCGGCATCTGGCGCATCACTCGGGAAACCGTCGAGCCCTATGCTTACTCCGGCACGTGGGTCAGTGGCGCCCAGGGTGACAAGCCGGAGTTGCAAATCCAACTGCATCGCGAGGACCGTGAGCCTGAGTACAAGAAACTCGGTGACGTTGCCCGCGATCAGCGTGACGGTCACTACCAGATGCGCAACGACTTCCTCGACCGTGACGGCGACCTGGACCTGAAGATCCTCCCCGACCGCGATGCCCAGGGCCGCGAAGTGGCGGAGTTCACCGTAACGCTCAAGGAAACCGGTACCGACAAGGTCATCGTCAGCGCGCACCACAGCGTGCCGATGGAAACCGAAAACCTGATTATCGTGCGCGAGCCGTTGGCGACCCGGCGCGCCGGCCCGTATCACATTCAACTGGTGAAGGGTTTTGCGGTGATCAACCACAACTCGGCGCCGGACTTTCCGGATTACTTCACGGGGATGTATCGCAAGCAATAGCCTGGACAAACCCAGTGACTGCCCCAATCAGACCGGCCCCTTAGAAATGCGCCGGGCGTTACAGCCTGCTCGCGGGCTGAGCGCCACGATATTCATCCCGGTGCAAGCAAGGCCGCCCAGCTGGCGGGCGGCCTCGCGTTGCGGGGTCAGCGGTTAAAGCGTTCTACCAACGCATATTGAGTGGCCGCCGTATTGGTCAGCTGCTTGCTAAGGTCGGTGGATTGATGGGCTTGTATCGACGTCTGGTCAGCCAGCTCCGCGATAGTGGTGATGTTGCGGCTGATCTCCTCGGCGACCGCGCTTTGTTCCTCAGTGGCGGCGGCGATCTGGGTGGTCATTTCGGTGATATGAGACACCGCTTCGCTGATGCCGACCAACGCCTGGTCTGCTTCCAGCACCCAGGCTACGCCTTCCTGCGCCTGGCGTTGGCCGTTTTCCATGCTTTGCACGGCATTGTTGGACGATGCCTGCAACTGAGTGATCAGCGCATGGATTTGAGTGGTGGATTGGGAGGTACGCTGCGCGAGTTGGCGCACTTCATCGGCCACCACGGCAAACCCGCGGCCTTGCTCACCGGCGCGGGCCGCTTCGATGGCGGCGTTGAGGGCGAGCAGGTTGGTTTGATCGGCGATGCCTTTGATCACGTCCACCACGCTGCCGATTTCGTCACTGTCCTTGGCCAACTGCGCCACGGTGGTGCCGGTTTCGCCCACGACGGCGGACAAGCGCTCAATGGCCAGGCGGGTATCACGCGCGACTTCACGGCCACGTCCGGTCAGCACGTTGGCCTGCTGGGTGGCGTCGGCGGTGCGCTGCACATGGCTGGCGACTTCCTGGGTGGTCGCAGCCATCTGGTTGACGGCCGCCGAGACCTGCTCGGTTTCAACGCGTTGGCGATCTAGGCCTTTGGAGCTGGCAGTGGCCAACTGATCCGATTGCCCGGCCAGGGCGCTGAGTTGTTCGGCACTGTCCTGCAAGCGTGTGAGGCAGGTTTTCAGGCGCGAGTTTTGGCTGAGGAATGCGGTTTCCAGGCGTGCCTGGGGGCCGCTGGCGTCGCTGTACATCTGGGCAATCAAGGCATCCGACGTCGAGGGCTCGACACCCGCCAGCAGGCGCAAGGTGCTGCCTTGGCGTACGCGTGAGCACAGCATACCCACCGGCACGGCAACGGCCACGGCCACCGCAATGGCGATCGGTGCACTGAGGAAAAGCCCGGCAATGCTGCCGGCGATGCCGGTGGCCACGTACGGAACGGCACTCAACGCCGCGGGCAGCCAAGTGTCCTTGATTAGCGCGCTGGATTTGCCTTGGCTGAGGCGGCGATACAGCACCTGCGCCCGGCGGATTTCATCGGCGCTGGGCTTGACCCTCACCGATTCAAAACCAACGACTTCGCGGCCGTGGAAGATCGGTGTGACGTAGGCGTTAACCCAGTAATGGTCGCCGTTTTTCGAGCGGTTCTTGACGATGCCCATCCACGGCAGGCCTTGCTTGAGCGCACGCCACATATGGGCAAACACGGCCGGTGGGACATCGGGGTGACGCACGATGTTCTGCGGCGCGCCGATCAGATCGGCCCGTTCAAAACCGCTGATTTCGACAAAGGCGTCGTTGCAGTAAGTGATGCCCCCGTGAATATCGGTGGCGGAGATAAGTTTTTGCGAAGGCGCGAGTGAAATCTCACGTTGTGTTACTGGCTGGTTGTTGCGCATTCCGGCTACTCCCTGGTTGCACACAGTGCATCGGCGCCAACGTGCAGAAGATTAATTCACATCGGCTATTTCGCCAGCCATTGGTCAAAAGCCTGAAACTTATCGATGAAAAACCTCATAATGGCGGCCATTTTTGTTTAGCCCGTAATTCTGGTGTGCCCCCATGGAAATCAAGGTCAACTTTCTCGACAACCTCCGGCTTGAAGCCAAGTTCGATGACTTCACGGTGATTGCCGACCAACCTATTCGCTATAAGGGCGATGGTTCGGCACCGGGGCCCTTCGACTACTTCCTGGCATCGTCGGCGCTGTGCGCGGCGTACTTTGTGAAGCTGTACTGCCAGACCCGCAACATCCCCACCGACAATATCCGCCTGTCCCAGAACAACATCGTCGACCCGGAAAACCGCTATAACCAGATCTTCAAGATCCAGGTCGAGTTGCCCGCGGATATCTCCGATAAGGACCGCCAGGGCATCCTGCGCTCCATCGACCGTTGCACGGTGAAAAAAGTGGTGCAGGCCGGTCCCGAATTTGTGATCGAAGAGGTGGAAAATCTCGACGCCGACGCCCAGGCCTTGTTGATGCCCAGCAGCCTGTCGGAGCAGGGCACCTACATCGCGGGCAAGGACCTGCCGCTGGAACAGACCATCGCCAACATGTCCGGGATCCTTGCCGGCCTGGGCATGAAGATCGAGATCGCCTCGTGGCGCAATATCGTGCCCAACGTGTGGTCGCTGCATATCCGCGATGCGCACTCGCCAATGTGTTTCACCAACGGCAAGGGCGCGACCAAAGAGGGCGCGCTGGCGTCGGCATTGGGCGAATTCATCGAGCGGCTCAACTGCAACTTCTTCTACAACGACCAATTCTGGGGTGAAGAACTGGCCAACGCGCCGTTCGTGCATTACCCGGACGAGCGTTGGTTCCAGCCAGGCCCCAACGACGAGCTGCCGACTGAAATCCTCGACGCTTATTGCCGCAAGGTTTACGACCGCGAAGGCGAGCTGCGCGGTTCGCATCTGTTCGACACCAACTCCGGCAACGAAGCGCGCGGCATTGTTTCGCTGCCGTTCGTGCGCCAGTCCGATGGCGAGGTGGTGTACTTCCCGTCCAACCTGATTGAAAACCTCTACCTCAGCAACGGCATGAGCGCGGGCAACACCCTGGCTGAAGCCCAGGTGCAGTGCCTTTCGGAGATTTTCGAGCGCGCGGTCAAGCGTGAAATCATCGAAGGTGAATTTGCCCTGCCGGACGTGCCGGCTGAGGTGCTCGCCAAATACCCAAGCATTGTGGCGGGCATCGAAGGCCTGGAAGCCCAAGGCTTCCCGGTGCTGGTCAAGGATGCATCCCTGGGCGGCGAATTCCCGGTGATGTGTGTGACCTTGATGAACCCGCGCACCGGCGGGGTATTCGCCTCCTTCGGTGCCCACCCGAGCCTGGAAGTGGCGCTGGAGCGCAGCCTCACCGAATTACTGCAAGGCCGCAGTTTCGAGGGTTTGAACGACTTGCCGCAGCCGACCTTCGAAGGCCAGGCGGTGACGGAGCCGAACAACTTCGTCGAGCACTTCATCGACTCCAGCGGTGTGGTGTCGTGGCGCTTCTTCAGCGCGCAATCGGACTACGAGTTTGTCGAGTGGGACTTCTCCGGTGAAGGCGAAGACTCCAACGTCCAAGAGGCTGCGACCTTGTTCGGCATCCTGGAAGGCATGGGCAAAGAAGCCTATATGGCGGTGTACGAGCACCTCGGCGCCACCGCTTGCCGCATCCTGGTGCCGGATTACTCGGAAATCTACCCGGTGGACGACCTGATCTGGGACAACACCAACAAAGCGCTGTTCTTCCGCGAGGACATTCTCAACCTGCATCGCCTGGACACGGAAGAATTGCAGGCATTGGTCGAGCGCCTGATCGAAAGCGAGCTGGACGATTACACCGACATCACCACCTTGATCGGCATCGAGTTCGACGACAACACGGTATGGGGCCAACTGACCATCCTGGAGTTGAAGCTGCTGATTTTCCTGGCCTTGCAGCAATATGAAGAGGCCAAGGAGTGCGTGGAGATGTTCCTGCAGTACAACGACAACACCGCCGAGCGCGGCCTGTTCTACCAGGCGTTGAACGGTGTGCTGGAGATGGAACTGGACGACGACTTGGACTTGGCGGATTACGAAGCCAACTTCCGCCGCATGTTTGGTAATGAGCGAATGGATGCGGTGATCGGCTCGGTCGATGGCAGTGTGCGGTTCTATGGGTTGACGCCGACGAGCATCAAGCTGGAAGGCTTGGACCGGCATTTGCGTTTGATTGACAGCTACAAGAAGCTGCATTCGGCGCGTGCCAACATCGTCCAGGTGTAACGCATACCGAATGTGGGAGGTGGGCTTGCTCCCGATGGCGGTGGTTCAGACAAATATTCAGTGCCTGACACGCCGCTATCGGGAGCAAGCCCCCTCCCACATTTGATCGTTGTTTTCTGGGGGGGTTATATACGGGCCAAGGCTTGCGCCAGGTCCGCTCGTAGATCGTCCACATCCTCAACCCCCACCGACAACCGCACCAACCCGTCGCCAATCCCCAGCTGCGCCCGCGTCGCCGCCGGGATGCTGGCATGGGTCATGATCGCCGGATGTTCGATCAGGCTTTCCACACCTCCCAGGCTTTCGGCCAGGGCGAAGATGTTCACGTGTTCCAGAAAGCGGGTGGCGCCCGCCAGGTCGCTGTTCAAATCCACTGAAATCATCCCACCAAACCCGCGCATTTGCCGGCGTGCCAGTTCGTGCTGCGGATGGGATGCCAGGCCTGGGTAATAGACCCGCGCCACTTGCGGTTGTTGCTCCAGCCAGGTGGCCAGGTCCAGCGCGTTGCTGCAATGACGCTCCATGCGCAGGGCCAACGTTTTCACGCCGCGCAGGGTCAGGAACGCGTCGAAAGGCCCGGCGATGGCGCCCACTGAGTTCTGCAGGAAACCCAGGCGATCAGCCAATTCGGGGTTGTCACCGACAATGGCAATACCGCCGATCACATCGGAATGGCCGTTGAGGTATTTAGTGGTGGAGTGCACCACCACATCCACGCCCAGCTCCAGCGGGCGCTGGATCCAGGGGCTGGCGAAGGTGTTGTCAGCCACGCAGATGATCCCGCGATTGCGGCAGATACCTGCGATGGCGGCCAAGTCGGTGAGGCTGAGCAGCGGGTTGCTCGGGGTTTCGACCCAGACCATGCGCGTATCGTCCTGCAAGGATGCTTCAAACGCCGTTACATCACTCAAATCGACAAAGCTGAAACGATGCCCGGCGCTGCGTTGGCGCACCTTGTCGAACAGCCGAAAGGTGCCGCCATAGAGGTCGTTACCGGAAACGATATGGGCGCCCGCATCCAGCAGCTCCAGCACCGTAGAAATCGCCGCGAGCCCGGATGCAAAGGCAAACGCCTGGCTGCCGCCTTCAAGGTCTGCCACGCAACGCTCCAGAGCAAACCGCGTGGGGTTGTGGGAGCGGCCGTAGTCGAAGCCCTTGTGCACGCCGGGGCTGTCTTGCAGGTAGGTGGAGTTGGCGTAGATCGGCGGCATCAGCGCGCCAGTGGTTGGGTCTGGGAACTGCCCGGCGTGGATCACACGGGTGGCAAACGCACTTTTATCAGGCTGGCTCATGCAAGGGATCTCCGCAGGTGGTTGAGCAGGTCGACGCGGGTGATCAGGCCATAAAAGCCTCCTGCATCGGCAATGATGGCGACCAAGCCGCGATCCAGTTCAGTTTGCAATTCGGCCAGGCTGGCGCTGGGGGACAGGGTTTGCAGGTTGTCGGTCATGGCGCTGGCGACGATCATCGTGAAGTGCGCGGCATCGTGGTGCAGGCCCAGCAGGATGTCGGATTCGTCGATCACGCCCACCAGTTCGCGGCCGTTGACCAACACCGGTAGTTGCGACACGTCGGCCAGACGCATGCGCTGGAAGGCGGTGAGCAGGGTGTCGTCGGGGCTCACGCTGATCACGCGGCCGTCTTCGAAGCGGCGGGCGATCAGGTCGCGCAGGTCGCCGTAGTGTTTGTAATGCAGCAACCCCGCGTCGGTCATCCACTGGTCGTTGTAGACCTTCGACAGATAGCGCGTGCCGGTGTCGCACACAAAGCTAACCACGCGCTTGGGCGTGGTTTGTTCGCGGCAATAGCGCAAGGCAGCGGCGAGCAGGGTGCCGGTGGAGGACCCGCCGAGAATGCCCTCGGCCTTGAGCAGTTGGCGCGCGTGGTCGAAGCTCTCTTCATCGCTGATGGAATAGGCGTGGCGCACGCTGGACAGGTCGGCAATCGACGGAATGAAGTCCTCGCCAATGCCTTCCACGGCCCACGAGCCGGGTGTTATCAACTGGCCGCTGCGGCTGTATTCAGCCATTACCGAACCCACCGGATCGGCCAGTACCATTTCCAGCTCCGGTTGCACGCGCTTGAAGAATCGGGTCAGGCCGGTGAGGGTACCTGCCGAACCGACGCCGACCACAATGGCATCCAGGTCATGCTGGGTTTGCGCCCAGATCTCCGGCGCGGTGCTGGTCTCGTGAGCCTGGGGATTGGCCGGGTTGTTGAACTGGTCGGCGAAGAATGAGCCGGGAATCTCCTGGGCCAGACGCGCAGCCATGTCCTGGTAATACTCGGGGTGGCCCTTGCCCACATCGGAGCGGGTGATATGCACCTCGGCGCCCATGGCCTTAAGGTGCAGCACTTTCTCCGTGGACATTTTGTCGGGTACTACCAGCACCACCCGATAACCCTTGGCCCTGCCCACCAGCGCCAGGCCCAAGCCGGTGTTGCCGGCGGTTGCCTCAATGATGGTGCCGCCGGGACGCAGGCGGCCGTCACGCTCGGCGGCGTCGATCATGGCCAGGCCGATGCGGTCCTTGATGGAACCGCCGGGGTTTTGGGATTCCAGCTTGAGGAACAGCGTGCAGAGGCCGGTATCGAAGCGGCTGACCCGTACCAACGGCGTGTTGCCGATCAGTTCGAGTACGGCGGGGCGTGAGAGTGTAGGCATGGCGTCACCTGGGTGAGCAGAGGAGACATGAAACACTAGGTCGGTATTGGGTGAGTCGCAACCGGACCGTCGGCTCGCTGTCTTTTTTTGGCGCATGGGCCGACGCGACAATTGCGCCTGACGCTGCCAGGCGGAGCGCATTGAAGCCCTGGATAGCCTCGCCAGTTGCCGCCTCAGCCCTTTATCGCTGCCTCAATCGCCGCAATGTCGATTTTGGTCATGGTCATCATCGTCTCGAACGCGCGCTTGGCGATGGCTGGATCAGGGTTAGTCACCGCCTCCGTCAACACGCGCGGAGAGATCTGCCACGACAGGCCCCACTTGTCCTTGCACCAGCCGCAGGCGCTCGGCTGGCCGCCGTTGTCGATGATTGCGTTCCAGTACCGGTCGGTTTCGGCTTGGTCATCGGTGGCCACTTGGAAGGAAAACGCCTCGGTGTGGGGAAAGATCGGGCCGCCGTTCAGGCCGATGCAGGGGATGCCGAGTACCGTGAATTCGACGGTCAAGACGTCGCCCCGTTTGCCGGACGGGTAATCCGCTGGTGCACGATGCACGGCGTTCACCGCACTGTCGGGAAAGGTGTTGGCGTAGAACTTGGCAGCCTCTTCGGCGCTCCCGTTGTACCAGAGGCAGAGGGTGTTTTTGTGGGTCATGAGCAGTCTCCACGCAGTCGAGGGTCTGTGGAGTTTAGCTGCGTTTCAATGGCGGCCTTATCAAGTCGAGACGGTTAAGGTCGGCGTTATAGGCTCGATAGAGGTCGGCCAATTCGTGGTGGGTCATCAGCGTTCACTTCTACCCGTTGAGTTCTGCGCTGACCTCATCCGCCCACATCGTGCCCGGCACGGCGGCGGCAGGATCGATGCATTGGATCTCGGGTAAACAGCGCGCCATCGTGTTGTCTCGCAGATGTGCCTGGAACACGCACAAGCTGCGGGCGAACTGGGGCAGTGAGGTATTGATGAGTACGCGTGCGTGATGGGCGTCGTGGTTGAAATAGACAATCGTCCCACTGTGTCGATCAAGCGCGATGACGTCCCCGGAGCCGGTGTGCCCCAAAGGAAAATAGTGGTTGGCGATGCCGAATATTGCCAACCTGCGTTGTGCTTCGGCTTGGCTGTAGGCCTCGAAACTCAGAAAGGGCGCGGCGTCGCGCGGCAGGCCGTGCTTGAGGAGGAATTCAGCGTCTGGCGCGGGGAGGGTGGCCAGGTCAGTGGGGTTGAAGGTGATGAATTCGTCAAAGCCGAGGTCCAGGCCGGGCGGGTCGGGTGGCAGTACCGAGATGAAATGTGTTTTGAAGTCGAAGTCGGTCATAGTCGTTTGCCGCGTTATGTGAAGGGGGGCGGGATGCTGACATAGAAACACTGCAGGGCCTGGGGTAGAACCCGTTCACAGCCTCAAGGTGAATCCAGCTAATGCCGCAGCAATGGTTGCCGCAGCATGAGTGCGAGGAGTTTTAGTTACTCGACTCATCTGGCTGTGGCACCGTATGAATTTCGTCATACATAGCGGTTGCCACTGAAGCAGCATAAACAATGTATTTCAGATCGCTCGCGTCACTCTTGACTTCATAAATTTCACACAGAAGACTTCTTTTGTCCTTGGGCAACTCCACAGGCGACCAAGATGAAGGGCTCTTGAAGTTATACTCAGGGCCTTTGTATGTTAGAGACCTGATGCCAACAACCATGCGCTTATAGTGTTGCCTATCAGGTCTTTTAGAGTTTTCATAGCTGCCTTTAAATGTTCCTAGAGAGCCTGAGACAACATCTACGCACGCTTTGTCTAGCTCGGTCTCATAATCAGCAGCCGCATAGGTACCAACGGTCCCATGATTGGAATAGAATTTTGCACGTGGCGACAACTTTTCTTCTGGGTATTTGGCGCTGTATTCATCACCCTCGAAGTAATATTCGATATACCCTCGCGAAATATCTACCCTGCTATATTTCTTTCTCTTTTCTATGATGTCATTGAAAGAGTACCAGCGCTGCTCGATTAGTTTGTGCGCGACTTCCAGCCCGCCCGCAAATACCTTCAAGGAAAGCGCGGAGCCAAATAAGATAGATGCAATCAAAAGATTTTTCATGTGTTGGTCTGAAATATGACTTTTTGAATTGAATAGGTGCGCAAAGAGTTTTAAGGCTCTTTGCGAGAAAAGATTACTTATTAGCGGATCGTGATGTTTCGACCGAAGTATTCCTCGGCGTCATACTTCCCAATTACTTGCTCCAAGGTTTCGTTGTTATTGTCCATGACCAACTTGTGTGAGATTGCGCTGAGTGCAATCAAAATATCTTTACATTCAATGCGTGCTTGCATTACTGAGCTTGATGCGGTTACGAGGACTTGAGAAAGTAACTCATGATTCTTCTTCATCAGGGATGCAATGAAATTAAATATTACTTCAGAGCATAAAGCCCGGTCTTCGATTTCATCAGGTATAACAACCTTTTTCAGAAAATCTTCTTCTTTACCATCAGGGACGAATCCTTGAACCCAGTAGAAATAGGATTCATCGAAGATGATGGATTGGATGGCGTTTGCTATTTTTTCGTTAGCCGCTATTTTCTCGAATAGAGTGTTTGAAAATTCATTGGATACGTTGGTCAATTCATCACCGTATTCATCATTGAGCAAGGTGATCGTTGTGTGAAGTTCTTTTAGCAACCATACATTGCGCGACCCCATTGCATTGTATGCGTCGCCAACCTCATCAATGTTGCGTTTGAATACGCCAATATATTTGTCACCCTCTTTAATGGCATCCAGTAGAGGGATCAAGCTGTAGCGTCTAACCTGAATGAGTTCATAAAATTGGCCTAATTCTTCACGAATATCTTGTAGGCGGTCCACTGATGCTACTAAAAAATCACTGTCGTCTATTATCTTCTTGTTTAGGCGAGTGAAGTCTGGTGCGCCATCAGACCAGCGAACACGCAGATCAATACTTTTTTCAAAGGCTTGTGTCTTGCTAACCAGTATTGAGTACTTGTCTTCTATTTCAAAAAGCACATCTTGAACTTTTTGAAGACCTGTTGATCTTGCGTTTTGATTGATTCCGCGAATCTTTTCAGCTTCGGCTTGTTTCTTCTGGCGAATAGTCCAAGTGATCGCTGCACCTACAATTGTCAAGCTTGTTGCCATATCAAAGCCAAGCTGGATATTACTGAACCATGTGCTCATTTGACTTCCTTAAGTTTTATTTGATTTCCTTAAACATCACGTTTTTGTAGCCGTTTACGCCGTAATAACTGACTCCAACTCAAATTTCACGCCGCATAAGCGGCGTTGTCGTGCTTTTTTAATCGTGCTCTCGCTCTGAGCCGGCACGCCGCCGGTAATTTGCTGCGTGAGCATAAAGGCGATGCAGGGTCGGAACAACCGTTCGTCGCGACCTACACCGCCAACGCCCGGTATCTGAACCTTTCCGCTGGCGTTGTGCAGCACCACTACGAGACCAAACCCGCAGCGCACTGGTCTGGCGCCATGAGTTGCGCGAGGAATAGCTGCGTTCGGTGGTCAACTACGTGGCGGATGTTGCTGGCAAAACCAGCTTCGGCAGTAACGGCCCATCGGCGATCAAGGACACCGGCGTGCTCGGTCTGGGCGTGACGTGGGGGTGCGATGCGGGCCACTTAAACTGCGTGGCCTGCACTCGTGGTGCAGCGATCACTCACTGATCCGACCAAACCGCCAGTTCATAACCATCCGGATCGATGAAGTGGAACCTGCGCCCACCGGGGAACGCAAACGTCTCGCGGCTTATCACAGCGCCTGCAGCCGTGATTCGTTGGTGCGCCCCTTCGAGGTCATTCGCAAACAAAATCACCAACGGCCCCCCTGGCCGAACGGGTTCTCCCGTGGTGAACCCGCCCGTCAGCCGCCCATCGCTGAACTCGGTGTAGGTGGGCCCGTAGTCCACGAATGTCCAGCCGAAAACGGCGCCGTAGAAGGCTTTGCTACGGTGGATGTCGCCCACGTTGAATTCTATGTTGTCGATCTGACGGTCTTGACCACGAACGCTCATGGTTGCCTCCTTGGCGGATGATTGAGGCGCGAGTGTAACGGTTCTGACGACGGACTGAGTTACCATGCCGCCGCGAAATTCCCGCCGACCGCTCTGGCTACCTATGTCCTCCAACGCGCTGTACACCGATCTTTCCATCTACTACGACCTGATGTGCGCCGACATCGACTATCGCGCACAGAGTCACAGCGTTCGCCGGTTGCACCAACTGTTCGGCAATAACGGGCGTCGGCACTTGGACTTGGCCTGCGGCACCGGGCCCCATGTGCGTCATTTCCTCGACTTTGGCTACCACAGCGCCGGCCTGGACATCAGCCAACCGATGCTGGACCTCGCCCAACTGCGCTGCCCGGAGGCGCGGTTCAGCCGCCAGGACATGGCGGGTTTCCAGGTGGACGACGCGCAAGATCTGATCACTTGCTTTCTCTACTCGACCCATTACAACGCCAGCCTGGCCAAACTGCGCATGTGCCTGACCAGCGTGCACGGGGCGCTCGCCGAAAATGGCGTGTTCTGTTTCAACGCGGTGGACAAGCAGCACATCGACAACCGTTTGCTGGTACGCCATAGCGTTGAGTTTGAAGGCAGCCACTTCACCTTCGGTTCCGGCTGGCACTACAGCGAGGAGGGCGAGCAGCAGGCGCTGCGCCTGAGTATCGAGAAGACCACCGCGGGTGTGACTGAGGCTTGGCAGGACGAACACCCGATGGTCGCCTTCAGTTTCACCGAGTTGCAGCAGTTGTTGACGCCACAGTTCGAGGTGCACATCTTCGAGCATGACTACGAATGCATCACGCCCTGGGAGGGCACGAGCGGGAATGCTTTGTTTGTCTGCGTGAAGCGCTGATACCTGCTTTACCCAGTTTCCTGTGGGAGATGTCGAGCTTTAGCGAGGCTTCGAAGGCGGCGGTACAGGCGAAGTATTCTTACCTGACCCACCGCATTCGTGGGCATTACGTCATGTAGCACTAACGCGAGAGCACCGCCGCTGAGCCTTTTTCCTCAGCGCCCACGTCATGCAGGGAGATCCTCGATGTCTCCGGCAACGCCAACCCGCCTGCCAGCGCCAGCAACGCTACGGCTATCAGATAAAACGCGGGTGACAGGTTGCTGCCGGTGGTGCTGATCAACCATGTCGCCATCAGCGGCGCGGTACCCCCGAAGATCGTATAGGCCATGTTGTAAGTGATTGCCGAGGCGGTATACCGCGTCCGAGTCGGGAAGGTCTCCGACAGCAACGCCGCCGTGACCACCCCACATAACACCGCACCTACCGCGAGCAGCATCACCCCCACGATCGAGGCCGCGAACGAACCTGAACTGGCCATCAGGAACGACGGATACACCACCACCATCAGCAACACGCAGGCGGTCATTACCGTGACCCGACGACCCACCCTATCCGAATACAGCCCCGCCAGCGGGCAGATTGCCGCGGCGAAAATCAGCGCGATCAACGACACCAGCAACGCCGCCGCCCGACTCAGCCCACCTGCCACCTGCAGGTATGTCGCGAAGTAGGTGGTGAACATATAAAACGAGAGCGCCGTCAGCGATACAAACGCGCCCAGGCAGCAAATCGCCGCACCATGGTTGCGCAAGGTTTCCTTGAGCGGAGAGTGGGCGACCGCGTGTTCCTGCTTCACGGCCTGGAAGGCGGGTGTCTCATCCAGTTTCCAGCGCAGATACAGCCCGACCAGACCCAGCGGTGCGGCGATCAGGAACGGCAGGCGCCAGCCCCAACTGCCCATCGCCTCGGCGGACAGCGACGCCTCTAGGGCGTAGGCCACCACTGCGGCAGCGGCGAACGCGGAGAACGTCGACACCGGCACGAAGCTGCCGTACCAGGCGCGTTTGTTGCTCGGCGCGTGCTCCATCAGATAGGCGCAGGCACCGGCATATTCGCCCCCGGCGGAGAAGCCTTGGGCGCAGCGAATCAGCGACAACAGAATCGGCGCTGTCACGCCGATGGCGGCGTAAGTGGGCAGCAGGCCGATCAAGGTGGTCGCACCGGCCATCAGCAAAATCGTCATGGCCAGGGTACGCTTGCGGCCGATGCGGTCGCCGAGCATGCCAAAGAAAATCCCGCCCAACGGCCGAAAGGCGAAGGCCACGGCAAACACGGCAAAGGTCTTGAGCAGTGCTGCGCTGGCATCGCCACTGGGGAAGAATTGTTGCGCGATGGTGGTGGCAAGAAAGCCATAGACGGCGAAGTCGAACCACTCGACGAAGTTACCGATGCCGGCGGCGATGATGACCTTTCGCAGGGTTTGGGGGCTGACCTGTTCGGTGGATGAGCTCGTCATAAGGGAAGGCCTCGGAATGCGCAGGGGGATGCCTGATTATCCGAGGCGGCGGCCAGACGGCGGGGTTCAAAAGAGTCCTCCGCGTAGTCAGCAGCGACTTTCTGCAAGGGCTAGAGGCACGCTTCAGGCCTTGGCGGAACGCTGAGCGGACGTGCGATACGTCAGCAGCACAATTCCTGTCACCACGATGACGCCGCCAGTCACCTGACCGGCGCTGAGCATTTGATCGAGCACGAGCCAGCCCATCAGCAACGTCGCCAGCGGCTCAATGTTCATCACCGGCGCATTTCGCGACATATCCAGGCGCGGCACCGACATGAACAGCACGATAAAACCGGTGCCGTAGAGCACGACCAATGTGGCCAGCGCCAGCCAACCAGTCAGGCTGGCCGGTGGGTTCAGGCCGTCGGCAAGGGCGCCACTCCAGCCCGCAAGGTTAACGCTGCTGAACACAATGAAAATTGTCAGCAGACTGCGCACCGAACCCCGTACCTGGGACAACTTGTGATCGGTGATCCACAGCGCGCAAGCGAATACAAAGGCGGCGCAGAAGGCGAGGGTGACGCCGAGCAGCCATTGCGGGCCGATGTCGGCGTCGGCTGAAAGGCGAGTGGGCACGTCCAGCACGAACACCAGACCCACCAGAATCAAACCCATCAGCAAGGCGGTGCGCGCCGTCGGACGTGGGCCGCCTAGTGCCCAGGTCAGCAGCGCCAGCAAAATCGGGAAAACGTTGGCCACCAGCAACGCCAGCGCTACCGGTACGCGGGCTACGGCGGAATAGAGGCACAGGCTTTGCGCGGTGATGAGCAGGCCCAGCAGTAACTGCCAGCGCCATGCACCCGAAGGCAGGCGCAGGCTTTGCCGTTGCCAGAGTACCAACGCGCCCAGCACCAACAACGTACCGCCGGAGCGCAGCAGAATAGCGAGGAGAACACCGGCGCCGTCGTCGAAGGCCACGCGAGCGGCGATGTGGTTGCCGGCGAAGGCGCAGCCCATGCAGAGCAGGATCAACACGGCGATGTGGCGGGGGAAAAGATTGGGGGCAGGGGGCGTCATGGTAAGGGCTCGGGCAGTGGCTTCCATCGTCGAGGATGGCAAATTATTTTTAGGTTGTCGTACAACGCTGTGGCGGATTTGTAGCGTGTTTGGGGCGAATGGGCAAGGGAGGTTTTTTGTGGGATGACCGCGGGCTTTGTTTCTTATGGACTTAACAAGATTGTTTAGGTGATTGCGTTGAGGTAGAGATAGACAGGGCTGAGCAGGAGAGGTCGTATGACTATTGAGGGCCTATTGAGTAATTCGCCATGCGCGACCATGAGGCCCGTTTAATATCGTTCGGGTGCTGGCAAGCGGTCGCGCAGTGCAGAGGTGCAATGTCTCACTGGAGCGTCGGTAATCGGTCCAACGCACAATTTCGGTCCATTTTCGGCTCATCGGCCATGGGAACGCGCGCGCCCGAATCGACATTGAATATGTCAATGTGACAACCGCTCAGCGCGCCCGGGCTGTCGACAATTCCTCCTTTGATCACGTAACGCGCGCCCGGCGCAAATTGGCTGACAAACGCTATGCTGCACGAGCGATTGGCATTGGCCGCACCGCGCATCACCAAGTGCAGCGGCTTGCCGGCTTCAATCGGAAAGAAGCCCTCCGGCGTCGATACGTTCTTATAAACGGAAACCAACTGCCCTCCCTGCGCAATCGCCACGGTTCTGCCGTATTTGCAGGCCATTGGAGGCGCCTCGACCAGGGACACGCTGTTTCGATAATTCTCCATCGACACCAACTCGCTACGGATAAGCGCCTGAGGCGCCCCCGCGGGCACGAGGTATTTCGGTGCTGGGGCGCAGCCTGCAAGCAGCAGAAGTGAACACAGGTAGAGAGGCTTCATAATTTCCTTATCAAGGTCGGTAAAGGGCGGCCTCAACTAGCCTGATGAATCAGAATGGGTCAAGCAGTAAGTGAGAAGGATAGATACCTGACCCGGTTTGAAATAAAGGTGAATCGCCCTTGGTTTATTGAATAGGCGCAACGGTTGCTCTTGGCCGAGGCTGTGTAAAAACGGTTTTCTACGCAATAGGCACTCAAAACTGGACTGAAAATCGCGCTTCTGTGCGAAATTCACATCTGCTGATGTGCCGATAAATTTCGGATTTAACGTAGATGCGCACACTTCAATTTTGGCTAAGCGGTTTTATACACTCTGGTCCAGAAGTGGACTCTCAAATTTTTCTACGGTATCTGGGCCGCTTCAATGGCTCCCCAGGATAAAAGTTGGAGCACAAAATATGCCCGTCGCACCCAATCAGAATTCCCCAATCATTTTGGTCCTGGCTCAACAGAGCGACTTGGATAATCTTGTAGCCATTCGAATTGAGGCCATGCGCGAAAGTCTGGAGCGTGTTGGTCGATTTGATCCAGTCCGCGCGCGCGAGCGGTTTCTTAGCGGCTTTGAGGCTCGCAACACACGCTACATCGAGGTGTCTGGAGAGAGGGTTGGTTTCGTCGTGATCAAGCATCAACACAATGAACTCTTGCTCGACCACTTGTATGTGAGACCGAGCGCGCAAGGGTCAGGGGTAGGGTCTGCTGTTCTCACTCAGATTTTCAAAGAGGCGGATGCGGCTGCGCTCCCTATTAAAGTGGGTGCTCTCAAAGAAAGCGCTTCGAATCGCTTTTATATCCGCCATGGCTTCCAATTCATCGGAAGCAGTGAGTTCGACAATGACTATATTCGACAGAGTGTTCCGGCGATCGGCCCAGATTGCTAGCTGGATGCGATGCACCTCGACGTGCGCTTTGACACACTCTGGACCATAAGCAGACGCTCGTGATTTGCTGCCTTTCATGATGGGCAGAGCTAGACCAATACCGACTGATAATCACCGCCGGTGTTCAAACCAATACTGAAGTCATTTCTGGACGGTAAACGCAGTAACTGCCGAGCAGAGTTCTGAAAACACCCAATGGTCTATCCTTCAAGACTTGACGCAAATTGATCAGGGCCCTGATGTATGAACGCTCTCTGGATCGCATTGGCCATTTTTGGGTGCCTGGTTGCTTCCTCGCTTCTCATGATGTTTTGGTACCCAAGACTGGCATCCCACCACAGGGATGACGACACCAACACCGTAATTCGTCTAGTCGCCAATATTTTTGTGGTTATGACATCGTTGGTCTTTGGCTTGATGATTAATTCTGCCAAAAACACCTTCGAGTCCATTGATGCAAACTTCCATGGGTACGCAACCAGCATGATCATTTTTGATCGGACGCTGCGGGGCTATGGCGATGCGGCACAAGACACGCGCAATCGTCTGATCACCTATCTTGAGCACGCTATCGAGACCCCGTATCGGGGAGACGAAGCGCTGCAGCATCGAAACAGCGAGGCGGCTAAATACCTGGATGACATAGGCAAGTCATTGGCTGTTATCAAGCCCCCGGACCGCTACCATGAAACGATGCTTCAGGATATTCGTCAGCAATATCATTCGCTCATCGAGCAACGCTGGAGGATCGTCGAGCAGTCGGAGGGAGCGATTCCTGGCCCCCTTATTGGGATGCTTGTTGCTTGGTTGACGCTCATTTTCGCTAGTTTTGGATACCGCGCACCCCGTAATTCGATGGTGATAGGAATGTTCATCGTCTCGTCATTGCTCATTGCGGCTTCCGTATACCTTGTGTTGGACATGGACGTGCCATTTCACGGTCCTATCCAAATATCCGACGAACCCCTGCGCAGGGCGCTCGCCGTAATGCAGCTATAGGGGAGCATGACGGGCAGCGTTTTGAGTAGTGGTCTCGGAGCGGGTCATATTGATGTCTGCTTTTGGCCGTTCGTTGCATTTCGCGAGCGGCAGCTTTGGGTCGGAAGCCGCGCCTTATGAACGACGGATTTCGGCCATACGCGGGCAGTCACTTTTGTTCGCCATCAAGCGATGTACAGCTCCTCGCTTACCTCAGTTTGAACGCGGGTTTATCGCCGAATTGGCGCATTGCTACACCGACAATATGGACTCATGAAGTCCATGGAGTTTTGAGGGTCTCCGGCTCAACATTGACGCCGGTTCAACAGGGAGGCTGCAATGGATCTGAAGTTCAGTCACGTAGATGTACTGGTCAATAATCTCGAAGAAGCCTGTGCTTACTACGCACAGATACTTAATGCCCGGATATCCAAAACGCTCGTTTGGGAACGAGGTGGCCTGCATGTGCGCTACGCGATAGCGCTGATCGGTCAAGAGCGTTTCATGTTGGTACAGCCATTGGCGGGGAACCTGAGGGAGCTATTAGACTCCGCGGGAGAAGGGATGATTTATCGCCACTGCTATTCGACGCCGGACATCGAGAAGGCCTACGACGAACTGATGGTCGCCGGTGTTCAGCCACAAGACGAAAACGGAAAGCCATTGGCCCGCGCGAACCTGCAATCCCCATCGGGGACACGCATTATCTGGTTGCCCAAGCGCTTTGGGCACTTCTCCATCGAAATCTTGGAAGACAAGGCGTTAGAGGCATTTGTAGAGGATGCATTTTCCTGAGTTATGCGGCGATGAAGGTCTGCTTGCGGCCAGAAGCTGCCACTCAAAGCGACTCGATAACTCCCACCCAAGCGTGCATCATCATGCGCACCACGATCCCGCCCTGGCAGCGAAGCCGTAGGTGCAGAACCTGCCCGCTCACAAAAACAAGCATTTTGAAATGGAAGTCATCTCATGTTCGAACGTAACAAACTGGTTCCGGAGTTAATGGTCACCAACCTGGATAGCAGCCTGGCTTTTTGGGTTTCTCTTCTGGGGTTCAAAGTAGCTTATCAACGTTCGGATGACGGATTTGCGTACCTTGATTTGAATGGTGCTCAAGTAATGCTTGAGCAGATTGATCCGGACGCGGGTCAATGGCTGACTGCGCTATTGACCAAACCGTTTGGAAGAGGCATCAACCTACAGATTGATGTTGAGGCTGTCGCACCCATCATCCAAAAACTTGTTCAGGCTGGATTTCCACTCTATCGAGAATGCAAAGACACCTGGTATCGGGCTGACAAAATAGAAGTAGGTCAGCGCGAATTCATCGTCCAGGATCCCGATGGTTATCTCGTAAGGTTGGTAGAGCGGTTGGGTGAGAGACCGGCTTGCTCAATCTGAACCTAAGCCAAGCCGACCGTCAGCTTTGGGTCGATAGCTGCCGGTGGCGACTGGCAGTCATCGGCCAGAAGCGGCCACTCAATGGTGTCTATAGCGGAATTCATCTCCTGAATGACCTCGGTTTAGGAGATAGAAGCGTATACCAATGAGTGGGGGCTCTTAACATCAGCAGGTTAGCTGGACTGCTGATCGCTGATGCTTTCTTCTTCTCTGAGTTGGCCACTCATCGCATCGCAGCTAGCCGACCACGATGTCAGCCATTGCGGCATCGCTGGCGACTTTTCGGGTAGTCCCAACTCCCGAACAAATTCGCCTGGTGGAATAATCCCTTTAGATGCGCGAAATAGACCCCGCATTACTACAACTCCGATCACCCGTCCTTTGCTCAGAAACCGATGTTCCATAAAGCTCCATTTGTCGTCCCAGCCCAGCATTCTGGTGTGGACTTCAAACGTTTCAAACAGCTTAAGCTCACGACGAAATTTACCCCAGGTGTCCCCTACGATTGGTAGCGCTTTCGTTCTAATAGCCACTCGATACGCACCACTGCGCAGAACGAAATCCATACGTCCGACATCGGCGAGTGTGAAGTATCGGCCATTGGTGACGTGTCGATTGAAGTCAAGATCTAGAGGCCATACGCGCATTCGGATGACGGTTGACCCCAGAGCTTTTACGGGGTTGCGCCACGGTCGGCGGAGTAGCATGAACAGAAGCCGAAACCATAGATTCATAAAAAACACCGATAGTTGAATGATCGGTGCACTTTAAAGAGTGAGGAGTGGGCTAGGTAGGTCTGAAAATGACTTAATTTGCCTTAAAAGTGCATTTGAATCACTGCTGCCAGAGGATTAGTGGTTTTATGGTGAAATCTGGCTCCAAGGCTGTAACCGTCCGGGCAACACACCTTCCTAACAACGTCACTTGATCCTCAATTGGGTTTCATTACGTCGCCTTAGTCCTAGCTGAAGGCGGTTGAAACTCAATTGAGCGAATGGCCGCGACTGGCCGATTTCTGCCTTTCGCCGCCGTCAGCTTTGGGTCCAGACCGCTGGCCTACCCGACGGGCCTCTTCTCACTATCACACATTGGAAAGTGTTTTAGGCACGTCAGCGCTGGTGGGAGACCGAAGACATAGAAATCGTTAGCTGAATCGTCCCAGCAACCTCTGCGCGTAGACAGGCGGTCATCTTTCTACCGAAACGAGCCGAGAATAGTGTGCCGACGGGCAATGGCGAAAATTAGTAACTCAAACTATGTACTATGACTATGGTGATAACCGGTAGCGGCAACCAGGGCCACTGCGCAAGCTATTGAAATTGAAGGGGTACAGGCTGGATATGTTTTAGTTCCTGCAGGTTGTGAAATCTTTACTCATCCGATGTGTTAAAAACAGCAACCCTTGGCTTAAAGAATCCTGGTTACCTGCCGCTATAAAGGTTGAGTCTTGCTGTTTTTTCTATACAAGACGACGCGGAAGGACAATAGTTATAGTGACTATCAAAATTAAAGGGATATTTATGAGATTCGCTAAACTGTTCGGGGCAGCAACTTTATTCGCCTCTATGATTGCATGTGCCCAAGCAGGCACAATCGTCACCGTGAAGTTGAAGGACTCTACGACTGGTCCAGCCGCGTACACTTTCGAGTACTTTTTCGGGAGTGTAGCCCCCACTCCAAGTACGATTCTGCCTTCTGCAACGACGACATTTGCCCTGACCAGTGTCGCTGATACGGTTTCAGGAATGCGATTCGTCTATACTTCAGGCAATAAGAATGTCGTTTTGCAGCAAGGCACCAGGTCAATCCAACGACTAAAACCTCTAGCTTGACTAAAATGGGCACTAGCACTGGTTCAGATAACGCTACTTGCAACGCCAATGTCACAGCAATTCAATCGGCGCCTCCCTATAACGACACTGTCGAATTTGAAATAAAATAATCCGACATTTGTATAGGCACCCTAGCTGAAGATAGCTCTCGTGCTATTTTCAGCGCATGGAGTATTACCATGGATATTTCGATCAAATCGTATCAAGCAAGTACACAGGCAAAGCCTTCTACACAAGAGAAGCTTCCTTCGTCCAACGCTGTAAATTTACCTTCAGGGGATGCCGCCCCCAAGACGACCGAGACCGTCACAATCTCCGATTCTGCACGGGCACTGTACGCATTAAGTAACGCTGATTACAAACAAGCCTCTATGTCCAATAGGGATTTAAAAGGACAATATGCAAAAGTTCAGAGCGATATGTACAATTTCGGGCAGCGGATTGCTGGCGGGAATCTTAATAATGAGGATCTACTTCCCAAAACAGACGACCCCACCCGTTTGGCGTTAGGTCTGCAGTCACTAGATTACGCAATTGGGCTTTCTAAACTCCCCCCCGAAAAACTTCCAAACCCATTTGAAGGTATGGCCCGAAACGGGCTAAGCAATATTGTTTATGATGATTCAGGAACCTATACAGATGCAGAACGATATGCCGCTTATGGGGAGCTTAGTAAGCAGGATGAAACATATTTTTCCAAGTTGTACGCCAATATAACGAACGGCGGTGACAACAGTGAAATCTTCAAAGGCATCATGGACTATTTCGATGATCTTCCAGGGGTCGAGAAAGCGGCATACCCTGATGGCTTTAGGGACAGTATAAAAAGTCTTTACCAAGAGCAGTTAGGACAATCGGGGCCGCTCGCCCTGCTCAGGCAATCGACTGAAAACGACTCTGATAAATTGTCCCCGAGCTTCTTCAACAAGGAACAATCACCGGAGCAGATGTTACAAGCCGTCTTAGAAAAAGCGACTGCTCTTTCGACGATCTGACCAGTCCAAAGCAACCAATGTGTCGCTGCACGGATCAATGACGAAGCGTTTTTACACACTCTGGGTCGAAAGCCGTCTTTCGTGAATGTCGGCTAATTGGCCGAAAGCAGTCTTTCATGAACCACTGCAAGCCCCCAGGCGTGCTCCTCTATTCGCAAGCACAAGCTATGGCCAACGTTAAGCATTGCCACTGTCTGCAAAAGGGTGCGGTGTTTCGACCGATTGCTTCGACCGTAAATCTGACGCGCATTTCGAACAGTTAGGAGGCCGAGACCTTGGTTTTCAGCAGACGCTAAAAAGCCCGCCAGGGCAGCCTTCTCTGTAGGAGGCTATTGGGCCTATGGCTCGTTATGGGGCTCGATAAAATGTAATTGAGTTAAATATAAAGCGGTTCCTGTTTTAACTATAGAGTTTGAAGTAAATATCAACCCTAGAATAAAAATCCATTCATATAGGTGCGTTTAGATGGTGCGGGTAGTTCGATTGGATTGTTTGAGGTTCAATTTAGTTCTTTAGTACCGTAACCCTATTTAATTCTTGAATTACTGCCGTCCGGCGCCGCATAGTGTCAATGCGCCATATCCCTGTCTGCGCCGTGAGAATACTAAAAAGTCGGAGAGTCAGCATGTTAAATTCCTTGTCGGTGCGGAAGAGGTTGTTGTTAAGTTTTGGCTTGATGGTAGTGATTATTTTTATGATCTCTGCATTTTCTGTCACTAGCTTAAATGGATCAAATCTACGCTTCTCAAGTTATGTTGATGGTTTGAATAAGCGCATGGGCCTGATGAATGATCTATTGCTCGCTGCGCAGCAACGTGCGATCTCAGCACGAAACCTCGTGCTGGTTACCTCGGCAGCTGACAGACAGGCCGAGGCCGATACCGTAAATATCGAACATCAGAAAGTTAAAAGTATTTTGTCAGCGTTAGTGGCTGGAGTCGCTGCATTGCCTCCATCCGCTGATGGTAATAACGCTCGGAGCTTAGTTGCTAACATTGAGGAGATTGAGAAAGCGTATGGTCCGATTGCTTTGGAAATCACGCGGTTAGCCGTTGCTGGCGATGAAAAAGCGGCTATTGATATGATGAACAACCAATGCTTGCCACTCCTAAAGAAACTGGTGGCTAGCGTTACAACTTACAAGAGTTTTAACTCAGGTCTAGCGCTGGCTAGCATTAGTGAAGCGCAGAACGATTATAAAGACACCCGTAATCTTCTGATGTTTTTCTGCGCAGTAGCAATTGTCATCGGGGTAGTACTGACTACTCTAATAGTTCGTGGCTTATCACGTGCTCTTGGTGCAGAGCCAACTGTCTTGTCCACGATCGCTCAGCGCGTTGCCAGTGGTGACTTGCGCCCGATTCTTGAAGCGAAAATGTCAGCGGCCGGCAGTGTGCTGTCCTCCTTGGGTGAAATGCAGTCACGCCTGAGCCTGCTTATTAGTCAGGTTAATACGTCATCGGGCGTAATTTCTGATGCAGCCGTTGACCTTTCCGCAGCGACAGAGCAGACCCGCATCGGGGTTGGTAATCAGAGAACTGAAATCGACCAAGTCGCCACTGCGATTCACGAAATGGTAGCAACCACCCTCGAAGTTGCACGCAACTCTGAGGAAGCAGCCCATGCGGCGCTCACCGCTAACCTCCAAGCGCAGACCGGCGGAACCATGGCAAAAGAAGCAATAACCCAAATAAAACGTCTCGCATCTGAAGTATCAAAATCTGCCGCAGCCATGGCACAACTCAGGATAGAGAGCCTGAATATAGGCGGGGTATTGCAGGTCATAACGTCTGTCGCCGATCAAACCAACTTGTTGGCGTTAAATGCCGCTATTGAGGCTGCTAGGGCGGGCGATGCTGGTCGAGGATTTGCGGTGGTGGCCGATGAGGTGAGAACGCTCGCCAAACGAACTCAGGGCGCAACCCTGGAAATTGGAGCGCTGACTGCCAATCTGCAAAAAATAGCCGAAGAAGCTGCTGGGATGATGGAAGTGTGCCGCGGTTTGACGGATGAAACTGTAATACAGGTTTCAAACACTGGGGGCTCGGTTGAAACCATCGTGGAGATGATTGACAACATCCAGCAGATGGTCAGACAAATCGCTACTGCAGGTGAGGAACAAAGTTGCGTCGCGGAAGAAATTAACCGGAGTGTTACGTCGGTTCGCAATATCGCGGATGATTCAGCTTTATCGTGCGAGCGAACTGCCCGTTCAAGTACTAACTTGGCTGAGCTCGGAGCCGTGCTACAGCAGCAAATAGGTAACTTTAAGGTTTGACGAGTTTATTGAGATTGCGTCTATGAATTGAGGGCCACTTGAGTTGAGCCACACTCAGCATTACGGTCAACAATCAGCGCAAGCACTTCCATCAGAACGACCTGTATAGCTTCTCGACCTCGTATTCTCTCTTTAGAACTGGGTACGCAAGCGGCGGAACTCGAACCGCTGCTATTGGCCTGAAGTTATCTCTCACGACGTATTTCAAATAGGCCCAAGCGCGCGATCAACACCACGCCGAGGCCTTTCGAAGATCACCACCTCACGGATGAAACCGGCGCCCCAACGCGTCTAACCGCACCGCAATCGGCGGCAGTTGTTCGCTGCTCCTGGCCAGCATCTCTACATCCTGTGCTGTGCTCTGCGCGATGCCCTGCACCGACTGCAAGCGCCCGACGATCTCCAGGTTTGCTGAGGTCTGTTCCCGCGTAGTGCTGACGATCCGCCCGTTCAGCGCATCGATTCGAGTGATGTCATTGCTTACTGCCTTTAGCATTTGCACCGCAACCTGGCTGTCTTCCACGCAACGTTCTACGCCTTGGCGGCTGTCCTGCATGGCTTCGACGGCTTCGCGGCTGCCTTGCTGCAAGCCTTCGATGATGGTTTTGATTTCCTGGGTGGAAACCGCTGTGCGTTGCGCCAGGTTGCGCACTTCGTCGGCGACGACGGCGAAGCCGCGGCCTTGTTCACCGGCGCGGGCGGCTTCGATGGCGGCGTTGAGGGCGAGGAGGTTGGTTTGGTTGGCGATGCTGCTGATGACGTCGAGCACCGAGCCGATCTGTTCGGCTTGCACGGCCAAGCCTTGAACGGTCTGGTGGGTGTCGGTGAGGCGTGTGGCCAGTTGGGTGATTTCGTGTTGGGCGCGGCCGACGCTTTCCTGGCCGCGCAGGATTTGTTGGCTGGCGACGTCGGCGTGCGCGACCGCTTCCTCGACGTGCACCGTAATGTTGCCCATGGCGTGTTCCATGCGCTGCATGGAGTCAGTCATTTGTGCGATTTCGGCCAGTTGGTGGCGTGCGCCTTTTTCCAGGGTGCCGCTGGCGTGGGCCAGTTCTTGTCCGAGTTGGCCGAGGCCGTGGGAGTCGCGGGAGACGCCGTCAATGAGCCCGGTGATCTGTTGCAGGAAGTGGTCGAAGCGCTTGGCCAGGGACATATGCGCCTTGCCTTCACCTTGTGCGGTTTCCACGGTGAGCTGGGTGGTGACAGCGAGCATTTTTTCGAGCATTTCCTGGCTCTCGACGGCTTCGGCCTGGCTGTGCACGGCGAGGTAGAGCAGGGCGACGGTTTCCATCACCACGTAGAAAGCATGCACAAACACCATGGTCCAGCCGCCGTGGTGTTCCATCACGAAGACCGGGAAGCCTTGATGCTGCAAGGCATGGAAGACCACGTGGTGCACGGCGATGGTGAGTGCGGCCACGAGGATCGGCAGCCAGTCGCGGTAAAACGTCAGCACCGCCAGCAGGGCGAAAATTCCGAAGTGGGCTTCGATAACGCCTTGTGCCTGGTTGATATGCAGCGCGGCCATGACCATCAGGCCAGCGCCCAGTGCGCAGCGCATCACGCGTGTGCCGCCGATGGCGCGGTAGAGCGCGGTGAGCAGCAGGCTTGTGCCGCCACCGACTACGATTGCTTGGATCAAGGTGTCGTGCCAGAACGCCAGGCCTACGGAGAACAGCGTCATCAGCCAGATCAACGCCAGCATGATGCGGTCGGCTTTGCGGTAGTGCTCTAGAAAACGCGTGCGGACGGGCATTCACTCTTACTCCCTGTGGTGTGGCCAGGAACAAAGCATGCGGCGTGCCACGATGGCGCGCTGCTACAGAGCAAAGCAGGTATCAGGATTTTTGCAGGTACGGGGGAAGCAAAAGCTTATCGGCAGTTGGGGGGAGAGCTTTAAGCGCCACTGCCAGGAGGAAAGGCTGCCCGAGCGGGCAGCCTTGATGACGATCAGAAGGTGTATTTGGCCGTCAGCATCATGTTGCGTGGGGTGCCGTAGCTGTCGCCGCCGTAGTCCACGGAGTTGGCGATGGTTGAGTAGTAGCTGCGGTCGAAGATGTTGTTGGCGTTGAGCTGCAGGTCCAGGTTGTCGTTGACCCTGTAGCCGGCCATCAAGTCGGTGACGGCGTAGGCGCCTTGTTGCAGGCGGTAGGTGCTGCCGCCAGCCAGCTTGACGTCGTTGTACATGCGGCTCTGCCAGGAGATGTTGCCGCCCACCCGGAATTTCTCCAGCGCGCCCTGGAGGTTGTAGCGGGTGGTCAGTTTGAACAAGTGCTCCGGGGTGTCGGTGTCGTACTGCTTGTTGACAAGCTGCGGGTTGGCTTCGTCCTTGATGGTGTGGGTGCGCGCGTAGGTGTAGCCACCGCCGACCTGCCAGTTCTCGGTGAGGGCGCCTTGCAGTTCGAAGTCGATACCCTGGCTGCGAATCTCGCCGGAGGCTTCATAGCACTCGGTCTGCGGGCAGTTTTGCACGGTCACTTTGGTGGCACGATTTTCCTGATCGACGCGGAACAGTGCGACGCTGGCATTCAGCGCGCCGCCCAGGTATTCGCCTTTAACGCCGACCTCGTAGTTTTTGCCGACAATCGGCTTGACCGGGGTCGCCGAATTATCTTTGGCGGTTTGCGGCGTGAAAATGTCGCTGTAGCTGACGTAGACCGAGTGATGGTCATCCAACTCGTAGATCAAACCCGCGTAGCGCGTCAGGTTGCGGGTGACTTTGTAGTCGCCGCTGTTGCTGCCATGGGCATCGTAGTCATACCAGTCCAGGCGCCCGCCGAGGATCAGCTTGAGCGGGTCGGCCAGGCTCAGGCGCGTGGTCAGGTAGAAGCCGTCCTGGGTGGTGATTTCACGGGTGTCGGTGGTGTGGACGAAGTCCGGTTTGCCTGCGGTAATCGGCCAATTGGTGTCGTACGGGCTGTAGTCGTGGCTGGTCATGTCGTAAATGCGGCGGCTGGCACCGACCACCAGCTCATGGGTGCGCCCGAACGCCTGGAACGGGCCGCTGACGAAGGCGTCGACGCCAGCCTGATTTTCGTCATAGGCGGCCTGGTAGACGGTTCGCGCCAGTGATTTGTCAGCAGCCCAGCGCGATTGATACGAGCCCGAGAACAAGGCTTTCTGCTCGGCGTAGTTGGCGTTGACCTGCAGCTTCCAGTCGTTGGCCAGTTGCTGGCGCAGTTCGGCGAAGACCGTGTTGATCTCCTGGTCCTTGTTCTCCCAGTCGGTGCCGGGGTTGTAGGAGCGGGGCAGGTCGAGGTGATGGCCATCCTGACCGATCATTGAGGAACCCCAGAAGTAATTGGTCTTGTCCTTCTGGTTTGAGTAGCCGAGGGTCAGGGTGGTGTCTTCACCCAAGTCAGCTTCGGTGACGGCATAGAACAGGCCGTGATACTCCTCGGCGTTGTCGATGAAGCTGTTGGCGTCGCGGTAGGAGGTGACCACCCGGCCGCGCCAGGTGCCGCTGTCATTGAGCGGGCTGGAGGCGTCGAGTTCGCCACGGTAGTCGTCCCAGCTGCCAGCGGCGCCGGTCAGGGTGACTTTCTGCTCGTCCAGGGGCCGCTTGCGGATCAGGTTGATGGCGGCCGACGGGTTGCCCGCGCCGGTCACCAGGCCGGTCGCGCCGCGCACCACTTCAACGCGGTCGAACATCGCCAGGTTGGGCTGCGCGCCGACTGAAACGCCGTTATAGCCGCTCGGAATACCGTCATACATCAGGTTGTCGATGTCGAAACCGCGCGAGGTATAGGACTGCCGGCCCGGTCCGTTGGAGTAATTCAGGAACAACCCGGGCGTTGCGTTGACCACGTCGTTGATGCTGGTCATTGCCTGGTCATCCATGCGCTGGCGCGTAATCACGGTGACGGCTTGTGGCGTTTCACGCAGGGTGAGTGGCAACTTGGTCGCGGTCTTCATCGCGCCGGTGGTGTAGGACTGCGTGCCCTCAGTGGTTTCGCCCAACTGCTGCTCGCCGGAGATTTGGGTGGCGCCCAGTTCCAGGGTGGTGACCGGTGCTTCGGCGTCGGCGGCGAAGGCCGCGTGCGAGGTGGCGAGACAGACCGCCAACGCGATCAAACTGGGTGTAAAACCTTTACCGCCGGGCTGGTGCACAGGCATCGAACGAGCTCTCCCCTAAGTGCCTTTCCCTGGCGAATAATAAAAGTGTTGATAATTATTCGCATCAGTGTGACAGATTGATTCTGTAGGAAAAAGCCATAGGGATGAATTAGTTAACGATTTTTTCACATCTGCATGGCAGGCCTTTCGCCAGCACCTGCCGTTTTCGAGCGTTCATGGACGGTGTTCAATCGCGCTTCGGAATCGCCACCCGGCTTGTCGCTTTCACTTCGCGCAGCGCCAGGCTCGACTGGATCGACGCGATCCCCAATTGTCGCCGCAGGACGCTCTCTACAAACTCGCTGTAGCTGTCGAGATCTTCCGCCAGCACCTGCAACAGGTAATCCGCATCCCCGGTGATCTTGTGGCACGACAGCACCTGAGGCAGTTCCTTGACCACCGCTTCGAAGGCGTCCGGCGCGTGGTCGGTGTGGATGGCAAAGCGCACATGCACAAACGCCATGATGTCCAGGCCGAGCAGCTTGCGATCCAGATTGGCCTGGTAGTCCTTGATCACGCCTTCTTCTTCCAGACGCTTGCGGCGGCGCCAGCACGGCGTGAGGCTCAGGGCCAGACGCTCGCTGAGTTGGGCGTTGGAAATACTCGCGTCTTCCTGCAGCAAGGCGAGGATGGCGAGATCGGTGTCGTCAAGAACGACCTGCTTGGTTTTATTTTTCATATTCGCCTGTAATAGGGGTAAAAAATCCCGATAAAACTAACAGCGCAAGAACTAAAAGCAAAGAATGCCCCGCACCGCCAGAACAAAATAGACCCTGTCTTTTACTGGCGGATGTATACACATGCTGACTGTTTTTAGCGATGCCCACCGTTTGCACCATGGCACCGAATTGAAGGATGGCGTACTCAAGCCATCGTTCGAGCAACCGAGCCGCGCCGACACCGTGCGTGACCGCGTCCAGCACGTCGGGCTCGGCGATATCATCGTGCCGCGCGCCTTTGACCGCGCCTGTTACGTCAATGCCCACAGCGAGCGCTACGTCTCCTTCCTTGAAACCGCATGGGCCGAATGGACCGCCATCGGCCGCAGCCATGACGCGCTGCCGCTGGTGTGGCCGGTGCGCGATCTGGCCAATGAACAGGTGCCGGATTTCATCGACGGCAAGTTGGGGTTCTATGCCATGGACGCCGGTTCGCCGATTACCGCGACCACGTGGCAGGCGGTGAAGACCAGCGCGGACATTGCACTCACTGGCCTCGCGCTCATCGATGAGGGCCACAACAGCGCCTTCGCCCTGTGCCGCCCACCCGGCCACCATGCCGCCCGCGAATACATGGGCGGTTATTGCTACCTCAACAACGCCGCGATTGCCGCACAACAGGCCATCACCCAAGGCGCCAAACGCGTTGCGGTACTGGACGTGGATTTCCACCATGGCAACGGCACACAGAACATTTTCTACGACCGCCCGGATGTGCTGTTCATCTCCCTGCATGGCGAGCCCGCCGTGTCCTACCCGTACTTTTCCGGCGCCAACAGCGAGCGTGGCAAGGGTGCAGGGGAGGGCTTCAACCTGAATTATCCGTTGCCGAAAAACACCACCTGGGATCACTACAAAATTGCCCTCGCCGACGCGTGCCAGCGGCTCAAACACTTCGCCCCTGAAGTGCTGGTGATTTCCCTCGGCGTCGACACGTTCAAGGACGACCCCATCAGCCACTTCCTCCTCGACAGCGAAGACTTCCTCGGCATGGGCGAGATCATCGCCAGCGTGGGCGTGCCGACGTTGTTCGTAATGGAAGGGGGCTACATGGTCGATGAGATCGGCATCAATGCCGTCAACGTGTTGCACGGTTTCGAAAGCAAGACCGCCTGACCCCCTAATAACAACGACCGCCCAATTTTTTTCTGCCAAAACTCAAAAACATAACAAGAGGTTTTGTGATGAAAACAACTACGTCCGGGCTTTGTGAAAAGCCTGCGTTGCAACGCACCCTGAGCAACCGTCATATCCAGCTGATGGCCATGGGCGGTGCGATCGGCACCGGCCTGTTCATGGGCTCCGGCAAGATCATTGCGCTGTCCGGCACCTCGATCATCCTGATCTACATGATCATCGGGCTGTTTGTGTATTTCGTGATGCGCGCCATGGGCGAGCTGCTGCTGTCCAACCTCAACTTCAAGAGCTTTGCTGACTTTGCCGGCGCCTACCTGGGGCCGCGCGCCGCGTTTTTTCTTGGCTGGTCGTATTGGCTGAGCTGGAGCGTGGCGGTGGTGGGGGATGCGGTGGTGGTCGGCGGGTTTTTCCAGTACTGGTTCCCGGACCTGCCGGCGTGGATGCCGGCGGTGGGCATGCTGTTAACGTTGTTCGCGTTGAATGCGCTGACTGTCAGGTTGTTCGGCGAAGTGGAGTTCTGGTTCGCAATCATCAAGATCATCGCCGTGGTGACCCTGATCGGGGTGAGCGTGGTGCTGATCGCTGGCTCGTTTGTCTCACCCACCGGCGTCACTGCATCGCTGTCGCATTTGCTGGACAAACAGGCGGCGTTTCCCAACGGCCTGTTCGGCTTTTTCGCCGGGTTCCAGATGGCGATTTTCTCCTTTGCCGGCACCGAGCTGATCGGCACCGCCGCGGCCGAAACCCGTGCGCCGGAGAAGACGTTGCCCAAGGCAATCAATTCGATTCCGTTGCGCATCATTCTGTTCTACGTGCTGGCCCTGGCGTGCATCATCGCCGTGACCTCGTGGCAGCAGGTGTCGCCGAGCAAAAGCCCGTTTGTAGAGCTGTTCCTGGTGGCGGGTTTTCCTGCGGCTGCGGGCATCGTCAATTTCGTGGTACTCACCTCGGCGGCGTCCTCGGCCAACAGCGGGGTGTTTTCCGCCAGCCGCATGTTGTTCGGGTTGGCCGATCTGGGGGATGCGCCAGGTGTTTTCCGACGCTTGTCCAACAGCAGCGTTCCGTTGTTCAGCCTGGCCTTTACCACGGTATTGATGCTGCTCGGCCTGGTGTTGCTGTTTGTGGTGCCGGAGGTGATGACCGCCTTCACCATTGTGTCGACGGTCTCGGCGATCCTGGTGATTTTTACGTGGTCGACGATTCTCGCGTCGTACATCGCTTACCGTAAAAAACGCCCGGACCTGCACGCCAAGTCCACTTACAAGATGCCCGGCGGTGTGCCGATGGCTTGGTTTTCCCTGGGTTTCCTTGCGTTCGTGCTCTGCCTGCTGGCGTTGCGGCCAGACACACGCCTGGCCCTGTATGTGATGCCGGTCTGGTTTATCTGGCTGGCGATTGCCTACCAGATCAGAACGCCATTCTCAGGCCAACCGTCCCTTGGCGGCCGTTGAAGGTGTTGCTGTCCAAGTTGCGGTTGTAGCCCACCTCGCTGTAAACGCTGATGTCTTGGGTGACCTTCAACGTTGCACCGACGCTGAGGTCCAGGGTGGTGGACTTCTGCTCGGTGTCGATGTCGGTGACATCGGCAAAGGTCACGGTGTTCTGTCCGGCGCGGGTGTGCCAGACATTCGCCCGTACATAAGGCACCAGTGGCATGCCACGCACTTGGTAGTCGCCGCGCAGGCGGATTCCCAGGCGTGTGGTCAGGTGGGTATCGGCGTCATAAGACACGTCGGAAACCCCGTCGTTCTGGCTGTTCAACGTGGTCTTGCTGACGATCAGTTGTGCCTGGGGTTCCGCGACCCAGTTGGTCGTCACCGGGATCGGCCAGCCGACTTCGGCGGAGGCTGTGACGTTGTGCCCGCGGGTTTTCATCTTCACACCACGGTCCGACTCGTTGTTGCCATTGAAACGTGTGCCCATCAACACCAGGTCAAGGTAGGCCTGGTTGGCGCCGATCAACGTCCAGTACACGCCCAGGCTGTCACCGCGCAAGGTGGTTTTGCCGGCGTTCTTGTCCTCCCGGCCGCCGTTGAAGCCTTTGACTGTGCCCCGCAAACGGCTATGGCCGACGAAAAACCCCAGGCGTTGCTGGCCATCGCCCATGGCGCTGGCATAGAGATCGCTGCCCACCTGGAAGCCCGTTACCGAACTGTCCAGCGTCGGGCTCACCGTGCCGGCGAAACTCTGGCGACTGCTGTTGCCGTAGACCCGACCCCACCCGGCCGATAAAGCGCCGGTCTGCTGTTGCTGGCTCTGGTCACCCATGCGCTGGTGAAAGGTGCCGAGCATGCCTTGCACGATTTGCTGGGCGGCGGGAAACAGCGCGGCGTAGAGCGGCACTTCCGGGCGGTAGATGGGAATCGGCTCTGTCCCAGGGTTGGGCGGCAGTGGTGGTTCATCGGGAATGGGGACAGGCAACGGCACGATAATGACCGGGTTCGGCGGCACCACCGGGATGGTCGAACGCAGGTAGTAGTTTTCTGCGGTGCCGGCGGTGACGCCGCCCTTGAACAGGTAATAGTCGAACGCGCCGGCAGACACCGGCGCGCCAAGGGTAAAGGCGGTGCCGCTGCCGGTGGCGCCGTTGAGCGCCTGCACCACCTGGATACCATCTTGCAGCGTAGCGGCGCCTGCGCCGCCGAGGTTAGTGACGCGAATGCTCGTACTCCCCTGGATGGTCCCCTGGCTGATTACCAGTTTGTCGCTGGGCGAACCGTCGCCACCCAATACACTTTGCAGCGCGAGTTGGCCGCCGCTGGCGTTGTAGTTGCCATTGACCGTCAGGGTATCGCCGGTGCCGGAGCTGCCGGTGGTCATGTCGATCAGGCCGCTGTTGTTCAGGGTCGTCAGTTGGCCGGCGGTAAACGGGTTGATGATCCCTGTACTGACCCGCAATGCCGAGCTGCCATTTACGTTCATGGTGCCGGTCCCGGTAGCGGCATCCCCCAGTGTGAAGGTGCCGCCGAGGGACAGGCTCGAATTGTTGTCCAGGTTGACGATTTCCCAGTTCTGATAACGTTGCGGTGTGCTGACCTGGCTGTTGTCGAACGTCAGGGTATCGTTCTCCGTTCCGCCGTCCACAACGGGAGTAGGGGCGACAATGGCTTCGGTCAGGTTTTTCAGCAGCGCCGTGTCGTTATCGCCGGCCAGCAGTACTGCCGAGTCGAGTTGGCCCGCGCCGTTCCACTCGAACTGGTCATTCCCCGCGCTCATGCGAATTTCCCCGGCAATCCTGCCACCCTTGATGACGATGATGTCGGCCCCGCCGCTGACGCTGAGGTTACCGCCAATGAAACTGGTGCCCGATACCAGGATCGTGTCGTCGCCAAAGCCGGTGACGAAGTTGCCGACAACGGTGCCGCCGCGCATATCAAACAGGTTGTTGTCGAGTTTCATGTCGACGCGTCCGATGCTGCCGCCGGTCATCAATCCGTGGTCGCCATCTTCAAAGGCGCCTGTGATGGTACCGCCGCTCATGGCGAAGTCGTCGATGCCATCCCCTTGGGCAAGGGATGTGATCGTGCCGCCGCTCATGGAGAATTTGTCCAATCCGGCGCCCTGGAAAATTCCACCGGCCGTACCGCCGCTGATTTGCATCACATCGGCACCGGAGCCCTGCAAGATCACACTGTTGACCGCCCCCTGGAACAGGCGAAAGATATTCGCGCCATCGCCCATGTTGACCCCACTGGTGCCGATGACCGCATCCGCGGTGTTCATCTCGATGAGGTCATTGCCCGCGCCATAACCGACGCCCAACACGCTGCCGTTGCCGGAGGGAAATATCAGACTGTTGTTACCTTGCGCATCAATGAGGTTGCCCCCCGCGCCGCTGGTGCAGGTCACCACATCGTCACCTGGCGTGATGGTGAAGGTGCATGCCTGAGCAGTGCTTGAACAGCTCAACAGCCATGCTGCTGACGCCATAATCAGGCTGGCGCCGGTCCGTTGGGGAAGTCGTTTGCTCATGATCCGTCCTCGCTCAATGCGACCTGACTCCACGGTGCCTGATGACAGGCACGGTTAAGGACCATGGCAACAACGAACGCGATACGGATCAGGGAATACGAGTTTCCTGCTTCGAAAACACCGGCCAATGCAAAGGGTTGGCATGGCTTTCTCGACTGCACCTCACCTGTGCAGCACGTTTTGAACCTTAGACGCACATCCCTCGCGTCGCTACTGTGAGAAATAACAGGTACGGACGAGTCGGCGGCTACGCGAAGACGATCTCGTAAGGCTCGCGCATGCGATCCAACAACACCTGCGCCAGCATCGGCGCCAGGCCGATCTGCGGGTCACCCACCAGTTGACTCGCATAGGCATGGACCGCGTGGAGTTTGCGCGCGACGCTCCATGTGTCCAGGCGCACCTTGCGCGCCCGTTGCCAGGGGATGATTGCACCCTCGCGCGCGGGCCAGTGCCAGGCCCAGATCGGCAGTTCATACAGCTGCGCACCGACGAGATTGCACGCCTTCGCACTGGCGCGGCCGACCGCTTCGTGGTCGGGGTTGCCGTCGTTGCGCCACGTGGTGAACACCACATCGCCCGCTTGCAAGTAGCGCGCGATGAATTGGCTCAGTTGCGGCTCACGGGCCGACAGGGCGTTGTCGCAAAACCCACCGCGAATCCATTTCAGGCTATGCATGGGCATGCCCAGGCGACGCAGCGCTTCGGCGCTTTCCTGGGGCCGCACGACGCTTAAGCGGCTGGCCGGCCACCGGTGTGAGCCAGGATGGCTGGCGCTGCCGTCGGTGATGGAGATCAGTTGCAGGGGATATTCAAGGGTGCTGAGCAGTTGCAGCATGCCGCCGCACGCCAACACTTCGTCGCCCGGATGGGGCGCGATGACCACCACCCGTGCACCGGCCGGGACCAGCGATGTCGCAGAGATAGGGGCGATTTGCGCCAGCTGCGGCGCAGTGTTCCAGATTTGCGCGGGGCCGCGACGGCCTTCACTGAGGGAGGCAGACTTCATGAGCGTTACATCCTTGTGGATTGGTGCTGGGTCGTGCCCCGTTGACGGGACGACTCTATTTATTCACCACAGACTCCGCCGTGATGGGTGCGTGGCCATTCAACCCTGAATGACCAGCAAGGCGTCTTCAGCATAGACAAGGATTCGCCGCTTTTACATTCTGTAATATGGATTTTTTCACGACGCCGGCATCAGGCTCTTCAAATAATCGCCAAACCCGCCTTGGGCGCGGGATTCCAGGCGCGCACTGGTGATCACCTGCGGGGTATTGCTCCAAGCGATAGAGGCGCCACAGCGTTCCAGGTTGCGCACCAATTGCACGTCCTCATGGCAGGCCAAGGGTTCGAAGCCGCCTGCGCGAATGTAAGCACCCGCGCTCACCCCCAGGTTGGCGCCGTGGATGTGCCGATGCCCGTCCTGCGCCTGATAGCCCTGGAGGTAGCGGATCTGCGCGGCCGGGTCGAAGCCCTCGCTCCACGCGTCCACCGTCACCGTGCCGCATACCGCATCGGCATTCAGCGCCAACTGCGCTACCAGCCAGTCAGGAGCGACGCGGCTGTCGGCGTCGGTGCAGGAGATCCAGCGTGCGCCCTGATTGAGCAGATGCCGCGCACCCAGCCCGCGCACATGCCCAACATTGCGCGCCTGTACTTCGAAGTGCTGCACCGGGTAGCTCTGGACGATGGCTGCGCTGTCATCGCTGCAACTGTCGAGCACCAGCAGGATCTGCACCGCTTCGCCCTGCAGGCCAGGGTGGCGGGCCGCGATCAACGCGGCGTCCAGGCAGTCGGGTAACAGCGCTTGTTCGTTATGCACCGGGATCAGAACGCCGATCATCGCAGGCCCTCATGGCGAGCGACCGAGGTGCCATCGCGGCACCACAGGTCGAGGAGAAAATCCTGTTCGTGGTAGCTGGCGATGCGCGGCATTGCCAGTCGTTCATGGAGCAGGGCATGCACCTGCTCAGCTGTCTGCGGACAGCCTTCAATCGGTACGCGCCAGTGACACGCCAGCAGTTGGCCGTCGTCGGTCAGGCTGGCGAGGGCGCGGTCGATCACGCGGCCTAAATCGTCTGCGTCGAGGTAGTAACACAGCTCGCTGAGCACGATCAGCTCGAAGCGCTCGGTCGGCCATTGTTCCGGCAGGCGGCTCTGTTGCACCTCGGCATGGGGGAACCCCAACAAACGGCTGCGCGCCAGGCTGACGGCGGCGGCGGCGGTGTCACAGCACAGCAGGCGATCACAGCGAGGCGCCAGTTCGAAACTCAGCTCGCCATTGGCACAGCCCGGCTCAAAAATGGCGGCATAGCGTGGACGTGTCAGCACTGCAAGGGTCAATGCTCGTTTGCGCCGCTCATACCAGCGTTGACGAAACGCCCAAGGGTCATCATTTTCGGCGAACAGTTGGTCGAAATACGGCGTAGCCACACTCATACGAATACCACTTCAAACGGTTGCAGCAAGCGCTCCACCACATAGGGCGCGAGCACCGGGGGCAGGCCGATCTGCGGGTCACCTTCCAATTGGCTGGCGAACGCGTGAATAGCGTGGCGCTTACGGGCCACCGACTCGCAGCTCAGAGGGATTTTGCGCGCACGGTGCCACGGCACTTGGCTGTCTTCGGCGGTTGCCCAGTGCCACGTCCACACCGGCAGCTCGTACAGCGTAGCGCCCACCGCTTGGGCGGCCTTGGCACTGGCGCGGCCTACGGCTTCGTGGTCGCAGTGGCCGTCTTCTCGCCACGTGGTAAACAGCACATCCGTGGGCTTGAGGTAGCGTTGGATAAAGGCGCTCAATTCGTCCTCTCGCGCCGCTACCTTGCTGTCGGTAAACCCGGCGCGCAGCCATTTCAAACTGTGCAATGGCAAACCCAGCCGATGCAGGGCTTGCGCTGATTCCTGGGGCCGCACCACGCTCAGGCGCTCTACCGGCCAGCGCCGAGAGCCGGGGTGACTGGCGCTGCCGTCGGTCACCGAAATCAGCTGTATGGGCCGACCGAGCGCCGCCAGACCTTGCAACAGACCACCGCAGCCCAGCACTTCATCATCCGGATGGGGCGCGATAATCACGGCGCGATGCCCTTCAGGTACTAACTGTTCGACGCTGATCTGCGGCAACTCGGCCATCCGCGGCGAGGCCTGCCAGTGATGCAGCGGGGTGCCTTGGCCGACAATCGGGTTGGGTTTCATAACTGCCACCTCCCTGTGGGTTCGCCTGCGATCAGCTCACCCAGGCCGGCCAAGTCACGTTCTGCGTGACTCTGGCGCAGGTAGACCGGCAAATCTGCCATCAACTGCGCAAAGTGCGGGTCCTTGCAATAGGGGCCTGCACCGACGGCACGTCCCACGTGGTGCATCACTTGCTCGACCGTGTCTTCAATGCAGGCCCGCGTCTGCTGGGCCAGCACTCGGGCATCAGCCTTAGGTTCAAGGTCGATGTGCTCGGCGCTGGCGCGCAGCACGCAGGCGGCCCCGTTCAGCGCACTGTCCACTGAACCCAAGTGGGCGAGGGCATGGGGTTCCGGGCGTTTGGCGCATTGCTCACGCAAGACTTCCGCCAGGCGTTGCGCGGCGCCATACCAGCACGCCGCAATACCAATCCCGCCTTGCCAGAAGCCGGGGCGGGTGAGGTACTCACCGGGGTGGCCGACGGCAATGCCGCGCACCCCCTCGAAGACCACTTCAACGCTGCCCGTCGCCGCCATGCCGACCGCGTGCCAGCCGTCCTTCGTCACAGTTACGCCCGGCTGCTGCATCTCGACAGCGACCAGTTGCTGCCGCTCTTCTTCATCCCAGGCCGTCAGCAATCCATGGCTGACCACGGCCGCGCCGGAACACCAGGCTTTACGACCGTCCACCATCAGTCGATGGCCGTCGCGCCGCACGCGTACCTTGGCACTCGGCGGTTCAGCGGCCCACATGCCCCACGTGCTACCCAAGGGCGGCAGGGGGCTGTCCAGTTCTGCAATGATCGCCAACGCGTCGGTATGACCCTCAAACAACTTGCACAGGCGTAAGTCATGCCCGGCGACCTGGGCCAGGCGACTGAAGCGTGCCAAGGTCTGCCCGCTGCCGGGCAGCGGCAGTTGGTCAAGGCCTTCTTCCTGAAGCGCCTTCAGGGCATCCCCCAAGGCTTGCGTGTCCGCATAACCCCGGTAGCCCTGAAGGAATCCGTGTAAAGCCATCTCACACCTCGTCTTCGCGCTGCAGTTCAAACAACAACAGCGAGCGGCCGGTCACCGCGTATTCATGTTCAAAATCAAAGCGTTCCTGACCGCGTACTGCGGTGTCATTGGTATCGAGCATGCAGGTCCAGAACTCACCCTCGGGCACTGGCGGCAGGCGGAAATTGACCATGTCGTGGTGCGCGTTGACCACCAGCAACAAGGTCGCATCGGCACCGGCGCGACGAATCCCGGTTTCCTGGGCGCGGCCGTCCATCAACATGCCGAGGCAGCGACCGTGGCTGTCTTCCCACTGTTCGGTGGTCATTTCGTTGCCATCGGGTGCGAGCCAGGTTACGTCCTTCACGCCGATGTCTTCGTTATAGTCGCCGACCAGGAAGCGTCCACGTCGCAGGATCGGGTAGGCCAAGCGTAGCTTGATCAAGCGTTTGACGAACTTGAGCAGCGACTTGCCGTCATCGTCCAATTCCCAGTTGACCCAGCCGATCTCGCTGTCCTGGCAATAGGCATTGTTGTTGCCGTGCTGAGTGCGGGCGAATTCGTCACCGGCGACGATCATCGGCGTACCTTGGGCCAGCAGCAGAGTGGCGAAGAAGTTACGCATCTGGCGCAGGCGCAGCGCGTTGATTTCCGGGTCGTCGGTGGGGCCTTCAACGCCGTGGTTCCAGGACAGGTTGTTGTTGCTGCCGTCCTGATTGTTCTCGTCGTTGTCTTCGTTGTGCTTGTCGTTGTACGACACGAGATCATGCAGGGTGAAACCGTCGTGGGCGGTGATGAAATTCACCGAGCTGTACGGGCGGCGACCGCGATGATTGAACATCTCGCCCGAGGCGGTCATGCGCCCGGCGAAGTCCGCGAGCTGGCCGTCGTCGCCTTTCCAGAATGCGCGCACGGTATCGCGGAAACGGTCGTTCCATTCCACCCAGCCCGGTGGGAAATTGCCCACTTGATAGCCGCCCGGGCCGCAGTCCCAAGGCTCGGCGATCAGTTTGAGCTGACGCAGTACCGGGTCCTGGCGGCAGGCCACGAGGAAACTGTGGCGCTCGTCGAAACCATCGCGATAGCGGCCAAGGATCGTTGCCAGGTCGAAGCGGAAACCGTCGACATGCATCTCGTTGGCCCAGTACCGCAAGGAGTCAGTGACCATTTGCAGCACGCACGGGTGACTCAGGTCCAGGGTGTTACCGGTGCCGGAATCGTTGATGTAGAAGCGCTTGTCGTCAGGCATCAAGCGGTAGTACGAGGCATTGTCGATGCCGCGCATGGACAGAGTCGGACCGCGCTCGTTGCCTTCGGCGGTGTGGTTGTAGACCACGTCGAGGATCACTTCCAGCTTCTGCTCGTGCAGGTGCGCGACCATCTCCTTGAACTCGGCGATCTTGCCGCTGGCCAGGTAGCGGGGGTCGGGGGCGAAAAACGCGATGCTGTTGTAGCCCCAGTAGTTGGTCATGCCTTTTTCCAGCAGGTGCTGGTCGTTGACGAAGGCGTGCACCGGCAGCAGCTCCACCGACGAAATACCCAACTGGCGAATGTGCTTGAGCACATCGTCTTCCATCAACCCGGCGCACGTGCCGCGCACGGATTCACCCACCGAGGGGTGACGCATGCTGATGCCGCGCAGGTGGGTTTCATAAATGATCGTACGGTCCCATGGCACCCGCACCGGCTGGTCGTTACCCCAGGTGTGTGCCGGATCGATGACCTTGCACTTAGGCACGAACGGCGCGCTGTCACGCTCGTCGAAACTGAGGTCGTCGTCGGGATGGCCGATGGTGTAGCCGAACAGTGCTTCGGACCATTTGAGCTCACCTACCAGCTGTTTGGCGTAGGGGTCGATCAGCAATTTGTGGTGGTTGAAACGATGACCATTGGCCGGATCGTAGGCGCCGTATACCCGATAACCGTAAATCAGTCCTGGATGGGCATCGGGCAAGTAACCGTGGAAGATTTCGTCGGTGTATTCCGGCAGCTCGATGCGCTCCAGCTCTACTTCGCCAGCGTCGTCGAACAGGCACAGTTCCACCTTGGTGGCGTTGGCCGAAAACAGCGCAAAGTTGACACCCAGGCCGTCCCAGGTGGCACCGAGCGGGAAGGGCAAACCTTCGCGAATCCGCGACGGTTCATGTTCCTGCGTCGCTTGGTTTTTGTCGGGTTTGCTCATTCAAGTTGCTCCTGCAAGGGTCTTTTTTCAGGCCGAACGCCGCCAGGCTGACGAACGTTCAGCTCACAATCAGTGTGATGAAGTAACCGCCTGCCGAACGCGTCGGCAGGCGGTTGATAGGATTAAGGCTTTGGCTTTTTCGGAGCCGAGGGCTTTTTCGCCGCAGGAGGTGTCGGCTTGCTGGCAACCGGAGCCGGCGGTTTGGCTTTGGCGGGCGGCTTGGGCGCGGCCTTCGGCTTGGCGCCAGCCTTGGGTTTACTCGGCGTCAGCGCTTCGGCTTCGGCCAGCTTGCGCGCCATCTCCCAGTGGCGCGCATCTTCACCATGGGGCTTACCTTCAGACTCCCAGATCTGATGCGCCAGTTCGCGTATGCGTTTGTCTTCAGTACTCATCACAATGCTCCTCACAGAAAATTTTCAGCTTTCTTGATCATCAGGATTGATAAAGACATTGACCGGGAAATCCCCCAGGGCAGTGCTGATCAACAGCTCCTTGTCTGGTGTGACTGCGCCTGTATGAAAAAGTCCCTTCCAGTTTTGAGTTGGTGCGGCGAACGGTAATTTCAGCCGCGTATCGCCCCAAACCTGCGCATTGATCTGGGGATACACACCGTTCTCCAGCAAGTGATGTGACCAGCGTGGAACCACTACCAGCAGGCGTTTGCCCTGGTGTTCGCGACAGAATGCGACCACCCGCTCGGCATGTTGGCCGACCACTTCCAGCGGTGTGTAAGTACCGTTGCGAAACAGCTCAGGCTGGGCCTTGCGCAAGGCCAGCACCTGGGCAATCACCGCCTGTTTGATGCGCCCGTCACGCCAGTTGAACAACAGTTCGCCGATGTCCGTTGGGGTCTCGAGTGCCCGTTGTCGTGCACTGAAATCCACCGGACGACGGTTGTCCGGATCCACCAGGCTGAAGTCCCAGAACTCAGCGCCCTGGTACAGGTCTTGTACACCCGGCACAGTGATGCGAAGCAAGGATTGCGCCAGCCCGTTGAGCGCCCCGGCCGGGGCAATCGCCTGGGCAGCCGCCGCAATTGCGGTGCGCAACGTGCGACCTTCTTCACTGAGCAATAGACGCGACAGAAACGCTTCCACGCCTTGTTCGTAGGCGTCGTTGGGCGCACTCCAACTGCTGTTCAATTTGGCTTCGCGCAGGGCCTTTTGTTGCCACTGCCAGAGGCGTTGTTGATAGCCGTCGAAGTCATCACCCTGGTCCAGCGGCCAACTGCCCAGCAGCACTTGGTAGAGGATCAGCTCATCACCGGCCGACGGAGTGTCGGCATCGCTGCGTAACGGTGCTGCCAGGGTGCGCCACTGCTCAACCTGTTCCACGTACCAGTCGGCGCACTCGCTGAGCACTGCCAGTCGAGCGCGGGTGTCTTCGCCGCGTTTGTGGTCGTGGGTGGCGGTGGCCAGCAGGTTATCCGGGAAGGCTTCCAAGCGCTGTTGGTTGATCGAATGGAATTCGGTCAACGGTGCGCTGAACTGCTCAGTACTGAAGCCCACATCATTACGCGACAGCAGCACCGCTGAGCGATAGAACGCGGTGTCTTCCACGGCTTTGGCGGCCGCGGGCGAGGTCAGTTGCTGGAAGCGTACGCAGGCATGCTTGAGGATCTTGCGCTCACGGCCCACCGGACGTTGGCGCCAAGGCTGGCCGCCGAGGGATTTTTCGAGGTGATCCAGCACCGGCCAGTCGCCCTCGCTCAAGGTGGTGCGGGCACCGTCCATGGCCTGCTGGAACACCGCGTCGTCGGCGGCGCTGCGGCCCAAGGCGCTGATGTAAGTGCGGTACACCGGGAAGTGCACGATCAGCTCCTGCAGGGCGCGGCGAATCGCGCCCAAGGTCAGGTCGCGGGTCATCACATCGTCGCGGGCCACTTGCAGGAGCGCTTGGGCGACGCTTTCAAAGTCCCCGCCCAAGGAGCCGTTGAGGATCTGCTGGCGGGCCAGACGGGCTTCTTCGATAAACGCTGAGGGCCGTTCGGTATGGCGTGTCCACAGCTCGGCCAGCGGTGCAAAGCCGTCCGGCTGGTGTTGCAGCAAGGACAGTTGGTCCATGAATTCATAACCGGTGGTGCCGTCCACACACCAATCCTCACGCAGGGTTTCGCCTTCACCGAGGATCTTCTCGACAAAGATCGGCAAGTGCCGCCCAGGTGCCAGGGCGTCCACTCGGCGACGCAGCTTGCGGCAATAACCCCGCGGGTCGGCCAGGCCGTCGATATGGTCGATACGCAACCCATCCACCAAACCTTCGCTGATCAGTTCGAAAATCTTGCCGTGGGTGGCCTCGAACACCGCCGTGCGTTCTACGCGCAGGCCACCCAGCTCATTGACGTCGAAGAAGCGCCGCCAGTTGATATCGTCTGCCGCCGTGCGCCAACTCGCCAGGCGGTAGGCCTGTTGTTCGAGCAACTGATGCAGGCGGTTGAAACCCTCGGGTTGGCGCCCATCGAACTGGGTCAAGCGGTCTTCGATAGCCGCCAGGACTTCAGTCGCCCGCTCGGCCAGCGCCTGCTTGAGCCAGGCGGCTTCGGCGTAGGTGTCGTCCTGATAGGCGAGGGCGGCGAAACGGTCAGCCAGGGGTTTGAGCGTTTCATCGCTGCCCAGGATCAACGCGTAATCTCGTGGGCAGATCGGGAAGCGATGCTCGTAATGCTCGACATAAAATGCGCCGTGGACCGCATCGAAATGCAATGTCAGGGTGCCGGTCTGTAACGCTTCGCCGTAGTCGCTGCCCAGAAACGGCATCAACAGTTGACCCTTGAGCAGCGGGTCGGGCGAGTGCCACTGGATGTCGAAGAACTCGCTGTACGGGCTCAGGCGCCCCCACTCCAGCAGGTCCAGCCACCACGGGTTATCGGCACCGCCAACGGCCATATGGTTGGAGACGATATCGAGGATCAGCCCCATGTCGTGTTCACGCAGGGCGGCGACCAGGCGGCGCAAGGCGGGTTCACCGCCCAGTTCCGGATTGACGCGGGTCGGGTCGACCACGTCGTAGCCGTGCATGGACCCGGCGCGGGCGCTGAGCAGGGGCGAAGCGTAAAGATGGCTGATGCCTAACTCGGCAAAATACGGCACCAGCGGCACCGCATCGTCCAACGTAAAGCCTTTATGAAATTGAAGGCGCTGGGTGGCGCGCAGGGGCAGTGTCTTCATCGGTCACGCTCATAGGCCTGGTTGCGCGCGACGGCCAATAGTTCAAGGCGGCGCGCGGCTCCGGCATTGTCCAGCAAACTTGAAGCCTCACCCGCCAGGCGTCGGCGCCAATTGGGATGGGTATCGGTGGTGCCGGGCAGGTTGGCTTGTTCTTCGACGCCCAGGGCGTCTTCCAGTGGCAACAGCACCAACGGCGCACGGGTATGGCCGAGGTAGCGCACGCTGGCGTCGATCATGTGGTCGGTTTCGTTACGGATCTCGTCAACGAAGTTCTGCGGGTCCTGGCTCAAGGCCTGGCGCAGGGCCTGGCGTTCGCGCAGGCGGTGTTCGCTCCATTGCTCCACGGTGGGCGCATCGATCAGGCCGAGTTGGATGTTCCAATCGATGTCGCGGCTGTGCCACCAACCATTGAGCGTGGGCAAATCGTGGGTGCTGGTAGTGGCCAGGGCGTTGTTCGGCCAGTCGAGAATCGGCGTGAACTGACCATCGTGGCCTTGCTCGAAGAGCAGCACACGCATCCCCAGAATAGAGCGGCTACTGAGTTTTTCGCGCAGGCCGTCGGGCACAGTGCCGAGGTCTTCACCGAGGACGATGGCTTGATGGCGGTGAGATTCCAGCGCCAACAGACGCAACAGGTCGTCCACCGGGTAATACAGGTAAGCGCCTTCGCGAGGGGATGCGTCCATGGGGATGACCCACAGACGTTGCAGGCCCATCACATGGTCGATGCGTAAACCACCGGCATGGGCAAAGTTGGCGCGCAGCATCTCGATAAATGCGCGGAACCCATTGCGCTGGAGGCCTTCCGGCGAGAACGCGGAAATGCCCCAGCCCTGGCCCGCACGGTTGAGGATGTCCGGCGGCGCGCCCACGGTCAGGTTGGCCAGCAGTTCATCCTGGCGGCTCCAGGCCTGGCTGCCACCGCCGTCAGCTCCCACCGCCAGGTCGGCGATCAAGCCAACGCCCATGCCACTGCCCTTGGCGGCTTGTTGCGCGCGCTCAAGGCAGCGGGCGATCAGCCATTGGGTGAAGGCGAAGTAGCCGATCTCTTCTCGGTTGTCCTCGGCAAACTTCGCCAGCGCCGGGCTCTGCGGGGTACGCCACTCCTGCGGCCAGTGGCGCCAGTCGAGCGCTTCGCCGGCAGCCGCGCGCACAGCTTGCACCGCTTCAAAGCGACAGTGATTTTCCAGGGCTTCACCGCCGGCCTGGCGGAAACTCAGGAAATCGGCATGTTGCGGATGCTGGCCGTGGCGGAAGTCTTCGTACAGCGCGCGCAACAGGCGTTGCTTGGCTTTGGCGGCGGCGGGCCAGTCGATCAGGGTGTGTTGCTCCAGTGCGTGCAGCTCATCCTCCAGACCAAGGGCGTCGATGGCGTTGCGCACTTCACGTTCGCCAAGGATGCAGCCGGGCGAGGCATACAAGCTGTTGAGGAACAAACGGCTGGACGGCGAATAGGGGCTGTAGCGCCCTGTGTCGGCGCTGAACATCGCGTGCATCGGGCTGATTGCCAGGGCATCGGCGCCGCGCTCGGCGGCAGAACGGGCGAGGTGTTCCAGGGCCAGGGTGTCGCCGAAGCCACCATCGCCCAGACGGCGCAGCGAGTACAGCTGCGCACTCAGGCCCCAGGCGCGGGCAGGCTGGCTGTCGACCGAGTCGGCGACGCTGTAGCAGTGAGTGGGGGCGACGGCCAGCGTGAAGGTCTGGTCGTTGATGTGCACCTGGTGGTAGCCCAGGGCGATGATGCCCGGCAGCACGGCGGCGCCGTCCAGGCGCAGGTCCAGGGTTTCGCCGTCTTCCAGGCTGACACGGCACAGGGTGTCGGGTTCGAAGTAGTGCGCCAAGTCAAGGCCGTCGCCGCTGTCGACCGTCATCAAGGGCGGCAGGTGTTTGTCTTGTTGCGCCCGCTCCAGTTCCAGCAGGCTGGTATTGATCTCTGCGTCGCTGTCGGCCGGATGACCGAGGCCTTTGAGGACAGCGCGCAGGGCATCGGGTGTCACGCGTTGCGGGCGGCCGTTGGCGTCGATCCAATCGACGGCCAGGCCTGCGCGGCTGGCGAGGATTTCCAGGTTCGCTTCACTCAAGGGTGTTCTCCAACAGGGGAAAGGCTGACGCGCGCGCTGTACGGCGGCAGTTGCGCGCCTTGCTCAGCAGGCGTGGCAAAAAGTAGGTGCTCCGGCGCCGGATGATTCACGGGCGTGGCACTTAGGTTCAGGTCGATCTGCAACAGACTGCCATTGCCCAACCGCCAGCGGGCTGTCACAGCGCCGTCCGCCAGCACTTGGGCGCCCAGCGCCACACTGCCGGGCAAGTGCGGCACGAGGTGGCGATGGCGCAGGCTCAGCAGTTGGCGGTAGAACTGCGCCTGTTCGCTGTCGGTAAATGTCGGGTTTGATTGCTGGAAGGTAGGCAGGGCGTTGGGGTCAGGGATGCGTTCGCGTCGCTCGGGATCCTGGAATGCGGCGAAGTCGGCAAACTCGTTGCGCCGGCCTTCACGTACCGCTTCGGCCAGTTCGCCGTGGTGGTCGGTGAAAAATAGGAAGGGCTCTTTGGCGTTGACTTCATCGCCCATGAACATCAGCGGGATCATCGGCGACAGCAGCAGCAACGTGGTCGCGGCCTTGAGTGCCTGAGGCGAGCACAGTTGATGCAGGCGCTCGCCCAAGGCGCGGTTGCCGATCTGGTCGTGGTTCTGCAAAAACAGCACAAAGGCACTGGGTGGAAGGTGCGCGCTGGGTTCGCCACGGGTGTGGCCATGGCGTGTGGTCTCGCCTTGGTAGATGAACCCTTCGCCCAGGCAGCGCGCCAGCTTGGCTGTGGTGCCTGCGGCGAAGTCGCTGTAATAGGCGTCGGTTTCACCGGTGAGCAGCACGTGCAGCGCGTTATGGCCGTCGTCATTCCACTGTGCATCGAAATCATGCTCCAGCAGGCTGGCCTGGTTGAATTCGTTCTCCAGCACCAGCCAAACGTGGCGACCGGTGTCGACCTGCTGGCGCACACGCTGCGCCAGTTGTTGCAGGAAACCGGGATTGTCGATGGCGTGCACGGCATCCAGGCGCAGGCCGTCGAAGCGGTACTCCATCAGCCACATCAGTGCGTTGTCGAGGAAAAAGTGGCGCACCTCGCGGCGCTCGAAATCGATCCCCGCGCCCCAGGGGGTGTGCACGTCTTCGCGAAAGAAGCCTTGGGCGTATTGACCCAAGTAGTTGCCGTCAGGACCGAAGTGGTTGTAGACCACGTCGAGGATCACGGCCAGGCCGTGCTCGTGAGCGCTGTCGATCAAGTGCTTGAGCTGCTCAGGTGTGCCGTACGAAGAATGGGGCGCGTAGGGTAGAACCCCGTCGTAGCCCCAGTTGCGTTCGCCGGGGAACTGCGCCAAGGGCATCAACTCAATGGCCGTGACGCCCAGCTCGGCCAGGCGTGGCAGGTGTTTCTCCACGCCGGCGTAGCCTCCCATTGCGCCGACATGCAGCTCGTAGATCACCGCCTCATGCCACGGGCGACCTTGCCACTGGCTGTGCCGCCATTTATAGGCGAGGGGGTCAACCACCCGGCTCCAACCGTGCACATCGCACGCTTGGGCCCGGGATGCGGGGTCGGGCACGTCTTTTTCCCCGTCGATGTTGTAGCGGTAGCGCGTGCCCGCCGGGCACTTTATTTCTACTTCAAACCAGCCCTCTGCCTGCGGCAGCATGGCAACTGATTTGCCGTCTTCCAATTCAACGCTGACATAAAACGCGTCTGGCGCCCACAAGGCAAAACGCGTGTGTTGCGCGTCCAGCATGATTGCGCCGTGGGGCCAGGTTTCTAGAGTCCGTAACGGCATCTATAGAGGCCTCCCTTGATTACTTGACTGATTTCCCCAGGGCCTTGGCCACAAGTTGTTCGTAGAGTTCGGCGTAGGGTTCGACTGCCTGGCACCAATTGAACGGTTGGGTCATGGCACGGCAACGCATGGCGTTGAGCAGGCCTGGGAAAGCGAAGACCTTGAACGCGCGGCTCAGGGCTTCTTCATAACTTTCCACCGTGGATTCATTGAACAGGAACCCGGTGACGCCATTTTCGATAGTGTCTGCCAGCCCGCCGGTATTGCGTGCCACCGGCAGTGAGCCGAAGCGCTGGGCGTACATCTGGCTCAGGCCGCAGGGCTCGTAGCGCGATGGCATCAGCAGGAAGTCGCTGCCGGCAAACATACGGCGCGCGTCGGTTTCGTTGAAGCCGATGCGCACGCCGACTTGGCCCGGGAAGCGCAGGGCCAGTTCACGCATGGCCTGTTCTTCTTCCGGTTCGCCGCGCCCGATGATTGCGATCTGGCCGCCGTTCTCAACGATGAAGCCAGCCACCGCTTCGGTCAGGTCCAGGCCTTTTTGGTAGACAAGACGCGAGACCACGGCGAACAGCGGGCCGGTGGAATCGTGCAGACCGAACAATTCGCGCACGTGGGCGGCATTGATTGCCTTGCCTTCCCAGTCGCCGATATTGAAGTTGTGCGTCAGGTGCTCGTCGGTGGAGGTTTCCCAGCTTTCATCAATACCGTTGGGGATACCACTGAGCAGGCCTTGCTGGGTCTTGGCGGCGAGAAAACCGTCGAGGCCGCAGCCAAATTCCGGGGTGGTGATTTCCTGGGCGTAGGTGGCGCTCACCGTGGTGATATGGCTGGAATAAGCCATGCCGGCCTTGAGGAACGACATCTTGCCGTAGAACTCCATGCCTTCCTGCTGCAGGGCGTGGGGCGGGATACCCAGCTCTGGCGTCGAGGCCAGGCTGACCACACCTTGATAGGCCAAGTTATGAATGGTGAACAGGGTCGGCGTACGTGATCCACGCCAGTGCATATACGCCGGGGCCAGGCCAGCAGGCCAGTCGTGGGCGTGCACCAAGTCCGGGCACCAGTGAATCTGCGCGAGGTTGGCGGCGATGTCGGCGGCGGCCAGGCCCAGGCGGGCGAAGCGGATATGGTTGTCCGGCCAGTCGCGGCCGTTGTTGGCACCGTAAGGCGTGCCTTCACGCTCGTAGAGCTCGGGGCAGATCAACACATAAATGACAAGGCCGTCCTTGAGGTCCATACGCCCGATCTTGCATGGCGGCAGCGCGGCGTGGCCGCCCAGTTCACCGATGATGTGGATCGGGTTGTCGCTTTCCATGACCTGCGGGTAGCCGGGGATCAACACGCGCACATCATGCAGGTGAGCCATGGCACGGGGCAGGGCCGCGGAGACGTCGCCCAGGCCACCGGTTTTCACCAGGTCAGCAAACTCGGACGTTACAAACAGCACTTTCTTTCGATTCGGGTTGTGACTCACGATCGGCCGCACAGAGCTTGGCAGGTCGGCCAACGACGTAGGCCCCCCTGCAGGCTGACTGAAACGCTCTCCCTGAGTATCTACTGCGGCACTGATCATAATGCACTCCCATTTTGTTGGTCGGCTAATGGCCCGCTGCCACTAGCTCCGATTGGCCGCATCCTGCGGCCAGGCGCACAAGCACTGTACAAACTGGCAAGGCGTATGCCAGTTGCACGGATTGCGAAAAAAGATTGGATGGACGGGCATGTGCTGTGAAGCGTGTGTGCTCGCCTTACCTTAAAACTGGACCAATGGCAGAGTCGGAAAGTTTAGATTTTTTGCGGGGTTTTTGTTTTGGAACGGACCCATCGGTCATCAGTCTAGGACAGATCCTCATAGCCTGTAGGGTTTCTGGGAAGATTTTGTAGGACAAAAAACTTTTAACCTGAGAGTCAGTGGTTATTAGCCAATTGTTTGTGGGGCAGTGGTGTATTTCGAGGTAATGCAGTTTGACCTGGGTTTTGTAGTGAGCAGGCTTGCCCTGCGCTGGGCTGCGAAGCAGCCCCATTAGGGGCACCGCTTATGTACCTGGTGCAGCAAGGTGAACCATTTGGGAGCGCTTCGCACTCCGGCGCAGGGCAAGCCTGCTCACCACAGAGGTTGTGGCGCCCGTGGGCAGGAGGTTGTGAGCTTATTTCTGAGCAAACCTCTCACCACACAATTGTTTGCGACTGTGGAGTAAGGGCTGAGCTGCATTTTGTAGTGAGCAGGCTTGCCCTGCGCTGGGCTGCGAAGCGGCCCCATTAGGAGCACCGCCTATGTACCTGATGCAGCAAGGTGAACCATTTGGGAGCGCATCGCACTCCGTCGCAGGGCAAGCCTGCTCACCACAGAGGTTGTGGCGCCTGTGGGCAGGAGGTTGTGAGCTTATTTCTGAGCAAACCTCTCACCACAGCGTTGTTTGCGACTGTGGAGTGGGGCTGAGCCGTATTTTGTAGTGAGCAGGCTTGCCCTGCGCTGGGCTGCGAAGCGGCCCCACTGGGAGCACCGCCTATGTACCTGATGCAGCAAGGCTAGCCATTTGGGAGCGCTTCGCACTCCGGCGCAGGGCAAGCCTGCTCACCACAGGGGTTGTGGCGCCCGTGGGCAGGAGGTTGTGAGCTTATTTCTGAGCAAACCTCTCACCACAGCGTTGTTTGCGACTGTGGAGTGGGGCTGAGCCGTATTTTGTAGTGAGCAGGCTTGCCCTGCGCTGGGCTGCGAAGCAGCCCCATCAGGAGCACCGCCTATGTACCTGATACAGCAAGGCGAGCCATTGGGGAGCGCTTCGCACTCCGGCGCAGGGCAAGCCTGCTCACCACAGAGGTCGTGGTGCCCGTGGGCAGGAGGTTGTGAGCTTATTTCTGAGCAAACCTCTCACCTCAGGATTGTTTGCGACTGTGGAGTAGTGGCTGAGCCGCATTTTGTAGTGAGCAGGCTTGCCCTGCGCTGGGCTGCGAAGCAGCCCCATTGGGAGCACCGCCCATGTACCTGATGCAGCAAGGCTAGCCACTGGGGAGCGCTTCGCACTCCGTCGCAGGGCAAGCCTGCTCACCACAGGGGTTGTGGCGGCCGTGGACAGGAGGATGTGAGCTTATTTTCTGAGCAAACCTCTCACCACAGGGGCGGCGTGCGCCTCTGCGGTGAGAGGCGCCCCGTATTGGTGCGTCAGCCAATCGGCCGGATGGGCGCGTTGTTCGCCCAGGCTTGGATATCCTCGATCATCTGCTGGTAGAACTGCCGATAATTCTGCTCGCTCACATAGCCTACATGGGGCGTGGCCAGCACATTAGGCAAGTGCCGGAACGGATGATCCAGCGGCAACGGCTCCTCGGCATACACATCCAGTGCAGCCCCCGCCAGGCGACCACGGCTCAATGCCTCAACCAATGCCTGCTCATCCACAATCGGCCCACGCGCGGTATTCACCAGACGCGCCGTCGGTTTCATCCAGCCCAACGCTTCTGCATCTACCAGGCCGCGGGTGCGGTCGCTGAGTACCAGGTGGATGGTCAGGATATCGGCCTGTTTGAACAGGTCTTCCTTGCTGACCCAGCTTACACCGGCTTGCGTCGCACGCTCCGGCGTGAGGTTTTCACTCCAGGCAATCACGCGCATGCCGAAGACTTGGGCAAATTGCGCGACCTTCTGGCCGATGCTGCCCAGACCAAGGATGCCTAGCGTCTTCCCGTACAGGTCGCCGCCAAGGCCAACCTGCCAGTGCCCGGCGCGCACGGAGTTGGCCTCGGCCAGCAGGTTGCGGGTGGAGGCCATGATCAACGCCCACGTCAATTCCGGCGCCGCCTGTTTATAGCTGTCGGTGCCGCAGACGTGAATGCCCAGGGCCTTGGCGGCGGGGATATCGATGGCCGCGTTGCGCATGCCGCCGGTCACCAGCAACTTGAGGTTGGGCAGCCCCTGCAACAGCGCGGCGTCGAATGGGGTGCGTTCACGCATCACGCAAATCACTTCGAACGCTTGCAGACGTTCGATCATTACGGCGGTATCGGCTGGGTAATCGTGCAGGAAGTGCACCTGGCCGACCGACTCCAGCACCGACCAATCCACCACGTCACGGGCCACATTCTGCCAATCATCAATGACTGCGATCTGTACCGACATTCACGAGTGCCTCGAAAAAGGTTGGATTAAAGCGCGTTCAAACCCTGCAACAGCGCCTGGTGAAACTTCGCCGGTTCTTCCATCTGCGGCGCGTGGCCCAGGCCGGGAAACTCCACCAGCGTTGCGTGGGGGATCAGCTTGGCCACGGTTTTGCCCAACACCGCGTAGTTGCCGAGCTTAGCTTTGACCTCGGGCGGCGCGACGTCCTTGCCGATGGCGGTGTTGTCGGAGGTGCCGATCAGCAAGAGGGTAGGCATCTGCAGGTTCTTGAATTCGTAGTACACCGGCTGGGTGAGGATCATGTCGTAAATCAACGCCGAGTTCCATGCGACCCGCGTATGCCCCGGGCCGTTGCTCAGGCCGGCATACATATCCACCCACCGCTCGTATTCCGGCTTCCAGCGGCCGACGTAGTACGTGTTGAGCTGGTATTGGCGAATCCCATCGGCGCTGACTTTCAGTTCACGGGCATACCACTGGTCGACGCTGAGCGCAGGCACGCCCAGGGCTTTCCAGTCTTCCAGGCCGATGGGGTTGACCAGCGCCAACTGCTCAGTCTGCTCGGGGTACATCAGCGCGTAACGCGTGGCGAGCATGCCGCCGGTGGAGTGGCCGAGCAGGGTGACCTTTTGAATGCCGAGCTTTTCCAGCAGTTGGTGGGTGTTGAGGGCCAACTGCTGGAAGCTGTACTGGTAGTGCTCGGGTTTGCTGGAGCTGCAAAAACCGACCTGGTCCGGTGCGATCACTCGGTAACCGGCATCACTCAGGGCCATGATCGAGCTTTCCCACGTTGCACCACAGAAATTTTTGCCGTGCATCAGCACGACGGCGCGACCATTGGCGGTGCCTTTGGCCGGCACGTCCATGTAGCCCATTTGCAGGGATTCGCCTTGGGATTGGAATTGGAAATGTTCAAGGGGGTAGGGGTACTGGAAACCTTGCAGCTCGGGACCGTAGGTGGCCGCGAGCGCAGGCGCTGTGCTGGCCGTCAGCAGGCCGGCGATGCAAAAAGCGCGGAATAGAGGCATGGGCGGGGCTCCAGGAAGGGTGTCCGGATGCTCTTTGCGAGGGATTAAGTGGGGATTAACACCCATTGCAAGGTCACGGCGGCCAGCACGGCATAGCGCAGGCCTTTAGCCAGGGTCACCAGCAGCAGAAACCGCCACAAGGGCTCACGCATTACCCCGGCCACCAACGTCAGCGGGTCGCCAATGATCGGCACCCAACTGAGCAGCAGCGTCCAGTGTCCCCAGCGCTGGTAATGGGTGCGCGCTTTTTCCAGTTGTCTGTCGCTGACCGGAAACCAGCGTCGACCCTTGAAGTGCTCCACCCAGCGGCCCAGCCACCAGTTGACCAGCGACCCGAGAACATTGCCCAGGGTCGCGATACCCAGCAGCCACCACAGGCCGTAATGCCCGCTGAGCAACAGGCCTACCAGCACCGCTTCCGATTGCAATGGGAGTAAGGTCGCCGCACCAAAGGCGGCGACGAACAGCCCGAGGTAACCCATCAGCATCGATCAGTGCGCCGGGTACTCAGCCACCACGACATCGTTGCCGTCTCGGGTCAGCCCGATGACTTGATAGGCCTCGCTGCGCCCGTCCATTTCCATGCCGGGCGAACCCATCGGCATGCCCGGTGCGGCAATACCCAGCAGGTCGTCGCGCTTGCGCAAAGCCAGCACTTGATCGGCGGGCACGTGGCCCTCGACGAATTTGCCGTCGATCACGGCGGTGTGACAGGAGCCCAGGCGCGGGGCCACGCCCAGGCGTTGCTTGACGGCACTCATGTCGGCTTCGACATGGTCGTTAACCTTGAAGCCGTTGCTTTCCAGGTGGCTGATCCATTTTTTGCAGCAGCCGCAGTTGGCGTCACGGTGCACGTCGATGGGGATGAGGTCAGCGGCCTGGGCCAGGGTGGTGGTGAAGAGGGCTGAAAGCAGGGCCAATCGTAATGGGGTTTTCATCAGGTTTTCGTCCAAGACCAGGCAGTAAGCCCGGCATTCTCCGCGCTTTTTTGAAGGGGGCGCCGTTGTAGTGTTTCAAAGTTATACAAGGTTGGCGTTTTCAAGGCGGTGCCTGAGCTGGTCCAGCGCAATCGCTGATAGTTCGATCATGCGTTCGTGCAGGCTGGCCAACTGCAATTCGGTTTCATAGGTCAGCACACGCTTGAACAGCGTGCCGTCGTGAAAGGGCAGGAGGAAATAGTGGATGGAACCATCGACGGCGAGGGACGTGAACACCGTCTTGAACTCGTCGGGACGACGGGCGATCTGCACGCGGTAGCTCATGGGCACGCGTACACCCAGCAGGTCGATCATTTCGGTAAAGCGTGCACCGGCGGGGAGCGATCCGGTGGTGCCGGTGTCGGCCCCGAGGGATGTGGGGTGCCATTCATGCCAGCGATCCGGTTGGGTCACGTAGTCGTAAACAGCGTCAATGGGGGCTTGGATAAAGCGTTCCTGACTGATCCGCTCCAAGCGGAACGACTGCTCGACAGCGCGCATGGCACACCTCCTGTGTGGCGGGGCTTAACACTTGGAACTGTCAGAATAGTCCGACTCCCGCGCTTTGCACGGGAGCCTTTAGAGAATTGATCAGCGCACTTTAAAGCGGCCCATCAAGGCGATCACCCGGCCATTGGCATCCAGCAGGCTCTGGGTATTGGTTTCGGTGGCATGGCCGCTTTGTACCAACTCTTCGACCATGTGTCGGATTTGCACCATGCTGCGGTTGATCTCCTCGGTCACCGCGCTTTGCTGCTCGGCGGCTGTGGCGATCTGCGTGCTGAGGTTGTTGATATGGCTCACGGAACCCGCCATTTCATCCAACCCGGTGTTGACCCGCGCCGTGGCATCCGCTGCCGATTGGCAGCTGGCCTGGGTATTTTCCATGGCCGCGACCGAGGAACTCACCCCGGCAGTCAGGCGTGCCAGCATCTCGTTGATCTGCGAGGTGCTTGCCTGAGTGCGCGCAGCCAAGGCGCGCACTTCGTCGGCGACCACTGCAAAGCCTCGACCTTGCTCACCGGCCCGGGCCGCTTCAATGGCGGCGTTGAGGGCCAACAGGTTGGTCTGGCCAGCAATGGCGCCGATCACCCCGAGGGTCTCGGTGATGCGTGCGGCGTCCTGGCGCATGTTTTCCACGGTGTGGGTGGCGGCGGCAACTTCGCCGATCAAGGCGCTGACACTGGTGGATGCTTCCCCAACGACCACGCGGGAGCGATCGGCGTGCTCATTGGCGCGCTGAGTGAACGAGGCGGTTTCGGCCGCGTTTTGCGCGACGTTGTCGGCGGTGGAGCTCATCTCGGTGATAGCGGTGACGGTCTGGTCGGTTTCCGAGGCGTGACGCACCAGGATCTGGTTGGTGTGGGCCGAGGTCCGTTGCAATTGCTCAAGGCCTGACGACATCGCGCCGGTGGCCTGGGTGACTTCGCCGATCATGTTTTGTAGGTAGACGATGAAGTGGTTCACCGAGTGACCGATGGCGCCGAGTTCGTCTTCGGCGCGGATGGTGATACGTCGCGTGAGGTCGGCATCGCCAGCGGACAGCGCGTCGATATTGGTTTTGAGGATCTTCATGCGCTGCACCAGTTGGCGGATCGCATACGCCGCCAGCAGCACCAGCAGCAACACCATTGGGATCTGCAACAGCGCCAGACTGCCGAGCACGTCATCGCGTTGGGCAGTGATCAGTGAAGTGGGCAGGGCGGTGGCAAGGAACCAAGGCGTGCCTTCGATGGGGCGCAGATAGAAGGTGCTGGCCACGCCGCCATTGTCGAACTCGCTGCGTTGCAGTGCCTGGTCGCGATGGGCCAGGGCTTTGCTGACCTGGGTGGCAAATGCCGAGGTGGAGGTCAGTTCGCTGATGTTCTTCAACACCACGGGGCTGCTCAGGCGCGAGCTGTTGCTGATGATCTTGCCATCGCCCTCGACGATCAGCATTTGCCCGCCGATGTCTTTTTCCTTGCTGGCCACCAGGTCATTGAAGAAACCCAGGGTCACGTCGATGGTGGCCACGCCATAGGCGGCGCCGTCACGCTGGATCGCCATGGCGCAGTTGGTGCGCGGCTCCTGGCTGGCGTCGTCTTTGTAGGCAGCCGCCCAGGCGCATTGCCCGCGCGGCGAAGCGAGGCCGCCTTTGTACCAGCTCTGGTCGTAATAGTTGGGCGCGGGGTCGCTGTTCCAGAACGTGTTCACCGCCAGCTTGCCCGACGCATCGCGGTGCCAGAACGTGCTGTGCTTGTTGCGGCCCGGCGTGCGCTGGTTGGGCAGCGGCCAGATACCACCACCAAATACCTTCAGTTCACCATATTGGTCGACCAGGCCTGGCAGGACCTTGTCGATGGCATCGCTGTCGAGCAGTGGAATAGTTTGGGTGATGGTGCGTTGCTGGGCCTGAACCTTGTTCAGTTCGCCCTGAATTTGTTCTGCCACCTCACTGATGCGGTTGAGCACCACCTGTTCTTCGGTCTGTCGCAGCTTGGGTGCGACCAACTGGCCGATACCCACGACGGTCAACACGAATAGCACCAGGACGAACAGCACCAGAAACAGGGTATAGCGGGCTTGGATAGAGCGCATTGGGGGCATGGGGTCGTCCTTACGAAGCGTTTATTATCGACGCGGCTTTTTTAGAGCTTCGTTGGGCTATCGGCTTGGCAACGCTTAGCTTTAGGTACGCTCGTGCAAATAAAGTGAAGGGCTAAACGGTTGGGATTGGCAATTCAACTGGGAGCCCATGGACAGTTGTCTCGGTAAACCGTCCCGATGATGGGTTGAGCGGCGCGCCCCACCCGGCACGGGGTTGCAGCGCTAGGGACGGGCCATGCGCTGTGACCGCTAGTGTGCCGGGTGGGATTTGGGTTTACGGCTTGATGTAAATCTGGAGATCGCCGGGGATACCGCCGCTGCCGACCGGTTTGGTGGGATCCTGTGGATGGCCCAGGACTCTGGTTCCGAAATGGTTCGTGGCGCTGGGCCTGTCAAACACACCAATGCCGATGCTGCCGGTCAACTCGGCGAGGCCGGGCACACCTTCGGAGGTGTTCATATGTGAATGCCCAACCAATGCAGCCCACTTATCAGCACCTGAGGTGGCCTGGATGGTTTCAGCGGCGTAATAGTTGAACTCTTCAAGCCGCGTGATCGACGCGGAGCCAGTAGTGGTCGGCTTCTTTAAGCCGCGTAGGTCTTTGTGGCGGGTGAGGTAGTAGTGATCAAGAGGCAAGACCTCTATGCCGTTATCCTCCAGCTTTTTGCGTAACTCTTGGAATGTCGGGCCGCTTCGAAGCTGCTTGCTTTGACCAAGGATGCCAATTCCGTCGTCGACAAGCCCTTGGGGCATATCTATCAACCCTTCGAAGTAAACTCTTTTAACGCCCTCGTTCTTTAGTGTGGCGACGTTATCGAACAGCGCCCGGAAGCTTGCCATCTGCTTGTGGGATTCTCCAAATACCACGCCTTGCGAGGCTTTCAACGCTGTTTCGATCAGGTCAGGGACAGGGACGTTGCCGGCGATGTGCGGGATGGTCGGGCGCGTCGGGAGGCCCGCCTGCTGGATGGCGTCAAAATAGTCCTTCATTTCATCTTTGAACTTTTGAATGGTCGCCATCTTGGTGTCGGGTTTGAAATGATCCGGTTCCAGTTTCCCGCGCATACTTTCTGCGTAGTCGCCGACGGGCAACGGCTTTCTGACTCGCACTGGGCGCGCGATGGAGGCCATAGGGTTGTATCGATGACGGTGCTGTGCAGGGGACGGGGAGTGGGTATGGGGGGAGCCGGGTGCCAAGGTGTCGAGCGGGTTGAAGTCTGCCAAAGGCGTGCCGTAGGGCTTCATCGCCGCGGGGTCGTAGGCATACCGTTGGCCGTTGGACAGGATGGTGTCGGCCCGGAAGGTCTGGTCGGCGATCTTGAAGGTGCCGTGAGTAATGGGCCCATGCTCGTTGGCGATGACCCTTGCCATATTAAAGGCCCCACTGGTTTTCTTGATGGTGTCGATGCCTTTGCCGATCAGCTTGGCGCCTCCCTGCACCAGATCACCCAGCCCGCTCGCTGGGTTGAGCTCACCGATGAGCGTAGTTCCCAGAATTTTTGCCACCCGAACCGCCTTGGTTGTCGCGCTGAAGCCCTTGACCGCGACGTTCCCAATTTTCGCTGCTGCGCCTGCGCCGGCAGTGACGAATCCGAAAATATCCATCCCCAGATCGACAACACCGTCCAGGACGTTGCCGTTCTTGAAGTTGACGATGGCCGATCTCAAGGGAATCAGGTCGAGAAAGAAATCCGCCAGTTTCTCCTCGACGTCCATCTGTTGATCGTAGGTGGTGGTTCCCCTGGCCTGCTTGACCACGTCCTTGTTATCAATATCCAGGTGTTCGATAAACGCATCGGCAATGGATTGCGTTCGGTTGCTTGAAAAGCTGTCGGGAACTGGCAGTGGATTCCCCGCAGTGTTGTTTGGCTGCCAAACGGTGTCATCGGCGTTGGTTGGGAGGAACTGCTCTATTGGATAGACGAGGTTTGACTCGCGATCACGTTCTTTGGTCAATACGGTGCCTGGGACCGTGGTGATGGAACCCTGCTTAAGGTCGATCGCGTAAACCGTTTCGCCGCTGCCCCCGGTGGCTTTAACCAGCAGTTGTTCGTTTTTCTCTACAAGCGTTCTGCCAGTGAACCCCATACCCAACTGGTACGTATTGTTTTGATAGAACTCCAGCTTCCCGTATTCCAGGTTTTGCCTGTCTGCCAGTGGTAGCTGAGCGATCAAGTGTTTGACCGTCGTACCAATGCCTTGTTTGCGTGAGTTGATCGCTTGGGAAAGTTGAGAGTTAAAGACGGCGTTTACATCGAATGCCAGGGACTTACCTTCCAGTGCGTCAAGGATGCGCGGGTCTTTGGTTTCCCACGAAAACTGATCCAGCCCGCTCATGGCGATATCCAAGAGCGAATGGTGGCCTGCTGGCGCTCGATTGGGGTCGTAGAGCGGTTGCGCGTAGGGTTGGCTGGTGTCCTTGACCGTTAGCAGCTTCTCTTCAAACGGGACATCCTCGCCAAAACGTTCTTTTAGTTTGGCCAACGCGATGTCTTTACGGCTGGGCATGTCGGTTTGGATCTGGCCGGTGGCTTCTAGCCGTAAATTCGCTTGTTGATTGAAAGCGGTTTTGACCTTGTCGATGTCGGCATCGTTGTACCGATCGGCTTCGGCCTGGCTGATAACGCCGTTTACGACGCCCCAGACCCGCAGGGCCGCACTCTGCGCTTTTTGGGTGATGGACAGGTCTTGCAGGCTGGCGCCTTCAGCGGCCGACATGACCTGGGCAAAGGTCATGTTCGGCACCTTTCCCGGTGTTTGCGCTTCTATCGTCGCGGCGGCGATCGACAGGTTGAGCCACGCGGTGCTGCCATACGTCACGCTGGCCGGCAGGTCCTTGATAAGTAATTCGGGGGCTTTCCTTGCCAGAAGCACGTACGCGCCAACGCTGGCCATTGCGGCGGATGTTTTGCGTTTTTTTATCAGGTGTTGGCTCAGGCTGGTCACCACGGCCGAGGCGGGTTTGCCCCAGTGTGCGTCCTGTGCGAGGTTGAAACTGGCGATTGCGCTGGGGTGGGCGTGGTCAATCGATTCTGGATCCAGCGCCAGGTTGATAGCGGTCAGCGTGTATTCGTTGACGCTGGTGTCAGTTGCAACGCCGTTCAATTTGGTCTGAATGGCTTGCCCCAGCGCCTGTGCCCGTGGAGTGGTCAGGATAGCGACCAAGGCTTTCGCCGGATCGGTGGCGGCTTCGCCGGAAGGTGGCTGGTTGCTGTTCAGGTATTCCAAAACGCCAAGGCTTACGCCTATCTGCGCTGGGTTCGGATGCTGCGCCACGTAGTGCCTCAGCGTACCAAGTAGCGCCTCTTCGTTGCGCATGCTCATTGGTATCGGCCAGGACAGCCCACCGCCTAAATTGCCCAGTGGATGCTCTAACGCCCGGTTGAACACGGCGTCTGCCAAGGCAATCAGGCCGAAATGGTTATTGGGGAGCATCAGGTTGTTGGACGTGATGTAGGCGTCGAGCGTGACGGCCGCGTCTGCTTCTATCGGGTAGGACGAACCCGGTTGAATATCCATCGGCGTCGCCTTCAACGCGGCGAGGATCGCTTGCGGTGTGGCATTCACACCTAAGCGTGTTGCCGTTTCGCTGAGTTTTTGTCCTAGGCTCCTGAGGTTCTGGTTGTCCGCCATCATCTGTTTCAAGCCAGTGCTGGCACGTGAGAGGCGGGGGGAGGACGCAGCGGTTTGGAGGTTTGCTGAAGGATTGCTGGCGTGTAAACCAGGCGATTGATTATTGATAGGCGGGGGCGGTAGGTGAGGCTGAGATGGGGTTTGAGTGGGTGTGTGAACATTCAACATGGGTGGGCACCTTTTCAGACAAGCTGTAATAAGCGTCTTTCATGAGGAGGTTCCCTTTTCCTCAGACGTCCCCGATTGGGTGTAGAAAACACCCTGCGAGGTTCCTTGCGGAAATACCGAGGTCTGTAAAATTAAGTGTTGGCAACGGCGTGAAAAGTCTTTTATGAAACCGGTAAATCAGCCCTGTGTCTCGATGTGATGGCTCAGATTGCCGTAAGGCGTTTGCAGGTCAATCCGGCGCAGGGCGAGCCAAAGCTTTTCATCGCCTGTAATATGAGCGCCTGTCGGCCCGGCCTATGCCTGCCCCAGGGCCGGTGTTGGCAGGGAAGGCTTCAAACAATGGATACACTCTTCAAGTTCAGGAACTTGTCATGACCCAAAAGCAACGTTTGAAATATTCACTTCTGATTGCCCTGGCTGTATTGGGGACGATGTTTGGCCTGTCCTACTTGCAGAACACCGGGGTCATCAGTGAGAAAACGTTCCAGACCATCGCCATTGCCGTCGCGGTGATCGTGGTGGTGATCAACGGCGTCATGCGTCGCAAGGTCAAGCTCTGAGCGTGAAGGCATGGGCATGAAGCTCTGACCTCAGGCGCGTCCTTCGAGCACCTTGGCAGCCTCTTCGTGGAGGCTGTAACTCTTATCGGCATTGAGGGTGATCACGCCCTCGCTGCACAGGCGCTTGAGCACTTCGCGCACGCTGAGAAACGACAGCGGGATGCCAAGGTTCAGCAAGTGGCTGTGCACGCCGCGCACCCCGAGGGTGCGCTGGCTGTCGGCAGCCGTGAGCAGGGCGTCGATGACCTTCAGCCGAATCAGGCTGGTGCGCAAACCGAAACACTTAAGTAAGTGGCGAATACGCTGGTTGCCATGCTGTTCGGGCGCTTTGCCGAACACTTGCGTGCCGCCGCCAAAGTTGGCGTCGGCAACCGATGAATGTCCGTCCGTGGGCACTTGCGGGTTGTACATGCAAAAAACTCCTTATCAGAGCCTGATCAGGAAAATGATGGCGCTCTTACTAATAAGACGAACGAGCGAGCGAAATCATGAAGTGTTGGATGTAGAAATTTCGTCAGTGTCGGTTTTGTCACAACCAACGTCCTTCAGATAAAGCGGCCGCGTCGCTAAATTTCTCCCGGTTTTGTGCGTTCTTACGGTGGGGTAACTGCCCCCGGTGAGGGTGTTCAATTTGACTGTGGAGTCTGCGTGATTATTTCCAACGGGTTGTCCAGGATGGGTGTGGCAGGGCTATTGCTGGGGTTGAGCCTGGCCGCATCGGCGCGCGAGCAGGTGGCGCAGGCATCGGCAGATATCCGCCGTACCAGTTATGGGGTGCCGCATATTCGTGCCAACGATGAGCGTGGCCTCGGGTTCGGCATTGGTTATGCCTATGCCCAGGACAACCTGTGCCTGCTGGCCAATGAGGTGGTCACGGTAAATGGCGAGCGGGCAAAGTTTTTCGGCCCCGATCAGTCAACCCTGGAAGAGCGCAACAATCTGGCCAGTGATGTGTTTTTTTCCTGGCTGAATACGCCAGAGACGGTGGCGGCCTTTTGGACAGACCAGAGCCCCGAGATAAAAGACCGTATCGAAGGTTACGTCGCTGGCTACAACCGTTACTTGAAAGAGCAGGGCGCTCCCGCGCAGTGCCAGGCGGCATGGGTACGCCCGTTGGTCGCTGAAGACGTGGTGAAATTGACCCGCAGGCTGCTGGTGGAAGGCGGTGTCGGCCAATTCGCCGAAGCGCTGGTTGGCGCGGCGCCGCCTCAAGCCACTGCCAGCGTGCAGCCCAACGCCAGGGCGTTTGAGTTGGCTGCGGCCAACCAGCAGCGTTTCACCCTTGATCGTGGCAGCAACGCGGTGGCTGTGGGCCGTGAGCGCTCGTTCAATGGGCGTGGGATGTTGCTGGCCAACCCGCACTTTCCGTGGGTGGGTGGCATGCGCTTCTATGAGATGCACCTGACCATTCCAGGCCAATTGGATGTGATGGGCGCCGCGTTGCCGGGCTTGCCAGTGGTCAACATTGGCTTTAACCAGCATGTGGCATGGACCCATACGGTCGACACGTCCAAGCATTTCACCTTGTACCGCCTCACCCTGGATCCGAAGGACTCGACGCGCTACATGCTCGATGGCAAGTCCGTCCCCCTGGAAAAAACCTCGGTAACGGTGCAGGTCAAGCAAGCGGACGGCAGTGTTAAACCCGTGGTTCATCCGGTCTATAGCTCTCAGTTCGGCCCCGTCGTGCAATGGCCTGGCAAACTGGACTGGGACAGCCATTACGCGTTCAGCCTGCGCGACGCCAACCTTGGCAACGATCGCGTCCTGCAACAGTGGTACGCGATGAACCGCGCCGGCAGCCTCAACGAGCTGCAAACTTCGGTGCACACCCTGCAAGGCATCCCATGGGTCAACACCCTGGCCGCCGACGATCAGGGTCAGAGCCTGTACATGAATCTCTCGGTGGTGCCCAACGTCAGCGCGGCCAAGCTTGCCCAGTGCAGCGATCCACGTGCCGGCCTGCAAATGATCATGCTCGACGGCGCCCACAGCGCCTGCGCCTGGGACGTCGACCCACGCTCAGCCCAGCCCGGCATCTTTCCGGCTGACCAACTGCCGCAACTGGAGCGCACTGACTATGTGCAGCACTCCAACGATTCGGCCTGGATGGTCAACCCCAAGGCGCCGCTGGCAGGTTTCTCACCGGTGATCAGCCAGGACAACATCGGCCTGGGCCCGCGAGCGCGGTTTGCTTTGCAGCGCCTGCAATCCCTGGATAAGCAACCGATCAGCGTTGCCGACCTGCAAAACATGGTAATGGACAACGAGGTGTACCTGGCCGGCCAGGTCATGCCGGATTTGCTGGCGTTCTGCGCCAAACACCTCGGCACCGATGCGGCGGCACTGAAGCCGCTGTGCACCAGCCTCAAAGACTGGGACCGGCACGCCAACCTCGACAGCGGCCTGGGTCTGGTGCATTTCATCAACCTGGTGGAACAGCTGGAGCAAATCCCTGATGCCTGGCGAGTTGCCTTCGACCGGGCCCAACCCCTGACCACACCGCGCGGCCTGGCCATCGACCGTGCACCGGTCGCCAAGGCCCTGCGCGAAGCCATGTTGGCCTCTGCCGCAGACGTCGCCAAGCTCGGCCTCAAGCCCGGCATTAAATGGGGCGATGTCCAAGTCTCCGGCCAAACCCCGATCCACGGCGGCCCGCAGGAACTGGGGATCTACAACGCCATGCAAACCGTGCCCCGTGCCGATGGCAAGCGCGAAGTAGTCAGCGGCAGCAGCTACCTGCAAATCGTCACCTTCGACGACCAAGGCCCACACGCCCAGGGCGTACTGGCGTTCTCCCTGTCCAGCAACCCCGCATCGAAATACGCCAAGGACCAGACCCAAGCGTTCTCCGAGAAAAAACTGCGCTCACTGCCGTTCACCGACGCCCAGATCAAGGCCGACCCGCAATACCAGTCGCAGCGCATCAAGGAGTAGGGCAGGCACGCAACCCCTTGATGCCAATGCGAAATATTTTTGAAATCAAGGGGTTGCAGGCATTGGCAAATGAGTACATAATGGCGCCCATCGAACGCAACGAAGCATTAAAAACTTCAATGTATTCAATGAGTTAGAGTAGAGGCATGGCTTTGTAGCCCACTCAAGTTTTTATGCGGTGAATGTCAGCAACCAGGGCATTGATCGTTTGAGGCCGAGTAGCAAAATGGTTATGCAGTGGATTGCAAATCCACCTACGCCGGTTCGATTCCGACCTCGGCCTCCACTCTTGAAAACCCCGTAGATCAATGATCTACGGGGTTTTTTATTGCCCTCAGGAAAGTGAAGTGTTCCGCAATTTTCAGTAGGTGTTCCGCAACTGCGAACGATGGGGCACCTGTGATCAGAGTAATGTCAGGCCGCAATCGGCCATTGTGCCCTCGGTACCAGCTCAATTTACCGAAATCGCTCGTCCAGATGGTGAACACCTACTCAATCGATTCTGTCATGGCATACTGCCCTGATCCCACAGACTCGGCTAGAACATGGACATTGATGGTTTCGCGCAGTGCCTCACATATATCCAAGCTACGACAGTGAAAACTTCGGCGGATAAGTTTTTACCTCTGGCGGGTGCGATTGTCGGCGCTGGTCTGGCTTTTGGTCTGAATTACTTCTCGACAGCACGTAAAGAGGCAAAGACGAAGGTTGCGAAGAAGAATTGTTGCGAAGAGGATATTAACGAGCTCATGCACATATGTAAGCATGCGCTGGGAAGCCTCCTTGAAATATGCGAAACAATAGCCACGAAAAATCGTCCAACTGGACACAACCTGCTCTCGGCAGTGAGTTTGCCGCTATTGGATAAATATTATCCTGAAATAGCCCACACATTCAGCGTCGATCAGCGGTACTGGATCAAACTTATTTTTAGACATGTAGACGACATAAACAAGGATCTCGAACTGCTGATAAAAAAGGAAGCAGAAACTTCATTATTTAGGATTTCCTTATTGGTGATCAACTTGGAGATCTGCCTGCTTGAAGTTTACAAGCGCTGCTACTGCATAATGAATGATAATAAATTCGAATTTTCAGAGCATGACGAGGCTCTTGCCGAGCTAGGCATGGCTCAAGAACGAATAGCGTGGTTAAGCATGTTGAAGTCAAACGCGGAGAAAGCAAACTCGGTTTTAAGCCTGCCTAATACATAGCATGTGGAGCAACTGAGCTTAATAAGTTTGTATGGCGATTATGCGAGCTTTTTATTTTCGATTAAATTCTGGCCTTGGAAACACACCTGGAGGACACAAATTGGTTCTGCTTCTCGGCCTCGATCAACACCCCATTCCAGCGGTCTTTCGACCCGAAGCGGGTCATCACGACAGGCTACTATCGGCCAACAGCGGACTCTGGCAAACGGCATTTATCAGCCAAAAACAGATAACATGCTTCGGCTTAATGTTGTCAAAGGAATGAGGGTGTTTCATGTTAGATAGTATCTTATTCAAAAACTCCGGCAGACATGACCAAATTATCGATATCGGGGCGCTTGCTGAAAGCTTAATTTTCTACGGGAAAGTTAGGATCTTAGGTGACGCCGGAGTCGTGCAGTATCTTGTAAGAAAAATCCCCCCATTAATTCTTGTAGAGCTAATAGAGTCTGGGCGCATTGAATTCCATTACATTCATGAATCTCTAGGGGTGAGAACTAAAAAAACCTACCTAGGCGAGGTTCATGATCTAATTAAGTTTACTTTAGCTGGCATCTCGTACGAAGACAAAGCAATACAAGTTTTTAGACAAGCCGCGCGCTCCCCACAAGCGCGGCTTGCGGGATATAAATTCGGTAGAATAATTAAAAAGTTTGAGCATGATAGCTTTAGGCAGGAGTCTGTGATTCAGGCCCTTGCAGAAAGTAGCAGCGCGGAGTCTGCCGTCGAGACTATGATTCGTAACCTTGCTCCGGAATACCAGCAGGCCCAGGATTTTCGGTTTAAAATCAACTTACAGCACTCAAATGCTTTCACTGTCGACACAAACATTGATTTTGGAAAAGTTAATCTTTCGTATAATTTGAGAACGCCGTCGAGTCATTCAACTTTAACTTCGGCACTCATTGTCGGCCGGCTTCAAGACGCCTATTCATCAGCGTTTTATGGCGCCGCTTTCAACTCAGAAGTGTCCACTGGTACTCTAGAGGCAGTCCTTGGTCTTCAAGCACTAGAAGGTGTTTTAAGTCGAAGTGCTGCTGGAGAGCAAAATGTAGGTCAGTTTGTAGAGCTGACGCTTGAAAATACATATGCCATTCGAGAGGCAGTTAACAGTGGCAGAGTTACGTTCCATGAAGTATTAAGTTTGCTGGAAGCCGCAGATAAATTTAGGCAGTGGGTGGCAGGTGTTCCGGACGACAAGGATTTGAAGAGAGCATATTACCAAGAGGTTGTTAAGGATTCGAAGTTTGAAAAGCTGCCAGTTAAAACTTCCAGATGGGTTTGTTTCACTGCTGCTGGGCTGGGTATTGATTTGCTCGGTGCCGGAGGGTTCGGGACTGCTGCAGGTGTGGCGCTAGGAGCTGCTGACACGTTCCTACTTGATAGATGGGTTGCGGGGTGGAAGCCAAATCACTTTGTCGAAGGCGATTTCAAGAAGCTATTTGCAGATAAGCATTTTCCAAAATAGAACCCGTATGAGCATCTTGAGCAATCGGCATTTAGTTGCTGGGGACGCGCTTGGTCTGACCTGGGAGTACGGATCTGCTCATTGTCGATCAAGGGGACAAGTGTCCGCATTTAGCCTGAATCGGCCTATAGCGAATGTCAGCTTTTGTGGACCTTGCGAATGCCGATCCGTGGACGCTCCGTTAGAAGTTCAGCATCGTGATCGAGAAGACGGCCAGGGAGTTGGGCGGCACGCCTTGTCTGGATCTGGATGAACAGGATCCGCCAAAGCAGGAGATCTGCTGCAGTCGCATGTTTGGCAGGCGGTTAACGGAGCTGCCGCCCATCAAGGAGGCGGTGGCCACCTACATGATGCGAGCCTCCGAGAAGCTCAGGGCTCAGCACTCGCTCTGCAAGAAAGTGCGCGTGTCCATCCGCACTGGCATGTTCAATCCAGAAGAGGCGAAGTACGCCAACGGGGTCGTGGTTGATATGCCGTATCCCACTGACGACGTGCGACTGCTCACTCAAGCGGCCGTACGTGCGCTTGAGCGCATATTTCAACAAGGCTTCAAGTACAGCAAGGCCGAAGTAATGCTGCTCAACCTGTGCCAGCAAGGCGAGTATACCGATGATCTGTTCGCAACCTCACAGCCAGAGGAAGCCACCAGGGTGATGACGGTCTTGGATCAGATCAATGGGAGGTGGGGGACAGGGACGCTGCGGTCAGCCAGCGTACCTACCAATCCTGAGTGGGGGATGAGGCGTGAGTTGATGAGTAAGAGCTACACAACAAAACTTGAAGATCTGTGGAAGATTTCATGCGTGTGATCGGACTTCGTTGGGCCAATAATTTTTTACCAGCGAGCTGCATATGTCCTTATCACTGAGATGCCATATATTCAAAAAAGTTTTGCTTGTTACCAGCTTCAACGCTTTCCTGCCATTGCCTATCCCACGTTACTAATACTGGGTCGCGAAGCAAGCCAGGGTGACGAAGGTGGCCGCTATTACATAAAAATCTCAGTTCGTCGGAAGCTGAAAGCTTCTTTAGAAAAGAAAGCCTAAGTCCAGTTTTTGGCCGAATTCCTTCGTGTATGAGCATGTCGGAATGTTCGTGCTCCGTTCTATTTCCAGGTAACGTATGGAGCTTGCCGGTATTTGTAATGCGAAATTTTATTCCGCGCTTTATTTCTTTTAAATTTATTCGATCGCTGTTGAGGAAGTAAATATTTTCTTCGGTGTTTGCTAGCATCAGAATATTAATCTGATCCATGTCATTTTGTTCTGTAATCTGAACTGTTTGATCTCGTCGCCCACCCACTTTATAGACGCTGGCATCATAGAATATAATAGAGATTTTTGGAGAGATCGGGAAGAAAATTTGTAATCCTTTAGAGGCCGTCCCTATTCCCTGATAAGACTGGCATGCTTCCAAAGCCTGATTATAGAAAACCACAGGATTATCAGATGTTACAAATTCAGCACCTTTTTTGCGAGCAGCAATTTAAATGACAAATCCATGGCAAAGTGTAGAGATTGATTTGCTGCTTTTAATGCATGTATTGCCGGATCATTAACTTGAATTGAGATCTTGTCAAAAATATCTTTAGGGACGTCAGGGTTGTATAAAAGAACTTTTTTAGTCATCGCCACAAGCATCTCATTGATCGCCCTGGCAGCATAAAGAGTTCGATTACGCTGAAAGATTAAAAATGTTAGAAATTTTCCGTAATCAGAACTTTCCGCCTGAGGTGGTTTTAGCTCTCTTCGAACATGACGAAATAATTCAGCTGCTTGTCCTTCAATTAACCCAAGTGCTTTTTCCAGTCCGTCGTCTACGCCATAAAGATAATCACGATAGCAATGGGATTTAAGCTTTCCGTCACGAATGACAATATCTCTGCTCAAATTAAAAATATTTATTGTCTTTTCGTTAGCTGAAAAGTTTTTAAGGTATGCCCTTGGAACGTAATGGTGTTTTTTATTGGAAGGCATAGATAAACACGGCTCCTTGATTATTGACACGTTTGAGGCGGTTTCGCACCAAGTGCTGAGTGGCTGTCGGCTCTGTTTAGAGAGTTTCTGAAGGTGTATAAATTAAGGTTCTAAGGGCAGCCATACTCATCCATCAACCCCTATCCCAACCAACTCACCCACATTCGTCGCTTATGCTGAAACTTCGAATAGTCTAGGCGTGCTATTTAAAGCTGTGATTATGTAAATAGCACACCCCTTGAGCCCAAATTAGCCAGAGACCCAGTTTATCATTCTGGACTCGACTGTATCCCAAGATTGTTCAGAGTTGTATGCGAATCCTTCTTCAATTACCTGTCTGTGCGGATTTATATTTGAAAAGTTTCCATTTATGTCGATGTGCGGTATTTCGTATTTGTGAATCATTTCAATGAGGTCATTATTTCCCGAAAAGTGAAATATTGTTAAAAGATAGCTCTTTATGCAGCGATACGTCGCGATAGCTTGTATCGTAGTAGTGCCTAAGCTCTTTTGGCATATCTCCTCATTAATATCTTTGTCGATAGCTATAAGCGTCTTGCTAATCTTCGGTAATTCGTTGAGTATTTCTTTTATACCCAGTTTTCGAGCGATCCAATAGGCCTCCTCTGAGGCTTTGAAGTAGTGATCGAACGTATTGGCTGGCTCAGAATCCAGAATGACGGCGTTCAGTGACTTTCTAATTGAGTTTAAATATGCGATGAACAAAAAAGACAGATCCAGGTCTAATTCTGGAGTTCCATCTTCAGCATTGCCCTTAAACATTAGTCCGTGCAGTCTTGGATTGATCAAGTATTGAACCTCTAGTGACTCTAGAAAAACAACTGTACCAATTTTGTCGAAGTATGCGAAAAACTCTTTTCTATGCGAGTAAAATGCATCAAGATTATTTTTGTGTTTGGCTATCTGGATTTGTTCCGCAGTCTGTTCAGTGGAATGGAACCTAGCAATCACAACTCCCAAAGGTATTGCTAAAGTTAAAAGTGCAAGGGGGAGCGAGCTGATGCTTATGAAGGTTTTAAATCCCTCGGCTGTAATCGATATTTGGTAACCCTGCCAGCTAACAATTCCAAAAGCAAAAAAGTATAAAGTTGGAGTAAGTATGCTGAGCCAAAAAAGCCCTTGGTTTGCTAATCCTACGCTTGGTCGTAATATGAATGCTTTAAAAGGTGATTTACGGTAAGCCTTTTGGCTTCCAAATACGATTGCCATAATTATTATACTTGCCGCTAGAGGGCCAATTACCAAAAGCAATAGTTGAAAAATGTTGTCCATTTTTTCCTTATCCTAAAAACTAAATCTGCCATTTTCAAAAAAACCGTTAGGTACGCACCCAAAGGCTTGATAGGACGTGCCTGAGGGCTATCGGACTGTAGGTGATGAAGCATAGAAAATCCATTCCGCAACCGAATTAGAACCTACCGATTTCAGAGGACTGCAGAGAGGTGGAAATTTGGGCGGTGCGGAATTAATGTTAATCTAACCCATTGAAAATATTCAGTATATTGGTGGATTGCAAATCCACCTACGCCGGTTCGATTCCGACCTCGGCCTCCACTCTTGAAAACCCCGTAGATTAACGTCTACGGGGTTTTTTATTGTCTGGTGAAAAGTTGGAGTCGTTCACTCGGTTAAAATCATTCTTTGCCCAGTCAGGAGTCTTCTTATGAAATGGATCAGATACTTCAACAGCGCCGCTGAGCGATACGGCAGCAGATTTTCAAACCTGCAAATCCGCCTCTTGGCTGCATTCCTGCTGGTCGTTCACTGTTTGATGCTTTGGGCTATTCCCAGCTACACCTCGACGTTTCTCGGCGCGTTTGCAGCCACGCTTGGCGCGCTGACGGTGTTCCGGCGAGACCCGCCGCGTTGATTCACGACCGGTTGATGCGCAGCCCCTTAACCTCATCCGCATACGCCGCTAGTTTTGCCTGTTGATTTGCCAGCAGCGCGCACATTCTCATCAATGCTGCCGCCTCATCCGGCGTTCTGCCTTTGGACGCCAGGGTGGTCAACTCCATGACTGACCATCCAATAACAGCCGCGGCATCTTCAAGGTCGTAGAACAATTCCTGCTGGGCGGTTCTGGGCCCGTCGAGGCCCTGTATCAAGTCTTCCATTTATTTCTCCGTTTGGTGCCGATTCAGCTCAAGGCCCATGACTACCATCCCGACTTCCGCCAAATCCGTATCGAATGGGATTTCACCGATCTGCCGGAACCCAAACGCTTCGTAAAACCGTCGGGCGTTTGAATTGCTCTTGAGCACATCCAGCCACAGTAAGTGCTCTCCACGCTGCACTGCCTGATCGCAGATAAACTGCAAAAGTTGCTTGCCGTAGCCAAGTCCGGCAGCGGTTTTGAGGAAATAGATTTTTTGCAGTTCTGCGCCAAGCTCACCAGTGATTGGCGTTGGTGTCGACCAGTTGACCTTGGAAAACCCAATGGGTGTGCCCCGTTCATCTGAGGCGATAAGCCATGACTGACGCTTGGGCAGGTCGAGTGATCGGCTCAACGCGTCGCGTGAGAAATCCTGATCCAGGAAATCCCGCATGCCATCAGGGGACCACAGGGTCGAGAAATGCTGTTGATAGGTCTCGCAGCCCAATGCTCGTAGGCTATCGAGATCGGCTTCAGTCGCTGCACGAATATTGATCATCTAAATCGCCCCGGTTAACTCAAACCCACTGCTCATACGTGTATCCACTACAACACAAACCCTACCAAGACGTTACACGAAAGCCGTGACGGACTTCATTTACAGCGGTCTTACTTTACGTACATCAAACCTTGTAAAGCAGAGAGCGTTGTCATGAAGTTGAATTACCTTACCAAGGCGGCTGTTGTTGTCGCGCTGTTGTCCTCCTTGTCGGGCTGCTGGATGTTTATGCCACCGGGCGGTGGTGGCGGCGGCGGCCATGGCGGTGGTGGTCATGGTCAAGGCGGCGGCCCTGGCGGCGGCGGTGGTGGTCAGCGTTAACCGTTAGTCAACGAGAGCAGGTCATGAACAATGACCTGCCTTTTTTTTGCCTGGGATAAATCGCGGACAAAGAAAAGCCCGCAATGGGGAGTGCGGGCTAAAAGGGATGTTCATTAGGAGCTGGGTCTACCCTATTCGGTCGTCTGTGAAAGGTTTGTGAAAAGTGTACGCCTCAATCCGCGCATGGCTGTATGGGGCAGTGGAGGCCATAACCCACTACTGTCGCCTGCATACAACCCCTGTTTGGATGCTGTCTCATGTTCATGTCCACCAGCTTGCTCTCAGCCTTTGTGCTGTTCGCTTTCGTGTCCTCGATCACCCCTGGGCCCAATAACACCATGTTGCTCGCCTCGGGGGTTAACTTCGGGTTTCGCCGCTCGATGCCCCATGCGCTGGGGATCAGTATCGGCTTCATGCTGCTGGTGATTTCGGTCGGCCTGGGATTGGGCGAAGTGTTCAAGGTGTTTCCTTGGGCCTACACCGTATTGCGCTATGTCGGCGCCGCGTACCTGTTGTACCTGGCGTGGAAGATTGCGACGGCAGGCGGCATGTCCGACAGCAGTGACGAACACGGCAAGCCCATGACATTCCTCGGCGCCGCTGCGTTTCAGTGGGTGAACCCCAAGGCGTGGATCATGGCGCTGGGAGCCATCACCACGTACACGCCGGCCGAGGGTTATGTCACCAACGTGCTGGTGATTGCGTTGGTGTTTGCGGTAGTGAACCTGCCCAGCGTGTGCGTGTGGGTGGGCTGTGGTAGCGGCCTGCGCAATGTGTTGCGTGAGCCGCGTTGGCTGAGGCTGTTCAACTGGTCCATGGCCGCGTTGCTGGTGCTGTCGCTGTACCCGATGTTGTTTGCCAGTTAAGCGCTAGACCGGTGAGATCGTCGCCAGCAAGCCGATGCCGATGGTCAGCACTAAAAAACCGAACAGGAAAATCGCCATCTTGGTCATAAGGCCTCCGAAGGGAAGGGAATAAGGATTGGGGGTATTGTCCGCCTTGAGCGCATTTCAATACAGGCGCAGATAACAAAGAAAAAACCGTATCAGATGGGCCTTGTACTGTTCTGCCACGGGCTTCCGGGGCCTGTGCTTTTTACAAGATCAGCGCCTGAGACAGCCAACGCATTTCCCCCTAAGATGGCGCCCACGGCATCAACAATAACAGTGGGCCAACCCTCGATGGAAAGACGTCAATTCAGCGGCGGCATGAAAGGCAAGAACCTGCGCTACCTCAATGAAACCCCACAACCGGCATCGGTCACCCGTGTCGGCTTCCTGTTGCTCGAACACTTCTCCCTGCCGGCATTCACTCAGACCCTCGACACCTTCGTCACCGCTAACCTGCTGCGTCCCGATCTGTTCGCTTCGCGCACGTTTGGTTGGGGCGACGGCGAAGTGATCAGCGACCTGGGCCTGGTCATCCGCCCCGATGCGTGCCTTGATGCTGCTGCGCTGCATGACTTGGAGTTGCTGGTGATCTGCGGCGGTTTTCGCACTGAACTCAAGGCCGGCGAGGATTTCATCCAACTGCTGCGCAGCGCTGGCGAGCGCGGCGTGCACCTCGCGGGGTTGTGGAACGGCGCTTGGTTTCTTGGTCGCGCAGGGCTGTTGCAGGGCTACCGTTGCGCCATCCACCCCGAACACCGCCCGGCGCTGGCGGAAGTGTCCAAAGCCACCGACGTCACCAGTGAACCCTACGTGATCGACCGCGACCGCCTGACCGCCTCCAGCCCTTCAGGCGCTTTCCATATGGCCCTGGACTGGATCAAGAGCCTGCATGGCAAAGCACTGGTCGAAGGTATCGAGGACATCCTGGCGTTTGAGGAGTCCCGCTACCGGCGTATCAAACCCACTGAAAACGTCAGCGTCAGCGCGCCGTTGCGTGAAGTGGTAAAGCTGATGGACGCCAACCTTGAAGAGCCTTTGGAACTGGACCAGCTCGCCGTCTACGCGGGTCGTTCCCGCCGCCAGCTTGAGCGGTTGTTCAAGGAACAGCTGGGCACCACGCCGCAGCGCTACTACATGGAATTGCGAGTGACGGAAGCGCGTCGGTTGTTGCAGCACACCGAGTTGTCACAGGTGGAAGTGCTGGTGGCGTGCGGATTTGTGTCGCCGAGCCATTTCAGCAAGTGCTACAGCTCGTATTTCGGCTATCGCCCCTCGAAGGAGAAGCGGTTGGTCAAATAGCCGACGCCGATCCGTTGTGGGAGCGGCCGCTCTGTTCAGAATCGATCCTGTCGATCCACGGCGTAATGACGGCCATTGCAATGCAACGAATGGACTCCGTACCCCTCATATGTCTACGAGTAACGTTTCACGACGACAGGTACCGAGCTTATGACCGCTGCTGAAAACAACCATGTGAACTGGCTGGTAGAACAATCGATGCTGCATGCGGCCCGCCAGCGCGCCAAGCTCTATTCGGGGCAGGGCCGGTTGTGGCAGCAGCCCTTTGCACAGACACGGCCGCGGGACGCCACGGCGCTCTCGTCAGTGTGGTTCACCGCCTATCCGGCCTCGATCGTGACCCGCGAGGGCGGTACGGTGCTGGAGGCGCTGGGGGATGAAACCCTATGGCATACCCTGTCGAAGATCGGCATCCAAGGCATTCATAACGGCCCGCTGAAAAAGTCCGGTGGCCTGAGCGGCACACGGCACACGCCGACCATCGACGGCAACTTCGACCGCATCAGCTTCGAGATCGACCCGCAGCTGGGCACTGAGGCGCAGTTGCAGGCGTTGACGCGCATGGCGGCGGCGCACAACGCGGTGATCATTGACGATGTGATCCCGTCCCACACCGGCAAGGGCGCGGATTTCCGCCTGGCCGAAATGGCGTACGAGGATTACCCCGGCCTCTACCACATGGTGGAAATTCGTGAGGAAGACTGGCCGTTGCTGCCCGACGTGGCCGAGGGCCGCGATGCGCAGAACCTTAGCCCGCTGCAAGTGGACGCCCTGCGCGACAAGCACTACATCGTCGGCCAGTTGCAGCGGGTGATCTTCTTTGAGCCTGGCGTGAAGGAAACCGACTGGAGCACCACGCCCGTGGTCATCGGCGTGGATGGCAAGCCGCGTCGCTGGGTGTACCTGCATTACTTCAAGGAAGGTCAGCCGTCACTCAACTGGCTGGACCCGACCTTCGCCGCGCAGCAGATGATCATCGGCGACGCCCTGCACGCCATCGACGTGATGGGTGCCAAGATCCTGCGCCTGGACGCCAACGGCTTCCTTGGTGTGGAACGAAAGCTCGATGGCACGGCCTGGTCGGAGAGCCATCCCCTGTCGATCACCGGCAACCAACTGCTCGGCGGGGCGATTCGCAAGGCGGGAGGGTTCAGTTTTCAGGAGCTGAACCTCACTGTCGACGATATCGCCTCCATGTCCCACGGCGGCGCCGACCTGTCCTATGACTTCATCACCCGTCCCGCGTACCAGCATGCACTGCTGATGGGCGATGCCGAGTTCCTGCGCCTGATGCTGCGTGAAATGCACCGTCAGGGCATCGACCCTGGCTCGCTGATCCATGCCTTGCAGAATCACGACGAATTGACCCTTGAACTGGTGCATTTCTGGACCCTGCACGCCAACGACAGCTTCCTCTACCAGGGCCAGACCTTCCCCGGCAATATCCTGCGCGAGCACATTCGCGAACAGATGTACGAACGCCTGACGGGCGAGCATGCGCCGTACAACCTTAAGTTCGTCACCAATGGCGTGTCCTGCACCACGGCGAGCATCATCACGGCGGCGCTGGGCATTCGTGACCTGGACGCGATTACGCCTGCGGATATCGAACAGATCCGCCAGATCCATTTACTGCTGGTGATGTACAACGCCATGCAGCCAGGGGTGTTTGCCTTGTCCGGCTGGGATTTGGTCGGGGCGCTGCCGTTGGCGGCCGACGACGTTGAGCACTTGATGCAGGACGGCGACACCCGCTGGATTCATCGCGGTGCCTACGACCTGGTAGACCTGAACCCGGACGCCGAACTGTCTGCCGGCCAGATGCCGCGCTCGAAAAGCCTGTACGGCAGCCTGAACAGCCAGTTGCTGGACCCCGAATCATTTGCCTCGCAGCTGCAAAAAATCTTAGCCGTACGCCGCGCCTACGACATCGCCGCCAGCCGTCAGATCCTGGTGCCAGACGTGGAAAACCCGGCGCTGCTGATCATGGTTCACGACTTGCCGGCCGGGAAGGGCACGCAAATCACCGCGCTGAACTTCGGCGCTACGCCGATCACCGAAACCCTCAACCTGCCGGGTATCGCGGCGGGGATGGTGGTGGACATCATCAACGAACGGGTTGAAGGGGATCTGACGGCGGAGGGTGAATTCACCATTACCCTGGATGCGTACGAGGGCCTGGCGTTGCGGGTTATCGGCAGCACGCCGATGTAACCCCAATCCTCCAAGCACCGAAGCACCAAATGTGGGAGGGGCGGTGCGACGATTCGACTTGCCCCCGATAGCAGTGGGTCAGTTAATAAATCAGTGACTGACACACCGCTATCCGGGGCAAGTCGAATCGTCGCACCGTCCCTCCCACATTTGAACCCGCAGTGTTTTCAGGCATGTGGCCGCTTTTCAGCCAACTGAAACCGATACCCCACCCCATACAACGACTCAATCGGCGTTTCCCCAGGGCACACCTGTTCCAGCTTTCGCCGCAGGTTGCGGATATGGCTGTCCACCGTGCGGTCGGTCACCACGCGGTGGTCGGAATAGATGTGATCCAACAATTGGTCGCGGGAAAATACGCGGCCGGCGGCGCGGGCGAAGGTGTTGAGCAGGCGCAATTCAAGGGGCGTGAGGTCCAGCGTGATGCCGTCCAGCGAGGCCTGGTAGCGAGCCTCGTCGATCATCAGGCGTGGCGCGCTGGTGTCCAGCAACTGCGGGCTGCGGCGCAGGATGGCCTTGACCCGGGCCACCACTTCACGGGGGCTGAAGGGCTTGCAGATGTAATCGTCGGCGCCCAGTTCCAGGCCGAGCAGGCGGTCCACTTCTTCGACGCGGGCGGTGATCATGATGATCGGCACCGCGCTGAAACCACGCAGGTCCTGGCACAGCTGCATGCCGTCACGGCCGGGCAGCATCAGGTCGAGCAGGACCAATCTGGGTTCGTGGGCGCGCACGGCGGGCACCACGTGCAGGCCATTGTCCAGGCACAGGGTGGTGTAGCCGGCTGCCTCGAGGTAGTCCCGCATCAGGGCGGCGAGCTTGGGTTCGTCTTCGACGATCAGGATCGGCTGTTCATCGTTCATGGTTCACAGGCTCCGGGGCAGGCGCAGGATCAGCCACAGGCCGCCATAGGGCGAGTGGTCGGCAACCAGGCTGCCATCGTGGGCGTTGGCGATGCTGCGGCAGATTGCCAGGCCCAGGCCAGCGCCGCCATGCTCGCGATTGCGCGATGACTCGCCGCGATAGAACCGCTCGAACAAGCGCGGCAACTGGGTTGCGGATACGCCCGGCCCGGAGTCGAGAAAGTCGATACGCACCGTGTCGCGGTCGACACCGACACTGATGCGCAACGTGCCGTTGACGTCGGTGTAGCGCACGGCATTTTCCAGCAGGTTGGAAAACAATTGCTGCAAGCGACTGGCATCCGCCAGCAACTCCACGGGCTGGCGCGGCAACTCCAGGTCGATCTGCAACTGGCGGGCGGTGAAGCGGTCCCGGTACATCGCCAGGCTGTTTTCGAGCAGGTCGTTAAGCAGGCATGGGGCCTTGCGGTAGGTCAGGGCACCTACGTCCGCCAGTGACAGTTCATAGAGGTCATCCACCAGCTTGCTGAGCATGCTGACTTCGCCTTGCAGCGACTTCATTGAGCTTTGGTCAAGGCTGCGCACACCGTCCTCGATCGCCTCCAGTTCGCCACGCAGTACCGACAGCGGGGTGCGCAGTTCATGGGAGACATCGGCCATAAATTCTCGGCGCATTTTCTCGTTGCGCTCCAGGGTGTAGGCCAATTGGTTGAAGTCGCGGGACAGTTGGCCGACTTCGTCGTCGGAAGCCACGGCCACGCGACTGCTGTAGTCGCCGCTGGCCAGACGGTGGGTGGCGGCGGCCACGCGCTTGACCGGCTCCAGCAGTGTGCGGGCGATCCACCAGGCTATCAGCATCGCCAGCAGCAACGAGAACACGCCCATCACCAGGCTGGTGCGCAGTTGGTACTGCTGGAAGCGTTCGCCGCCGGCTTCGGTCACGCTCTGGAATGGCGTGACGGCCAGCCAGCCGACGGTTTCACTGTTCACCACCACGGGCTGTACCAGCGCATCTTCGCCAATGGCTGGGTAACCGGTGACGCGTTTCTTGTCTTTATCGAGGAGGGCGATGCGAAACAGTGCACCGGTCAAGTCCGAGGCCAGCGGGGGGCGCAAATCATCCGTCGCACGCGCGGCATCCGGGTCGGGCCGCATGACGTCAAACCAGCGATCCGGCCGATTGCGCAGAAAGTCCCAATTGCCCTCACGTTGGTAAGCCGTGGCCAGGCGCGGCACCACCTGGGCCATGCGCTCCATTGCCTGCTCATTGATAAAGCCCAGGAACCCCCGACCAAAACTCCAACTGGTGGCCAGGCCCATGCTCAGGATGACCAGCAACACACCGGCCAGCACCGCGACAAACAACTTGGTGGAGATACTCAACTTCATGAATGGGGGCCGTAACAAAAGGGACGCGTCCATTTAGGCCCCCACGGACGAAAGATTCAACCCAGGTCGGCAATCTTCAATTTTCCTGCACATTTGCCTTGCAGCATGAGGGTAAGGCTTGCACTACCCCGTCTTGCAGAGGCAACTATGTCGACCAAATTCTTCGCCAAATACCTGGTAACCGCCGCGGTTCTCCTGTCCCTCATCATTCTGGTGCTGCTCGGCGGCTGCTCGGCTGGCGACCCCGCGCCCGAAGTCGCTGCCCCCAAAGTCTCGGTGATCACCGTGGAACCCAAGAGCCAGGTGCGGACCACTGAACTGGCCGGGCGTACCCAGGCCTTTATGGTCGCCGAGATTCGCCCGCAGGTCGGCGGGATCGTGCAACAGCGCCTGTTTGTCGAAGGCGCCGAGGTGAACGCCGGGCAGGCGCTGTACCAACTGGATGCGGCACCGTACAAGGCGGCGCTGGCTGAGGCCCAGGCGAGCCTGGCCAAGGCGCGCGCCACGTTGAAGTCGGCACAGACCACCGCCGCGCGTAACGCCCAGTTGGTGAAGATCGACGCCATCAGCCAGCAAACCAACGAGGACTCACAGGCCACCCTGCTGACCGCCGCCGCTGACGTGCAGGTGGCCCAGGCCGACCTCGACACCGCCCGCATCAACCTGGCCTATACCCGCATCACGTCGCCGGTCGCGGGGCGCATCGAAACGTCTACCGTGACACCCGGTGCGCTGGTGGTGGCCAACCAGGACACCGCACTCACGACCGTGCAGCAACTCGACCCGATCTATGTGGATGTGACCCAGTCCACCACAGAATTGCTGGCCCTCAAGCGCGACCTGGCTAGTGGCGTGTTGCAGGCCAACGCTGACGGCGAGGCCCGCATCAGCCTCAAGCTGGATGACGGCAGCGCCTACAACCACGACGGCCGTCTCAAGTTCAGCGGGGTCAGCGTCAACCAGGGCACCGGCACCGTGACCTTGCGCGCGGTATTCGACAACCCGGAGCATTTGCTGATGCCCGGCATGTACGTGCGCGGCGTGTTGGAGCAGGCCCGCGATGACCAGGCGATCCTGATCCCGCAAAAAGCCGTGAGCCGCAGCGCCAGCGGCGTGACCTCGGTGTTGCTGGTGGTTGACGGCAAGGTCGAGCAACGCGTGCTCACCGTTGACCGCGCCGTGGGCAACCAGTGGTGGGTGACCGCCGGTTTGAAGGCCGGTGACCAGGTGATCGTCGAGGGTGGGCAAAAAGTCCGCATCGGCGCCGTGGTCCAAACCCAGGCAGCAGATGCCGGCGCCCTGGCGCAGGAGGGTTGAACATGGCGCGTTTCTTTATTGATCGACCGATTTTCGCCTGGGTCATCGCCATCGTCATCATGCTCGGCGGTGCGTTATCCATCAGCCAGTTGCCGCTGGAGCAGTACCCGGACATCGCGCCGCCCACCGTGCGTATTTCCGCCACCTACACCGGCGCGTCGGCCAAGACCGTCGAAGACTCGGTGACCCAGGTCATCGAGCAGCAAATGAAAGGCCTGGACAACCTGACCTACATGTCCGCCTCCAGCAGTTCGGCGGGCAGCGCCAGTATCAGCCTGACCTTTGGCGCCGGCACCGACCCGGATGTGGCGCAGATGCAGGTGCAGAACAAGCTGCAACAGGCCGAGTCGCGCTTGCCGCAGTCGGTGCAGAGCGAAGGCTTGACCGTGACCAAGGGCGGTTCGGACTTTTTGATGATTGCCGCCCTGGCCTCGGATAATCCCAGCGTCACCGGGACCCAGATTGGTGACTACATCTCCAGCACCTTGCTCGATTCCATCAGCCGTATCGACGGCGTGGGCGACGTACAGACCCTCGGTTCTGGCTACGCCATGCGCATCTGGCTAAACCCGGCGCTACTGGAAAAATACGCGCTGATGCCGTCGGATGTGAGCTCTGCGCTGGAGGCGCAAAACACCGAAGTGTCAGCCGGCCAACTCGGCGCACTGCCGGCGGTGAAGGGGCAGCAACTCAATGCCACCATCAGCGCGCGCAGCAAACTGCAAACGGCCGAAGCGTTCCGCAACGTGGTGATCAAGTCCAGCAGCGACGGCGCGGTAGTACTGCTCGGCGACGTGGCGACAGTGGAGTTGGGCAGCGAAAGCTATGACATCAACTCGGCCCTCAACGGCAAGCCGGCCGCCGCCATGGGCGTGCAACTGGCGGCGGGCGCCAATGCGCTGGACGTGGGCGAGGCAGTCAAGGCCAAGCTCAAGGAGCTGGCGCCGTTTTACCCCACTGAAATGCAATTGAAGAACGTGATCGCCTACGACACCACGCCCTTTGTGAGCCTGTCCATCGAGGAAGTGGTCAAGTCCCTGGGCGAGGCCATCGTGCTGGTGGTGCTGATCATGTTCCTGTTCCTGCAAAACCTGCGCGCTACGCTGATCCCGGCGATCACGGTGCCGGTGGTTCTGTTGGGCACGTTTGGCGTGTTGGCGTTGTTCGGGTACTCGATCAATACCCTGACCATGTTTGCCATGGTCCTGGCCATTGGGTTGCTGGTCGACGATGCGATTGTGGTGGTGGAAAACGTCGAACGGGTGATGGCCGAGCAGGGCTTGTCGGCCCTGGCGGCCACGCGGCAATCGATGGATGAAATTACCAGCGCACTGGTCGGCATCGCCCTGGTGTTGAGTGCGGTGTTTATTCCCATGGCGTTTTTTGGGGGTTCCACCGGGATTATCTATCGGCAGTTTTCGGTGACCATCGTCTCGGCCATGGTGCTTTCGGTGGTGGTCGCAATGACCCTCACGCCAGCACTGTGCGCCACGCTGCTCAAGCCAGGGCACGCCGTTCAACGGGGCTTTTTCGGCTGGTTCAATCGTTCCTTTGATCGTTGCTCCCGCGCGTATGAAGCGTTGGTTGGCGGTGTCCTGAAACGCTCACGCCGCAGCCTGGTGGTGTACGCGCTGATCGCCGCAGCCATGGCAGCGGGTTACGCCAGCTTGCCCACCTCGTTCCTGCCGGATGAGGACCAGGGCATTCTCATGGCGCAAATCCAGCTGCCGGTGGGGGCCACCGACAGCCGTACCCAGGCGGTGTTGCACCAGTTCGAGCAGTACATGCTCAAGCAGCCGGAAGTCGAGGCGATGATCAGCATCAGCGGGCTGGGCATGGGCGGCAACAGCCAGAACACCGCGCGCGCGTTTATTCGCTTGAAGGACTGGAGTGAGCGCTCAGACGATGCCGCTACGATTGCCCAACGCGCCACGTTGGCACTGGCAAGCATTGGCGATGCCGATGTGTTCGTGATGCAACCGCCCGCCGTGCGCGGCCTGGGCCAGAGTTCAGGGTTTGATTTGCAGCTCAAGGACCTCGCCGGTCTTGGCCACGATGCGTTGGTGGCGGCGCGCGAGCAGTTTATTGCGCTGGCCAGGCAAGACCCGCGCCTGCTGGGCGTACGCAGCAATGGCCTGGACGACGCACCGCAACTCAAAATCAGCATCGATGACCGCAAGGCGGGGGCCTTGAGCCTGAGCACCAGCGACATCAACAGCACCCTGTCCACGGCGTTGGGCGGCACGTATGTGAACGACTTCCTCAACCAGGGCCGCGTGAAGAAGGTCTACGTGCAGGGCGACGCCAGCACCCGCATGCAAGCGGCCGATCTGGATCACTGGTTCGTGCGCAACAGCAACGGTGAAATGGTGCCGTTTTCGTCATTTGCCAGCAGTGCCTGGAGCTATGGCTCGCCTTTGCTGGAGCGCTACAACGGCACATCTTCCCTGGAGGTGGTCGGCGACCCGGCGCCCGGCGTGAGCTCCGGCGCTGCGATGGACGCGGTGGAAGCGATTGCTCGGCAACTGCCCGATGGCATCGGCTACGAGTGGACCGGCCAGTCCTACCAACTGCGTCTTTCCGGCTCCCAGGCGCCGTTGCTGTATGCGGTGTCCATCCTGTTTGTGTTCCTGTGCCTGGCCGCGCTGTACGAGAGCTGGTCGGTGCCGTTCTCGGTGATTCTGGTGGTGCCGCTGGGCATCGTCGGCGCGGTGTTGGCCACGCGATTGACCGGGTTGAGCAATGACGTGTACTTCCAGGTTGGCCTGCTGACCACCGTTGGGCTGGCGGCTAAAAACGCGATCCTGATCGTCGAATTTGCCAAGCACCTGCAAGAGCAGGGCAACAGCCTGCGCGAGGCGACGCTGATTGCCGTGCGCCAGCGCTTGCGGCCGATCCTGATGACCTCGCTGGCCTTCATGTTCGGCGTGCTGCCCCTGGCCGTGAGCAGTGGCGCAGGTTCCGCCGGGCGTCGCGCCATCGGTACCGGTGTGCTGGGCGGCATGTTCAGCGCCACGGTGCTGGGGATCTTCTTTGTACCGCTGTTTTTTGTGTTGATCCGCCGCCGCTTTGGCCGTGTCAGCACGACGCCCACTGTCGAAAAAGGTGACGCATGATCCGCTTTCTCTGGCCGTTAGTGGCCGCCTTGGTCCTGAGCGGCTGCATCAACCTGGCGCCGCAGTATCAACAGCCTGAAGCCCCGGTGCCTGGCGAATGGCAAGCGGGCGTGCAGGGTGAGGTGCCGGCCGACATCCAGTGGCAGCAGTTCTTTACCGACCGCCGCCTGGCACACCTGCAAACCCTGGCGCTGGCCAATAACCGCGACCTGCGCCTGGCCAGCCTGAATATCGAGAAGGCCCAGGCGCAATACCGCATCCAGCGCGCCGCGGCGTTCCCGACCATCGACGCCAGCGTCAGCGGTACTCACAGCCGCACGCCGGGTTCGCTGTCCAGCAGCGGCACGGCCGTCACCAGCCACGACTACAGTGCCCAACTGGGGCTGAGCAGCTATGAAGTCGACGTGTTCGGCCGCGTGCAGAACCTGCAGGACGAAGCGCTGGAAGACTACCTGGCGCTGACCGAAACCCGGCGCAGCACGCAAATCAGCCTGGTGGCCGAAGTGGCCACCGCCTGGCTGACCCTGGCCGCCGACAATGAGCACCTGCACCTGGCCGAGGAGATCCTGGCCAGTCAGCAATCCACCTACGAACTGACCCAGCGCAGCCACGCCCTGGGTGGTTCCACGGCGTTGGCTGTGGCCCAGGCGCAAACCACCGTCGAGTCAGCGCGGGTCGATGTGGCCGAGTATCAGAGCCAGATTCTCCAGGATCGCAACGCCTTGCGCCTGCTGGTTGGCAGCGACATTCCCGACGCCCTGCTGCCCGACACCCATCTGCAATCGGCGGCGGCGTTGGTGCAGGTGCCGGCCGAACTGCCGTCGAGCCTGTTGCAGCGACGCCCCGATGTCCTCGCTGCGGAGCACAGCCTCAAGTCCGCGAACATCGACATTGGCGCGGCCCGCGCGGCGTTTTTCCCCAGCATCAGCCTCACCGCGAATGCGGGCTCCGCCAGTTCGTCACTGTCCAGCCTGTTCAAGGCCGGCAGCGGCGCCTGGACCTTCGCCCCGAGCATCAGCCTGCCGATCTTCGATGCCGGCAGCAACCGCGCGACCCTGGATGCGGCCAAGGTCGAGAAAGAGATCCAGGTGCAGACCTACCAGCAAACCCTGCAAACCGCATTCAAGGAAGTCGCCGATGCCCTGGCCGTGCGCAGCACCCTGGACCAACGCCTCACCGCCCAGCAAGCGCTGACCGATGCCAGCCAGAAGAGCTACGACCTGTCCGACGCGCTCTACCGCGCCGGCTCGCAAAGCTACCTCGAAGCCCTGGACTCCCAGCGATCGCTGTACAGCGCCCAGCAGGACCTGATCACCCTGCGCCTGGCGGAGCAGAGTAATCGGGTGAGTTTATATAAGGTGATGGGGGGAGGGTGGCAGTAGGTTAAGGCTACAGGGCGGCGGATTGCGCCGCCTGCAACACCCGCAACAAATTCCCACTCCAGATATTCGCGATCTGCGCCTCGCTATACCCGGCATCCAACAACCGCTGGGTAATCACCGGCAACTGGCTGACATCTTCCAGCCCGGTCACGCCACCGCCGCCATCCCAGTCGGCGCCTATGCCGACGTGATCGGGGCCGGCCACTTCGAGCAAATGCAGCAGGTGCTTCATGAACACATCGAGGCTCGCCTTGGGTTGGGCGAAGCGTTGGTTGAGGGTGTCGCGTTCTTGGTAGAGCGTCTTGATCTGTTCTGGACTCAGGGCGGCAAGGTTGTGAAAGCGTGCACCGAGGGCGGCCATGGCTTTGTTGCGTTCCGGGTTGGGCGTGAGGGGGATCAGGTAGTCGCTGTAGGCGTTGACCTGGATGACACCGCCCTTGGCCGCCAGTTGGCGCACGCGGTTGTCGTCGAGGTTGCGCGGGTGCGGGTTGACCGCGCGGCTGCTGGAGTGGGAGGCGATCAGTGGGGCGCTGGACAACGCCAGCATTTGGTCGAACACCGCGTCGCTGGCGTGGGACACGTCCAGCAGGATGCCCAGGCGGTTGGCTCGCTGCACCAGGTCGCGGCCCTTGGGGCTCAGGCCTTTCCATTCCGGCAGGGCGGTGGCCGAGTCGGCCAGGTCGTTGTTCATGAAATGCACCAGGCCGAGCATGCGCAGGCCTTGGCGGTAGTAGGTGTTGAGCAAATCGGGATCGGAGCTCAGCGGGTCGGCGTTTTCCATGCTGATAAACACCACGCGCTTGCCTTGGGCGGCGATGCGCCGGGCGTCGTCGGCGGTGAGGGCCAGGGCAAAGCTGTCGGGGTTGCGGTCGATGACGTCGCGGATGCGCGTGAGGGTGGCCAGGCCATATGCGCTGGCGTAGGCACGGCCTTCCTCGGTGCGTGGGCCCTGAGGGGTGTAGACCGCAAAAAAACCACCATCCAGGCCGCCTTCGCGCATGCGCGGCAGGTCGACCTGGCTGCCGTCCTGTTCGTAGTCGTGGCGCTCCAGGATGTTCCAACCGGGGCGGGTCAGGGTCAGCGGTGTGTCGAGGTGGCTGTCCAGCACCAGCAGGCGCTGGTGCAGGGCGAGGGTCGTGGGACTCACTTGCGCGTGGGCCAGAAACGGCAACAAGGCGAGGATCAGCAGGCGCTTGGACATGTTCAAAACTCCATGCTCAAGGTGCTTTGGAACGTGCGCGGCGAACCCGGTCGGAACACGGCGGGGCCGCTCGTGCTGGTGAGGATGTAGCCCAGGTAGTCCTTGTCGAACAGGTTGTCGACGTTAAAGCGCAACTTGACGTTTTTCAGCGGGCCGTAATGCACGCGCTCGCCGCCCAGGTCCAGGTAGGCGTTGTACAGGGTGTAGCCGGGCACCGATTCACTGTTGGTGAAGTTGCTGTAGCGCTCGCCGATGTAGCGCGCCGAAAAGTTAAGCAACGCCCACGGTGCCAGCTCGTAAGTAACCCCGGCCTGTGCCAGCCAGCGGGGGCTGTCGGGCACGTCATTGTCACGGATCGACAGGCCGGCGGCATCGTTCTGGAAGGTGGATTTGTTGTAGGTCAGGTTGCCGTTGAGCACTACCTTGTCGGCCAGGATCGGTGGTTTCCATTGACCGCTCAGCTCCGTGCCGTAGGCCTGCACCTTGCCGACGTTCTGGTAGTAGGTTTCCACCTGGCTGCTGCCGGGCACTGCTGAGGCGAAGGCTTGCAGGCGGTTGTCGAAGTCGGTGCGGTACAGCGCCCAGGCGGCGTTAAAGGTCGGGCGGTTGATGCGATAGCCCACCTCGTAGTTCTTCGCCCGTTCGGCATCCGGCGGCGGTGCGCTGGGGCTGGCAGCGCGGAAAATGTCGTCGGCGCCACGGGGCAGGGCCATGTTTTCCGAGTAAGAGGCGAACACTTGGGTGTCGTCGGTGAGGTTGTAGACCAGCCCGGCCTGGGGCAGGAAGGCGTCGTTCCATTGGGTACTGAGGCGCGGCTGGCGGTTGTTGATGTAGTCACCGGCGTTGCGATAGCCCTCGATGCGGTACTTGAGGTTCAGGCTCTTGAAGCCGAATTGCAGGCGCAGGCGATCATCGAGCAGGGTCCAGGTGTCCTTGAGGTGGTACTGCAACGAATTGCGCGTGGAGCTGAAATCCCCTTGCAGGTGCACCGGTTCATTGAACAGCGGCTCGCCAGCCGGGCTGCCATCGGTGAGGTTGTAGCGGCCTTGCTGGCGGTTGAACACATCGGTCTCGGCCCACAGCCCGGTGTCGATCTGGTGTTGACCCACTTCCCATTGCAGCCCGGTACGCCCTCCGAACCGGTGCCCGCTCAGGGACGACAGCCCGTATTGCACGCCTTTGGGGGCGAACAGACCGTCCACATTGCTTTCGGCATTGTGCAGCGCCAGGGAGGTGGCGTAGGCCTCGGGCGACACGCCAAAGCCCTTCTTGGCTTCGTAGTACAGGGTGGTGTAGTTGAGCAGGTCCGGGCGGATCTCGAACTGGCCGCCGAGGCTGTACAAGGTGTCGCGCCGCTGGTTCACCGCCTGTTTGTAGAACTGGTTGTAGCCGGTGTTGCTGTAGCGCACACCCGGCACGCTCTCGGGGAGATCGGGAAGGCTGTCCAGGTAGGCGAAGTAACGGCCCGAACGCCCGAAGAGGTCGTTGGCGCTGCCGTCGTACTGGGCGATGCTGACGTAGGGCGAGTCATAGTCGTAGAACGAGTTGTGCTCCGCGCGCAGCCACACTTCATCGCGATCACCGAAGCGATAACGCACTTTGGCCTCCAAGTGTTCGCGATCGATGGTACCGGGGCCGCGCCACAGGTCGCCGTCGATTTTTGAACGGCTGAAATACGCTGACAGGCCTTGGTATTCGCCGCTTTGCAACTTGACGAAACTGCGCCGCAGACTGTCGCTGCCCAAGGTATAGGACAGGCTCACGCCAGGCTTCACCGTGGGGTTGCTGGTCTGGTAATCCACATACGGACCCAGTGACGCATAGCCCGATTGCGACACATCCCCGGCCCCGGTAGAGGCCGTGACCCGTTCGGTGTTTTCGTTGTCGACGTAGCGATAGATCGGGCTGCCGCCAAACTGGTCGGTACGGCCCAACGGCACGCCGTCGATGGAAAAACCGATCTGCTGCAAATTGAACGCCCGCACGAACACCGAGTTGCCGAACTCATACAAGCCCAGCGCATCGTTGACCTGCACGTTGAAGCCCGGTAGCGCTTCGAGCATTTTCAGCCCCGAGGTGCCCGCCGGCGCCGACAGCAGCGCCTGGTGCGAGATGCTCAGGGTGTTGCTGATCTTGTCTTCGCCGATGGCGGCGCTGGCTTCGGTGACGCGTGCGCCGACCACCTCGACCTTGCTCAGTTGCGGTTCGGTGGAGCTGGCGGTTTGCGCGGCCCACGTGGAGTCGGCCAGCAGCAGGCTGGCGAGCAGGGTTTTACGGTACTGAGCAATCATTGTTCGTCCTTGGTTGGAATGTTAGAGCCCGGCGTGGGCCTGGGCGAGGAAGTCGGGCCGGGCCCACTCATGCACGCTGAAGTCGTTCTGCAAGAAACCGCGCTGCACCAGGAAATCCTTTTTCAGCTCCAGCGCGGCGAGGTTCTGCGGGCCCAGTTGCGGTACAAAATCCAGCTCGGCGATGGCCTGGCGGATAAACCCGGCATCCGGCAGGAACGTCACGCGGGTGAACAACTCAGCGGCGGCCTCGCGGTGCTGGTTGATCCAGCGCCCCGCGCGGATCGCCGCACGCAGGAACGCCACGACTACCTGGGGGTGTTGCTCGGCAAAGGCACGGTTGACGGTGGTGGCGTAGGGGCCGTTGTGGTTTTTCAGTGTCCAGTCGGGGTAGCGCTCCAGGTCTTCGATCACCGTGAATTCACCGCTGGCGAGCAACGCCGGCACGTGCCCGGCGGCGATATGCACCGCCTCCACACGGCCTTCAGCCAATGCACGGACTTCCTGGCCCGGCTTGCCGTGCAGGCCGTGCAATTGCGCCCAGAACGCCGATGGCCGCGCGGCCGGCTGCAAAGTGTGGGGATCGCCTTCATCCTCCAGCTCGATCAGCCGCACCTGGGACGGCTCCAGTCCGGCCAGTTGCAGCGCATTGAACAGGCCATGCTCGGCCAGCGCCTTGAGCACATCCACCCGCGCCTTGTTACGGCTGACCGGGACGCCGATGCGTTTGCCGAATAGGTCCGCGACCTGGCGGATACGCCCGTCGGCGCGTACCAGAATCTGCCCGGCGCGTTGGCTCGCCGTGGTGGCCACCAGCAGCGTGTCGGCCTGATCCGCACGCGCCCACAGGGCGGGCACGGCGCCGCCGTCACGAATTAACCGCGACTCGCCATGGGTGAAGTGCGGCAGCCAGCCCTGGTTATCGGGCAGCGAGCGCAGGTAGATCGCTTCGGCACCGACGCGCTGGTATTCCTCATCCAGCCAGCCGAGTTCCACGGCGATGTTGGACGCGACCAGCAGCGGGCAAATGCTGTAGTGGGTGGGCAGTGTTTGGCTCATGGCAGACTCCTTGGGGCAGATGGGGTGACAGTCAGGCGTTCAAGGCCTTGTTGCAGGTCGGCGATCAGGTCTTCGACGGCTTCAAGGCCCACGTGCAGGCGCAGCAACACGCCGGGTTCAATCTGGGCCGAAGGGTGGCGTTGCTGCTGGCGGATCAGGCTTTCGAAACCGCCCCAACTGGCGCCCATGGCGAACAGCCGAAGGCTTTCCAGAAAGCTTTTGGTTTGCGGTTCTGAGATGGGTTTGAGCACCACGCCGAACAGGCCGGTGGAGCCGAGAAAGTCGCGTTTGAACACGTCGTGTCCCGTCGCGCCCGGTAAGGCCGGATGCAGCACTTGGGCGACTTGCGGACGCTGTAGCAACCACTGCGCAACGGTCAGTGCCGAGCGCTCGTGCTGGCGCAGGCGCACACCGAGGGTGCGCAGGCCCCGCAGGCCCAGGTAGGCGTCGTCGGCACTGGCGATATAGCCCAGCTGACGCACGGTTTCACGCACGCCGGGGTAAAGCGCTTGCGTGGTGACGATCACGCCGAGCATCGCGTCGCTGTGGCCCACCAGGTACTTGGTGGCGGCATGGATCGAGATATCCACGCCGTGTTCAAACGCCTTGAAAAACAGCGGCGTGGCCCAGGTGTTATCGAGCATCAGCAGCGCGCCATGGGCGTGGGCCGCGTGGGCGAGGGCGGGAATATCCTGCACTTCGAACGTGCTTGAACCGGGCGCTTCGGCATACACCAGGCGGGTATTCGGGCGCAGCAAGCCGGCGATATCCGCGCCGAGCATCGGCGCGAAATAGCTGGCCTGGATGCCATAGCGCGGCAGGATTTGGTCGAACACCTGGCGCGCATGCCAGTAGCAGTTGTCGGTGACTAAAATATGGTCGCCGGCCCGCGCCACGGCCAACACCGCACCGACAATCGCCGCCAGGCCGCTGGGCATGATCAGCCCCCGAAAACCGCCCTCCAATTCGGCCACGGCGTCTTCGAACGCGGCGGTGGTGGGGTTGCCGTTGCGTCCGTAGATATGCCCGCGGTAGTGCGGGTCATCGGTCTGCTGGAGGTGGTTTGTCAGGGTGCTGGTGTCGGGCCAGATAAAGGTCGAGCTGCGATACACCGGGGTGTTGACGGTACCGGCATGGTTGGCCGGATCACGGCCGAGGTGGGTCAACAGGGTGTCGTCGCGCATGGTCGTGGTACTCGTCGAAAGGCTCATCGGCGTTCCAGCCGTTTGGCCCAGCGTGAAAGGGGATAGATGTAGAGAAAGAACGCGATAAACACCACGCCATAGGCGGGCAGCAGCAGGTCGCTGCGCAATTGGCTGGAGAGGTGCGATTGCAGGGTGGTCATCAGCTCTTCCACCCCCAGCAGATTGGCCAGGGAAGTGGACATGGTCACCGCGCAATACAGGTTCATCCACGGCGCTACCAGGCTTGGCAGGGTCTGCGGAATGATCACGTAGCGCAGGGCCTGGCCGTGGCGCAGCCCCAAGGCCTGGGCGGCCTCCCACTGGCCCGACGGCACCGCGTACACGCCGCCGCGCACAATCTCCGAGACGTAGCCGATGGCGGGCAACGCCAGGCCCAGCGCGACTTTCAGCCAGTCCGGCAACTGCCACCAGCGCCCGGCCCACTGCACTTCGTAAGGCAGCAAGTAGGCCACGTAAAACATCACCACCAGCCAGGGCAGGTTGCGCAGCAAACGGCTCAGATGTCCGGCACCACGGCGCAGAGCCGGGCGAGCACTGACTTGCAGGCTGCCAAGCAGGACGCCGAGGACCGTCGCCACCAACATGGCGGTGACGCCCATCAGGATATTCAGGCCAAAGCCTTGCAACAGCGCCGGGGCCCACTGCCACAGCAGCATCAGTGGCGAAGGTTCAGGCAGCATTCGGCAACTCCTGGCCCGGCAGGCGCAGGTGATACTCCAGTCGGCGCAACAGCCAACTGCTGAGGCCGATCAACAACAGCCAGACCAGCAACAGCACTTGCATCATCTCGGCGACGTTGAAGTTATCCGACCAGATTCGGTTGCTCGCATAGAGCAACTCCGGCACCGCGATCGCATAGGCGATGGAGGTGGACTTGATGGTCTGCACCACCGTATTGCCCATCGCGGGCAGGCTATTGCGCAGCGCCAGCGGCAGCACGATATGGCGCAGCACGGTGCGCTCCTGCATACCCAGAGCGGCGGCCGCCTGGAGCGTGGCGCGTGGCACCCCATCAATCCCGGCACGCAGGTTCACTGCCTGGAACGCGCCGCTGTGCAGGGCGATCACAATGATCGCCCACTGCGTGCCGTTGAGCAGGCGCACCCCGTCCACCAGCGGCAGTAACGCACCCACGCCGAAGTAGAAAAAGAACAACTGCACCAACAGCGGCGTGTTGCGAAACAACGCCACGTACGCGTCGCTGATCCCGCGCCACAGACCTTGGCGCGAACCCAGGCCGGCGGCGCCGACGACACCGATCAACAGCGACAGCGCGATACTTGCCAGTGACAAGAGCAAGGTCAGGCCCAGGCCCAGCAGAAAACGCTGACGGTCCATCGGGTCCCAGACGATGCTCAGCGACAGGCCATGCTGTTCCAGCCACAGGCGCAGGTTGACCTCACTCATGGCGTGCCTGCGCATGCTGCTGCGCGACCCAGGCATTCGGCGCCAGACCGTAACGCTGCTCCAAGGCGATGATCAGACCCTTGGCATGCCAGCCTTCGACAATGTTCGACACCGCCGCCAACAACTCCGGCTGGCCCTTGCGCAGGGCAATTCCCCACGGCGCCGGTGCCTGCCCCGGCAGCTTGACCTCGTAGTCGGCCCACTCAGGTTGACGGGCGAGGGCGCTGTACAACGCATCATCCCCCATCGCCCCCAGGCAACGACTGTCAGCCACCGCCTTGCGCACCTCGGCGGTGCCGTTAAACGACGCGAACTGCACGCCGTAGCGGCTTTCGAATGGCCGCACCCACACACTTGTGGCCGGCGCGCAGAGCGTCTTGCCGCGCAGACTTTCCCAATCGGGCACCGCCGTACTTTTCGGCGCAAACACCGTGGCCGCCGAGCTATAAAACCCCGGACTGGCAAAATCCACTTCCCGACGCCGGGCTGGCGTGTCCAACAAGGACGTCACCAACACCTCGCAACGTCCCTGATCGAGAAACAACAAACGATTGAGCGGATTGACCTGCACCAACGACAACTTCAACGGTTGACCGACCCGAGCAGACAACTGCTGCTGCAGATCAACAATCAAATCCATGATCAACCCACTGGGCTTGCCCTGGGCATCCAGCATCTTGAACGGAGGAAACTCATCACTGGTGCAGACATTGAGCGTGCCACGAGATTGAGCCCGTTCGAGCAAAACCTCGGCGTGAGCCGAAAGCACACTGAAAGCAAGCACCGCCGCAACCAACCCACCCGGCCGGAAGCCCGCAAAGCGATGCTTTTGATCCGGCTTTTGACCTGGCTTTTGATCTACAGCGCCCCGTCGACCACGCTGGCCGGAGTGAGGGCATGCCGAGCCTAGGCGAGGCACCGAGTGGTGGGGCAAGAGCCTTTTGCTTACGTTTGGGCTCTTCCAAAAGTGAGCCGCTGTAAGAGCGGAACCCAAAGCCGCCGTTACCGCAGCAACGGATATGCACACCGATAACCCACGACCGAAAGCCAGTCGAATCGTCGCACCACCCCTCCCAAACCCAGACCGTGCCGTGTCAGTCGCAACACCGCTCATGTCGCACTCCACCCCAACCGCGACCGCTGCGCCGCGCCACTGGGAAACGGCTGCGGAGTACCGAGCTGCTGCGCCAAAAACGTCAAATACGCCGCCTCCTCCAAATTGATCAACAACCGCGTAACCGCCAACACCCCCCGCTCGGACCAGGCAAACGGACCATGATTAGCCAGCAACGCCGCCGGCGCCCGCGGATGCTCGCGCAACGCCGCCACCACCGGCTCCGGCGCATACCGCGGCCCCCACGCCGTCAGTGGCACCTCCTGATCCTCATCCAGAATCCCCAACAACTGAGAGGCATGGGCCCGCAACGGCCGGCCCGCAATCGCAAACGCCGTCAGATAAGGCGAGTGCGTATGAATCACCGCATTCACCTGGCCCCGCTCGCGATAAATCGCCACATGCAGTGCCGCCACCTCTTTGAGGTTGTCAGTCAGGCTGCCCTGGCTGCGCTGCAACTCGAAATCCACAATCGCCGCCACACCGCTGTCAGCCCCGCTCAACGAGGCAATCACCAGCCGCTCTTCGCCGGGAACACGCAGGCTGATATTTCCCGCCTCATTGCCCGACAGCACCTGATGCTTGATCAGCAACTGCTTGGCCAGTGCAAAGTCATGCTCGAACTCTTGGGTAAAACGCACAGGATCAAAGCTCATGGGAACTCCTTAATGAGGGTCAGAAGCGGTAGTCGGCTTTCACGTAGTAGAAGGCGCCTTCGGCACCGGCCGGGGAGATGCTCTGGTAGGCCACGCGCCCACCGACAAAGCGGTTGGCCACGTCGATCTTGTCGGGGTAGCTGTCAAAAATGTTGTTGCCGCCCAGGGTCAGAGTGAGGGCCTGGCTGATGTCGTAGGACACGCTGGCATTGCTCACCCACTGCGCGGAAAACGTCTGGTCGCGGGCTTCGCCGAGGTTGGAATCGAGGGTGTAGGTGCCATAGCGGATCGTGTTGAAACTCGCCTGCCACGCGCCTTTACGCCAGTCGGCCCCCAGGATCAGCTTGGTATTGGGCGAGGCACTTTCCACGTAGCTGAGGGCTTCGCGGTTGATCAACGTGATGCCGGTGCCGGCGAGGGGGCCGGGGGTGTCCTTGATATCGGTGACCTGGGTCTTGCTGTAGTTGAACGCGCCGTTGAGGGTCAGTTGGCTGGCGTCGTCCAGGTCCAGACGATAGTGGGCGGCCACATCGATGCCGCTGGTCTTGGTGTCCAGGGCGTTGGTGAAAAAGCTCACGCCGGAGTAATTGCCATAGCCTTGGCTGGCGAGGATCTGGCTGACCTGGGTGCCACTGAGCGTTTCCGACAGGGCGATACGGTCCTGAATGCGTATGTGATACGCGTCGACGCTGACGCTCGCGCGCTCCAGCGGCTGCCACACCACACCAAGGGACAGGCTGGTGGATTTTTCCGGCTTCAGGTCACTGGCGCCCAACGCCCGGGCTACCGGCGTGTTCACGCTGACGGTGCCGACCTGATAGGCCGTGGGGTCGCCGGCCTTGAATTCGGTCTGGGTCGCCGAGGTGCCGATCTGGCCCAACGTCGGCGCGCGGTAACCGCTGCTTACCGTCGAGCGCAGGCCCCACTGCGGGGTGAGGTCGTAGCGTACGGAAAACTTGCCGGTGGTCGTGGTGCCAAAATCATCGTAGTGCTCGCTGCGCCCGGCCAGGCCCAGTTGCAGTTTGTCGGTGAGCTGTTGCTCCAGGCCCAGGTAGCCGCCGAACACATGGCGTGCATAGCGGCCTTCGTCACTGTCCTGGGTGCCGGGAAAACCCTGGGCGCCGCCTGCACGGGTGGGCAGAGCAGTTCCGTGTGTCCAGGAAGCAAGGTCGCCGGCGATCACTTCATAGGCTTCGTTACGCCACGCCAGGCCACTAGAAAACACCAGCGGGCCCGCGCCCCAGCCCACCTTGAATTCCTTCACATGGTCCAGGCCGACGTTGGTTTGCTCGTTGATCAGCGCGCCGGCGTTGAAGCTGGTGGGGCTGGCAGGTCCGAGGCTGGCGTTGAGCGAATCACTGAGGTGGTAGTCGATGCGATTGCGGCCGTAGTTGGCGCTGAGATCGAAGCTGCCCAGGCTGTCATCGCGCAATTTCACCCCGCCAGTGACCGACGCATCCCGCGAACGTACATCGAGCAGGGGCAGGAATCCGTTGGGGTACACGGCCACCAGGTTGTTGGCGTCGATAGGCCGGCGAAAGGTGGCCTGGGATTCACCGGTGCGGTCCTGGTAAGTGGCGAAACCATAGAGGTCGACCGCATCGTTGAGCGACAGGCCGGTGTTGAGCGCCAGGTTCCAATCCTCAATCCCCGGAGAACCGTAGCGCCAATGACGGTCGGCATCCGCTTCGCGGGCATCTGCAGTGGGGTAGAACTGCCGGCCATCGGTGCCGCCGGTGGAAGTGCGCTCGCTGCGCAGGCCCTCGCCGCTGAGGGTGAGGAAGCCGTCGCCGGGCAAGGTGAAACCGGTCCAGCCACCGACCGAGCGGCGAAAGCCATCGCCCTTGGTGTATTGGCCAAAGGTGCTTTGCACCGCGCCGCCGTGATCCTGCTCCTTGAGCACGATATTGATCACCCCGGCTATTGCGTCGGAGCCGTATTGGGCCGAGGCGCCATCGCGCAGCACTTCGATATGGTCGACGGCGCTGACTGGAATCGTCGACAAGTCCACCGCCTGGGAACCCCGGCCCAAGGTGGCCTTGGTGTTGACGAATGCCGAGGCGTGTCGACGCTTGCCATTGACCAGCACCAGCACTTGATCCGACGCCAAGCCGCGCAGCGACACCGGCCGCTGCGACGACACGCCATCGGTGCCGTTGACTTGCGGGTAGTTCACTGACGGCACCAGGGTTTCCAGGGCCTTAGCCAGGTTATCGGTGCCGCTGCGCTCCAGTTGTTCGTTGCTGATCACATCCACCGGTGCCGCACTTTGCAGGGCGGTGACATCGCTACGGCGGGTGCCGATCACTTCAACCGACTTAAGGCGTGGCGCGGCCGGTTCGCTGCTGATCGCGGCTGCAGGTGTACTGGTGTCCGTCAGGCGATGGATCAACACGGCGCCGCTGGCGGTCTGGCTGAAGCCCAGTTGTGAACCACTCAAGGCGATCCCCAGCGCCTGCTCCTGGCTCAAGCGGCCCTGGATCGAACGACTTGCGCGGCCTTCAACCAGCGGGGGATCAAAAGCGATGGAATGGCCGCTTTGCTGGGAAATGCTCAGCAGCACTTCATCCAGGGGCCCGGCGGGAATATTGAACTCAATGACCTTGTGTACGGCGGCCGCATCGTTTTGCGCCAGCACCAGGCTTGGCAGCGCCAGGCCGCCCAGGGCCAATGCGCACGCCAGGGGCGCCAGGGTGAATCCTGTTTTCAACATGCCAATCTGCTCCGGGTCGTGATGTTCTTTACGACCTTGAGCAACTTCATGGGCTTTTTTTCACTACTAAGTTAGAACACTTAGTTCGGTCTCTAGATCATTTAGTTGCGCTTATAAGCTTCGATCAAACTGATCTAAGTGTGCAGTGAAAATATAAGGGAGTATCTGCACAAGGGTACTGACAGCCAGATCGGGTTGTCCGCGCAAAGCTCACAAGTCATGGACTTGTACAGCGGTCTGCACGCTTACGGAAAAGCTCATCAGGAGACAGATGCCCATGTCTGAATTGTCCGTTCTAAATCCAGCCAGCCCAGCGCCGGCGATTCATTGCGAAAACACTGTGCCGCGTAGCATGGTGCACCGTGCTGCTGTCAGCGAAGTCTTCCTGACGGGCGCGGAGTTGGTAAAAGAGGGGCACTTCCGCTGCAGCGCCCAACTACCGCGTACCCACAGTTACTTCAGTGAACATACGCATCGCTCGGCCCACTACGACATGTTGTTATTGCTGGAAGTGTTCCGCCAGGCGTCGATCTATATCTCTCATGCGTTCTTGGATGTGAGTGCTCAGGACAAGTTTATTTACCTGGACAGTGTCACTCGCGTCACCGAGCGCAGTTTGCTGGTGGTGGGGGATCGCCCGGCGTCGGCACAGATCGATGTGTTTGTGGTGGACGAATACCTGCGCCATGGCGAGCGCAGTGGCGTGACCCTGAACATGTCCCTGAGCATCAATGGCGAAGTCGCCGCACGGCACGAACGCATGAGCATCCGTTGGATGAGTGGCGCTGCGTGGAACAAGATGCGCGCCCGTGGCCTGGCGGCGATTCCCGTCGACGCGGACCCGTTGGCGCAACTGCCGCCACCGTTGAGCCCGTCGGCGGTAGGGCGCCATTGGCTGAACAACGTGGTGCTGGGCAAGGACGTGGAGCAGGGCGCCGACCGCCTGGTGGCGCCGCTGATTGTGGACCTTAACAACCCGGCGATCTTCGACCATCCCCTCGACCATATCCCCGGCATGCTGCTGCTCGAAGGTTTCCGGCAAGCGGCCTTGGTGGTGGCGGATCGGCAATTGCAGGCCGCCCCTGATCAGTGGCTGTTGTCCAGTTGCCATGTGGTGTTCACCCGCTTCGGCGAGTTCGGTTTGCCGACACGGGTGCGTGCCGATCTCAATGCCCTGGCAATCGATGAACACGGGCGCATCACTCTGGCCCTGGACGTGGAGCAGGGCGGCGTGGTGATTGCCACAGCCGAGCTTGAGTTGTTGCCCGTGGCGGCCAGCCAGCCGTTGGCCTTGGTTGCGGGGGGTGTGCGATGAGCGATTTGAAGTTTATTTGGTTCGATTTCGGGGGCGTGCTGTCGCCGCCGATCCCCGCGTTGTTCGAGCAGTATCAGGTCAAGACCGGCTTGGCCCCGCGCGTGCTGCAACAGGCCATGAGTGATGTGGCCGAGGAACTGGGCGTGCCGATGCTGGCGCCGGTGGAGAGCGCTTTGCTCACCGAAAAGGAGTGGGGCCAACGCCTGGAATTGGCATTGCGGCGTCGCGACCCGCAGGTTGATTTGTCCCGTGCGCGCCTGCAAACCTTTGGCGAGCATTGGTTCGCCGGAGTGCCGGCCAATGCGCCGTTGGTGGCCGCGGTGCGTGCGCTCAAGCGTGCTGGATTGCGTGTGGGCATCCTCACCAACAACGTGGTGGAGTGGGAGCAGCACTGGCGGGCGATGGTGGGTTTGGACGAGGTGGTCGACCTGATCGTTGATTCCAGCCGGGAAGGCACCCGCAAGCCGGAAGCGGCGTTCTTCGAGGTCGCCACCGCACGCTCAGGCGTCAGCGCGGCTGACAGTTTGTTGATCGATGACGTGGCCGAAAACATCGACGCCGCCGCCGCGCTGGGCTGGCAAGTGCTGCACTTTATCGACAACCACCAGGCCCTTACCCAGTTGCAGCGCCTGACTGGTGTGAACCTGGTGCAACCTGTCGGGGAGCCTGCCTGATGAATATCGCCGTCGTCACCACCCCGCCAGTCACCGTGGCGCGCATCCCCAACCTGGATGCGCCGCCAGCCTATCAACCCGCCAGCCCCGCCAATGGCTTGCCCAGGATCCTCTTGCCCAGCGGCCACTTGGCGTATCACCTGACCCGCTATGAACACGTGCAGGCGTTGCTGCTGGACAACCGCGCCATTCGCGCTCCGTGCAACGAAGAAGACGGTGCGAGTTTTCTGCCCACCATCACGCCGCCAGAGTTACTGCTTAACAACGACATTCCCGATCACGGCCGCTTGCGTAAAGTGGTCGCGCGGGATTTCAGCCCCAGTGGGGTGGCGTTACTGGCGGAAAAAGTGCAGCAGGCGACCCATGAGCGCCTGGATGTATTACAGCGCCAGGCCCCCGGTGCAGACCTGTTTGCCCAGGTGCTTGATCACATTCCTGCGACGGTGGACTGCCAACTCCTCGGCATTCCCCTGAGTGACCGTGAATACTATCGGCCGCTCAGCCATACGGTGCAGGTCGCGTCGGACGCAGATGTGCCGGAGCTGCTGAACCAATTCTGGGGCGTCTACAACTACCTCACCGACCTGGTGACGGGCGCGCGCCCTACCTATCCCGATGGGCTGATCCAGCGTTTCGTCGCCACCCGCAACGACAGTGAACCGCCACTCAACGACAAGGAGTTGGTGGGCATCCTGCTCGGCGTGCTGATCGGCGGCGACCAGAACATTCTTACCGTGCTCACCAAGGCGGTGTACACCCTGTTGGCCGCGCCCGAGCTGTGGCAGCAGTTGGTGGACGACCCTGCGCTGATCCCGAATGCTGTCGAAGAGCTGCTGCGCGTGATCCCCCTGGGCACCATCTCGACCTTCCCGCGCCTGGCCAGTGTCGACCTTGACGGGCCGTGGGGGTTGATCCCCGAGGGCAGCATCATCTACGCCGATGCATTTGCAGCCAACCGTGACCCAGCGGTGTTTCCTGAACCTTTGGCGATTCGCTTGGACCGTAACGACGCGCGGCATTTGCAGTTCGGCTACGGCATGCACAACTGCATGGGCGCGGCCCTCGCGCGCCTGGAAATCACCACGGTGTTGCAGATTCTGGTGCAGCGCTTTCCCAACTTGCGCCTGGCGGTGCCGGCGGACCAGGTGCCCTGGGTCGACGGCATCATCCTGCGCCGACCGGTGCGTTTGCCGGTGCACGGTTTCACTTCAACCTGACCCTGGAAGGACCCATGAAAAACTCGTTTGCCGACACGGCTCTACTCTCGATCATCCTGCTGGCGATCTTCGTTGTGCCCAGCTCCATCTCCGGCACGGCCCTCGCACTGCCGGCCATCGGCGCCGATATCCAGGCGCCGTTGACCAGCCTGCAATGGGTGGTCAACGCCTTCAACCTGGCGTTTGCCTGCTTCACCCTGGCCTGGGGCGCGCTGGCTGATCGGCTCGGGCGCAAGCGCTGTTTTGTCGCCGGTGCGTCGCTGTATGTGGTGGCCTCGGTGCTGTCTGCGTTGGCCGACAGCGCGTGGTTGCTGGACGCGGCACGGGGGCTGGCGGGGATTGGTGCGGCGGCGATTTTCTCGTGCGGCATTGCCATCCTCTCCACCCACTTCAGTGGGCCGGCGCGGTTACGCGCATTTGCCTTGTTCGGCACTGTTGCGGGGCTGGGTGTGAGCCTGGGGCCGACCTTGTCCGGCTTACTGCTGGACAGCGTCGGCTGGCGCGCGATTTTCTGGGCGCACGCAGTCACCTTGGTCATTGTGCTGTTGGGCACCCCGTTGATCACGCGGGACGGCGAACTGGCAGAACGCACTGCACGCTTTGATGTGCCGGGCGCGACGTTATTTGTGCTGGCCTTGTTGGCGCTGATGGTTGCCATCGTGCAGGGCTCGCAGTGGGGCTGGAGCAGCCCGGGCGTGCTGGGCCTGGTCGCGGTCGCGGCGGTGTTGCTGGCGGTATTTACCTGGCAGGAACGCCGCCATCGCCAGCCGATGCTGGACCTGTCGCTGCTGGCAAGCGGGCCTTTTGTCGGCCTGGCGTTGGTCACCGTGGCGGCATCGTTTGGCTTTGTGACGCTGCTGACGTACTTGCCGAGCTACTTGTTCGGCGTACTGCAATTGAGCGCGACCCACGCAGGCCTGGCGATGTTGCTGCTGACGGTGCCAATGCTGTTCTGTCCGATCCTGGCCGGCAAGTGGGCGGCGCGTGGGGTGTCGGCGATCGGCATTCTCAAGGTCAGCCTAATTGCGTTGCTGGTGGGCGTCGTGTCGTTGGCGCTGGTCAGCCAGGTTGGCGTGGCGTTGTGGCAACTGGCAGTGCCGTTGCTGCTGGTGGGCATTGGCATGGGATTGTCGGCCGGGTTGGTGGATGGCCTGGCGCTCAAGACCGTGCCCGAGCAGAAAGCCGGGATGGCTGCCGGTTTGCTTAACACCTTCCGCCTGGGCAGCGAGGCGATTGCTGTGGCGTTGTATGGTTCGTTGCTGGCCACCTTGCTGGACAGCCAATTGCGCACAACCTTGAGCCGCCTGGCGCCCGATCCCTCGACCCTGCAACGCTGGATCGATGACGTGGCCGCCGGCAATCTCACCGGGTCGTTGCAAGCCCTGAGTACGGAACAGGCCGGCACGGTGCACAGCCTGTTTATCGGCGGCTATGACAGTGCGTTCCACGGCGTGCTCTGGGTGTTGGCCGCGATCCTGCTGGTGCTGACCGCAGTGGTCGCCTGGCTGGTGCGCCCGCTGCGTGAACAGGAGCGTACGGAGGCGCAATTAGCCGCTAACTGAGTGACTCACCACACCGCCTGCGGCGCTCGCAGGCGGTGCTTTTGCGTGCCTGCAGGGATGCCAAGGGTTATGCAGAAAATGCAGCTTATTGGATGTTTTTATTCTTTTATCCGGTGATGCCCGCTGGGGCAAACTGGACTCACCTGCCTGGATGCAGGTCTACCTCAAACCGACAGGCCCACCACCACTTGTCCGCTGGCGTGTGCAGTCCATGAAGACTATGGACCTATGGACCCGAATGCCTTGCTCAAGAGCCGCCTCATCGGCCAGATTTTCCAACAGCACTACAGCTGGTTGTGCGCACGCTTGTCGTACCGCACCGGTTGCAGCCACAGCGCCGAGGACATCGCCGCCGAGACCTTCCTCAAGGTGTGGATGCTGCCCGATCCCACGGCCATTCGCGAACCGCGCGCGCTGCTCACCACCATCGCCCAGCGCCTGATGTATGAGGGCTGGCGCCGTCGCGATCTGGAAAAAGCCTACCTGCAAATCCTCGCCGAAGTGCCTGAACACGTGCACCCGTCGCCCCAGGAACAGTTGATCCTGATCGAAAGCCTGCTGGCCATTGACCGGCTGCTGGATGGTCTTTCAGGGCAAGCCAAGGCGGTCTTCGTGCACAGCCAGTTGGACGGCATGACCTACGCGCAGATCAGTGAACGGCTCGGCCTGTCGCTGGGGCGCATCCACCAATTGATGACCCAGGCCCTGCGCGCCTGTTACCTAGGGTTGAACGAGTGAGCAAACGAGCGTTGAACGACCCGGTGGCCGAGGAGGCCATTGGTTGGCTGGTGCAGATCCAGTCCGGAGATTTCAGTGTCGAACAGCAAGCGGCGCTGGAGGTGTGGCGTGGCACTTCGGCCCATCATCGTCAGGTCTACGCGCAACTGATCGCAGGGCTGGATCAACTCAAGGCTTCGCCGTGGCGCGGACGCTCCAGCTCGCAACTGTTGCGCAGCCTGGAACAGCCCAACAGTCGCCGCGCGTTCCTGCGCACCAGCTTGTGTGCGCTGGGGCTGGCGGCGGGTGTGGGTTGGGTCACGCGCTTTGAACCGGGCGGGCAGTCATACGCCACCGGCACGGGCGAGCGACGTACCTGGCAGTTGCCCGACGGTTCGACGCTCAAACTCAATGCCCGCAGCCAGGTGATCGCGACGCTCGCCAACGGGCAGCCCAGCCTGGTGCTGCGTGCAGGCGAGATATTAGTGAATGCCTCGCGCCCGTTGCAGGTCAGTAGCCGTGCCGGACGTATCACTGGCGCCAGCGGTCGCTTGATGCTGAGCGAGCAGGGTGCGGCCTTGCGTCTGGTCACCCTCGATAGCGATGTGGTGTTGCATCTCGAAGGCGGTACGCAGCAGCGCGTGGCGATGCATCAGAGCACGGTGTTTGATCATCAGCGGATTCTCACTCAGGTGCCGATGGCGACCAGTGAGACCGCTTGGTTGGAGGGTTGGTTGGTGGTGCGTAATCAGACATTGGCGAGCGTGGTGGATGCGATTCGGCCCTACCGCAATGGCATCGTACGGCTGGACTCGGCAGTGGCGGGGTTGCGGGTGACAGGGCGGTTTCCGTTGGATGATGCGCAGCAGACGTTGGAGGCGCTGGAACAGAGTTTGCCGATCAGGGTCAGGCAGTGGGGGGGAATGGTTGTGTTGATTGGGGGGAGGGTGTAGGCGGGTTGGGTACATATCCGTTGCTGCGGTAACGGCGGCCTAGGGCTCCGCCCTTACAGTGGGTCAGTCACTGTTGCATTGACTGACCCACTGCTATCACCAGTAAGCGCGTCAGAACTTGCCATCCACGCCGATGCGGAAGGTGTCGTTTCGTTCGTCGCTACCCAGAGCGGTCTTGTAGGAGACGCCCATTTGCCAGGATCGGCCCAGGTTGAAGTCCAGCCCGAGGTCCAGATTGGCGAAGTTGCTGTCCAGTGGGTCGGGTTTGAGGCGATAGAGCACGCCGTCGGAGCCTTGGTCGGTGTAGCGCATTTTGTAGTCACTGCTGCCACTGAAATTGTGGCCCCAGGCCAAGCCGATCTTGGGGGTCATGACACCGAGTCGGGTCGCTACGTCGTAGCCTGTGCGCAGGCCGATGAACGAGGTGAAGTTCTGTTGGCGTTGCTCGTCGTAAGACAATCCATAGATCCCGCCACCGCTTTCGCGGAAGGCGTCCATGCGCGTGGTGCTGGCGTTCAGGCGCCCGTAAGGCGTGAGCGACAGCGGGCCCTGGCGGTATTCGTAGCTGGTGGTCAGCGAGGCGAATAGCTGGTCGGCATCACGGGAGCCCTTGGCGTATTGCGCATCGCTGCCGGTGATGTAGCGCCGTGAATCGAAGCTGATGCGGTTGTAGCCGAGCAAGCCATCGACGAATACCTTGGGCGCCAGGTTGAGGCTCAGGTAGGTGGCAATGCCGAGTGCGTCGGCGTCGCTGCGGGTCTTGTTGTTGCCGATGTCGCTGCGGTCGTTGCCATAGCCGAAGCCAATGCCGGCAATCGCGTTGGGCGACAGTCGATAGTCGACACCGGCGCTCAGGCCGAAGGTGGTGAAGCTGTTGTCTTTCGCGCCGCGGGCATGGGTCGAGCCGTTATTGATAAAACCGTCGCTCCAGTAGGCAATGGCGTCTTCTTTACAACCATCTTCGACTTGGGCAGCGGTCTGTCTTTTCTCTTCGTCGGTGCTGTTGGCCGAGCCGCCCATCTGTTTCTGTACGGCACTGGCGATGGCCTGCATGGGCACGTTTTCACCGTCTTTGCGCACGCTGGCATTAAACGAATTGCGGTTGCAGGACACCTGGTGCAACTGCTCCAGGCGGCGGTTGAAGTTGTCCATCTGGGTGCTGGCAAAGCGTTCTGCCGCGCGGGTCTGTGCGTTGAGCAGGCCGATGACTTCGGCATCCTTGGTCGGGTCAGGACGGGGCGCGATGATAAAGCTCACCGAGCTGTTGGCCAGGGAACCGCTGCCGTTTTGCAGGCTGAAGCGCACGACGGCCGTACCGGCAAACGCCGCCGATGGCACGAAACGCATGGAGAACCGGCTGACCATAAATGCCCGGCCAGCGGAAGCCGGGGTGACTGTGCCCAGGTTGGCCTGGGTGAACGGGCCACCGGTGGCGCCTTGGGTCAGGTCCACTTCGGCGCTTTCCCCGACGCTCAGGATTTGGCTGGAGGCCGGCACGGTGATCGGTACGGCGGCAATGTTGATCGAGTAAGCCTGTGTTCCGCTGGCGCCGTTGGCGTCGGTGACGGTGAGTGTGAAGTTGGCGGTCTGGTTGGTAGTGGGCGTACCGCTGATCGCCCCGGTGGCGGCGTTCAGGCTCATGCCGGTCGGCAGGCTGCCGCTGGTAACGCTGTAGGTGTAAGGCGCGGTCCCGCCCGATGCGCTGACCGCGGCGCTGTAGGGGCTGCCCGTTGTGCCGGCCCCCAGGGACGCCGGGCTCACCAGCAGGGTGGGCGCGCTGATGGTCAGGGTCACAGTGGCGGGGCTGGACGTGCCGCTGGCGTTACTGGCGGTGTAGGTGAAACTGTCCGCGCCGGAGTAACCCGCGCTCGGCGTGTACGTGATGCTGAGACCACTGGCAACGGCGCTGCCATGTGCGGCGGCGCTCGCGATGGCCACGTTGGTGGCGCTGCCGCCACTGAGGTTCAGGGTGATCGAATTGGCGCTGCTGTTGGCCGCGACGGTGGCGCTGACGGCTGACGCCACAGGCAGTGCCACGCTGACGGTGCCGGAGAAGGTGATTGACCCGGCTGCGCCATTGCTGTCGGTGACAGTGACCGTCGAGCTGTAAGCGCCTGGCGCCGACGGGGTGCCGCTGATGATCCCGGTCGATGGGTTCAAGGTCAGGCCGCTGGGCAGGTTGCTCGCGCTGAAGGCGTACGGCGCACTACCACCGCTGGCACTCAAGGTCGTGCTGTACGCACTGCCGACAGTGAAAGCGCCCAGCGTCGCTGGCGTGATTACCAGCGTAGGCGCTGTCACGGTGATGGTCACGGTAGCGGGGCTCGATGTGCCGCTGGCATTGCTGGCGGTGTAGGTGAAACTGTCCGCGCCGGAGTAACCCGCAGTCGGCGTGTAGGTGATGCTGGTGCCACTGGCAGTGGCGGTGCCATGGGAGGCAGCACTGGCGACGGCCACGCTGGTAGCGGCACCGCCGCTGAGGTTGAGAGTGATCGGGTTGGCGCTGCTGTTGGCCGCGACGGTGGCGCTGACGGCTGACGCCACAGGCAGTGCCACGCTGACGGTGCCGGAGAAGGTGATTGACCCGGTTGCGCCGTTGCTGTCGGTGACAGTGACCGTCGAGCTGTAAGCGCCTGGCGCCGACGGGGTGCCGCTGATGATCCCGGTCGATGGGTTCAAGGTCAGGCCGCTGGGCAGGTTGCTCGCGCTGAAGGCGTACGGCGCACTACCACCGCTGGCACTCAAGGTCGTGCTGTACGCACTGCCGACAGTGAAAGCGCCCAGTGTCGCTGGCGTGATTATCAGCGTAGGCGCTGTCACGGTGATGGTCACGGTAGCGGGGCTCGATGTGCCGCTGGCATTGCTGGCGGTGTAAGTGAAACTGTCCGCGCCGGAGTAACCCGCAGTCGGCGTATAGGTGATGCTGGTGCCACTGGCAGTGGCGGTGCCATGGGCGGCAGCACTGGCGACGGCCACGCTGGTAGCGGCACCGCCGCTGAGGTTAAGAGTGATCGGGTTGGCGCTGCTATTGGCCGCGACGGTGGCGCTGACGGCTGAAGCCACAGGCAGTGCCGCGCTGACGGTGCCGGAGTAAGTGATCGACCCGGTTGCGCCGTTGCTGTCGGTGACGGTCGCCGTGAAGCTATAGGCTCCAGCGGCGATGGGGGTTCCGCTGATCTGACCGGTTGATGTGTTCAAGCTCAGACCGCTGGGCAGGCTGTTGACGTTGAAGGTGTACGGGGCGTCGCCGCCGCTTGCGCTCAAGGTCGCGTTGAAGGCGCTGCCGACGGTAAAAGTGCCCAGTGTCGCCGGCGTGATCACCAGCGTTGGCGCTGTGACCGTAATCGTTACGGTGGCGGGGCTCGAAGTGCCGGCGGCATTGGTTGCGGTGTAGGTGAAACTGTCCGTGCCGGAGTAACCCGCAGTTGGGGTGTAGGTGATGGTGGTGCCACTGGCAGTGGCGGTGCCATGGGCGGCAGCACTCGCGACGGCCACGCTGGTAGCGGCACCGCCGCTGAGGCTGAGGGTGATCGGGTTGGCGCTGCTATTGGCCGCGACGGTGGCGCTGACGGCTGAAGCCACAGGCAGTGCCGCGCTGACGGTGCCGGAGTAAGTGATCGACCCGGTTGCGCCGTTGCTGTCGGTGACGGTCGCCGTGAAGCTATACGCTCCAGCCACAGTGGGGGTTCCGCTGATCTGGCCGGTTGATGTGTTCAAGCTCAGACCGCTGGGCAGGCTGTTGACGTTGAAGGTGTACGGCGCGTCGCCGCCGCTTGCGCTCAGGGTCGCGTTGAAGACGCTGCCGACGGTAAAAGTGCCCAGTGTCGCCGGCGTGATCACCAGCGTTGGCGCTGTGACCGTAATCGTTACGGTGGCGGGGCTCGAAGTGCCGGCGGCATTGGTGGCGGTGTAGGTGAAACTGTCCGCGCCGGAGTAACCCGCAGTCGGCGTGTAGGTGATGGTGGTGCCACTGGCAGTGGCGGTGCCATGGGCGGCAGCACTGGCGACGGCCACGCTGGTAGCGGCACCGCCGCTGAGGTTGAGAGTGATCGGGTTGGCGCTGCTATTGGCCGCGACGGTTGCGCTGACGGCTCCCGCGACGGGCAGGGCCTGGTTGATGGTGACGGAGTAGGAACGTGAGGCCGTCGCGGGGCCGTTTCCGCTGCTGGAGTCGGAAGCGGTCACTGTAAAGTTATAGGTGCCTGCGCTGCTGGGCGTACCGGTCAAACTGCCAGAAGAAACAGCCAGGCTGAGGCCGGTTGGGAGGGTGCCACTGGTGATCGCGTAGGTATATGGGGCTGTGCCGCCCGTTGTGTTGAGCGACTGGCTATAGGCCGTATTGACCGTGCCATTTGGCAGTGACGTCGGGCTGATGACAAGCGTTGGCGCACTGACGGTGAGGGTGACGGTGGCCGGGCTTGAGGTCCCGCTGGCATTGGTCGCGGTATAGGTAAAGCTGTCCGAACCGAAGAACCCCGCAGTCGGGGTGTACGTGATACTGGTGCCGCTGGCGGTGGCGGTGCCATGTGCGGCGCCGCTGGCAACCGCCACACTGGTGGCCGCCCCCCCGCTGAGGTTGAGGGTGATCGGGTTGGCGCTGCTACCACTGGCAACCGTCGCACTCACCGGGCCGACGGTAGGCGCCGGTACGGTATAGGTGAAGCCGTTGGTGAGGGTCGCGGTTCCGTTTGAGGTCGTGACGACCACGTTTACCGGGCCTGCGGCATGCGCGGGGGTGACGGAGGTAATGCTGGTGCCGCTATTAACGACGCTACTGGCCGTCGAGCCGCCAATGGTGACGCCGGTGACGTTGACGAAGTTGGTGCCTGTCAAGGTAACCGAGGTGCCACCCGCCGTGCTGCCGGTATTAGGGCTCACTGACGTCAAGGTCGGGGCCGAGCCGCTGGTGACGACCAGGGTATAGGTGGCGACTCCGGTCTGGGATTGGTTGTCGTTGAGTGAAACCTTGAAGGTGTAGGTCCCGGCTGCGGTCGGTGCGCCGTGCAGTAGTGTCGTGGTGCTTCCGAATGACGGGTCCAGGGTCAATCCCGCTGGCAGGCACGGGGAGCCGTCGTACGCTGGGTCAGTGATGTCACACTCAAACCACTGATCGATGGGGAAGTTGTCGATGGCCCCCGACAGGGTAATGCTCATCGACTGATTCACCGCGACCGAAGGCAACGTGCTGCCCGACGCAGGGCTGGTGATGACCGGTGCGGCCAAAACCTGGCTGGCCAGGGGCAGCGCTATTAGCAGCAATGCGGCTGAGGCCAGCCTGCGGGTCAGTCTGGCGGCACGGGTCGAAAGTCTTGTGATCATGTTTAGGCATCCTGCCGTATGCGCCGCTAGGGGCGGTGTCCAACGAAAATGTCGATGAGTGGCTGATAGCGTGGTTTAAACAGTCTTTGCTGCCTTTTCTAATCTGAATCCAGGCGCGGGGGCCTGTGCATTTGAAGGTAAAGGCCGGTTTCTTCGCCGGGCTGGAAACCGAGGCGTTGGTACAGGCGACGTGCCGGGCTGCCTTGCTCGACGCTCAGGCGGCATGGCTGCCGACGCGCATCGGCCTCAGACAGAACGGCCTGCAACAGGCCCGTGCCTATGCCCTGGCCATGCCAGGCCGGCAACAGCGCAATGTCGACAATTCGCACGTCTTCATCGCTGTGCAACACGCACAGGCGTCCGATGGGCGCTGCTGCCTGCTCAATGATCAGGAACTGTGCCGATGGGTAATGCTTTTCATAGTGCTGGCGTTGCAACTCGGCCTGGGAATGCAGAAACGCGCGGCGCTGGACGTCACTCCAGCCCGGTACGGCACTGACCTCGGCCCAGCGGCGGGCAACGAAGAGCTCCCGCAGAAAGTCCAGGTCATGGGCCGTTTGTGGACGCAACTGCGCGCTGATCGTCATGGCCTGATGGGGTACTCGCCATTGATGCAGATGCAATAGGCCAACGTCAGAAACGGTTGCAGTGTGCTGCGCGGCACGCTGCTGCCGGGAGCAAGCTGTCCGGCCTGGCTCACAGTGGTGGGCGCCAGGGTCGGGCCTCCGGCAACGGGTTGGGTGGCGTTGTACAGGAGGACGTTACGGGGTTGGGACAGATAGCTTGTGGAAGTGGGTGTGTCCACCGCCGCTGCGGTATCGCCACCGACTTTCACCTGTACCGCATGGGTATGGCCGGCCATGTTGGCGGGTAGCAGGGTGACCTGGTCCTCGCCCACGGCAGTGCCGGTCGGTCGAGGGGTGAGCCCCGGGCCATTGCCCGCGCCCATGGCTGCGCGCCCGTTAAGGTTGGGCAGCTTGAAATTTTGCCCAGGCGTGCCGCCATAGAGATTGCCGATGATGGAGTACAGCGCGGGCGCCTGTTGAACCGTTAACGTCGACCCATCGCAATAGGCCCAGTCTTGCGGAGCGAAAGTAAAGGGAAACAGCCTGATTTCACCGGTAAAAGCGTCCATGAGCGGTCATCCTGAAATAAAAGACTTACGGGCGTGATGGGTAGATCCCTGCCAGGCAGATGATGTAGTTGACGGCCAGGGACCCCATGAGGTTGGTGTGGGGCGTACCCACTGCCGGGCCTAGCGCCGTGTCGAGAAAATTCGGGTTCAGGTTGACCGTCGCCGAGGTGCCGGTTGCAGTGCTATAGAGGCCTTTGATGGCGCCAAGCGGGCTGAATTGGCCGAAGGTCTGGCTAGCCGACGCAGGAGGCGAGGGTACGGGCGTCGTTGAGGTCGCCATCGTGCTGCTGACCACAAAGGCATGGCTGTGCGCCGGAGTGTTCGCCGACACCAGGGCGACCGTTTCCACGCCGGTGGTTTGCGCCAATAGCCGAGGGCTCAACCCGGTGCCGGTGCCTTGCCCGATGGGCAAACGGCCCCGATAGTCCGGCAGGCCGAAGGTGGTCACTCCGTCACCGCCATACCGCGTGCCCAATAGGGTAAACAGTGCTTGATTGGCGTTGACGGATAGCAGCGAGCCATTGCACAGCGCCCAGTCTTGAGGCGCATAGTCGCCGGCAAACATGCGGATTTCTCCGATATAGGCTTCAGACATTTCAGTTTCCTTACACGAGAGTCTGTCAATGGGTCGCTACGGGCGCGGCGGATAAATCCCGGAGATGGCGATGCAGAAACAGCCAACAATCGACGGCTGCATATTGGCCACTGGCGTACCGGGGGCAGCCACCACGGTGGCGCTGTTCAGGGAGACGGGCGTCGACCCTGCGGCTGTCACGTAGACCGGCCGGGACTGTAGCTGAGCAGCATTGGCACTGACGGCCGGAATGCCGCCCGCAGGCCCGGTGTTGGCGCCGATGGCATCGGAGACATGGGTACCGTGTGTATGGGTGACAAGCGCAGTGGCGCCGAGGGTGACCGTTTCACTGCCTCCCACGCTGCCTAAAGCATGAACGCCAAGGGCCGGGGAGACGGAAGCTACCGCGTTCTGACCCAACGCTGTACGACCGCGCAGGTCGGGCAGGCCAAAGGTTGTCCTGCCATCGCCGCCGTAGAGATTGCCCAGTAACGAGGCCAACGCTACGTAGTTATTGAAGGGAAGAATTTGACCTTCGCAGGCCAACCAGCCGGAAGGTGCCCAGCCCCATGGGAACAGCCGAATTTCGCCGACAAAGGGATCCATCATTTTCCTCCTTGGAAAAATCACAAGCGTCATGCTTGCGCATCTGCATCACTGGGGTGATGGCATATTGCTTACAATATCCACAAGTTGATTTCATACGCAAACACTATTTTCCGGCGCCAGGGAACCGAAGTGTCAAAGCGTTGTCGCGCGCCGCAATGCCCCTACTGGCCGGTGCGCAATAGGGGCCGAATTCGCTTTGCCGCGCCAGATTTTCAATAGGCTGCGGTATAAATCGCCAACGCGTCCTCCTCAAGCACGGGCCGTGGATTGTTCACCAGCAGTCGCTGTTGTTGCATCGCACTGCGGGCCAGCTCCGGCAGGCTTTCCAGGGTGACTCCGGCGTCTCTCAAGCGCAAAGGCAGCCCGACCGCTTCATGAATCCTGCGCAGTTCTTCAATCAGTTGTGCGGCGCCATCTCCTGGCAGCAGACGCTCACCCAGTACGCACGGCGCCAGTTCGGCGTAGAGCGCATGGGCGTGGGACAGATTGAAGGTCAGCACCGGGTTGAGAACCAGTGCGTTGGACAGCCCGTGGGGCAGGTGGAATGTGATGCCCAGCGGGTAAGCCAATGCATGCACCGCCGCGACCGGCGCGTTGGCGAAAGCCTGGCCGGCCAGGCAAGCGCCCAGCAGCATGGCCTGGCGCGCTTCAAGGTCCTGCGGCGCGCGCACGGCTTGCTCAAGGTTGGCGCTGAGCAGGCGCAGGGCTTCGCGGGCCAGCAGGTCCGAGATCGGGTTTTTACGCAATTTGCTGGTGTAGGCCTCGATGGCGTGCACCATCGCGTCGATGCCGGTGGCAGCGGTGACCGGGCCGGGCAGGCCGACGGTCAGTTGTGCGTCAAGGATCGCCAGGTCCGGCAGCAGTTGCTGGGACACCACGCCGGATTTACCAGTGGCGGTAGTGACGATGGAAATCGGCGTGACTTCAGAACCGGTCCCGGCCGTGGTCGGCACTTGGATCAACGGCAGACGCGCGCCGTTGGCCTGATTGACGCCGTAGATGTCGCTCAAGCCCTGGCGTTGCTCGGGGTGTGCCAGGTAGGCGACCAGCTTGGCGGTGTCCATGGAGCTGCCGCCGCCGAAGCCGACGATCAGGTCGGCACCGATTGCACGTGCTTGTTCAGTGGCCGCCAGCACCAGCTCTTCGGCCGGGTCGGCGAGGACGTCGCTGTACACCTGCAGGTTGATCCCCGCAGCGGTGAAACCGGGCAAGACCGGATCCAGCAGGTTGTGGCGCAGGATGCCTGCGTCGGTGACCAGTAATACGTTGCGTGCACCACGGGCGGCGCACTGTTCGGCCAATTGGGCGGCGGCGCCGCTGGCGCAGATCAGGTGCGCGGTGGTGCTGAAATTGAATGCTTGCATGAATAACCTCTGCTTATTCTGATTGAGGGGGCAGGCCGGCATCGATGATCGTCTGGGCCACCGCTTCCATGCTGGTGCGGCTGGCCATGGCATCGCGTTGCAGGCGCCGGTGAGCGTCGTTTTCGCCGATGCGATGGCGGGCCATGAGCAGGGCCTTGGCCATGGAGATCTTCGACACCGCCGGTTGACGGGTCTGTAATTTGCGCAGTTGCGCCAGCATGTCGATGCGCGCACGCCAGGCAGCGCGGGCCATCAGTAATTGGGTTAACAAGCCGAAGGGTCGCAGTGGGCGCTCGATCACGGCTGCCGGCTGGGTTTCCAGCACCAGTTGCAACATCGACGGGTTTTCATAGCCCACCACGGCAATGATCGGCGGCGCCTGTTCGCTCAAGCCTTCCACCAGCGCCTGGGTATTCAGGCGCTGGCTGAGTTCCACGGCGAGCAGGACCACATCGGTGTGCTCCGGCAAATGCGCAGGCACCGGCCAGCATTGCTCAACGATGCAACCGATGCGCTGCAACTGGTCCAGCACCACGCGGGCCTCGGCATCTACCGGGTGAATCACCAGCACGCGCAGGCCCTTGAGTTCGCGCAACAGCGAAGGTGCCTGGGTCATCTCGCACTCCCACTGTTCATGGCTGCACATCCAGCTGGTAATCGACCATGTAAGGGCTGGGTTTCACCGGCTGCTCGCTCTGCACCACCAGCTCGAAACGGCGTTGGTGGTCGAGACGCGCAATGCGAGGCCACAGCCAAGTGTGCTGGGTGTCCGGGTCGATCTGCACGCGGCCCTGGGGCGCGTCGAACTGCGCACCGGCCAAGGCCTTGCGCAGCGCTTCGATGGACGAACCCTCAGCACGCCGCGCTGCCTCGGCGAACAGATGCACCTGGAAGTAGGCCGCCTCACCGCCCGCCGTCAGCGGCGCCGTGTCACCGAAGCGCGCTCGGTAACGTGCGACGAACGCCTGGCTGGCAGGCGTCGCCAGGCTGGAGAACCACGGCGCCGCCGACACATGCCCTTCGGCCTCTTCATCGCTCATGTGCAACACGTCGACCTCGTTGGTCGCGAGGCTGACGATGGGCATGCGCGCCGGGTCGAAACCGGCCTGTCGGTACGCGCGGTGCAGGGCCGGAATATCGCTGCCGACGATGGTCGAGTAGATCGCATCCGGTGCCGTGGCCCGCGCCCGTTGCATCACCCGTTCGAAGTCCTCGGCGGTGGCGTGGAACGGCAAGTAGATCTCGTCCACCACTTCGCCACCGGCCTGTTCGAACAGTTCGCGCATGATGCGGTTGGACTCGAACGGGTACACGTAGGAGCCACCAACAAACAGCACGCGGTTGCCGAAATGCGCCAGTACGTACTGCGCCAGTTGGACTGAGTTCTGGTTCGGTGCGGAACCGGTGTAGTAACACCAGGGCGAGTATTCAAACCCTTCGTAGAGGGTCGGGTAGAACAGCAGTCGGCGGCGGCTCTCGACCACCGGCAATACCACTTTGCGGGTGCTCGACATGTGGGTGCCGAACAACACCTGCACCTGGTGTTCGTCACACAGGCGCAGGGCGCTGTCGCGGTAGTCCGACGGTTCCGCGCCGGGATGGCCGTCCACTGGCACCAGTGGCCGTCCGTGGATGCCGCCGGCGTCGTTGACCTCGGCGATCGCCAGGTGGGTGGCATTGGCCTGGGTGGTTTCCGAGGCAGCGGTAAGGCTGCTCTCGGAAAACAGCAGGCCGACTTTGTAGTCAGAGGCGCTCATGAAATCAGGCTTTCCCAGTCGATATGTTGTTCAAAGGCGTGCGCGACCTGGTACAGCGTGGCTTCGTCGTAGTCCCGCGCCACCAGCATCATGCCCACTGGCAGGCCACTGGCAAGCCCACACGGGAGTGACAGGGCAGGGTGGCCGGTAACGTCGAAGGGCGCGGTGTTCGCGTTCATTTCCAGGGCCCGTTGCACCCACTCGCTGGGTGAGGCGTCTGCTGCCGGCAATATTGGCGCCTTGAGCGGTACGGTGGGCATCAGCAGCACATCGAAGTCCTGCAATTGCTGGTCGTAGGCCGCACGTAATTGCCGTGCAGCATTCTGAGCCTTGGCGTAGTACTGGCCGCCAAAACGCTTGTACGCGTATTCACCGGCCAGCAGGCAGGTTTTCAGGTCGTGCGGGAATTGCCCAGCCTGGGTCTGCCAGTCTTGCTGTGCGTTCATAAGGCTCTCTACGTACAGGCCTTTCCAGTTCGAGCCGTAATTGTAGCCGCGCAGCAATTGGGTGGTGCCTTCCACCGCGATGGGTGTCCAGATGGCGTGGCCCAGGGCGTGCAGCGGTATCGAGATGTCCTCCACCCGTGCCCCGAGGTCTACGAACAACGCAGCGGCACGGCGCACCGCCGCGTCCACATCGGCCTCGGAGTTGGCATGCCCGAAGCCCTCGCGCACCACACCAATCCGCAGGCCCTTGCAGCCTTTGCCGAGGGCCTGGGTATAAGCTTCGGTCGGCACCACGCGGTCCTGCCTGGGGTCGAGGCCATCGGCGCCGGCCAGCACTTCCAGAAGCAGGGCGTTGTCGGCGAGGTTGGCACTCATGATGCCGGCGTGGTCCAAGGTCATCTCGATGGGCATGATCCCGGTGTAGGGGATCAACCCATGGGTCGGCTTCATGCCGTAGATACCGGAGTAGGCCGCTGGAATGCGGACCGAACCGCCCTGGTCAGTGCCGATGCCCAGGTCCACTTCGCCGGCCGCGATCAGCGCCGCGCAGCCCGACGACGAACCGCCGGTGGAATGCCCCGGATTACGCGGGTTGTGCACTGCGCCGGTGGCGTTGGTATGGCTGCTGCCCGACACACAGAAGAACTCGCAATGGGCCTTGCCCAGAATCTGTCCGGCAGCGTCCAACACACGTGTCGCGACGGTGGCGTCAATGTCCGGCACGTAGCCCTGGAGGGTCGATGCACCGTTCATCATCGGCACGCCGGCCAGGCAGATATTGTCCTTGAGTGCCACGCGCTTGCCGGCCAACTTGCCCGTTGGCGCCCCCTGAATCTCGGTGCGTACGTACCAGGCGTTGTAAGGGTTGTGCTGCGGCACCTGGCCGGGGGCGCGAGGGTAACGGGGGGGCAATGGCGGGTTGGCGATGCCATCCAGGCGGTCGTAGTCCTGCCACACGGCTTCGAGAATGTTCGCGTATTCGTGCAGCAGCGGCTCGGCCATTTGCAGGCCAAGGCTGTGGCCGACTTCGGTGAGGTCGGCCAGGGTAGGGCGTTGAATAGACATGGCAGGTTCCTTATGCATGAAAGCCCATGAAGCGCTCAGCGATGGCTTCGGCGCTGGTGTGAGCCGGGTCGACCTCGTCCACCAGTTGGCCGTTCTCGATGATCAGAATGCGGTCGGACAGGGCACTGAGAAATTCGATGTCCTGTTCCACCAGGATCACCGCCAGGTTCTGTTCCACACGCAGGCGCTGCAGGGTTTCAATGATTTCGTCGCAGATCGATGGCTGGATGCCCTCGGTGGGCTCGTCCAGCAGGATGATTTTCGGGTTGCCGCACAGGCAGCGTGCGAGGGCCAGCAGTTGTTGCTCTCCGCCGGACAGCGCCCCACCGGGCTGGTCGAGCAAGCGGTGCAGGCGCGGGAAGTACGCGAGGATGCGCTCGATGGTGGCGTCGGCTGCGGCGAAGTCCTTCACGCAGCCCATGCGCAGGTTTTCCCGCACGCTCAGGTAAGGGAATATCTGCCGGCCCTGGGGCACATAGCCGATGCCGGCGCGGGCGCGTTGGTGGGCGGCGGCTTTGCTTAAGTCTTCGTCGGCAAAATGCAGGCTGCCGGCCATGGCGGGGATTTCGCCCATTAAGGCGCGCAACAGGGTGGTCTTGCCCATGCCATTGCGACCCAGTACACCGACGCAGGTGTTGGCGGCACAGCTCAAGCGGATGTCACGCAACACGGGAATACGCCCATAACCGGCGGATAGACCGATGACTTCAAACATGTTTGATCTCCTGCTTGCCCAAGTACGCTTCGCGCACGGCCGGGTCCTGGGTCACTTCGGCAAAGCTGCCTTGGGCGAGGATTGCGCCTTGGTTGAACACGGTGACGATGCCTGCGATCAGGCGGATGAACTCCATGTCGTGCTCGACCACCACCACGGTGCTGTGGGCGTTGATTTCTTTGATCAGCGCGGCGGTCTTGCGCACTTCCTGGTAGGTCATGCCGGCGGCGGGTTCGTCCAGTAATACCAACTCCGGGCGCGAGGCGAGGATCATGCCCAACTCCACCCATTGGCGTTGGCCGTGGGCCAGGTCGCCCACCAGGCGTGCGCGCAAGTCGACCAGGCCGATGCGTTCCAGGGTCTGCTCGGCAGTGGCGCGGGCTTCGTTTGGCGCTTGTCGGCGACTGGCGGCCAAGCGCAGGTTTTCCAACACATCCAGGCCGTCGAAGACGCTGGGGGCCTGGGTTTTGATGCCGATGCCGAGCCGGGCGACATGGTGCGGCGCCAGCCCTGAAATGCGCTGGCCCTTGAAGTGGCATACGCCGCGCGTGGGTTTGAGTTGGCCGCTGAGCATCTTGAAGAAGGTGCTTTTGCCGGCGCCATTGGGGCCGATCAGGCAACGCAGCTCGCCGCTGTCGAGGGTGAAATCCACGGCTTTGACCGCGTGAACGCCGCCGAAGCTGACGCCCAGGCCTTGGGTTTGCAACAGGCTCATAGTGCGCGCTCCTGTGCAGGTGTCGGTTGCGGGCGACGTTGGAAAACACGCGCTGCCCAACCGGTCAAGGTCGGCAGCAAGCCACGGGGCAGCAACATGACGAACACCAGCAGAATCAGGCCGAGCACAAAGCCGCTGTCCACATGCTGCTGTTCACCGAGGCGCGCCATCAGCGCCTGTATGCCGATGCACGCCACGATCGGCCCGAACAAGGTGCCACGGCCACCGACGATGACCCAGATGATGATCTGCGCCGATTGCGCCAATCCGAACACACCTGGGCTGACAAACGCGCCCCAGTTGGCGAACAGGCAACCCGCGAGCCCGGCGATGCCGCCACCCAGGCTGAACACGATCAACTTGTGCAGGCGCGTGTCATAGCCCAGCAAACCGGCGCGCTGTTCGTTCTCACGAATGGCCACCACCACTTTGCCGAAGCGGCTGGCGAGCAGGCCGCGCAGCCCCAGGTAACAGAGGATCAGCGCGGCGCCGATTACCTGGAACAGGGTTTCCGGTTCGAGCACACGTTCAGGGTTGAACGGCATGTTGAGGGTGGGAATCGCTGGAATGCCGTTGAAACCGCCGAGCAGTGCGCTGCCGATGTGGTATTCGGAGCCCGAGGTGGAGTTCATAACGTTGAACAGAATCAGCGTGACCGCCAGCGTAATCACCCCCAGGTACACGTCGCTGATGCCGCCGTAGAACATGAAGTAACCCATGGCGGCGGCGACCAGGGCGGGCACTGCGATGGCCAGCAGCACCGGCCAGGTGCTGTCGCCGATGTTCAGCACACCGATGGCATAGGCATAGGCGCCCAGGCCAAAAAACGCCGCCTGGCCAAAACACAGGATGCCGCCGAAGCCCCAGATAAACGCCAGGCTCAGGGCCAGCAGCGCCATCACCAAGTAGATGGTCAAGGACAGCAGGGTAAACAGATCCAGCCACTGTGGCAGGACCGCCACCAGCAGCGCAGCCACGACGCAGCCGAGCACCGGTAATAGGGTGCGGGTATCAACAGGCATCAGAACGCCCTCCGAAAGAATCGACCGGTAATGCCCTGGGGCAGTACGCGAATCAGCACAATGGCCGCCAGCAGCAACGCCACTTCACCAAACACCGGAGTGCTGAAGAACGTCACCACCTGGCTGATCACGCCGAAGCCACCGGCGGCGGTGAGGGTGCCGGTGATCACTGCACTGCCGCCGCCGATCACGGTGATGAAAGCCTTGGCGATGTAGCTGGCGCCGAGGGTTGGAATCACCCCGGTAAGCGGCGCCAGCACGGCACCGCCCAAGCCCGCGAGCGCCGCGCCCAGGCCAAAGGTCAGGCTGTAGATCCGTCCGGGATTGGCCCCGAGTGCAGCGGCCATCTTGGCGTTTTGCATGGTGGCGCGGGCGCACAGGCCGAAGTGGGTAAACCGCAGCAGCGCCCACATGCCCAGCAGCACGGCGACCGCCACGGCGATCACAAACAGGCCGTAGCCGCTGGTTTGATAAGCGCCCACGGTGATGCCCGGCAAGGGCGAGCTGATGCCCACCGTCGTGTTGCCGAACAGCATGGTGGCAGCGCCGGTCAGTGCCAGGCTCAGGCCCCAAGTGGCGAGCATGGTGTCGATCATGCGGCCATACAGGTGTCGCACCAGCAGGCGTTCCACCAGCATGCCGAACAGGCCCACGCTCAAGGGCGCCAGCACCAGGATCGAAATCCAGATCGGTACGTGCAGGTTGTGGGTGGCGAGCACGGCGACGTAACCGCCGAGCATCATGAATTCACCGTGGGCGAGGTTGATGATTTTCATCATTCCGAACACCACCGCCAGGCCAATGCTCAGCAGCACCAGCGTGGCGATGGCGCCCACGATTTGCAGGGAAAAAATGGCAGCCCAATCCATGTCGGCCTCCTTACAGCGCGATGCTGTATTGTTTGGCGTCGCGCGGGTTCTTCACAAGGTCGCACACGGCGGCGGTGTCGGACGGCGCTTGCTGGGCAAAGCTTTCGACCACCTCCAGGCGGCGGTCGCGGACTTCGGCGATGTGCACGTCGAGCACACAGTGGTGGGTCGCCGGGTCGATGCTGACCTTGCCGCTGGGCAGGTCCAGGCTGATGCCTTTTTCCAGGGCCTGGGTCACGGCCATGCGCTCCACCGTACCCGCCTGGCGCACGCCTTCGGCCCACAGCATCATGCCCTGGTAAGCGCCCATGGCCAGTTCGGTGATGTACGGATAGTCCGCGCCGAAGCGCTTATGGAAGCGCTCGACGAACGCCTGGTTCTGCGACGTGGCCAGTTCCTGCACATAGTTCTGGCAGATCAGGATGCCGTTGCATTCTTCCGGCGACAGCACGATGTGCTCGTTACCGCCGGCGAAGGTGGTGGAGGCAATCGGCAGCTTGCCGGTCATGCCTGCGGCTTTCCACTGGCGATAGAACGACATGTGCGCGCCGCCCACCAGCGCCGACCAGACAAAGTCCGGCTTGGCTTCCTGAATCTTCGAGATCGTCGCGCCGAAATTGGTCACGTCCAGTGGGAAGAACTCGATGCCGACGCTCTGGCCGCCCGCTTGCTCGACGTACTTCTTGACCCAGGCGGTGACGATCTGCCCGTAGTTGTAGTCCGCCGCGACGATGTAGACCTTCTTGCCCCACTTCTTGGTGACATGGGACACCAGCTTCTCCACGGTCTGGCCGGGTGTGACACCGGTGCCGAAGAAGTTGCGGTCACACACGCCGCCTTCGTATTGGTTGTTGTAGAAATACAGGGTCTTGTAGCGGTCCAGCACCGGACGCACCACTTCCCGCGACGCCGACGTGATACCGGCGTGCACCACCGCCGCACGATCCTTGAGCGCGGCCTGTTGGGCGTATTGCGCGTAAAGCTGCATGTTCGACTGGGTGTCGTACTTGATCAGGTTGAGCGGGCGGCCGAGCAAGCCGCCGGCGCTGTTGAGTTCTTCGACAGCGAAGGTCAGCGCATCGACGATGGGTTTGCCGTAGATGTCGAGGCCGCCGGAGTTGTCGTACAGCGAGGCGATATTGATCGCGTCGTCGGCAGCAAACGCCGAGAAACTCTTGAGGCTCAACGTGGACACAGCAGCCGCGGAAATCGCAGATGCACGCAGGAAAGCACGACGATTCATAGCCATTCGGAAGACTCCTGAAACCCGGACTCCCTATCCACTGCAGCCCGAAGCACGCCAGGAAAAGCGCCGGGCATGACGGTTTGCAATGAAGGAAAGAAGGTCTGGGAAGAAATGCAGGCGGGGAAGGAGGGCCTGATTTCACATACCGACGGCGCTGTCGGCTGGATATGTGATTCGCTTCACTTGGAGACACCAGCCGCATCGTTGAGGCTGGGTCGCCCACCCTGAGAGGATGGGGGAAACGAGTGCCGCATGGCGCGGCGATAGCTTAAAAGCAAGCTTCAGGCCATAAACGCTATGTTTATGATTTTAAAGGAAACCAGTGTGTATGACGACGCTGGTCACGCTCCGAAAAATGTCACCTGGGTAGAAACGACGCACCGTGTGCGTGCGTTTGGAACAGGTGCGCGGTTGCTTTATGCCGTGTTAACGGCGCCTCAAGAGCCACGCCCACGCTTGCATGATGCAAATACGGTCAGTGTTCAATCTGTCGTCGCGTGAGCACGGGAGAACGGCGAGGCGATATTCTCAGGCTACGGCTTCAGTTTTAACGGGTGAACGCTTCATGCGTTTTGCATAAAAAACTTTGATCGTTTTTGAAAGGGTTTTTTCAATCAGGAAGTATGAAGCGATGGATAGCGAAATTAAAAAGATGACAAAGACTGAAAAGTTAATCGTACTGGATTCAAAAAGAAACTGAGTCGGCAGCATTTGGAAAGCAAGGTGAGCCGGCGCTTGCAATATGTAAAGCGAATAGCTGGATTCTCCGAGTATGACAAGCACGGGTATGAAGGGGGCTTTTTTTAGTAAGTTGTTTGCTATGGCACAAAAGTAAATCGCTGGGGCAAACAGGATAGCTGTGAAACTACTTCCGTACGCTAAGTGCGCGCCGATGGCATCATCTATTCTTGGGCCGTAATCAATTATCTTGCCGATAATGGCGAACAACACGATGCTGAGAACGAGCGCAGTCTTCTCCCCGACGACGTTGCGCAATACGCCTGCTTTGAACATGAGCCCGGCAGTGAACCCAAGGACAAAGCTGCACAGGTGTGAAGGTGGAAAATAATTGATCAGCGAGTGCAGGCGCGGACTGGTATTGCCATAGGGGTCTGTACGGCTGTAGTAGCTGAGCACGACTTGGCTGAAAACCCAAAGGAGTAGCGAGGACGCCAGCCACACCTTGAGGCGTACGTCTTTTTTTGTATTGCTGACAAAAATCAGCAATGGGCAAATCAAATAGAAAAACATCTCAACTGAAACAGACCAGCCAGGGTAATTTAAAGTCGTTGCGTATTTTGGGAACCACGCTTGAATAAGGGCGGCGGATATAAAAAATTTGCCGTTTAGTGAGCTGCTTGTTATTGCCATGTAAGCCAGTAGCGCTATTAGATAAATGGGCAATATCCTGGCGGCTCTGTTTACATAGAATTGTGAGGTCGGAATGTTCTTTTTTGTATTCGATAGGGCGAGCACAAAGCCTGACAGTACGAAAAAGAAAGTGACCATGATCGGCCCGCAATTCAGTATCGTTGGCAAGCTTGCGTAAATTTGCGTTTCTTTTCCGTAATGGAAAAGAACCACTACGATGGCTGCAACAAAGCGCAGAAATGTTAAAGACTCTAGCCGCTCTACGGGCAATTTTGCATTTCCCAAGGACTCATCAATTGTGTTGCAGGCATGCATTTTTTGTTCGGGCACGATTCCTTTGCCTCTTGAGATGTCGCGTGAATAGTTGGCTTTTATCTAGCTGGCACGAGAAAACCGGTACCACGCCGACTATTAGCCGGTGATGGCTGCTGGGTTCTCCCTGATAGGTGGGCGCGCAGACGGGTGACCAAAGCCACATTTCGACAATTCGCTTTGTAGGAAGGTTCGTTGCGGGCAGTCAGATTGTTGTGCGCGTACAGCAGTCGCGGTTTGGAGGCCGAGCTTGAGCCCGAAGAGGATCTGGCGCCTTTCTGACGGGCAAAAAAAAGCCCGCTTGTGGGCGGGCCTAAAGGGAATTCTTCAAAGGAGTAGGGTGATTTAGCACCCTGTCCTGTAAATGCCAGGTGAAAAGGATGTCGCAAAAGCAGAAAGCCACGCACGTAGCGGGCTCTATGTAACACCTGAGGAAGTTGTAATCGTCAGGATTCCCGACTCAATAGATGGCGCTCCGAAGGGCAGATACAAGACGCTCAGCGCGAAGATCGTCCAGCAAACGCCAACGATCAGTGCGAACGGACCCACTACTTTCAGTCGAATCTTCCCGTGACTGAGCCAAAACTTCGCCATTAATGGCTTATGGCCGCCATTGGTCGGCAATAACGAGATCACGCCGAACGCGCCCGGCAACCTAATACATACTGACTCATCTCACCATTAGGGGCCCTCGATGAGAGAGGCACAGCGAAGACTAGCCATGACAGCCTGGCGCGACCTGTTTACACAGGCCGTAAGTCAAACGGACGCAGAGGTTAAGTATTTTGGATTGCTGCGGCGGGCTGACGCCATGGAGCTTGCCGAACTCATCACCAGCGATGAGTGGAGAAAGCTGGTGCAGCAGGCGGGAGCAATGCTTTCCAGCACCGCAGAGTGTATGGGCGGACCTGGCTAGGGCAGAGACTTGGTTGCTTCGGTTTCTTCGTCTATCGCCATGCTGGTGGTGGCTGGATCCCCTCGCAGGTACGGAGTCGCCACAGAAGCTTTAAGGGTTAAGTAGCACGGCACATATTTTTTACTGAGTTTCCCTATCTGAGCCCAGCGCGATTGCTGGGCTTTTTTGCTATGCAGTCATGAGAACAGCGAAGTAGTCGGTGAAGTATGCCGATTTGATTTGCGTCGGCGGAACGCCAGGGAAGGGAGTTGCGGAGCAGTGTCAACAATTGCGGAGCGCAAAAGATAAGGGCCTGCATGACGTTAATCATGCAAGCCCTTGATATCTATGGTGCCCGAACCCGGAATCGAACCGGGACGCCCTTACGAGCGGGGGATTTTAAGTCCACATACAAAGGTATATAAAACAGTAGGTTAGGTTGATTATTGGTCCGCAATTGTTTGCAGTGGCCTCGCTTGAAGCCCTTTGTTTTCAAGGGCTCTTATTTTATTGCGGAACGAGTATTCACTTCGTGGGCAGCACTTTCAGGCCTTTACGGCGTCGGATATATTGCTCAGTCATACCGACAGTTGTGTGCCCCAACTGATCTCTCGCATCGCGAATACTGCCTGTCGATTCCTCCTTGTCTGTAGCCGCTTTTGCGCGAAGGTCTCGCATCTGAAACGCAGACTTTTCGATCCCGGCCTTCATCCTGGCCGCGTCAAATCTCCCTCTGAGCATGCTCACTGTCATCGCCTGGCCGTTGTCCATTACGACGAGTCTGGTTGATCGAATCTTGTGCCCCTTCTTCCTTTCCAGAATGCGATCAATAACCACCTTCAGCTCCCCTACAACCTCAATACGGCGTTTAGCGCTGGTCTTCCCTTGCTTAATCAGTAATTGGTTATCCAGCAAGTCACGTTCGTCCATCTTCAGCGTGTCACCTATGCGCTGAGCTGTGAGATAGAACAGGTCTAACGCGTCCTTGAGTGGCTGATCAGCGTGCAGATACACCGCCGCAAACATTTCGTCTTCGACGTAAGTGTCCCGGCCAGTTTCCTTGTTCCCTTTGATACCGGCGCACGGGTTGGCGAGCGATGTATAACCGCTCTGACGGGCGAAATTCCAAATGGCGCTGAGCAGCGCCTTCTCTCGGTTGGCGCGAACCTTTGCCGTCTTCGACCGATAACGCAGGTACTGGACAACGTGCTTCGGTTCGATCGCCTCAAGCGGACCGGGCGGGTCATTGAAAAAGATCAGGAGCTGCTTCAGCTCCCTAATATTGTCCTTCTGAGTGGTTGAGGACTTCGTAGGCACAACCTCTTCCATGTACTTGTTTGCGACGTACTCAAATGTCAGTACGGCGCCGACGAGTGCGCTAGCCGCTCGGCTCTTTTCAAGTCGGGCGTATTCAACGATAGCTGCGCCGTAGTCAGAGCCCAGCGCGATCTCTTTTCTCGGTTTGTCGCCTGCGTCGTAGTAGTAATAAACCCTTCCCCCGGGGCGCAGTCGCTTTCTCAGCCGGGGGATGCTGCCGGGGTTAGTGGGGCGTCGTGCCATTTACTGAGTTCCCATCCTTGGTTGCCATTCGGCCTTTTCGGGCTTTCGGTCTTTTGGGCCAGCCAGCAACGATGCAGATATCACGCATGGCCAGCCATTGCGCTTGATAGTGTGGCGGATGCCATTTCGGGAGAGGACCATTATCTGGCCAGCCTTTGTTCTTGCGCCGGTAAGTTCGCAAACATCTTCGTGCGACAGGAACTGAATTCCATCCATACCTACCTCCCGCCGCCCGCTGTGGGCCGCGCTGTCTTGATGATGTTCATGGGGTGTCCTTGCCGCGCTGGGCGGCAGAAGGTGGGTTAGGCGGTGGCTTTCTTGATTGCGGCCCTCGCGTCGAACATGGCGTAGTACAGGCGGTGGAAGATCGCGCAGCTCGGGTCTTCGTGATCGTCGCCGCCGTGTTCGAAGATTCCGTCGATGGTGCCGCTGTAGTTGCTGGCGATCTGCTCGCATTCGCCTGCCACCTGGGTTAGCGCTGTCAGTGCCTTCAGCAGTTGCTCGCTGCTGGCGCGCTCCTCCCGGCCGATATCCCAGAACCGCTGCCCCCAGTGATCCACCGGTGGCGGGTTGGTGTTTTGAGCGCCAAAGGCGAGGGCTCCGACGATTGAGTCGCACAGGTCGCGCTTGTAGGCGTTGTCGCCGTCGATGCTCAGGCCGCGCCGGCGCAGGGCGCTGACCACCTCGTTTCTATCCAAACCCTGGTCTTCCAGGATGATGTCTCGCTCCGGCTCGCCCGGGGTGACAATGATCAACGCCAGCTTGGCGCCTGGCAGGCAGTACTCGCTGAGTTTGACCAGGGCATCGTTGGCTGCTTCGTGGAATCGCTGAACTGCTGACATAGGAATACCTCGCCCGCCGCTCACCGGCAGGCATGTAGGGGAATGGATTAATGGCTTTTTGCCGATATTTAAAGTGCGCAGGATTTTGTGTACAAAAGGGTTCAACCAAGTTCGTGATGAGGCATGGACGTGTCACACAACTTCGATGCACCAATAGCGCACGCTTATCGCGGCCACGTAATGTTCCTCAAGTTCGACTGGCGCCGCCCGAACGACCAGAGCCCTGTTGCCGCAAAGGTCATTGAACCAGCTCCCATCAGTGGCTTGGGCGAGGTTGCAGCAGAGCTGAAAGGCCCCTGGCCTGACTATCCGGCAGCGCTTGATGACGCCATGGCGGCCGCTGAACGATGGATCGACAGTCAGTTGCCCTGACGCCGCTCACCGGCAGGCATGTAGGGGGATTGGGGTTAAGGGTTCTTGCGTTCTGGCGGGGAGGGCGGGAATCCAAAGTAGTGCCGACGCTTTCCGGTGTAGCCGCATTCGCTGCAACCCGTGGACGGGCCACAGCTGCAACCACCCTCGCAACCGCAGCCACACCCGGAGCAATCTAAAGTGCACCAGCTTTCCTGCTCGACCTCACCTTCCTGGTTTATCGAGTAGTTGACTCGGCGGTCGAGGCGAAAGCCGGTGATCTTTTCTGCATCCTCATAGGTCGCCGGTACCGAACGGAAGCCATACTGGGCGGCAGGATCATGCACGAAACGGCGAACAACTCTCATGGCCTTGGCCCTTTGTAGATGAACACGTAGGCGAACCAGAGGGTGGCTATCATGGCGTCACCTCGCGGCGTGCCCACCAGCAGACCGGACCGTCGTCGGTGTCGTGAATGGCCAGGCAGAACCAGCCTTCGCCATCAGGCCGATCTGGCTCCCAATAGCTGCAGTCCGGATCGCCTGCTTCGAAATAGCGCTCAGAGACCGCTTCGTCGCTGTGGTATTCGAGGCTCACCATCTTCACCTGCAAGCCCTGTGCAGCGATCCAGGCCTTGCACTTATCACCGTCGCCCTCGTCGAAGTCGGGCATATCGGGGTGAGCGAACATGCCGTACTCATCGCGCACGACCGGGGCTAGCTGGATCAACTTGATTTCTTCAGGCATGACTTCGTCCTTGCCGCTATAGCGGCTGACTTTGAAGGGGGAGGGGTTACAGGTTTTGCGGGTGGAGTACGGATGTACTCCTATCGGGATTTGGCGCTCTGCCGCGACAGTTCAAGGGCGTCTTCGCCTTGCTGAGTCATTTCCCACAGTGCAGGGCTGCGCTGCACGCGATTCAGCAGGCCGAGCTGGGTCAGCAAGTCAAACCAGTGCCGGCCGATGTCCGCGCCTTGGCCGTCGTCCGCGCACTCCTGGAAGCGTTCCAGTTTGCGGACAACCTTTTCGGCGAATGGATGCATCACTGTTGCCACTGCCAATTTTTGCTGCAGGGCGTCACGCTCTTTGATTGCTTGGGCATGCTTGCCGCGCCAGTGCAGTACCGCGTCCAGCTCTTCAACGGTTTGAATTGGTTTGCTCATGCTCAGAACCTCAATTGTTGGTGCCGGTGTAGGTGCGCCATGGCACCTTCACGCCGTTGACCAGAAAGCCCCAGTCACCACGCCACTTGCTGGTGATGAAGATGGTGTAGACGCCGCCTGGTGATACCTGGTCGATGCGGTGGTATTCGCCGTGGTTTAGCCGGGCGGTATCGCCCGGGTTTCGAGTACTCGTCGACACCTTGAAGAGGTCGTCCAGCGCTTCCAGCCACTGAAGAGGGCCCGGCTTCAGCATGTCGTCGGTTCCCGCAGGCTCTAATCGTTCCTCGATGTACCAGCCGCGCAGGATGATCGTGCGGGCGTTCCACGGGTGGTCATGCAGATCCCGGTCTTCATCGGGCCGCATGATGTGGTGGATGCGGAACGACCACGGGCACCACCAAAGCGCTGGCTTGTGCGTGTCGCGGGAGTAGGGGTTGAACAGCCACCAGCGGCCCATGTACATCTCGGCGCCGTCGGCGGACATGATGTGCAGGTACGGGGTGCGCTGGGCGCGGGCGATTAGCCAGGCGGAAACCGCTGGGCGCGCGAGCAGCTTGGCGACCAGGCGCCAGAACAAGTTGATCACGGGGAGTCCTTGCCGGGCCATGCCCGGGGTGTGGTGCTACGATGGCCCCTTCCTCTAAATGGGCTAGGCCATGACAAAGCACGATATTTACGATGACATCGAAGGCTTTCAGGTTTGGAACTACATGGAGTGCGACAAGGACGATGAGGGCCGGGAGACCTGGCGTATCAACGTCGAGGTGAAGCGCGGTGGTGAGGTGGTGCTGCCGGTTGTTGCGGGTGACCGAACCTATGTTGACCGGGGCCTGGCGCAGGTGGCTGGGCGTGAGGTTGGGGCCATCCTGATTGCCGAGCATACGGTGGTATAGCTGAGTTGGATCAGGCGGTGCCGAACAGCTCAAGCTGATCACGTTCGACTGCCGCGCCTGCTGCCCGGGCGACTTCGTGCTCAATGCGCGCCCGGGCGATCGCCACATACTGCTCATCAATTTCGCAGCCGATGAACTGGAAGCCTTCGCGCATCGCGGCCTTGCCGGTGCTGCCTGACCCCATGAATGGGTCGAGCGCCACGCCGCCAGGCGGTGTGACCAGGCGGAGCAGGTATGCCATCAGGTCGGTAGGCTTGACGGTTGGGTGATTGTTGCCCTTCGTTTCGGTCGTCTCGACCTTGCGCAAGGTAGTGCCCATTTTGAATTGGGGGCCCGGGTTGATCAGGCCTTCATGCCGATCGGTGCGGCTAGTCTTGGCACAGTAGAAGAAGCGGGCGGCACTGCCGCTGTCGCCGTAAAAAGCGCCTTCCACTCGATCGTGCTGTCCAGTAATTCGGCCGACACTTGCAGCGCTCGCCTCTGTACCTCGAACACGCGCCGATGCGCCAGCCTCTGCGGGAAACATCGCTACTACCTCATCGCTACCATCGTGAATCAGGTTCGCGGGCCAGCGGCCAGCCTTCAGCATGCCGGTATACTCAGCCTCCTGCTTCCAGGCGCCGGTGTCGTTTACTACGTGGCCAGGAGCCATTCGCTTTTGGGAGTACTTGGCGGCCTTTGCATCCGCACCGTGGATACGGCAATCGTCGACATTGATCGCGCCGGTGCCCCACTGATCCATGTTTTCCAGCACGGTTCCGGTGATTGGCTTTCTTGCCATACAGATGGGCTCATGCGCAGGCTTTAGCGCGGTTCCCTTTCCTTCGTGCTTGCCTTTGAGGTTGTGCGACTTCGGGAAGCCCGACCCAAACACCCACATGATCTGGTCGCGGATCTCAAACCCGGCCATTTCAATGCCAACTGCCATGTGGTGGTAGGTGCGCGCAGCGGCGAACGACAGCAGGTGCCCGCCAGGCTTGAGCACGCGCAGGCACTCAGTAGCCCATTCCAGCGTGAATGCCTGGAAGGCACGCATGCCCGCCGGCGTCAGGTCGTACTTTCCGGCCTCGGCCGCGATCGAGCGGTGACCGCCGTTCGGCCCGCAAGCTCCGGCGTGCGATGGCATACTGGCCCGGTAAGCGGCGCGGGCTTCGATATCCTGGCCATCCCAGCTTTTGCCCATGAATCTGATGCCGTAGGGCGGGTCTGTCACGACGCTGTCGACGCTGTTGTCTGGCAGCGTCCGCATCATCTCAATGCAGTCGCCGACCAGGATCTGGTGAGAAGGTGGCATAGGGGATCCTCGACGGCTGGCGTGATTTGTAAATTGGGTTGATGATTTGCACTCAGCAAAGACCTAACGGTGACTGCGATGAGCACGAAAACCGATGTGGAAGCGATACGCCTGATAGGCGATGAAGTTGTGCGGCTGCTGAGCCTTCCTGATGAAGCGCTCGAAGCTGATGTGCGCCCAGGCCTTAAGCTGATCGCTGACCTGGCGAAGTGGCGTGACCTCGCCGGCCTGCCTGCTACTGAGCCGGCTGGCGTGATTCGTTAATGAGTGGGCTCATATGATTTCCCGCAGAACCAAAATCAGAAAATGAAGTCTTCATATTGGTTTGCAGCCATTAATTAAAACGGACAAAAAATCATGAGCCTAATTGACTGCCCTGAATGCTCTGCAAAAATCTCTGATAAAGCCTACTCCTGCCCCCACTGCGGAAATCCTTTTCGCGAGCCGCCATCTGGCCGCTATTTCAGCGAAAAAAACATTGGGCAGATTGCCGGGGTTACCGGCGTCTGGCTAACAGCTCCTTGGCTCGCACGGATGGTGTTTGGAGTCGTCGCTGTGATTGCGATAGCGGCAGTTTTCATAGTTCGCTCAAGCTAGAATCTAAAAATATCTGCGTCCGAGATTGATATGGGGTATTACGGGTGACCGGCATGGAGCCGGATTAAGGAGTTGTAATGCTTGCGCGCTTCATTACGGGGCTTTTGATTGGGTTCGTTGCCGGAATTATCGAGGCATTTGGGCCGTCGATGTCGAAGAAGTGGCAGAACATATCTGAACTTTTAATCGTTCTAGTGGGGCTCGCATTTATTGCTTCATCCTTCGCCTTCGGCATGATCTTCGGATTCATGGCTATCGCTGAAATCACTGCAGGCTTCTACGCATACGGAAAAGTTTTCCGGACGAAAAAAACTAGCCGGAGCCTTTCTCAGTAAGCGCCGCCCTTCGTCGGGAGTGCGGCGCTGCGGTTGGTGTCAGGCGGCTGCGCGCTTGAGCTGCTCAGTCAGTTGAGTGGGCAGTCCGCGCAGCGTCAGCGTGCCGCCGGCTTCGTCGAACTTTATCTTGTCGCCGAGTAGGTGCGCCTCGAAGCTGATCGACATACCCTCGGCGCGGCCTGTGAAGCGCCGGAATTTGTTGAGTGTCTTCTTGTCCGGCGGCAGCGCCTCGGAAATTCCGTAGTCCTTCGCCTTGATGAAGTCGTAGAAGCTCTTCGGCCGGTCTTCGTCGATCAGTCCCGACAGCTCGTCGAGGGTGATCGGCTCGCCCAGCTTGGCCTGGGCCATTGAGTAGCTAACCAGGGTGTTCATCTTCTCCCGCGCTGATTCCTCGCCCAGATCCTCGCTTTCAACGAAGTCGCTGAACGCCTTCAGCAGCGTGCGCGTTTCGCTCGGGGCGTCGATCCCCTCCTGGCAGCCGATGAAGTCGCGGAAGTAGTCGTTGAGCCGCCGACCCTGCTTGCCCTTTAGGTACGAGATGTACTGTTTCGACTGGCGGTTGGTCTGCCATTCGCTGATGTTGATGCGCGCAGCCAGACGGATGTGATCCAGGTCCAGGCGCTTCACTGTCATCAGAGCCAGTTCTTCGGTCATGGCCACCGCTTCGGTTTCCTGCACCAAGGCGATCACCAGGTAATCGGTCATGCCTTGCTGATAGTGGCAGAAGAGGGCGTGCCCACCGGTGGTAAGGTTCGACTCTTCCATCAGCTTGGTCAGGTGCTCGACAGCGGTGGTGCTGAACGCCATGAAGTCAGTGACACCGGCGAGATACTTGCCAAGCCAACCGCTGAATGGGAATGCACCTGACTCTTGATGGAAGAACCCCCAGCCCTTACCGACAGTGGCGTTGTAGCTTTCGTTGAGCTGGCTCATCAGGTCGTCGCGGGCCTGGCTTTCAACCTGCTCGGATGAGCCCAGAAACAGAACGGCCGGGCTGCCGTCGGGCTTCTTGTCGATCTTGTGGATGACGCTATGGCGTACAGGCATTTCGTTTGCTCCGGATAAGCGCCGCCCTCCGGTTACCGGATGCAGCGAGTAGGGTGGAATTTTGGAAAATGATAAGGTATCAATCCGCACCTTGGATTTGAGCCTAGGAGGGACACTGATGCGACACGATATTTTTTGGCGTTTTATAGCGATGATTATGTTCAGCTTCACGCTGACCGGATGTATTCATTACGAGCACAAAAGTGCAGAAGGAAAATCAAGCGCCCAAATCGCTACGATCCAACAGTTCGACAAATCATTAACAATATTTAAGATCGACGACGATCAAACCCTTTATTGGTTGAGCCGCCAGAGCGAGTACCGACTGGGTGCAGGCAGGCATAAGATTCAAGTTCGTAAGTTTATTACCGCGCAACAGCAAACTGCTCCGATTGAAATGACTGTTGATCTGGTGGGCGGCCGTACCTATGGACTTTACGGAATATCATCGTTGACATGGTGGAGGTATGAAATTCGTGACGTTGAGACTGGGCAGCCAGCTGATGTCGCAGGCCCTGTTGTCAATGCAACACCTCCTGCATCGGTTAAATAGTTGGCCCGATAATCTCGTCGCCGGGGTCTTTCTGGATGGCGAGCAGGCTTTTATTTCGGAATTCCCGCGCCACACTTTCCGTAGGTTCGAAAACGTGGCGCGGCGGATTCAGCAGCGGCTGGCACTTTGCGGCGCCCATCGCATGCAGGTGATGAATCATCAGCGTCATCGCCTCGCCCTGCTCAGTAATGCCTGACCACTCCATCAGGTCGGCCAGCGCCTGACGGGTGCCGGGCCGAACCCTGAGCCTCAGTTCCTCTTCGGCAAGTGCCATGCGTTTCCTGGCGGTTTTCGCTGATCGCTCCTGCACAGTCTTGGCCATGGCCTACCTCTTCTATTCCGCTGGCCGGCAGTGCGAGCCAGGTTTGACGTTTGCGTTGCTGGGTGCGGGCTATGCGGTGCATGAAGTTCCGCCCTGGCGTGCTTTGGGATAGTCGATGCCGTGGGCGGCGATAATCCGCTCAAAGGCCTTGCTGCCGATTGCCAGCTTCCCGCAGCACTGGCGCCTGCTGATGCCCAGCTCCATGAATGCCCTTATCCGCTCGGCGAACTTCACATCCCGCTCCGTATCAATCACGTTGTGCACCAGGTTGCGTGCACCGCCTCGGGTTGGTGCCTTGAACGTGATGTCGTACCGCGCAGCGTGGTTGTAGATGAGCCGCCGACTTACACCCAACGCTGCAGCGACTTCGGTCTGGGTGTGCGTGACGCCGAGTTGGCGTATTTGCTCTACCAGCTTGAGGCGGGCCTGGGTACGGATGTCTTCCTTGTCGAGGGGTAACGCATCTGCTCCAGCCTTCCGCCGAACAAACGGCTTAGGCGCCGGCGGCTGCTGGGGTACATACTCGACGGGCTTCGGTGGCGGGGGAGGCTCGACCTCTTCGATCTCGCCGCCAGATGCCACAAACTCAGCCATCTGCGCGGCCAGTTCATCGTGCGCCGGGCGCAGCCGTTCCACTTCGTTACGGAGGATGCTGATCATGCTGCCTTACTCCGAAGTTTCTCCTCATACCCGTCCACCAGCAGCTTGAACTCCCAAAGCTCCTCTTCAAGCTTGTCGATGTAGTTGTCGTCGCGCTTGAATTCCTGCCACCACAACTGGCGTCCCACCGATTCAAGTGCTGGACAGTACATCCCGATGTGCCACCACTTGCGACCGGTGATCCACATGCACCCCTGTACCTGGTCCATGATCTCGCTGGCGTCATTGTCGATGTGGAACGACCGAAGTTTTTCAGGGGCGAGGAAGCACTTGTACTCCGAGCCGCCATCTTCGCCGATGAAGCCATCCGCACTGGCGCCAAATGCGCCGTCGTCGGTTTTGACCAGTCCGACCTGGGTGACAATCAAACCAGTTTGAGCTTCATGCTCCATGCGAGCCTGGGGCTCCAGCTCATGCCCACGGCGCATTTGCCAGGTCTCAAACCCACCATCCAACGGCTTGCCGCTGATTCGCTCTACAGCCAACCGGAAGGCGTAATCCTGAGCCTTGGCGGTTGGTTCGCCCTTATTCGGGCCAGACTTTAGCTTGGCACGTGCATCGCCAAACATGCTGGCGGTGATAACGCCTGCTCGCTCCTGATGCCACTCTTCGGAGCCTTGCGCGCAATTCACGATGATCATTCTGGGATCTCCTCAAATTCAACTTCTTCGTCGGCTGGTGGTTCGGGCTGCTGTTCTGCGACAGCCTCGCTTTCCGGCTTGGCTTCTTCGGCGCCCTTCAGCTTCACTCCGCATGCCACCACCGCCGCCTTGAAGAGGTCGTAGGCTGTTGTGTCCTTGGCGTCATTTATGACCGCTACGCCAGCCTTCCAAACATCTGTAAGTGCGTCGGGCGCGGTTGCTGCTTCAGCCTGAGCAATCCAGTGAGCGGACAGCGCAGGGTCATGAGGGACCGGAGCGGCCTTTTGGCTTTGCGCCTGCGCTTGCTCCTGTGGCCGCAGCTCCTCGGGAAGGTCTTCGATGTCCTGCGTGAAGATGTCCGATGCTGCGGTGACGTTGAGCGTCATGGCGATCATGGCTCGCTTGCAGGCCATCTTTAAGATGGTGTTGGCCAGGTCTGCCGGTTCGGTACGGATCTGATCTGCGGTGTTGCCGTTCTTGTAATACTTCTTCCGGCGCAGGTTCTCTGGGGTGGCGTCCAATTCCGCTTTGCAGATGACGCCGCGCCACTTGTACTTCTCTTCGCTGGACGAGCATTCGCCGACGCCTTCGCCGAGAGCAACACCGGTCATCTGGTGACGACCAACACAAGTGACCCGGTAGCGTGCTACGCCTGGTCCGGATAGATCTTCAATTCGGTATTCCTGCGCAACCCGGAAGGTCACACAGAGCACCTCTGCACCCGGCTTGTACAGAGTTGGTTTCTGGGTTCCAGGGATGGTGCCGTAGTGCGTTTCACGCTTCATGATGCCCTGCATCACTTCCTGCACCAGGTTAACGCGCTGGCGAATCTCTACGGCCGAGAAGCGGTGAACCTCGGCGGCAGTAAGGCCGGCGCTTTCGCGTACCGGCATTTGAATGATCTCGTTCATGACGACCTCAGTAAGTGATGGCGATGGCTGGAATTTTGCGCTGAGCAATCAAGGTGACTGCCTGTTTCGCGCATTCCACGGGCATACCGCCGGCGATAAATGCGTCCAGCGCGGCGCGGTTGATCTTTGCTTTGTGCGCCTTGTCCGCTTCCCGTGCGGCGGCTTGGCGGTTGATCTCGTCGGCAGCGGCATTTGCCCGGGCGATCTCTGCCAGCCTGGCCCTCTCTGCGGCTTCAGCTTGGCGACGTTCCGAGTCAATACGTTCTTGTTCGGCAAGCCGGACAGCGGCGGCTCGGTTTGCCTCTGCTTGCTCCAGCGCCTGCTGGTGCCTGCGTTCGTCGTCGATCTTTTGTTGAGCTGCCCTCTGTTCGGCCTCAATCTTTTCCCGGGCAGCCTGGGCGGCGGCGCGCTCCGATTGCTCAGCAGCCAGCTTCAACTCCAGCTCGCGGCGATCAGCGGCGGCTTTTGCTTCGGCTTCACGCTTGGCTGAGGCATCACGTTCTGCCTGTGCACGCTGCTCGGCTTCGCGGCGGGCGCGCTCCTCAGCTTCCCGGGTGATTTGGGCGTCACGCTCGCGCTGGGCCTGCGCTTCCGTTTCGGCGCGCAGCCTGACCAGTTCCGCCTGTTCGGTTTCGTATTTCTGGCGGGCGGCGAGGGTGGCGCGCAGCTTGTCCAGAACCTGATCCTTGGTGCGGGCAGCTTCAGCCTCGAACTCTTCCCAGTGCTCGCCCATCTTAACCGCCTCAACCGAGGCGATAGACTCAAGCAGTACCGCGGCGGTGACATCCGACAGATCCAGGGCAAAATCCGCAATTGCCTGTACGGCATCGACGTGCCGATCCTTGCGAGCCTGCTCGGCGGCTTCCCAGTCAGTCAGCGGCTTGCGAACTTCCTCTTGCCACGCGCTCAGCAGCTCACGAACGCGCTTGCGTTCTGCGTCGATCTTCTTCGGTACATCCTTCAGCTCTGCAACAAGCTCTTTGCCCAGGCTGTCGAGTTTCGTTTTTGATCCCGCCAGGCTGTAAGCAATCGAGCGATACGCGTCTTGGCCCTTTTTGGTTTTAACGTCAGGTGCCGAGGCGTTGAACTTGTCGATTTCTTCCCGGACGCTTTGTAGGTACGGGTCGAGGCCGTTGGGGGCGCTGAATACTGCCAGGGCTACTTCTTTAGCTGGCAGGATCGCCAGTTGTTGTTGTTCTGCGGACATGGGGAATCCTTGCCGCGATGCTCGCAGCGATTGAAGGTGTTGGTTACTGGGTGATTCGATCAGCGAGGGCGCTGAGCAACATCAGGAAGGTGAAGAGGGCAAGGACAGGGAAAGCGCCACGCCAGATGAGTAGGCGCCTAGTGCGCTGGTGGGGAGTCAAGGCCGAACCCTCACCGCGATTCGGCCACCCTTCATTGTCGGCGCCAGCCGCTGCGGAAGATTCCTTACCAGGTCTTCACGCTTGCGGCCGATCAGTTCATTGAAAGGAATGCCAAAGCCCAGGATGGCGATTCGACTCTCGATTTCGTTGAGTTGCTCTTCGATTAGCGATTGGACTGGTGCAGTAGTCATGACCTTCTCCTTGCGTGTGTATCGCTGGCGCTGTAGTGCTCGTGAACGGTTTTTTCGACGAGTGACGTGTCTAGATCAATGGTTCTGTGAGGATTGGGGGTTGCCACCTCGATCCTCGGCGTCTACCCTGAAAATGTATGAATTGTTACGAATAATTTCGGTAGTGACCGTTTTCGGGTCACGCTACTTCAGGACGAGGAACGAAAAATGTTTTCACACGAAGGTCCCGCATTAGAGCTGTTGCTGTTCGTTATTGGCTTATCTGGCCTGCTTTTGGTCGTGTGGTTTATTCACCACCAATACGAACGTTTAACTGGGAAAAACGTAAGAAAACAACAAAGTCGTAACGAAGGGCGCTCGACGTAATCTGACGGCCTATCTAACCAGCCGAGCCAGCCTCTTCCGACTGGCTCTCAGTAGCCACGCACTGTAATGATGAAACTCTTCAGCATTGATGGTGCCTTCGGTGAAGTGGCGAACGATCAATCCCTCTACCTGCGACTCGGCGAGGGGCGTTGTGTCCGAAGGGTCAAGGGCAAGCAACGCAGCAGTTATATCTACATGCGCGCTCATAGGTCCGCATCCACGTCGTCTTCTGCCTCTTCCCTCTCTGCTGCAACGGCGTCGGAGGCGTAGGGCCTCAGCAAGTCCATAGCGATCCGTTCCGCGGCTTCGATGGGGCGCTGTTCGCCCATCATTTCCGCGGCGTGGCCGCGTGAATCCGCTTGGCTGCCAAGTATTGAGGACAGGAACAGCCGAGCAAGTGAGTCGCGCTCGTCCAGGCCGTCGATCTGGCGCTGATTTAGGACGCCCTGCAGGTAGGTGCAGAACCGATCAAACGTCACCACCTGCGGCTGGCCGTACCGGCGCTTCCACTTGATGTCCATGCCGCACACCAACTGCTCGGCCGAGTGTTCCAGCCACTCCTGTTCCGCGCTCACCTCGCTTACCTCTGGAGGCAACTGAGCGTCGTAACGCTCCTGGCATATCTTCAATGCTGCGTTCATGGTCGCCTCCAAGGTGGCGGGTTGTTCACCTGTATTCGTCAGCACTCATGCCTCCCGCTGGTTGCCGATGGGCGCGGGGGAGGAGTGCTGACGCAATAGAGGTGGGGAAGGGTAGGTGCCGGTCTTTCCCGGCTGTCCGTCGTACTCTTCCGACTGTCAGCGATCTTGATTTGGCTCATTGGCTAAGCCTTCGCTCATACGGAACGAAACGGACACTGCTTTGGAGTGCCCACAAAGACCGTGTTGTCCGACGGCCGTGGCGGAGGCGGCTTAATCCCCGCTCAGGATTCTTTTCATCCCTCGCGAACCCTGACCATTGGGTTTGGCTCGTTCAGGAATGGCGAAAGCCGCAGCTGCAACATCTTCACGTGATCGGCCTGCTGGTCGATCAAGCTGCGAATGTCTTTGGCTTCGTAAAACTGCATCAACTGCTGAACCTCGGCATCAGGCATCGGCACCGTTTGCGGCTTCACATCTGCCACTCGCACCGTATAAACCTTGTCCTCGCTGATCCCGCACACAATCACACGGACCACAGCCTCCATCTCGCCCTTGTGAATTACCGCGGTAGGAGGCGACTGGATCGGCACATCCACCCAGGTATTCGACCGATACGTGCTGACCACCTTGTGGGTGTAAATCTCATTCGGCACGCCGTGGCGCTTCATTTCGATCAGTGCGTAATCTCCGAAGCTTGGAAACGAGGCCTTGGCCAAGTCGTAGTTGAACTCGCTCATTTGTGGCTCCCGGTTGTTTTCCCAATGCACCCGACCAATCAGCGGCTGGGTGCATCAGTGAAAAATTCCGTTCTCCACCACGCACATCGCCCGATTCATATCTCTGGCCGGCGTCACACATTTCGTGAGCGGTGTTCTTCGCCGACCGGCTTGCGTGGTTTCGCGTACTCACGTCTGGTGAGCACGGCCAGTTCCAGAGCTGGCGTGGAGATCGAATTTATTGCTCGCGCTGTGCCCATTGCTGGGGATCGATCTGCGAGGTTCCCGTGCTGTTAAAGAGCGGCGGGCGGAGGCCCTTCGCAGTGGCTGTGTGTCGCTGCGATGGATTAAATCTACAACCATAAGTTACAGCTTGCAAGCTTTTTGGTTGTAGATTTTTCGATTTAAAGTTGTCGGTTGGTTCTGCCATGGTTGTAGGTCCGAATCGCAGGCATGAAAAAGCCCGCACTGGGCGGGCTTTGAGTAGTAGGGGGAATTGCTATTTTTCTGGGTACATCTGCTGCAGTCTTGATCTGGCGTCTTGGCTCAAGCCTGGTACGCCAAGCGTTTTGACTGCTCTGTCGTCTGCTGCCAGAAATGCCTTAACGCGGCTTGCATTGGGTTTGAGGCTGGATATTTCCTGCTCAAGGCTTTTGATTTGCTCGTCATAGGCTTCATCCATCTGCGATGTGAGCAACGCTATCTCGTAGCTATTTTTGCTCTTGGAAATAGCTGCCGAGGCCTTTTCTGCTCTATCCTTAGCCGACTGTCGTTCCAGTCGCGCCTTGGCATCCATAGAGAGCATCGATATCAGGCTTTTGGCTGATGAACATATTTCTTTGGCCGCATCCCGCGCGCTATGACTGCGGCGCCAATCGCGAGAGTCAATCGCTAAGGTGCAGTTCGAAAGCTCCTCCGTAGCTTTGCGCGTGGATGCAAAAAAGTCTGCGACAGTGACATTATCCCCGTCGGAAAGCATCGCCATTTGCTGCATAACCAATGCTGAGCTTTGTCTGGCGTAAGCGGCCCCAGCGTCAATTTCTTGCTGCGTTTGATAATGCATCCAGCCATAAGCACCCAGTGCGACCACGATAGCTGCAGCGATAAATCCTTGAATCATATTTTTCATGGTTCCATCCTAAATCTATCTCTAATCCTATCCTGCAGGTCGTCGGCCATTATCGGCGCCCAATGGAGTGCTACGTAATAAGGCAGGGAAGGGTATATACAAGAAGCCCGGCGCTGGGCCGGGCTTGAGTTGAAGTGCACTCTCAGTCTGGAGGGTCTTTTCGTACCACGTCGAGGACCACGGCCTGCTTGATATCGCCATCCATTTCCTTCGCATTTATGCTCAGATAAACGGTGGTTCTCTCCCATTCGGCGTATTGCAGGATTTCTTTTTTGTCGCCTGTCAGGGACGTATCCTCGACAACGGCTTCGAACTCATCAAGAGACTTATGCCGGCGCACCTTAACCTTGAATGCGTCAGGATTTGATGAGTCAACACGCGTGATTCGATAATATCCATCCAGGCGCTTCTCTACAGCCTTTCTGCGGGCGTTCGTGACCAATTCCTGCGCAGCATCTTGCGGGATCACAACTTCGCTTATAGTTGCCTCCTCTGCCGTAGAGAATCCTCTGAGCATTTCGGTTCGGGTGTCGTAGGCCTCTCGATTCACGGTTTGCAGCTTCGGTTGCGCCACCAAAAGCTTGGTCAGCACTTCCAGTCGAGCGGTTTCCTGTTTTGACATTGCCTCTACAGAAGAGAGGACGTCTCTTTGCTCTTCCGTTTTTGCTTCAGAGGCTCGGATGTCTTTTCGATAGTTCAGATAGGCCGTGTACGAGGTCTTGCCCGCCCAGAGCACGCCCAGGCCAAGGATCGTCGCAACGATCAGTTCGGGTGGCATTGTTTCTCCTGCCTTCTCGGCGAATTTTAGCAATACGTCCTGAAGGTCAATTTCGAAGATCGCAGATCCTTCTTCGACCTTTACCTCAATTTCCAGTTCATCACGCTCTTCCTTTGAGAGGCGTCGCGTGTCTTCCGTATCGTACTGGGCAATTGCATAGGATTTATAGACTAAATTCTGCAGCTCAATGAAGGATTTCATCACGCTGGGCGTAAGGCTCGAGTGAAATTTTTCACCCACCAGCCTGACTTTGAGCTTTGGCCAACCTTCCAGAACAATGCCTTCGGGGAATGCACCTCCCGCTAGGAAGCGTTCAATCGCCTCAAACGCATCGCCTTCGTTCTTGATTTTTATTGGTTGGTTCACGGCGCTTCCCTATGCCACATGATGAGATTTTAGGAGGTGAGATGTACTCCGCCTCGGTTTTAACGTGCGTACATGCCCCACCAGAACACATGCCCCAGGATGCCGATCTGCTCATCCTGCATCTGCTGGAAGCTGTAGTCCTCATCCGGATGGTCGTCGCGGTTGAAGCTTCGCAACCTGATCCCTGACGGAAGCCTGAAAACCTGCTTAACGCGCATCTGGCCATTATGGTTTATGGCGTAGAGGTCGCCATCAATGATGTCGCCCAGGCTTGTTTTGCCCAAGTCGATTCCCACAGTCGCACCGTCACGCAAAACCGGGGTCATGCTATTGCCCCGGACGGTCACGCACTTGGCGTTGCTGAACTGAACACCGTTTTCGCGGAGGTTCTTCTTGCGAAAGCGAAGGCTTTCCCCTTCGTCCTCCTGGATCACGAACCGGCCCGATCCTGCAGCCAGTTCGACTTCGCGCAGAAACGGAACCTCAACCTCGTCGTCATCGAGAGGGGTCTTTTCGTCCCAGCCATCAATGGCTTTCATGGAACTGGCATTCGAGTCAGGCGCGGCTCGGCCCGCTTCACCAGGACCGCCATCTATTAAGTAGCCCATCGAAGTGCCGAGGGCCTCAGCCAAGTCGCCCAGCTTGCTATTCCGTGGCGTAGAGACGCCAGCCTCCCACTTCTGGACAGCCTGAGGGCTCAGCCCCAAACGACGGGCCAACTCCGACTGGCTAAGGCCTGCCGACTCTCTTTTTTGCGCGATGCGCTCACCGATATTTTTCATCGCCGAATCATACAAACAACGGTTGTAGATGTAATTGCGAATTTGAGTTGTAGATAAATGCGTCCATGGGTTAACCTTAGGTTGTAGCTGTAACTTTGAGGTGCGTATGACGCAGACAGCAATCCAGAAGGCCGCGAAAGCTGCCGGCGGCCAATCCGCCTTAGCTCGGTCACTGAAGGTCACGCCACAAGCAGTGCAGAAGATGTGCGCCACCGGGCGCGTTCCTGCTGAGCGAGTGCTGGAGATCGAGAAATTAACCGGGGTTCATCGCTCTGAGCTGCGGCCAGACCTTTACCCACCAAGGGTGAAAAGACCGCAGGCAGCCTAAGCGACATCCCTGTCCGCCGCTCCATTGAAGCCAGATTAGAAGAGAGCAGTCCCCATGCAAACGTCCAGTTCCAGACACACCGTACAAACCCGTGATCAGGTTCTGGTCGCCCATGCTCAAAACCAGATCGCCCGCACCAGCCTGAGCCAGGACGACTTCGCCCAGGCGCTGAGCCGCGAACTGCATCTGTCCTGCCCAGAGAAGGCCATCGCCAAAGAGGTGCCGGACTTTGCCGCGCTGACCTTGCAGAACGACGTGTCCGACTTTGTGAAGGCGACCGGCCGCTGGCTCAAGCGTGTTCAGCGCTGGCTGTCCGGCGATCAGGAAATGCCTTCCTGGCTGGAGGAGTCGTGGGTCAACGCCCTTGAACCTGAATTCCGTGACCACTGCCTGAATGAACTTGCCAGCCGCCACGGTTTGACCGGGGCCCGCCAGATGACCAGCGACCAGTGCGCGAACAAAAGCTTCGGCGCGCTGATCCGCGCCCTGGGCGATGTGATCGACACCGGCAGCGAAGTGTTTGACGACCAAGTGATGTGCGAGCAGGACCTGCCGCATTTGCCAGCGTTCGCCAAGCAGTGCCGCCAGGTTGAAGCGAAGGCGGGGGAGCTGCGCCGGAAAGCTGAGGCACTGATCAACCGCAAGCCTGCACTGAAATCCATCGCCTGAATTACAGCCACAAAAAAGCCGACGGTCGAGGTCGGCTAATTCGATAACACGTTGTGAGGCCGATTATATGGAAACCCAGCCACATATCAATAGCTCTACCAATCTCGCGCCACGTTTTGCGCAATCTGAAAACGTGGCGCGCATTTGCTCGTATATCTTTTTCCCGGCGGTCTGACATGCAATACACCGTCACGATTAACCAGGTGAAGGCGCTGGAGTGGGGGCTGAATTCTCAACAGGCCCTGCTGTTCGCCTTCGTCTACGGCTGCCCGAGCTGGACCAAGCCAATCAAGACCGATGACGGGATCTTCTTCGCGCTCAGCAAGGCCAAAATCATTGAGGAACTGCCGCTTCTCACTGATAAGCCGGACACCGCTTACCGCATGCTGAAGGCCCTGGAAGAGGCCGGTTTGATTGAGCTTTCCTGCACTTCGAACATCACGCTTTTTCGTCTCACCGAGAAGGCCGTCGAGTGGAACCAAAAGCTTGATGGGTCGGAAAAATATCCGACCCCGCCAAAAAACAAAGGTCGGAAAAATATCCGATCTACCTCGGATAAATCTCCGAGCAAGGTCGGAAAAAAATCCGAGCAAGGGTCGGATAAATCTCCGACAAATCAGGATACCAATCATCAGGGTACCAGTCAGGACACCAGTCAGGACTTGCAGGACGCTACCGGCAAGCCGGCTCAGTCCCGCGGCTTGGTGCTGGTGGTTGATCGTACCGACGCTCCACGGGTTGAGATTCCCGCCGATATGCCGGGGCCCAAGGACCAGACCTGCAAAACCTTCAAGGTGTGGGCGAACTACGCCATGGCATACCGCAAACGCTACAGCGCCTGGCCGGTGTGGAACGCCAAGGTCGGTGGCCAGCTAGGCCAACTCGTCGACCGCCTCGGCGCCGATGTTGCCCACCACGTCGCGGCCCACTTCCTGAAAACCAGCGATGCCGCCGTCCTGCGCAAGTGCCATAGCCTGAACGAGCTGCTGGCCAACGCCGAGAGCTACCACACCCAGTGGGTTACCGGGCAGCGTGTCAACGGCACAACCGCCCGCCAGATGGAAAGGACCGAGGCAAACCTCTCCGCAGCCGAGCAGGCAGCCCAGATTGTTCTGGCCAAACGCCAAGCAGGTGACCGCAATGAATACCTCTGAAATGAACGACCAACAGGTCGCCGGTCTTGCCGCCGCCATATGCGCGACGGCCGAGGCCATGGGCCAGGAAATGAACCCTGGTACCGCCGCTATGATGGCCGAAGACCTTTGTGCTTACCCGGTGCCAGTCGTCAAAGCCGCGCTGAAGGCTTGCCGTTTCGAAGTGAAGGGCAAGCTGGCGATGGCTGACATCCTGCAGCGTGTCCAGACCTCCGACGGCCGCCCTGGGAAGGATGAGGCCTGGGCCATCGCCATGACCACCAACGATGAATTTGAAACCGTGGTGCTGACCGACGAGATCCAGCTGGCCCTGGCCGCTGCGAAACCCATCTTGGATGGCGGCGACAAAATCGGCGCGCGCATGGCGTTCATCGACGCCTACCAGCGGTTTGTGAGCCAAGCCCGCGAGGACGCGAAGCCGGTCAACTGGCATGTGTCCGTAGGCTTCGACGCCAACCGCCGTATCCAGGCTGTGACCAAGGCGATGGAGCTGAAACGCATTCCTCGTGAGCACGGCCAGAAGTACCTGGCAGACCTTAGCGCCGAGCCCATTACCGAGGGCGGACGTGCTATCGCCGGCCTGCTCACTGGCAACGTTACCCGGCCAGAGCCGGCCATTCGCCAGAAGCTGGAGCTGGTGAAGAGCTCGATGATGGAAATGCGGAAGGCCAGTGCTGAGCGGAAAACTGAAATGCGGATTGATGCGGCAAATGAGTTGGCGGATCGCCGGGCGCTACTGATCAAGCAGGCCCAGGAACTGGAAGCGAAGAGGGCAGCACAATGACCAAGTCAGCGAAGCCGCGCCCAATGCCCGTTTACCTGGTTCTGCGCCGCCTGGTAGATCCCGCCACCGGCAAGGAGGTCGCCGCGTTCGTGCCGTCCTCCGATGCTGACCGTTCGATCCTTCGCGAGCGAGATTTCCGGATCAATACGAAGATCCGCGCCGACCTCAAGCAGCCGCGCAACCCGCGGTTCAACGGCTTGGTTCACGGCCTGGGCCGGGTGCTGAGTCAGAACATTGACCGGTTCTCCGGCAAGCAGTCCCACGACGCAATCAAGGCCCTGCAGCTGGAGTCGGGCGTGTACTGCGACGAGGAGCTGTTCGACATTCCAGGTCTGGGCCAGCTCACCCGCAAGACACCCCGAAGCCTTTCCTACGACTCGATGGGGGAGGAGACATTCCAAGACTTCTGGCGTCAGTGCTGCGCGTACTTGGTGCTGCGCGACTGGCCAACCCTCACGGAAGAGCGACTGACCGAGATGGCCGAGTTCGAAGCATTCAAGGAGGCAGCATGAAGCGCACCCCACTACAGCGAAAAACCCCACTTCAATCCGGTCTACCGCGGCGCAAGCGCTGCCCAGAGTGCCGAGTAATGTTCACGCGCTCCAGAGAATCGCAGGCTGTGTGCGGCGAGATCGAGTGCGCGATCGCACACGGGCAGTCGGAGAAGGGCCGGGCGATAGCCGGCAAGGCCCTCGCCGAAGTAGGGCGCCGCGACATCAAGGTTCGCAAGGAGAAGCTGAAGAGCAGGGCGGATCACCTCAAGGACACGCAGCAGGCTTTCAACGCCTGGGTCCGCGCCCGTGACGCAGCGCTTCCATGCGTCAGCTGCGGCCGCCACCACCAGGGTAAGTACGACGCAGGCCACTACCGCACCGTGGGGAGCAATCCGGCCTTGCGCTTCGAGCCGATGAACTGCCACCGCCAGTGTTCGCCGTGCAACACCCGGCTCTCCGGAAACATCGTGAACTACCGCATCGAGTTGGTGAAGCGTATCGGCGCCGCGGCTCTCGAGTGGCTGGAAGGCCCTCATGAGGCCAAGAAGTACGCCGTGGATGAGTTGAAGGCGATGACCGCCGACTACCGGGCAAAGACCAAAGAACTGAAAAAGGGGCTCGCAGCATGAAGCTGATCAACGCAAGGCAGGTATGGACCGAGGCACAGCACGAATCGAACGCGTCGATCAGCGCTGTGGCCATCGATAAGGCCCAGTCAGCACCGATCAAGAAGGGGCAGCGAATGCGCCGCGCCGAGGCTGTGTTCGCTGCGCTGGGGGACGACAAGGAAGAGCGCATTCAGGTTGTGCGCCAGAAGATCAGCATCAGCGAGACCCGCAGTACGCCCGCCGGCCGCTCTACCGCCCGGGCAGCTCACTTGGCCACGATCGGCAAGGTGCTGCGGGCCATCGACACGCTTCCTTTCCAGGTGCAGCAGTTCGGGCACTACCTGTACCACCCGGCGATGAACATGAAGCACCTGTTGAACGCGGTGCTGCTGATCACCGCCAAAGCGGCGCTGCCCGACCTGACATCGGCCAAGCGCGTGAAGGCGCAGTACCTGGTTACCCTTGCGCTGCAATCTTACAAGGGGGAGGTCGCCGGATCGGCAGAGTGGGGGCCTGCCCGTGTTGCCGCTGAGATGCTGACATTCTTCGGCGTCACCATCGACCCGAAGAACTGGACGCGTGATTGGCTCGACCTGTGGGAGTCCCTGAAAGAAGTGATAAAAGAAGTGGATATTCAGGCTCAACAACCACTATGGCAGTTGATCCACGCGGAAAAAGATCAAGAAGCGGCATAATAATATTGACATGACGGGGTTTTGCGCGTACTTTTCCCATAGTGCACAAGTAACGCGAAACGCACACGAAACCCTGAACCCGGCCGAGCGCCGGGTTTTTGCATTCTGGTTTCAACTGAAGCATTCTTTGAGCTCAATGGAACGAGACGTATCAGATGAATCAGGAAATTGCACTCGAAGTAATAACGTTGCTTGACGTTGTAAAGAAGCGGCTGGACAGCGAGAGTCCAGAGGGGATTCAAGTAGGCCTGCCTCTGTTTTCGAATAACTTATCGCCGAAGGATTTAGAGCAAATACGAGCCGATTTACAGGCGAAGCTGAAGGCGGAGGCGGCGGTAGACGGTTTCGAACCTTTGGTTGCACTCGGCCGTCCTCAAGACGAGAACGAGGCGGGTAGCTTGATCGTGACTTTTCAAAAGCTCTGACCTGAAACTCCCCTGGCTGGGGATACAATCCGGCCATTTCGCTATTTTGAGCCTCGGCATTCGCCGGGGCTTTTTCATTTTCGGCCCCGCCACACCCTTCGCTCTAAGCAGGGAGTGCCGCCGGGGCTGACCTATTTCAAACATGCCCCACGGAGTCGAGCGCATGGAGTATCTACAGCGCCTGCTCGACAAGATCGACAGGTTCGAATTGTTGATTGCGGGCCTCATTGGGGCCGTTGTTGCCAGCTGGTGGCACAAGGATGACTTGTCCGACTGGCGCGCCTGGATGGTGTTCTTGGTCACCGGCGTTGCCTGCTCTCTGTACCTGACGAGCATGGTGAGCGCCTACCTGAATGTCACTGAGCCGAAGATCGTCGCCGGGATTGGTTTTCTCCTGGGCACGTTCGGAGGTTCGCTCCTAGCAGCGATCAACCGAGCCATCAAAGCCGCTGACCTCTGGGCGCTTATTCGCCAGCGGTTCGGGGGAGGCAATCCACCATGAATCTTGAACTGATCAACTCCATCGCCTGCGGCCTTATCGCGCTGTGGGCCACCTGGTGCGTTCTGAGCGGTAAGGTGAGGGACGGCATTCTTGGGAAGCTGATCTACACCACGATCGCCATCACCGGCTTCGTCGTGTCGGTGCGCAGCCAGAACATCTTCTTCGGCCCGACCACTGCTGGCCTGACACTGCATGTCGCCCTGGCCCTTGCCGGTGCCCGGCACATCTTCATGGTCACGTACTGGCAGCCGGTCAAAGCCTGGCTTTGCCGAGCGCTCAACTGCGAACACTGCATGAGCTGCCCGAAGGCGCCCGAAGGTATAGAGCGCCGGAAGCAGTAATCCGCGCCACGTTTTCGTAACTCGCAAAATTGTGGCGCGGAATGCGCCGAGGGCATCGCCATGGCTTCGAATACCAATTCCTCCAAGACTGTCACCCTGTTGGGCGGGATCGCGCTTGTGATCATCCTCCTGGCAGTGGCGGCCTTCAGCTTCGTGTGACGCCATGAAAGTAATCGTAACCAAGCTCTTGGGGTCGGCTGAGGTCGAGTTCCTGCGTGAAGGTGTGGTCGTTCACCGTGAACGCTTTACCGGCAAGACAGATTCCGAATACCGCCGCACGATCGCCACAAAGGAGCCGTTCGACAGCCACCGCTGCAGGTTTGTGACGGCAACGCCTGCTGATCGCGCATTCCAGTACGAGGTTGCACCGTGAGCAAAGTGACTCGCCTGCGGCACGTACTGCCGATGAGCCCGGACATCAACGCTGCGGTAGGCGCTCTCGACAAGGCCATTGCTGATGCCGTGGACGCCGCCAAGGCTGCCGGGTTGCCCCAGGGCCTGGTCGTTGGATTGCTCCACGGCCACGCCCATGCACAAACCCATCAGATGGTGACCGAATGACCGTCAAGGTTCTTGAGTTCAAGCGGGAAGACTGGCGCGATGCTGCCAAGACCCTGCGCAAGATCGCCGACGACCTGGACGCGGGTGAGCATCCTGAATGCACCGTAGGCGCCTTGACGCTGATCGGCGCGAAGGGGGAGGTCACGGTGTTCGGCCTCGGCCCTAAGTGCGACGACTTGCAATGCTTGGGCGCCATGCGCTTGGGTGAGCAGAAGCTGATTGATGTGCTGCTGGACGGCGGGGCGGGGTAGGTGTGCCGCAGGTGAGTGCGGCACGGGTGCATCACTCTCCCGTGGCAAGAGCAGCTTGGATCTTGTCGGCGTACTGCGACAGTTTGCTCAGCTCAGTCTCAAGACTAGTCCCCGTGGGTAAGGTGCCGATACGGCTTTGAATCAATTCCAAGGCTGCACCAACGGCAAGAGCACGTTGCGCTGCGGGGATCAATTGACGGTAGGAGTTTTCACCAACTTTCGAGATCGCTTCGATAGACATCTTCTTTCCTTAAACGGTTGATTGGGTGCTACCCCATTACTAATGGAGTCACGTGTTCGACCATTCAAGTGCCAGAGCCAAAATATGACAACCAAGCAACCCGACTGGGAGGCAATCGAACGCGCCTACCGGGCAGGTTCGCTTTCCATCAGGACTATCGCAGAGCGCCAAGGCGTGAGCGACACCGCGATACGGAAGAAAGCCAAGGTTCAAGGATGGGCGAGAGACCTTTCCGACCAGGTGCGCAAAGAGGTTCGCAGCAAGCTGGTTCGCGGAGAGGTTCGCAACGACCAAGGCGCGAACTGCGAACTTGATGCCGAGATCATCGAAGAGGCCGCAGAAGAAGGGGCGCGGGTGGTTCGCAGTCACCGTCGGGACATTCGCAAGGCCACGAACCTTGCGAACCTGCTGATGGATGACTTGCTCAATACCATCCAGCGCCGCGAAGAGATCGAAAACGCGATCATCGACGAGACTGACGAGGACAATAACGGCATGCGCCGGGCCTCGATGCTCGCTGCTGTCGCGCTACCCAGCAATTCCAAAACCCTGTTCCAGCTTTCCTCTGCAATGAAGAACCTGCAAGTTCTGGAGCGTCAGGCATTCAGCCTGGACGAGAAGGAGAAGACGGACGACGCCGACGAGATCTCGAAGATGATGGATGAATTAACACAGGACGCCTGACATGAAGCCCGAGCACATGAAGCTGCTTCGGGATCGGTTCTGGCGACTGAATAACCTCTACTTCATCACCGACAAGCAGGGTAAGAAGGTTCGCTTCCGCATGACGCAGGAGCAGATCGATTACTTCCAGGGGATGCATACCCGGAACATCATCCTGAAAGCTCGCCAGCTGGGCTTTACGACGCTGGTGTGCATCGTCCAGTTGGATGCAGCGTTGTTCGAGGCTGCCAAGTGCGCCTTGATCGCTCACACACTGAACGACGCGAAGCGCCTGTTTCGTGAAAAGGTCAAGTACGCCTACGACAACTTGCCGAAGGAGCTGCGCGCTGCCAACCCGGCGAGAAACGACGCTGCCGGCGAACTGGTGTTCAGCAAGGGCGGCTCGCTTTATGTCTCCACCTCGTTCCGGGGCGGCACGCTGCGCTACCTGCACGTATCCGAGTTCGGGAAGATCTGCGCCAAGTTCCCGCATAAGGCGCGGGAGATCGTCACCGGTGCTTTCGAGGCTGTCGCTGCTGAGTGTTTCGTCACCATTGAGTCAACGGCAGAGGGTCGAGCCGGCTATTTCTTTGATTACAGCCAGTCAGCAGAGCGCCAGCAACTGGCCGGGGTGCCACTGGGCCTGCTGGACTGGAAGTTCTTTTTCTTCAGTTGGTGGAATAACAAGGCCTACAGCCTCGAGTCTGCTGACGTAGTGCTGCCCCAGCGCCTGACCGACTACTTCAACGAACTGCGCGCCAAGCACGGGATCGTCACCAATGACGGCCAGCGCGCCTGGTATGCGGCCAAGGAGAAGACGCTCGGCGACGACATGAAGCGGGAGTACCCCTCAATCCCGGTTGAGGCCTTCCAGCAGTCGGTCGAGGGCGCCTATTACGCCCAGCAGTTCACCAAGCTGTATGCCGCTCAGCGCATCGGCACTCTGCCCGACAACAGCCACCTGCCGGTGATGACCATTTGGGACATCGGCGTGAGCGACTCCACCGCCATTTGGTTCGTGCGCCAGGTTGGCGAGCAGTACCACATCATCGATTACTACGAGAACTCAGGCGAAGGCCTGCGGCATTACATGAAGGTGCTCAAGGACAAGGGTTACACCTATTCCGAGCACTGGGGGCCGCATGACATCGAGAACCGTGAGTTCGGCAGTGATGCGAAGACGCGCAAGGACATAGCCCGAGAGGGTTACGAGATCGATGGCCAGGTTTACCGGATGACGTTTCAGGTTGTTCCGAAGATCGGGGTAGACGACGGCATCGAGCAGGCCCGAGAAATTCTGTCCAAGTGCGCCTTCGACGAATCCAAGTGCGAAGAGGGCATTGCCTGCCTCGAGAACTACCGCAAGGAATGGGACGACAAGAAGGGCTGCTGGAAAGACAAACCACTTCACGACTGGACGTCTCACGGCTCCGATGCATTCCGGTACTTCGCTGTCGCCAAGAGCGCGAAGAAGCCGGTCAAATCAATCAAAATGGGATTCGCACGCTAATGGCAGACGTCACATACACCCGCCCGGAATACGACGCGGCACAGTCCCGTTGGCGGCTGGTGCGCGACGTGTGCAAGGGCTCCGAGACGGTCAAGGGGCGCGGCGATGTGTATTTGCCCAAGCCCAACCATCACGACACCAGTCCCGAGAACATTGAGCGGTACAAGTCGTACAAGCAGCGTGCAGTGTTCTATAACGCCACCGGGCGCACGAAGCACAGCTTGGTAGGTGCCGTGTTCCGCACCTGGCCAACGCTGACTGTCCCTGGTGCACTTGATTACGTGGCCACGGACATTGACGGGCAGGGCGTGAGCGTTTACCAGCAGTCGCAGTCTGTCATCGGGCATCTGCTTGAGGTTGGTCGGCACGGTTTGCTGGTGGACTACGCAGCCGTGCAGGCCGGTACGGTGAGCAAGGCAGACGAGCAGGCTGGGCGCGCTCGCGCGAGTGTTGCGAGCTACCCAGCCGAGTCGATAAGGAATTGGAAGACCCGTAAGGTCGGTGGTCAGCATCTGCTGAGCCTGGTTGTGCTTCAGGAATCCGTGGATGTCGACACCGATGATGGCTTCGGTAGCGAAAAGGCTACCCAATACCGAGTGTTACGACTGGATGAGGCCGGCGTCTACACCCAGGAGGTGTGGGAGGAGGGGGCAAGCCAGACGGCTATGATTATCCCGCCATTCACCCCCCTGAATGGCGCTGGCCAGCCTTGGCGGATCATCCCGTTCCACTTCCTTGGCAGCGAAAACAACGACACCAGCATCGACGACGCGCCGCTGTACGACATGGCAGTGCTGAACATTGGTCACTACTGCAACAGCGCGGACTATGAGGACTCTGTCTGGTTCTCTGGTCAGCCGCAGTTCTGGATCTCCGGCCTGGACGAGGCCTGGCGCGACCACCTTGAAGCCAATGGCATCTATGTTGGCTCCAGGGCGCCGCTGACGCTCCCTGCCAACGGATCGTGCGGGTTTGCTCAGCCTGAGCCGAATACGCTTGTGAAAGAGGCTATGGACGCCAAGAAGCAGGACATGGTGTCCCTTGGCGCCAGGCTGATCGAGCGTGGCAGTGCAGTGAAAACCGCAACCCAGGCCGACAACGACAGCGCCGCCGAACACAGCGTTCTCTCCCTGGTGGTGAGCAACGTCAGTGAGGCGTACAGCCAGTGCCTGGCCTGGATGGCCGAGTTCGTGAACGACACCGGCGAGGTGGTCTACAAGCTCAACCAAGACTTCAGCCAGATCACTCTGGACGCAACGATCCTTGCGGCGCTGTTCAATGCCGTGCAGGGCGGCAAGCTGCCCGAAGGCGACTTCTGGCAGTACCTGCGCGATCGCGGCGTGATCAACCCGGAGAAGACGGACGACGAAATCCGGGGCGAACTGGAAGCGCAAAGCACTGGGCCTGACCTGGATGACGACGAGGTAATTCCGAATGGCGGCAAACCAAGCAATCCTTGACGCCACCATACGGCATGCGGTGTTCCTGGAGCAGCTGAAGTCGGGGGAGGTGGCGAAGTTTGCACCGTTCCTCAAAGAGATCGACCGCTCGATTCGTGAGCGGCTGACCCGGGCAGACCTGACGGATTACACCGTTGCACGCCTGGAACGGCTGCTGAGCGAGGTTGATAGCCTGTTGCTAGGCATCTTCGACCGGTACAGCGAGAAGCTGAACCTCGACTTGGTGGACATCGCCAACTACGAGGCCGAGTTTGAAGCGACCAGTTTGACCCGGGCGGCACCGGTGGGCGTCACCTTCGACGCGGCGGTGCCGGGTGCTGCGGCAATCAGGGCGGCAATCCTCACTAATCCGCTCAGCGTGCGCGGTGCCGACGGCGGGAAGCTGCTCAAGTCGTTCATTGATGGATTTACTGCCACCGAGCGGCAACGCCTCACAGGCGCGATCAGGCAGGGCTTCTTCGAAGGCCAAACAAACTTCCAGATCATTAAGAACATTCGCGGCACCAAGGCCCTCCAGTACAACGACGGCATCCTGGCCACGACGAACCGCAACGCCGGCGCCATAGTGCGGACAGCCGTGCAGCACGTCGCCACCCAGGCGCGCATGGAGACACTGAAGGAAAACAGCGACGTCGTGCAGTCGGTGGAGTGGGTCAGCACCCTGGATTCGAAGACCACCAGCCAATGCCGGACGCTGGATAAGCAACGGTTCAAGCTGACTGAAGGGCCGAGGCCTCCGATTCACATTAATTGCCGTTCGACGGTGGTGGCGGTGACGCGCTTCAGCGCCTTGTTCGCCAAGGACGCTACGAGGGCTTCTATCGGTGAGGGTGGCGCCCAGCAGGTGAGGGCAGATCTCAGCTATTACGACTGGCTCAAGCAGCAGCCGGCGGCGTTTCAGGACAAGGCCATCGGTCCGGTCCGCGCCAAGCTATTCCGCGAAGGAGGTCTGAGCATCGAGAGGTTCTCCGAGCTGCAGCTTGATCGAAACTTTTCACCGCTGACACTTGCTCAAATGAAGGCAATTGAGCCCCTTGCGTTTGACCGCGCGGGGCTAACACCTTAGCGGTATGTCGCTTGGCCGTGCCAAAAATACGTGGGTATTGGGTTCTGGACCGCAGGCTTGCCGACAAGGTAAGCGCGGCCCGCTTCCACGTTGAAGTCAAGAGCATTCACGGGGCGGTAGAAATCAAATTTCCGCTTCGTCTTTGTGAAAATGCCAGTTTTAGCGAGGGCGTCAACCACCGCCGTTGTGGCCTGCATCGTGTTGCGATAAGGCGAGTCTTTGGACAGGAAGAAGCGGCGGATCAGCGGATCCAACCCACCGGAAAACTGGCTGTCGAAGCGCTCAAGGGCCTGGGTGCGAGCGTTGACGGGCAAGCTGTCACGATAAAGCTCAAAATTTTCTGCTCTGTCGTCGTCGGCTCCGAGCGCCACTGTTGCCTGACGCAAGCAGTAATCGACTAGACGCACTAGGTCAATATGTTCGCCATCAGCTTCAGGTAGCTCGATGTAGCGGTCGTCTTTCAGGAGCGGGGTTGGCAGTGTTTCTGCCATCGGATGGTTGGTCATAAGATCCTCGTAAAGGTGGTAAGGAAGGACGGCGAATTTAGGCCGGCCTTTCTCGTCATTGATGAATTGTACGTTTTGGTTCAGGGTCATTTTTTTTCCTCAATTTCATTTCCCAAATGAAATATATGAAATAAATGATTCGCCTGCAACCTTTGTTTTGTTCTTTCTGCAGGCAGGGCCTGCACCTACGTCTCTGGGAGACAACCAATGCTGAAATTCCAACTGGATACCCTGGAAGGGGTAGATGAAGCCGTGCGCGCTCTTTACACCGAGAAGGACGGCAAGTTCGTACTCGGGATTGAAGGTCTGCCGCAACCAGAAGACGTATCCGGCCTGAAGGCCAAGGTTGATGAGCTGCTCGGCGAGAAGAAATTAGCCGAGAAGAAAGCACGCGAGGCAGAAGAGTTGGCCCGCACCGAGCGTGAAGAAGCCGCTCGCAAATCCGGCAACGTCGAAGAGCTCGAAAAGTCCTGGTCTGAAAAATTCAACCGCCGCGAAGCTGAGCTGAACGGCTTGCTGGAACAGGAGCGTGGAACGCTGAGCACTCAGATCCGGGATCTGACCGTTGGCCGTACCGCTACTGACATCGCGTCCGCTCTGGCAATCCCAGGCAGCGCCAAAGCCCTGTTGCCGCACATCGAACGCCGTCTGAGCGTCGAGCAGCGCGACGGGAAGCCTGTTGTGGTCGTCCTTGACCAGCAGGGCAAGCTCTCGGCGGCAACGCTGGATGAGCTGAAAGCAGAATTCGCAAACGACACGGCCTTCGCGCCGTTGATCGCGGGTAGCAAAGCATCTGGCGGCGGGGCTGCTGGTGCTGGAGGTGGCGGCGGGGCCGCAAAAGGAAAAATCGGCGGCACCAAAGAGGAACGACAGGCCGCGATCGCGAGCCGGTTCCCGGATCTCCCACAATCGTAAGGAAATAACTCATGTCCCTGTCGCAAATGCAGGTTTTCAACGAATACATCATGCCGGCGACTCTCGAGACGCTGGATCAGTATCTCGCCGCTTTCAACGCCGCCAGCCGCGGTGCAATCGTGCTGTCCCCGGACGGCTTCACTGGTGACTTCCTTCAGGAGTCGTTCTTCCAGACCCTGGCCGCCGCCCAGCGCCGCGTGGATCGCTACAGCGCCAACGCCGCCGTCGCTGCCACCGACCTGACCGAACTGAAGAACACTTCGGTGAAAGTCGCCGGCGGCTTCGGTCCGATCCGCTACGAGCCGTCGCAGATGACCTGGCTGGAGCGTCCAACCGCACAAGGCATCGAAGTCGCCAGCCGCGCGTTCGCTGAAATCCTGCTCAAGGACCAACTGAACACTGCGATCGCCGCCCTGGTTGCTGCAATTACCGCCCAGGCCGCCGCGGTCAACGATGTGTCGGCTACCGCTGGCATCACCTACGCAGGCCTGAACAACGCTCACGCGAAGTTCGGCGACGCAAGCCAGAACCTGGTAACCCAGGTGATGCAGGGCACCAGCTACCACAAGCTGGTAGGTCAGAACCTGGCGAACCAGCAGCAGCTGTTTCAGGCGGGCAACGTCCGCGTGGTGGACATCCTCGGGAAGATCTCCGTTGTGACGGATGCACCGGCGCTGATGCAGGCCGGCACCCCGAACAAGGAGATCATCCTGTCCCTGGTGCAAGGTGCTGCGCTGGTCCACGACGGCCGCGACATCATCAGCAACGTCCAGACCACCAACGGCAAGGAGCGTATCGAAACCACGCTCCAAACTGATTACACCTTCGGCCTGGGCCTGAAGGGTTACACCTGGGACACCACCACCGGCGGCAAGTCGCCAACCGACGCCGAACTGGCGACCGGTACCAACTGGGACAAGACCGCCACCAGCATCAAGCACACCGCCGGTGTGGCTCTGATCGGTGATGCCTCCAAGTAACCCTGACAGCTGAGTCGGGCCCAGCGCCCGGCTTGGCGAGGACACCATCATGAGCAACAAGAACATCTGGTATCTGCCTGGTCCATTCCACCAGTACCAGGAAGACGTGAAGGCGTTGGCCAAGGCAAATGGTCTCCGCATCGTCGACGCAAGCGTTACCGAAAGCCGTGAAGATGCCGCCGACGAAGTGCCTGACGTGACGGTCAAGGAAGTGCCGAAGGTGCTGCTGATCGATGGTGGCAACTCCAGCGTCAATATCGATGCCTTCCGTGCCGAACTCGAATCTGTCGGCCTGATCGTCGATTCATTCGCTGATCAGGCGCTGGTGCGCCCCGAAGGCGATCTTGGTCCGATCGCTGATCGCCTGTTTCAGGTGTTCGAGGCGGTAAATGCCGGCGTTGAAAGCCTCATCCGTGAGCGTGATGGCGAAGCTGAAAAGGTGAAGGTTCTGCAACTGCAGGTGGACGACCTTCTCCAGCAGGCCGCCAATGCTCGCCTGGACGATCCGGACGCGAAGGAAGTCGCTGACCTGAAGGCTAAGCTGGACGAAGCCAAGGTTCCATACCGGGCCAACGCCTCGAAAGAGTCCTTGGAAAAGCTCGTCGCTGATCTGCCCAAGGCCTGATAATGCTGGCTGCCGGTGACCCGGCGGCCAATCTTCAAACCATTCCAGCGAGTTAACGCATGACACTCATCATCGAGGACGGCACCGGCAAGCCTGACGCCGAAAGCTACGCGAGTACCGATGATCTGGCCCTGTATGCCGTGAAGTTCGGCGCAGTCATCCCGGCGGGTGTGACCGAGCAGGAAGCTCTGTTACGCCGGGCCGCGTTGGCGATGGATGGCAAGACCTGGAAAGGCCGCAAGATGAGCAGCTTGCAGGCCCTGGCCTGGCCGCGTCGGGGTATTGAGCTGGACTGCCAGATCAAGCCAGACAACTACCTGCCAGCGCGCATTCAGTACGGCCAGATGGCCCTGGCCGCCGAGATCCATCAGGACGATATCGACCCGGTGGAGAAGCGTAAGGGAGCAGTGCTACTTGATCGCGTTGAGGGTGCAGTAACGCGGCAGTATGCGGCGATCCCGTCCACCAGCAATCGGCTGTTGCCAGCGGCGCCGGATCGGCCGAGCGCAACCCAGTTTGCCGACTACTTGCAGAAGCGCGGGCTTTTCGCAGTGCGCGCTTAAAGCAGTTTGGCTTGAGCCAGCAGGTAGTTACGATCTAATGAAGATTTAGGAAGGTCTTTATGTGCATCTTTACGAGTTAGAAAACTGTCAACAAAGCTCGCCAGATCCGCAGGCAATTTGAGTTTTTCTCTTACCTGATCCGTTGTGATCGGTCCCCACAGATGCGTAGCTTGATTCGCCAAGGCACTGCGGGTGCTTTTATCAATGAGCTCTTGCGACGGAACGTATTTTGGATGGTTCATTCTGTGATTCTCCATGAAAATTATATCCAGTTTGCGGGGGGACGTTACCACTATGGCCTTCTATAACGAAATGGCCGTGATGGCTCTGGAGATGATCACAGAGTTCGGCCAGCCTGTGACTATTAGCAAGACTGAGCCGGGAGAGTACGACCCGGAGACAGGCGGCGAAGCTCCTGGCGTGCCCGTAGAGCAAGTCGCGCAAGGCATCCTGCTCGACTTCACCGGCCAAGAATTCCAGAACAACAGCCTCATTAAGCAGGGCGACAAGAAGCTCAAGATCGCTGCGCAGGGTTTGACCTGGATGCCGGGCCTGCTCGACAAAGTCGTGGCCCAGGGCCACACCTGGTCAATCGTGCCTCCGCTGAAAGAGATCAACCCGGCCGGCACGCCGATCCTGTATGAGCTGCAGGTGCGGTCGTGACGAACAAATACGCGAGCATGAACGGCAGCTTCGCCGAGAATATTCGCGACTTCGCCGAGCGAGCGAAGGGTGGTATCGACGCGACCATCCGCGAGATCGTCATCGAGATCGGAAGCAGCGTTATCCGCATGTCACCGGTGGGCAATCCAGAGATCTGGGCTGCGAACGTCGTTCACCGGCAGGCGAACAAGCGGGCCCCCGATGACTACGACTTCAAGGTCGCGGTCCGCAACACGATCATCAACCTCAACGAATCAAACTTCACCAAGACCGGCAAGCTGCGGCGCGGGGTCAAGTACGCCAAGCCCCTGACCAAGACCGAGCGCGACCAGAACTTCAATGTGAACGGCTTGGTCGCTGGCAGGGACTACGTCGGTGGGCGGTTCCGCGGGAATTGGCAGTTTTCGATTGATACGCCGGCCGAGGGAGTGCTTGACCAGGTCGACCCGGCTGGTGGAGTGACGATGGCCAAGCTGCGACTACAGGTCCAGGCACTTACGGCCGGCGAGACAGCCTACATCGTCAACAACCTCCCGTACGGCATCCCTCTGGAGTATGGGCATTCGACCCAGGCACCCGGCGGCATGGTCAGGATCACCCTGGCCCGCTTCCAGCAGATCGTCGACGAAGCCACAAGGAACAACCAGGTATGAGCCACGCCATCATTGCGTCGATCTACGAGGCCAAGTTACTTGCCTGGAGCAAGGCGCGGGCAGAGCCCATAAAGGTCGTGTTTGAGAATATCCAGTATGACCCTGCGGACGGCGAGACCTATCTGCGGGCGTTCATGCTCCCAGGCGATACCGCCAGCAGCACGCTCGCTGGTGACCACCGCGCGTTCATCGGCGTCTACCAGGTCAGCATTGTGGCTCCGGCCGGCACCGGCAAGGCCAAGACGAACCCACTTGTGGCTGAGTTGACCACGCTATTCCCGCTGTACGCGAGAGACACGAAGGCAGGCCTCACCGTCGTTACGATGTCGCCAGTTGACCCAGGCCCCGGCATCCCCGATCCACCCACATTTACCGTGCCGGTGTCGTTCGAATACCGAGCGGACATCGCCACCTGAATAAGCCCGTTGGGCAAACCCCGAAACCCGCCTCTGCGCGGGTTTTGTCATTTATGAAAAGAGGAAACACCCATGCAAATGCCCAACGGCGCCACCCTTGAGATCGCGTCCATCTACGGCACGCCGATCCCATTCACCGCCCTGACAAACGCCAATCCAGCCGTCGCGACGGCTGCGGCGCACGGTCTGGCCGAGGGCGACATCATTGCCGTAAATTCTGGCTGGACCCGCCTCGATGGTCGCGGCGTTCGAGTTGGGACGATCGCCAGCGGCACGTTCGCGCTGGAGAACATCAATACGACCAGCATCCAGCAGTATCCCGCGGGCTCGGGGATTGGTTCCGTTCGCGAGGTGACAGCCTTCACCGAGATCTCGCAGATTACTGAGATGAATTCCAGTGGTGGTGATCAGCAGTTCCTGACCTTTGGTTTCCTGGCTGACGATGATGATCGCCAGATGCCTACCACCAAAAACCCAATCACGCTGACCTTCACGGTCGCTGATGATCCGTCTAAGCCTTACGTGGCGGTGTGTGAAGCTGCTGACGACGACAAGCAGGCTCGCTTGCTTCGCCTGAACCTGCCGGGCGGCAGCAGCATCATCTACAACGGCTATGTGTCGATCACGTCGACCCCGACCATGTCCCGCAACAACCTGATGACCCGTGTTATCAGCCTGGCGCTCACCGGCCGCCCAGCCCGTTACGCGGCCGCGGTGTAACCCATGGCCAAGTTCAAGTTGATACAGAAACCGACTTTCAAGGCACCGGTGATGATCCAGCGTGCCGGCTACAACGCCGAGAAGGTGGAATTCGAGTTCAAGTACCTGGACCGTACCGCGCTCGCCGAGCTGTATACCGGATGGAACGAGCGGCACGACGAACTGGGCAAGCAGGTTGGCGACATGGACCTCAAAGCTTTCACCGCCGCCCAGATCGCACTGCAAGCCGATCAACTGCTGGATGTGGTTGTGGGCTGGGACATCGAAGAGGAATTCACGCCTGAAAACGTCCGCATTCTCGTCAATTCGATCAACTCGGCGCCGAAGGCAGTGCTGAACGCGTACGCCGAAGCCTTCAGCGAGGCCCGCCTGGGAAACTCCTAAGCGCCTCGCGCGCGCTGTATGAGCCAGGGCCATCAGATGCAGAGCTGATGGCCTTTGGGTTGTCGCGTCAGGATATCCCCGACAAGGAAGTCGGCATCTGGCCGGACAACTGGGACGCCTTCAAAGTCTTCGAGGCCATGAGCACCCAGTGGCGCACAGGCGCGTGCGGCGCAACAGGCATGGACTACAGCGTACTCTCTGGGGTTATTCGGATGTGTGGCGTACCGCTCAGCCAGCGACAAACTATTTTCAGCGACTTCCGGCGGATGGAGGCTGAAGCCCTGCATGTGATGGCGGAACAGCGGGAGAGTGCGAGGGGCGCCTGATCCTCAGGCACAAAGACGCAAGACAACCAACATGACGCGGCATGGCCGCAGGAGTGGGTATGAAGAAGATTGATCAGTTCAGCCCGGCAATCGCTTGGCGCCAAGGTTTCACTAACCCTGAGCGCGAGCCGGTCGAAGTAGATGTCCAGGATGGGCGCGCTGAATATGCACTTAGCGGCCCGTACAGGATGGCAGAGGGCGCCAAAATAGAAATTATTGGCGGGAAAGTTTTATGGTCGAGCGGGCGGAGTCGCCCGAGTTAAGCCGGTAAACAGACGAACGATATCACCTGCAGCGCCTTTGAACTGAGAGTCATAAGCCTGGATCAAGCCTACTTCACCACCATCAGCGTTTAGTGCGGACATTGTGTCCTCGAAGCCTAGAGTCGTCATGAAGGTGACAATGCCTCTCGCCTCAGCGACACCATTCACAGAGATGTCCACTGCCTTTGCGATGACCTCGGGATCGTTGGTAATCAGTACGTACGGGAATATGGTTTGTCCTGGATGCATTTCACTTTCCTTGCGTTATCCGCGCCGATATTGGCGCAATCCCAGTCCTTTGGCTGGCAGGCTTAGGACTGTTCTGCATCAAACAGGCTGTGAAGATGGATAGTTACTGAGGTACAGGGCTAGTTCGTCCTTCGTTCCTGGACCTGAGTCCGGGCCGGAGTGCGGAATGTAAAACGTGTTCGTGGCACGGTAATCTTTAACTGCCCGATCCACTGTGGTCATCGATGCCCAAGGTAAAAAAACATTCCCTTTCGAGAAACCTGATGCGTCTTTTTTCCCTTCAAGGAATACGGTGAGGCCGTCATTCACCTTGAGTAGCTTTTTACTTCTCAGCTCTTTAGCCGGTTTTTCGCCAAATGCAACCTTGAGGTAGTCTTCCAAGGTGTCCATTTTGTCTGGTGTAACAATGAGAAGCTGTTGAGCACCCTGAGCGGCAACGATCAAAACTCTATTAAATTCGGCCTTTCGCTCTAAATGCTCTTCGCTGTGATATTGCATATTCGTTCCTTGATTAGTTTTCCGATATTCCTCAGCGAGGCATTGGCTGAAGAAGGCATAACGCTACTACGCCGCGCTGCGCATCCGCCACTGGCATTCCATCCACGCTGGATGCCTGGACAGGTCTTGCTGCTCCAACGCCGACATGACACGCTTTCAGGCTTTGTTCAGGTGGGTAGGGAGCGTTTGAATGTTGAGTGTGGAAGAAGTTCGGAGCCAGTGCTTGGATGCTATGGGGCAGAAGCTTGGAGCCATGTATTGCGACCTCAACGATCACCTGCTTGATGTGCTGCTGCTTTGGAAGCAGTACGAGCAGCTTTTCGGCGTGGACCAAGAAACTGTGCAAGTTCTAAACATCTCGGCACCTACTTTTTTTGGTGTCATCCAGGCCCAGCTCTGGGATGCCGTAATGCTGGGGATGTCCAGGCTTACCGATTCTCCAAACAATGCACAGCAGAAAAACCTGTCAATCAGAGCCATTCCCCCACTTATCAGGGATTTGGGGGTTCGTGCACAAATGAACGAGGCTGTCGCTGCGGCGTTAGCGGACACTAAGTTCGCACGTGATCACCGCAACAAGCGAATTGCGCACATCGATCTGCTCCATGTTCAGAATCGTGCTGCCAATCCGCTACCTTCTGGCAGTCGCGACAAAATCAAAGCTGGCTTGGACTCAATCTGTGTAGCTCTCGAGATTCTCAACGGTCACTACCGAGAGTCGACAATGCTCTACGACGACCTTATTTACGATGGGGGAGCAGGGAGTGTGGTTTCTTTATTGAGAGGCGGTCTGAAGCACCGAGAGTGTGAGGTAGAAAACTAATCAGCGAGCCCAGCCCCGCGCTTTTTGCATCTGGTCAATCCCATCGACACAGCCTAGCCTCCAACAAACCCGAAGAACCCCGCCCATGCGGGGCTTTCGTGTTGCTCTCTCGTTGATGATAAAGTCCCGCGACATCTCAACGAGGGAACGATATGAAAATGTTCGTGGGGGCTTTGGCGCTCGTAGCGCTGGCGGGGTGTGGCAATAGCGATGTGAATCAGGCAAGAGAAGAGGTCAAGCGTAACCTTTTTGATGCGGCTTCCGCGCAGTTCAGGAATGAGAAGGTCTATCGAGTTGGCGATGAGGTTGTGGTCTGCGGCGAGGTGAACGCAAAGAACCGCGTCGGGGGATATGGGGGATTCGCAATGTATGTCGTCGAGGGTATTGGCCTGTACCCGGTCGCAAAATTCACCGCTGAGAGCCAGGCAGATATCAACACCACCTGCCAGCTTGCTGAGAAGAACGCCAGCTTGAAGAAATAGCCGCCGAACCAATGCTCAAACAAGCCCGCCATCGAGCGGGTTTTTTATTGCCCGGAGAAAACTGATGAGCACTAACTTCGCCTCCCTCGGCATTTCCGTTGAGTCCTCACAGGCAGCGAAGGCTGCTGACGACCTGGACAAGCTCGTCGACTCGGCCGAGGGCGCACAGAAGGCAATTGACGAACTAGGAAAGTCCGGAGAAGGCTTGGCCAACACCGGGAAGAAGATCACCCAAGCAGAGAGCGAAGTGGCTCAGGGTGTTGAAAAGTCGACTGCCGCAATAGATCGGCGGTCCGGAGCAAGCCGCAAGGCGGCCGACAGCGCTGTTGCTGAGATAAATGTAATCGGCCAGCTCGATCGAGCTATGACCGGCAACATTACCAGCATGGAGTCGCTGATTCAGGCGGAAGGCTTGCTTGAGCGCGCGCGCAAAGGCGGCCTTGTCACCATTGAAGAGCAGGCGAAGTACCAAGATCAACTGGGCCGAGCTTATGACAAGATCGAGAAGGCCGAAGCCAAAGAGCTGGCGCAGAAGCAGAAGCTGATCGAAGCGGAAAATCGTCAGATTGAGGCGCTGAAGCGTACCGTCAACGGGATTGACCCGGTAACCGCCAAGCTGGCGAAGCTAGAAGCCCAAGAGAAAGCGCTAAACGATCTGCACAAGTCTGGTCAAATTGACGCCGAGCGTTATAACGAGGCCCTGGCAAAGATTGGGAAAGATCGGGCAGGGCTGACGGATGCTGCGGGAGCTTTCGACAAGCTCAAGCTGGGTACCCGCCAAGCTCAAGAAAACGTCATGCAGCTGACGAACGCCATCCAAGCTGGCGACTGGGGAAGTGGTGCTAGAGCCATTGCGCAACTTGGCGCGGGAGCAGGAGCATCAGCATCTAGCATGCTGGCTTTGGCCGCGCCTGTAGGGATTGCGGCGGCGGCTGTCGGAGCACTTTCTTATGCGTATTACAGCGGGATCAAGGAAACCGAGGCTTTCAATAATGCGATCATCCAAACGGGTAATTTTGCAGGAACGAGTTCTGGCCAACTGAGTGTAATGTCCAGGCAGGTGAGCGCGACAGTGGGCACCACAGGCGCCGCCGCTGATGTTCTCGCGTCATTGGCGGCCAGCGGTAAATTGGCCAGAGAAAGCTTTGTAGAGATCGCCGAAGCTGCTCTGTCAATGGAAAAGGCGACAGGCAAATCCGTTGACGCGACTGTTGCGGAGTTCGTCAAAATCGCTGAAGACCCTGTATCGGCAGCGAAATCTCTGAATGACCAATATCATTTTTTGACTGCGTCCGTTTATTCGCAAATCGTCGCTCTAAAAGAGCAGGGCAACGAGATCGGCGCTACAAAGCTGTTGACCGATACATATGCCGAGACCGTTCAATCTCGTTCGGCCCAAGTCATACAAAATTTGAACCTCTGGGAAAAAGCCTGGAGAGGCATAAAAAGTGCCGCAAGCGGTGCGCTGGATGATCTTGGAGATGTCGGGCGGGAGAAGACGTTTGAAGATCAGATAAAAGAGCTGCAATCAAAGCTAACTGGCTCGGAAGCTTTTGATGTTGGCGGCCTTCGGGTCAATCCTCAAGAGGTAAGCCCAAAAGAAAGAGCGGCAATTCAGGCGCGCATCAATTTTCTCCAGCTTCAAATAGAGGGAGAGCAAACTAGAAACAAGTACATTGGCGACCGCAGAAAGATAGAAGACGACGCGGTGGAGGCTACCACTCGTGCTGATGCCAGGCACTTGGCCAACCTTTCGAATGAAGGAAAGCGTGCCCTTGAGATCAAAAAGATCAACGAGGACACCGCGAAGATCCGCGCGGCAAATCCCAACGATAAGAGGGTAGATCCGAAGTACGTCGCCGAGCAGATAAAGGACGTCAACGATAAGTACAAAGACCCCAAAGCCGCCAGCTCTCAGGTCGACCTAACCGGCTTCAACAACGCCAAAAACAACCTGTCCGACATTGTCACGGACTACCGGAACGCCCAGAAGGAACTGGAGGCCCAGCAGAAAGCCGGCGTGGTGTCGCTGTCGGACTATGCCAAGCAGCGTTCGGCACTGATCAATCAGGAAAAGGACGATGTCACCGCGGCGTACCAGGCCGAGATTGATGCACTGGAGGCGGCCAAGGCCAAGAAAGGCACGACTGCGGCCCAGAGCATCCAGCTCGACCAGAAGATCGCCGACGCAAGGCAGGGGATGGTCAAGGCTCAGAAGGATGCCGATAGTCAGCTGACGGTTATCGCCACAAACGAGAAGGGCCGTCTGGAGCAACTGAAGGCCGCCTCGAAAGCCTACGTCGATCAGCTGGAACGCCAGCGGGCCGCACTGGAAGCGGCTGGATCCCGCGCAGCAAACGGGCTGGGCCTGGGAGACCGGCAAGCAGCACTGCAAGCGAGCCTCGACGCAACCACGGACAAGTTCAACGACGAGCGTGCCAAGCTGCTGGATCGGCGCAAGACTGCGCCGGACAAGTACAGCCAGGAAGACTACATGCGTGACCTGGCCAGCCTTGAAGACGCGGAGCGGAAGTACCGCGATACGGTGGTCGACAACTACGGAAAGATGTCGGAGGCCCAAGGCGACTGGCGTAGCGGAGCATCGTCGGCTTTCCAGAACTACCTGCAGTCTGCCAATGATGTGGCGGGACAGACCAAGAGCCTGTTTACCAATGCCTTTTCCGGCATGGAGGATGCGGTCGCGAATTTTGCTATCACCGGCAAACTTTCGTTCTCGGACTTCACCAAGTCGATCATCGCCGATATGGCGAGGATTGCTACGCGGCAGGCGGCCTCTGGCTTGCTTTCGAGCCTGGCCGGTACCGCTATTGGCGCGTACTTCGGTGGCGGTGCAGCTGCTGGCGCTACCAGCTTCGGGTCTGACATTGGCGGCGCCATCACAGCCAACGCCAAGGGTGGTGTGTACGACTCGCCGAGCTTGTCCAGCTTCAGCAACCAGGTGCATGACAAGCCGCAGATGTTCGCCTTCGCGAAGGGCGCGGGCATCTTCGCCGAAGCGGGGCCGGAGGCAATCATGCCGCTGACCAGAACGGCGGGCGGCGAGCTTGGTGTGCGTGCGCTGAGCGGCGGTGGTGCAGGGGGAGGCGGCGGAAGCGCCGAGTCGAAGACGGAGATCACCATCAACATCAATCGTAATGGTGAAGCTGATGCGACCGCAGATACTGCGATGGGTCAAAAGCTGGCCCCGCAGTTCCTCACCTTGATCCGGGCTGAGATTGCAGCAAATGAACGCAGAACGTTGAGCCCCAGCGGGGGCGCAACGTGGCGCGTGATCAACGGGAGATAAGCAGCGGCAATGATTCGCCGTTAAATTTCGGTCAGGGATGACCGGACCTTATCGAGGACGAGTTGCTCAAGCTGGCGATAGGTCAGATCTTTCGCGCCCTCATGCTCGAAAGTCACCCCGAAGGTTCCGCCGGCGTGGCCATCATCCATATTCAGCGAAATTATTACCTTCCCGCCGATGCTGGTTTTACCAGCGCCCGGGGTGTCTTCATAGACGCTTACTTCTGCCAGTTTCATTTTCATGTAATTACCCATTTCCTTGGTCAAAAAACCATTCTACCCGGAGCCATCATGGCGATCGAGACATTCACCTGGCCCACCCAGCACGGGGAGGCCCCCGACATCACGTATCGGGTGCGCACCTCGCAGTTCGGGGACGGCTACAAGCAAGAGGTCGGGGACGGGATCAACAATAAAGTCGATGCCTACCCGATCACCCACACGGGCAACACGGCTACAGCCCTGGCCATGATGGCGTTCTTCGACCGCCACAAGGGCGCCAAGGCCTTCTTGTGGACCACGCCACTGGGCCAGCTCGGCCTGTTCACCTGCAAGAACCCAACCCCTACGCCCATGGGCGGGGGCGTATTCAAAGTGACAGCGACGTTCGAGCGCGCTTTCCACCCGTAAAGGTCAATCCATGTCGCTGATCAATGCTATCCAGACTCTTGAGCCTGGTAACGAAGTCATGCTGTTTGAACTGGACGGCAGCGAATACGGCGCCGATGTGCTGCGCTTCCATGGGCACGCGATCCCGCATACGCCGGCCGAACTGATGGCCGCCGGCGACAACGCTGACCAGCTGCCGGCCAAGTCGATCTGGTGGAAGGGGGAAGAGTACGGTGCCTGGCCTATGCAGTACGAGGGCAGCGAGGCGAACGGTGACGGCACCGCGGTACGGCCGAAGCTGTCGGTAGGCAACGTCAACGGGCGAATCACCGCTCTGTGTCTGGCCTTCGAGGACCTGCTCGAGTTCAAGCTGACCATCCGCAACACGTTGGCGGAATTCCTCGACGCGGTGAACTTCGAAGGCGGAAACCCGATGGCCGACCCTACCCAGGAATCGATCGAGGTCTGGTATGTAGACCAGAAGACCAACGAGGACGGCGAGACGGTCAGTTGGGACTTGGCCAGCCCGGGCGATGTCGGCGGCGAGACGATCGGCAGGCAGATGACCACGCTATGCCACTGGTGCCTCACCGGTGGCTACCGTGGCCCGAACTGCGGATACACGGGGCCATACGTTACAAAGGATGGCGTGGTAACCGATGATCCTAAGCAAGACGAGTGCGACGGCACTCTTGGCAAGGGCTGCGACCCGCGCTTTGGCGTAGGAAATCCCGCCTCATTCGGTGGATTTCCCGCTGTTTCACTCATTGCCCGGAGCTGAGGAATGCGCAAACACATCATTGCAGCAATCCAGGCGCATGCGGCTGCGGAGTACCCGAAAGAGTGCTGCGGGCTGTTACTGGTCGTGGGCCGGGCGCAGAAGTACTTCCCGTGCCGGAATATCGCCACGGAGCCGAACGAAGAGTTCCGACTTGATCCAGAGGACTACGCCGAGGCGGAAGACCTTGGTCAGGTTATTGGCATCGTGCATTCACACCCAGACGCAACTAGTCGCCCGTCATCGCGCGACCTGGCGATGTGCGAGGCAACGGAGTTGACCTGGCATATCCTGTCGTGGCCCGAGGGCGACATGCGCACGATCACGCCAACGGGCATTACTCCTTTGCTCAAACGCCCGTTCGTGCACGGCGCCTGGGACTGCTGGCAGGTTTGCGCTGACTGGTATCAACGCGAGTGGGGCCTTGAGTTCGAAGCCTTCCAGCGCGCCGATGGCTGGTGGGAGAACGCAGACAGCACTAGCTTGTATGAGGCGAACTATGCCGCCGCTGGTTTCGAGCAAGTGGATAGTCCGCGACGTGGCGACATGCTTGTGATGGAGGTAGGCCGCACGGCGCACCCAAACCATGCAGGTATTTATCTCGGCACTGACGCAACACTGCCAGGCGAAGATTCAGGCGTGTTCGGTCCTGGACCCTTCGTCCTGCATCACCTGTACGGCCGGCCATCAGAAGTAATCGTCTATGGCGGCCCGTGGCTTCAGCGAACCCGCTTAATTCTTCGACACAAGGAGGCCCGATGAGCGCCATCGCTTATTCGCCGATGACCACCATCAAACTGTCCGGCTCGCTGGCCCAGAAGTTCGGCCGGCTGCATCGGCGCCAGGTCGCATCGGGTGACACCTGGGAAATTTTCCGGGCGTTGAAGGCCACCATTGACGGATTCGAGGCCGAGATCCGCCGTCTTGATCGCCTGGGCCTTCGCTTCGCCATCTTCCGCAACCGTAAAAACGTCGGGGCGGACGCGTTTGGCATGGGCGGCGCCAGGGAGATCAGGATTGTTCCGGTGATCGAGGGCAGTAAGCGCGGCGGCATTTTGCAGATCGTGCTGGGCGTGGTGCTGATCGCGGCGAGCTACTTCGGCGCACCGACGGCGCCCGCGGGTATTGCGCTGCTGGCTGGCGGAGTTATCCAGATGCTCAGCCCGCAGGCCGCCGGCCTCAAGCAGAGCGCATCGCCAGAAAATATGCCCAGCTACGCATTCGGCAGCGCAAAGAACACCACGGCCAGCGGCAATCCTGTCCCCATCTGCATTGGTGAGCGCCGGTGGGGCGGGGCGATCATCTCGGCATCGATCTACGCCGAGGACAAGACATAACCACGACGCATCAAGCAAGCCGCCCAAGAGGCGGTTTTTTATTGCCTGGAGGAAAGTATGGGCGCAGCACAGAGGCTGGATATTCACGGCTCCAAAGGTGGCGAGAGCAAGCCGAAGTCGCCAGTAGAGGCGCCTGACAGCCTGCGCTCAACCAACGTGGCCAAGATCCTTATCGCCGTGGGCGAGGGCGAATTCGACGAAACGCCAACCGCGCGCGACATTTTCCTCGACAACACACCGATCCAGGATGCCAGCGGAAATTTCAACTTCACCAACGTGAAATGGGACTGGCGCCCAGGCTCGGTGGATCAGACCTACATCCCAGGCATCCCGTCTGTCGACAACGAAACCTCACTGAATATCGAGCTGCGCAGCGGCGCGCCATGGGTTCAGTCGCTGACCAATCTTCAGCTCTCAGCCGCGCGCATCCGCCTGGCCACGCCGCGACTTGCGAGCCAGGACAGCGAAGGCAACATTAACGGCTACACCATCCAGTACGCGGTGGACGTGGCTACCGATGGCGGCGCCTATCAAGAAGTTCTGGTCGGCGCGATGTCGGGTAAGACCACCACTCGCTATGAGCGGTCCCTGCGCATAGATCTTCCTCCAGCTACCAGCGGCTGGTTGATTCGGGTTCGCCGTATTACACCAAACCAGAACACCGACAAGATCGCTGACAGCCTCTTCATCGCAGGCTACACGCAGGTGATCGACGCAAAGCTGCGCTACCCAAACACAGCACTGCTGTTCATCGAGTTCGACGCCGAGCAGTTCACCAACATCCCGGCCGTGACCGTGAAGTGCAAGGCCCGCCGCTGGCAGGTTCCGAGCAACTACGACCCCGTGGCGCGCACTTACAGTGGCGCATGGGATGGCACCATGAAGGAGGCCTGGACCAATAACCCGGCCTGGATCACTTACGGCATCTGCACCCAGGACCGTTTTGGTCTGGGTCGCCGTATCAAGCCGTGGATGGCGGACAAGTGGGAGCTCTATCGCATCGCGCAGTACTGCGATCAGATGGTTCCGAACGGTGCCGACGGCGTTGAGCCGCGCTTCCTGTGCGACATGAACCTGCAGGGAAAGGCTGATGCATGGTCCCTGCTGCGCGACATTGCCGGCATTTACCGCGGCATGACGTATTGGGCCCAGGGCCAGTTGGTCATGCAGGCTGATATGCCTCGGTCGCAAGACATCGACTACGTCTTCACCCGATCCAACGTGATCGACGGCAAAATCTCATACGGCAGCGCATCGGCGAAAACTCGCTTCACGCGCTGCCTGGTCAGCTACGACAACCCGCTGAACAATTACGATACGGATGTTACTGTCTATGCAGATCTGCCGCTCCAGCGCCGCCTGGGTGACAAGCCGACGGAGATCAGCGCCATCGGCTGCACCCGTGTATCGGAGGCGCAGCGTCGGGCCAAATGGCTGGTACTGAGCAACAATCAGGACCGCACCATCAGCTTCAGGACCGGCATGGAAGGCCGTATCCCGCTGCCTGGCTTCATCATCCCCGTCGCCGACTCGATACTGGCTGGTCGGGAGATCGGCGGGCGTATCGCAGCCGCAGCGGGAAAGGTCATCACCCTTGACCGCGACACACTTGCCAAGGCTGGCGACCGGCTAATTATCAATCTTCCAAACGGTCGCGCTGAGGCGCGCACTGTGGAAAGCGTTAGCGGCCGCAGCGTGACAGTGACTGTTGCCTATAGCGAAGCGCCGGCGGCCCAGCTCCAGTGGGCAATCGACGCCGATGACCTGGCAATCACTCTATATAGGGTGATGAGAACGGCGCGTACGCCAGAGGGCGACTACGACATCAGTGCTTTGCAGTATGAACCGAGCAAATTTCCCAGCATCGATACTGGCGCTCGCCTGGAAGAGCGCCCGATCAGTGTGATTCCGATCACCGTGGTACCGGCGCCGGAGAGCGTAACGGTCACGTCGAACGTATCGATCGACCAGGGCCTGGCGATCAGCACCATGAACATCTCGTGGCCAGCTGTGGCTGGGGCGGTCGCGTATGACGTGGAGTGGCGTAAGGACAGCGGCAACTGGATCAAGCTGCAGCGCACGGGCGCGACAAGTGTGGATGTCACCGGCATTTACTCGGGCGCCTATCTGGCCCGTGTTCGATCGATCAGCGCCTTCGAGATCTCTTCGATCTGGAAGAGCTCCAATCTGACCAACCTGGAAGGGAAGGTCGGCCTGCCGCCGGCGGTGGCGTTCCTGCGCACCACCAGCTTGGTCTATGGCATTGGGATTCAGTGGGGCTTCCAAACTGGCTCGGAGGACACTCAGCGGACAGAGCTCTGGTACAGCCAGTCGGCTGACCTGACTACCGCGATGAAGTTGAGCGACTTCAGCTACCCGCAAGCCGCTCACGAGATGCACAGCCTCCTGGCAGGGGCGAGCCTATATTTCTGGGCCCGCCTCGTGGATCGCACCGGTAACGTGGGGCCTTTCTGGCCTATCCCTGGGGCTGTGAATGGTCGGGCCAGTTCCGACCAGGCCGAATACGACAAGTACTTCGCTGAGAAGATCGGCAAGGGGGCGCTGTACCAGAGCTTGCGTGAGGAGATCGACCTTATTACTGGTGATGGCCCTGGGTCGGTCAATGATCGACTTGAGAAGGCCAAGCAGGAACTGGAAGATCTGATATCTGAAGTGGTCGACGCGCTGGAATACGTGCCGAGCAAAACTTATGTAAAGGGCGACATGGTTCGCGTGGGTCAGCAGCTATTCCAAGCGACCACCGCGGTCCCAGTCAATACGACGCCGCCGAACGCAAACTACTGGTTCAACCTAGGCACCATCGCCGAAACAAATGCAGCTATGGCCTTGGAGATCAGCAAGAACAAGACCGCTATCGAAGACGTCGACGGGAAAGTCACTGCGACCGCCGAGCGCCTGGAAGGTGTCTATGCGCTGGTGAAATCCGAATCAGCAGGTTCGGAGGAGGGGAGCGCCGGTGACAGCACTTCGTCCGCTGGCGTTTGGTCGCTTATGTCTGCAATTGCTGAGCGGGACTTTGCCCAGTCACAGCGCACAGACATCGTCGAAGCAAAAGTTCGAGATAACGCGGCCAGCATCACGACCGTGCAGAACACCGTGGCCACTGATAAGGCAGCGACTGCTGAGGAAATCAGAACCCTCAAGACCACAGCCGGCAATAACTCTGCGGCAATTCAGGTGGTCAGCAGGGCCCAGGCGACCACTGACGGGAAGGTTTCGTCGATGGTGACTTTCAAGGCGGAGACAATAACTGGCGGGAAAAAAGTCGCCTCGGGGTTTGCGTTCGGGTCGGATGGAGAGCAGGCGGAGTTCCTCATATTCGCGCAGCGGTTCGCTGTGGTCGATGAAGTGAGCGGTCAGTTGGTGCCGATGTTCGTGGTGCAGAACAACCAGGTAGTCCTCAATCAAGCAATTATCAGCAAGGCCTTCATCCAAGAAATCATTCTGGGTATGAATCTCAGATCTGAAGCGGTCGATTCGAAAGGCCGACCTCTGTTGGAGATCAACGTCAAGGCCGGGACATTCACGCTGCGTAGTGCTGGCACTGGCGGATCCTCTCTTCTCAACAACGATGGTCTCGCGGTTTACGACGGTAGTGACGTGCGCCGCACCATGGTCGGGAGGCTTTCGTAATGGATGAGTTTGGAATGGCGACCTGGAGCGCAACCGGCGCTCCAGAGTTGAACGCAGCTTCACTTACAATGAGGGTCGTATACAGCGCTGTTATTTCGCCTTCAACTTGGGGTACCGCTAAGTTCATTGATATAGCCATTGCTGGGATCACGCCTCAGAACGCAGCAGCATTTCCGACCCCTGTCGGGCCTGTCGACGCTGCGAATTCAGCTCAGGTCGAGCCCGAAGTTCTAAACGGCGTAGTAAGAGTTTGGAAAACTATCCGAGGTGACCCCTACGGTAACTCCTCAAGAACTGGTGTCCAGCAAAGACTGGTAGTAGTGAGGTTTAAGTGATGGCTGAAACTTACGGTTTACTATTCACGGCAGGAGATGATAATCGTGTTGTCATTGACTCCGAGTTTTTTCGAATGTCTACGGTTTATAAGGGGCGCTACGTTCCAAATGAATCAGACGGTTATTCATCCTCTACTATGTTTCCTGCCCCAATAACGACCCAGGAGCAGCCGCTGGTTTTTATTCGACCAGATAGCGCCAATGGCGTTATCGGTATGAGTAACTTGGAGATTTACGGAAGCCCAGGAAATTGGACTGGGTTCAGGGTAAGGCGCTATGACAGATACACCATACAGCCTTCGGGTAGATGGTTTGTTGCTAATTTTGTCGCTCAGCCCACGGCCATATACGGCGGTCGAATTTGGAATGCTGAGAAAGCGTTGATATATGACTCTGGATCTCCCGCTGCTCTTTTTGTTCGGTCCAGCAACTCATGGACTTATACCGGTGCTGGACAGACAGGTCAGGGGCTTTCGGTTACATATTTTAGTGCGCCATTTAATATGCAGGAGGATGAATATTTCCTAATAAATAATTTCATAATGGCCGCAGTTGCCGGAAGTTCTGGTTCAGGGGCAAGGCAAATCGGAGCTATGTGGGATTACCCGTCAAGACTTTTAAAGATTGCGCTTGTCGCGAACGCTGGTAATACGGTTTTTACCGGTATAACTGTGATGATCGCCAAAATTATTCAATAGGTATTCTATGGCTAGGCAAGAAATTATTCTCGGTACTCCACCACAGGGCATTGGTGGTGATCCACCTCGCACTGCGAGCATGAAGATTAATGCAATGACACTGGAGTTGTTTGCATCCCTCGGCGCTGAAGGTGGTTCGCTTCCAGTAGTTTTGCCAGTGGCCAAAGGGGGCACGGGGCGAAGCTCACTTGGCAACGCAGTGACGGCAGACCTCGTTACCGGCAGAACCGATACGACGGCGGGAAGGGTCCTGACTGTTGGGTATAGCGGCCTCGGGGCTACTTCAAATGGATATGAATCTGATTTGAACCTGATTGCATCCACGAGGATGTTTTTTTGGGGGGCGGGGCAAACAGCGAACATCCCAAGTGGCGCAGATTATGGCGAAGGTATCGCTTTTATGGGCGCAGAAGCATCAACCATGGCGATGCTTCTTATTAGTCACGACTCTGACCGCACATGGATCCGACGAAAGCGTGCAAGTACTTGGCAGCCATATGTCCAGATTTACACAACAGCAAACACAACCCGTGCTGCTGACGGCACCCTGAAGGCGGTCTGACCATGGCAAGAGCAGCAATCAACATACTTGGCGCAACGGGCGCGACCTATGATTTCGTGACCCAGGGCGATACAGCTGTGACATCGGCGCGATTGTCGAAGGGCGTTTATCAGATTGTCGGCTGCCTCGGCATGGTTCCCTTCCCGCCGGTAGACGACGGCTGGGGCTACACGGTCAACCAGATCGACTCACGAGCAGACGTTGAAATCGATTTTGCCGACGGGCTGCTAACTGTGACAGTGACCAAGGACGGCGTCCCTTACGATCTGAAACACATGATAACCCTGCACATCCTTGTCCCAGATGCGGCGCCGTCACCACCGCCACCAATTCAGGCTTTTACCGATATCGTCGAGCAAGCCCCGGCGGAAGAAGTTGAGACCTAAGGCCTGCCTGAACATCACGCCCGCCATGAGCGGGTTTTTTATTGCCTGGAGAAAAGTATGACCACTTCCGAAAAAGACCGGGACATCCTGGCGCGCACGCTATGGGGCGAGGCCCGCGGCGAAGGCTTCGACGGGCAAATCGCCGTTGCCTGGACGATCCGCAACCGCGTGTTCGACGGCAAGGACAAGTCTTGGTGGGGGGAGGGCTACGCGGGCGTATGTCTGAAGCCTTGGCAGTTCAGCTGCTGGAACCAGAACGACCCGAACTATGCCTACCTCAGCGGCGCCAAACCGATCCCGGCTGCGCAGTTCGCCCAGGCCCAGCGCGCTGCTGACCAAGTTATGTCTGGCTCGGTACCGGATCCAACTGGCGGTGCCACGCACTACTACGCAACCACGATGCCCAAGGCGCCGGCCTGGGCGGCGAAGGCCAAGCAGACGCTGCGCCTCGGGCACCACGTCTTCTTCAAGGATGTACCGTGATGACGCCCGTGCAGAAGCTGGCCGGGCTGGTGCTGCTGATTCTGATGCTAATGGTCAGCGCCGCCGGCGTCACCTGGCAGGTCCAGGACTGGCGAATGGGCAATAAACTCGCCGAGCAGGCCGGCTTGCACAAGGATGACCTGGCGGCGATCAGCAATGCCGCCGCCGCCCAGGCCAGAACCCAGCAGGACAAACGCCTGGCCACTGAGCGGCAACTGGCGGTGCAGGACCAAAAACACATTAAGGAATTATCCGATGCCCAACGTGATCAGGCTCGCATGCGCGATCGCCTTGCCACTGCTGATGTCCGGCTGTCAGTCCTTATCGAGGATCCAGCCAGTGGCTGCGACGTGCCTCCCGCCCCCGGCGCCGTCAGCGTGGTTCATGCAACCCGTCGAGCCCAACTTGACCCAGCGCATGCTCAAAGAATTATCAGCATCACCGACGACGGCGACCAAGGACTGATCGCGTTGCGGGCTTGTCAGGCGTACGTTCGCGCGGTTGCGCGGTGAGCCTACTGAACTACGCTCTTCTGGCACGCTCGTATTACGATCATCGGGTTTTGGACAGGGCAATGGATAAGCGGCTTGCAGGCATTTCATTCCTGCTCACCCTCGGCTGGGTATCAGCCGTCGTGTTCGTCATGTGGTTTTTCAGTTGATGGATACGGCTCGATAAGCTCCGGTCCCTGGTTCCTGACGTTGCCAACAGCCCTCCCAACCGGAAACCACTCAAACTCTTCGGTCGGCTGACACAGCTCTTTCGCGATTTCCTCTGCGCGTGCCGGTGAAAGATCTGGATCAAGCCATTCATTGGCGTGTTTCGGGGCAAGTACCAGTGGCCGACGATCATGTATGTCCACCATGCCTTGGTCACTGGCAGCAGTGATGATGACGAAGCCGTCGCCCTCATGCGGTTCAAGGCCTGGGTTTACTTGGGCCAAGGCTCCAAAGAACATGGGCTTTCTGCTTTTCAGTCGGATGAAGTAGGGCTGTTTCTTTTTCGGATCGTCCGGGTCTTTAACCCATTCATACCAGCCTTCGCTGGGTACAATCGCGCGGCCAGTTGGCCAAAGCTGTTTGAAGAACTTGCCAGTGGTCACGGTTTCGACCCGAGCATTTATCGGATCAGGGCGCTTTTCTTTCGCCCAGAACGGCGCCCACCCCCATTGCACAGCGTCAATGTGCAACCCATCCTCTTTGCTGTGCAGCAACTGCACACGCGTCGTGGGCGCCACGTTAAACCGATTGATCGGCTGTGCATCGTAGCCACTGAACAATTCGATCTGAGGGCTCAACTCCTCTATGTAGATCGCCATTCCCTCGTACTGCACGAATCGACCGCACATAGATACGCCTCCGCCTGTCGAAATCCCCTATAGAGAAATTGACCGCAAGCCGCTTACAAAGTTAACTGTATATTCGTACAGTATCTGCATAAGGCGCCGCCATGAGCTTCAACATCCTGGGTCCAATAGCTGAAGGAGGCGCAAAACTGCCTCTTTGCTCGTTTCATGTACCGGCTGGTTTTCCATCGCCTGCGGCCGATCACATTGAGCAGCATATTTCTCTGGATGAAGTGCTTAACATCAGGGCGGCCCATGTTTACCTGGTGATGATCACGGGTGAGAGCATGCAGGGCGCTGGGATATTCGAGGGTGATCTGGCGGTGGTAGATCGCTCAATTGAGCCTGCGCACGGCCACATAGTAGTGGCCCTCCTAAACAACGACCCCATGTGCAAGCGCCTCTGCAAGCGCGGAAAGGAAGTGATCTTACTGTCTGAAAACCCGAAGTACCCGGCGCGCTATGTACTGGAAGGCGACGAGCTATCGATCTGGGGTGTGATCACGAGCACGGTCCGCAGTCATGTCTAACTCCCCAGTCTTCGCCCTGATCGACTGCAACAGTTTCTATGCCAGTTGCGAGCGTGTGTTCCGTCCAGATCTCGCCAAAACGCCGATTGTCGTGCTGAGCAACAACGACGGCTGCGTTATTGCTCGAAGCTACGACGCCAAGCCCTTTATCAAGATGGGCGAGCCGTATTTCCAGATCAAACACAAGCTCAAGCAACACGGAATCATCCCGTTTTCCTCGAACTATGCGCTCTACGGCGACATGAGCGAGCGCGTGATGACGCTTATTGAATCGATGGTGCCCGCTGTCGAGATCTACAGCATCGACGAAGCATTCGCCGACCTCACCGGAATTGGCGGGCTCGACGCTCTCGGCCGGCAGATCCGCGCCCAGGTGCTGCGGTGCACCGGTATCCCCGTCGGCGTGGGAATCGCGAACACGAAGACGCTCGCCAAGCTTGCAAACCACACCGCGAAGCGACTGCAAGCGCAGACAGGCGGGGTGGTGAACATCACCGATCCGATTAAGCGGGACTGGGTGCTGCGCAATACCGATGTGGCCGAGGTCTGGGGTGTTGGCCGAAAAATGAAGCTCCATCTGGACGCTCTAGGCATTAAGTCCGCGATGGACTTGGCCAGGTCCGACCCCTGGACGCTCCGCAAGAAATTCAGCGTGGTGATCGAGAAGACCGCGCGGGAACTGGCAGGCACCTCTTGCCTCGAATTGGATGAGCCCGACCCACCCAAGCAGGAAATCTGCTGCAGCCGCATGTTTGGAAAGCGCCTTACCGAGCTTGCGCCGATCAAGGAGGCGGTGGCCACCTACATGATGCGAGCCTCGGAAAAGCTCCGGGCACAGAACTCGCTCTGCAAGAAAGTCCGGGTCTGCATCCGCACCGGCATGTTCAATCCGGACGAGGCGAAGTACGCGAACGGGGTTGTGGTGGACATGCCGTATCCAACCGACGATGTGAGATTACTCACCAAGGCGGCGGTTGATGCGCTCGACCATATCTACCGTCCAGGCTTCAACTACAGTAAGGCCGAAGTGATGCTGCTTAATCTGTGTCAGCCAGGCGAGTACACCGACGATCTTTTCGCAATATCGCAGCCGGCGGAGTCTACAAGGGTCATGACGGTGTTGGACCAGATCAATGACAGATGGGGAAGGGGAACGCTACGGTCTGCCAGCGTGCCTACGAACCCCGATTGGGGCATGCGTCGGGAAATGATGAGCCAGAGCTACACCACAAAGCTTGATCAGCTGTGGAAAATACCGTGTATTTGATGGGGATCGTGTTCGGTCGGCAGGACGCCGGAGACTGGATAATTGCGGAACAGCTTGAAAAATTGCGGAACAAAAAAGATAAGGGCCTGCATGACGTTAATCATGCAAGCCCTTGATATCTATGGTGCCCGAACCCGGAATCGAACCGGGACGCCCTTACGAGCGGGGGATTTTAAGTCCCATGCGTCTACCAGTTTCGCCATTCGGGCGGTAGCGCGGTGTAGCAGGGTTGGGAATATATAGATCAAGGCGCGTATGCGCAAGGCCGTAACGCACCTTTGTTGGGCATCGAGCAAGATGAAAAAGCTCGAAAGATCAGTGGGCTACAGGGGTTTTAAAAGAGAGTCCAGTAGGTTTCTGCTACCCGAACACAAGAATCACATATGGGCGTCATGAATCTTCAGCAGAAAGGCAGAGCGATCGCAAACAAGCCCCGGTTTAGCCGGGGCTTGCGTGTGCAGGCCTAAACGAAAGGCTGGCCGCTGAACCCTCTGGGCAAACGCTGCAACCCTGGCAGGTCGGTGAGACGTTGGGTCCAGGCGCTGCGCCAGTCAGTGGCGGTGGGGGACTTGGCTTTGCGCGAAGCACGCCGAGCGGCATTGCGCTGGGTGCGGCGGGCTTCCTTGTAGGCCTCAGTGTTGCGGCAGGTACGGCACTTGACCCGGTTCAGCTCAGCGCTGGAGGGGAGGTTGGTACCGTGGTGGCCGCAAGCCAGATGCCCGGCGACCTTGAAGTGAATGACCATGTAAGCGTCTCCTTCTTATGGGGTGCACCCATCGGTAAACCCACGACGTGTGCGAAGAGGGCGGGCGCAGAAAGATCCCGGCACCTGTCATTACGACCTCACAGTTGCCTAGGCGTTCGTTTATGGCTCTAGCCTGCTCAGCAGCGCGCTGCCGTCAGTCGATCAGTGCCAGCAGGTCCGTGTCGCCGACATCCACTCCGGCCTGGGTCAGCAAGGTGGTCGCCTGACCCCGGTGGTGGGTCTGATGATTGAAAAAGTGCAATAGCAGGCTGGAAAAGGGCTTGTCGGCGGCGGCGCCACGCATGTTGTGGTAATGCAAGCGCAGGTCGAGATCAGGCTCGCGCAGGGTATTGGTCCAATCGATGATCAGTTGGTCCAGCCAGGTACGACGGGCAGCCAGCGCGCTAAGGTCGGCAAAGGCCAGATGCTTGAGGTCGACGGGCATGGCAATGGCTTCCAGTGGGGCCAGCGCTGTAAAGCCTGCCGGGTGCTGGGCGAAGCGTTTTAGCCAGACCGTGTCTCCCTGCGCCAGGTGGTTGAGTGTGCCGAGTATCGAGCCGAAAAAAGCCTGACGGTCCGTGCGTAATTGCGCATCCGAAAGCCTGGCGGCGGCGTCATAGACTTTGCGATTCATCCACTGGTTGTAGGTCGCCATCAGCGCAATCTGCTCGATTCGGTTCACGGGGTTTCCCTGGTTGATTACGCGCCCGCTCGGCGGTCATGGAGTTTCGGCAGCGGCGGACTATGGTTGTTGAACGCCAATACTACGCGCGCAAGGGTGACACCATGAACACAAGCGACCTACTCGAACAACTGCTGCGCGCCGGGCAGTCCGGCGGTGGCGCTGCGGGCGGCGGCCTGGGCGGGCTGCTCGGCGGTTTGCTCAAGGGCACCAGCACCGGCAATGCCTCGGCCGGTGGCGGTCTGGGTGGATTGTTAGGCGGCCTCGGCGGCATGCTCGGTGGCGGTGCGGCGACACGTTCTGCACAGGGGCGCTCCGGCGGGATGAATTACGCGGCGTTGGCGTCGTTGGGGATGATGGCGTTCAAGGCGTATCAGGCATGGCAGAGTCAGCAGGCCTCCAAACCGCAGTCGTCCTTTCAGACAGTCGACCAGCTGGGTGGCCCTGAAGCCGAGGCCCACAGCCATGCAGTGTTGCGTGCCTTGATTGCCGCGGCGAAGGCCGACGGTCGGATCGATGACGCAGAGCAGCAAATGATCTCCACTGAACTGGGCAAGCACACCGACGACCCGCAACTGCAGCAGTGGCTCGACGCCGAAGTCGCCAAGCCCTTGGATGCTGCGGATTTTGCCGAATTCGCACATGACCCGGCGATAGCGGCCGAGGTGTACCTGGCCAGTGTGATGCTGGTGGATGATCAGCAGGACGCAGAGCGCAATTATCTGGATGAGCTGGCGGCTACGCTGAGCATTGATCCTCAAATGCAGCTGCAACTTGAGCAGCAGCTTAAAAGCCCAGGGTAGGCAGCGCCTGCCGCATTGGCCTTCGACACGACGGCGATAAGCAAAACAACGCTCAGGGCCAGGCCGATAAAGATCAGATTGCGCCGCAGCGCACGGCGTTTGGCCGGCGGCAACAGCAGCAGGCTGTGGCGAACATCGCGGCGGTGACGCGCGCGGTATTTGGCAAACCCGTCAGGGCGCTTTGGGGTGTGTGGGTTGTGCATGACGCACCTCGCTTGGGTTCAGTTTTCTACGGTAAGCACCGAAATGCCGCTGGCTCGGGCCTGGCAGACCAGCTCCGATGTGTCATCACCGCCCGGCAAGGCGATGACCACGTCGGGGCGGCTGTCGGTCAGCATGAAGTGGTTGCGTTGGCGTTCTGCCTGCTTACCGTGGCGTTGCCAATTGGGTGGGTAACGCACCACGTCGATACCGATTTCACGGGCCCATTCTTCGATGTCGCTGCCGAGAAACTGGTTGCCGCCGTGGATCAGTACCTGCACCGGGCGCAGGCGATGGTAGGCGTCAAGCACCTGGCGAGACTTTTTGGTGTCGGCGTAATGACGACCTGCACAGATCAAGATGCGCATAGTCCGATTCCTTGTAAGACACGGTGGCGGCCCAGCGACCGCCACCGTTTAAACGGCAGGGGTGATCAGTACCACTGCTTGAAGCGGCGGATGTAGATCGTTTTCATCAGTTGGGCCACGCAGCAGTAGCTGAGCAAGGTGCCCACCAGCCATGGGAAGTACGCCAGTGGCAGTGGCTGCAAGCCCACCAGGGTGCCCAGGGGCGAGAACGGCACGTAGATCCCCAGTACGATCACCAAGCAGGTCATCATCAGCACCGGCCAAGCGGCCGTGCTCTGGAAGAAGGGGATCTTGCGGGTGCGCAGCATATGCACCACCAGGGTTTGCGACAGCAGTCCTTCGATAAACCAGCCGGACTGGAACAGCGTCTGCATCTCGACGCTGTTGGCGGCAAACACGTACCACATCAGCGCAAAGGTAGTGATGTCGAAAATCGACGAGGTCGGCCCGATCCACAGCATGAAACGGCCGATGTTTTTGGCGTCCCACTTGCGTGGCTTGGCCAGGTATTCCTTGTCCATCTTGTCCCAGGGCAACGCCAGCTGGGAGATGTCATACATCAAGTTTTGCAGCAGCAAGTGGATCGCCAGCATCGGCATGAACGGGATAAACGCACTGGCCACCAGCACTGAGAACACGTTGCCGAAATTGGAGCTGGCGGTCATGTTCAGGTACTTCATGATATTGCCAAAGGTTTCGCGGCCCTTGAGCACGCCTTCCTCCAGCACCATCAGGCTTTTTTCCAGCAGGATGATGTCGGCCGACTCCTTGGCGATGTCGGTGCCGCTGTCCACCGAGATGCCCACGTCGGCATCGCGCAGCGCCGGGGCATCGTTGATGCCGTCCCCGAGGAAGCCCACCGTATGGCCGTTGGCTTGCAGGGCCTTGAGCACACGGGATTTCTGCAACGGCGTGAGTTTGGCGAATACCGTGCGTTCCTCCACTCGGCGCGCCAGGGTGACGTCGTCCATCAATTCGATTTCAACGCCCAGCAGCGGTTGGCCGGGCTCAAGGCCGACCTGACGGCAGATCTTGCTGGTGACGACCGCGTTGTCGCCGGTCAGCACTTTGACCGCCACGCCGATCTGTTGCAGTGCGGCAATCGCAGGGCTGGCGGTTTCCTTCGGTGGATCGAGGAAGGTCAGAAAACCGTGGATCACCAGGTTGCGCTCATCGACGGTGGTGTACTGCTGGCGTGCCAACGCCTTGGGGATCGTGCGAGTCGCCACCACCAGCACGCGAAAGCCGTCCTCGTTGTAATCGTTGGCAATTGACAGCAGTTGCTCGCGACGGCGCTCATCCAACGGCACCGCGGCGCCAGCGTCCATTACATGGGTGGAAATACCCAGCATCTCTTCCACGGCGCCTTTGCACACCAGCAGATGGTCGTCGGCCGCGTCCCTGACCACGATGGACAGGCGGCGGCGTACAAAGTCGAAGGGCAACTCATCGACCTTGCTGTAGGCAAACGGCACTTGGAATGTCGGGTTCTGTTGCGAAAACTGCACCACCGCCTGGTCCATCAGGTTCTTTATGCCGCTCTGGTGGTAGCTGTTGAGCCAGGCCAGGGACAGCACGGCATCATCGCGCTGGCCAAAGGCGTTGACGTGATGTTCGAGGATGATTCTGTCCTGGGTCAGGGTGCCGGTCTTGTCGGTGCACAACACGTCCATGGAGCCGAAGTTCTGGATCGCGTTGAGGCGCTTGACCACCACTTTGCGCTTGGCCATGGCCGTGGCGCCCTTGGCCAGGTTGGCGCTGACGATCATCGGCAGCATTTCAGGGGTGAGGCCCACGGCAACCGCCAGCGCAAACAGGAAGGCATCGCCCCAGTCACCCTTGGAGAAGCCGTTGAGGAAGAACACGATGGGCACCATCACCAGCATGAAGCGGATGAGCAGCCAACTGACACTGTTGACCCCACGGTCGAACGCGGTCTGCACACGCGAGCCGACAATCGCCTTGGCCAGGGAGCCAAAGTAGGTGCGCGGTCCGGTGGCCACCACCACGGCCGTGGCCCGTCCGCTGACCACATTGGTGCCCATAAAGCAGATATTGGGCAGGTCCAGCAGGTTGCCTTGGTCGGCGATCACCGGTCCGGCGGTTTTTTGCGTAACGTCGCCCAGGGTGTCGTACTTCTCCACCGGCAAGGCTTCGCCGGTGAGCACGGCCTGGCTGATAAACAGGTCTCGGGATTCGATCAGGCGGATGTCGGCGGGGATCATGTCACCGGCCGACAGTTGCACGATATCGCCCGCCACCAGGTCGCGCATCGGTACTTCGCGCAGGGTCGGTTGGCTGCCCACTTGCTCACGGCGCAGCACGGTGGCGGTGGTGCGCACCATGGCTTTCAAGGCCTCGGCGGATTTTGCCGAGCGGTGCTCCTGCCAGAAGCGCAATAGGCTGCTGAGCAGGACCATGGTCATGATGATGATGACTTTGGTCGGGTCAGCGTCTTCGCCTTCCTGCATCGGCAGCCAGCAATCGGTAAAGAAGCTGATGGCGCCCAGGGTCAGCAGCACGTAGATGAACGGGTTGTTCAGTGCGTGCAGGAACTGGATGAGGGCGTGCGGCGGCTTGTCATGGGCGACTTCGTTAGCGCCTTCCCGTTGCAGACGTGCAGAGGCGTCCAATTCGGTCAGGCCATCCTGGGTGGCGCGTACGTTGGCCAGGGTGGCTTGCAGGCCGTTTTGGGCTTCGCGGGCGGCACGCATCGACAGTTTGGTGCCTTCGCAGGTGCTCTTTTTCTTGCTCAGTGGCGTGTTTTTTACGGCGCTCATTGTTTGTACTCCTGTCGCCAATTCTCGACAAAACATACCCGGTACTTACCTGAATACAGGCGAGCAAAAGCATGCCGAGCCGCGGACTTCGCGATCGGTTTTATTAAAGTGTTCACATAACTTCTATAAGGCCCGCCAACAGCGCGTTAGTTAACTAACGTGCAGCGGGCTACGACTGGATGCGTTCATAAAGAACTCCAGGGAATTAATAAGAAAGTTGCTGTTTTCAGCCAGGTCAGGCGGCGCGAGCGCTCACATACAGACCGAGCATCAAGCCGGCTTGAGCCAGGCTGGAAACCTTCGGTCTCTGCGGGTCTTGAGGGTCGGCATGATCCCAGTGCTGCATCAATTGGCCGCTTTGCGGGCAGATACGCCAGTGCGCCAGCGGTCGGGCTGGATGCACTTGAGGGGAGGGTGCAACAAAGGTCGAGCGGGCAGGGCAAAAGCCTGCGGGTGCTCGGCCTGGCTTGGCGCGCAGGGCTGCGGCCAGCGTGCGTACATCGGGTAAAACAAGGAGTTGGAAGGTCATAACACACCTCGGGACCGGACGGGCATCCGGTGAGGCAGTTACGGTGGAGCATCAAGCTCTAGCGCAGCTTACCGGACCGGGGAGACGAGTCCTGTCATATTCTGGGTTTGGCGCCCGACGCCCGCAAATGCGGTGCTCGGACAGCGACTAGGTACTGTGTCCATTGGCTTCTTTTGTGAGGTTTAAAAAAGGCCCCAGTTGCGGGCAGGGGCAATCTAGTCAGACAGTTAAAAATTGTCAATGCATGATTAATTAAACTGACCAGTGTTCAGACTTCATTCAGACAGAACGCGTCGGAAGTTGTTGGCTATATAACTTCATATACCGTGCGCGGCGAGAATCGCCAGATATATCAATACCAGCCCGCAGGCGCCATAACTGATGCGTTGCCATAGGGGCGAAGCGTTTTTGCGTAACAGGTTAACCAGCGCCGCGATCAGAAAGCAGGACAACACCGATGCCAGCATGAAGCCTGCAAAAAACATCAAGGTTTGCCCGTGGCTGGGCGTGGCGCCGACAATGCCAGACAAGGCACTGCCCAATGCCCCCCAGTAAACAATGTTCTTCGGATTGGCCAACGAGATCGCCGCGCCCACCGCCAAAGCATTCTGCCCAGAGCTGGCCGGTGCGCTGCCGGCTTCAGGCAACTGCCAGGCGTCGATCAGGCTACGCACGCCGAGCCACGCCAGGTACAGCGCGCAGACAATGGTCAGCGGCACACGCACGGCGTCGTGCTGGATCAGCAGGGCAATGCCGGTCAGGCCGATCACGGCCCAGACGGCGTCACCGACCAGTGAGCCGATCTGCACCATCAGCGCGGGAGTAAAGCCATGGAGCAAGCCGCGCCGTAAGGTCTCCGCCAGCACGGCGCCAGGGGAGAGGCAAAACACAAAACCGAATACCAGCGCGTAGAAAAAGATTGTCAACATGCCCGCGTTCCTTCAATTGATGGGGGCAGTGTGAGGCGCAGGTTGGAGGGTGTCTTGAACCAGATTGCGCAGTTCAACGTTTTACGACGTTCTGGTAACGACCCGGGGTCATGCCGTAAGCCGCGCGAAAATGCCGATTGAGGTGGCTCTGGTCGGCAAACCCAAGGTCATGGGCGACGTCCGAGGCTGGCGCGCCCATGCGCAACAAACCCTTGGCGCGACGGGTGCGCAGTTGCATGGCCCACTGTCGAGGACTGAGCCCGGTGGCTTTCTGAAAGGCGCGCAGCAGGTGGAACTTGGACAGCCCCAACTCATCGCCGAGGTGGTCCAACGGCAGCGATTGATGCAGGTGCGCCGCCAGCAACTCCTGGGCGCGGCTGACCATGGGGTTAGCCGTGGCAGGGGGGCTGGGCAGACGCACGCCGCTGATCGCGACCACCTCTCCCAGCAGCGACACCAAGGCGTCTTCGTTCAGCTCGCGAACCAAGGTGTCGGCGCTCAATGCGCCTTTCACCGCCGCCGCCAGGCGTTGCGCGAGCAGCGGTTGAAAACATAACGGGCGATCAAATTCCAGGTGCGCCAAGCCCAAGTCCGCGGCCAATTGATCCGCCGTGACGTAGAGGCTGACGAACTGCCAAGGCGCGCCATCCGCCGCACCGCCGCCTTGAATCTGCCCTGGGTTGTACAGCGTAATGCTGCCCGGCCCGGCGTCGAATTCCCTGCGGTCCAGCCAGACGTTCTCCTCGCCCACCAGGTTCACGCCGATCACACACTCGTCGTGACTATGGCGAGCGAACGTCAGGCCGGTGCAAACCGTGCTGCTGACTTCGTAGTTGCCAAGCCAGGCGTGTTGCAGGGCTTTCATCGGCATTCTCCGTCAGATACTCAGACGCAGGGCGAGGGCGGCGAGGGTGACCAGCAGCACCGGCAAGGTCAGCACAATCCCGACCTTGAAGTAGTAACCCCAAGTGATGGTGATGCCTTTGCGCGCCAGGATATGCAACCACAGCAAAGTGGCGAGGCTGCCGATGGGGGTGATTTTCGGGCCCAGGTCGCTGCCGATGACGTTGGCGTAGATCATCGCATCCTTAACCACGGCCACGGCATGGCTGTGCTCAATGGACAACGCGCCGATCAGCACTGTGGGCAGGTTGTTCATGACTGACGACAGCAAGGCCGTCAGCACACCGGTGCCCATGGCCGCGCCCCACACGCCGTACTCGGCGAAGGTGTCGAGCCAGGTGGCGAGGTAATCCGTGAGGCCAGCATTACGCAGGCCGTAGACCACCAGGTACATGCCCAAGGAAAAGATCACGATCTGCCACGGCGCTTCCTTCAGCACTTTGCGCGTGGAGATCTTATGGCCCTTGGCGGCGATGACCAGTAAGAGCACGGCACACACGGCGGAAATCGCACTGATGGGAATGCCCAGTGGCTCGAGCGCGAAACAGCCGATCAGCAGGATGCCCAACACCCACCAGCCAGCGCGGAAGGTGGAACGGTCGTGGACGGCACTGGCGGGGTCGGCTAGGTCGGCGGGGTCGTAGGTTTGCGGGATGTCGCGGCGGAAGAACCACAGCAACACCGCCAGCGTGGCCGCGACGCTGACAAAGTTGACCGGAACCATCACCGCCGCATATTCGTTGAAGCCGATCTTGAAGTAGTCCGCCGAGACGATGTTCACCAGGTTCGATACCACGAGCGGCAGGCTTGCAGTGTCGGCGATAAAGCCTGCACCCATGACGAACGCCAGGGTCGCCGCCGGCGAGAAACGCAGGGCCAGCAGCATCGACATGACAATCGGAGTAAGGATCAGTGCCGCGCCGTCATTGGCGAACAGCGCCGACACCAGCGCACCGAGCAGCACCATATAGGCAAACAAGCGACGGCCGCGTCCACGGCCCCAACGCGCCACATGCAGCGCGGTCCAGGCGAAGAAACCGGCTTCATCCAGCAGCAGGCTGATGATGATCAGCGCGACAAACGTGCCGGTGGCGTTCCAGATGATGTGCCATACCACGGGGATGTCCGAAAGGCTGACCGCGCCGCAGGCGAGGGCCAGGATCGCGCCCAAGGTGGCGCTCCAGCCGACGCCAAGCCCCTTGGGCTGCCAGATAACCAGGACGATGGTGGCGATAAAAATAGCAACGGCGACAAGCATGAATTAACGCTCCGGTGGCTCAGCGGCAGGTGCTGGCCCGTTGTGGTCTGCAACCATGGCGGGTTGTATGAAGGGGGTTAGGGAATATACGTATTTCCCGATATTTCAGCCAAACCTTGTTTCAATTGACGTGGATCAAACACCGACAAATCAACCACAAGTGATTGAAATTAAAATGAAACACGAATGTCCTAAAGTGCCCGCCCATTGCTGAAGAAGGAAGACCCCGCGTGACCCGTGCCACTCGTAACCTGCGCAAGACCCTGGATTCCGTCGCGGAAAATAACGAAACCGCGGCGTTTGACCTGATGCGCGCCGTCGAAAAGCTCGGCGATGAAGTGCTGCGTCAACGCTTGCTCAATACGATTCATCGTCTGAACCAGGACGCCTACGAATTGCGTGAAGCTCGCGACTCGGTGGAGCAGGTCTCTGTAAAGCTCGCTTGAGCAAGATCGTTCAAGACAACTCCCTGATTACGCTGGCATGCTTGTCGACTGTCTGTCGATGAGCCGTCTCCATGCCTACTGCCTTACCTCATTACGCCTTCGCTCGCGGCGCCATCGCCGTTATTCCCTTGTCCCTGGCGTGTGCCCCTTGGGGGCTGCTGGCCGGCTCCATGGCTATCGATGCGCAATTCACCCCGCTGCAGGCCCAAGGCCTTTCCGCCATTGTGTTCGCCGGTGCTGCGCAACTGGTTGCCATCGGGATGGTCAAGAGTGGCGCCAGCCTGATTTCCATCGTGCTGACCACCTTGCTGCTGACGTCCCAGCATCTGCTGTACGGCATGCATATGCGCCCCACGTTGTCGGCACTTAATAGCCGTTGGCGCATGAGCCTGGGGTTTCTACTGACCGATGAGTTCTTCGCCCTGGTCAGCCACTATGATCGCCAGACCTTCAATCGCTGGTATGCCTTGGGCGTCGGCCTGACGTTTTATATCGCCTGGAACCTGTTCACCCTGGCCGGCATCGTGTTGGGCAAAAGCATTCCCGGTCTTGATCAACTGGGCCTGGAATTTTCCATTGCCGCGACGTTTATCGCTCTGATCACTCCCGTTGTGCGGGATGTGCCGACCGTGGTCTGCGTGGCGGCGTCGCTGCTGTGTTCGGTGTGGCTGAGTTTCCTGCACTGGGAGTCAGCAGTGGTGGTGTCCGGCGTGCTGGGCATGAGTGCAGGGTTTGTCTGCAAGCGATTGGGAGTAGGGCAGCGATGATTTACCTGATGATTGTGGCCATGGGCCTGGTGGTATTTCTCAACCGCTACCTGTTTATCGAACCGCGCCTGCCGGTGCGCCTCAACCGTGGCGCTCGGGAGTTTCTCGGGTTTGCCGTGCCGGGGATGCTGACAGCGATTTGCGGGCCGATTATTTTTCTTGCTGACCATCAGCTCAACCTGAGTCCGGCCAATCCCTATTTGCTGGCGGGTATCAGTGCGGTCGCGTTGATGTTCTGGACGCGCAATGTGCTGCTTACAGTGCTGCTGAGCATGGCGTTGTTCTATCTGTTCCGCTGGTGGCTCTGACGCGCAGGCAAAAAAAAGCCCGCGGGAGGGCGGGCAGAAGGGAGACTTCTAAAAATGAGCCAGGCCACTATAGGTGGCGCGCTCCTGCGTCACAGTGAAACAAAGTTCATCCAGGCGTCAGTCAGCTGCGCGGCAATGCTACAGTCGCGTTTTTTTCATGGAGGCGATGGCATGTACAAGGTGGTAATGGGCGCATTGGTATTGGCGGCACTGACCGGCTGCGCAGGTTCGAAGATGAACGAAGCCCGTTCGGGAGCCCCCTACAAGACTCTGGCATCGGACAAGGCCACCCTGGTGGTTGCCGAGTGCATCCAGTTTGGCTGGCAGGATGAAAGCGTGTTTGGCGTCGATGCCGGCGGCTTCAAAGAGCCGAACGGGGCGGGTGGTTTCACCGTCTACACCACCGGTGGCGATTACTTCGTCGACGTGCAAAGTGCGGGTGCCGGATCGTCCGTCAAATACTACGCCGCCGAGGATGAGATGCCCGCCAAGCGTCGTTTGGCCGCGCTGGCGACTTGTCTGTAGTCCCTTGCCTTAGTCTGTTTAGGAAACGCCCGGCGGGACAGCCGCCGGACATTCGCTTATCATTCTCACTGCTCGCCCGGCTTGATGGCTCTTTACCAGTACAAGGACGTCGAGGCCAAATTGTCGGGCGAGCATCTTTTCCCCTTATCGCGGCATGAAACCCAAGTGCCAGCGACGAGGGATCTTCAGTGACACCACCCCCAACACCCCAGCCAACACAGCGCTGACCAGCAACGCCTTCAGGCCCATCTGCTGCTCCAGCAACGCGCCGATCACGGCCCCCACAAACATGCCGCCCCACGGGATCAACTGCACCCGCCAACCGTTGCGACGCTCGCCCAGCATCCAACGCCCCAGGCCACGGCCAAAACGAGACAACGCACCCGTGACGTAGGTAAGGCCTACGGGCAAACCGTTGACCTCTTCGACGGCCGCATTAAGCATGCCCATTGCAATGATCGCTGCCAGCAACGCGGGCAAGGTATCGTCTGACGGCCACAGCGCGCCTGCGCACAACAACGCAGCAATACACAACAGCAAAGGTAGTGCATGCCGCTTGCCAAAACGACTCACTACTACGCCCAATGCGTTGCCGACCACGAAGGTGGCGACCAGCAATAACAATCGCGCCGTCAGCCCCAAGTCCCCGGCACTGATTGCCACCGCAAGGCGCGTGGTGTTGCCGCTCATGAACGAAACGAAGTCGCCGCTGGCCATAAAACCGATGGCGTCGGTCATGCCCGCCAGCACCGAAAGACTGGCCACCAGCATCATGCCGACCCGGCCGCGCCAACGCTGTCGATGGGCAAGTGCAGCATTGACGTAAGGCTTTCGGGACGAAGGCAGCATAGGACCGGGCTCCACGGTGAGATTATCCGGCCACTACGGTAGGGCGCTTTGACCACGCATGCAATGACCTCAGACAGCTTCCAGGCGCCAGCCCTCCTGCGTCCAGTTCAAGCGGTGCGTCGGCCCGATCGCCTGCACAAACGCCTCATCATGAGACACCACCACCATCGCTCCGCTAAACCCTTGCAGCGCCTGCTCAAAAGCCCTCACCGATTCCAGGTCCAAGTGATTGGTAGGCTCGTCGAGCAGCAACAGTTGCGCGGGCACGTGGCGCCACAGGGCAATCGCCATGGCGGCTTTCAAACGTTCGCCGCCGCTGAGTTGCACCGCGGGTTGTGTCACGCGCAGGGCGTCCAGTTGCAGCAAGGCCAGGCGCGCACGCAACTCGGCTTCGGTCAGTGGCGTACCGAGCAGGTTGAGCTGTTCGATGATCGAGCGCTGGTTGTCCAGCAGGGTGAGATGCTGATCAATGTAGGCACTGGGCACGTGCACGCTGCATTGCCCCGTGACCGCTTGCCATTGGCCAGCCAACAGCTTGAGCAGCGTGGACTTGCCGCAACCGTTCGGCCCCTGCACCGCGACACGTACCGGGCCTGTGAGGTGCATGTTGACGCACCTCGCGGGCAGCCACGGCAGTTGGGCATCGATTAAGGTCGCGACTGTGCGCCCGCTGGGCACCGTCGACGCCGGTAATGCGAGCAACGTTGTCGACTCATCCTGTACCCGCTCGTAAGCCTGGCGCACCTGGCTGTCCAGATATTCTTTGCGGTGCCGATGGGTGCTGCGTACGGTGCTGACGATTTGTGTGGCCGCGCCTTTCCAGCGTGCCTTGGTGAATCGGTCAATGTTGGCGACTTGCGCCTGCCTGCGGGAGTGGGCTGCGTTGCGTTGCAGGCTGTCGTGGTCCTTTTGCAGGCGCTTGCGTTCGCGGCTGCGCTCCAGGCGTGCGTGCTCCAATGCGGCGACAGCGGCCTGCTGCTGGTTGTCTCGTTGCACGCGATAGGCATCGTAATTACCGCCATACACCCGCACGCCGAGGGGCGACAGCTCGATGATGCGCCCCAGGCTATTGAGCAACTGCCGATCATGGCTGACCACCACCAGGCCGCCATGCCAATCAGCCAGGACCCGCAGCAGCCACGAGCGGCCTGCGCTGTCGAGGTGGTTGGTGGGCTCATCAAGCACCAGCAACTGCGGCGCAGACAACAGCGCACCGATCACCACAACCCGCGCCAGTTGGCCACCGCTGAGTTGCTCGGCAGGCGTGCTGGCACTCAGCTGTGACAACCCCGCTGTATCCAAAGCGCTGCGTAAGCGGTCGGCGAGGTCCCAGCGTTCATTGATCAATGCCAGATCTTCCACGCTGGCGGTGCCTTGGGCCATGCGCTCCAACGCCGCCAAGGCGTCTGCGATTCCCGTGAGTTGGGCGACGGTATCCCCCGGTTCGACGACAACCGCCTGTGGCACATATGCCACGTTTGGCGGGCGATCCAGCGCGCCGGAGGAGGGTGAAAGCAACCCGGCGATCAGCTTGGCGAGAACACTTTTGCCCCGGCCATTGCGCCCCACAATCCCGGTGGGCGTAAGGTCGATGGACAGCGTGAGGTCTTCCAGCAGGGTTTCGCCGTTGGCGAATTGGAAAGACAGGTGTTGCAGGGAAACCAACGCGGGCAGCCGGTTGACGTGAGTCATCAGCACCTCCAAAGCAATGTCGAACAGGCCAACAAGCACGCCAGGCGGCTCGTTGCAGGTACATTCTGGAAGGCTTAGTGGTTCACGTCGGCGGTCATCCCATAGGGCAGAAAGGAGGAAGAGCCTAACTCGCCTTGGCGAGCTGTTCAAGGAACATGGCCAGTGCGACTTCCTCAGCCTTAAGCCCTTTGCGCACCCGAGGCTTGGGTAAGGTGTGCAGTTCGCCCAGGCTGAAATGCTCCAGCACTGCCGGATGGATATAGCACTTGCGGCACACTGCCGGTGTATTCCCCAACTGCCGGGCCACGTCCTTGACCATGGCCACCACATGCCGTTTGGCGTCGGATTCCGGCTGCCACTCCAACTCACGCAACACGGCGAGCGCCATGGCGGTGCCGGCCCAGGTGCGATAGTCCTTGGCGGTGAAGTCGGCGCCGGTGAGGCTGTGCAGGTACGCATTTACATCATGGGAACTGACGGTGCGCCGCTCGCCGTCTTCGTCCAGATACTGAAACAGATCCTGCCCAGGCAATTCCATGCAGCGCTTGACCACGTTCGCCAAGCGTCGATCCTTGACGCTGACCTGATGCTCCACGCCGCTTTTGCCGCGAAACTGGAACTGAATCTCGCTGCCCTTGACGTCCACATGGCGGTTACGCAGCGTGGTCAAACCGTAGGATTTGTTGTCGCGTGCGTACTGGGTATTGCCGACTCGAATCAAGGTGGCGTCCAGCAGCATCACCACCGTGGCCAGCACTTTTTCTCGGATGAAACCGGGTTCGGCCAGTTGCGCTTCCAGCTGCTTGCGCAGCTTGGGCAGTGCGCTACCGAACGCTTGCAGGCGTGAGTATTTGTCGGTGTCGCGCACTTCGCGCCAGCGTGGGTGGTAGCGGTATTGCTTGCGTCCACGGGCGTCGCGTCCGGTGGCTTGCAGATGGCCGCGCGGGTCGGCGCAGATCCACACGTCGGTGTAGGCGGGCGGGACGGCGAGGGCGTTCAGACGTTTGATTTCGTCCTTGTCTGTGATGCGCTCAGCCTTGGCATTGAAATACTGGAACTTGCCGCGCACATGTTTGCGGCGAATGCCGGGCTGGGTGTCGTCAACGTAATGCAGGTCGCGGGGCAGGTCGGCGGGGATCGCGGAGTCAGGCATAGCGGGTTCCTTGGCAACAAATCAGGCCGGTATGTCTGATTGACCACAGCGTTTTGCGGTCGTGCCAAATGGTTACGCCAGTACCGCGACTGCCTTGATTTGTGCCCACAGCGTCTGGCCCGGATGCAAGTGCAACTGGTCGCGGGAGAAGCGGGTGATGCGCGCCAGCAGGGGCGTGCCCTCGGCTTCCAGGCGTACAAGCACGTGGGCGCTGTTGTCTGCGGGTATTTCCTGGATGACCGTTACCGGCAAGCGGTTGAGGATGCTGCTCGGTTCCGATCCTTGCAGGCTGAGGCTGACGTCTCGCGCCTGCACCTTGACCCGCAGCGCTTTGCCCACGGCCAGCGGTGCATGGGCCACGCGCATGGACAGGGCGCTGTCGGGCAGATGCAGCGTCAGCAACTGATAGTCCGCGTCATAGGCACTGACGGTGCCGTTGATCACCACGCCGGCATCGTCGCCCCGCGCCAACGGCAGGTCGAGCCGCGCCAGGGTTTCGCCGATCGGGCCGCTGGCCAACGCCTTGCCGTCACTGAGCAGGACGATGTGGTCCGCCAGGCGCGCGACTTCATCCTGGGCATGGCTGACGTACAGCACCGGGATGTCCAGTTCGTCGTGCAGGCGTTCCAGGTACGGCAGGATTTCATTTTTTCGCTGGCTGTCGAGGGCGGCCAACGGTTCATCCATCAACAGCAGTTTCGGGCTGGTGAGCAAGGCGCGGGCGATGCCGATGCGCTGGCGTTCACCGCCGGACAAGTGCTGGGGGTTTCGCTCAAGTAGGTGACCGATCCCCAACAGCTCCGTGGCCTGGGCCATGTCCACCCGGCGCTGCTGGCGGGGAATGCGTTTGAGACCAAACTCCAGATTGGCCCGCACCGACAAGTGCGGGAACAGGCTGGCCTCCTGAAACACATAACCCAGCGCGCGTTTATGGGGCGGCACGAACAACCCGCTGCGGCTGTCTTGCCAGACGTCATCGTTCACCTGGATAAAACCGTCGGCGGCGCGCTCCAGCCCGGCGATGCAGCGCAGGCAGGTGGTCTTGCCGGAGCCTGAATGCCCGTACAGCGCGGTGACACCACGCCCTGGAAGATGGAGGTCCACCTCCAGGGCAAAGCCGGAATAGTTGAGTTGCAGGCGTACATCAATCATCGACATCAGCTCCAGCCCATCTTGGTTTTACGGCTGGAGTAGAGCGCCAGCAACACGAGGAACGCGAACACCACCATGGCGCCGGCCAACCAATGGGCCTGGGCGTATTCCATGGCTTCAACATGGTCGTAGATCTGCACCGAGACCACGCGGGTCTTGTCCGGGATATTGCCGCCGATCATCAGCACCACGCCAAACTCCCCGACAGTGTGGGCAAATCCGAGGATCGAGGCAGTGATAAACCCCGGGCGCGCCAGGGGCAGGATGACCGTAAAGAATGTATCCCATGGATTGGCGCGCAAGGTCGCGGCCACTTCCAATGGGCGAGTGCCGATGGCGGAGAAGGCGTTTTGCAAAGGCTGCACCACGAACGGCATGGAATAGATCACCGAACCAATGACGAGCCCGGCGAAACTGAAGGTGAGGGTGCCCAGGCCGAGCCATTGGGTGAACTGGCCGAAGTAGCCATGGGGGCCCATGGTCAGCAGCAGGTAAAAGCCGATTACCGTGGGTGGCAACACCAGCGGCAGGGCCACTATCGCGCCGATGGGACCGCGCCACCAGGAGCGGGTGCGCGACAGCCACAGGGCAATTGGAGTGCCGATGACCAGCAGGATCACGGTGGTCAGTGACGCCAGTTTGATGGTCAACCAGATAGCGGAAAAATCGGCACTCGATAGGGGCATTTATTTGGCCAGCTCGTAACCGTAGGACTTAATGACGGCAGCGGCTTTCGGCCCTTTGAGGTACTCGACCAGCGCTTTGGCAGCGGCGCTGTCTTTGCCTTTGTTGAGGATCACCGCGTCTTGTTTGATCGGGTCGTGCATGGCTGCGGGGACAATCCACGCCGAACCGCTGGTGACTTTGCCGTCTTTATAGATCTGCGACAAGGCGACAAAACCCAGCTCTGCGTTGCCGGTGGACACGAACTGGAAGGCCTGGGTGATGTTCTGGCCTTCGACGAGCTTGTCCTTGACCTTCTCGGTCAGGCCTTCTTTCGCCAGTACTTGGGTCGCGGCCAGGCCGTAAGGTGCGGCTTTTGGGTTGGCGATGGACAGGTGCTTGAAGTCGTTTTTCTTCAGGACTTCACCCTTGGCGTCCACATAGCCGTCTTTGGCCGACCACAGCGCGAGGGTGCCCACGGCGTAGGTGAAGCGCGTGCCTTTGACCGTGTCGCCTTCGCTTTCGAGTTTTTGCGGGGTGGTGTCGTCGGCGCTGAGGAACACTTCAAACGGGGCACCGTTCTTGATCTGGGTGTAGAACTGCCCGGTCGCGCCGTAGGCAGCAACCAGCTTGTGGCCGGTGTCTTTTTCGAAGTCGGCGGCAATAGCCTGGATCGGCGCGGTGAAGTTGGCGGCGACGGCCACTTGCACCTCATCAGCGTGGGCGGAGCCGAAAGAGAATGCAGCGACCAGCAAGGCAAGGCGTGAGGCGTGAATCATCATGAAGCAGCTCCTTGGGATGTGCGGCTTGTTCTAGGGAGAAGGGCTAACCGCTATGTATTGGAATATATAGCGGTTAGCCATCGCCGGTACAGCGCAAAGTTGCCACCTATTTCTGGGCTATTTAAGTTTGGCCAGCGTTTGTTCGGCCAGTTCGCGGGTCAGGTCGTAGGTCGTCATGTCTTTGCCAAGGCGCAGTGCCTGGCCTGACCACAGGTTGCTGAAACCCGCTTCATCCTTGGCCTTGAGGGGCATCAAAGCGCCGCCAGCACGCGGAAACGCGGGTGCTGCCGGGTTGATTGCACCCAGTTCACGCATCACCCGGTTGACGATGCCTCGCGCCGGACGGCCGGTGAACAGGTTGGTCAGCGCAGTTTCGCTGGCCTGTGCGTGACGCAGTGCGCGGTGATGGGACGCGCTGACCGTCGCTTCAGGCGTGAATAAATACGCGGTGCCGATTTGTACCGCGCTCGCCCCCAAGGCAAACGCCGCGACAATACCCCGTGCATCGCCAACACCACCGGCGGCAATCACTGGCACCTTCACGGCGTCGACGATCTGGGGTAAGAGGGCGAACAGACCTATCTGCGTGTTGAGGTCATCACTGAGGAATAATCCTCTATGCCCGCCGGCCTCACTGCCCATGGCGATAATTGCGTCGCAACCGTGCTGTTCAAGCCAAACGGCCTCTTCCACGGTGGTGGCCGACGACAACACCCGGGCGCCGGTGGCTTTTACCCGGTCCAACAAGGATGTTTCCGGCAGGCCGAAGTGGAAACTGACGACTTCGGGTCGGAATTCTTCCACTACCCGGCAGGCAGTGTCGTTGAACGGGGCGCGGTCACTGACAGGGGTAGGCGCCTCAAAGTCAGCGCCCAATTCACGGTAGTAAGGCTCCAGCAACGCCTTCCAGCGGCGATCCCGCGCTTCATCTGCTTCGGGCGGCTGGTGGCAGAAGAAGTTGACGTTGATAGGGCGGGCGCTGGCGTGGCGAATAGTGATCAGCGCCTCGCGCAATTGCTCGATACTCAGTGTCGCCGCAGGCATTGAGCCGAGTGCACCGGCTTGGCAGGCCGCAATGACCATTGCAGCGGTAGTGGCACCGGCCATGGGCGCCTGAATGATGGGCAGGTCGATGCTCAATAGGTCGAGAATGCGCGTGTCTGGCCAGTTGCTCATGGGGTGCGTCTCCAGCGATCGTCGGACTTTTCGCTGTTTTAGCAGGGCATCCGCCGTGCGGCCAGTCCGTTTTATTCACTGGACGACGTTGCGTTTTCGTGCGGGTTTAGTGGTCGCGTTCACGGTCGAGCAATTGCTGCTTGCGCTCAACGCCCCAGCGATAGCCGGACAGATCACCATTGCTGCGTACCACGCGGTGACACGGAATCGCGACCGCCAAACGGTTAGCGCCGCAGGCCTGGGCTACAGCCCGGAACGACTTGGGCGCGCCAATGCGCTCGGCAATTTGCCCATAGCTCGCGGTGTCGCCTACCGGTATATCGCGCAACGCCTGCCAGACCCGTTGCTGGAATGCGGTGCCGCGCAGGTCCAACGGCAAATCCAGCCCGAGGGCGGGTGCCTCGATGAAACCTACGACGTGTGCGATCAGCTGTTCGAAGTTGTGGTCGGCTCCCACCAGGTCAGCGTTGGGAAACTGGTCTTGCAGGTCACGCACCAGTTGGTCCGGCTCATCCCCCAGCAGGATCGCGCACACCCCGCGGCTGCTCTGGGCCACCAGAATCGAACCCAGTGAACATTCTCCGACAGCAAACAGGATTGCACTGTTGGTGCCGCCGGCCTTGTAGTCACTGGGTTTCATCCCCAGCAACTGGTCGGCTGATTCATAAAAGCGGCTATTAGAGTTGAAGCCAGCGTCGTACAAGGCATCGGTCACCGTCTGTTTTGCCTTGAGTCCATTGCGCACTTTTTGTGAGCGATGTGCGCTGGCGTAGCCCTTCGGCGTCAAGCCGGTGACGGCTTTGAAGATCCGATGGAAATGGAAAGGGCTCAGCCCGGCGAGGGTGGCGAGGGTGTTGAGGTTGGGTGGGATTTCTGCCTGCTCGATATGGCGGCAGGCGTCGGCCACCCGTTGTGCGGCTTGCGCGGCCCGTTGAGTCTGATCACCGGCGGCGCGTTTGCTGGGACGATAACCGGCTGCTTCGGCCTGCGCGGGTGTGTCGAAGAATTCGATATTTTCCGGGCGCGGCAAGCGCGAGACGCTGCTGGGGCGGCAATACACGCCGGTGGTTTTCACACCGTAGACGAACAGTGTGTCGGCCTTGGAATCACGGGCGAGTATCGCCGCCCAGCGCGGATCTTGTTCGGTAGTCATGTTCGGCACTCTTGACGGATCCCGGCCAGATTAGCCGTGCCGCGCCGGTCAGGCACTCCGAAGCTTGCGCTCAAATTAGCCAGCGGTGCGAAAAGTCAGGTTGATGCGTTGCGGGCCCATGATCGGGTGCACGCCTTCCTTGATCGGCATCACACCATGAAAACGCAGGCGATCAACGCCGCCCCAGACAACCACGTCGCCATGGAACAGCGAGACCTTTTGGGTTTTGTCACTGCGCTGGTGTCCACCAAAAAGGAAAATCGCCGGTAACCCCAGCGAAACCGACACCACGGGCGCGCTGTACTGACGTTCATTCTTGTCTTGATGCAGCGACATTTTGGCGCCTGGTACGTAGCGGTTGATCAGGCAAGCGTCGGGCGCGAAGTCGATAAACCCCGCGTCTGCCGCCGCCAGGACGGCAAGTTGTCGCAAAACATCGGGCAGTGCCGGCCACGGTTGTTGACTGCGCGGGTCCAGCGGGCTGTAGCGGTAACCGCTGGTGTCGGTGGTCCAACCCAGGGCGCCGCAACTACTCAGCGCCGCGGACATGGTGAAACCACCAGGGGTGACCATTTGCCGAAACGGGGATTGGGCCAGCACGCGCCGCAACTCGGGCAGAAGCCGCTCAATCCACGGCAGGGCGAAGCCCCGAAATACGTAGGACTGTTCACCAATTTGCTCGCGCCCCGCGGGTTGTTGCAAGGCGTCATCGGCGAAAAGGTCGGCTGTGGGGCCGGGCATGTTCTTACAGCGCCTTGCTCACATTGATGTCGGTGATCACATCACTGGCATCATGGATTTTCGCCAAAGCCTGCAAGGCCTCTTCCACGCTGTTGGTCGTCAGTTGGGCGAACTCAAAGCGGCGCTCGCCGTTGAGTTTGTACTTGATTACGTATTTGGTGGTGGTCACGGTGATTTCCTGTGGCGTGTTCGAATCAGCTCAGCTTGGTGCTGGTGCGACGTACAATGCGAATCTTGTGGGACAGCGCGGGTTTGCGCGTAACGCTGATGGCGCGGCGGGTCACTACATCCAGGGTAATGTTCCAAAATCCGGTGCTGGGAGCAGTGATCTTGGCGGGAAACTTGTCGAACGCGCCGCCGTGGTAAGTGTGACGGCCGCCATTTTTAAAGCTGCGAAAATTCGCATCGCTCATCAGGCGGATATTGCAAGTCTGCGAGCATTCGATGACGACGATATCTCCCTCATTGAGGTGCTCGCGCTGGTGAATGAATTTCATGAGGGTGTCTCCAGAAGGGCTTTTTCTGAAAAATCAGAACGATACGTAGGTTAAGATGGAGTTTATCAGCCCCAGCGCGTTTATTATCGGCCTGTCTTCAACGTCGTCGACAATTTAAAACAGTTATTTACCGAGTAATCAGGGATAAATCCTACGTGGGCGGGAGAAAATTACCATCCCGGCTGTCGTAGGGTCTTTAAGTGGAGATTTTGTATGAAGTGGAGTGTGTTGGTTCTGGCCTTGGCGATAGGTGGGTGTGCTTCGGTTGCAGATATCAAGCAGACCCCACCGACGCTGGCGGTCATTTCGGGGAAGAAACCTCAGGAATACGCCGCGTGTGTGGTTCGGAAACTATCTACTACCCGCCGGCCGCCCCAGATCGAGCCGCATAAGGACGGTGGCGTGCAGGTGATCGTTCCACAGAAGTTCTCGGCCGATCCTTCGGCTATTTTCGAAATTGACGAGCGTTCCAGTGGTAGCAGCATCAAGCTGTACGAGAGCATGTCCAACGTGCCGATCCGCCCGGGCGACGTAAAGAAGGCCGGGGAAGAATGCATTTCTGGCTGATGCCGTTGTGGAAAAATCAGATATGAAGCGTGAACACGTCCAAGCCCGGCAGGCCGAGGGGCAAATCTCGGCGACCCATGTCATCCAGAATCCTGCCGACCTTGGCGAGTGGATCGTGTTCTTCAAGAAAAGCGGGGGGCGCAGTTATTTCCTGGTCGATGATCAGGATGAGGTCGAATCCTTTGCCAGCCTTGATGAGCTGACCGAGATCCTAAGGGAGCTGGGCATCAAGTTTGCCGAGATCCACTTGTAGCCTGCAGTTACTTGCAGACCACCACCACACTGCGGTTTTTAAAATTGCCGACGTCCTGGCCCAAGGTCTTGTCGCTTTCCTTCAAGGATGGCGTGCCCTCTGTGCCGACGATGCGATAGCCGGTGCCTGCGCAGGAGGCGTCGGCTTTTTCGTAGCAGCTGGCCCAAGAGTTGGCTTCGCCGGAGCAGTCGATGGTCAGGCCTTGCTCGCCGTTTTTTAGGTAGACATCGGAAGTGGTGGTGCAGCCGGCAAGCGCCAGTACCGCAGTCAGTGCCAGAAGTTTGTTCATGAGTGTTCGTCGTCGAGGGTGTGGGAAGGGCGCTGACACTGTCGTGGGGCGTTTTCGGCAGATTATAGCGAACTGCCATCTAGGTACAGATAAACACAAAAAAAGCCCCTTGAATCGGGGGCTTTTTGCGTAGGCCTGTAGGCTTACTTGGTCTTCGGTCGTTTGCTCGACGCGTGGCCCGCTTCATCCACAAACACTTCGGCTACGGCAATCGCCATGCTCTCGGTCTCGAAAACGCCCGCGACGCTGTCGCCGTGGAAGTTGATCAGGTGCCAGCCGTCTGCTCGCTTGGTGATCAGGTAGCCGTTCACGCCTTTGGGTTCTGACATCTATTAACAATCTCGTGGTCTGGTTCAAGGTCATCATGATAGCGCCAAATGCCGAGCAGCCGCGCAAGTTATTCCAAGGCAGTGTTCCGGCCTTGAAAGCGTGCTAAAAGGGTTTACGCTCTTTTAAACAGGGGCGCGGGGGCATTTTTTGCCGTGGCGGTCCAAACGTTCTTCGTAAGATAAGTGGAACTTACGCCGACATTTTTTCTCTATGTTGACATCGCAACGCCAGCAGGACCCATTGTAAGGTGACTGCGGCGTGATTAGACTGCGCCGAATTCCGTACGCACAGCCCTTTGTAAGGACTTATATGATCAAGAAATGCTTGTTCCCAGCAGCCGGTTACGGCACTCGCTTCTTGCCAGCGACCAAGGCCATGCCTAAAGAGATGCTGCCGGTGGTAAACAAGCCACTGATTCAGTACGGCGTCGAAGAGGCATTGGATGCCGGTCTGAACGAAATCTCCATCGTTACCGGTCGTGGTAAACGCGCCCTGGAAGACCACTTCGACATCAGCTACGAGCTGGAAAACCAAATCAAGGGCACCGACAAGGAAAAATACCTGGTCGGTATCCGCAAGCTGCTGGACGAGTGCTCGTTCTCCTACACCCGTCAGACCCAGATGAAAGGCCTTGGCCACGCCATCCTGACCGGTCGCCCGCTGATCGGTGACGAACCGTTCGCCGTGGTGCTCGCGGACGACCTGTGTGTGAACCTGGAAGGCGACGGCGTACTGACCCAAATGGTCAAGCTGTACCAGAAATACCGTTGCACCATCGTTGCGGTTCAAGAAGTTGATCCTCAAGAGACCAACAAGTACGGCGTGATCGCCGGTGACGACATTGGTGATGGCCTGATCCGCGTACGCGACATGGTTGAGAAGCCGGCGCCTGAAGATGCACCGTCGAATCTGGCGATCATCGGTCGTTACATCCTGACTCCGGACATCTTCAAGCTGATCGAAGAAACCGAGCCAGGCAAGGGTGGTGAGATCCAAATCACCGACGCCCTGTTGAAGCAGGCCAAAGACGGTTGCGTGATCGCGTACAAGTTCAAGGGTCGTCGTTTTGACTGCGGTGGCGCCGAAGGCTACATCGAAGCAACCAACTTCTGCTACGAGCACTTCTACAAGACTGGCAAGGCTTACTGATTCACGCTTGCCTGCTGCTAAAAAGCCACCTTCGGGTGGCTTTTTCGTTTTTCAGCCCCATGTAAGTCGGTATGCTGATGTCCTGCCGAGGAGAGTGAAATGGCCTACGATTTTGATCTGTATGTAATTGGCGCCGGTTCCGGCGGTGTTCGTGCGGCGCGCTTTGCTGCGGGCTTTGGCGCCAAGGTAGCCGTGGCGGAAAGCCGCTATTTGGGCGGCACCTGCGTTAACGTGGGCTGCGTACCTAAGAAGCTGTTGGTGTACGGCGCGCATTTTGCCGAAGACTTCGAGCAGGCCAGTGGCTTTGGCTGGTCCCTTGGGGAGGCGAATTTTGATTGGGCGACGCTGATCGCCAACAAGGATCGCGAGATCAACCGCCTCAATGGCATCTACCGCAACTTGCTGGTCAATAGTGGCGTGACCCTGCATGAAGGGCATGCGCGCTTGGTTGATCCGCATCAAGTGGAGATCAATGGCGAGCGTTTCACCGCCAAACACATCCTGATCGCAACTGGCGGCTGGCCGCAGATTCCGGATATTCCAGGGCGTGAGCACGCCATCGGCTCCAACGAGGCGTTCTTCCTTAAAGAGCTGCCCAAGCGCGTGCTGGTCGTGGGTGGTGGTTATATCGCCGTTGAGTTCGCGGGTATTTTCCATGGGTTGGGTGCTAAGACGTCGCTGCTGTATCGCGGCGATCTGTTCCTGCGTGGTTTTGATGGTGCGGTGCGCAAGCACCTGCAGGAAGAGCTGACCAAGCGTGGCCTGGACCTGCAATTCAATGCCGATATCGAACGCATTGAAAAACAAGCCGACGGTAGCCTTAAGGCCACGCTGAAGGATGGTCGTGTACTGGAAACCGATTGCGTCTTCTACGCCACGGGCCGGCGTCCGATGCTGGATAACCTGGGGCTGGAAAACACAGGCGTCACGTTGGATGAGCGCGGCTTTGTTCAGGTCAATGACCTGTACGAAACCACCGAAGCATCAATTCTGGCTATCGGTGATGTGATCGGTCGCGTGCAGTTGACGCCGGTGGCGCTGGCCGAAGGCATGGCTGTGGCGCGTCGCCTCTTCAAGCCTGAGCAATATCGCCCGGTGGATTACGCAATGATCCCGACGGCGGTATTCAGCTTGCCGAATATCGGCACTGTCGGCTTGACGGAAGAAGAGGCGAAAAAGAACGGCCATAAGGTGCAGATCTTCGAAAGCCGTTTCCGGCCAATGAAGTTGACCCTGACGGATTGCCAGGAGAAAACCCTGATGAAATTGGTGGTTGATGCCGATACCGACAAGGTGCTGGGTTGCCATATGGTCGGCCCGGACGCGGGTGAGATCGTCCAGGGCCTTGCGATTGCGCTCAAGGCCGGCGCCACCAAGCGTCACTTCGATGAAACCATCGGCGTGCACCCTACGGCGGCGGAAGAGTTCGTCACCATGCGCACGCCTGTGGCGGACTGATCAGGCTTTAGGCGTTGCCTCTGGCGCCGTTGCAACGACGGCCGCCAGTCGCAATGCCTCGATACTGGCCTGAGCCTTGATAAGATCCAGTTCCAGGGTCTTATTGGCGTGCTGGTGTTCGGTCAGCGCTTCCTGGCGTGACTGGCTTTCCAGCACGGCTACCCGCAGACGCTCTTGAAGCAGGGCGCGCTCGCTATCTATCTGGTTCATCTGTTCGCTCAGCTTCGCCTGCTGCGCTTGATCTTTGCGGGTTTGCTCCTGCAGCTTCGTCAATTCCTTCGCCGTCACCCGATGCTCGATCAGTAGGCGCTCGTTGTCGCGATGCAGTTGAGTGATCTCATCCTGGCGCACCATAGCGCTTTGTTGGGCCTGGCGCAGTTCCGCCTGTACCTGCTGCAGCTGGCCTTCATGGCGCCGCTGCTCCTGCTCGCGTTGCTCCTTGATCGCATTGCGGTAGTGCTCCAGCGCGTCGCGGGCGTGAAGGTGCTTTTCTTCCAGTGAGCGAATCTGTTCGTCCTTATCGCTAATCCTCAGCTCGTAATCACTGCACGCCTGGCTAAGCCCTGCATTACGGGTTTGCTCGGTCTGAAGACTGGTACTGGCTGTTTGCAGCGCAGCGCTTTCTTCTGCCAGCGCCGCGGCCTGAATATCGAATTGCTGCTTGAGTTGGCCGTGGGCCTCTTGAAGCGCGTCGAGCTCGGCAAGCAGGGCAGCTTTCTGCTGTTCGAACTGCGCCAAGGCCAGGTCAATCGGCTCTTGAGCCTTCTCTTTTAAGCGCTGAGCCAGTCGCGAAACCAGTTCACCCAGCTCGTCGTCAATCGGCGCTTCGGTGATGGTTAGGCGACTTTCGCTGTCGTCCAGCTCCTTCAGGTAGCGATGGATCGTGGTTTTCGAACCGGTATTGCCCATTTCGATGCGTACTGCGTCGATGCTTGGGTTCTCGCCGCGGGCAAGGATCGCCAGGCGTGCCGTTTGAACTACTGCTTTGTTTATGCCGCCGCGAGCCATGGGGTCTCCGTCGATTTAGTATTGTGGTACATAGTATGTATATACGTACTATATCACGAATATAAAGTCCTTAAAAATCAAGCTTTCTCAGATGGGATATTGGCGTATTATCCCGCGTCATAAGCGCTTCACGCGCAGAAACGCATGCCCGCAGTACGAATAGGCCTCCCATGAGCGATCTTGATCGTTATCTCAACGCTGCCACCCGCGACAACACACGCCGTAGCTACCGCGCGGCGATTGAGCACTTTGAAGTCAGCTGGGGCGGGTTTCTGCCGGCCACCAGTGACAGCGTGGCGCGCTATCTGGCGGCCCATGCGGGCGTGCTTGCGGTTAACACACTGAAGCTGAGGCTGTCGGCGCTTGCGCAATGGCACACCAGCCAGGGGTTCCCCGACCCGACCAAAGCCCCCGTGGTGCGCAAAGTGCTCAAGGGGATTCGCGCCGTGCACCCTGTGCAGGAGAAGCAGGCCGAGCCATTGCAGCTCAAGCATTTGGAGCAGGTGGTTGCATCGCTTGACGCTGAAGCGCAAGAGGCAGCCCACGCACACGATCAGCCGCGCCTGCTCCGTGCCAAGCGCGACACCGCGTTAATCCTGCTCGGCTTCTGGCGTGGCTTTCGTAGCGATGAGTTGTGTCGACTGAGCATTGAACATGTTCAGGCCACACCCGGAACCGGCATCAGCCTGTACCTTCCGCGCAGCAAAAGTGACCGCGACAACCTCGGCAAGACCTATCACACGCCTGCGCTGCTGCGCCTGTGCCCCGTTCAGGCCTACAGCGAATGGCTCAGCGCAGCAGCGCTGGTGCGTGGTCCGGTATTCCGGGGCATCGACCGTTGGGGCAACCTGGGCGAGGAGGGCTTGCACCCCAATAGCGTGATCCCGTTGTTGCGTCAGGCGCTGGAGCGCGCAGGCATCGCCGCCGAGCAGTACACCAGCCATTCCCTGCGTCGGGGCTTTGCCACCTGGGCCCATCGCAGCGGCTGGGATTTGAAGTCGTTGATGAGTTATGTCGGCTGGAACGACATGAAATCCGCCATGCGCTATGTTGAAGCGACGCCCTTTCTCGGCATGACATTGGCCACTCAACCGCTGCTTTGAGATTTCTTCTATTAATACAGTCTCCTGATAGGGAAAACCAATCGTCAGCATCAGGTTTGCCAATGAGCCAGCGTCGGAAAGAGTGGGTAGGATTCACCCCATCAACTTCTTAACCCCTGACGGAGAGTCAACGATGCCTATCATCAACAGCCAAGTAAAACCGTTCAAAGCTACCGCGTTCAAAAACGGCAACTTCGTAGACGTGTCTGATGCTGACCTGAAAGGTAAGTGGTCGGTGTTCTTCTTCTACCCAGCCGACTTCACCTTCGTTTGCCCAACCGAACTGGAAGACCTGGCTGACAACCACGCCGAATTCCAGAAACTGGGCGTCGAAATCTACAGCGTTTCCACCGACACCCATTTTGCCCACGCTGCCTGGCACAACACCTCGCCAGCCATCGGCAAGATCCAATACACCATGATCGGCGACCCAACCCTGACCATCTCCCGCAACTTCGACGTGCTGATCGAAGAAGCTGGCCTGGCAGATCGCGGTACGTTCGTGATCAACCCAGAAGGTCAGATCAAGATCGTTGAACTGAACGACGGCGGTGTTGGCCGTGACGCTTCCGAGCTGCTGCGCAAAATCAAAGCTGCCCAGTACGTCGCTGCCCACCCAGGCGAAGTGTGCCCAGCCAAGTGGAAAGAAGGCGAGGCCACCTTGGCTCCGTCCCTGGACCTGGTCGGCAAGATCTAAGTCTATGAAGCATCAAGGGCGGGTTTCCGCACCTACCAAGTAAGCTGCAACCGCCCTCAAAAACGCCCGGGCGAGATTCGCTCGGGCGTTTTTTTATACCCAGAATTAAAGGAAATCGCCCGTATGTTGGACGCCAATCTTAAAGCTCAGTTGAAGTCATACCTGGAACGGGTCACCCAGCCGATCGAGATCGTCGCCTCCCTCGATGACGGCGCGAAATCCCAGGAAATGCTTGCCCTTCTGCAGGACGTAACCAGCCTCACCACGCTGATCGCCCTGAAGACCGATGGCAATGACGCGCGCAAACCGTCGTTCTCCATCAACCGCCCAGGTGCCGATATCAGCCTGCGTTTCGCCGGCATCCCTATGGGCCATGAATTTACTTCGCTGGTGTTGGCCCTGCTGCAAGTCGGTGGCCACCCGTCGAAGGCCAGTGTCGAAGTGATTGAACAGATTCGCGCCCTTAAAGGTGAGTTCAGCTTCGAGACTTACTTCTCGCTGTCGTGCCAGAACTGCCCGGACGTGGTCCAGGCGCTGAACCTGATGGCCGTTCTCAACCCGAACATCCGTCACGTCGCCATCGACGGTGCGCTGTTCCAGGCTGAAGTCGACGAACGCCAGATCATGGCGGTGCCAAGTGTGTACCTCAATGGCGTGAACTTCGGCCAAGGCCGCATGGGCCTGGAAGAAATTCTCGCCAAGCTCGACACCAGTGGTATTGAAAAAGCCGCCGAAAAAATCAGCGCCAAAGACGCCTTTGACGTACTCGTTGTCGGCGGTGGTCCCGCCGGTTCAGCAGCCGCCATCTATGCTGCGCGTAAAGGCATCCGCACCGGTGTTGCCGCCGAGCGTTTTGGTGGTCAGGTGCTGGACACCATGTCCATCGAGAACTTCATCTCGGTACAGGAAACCGAGGGGCCGAAACTGGCCAGCGCACTGGAGGCTCATGTGCGTCAGTACGACGTGGATATCATGAACCTGCAACGTGCCAGCAGCCTGGTCCCGGCGAAAAACCCTGGTGACTTGCACGAGATTCGTTTTGAAAGCGGCGCGACGCTCAAGTCCAAGACCGTGATTTTGGCCACTGGCGCCCGCTGGCGTGAAATGGGCGTGCCGGGCGAGCAGGAATACAAAGCCAAAGGCGTATGCTTCTGCCCGCATTGCGATGGTCCGTTGTTCAAAGGCAAGCGTGTGGCAGTGATCGGCGGCGGTAACTCCGGCGTGGAAGCAGCCATCGACTTGGCGGGCATCGTGAGCCACGTAACCTTGCTGGAGTTCGATAGCAAGCTGCGCGCCGATGCGGTGTTGCAGCGCAAGCTGTACAGCCTGCCGAATGTTGACGTGATCACCAGTGCGCTGACCAGTGAAGTCAAAGGCGATGGCCAGAAAGTCACGGGCTTGGCATACAAGGATCGTGACAGCGGCGAGTTCAAGACCATCGACCTGGAAGGTATCTTCGTGCAGATCGGCCTGCTGCCTAATACCGACTGGCTCAAAGGCACCGTAGAGTTGACCCCGCGTGGCGAAATCATCGTTGATGCGCGTGGCGAAACTTCACTGCCCGGTGTGTTTGCCGCGGGTGACGTGACGACCGTGCCGTACAAGCAGATCGTGATTGCAGTAGGCGAGGGCGCCAAGGCTTCCCTGAGTGCTTTTGATCACCTGATCCGCACCTCCGCGCCAGCGTAACTACCCGGCTGGAAATGAAAAACCCCATGATCACTCATGGGGTTTTTTCGTTACAGCGGCGTGGGCTGGATAATCTCAACCCAGTACGCATCCGGGTCCTTGATGAACGCCAGGCTCTTCATGCGGCCATCGGTCAGGCGCTTCTGGAAATCGCAGCCCAGGGCTTCGAAGCGTTCACACGCAGCGACGATATCCGGCACCGCGATGCAGATATGGCCAAAACCACGCGGGTCGGTGTTGCCGTTGTGGTAGGCGAAGTCGGCGTCGTTTTCGGTGCCGTGGTTGTGGGTCAGTTCCAGGATGCCAGGGATCGACTTCATCCACTGGGTGCGCGCGGCGGCGTCGGCCGGGATCTGGGATTTGTCCACCAGGGCCAGGAAATAGAGGCTGAATTCAGCCTCGGGGAAATCACGCTTTTCAACCAGCGAAAAACCCAGTACGCGGGTGTAGAAGTCCAGTGACTTGGTGATGTCCTTGACCCGCAACATGGTGTGGTTGAACACGAAGTTCGTGGTGGCGGTGTCAGGTTGGGCGGTGACGCCCGGGAAAGTGTTCAGTTCGTGCAGGCTCATGGGCCCTCCAGAAAAAAATGGGGCAAACGCGGCTCCAGGTGAGAGGAGCGTTCCCTTGGCTTGCGGCTGGCATCCGTGCAGCCGGGCCATGATACGCAAGGCCCGCCTGCTGCGCCAAATGAAAAAGGTCACGCGGGTCTTGCGATCAGCGGGTAGCGGGCCTCACACTTTGTCGCTTGAACCTTGGGTATCTTTCGCATGACCGAACGTCGTAATCCGCTGTTGAGTGCTGTATGCCTGCTGTTGGCCAGTCCTTTCGTTTCGGCGGCGGATCCGGAAATCCACTGGCCCAGCGGCTGGCAAGTCGAGGAGGTGGTGCGTGATGGTGAAACGCCGCCAACGCCACAGCCGGTTTCGCGTCAGCGTGCAATCAAGAACGATGAAAACGGCAACACGCTGATGGTGATGGAGTTGACGGCAACGCCGACTGAGGCGGGCCATAACGTTAATCTTCAGGGTGTATTGCTGGAAATGCGCAAGTCCATCCAGAAAGATTTTGCCCAGAGCGGTTACCAAAGTGTCTGCAGCAAAATGCACTCGACAACATTGAGTCGGCTTGAGGCCATGGAAACTACCTGTGTGATTACCGAGAATGGACGGCACGTGCTTTCACAAACATTGGTGGGAGCTGTTGATACCGATAAAGCGTATGTTTTCTCATACGCGGGTCAAGCCGATGCTTACGAGGCGAGTAAGGATGAAGTCCGTTCGGTGCGCGACAGCCTCAAACTTTAAGTGCGTGTTGCGCGTCGAATTTGAACAAAATGAAATGTTATTTAAGTTCGGTTTCGAACCCTTGAATAAAAAAGCCCCGCTGACGCGGGGCTCTTTATTAGTGCGGTGTAATCAGCCGCGAAGCCAGGAATCTACAGTGGCGGCGCCATACTGTTCTTTCCATGCTTTGAGGCCGCGGTGGTTGCCGCCTTTGGTTTCGATAAGCTCGCCGGTGTGCGGGTTGTGGTAGACCTTGACCACGCGTGCACGGCGTTGTTTTGGTGCGTTGGCAGCAGCAGCGCTGGTCTTGCCCGGGTTTGGATCAAGGATCAGGATGATGTCACGCAGGCCTTTGCCGTAGGTTTTCATCAGCCCTTGAAGTTTTTCTTCGAATTCGATTTCTTTCTTCAGGCCAGCATCATTCTTCAGGGATTCCAGCTGGGCAAGCTGCTCTTGAAGGGCTTTTTCTGCTGCGCGAAATTCGGCGAGTCTGGACAAAATCTGTACTCCAATAGTGTTGTTGGCTGATATCAACTGCAGACAAAGCTATTAGCCAATAGCGTTAAGGCGACTCAAAGAGGACGTCGTCCTGCGAGTTCTGCACAGGCAGGAAAAATTGTAGTAGTTAATCCGCTACGAGTAAATCATGTCTTTTGTCTTACTAACATTATTTCAACGCCGCTAATACGTGGCTATTCAATGGCTGGTCAGGTTTTTAATGAATTCATCGCTGGGTAGTGGCTTTCCAAACAGATAGCCTTGCAGGAAATCCACGCCGTGAGCAGCCAGGTATTCGCATTGTTCGACCGTTTCCACACCTTCAGCAACGACACCCAGATCCAGTTTGCCGGACAACTCTATGATGCTGTCCAGGATATGCCTCGACAGCGCGTCTGCACCGATCATGGCGACAAAACTCTGGTCGATCTTCAAGTAGTCCACATTGAAGTTGCGCAAGTAACCCAGGCTTGAGTGGCCGGTACCAAAGTCATCGATGGCAATCATGACGCCCAGTTGGTGCAAGGCGTCGAACAGGCGACGGGTGATATCGGTGGGCTCGATCAGCTCGCGCTCGGTCAACTCCAGCACCAAGGTCACCTGGCCCGGTATGAAGGCGGCGAGAAACTCACGGCAATCGTCCACCAGCGTCAGGTCGAGGCAATGGCGGGCGGTGATATTCACGCCGATGTGGAACCCCGGGCAAAACCGTGCCGCATGGGGAGCCAGTTGTACGGCGGTCTGGCGCAGCAGGGCGCGGGTCATCGGCACGATCAGGCCGGAATGTTCGGCCAGCGGGATAAATAGATCAGGCCGTACCAAGCCTTCCTTGGGATGCTGCCAGCGCATGAGCACTTCACAGCCGGCCCATTCGCGGGTGTCGCCGCGTACCACCGGCTGAAAATACGGAATGAACTCATCGGCGCCCAACGCCCGTCGCAGTTCATGGGTCGGTGCCGAGGAGCGTTTTTGCAGCCAATGCGCGAGCAGGCCTGCCATTGCGCCAAAGAACATCACCAGGCTGAACATCGCACGATAGCGCGCCTGCATGTAACGCCAGACCTCGCCGTCCGGCATGCCGGCGTCGACGCTGTAACCATAGCGTTGCGAGGCCAAGTGATGATGGGCTACGGCAAATTTCGGCACTTCCGTGGTATGAACACTGCCGTCGGCAGCCAGCCAGTTGGGCCCCACTTGCAGGACCAACTGTGCATAGCGGCTGATCAGGCGCAAGGCGTTGGTCAGGTGATAGCCGTCAATTGAAGCAAACGCGCCTTGGTCTCCGTCGACCAGTCGGTACACCAGCAGCGCAGTGTCCGGCGTCACCGGGTTGCCATTCATCAACCAAAGCCGACCGTCCACATAGTCGTCGGGGTTTACGGGCGACTCATAGTTGCTGCCGAACAGTGAGCTGCAATAGATATTCTTCTGCCAGGACAAGGTCGTGGCGCGCACGAACGGGCGCCTTGTGACCTGCTCGCGCAACGCCAATTGGGTGCCGTTATCGCAGGGCTGGCCTGCCAGCGGCAGCAGGGCCTGGGCGGCGAGGGCGGTGTTATCGAGCATCAGGTCGAACTGGCGCACCGCTTCCTCGGCGGTTTGCGCCGTGCTTTGCTCAAGGGTTCTTTCTGCTTGCCAATACAGGATGGCCAAGCCGAGCAGGATCGGCAGCAGACCGCAGAGGGCGCTGATCGAGTAGCGGACGATTGGCTCTCGCGGGCCTTTGACGGTGAGGGGCATGAGTTGTGCGGCCTGTTGCGGAGTAGGGGATGCGCCGGCAGGCCGGTCAGTATTATTTCGATAATAGATGGCTCGGTGGACAATTGCTTGCCCTACCACCGCGTTGCGCAATCTCGATGAACGCCAGCGTCGCGGGTGATGACTGGCGCCGATCAAGCACTGCCAAGCCAATCTGGCGCGGTACACGAGGGGATAACGGTCGTTTCACATAGCGCGGGTCGTCCAGCGGTGGCAACGACGCCTCGGCCACGATGCTCAAACCGTCCCCGCGACTGACGGCTTCCAGAGTGCTCAGCAGTTGGGCGCAGCGATACCGCACCTTGGGCCGTAATTGGGCCGCACCGAACAGTCGGGACACCAGTTCCGACGATCCTGCCTCGGTGAGAATAAAAGGGTCGTCACACAGCTCCTGAAGAGTCAGGGCATCGCGAGCGGCCAGTGGGTGCTCCGTGGGCAACAACGCGACCATTTGGTCGTCAAACAAGGCGAAGGTGTCGAAGCGCTCCTGCTCCAAGACCACAAAGCCTACATCGATCCGCCGCTCATCCAGCCACTGCAACACTTGCCGGTCAGGGCCTTCATCTACGTGGACCTCAATGCCCGGGTAGGCTGCACGAAACTGGCTGAGGATACCGGGCAGCAGGCGAATCGACGCAGTTGGCCCAAACGAGCCGACGCGCAGGGTGCCGCGCTTCATGCCACGGGCATCTGCTGCTTCCTGTTGCAGCGTGTTGGCCAGGCCGAGCATGGCACGGGCGCGTCCAAGCAATTGCTGGCCGATCTCGCTCGGCTCCACCAGGTTTTGATGGCGCCGGAACAGCTCGACACCGAGCTCTTGCTCCAACGCTTTGATCGCATGGGACACCGCCGACTGGCTGATGCCGAGCCGGTGCGCTGCGCTGGTAAAGCCTTGTAGTTCGGCCACCAGTGAGAAAATTTCCAGTTGGGTCAAGGTCATGAGCAAATACTCATTTTACGATGATTGATCATTAGCAGAAGAATACTCCAGATCTTCTGTCACTTGAGCCAACCCAATGAGCCCCGCTTCGGATCGCCTGACCTATTGCAAACTCGCCGCCGTCACCATGATCTGGGGCGGCACCTTTATCGCTGGTCGTTACCTGGCCGATCAGCTCAATCCGCTGCTGGCCGCGAGCCTGCGTTTTATCCTGGCGAGCCTGGCGTTGTTGCTGTTCATGGCCTTCGCACGCATCCCACTGGCTCGCCCGAGTCTTCGGCAACTTGCGCAATTGGCGCTGCTGGGGTTCTTCGGGATTTTCATCTACAACCTGTGCTTCTTTTATGGGCTGCAGTACATCAATGCGTCGCGGGCGTCATTGATCGTGGCGTTGAACCCGGCGGTGATTGGCCTGGCGTCGTGGTTGTTGTTCAAAGAGCACCTGAATCGCACCAAGGTGATGGGGGTTGCATTGTGCGTGGCTGGCTCAGTCGCTGTGATTGTCAGTCGCAACCCTCAGCTGATGCAGGCAGGCGCCCATAGTTGGCGGGGTGACTTGCTGATCCTTGGTTGTGTGGCGGCGTGGGGCGTTTATTCGCTGGCTTCCCGCGGGCTGAACGCAAGCCTGGGGCCATTGCAGACCGTGACGTGGTCGGTATTGCTGGGAACCCTGATGTTGACCGCAACCACAGCGCTGTCAGGAAACTTCACGGTCAAAGAGGTCGCAAGCCTTGGGCTTTCACAGCTGCTGAGCCTGTTGTATTTGGGTGTGCTCGGCTCGGCGCTGGCTTATATCGGTTACTACGACGGCATCCGGCGGATCGGCACGACACGTTCCGGTGTATTTATCGCGCTTAACCCGCTGACCGCAGTGATCTGCGGCGCCTTATTGCTGGGTGAAGCGTTGACCTTGCCCATGCTGATAGGCGGTGCCTTCATTTTGGCTGGCATTTACCTGTGTAACAAACCCCTTGCACGGGCAAGGGCAATAGGGATTTGATGAAGAGTACGGACAAACATCTTTACGCTGTGTAGAATCGATTTACGCATACAAGAATATGGACTTGCGCTCACGCAAGCCTCAGCCGTCAGAGACTGATGTAACCATGAAGCGACTCGGCTCCCCCCTCATCTTTGGTGACTTCCTCGCCCGCAGCGTGCGAGGCCTGTCCTGCGCGCCTCCCTCCCACCTCATCCTTGCTTGCAAATAACCCCTTGCTACCTACAAGAATGATGAGGCACCGACCATGACCGTCCAACACGAAAACCCAATGGGCCTGATGGGCTTTGAATTTATTGAATTCGCATCGCCGACCCCGGGCACCCTGGAGCCGATCTTCGAGATCATGGGCTTCAGCAAAGTCGCGACCCACCGCTCCAAGAACGTGCACCTGTACCGCCAAGGCGAGATCAATCTGATCCTCAACAACGAACCCAACAGCATCGCCTCGTATTTCGCGGCGGAGCATGGCCCGTCAGTCTGCGGCATGGCGTTCCGCGTCAAGGACTCGCAACAAGCCTATACCCGCGCACTGGAGTTGGGCGCTCAACCAATCCATATCGAAACCGGGCCGATGGAGCTGAACCTGCCGGCAATCAAAGGCATCGGCGGCGCGCCGTTGTACTTGATCGACCGGTTTGGTGAAGGCAGCTCGATCTATGACATCGACTTCGTCTACCTCGACGGCGTGGAGCGCAACCCACAAGGCGCAGGCCTGAAGGTCATCGACCATCTGACTCATAACGTCTATCGCGGGCGCATGGCTTACTGGGCGAACTTCTACGAGAAGCTGTTCAACTTCCGTGAGGCGCGTTACTTCGATATCAAGGGCGAATACACCGGCTTGACCTCCAAGGCCATGAGCGCGCCGGACGGCATGATCCGCATCCCACTGAACGAGGAGTCGTCCAAGGGCGCCGGGCAGATCGAAGAGTTCCTGATGCAGTTCAACGGCGAAGGCATCCAGCACGTTGCGTTCCTCACCGACGACCTGGTCAAGACCTGGGACGCGCTGAAGAAGATCGGCATGCGCTTCATGACCGCGCCGCCGGACACCTACTATGAAATGCTCGAAGGCCGCCTGCCGAATCACGGTGAACCGGTGGATCAGTTGCAGGCTCGTGGCATCCTGTTGGACGGCTCATCCATCGAAGGTGACAAGCGCCTGCTGCTGCAAATCTTCTCGGAAACCCTGATGGGCCCGGTGTTTTTCGAGTTCATCCAGCGCAAAGGCGATGATGGGTTTGGCGAGGGCAACTTCAAGGCGTTGTTTGAGTCGATCGAGCGCGATCAAGTCCGCCGTGGCGTATTGACCGCCGACTAGCCATCCAAAGCCTGGCAGGCTTTTCGGGCAATTCAAGAACATGCTCCGTATCGAAAGGTACGGAGCTTTTTTTTGCCTGCCAAACTCGTCAGAAAGGTTTTGCAACAGACAACTCCTCGGGGCTGTGGAACAAAATTTTACGAGACTCCACCCATGGACGTCGCAAGAGCTGATCCTCTCCTGCGTCACAAGTGTGCGTTTCGCGACCCCTAATTTTAAGGAAAGACTGATTATGACAAAACACACTCTGGCGGCTGCAGTGCTGGCTTTGTGCGGCTTCGCTGCCAGCTCCGCTTATGCAGCAGACGGTACCATCACGATCACCGGCTCGGTCAGTGGCACTACCTGCACCATCAGCGGCGGCACCGGAGCCTCGCCAGGTTCAGGTGCCAACTTCCCGGTCGTTCTTGATCGCGTGCAAACCTCGGCCCTCAAGGCCGCAGGCGATACGGCCGGCAGCAAGCGCTACTTTGTCTATGTGGGCGGCTCGGGCGGATGCCCGAACGGTACCAAGGTCGCCGTACGTTACGAGCCGACCAGCCCTGGCATCAACCCGGCAACCGGCAACCTGCGTAATACCGCCACTGCAACACCCGCCTCGCGGGTGGAGGTACAAATTCTCGATGGCGCTTCCAACACGCCAATGGACTTGCGCGTAGGTAATAACTCAACCGTTGCCACCGTGACCAATGGTCTGGCGACCTTACCGTTCTACGCACGCTACATCGCCAATGGCGGAGCGGCAGGCGCGGGCAATGTCACCAGCAGTGTGCAGTACTCGGTCACCTTTCCTTGATGCAGCCGCGCTGATAACCATTGCGTTTGTTGCCTGAGATCCTCGCTCGACCTTGCGGTCGGGCGCAGGACAACTGTTTTCAAGGATTACCCGATGCAGGATTTAATGATGTTCTTAAGTCATCGCGTGGTGTCCGTCGCGCTGAGTCTGGCCTTGTGCATAGCCTCGCATGCGGCGCACGCGGGGGTAGTTATCGACGGTACGCGACAGATTTACCCCGAGCAGCGACGCGAGGTCACCATACGAGTGACCAATGATGACAAACACGCACCCCGTCTGGTCCAGGCTTGGCTGGACGCAGGTGATGCCGAGGCAGCGCCGACACTGAGCGATGTGCCTTTCGTGCTGTCTCCCCCGGTATTTCGCCTGGACGCCGGCAAAAGCCAGTTCATGCGCTTGTCCTACACCAAGGCACCGCTGCCTGCGGATAGAGAGTCGCTGTTCTGGTTGAACGTACTTGAAGTGCCGGGCGCTACCAATGAGTTTGATCCCACCCTCGAAGACAGCCAGCGGAATCACTTCAAGTTTGCGTTCCGTATCCGCACCAAGGTGTTTTTTCGCCCGGCGCAGTTATCTGGAACGCCCGAGGAGGCGCCAGGGCTGTTGCGCTGGTCCCTGGAGCATGTCGCCCAAGACACCGTGATACAGGTGCACAACCCTTCGGCTTATCACGTCACCTTCAACGACATTTACCTGCTTATGGGCTCCCATCCCGACGCGAAAAAATTGTCACTGCCCGAAGCGATGGTGGAACCGGGAGGCACGTTGAAGTTGCCGGTGCCGAACGCCGCGAAGGTAATACCCGCCGATGCGCGGGTGAATTTCACCTACATCAACGATTTCGGCAGCTTTTCATCGGCGCAGCCTGCTGTATTGCATCGCTGAACGCGTCCCCGGAACGTTGCTGATCGCAAGCAAACGTACATTTCTCAGCGTCCACTGAAGTCATAACTATGCCTAGTCACATCCAAGTACGGGTGCATCGTTGCGCCCCGATTTTGCCATTCCAGCATCGAAAGATGATGTTGGGCGGTTTGATGAGTGCGGCCGTAATCGCAAGCGATTCCGCGCTTGCGTCTGAGTTGAGCTTTGATCTGAACGCATTCTCCAGCGGCCTGGCATCGTCGGTTGACATGTCACGGTTCAATACCGGCAACCAGATGAGTCCTGGCCTATATCGCATAGATATCGTGGTCAACGGCCAGGCTTTGGGGCGCAGGGAGGTGGAGTTCGTCGCGGCCCACGCAAAGACCGGTGCGCAGCCGTGTTTGAGTCGCGAAGTATTGGAAAAAATCGGTATCGCGATGGATAAAGTCGATACCGATACCCGTGGGCGCGAGCTCGCGAACCCTGCCGCAGCCGGCCAGTATTGCGGCGACCTGGGGCAGTGGATTCCGATGGCGTCCAGCTCGTTCGATCCGGGCGCCCTTGAGTTAGCCGCCAGCGTGCCGCAGGCCTACATGAACCGGTCCATGCGCGGCTACATTGACCCCGAGTTGTTGGATGAGGGCATTACCGCCGGGCTGCTCAATTACAACTTCAGTACCAATGCGGTCACTGCTGGTGAAGGCGACGGTCGCACTTACCTGGGCCTCAATGCGGGGATTAATCTGGGCGCCTGGCGCTTGCGGCACCAAGGTGCCCAAGCCTGGAGCAACCGCACAGGGTTTGAGACTTATCAGAACACGTCCACTTACGTGCAGCGCAGCATCATCCCCTGGCAATCACAACTCACTATTGGAGATACCTTCAGCAACGGACAGATTGTCGACGGGGTACGCGTGCGAGGCGTAAGCCTGGCAACCGACGACCGCATGCGTCCGCAGACGCAGCAAGGTTATGCACCGCAGGTACGCGGTGTCGCCGACAGTAATGCAACGGTCACCGTCAGCCAGAACGGGTACACCATTTATGAGACGACAGTCGCGCCTGGCCCTTTTGTCATCAGTGATTTGCATGCCACGGGTTATGGCGGTGATTTGATCGTCAGCGTGACGGAAGTCGACGGGCGTCGAAACACCTTCGTCGTGCCGTACTCGGTGGCCCCGGAATTACTGCGGGCCGACACGACAAAATACAGCGCCACCTTGGGTGAGGTGCAGCAAAAGGGCATCGATGCCAAGGGCGCAAACGTCTTTCAAGGCACTCTGCAACACGGCTTGACCGATGACTTGACGGTGTATGGCGGCGGCAGTCTTTCCAACGGTTATGAGCAGGGCAAGATCGGTATTGCATTGAATACGTCCATCGGTGCTTTCTCGCTGGACGGCGCCACCTCGCATACCAAGGTGGCTGATCATGGACGCCTGTCCGGCCAAAGCCTGGGCGTGGGCTACAACAAAAGTCTGCCCGCCTCGGGTACGCATTTTGCGCTGGGTGCATACCGGTTCTCTACAGAGGGTTACCTGAACCTTCCGGATGCACTGAATGTGCGTGAAATCGCTCGCCAGTCCGGTGATGTCAACGGTTATGCCCGGCAAAAAAGTCGGCTCGACCTGACCATCAGCCAGCAGTTGGGCATAGGCACCTTGAGCCTGTACGGCAGCTCTGTCGACTATTGGGGCGGGCAGGAAGGGCGCCAGGTCTCATTCACCGCCAGTTACGGCTCGACCTGGAACAAGGTCAACTGGAACCTCTCGGCGCAGCGCTCAAGGGTCCAGGACACGCGACAACTGACTCAAAGCGAGCTCAGTGACGATGTGTTTTTCGGGCGTATCGGCCAACCCGGGCGCATCGATAACCGCTACATGCTGACGTTATCGATGCCGCTGGGGAGCGAACCGAGGTCGCCGACCATCAATACTTCGCTGTCTCGGGACAGTGGCGATACACGGGGCAGCCAGCAGCAAGTGGGCATCAACGGCTTCCTGGGCGAGAACGCCGAGTTCGACTACGGTTTTTCCGCCAGCCGCGCGACCAGTGATCAATCGAGTTCCAGGCAACTTAACACCCACGCAGGGTACCGCACCGGTTCTGCCAGCGTGCGTGCAGGCTATGGTCAGAGCCGCGATAGATCCCAGCTTTCATTTGGCGCCGATGGCGGCATCGTCGCTCACGCTGGCGGCGTGACGTTTTCGCAAAGCCTGGGAGAGGCCTCTGCGCTGGTTCATGTGCCGGATGCCGAAGGCGCAGTGTTGGGCCACGACGGTGTTACACGCATCAATAGCAGCGGGTATGCCGTGGTTCCGTCACTCAGGGCATTCCAAAACAATACGGTGAGTGTTGATCCACAAGGCATGTCCATGGACGTGGAGCTTCAAGAGTCGAGCCTGGATATCGTTCCAACCCTCGGTGCAGTGCAATTGGTGGAGTTCAAGACCGTCAGCGGGCGGGCGGTGATCGTCCAGGCCAAACAGCAGAATGGCACGCCGCTGCCATTTGCGGCTCAGGTTCTGGACCAGCAAGGCCGGGAAGTCGGCGTAGTGGGCCAAGCCAGCAAAGCTTTTGTGCGCGATATCCCGGCTGCCGGCACGTTGATCGTCAAATGGGGTGAAAAAATTTCTGAACGATGCGACGTCCACTACCAGATGGCTGCGCATGCCGCGAACAGCCGCCAGCAAGACGTCGACTATCTCCAAGGGTTGTGCGTACCCAGCTCGGTTCGCCAAGTAGCCGGCAGTATTGAACGGCACCCGTGAATATTCGGTGCCACATCTGTGGGGCACCAGCAGAGGACTTTTGTATGAACTTATCTTGGCTTGCTGCCTCGACGTTGGGCGGCTGGATGCTAGCGATGCAAGCGCATGCTTTTTCAGGTGGGGATTGTTATCCGCAAGGGGCAACGGCGATCAACATTGCTCCCATCATCCCCCCGACCAACCCTCAGGTCGGGCAAGTGATCGGTTTGCCGGGAGGCTATCCCTTCAATGCACCGGCAAGTGTCATGCAGTGCCGTTACGACTTCTGGAGCGATTTCCACTGGGTAACTGCGACGATCAACGCGGTCAACTCCAGCTCCACTGGCAGGACATTCAACGCCAACGGTGTGTCCATGCCAGTGTTCGCCACAGGCGTGCCCGGGGTTGGTTTTGCAATGATGGCCCGCGACCCGAATCATGGCTTCGCCGCTGTCGGTCAATCGGCAGCATCACTGCTCAGGGTGAAGTATCCCAAGCCAGTTGTCTGGGGCCTGCAGGGACGGCTTTACCTGGTGGCCACGGGAGGGGCGATTTCTCCGGGGACTGTGCCCACACGCACTGTCGCGCATTACAGGGTGCAAAATACCAATACCTCAGCCCCGGGGTATCATCCGGTCAATATGCAGGCGTTGGTCATTAGCCCACCGCTAAAGCCGACATGCCGGGTTTCGACGCCCTCCATTGCGATGTCTTTGGGAAGCGTACCGGTTACGGCGTTCCGTGGCGTCGGCAGTCATGCCGGCAGCGTAACCCGCAATATCACGCTCTTGTGCGAAGGCGGCACCGGAGGCACGCGTGATGTGTTTATCACCGTCACTGACCATACCACCCGCTCTAATCGCAGCGATGTGCTGTCCCTGACCGCAAGTTCCCAGGCCAAGGGCGTGGCCCTGCAGTTGGTACGCGGCGGCAATATTCTGGTTCGTTACGGTGCGGACTCCTCAAGCGTGGGCAACCCTAATCAATGGCTGGTGGGGACGACGGGCAATGGCACGGTGCAAATTCCGCTGACTGCGCGCTATATCCAGACGCAACAGACGATCGCGCCAGGCAGCGCAAATGGCGTGGCAACGTTCACGATGAGTTACCGATGAGCCGGACGTTCCTGCGACGGCTCAACGTGATAGGGCTGCTGATGGCGCTGCAGGCACCTCTGGTCCACGGCGAAATCGTCATCGACCGTACCCGTGTGATCTATCCGGCTCAAGCCCGCGAAGTAACGGTCAACCTTACCAATGAAACGGATGGCCCGCGGCTGGTCCAGGTATGGATCGACGCCAACGATAGCGAGGCGTCACCTGAAAACAGTGATGTGCCGTTCACTGTCACTCAACCGATTTTCCGCATGGAGGCCGGCAGTGGACGAGCGCTGCGCGTGCTCTATCAATCGGCTTCACACACGAACGATGACCGGGAATCAGTGTATTGGCTCAACGTGCTTGCGATCAGGCCGACAGGCGAGCCCGCTGTGCAAAATAACCAAGTGAATCTGGCATTTCGTACGCGGGTTAAATTGTTCTTGCGGCCGAACCAACTAGCGGGGACGGCGGCAAGCTCGATTAATGACTTGAAATGGCAACTAGTTACCGGGGATGAGTCGACGCTACACGTGAATAACCCCGGCGATTACCACGTCACGCTGTCCGGCATCGTTGTGACACGCGAGGGCGTTGAATACCACAGCGAAGACCCGCCGATGATCGCACCACGATCCACCGCCGTCGTGACGATGCCAAGGCTGCCGCACGGCGCGGCGGGCAGCGCAACAGTGCGCTTCACTACACTTGACGATCAAGGTGCAACCCAAACGCATTCGGCGCTGTTGGGCAATACCAAGTAAAGACGGTTCAAGCCCTGCGCTGGCGTACCAGGTGCTTGAACCCTTCGAACACCAGCACCATGACTGCGATCCAAATCGGGATATAGGTCAGCCATTCGCCCGCGTTGATGCCTTCACCCAGCAGCAAGGCTACGAACAGCAAGAGCACCGGCTCGACATAGCTGAGCAGCCCGAACAGGCTGAACGACAGTAATCGGCTGGCAATGATGTAGCTCACCAATGCAGAGGCGCTGATCAGACCCAGCATGGGAATCAATGCGTAAAGCTTTGGGTGCACATCCATCACCGCAAAACCTTGCTCGCCGCTTTGCACGAACCACCAAGCCACCGGCAGCATCAGCGCCATATCCAGCCAGAGCCCACCCAAGTTATCGGTCTTAAGGTATTTGCGCACGATGAAGTAAAGCGGATAGCCAATGATCACCACCAGCGTTGCCCACGAAAACCCACCGGCTTGGTACAACTCGTTGAGTACCCCAAGGCCGGCAAAGAACACTGCGATCTTTTGCAGATAGGACAGCTGCTCACCCCATACCAGCCGTCCGGTGAGCACCATGGTCAATGGCAGCAGAAAGTAACCCACCGAAACATCCAGGCTGCGGCCGTTCAGTGGTGCCCACATGAACAACCACAGCTGCACGCCCAGCAAGGCCGAAGACAACACGACGCCTGCGATCAATCGAGGCTTTGCCGCCAGAACCTGCAGCAATTCCCAAACACGCCGCCATTCGCCGCTGACGATCATGAACACCGTCATGCACGGCACAGTCAGCAGCATGCGCCAGCCGAAAATCTCCAGACCGCTCAACGGCGTGAGCAACGATGTGAAGTAATACATCACGGCAAACAACACCGAGGCCGAGACCGATAACACAACACCTTTAGACACGCTGTCCTCGCGAAAACCGATTTGTACAAGAGAGGCGGGCATTATGGTGCTTGCGGCGTGAAACGGCTGCTCTGTTTTGGGGCGATTGGTGGGAAATTTTCTCACGCCATAAAATTTCTCCTATCCCGGTGGCGAGCGGGCTTGCCCGTGTTGGGCTGCGATGCAGCCCCGCAACCTCTTTCGGTCAACACCCGCTGCCGCTCGCCCCAACAGCACTCGACTACGAGCGAGCGACGCGCCCCGAGACATAGTGGCTAACATCATTGAACCCTGGGGTGGACGAGTGCCCCGATGTCACCAATGAATCGATAAACGCTTCATCCTCAGCCGTGATCTTCACGTCCAGCGCGCCGGTGTAGGCATCCCACTGGGCCTCGGTACGCGGTCCGACAATCGCCGAACTCACCGCTGAGTTGTTCAATACCCAGGCGATGGCAAACTCGACGATCCCCACACCACGTCCCTGGGTATATTGCTGAATTTGCTGGGCAATGCGCAGCGACTCCACGCGCCATTCGGTTTCCAGGATCCGTTTATCCTGGCGTGCGGCGCGGCTGCCCGGCTCTGGCGTGACATCCGGCGCGTATTTACCGCTGAGTACGCCTCGGGCCAGCGGGCTGTAAGGCACCACGCCAAGGCCATAGGCGGCAGCGGCGGTAATCTGCTCCGCTTCAGCCTGACGGTTGACGATGTTGTACAGCGGTTGGCTGATCACCGGTCTGTCCACGCCCAAACGCTCGGCCACGCGGATCACCTCGGCAATGCGCCAACCGCGGTAGTTGGATAAGCCCCAGTAGCGGATCTTGCCCTGGCGGATCAAGTCGCCAATCGCAGAAATCGTGACCTCCAGAGGGGTCGAGTGGTCTTCGCGGTGCAGGTAGTAGATGTCGAGGTAATCAGTGTCGAGTCGGGTCAGGCTGGCGTCGAGCGCATTGAAAATCCGTTTGCGACTCAAGCCACTGCGGTTGGGCAAACCGTCCGGTGGACCGAAACCGACTTTGCTCGCCACCACCCAATCCTGGCGGTGTCGGGCAATGGCTTCGCCGACGAGTTCCTCGGAGCGTCCGCCGGTGTATACGTCGGCCGTGTCGATAAAATTGATGCCCTGATCCCAGGCCTTATCGATGATGCGCAGCGAGTCCTCGGTATTGGTCTGCTCGCCAAACATCATGGTGCCCAGCGTCAAGGCGCTGACCTTCAAACCGGACTGGCCCAATGTGCGGTAAATCATGCAAAGCTCCTTGCGGCTGTGAGACGTCGTCCATGCAATACCAGACTCAGAGGCTCTGGAACAAGCCCTGAGCGTGTTTCTTCATTCGCTCAGCAACGCATGGCAGCGCACTTGGAGAAACCGATGCAGCACTTTTACCCGCTCCGACACTTGCAGGCGGTGCGGGCACATCAGGTTGAATGGCGTCGGTTCGCCTTGCCAATCCGGCAACAAGTGCACCAGGCGGCCGGCCTTCAGATCCCGGGCGATATCCAGGTTGGCTTTATAGGCGATGCCGTGACCGGCCAACGCCCAGCGCCGCACAATTTCACCGTCGTCGCTCAGGTAATCGCCTGTCACGTTGACTTCCTGCAGCTCGCTGCCCTGGCGAAAGAACCACGTACTGTTGGCGCGCCCCTGACGCATGTACCGCAGTGTGTTGTGTTGCGCCAACTGCGCGGGCGTCGTGGGTGTGCCGTGACGCGCGAGGTACTCGGGGCTGGCACATGCAATGCGCTGGTGACCGGGCACGACAGGCAGTGCCACCAGACTGGAGTCACGGGGTACGCCGAAGCGCAGGGCGATATCGACGGTGTCGCGGAAAAGGTCAGCATTGCTGTCGTTGAGCAGCAATTGCAGGCGGATATTCGGGTGTTCCGCCTTGAATTCGTCGAGCCAGCCCAAGACGACATTGCGTCCAAAATCCGACGGTGCGGCCAATTGCAGCAATCCGGTCAACCCCTGGCTGTGCTGCTTGAGGGCTTGTTCACCTTCGGCCAATGCGGCCAGGGCTTCGCGCACGCTGTCCAGGTAGCGCTTGCCTTCCTCGGTCAGGCGCATGCTGCGGGTAGAGCGCGCGAGCAGGCGAATGCCCAGCCGTGTTTCCAGACGCTTGAGGGCGATGCTGGCCGCAGCAGGGGTCAACCCCAGGCCGCGCGCGGCGGCGGACAAACTGCCCGTGTCGGCGGTGCGCACAAAAACTTCAAGGTCTAGGATTGAGCTCATTTGTAAAAATCCTTTAAAGATCTTGTCGTTTTACCGGGATTTTTCGTCGATTGCCAAGCTGGGAAGATGAACGCTCACTTTCTGACCCAGGACATCTCCCCATGGCATCTTCCCTCAACGGTAAAACGGTCGTCGTGATCGGCGGCAGCAGTGGCATTGGCGCGGCGGTGGCCAAGGCCGCCGCTGCACGCGGTGCTCAGGTGGTGTTGGCGGGGCGGCGCCTATCGTCGGGCCGCGACAACGGCCTACGCAGCGAGCCAGTGGATGTCACCGACCCCGACTCCCTGCAGCGTTTGTTCGAAACCGTCGGGCGTTTTGACCATCTGGTGTACACCTCCGGCCCTTCGGTACGCGCCAAGACCTTGATCGAAACCGATCTGGACGAGGCCCAGGACAACTTCAACGTGAAACTCTGGGGCGCGTTGCGGGCGATCCAGCAGGCGCTGCCTTTCCTAGATGAGCGCGGGAGTATCAGTCTGACCTCCGGGCAACTGGGCCGTAAGTTGGCGCCGGGCCAGTTCATCAAAGTTGGTATCAACGCGGCCACTGAAGCCCTGGGCAAGCAGTTGGCAAAGGAGTTGGCGCCGCGACGCGTCAACGTGGTGAGTCCCGGTGTGATTGATACCCCGGCGTATGCAGGGTTGGCCGAGGACCAGCGCCTGGCGATGTTTGCCAAGGCCGGTGGCGCGTTGCCGGTGGGGCGCGTGGGGCAGGCAGAGGAAGTGGCGGCGGGGTATGTGCTGGCCATGGAAAATGGCTACATGACCGGTGCTGTTATTGATATCGACGGCGGCGGGCTGCTGTAAGCGCGGACGAGATGTGGGAGGGGCTTGCCCCCTCCCACATGGACGCCGTCAAGCCTTGAGGGTGCGCGTCATCCGCAACGCCAACACACTACCGGCCACAATCACCGCCGCCAGTAGATACAACGCAATATCGGTGGACCCCGTCGTATCCTTCACAAAGCCCACGATGTACGGGCTGAGAAAGCCCGCCATCTGGCCCATGGAGTTGATCAACGCCAAACCACCCGCCGCCGCGCCCGCGCTGAGCATCGCAGTCGGCACTGGCCAGAACATCGGCAGACCGGTGAGGGCACCCATGGTGGCGATCGTCAGGCCCAGAATCGCAATCGCCGGGGTCGTGGCGAAGTTCACCGCAATCACCAGACCAATCGCGCCCATCAACATAGGCACCACCAAGTGCCAGCGACGCTCTTTGCGCAAGTCTGCGGAGCGGCCCACCAGCAGCATAAAGACCGCCGCCAGCAAATACGGGATCGCACTGAGCCAGCCGATCACCAAGTTATCGCTGAACCCCAGGTTCTTGATGATCGACGGCAGCCAGAAGTTGATCGCGTACACACCACTCTGGATGCAAAAGTAGATCAGGCCGAATGCCCAGATCGCTGGGTTCTTGAACACTTCGGCGAGGGAATCGCTGGTGGTTTTCGGCTTGTTGGCCAGGTCCGTCGCCTGGTCGGCTTCCAGTACCGCACGCTCGTGGGGTTTGAGCCACTTGGCGTGGGCAAACGTGTCACTGAGCAGGAAGTAGGCGAGGGCGCCGAGGATTACGGTGGGGATGCCTTGCAGCAGAAACATCCACTGCCAACCCGCCAAACCGCCTTGGCCGGCGGCGAAGTGGTTGAGGATCCAGCCGGAGAACGGGCTGCCGAGTAAGCCGGACACCGGAATCGCCGACATGAACAGCGCCATGATCCGTCCACGTCGGAACGTTGGGAACCACTGCGACAGGTACAGCACCACACCAGGGAAGAAGCCGGCTTCGGCGGCGCCCGTGAACAGGCGCAAGGTGTAGAAATGCGTCGGCGTGGTGACGAACAGCAGGCACGTGGACAAGGTGCCCCACACGATCATCATCAACGCGATCCAGCGCCGTGGACCGAACTTGGTCAGCGCCAGGTTGCTCGGTACGCCGCACAGCACGTAGCCAATGAAGAAAATCCCGGCACCCAGGCCGTACACGGTTTCACTGAATTTCAGCGCATCAAGCATCTGCAACTTGGCAAAGCCAACGTTGACCCGGTCAAGGTAGTTGAACAGATAGCAGATGAAAATGAAGGGGATCAGGCGCAGGGTAATGCGCTTGTAGATGGCGTTTTTATCGTCATCGGTGGCCAGTGTGGCAGCGGCGCTCTGTGACATGGCGTTCTCTCTTTATTATGATTTTTCGCGATGCGAGGGTAACGTTGATCGCTCAACGAGTCTCGGCCACGGGGCGGGGTGCTGTCTTTGTGCTCGCGCACAGTGATGGAAACTTTGCGCTGTGCCGATGAACAACCATGCTTTTTTAGGAATTTAGACTCATGTTCGAGTTGGATCATGACTTGGCACAGGACATCGTCGATCGGACCATGGCGATTTTGCCCTACAACGTCAATGTCATGGACAGCCAGGGCCTGATTCTCGGCAGTGGTGAGTCCGAGCGCATCAACACCCGCCATGAAGGTGCGCAACTGGTGCTGGCCAATGGTCGCGTGGTGGAAATCGACGGCCAGACCGCCAAACACCTCAAGGGCGTACAGCCGGGTATCAACCTGCCGCTGATGCACGATCAGCGTCTGATCGGCGTGCTGGGTATCACCGGCGAACCTGAACTGCTGCGCACCTACGCGGAACTGGTGCGTATGACCGCAGAAATGTTGGTCAGCCATCGCCATCAGCAAGCCGAGCAGCAATGGCGACGCCAGCGTTGCGACGATCTATTGGCGTTGCTCCTCGCCGAAACCGGTGATTCGCCGCGCCTGGTCGACGAAGCTCAGCAACTGGGACTCGAGCCGCAGCTGGCGCGCACGCCGTACCTTTTCGAACTGGGGCCGGGCCAGTCGGCGGAGGCATTAAGCGCGTGGCTGACGTCGCGCTATCCGGACAGTTGGTGCGTCAGCTCGGCGCAGTTCTCGTTGTTATGGTGCCGGCCCGCGGCGGTGCAAGTGGATAATCCGCGCCTGCTGGAAAAGCTCGAAGGCCAAGGTTGGAATGTGCTGCGCGTAGCCGTCGGCGGGCAAGCGGAAGGACTGGCCGGGCTGCGCCGTTGCTATCGGCGCGTGGGTGACTTACTGGCCTACGGTCGCGATGTACTGCCGCACTCACGGCTGCTGACCCTCAACCGTTATCGCCTGCCGGTGATGCTCTGGCGCCATCGCAACGACGACGCCCTCGATGAACTGCTCAACCCCCTGCGCAAAGTGCTCGCCAAGGACAACAACGGCCAATTGCTGGCCACGCTGCGCAGTTGGTGCGAGCACGATGGCCAAAGCCAGGCCTGCGCCGACGCGCTGGGTATCCACCGCAACAGTCTGCGTTACCGCATGGAGCGCATCGCTGAACTCAGTGGCGTCGACCCGCTGACTCTAGACGGCATGCTCGCCCTGTACCTGGGCGTCCAGCTGTTGCCCCAGGCTTTGTCGGAATGAACAACAAACCTCACCCGCACTTGTGCATCGGACCGGCGTCATTCCCGGTGCCAACTGGCAGCATGGGCGTCATAAAAACCGGAGAAAGCCCATGAAAATCATCATCGCCCCCGACTCGTTCAAGGACAGCCTGAGTGCCGAAGGCGTTGCCCAGGCCATTGCCCAAGGCTTGGCCGAGGTCTGGCCGGACGCGCAGTTGATCCAGTGCCCGATGGCGGACGGTGGTGAAGGAACGGTGGACTCGGTGCTCGCAGCCTGCAACGGCGAGCTGCGCCGCCAGGCGGTTCGCGGACCGTTGGGCGCGACGGTTGACGCGCGCTGGGGCTGGTTGGCCGACAGCCACACGGCGATCATCGAAATGGCCGAAGCCAGCGGCTTGCAATTGGTCCCACCAGGACAGCGCGATGCGTGTATCAGCAGCACTTACGGTACCGGCGAGCTGATCCGCGCCGCCCTGGATGCCGGCGCACAGCGCATCATCCTGGCGATTGGCGGCAGTGCCACCAACGATGGAGGCGCGGGGGCGATGCAGGCGCTTGGCGTGCACTTGTTTGATGCCCACTCCCAAGTGCTGGCGCCGGGCGGTTTGGCCTTAGCTGGCCTGGCCCATATCAGCCTTGAGCGGCTTGATCCGCGCCTGTCTGAGGTGCGCTTTGAAATCGCGGCCGACGTCAACAATCCCCTGTGTGGCCCCCACGGTGCCTCAGCCATTTTTGGCCCGCAGAAAGGTGCCAGTCCCGCACACGTCCAACAACTGGACGCGGCCCTCAGCCACTTCGCCGATCACTGCGCCAAGGTCTTGCCCAAGGACGTGCGCGACGAACCCGGCAGCGGCGCCGCCGGCGGCCTGGGCTTCGCCGCCAAGGCCTTTCTCGGTGCGCAGTTTCGAGCCGGTGTGGAAGTCGTCGCCGAATTGGTTGGCCTGGACGCCGTCGTACGCGACGCTGACCTGGTCATCACCGGCGAGGGCCGCTTCGACGCCCAGACCCTGCGCGGCAAAACCCCTTTTGGCGTCGCTCGTATCGCCCAGCAGCACGGCGTGCCCGTGATCGTCATCGCAGGCACCCTGGGCGACGGCTACGAGCAAATGTACGCCCACGGCGTCGACGCAGCCTTCGCCTTGCCGAACGGGCCGATGAGCCTGGAACAGGCGTGCAGTGAGGCCCCGCGATTATTGCGCGAGCGGGCGGCGGACATTGCGCGGGTGTGGCGGGTGGCGGCTAAGCACTGACGCCACCTCCCGAACATGGGACAATCCGCGCCTTTTTTTGACACGGAGAGTCCCCATGCTGCGCCCCGCACTCCTGGCCTTGCTGTTGACCAGCACTGCCACCTTCGCTCAAACCAACACTGAAACCGTTCCCTTGCTCCGGGAAATCAAGAATTGGGTCACGGGTTGCGACAACCTGCGTAATTGCCATGCCCTCAGCGCACCCAGTGGCGTCGACGAGGAGGACTACAGCTCGCTGACTTTGCATATCTGGCATCAGGCCGGGCCTGAAGGTTACCTGCGTTTGCGCTTCGACCACCGCGGTGAGGCGCTCGACCTGTCGACCCTGCTGTTGGACGGTCAGCCGCTGGGGCTGGAGTTGACGCAGGGTCTGCACGTTGAACTGGACGATCAGGGCGGTGATCCCGAGGTGCAGTCCTATGGCGTGATCGAGGAGGCAGTGGCGCGGCGTTGGTTGCAGCGTTTGCGTAATGGCCAGCGCCTGCAATTGCCGGGGGATGAACAGGCGCATGTGTCGCTGAGTGGGCTGAGCGCTTCACTGCTTTTGATGGATGCGGTGCAGGGGCGGGTGGATAACGTCACGGCCTTGGCCCGCCCAGGTAAGGGCGCGGCCAGCGCCGTGCCTGCACGTTTGCCGACACCGGTGCTGCGCAAATTCCCAGGAGCACCGATGTTGACTGCGCAGGAGCAGGCCGGCCTGATAGCGGCCGCGTTGCACACCGTCACGCCCGAGGACAACGGCACCGGCAGCGCACCCGAGGCGAACGCTGGTGCCCTCACCGCGCAGCAGGCGATGACCGTGGTGCGTTATGACTGCGCGGCCTACAACTGTGAATACGATGTGGTCAGCCGCCAGCGCCAGGCGCCGTATGCCGAAACCCCGATGCAGCTTGAGCCCTTGCCATTAGGGATCGAACCACTGCAAGGCTCTGTGGGATATGACGCAGCTAGTGGCACCTTGAGTTATTTCTACAAGCTCCGGGGAATTGGCGATTGTGGCGCGGGCGCCGTCTGGGTGTTCGACGGCAAGGGTTTCCAGCTCAGTGAATTGCTGTCCATGCCGCGCTGCACTGGGGTGGGTTACGGTGATTGGCCTGCGTTGTGGTCGACGGCGCCAGCGCCCTAGCCATCGGGCGGGCAGGGCCTCTACACTGGCTGGCCACGTGTCTTTCAAAGGATGAAACGCCATGCACACACCTGAACCCCATATCGTGATCCAGCGCTTTACCGAGGCCCATCTTGAGGGCGTCGCAGCGCTCTATAACGAACCGGCGGTGTGTCGACAGGTGCTGCAAATGCCTTACCAATCGGTGGAGGCCTGGCGCAACAAGCTGGTGATGGACAACGAGCGTCGGCTGCAACTGGTGGCGGTGCACGGCGGCGAGGTGATCGGTCAACTCGGCCTGGAACAGTACCTGCGCGTGCGCCAGGCCCATGTGGGTTCGTTCGGCATGGGCGTTGCGCCGGCCTGGCAGGGTAAGGGGGTGGGATCGCGTCTGTTGAAAGCTGCGCTGGACGTGGCTGACAACTGGATGAATCTTCACCGCGTGGAGTTAACGGTGTACGCCGACAACGAAGCCGCGCAACACCTGTACCGTAAATTCGGTTTCGAGGTGGAAGGGCTGCTGCGCGATTACGCCCTGCGTGACGGTGTGTTTGTCGACACCGTCAGCATGGCCCGCCTGCGTCAGCGGGGTTAACCCAGAGCAAACGCCACCGCAGCCTGCGCATGCAGCTCGGTGGTGTCCAGCAGCGGCAGGTCGCTGTGTTCGGGCTTGATCAACAGGCCTATTTCCGTGCAACCAAGAATGATTGCCTGGGCGCCACGGGCGGCCAGGGATTTGATCACCCGTTGATAGATCTGGCGTGAAGTGTCGCTGATCACGCCCACACACAACTCTTCGTAGATGATGCGGTGCACATCCTTACGCTCATCCGTGTCCGGCACCAACACCGTCAAGCCGTGATCGGCCAGGCGGGACTTGAGAAAGTCCTGCTCCATGGTGAATGCGGTGCCCAACAAACCGACCGTCAGCGTGCCGGCCTCCACTGCGGCCAAACCGGCTGCATCGGCGATGTGCAGGAACGGAATCGACACCGCCGCCTCAATACGCGGGGCCACTTTATGCATGGTGTTGGTACACAGCACCACACACTCGGCGCCGCCAGCCTGCAGGCGGCGTGCAGCATCTTCGAGGATCTGCGCGGTGTCATCCCAACGCCCCGCATGCTGGGCCTGCTCCACCGGGCCGAAATCCACGCTGTACATCAACAGTTGCGCCGAGCGTAGCGGGCCCAGCTGGTCGCGCACGCGCTGGTTGATGATGCGGTAATACTCGGCGCTGGACTCCCAGCTCATGCCGCCGATAAGGCCGATGGTGCGCATGTGATGTTCCTGACAAGGGATGTGACTTCACCTTACCCACTGGCCAACCAATAGTCATACGCAGTTGCCTGCCAAATGACCGGTGCAGTTTTAAGGCGTACGGCGAACCGTCGCATCTGCCATGATCAGTCTTCGCAACCTGGCTCACCCAAGGAAATCCGCAATGGACGATGTACAACAACTGGGCGAGATGCTTCGTCATTACGCCGACAGCGAAGCCCACAAAAAACAGCAATTCGACGTGCAGTCAGCCCGCTGGGCGCAAAAGCTCGGCGAGTTGTTCGGGCAGATTGAGCTTTGGCTGGAACCGGTCAAAACCGTCGGGCTGCTGGAAGTCAATCGTGAAGCCTATGTGGCCAGCGGCCCGAGCGTGCCGGTGGAGACGTCCACCTTCAAGACTGAGAAGCTCATTGTGCAGATCACCGGCAAAACCGTGGAGTTCGTGCCGGATGTGATGGGGGCGGGCGGTTCGATTTCCGTCGCGGTGATGGGCTTGACCGCAGCCCGCCATGGCAGCGTCTCGCTGGTGCTGGCGGCCGACAAGAACGACTGGCTGTGGAAGAAAACCAATGGCCTGAAACACCCCGACACCTTCGGCTTCGACGCCAACTTCCTGGCTTCGCAATTACAAAGCCTGATCCCGCGCGATCGCGCTTGAGTCGTCAGCTTTGACGCCGATCCCAGGCCTGGCAAATGCCCGAGGCTAAATAGGGCGTATTCCCCAGGATTGGCTATACCTACAGCTCACTGTTTCGATGATGACCGCCAAGGAGTTCGATGATGAAACTAAGGCTAATGATCGGCGCGCTGTGTATCGCCACGCTGGGGATGACCGGTTGCGCCAGCAAGGTCACGCAACCGGATGAGTATTCGGGCTTTCTGTCCGACTACAGCCAACTCAAACAAGCCCAGTCGCCGTCGGGCGCCGTGGTGATGCGCTGGGTCGATCCCAAGCTGGACCTGAGCCGCTACAACGCGGCGTACATCGAACCGACTCAGTTCTACCCCAAACCCCACGCCACCGCGAAAATCCCCGAGAGCACCCTCAACGGCATCAACGCCTACTACAACCAAGCGCTCAAGCGTGAGCTGGCCAAGTCACTGCCCCTGGCCAGCGCGCCCGGCCCTGGCGTGATCGTGGTGCGCGCGGCAATCACCGCCGTCAGCAGCAAGACCGAGGGCCTGAAACCCTATGAATTCGTCCCGGTGGCCCTGGTGGCAGCGGCGGTGAGTACCGGTACCGGCATCCGTGACCAGGAAACCACTTTGGGGACCGAAGCGCAGTTCCTCGACGGGGCCACTGGCAAGGTGATCGCCCAGGTGGTGCGCAAAGGCACCGGCAAGCCGTTGGACAACGCTGCCCAGGTAATGAAAGCCGATGACGTCAAAAGCGTGATCGATGGCTGGGCGTCGGACCTGCATCAATCCTATGTAAAGCTCAGAAACCACTAGAACGCATTTCTGGCCAGGCGGTTGTAATAGCTGAGCAGGGCGTCGTAGCGGCGGGTGACGCGGTAATAGTCGTCACTCAACTGCTGCGGCGCGGCGTGGTCCTGCCAGTCCTGGTGCAGGGTGGTCAACGCCTTGAGGTATTCATCGGCAGGCGCCTTGATGTTGTACCAGAGGTAAATCGCCTCATCGTCCAGCCTTCTGCTGGGCATGGCATTGAGAAAGACTCTGCTGTCCTCGGCGGCCTTGCGTACCCCCTCGGTCAAGTCAGCCACGCGCTGCGGGGTCAGGTTGGCGTCGCGCACGCCTTGCTCGATCTGGTTCACCGCCTGGCGCGCCGCGATCATGTAGTTGAGCAAGTGCCACTGCATGTCTCGGCCAAAGCGCGCTTCCAGCAACGCCAGTTGGGCGGGACGCACACTCAGGTCTTCATCCGCCAACTGTTGGCGCAGAGAAGTGGACGCTGCCAGGTATTTTTCGACGACCTGATCGTAGGCCAGCAGCAATTGCTTGCCAGCGGCCTCTGACGCTATTTCCTGCGTTGTCGGCGCCAGGCTGCGCGCCTGCACGCGAGTAACCCCATCGGCCAGTGCCGTGACGTTGTACAACGCTTGCGCGTAGGCACCGGCGGCGGCGAGCAAGTTGCTGTCGGGCGCCTGGCGTTCCAGCTTCACCGTGTACTGCTGCGAACATACCGACCGCTGGATAAGGTACGGCTCGGGCTCGTTGCGGTCGCCATAGGTATCGAGGGTGGGTTTGTCGGGCTCCACTTCTGGAATGGGGTAATACGCGAGGCGCGTGTCCCGGTCGACGCGGTTTACGCAATCAATGATCGGTGCCAGGGCACTGGCTCTGGCAGTGTAGGGACTGTCGCGCTGGTCCAGCCACAGTTGCACTTTTTGCAACGGTCTGGTGGCGCTGGCCACCCCGAGCAGGCCAAGGCCCAATGCGATGCTTATGGGTAACAACCATTTTGGATTCATAGCTTGCCCTCCTGGCCGTACCACTGCACTTGGGTGGCGGGCGCCTGGCACTCAACCACGCTACGTGGCATGCGGCTGCACAGGCGTTCGGTCCACTGCTGCAGACCTTGGTTGCGGGTAACCAGGTGCTGGTTGTCAAGCATCTTCAGCCCGGCATAGAGCGCGACCGCGCCAACAAGACAAAGCGCGCCGCCCAGGACGGCCCAGCGTGGATGCCGGGCGGTCCAAGGGGTGTGGTGATTCATGAACGGCCGCTTGATCAAACCCACCAGCGCCAGTGCGACCGCCAGGGTCAAACTGGCGAACGGGCTGAACACATAACCCAACGCTGCGGCCAGAATGAGACCCGGTACCAGGTCACGTATCGGCAGCAACGGCAAGTGGGTCGGGCTGAGCCAGCGGGGCAAGCGTTGGCTGAGCTGTTCATCCAGCACGCGGTAATGGTGGGCCAGCGGTCGCCAGGCCTGCCAGGCTATGCCCGCACACACCACGGCGCCGATCGACCACAGAATGCCCTGGCCCAGGGTCGGTATTACTTTGCCGGCCAAGGCTTCGGCCTTTACCAGCACACCCACCAGGCAACTGAGCACCAGCGCAACGATCCACGGCCAGGTGTCCATGGAGGCCTCCCAGCCCTGCCAGAAATACACCGTGCCACCGGGCATGCCTTCGGCAACGCTGACGTGGTCGGCATAAATATCGGGACTCAACGTCTTGCAGGCCTTCCAGTCGTCTTCGTCGAAGCGCTGGGCAAAGGCACGGCGCTGGCCAAGGCTCATGGGTGCCAGTAGCAAGCGCGCGGCACGCTGTTGCGGGCTGTCGGGCGGTTGTGTGGCCAATGCACGTTGGTGCGCCATAAAAGCAGGACCTTCTTGGCGCTTCAACATCTGCGCCCAGTCTCCAGCGGGGCACCCATGATCTGCGCCGCCGTGCCAGTTTTGTCCGGCGCAAACCGCTTCGAATACAGTGCTCGACCAGTAATCATGGTTGGCAAGCAGTCTGGCCAACCATTCGTTGAACCACTCGGCATGGGGATGATTGTTCACCCAGGCATGCGCGTTGGGTGTAGCGGCGTAGGCCGCCAGGAACGCAGCGTCGTCTTGCTGGCCAAGGGCTTGGTGCAAGGGGTTCTGCAATTGGGTCCGTTGCTGGAACTCCAGGGTGCTGACTAACGCACTGGGCAATTCCAGGCGTTGCCAGGCAGTCAGCCAGTTGAAGGTTTCGAAGGCCCACCGGGTGTCTTCGGCATTCAGATCGCATTCGATGCAGCGCTGCAACAGGTGGACTTCCAGCAACAGCGCGGTGCCATCGGCCATGGCCGCTTCGTAATGCTGAGCGAGGGTTTGGTCGGGCGTCTCGACCAGCACGTCATCAGCGACCTGCTCGTCCGGGTTCCACGCCAGTGCAGCCTCGTAGGCTTCGCGCAGGCGCTGAAAGCCTTGCGGGTCATCGTCCGGGCGGTTCTGTTTCAGCAAGGCGGCGTATTGGCGCTTGATCGTACGGCTATCGGCATCCGGCGTCAGGCCGAGGACATTCCAGCAAGTCATGTGCGGTACAGCTCCCTAGACAATCGCAGGCGCCATGCCTGTTTTACGGCGTGATATTCCAACGGTATGGGGCAGGGCGCGCCCGGTCCAGCGCTGTTGCGACCGGGCGCGAGGTGTCACTTAAGCGGTGTCAGTGGCGGTAGCTTCCATTGACCGGAACCTACCTCAGGCTTGGGCAGGTAGATGCGCAGCACAGCGAAGAATGGGCCGGGTGGAGCCGGCAACCAGTTGCTCTGTTCGGCTTTCGGTGGCTCATGGTGCTGTAGCGCCAGGGTCACGCCGCCATCGGCGTCGCGCTTGAGATCAGGCAACATATGCGAGTTGATCAGGTAGCGTTTCTTGTGGTTCGGCACCAGCAACTTGGTCTTTGCGTCGTACAGGGTCAGGGACCAGAACGCATCGGCTGGCGGCAGTTGGTCCTTGGCGAAATGCACGGTGTAACTGTGGCGCGCACCGTTGGCAGGCTTGCCTTCGCTGTCGACGACGTACTCGAGGTAAGCGGCCTCGTCACTGGAGTTGCCGAAGATCCCCAAGTCCGCACCGGCGTAGCGGTACAGGTAGTTGTTTTGCAGATGGTCGCGACTGCCGAACAAATCACCGCTGGACACTTGATGCGTGTCGATCCTGTCTTTTTTGAACGCTGCAAATTCAGCGCGGGCATCGCTGATGCCATCTTCCAGGGCTTTGCGCTGCTCGGCGGTCAACTGGTTGAGCGCGAAGGGTGCGCCGGGGGCGATGCCGATCCTGGCAAAACGCGCGAGCAGCTCTTTTTCACTGTCCTGAGGGGCGGCGAAGGAGAGCATGAAGTTCAGGTAGCGGAACAACTGCGGGCCTTCGACCATGGTCGCCGTAGGCTTGGGCCATTCGACCTTCGGCGCCTTGGCCGGCGCGGCTTGTTTCACATAGCTGCTCAGGGACTGGACTTTGTAGCCGTTCTGGATCTGCTTGACCTTGTTCAGGTCTTTTTCATCGAACAGCTGCGTGCGGTACAGGGCGTAGGCGATGTTGCTTTCGCTGTACACCACGCGGTCAACGTCCACCGGCTGCTGACCTTTCCAGTCCGGGCCGGCGATCATGTAGTGGCCGCCGTTGTTGCCGGTGCTGCGGGTGCCCAGGTAGGCGAAGTTCTGTGTGTAAAGATCGATCAACTGCACCGAGTAGTAACGGTTGTCTTCGATCTTCGGCAACGTCAGCACCAGCGGTTCGCTGCGCAGGTCCATCCATACAAACGAGTAGGCCGTGTCGGGGCTCGGGGTCAAGGACGCCGTGTCTTTGGGCGTAAACACCTGGGCGGTGTTGCCTATCCGGTTGAACGGCGCCTTGAAGTTGGCACCGCCTTTATCAACTGCCTGGGTGTAAAGCGTCTTGTACATCTGCACGACCGGGTAGCCATACAGATACGCTTCCTTGGCGATAGCCCGCGCTTCGCTCGGGGTCGCGGTGAAATCGGCCAAGGCGCCGGTACTCATGAGTATCGAGAGGCTCGCCAACAGCAGGCGCGTCGGTTGTTTGATCATGTTGTTGCGTCTCTTAATGAGCAGGGGTGATGTCTTCCAGTTTTCAGCTTTTATCGACGTTGGCCTCGGTCGGCGCATACAGCCGTAAAAAGCTGAACCCGTGTTTGCCGGACGAAGTTTGCACCCAGTTGCGCTCGAAGTCTTTTGGCGCGTGCGTTGAGGGGCACGATCGCGCTAGCGTCCTATTGAATGAGTAACGGGGCAGGGCGGCGACGAGTGTCAAACGTGGGGCAGCATCGCTTTGACTTTGTCACGCAGTTGATCGATGGAAAACGGCTTGGCAATCACCTGCATGCCGTCAGGCACATCGATGTTTTCGGCATAGCCGCTGGCGAACAGGATTGGCAGGGAGGGGCGCAGCTCACGCACTTTGGTTGCCAGTTGCTTGCCGTCCATATCGGGCAAGCCAACGTCGGTCATCATCAGGTCAATCACCTGGTCAGTATCTTTAACCTGTTCCAAGGCCTTTTCAGCGTCGCCTGCTTCAAGCACCTTGAACTCCAACTCCTCAAGCACATCGACGATCAGCATGCGCACGATGGCGTCGTCTTCAACGACAAGGATGGTGGAGATGACTGTGGACATAATATGGAATTCCCAAAAAAGGCGAGGTTTACCGGCTGCCGTTCTGACAGGCCTCTTCCTTGAGTAAGCGCGGCCTGTAGACAAGTTCCCGCAAGCGGTAAAAACAATGCAATACAAAAGGCTAGGGAGAATAGCTTGTTCCGCTGTAGGAATCTGTACAAAACAGCTTTAGAAAAATGGTCTTGCCCGCCAGTTTGGGGCAAACTCCCGGTTTTTCCGTATTTGGCCAAGGCATGCCCATGACTCCTGCGTCGTCCGTCGATGAAAAGAGCTTTCGTAACCTCCTGAGCCGGAACGTGGCATTGCCCCTGGGTGTGGGTGTGCTGAGCGCCGTGTTTTTCGTCTGCCTGATTACCTATTTGCTAACGGTGATTAAGTGGGTTGAGCACACCGATCGGGTAATTAATAACCTTAACGAGTCGTCCAAGCTCACCGTGGACTTGGAAACCGGCATGCGTGGTTTCCTGATTACCGGCGATGAGCATTTTCTCGACCCATACGAAGTGGCTAAGCCGCGCATCATTGCCGACCTGCGCAATTTGCAGGAACTGGTGGCCGATAACCCGCAACAGGTCGACCGCCTCAAACGCCTTGAGGCCATGCAGGACGAGTGGAATAAATACGCCCAGTCGATGATCGATATGCAGCGCCAAAGCGGTGATTACCGCGGCGCGGTCAAGGCTGGCCGCGGCAAGCGCCTCACCGATGAAATTCGCAAGGAGTACGACGATGCGGTGGCGATGGAGCAACAGCTTCGCCTCACTCGCAATGAGGACGTGACGCGCACCACGGTGATCAGTGTCACCTTGTACCTGGTGTTCGTACTCGGTTTGAGTGGCTTTCTGGCGTATATCGGCCGGAAGAATTTACTTGCTCTATCACAGAGTTACGCCGCAACCCTCGCGTCTCAGCAGAAGAGTGCACGGCGCCTCGAACAGCAGGCTTGGTTGCGCAATGGGCAAACCGAGCTGGCCGAACAAGTGCTGGGCCAACTGACCCTGAACATGCTGGGGCGCAATATCCTGCAATTTTTCGCTCAATACATGGGCTCGGCGGTTGCGGCGCTGTATGTACGCGAAGAGCACGGCGGCCTCAAGCGGGTCGCCACTTATGGCTTCTCCCGTGACCAGGAGCAACTGGAACAATCGATCTACAGTGACGAAGGCATCGTTGGGCAGGCTGCCCAGCTGGATCGCCTGATTCGCCTGGACGATGTGCCGGTGGACTACTTTAAAGTCAGTTCCGGCCTCGGCGAAGGCGCCACCCGCAGCGTGCTTGTGATGCCGACCAGCGATGATGACCGCGTCAACGGGGTAGTCGAACTCGGCTTCCTGCGCCCGCTGGAGGACCGTGACGTTGAGTTGCTGGAACTCATCGGCGGCAACATCGGCACCTCCATCGAAGCCGCGCGTTATCGTCAGCGTTTGCAGGAAGTGCTGGCCGAAACCCAGCAGCTCAACGAAGAGCTGCAAGTGCAGCAGGAAGAGCTCAAGACCGCCAACGAAGAGTTGGAAGAGCAGTCACGCATCCTCAAGGAATCCCAGGCCCACCTGGAGACCCAACAAGCAGAGCTGGAGCAGACTAACGAACAATTGGCCGAGCAGGCCCAGACCCTGGCCGAACAGCGCGACGCCATGGACCGCAAGAACATCCAGCTCAATCAGGCTCAGGTAGAACTGGAAGACCGCGCCGAAGAGTTGCAGCGGTCCAGCAAGTACAAGTCCGAATTCCTCGCCAACATGTCCCACGAACTGCGCACGCCGCTGAACAGCTCGTTGATTCTGGCCAAATTGCTGGCGGAAAACCCCCAGGACAACCTCAGTGCCGAACAGGTCAAGTTCGCCGAATCGATCTATTCGGCCGGTAATGACCTGCTCAACCTGATCAACGACATCCTGGATATTTCCAAGGTGGAAGCCGGCAAACTGGAAGTGCGCCCGGAAAACTCCAGCGTGACGCGTCTTGTGGACGGTCTGCGCGGGATGTTCGAGCCGCTGGCCGCCGACCGCAAGTTGGGGTTCCAGGTGGAGATCCAGCCAGGTGCGCCGATCATGCTGTACACCGACCGCCAGCGCCTGGAGCAGATCCTCAAGAACCTGCTATCTAATGCGGTCAAGTTCACTGAACAGGGCCAGGTCAGCCTATCGGTATCAAGCGCATCGGAAGGCGGCATTGCCTTTACCGTGCGCGATTCCGGGATCGGCATTGCTCCGGACCAGCAGGAAAGCATCTTCGAAGCCTTCCGCCAGGCCGATGGCACCACCAACCGGCGTTACGGCGGCACCGGCCTGGGCCTGTCGATCTCCCGGGACCTGGCGGCCTTGCTGGGTGGCTACATCAGCGTAACCAGTGAACCGGGCAAGGGCAGCGTTTTCACGCTGGTATTGCCGGAGCAGTACGTGGAGCGCGCCGAAGACGCGCCTCCGATCGAGCAGCCGCGCCAGGCCGTCGTAGTGCCGGCACCAACGCCGATCAAAGTGTCGCCGTTACCGGTGACCGACACTAAACTCATCCCGCGCTTTGCCGACGACCGCGACAAGGCACCGTTCACCACGCGCTGCATCCTGGTGGTAGAAGACGAGCCTAACTTCGCGCGCATCCTGTTCGACCTGGCCCACGAGCTGGGCTACCAATGCCTGGTCGCCCACGGTGCGGATGAGGGTTATAGCCTGGCTGAGGAATACATCCCCGATGCAATCCTGCTGGACATGCGCCTGCCGGACCATTCCGGGTTGACCGTGTTGCAACGCCTCAAGGAGCACGCCAGTACCCGTCATATCCCGGTGCATGTGATATCCGTCGAAGACCGCGTCGAAGCCGCCATGCACATGGGCGCCATCGGGTATGCGGTGAAACCCACCACCCGCGAGGAGCTCAAGGACGTATTCGCGCGCCTGGAAGCCAAGCTGACCCAAAAGGTCAAGCGCGTATTGCTGGTGGAAGACGACGACCTGCAACGCGATAGCATTGCCCGCCTGATCGGCGACGATGACATCGAAATTACCGATGTCGGTTACGCCCAGGCCGCGTTGGAGCTGCTGCGCACCAACGTCTACGACTGCATGATCATCGACCTCAAGCTGCCTGACATGCTCGGCAACGAGCTGCTTAAGCGCATGGCCACCGAGGACATTTGCTCGTTCCCGCCAGTGATTGTCTACACCGGGCGTAATCTCACCCGAGATGAAGAAGCCGAGCTGCGCAAGTACTCGCGCTCAATCATCATCAAGGGCGCCCGTTCGCCGGAGCGCCTGCTGGACGAAGTCACACTCTTTCTGCACAAAGTCGAATCCCAGCTGTCCCATGACCGCCAGAAGATGCTCAAGACTGCCCGCAGCCGCGACAAGGTCTTCGAGGGGCGCAAAATCCTGTTGGTGGACGACGATGTGCGCAACATCTTCGCCCTCACCAGCGCCCTGGAGCATAAAGGTGCCGTGGTGGTGATCGGGCGTAACGGCCGTGAAGCCATCGAGAAACTCAATGAAGTCGACGATATCGACCTGGTGCTGATGGACGTGATGATGCCGGAGATGGACGGTTACGAAGCCACCGCCCTGATCCGCCAGGACCCGCGTTGGAAGAAGCTGCCGATTATTGCGGTGACGGCCAAGGCCATGAAGGACGATCAGGAGCGCTGCCTCGCGGCGGGTTCCAACGATTACTTGGCAAAGCCGATCGATCTGGACCGTCTGTTCTCACTGATTCGCGTATGGCTACCCAAGATGGAACGCATTTAAGTGGAGCACGTTTTTTTGGACAAGAGCAGCGACATTGAGCTGCGCCTGCTGATTGAGGCGATATACCTCAAGTACAGCTATGACTTTCGCGACTACTCGGGTGCGTCGGTCAAACGCCGTGTGGCTCACGCCCTACGCCAGTTCGACTGCGCGACCATTTCGGCGTTGCAGGAACGGGTGCTGCATGATCCAGCGGCATTCATGCAATTGCTGCAATTTCTCACGATCCCGGTGAGCGAGATGTTTCGCGACCCGTCGCACTTCCTGGCGATCCGCCAGGAAGTCGTACCGCTGCTCAAAACCTATCCGTCGATCAAGATCTGGATCGCCGGCTGCAGCACAGGGGAGGAGGTGTACTCCATGGCGATCCTGCTGCGCGAAGAAGGGCTGCTGGAGCGCACGATCATCTATGCCACGGACATCAATCCCGCCTCGCTCGATAAAGCCAAGCAGGGCATCTTTTCCCTGGAGAACGTGCGCGCCTACACCGCCAACTATCAGCAGGCAGGTGGGCAGCGTTCATTTGCCGACTACTACACGGCGGCTTACGATTACGCGATCTTCGACAAGACGCTGCGCGAGAACGTGACCTTTGCTGATCACAGCCTGGCGACCGATAGCGTATTCTCAGAAACTCAATTAATTTCATGTCGTAACGTACTGATTTATTTCAATAAAAAGTTGCAAGACAGGGCGTTTGGGTTGTTTCATGAGTCGCTGTGCCATCGCGGCTTCCTGGTGCTGGGCAGTAAGGAAACCCTGGATTTTTCTGCCTACAGCAAGCAGTTCGAAGCCTTGGTCAAGCAAGAGCGGATCTACCGGAAATCATGAACGACGCGCAAGCCAGCCCGATTCGCGGGATTGAAGCCATCGTCGTCGGCGCGTCTGCCGGCGGTGTGGAGGCGTTGCTGCATATTTTTGGCGAGCTGCCTGCGGGTTTTGGATTGCCGATCATTGCCGTGCTGCACCTGCCAGATGAGCGCCGCAGCCAGCTGGCCGAGGTATTTGCGCGGCGCTTGCGTATCCCGGTCCTTGAAGCTCGTGACAAAGAAATTATTGCAGCGGGCTCCCTGTATTTCGCCGGTCCCGGCTATCACCTGTCGGTGGAGCATGACCGCAGCCTGTCCCTGAGCCAGGAGGATCGCGTGCATCATTCCCGGCCCGCCATCGATTACCTGTTCGCGTCCGCCGCTGATGCCTATGGCAAAAACTTGCTGGCTATTCTGCTGACCGGCGCCAACCAGGACGGCGCGAAAGGGTTGGCCCATGTCAAGCGCTCGGGGGGGATCACCGTCGTGCAAGACCCCGCCGAGGCGCGTATTTCGGTGATGCCGCTAGCGGCCCTGGCCTTGCATACACCTGACCATATTCTCACGCTGAGCCAAATTGGCTCGTTGCTGGCTTTGCTGGAATCCTCCCCATGTTAAGTACCTTCCAGGCCAAACTGCTGATCGTCGACGATCTGCCGGAGAACCTGCTGGCTCTCGAAGCGCTGATCAAACGCGAGGATCGCCAGGTCTTCAAAGCGTTGAGCGCCGACGAGGCCTTGTCCCTGTTACTGGAACACGAATTCGCCATGGCGATTCTCGACGTGCAGATGCCCGGCATGAACGGTTTTGAATTGGCCGAACTGATGCGAGGCACCGAAAAAACCAAGAACATCCCGATCGTGTTCGTCAGTGCCGCCGGCCGCGAACTCAACTACGCCTTCAAGGGCTACGAGAGCGGCGCGGTGGACTTCCTGCATAAACCGCTGGATATCCACGCGGTGAAGAGCAAGGTCAATGTCTTCGTCGACTTGTACCGCCAAAGCAAGGCCATGAAGCAACAGGTTGAAGCGTTGGAGCGCAGCCGCCGCGAGCAGGAGCAGTTGCTGAACCGCCTGCAGGCCACCCAGGCCGAGTTGGAACAGGCTGTGCGCATGCGTGATGACTTTATGTCGATTGTCGCCCATGAGGTGCGTACGCCCCTTAACGGGCTGATCCTGGAGACACAGCTACGCAAGATGCACCTGGCCCGGGATAACGCCGCCGCGTTCACTCTGGACAAGATGCACGCGATGGTTGACCGCGATGAGCGGCAGATCAAAAGCTTGATTCGCCTGATTGAAGATATGCTTGATGTGTCGCGCATTCGCACCGGCAAGCTGTCGATCCGCCCCGCAAGGTTTGACCTCGCGCAACTGGTCAGCAACCTGGTGGAGAACTTCGCGCCACAAGTGGCAGCCGCCGACTCGTCGATGCAACTGGTTGTGCAAGGGCCCGTCGAAGGGAACTGGGATGAGTTCCGCATTGAGCAGGTAGTCACCAACCTGCTGACCAACGCCTTGCGCTACGGGGCCAAAAGCCCAGTGGAGGTGCAGGTGTACAGCGAGCATGGCGAAGCTAGGGTCGAAGTGCGCGACCACGGTATCGGCATCAGTGCGGAGAACCAGAAGCGTATTTTCCAGCAGTTCGAGCGCGTGTCTGCCAGTCAAGTGGCGGCGGGCCTGGGCCTTGGGCTGTTTATTTCCGAGCAGATCGTTGCGGCCCATGGCGGCACCATCGAGGTCGAAAGCCAGATAGGCGAGGGCGCGCTGTTTCGGGTGTGTCTGCCCCTTGAAACGTCAGCGTGAAATCAATCGTCACTTCGACGCAACCTCTGCGTGACCCCATGGTCGTACTTGCAGCAATTGACCGAACGAAGGCTTCCCATGAGTGAAGATGCACAAGATGTCGTACTGATCGTCGAGGACGACGAATCCATTATGTTTGTGCTGGGTGAATACCTGGCAGGCCTGGGTTATCGGGTCCTGAAGGCGATCGACGGCAAGCAAGCGTTCGAGATTCTGGCGACCAAGCCGCACTTGGACCTGATGGTCACCGACTACCGTCTGCCGGGCGGAATTTCCGGGGTACAGATCGCAGAACCGGCGATCCAGTTGCGACCGGAATTGAAGGTCATTTTTATCAGCGGTTACCCGCAGGAAATTCTCGAATGCAACAGCCCGATCACGCGCAATGCGCCGATCCTGGCCAAGCCGTTTGACCTGGATACCCTGCACGAGCATATCCAACGCTTGCTGGCGTGAAAAAGTGGCGCGTGGGCGCCACTCAATTCAATCGTTAACGTTTTAACCTTTGAACATTGGCGTTGAGCGTACTGGCTGGCGTGTACGCGAACTGCCAACCGCGTTTTCCGTCAATACCATTGAGGAACGCCTGCAGACCTTTGTCGTTGCTCAGTGGATAGACCGTCATACCGCCGCTAATTACCGGAAGGTTGCCATTTTTGATCATGGCCATATCCAGATCCGGACTATTAGTGTTGAAAAGGTACAACTGATTATCTTTGGTTTTTTGGATGTAGACGGTATGCGCGAACGCTTCGCCCTCATTGGTATGCTTGAAATTCAATAGCCCGGACTCTGTAATGTCAGCGCTGTTGAACACCGTTTGGAGGCTATCTGTTTTTATCCCCATCAGGTCCAGGTAATGCGGCGAATAGTTTGTGCCGCCGCTGCGGTCTGTAGCCTTTATGACAGCATCGTACACTTCAGATGACAGGCTTTTTTCAGCCTGCCCCACACGCATAGACGCCTCGTAACAAACCAGGCCCTGATTACCCGGCGCTTTGTGCAGTATTTCCAAGTTCTGTCTCAACTGAGTGTTAGACAGTTTTTGGGGGCCGGACGGAGTGAGGGGGGCGCTGTACAAGCTGTTGACGTCCAGATTGAAAACGCTGTTTTTTTGCTGCCAGTCATCCGTGTGATCAAAGACCTTGAATTCCAACTTTGTTGGGTCGGTGCTATGGGTTTTATAGGGGGGCTGAAGTTTCTTGTCACGCGTCAGTTTTTCTAAGCCTTTTTGCATCGCCTCTGCGCTTGAGAAGTTGGCGAGACCATGGTTGGGATCATAAAAGTAATACGTTTTATACCCGCCATCGACTTTTACTCCCGCGGCCATCGCATGGCCTGGAGAGTCGATCATTAATGATTTCGAAACCGTCGAATTGGACAGCTCCCTGACCATGTCTTGAATGGAAACCTGACGGGTGGGCTGTCCTGCATGGAAGGCACTTTGGCCACCCGTTTTGCTTTGGATTTTACTGAGCTTGGCGACAAAATCCCTGGAGGCCGGATCTAAAGCAAAGGCCGCGGCGGTGTACATATTCTTGATTAACACTTGCTCCTTGCCTTGCGCCATCGCCGTTGCCATGGCACGTGCGAGAGCCGCGCACTGACCATCAGACAATTGTCCGGTTTGGGTGAGGTAAATGATTTGGGGCATAGGCGTAACGTCGCCGAAGCGCGGCTCAATGTTGCCTATAAATCGCGCCGATGTGTTTTTACCGAACTGATAGGCCATGTCGTCATATTTTTTGACCAACATGCCGACCTGTTCTGATGTCAGGGTTTTACTGGCGCCAAGCTTCATTAAGTCAGCCAATGACATCTTATTGGAGTAGCCATTGATCTTCCGCGGGTCTCCGTAAATATAGCCGCGGTCAAACGCCTCTTTATCTGGCCCTTCTCGATGGGTTCTAACGGATTTCTTCCAGTCGCCGACCACCGCGCCACTTATTCTTTTTGCAGGGTCCGTTGCTGTCGCAAAACTTCCCAAATCATTGCTGTGTACCGAAGGCAGGAAGTCTTTTATGGCAGGGCCGTAGGGTTGCCCGGTTGCCGGGTTGAAGGCGTGCCACTTTCCATCGAGAAGGGTTGCCGGTGCTTCAATGAACTCGTTGTTGACCTTGAATGTTCCCACCGAGGCCGCGTCGAAACGTTTACTGGCGGACACCAGGTCATAACTGCCAGCAGAATGAGTCAGTGTTCTAAAACCCTTTAGTACTGATGTGGAACCAGTTTTCGCGAGGTAAAAGGCCCCCTTGGCGAGGTCCGTTGCGCCGTCGAAGGGATTAAGACTTCCTATGGCTGTGCGCCCGACAATCTTAGCGCCGTGGAGCAGCTTGCTGAGTGCGGAAGCGCCGGACATCATTGCTTTTGCGCCCTTTGCCGCCACACCGGCCCCGACGATAAAACCAAACACATCCAATGTCAGATCCAAAACGCCTTCAGCGTAATCACCGTTTTGAAAGTTGAAAATCGCCGACCTTAATGGGATCAGATTCAACATGAACTCACGCACCTTTTTGTGAAAAGGCTCCTCAGTGTCAAAGGTCGTTTGTTGTTGGGCCTCCATTGTGAGTGCTTTGATATTGATGTGTTTGATAAACGCATCGGCAATATAAGAGGTACGTTCACTGTTAAAGCTATCGGGCGTGGCGGTTGCGCCAGTTTTTTCATCCGTGAGGCCTGACGCGGACGGTGTGTCGGGAATCACCTGGACAAGTTTTCTATCAGGATGGGTGTGACCGGTTGGGAATCTTCCAGGTCGAAAATCGCCCAGGTCGGTACGTTCGGTAATTTTTGCGTGTTTTAGATCTATCTCGTAGGTATGAATCTGACCCATGCGTTCAGTTTTGACCAACAGGTTGTGATCGTCACGCTCGCGTATTTTCGGCATGAGAGAGAAGGGTGAATAGTCAATGTATTGCTCTTTAACAATAGTTAATTTTCCGAGTTCAAGATTATTTCGCGTGGAAATGGGTTGTTGCGATATCAAGTGTTTGACTTGCGTGCCCAGGCTTTTTTCCATGCCTGAGCAGTACGCCGAAAACGCACTTTTGAAGGCCGAGGAAAGATGAGGGAGTTGCTTTATCGTATTCAGGACCTCGCTGATATTGACGCCAGAGGCTGACGAAACAAACCTGCTGGGCGAGTAGGGGGATCCGTCTGTGAAGAGCGCTCTATAAAAAGCATCGGGTTGGGCGGTGGGTGCGCCATGTGCACTTCTTCCATCCATGTACAAATCCAGGACCGAATAAGGTCCGGGGAAATCCGCAACAGAAGGCTCCAGCGTGATGCACTTTTCATCAAACAGTGCCGCAGCCATGTGCGGCAGCGCCTTCTGTAACTGTTCCCGCGCCATGTCCCTGGCTATCGGCATCGGTGCACGTTGCGCGTCGCTGGCAGTTTTCAATTCAGCGATCCGAGCATGAAACGCGTTGCGCACTGCGTTCATCTGCGTTTCGTTTTCAGGGTAAGGCAAGCCATTGGCACGCCCCCAGTCCTTGAGCGCTTCCTGCTGGACAAGGAACTCAGTACGGCGCTCCTCTTCAGAGATCGGTGCGATCGCCGCTTGCAGCATCACTTCGCCGTAGGTCATCGCCGCCGTTGATCCCGCTGCCTTGGCCTCAAGGCGCCCGACGGCGGTGACAAAACTGACCCAACTGTGAGAGCCGAAGGTCAGGCTTTCGGGGATGTCCTTGACCAGCAATTCCGGCGTACGACTTGCCAACAGCAGGTGGGCTTGCAGCGCGGCTTTCTCGGGTGACGATGCTTGGCCTGAGGACACCAGGTAGTCGCTCAGGTCCTTGACGATGCCCGCTACAGGCTTCCCGAAAACATTAGGGCCCAGAGTAGAAATGCCCGCTACGTAGCCTCTGGGAGCGCCTGGTTGAACCTTACGGTCAATACTCAGCGCAGCCAGCAGCCAGTCGTTGGGACTGCCTTTCACAGACTTTGCATCGAAACTGCTCTGCAGTGCTTCGCCAAGTGCCTGCCCCCTGGGCGACTGGATCAACCTGTCGAGGACCCGTTGAGGATGACGTAACTCGGAAGGCTCGAATGTCGCGTCTTGCGCCAGGTACTCCAGCACGCTCTTGAAAGGCTTCAGGTCAATGTCGCCGATCTTGCCGTGACGTAGGTTTGCCCTCAGTTGCCACTGGCTGCGGGTGTCGAGTGGTATCGGCCATGCCAGTGCACCGCCATAGTTGCCATGGGGCGGGTGTTGGGGTTCTGGTCGGAGTAGGGCCGCGGCGAGATTCTCCGCTTCCTGGTGATTGGTGGGAATATCCCAACCGTTTGCCTGCAGGTAGCGCTCAAGTGTGGCTTCGCCCCATGTGTTCATGGCAGCTTCTGGATAGCTGCTGTCGGGGGCGATCTGGACGTTGTTTTTCTGCAGGTGATCAAGAATCAGCTCGGAGGGAAGATCGCCGCGCTTTAAAAGCATGGCGAGATGCGTGAACGCAAACGCGGCATCACGGCGGGTATTCTTATCTCCCAGGGCCTTCTTTTGCCCTGTGAGTGCCTCCTCACTGCGCGCCTCGTGAAGGCCGGCGGGTAGCTGCGCAAAGGATTTATCCTGCGCCAATTGCGCCGCTCTGTCCTGGCGCTCTGCGACTGACGATTTTTCGGGCTCCCGATAGAAGCGCTTCACCAGCCATAACGGCGCGCTGTTGCTGTGTTCGGACAACGGCGGGGAGAAAGTGGAAAGTCCGTTGCCCGCCGCTATGACCTTCGCCGCCTCAACGACAGGGCCGCTTACCCCGGACCACTGCTTGTCTTCCTGGCCATGCGTCTGTGTCACTGGTGATGCGGTGATATAGCGCTGAACTTTGAAAGATACTTGACCCGATTCGGGCGTGATTTTCACTGTGCGGCTATCCACCCCGATGTGTCTCATCCACTCCTTGACATCATCGGACTGCATCGCTCGCCCTAATTGCGCCCACCACTGACCGAATGTGGAGTTGGGAGGAATGTTTTCTATCATCACCTCCCGATCCTGACTTTCAACATCAGTCAAGCGAAGGAGTGCCTTGCCATAAATCTCGGCCAGAAGGCTGTCGCCCTCGGAACGGGCGGTGTCATGGGAGGGGACGGGACCTTCAGTCCTGAGCCCAGGCTTATTGAACTGGGGTTGATCTACGGACGTCAGTGGCGCGTTGACGTTCATCGGGAGGTGATGACTGAGCACTACATCATTACGGGATGGGATCATTGGCTAGCTCGTCAGGTCGGCAGGGAGGAACACCCTAGGTGTCACTCTCAGTAACCAAAACCGTTCTGGCGATTCCGCTTATCCCGACGCCAATGATTTCCGAACTTTTCCCTCTTAACCTGGCTGTGCCGCAAGCAATACATGCATCACATCACGCCCGGATCATCTCCCGCACCTTCGCCGTCAACAAATCAAAGGTAAATGGCTTGGTAATCAACTGCATGCCAGGGTCGAGAAAACCACCGCGCACGGCGGCATGTTCGGCATAGCCGGTAATAAACAATACCTTCAGATCCGGCCGCATCTGCCGGCCGATCTCTGCCATTTGTCTGCCGTTCATGCCGGGCAAGCCGACATCGCTGATCAACAGGTCGATCCGCTGTTCAGATTCAATGATCGGTAATGCCGTATTGGCGTCCTCTGCCTCAACAAACCCATAACCCAGCTCTTTAAGTACTGCGCTGACCAGCACGCGTACGGCGGGGTCGTCCTCGACGATCAGCACGGTCTCCCCGGAATTGGCAAATGGCAGCAACGCAGGGTCGACGGGTTCGGGGACGACGGTCTCACCCAGAAAACGTGGCAGGAACAAGCTGACGGTCGTCCCCAGGCCCACCTCGCTGTGCAGGGTGACGTGTCCGCGGGACTGACGGGCGAAGCCGTAGATCATCGATAAACCAAGGCCGGTGCCTTGGCCGATCGGCTTGGTGGTAAAGAAGGGATCGAACACACGGCCAATCACGCTTTGCGGGATGCCGCAGCCGTTATCACTGATGCTCAGCTCAACGTAATCGCCTGGGGGCAGGGTGCCAAACGCAGCGGTGAAAACGCTGTCCAGGTGCCGATTCGACGTTTCCACCGTCAGCTTGCCGCCGTTGGGCATTGCATCGCGGGCATTGAGCACCAGGTTGAGCAGGGCGCTTTCCAGCTGATTGGGGTCGGCTTCAGCTGTCCAAGGCTGGTCGGTGAGTTGCATCTCAAGGGTAATGCTTTCATTGATGCTGCGTTCCAGCAGTTCACCCATGGAGCTGACCAGTTCATTGATATTGACCGGTTTGGAGTCCAAGGATTGCCGGCGGGAAAACGCTAGCAACCGATGGGTCAATCCGGCTGCGCGGTTAGCTGACGTGACGCCAAGATCGATGAGGCTATCGAGGTCGTCCAACTTGCCACGGGACACGCGCCTGCGCAGTAACTCGAGGCTGCCGATAATCCCGGTGAGCATATTGTTGAAGTCGTGGGCGATACCGCCCGTCAATTGGCCGACGGCTTCCATTTTCTGTGATTGGCGCAGCGCCTCTTCGTTGTGGCGCAGTTGCGCGGTGCGCTCTTCGACTTGTTGTTCAAGGGTTTCAAGTGTGCGTTGCAGGCGCAGTTCGCTTTCGCTCAAGTCGATCAGGCGGTCACGCGCCTCGTACTGGCGACGACGGCCGCGCAGAGCAGCGCTGACCAGGCTGATCAGGGTCACCGGGTGGAAGGGCCGCTCCAGGAAGGTCACATTGCCGAGCAGGCCACTGAGGTGGGACGAACCGTTCTGTTCGCTGCCGCCGTGATGGGTCATCAGCACGATGGGCATATCCGACCAAGCGGGCTGCTGGTGCAGTTTTTCCAGCAGCGGCTCCAGATCGATACCGCGCAAGCCTTCGGCGGCAATGATCAACAGACCTGCACCTTCTTCCATCGCGTCGCACAGCATCGGCAGGTGGGTCGCGACGATGCCGGAGTAACCGGCTTCGTTGAGCATCATCAACGCCAGTGAACTGTCGCGCCCCACTGGCGCCAGGATGATCGCGCGTTCGGAAACGCCAAGTAGATTCGGCACTATTGCTCATCCTTGAGCAAAGGGGAGCCTGCGCCCATGTAGGTCGGGATGCCGCGCAGTACGCCCTGGAAGTTGTCCAAGGGCTCGCCGACGGTCAAACCACGGTTGCTGATGCGGTATTCACGAATGGTCGACTCGTGGGCGCCGGTACGTTTCTTGATGATCGAAATCGCCCGGCGGACTTTGCCCAGCGCTTCAAAGTAACGCAGCAGAATCACTGTGTCGGCCAGGTAGGTGATGTCGACCGGTGCTTGCATGTCACCCACCAACCCGTGTTGAGCGACGGTCATGAAGGTCGCCGCACCGCGACGGTTGAGGTACAGCAGTAACTCGTGCATGTGCAGGATCAGCGCATTTTCTTCAGGCATCGCCGCCTGGTAACCGTTGATGCTGTCGATCACCACGGTTTTGATACCCCCTTCGTCGATAGCGCGGCGCACCCGGTGGGAGAACTCGCCAGGGGACAGTTCGGCAGCGTCCACTTGTTCGATCATCAAGTTGCCGGTGGCCTGCAGCGCTTCAAGGTCGATACCCATGTTTTTCATGCGTTCAAACAACAACCCCAGCTCTTCGTCGAAGATAAACAGCGCTGCCTTTTCGCCGCGTAACACGGCGGCGGCAGCGAAGATCATCGAGATCAACGATTTGCCGGTACCGGCCGGGCCGAGAATCAGGCTGCTGGAGCCCGTCTCGATACCGCCGCCCAACAATGAGTCCATCTCGCTGATGCCGCTGGTGAGCGTCTGGCGGTTGTAACCACCGCGGTGTTCGGCGGCCACCAGGCGAGGGAATACATGCACCCCGTCCTGCATGATGGTGAAGTCGTGGAAACCGCCGCGATACTTCTGTCCACGGTACTTCACCACACGAACCCGGCGGCGTTCGGCACCGTAGTTCGGCGTCAATTCTTCCAGACGGATCACGCCGTGGGCCACGCTGTGCACGGTTTTATCCAGGGATTCAGTGGTCAGGTCGTCCAACAGCAGAACGGTGGCGTCATAACGCACGAAGTAGTGCTTGATGGCGAGGATCTGCCGGCGATAACGCAACGAACTCTGCGCCAGCAGGCGGATCTCAGAGAGGCTGTCGACGACCACGCGGGTCGGCTTGACCCGTTCCACCACCTCAAAGATCTGCCGCGTGGCTTCACCCAGCTCAAGGTCAGAGGAATACAGCAGGCTCTGTTGGTGCTCGGCATTGAGCAAGCTTTCCGGTGGGGTCAGCTCAAAAATATGGATGTTGTCATCCAGGTCCCAACCGTGGGATTTGGCGCCCTGGCGCAACTCGCGCTCAGTCTCCGACAAGGTGATGTACAAGGATCGCTCGCCGTTTTTTGCCCCGGCCTGAAGGAAATGCAGGGCCACGGTGGTTTTACCGGTACCAGGTTCACCTTCCAGCAAAAACAGGTGGCTGCGCGATAGCCCCCCGGCAAGAATGTCATCAAGACCTTCGATGCCGGTGGCCGCCTTTTCACTGAACAGCTCTTTGGATGTAGACAAGAAGTGCCCTCGGGTCACGTACAAGTGGAAGGGCATGTTCGTCACAACACGCCATGTTTACTTGACCGTGGCACTATGCAACCGTTCAACAAACGGCTCAATTTATCGGTACAGGCGAGCCGTCCCCGAGGTGTCGTGGCGTGTCTTAGAGCCCTTGCTGCAAGGCCGGATCGTCCGGATTCTGTTGCTCAAGCTGAGCCAGCAGCACTTGGACATTCTGCAACTGCCCACTCTCTTTCCAGTAGTTGACCAGCAGCACCCGAGCCTTGCGATTGGCCGGGTGGCGCTGGACGATTTCTTCCAATTGGCGCTGCGCTGCCTCCAGCTCCTGCTGGTCGTGCAGGGTGGTGGCCAGGTCGTAGCGGTAATCCTGATTATCCGGCTCAAGCTCTACCGCTTTGGACAGGCCGAGGAGGGCATAAGGCCGCTCGCCATGGTGCAGCAGCCACATGCCGAGGGCGTGTTGCAAGTAGGCGGACTCGGGGTGAGACGCCAACTGCCGCGCCAGCAATTGGCGGGACTCGTCGGTCTTGCCTTGCTTATCCAACAGCTCGATCTGCGCGACCACTGCTTGCAGGTTGTCCGGTTGCAAACGCATCGCCTGTTCCAGGGCCTGTTGCGCCTCCGGCAACAGCGCGCTGTGGATGTAGAGGCGTGCCAGCTGAATCCACCCCTCGGCGGTTTCGGGCTGGGCCTTGAGGTATTTCACGAATTCGTCCAACACCTGCTGCAGCGGCCCGAAATACAGGCCAAGGGTGTCCGGCGAAAGGCCGAGCAAGGCATTGGCGGCGGCAAAGCGCACGCTTTGCTCGGGGTCATCCAGCGCCGGCCCCAGCAGCAGGGTGCGCTGGCCCGTGGGCACCAGGCCGACAATGCTGTGGATCGCCGCTTCGCGCACCACCGGCGATTCATTGATCAGGTCTTTATCCGCCAGCTTCAGGGCCTGGGGGCTTGGATAGTTGTGCAGTTCGGCATGCAGGGCGGCGCGGCGCTCATCGGTCAGGTCCGGGCGGCCCAATTGCTGATACAGCACTCGGGCGGCGCCAGGCTCGCCGTTACGCGCCTGTTTCAACGCTTTGGCGTACCCATGGGCAATCGCGGGAGCCACAGCCACCGGGGCGGAGCGGGAGAAATACCAGGTGAGCAGCACAATGAAGAACAGGGCGCACAGGCCGACGATGGCGTAACGGCGTGACTTTGACATGCAGGCGTCCGAAAGCTTGAGTAGCTATTACAAAGGCCGTCAGCTTCGGTCAGACCAGGGCAGGTGTCAAACCGGCGTCAGGTGAGCACGTACTCCACTGGCTCCAAGGGCGCTGGCAGTTCGGTTTCGCCCAGCGCCGCGAGAATCTCACGCTCCAAGGTGCGTAGGAGCGCATTGCAGGGCAGGTCGTTTTCATCAAAGCCGAACGGGTCTTCCAGGTCATCGCCGATTTCATCCAGGCCAAAAAAGGTGTAGCTGACAATGGCGGTGAACACCGGTGTCAGCCAGCCCAGAGGTTCGGCCATGGCGAAGGGCAGCAGAATACAGAACAAGTAGATGGTGCGGTGCAAAAGCAGCGTGTAAGGGAAGGGCAGTGGCGTGGTCTTTATCCGCTCGCACGAGGCCTGAACCAGACTCAGGCTGACCAAGCGGGTTTCCAGCTGGGTGTAGCGCCATTCGCTGATGACGCCCTGCTGAGCCAGTACCGAAAACCGCCCGCCGAGCTGTTGCAGCACACGGTCCGGCAGGTTGGGATGGTCCGCTTCCACACTGGCCCAGGGCTGTATCGCCTGGGCTTCATTTTCATGGCGCAGTCGTGCGATCAACCCATGGGCAAAGCCCCCCAGCCCGCGCAACACGCGCGCACGTTCAGCGGCATCGGCGAGTACTTGGGTTTCACGGATCAGCGAGCGCACCTCGATGATCATCTGCCCCAACTGCTTGCGGCCCTCCCACCAACGGTCATAGCAGGCATTGTTGCGAAAGCTCATGAAGATCGACAACGAGAGCCCGAGCAAGGTGAAGGGCGTGGCGTTGACCTTGGAGAAGTACGCGGGGTGCAGGGTTTCCACGAGCACGATCACTGACGCCAGCAACGTGACCAGTAGGCTGCGCAGGGCGATGCGCTTGGCAATCGAACCTTTTAGGGAAAACAGGATACCCAGGAGATTGGGTTTAGGACGCACGATCATGGGGGGGCTTCTTTGGTGGCGCAGGCCATCAGGTTAGAAGCTGATAGGGAGGGCGTCCAATCGCTTGGGCCTACCGGCTGATCGGTGGGGTCTATGATCGGAGGTGTGCCAGCTTCTGTGTCAAGCAGGCCTCTGTGGTGGGCGGGGCAAGTCCACTCACCACCAGTGCCTTGCCCCCCTTGGCCAAACCAGTCAGCCATGTTGAAAGCTTTGACCATTGTCGCTGTGCAGCACCCAAGCGACTATCTGGGCCATACGCTCGTTACCCGGTCCATCGTTCAAGGAAACAATGATGCAGATTGAAAACAAGGTTTTTCTGGTCAGCGGCGGCGCTTCGGGCCTCGGCGCGGCCACCGCTGAGATGCTGATCGCCGCTGGTGCCAAGGTGATGCTGGTGGATTTGAACGCCGAAGCGGTCGCCGCCAAGGCCAAGCAATTGGGTGAAAACGCCCGCAGTGCGGTGGCTGACATCAGCCAGGAAGCTGCTGCTGAAACCGCCGTTCAAGCCACGGTTTCGACCTTTGGCGGCTTGCACGGGTTGGTCAATTGCGCAGGCGTGGTGCGCGGCGAGAAAATTCTCGGCAAGAACGGCCCTCACGTGCTGGCGAACTTCGCCCAGGTGATCAACGTCAACCTGATCGGCAGCTTCAACCTGTTACGCCTGGCCGCTGCGGCCATTGCGGAAACCGAAGCGAATGCCGACGGTGAACGCGGCGTGATCATCAATACCGCTTCCGTGGCCGCCTTCGATGGGCAAATCGGTCAGGCTGCGTATGCCGCCTCCAAAGGTGCCATCGCCAGCCTCACACTGCCCGCGGCTCGTGAATTGGCGCGTTTCGGTATTCGCGTAATGACCATCGCTCCCGGTATCTTCGAGACGCCCATGATGGCCGGCATGACGCCGCAAGTGCGCGACTCCCTGGCCGCCGGCGTGCCATTCCCACCACGCCTGGGCAAGCCTGTCGAATACGCCGCACTGGTGCGGCACATCATTGAAAACAGCATGCTCAATGGCGAGGTGATCCGTCTTGACGGCGCCTTGCGCATGGCAGCCAAGTAAGGAGAGTGACCCATGACTGATCCCATCGTGATTGTCAGCGCCGTGCGCACGCCCATGGGCGGGTTCCAGGGTGACCTCAAGGGACTGACCGCACCTCAACTCGGTGCCGCCGCTATTCGTGCAGCGGTAGAGCGCGCCGGTATCGCCACCGACGCCGTGGATGAAGTGCTGTTTGGCTGCGTACTCCCTGCTGGCCTGGGTCAGGCGCCAGCGCGGCAAGCGGCATTGGGCGCCGGGTTGGACAAGTCCACCCGTTGCACCACCCTCAACAAGATGTGCGGCTCAGGTATGGAAGCCGCCATCCTGGCCCATGATTCACTGCTGGCGGGCAGTGTCGATGTGGTGATTGCTGGCGGTATGGAGAGCATGTCCAACGCTCCGTATTTGCTGGACCGCGCCCGCAGTGGCTACCGCATGGGTCATGGCCGCGTCCTCGACCACATGTTCCTCGACGGGCTGGAAGACGCTTACGACAAGGGCCGCCTGATGGGCACCTTCGCCGAAGACTGCGCCCTGCATAACGGCTTCACCCGTGAAGCCCAGGATGCCTTCGCCATTGCCTCCCTGACCCGCGCTCAGGAGGCGATCACCCACGGCAACTTCGCTGCCGAAATCGTCCCGGTACAGGTCACTGTCGGCAAAGAGCAAAAAACCATTCTGCACGATGAGCAGCCCCCCAAAGCCAAGCTGGACAAGATTGCCAGCCTCAAACCGGCGTTCCGCGAAGGCGGCACGGTGACAGCGGCCAACTCCAGCTCGATTTCCGACGGTGCTGCGGCGCTGCTGCTGATGCGCGAGTCCGAGGCGCACAAACGTGGGCTCAAGCCGTTGGCGGTGATCCATGGGCATGCTGCATTTGCCGATGAGCCGGGGCTGTTTCCCGTGGCGCCAGTGGGTGCGATTCGCAAATTGATGAGCAAGACCGGCTGGAACCTTGATGAAGTGGATCTGTTCGAGATCAACGAAGCCTTCGCGGTGGTCAGCCTGGTGACCATGAGCAAGCTGCAAATCCCCCATTCCAAGGTCAACGTTCACGGCGGTGCCTGCGCCCTCGGCCACCCGATTGGTGCCTCGGGCGCCCGCATCCTGGTGACCTTGCTCTCGGCCCTGCGCCAGAAGGGCCTCAAGCGTGGCGTTGCCGCGATCTGCATCGGCGGTGGTGAAGCCACAGCCATGGCCGTCGAATGCCTGTATTAAGGAGCCACGATGCTGCCCAATGACGAACAACTGCAAATCAGCGACGCGGCCCGGCAATTCGCCCAGGAACGTCTCAAACCTTTCGCCGCCGAATGGGATCGCGAGCACCGCTTTCCCAAGGAGGCCATCGGCGAGATGGCCGAACTGGGGTTTTTCGGCATGCTGGTGCCGGAGCAATGGGGCGGTTGCGATACCGGCTACCTGGCTTACGCCATGGCCCTAGAAGAAATTGCCGCCGGTGATGGAGCCTGCTCCACCATCATGAGCGTGCACAACTCGGTGGGTTGCGTGCCCATCCTCAAGTTCGGCAACGACCAGCAAAAAACGCAGTTCCTCACGCCCCTGGCCAGCGGGGCCATGCTGGGGGCCTTTGCCCTGACCGAACCGCAGGCCGGTTCCGATGCCAGCAGCCTGAAAACCCGAGCGCGCCTGGACGGCGACCACTACGTGCTCAACGGCTGTAAACAGTTCATCACCTCCGGGCAAAACGCTGGGGTGGTGATTGTGTTTGCCGTTACCGACCCAGCGGCAGGCAAACGCGGGATCAGCGCGTTTATCGTGCCCACCGATTCGCCGGGCTACAGCGTCGCGCGGGTCGAGGACAAGTTGGGGCAGCATGCGTCCGACACGTGCCAGATTCTGTTTGAAGACGTGAAGGTCCCGGTGGCCAACCGTTTGGGTGAGGAGGGTGAGGGCTACAAGATCGCCCTGGCCAACCTCGAAGGCGGCCGCGTGGGCATCGCCTCGCAAGCAGTGGGCATGGCCCGTGCCGCGTTTGAAGCGGCGCGCGACTACGCCCGCGAGCGCGAGAGTTTCGGCAAACCGCTGATCGAACACCAGGCGGTAGCCTTCCGACTCGCCGACATGGCCACGCAAATCGCCGTAGCACGGCAGATGGTGCATTACGCCGCCGCCTTGCGCGACAGTGGCAAGCCGGCGCTGGTGGAAGCGTCGATGGCCAAGCTGTTTGCCTCGGAAATGGCCGAAAAAGTCTGTTCGGCCGCCTTGCAAACCTTGGGCGGTTACGGTTACCTGAGCGACTTTCCCCTGGAGCGGATCTACCGCGATGTGCGGGTCTGCCAGATCTACGAAGGCACCAGCGATATTCAACGCATGGTCATCTCACGCAATCTCTAAGGAGCCGATACATGAGTTACGAAACCATTTTGCTCGACGTCCAGGGCCGCGTCGGGCTGATTACCCTGAATCGTCCGCAAGCCCTGAATGCGCTGAATGCGCAGTTGGTCAGTGAGTTGAACCATGCACTGGATGATCTGGAAGCCAATCCGCACATCGGCTGCATCGTGCTGACCGGTTCGAAGAAAGCCTTTGCGGCCGGCGCCGATATCAAGGAAATGGCCGAGCTGACCTACCCGCAGATTTACCTCGATGACCTGTTCAGCGACAGCGACCGCGTGGCCAACCGCCGCAAGCCGATCATCGCCGCCGTCAACGGTTTTGCTTTGGGCGGCGGCTGCGAACTGGCGCTGATGTGCGACTTCATCCTGGCGGGTGATGGCGCCAAATTCGGCCAGCCAGAGATCAACCTCGGCGTCCTGCCCGGCATGGGCGGCACCCAGCGCCTGACCCGCGCGGTAGGCAAGGCCAAGGCCATGGAAATGTGCCTGACCGGGCGTTTTATCGATGCGGTGGAGGCTGAGCGTTGCGGGATTGTCGCGCGCATTGTGCCGGCCGATGAGCTGCTGGATGAAGCGCTGAAGGTCGCCACGCTGATTGCTGGCAAGTCGGTGCCAATCAGCATGATGGTCAAGGAAAGCGTGAACCGTGCGTTTGAAGTGAGCCTGTCCGAAGGCGTGCGCTTTGAGCGCCGTGTGTTCCATGCGGCGTTTGCGACGCTGGATCAGAAGGAAGGTATGGCGGCGTTTGTGGCCAAGCGCGCGCCAGAGTTCAAGGATAAGTAAGCCAATCTTCATGTACTGAAGTGCAAATGTGGGAGGGGGCTTGCCTCCTCCCACAGTAGTTCGTTGGTGTCTGTCAGAGCTGGTAGTTCTTGAGTTCCCTGGCAATCACCATCCGCTGAATCTCGCTGGTCCCCTCGTAAATCTGCGTGATCCGCGCATCCCGGTAGTAACGCTCCACCGGGTAATCCTCCAGGTAGCCGTAGCCGCCATGTATCTGCATCGCTGACGAGCAGACCTTCTCCGCCATTTCCGAGGCAAACAGTTTGGCTTGTGACGCTTCCGACAGGCACGGCTTGCCGGCACTGCGCAGGCGCGCTGCGTGCAGGATCAGCAGGCGGGCCGCGTTCAAGCGGGTCTGCATGTCCGCCAGCAAATTAGCCACGCTCTGATGCTCGATGATCGCCTTGTCGAACTGCACCCGGTCTCGGGCGTAGGCCAGCGCCGCTTCAAACGCTGCTCGTGCGATACCCAGGGCCTGGGCGGCGATACCGATGCGGCCACCTTCCAGGTTCGACAGCGCAATCGCCAGGCCTTTGCCGCGTTCGCCCAGTAAGTTGGCTTCGGGAACTGTGCATTGGTTGAGGGTGACGGCACAGGTGTCAGAAGCGCGTATGCCCATCTTGTGTTCGGTGCGGTCCACCACAAAGCCAGGGGTGTCGGCGGGCACTAGGAAAGCGGAAATGCCTTTCTTGCCCAAGTGCGGATCAGTCACGGCAAACACGATAGCCAACTTGGCGCGCTTGCCGTTGCTGACGAATTGCTTGGCGCCGTTGATCACCCACTGGCCGTCACGCAGCTCAGCGCGAGTGCGCAGATTGTGGGCTTCGGAACCGGCCTGGGGTTCGGTCAGGCAGAAGCAGCCAATCGCCTGGCCACTGGCAAGTTCTGCCAACCAGGTTTCTTTCTGCGCCGTTGTGCCGTAGTTGAGGATCGGCCCGCAACCCACTGAATTGTGGATACTCATCAGTGCGCCGGTGGCGCCATCGCCGGCGGAAATCTCTTCCACCGCCAGGGCATAAGCCACGTAGTCGACGTAGGTGCCGCCCCATTCTTCCGGGACCACCATGCCCAGCAGGCCGAGTTCGCCCATCTTGGCTACCAGGTTGTCGTCAATCCAGCCGGCTTTTTCCCAGGCTTGGGCAGATGGGGCGATTTCACGTCGGGCGAAGTCACGCGCCATGTCGCGGATCATCACTTGTTCTTCAGTGTATTCAATATCTTGCATGGCTTATCTCGCAATTTGCTCGAACTGTTGGAAGAAACTTTCGACGTGGGCAACTGATAGCCCATGCAACGTTGGCGGGTTCCAGCGCGGGGTTTTGTCCTTGTCGATGATCAGGGCGCGCACGCCTTCGATCAGGTCGCCGCGCTTGAACCATTGCTGGTCCAAGTGCAGTTCCAGGGCGAAACACTGTTCCAACGACAGGCGGCGGCCTTTGCGCAACATCTGCAAAGTCACGGCCATGGCCAGGGGCGAGCGGGTCTGCATCAGGTGGGCCGTGTTGAGCGCCCATTCATGGCTGTCGGCAACGGTGACGGCCTGTAATTGCTCAACGATGCTCGGCACATCCGGCAACCCGAAGAAATGGTCGATCGCCGGGCGCAAGGCTGCCAAAGGCGCATCGGGCAGCTGCTGCACCGCAAGCTTTGCCAGCACACCTTGCAAGTCTTTGAGCGCAGAGTCGTGCCATTGCAGGTGGTCGAGTTTCTGGTCCAGGTCGGCGAGCCTGTTGCTGTCGAGGTACCAATCCGCTAAACCGCAATACAGTGCATCGGCGGCGCGGATCTGCACGCCGGTGACGCCGAGGTAAATCCCCAGTTCGCCCGGAATGCGCGGCAGGAAATAGCTGCCACCCACGTCGGGAAAATAACCAATGGCCACTTCCGGCATGCCCAGGCGGCTGCGCTCGGTAACGACACGTAAATCGGCACCTTGCACCAGGCCCATGCCACCGCCGAGGACAAACCCGTCCATCAACGCCAGCACGGGCTTACGGTAGTGGTGGATGGCGAGGTCGAGGGCGTATTCCTCGACGAAGAAATCTTCGTGAAGGGTGTCGCCATTCTTGAAGCTGTCGTACAGGGAACGGATATCGCCGCCGGCACAGAAGGCTTTGTCGCCCGTGCCTCGCAGGACCACGGCGTAGACCGATGGATCGTCGGACCAGGCTTCCAGGTGCCGGGTCAGGCTGCGAACCATGTCGAGGGTGATTGCGTTTAAACCCGCAGGGCGGTTAAGGGTGAGGTGGCCGATATGGTTGCGGACGTCGGCCAGTACCTCTTCCTGAGGTGAATCGGCGCGGCTTGCTTCGGATGAAACCTGAGCAGTCATCTCTAACTCCCTGCTTTTATTGTTCTTTATCAAGATGTTCGCGGACGAACCATCTCGCGATCGTACCAGTGCAAATTTGCGCAGTACAACCCGGAATCATGCAGGTGGTTGTTGCATTTATGCAGGGCGCCCGGGCCTCTGCTCAGGGCGCGCGGTTGGCCAGTACTTCGCCGATGCTGCGACGGCGCGCGTGGGTTTCGGCCGCGTGAATCAGTTGTTCAAGCTCTGCGGGCGCCACGTCGTAGAACTGCTCCATCTCGGCAAGCGCCAGCTTCAAATCGGCGGCGGTCACGGCAGGGTTTCGCGCTGCATCGGGGGTATTCAATACGGCCGAAGGGGACTCGACAGCACCCTTGGGATAACGCGTGCGAGTGGCGTTGTTGTAGGCCAGCGCACATGCCAGCAGGGCGCTGGCGCCGAGCAGCACAGCGCCCAACTCATGCCAGCCCAGTGCGGCGGAAGCCGGGTCGGCCAGCACCAGGGTCATGGCCAGGCCACCTGCGGGTGGGTGCAGGCAACGCAGCCAGCACATCAACACCACTGCCATGCCGGCCGCCAGGCAAGCGCCGCCCAAGGTGCGTCCGAGAACCCGCGCGACCAGCAATGCCACGACACCGGCGCACAGGTAGCTGCCGATGATCGACCAGGGTTGCGCCAGCGCACCGGAGGAGACGGCAAACAACAACACCGCCGAGGCCCCCAGCGGGCCGAGCAGGTGCAGCGCCACCTCCATGCCAAATACCTGGGCACAGAGCCAGACACTGAACAATGTACCCAGTGCCATGCCAATGGCGGCACGGCTCCATTCGGTAGGACGAGTATTGATTGCAGCGGGAAACCAGCGAGCGAGCATTGAAAAGAAATCCATAAACGGCGGGCAAAAAAAAGGCTTGTCTGGTTTCCCGGAAAAGCCCTTTGAACGTTCCTGCATTTGGGGGAGGAACCTGCGCAGTGTGCCGCGCCTCGATTATCGGCGCCAATGCATATTAATGAGGTTTTAATGCATAAATATTGAATTAAAACCCGTTTCATCAAAGGGGAATGTACGCGGTGTTCAGTTTGCCCAATACGCGGATATCGGTCTCTTCGTTGAACATATGCTTTTGCAGGTTTTCCAGGAGCCCTGGCTCGCCAGAGAGGGGACCTTTGAGTGCCACCAGAGCGTTGCGTAGCGACATCAGTCGATCCAACGGCGGAATGGGCAGGTAGCCGATATGCACTTCATCCCGGATCAAGGCAGCAGGAGTATCAGGTAAACGATCATTTGGCACGGCATTGTCCTCTCGCGAAGTGAGCCGCAGTGATGGCTGCCGCTCTTAACGTCCTTGTTGTGTTCCATGGCCTGTGGCGGTAAAGACCTACCCCACATGGCCATCGAGTTTACAGTTGGGTTTCAACCCCCGGAAAGTGAAATGACACCAGCCATTACGCATAGCTGCGTAGGATTCTTCCGGGTCGACTCAAGGCTGTGGGGGTTTGGCCAGGTACAGCAGGACAAAGGTGTTGCGATCGAACTCACCCGTTAAGGTCGGCGTGAGCGTGGCAAAGCGCGGATCTTTAAGCGCGCGGAAATCCTCTTCGCTCATCACCAGCCAGGCTGGTCCTTGCAGCGGCGTCAGGTCAGCAGCTTGCTGGGTAAACAACGGCACCTGATCGCAGTCGAGGTTGACCATGTATTTGATGGCCTTGGCGTCTTTGCCCAAACCGTGCAAGACCACGGGGGCACGCTGCTGCATCACCTGCTCATGAACGTTCAAGGTAAATGTGCGGGTGTCATAGACACTGCGCTCCAGCGGTTCCACCACCAGGATATAGGTAGCCCACACCGCCAACACCGCAGCGAAGGCCGGCCCCACCGGTCGTAAACGAGAGACGAACAACGACAACAGCGCCAATGCCTGCAGCGCACCAAGCACACCCAGCACCAAGCCTAGATGGCTCAGTTGTTCCGGATAACGTGGGCGCACGAACAGCAGCCCGGCGATCAGCAGCGTAGGCAGCAGCGTCCATAGACCCAGCATCAGGGCGCGCAGCCCGGCGAAAAGCCGCCCGCGTGCACCGTAAAAGGGATACGCCGCAATAATCGCCGCCATGGGCAGCATCGGCAGTACATAGCGCGCCTTTTTCGCCTGGGGGATCGACAGGCCAACCATCACCAGCAAGCCGGCAGCGGCGCAGTACAGCACCAATTGCAAGGCCGGCTCCGGCGTGCGCCGCCCACCGGTCGCCACTGCCAGCAGCACCAGCAACGCCAGGGGATAGGCCAAGGCGTAATTACCCAGGGAGCTGGTGAAGTAATACAGCACACCGCTGCTGCCTTCGCTGCCATCCATGCGCCCGAGGAACTGCATGCGGATCACGTCCTGCATGAAACGCTCACCGCCACTGAGTTTGGCCATCAGCAACAGCAGGCCGACACAGGCCAGCAGCAGCGCCAGCGCCAGGAGGCCGAAGCTGAGCAGTTGGCGCCATTGCCGGTTGACCAGGTAATAGCTGCACAGCACCCCGGTGGGCACGACCAGGCCAATCGGCCCGCGTATCGCGAACCCCAGGATCAAAAGCAGAAACAGCCAGTGCAGACGTTTACCCGCAGAGAAATGATCATGGGCGTAACCCAGATAAAACACCGTCAAGGTGATCGCGGCGAGCATCTGGTCCAGGGACACGGCGCGGGTTTCGCTGATAAAGGTGGTGCTCAACAGCAGCACCGCAATGCTCAACAAGCCCCAGCGCTGGGAGTAGGGCGCCGTGAGGCGATACACCAGGATGACGATCAGTGCCGAGGCCATCGAAGTGGGCAGCCAGGCCGTGAGGCTGGTGACCTGGCCCAGGGGCAGCGACAACAGCCAGGTCATCAGGGTCGAGGTGGCCAGATAATCAGCATACGGCTGGCCGTAAGTGGTGGGAAAAAAGCCCGGCCCATGGCGCAGCATTTCCTGGGCGAACAGCACGAAGCGTGAGTCGAAACCGATAATCGCCTGGTGCCAACTGCCGGCGATAAACAGCAACAGCGCCAGCAATCCCAGGCAGAGGGATTGGCGGCGGATCGTGGCACTCAGCAAAGGCGGTCGGGCTGTGTTCACGTATCAGGCTTCCACGACCTGTGGCACCCACTGCTGCTGCGGAATCGGCAACTGACATGAGTCGCCTCGCCCTATCGGGAAGTATTGGAAGCCCTTGCGCGACAGGCGCTCGCCGTCATACAGGTTGCGGCCATCGAAGATCACCGGGGTTTTCAGGCGCTGGTGGATCAGGTCGAAATCGGGGGCTTTGAACTGCTGCCACTCGGTGCACACGATCAGCGCATCGGCGCCAACCAGAGTGGACTCCGGCGTGCCCATCAGCATCAGCCGTTCTTCGTCGCCGTAGAGGCGCTGGGTTTCCTGCATGGCTTCCGGGTCGAACGCGCGCACGTTGGCGCCGGCAGCCCACAGCGCTTCCATCAGCACGCGGCTGGGTGCATCGCGCATGTCGTCGGTGTTGGGCTTGAACGCAAGGCCCCACAGGGCGAAGGTCTTGCCGCGCAGATTGCCTTGGAAGAACGCATTGACGCGCTCGAACAGCTTGCTCTTCTGGCGTTGGTTGATCGCTTCTACGGCTTCCAACAGGTCGCTGGAGCAGTTGGCCTGTTTGGCGCTGTGGATCAAGGCGCGCATGTCTTTGGGAAAACATGAACCGCCGTAACCGCAACCGGGGTAGATAAAGTGATAGCCGATGCGCGAGTCGGCACCGATGCCCAGGCGCACGGCTTCGATATCCGCCCCCAGGTGCTCGGCCAGCTCGGCGATCTGGTTGATAAAGCTGATCTTGGTGGCCAGCATGCAGTTGGCGGCGTACTTGGTCAGCTCGGCGCTGCGCAGGTCCATGAAGATGATGCGGTCGTGGTTGCGGTTGAACGGCGCGTACAGATCGCGCATCACCTCGCGCACTTCTTCGCGCTCACAGCCGATGATGATGCGATCCGGACGGCGACAGTCGGCAACCGCCGAGCCTTCCTTGAGGAATTCCGGGTTGGAGACGATATCGAACTCCAGGTGCCGGCCAGCGACGTGCAGGGCTTTTTCGATATGGGCGCGCAGGGTGTCGCCGGTGCCCACGGGGACCGTGGACTTCTCCACCAGGATTACCGGGGCCACTCGATGACGGGCCACGGCGTCGCCCACCGACAGCACGTACTTCAAGTCGGCCGAGCCATCTTCATCCGACGGCGTGCCGACGGCGATGAACAGCACTTCACCGTGTTCGACGGCGAGCTTCTCATCGAAAGTGAAATTCAGGCGGCCGCTTTCCAGGTTCTCCTTGACCATGGCGGCCAGTCCCGGTTCGAAGATACTCACATGGCCTTGCTGCAGCAGCTTGACCTTGTTTTGATCGACGTCCATGCAGATCACATCGTGACCGACTTCGGCTAATACGGTGGCCTGTACCAGGCCGACGTAACCACTACCAAATACACTGATTTTCATGGGGCATTCCTGGGACGAGTAGCACTGGCACGACGAGAGTTGATGATCAGCACACCGAGGATGACAAGCGCCACCCCCAGGGTTTTTGAAACGGAAAAATGTTCGTTGAACACCGGGAGGCTGGCGGCCAACAGGTACACCAGCGCATAGCTGATGCTGAGTAATGAATAGGCGCGGCCAAGGGGCAGGTGCTTGAGCGCGCCGAGCCAGCAGAGCATCGACAGCGCGTAGGCGAAGATCGCCAGGCTCACCACGCCCAACGCAGCGAAGTCGATGGCGTTGCTGTTCAACGCCGCCAGCCATTCGGTGGGCAAGGGCAGGCGCGTCATGCTCCAGCGCATGCCCAATTGGGCGGCGCTGACCAGGCCAACGCTGCCAAGGGCCAGGGCAAAACCACGCACGCGGCTCATACCTGGCGCCCCAACAGCACCACACCGGCAATGACCAGCACGACACCCAGCCAATGCCGTGTGTCGATGTGTTCCTTGAACACAAAGCGCGCCACCAGCGTGACCAGGACAAAATTGAGGCTGAGCATCGGGTAGGCGATACCGACTTCCAGGCGCTGCAACACCAGCAACCACACCAGCAAACCAAAACCCAGGCACAGCAGGGCCGACCACAGCCACGGCGAGCGCAGCTTCAGCGCCCAACCGTCGGGCTGGTCGCGCCAGCTTTCCACGGCGAATTTTTGCGAAACCTGGCCCATGCATGTCAGCAGGCAGGCGGCCAATAACAGGCACAGCGTGATCATGGCGCAACCTGCGGGAACACCAGGATCACGATGTTGCCTTGCTCGTAGCGCTTGCCGTCTTTGGGCAGCAAGTCCACCTCGGCGATTTCGTCGTCACCCTTCACACGCATGACCACCCCGACGGCGCCGTGTTTACGTGCATCGCTCATCCACTGCTGGACCTGTGTGGTGTCGACCTTGTGATGGGCCGCATCGTCAAAGGCCAAGCCATATTTCACTTCGCCGACGGTGTTATAGAGGGTCACGTCCGGGCGCTTGACACGCCAGGCCAAGGCGGAGGCTGCGCCCAGGTCATTGCTCAGCAACGCGCTGGTCTGGCTCAGCTCCTGGAGGTGATCGATGATGAACTGGTCCGGAGTCTTGTTGTAAACCACCGAATGGGGCAGTGCGGCCGGGACCAACGCCACCAGCAACCAACTGCCGACTACCGGCGCTGCCCACAAGCGCAGCGGGCGTGACGCTTGCAGCAGGTTGGCGATGATCCAGCCGAACAGGAAGACAAACACCAGCACCAGGCTGAGGGTTTCCTGACCGTGTTCGTAGACGGGCCTCTTCAGTTGAAACCACGTCAGCGCCAGTAACGCCGCGACGCCAATCACCAGGTTCAGCCAACCGTTGATACGCACGACACGGCCGCGGCCTGCGGCGAGTTTGTCCGCCAGTGTCGAGCCCATCAGCAGCGCCAGCGGCAACAGGCACGGCATGATGTAGGAGGGCAACTTGCCCTTGGCCAGGCTGAAAAACGCCAGCGGCATCAGCAGCCACAGCAGCAGGAAGGCAGTTTTCGCTGCACGTTTTTCCTGCCACGCCTGTTTCAGGGTGGACGGCAGCAGTGCGACCCACGGCAGGCTGAACGCGACCAGCAACGGTAGGTAATACCAGAAAGGCTCGGCGTGCTGGGCATCCTCGCCGGCAAAACGCTGGATATGCTCGTGCCAGAAGAAGAAATTCCAATAGTCCGGTTCTTGCAGATGCACGGCCAGTGCCCACGGCAGGCTCACTGCAATGGCGACAACCACGGCGACCAGCCCATAACCGAGCAGTTCGCGAAAGCGCTTCTGCCAGATCGCGTAGGGCAGGGCGATTAACACCGGCAACAGCCACGCCAGGAATCCCTTGGTCATAAAGCCCATGCCACAGGCGAAACCCAGCAGCGCCCAGGATCCCAGGCGGCCGTTGCGGGAGGTGCTGTCGAAGCAGAACCACAGGGCAACGCCGGTCAGGTTGACCCAGAAGGTGAACTGCGGATCGAGGTTGGCATAACCGCCCAAGGCCGCGACGCTGACAAAGCTCATGTACAGCACGGTGCTGACCAGGCTCTTTTGCGGGTCATTCCACAGCCGACGCGACACCAGGTACACCAGCAGGATGCTCAAACCGGTGCTCAACGCCGAGGCGAAGCGCACACCAAACAGGTTTTGCCCGAAGATCGCCTGGCCGAGCGCGATCATCCAGTAACCGGCAGCCGGCTTTTCGAAATAGCGAATCCCCATGAAGTGCGGCGACGCCCACTTGCCGGTCAGCAGCATTTCCTGGCTGATCTGTGCGTAGCGGGTTTCATCAGGAATCCACAGGCCATGGGTGGCCAGCGGCAGCAGGTAAAACACGCCAAACGCTAACAGGAGCAGGGGCAAGGCCCAACGCCGAATCATGCCTGCTGCACTCCAAGCCAACCCTCACGGCCGCTCAATGCGCCGCGCACCAACTGTTGCTGGGGCAGGGTGGTCAGGTCCGCAGGCAACAAGTCACCCAGCGGTTTGAAATCGATGCCGCGCTGCCCTGCCTGGGCAAGCAACTGGCGAAAATCGTTGGCCATCAGAATCCCTTCTACTTCTGCGTGGATCGTGTAGACGTTGAGCTTCGACTCGGCAAACCGGTCAAGAATGAAGCTATTGAAGTCTTTGGCGGCCACCACCGGCCCGACGACTTCGTCGAAGGTCGGCAGGTCCACCGGAATTTGTGGCGTACCTGCGCTGCCATCGGCCAATGTCGGCCGAAACAGGCTGGTACCCCGGCAATCGCTGTTGTAGCGAAAGTTGAAACCTTGCTTGGCTTGCACCACTCGCTCATCGGCACGCCAACCGGCGGCCGCCGAACAGTCGATGCGTTCGCCCAGGATGTCGCTCAGGGTCTCCACGCCGCGCCGAATTTGCTCGACCAGTTGTGCATCGCTCCACCGTCCGGTGTTGGCCTGCCAGCCATGGTGATCCCAGGCGTGCAGGCCGACTTCGTGACCCGCGGCCTTGGCCTGGCGCATCAAGTGCCCCAAGTCACGGCCGATCGGCTTGCCCGGCCAGGCAGTGCCGGCGAGCAGGATGTCCCAGCCGTACAGGCCGGCAGCGTTGGAACGCAGCATCTTCCACAGGAATTGCGGGCGGATCAGGCGCCACAAGTGGCGCCCCATGTTGTCCGGCCCGACACTGAAGAAGAACGTCGCTTTTACCCCGGCCTCGTCCAGGGATTCGAGCAACCGTGGCACACCTTCACGGGTGCCCCGATAGGTATCGACGTCAATGCGAAGACCTGCCTGCATTAGCGCTTATCCGCGATTTCGAGCATGGCCTCGCGCAGGAAGAAGTCCAGCGTGTTGCCGATGGTTTCGCTCATCTCCACGGTTGGCTCCCAGTTCAGCAGGCGCTTGGCGTTTTCGATGCTTGGCTTGCGGTGTGCCACGTCTTGGTAACCGGTGCCGTAGAACGCCTTGCTCTCCACATCGCGGAAACCGGCGAACGGCGGGAAGTTGCTGCGCAGCGGGTGCGCTTCGAACTGACGCAGCAGCTCTTCGCCCAACTGGCGGATGCTGGCTTCGTTTTCCGGGTTACCGATGTTGATGATCTGGCCGTTGCAGGCATCGTTGTCGTTATCAATGATGCGGGCCAGGGCTTCGATACCGTCGGCGATGTCGGTGAAGCAGCGTTTCTGCTCGCCACCATCGAACAGGCGGATCGGCGTGCCTTCCACCAGGTTCAGGATCAGTTGGGTGATCGCACGGGAGCTGCCGATACGGGCCGAATCCAGGCGGTCGAGGCGTGGGCCCATCCAGTTGAACGGCCGGAACAGCGTGAAGTTCAGGCCCTTGGCGCCGTAGGCCCAGATCACGCGGTCCAGCAGTTGCTTGGAGACCGAGTAGATCCAGCGCTGTTTGTTGACCGGGCCAACCACCAGGTTGGAAGTGTCTTCGTCGAAATACTGGTCCTGGCACATGCCATAGACTTCAGAGGTCGACGGGAAGATCACGCGTTTGTTGTACTTGACGCAGTAGCGCACCAGCTTGAGGTTTTCTTCGAAGTCCAACTCGAACACGCGCAGCGGGTTACGGGTGTATTCGATCGGCGTGGCGATGGCCACCAGCGGCAGTACCACGTCGCACTTCTTGATGTGGTACTCGATCCACTCGGTGTGGATGCTGATATCGCCTTCGACGTAATGGAAGTTCGGGTGGCTGCGCAGGCGCTCAATGGCGTCGGAGCCAATGTCCAGGCCGTAGACTTCATAACGGTCGTCACGCAGCAGGCGCTCGGACAGATGGTTACCGATAAAACCGTTCACGCCCAGGATCAGCACGCGGGTACGGCGTGGCTTGCGGCCGGATTCGGCACCGCGCAGCACGGAACCGTCGACCAGGCCCAGTTCGTTGGCCAGGGAAGGGCCGGCCAGGTACAGGCCGTTGTCGTTGCGCTGGCCGAACTTGACCACCAGGGAGTCTTCGCCGCAGGCGATGCGCAGCGGGTTGACGCTGATCACCCGGCCCGGTGCCAGGCCTTCGTTGCCCTTAACCACCTCGGCTTGCCACACGATCAGCTTGTGTTCGCCCACGGCACAGAAAGCACCTGGATACGGTTGAGTCACGGCGCGAACCAGGTTGAACAGGGTTTCAGCCGGGTGTTTCCAGTCCAGCTTGCCGTCTGCGGCCGTGCGGCGACCGAAGTAAGTGGCTTGGCTTTCATCTTGTGCGGTTTCAGTCAGCTTGCCTTCGGCCAGTTGCGGCAGGACATCACGCAGCAGGTTGCTGGCGGCTTCACGCAGCTTGGCATGCAGGGTCAGGCCGGTGTCGCTACGCTCGATGGTGACTTTTTGCTGGGCGAGGATCGCGCCGGCATCCGCACGCTTGACCATGCGGTGCAGGGTCACGCCGGTTTCGGTTTCGCCATTGACCAGCACCCAGTTGGCCGGGGCGCGGCCACGGTACTTGGGCAGCAACGAACCGTGCAGGTTGAACGCACCTTTACGGGCGGTGGCCAGCAGCGGCTCGCTCAGCAGGTTGCGGTAGTAGAAAGAGAAAATGTAATCCGGGTTCAGCTTGGCGATGCGCTCAATCCACAAAGGGTGGTTGGCGTCCTCTGGCGCATGCACCGGGATACCGTTGCGGGCGCACAGTTGGGCAACGGAACCGTAGAAGTTGTTTTCCTTGGGGTCGTCGGCATGGGTAAACACAGCAGCAATTTCGTAGCCGGTATTGAGCAGCGCTTCAATGCCTGCACAACCAATATCGTGGTACGCGAATACAACAGCTTTTGAACTCATGACTGAACCTGATCGGCGGAAGTGGAAGTATGGGAAGACACCAGGCCGTCAACGACGACCACAGGAGCCGGTGCTGCCGGTTGGTTGCGCAGCACTTTTTCGATAAAGAAGCGTGGGCGGGCGCGCACATCGCTGTACATGCGGCCCAGGTATTCACCCAAGAGGCCCATGCCGATGAACTGGCCACCGGTGAAGACGAACAGCACCGCGAACAGCACGAACAGGCCGTCGCCCGCCCAGTCGGCACCGAAGGCCAGGCGCAGAACGATCAGCGCGAAGGCAAACAGCATGCCCAGGGCCGCCAGGCTGAAGCCGACAATAGACAGCAGGCGCAGCGGCGTGGTGGTCATGCAGGTCAGCAGGTCGAACATCAGGCTGATCAGGCGCATGGCGCTGTATTTGGACTCACCGTGTTCGCGCTCGGCGTGGTGCACCAGGATTTCCGTGGTGTGGCGGGCGAAGCCGTTGGCGAGGATCGGGATAAAGGTGCTGCGCTCGCGGCAGGCGAGCATGGCGTCGACGATGGTGCGGCGGTAAGCGCGCAGCATGCAGCCGTAGTCGGTCATGGCTACGCCGGTAGAGCGCTGCACGGCAAGGTTGATCAGGCGTGACGGCCAGCGGCGAAACGCCGAGTCCTGGCGATTGTTGCGCACGGTGGCGACAACGTCGTAGCCGAGGGCGGCTTGCTCCACCAGGCGCGGGATTTCTTCGGGAGGGTTCTGCAGGTCGGCATCGAGGGTAATCACCACTTCGCCCTGGCACTGTTCGAAACCCGCCATGATCGCGGCATGCTGGCCGTAGTTGCGGTTGAGGATCACAGCCACCACGTTGCTGCCGTCTTCTGCGGCAGCGTCTTCCAGCAGTTGGGCCGAGTTGTCACGGCTACCGTCATCCACCAGGATGATTTCGTATTCGTAGGCCAGTTGCCTGCACGCCGCGGTGGTGCGACGCAGCAATTCAGGCAGGCTTTCTTCTTCGTTGTAGACCGGGATAACGATCGACACGCGATGAATAGGGTAGGGTTTCAAAGATTTATGACCTCGGGGTTAGAGCAGCGTGGCGCGTGAAAACGCCCGCAATCATTGGATACAAACGCCGTGCAACGGTTGGGAACCGCTAAAAATCGAATTCTAATCAAGAGGTTAGTTCAAAAATGTGAATATCACCTTGAGCTTCCGTATTTAAGATTAAGCTCAAAAATGTAGGAAAGGTATGAAGCGGAAGTCGAAAATTCGTTTATTTGACAGCCAGACAGCCAGGGTTCAGCTAAACGTGAGGGCGCTAAGGGGGGCTGGATCGCGGTGAAACAGGAACGGCATGCAACGCATTTGCTACAGCGTGGGCGAACACAAACAGGCTTCGACCACGATTGAAGAATCTTCTCTGCAATGCCTCTCAAGTGCCGGTAAAGTAACGCGTCTCTTGGCAGGGTAATCGGATGAATAGCGTGCAGCTTTTACGCGGCCAGTTGCGGCCAGTATTGATGGGGTTGTTGATGAGCGTGGCGTGTGTCACGACCGTTCGCGCCGATGAAAGCGTGGCGTTGACCAGCCTCGATCAGGTGCCGGATGGCGTGGAAGTACGTGGCAAGCAGATCGCCGCTTACACCTGGGACGACCGCCAGGGCAAGAATCTGCTGGTGCTGGCTGAACAAGTCAGCGAGCGGGATGACGACGGCACCCAGTCGTCCTTTGTGTATGCCGCTCAGTACCTGATCGACGGTAACCGCCCCAAGCGCGTGTGGATGCTCTACGACGATGTGCAGCATTGCGAATTTGACGCGGCGTTGCGTTTCGACCAAGCCGCGACCAAGGTCACCGACCTGTCTGGCGATGGCATCACCCAGGCCACTGTGGGCTATTCGCGCACCTGCACCAGCGACATCAGCCCCAATGAGTTCAAGCTAATCATGCATGTGGGCAAGTCGCAGAAGTACCGTTTGCGCGGTGTCGACCGCTACGGCGCCGCCTGGTGGGATGAAGAGGCCGGGGCGTTGCGCGGGATGCCGCTGCCCAAGGATTGCAGCACCGCCGGGCAACAGGCGCTCGTCAGCCAGTACAAGGAGCAGGGCACCGAATTGCCGTTACCCGGCTGCTATGGCGATGAGAAGGATTTCGCCAATGCGCCCGAGGCGTATCTCACGTTCATGCGTCAGCATTGGTTCGCACTGATGCAAAAGCAGGACGCCGAATGGAGCCAGGCCCAGACCCAGCCCCAGGAACCCACGGAGGACGAAGAAACCGCCCCATGATTTGGTAAGAGGGCCTGTGCTGCGCTAGACTCGGCCCTCGCCAATTCACTAAATACCTTGATTTAACAATGGCTTGTTCGAGGTATTTAATCCAAAGGCTGATCTATTTTGACTGAGCATATCCGCAACCCGCTGACCCTCTACCTCACCCGCCTGGCCCCCTCCAGCCAACTCACCATGCGCTACGTGCTGCAGGACGCCGCCGACCGCCTGGGCTTCGAGGATATCAACCTTGAAGACATCGACTGGCACCTGCTGCAACCCGAACACGTCATCGCCCTGGTAGCCGCCCTGCGCGAAGACGGCTACGCGCCGAACACCTCATCGTTATATGTAAATGCGGTGCGCGGGGTGATGAATGAAGCGTGGCGCATGAGCCTGATCAGTCAGGAACACTTGTTGAGAATGCGCACGGTCAAGCCAGCGCCCGGTACGCGTCTTGGCCAGGGCCGTAACCTGCGGCGCACGCTGATCCGCGAAATGATGGAAGTCTGTGCCGCCGACCCCAGGCCACAAGGCCTGCGTGATGCAGCGGTCATCGGCATCCTCTACGGCTCGGGCATGCGTAAGTCGGAGTCGGTCAACCTGGATCTCGCGCAGATCAACGTTGAGGAGCGCAGCTTGCGGGTCATTGGCAAAGGCAACAAAGAGTTGATCAAGTACGCGCCGCAATGGGCATTTGCCAAGTTGCAGGCCTGGTTGGCGTTTCGGCGCGAGCAGTTAAAAGAGGGCGAGCAGGACGACAGCTTCCTGTTCAATCGCATCCGCCGGGGTAGCCATATCACCCGGGAACGCATTACTAAACACGCGATTTACTACATTGCCCGGCAGCGAGGGGAACAGGTGGGGGTCAAGATCATGCCCCATGACTTCCGTCGCTCGTTTATCACGCGGGTGATCGAGGAGCATGACCTATCGATCGCGCAGAAGCTGGCGCATCACACCAACATCCAGACCACCGCCAGCTATGACGTGCGTGACGACAACGAACGCCGCCGAGCCGTAGATCGATTCGACCTGTAGTGAGCGGGCTTGCCCCGCGCCGGCTTGCATAGCAGCCCCCAAGTTTATTGGGTCTGCTTCGCAGACCAGCGCGGGGCAAGCCCGCTCACCACAAAAGCCTGATCATCACAAAAGCCCGATCACCTCAAAAAGCCCGGTCACCACAGGCGCTCAGTTCATCAAGGCGCTCGCCACAGGGAGGATGTTCAGCCTTCGAGCGCCTTCAAGGCTAGAGGATGGGTTTTCCCCCGGTAACCGCATAGCGTGAACCGGAGATGTAGCTGGCTTCATCCGAGGCAAGCAGCACATAAATCGGCGCCACTTCCACCGGCTGGCCAGGTCGGCCCAGTGGTGTTTCGCTGCCGAAGCTCTTCACGTCTTCATCGGTCATGGTCGCCACGATCAGCGGCGTCCAGATCGGTCCGGGGGCCACACTGTTGACGCGAATGCCCTTGCTGCCCAGCAACTGCGCCAAACCGCCGGTGAAGTTGGCAATCGCGCCCTTGGTGGCGGCGTAGGCCAGCAGGGTCGGTTTGGGCATGTCAGAGTTGACCGAACTGGTGTTGATGATCGAACTGCCAGCCTTCATATGGGGCAGGGCGGCCTTGCAGATGCGAAACATCGCCGTGATGTTGATATCGAAGGTCTTCACCCATTCCTCGTCCTCGATCTCTTCGAGGGTTTCGTGGGTCATCTGGAACGCAGCGTTATTGACCAGCACATCGATGCGACCGAACTGTTCGACGGTGCTGTCGACCAGTGCCTGGCACTGGGCTTTCTGCGCAAGGTCGCCGGGCAGTAACAGGCATTGGCGACCGGCCTCTTCCACCCAGCGTGCGGTTTCCTTGGCGTCTTCGTGCTCGTCCAGGTAGGCGATGGCAACGTCTGCACCTTCACGGGCAAACGCAATGGCAACCGCGCGACCGATGCCGCTGTCGGCCCCCGTGATCAGCGCGATTTTGTTGGCCAGCCGACCAGAGCCTTTATAGCTTTGCTCGCCACAATCGGGATACGGGTCCATTTTTCTCTGGGAGCCTGGGACCGATTGGGCTTGAGGGGCGAAAGGCGGGCGTGGGTAGTCAGTCATCTCAATCTCCATAGGTTCCTAAGGGTGCTATGGAGTTAGTAATTCCTTGGCCGGCGATAGTTGTGCTGGATCCTGCCCAGGGCCGACGAGTGGTTAACGCCGAGCCCTATTGTTACCCCTCAGGAGGAGGGCGGGGCACTCGCCAAGTGGGCGGGCAAACGGCGCAATGTCCAGATCACCGTGAGCATCGCCGCGACGGCACACATCGCAATACCGATGATCATTGGCGCCGGGGTGTGGTCGGCAAAGACTCCAACAAGGGTCATGGACACCGCCCCTGTGATCATTTGAATCGCGCCAAGCAAAGCGGATGCAGAACCCGCCACCGCGCCATGGTCCTCCAGGGCCAACACACCCGAGGCAGGCAACAGCAAGCCAAGGAAGCCGAAGCCGATAAACAGCAACGTCATCATCAGGACCAAGCTATCAACCCACAGCGTGGTGACCGCCAGCAGGAGCATCACTGCAGCCACCGCCGTAACTGACCAAAGTATCAACGGCACCAGACCGAAGCGTGCGCTCAGGCGCGCCGTCAGTTGGCTCATAGCGAAAAATGACGCCGCATTCAGGGCAAAACACAGGCTGAATTGCGTGGGTGTCAGGCCGAAATATTCGATGTACACAAAGGGCGCGCTGCCGATAAAAACAAAGAAAGTGGCCAGCCCAAAGCCGCAGACCACCGACAATCCGATAAACACAGGATCGCGCAGCAGAGCCCCATAACTGCTGAATGCAGTGCCCAGGGTTTTACCCATACGACGCTCGGGCGGGTGGGTTTCGGGCAATTGCACGGCCGTCATCACCAGGCACAACACGGCCACCACCGCCAGCACGGCGAACACTTCGCGCCAACTCCAGAGCGCAATCACCACACTGCCAGCCAGCGGGGCAAGAATTGGCGAGACACTCATCACCAGCATCAGCAATGACATCAGCCGCGCGGCTTCATGGCCGGTGTACAGATCGCGAACGATTGCCCGAGGGATCACCATGCCGGCGCACGCACCAAATGCTTGCAGGGCACGAAATCCAATCAGCACTTCAATGGTCGGCGCCAGGGCGCAGCCGATACTGCCTATGGCAAAAATCAGCAGTCCGGCATAAATCGGCGGTTTGCGTCCGAATACATCGCTGATGGGGCCGTAGAACAGCTGGCATACCCCCACGATCACAAAGAACACGGTCAGGCTCATCTGTACGGCGGCCGGCGAGGCGTGCAGGCTCGCGCCAAGGGTTGGCAGCGCAGGCAGGTAGATGTCGATGGCGAACGGGCCAACGGCCGTGATCAACCCCAGGAGCAGGGCCAAGTGGGCAATACTTCGAGACATGGGCATTTCCGGGCGGAGCAAAGGATGGCCAGCTTAAGGGATCCTCGCAGATCCGCAAACTTAGGCTTCACTAACCAGTGACTGCTGCCGATAACGTTAATAGAGGTTGGGTTCCCAACCCGCGGCCAAGGTATGGGGATACCCGCATGACGATCAAACTACGCTTGATGCTGTTGATAGCGACCGGGTTGCTTACCGCCCTGGTCATGAGCCTGGCCAGTTACCTGGGCAACACGCGGATGGGCGAGGCTGTGCAGGCCAACGAGGTCGCCATGACGGTACTGCGCAACCACATGGAAGCCGACATGATGCACGACGCCCTGCGCGCCGACGTGTTGTCGGCCATGTTGGTGGGCCTGGGGAAAAGCGCCAGTACCAAGGCCGAGGTGACGAGTTCGATCAAGGAACATTCAGAGCACTTCCGGGAGGTGCTGGGGGACAACCTCAAGTTGCCCCTGGATGACAGCCTTAAAGCCAGTCTGGAAAAAATCAAACCCAGCCTCGATACCTATATAAGCGCCGGCGAACGTATCGTCGCGCTGGCGTTGGAAAATCCCGAAGCCGCTCGCGCAGAACTGGAGAGTTTCAACACTGCGTTCAGCCGTCTGGAAGACCAAATGGCGGCGCTGAGTGAGCTGATCGAAACCAATACCCAGCAGACCGGCGCAAGCACTCAGCACGCAATCAGTAATGCGAACTTCACCCTGGGCACGGTGTTGATTGCCAGCGTATTGCTGCTGTTGGCTCAGGGCCGCTGGGTCATCCTGAGCATCATGGGGCCGCTGCAGACCGCCAGCCGCATTGCGGCGAGTATCGCCAGGGGCAACTTGAGCGAGCCGATTGTCGAACCTAAGCGCAATGATGAAGCCGGTGCGCTGATTCTTAGCCTTGCCACCATGCAGCGCGACTTGCGCGGCATGATCGAAGTGGTGCGCAGCAACGCTCATGGCGTCAATGGCATGAGCGAGCAACTGAGCCACGGCTGCCATGAAGTCGCCGGCAGCAGCCAGCAGCAAAGCGCTGCCGCCAGCACCATGGCCGCTGCTGCGAGTGAAATGACGGCGAGCATCGAAGAAATCACCCGGCACGCCGGCCGCGCCCTGGACATGGCCAATCAGGCTGAAGCCTTGGCCAAGGACGGCGGTCGCGTCATTCACCAAGTGGTCAAGGACATGGACGGTATTGCCCGTTCAGCCCAGCAATCGGCTCAGGTGATCCGCACGCTGGACAAGGAGTCCGAGGCGATTTTCAGCATTATCCAAGTCATCAAAGGCATCGCCGACCAGACCAACTTATTGGCCCTCAACGCCGCGATTGAGGCTGCCCGCGCGGGAGAACAAGGCAGGGGGTTTGCGGTGGTCGCCGATGAAGTGCGCAGCCTGGCGGGTCGCACCAGCGCTTCGACCCAGGAAATTGCCAGCATGGTCGGACGCATCCAGCAAAATACTCGGGAAGCGGTGACCAGCATGGAGGAGGGCGTCACTCAAGTGGACAAAGGCATGGCGGTGACCGCAGAAGTAGAACGGGCAATCCGCGAGATTCTGCAGGCCACGTTGAACACCACGGAGTTGGTGAACGACATTTCGCGCACCATCGGGGAACAAAGCCTGGCCAGCAATGAAATCTCCCATCAGGTGGAGATGATCGCTGGCATGTCGGAAAACAACAGTCGCGTGATCGGGCAAACTGCCTCAACTACGGATGAACTGGCCAATCTAGCAGGCAAACTGTCGCAATCTGTGGACCGTTTTCAGCTCTAACAGGGGTAGCGTAGGAATGACTCATATATAACTCAACTAAATAGATATTTAGTTGAGTTATATCATTATCGAATAATTGGGGCAGGGCCGGGCTAGGGGGATTTCTTAGTACCGTCACCGAAAACAATGCTCTTATGGACGAAATACCCGACGATTCCCCAGTGCTTGTCGTCGTCGCGCATGATCACTTTCTCTTGAACAGAGGTCGTGGAAAACATCGAGGCAAACTCGATCACCGCATAATTTCCGGCAGGCGCGTCAGGTAGCTGATCGATAAAACCAATCGCAACAGGTTCGCGCCTCTGGAATGAACCCAGCCCCAGTCGCAGGCCTTTGAGGCTACTGGCCCACATCAACTTAGAGGTTTTGGCTTGCAGCACGGGACTGACTGCGGGCCAAGTCATTTCGGCTGTGCCCGCATCAAGTAACCCCAAAAATCCCACAGCTGTATCGAAAACACGCTGTTGCTGTTGCGGCGTGCCAGGATCGGTTGCAGTGACATTAGGCGTGGTGTTGTTGAAGCTGACGTCGAAGCCACCGAGCATCGCGAGTATGAACACCATGACTGCAATCGACTTCATGCAAACCCCCCAAGGCACTGACATCCGTTGGAACGAGTAAAGATGACGCTTAAGGGGGTTGCCATCAGCTAGGCGGAAAATGCTGGGGTGGTGTGTGAATTCTGCAGGCCTACGGCTGGCATCCAGAAACATATGGTTACGCATAATGTATATTATGTTAAATCAGGTGCCATGTCAGATATGTTCATAAGACACGTAAGTCACTGATTCGACGAATTCGTATTTGACGTCTACTCTCTCAACGGGCCATGTCCATAGTGTTCATGACGATTCCTTGAATGAGGTGGCTGTCGATGAAACTGATTCAGTGCCGTTTCTCTTCAGGTCAACGACTACCGCTGCTTGTACAAGCTGGTGATGCGACGCCGTTGCCCATAGGCCCTTGCGCTAGGTCCCTAAGCGCCCTCCTCTAACCGACGATAATTTCAAGAGGGAATCATCTCTCGTATACGAGAAGCGATGGCGTCGACCGCGAAGGGTTTCGTCAGAACGGCCATGCCTTTTCCCAGAATAACGTCACCCATCACTGCATTTTCGGCGTAACCCGTAATGAATAAGACTTGAAGTCCAGGACGGGCTTCCTGAGCTGCATCTGCCATCTGCCGTCCGTTCATTCCGCCAGGCAGACCTACATCCGTTACCAATAAATCGATCCGAACATCCGACCGTAAAATTTTCAAGGCCGTGGCACTGTCGCTGGCTTCGAGAACCGCGAACCCCATGTCTTGCAATATGTCCGTGACCAGCATGCGTACGGTTGGCTCGTCGTCCACTACCAGCACCGTAGCCTCGTGCACTGAAGGCGTAAGCATAATCGCCTGTTCTACAGCCGATTCGGCATCGTCATGCCCATCATGGCGCGGTAGATAAATACACACGGTTGTGCCCTTGCCTACCTCTGAATAGATCCGCACTTGTCCACCAGATTGCTGGGCAAAACCATAGATCATAGAAAGGCCCAATCCGGTGCCTTCGCCAAGGGGTTTGGTCGTGAAGAAAGGTTCGAATACCCGCTCAAGCACGTCGCGTGACATTCCGGTGCCGGTATCGGTTACGCAAACCGATAGATACTGACCTTCCACCATATCGAGTTGGCGTGCGGCCTGCGCACTCAACCATCGATTTGCGGTCTCGATAGTAATACGCCCGCCGTCCGGCATCGCATCGCGTGCATTGATCGAAAGATTCAGCAGTGCATTTTCAAGCTGCGGTGGATCAACCAACGCCATCCAGAGATCCAGGACGGCGACGAGCTCAATTTGGATGGATGGCCCTACAGTGCGGCGAATCAAGTCCTCCATCCCTGAGACTAATCGATTCACATTGGTTGGCTTGGGATCGAGTGTCTGTCGGCGCGAGAATGCCAGCAGCCTGTGGGTTAAAGCGGCGGCTCGTTTTGCCGAGCTCTGCGCAGCATCAATATAGCGATCCACCTCGTTGAACCGTCCTTGACGTATACGAGACTGCAGCAACTCAAGGCTACCGGAGATGCCAGCCAGCAAGTTGTTGAAGTCGTGAGCAAGACCGCCGGTCAACTGGCCTACAGCCTCCATCTTCTGCGCTTGGCGAAGGGCTTCCTGCGTTAGGAGCAGGTCCGCGGTACGCTCTTGAACTCTGGCCTCAAGCGTGTCGTTCAACTCCTGCAAGCGCACTTGCGCAAGCTTGGTTGCGGTCACGTCACGTGAGGTAGACAGCAGTTTTTCCGGAAACCCATCGGGCCCCATCACGGGGGTGACGATCACGTCCCACCACCGCGGAGTGCCCTTCATGGTCTTAGCAAAACCTTGGAAGCGGCCGATACGGCCTTCTTTAGCCTCGGCCACGGCGTGCAAAACTTTTCCATGTTCCTCGCCTTGCCATAAGTCAGGCCAGCAAGCGCCTTGGATGGCACCGAAGTCATCGACCTCCATGACACACATGCCGCCCTCAGTCATGAACTCCAGACGGGCATCCAGGTCGAGCACTTTGATACAGTCAGCGGAGCTTGCAAGGACACGACGGTTGAATTCCTCACTGGCTCGCAGGGCCTCCTCCGCGTCTTTGCGCTGAGTCAAATCGACCGTGACCACCAAAAGATTTCCAAGCAAACCCTGGGCGTCAACAATGCGCTGGATGCTGCTGTTGGCCCAGACCAACGAGCCATCAAGGCGGCTATAACGCTTATCAACGGCAGTAATGCTGCCCGTACGAATCGCCTGCTCTACTGCTGCCAGGGTGGGAGGCAAATCCTCGACATAGGTGACGTCTGCGACGCCTAGTTGGAGTACCTCTGCCTCAGAACGCCCAAGAATACGGCATAGTTCGCTGTTCACTCGAATGAAGCGGCCTGCGGCATCCACCTCAGACATGCCCACCGTAGCGCTTGTAAATATGACTCGTAGCCGCTCCTCGCTTTCGCGCAATCTTGCTTCGGCGCTCGTACTTTCGAGCACCGACCACTGGCGCTCGGCCGTGCGTAACCTGTCGCATCGGGCAGCCTCCAGATGCAACGCAATGAGATCCGCGAAGCCTTTGCCCATGCCCAGAATTCGTGGGTTATCGAGTGAGACCGGGTGTTGATGCATTGCGGACAGACCGCCCCATAGGCGGCCATCTTTCAAGACGATCGGTATGAACAGATAGCTCTGAAATCCATGCAGCTGATGAATTGGATAACAAGGGTGTGAAGGGTGCGCTGCAAGATTGCCAATGACTATCGCTTGGTGAAATGTGCCAGCCTGATGGTTAAGGGCAGACAGACATTTCAGCTCATCGCCCGGATGCAAATTCAAACCGATGTCATCGCGTACCGCGCAGATCAGTGAAAGATCGTGGGTAACACGAGCAACGGCTGCAAAGCCCATCCCGGTCATAGCGCACGTGGTTTCCAGCAACGCAGAAATTGCGCCCATGCACGCGATGTCCGCTTGGTCGATTGCGAATTCAGACGGACCCACAAAAACGACCGACATATCTGGCATGGCAGGTTTACTCGAAAAGTGAATGTTCAGCGTTCATAAGATTTTTCGCCAGAATGCACCTGACCTTTCCCACCGCACGATTGGGTGCGGGGGCTGAGCCGTGATTTGTTCTGGTTCAAGCCAAGCCTAACCAACGACCTCAACCCTCAGACATCCGGATGGAGTAAACGTCCACCTGAGAAATGAGAAGTTCATACCTTTTAGCGACGTGGATACAGGTTCTATACAAATCGTTACCACAGCCCCATCCCTTAAAAAACGCGACAGAAAAGTGATGGCTAAGCGACATCAATGATCTCGAAGCGTTCCAAACTTGTACAAAAATAAATATCTGTACAACTTTCAATAAAGTTCTCAATCTCGGCGCCGACACCATGTGTGAAATGTTTAATTACATAAAGACGTGATTAGCCGACTGAGCCGAATAGAGCCAGGCACTCGAGAAAATGGAACGTTCTCAACTACACCTATCCACAAACTGTCCCATTCCGGGCTGTGAGAACTCCATGAATATCCTTGCTCCTGCCGTAAACCTGGCTAACCAATTACGCTTTCGCACGAAATTCGCTGTGCTTGCAGCAATCGTTCTGATCCCTCTGGTTCTGCTGGGTACGCGCGTCATCCATCAGATCAATGACAGCATTGAGGTCATTCGCTCGGAACAATTGGGCCAGCGCTATCTGTTGGACGTAACGCCTGTACTGCGCTTATCAATGTTGCAACGCGCGCTCACCAACCGCTTGCTCAGCGGTGATAGAGCCGCTCAGTCCGATCTATCTGCCAACCAGGAGAAGCTGGAGGCCGCGTTTTCGAAACTGGCCGCCACCGACAGGCAATTCAACACGCAACTGGAAACCGGTGATCGCGTGCAGCGCCTGCACATGGGAGCGCAGAGGTTGATCGAGCAAGCAAAAGCCGATGCCAACCAAAACGAGATGTTCGACAACTGGAACGATCAACTGACCGAGACACTGAACTTCGTTTACTACGTATCGGCCACGTCGGGCATGGTGTTGGATGAAGATTACGCATCGCTGTTCATGATCGACCAGAGCACCTTGAGGCTGCCACGGCAAATCAACATCGTCGGGCAATTGCGCGGGCTTGCCAGCGGACTGCATGACGGGCAAACGTTGAGTGCGGGTTCGCGCGGCGTGATCAAGTCGATGCTTAAAAATGAGTTACTCATCCACAAAGAACTTCAGCAAAGCCTGGCCCTATTGCGCCGCAGGGAACCTGCCCTCGCCGATAGTATCCAGGCACCGATCACCAGTGCTTTTGCGAGCCTGGACAGCTTCCGCGCCGACCTCGAAGTCTTGATTGGCGCACCGAGCGACACCATCACCGGCGTTCAGAATCTGCCAGCCAAAGGCAATGCTGTGGTGGCTGAGTTGTACAAGGCGCAAGACACGCTGCAAGACGCACTGCTGAATACGCTTGAACGCCGAGCTCAGGAGAAAACCTCGGAACGTCTGTTCATCCTGGGCATGTTTGCGGTTCTTGGCCTGTTGCTGGTGTATGTGTTCAGCGGCATCTACAGCGCTATGCGCCGCACCCTCAACGATGCTTTGGTAGCTACCCAACTCATTGCGCAGGGTGACCTGAGCGTGCGCATTCAAGTACGGGGCAAAGATGAAATGGCCGACGTGGGCAACGGCCTTAACCATATGGTGCAAGCCTTTAGCTCGTCGCTTGCTCAGGTCGAGCGCAGTTCACAAACGGTCTCCGACGCGGCTGAGCGAATAGGCGTGTCGATTGACCGGGCTAAACGGTCCATGAGCGCCCAGCAAAGCGAAACCGAACAAGTCGCTACTGCCATCAATGAGATGACCACCAGCGTTGCGGACGTGGCGCAAAACACCGAGGGGGCCGCCCACGCCGCCGAGCACGCCAGCCAATCCTCCAACGCCGGCCTGGCAAAGATGCAGGAAACCCGCGTGACCATTGAAGCCCTGGCGGATGAGGTGGAGCGTAGCGCGCAAAAGGTCTCGGCGCTTGCGCAACACAGCCAGCAGATCGGTGGCGTGATAGAGGTGATCCGTAACATCGCCGATCAAACGAATCTGCTGGCGTTGAACGCCGCCATTGAGGCCGCCCGCGCCGGCGAGCAAGGCAGGGGCTTTGCGGTGGTCGCGGACGAGGTCCGAACTCTCGCCTCGCGCACGCAAAACTCAACAGGAGAGATCCGCCGGATTATCCAAGAGCTGCAACTGGCGACGGACGCTGCCGTCGAGCAAATGAAAGCGGGCAAACTGCGCGCCCAGGAATGTATTGATTCCGCCGACCAAGCCTCCACCAGCCTGGACGCAATCAACGAAGGCGTTGAGCAAATCGTCGGCATGAACACCCAGATAGCCAGCGCGGCGGTTCAGCAGCACGCCGTATCGGAAGATATCAATCGCAACGTGACCCTAATACGCAACGGCAGTGTTGCGCTGATGGAGGGCATAGAAGACAACGCTGTGACGGCCGAAGAACTTTCGCTGCTGGCAGGGGAACTGCGTACTGTGGTTTCGCGCTTCAAACTTTAAAGCGACACACGGGGAACTCCAATTTATGAAGATCCCCGGACTTTGTTTGCGAGTCTTCCCACCCAACCGGCGGTTTCTGGATCGCCGTTGACTAAAGCGCCCGCCGTCACTCCAAAACCTTGGGGTGCAGCCACCCAATTTAAACGCGGTGCTTGAATGGAAGTGAGTCGTGCATACCGCCCGGGCCCCCGAAGCCCACTGATGGAAAGCTCTAGGGACGCAGGGCGATAAGTGCAAAAGGGAACGCCTCTGTCGAAACGTCCTTTTTCCTCAATTCAGCGGCGAAAGAGACGGTCTAGAACCAGCAGAGCAACTGCACCAATCGCGATTGCAGCAACTGGTTTTTCTTTAACAAACGTAGATACGCTTTCCAGTGCATCACCATAGGTCTGGGTCAACTGACCAGCAGCTTGGCGACCAGTACCTTCAGCCTCCAACTTCGAATCACCAAACAGTTTCCCGACTGCGCTCTGCGCTTTGCCGGCAACCTTTTCTACGACGCCTTCTACCTGTTCGCTCTTCATGATTCACCAAACCTTCGTGTGTGATTGAGTAACCCAGGATAACCCTGGGCTTGAGGCAACCTTCACGGCATTAGGGCGGCTCTGGTAATGATTAGTTCAAAGTTGATGAGGCTCATAGGCAACCAACTGTCATTAACCCGAAAACCTCAAGAAACGGCCCCCGCTGACGATATACAGACGCCCCCTGCCATACCCCATGTACTTGCTGATGAAACCGTTGAATCGCCATGAGCCGCACAACGCTCGCTGTTAGTGAAGTTGCTACTCAACTCGCAAAAATTACCTGGTTACGCCCTTGATGTTTGCCTCGATACAACGCCTGATCCGCGCGATTGAGGGCGCTTTCAAAGCTTTCTCCATAGTGAATTTCGCTCACGGCTAGGGTGGCGGTGACAGTAAGTGGATAGTCATTCAATTCCCCAACCCATTCGCGGATCCGCAGCAGGATTCGACCCGCCACGGCCTTTGCCGCATGTGCAGGTATGGAAGGCATCAGCATCAGAAATTCTTCGCCACCCCAGCGTGAAGCCACATCTGTGGCTCGCACATTACTGCTGATGGCTTCAGCTACTCGCTGGAGGATCAAGTCGCCCCGCTCATGGCCCAGACGGTCATTGATCTGTTTGAAATGATCGATATCCAGCAGGATGATCGTTGACGACCCCGAATCGGTTAACTGCAGCACCTCATGCATTCCCCGGCGACGCGTATAGAGATTGGTCAGGCTATCGCGATTGGCGGTCTGAAACAGTTTTGCTTGCATTGAGCGCGTGAAGCGTACTGACAAGGCTGTGCAATGCAGCAGCACGCCAAGGGCAGCTAACACATTGACGACGCCAAATATCTCAAGCCACTGTGGCGCCACGCCGGAGTTGATACCAAGGTGTTTACGCAAGGCGAAACCACCCACCGACACAGCCAGGATAGCCAGGATAGCCAGGTAGAGCAACAATCGTGGTAAGAGCGCATCTTGAAAACTGAACGCGATGATGGGGATTAAGCAGTAAAGGTAAAAATAACAATTGCTGTCCCAACCCAGCACCCAAGTTGCCAATAAAGCGTGCAGAATAATTTCTACATTCATCAATACGCCGGTGAGGCTGTAGCGTCCTGCGTGAATAGCCTTCAGGCAAGCTGCATAAACGAGGATGCTCGATACATTACTCACCGCAAGGGAAGGTAAGTGCATCACGCTAAAGATGAAAATGAATATGAAGTGAATGCAGAAGCCGAGCTTCACAATGGGCACGATATGCTTCCAGAACTGCGCGGTGGTTTCACGGAACAGTTGCGCATGGTCACTCGGCGATAAGGTATTCATGAAGCAGCCCCTTTAAGATGACGCATCGTTGCCCGATGGAGCGGGTCAGCATTGGATTTGTATCTATGTCATCGACTTCCATCTGGTTGACTTTAGGTAGAGGACCGGGCAGACACCTACCGACGCCGTCGTACACCAGGACTTTCATGGGATTAACCCGGCGATGGGCAATGGTTTCGAGATGGAGTTGTTCATCCATCGTGCTAGCGTTGTTTGACACCGTGCATCTCAAGGAAACTGGCCTAAGCGAAAGGCAATTTTGTAAGTCTGATGTCAGATTTGGGTCGATAGTGGCCAATCATGGAAGGCTGCAATCGGTTAATACCAGCCAGTTGGTGACCAGCAAAATCGAAGACGAGCCACGAAGACCTGCAGTGACTACGCCCGATCTATGCGCCCGGAGTAGTGAATCGCCCATGGTTTCGTGGACATATCCTAGGTTGAAAATCGAGATGTGGTTGTCGGTCAGCAGTGCCTGGATAAGGACCCAGATGCCGGTAAACGAAGGGAATGCAATAATCCAGATCGACCAGATGCCGCTCAAACGTGCAAATCGCTCCAGAAAACCCGTGCGCCGTGCTGACGGCGCAGGGTCGGTTTGAAAAAAAGACTCTCCAGAAGAGTTCGTAAACCATCAGCCCAGTGACTAGGGAGGCGAACTTCGGCAGTGTAAGGATCGATACCAGATACCAACCACGTGGGTATCGCCGCCTTTCACTTCAGCAATCAAAAAAGTCGCAATCAATGCGCAATGCACACCGATTTCAACTCGGTGTAAGCCTCAATCACCGCTCGCCCAAACTCGCGCCCCATGCCGGACTGCTTGACCCCACCAAACGGCATCGCCGGATCCAGCAGCACGTGTGCGTTGATCCACACGGTGCCAGCTTCGATGCGGGGCACCAGATTCAGTGCCTTGGTCAGGTCGTTGGTCCATAGGCTGGCAGCCAGGCCGTAGGGGTTGTCGTTGGCCTGGGCGATAGCGGCGTCTTCATCGTCAAACGGCATGACCGCGAGCACTGGGCCGAACACTTCTTCACGGGCTACCGCCATACTGTGGTCCACATCAGCCAACAGGGTAGGCTGCACGTAGAAGCCCTCCCCTTCATGCAACTGGCCGCCGCACACAACGCGCGCACCTTCCGCGCGCGCCTGCTCAATGTGTTTGAGCACGCCTTGTTGCTGCTTGCGCGATACTAGCGGGTTGATTACCGCATCGCCGTCCATGCCCGCGCCCATCGGCAACGCCGATACTGCTGCCGCGAGGCCGTTGACGAATGCGTCGTGGATCGAGCGATGCACGTAGAAACGCGATGCCGCTGCGCAGACTTGACCATTGTTCAGCAGGCCGCCGAGGATCGCGCCCTGGATGGCTTTGTCGAGGTCGGCGTCGGCGAGCACGATCATCGGATTCTTGCCTCCCAACTCCAGGGCAAACCGGGTCATGTTCTGCATGCACGCCACGCCGACGCTTTTGCCTACTACGGTTGAGCCGGTGAACGACACTTTGCTCACCAGCGGGTGTGTAGTGAGCACGCCACCCACCGAGGCGCCGCCGCCGGTCACGACGTTGAACACGCCCGCGGGAATGCCAGCCTCTATCGCAAGTTCGGCCAAGCGCATGGCGGTCAGTGGGGTTTCCATCGCCGGCTTGATGATCACAGTGCAGCCAGTGGCCAAGGCAGGCATCAGCTTCCAGGCGGCGATCATCAGCGGGAAATTCCACGGCACGATACCGACTACCACACCCACTGGCTCGCGTTTAGTAAACGCGGTGAACTTAGCGCCGGGTGGCAGTGGGATCGAAACGTCAAAGGTTTGCCCTTCGATCTTGGTGGCCCAACCAGACATGTAGCGCATGAATTCAACCGTGGCGTTCAGGTCAAGGGCCCGCGACATATTGATCGACTTGCCCTGGCTCAACGTCTCCAGTTGCGCCAGCTCTTCGGCATGCGCTTCTACCAGGCGCGTGAAGTTCAGCAGGATGCGTTCGCGGTCGGCGGGACGCAAACCAGACCACACGCCGGACTTGAACGCCGCATGGGACGACTGCACGGCACGTTCGATCAGCTCGTGCGGGGCATCCAGGGTTTCACACAGGGTCTGGCCGGTGGCCGGGTTGACCACCGCAATTCGCTGCCCTTCGGCAAAGACCCACTGGCCATCAATAAAGCAGCCGTGGCGACGGTCAAGGAATGCAGCAACCTGCGGCAGGACTTTAACGTTGCTCATGATTCACCTTCCGTTCCAATACGTTCACTGTTGTTGTTTGAGGTAGCACACGACCGCCTCGCGATCGCCCGCGTCGGCCAGGCCCATGTAGGGCATATAAGTACCCGGCATGTAGGCCTGGGGCTGGGTGATGAGTTGGGTGATGGTCTCGGCCTGCCAGTCGATGGCTTTGTCGCGCATAGCCTGAGAGTAATTGAACCCGGTCAACGTGCCGGATTTGCGTCCGATTACACCCGATAGATTCGGCCCCATCATGCCGGTGGCGCCTTTGCTTACCGCATGGCAAACCGCACATTCCCGGGCAAAAACCTCGGCGCCTTTTTGGAGGGCCGGAGCGCATTCGGCCGCCAGCACAGCATGGGCGAAGGTCAATGACAGCAAACCGACAAGGGGCAACCGCAGGGAGCAGAACATAAGCAAGCAACCTTTCAATCCAGGGAACTGCCGAGGGTTCGGCAGGGTTGTCGCAATTGTCGGTGCTCGTTGCACGCCTGGGTTTTCCCAGCGTGCCAGTTACTTTGGCCGGGCTGCCAAACCGCGCAATCTGGCAAGCAGAACCAAGGCTTTGGCAACCATACAAAAGGCCGAAAAAGTTCCGCGCCTTAATATCGAAAAGGAGCGCAAGCCCGCGTTCAAGAACAAAAACGGATGCCCCCCATGCTCAAGTCCCCCAAACTTTGCGCGTCGACTCTCGCCCTGCTGCTCAGTGGCGCCCACGCCCACGCGTACGAACTCTACGGTGATGGTGACAGCCATCTGAATGCCACGCTCGAAGCGGTATTCGGCCTGTTCCATAGCCAGGAAAACTACGCCCCGTCCGGCCGCCTGAGCCAAGGTTCCTCAGCGTGGCGCGAGGGCTATTTCAAATATGGCTTGAGCTTCGACAAGGACCTGGCCGGCAAGGGCACCGCCTATGGCGCGGCCAACATACTGAGCTCCGGCACCTGGGGCGACGGCGATGCCGCAGGCTTCAGCGACGGTTCCGAGCGCCGCACACAATTTGAGGACGTGTATCTCGGCTGGCGCTCCGGCAAGGTGTTCGAAGCTTTGGGAGACGACGGTGTAGACCTGTCTTTCGGCCGACAGAACATCGTCGTCGGCGACGGCTTCCTGATCAACGGCGACGCCTTGAACATGGGCAAGGGACTGGCCGCCGGCGACTACAATCGCGGCGGTGCCTACTACTTGGCAGCGCGCAAGGCTTTTGACCAGACCGCCGTGCTGCGCCTGGGCGGAAAACAAGGATGGCGCAGTGACTTGATGTGGCTCAAATCCGATAACAGCGCCCAGGCCAAGACTGAAATGTACGTCGGCACGCTCGAACACGTTACCCCCGAGGGAACAGTCGGCCTGACCTATATCGACAGTACCGAAATCGACATGCAATACGCCTCCCCCACCCAGACGGAGCGCGACGGCATGAAGACCTATAGCCTACGCGCCCAGGGCAATGCCGGGGTGACCAACCTCTTCCTATCCGGTGAATACGCCAAGCAGAACAGGCCGCACACCGCCAGTGAAAACGCCTGGTACCTTGAAGCCGGCTGGACCTTTTCCGACATCGCTTGGGCGCCAAGTGCCAACTATCGCTACAGCCGCTTTTCGAAAGGTTTCGACCCGTTGTTCTACGGCCTCAGCCGTGGCTACGGAACCTGGTTCCAGGGTGAGGTGGCAGGCAACTATGCCGGCCCGTTCAACACCAACTCGCGCATCCAGTCGGTCACGCTGAAAGCCGCCCCCCTCGAAAGCGTGAGCATTGGCGCGGTGCTGTTTGCCTTCGACACCCTCGACCGCGGCCAGGGCAATACCGATGGTCACGAGATCGACCTGTTCGCCGAATGGCGGGTGAACGCGCACCTCACTGTGATGCCGCTGATAGGCCTCTACCAACCGGACAAGAGCGCCGAAAACGGCGGCACCCAGCTGGGCAATAACGACAGGAATGTCTACAGCCAACTGGTCTTCGCCACCACCTTCTAACCCTGCCCGGTGCATAGGTATATGCCATTGCACCGGTGGACTAAGGCTTATCCGATGCCCATAAAACGCCTAACGATTCAGAGCAAGATCACCCTGCTCGCCGGCCTCTGTCTGCTATTGGTAGTGGGATTGTTGATGGGGTTGTCGTTCTACCAAACCCATCAAAGTCGCCAGCAAGTCGACCAAGCCAGCACCGCGATGCTGGCCGATGCAGCTAGGGAACATATGCAGGCCCTGGGTAAATTGCAGGCGATGCAAGTGCAGCGCACGTTCACGCAGACACACGAGTATGGCCAAGGCTTGTCACGGTACTTGCTGTACCTGCGCCAACTGCACGCCAAGGGCAGCCTGACGCGCCAGCAACTGCGCGAGGAAGTGACCAGGCAGGTTCACCAGGCCCTGATCGACAAGCCTGACCTCCTAGGACTTTACGTTATATTCGAGCCCGATGCGTTGGACGGTGCCGACATCGACTTTGCCAACAAGCCTGCACTGGGCAGCAACGACACCGGGCGCTTCTCACTCTACTGGGTGCAAAGCCAGCCCGGCGAACTGCAAGCCGTCGTCGGCGAAGAAGCACTACTCGCCAACACCGCTCCAGGCCCCAGCGGCGCGCCCTACAACGCGTTCTACACGTGCGCCCGCGACAGCCGCAAAGCCTGCGTGCTAGAGCCGTACTTCGATGAAGCCTCTGGCAGCCGCAAGCTGGTCACCAGCGTCGCATTCCCCTTGCTGGAGAATGGCAAGGTCATCGCCGTGGTCGGTCTGGATATCAACCTCGCCGACTTGCAACGCAAAAGCGAAGCCAGTGCTCGGCAACTGTTCAATGGCCAGGGCCAGATCAGCATCGTCAGCCCGCTCGGGGTGATCTCGGCCAACAGTCAAGACGCCAGTCGCCTGGGCACATCCGAAGCGGCAGGCATCGTGGACGCCCTGCGCCAAGGCCAGCCCCAGGTGTTTGTCGACCCGCAACAGATCAAAGTGCTTGAGCCGTTGCCACCGATTGCCGACGTGGCGCCATGGGGCGTGCTGGTCAGCGTACCGCAGGCCGTGTTACTGGCGCCGGTCACCGCACTGCAATACGAACTGGATGGGCAGAGCGCACGCAGCAAGCTGTTGGAGCTAATGCTGGGTGGCGGCTCGGCACTGCTTGGTCTGTTGCTGATCTGGTACACCGCATATCGCATCACCCGCCCGCTGCAGGTGCTGACACGGGTCATGGAAGACATCTCCTTGGGCGAAGGAGACCTGACCCGACGCCTGGACGTGAACTCAAGGGATGAACTCGGCCAACTCGCGACGGCGTTCAACCGTTTCGTCGAGCGCATTCAGCAGTCGATCCGCGAAGTGTCTTCAGCCGCGCTGGGCGTGAATGAAGGGGCTAAGCGCGTACTGCTGGCGTCCAACTCGTCGCTGCGCAACTCGGACGAGCAAGCCCTGCGAACCAACAGCGTGGCTGCGGCGATCAACCAGCTGGGTGCCGCCGCCCAGGAAATCGCCAGCAACGCCGCCGTCGCCTCGCAGCAAGCCTCCGCCGCGCGGCAACAAGCCTGCGACGGTCACGAAGTGGTTCAGCGTACGATTGAGTTAATCAACGAACTGTCCGGCAAGATCAGTACCTCGTGCGCCAATATCGAGGTGCTTAATGACAAAACGGTAAACATCGGGCAGATCCTCGAAGTGATCAAAAGCATTTCCCAGCAGACCAACCTACTGGCGCTCAATGCCGCCATCGAAGCCGCCCGCGCAGGAGAAGCCGGTCGTGGCTTCGCGGTAGTCGCCGACGAGGTACGCAGCTTAGCCCATCGCACCCAGGAGTCGACCCAGGAGATCCAACAGATGATCGAAGCCCTGCAAATCGGCGCCCGCGACTCCGTCACCACCATGATCGAGAGCCAGCAACACAGCGAAGCCAGCGTCAGCACCGTCCACTTGGCCGGCCAACGCCTAGGCAGCGTGACGCAACGCATCGGTGAAATCGACAACATGAACCAATCGGTCGCCGCCGCCACCGAGGAACAGACCGCAGTCGTCGAAGCGTTGAATGTGGACATCACCGAGATCAACGTGCTGAATAGCCAGGGCGTGGAAAACCTGCAAGCGACCCTACTGACCTGTACAGAACTGGAACAACAAGCCGAGCGGCTAAAACAGTTGGTGGGGAGCTTTCGTATCTGAACCTCCCCGCTAATCTGAAACGCCCCGCCAGCCGCGCCTGCGTTCGGGCGCACCGAACCTGGGCGAGATGCCGAGTGGTGGGGCGATGTAAGGGACACACTACCTTTGCGAGCCCCCCTCCTGCACTCGAACCGATTTAAATCCGATAAATCTTGGTGCCTGGCACCAGGCCGTCGCAGGCAAGCCAGCTCACACGAAGTCCGGCGACGCCCCATGCCCAACAACTGGCACAGACACACAAACGGTTGGCACGCAGCCTAATTCCCGCACCCGCCGCCCCAGGCAGAATCGAACTGCACAACTCTGCCACCGCGATCTGCAAGAACAATAACCAAGGGAGTCCCCCCGAATGCGAGCCACCAGAATCACCGTTCCTTCAGCGCTGGGCCTCAGCCTGTTGGTACTGGGTTTGAATACGGCCAACGCGGACCTGCCGGCCGACACCATCGGCAACACCGTGCTGGCGTTCCCACCCGAAGCCCACCGCGCGTTTATCGTCGATGTCGAATTCGAAAGCTTCGTGGTAGGCCGCGTCACCGTGGTCGACCCCGATAAAAAACGCGTGCTCGGCATGGTCCCCACCGGTTTTGCCGCCCCCTCCACGCTCAGCCACGATCAGAAAACCCTCTACAGCGCTGACATCTTCTACTCTCGCGGCACCCGTGGCACCCGCACCGACGTGCTGACCGCCTGGGACAGTTCCACCCTCTCGCCAGCCTGGGAGGTGTTGATTCCCAACAAGCGCGCCGAGTCGCTGACCCAGCGCTACGGCCTGAAAACCAGCGCCGATGACCGTTTTGTCTACATCTACAACTTCACACCGTCCACCTCGGTGACCGTGGTGGACACCCAGGCCAAGACCGTTACCGCCGAGCTGGCGATTCCCGGTTGCGTGCTCAACTACCCGGTGGGTAATCGTCGCTTTGCCTCACTGTGCGGCGACGGCAGTCTGCAGGTCGTCACGCTCAACGATCAGGGCCAGGAAACGGCTCGCAGCCGCACAGCGTTCTTCGACCCTAATGCAGAGAAGCTCAACGAGCGCGCCGTGAACGTGGGCGACACCTACTACTTCACCACCACCACGGGTACTGTGCGCCCGGTGGATTTCTCGGGCGATGCGCCGAAAATTCTCGGTTCCTGGACGCTCACCACCGAGGCGGAAAAGCAAGCCGGCTGGGCGCCAGGAGGCTGGCAGTTGATGGCGGTCGCGCCGAAGCTAAACCGCATGTACGTGTTGATGCACGACGCTCATGAACCAATGAAGTGGGAAGACCCCAGCACGCTGATCTGGGCGTTCGATCTCAAGACCCACAAAAAAGTCGCGACCCTGGAAGCGCCGGTGCCGGTGTGGAGCCTACAAGCGACCGGCGATGACAAGCCGTTGCTCCTTGGCGCCGACATCGAAGGGGGCCTGCAGATCTTCGACCTCAAGACCGACAAGCTCAACGCCAGCATGCCCAAGGTCGCCAAAACTGCGACCCAGATCATGAGCTACTAAGGGAGGCTCGGCTATGCACTTAGACCCGATCTTCATCCTCGCCAGTGCGCTCACGCTCGCGGTATTGCTGGCTAGCGCCGCGACCCACAAGGTGCGCGCACCGGCACGTTTCGCCAAGCAGTTGGCGGACTATCAACTGCTGCCCTATTCAGTGGTACGCCCCATTGCCCGAGTAATCCCCCTAGTGGAGTTGATGGTGGCTTTTGCGTTGTTGGTCCCCGCCAGCCGACGCGGGGCGGCACTGGCGGCCGGTGGACTAATTTCGCTCTACGCCCTGGCGATCGCGATCAACTTGTGGCGCGGCCGTCGGGATATCGACTGCGGCTGTGCAGGCCCGGACCAGGCACAACCACTTCGCCCGGTCCTGCTGCTGCGCAACAGCGCACTGGTGGGGCTGGCACTGCTTGCCGGCGTGGCACCAGTGGCCCGTGACCTGGGTGTTTTCGATAGTTTTGTCAGCGTTGCGGCCACCGCCGTGCTGCTGCTGGTTTACGCCGCGGCCGACGGCCTGCTGGCGAACTCCCCTCTTCTGCTCAAACTGATTGGTAGGTGATCAATGGAAGGCTTAATCGTATCCAACGTGTTGCTCTGGGTGTTGCTGGTGGCCGTGGCGTTTGTTGTCATGGGGCTGGTCCGCCAGATTGGTGTGCTACACGGCCGCCTGGCCCCAGCAGGCGCGTTGATGGTCGACAAGGGCGTGGCCGTGAACGAAGCCGCGCCGCAAGTCACTGCCGCCGACCGTAACGGTCGCCCGGTGAACTTCGGCTACGCCGGCGAAAAGAACCAATTGCTGTTTTTTCTCTCGCCCACTTGCCCAATCTGCAAGTCGCTGTTGCCAGCGATCAAATCCATTGCCAGGGAACAGGCAGGCCGCCTCGACGTGGTTTTCATCAGCGATGGCGACATGGACGCCCAGCAAGCGCTGATCCGTGAACACAAGCTGGAGCACGCCACTTACGTAGTCGGCCCGGAAGTGGGCATGACCTACCAGATCGGCAAGCTGCCTTACGCCGCTCTGATCGACAAGAGCGGCACCCTGCGCGCAAAGGGCCTGGTCAACTCACGCGAGCACCTGGACAGCTTGTTCGAAGTCGAGCACCTCAACAGCGCCACGCTGCAGGAATACCTGAACAGCCAGCCGCACCCACACGTCCACAGCCACTGATCAAGGCAGGAAAACCTTATGAAACTACTGGACCTGTTGTTTGAACGCTCCACGCGCCGGGTGGCCGACACAACGTCCCGGCGCAAATTGCTGTCGCGCATGGGCTCGTTAATGGTGGCTGGCGCCGCACTACCGCTGTTGCTGCCCCTGGACCGCACCAGCAAGGCCCTTGCTGCCGACAATCCGCAAGCCGGCGACCCCGGCGACCCGAATACCTGCGACTACTGGCGCTATTGCTCCATCGACGGTTTCCTATGCAGCTGCTGCGGCGGCTCGGTGACCTCCTGCCCACCGGGCACCGAAGCATCACAGGTCACTTGGATCGGCACCTGCCGTAACCCGGCTGATGGCAAGGACTACATCATTTCGTACAACGATTGCTGCGGTAAGCAAAGCTGCGCCCAATGCGCCTGCACGCGTAACGACAGTGAAGAACCGGCCTATCGCCCATTCAACAACAACGATGTGAATTGGTGCCTGGCCGCCAAATCCCACATCTACCACTGCACCGTGTCAGTCATTCGCGGCGTCGCGGTTTAAGAAGGAGGCGGTCATGCGTAGGTTGCTAGCCCTCGGTCTCGCCTGTGTGATGACCGCTCCCCTGGCGTATGCCAGGGCTATTCCCAACCCGGCGCAGCGGCATGCGCCGGGCAATGAAGCGCCGCAAACCCCGATTTCCCAAGCCGGCTACAGCAACAGCGTGAACTATCAACTGCAATGCGCCGGCTGCCACCTGGGCGACGGCATGGGTTCGGCTGCCAACGACACGCCCCGACTCAAGGGGTTTGTCGGTAACTTCCTCAAAGTGCCGGGCGGGCGTGAGTTTCTCGTGCGGGTGCCCGGTATGTCACAGTCGGCGTTGAACAATGCCCAGTTGGCCGACCTACTGAACTGGCTCGTGCGCAAAGACGGCATGGCTGGCAGCAGCACGCCAATGGACTACAAGCCCTACACTGCGAAAGAGGTCAATTCACTGCGCGAGGAAGCTATGCTCAACTTGCCAGGCACCCGCGCTGCGCTGATCAAGGCGATGCGCGCCCAGGGTATTGCGATTGATGATGGGATGGGCTACTGATTCAGGCACGCAGCCAAAGTATTTTGGCGAGAATCCAAAAGCATACCTCTACAGGCTGTAGCAAAGTGCACTGTCACTGTCCTCGGTTTTCCTCAAGGAACTCAGTCATGTTTTCGTCCGCCGCTTTGCTCAAAAGAACGCCCCTGGCCAGGCTAGCACTGGCCATTGCCCTGGGATCCTTCGGCCTGCCCGGCTTGGAATCCGCAGCACAGGCCCATGGCGGCACTGCCGAAATGGTGCCGCTGCAATCGACTCTTGAAGCGTTTGGCGCCTCCGTCAAATGGGACGACTACGCCAACTTATTCGTGATTGCCAAGGACGGTGCCTACGTCAAGGTCAAGCCTGACAGCAAGGTCGCCATACTCAACGGCAAGCGCATGGAGTTGAAGGTGCCGGTGGTGTTCAAGGGCAAGACCGCGTACATGTCCAAGGACTTTATAAACCAGGTGTTCCAATCCGGCCTGGACAAGACCTTTGTCGTCGAGACCCGCCCCAGCCCCCTCAACCCGCTGAGTGCGGATGAGATCAACAGCGCAGTTGAGATCATCAAGCAATCGGAACACTACAAGCCAGGTTTGCGCTTCACCGAAGTGTCGGTGCACACGCCGCCCAAGGATCAGGTGTGGAACTTCATCTACAGCGGACAGAAACCGACCCAGTCGCGCCAGGCCAATATCGTGGTGCTTGATGGCAAACATGTGATCGAGGGCCAGGTCGACCTGGACAGCAAGTCGCTGTTGTCCTGGAAGCCCATTGAAGGCGCCCATGGCATGGTGCTGCTGGACGACTTCGCCACCGTGCAATCGGTGATAACCACCAGCACTGAATATGCCCAGGCGTTGGCCAAGCGTGGCATCACCGACATCAAGAAAGTGGTGACAACGCCATTGACCGTCGGTTACTTCGATGGAAAGGACGGTCTGACCCAGGACAAGCGACTACTGAAAATAGTCAGCTACCTCGACACCGGTGACGGCAACTACTGGGCGCACCCGATTGAGGGCTTGGTGGCAGTGGTCGATCTTGAGCAGAAAAAACTGATCAAAATCGAAGACGGCGCGGTGGTCCCGGTACCGATGAAACCCACCCCATATGACGGCCGAGGCCGTAAGGGCGTGGCGCTCAAGCCGCTGGAGATTATTGAGCCGGAAGGCAAGAACTACACCATCACCGGCAACAGCATCCATTGGCAGAACTGGGATTTTCATGTGCGCCTCGACTCCCGCGTCGGGCCGATCCTGTCCACCGTGACTTATGACGACAAGGGCAAGAAACGCAAGATCATGTACGAAGGCAACCTGGGCGGTATGATCGTGCCGTACGGCGACCCGGATGCCGGCTGGTACTTCAAGGCCTACCTTGATTCGGGCGACTACGGCATGGGCACCCTCACCTCGCCGATTGCGCGAGGCAAAGACGCCCCGGAAAACGCCGTGCTGCTGGACGCAACCATCGCCGACTACTCCGGCGCCCCGACCACCATTCCCCATGCCATCGCGGTGTTCGAGCGCTACGCCGGGCCCGAATACAAACACCAGGAAATGGGCCAGCCCAACATCAGCGCCGAACGGCGTGAGCTGGTCATCCGCTGGATCAGCACCGTGGGTAACTACGACTATATTTTCGACTGGGTATTCCAGCAGAACGGCACCATCGGTATCGACGCCGGCGCCACCGGTATCGAAGCGGTCAAGGGTGTGAAGTCCAAGACCATGCACGAGTCAACCGCCAAGGAAGACACACGCTACGGCACCCTGCTGGACCACAACATCGTCGGCACGACGCACCAGCACATTTACAACTTCCGCCTGGACATGGACATCGACGGCGAGAACAACTCACTGGTGGAAGTGAACCCGGTGGTTGCACCGAACGAACGTGGTGGGCCGCGCACCAGCACAATGCAGACTGAGCAGCGAGTGGTCAGTACCGAACAGCAGGCCGCACAGAAGTTCGACCCATCCACCGTGCGCCTGTTAACCAACTTCGGTAAGGAAAACAAAGTCGGCAACCCGGTTTCGTACCAGTTGATACCCTATGCCGGCGGTACACACCCGGTGGCCAAGGGCGCCAACTTTGGCAAGGATGAATGGCTCTATCACCGCCTAAGTTTCATGGACAAACAGCTGTGGGTGACACGCTACGACCCGCAGGAGAAGTACCCGGAGGGTAAATACCCGAACCGCTCGCAAAGCGACACCGGCCTTGGGCAGTTCACCCAGGACAACCAGTCGATCGAGAACAGCGACGACGTGGTCTGGCTGACCACTGGCACGACTCACATAGCCCGGGCGGAAGAGTGGCCGATCATGCCGACCGAGTGGGTGCACGTGCTGCTCAAACCGTGGAATTTCTTTGATGAAACGCCGACACTAAACCTCAGCTCACCGAAATAACCCACGCAGGAAAAAGCCCCTGTCACCCTCGTGACAGGGTTTTTTTTGCTTCAGGCGTGTTGCTTGCGATACTCGCCCGGCGAAATGCCAAAGCGCGACTTGAACGCTGTAGAGAAGTAACTCGAATCAGAAAAGCCCCACGAATATCCCAACGCCGACAGTTTCTGTTCCGCACACGATTGGCGCAGGGACTCGGCACATAAATCCAGGCGGCGATTCTTGATGTAGCGCGCCACCACCAACCCCTTGCGCGAAAACATCCGGTACAACCCACGCATCGAAACCCCAACCTCCCGCGCCAGCAACTCAGGGCAGAGGTCTTCGGAGCGAATGTGCTCATCGATGTAGCCAAGGGTCTTGCGAAAGATTCGCTCGTGCAGATCATCGGCCACATCGCTGTGGGTGATAACCGGGCGCAACAGGCTGACCACCGCGTCCAGGGTGGCTTCGCTTTCCTGCTGGCTTAAGGTGTTGTGGCGCGTGGCGTCCAGTATCAAGTGGTGGGACAGCGTGGCGATGGGTGACGTTGCGGCGATTCGATGACCACACTTAACCGGATTGAAGCGCAGGGACTGCTCCACCAGCGGGTACGGCAAAATCAACGACAACTGCCGGGAGCTTTCGCTGTAGGTGAAATCGCTGGGCTGTGAAGCGTCGATCAGGGTGATATCACCGGCTGACAACGCCACCCGGTTGTCGCCCTGGGCCATGCAGGCCGTACCTTCGAGCTGAAACACCGCGAAGTACTTTCTGCCCTCGCCAGCCGCGACCTCCCGTGGAGTGCGGTACAGCCGCGCCTGGCAGGCATCGACAAAACTGAGTTTGAGCGCGCCGCTCTGGTATTCGCTGATATGCCCGGAAAATCCGTCGCCCAGGGTTTGGGCGCTGAAGGCGCCGCAGATCTGGTTAATCTGATGGACCCATTGATCGAACCCATCACGGCGTTGTGCAATTGAAGAATTCATGTGAGGCCTCACGCAGGCTTATTTTTATTATCTACGTCGATCCACGCTAAAACGGACAGCGATACTGCTTGATTGATGGCGGGTTATTTAAGCCCGCCGAAGCGTCGATAGAAACTCTCGCCGACATCCGGCAAGGGTCCGTCGGCGGTTTCCAGTGCGCTGTTCAACCACTCTTCGGCCTTGGCGAAGATCAGACGGTAGATGTTACGGCACAACTGTCGTGCGGCGCGGCCTTCCCAATCGCCGGGCAATAGCTCATCCGGCAACTGCGGGTCGCGCAACAGCAATTTGCGATATTCATGCACAAGCAGAACCCGTGCCAGGAAGCAGTCGGCTGGAAGCAGGTTTTCCTGCTCGCGCAGTGCTTGCCAGAGTGGGCGGAACAACTGAATGAATTCGCTGTAATGGGTCGCCAGTTCCTCGATACTCCAGCTTTCGCGCACTTGCAAACGCAGGGCCTTGGAGGCCAATACGTCCTGGGCGGTGGTTTCGAAGACAATGGTTTCTTCCAGAGCCCCAAGGTCCTGTAACGTCGCATTGACATCGGCGCGGTCGCTGCGCGGGCAGGCCAACAAGACCGGTGAGATCGCACCAAAACCTTGCCATTCCAGTTCTTCACGCACTTGTTTGCGCTTGTCCTGGGCTAACTGCGTGAGCATCACCAAGCACCAGGAACCGTCCCAGGCCGGCACGTTGGAGCTGTACACACGCTTGAAAGCCTTGTCGAAGCGCCGACGCCCGGTGCCGGTCAGGCTGTAGTAGCTGCGCCGCCCGACTTTTTCGGCGGTGAGCCAGCCCTCTTTGGTCAAGCGGAAAATCGAGGTGCGGATCAGCCGTTCATTGATGCCAATGGGCTCGAGCAGTTGGATAAGGCTGCCAAGCCAGACAGTGCCGCCGTGGGGTTCGATGGCATCCCCATAGAGGGTGATGATCAGCGAGCTGGCGCGAATCGGCGTCTGCTCCTGAAAGCGCGTGATCAGGGAATTCAATGGGGCTAGGGACGACATGGGCGTACCGGACAGGAAAAAAGGCTGAAATATACCCGGCGAGCGGGCCTTGTGACCATCCTGCACGTGCAATGCAGGGTCACAGCGTTGCACCCTTGGGCCGCAGGCCGCTGTCGCTAACCCGTGGCCGGTCGCGTTCAACCGCCTGCAGCGGCTCGCATTCCTGCATTTGCGTGAGGCAACGCTTGGCCAGTTTCTGGTACTCGCGGGTGCCGGTCTGCTTCCAGCTCACTTCCCCATCGCTGAGGCTACGCTTGACGCTGGCCGGGGCGCCCATCACCAACGATTGCTCGGGGCATTCGAAGCCCGCCTTGACGAACGCCGTAGCCGATACGAATGAACGCGGACCAATCCTGGCCCCGTCCATGACCACAGCATTCATGCCCACCAGGGCATCCTCGCCAATGCGGCAACCGTGCAACACCGCACCGTGACCGACATGACCATTGCGCTCGATCACCGTGTCGCTCTCCGGGAAACCGTGCATGACGCAGGTGTCCTGAATATTGGCACCCTCCTCCAGCACGATGCGGCCAAAGTCACCACGCAAGCTGGCCAGCGGCCCGACATAACAGTGCGGGCCAATAATGACATCGCCGATGAGCACGGCCGAAGGATGCACATAGGCACTGGGGTCCACCACCGGGGTGAGGCCGTTGAGGCTGTAGCACGTCATAGAAAACTCCTTGAAGACGCAAAGCGATGCACATACACGCATATTTTGTATCATATTGAATTTGGAATACAAACAACAAAAAACGTATCGCTTTTATCGACCCGCCTGCAGCCCTCGAAAAAAGCGAAAATTACTCATTAAATAAGGGCTATAGCCCATAATTTCACTTTATCCGAAGAGCATGACCGCATATATAGGACACGCTAATGTAATTTCATGCTTGATTTTGCGTATCGCTTTATAGGTATACTCGGCCAAAACCGGCCACCTGCGGCCGATCCAACAATAAGCCGGCGTCCACGCCGTGCGTACACCGAGGGCATCCGCCATGCCTCAGACCCTTGCCGTTGAGTTTTTTGCACCGGGCGTGCGCCTGATCACGCTGCAGCGTCCCCAGGCGCTGAATGCCCTCAACACCGAACTGCTGAGAGAGCTGGCCGCCGAATTGGCCATCGCCCAAGCAGATGAGGACACCCGTGCCGTAGTACTCACTGGCAGCCGCAAGGCATTTGCCGCCGGCGCCGACATCAATGAAATGGCCGAGCGAAATTTGGTGGGCATTCTCGATGACCCCCGCCAGGACGCGTGGCACGCCATCACCCATTTCAACAAACCCCTAATCGCGGCGGTAAACGGCTTCGCCCTTGGCGGTGGCTGTGAGCTGGCGATGCATGCCGACATTCTCATTGCCGGCGAAGACGCCCGCTTCGGCCAGCCGGAAATCAACCTGGGCATCATGCCCGGCGCGGGTGGCACCCAACGCCTGCTCCGGGCAGTGGGCAAATCCATGGCCATGCAGATGGTGCTCACCGGCGAGCCCATCGACGCCCGCCATGCGCAGCGCGCCGGCCTGGTCAGCGAAGTGACCCAACCTGAATTCACCGTCGACCGCGCCCTGCAGATCGCCCGCAACATCGCTGGCAAAGCGCCGCTGGCCGTGCGCCTGGCCAAGGAGGCGCTGCTCAAGGCGATGGACACAGACCTGGCCAGCGGCCTGCGCTTTGAGCGCCACGCCTTTACCGTTCTGGCCGGCACGCGCGACCGCGACGAAGGTATCCGCGCCTTCCAGGAAAAACGCCCGCCGACCTTCACCGGCCAGTAATCCCCAGTCTTCCCAGAGAGCACCCTGATCATGACCTTCGAGCACATCCTGTTTTCCATAGACGCCGGCGTCGCTCTGCTCAGCCTCAATCGGCCGGAGCAACTCAACAGTTTCAATACGCAGATGCACGGCGAAGTAAAAGAAGCCCTCAAGCAAGTGCGCCAGAGCCCGGATGTGCGCGTGTTGCTGCTCACCGGTGAAGGCCGCGGCTTCTGCGCCGGACAAGACCTCAGCGACCGCAACGTCGCACCGGGCAGCGCCGTGCCTGACCTGGGCGAGTCGATGGAGAAGTTCTACAACCCGCTGATCCGCCAACTGCGCGACCTGCCGATGCCGGTGATTTGCGCGGTGAATGGCGTGGCGGCCGGGGCTGGGGCGAATATTCCGCTGGCATGTGACCTTGTGCTGGCTGCACGTTCGGCGAGTTTTATCCAGGCCTTCTGCAAGATCGGCCTGATCCCCGATTCCGGCGGCACCTGGACCTTGCCGCGCCTGGTGGGCATGGCCCGGGCCAAGGCACTGGCGCTGCTGGGCAATCGCTTGAGCGCCGAACAGGCCGAGCAGTGGGGGCTGATCTACCGCTGCGTAGACGATGCCGAGTTGCGCAACGAAGCCTTGACCCTCGCCCGCCATCTGGCTACCCAACCGACCTACGGCCTGGCACTGATCAAGCGCAGCCTCAACGCCAGCCTGAGCAACACCTTCGACGAACAGCTAGAGCTGGAAAAAGACCTGCAACGCCTGGCCGGGCGCAGTGAGGACTACCGTGAGGGCGTCAGCGCCTTTATAGAAAAACGCACCCCTAGCTTCAAGGGACGCTGAGCCATGACCGTACTGAACACCACTGCGCGCGTTGGCGTGATCGGCGCCGGGGCCATGGGCGCCGGGATCGCCCAGGTCGCTGCCCAGGCCGGCCACCCGGTGCTGCTGCTGGACAACCGCCCCGGTGCAGCCGCCCAGGCCATCGACGGGATTGACCGGCAACTAGGTCAACGCGTCGAAAAAGGCAAGCTTTCGGCCGATGACCGTGCGGCCACCATCGCTCGCCTGCAGGCCGTGGAGTCCATCGATGCTCTGGCCGATTGCGCGCTGATCATCGAGGCCATCGTCGAGAACCTCGAGGTCAAGCGCGCCCTCTTCCGCCAGTTGGAAGGTATCTGCGGCGAGCAATGCATTCTGGCCAGCAACACGTCTTCGCTGTCTATTACCAGCATTGCCGCCCAGTTGGAACGTCCACAGCGTTTGCTTGGCCTGCATTTTTTCAACCCGGCGCCAGTGATGGCACTGGTGGAAATCGTCTGCGGCCTGGCCAGCGACCCGGCCTTGGCCGACCGCCTATACGCAACGGCCAAGGCCTGGGGCAAAAAACCGGTGCACACCCGTTCGACGCCAGGCTTTATCGTCAACCGTGTGGCCCGCCCGTTCTACGCCGAAAGCCTGCGCCTGTTGCAGGAAGACGTTGCCGACTGTCCGACCCTGGATGCGCTGATGCGTGACGCCGGCGGCTTTGCCATGGGCGCCTTCGAGCTGACGGACTTGATCGGCCATGACGTCAATTACGCGGTGACCTGCTCAGTGTTTGACGCCTACTACAGCGACAACCGTTTTCAGCCCTCGCTGATCCAAAAAGACTTGGTAGACGCCGGGCGCTTGGGCCGCAAGAGCGGCCAGGGTTTCTACAACTATGCGGACGGTGCTGAGCGCGCATCCGCAAAAACCACCCACAGCGAGCGGACCGTCACCTGCTGTGTGGTCGAAGGTGACTTGGGGATCGCCAACCCATTGATCCCACGCCTGCGCGAGCAAGCCATCGAGGTCCTCATCCGCGACGGCCAGGGTTTGCTGCGGGTCGGCGATGCGGTGCTGGCCTTGAGCGACGGGCGCATGGCCTGCCAGCGCGCCCAGGAAGATGGCCTGCGCAACCTTATTCTGCTGGACCTGGTGCATGACTACGGCACTGGGAGCCGCCTCGCCATCAGTTGCGCGGCCGGAATTGACCCGACAGCCTTTGGAGACGGCGTGGCGCTGCTGCAACACGCCGGGTTCAGCGTCAGCGTGCTCAGCGACAGCCCGGCCCTCGCCGTGCTGCGCACGGTGGCGATGCTTGCCAACGAAGCAGCAGACGCCCTCCTACAAGGCGTGGCCTCGGCCGCCGACATCGACCTGGCGATGTGCGCCGGGGTCAATTACCCCGAAGGCCCCCTGGCCTGGGCCGATGCCATTGGCCTGCCCCATGTGCTGCGCGTGCTCGAAAACCTACAAGCCAGTTATGGCGAAGAACGCTACCGGCCGTCGCTGCTGCTGCGCCGTCGCGTGGCCGAAGGGAGATGTTTGCATGACTAATCACGACGCGATGCGCTTGGCCAGTGCCTGCGCCCAAGCCCTGTTCGAGCGCGACAGCGCCAGCCTTGGAATGGGCATGCGCCTGCTCTCGACCGCACCAGGCACCGCCCGCGTGGGCATGAGCGTGCGCGCCGACATGCTCCAGGGCCACGGCACCTGCCACGGCGGCTACCTGTTTGCCCTGGCCGATTCGGCCTTTGCGCTGGCCTGCAACAGTTACAACGAAGCCACGGTGGCCATGGGTTGCAGTATCGACTACGTCGCCCCGGCCCGCTTGGGCGACACCCTGAATGCCGAATGCATCGAGCAAAGCCGCTCAGGTCGCACCGGCAACTATGACGTGCGTATCGAAAACCAACAGGGCGAGCTAATCGCGCTGTTCCATGGCAAATCCTACAAAGTGCGCGGCCCGGTGCTCGCGCAGGAGACCTCGAATGAATGACGCCCTGATCATCGATGCGGTGCGCACCCCCATCGGCCGCTACGCAGGAGCCTTGAGCAGTGTGCGTGCCGACGACCTCGGCGCAGTGCCGCTGCGAGAGTTGCTGCGCCGCCACCCTAACGTGGACTGGAGCACTGTGGACGATGTGATCTACGGTTGCGCGAACCAGGCCGGCGAAGACAACCGCAACGTCGCGCGCATGTCGGCGCTGCTGGCCGGCTTGCCGGTGAACGTGCCAGGCACCACCCTCAACCGCTTGTGCGGCTCCGGGCTGGATGCCATCGGCACTGCCGCACGCGCCATTCGCTGCGGTGAGGCGGGGCTGATGCTGGTGGGCGGCGTAGAGTCGATGTCCCGCGCACCGTTAGTGATGGGCAAGGCCGAGCAGGCGTTTGCACGCGAGGCCGAGATCCATGACACCACCATCGGCTGGCGCTTCGTTAATCCGCTGATGAAGCAGGCGTATGGCATCGACTCCATGCCGGAGACCGCCGAAAACGTCGCCGCGCAGTTCAATATTTCCCGCGCCGACCAGGATGGTTTTGCCCTACGCAGCCAGCAACGTGCCGGCGCTGCGCAAGCCAACGGGCGCTTGGCCAAGGAAATCGTCCCCGTCGAAATACCCCAGCGCAAGGGCCCGACCAAGGTCGTCGAGCATGACGAACACCCGCGTAGCAACACCACCCTTGAGCAACTGCAGAAGCTCGGCACGCCGTTTCGCGAAGGCGGCAGTGTCACCGCAGGTAATGCGTCCGGGGTCAATGACGGCGCGTGCGCGTTGTTGTTGGCCAGCCCGGACATCGCCAAGGCATATGGTCTGAAGGCACGCGGCCGAGTGGTGGCCATGGCCACTGCGGGCGTCGAGCCGCGCATCATGGGCATCGGCCCCGTGCCAGCCACCCACAAGGTGTTGGAATTGGCCAACCTGAGCCTGGCGGACATGGACGTAATCGAGCTCAACGAAGCGTTCGCCGCCCAGGGCCTGGCCGTACTGCGCGAACTGGGCCTGGGCGACACCGACCCACGGGTCAATCCCAACGGCGGCGCGATTGCCCTTGGCCATCCGCTGGGCATGAGTGGCGCACGCCTGGTAACCACTGCCCTGCATGAGTTGGAGGAGCGCCAGGGCCGCTATGCCTTGTGCACTATGTGCATCGGCGTCGGCCAAGGCATCGCACTGATCATCGAGCGCCTATAGAACCAAATAACCTAAATTCCCGAGGACCCGAGCGGTATCCTTGGGGCATGCACTCAAAGCCCTGGTGCAACAGGGCCGGAACACAACAATAATTCGAGTGAAGTCATGAACATGCCAATTGCCCAATCCGTGCTTGAACCTGTGTTGGACCCGCTGGAAACCGCCAGCATCGATGAGTTGCGCCAGCATCAACTGGAGCGCCTGCGCTGGAGCCTCAACCTCGCGTACACCAATGTGCCGCTGTACCGCCAGCGCTTTGATGCGCTAGGCGTGCACCCCCGCGATATCACTTGCCTGGAAGACCTGGCGAAGTTCCCCTTCACCACCAAGTCTGACCTGCGCGACAACTACCCCTACGGCATGTTCGCCGTGCCCATGCAAGACGTGGTACGTCTGCATGCGTCCAGCGGCACTACCGGCAAACCGACGGTGGTCGGTTACACCCAAAACGACATCGACACTTGGGCCAACGTAGTTGCCCGTTCGATCCGTGCAGCGGGTGGGCGACGGGGCGACAAGGTGCATATTTCCTATGGCTACGGCCTGTTCACTGGCGGCCTGGGCGCGCACTACGGTGCCGAACGCCTGGGCTGTACAGTGATCCCGATGTCTGGCGGGCAGACTGAAAAGCAGGTGCAGCTGATCAAGGATTTCCAGCCAGACATCATCATGGTCACGCCCTCCTACATGCTCAACATCGCCGATGAAATCGAGCGCCAAGGCCTCGATCCGCACAAGCTCGCGTTACGCCTTGGCATCTTCGGTGCCGAACCCTGGACTGGAGAGTTGCGCAGCGCCATCGAAAACCGCCTGGGCATCACCGCCCTCGACATCTACGGCCTCTCGGAAATCATGGGGCCGGGTGTAGCTATGGAATGCGCCGAAACCAAGGACGGCCCGACCATCTGGGAAGACCACTTCTACCCGGAAATCATCGACCCGGTCACCGGCGAAGTGCTGCCGGACGGCCAGATGGGCGAACTGGTGTTCACCTCCCTGAGCAAAGAAGCGCTGCCGATGATCCGTTATCGCACCCGCGACCTGACGCGCCTGCTGCCCGGCACGGCGAGGCCGATGCGGCGCATCGACAAAATCACCGGCCGCAGCGATGACATGCTGATTATCCGTGGGGTCAACGTGTTCCCTACCCAGGTCGAGGAGCAGGTACTGAAAGTCAAACAGCTGTGCGAGTGCTATGAGATCCATCTGTATCGCAACGGCAATTTAGACAGCGTGGACGTGCATGTGGAGCTCAAGGCCGAACATCAGCACCTGGGCGACGAACAGCAAAAAGTCATCGCCGGCGAGCTGAGCCGTCACATCAAAACTTACATTGGGATCAGTACGCGTATCGTTTTGCAGCCTATTCATTCGATCAAACGCTCTGAAGGCAAGGCCTGCCACGTGATCGACAACCGCCCTAAAGCATGACTGCTGCACTTTTTAGCCCCGCTCCGGCGGGGCTTTTTTTTGCCCGTTGAGAAACCATAACGCGCGAAGCGATACAAAAACCCTAATGACACGTTATTTTGTGTTTGATAAATATTTCTGTATCACTTATAAAGTTCTCCATGCCTTTAACAGATTCCAGGCGGGAGACTCACCATGTACGCACAGCTTGTAGAAACCGGAGTGAAGCGCATCAAGGACCTGTCGGAGATGTCCGAACAGGAGCGCCATTTCCAGGAAAAAATCGATGCCGAAATCAAGATCGAAGCCAAAAACTGGATGCCTGACGCCTACCGTCAAACCCTGATCCGGCAGATCTCCCAACACGCCCACTCCGAAATCGTCGGCATGCTGCCCGAAGGCAACTGGGTAACTCGCGCGCCGACCCTAAAGCGCAAGCTGCAACTGATGGCCAAGATCCAGGACGAAGCCGGTCACGGCCTGTACCTGTACAGCGCGATGGAAACCCTGGGCGCCGACCGCGATGAAGAGATCGCCAAGTTGCACAGCGGCAAGGCCAAGTATTCGAGCATCTTCAATTACCCGACCCTGAATTGGGCCGACATGGGCGCCGTGGGCTGGCTGGTGGATGGCGCTGCGATCGTCAATCAGGTGGTGCTGCAGCGCACCTCCTACGGACCCTACTCCCGGGCGATGGTGCGCATCTGCAAGGAAGAAAGCTTCCACCAGCGCCAGGGCTACGAAATCCTCCTGACCATGATGCGTCACGGCACCCAGGCGCAAAAAGACATGGTTCAGGACGCAATCAACCGCCTGTGGTGGCCGTCGCTGATGATGTTCGGCCCAAGCGATGAGCACTCGCCCAATAGCGCTCAATCCATGGCCTGGAAGATCAAGCGCCAAAGCAACGACGAACTGCGCCAGCGCTTTATCGACCAGACCATCCCGCAACTGGAACTGCTGGGCTGCACGTGCCCCGACCCGGACTTGAAGTGGAACGCCGAACGCGGCCACTACGACTTCGGCGAGATCCAGTGGAACGAATTCTACGAAGTGCTCAAAGGCAACGGCCCGTGCAACCAAGAACGGGTTGCAACCCGCCGCAAAGCTATTGAAGACGGGGCCTGGGTACGCGAAGCCGCCGTTGCCCACGCCCGTAAAAAACACAATAAGAACGCTGCCTGATCTGGAGTCGCCGCTATGTCTGAATGGACCCTTTTTGAAGTCTTCGTGCGCAGCAAGCACGGCCTTAACCACAAACACGTCGGCAGCGTGCATGCCGCCGATACCACCATGGCCATTGAGAACGCCCGCGAGCTGTACACCCGTCGCAGCGAAGGTGTGAGCCTGTGGGTAGTGCCCTCGGCACTGATCACCGCCTCGTCGCCGGATGAAAAAGACCCGCTGTTCGACCCTTCCGACGACAAGGTCTATCGCCACGCCAGCTTCTACGAGTTGCCGGCCGAAGTCGGGCACATGTGAGGTCGACCATGAACACGCAAACCGATCTGATCGAATACCTGCTGCGCCTCGGCGACAGCGCCTTGATCCAAGGCCAGCGCCTGTGCCAATGGTGCGGCCACGCGCCGGCGCTGGAAGAAGAACTGGCGCTGATGAACGTCGGCCTCGACTTGGTGGGCCAGGCACGCAACTGGCTCGAATACGCCGCCGAGCTGCTGGACGACGGCCGCACCGCCGACGACCTGGCCTTCCGCCGCGACGAACGCGCCTTCCGCAATCTGCTGCTGGTGGAACAACCCAACGGCGATTACGCGGTGACCATCCTCAAGCAATTTTTGTACGACGCCTGGCACTTGCCGGTGCTGGCAGGCCTGAGCCAGTCCAGTGATGAACGCATCGCAGGGATCGCCACCAAGGCCGTCAAGGAAGTCACCTACCACCTGCGCCGCTCCGGTGAGTGGGTGGAGCGTCTGGGCGACGGTACTGAGCAAAGCCATGCACGCATGCTCGCAGCGATTCCCGAGCTGTGGCGCTTCACCGTCGAACTGACCAGCGCCGATGAGAGCGAACAGCGCCTGTGCGCCGCCGGCACCACCCCGGACACCGCGCAGGTCGCCGCTGCCTGGCAAAAAACAGTCAATGAAATGTTCGCCAGCGCCACCCTGCCCATACCCCCGGCACCGAGCTACTTCTACCTGAATGCCCGGCGTGGCCTGCACACCGAGCACCTGGGCATTCTGTTGGCCGAAATGCAGTTTTTACCCCGAGCGTACCCCGATGCGACCTGGTGAGCTGATCGCCAGCGACCGGCCGGCGCAACCCACCGACCTGGCAGCTGCCTGGGCCACCCTGGCCTTGGTGATGGACCCGGAAGTGCCAGTGGTCAGCGTGGTCGACCTCGGCATCGTGCGCGACCTCGACTGGCAGGCAGGCCATCTACATGTGGTGGTCACGCCGACTTACTCCGGCTGCCCCGCCACCGAAGTGATCGAGAGCGATATTCGCGAAGCCCTGGAGCAGGCCGGTTTTCGCAAGCCACACCTGGAGCGCAAGTTGACCCCGGCCTGGTCCACCGACTGGATTACCGACGATGGCCGCGAACGCCTGCGTGCCTACGGCATCGCACCACCAGTGGGCGTTACCAGCAAGCGCAGCCTGCTCGGTGAAAGCCCGACGGTGGTCTGCCCGCAATGTGAAAGCGCCCACACCGAGGTGCTCAGCGAATTCGGCTCCACTGCCTGCAAGGCGCTGTACCGCTGCCGTGACTGCCTCGAGCCGTTCGACTATTTCAAGTGCATCTGAGGGGCCGTTGGCCCTCTCGGTTGGAGAATAAAAATGAGCAAATTTCACAGCCTGGTCATCAAGGATGTGCGCAGCGAAACCCGTGACGCGGTGTCCATCGCGTTCGAGATTCCGCAGCACCTGCAAGACAGTTTTCACTTCACCCAGGGCCAGCACCTGGTGATGCGCACTCAGTTGGACGGCGAAGAAGTACGCCGCTCGTATTCGATCTGCACCGGGGTCAACGACGGAGAACTGCGGATCGCCATCAAGCGCGTGGCCGGCGGGCGCTTTTCGGCGTTTGCCAACGAACAACTCAAGGCCGGGCACAGCCTGGAGGTGATGCCACCCGCTGGGCATTTCCATGTCGAATTGGACCCAGCACGCCACGGTAATTACCTGGCGGTGGCGGCCGGCAGCGGCATCACGCCGATTCTGTCAATTATCAAGACCACGCTGCAAACCGAACCCAACAGCCGCGTAACGCTGTTGTATGGCAACCGTTCCAGCTCTGGCGCGTTGTTTCGCGAGCAACTCGAAGATCTGAAAAACCGCTATCTGCAGCGCTTGAACCTGATCTTCCTGTTCAGTCGCGAACAGCAGGACGTCGACCTCTATAACGGCCGCATCAACGGCGATAAGTGCGAGCAACTCTTCTCCCGCTGGCTGGACGTCAAGCAACTCGACGCCGCTTTCATCTGCGGCCCGCAGGAAATGACCGAGACCGTTCGCGACAGCCTCAAGGCCCGAGGCATGCCGGCTGAGCGTATTCATTTCGAACTGTTCGCCGCCGCCGGCAGCCAGCAAAAGCGTGAGGCCCGCGAAGCCGCTCGCGAACTGGACGCCGCCGTCAGCCAGATCACGGTGATCAGCGACGGCCGCGCCCTGGCCTTCGACCTGCCGCGCAACAGCCAGAGCATCCTCGACGCTGGCAACGCCCAGGGCGCCGAGCTGCCGTATTCGTGCAAAGCCGGCGTGTGCTCCACCTGCAAGTGCAAGGTCATCGAAGGCGAAGTGGAAATGGACAGCAACCACGCCCTGGAGGACTACGAAGTGGCCGCCGGCTACGTGCTGTCGTGCCAAGCGTTCCCGATCAGCGACAAGGTGGTACTGGACTTCGACCAACTCTGACGCGTGCAGCCATACCCCAACACAACAATAAAAAGGACCACAGCGCCATGACTCCCGACGACATCGAACGCATCCACCGGCACCCCGACTTTCTCCAGTTGGTACGGCGCAAACAGCGCCTGTACTGGTCACTGTCGCTGATCATGTTGGTGGTTTATTTCGGCTTTGTGCTGTTGGTGGCGTTTTCCCCCGCCACCCTTGGGCAGTCCCTGAGCGGTGGCGTCACCACCGTGGGCATGCTGGTGGGCGTGGTGATCGTGCTGTTGGCCTTTGCGCTGACTGGTTTTTATGTGCACCGCGCCAACCATGTGATCGACCCGCTCAACGACAAACTCAAGCAGGAGTGCGCCGCATGAGCCGTTTGATCGCGTGGTTCCTGTTGCCCCTGGCGTTGGCCACCGACCTGGCCATCGCAGCCGATGACGTGGCGCGGCCACTGAACTGGAATGCCATCGGTATGTTCCTGGTGTTTGTGCTGTTCACTTTTGGCGTGACGCGCTGGGCGGCGTTGCGCACGCGTTCAGCGAGTGACTTTTACACCGCCGGCGGCGGCATGACCGGTTTCCAGAACGGCCTTGCGATTGCCGGTGACATGATCTCGGCAGCCTCCTTTTTGGGCATCTCGGCGATGATGTTCCTCAACGGCTATGACGGCTTGCTCTATGCCCTGGGCGTATTGGCCGGCTGGCCGATCATCCTGTTCTTGATCGCCGAACGCCTGCGCAACCTGGGCAAATACACCTTTGCCGACGTGGTGTCGTACCGTCTGGAGCAAACCCCGGTACGCCTCACTTCGGCCTTTGGCACCCTTACCGTGGCGCTGATGTACCTGGTAGCGCAGATGGTCGGCGCGGGCAAGTTGATCGAGCTGCTGTTCGGCATCGACTACTTGTATGCGGTGATGCTGGTGGGCGTGCTAATGGTGTTCTACGTGACCTTTGGCGGCATGCTCGCGACCACCTGGGTGCAGATCATCAAGGCGGTGATGCTGCTGTTCGGCACCACATTCATGGCCTTCATGGTGCTCAAGCATTTCGGTTTCAGCACCGAGGCGATGTTTGCCGGCGCTACTGCCGTGCATGCCAAGGGCAGCGCGATCATGGCGCCGGGCGGTTTGTTGTCCAACCCCATTGATGCGATTTCCCTCGGCGTGGGCATGATGTTCGGAACCGCCGGCCTGCCCCATATCCTCATGCGCTTCTTTACCGTCAGCGATGCCAAGGAAGCACGCAAGAGCGTGTTCTATGCCACCGGGTTCATTGGTTATTTCTACCTGCTGCTGATCGTGGTGGGCTTTGGTGCCATCGTCATGGTCGGCACCGACCCGGCGTTCCGTGACGCCAACGGCGCGATCATCGGCGGCGGCAACATGATCGCGGTGCACTTGGCGCAGGCGGTGGGCGGCAACCTTTTTCTCGGGTTCATTTCGGCGGTGGCGTTTGCCACGATCCTGGCAGTGGTGGCAGGGCTGGCGTTGTCTGGCGCTTCGGCGGTATCCCACGACCTGTATGCCTGCGTCATGCGCAAAGGCCAGGCCACCGAGCAGCAGGAGATCCGCGTGTCGCGCATCGCCACGCTGTGCATCGGGGTGCTGGCGATCATCCTCGGCCTGCTGTTCGAATCGCAGAACATCGCGTTCCTGTCCGGCCTGGTGCTGGCGATTGCTGCGTCGGTGAATTTCCCGGTGCTGTTCCTTTCGATGTACTGGAAGGGACTGACCACTCGCGGCGCCGTGACCGGCAGCCTGGCCGGGCTGGTCTCGGCGATTGTGCTGCTGGTGCTGAGCCCTGCGGTGTGGGTCAACGTGCTGCATTACGAGAAGGCGCTGTTCCCTTATTCCAACCCTGCGCTGTTTTCCATGAGTCTGGCGTTTTTAAGCGCTTGGCTGTTTTCCGTCACCGACACCTCGCCGCGTGCAGCCCTTGAGCGCGGCCGATACCTGGCGCAGTTCATCCGTTCCATGACCGGAATCGGCGCCTCGGGCGCCAGCAAACACTAACCCCTGATTTTCTACCCTGGAGGAATCGTGATGCCTCACGCCCCTACCCTGCAAAGCTTTATCGCCGGTCGCTGGATCGGCCAACACGGTGCCCAAGTTCTGCGTAGCGCCATCGACGGCCACGAACTCGCACGCACGCATGAAGAACGTCCGGACTTCGCCGAAGCCGTCGCCCACGGCCGCAGCCTGGGCGTCAGCGGCTTGATGGCGTTGGACTTCCAGCAACGGGCCCAGCGCCTCAAGGCATTGGCGCTGTACCTGAGCGAACGCAAGGAACAGCTCTACGCGATCTCCCACCACAGCGGCGCAACCCGCGCAGACAGCTGGATCGACATCGAAGGCGGCAACAGCACCCTTTTCACCTACGCCAGCCTCGGTTCGCGAGAATTGCCATCCGGCAATATCGTCCACGAAGGCCCGGCGCTGCCGTTGGGTAAAAAAGGCACGTTTGCCGGCACCCATATCCTGGTGCCACGTGGCGGCCTGGCGGTGCACATCAACGCCTTCAACTTCCCGATCTGGGGCATGCTGGAAAAATTCGCACCGAGCTTTTTGGCCGGCGTGCCGTGCATCGTCAAACCCGCCAGCGCCACCAGCTACCTGACCGAAGCCGTGGTGCGCCTGATGGACGAATCCGGCCTGTTACCGCCGGGCAGCCTGCAACTGGTGATCGGCAGCACCGGTGACCTGCTCGACCGCCTGCAAGGCCAAGACGTGGTGACCTTCACTGGTTCCGCCGACACGGCGGCCAAGCTGCGGGTGAACCCGAACCTGGTCCGCAATTCGGTGCCGTTCAACGCCGAGGCTGACTCGCTGAACTGCGCAATTCTCGCCCCGGATGTGACGCCGGACGATGAAGAGTTCGAGCTGTTCATCAAAGAGGTCGCCCGCGAAATGACCGTCAAGGCCGGGCAGAAGTGCACTGCCATTCGCCGCGCTATTGTCCCGGCCAAGCACATTGATGCGGTTGCCAGCCGCTTGCGCGAGCGCTTGGCCAAGGTGGTGGTCGGCGACCCGTCAGTAGAAGGTGTACGCATGGGGCCTCTGGCGTCCCATGATCAACAGAAGGATGTGGCCGAGCGCCTGGAGGCCTTGTTGCACAGCAGCGAGCTGCTATTCGGCGCTCGCGACGGTTTCGAACCGCGTGGTGAAAACGTCAGCCAAGGCGCGTTCTTTGCACCGACCCTGCTGCAATCACGCAACCCACACGCCGAAGGCGGCGCCCACGATATAGAAGCGTTCGGCCCGGTCAGCACACTGATGGCCTACGACGACCTGGACGAAGCCCTGGCGCTGGCGGCGCGCGGCAAAGGCAGCCTGGTGGCAAGCCTGATCACCAAAGACCCGCACATCGCCGCCAAAGCCATACCGGTGGCCGCTGCCTGGCACGGCCGCCTGCTGGTACTTGATCGCGAATCCGCCGCCGAATCCACCGGCCACGGCTCGCCCCTTCCTCAACTCAAGCACGGCGGCCCGGGGCGTGCCGGCGGCGGCGAAGAACTCGGCGGCCTGCGCGCGGTGAAACACTACCTGCAACGCGCCGCGGTACAAGGCTCACCCACTATGCTGGCGGCCGTCACCGGGGAATACGTACGCGGCGCCAAGGTCATCGAGACCGAAGTGCACCCGTTCCGCCGCTTCTTCGAGGACCTGCAAATCGGAGAATCCCTCCTGACCCACCGCCGCACTGTCACCGAGGCAGACTTGGTGAACTTCGGCTGCCTGTCGGGGGATCACTTCTACATGCACTTCGACGACATCGCCGCCAAGGAGTCCCAATTCGGCAAGCGCATCGCCCACGGCTACTTCGTGCTCAGCGCCGCAGCCGGCCTGTTCGTCTCGCCAGCCCCTGGCCCGGTACTGGCTAACTATGGCCTGGACACCCTGCGCTTTATCACTCCGGTGGGCATCGGTGACACCATCCAGGCCCGCCTGACGTGCAAACGCAAAATCGACCAGGGCAAGAAGAGCCCGCAGGGCATTGCGCAAGGGGTGGTAGCGTGGGATGTGGAGGTGACCAACCAGATGGGCGAACTGGTCGCCAGTTATGACATTTTGACGTTAGTCGTAAAGCGCTAAGAGTTACTAAACGTTAGCCGAAGAAAATCCAGTGCGCGTGGTCGATGAACTCGACCTGAGCGCACTTGGTTTTGATGGCATCGATCCTGCCACAACCGGCCGTCCGGCCTACCACTCACCCCCTGCGCCAGGTGCTCGACATACTCGGTGGACCAGCCTTGGTAAGCCTCAGCAAGTGGTTCTGCCGAAGTCCGGCATCAAGCGGCTCGCTCGGATGTCCCAATCGGCCAGCGTCAATCCCCCCAATGAGACTCCCCGCTCATCTACCGCAGCGTCCTAACCGCTGAGTAACCGCCCAAAGGCAGATCGACCAGATGAGCAGAAAACCTCGTCCATAAACATAATTTTATGAACATTTGCACTAATTTTTAGCGCGTCGAGCCATGTTTGGTCGGCTTTCGAGCGGCTTATGAACATCTGACATCGCCCACTTGTAAAACAGGATATTACGTAGAGATGCTCATCGGCCATATATCCCTCAACGCCTACTGTCCCTTTCCCAATTTTCTGCACTCACGTTGAATGGCGTCCATCAGGCATCAGTCAATTTCCAAAAAATGCCGATGCGATCGCCAAGCTGCAGGCTGTCACCGCTTCCAGCCGTCCATTTGTCAGCGTCTGGTACTGCCAACGATATTTTGCCTGGTTGGCACGTAGCTAGAATCCTGAGCAAAGCTTCTGGGGCTTGCTACGTCGAAACCACACGCCTCGGGCGCCTTCTAAACTCACCAGAGTATTCGGCGTTCTGAACTGGGCACACGTACAAGGAACCAGAAAGTCAGGGCTGTCGGCCAACAGTTGGTCAAAGCGCCGTAAGTGCTCGGTTTCTTTTCGTTCTGCAGCTGACGCTTGGGCTCTTGTATCAATGGGGCAACGGCCATGCGATTTCGAAGAATCCCGGCCATGCGCAACAAGGTAGCCTGGCCGATGGACGCTGCCGCCAATGGCGTGAAGGAAAACCGATCGAAGCACCCTTCCCATCCCTTGCCCCAGCTTTCGTTGAGGGATGCACATTGCCCGAAGTCAACAGCAAGTGCCGGACGTATATATTCCTTACAGCGAGCGCCTCTCAAAACTGTAGGCCCAAAAGACCCGCTTGGGCGAGGTAATCTCGACTGCGGCCGGCGTTGGGGATTTTTAAATCACTTCACCCTTCGACTTGGTAATAGAACCCCACCCAGCGATAGGGGTCTGCTCTTGTATCAGACCTCAGGAATACATCGAATGTCCGCGCAACATAGCCTGGTAATACTCGCTCGGGGAGGCTACGCCGCTCGGGGATTGCTTTATTTGATCATCGGTATCTTCGCACTGCTGGCAGCACAAGATTCGACGAAACCGAAGGACAGCCACAAAAGCCTGGAAGCACTGCTAAGCCAACCCTTTGGCTATTTTCTAGTTGGCCTTGTGGTGGCTGGCCTCCTCGCATTTGCGGCGTGGCGCATCCTGCAAGCTACACGCGATGTCGATCATCATGGCAAGAAATTCAAAGGGTTGGTGATTCGAGCTGGTCTGTTCGCGGGAGGTATGTTCAACGGCGCTCTAGCGTTTTTTGCGTTGGGCCTACTCATTAGCGGTATTAAAAGCTCGGGCGATTCTGGAGGGCAAACCAAAGACTGGTTAGCGCATCTCTTGTCATGGGATCACTCGAATGTGTTGGTATACCTGATCGCACTCGTTCCGCTTGGGGTTGGTATTGCTCACATCATCAAGGGATGGAAAGCGTCATTCGAGAGATATTTTGAGGCCGATGAAGACGTCATGCGATACGTCCGCCCGGTATCACGATTCGGACTAATCGCCCGTGGAGTCGTATTTTTAGAAATTGCGTTGTTACTGGCCATCAGTGGTTCCACTTATCAAGCCATGGATCCACCTGGTATGAAGGAATCGCTGGATGCGCTCCAAAATCTACCTGCTGGTTGGTTAATTTTGATGGTGATGGCCTTGGGGCTGATTGCCTTCTCGGTGTACAGCTTCTCTGAAGCCTTTTGGCGCAAGATCAACATGGATGTGCCGGGAGTACCGAGCAAGGATTGATGAGAAACGGAAGTCTCACGGCCATGGGGAGCCTTACTCGCACCAGGGCCACGATCTTGGCGGGTTATCCACGAGATCTATTGATCGCACCAGCCGGTAGTAATATCCGTGAAAAAGAGTGAGCTTCCCGTAAAAACCTGCGTGATCTGTGGTCTTCCCTTCACTTGGAGGAAGAAATGGGCGCGCTGCTGGGACGAAGTCCGTTATTGCTCGGAGCGCTGCCGGCGCAGCAAACGTTGACCAAAAAAGGGCCGTCACAGGCCCTCTTGTACTCAAGCTACATGAAACAATTTACGCCTGCCCCCTCCTCCCTTCTCCGCAACGACACTTAGCTAGTAGCTCCGAGTTTTTGCCCGATCAAGTAATTTATCTGGCGGCCCTCCATTGAGATTTTAATCACGCACTCAATCGTCGTGAGTTGAAAGGCGTAACTGTTCCACCTCGTCAAATAAATTACAGAAGACATCTACTAACAAAGGATCAAAGTGGCTTCCAGCTTGCTCAATGATGTAACGCCTTGACTGCTCGACATCCCATGCCTGCTTGTAGGGACGGTGCATTCGCAGGGCGTCATAGACATCGCAGATTGCGACGATTCTTGCGGACAGTGGGATTTCCTCATGCTGTAACCCATTAGGGTAGCCAGTGCCATCCCAGCGCTCGTGATGTGCCAACGCAATTTCCGCGGCTAGATCTGTAACCGGAGAACCATTCAGATCATGCAGAATCTCGTAACCAATTTGTGAGTGTTGCTGCATAATTTCTCGCTCCGCAGGCGTAAGCGATCCACGCTTTTGTAAAATGGCATCTTCTATGCCTATTTTTCCGACATCATGCATCGGTGCCGCCATACGGATCAGTTCACACCATTGGGCAGGCATGCCGATGGCTTTGGCCAGCATCGCGGCAGAGTTTCCAATACGCCTGATATGACTACCGGTGTCGTCGTCACGATAACTGGCTGCTCGGCTCAAGCTACTGATGATTGCGTTGTAGCTGGACGCCAACTGGGCCGTACGCAACTCCACCTTGCGCTCCAGTTCGCAATTCGCATCGCGTAAGAGTCTTGCCGCCTGCGCCAACTCCAGGCAACTGCGCACTCTCAATAATACTTCGGGCAAGTCAATGGGTTTGGAAATAAAGTCATTGGCGCCTCTTTCAAGACCTTTGCGCCTGTTTTGCGGGTCATTCAAAGCCGTTACGATAATGATGGGTGACTCGGTACGGTTGCGTTCTTTGAGACGCTCAAGAATTTCAAAGCCATCCGGGTCCGGCATATCCAAATCCAGCAATACCAAGTCCCAATCACTTGAGAGCAACCAGTCGAGGCCTTCGGCAGAGTTGGAAAAGGTACTGATGTTATCAAGACCAAAGGCTCGCAAACACGACTCTAATAGCCGAAGATTAGTGGCAACATCATCAATAATAACGATTTTACTTTCAGATTTTATTTTGGAAAACATAAATCCTTAACTCCCATTGTTATCGCAAGAACCACACTACGAACATTGACTGGCTCCAACGGAGGTACCAATACGGCCTGACACTCCAGCTCTTTCGTTATTTCTTTACCTTTAGATGTGCCCACGGCGATGATTGACATCCGGTTCGGTACAATATTTTTCCGCAGATTTTTTATAAACGCACTCAACACACTCTCTGGAGCTTGCGTCGCCAAAATTAAGACATTCACCAAAGAGTACTGAAGGTTAAGTTCAGCCTGCAGTAGCGTGCTGACCTGCTCCAGTTCCACATAGCCAGTTAACGCCTTATAGATTAGCTCACCCTGCTCAAGATCATCGCTCACCAACAACACTTTCGGCAAGGCAGACTGTGTAGCGCCTGTTGCATCGACTGGTACCGAATATTCAGCCGAACATAACTCAATCCAAAAAGTGCTCCCTCGCTCCAGTTCACTTTTGAAGCCCATGCTACCGCGCATCAAGTGTGCCAAATCCCTACACAGCGCCAGCCCAATCCCAGTTCCCTGTATGGATGAGTTTTCCTTGCCAAGTCTCTGAAAAGGATTGAAAAGCTCACTCTGAAGAGCCGCACTAATCCCGATACCTGTATCTATTACATAGAGCTGAAATAGCGATTCATTATCAACTTTACGCGCACCTAGCGTAATATTTCCATGGGGTCGATTGTATTTAATGGCATTGGATAAAAGGTTTATAAGCACTTGTTTGAGCCGCCGTTTATCCGCCCATACCTCCCAAGAATCTGGTACATCCTCAATGTGCAGGGTCTGGCCATGGTCCAGAACTTGCTGTTGAACCATATCAGCACAACTATGCAACAAGGCCAGCACCGGTATCGGCTTCATACCCAGCAGCGGCTTTTCAGCCTGTAAACTGGAGAGGTCAAGAAGATCATCAACCAACTGCATCAAATGTTCACTGGCATCGATGATTTCATGCAGGTTAGTGGCATGTTGAGACGGTTCGGCGGGGAGTTGCATAAGGCCCAATTGGGCAAAACCATAAATAGCATTCAACGGAGTGCGCAGTTCATGACTCATACTAGAAATGAACTTGGATTTAGCGGTGCTCGCAGATTCCGCCTCCAGCGTCTTTTCCCTTAGATCCAATTGAGTTCGTTTGAGAGTCGTAATATCAACACAAGCGACTACCAACCCGTCGAAACTTTCGAGTTGAGATGGTTGCAACATACGCCCACGGCAAAGAATCCACATGAACTCACCCTGGACATCACTAATCCGAAATTCGATTTCAAGTGCCATGCTGACGCTACCTTGAGCAGCCAACAGAAATTGCGTGAAGGACTCTCGATCTTCAGGATGGATTTTCTCCAGTAACAGCTCGATGGGTACATCGTTCGACGAAAAACCGAAACGCAAACACAGAGCCCCCTTGAGAATAAAGCGCCGGCTATTTGGGGAATACTCCCAAAGCCCTTCGGCAAAACTCTCCATAACCAACTCCAGGCGCTGCTGTGTAGCGATGCGAGTAGACTCCGCCTTTTCTAACTGCCTGCCCATGCCCAGCGCCTGGTTGGACATGGACCACAACTCCGTGATATCCGAGGGGCTGCCCATAGGCTGCCAGTTGCCTTGGCCGATCTCCCTCATCATTCGGGACACTCCAAGGACAGGGGAATGCAACTGCTGGCTCAGCGCGCGGGTGCGCCACCACATAAAGGCAAAAAACACGACATAGAACAGCACAAGCCCAGCGATCATTACGTACCCGACTTCTCGGTAATGATTAGCGAGCATATTGGTTTCATGCATCACCGCCGCTTCGTCCACCACGGCCAATAGGTACCAACCCGTGGATGGAATCGCACTCCAGGCAACCAAATGAGGACGACCATTGAGTTGCAGTGCAACCGTACCGTTATCAGTATCGCGCATGCTCTTATTAAGGGCGTCAAGATTGGGACGGCTCGCGAGGTTGAAATCTTGAGACTGTAACTGTTCCCGGCCTACCGATTCGGCAGACGCCAGGTTCGTGGCCAATAGAGAAAAATCAACTTCACCGGCTTGCGGTACGGCCATGACATTGAGCTTGTCGCTGACCATCATCAGATAGCCACCCCAAGGCACCTTCAGCTTCTCGATCTGCTTCAAAATGCCGTCAACCGTGACATCTACACCAACTACCCCCTCCAGCGTTTGACCGTTATAGACCGGTGCGATAGCCGACATCATCCAACCATTACCGGCAGGGTCTAAGTACACCTCGGTCCAAACTACTTTTCGCGTGGGATTGTGTTGCGCATCTGCCATATAGTAAAAATTATATTGAGGGATATCCATGTCATGGGGATACTGCAATAACGTGTTGAACCAAGGATAAATGCGGTTGTAACTATCCCTGCCATTGAAGTAAATACTTGAAATTAAGGGATTTTCTTCCTTTAACTGCTTCATCATGAAGTCTTGATTAGCTAGACGCGAAACCTTATACAGGTCTTGTTTTTCCAGGGGGGTGATGTTTGAGTAAAATGAAGCGGGTGCCCCGTCATTATCCGCGCTATAGCGAACACCGTCAGGACTTACCGCTAACGAGGCTTCTGTGACAGGTGGGTCTTCGGCAAGCTCATACTCAGTCGACTTAGCGAATAGACTTACTGTCTTGTAGATCTGCTCTAGTTGGCCTTGTATCAATAGAGCATTCTGTTCAGCCGAAGCCTGAATATCTCGAGTAGCGTTTTGGTGAAGATATTCAATTTGAGAGTTACGAATGGAGTGGTTGGTGATGAAGTAGGTGGTGATTAGCACGCCTTCAACCAAAAACAGCGGCAATAGGCTAGTACTTACAAAAGCACGCCAGATCCATCTACGTAGACTGGTCGTTTGGGTTGCGGCTGCTTTCATCGGCACTCTCCTTGACCTCAGACCAATAGATGGTGGCACCGTGACACCATGCTGCTCTCATCTCCGTCATTTGTCCAAGAATCCCAAACATATGCGGTGATTTTTTCCAGTCGAAAACACATTCGGGGTTTAGCGCCTATCAAGCACCGGCTAGCAACCATATGACCATAGTCGAACAACCCGTACTGTCATGTATGCCTTACGCTATGCTCCGGACTGGCTCAGAAGGAGTAAGGCTAATGGATACGGCCATCGCGGAAGCGGGAGCGTTCATAGAAGACGCAGATGAAACCGGTGTTCTTCTGCTGGATAGCCAAGGGTTGCTACTTGCAATAGACGATTGCGCCATCGCCCTGCTGGGCGTGGGAGAGCCATCTGGCAACCACTCTCCAGCCTCTTTTCTCTCCCTCGCGCCCTCTACTTTCGACAATCACCTCAACCATGCAAGGCTCCAGGGCTGCTGGCACTTTAAGAGTGTTTCGATCAGTGGCCACGCCCTGAGCATCAAGCTCGACTACAAGGTCCAACGAGGAACGTTCATAGTAAAGATCCGCCCAACTGGCTCTATAAGGCTTGCCGAGGAGGATTATCGTCTGGCATTCGACTCCGCAGGTACCGGCCTGGCCATGCTACGAATGACTGGCGAATGGATCGCCGCAAACCAGATGCTCTGTCAGATGCTCGGATACACCGAAAAAGAACTTCGTGCGACCTCATTCCAACACTTGACACACCCCGACGATGCGTACGCTCACAAAGATGAATTACAAGAACTCATTCAAGGGCAACGCGTAAGCCTGACCCTAGAAAAACGCTATATCCGCAAGGACGGCAGCATACTGTCGGCACGCTTGACGTTGGGTATCGCCCGCAACCACAAAGGAGAGCCGCTGTACTATGTTTCCCAGCTTGAGGACATCAGTGAACACCTCGCTTTGCGCCAGGCGTTGTTAAACAACGAAAAAAAATACCGCTCTCTAGCCCAAAACTCGCAAAACATTATTCTTAGGTACAACCGGCTCGGCCAACAAATTTACGCCAACCCTGAGTTCGAACGCGCTCGTGGGTTTCCCAAAACTCACATCTTTGAACACGTCGCAACCCAACCGGCGCCTCTAAATCAAATCGACGAGCGCTACCGTGCACAACTGCAGCACACTTTGTCCACCGGCACTGCCACAACATTTCTGCTGGAAAGCAAAGACCCCTACTCTGGCCGCTCCATCGATTTTCTATGCAGTTTGACCGCCGAGCATGATGATTCAGGGGAGCTCTCCGGGGTACTAGTCATGGCGCAAAATATCAGCACTTTGCGCATGCAAGAGCGCGCCGAGAATGCGCGTTCCGCGATTTTTCAGGGGATGATCACCCAGGGTGTCTTGGCTGATATTCAACCGCTGCTCAGTTCATATTTGCAGGTACTGATACCCGAGTTTCACAATGCCATTGTCTTCAAGACAATACCGGGCGACGAAAGCCACGATATGCCTGATCTAGGGCCTGTGACGATTGAAGGCTGTCTTGCAGCGGACGTTGAGAGCCATCCTGAGTTTTTCGACCGGCGTCGCTTGATAGGCAATTTGCAAACAGAAGTCGCACACCTGACATTCACCTTGCCAGCCGTGCGGGAAGGTTACCGAAGTTGTTGGCTGGAGCCGGTAGTCAATGCCGCCGGGCACACGGTGGGCATGATTTTTTTGTTTGTAAGTGGCGAGGCTGTGTTAAGCGCACAGGATCGCAAACATGCGCAAATAGCCAGCAATATCGGTGCTATTGCCTGGGAACGCTATTCAACTCTCAATATTCTCGCCCAAAGTGAACGCCGCTACCGCGAAGTCTTCGACCACTCGCAGGATATGCTTAGCCTGATGGGCATCGATGCCGACCAGCAGCTCGTTTGCCTGGAAGCAAATCCCCAACTGTGCCAGATATTAGCCAAGTCCCACGCACAGTTGATTGGCAAACCTTTGAATCAGTGCCTGGAAAGTGAGGCCGCAGAAATCGTAGAAGCCATCTGTCAACATTGCATCGCCGTAGGGGCTCCCATTGAACTGGATGCACAGGTGCCCTGCGGTGAGCGCTCGCTCGTCATTCACTTTAATCTGGTACCCGTGGCCGATATCAATGGCCGCTTGCACCGCATGGTTTGTATTGCCCGCAACATTACCGATATCCGCGAAACCCAACGCAACGAACGCGCCCGACAACAAGAAATTGGCACACTGGTCGAAAACTCCCCAGACGGCATCGCACGCCTGACTCCTTCTGGAAAGTTGCTGTTTATCAATCCGGCCCTGGAACACTGGCTTGATCGACCTCAAGTGGACCTGCTGCATAAAGATCTACTTGAGGTTTTGCCAAAAAGCCTTCAAAGCCAGCTATTTCATGCAGCAGTCATCGAGGCCGCGGAAAACGGCCACCCGGTGGAGCATGAGTATGTGCTCAATGACCATCGTCGCTTACGACGCGTCTATCACATCAGTCTCGTTCCGGAACACAATGTCCAAGGGCAAATCACCACCGTACTCGCGGTTGTTCGTGACATATCAGCATTAAGAGTGGCGGAACAAAGACTGGCATCGCTCAATAGTCAGTTGCGTCAATTGATGTCCAGCCGTGAAAGCGACCGAGAAGAGGAGCGCAAGCTGATCGCACAGGAGATACACGATGAACTGGGTCAGCATTTGACCGCAATCCGGATGGGCACTTCGCTGCTGCGCTTTCAGTACGGCGAACAACTCCCACTATTGAGTGAGCAAGTGACACGTTTACTGTCCCTGATCGACCAGACAGTGCAGGTGGTGAGGAACATATCGACCAACCTGCGCCCTTCCATTCTCAATATGGGAATCGCTGCATCATTAGAGTGGTTGACCGACACCTTCAAACAGCAATGGGCTATCGCCTGCGATTTGCACATTCGCCCCGAAAAAGTCGAGCTGGACGATGCCAGCGCCACTGCGGCGTTCCGCATCGCTCAGGAGTCACTGACCAATATCGCGCGGCATGCCGAGGCGACACGGGTCAGCGTCACCTTTGAACAAACAACCAGTGGCTGGATGTTGGAGGTCACCGACAATGGCAAAGGTTTCGATCAGCGTGTGCAACCCACAAAGACGCTCGGCCTGTTGGGCATGCGCGAGCGTGGCCTGAGCTTGGGTGGCACCACCAATATCTCCACTAGCATTGGCAACGGCACTACCGTGCAACTGCGTGTGCCCGATTCAAGGAAGCACAACTCATGATCCGACTGATGGTGGCCGACGATCACAGAATAATGCGTGAAGGGCTCAAGCAATTGTTTGCCTTGGTCAAGGATTTTTCCGTAGTGGCGGAAGCGGAAAATGGCTCCCAGGTCTTGGATCTACTTCGTAACATCCAGATCGACGTGCTACTGCTTGACATGACTATGCCCGGAACAAGTGGCGAGGACCTCATTGGCCGTGTCCACGCGCACTACCCCAAGCTGCCGATGCTGATCCTGAGCATGCACAACGAAGCCCATATCGCCCAGCGTGCTTTGCGCGCCGGTGCCTCAGGCTACATGACCAAGGACCGTGATCCGGAAACACTGTTAGCGGCGATTCGCAAGGTGGCCACCGGTGGTCGCTACCTCGACCCGCAACTTGCCGAACAGATCGCGCTACAGAGCACAGGTTTGTCCCCCGAAAGCCCATCGCAGAGTCTCTCCGCCCGGGAGTTCCAGATACTGCGCATGCTGGCCCAGGGCATGAGTGTCAACCAGATCGCAGAGCAACTGGTCATCAGCAATAAAACCGTGAGTACCCACAAGACTCGACTGATGGAAAAAATGTGCTTCACCACCAGTACTGACCTGGTGCGTTACGCCTTGAAGGAAGGATTAGTCTGAAACAGCGGTCCACGCTTAGCGATGATGCCCGCGTACACCGAGGATAGCCGCAGCGATCTGCTCCAGCGGCAACTCCCGTTCTACTGCTCCGAGCTTTAACGCCTCACGCGGCATTCCATACACCACACAAGACTCCTCATCCTGCCCAAGGGTCTTTGCGCCAGCATCACGCATTTCCTTCAAGCCACGTGCACCGTCATCGCCCATGCCGGTCATAATAATCCCCAGGGCATTGCTGCCCGCCCCGCGCGCCACCGAACGAAACAGCACGTCCACCGAGGGACGATGCCGGCTGACCGCAGGACCGTCCACGATATCCACTTGATACTGCGCGCCATTGCGCTTCAACAGCATATGACGGCCCCCGGGCGCGATCAGCGCGCGCCCCGGAATCACCCGATCGCCCTGCTCCGCCTCTCGAACTTCAATCTCACACACTTGATTGAGGCGTTCGGCAAAGGCGGCGGTAAATTTTTCCGGCATGTGCTGAACAATGACAATGCCCGGGCAAACCCGGGGCAACCCGCGCAGCACCTGCTCCAACGCTTGCGTGCCGCCAGTGGAAGTGCCGATGGCGACTATGCTTTCCGTGGTGCGGGCCATCGCTGCCACGCCGGCCGGTAAGATCGAGTCGGCACTGAGTCGAGGGGCAGCCTCAACAGCCGTTCGGGTACTCATTACCCGCTTCATATTGGCCTTGGCGGCAGCCTTGACCGCCTGGATCAGTTCGTCCGCGCTCTCGGTCAGGAACTGTCGCAAATTGGACTGCGGCTTGGTGACGATACTCACCGCCCCCGCCGACAGCGCCTGCAAGGTGGTCTTGGCGCCCTTCTCGGTCAGCGTCGAACAGATCACCACCGGCGTGGGGCGTTCGGCCATCAGCTTTCTTAGAAAAGTGATGCCGTCCATACGCGGCATCTCTACGTCGAGCACGATCACATCAGGCCATTGCTTGCTCATCTTTTCCATGGCGAACACCGGATCAACCGCGACACCGATGACCTCGATCCCGCTGGCCTGGCTCAAGCTAGCACTCAGTACCTGACGTACGACTGCGGAATCATCGACGATTAATACTTTAATATCCGTCATCTTGCGTTACTCCTGGGCGACTCGAACGGGTTCAACGTGCCGTCGGCATGCTTGAGTTGAACGCGCCCGGTGCCCACATCGAACACCAGGCTCCGATAACCTTGGCCACCGACGTGATAGACCTCACACACCAACCCATTGGCCTCGATCAGGCCTATGGCGGCATTCACGTTCCGTTGGCCAATGCTCAAGCCATCGGAACGCCTCACTCCGGGAAACATGTCTCCACCGCCGAACACGCTGACGGAAAACTGTTCGGGGGGAACCTGCGCCCGCACCATGAATTTGAACAGCAGCGCTAACGCATCTGCCGCATAGCGGCCATTGAGACTACCTACGTCCTGTCTGCGTCGACGAGGCAGCATGTAGTGACACATCCCGCCCAATAGTCGTTGTGGATGCCAGAACACCAGCGCAACACAGGACCCCAGCACAGTACGCAACCGCAATTGTCGACCGCCAAACGCCACGTCACCAGGTTGCAGGAAGTGTTCGATCAACCGAGGCATGTCACACCGCCGACTTGCGATAGATGGACGGTTTGACCAACTGCACATCGTCGCTGATGCCATTCAGGCTTTCCGAATGGCTGACAATGAAATATCCGCCCGGCTTCAGGTGTTTCAACAGACGTGTGACCACCTCGCACTTGGTTTGATTATCAAAATAAATCATCACGTTACGCAGGAAAATTACATCGAACCGACCAACAGCCGGCAGCGGATTGTTAAGGTTGATCGGATTGAAGGTAATGCGCGACGCTAAGGTCGGTTCAATCATGAAAATGCCGTTATTGCTGCCGACCCCCTTCAGGCAGTACTTATTCAGCAAGGCTTCGGGAATGCCCCTGAGTGCGTCGAGCGAATAACGACCGCATCGGGCTTTTTCCAACACTCGGCTGCTGATATCTGAGGCGAGGATTTCCCACGGCCTAGCACCCAGGCTGTCGGCCAGCACCATGGCCAGGGTGTAAGGCTCCTCTCCGCTGGAGCAGGCACCACTCCAGATACGCACCGCCGCGTTACCGCGCAGCTCGGGCAGGATCACGTCCCGTAGAAACTCAAAATGCTTGGGCTCGCGGAAAAAATAAGTCTCGTTGGTGGTCAGCAAATCCACCGCCATCTGCAACTCGATGTCGTCCTTCATCAACAAGCGATAATAACTGCCGTACGTGGTCAGATTGAAAAATTGCACACGTTTGGCCAAGCGGCCACTGATCAGCTGCTTTTTGGCATCGGACATGCTGATGCCGGCCACCTGGTGAATCAGGCTGCGAAACTGCTGGAACTCGTTATCGGAAAGAATGACGTTCATGACGCAAGCCCCTGACCTGGGAGGTCCAGCGGTAGCAACGCCGACCAGTCATCGGTGCTGAGCATCTGTTCAATGTCCAGCAACAGAACGAAGCGGTCATTGAGTTTGCCGATGCCGACCATGAAGGTCGGGCTCAGTCGCCCCTGGAGCCTGGGTGCCGGCTCGATCTGTTCGGGAGGGATCTCCAGGACTTCGCTGACTGCATCGACAATGATCCCCACCAAGCCTGCGCCACCCGCCCCGCGCACCTCCAACATGACAATGCAGGTACGGGCGCTTTCCTGAGTCAGGCCGCTCCCGAAACACAATCCCAGGTCAAGTACGGGGATCGCCGCACCGCGCAAGCTGGTGACCCCGCGAATGCTCGGCGGCGCCATCGGCAGGGCTGTGATTGGACCGTACTCGACGATTTCCCGCACGCTCAGGGTGCCCACGGCAAACATCTCCTGGCCGATGCTGAACGTCAGGTACTGGGTTGGCACTGCCGACCCGGAGACGGGTAAACACGAGGTGGAAACAGACATGACTCACTCCTCGGGCTGCACCGTGAACGGCGACATCCCTCTCAAGACTCAACTTAGGTACCGGATGATGACCAGCGCTCAGTGCAACTGACTGGAGATTTCATTGACCGACAACACCTGCTCGATTTGAAGCACCGTCAGAAACTCACCTCGTACCTTGACCATGCCTCGGATGAAATCTTCTCGGATTCGGTTGCCAATTGCCGGAACCGGTTTAATCTCGGCCAGCTCGATCTCGATCACCTCACTCACCGAGTCGACGACAATGCCAAGCACGTGAGGCTCTCCTGCCTGCATCATCTCCAGGATCACAATGCAGGTCCTGCTGCCCTGCTGCGTGGTGCCTTTGCAAAAGCGCGCCTGCAGATCGATAACCGGCACCACAGAACCACGCAGGTTGATCACACCCCGGATAAAGTCCGGCATCATCGGCACCGTGGTGACCTGCCCGTACTCGATGATCTCGCGCACACACAAGGTGTCGATGGCGTAGACCTCCTTGGCGGACATGAACGTCAGGAACTGCAGGAACGAGTCGTCATTATCGCTGTGCGAGGTGAACTCGCTGCTGATCAGGGCTTCAGGTTCCATGGCTCAACTCCCAAAGCGAATGAAACCGCCCTCTTGGGCCTGCTCACCACACTGCAAGCCGCTGTGGCTTGAGAGCGAGGTACGGGGTACGGCCGAAGTTGCTCCGCGACCGCTGAGGGTAAAAAAGCCCATCAACTCTTGCAGCTGCTCGGCCTGGCTACTCATTTCCTCGGCGGTCGCCGCCAGCTCTTCAGAGGCAGAAGCGTTTTGCTGAGTAATCTGACTCATCTGGGACATGGCCGTGTTGATCTGCTCCGAACCAATGGATTGCTCTTCGGACGCAGCGGCAATCTCCTGCACCAGGTCGGATGTCTTGGTAATCGACGGGACGATTTCATCCAGCAGGTTGCCGGCCCGCTCAGCCAGGGCGACGCTGTTTTTTGCCACTTGGCCGATCTCCTGAGCCGCGATCTGGCTGCGCTCGGCGAGTTTGCGAACCTCGGCAGCGACCACCGCGAAACCCTTGCCATGTTCACCGGCGCGGGCGGCTTCGATGGCAGCGTTCAGCGCCAGCAGATTGGTCTGGTAGGCAATCGAGTCGACGATGCCAATCTTCTCGGCAATGGTTTTCATCGCTGAAACGGTGTCTTTCACCGCCTGCCCGCCTTCACTCGCCTCCTTGGTTGCCTTGCCCGCCATGCCATCGGTCACTTTCGCGTTCTCGGTGTTCTGTGCGATAGACGCCGACATCTGTTCCATGGAGGCGGATGTTTCCTCAACCGACGCTGCCTGCACCGACGCCGACTGGCTGATGCTTTGCGCCGTGGCGGAGATTTCTTCCGAGGCGCTGGACAGGGAATCGGCCGAGCTGCGCACCTCGCCAATGATTTGCGAGAGCTTGCTCACCGTTTCGTTGACTGCGTTTTTCAAGTCTTGCAGGCTGCCCTGGTAATCACCCTTGACACTGCGGGTCAGGTCGCCACTCGACAGCGCCACCATCACGCTCATCGACTCGTTGAGCGGGGCAACGATCGAGTCCAGCGTACTGTTGATCCCCGCGACAATACGTCGGAAATCACCTTGGTGACGAGAGCTGTCGGCACGGGTATCAAGCTTGCCAATTGTTGCGTCCGAGCTGAGCGTCTGGCTGTCGTCGACCAGCGACTGGATATTGCGCCGCAGTTGCTCGATGTTGTCGTTGATAAAGGCTTTTTTGCCAGGGAAGCGGGCCAGAGGCGCCGACAGGTCGCCTTCACCAAAGGCACGTATACAAGCCATGGCTTGCTTCTTCACGCTGATGTGGCCGTTGACCATGTCGTTGATGCCTTGTGCCATCAGCCCGTAGCTTCCGGCAAAGCGCGCTGCGTCGATCTGGACATCAATGTCACCTTTGTCATGCTCTGCGGACATGTGGTTCATTTGGGTGATCAGTTGATTAAGCGTCGCGCTCAGTTGCTCCATGGAACCCAATAAGCCTGAATGCCCAACGCCATTGGTGATGGCTACTCCATCCAACTGCCCGGCGACGATGCGTTCCGACAGTATCCGCACCTCTTCAGGTTCACCGCCCAGTGTGCGCAGCAGACTACGTCCCAGGAAAAACCCGAACAGCGCGATAAGCAGCAAAGTCAAACCGCCCACCAGGACAATGGTGTAGTAAGCGGTCTGCTCGGTCGCACCCGCAATCAACGCATTTTTTTGACCAAGTTCAAGGTTGTACGTGCGCATTTCACTCAAGGCTGAGTCGACTTTTTCTCGTGTAAGTTCAAGCTCGGGTAACAGGCGGCGCGCTGCCGGGTCGCCAGATTTAAGCGCGCTGTCGAAACGCTCAGCGCCTCGGTTGTAGTCGGCAATAATGCTGCGCAAGCCGCTGAGTAAAACCCCATCGTGCTCATCGGAGATCAACTCCTTCTGATAGCGATCCAGCGCCTGGTCAATGGACTCCCTATCGCCCTGCTGCAGAGTTAGTGCGCTCGGGTCGGACAGACTCTGCCATTGACGACTGTGGCTTTCTGCCAAGTTCACGGCTAATTGATCCAGCAAAACCAGGCTGGGAACTGTATTGAATTCAGCATAACTGGCAGTCGTCCTAACCCCGCCCATCAGATAGAGACTTACAGCGCTCAGAGTGAGGATGCCCAGCAGGGCGAATGCGACCAACAGCGAGATATTCTTTTTGACCGTCATGATGGTGTACTCCAGGGAGCGAACTATTGAGTCAATTCAGGGCTGAGCGTCGCGCCGTGTCTCTGCTGGCTGGCGACTTGCCCGAGAAGTTTGGGAATATCCAGGATCAACGCTACTGCTCCGTTCCCCAGGATGGTGAAGCCGCCCAATCCTTGAGCCGTACCGAAAAGCTTGCCCAGTGGTTTGATCACGGTCTGGAATTCACCCAGCAACTGATCAACCACCAGCCCTACCCGGACCCCCGCGTAATGCACGACAACGATATTTTCGCGCCCATGGTTGGGCTCGTCGGTGGCAAACATATCGCGCAGACGGACGACGGGCAGAACGTCCCCCCTGAGGTCCAGGAACTCTTTAGCTTTGAGGTCTTGCGGCGTCAGCTCGATGCATTCCTCGACCATGTCCAGCGGCACCACATAGGAGGCGTTACCCACACCAATCAGAAAGCCGTCGATGATGGCCAGCGTCAGCGGCAGACGGATGCGCACCGTGGTGCCCACCCCCTCCTCGCTTTCCAGGTTGACGCTGCCTCGCAGGGCGAGAATGTTTCGCTTCACCACATCCATGCCCACCCCTCGGCCGGACAGGTTGCTGACCTGATCGGCAGTGGAGAAGCCAGGTTCGAAAATCAGATTGAGAATGTCGCTGTCCGCCAGCGTCTGCCCTTCGACCAACAAACCACGTTCATTAGCTTTGGCCAGGATCCGTTGTTTATTAAGGCCGCCACCGTCATCGCTGACTTCGATCACGATGCTGCTTGCCTCGTGATAGGCATTGAGGCGAACGGTGCCCTGCTCCGGTTTGCCTCGCTCGCGTCGCAGTTGCAGAGGTTCGATGCCATGATCCATGGCATTGCGTACCAAGTGGGTCAAGGGGTCGCCAATACGCTCGACCACGGTTTTATCCAGCTCGGTTTCCGCACCAAGCACCTGCAATACAATGTCCTTGCCCAGTTCCTTGGATACATCCCGCACCACCCGCTGGAAGCGGTTGAACGTGCCGCCGATCTGCACCATGCGCAGGGTCAAGGCACAATCGCGCACTTCTTCGACGAGGCGCGACAGGGAGCTGGTCGCTTCAATCAAGGTGCCGATACCGCTGTGGATCGCCCCCAGATTGGCGCCCGCACCGGCGATGATCAGCTCTCCCACCAGATTGATCAGCTGATCCAGCTTGCCGGCATCGACCCGAATCAAGTTGCCTTCGGCAGTACGCGCCTCTTTGGCGCCCCGGGCCTTGGATTCGTCATTGCGCTCCAGCGCCTGATCCGCGGCCTCCTGAGGGGGCGAAACTTCCACCGACGCCAAAGGCACCATGCTTGCCAGCCAGTCTTCACGAGTGAGGGAGCCACAGGCGATCAGGGCTTCAAGCATGACCTCGGGGTCAGCGCCAAGGCGCGAAATCAGCGCTTGGAAGTCTGCAGGCTCGCTGTCAGGGGGCAGCACGCAGATTTGGCTGCCTTCACGAACAAAATCGAAAGCACCCTCAATGGTTGCCTGGTCTACATCAGTGATAAAACCCAGCTCAAAGCCCAAGTAGCAAGTCTCTGGGTCCATCGACGCGACGTCCGGCAGGCCATCGGTGATGCAAACAATCGCGCTGATTTGCCCGAAGCTGTTGAGGTAGCGTAGGAAAGACAAGGGGTCCATACCGTTACGCAGAACATCGGCACAGAACCTTAACGAGAGGTGCCAATTACCAGGGAACCCCTGCTCTTGGCAGTCGTCCGCTGCTACGGATTGAAGCGTGTCGGTAGGATGTATGAGATAGCTGTTCAAGCGCTCCACCAGCGCCGCTCCTTGGCGCTCATGCTCGATGGTCATACCTTGAAGGTCGCCATGACTGGCCAGCAGATTGATCAACTCGCACAGGTGGTCTCGCACTTGTAAGAACAAGGCACTCAGAGCCTCATCCACTTTCAATTCATTGCCACGCACCCGGTCCAGCACACTCTCCGCCACATGGGTGAACGCGACGATCGGCGTAAAACCGAACAGACCTGCGGACCCCTTGATGGTATGGGCGACGCGAAACAGCGCGTTGATGGTGTCGATGTCATCCGGCGCTTGCTCAATCTGCAGCAATGCATCTTCCATCAGGAGCAAGAGTTCCTGACTTTCAGCGATGAAAGTCTGCAGTACGTCATCCATATTCATGGGCGAGCTCATGGCTTTATCCTCTGTGCTGACGGGCCGGGGCCGACTCATCGAACAAGCTGTACAACCCACTCAAGTCGAGGGCGTTGATCACCGCTGCGCTGGGATTGCTCAGAATCAGGCTGGAGCCTTGGCGCACAGACTCTTGCTTGATCATCACCAGCAGTTGCAAGCCGGCAGTGTCCAGTTCGTCGACGCCGCCCAGGTCCATTTCCACTTCCTGGGCCAGGGGAAATAACTCCAGCAACAGGTCTTTGCGTTCAGCGGCTGTGTAGATAGTCAGAGGTCCTTCAAGGACCAGAATCCGACGTAAGCAGGGCATGGTGTTTGACATGACAACCTCTATTCCAGGAACACTGGTCGGCTAAGGCATGATCAATTTGGAAACAGCACTGAGCATTTGAGACGGCTGGAACGGCTTAACCATCCAGGCTTTGGCACCGATAGCCTGCCCCTGCTGCTTCATCACATCCCCTGCTTCAGTGGTCAGCATGATCACTGGCGTGAATTTATAAGCCGGCAGCTGCTTGGCGGCTTTGACGAAGCTGAGGCCATCCATGTTCGGCATGTTCACGTCACTGACGATCAGGTGAATCTTGCGGCCGTCGAGTTTGCTCAGTGCGTCACGACCATCAACGCCTTCGATGACTTCGTACCCGGCGCCCTTCAGGGTGATGCTCACCACCTGACGTATGGAGGCAGAGTCATCGACAATCAAAATGGTTTTGCTCATGGGGATACTCCCTAGAAAAAAGTGACATCGGATGAACTGCTGCTCACCAGCGGCTTGCCGTGATGGATCGCGTGCTGCTCTGGCATCGTGTAGGTACTTGCCAATTGGTCAAGCCAGGTCTGGGCAATGATGAGGTCCGGTGAGCCGCCGGCTTGAGTGATTTGCTGGCGATCGGTGATATGCCCACGAAGCTTGCATAAGTCGTTGTTGACCAGGTTGAGCATCTGGCTGACGCGATCCTGGAACTGGAGGGCCACCAACACTCCCGCGATCTCGCTGGCAACGCTTTCGCTTTGTTGCTGAAGGCTGCTGCTGGTATCGACGATGGCCTGAGCGTTGTGCCGAAAATGCTCGATTACCTGGGACACCAATTGCTCTGAATGAGCCAAAGTCTGTGAGTCCTGCTGCGCCTGGTGCCGAGACAACTCAACAGTGCGAGAGATCGCCGCATTGACCGTGTTGACTGTCTCGCTGATTTTCAAGCCCGTCTCCCCCGACAGACTGGAGAGTTTGCGCACCTCGTCTGCCACCACGGCGAAACCGCGACCGGCATCACCTGCCCGGGCAGCCTCGATGGCGGCGTTAAGTGCCAGCAAGTTGGTCTGCTTTGCAATATCACCGACAAACTTGGCCATTTCCTGCAACTGAGAGGTGAAGTCGGACAGCATCAGTACTTCCTTGAGCTCCGATTCCTTGCGTAAGAGCGCGCTGCGCAGTGCCACCATGATCGAGTCCAGATCGCGCTGGCCCACCTCAAGGATTTCCAGCAACCGGCTTCCGGAATTCTGCCCGGCGCCATCAAAAGCAGAAGCGCAGATGTCTCCCGACAGCGTCGCAAAACGATCGCTCAGTTTTAGAATCGATTCTTCGCTGAGGGTCCGAGCGGCTTCGATCTGCTGCCCCCAAATCGGCAGGACCTGGGTGCACACTTCACCCAACCCTTCATCCGGCGAAACAACCGGAGGCCGGCTGGATTGCTCATGAATCTGCTGCTGTACAAGCCGTTGAGCACTCAACGCACGCTGGGCAAAGCCGCCAACCAGACAAGAGCCGAGTAATACCATTGCGCCGCTGGCGATGCTCAAGACACTCAGATCACTATTGAACAGAATAGCGACGCAACCGAAGACACCACTTAAACCCGCAGGTAGCAGAGTCAAGACAGCGGAGGGGTAAATCGTCTGTCCTTTCACCTTGGTCTCTCCACTTCAGCGCAAGCCGGATCGGTCGGAATGTGCGCATCCTCAGGAGCGAACGCACAGCTTTTCCGTTACATGGAGAGATAGTGGCTTTATGATGGCTCCGCTTGTATCAGAGCTTCCCTATTTGCCAGTAGGGATTGCAGTTTCACGGTAGGAAAATCCCTACTCTTATGACCCTCGAAGAAATGCGTAAAAAAACAGCGATGAGCGTGTTCCTATCGCTGACATGAAAAATCAAACGGTGAATCGCCTTGGGTTCTCTAGACACCTTGCAAGCTCGTGAATGCCTTCCTATAGCCCTCCCTCTGGAAGCTTGGTACCGAAGGGGCGGACGATCCCTTCACAACACTGGGCGTGCCCATCACGCAGCTACAACACAGTGCCCATTGTCAGCCCGTTTCTTTCAGCCTATCTTGTATAAACCTATACAAGGTCCATTACGATGTACAAGAAAATGAAGTGGCCGTTGACGCTGTATTTTGACGGTGAATGCCCTCTGTGCGCGCGAGAAATCAAGTTCCTGCGAGGACGCGCCGTAACGGATCGACTGCTTTTTGTGGACATCAGCAGCGGTGCATTCGATGCCAAGGCACTCGGGTTGACGTTCGCGCACATGCAGTCCTCGCTGCACGCTCGTTTCGCTGATGGCCGCTGGGTTACCGGCCTGGATGCCACTCTGTGGAGTTGGCGAGCGGCTGGCTTAGGTTTTTGGGCCACGCCACTGACGTGGAGTGCATTGCGCCCGCTGTTTGAATTCGGTTATCGCCTTTTCTGCCGTTTACGCCCCCATTTGGCGTGGTTACCTCATCCAGAGGGTGGCCGCCGCTGTGTCGATCAGCAGTGCGCGGTGCGGGCGTCAAAACCCGCATCAGACAAGCAGGCCATTTTGAAAAAAAAGCAGACCTAGAACGCTTTGCGTTGTCATGGTCCCGACGAAGAAGGTGGGTCATGGCTGATCTGGCGACCCCCGTGCCATCTGCGTCAGATCGTGCGCAGCAGATACGTTCCTACCGCCATGGATTGCCGACACTTAAACCGCAGCATGGCTGCGAGGAATCAAGATGAGCCCATTATTAGCCGAACACTACCGTGAAATTCTCGTCGGCGTAGGCGAGAACCCTGAGCGTGAAGGACTGCTGGACACCCCCAAGCGCGCAGCCAAAGCAATGCAGTACCTGTGCAATGGCTACGCAATGAGCCTGGAAGAAGTGATCAATGGCGCATTGTTCGAATCGCAAAACGATGAAATGGTCATCGTGCGCGACATCGAACTGTATTCATTGTGTGAGCATCACATGCTGCCCTTCATCGGCAAGGCTCATGTGGCATACATCCCTACTGGAAGGGTATTGGGCCTGTCGAAGGTGGCCCGAGTGGTCGATATGTTCGCCCGCCGCTTACAGATCCAGGAAAACCTCACAAAACAAATTGCTGACGCCATTCAGCACATCACCGATGCGGCCGGCGTGGCAGTGGTCATTGAGGCTAAGCACATGTGCATGATGATGCGAGGCGTGGAGAAGCAAAACTCGGTGATGACATCTTCGGTGATGCTGGGAGCCTTTCGCGAGTCGTCCGCGTCGCGTCAGGAGTTTCTGCAGCTGATTGGACGAATGGGTTAACACCAACAAATCGAACCAGACCGCGGGAGCGCCTAGATGAACAGTCCCTTCAAGATGAACTCGCTTGGTGAGGGCTATCGTGCCCTCGTGATAGGTGCCAGTGGAGCGATCGGCTCGGCTTTTTGTGAGTTGCTCAATCAGGATCCAAGTTGCGCATATGTGCGTGAACTGGGGCGCAACAGTGTTCCATGCCTCGATCTGGAAGAGGCCGACAGTATTGCCAGCGCGGCCTCCGAATTAGCTCAAGAAGCCCCCTACCAATTAATTTTGCATGCTGCCGGTTTGCTCCATCGCGACGAAATCAAACCTGAAAAGAGCTACTCCGCTATTGAAGCGGATACGCTCCAGACGATATTCCAGGTCAACACCATCGGGCCTGCGCTGGTTTTGCGTCACTTTTTGCCCTTGCTTGACCCACGAGGCGCGATGGCGATGCTCTCTGCCAAGGTGGGTAGCATCGGTGATAACCGTTTGGGCGGCTGGTACGCCTATCGCGCCTCCAAGGCGGCACTGAACATGATGATTAAAACGGCCGCCATCGAGCTGGTACGAACCCGGCCTCAGACGCGCTTGTTAAGTCTTCATCCCGGCACGGTTATTTCAGGCCTGTCACACCCCTTTCGAGGTGCCTCTGAAGCCAGGCCGGCAAACATTGCGGCGCATGAGCTGTTATCTCTGATTGACCGCTTAGGGCCTGCTGACAGCGGTAATTTCTTTGCCTATAACGGAGAACGCCTTCCTTGGTAGACAGGAAGTGAACCTTGAATCTCCAGGGGCCGACCGACAGGGCCGCGCACAGGGCCGTATGCGAATCAGAGCAGCTGCTGCAATTTCGCGTTCCTTTAATGGCAGGTGACTGCCCTCCTCCTTAGCGCCAATTTCCGCCTTGAACTGAACCGATCTTCCTGCACGTGGTTGTCAACCTGTGAGTAACGACCATGGCACGTCAAGCATCAGATGGCCGCAGACTTGCACTGTCTAGTCGGCCAAACGCACTCAGCCTGGGATCCTGGCTTGTCAGCTCGCCGCGAGATTGTTAGTGTCGATCCATGACTCACTATTGCCTCACCTCGACTACCACCACCACGACCGCTGTATGCGGAGCGTGCGAGGTGTCGTGAGCCAATAGCCTACGAACTTCAAAGGCCCGCCAGCGATGGACAGGGCCTTTTTTTATGCCCTTGTGTCGCTGGTTCATACGCAAGGAGATGCACCCATGTACGCCCTATTGATACTCGATATCCAAGTCGGGCTTGTTCACGGCCCGGAAAAACCATGGCGCGGCGAAGCGTTATTGGAAACAGTGAATAGCCTGATGGACAAAGCCCGCAGCGCTGGCGCTCCGATTTTTCTCGCGCGCCACGTCGGGCCCGCTGGATCGCCCATCGGCCCCGACAGTCCGTTGACGATGCTTGCGCAGGAACTCAACCTGGTGGGTACAGAGGTGGTATTCGAAAAGCGGCGGCCCAACGCCTTTGAAATGACTGAGCTGGCAGACAATTTGCGGTCTCGCGGAGCTACTGGTGTGGTCATCACCGGCATGAAAACTCAATACTGCGTCGACAGCACCTGCCGTGCTGCTCGTGATCTTGGCTTCGATGCGGTACTAGTTGCCGAAGGTCATACTTGTTCAGACACGCCAGTGATGAGCGCTAAGGACATCGTTGCTCATCACAATGCAACCCTTGATGGGCCGTTCTGCCGGCTGGTTCGGGCCGAAGAGTGGCGCTTCTAGCAGAGCCTAAATAACGGGAATGTGCGTGACTTGGGAGAATGGTTTCTTCTTGTCACGCTCTGCTACATTCATCGGAGGCCACAATCAGGGATAGAAACAAGTGACCATTCGCCTAAACGTTCGCCTTCTTTTATTCGTGCGATTCGCGAGCATCGCAATCGCGCTCACTGCAGCGACTGATGCCCACTCTGAGCAATACACAGTGGGCGGCAGATCGATTGAGCTGCCTTCGCCTCAAGGCTACTGCAAGATTGGCGAAACGCCCGGAGAGCAAAAGTTCGTTGAACTGACAGCCAAGGCCACAGGGCCGTCGAGCCGCATTTTGGCGTTGTTTTTGAGGTGCGAAGAGTTGGCAGAGTGGAGAAAAAACGCACCGTCCGAGTTAGTGAGCTCTTCCGACTGGGTGGTGTTGGGCGTCATCCTGGACCGTGATGGTCAACTGCGGCCCATGGAGGGCGTGAGCCGTAAGGAGTTTGTCCGCACACTTGGAAGTGCAATGTCTAAAGATCCAACCCTCTTCTCGCGCACGAATGCTGACGCCCAGATTCGACTCAATAGCTTAGTAACCGGAGCGGACTTCAGGATGATGGGCACCCAGGTTCTAAAGGCGGACGACGAAGCCATCTATTTCATTCTGGGAAGTGAAATACTCGCCGACAATGGTGAGCACCGCCGCGTAATCGCTGTATCAGCGATCACCCTACTTAAGGGCGTGCGCATCGTTTATGGCAACTATCGTCAAGTGAACCCATCACAGAATGGCAACGCGCTCTTTGGCAAGACGGACGCGCTGGTTCATGCCGCTGTGCAAGCCAATCCCTGAAACGGACCTCAGCGCCCACGAAGGAAATTAAAGACTGACTCAACCCTTTATTGAGTAGTGCGGCAACCGTTAAGTCGATAAGCGCTCAAGCCCCAGAACACTAACGTTTCGGTAGCATCCGCGTCAGGGTGTTGTCCCGCACCCAGTAGTGATGAAACAGCCCTGCAGCCGCATGCAAACCGATCAGCCAATAGCCGCTGCTACCGAGCAGCTCATGCCAATGTTTGAACTGCCTGGCCAAGTCTGGATCGGGCTGGACCAGCGCGGGTAAAAAGAACCCGAAGTAAGGCATCGGTTTACCTGCTGCAGACAACATTAACCAGGCAAGCACGGGCGTAGCGATCATCAGGCCATACAGGGCCAGATGCATCAGGTGCGATACCCCAGTCTGCCACGCTGGTAAGTGTGGCGTTATCGGTGGCCGAGGAGTCAGGCGACCCAGCAGGCGTATCCAGACCAGAGCAAAAATGCTCAATCCGAAGACTCCATGCAACCCGAGGAACATCGCTTTCCACGGATTACCCCGTGGCAAAAGCCCTTTGATTTCGATACAGGCATACACGCCGACAAACAGTCCCAGCATCAACCAGTGCAAGGTGATCGACAGTTTTCCGTAACGATGGTCAGTTGAGTCTGGGGTCATGATGCGCCTCTTGAATAATTAACGCGGGCAAGTCATTCGCCCGGCCACGATCCGACGTGTCACCTAATCGAATGCCAGCACAGTGCCCATCAAGCCTTAAGGTAATCTGAAGGTGCGTTTGCATCGGCTTTTGCCACATTCAGACTTCGTTAAGAAATGCCCTCGATACTCTTCCCAAACCTACCGGGGAGACGTTGTCCAATGGCCGATTTCGACTGGCACATCGCATTACCACTCCACTTCGGCCAAGCCGGCTCTCCACCGCTGAGTATGGCTCGGGCCCTGCCCAGCGATGCGGCAAGGCCTCACTTCGAAACCTTTGTGCAGCAACGCTTTCGTCAGGCACACGGTGCTGACATTCGTCATTTCATGCCGCAACTGTTTGGCATGAGCGATGCGGCCGGAGAATTGTGCGCGGTCGCTGGCGTACGCCTGGCCAGCGAAGAACCCCTCTTTCTCGAACGCTATCTAGACGATTCGATTGATCCACTGATCGCCGCCGCTGCCGGCCGGCCGGTTGACCGCGCCTGCATCGTCGAGGTGGGCAACCTGGCTGCCAGTGACAACGGCAGCGCGCGTCTGAGCATCATCACCCTCACTTACATGCTGGCCCTGGGGGGGCTTGAGTGGGTGGCGTTCACGGGGAATATCGGGTTGGTCAACAGCTTCCATCGCCTCGGTTTAAAACCCGTAACGCTGTGCGCCGCCGACCCGGCGCGGCTCGGCGATGACCGCCACAGCTGGGGCAGTTATTACGAAAGCAAGCCCTGGGTGCATGTCGGCAATATCCGCGCGGGCTTTATCCATTTGCGCAACATCGGGTTATTCAATCGCCTGGGCTTGCCCACGTCACTCCTGGAGGCCACTCATGTCGCCTGAAGTCGAGCATTTCAAGAGAACCCTGCGCAGCCATGCTGAGCGCAACACAAACACCATTTCTTTATGGGGCGATGAGCTGAAGCTGGACTACGCCACGTTGTATGCCGAGATCGTGTATCGCCAGGAACGCCTGCGTGACGAGAGCGTCAAGGTGGTCGCGCTGGTGTTGGATAACGGCGTCGAGGCGCTGATATGGGATCTGGCCGCGCTGTTCGAAGGGCTGACGTGCCTAACGCTGCCACCGTTCTTCACGCCCTCCCAGCGCAAGCATTGCCTGGACCAAAGCCAAGCAGAACTGTTAATCGCAGAAGTCGAGTTGGAGTCTGAACTGCAAACAGCGGGTTTCGAGAAAACCGGCGAATTCTGGCGTAAGGCTGTTCACGGCCCATCGCTGATGCCTGAGGGCACCGCGAAACTGACGTTTACGTCGGGCACTACCGGCACCCCCAAAGGCGTGTGCCTCAGCGCCGAGAGCATTGTGTGCGTCGCGCGTGAGTTGTATGAGGCGAGCCGGCCCAACGATCCGCAGCACCACCTTGCTGTTCTGCCCCTTGCGATCCTGTTGGAAAACATCGGCTGTTATGCCGCGCTGTATGCGGGCGCAACCCTTAGCCTGCCCAGTCAGGCAACCTTGGGTATTCAGGGCGCCAGCGGCGTTGATGTACCGCGACTGCTCGGCTGCCTGGCCTCTCGCGCCCCCGACAGCCTGATTCTCGTGCCACAGCTGCTGTTACTGCTGGTGACTGCTGCCGAACAGAACGCCTTCAATCCAAAGACGCTGCATTTTGCAGCCGTGGGCGGCGCGCGCGTTTCACACGAACTTCTGGACCGTGCGCAACGCGTTGGCATGCCGGTTTACGAAGGTTACGGGCTGTCGGAATGCGCATCGGTGGTGTGCCTCAATAGCCCAGGGGCGCGCCGCGCAGGCAGTGTCGGAAAACCGCTGCCGCACGTTGAGGTGCGTCTGGCCGAGGACGGCGAAGTACTGATTAAGGGCGCTACTTTGCTGGGTTATCTGGGCGAGCCGCCTCACGCCCATGAATGGTGGTCCAGTGGCGACATCGGCGAATTTGACGATGAAGGTTTCCTTTACCTGAAGGGGCGCAAGAAACATCAATTCGTGACCAGTTTCGGGCGCAACGTGAACCCTGAATGGGTTGAGGCCGAACTGACACAGCGCCGCCACATTGCTCAGGCCTTCGTGTATGGCGAAGCCATGCCAAGCAACCATGCATTGTTGTGGCCTCATCGACCCGATTGCACCGATGAGGCGTTGGCGGCGGCGGTTGCCGAGGCCAACGAGGCGTTGCCCCATTACGCCCAAGTCCATCACTGGACCCGCCTGCCCCACCCATTCACGCCCGCCAATGGCCTGCTGACCGCCAACGGCAGACCCCGCCGCGACGCCATTGTCGAGCTTTACCAGACACAACTGACTGCTCCCCTACGCACCGAGGAATCTGAATCATGAGTTTTTTTGACACGCTGCAACTGGCCACGCAAAAAGAACGGGCGGAATTGTTCAACCTTCCGGTCATTCGTGATGCCCTTGAGGGAAGGGTCAGCCTGGAAAGCTATCGGGCCTTTCTGACTCAGGCTTACTACCACGTACGCCACACCGTACCGTTGATGATGGCCTGTGGTGCACGCCTCCCGTCGCGCCTGGAGTGGCTGCGCAAAGCGGTCTGCGAATACATCGAAGACGAATACGGCCATGAACAATGGGTACTCAACGACATCCATGCCTGCGGCGGCGACAAGGACGCAGTGCGTGACGGGCGTCCGTCCTTGCCCATTGAGCTGATGATCAGCTTCCTCTATGACCTCATCGCCCGGGATAACCCAGTAGGCCTGTTCGGTATGGTCAACGTGCTTGAAGGTACCAGTATCGCTTTGGCGACCCATGCTGCAGGCGCTATTCGCGAACGCCTTGAGTTACCGGAAACGGCGTTCAGCTATCTCAGTTCCCATGGCTCGCTCGATATTGAACATATGCAAACTTATCGCCGATTGATGGACACACTGGACGACCCGAGCGATCAGGCTGCGGTTATACACGCCTCCAAGGTCGTCTACACCCTCTACACCGACATGTTTCGTGGCTTGCCGCGTGACGGGGAGCGTTTGCATGCGCCTGTCTGAGGCCCGTGCGGTATTGACCGGCGCCAGCGGCGGTATCGGTCTGGCGATCGCTCATGCCCTGTGCGCCAGCGGCGCCTCTGTGTTGGTGGTATCGAGGAACCGAGAGTCATTGGTGCCGTTGCTTGATCAGTATCCGAACCAGGTGTTGTGGGTGGGTGCCGACCTCACGTTTCTAGCAGATCGTCGTAAGGTGCTGGCGGCGGCCGAGGCCATGGGCGGGGTCAACTTGCTGATAAACGCTGCCGGGATCAACCACTTCGCCATGCTTGAGCAACTGGCGGACAGCGACATCAATGCAATGCTGGCGGTAAACATCAGCGCACCGATCTGCCTGACCAAAATCCTGCTGCCGCTGCTCAAGCAAGCCCCAAGCGCGATGGTCGTCAACGTTGGCTCCACGTATGGCTCTATCGGCTATCCCGGATATGCCAGCTATTGCGCGAGCAAGTTTGCGTTGCGTGGTTTTTCCGAAGCCTTGCGCCGAGAACTGGCAGACACCCGTGTTGGCGTTTTATACGTCGCGCCCCGGGCCACCCGCACCCCCATGAATAGTCCGGCTGCGCAGGCGTTGAATGATGCCCTCAAATCCAATGTCGACGACCCGGAAACCGTCGCATCCGCAGTGATCCGCGCAATTGCCGGCGACCACCGCGACTTGTACCTCGGATGGCAAGAGCGATTTTTTGTGCGCCTCAACAGCCTGCTGCCCAACTTGGTGGACCGAGGCTTGCGCAAACAGTTACCTCTGGTCCGTCGCCTCAGTGAAAAAAACGACAGTGAGCACCCTAAACCATGAAAAAAATTCTCTGTGGCCTGTTGCTCGGCGTTATGAGCCATAACGTCTGGGCCCTTGACGCTGCTGACCAGCAGCGCCTCGCTAATATTCAGCAAAGTTGGGCACATATCCAATACGAACTGCCCGCAGACCAGCGTACTGCTGCGTTTGAACAGCTCGCCACGCAGGCCGACGCCTTTACTCAGGAACGCCAGTCAGTCGCCGAGGCATGGATATGGTCCGGCATTGTCACCAGCAGTTGGGCCGGCGCCCAGGGTGGGCTCGGTGCCCTGAGCAAGGTCAAGCTGGCAAAGGCCGATCTTGAAAAAGCCATCGCCCTGGACCCCAAAGCCTTGCAAGGCTCGGCTTATACCAGCCTTGCTGCGTTGTACGATCGCGTGCCGGGCTGGCCCATTGGGTTCGGCGACTCGGACAAAGCAGAGGTGTTACTCAAGCAAGCCTTGCAACTGAACCCGAACGGCATCGATAGTCTGTACTTCTGGGGTGATCACCTCTACCGTCAAAAGCGCTATACCGACGCCCACGCAGCACTGCAAAAAGCACTGCTGGCCGCCCCAAGGCCAGGCCGCGAAACCGCTGACGCTGGACGGCGCAAGGAAATCGAAGCGTTGCTGCAGGATATAACCAAGAAACTCGGCTGACAGGAGTCCGTGTGCGCATATTATTGATCGAGGATGACGTCGCTCTGGGCGAGGGTATTCACCAGGCGCTGGTACGAGAAAGCTATACCGTCGACTGGTTACAGGATGGCAGTAGCGCCTTGCATGCTCTGCTCAGTGAAACGTTTGATCTGGCCGTACTCGACCTTGGCTTGCCGCGCATGGATGGACTCGAAGTGCTGCGTCGCTTGCGTGACAGTGGCTCCAATCTGCCGGTGTTGATCCTGACCGCTCGGGACGCCACAGAGGACCGCATCGCAGGGCTCGACGCCGGTGCCGACGACTATTTGATCAAACCGTTCGACCTGGCAGAACTCAAGGCACGCCTCAGGGCGTTGCTGCGACGCAGTGCGGGCCGCGCCCAGGTGTTGATTGAGCACGCAGGCATCAGCCTGAACCCGGGAACTCAACAAGTCAGCTATCAGGGCGAAGCGGTCGCCCTGACACCCAAGGAGTATCAGTTACTCCATGAGTTGCTTTCCCCGCCGGGTCGGATGATGACGCGCGACCAACTGATGCAGTTACTCTACGGCTGGAACGAAGAGGCAGAAAGCAACACGCTGGAGGTGCATATCCATCACTTGCGCAAGAAGTTTTCGAGCCAACTGATCCGCACGATCCGTGGGGTCGGTTACCTGGTGGAAGAGCGCCCATGACGTCTATTCGGCGACGTACGCTCAGGTTGATTCTGGGTCTGTTGTTCCTCGGGCTGTTGCTCATGACCGTTGTCAATCTCCACGACAGCAATCATGAAATCGACGAGGTATACGACGCTCAGCTGGCGCAGAACGCACGTCTGCTGCAGGGCGTGATGCGCATGCCAATGGCGAGCAACGAGCACGCAAAGCTGTATGAGGCGTTCAACCAGGCATTGGGGCTCGCCGCGCCCAGAGTGGATGGCCACCCGTATGAAAGCAAAATCGCTTTTCAGGTGTGGAACGCGGATGGCACGTTGCTGGTGCACACCTCCAGTGCGCCGTCCTTTAGTTCGCCTCCGGTCAAACCGGGTTTCAGTGACATCACGGATATCAACAACCGAACCTGGCGCGCATTTGTGTTGGATGATGCCCAATACAATCTGAAAATTTGGGTGGGAGAGCGGGACGATGTGCGTGCCGACCTGGTGGATCGCATCGTCCGTCATACGGTTTTACCTAACCTGATAGGTAGCCTGCTGCTTGCCGCGGTGATCTGGTTGGCCATTGGCTGGGGGCTCAAACCGTTGAGCAATATGGCTGAAACCTTGCGAGCGAGGCATTCAGGTTCTCTCGAACCCTTGCAGTTGAATCCGCTGCCTACTGAGCTGGAGCCCATGCAGGCCGCCCTGAATCGTGTGCTGGCACAGATCCAGGAGGTGATGGGCCGTGAGCGACGCTTTATCGCGGATGCCGCCCATGAAATGCGCACACCGCTCGCCGTGCTCAAGGTCCACGCAGAAAACCTCGTGGAGGCCGTCAGTGAGGAAGATCGGCGCGAATCCCTCAATTACCTGATCGTAGGTGTGGACCGCACCACGCGCCTGGTCAATCAACTCCTGACCATGGCCCGTATCGAGCCGCAACCCCAAACCCATGAGGCGCAGAGCATCGATCTAGTGGCGACGATTCGGGGCGGTCTGGTGCAAATGACACCCTGGCTGCTGAGCAAGGGGCTTGAACTCGTGTTCGAACCCATGGAAGAGGTCTGCCTTGTTAAGGTCGATGCAGCCGTCATACATATTGCCTTGAACAACTTGGTCACCAATGCCGCCAACTTTTCCCCTCCCCAGGGAGTGATTACCGTGCGGTTGATGAAAAACCAGGATCACTACGAATTATGTGTTGAGGACGAGGGGCCAGGCATCGATGAAGCAGAATGTGATCGACTTTTTGAGCGGTTCTACAGTCGTGGAAATGATCAAGGCGCTGGGCTGGGGCTGACCATCGTCCGGTCCATCGCAAGTCGTTTGGGAGGGAGCGTGCGTTTAGAAAACCGTGAATGCGGAGGATTGCGCGCAACATTCGAGATCTTGAGGTTCTAAAAATCCATGGCATTCGAAGTAGCCGGACAGCGCATTTTTTAAAGGCTATTGCTGTATGTCTGGGGGAAATCGTCACTGTCTGGCTGATAGCCGATAGCGAATGCCTTAACCCTGATTGGGTAGAGGCGAGGCATCACGAAGGACTCTCTGGATATGAGCAACCACCTGCATGGTTGCCTCTTCGATCGTTCCTTCATTGCGGCAGAGCACCCAGTCATGATCGGCAGCCGCCTGCTCAAACGCCTCGGTGCTAGCAACATGTTCTTCCAACGCATGCATGACCGTACTGCTCAACCCGCGCGTTCGTGCAGCCGCTCGCGCCCATGAAATCTCAGGCGCGGTGACAACCCCAACGTGCAGGTCTGGCACTTGCACGTTGCGGTCACGGTTCAGCTGGAGAATCTCTGCAAACGGCACCAGCCGGCGAAACGCCGCTTCTGACGGGTACCAGCGATCCATCAGGATGATGCTGCCCGGCGGCTGTTCCGGCAGCACCTGTTGGGAAATCCACCGGCGGCTATCAGCAAAGCGCTCGCACACCGTCAGCTCCAACTCCCTGCTGGGGTTTCTGACGAATTGATTAACCAGGGCCATGGTTTCAGCCCTGTAGGGATCGCTTTTTTTCTCGCTCAGTCGGATCACTGTGTGGTGGTCGACCCTCAGGGCTTTCGTCACGGCCTCCAACAGTGTGGTCTTGCCGACGCCCTTGGGACCATCCAGAGAAACAAACAACGCACGCTTCATTTTTCACATATCAACGGGTAACGGATGACCACTCTAACCCGGTTGCTGGGTCCACCGTAAACGTCGACCCACGATGCTCAAACCGGGGGATCTCCAATCCCAGGCTTTCACGCAAGGTTGTCCCTTCATACGCGGTGCGGTAGACACCACGCGCCTGCAACAACGGTATGACTTCCTGGGTGAAACGATGGAATTGCTCGGGGTGCCCGATGTAGATATTGAACCCATCCACGGCCCGCGCCTCGAACCATTCGGCCATTTTCTGCGCGACGGTTTCAGCCGTACCCACGAATGCACCGGGACGCAGTTGTCGGCCGAACTCTACGGCCTGGCGCAGCGTGAAGCCTTTCTCGCGCGCTTGGTCTGCAATGCGTTTGGCAGCGGTAAAGAAGCTGCTGCGCGCAGCCTCCAGGCTTTGCTGGGGAAACGGTGCATCGAGGTCGTACTGGCTGAAATCATGCCAGCCGAAATTGCGCCCGAACTCCTTCAGGGCGAGCTCAAAGCTGTGATCGATCTGATGATAGTGCTGCTCGATTTCCCGAGCGTGCTCGTCAGTGTCGCCAACATAAATTTCAGCGCCCGGCATGACCAGCAATTGCTCCGGGTCGCGCCCCTGTTGCGCCGCCCTGCCCTTTATATCCTGATAAAAAGCCTGGCCCTGCTCGATACTGGCGGCATGGGTGAAGATCACATCCGCCGTCGCAGCCCCCAGGTCGCGTCCCTGCTGCGAATCACCGGCCTGGAAGATCACCGGTTGGCCTTGCGCTGAACGTTGGATATTCAACGGGCCGACCACCGAAAAGTGTTCGCCCTGGTGATTCAGGCTATGCAGTTTGCTCGGATCGAGAAACTGGCCGGTCGCCCGGTCGCGCACGAATGCATCGTCCTCGTAGGAGTTCCACAACCCCTGCACCACCTGGACGTGTTCCGCCGCGCGGCCGTAGCGTGTGTCGTAGTCGTAATGTTCGTCGCGGCTGTAATTGCCCGCCGTGCCGGCGTCGCCGCTGGTGACCACATTCCAACCCGCACGGCCTTTGCTGATCAGGTCCAGTGACGCCAGGCGCCGCGCGACGTTATACGGCGAGTTATAAGAGGTAGTCAGCGTGCCCACCAGGCCAATGTGTCGAGTGCTCACGGCGAGCGCCGATAACAGCGTCAGCGGTTCCAGTCGATTCAGGTAATGGGACGGTGAGCCCGGCGTAATGAACTGGCTGTCGACGATGAATATCAAGTCAAACAGCGCCGCCTCGGCTTGGCGCGCAATGTCGATATACCAGTCGACGTTGACGCTCGCATCGACCGGCAATTGAGGGTCGAGCCACAGGTTGTGTCGGCCTGGACCGCCGCTGCCCATGGTCAAGGCACCCAGTTTGAGCTGTCGTTTGGTCATTTGCAGAGGATTCCTTGAGGCGTTCACGGCTGTTTAGTAGCGACGGCGGGCTGCAAAGACGCCGCGAACGAGTCATCAAACAAGCTGGCAGCAGGGAAAGACTTGACCAGTCCCTGACCGGCAAAAAAGTCCACGGTCTTTTGCGCTTCGACGGGAGATTGGGCCGTTACGGGCTCGACGGTGGTGCGCGCGCGGGCAAACCAGGCACGGGCGATTTCAGCATCCGCGCGGGTGCGTTTGGCCCACGCGTCGGCATAGGCGTCTGTGTTGGCCGGCGCTTGGCGAGCCCAGTCGCGTGCTTTCTTCAGGCGCTGGAGAAAATCACTGATGGGCGCCCGTTTGGCGTCCACAGCACTGGCGTTGGCGGCAATGAAACTCTGGGCTGGAATCAGCCCTTGCGCCGTGGCCAGCACCCGCGCGCCTTGTCGTTCCTGCTGTGTCACATAGGGTTCCCAGGTCGCGATGACGTCAACCGAGCCGCCTTCCAGCGCATGGGAGGCATCCAACGCGCTCAGGTAACGCAACTCCAGCGCGTCGCGCTGCACGCCGGCTTTGTCCAGCGCTGTCAGCAATAATTGCTGGCTCCAGGAGCCTTTCCAGATGGCCGCGCGCTTGCCTGCAAGGTCCGCGAGACTCTTGATCGGCGAATCCTTCGCAACCAGAATCGCCACGCCGTCGAGATTTTGCCGACTGACGGCAATCACCTTGATTGGCGCGCCCAATGCGCCCAGGAACAGCACAGGCGCATCCCCCAGCAGGCCGATGTCGAGGCTGCCGACGTTGAGCGCTTCGGCAACTGGCGAGCCGGCGGTGAATTGCTTCCATTCAAGGGTATAGGGAAGATCGTCCAGCACCCCCGCCGCTTCCATGACGGCTTGGGCGTTGTAGCTTTGGTCGCCGACCACCAGCGTTTGCGCGTTCGCGGTCAGGCTCAGCAGTGCGGCGGCTAACGCGGCCGCCAGTTTTGAAAGGTAACGCACGTTCGTCTCCAGATGCCTTGTCAGGCAGATCAAGTCGATCCGCGCGTGCGGTCTCGGTAGTGTTCACAGGAATAATCTGCCTCATACGATGAGGCCCATCCAGCCACCTGTAAAATACTGATAACGCATAACGTAATTCTATAATAATGCCACCTACACATTTTAACGCCGGCGTGCGACATCTGTTTGGCGCATACCCCATGCTCAAACGTCATAATCCCCGGCCTGCCTGCATGGTAATCTCGCGCGACCACGAATAGACATATGTCGTCACATGACGATCAGAGCCAGGAAAGAACATGCCCAAAAAATCTCACTCGACGCTGCGCCGTGACTTCCGCGAATTGCTTGCCAAGCCGAGCTGCGTTGAAACTGCTTCCGTATTTGACCCCATGTCCGCCCGTATCGCGGCGGACCTGGGGTTTGAGGTGGGTATCCTGGGAGGGTCAGTCGCGTCGTTGCAGGTATTGGCGGCGCCCGATTTTGCGTTGATCACGCTGAGTGAGTTCGTTGAGCAGGCCACGCGCATTGGGCGTGTCGCTCAACTGCCGTTTATCGCCGACGCCGACCACGGCTACGGCAATGCCCTCAACGTGATGCGCACCGTCGAAGAGCTTGAGCGCGCCGGCGTGGCCGCATTAACGATTGAAGACACCCTGCTGCCGGCGCAATTCGGGCGCAAATCCACCGACCTGATTTCCATCGAGGAAGGCATTGGCAAAGTCCGCGCCGCCCTGGAAGCCCGTGTCGATCCTGAACTCTCAATCATCGCTCGGACCAATGCGGGTGTGTTGCCCACCGAAGCGGTGATCGAGCGCACCCTGGCCTATCAAAAAGCCGGTGCGGATGGGATCTGCATGGTGGGCGTGAGTGACTTCGAGCATCTGGAAAAAATCGCAGAAAACCTCACCGTTCCACTGATGCTGGTGACCTACGGCAATCCCAAGCTCAACGACGCCCAGCGCCTCGCGAGCCTGGGCGTGCGCGTGGTGGTTGCCGGGCATGGCGCCTATTTCGCGGCGATCAAAGCCACTTACGACAGCTTGCGTGCCCAGCGCCAATTAACCCATAGCACCTCTAATCTCAGCGCGACCGAACTGACGCACACTTACACGCTCCCGGAAAACTACGTGGCGTGGGCTGAAGAGTTCATGGACGTCAAAGAGTAATCCTCCCCCCTCACAGCCAGGCAATGTCCTCGCGCTGGTAACGGTGCGCACGGAAGATCGCGTTGTTTTCTCCCGGCAGGTAACGCCGGGAGGCTGCATCGGGATAGGCGGCGAAGTGCGGATTGATGTACTCCCACACCACTTCGCCGGCTGGCGTGACTTCGAACAGACGGCCAAAGTTGGCTTCGGTCACCAGCGTGTTGCCATTGTGCAGACGCTGGGCGCCGCCCATGAATGGCGTGAAGAAGGCATAACCCGGCGTGTCCGCGTACTGCCATTCGATACGCTGCGTGTGCGGGTCGATCTCCAGGATGCGCGAGTGCGGCATGCTCACATGTGGGCGTGAAATGCCGTTGTCGAACACCAGCACATTGCCGTTTTCCAGCTCAGTCGGGCAATGCTGTTGCGCGACCAGATCGTGCCCCAGGCGCCACAACACTTCGCCACTGCCACGCTGGATAGCAATCACCGAAGAGACACTGCGCAAACTGAGAATGACCTTACCGTCACTGCCCGGCGAGACCGCGTTGGTCATCGGCCAGTGGTAACGCTCGAATGTGTCGTGCAGCGGGTAATCCTCGGGCCGCAAATGCTCCCAACTGCGCCACTCCCAGACCACCTGCCCTTGGCGGTCAACCTCCTTGACCACGTCCGCATAAATCACGCCACCCGCCGCCTCGCTGCCGGGAATGCCGCCGACCACTCGGCTGGCCAACTCCGCACTCAAGGGTTCCACCGTGGTGTACAGCAGGTGGCCGTTGTCCAGCCATTGAGCGTCGTGATGGTGCAGCAAATCGGTGTATTCCCACACCACCTCGCCTTGGGGGGTGACCTCGCTGAAGGCACCGCCGTGCCACACCGACCAACCGGGAAAGAGCTCCGGGGAATCCGGGTGATTGCCGTTGTAGCCCAGGTTGCCGTTGCCCAGGATCACAGCGTCGCGGCCGGGGCGCTGAGGCAGCTTCCAGCGGTGCACGACCTCGCCGTCGATGTCGATCAGGAACACATTGCCCCCGGCGGTTTGCGGTGCGAACAAGGTGTAGCCACCCGCGCTGCGGGCGTGGTCGACGGTGATAAGGCCGGTCTTCTGGCGTTTAAGCGTGGTGCTGTGCATGAGGTTTCTCCGGGTGCAGGAATCCCTGCCGAGGCTACGTCGACAAGGTCAGAAATAAGCGAATCAGTGGGGGGTCGGTAAAAGGCTGTTAAAGCGCGGGTCGAAGATTTGCCCGACGTCCAGCGCACGGGGAATCACCCGCTCGGCGGCGAACAGGTCCGCCAGACGCTGTTGCAAGGCAATGACGGCAGGATCAATCGGCACGTACTGCAAGGTTTGATGGGCGAGCATGTCGCGCACCAGAGCGATTGGCAGCCGCGTGGTCTGGGCAAACACCTCGGCCCAGGCATCCGGATGCGCCGTGGCCCAGGCTTGGGCGCGGGCGAGCCTGGTCAGCAAGTCACCGGCCTGCGCCGTACGCTCAGGGTCGGCCAGAGCCTTGAGGCTCGCCACCGTAAAATTCTGCCCGGTTTCCGGCCATTCGCTGCCGTCCAGCAGTACCCGCGCGCCTCGCGAAGTGGCTTGGCCAACAAAGGGATACCACACTGCCCAGGCATCGAGCCGGCCACTGGCAAAGGCGTTTTGTGCATCGACGGGGCTGGCATAGATCATGTTCAGGTCCCGCGTTGTGAGCCCGGCCTGATGCAGCGCTGCCAGGAACAGGTAATGCCCGCTGGTGCCTTTGGCGACGGCGACCCGTTTGCCCTTGAGATCGGCGACTCGCTGGACAGTGGTCCCCTCAGGTAACACCAGCGCGTTATTGTTCTGCGCCCCGCTCGCCACGCCAATGATGCGGATATCAAAACCGCCAGCCTGGGCAAAAACCGGCGGCGCGTTGCCGACCACACCCAGGTCGATGGCTCCGGCGCTCAGGGCTTCCAGCAGCGTGGTACCTGCGGTGAATGGATGCCACACCAGCGTTCCCGACAGCCCCGCATCCTCCCCCGCCGCGTGCAGCATGGCTTGGGTCAAACCGCTTTGGTCACCCACATGCAGCGCAGCCGACACCGGTTGCACGATCAACACCGCAGCCCAGCACACCAGCCCGGCCAAGCGTTGTCGTACAGCGTACTTGGCAGCACCCGGTTTTAACGTCATTGTCTTTCCCTCATCTTTGCGTTGAATCCAGTATGTCGAGGCTCGCCGTGCCGCTCCATGCCAAACACCCCTCCTTTACTGCCACGTCGGACATCGCTGAGCGCACGGTGGTGGTGCTAGCGTTCGATGACTTGCTGCTGCTCAACGCCGCTGGACCGCTGGAGGTGTTTGCCGCGATTCCACGCCTGCTGGGCGGCGCGTTTGCCACACAGGCGCCGTATCGGTTGCTGCTTGCCTCACCGTTTGGAGGCCAGGTCAGCTCGGTGTCGGGGATCAGCGCCAGCACCCAGTCACTGGAACGAATTGATCAACAAGCGCCCGACATTGATACGCTGATCGTCGCGGGCGGCCCCGGCATGGACGCCCTGGAAGCCAACGAGCATGCCTGCGCCTGGCTGCGCGGCCGCGCCCCGGCGATCCGTCGCCTCTGTTCAATCGGCACCGGCGCCTTCGCATTGGCCGCCGCCGGTTTGCTCGATGGGCGCAACGTAGTGACCCACTGGAAGTTCGCCGAAGCATTGCAGGCGCGTTACCCTAAGGTCATCTGCCAGACCGACGCGTTGTACCTGCATGACCGCAACCTGTGGACGTGCGGCGGCGCCACCGCAGGCATCGACTTGGCGTTGGGACTGGTCGAGCAGGATCTGGGGGCCGACGCGGCGCTGTCATTGGCGCGCTATTTCACCGTGTTCCTGTGGCGCTCGGCCGAGCAACCGCAGTTGAGCGCTTCGCTCAAAGCCCAGTCCACCGCTCTGCGCACTGATCCCGATGTACGCCTGGCGCGCTTGCATGCGTGGATTGCGGGCAACTTGAACGGTGATCTACGCGTGGAGCGCTTGGCCGAGCAATTCGGCATGAGCCCGCGTCACTTTGCGCGAGCCTATGTCGCCGCCACGGGCGATACGCCCGCACAGGCGGTGGAGAGTTTGCGCTTGGAAGCCGCCTGCCGGGTGTTGGCCACCACGAGTGAACCCATCAAGCGGATCGCGCAAACGGTTGGTTTCGGCCGTGAAGAGCGCATGCGGCGCGCTTTCCAAAAACAACTGGGCACCAGCCCGCTGGGTTATCGCAACCAAATGAAGGCAGCAACCCACCAGGCACCGTTTCCGATGGGGATCGCGCTGCAGGGTTTGGCGCATTGAGTTCAGCTAAGCCCAGCGCTCAAGGACGCCCCCACAAAAAAATCCGCCGTAAAACGTGAGCGCTGGCTTGCCCGCGACAGCGGCCGTTCGGTGTACCTATCCACTATCTAGGTAACGGCGGCTCACTTTTGGAAAAGAGCCCCAAAAGCAAGCCTGAGACCAACATCAACAGCGAGCCAGCGATTAGCCAACCCAGCCTATGGCAGTCTTGGGAATCACCTCCGACTCATCCAGCTTCGACGCAAACATACTCACCGCCTGCACCGCATCGCTGGTGCTGGTGCGAATCTGCAAGATCACCGAACCCGCCTGGTCCGCCAACTGGACGCCGCGTTGTGCGCCTTCCTGGGTGGCGCTCATGCTGGTCACCGCGTCGCGGGTTTCCGAGAGGATCATGCCGATCATCTCGGCGATTTCCGCTGTGGAGCGACTGGTACGCCCGGCCAGTTGCCTGACCTCATCGGCCACCACCGCAAAGCCACGGCCTTGGTCGCCAGCCCTTGCGGCCTCGATGGCGGCGTTGAGCGCCAGCAGGTTGGTCTGGTCGGCGATGCCGCGAATGGTGTTGACGATGGCGGTAATTTGCTCGGAACGATCGCCCAACTGCCCGACCAGGCGTGCGGATGAGCCGATGTTTTCGGCAATCCGGCGCATCTCCGTGGCGGTTTCCTGGATAACTTGGGTGCCGTGCTCGGCAAACCGCTCGGTCTCGGACGAGATGTGGTAAGCACGGGAGGCGCCACGGGAGTCTTCTTCGAACTTCTCTACACGTTCGGTGATGTCGCTGGCGAACTTGACGATCTTGATCAGCTTGCCGTCGCCGTCGTAGACCGGGTTGTAACTCGCTTCGAGCCACACGACCCGGCCATGTTTGCCAAGGCGTTTGAATTGCCCGGTGAAGAATTCGCCATTGTTCAAGCGCCGCCAAAAGTCCGCGTACTCATGGCTGTTAATCAGGGCCGGTTCGCAAAACAGGCGGTGGTGTTTGCCTTTAAGCTCGGCCAACGAATACCCCATGACGTTCTGGAAGTTGTCGTTGGCGTCCAGTACCTGCCCGTTCAAATCGAATTCGATAACGGCCATCGCCCGGTCCAACGCCGTCAGTTTGCTGCGCGTAGCGGCTTCCTGTTCAACCTTGGCAGTGACGTCCAACGCGTACTTGACCACTTTCAACACCTGGCCACGCTCATCCAGCACCGGGTTGTAGCTGGCCTCAAGCCAGATAGTCCTGCCTTGGGAGTCCACCCGCTTAAACGTACCTGACACGAACTTTCCGGCCTTGAGGTCAGCCCAGAACTGGCCATAGGCCGAGCTGCTGGTCAGCGCTGGCAAGCAGAAATCACGATGGGATTTGCCGAGCAGTTGCTCACGGCTGTAACCCAGCGTCCTCAGGAAGTTGTCGTTAGCACTCAACACCTTGCCATTGAGGTCAAATTCGACCACGGCCATGGAGCGTTCGAGTGCAGTAAACAGTCCTTTGTATTCGGTGACTTCGGCCGTCCTGGCCGCCAGTTCTGTTTTAACTGCTTTATTGAACATGACGTACCCTCAACCGTGCGAAGAAGCTGTCTGTAACTGGCTATCGGCGGCTGAATACGCGACTTTACGCGGTTTTTAATGTTTATTTTCTGGCGTCAAAAAGCCGCGCATTGCGGTTTGCCCGCGCGGCTGTTTTCGGGGACCATGGGCGCCTTTTCAACCTGCCAACGAGAGGCGCCCATGGCCAACCACGACCTGTCCTACACCCCCGATCCTGATGCTGACTCCATCTCATCCGACGTAATTGGCTTCAACGGTATCCTGGTCTCCACCCAGATCCCGACCCGCGCCGACGGCAGCCTGGAGCTGGGCGATATCTCCCTGCAATGCGAATGCACCCTGCAAGCGCTGAAAGTCGCGCTGGAAAAGGCCGGCAGCTCCATGGATCGGGTAATGCACCTGACCATTTATCTGACGGATATGGCCGATCGTGCGGCCTTTAATGAAGTCTACAAACGCTTCTTTGCCAAGCCCTGGCCCGTGCGTGCGGCGGTTGGCGTTGCTGCATTGGCGGTAGAAGGCATGCGCGTGGAAGTGACCGCGATGGCCGCCCAGGCCTGAGTTGATGCCGGTCAGGCATTTCACAGCTACAATGCGCGCCTCAACCGTGACAAGCCTGACTAAAAAAACTATGTCCATGCCCAAGCATCACCTGGAATTGCTCAGCCCTGCCCGCGATGTCGCCATCGCGCGGGAGGCGATCCTGCATGGCGCCGACGCCATCTACATCGGCGGCCCAAGTTTCGGCGCCCGTCATAACGCGTGTAATGACGTGAGCGATATCGCTCAGTTGGTAGAGTTCGCTCACCGTTACCATGCGCGCGTCTTCACCACGATCAACACGATCTTGCATGACAACGAACTGGAACCCGCGCGCAAGCTGATCCATCAGCTCTACGACGCCGGTGTTGACGCGTTGATCGTGCAAGACCTGGGTGTGATGGAGCTGGATATTCCGCCCATCGAGCTGCACGCCAGCACCCAAACCGATATCCGCACCCTGGCCCGCGCGAAGTTTCTCGACCAGGCCGGTTTCTCGCAGCTGGTCTTGGCCCGTGAGCTGAACCTGCAGGAAATCCGCGCCATCGCCGACGAGACTGATGCCGCCATCGAGTTCTTTATCCACGGCGCCCTGTGCGTGGCGTTCTCCGGGCAGTGCAACATCTCCCACGCGCAAAATGGCCGCAGCGCCAACCGTGGCGATTGCTCCCAGGCTTGCCGCCTGCCATACACCTTGAAAGACGATCAGGGCCGCGTTGTGGCCTTTGAAAAGCACCTGCTGTCGATGAAAGACAACAACCAGAGCGCCAACATCCGCGCCCTCGTCGAAGCCGGTGTGCGTTCGTTCAAGATCGAAGGCCGCTACAAGGACATGGGCTATGTGAAGAACATCACCGCCTATTACCGCCAGCGCCTCGACGACGTGCTTGAAGACCGCACAGACCTGGCCCGCGCTTCCAGCGGCCGCACCGTGCACTTTTTCCTGCCTGACCCGGAAAAAACCTTCCACCGTGGCAGCACCGACTATTTCGTCAGCGACCGCAAGATCGACATCGGCGCCTTCGACACGCCGACCTTCACCGGCCTGCCGGTCGGTACGGTGGAAAAAGCCGGCAAGCGCGATCTGCAAGTGGTCACCCATGAGCCGTTGTCCAACGGTGACGGGCTGAACGTGCTGGTCAAACGCGAAGTGGTGGGTTTTCGCGCCAACATCGCCGAACCCAAGGGCGAGTTCGAGGAAGACGGCCAGAAGCGCTATCGCTACCGCGTCGAGCCGAACGAAATGCCGGCCGGTCTGCACCAGTTGCGCCCGCACCATCCGCTGAACCGCAACCTGGACCATAACTGGCAACAAGCGCTGCTCAAGACCTCGGCGGAGCGCCGTATCGGCCTGTCGTGGGTCGCGCGCCTGCGTGAAGACCAGCTGGAAATTACCGCTACCAGTGAAGAAGGCATCAGCGCCAGCGTCACCCTGCCCGGCCCGTTCGGCGCGGCCAACAAGCCGGAGCAGGCGCTGGATACCCTGCGCGACCTGCTTGGCCAACTCGGGACTACCGAGTATCACGCGACGAATATCGAGCTGGACGCGCCACAGGCGTTCTTCGTCCCCAACTCGCAGCTCAAGGCATTGCGCCGCGAAGTGATCGAAACGCTGACTGCGGCCCGTGTCGCGGCTCACCCCCGTGGTGGACGCAAGGCCGAGACCACGCCGCCGCCGGTTTACCCGGAAGCGCACCTGTCGTTCCTGGCTAACGTCTACAACCAGAAGGCCCGCGACTTCTATCATCGTCACGGCGTCCAGATGATCGACGCTGCCTTTGAAGCCCATGAAGAAACCGGCGAAGTACCGGTGATGATCACCAAGCACTGCCTGCGCTTCTCGTTCAACCTCTGCCCTAAACAGGCCAAGGGTGTGACGGGCGTGAAAACCAAGGTCGCGCCGATGCAATTGATCCATGGCGACGAAGTGCTGACGCTGAAGTTCGACTGCAAGCCGTGCGAGATGCATGTGGTGGGCAAGATCAAGGGGCATATCCTTGGCTTGCCGCAGCCGGGCAGCGTGGTGGAGCATTTCAACCCGGATAAGATCATCTTTCAGGGCACGCACTAACCCTGCGGGAGCGGGGCCACCACCAGCCCCGCTGCAACCCGGCAGCCGCCAGCAGAATAGCCGCCACCCCCAGCCATTGCAGCCAACCCAGGCGGTGGCCAAAGGCAATCCAATCGACGACGATCGCCGCTATCGGGTAGATAAACGACAGCGCGCCGGTGATGGCCGTCGGCAGTTTCTGGATCGCCCCGTACAGCAACACATACATCAACCCGGTATGCACAACGCCCAGGGCCACCAATGCCGACCAGGCATTACTCGCCTGCGGCAGGCTATTCCAAGGCACCAGCGGCGCCAGTAGTAGCGCACCGGTAATCACTTGGATCAACGCCATCAAATGCGGCGGTACGTCCTTCAAGCGCTTGATGATCAATGCCGCTACGGCATACAAAAACGCTGCGCCCAACGCCAGGACGATTCCCGTCAAATAGTCCCCGCCACCGCTCTGCTGCTCGCCATGGGCAGTGACAATCGCCAGCATCCCCATAAACGCCACACTCAGCCAGGCCAGTTTCTGTAAGGTGATTTTTTCACCGAGAAACAGCGCCGCCAGCATGACCAACAGGAACGGCTGAACGTTGTACACCGCCGTACTGATGGCGATGGATGCGCGGGAATAGGATTCAAATAACAGTAACCAATTACCGACGATGGCCACGCCGCTGAGCATCGCCAGCCCGAGCCGGGCCCAACTGAGCAGGTCCAGGCGCAGATAACCCAGCACCGCGCAGACCAGCAGTAACGTGAGCCCACCGATCACACAGCGCCAGAACACCACCTCAATCACCGACACGCCCGACACCAGCACAAACCAGCCAATGGTGCCCGAGATGAGCATGGCGGCAACCATTTCCCAAGAACCGCGACGGATCGATGTATCCATGATTGGAACTCCTCAAGTGAGGCTCAATTATGGCAATCTGCGCGTGATCGGCTCCAGCGACTAAAAAAGGCAAACACCGGAAATCACCTTTTCTTATTAGGCGAACACCATGATTGACACCATCGACCAGCAACTGATCGCCGCCTTGATGGACGACTCGCGTTTGTCGCTCAAGGCCCTGGCGGGTATTACCGGGCTGTCCTCGCCCAGCGTTGGCGAACGCTTGCGTCGCCTGGAAGAACGCGGCGTGCTGACCCACTACACCGTGGACATTGACCCCAAGCATTTTGGCTATTTGCTGCAAGCCATCGTGCGCATCCGTCCTCTGCCCGGCCAGTTGCAGGAAGTGGAACGCCAGATCCAGGCGATCCCCGAGTTCACCGAGTGCGACAAGGTGACGGGCGAAGACTGCTTTATCGCCCGTCTGCATGTACGCACCATGGACCATCTCGACAGCCTGCTTGACCGCCTCAACGCCTATGCCGAAACCAACACGGCCATCGTCAAGAAAACCCCGGTAAAGCGGCGTTTACCGCCCCTCTAGGGTGCGCAGGGCGCCAGCCGTCGCCAGGGTTTGGCGCTGCCTGTGATGACCCAGTTCAAATCCGGCCGTTGGTTTTGCGTCCAGTGCGCCACCTCATAGTTGTAGCGGTCATACGAGACTTTCTCGTTGTTGACCGAATAGGCTTTGCTCGCCACCCACGGCGGCGCGCAATCCCCGGCTTGCTCCGGTGGGCTGATAATCACCGAATGACTGGCGCTGGCCGTGCGGTTGGCGGCGTCGGTGACAGTCAGCCCGATGCTTCGCGCGCCCGCAGTGGTGGGCGCGGTGAACGTTGGGCTGACTGTCACCGAAGCGGCCGGGGTAAAGCCCTCTGCCTGCCATGCGTAGCGTAACGAGAGCCCACTTGAGCCGGTCGCCGACAACGCCAGGGGTTTGCCTGCCTCGACCGTGGTGGGCCCACTGATCTGGGCGACGGGCCTGGCGGACGGTACGACGCTCACCGTCTTGCGCAGGTTCAGGCTGGCGTTCTTGCTGTCTGTGACGGTCAATGACACCGTGGCCGGGGTCACCACGCTGACCTGGGCCGCACGCAGTGTCAGCGACGGGCCATCGACCAGCGTACCCTCCAGTGGCGGCGAAATGGACCACGCGTACGTCAGTTCGCCGCCCGGCGGGTTCGAGGCTGCGTCGGTAGTTAACAGGATGGATGCACCGGTTTCTACGTCGTCCGCGCTGATGATTTTACCCACTGGCGGTAGCGGATCAGGCTCTGGATCTGGCTCAGAGCCGCTGGCCTTGACCAACACCGCGACGGCTTTTTTGACACTGTTGCGGGCCGCGTCAGAAACCGTCACCGCCACGGTGACCACTTGATCGGTGGTCACTTGCGGCGCGGTCCAGGTCTGATCGGCGCTGTTGGGCGTGGCGCCGATCAATGAGCCTTTGACCCACGCGTAGTTCAAGGGATTGCCAACGGGCGAAGTAAACGCGGCCTGGTAACGAATGCTTTGGCCACTTACGACTTCCAGAGGGCCGTTCAGTTGACCTTGGGGTGGATTGGCGCCGGACGGCTCTCCAACAACCACGCGAGGCTCGTTGTAAATCACCGTTCGAGGACCGCCGTCGCTGACCGTGGCCTGAACCACCAACCCACCGTTATTACTCGACTTGACCGCCTTCACTCGGGCCGTGGGCTGCTTGGGGTCGGCATCCAACAATTCGAAGCTGGCGGTGTTCACCCACCAGCGATAGCTCAGATCCCGGTCTTCAGGGTTATCAATGATCACCCGGGGCTCAAAGATGTCCCCCACGTTGACATGGTTAGGCAAGATCATGCGCCCGATCAAAGGAGGATATTCATACGCCTTGATCTGGATGGTTTTGTTCGGCAGCGATGCGAAGCCCACACCATCTCGGACCAACACCCTGACGTAACCATTCTTGTTAGCCATCAACTTAGGCGCCTTGAGGGTGATCTCCCGCTGATCGCTAGGGCCTATTACCGTCAAGGCGCCTTCGGGCGGCGATGTTACGGTCCATACGTAGGTCAGTTCACGATTGTGCGGGTTGCCGATTTCGACGTGCTGGGTGAAGGCCTGATCGCTCGGAACTTGCGTTTCGCCGACGATGGTTCCCCCGACCAACTGGGTATCTTTTTTGACGATTACGTTTTTGTGCAAATTCAGCGTTGCGCCGTTGCTGTCGCGTACGTCCAGGGCCAACTCAAGCGTCGTGTCAGCCGCGACCGGCGGTGCCGTGAGGGTCACGCTCGCGGTATTGCCCACCTGGCCCGTAAACCCAGGTGGGATCCGCCAGTCATACATCAAGGGCAAGTTGCCGGGGGATTTGACCAAGGCCGTAAAGGTCGCGGTGGTTTTTTCCACCACCTCCGCCGGAGCGTTCAGCTCGCCTTCGGGCCCGCCTTGTCCCTGGCTGCGCACCACGACCACATGCTCTTCACGGGCCTGGACCTGCCCGTCATCGACCCGAAGGGCCAAGGTGTACGGCGTCGGCGTGGTCACCGTCGGCGCGTTGAATTGCAGCCGCGCTCCGTCGGTGTATGCGCCGAGTTCGGGCGGCGCTTCCCACGTGTAAATCAGCGGGTTGGCGCCTGGGTTGATGGAACTCGAACCCGCGCCGTCCAGTTGCACGCTGTCACCACTGCTGGCCTCGGTGGGTCCGCTGATCACAATCATCGGCGGCATGGGCGGTGCGGTACCGGGCTGCCCTTCGCTGTCCATCACGTGCCCGACCACTTTCAAGGTGTCCGCGCCCGCATGGGCCAGCAGCAAACTGGCGTCCTGGGCAACGTTGCCGAAGCGGGTGTAAGTGACGGAGTTGGTCGGGATTTTTGTTTTGGTGATCAGACTCCCCCCCACGTTGGCCAGGAAATTACCGTAATCCACCGCCGGGTTTACGGTGAAGTCGCTTGCAAGGGACAGCCCCACGGCCCCTTGGTAGTCAATGAACCCTTCCTTGAGACGGACCCAGGGCGTGCTGTCGTCGGCACAGGCTTGCAACGTCACTGGCTGATCATTGCCGTTGTTGCGCACACACAGCTCCGGGGTATCCATGGCGTGCAGGCGTCCACTGCCATCGAGCAACCAGCGCGCCGCATTGGGCTCATGACAAGCCTCCTGCGCCACCAACCTGAGGGGGTTGGCCGCGTCCTTGACCACACAGTTTTTGGACTCGAACTCGATCGGGCGCAGGCGCCCCGCTGCCGCTGGCGCGGGCCAGTCCATGTGTAGTTGCGCCAGCAAATTGTGCAGCTGTTGCTGCAAGCCAACAGTCACCGGCGCGTCGCGGTTGACCCTTGCCCAGTGGTCCACCGCCGCCAGACGCTGCTGCAAAGTCCTTGCGTCGTCACAGGTCTTGATCAGCCGCCAGTTCATCGGGGCCACCAATCCGCTCCAGACGGCCGGTGCACGTCGCGCAGAGCTACCGCTCGCAGGCACGATGAGACGGTACAGATTGCCTTGGTAACTCACCGGCTGGCCGGGCACGGAATACACCTGCGCGGGGTCCCATGGCGCCACGTTTTCGCAAGCGTCCCCGAGGGTGCGCGGATACACCCGCACGCTGGCAACGGTGGTGTCCACGGCCCCCGTGGCATTCCTGACGGTGAGGCGAAAGCGATAGTCGGTGGGCATCTGGACTTCAGGGAAATGTGCGACGGCCATGTCCGACTGGCTGTTGTCGATCACAGCAGCCGGGGCACCTTCAAGCTGCGACCATTCGAATTGCAGCGCGTCCACGCCAGGATTGCGTGACGCCTTGGCATTGAGCGTGGCGCGCTCACCGGAAAACGGCAGGTCTTTTTGCCCCAACTCCACGAAGCCACTGGCGATGGGCGCCCCTGTTGGATCGGGAGGTGGGAAAAAGCCGGCGATTACCGAATGCCAGTTGTTGATGGAACGTACATTGTCATTCACGCCCTCCACCCCGGTGGGTAATCCCTGGTACGTCAATTGCGGATTGGAATAGACACCAATACGTACCGAGGACGGTGTGGCACCGCCGCAATACCCCATGAGGGTGTGCCAGTAAGGCAAGACGCTACGCTGGCAATAACCACGGGAATACGGATAGGGCGTCCCGGCATCTTCATGGTGTGCGCCCAATAAATGACCGACTTCATGGGCGTAGGTCTGGGCGCTGTGCATGGTCGCGTAGGCATGGCTCTGTCTCAGCGATGTAGGCCCTGCGGTGGACGCGAGGCCGCCATCGGTATCCAGCATGGCGATGACCACATGGGCCTTCAGTTGGGTGCGAATATCACTGCTTAACGTCCCGACCGGGCTCAGCAACCGATTCATGCAGGGCAAATCGCCCAGGCATTGTTTGGATGGCTGGTTGTAGTCGATGTGCGCCACACCTGCATTTTCAAACACCCCGGTCACCCCGCTGAGCTGGGCCACCGTCTTGAAATACTCGAAGTGCTTGATGCCTTGTGCGACGGGATCAACCAACGCATCGCGAACATCGTTGCTATAGACCGTCAGGACACGTATCGGCTGCTGCACCGTGTCGCCGTTGCGCGCAACTGCCTGCACATCGCGTGCGTTCAGGGTGTCGACAAGTGGGGGGTCAGGAAGGTCGGCGTCTTGCCTGCGCGAGACGGCAACCTGGCCATTCTCCATGGGTAAAATTTCATAACTGACCCCGTCCACGATAACGGTGCCGGTGACACGCTCATCATGGGCCACCAGGATCGCCAGGTTCTTGGGGTCTATGGCCAGGTCATGGGACAGGTCAGTACCGGGAGAGATGTAACGACGCCCGGATGCGGAAGGTTGCACCTCACCCACCCACACCGTGGCACCGGACTGCTGGGAAACTCGAAGTTTCTTGACCCTGACCGTCACGCTCCGGTCCAACGGAATGTCCAGCCACTGCTGTGTATCAAGCAACAATTTTGCGTTACCACGGCCCAGGCTGGCGGGCTGGCCCAGCACGGTTTTCGGGGCACCACTGTCAAGGATGATCAGGGAGGGAGCATCGTCAGCCCGGGCGGTGCCGGTCGCAACAGTCACCCACACAAAGGCAATTAATACCAAGGCAGGTAATGCAAGGCGAAGCGCCCCTTTCTGCCACGTTGCAAGGGTGGAAGGATTTTTTTCGGAGCGCATCGTGCTTCTCCCTGAGTAGTCAATTACCCAGTTGCAGCAGCTGATTCCACTCGCTCCGAGACTGCGCCGGCGAAATGCCCGTGGCACAGTAAACTCGCAACTGACGCCAGATTTAACTGTAGTTCAATATGCGCGACAGGCAGCCCTTCAATCACGCAACGCCTTGGCGGCGGGCAATAACTGCTTGAATTTGGCATAGCGCATTTCCAGTAACCCATGCTGAGCCAAATCAGGCTGATAACGCGCCTTCACCGGCATACCCGCCTGCAACAACTCCGCGCCCTGCCCCATCGCCAGAAACCCCAGCTTCGCCGCCCCAATACACGCACTCAGTTCGCTGCCGTGCAGGGTATGGACTTCCCGCTGGAGGATGTTGGCCAGCAGTTGAGCCCAGTACTCGCTGCGCGCACCACCGCCCACCAGCGCACAGGCGCCGACACTGGCACCAGCGGATTGCACGGCGCGCAACGCATCCAGCAAGCCAAAGCCCACGCCCTCCATCACTGCATAACCGAGCATGGCGGGGTTGCAGTCGTGACCGAGGTTCATAAACCCACCCCGCAACAATGGATCGTTATGGGGCGTGCGCTCACCGGCCAGGTAAGGCAGAAACAGCGGCGTATCCAACGGCACCGGCTGTCCGATCGGGAAGTGCGCCTGCACCTGATTCAACAGCGTTTGCTCATCCGCCGTCCCAGTGAGCCGAGTGATCCAGCGCAGGCAACTGGCGCCGGCGAGCATGGCGCCCATGGTGTACCAGCGGTTGGGCAGCGCATGGCAGAAACTGTGCACAGCGCTGGCCGGGTTACCGGCAGCGTGATCGGTGATCGCGACCAGGGCCGCGCTGGTACCAAGGGTGATAAACGCATCACCGGCATTGATCGCCCCCATACCCACCGCGGCCACCGGGTTATCGCCGCCACCACCGGCGATCACCACGTTTGTCGGCAAGCCCAGGCCACTGAGCGTCACGCACGCACTCGCGGCGCCGCCTTCCACCAACCGGGGCATCTGCGCAGGCGTGAGGCCCGTTGCATGCAGCATCGGGGCGAACCACTCACGTTGCGCCACGTCCAGCCACAGCGTACCCGCCGCATCGGACATCTCGCTGATCCGCTCGCCACTGAGCCGCAAACGCAGGTAGTCCTTGGGCGACAGCACACAGTCAATCGCCTTAAATACCTCAGGTTCGTGCTGTTGCAGCCACAGCAACTTGGGTGCAGTCAGCCCGGCCATGGGCAAACTGCCCGTGACCTCGGCAAAGGTCGGCCCCAACTGTTCGGCTTCGGCCACGGCGCGGGAGTCGTCCCACAGGATCGCCGGGTACAGCACGCGGTCGTCATCGCCAAGTAAAACCGCACCGTGCATCTGCCCGGACAGCCCGATACAGGCCACTCGGGCAAACGCTTCATGCTGGCGCAATTGGTCCAAGGCCTGCAGGCACGCCTGCCACCAATCTTCCGGGGCCTGCTCGGACCAGCCGCTGTGGCGCCGTGACACGCTCAAGCGCACGCCGGCATGGGCCAGTACAGCACCGCCGGTATCCATGAGGATGGCTTTGAGTTCCGAAGTGCCGAGGTCGATTCCGAGGGAAACAGGACTGTTCATACGTGCGTTATTCCAATCAATCACAGCCGCAGGAGTTACGTAATTGCAGGGTGGGTGCCAGTCGTACGCTCTGGGGTGGCGCGCCGGGCGCAGCCATGCGCTGCAGCAGCAACTCGACCGCGCGTGCGCCGAGGGCCTTGACCGGTTGCGCGATCAGGCTCAGACGCGGCACAAACAAATCCGCCCAATCGAAATCATCGAACCCCACCAGGGCCATTTGCCCCGGCACCTCGATCTGCGCCTCCCGCAGTGCCTGCATGGCACCGAGGGTCATCAGGTTATTGCCGGCCATGATCGCCGTGGGCGGCGCAGCCAAGCCCAGCAATTGAACGGTGGCCTGGCGTGCCGGCTCAGTGTTGGAGCCGCCGTCGACCAGCAGTTGCGGATCAAACACCAACCCCGCCGCTTGCAAAGCGGCTTTGTACCCCGCCACTCGCTCATCCGTGGTGCTGAAGCCGGCACGTCCGGCGATGAAACCGATACGGCGATGCCCATGGGCAATCAGGTGTTCAATCAGGGCCTGGGTCGGTTGGGCATTCTCCACCCCGACTTGATCGAAGTGCTCGCTCATCATGCGATCCACCAACACTGCTGGAATCTCGTTGGCCTGCAAATACGCCAGGGCCATCGAGCCGTTGGACGGCGCCAGGACAATCCCATCGACCCGTCGATGATGCAGCGCCGTGACCACCCGCAATTCCTGCTCCGGGTCATCATGGGTATCGACAAACAGCATCATGTAGCCGTGTTTGGCGCACTCGGTTTCAATCGCGTGAACGGTTTCGCTGAAGTAATGGTTGGACAACGCCGAGATCGCCACGCCAAGGGTGTTGGTACTGGAGCGGGCCAGCGAGCGCGCCAGGGTATTAGGGATATACCCCAACGCCTGGATCGCCCGCTGCACTGCCTGCACCGTGGCCGGGCTGACTTTGCGGGTGCCGTTCAACACGTGGGACACGGTCGACGTCGACACCCCCGCCCTGCTTGCCACGTCATCCATGGTGACCACGGCGCCGTTCCTCTCAATAGATCAATGTTTACTGGACCAACCGCTGTACGTACCGACGTTGTCGCGGGTGATCAGTTTGGGGGTCAGCAGGGTAACCGCTTCGGCCGGGGCTTTGTCATTGAGAATGTTATTGCCCACGTTCACGGCAGTCTGGGCCATGGCCCATGGGTCCTGGCTGGCGGACGCCTGGATCTGGGTGTCGGTCTTCAGGGCGTTCTCGATATCCGGCGCGCCGTCCACTGAGGTAATGATGATGCCGCTGCGCTTGAGCTGTTTGGCCGCCAGGTCGCTGCCGATGGCTTGCGGGTCGTTGATTGCGAACAGGCCGTCAATTTTGGCGAAGCGTGTCAGATAACCCTGCATCACGTTCAAGCCGCCCTCGCGGGAGCCTTTGCCGTCCTGGTCGTCGGAGAGCACCTTGATCTCTGGCGCCCCGGCCAGTGCAGCCTTGCAGCCTTTGACGCGATCGGTCACAGCGGTCACTTGCGGGCCGTTCTGGATAATCACATTGCCTTTGCCCGAGAGCTTGTCCACCAGGTACTGGCAAGCGAGCTTGCCGGCTTCGACGTTGTCGGTCTGCACGGTGGCATTCACGCCTTTGGCGTCCACATCCACCGCGACCACGACGATACCGGCATCGCGGGCTTTCTTGATCGCCGAGGCCATGGCGGACGGGTCGACGGCGTTGATCAGGATGAGGTCGACCTTGGACGAAATGAAGTTATCGATCTGCGAAAACTGCTTGCTCAGGTCATAGTCGGCCGACACCGAGGTGACCTTGACGTTGGGATTCAACTCCTTGGCGCGGGCGGTTGCGCCGTCGGCCAGGGTCACGAAATACGGGTTACCCAATGAGCCCATGCTGATGCCGAGGGCTTTGAGCTCCCGGGCCTCCACGGCTTGCGACATCAGGGCGGCCAAGGCAATGACAGGAAACAGGTGTTTAAGCTTCATGGGAGTCTCTCTTGTGATTGTTGTATGAGTGAAATCAGGTCCGCGCACCGGACTGGCGATAACGATCCAGCGCCACGGCGCCAATGATCACGATGCCCTTGATGATGTACTGCCAGATATCCGACACGCCCAGCAGCACCAGGCCATTGGTGAGCACCGCGATAATCAGCGCACCGATCAGCGTGCCTCCAATGGTGCCCACGCCGCCGGTAAAACTGGTGCCGCCGAGGATCACCGCCGCAATCGCATCCAGCTCATAGGATTGCCCGAGTTGCAGGCCATTGGCGGCAAACAGGCGCGAGGCGCTCATCACCGCGCCAAGCCCGGCCAACGCACCGGACATGGCGTAGACAAACAGCAGCACTTTCCACACCTTGATCCCGGACAGCCGCGCGGCTTCTGGGTTGCCGCCCACCGAGTAGATCTGCACGCCCATCACGGTGCGGCGCAGGATGAACCACGACAACGCCACCACTGCTACGGCGATCACCACCAGCCACGGCACGCCAAGGATCGAATCGTTGCCGATAAACGCAAAGGGCAGGTCGGGGTTGAACACGGTTTTGTCATCCGCCAGCAACCGTGCGAGGCCGCGCATCGCGGTGAGTGCACCGAGGGTGACGATAAACGGAGGCAGGCGCATAAAGGCGATCAGCCCGCCGTTTACCAGGCCCAGTAACAGGCCAAAGCCAATCCCGGCGGCAATCCCGAACATACCGAACTGCGGCGACATTGACGCCTGCAATGCCACCACGGCGGACGCCGCTAGAATCGCCCCCACCGACAGGTCGATGCCCGCCGTGAGGATCACAAAGGTCATGCCCGCCGCGAGCACCACGTTGACCGAGGCCTGCTGGGTGATGATCGACAGGTTTTGCACCGTCAGGAAGTTCTCGCTGGCCAGGGCGAAGCCCACCAGCAGCAAGATCAGCACCGGCAACATGCCGACCGTGCGCATCAGTTCGCGCACGCGCTCTGCCTTGCCTGTTGTTGCAATCATCGAATCAGCCATGGGCAACCACCTGATCGCCACCGGTGGCGAGGTCAATAATACGTTCCTGGGAAATAGCGTGGCCGGAAGCCCCGCCGACTTCGGCCACCAACTGGCCTTCGCGCATGATCAGCACCCGGTCGCAGGTGCCGATGATTTCCGGCAGTTCGCTGGAAATCACCACAATGCCCACGCCGGCCTGGGCCAGTTGATTGATGATGCGGTAAATCTCGGACTTGGAGCCGATGTCTACGCCCCGCGTCGGTTCGTCGAGGATGAGCACATGGGGCTTGACCTCCAACAGCCGTGCCAGCAACACCTTTTGCTGGTTGCCGCCGGACAACGCGCCGACATTGACCTTGCCCGAAGCGACGCGAATCGACAGGGACTTGATAGCGTCATTCGAGCGCTGCGCCGCATGACCGCGATCCAGCAAGCCGCCGGCATGGGCATCCGGCACACAGGCGCAGACGTTGATGTTGTCGGCCACGCTCATATCCAGGAACAGGCCCTGGGCCTTGCGGTCTTCGGTGAGGTACACCACGCCGGCGCGAATCGCGTCCGCCGGGGTGCGCAGTTGGGTGACGGTCTTGCCCACCACTTCCAGGGTGCCGCTGGTACGGGGGTCGGCAGCGAAGATCAGCCGCGCCAGCTCGGTGCGCCCTGCCCCCACCAGTCCGGCGATGCCCAGCACTTCACCGGCGTGTAAATCGAAACTGCAGTTGCGCACGCGTTTGCCATCGGCCATGTCGCGCACGCGCATCACCACGTTGCCGGGGTTGTAGGCGGCGTGTTCTTTCTTATAGAAGCCGGACAAGTCACGACCCACCATCATCTTCACCAGCACCTCGGCCGACAGCGCATCGCGGGTGAGTTCGCCGATGTACTGGCCATCGCGCAACACCGAGACGCGGTCCGACAATTCATAGATCTCGGCCATACGGTGGCTGATATAGATGATCGCCAACCCTTGGCTGCGCAGTTGCTTGATCAGCGCGAACAGCCGGTCGGTCTCGCGGGACGAGAGTGGCGTAGTGGGTTCGTCCATCACCAGGATTTTGGCGTGGGCGTGCAAAGCGCGGGCGATTTCCACCAGTTGGCGCTCGGCAATCGACAGGCTGCTGACCTGAGTTGCCGGCGTGAACTCCGCTCCCAGGCGTTGCAGCACTTCGACGCAGCCGGCCTGCATGCCTTTGCGGTCGATGGTCCAGCCTCGGCGCAGTTCACGGCCCAGGTAGATGTTCTCGGCCACACTCAGGTTCGGGCACAGGCTCAGCTCTTGATAGATCACGGCGATGCCGAGGGCTTTGGCAGTGGCGGGGTTGTAAGTGGCGATGGTTTGGCCGCTGATGCGAATTTCGCCGCCGGGGTCGGCCTGGTAGGCGCCGGAGAGGATTTTCATCAGCGTCGATTTGCCGGCGCCGTTCTCCCCCATCAAGGCGTGGATTTCGCCGGGGTAGACCTTCAGGCCGACACTTTTGAGCACGCGCAAACCGCTGAAGGTTTTACTGATGCCCTGCATCTCAAGCAAGGGTTCAAGGCTCATGGCTGAGCTCCTGGTTTTATTATTTTTGTGGTTAAGCGAGCCCGACTCTAATCCAGATACATTTTCGTACGCAAGCGCTTGCTTAGGCATTTTTGTCATTGAAGAAACGTTTCACCAAGCTGTTTGGTGAAATTTTGCGGGTAGCAGGATGGATTTGGTTACAACCCTATGCCCGTAGGGTAAGGGGCAAAGACAGATGACCTGACTAGAATGCGCGCCCCTCATTCACGCGGAAAAAATCGAAGACCATGCCCCTTTCCAGCGCCGTCGTTTATATCTGGTTTCCCGTATTTGCTAAGCAAGAGACAAACGTCGGCCACGCCGCCCTGTACATCGGCGACCCACATATCGGAAAAAATATAGAGCGCAATTACTACGCGTATGCAAATAGAGAGGCACGGCATGTCGACAGGGGGGCGATCGAGCATGTCAATACCAACTACGTGAGTTGGTGGCCGGAAAGTGACGCGCAGTGGTTAGGCAAGCAGCCGCAAGGACGCAACCTGTTCCTGGAGTCGGACATAAGCGCCGAAGGCAGCCCTCCCCATCTGGTCTATACAATTTCCGGGCTGGACGTGGCGAACATGCGGGCCGAGTGGTTCAAAATACGCAACAAAACCAACGCCCATTACGATTTGTTCCGCAAAAACTGCTCCACCATCGTTTTGCGGATACTCACGGCGGGCGGAGCCCTGAAGAACTTACCCACTGCCAAGCACCTGTGGTTTTCCAACAACCTTTACGTCACGCCGAAAAACATCGCGCAGATTTGCAACGAACTGCGCAATCTCAACATGGCCGTTAAGGCCAGAAGCAGCAATTGCCCACAAAGAGAATTCATGTTCGGTCTGCGCTGAGGTAAACCAGCGCTGGCGCAGGTCGTTTATCCATGAGTGAAACGATTCATTAACGACAAGCCTCAAAGGCACTCATATGAGTGCCTTCCAATCCGAAGAGATAGACCAAGACATCAAATCGCCATAATGTCTGCTATTGTCCAAGGACCTCATCTCCTCCTCGTCGCTTCATCGCGATCTTCTGTGAGCATGCTCTGCGCCCTCGCCCACTGACGATGGCGGGCCTTACGTTCACGGAACCCCACCACGATGGATAAAAGCTCAACCGACCACCCCAGCGAACCGCAGTCACGCGCTGAAAAAATCGTCGAATTCAAACGCCAGAAAACCCTGCTCAAGACCGGCGCGCTGCAAGACGCCATCTTCAATAGCGCTTATTTCTCCAGCATCGCTACCGATGAAAAAGGCGTGATCCAGATCTTCAATGTCGGCGCCGAACGCATGCTCGGTTATGCCGCTGTCGATGTGGTCAACCGCATCACCCCCGCTGACATTTCCGACCCTGCCGAGCTGATCACCCGCGCGGCGGCCCTCAGCGAGGAACTGGATACGCCGATCACCCCAGGGTTCGAAGCGCTGGTGTTCAAGGCCTCGCGCGGCATCGAGGACATCTACGAGCTGACCTATATCCGCAAGGACGGCAGTCGGCTATCGGCGATGGTCTCGGTGACGGCGTTGCGCAATCGCAATGACACGATCATCGGCTACCTGCTGATCGGTACCGACAACACTGCGCGCAAACAGGAAGAAGCCGAGCGCAAAGGCTTTGAGCGCGCCCTGGAAGAAAAGAACCTGGAGCTGGAACACGCCAACCACATGAAGTCCGAGTTCCTCGCGACCATGTCCCACGAACTGCGTACGCCGCTGAACGCGGTGATCGGCTTTTCCGAGGCGCTGAAGGACGGGCTTGTGGGCGACATGACTGATGTCCAGCGCGAGTACATCGGTGACATTTTCACCAGTGGGCAGCACTTGCTCTCGCTGATCAACGACATCCTTGACCTGTCCAAGGTCGAGGCCGGGATGATGGACCTGGAACTGGAGCCGGTGGAGCTGGCGGGTTTATTGGCCAACAGCCTGTTGATCGTGCGCGAAAAAGCCGCCCTGCAGCGTATCCAACTCAAACTCGATAGCCAGGACGACCTGGGCACGCTGATCCTGGACCTGCGCAAGACCAAGCAAATCGTCTACAACCTGCTGGCCAATGCGGTGAAGTTCAGCGCCCACGGCAGCGACGTGACCCTGGCGGTGCGTGAGGTCAGCCGCGATGAGGTGGGGCTGGTCGCCGGCGATTGGCCGGTGCATGGCTTTGCCCTGCAACCCAGCGCGCACCGCCGCTTTCTTGAGTTGAGCGTCAGCGACAGCGGTATCGGGATTGCCCCGGATGACATGGGCAAGCTGTTCAAGGCGTTCAGCCAGATCGACAGCAGCCTGGCACGCAAATTCGAAGGCACCGGCCTGGGCCTGGCGATGGTCAAGCAGCTCACCGATCTACAGGGCGGCAGCGTTGCCGTGGCCAGCCGCGAAGGCCTGGGCGCACGCTTTGTGGTGTGGCTGCCGCTGCATCGCGCCGCCGCTACTGTGGAGGCCACATGGCCAACATCCTGATTGTCGAAGACAACGAAGCCAACATGCGTCTTGCGCGCTTACTGCTGGTCAACGCCGGCCACATTGTGCTGTGGGCCGCCGACGCCGAGAGCGGCCTGACCATGGCCCGCGAACACCAGCCGGCTCTGATTTTGATGGACATTCAATTGCCAGGCATGGATGGCCTGGCAGCCACTCGCCTGCTCAAGCAAGACCCTCACACGGCTCACATCCCGGTGATCGCCCTCACCGCCATGGCGATGAAGGAAGACCGGGAAAAAGCCCGCCTCGCCGGATGCGACGCCTACGTGAGCAAACCCCTGCGCTACAAGGAGCTGTACCAGGAGATCGACACCCTGCTGAACCCAACCCTCACACCTCCTGAATGAGTCCTCTCCATGGCCAGCTCACCCGCAACGCTGTTGATCGTTGACGACGAACCCCAGGTTCGCAAGCTATTGGAAACCCTGCTGCAACACGAGGGCTACCTGACCCTGAGCGCCTGCAGCGGTGAAGAAGCGTTGCAGTTGGTGGCGCAGCAACCACCGGATCTGATCCTGTTGGACATCATGATGCCGGGCATGGACGGCTATGAAGTCGCCACCCAGCTCAAGGGCAACCCGGCCACGGCGAACATCCCGATCATCATGCTTTCGGCCTTGAGCGACATCAGCGCTCGGGTCAGCGGTCTAGAAACCGGCGCCGAAGAGTTCCTCAGCAAGCCAGTGGAGCACTTGGAACTCTGGCTGCGGGTGCGCAACCTGCTGCGGCTCAAGGCCCATGGTGACCAGTTCAAACAACGCAGCGAGCAGTTGGAGCAACGGTTGCACCAGCACACCGTGCATACCACCCAGGGCAATGTGCATGATCTGGTCCGCGTAGACATGGAGAAGGCCCTGCGTGAGGCCATTGAGCGGGGCGAATTCGCCCTGCACTACCAGCCCAAGGTCGAGTTGGCCAACGGCAATATCTGCGCACTGGAAGCCTTGCTTCGCTGGGACCGGCCCGATTATGGCGCGGTGTCCCCGGCGGTCTTCGTGCCGATCCTGGAAAGCCTGGGCCTGATCGTACCGGTGGGTCGTTGGGTGATCGAGCAGGTGTGCCAGCAGATTGCCGAGTGGCAACGCAGTGACATCGGCGCGGTAGAAGTGTCGGTCAACGTGTCCGGCCATCAGTTAATCGAGGGCGACCTGATTGCCGATATCGCCCATAGCCTGGAGAGCACCGGGGTTGAGGCGCACTGGCTGGAAGTGGAACTGACCGAAGGCTCGCTGATGGAAAACACCCAGCACACCATCGCCAGCCTGCAACGCTTGCGCGCCATGGGCGTGAAGATCTCAATTGATGACTTCGGCACCGGCTATTCAAGCCTGGCGTACCTGCGCAGGTTTCCTATCGATACGCTGAAAATCGACATCGCGTTCATCCGCGAGGTCACTACCAACCCGCAGGATGCGGCGATCACCCGCACCATCATTGAACTGGCGCACAGTCTGAAATTGCGCGTAGTGGCCGAGGGCGTGGAAACCCAGGCGCAACTGGCGTTTTTGAAGGAGGCCGGCTGTGATCAGATTCAAGGGTATCTGTTCAGCCGGCCGTTGCCGGTGGTAACGCTGGAGCGGCTATTGCTGGAGCGTCTTAAGTAACGGGCTCAGTCCTGATCTTCGGTGTTGCCCAGATCGGCTGCTTCATCCAGATCATTAAGCGGGACTTCGGCATCATCCATCAGTGACCCGGGATCTTCATTGCCTGGGTCGTTAAGTTCTTCGTCGAGTTCTTTAGACATGACCTTCTCCTCTAACCGCCTTGGGTGTCGATATCTGCATCCGTTTCAGGCTTGGGCTCGCGCTCGGGCTTGAAATCAGGGCTGTAGTCGTTGTCCTTCGCCTTGGGATCGCTCTTGGCCTTGGGATCCTTGGGGGCGTCAGCGCTGGTGCCGGGGGCCGGTTCGCCGCCGTCAATCGCCGGATCGTTACGGTTACTGACTTGTGGATCGATGGATGTGCTCATGGGTCACCTCTCACTGGTATCTGTAAGGTTAAGGCGCCGCGCTGCGCGTTGAAGTTCCGTCCAATTGCCTAGCGGATCGGATTGTCGACCTGGATATAAAACGCATAGATGCCCAGCAGCAACCAGAACACCATGAACAGCCACGGAGCGCGCATGGAGAACAGCAGCGACTTGCGGTAGCCCTTATGGGAAGACTCCATCTCGGAAAACAGCGGTGATTCGTCATAGGCCATGCCCATTATCGGTTCGCTGCGCAGCAACTCACTCTGCTTGAAGTGCCAGTGATCGATGATGTCATACGCAGCGCGGATGCCCGGCCAGGCGTTCAAGGAACTGAGAATCCCGAGCGCAGCGAGGAAAACCGGCACCACCAGGGTAAACAACTTGCCCCACTCGGGGTTGAGGTTGCCCATGCCGGAGACAAAGGCAATCACCAGAAACGACTGCGCGGTGAGATAGGCGTCGGTACGGTTGGCCAGGATTGAGGTTTCGTACTGAATTTCTCGACGGTAAAAGTCCAGGCGGTCCTTGGGCGAGCCGAAAATCTTGGCGGTGTGCTCGCTGTGATCGTCCAGGCTCGATTCGGGTGTGTCGGGTGAAATGATTCTGGGCACGGGCGTGCTCCACAAGGATTCGAGTTTCGTTAGAAGAACCGGGCGCGAATGAAGTTCAAGTTTGTTCATGCACCACACCAGGGCGCCCATTGCCTCTTTATGGTGAATGGGCTCCGTCAGGAAGGGCTCGCTGCTGGGAGGGGATGACTCGGCCAGCAGGCTTTATGGCGTTTGGGCGCGCTGTGGCGAGCAGGTTTGCCCCCTCGCCACAGCAAACCCAGTCACCTCAAGGGCATTCCGGCACACGCATTGCTTAACCAATTCATCTGCCCGGATACAGGAGCAATCGTTACCGCCCGACCCAGAGCCGCCCCCATAAGAAAGTAAGGACCAGGCCTGCTGGCACTCTGCGCCACAGGCTCATAAAAACATGCGTTTTTTGAAGCGGCAGTGCCACCCCCACGCAACCCTGGGCACTGACAAGGTACTGGAATGGCTCTATCTTTCTTTGACGAAATGAATGACGCAAATGGCGTATGCCGTGCGCACTATCAGGATTTCTCCCGCTGGCTGGCCAACACGCCGCCGGAACTGCTGGCCCAGCGTCGCCGCGAAGCCGACCTGCTGTTTCACCGCGCCGGGATCACCTTTACCCTCTATGGTGACGAGCAGGACACCGAGCGCCTGATTCCCTTCGACATCATCCCCCGCAGCATCCCCGCCAGTGAGTGGAGCGTGATCGAACGCGGCTGTATCCAGCGGGTCAATGCGCTGAACATGTTCCTCGCCGATATCTACCACGACCAACGCATCATCAAGGCCGGGATCATTCCCGCCGACCAGGTGCTGGGCAACGAGGGTTATCAGAAGGCCATGGTTGGGCTGGACCTGCACCGCGATATTTACTCGCATATTTCCGGCGTCGACCTGGTGCGCGACGGCGACGGCACTTACTACGTGCTCGAAGACAACTTGCGTACCCCCAGCGGCGTGAGCTACATGCTCGAAGACCGCAAGATGATGATGCGCCTGTTCCCCGAGGTGTTCGCCAAGCAGCGAATCGCACCGGTGGACCACTACCCCAACCTGTTGCTCAAAACCCTCAAAAGCTCAAGCCGCCTGGACAACCCCAATGTGGTGGTGCTGACCCCCGGCCGCTTCAACAGCGCATTCTTCGAACATGCCTTCCTCGCCCGGGAAATGGGCGTGGAACTGGTGGAAGGCGCCGACCTGTTCGTGCACGACCTCAAGGTGTTCATGCGCACCACCGACGGCCCGAAAGCCGTGGACGTGATCTACCGGCGCATTGACGACGCCTTCCTCGATCCACAGGCCTTCAATCCGGACTCGATGCTCGGCGTGCCCGGCCTGGTGGCCGCCTATTGCGCCGGCAACGTGGTGCTGGCCAACGCCATCGGCACCGGCGTGGCGGACGATAAGTCGATCTACCCTTACGTGCCGGAAATGATCCGTTTCTACCTGGACGAGGAACCGATCCTGCAGAACGTACCGACCTTCCAGTGCCGCAAACCCGATGAGTTGTCCCACGTGCTGGCTCACCTGCCGGAACTGGTGGTCAAGGAAACCCAGGGCTCCGGCGGATACGGCATGCTGGTCGGCCCCGCGTCTACTGCCGCCGAGATCGAGGACTTCCGTCAACGCATCAAAGCGCGGCCTCACGCCTACATCGCCCAGCCGACCCTGAGCCTGTCCACCTGCCCGACCTTTGTCGAAAACGGCATTGCGCCCCGGCATATCGATCTGCGGCCGTTCGTGCTCTCGGGTAAGGAAACCCGCCTGGTGCCCGGTGGCCTCACGCGGGTAGCACTGCGTGAAGGCTCGTTGATCGTCAACTCGTCGCAAGGCGGCGGAACCAAGGACACCTGGGTGGTGGAGGGCTGAATCATGTTGAGTAGAACCGCCGCAGATCTGTACTGGATGTCCCGCTATCTGGAGCGCGCCGAGAACCTGGCGCGCATGCTGGAAGTCAGTTATTCGCTGTCGTTGATGCCCCAGGCCGGACGCAGCGATGGCCTCGACGAACTGGCCATGTCGCTGCTCAGCAGCGGCACGTTGGAGAGTTATCTGGAGCGCCATAAGCAACTGGACGCCGAGCGCATGCTGCACTTCTTCGCCCTCGACGAAGAAAACCCCGCCAGTATCTACAACTGCCTGCGCGCCGCACGGGGCAACGCCCACGCCGTGCGCGGACGCATCACCGCCGACATGTGGGAAAACCTCAACGCCACCTGGCTGGAAATGCGCAGCATCGCCGCCGGCGGCCTGGCGCGGCACGGCATCAGCCACTTCTGTGACTGGGTCAAGCAGCGTTCCCACCTGTTCCGCGGCGCGACCTCCGGCACCATCATGCGCAACGACGCCTATCGGTTCATCCGACTCGGCACCTTCATCGAACGTGCGGACAACACCCTGCGCCTGCTGGATGCGCGCTACGAAATGTTCGGCGAAGAGTCCGAAGAAGTCAGCGACCTCTCGGCACGCGGCTATTACCAGTGGAGCGCCCTGCTCCGCGCGTTGTCGTCATTCGAGGCGTACACCGAGCTGTACCCGAATGCGCTGAATGCTCGGTCGGTGTCGGAGTTACTGCTGTTGCGCAGTGATGTACCGCGTTCACTGCATGCGTGTATCGAGGAGTTGAGTCATATCCTCGCGGACTTGCCCGGTAGTTATGGGCGTACGGCGCAACGCCTGGCCGCTGAGTTTGAAGCGCGGCTGAGGTATACGGGGATTGATGAGATTCTGGAGGATGGGCTGCATAGTCGGTTGACGGAGTTTATTGAGACGGTGAGGGAGTTGGCGGGGGCGGTTCATAGTTCTTATTTGGAAGTTGTTTGAGTGAGTTTCGGCCAGTTGCTTGTTTATTCGGGTGATTGGCCGAGCCTTCGCACTACCAAACGCATTATTAATTAAACCATTGAGCAGGTGCAAATCACGCAGTAAAGGTTGCATTGATTTTAAATGACATGCAAGTTTTACCGCATAATGAGCGCCTACTCCGAAGAACAAATATTTAAAGCTTGACAATCTTTATATTGTCGATATCTAAGGTTACGTTGCTGCTGTCAGCACTGTGGCTGATATCGATCTCCAGTTGTACATTGTTGGGATTCGCCGGCGGGGTAAAATCGAAAGACGCTGTTTCCCAAAAGCCAGTGCCACGATAATAGGGTGACCGATCACCTGCGGTGCCGACAGGCCTAACGCGAACGTAGCAACTAAATTTAGTTGAAATGCTAAAGTCAAAAGTGAGCCTATATCGGTGACCAACAAGAAGATAGCCGTAATCAAACCTTTTATGTAAGCCAGTGAACGACCATACACTGCCCGAACCCCGAAAGAACCAATTGGAACCACTACCAACAATTGAGCCCGCAACGTTGCTTCTTATCCAGTTATTCCAATTGCGGTCATTGAAGTCAGTACTTTCAACAAAATTGTTGACTGTGTAAACCGTCCTAGGAAAACTAACCGCTTCCGCTTCATCCGCATTCGGATCATATGCCACCTTGAAATCAACCCATATTTGATTTCCATTCGGGCAACTTTTGAGCCAGCTTAACAATACAAAGTGATCGATACCTGAAGCAGATGGGTGTGCGTATCCCGTCCATACATTATAGGGATTAGGATTTGCTCCCCCACAGTGGAAAGTCAGCCAAACTTTCTTGCCAGCGACCTGCAATGGCCAAGGTGTAATAGCAAGAGAAGCATTTGCTGTCATCGCGGCGACATCCAGCGTCCCGTTATGGGCGACACCATTGATCAACGATCTGGGCAAGTTAGCGTCGGGTATCGGCGTCACAGTCACTGTAACCACTTGCGATGAACGCACCACTCCGGCACGCGTTACATCGTATTTAAGCGTGAACGTCTTATTGGTATTGCCAATATTCGCGGCAATCGCAGTTGCAGGAATAGCAAATGTCACCACGCCACTGGTCAACCCGGACTTGGCTGCGATAACTGGCGAACCCGCACCGGCAGTCCCCACCATTGTGACCTTGATGCTGTCGGTGGTATACATCGGCGCATATCTCACCTCCACCGTGCCGCCATTTAATACATTCAATGGCGCCAGAGATACAGATGCGCCCGTACCGGTAGCCTGGGTTAACTTAGGTACTGGGAACTGAGCCGGCAGTGTATTGACGTTGTATTCCACCACTGGAAATACAATGGCGTCAGCCTCCGTTAGGCCAGTGCCTAACGCCGCTTTGAAATGCAGCGTCAATTTGGTGTTGTGTCCTAACTCTTTCAAGTACGACGCATAGGTTATTCCACTTTGCCACCACCCTTGACTGAACCAGGTTGCATTGACAAATGCAGCGCCACCATTCCAGTGAGTGCGGTTGTGCGCCTCTCCTCCATTCTTGAAACCTCTGAACTCAATCCAAACCGGAGAATTAGTCGCAATGAACGGCCAATTGCCGACCCGGAGCGTCCTATTAGCCGTACCGCTCGATAGATCCAATACCTTGGTAGTTTGGTTCGCCTCAATCATTTGGATCACGGTTTTTGCCAACTCGGCTTGAGGTATCGGCGTCACCGTCACTGTTACCACCTGCGATGAACGCACCACTCCCGCACGCGTCACATCATATTTAAGCGTGAACATCTTATTGATATTGCCAATGTTCGCGGCAATCGCAGTTGCAGGAATAGCAAATGTCACCACGCCACTGGTCAACCCGGGCTTGGCTGCAATAACTGGCGAACCCGCACCGGCAGCCCCCACCATCGTGACCTTGATGCTGTCGGTCGTGTACATCGGCGTGTATTCCACCGAGACTGTGCCGCCGCTTTGTGCATTCAAGGGCGCAAGGGTCAACACCGCCCCCGTACCGGTTGCCTGGGTCAATTTTGGGACAGGAAATTCGGCTGGCAAGGTGTTGACCCGGTACTCCATTATCGGAAAAGTCAGGGCCTCAGCTTCAACCTTACTAGTACTTACCGCCGCCTTGAGTTCCATCTTAAGCAAAGAGCCATTACCCAATCCATCCAGGTAGGACCTCAGGATACTAGATTCGACTTTCCCATCAGCGATCCAGGTCGCGTCAACCGCCGAACTTTCTGCCCCGTTGTACACCAAGCAATCATGGTCAACGTTGCCGGCTGTTTTACCCAGCAACCTCAACCACACTGGGTAAGATGCAGTAATAAATGGCCAGATGCCGACCGTGCCTCTGGCGTCTCCAGAAAAGCTGCTCAAGTCCAGTACCTTGGTAGCATTATTGGCCTGGTTGATTTGCAGAATTGTCTTTACCAACTCGGCGAGCGGTATCGGCTTGACCGTTACCGTCAAGGTGTCTGATGGATACGCCGCACCCAGGCGCGTCACCACGTACTTGAATGTGACAGTAGTGTCTTGGTCACGAAGATTGGCGTGTATTGCCGCTTTGGTGATATCGAACTCCACCTTCTGCAGCGCTTCATTACCGGGTTTGGCCGGAATGGTCGGCGACCCACCATTGCCTGCACCGATCATGGTGACCTGGATGGAGTCGGTACCCCGCATACCAAGGTAGGTCACCACCAGTTTGGTGCCGTTCTGTACCTTGAGCGGTTCCAGCGTAGCGGTCCCTGGGCCGGTCACCTGTGCTTCCAGCAAGGTCGGCGACGGCAGCTCGCCCACACCCTGGCTCACCAGAACCTCGGTAGTTTGTGAGTAACGCGGAACTTCATCGCCGCGCTTGAGCGTGTAGAACACCGTCACCGTTTCATTCAGGTTGCTGGTGACGTAGTAGCTTTCGATGTAATGCTCGGTGGTGGCACCGTCTACGGGCACCTGCACCGGCACCTCAATACGCGCCTTCGGCCCGACCCAGTGCATCCTGATCCAGTCATCGCGTTTTGTTTCTGCAAATGGTGCAAACACTTTGGCATAGGCGCCAATATCATCCGGATTCAACTGACCACTGATTGCCTTATCGATAATCGGCGCGGGCATCGTGCGTTGAAGCTGGCCCACAACAACTTGCAACCGCAAGGATTCCTGCGGCCGACTGCCAGGACGTGTGTGGGCGTAGAACACTTCCACCAGGTGTCCGTCAAAACGCGAAAGCTCGTCAGGGTATACGATGAACTCCATGTCCCCGTCGGGATTGGGTGGAATATCGTCGACTTCGCGACCCACCCGATGCTCGATGGTGATATCGGGGCTGCTTACCCGGAAAATCACTTCCAGATAGCCGTTTGCCGGCCAAATGGGTTGCAAGGGGAAATACACGGTTGCAGCGAAATCAGGCTCGATGTGGCCGCCCAGGTCCTCCTTGATCTGCGGCGCTGGCCATCTGACGATTTCGCCGACCACATCCAGGTAAAGCTTTTTAGAGGGCTGCTCAATCGTCCCATGTTGAAACAAGATATGCACGCTGACGGAGCCGTCGGCAATGGCAGCCACCAGCGCATTAGGCACATTGAATGTGTAAACACCCGGCGCATTCAGCGGCCTGGTTTCTGTATAAGGAATTGAGTTCCCTTCGCGGTCCACACCCGCCCAGATCAGCGTCAGTATTGAATAGGCGACGACCTCTGCGCTGGTGATCCACGCTTGGATTTGTGCATCCAAACTGCCCAGTTCGGCCAGGTCAATCACTGTGTCGGTGCCGGTGCCTGGAAATGCCAGCCACGGCGCTTCCGGGCGGATCTGATTCAGGTGCACATCAATCAACGTTGTCGCCGACCAACGTGCCCATTCATCCGGCTGGTTACCCCCGGCGTCGCGGACCTGATACCCCACTCTTGTGTCCCGGCTGTTGCCTGCGGCACTGATAGTGGCGTAGTCAACGGTCAACGTAATATCACGGCCTACTTCGTTAGGCTGCACACGATGGAGTACTCGCTGAGACCCCCAGACCAGAATGATCAGGTCGTAGGCATGCATGTGAATCCAATGGCGGATGATGATATTGACCCCTGCCAATGCATCGACTTCGCTGACGCCATTCAACAATATGGAGGGTGGAACCACATACACCAGCCCCTGGTGGCCGGGCAATATGCTATTGGGGTCACGGTCCCCTGGACGCGTCAGGCTAACCCGGTACTTGCGCTCTTCGGTAAACGACTCATTGCCACTGACACGTCTTAATTTGCCGAATACCGGGTTGGCCCAATATTGGACGACTTTGTGGGCAGGGACAGTCAAAGGGATACGGTCCAGGTGTTCCTCACCCTCGCGAATCTGGGTAGACGCTACGGGAACATTGCGGTTGCCCCAATAGAGATACGCAACGCTACCGGGGTTGACACCGTCTTTGGGGTTTCTGAGGTAAACAATGAAATCAACCTCCGTATGCCGAAGGCCGATACCACCGTGGGCGCCATCAGGATCGCCTTCGAAGGGAAGCTCCAAAAGCGACACTTCAATGGGGGGTAAGAGGGCTTTAGGTTTTTTTTCCGGGTCATGGCAAAAGTACTCGCAGGGCGCCGTGAGGGAGGCTTACCTGCATCAAACGCTTCAAACCCTGGGTTGCCTACTGTCAGAACTAACAGGTGGCGACGGGTGGTAATGAGCCGATGATTGAACAGTGTGCTCGCTATCGGCACCTGTTAATTCTGAATGAGCACGTAGTTGTGAGCGCTCCTTACTATGCTTGGCGCCAACCATACGCCGGGTCTAACCATCAGCCGACTACCCACCATTTCGGCAACAACTGACGCACCCGCCCTTCCCCAAACCGATCATCCATCAACATCACCACTCCCCGATCGTGCTGGCTGCGGATCACCCTGCCCGCCGCCTGCACCACCTTTTGAATACCGGGATACAGGTACGTGTAGTCGTACCCCGCGCCAAAAATCGCGGCCATCCGCAGCTTCATCTGCTCGTTCACCGGGTTGAGTTGCGGCAGCCCCAGGGTGGCGATAAACGCGCCGATCAAACGTGCACCGGGTAAGTCGATGCCTTCTCCGAAAGCACCACCGAGTACGGCAAAGCCGATCCCCTGGCTGTGTTCGGTGAACTGGTCGAGAAACGCCTGTCGCTCGGTTTCGGCCATGCCCCGCGATTGCTGCCACAGGGTGATGTGCGGGTGTCGTTCGGCGAGCAGTTGAGCCACCTGCTGCAGGTAATCGAAGCTTGAAAAAAACGCCAGGTAGTTACCCGGTTGCTGCCCGAACTGGCGGGCTATCAGCTCGACAATGGGGGCCAGCGAGGCCTCGCGATGCACGTAGCGGGTGGAAATTTCATCGATAATCCGCACCTGCAATTGCTCGGCCTTGAACGGTGATTCCACATCGATCCAGGCAGTGTCCGTCGGCAGGCCGAGCAGGTCGGCGTAATAGTGCCGAGGGCTAAGGGTCGCCGAAAACAGCACGCTGCTGCGGGCGGCGGTGAGCCGGGGGCGGATGAATTCGGCGGGCACCACGTTGCGCAGGCACAGGGTGGAACTGCTGCGTTTGCCGCTGAGCTGACGCTTGTGGATGTCGAAGATGAAGTGTTCATTGAACAGCTCGGCGACTTTGGCAAATTGCAGCGCTTCAAAGTAGAAAGCTTGCAGGTCACCGCTGAGGGCTTCGGGGTGGTCGTTGAAGTAATCGCCCAGGGCGCTGGTGCACAGGCTCAAGGCCTGGAGCAGCTTTTCCGGGCGCGCGGCGTAGGCCTGGTACGGCGCGAGCTGGTCTTTGTGAAGGGCATTCCATTCGCGATTGAGGCGCTGCAAGGGTTTCTTCAGGGGCTCGGGCGCTGTGTCGCGCAGGCCCTTGAGGCTGTACTGGTCGAGGCTTGCGCTGTACATGGAGCGTGCACGCTCCACCAGGTTATGGGCTTCGTCCACCAGCACCGCGACGCGCCATTGGTTGAGTTGGGCCAGGCCGAAGAGCATGGCGCCGAAGTCGAAATAGTAGTTGTAGTCGGCGACGATCAAGTCGGCCCAGCGTGCCATTTCCTGGCTGAGGTAATAAGGGCATACGTCATGGGCCAGGGCGACCGCGCGCAGGTTGCGCTGGTCGAGCAGGCTTACCTTGGAGGCGGCAATGCGCGCGGCGGGCAAACGGTCGTAGAAACCCTTGGCCAAGGGGCATGAGTCGCCATGGCAGGCTTTATCCAGGTGTTCGCAGGCTTTGTCCCGCGCCACCAATTCGAGCACACGCAGTTGCAAGCCGGGGCTGCTGGTGAACAGCACCTGCGATGCGTCGAGGGCAAGTTTGCGGCCCGGGGTCTTGGCGGTGAGGAAGTACACCTTGTCCAGTTGCTGCGGCGCAAAGGCCTTGAGCAGCGGGAAGATCGTGCCGATGGTCTTGCCGATGCCAGTGGGCGCCTGGGCCATCAGGCAGCGTGCGGTGCTGGCGGCTTTGTATACCGTCTCGGCTAACGTGCGTTGGCCGGGGCGAAAGTCGGCATGGGGGAAACTCAAGGCTTGCGCGGCGGTATTACGCGCTTCGCGGTGCTGCATTTCCTGTTGAGCCCAGCCGAGGAACAGCGTGCATTGCTGGTTGAAGAACCTCTCCAGATCAGGCGCGTGGAAGCGTTGATTGAGCAGGGTCTCGCCCTCGCCGACGATATCGAAGTACACCAGCGCCAGGTCGATTTCCGTCAACCCTAGCTTCTGGCACATCAGCCAGCCGTACACCTTGACCTGGGCCCAGTGCAATTGCCGGTGGTTGGCGGGCTGGGCATCAAGGTCGCCGCGGTAGGTTTTGACTTCTTCCAGGCGATTGGCATCGGGGTCGTAGCCATCTGCCCTGCCCCGTACCTTGAGTTGTTGGTACTCGCCTTCCAGTGCTACTTCGTTCTGGTAGTGCGCACTGCGGCGCGACGCGACTGTGCGGTGGCCCACGATACCTTCCTGGGCGCTGGGCGACGGGGTAAAGCGCAGGTCCAGGTCGCCGACCTTGGCCGTGAACTCACACAATGCGCGCACGGCCACGTTGTAGCTCAAGCCGGTTGCTCCGCCCAGCGCACGTAGCAGACGGTGACCGGCATCTGGTTCTCGCCACAGAACTCCAGCCAGCGCAGTTGGTTGTCCTGCAGACGGTCGCCCGGACCTTTGACTTCGATCATGCGGTAGGACTTTTGCGCAGGCCAGAACTGGATCAGGTCCGGCATGCCCGCGCGGTTGGCGCGGATGTCCAGGAGCAGGCGTTCAAACCAGTAGCGCAGGTGTTCGGCGGGCAAGCATTCCAGGGCCTGCTCTAACAGGTCTTCACTGAGCAGATTCCAGAATACGAAGGGCGATTGAATGCCCCACTTGGCGGCGTAGCGCTGGCGAATGAGGGCCTTGTACCGATCATCCTGCAGTTGCTCGAAACACGCGGCGAACAATGGTGCGCGGCGCTGGTGGAAGTCTTCGCTGTGCAAGTCGGCCGGGCCACGCTGGAACGGGTGGAAAAACGCTCCCGGCAGCGGTGCGAAGATCGCGTCCCAGCACAGCAACCCGAACAGCGAATTGATCAGGCCGTTTTCCACGTAATGCACCGGTGCATCGGGCGCGCTCAAATGAGCCTGGACGCAGTACTCCACCGACATCAAGGGTTCCGGCAGTACCAGTTCCAGGTCCAGGCGCATGACTTCCCGTGGTCTGAGCCTGGGCAGTTTGGGCTCACCCAGCTTGCGACGCAGGCGCGGCATGACGCGCAGCAGGTGTTGCTGTTCGGCGGCACTTTCCGGTGCCTGTTGCGCGGCACTCGCCAGAACCAAGGCCTGGGCGTAGTCCTCCTGGCGCTCCAGCACACGGATCAATCGCGCACGGGCGCCGGGGTAGGCGCAGGCACGGTAGATTTGCTCGGCCAAGGCCAACTCGGCGCTGCGCTCACAATACTGCCCCATCTGGAACAGCAGCTTGGCCCGGCGTTTTTCCAGCCAGGGGTTGTCGGTCGTCAGCGTGGCCACCTGCGCCAGCACGTCGTGCAGCGCGGTGCCGGTTTCAAACGCGTGCTGGCATTGGTGCAGGAACAGCACGCCGTGCACGTCGTCACGGCTGCGCAAACCCCGGGATTCAGCGCAGAACGCCACTTTTTCGTAGGTGTAGATACCGAGGTCCGCCAGCACGAATTCCGACCAGTCCTGGTGCAGATTGCCGAAGAACATCAAGCGCAGCCGGTCACACAGGTCCATCACGGTGAGGCTGTACAGCGGTTCGGCAAGCTGCGGGCACCACTGGGCAAAGCTGCGGGTTTCGCTGAACTGCGCCGCCAGACCCTCAAGCCAGTCGGCCTTCTTGCCTTTGGGTTGGTCGATCCACGGCTTGAACGTGCTGAGGATTTCGCCTTTTTGCAGCAAGGCGAACACCTCTTCAAAGGCCAACAGGCATTGATCATCAACCCAACCCAATTGCCGCAATGGCGTTGCAGCCGCGTGGGTACAACCGACCTCCTGATAGCTGAGTTTCCCCGCGCGAAAGTGCACGCCCTTGCGCATTACCATGCGCACCAACAACGCCTGGGACGGCTGCGGCAAGCTGTCGAATTGCTGAATGAAATGCTGTTCGTCAGGGTCCAGCAGATCGGCATAGCGCTGCCCCAGCCATTGCAGGACCTGGCGGAAGTTGTGCAGGTAATAGAGCGGGTCGTCGAGGGGGTTGGTCATGGCGCAAGCGAGTCAAATACTGGTTATGCATACAGAGTGCAGGTCCCGATGCTCTGTTGCAATCGGTAATAGATAAATGGCTCACGCAACTTTTTGTATAAAAGTGATCAGATGGTGGAGTCGATGGCGTAACATTTGCGGCCCGCAGCCGCACGCTGCGGGACTTTTCAGGGTTAAGGTAAGGGTTATGAACATGAAGAATTTGGGTCTGCCACTGGTTGCACTCACATTTCTGGTATTGGCCGGTTGCGCGACGCAAACCGTAGTGACACTGCAAAATGGCACGCAGTATTTGACCAAAGACACCCCAAACGCCAAGACCGCCGATGGCTTTTATGAGTTCACCGACATCGCCGGCAAACGCATCCGTGTCAAAGCTGACGATGTGGCGACGGTGCGCAAGGAAAAGTGAAGTGGTTCTTCAGTCGATATCTTTATTGACTGAGCCGCCGCCATCGGGGGCAAGCCCCCTCCCACAGGGTTGACCGCGTTCCAATTTGACCAATAGCGTCCGCTGCCCACTGATGCGCAAGGAAGACTGATTCTCCGCTGCCAACACTGCCCAAATGTGGGAGGGGGCTTGCTCCCGATGGCGATCTTCCAGTCAACATCTCCATTGACTGAACCACCGCTATCGGGAGCAAGCCCCCTCCCACAGGGTTGACCGCGTTCCAATTTGACCAATAGCGTCCGCTGCCCACTGATGCGCAAGGAAGACTGATTCTCCGCTGCCAACACTGCCCAAATGTGGGAGGGGGCTTGCTCCCGATGGCGATCTTCCAGTCAACATCTCCATTGACTGAACCACCGCTATCGGGAGCAAACCCCCTCCCACCGTTTTAACTGATGACAATCCCCTCCCCCGACAACCCAACCACTCCCACCAGCGTCACTGAATCCCCGCCAAAACTGATCACGGTATCTCCGCCCACCACCTTGGCGTGATCACGATAATCGCCACTGCTCTGCACGTCCGTAAACACCAATTTGTCCGTTGGCTGATAACCAATAATCCGGTCCTGGCCAAACTGCCCGCTGAATAAAAACGTGTTGTGCCCGCTGCTGTCACGGATCGTGTCGTTACCCTTGCCGGCCTCGATAAAGTCCGCGCCCTTGCCGCCCTGGATCAAGTCATTGCCAGCGCTGCCAATGATGAAGGTGTCGCCTTTGTGGGGCTCGGCGTTGCGATTGAGGTCCTGCACCCACGTGTTGGCCCGCGCAGGGTCCGACAGGTTGGCGACAATAATCGTCGAGTCGCGAGTCATCACCTCATAGAACCCGGACTCCAGAACACGCGTCATGCCGTCGCCATATCCGGTGGGCAAATGGGAGATCCAAGTCGGCAGGTTGGTGATGGAAAACGGCAGCACGTTCCACAGCGTCGAGGCGTAATGGTCGTTGAAGCTGACGATATTGTCGGTGGTCGATTCATGGGGCTTGTCATGCACGCCCAACGACGACCAGTTGACGGATGAGCCGTCCAGCGCACGGAAAACCGGATCGTTTTCATAGCCGACATTGAGCACCTTGTCGCCGCTGCTCTGGGTCGGCGAGGCGTAGGCCACATAGTTGGCGTCCCTGAAGAAGCCCGCCCATTTGCCGTTGCTCAAGTCCGCCATGCTGTTCACCGCCAGGCCGCCCAGGCTGTGGCCGCTGACTACCACGTCGTGGCCGCTGAGGCCGTGGGCACTGGCGTAGTCGGCGATGTTCTTGAGCAAACCGCCGAAGGCTTCGCCGGCGAAGTTTTTCGCGTAATCCTTGGGCCCCAGGGCCGCGAGCAGATCGCTGACCAGATCGCCGATGGAGTCGCTGATCAGGCTTTCCCGTGGGCCTGAAGTACCACGAAAACCGATGCCGATTTCCAGCAGTTTGCCGGCGTCATCGTACTTGCCGAGCACTTCGACCTGGGCCGTGGTGTAGCCCGGTTTTTCGCCAAAGAAGGTGCCCCTGGCGTCGACCTTGCCGGTATAGCCCAGGGCGCTGGCGCTGATAGGTGTCCAGCCGGCGTGTTGCACGGCCTCCAGGGCGGCTTTTTCCGAGTCGGGGTTCCAGGGAATGCCGGGGATCACGCCCTGGGAATCACTACTGCCTAACAACGCGCCGACCAGGGTGGCCGGCAAGCCAATGCCCAGACCGTTGTGCTGATAACCCACGGCAAAGCCGTTATCCAGGTTGTGGTAGGTGTACAGCGTGATCGCCATGGCATCGGCGAACAACGCTTTGGAGCCTTCGGCGCCCAGGTTTTTATAGTCGAATACGCCCATGGTATTGCCTCTCTTTTGTTGGAGTTGTCGAGAAAGCTGGTTAACGCTGTGCGGGCCCGAACGCTTCGTCCACCTTGGCCAGATCGGTGTCGCGCAAGTTGCCGGCGTAGTAATGCAATTTGGTCCAGGCCATCAAATAGTCGTAGCGAGCCTGTGCGAGGTCGCGACGGGTGCTGTACAGCTGCTGTTCGGCATTCAATGCATCGAGATTGACCCGTTCACCGCCGAGAATGCTCTGCTTGGTCGACACCACCAGCGCCTCGGCCGACGCCAGCGCCTTTTGGTACGCACGCAGCTTGCTCACGCCCGACAAACAGGCACTGAACTGCCGACGCAGTTCGATCAGGGTTTCCCGAGTCTTGCCCTCCAACTCGTACTCTGCCTGCTCCATGGCGCGACTGGCCTGGCGGGTAGAGGCCGATATGCCGCCACCCGCGTACAGCGGCAGGCTGACTTCCACGCCAATGGTGTTGGTGTCATAGCGCTGATTGTAGGTGTTGCCGCTGTCGGACTCCTGCTGGCGTGAACTCGCGTACGCCGTGACCTTGGGCAGATGCCCGGCGCGATTGCGCTCCACTTCGTAGCGCGCCACCTCCAGGGCCTGGCGCTGAGACGCGAGGGTGGGGTTATTACTGATTGCCAGTTCATGCCAAGTGTCGTAATTGGCCGGGGTCAGGGCGAGTGCGGCGAAATCCTGGTTCAGCGGCGCCAAGTCGTGGATGTTGACGCTCTGAACGCCGATCAAGGCGCCCAATTCCCTTAACGACGCGTCTTGTTCGTCCAGCGCTTCGATCTCTTCGGCGGTGGCCAGCTCGTAGCGCGACTCAGCTTCGAGAATGTCGGTACGGGTGCCCTCACCCTGCTGGAATAGATGCTGGTTCTGCTGAAACTGCTGCTCGAAGGCCTTTTTCTTGGCGCGGGCGATGTCGATCTGGTCCTGGGCGAACAGTGCTTGGGTGTAGTAGGTCAACACCCGCACCAGCAGCGCCTGACTCTTGTCACGAAAACTTTCGTCGGCAAACAACGCCTGGGCCACGCCTTTGCGGTAGTTGGCATAAGCCTCGTAGTCAAACAGCGGTTGTTGCAGGCTGAAGGTGGAACCGTAGCTGTTGTAGTTGCGGTCGTCGTGATAATTGCCGCCGCGCCCGTCGGGCAAGGTGGCCTGGGAGTTGTTGCGGCCCTTGTTGTAGTTGTACGACAGCTTGGGCAGCAAGCCAGCACGGCCGATGGTGCGGTTTTCCAGGCCGGCGTCGCGCTCCTTGATCGCGCCAAGAAACACTGGGTCGTTGCGCAAGGCTTGCTCGTAGACATCAAACGGGCCCATGGCAGCCTGGGCACTGGCGCAGCAGAACAACAAGGCAATAAACACAGGTTTCATGTTCATTCCTCGGTCAACGCTGAGCCGGCGCGATCCAGCAGCGGTTTGAACAGGTAATTGAGCAGCGAGCGCTCGCCCGTACGCACGAACATCTCGGCGGGCATCCCCGGCTTGATCACCAGACCCTGGAGTTTTTCCAACGCTGCCTCGCTCACCGTGGTGCGCAGCACGTAATAGGGCGCACCGGTTTTCTCATCAAGCATTTGGTCGGCAGAAATCAGGCTGACCTCCCCCGGCACGCGCGGCGTACGGCTCTGGTTGAACGCGGTGAAGAGAATATCCACCGGCAAGTGCGTGCCGACCTTGTCCACCAGATGCACCGGTAGATGCCCTTCCACCTCCAGGCGTGTGCCTTGGGGCACGATCTCCAGCAGGGTTTCACCGGCACGCACCACAGCGCCTTCGGTGTGCACGCCGAGGTTGACCGCGATGCCGTCGGCCGGCGCGTTGATTTCGCTGTGTTGCAGGTCGAACCCGGCAGAGGTCAGTTGTTGCTCCAGGGTCAGGCTGCGCAGTTGCGCGTCGGCCAATTGGCTGCGCACTTCCTTCTGATACTCCTCGCTGTGCTGCTGCAATTTGAGACGCGACTCGACGATGCCCTGCTCTACCCGGCCGCTTTCCCCGGTGTTTTGCGCCAGGTCTTGTTGCACTTGGGACAATTGGCGCTGGTACTCCATCAGCCGATTGCGCGGGATGTAGCCGTTGTCGGCCAAGGGTTGCAGGTTGCTCAGTTGATCACGCAGGGATTGGGCCTGGGCGGTCAAGTCGCTGCGGGCACGACGCATGCCGCCGAGTTGCGCGGTGGCGCCGTCGATATTCGCGCGAATGCCGGCTTGCTCGCGGGCGAAGGCCTCGCGGCGGCTGCTGAACAGCTGACGCTGGCCTTCGAGCACCAAGGCCAAGGCAGGCTCGGGATTGCTGCTCAGCTCGGCGGGAAAGGTGATGGAGGATTGATTGTCGCGCTCGCTCTGCCAACGCGCCACACTGGCCCAGGCCATACGGTACTGGGCTTGCAGCGATTGCACGTCGGCCTGGTTCTGGGTCTGGTCGAGACGGAACAGCGGCTGGCCCTGTTTCACCAGCTCGCCTTCACGCACCAGAATACGGCTGACCGCGCCGGGGCTGAGGGTTTGCACAGCCTTGCGCTTGCCAGACACCACCACCGTGCCTTGCACGGGAATCCCTTGATCCAGCGGCGCGAGGCTGGCCCACAGAAAGAAACCACCGGCACCGACCACTGTCAGCAGCCAGCCCATGCGGGCGAAAAAACCCGCGTCGCGTTGTTCGAAAGTGATGCTGCTCATGCGCCTGGATTCCTTCCGGCTTGATACTGACGACTGAAACTCACACCCGGTTTGTCCTTCGGCGCTTCCTGCTGGCCGGACAACGCCCTAAGCACGTCCTGGCTTGGCCCGAACGCCTGTAAACGGCCTTCGTTGAGTACCAGCAACTTGTCGGCCTGGGCCAATGCCGACGACCTGTGAGTGACCAGCACCACGCTGCTGCCCTGGGCTTTCATCTGCACAATGGCAGTGGCCAAGGCCGCTTCGCCCACGGTGTCGAGATTGGAGTTGGGTTCATCCAGCACAATCAACCGTGGCCCGCCATACAGCGCACGGGCCAGGGCCACGCGCTGCTTCTGGCCACCGGACAGGCCGCCGCCGTTATCCCCCAGCACCGTGTCGTAGCCTTGGGGCAGGCGCAGGATCAGTTCATGCACGCCGGCTTGTTGTGCGGCCTTGACGACAAGCTCAGGGTCCGCCTCGCGAAAGCGCGCAATGTTGTCGGCGATGCTGCCGCTGAACAGTTCGATATCCTGGGGCAGATAGCCGATGTGCGGGCCGAGGTCGTCGCGGTCCCAGCGGTGTATGTCCGCGCCATCCAGGCGCACGGTGCCGGCCAGGGTCGGCCACACGCCCACCAGCACACGGGCCAGGGTGGATTTTCCGGAGCCCGAGGCACCGAGCACGCCGAGCACTTCGCCCGCTCCCAAGGTAAAGCTGACTTGATGCAACGTCGCCACGCGCTTACCCGGCGGACCGGCACTGACCTGCTCGAAGCTGACCTGGCCCTTGGGTGCGGGCAGTTTCATCTGCTCCGCTTCCGGAGGGAACTCGCGCAGTAATTCGTCCAGCCGCTGGTAGGCCAGCTTCGCCGAACTCCATTGCTTCCACACCGCAATCAACTGGTCGATGGGGCTGAGCACACGGCCCATCAGGATCGAACCGGCGATCATCATGCCTGCCGTCATATCGCCCCGGATCACCAGCAATGCGCCCAGGCCGAGTACCAGTGACTGCAGGCATAGCCGCAAGGATTTGCTCAACGAGGTGATCACCGAACCCGTGTCACTGGCCTTGTTCTGCAGGCCGAGGAACTGCGCATGCACCGCAAACCAGCGCTTGCGCAGCGCGCCGAGCATGCCCATGGCCTGGATGGTTTCGGCGTTGTGCAAATGGCTGGTCGCCAGTTGCGTCGACTGTTGGGAGAAACCACTGGCCTCACCCAATGGCTTCTTCGTCAGGTATTCGTTGAGGCACGCGAGGCCGATCAACAGCACAGCGCCGGCGGTGGCCAGCACCCCAAGCCAGACGTTGAACAGGAAAATCACAAACAGGTAGATCGGAAACCACGGCGCATCAAAAAACGCGAACAGCGCCGGCCCCGTGATGAATTGGCGGATATGGTTCAGGTCGCCCAGGGATTGCCCGGCATGCCCCTGGCCGCGTTGCAGATTGCGTTCGAATGCGGCCTTGTACACGCGTAAGTTGAAACGCCGTTCCAACTGACTGCCGATACGGATCACGATGAAACTACGGATCACTTCCAAGGTGCCAATAAACGCAAAGAAGCCCACGACCATCAGCGTCAACATCACCAGGGTAGTTTCGTTCTGGGAGGACAGCACGCGGTCGTACACTTGCAACATGTAAATCGACGGCACCAGCATCAGCAGGTTAATTAATGCCGTGAAACAGCCAACGCTGATCAAGATGCTCTTGTATTCACCCAGCGCCTTGAATAAGGGCGCTACCGCAAAGGGCTTGGCCATATGTTCTGATCTTCCTTGAGCCAAATTTCGCGCATAAGTTGCCCAAACCCTGATAAAGGCCGGCCAACTAATAAAATCGAATTATAAAGTTATAGCGATAACTAAGGCATTCGTTTTAATTCAACCACGACGCCCGCCTGGGTGCGGGCTTGATACTCCCCGTCTTTCTGGCGATTCAAATGAGTGATGCCGCTGCCTTCGGCATTGAATAGCCAGATACCGTCCGGAGTGGGCGACCAGGTCAGGGGGGTGTCGCCCAGCCATTGGGCGGCACAGGCCACATCACCGCTCAACGCGTTGGCCTGTTCGAGCAGGTCGAGGGCGCACACCTGATCCTGCTGGTGCAGTTGCCAATGCCCGGCCAATTGAGCGCTGGAAGGTAAAACAAGACTGCTCGCCATTGCGTGGGCTCCTGCCGACACGAACATCACCTGCAATACGCAGGCGATAAAGTTGAAAAAACGCTGCATCTTCACGCTCCATCCTGGAGGCGCGACGCCGAGACGCCGCGCCTTTGTATCACGCCACGATGTCGCTGACGGCTGCCTGGCCTACGGTGGTGACGAGGAAATCCGCCACGCCGTGCCCGGAGAAGTCGACGGCCAACGTACCCAGATTGGTACCGGCTGCGTAGGTCAATACCGCGTCGCCGGCATGCCCGGTGAACGCGTTGACGAAGGTCAGGCCAGCACCTTTGGTGATGCCGCTGAGGTCGATCTTGTCCGAACCCGAGGTGAAGTCAAAGATCTTGTCCGCCGCCCCTGGCTTGGAGTCGGAACTGGCACCGAACACAAAGGTGTCATTGCCGGCGCCGCCCCACAGTTGGTCCGCACCGCCAGCACCGTAGATCAGGTCGTTGCCGGCCCCACCCTTGATAATGTTGGCGGCGTTGTTGCCGATGATCAGGTCATTACCCGCACCACCGAAGGCGTTTTCGACCGTCACGCCCTTGGCGATGGACACGTTGCCCACCAGGCCGCCTACGTCGGAGAACGAGGCTTCATTGAGGTTGATCTTCTGGTTCTGAGTGAAACCGGAGAAGTCCAGGGTGTCGTTGCCGCCACCGTCCCACACCGAGAACACCAGCTTGTCGGCGTTGGAGGTAGCGCTGAGGAAATCACGCCCGGTGTTGGAATTAAAGCCGTAGGTGGTGTCGCCGGCGCGTGTGTTGTAGTTGGCGCCGTATAGCTTCTGGATTGCTGCGATGTCGTCGATCAGCGGGCCGGAAGCGTAGGCCTCGACGCCGCCTTTGCTGAAGTTCTGGTTGGTGTTGCTCTCGCTCCAGTAACTCATGAGGCTGTAGCCGCGCGTGTCCTGTCCATAGGTCGCGTCTTTGTAAGTCGGCGCGCCTTCGCCGGCGTTGTAGTCGCCAGGGTGAGCCAGGCCGAGGGTGTGGCCGATTTCGTGGGTCAGGGTCTGCCGGCCGTAGTTGTTCAGGTCCGGAGTCTTGTTAGGCGTGTAGCTGTTGTTGGTCAGGTACCACGAGGTGCCGTCGTAGCCTGCACCGGTGCCGGGCAGGTAGGCGAAGGCCGCTGCGCCATCCTGGCCGCTGCTGTAGTTGCCGAATGTCATGTGGCCGTCACCGCCGGTGGCTTTCTCGGTGAAGGTGACGTTGGCCACGTCAGACCAGGATTGCATGGCCAGTGCGGCCTGTGCTTTCTGCTGGGCGTTGAACTGGCTGAAGCCCGAGATGCCATGTTTGTTCATGGTGCTCGACGACGCCGAGGTCAGGAAGGTGTAGGTCAGGTCGATCTTGCCGTTGCCGTCAAAGTCCCGGTACGCGGCGCCGTCGCGCAGCAGCTGGGTGGCGGCCTGGTCGACGGTGTAGGACGGTTTGCCGTTGATCGTGAGGTTGCCGCCACGGTCATACAGATGGCTGAAGCTATCGATTTGCGAGTAAGCGGTGCTGGCTTGCGCCGCCGACACGATAGCCTTGTCTTTTACTTTGGACATAAACGTACTTCCTTGTTTGCAAGTGCATCAGTCTTTGATCGATAGGAACCCCGCGGGCGAGATCGTCCTATCACTCGCCTCTTTTGAAGGCGTAAGAAAACTGACACAACTTGAAATCTTTCGTCTACATCTATTTCCGCCGTAAAAAAGTAGCAAACTGCCAACTAGTGAAACTTTTGTGCCGGGTTTATTGGGGCAACTTGGTTTTGTCCGACAAAAAGCAGCGGGCACGTATTTAAATATTAAATAGCACCGATGCCGCTCAAGTTGAGCGGCACAGTTAATAATTGGATCCACTATATTGCCACGGTGTCATTGGCAACATTAAACAGCCATTACTTCAACTAATAATAGGCGTTGTCCCCCATTACCGGGACACACTCCACCCCGTATCGTGTAATGCCTGTAACAGCGTCTCGCCCATCAAACCCGGAACTTGCACGCCATCGTCGGTGTTCATGGTTTCACCCGCCAGAATGGCGTTGATGATTGCCTCTTCCACCGCCTCTGCTGCGGCGCTGAACAGCGGCGAAATGTGGTCGTTATTGACCATCTGCAACGCACTGCTGAACGGCAGGCCCTTGCGGCCGTAATCCGCGGCAGGCAGGTCCTGGTTCCCAGTGGCGAAAGCCAGGAACAGATCGCCACTGGAATCTTCGGTGCCGCCGCCGGTACGGGCGATGCCGATGGAGGCGCGTTGCGCCAGACGCTGGCATTGATGCGGCAGCAACGGCGCGTCGGTGGCCAGGATCACCACAATGGAGCCCATGCCCGGTGTACCACGCTCGGTGAAGGGCGATGGGATGTCCATCAACCGGCGTCCCACCGGATAGCCATCCACCCGCAGCTCCTGGCGCTTGCCATGGTTGGCCTGGACCAGCACGCCGACGGTCCAACCGCCCTGCTCCGCCGGCAAACGCCGCGACGCCGTGCCGATACCGCCCTTGAATTCATGGCAGATCATTCCGGTGCCGCCACCCACCGCGCCCTCTTGTACCGGACCGGCTTCGGCGTTGACGACGGCTTCGCGCACATGTTCGGGTTTCACATGTTGGCCCCAGATATCGTTGAGCAGGCCGTCGTAGGTCTCCATCACCACCGGCATGCACCAGTACACCGCCGGGTCCGCGAGGCGCTCGCGCTCCAGGGCGATCAAGGTGTCGCGCACAATGCCGATGCTGTGGGTGTTGGTGATGGCCAGCGGTGTGGTCAGCAGCCCTGCTTCACTGATCCACTCCAGGCCCGTTGCATCGCCATTGCCATTGAGCACGTGGTAGCCGGCGAAGCAGGGTTGCTGGCGCGCTTCCCCGGCGCGCGGCTGGATCACCGTCACACCGGTGCGCACTTGCTTGCCGTCGATACGGGTGTTGAGGGTACTGTGGCCCACCCGCACGCCCGGTACATCGGTGATGGCATTCAACTCACCGGGTGTGCCCAGCCCCAAAGTGATGCCCAATTGACGTGCGCGCATAACCGCTCCTTACAATTTCTGGAAGACCGGACTCGACCGGCCGCTGATGCAATAGAAAATCACCGACAAGGCCAGCAAGCCGAGGATGATCATGATGTCGCGCACAGACGCCGCATAGATCAAGGTCACCAGCAAGTAACCTGCACCGATGACAGCCAACAACGCCGGCAACGGCCACAGCGGCATGCGATACGGGTGTTCGCGGTCGCGCAGCAACACGCGGCTCATCAACGCGCTCAACGCCACTACCAGGTACACCAGCATGATCAGCAACACGCTGAATGAGGTGAGGTCCGCCAGGTTGGAACTGAAGCTGAGCAGCGCCGAAGGGATCGCCAGGAACAGCGTCGCCAACCAGGGCGAATCCCAGCGCGGGTGAATGCGGGTGAATAGTGTGTTGATGGTCGGCGTCCACAGCGCATCGCGCCCGCTGCTGAATACCACGCGGCCGATCTGGATCACGATGGCGACAATCGCGTTGAACACCGAGAGGAAGATCCCGGCACTGACCAAGCGCGACAAGGTTTCATTGCCGTGGCTGGTGAGCAAGTAGCCAATGGGGTCTGGGCTGCTGATCATTGCGCTCAGGGACGGCGCGCCGATCAGCAGTGCGGTGATCGGCACCAGTTCGATCACCACCACCAAGCCCAGGGACCACAACACGGCCTTGTGCACGCCTTTGCCGCCGCACTTCATGTCTTCGGCCAGCAGCACTGCGGGGCCGTAGCCATTGTAGGAAAACAAACCTATGCCCACCGCACCGATCACCAAGGCCCACGGCGCGAGATGCAGCACGCCGTTTTCGACGATCTGGGGCTGGAACAACACACTCGCCGGCTGCACCGGGTTACCAAACCCGATAAATACGATCACCAGTAGCGCTGCCACTTCCAGCAGCAAACAGGTGCCGGTAATCCAGGCATTGAGCTTGATATTGAGAATGCCCAGGGCGTAGCTGCACACCACAATCACCAGGGCGACGGTTTGCGAGTCGAACGTCGTACCCAAAGCGTTGTTGAGATAGGTCGCGGCCCCGGTGGCCAATACCGGCGGGATGAATAGCAACATCACCAGCACCGTGAGAAAGGTCGCATAGCCAGCCATGCCACCGAACACACGCTTGGCGTACACATATTCACCACCGGCACTGTTGTGGGCGCGACCCAGTTCGGCATAACAAAACGCGAACATCAGCGCGAGCAGGCCGGCCATCACAAACGCCAGGAACACACCACTGCCCGCCTGCTGGATGGCAAAGGGCGCGATCACAAACACGGAACTGGCCGGCGTCACTGCGGAAACGGTGATGGCCACTACATCGAAAACGCTAAGGGTAGGTTTCAACACGCCGTCAGGCGTGGGGGAAGTGCTCATATCGTTATCCTCTGTCGTTGTTCTTGGTGTGAGGCAGAAACGAAAAATGATGTTTTTCGGGATATGTTTCCCGTTGGATGATGAAGACGTTATCGCCCAGGAGCTTGTCAGCCAATTCCCCTATTGGCGTACTCCCCTTGACGGTTCCCGGCAAAAGCCGAACCCTTGAGCGATCTTTTGCTGGCGGGAGCCTGTGATATGAGCCTGTTCCGTGAGGTCGGCATGCACGCTGGCTTGGGCCGTACCGTCGCGCACATCGGTACCCAGGGTTTCTGGAAACAGTTGGTGCTGTTGTTGCACCAATGCCTGCCCTTCGATAACGCGTTGGCGATTTTCTACCCGTTGGAGGGCGCGCCCCAAGCCCTTGAGGAATACGACGCTCAGCCCAGCAGCAAACCGGCGTCGATGCTGACGTACCTCAATGGCCTGTATTTGCTCGATCCGTTTTTCCAGGCGTGTCGCGAAGGGTACTCCAGCGGTGTATACCGCCTGGAAGAAGTGGCGCCGGACCATTTCCGACAGAGTGAATACTTCCTCAATTACTTCCATGACAACGTGCTGGAAGACGAGGTGCAATTGATCCTGCAACTGCCGGGGATGGGGACATTGTCACTGTCGCTGGGGATGCAGCGGCGGTTCAGTGCAGAAGACACTGGACTGATGACGATGATGGCGGCCTGGGTACTGCCGCTGATGCAGCAGCATTGGCAGCAAAGCACCCAGCGCGCCCCAGCCATGGACAGCCAGATCAGGGATGCCTTGAGCCAGTTCGGCTGTGGCGTGCTGTCGGACCGAGAGCTGGAAATCGCCCGTCTGGTGCTGCGCGGGTTTTCCTCTAAGGCCATGGCTGAACGCCTGAATATCTCGCCGGACACGGTGAAAGTGCACCGTCGGCATTTGTACGCAAAGCTGGATATCTCATCGCAGCCGGAGCTGTTTTCGTTATTTATCCAGTCGCTGGGGCATGATCTGGAAAATCCGTAGAGCGATATCGACGTAAAACGGCCGGGCAGCACACGCTGCCTGACCATTTTGCGGTGAGTGGATTTAACTAAAGAATTTAACGTGATCGGCCAACAACTTTACATTATCAATACGGATGGAGAAGTTAGGCCCCTGCGCATTGACTTTCATATCCAGCGTACTCCAACCAAAAGGGCTGTGCTTTAACTGTACATCGCCTACTTCAGCGGGTGCGCGAGGCCGAATATGAATTATCTTTATCTTGTTATTCTTTACCATGTCAGACAAATCAACTTTATCCTCCCTTGGATTGAAGTTGAAAATAGTATCCGGATCATTGCTCGTAGAGTCTGTGAAGTGTTCGTACTTGAAGGTATTCGCACCTCGCGCGCCCACCAACTGGTCACTGCCCCCGCCACCGACAAGCACCGAAGCCTCGTCGGGCCTGGCGTTCAGGCGTTCGCGAGCGTCTGTGCCACGCAATACAGGAAGGCTGTTTTCGGGACGAGTCCACGTTCCGCCATTTGGCAAACTTTGTACTGAAGACATATGAGGTACCTTTTCATGTAATGATCAATAAAGAAGCTTCGTGAATTGCGGACGAGAACTTCTCACACTGATACCTCTCTTCCCACTCGAACTGTTTTTCCTGTCGTTTCCGGAAAACAGCAAAACATCCCTTAGCCTAATAATTCAACTGAACGTTGCTGGCCACGCTTCGTAGACCAGCAACACTTTCAAATATATTTTGCAGTACTCGACAGCGTTTGATCAGCGGCCCATACGAATCGTATTCCACACCCGCGTGCGAATCCGGTCGATATTCAGCGGCATTGATTCCAGCGCGAACAACTTGCCCATCATGGCTTCGCTTGGGTAGATCTTGGTGTCCGCCTTGATCTCTGGATCGACCAGGCTGTCCGCAGCGCTGTTGCCATTGGCGTAATGCACGGAGTTAGTAATGTCCGCCATCACTTGGGGCTCAAGCAGGTAGTTCATGAACGCGTAGCCAGCCTTTTCATCGGGGGCATCCGCAGGCATGGCCACCATGTCGAACCAGATAGCGGCGCCTTCCTTGGGGATCTGGTAACCGATTTTCACGCCGTTCTTGGCTTCCTTGGCGCGACTCTCGGCTTGCAGCACATCGCCGGAGAAGCCGACGGCCACGCAGATGTCGCCGTTGGCCAGGTCGCCGGTGTATTTCGAGGAATGGAAATACGCCACGTAAGGCCGCACTTTCATCAGCAAGGCCTCGGCCTTTTTGTAGTCTTCGGGCTCCTTGCTGTGGGGCGGCAAACCCAGGTAATTGAGGGCGATAGGCAACAGCTCCGGGCCATTGTCGAGGATGGCTACGCCGCACTTGCTGAGTTTTTCCATGTATTCGGGCTTGAAGATCAAGTCCCAGGAGTCCACCGGGGCGTTATCCCCCAGCACGGCCTTGACCTTGTCGATGTTGTAGCCGATGCCGGTGCTGCCCCACAGGTACGGGAAGCCATGGGCATTACCCGGATCGTTGTTTTCCAGAGTTTTGAGCAGCACCGGGTTGAGGTTTTTCCAGTTGGGCAACTGGCTCTTGTCGAGCTTTTTGAGGGCGCCGCCCTGGATCTGCCGGGCCATGAAATGGTTGGACGGAAACACCACGTCGTAACCCGAGTTGCCGGTCATGAGCTTGCCGTCGAGGGTTTCGTTGCTGTCGTACACGTCGTAGCTGAAACCGATCCCGGTCTGCTTCTGGAAGTTCTTCGTGGTGTCTGGCGCAATGTAGCTGGACCAGTTGTAGATTTTCACCGTCTCGGCGGCCTGGCTGATAGAGGCCACCAACATCAAGGGCAACAGGGCAATGGCTTTCATGGTTCGATTTCCTGGCGGTTTTAGGGCTGTTTTTATGGCAGGCGATCAAGGATCAAAGCGTTACAGAATCAGTACGTAGGTCTTGCGCACGGTTTCCTGGATATCCCAGATTCCGGTGCTGTTGGCGGGCAACATCAGTGCGTCGCCGGCTTGTATGTGGACGATTTCACCGTTGTCGGGGGTGAAGGTGCAGCGGCCCTGGATAAAGTGGCAAAACTCCTGGGATTTGATCTGGCGACGCCAACGACCCGGCGTGCATGCCCAGATGCCGGTTTCGACGCCGTCGCTGCGCTCTACGCTCAAGGTCGAGGCCACCGCAATCGGCTCGCCCAGGGGCACGGCCACGGGTGACGAGTCCGGCAGGTGGGCATTCAGCGTGTCTTTGAAGTGCGTGATGCTCATGGGTTTTTCCCGTGTAAGTGAAACGACTCAGTGCATGAACCCTTCCATGAGTCCGGCCAAGCCGGTCGCCAGCTTGCGGCGCCAAGGGGCGGTGTTGGGGTTCGCCAGGACTTGGTCTTCATGGACAAAACTGCGAATGATCGCGTTGTAACCCAGCCAACGGCAGGGTTCCGGTTCCCAGGCCTTGAGCGCATCAAGGCCGCGCTCGCGGATCACCCAAGGTTGATAGGTCAGTGGCGTGTCGCGACGGAGGATCAAATCCGCCAGAGTGCGGCCACCCAGGTTGGTGGCTCCAACGCCCTCCCCGCCATAACCGCCGGACAGCGCGATGCCGGTGGTGTGATCACAGAGCATGTGCGGTCGAAAATTGCGCGACATACCAAGGTTGCCGCCCCACGAATGGGTAATCCGCACGTTCTTGAGCTGTGGGAAGAGTTCGCCGAACAGATAGCGACGTAGCTCCACTTCGCTATCGGTCAAATCGAAGTTGTGGCGAAGTTTGCCGGCGAACTGGTAACCGCCGCGGGCCCCGAACACCAGTCGGTTGTCTGCCGTGCGCTGACCATAAGTGACCTGACGGCTACTTTCGCCAAATGCCTGGCCGTGGCGCAGGCCAATCTCGTCCCAGGTGCTGGCGGGCAGCGGCTCGGTGGCGACGATCAGGCTTTGCACCGGCAACTGGTAGCGGCCCAACGGCGGCAAAGTGTTCGCGTAACCCTCGACGGCGGGCACTACCCAAGCGGCGCGGACACTGGCCTTATCAGTGCACAGGCTGCCGGACTGCCACTGGGTGACCGGACTTTTTTCGTAAATCGTAACGCCCATGCGCTCCACTGCCCGCGCCAGGCCGCGCACTAGCTTGGCCGGGTGGATCGTGGCGACGTGAGGTGCATAGATACCGCCATAGGGTTTGGCAATGCGGATCTGTTCGGCCAACTGCTGTGGGGTCAGCCAGCGATAATCGGCTTCGGTGAGGCCTTGGGCGTAGAGCTTGTCCAGGTAGGCACGCAGGCTGCTCTCCTGCTCGGGGTAACGGGCCGCGCAGTACAGCGCGCCGCCCTTACGGTAGTCGCAGTCGATGCCTTCGCGGGCCAACACCTGGGCGACTTCATCCGGAATGCTGTGCAGCAGGTCGAATGAGGCCCGGCGTTGTTCAGGTGCCAGGCCGGCCAGCAGGCGATCTTCGCCCAGCAGGTTGCCCATCAGCCAGCCGCCGTTGCGGCCCGATGCACCGAAGCCGGCAGTTTGAGCCTCGATAATCGCAATCTTCAGCTCGGGCGCCTGGCGTTTGAGGTAGTAGGCGGTCCAAAGCCCGGTGTAGCCGGCGCCGATAATCGCCACATCGACGTCCAAGTCGTATTCCAGGGTCGGCCGCGCCACCAGCGGGTCGTCCAGTTGGTCCATCCATAAACTGATGTTGCGCCATGCCGGCATGCCAAGCTCCCCAACCACGTTTCGATGGGGCTGATCCTAGGGCCGGCGGTTATTCGTTGTCTTGCGCGCGTGCACGCAGGGAAATTTGTTTGACGTAGGCCTTGGGCGACTGGCCGGTGTGCTGGCGGAAGGCACTGTAGAACGCCGACAGCGAATTGAAACCGGCGGCAAAGGCCAGGTCGTCTACCTTGATCGGCGGGCGCGCGTTATCCAGCGCGGCGAGCAAATGCTGCAGGCGCGCCTGGTTGACGTAGCGATAGAAGCTTTGACCCAGCACTTGGTTGAGCAGGTAGGAAATCTGATTGCGGCTGTAACCGCACTCCTTGGCGACTCGCTGCAGGTCCAGTTCCGGGTCCAGATAAGGCTGCTTGTGCTCGAAATACTGCTGCAGGTCATTGGCCATATGCCCCAATTGCTGGGGCGACAGGCCCAGGCGGCTGACGCTGGGGCGTTGGGCCTGGGACGGTTGTTCGTGCACCAGTGACGCGTATTCATTGACGCGCCAGATCAGCCCATCGCGCACGGTGATGGCCTCGCTGGTACGGAATGACACCAGCCCATGGCCACCACGCAGGGTGATGCGGTACTGAATAAAGGCGGTATCGCCGTCAGCGCGGATGCGGTCGGTGTGTTCAATTGCTTCGTCAGCTTCGCGTGGCATGCTGGCTTGCAGGTAATCGCGCAGCTCGGCGTAACCGACTACTCGGTTCTGGAAAAAGTCGTGGTACTGGATGTCCGGGTGGTAGTAGGACATCACCCCGTCCAGATCGCGATGGCGCCAGCACAGGTGATGGCGTAATACCAGGTCGCCCGTGGCTTGGGTATGCAGGCAATCATCGTCGGGAGCGATGTCAGGCATGGTGAGCTCTGCAGCGGGAAAACCGTGGAGATTGCCGAAATTCGGTGGTGCGTTCAATGGCCAGGTGCAACTTCGGACTAATGGCCACTTGCCCATTTCTGAGCAGGACATGACCCACATCAACCGTTAGGAAAACAACCGCCGAACGGGAGGAAAAAAGTCACCTCCAGTTAAGAGCGAATGCTATTTTTAAGCTCTACAACGCCAAGACCAGTGACGGTCATGGCCCCCTGCCGCGAGCTAAAGGAAGCGCTCAATGAACAAGGTGGGCAACATGAATAAAGTGACGTTCCCCAACGCCTGCCAGCTGATGCGCTGGCATTTTCATCCAATGGGCTTCGAGGGCAGCATGGACGCGCCCGGCAGCATGATCGCCCGCCTGTTTGACCGCGTCAGCGGCGAAACCCTGATTGCCATCGCCGGCATCCCTTGTGCCACGGTCATGAATGCCGCTGACGTAGAGCGGATTATCGAGGCGGTGGAGGATGAACTGGCGTCGTTTGTGCCACCGCTGTCACTGCGGGCCTGAGCCATCAGCCATCAGCCGCGCTGATCGTCAAAAAACGCTTTCTTTCCATCTACATGCTCCGAGGCCTTCGGCATATTCACGGCCTGGCCTTCGGGCTTCTCCACATACCAATAGCAATGGCTGACCGCCCGGGTAATGCCGACGTAAGCCAGGCGCAGCGCTTCGTCTTTTTGTGCCGTGTCATAGGGTTCGCTGTCGCCAGACTTGCCCAGACCGGCCATGCGATAGACCTGGTTTTTGTAGGGGGAACGGGTGAGGTGTTGGCAATCCCCAAGCAGGAATACGGCGTCCGCCTGTAAGCCTTTGGCACTGTGATAGGTCAACTGTTTCAGCCTGCGAGCTTGAATCGGCAAGCTAGAATCCACATTAACTACAGACTGAATATGCTCTTGAATCAGTAACTTATCGCTACTTTTTCGATACAGCATTAATACCGACTCGCCCTTCTGATAATGCTCCAGCAACTGACGGCCCAGCGCCGCGTCGTCACGCTCCAGCACCTTGACCGGCTGCAACGCCTTGGGCGCGCCGCTGGCTTTTGCCTTCTTTCCGGGGATCGCCGGCGCGGTGCGCACGATGTGCTCGGCAGCATCGATAATGTGTTGGTGGCTGCGGTAATTCTCGCCCAGCATCACCCGCGTGGTGCTCGGCGACGGGAATTCCTGATTGAACTCCATGAAATACTTGGGTGAACTGCCCCGCCAGCCATAGATCGATTGCCAGTCATCGCCCACACACAACAGCGAAGAATGCTGGGCACCACGGCCCACGTGCATCGCGGGGCCACGGCTACGGATTTCCCGCAGGCTGGCGCGGATCCACGAGACGATCTGCGGCGACACGTCCTGGAACTCATCGATCATCAGATGCGACAGCGGCCGTAACAGCGGGTCGCTGAGCAGCTTGAGGTTTTCCGGAGTGTTTTCACCGAACAGCGAGAACATGCGGTTGTAGGTCATGATCGGCGGTGACTGGTCAAGCAGATGGTCTTCCAGGGCCTTCCAGAAAATGCTCAGCGCCTCGAAGAAGAAGCGGTCCGGATCGTCCTTGGCGAAAGTCATCTGACCCACGGCGGTCGGAACATCCACCCCAAGGTTTTCAATAAAGCCGGCCGCCATGACAAAACTGTCGAGCAACGGGGCACCAGCCAGTTCACCTTTAACCTTGTAATCAAACCCGGGGCCGGAGGACGCATCCCCAGCCAAGCTGCTTAAAAGGCGCTTGGATGATTCATAATTATCCAACCAAATTAGAGGCTTACGACAGAAAGCTTGAAACAAGGTTCGCTTCACTGCCCACTCCGCACGCAGTGACAGCTTGGCGTTGGGCCGACTGAGCTGGGCGTTTTCCCGCGAATCGAAACCCAGTACTACCCACGCGTCCAGCTCAGGGATATAGCCATGGCAATGGAACTGCGCGCCATTGATCTCAATGGTCTGGCGACTAGGCTCAATGCCCTTGATCGGCCAGGCACCTGCGCGAAACCATAGATCTTCGATTGCATCGCACAGCTCTTCATCTCGTTTAGCAGCCAGTTCGGTCACCGCCACGCGCTTTTGCACATCCGGGTGGTCACGTTCCAGCTCCTTGAGCTGCAAGCCATGCCGAGCCAGGGGCGCGATCAACGCTTGAAAGCGCGGGTGCTGCCCGTAAAGTCGGTGGTAGCAGGCATTCATTTGTTGGCGCTGGGCGTCGTTGATGCGCAGGTCGAACGGATTACTGTCGGCATCCTCGAAACCTGAACTAAGGTTCTCAAACGCTTGCAGGCGCTCAAAACCCGGCAGGCTGCGGACCATCGGCAGGATGCGCGAGTGAAAGGTGCGCACTACCGCCTGGGCTTCTTTCATGCCAAGCGGTCGACCCCACAAGCTGAGAATATCCATAAGCTTGTTGATGAAATCCTTGCGCGACTCGCGGGTGAAGGTCACCACGGTCATCGAACTCAATTCAAAGCCCAGGTAATGGGTAAGCAACAATATGCGCAGGACCAGCGAGGTGGACTTACCCGCACCGGCCCCGGCGATCACTGAGGTGGACGGCGTGTCACTGAAGATCATCTTCCATTGCGCCGCACTGGGCTGGGCATGGGCCGGCAGCAAGCGGGCCACGTCGGCCTTGATGCGTTTCTTCACGTCCGCCGTCAAGGGCAATCGCCAATCATCGAACAAACTGTCATCGACACCGGGCGCAAGATGCTCTTCGGGACGAAAGTCGCGTATCAACAGGACTTGTCGACCTTCCTCGATACCATCGGCCTTGCCCTCACGATAGCCATACTCCACACCCGCTTCGTGACCGCTGCGAAAACCATCGGCCTGACCGTGCAACCAGGAAAACCGGTGCTGTGCGCGCAAACGGGTCAAGCCATGGCCAAACAGGCGTGCAGCCAGGCGTTTCAACAGAGGCATTTGCGCCAATGGGAGCAGTTCGGGGGGCAGATCAGGCTTTTGTTGCGGCACGCGGACTCCTGCGGTGAGCTGGTTTGTGACAAGTGCGCCATGGTCGCCGGAATCGGCGCTCAGTTCCAGGCAATTGCTTTGCTGTCATGCAGTTAGCCGATGAAGTGAAAGTCAAAACACCGCTAATCAATCGCTTTACCTGATAGGAATCAGGCATTTTTTACGCTTTTTATCGATCATGGCCTACGGGATCATAAGCGCCATCAACAGGAGACGATCATGCTTGAACTTCGACCTTTCAACTCGCTGGGCGGCGCCCACCATGGCTGGCTTGATGCCCATCACCACTTCTCGTTCGCCGAGTACCACGACCCCAAGCGCATGCACTGGGGCAACCTTCGCGTGTGGAACGACGACATTATCGCGCCAGGTACGGGCTTTCCACAGCATCCGCACCGTGACATGGAAATCATCACCTATGTGCGCGAAGGCGCCATCAGTCACGCCGACAACCTGGGCAATAAGGGCCGGACTGAAGCCGGCGACGTGCAGGTTATGAGCGCAGGCACTGGGATCGCCCATAGCGAATACAACCTGGAAGCGACGCCGACAAAGATTTTTCAAATCTGGATCATCCCGAACGAGGCCGGTTTGCCGCCCTCCTGGGGCGCAAAGCCATTTCCGAAAGGTGACCGCGAAGGGTTTGTCACCCTGGCCAGTGGCAAAGCCGGTGACAGCGAAAGCCTGCGCATTCGGGCTGATGCACGCTTGGTGGCAGCCAACCTGAAAGCTGGGGAAACGGCAGAGTATCGCTTGGACAGTGGCCGCCGTGCCTATCTGGTGCCAGCCACGGGAGTGATTGAAGTCAATGGCTTGCGTGCGCAAGCGCGGGACGGTGTTGCGATTGAAGATGAGCGGGTGTTGCGGGTAACGGCGATTGAAGACAGCGAGATCGTACTGGTCGATCTGGCCTGAGCTGAGTCTTCATCCCGATAAATGTGGGAGGTGGAATGTCCCCTCCCACATGGTTTTCGGTGTTACTGGGAAATGGCGCCGTCTACCAGTACCTGGGCCTCTTCTACCAGCTGTTTGAGGTGATCTTCGCCGATAAAGCTCTCTGCGTAGATCTTGTAGATGTCTTCGGTACCCGATGGCCGTGCGGCGAACCAGCCGTTTTCGGTCATTACTTTCAGACCGCCAATGGCTTGATCGTTGCCCGGCGCGTGGCTGAGGATCTGCTGGATGCTTTCCCCAGCCAGTTCGGTGGAGGTCACCTGCTGTGGGGACAGCTTGCCCAGCAAGGCCTTCTGCGCCGGGGTGGCCTTGGCGTCGACGCGAATGGCGAACGGCTCGCCAAGGGCGTCAGTCAAGCCACGGTAGATCTGGCTCGGGTCCTGGCCTTTGCGCGAGGTCATTTCCGCAGCCAGTAGCGCTGGGATCAGACCGTCTTTGTCGGTGCTCCACACCGTACCGTCTTTGCGCAGGAACGACGCGCCGGCGCTTTCTTCGCCGCCAAAACCCAGCGACCCTTCAAACAAGCCATCGGCAAACCACTTGAAGCCTACCGGCACTTCATACAGCCGACGGCCAATGCGCGCGGCCACACGATCAATCAGGCCGCTGCTGACCACGGTCTTGCCCACGGCTGCATCCGCGCGCCAGTCGGGACGGTTCTGAAACAGGTAATCGATGGACACGGCCAGGTAGTTATTCGGCGCCAACAGGCCGCCGGACGGGGTAACAATACCGTGGCGGTCGTGGTCCGGGTCGCAGGCGAAAGCGACGTCGAAACGCTCCTTGAGCCCGATCAAACCCTGCATGGCGTAGCTGGAGGACGGATCCATGCGGATCTGGCCGTCCCAGTCGACGCTCATGAAGCGGAAGGTGGAATCGACTTCAGTGTTCACCACGTCCAGGTTCAGGCGGTAGTGCTCGGCAATCGCCGACCAATAGCGCACTCCTGCTCCGCCCAATGGGTCCACGCCCAGGCGCAGATCAGCGCTGCGGATAGCGTCCATGTCGATCACATTGACCAAGTCGGCCACGTAGCTGTTGAGGTAGTCGTGACGATGGGTGGTGTCAGCCTTGAGTGCCTGGGCGTGGGTGATGCGTTTGACCCCGGCCAGCTTATTGGCCAGCAACTCGTTGGCTTTGGCTTCGATCCACTTGGTGACGTGGGTATCAGCCGGGCCACCATTGGGCGGGTTGTACTTGTAACCACCACTTTGCGGCGGGTTGTGGGACGGCGTAATGACGATGCCGTCCGCCAGCCCGCTGGTACGGCCACGGTTGTAGCAGATGATGGCGTGGGAAATCGCCGGGGTCGGCGTGTATTCATCACCCTCCGCCAGCATTACATGGACGCCGTTGGCCGCCAGGACTTCCAAAGCGCTCGCGCCGGCAGGCGTCGACAGCGCATGGGTGTCTAGCCCGACAAACAGTGGACCGTTGATGCCTTGGGCTTCGCGGTACAGGCAGATGGCCTGGCTGATGGCGAGTACGTGCCATTCGTTAAAGCTCAGCTCGAAGGAGCTACCACGGTGCCCCGAAGTACCGAAGGCCACACGTTGGGTGGAGATCGCTGCATCAGGCTGGCCGGTGTAATAGGCCGTAACCAGTCGCGGGATATCCACCAGCAACTGGGCCGGCGCCGGTTTGCCCGCAAAAGGACTGATTGTCATGCATAAACCTCGGATAGAAGGATCTGGAAAAATGGCAGTTTACTGAGAGTTCGACTACGGCGCGACGGTATCGATCCTACAACCGTAAGAGAAATTTCACCCAGTCTGCGCCTGCCGCAGTGCGTCACTCAACGCTGCCAGTGCAATATCCAGATTAGGCTGCCCGTGAAAGGTGTGACTCAAGCGCAGGTTTTGTTGATGCAGCCCGCTGACACTGAACAACTCGCCGGGCGAGATCACTACCTGCCGTCCCAGCAACCGCTGGAATGCCTGACGCATGTCCACCGCACGGCTGGAGGCCAGCCAAAAGGCGGCACCGGCGGCAGGCATTCGATAGGTCACCTGGTCGCCCAAGTGCTGCTCCAGGCGCTGACTCATTTGCACGGCCTGCTCGCTCAGCTGCTGGCGCAGTACGCGCAGGTGCTGGTCCAGTCGCCCGCTTTGGTACAGGCGGGCAATCGCTCGCTGACGGATCGACGATAAGCGGAATGAGCGCAACAAGAATTGGCGCTGTAGCTCGTTGCTCATGCGTCGGGACAGCAGATACCCATAAGGAGCTTCAGAACCAAGCACCTTCTCGAACGAAGAAAATACAATCAGCCGCTCAGGGTTCACTAATTCGCGCAATGCCGTGTGCGGCGCTTCGAAACCCAGCTCACCGAAGGTGTCGTTTTCCAGCAACCAGCAACCGTGTTGTTCCAGCAGTTGTGCAACGTAAAGACGCTCGTCAATGGACATAGCCACCCCTGACGGCAGGCTGACCGAAGACGAGAGCAACACCAACTGCACCGACTCATCGCGTAGCAGTCTGGCCAACGTGTTCCGGTCAATACCGCCCTCCTTCGTCCAGGGCAACTCGATGATGCGCACCCCAGCGCCCTGCAACAACCGCAGGATCACCCAATCACAGGGTGACTCCACGATGACGGTAGTGCCCCGCAGGCCCAGCACTTCGATCAGAATATCCAGCACACCGCGAAGGTCGGCACCGATATACACATCGTCGGCATGCCAGCAGCGCGTAGCTGAAGAGGTATACCGTGCCGCCAGCGCCGCACGTAACTCCCACACACCACATGGCTGGGACCATGGCTGCAACTGCGGCGGATACTGGCGCACCAACTCCCGCTCCAGTCGCAGCAGCGTTTCATCCAGCGCTCCCAGCAAGGCCGGCTCGTCACCGCTGAAGACCGCCATGCCAGGGCGCCGAGCGGCAGCGTACAAGCGGTCGAGCAAATCCCCTCCCGCCCACGGCATCGGGTTTGCGGACATTGGCCAGGCGTAATAACCGGACTTGGCCACCGAATAGACCCTGCCCTCCTTCTCCAGCAGCGCATAGGCATACTGAATCGTCGAAATCGACACATTCAGGCGCCCGGCCAACTGCCGCAGGGACGGCAGTTTTACCCGGGTGTCGGTGCTGACTTCGTTGATCAGACTGATCATGTAGCGATAGACCGCCTGATACGCGAAATCCGCCTGACGCTCGCCACGCAGCGTCATCGACCGAACAATGGCACGGCCTGAGCCGCACTTTGGACGGCACCGTCTTGACGTACGTCTTTCGCACTGACCACCTGCCGTTTGCGGTACAGATGCTGCAACAAGGGCAAGGGCAAGCCGCTGGTGTCCATTACCCACTGCTGCAGCATCTCGGCGCAGGGCTTGCCTTGCAGGACTTTGTGCAATTCGGGCAGTGCCACCAGCATGCCCGGATGGCATTGGCGCAAGTAACCCTCCAAGCGCTGGCCGTGATCAAGAAAGGGAGAGAACAGCATGCAGATCAGCTGAGTTTCATCCAGGCCAAAAAATTGCTGGGCGTAGGTGCTCGACAGCATCCGCCCTTCAGGGGTCCCGGCCTGAGCCAGCACATCTTCGGGCATACGCAGGCGACGCATGTAGGAATCGGCCTGTTGGATAAAGCCGTCGACACCGTCTTCATAATCCAGTTCATGCAGAAACTCGGCCTGCAGCCCGCGCAGATGCGCCATCAGCAACGGATTGGAATAGGCCGGATGGCTGAAGTGAAAGCCCAGCGGGTCTGGAACGTAAGCCATGAACTCAGTCAACAAGGGGGCCGACGCCATGTCGACATCTTCCAGCAGATCGGCGATGCCGATGTAGGCCAAGTGACGGTGCCCGGCCTTGCTGGGATTATCGTTGGCGGTGTATTCCTCACCGAATACATCACGGTAGTAACCGGTGCTGCACTCGTCCATGCGCGCAAACAGCGCGTTGAGCGACAGCGAGCTGCTCTTGGGAACAGCGATACCCGCACTTTGAGCAGTTTGCTTGAACCAGGCTAAAAACTGACTCTGCTTACGCGGTGAATCACCGCTGACCAGCGCATGGACGCCGCCGTTGTAAGTGGTGACGCGCTGGTAAAAATCACCGACCGCCAAGTAGGTGTCGTTGCACAACGTAGCGCGACAGTCTCCGGCACTCACGTGGCCCACCATCAACATATTGCGCTGGCTGACCTCCCGCCCGATCGCTGACGCGGGGCGCAGGTGGTTGAAGGGCTGGACTTCCCGATTTTCCACCATCAATAACTCCACGCGCGGGTCGTCGTGGAGAAACAGCCGGCCGTAGCCGCGATTGAGGGTATCAAGTTGGCCCTCGGTCATGCCTGCGTGCCGTAACGTCGCGACCCTGAGATGAAAGGTACGCGGTGCCCGACCGGCAATGGTCAATTGGGCGGCGCGCAGCAATGCCAGGGAATAACTGCTGACTTCACCGCCACCATGGGCCACCAGCACTTTGAAATCCCCAACCTGCTCCATGCCCCCTGCTGCGACAACGATTCGCTGCACCAATAACTGCAGGGCGGTACGGCCTGCGCGAGTAAAGTGCCCAATCAAACGTTGCAGAACTTGCTGGTAGACATGATTCATAGCCTGTTCGTGAATAGTGCTCATAGTTCTACTACCTGAGTTGAAATATCAGTTTCAAGCAACTGCTGACAGTGTTTGCTCGACCTATTTTGCGTGTAGGAAAATCGCGCACCGCATTGTGCGCCGATGATTAAACACTAGCACCGCGCAACAAAACGACAGGGATCGCCAGGGGTTTATCCCTCACCCTTAAAAACCCATAACCAAATGAATCTAAAGGGAAATCCAGAAAAACAAACTAGACTTAGGACTCTTCCGACAAGTTCCTACACATTTTTAATCAGCCTTTTAAAGAGGCGTCCGACAAATAGACTCAAACAACTTTCCCTTTTGCAGGGCAGGTACGACTTATGAAGGCTCCTTCCGTCACGAGCCCGTGTGCGCGCCACACTCATAGTTCGAATAAGTATCTGCAGAGTTTTCATAGATTCAATCATTGCTCAATCCTTGAGATGAAAGTGAAGACGCAATTATCAAGGCTGGAATAATGATTAATAGATACAGAAGCCCGCCTAAAACCAGTTCAGATGAGCGCGGGATGTCGCGTACGGGACGCACAAACAACAACGCCGCACTGGGATTCAGCGCGGCGTCAGGGAGGAAGAGCAGGATTTGGGGGCTAAAGTGCCGAATCGGCACCTTCTGGGGCGAGCGGGTTAAGCCCTGTCAAATGGCGTATTTGCCCCATTCACTCAGGCACCGGAACACTCATTTACGAATACTCCTACAGCTCAAACAGCCGCAACCTGCAAAGCAACTCGCTCGCGGCACGGGCATTCGTCCATATAACGGTGCGCTTCCACGAACTGGTTGAACGGAAACACCGTGGTTTTCAGTGGAAGCAGCACGCGGTCGGCGGTGAGTTGGTTGATATCACGCAACGCACGCTGCAATGCCACCTGGTCCTGAATGATGCCCAGCTCCGGTTTACCGGTGAAATTACCGATGCAGTGCACGAAGAACTGAATGTTCTTCTGGAACGCCGCACACGCGGGGAATGGCGTCTGGTTGCCGCCCTGCAAGCCATACAGCACCAAGCTGCCACGGGGCGCCAGCACATCGCCGAGCAATGACATCTGCGGGCCACCCAAGCCATCGAACACCACGTCAACGCCACGGTTGTCGGTGAACTTGTTGATTTGCATCAGCAGGTCCTGCTCTTCGGTGACGATCACCTTCTCGGCCCCGAGGGACAGCAGGTACTCACGCTCAGCGCTGTCCTTGGTTGCGGCAATTACCCGCACACCCAGGGCCTTACCCAGCTGGACAAAGGAAGGGCCGGCGCAATGACTCGCATCGGTGACCAGGGCAAATTGCCCCGGTTTGACCCGAGCCAGATCCATATAAGCAAAGTAAGCAATCAACAGCGGCGTGTAATGCACGCTTGCTTCAATAGGGCTCAGCACGTCCGGGTAGCGAGTCAGGGCTGAACGGGGCATGACGATTTGTTCGCCATACACCGGGTAATCATTGGGGCTCTCGGCCGGAAAACTGGCCACCTTATCGCCCACAACCAAGTCGTCCACGCCCTCGCCAAGGGCGACGACCACCCCAGCCATCTCGTGGCCAAGGCCAGATGGAAGACGGGCGTGGGAAGACGCCAGGTTCTGGCGCCACAAAATGTCATACCAACTGATGCCAATCGCCTCGACACGCACCTGCACTTCGCCCGGTGCAGGCTGCGCGGCTGCATGCTCTTCGCATTTGAGCACCTCGGCCGGACCAAACTTGTGAAAACGGATCGTGCGGGACATCGCAAACCTCGTCAAAGTAACCTCTAATGCCATGAACTTTATCTGGGCTTTGCGGGTAAGACCACAGGTCGCCATTAATAGTCGACATGCCTGTCATCGATTCCACGCCTGAGGAATAGACCCCAACTATCGTAGGAAAACTCAATTATCCTGTGCAGAGTACCAGCCTTTCCCCGTAAGATTAATGCTGGTCATCGTTTCCATGTGGCCGCTCACGTCAAGCTAGCTGACTCTTCCAGGACACAAGATGAACCGTAACGACCTGCGTCGTGTCGACCTTAACCTCTTGATCGTATTCGAAACCTTGATGCATGAGCGCAGTGTGACCCGTGCCGCCGAGAAACTCTTTCTCGGCCAGCCAGCCATCAGCGCGGCATTGTCGCGGCTGCGTGGTCTGTTTGACGACCCGCTGTTTGTACGCACCGGGCGCAGCATGGAGCCATCGGCCCGAGCGGTGGAAATCTTCGCCCTGCTCTCGCCGGCCCTCGACTCAATCTCAACCGCCGTCAGCCGCGCCGCCGAGTTCGACCCGGCAACCAGCACCGCCGTGTTCCGCATCGGCCTGTCCGACGATGTCGAATTCGCCCTACTGCCTCAACTGCTCAAACGCCTGCGAGCTGAAGCCCCAGGCATCGTGCTGGTGGTGCGTCGCGTCAACTACATCCTGATGCCGGGCCTGCTGGCCTCTGGCGAAATCTCCATCGGCGTCAGCTACACCGCCGACCTGCCGGCCAACGCCAAGCGCAAAGTGTTGCGCCGCAGCCTGCCCAAACTGCTGCGCGCCGACAGCGTGCCCGGCTCCCTGAGCCTGGACGACTTCTGCGCCCGCCCCCATGCCTTGGTATCGTTTGCCGGTGACTTGAGCGGGTTTATCGATGAAGAGCTGGAAAAGCTCGACCGCAAGCGCCATGTGGTGCTTGCCGTGCCGCAGTTCAACGGTTTGGGCACCCTGCTGGCGGGCACCGATATCCTCGCGACCGTACCGGATTATGCGGCTGAAGCGCTGACATCCGCCGGCGGCTTGCGCGCCGAAGACCCACCGTTGCCGGTGCGCTCGTTTGAACTGCACATGGCCTGGCGTGGGTCGCAGGACAATGATCCGGGGGAGCGGTGGTTGCGGTCGCGGATTCAGATGTTTTTTGGGGACCCTGACAGTCTTTAGGGATCGTCTGGCAGGCTGTTCGGCCGATCAACCCTACCTCCATGCTCACGTCCTTTCAGTCCATTGCCCATGAGCATTTGGCAGTCACAGCGCCACGGCGTCGGGCATGGCGATACGGGTGCGCCGCTCATTCAGGGCAAATACCGTCATTGCCAGCGCCGCAATCGCGCCGGGGATGGCGAAGGCCATGAAATTCAGTTGCAGAGGCAGTTCGATCGCCATCAGCGCGCCGCCTAACAGCGGGCCGACAATCGCGCCATTGCGACCGATGCCGGACGCCCAGCCCAGGCCTGTGGCGCGAATCGACAAGCCGTAGAGCTGCGCAGCCCCCGCGTACAGCAGGATCTGCGTACCAATGGTGGTGGCACCCGCGACGAAGATCAGCAGGTACAGGACCGGCATCGGGCTGTTGATGCCCAGCAGGCTGATCGAAACCATGGCGGCGGCGAAGAAGCAGATCACAACTTTCACCAGGTTCAGGCGGTCGCCCAGACGGCCGCCGAGCAGCGCCCCGGCCATGCCGCCCAGGTTCAGCGCGATCAGGAACGACAGGCTCGACCCCAGGCTGTAACCGGCGCCGGCCATCAGCTTGGGCAGCCACGAACTCAATGCATAGACCATCAGCAGGCAACAGAAAAACGCGACCCAGATCATCGCCGTACGCACCGCCAGGCCATGGCGGAACAGCTCCACCACCGAGGCGCCTTTACCTTTGCTGTCGGCGATCACCAGCGCATCTTCGACCTCGATCCTGGTACCTGGCGACAACCGATTAAGCAGCGCGCGAGCCTTGTCTTGTTGGCCCTGGCGGATCAGGAAGCCGATGGATTCAGGCAGCCAGTAAACAATCAGTGGCAACAGCAGCAGCGGAATCACCGCCACAAAAAACATCGACTGCCAACCATAGGCCGGCAGCATGAAAATCCCAACGCTGGCGGCGAGCATGCCGCCCAGGGAATAGCCGCTGAACATGAAGGCCATCAGGGTGCTGCGGAATTTCTTCGGCGCGTATTCGTTGATCAGCGCTGCCGCATTGGGCATCAACCCGCCGCAGCCGAGCCCGGCGATGAAACGGCAGATACCGAACTCGGTTGGGCTGCTGGCAAAGCCATTGGTCACGGTGGCCAGACTGAACAGGGTGAAACAGAACACGATGCCTTTCTTGCGCCCGAAACGGTCCGCCAGGGTGCCGAAAATCAGCGCACCGAACATCATGCCGAACAGCGCATAGCTGCCCAGGGCACCAGCCTGCAACGGCGTCAGCCCCCACTCGCGCATGATTGACGGCAGAACCACGCCGTAAATAAACAAGTCATAGCCGTCAAAGATCAACAGCAAGGCACACAGGCTCACGATCAACCAGTGGAAGCGGTTGAACGGGGCATTATCGATAATCGAATGGACATCATGGCTACGCATGGCAGTGCTCTCTTTATTGTTGTTGTGAGTCAGTGTCAGCAGATGGAAATAGCCTTAGCCGAGGTCGCCGCCGCCCACCGGCAAGGTCACGCCGGTGATGTAGGAAGCCTCGTCGCAGGCCAGGAACAGAATCGCGCCAGCTTGTTCGTCGATGCTGCCGTAGCGTTTCATCGGGCTGCTGTCGAGGGTCTGGTCGACGATCTGCTGGTACCACACGCGCTCCTGCTCGCTCTGCGGCTGGCTGTTGCGCGGGATGCGCCGTGGCGGTGCCTCGGTCCCGCCGGGCGCGGTGGCGTTGACCCGAATCCCGCTGCCGGCAGTCTCCAGGGCCAGGCAGGCCGTCAAGGCATTCACGCCGCCCTTGGCCGCGCCGTACGGCACGCGATTGACCCCACGCGTAGCCACGGAAGACACGTTGACGATGGCGCCTTCGCCCTGCTCCAGCATGTAGGGCAGCACGCAATGGCAGCACCACAACGTAGGGAACAGCGAGCGGCGCACTTCGGCCTCGATTTCGGCCTCGGCGTAATGCTCGAAAGGCTTGGCCCAGATGGTCCCGCCGACGTTATTGACCAGCACGTCGATGCGCCCGAAACGGGCCGTGGCGGCGGCCATCACCCGCGCGCACTCGCTGTATTGTTCCAGGTCGGCGGTCAGCAGCAGCGCTCGCTCATGCTGCAATTCATGCACAAGCTCGGAGCGATCCACCGCGACCAGCCAGGCGCCCTCCTCCAGCAAGCGCTCGGCGACACGCCGACCGATCCCTTGGGCAGCGCCGGTGACCAGCGCGACCTTGTTGTTAAACCGTTGAGTCATGGGGCAGTCCTCAGGCGGCATCGCACGTGGCGACCGCGTTAGGGGTGAATTTCTCGTAATGGAAGCTGGCCGGGGTCACGCCCTGCTGCTTGAAGTGCTCGCGCACCGCATCGACCATCGGCGGCGGGCCGCACAGGTACACGTCGACATCGCCGCCATTAAGGGCTTCGTCGGCCATGTGCTGAGTCACATAGCCCTGGCGCGGGTGAGTGGTGTGCGGATCAGCCACGCAGGTCACCAGGTTGAAGTCAGGCAAACGCGCGGTAAAAGCTTGCAACGCTTCGACCATCACCAGGTCCTGATCCCGCGTTACGCCGTAGATCAACCGGATCGGGCGGGTTTCCTGGCGCTGCGCGAGCACTTCAAGCATCGACAGGAACGGCGCCAGGCCGGTACCACCGGCCAGTAACAGCAGCGGCCGCACCACCTCACGCAGGTAGAAACTCCCCAGTGGGCCGGTGATCGCCACGCTGTCGCCCGGCTGGGCGCGCTCGAGCCAGCTGCTCATCAACCCGCCGGGCACGTGCTTGATCAGGAAGCTGGCGCGCGTGTCGCCCGGGCGACTGCTGAAGGAGTAAGCGCGTGTCTGCCCACTGTCGGGCACGCTGATATTCACGTACTGGCCGGGCAGGAATACCGGCGCCTGGTCCAGCTCGAAACTCGCCTCCAGCGCGGCATCGGCATGTCGGGTGATGCCGGCCAGCGTCGCGGTAAAGTGCGTAGTGCCGGTCTTGCAGGCGCTGGACGGCACCGGCACGGCGATCACGCAGTCGGACTGCGGCACCATCTGGCAGGTCAGTACCTGGCGCGCCTGCGCTTCGTCGGCGCTCAGGGCGTCGTCGATATAATCGTCACCCAAGTCGTAGGCGCCGGTTTCACAGCGGCATTTGCAGGTGCCGCATACACCGTCCGAGCAGTCCATGGGCAGGTTGATGCGTTGGCGGAAGGCGGCATCGAGCACCTTTTCCCCCACCTTGCAGTCGATGAAGCGGGTCACCCCATCCTCGAAGTTCAGGGCGATGGCATACGTCATGGCGGTGTCCTCAGATGTGGTAGATGTCGATGACTTGGTGGATGTAGTCGTTTTTCAGCACTACCTTCTTGCGCGTGATCAGCGGCTGCTCGGCACGGATGTCGAGGCGATAGAAGGAGGTACCGAAATAACTGTCGGTGGTTTTGTAGCGGTGGCTGAGGGTGTGCCAGTTGAAACGCAGGTCCACCTGCACGCCGTCGTCGGCCAGCACTTCGAGGTTGCACAGCATGTGCACGGTGCGCGGCTCGGGCGTGCTGGCGCTGGAGCGCTCGGTCTTGATGCGGAAGATACGGTCTTCCAGGCCGTCACGATTGGGGTAGTAGATCAGCGAGATTTCGCGCTGCGGGTCTTCGGTGAGGGTGTCGTGATCGTCCCAGGCGGGCATCCAGAACTCGGCCTTGGGCGAATAGCAGGCCAACCAGTCATCCCATTGTCGGTCGTCGAGCAGGCGCGCTTCACGGTAGAGAAAATCCAGCAGGTGGTCACGGGCAAGGCTCATGGCTGCACCTCGCGGTCGCTGGCAATCAGCCCTTGCTGTTCGCGCTCGATCGCACGCTGCAGGCTTTGGGCCCAGTGCGCATGCTGGCGCACAAACAAGCCCTCGTCCTCGGTCTTGACCCCGCTGAGCTGCGGTTGCATGCCCATGGCCAAGGCATTTTCGTCCGCGCCTTCGACCCACTGCCTGGCGCCACGGCTCAAGTCATTCCACAGGGTGCTCGCGCCCTGGTAACCGGTCTGGCAGGCGCGGAATTCCTCGAGGTCATCCGGGGTGCCCATGCCGCTGACGTTGAAGAAGTCTTCGTACTGGCGAATCCGCGTGGCGCGCTCCTGGGCGTTTTCGCCGATGGGCGCCATGCAATAGATTGTCACTTCGGTTTTATCCACGGCGAGGGGGCGCACCACGCGGATCTGGGTCGAGAACTGGTCCATCAGGTACACATTGGGGTAGAGGCAGAGGTTGCGGGTCTGGTCGACGATAAAGTCGGCGCGCGCCTGGCCCAGGCGTTCGGCCAAGGCCCCCCGGTGAGCGTGCACCGGGCGCACTTCGGGGTTGAGCAGGCGCGTCCACAGCAGGATATGCCCGTGGTCGAAGGCGTAGACGCCGCCCAGGCTTTTCGACCAGCCATTGGCGTCGACGGTGCGCGTGCCTTCGGCTTCGTAGTTGCGCCGGCCCATGGTCGCCGAGTAGTTCCAGTGCACGGAGCTGACGTGGTAACCGTCGGCGCCATTTTCGATTTGCAGCTTCCAGTTGCCGTCATAGACATAGGATGAGCTGCCGCGCAGCACCTCCAGGCCCAAAGGAGCCTGGTCGACCATCTGGTCGATGATGACGCGGGTTTCGCCCAGGTAGTCGCTGAGTTCCGGCACCGCATCGCTGAGGCTGCCGAACAGGAAACCGCGGTAGTTTTCAAAGCGCGCCAGGCGCTTGAGGTCATGGGAGCCGTCGCAGTCGAAGCTGTCAGGATAGGCGCCGGTCTTCGCGTCCTTTACCTTGAGCAGCTTGCCGGCGTTGCTGAACGTCCAGCCATGGAAGGGGCAAGTGAACGAGCCCTTGTTGCCTTGTTTGCGCCGGCACAGCATGGCGCCGCGATGCGCGCAGGCGTTGACCAGACCATGCAGCGCGCCGTGTTTGTCACGGGTGATGACCACCGGCTGGCGGCCGATCCAGGTGGTGAAGTAATCGTTGATCTCCGGCACCTGGCTTTCATGGGCCAGGTAGATCCAGCCGCCTTCGAAGATGTGTTTCATCTCCAGGGCAAACAGGTCGGGGTCGGTAAAGATGTCGCGGCGGCAGCGGAACACCCCAGTGGCGGGATCTTCCTGTACAGACTCGCGCAATTGGCAGGCGAGTCGGTCGAGTGTACTGATCATGGGGCGGGCCCTCCGTTGTTCTTGTATCAGGCACCCTCACCGTACGTGTTCGCCCTGCGCGTCAATATCCGCTGCCTGCACATCGCTATCCGCCAGGCGCACGTCGCTTAACGATGGCGTTTCCAGGTCTGCGACGGCAGTTCGCCGAAGCGTTTGCGATAGGCCTCGGAAAACCGCCCCAGGTGCATGAAGCCATGGTCCAAAGCCACCTCGGTCACGCTGCGCGTGCTGCTCAGTTGCAAGCGTGCGTGCACCCGTTCGAGCTTGCAGCGGCGTATATAGTCGCGCGGTGACAGCCCCACCTGGCGCGCAAACAGGCTGTACAGCGAACGTTCGCTGACGTTGGCCACGGCCATTAACTGCTCGACGCTGATGTCATCGCACAGGTGCTGCTGGATAAATTCGCGCACCGCTTCAAACCCACCGCCGTGGGCAGCCTGGGGGATCACCCGCAACACGTTGCTGCCCAGCAATGCCAGCAGCTTGTTGGCCAAGATGCGTTCGTACAGGCCCTGCATGTGGGGCTCGGCAGCGTTTTCCGCCTCATGACAGATCAGCCCGAGCAACGGCAGGAAGCCGCCCATTTCACTGAGCGCGTGGCGGGCCGTCGCGAAGCGGATACCCACCTGCGGCAGGCTCCAGTGCTGCTCCAGGCAGGCGTTTTCCAGCAGGCGCACCGGCAGTTTGATGATGAATTTCTCGCAGTCGGCGGAATAGGTCAGGTCTACCGGGTCGTCCGGGTTGATCAGCAGGATTTCCCCCGGCCCGAACACGTCATTCTCGCCACGGGAGCTGGAGCGGCAATGCCCGCTCAACAGGATCTGCAGGTGATAGATGGTCTCCAGCGCCACCGATGTGACCCGCACCGGTGCGCCGTAGCTGATGCGGCACAGGTCCAGGCTGGCGAAGGTGCGATGGCTGATACTCGCCCGGGGCCGACCCTTGGGAGGCAGGCGAATGCAGTGGCTGCCCACGTGCTGGTTGACGTAGTCCGACACCGCGTAGGCATCGGCGCCCTGGAAAATCTGGCTGCGCTCACTCAATAGCACGGTCATGGTTGCGGCTCTTTTATAGTTATTGGGCTCAGGCTGACGCCTGGGTAGGGGGGCGTCCAATATGGATAAAGTCTGAAGGGATACCCTGGAGGTATTGTCGGGCGTTCTGCGCCAGGCTTTCAGCGCTGCGTCGGGGCGCGCAGGGCTTGAGGTGAGAATGTTGGCCTAAAACTTTGAAACAATACGCTTGGCCGGATTGGACGGGGACCTAGCGATACCCCCGCGCCTGAACATCGAACAACTCGGCATAGCGCCCACCCGCTACCATCAGCTGTTGATGGCTGCCCTCCTCCAGGATTCGCCCGCCGTCCAGCACGATGATGTGGTCGGCATTGCGCACGCTGGAGAATCGATGGGAAATCAACAACGTCATGCGGCCCTTGGCGTGTTCGCGAAAGTGCTCGAACACCGCCGCCTCGGCGCCGGCGTCCAGCGCAGCCGTCGGCTCGTCAAGAATCAGCAGATCCGCCTCCTGGCGCATATACGCGCGTGACAAGGCGACTTTCTGCCATTGCCCACCCGACAACTCCTGGCCGCCAAGCCAGCGCCCTAACTGTGTGCCGTAGGCCCTGCTCAGGCGCTCGATGAATTCGGCGGCCACCCCCAGGGTGGCGGCCGTGCGCCAGCGCGCCTCATCATTCAGCGCATCGACGTCACCCACTCCAAGGTTCTCGCCGACGGTCATCTGGTAGCGGATGTAATCCTGGAAAATCACCCCAATGCGCTGGCGCAGTGTCTGTTCATCCCAGTCTTGCAAGTCGCTGCCATCCAGCAGAATGCGCCCCTCGTGCGGGGTATACAGGCGCGTGAGCAGTTTGATCAGGCTGGTTTTGCCCGAGCCATTCTCGCCCACCAGGGCCAGGCTTTGCCCAGGCGCCAAATGCAGGTTGATGTCAGTCAATGCCTGCCGCTCAGCGCCGGGGTAACTGAACCCTACGTGCTCGCAGCGCAGACCGTCGCCGGGACGCGCGCCCTGGGTAAGGCGGCCACTCGGCACGACCACAGGGGTTAGCAGGTACTCATAAAGGTCCGACAGAAACAGACTGTCGTCATACAGGCCGGCAATCGCGCTGAGGCTGGCGGTGATCGCGCTTTGCCCCTGCTTGAACAGCACGATGTACATGGTCATCTGTCCCAGGGTGGTCTGGCCGCGCACGGTGTCCAGCACCACCCAGGCGTAAGCCACATAAAACGCCGCGGTGCCCAGCAGTCCCAGGGCAAAGCCCCAGGCATCCCGACGGACCGTCAACTGGCGGTCCTCGCTGTACAAGCGCCGGGCGTTGTCGCGGTAGCGCTTGAGGAACAGCGGCGCCAGGCCGAACAGCTTGACCTCTTTGGCATGGGTCTCGTGGGACAGCAGCGATTCCAGGTAATTCTGCTGACGGGTCTCGGGCGCGCGCCGGTGGAACAGGCGAAACGCATTGCCCGAGAAATGCGTCTCGGCGAAGAACACCGGTAAGGCGCCGACCACCAGAATCACCAGCGCCCACGGCGAAAAGTGCACTAACAGCACGGCAAAGCTGATCAGCGCGATCAGGTTCTGCACGAGCCCCAGGCCCTTGGTGACCAGGCTCAGCGGCCGTGTCGAGGCGCCCTGACGCACGCGCACCAGCTTGTCGTGGAACTCGGCGTCTTCAAATTGCAGGAGTGAGAGGGTCTGGGCTTTCTCCAGAATCATCAGGTTGACCTTCACCCCCAACTGCACCCGCAGCAACGATTGCTGCATTGACAACGCGCGCTGGGCGGCGGCCAGCAGCGCCAACACGCCCGCCTCGGCCAGCACGTACTGCATCACTGGCCACACGGGCGCCTGGCTGCCGGCTGCATGAATCTGCATCGCGTGCACCACGCCATCGACAATACGCTGGCCGATCCAGGCAGCCAGCGCAGGCAACAGACCGGCAACGATGGTGGCCAGCAGCAGGCCTATGAATAAGGGACGCGAAGTCCCCCACACCAGCTTCAGTGCCCTGCGCGCCTGGATGGAAAACGCGCTCAATCGATTGAACAGCACCATGAATGGCATGGACTCCGTGTGGGGGCTGGGGTGAGATGGGCGGATTATGACAGGCGATGACGTTGCGCACATCCAACGGCGAGGCGACAGGGGCAAGTGGTGGAGCAAGGGGCAACCACGGCAGATTCTCGGCGCGCCGCAGCATGACTCCACCCGCGCCTTGATCGCCGCCGCGCCGGCGCTCGCCAAGCGCCGCCAGCCACTGGCCCGACCGGACCCGACGCAGCCGCCGATCCGGCAACTGCAAAACGTTGGCAAGACGTTCGCGCGGCCCAAGGTCAGGGCGAAAACGCGACCTTTGTGGCGTTGGAGGACTGAACCTGCAGGTCTACCCCGGGCGGACCCTGGCGATTGTCGGCGAGTCCGGCTCAGGCAAAAGCACCGCGCTGCGCATCGCCCTCGGCCTGGAAAAACCCAGCCGCGGGTGGGTGTGGTTCGAGCAACAGGACGTCACCGAGTAAGCACCCCTTTTCTCAACGATTTGCTACCCCGGCAATTTCAATTGCGGCGTAACAGCGTATTCGGCGCCACACCAAATGCCTTGCGAAACGCATGGCTGAAATGGGAAAAGTCAGAAAACCCGAAGTCCAGCGCCGCCTCGGACACGCTGCGTACCTGGCCGCGCTCAATCGCTTCTCGACTGGCATTCAGGCGCTCTTTCCAAATCTCTGCAACGGGGGTTTTCTGGTAGCGTGCGAAGGCCCGTGTAACGGTTCGGGTGGACACATTGTGGGCTTTGGCGATGGCTTCAATCGACAGGTCCGGCTCGGTCAAGTGTCGTTGGATGTACTTCATGATGCGGCCGTAGAGGTCCATCTCCTGGTGGCTTGTTTTCAGGTCCTGGAGTTCCAGGCTGATCACAAGCAGATCAAGCAACGTACTTGAGTAACGATTCGAGATGCGCTCATCCTGCAGCGACGCAGGCGTGCTCGCGGCCTGATGCAGCATTTCGCGTAAGGGAACTACGCCGGGACGCCGGTCGTCGAGGACCATCGCGGTGTACTCGGCAATACGCGGCAGGCGCTCGGTGAGCAACGCTCTGGGAATACGGATCAAGTGGTTTTCGGTACCACCCAGGCTGAAGCGAAACGCCTGAGTTGCGTCATAAAGAAACAAATTGCCAGTTGCCAGGCTGGCTTTTCTTGAGCCTTGTTCTATTTGCCCATGACCATTTCGAGCGAAACCCAACCATAAATCTTCGGCCGGACCGCTGCGCAGGTGCTGCTCGGAACGCTCCCAGTAGTGCAGCGGCGAAGACAGCGAGCAGATGTCCAATTCGCCGACTGTATTAACGGTGAGCGAGCCATCAAAGCTGCTCTGGGACAAGGGTTTGCTATCGGCGGCCAGGCAGTGGCGACAGACCACTTCTTTCCAATAATCAAACCGACGTGGTGCCGGAACAGCAAGGGTCGAATACTGAGAGCTTGGGTTCATGACACTGACCTCGACAACGATGCAAGAGGCGCTGGCGACGTTGTAACGTGCGACCAATTTTCAGCTATGAAAGGCAATTAACAGGCCAAGCGCAGTAGCAGGCCTGCTTGAGTACGCTGCCATGTGATGTCCCTCGCGACTTTCGGCAGCCTTCGGAGGCTGTCGCACGGTGCAGCCATCACCATTTAAGGGCATCGCACGTCACTCGGTCGGCTCACGCGCACCAGCGCGGATCACGGGTGAACGTCAGCCTCAGCCTTGTCTTTTCCAACCAAATGGTTGTCTCGCCGAACAAAGCGCCCCCTCCTCGCCCAGCCTAATTTCCACCTCACAGCAGCTCATTCATCCGCTGATGAGGCACGCCATGCATCGACACGACTTAAAACGATTGGCTGATTCCTCCTGGCTTCTGCAGAGGCGCGACCTTGCGCCTGAAGAGTCGGCTTATTGGTTGATTGAATGGAGTGCCATGCAGCTGCTGCAGCGACGGCAGATCGCCAAGCGCGACCAGCCACCGACGCGCTGACGCCCAACCGTAGGCCTGAACGAAAATAACGAGGAGCTCAAGATGGAATCTGCAATCGACACACATCTCAAATGCCCGCGCACCCTGTCCCGCCGTGTACCGGACGAGTATCAACCGCCGTTCCCTATGTGGGTCGCACGCGCTGACGAGCAACTGGAACAAGTGGTGATGGCCTATCTTGGCGTGCAATATCGCGGCGATGCCCAGCGCGAGCCTGCATTGCAGGCAATGCGTCACATCGTCAGCAGTTTCAGCCTGCCAGATGGCCCGCAGACTTACGATTTGACCCACCACACCGACAGCAGCGGCTTTGATAATTTGATTGTGGTCGGGTACTGGAAAGACCCGGGCGCCCACTGTCGCTGGTTGCGTTCCCCCCCAGTGAATGACTGGTGGAGTTCGGCGGATCGGCTCGGTGAAAGCCTTGGTTATTTCCGCGAAATCACCGCGCCGCGCACCGAGCAGTTCGAGACGTTGTACGCGTTCCAGGAGAACCTGCCCGGTGTCGGCGCGGTAATGGATACGACCAGCGGAGAGATCGAAGAGCACGGTTACTGGGGTTCAATGCGCGACCGTTTCCCGATCTCCCAGACGGATTGGATGAATCCCACGAGCGAGCTACAGGTGATCGCGGGTGACCCGACCCAGGGCGGACGGGTCCTGGTCCTGGGGCATGACAACCTCACACTGATTCGCTCCGGCCAGGACTGGGCGGATGCCGAGGCAGAGGAGCGCTCACTCTACATCGACGAAATCTTGCCGACGTTGCAGGACGGCATGGACTTCCTGCGTGACAACGGCCAGCCGTTGGGCTGCTACAGCAACAGGTTCGTGCGCAATATCGACCTGGACGGCAACTTTCTCGACCTGAGCTACAACATCGGTCACTGGCGCTCGGTTGAGAAACTCGAACGCTGGGCTGAGTCTCACCCGACTCACCTGCGTATTTTCGTGACGTTTTTCCGCGTGGCCGCAGGTTTGAAGAAGTTAAGGCTGTACCACGAAGTGTCCGTGTCGGACGCCAAGAGCCAGGTATTCGAGTACATCAACTGTCACTCGCAGACCGGTATGTTGCGCGACGCGCTGCCACCAACGACCTGAGCGCCATCGGCGTTTACCTCCCCAACTTCTGCCGCCTTGCCACCCTCCTCGGGTGGCCGGTCTCCCTGTGCGAGGAATAAATGATGAATAAGATCCGCCTGTTGACGCTCTCTACTCTGTTGCCCGTGCTTCACGCCAACGCCGGTGAAGTAGCGCCCGGCGATTATGAGCAATATCCGGTCGGCGCTACGATCGGGGCGATTTACTACCAGCACGCCACCACGGATTCGGCTTATAGCAACGGACACAAGGTCAGCTCTGACTTCAACGTGAGCTCTGACGTCGGCATCCTGCGTCTACTGCATGTCTACGCACTCTCTGACACCGTCACCATCGACCCGCAATTTCTTTTGCCTTTCGGACACGTCTCCAGCGCAGGTGACGCCTCAGCGCTGGGCAGTACTCGCGGCGTTGGCGACTTGATCCTCACCGCACCGGTCAAATGGCGGTTCAACGAAGCCCGCGACACCCTCAGCATCGCCCCCTACCTGTATGTGCCTACTGGTACGTATGACAAGGAGGACGCGCTCAATCTCGGAGAGAACCGCTGGAAATTCGAACTGCAGAGTGCGTACGTCAAACACTTCACAGAAAAATGGGCGATGGACCTGGTTGGCGGTGCTACCTGGTATGGCGACAACACTGATTACGGCGCAAATGCAGACCGTATGAAGCAGGACGTTTCCTACGCAGCACAGATCATGGGGCGTTACATGCCAGACGCCAGCACCGCATTTGGTATCGGCTTCGGGCGTACCTGGGGGGGCGAGACGAACATTGAGCACGTCAATCAGGATAACGAGTTGGGCACCACCAACTTTCGTCTCACCGCGACCAAATTCGTCACCCCCCAAGACCAGATTCAACTGCAGTTGGGCAAGGACCTTTCGGTGGACAACGGCACCAAGGAAGACTTCCGCATGAACCTGCGTTATGCGCGCATTTTTTAACCCAAGGATCTGCGACCGCGTGCCCTTTACGCCTTTGCACAGCGGTGTCCGGCTCAGCCAAGTCGATGTCTTTCTCAACCAAGCCTGCGACTTGAGGCGCGGACTATCTTGAGCGCCAGGCCCACTGAATTTGATGAGCCGCAGCGCTCTTCGGCCACTTACGATAAGGACAGCCCAACCATGCCAATTGTTCGCCCCACCCTTGAACAGCTATTGGATGTATCGACCAGCCTGCACATGCAGATAAGTGCGGAGCAAGCCCATGAATACCTGGCTCTTATGCAGTCAAGCTTCGACGCTTATGACCTGATTGACGAGCTGCCTGACTTCATTCCGCCGGTACGTTACGAACGCAGCTCGGGCTATCGACCCTCGACTGCACACAACCCACTCAACGCCTGGTACTACCGAACGGAAGTCAGCGGCGCCCGCGAAGGCAAGTTGGCGAATAAAACCGTCGCACTCAAGGACAATATTTCACTCGCTGGCGTACCGATGATGAATGGTGCAAAGCCCCTTGAAGGCTTCGTTCCCTCATTCGATGCCACCGTTGTCTCCCGCTTGCTGGATGCCGGCGCAACCATCCTCGGCAAGGCAACATGCGAGCATTACTGCCTATCCGGTGGTAGTCACACCTCCGATCCGGCGCCGGTGCACAACCCCTATCGCCACGGATTTGCCTCGGGTGGGTCGTCTTCCGGCAGCGCAGCACTGGTTGCCGCGGGCGAGGTCGACCTGGCAGTCGGCGGTGACCAGGGCGGGTCAATCCGGATTCCTTCCGCATTCTGCGGCACTTACGGAATGAAGCCGACCCACGGACTGGTGCCTTACACCGGGATCATGGCCATTGAGGCGACTATCGATCATGCCGGCCCCATCACGGCAAACGTACGGGACAACGCCTTGATGCTGGAGGTCATGGCGGGAGCGGATGGGCTCGACCCGCGACAAGCCGCGCCCCAGGTCGACGCTTACAGTGATTACCTGGAGCGCGGTGTAAGCGGGCTGAGGATCGGCGTCCTGCGCGAAGGCTTTGAACTGCCCAACCAGGATCCGCGTGTCGCCTCGTCTGTGCGCAATGCCATCGACGCATTTACACGGATGGGCGCGCACGTCGAAGAGGTGTCAGTGCCTGAGCACAAGATTGCCGGTTCGCTGTGGCACCCCATCGGCTGTGAGGGCCTGATGATGCAGATGATGCACGGCAATGGGGCCGGCTTTAACTGGCAAGGGCTATATGACCTCGGGTTGCTGGACAAACAAGCCGGATGGCGCGATCAGGCGAATGACCTGTCCGCCTCTCTCAAGCTGTGCATGTTCGTCGGGCAATACGGTCTGGAGCGCTACAACGGTCGCTTCTACGCCAAGGCACAAAACCTCAGGCGCCTGGCACGCTCCGGGTATGACGCCGCATTGGCGCGCTATGACCTGCTGGTGATGCCCACCGTGCCGATCATTGCCCAACCCCACCCGGAGCCCGGTTGCTCGATCACCGAGTACGTGGCCCGAGCGCTGGAAATGATCGGCAATGCCTCCGCACAGGACATCACTGGCCATCCGGCCATGTCGATTCCCTGCGGCCTGGTAGACGGTTTACCTGTCGGGCTGATGCTAGTGGGCAAACACTATGCCGAAGGCACGATTTACCAGGCTGCAGCGGCTTTCGAGGCATCGGTTGACTGGAAAAACAGCTAGTAGCCGATGCGTCCCATGCAGCGCAAAAGAATAAGCCGCCGGGCGCTGCCTAGAAGCTCAACGATGAGGAACCAACTGATGACCACACCTGAAATAAAACCATCAACCCCGGGTGAGCGAGCACAGGCGTTACTGCAAGTGCTCAAACAAAAAGACCTGATCCCCGACGGTTACATCGAGCACATGACACAGCTCATGGCACACGAATGGAGCCCGCAGAACGGTGCTCGGGTAGTGGCCAAGGCATGGGTGGACCCGCAGTTTCGCGAACTGCTGCTCAAGGACGGTACCGCTGCGTGCGCCCAATTTGGCTATACCGGCCCGCAGGGTGAATACATTGTTGCGCTGGAAGACACGCCCAGCGTGAAAAACGTGATTGTGTGCAGCCTGTGCTCCTGCACCAATTGGCCCGTCCTGGGCTTGCCGCCGGAGTGGTACAAGGGCTTCGAGTTCCGCGCCCGACTGGTTCGCGAAGGGCGCACCGTGCTACGGGAGCTGGGCATGGAGCTGCCGGACGGGGTCTCCATCAAGGTGTGGGACACCAGCGCCGAAAGCCGCTATCTGGTGCTGCCTCTGCGGCCAAAGGGCAGCGAATCCATGGATGAAGAGGCGCTTCGAAAATTGATTACCAAGGATGTCCTTATTGGCGTGGCGCTACCGTACGTCGCGTAACCGGGGTGCTTTGTTTCTTTCAATTTTCATTCTCTATTCATTCTCTATTAAGAGGTATCCACGATGGATGGCTTTCACGATCTCGGCGGTTTCCAAGGCTTTGGCAAAGTCCCTCACACCATCAACAGTCTGAGCTACCAACCCGTGTTCAAGCAGGACTGGGAGCACCTGGCGTACAGCTTGATGTTTATCGGTGCCGATCACTTGAAGAAGTTCAGCGTGGACGAAGTGCGCCACGCCGTCGAGCGACTGGACGTGCGTCAGCATGTCGGCACCCAGTACTACGAACGCTATGTCATCGCTACCGCCACCCTGCTGGTCGAAACCGGCGTCATCACCCAGGCGGAGCTCGATCAGGCCCTGGGTTCTCACTTCAAGCTGGCGAATCCCGCGCATGCGCAGGGCCGCCCGGCGGTCACTGGCCGACCGCCTTTTGAAGTCGGCGACCGGGTAGTCGTGCGCAACGAGTATGTAGCCGGGCATACCCGCATGCCGGCCTATGTTCGCGGCAAGGAAGGTGTGGTCCTCCACCGGACTTCAGAAAAATGGCCTTTTCCGGACGCCATTGGTCATGGCGACTTGAACGCTGCGCATCAGCCAACCTACCACGTCGAGTTTCGCGTGAAAGACCTGTGGGGGGATGCGGCCGATGAAGGTTTTGTGGTGGTCGACCTGTTCGAAAGCTACTTGGACAAGGCCGCCAGCTCACATGCGGTGAACGTATGATTGACGGCGCCCAGGCGAGCCGACTGCCGGTGACCGTGCTTTCTGGTTTCCTCGGCGCCGGCAAAACCACCCTGCTCAATCATATCTTGCGCAATCGCGACGGCCTGAGAGTGGCAGTCATCGTCAATGATATGAGCGACGTCAACATTGATGCCGAAGAGGTGCAGCGCGACGTGGCGCTGCACCGTGGTCGAGATGAGTTGATCGAGATGAGCAATGGATGTATCTGCTGCACGCTGCGCGCCGATTTGCTCGAACAGATCAGTGCCCTGGCACGCCAGCAACGTTTTGACTACCTGCTCATTGAGTCCACGGGAATCTCCGAGCCGATGCCGGTTGCCGAGACGTTCGCATTTCTTGACGCACAAGGCTTCAGCCTCAGCGAACTGGCGCGGCTCGATACCTTGGTGACGGTGGTCGATGGCAGTCGTTTTCAGACGTTGCTCGAATCGCCGGATATCGTGGCGCGCGACGACGCACAAGCGGACACACCCAAACGCCATCTGGCAGATCTGCTGATTGAGCAGGTGGAGTACGCCAACGTCATTCTCGTCAACAAACTGGACCTGATCGACGAGCCCGGTTATCAGGCCGTGCACGCGGTCCTCACCGGCCTTAACCCGACCGCGCGGATCATGCCGATGACACACGGCAACGTTGAGCTATCAGGCATTCTCGGTACCCATCTGTTTGATTTACCCAGCCTGGCTGCATCACCCGGCTGGATGAAAAAAATGCAGGCCGACGACACACCGGCCTCCGAGTCGGACACCTATGGCGTGACGTCATGGGTGTACCGCGAGCGTGCCCCCTTTCACCCACAGCGATTACTCGATTTTCTGCAACGCCCCTGGCGCAACGGGCGGCTGTTGCGTAGCAAGGGTTACTTCTGGCTCGCCAGCCGGCACCTGGAAACCGGCCTGCTGGTGCACAGCGGCAGGCAGTTCCAGTGGGACTATGTCGGGCACTGGTGGAACTTCATCGAGCAGTCGCAATGGCCGCGGGATGAATATCGGTTGCGAAGCATCATGACCAAGTGGGACAGCATTGTCGGTGATTGCCGGCAGGAGTTGGTCTTTATCGGCCAGGATCTGGATACCCACGTGTTACAGCGCGCCCTCGACGACTGCCTGCTGAGTGCCCAGGAAATAGCCGCCGGCCCATCAGCCTGGCAAACGCTGCCGGGAGCGAAAGTCTTTGACGCCCAGGCCTTATCGGCCCCGATGCAGTCCTTGCAGGCTGTTCCCATTTGACCGAGGTAGAGGTGCCCCATGCTCTTTTTCAGCCGAACCACACGCCGGGTATTGGCGCAGCTCGCCGACCGACTGGAGCAGCCTGATCAGGCGAGCACGCCATTGTCGTCGAACAACCGGTTGGTGCGCCGCATCCTGGCAAGCGTCGAGCGACTGCTGCAAGAGCGGCAAGCCGTTAAGGAGCAGGCCTGCGCACTGACGTTTCGCGTCAGCCAACTGGAACAGCACCTGGCCTGCCGTGACACGCTGTTGCGGCAATGGGAGGCGCGCTGGGTACTGATCACACAGGGCGCAGATGAACTGTTCTGGGAACTGGAGCTGGATGGAACCGCTGCTCCTGGGCCGGAATGTTCAATGACGTGGACGGGGCCAGCGTCGAACCAGGCCCAGGCTATGAATCAGCTCGGCGCGTGGAGTGAACAGTTGCACCCGGATGACCGGCAAGTGCATCTGGCAGCGCTCGCCAGGCACCTTGCTGATCGCAGCGGGCGGACGGCATTTGCGCTCCAGGTGCGGATGAAACCTGCTCCCGGCGATGACTATCGCTGGTGCAGCATAAGCGGTGCCTCGCGTCGCGATGCGCAAGGCGCAGCGCTCTGCATCGCTGGGACCGTACGTGACATTCATGACCAGTACCTGCACAACGAGGCGCTCGAACTGGCGGCCACACGTTTCGACATTTCCCGGGAAATGCTGCATGACGGGCTTTGGGATATCGAGGTTGTAGCAGGCGACCCAGCGAACCCGAAAAATACCATTTGGTGGTCTTCGCAAATGCGCCGACTGCTGGGATGCAACACCGTTGAGGAGTTCCCCAACACCCTGGAAAGCTGGACCTCGCGCTTGCATCCCGACGATAGCGCGCGGGCCATCGGCGCATTCGTCGCCCATGTGGACGACCGCAGCGGCAAGACGCCGTTCGATGTGGATTATCGACTCAAACATAAAAACGGTACTTACCGCTGGTTTCGCGGTCGTGGGCAAACGCGCCGCGCGCAGGACGGCTCCCCGCAACGGGTGGTGGGTGCCATCACCGACATACATGCCCACCATGAAGAAAGCACGATGCGCGAGGCGCAGGCGCAACAACATCGGGTGATGCAGGAAACCCTCACCAAGCTGACGCAGATTGTTGCCACCATTCAGGGCATTGCCAGCCAGACCAACCTGCTGGCGTTGAATGCCGCCATTGAGGCGGCGCGAGCAGGCGAAGCCGGTCGCGGGTTTGCAGTGGTCGCCGATGAAGTGCGCAAGCTAGCCACGCGGACCAGCCAGGCGACCCAGCAAGCCGCAGAGATGATGGACAACTAGCAACATCCCTGCGCCTGCGCGGCTTGCGTGGGTGTAGGGCAAATTCCAACAATAATAATCAGGTACGTTATGCGCGATTACGACTCAGCAGTGTCAACCTTCGACTATCTACAACTGGCTGCTCAAGACTTGCACGGCGAACCGGGAGCCTTGAACGCCTGCATCGAGTGCTGCGACCGGCACGCTCATGGCAATGCCGTGGCGCTGTACTGCGAAACGCGGGATGGTCGCGCCACGCACTACACGTTCAGCGAACTGCAGGTGCACGCTGCGCGCTTTGCCAACTTTCTGCGAGCGCAAGGGGTACAGCCGGGAGATCGTGTCGCCGGACTCATGCCACGCACCGTTGAACTGGTGATTACTATCCTCGGGACCTGGCGCATCGGTGCGGTCTACCAACCTCTCTTTACCGCATTCGGGCCCAAGGCGATCGAGCAGCGATTGGATTGCTCCGGGGCACGCTGGATCGTGACCGATGCCCACAATCGTCCCAAGCTGGATGACATTCCCGACTGCCCTCGCGTCATCGTGACAGACGGCACCCCACAGCACCCGAGCGATTACGGTTTCTGGGACGCCCTCGGGCGCCAACAGGCCGACTGCACGCCTGAGCTGCTGGACGCGAGTGCGCCTTTCCTGCTGATGTGTACCTCGGGCACTACAGGACCTGCCAAGCCGCTTGAGGTGCCTTTGAGCGCCATTCTGGCCTTCAAAAGTTATATGCGCGATTCAATCGACTTGCGCGAAGACGACCATTTCTGGAACCTCGCCGACCCCGGCTGGGCCTATGGCTTGTATTACGCAGTGACCGGGCCACTGGCGTGCGGCCGAGCCACGCTGTTCCATGACGGCCCTTTCACCGTGGAAAGCACCTGCCGGATTATCGCCAAGTATGCGATCAGCAACCTGGCCGGTTCGCCCACGGCCTATCGCCTGCTGATTGCTGCCGGGGCCGAGTTCGCCGACGCCGTGCGTGGCCAGTTGCGTATCGTCAGCAGCGCCGGGGAACCGCTCAACCCGCAAGTCATCCGTTGGTTCGCCGAACAGCTCGGGGTGGTCATTCACGACCATTACGGCCAAACCGAAATTGGCATGGTGCTGTGCAATCACCATGGGCTACGCCATCCGGTACGTGAGGGTTCTGCCGGTTATGCGGTGCCCGGGTACCGGATTGTCGTGCTGGATGATGCGCATCGGGAACTACCGACGGCTCAGCCGGGCGTACTGGCGGTGGATCGCGCGCGCTCGCCCCTGTGCTGGTTCAATGGCTACTTTCACATGCCCACCAAGGCGTTTGTCGACCGTTACTACTTAAGCGGCGATATCGTTGAGCTCAATGAGGACGGCAGTATCAGCTTTGTAGGCCGTAACGACGATGTGATCACCACGTCCGGCTACCGCGTGGGGCCTTTCGATGTCGAGAGCGCGCTGATCGAGCATCCGGCAGTCGTCGAAGCCGCGGTGATCGGCAAGCCCGACCCGCAACGCACCGAGCTGATCAAGGCGTTTGTGGTGCTGAACCGTCAGTACCTGCCCAGTGCCGAGTTGGCGGAAGCTCTGCGTCTGCATGTCAAACAGCGCTTGGCCGCGCATGCGTACCCACGGGAAATCGAGTTCGTCGAACAACTGCCCAAGACCCCGAGTGGCAAGTTGCAGCGGTTCATTCTGCGCAACCAGGAAATTGCCAAACAGCAGGCACTCGACACATGACTCACGGGCGTATGGTTCCCACGCTGAGCCGCTCGGAGTTTCAGCGCAAAGCCCTGGAGCTGTTCAAGGAGCGTAGTTTCAGCCAGGTCAGCATGCGGGAATTGGCGGCGCATGTTGGAATCAGCCCGGGAGCGATTTATCACCATGTAGAGAGCAAGGAAGCAATGCTGTTTGAATGGCTGACAGAGCTCTATCAGGCGCTGTTGTCGCACGTCGACCTGATCAAAACCCGAAGATTGACGCCCGCGCAGCGCCTGACAAAACTGATCGAAGGCCATCTTAAATTGCATGAACAGATGACCGGGCACTTCAAGTTAGCGGTCATGGATGCCAATTGCCTGGGCGCTCCGATGCAGGCACGCGTTGAGCGATTGAGGCTAGCCTATGAGTCAGAAATCATGAAGTTGGTCGGCCAGTTGGGCCATCAACCCGGCGGCCCGTTGCGCGAGGGGGCGCTTACTGCGATTTTGCCCATGCTCAACAGCCTACCCATATGGCTGAGCCCGAAGGTTGATAACAGCCAGCGTCGGCTTATTACAAAGACCATCGCCGATGCGGTAATTCACGCAATAAACGCCCTACCTTGAGTGCCCCTGCCCTGCTCTGGATTTCAAACCTGATGCCCATCATGGCGTGGAAAGCCGCTTCTGCGTCGGCGCATTGTCCCAACAGTTTCCACGACGACTCATGCTTTGGCGCATGCGGTAACGCCAAAGCCGTTGACGAAACTGGCGATTGCCCTATTGCGAGCCTTGATCCGAGTGCAATAACAATCCTTGAGGCCTGCCCCGCTGCTTGTAAGCTCGGCCGAGCACGATTCCTTATCAGCGGCATCGAGGGTTCAGCAAGCGTCGATCAGTTGAGCTCAGGTCGCATGATTCTGGGGGAGGCTTCCGGCGATCGTCCGATAGAGTTTTCGGCTTTTGGCGTCGATCCCGAAAGACGCGGAGAAATCTTTCGAGAGCACTACGAGGTGATTTGCCGACCCCACAGCACAAGTTTTGAGCCCATCCACTGGAGCGCTGTTGAAATGCGCGGCGCAGACCTGATTCCTAAACCCACCACCTAACACCTTCCAATGCTCGTGACCGGCGATAGTCGCCAGTCACTGGATTGGATCGCGCGCGCGAGCACCGGATGGGTCAATTACCCACGCATACCGAACATGCAGCGGCTGGTCGTGGAAGTTTGGCGGCTGGACGTCATGAAGCAATGTAGTTCCGTCTAGAGGCCCTTCACTCAGTCGCATTACACTGACCTCGATCAGAATCCGTTGAAGTGTAGTTCAGGACAACCGGCGTCGTCTGAATCTGAAAATTCGCTTTGGCGTTTGATTTTCATGCCTGGGACAAGACAGGATCGGGCGTCAGGGTCCGGCACGCGCGATGACTCAGGAAAGCTTCGAGGTCTGCAAAGGGCATCGGTTTGGCAAAGTAATACCCCTGAAAAATATCGCAGCGACTGCCTTTAAGGAAATCCACTTGAGACGTGGTTTCCACACCTTCGGCGACCACCGTCAGGCTAAGGTGATGGGCCATGGAAATAATGCCTTGGGTGATCGCCGCATCGTGACGATCGGTAGCAATTTCCTGGATGAACGAGCGGTCGATCTTGATCTTGTCGATCGGCAAACGCTTTAGGTAACTGAGGCTGGAAAAGCCAGTGCCGAAATCATCCAACGCAATGCGCACCCCCAACGCCTTGAGCCGATGCAACGTGTCGATCGCCTGTTCAACGTTATGCAGCAGAAGCGACTCGGTAATCTCCAGTTCCAACTGTCCGGTGCTGAGGCCGTATTTGCTCAGCACTGCCTGGATAGACTCGACGAACTGGCCACGCTGGAAATGCATCGGCGAAATATTCACGGCCATCGAAATGTCCTTTATGCCCTGCTCACCCAGCAGGCGTAATTGCGCGCAGGCCGTATCGAGCACCCAGAGGCTCAGCGGGATGATCTGCCCACTGTCCTCTGCCACCGGCACAAACACTGCAGGTGAAATAAATCCTTTTTCAGGGTGCTCCCAGCGCAGCAACGCTTCGATCCCGGCCACCCGCCCAGTGCGCGCGTCTATCTGCGGTTGGTAATGAAGCTGGAATGACTGAGTTTCGATAGCCTTTTGCAGGTCATTGCGCAGGCTCGCGTGCTCGCAAACACGCTGATTGAGGTCGCTGGTGTACCACTGAAAGTTATTGCGCCCTTGCTGCTTGGCTTTGTACATAGCCATGTCAGCTTGCTGGATCAGTTGCATCGGCTGCTCGATGTGACCATCGCTCAGGGTGATTCCGACACTTGCAGTCACATGCAGGTCAATACCCTGGATGCAGTAGGGTCTGGCAATGCCGGCCATCAGCCGCTCGGCCACCGGTACAACGTCCTCATCACGAAGCAGGTCGGGCAGCAGCACGATGAATTCGTCACCGCCCATACGCAAGATGGTGTCACCGGGACGAACTTGCTGGGTCATACGTTGCGCCACTTCGATCAGTACCTGATCGCCGAAGTAATGCCCGATCGAATCGTTGATGGATTTGAATCCATCCAGATCAATGCACATCACCGCCAGACAACGCTTATGCCGACGACTGATGTGGCAATCCAGAGCAAGCCGTTCTTCAAGCGAAACACGGTTAAGCAAACCGGTTAACCGGTCATGGCTGGCATTGAAGCGCAATTGGCGCTCGAAATGTTTCTGTTCGCTGATATCTCGGGCAATGCCGAATACTCCGACGATCTCTCCGTTGACCATGATGGGCAGGTTGGAGATATCCATGGTCAACAGTCGCTCACTTTCGTCGCGAAGCTGTGCCTCGAAGCGCTGAGGCACTCCGGCACGGGCAGCGCAAAAATGCTGACTGACCCGTTGCAGATCCTCATCGAGCACCAGCTGGGAAAAATGATGGCCAATGAAATTGATTGCAGTGTGCGGTTTCAGCTTCAGGCCTGCAGGATTCACGCTCTGGATGTTGCCGGCCAGATCGAGGGCGAACACTGGGTTGGGGTTATAGGTGAACAATGAACGAAAATGTTGTTCGCTTTCCTCCAGTCGCCGTCCGTCACGCTCGTGGCGGATTGCAATGACTGCAAGTTGGGCGGCAAAGACCAATTGTTGAATCTGCGCCTCGTCCGGCGCATGGGTACGCTTTTGGTACAGGGCAAATGTACCCAACACGGTACCTTGATGGGAAAGCAAAGGGACTGACCAGCAGGAACGCAGGTTATGTCCCAGAGCCAGGCTGCGGAAGCGCTCCCAGTTCGGGTCATGGGCGATGTCTTCGGTGACCACAAGCTCGCGCCGAAACGCTGCGGTGCCGCATGTCCCTTCTTGTGGACCAATGGCCATACCATCAATCGCCTCGGTGTACTCGGCCGGTAGGCCGGGTGCCGCGCCGTTGAGCAAGTGCTTACCCTCAGCATCCGTCAGCAGGATAGAGCAGAGGCTTTCGGGGGACTGTGTGTCGAGCATCTGGCAGATGGCACAGAGTACGTCGCCCAGATGCTGATCGGTCGCGATCATGCCAAGAATGTCACGTTGCGACTCGGGGAAGGTCTTGCAGTGAAAGCTCGGACGGATATTCATGGTAATTCCTGAAGACTCTCGAGGTCGTCCGGTCTTCAGAGAGCCAGAAATAGTGGCGGCCGATCACTGTCCACTTGTGCGTCGGATATACACTCTATAGAGCGTAGCCAAGTTAAATACAGACTCAGATCCAACATAAAAAACAGTATCAGATGGCCGCCATTTGGCTAACTTCGCTTTCTCGACTCGTAGCAATTTCAACCTCCTCCTATCCGGCATCGCGCTTGCCGTACGAACGGGTTTGTTTGTCTGATTTTCGAACTTGCGCGCTCGGCTTCAATGTCACCAATGACTATGCCGTCTGCAACGCCTGCAGCAGCTTGGCCAGTGACTCCGTCGGCACTTGCCCTTGCCGGGTGATGCAGTGAAATGATGCGCTATACCTTAACCGCTGCGGTGCAATTACACGCAGCATCCCACGCGCGACCCAGATATCGGCATAGTGGGTTGGCAGGAAGCCGATGCAGGTACCGGATGCAATCAGCGTGGCGATGGCTTCCATGGAAAAAGCGCTTACCGAGTTACCGAAACGCAATTTGTGTGGCCGGCGGCTTTCGAGCATATAGCCACGGTCGACGTAATCTGCAGCACCGATTTCCTCGTCCGTAAAGTGCTCGTCGGGACGCTCGAAGAAAGGGTGTCCGCGCCCGCAATACAGATTTTGTTCTTCCTCGAATAGCTCTTGGTAGTGCAGGCCCGAAAGCTGGTGGTTAAAACAACCAATCGCGAGGTGCAGACGTCCTTCGAGCACGGCTTGCTCAAGCTCGTCGGCGCGCATTACCTGCAGGTCGATGCGTGTACGAGGCGAGACTAGTCGAAAGGAAGCGAGGGCCCGCGGTAGCGGTGCCTGGTCGAGCGAAAGCAGGTTATCGACGCTGCCTATCTGCAAGAACTCTGGATACTTCTGGTTAAGCATGACTACCCGCTGATGAAAGCGGTCGATATCAGCATACAGCTCCTGCGCCGCAGCATAAGTTTGGGCGCCTTGCTCAGTAAGTTGAAAACCGCTCTTGCCGCGACGGCAGAGGGTGTAGCCAAGGCGAACCTCCAGATCTCGCACCAATGTGCTCAAGCGGGGCAGGCTGGTATTTAGGCGTACCTGCGCGGAGGTGAAGCCTCCAGCCTCGACGATAGTGCAAAAGATGCGCAGTTTGCGCAGATCCACGTCTGAGAAATTGGTAAGCATCAAGACCTCCGGTGCAGATTCACAAATGCCATAGGCACAGCCCTTATACCAGTAAATTTGCCTTGCGAATCAATGCGCCTGAACGGTACCGAAAGAGGCCGTGCTTTAGTTGCGATTTCAAGCAAGTCAGGTTCTGTACTGGAGGATTTACCGGCCATTTCTTTCTTTCGATACTCGCAGTGCTGCTGGGCAGAAGTGCTGCAGGAAGGGGAGCAACTGCGGCCCACGCGAGCACGACTTCCCCCAGAAGAAAAATAATGTTTACGGAGTGCGGTATGACAACTCAACGACGTAGAGGGTCGGGCAGACCCACCATTGAAACTCGCTCAATCGATTATGTGCCTAGTACAGAGCGACACGGTAAGGTCTGGCACCAAGGCCCGTTCTGGTTTACCGGAAACTTTGTGTTTCTCACCATGATGGTCGGTTTCGTTGGGCCGAGCATGGGGCTCAGCATTCTGTGGAGTGTACTGGCGGTTATCATAGGTGCTGGCTTCGGCACCGTGTTCATGGCCTTGCACGCCAACCAGGGCCCGAAGATGGGCATGCCGCAGATGATCCAGTCACGCGCGCAATTCGGCAGCCGTGGGGCCATTGTGCCGTTTGCGGCGACCATCTTTGTTTACATCGGTTTTATAGTGTTCGGCGTCATTTTGGTAACCCAAGCCATACAGTTGGTTCTACCGGGCTCTACGTGGTTTTGGTACCCCACGTTGATTACGATCAGCATTGTGATTGCAGTGGTGGGCTATGACCTATTGCACTTTGTGCAGCGTTGGCTCACATACCTGCTAATTGCGGTGTTTGGCATCGTGACATTGATGGCTGTTACTGCACTGCCAGCGGCGGCCCCAACACCGGTTGGCTCGGGATGGAACACCACTGCGTTTCTAGTGCAGTTGTCACTCGCAGCGGGCTATAACATCAGCTACTCGGTTTATGTCTCAGATTATTCGCGCTACCTGCCCCAAGACTCGTCCAGCTCCAGGCTGATCTTCTGGACGTACCTGGGCGCGGCTGCTTCGGCGGCCTGGCTGATGTCTCTGGGGGCGGTGTTGTCCAGCTATATACCGGGCGCCGATGGCATCGTTTCGCTGGTGCAAACCGGCAATTATTTATTCCCTGGCTTTGGCATATTCGTCGCGCTGGTAGGCGCCGTCGCACAGTTATCGGTCACCGGCATCAACTGCTATGGCGCCATGCTAACCGGCATCAGCGCAGTGGACGGTTTCCGACCAGTGCGCCCAGGTGTCCGCGTGAGAGTGATCGGCCTGAGCACAGTTGGCCTGTTGTCGCTGGTGATCGCGTTGACGTTACCGGATGCCTATATGGCCAGCTTCAACGGCTTTGTGCTGCTTATGCTGTACTTCTTGATCCCATGGACGGCGGTCAACCTTGTCGACTTTTATGCGATTCGCAAAGGTGAATACGCCATCGCCGAAATATTCAATCCGCACGGCGTATATGGCCGTTGGGCCTGGCGCGGCGTGCTTGCCTATCTGGTCGGGTTTGTCGCGATGGTGCCGTTCTTCTCTATCCCGTTTTTCGTTGGCCCGGTAGCTGAAGTAATGGGCGGTGCGGATATCGCATTCATCCCCGGCCTGCTGATTTCCGGTGGCCTGTATTTCGTGCTGACGCGCAACCTCGAACGTTCCTCGGAGATTGCCGCGCAACGCAAAAGTCAACTGGCGCTTGAAGGTATTGCCGGCTGAGCACTCACCGATAAACGACCAAAAGAAAAAGGTTTTTAAATGACCAGCAAACGCGAAAAAACAGTCGCCATTGTGCAAATGCCTGCGGCTCTCCTTGATCGAGCCGAGTCGATGCGTCGGGCAGCCGAACATATCAAAAAGGCAGCACTCCAGGAGGCTCAACTTGTGATATTTCCGGAAACCTGGCTGAGCTGCTACCCAGCATGGGTATTTGGAATGGCGGGCTGGGACGATGCGCAAGCAAAGTCCTGGTACGCCAAGCTACTAGCAGACAGCCCGGTCATTGGCCAGCCTGAAGACATGCACGATGACCTGGCGGAGCTTCGCGAGGCTGCGCGCGTTAACGCAGTCACCGTGGTTATGGGGATGAACGAGCGCTCCCGACACCATGGCGGCTCGCTGTACAACTCACTGGTCACTATTGGCCCCGATGGCGCCATTTTGAATGTGCACCGCAAACTGACGCCCACCCACACCGAACGGACGGTATGGGCCAATGGTGATGCCGCAGGGCTAAGGGTGGTCGACACCGTGGTTGGTCGCGTAGGCGAATTGGTGTGCTGGGAACACTGGCACCCGCTGGCGCGCCAGGCTCTGCATGCACAGGACGAACAGATTCATGTGGCGGCCTGGCCGGACATGCCGGAAATGCACCATGTCGCTGCCCGTTCCTACGCGTTCGAAGGGCGCTGCTTTGTGCTCTGCGCCGGCCAGTACCTGGCCGCTGGGGATGTGCCGGCCGAGTTGTTGGCGGCTTACCGGCGTGGGGTTGGCGGCAAGGCACTGGAGGAAGACGTACTGTTCAATGGCGGATCTGGTGTGATCGCCCCTGATGGTTCCTGGGTGACGGCACCGCTCTTCGGAGAGCCTGGAATTATACTGGCAACCATCGACCTAGCGCAGATCGATGCCCAGCACCATGACCTCGATGTGGCCGGGCATTACTTGCGTCCGGATGTTTTCGAGCTCTCGATTGATCGACGCGTACGCACCGGGTTAACGCTGCGCGACGCCTGAACTCTCGCCTCAACCATATGTTCCGGGCGGCCGTGCATAGGTCGACCCGGAATCAGTAAGGCTAATTGATGGTTCATGCGCTTCTGGCTACCGCTCTGTTATCCATCGCGCCGGGGGCGCTCTGCGGTTTCGCCGTTCTGGCTTCTGTCGACTACCCGGCCCAGCTTCGCGCCCTGGGCATGGCCAATCCGATACGCGTGCGGCAGGCGCATCTGGACTGAATCATCATGGGGACGGCGGTGGCGGTCACTGCGTTTTCCAATCCGCAGCTTCCCGACTGGGTCGCTGCACTGGTGATGTTCGGTGGAGTGGTAAATCCGCTGACGTTTGTGCCAATGGTGTTCTCCACCACCATGGAGACCACCAAGGCGTTTCAATGGGTGTCGTTTGTTTCGCTGAGTTTGGGCCTGGACGCGCAACTTCACGACTTAGATTTGGCAGGCAACTATTCAAGACCTGACATCTTTGAACTTTCAATTGATCGGCGCGTGCGCACTGGTATCACCATTAGTGACAAGTAACGCTGTTGAGACTACGAAGGGACCAAAACTGCATGGACGCGTAATTTGCGGTCACGAAGCTTTCAGCTTCCATGCATCTCGACTGGATTGCTGGCCTCTTGCTCTTTCACAGCGCTGGCGTCGATAACCCCGTTTACATTCGTGCCGATGCCAAGACAACTTCCTTCACCACATTTTTTGCAAAGGCTCGGATTGTGCGAAAAAATCTCGGACCCAACAGGCTTGTCGACGGAGGCCAGGGCTCATCTCGCAACGGGACAAACAGCAATATCCACCTGCCGCTTTTCACCAAAAAGGATACTTAAATGTCTATCTTCACGCACATCACCGTCGGCACCAATAATATGCAAAAAGCCCGCGATTTTTACGACCATGTATTGGGTGCGCTGGGACAAAAACGCATCATCGATTTAGAAGATGATGGCTCGGCCTGGGGGGAGAGCACCCCATCGTTCTACGTTCTGAAACCAGCCAACGGTGCTCCTGCAACCGTGGGTAACGGTGTCACTATTAGCTTCGCAGCACCCGACCGCGCAGCCATCGACTCCTTCCACGCCGCAGCGCTGGCCAGTGGGGGAACTGACGAAGGTACGCCGGGGCCACGAGACTGGGCACCCAACGCGTATGCTGCTTACGCGCGTGATCTCGACGGCAACAAGCTGGCCGCCTACTGTTTCACGCCAGAGTAGGGGTCAAGACACCTTGCTGACGAATAACTACGTTGAACCTGCGTCAGGATACCTCTGCCTTTTTCATCGCCGCCTCCCCTACCACCTCCCGAATCTTATCCATCAACGCCTGCGCCGCAGGCGATTGAAGCGCCCCCGCTCTGGAGATCAGGCCAATAGGTCGCGTGGTGTGGCTAAGGGAAAGCGGCAGTCGCACCAGCTCACCGCTGACCATTTCGTGTTCCAGTTGATGCGCCGAAACGGCAGCGAGCATGTCTGAGCGCAGCAACACACCGCGCAAAATCGCCAGGTCGCCCGTTTCAATCACTGGGCTGGGTGCGGCGATGCCGATGTGAGCAAAAAACGCGTCTAGCAGTTGCCGTGCCGGAGAGCCGGCGCGAGGCAAGATCCAGCGGGCGGCACTCAAGTCCTCATAAGCAGGCGTCCGCTCCAGCCAAGGGTGGTCGCGGCGTACCAGGATCACCATTTCCTCCCGCAGCAAGGCTTCGCTATGCAGATCGCTGGCGTAGGCCGACGGGCGCAGAGCGCCGAGTACAAAATCCACATCGCCAGCGCGCATTTCACTGGCTAGCAGGTCAAACGGGCTTTCGTTTGTGACGACTCGTACGTGGGGGTGTTCCAGGGTCAGGCGCACGATGGCTTCTGGCAGTATTCCCGTGCGCCCGAGCGGCAAGGCCCCTACGTGCACGGCACCTTGAAGAGAACCACTCAACGCAGCGATATCCGCATCGATGTGACGCAGTTCATTCAGTGCTCGCCGAACTCGCAGCAACATTGCAAGGCACGCGCGGGTCGGCAGCAAACCGTGAGGCGTGCGTTCAAACAAGCCAGCACCACTGCCCTGCTCCAGCACTTTGATGGCGGCACTGATCGCGGGCTGCGAAACGCCAAGCGCACTCGCCGTGGTTTGCATATGGTGGGTTTCACAGAGTTTCGCGAACATTTCCAGGCGGCGGGTCTGGAACAGGTAAAGCGGCTCGGCGGAGTGGCCCAATACCTGCCCCAGCAAAGACGGAACGGCCAGCAATTCCTCCAAGGCCCGGCGAGCCCGAGGAATGACACGGTCTCCGTAATCGGTCAGACGCATACCATTGACGGTGCGTTCGAACAGCGAGGCGCCGAGGCGCTTCTCCAGCGCCAGGATGGCGCGTGTCACGACAGGCTGCGCACGAAATAGCACGGCAGATGCCTTGGATACGCTGCCGTATTCGACAACGCGAAGGAACGCGCGAACCTGCATCAAATTGGGCAACTCAGGACTGTGCATGCCTACCTGCCGAGTTTTTGAGAAAGCGGGTGCACAGCATGCATAACTCATCCCGATAAGTAAAACGCATACCTATTGCCGCCGAACGCATTATTCAACCTCCCCCTCAAATGCGACTGTGGGTGCTATCAAACAGCCGCAAGAAGAGCACTTCGATGATCAATAAAACAAAAACTGCATTAGTCGTCAGCGCCCACTCTGCCGATTTCGTTTGGCGCGCAGGTGGCGCCATCGCTCTGCACGCCCAACAAGGTTATGCCGTACACATCGTGTGCTTGTCCTATGGCGAAAGAGGTGAGTCGGCCAAGCTCTGGCGCAAAGGGGAGATGTCTGAAGACAAGGTCAAAACCGCGCGTCGCAGCGAGGCTGAAGCCGCAGCGGAGATACTTGGCGCGAGCGTGGAATTCTTCGACATCGGCGACTACCCGATGCGCGCCGATAAAGAGACGCTGTTTCGTTTGGCCGATGTGTTTCGTCGCGTGCAACCGGAGTTCGTCCTCAGTCACTCGATCAAAGACCCCTACAACTACGATCACCCGCTGGCGATGAACCTGACGCAGGAAGCGCGCATCATCGCTCAGGCCGAAGGCTACAAGCCTGGCGAAAAAATTGTGGGTGCCCCACCCGTTTACAGCTTCGAACCCCACCAGCCGGAGCAATGCGAATGGCGCCCGGATGTGCTGTTGGACATCACCGAAGTCTGGGACAAGAAATACGCCGCCATCCAGTGCATGGCTGGTCAGGAACATCTCTGGGAGTACTACACCCGTGTCGCCCTGCAACGCGGTGTGCAGGCCAAACGCAACGTGGGTATCGCCTCTACCCGTAACATCGTTTACGCCGAGGGCTATCAAAGCATCTTCCCAAGGGTGACGGAGAACCTGGCATGAGCACACTGATCGGAAAAACTGGAGTTGTCGTGCGCAACATTCCCCGTGGCGACTCGGCGCTGATCGACGAACTGGATCGCTTTGGTGTTGCTACCGTGCATGAAGCCCAAGGACGTAAAGGTTTGTTGGAATCGGCCATTCGTCCCATCCAGCAGAACCAGAGCATCAGCGGAACGGCGGTGACCGTGTTGGTTGCGCCGGGTGACAACTGGATGTTTCACGTGGCGGTCGAACAATGCCAACCCGACGATATCCTGGTGGTCGCGACATCGTCTCCCTGCACCGATGGATACTTCGGCGACTTGCTCGCCACCTCGTTGATGGCCCGAGGGGTACGTGCCCTGATTATTGACGCCGGGGTGCGCGATACCCGAACGCTTCGGGAAATGGGCTTCAAGGTATGGTCGCGGGCTGTGCATGCCCAAGGCACGGTCAAGGAAACCCTGGGTTCGGTCAACGTGCCCATCATCTGCGCCGGCCAATTGGTCGAGCCCGGGGACGTCGTAGTGGCAGACGATGACGGCGTGGTCATTGTGCGCCGCGAAGAATTGCCAGACGTGTTTGAAACCAGCCGAAAACGCGCCCAAATCGAAGAGCAGAAACGCGTGCGCCTGGCGGCTGGCGAGTTGGGCCTGGATATTTACGCGATGCGTCAGAAGCTCATCGATCGGGGCCTGACTTATTACGACAGCCTCACTGACGTACAAGGATGACCTTCATGCGCCAGACCCGAATTCCATGCCTCATGATGCGTGGAGGCACCTCCAAGGGCGCTTACTTCCTGGCTGACGATCTACCGCCGGAAGGTAAGCTGCGTGATCAAGTATTGCTGGCCGTCATGGGCTCACCCGATGCACGCCAGATAGATGGCATCGGCGGCGCAAATTCGCTGACCAGCAAGGTCGCCATCATCCGCCGCTCGGATCGCCCGGATGCTGATGTCGATTATCTGTTTGCTCAGGTTTCAGTCGAACAGGCTCAAGTTGATTACGGTCAGAACTGCGGAAACATCCTTGCCGGCGTCGGCCCCTTTTCAATCGAGCGTGAGCTGATCAGCGCAGACGAGTTGTTGACGACCGTGCGGATTTTCATGGTGAACACCGGGCAGATCGCGGTGGCTAAAGTCCCCACTCCAGGCCGCATCGTCGAGTACGCAGGTGATACCCGCATCGACGGTGTTCCTGGCACCAGTGCTTCTCTGATTGTCGAGTTCGAAGACATTGCCGGCTCCAGTTGCGGAGCGCTCTTGCCTACCGGAAATGCCATTGACCGCTTCGATGGCATTGAAGTGACGTGTATCGACAATGGAATGCCTGTTGTGCTGATCAGGGCGACTGATGTGGGGTGCACGGGCGATGAAAACCCCGAGCAACTGGACGCCAACATGGCGCTCAAAGCGTTGCTGGAATCGATCCGGCTGCAGGCGGGCCCGTTGATGAATCTGGGAGATGTGCGCGAGCGCACAGTACCGAAAATGTCCCTGATAGCAGCCCCCCGCAACGGAGGCGCTATTGGCAGCCGTACCTTCATTCCTCACCGCTGTCACACATCAATAGGGGTGTTCGGCGCTGTCAGTGTCGCCTCTGCCTGCCTGATTCAAGGGACAGTCGCGAGCAGTTTGGCCCAAGTAGAAACAGGTGATCGAGTCCAATTGTCTGTCGAGCACCCGACCGGCGAGTTCACGGTGGAGCTGCGTATAATTGACGGTCAGTTAGCCGGTTGCGGGTTGGTGCGCACGGCACGGCTGTTGTTCGAAGGCAACGTGCTCATTCCTGGCGACGTCTGGCAAAAACCGGTGAAATCGTAATGACCACGACCGTATCTATGATCGGCTTCGGCGAAGCCGGTGCCATTCTGGGCGAGGATCTTGCAGCACAGGGCGTGAAGATCTACGCCTATGATCGACTCCTTGAAGACCCGGCCAAACGAGCCGCGCTGCATGAAAAAGCCCAGCGGTGTGGCGTTCAACTATGTGAGAGTACGGCTCAAGCGATAGCGCTTGGCGAGTGGATCATTTCAGCCGTCACAGCGGATAACGCACTCGAAGTCGCACTGAACGCGGCGCCACTGATGAAGCCCGGACAACTGTTTATCGACATCAACTCGGTGGCGCCCTCTACGAAGCGGGCAGCAGCCAAAGCGATGGAGCTGCATGGCGTCGATTACATCGATGCTGCAGTCATGGCGCCGGTACCGCCACAACGCTTGAAAACACCCATCTTGTTAGGCGGCCAACACGCCACCCTGGTCGCTGAACGATTAAGCGGGCTAGGCATGAACGTGCGGGTAGTGGCAGATGTGATTGGCGCAGCTTCAGCGATAAAGATGTGTCGAAGCATCATGATCAAAGGCCTGGAAGCGCTCACCACCGAATGCCTGAGTACCGCTCGCCAGTACCATGCCGAGGGTGAGGTGCTGGCGTCATTGCACCAGAGTTTTCCGCAGATGGGTTGGGACAGCGCCCTACCCCACTACTTGATCAGTCGCGTGGCCGAGCACGGTCGGCGTCGCGCAGAGGAAATGAAAGAGGTCGCAAAAACCGCTCGCGACGTCGACGTGGTTCCGAACATGAGCCAAGCCATCGTCAGCGCTCAGCTCGGGCTCGTCGATGCCATGCTTGATGCCGATATTGATTACTCACACCTTGAGCCATTCGACTGGATAAACCTGATCGACACGGTGTATGGCAGCCCAATCGCTCATGAAAGCACTGTCCGGGAAAAGCGGTAACATAGCTTTTTTCCCAGAGTCGCACTCATGGATCTAAAACAGCTCGAATGTTTCGTACGGGTGGCCGAGTTCGGCAGCTTCACCAAGGCCGCCGCCGTACTGAACATTTCTCAGTCGGTCGTTAGCCGTCAGGTCAGGCAGCTTGAAGTCGAGCTGCAGGAGCATCTGCTCTTGCGAAATGGTCGAGGCGTCTTACTGACCGCTTCCGGGCAACGCTTGTTCGATCACGGCAAAGGCATCTTGCGGCAGGTGCAGGTGGCGCGTGAAGACCTGCGCGAACAACGCGATACGTTGTCTGGCAAGGTCGTCGTCGGGCTTCCTCCCAGTATTTCCCGACGCCACACTGTGGCAGTGGTCTCTGCCTTCCGAGAGCGCTTTCCTGACTGCATATTGGGGATCAAAGAAGGCCTGACTCATTCGATGCGCGAGTGGCTGCTCCTGGGTCGCCTCGATTTCGCACTGCTCTTCAATCCTGGCCACAGTGCACAACTGCAGTATGAGCACATACACTCAGAACCATTGATGCTCATAGGTAGCCAGCACTCGAACCTCCCTTCCCAGGTAGCGATGAAAGACTTGGGCCAATACCCTTTAATCACTCCCAGCGAACCTCACTCCATACGCCGCCTCATCGAGAATGAAGCGTCGAGGCATGAGGTGCATCTGAACGTTTGCCTGGAGGTCGATAGCATCCCGTCGCTATTGGAATTGATCAATCTCAACATGGGCTACGGCGTACTGTTTCGCTCGGCCTTGGCCAACGGCGACGGAAAACTCGAAGGACTCAAAGCTGCACAGATCGTTGATCCATCAATCCAGACGCACTTATTTATCGCAACGTTTGAGCAGCGCCCGCTGTCTCGCCTGGCACAACAGACCATGTCATTGGTTCGTGAGATCTGCATAGACTGAATAGACGCATGCAAAATCCGCATAACTGCTAGAGCCTGTGTCTTGTTGTTGTAAGGCGTCGAGGCGGCCACCATCGGCTATCGCTTCCGCTAACGATAATAAAGGACACGAGATGAAAAGCTGCCTCGCCCCTGACGCCAACCCAACAAAACCAAAGCAGCCGCTTCCTGTCGGTGCGTGGGATGCGCACTGCCATGTATTCGGTCCTGCGGCTGATTTCCCTTATGCCGATGATCGTAGCTATACCCCACCAGACGCCCCATTTGAAACATTGCAGGCATTGCACAACCATTTGGGATTCACGCGCGGTGTAATTGTCCAGGCCAGCTGTCACGGCAGTGACAATCGCGCAATGCTCGACGCTATTGCACGGAGTGAAGGACGGTATCGAGGCGTAGCAATCGTTGACGGCAGCGAAACCGATGAACAGCTTGCCGAGATGGACGCCGGCGGTGTTCGTGGCGTGCGGTTCAACTTCGTTGCACATCTGGGTGGCGCGCCAGACCTGGACGTCTTTGATAGCACTGTGGATCGCCTTGCGGATTTGGGGTGGCATGTCGTCCTGCACCTGGATGCACAAGACATCCTGACTTATGCCGAAAGATTGGCGCGGATACCCGTACCTTTCATCATCGACCACATGGGTCGCGTCAAAGCGCAGGATGGTATTGAGCAGCAGTCCTTCCTGGCATTGCAGCAACTGATGGAAAATCCGCTTGCGTGGGTCAAGGTATGTGGCGCAGAGCGTGTATCGGTCGGGCGGCGACCATTCGAAGATGCCGTTCCGTTCGCGCAGAAGCTGATTGAGCTAGCGCCGGAACGCGTCCTGTGGGGCACTGATTGGCCGCATCCAAACATCAGTAAAGACATGCCAAACGACGGCGGGTTGGTGGATCTGATGTTCAACTTCTGTACCGATCCTCTGCTGCGTCAAAAACTGCTGATCGATAACCCGATGAAGCTCTACGGCCGTTAAGTGCACCCAGCTTTGTTGCACCTCCAAAAATAAGACTTACAGTGAGTGAAAGCCATGAACCCCAGCCCTGCATCTGCTGAGGCAGAAGTAACCCTTCCCGCCAAGGTGAAAACCAAGCCGCCGTTCTATCGCGCGATGTACTTTCAAGTCCTGCTGGGTATTCTCGCGGGAGTCGCCGTCGGCCATTTCTGGCCAACCTTTGCGGCCGATCTCAAGCCGCTGGGCGATGCGTTCATCAAGCTGATCAAGATGATCATCGGCCCTGTAGTTTTCTGCACAGTCGTCACCGGCATCGCCGGTATGCGCGACCTGAAAAAGGTCGGTCGGGTCGGCGGGAAAGCACTGCTCTACTTCGAAGTCATTTCGACGGTATCGCTGCTGATAGGCCTTATCGGTGGGCACCTTTTCAATCCAGGGGCAGGCTTCAATGTCGATGTGAATACCCTGGACGCGTCGGCAGTCACCGGGTTCGCCGAGAAAGCTCAGCACATGCACATGGTCGAATTTCTGATGGGGATCATTCCCTCGACGTTTGTGCAGGCCTTTGCCGAAGGTAACGTGCTTTGCATATTGCTGGTCTCCGTGCTCTTCGGGTGCGCGCTGTCAGCCATGGGCGAGAAAGGCAAACCGGTCTACGACATGATCGAAGGGCTGTCCGGCGTGTTCTTTCGCATTGTTCACGTCATCGCCAAGCTTTCCGCCATCGGCGCGTTCGGCGCCATCGCTTTCACCGTCGGTACTTACGGTGTCAGTGCGCTCCTGCCGCTGATGAAACTGGTCGGCAGCTTTTATATCCTGTGTGCATTGTTTGTCATCGTGGTGTTGGGTGGCGTGGCGAAAGTTTGCGGGTTCAGCATCCTGCGCTTTATCGCTTACATCAAAGAGGAGTTGCTGGTCGTGCTTGGCACCAGTTCATCGGAAGTGGTGCTGCCGCAGATCATGGAAAAGATGGAGCGACTCGGGTGCTCTAAGCCCGTCGTCGGGCTGGTCATTCCCACCGGCTACTCCTTCAACCTCGACGGTACCAACATCTATTTGACGATGTCGGTGCTCTTCATCGCTCAAGCGCTGAACATCGACCTGTCACTTTCTCAACAACTGACGTTAGTCATCGTGGCCATGCTCACTTCCAAGGGTGCCAGCGGTGTGTCAGGCGCCGCCTTTGTCATGCTGACCAGCACCTTGATGGTGGTGCCGCTTGTACCGGTGGCGGGCATGGTGTTGATTCTGGGTATCCACCGCTTCATGGGCACCGGACTCGCCATGACTAACCTGGTGGGAAACGGTGTCGCCGCGCTGGTTGTCTCAGCGTGGGAAAAAGAACTGGATCGCGACAAGCTCGCCCAGGAACTTGGCACCAAGCCGTAAACCTTCTGCTCTATCGATCACACCATTTCTAAACAGTCACTGTTCGGTCCAGCACCGAGCAGCGACTCCCTGCGTCAGGAAAATAATAAAAATGAACCGCGCCTTATATGTTGCTTTGCTCACACCTGCACTTATCTCCATCGACACCTCAATGGCCGATGATTTTATCGCGGACAGCAAGATTCGCCTGGAAGCACGAAACTTCTACTACAACGGGGATTTTCGTCAGGGAACGGGCGTATCCAAAAGAGAAGAATGGGCCCAAGGTTTTTTGCTCAACTATGAGTCGGGATACACGCCGGGAATCATCGGCTTTGGCGCCGACGCACTGGTATTTGCGGGTTACAAACTGGATTCGAGCCCAGACCGTTCCGGTAGCGGCCTGCTCCCCAAACGAGCTTCCGGTGAGGCCGTTGATGAATACTCAAAAGCAGGCTATGGCGTCAAACTCAAAGTATCTCAAACATCACTGCGCTACGGCATGTCATTGCCAAAGGTTCCAGTGCTTCAGTACAACAACAGCCGGCTGCTTCCTCAGACGTTCCAGGGCTGGCAGATCAACTCTACCGACGTAGATCGCCTGACCCTGAACCTGGCGCAATTCGATAAGACAATCACACCCGACTCTACCGACCTTCAGGACATAACCCTCGCAGTGAAAGATGGTCGCTATCGTGCAACCGGTATCGGCGACAACTATCGATATGGCGGCGGGACCTACAAGCTGACGCCAGAACTGAGTGCAACGTACTTTTATGGCGAACTTGATGACGTTTACCGTCAGCAGTTCGCTGGATTGATACACAACACGCGCCTCGGCAAAGGCATGTTGACCACTGACCTGCGTGCCTTCTCAAGTCGTGATGTTGGCGCAGCCAAAGCGGGAGAGGTTGATAACCGCGCATATGCTGCCGCGCTCGGCTACGCCTTAGACAATGGGCATAGCGTCATGGCGTCCTACCAAGTCATGGGCGGTGCTACGGGCTTTCCTTACATCAATAACCCCTACCTGCCCAACTACGTTCAATACCACGACTTCGGAAGCGCAGGCGAACGTAGCTGGCAGCTGCGCTATGGCTACGACTTCGCAGCCATGGGTATCCCAGGGTTGAGCTTTTTCACGGCCTATATCCGGGGAGACGGCCTGAAGACGGTCGGTGCCGAGAAAGAGTGGGAACGTGATGTGGACGTAAACTACGCCTTCCAGGGATCGTTAAAGGGGTTCTCTGTGCGATTACGGAATGCAACCTATCGAAGTGACGCTGCCAGAGATATTGACGAGACACGCTTGATCGCAAGCTACTTGTTCACATCCTTTTAAACTTGGATCGAGTATCGATGTAAAGAAGTCAGTTCGAACGGGTCAAGTGATCTTGTAAGCCGGCTAAGGTTTCACGCCGCAAGCTTTTCCCTGACGTCGGGTGACCGAGAGTCGTTGAAGCTTTGAGGCCTGGCGATTTGTAGCGCGATACGCAGCGCCACACGTCCGCTCGGGCCTCATGCTCCGATCTGTAGCCAGTTTGGGTACCCACTCTGAATTCAAACGACCAAAGTAGTGCCTCATCGGAGCGTTGCACCCAACACTCCCCTTTATCGCTCATGCTCTGCCTGAGCCGATCTTGCCCAAGGTACGACGCACACAGACTTCGAAGCCCTGTGATGCTTGAACGCCAAAAACTCTGTCCCGCTGAACTTACCTGTGAGCGATTAGGCAATTGCATTCTTGGTTAAGACGGTCGGTTCGGGTATCCCCATGAACCTTCTGACTCTCTCAGCAGAGTCCGCTTCTCGAATCTCTTGGGGAGAAGCATCAAGCTGGACTTTTCCATTTTCCATGAAAATGACTCGGTGAGAAATTGACATCGCGAACTCCATTTCGTGGGTGACGATCAGCAATGTCATGCCGTCATCAGCCAATCCCTTGATCACCTCCAGCACTTCTCCAACCAGCTCTGGATCCAGTGCTGAAGTGGGCTCATCGAACAGCATGATGTCTGGCGACATCGCCAGCGCGCGTGCAATTGCCACTCGTTGCTGCTGACCTCCTGAAAGCTGATGCGGGTACTTGTGGGCATGCTCAAGCAGTCCAATGCGATCAAGGAGGGAATAGGCGTTAAGCTGACATTCATTCTTCGAGCCGCCGTGATGCAATGGTGCGAGCGTTACGTTATCGACCAGCGTTCGATGGGGGAACAAGTTGAAGCTTTGGAAAACCATTCCTATGTGTTTTACGCGTCGCCGAAAGGCACGCAGGTTACCGCCATCCAGTGTGTCCTTTTCGATGAAGTCGGCGCCAAAGAGCTTGATGCTTCCCTTATCAATTTTTTCCAGCCCGTTAATGGTTCTGATAAGAGAGGTTTTGCCTGAACCAGATGGGCCAATAATGGAAAGAACCTCGCCCTTTCTGATCGACAAGTCGATTCCTTTCAGAACCTCATGACTCCCATAGCTCTTATGCAAATCCTGAAGATGCAGCACTGTATCGCCCTCGTATGAACGGCGCAGGCTTTCCTGTTTAAAGTTCTCCGTGGATTTTCTTAAAGCGTTGGCCTGGTCACTACCCAGGGTATGCGGCTTACGCAGGCTAAGATCCAGTGAGCGCTCGAAACGCTCAAGCATGTATCCGAACACCGTAACGATTAACACGTAATACACCGCAACAGCTGCCAACGTCTCCATCACCAAAAAATTCTGGGAGTACAAGCGCTGACCGACCGTGAGAATCTCTGTGAGGGAGATGACGGATGCCAGCGATGTCAGTTTTACGATGGTGACGTATTCGTTGATCATCGTCGGCAGCGATATACGAATGGCCTGAGGGATGACAATAAGCCATTGCGCGCCGACCGTACCGATGGCCAGCGCCTTTCCGGCCTCCTTTTGCCCCTTGGCAACAGAAATCAGTCCCCCTCGATGAATCTCAGCCATGTACGCCGCTTCGGTGATCACCAGGGCAATGAGGCCCGAATAAAACGGATTCGAAAGCAGTCCACCGGAAGAAGGAATCAGTTGCGGTAGGTTGTAGGTAAAAACGATCAAGACCAACAGGGGAACGCTGCGGAAAAACCATATGTACACCGAAGCTGAGCCGCGAAGTAATGGGGAACTCGACATCTTGGCCAATGCCAGAAGAAACCCCAGAAGACCGCCCAGCAGCCATGCCGCAGTACTGAGCTTGATGACCTGAAGACAGGCTACCCAAAACGAATCCACCGCGAAGAGGGAGACGAAGTAACTCCAATCAAATGACATAGTTGCCCCTTGATAACGCCACCGCTATAAACAGCGGTGGGCTATGCTTGTTATTCTGAGATGGGTTCAAGGCTGTACTTTTTGAGGATGATCTCGTATTCGCCGCTTGCTCTGCTTAGCGACAATGCTTTCATCAGAGCTGCGTGCGTGGCGCTGTTGCCTTTCTTGACGAAGATCCCCAGAGTTTCAGGGTAAATGAGTTCTTTAGAGCTGATGACTACTCGACCTTTGGTTCGCTCGGAAATGATGTGAGCCGCACCTGCGATCTCTACTTGAGCCTGCACGTTGCCGGAAAGCAACGCTTGGGTCGCCTCTGGCGCAGATGGATACTCGCTCACCATCACTGCGGCTTTATTATTGGGTATGCAGTATGCCTCAGACAGTTTTTGCAGCTTCGGAAGCCACGAGTTCCCTTGCTCCAATCCAATCTTTTTGCCACATAGATCTTCCGGAGATTGAGGCTGAAATACGCTGTCCCGTGCCACTAAAATGGCTGATCCTGTTTTGGCGTAGGGAATGACCAGCGCCTGGGTCTGACGCTCGGCTGTGATGTACATACCTGAGATAATCGCGTCGTATTTTCCCGCGTTGAGTCCGTTGATCAGGCTCAGAAACTTTGTGTCGATGAACTCCACTTTCCTGTCCAAAGACTTTCCTATCGAAGCGGCAAGCTCAGGGTCCGCCCCCACAATATTGTTCTCGGCGTCGTAGTATTCAAACGGTGGGTAGGTGATCTCCATGCCAAACTTCAAAGGAGATTGTTCTTCAGCGTGGACTAGCGGCACTCCAAATCCAATGACTGCAACTAAAGAAAAGCTTTTCACGAGGGCGTGCTTGTTCATGGCGTTTCCATTATTGAGAGGGCAGGAACGAAAAGGGCTCTTATATTTTTCTTGTTATGCGCAATAACGGATATAGCAGAAGCCTATTTTTAAACCTATCACTACGCAATCAACGACAGTAGTAATCTTTTTGAGAGGAAATTATGTGCAACCCACCCTGCCAGGCCAGTTCCACGATCCCGTAATCATAATCGCCTGCAAACGTATCATAAGTTTTTTTACACATATGCGGATCCGGAGTAACAATATTTTTATTCATACTGCGGATTTGCACATGTATCTGGCAGGCGCGCTCTAACATATAAATACTGTGAAAAGCTTCGCCAATAGTCCGCCCGCCGACGATGATTCCGTGATTTCGCAAGAGCATGGCGTTGGAATCACCAAGGCTATTAATCATATTTTGCTGTTCCAATTTGGTATCTATGAAAGAGCCGTAGGTGTGGTATTTGAGTTGCTCGTAAAACTTCATTGCATGCTGAGACAATGGCGGCAACCCTTCTTCAAGTGCCGAAACTGTAATTCCTGCCGCAGTGTGGGTATGTATTACGCAGGCCATATCGGGCCGGGCATTATGAATCGAAGAGTGGATCAAGGCACCTGCGATGTTCATCGCTTCGGACGTACCATTGGTACCAACACACAGTCCATCGAATCCAACTTTCACAAGATCACTCGCCTGCATCTTTTCAAACGGCACACCGTAGCGATTGATGAGAAAGACTCCCGGTTCTCCAGGAATGCATGCCGAGGCATGGGAGTCGACGAGGTCTGTCATGCGGTAGTAGGCCAGTAGACGGAAAAGAGCCGCAAGGTCACAACGAGTTGACCACTCCTGCGCGCTGATACCTTCGAGTGTGTTCATTTATTGGGCGCTCTCACAGTGTTGTTATTGGCTGACACCATATGAAATTAACTTTTCAGTGCCTATTCGCATTTTGTTATATTGGGTATTGGGCAAACCAATACGAGTACTATTTCATGGGTTTCCGACCGACCACCGCGATAAATTCCGGCGAATTGCGTTCTGTGAGCGAACGAATGGACTGGAATCTGCTGAAAACATTTTGTGTCGTGGCGATCGAGAAAAGCATAAGCAAGGGAGCAGCACGGCTAAATTTGTCTCAGCCCGCCGTGAGTCAGGCGATCAAACGCCTGGAGGAACAGCTTGGAGCTACGTTGATCGAGAGGGATAGTCACAGATTTGAAATTACCGAAGTAGGAATTTCGCTTTTAAAGATCGCTCTAGCGGCCAGAAAAAATATTCAGGAAGTTGATGCAGTCCTGAATGAAAAACGAGGCAACATTAAAGGCGCCATACGCATACTCACGGTCAGCGGTGTAAATTCCCCACTGTACGACAAAGTTTTACGAGAAATGCATTCGGACTTTCCAGAGGTCACATTCAACATTGAAGTTGAAACCACTCAGGAAATAATCAGCGCAATACAACGCAACGTAGTTCCGTTTGGCATTGGAATCAGTCAGCCCGGGGAGGTTGACATAAAACAATCCATACTTACCCGCGAGGAGACATTTTTCTACTGCAGTAACTATCACCCACTTTTCAACGAAGAGTCGGTGACACTTGATCAAATCAAAGCCACAAAACTGGTCAGTTTTTCAGGGGAGTCCTTGGGAGGCACCCTATCTAAGTTGTCTGAGCACTATGGCAGTCATTATATACACCAGCAGATATCTGCCTCATCAGCGAATACGGCAGAGATGTTGCGGCTTGTACTGGCGGGGATAGGGATAGGTTCTCTCCCCGAGCACCTAGGTAGGGAGTATGAGGAGCGAGGGCTTCTGCGAAAGCTCCTACCAGAAACGAGCGTTTGTGAGGTCTTGATTGTAATGATGTGGAGCCCCCATCAAGTACACACTGAAGCCGAGGCTATTTTTCTCGACAGAATGCGGGCTGCATTAAACTTGGAGTGATATCGGCAATATCAGAAATAAGCCATGGATCATCAAGCTTTGCATATTGGCTCAACTTGCATAAGCCGCAGAAGTCGACGACGCTAAAGTAGTCGCAGCCGTGTTTTCATTAAGGGCGGCGCCTCAAAGCGACCTCCTGCTTCGCTTTACGTCTCCAAACCGCCATCAGTAACCCATCAATGACCAAATCGCTGGTCATCTGCGACGTCATTGACCAGCCAACGACTTAACGAGAAAACAGATCCAGCACCACAGCCAAATATAGGCAGCGCTCATACGTGCGAATGCAGGTGATGTCCGGCGATCCGGACAGTCTCCAGGCTCCCTCAGGCACGCTGTTCATCTGATCATTTCCGCCTTGGCCTGCCGTTCAATACTCAATGATATCCATGGCGGCAGTTTCCCCGCGATGCACCTGCGGCGCTGCCAAACACAAGGTATTGCGCCCCAGGCCCTTGGCTTCATACAGAGCGGCATCTGCCCGCGCAAGCAGGCTGGCCGTGGTGTCATCCGGGTTTGGCACCACGCAGCAGACTCCGATACTGATGCGCGCCGAGATGGTTGCCTCGCCAAACCGAGCCGGTGAATCAGCGACCGATGCGCGCAATTCGTCCAGAACCTTCACCGCGTCTTCGGGGCTGGTGCGGGGAAGTAACACCAGGAATTCCTCACCCCCATAACGACCAATACTGTCGGACTCACGAATTCGCTGGGTGAGATGATTGACGCAATGGCAAATCACCTCATCGCCCGCCAGGTGTCCATACACATCATTGATCTGCTTGAAATGGTCGATGTCGACCATCGCCACGGCCAGGTAGGCAGCGTCTCGGCGCGCGCGTTCCAACTCTTTGGAAAACTGCTCCAGCACGGCTCTGCGATTGAGAATACCGGTCAGCACGTCGCGTAACGCCAGGCGCTGGAATAACGACTCGCTGCGTTCTTTGGCCAGCAGCACCAGTCCGAGGGAGATCATCATCGCGGTGAACGTGCCGATACTGACGGAGATGGTTTGCTTGAGGTTGCTGACGTCATAGCGCATCTCGGCGGCTCCCCCGCCGATGATGGCGACCACCCGCATGCCAAGGCCGATCAGGCTGATACTTGATCCGATGATCAACAGCATGCGCGCACGCCCCTGAGCGGGTATGTAGCGGCGCGTCCAATAGATGATCAAGGCGCATTGCACCATCAACACCAGCGTGGCGGCGAGCATGCGCGGTTCCAAGGTGTCGATCAGGCTTGCCATCAAGGCAAGCATCAAGGCAGCAGGCGCAAATATCCGCCACCAGGAGACGCGCAACTCAACGATCCGAAAGATGCTGGCCCCATAAAAAGCCAGCGCCACCGCCAGCAATGTGTTGGCTGCCCCATAGGTCAACCACAACGGGGCGTGGCCGAACAACGTGTATCCAATGTAAGCCAGGGCATGTGCCGCCAAACCAAAGCCAATGGTCAGCAAGCCGTCGCGCTGGTTGAACTGGCCGACCAATATCAGACAAAACGCCATGATCGTCGCCACTAAGGCGACGCAGGCAAAAAGCGTGGGGGTATGGGCAATCATGACGTCTCACCAGGCGCTGTCAGGAGCAGCTCTGGTGCAGTTTAGTTGAGTAGGCTGTCAGTTTGTCGGCCATCTGCAGCCTTGTCTTAGCGCCTGTCAGGGCAGCGCTCAGATACTCAAGAGCTCGGCTACGGGCAGTCGATTGGTAGTCTTCATTTCTCGCAGGGACAGGTTCGAGCGAATACTCGAAACGCCAGGAAGCTTCCTGAGTACTTTTTCGACAAAGCGGCTGTAGCTGTCCAAGTCCCGTGCAACCACCTCAAGTAGAAAGTCCGCCTCGCCTGTTGTGTTATGGCAACTCAAAACCTGAGGTGCCGCCTGAATAATCTTTTCAAACGTTGCCGTGGCTTCTTCGCTGTGATCGGTGCAAGAGATCTGGACAAACGCCTTCAGGCCCAGCCCTAGTTTCTTTCGATTGAGAATGGCTTGGTATCCCTCGATAACCCCGCACTCTTCAAGCCGGCGTTGCTTGCGCCAGCAGGACGCTTCGCTGAGGGACAGCTGCTCAGCCAGCTTGACGTTCGACAGCTTGCCGTCGCGCTGCAAACGTTCCGATATTGCAATGTCCGCCTTATCAAGCTGCTCAAGCATGAAATAACTCCTCAAATTAAGACTTAAAAATGAAGGTTAATTTCAATTTCTGGGTGACGTCAATTGCAACTTGAAGGGTAATTTCAAGGGGTTCATCCATAATGGAAATGCCTGGATCGTGACACTTCAACGTCACATCGCCCATCCAAACATAGGTCATTTGAATGAAAGCAGTCGTCTACGAAGCCTTTTCCAAGCCGCCGCGCCTGATGAACGTGGCAGACCCGTCCCCGGAACGTCATGGTGTGGTTATCCAGGTGCTTGGCACAGGGGTATGTCGCAGCGACTGGCATGGTTGGAAAGGTCATGACCCCGACATTGAGCTGCCCCATGTACCGGGTCATGAGCTGGCGGGCATCGTGGTCGAGGTGGGCAACGACGTCACGCAATGGAAGGTCGGCGACCGTGTGACCGTGCCGTTCGTGGGCGGGTGTGGTGCCTGCGCCGAGTGCAATAGCGGCAATCAGCAGGTATGCCACACGCAGTTCCAGCCAGGCTTTACTCATTGGGGTTCTTTTGCCGAATACGTCGGTATCCATCAGGCCGATCTGAACCTGGTCGCGCTGCCTGAGAGCATGGATTTCGCTACCGCTGCAAGTCTGGGTTGTCGGTTCGCCACCTCGTTCCGCGCAGTCGTTGACCAAGGAAAAGTCAGCGCCGGTCAATGGGTCGCGGTTCACGGTTGCGGAGGCGTAGGCCTGTCTGCCGTGATGATCGCCCAAGCCATTGGCGCGAACGTGATCGCCATCGATATTTCCCAGGACAAACTCGACCTGGCACGCGCGCTCGGCGCTGTCGCCACGATCAATGCCCAGTGCGTGGCGGACGTCGCCGAAGCCGTGCTGGAAATCACTCAGGGCGGTGCCCACGTATCGCTGGACGCATTGGGCCACCCAACCACCTGCTTCAACTCCATCAACAACCTGCGCCGTCGCGGTAAGCACGTTCAGGTGGGGCTGATGCTCGCTGATCACGCCACGCCGGCAATCCCCATGAGCAAGGTCATCGCCCACGAACTTGAGATCTACGGGAGCCACGGCATGCAAGCGCACCGCTATGACGCCATGATCGAGATGATCACCTCCGGCAAGCTGGCGCCTGAAAAGCTCGTGGGCAAGACCATCAGCCTGGAGCAGTCGATCGACGCATTGATCCATATGGACCGGTTTGAGACGGCGGGCGTCACCGTCATCACCGAGTTTTAATGCATGGCGCCACATTGAGCGGCGCTGAATTCACTAAAAATCCAGCGTTCACATGGGTGATCGCGCCCGCTGAAAACACGCGGACACCCTCCCCCTTACTGACTCAGCGATAGACCGGAAAACGACGGCACAGCGCGACCACGTGTTCGCGCACATGCTGCCCGACCTTGTCGCTGTCGCCGTTTTCCAGTGCGTCCAGCACGTCGCACAACCAACCAGCCACTTGCTTGCAAGTCTCCACGTCAAACCCGCGGGTGGTCACCGCCGGGGTGCCGATGCGAAGGCCGGAGGTCACAAACGGTGAGCGCGGGTCATTGGGCACCGAGTTTTTGTTGGTAGTGATGTAGGCACGGCTCAGCGCAGCGTCGGCGTCCTTGCCGGTGTAGGGTTTGTCGGACAGGTCGATCAGCATCATGTGGTTGTCGGTGCCGCCCGACACGATTTTGTACCCGCGCTGTTGCAACACTCCGGCCATGGCCCTGGCGTTGATCACCACGCGGGTCTGGTAGACGCTGAACTCCGGCGTAAGCGCCTCCTTGAATGCCACGGCCTTGGCCGCGATCTGGTGCATCAGCGGGCCGCCCTGCACGCCGGGAAACACCGCGGAGTCGAGCTTTTTGTAGAAGGCTTCATCCTGACCTTTGGACAAAATCAAACCGCCCCGTGGCCCGCGCAGGGTTTTGTGCGTGGTGCTGGTGACCACATGCGCATGGGGAAGTGGGTCCGGGTATTCGCCCGCAGCGACCAGCCCGGCGACATGGGCCATATCGACCCAGAAAATCGCCCCGACCTTGTCGGCAATGCTGCGCATGCGTGCCCAGTCCTTGTAGCGCGAATACGCGGAAAAACCACCGATCAACATTTTGGGGCGTGCTTGCAGCGCGATTCGCTCCATCTCGTCATAGTCGAGAAAGCCGGTTTCCGGGTTCAGTCCGTAAGGCACGATGGTGTAGTGACGCCCCGAGAAATTGGCGGGGTTGCCGTGGGTCAAATGACCGCCCTGGGCCAGGTTCATGCCCATCACCGTATCGCCGGGGTTGATCAGTGCGAGGAAGACCGCCGCGTTGGCCTGGGCGCCCGCATGGGGTTGCACGTTGGCGTAGTCGCAGTTGAACAGCGCCTTGACCCGCTTGATGGCAAGCCGCTCGGCCACGTCGACGTACTCGCAGCCGCTGTAATAGCGCTTGCCGGGGTAGCCTTCGGCGTACTTGTTGGTGAGCACCGAGCTCTGGGTTTTCATCACTAGCGGGCTGGCATAGTTTTCCGAGGCTATCAGCTCGATATGGTCTTCCTGACGATGTGCTTCGTTCTGAATGGATTCATACAGCTCAGGGTCGAAAGCGTTCAGGGTCAGCGTCGAGTCATACATGTGCAAAGTGTCCTTGGTCAAGAATTCAAACGGTCGGTGACAGCAGGCGCGTGATGCGTACGGCGATGTCGTCGATCTGTGCGTCATTGCAGGTCAGCGGCGGCATCAGGCGCACGGTGGTGCCCCGTCTGACGGTGATCAGCACACGTTGTCGCAACCGTTTCGGCCTGTCGGGCCGCCGTCTTTTCACGGCGTGGCAACTGCCCATTGAGCACGGCGTAGGCTGCCAGGCCGATGACCAGGCCCCAGAACGCGCCGCCGATGCCCAGCACGGTGATATTGGCCGCGCAGGCCAGAAAGGTGATCAGCGACGCTTCCCGGGATTTCACGTCCGCCATGGCATTGGCCAGGCTCGCGCCGAGTGTGCCCAACAGCGCCAGCCCGGCCAGGGTGGTGATGAAGGTCGCCGGGAAGGCCATGAACACCGCGGCCAGGGTCACGCCGAAGATCCCCACCAGGATGTAGAAGATGCCCGCGGCAACGCCTGCGACCCAGCGCTTGGACGGGTCTTCGGAGGCTTCCTTGCCCGTGCAGATGGCGGCCGTGATGGCGGCGATGTTGAAGGCATGGGAACCGAACGGCGCCATCAGCAGAGAACCCAGCCCGGTCACGCTGAGGATCGGGTTGGCACTCGTGTTGAAGCCGTCACTGCGCAGCACCAGCATGCCCGGCATGTACTGCCCCGTGAGGGTGATCAGAAACAGCGGCAGCGCGACGCTCAACAACGCATTGACTGAGAACTCGGGGCGTGTGAACACCGGAGTCGCGAACTCCAGCGCCAATCCCGTGAAGTCCACGCGCTCCTGCATCAGCAAAAAGCCAAGCCCCAGCACCAGAATGCCGACCACCGCGTAGCGCGCACTCAAGCGCTTGAACAGGATGTAGGCGCCGATCAACACGCCGACCAATAGCGGGTCGACGCTCATGCTGGCGAACGCACCGATGCCGAACTGCAGCAAGATGCCGCCCAGCAAGCCCGCTGCCACACCTGGCGGGATCAGCCGCACGGCTTTCTCAAAGTAACCGGACACGCCCAACAGCACGAACGCTGCCGCCGAAATCATGTAGGCGCCGATGGCCTCGGCGTAGGGCGTGGTCCCCAGGGCGACGATCAAAAACGCCGCCGCAGGCGTCGACCAGGCGGTGATGATCGGCTCGCGGCTTACCCCACTGAGAAACAGCCCGGTCACCCCTACCCCGATCGACACAGACCAAACCCACGACGCCGTCAACTCAGGGCTGAGCCCGGCAACCTTGGCGGCCTGAAACACCAGGATGAACGTGCCGCCGTAATTGACGATCACTGAAATCAACCCGGCAACCACCGGGTGCAGCAGGTCCCGCAGATGAACGGACGAGGGGGATTGAGTAGATGACATAGGTCTTGGCTCCTTGCTGGACGATGTATCCATCCGGTCGCTGTTAAGCGGTCATTTATAGCGATTGAATGGCAGGTTTAACCCCTACGCCTTAGCGCAACCGACCAGACCACTTGGCGAGCTCGGTCAAGCATGCTCTCGCGCAAACGCGCTCATGAACCCCCATAACGCCTCGAACGCCGGCACTGAAACGGCGTTGAAACCGTGGGATGGCGAGGGCCAGAGTCTACGGATAAACTGGCCTGCCCCTACCTGCCATTTCATGGAAAGAGAGCAGACCACATGGCAAAGACCTTCGAGCTTGAAACCCTGAAGATGCGACTCAACGACGCCGAGTTTCAGCTGCTGGATCTGCACCAGCGGATCCAACGTGCATTACGTGCGCTGATCCTCGACGGCGCCCTCGGCCCCGGCTTGAAACTGCCCGCCACGCGGGTGCTGTCCAAGTCATTGGGGTGCGCCCGCGACACCGTTGAGAACGCCTATGTGCAGCTGCATCGGGACGGGTTTATCGTGCGCCGCGAAGGCGCCGGCAGTTACGTCTGCGACACGGTGGGCGTCGAATTGCGCGGTGCAGGCCGCCGACGCCTCAAGGCTCAGGAAACCAGGAGCAGCGTCGCCGCACCGGGCGCCGAACTCAGCCAGCGCGGTCGGATGATCTTCGACACCGGCGGCGTGCGCGATCAGCAAGTCATCAAGGCATTCGCCACCGGCCTGCCAGAAACCCGCAGCTTCCCGACGGATGTGTGGGAGCGTTTGCAGCGCCAGGTCATGAAGGACTATCGCGCCAGCGTGCTGCTGCATGGCGACCCACAAGGCGCCGAGCCCCTGCGCAAAGCAATTGCCACCTACCTGAACCTCGAACGCGGCGCCAAATGCTCACCCGACCAGGTGCTGGTGTTGAGCAGCACACGTCAGGCGTTGTACCTGTGCGCGCAATTGCTGGTGGACGCCGGCAAGCCGATCCTGCTGGAAAACCCCGGCTATTACGGCGCCCGCAAGGCCTTCCAAATTGCCGAAACCAAGGTGATGCCCATTGATGTCGATGAACACGGCATCCGCACCGACCTGCTTTATGCCGACCGCAGCGGCGCCAACTGTGTGTATGTCACGCCCTCTCACCAGTACCCCACCGGCGCGACCTTGCCCCTGGAGCGGCGACTTGAGTTGATCAATTGGGCGGCGCAAAAAGGCAAGTGGATCATCGAGGATGACTACGACAGCGAGTTCCATTACGACGGGCAACCCACGGCCTGCGTGCAGGGCCTGGACAAGTATCAGCGCACGCTCTACATCGGCACCTTCAGCAAGACCCTCTACCCCGGCCTGCGCATGGGGTACATGGTGCTGCCCTCTCAGTTGGTGAAGCCCTTTGCCTATGCCCGCAGCATGATGGACGGCCACACACCGCAAACACTGCAACTGACCCTGGCGCGTTTTATGGAAGACGGTCATTACAACGCCCATGTGCGGGCCATGCGCAAGCTGTATGCCGGACGCCGCTCGATCATGCACGACGCGATCGGCAAGTACCTGAGCACCGTGGTCACCGCCGAATTGCCGCCGGGCGGGTTGCAGATCCCCTGCCTGCTGAAAGCCGGATGGTCCGAGGAGAAAACCATCCGCCAGGCGGCTACTGCCGGCGTGCAACTGTCCGGCCTCAGCGGCTTGTACGCGGGCGAACCGAAGCAACAAGGCTGGCTGCTGGGCTACTCCTCCCTGACCGCGCATGAAATAGAAGCCGCCATGTTGCGCCTGGCCAGCGCCCTGAAAATCTAATGGCCCAGCGCGCAGTTCAGCAGCAGTTGCCGGGCTTGTGCGGCCATCCGCGCGCGCCGGGGCAAGCGCCTGGGATGATCAGGCGTGGACGTTCCTGTCGGGCGATCTGCTCGACCTGATCCAGGTCGACCCTGCGCGTCACCGGATGTACGCCACAGTTGAGGGCTTGGAGAAGTTGAACGCAGCGCCATGGGACAAATGCCCACCTGACTTGAGGTCCAGGCCCAGGATCTTTTCCCCGGTTCCAGCAAAAACAAAACCAGCATATCCCCCCCGCCAACCATTAAAAAAAGCAGCCCTTTGGCACCGATAACATCGTTTCTCGGGGGCACCGCTTATCCCTATATTGATCCGCACTATCTGTGTGAACGACTCAACGTTCACCCCTCAGTGCGAGTAGTCTCAATGAACAAAAAACCTGACAGCGCAGGGCTTGATAATGCGGGCGCCGGGACACGGGCGGTCTGGGGTGGAGAGCAAGTCAGGCATCCCTATAACGCCACGCAGGCGCCTATTGTGCTCAGTGCGGCGTATGGTTACGACGATATCGACGTCTGGTACGACGTCGCCATGGGTAAAGCCCCGGGCTTTATCTATAGCCGCATGAGCAACCCGACGGTCGAGACCCTCGAAGCCAAGATTGGTGAGTTGGAGAAAGCCGAATCCGCAGTCGCATTCAGCAGTGGCATGGCGGCTATCAGCAGTGTGCTTTATACCTTCCTGGCCCAGGGTGACCGCGTGGTGTCGACCAAGGACAGTTACGGCGGCACCAACAAGATTTTCGAGGAGTTCCTGCCGCGCACGGGGGTGGAGGTGACCTTGTGCGAGACGTTCGATCACGAGGCGATCGAACGGGAAATCGCCAGGGGCTGTCAGGTGGTGTACCTGGAAACGCCGACCAATCCGACCCTGAAGATCCTTGATATCCAACGCCTGGTTGCGGCGGCCAAACGCGTGGGCGCGCTAGTGGTAGCCGACAACACGTTTGCCACACCACTCAATCAGAACCCCTTGGCCCTGGGGGTCGATGTGGTCATTCACAGCGCGACCAAATTCCTCAGTGGTCATGGTGACGTATTGGGCGGCCTGGTCTGCGGCAGTGAAGCCCTGATGGCCAAGGTTCGGCATTACCGTGAAATCAACGGTGCCACCCTTGATCCACTCTCGGCTTACATGATCATTCGCGGCATGAAAACCCTGGTGCTTCGCATGCGTCAGCAGCAACACAGCGCCCGTGCCCTGGCAGAATTTCTCTGCACAGAGCCGCTGGTGGCTTCGGTCAATTATCCCGGCCTGGCCGACCACCCGAACCACGCGGTGGCGTGTGCGCAGATGGGCGGTTTTGGCGCCATTGTCAGCTTCGTACTTGTTGGCGGCATGGACTCGGTCAAGCTGCTGCTGCCACGCCTGCGATTTGCCCACTGTGCGGGCAATCTCGGTGCGGTGGAAACCATTTACGGCCCTGCGCGCACTACCAGTCATGTGGAAAACACGCTGGAGGAGCGCCAGGCGCTGGGCATTTCGGAAGGATTAGTGCGGGTTTCGGTGGGTATCGAAGACACCGACGATCTGCTCGACGATTTAAAGCAGGCGTTCGCATTTGTCAGGGGTTTGCGCGATGACAAAAGTCAGCAGCCCGCCTTCAGCGAGGGCGTGAACTGACCTTTCAAACCTCACGACAGGGCCGTCTGTGAGGCGTTTCATGAAGAGGAATAATAATAAAACTGTGTGGCGACGCTTCTATCTGCCCTCACTACTTTCATGAGAACAACCATGTCCATAACAGAAGAAAAAACCAACACGCGTGCCGGCTTCAAACAGGAAATGCAGACGCGCCACATTGTCATGCTGGCCTTGGGTGGCGTGATTGGCACCGGACTCTTTCTAACCTCCGGCTATACCGTTAACCAGGCAGGCCCGCTGGGTGCGGTGATCGCCTACATCATCGGCGCACTCATGGTGTACATGGTGATGATGTGCCTCGGCGAACTGGCAGTGCAGATGCCGGAAACCGGCTCGTTCAGCACGTACGCGACCCGTTTTCTCGGCCCAGGCACCGGCTACACCGTGGCCTGGCTGTATTGGCTGACGTGGACGGTGGCCATTGGTTCGGAGTTCACCGCCGCCGGCATCCTGATGACGCGCTGGTTTCCTGACACGCCCGTGTGGATCTGGAGTGCATTGTTTGCCGGGGCGGTATTTTTTACCAACGTGGTCTCGGTCCGTTTGTTCGCCGAGACTGAGTTCTGGCTGTCCCTGATCAAAGTGGTGACGGTCGTGGTGTTCCTGATCATCGGCGGCGGCGCCATTCTCGGCCTGCTCAATATCGATCAGGCCCACAGTATCGGCCTCGGTAACTTCACACGCGAAGGCTTGTTCCCCACCGGTTTCATGTCGATTGCCATGACCTTGCTGGCGGTGTCGTTCGCGTTTTCAGGCACCGAACTGATCGGTATCGCCGCCGGTGAAACCAAGGACCCGCAACGCAATGTGCCACGGGCCATCCGCACCACCGTGCTGCGCCTGGCTATCTTTTTCGTCGGGACCATTTTCGTGCTGGCGACGTTGCTGCCGCGTGAGCAGGCCGGTCTGGTCGAAAGCCCCTTCGTCACCGTGTTCACCTACATTGGTATCCCCTACTCCGCCGACATCATGAACTTCGTGATCATCACCGCGCTGTTATCGGCGGCCAACTCCGGGCTGTACGCCGCCTCACGGATGCTCTGGACCCTGAGCGACCAAGGGCACCTGCCCAAGCAGTTCTCCCACTTGACCCGCATGGGCACCCCATTGAACGCCATCGTACTGAGCATGGTCGGTGGCGGCGCGTCCCTGCTCAGCAGCGTGTTTGCCGCCGACACGGTGTACCTGGCGCTGGTGTCGATTTCCGGGTTGGCGGTGGTGGTGGTGTGGATGAGTATCGCTGCGAGTCAAATTGCATTCCGCCGTCAGTTCGTGGCCAATGGCGGCGACGTGCGCGACCTCAAATTCAGGGTCCGGGGTTACCCATGGGTGCCTTTGGGCGCACTGGTGTGCTGCAGCCTTGCTTGTGTGGGGATCGCGTTCGACCCGGAACAGCGCGTCGCGTTGTACTTCGGTTTGCCCTTCATCGCCTGGTGCTACTTCGTGTATTACATTACCCGTAACAGCCGCGAACGACGCTTGTCGCTCGCCACCACGGTTCAGCCGTCCCCCTAGACGGTGTGGGCAAGCGTGCTGAGTACCGCGTCAATAAGGTCCAGACCATGAAGCAAAAGCCGCTCCCTCCGTTGAACTGGCTGCGCGCGTTCGAGGTGTCCGCCCGGAGCCTGAACTTTACTCACGCCGCCGACGAACTGTGCCTGACCCAGGGCGCGGTCAGCCAGCAGATCCGCCAACTGGAAAGTCATCTGGGCGTGGCGCTGTTCAAGCGCCTGCCCCGTGGACTGGGGCTGACCGAAGAAGGCCAGGCTTATCTGCCGGTGGTGCAGGATGCAATTACACGGCTGGCGGTGGGCACCAACGAGATTTTTGGCCAGCACAAACGGCGGCCGATCAAGGTGCGTGGCAGCCTGGCGTTTTTCGTCCACTGGCTGGCACCCAAGCTGGTGGACTTTCGTCAGGCTCACCCCCACGTCGATATCCGCTACATCAGCAATATCTGGATCAAGGAACTGGATGGCGAAGACGATATGGAAATTCGCTGGGGCCATGGTCAATGGCCTGGCCTCGTGTCCCAGCGGCTGACCTGGGACACCTTGTTCCCGGTCTGCTCACCCGCCCTGATGGCGCGATCACCGCTGACGGTGGCGAGCGACGTTGCGCGGCATACGTTGTTGCATGTGCTGGGTTACGAAGAGGGTTGGGGATACTGGCTGAAGATGGTCGGCGCGGACGACGTCGATTCGTCCCGTGGCATGCAGTTCGACACATTGATCTCGACGTTGCGCATGGCCGAACTTGGGCAAGGGATTGCGCTGGCACGCTCCTCAATGGTTGACGAGATGCTCCAGGACGGGCGTTTGATCGAGCCCTTCGACCAGCGCATCGAAGCCAGCGAGTCGTTCTACCTGGTACGCGGCTCCGGGGCAGACCAGCACCCCGACGCCATGATGTTTTCTACCTGGCTGGTCGAGCAGGCCCATCGCTACAAATAAATGGCCGGAGCCAAACCATGCACTACATAAGCACTCGAAGTTCGACCGTGCAGGCCGACTTTGAAAAGGTCGTATTGTCCGGCCTGGCCGACGACGGCGGACTGTTCGTACCCACCGACCTGCCGCTGTTCGAGCCCCAGGATATCGCCAACTGGTCAACCCTGCCCTACGACGAACTGGCGTATCGGATCATACGTCCGTTTGTTGGCGGGACCATCCCCGAAGCGGACCTCAAGCGCCTGCTCAAAGAAGCCAGCAGTCAGTTCAAGCACCGTGCGGTGGCGCCGCTGCATCAGGTCGATCGCAACGAATGGGTGCTTGAGCTGTTCCACGGCCCGACCCGCTCCTCGAAGGATTTCGCCGCGCAGTTGCAGGCGCAACTGGTGCAGTACTTTCTGCATAAGCACCCGCGACGCGCAGTGGTGCTCGGCGCCACCAACGGAGACACTGGGCTCGCGGCGATCGAGGCGTTCAAACACAGTAACGACACCCACGTGGTGCTGCTATACCCGGAGTCCGCGGTCGCGCAGCATCAACTGCACGAGTTGCAAGGGGTTGCGCATCCCAATGTGCATACGTTCGCAGTCGCCGGTAGCTTTGACGACTGCCAGCAACTCGCGAACCGCTTGTTCAGGCATTGGCCAAACCCGCGCCATGAGGCGATAAGCTTCAATTCCAGCAACTGGGTCAACGTGCTGGCGCAGCTCGTGTTTTATTTCTACGCCGTGCTGCAATTGGGCGCAGGTCAACGATCTGTCGGCTTCAGCGTGCCGGCGGCGAGTTTCGCCGAAGTCTACGCAGGCTACATCGCGCAAAAAATGGGCCTGCCGATTACCCAAATCATCGTCGCGACCAACAAAAATGACGCCCTGCATCAGTTGTTCCTCAAGAACCATTACAGCCGCCAGCGCGCTGACAAGACCCTGTCACCGGCCATGGACTTGTCGATTTTCTCCAACCTGGAGCGTTTTCTCTGGGAGTTGTATGGACACGACGCTGCGGCAGTCAGTGCGCTGATGGCTGAATTCGAAGCCAGCGGCGAGATGACCATCGCCAACGACTGCTGGTTGCAGGCCCGGATGATCATCGACTCCTATGCGGTCAGCGATGAAGAAACCCTGGCCGAAATCGCCTCGCTCTACCGTGACACGGGCTACCTGATTGACCCCCACACGGCCACCGGAGTACTCGCCGCAAGGCTTTATCGGCGCAGCCTGGTCGCGCCAATGGTCACCCTCGGGGAAACTTCACCGGCCAAATCCGCTGCGCTGCTCAACGCACTGGGCATCAATGTGCCGGGGCAACACTGCCAGGCGACAGCGCACTTACACGCGCAGCGTTACCGGATAACGCCCGACGACGCCGGCCTCCTTTATCAACTGCTCGATACGCTGTGAACGACGGGAGGCAGGGGGCCACATGAAGCGCATTCTGGATCCGCTCGATGAGCGCATCATCGCCGAGTTGCGGCTCAATGCCCGGGCCGCCCACGCTGAGCTGGCGGCCAAGGTCAACCTGTCCCGCAACGCCGTGCGCCAACGGATCGAACGGCTGGAGCGTGACGGTGCAATTCTGGGCTATACGGTACTGACCGGCGACGGGCGCCAAGCCTCATCCCAGATCAACGCAGTGATTTTCGTCTATCGCTATGACCGCATGCGCGGCGAGGATGTCTTGCAGGCCCTGCGGGCAATTCCTGAAGTGATCCAGTGCGATGTCATGAGCGGCGAATTCGACCTGATGCTGCGCGTCGGCGCATCGAGCCCGCAGCGGGTGCATCAGGTCTGGACTCAAATCTCGGCCCTGGAGGGGGTTGAAAATACCGTGACGTCATTCGTTCTATCCTCCGTTGTCTAAACCGGTTTCGCGGTAAAAAAAAAGCCAACGATCGTTGGCTTTTTTTGTTCCCCACGCAGCACCTACCCCTTGGTCAAAACGCCCATGAAATAGAGCAAATTGGCATATTTCACTGCCATGGTCGCGCCCCTAATCTTATGCCAGACCACTCATCACACAGATCAAGGGCATAAAAAAATGACTGAATATAAAATTGCGCTGGTGGGCTTCGGTGGCGTCAACCGAGCGTTGGCCCAGTTGATTGCCGAACGCAACGAAGACTGGAGAAACGCACTGGGTTTTACCCTGAAAATCGTCGGTGTCACCGACCTCTTCCTCGGCTCACTGATCAACCGCCAAGGGCTGGATACCGCCTCACTGGCCGCGCTGCCGGTGACCAAGGGCGCCCTGGCAAACCTACCGGGGGGCGACGCGGTCGCGCGCACTGAAGCCGTGATCAAAGACTCCGGCGCAGACATCATTGCCGAAGCGACCTTCACCAACCCGGTGGACGGCGAACCTGCGACCACGTTCTGTCGCTGGGCCCTGGAAAACGGCCAGCACGTGGTGACCACCAACAAAGGACCGATTGCCTTGCACGGTGCGGCGCTGAAGGCCCTGGCTCAGCGCAACCACGTGGCGTTTGAATACGAAGGCTCGGTGATGAGTGGCACGCCTGTGATCCGCCTGGCCAGGCAATTGCTGGCCGGCAGCAGCATCAACAGCTTCGAAGGCATTCTCAACGGCACCTCCAATTTCGTCCTGACCCGCATGGAAAATGGCCTGGGCTTTACCGAAGCAGTCGAGCAGGCGCAGGCCCTGGGGTACGCCGAAGCCGACCCGACGGCGGATGTCGAAGGCCATGATGTACGTCTCAAGGTGGTGATCCTGGCCAACGAGCTGCTGGATGCATCACTCACCGTCAGCGATGTGCGCTGCAACGGTATCAGCGCCCTCACCCTTGAGGACATCGATCAGGCCCGCCAGAACAATGCACGCTGGAAACTCATTGGCGCCGCCACACGGCATGCCGATGGCTCGGTCAGTGCCAGCGTCGAACCGCGCCTGTTGGGCAACGATCATCCGCTCTCCAGCATCGGCGGTGCGACGAATGCAGTGTCGTTCAGCAGCGACCTGATTGGCACGGTGACGGTTTCGGGACCGGGTGCCGGTCGTACAGAAACAGCCTTTGCGCTGCTGTCGGACATCATCAGCCTTCATCAATCCGCTGCACAGGGTCGGGAGTAAGCCATGAACGTATCGAATTTGGCCCGTACGGTTGGGACAGCACAAATACAGGTGTTCAATCCCTTTGACGGTGCGCTTGTCGGCACCGTAGCCGACGTGTGTGCGTCCCAGGTTCCGCACTTGCTGGAACAGGGTCGCCAGGGCGTTCGGGCCAGTGCGGGCTTGCCGCGTTATCGCAGGGCCCAGATTCTCGAACAGACGGCCTTGAACATCGAACGCGATGCATCGGCATTTGCCCGACTGATCGTCGACGAAGCCGGCAAGACCCTCAAGCAGGCGCAAAAAGAGGTCAAGCGCTGCGTCAACACCCTCAAGCTGTCGGCCGAAGAAGCCCGGCGCAATGCCGGCGAGGTGATCCCTTTTGATGCCTATGAAGGTTCAGAATCGCGCCAGGGTTGGTTCTCCCGCGAGCCCCTTGGCTTGATCGTCGCCATCACGCCATACAACGATCCCTTGAACCTGGTGGCGCACAAGCTCGGCCCAGCCATCGCCGGCGGCAACGCGGTGATTCTCAAACCGTCGCAATTGGCGCCGCTGTCAGCCATGAAACTGGTGGCGTACCTGATCGACGCTGGCTTGCCCGAATCGGTGGTCACGGTTGCCACCGGTGGTGCCGAACTGGGTAAAGCCCTGGTCGCGGCGCGTGACGTGCGCATGATTTCCTTCACCGGAGGCTTTGTCACCGGTGAGCAGATCTCCCGCACCGCAGGCTTGAAGAAACTGGCAATGGACTTGGGCGGCAATGCGCCCGTAATCGTCATGGACGACTGCGACCTTGAGGCCGCAGTGGCGTGTTGCGTGTCCGGCGCCTTCTGGGCGGCAGGACAAAATTGCATCGGCACTCAGCGACTGCTGGTTCATGGGTCCGTTTATGCAGCGTTCCGCGAACGTTTTGTCAGCCAGGCCCAGGCCCTGTTGGTCGGCGACCCGTTGCTTGCCAGCACCGATATCGGCCCGATGATTACCCGGCAAGCGGCGCAGAATGCCGAGCGCGTGGTAGCCGACGCGTTGGCCCAAGGCGCAACCTTGCTGTGCGGGCACACACGACAGGATTCGTGTTACGCCGCCACCGTATTGGAAAACGTCGATCACGCCAGCGCACTCTGGCGCAACGAAGTCTTTGCGCCCGTGGTGGTATTGCAACGGGTTGAATCCTTCGATGAGGCCATCACGCTGGCCAACGAGCCTGACTACAGCCTGCACGCCGGTATCTTTACGAGCGACCTGGCGACGGCCTTGAGCGCTGCCCGCAGGATTGAGGCGGGAGGTGTGATGATCAACGACTCGTCCGACTATCGCTTTGATGCAATGCCCTTTGGCGGTTCCAAATACGGCAGCCTCGGCCGTGAGGGCGTGCGTTTCGCCTACGAAGAGATGACCCAACCCAAGGTGGTGTGCCTGAATATCCGGGCTTGATCGATCCACGGTAGTCAGCAGTGGGAGCGGCTGCCTCCCATTGCCAACCGTCCCAGGCACTCACCGCTGACAGGCATTGATCGGCGGCACTCGCCGACGCCAGGGTTGCGCACGCTCCAACTGCGCAGCAAGGGCGAACAGCGTACTTTCCTCGCCAAAACGGCCCGCAAAGTGGGCGCCCATCGGCAGGCCGGCGGCGCTCCAGTACAGCGGCACCGACATCGCCGGTTGCCCGCTGGCGTTGAACAACGCGGTAAACGGTGAGTAGCTGTGAAACTGCTCAATCAGTTCATCCAGGCTCAAGCGGTCGTCCTGCACATCCAGCTCGCCGATCGGTGCCGGCTCACGGGCCAGGGTCGGCGTGAGGATCAGGTCGTATTCCTGCATGAACATCGCCAACTGCCGGCCCAAGCCATGAATCCACTCCACCGCGCCCGCGTAATGTGCCCCGCTGACATCGCCCTTGCTGCGCAAAATGATCCGGGTGCGCGCCTCAAGCTCCTCGGGCTGCACCGCAAAGCCGCGCATCTGTCCCAGCACGTCGAGATAGTGACGGGTACTGGCGCCAATGATGGTGAAGACCTGATCGAGAAATTCCGGCAGTGACACCGGCAACTTCACCGGCTCAACCCGATGGCCCAGGGATTGGCACAATCTGGCGGCCTCCTGCACCGATGCCAACGCTTCGCTGGACGTCGGCCAAGGCCCGAGTTGCTCCACCAGTGCGATGCGCAGCGGCTTTGGGTCGCGCTGTAACGCCGAAACATAGGGCTGCACCTGCACCGGTGCGGCATAGGGTGCGCCGAGGTCGATCCCGGCCGTTGCATCCAACAAGGCGGCGCTGTCACGTACCGACAAGGTGATTCCATGGGGCGTGCCCATGCCGGCCCAGCCTTCGCCGACCATCGGCCCTGATGGCAACAATCCGCGACTGGGCTTGAGGCCAAACACCCCGCAGCAGGACGCCGGCACGCGCAAGGAGCCGCCGCCGTCGTTGCCATGGGCAAACGGGACGACACGCGCCGCCACCAAGGCGGCCGCGCCACCGCTGGAGCCGCCCGCACTGTGGCCGGTGTTCCAGGGGTTGCGTGTGGCGCCAAAGCGCGTGGACTCGGTGGAGTACGATGTGCCGAATTCGGGCGAGGTACTGGTGCCGGCAATCACGCAACCGGCACGGCGCAAACGGGTCACCAGTTCGGCTTCAAAATCTGCGCGAAACCCTCCCAGTGCCTGGGAACCGTTGGTCATCGCCGCGCCGTTGACCGGCGAAAACAAGTCTTTGATCAAGGTCGGTACGCCCGCGAATACGCCGTGGCCGGGCTGCACGGTGCGTGCAGCTTCACGGGCCGACGTGTACAGCCGTTCGGCCACGGCATTGAGCTGCGGCTCGACCCACTCAATCCGGTCAATCACCGCTTCAAGCAACTCGCCGGGGTGCACTTCGCCACGGCGGACCCACTCGGCCAGGCCGGTGGCATCCTCGCTGTCCAACAAATTCTGGATGTTCATGTTTATCTCCTTTTAGTTACGAATGACTTGACCGGAAGGCACCCGGAGCCCCTTTACGTCGGGCGTGCAGGCCTGCCAGCGCCCAGATCGCCGCCGAGGCAAAGCTGGCCAGCGCCAGCCACTGGATGGAGGTGCGCAGGTCACCGGCGTAGACACTGAGCAGCGCCACCACCAGCGGGCTGACAAATTGGCCGAAATACAGGCAAGCCGTGAACCCGCCCAGGCCGCGCCCGCGTGTCCGGGCACTCAGGGCATTCATCACTGGCGCCATCACGTTGGGCACCAGCAGCCCGGCGCCCAGGCCGTGAATCAGCACCGCCACCAGCACCGCGATGTAGCTTTGCCCGTGCATCAGCAGCCACAGCCCCAACCCCAGCAGAGCCAGCAACAGCGCGTTGCAACCGACGATGCCGAAGCGTCGACGCAGCAATGGCCAGGCCAGCGAACCGCCCAGGGTCGCGAGCAAACCCAGGCCCGCCGACAGCCCGATCAGCGTGCTAGAGGTCACTCCCAGGCCGACCAGCAGAATCGGGGCCTGGATCGGCACGATAAAACTCAGGACCATCCCGCTGAGAATCAGCAGATAACCCAGTACCAACGGCACCACGGCTACCCTGCCCGGCTCGGGTTCGTCGAGGGACTCCGGGCGGCTAGCCGGTTCCCACAGCACCTTCATCATCAGCGGCACCAACAGCAATGGCAGCAGGTACAGCAGGAACGGCAGGCGCCAGGAATGCTCGCCCAGCGCGCCGCCCACCACAAAGAACAGCGAGCCCACCAGGCCGATGGTTACTACCTGCCGATTGATGTAGCGCAGCCGTTCCTCACCGTGCCAATAGTCGGCAATCAAGGTGGCGCAACAGGTCATCACGGCGGCTTCGGCGCAGCCGAACAACAGGCGCACGCCCACGATGGCCTGCAAGTTATCCAGCAGTGCCGGCAAGGCGCCGAGCACGGCGTATAACAAGGTCGCGATAACCAGCAACGCCTTGCGCCCGACCCGGTCGGCCAACCAGCCGGCCAACGGCGCGCACAGTGCAATCGCCAGCGCCGGCCCGGTGACCGCCAAGGGCACCAGCAAGTCGGCGCGCGGCTCCAGCGGACCAAACGTGGCGCCAAGCTTGGGCAGGATCGGCGCAACCATGACCGCGCCCATGATCGTCAGGCTGCTGCCGAGCATCAGCACCAACCCTTCACGACGACCGCTGGCTTGCCGGGGTGGTGCGTATTCAGAACGTGATGGATTCATGGCCAGCCCCTTAAAAGCTTTGAGAAATACGCAGCGCCACGGTGTAACCCTCGGCACGGTTGCGCGCGTCGGTTTCCTTGTAGGCATGCAGCCAGACCGGTGGCAGGCCCGGCTTGAAGTAACTCACCGCCGGCCCCACTGCCAGCACCCGTGCCCGGTTGCCCGACTGCAACCCTGGCGCATCGTCATCGCTGAACTGGCGGTAGTAATAACCGCCCAGGCCCAACGTCCACGGGCCGATGTGCTGGCCCACGGCAAACTCGTGGCGGTACTCGACACCGTTTTTGTAATCGGTTGCGGGGTTGCGGGTGTTGACGTCGACTTCAAAGCTTGAGGAAACCTCGAAGCCACTGTCGGTGAGGTAGGTGGCATTGACGATCGGCGAGAACGTCCAGTGATTGAGACCGGGGGAAACCAGACGGTTCTTGTCGTAGTCACCGGTAGGCGCCTGGATCTGCAATTGGGTGTTAATGAACAGATTCGGCGATGGGTTCCATTGCAGGATCACCGGCAGGAATTGCACATCGGCCAGTCGAAACGGATCAGCCTCCAGGCTCAGCGGCCCAATGGGGGTCGGCACCTTGACGGAAGCGTCCATCTTGAAAAACGGCACCACCACGCCAAACCCATAGTGGGCGCCCAGTACAGTGTGATCAGTCATGCGCATATAGGCGACGCCAATCGACAAGACGTCCAACGAGAAGTGGTTGTCGATCGAACGGCCGTTGCGGTCCTTCTGCACATTGGCCGAGTAGAACGCCGTACGCAGCCCGATGGTGCCGAACGGCGTGGCCGGTGGCATCATCCCCGCGCCGAAGTCATACACGCCGACCGCTGTGGTCGGCGCGCCGTTCTCGGTCGCCTGGACGCCGGCGCAGCAACCGAGCAGCCCCAGGGTGAACAACGTCTTGCGTGCAGCGCTTGCGTTATTGTTATTGCTCATCGAATGCCCCTCCCAGCAAGTGGTGTGGGTCATCCTAGGCAGCAGCGCCGTGGGCGGGTTATCCGTTTTCAGCAGAGTTGCGTACGGCGCAGGGTCTGTGAAGGGGTTTCACCAAACAGGGTGCGATAGTCACCGGAGAAGCGGCTCAAATGCCAGAACCCCCAGCGTGCCGCGACGTCCTGTACGTTCAGGGATTGGGTGCTCATTCGCAGTTCACGACGCACTGCATTGAGGCGCAACGCACGCAAATACGCCACCGGATTGATCCCCAGGGTTTCCTGGAAACAATATTGGAGTTTGCGCCGGCTAGCGCCGATGTGGTTACACAGGTCGAGGATCGACAACGGCTCGTCGAGGTGACTCAGCGCGTATTCCCGTGCGCGGTCTACCATCCTTTTGCGCGCGGTAGGGTTGAGCGGTGGCGCGTGATCCGGCGCAATCAGCTCAAGCACGTGCAGCATCACCGAATCCCGCAGGCCACGGCGGATCGAATCGTGGCCAAGCAACGCATCCCGCGCTTGCTCGGAGCCGGACAGTGCCTCGAACAGCGCCGCGAGTTCAGCCTGCACAGACGAGTCACCCAAGCGGTAACACTTGGGAAGATCGGTAATTCGAAAGTGGCTGCCCTGACGCTCCAGCACATGCTCAAGGACGTGCTCGTCAATGGCCACACTGAGCAAATCCAGGTGTTGGGGAGTGTGCAACTCAGGAAGATGCTCACCGTGGGCGACCAACAGGCTTGGCTCATGGATCGGATGCCCCGAGCAATACACCGGGCCATCGGCACTCAAGGGGATGCTGAACGTGATCGCGCCTTTCCACGCCATGCCACTTTTGATCATGGCCTGATTAGAGCGGTCGCGGGCCAATTGCATCCAGTCCGACCGGAACGCCACCAACTCCCCTTCAAAGGCCCCCGCAGACACTTGATCGTAGCGAACCTGCCAGCCGTGCATATTGCGAGCGTGCTCGTCGATATCGCGGGTCAGAAAACGTTGGAGCGCTGGCGCCCCTCGGGCAACCACCGCGGCCTCAGGCATCAGCACATTATTGTTGTTCATGGACCCAACCTTTTTCAGTTGCAAGGCTTACCGGTCAGGTAAAAGGCAAGTTCCATTCCGAACTCAGGTGATGCGGCACATTTGTGCCGAAAACGGATAGCGATCGGTGCTGCGCGGGGCGAACACATTCACTTATTAACTAAATTTAGCCCATCAAGGCTTTATGTTTTTCAGCTCGTTGAGCAAACCCAGCAGTTGCTCCATTTTTTCCGCGCCAAACTGTTCCTCGATTTTCTGGTAGTTGCTTTCCATGCCTTCACTCATGGAGACGAAGCACTGCTGGCCGCGTTCGGTGAGGGCGACGAACACGCGGCGCTGATCCTGGCTGGACTTCTGCCGACGCACCAGGCCGTCACGCTCCAGGCGACTCAGCACGCCAGTCATGCTCGGTTTGAGAATGCATGCCTGCTGGGCGAGTTGATGGCTTTCAAGTTCCCCCTGCTGGCGCAGTATGCGAATGACGCGCCACTGTTGTTCAGTCAGTTCGTGCTGGTTCAGGGCGGGTCGGAAAAAAGCCATTGCGGCTTCACGGGCTTGCAGCAAGGTCAGGGTCAGCGAAGGTCGGGGGTTGGCCATATCGGCACCACTTGAGGGGGCGAGTCGGCAGCTTAGTGTCGCCGGCCTGTCCGTGCAAGCCGCGCGCAAGCCTGTGAAAAGTGCAATCGGTTCCGTGTAAAAGCCATTCTGTCGCACCGCTGCGCTGGTCATGCTGATCCGTACAAGATCAACAAGATCAAGGCGCAGTCTCCATGCCTGTCTCAACGCAGCCCCAATTGTCGCTGGCGGTACTCCCCCGGAGTGAGCTGTGCGTAGCGCTGGAAAAACCGACTGAAGTAGGCCGGGTCCTTGAAGCCAAGCTGGTAGCAGATCTCGTTGGCGGAGCTGCCCGTGAACATCAGCAGCCGCTTGGCCTCCTGCATCAGCCGCTCCAGGATCAGGCGCTTGGACGGCAGGTCGGCGATGCGCCGGCACACATCGTTGAGTCGCGCCTCGGTCACCCCGATGCCTTGCGCATACCGGGACAAGGGCCAGTGTTGCTGGTAGTGCGCTTCGATCAGCTCGTTGAAACGGTGGAAAATCCTCAAGTCTTCGTGCCGCGCAGGCGTGGCTTTCAGCGAGTGGGAGCACAGCCGCAGCAGGCTGATCATGATCAAGCGCGTCAGGCTGTCCAGGGCCGCACTGTGCCCTGGGCGCTGGGCCTCGACCTCTGCACTGAGTTCCTCGAACAGAAAATCCAATCGACGGACCTCACTCGCGTCATGCAGGCCCAACTGCGCCAGCGCCACGCACGCGGCCGGGAGTTGCGCGCCCGCCGGCGCCAGGCTGGGATCAGCATCGATCAGTTGCCAGACCAGTTGCTGGCGCACCGTCAACACATGCCCGTCACTGTCGGCCTCGGTCACAAAGGAGTGCGGCACCGTGGGTGGCGTGAGAAAGAACATAGGCCCGGACTCGACGTATTGCTGGTCATCCAGATACACCCGCACCGTACCGCTTTTCACGTAGTGAACCTGGAAGAACCGGTCGTGCCGGTGGATCGGCATGTTGCGCCCGAAGAAACCCGCGAGGTTGGCCAGCCGGTCGTAGTGGACCTGCGCGTCGCTGTAGCGCTGGTCGTACACCTGGCCAATGTTGATGTTGGGAATGGGTTGTCGGTCGGTCATCGCACGCTACTCATTTTTATTCTGATTGCCGGGGTGCTGCCACGCTCATCCTGCACCGATTTGGGCAGCGCAACCACCGCGAGAACAGTCTGCCACGCTTGACGATAGTTAACATCTTAATTATAACTGTTAACACATTAACAATATTCAGAGCCTTCCCATGGCTCTGCCAGGAGAAAGCATGAGCCATGCCTTGCATGACGTCGCGACCGGCACTCTTTTCGGTGTGGCGCTCAACTACCAAGGGCTGCTGAAACAGCGCCTCGCCGAATTCGAACAGCCGCCATATCAGAAGCCGCCGGTCAAACCGGTGCTGTTTATCAAGACGCCCAATACGCGCAATCAGCACGGTGCAGCGGTGGTGCATCCAGGCCAGGGCGAGCGTCTGCAACCCGGCCCCGCCCTGGGCGTGGTGATGGGCAAGAGCGCCAGCCGCGTCAGCCAGCGCGACGCACTCGATTACGTTGCCGGATTCACCGTCATCAATGAATTCAGCCTGCCGGAAGACAGCTACTACCGCCCCGCCGTCAAAGCCAAATGCCGGGATGGCTTCTGTTCCGTCGGGCCCGAATTGATCCCTACCGCCCAAGTCACTGACCCGCATAGCCTGGCGATCACGCTGTACGTCAACGGCGAGATTCGCCAGCAAAACACCACGGCTAACTTCGTGCGCAACATTCCTTTGCTCATCGCCGAAATCAGCGAGTTCATGACCCTGCACGCTGGCGATGTGTTGATCACTGGCACTCCGGAAGGTCGCGTGGATGTGCTGCCGGGTGACACCGTCGACGTCGAAATCAGCGGTTTGGGCCGCCTCGTTAACCACGTCGTGGCCGAGTAACAGGAGCTTCCATGAAACACGCCCGTATCCAGTTTGAAGGCGAAGTGCACCTCGCCCATGTCGAAGACCACAACGCCGTGCGCCTGGCCGATGGCCGCCTGCTGGCCGAACATCAAGTGCAATGGCTGCCACCGGCCACAGGCAGCATGTTTGCCCTGGGCCTGAACTATGCCGATCACGCCGCCGAGCTGGCGTTCACGCCGCCGACCGAGCCGCTGGCCTTCATTAAGTCTCCAGGCACTTACACCGGTCACAACCAAGTGACATGGCGCCCGGACAACGTCGCCTACATGCACTACGAGTGCGAGCTGGTGGCCGTCATTGGCAAGCCCGCGCGCAACGTCAAGCGCGAAGACGCCCTGGACTACGTGGCGGGCTACACGGTGTGCAACGACTACGCGATTCGCGACTACCTGGAAAACTACTACCGCCCCAACCTTCGGGTGAAAAACCGCGACGCCACCACGCCTGTCGGCCCGTGGATCGTCGATGTGGCCGATGTGCCGGACCCGAGCAACCTGACCCTGCGCACGTGGATCAACGGTGAACTGCGCCAGGAAGGCAGTACCAGAGACATGATTTTCGACATCCCCTACCTGATCGAATACCTGTCCAGCTTCATGACCTTGCAGCCCGGCGACATGATCGCCACCGGCACGCCGGAAGGCCTGGCCGACGTGGTGCCCGGTGATGAAGTGATCGTGGAAGTCGAAGGCGTCGGCCGCCTGGTCAATCGAATTGTCAGCGAAGCGGCGTTCTTCAACGCCCGTAAAGAGGCTTGAGCAGCATGATCAAACATTGGATCAACGGCCGTGAGGTCGAAAGTAAAGACGTGTTCGTCAACTACAACCCAGCCACCGGTGAAGCCATCGGCGAAGTCGCCAGCGGCGGTGCCGAGGAAGTCGCGCAAGCTGTGGCCGCCGCCAAGGAAGCCTTTCCCAAATGGGCTGGCACACCGGCCAAAGAGCGTGCGCGCTTGATGCGCAAGCTGGGCGAACTGATCGAACAGAACGTGCCGCACCTGGCCGAACTGGAAACCCTCGACACCGGCCTGCCGATTCACCAGACCAAAAACGTGCTGATCCCCCGCGCCTCGCACAACTTCGATTTCTTCGCCGAAGTCTGCACCCGCATGGACGGGCACAGCTACCCGGTCGATGATCAGATGCTCAATTACACCCTGTACCAGCCAGTGGGTGTGTGCGCGCTGGTCTCGCCGTGGAACGTGCCGTTCATGACGGCTACCTGGAAGACCGCGCCGTGTCTGGCGCTGGGTAATACTGCCGTGCTGAAAATGTCTGAATTGTCGCCATTGACCGCTAACGAACTGGGGCGCCTGGCCGTCGAAGCCGGCATCCCCAACGGCGTCTTGAACGTGATCCAAGGCTATGGCGCAACGGCGGGTGATGCGTTGGTGCGTCACCCGGACGTGCGCGCGATTTCCTTCACCGGCGGCACCGCCACCGGCAAGAAAATCATGCAGACCGCCGGCCTGAAAAAGTACTCCATGGAACTGGGCGGCAAGTCGCCGGTGCTGATCTTTGAAGATGCCGACCTGGAACGCGCCCTCGATGCCGCCCTGTTCACGATCTTCTCCCTCAATGGCGAGCGCTGCACCGCCGGCAGCCGCATCTTTATCCAGGAAAGCGTCTATCCGCAGTTCGTCGCCGAGTTTGCTGCGCGCGCCAAACGCTTGATCGTCGGCGACCCGCAAGACCCGAAAACCCAGGTCGGCTCGATGATCACCCAGGCCCACTACGACAAGGTCACCGGCTACATCAAGATCGGCCTCGAAGAAGGCGCCACCCTCCTCGCCGGCGGCCTCGAACGTCCGGCCAACTTGCCGGCGCACTTGAGCAAAGGCCAGTTCATCCAACCGACGGTGTTCGCTGACGTGAACAACAACATGCGTATTGCCCAGGAAGAAATCTTCGGCCCGGTGGTGTGCCTCATTCCCTTCAAGGACGAAGCCGAAGCCCTCAAACTCGCCAACGAAACCGACTATGGCCTGGCGTCGTACATCTGGACCCAGGACATCGGCAAGGCGCATCGTCTGGCCTATGGCATCGAAGCCGGGATGGTGTTCATCAACAGCCAGAACGTGCGCGACCTGCGTCAGCCGTTCGGCGGCGTGAAGGGCTCCGGCACCGGCCGTGAAGGCGGCCAGTACAGCTTCGAAGTGTTCGCCGAGATCAAGAATGTGTGCATCTCGATGGGCAGCCATCACATTCCACGCTGGGGCGTTTGAGTCACACCAGCCCCCTAAGACAACAACAATAATTTCAGGAGAATCATCATGGGCGAAGTCGTCCTGGCGGCGAAAATCTGCCACGTTCCCTCGATGTATTTATCGGAGCTGCCCGGCAAGCACCATGGCTGCCGTGAAGCAGCGATTGCCGGTCACAAAGAGATCGGCCGCCGCGCCCGCGAACTGGGCGCCGATACCGCCGTAGTGTTTGACGTGCACTGGCTGGTCAACAGCGCCTATCACGTCAACAGCGGTGAGCACTTCAAGGGCACCTACACCAGTAACGAGCTGCCGCACTTCATCAAGAACATGGACTACGAATACCCAGGCTGCCCGGAACTTGGCGAGTTGATCGCCGCCGAGGCCAATGCGGCCGACGTGCGTACCCTGGCCCACAACATCCCCAGCCTGGAGCTGGAATACGGCACCCTGGTACCGATGCGCTACATGCACATGGGCGTACCGGACGCGCAGAAATTCAATGTGGTATCGATTGCCGCCTGGTGTGCCTGGCATCGCCTGCAAGACAGCTTCACGTTCGGCGCCGCCGTGCGCCGGGCCATCGAGAAGAGCGACCGCAAAGTCGTGGTGCTGGCTTCCGGCTCACTGTCGCACCGGTTCTCCGACGACCGTAATGCCGAAGCCAATATCCATAACTGGACGCGCGAGTTCGACAAACAGGTCGACCTGCATGTGGTGGAGCTCTGGCGCCAAGGCCGCTGGAAAGAGTTCTGCGCGATGCTTCCGGACTACGCCGAACACTGCTTCGGCGAAGGCAAGATGCACGACACCGCGATGCTTCTCGGGTTACTCGGCGGGCCGGATTACGACAAGCCTGCCGAAATCATCACCGCCCCGTTCGGCAGCTCCGGCACCGGGCAGATCAACGCCATTTTCCCCGTTTGACCGTATGGCCGCACGGTGTCCCCGCGCGGTCTGAAGGAGCCGTTCATGCCCCACTTCATCGCTGAATACACCGACAACATCGAGCAGCAGGCGGACTTGCCTGGCCTGTTTGAAAAAGTCCATGCCACCCTGGGCGACAGCGGTGTGTTCCCGCTGGGCGGCATCCGCAGCCGAGGCGTGCGCCTGGATACCTGGCGCATGGCCGACGGCAAGCACGACTACGCCTTCGTGCACATGACGCTCAAGGTCGGCCATGGCCGCGACCTGGCGACCCGTCAGCAAGTCGCCGAACATCTTTTTGAGGTGATCACCGCGCACTTTGCCGAGCTTCAGGCCCAACGCCTGCTGGCCCTGTCGTTTGAAATGATCGAGCTGCACGAGCAGCTCAACTTCAAGCAGAACAACGTGCACGCCTTCCTCAAGGCCCAGCTGGGCTAGCACGCCCTGCCCGTTCACTCCATCGGCCTTCTCAGACAAAAAGTATAAAACCATGAGCACAGCCAATATCGCCGACAGCCTCGGCAGCCTCGCCCGCGACCGCACCCACAGCACCATCACCTGGCGGCTGATGCCGCTGTTGTTGATCTGCTACCTCTTTGCCCACCTCGACCGCATCAACATCGGCTTCGCCAAGATGCAAATGAGCGCCGACCTGAATTTCAGCGACACGGTCTACGGCTTCGGCGCCGGTCTGTTCTTTGTCGCTTACGCGCTGTTCGGCGTACCGAGCAACATGGCCCTGGACCGTGTGGGTCCCAGGCGCTGGATCGCCACGTTGATGGTGGTGTGGGGCGCGCTGTCGACCTGCATGTTCATGGTCGACAGCGCCACGGGCTTCTATGTGCTGCGCTTTTTGCTCGGAGTGGCCGAGGCGGGTTTCTTCCCAGGCATCCTGGTGTTCCTCAACCGCTGGTACCCGGCTGGTCGGCGTGCGCAAGTCACCGCCTTGTTTGCGATTGCGGTGCCCATGGCCGGGGTGATTGGAGGGCCACTGTCGGGCGGCATTCTTGAGCACTTCCATGACCTGGGCAGCCTGCGCGGCTGGCAGTGGATGTTTGTCATCGAGGGCGCGCCGGTCATCCTGCTCGGGCTGGTGGTGCTCAAGTGCCTGCCGGACAGTTTCGAGACCGTTACCTGGCTGACGCCCGCGCAGAAGCAACAACTGCGCGAACAACTGACGAAGGAAGAACAGCGCAAATCGATCACCTCGTTCTCCGCGATTCTGCGTAACCCGCAAGTCTGGCTGTTGGTGGCGGTGTATTTCGCGGTGATGCTGGCAGTCAACACCCTGGCGTTCTGGATGCCAACACTGATCCACGGCGCCGGGGTCGGCAGCGACGGCAAGGTCGGACTGCTCAGTGCAGTGCCGTATCTGGCGGGTTGCTTTTTCATGATCGGCTGCGGGCGTTCGTCGGATCGCCAGCGTGAACGCCGCTGGCACCTGTGCGTGCCGTTGCTGATGGCGGCCGCCGGTATTGCCATTGCCGGGCTCGCTCCAGCCAACCCGACCCTGGTGCTGAGCGGCCTGATCCTCGCCGGCATGGGCGCCAGCGCAGCATTGCCGATGTTCTGGCAGTTACCTCCGGCGTTTCTCTCCAATACCACTCAGGCCGCCGGCATCGCCTTGATCAGTTCCTTCGGCAGCATCGCGTCTTTCTTTGCGCCCTATCTGATTGGCTGGATGCGCGACACCACCCACAGCGCCAGCCTGGCCCTTTACGCCCTGGCGCTGCTTATTGCACTCGGTGGCCTGCTGGTGCTGCGCACCCAGGCCGCCATCGTCAACCCTCACTGAGAGACCTTTGTCATGCTTGATCAACAGCTCATCCAGCAAGCCGCCGCCCGTCTTGACCAGGCCGAAAGGTCACGGGAACAGGTGCGCCAGTTTTCCCTGGAGCACCCGACGATCACGATCGAAGACGCCTACGCCATCCAGCGCGCCTGGGTCGCCCAAAAGATCAAGGACGGGCGCAAGCTGGTCGGCCACAAGATCGGCTTGACCTCCCGCGCCATGCAAGTGTCGTCCAACATCACCGAGCCGGATTACGGCGCGCTGCTCGATGACATGTTCTTCGATGAAGGCACCGACATCCCCTTCGAGCGCTTTATCGTGCCGAGGGTCGAGGTGGAGTTGGCGTTCATCCTGGGCAAACCGCTTAAAGGCCCGAATGTGACGGTGTTCGATGTGCTGGACGCCACCGAGTGGGTGATCCCGGCGCTGGAGATCATCGACGCGCGTATCCAACAGGTCGACCCGCACACCAACGCCACCCGCAAGGTGTTTGACACCATCTCCGACAATGCCGCCAACGCGGGCGTGGTCATGGGCGGACGCGCCGTGCGCCCCACTGAAATCGACCTGCGCAAAGTGCCGGCAGTGCTCTACCGCAATGGCGTGATCGAAGAATCCGGCGTATCGGCCGCCGTGCTCAATCACCCGGCCAAGGGCGTGGCCTGGCTCGCCAATAAACTCGCCGCGTATGACGTGACCCTGCAACCTGGGCAAATCATTCTCGGCGGTTCCTTCACCCGGCCGGTGGCGGCCAACCCTGGCGATACCTTTCATGTCGACTACGACATGCTGGGCTCGATTGCCTGCCGCTTCGTTTAACAGGAGATCGCTCGATGGACATGCCTATCAACACCTTCAAGCAACGCCTGCACAGCGGTGAGGCCCAGATCGGCCTGTGGTTGGGTTTATCCGATGCCTATTGCGCAGAACTGGCCGCCAACGCCGGGTTTGACTGGCTGCTGATCGACGGCGAACACGCGCCCAACGACCTGCGCGGCATGCTTGGCCAGCTCCAGGCCGTGGCACCCTACACCAGCCACCCGGTGATCCGCCCGGTCATCGGTGACACCGCGCTGATCAAACAAGTGCTCGATATCGGCGTACAAACCTTGCTGGTGCCCATGGTGGAAAGCGCAACGCAGGCACGGGAACTGGTCAAGGCGATCCACTACCCGCCCAACGGCGTGCGCGGCGTCGGCAGCGCGCTGGCACGGGCATCGCGCTGGAACAGCATCCCCGATTACCTCGACAAAGCCGACGAGCAGATGTGCTTGCTGGTGCAGATCGAAAGCCGTGAAGGCCTGGCCAACCTGGATGCGATTGCGGCGGTAGAGGGCGTGGATGGTGTGTTTATCGGCCCGGCGGACCTGAGCGCCTCGATGGGTTTTCGCGGCAACCCCGGCCATCCTGACGTGCAGGCGGCGATTGAACACGCCATCGCCCGTATCCGCAGTGCTGGCAAGGCCGCCGGCATCCTCAGCGCCGACCAGGCCTTGGCGCGGCGTTACATCGAACTGGGCGCGGCGTTCGTCGCAGTGGGCGTCGACACCACCGTGCTGATGCGCGGATTGCAAAGCCTCGCGGCGGCCTTCAAAGATGCACCGGCGCCCACAAGCACTGCCGGTGCTATCTACTGACGCTGCGGTATTCGCGTTTGCTTTGGCTACGCCGTCAAACACGCTGGCCGAACACAGGCTTGAATCCGTGGGCAACCCGGCAGGACGCCGGGTTAGCCCTATCAACGCTTGAGCGTCTTCAGCTCATTGAGCAACGCCAGCAACGTCTGCAACTTCTCCTCACCAAAGCCCGCCTGCAAGCGCTGATAATTCGCCTCCATGCACTGACTCATCGAGGCAAAACACGCCTGACCTTTGTCGACCAACCGCACCAGCACACGCCGTTGGTCCTGCTGCGCCTTGCGCCGTTCAACCATGCCCGCGGCCTCCATACGAACCAGCACACCGGTCATGCTCGGTTTGAGGATGCACGCAAGCTCCGCCAGACGATTAATCTCCAGCTCATCGTGCTGGCTCAGGATGCGAATGACCCGCCATTGCTGCTCGGTCAAACCGTGTTGGTTAAGCGAAGGACGAAAAAACCCCATGGCGGCTTCACGCGCTTGGAGCAAAGTAAGGGTCAAGGATTGGCGCGGTTTGGGCATGGGTGCAGGCGTCGCAATTAGTTAACAGATTAACAACATTCTAGCACCCGCGACTGATCACCGTGTGCCGCTTTACCGCCTGGCCGGCTCCAGGGTGGACAGTGGCAGCCTGGGTCAAGACCGACGGCACACAGAATCAAGACACCTACCGCTCGGAAGGCAGTTAATAGACCCCAACAGGCACAGAGCTTCTTGTCGGCTCTGCAGTGAGTTCCCCTTCACTTTTCCAGGCTGCGCCATGATCAATATCGAAACGCCGACCTACTACTCGGCAACCAAAAAATACAACCTCAGTTTCCCAACCCTCGAACAGGACGTGGAAGCGGATGTGGTAGTGATTGGCGGCGGTTTCTCCGGCATCAACACCGCGCTGGAACTCGCTGAAAAAGGCATCACCAACATTGTGGTGCTCGAAGCGCGCTACCTGGGCTTCGGTGGCACGGGCCGCAATGGCGGGCAGATCATGGCGGGGATCGGCCATGACTTGGAGAAGATCAAGCAACAAGTCGGCGACGAAGGCCTGCGCCAGATTTTTGAAATCAGCGAGCTGGGCGCCGGGATCATCAAGGACCGCATCGCCAAATACTCGATTGACACCGACTTCTGCCACGGCTACGGCTACATGGGCTTCAACGCCCGCCAGGAAAAAACCCTGCGCGCCTGGGAGAAAGACTTCAAGTCGATCAATACCAAAGACGAAATCCGCTTTATGGCAGGGTCCGAGGTCAAGCAGATCATCGGTTCCGACGCCTATACCAGCGCGCTGCTGCACATGGGCGGCGGCCACGTGCACTCGCTCAATCTGCTGCTGGGCGAAGCCAAGGCACTGGCCGGCCATGGCGTGCGCATCTTTGAGCACAGCCCGGCCCTGGACGTCAGTTATGGCGAGCGCATCACCGTGCGCACCGGCCGCGGCTCGGTCAAGGCGTCCAAGTTGCTGTGGGCCTGCGACAGTTTCCTCAACAAGCTCGAACCCGAACTGCACAAGACGACCGTTAACACCTACGCCTTTCAGTTGATGACCGAACCGTTGTCGGACGAGATGATCCATCGCATCAGCCCGATACGCGGCGCCTACAGCGATATTCGGCCGGTGATCGACTACTACCGCGTCACCAATGAAAACCGCCTGCTGTTCGGTGCCGCCACGCCGTTTGTCGAGCACATCCCGCTGGACCTCAAAGCCTGGAACCGCAACCTGATGCTGAAGATTTTCCCGTACCTCAAGGACGTGAAGATCGACCTGGCGTGGGGCGGGCCGATGGCGACCGGTGCCAACCTGTTTCCGCAGATCGGCACCCTCAGTGGTCGCCCCAACGCCTTCTATGTGCAGGGTTACGCCGGCTTTGGCGTCACGCCCAGCCACATCATCTGCAAGGTCCTGGCCGAAGGCATGAGCGAGGGTTCATCGCGCTATGACCTGATCAGCTCGGTCAAGCATGCGCAGATCCTGGGTAAGGACCATATCCGCCCACTGCTGCTGACCGCCGGTAAAAGCCTTCATCAACTGTCGGGTTACTTCAACGGTCGCCGTTGATGCCCACCGTTTCATTCTCAGGAGAACTGCCATGCCCGTTACGACGCTCAAGAAAGACATCCAATTATCCGACCTCGATGCCTGGGGCACCGTCGCCGACCTTGGTTCCGAGATCCTCGAAGGTGAAGTCAACGCCTTCGGCAAAATGACCTTTGGCGCACCGACCGACCCGGTCAGCAGTGCCTATTTCGGCACCACCCAAGGCAAGTTCCGCATCGTCTATCCGTTTGCCGAACAGGCCACCGTGGTCACCGGCGAAGTGGTATTGACCGATGAAAGCACCGGCCAGAGCAGCCGTTACAAGGCCGGCGACAGCTGGTTCGTGACCAAGGGCACGCCGGTGCTGTGGGAGATTGTGAGCGAGAGCTTTGTGAAGCACTATTTCGCGGTTGTTTGATGGTTCTGCCTGCCGGCTTCGGTCGGCAGCATTTTCTCCGGCGCAGGTGACCGACCATGCACGCCATCCCCGCTCAGGAAGTCGCCGGCCATTGCCTGCAGGCTTTCACCCAGCTCGTCCCCGCCAGCCAGGCCGCGTTTTATTGTGTCGACCGCCAACTCCAAGCCCGCGATTTCCAACTGCAAGGCATGAGTGGCGAGATGCACCGCGACTACCTGGACAACTACCGGCAATTCGACCCGTTGCAGCCGCGCAATTGCCTGTCCACCGGGCTGGCCGTGGTGCCGCTGGGTTTGGCCATGGCCCGCCAACCCCAGCGTGACAGCCGCCGCTATCGCGACTTCCTGCAGCGCTACGGTGTAATCGATGTGGTGGAGATCGTTGCCCATCGCGCCGACCAACCCCAGGCGGCCATCTCGTTACTGCGCACTGCCGAACAAGGCGCCTTCACCCCCGACCAATTGGCGCAGCTCACTGCCTTGCAGGCCCTGCTGCAAATGGCAGTGGCCAATATGCAGCCCTGTGAGGATGCATTCGCCGCCTTCACGCCCAAGGAGCGCCAGATCGCGTGGTTATTGCGTCAAGGCGCGAGCAACAAGCAACTGGCCCTGGAACTGGACGTGGGCCTGCCCACCATCAAGACCCACCTGATCCACCTGTTCCGCAAGGCGGGCGTGAGCAGCCGCACCGAACTGGTGGCGGCGCTGTTTCTGTAGCGGCCTCAACCCTTCGGTTGATAGGCGCGCGCCCTGCTCCACCTCATGCTCCGGGTTGTCCATTCAACCCACTGGAGCCATGCAATGACCACCCCATCCGACTGGATCACCGTAGGCGCCCTCGCCGACGGTTTCGCCCCCGCAGCGTTCATCCTGCCCAACCTCGCCGACCTCAACGGCAAAACTTTCACCCTGCACTTTGCCAACGGCTGGCAGATCGAGCATCGCTTTGAAGCCGACGCGCTGCACTGGCACGCTGCCGACGGCCACTCCAGCGGTTCGGCCACGTACCGCGCTACATCGGTGCGACCGGGGCTGTACCTGGTCGATTTCATCAAACACGAAGCCGGCCAGGCGTGGTCGATCAGCCTGGTGCTGGACACCGCCACCTCGTCGTTCACCGCCGTGATCGGCCGCATGCCGCGCCGCGAGCACACCGAAGAAGGCCTCTACAGCCGCGCCCTGGCTGGCAAAGCGTTGACCTCGGTTGAGGTGGATTTCCTCCACGGCAGCCTGGACCAACCCTGGCAACCCGGCCATTGCCCCCACGCGCCGACCCAGGAGCTGACCGGCTTGCGCAACCTGTACCGCTACAGCCCGAGCGAAGTCTACGAGCACATCTACCTGAACGATCAGTTCTACGCCTGGCAATGCATCAAGGGCGTAGAGCAAGGCCTGTGCGATACCGACCGCTGCCACTACTACAAGATCGCCGACCAGTTGTACCTGTTTGTCTGGCGCGAAAAGATCATCCCGACCTTGGGCCTGGTATTGATCGACCTGCACCAGCACCGCAGCGACGGCAAGATCTTCGGCTATGCCGACGCGTCCTTTGCTGAGCTGTCGAACTTTCCGGTCAGTTCCTACTGCCAGGTACTCAACCGTACGGAGTATCCCGATGCCTGATCCACGCACCGTCGTCATCACGGGCGCCGGCACCGGCATCGGCGCCGCCTGCGCCAGGCTGTACGCCGCCGAAGGGGCCAATCTGGTCCTGATCGGCCGGCGTCGCGAGCCGTTGGAGCAGGTGGCGGCCCAAACCGGTGGCCTGATCCTGGTCGGCGATGCGGCCTGCCCGGACACTTGGGAAGGCTTTATCGCGCAGATTCGCGCGCTCCATGGCCGCCTTGATGTATTGCTGGCGTGTGCCGGTGGGCATGGCGTGGGCAGTGCCAGCCAAACCAGCCCGGCCACCTGGGAAGCCGCGTTGCGCAGCAACCTGGACAGCGCGTTTTACAGCGCCCGGGCTTGCCTGCCGCTGCTGATCGAAAGCGCCGGCAATATCGTGCTACTCGGCTCCATCGCCTCCCTAGCCGCCGGGCCTGAAGTGTGCGGCTACACCACCGCCAAGCATGCGCTGCTCGGGCTTAACCGCTCGCTGGCACGGGACTACGGGCCGCGTGGGGTGCGGGTAAACGCGGTGTGCCCCGGCTGGGTCACCACGCCGATGGCCGATCAGGAAATGCAGCCCTTGATGGAGGCTTACGGCGACACGTTGCAGCAAGCCTATGCCCGCGTATGCGCCGACGTACCGTTGCGCCGCCCCGCCAGCGCCGACGAAATCGCCAAGGTGTGCCGCTTCCTCGCCAGCCCTGACGCCTCAATCATCACCGGCGCAAGCGTGGTGGCCGACGGCGGTTCGAGCATCGTGGATGTGCCGACGCTGGCCTATGCCCATATGGAGAACGCCCATGCCTGAAGATTTAAATTTCAGCGGCAAAACCGTGCTGGTCACCGGCGGCGCCCAAGGCATCGGCCAGGCCATTGTCGAGGCGTTTGCCTGGCGCGGCGCGCGCGTGATGATCGCCGACCTGCGCCTGGCGCAAGCCCAAGCGCTGGCCGAAGCGCTGCGCGTGCGAGGCTGTCAGGTCGAAGCCATGGAACTTGATCTGGCTGACGCCGCCGCCGTGTTCGACGGTATCAAGGCCATAGACCTGGACTGGGGCCGCCTGGATGTTCTGGTGCACAACGCCGGCTATTTCCCGCTGACACCCTTCGCGCAGATCACCCCCGCCGTCCTGGAACGCACCCTGGCGGTCAACCTCTGCGCATTGTTCTGGCTGACCCAGGCCGCCTTGCCCATGTTTCAGCGCCAGGGCGGTGGCTGTGTGTTGGTCACGTCATCGGTCACCGGGCCACGGGTTGCCTATCCGGGCCTCAGTCACTACGCGGCGTCCAAAGCCGGGGTCAACGGTTTTATCCGCAACGCAGCGCTGGAGTTGGCCTGCGACGGAGTGCGGGTCAATGGCGTCGAGCCAGGGATGATCGCCACGCCGGCCATGGGCAATCTGGGCGACGAACAAGTCAACGCCGACATCGCCAGCCGCGTTCCTCTGGGACGACTCGGCGCCCCGGAAGATATTGCCGCAGCCATGTTGTTTCTGGCGTCTGACCTGGCCGCCTACATCACTGGCCAGACCCTCGTGGTGGATGGCGGATCGACGTTACCTGAGGTGAAATAGCCTCTGGGTCTCTGTAAACCGAATCAACTGTGGGAGGGGCTTGCCCCCTCCCACAGGTTGATCTAGCGCTCGGCCCTTTCGAGCATCGACAGTGAGTCACCGAACACTCGCGACAACGCCGCTAGCCGTTTGACGTACCCCTGAGACGTCGAATAAATCAACTCCACATGCAAGCTGTCGACAATCCCCAGATAGGCATCACAAAACACCTCAAGCGCCTCGGGCTCTACCCGGCTGTACCGACTGCGCGCTGCATGCTGAAAACCCTCGCGTATGCAGGCCAGATACCCCTCGAATCCCGCCGTAATCACGCTGCGAATCCGCGCAGGCGGAAAGTACGCCGTACGCAACAGAAAGCGCAGATGCGCAGAGCCTTCATAGCGGCCGATCAAGCGCTCAAGGTGCAAATAACCCGGCATCCCCGTGTACCCGGCCTCGTCCTGAAAGCACCCAGCGATAGAGTGGTGTTCATGGTCCAGGGCAATCTGGAAGACTGTCTGAAACAACGCATCCTTGCTCACAAAGTGCGCATACAACGACGCCTTGCGCATACCCGCCCCCACCGCGATATCGTTCAGCGACGAGGCGTCATACCCATGATCGGCAAAGTGTTCGACCGCCACCGCACAAATATTACTGGCCGACAGGCTGAGCGCTTTCATTGATCGATGGACAACCTACGCCGCACCGACCGCTTGCTGCAGATGGGTCGAACGAAAGTCCTTGGGCGACAGCTCGAATTGCTTCTTGAACGAGCGACTGAAGTGAGCCGAATCGGTGAACCCCCACTTATAGGCAATCGAGGTAATCGACTCACTCTTGAGGAACGGGTTGGTCAGGTCATCCGCGCTACGCTTTAGCCGCGCCCGCTGGATGTAGCGGCAGACGCTGTCGTCCTGTTCTTCAAACAGGCGGTACAAGTGTCGCACCGAGATGTTCAGCCGATTGGCCAGGCCCACGGGGCTCAGGCCCGGTTGGGTCAGGGACTCATCAATGACTTTCTGCACATAGCTGCGCAGGTTGCTGCCGTGCAACGAGGCGGTGCTGTCACCTTGGGTGTCATGCGCGTCAAACGCCGAACCCAGCAAGGAGACAAAGGCCGCCTGCAGTGCCTGCGCCTCTTCCTCTGAATCCTGGCCGTCCAGCCCTTCCCTGCACAGTTGGTCCATCAACACATGGAGCATCCGCCCACAGGCTTTGCTCGACGAGATCTTGCCGAAGGTTTTCGAGGCGTTGCCCAGCTGTTTGCACACTGCGTTGCGCGAAAGAGACAGGGATGCATGTTCAATCAGGCCGAAGGGGCTGATTTCGATTGAACCGGTGGAATCCATCAGCAGCATGTCACCGGGGGCCAACTGGATGACCTCGTCGTTCTGGGTGATCTGGCAATAGCCGCTGCGCTGGCTGACGAGGAAGCAATGCTGGTCCATGTCGTGATCGGCGTTGGGCCGTGGGCGCTTGATCAGGCCGGCATTGGTCCGCAGGGAGGCCAGTGAGAGGCAACCACGGGAGAGCGTGGAGACTTCACCGATGAACAGCGAACGGTTGAAGGCCAGTTCAGTGTCGAAATGGCCACAGGCCGCTCGCAAATCCTGAGTCCAGGTGTCCAATCCAGTGTGCGCAGATTGATAGGTGCTCATGGCAACTCCACAGTGGCTTCTTGTTTTTGTTGGCCAATAGTTAACATGTTATCTATATAGGCGCAACAAGTACGTAGTACCGACTGTGGAAGCAGTAATGATGCCAAGTCGCCAAAAATCAGAGCGCGCCCAGCACCCGGTGTAACCCCGCTAGAACATCGAACAAAGCCCCTCGTTGCGCGCCGCTCAAGGCGATGTAGCGACGAAACGCGGGCATGCGGTTGACCACTTCGCTGCCGCCCATATGTTCAAGCCGAACGTGCCACTGCTGGCCGTCCAGTGCGATGCACAGGCGCTTGAAGTCGAGCGCCATCAACGCTTGATGCAGGGTTTGATCCTGCGTCAACGCAGCCTCAAGCCTGGACAGCAAGCTCGGCGTACCAGCGCGTTGCCGACATGCCAGCCCCGTGCGCCGAATCGACCCGCGGTGGTGCAGCTCGAAGCGTGCATTGCCCTGCTCTGAGGCGGGCACGTTGACCATGAATTCGGTCATGACCAAGTGCATCAGCAACTGCGATTCGGTGCGCTCGCCAACCGCCACCTGCACGTCGCTATCGCCCAAACCGAACACTGCGCTTGTCGGCCCCGTCGAGGTAAAACTCGCCAAGCCAAGGTTGCGTCGCAGGTACTCAAGCGTGACGCCGGGACGATAACCGGCCGGGGCCCGTTTGGCACTGAACAGCTCAGACAGCTTTTGCAACATGCTCGATATACCCAGGGTGAGGGTTGCCAGGCTCATGGGAAAACTCCTTGGCCAGCACGTCTTCTACCGACGCTGGCTTGAATGGATTGACCTTCTGCACCACCAGTGTCCAGAACAGCGCATAGCTCGCGGTGATCCCAAGCATCACGCCAAACGGCACATAAATATCGGCGGGGTTCATGCCCGGTGGGGTGATGAACCACATGCCCAGCAAGATGCCGACGCTGGACAGGATCTGCGGCAACGGGAAAAACGGCGAGCGATAGGCACGTGGCAGATCAGGGCGACGAATCCGCAGGATCACCACCGACAGTGTCACCAGCAGGTAGGAGAAACTCCACGCACACACCGCCGCCAGCACCAGGTGCATGATGTTATCGGTGTTGCCACCCAGCCACAGGGCATACAGGCACGGGATCAGCATCGCCACGAGGATGCACAGCAGCGGCGTCTTGAAGCGCGGGTGCAAGTAGGTGAACACCTTGGGCAACGCACCGTCCACCGCCATGCCATAGAGAATCCGCGGTACACCGGCCATCAACGTGTTAATGGTGGCGGCGCCCGCGAACAGAAAACCGATCCCCAGCCACAGCGGGCCTACCTGGCCCATGACCTGCTCGGCAAACTTGGGAATCGCCATCGGCGTGTCGAGCAGGTGCACGCCCGACGCGGCGTCCAGCAGCACGTTTTCGACCTGGCGCTTCATCGCCGCGCCATAGATAAACATGCAGGTTGCCACGCTCAGCAATCCAAGAATCATCGCCTTGGGCATGACCTTGGCCGAGTTGCGCAAATCCGGGGCCAACGGGGTGACGAACTCGCAACCGACGAACATGAACATGGCCATGCCCACCAGCGACAGAATGGTGATCAGGTCAGTGCCCACCAGCGACACACCAAACCAGCCCTCCAGCTGCACCGCCGGTGCGGCGATCAGGCCCATCACGCCAAACACCATCAGCGTGGTCCACATGCCGAAGGTCAGGATGATCTCGGCCCGGCCAAAAGCACTGACGCCGAAAGCATTGAGAATGCCGAACACCACCACGAACCCGACCCCCAGCAACCAGGAACCGCCGGCCGACTCCGCCAGGGTATTGAGGTGCTCGAAGTTCACCAGGGCCATGACCCCGGACAGAATGGTCTCGGCCGTGCCCGCGAACACGTGCACGATCAGGTACGCCGACAAAGTGCCGGTGATAGCGAAGAATCGACCCATGCCGCAATTGATGTAGTCGTAGACCGAACCGGTGGTCGGCAGGATCGAAGCCGCCTCGGCAAAGGTAGTCGCCTGGGCCAGCATCATCACCACTGCGATCAGCATGGCCACCGCGAAGGCGCTGCCGCCGATCCCGAAACCCATGGTCGCGGTAAGAATCACCGGGCTGGCCATGATCAGGCCAATGGTGCTGGCCAGCGCGGTTGGAAAGCCGACGCTGCCTCGTTTCAAATGCTGCGTGAGCCGGTCATTGATCGACATGGTGCGGATCCTCGAAAGCGGATTTCTTAGTGGATGCATCGAGCCCTACAGGGAGCCGGCGATAACGCCCTCCCCAACCAGTCCCTGATCAAAACGGCATCGAGCGAAATCACTGTGCGCCCATGACCTATCGAGCGTCTTGCCCATGTCTGCCGTCACTTTTGTTGCTGCCTGCCACGGGCAAAGTAAACAGATAACTCAAATTGATCAGGTGTAACACCCACAAAATGCGGGAGGGGGCTTGCCCCCGATAGCGGTGGATCAGCCATCACATCAGTGACTGACACACTGCCATCGGGGGTAAGCCCCCTCCCACATTTGACCGACTGCGTCTGCCCGCTCGGTGAACGGCTCACCACCTATAGCGCCAGCCCTGCAACATTTCAGATCGGCTTACACTCACCCGCCCATCAGCATTGGCTGATCAACTGCTTAAGCACGGCCTTGAACGTTTCGACCTGAGCTTGGCTGAACTCGGCAAACACCTTTTCCTGCTGCTCCCGTGCAATCGCCCACAGATCTTCGGTTTGCTCGACACCGGCAGCGGTCAGATGCACGCCCTGCTCATCATCATCCACCAACCCCTTGCGCTCGAGGTTGGCCACCGCGTCGTCGATCTCCCGCACCGGCATCGCGACTTCCCGCAGCAGGTCGCCGGGGCTCAGGCGGGCGTCGTTCTCCAGCACCATCAACATCCGCGCCTCGTTGGTGCGCAGGCCGGTGGACAGCTGTCGGGGTTGATAGCTGGATTGGTAGGCGCGCACCGCCTGGGTCATCAAGTAGTAGAGGTTGTGGCGCAGGCGCCCCTGGAAATGGCTGCTCGGCGGCTGGCTTTCGTCACGTTTGGTCATGCGGGTATGGGGCAAGACCATGGAATAGGCGCCCTGATGGTAGAGCAGCGGCGCACGGCCAAAATCGTCGAAGGCCACCACCTTGCCGATCATGATCCAGTGATCGCCGCCGTCCACTTGTTGGTAGTTCTCGCAGTGAAAGCGCGCCGCACAATCGGCAAATACTGGCGCGCCACCCTCTCCCGGTTCGTATTCGATCTCAGCGAAGCGATCGTCCTTGGGCCGCGCAAAATTGTTCGACAGGTCGATCTGGTCCGCCGCCAGCACGTTGACGGCGAAATGGCTGGCCTGCTCGAACACCTCATGGCTGTTGGAGCGTTTGTCGATGCTCCACAGCACCAGCGGTGGATCAAGGGACACCGAATTAAAGCTGTTGGCGGTAACGCCCACCTTGCGCCCGCAGGCGTCAGCGGCGGTGACCACGGTGACGCCCGTGGCGAAGTTGCCCAGGGCGCGGCGAAAGGCCCGTGGGTCGAAGGTCGATTCAGACATGCAAGACTCCCGGACTGCGGCATGCGCAGCCCCTATTGTTGTTTTCAAAAACGGGTTCAGATCATGCTCGGATCGGGCTCCAGGCCCATCAGCTCACGCCCGAGGATCTGCGCACAGACGTCGTAGTCGGTGTAGGCATGGGCGCCGGTCATGTGCGAATCGCGGAACAGGCGCTGCATCTCGTTATGTTCAAACCAGGCATTGCCGCCAGCGGCTTCGAACAGGCGGTCCACCGCCTGGATGCACATCTTGGTGGCGTAGGCTTGGTTGGTGCGCCAGAACGCCAGGGTTTCGCGGCTTGGGTAGCGTTGCTGCTCACTGTGCTCGGCGTGTTCGGCCCAGGTCTTTTCCAGGAACGCTCGCGCGGCGCCCACCTGGTGCGTCGACTCGGCCAGCCGCATCAGCGCCGGGGTGGCGGCACCGACTGCGGCACCGGTGTAGGCGCGTACTCGCGTTTTGGTCTTCTCGCGGAACACTTCCAGCATCCGCTCGGCGACGCCCAGGCTCACGGTGGAAAAACCGCTGGCGAAATAGGGTCGATACGGCGAGTAGAACACCTTGCTGTTAGGGTACAAGCCGAAGCCTGCGGACTTGCCTTCCATCATGTCCTTGGCCTTCTGGATGCGGTGCTCCGGCACCCTGGCCTTGTCGATGATCAAGGTCTTGGTGCCGCTGCCTTTCATGCCCGCCGCAAACCAGTCATCGCGGATCTGATAGTCACTGCGCGGCAGCACCGCAAAGCAGTAATCCTGAGTGCCCTCGGCATTGGGCCGACGGAACCCGACAATCGCCCATTCGGCGTGATCGCAGCCGCTGCTCCAACCCATCTCACCGCTGAACAGCACGCCACCCTCGACCTCTTCGGTGCGACCGAACGGCGCGATACTGCTGCTGGCCGTGGCATTCGGGTCCAAACCCCAGACTTCCTGCTGCAACTGGGCAGAAAACAGTGCCAGTTGATGGCTGTGCGTACACAGCAGGCTCATGGCCCAGGCCGTGCTGGCGCAGGCTCCGGCGAGCAACGCGATGCAGTCGGCAAACTGTGGCAGCGACAACTCCATGCCACCGAACGCCTTGGGCTGGAACGCACGGTGCAGGCCGATGCCTTTGAGCAGCGCAATATTCTCGGCGGGCACCTTGCGATCCTGCTCGGCCTGAAAGGCATTGGCGGCAATGGTCGGCAAGACGGACTTGAGGTCTTCGAGGAGCGGGTTTGGCTTTTTCATGGATGGCCCTGCTTATTATTGGATGTCCGGGCAACCCCAAAAAGCGAGGCGTTGCGCCGGATGCAGGGCCAGTATGGAGCGCAGTTTGCCGGCCGAACATGCACCTTCCAGAGTCAAGATTGTACTTTTCAAAGGCTTAGAATGATCCGTCGCGCACAGGCGTTGGCAGCCACAGACATGCCACTCGGCAGCCAGAGTCAAGCCCGTTCCGGCCACTGCAATTAACCTCGGGCTTTTCAATGTCTGCCACCAGGAAAAACCCATGAGCGATATTCCACTGCTGCCCCAGGTTGAAGCCTTCCTCCGTCGAAACCATACGTTGTTCATCGATGGTGGCTACGTCGAGAGCCATTCGAGCCAGCGGTTGGAGGTGATCAACCCGGCGACCGGCCAGGTCATCGCCGATGTCGCCGACGCCGACCCGGCCGACATCGACGCAGCCGTGGCGTCGGCGAGCCAAGGCTTCAAGCAGTGGTCGCAGGTCGCACCGGCGGTGCGCGGCAATGTACTGCTCAAGCTGGCCGACCTGCTGGAGCAACACCGCGAAGAACTGGCACAGATCGAAACCTGCCAGTCGGGGAAGATCATCCAGATTTCCCGTGCTTTCGAAGTCGACCAGGCCGCGCATTTTTTGCGTTATTACGCTGGATGGGCCACCAAGATCAGCGGCCAGACCATCACCCCATCGCTGCCCTCCTTCGCCGGCGAGCGCTATACCGCGTTCACCCTGCGCGAGCCGGTCGGGGTGGTGGTCGGCATCGTGCCGTGGAATTTCTCGACCATGATCGCCATCTGGAAACTCGCCTCGGCGCTGGTAACCGGTTGCAGCATCATCATCAAGCCCAGCGAGTTCACGCCGTTGACCATCCTGCGCATCGCCGAGCTGGCGATTGACGCTGGCCTTCCCGCCGGTGCGCTGAACGTATTGACCGGCGGCGGCAGCGTAGGCAAAGGCCTGATCGAACACCCCGGCACCGACAAGGTGTCGTTCACCGGCTCGGTGCCGACCGGGATTGCGGTGGGCCAGAGTGCCATGGGCGCCGGACTGACCCGGGCCACCCTTGAGCTGGGCGGGAAAAACTCGGCCGGGTTCCTGCGCGATGTGGACCTGGACAAGGCCGTCAACGGCATCATCGAAGCGGGCTTTTTGCACTCCGGGCAAATCTGCGCCGCCGCCGAACGCTTCTTTGTGCACCGTTCGCAGATCGAAGCGGTCATGGGCAAACTGGCCCAGCGCCTGAGCGCGCTGAACATCGGCTCGCCCCTGGATGAGCGCACCGAATTCGGCCCGGTCACCAACCGCCAGCACCAACTCAAACTCGGCGAGTTCTTCGCCAAAGCCCGCGCCGAAAACAACAGCATCATTCACGGTGGCAACTTGATCGACCGTCCTGGCTGTTACGTCGAACCGACGATCATCCTCGCCAACAGCGTCAACGACACCCTGCTCAACGAAGAGACCTTCGGCCCTATTGCCACGTTCTTGCCGTACGACAGCGAAGAAGAACTGCTGGCCTTGATGAACAACACGCCCTACGGCTTGAGCGCCAGCCTCTGGACCAACGACTTGGGCAAGGCCCTGCGCATGGTGCCCGCCATCGAGGCCGGCACGGTGTGGGTGAACATGCACACGATGCTGGACCCGGCGGTGCCGTTTGGCGGCAACAAATCCTCAGGTGTGGGTCGTGAGTTTGGCGGCGCCTTTATCGAGGATTACACCGAGCTGAAGTCAGTGATGATTCGTTACTGAAAACTCTTTATTGGATCCACTGGAGCATATCGACCGATAATCGCCCAACAAAATATCAATACAAGATTGACTCCCCATCCAGCGGCCCATTTAATGGATCCATTAAATAAAAATAATCCGTTGCCTGGAGAGTCATCATGTACCCCAAGAACACGTGGTATGTCGCCTGCACCCCCGATGAAATCGCGCACAAGCCCCTGGGTCGGCAGATCTGCGGCGAAAAAATGGTGTTTTATCGTGGCCAGGAAGGCGCCGTGGTGGCGGTCGAGGACTTCTGCCCCCATCGCGGTGCGCCGCTGTCGCTGGGTTATGTCGAGAACGGCAACCTGGTCTGCGGCTACCACGGGCTGGTCATGGGCGGCGACGGCAAGACCGTGGAAATGCCCGGTCAGCGGGTACGCGGCTTTCCGTGCAACAAGACCTTTGCCGCGGTTGAACGCTACGGCTTCATTTGGGTGTGGCCCGGCGATCAGGCCCAGGCCGACCCGGCGCTGATCCACCACTTGGAATGGGCCGTGAGTGACCAATGGGCCTATGGCGGCGGGCTGTTTGACATCCAGTGCGACTACCGCCTGATGATCGACAACCTGATGGACCTGACCCACGAAACCTACGTGCACGCCTCCAGCATCGGCCAGAAGGAAATCGACGAAGCGCCGCCCGTGACCACGGTGGACGGCGATGAGGTCGTCACGGCCCGGCACATGGAAAACATCATGGCCCCGCCGTTCTGGCGCATGGCCCTGCGTGGCAACAACCTGGCCGACGATGTGCCGGTAGACCGCTGGCAGATCTGCCGCTTCACCCCGCCCAGCCATGTGCTGATCGAGGTCGGCGTGGCCCACGCCGGCAAGGGTGGCTATAACGCCGCCCCCGAGCATAAGGCTGCGAGCATTGTGGTCGACTTCATCACCCCGCAAACCGAGACCTCGATCTGGTACTTCTGGGGCATGGCGCGCAACTTCAACCCCCACGATGAGGCACTGACCGCAAGCATTCGCGAGGGCCAGGGCAAGATTTTCAGCGAAGACCTGGAAATGCTCGAACGCCAGCAACAGAACCTGCTGGCCCATCCGCAGCGCAATCTGCTCAAGCTGAATATCGACGCGGGTGGCGTGCAGTCACGCAAGATCCTGGAGCGACTGATTGCCAAGGAACGCGCCCTCGAACCGCAACTGATCGCCACCACCACCGCCTGAACAGCACGACAACTTTGCGAGGACTGAACATGATCGATGTGGTGGTGGTATCCCGTAACAACGAAGCCCAGGACATTTGCAGCTATGAACTGGCCAGTGTCGATGGCCAGCCGCTGCCGGCCTTCAGTGCCGGCGCGCATATTGACGTGCACCTGCCCGATGGGGTGATCCGGCAATATTCCCTGTGCAATCACCCCGAAGAACGTCATCGCTACCTGATCGGCGTGCTCAAGGACCCGGCCTCCCGGGGTGGCTCGCGCAGCTTGCACGAGCAGGTTCACGAGGGCGCACACCTGACCATCAGCGAACCCCGCAACCTATTTCCCTTGGTCCACGATGCGCGTCGCAGCCTGCTGTTTGCCGGTGGCATCGGCATCACTCCGATCCTGTGCATGGCCGAACGCCTGGCCCATGCGGGGGCCGACTTCGAACTGCATTACTGCGCCCGCGCCAGCGAGCGTGCGGCGTTTGTGCAGCGGCTCAAGGCGTCGCCGTTTGCCGAGCAAGTGTTCCTGCATTTCGATGAGCAGCCGCACACAGCCTTGAATGCTGCCGAGGTGCTGGCGGCGCCCGCAGGCGACGTACACCTGTATGTCTGCGGCCCTGGCGGGTTCATGCAGCATGTACTCGACAGCGCACGCGCACAGGGCTGGCAGGAAGACTGCCTGCACCGCGAATACTTTAGCGCGGCACCGGTGGACAGCAGCCTCGACGGCGGCTTTTCGGTGAAGCTCGGCAGCAGCGGCCAGGTCTTCGAAATTCCCGCCGATAAGACCGTGGTCCAGGTCCTGGAAAGCCACGGTATCGAGATTGCGGTGTCCTGCGAGCAGGGGATTTGCGGCACCTGCCTGACCCGCGTGCTGGAAGGCATACCGGAGCACCGCGATCTGTTTCTCACCGAGCAGGAGCAGGCGCTGAATGATCAGTTCACGCCCTGCTGTTCGCGGGCGAAAACGCCCTTGCTGGTACTCGATATCTAACCGGGTTACGACGCGGGCAGGATCACCTTCATGCGCGCGTCGGCGGTGGCTGAACTGAAAATCTCGGCATAGCGCAGGGTCGCGTTGGCATGCTCGCGCATGATGGCTTCGGCCCGTGCGCCCTGGCGATTGACCAGGGCGTCGAAGACCGAGTGATGCTGCATGTGGGCATAGTTGAAGCGTCGGTACTCGCGGGCCATGTCCTCGCGATCCACCGCCAGCGCGGTCACCGAGGCGAACGGCAAGTGATCATTGCGCGCCAGGGCGTCGGCGATCGCCGGGTTGTGGCTGCCTTCGACGATGACCTGGTGAAAGCGCATGTTCAGGTCGTGATAGACCTCAAGGTCATCCTCGGTCACGTAGCCCTTTTCGAACAGTTGATCGCCCTCGACCAGGCAGCGCTCCAGCGCGGCGCGGGCCTCGTTGGATAACCCAAGCTCCGCGGTTTGACGCGCGGCCAGGCCTTCGAGCACGCCGCGCACTTCAACCGCGCCGGCAATGTCGCTGGGGCTGACCGAACGCACCTGATAGCCGCGCCCGCCAAACGGCACCAGCAGTCCTTCTTGTTCGAGGGTACGAAAGGCCATGCGCACGGGCATGCGCGACACGCCGAACAACTGCGCCGTGGGAATTTCCATCAGCCGCTCGCCCGCCGCCAACTCCCCGCTGGCAATCATCTTGCGCAGTGCAACCAGCACCAATTGACCGGGCTTACTCATCCAGGCAACTTCCAGAAAACGTGGGTCGCCATAGTACCGCAAGCCTCTGCCGCCGTCAGACGAATGCCAGTGCCGCCCGCGCCCCGTCTATCGCGCCCAAGTGCTGGGCCAGCCTTGATGGCAGGTAATCAAAAAAGAACCCCGCGCTTTGCAGCTTGGCGGCGCGCAACGGATCCCCTTCGGGCAATGCCCTGGACACCCGTGCCGCCCGCGCCCAGGCAAAGGCCAGCAGCGCAACGCCACACAGCTGGAGGAAATCCGGCGCAGCGCGATACGGGTATTCGCTGTCTTCCAGGGAGCGTTCACGGATGGCACTCACCACCGTGTCCAAGGTATCGCATAGGCTGCCAAGTGCCCGGGAGAAGGCCGCGCATTCGACGAACTCGCTGCCCTGCCCGGCCTCTGCACGCAACTCGCCCAGCAGCAGGCCGAACACCCGACCGTCATCCCCAAGCACCTTGCGCAGCAACAGGTCATTGGCCTGGATCTCATTGCTGCCCTCGTAGATCATCGCGATGCGACTGTCGCGCAGGGTTTGCTCGATGGCGAACTCGGCGACGTAACCGTAACCGCCGAAGACCTGCAAGGCATTGCTGGCCTGGCGGAAGCCCTGTTCAGTGAAAAACGCCTTGATGATAGGGGTCAGCAACGGCGCCAATGGGTCGTCCCGATCCAGCAGGTGCGCCGCCCAGTAACCGATAGCGCGCATTCCCTCGCTGGTGGTGCGCAGCTCCAGCAATACACGCCGCATGGCCGGGTGATAGCAGATCGGATCGGCCGCCTGGGCCGCCACTTCTTCAGGCCTGATCGGTGCGCGCATCTGCACACGTTCGGCGGCGTATTGGCGGGCGTTCTGCCACGCCGCCTCGGCATGCCCCAGGCCTTGCAGGCCCACGTGCAGGCGCGCCGAATTCATCATCACAAACATCGCCGCCAGGCCGCGATTGGCCTCGCCGATCAGCCAGCCCTGGGCAGCTTCGAACGTCAGCGAACAGGTGGCGCTGCCCTTGATGCCCATCTTGTGCTCAAGGCCGTCACAGCGCACGCCATTGACGTGGCCGTCGTCCAATCGCTTGGGCACCAGAAACAGGGAAATACCGCGACTGCCGGGCGGCGCATCGGGCAGGCGCGCCAGCACCAGGTGCAGGATGTTGGCCGTGAGGTCGTGCTCGCCACCGGAGATAAACAGCTTGCTGCCGCTCAGGCGATAACTGCCATCCGCCTGGGGTTCGGCGCGACAGCGCAGCAAGCCGACGTCGCTGCCGGCCTGGGGCTCGGTCAGGCACATGGTGGGCAAGGCCTGGCCGCTGACGATTTCAGGCAAGTAGCGCGCCTGCAACCACTGCTCGGCGTGGGTCTTGAGGCACAGGTAAGCGCCGTGGGCGATGCCGGTGTACATGGCCCAGGCGTGGTTGCTGGCGTAGAGTATTTCTTGCAACGCCGCGTCGAGCAATTGCGGCAAGCCCTGCCCGCCCACTGCCTCGGCGCACGCCAGCCCTGGCCAGCCACCGTCCACATAGGCCTGGTAAGCCTCGACAAAACCATCCGGGGTGCTGACCTGCCCCGCCTGCCAACGGCAGCCCTGACGATCACCTTGACTGTTCAGCGGCGCCAGCACGCCCTGACTGAAGCGTGCAGCCTCCTCCAGCACCTGCATCGCCAGGGACAGGTCCAAGGCCTGCCATGCAGAGGGCGCCTGCAGCCAATGCTCCAGGACAAATTGCATATCGCGCAGGGGCGCCTCATAGCTCCACATCGGGACACCTCATCATCGAATAAAACGTGTGTGTTCAAGCGCGCCAGTCAGGGTTCTCGATCAGCAGCGCCATGCCCTGCCCGCCGCCCACGCACGCAGCAGCAATGCCGTAGCGCAGGTTGTACTGACGCAGTTGCCGGGCCAGGCTCATGACCAGGCGCAGACCGCTGGCAGCCAAAGGATGCCCCAGCGCAAGGGAGCCGCCCTGGACGTTGAGCCGGGTGCTGTCCAGCTCCAGCTCCTGGGCCACAGCGAGTACCTGGGCCGACTGCGCTTCGTTGATCTCGAAACGGCCGATATCGCTCAGGTTCAACCCGCTGCGGTGCAGCAACAGACGGATCGCCGGTGCCGGGCCGATGCCCATGAATTCGGGGGCCACGCCGACCACCGCGCTGGCCACCAACCGGGCCAGGGCCGGGCGCGTGCAGTCTGAAGCGCGTCCCACCAACGCGGCCGCCGCACCATCGACCACCGCACAACTATTGCCGGCGGTCTGCACCCCGTCCGCATGCACGGCGCGCAAACGCGCGAGTGCCTCAAGGTCGGTAGACCGTGGGTGACTGTCCTCGGTCACCGCAGCGGCGCGACGTGCCAGGGTGAGGCGTCGGGGTTGATAACCGTCAAGTTCGAACACCTGGTTATCGACGCTGACGATCTCTTGCGCCCAGGCCCCCTCACGCTGCGCCTGCAACGCACGCTGATGACTGTCACAGGCATACCGGTCCACCGCCTCGCGGCTCAGACCATAACGGCGCGCCAGGTTATCGGCGGTGGCGATCATGTCCAGGCCGGGAGCCGGGTCGTACAGTGCCTCCCACAGAAAATCCTTGAATTGCACCTCGCCTCCCAGGCGAAACCCGCCCCGGTGGGTGTAAGCAGCAATCGGATTGCGCGACATGGATTCAGCCGCCACGCACAGGGCCAGTTGCACCTCGTCGCGCAGTTGTTCAGCGGCCTGACGCAACAGCTCGAAACCGGTGGCGCAGATGCGCTGCACCCCCAGCGCCGGGACTGATTGCGCCACACCGCTGTACAACCCGATATGCCGTGGCAGCAAGTAGGCATCGAAGCTGGCCTGGGCCATGGAACCCGCCAACACGCTGTCCACCGCCTGCGGATCGATATTCGCCCGGGCCAGCACTTCACGGCCGACCTTGATTCCCAGGTCGATGGGCGAGACCTGGGACAGCGCACCACCGAGGTCGACCCACGGCGTGCGCACCGCCTCGAAAATCGCCGCGTCGGCAAACGCCGAATACTGCCCTGCGCCGCTCAAGGCTTGGGCCCGGCGCGCAGGATGGTGGGGTCTTCACCGCGATACAACGCCTCGACCTTGGCCGCGCGCCACTGCAGTACCGCCCGCTGGTTGATCGAACCTTTATCGGTGATTTCCCCACGGTCGATGGACGCGGGTTCGTCGAGCACGGCAATCCATTCCAGGCGACTGGCATTACCGGTGGCGTCGCGATTAAGGCGTTGCAACCAATCGCCGAACCATTGGCGCACCGGCTCGCTGGCCAATACCTGGGCGTCGCTGGCGTCGGCGCTCAAACCCGCCAAACGGCGGCATTCGTAGGCTCTGGGGAACACCAGCGCCCCCAGGCATTCGCGGTCCGGCGCGGCAATGACCAGGTCTTGCACGTAGGGCGAGCCTTCCAGTACCGCGCGATTGCGCAACGGGCCAACGCTGACAAACACCCCGGAAGACAGCTTGAAGTCTTCGGCAATGCGCCCGTCGAACATCAGCCCCAATTGCGGCTGGTGGGGATCGGCGAGTTTGATCGCGTCTCCGGAACAGTAGAAACCCTGGTCATCGAACACCTCGGCGGTTTGCTCGGGCGCGCGCCAGTAACCCGGCATGATGTGCGGCCCGCGAAAGCGCCCTTCGAACTTGCCGTCCACCGGCACCAGTCTCACTTCGCATCCCGGCGCGGGCAAGCCGATATAACCGGCCATGGACAACGGCCCAGTGGTGAACGTGCAGGACGGCGCGGCTTCGGTCATGCCCAGCCCGGCCATCATGCGGATGCGTTCACCGCAATGCAGCTCGGCCACGCGATCGAGGCGATCCCAGATGCTCTGTGACAGGCCCGCAGCGGCAAAGAAGAACAGTGTCATCCGCGCAAAAAAGCGCTCGCGCAACTCGGCATCCTGCTCCAGGGCGCTGACCAGCTCTTCCCAGCCTTTGGGAACGGTCAGGTAGGCCGTTGGCGAAATTTCCTTGAGGTTGCGCAGGGTCTCGGCAAAGCCCTGGACCGTGGGTTTGCCGTCGTCGAGGTAAAAAGTGCCGCCGTTATAGAGCACGATGCCGACGTTGTGGCTGCCGCCAAAGGTGTGATTCCAAGGTAGCCAGTCCACCAGCACCGGCGGTTCCTCGCCGAACACCGGAAAGGTCTGCAACAGCATTTGCTGGTTGGCGCAGAGCATGCGTTGAGTGGTGATCACGGCCTTGGGCAGTTTGGTCGAGCCCGAAGTGAAGAGGAACTTGGCAATGCTGTCCGGGCCCGTGGCGTCAAACGCCGCTTCAGCCTCGGCGCCACTCGGCGTTTTAAGCAGGCTGTCGAAGCTCACCCGAGTGCGCCCTGGCACTTCACCGCGCACACTGATCAACGGCGTTTCGGCGGGCAACACGGCCTCGATTGCGCGCTGGTAGGCGGCCGCATCGCTGACGAACACCAGCCCCGGTTTCAGCAGGTCACACACATGCCGCAGCTTGGCGAAATCCTGGGACAGCAGCGAATACGCGGGCGATACCGGGCAATACGGAATACCGGCATACATGGCGCCCAGCGCCACCTGCAAATGCTCGATATCGTTGCCCGACAACAATGCCAGCGGCTTGTCCGCCGACAGTCCGTAACTCAACAGGCCTTGGGCAATAGAGCGCACGCTGTCGAGCATCTCCCTGTAGCTCACGCGGCGCCAGTCACCACCGTCCTGGCGTGCGGCGATAAACGTCTGCTCGGGGCGCACCCGGGCCCAATGCACAAGGCGATCGAGCAAGCGCGCAGGCAACTCGGCCAACGGCTCCAGGGAACGCATATGCAGCACGCCCCGCTCTTCGGTGACCTGCACCGGTGCGTGGCCGATGGACACTTCGCGGTATCGCGACGCGGACTGGGGTTGCGGTCTGAATTCGGAACTCACAAGGACGTCCTCCATCAAGGCGAATCAACGCCGCCTTGTTATTGTTATGTCGCAGCGCCTGCTCAGATCGGGTAGTGCCGTGGCCCGTTCTGCAAGGTCACCCAGCGCAGTTGCGTGAAGTGTTCAATGGACGCCTTGCCGCCAAAACTGCCGTAGCCGCTGGACTTGACCCCACCGAAGGGCATCTGCGCCTCGTCGTGTACGGTCGGGCCGTTGATATGGCAAATGCCCGATTCGACCCGCTGTGCCAGGGCCAGGGCACGGCCGGTGTCACGGCTGAAAATCGCCGCCGACAGGCCGAATTCCGAATCGTTGGCGAGGCGCAGCAAGGCTTCGTCGCCGTCACCACGCAACAGCACCGCCACCGGACCGAAGGACTCTTCGCGGTACAAACGCATGTCTTCTGTAACGCCATCGATCAGCGTCGGTTGCAGGATGCTGCCGTCCAGTTGCCCTCCGGCCACCAGCCGCGCGCCTTTGCACAGCGCATCGTCGATCAGGGCCTTGATGCGCGTACCGGCGCTGGCGTCCACCAGGGAACCCAGTACCGAGTCCGCCGCCGTGGGATCACCGGCGCGCAGGGTCGCGACCTTGGCCGCCAGCTTGGCGACAAAGGCATCGGCGACCTTGGCGTCGACAATCAGGCGCTCGGTGGACATGCAGATCTGCCCTTGGTTGAAGTAAGCGCCAAAGGCTGCTGCCGATACGGCGGCGTCCAGGTCGGCGTCGTCCAGCACCAGCAACGGCGCCTTGCCGCCCAGTTCCAGCAAGGCCGGCTTGAGGTGACGGGCCGAGAGTTCACCGACGATCCGCCCGACATGGGTCGAGCCGGTGAAGTTGACCCGACGCACCGCCGGGTTGGCGATCAGCCGTTCGACAATTGCCGCCGCATCCGCCGGGGCGTTGCTGATGACGTTGACCACGCCATCGCCCAGGCCGGCGTCCTGCAGCACCTGGCCAATCAGGCGGTGCACTGCCGGGCTCAGTTCCGAGGCTTTGAGCACTACGGTATTGCCGCAGGCGAGCGGCATGGCAATGGCGCGTGTAGCGAGGATCACCGGAGCATTCCACGGCGCGATGCCCAGCACCACGCCGCAGGGCTGACGCAGGGCCATGGCGAAGCTGCCAGGCACATCGGAAGGGATCACGTCGCCGGTGATCTGGGTAGTCATCGAAGCCGCTTCGCGCAGGATATTGGCCGCCAGGCGCACGTTAAAGCCATACCAGTTGGCCATGGCGCCGGTCTCGCCGGCGGCCGCGATAAATTCGTCGCTGCGCGCCTGCAACTGCTCGGCAGCCTTGAGCAGCCGGGTACGGCGTTCGTTGGGCGCCAGCGCCGCCCACGCGGGGAACGCAGTTTGGGCAGCGGCCACGGCGGCGTCAGCATCTTCCAGAGTGGCAGCGGCGACCCGCGAGACCACTTCACCGGTCACCGGGTTGCGACGCTCAAAGGTTCGACCGTCGCGTGCGGGGCACGACTGGCCGCCGATCAACAGGGGCACGTCCAGCATGGTGATTCCTCTTTATTGTCTTTATCGGGAATACGTTCAAGCAGGGTAAAACGGTGCGGCCCGCAGGCCGCATCCTTCAGCGCTTATACGCCTGCAGACCAGGCTTGATGCTCTTGTCGTCGAGGAATTGCTTCATGCCCTGCTCGCGACCGCCTTCGGTGTCGAGCAGGCGCGATTGGTCGAGCTTGGCGTAAAGGTAATCCTCGTTCTGCTCCCACGTCAGCTCGCGGCAACGCTTGAAGCCATGCTTGGCGGCACGCAGCACCACCGGGTTTTTCTCCAGCAGGTTGCGCGCCAGGTCAATGGTGACTTCACGCAGTTGCGCCAGCGGCACGCTTTCGTTGACCAGGCCCATTTCAGCGGCTTTCTGCCCGCCAAAGGTCTTGCCGGTCATGATGTAGTACAGCGATTGGCGATGGCCCACGGTGTCGGCCATGGCCTTGCTGACCAGGTTTCCAGGCGGGATGCCCCAGTTGATTTCCGAGAGGCCGAAGGTGGCTTCGTCGGCGCAGATCGCCAAGTCGCACGCTACCAGAGGGCTGAAGCCGCCGCCGAAGCACCAGCCGTTGACCATGGCGATGGTCGGCTTGGCGTACATGCGCAGCAGTTTCCATTGCCATTGGGAGGCTTCGCGGCGGATTTTTTCCTGGAGGATTTCCGGGCCGGCATCCACTTCGCGGAAGTATTCCTTGAGGTCCATGCCGGCGGTCCAGGCCTCACCGGCTCCGGTCAGCACCAGCACACCGGCGGCGGGATCCTGTTCCAGGGTTTCCAGCACGTCGATCATTTCCCGGTTCAGGGTCGGGCTCATGGCATTGCGCTTTTCGGGGCGATTGAGAATGACCCACGCGATGCCTTCCTCAATCTCAACCTTGACGGTGGTCCAGCGGCCTTCGTAATTGCTCATGGCGGTGTGCTCTTGTTCTGGGTTTGAAGATGATTCGAAATTAAACCGCAAATATAGTTATGTCAATTAACTATTAATCCGAATAACCAATATTTAACGACTGTGAAAAACCGTCGTAGCCACAGCGCGCCAACCCCGGCAAACTAGATAGCCTTGTTAACCGCTACCTTCTGAGGATTGCACTGCTAATGGCCAAGCCTTCCAACATCGCCACCAGCCAGGTCCTGCCCGACCATGACGAGGTACAGCCGCCGCTGGATTCAGCCCTGGACGATCTGATCGGTTATGCCATGCGCCGCGCCCAGCTCAAGCTGTTCCAGAACCTGATCGGCCGACTGTCCGACCACGACCTGCGCCCCGCACAGTTCTCGGCCCTGGCGATCATCGAGCAAAACCCCGGCCTGATGCAGGCCGACCTCGCCCGCGCCCTGGCAATCGAACCGCCCCAGGTCGTGCCGTTGCTGAACAAGCTGGAAAGCCGCGCCCTCGCCGTACGCGTGCGCTGCAAACCCGACAAGCGCTCTTATGGGATTTTCCTGAGCAAACCGGGCGAAATCCTGCTCAAGTCCCTCAAGGACATTGCCGCGCAGAGCGACCTGGACGCCACCGCAGCCCTGGACGTCGAGGAACGTGCAGAGCTGCTGCGTTTGCTCAAGAAGGTGTATCAGGACTGATCCCGCGATCTACCACAGCGCCACGGTGTAGAGCACCAGGAAGCGGGTCTGGTTTTCATCGCGAAAGGCCGCGCCGCCTGGGAAGTCGTTGCGGTAGATCGACTTGCGTGCCATCAGCCCGACGTTCTTCAGCGGGCCGCTTTGGATCACGTAACCCAACTCCATCTGGAACTCGCGCTCCTTGCGGTCCTCGGCATTGAACGCCGCCAACTCGATGTTATCGCCGCGCACATAACGCAGCCGGCCCTTCAGGCCCGGCATGCCGGATGCGGCAAAGTCATAGTCGTAAATGGCCTGCCAGGTGCGCTCCTTGGCGTTGAGAAAATCCGAACTCATGGTCAGTTCGCTCATGCCCATCAGCTCCGTGCCGGAGATATAGGGCGTGGCAGTGTCGCCGCTGGAATGCATGTAACCCAGGCTGACGCGGTGCCCACCCAGGCGGTAGGCAAATAGCGCCGAGAGGTTACGGTTATCCACGTCCCCAGCCTTGGCACTGCCGTCCTCGCGGCTGAAGAAACTGCGCAGGTCGCTGGTGAATACCCCATCGCCCACCGGCAGGTTGTGCAGCAACGCCAGGGTGTCCTGCTGGTAAAGGTCCGCCACTTGGGAGTGATAGACGCGCAGGCTGAGGTCTTTATTGACCTGGTAATCCCAGCCGACATACGCCAGGTGTGAGGTGGTCGCCGTCGCATTGAACCGCCGGTTGGGCGATGCGATGGTCATAGCCTGGTAGTCAGTGGAATCACGCTTGTTGATACGGTCGATATAGCCCGTGTTCAGGGTCAGCCCGTCGATGTCCTTGGAGCTCAAGGTGGTGCCGCGAAAGGTCTGGGGCAGCAGGCGGGACGGGCTGGCGAAGGCGAATGGCAGGAAGATTGACACGTCACCGGCCTTCACCGTGGTTTGTGCAAACCGCAATTTGGCGGTGGGCGCCAGGCGTGAGTATTCATCGGCGGCACGCTTGTCGCTGGCCGACACCGGCAATAGCTCGGTGCCGCTGCGGTCCGGCGACGAGTCGAGTTTGACCCCCATCAGCCCACGCACATCCAGGCCAAAGCCTACGACGCCAGGGGTGTACCCAGACTCCAGGTTGAGCATGAACGCCTGGGCCCATTCTCGCGCGGCGGTCTTGGCGCCGTCGTCCTTGTAGTCACGGTCCAGGTAGTAATTGCGCAGCGTCAGGGTGCCGTGGCTGTCGTCGATGAACCCCGCCGCCCACAGCGGAGTGGGCAGGATGCTGAACATCAGCAGTGCACTGATCAGGCGTGGAGTGCTGTTCGACACACAGCAGGCCGCCGCGACGGCGTCCGTGGGGAGTTTTGGCATGTTCGATTTCCATTTTTTGTTGTTGTTTTTGGGGGTAGCACAGGCGTGGCCCAGTGGGCTTCGCGGACAGAGAATGGAAACAGCTGGAGCCCTTCGTCAACCGCCACTGACCGATAATCGAACATTAATAAACCTATCTATTTTCATATTTTCGACTGACGTTAATCTCAAACACCTGCGTTAGACGGCTTGCGTCATGATTTTAGACTGGGGCCCGGTACCCTTCTTTTTATAGTTATATTTGTTATCTTAATTTCCAGCAGCCGGTCAGGCTCGCCACCACAACAAAAACAACAACGAGGTTTGCCCATGAACAGTTCATCGCGTCGTTCGACGCTGACGATCGCTTTGTGTTTTATCGTTGCGCTGATCGAGGGTTTCGATCTACAGGCGGCCGGCACCACCGCTGCCGGGCTGCGCAACAGTTTTGCCCTTGACCCGAAAATGCTCGGCTGGGTATTCAGTGTCGGGATCATCGGCCTGCTGCCGGGAGCGTTTTTTGGCGGATGGATCGCCGACCGTATCGGCCGCAAGAAAATCCTGGTGATCGCAGTGCTGCTGTTTGGGCTGTTCTCCTTGAGCACGGCATTTGTGCAGAGCTATTCAAGCCTGTTGCTGGTGCGTTTTCTCACCGGCCTGGGCCTGGGCGCCGCGTTGCCCAACCTGATTGCGCTGTGTGCCGAAGCGGTGAGCGAGCGCAACCGCGGCACCGCCATCAGTGTCATGTACTGCGGTGTACCGCTGGGGGGTGCATTGGCCGCCGTGGTGGCGATGTTTTCCAGTGAACACTGGCAGACCACCTTTATCATCGGCGGCCTGGCGCCGCTGCTGGCAGTGCCATTGATGATCCTGCTGCTGCCCGAATCCAACGCCTATCGCCAACAGGTCGATCACACGCCAGGCGCCCGCCCATCCACGGGCCAGGCGCTGTTCGGCGAGGGTCGCGCCCGCACCACCCTGGCGCTGTGGCTCAGTTACTTCTTCACCCTGACCGTGATGTACATGTTGCTTAACTGGCTGCCTTCATTGTTGCTGGAACAAGGTTTCAGCAAACCCCAGGCGGGCATGGTGCAGATGCTCTTCAATATCGGCGGCGCCCTCGGTTCACTGCTCGGTGGCGTGCTGCTGGACCGTTGCAACGCGCTCAAAGTGGTGCTGTTTGTGTACGCCGGGTTGCTGGCGGCGCTGGCCGGTGTCGGCCTGTCGGTGGGCATCGTGCCCATGGCCGTCGCGGGTTTCGCTGCCGGGTTGTTCGTGATGGCTGCCCAATTGGTGCTGTATGCCAGCGCCCCGCCCTCCTACCCCACGGCAGTGCGCGCCACCGGCGTGGGTGCGGCCGTGGCCATCGGCCGTCTGGGCTCGGTGGCCGGGCCACTGGCGGCCGGGCAACTCCTTGCGGCAGGCGCCGGTACCGCCGGCGTGCTGCTGGCTACCTCTCCCGGCGTGGTGATCGCCGCACTGACCATCATCAGCGTGATGGTGCGTGCGGCGCCACTGAACCTGCCCGGCACCTCCACGTCTAGAACTGGTGCAGCCAGTTAAGCACCAGCTTATTGCCCTGGGTGCGGTTCTGCGCCTCCTGCTCAAAGTACGCGTTCACCGACAGGACATTCTCCTTGTTGAACGCGTACACCAGGCCCGGGCCAATGGCCCAGACCTTTTCCCGCCGACCGCTCACCGCATGCCCCTCTACCTCGGTGTCTGTGATCTGCTTCAACCAATAGCCATTCAAGCCCACGCTCAACTGCTGGTCGATTGCGTATTGCAACGTCAGGTTGGCATGCAACGCCTGCCCCGCCTGGGTGTCGGAGACATCGCCAAAACTGGCCGATGGTTGGTCATTCTTGCCATTCCACAGGTACATGAAGCGCCCGCTCGCCGACCACTTCGGGTTGAACCAGTAGGTCGCCGCGTAATACGGGTTGAATGACCAGAAGTTGCTGCCAGGGTTGATCGAGCGCTTGCGATCGTAGGCACCTACCGGGATCGCCACATCGAACTCGACCCGCTGGGTCAACAGCGGGCTGCCATCGGCGCGGTTCAGGGTCGGCAGTTGCAGGAAGGGGCCGACGACCACGTCGCCAAAGCCTGCCCGCGAACTCAGTGCCGCGTTATTCAAACCATCGTCCACATCCACATGGGCCAGGGACGTGTTGATCACGGTGAATCCGGGCATCGCACCATTGGCCAGGGGTTGGCCGACGTAGATGATCTGCGTGGTCGGCGCCACCACTTCCACGTCCTGCTTGGGCAGCGCCAGCTTGTTGCCGTTGGCGTCATTGAAGCGGCTGGCGCGCGAGTACGTCAGGTATTCCTCCAGGTACCAACCGGGTCCGGCAGGCGCTGGCGAGCCATCGTAGAAACTGGTGCTGCCCAGGTTGAGTCCGGGCAGGTCGTAAGCGTGTGCAGTCGATGAAAGTGCGACAAATGTTGAGGCCGCAACGGTCCGCAAGATTGGCTTGAGCATCTTGTATGTCCTGTATTTTTGTTGTTGTTCAAGACCCCCGGCGCGGTGGATCCGCCCCGGGGTTTAACGCGATTGCAGCACCTACACGTAGGTGGCCGCCAACCCGCCGTCCACCGGCAGATTGACCCCATTGATCCATCGCGCAGCGTCCGAACAGAGGAAGGCAATCACCGACGCCACCTCATCGGCCAGGGCGGGACGCGTCATGCGCTGGCTGTCCTGGGCCACCCGTTCCGGGCCGAGCATGCTGACGAAATCCCCCAGAATCGGGGTGAACACCGGCCCCGGCGCGACGCAGTTGATGCGTACCGAATGATCGCGAAACCATCCTTGGGATTGCTGCAGGCTCCAGACGATCAGCGCCTCTTTGAAATACTGATAACAGGTGCCCTGCTCCACCGGATTGGCGGCCAGCCACTGCTGCCCGGCCCTGAAACTTTCGGTCGCCGCCAGCGCTTTGTGCAGCGCCAACCGCTGCGGCCACTGCGCACCGAGTACCGAAGCGACATTGACGATGCTGCCGCCCGCTGGCATGCGCGGCAGCAGCGCTTGAGTCAGATGGCGCAGGCCCAGGTAATTGACCTCGGCCACCGTTTGCATCGGCGCCGTACCGGGCACGCCGGCAATGTTGCACAGGGCATCGACCTGCTGCGGCAGGCGCGCCACCAGCGCATCGATGCTGGTGGGATCGCTCAAGTCGGCATGGAAAAAGCCATCAAGCGTCAACTGCGGTTCATGGCGATCGACGCCGATCACCGTGGCGCCCTGGAAGCGCGCCAATCGCGCGACTTCCGCACCTATGCCCGACGCCACGCCGGTCACGATCAAGGTTTTGCGGTACAGGTTCATGGTCAAGCCCTCTTATTGTTGTATAGGCATGCGCGAGCCGGGGCTCAGAAGGGATAGGTCGGCGGCGTGTTTTTTACGGTGACCCATTGCCACTGTGTGTACTCGTCCCAGTCGGCCGGCCCACCCACACTGCCGCCATTGCCCGAGGCGCCGCGCCCGCCGAAGGGGTTGATGCATTCGTCCGCCACGGTCTGGTCGTTGATGTGCAGCAGGCCGCAATCAAGTCGTTCGCCAATGGCCATGGCGCGCCCCACCGAGGGTGAAATGATCGCCGCCGAAAGCCCGTACTCGGTGCGGTTGGCCAATTCGATGGCCTCCTCGTCCGTGGCAAAACTGACCACCGTGGCCACTGGGCCGAACACTTCGTCCTCAAAGGCGCGCATGCCCGGACGTACGCCACTGAGCACGGTGGGCTGGTAGAACAACCGGTCGTATTCGCCGCCCGCTTCCAACCGCGCGCCGGCTTGCAGGCTGTCGCTGACTATCTCGTGCACGCGCTGCAATTGGCGTTGATTGATCAATGGGCCGAGCGCGGCCTCACCCCGGGCGGCGTTGCCCACGGTGAGCGCCCGGGCCTTTTCCACCAACTTGCGCGTCAGGCTGGCGGCGATGGATTCATGGACCAGAATCAACCCGGTCGCCATACAGATTTGCCCTTGATGCAGCCAGGCGCCCCAGGCGGCATTGCTTGCGGCCAGGTCGAGGTTGGCGTCTTCGAGAATAATCAATGGGTTCTTGCCGCCCAGTTCCAGCGCGACTTTTTTCAGGTGCCGACCGGCCACCTCGGCGACTTTGCGCCCCGCCGCCGTGGAGCCCGTAAACGCGATCATCCGTACATTGGGATCGCGGCACAGCGCCTCACCGGCCGCTGCGTCGCCGGGCAACACGTGCAGCAGGCCCTTGGGCAAGCCTGCTTCTTCGAAGAGTCGGGCAATGAGAAAACCACCGCTGACCGGCGTCTGCGGGTCAGGCTTGAGCACCACCGCATTGCCCGCCGCCAAGGCCGGCGCCACCGAGCGCAGTGACAGTATCAGCGGGAAATTGAACGGTGAAATTACCCCAACCACGCCATGGGGCTGGCGCCGAGCATAGGACAATCGCCCCGCCGCACTGGGCAGCACCACTCCGTGGGGTTGAGACAACAAGCCCGCCGCCTGATGCAGCAGCACAATCGCCTCGCGCACTTCGTGTTCGCCCTTGAACAGCGCGCCCCCGGTTTCCCGCGCGACGTACAGCGCCAGTTCGGCGAAAGACTGCTCGGCGACGTCGGCCGCCTTGCGAAACACCTCGGCGCGCTCCCGTGGACCGAGTGCGGCCCACGCCGGTTGGGCCAGGGCCGCGCTGCGACTGGCCAGGGCGACATCGGCCGGGCTGGCCATGGCGCAGCGCAGCAGCGGCTCGCCGGTGGCGGGTTCGATCACGGGGCTCACGGATCCCGAAGCGGGTATCCAATCGCCGTTAAACAGGCATTCGGACTCAAGGGCCCGCTGTAACAGGTGGGTGGTTTCAGACACTGACATGGCAACTCCCGGTTCTTGTAATTGTCATCGCCTGCACGAGTGCAAACGCCGCATTTGGCCTTGAGCAAAGGCTGTGCCGCTTGCACGTGCTGACGCAGACATAAACCGCCGAGGGCTCTGGACCGGGGCCTGACACGTGCCGCCCATTGACCACTCGCCCATCGGCCGCAAAAACCAGGGGCCTGGCACTTGTTCAATTGATAAGGTTATGTTTAGTAACTATCTGAGCAGTTACTCATATCGTTCATTCGCTTTGCAGGGGCATAACAATGACTAACCCCCACAGCGCGCCAGCCACCGCGCCCTATCATCCGCGCGGCGACAGTCGCCACCTCAGCGACAGCAGCTCGCCGACGCCTGCGGAACTGACCGACTGCCTGTTTTTTTCTCCCGAAGACGGAAGGATCTGGCTCAACGACCAACGCATGCTGCTGCTGCACAGTTCCTCGTTCGGCGCCCTGCGCAGGGAAGTCATCGAGCGTCTGGGGCTGGAGCAGGCGCGCGGTCTGTTCACCCGTACCGGCTATGCCTCCGGAGCGCGGGATGCCCGGCTGATCCGCGAGCGCTGGCCAAACGCTGATGCCGCTGCGGTGTTTCGTGCCGGGACGCACCTGCACACCCTGGAAGGCATGACCAAGGTCGAGCCGCTACATTTCAAGTTCGACGCCGACTCGGGCTTTTATGAAGGCGAGTTTCTCTGGCACCACTCCTGCGAGGCCGATGAGCATGTGGGCGCCTACGGCATCGGCCAGGACCCTGTGTGCTGGACGGAGACCGGCTACGCCATCGGTTTTGTCAGTGGTCTGTTCGGGCAACTGGTGATCTTTCGCGAAGTAGAGTGCCGAGGCATGGGCCACAGCAGTTGCCGGGTGATCGGCAAGACCGCCGAACAATGGGGTGATGTTGAGCAGGACTTGCGCTACCTGAACGTGTCCTCGACCGTCACCCACACCGCCGACGCCTGTGCGCGCCACAGCCCGGTAGACCGCCTTGCCAGCACCAGCGCGCCCCGACCTTTGGTGGGCGCCAGTGCCGCGTTCAACGCAGCAATGCAGGCCCTGCAACGCGTCGCACAGACGCCCGCCACCGTGCTGATCAGCGGGGAGTCCGGCGTGGGCAAGGAAATGTTTGCGCGCCAGTTACATCAACTCAGCCGTCGCCATGACAGCCCGTTCGTGGCGCTCAATTGCGCGGCCATCCCGGACAACCTGATCGAGGCTGAACTCTTCGGGGTTGAACGCGGCGCGTACACCGGCGCCACCCACTCACGGCCCGGGCGTTTTGAACGGGCCCAGGGCGGCACGTTGTTTCTGGATGAAATCACCAGCCTCAGCCTGGCCGGTCAAAGCAAACTGCTGCGGGCGTTGCAGGAGCGCGAGATCGAACGCGTCGGAGGCATACGCGGCATCACGGTGGATGTGCGGGTAGTGGCCGCCACCAATATCGATCTGCGCAAAGCGGTGGCTGACGGCACCTTTCGCGAAGACCTGTTCTACCGGCTGAATGTCTACCCCATCGCCCTGCCGCCGTTGCGTGAACGCCGCGATGATATCCCGCTGTTGATCAACGCGTTCCTCACCCGCTTCTGCCAGGAGTACGCCCGTACACCCGTAGGCCTGACCATGCGCGCCCTGAAAGTCCTGCTGCGCTACGACTTCGCAGGGAACGTGCGCGAACTGCAAAACCTGATCGAACGCGGCCTGATCGCCAGCGACGAAGGCCAGGCCATCGACTTGGTGCACCTGTTTCGCAACGAGCCACTGCCGGCGGATCCGTACGGCCTGGACGACCATGGCAGCCTGTCAAACACCGCACCTTTGCAGCGACCAGCACTGCTGGACACCCTTGGGCAGTTGGACCAGGGGTTTTCCATCGAGGGCCTTGAATCACGCCTGATCACCGAAGCGCTGCAACAGAACGCCGGCAACCTCGCCGCCGCCGCCAGACTCGTGGGGCTTAGCCGTGCTCAGTTTGCCTATCGGTTGAAGAAGCACCAGCGGCAACAGCCTTGAAGGGATTGCCTGAAAATGAGTGCTTTAAATGTTTTATCCGATTAAGTATTTTGCACGGGTACCGAGCCCCCTTTGAATCGTGACCAGGAGCACCCGTGACCGGACTGCGTGAACGTCAGAAAGCCGAACGCCGACAAGCCATCAGCAAGGCGGCCATCGAACTGTTTGAGCGCCAGGGTTTCCAGAACACCACCATCGAACAGATCGCTAGCCAGGCTGGCGTATCGGCGCCCACGGTGTTCAAGTATTTCGGCAACAAACAGGAAATCATTCTGGAAATCCTGCACCACGCCGATCAACGCGCGATCACCGACACTCGCCGCCTGATCCAGGAAATCGAAGATCCGGTTGACGCGCTGTGCCACCTTGAACGGCTGCTGACCGGCTACGCCCTGGAAGTCATGCACCCCAGCCTGTGGCGGGAATTGCTGCCACTGATCCTGTTCGGCGGCACCAACGAACTCCCCGCCGGCTATCGCGCGATGAACGACGCACTCAGGGCTGAGATCAGCCAACTGCTGCGCGAACTGCAACTGGCCGGCAAGCTACGCCCGCAACTGGACGTGGAAATGGCTGCGTTTTTACTGAACGATTACTCACACCTGCAACTGTTCAGACTGGTGAATCAGGAACACCCGGATATAGAAGCGCACTCCACGCAGGTCAGACGTATTACGGAGCTGGTGTTTTATGGCATGCAGGCCTGACTGAGGGGTTGCCCCCATGAGCATGGTTATCTGCACGATTCTTACAGGTTGACGCCTCACTCTGTGGTGAGCGGGCTTGTCCCGCGCTGGGGTGCGCAACGGCCTTAGAGCCGGCCGGGTTTTTGTCTCGTGTCCTCAGGTAACCGTGTGGGAGGGGGCTTGCTCCCGATGGCGGTGGGTCAGTTACAGCTCTGTTGGCTGACACACCGCCATCGGGAGCAAGCCCCCTCCCACAGTTTGATCTCCATAGATCAGACAGATAGGTCTCAGTCTGCTTTTTGCTCTGCTTTTGCTCTGCTTTTGCCCTGCTTTTGATCCGGCCCTTACATCCTTTTCGCTGACGAAGTCAGCGGTCTTTTGATCTGCGCTTTTGATCTTGATCTCAGGCGCCCCATCAAACACGCTGGCCGAACGCAGGCTTGAATCCGTGGGTAACCCGGCAGGACGCCGGGTTAGCCGCGCTGGGCCATGGATGGCCCATCGCGGCGGCCCACGGATTCAAGCCGGAGTGAGGGCACACCGAGCCTAGGCGAGGTGCCGAGTGTTGGGGCGAAGCGTTTTTGGTTACTTTTTGCGCTCTTCAAAAAGTGACCCGCTGTAAGAGCGGAACCCATAGCCGCCGTTACCCCAATAACGGATATGTACACCGACAAACCGCCATCGCGCTCGAACTCGGTACCCCGGACAGAGCCCGCACATCACTGCACCAAACGCCCTCAGTAAAACCGATAACACCGAACCACCACCTGATCAGCACTGGGGTAATGCACCAACCCAATAAAACTCGCACGCCCAAGCCAATCCAACCGCCCCTTCGGCACCTGAAACACCGGCGTGCAGGTACACCGATACTCCGTCTCGGGAATCGGCCACTGCCCCTCACGCTCCAACTGACGCCCATACTCCGTCATGTTCAGAACCCCCCGATTACGCAGATTAATCAGCTCTCCCTGATCAGTCCTGAGGCTATAGCGAGCGTCCAGTTGACCCAGCCCATCCGGGCGCAGAACAAACAAATCCTCGCCGCCCGCCAGCACCTGACCGCGAATACCTACCCCCTCGAAATCCCCCCCCACAATCGGGTAGTTGCAGCGCAAACCGTCAACACTGTCGCCCAGCATCACCCCACGCCCTATGGCCACGCGCAACGTCAGCACGCGCTGCAAATTAGGCGCAACGTCCATCAAGTCCAAATGCTCACTCATGGCACAACTCCAAACCCGGCGCGCACGCACCGGGTCGCAGGGGATCAGCGGTTGGTCTTGATGTTGGTCCAGGTGCGCGTACGGATTCGCTCGATCGCAGGCGGAATCGGCTCCAGGGCAAACAACGTCTTACGCACTTGCTCCGGCACATACATGTTGGGGTTGTCGCGGATATTGGCGTCTACCAGTGCAGTGGCGTCCTTGTTCGGGTTGGGGTAGCCGATCTTGTTGCTGATGCGGGCAATCACTTCCGGACGCAGGATGTAATTGATGAACGCATGGGCCTCGGCCACGTCGGGGGCATTGGCCGGGATCATCATCACGTCCGACCACATCGGCGCGCCTTCCTTGGGCAAGGCCATCTCGACCTTGACGCCCTTGCCGGCGGCATCCGCCAATTGCTTGGCCAGCGCGACACCACCGGACCAGCCCACGCCGACGCAGATATCACCGTTGGCCAGGTCCATGCCGTAGCGCGATGAGTTGAAATAGGTGATGTAGGGACGGATTTTCATCATCGCCGCCTGGGCCTGCGCATAGTCCTCGCGCTTCTGGCTGTTGGGGTCCAGGCCCTTGTAGTGCAAGGCGATGGGCACGATTTCGTTGCCTGCGTCGAGGAAACCCACGCCGCAAGTGGCGAGTTTGGCGAGGTTTTCTTCCTTGAAGATGATGTCCCAGGTGTCAATCTTTACGTCGGGCCCCAGGGCCTTGCGCACCTTGTCGACGTTGTAGCCGATCAGCGTGGTGCCCCACAGGTAAGGTGCGGCGTAGCGATTGCCAGTGTCACCCACTGCTTCCAGGGACTGCATGAATTGCGGGTCCAGGTGCTCCCAGTTCGGCAACTGCTTGCGATCCAGGGGCTGGACGGCACCGGCGGTGATCAGGTGCCCCAGGTTGGCAGTGCCGGGGAAGACCACGTCGTACCCGGAGTTGCCCGTCAGCAGCTTGGACTCCATGGTTTCGGCGCTGTCGAACACGTCATAAATCGGGCGAATACCGGTTTCTTCCTGGAAGCTCTTGAGCACTTCCGGCGGCAGGTATTCGATCCAGTTGTAGATCCGTACGGTCCGTTCTTCCGCCAGGCAAAAGCCACTGATCAGAAGGGAGGCGACAGTACCCAGCAAGGTGTGACGCAAAAACCTGTTCATGATTAAACACTCCAGCGCGGCCACGATGGCTCGCGGCACTTAGTAGCGATAGGTGAAATACAATTCCAGCGCGCTGAACCTCTGGTCATCGCCAAAGACTTGCTTGGCAGCGGCCAGTGGCTTGACCCAGTTGTAGGACAGCGATGTATAGAACGACGGCGTGGGCGTCCAGTCGAGGAAAACCACGCTCTCATCGGCAAAACGCCGGTCACTGACCGCCGCGCCCAGGTAGTTCTTCTCGTCCAGCCAGAACTGATAGTGAATCGTGCCGAGGGTCACGGTGTCGCTGAGGTGGGTCTTGAGCGAGAACTGCTGGACCTTTTCGTTGCTGTTGAACAGCAGGTAGTTACCGACCACGTCGCCGATAAGCCACGTGCTCCAGTCGACAAAGCCTTTGCTCAGCGGGTCCCAGGCTTTCTGGCGGTTGTCGGTGAGGTTGTCGTCACCGGAAAAACTCGCGTAGCGGTAGCCGATGATCGGTGTCAGCGGCAGCGTGCTGAAGGCATAGTCGGCCTGGCCATACCAAGCGTTGGCATCGTAGTCGGCACCCTCGCCGCTGCCGCGCTCAATGGCGTATTCGGCGTTCAGCGTCAGTGCCTGCACACCGGGCACCGTGGCGTTGAGCGCCCTGATGTTGTAGACCTGCATCCCGTCACGAAGACGCGGGAATGTGCTGCCTCTGGGCCCCAGGGCATGGACCTTCATGGCCATCGCCCCCAGGGTCACCTGGTCATCGACGTTGTAATCGAGGTTGACGCCAGTCATGCGGAAGTCGCCCAAATCGTCATCGGTGCGCAAGGTGAATGCCTGGGATTTGAGTGCGCCATGGTTCCAGGCCAGGACCGCCGAATCCTTGAATGCGGTTCGAGGGCCCAGCCAGTAGGCGGCGTCTTTGTACTGGTCGAGGTTGCCGTCCATGACGATGAACCCGGTGCCGATCATGTAGTTCTGGCGGCCTGCTGTGAAGGTCCACTCGCCGGCCCGAAAACCAGCGTAGAGCTCTTCAAACGCGGCTTTACCGTCGGAGCTGCGGGTGAAGCCGCCCGCATCGCCATCGCCGAACGTGCTGGCAGCCACCAAGGAGCCGCCCGCCAGCAGGCTGAAATCGGGCTGCAGCGCGTAGTCGAGTTTGACGCCGGGCTTGATGTAGAGCTCTTGCCAGTTGATGTTCGCGCCGCCGTTTTTACCGCTGCGTGCATCAACCTGGCCACTGCCAAAGTTAACGCCACGGGTAAACAGCGTCCCACCACCCGCCGTGAAGTTGACTTCGCCCTTGAGATTGCCGTCCTCAAAGGTGTAGCCCGCCAACGCGACGTGGGTGGTCAGGGGTAAGCCGACCGCTAAGAGCGCTCGTGAGAAACGCTTGGTGAAAACCATAAGAAGCTCCTGTGGAATTATTGTTGTTACAGGGCAGTCAATGGCGACGCAGCGCGCCGCCAACACCTGGCCGGGGCCAGGTGAATAGAACGCAAGACTCTTATTGTTGGGCGTGTGTCAGGGATTCAGGTGGGCCGCAATGGCACGCAGCATCCGCACGCTGTCGGCATCGAACGGGCCGACCGCTTCCGTCAGGGACGATTGCTTGACGATCACTACGCCGGACGGCTTGTCGATGAACAGGTACTGGCCGTGAATTCCGCCGGCCATCAGTGCCTGGCTGTGATCGTTGAACACGTACCACTGGCTGCGATAGGACGCACCCGGCGTCCAGCTGGAAAACTCGTCATTTTGCGCGTAGATCGCCGGATCGGAACCGGCGGCGATCCGGGAGACGGTCGCAGGGGACAGCAGTTCAAGCCCTTCGTGGCGTCCATTGTTGGCCAGCAGCCGACCGAAACGCGCCATGTCCCTCAAGGTGGCGCTGAAGCCTGCGCCCGCCACATTGCGTCCCCAGGCGTCGGCCATGAAGTAGCCGTCACGGTCGCAACCCAGGCGCTCCCAGATCGTCTCCAGCATCTGACTGCAAGCCTTGCCCGACGCACGTTCCATAACCCATGCCAAGGCTTCGGTGGTCGCGGTCACATAATGGAAAAATCCGCCATGGCTGCCGCGTTTCTTGAGGGATGGCAAGTACTGGTACAGGGATGCGAATTGCGCGTAAGCCGCCGGAGCCGGTTGAAAGCCGCAGGCATAACCGTACTGCGAACTCTCTGAGTTGGGATCGTCGTAGACCTCGCTGTAGTCGATGCCCACCGCCATGTCGAACAACTGACGCACCGTGGCATCGCCAAACGCACTGCCGGCCAGCTCGGGGACGTAATACGCAGCGAGCAACTCAGGTCTGAGCACGCCCTCGGTGACCAGTTGCTCACCCAACGTCCCAATCAACGACTTGGTCACCGAAAACATGATGTGTCGATCACCGGCGCGCTGTCCGTTGAAGTAACGCTCGAACAACACCGTATCGCCCTGCATCACCAGGAACCCGTCGGTCTGGCTGGCCACAAGGTGATCGATAACGCTGATGCTCAGCCCGCATTCGCTGTTGAAATACAGCGAATCCAAGGCTGTCGGGGCAACCTTGAGCGGGCTGGCAGGTGCTGCGCCCGCCTGCACGTCGATGGTGGGACGCAGTCGTGCGAGGTTGCGAAACCCCCATTGACTGAAGGGCGAACGCATCCAGTTGTCCCACGTAACGCGGCGTTCGGGCTCTGACGGGAAGCCCTGCATGAGTAAAGGTGCGAGGCGAGGCTTGGACAACGCCTCGTCAGTCTGGACATACAGGCTGGCCAATGACGGCGTGATTTTCTGACCCATGGTGTAACCCTGGAAATGACTCTGCATGCGAGCAGATGCGAAGCAATAATTAACCGGCAAATATTCTTTAGTCAATAAAAGATTTAACCGATCAAAAGCTTTTCCAGGCCAGGGGCCGCCGATCACCTTGCCGTCAGTAGAAGTACGCCACGCGAAACTGCAGCGAATTATCGATCTTCACGCCCTCGCGCACCGAGGTGTCATGCATGAGCTGCCCCATCACCTGCACTTGCTTGCCCAGCATCGTGGCGACAGTGAAACCGAGCGTGCCGTTACTGCGGCTGGTGGCGAGGGTTTCATGGTCAAGCGTCTGGCGCGCGCCCCAGTTATGTCGATACGAAATCGCGGCGTAAGTGTCCGGGGTGAAGTTGTAGCGTAAATGGTTGTGCAACTGGAATAGCGGCGCTTTTTCGGCGTCGGTGGCGCGCTGCTTGTCGTAGAACTCCGTTTCAGCGATCACGTCCCAGGTGATTTTATCGGTGAGTCCCTTGATGTAGCCGACTTGAAAGTCCAAGGCCCAGCGGTTATCGCTCAACGCAAAACCCTGGTTTTTATCGCTGCCGGTGGGTGCCGTGACGAACACTGACCAGCCCAGGTGTTCATTTCTGGCAAGGTCTGCGATGGTCCATACCGTTCCACCGAAGGTGATATCCCCCAGCCCAGAGTTTTTGCTGTCGGTGGCGCCGATCTTCTGATAACCGAAGGGGATCACAATCTGTGGATCCCAGGTCAAGCCTGTGTTGAAGAACTCGGTGAAGTGGATCAATCGCAACACGCCGACAGTCAGGTCGAGGTCGAGGTTGTCGGCGACTTTCTTGCCGCCGGAATACACCTTGTCCCCTCGCGGATTCTGCTGGTACAGCACCACCACATCGGTGCCTTGGGGCAGCGCGGTGTAGTCGCCGGGGTCGGGTTTGACATCGGCCTGGGCCAAGGGCGCCAGACTGGCAAACAATGCGCTGAACGTCAGAGTGCTAAGTATTTTCATGGCGGGTCCCGTTATTTTTATTGGAGGCAGAGCTTCGCCATGACGACTCTGTGGGGAGTCGCCAGGCTTAGGTGAAACGGATTGGAATCAGTGCGCGGTGGTGTGTCCGCCAGCCTTGAGATCGGCTTGCAGATCCTGGGTCCGCTTGACGAGGTATTGACGGATCAATTCCATGTCTTCGCGCTGAAGGATGTCAGAAAAATTCGGCATCCCTCCATTGATCAGCGCCCCGCTGAGAAAGGCGGGAAACGCCGCGTGCTTGTTGTCATCCAGGTAACGCAGGTCTGGCACCACACCGCCGCTGATAGCATTGAGGCCATGGCAACCGGCACACAATCCATTGAACAGGCCGCGCGCCTGGGTCAGTTGCTCGGGGGTTGCAGTGAGTGCCTGATGGGTCGTCGGCATGACGGGTGCAGCTTTCGGCGCAGGCAATTCCCCGTGCGCACCCAGTTTGAAGGCGATCACCCGCGACTCTGCTCGCACCTTGCCTTTGTTGGTCAATGGGCCGGTCAGCAAAGGAATGATGCCGCCCCACCCCACAGAGAACGCCACATATTGCTCGCCATTGACGGTGTAGGTGACGGGCCCGGCCATTACTCCTGAATTGGCTCGATGCTCCCATAGCGGCTTGCCGGTGTCGGCGCGGTAGGCGACGACGCGCCCATCGGCGGTGCCCTGGAACACCAGGTTACCCGCCGTGGCCAACGTGCCGCCGTTGCCGGCGCTGATGTACGGTTGCTTCCAGGCGGCTTTCTGTTTTACCGGGTCCCAGGCGATCAGTTCGCCGCTCCAGGCGTCGCGGATTTTATTCAGGATTTTCGGGTCCTCAGGCAGGTCCGGCACATCCAGGCCGAAGTTCACCACGGACTTGTTCGATAAGAACATCGGCGCCTTGGCCGCTTTCAGTTCGGCCAGGGTGTATTGGGCCGGGATGTAGACGTAACCGGTCTTGGGGCTGAACGACATCGGGTGCCAGTTGTGCCCGCCGAGGAAACTCGGCTGCACCACTTTCGGCTCCTTGGAATAGTCGGCCGCGCCGGTGAGGATCGGACGCCCGGTTTTCAGATCGATACCGCTGGCCCAGTTGACCGGGACGAAATTCTTCGCCGAGAGCAATTGCCCGTTGGTGCGATCGAGGACATAGAAAAACCCGCTCTTCGGCGCCTGCATGATCACTTTGCGCAGGCTGCCGTCGATCTTGATATCGGCCAGGATCATGTGTTGGGTCGCCGTGAAATCCCACTGGTCCTGCGGCGTGATCTGGTAGTGCCACACGTATTCGCCGGTCTCTGGGCGCAGTGCCAGAATCGACGACACGTACAGGTTGTCACCTTTGCCATTGGTGCGGAACTGGTAGTTCCAGGGTGAGCCATTGCCGGTGCCCACATAGAGAAGATCAAGCTGCGGATCGTAGGCCATGGAGTCCCAGACCGTGCCGCCACCGCCCCACTTCACCCAGCCGTCGCCATCCCAGGTTTTCATGGCCTTGGCCATGGCGGGGTTTTCCGCTGGCAGCTTGGGGTCACCCGGCACCGTATAAAAGCGCCATACCTGTTTACCGGTGTCGGCATCGTAGGCCGTAACGTAACCGCGCACGCCGAACTCGGCGCCGCCATTGCCGATCAGCACCTTGCCCTTGACGATGCGGGGCGCGCCGGTAATCGAATAGCTTTTTGTGCGATCGATAATGGTATCGACGCTCCACACCGGCTGACCATTAGCCGCATCCAGGGCGATCAAGCGTCCATCGAAACTGCCCACATAGACTTTGCCCTGCCACACCGCAACGCCCCGGTTGACCGGCCCACAACACCCCTGGCTTAGGTTTTCGGCGGGCACTTTCGGGTCGTATTTCCACAGCAAATCACCGGTGGCGGCATTGATGGCATACACGATGCTGAAGGCGCCGGTGGTGTACATCACACCATCGACCACCAGCGGCGTGGCCTCGGTGCCGCTGTCGATATCCAGCTTGGTCGTCCACGCCAAGCCCAGCTGTGCGACGTTGCCGGCATTGACGCTGTCCAGTGGGCTGTAACGCTGCTCGTCATAGGTGCGACCGTGGCTCATCCAATTGCCGGGCTCCTGGTCGGCCGCGATGATTCGCTGGCCATCGACCTGCGCCGGGCCCGCCCACACAACAGAGCAGAACGTAGCCATCAGTAAGGGAATGCCTGGCAACAGGCTGCGTGATCTCATTATTATTTTTCTCCAGCGATAAGCGGCTCGGTGTCACCCCCAGCCCAGGCAAGCTTATTAGAGGACTTGGCGCGCTGCTCGACTTGACTGACGCTGCCAAAGCGCTTGGCATTCTCTGCCAGGCGCGCACTTACGTAGCGTGCTGGCGAAAATCCCGAGGGGCGTGCTGAAAATGACGCTTGAACGCGCGGCTGAAATGCGCGGCGTCGACAAAACCCCATTTAAAGGCGATCTGAGTGATGGATTCATGGCGCAGATCCTGGCAGCGCAGATCCTGGGCCACCCGCTCCAGGCGGCGCTGCTGAATGTAGCGAGAGATGCTTTCGTGGCGCTGCTCGAACAACCGATAGAGCTGGCGGACCGAGACGTTCAACTGCCGCGCCAGATAGTCAGGGCCCAACTCAGCCTCTTGCAGGGAAGACTCAACCAGGCGGGTGGCCAAGCCATACAGATCATCATGACCCACGCAGGCAAAGGCGGGCTGCCCGTCGGTGCGTTCATCCAGGCCAGCGACAGCCAACCGGATTAATGCATGTTCCAGCGCGGGCCCATCGCTCCTGCCGCCGGAGTCACCGCTCAACGCAACGTCACCCAACGAACGCACCAGAGCGCGAATCATGTGAGTGGCGACACTGTTGCGCGCGAGCTTGCCAAACAGCGGTTGCGGGCCAAGCTGATGGCTGACTTCCTGGCGTGACAGGTGAATCGAGATATTCTGCACCAGCCCTCGCGGCTCTATGTCGAAGGCCTGGGCCGAGTCCACCAGGGCGATGTCTTCAGGCCCTAACTCAATCACCTGATTTTGCCCGCGGATGCGCTGGTGGCCGCTGCTCTGAAGAATGAGAAAACAGTGACGATCGTCATCGCCGTCACCCGAGGTGCGATGGCGGCTGATCAATCCTGCATTGGTGCGAATATGGGCCAACTCCAGGCCGCACACATCCTGACCGTGGACGCTGCCGATAAACAGTGTGTGCTGTTCGGACAGGGCTGTGCTGAAATTACCGCACACCGTACGCAAGTCGCGGTTCCAGTTGGCGAACGCCTCACGAGTGCTCAACAAGGCAGGCATATCCTCGCTCCCACAGGTTATTTATAGTTATACCGTTAACATATTATCTATTTTTTCCGGGTGCAAGCGGGCTGGGCTTGATGTGGGTGAGCAACCGGCCGCTCCAAGACCGTCGCGCTATTGCTTTTGACCTCAAATCACCCGTCACACACACTGCCCGGGAACTAAAATCAAGGCTCAAACAGGAGTGGTGGTTATGCGCAATTTTTCAATTCAACGCCTCGACCATGTGGTTCTGCGGGTGCAGAACATCGAGCGCAGCCTGGCTTTCTATACCTCGGTGCTGGGATGTGAGGTCAAAAAGCGCCGGGAAGACCTGGGCCTGATTCACCTGAGCGCTGGGGCATCCATGATCGACTTGGTGGACGTGAATGGCTCCATCGGACGCCAAGGCGGGAAGCCGGCGGGCAAGCAAGGGCACAACGTCGATCACGTTTGCCTGCGGGTCGAGCCGTTCGATGAGCAGGCCATTCTCGGCCACTTGGCTGACGCGGGTATATCCGCTGAAAAAGCCGAGATGCGCTATGGCGCAGAGGGCACAGGCTGGTCGCTCTATTTCAATGACCCGGACGGTAATCAAATCGAGTTGAAGGGCCCGGCTGTGCAGCCTTGATGCAGGCTCGGCCCCGTCGCCCCCGTGACACAACATCATAAAAATAGATGATCTTAAAAAACCACATAATGACAATATCTAATAATTAGCTTATTCCAAAAAAGACTTTCCCTCGGGTTTTTTATAGGAATATCTTCACTTCACAGACCGACCCCATACCTGGCGGAGGACGTACCCCCGACCACCAGGAGCCTGCTATCAGGCTAAATGGACCGATCTCGACATGCCAGACCTCACCTCCCCGCTGCCCCTCAAGAACTTTCACCTGTCACTGCTGACCAGTTCCCTGCTGCTCGCCACTGCGCCCTCCTTCGCCGAAGCCGCGACGGAAGACGCCCAACTCGGCACCGTCACCGTGATCTCCACCGGCCTGCGTGGCCAGGAGCGCACCATGGCCGACAGCCCGGCGCCGATCGATGTGATCAACAGCGAGCAACTGCTCAAGACCGGTCGCGCCGAGTTGTCCGAAGCGATTGCCAAATTGCTGCCGTCGTTCAACTTCGGCACCAATATCGCCGGCTACAACTCGGTGACTCGCCCACTGAGTAACCGCAGCCTCGGCCCGGCCTACACGCTGGTGCTGGTCAACGGCAAACGTCGCCACAACGGCGCCACCGGTCAGCGCGGGTCCATCGACAACAGCGGCGCGAATGCGGTGGATATCGACCTGATCCCGGTCAGCTCGGTGGACCATATTGAAGTGCTCAAAGACAGCGCTGCCGCCCAGTACGGTTCCGATGCGGTGGCCGGGGTGATCAACATCATCCTCAAGACCGGCAACAGCGGCGGGCACCTGGAAACCAGTTACGGCCAGTTATTCTCCGGCCAGGGCGAAACCATCAAGGTGGCCGGCGACCAGGGTTTCAAGCTGGGCGACGGCGGCTTTTTCCACCTCTCCGCCGATGCACGCAAACGCGGCGAAGCCTCTTGGAACGACAAGGCCGACGGCAGCGTGAGGGCCTTCAACGATCCGGCCAAGGAAGCCGCCTGGGACCGTGTGGCAATCAAGAACGGCGACCCGGACCTCAAGGCCTTCAACCTCGCCTACAACGCCGAACTGCCCCTTGAAGACCTGACCCTCTACTCGTTCTCCACCTACGGCGAGCGTGATGCCGAGGCGGCCAACTACTTCCGCCTGCCCACCGGCCGCGCCGCCGTGCCCGAGGTGTTCCCGGACGGTTACTACCCCTTGAACAACATCAAGGACCGCGACTATCAATTGCTATTCGGCGGCAAGGGCCAGGCGGCCGAATGGAACTGGGACCTGAGCACCACCTACGGGCGCAACAATGTCCACCACTCCAGCGACCTCAACATCAACCCGTCCCTGGGCACCGCCTCACCGACCAAATTCGACAACCTGGCCACCTTCCGCTTTGAGCAGTGGGTCAACAACCTGGACTTCACTCGCCGCTACGACAGTTTGTTTAACCTGACTTCGCCGGTGCAGGTGTCGGCCGGCCTGGAACATCGCTGGGAACACTTCAGCACGTTCGCCGGCGACCCCGAGGCCTATATCACCGGGACCTACCCGGCGGCATCGGGCGCTCAGGCGGCGGTGACGATTCGCCCGGAAGATGAAGTCAGCCTGATCCGCAACAACTACGCCGGCTACCTGGATTTAGGCTTTGACCTGACCGAGCGCTGGTTTCTCGACGTCGCCGGGCGTGTCGAACATTACGACGACGACTCAGGCAACACCTTCGGCCTGAAAGTGAACTCGCGCTACGAACTCACCGACAGCGTGGCCGTGCGCGGCACCGTCGGCACCGGTTTCCGTGCGCCATCCCTGACCCAGATCGGCTACACCGTGGCCGACAACCGAGTCGCCGTAGACGTGAACGGCAACGTGGTGCCTGCCGTCACCCGCCTGACCCCGTCGGGCAGCAACCTGGCCAAAGCCTTGGGTGGCGATGACCTCAAGCCGGAGAAATCACGCAACCTCGGGCTGGGCTTGACCTGGCAACCGGCACCGCGCACCAGCATCACCGCTGACGCGTACCTGATCGACATCGACGACCGTATCGCCTTGACCAGCAACATCTACGACCAAGGCAATGGCGTGATCAACGGCATCCTCACCGCCCAAGGCGTGCCATCCGGCACTTGGGTCAACTACTACACCAACGCTTTCGATACCCGCACCCGTGGCCTGGACGTGGTCGCCGACCACACCACGCCGCTGGATGCCTGGGGTGATGTGCGCTGGAGCCTGGGTTTCAACTGGAACAAAACCACTATCGAAGGCAACCGCGATACCCCGAGTGCGCTGGCCAACTCCGGCGTCACCCTGGTAGGCCGCGACCGCGAAGGCGACCTGACCGAAGCATCGCCCAAGACCAAATGGATCCTGGGCGCCAACTGGAAGGTCGAGGACCTGGCAGTGAACCTGCAAACCAGCCGCTACGGCGCGGTCAAGACCTTGGCGGTCAACCCCACGGGCGACCGCAGCTTCGGCGCCAAATGGATCACCGACCTCGACGTCAGCTACACCTTCGTCGACCAGATCACCGTGAGCATCGGCGGCACCAACATCTTCGACGTGCGCCCAGACCGGCACGCCGTCTACAGCAACCTGGGCCTGGCGCCCTACGGCAACCCGCCGTTCTACCCCGGCGGCGGCTACTGGTACACCAAGCTGGCCTACGACTTCTAAGCCAATCGCCATACGAGGGCATCCCATTGAACACCTCCAACTTGATGAGCCGTCTATTGGCCCCGTGCGCCCTGGCGCTTAGCCTGGCCGCCTGCTCGCCTTCGGGCAGTGACGCCCAGGCCGGCAAGACCCTGAACATCGCCTTTTTTGGCGACAACACCACCCTGGTCAGCGTCGACCCGTTCCAGGTCTATTGGCTGGAACACCGCGTGCTGCTGCGCAATGTCGCGGAGTCCCTTACCGACCAAGACCCGGAGACCGGCAAGATCATTCCCTGGCTGGCCAAAAGCTGGGAAGTCAGTGACGACGCGCTCACCTATACCTTCCACTTGCGCGACAACGTCACCTTCAGCAACGGCGAGCGCTTCAATGCGGTGGCGGTCAAAACCGCCTTCGACAGCAACAAGGCGTTAGCCACCGAGTTGCCGGCCACCTTTGGCGCCACCTACCTGGCGGGGTTCGACCACGCCGAAGTGGTGGATGACCTGACCGTCAAACTGGTACTGGCCAAGCCCAACGCCGGCTTCCTGCAAGCCACGTCTACCACCAACCTGTCGATCCTCGCGCCGGCCTCTTACACACTCAGCGCCAAAGAGCGCTCGTTGGGCAAGATCATCGGCACCGGGCCGTTCGTGCTGGCCAGCTACACCCCGGAAGTCGGCGCGCACCTGACCAAGCGCAAGGGTTACGCCTGGGCTTCGGCGAATATGAAGAACCAGGGCGAAGCGCACCTGGATGCGGTGGACATCAGCTACATCCCCGAGGAAAGCGTGCGCAACGGCCTGTTCCTGCAAGGCAAGGCCGACATCCTGTGGCCGCGCAACCCGTTCTCCGAGGTGGACCTGAAGCTGTTCCAGTCCAAGGGCGCCACCATCCAGAGCCGTTCGCTGCCGGGGCCGGCCCTGAACCTGTATCCCAACACCCGTGATGGGCGTGCACTGAGCGACAAGCAAGTCCGCCTGGCCCTGCAAAAGGCCATCGACCGTAAGAGCTACGCCAGCACCGTCTACAACGCCGAATTTCCGGTGGTGGACGGCATCTACGACGTCACCACGCCTTATTTCAAGAGCCAGGGTGCAAAGTTGGCCTACGACCCGGCAGGCGCGGAGCAGCTGCTGGACCAGGCCGGCTGGGCCAAGGGCGCGGACGGCTACCGCCAGAAAAACGGCAAGCGCCTGAGCCTGAGCTACAACATCACCCCATCCGAAACCGCCGGTGACGTGCTGCTCCAGGACCAACTGCGCAAGGTCGGTATCGAGGTCAAACTCAACGTGGTCACCCGTGCCGAATGGGTCGCCAACAACTCGGCCGGCAACTATGACCTGACCAGCACCTACATGACCCGCGCCGACCCGATCATCCTGCAAACCATCCTCGACCCACGCACCGCCAACAGCTCGACCCTGGCCACCAACCTCTACGAACCGACGGTGCTGAACGCTGCCAAAGACCTGTTCGATGCAGGCATCACCGCCACCCAAAGCCAACAACGCGCAGCGGCCTACGGCAACCTGCAAGACCTGCTGGTGGATGAAGGCTCGGCGTTCCCGGTGTATGAGCGCGTGTGGCAGGCCGCAACGTCGGCCAAGGTGAAAAACTTCCGCTGGACCGCCGAAGGTTTTGCGCTGCTGGGTGATATCGAGGTCGCCGCGCCATGAGTCGTTACCTGATTAGCCGGGTCGGCCAGGCGCTGCTGGTGCTTTGGGGGGCCTACAGCATCACCTACTTCATCCTCTATCTGCTGCCCGGCGACACCTTGTCGATCATGCTCAGTGCGTCCGGCATGGAAGCCGACGCGCTGTCGGTGGAAGACCTGGCCAAGGCGCGGGCCTATTACGGATTGGATAAAGGTCTGTTTGAGCAATACATCGACCTGCTGCTGGGCGCGCTGCGCGGTGACTTTGGGCAGTCATTGTCACTCAACCGCCCGGTGGCCGAGTTGCTCGCCGAGCGCCTGCCACAGACGCTGTCCCTGGCGGGGCTGGCGATTGTGCTGTCGCTGCTCGGCGGCATTGGCTTGGCGTACCTCACCGCGTATATCCGTTGGCAACCCCTGAAAAAAGCACTGGCGCGCTTGCCGTCCCTGGGCTTTTCGGTGCCGGTGTTCTGGATGGGTTTGTTACTGATCCAGGTGTTTGCGTTTGGCCTGGGTTGGTTTCCCGCGACCGGCACCCGTGGCTTCGAAAGCTTGGTGTTGCCGGCTATCACCCTGGCGATCCCAAGTGCCGCGGTGTACGCCCAAGTGCTGCAACGCAGCTTCCAGGGCGTGTGGAAAGAGGCCTATATCGTCACCGCCTACGCCAAGGGCCTGAGCCGGGGCCAGGTGCAGGCACGCCATGGGTTCAGGAATGCCGCGCTGCCCATCCTCACCCTGATCGGCCTACAGGTGGGTAATACCGTGTCCGGCGCGGTGCTGGTGGAAACCATCTTCGCCCGTTCCGGCATCGGCCGCCTGGCCCAGGAAGCCGTACTGCGCCAGGACATTCCGGTGGTGTTGGCCATCGTTGCAGTGTCGGCGGCAGCCTTCGTCCTCGTGAACCTGCTGGTGGACTTGCTGTACCCCTGGCTCGACCCGCGCATTTCCCACACGCCAAAGGTGTCCTAGACCATGACGACGCTCACCCAGAAACGCGTGCGCAGCGAAACCCTCTGGCACCGCCGCAGCCACTTGCAACGCGCCACGTCCACCCTGCTGCCCTTGCTGCGCCGGCCGGGGTTCAGCCTGGCCGTGGCAGTGGTGGTGTTCTCGCTGGTCGCCGCCCTGGCGCCGCACCTACTGAGCAGCTTCGACCCCTACGCCACCGCGCCGCTCGCCAAACTCACGGCGCCCAACTTGACCCATTGGTTCGGCACCGATGAACTGGGCCGTGACCTGTTTACCCGCGTGGTCTACGGCGCGCGCCTGTCGGTGCTGGCGGCCTCGCTGGCGGTGGGGATCGCGCTGGTAGGCGGACTCGGGCTGGGCATTTTGTCCGGGTTTGCCGGTGGCCGTATCGATGCGGTGATCATGCGCGTGGTCGATGTACTGCTGGCTCTGCCTGGACTGCTGCTGGCCCTGGCGATCGTCACGGCCATCGGTTTCGGCACCGTACCGGTGGCCATCGCGGTGGGCATCGGCATTATTCCTGGCTTTGCCCGTACCACCCGCGCCGAGGTACTGCGGGTGAAAACCCTGCCCTATGTCGAAGCCGCACGGCTGGGCGGTGCCAGTTGGGGCCGCACGTTGTTGCGGCACATTCTGCCCAACGCCTGGGGCCCGGTAGCGGTACTGGCAACGTTGGACTTCGGCGCAGCCATCCTCGCCACCGCAGGCTTGAGTTTTCTCGGTTTCGGCGCCGCACCACCGGCGGCGGAATGGGGCACCTTGATCGCCAACGGCCGGCACTTTCTGATCACCGCACCTTGGGTGTCGTTGCTGCCCGGCCTGTTCCTGGTGGCCGTGGTGTTCAGCCTCAACCATATCGCCCGCACCTTCGAGGAGATCCAGCGATGAGCCCGCTTTTGGTCGATGTACGCCAACTCAGTGTCGATTACCGCTCCAGCGGTCAGGTCAATCCAGCGGTGCGTTCGCTGTCGTTTTCCCTCGCCCAAGGCGAAACCGTGGCGATTGTCGGCGAGTCCGGCTCGGGCAAATCCACCCTGGCCAACGCCATCCTTGGCCTGCTGCCAGACAACGCGCAAATCAGCGCCGGTCAACTGTGGGTGGATGGCCATAACTTGACCCACGCCAGCGAACGCCAGAAGCGCAACCTGCGCGGCCGCACCATTGGCCTGGTGCCACAGGACCCGATGGTCAGCCTCAACCCTACCCTGCGCATCGGCCAACAGATCGCCGAGGCGTTGATCCTGGCCAAGGGCAAGCGCTACCCCGGCGTCGATGCGGATATTGTCGAGTTGCTGCAACAGGTGGGGATCGACAAACCGGTGCTGCGCGCCCGCCAATATCCCCATGAACTCTCCGGCGGCATGCGCCAGCGCGTGCTGATCGCCATCGCCCTGGCCGGTAATCCGCGCCTGATCATTGCCGACGAGCCCACCAGCGCGCTCGACGTCACCGTGCAGCGCAAGATCCTCGATCACCTGCAACGCCTGGTCAGGGAGCGCGGCATTTCGCTGTTGATCATCACCCATGACCTCGGCGTGGCCACCGACCGCGCCGACCGCATTCTGGTGATGCAGCACGGCGAGGTGGTCGAACAAGGCCCGCCACAGCAGATCCTTTCCCGCCCCAGCCACGACTACACCCGCGCACTGATTGCCGCCGCGCCTGCCTTCGCCAAGCGCCGCGATCCGTTGATCAATCTCGATCTGGGGCGTCAGCCGATCCTCAGCCTGCACAACGTCGGCAAGACGTTTGCCCTACCCAAGGTCAAGGGCGAAGCCTCGACCTTCCTGGCCCTGGAAGGTCTCAACCTTGAGGTGTACCCCGGCCAGACCCTGGCCATCGTCGGCGAGTCCGGTTCGGGCAAGAGCACCGCGCTGCGCATCGCCCTCGGCCTGGAGAAGCCGAGCCAGGGCCGGGTCTGGTTCGAACAACAGGACGTTACAGACCTCAGTTGGCGCGACTTCCGCCCGTTGCGCCAACGCCTGCAACTGGTGCAGCAAAATCCCTTCGCTGCGCTGGACCCACGCTTCACCGTGTTCGACAGCATCGTGGAGCCGCTGGTGTCGTTTGGCTTGCTCAAGGGTGCCGCCCTGGAACAGGCGGCGCGGGAGCTGATCAGCCGCGTGCACCTGCCGGTGAGCTTTCTGGACCGTCTGCCCCGTGAACTGTCCGGCGGCCAGTGCCAACGCGTCGCCATCGCCCGCGCCCTGGCGTTGAAACCCGACCTGCTGTTGCTGGATGAACCGGTCAGCGCCCTGGACGTTTCGGTGCAGGCACGCATTCTTGACCTGCTGCAAGAGCTGCAACGGGAGATGGGCATTGCGTATGTGCTGGTGTCCCACGACTTGTCAGTGGTGGCCAACTTCGCACATGAGGTGCTGGTGCTGCGCAATGGTCGCGTGGTTGAACAAGGCTCGGTGGCGCAAATCTTCAACCAGCCGGCCACCGAGTACACCCGCGAACTGATTGCGGCCATCCCTGGCCGGCAAGTCGCGGCAAGCGCCGCCTGAGGTTTACTGCGCCGAGCAATCACGCGCCACGATGCCCTTTTCCTGGGCATACGCGGCGGACTTGGCTTCGATCAACGGACGCAAGGTGGCGCGGTCGGCTTGCAGCCAGTCGGTCACCAGCACCCACTTTTGCCCATCCCACTGCTGCACTCGGGCCGAACCGCCGCCTTCGTGGTCGGCGCAGGACAATGTCAACGGCGCCAACAGCCCTTCGAAGCCCATGGCCTTGAGGCGTGCCGCATCGATATTCAGGTGCTCGAACGCCCAGCGGGTTTCCTCACCGTTCAGCGCGCGGTTGCCGAATTTTGCCTGACCGGTGCGCAGCGCTTCGACAGCAATCGCGGCGTTGATCAGGCCGATGTTGTAGTAGACCTTGCCGAAGTAGCTGGTGTCCTTGAGGTTGCTCTTGCCGGGATCAAGGATGAACTGCTTGAGCTTTTTATGGATTTCGAAACCGTCGCCACCGGGGAACGGCGCCAGCGCCTGGTAGCCTTTGGCGGCGGTGCCGGCGGGAATCACATCGGCTTCAGAGCCTGCCCACACATCACCGATCAGACGGTCCACGGGAACGCCAAAACGCACGGCGGTCTTGATCGCCACCGGTGTCGAAACGCCCCAAGTGCGCAGGAATACCCAGTCCGGGTTGATCTGGCGCACTTGCCGCCATTGAGTGGACTGCTCGTTACCTGGGTCTGCTACGGGAATCTGGATGTTCTCGAAACCGTACTTTTGCGCCAGCAACTGCATGGCCGCCTGGGTTTCGCGACCGTAGGCAGAGTCGTGATAGACAGTGACGATCTTCTTGCCCTTGAGCTTGTCCAGCCCACCTTCGCGCTGGGCAATGTAATTGATGCCCACCGAGGCCTGGCCGTAGTAGTTGAGCAACAACGGAAACGCGTAAGGGAACACGCGGCCATCGGTGGATTCGGTACGCCCGCCGGCGCCATCGATCAAGGGGATGTGATCGACGGCAGCACGGTCCATCAGCGCATAGGAGGCCGGGGTGCTGTGGGTAAAGAAGAACCCGGTGGGCGCACCGTCCAGGCCGCCTTTGTAGCGTTCGTAGCATTCGATGATGCGGTCGGTCTTCCACTCGGTCTCGCATTCCTGCCAGACCAGCTTCACGCCGTTCACCCCGCCTTCGACTTCGTTGATATAGCGAAAGTAATCAATTTCCCCTGCCCACCACGGAATACCGCTGGAGGCGTAGGCGCCAACTCGGTAGGTGGCCAGCGGGATGAACTGTTGATCGTTGGCGGCCTGGGCGATGGTCGACAATGGCCCGCCCACGGCGCCGAGTGCCAGCAGGCTGGCGATGACTGTGCGTTGCAAGACGTTGTGCATGGGTGTGGTTTCTTATGAAAGGTGAGGTTTCCCCTCCCGTTGTCGGGTCAGCGCCAATCGGGTCACAACACAATTCATGCCAAGCGCATAAGCCGTCTTATTCAAGGGGTTGCGCTGTACCGGTCACCCCGCACGGCTCGGATAATCGAACACTTTATTGAACCGCTGTTGCGCCACCAACACCGCGTTTGGTCGCCAGGCCTGCGGCAAAATAGCGCGTTTTACTTCATGCCTGAACTGCGGCTAAATACGCGCCCCTTTGCGTCGATGGCTTTATGGCTATGTTCAAACGCATCAGCCCCTGGATCGCCTGCCTGGCCCTGTTGCTCAACATGCTGGCCATGCCGTTGAGCCGCGCCCTGCAAACGCCGGACATCGGCCTGATGCTGTGGGGTGGATTCTGCTCAGGCGGCGCCTCCCAAGCCCTGCCACCAGGCTTTGACAAGCTGATCGACCCGCTCAAATCTGCGCCTTCGACTGCCGCCATGAAGCATGGCGACTGCTGCTGCGGGCATGCCGGCCTGGCCGCGCTGCCGTCCAACTATTACCGGCATTGGCTGCCGCGCTATGCCCCGGATGTCGCCCTCGCTGATCCGCTGTTACCCACGTTGCATCCCAGGGTTCGCTGGCCGAGCCTGAGCCCGCGCGCCTCCCCTGTTGCCTGACTGCCCCGAAACCCTGTGTTTTCTGCCGCCCCTTGAGGGTGGCTGAACGTCCTTGAAGTCTTTTGGTCATCAGGAAGCGTGCTCATGCCTGCTCCATTTACTCTGTCCCGCGCACAGCGTATCGCTGTGCCCTCCTCACTCTGGCCGCTGCTCTCAGTGTTTGCACTCACGCCACTGGCCCATGCAACCGAAAGTTCGGCCCTCACCCTTGGCACCGTCAGCGTCCAGGGCAGCACCAACGCCAGCGGCCCGCTGAACACCGCCAGCGTGCTCAGTTCGGTCGACATCCTCGGTGCCGACATCCTGGAGAAAATGCCGGTCAACTACAGCTGGGAGCTGTTCAGCCGTGCGCCAGGGGTCATGCTCACCGAATTCAACCAAGGCACCACCTCCGGCAAGATCTCCTTTCGCGGTTTCAACGGCGAAGGTGAAGTGAACGCGGTGAAGCTGCTGATCGATGGGATCCCCAGCAACAGCAACGACGGCAACATGCCGTTCATGGACATGATTTTCCCCATGGAGCTGGACAGTATCGAAGTGGTACGTGGTACCAGCGACGCGCGCTACGGCCTCAACAACATTGCCGGCAACGTCAACATGCTGACCCGCACAGGAGGCGACTACACCAAGGCGCGAATCCGCTACGGCAGCTACAACACCCGCGAGACGCAACTCGCCAAGGGCATCGAAGGCAGCAACTGGACGCAGAATTACTTCTTCGCCTACCAGAAAGCCGATGGCTACCGGGATCATGCCCAGGCGGATAAATTCTCGATGTCCGGCAAATGGTTCTACACCCCGGACGACAGCAGCTACCGTGTCGGCCTGATCGCTCGCCATTACGAAACCGAGGCGCAAGAGCCGGGATATTTGAGTGAAGACGACGCCCGCCACCACCCCACCATGACCAACCGCTACAACGCCACCGACAAAGGCACGCGGCGGATGAACCAACTCAGTGTGCACGTCGATACCGAACTGGCCGAAACATTGGCCTGGTCGGCAAAAACCTACCTCAACACCTTCGACGACCGACGCTGGACGCAATACTGGCGCACCAGCTCCCAGCAGGAGCGCGACGCCTACGAAACCCAGTACGGCGCCCTCACCTCCCTGACCTGGCGGCCCGAGGTAAGCTGGCTCTACGCCTTCGCCCTGGAAGGCGGCGCGGACGTCCAGCAGCAACAGAACACCAGTGAACGCTACCGGACCCAGAACCGCACACGCCTGGCGCAAACCCGCGACCAGCAGTTCGACTTTGACACCTACGGGGCTTACATCCAGGCTGAGATCAAACCGTTTGAATCGCTGAAAATCATCCCGGCCTACCGCGTCGACAAAATCCACGGCGACTTCACCAACCAAATGACCGGCATGGATTACGCCATCAACGACTATGGGCTGATCAAACAACCCAAGCTCAGCGTGGTGTACTCGCCGTGGGACGTGGCCAGCGTGTACGCCAACTGGGGCCGTACCTTCCAGGTCGGCACCGGCGCCGCTGCCTACAAGATCCCGCCACGGGATACCGACCTCGCGCCGTCGATCAACGAAGGCTGGGAAACTGGTATCAAGTTCACCCCCGCCGACTGGATCGACGGCCGCGTCGCCTATTGGCAGCAGGAAGCCAGCGGCGAAGTCAGCCGCCGGCTCAATGACCCGAGTGGCGAATCGGATAACGTCGGCGAAACCCGCCGCTGGGGTTACGACGCGCAGTTGAACCTGCACCCGAACGACCGCACCGACATCTGGATGGCCTACGCCTGGCAGTACTCGAAAATCCTCCAGCCCAGCGCCACCCTGCCCAACAGCAAAGGCCAGGAAATCGACCACATCCCCCATCACCTCTACAACGCAGGCATAAACTACAAAGCCACCCCCGCGCTGCAACTGACCGCGTGGATGAACGGCCAGACCCACTACTACCTGGAGCGCGAAAACACCAAGGGGACTTACGGCGGTTACGTGTTGATGAACCTGGGTGCGACGTACCAAGTGACTGAATCCGTCAGTGTCGACCTGCAACTGAAAAACCTCACCAACCGCTACTACGAATACGTCTGGTACGACCCGGACGGCGCGAAGGCGTCACTGCACTCACCCGGCGACGGGCGTGCGCTCTATACCGGCGTCACCTTGGACTTCTGAAAGACAACCCCTTGTTATCAAACATAAAATAAGTCACTGATTTTAAAGGGTTAACTATTTCCCTAAACGGGCCTGTTTTTGTGACGAGCGTGGCCTCTCACATTTGGATAGGGAGAGGTCGTCAAATGCCCATGGGTTCCGGGTCCGTCACAGGGGCACTCTCCCAACCACCACAAAAAAATGCCTACCCCCGCCAAGGGATAGGCATTTTTCCTCCCGCCGTTACTGCTTAGCGTGCTTGACCTGCACCTCAGGCATCGCCGAAGAGTGGTGATTAAGAATTTTCCACTGGCCCCCCACCTGCTCATAAACGAAGGTGTAGCGCGCCTGCACATGGCTGACCTGCCCCTTCGCGTCGGTCAGGGTGAAGGTGTAGACCCCGCTGTCCATGGCTACGTTAGTGCCCAGTTGGCGGATTTCACGGTAGTTGATCTGGCCTACCGGCTTGAGTGCCAGGAAGTGATCGAAGTAGTCCTTGATCTGATCCGGCGTAGTGCGCACTTGGTTGGACACGGTAGGCTGCAGCACCGCACCCGGCGCATACAGGTCGACCACCGAGGTGACGTTGCCGGTCTGCAAAGCGCTGTTCCAACGGTCAAACAAACCGGCAATCTCCCGGTCCTTCACATTGGCCGGCGCCTGGGCCACCTCACGGTAGACATACGGCGACGTTTCGGCGGCCTGAACAAACGGAACGCTCAAGGCAAACATCAGGGCGATTGCTGCGGGCTTGAATTGCATTGGGATACTCCAGTGGTGTTCGTTGAGCCCACTTTGCCAAGCCGACCGTGGCGCGCCATCGGCCAACCGGAGTCATTTACCTATGCCATTTGGCAGATAGCGCCCAAGGTGTTTAACCATGTTTAATAGAAGCCCCGCACGCCCGCAGCACTGGAGCATCACCCATGCATAACCCGCCCCATGACCCCGGCAGCGCCTTGGCCATGCGCGCGCATTTCCGGCAATCGGAAAGCCGCACGGCGCGGCTGCGGCTGTTAGTGGATACCGGGCAGGAGCTGAGCCAACTGGCCCCCGACGCCATGCGCGAACGCGTGCTCGCGCGGGCTTGCGCGTTTCTTGCGATGGACCATGGCCTGCTGCAGGAATGGGCCGCCGACGGAGCTGTTCACACCACGGCGAGCCATGGCAGCCCGGCACGCCTGACCAGCCTGGCCGCCCTCGCTGACCGCGATCTGCGCGCACCTCGCTGGAAGGAGCAGCCTCACAGCGTGCTGCAAGTGCCGTTGCGAGGCAGTGACGGCAAAGCGTTTGGCCTGCTGGTGTTGGGCAATAGTGTCAGCCTGCGGGCACCGGAGCACGAAGACAGCGAATCCCTGCAACTGCTCGCCACCCTGCTGGCCACTCACCTGGAAAACGATCGCCTGCTGACCACCCTCAAAACCCGCGACAAGACGCTGTCCGACCTGGTCAACCGGCTGTTTCGCGCCCAGGAAGACGAACGCAAGCGCGTGGCCTACGACCTGCACGACGGCCTGGCACAGACCCTCGCGGGTTTGCACCAACGGCTGCAAGGGTTTGCAGGCCGCTGCCCCGTACTGCCGGACGCACTCGCCGCCGACTTGCAGGCGATTCTCACCCTGGCCCAGCACTCCGTCGGTGAAGGCCGTCAACTCATCGCAGGTCTGCGCCCCACCGTGCTGGATGATTTCGGCCTGTTCAAAGCCCTCGACAAAGAAGCCGACCGCCTGCGCGACGCTGGCATCAACGTGGTGTGGCTCGCCCACTGTGAAACGCGATTGCCCAGCCAGGTGGAAATCGCCCTGTTCCGGATCGGCCAGGAAGCCATCAACAATATCCTCAAGCATGCGCATGCCAGCCGGGTGACCCTGACCCTGGCCTTGCACGACGGCCAGGCTTCCCTGCGCATGGACGACAACGGCAGAGGCTTCACTTCGGCCCCCTCACGCGATGACGCCCAGCATCTTGGCCTCGCGACCATGCAGGAGCGTGCCAGCCTGCTGGGCGGCAGCTTCACCTGCGTCAGCGCAGTCGACTGCGGTACCCAGCTGCACGCCCGCGTGCCTGCCCACTTACCTGGAATTCCTCAATGACCGACGTCCTGCGTCTCGTGCTGGCAGACGACCATGAAGTCACGCGCACCGGTTTCGTCTCTCTGCTGGCCGGCCTTGCGCAGTTCGAGGTGGTCGGTCAAGCCAGCGATGGCCTGCAAGCAGTGGAGCTGTGTGAGCAACTGCTGCCGGATATCGTCATCCTCGACATCCGCATGCCTGGGCTCAACGGCTTGGGCGCCGCTCGGTTGCTGCAAGAGCGCCTGCCAGCGGTGAAAGTGGTGATGTTCACCATGGACGACAGCCCCGAATACCTGGAAGCGGCGATGAATGCCGGTGCGGTCGGCTACTTGCTCAAGGACGCCAGCCGTGCCGAGGTGATCCAGGCCCTGCAAAAAGTCGGGGCCGGCGGCGAAGCGCTCAACACAGCGGTCAGCACGCGGCTATTGCGCCGCATGACCGAACGCCAGGCCGGCGGCGCGGCCCCCACCGAAAACCTCACCCCGCGCGAGCGCCAGGTCCTTGGCCTGGTGGCCAACGGCATGAGCAACCGCGCCATCGGCGAGCAGCTCGGGATCACCACTGGCACCGCCAAGGCCCATGTGGAACGCGTGATCGGCAAGCTCGGCGCAGCTGATCGCACCCAAGCCGCCGTACGCGGCATCGCCTTGGGCCTGGTGACGTCACCATGAAACGGCGTTGGGCCGATCTGCCACTGCGGGGCAAGGCGCTGGTGGTGATCTCGCTGCCGCTGGTGGTGCTGTTGCTGTCGCTGGTGCTGATCTACACCACCGAACGCCAGACCGCCCGCGCCGAAGAGGACGTGCGCCGGGTGCTGCGCGTGCAAGGCGATATCCAGGCCGTGCACACCCTGCTCGCCGAGGCCGCCGCCAGTGTGCGCGGCTACCTGCTCACTCGCCGCGAAGACTTCCTGCCCAGCTACCTCAACGCCAGGCCGCAGATCGAGTCCGCCCTACGCCGGCTTGACCACAACGTGCGTGATCAACGGGTACGCGAGCAACTCAGCGCCATCAAGCCGCTGATCGATGGCAAGGTCGACGGGCTGGAAGAGATGCTCAAGGACCGCGACGCCACGCCGCAATCGATCAGTGCCATCCTGATCAGCAACAAACACATCCTTGATGCGTTGCGCCAACACATCAGCACCATGCTCACCCTTGAGGCGTCGTTGCTGGCCGAGCGCAGCGCGGCGGCGGCCGAAACCCGTCAGCGTTTGTTGCTGTCCACCTGGCTGGCGGCGATTTGCGGCTTGTTTGGCGCCATCGTCGCCGTGCTGTTCCTGTCCAAAGGCATTGTGGCGCGGGTCCAGAATGTGCAGCGCAACGCCCAACGCCTGGCCCTTGGTTCGCCGCTGCTGCCGCAACCGCCGGAGCACGATGAAATCGGCCAATTGGGCACCAGCCTGGTAGAAGCCGGGTTGCTGCTGGCCGAGCGCGAGCGCGCATTGCGTGACAACGAAGAACGCTTGCGGCTGATCATCGATGGGGTCAAGGACTACGGGATCTTCGCCCTCGACACCGCGGGCTATGTCACCAGTTGGAACAACGGCGCCGAGCGGATCAAGGGCTACACCGAACAGGAAATCATCGGCCAGCATTTCTCGGTGTTCTACTTGCCCGAGGAATGCCCTCAGCACCCGGACATGGCGCTGCGCGAAGCCACCCGCAACGGCGATTACACCGAAGAAGGCTGGCGTTGCCGCCAGGACGGCACGCGGTTCTGGGCCAGCGTGGTGATCACCGCGCAGTACGACGGCACCGGCGCCTTGCGCGGTTTTTCGAAGATCACCCGCGACATCACCGACCGCCGCGCGGCCGAGATCGCTCTGCGCAAGGCCCGTGAGGAAGCCGAACGTGCCAGCCGTGCCAAAAGCGAGTTTCTGTCGCGCATGAGCCACGAACTGCGCACCCCGCTCAACTCGATCCTGGGCTTTGCACAACTGCTGGACATGGACGCGCCCAAGGCGCAAAAGGCCGACGTCGGGCATATCCTGCGGGCCGGCCAGCACTTGCTGACACTGATCAACGAAGTGCTGGACATCGCCAAGATCGAGGCGGGAAGCCTGGCGTTGAATATCGCGCCGATCCCTTTGGCGGAGGCGTTGCAAGAGGCGCTGTCGCTGGTGTCGCCGATGGCCGCCGAGGCGGGCATTCGGTTACAGCCATTGCCCGCCTTGGCGGCGGATGTTGGCATCGTGGCCGACCGGCAACGCCTGACCCAGGTGCTGCTGAACCTGCTGTCCAATGCGATCAAATACAACCAGCGCGATGGCGACGTCAGCATCGAAGTCAGCGTTGATGGGCCGCGTATCGCCGTGTCGGTGTGTGATACCGGCAACGGCATCGCGGCGGATCACCTGGGGCAACTGTTCAAACCGTTCGAACGCCTGGGCGCCGACCCCAATGTGGAAGGCAGCGGCTTGGGCCTGGCCCTGAGTAAAAGCCTGTTGGAAAACATGGACGGCCACCTCAACGTGCAAAGCCAGGCCGGCATTGGCTCACGCTTCACGCTGGAGCTCCCGTTCGCGCGCGTAGCGGCATTCCAGCGCAGTACCACGCCCGTTATCGACACCCAGTTGCCGCGCCCAGTCCCCGCCGCCTGCACGTTCCTGGGCAAGGTGTTGTGCATCGAAGACAATCTCTCCAGCCTGGCGCTGATCGAAACCCTGCTGCAACGCCGACCGGGGATAAAACTGCTGTCCAGCATGCAAGGCCAACTGGGTCTGGACCTGGCCGCGCAGCACGCGCCACAGTTGATTCTGCTGGATGTCTGCCTGCCGGACCTCGACGGATTGAAGGTGCTGCAACGGTTGCGCCAGTCACCGATCACCCGTGACACACCGGTACTGATGATCACCGCCGACGCCAGCGACCTTACCCGCCAGGCCCTGCAGGACGCCGGCGCAACCGCCGTGTTGAATAAACCGATCAACGTGCCCGCGTTTCTCGCCCACCTCGACCAGTCTTTCCCGGAGCCCGCGTGAACCTCGACCTGCGCATTCTAATCATCGACGACCAACGCCCGAACCTCGACCTGGTGGAGCAACTGCTGGCGCGCGAAGGGCTCACCAACGTGCTGAGCAGCACCCAGCCGCTGCGCACCCTGGAGCTGTTCAACAGTTTCGAACCGGACTTGGTGATTCTTGACCTGCACATGCCGGAATTCGACGGTTTTGCAGTGCTGGAACAACTCAACCGGCGTATCCCCCAGGGCGAATACCTGCCGATCCTGGTACTCACCGCCGACGCGACCCGCGACACCCGCCTGCGCGCCCTGGCCCTGGGCGCCCGGGACTTCATCAGCAAACCCCTGGACGCGCTGGAAACCATGCTGCGGGTGTGGAACCTGCTGGAAACCCGGGTGCTCTACAAAACCTTGCGCACCCTGGTACCCGCGCAGCACATCGAGTTGTTGCAACGGCGTGAATCAACGGGCAATCTGCCCGCCGCCGGGGAGGACTCGGCTTAACTTCCCCCTCGGTTCATGCACCTCAAGGACGATCCGCACATGGCGGCTTCAAACAAATGGCTGATGTCGTCAGTCGCGTATTACCTGGATTTCTTCACCGTTCCCCTGTTTATCGGCCTGGCGCTCTGCCTGGCGCCACTTGATCCGCTGCAACTGCTCGCGGGCTTCATGGCCTGGACGCTGGTGGAGTATTCGGCACACCGCTTTCTGTTCCACTCGCTGTATCGCCACGAGCACTGGACCCACCATGTGGATGTGCTGGCCTATATCGGTGTGTCGAGCTGGAAAACCAGCTCCATCTTTGCGGCATTGCTGCTATTGGCCTGGTACGCCGGTTTGACCTCGGCGTTTGTCGGCGCGGTGACGGGCTACTTTTATTACATCTCGGTGCACTACGTGATGCACCGCCCGGCGCATTGGGCCTATCGGTTTATACCGGGGCTGGTGGCCAATCACGACCTGCATCATCGCAAAGGCATCGAGAAGAACTTCGGCGTGTCTTCACCGCTGTGGGACCATGTGTTTCGCACCTATATCCGCGCAGAGCGTGCCTGAAGCGCCTCTGAGCGATTGTTTTTATTACGAATAAATCTAGCGTCCCGTACACCGGCATTTCCAACCTTATCTACGCTCAAGCCCGTGCCAGGAGGCGCATTGAAGAGTCCATGACGGACCCACTGTCTCCTGGCGTCTGATGCCTAGGAGATACCGATGAGAATGGAAACCCATCGCCCCCGGCCCGGGTTCGGCTGTGCGCTGTTTGGCGCGTTGCTGAGCCCCCTGGTCGTCGCGGCCCCCACGTTGTCTACGCAAATACCCTTCGATGTCACGGCGACCCCGCCCTTCTCTCTCGACAGCCTGCAAGCCAACTTCGATGAAATGTCGTGGCAGACGTTCATTGCGCTGAACTGGCCGGTCCTGGCCGATGGCAAGCCCAATACCGGCGTGCAGATCGGCCAGCAGGACGCGGCCACGGTGTGGGAAAGCTACAAGGAGAGCTACCAAATCTTCCTGCCCCAAGGGCAGAAACCAGCGGCCTGGCAGGCGCCGGCCAGTGTACCGGCGGCCTGTGAAGGCAAGGGGTCGGGGCGCTTGTTGCAGCAAATGGGCAAGGTCCCGGATGTGCTGGACGAGTTTATTCAGCCGTTTCAAAGCGGCCCGTTGGTGGACCAGAGCGGCGTGTACACGCGCAATGAAATCGTGGTTAACCAATCGATGTTCGACGGCATCGTCAACAATGGCCTGTACAGCATCCAGGGTCAGCAGGCATTTTTTGCCGCCAGTGCGACCAATGCGGTGGCATTCAGTTGCGGCAACCCGGCCACCAGTGAAGTGGGTTCGTTGATGGTCAAGGCCTCGTGGAAGGTGCTGGACGGCAACGACAACCCCAGCAGTTTCCACACCGTCGATGCCCTGGTGTATACGCCAGGCAACAGCGACCCGAGCAAAGGGCCGGTGGTGGCCGAGTCCTGCGTTGCCGAGCCGGTGGGGCTGGTGGGACTGCATATCGTGCATAAGACCACCAGTGCGCCGCAGTGGGTGTGGTCGACCTTCGAGCACGTTGACAATGTCCCGGAAAAAACCACGCCGCCTGCCGAGCGCAAAGGCCCGTACCTGTTCTATAACGCCAGCAGCCATGCCGAGGTCAACCAACCGCCGCCACGGCCCTGGAACCCGGCGGTAAAGGCCACGCCATCGCAGATCGTGCGCGAGATCCCTTTGACCGATGAAACCAAGGCGCTCAACAGCACTTACCAGAACCTGCTGCGTACGGTTAACCCCAACAGCGTCTGGGCCAATTACCAGTTGATCAGCACCCAGTGGCCTACCCTCAGCGGCCAGCCACCGTGCCAGATTTCGGCCACCAAACCGTTGGGCAATCCAGCGCCTTCGTTCCTCGCCAATGCAACGCTGGAGACCTATATCCAGGGCACGGTGCCCCAGGCGTCCTCCAGTTGTATCGCCTGTCACGGCAATGCCGCCACCCACGTGACGCAATCACCGCGCACCAGTTTCGCCGACTTCACTTACCTGCTCGAACGCGCTCAATCCACCGGTGTGACAAGGAGTCAGCCATGAGTACCGACTTGGACAATTTTACCGGCCTGAGCGTGGTGCTCACCGGCATCAATCAGGAACTGCTGGCGCCGTCGGTAGACCCCATCGGCCTGCCCACCCTGTTTCTGAATTTCGTTGGCCCTCGCGTGGGCCAAGACGTGCTCAGCACCCTGCTCGCCCAATACGCCGCGCTGGCGAGCGAGCAGCAGACGCCGCAGCAAATCGGCAACGCAATCCTGATGCAGAACGGCCAACCCGCCGCCACGCAAACCGCCCAAGCGGCGCGCGCGATCATGAAACTGTGGATGCTCGGCGTGTGGTATCAGCCGTACACCCAAGGCGCGTTCCCGGTGAACGAGCAAACCGTGGTCAGTGCCGAGGCCTACACCCAGAGCTGGGCGTGGAACATCGCCCAGGCCCATCCGATGGGCTACAGCGAGTTCTTCTTCGGTTACTGGAACAGCCCACCACCGAGCCTGGAAGACTTCACCGGGGTTACCGCCAGCCCACAGCCTGGAGCATCGTCATGAGTACCGAACAAGCAGACGTAGTGATCGTCGGTGCTGGCCTGGCGGGCAGCATCATTGCCTATCAATTGGGCTTGGCGGGGGTGAAGGTGCTGGTGCTGGAATCCGGCCCGGAAGTCCCGGCCAACCGAAACCAGTACCTGGAGCGTTTCTACACCGCCACGCTGAAGACCCCCGAGTCCCCCTATCCGCCGGTGAGTACCCTCAGTCCGACGCGCAACCCAGCCGAACAGAACGCACCGCGCGCGACCATCGCTGACCTGCTCGATGACAACTGGAAAAATCCCGAGGTCAGTTACCTGGTGCAAAAAGGCCCGTTGCCGTTCACCAGCACCTATGAGCGCGTCGGCGGCGGCACTACCTGGCATTGGGTCGCCACGTGCCTGCGCATGCTGCCGAATGATTTTAAGATGAAGACGCTGTACGGCGTGGGCGTGGACTGGCCGATCAGCTACAACGACCTGCAAAGCGCTTATTGCCGCGCCGAAGCAGAAATAGGCGTGGCGGCCAACGTCGCCGACCAGGCCTACCTGGGCATCACGTTCCCGACCAACTATGAATACCCGATGACCAGCATTCCGCTGTCGTTGGTGGATGGCAGCTTCGTCAGCGCGGTGCAGGGCCAATCGTTCCAAGGACTGCCGCTGGTGGTGAGCCCCACCCCAGCCGGGCGCAACTCGCAGCCGTATGCCGGGCGACGGGTGTGCGCAGGCAATACCAACTGCACGCCGATCTGCCCGATCCAGGCCAAGTACGACGCCACGGTGACCCTGAACAATGCGCTCAACACCGGCAATGTGCGGGTGCTGTACAAGACCGTGGCGAGCAAGGTCACGGTGGCAGCGGACAAGACTGTCAGCGGCATTGAGTTCATTCAGTATCAGTTGGGCGATGGGCCGGCCACCGGCACTGGCGTCGCGATCGGGCAGCGCTACGTGATCGCCGCCCATGCCATCGAAACGCCCAAGCTGCTGCTCAACTCCACCAGCAGCGCCTGGCCCAAGGGCGTGGCCAACAGCAGTGGCCAGGTCGGTCGTAGCCTGGCGGACCACCCGATCTACCTGGCGTGGGGCTTGATGCCCGAAGGCAAGACGGTGTTCCCGTACCGTGGCCCGGTGTCCACCGCCGGTATCGAAAGCCTGCGCGACGGCGCCTTTCGCAGCCAGCGCGCGGCCTGGCGGATCGAGATAGGCAACGAGGGTTTCAACTGGCCGATCGGCGACCCGTACACCACCGTGGCCGACCTGATCGATGGCACCAACGTCAGCCGCACCAACCCACTGCCAAAGTCCACGGACGCGTCCCAGGTGCTGTTCGGCACGGCACTGGTGCAACAGCTGAACAACCTGCTCACCCGGCAGTTTCGGGTAGGGTTTCTGGTGGAACAAGTCGAGGACGATCCGAACAAGGCCAACTGCTACATCGTGCCGTCCAGTCAGTACAAAGACCGTCTGGGCATCCCGCGACCGGAAATCCATTACAACCTGTCGGACTACACCAAGGAAGGCTTCAAACAGGCGCGGATTCTTGCCAGCCACGTCATCACTGAGCTGCTGGGCGCCACCGAACTGACCACCAATATCAAGCCCGGTTTGTTTGAATACCAGGGCGAGTCGTACTCCTTCCAGGGCGCCGGGCACTTGATGGGCACCTACCGCATGGGCGCCGACCCGGCCACCTCGGTGGTCGACAAATACCAGCGCAGTTGGGACCACAACAACCTGTTCCTGGTGGGCGACGGCGTATTCCCCACCACCGGCACCTCCAACCCGAGCCTGACCATTGCCGCGCTGTCGATCCAGGCCGGCGACACCCTGTGCAACGACCTCAAAGCCGTCACCGTGCAGGTGCAAGCCAACCAGCCATGGCAAGGCACTGGCGTGCAGATCAGCGGCCCAAGCCCGCGTGTGGTGCGGTATGTCAGCGGCCATTGGCTGGCCAGCCCGGTCGGCGGCATGGTTGATGGCAATGGCAGTCCGGGGTTGATCGCCAAAGCGGGCTACACCCTGCCGGGCGCAAATGAAGGCGCGCTGGTTGGGCGTGTGGGCAGCAGCGGGACACCGTTTCTGGTGGGGGATCTGGCCGAGATTCCGCCGGGGCAGACGGGGGAATTGCAGCTGTGTATCAACGATGATCTGGAGGGGCGCTATGGCATTGGTTTGGGGGATAACCAGGGAGCGCTGACGGTGCAGATCGGGTTCGGTACAGCGTAGGGCCCACGGCCAAAAACCGTCCGGTCGTTTTGACTGGACGGTTTCATCCGTCCATACGCCCACCTCAATGCAATGCCTGACACCCCAACCGCCACACCCTCTCAGTGCTTGTTGCGAACCACGCAACAGTCCTTTGTCATCACGCCCATTGATAGCACCCTAACGAAACCCCCATCCTAGAGGGCTAATCTCGCGCTTATATCATTCGCAATGATAGTTACCTTTGCTTCATTCGATTCGTGACATACCACCCCGCCGCGCATGATCCGCCCATCTCAAATACATTGGCGGATGCACCTCATGGAACAGTCACTCAAACATTTGCGCTTCCCCCTGGCGATTTTGGCCGTGGTGGTGATGAGCGCGTGCGGCAAGACCCCGGAACAAGCGGCCGCCATGCCAGCCGCCAAAGTCAGCGTGGCCAAGGTGCTGGAACAACCGGTGAACGAGTGGGATGAGTTCACCGGCCGTTTGGAAGCACCGGAAACGGTGCAGATCCGTCCACGGGTTTCTGGCCAGATTGACCAAGTCGCTTTCACCGAAGGCGCTTTGGTCAAGAAAGGCGACCTGCTGTTCCAGATCGACCCGCGTCCGTTCCAGGCTGAAGTGCGCCGCCTTGAAGCCCAGTTGCAACAGACCCGCGCCGCCGCCACCCGCAGTGACAACGAAGCCCAACGCGGCGAGCGCCTGCGCCAGAGCAATGCGATCTCCGCCGAACTGGCCGACTCGCGCACCACCGCCGCCCAGGAAGCCCGCGCCGCTGTCGCCGGGATCCAGGCGCAGTTGGACCTGGCCAAGCTGAACCTGAGCTTTACCCGCGTAACCTCGCCAATCAGCGGCCGCGTCAGCCGTGCCGACATCACCGCCGGCAACCTGGTGACCGCTGACGTCACCGCACTGACCAGCGTGGTTTCCACCGACAAGGTCTACGCCTACTTCGACGCCGATGAGCGCGTTTACCTCAAGTACACCGAGCTGGCTCGCCAAGGCCGCCGTGGCGCTACGACCCCGGTTTACCTGGGCCTGTCGAATGAAACCGGCAACCCGCACCTGGGCCAGATGAACTTCGTCGACAACCAGGTCAACCCGGCCACCGGCACCATTCGTGGGCGCGCCGTGTTTGACAACAGCAAGGGCGAATACACCCCTGGCCTGTACGCACGCCTGAAGCTGGTGGGCAGCGGCACCTACTCCGCCGTGCTGATCAACGATGAAGCCGTGGGCACCGATCTGGGCAAGAAATTCGTACTGGTGATGGACGGCGACAAACCGGCTTATCGCGCCGTGGAACTGGGGCCGAAGATCGAAGGTTTGCGCATCGTACGCAGCGGCCTGAACAAGGACGACACCATCATCGTCAAGGGCCTGCAGCGTGCACGCCCCGGCTCGCCGGTCGCCCCGGAAACCATCCCGATGGCCAGCAAAGAAACCCTCGCCGCCTTGGCCCAACAACGACAAGCGCTTGAAGCCAGCAACCTGGAACAAGTGGCGCCGGATAAAGCCGCGCCCAAACTTGCCAGCGTCGCGACTCCACGCGGTTAAGGGATACGACTCAAGATGAATTTTTCCAAGTTCTTCATTTCGCGGCCGATCTTCGCAGCGGTGCTGTCGCTGCTGATTCTGATCGCCGGCGCGATTTCGCTGTTCCAACTGCCGATCAGCGAGTACCCGGAAGTGGTACCGCCGACCGTGGTGGTGCGCGCCAACTTCCCCGGCGCCAACCCCAAGGTCATTGGCGAAACCGTGGCCGCGCCGCTGGAGCAGGCCATCACCGGCGTCGAGAACATGCTGTACATGTCCTCGCAATCGACTGCTGACGGCAAGCTGACCCTGACCATCACCTTCGCCCTGGGCACCGACCTGGACAACGCGCAGGTGCAGGTACAAAACCGCGTGACGCGGACTCAGCCAAAACTGCCTGAGGAAGTGACGCGTATCGGTATCACCGTGGACAAGGCCTCCCCCGACCTGACCATGGTGGTGCACATCACCTCGCCGGATCAGCGCTACAACATGCTCTACCTGTCCAACTACGCGATCCTGAATATCAAGGATGAGCTCGCGCGGCTCGGCGGCGTGGGCGATGTGCAGTTGTTCGGCATGGGCGACTACTCGTTGCGTGTATGGCTGGACCCGAACAAGACCGCCTCGCGCAACCTGACCGCCACCGATGTGGTGACGGCGATTCGCGAGCAGAACCGCCAAGTCGCCGCCGGTGCCTTGGGCGCGCAGCCCTCACCTAACGACACCAGCTTCCAGCTGTCGGTCAACACCCAGGGGCGCCTGGTCACCGAAGAAGAGTTCGAGAACATCGTGATTCGCGCTGGCGATAACGGTGAAATCACGCGCCTCAAGGACATTGCACGGGTCGAGCTGGGCTCCAGCCAATATGCCCTGCGCTCGTTGATCGATAATCAGCCAGCGGTGGCGATCCCAATCTTCCAGCGTCCTGGCTCTAACGCCATCGACATCTCCAACGATGTGCGCGCCAAGATGGCGGAGCTGAAAAAAAGCTTCCCCGAAGGCATGGACTACCGCATCGCCTACGACCCGACGGTGTTCGTGCGCGGCTCCATCGAGGCGGTGGTTCACACGCTGTTCGAAGCACTGATCCTGGTCGTGCTGGTGGTGATCCTGTTCCTGCAGACCTGGCGCGCCTCGATCATCCCGTTGGTGGCGGTGCCGGTCTCGCTGATCGGTACGTTTGCGGTGATGCACCTGTTTGGGTTCTCGCTTAACGCACTGTCGTTGTTCGGATTGGTATTGGCGATTGGTATCGTGGTGGACGACGCCATCGTGGTGGTGGAAAACGTCGAACGTAATATCGAGTTGGGGCTTGAGCCCTTCCCCGCCACTGAAAAAGCCATGAGCGAAGTGACCGGTCCGATCATCGCGACGGCGCTGGTGCTTTGCGCGGTATTCGTGCCAGCAGCCTTTATCAGCGGCTTGACCGGGCAGTTCTACAAGCAGTTCGCGTTGACCATTGCGATCTCGACAGTGATCTCGGCGTTCAACTCGCTGACCCTGTCCCCTGCACTGGCAGCGGTGTTGCTCAAGGGCCACAACGCGCCGAAAGATGGCTTCTCCAGGTTCCTCGACAAGCTGTTGGGTGGCTGGTTGTTCCGTCCATTCAACCGCTTCTTCGAAAAAGCCAGCCACGGCTATGTCGGCACCGTTCGCCGGGTGATTCGCGGCAGCGGCATCGCACTGTTCCTGTACGCAGGCCTGATGGTCCTGACCTGGCTGGGCTTTGCCCACACACCGACCGGCTTCGTACCGGCCCAGGACAAGCAATACCTGGTGGCTTTCGCCCAACTGCCCGACGCCGCAAGCCTGGACCGCACTGAAAACGTGATCAAGCGCATGTCTGACATCGCCTTGAAACAGCCCGGCGTGGAAAGCGCTATCGCCTTCCCGGGCCTGTCGATCAACGGGTTCACCAACAGCCCGAACAGCGGCATCGTGTTCGTGACCTTGAAGCCATTCGATGAGCGCAAAGACCCGAGCATGTCCGCCGGTGCGATTGCCGGCGCGTTGAACGGCAAGTACAGCGACATCCAGGAAGCCTACATGGCGATCTTCCCGCCACCACCGGTACAGGGCCTCGGCACTATCGGCGGGTTCCGTCTGCAGATCGAAGACCGTGGCAACCTGGGCTATGACGAACTGTACAAAGAAGTGCAGAACGTCATCACCAAGAGCCATGGCGTGCCGGAACTGTTCGGCCTGTTCACCAGCTACACGGTCAACGTGCCCCAGGTCGATGCCGCCATCGACCGCGAAAAGGCCAAGACCCACGGGGTGGCGATCAGCGACATCTTCGACACCCTGCAGATCTACTTGGGCTCGTTGTATGCCAACGACTTCAACCGCTTCGGCCGTACCTATCAGGTCAACGTGCAGGCGGAGCAGCAGTTCCGCAATGATTCGGACCAGATTGGCCAACTGAAAGTGCGTAACAACAAGGGCGAGATGATCCCGTTGGCAACCTTCATCAAGGTCAGCGACACCTCAGGCCCGGACCGCGTGATGCACTACAACGGCTTTATCACCGCTGAAATCAACGGCAACGCCGCACCGGGCTACAGCTCCGGCCAGGCAGAAGCGGCGATTGAAAAACTGCTGAAGGATGAACTGCCCAACGGCATGACCTATGAGTGGACTGACCTGACTTATCAGCAAATCCTCTCGGGCAACACCGCGCTGTTCGTGTTCCCGCTCTGCGTACTGCTGGCGTTCCTGGTACTGGCTGCTCAATACGAGAGCTGGAGCCTGCCACTGGCGGTGATCCTGATCGTACCGATGACGCTGCTGTCGGCCATTACCGGGGTGATCATCTCGGGTGGCGACAACAACATCTTCACTCAGATTGGCTTGATTGTACTGGTGGGCCTGGCGTGTAAGAACGCGATTCTGATCGTCGAGTTCGCCAAGGACAAACAAGCCGAGGGCCTCGACCCGCTGGCCGCGGTGCTGGAAGCCTGCCGCCTGCGTCTGCGGCCGATTCTGATGACCTCGTTCGCCTTCATCATGGGTGTGGTGCCACTGGTGTTGTCCAGCGGTGCCGGTGCCGAGATGCGTCATGCCATGGGCGTGGCGGTGTTCTCCGGGATGATCGGTGTGACCTTCTTCGGTCTGTTGCTCACGCCAGTGTTCTACGTACTGATCCGTCGTTATGTGGAGCGCAGCGAAGCGCGCAAAGCGGCCAAGGCCTTGAAGCTGGAGACACAGCAATGAGTGTGAAAGTATTCCTGCCGAGCTTGCTGGTACTGGCGCTGAGCGCCTGTGCCGTGGGCCCGGACTACAAGACCCAGACCCCGGAGGCGGCGAACATCACCGCCGCCGCGGACGCCAAGCAGTATGACCACGCCAAGTTCGAAGGCATCTGGTGGCAGCAGTTCGAAGACCCGACGCTTAACCAGTTGGTGACTCAATCGCTGCAAGGTAACCGCGATTTGCGCGTAGCGTTTGCCCGCCTGCGCGCTGCTCGTGCAATCCGCGATGACGCCAGCAACGACGCCATGCCGACGATTACCAGCCGCGTCAGCAGCGACCAGGGCAAGGGCCAGATCCCGGGCCAGACCACCCGCCGGGTCAAGACCGAGCGTTACGACCTGGGCCTGGACATGGCCTGGGAACTGGACCTGTTCGGCCGCATCCAGCGCAACCTGGAAGCCACCGACGCCGACCAGCAGGCCGCCGAAGCCGATCTATACCAGTTGCAAGTCACCCTGATTGCCGAACTGGTGGACGCCTACGGTCAACTGCGCGGCGCACAACTGCGTGAAAAGATCGCCCTGGACAATCTGAAGAACCAGCAGGACTCGCGCACCATCACCGTCAGCCTGCGCGACGCCGGTGTGGGTGACCAACTCGACGTGGAACGCGCCGACGCACGCCTCGCAGCCGTTGAAGCCAGCGTGCCGCAACTGCAAGCCGAACAAGTGCGCGAACGTAACCGCATCGCCACCCTCCTCGGCCAGCGTCCGGACAAGTTGAGCGTGGACCTGGGCCCGAAAGACCTGCCGGCGATTGCCAAGGCGTTGCCGATCGGTGATCCAGGCCAACTGCTGCAACGTCGCCCGGACATTCTCAGCGCCGAACGCAAACTGGCCGCCGCCACCGCACGTATCGGCGTGGCCAAGGCCGACCTGTTCCCACGGGTCAGCCTCAGCGGCTTCCTCGGCTTTACCGCCGGGCGCGGTTCACAGATCGGTTCGTCCGCCGCGAATGCCTGGGCCCTCGGCCCGAGCATCACCTGGGCCGCGTTCGACCTGGGCAGCGTGCGCGCCCGTTTGCGTGGCGCAGACGCCGAAGCCGATGGCGCCCTGGCGACCTATGAGCAGCAAGTGTTGCTGGCACTGGAAGAATCCGAAAACGCCTTCAGTGACTACAGCAAGCGTCAGCAACGCCTGATCTCACTGATCCGTCAAAGCGAATCCAGCCGCGCCGCCGCCGACCTCGCTGCCATCCGCTACCGCGAAGGCACCGTGGACTTCCTCGTCCTCCTCGACGCCCAACGCGAACGCCTCGCCGCGGAAGACTCCCAGGCCCAGGCCGAAGTGGACCTGTATCGCGGGATCGTGGCGATCTACAAGGCACTCGGAGGTGGATGGAAGCCAGACACCGTTGTAGCAACAGCGAAGTGATGTAAAGAGCTCCTTTGGTTGGTCGCATCCAACCAATTTTTAGCCCCGTGGCCTGTTTGGTCATGGGGCTTTTTTTTGGTCGGATACTTTTCAGGCGTGTGCATTGGGACGTGCCCCCCACACTCCCCAGCGATATCGGTCAGAACATTCTCCATTCACATCGCAAACTAACGTTGGCCGATTCATGGTCGACAAGGAATGGAATGCTTAATACAAACAGCAGATTGATATGCGTATGGTCGTTACGAATGCATTCAGTGTTGATGACGAAACATGGAGGAAGGAAAAATGCAAACCAAGCAATGAATGATCTTGCCTACTTTGTCGCCTCTGCGAACTATAGTTCCTCCGTAGGTGAGCGTGCGTATGCGATGACAAAAGGGAGCGGCGTCAACAAAACTCTCTCCATGCCGCTCCCGATTCTCGCTCAACGCCCAACGACATCCAAGATACCGCTATAACTCTCAGAAACACTCAAACATAAAGCGGACACATGTAACGACAACCCCATTAACAATGCAAACGACAGCGCAACATACCTTTTCATACATTCACCCTCTTAAACTAAACTTCATAAGTTAATGATCAACATTTCCGCATGCAATACATGCATTAAAACGACCTCACTCTTTCAGCTACCCATACGTTCTCCTCATAGCAGGCGCAGGTTTTTTTGCATTGAGTGCTTATGCCGCGACACCTGAGTAGGAGTCCGCGAATACATCGGTGAGAACCGCGCCACCACTGTGCATGAATTATAAATCCATGTAAGCCGGACACTTCCCCAAAAGCCGTAGGATCGCACTGTCAGACGTCGACGAAGGATATAGCTAGCTACTTCTTAGTCCTTTATACCCCGGGCACAAATTCGAATAATCTCATTCAACATCAAATTCCGGTAATGCCCAGGATTCGACCCCGCCCACTTACGAAACGCCTCATAAAATGAGCTCGCAACCGCAACCTTGCAGTAATCTCGACAAATATGATCTGCGGTTCCGCCACCCACACAATCGCCCGTTCTTTGCGCATAGGGCCTTGGGGCCTTCGGTTTCCAGCCAGGTGCCAGCAGGCAGTCAGAGATACGCTTTAGGAAGTTGCCCTCACGCTACCTTGCAGTATCTGTCAGACCATTCTGAAATTACAGCGCTGACTAAGGTTGGCCGGTCCAAGGTCGATAAGGGATGGAGTGCTTAATACAAACAGGAGATTGATATGGGAATGCTCGTTACGAATGCCGCAGCCACGCTATCGAAGCAAACTGATGCTCGCGTAGTCAGAAATCCGACGATGGTGACAAATGCGTTCACTGTGAATGAAGAGGCCAAGGCGGCGGAGACACTGAAGCTGAAGGACCAAGAAAAAACCAATAACTTAAAGGCATTCTTAAAAAATTATGACATGACATCTATTAGCACGTACGAGCTGAAAGATGTAGGAGGAAGGCTATACGAGGCAGGTCTGATAGATGGGAACACATTTAGTATGTTCATTTCCGGCGATGGCGCATTCGATGAAAATGGGCACCAGACAAAACAGGACGTTAAGTTCAATGCTATAGCGCTATTCAATGAGAAATATGAAGATCAACTGGCATATTTCAGTACCGACCGCTACTCGAAACCCGAAGATGTCACCTATATTCTTGGTGGAATGAAAAGTGCAAATCAAGTGATCAATGCCCTGGCCTATTTTGTAAACTCTGAAAATAACAACCTGTCGGTAGATGAGCGAGCCTGAGCCACGGCTCGTAGAATTGCAGTGCAATCAATCGCGCATGAATTATCAATCCAAGTAAGTCGGGCACTTCCTAAAAATTCGAAGGATCACGTTGTCGGACGCAAACGCAAGACACAGCCAGTTATTTCTTAGTCCCTTGCGCCCCGAATTTAAACCCGAGTGACTTCATTCAAAATCAAACTCCGATAATGCCCAGGATTGGACCCCGCCCACTTCCGAAACGCCTTATAAAACGAGCTCGTGTCCGCAAACCCCAACCGCGCGGCAATCTCGGCGAAGCTGATCTGCGGTTCCGCCAGCCACACTATCGCCAGTTCTTTGCGCACGCTGTCCTTGAGGCCTTGGTAGGTTTGCCCTTCTTCCGCCAGACGGCGGCGCAGGGTTGAGGCGGAGATGCATAAGGTGGCCGCAAGGCCTTCGGTTTCTGGCCAGGTGTCGGGTGGCATTTGGCGCAGGTCGTGTTTGATCCGTGTGGCGAGGCTGTCGGGGTCGCGGTATTTGACCAGGATGTTGGCCGGCGCGTGGGCGAGGAAGCGCTTGAGTTCTTCAGGGCTGCGCTTGATGGGCAAGTCGAGGCAGTCAGCGGAAAAGATCATACGGGTGCGTGGTCGGTCGAAGCGCAGGTTGTCGGAAAACATCACTTGGTAGTCGTCGTAAAAGTCTGGCTGTGGGCAGCGCAACTCAATAGCCAGGATGGGAATGCGCCGTCCCGCCAGCCAGCAGGCGACGCCGTGCACGATCATCCAATAGGTGAAATAGGTGAACGCGCGCTGCGGCTTAGGCTCGGGCTCGTGCAGGACAATCTCTGCCAGGCTCTGTTGGCGCACCAACTGGGCGGGCATGCGTTCCAGCATCAGCGAGAGGAACCCCAAACCGGTTTCCAGGCTGGTAGCAAGCGTTGGTTGCGCCACGCAGGCATGGCACAAAAACGCCAGGCTGCCGGACTTGAGCTTGCGCGGGTCCATGCCGAAGAATTCATCGTCCATGCGCCGTGCCAGCAAACGCCACAGCCGCGCATAAGCGGTAGCCGAAATGCGCGCGGTCGGCAGTTCGAGCAACCCAGGGTCAATCCCGACTTTGCGCAAGACTTCAATCGTGGCCGCACCGGTTGCACAGCTCTGCAACAAGGCCTCGCGCACGAGGTGGATGGAGATGGTGTCTTTTTCCAACATTGGCGCCGCCGTGCCCTGTGTGGCGTGAAGTGCGGCCATCTTAGGCAGTCGCGCGGCAAAAGAGTAGGCACCGAGGTATTGGTCTCGGGTATTCTGCGCCGGGATTTTACCGACAGGGAGTGGAATCGATGAGTTGCTGGGAAGTACTTGGGCTGCCGTCCGACGCCGATGCTCGCAGTATCAAGCGCCAATACGCGGTGTTGCTCAAACAGCATCGCCCGGATGAAGACCCTGTCGGCTTCCAGCGCCTGCGCGAGGCCTATGAGCACGCGCTGCAATGGAGCCGTTATGAAGCGCCCGTCGAAGTGCCGCAAGCGCTCCCCGTCGACACAGTGCAGCCCGCTACGACCGAGCCCGACACGCGCTTGGACCAGGTGCAAGCCTTGGTGGACGACGCCAAACCGGCCAATCTTGCGCGTCTCTATGAGCAAGCCCAGCACATTGGATGCGCCGAGGATTTTGAGGCCCTGCTGCTGCAACGCTGCCTGAATGGCACGGAACCCGCGATTGCGGCCTGGGCCGTCACTCATCTGCACTGGCTCACGCCCTGGCAACGGGAAACACCCGTGCGACTGCCCGACTATCGTCTGGCTGCCTTGTTGGAGCAGATGTTTACCGACGTCGAGCACACGCTCACCGAATTACTCAATCAACAACAGGTCGAGGCCTTCACGGCGGCCTTGATCGAGTTGCATAACACCGAATGGCTCAAGCCCCTGGCGCGCCATGCGCGGCTCAATGACGTACTCGCGCGCACGCTGCTGGCCAGCACCTTCTGGTCCGAGCCGCTGTTCGAAACCCTGTGCACCGAGCAGGCCTGGTCCGATCAGTACCTGGAAAACCACTGCCCCGAGCCTGAGTGGTCGGCGCTCAAGGCACGCAATGTATTGGAGCGTTTCAGTGCACAGGTCTACCACCAGGCCAGCCTGGACAGCCGTGACCCCAAGGCGCGCGCGGCCAGGTTGCTGTTCGGCGACATGACGCTGGAACAACGCCAACGCTTTGCCCGGCGCTTCGGCGAATCCGACTGGAACGCCTGCCGCACCCTCAGCGAAACCCTGCTCAACCAGTACCCGGCCCTGTGCGCACACATGCCCGGTGAGGATCCCTACTTCTGGCGCGACTGGGAACGCATCAGCCGCCCCTGGCCGATGTTTGTGGCGTTGCTGGGCATGGCCGTCGGCTGGGCGATCCACGACCAGCAAATGACCGACCACACCTTGATGGAATCCCTCGGCATGGCCCCTACCTGGGCCTTCCTGATCGCCATACCGGCGCTGCTCATCCTCGCGATCTGGCGTCCGGCCACCGACGGTTTTGGTGAAATCGATGAGCGGCTTGCCGTGCACCTGTCGCCCTGGCTGAGCTTTCGCCGGCCGCCACCGTTGGTGATCCGCGAGATTCTGCCGTGCTGGGTGCTTGGCCTGTTGATCTGGATGATCCTCGGCAACTACGCGTTGGCGGGCTATGTGTTGACGTTGCAGGGCCTGGGCCTGGCGCAGCGCGTGCTTGGTCGGCCGGGATTACGTGCAGCACTCAGGTGGCGCTGGCCGGCGCGACCGTCGACGCGCCAATGGGCCATCGGCCTGGGCCTTGGTGCCCTGCTGCTGAGCGCCGCGCAGATGTACGAAAACAATCAACGTATCCACCGTGATGAGGGCTTGCAGCCGTTCTTGATGAGCCGTTGCAGCGGACTCAAAGCTGGCGCGCCGGGGTGTACACCATGAACCGCATCACCTTTGCTGCCCTCTGCACCTTCGTGCCCCTGGCGCTGAGCACTGTGGGCCTGCTGACGAATACCGATATGCTCGCCCCGCTGAAAACCTGGGCCAACCGCCCGGCAGCGCTTGAGCACCAGCAAGCCCAGGCGCTGCGTCCGGTGATCGACTGCCTCAACCGAGTCGACAGCAATTGGCGAGTGGCGTACTTCAACTACCGCAGCCGCAGCCCCCGCGCCAACGACCCGAATCTGGCGTTCATCGAGCGTTTCCCCGAGCTGTATCAGCGCACACAAGGCCCGCAATTGAGCCTGCTGGACTACGACGCCAAACGCCCGGACCTGTGCCTGCTGACGTCCTCGCAAAGAAGCGCGCTGCAAAAATACTTGCCGCAGATCGCCGCGCTTCGCAACGACTATATGGACCACCTGCTGCAGGTCTATTCATCGGTGAAAGCGTTCGACTTCTACCCCAGCGCAACCGTCCCCGGCCTCGACCCTGCGCAGCGGGCGATCAGCGATGCACAGTTCTTCCCTGTGGCGGAAAAATTCCTCACGGTCTCGTCCGAACTGCGCGCCGCCGTGGACGTAGCCGACCGCCGGATACGCCTGCAACAACTGCAGCACTTGCAGGTACGTGACGAACACCAGATGGCGCTTATCGCCGGCCTGATCCTGCAGACCCGCGACACGATGCACAGCCTTGACCCACGATCCCCCAAGCAATTGGCGGACGCATTGAGCGACATACAGCAGACCTGGGATTACGCCCAGCGGTACCTGCGCCCCAACCTACCGACCTCCGAAGCCAAGGCCCAACAGTTGTGGCAGCGGATTAAACAACCCGGTTACGACTACCTTGGCGCGCTCCAAGCACTTGCCCAGCATTCCAGCGAAACCCCCGATCCAGACCGGCTAAACGCTGATTACTTTGAAACACAACGGCGCTTTGACTTGCTGGTGGACGCCTATAACCAGGCCGTCGGACAGGACTACTGAGCGGCCTTCTCTTGGTCGTTCAGCCACTGTTCAGCAAACGTCAATATTTCCTGTTTAGCAATGAGTATCATTATGTTACAACTTAGGCTCCTATCTAGTTACGCTCTGGTGCCGAATGCTTGTCCCCTTTCTCATCATGCTGCGCGAAGGCATTGAAGCAGCATTGATCGTTGGCATCATCGCCAGTTACCTGCAACAGACTGGCCGCGGCCAATGGATGCCCGCGGTGTGGATCGGGGTGTTCCTCGCCGCCGCGTTGGCTTTGTTGGTGGGCGGTGGCCTGGAGCTGGTCAGCGCCGAATTCCCGCAAAAACAACAGGAACTGTTCGAAGGCATCGTCGGCTTGGTCGCCGTGGGTATTCTCAGCTCCATGGTGTTCTGGATGCGCAAGGTCGCGCGCTCCATCAAACATTCCCTGCATGCCTCCCTTGATCAGGCGTTGACCGGTTCCAAACACCAGGTCACGGCCCTGATCCTCATGGTGTTCTTCGCCGTGGCCCGGGAAGGCCTGGAAACCGTGTTTTTCCTGCTGGCGGTGTTCCAGCAAAGCGAAGGCCCGGGCGCGCCGATTGGCGCCTTGCTCGGCCTGGTCCTGGCGATCATCGTGGGTTTCCTGATCTACACCGGCAGCATGCGCCTCAACCTCGGCGCGTTTTTCCGCTGGACCGGCCTGTTCATCCTGGTGGTCGCCGCCGGCATTCTGGCCAATTCGGTGCAGGCCCTGCACGAAGCAGGCGTGTGGAACCACCTGCAAACGGTGCTGTTCGACTTCAGCGCCGCATTGCCGATGGACAGCCCTCTGGGTTCGGTGCTCGCCGGCATGTTCGGCTACCAGGAAGCGCCGACCGTCAGCACCCTGGGTGCCTACCTGATCTACCTGGTGGTCGCGCTGGTGATGTTCTTCCTGCCTGCCGCACCGGCCAAACCCGCCAACATGCCCTCTTCCGTTTCCAGCCAGTAAGGACCGTCTCTTGTCCAACCCAACGCCTCAACCCGCCTCGCCACCCCGCGCCCTGCGCTGGGCGGTGGCCGGCTCGGTGGTCGTGATGATCGCCGCCGGTGGCCTGTTCTATTACGCATCGCAATTGGCCGCCGCCAAGCGCCAGACCAACAGCAATGAGATCGCGGTAACGATTCATGGCCACGCCTGCGAGCCCAACGCGTTGACGGTTCCGGCCGGGCGCGCGAGCTTTCGTATCATCAACCGCTCCGACCGCGCGGTGGAATGGGAAATCCTCGACGGCGTGCTGGTGGTCGAAGAGCGGGAAAACATCGCCCCTGGCCTGAGCCAGGTGATCAACGCCAACCTGCTGCCGGGCGACTATGCGATCACCTGCGGCCTGTTGAGCAATCCCCGTGGCACCCTGCATGTGACGCCAACGGCAGCCTCCGATGCCCAGGCCAAGGCCAAGCCGTCGATGGTGGCGTTTATCGGCCCGCTGTCGGAATTCCGCGTGTACTTGAGCGGCCAGGGCAGCTCGCTGGTCAAGGCTGCGACCGCCTTGCAACAAGCAATCGACGCCGGTGACCTGGCGCAGGCCCAGGCCCTGTATGCGCCGGCCCGTGAGGCTTACCAACGACTGGCGCCGGCGTCCCAACGCCTGGCAGAGCTGGACAACGCGATCAACGCCCGCGCCGATTACTTCGAGAAACGCGAACAGGACCCGGCCTTTAGCGGCTTCCATCGCATCGAATACAGCCTGTTCCAGCAACGCAGCCTCGACGGCCTGGCCCCAGTGGCGCAGCGCTTGCTGACCGATGTCACCACGCTTAAGCAGCAACTGCTGGCTCAATCGCTGCCACCGGAGCAACTGGTGAGTATCGTGGTGCGCAACCTAAACAGTCTGGCCGATGTGCGCGCCATCAGCGGTGAGGAAGAGCGCTACAGCCACCTAGACCTGAACGGTTTCGCCGCCAACCTGCAAGTGGCGCACAAAGTGGTCGAGTTGATGCGTCCACTGTTGACCAAGTCCGCTGCCGACCTGTTGCCCGACATCGACAACGCCCTCGCCGCGTTCGATGCCGAGCTCGCGGGGTTCAAGGTCAATGACAGTTACAGCACGTACGACAGCGTGACCGCCGATCAGCGCAAGCAGATCGCCGACAAGGCCAAGGCTCTGGCCGATGCACTCGATGGAATCGACCCCGCCCTTGGCCTTTCCGGCCTGCAGTGAAGACGACCGAATTTTATGAGTGACTCAGAACAGTTTTCAGCCCAACGTCGCCGTGTCCTCTTGGGCATGGCCGCCACCGGCGCGGCCATCGCCGGCAGCACCCTGACCTGCCCGGCCATGGCGGCCGCCGCCGAGCAAGTCACTACCGCACCGCGCAGTGACAAGACCCAGGACCACCACGATTTTTTCGGCAAGCACCAAAGCGGTATCGTCACCCCGCGCCCGGCCTGCGGCATGCTGGTGGCGTTCGACGTATTGGCCAGCGACCGTGAAGACCTGGAGCGCCTGTTCCGCACCTTGAACGAACGCATCAGCTTTCTGATGACCGGCGGCACCGTGCCCCAGGTCGACCCGAAGCTGCCGCCCACCGATTCCGGGATCCTTGGGCCGGTGGTCACACCGGACAACCTGACCATCACCGTGTCTGTCGGCGAATCGCTGTTTGATGAACGCTTCGGCCTGGGCGCCGCCAAACCGAAGCGTCTGAGCCGCATGGTCGGTTTTCCCAACGATGCGCTGGAGCCGGCGCAGTGCCACGGCGACCTGAGCCTGCAATTCAGCTCTAACACACCGGACACCAATATCCACGCCCTGCGCGACATCGTGAAGAACCTGCCCGACCTGTTGCTGGTGCGCTGGAAACAGGAAGGCAGCGTGCCGCCGCAGGCGCCGGCCAAACCCGGCGAGCCGGCGCAGAGCGCGCGTAACTTCCTGGGTTTCCGTGATGGTTCGGCCAACCCGAATTCCAACGACAACAAGGCGATGGACCAGATTGTGTGGGTCCAACCCGGCAGCGACGAACCGGCATGGGCCGCCAATGGCAGTTACCAGGCGGTGCGCATCATCCGCAACTTCGTCGAGCGCTGGGACCGCACGCCCCTGCAGGAGCAAGAAAGCATCATTGGCCGCGTCAAGACCACCGGTGCGCCCATGGATGGCCAGAAAGAATCCCAGGTGCCCGACTACAGCAAGGACCCGGAAGGCAAGCTGACCAAGCTCGATGCCCATATCCGCCTGGCCAACCCGCGTACCCCGCAGACGCAGGCCAACCTGATCCTGCGTCGACCGTTCAACTACTCCAACGGCGTCAATAAAAACGGTCAGCTGGACATGGGGCTGTTGTTCATCTGCTACCAGGCTGACCTGGAGAAAGGCTTTATCAGCGTGCAAACCCGACTCAACGGCGAGCCCCTGGAGGAATACCTCAAGCCCTTCGGCGGCGGGTATTTCTTCACCTTGCCGGGAGTCACCGGGCCCAAGGATTTCATCGGTCGCACGCTGCTTGCCGCCACGCACCCTCAAACCACTGCCAACACCTGAAACCAACCCCCACAGCGGAAACCGCCCTATGAAGAAGTCGACCCTCGCGTTGTCGTTGTTAGTGACCCTCTCACCCCTGGCCGCCTTCGCCGCCACCACGGCGCCGCTGGATCTGGTAGGGCCGGTGTCGGACTACAAGATCTACGTCACCGAAGAAATCGGTGAATTGGTCACCCAAACCAAAGCGTTTACCGACGCCATCAACCAGGGCGACCTGGCTACCGCCAAGAAGCTCTACGCGCCGACCCGCGTGCATTATGAGTCCATCGAGCCGATCGCCGAGCTGTTCAGCGATCTGGATGCGTCCATCGACTCCCGTGTCGACGACCATGAAAAAGGCGTGACTGCCGAAGACTTCACCGGCTTCCACCGCATCGAATACGCGCTGTTCTCGCAGAACTCAACCAAGGGCCTGGAAGCGTTGACGGCTAAGCTCAACACCGACGTCAACGACCTCAAGACCCGGGTCGACGGCCTGACCTTCCCGCCGGAAAAAGTCGTGGGCGGCGCCGCAGCCCTTCTGGAAGAGGTCGCCGCAACCAAGATCTCCGGCGAAGAGGACCGCTACAGCCACACCGACCTGTATGACTTCCAGGGCAACATCGACGGTGCGAAGAAAATCGTCGACCTGTTCCGTGGCCAGATCGACAAACAGGACAAGGCCTTCCTGGCCAAGGTCGACAAGAACTTCGCCACCGTGGACAAGGTCCTGGCCAAGTACAAGACCAAGGACGGCGGTTTCGAGACCTACGATAAGGTCAAGGACAACGACCGCAAGGCGTTGGTAGGCCCGGTGAACACGCTGGCTGAAGATCTGTCGACGCTACGCGGCAAGCTGGGCTTGAACTGATCAAGACCTGACGCGACGTCCCGCGCTCCGGCGCGGGGCATCACCGGTTCGGCGCTGCTCGCCTGCCCCCCCGCAACCATCATGTACGTACGCAATTTTTCTTCAGCCGTGAGCAGATGCGGCGCCGTCTTGCCCCATTTCGTCGCTCCCCCCGCCAGCAGCACCGGCAGTTTTACCAGGCCCTTCGTCGCGGCATGGATCATCTGCGGATAACCATCCAGCGGGTTTAACGCGGCATTGGCAAACAGGCCGGAGTGCTTGATGAAGTCAAACGCGCGCTCGCTGAAACTGGCCGCGACTTTAGCCGTATTCGCCGTAGCGGCCGCGGGTCTGAACCGCGTGGCAAGTCGCTGCACCGGGTTGGGCAGCAAGGCCTTGGCCGAACGCAGCAGGCCACTCGCCTGACCGCCGGCGCCGATGGCCACGCCGATCATATCCACGGTCAAATTGCCCAGGCCCTGGGCGATATCGCCACGCTTGAACGCCTGGTACGCACCGAGGAACGGCACAAACCCCAATAGAAACTCGTGCTCGCGGGCCCGGGCTTCCCGGCGTTTTTCAAGTGGTAACGGATCACGCGCGCGCTGCAAGAGAGCCTCGGCGGGCTCATAGAAATTGTCCTGAGCGATTCTGCCGGCAATGGCCGCGATCTTGCGCGAGCCATAAGTGTTGGGCACGAAGCTTTGCAGCGTGTGGTTGGCAGGCAACTCGCCTGGCGCAATCGCTCCTCCCAGCGGTTCAACGATAACCGACGACGCCATCGCCTCCGGCCGTGGCGCAGAGCCGGTCGTGTAGGCAGCAAGATCGAAGGGCATCTGTGTGCCACGGACTATCGGCACATACACCGAACCATGGGGCGCGCTGATGCGCTGCTTGCGAATCACGCCGTGTAGCTCGATGGCGTCGGGCAGGTCTGTACGCTTGATCAGCTCGCCGCTGGCGAAGACCTCGTAATAGGCCACCGTCTGGTCATGCTCCACACGCATCAGGGTTGCGTGGCGACCGCGCTGCGCATCTTTGCGGGCCTGGGTCTCCTCGACCTGAACGACGCCAGTTTCGCCACGCAGGGTGAACAATTCGACCTTGCCCAGCTCGATCAACGTGCGCTCGGCAAGGGGTAACTGGGCAAACATCAACTTGAGCTTCGTGGCATAGGCGCCCTGGAGCTGTTTGAGGTGACGGTTGACGGTGCTTTTGAGTAACGGTTCAAGCTCGGGCAGATGACGAATGCGTCGATCCAGTAACTCCAGGGCGCCCTCCGCCACCTGCGGCGCGCGGTCTGGCTGATAGGGCGTTTGCGCAGACGTCGGCGGTGCTAGCAAATGCTTGCTGAGCACCCACTTTCCCGGTGTGAGGTCGCCGGTCATGTAGGTTTCCACCAGCGAACGGCTGCGCGGTTCGGTGACCGGTGCGTTGCGGCGATCTTTGCCGTTGGCCAGTTCCAGGCTCATGCGCTCAAGCTCAGACGCCGTGCTGTCGGGGAATACTCGCAGCAACTCCCGGATGGCCAGCGCCTTGCGCGTCGGCAGTTCCACGCTGGCGCTGGCGAAGGCCTCGGCCGTCTCTTCTTGCTGTTTGAACAGTGCCCGCGACGCCTCCTGGAGGTCGTGTTGCGAATACTCGCCGTCACTGCGCAGCCTGACGGCGCCGTTCAACACGCCCCAGTCGGCGAGGATTTTCAGCGCATTGAGTTGCATCAATTCTGCTTGCGCCTCACTGGTGGGCACCAGGGTCGTCAGTGCACGGACCTGGTGTTCACTCATCATCCGTGACGTGCCCGGCGCAGCATGATCGGCCAGCGTGCAGCCCAGGCGTAGCTCCATCCAGGCCAGAGTGCCGATACGCAACGTGTCCGGCACTTCCTTGACCAGCATTTCCGGCGCCGCTTGCGCCAGGTATACCGGGGTGACCAGCGCCGCCAGGTCGGGCGTCAGCTTTTTATATTGCTGCAGGTGCTGCTCGATATCGCGCCGCACCTCGCTCAACGAACGGCCCATATTCGCCGGTTGATAGATCGAATAACCACCGATGTGGCCAGGTTTGACGTCGTCCAGGTTGATCCGCGCGACTTTAGTCAGTGTGGCCTTATCAGCCTCGCTCAACGTGTCGGGGGTATATGGCCCGGTGTAGTCACCCACTGCGGGCGCCGGCGGCAGCGACAGCCGTAACCAGCGGATGACATTGCGTGTCTCGGCCACGGTGCGTGGCGACCCCAGCCCCTTCAATTCGAGGAGCTGGCGTGCGTCAACCCGTGGCGTCGAGTACACGGCATTCCCCAGTGGTTCGGTCAGTGGGGTCAACGCCGCAAGCTCATCACGCAACGTGTCTACGTCGTTGACGTAATGGGTCAGATTCACCCAGCCCCCCACCGGGCTCAAGCGTTCAAGGCGGCCTTCAGATACTCGAAAGGGCTTACCGTCCCAATCGAACCGCTCGCGCTGCAGCAGGGCGAGCATTTGCGGGCGAGACACAAATGCCTGCAAACGCTCCATCGCCGCTTGGCTGCGCGCGAGCAGTGGCGATGTGTGGGGAACGTCCCAGGCCTCGGCGGACCAGTCGGTGCGTGCGCCGTCCGGCAGGTCTTCAAGCCCGGCTTCAAGGCGCTCGGCCAGCGCGTCCCGTTCCACCAGTTCAGGACTCAGGCGCGGCGCCTGGGCAAGGTTGGCGACGTTTGCCGGGGCGGCCCATAGGCGCGGCTGCTGGACCGTGGGCTTGGCACTGTCCTCTCCGACTACGGGAGCCTGCACAGCATATTGAAGGGGCGAGCCGGTGCTCGACAGTGGCGTCAACATATTCAATCCTCTCTGCGCTAGGCCGTGGAATACGGCTTCGTCTGGAGAGGCAATCTAAGGAAAGCTTAAACGCGCTGAATGTAAGCAGAGTCTTGCCGCCTTACGCGTTGCGTTGCGGCGGATTACAGGATCCGGTAAAGCAGTCGCTCGATCCGCACGCGGCTCACCCGACGCAGAAACTTGCCGACCGCCGGGGGGTAATCCACCAGTGTCTGCAACTGCGCGTACCCGTCGATGCGGGTGGTGTGCTGGAAAATCTGCTCAAGCTCGGTCCGCCGTGGTTCCAACCATTGCCCCTGGGGATCGTCGATCAACAAGGCGTTTTCCAAGTCGAGACGGAACGCCCGAGGGTTTAGGTTGTTGCCAGTGAGCAAGGTGTAACGCTGGTCGATCCACATGCCTTTGAGGTGGTAGGTGTTGTCGCCATCGCGCCATAGGTGCAGGTTCAATTGGCCGCTGTCGATCATCGGCTGGTGGCGCTTGGCAAAGCGACGCAGGCTGATTTCGTACAGGTATGGCAGTGCCGCGATGACCTTGAAAGGCTCGCTGGGTGGGATGTAGAAGTCGTTGGCGGTCTTGTCACCGACGATGATGTCGATCTTCACGCCACGCGCCAGGGCACGGTTGATCTCGCGCGTGACCGCCAATGGCAGGTTGAAGTACGGCGTGCAAATGGTCAGTTGCTGCTGGGCGCTGGCGATCAGCTCCAGGATCACCCGGCTCAGCGGGTTGTTCTTGCCGACGCCGAGCAACGGGCTGACTGACAGGTGGCCATTGGGCAACTGCCCGGCCGTGGTGTCGTAGGTCGCATGCTTGAGGCGGCTGCGCAGGTCGCCGATGTCGTTGCGCAGGCTGCGGGTGGTGGGCGGGTTTGGCAGGTCGAGGCGGTGCACCGCTTTGGACGCTACCAGGCCGTGTTCCACCAGGTGCTGCATCGAATCGGCCAGGGGCTTGCTGTGGATCAGGTGATAACGGTCAAACCGGTATTTGTCGAACTTGTGCAGGTACACGTTGTTCAGACTGGCGCCGCTGTACAGCACGCTGTCATCGATCACAAAGCCCTTGAGGTGCAACACGCCAAACAGCTCGCGGGTTTGTACCGGAACGCCGTACACCGGCACTTCGCTGGCATGGCTCTGTGTCATGGCCTGGTACCAGGCGCTGTTGCCGGGCTGTTTGCCCGCACCAATCAACCCGCGTTGGGCGCGCAACCAGTCGACCACCACCACGATGTCCAGCTCCGGCCGTGCAGCCTTGGCGGCGTGCAAGGCGTCGTAGATCTCCTGCCCTGCCTCGTCCTGCTGCAAGTACAGCGCCACGATGTAGATACGCCGGGTGGCTTGGGAGATTTTTTCCAGCAGGCAGCGGCGGTACGCATCCGCACCGGACAGCACATCGAGCGCGTCGGGAGTGAGGGGGAAACCACGCAGTTTGGGCAACAGGGAGCGTTTGAAGAACGACGGCATAGGGCTCGCAATGGGTCGAATCCGAAGAGGCCCCGAGCTTACACCATGGGGTTGCTCAGGTCTCGTTGCCTCGTAGGAAAAAGCCCATTGACCATGAAGAACGATCGTTCTACTGTGTGCGACATGAACGACATTACTGGCAATGAAACCCGCGACATTATCCTCGACGTCACCGAGAAGTTGATCTATCGCCACGGCATCGCCGCCACCGGCATGGACTTTCTGGTGAAAACCGCTGGCGTCTCGCGCAAGAGTATTTACCGCTACTTCGCCAATAAAGACGAGTTGGTGATCGCGGCCCTGCAACGCCGCGATGAACGCTGGATGCACTGGCTGCGCGGCGAAGTGGAACGCGTCGACGGCAGCGGCGAACGCCTGCTCGCGCTGTTTGACGCGCTCAGGACGTGGTTCGGCTCGGCGGATTTTCGCGGCTGTGCCTTCATCAACACCAGCGGTGAAACCGGCGATCCGCACAGCCCGGTGCGCCTGCTGGCCAAAGCGCATAAACAGAAACTCTTCGAGTACGCACTTGAACTGTGCCAAGCCCATGGCACCTGCGATCCCGAACGGCAGGCAGCACACCTGCTGATCCTGATCGATGGCGCCATTACCGTTGCCCTGGTCATGGGCGATACAACCGCTGCTGATAACGCGCAATGCATGGCGCGAACGTTATTAGCGCTTTGAATGCACTGGCCGAGCCACTTTGTCTAAACAGGAGCGTTGAAATGTCATCCACCCCAGAAACACGCCCGCCGCTGCCGCCATTCACCCGCGAATCAGCGATTGAAAAAGTCCGCCTGGCCGAAGACGGTTGGAACTCCCGCGATCCACAACGTGTGTCCCTGGCTTACACCCTGGACACCCAGTGGCGTAACCGCGCCGAATTCGTCCATGGCCGCGAAGAAGCCAAAGGCTTTCTCACGCGCAAATGGGCCAAGGAGCTGGATTATCGGCTGATCAAGGAATTGTGGGCCTTCACCGACAACCGCATTGCCGTGCGGTATGCCTATGAATGGCATGACGACTCCGGCGACTGGTTCCGCTCTTACGGCAATGAGAATTGGGAGTTCGACGAAAACGGCCTGATGGCCAACCGTTTTGCCTGTATCAACGACAGGCCGATCATGGAAAGCGAGCGGCTGTTCCATTGGCCGCTGGGCCGACGCCCGGATGAGCATCCGGGGTTGTCCGATCTCGGCCTGTAAAACCTGGTGCGGTTCAAATGTAAGAGGGGGCAAGCCCCCTCCCTACGCTGAGCGCCTCAGTCCTGATTAAGGCCGACCCGATACAACGCACCATCATCCTCATCCGTCAGCACATACAAAAAGCCATCCGGGCCCTGCCGCACATCGCGAATACGCGCCTTCAAACCTCCCAGCAAACGCTCCTCGTGGATGACCTTGTCGCCCTCGAACTGCAACCGAATCAGCTCCTGGCTGGCCAGCGCGCCGATGAACACGTTGTGCTGCCACGCCTTGAACCGGTCACTGTCGTAGAACGCCATGCCGCTGATGCCCGGTGACTTTTCCCACACGTGATGGGGCGCCACGGTACCTTCCGCCGTCTTGCCTTTGGCCTCCGGAATCGGCGTCAGGGAGTAGTTGATGCCGTGCGTCGCCAGGGGCCAGCCATAGTTTTTGCCACGTTCGACGATGTTGATCTCGTCACCACCACGGGGGCCGTGCTCGTTTTCCCAGATCGTGCCGCTCCAGGGGTTCAGTGCCAGTCCCTGTGGGTTGCGTTGGCCGTAGGACCAGATTTCGGGGCGTACGCCCGGCTGACCGACGAAGGGATTGTCATCCGGCACGCGGCCGTCGGGGTAGATCCGTACGACCTTGCCTTGCAGCTTGTCCAGGTCCTGGGCAGTGGGTCGGTCGTTGTTTTCGCCCAGGGTCACGAACAGGTACCCATCCTGGTCGAAGGCCAGGCGCGAGCCAAAGTGATTGCCGGTGGAGAGCTTCGGCTCCTGGCGCAGGATGACTTTGAAATCGATCAGGCCGCTGAGGTCCGCCGCCAAACGTCCACGTCCCACCACAGTGCCGGCCGTGCCGCCTTTGCCGCCGCCTTCGGCGTATGACAAATAGACCGTGCGGTCCTCTTTGAAATCGGGCGACAGCACCACATCGAGTAAACCGCCCTGCCCCTTGGCCCACACCTCAGGCACGCCGCTCAGCGGAGCCGAGAGCTTGCCATCCGGGCTGACAACGCGCAGGTGGCCAGGGCGTTCGGTAACCAGGAAACCTTGCTGGTCCGGCAGAAACGCCACGGCCCATGGGTGGTCCAGGCCTTTGACGATCGAGGTGACAGTGAGGCTGCCTTGTTCACTGGGGAACTGTTGCGAATCGGCGGCGTAGACCGTCGTCAGGGTCGTCGCGCACATAACGGCTAACAGGGTTTTGCGTATAAACATAAGACGAGTCCTTACCGGCGATTGCCGTTGGCATCAAACGTGGGGGCTTTAGTGTCGGTGGCCGGGCGGCTGGGCGCGGCCTCACGCTGGGGGTAACGGTTGCCGATGCCGCCGTTTTCCAGGGTCGGCGGGCGCGTGGCCGGCACGGTCTGGATACCGCGAATCGCCGGCGCATTGGGCTGCGTGCCCTGCATGCTATTGGGGTTGGCCCGGTGAATGGGGCCATTGTTGGTGTTGTTGCCGCCAGGCAGGTTCTGCGCTTGAGCGGTGGCTGCAAGTGCCAGGCTCAGCGCCAGCACTGCAAGATGACGCACGCGGGTGATCATGACAAAGCCTCTCTGGGACGAGGAGTACCTGCTTTCGATACCACGCTACGCCTGGGGTTCGGCTTTGGTAACTAAATACTTCCTCATCAGGTGTAACACGATCTGTCCGCGCATCCATCCAGGGAAACTTTTTTAACCGCCCGCGAGTCACCCGAACACAGTCTCTTCTCAAGGAATCGCACTTATGCCACGGGCCATCTGGAAAGGCGCCATCAGCTTCGGTTTGGTTCATATCCCTGTATCGCTGGTTTCCGCCACGTCCGCACAGGGCGTGGATTTCGACTGGTTGGACAAGCGCAGCATGGACCCGGTGGGCTACAAGCGCATCAACAAAACCACCGGCAAGGAAGTGACCAAGGAGCACATCGTCAAAGGCGTAGCGTTTGAGAAGGGACGTTATGTGGTGCTCAGCGAAGAGGAGATTCGCTCGGCCCACCCCAAGTCCACTCAGACCATCGAAATCATCGCCTTTGTCGCCAGCGACCAGATCCCCTTGCAGAACATCGACACGCCCTACTTCCTGGCGCCGGACAAACGCGGCGGCAAGGTCTACGCGCTGCTGCGGGAAACCCTCAAGAAAACCCGCAAGGTCGCCCTGGCCAATGTGGTGCTTCACACCAAGCAGCACCTGGCGGCATTGATGCCCCTGGAGTCCGCACTGGTGCTGGTGATGCTGCGCTGGCCCGCCGAGGTGCGCAGCCTGGATGAATTGGAACTGGGCAGCGACGTAACCAAACCCTCCCTGGCCAAAGGTGAACTGGACATGGCCAAGCGCTTGGTGGAGGACATGAGCGCCGACTGGCAACCGGATGCCTACCGCGACAGCTTTCAGGAAAAAATCATGGCGCTGGTGGCGAAGAAGGCCAAGGCCGGCAAGATTGAAGATGTGGAATCCAAGGAAGGCAGCGAAGAGCGCAAGTCGGCCGATGTGCTCGACCTGACCGAACTGCTCAAGCGCAGCCTGGCGGGTAAGCCTGCGGCGAAAAAAACCGCCAAGAAAAAGGCCTCTTGAACCTGGCATTACAGGGAGAACGCCATGGCAAAGCCGCTGAGTGAATACAATCGCAAGCGCGATTTCGAGATCACCGCAGAACCTTCCGGCAAGGCGACCACGGGCAAACGAAAGACGTCGGCACTGTCGTTCGTGATCCAGAAGCACGACGCACGCAACCTGCACTATGACTTTCGCCTGGAACTCGATGGCGTGCTCAAAAGCTGGGCCGTGCCCAAGGGCCCAAGCCTCGACCCCAGCCAGAAGCGCTTGGCGGTTCACGTGGAAGACCACCCGCTGGGCTACGGCAGTTTCGAAGGCAGCATCCCGGCCGGTCAATACGGCGCCGGTGATGTGATTGTCTGGGACCGTGGGGTCTGGCAACCCCATGATGACCCACACAAGGCTTACGCTGCCGGCAAACTCAAATTCACGCTGGTAGGTGAAAAACTCTCGGGCGATTGGGCGCTGGTGCGCACTCGCTTGAAAGGCAGCGGTGACAAGGAACAGTGGCTGCTGATCAAAGAGCAAGACCCACAGGCGCGCCCTGCCGCCGACTACGACATCGTGCAGGCTGAGCCTAAAAGCGTGCTCAGTGATGCCTCCATCGCCCCCACCAAGACCCAGCCGAAAGCCAAGAAAGCAGCCGCTGCACTGCCCGAGCAATTCACACCGCAACTGGCAACCCTGGTAGACCGCGCGCCCGACGGGGACTGGCAGTATGAAATCAAGTTTGATGGCTACCGCATGCTGGCGCGGATTCGCGAGGGCGAAGTCCGCCTGTTTACCCGTAACGGCCATGACTGGACCGAGCGCCTGCCGCGGCAGGTCAAAGCCCTGCACGCGCTCAAGCTCAAGGACAGTTGGCTGGATGGCGAAGTGGTCAGCCTCAACCCTGAAGGTTTACCGGACTTCCAGGCCCTGCAAAATGCCTTTGACAGCGGCCGTAGCCTGGACCTCGTCTATTACCTGTTCGATGCGCCGTTTCTGGATGGCGCAGATCAGCGCCAGGCCCCCGTAGAAGATCGCCGGGCCATGCTCAAGGCCGCGCTGTCTGGAAGCAAAAGTAAGTTACTGCGGTTTTCTGAAGCCTTCACCGCCCATCATCAGGACATTTTACAGAGCGCCTGCAACCTGGCCCTGGAAGGCGTAATCGGCAAACGCATGGGCAGCCCCTACACGTCCGCTCGCAGCACTGACTGGATCAAGCTCAAATGCCGTTTGCGCCAGGAGTTTGTGATTGTCGGACATACCCGTCCCCAGGGTTCGCGCAGCGGTTTTGGCGCATTGCTGCTGGCGGTGAATGACGACAGCGGGTTGAGGTACGCCGGTCGCGTCGGCACCGGTTTTGATCAAGCGTCGTTGGAGGCTATCTACACGCAGCTCAAAGCGCGGGCGCGCAAAACCTCGCCTTTGCACAAACCCCTGACCAGTGCCCAGGCGCGAGGCGTGCAGTGGGTGGAGCCGACGCTGGTGGGCGAAGTACAGTTTGCCCAGTGGACCCGTGACGGTGTGGTGCGCCACGCCACTTTTATGGGCCTGCGCAGCGATAAACCGGCCGCGCAGATCGTGCACGAACAGCCGCAGGTGGCTGAATCCATGAAAGCCCCGCAAGCCAAGACCGTGTTGAAGATCACCCACCCTGAGCGAGTGATCGATCCACTAAGCGGCACGCAAAAGCAGCAATTAGCGCAGTTCTACGAAAGTATCAGCGAATGGGTCCTGCCCTTTCTGCGCCATCGCCCGGTGTCCTTGCTCAGGGCTCCGGAAGGCATCGAGGGCGAGCAGTTCTTTCAGAAGCACTCGGAACGCCTGGCGATTCCCCATATCAAGCAATTGGACGCCGCGCTGGACCCAGGCCACGCGCGGCTGATGGAGATCGACAGCGTCCAGGCACTAGTCGGCGCTGTGCAAATGGGCACCGTCGAATTTCATACCTGGGGCGCCACCTCAGACAAGATCGAAACCCCTGACCTGTTTGTGCTGGACCTCGACCCGGATCCCGCGCTGCCCTGGAAAAGCATGCTGGAAGCGGCACAACTCACCTTGTCGGTACTGGACGAACTGGGCCTCGATGCGTTCGTCAAAACCAGCGGCGGCAAAGGCCTGCACTTGGTAGTGCCGCTGGCACGACGGGACGGTTGGGAGCCGGTAAAAGCCTTCGCCAAAGCCATTGCCCAGTTTATGACCGCGCAACTGACGGAACGCTTTACCGCCACCTCCGGGCCGAAAAACCGTGTGGGCAAGATCTTTATCGATTACCTGCGCAATGCACGGGGCGCGAGCACCGTGGCCGCCTACTCGGTACGGGCTCGGCCAGGGCTGCCGGTGTCGGTGCCGGTCAGTCGTAAGGAATTGCAGGGGTTGCGTGGCGCGCAGCAGTGGACGGTGGCCAATCTGCACCAACGCTTACAGGGACTGAAGGAGGATCCGTGGGCGGGTTATGCCCATCGGCAGAAGATCAGCAAGAAAATGTGGGACAAACTGGGCGCCCAGCCACCGCAGTGAGGACGCCCTGGCCGAGCGTTAGATGAGCACGAAGACCAGCGCCAAGGCCGCGAAAATCGCCCATTTTTCCAGGTAGTAACGGGTGCGGTTGCGTTTCTTCAGCTCTTTGCCGCGCAGACGGATCTTGTACAGCCGCGTAAACGCGCGGTTCAGTCCGCCGGTCTTGTCGCCAGCGTCGTTGGGCGAACCCGCCGCCGCCATCACTGTGCGGCTGAACCAGCGATTGAACGCCGCAGCCCAGCGGTATTTCATCGGCCGCTCGACATCGCAGAACAGGATGATGCGGTTCTGCTGCGTGGTGTTTTCGGCGTAGTGAATATAGGTCTCGTCGAACATCACCGGTTCACCGTCACGCCAGTAGTAGCTCTCACCGTCCACGTTGATGTAGCAGCCAGGATCATTCGGGGTATCCAGGCCCAAGTGATAGCGGTAAGAGCCGGCGTAGGGATCGCGATGGCGTACCAGTTTGGAACCCGGCGGCAGCTCGGCGAACATCGCGGCCTTGATCGAGCCGATGCTCTGCACCAGCTCGGTGGTGCGCGGGCACAGCTTCATTGCGGAAGGATGGCTGTCGCCGTACCACTTGAGGTAGAAACGCTTCCAGCCCGACTTGAAAAACGAGTTGAAGCCCACGTCGTTGTACTGGTCGGAGCGCTTGATCGCCCCTGCCCTCATGAGGTTCTGGCCCTCCTGGCGAATCTCTTCCCAATGCTCCTGCAACGGGCTTAGGTCAGGGAAGTCGCTGGGCGAGAGAAACGGTCGACCGGGGAGTTTGGAGAACAGGTATAGAAAACAGTTGATGGGTGCCAGGAAGGTTGAATGGTCACTGAGCTGGCGACCCAGCTTGTGTCGCACCCGGCCACGCAGGTGTACATACGCAATGGAGGCGACATAGAGAACAACAATGATGAGCTTCAAGGGATTTCGTCACACGTCAGTAGAGAACAGGCTGCTCCTGCGTGCCCACGACGGCCGAGGATGAATAGCAGCACCTGAAATCACAATTCACAGACAGGCAACATGAGCGGCTTGATGACAAGCGGTTACATGGCCATTGGCAGTTATTTAGCCATATTCTGTAACGAAAAGTTAACTAAGAATTGCGAAAAGCTGTCTACTTAGGCAGGGTTCGCACCTGCACAACTACAAGGAATGGTTATGTCGCCCACTTTAGATCCGGATCATCAGGCCCTTCAGGGCGCCTGGGAGCAAACGTCACTTGAGGACAACGGTGTCCTGAACCCGGTAGACGCTCACACTGCTCCCGGTGCCATCACCACCATTTCTGGCGACCGCTTCGAAGTGAAAACCGTGCAGGGCGACCTGTTGCTGGCCGGCCGATTCTCCCTGGACAGCAGCACTACACCAAAAAGCATTACGTGGGTCGATTCCATGGGCGATGACGCCGGCAAGCCGTTGCCTGCCAGCTACCGCCTTGATGGCGACGAATTTGTATTTATCGCGGCCGATGAAGGGATGCCCAGGCCCACCGTCTTCAGCACCGGCCCCGGTCAGACCATGCGCAGCTTCGTGCGGCGCGCTTGATCAATACGCCGTCCGAACCTGCGACATGCTTTTCACACAGCCTTCACTTTCGGCGCGATAGGGTAAAGCCTACCTACTCCAGTGAATCCCTTGGCCCGCCTCTTTAAGCGGGCTTTTTTTTGCGTGGACAAACCGTATCAGGCAGGCCTTTTAGTGGCGGTCAAGGTAAAGCACAGCGGCAATTGCGCCGCTTGGTGCTCGTACTGATCGTAGAGTTCTTCACGATTGGAATGCGCGTATTCCTGCAAGTGACTGATCTGCAGGTCTGCGCAAATCGCGGCGCTCACCACATCGCCCAACGTGTGCACGTACCAATAGGAAGTCGGTCCGACTACCTCACCCTGACCTTCATAGACAATCGACTCCTGCAGCACAAAGGGTTCACGCTGAAAGTACGAGCTGGCAGGTAGCAGCGGGTTCTGCGCCCTGGGGTCGAACACTTCCAGGAACGGATGGGTTTCGTACATCACCAGCGAACCGCCGGGCTTCAGCGTGCTGGCGACATGGCGCATGAACAACGCCACATCCGGCATCCAGCCGAGCACGCCGATGGTGACCAGGGCGATATCAAAGCGCTCGTGTAACCGCTGCGGCAACTGGTGGATATCGCTTTCGATAAATTCAGGAGCATGAGGCGACACATCGGCAAGCTCACGCGCTTGCCGGAGAAACGCGGCGGACTGGTCTACCCCCACCACCGAGCGTGCGCCGAGGGCGAACAGCGACAGGCTTTCTCGACCGTTGTTGCAGCCCAGTTGCACCACGTCCTTGCCGGCGACACCCAGGTCCTGCAGAACCCCTGTAATGGTTGGGTCCAGGCAGGAAAAATCGGCGTTACCAACACCGGTCAGCAATGCGCTCCAGGTGTCGGTGGTTTTATGCAGGCCGGCAGATTGGTCCCAGGCGTCCTTGTTGCTGGCAATTGCCTGTTGGGCTGAGGGCATGTCCATTGCGTCTCCAGATAAGTCTTACGGCGGGGCACCGAAGATAAGCCACATGCCGGCGTATTGAAACTCCAGGCAACTGCGGAAACTTAACGCTCACCGCGCAGGTCATTAACGCAATGAGTGTTCAGCCGTTGAACGCCCCCTCTGCGAAGCCGTCATCGTGGCCAATCACTCCGACCTGCGAAATGCCTTGTCCCTGGACAGCCTGAACTTCTTTCTGGCGGATGTGCGCGACGGCCTCGGCCCGTACCTGGCCATCTACCTGCTGGCCGTGCACAAGTGGGACCCGGCCAGCATCGGCGTGGTCATGACCCTGGCGGGCATCGCCGCGCTGCTCACCCAGGGCCCGGCGGGCGCACTGATCGACCGCACGCGCAGCAAACGCGCCGTGGTTGCGCTTGCCGCCATCCTGGTGACCGCCAGCTGCCTGGTGCTGCCCTTCGTCAGCTCCTTCAGCCTGGTGGCGTTGACTCAAGCTGCCAGCGCCGTCGCCGCGTCCGTGTTCGCCCCGGCGATTTCCGCTATTTCCCTGGGGATCACCGGCCCGCGGGCATTTACCCGCCGCACCGGGCGCAATGAAACCTTCAATCACGCCGGCAACGCCGTGGCCGCGCTGCTCGCCGGTGGATTGGCCTACCTGTTCGGACCGGTGGTGGTGTTCTACCTGATGGCGTTTATGGCGGTGGCCAGTGTGGTCGCGGTCAGTTGCGTGTCAGCCAAGGCCATCGACCATGAAGTGGCCCGCGGCTTCGACCCTGCCCACGCCACCGATCATGAACAGCCGTCGGGCCTGAAGGTATTACTGGCCAACCGTCCGCTGCTGCTGTTTGCCATTTGCTGCGCCTTGTTCCACCTGGCCAACGCCGCCATGCTGCCGTTGGTCAGCCAGAAGCTGTCCCAGATCAACCTGCAGATGGCCACCCCGCTGACCTCGGCCTGTATCGTCGCCGCGCAATTGGTGATGGTACCGATGGCCTGGCTGGTAGGGGTCAAGGCTGACGTGTGGGGACGCAAGCCGCTGCTGATATTCGGTTTCATGATTCTGCCGCTGCGTGGCGTGCTCTACACCGTGTCCAGCGATCCCTATTGGCTGGTGGCCGTGCAAATGCTCGACGGCATCGGTGCAGGGATCTTCGGCGCGCTGTTCCCGGTGATCGTCAAAGACCTGACCCAGGGTACCGGGCGTTTCAATGTCAGCCTGGGTGCGCTGTCCACCGTGTTTGGCTTGGGCGCGGCACTGAGCAACAGCCTGGCGGGGTTCGTGGTGCAACAGGCGGGCTACAATGCGGCCTTCTTAACCCTGGCGGGCGTGGCGGGCGCTGCGTTGGTGCTGTTGTGGGTGGCGATGCCGGAGACGTTGGAGAAACCGCTCTATGCGCCCCATGCGCCTGCTGCATGATAGAAGCGACACAGAAAACCCGGCACATGGCCGGGTTCCTTTCTCTACACATACTCAGTTGTCGGGATGTTCGCTGGCGACCGAATCGGCAGCATCGACATCGGACATGTCCTCTTCTAGAGGTGCATCATCGTCCGGCGGCAGAGGGATATTGTCCTCATCATTTCTCGGGTCGTGGCCTGTCTCGTTGTCTGTGCCACGTGTTACGGCCTGCTGTGAAAGATTGCCGGGGGCGTTCTCATTGATGTCCATGCTGGCTCTCCGTTCTTACGCTCGGGATATCCGCGCTTAAAGATGTGAGGCGGCAGATCCTGGCAAGTGCCAAGCATTAGACGAATGGCGAAAAAATACAGGCATCGTGTGCGGGCCTTTTAGCTACCAACTGCGTACGCACTGATTACCGATAGCCGTCCGGACTCGTCTTCCTCAGGTTTTCACAAATATCACGCAGGACATCCGCAAGTGGAGGTTGGAGCAGAAAGGACTTCATTTCCGAGACTGCCGCTTTGTATGAAGGATCAGCGTTGACCCTCCGGAACTCGGACTTTCTCTCTTCGCTGAAGGTGGGATCACTGACCAGTCCTTCTAGGGTCAAGCCACGCTCGGGATTTCGCTCGTCGCATATCTCAAGTGCAGCGATGAAGCTGACGGCGACCTTTTCTTCGCGTATCGGGTGAGTTGCTGTAGCTGCCTCGACTGCAGTGGCAGCGGATAGAAGCCCCCACAACGCTGCGCTTTTTCCTGAGAACACTTATTTACTCCTGATTTGGGCAACTGAAACTGCCTCTCACTTATGGACCGTATGAGTCGTTCATTTGTCCAGATTCAGTAGTTCGTGCATCCGCTCGCCAATTATTCCTCGCAGCCAGGCAGCATGAAACTCCATCTCTTCCAGGGAAGTACCCTCAGCAAGTTGGTATTCGAACACCTTGTCCTTCGGCCCCCGATACACAACGCTGAAATGACCATCGCGGTCATACGAAGCGACTACGTAGGGGCAGATGTAAATAATGTCGCTAAACAGCACGCGCACTTGGGTGGGTTTACGTGCGCGACGGATGACAGTGAGGGTAAGCAGTTGCTGTTTTTCGTCGAACGTAAAGGCCTGCACCCTAGGCTCAGAGAAAATCCACGCGAAGACCAATCCCATAACCACGACAGAGCCGAGCAGGAACAGGATGAGCGACAACGTTGTAAAACTCGACTCATCGCTGGACGGCACATCCTGCATCGCACCGAGCCCGATAACGAGCAAGATCGCCAGCCCGAAGGCAGGCAATAACATAATCACCGCAGCGCAAAAGCCCAAAATGGCCGAACCCGTGCTGCCAATGATCGGTAAGTCCGGACCACCCTGCCAAATAGATGGGTGGGCGGCGGGATTTTCAGTGCGTGGTGCGGCGGGTGGTGCGGCGACGTGGTGAGGTGGACTTGGACGATTCATTAGGCAGGCTCAAGGGTGCTGTATAGACGGTACCACTACTGCCACTTCTCTAACCCGCAGAGCGTATTGATTCAACGGGTATGAAGGCATGGCTACAGAAGCTGTTTCATGAACTCCTGAGTCGGAACATCAAGCCCCATGCTCTCACCGAACACCACCTTAATCCCATCATTGGCAATTAGCAGCATCTCGCAGTGCATACCAATGGCAGTCGTCAAATGGTTGAAATTACGCAGTTGTTCCACATACTTGTCTTTATAGGATTGCAGCCGATGAGAGGCCAGGTCTCTGAGACTCGGGTCAGTTTCTTGAGCTAAAGCGCCCTCTTCTGCTAAGAGACGTCGCTTAGTCAACCCCACTTGTAAGTTGGACATCCGAAAGCGCGTGTATGTGCGTATGACGCTTATGGCGCGAGATGTGAACTCGATTGCCGCGTCTTTTTTCGTCTCGGCACCCGACCAGTCGGCAGATTGCATCTCCAGCAAATCCGCTGTTAGCGCCTTCTCGGCATCTTCACCGCGCGCCAAGAAGCTAGACAGGTCTAATGCCGGCTCAGCGTCAAAAGCAAGTAGGTGCGAGGCGACTAATGATGACGCTTTAGCCACATTGTCACGGCCCTGATATGCGCTCCATCCAGAACCGGCTATTCCACATCCAAAAACAATCAGCAAAAGCGCGACGGTAATTTTTCTCATGGATCCCTCCAAATCATCCAGAAAGGCTATCACGGCGAGTTTCAAAAGCGGAATTGAGCCAATTGGCATCATGACAATGACTAGAGCGCGGGGCTTCTTGAGCGCGCGCAGTAAAGCCTAGGGCGCTCAGAACATCTTTCCTGTAATGCGTTGCTGGTGGAGGCCAGGTCCAGCACACTAAGTCCGCGCTTTTCACTTGAAGGAGTAGGTTCAAATGACAGCTCTACCAGGCTCGATCCCGCTTGTTATCCTGGACGTTCAAGATGCGATTGATAGACCAAACTGGGATGAAAAAAGTAATCCTGAATACTTGGCAGTGATCCAGCGCCTTCTAGGCCACTGGCGATCAAACGGCTGGCCAGTTATTCATGTGAAGCACGATGAGCGCACTCCTACATCCAGCTATTTCGTCGACGGCCCGTGGAATGGCATCAAGAAAGAGGTCGCCCCGATACAGGGAGAAGCCGTCATCATCAAACAGGAAAACTGCGCCTTTATTGGCACCGAATTGGATGCCACTCTCACACAGATGCAAGTAAAACGGTTGGTGCTGACGGGCGTTGTTATTCACAACAGTATGGACGCCACCGTCCGTGCAGGGAAAGCGCTCGGATACAGCATCATCTTACCGTCAGATGCAACGACCGCCGTGCCCGTTGTTGGGGCGAATGGAAAGTCTTGGGACGCGACAACCGTTCATGAACTGACCCTGGCAATACTCAATGATGAATACGCCGACGTAATGTCATCGGACGAAGTGATCGCACAGTTCACGCTATGAACTATGAAGGTACCCAGTGCCGCAGAAGCATTTGACACGCATCAATCGCCAGCTATTTCGACAGGCGTATGAGCATGTCCTTTGGGTACCAAAAATACCTAGGGCATATCGCAATTGGAGTGACCTTTATCTTTTCCCCCAACGCTGCTCCAAGCCAAACACCGGAGCAGACGATCATTCCAGCGTCTGCCAGTAATAGGGATGGCAACTTGCGCTTCATTGCGTGATCCCTCACAACAGAGTCGAACCCCTAACATACCGTCCTGTCCAGGCATCCAGCGTGGGTGGCATTCCAGTGAAAGTAACCGACAGGTTTGAACAGGCAGGCACTGCGCTTAAAAAGTTATTTTATGAGGAGGTGCATCCACTTTGATCGTTGGCTCGTAGATTCAATACCCTCACCCGGAGGGCATAAGAGCCAAGGAGATACATCATGCACGCTTTTTTCAAAAAACTTGCTGCAACAGCCTGCTTCGCGATTCTCTCCGTAACTGCAACGTTCAGCTTTGGTGCCGACCCCGTAATGGTCGGAGGTGCAGCTATGTACCCGACCAAAACCATCGTTGAGAACGCGGTCAACTCGAAGGACCACACGACACTGGTAGCCGCTGTCAAAGCTGCCGGCCTGGTTGATACGCTCAATAGCAAAGGTCCGTTCACCGTGTTCGCCCCCACAAACGAAGCCTTTGCAAAGCTGCCAGCGGGCACCGTCGATACTCTGGTCAAGCCTGAGCACAAAGCCGACCTAACTAAAATTCTGACCTACCACGTCGTGCCGGGCACTCACACATCGGCACAGCTGATGGCCGAAGCCAAAAAGAACGGCGGCACCGTTGTGTTGAAAACAGTTCAAGGTGAGTCGCTGAATATCAAGCTGCATGACGGCAAGCTTTGGGTGGTGGATGCCAAAGGCGGTAAGGCTGGTATCACCATCGCAGACGTAATGCAGTCCAACGGCGTAATCCATGTTGTGGACTCAGTGTTGATGCCTTAAGCGCTCTTTAAGCCCGGCAGACGCAAAGCTTGCCGGGTATTGGCAACCTGCATAGACACTTCAGTTAATCCGAATTCAAGGTATGGAAATTTCGCCGGGTGGCGCTGGGTGAGAGCCTAGGTAAATCCCGGCATGATGAGGGTGAACCGTGTGCCCGACCTGCATCACGATCATGTCGCCACGCTGCGGCCGTCTAAGTGAACGAACCTGCCAGCAGTCCCAGGCACCGTGAACAAACGAACGCTTGAGCAGCGGCGTCTGTCCGTTCGGCATGATCATCCAAAGGTCACCGGCCTGTTGAGGCACCCTGTAGCGTCAGGCACACTTGCGCGGACTCATCGCCCAAAAAGGAATTTACGATGCCGTTTTCACCGGAGGAAAGAGCCGCTTTGCTCGCGCTCAAAGGCGTAGGACCAACCGTCATTACTCGGCTTGAGCAAATGGGTATCGAATCGCTCGCCGAACTCCGCAAATCAAATGTTAGTGACATCCTGGCTCAAGCATCCGCGGCATTAGGCTCGACTTGCTGGAAGAATAGCCCTCAAGCCAGAGCGGCCATCACCGCTGCAGTGGAGCTTGCGAAGCGCTCTACAGAGCAAATCCCGGCCCGGTAGGCACGTTCGATTGACTCCCAGTCGGGTTGCTTTTGGTCATGGAGAATCCCCTACCATCTGATGGGTCTGTGCATGGGCATGGAGCAAGCGTTGGGGCAGACCGGAAGCCTTTGCAACCGTCCACAGCATCGGCAATTGCCTTGTCGAGCAGGCGCAGCAGACAGTCCATGCGCTCGTCTCCGCGGGGCATGATTGAACAAAATGTCTTCTTAGCCAAAAACGAAAAAGCCCAGCAGTCGCGCTGGGCTCAGATATGAAAACTCAGTAAAAAATATGAGCCGTGCTACTTAATCCTTGCAACGCGTTTGCGGCGACTCCGTACCTGCAAGCCTTTTTGGCAATGCAAACGGCAGGTTAGGGATAGAGGTAAGCTCGACTACGCCAAACATGCACATAAGCACCGCATTCCCATCCGCGTTTGGTGCGCTGCTGAGTCCAACCAGGGCCTCATAGTCTTTCCCGGGCTCTAGAGTGAATACTTTCGCCTGGCCTGGGCAAACAGCGTAAGTGCTGCCGTAGCTGCCGGCGGACGCACCCAATGTTGCGATCTGAAAGGGTGCATCCGTTTTAACGCGGTACTCAGCCACAATCTCGGTGTATAAGCCTTCGGCCATCCGAACAGATCCGATGTACTGCTGAAGCTTGGGTGAAACCCTTCCCGGCATTCCAAGACTGGCGGGCTTAAGTGGGTACTGGGGGTAGTTAATGCTCGGCTGCCCTTCCTCTGAGAAGCGGCCAGCTTCAGCCATTTTGTGGCGAGTATCCGGGGCGCAGCTGCCCGTCACACTATCGCCAAACACATTAGAATTGGTGATCACACGAACGCGAGCCGTATTGTCGGCCTGAGGTGGATCGACATAGGGAACAGAAGGGAACCCCCCACAACCAGCAAGGGCGATAGACGAAGAAAACAGGAGCAACCAGGTATTACGCATGTACTACATCCTTGAACTTACCTAAGCGCCATCGTGTGCGAATCAGACTAAAAACTCTAGACATTAATCCTCAGTAAAAACCTGACAACGCGCTTTATATTTTCTTGCTTGCCCGGTTTGTCCCGCCTCTTGGGCATCTAAAGTATCTGCGCTGCGACGGCAATAACAGTTTGCGTTTTTGAATCAGCTCAGGCATCACTCCCTGCTCAGAGCGGAAGATGTGGTGGGGTCGAAAAAGAAAGGACCTTAGTGACGGCTAAAGCCTCAAAAGTCTGCATGAAATTGATAGACCGAACGATCGGAAGGCTAACTAGTCCAACGCTTACCGGATCAGATAACGCAGCGTCCGCAGTTCGGCCATCACCCTATCTCTCGGTATCACCACCCGACAGACCTCTCTGAATTCCAGTTTCCAGGATTGACCCTTTTGGGTATGGCTTCGGCCAAGAGGCTCTAATGGAAAATTTAATACCCTATAAAATTCATTATCTACACGATGGGAAGCCGGAGCACTTCTATACGAATGCAACGGCGTTCAGCGAAAGCGATGCGATTCGCATGGCCACAAGACACGCTGGTGAGGGCCCTGAATATTGGATACCGATAGGTCTGTCTCGGGACTCAATATTAAAAATTGCCGACAAGCTGGGTATTACGAAGGTCCGTTGGAATAAAGCCGGGTAAAACCACGGGCGCCGCCGCAGTTCTAACTCGCAAAGTTCGCGAATAAAAAACCCGGCGCGGTGACCGGGCTTAGTTGGATGATCTCCAGCGCAAGCTCGGTCGTTGAATAAGCCCGAACCGCCCTTGGACGAGATTGAAAAAGAGACGAAGACGGCCCACGTCTGTCGCGGCGTCGCCTGGGGGGGAAGTGGTGGAGCGCACTAAAACGGGTGCAGACCGCTTGGTTTTGTGGAATGCCCCTGCCATGCCACCCCTTAAAATCGTCGGTGAATACGCAGAGCGTCAGAAAAAGGGAAAGCCACAGGGCCTTGAGACGCCTTTTATTTTCCTGACGTCATGGACTCCAGAGCCCCCTAACTCGAACGTTACCTGCAAAGGCATTAATAGGAGCCCGGCGCCGAAAGTTCTTAATACCCGTCGTCCTCTGCCATACAACTGTCGTCACACATATGCGACAATGCGCGCCAAATTCCAACACACATCCCCATTTTTTTGCTCAGCGACCGGGTTTCGCGCCTTGATGTCGCTGTTGATGCATGCCTGACGGCGCCTGCTGCCATGCTCGCAACCCATTGATAGGTAAAGTAATTGATCTCCACAGCTAACATCACCATGCGGTATGAAACGCATTCTGATGATTACTGCTGATCAGTGTTTACTGGGCCAAGTCGTCATGAGTAATCAACGATAAAGTACCGAAATGCACCCGTTGGTCCCAAGATTGGTCCCAACGGGTAAATTTCAGCCCATGCCGAAACTGCATAACCCTTCCCCGGCGGCCTGCCGACTGAACACAAACCACCAAATAGCCCCACTACTCCTGAGACATCTCACATCGCAGCATTCGGTCAAAAGCGGACCTTCGCGATGACTTCTCCAATCCTGAAACCCACGCAAGTGCGTTGCTGGCCACAGGTATTGCCTCAATCGATTGGATCGCTGAACAAATGGGGTATAGCAACGGGAACATGATTCGCCAGCACTATGGAACGTTGATCGACGAGGATGGGCCAGACGTGGTGGGGATACTGCAGTTGGCCCTAAAGCTTTCGCCGGTCACAGCTCTACACTGAACCCAGTGATACCCACCGTTCGGCAAAGCGGCCCACCGCCGTCAGGCTTGCCCAGGTGCGCAATGGCTCACGCCGCGAGCGCACCGGTACCAAGCTCGCAGTTGGGCCGCCCAGTCGGATAGACAATGTCCACTTGCTGATTTGGCCGGCAACACGGCCGACGACGGCTTCCCGGATAGCCTACTGGCTTGCTAGAGCCTTTAGCGTGTCCGATTGGATCGCCTCGCCGATCACGGTGCCAGCTCCTTACGGCGCAAGTCGGCGGCGACATCTACCGCAATAAATAGCGCCTCGACGGTGGACGGGGTCAGCGTGCGCGACGCTTGCACACCTTCCACAAAGCCTTCGGCTCGTTCCTGAGCCAGTTCCAAAGCGCGCAAATCTGCAACACGCCCGAGGCGTGCCAAGTGATTGGCCAACTTGGTGCGAATCAAATCTGGCAGGCTGATGCCGTTAAGAGAGAGCACTCCGCTCATACGTTTTTCGCCACCGTATTGGCTCCCAAGCGATCCGCGACAGCCATCCACACCTCCGCCAGAGTAGATGTCATGGCCAGTTCTGTTTCATTCGCAATCAGTTCCGCATCCCGCAGGGCCTGCGTGTAGCCAACGGTGTTATGGTAGTCACGTATAGCATCCGTCTGGTCTGCAGCAGCATGTAGAGCGTTCAACCGTAAATACCAAGCGCTCTGGGTCCTGGCGTTTGGTAAGCCTGGCTGATCGTTAGTCACGAGTACGCTGTTGGCTTGCATGCCCTAGTCCCTGATGTTATGCGCTAATCAGTACACGGGGCACTGGTACGCCAGTATAGGGGAGCATGGTTACCGCAGCCAACGAAAAAGCCCCCCCAATCAAGCCTTGGTGTGGGGGCCTTTTGAACATAAGCGGCGTATTAGAAACAGTTGTGACGCGGGCTATCAGCCAAAATTTTGCGGAACAAATGCCAGACCTCAGTATCTTTTACAAAAATAACGCATTTGTAGAGATTTTCATGGCCGCGCAAGGCGACTTGATCAATTGGAACAGCAGATGGCAAATTTCCGGAGGTGTCGTTTCCTGTAGGAGTTGCCGCTCCCAACAACTTGAGCATGAAAGAAGCGAGCCGTTTTTACACGCGTCCAACTGCTGATACCAGGGACAGCAACGCAGGCCATGGGATGAGCTGCAAGCTATATTTGAAAAGCTTCAGAGTTTTTAAACGCTAGTCAGATACTACCTACGTCTTGTCAAACGCGCCTGACGATACAGTCCACTAGTTCCGTAATTATCCTGCGCTCATGCAGCGGCAATCTGTTTAGTGCCACTGCAAAATCACTTTCCTCAGGTCGACGTAACCGTTGACCGGTCAGAACGTACAACACGTCGACTCCGATTTGAGCTAGCCGGGCCAAATACAAGGCGCTCGGGCTTCGCTCCCCCCGCTCGTACTTAGACTGTGCATTCGACAGCACGCCGCCAATCGCTGCGAACCTCTGCTGTGTGTACTTCAACCGAGTGCGTTCTTCTTTGAGCCGCATCCCAATTTTGTCCATACATGAACCCCACAAAATTCTCAGATGACTAAAGAATTTTAGGCCACCACTGCAGAGACGGAAACCCGTTATCGATCGCAAAAAGGGGCCATTCGGCGACTCATTGCTACAACGTACAAACGTGGCTCAAGTACGCTCGCCTATCGACACAAGTTCGCACCAAAATGGCGCGACAGTCCCATGGTGGCCCAATGGGGCTATTTCTTAGATGGAAAAACCAAAAATACAAGATTTTCTCTATTAAAATCATGGATTTGCGTGTTTTAAATTGGCGGTGAGGGAGAGCTTCGAACACAGCACGCGTTATCTCGACCTAGGCAAAACCTAAATTATTTACTCGCTCAAAATTTCAAAAAGTCGCTTCTCAAGCGCCACTTTGAACAAGATTCGTAGATTGTCTGCATCGAGATTGGAAATAGTCTGATCTAGTTGAAGTCTTAAAATCAGGTCATGCGTGCGAATCTCACGCCTCCGTGCTTCAAGTGAGGTAGGTGCGTACGCAATCCCGTCGAGTAAATGAGCCGACACGCCATTCGCGGGATGAACACTGGTCCTGGCAACAGACATGGCTTCTTACCCTCGGTCTCAAACGGCTGGAAAAACACGCATATGAATCTGCGCTCACCTGTAGTGAGTAGTGGGTCTAACACTAAGTTCATAAAGAAACGAGTGCCCCCATGTTGCTAGAAAAAATCGCACCAAAAAGACGCGCTAGTCCCATGGTGGTCCCATGGTGGTCCCATGGACCCATTTTTTGGACACCAAAAACCAAAAATCACAGACTTTATCCATTAAAATTAGTGACTTGCGCTTCTTAAATTTGGCGGTGAATGATAGATTCGAACCTTCAATAATTCACTCAGCTAAAGTATTTCACTCGACGCCCGTTCAATGACGGCGTCCGGCCATTAGCCGCCATTTACTAAAAGCCGCTTTCGACGCAAAGCTGGCAATGGCGATACCCCAGACTGATTCCGGCCCGATACGATAGAAGCATTTACAACACTTGGTCGTGCCCAGCCCCATTGTTCGGGAACCTTCTGGCCACTTAATAAGAACTAATGCTGATCGTCTGGAGGGACGGTAACGGGATTAAGAAAAGAGTTCCAGGCCTTGTATGCTTCATGATGCTTTTTGACTTCCTCATCCCAATCAGGCCCTGAAACTCTCTTCGAGACCACCATCATCATTTTGGTGTTGGCGGCATCAAGCTCAACTAGTAGCTCGTGGCATCTAAATCTAAAATCATCTATGTCTTCCATATACTCACCTTGCGACAGGTCTAGCCGGATATACCGGGTCATGCCCATTTTCGTAATGACAAGTCCCCAAAGACAAAGGTTCATTGAGCAGCCGAGTTTCTATTCGGCATGTTTTGAACAGACTGCATCGCACAGCAGCTCCAACAACTCATTCGCCAGGACCGCCGCTTCTTGTCGATAGTCGGTGTTCCAGCGGCACGACCAGTTATCAGGTTTTCCCTCATCCTCCCATTGCGCCAATGCAAGCCCGTTGAGTATTTCCAGCTCGAACCAAACACGCTGCCAAGCGACGGCGTCCTGGACTGACGCCGTGTCTTGCCATAGGAATTCTGTTTGCACGACAAATGCCGACCATGCAAACAGATCCTCTGAGGCTCGCTCACCGATCATTCGGAAGTATTTTGCGCTAGCCAATCAACGATTCCTTGTAGTCGTTTACCTGTTTAGTAAACGTCTATCCCCGGATAGAGATCCGCGGGTGGACGATAATTGGGGTTCTCAAAGCGGCTGTTCTCGTAATGGGTTTTGGCCGTCGGTCCATCGCCGTTATAGGTCACCTGCGGGTTTGGCGTGAGATGCCAACCGCTTCCTTCCTTGTCGCGCTCGATCAGTGATGCGTACAAGCTACAGTTGCCTGATGAGCCGGATGTCAGCCTGAACTGGTAATAGCGTCCGGCTTGGGGCGTGAACTTCGTCGAGACATAGCAGGAACGAGTGCGTGTCCCCTCCCAGAATAGATCCACTTGCGTTTCGATACCGGGTCGGATCTGCGTTTCGTAATAGTCCCATGTAAGGTCTTGCCCTGCCTTTGGCATGCCCACGTCCTGTGTGTGGGTGAACGGCAGGGGGCCGGTGCGAACGGCGCCGCCCGAACGTTTGCCGTTTTCGTATTGGTAAATTTCGGCGTGCTGCGTGTAGTCGACGATACGTACCCAGGCAGGGTTAGGCTCGTTTTCGGGCGCGGTAAAGTAGTTGGTATGGGGCAAAAACTGGCAGCCTGCGAACAACGGCAATACAAGCAGGCAGAGCAGAGGGCGTATCGACATGAAGCCTTTCCTTTTGCGGAGTCAGGGTTACAGACCGCAAAAGAGGAGGCGCATTGCGTAAAGGCTGAAAATTTTGTGGCTGAATCGTCGCGACGATATCGGTTTCAACCGGTCGCGACAGGCAGAAATCGGCCAGCAGCTGCCAGCCGCATGCGTCTTGAAAAGTAGCGGCGCTTCACTCCTTCCACATTTAATTATCTTCGCTGTGCATCTAGTGAATGGGTTGATCCGTATGTGCTCTTGAGGGCTCGAGTGCGATGAGTATCCGAGATTATCAAGCGATGCAGTGCGATGAGTGGTTAGGCATTTCATGATCCGAACCGTCATCTCTGCCAAGGACAGCTACGATCATGATACGACCACAGTTAGGTACTGCCATGAACGCCAAGGATGACGCTCATTTTTTGGACCGCCTATTGCGCGGAGAACAAGACGCATATCGTGATTTGGTGTGCACGCATCAGGGAGCCATGAAGGCCATAGCTTATGGAATCGTGGGGCGGCACCATGCAGATGACGTAGTGCAAGAGGCATGGCTTGCGATTGTGAAAGGCATAGGCAAATTTCAGAGACGATCTAGCTTAAGAACCTGGATGATGGCCGTCACGTCCAATACGGCGAAGTGCCGATATAAAGCTCGGCGAAGTGAGTCGAATTGTATTCCATGTACCTCGTGGATTGAGGGAGGAGGCGTTTTAGTCGTAGGTGATTATTCCTACACTCCTTCCGTGATATCGCATGAAGATAGCCCTGAAGCACTTCTGAGCGAATCCGAGCTATATGCTCGCATCAACATTGCTCTCGAGACTCTACCGGAATTGCAGAGAAGCGTATTGATATTGAGGGAGCGCTCTGGGTTGGATCTAAACGAAATTTCTACGCTTCTTGGGATATCGCTGACTAACGTAAGAGTGCTATTGCACCGAGCTCGTTTAAAGGTTTTTTCTGCAATAGCGAAGTACCAGTCCGCTCTTGATATGTGAGCATTAGGAGGATTTTTCCAACGGTCTGGATGGCTGATTGAATAGCCCCTGTTTCTGTAGACACCTGATGACCGCTTTTGGCCGATTCCTGCCTTCCATGAGGGGCAGCTTTGGGTCGGAAGCAGTCAGTCGCATGTACCTATAAATACTTGGGCCAATTCACCCTAAAGAGTTCAATGCCGACTCCCTCAATACCGTGCGACGCCTTTATGGCTTCATTGCGCCGACTCACAGGCCTTCAACGGCTCCTTCGGGTGCAATGCACAGATGTCGAAACCGTCACGCCGGGTATAGCCCGCACGCTTCATACATACAAATCGCTGGGCCATCTCTTGGAAGCTGGCATTAGGATCGATGCCGGAGCCATTTTTCTCACCGCAAGCTAGCATGGACGCCAAGACATCATTCCTGCTCGCTCCCGGCTTCTCCCATAAGTCAGCATCAGCCGTAGGGGGCTGAAAAGGCTCGCTGAAACATGCGGTGACGAGGGGGCAAATCAACAGCGCAAATGCCACATGTTTGAGCCACATGATCAATCTCCTTATTTTCTGGTGCTGACGGGCATCAGCGCGGGCTCGCCTTCCGGCTAATAATCTTGCACAGGCTCGTGTATCACTTTCATAACAGCTGTGCATAGTCGTGACACCGATGAAGATGTTACCCAACTCCTTTAACAAGCTACTGCCCTCAGGTAGCACGCTGAATCGTCCAAAATTTCGTAGGGACGACTGACCGCTTTTGGCCGATTGCTGACCCTTACGAAGGGCCGCAGTCGACCCAAAGCTGCCTGTCAGGAAAACGAGCGGGACGATTCGTAAATTCTATTAATTCAACAAAAAATTGATAATTAAACTTATTGTTGATATTTTCTCGGCCTTCGATAAATCACTTGCAGGCACCAATGACGGCTTCTGAAGTATCACCAACCGAGCGGAAGCTGATTCTTAATGTGCTTCATAGCACCCTCAAAATGCTCAGTAATGCGGTAGGCCCTCACACGGAGATCGTGTTACATGACCTAGCCAACCCGGAGCGGTCCATCCTTGCCATCGCCAATGGTCATGTCACTGGCAGAAAGGTGGACGGTTCAGTGTTGGGCGGCCCACGCCAGGACTTAGGGTTCATCGCCGTCAGGCGCGCCATGGAAGATCACTCAAGCTCTGATCCCATAATGGTGGAGAACTATTCGACACTCGCGCCTGACGGCCGTCTGCTCCGTAGTTCCACCGTGGTATATCGCGACAGCAGCGGGCAACCTTTCGCCAGTCTGTGTATCAATGCAGACTTGAGCGGTGTTGCCGCCGCCCACGCTGTTCTCGCTGGAATTCTAGGTCTGGAAGGCGCGCCTGAATCGCGCGCCGATGAGCCGAGAGATATGGAGCAGTTGATGGCGGAAATCATTCAGGTCGCTTGTCCCGGCGGTGTGGCAGGGATGAAAAAACCTCAAAAGGTTGAGGCTGTACGGCAAATGCAGGATCGCGGGATATTCATCGTCAAAGGTGGGATTGAAAAAGCCGCTGCCGCGCTCGGAGTAACCCGATACACAATCTACAACTACCTGGAGCAGATCCGGGCTACAGAAAACGCAAGCGGGCAGGAATGATCAACATGCAACTCGATATTTTCCAGGTAGACGCTTTTTCTTCTGAGTCTTTCGGTGGCAACCCAGCGGCGGTTTGTCCGCTGCAGGCTTGGTTGCCTGATGCGACGCTGCAACAAATCGCCGCAGAGAACAACCTGTCCGAGACCGCCTATGTTGTGCGTAACGGTGAGGTGTTCGAGTTGCGGTGGTTTACTCCCACGGTGGAAGTCGACCTGTGTGGCCATGCCACCTTGGCAGCTGCCTGGGTGCTGTTCGAACAGCTTGGTGAAAACAGCGACATACTGCGCTTTTCCACTCGCAGTGGTGAATTGCGGGTACGCCGTGAATGCGGACGCCTGGCCATGGACTTCCCGGCCAAGCAGCCTGAACTCGTAGCTGTCCCGCCAGGCCTTTTGCAAGCCTTGGGCCTGGAACGGATCGATGCGCTTTATCGCACAGATGATTACGTGGTAGTGGTCGAGGATGATGCCATCATCGCCGGCCTCAATCCCAACTTTACTGCGCTGGCCGCGTTCAACGTGCGCGGTGTCGCGGTTACCGCTCCGAGCCGTCACTTCGACTTTGTTTCTCGCTGGTTCGGCCCTAGAGTGGGCGTGAATGAAGACCCGGTTACCGGCTCAGCCCACACCTCTCTGGCGCCCTATTGGGCCAAGCGCTTAGGCAAGCGCAGCCTGAGTGCAGAACAAGGTGGGGCGCGCAAGGGTCAACTGCACTGTGAAGTCCTGGACAGCGACCGAGTCATTATCAGCGGCCACGGCGCGCTGTACTTACGCGGTACTATCTTTATCTGAGACCAGTTCATTCAGGCGGACTTGCTTAACAGAGGAATGGGGGCCACTGCGACGCTCATTCTTCTGCGACCACTCTCTCGAACGTACATTTTGTAAAGGACTCTGCTGAGTCGCACTCACTAATGAATTGATTTCGCTTTGAATGTCCGCTTCTGGCCGTTTGTGACGGGCAGCAATCAGCCAAAAGCAGTCATTCGTCCAGAACGTCTATGGCTCCGAGAAGAAAGAGGATAGAGACAAAAAAGGGGGGATTTCTGGAAAATACATTTGCCCCCTTTAGCTCTCTACTTGCGTAAACCCAATTGGCGATCTTGCCGGTTCACCTGACAGATTGTGCCCCAAACAGAATGGGAACCGCGTCCAAAAAATGGAGCATTTCAGGCTCCTTGGTGTTCAAGCTTCGCCAACCGTCATCCTCCTCCCTGATTGCGAAGTTACCACTTTCGAGTTGATCGACCAGCCACTCCATAAACTCATCAACGGACCTGCCCACAACGTATTTATCTTCTTCGTCACTGCCAAAATTAATGACTTGTCCCAAGGTTCCGCGCTCCCCTGGATCCAAATCAACCCCGAGATGATTGCCACCGTAGTCGAAGGCGAAGGGTATCCAGTATCTGTTGGCGTATAGAGCCTGGATAGCGCCGGAGTTTCCCGAAGTGCAGAATGCACTCGCCTCGGTCATTTCTTCGGGCGACCACTCATCGATGATATCTTTCCAAGACTCCCAATGTGCCTTGGCCGCTGCCAGCGACAGAAAACTAAGTCCATAAAAGGGCCCTGAATTCGCAGCACCGTGTTGCCCGTCGTGCAACCTGTAGAGCTGCTTCAAGTTTTCTGGAAAAGGTCGGCCAACAAGGCTTTCGAACTCTTCGATTGCAGCATCCGAACAGCCCGGGGCCAGATCCCGACGTACTTCAGGAAGATGGGCCTCTAACCATTTTTCCAGCCGTTCAATCACTGTCTTCATTAAGCGTTTCCAATCATGCAAAAGTGCACGCTAACTTAGATTGAGGTTTTGTGAAAGGCAGGCTGGAGCCTACGCTAATGCAATCTGACCTTCACCGTGAACGCTGGTTGCCATGCCTTGAGAATGGCTCAAACCGACGGTCCGCTCCTGGCCGTTTCCTGCCTCTCGCGACGGACAGAAAACGGCCAATAGCTGCCTGTCGGGACCGGCTGAAATCGACCCTAAGCGGTTGTTGATGAATTCTGTCGTCCAAAAACGGACACCAAGAATGTCTACGAAAACCAGGGTGATTCAAATTGTCTTGAGCGGCTGAGAGCTACTCGGAACCTAAGAGCTTTCTAACCTCGGCGATGATCAAATCGATATCGAATGGCTTTGCCAATACTGCATCAAACAGATCCGATCTCTGCATACCGATGTGTGCCTGAGCACCGCTCATCAATATGATAGGCAAGTCCTTAGCGGAAGGAAGTGCTCGAACAGCTGTAGCGAACTCTAGGCCGTCCATGACTGGCATCATGAAATCTGTAATGATCAATGCAGGCCGTTCTCTTTCGAGCACGTCCAGCCCTTTTCGGCCGTTGCTGGCGGTTACCACCATGAACCCCTCATCCTCCAGCGCGAAACTGAGAATGTCAGCGATCAAATACTCGTCGTCGACGACCAAGATGGTGGTCATTTCAGTTCAACCCACGCAAAAGCTTAAGAAATCGAACCTGGAGGTGTCTCAGTGGGGACTGACGGTTCATGTCTTGAAGCCTTTGTCAGGAAAACATCTTTATCATGGATGACTACCTCAAAGCGCGAGGGGTCATAAGAACTGTCTCGTACTTTAAGAATGGAAAGCGTCCTGCTTAGTTCAGAGTGATTCTCAGAGAAACGCATAAGCATCAGGTTGTCGACGATGCTGGACAGGTCAGAGTTTGGCGCGCTTACCTCGGAGCCAAATAGATCACGCATTTCCCAGGATGCAAACACGGTTACGCCCCTCGATCGCAGCTCATTCATCAGCGCACTGAAGAAGTCAGTAATTCGTGCCGGATTTGTGGAGACTCGCGTCATACCGCTAAGGCTATCTATGAACAGGCGCTTGATACTCTTTTCTTCAACGATACTCAGCAGTCGTGCGCCCAGCCCATCCAGCAGGCCTTCAGTGGTGGGCTGCCAGGCAATGCTCAAGGCGCCGCTGTCCTCCATACCCTTGATATCGATACCCAGTGATTGGCCTTTGAGTCGCAACCGTTGTGGGCTTTCGTAAAAGCCAAAATGCAGACCTGGAGCATCGACGGTCGACTCTGCAAGGAATTTGAGACCCAGAGTCGTTTTACCAATGCCGGAGGGGCCCATGACCAGAGACACACTGGAACTGTAAAGGCCTCCACCCAATATGCCGTCCAGCGAACCAATGCCACTAAGAATACGCGTCATGTCTGCGCTGTCAGGGGCGGACGGGTGGCTGTAAAGACTTTCGAGTCGAGGGTAAACCACCAATCCTTCGTCGGTAATCTCACACTCATGGAGGCCTGTCATTGCTCCACTGCCGCGAGTTTTACGCAGTTGAATACGACGTACCGAGCGAGTGCCAAATAGCTCTTCGCCCATTTCAATTACGCCATCAACCATGGTGTGCTCAGGGCTGCCGTCGTCGAGACGGGAGCTGGTTAGAAATAGCACAGTGCAACCCGCGAAAGCGGCGTGCCCTTGCAACTCAGAAATGAATTTCTTGGTGTCGATGTGCGAGTCGGCTTTTGAGCGAGCATTGAGCAGGCCATCTACCACCATCACTGTGGCTTTTTGGCGACTTATCTCGCGCCGAAGCAGTTTCACAACCTCGTCCAGTCCTTCGTTTTCTAGGGTGTCAAATGCGCTGACAAACTGAATTTCGGCGCCCACTTTGGAAGAGTCGAAAAAGCTCAGAGTAGAAAGAAACTGAAAAAGACGGTCGTGTGACTCGGCCAGCAGTGTGGCGACCAGAACCCGGCCTCCATTATTCGCATGATGGAAGCCAAGTTGATTGGCTAGGATCGTTTTGCCAGACCCTGGCCGCCCTTGGATTATGTATGAAGCGCCCTTGACCAGCCCTCCCTTGAGCAGAGCGTCTAGCCCTTCGATTCCACTTTGGAGGCGTTTTAGCTTTTCCACGATGCGACCCTGATCTGAAAAACAGGCTGTTTAAGCCGAGTGAGGCGGAATGCTAACGCCATTTTCGCTTTGGGGCCATTCTCGCCTAAAGCATGGCGGTCTAAGAAAGTGACATGCCCAATTTTTGCCGCCTTTACCTCGGACTTCGTTACTCTAAAGTCAAGGCGGAATCAACGTTGCTAGCCAGATGCCCCTCTAATCTTGCAGTAATTCAATTGCAGTAACCAACCCCGAGCGCTTGCATTCAAAATGCAGGGGGAACCTGAATCGCCCAGGTTTTATTAAATAGTGTGCGACCGGTTCTGGCCGAGAGCGAACAATCATAACTTTGGTGCTGGTTACTAAACACCTGCTGCTACGCTGTTGACTCCAACAGAGGAACGCCGATGCCAAACTCAGATCTACTCCCCTCCCTGCTCTCGAAGCTATACGAAAACCAATTAGCCCTTGAAGCCTCTATCATGGAGCTATCGAACTGGGTTGAGCAGCGTGGCTCTGCCGAGGTCGCAGAAAATATCCGGGGAGCGCTGCACACCATCGACGACAACGAAGAGTTCATCAAATTGACGCTCGCAGTTCTCATGGCACCAGAGTGATCGCTACTTGCAGGCCACTGACCAGAGCTGGTCCAGCTTGGTGGTGTAGATCGTCCGGATTGAACATGCCGGTGCGGATGCAGACCCGGACTTTCTTGCAGAGTGCGTTCTGTGCTCGGAGCTTATCGAGCCGTATCCATCAACTGAAAAACCACATGACGAACACGACGGCTGAGACCCAGCCGAGGGTGAGCAGGAATGAAATGCCTGCAAGCCGCTTATCCATTGTGCCCTGTCCATATCCAATGATATCGGAGAGTTCTGCTGTGCGCTCTGCCTGTAATCGCTGGCACATAGCATGGCACGTCCCGGACGTCGCGCTACCAAAACGGGCCAAATTCAGCAGACAGAGCGCACACGCATTTACTTAGCGCGCAATTATTTAGCGCCTCTATCATTCCAATGCATTCTTTTGCGTTCCTCGTTTCAGCCTTAAGCCTGCAAGCTGTAAATGGAATTCACTGTGCCGCATGAAAAGGCTGCCTTTGTTCGTGATCAGCAAAATGACGTGGAAATGCCACGCCACCAAATCCGGCCTTCGGATGCCTATATGAAATTGAGATCCTTAAGTATCGCGCGAAGAGCCTTCGTCTGTTTTGGCCTAATCACATTCCTGCTAATCAGCTTGGCAGGCTTCTCTTATCTTCAAATTGATCGGCTGCGTGCTACAGAGCAGGACATTGAGCAAAACTCCCTCCCAAGTATCCAAGTAATTGACGACATCCAGATCGCCCTCCTTCACGCCCGCCTTGAAAGTATCCGCATGCTCTCAAGTACCACGAGAGATGTGCATGATTTCTCACTGTCAAAGGTCGAAGAATCTATGCAGACACTTCAGGTAAAAACTGATTTTTATCGTGCACATTTAATGTCTGGTGAGCAGGACGAAATCCAGTTCGCGAAGGCTAACCAGGCTATGCATGCGTACATCGAAGGTCTCAAAAAAGTAATCGCTTTAGATTCATCCGATCATGATCAGGCTGTCATTTTTGCCAACACAGAGCAGGCAAATAGAGCCAACACCTATCAAGAGCAGCTGACGCTTCTGCGAGACCAAAATACACGCCAAGCCGAGGTATCTGGGGTCGACGCGACCGACGTATATAACCATAGCGTCAAAGTTTTGATAGCGGTGCTAATCGTGGCATTTATCTTAACTATAGCCCTGGCGATTTTGTTCACTAATAGCATCACTATTCCAATCAGCTCATCACTAAAATTGGCGGAGAATATCGCTGCTGGAGACCTTACTCATGATCTTGAAGTAACAGGTTCAGATGAAGCTTCGCGCTTGATGCATGCATTGAATCTGATGCAGAAAAATTTGCGACACACAATTCTAGAAATCTCGGGAGCTTCATCCCAACTGAGCACTGCTGCCGTCGAAATGACGTCGATCACTGAAAGCGCTGATCGCACACTTCAGCAGCAGAACAGTGAGATAGAGCAAGCTGCTACCGCAGTAACTGAAATGAGTGCGGCGGTTGAAGAGGTTGCACGAAACGCCAACTCCACGTCTGAAGCAGCGATGCAGTCGAGCATGGCTGCAGATCTCGGCAATCAAAAAGTCACTGAAACTTTGACGGCGATGCGTGGCTTGACGGGTTTGGTTGAAGTGTCATCAGATCAGGTAAGAGAACTTGCAGGCCAAGCGCAAGACATTAGCAAAGTTCTGAGTGTGATTAGGGCGATTGCTGAGCAAACCAACTTGCTTGCTTTGAACGCCGCAATTGAAGCGGCTCGTGCAGGAGAACAGGGTCGCGGTTTCGCAGTAGTCGCAGATGAAGTTCGAGCGCTGGCGCACCGAACGCAAACATCGACGCAAGAAATTGAACAGATGATATCCACGATTCAAGCAGGCTCATCTGCCGCGGTCGAATCAATGAAAAAAAGCACATCCGAGGTTTATAGCACGCGAGACACTGCGGAACAGGCGGGCCAGTCGCTGCGCCAAATCATTGATTCCGTGCTCGAAATTAACGATAGGAATATCCAGATTGCAACCGCTTCTGAGGAACAGGCTCACGTGGCGCGGGATGTCGATCGCAGCCTGATAAGCATCCGCGACCTTGCAGTGCAGAGCAGTGAAGGCACTCGGCAAACGCTTACAGCCAGCAACGAACTTTCTCGTCTGGCCGTCAACCTAAACGATTTAGTTCTTCGATTCAGAACATAGGAAATGGGTCAGCCAACTCTAGCTTTGTTGCCCAATCTCTCATAAGCCAATACGGCACGCCCAGCTAAACACAGCATAGGTGGAATATGGTTAGCCCTGAAGTCACCTTGCACTCTATGCTGAGTTTAGATGAACGATCAGCTTTAGCTGAAATTGAGGCGATCTCCAGCATTTTAAAACTCGTAACACGTCTTACGGGAATGCGATTTGCTGGGATCGCGAAGTTCACCGAAACAGACTGGGTGGTCTGCTCAGCTCACGACCCGTTGCATATGGGGATAGAGGCTGGTGACACGCTAGAGCTGGAAATCACGCTCTGCAGCGAGCTCAGGAGAGACCCTAAGGCACTATTTATGCCTAAAATCAGCGAAGACGGCAGATACTCCAGTCGTGCAGTGGTTAAACGGTATGCGATAGAAAGTTATGCTGGTGTTCCTATCTTCCTTCCCGATGGTAGGTTATATGGTGCTCTATGCGCCCTTAGATTCGCGCTCGATACTATTTGAAGACCCGGAGCTGGAAGAAACTTTAGCTTTATTTGCAACGTTGATAGGGTGCGTTTTTTTCACTAACCCGCTGCTGAATGAATCCGAATAACACGGCTTATCTGACATGCGAACTATTGAATTTCAATGAGATTGGTTTATAGCTCGGACGTAATCTTGGCATGCTCGTAATGCTATCAACCCATTATCACCTTCATCGGTTATGGCGATAATTCTTTGAGCATGCGCTGGGTCAAGTTGGGCTCGACGGGTTGCATGAACCACGCTGAAGGCGCCGGGGGCGGAAGGCACGTCGCAGCCACTGGCTGGATCCTCGAGGAGGACTGACAGCCGGACATCAGCAGTGGCAAGGCGATCGCGCAGAACAGCCTGGTTACGTCGGGCATCGGATAACTCCTTCGTGTGTTGTTGGTCCTGCGCGGCAAGTTGCTGCTCAGTGGCCAGGCGTTTGTCCTGCTGGGTTCTGGCCTGGGCGGCGGCGGCACTGCTGATCGCTGCCAGGTCATCCTTGTGCAAGCCGGCCTGCTCGGCGAGTTTCTTGCCCATTCGCCAGTCCTGGACCTGCCAGGTGACGCCGGCGGCGCTGGCCATCAGCACCAGGATCAGCAGCGCCAGCCCGGCCAAGTTCTGCACGGGCGTCATCACGGCACATCCTTGAAGAAGACGTGGTGCCCGAGGCGCAGCGTCTGCTTGGCCTTCGCCACCCAGGCAGGTGCCTTGGGCATCGTGGTTGCGTAGTAGTGCGTAGCGCCGCCAGTTGGATCCGGTACCGAGCCAGCTATAACTTGGTCAGCAGCGCGCTGGGCCTGGGCGAACTGCGCAGCAGGGATCGGTTTGGCGCCGCTGAGGTAGGCATAGTTCGGGTCGTTCTGGTTCCAACAGCTGAACTGCCATGGCTTCAGGCACACGCCCGCGTACCCCTCACCCCACCAAGACTTGTCCTTGCCGTCGAACACGCGGTTGCGGATGGTCCAGGCGACGGCGACTTGGCCGTCCGGGCCTTCGCCGCGGGCCTCGCCCCACAGCGTGCGCGCCAGGATGTCCCGGTCTTTTTCGGAAGTGGTCATACTTTTCTCCAGGCAATAAAAAACCCGCTCATGGCGGGCGTGGTGTTCAGGCAGGCTTTAGGTCTCAGCTTCTTCCGCCGGGGCTTGCTCGACGATATCGGTAGAAGCCTGAATTGGTGGCGGTGGTGACGGCGCCGCATCTGGGACAAGGATGTGCAGGGTTATCATGTGTTTCAGATCGTAAGGGGCGCCGTCCTTGGTCACTGTCACAGTTAGCAGCCCGTCGGCAAACTCGATTTCAACGTCTGCTCGTGAGTCTATCTGGTTGACCGTGTAGCCCCAGCCGTCGTCTACCGGAGGGAAGGGAACCATGCCGAGGCAGCCGACAATCTGATAAACACCCTTCGACAATCTCGCCGATGTCACAGCTGTATCGCCCTGGGTCACGAAATCATAGGTCGCGCCCGTTGCGCCAAGGATGTTGATTGCTGCTCTAGCCATGATCAGACCGCCTTAAGGGTGCCATCGGCGGCACGGGTAGTATTGGCTGTTGTGTAAACCTGGACCCACGGTTGCCAGGTATTGGCACGCTTTCTTCGGATCCATGTGCGGTCTGAGTCGTGACTGATAAGCATCATCGCCATAGTTGAGGGGTCGCCCCCCATAAAGGAGATGCCCTCGCCATAGTCCGCGCCACTGGGAATATTTGCTGTTGGTCCTGCCCCCCAAAAAAACATCCGCGCGGATGCAATCAGGTTCAAATCAGGTTCATATCCATTTGAAACGGCCCCGAGGCCACCATACCCGACAGTCATAACCCTTCCCGCCGTCGTATCAGTTTTGCTGGTAACGAGGTCTGCCGTCACTGCGTTGCCAAGAGCTGTGCGCCCTGTCCCCCCCTTATCCGCCGGCAAAATATCGTAGTTACCAGTCGTGCCAAGGGCTGCCAGTTTCGGGCCGAACTGGTTGTTCAGATTATTGAAGGCGTCCGACAGCATCTTGTCGTAGCCCTGCACCGGCATGATGGCGTAGGAGGCACCGCTGACTGTTGCGCCTCTGTAGGCGGGCAGAATCGAGATAACCGTTGCGCTCGCGACGTTGGCGACTTCATAGGTTGCGCCATCCGGGCCGACGAACGAATCTCCAACCCTGGAGGACGCAGCGAAATCTACGCCTGTGCCCGTAACTGTCGTGCTGCCATTCTGAACAGAGACTGTCCCAGCCCTTTGCCAAACCATAGTTTTCTCCAGGCAATAAAAAACCGCTCATGGCGGTTATTGATTTCAAAGTAAGTTGTGAAAAGCCTAAGAAACAGGCTTAGCGAAAACCACAGGGATGTATAGAGACGTTGTAAGGTCCACACCCACAGATTGAATTACAAGCCTGTCATTTTGATATTCCCAAACGGCATACATATTGCCCTGCCTAGACGTGCCGCCTGCAATATCCATCGCGATGTTGTTGAGCAACATATAATCACCAGACGCGAGACTAGATGCAGCAGTCCAACTTAATCGCGACGTTCCTTGCCCGGTTGAAGACGAGCCGAGATAGGTCCATCCGGTTATTGTTCTCGTGAACTGTGCACACGGCGTACCGCTGTCAAATAGAAGATTGGCTGCCCCATCCCAAATTCGGAATCCGAACTTTGCAGTTGGCTCTGACTTAAAGGCGGCGGCAAACCAATTTCCAGACGTGCCTTGCCCCACAATCCCCGAGAAAGAGAACCCAGTCCAAGCTCCGGCCGATCCCTGAACCACACAAAAGCAAAGCGCTACCGAAAGATTTGGCCTTACAAAAACCAAGGGAGGCTCGGCCGTTGTAATCGTTTTAGAGAAAGGTACGTAGACGCCAGAGCCGTTACCCGACCACGATCCTTTCTCAAGAACCACGAGCCTCGCAAACTCAGAATCAAGGGTGACTACGTTGCTGTTGTTTGTGAAAGTTACACCATAGGTCATTAGCGATACCTCATAACCAACAGCCTTTGAGGCGCAAGCCCAAGAGGACCGCTAGAGCGGGCTGGGTTCCCAAAATAAACAACTACACCATCATTCCCGACAACCGGAGTGTATTGAATTGCGTACGCACTCTGCCCCGAAGTATCGTAAGCGGCAACTGGAACACAGACAGCGGAATGTGTTGCCGCGGTAATGCCTGGAATGGATATATAGCGAGTTCGCCCAGGAGCCGGAACGCCAGCCTGAACAATCTCCGAGTAAACAACCCGCACAGTAAAGGAGTTTTCATCAAGCTCAAGGAGGCCGGTCGGCCCCCACACTCTTATCCCGTAACTCATGCGGAAAGGTCTCCCCACTGGTAGCGCTTGATCCCGTTCTCGTCGAAGACCTTACCGCCCGCGCTATTGATCACCTGCCGAGCCTGGCCACCAAAAGAACTGTTGATTTCAAAGGTCCCGTCGAAGAACAGTTTCCATCCAGAGAGCCCAGCCACGTAGTTGTTCGACTGGATGTAGTTCCCGATCTTTGCGTTGGTGATGGCGCCGTCCCGGATGAAGGCCGAGCGGATAAAGGTCTGTCCGCCCGTGACCGAGAAAGGCGAAACGGGCGTGCCGTTTTCCAGGTTCAAAAGCATGAACGTGTCGGCCCTGACCACGAATTGCGACGAGACTCCAGAAGGATCCACTTGCAGGCCCAGGCCAAACGATGTTGCGTATTTCTGGCCGCCGGCGGTGGTTTCCATCTTCACCGACCACAAGGTCTGCAACTGGCCGTTTGTGTTGGCCAGGGCCGTAGAGGTCTGCTGAATCGCCGCGGTGTTCTGCCCGACAGTGGCTTGCAACTGCGTAGTCTTGGTGGCTTCCGCCTCGATCGCAGAGGCCCTTACCTTTGCCTCTTCGACGATAGCGGTAGTACTCGCCCAGCCCTTCAATGCATCGGCCTTGGCGCCGCTTCCGCTGTTGTCGCGCGCCGAAGCCCGCAGCGCATTTGTGGCGCTGGCCTGAGCCGTGACGACGCCATCGAGCTTGGTGATGTTGGTCGTGTTGGTGGTGACCTGCTGAGCAAGGCCGTTGGCTGCTTCCACCGATTGCCCCACGTCCAGCCAGTACGTGGCGCTGGGCGGCGGGTTGTTGACCGGGACATCCACCTTCGCCTGGTAGATGCGATCCCCCTCCACCACCATCTGCCCTTTCAGGTAGATCTGCGTGGAGACATAGCCGCCAAGACCGTCCAGGCTGTCGATTTGATCCTGCAATCCGTCCAGCTCACTGAGCAAATCTTGGCCAAGCTCGGTCTTGGTGATCTTGCCGGTGAGCAGCTCAAGAATAGGACCGGCATCCGAGCTGGCCTGCCCCATCACGCCATCGCCCGCCGGATAGAACGGCCCCACATTGCCGGTGCGGTCCACCAAGCGCGCCCAGAAGAAGAACTGCGCGCCGGCCGCAAGTGACTGCATTCGATAATCGGGCTGCGGGTAGGTCAGGTCTGTCAGCTTTGTGGCGGCCGCCAGATCATTTGCAGGTCCATACCAAAACTCGGTTCGCTGGGTATCCTCCGCACCAGGTGGAAAGCCCACTTTCAGCCCAATGCCGAACAATTCGCTGGTGGTGCTCAGAAACGCCACCGCCGGCGGCAATCCGACCTTCCCTTCCAGGTTGGTAAGGTTGGAGCTTTTCCAGATCGACGATATTTCAAACGCGCTCACAGAGCGTACGCGGGCAATGTAGGCACCCGAGTAAATGCCGGTGACATCCACACTTGTCGCGCCAGTGCGCTGCAGCTTGATCCAGTTGCCGCTGTCCTTTCGCCACTCCACGTCATAGGCGACCGCGCCAGCCACTGCAGGCCACGAGATGTTCATGGTGCTGATCGCCAGGCCCTGGTCCACCGAGTAGTTCGACGTGATGGTGACGCTCGCCGGTGCTGGTACCACGGTGATCGGCACGACGCTGATGGGCCTTTCTTCCAGGCGCACACCGGTGTCGATGTGAGCAAACTTGCTCGGATCGTACTGGACGGCCGAGATTTCGAACACGCCAGGCTCTGGCCGGGCCACGCTGACCACACGGTACAGCGGGATTGCCAGGTCATCGGCGTCCAACGCCCAAACGAGTTCGCGCTCTGGCGGCACAGAGTAGGCAACAGTCACGGTGAGCTGTCGGCCACTTACCAGTTGCACGGTGCGGCCCTCACACTTGCCGTCTGGCAGGTTGAGGATCAGCCGGTCACCGGGTTTGGCCTGGGTGTCGCGGTCCAGGGTGATGACCTTGCCGTTCACCGCCGAGATGCGCCCGCCAACCGGCCGACCGGCCAGGAGTTCGTCAGCGATCGGGATCACGTAGCCAGGAAGCGGAATGCGTCCGTCGAGCCCTACCCTGAAGTTGACGGCCCGATCCTTGGAGTTGGTGAGCAGCGCCCACTTGCCCCGGCGCTGCGCCTCGGACTCACGAGTACAGCCGATGGCACTGATCTCCAGCGGATTGTCGCCATAGCGCCGCTGGAGCTTCTGGTCGGTCACAGCCGTGACATCAGTGTCGTAGTTGTTCAGCGGGTTGTCGTAGCTGATCAGCGCCCGGGTGTAGCGGGTGCGCTCCGACGCACTGGAGTACGTGAACTTGCCGTCGATCACGTTCGCCCGGGTGTAGGCGAAGTCGAAGTCGGTAGCGCGCGGCATATCCGCCAGCGTGAATACCTGGCCCTGGGCCCAGTAGGTCATGCCCCGGTAAATCGCCGAGATATCGCGCAGCAGCGACCAGGCGTCAGCCTTGCTCTGCAGGTTTAGGTTGCAGATGAAGCGAGGCTCCTGGCCGCCCTTCCCGTCCGGCACTAGCTGGTCGCAGTACTGCGAGATGCGGTATAGCTCCCACTTGTCCACCATCCAGGGCTTGATGCGGCGGCCAAGGCCGAAGCGGTCGGCCGTGGTGATGTCGTAGGTCATCCAAGCCGCGTTGTCGGTCCAGGCCTGCTTGAACGTGCCATCCCAGACGCCCGAGTAAGTACGCGACACCGGGTCATAGTTGCTCGGCACCTGCATCTTCTTCAGCTTGGTCTCGACGGTTACCGCCGGGATGCTGCGGAACTGTTCGGCTGAAAACTCGATGTAGAGCAGCGCGGTGTTCGGGTATCGAATCTTCGCGTCGATCACCTCGGTGAAGCCGGCGATCTGCATAGTGTCGGAAATTTTATTGTTGTTCTGGTTGACGGTCAGGCGCGTGATTTTCATCAGCCATCCAGTGGTCGCCTTTGGCAAATCGATACGGCGAGTGCGCTCGTAAAGGCTGGTGGTCTTGCCATCTACAGCCTCGCTTAGCACCTGCTGGTAGGCGCCGCCGTCGGTGGCCAGCTCAACTTTGTACTCGATCCGATAACCGTTGATGTTGCCGCTCGAATCCACAGACTGGAGCGCCGGCCAGGCGAAACGAACGCGCACGGCCGAAAGCTGGGTATTGGTGATGGCCCGAACCCATGGTGTGCCGCTACGCAGTTCGGTACTGATGGTGGTTTCGTTCTCGATTGAGGGAATGCCCTGGATATAGGTCTGGTCCACGGCTCCGGTGCGCCACTCCCACTTCACGTTCGGGAAGTTCATATTGCCTTGGGGGTCTTGCAGCGGCGTGTTGTCGAGGTAAATGTCCTTGGCCGTGGGCGTTCCTTCGAATTCACCCTCGCCCACCGCGATCAGAATTTTAGCGATGGCAACGGAGCGCAGGCTATCCGGGGCTTCTGTTGGCGTCTTTGGTTTCTCTTCGCCGCCCTTGGCGCCGTGGATATCAATCTTGCGTGCTGCGCCCATGCTTTTCTCCAGGCAATAAAAAACCGCCTCATGGGCGGCGTGGGTATTTGTACAGCGTGGATGGAATGCCAGTAACACCAGCGGACACTGAAGTAGTAGCGTTCTGCCTTTTTAGGACGCTCAGCTACATGGGCGCAATGACTTGGAGCGTCGCATGAAGTACCAAATTGGGCCGCAGCCGGAACTACTTCGAGAAATAGGCCAGATCATGGTCAACTACTCAGAATGCGAGCGCTCCATTCACGATATTTTTCGTGCAGTCATGTCGCTCGACAAAGGCCAGATGTATTTGCTTGTATCAAAGGCCAATCTGAATGCAGAAAAAATGGTTACCGTAATCAAATCTGAAATGCACCGAATCCGTCCGGCCACCCTGCACGACTCGCTCCTAGAGGGACTCGCTGACTTCACAAAATCAATTCCGAAGAGAAACGCTGTCGCCCACTGGCAGTGGGCGGTTACCAAGGGCGATGACGGGCTGGCTACAAACTCGCTGAAAGCTAAACCAGAACAACCTCCAGAAAGTCGCAATTACACACGGAAGGATCTTGAGCTGATCGCCTGGGAAATCGCTAGAGCCGCCATATTGCTTGCCAACGCCGCAATCTGTATGCGCTCTATCAATCGTCGCTCATTGGGTGGCACTGACTGGGGTGTGGATCGGTATGAATTTGATAGCGGCTATCTAGACCAAGCGGCTCAGTACGCCCTTGAAAGAAATCAAAGCTTTATCGCTAAGTTTGAGGCTGAGCACTTCGCAACCGAACAGCCTCCATCATCCGGTAAAGATCAGCGATAACTCTCTCATCGATGTAATAATTCAAATTGATCCGACATGAAGCTCGCAGGTAATCCAGGTGCTCCAGCGCAGCCTGGACCATTGGCTCATTAGGTTCGTTGATCGACATGCTCACATCTGATCCTCCGCATAAATGGCAGCACTGATAATCGCACCACCAACCCGGCGCTTGCCGTAGCAGAGCGGTACCGGGTTACCCGACGCCGTGGTGTTCTTGGCGCTGCCGAACGCATAGCCTGGGGTGTTCTCTGGCGCCGCGCTGGTCTTCAGGCCGCCGGCCTGGGGGCTGAGCATCTGGATAACGCCGCCCAGCACCATAGAACCGCCCATCATGATCAGCGCAGAACCGAATGGCGCACCTGCGCCGAAAGTGCCGCCGGTGATGACAAGACCGACAACAATCAGTACAGCACCGATAATGGTTTGCAGCGCCCCGCCGCGCTTACTGCCGGTGATGACCGGGGCAATACGAATATCGCCGCCGCCCGCAAATCCAAGCTCCTTTTCTGCCAGGTTCGTCTTTCCTCGGAATACGGCGAACTCAATCCCCCTTGATTTGGCGTTCGACAAAAATCGCTCGAAGCCGGGGATCTGCACGCACAGCGCCTTAATTGCCTCTGCCGGCGACTTCACTGCCATGCGGAAAGACCGGCCAAACTGTCGAAGCTGACCGTAAAGCATGATCGTAGTCATGGGCTGGTAATTGATGGCGAGTGCTGCCATTGAGTTTTCTCCAGACAATAAAAAAGCCCACCGAAGCGAGCCTTTGATGAAATGGTGCGGCCTATAGGCAGCCTTGCAGCGCGGTCAATCGCTTATTCGCAATCCAGTTGCCGACCACTACGTAATACTTCGCTTCGGACCCAGAACCCTTGGGCTGGATGTCAACGAAGTACTGAGATCCCTCGGTGAATACCGTGTATCCGGTGTCGCGGCCAGGCTGAAGGGTTGCGCCAGGCGTACCGCCGAAGATCGACTGGTTCTGCCATTCGTACTGAACGCATTTGGCCAGCGCGGCGTCGGTTTTTTTCGAGGTCAGCACCTTATACGGCCCCGCCTGGCGCGCCTCATTCATCGTCGGCGCCATGCACCCCGCTAGCATCGCCACCGCTACCGCCGCTATCAAAATCCGCATGATCGATCCTCGTCCTGAAAGTTGCGACTGTATCACCGAGCGTCACGATGACGAAGAATCAGGCGAGCGCGATCATGCCAAGGGCCGCCGAAGACGATAATTTCCGACGGCCTGCCGTACAGGTGGTGCAGCAGGAACGGGCCAGGGCCGAACGCGCCCGACTCCTCGCCAGGTAGCTCCGGATCAGTGCCTAGGTAGATCCCGGCATGGTTCGGGTGAACTGTCCGCCCGACGTGCATGACGATCATGTCGCCACGCTGTGGGCGGTCGACACGCACGAAACCGGCAGCCTCGTAGTTCGCCTCGTACAGGCTGGCGTTCTCCGCACTCTCCCACCAACCATCGGTGCGCTGGAATGCTTCGAACTCAAGGCCCCACTCACGTTGATACCAGTCAGCGCAGACCTGCCAACAGTCCCAGGCGCCGTGCACGAACGGCCGTTTGAGCAGCGGCGTGCTGCCCGTTGGCGTGATCGTGCGCATGTCGCCCTCGGGCCAGGATAGAATGTGCCAGGGCAGCGCCGTGGCCTCGCACATGGCCAAGTCATGCGGTGACGGCCTGCTGGTGGCGTCCGGGTGCGAGTGAACGATGCCGATCACCTCGCCAAGGTCTTCCGCCGCAGCGTAGTCCTCAGGATCAAGTCGAAACTCTTCGTTCGGCTCCGTGGCGATGTTCCGGCAAGGGAAGTACTTCTGCGCCAGCCCGATAGCCAGCAAAAGCCCGCAGCACTCTTTCGGATATTGGGCCGCCGCATGAGCCTGGATGGCGGCAATGATGTGCTTGCGCATGGTCAACTCCGGGCGATCAGGGACACGGCGGGGAATCCACCAAAGGAAAGTTCGTTGTTCTCGCCGAAGCGCAGCTTGCAGGACGACAGGCAGCCCTTGCACTGGTCCAGCGCAGGATCATCCGTGGGGTTGTCCTCGTCGTCGAACATCGCGGCGCCGGTATAACCACAATCCGGCCCCCGGTAACCGTTGGTCATTGCCCAATGGCACAGCGTCGTCATCTGCCGACCGGGCAGCCCGTGGTTGTCGATCTCGCCGGGGGAAGAAAGCTCCCAGACCACCGCTTCGCCGTCCTCGCTGGTTTTCTGGTCGATGTACCAGATCTCCAGCGCCTCCTGAGTCGGGTCAGCAGTTGGGTTACCGTCAGGGTAGTTCGCCGCGTCCAGGTACTGGGCCAACGTCTCACGGACCGTCAGCTTGAACTTGAGCATGTCTTCGAAGGCCAGGCAAAGCGCCGTGACGCGCCCGTTGACGTTGCCGGCAGCGAACGTGGGCCGAGAGGCGGTGCCGTCGCTGCTAGAAGAAATGCCTTCAATCTGAACAGGCCAGGCCGCGTATTCCTGGCCCTGCCAGATAATCGACTTGGCGGGCAGATCCTCTTCAGAGCCTTCGTAGGCAAGCAATTCCTCTGGCGTGTGCGGGATAGCGTGACCGTGGAAGCGCAGGTAATCGGCGCCGTATTCGGTACCGTCAATTTCGAACAGGCGAATCTCGCCGCCGGGCTCCAGTTTCTGGATGTCCGTGATCAGTGCCATGGGCTGTTATCTCAGGGGTGAAAGGTTTGTTGGAAGGTCGCGGTGATGGCGTAGACCTGGCCGCCACGGTGCACAGGCTTGTAGCCATTGCATTTGTACAGGCCAAGCTCACCCAGGGGCGGCTCCCAGAGGAAGCCCTTCGCCCCTTTGTGCCGGTCAAGGAACGCCATGATGTCCTTGATACGCCCCTTCAAACCGGTGAAGGTCACCGGCCAGGACTGCGACCGGTTGTTGAGGCCATCCTCGACCGACTGCTCGTAGCCATCGCCAAACTTCTTGGAGCGAACGCGCTGGGCTATATCACCCTCTGCGCCCTTCTCCGTCGCCCAAGTGAAACGTTCGATAGCCATCAGCGCCCCTTGATTGCTTTGTTGATGACGCCACCCTGGCCCATGTCTTTGTTGCGCATCTGTTGGTATTTCTGCTCAACGAACGCGGCCAGCTCCTTGCCGAACAGGTCATAGCCGGGAGCATCAGCCGAGGACGAGGCGTTACCCTCGCCATCGATGTGCACCTCGACATTGATCTGCGTTGAGCCGGATCCACCGCCGCCCATGGACATGACCCCAAGCTTGCCGCTCGACGTCCGGGTCAGGGGCATGATTGCCTCTTGCCCTGCCTCACCCATAACGCCGGTCTTGCCGTTGGCCATGCCAAACGCCGTGGGCTTACTTACGACTGAGTTGGTGAACGCGCCGCCGTCGGCGAACATCTGCACACCGCCCGACCATGCGCCGCCCAAAGCCTGGGGAAAGTAAGTGCTGGAGTAGCCAGCCGAGGACGCGCCGAGGTTCGACGATGTAGCACCGGCGGAACCAGCCGCCATACCATTCCCACCACCGGCCGCGCTGCCGCCGAGGTAGCTCGCCGCCGCACCAACCAGGCTACCCAGCAGTGCCGAGCTGGCCTGGCGGGTAGCGATACGCGCCATGTCGGCCAGGATCGATTTGGCGAAGTCCGAGAACGACGCCTTTCCGGTCATGGCAAAGTTGACGATTGAATCCTCCATGGAGCTGAAGGCATTGCCGAACAGGCTTTTGGTCTGGCCTGCAATGTTCTGCGCCGAGTCCAGGTAGTTGTCCCATGCTGCAGTCGCACCCTTCGTCCAATCGCCCTGCGCATTCTCCACATCCGCATAGTTCTGCCGGATCTGGTCCGTCGCGGCCTTATTCGCATCTGCGAGCGCCTGAGACTTCCGCTTGAACTCCTCTTCCGACATGTTGCGCGACGGATCAGACTTCTGGTTGGCAAGCTCCAGCGACTGCTGAGCAAAACGGTCCTGCTGGCTGTTCAGTTCGCCGCTGAGCGCGTTCTGGCGGTCGCCCTGCCCTACGCCGAGAACTGCGCGCTGACCTGCAAGCTCCAAGGCTCTCTGTTGCTGCCCCAGCGCCTGCACGTAGGAGGTGATCGCCCGCTCCTGCTTGGCGAGTCGCCCGGTCTCGTTGGTCGCCAGAACCTCAAGCTGGCTATCGGCATCCTTCTGCGCCTTGACCATCCCTGAGCGAGCGTCGGCGATCTTCTGGTCCAGCTGGATGCTTTGCGCTGCCGAATTAGTCTTCTTGCCCTTGGCAGCCTCCAGTGCGGCAATCTCAGCCTCGTAGGCCGCCGTGGTTTGGTCGAGCTGATTGCCGATCAGCGCCTGGCGCCGCAGCAGATAGTCTTCCTCGGACAGCAGGCCGGCCTTTTGAGCCGCTTCCAGTTCCTTCTGGTAGTTTTTGTAGGTGTCGGTGATGGCGGCCAGCTCGTTCTTGGCGTCGTTGAAGCTGGTCAGGTCGACTTGCGTGCTGGAAGCTTTGGGATCCTTAAACTTGGCGTTGATGTTGGAGATGTTTTTATCGACAACGTCCTGCTGGAGACGGGGATCATTTGGCGCAACTTTCCGGATATCCGCGAGTTGCTGCTTATAGTCCTCAATCTCCTTTGTCCGCTTTTGCTCATTGGTCAACGACGACTTGGTCAGCGCATCAACCTTCGTCATTGCCGTGACTGCCGCTCCTTGGGCTTTGGCCTGCTCGCCCTCCCACTTGGCAATGTCCGCTTGAGCTGCCTTTTCGTCCTCCAGCATGTTCAGGCGGTTTTGCCTGAACTCAATCAATGCATCCTTGGACTTTTGGCTTTGGAACAGGCCATCCATGCCCTGAGCTTCAGCCAGGCCAGCGCGAGCATTCTCGATGTCTGAGTTGATGTCTCGGCGGCCGGCGTTTTTCAGACCGTCCGCTGCTTGGGCGACAGCGTTGTATGCCTTCTCCCAGAAACTCAGGTTTTCCAGAATCTTCGGAGTGCGCTCGTTGATCGCGTCGGCGTAGGATTCGGTGGCCAGCTTCACGGCGCCAGCATGGTCGCCCTGCTCTTCCAGCGCGGCAATCTGCGAGTAAACCGAGGCTGTCAGGTAGTGGTACTGCTCGTTCAGTGCTGCTGAGGCCTTCACAGGGTCATCAGCCAGCTTCACGAACTCGGCCACCGTATCGCTGACCGCCTTGCCCGTGGTTTCCTGCATCGACACTGCGGCCTGAGTGATACCGGTGAAGCTCTCGCTGGCGATCTTGCCGTTGTCCGCCAGCATCGCCAAGACCGCCGCTGCCTGTCCTGTAGTGCCCACGGTTGCGCTGACCTGCCGCGCCATGTCGCCCAGTTGACCGGCGCTGACACCGGCGTAGTTACCGGTGAGGATCAGTGACTTGTTGTAGCTGTCCTGTTCTTCGCTGCCTTTGTAGTAAGCGTATGCAAGACCGCCAACAGCAGCCGTTGCCAGCGCCAACGGCCCTAAAATTGCGAGCAGACCAGCAGCGCCCGCCCCAGCACCAGCGCCCAACTGAGCCACGGCACGCACGCCGCTACCCCAGTCACCAGAGGAAAGCGCATTGCCCAACTGCACCACGTTCTCCTGCGCCTGACGGGTGCCAAGACGCAGTTTGTCGAAACCGGTGGTGGTCTTTTCGAGCTTGGTGTAGTCCTTGTCGATCTTACCCAGGGCGCTGTTGTACTGGTCCTGGCTGATTCGCCCGGCATCTAGGTGTTTGCCCAGTTGCTCGACCTGCGCGTCCAGCTTGGACAGTGCAGCCCGAGCCGGGTCAATGGCACCCAGCAGGCTGTTCAGGGCCTTCTGTTCATCCAGGGCGGACTTGGCCAGGGCGATCTGCTGCTTGTCCAACTGAGCGGAGATCTTCGCCGCCTCAGCCTCGCCATAGGCGCCGGTCTTGGTCAGCTTGGCGAGAGCATCACGCTGCTTTGCCAGGTCCTGGGTGGTTTTGGCACTGGTGGAAAGCGATTTCTCCAGCGCCTGCATTTCGTTCATCAGCGAAACAGCGGACTGCTCGGCACGGCCGCCGGCCTTCGCCATTTCGTCCAGGCTCGTCTTAGCCTGGATTGCATCGGCCGAGTCGATTTTGACGCCGAGCTCTGCAATATTCATCGACTCACCTTGAATAAGTGCCCGTGGTTACGGGCTGTTTTCCCTTTCCTCCGCCATGACGCGCAGGGCTTCGCCTTCCAGCACCTGAAGGTCAGGGAAGATTTCAGCGAGTTTCTTTTTCTTGATGCCGAGGAACCCGGCTACATCGCGGATGCAGCTGTAGTCGAGACCGATCGCGCCGCCGGCGCCTGCTCGCCACTGGGTGGACATGCGGTTGAAAAGAAGGAATGCCGGCCAGTTGCATGGCCAGACCTCCACTTCTTCAACCAAGTCACCAGGGGCAAGGCCGAACATCCCGATAATCGCGTCGGGCACGCTCGGCGAGTACATGGCGCGGGCGGCGTCGGTCAGTTTCCCAGGCGGGCCTGGCTATACGCGCCTTCATAGGCCTTGACGACGGCCTCTGCAGCGCCCTGGCATGACTTCACGAATGCGACGATGTTGTCGTCGTTGTATTCGTCATCGAAGCCCCAGCCGACTACCAGGTCTTTGATTTGCTGTGTTTGCTGCTCGGTGTCCACGGCGACCACTTCCGACCAAGAAGGCTTCTCGCCCAGCGCGGCCCGCGCCTTGTTCCGCGCCTCGTTCCACTCATCGAACAGAGCGGCAAGCTCGGTACGATCCCGGTACTTGAAAGTGAACTCGACCTTCTCGGGTTCGCTGCCGACGATCGGGATCAGCACCGGCGCATTGAACGTAGCGCTTTGCGCAATACGAATTTTGGCCATGGGTTACACCGCCGCAGTCAGGTAGCGGGTCGGCTCGGCCTGCAACGCCAAGCTGACGGTACGGGTCAGCAGGTTGTTGCGGGATACCGCTGGCTGCTTGGAGAACGACGTGTAGGTGCCGTACAGCAGGGTGTCGTTACCGGGCAGGTTCAGCCGCGCTGCTTCGATCTGCTTGCCGGCGTCCGCCTTCAACAGCACCCCGTTGAAAGCCTGGGCCGAGTCATCGGCGATGGTGAGCACCATACTTGCCGCTGATTTGTCGGTGGGGATCTGCTTGCCCTGGTCATCTTCGAGGAAAACCACGTCGAGGTAGTTTTGCTCTCCGCCGGAGAAGGCCACGTCCGAGATCTGCGGGATCTGCACCCAGGTCAGCACCTTGCGCATAGTACCTGCGCCGCCTGCCGCCGGGAAAACCTGAGTATCGGTGGTGTCGATACCTTCCAGGGTGATAGCCGTGGCGGTGGCCGCCTTCACGCGCACCACTTTGCTATCCAGTTTGCTCCAGCCGGAAGTGAGCAAAACGATATCGCCAGCAGCAATGGTGCCGCCGACAACAGTAGCCACCGCCTCGCTCGCATTGCTGATGGCAGCGAACGCCAGTGCCGCGCCGTAGGTTGCGGCGTGCTGGAAGGTGCCGCCGTTCGGGAGTTTGTAGCCCATGGGGTATTTCCTCTTTGCAGATGTGAAAAAACCCGCTCAATGGCGGGTCTCTGGGTTTGCCCAATGGGCGGGATCAGTTGGTGTCGGCTCGGTACAAGAACGAGACCGGGACGGTGTAGGTCGAAGCGCCAGTGATGCCTGGCCCTTGGTCAACTGGCGACATTGTCACCACGGTAACCGCGCCCTTCGTGTCCCGCGCGTAGAGAGGGAACAGGTCGGTCAGTTCTGATGCGATTGGATTAGTCTTGGCCTTGCCGGTGCCGACCGGCGCGATAATGCTCACTTGGAATACTCCGGTGAACAGCCGGTGATCGCCCCCGAGCGTGTTGCTCGCAGTGTCGCCCGGGATCGTGAAAGCCCGCAGATACGTCTCGCCCGCCGCCGGCGTGTAGGCCGTGTTCTCGAAGACGATCTTCAGCTTCTCCGACCTGACAGCGTTCCAGGCGATGAGCTTTGCCTCGCAGATCGAGGCGATGATTGCGTGACTCATACCTGGTTGTTCCTGATGGCCTCAAGCACGATCTGCTGAAAGCGAGCCACTGTTACCCGGACCATGCCGCCGGGGGCCTGGGTGGAATGGCCGAACTCCAGCGGGATCGCGTAGGGCAAGTTGTTGATGATGTAGGCCATCTGGCCGGCGGTGAAGTCGCTCATTGCGGCCACCAGTGCTGCGGTGGTTTCTGCGCCGCTCGGGTCGACCTCGTCGAAGGTGACACTCTCGACAACGCCCAGCGAGATGTGCCAGTTCGCGCGGAACCGGCCGCCGACGTAGCCCTCTGGCGCCTTGAGGTCCATACCGTCGTTGAGCTTGCGGCCCTTCTTCAGCCGCCCGCCCTTCGTAAGGTTCACCGGGTCGCTGCGCAGCGCGCTGTTGTGGTCGTCGACAGCCTTGTTGAACTGCGTCGCCACAGCATTCTGCGCCCAGATCTCCGGGTTACCCACGGGAGACATGCGAATCAGGCTGCTGCCGACCTCGATGATGATCTCTCGCACACTGGCATCAATGGCTTCACCCGTCTGAGCGGCAAACTCGGCCAGGCTCAGGGCGAAACTGCCGGATTGATTCGCGTATCGAGTAGACACAATCAGCTCCTTGTAAACCAAGCATAAAAAAACCCACTCAACGGTGGGTTTAGTAACGACGAATAATTGGTCGGCGCGTACGAACGCAAATCAGGCAATTACGCGCCTCCAGCTCAGTACTCCTTAAGTGCTTTGTCGGCCTCAATATCCTGATCAGCACAGGCTTTGACCATGGCAAATCCGTATTGGCGCATTTGCTTCATGCAACGCGCCACAGTTTTCTTGTACTCGTCTGGAATTTGCTTGATTTCAGCCACTGCGCTTAGGTCCTGATCAACGCAAGCCTTCACCATCGCTGATCCGTAACTCCCCATCTGAACCTTGCATCGATCAATGATCTCTTTTTTTACATCGGTGTCCGCAAAAGCTGGAGTTGAGAAAAAAGCAGCCATGCCAACCAAACTGATAATGCCGCGCATATCCATATACTTTGCTCACAGCTAGAAGATTAAGGCACAACGCTATTACGACCTCAATTTTTTGTCCACTCATACGATAGCTTCAATTACGGAGCAGGCCTCAACTCCTGAATCATGACCGCACCTGCAGTTCATACACGATTGGCGTGCCGGCGGGGTTCACTCCTTTCAGCGGCGGAACGATAGCCCAGGTGCGGCCCTGGACAACGACCTTGTCCAGCAAGTCAGGCACCCAGGCCAAACCCTGCGCAGCGATTTTGAGCTTTTTGTCGCCCTGCTTGATGAGGCTGTTGTTTTGGAATTCTTGGCCGGTGAAGTCGACCAGGATGCCTTGCGCGACTTGCTCTACGGGCACGCCAGGAGCTTCGCCGCCCGTCTCCGGGTCGTACTCGCCCGGCTCCGTCTTGCTGATGGTCACTGCCTGGCCGAACTCTGTGATCATCTCCAGAGCCATCACGGCCATTTCGTCGTAGAAGGCCATGGTGGCTCCAGATGCATATGCGTTATTGGGCGGTTACTATCGACCGCTCAGCAAACCGCCGGAAAAGAAAAGGAAATCAAGATGACCACTGAAAATCAGCACGCAGTCGAAGTCATTGCCAGGATGCGCAGTCTGTGTTCTCAGGCCAATGACTTAATGGCATTGCACGCAGGTAAAACCAGATTCAATCGACTGGAGAAAGATGAGCTTCAGCAGGGGTTTCGGTCTCTCAAGGAGGAACTGAAGCGGTACGCAAAAACTGGAACGATCGATGGAAAAAAGCGCGATCGCACTGAGCTTGAAGAATTTTATTTTGAGCCCGCAGTAAGCACTGCTGCAGCTAATATCCTGGTAAGCGTGAATGCTGACCCAGCTTCACAGGCATGGTTCTCATGTGTCTACGGAATTCAAACGGACGTCGGCCATCTACTTTCTCAACTGTCAGAACAATTTCCAAACTAGGCCCGGACTGCGAACAGCCCACGCTTTTGTAGGTAGTCGGCAAACTGCGTTGCGCTCGGCCGGTCAGGTGCCGCCGGTAGCAGGCGGTTACTGGTGGAATGGATTGCTGCATACTGCCGCGTTACAGCACCCTCAACACGATCAAGCAAGACGGCGCCTTTGCGCTTCTCCACCGGGTCGATATCGTCCTGATGGATTTCGGTGGCCAGGGCCATCTGCCCGTACTGGATGCGTGCCGGCAGGTAGTTGTTCGGCTTGATCTCCTGATCCAGTAACACTTCCCGTCGCGGCCAGGACAAGCCCTGCTCGCTATTGGTCTTGCGCCCTTTCCAAGTCATGCCATCCATCGCCAAGGCGGCCCGGCGCAGCAACGCTTCTTGCTCGGGAATGCCAGCGGGGATGACCGTGCCGAACTTTACGGCATACATGGCCAGATCCTCGGCGCTCGCGTAGCTTTCGGCGTCAGGCTTGCCGGTGCCGTCCTCGATGATGAGTGTCATGCGTTAACTCGCTGGAATGGTTTGAAGATTAGCCGCCGGATCACCAACAGCCAGCAGTATTACTCCTTGGGCAGCTCAGCGACGAGCTTTTCCAGGGATTCTTTGGAGGCGTTGGCCCGGTACTGGACCTTGGCTTCATCGAGCCTTTGTTTAAGCGCTGCGATTTCACCGGCCTCGTCAGCCGGCGGCGTGAGGGCAGACTTCTTCAGCGCTTCAACCTCGCCGCGCAGTGCGTCGACAGTCAAGGTCAGGCCGTCACGTTCAGTGCTCAACTCATCAATCGAAGCATGGATGGTGCCCAGCACGTGAAACAAGCGCAACGCCAGGTCGCCGGACTCTGGACGATGGATTTCGCCAGCTTCCAGGCCGTCAACAAGGATCAGGATCGATCCATGCTCAGCGCGCAAAGCCGCGATCACCTTTTCCAGTTCGGCCTGGTTGCCCGCACCAACAATCTGCACCCGCTTGGCTTCCTTCACCGACACGCCAATGCCGGCTGCTTCGTATGCGTCGACCACGCTTGGCCAATCGCCAATCACCAGCACGCTGGTCACGCCGGCTTCGGGCTTATCGAAGTGTTCCGGATTGCGGTAACGCTTCTCCGGGTCGAAGCCGCTCAGCTGGTTGCTGTAAGTCAGTTCCATGTGTTTCTCCAAGGCGGCCATCGCTGACCGCGCGTTGAGTTTTTGGGTTAGCCGCCAGTTGCCGGAGGCGTCGCAGTCAAAGTGATCATCACGCCGGCGGTTACCTTGTTGCTGCCCGCATGCTTGACCCAGTTGGCAGCGGAGCCAACCGCCGCCAGGGTTGGGTTGGAACCGCCAGTGGTGGCTTTCCAGCTGTAACCCAGCACATCGATGTTCACGGTGCCTTCAGCGCGATAACCGATGCTCAGGTTTTCTTCGTCGTTCACTTCGTAGGAGCGGAAGCCCGGCGCCTGCGACTCGGTGATAGTTACGGCGTTTGGTAGCAGGCCGAAAATCACGTCCGCCGGTGCGGTGTCGGTCACTAGTACCGGCTTGCCCAGAGTGCCCGGCAGGCCGCCGTAGATCACGACGCCAGCTTCTTCGTAGATTTTGTTGGTGATGGCTTCATCAACGATGTCGAAGTAGGCGCTGGAGTGCATGACCCACAGTGCGATCCGACCGAACTTATCGCCGAACTTGCGCATGCCGCGAGTCAGAGTCTTCTTGCCGTCGGTTTCGATGTTGGCCGAAACCACCATGTCAGCGTTGGAGCCGATGGCCGCGCGCAGACCAGCCGTTGCGTACTGGATAAAGCCTTCAAGGGTCGCGTCAGCAACGTCGGCGCCGACGATCTGGGAGAACTCCTCGACCGGACGACCGCGGCGCTTGAACGCCTCTTCGGTGGTCTGGTACGGACCGTACTTCCATGGAGCCTTGACGCCCACAGCTTCGCCGGCGCTGATCTTCTTGGCGGTAACCTTGCCGTCAGAGTTGACGTCACGGTGTTCAAGCGATCCGTTCAGCTTGTAGAGAGCACGCTTGCGGAAATCGCCTTCGATCAGTTCGTTGTCCAGCACCATCGCGCCGTTCGACGATGCGTTGAACACATCCAGGTTGTCCTGGACACGCTCCAGGTATGCGGTTTGCGCCTCATCGTTGTAGATGATCAGGTCGCTATTTACGGTTGTAGCCATGGGTCAATCCCCTTACTTGGGCAATTGCAGATATGCGGTTTGGCCGTGCTTGCGCTGGAAGTCGCGCTTCTGCTCGGAGGTCATTTCGGAGCGCTTGAATGCAGCCTTGCCGCCACCCCCGCCCGGGGCAAATGTCCCTGAAGCCCTTGGCCACAGATGAGGTGCGCTTTCGCGCAGAGATTCCGCCCATTCGAGCGGAGTCAGAGGGGTCTTGCCGTCTTTACCGAGGATGACCTGGCCGGATTCATCAACGGCGACTGCATCGCCATCTTCGTTAAGGGTGAACACGCCTTTGGCGCGCAGGATGATGTCGTCTGTCGCTTCAGGGAGCGCACCAGCCTTCAGTGCTGCGCCGCGTACCGAGTCGCCCAGGACTTTGCCCTGGAACTTGGCAGCGAAGGACTCAGCTTTCTCGGCGCGCTCGCTGATGGTCTTCAGCTGCTTGTCGTAGTCACCGCGCAGACGCTCAGTGCGGCGGTTGAAGACCTCGTCCACCTTGCCCTCGGTCAGCAACTTGGTTTCTTCGTCCTGCCCGGCGCGGCTGAGCAGGCCTTTGACTGCGTCGATGTCGATGCCTTCAAACTGTGTTTCAAATTGGGTCAGCTTGCCGGAGGTTTCCTTCAGCTTGCCCAGCAGTTCCGAGTTCTTGGTTTTCAAACCGGAAACGGATGCTTCAACGGCAGTCGCGATAGCGGCCTTGATTGCCGGGTTTTCCAGGTCGATTTCGTTTTCTTCTGCCACTTTGATGCACCCCTTGGGTTTAGTCCGCCCGCTTTGCAGGCAATAAAAAACCGCCCGGAGGCGGCTGGTTGAATGTGTTCGGTTAAATCCCGGCCCTCTCAAATGCCAGCGGCTCTAGTCCCTTCATCTGCGCCAGAGTTAGCGGTGCGAAGTTGCGATCAAGCTGCAGCTCGGCGAAGCGCTCGACGGTCAATCCGCCCTCACGGAACAGCTTGGCCCGTACAGGTCCAATAGCCACGTCCTGGAACGATGCCGGTTGCTGCTGGAGCCAGTGGTAGTAATCGAGGTCGGCACTGACCTGCTGTCCGCCATCAGCACCCACCGAGGCACGCGTAGCGCCTTTGGCGAACATCACGCTGAGCTTGGTCAACAGAATGAAGGTGTTGCGGCAGTTCGGGTGGAATGGCGGCCGTGGCCCGGAATCGACCGGAAACTTGCGTTTGTCCATCGAGCGGCACAACTGGCTGGTCTTGCTGTCCAGCGTGGCCACCATCTGGATTTCTTCGACGATGTCCGTATTGGACTTCGCGACCTCCATGCGCGCCTGGGACGACACATGCTGAATCGCAGTGTGCACGACCGTGCTGGCATTGCGGCTGGTGGTGGCAAGAATGCCGTCCTTGTAGCCGGCCGCCTTAGTACCGCGAATGTTGCGGATGATCTGGAAATTCGTCTGCCCTTCGAAGAAGCCTTGCCGAATGGTGCCGGTGACGCGCTCACGCTCTGCGCTGTTCCAGCCTTTGATGAAGGCCTTCAATAACTTGCCTCCACCAGTACCGCGCACACTGAGCGGGTTCGTCAGCACTGCGGTGCGGATCGCTGCAGCCGTCGGCGCAACCACATCCAGTGAGACTCCAAGCGGCGCCGATCTGGTAATGCTGGTCGCCTCAAACTCAGCCTCGTAGTTGGCGATATCTACCAGGTCGAGGTTCAGTTGCGCGCTGTAGCGGTCGAAGATGCCCAGCAGCAGACTATCCACTTCCTTCAGCAGCGCTTCGAGGCGTTTGACGCTGTACTCAGACAGATCCGACTGGGTGAGGCGGTCGCGAATAGAGCGGTCAATCTCCTTGAGAAACGGGGCGAACTTGCCCACCTCTCCAGCCTTCAGCTTTTCGAGGAAGACCGCGTGCCGGATCGTGGCATCAAGTACTGCCGGATTTACCGCCATTTGGTTTGTCCTCATCGTCCAGGCCCAGGCCATCGCCCTGCTCTTCCAGCTCACCGTCAATCTGGTGGTCAGTACGCTCTGGCGCGATCAGCCCCAGTTTGCGCAGGTACGCCCGCAAATCAGCCTTGGCGAAGCCGCCGTTCTGCCACAAGCCAACCAAGGCGGTGATCATCTGCGGATCAGCAGTCAGCTCGACAAATTCCTGATTCACCTGGTAGGCGACCTTCTTGTCGGCAATCCCCATGTAAGCGCAGCACCACATGATGGCTCGCGTGTATGCCTCGCTGACGTTTGCCACACACCCAGCGAGCACCGATGTGGATGCCGACTGATCGGCGCGTGACTCGGTAGCTGTCTTGGTGGCAAGTGACGCCACCACCATCCGTGCGCCCAGTTCAATCATCATCTGGTTCTTATCGGCCATCGCCTCTTTGACCAGCGTATTGGGTAAGGGCTGCGCGTAACCGAACTGGCCGCCAGCTGGCAGCATCATCGGCGCCCGGGAGCCGACATAAACACCGTTCTTCTCCATCCAGTCGCGCCACTGCTCATCCAAACCAGAGATCCACGGCTGAGCCTGGCCACACCAGAAGACGCTGTCTTCGTAGTCGGCGCTGTTCCGGTAATGACCCAGGTTGATCATGGCGATGTCGTACAGCGGCGACTCGTCGATGCTTGGGTCGTTGTTCTGTGCGCCGACGAAGGTGAACGGGATTTCTTTGAAGCGCCCAGTGACACCTTCAGGCCTGAATTCTTCGATGACCTCCAGTGGGCCGCCACCCTTTGGTCCGGACCGGCGCCAAACCCGGCAAACAAAGCCGTCTTCCTCCAGCGCCAGTTCCCGGTACTGCTCAGCTGTCTTGTAGCCAAAACCTTCCGGTATCTCCGGCGACTCGCGCAGCACCACCAGCGTCAGCACGCTGTGGCCGTTCACCATACCCGTACGCCAGTTGATGATGTCTTCTGCGCAATAGGAAAGGATCACAGAGTGACCGCCGATGCCGTCGTCTTGGTGGTAGTCGACGTACAACCCGTGGCGCCCAGCCTCAAGCACCTTCTCCAGCGTGCCTTGGGAGTGCTGGTAAATGCTGACACCGGAGCCGTTAGCATTGTCCTGCAGGTATTCCAGCTTCTTCGGCACCGCGAGGGTCGGATCTTTATGGAAGGCCAGACCAAGCAGCCCGTTTCGGGTGTGCCCTGTGGCGTTCTTGAACACCGCCCGCTCGCGGTAAGCCCTGTTCCGGTCTACGTTCTCCGGCGACTTGTCGTGCGCGTTGATGTACGGCAGCCGATCGACTACCCGGTGCTGGCCGGCGCAGACGTCACGAACGGTCGCCCAGCGGTCCAGCACTGTCGTGTATTCCGCCCGCTTGAAGGAGACGTCGTTACTCATCGGGCGTATCCCATTTTGATAGCGGTGACCGGTTTGATGATCGGATACTCGCGGTGGATGAAGTAGCCGCCGGCGTCGTTCGCGTGATCGATGCCTGCGGTTTTATCTGGCTCCCCGTTCGCGCCCCACACCTGTTGCTCCAGCCCATCGGCATAGGTCGGACAGGTGAGCGAATTGATCAGGTAGCGGCGCTCGCCCTGCGCATTGCAGAAGACGGCGTTCATTGCGTTGATTCGATCCTTCACCGGCGGGTTTGCAGCTGGAGCGATGACCGCGAACCCGGCCTGTTTGAGCATGGCAAGGTCGGTGATGCTGGCGTTCACGGACTTGCGCGAATCGCCCGAGGCGTCCGGGTAGATCCTGATTTCGCAGGTCTTCTTGAAATCGTTGCCGTCGTGCTGCCAGTAGCGTTCTTTGATCCGCCGGATCATGTCAGGCGTGTCGTAGCCGTCGATCAGCTCATCTACTGCCCTGGGCAGCCCCTGGTCACGTTTGACGTGGGTAATTGCCGCCATCTTGCCGACGTTGAAGTCCATCCCAATAAACAGCGGCTCGCCGGGCTGCACGGTGTCGAAGCATCCGTTGAGCTTGCGGTCATAGGCCTTGTAGATCGTGCCGGACGTCAGGTTGACGAACTGGCCTTTGAGGTACGCCATGATCAGCTGCGGCGGATACGACTCCATCAGGGAGGCGATGTAGTCATCCGGCAGATTGAGCTCGTTGTCGAAGGTGCTGGCCTGCACCAGGCCGTACATCTCCTTGAGCGACGGCTTGTCGCGCAGCTGCTTCACGAACTGCAGGAAGACAAACTTGAAGCCTTCCGGCGTTGTGGTGACGTCCACCCCGTTCTTCAGCCCGGGCAGGTTGTAGCGCATCCGGGCGATGATCTTGCGCCAGGCCTGCTGTGCCTTGATGGCCGTCAGCACGTCCAGCTCATCCACCAGGGCGTGACCGATCTTGAAGCCAACGATGGTCTGAGGCTTCTCCATAGACCTGCAGATCACAGTGCCGCGGCACTGCCGGCCGCTGTAGATGTGAACCTCGTGGTTCGCCTGGTTGATCTTGGTCTTCAGCCCCCAGTCGTAGGCCACCTCATCCATGGTCGGATAGAAGATGTCCCGGATTTGCGGGTAGGTCGGTGCGAAGTAGCCAGCGTTAACGCCGGGCCACTCCATGAAGTGCTTACTGAGTGCCGAGCAGCCCACCCATGTTTTCCCCGAGCCGAACCCAGCAACGAAAGCACGAAACTTGTGGGGCAGCGTGAGGAACTGAGCCTGCGGAACATTAAGGCTCGGCATTCGGTTTCCTCGCATCAACCACGTCGACCTGAATCCGAGTCGGAATTACCGGTTCGTCGCCCGCCTCCTCCTTCCGCGCTCGATTGACGTAGATGTCGCCGGTTTCTTTCGCGGCCTGCTCCAGGATCTGCATAGCCAGACCAATGTTCTTCATCGACTCGGCCCTCTCCACGAAGCGGTTCATGGCACGGAGACGGAAGGCGCGGTTGGCGATCGGGATGTCAGCTGTCTCTTCGCGGAATCGCTTACGGGTGTCGTGGAAAAGGGTCACCCACTTCTTTGCCAGGTCTCGGCCGGCACGCTTGGTCGGGTCTTGCGCCTCGCACTGCTGACGGGTCACCTCAATGCCGAATTCCTCTCGGACAGCCGCTGCAACCTGGGAAGGTGTGTCGAAGCACGCCAAGGCCTGAACCATGAAGCCTTTCACCTCACTGTTCAGGGCTGCCATAGGGTAAATTCCGTCTTAGGTCTGTCAGGGGTCAGGCCGATCTGAGCAGACAGGTTCCGCAGGCCCTCGCATTGTTCAATTTCCCTACCTCGGCAGGATTGTGTGCAGCATCAGATGTGCGCCCACGACTTGCGGCGAACCACATCAAGGGCCGTTCTCTTATGGATGCCGTAGAGTTCAGCAAGAGTTTCAACATCAACGCCTGATGTTGAGTGAAGCGCTCGCATTTCCAGCACCTCACCCTCTTTCAGTTTGGCTTGTCCGTTAGATTCGCCCTTTGCCGTCTGCAACCCATGCTCATAGGAGTGGTGTTGATTGTCCGAAGACGTAACCCATTCCAAGTTGAAGACGGCTGCGTTTCCCCTGTCGGCGTCAATATGATTAACCTCAGCGCCATGAAACGGCGGCTCACCCAGAAATGCGATCGCTACGAGCCGATGAACAAGCTCAGTGCGTTTGCCTCCCGGGTAGCAGAGATCGACACTCAGGTATGGTCGAGCCTTACTGCGGCCAGGTGTCTTTAAGATTGTGCCTGCCTTCGCGCACGTCCTGGTCGTGAGGCGCTTGATTCGACCCAGGTTGCTTACCGCGTAGTCCGGGTAGTTTTGAATCGTCTTCCACTGCTCTTCCACTACACAGCCCTCATCAAGCAGGTACCGCAAGCACTCGCTATAGAGGCCCGGTTAACGGATGGTGGTTTTTTGGCCGCTTCGACCATTCGCGCAACATCGCTATCTGGCGCGCCAACGCCATATCGCTCAACGATGGCAACGAACTCGTTGACGTCGTGGCCGCGCATCTCAAGCTTGGGCGCGCCTTCCTTTGTGAAGGCTGGCTGGCCGTACTTATCGTTGGCGTGAGCGATGTGATAGAGCTCATGCTCAACCAAGGTGCAGAAGTCGGTATCGCTGCACTGGGCGCAGTAGTCAGCAGCCAAGGTGATGATGAAGGCCGGCACATCGCCGAACCAATCACGCATCTGTTGTTCCATCCGTGCTTTCTGCCAGCCGCCGGCGCGGAACGCTACCTGTTCGGCCTGGCCCAGAACTGTACGACCCTGCTTCTCGAAGCTCGACGAAGCCCACATGACCCGGATGTCTGCATCAAGTAGGTGGGCATGGTCTTCGTTGTGAATGGTGCCGGTGTCGGCAAGTATCTCAGCTTGGAGCCATTCCCACACCTCTGGCGCCGGTGTAAGGCGAATACCGAAATCGGATAGCTCAGACAGTTCCAGCAGTGAAACTGGAGGCAATGGCCTGCTCACAGACAACCTCCGAATTTGTACTAAAGTATGGATGACTGCAAATATGGCGCTCAACCGGCTAAGGAGTAGCAGATGGTAATGTCATGCACGGATCCGCGAACGCTCATCCAGCATCTTGGTACTACTTACCCGGAAGCTACTCGATTAGTCCAAAATGCTTTTGGCGCTCTGCAGTTTGTATTTCCAGATGGTCTTGTAATTAATATCTACCCGAGGGGCACCATTCACTTCCAAGGCCAAGCCAGTAGCATAAGGGCTGAAGTGGAAGCTCTTGTTTTAATTATGAACAAGAGGTAGAGGACCATCCCCGCCGCACTAAACCTGCGGCACACTTCAGTCATCAGTAGTCAGCAGAACATCAATCAGCTTCTGCTCACCCAGGCGCATCGCACCAAGGCATTGCAGGTCGTCGCACTTGGGGCCGAGGCCGAACACGGTCACCTCTCCCTTCGCGCCGATCAGCGTCAAGGCACCTACAGTGCACTCGGGATGCTCCCCGGCATCGAGGTCATCGGCGATCTTGCGCAGGGTTTTAGCAGCGTCTCGCCAGTCCTCCCGCTTGAACTCCAGTACCTTGACGGTCATTCGGTCACCATTTGGTGTGTCTGTGCATGGGCGTGCCCGTGAAGCAGGCTGACGACCAGGCCCTGAGGCAAACCGGCAGCCTTGGCAGCATCCACAGCATCGGCAATAGCCTTGTCGAGAGCGCCGACCGCAGCGTTGATGTCCGGGCTCATTGGTAGCACGTGTCGCAGCCGGCTGACGTTGCTCATTTGCTAAACCTCGCGCCACGATTTGGCGCATCCGAAAACGTGGCGCGGATTAATCGACCTTGCGACCTGGCAGCTTGAAGTCAGTCACGCGGTCAGCAATTGACCGGATCTTCTCCACACCCAGGAAGCCTACCCATCCACCTGCGAAGGTGGCCATGCTTTGGGGCAGGCCGAAGAAGTCCAGGCCGCTGATGATCGTCAAGGTGAGGCCGCCACAAATAGCGCCCTCCACCAGCATCTGGCGTCGTGTACCACCACCGTAGGTGATACGCAGGACAGCCATGGCGCAGGACAGCGCAGCCGCATAGAGGATTGGCGAATGCTGGCTCAACCACGCAAGCGCTATCGCCCAGGTGTCTGGTTTGTCTGGCATATTGGACATCTCGGTTCCTCCCCGTCAGGGAGTTATGAATATTACAGGCCATGACCTGAAGATTTGAATCATCCCCGGCGGCACTCCCTGCTCAGTGCGAAGGGTGTGGCGGGGCCGAAAACGAAAAGACCCCGATCAATGTCGAGTCCGTGAAAATATAGATTGATCGTAAAGCGCACGAACCGTAGGCCTAACGGTCATAATTTAACCAGCAAGAAAATAGAACCACCCGCAGTTCAGGCGCCACCATCTCTCTCGGCCTCATATCCCGGCAGACCTCTCTGAATTCCAGATACTTAGGATCGACCCTTTTTGGGTATGGCTTTGGCCAAGAGGCTCCAATGAAAAAGTTAGTACCCTATAAAATCCACTATCTACACGATGGGGAGCCGGAGCACTTCTATACGAATGCAACTACATTCAGCGAAGACGCTGCGATTCGCATGGCCACAAGACACGCTGGTGAGGGCCCTGAATATTGGATACCGATCGGCCTGTCTCGGGACTCAATATTAAAAATTGCTGACAAGCTGGGTGTAACGCAGGTCCGCTGGAATAAAGCCGGATAAAACCGCGGGGGGCTGCCGCAGCTCTAACACGCAAAGTTTGCGAATAAATAACCCAGCGCTTTTTCCGGGTTTTTTTATTGATATTTCAATCAGTTGTCGGGGTGCTCGCTCGCCACTGAATCGGCCGCGTCCACGTCCGACATATCCTCTTCGAGGGAGGGATCGTCATTCTGAGGCGGCAGGATCTCGCGCTCGCCACGACGAGGGTCGTAACCCGCTTCGTTGTCCGTGCCGCGTGTCACTTCCTGCTGCGAAATATTGCCTGGGGCACTCTTATTAATGTCCATGCTGTCTCTCCGTTCAAACGCTCGAAACAACCGCGCATAAACAGAGTAGTCGGCAGGTCACAGCGCTTGCCGAGCACTGGACGAACGGTGGAAAGCAAAAAGCCCCGCTGTAGGCGGGGCTTAGTGAAAACTTTAGTTAATTGAGGCTTGAGGGACCGGGGCCTCGTCGATGCTAATGCAGTGCTCAATGTCAGTTATTTTCTCCAGCGCAAGCTCGGCCGTTGAATAAGCCCCGAACATTCGGCCCTGATAAAAAACAACCCACGCAAACTGAATATCCGCGTTGCCAGCCTGCCCTACAACCAACTTCTTGAACCGTTCCGCCAAGTCGTCGACATGCATCTGTGCCATGCCACGCAAAACCATGACGCTCTCCCAGCTTATAGTCGGAATCTCTATTTTCGACTCTGGACAAACTGAGATCAACAAAAAGCCCGACATATTAGCCGGGCTTTGCAGTGCAATTCCCTGGCGCGCAAGATCGATAGGATGAATAAATAATCTCTCATTTTCTCACTCAGTGCAACATTTTTTGGATATCCGAATTTTGCTTGTAGCTCCGCCGTAAAACCTATCCAGGGCTTTCCAAATTTCTGCCTACACCCTTTCGAACGGTAAAACAGTCGTATCCGGCGTATGCGCCATACGTGTGACCGGGTCTAACCTATTGGAGCGATAGGTAAATGAAGTCGTAGGCCTGCAGGGGATCTGATACCGTTTAGCCATATGGTCGTGATACACGAGGTTAATTATGGACGTAAACGCCCATTTTCCTGAGTACGAAGCAGAACGCTTAAAACGCGTTGAGGCCCTGTGCCCGCAAAATGAACAAGACGATGAAGTCTTCGAAAAAATGATTTCGATGACTTCAGAATACTTCAGTGCTCCCATCGCGCTAATTTCTATTGTCGATAAGCACCGCCAATGGTTCAGGGCTCGGATTGGGATTGAAGAACACACTACACCACGGGACGTTTCGTTCTGTGCCCACTCGCTACGCGACAGAAAGCCGTTAGAGGTTTTGGACGCGCGAGATGATGAGCGCTTCAAAGATAACCCTATGGTCACCGGCCCGCCCTTCATTCGCTACTACGCTAGCGCACCACTTCTCACAAGTGATGGTTTCTCCTTGGGCAGCCTATGCATAATAGATACTTCAGCTCGAGAACCAATGAGCAAGCGAGATGCGGGAATGCTCGTTTATTTTGCTCAAATCGTTGTAATGAGGATCACAGGCTTACGGTCTCGGAATTTTATTGATCAGCCTACTGGACTTTTCAATCGACTTAGATTGGAAGAAGATATCCGCCTGGCAAGCTCCAGCGGCATTCAGCATTACCTTTTTGCGGTGGACGTAATATCGCCGAAATTTTTGAATGACGTAGTAAAAGCACTTGGTTACAGCTTCTCTCAAAAATTAATGCTCGACGTAAAGACTCGACTTCAGTCTTTACTACCTAAAGATTATCTTCTTTACAAAATTAGCCCCACACGTTTTGGGTTTCTTTTGAAAGCTGGCGAGCCGGTCGAGCGCCTCTGCCTTGGGATTCTTTCTAACTTTGGTGAACCGGTTGATTGTCAAGGAATTCCAATACCTATGCAGCCAGGCATTGGAGTTTTGAAGATCGCTGATGCAGAAGAGAGAGACTGGCTACGCTTGGTGGTAGGCGCTGCCGACGACGCCAGAGTTCGAAACTTGGGATGGACAATGTATCAGCCTGAGTTGGACGCAGCTCAGCAGCGAGCATTTGTGCTACTGAGTTCCTTGCCTGACGCCGTTCGATCTGGAAATCAACTGAGCCTAGTTTTCCAGCCCAAAGTCAGGTTACCTAGCCTAGCATGTGAAAGTGTTGAAGCCTTGATCCGGTGGAATCACCCTACGCTCGGACCTATCAGCCCTGCAGAATTTATACCATTGGCAGAGAAAACTGCATTGATGCATTCGATTACCTTTTGGGTACTTCATGCCGTAGTTTCCCAAGCGAAAGTATGGAGGAGCAAAGGTATTGAGTTACGAATCTCCATGAATGTGACTGTCAGTGATCTTGAAAACTCAAAATTCGTAAACAAAATCACAGAGTACATAAATGAAGGTGCACTCCTACCAAAAAATCTAGAACTTGAATTTACTGAAAGTATGCACATGTCAGACCCAAAGGCAGTTATTACTCAGCTAGAGCGCGCCCGTGGGTTAGGCATTGATATTTCCGTGGACGACTTCGGCACTGGCTACAGCAACTGGACATACCTAAGGCAACTTCCGGTAAGTACGGTAAAACTAGACCAGTCACTGATCAGTAATCTGGACACAAACGAAAAAGATAAGAGGTTAGTTGAGACACTAATCGAGCTTGCGAGAGGGTTAGGGTATCGAGTCGTAGCAGAGGGAGTCGAGACAAAAAGTATCTTAGATCTAATCACGCTCTGGGGGTGTTCAGAGGCGCAGGGATACCTATTCACACCTCCCCTGAAAGCGAAACCACTAGAAGAATGGCTGGAGCAAGGTGGTTTTAACGCGGCCATGTGATCGGATTACAGAGCCAGGTACTGAGTCCTTTTAATTCATTAGAACTTGTCGGCGGGAAGCTCGTTTCCAGCTCCCGCCCATCTCACAAAGCTGTGGGTCAGATAGGCCATCTTTCCAGTTCATCGCCGCGGCAATTTATTATGCAGCGAACGTCTCAATTAGCCCCTCCGCGTCAAGGAGCTCTTGAGCGGCCACCAGCGCCTCATTCATCTGACGATCCAAAGCTTTTCGTATGGATGACCGCCACCGATACCGAGTCGATTCCGGCTTGCCGTCGTTATCCCAGTTGGCTATGTCGTACCAGGCAGCCGGCAGCACCGCGGCGGAGCGCTTGCCCTCAGCCCCCGCCACTTGCGGAATGGCCCAGGTCAGCACAGCGCATTCCCGGAAGCGTTTCGGCGCCGGCGTGCGCACCGAGTTAAGCATCTCCAGAATGGCGTCGTGCTTGCGCTCCTGGTGCGTCGAGTACTTCGCAACGAGCACCCGCCAGTGAGCCGGGGTCAACGCCTTATGTAGCCGACCGAACACCCAGCAGTCCTGCAGAAATGCTGCCTCCTTGCCAACGATCTCCCCCTTCTGCTTGGCGCACTGCACCTTGGGCTCAAAGTCGCAGCCGCCGGCGGAAGTGATGGTCTCGGCCGCGAGGGCTCGAACTACTGCTGAAACAACGTTGCGATAGGTCATGCGACGGCCCTCTTCAGTTCTCTAGTCTTTGCCCGGTAGTCGGCTGTCATCGCCTTCAACTCTTCCACGGTGTACTTCTTGGCCTCATGAGGGCCTTCCAGCCACTCGACAGCCTCGGCGCCGATACGCTTCACCAGCTCAATGCGGTAATTAACGATGTTCCCGGAAAGCCGGGTGTTGCACGGCGAACACTGGCGGTGGCAATTCTTCGGCTCGAAGCGCAGGGCCGGATTGCTCCCCACGGTCCGGTAATGGCCAGCGTCATACTTGCCCTGGTGGTGGCGGCCGCAGCTCACGCATGGAAGCTCAGCGTCACGGGCGCGCACCCAGGCGTTGAAGGCCTGCTGCGTGTCTTTGAGGTGATCCGCCCTACTCTTCAGCTTCTCCTTGCGGACCTTAATCTGCCGGCGCCCTACTTCTGCCAGGGCCTTCCCGGCGATAGCTCGCCCCTTCTCGGACTTGCCGTATGCGATCGCGCACTCGATCTCCCCGCACACAACCTGCGATTCTCTGGAGCGCGTGAACATTACTCGGCACTCTGGGCAGCGCTTGCGCCGCGGTAGACCGGATTGAAGTGGGGTTTTTCGCTGTAGTGGGGTGCGCTTCATGCTGCCTCCTTGAATGCTTCGAACTCGGCCATCTCGGTCAGTCGCTCTTCCGTGAGGGTTGGCCAGTCGCGCAGCACCAAGTACGCGCAGCACTGACGCCAGAAGTCTTGGAATGTCTCCTCCCCCATCGAGTCGTAGGAAAGGCTTCGGGGTGTCTTGCGGGTGAGCTGGCCCAGACCTGGAATGTCGAACAGCTCCTCGTCGCAGTACACGCCCGACTCCAGCTGCAGGGCCTTGATTGCGTCGTGGGACTGCTTGCCGGAGAACCGGTCAATGTTCTGACTCAGCACCCGGCCCAGGCCGTGAACCAAGCCGTTGAACCGCGGGTTGCGCGGCTGCTTGAGGTCGGCGCGGATCTTCGTATTGATCCGGAAATCTCGCTCGCGAAGGATCGAACGGTCAGCATCGGAGGACGGCACGAACGCGGCGACCTCCTTGCCGGTGGCGGGATCTACCAGGCGGCGCAGAACCAGGTAAACGGGCATTGGGCGCGGCTTCGCTGACTTGGTCATTGTGCTGCCCTCTTCGCTTCCAGTTCCTGGGCCTGCTTGATCAGTAGCGCCCGGCGATCCGCCAACTCATTTGCCGCATCAATCCGCATTTCAGTTTTCCGCTCAGCACTGGCCTTCCGCATTTCCATCATCGAGCTCTTCACCAGCTCCAGCTTCTGGCGAATGGCCGGCTCTGGCCGGGTAACGTTGCCAGTGAGCAGGCCGGCGATAGCACGTCCGCCCTCGGTAATGGGCTCGGCGCTAAGGTCTGCCAGGTACTTCTGGCCGTGCTCACGAGGAATGCGTTTCAGCTCCATCGCCTTGGTCACAGCCTGGATACGGCGGTTGGCGTCGAAGCCTACGGACACATGCCAGTTGACCGGCTTCGCGTCCTCGCGGGCTTGGCTCACAAACCGCTGGTAGGCGTCGATGAACGCCATGCGCGCGCCGATTTTGTCGCCGCCATCCAAGATGGGTTTCGCAGCGGCCAGGGCCAGCTGGATCTCGTCGGTCAGCACCACGGTTTCAAATTCATCGTTGGTGGTCATGGCGATGGCCCAGGCCTCATCCTTCCCAGGGCGGCCGTCGGAGGTCTGGACACGCTGCAGGATGTCAGCCATCGCCAGCTTGCCCTTCACTTCGAAACGGCAAGCCTTCAGCGCGGCTTTGACGACTGGCACCGGGTAAGCACAAAGGTCTTCGGCCATCATAGCGGCGGTACCAGGGTTCATTTCCTGGCCCATGGCCTCGGCCGTCGCGCATATGGCGGCGGCAAGACCGGCGACCTGTTGGTCGTTCATTTCAGAGGTATTCATTGCGGTCACCTGCTTGGCGTTTGGCCAGAACAATCTGGGCTGCCTGCTCGGCTGCGGAGAGGTTTGCCTCGGTCCTTTCCATCTGGCGGGCGGTTGTGCCGTTGACACGCTGCCCGGTAACCCACTGGGTGTGGTAGCTCTCGGCGTTGGCCAGCAGCTCGTTCAGGCTATGGCATTTGCGCAGGACGGCGGCATCGCTGGTTTTCAGGAAGTGGGCCGCGACGTGGTGGGCAACATCGGCGCCGAGGCGGTCGACGAGTTGGCCTAGCTGGCCACCGACCTTGGCGTTCCACACCGGCCAGGCGATGTAGCGTTTGCGGTATGCCATGGCGTAGTTCGCCCACACCTTGAAGGTTTTGCAGGTCTGGTCCTTGGGCCCCGGCATATCGGCGGGAATCTCAACCCGTGGAGCGTCGGTACGATCAACCACCAGCACCAAGCCGCGGGACTGAACCGGCTTGCCGGTAGCGTCCTGCAAGTCCTGACTGGTGTCCTGACTGGTACCCTGATGATTGGTATCCTGATTTGTCGGAGATTTATCCGACCCTTGCTCGGATTTTTTTCCGACCTTGCTCGGAGATTTATCCGAGGTAGATCGGATATTTTTCCGACCTTTGTTTTTTGGCGGGGTCGGATATTTTTCCGACCCATCAAGCTTTTGGTTCCACTCGACGGCCTTCTCGGTGAGACGAAAAAGCGTGATGTTCGAAGTGCAGGAAAGCTCAATCAAACCGGCCTCTTCCAGGGCCTTCAGCATGCGGTAAGCGGTGTCCGGCTTATCAGTGAGAAGCGGCAGTTCCTCAATGATTTTGGCCTTGCTGAGCGCGAAGAAGATCCCGTCATCGGTCTTGATTGGCTTGGTCCAGCTCGGGCAGCCGTAGACGAAGGCGAACAGCAGGGCCTGTTGAGAATTCAGCCCCCACTCCAGCGCCTTCACCTGGTTAATCGTGACGGTGTATTGCATGTCAGACCGCCGGGAAAAAGATATACGAGCAAATGCGCGCCACGTTTTCAGATTGCGCAAAACGTGGCGCGAGATTGGTAGAGCTATTGATATGTGGCTGGGTTTCCATATAATCGGCCTCACAACGTGTTATCGAATTAGCCGACCTCGACCGTCGGCTTTTTTGTGGCTGTAATTCAGCGCCGAAGCGCCAACCTCCCCGCCCTACTCCCCGTTTCGCCTTTTCAAAAACTACTGGATAAAACTCCAGCGACATCAGGTTTCTTACCTCGCAGACCGCATGGGCCGATACTGGCTACATGGGCAGCAGTGTTTCCCTTTCAGGCGGCTTGGTCTTTCTTTGTCGCCTTGAACTTGCCCTTGGAAAGGACTTGGATCTGGTACTGCCGGGATTCGGGGATCGTTTCCCCCCACATGGTCACTGCGCTTGGACGGATGCCCAAAGCGAGTGCCAGCTTCGTCTTGCTGCCGAAGAATTCGGCGACCTCATGCGTATTCATTGCGCATCCTCGTTCGAGCCTGTCGCAATTTAAGCATGCTTAAGTTGTGGCATCAACGGCGTTTTTCCCCTACTGCATGCTTAAATTCAGTTAACTTAATATTGAGTACATGGAAAGACACGAACGCATCGCCCGCGCCATACAGGTCAGCGGTAAAAAGAAAGGGGAAATTGCATCGCTTTGCGGCGTTGCAAATTCGGCCGTCACTCAATGGATCACCGGTGAGAGCAAAAGCCTCAGGCCGGAGAACCTTTATTCTCTGGCGAAAGCGACTGGCTTCCGAGCTGAGTGGCTGGCCATTGGCGAAGGTGATGAGCGCGATGCTTCTGAATCAAACATTTCCCCCGCCGCCCAGCCCACCAAATCATTCCGCTACCCGGTAGTCAGCTGGGTTGCCGCCGGCGCCTGGGCGGAAGCCGTGGAGCCCTATCCGACTGGAATCTCGGACACCTACGAGTTTTCGGAGTACGACTCCAAAGGCCCTGCGTTCTGGCTGACAGTCAAAGGTGACTCGATGACAGCGCCCGCCGGCCAGAGCATTACCGAGGGCACGCTGATCCTTGTGGACACTGAGGCTGAGGTTGCACCAGGTAAGCTGGTGGTGGCCAAGCTCCCAGACAGCAATGAGGCGACATTCAAGAAGCTGGTCAGCGATGGCGGACGGCTGTTCCTAAAGCCACTCAACCCTAGCTACCCAATCGAAGCGGTAGACGAGAGCTGCCGGATCGTGGGCGTGGTAGTGCAGGCGCTGCAGAAGTTTTACTGATGCGTTCCAGGAGGCCCCATGTCCCTCACGAAACCTAATCAACTACTGCGCCGCGACCTTAAGGCGATAGCCTCCAACCTTGAGCAGTCCTGTGTCGACCTGGGCAAGATCGCTGAAAAACTCAGCAATGCCGACGCCATAGCCCTGATGGGGCTGGTGGGTACGCTTTACGAAGAAGCGGACAGGTTGGTGGGTTACGCTGACGAGGTGAAGGACGGCCGGATAAGTCGGGCCGCGGAACAGCGCAAATGACTGCATGGCGAAAGCAAAGCTTCTGGAGCAAGTATTGGGTATGGGCTTGGTTGGCGCTCCTCATGGTGCTTCCTTTCATTTCCGACGCGGGTCCTAGCTGTTGGGGCTCATCAGGTCGCAAGCGAGTCTTCAGCCCTGGCTTCGTTGTGCTCTGCACCATCGTGGCGGTGGTTGAGCTGATAGCGCTGAACCATTTCTACGGAGTGCGGATGAGGTGAGGCCGGGGAGAATCGCGGGAACGAAGTAACCCAAGCGGAATAAGTCATTTCAAATTCAAGGATGTGCAATGGTCGGTTGGAATGAGATGACTGGTGTTACCGGTCACATGAACATGAAGTACGAGGGACTAGACGCCAACCGCCATTTACTGGAAGCCGGGCAGTATGCGAAGTCGGTGGATGGAGCATCCAGGCTATATAGACTCATCAGCCATTACTGCATTTATGGCGAGGTATTGGCATCACGCCAACAGTCCGACATAAGGTGCTTCTCAGCACCTCCCAAAGAAGGATCTTTTGAGCAGACACTGGTTATACTTACAGGCATCACACACCAGATGCCTGCTTTTGCGGATGTCTATAAAAAGGCATTCGACTGGTTAACCGCTCAGGTTCTGGCCTACGTCAAGAAAGCACTATCGGGAAACTCGGACGTGAAAGAGCTGGTAGAGGTCATCAGGGAGCAAGCTAAGCAGTCTTCGGACCTCAATCATGTGATGGCGAACGGGTTAATCAAGGCAAACGATAATGCCCATCTTTCCTCTGAAAGGCTGACTGAGAAATTGCTCGCGACGCTCCCATTATTGGTTGAGGCAGCAAGGTCCCCCATGCGGAATGCCTTGGCCCCAATTGGTAAGTCGTGCGACCAAATCACGCAATTTTCGGACTCCGATCATCCAGTTGAGATTACTGAGCCGGAGGCCCTAGCCATTCGATCAAATGGCGAAGTTTCTGTTGGTGATCCTGGCGACTACGTTATTTCTCGGATTTACGCCCTTAGCGTTGATACAGGGGTGTGCCGCGTTCAGATCGAAGGTTTTTCAGGATCTGTTCATGGAAAGATCACTGACGTCGCCTTGTCCTTTCCAAATAATGCATACACACAAGCTATGGGCAGTCACGCGAGCCTCAAGGTGCGTGCGCGTCCGGTCTTCAAGGACGGGGACCTGCACAGGCTTTTCATTACAGAGACTTGATTCCTACCAATCAAAGGCCCGGCCCAGCGCCGGGCTCCTTTGGTCATCCCAATTCTCAGCACCCGCTTAAGCCCGCCCTCCGTAGCCGAATCCATCACGGCATATCTTGTTACAACCATTCGCCCGCAGGCACCGCCCATAGAGAACTACAAACTTCTACTCCAGTCCTAATACTAGGCGTGCTTCAAACCGTGAGCGCCTGCTGACAACCCATAGAGGTTCACAAAATGAAAATCACACTACCCGCGCTATTTTTGGGTGCCCTCATTTCGCAAGGAGCACTAGCTGCCGGAGATGGCACAGCCGCTCTTGGAGGCGGCGTTGGTGGTGCACTTGGCAATATCGTAGGTCAGCAACTCGGCGGCTCAACGGGTGCGGCGGTAGGTGCAGGCGTAGGTGGTGCAGCCGGCAGTGCTGTCGGCGCTCAAAGAGGCAACAGAGCTGAAGCAGCATTAGGTGGCGGTATCGGCTCGGCAGGCGGCTCTCTCATTGGTAATCGCCTCGGCGGCACAACTGGCTCGACTATCGGTGCAGGTCTCGGCGGCGCGGCGGGTGGCGCGCTAGGAAACAACCTGGCGGATGATGAGAGCGGTCATCGATCGGATGGTAAGAAGCACAGAGGCAACAACAAACATAAACACAAGAACAAGCATCGTTAGTCCCTGACGCTCCTACATCGAAGCCCGGCCCAGCGCCGGGCTTCTTGTATCTGGCGAGCGCTCTGCTCTGCTATGGTGGCGCACTCAGATCGCAATGGAAGCATCGAAGAATGGACTCATGGAAGATTGTAGCTGCAGCCCTTATGGTATCGATCAATGCTCATGCTTCAGAGGGGTCCGATGACTCCTATAACAACTCGATGCTATCAGTGCTAATGGCTCCAACCTACACCGTTGCGGGAACCACCGGGCTTACCGTGCTTGCATCGAACAACTTCAAGCCTGCTAAGGCTGACGCGCTCGCATTCATTGGGTCAGAAGGTCAGATTCGCGGAGCCCAATTTGAACAGGCAGTTCGCTTTTATCGCACGACATACCTGCCGCCTCTAATGACCGATCGGCAGTTGGCACAGGCAATCGCCACTTCGTACTGAGCACGAGCATTCACGAACTTTTCACACCTGGGCGCCTATGGTTATCCCAGCTCCTAGTGAAACCCTTTAAGCCCGCTACCCCCCATCGCGGGCTTTTCTTTGCCTGCGATTTGGAGGGCCGAAACTCGCCCTCCCCAACTTACCCAACGACGGCTATACACGCCCACCGTCAAAATGACACGATGACGCCTCGCCTTCGTAAGTAGGAATACAGGATGTTCAGTCACGTAACCGTTGGGACAAACGATCTTGATAAGGCCTCTACCTTCTATGACGCGGTACTGATCCCCCTGGGGCTCTGTCGTAGGCCTGTAACGCCTGATGGCGGGCCACCTTCGGCATGCTGGATTAAGCCAAATAGCGTCCTCCCTCGCTTTTATGTGTATAGCCCTTATGACCGCAATGAAGCCGGAACAGGCAATGGCAGCATGGTGGCTTTCACCGCACCCTCTTCAAATGCGGTAGACAGCGCCTATGCAGCTGGGCTTCTTGCGGGCGGATCTGATGAAGGTGAACCTGGCCAACGTCCCCACTATGGTGACGGCTACTACGGTGCGTACCTACGTGATCCAGATGGCAACAAGGTACATATCGCTCATCGTGGTGATTTGGACTTGGCGGGGTAGCCGACGCTCACCGTATTCGCTTAAAGCCCGCCCACCGCGGGCTTTTTCATTCCTGCCGGAAAGCACCCATCATAAAATATGCATTTATGCATTAAACTTCTTGCTGCCCTCTTGCCAATACATGACAGCACAAATACTGTGTATACATACAGTATTCGCAAGGAGCTACACATGAACCAGGAACCCTACCCCGCACCAAAACCGAGAAATTCCTACGAGCTTGTTGGCCGCCGCCTGCAAGGGTTGATCGCCTCTCCCCGGGTACAGCGGATTCAGTTGGTCGAGGTCTCCAGGCGCGACGATGAAAGCCCTGAAGCCTGGCACCAGGTCATCCAAGACATTGGCGATACCGCCGGGATAAGAGTCGAGCATCTGGAAGACGGAGCCGTCAGGATCGGTTGGCGCGAGTACTGCGACGCATAAAGGAGCCCGCCACTAAGCGGGTTTTTTATCGACTTGAATTTCAGCAATCTGAATTATTTATTTCAGCATGCTTGACACCTTTATTTCAGCTTGCTTAAATTCAACTCAAGCCAGCAATGAACATCGCCGGCCAGCAGCGAGAGCTGCGCCGCTCTTTAACAGTCAGCGCAATACAGAAATACCAACAGACCGCATTGCCTCTACTGGCGACCGGCGATCAGACGGGTCAGATAGCCCGCCCACGACAGGGACACCCTGTACGGCTGATCGAGAGCGAAACGCTCGAACCGTGCGAATGACCTGGCAAGCAATGCGCCCCGCGAATCCCAGCGGTAGAAGGGAGACTCAACTGAACAGAATTAGCGGTCCCGATAGCCTCGGCTGGGAACGCCGGACCTCATGCACCCTGCCCACCTAACCGGGCAAACGAGCTGCAGCGTGCATGTTGTAGGGACCTGTGATCCAAGGCGAACAGATGCTGATTGATGCCCTGGGGAGGAAGCTCACCGCCAACCTACGAAGACGAACGGCCAGCCCTGCAATCAGCAGCGGGCAACGGGCCTCACCGCTGACGCAACAACCCCGGCCTGACGCCAGTAGCGAGGTCGGGGGTTTCACCGATAGTCCTTGGCAACAGGGCCTAACGGGAAACCAACCGAGGGTAACGACGATGGAAGCAACAATCATCAACGGCGCATGGAAGGGTCACCTCGGACGTGGCCTGGCGCCGCGAGAGCTTCAGTTTCTGCTTTGGATTGCCCAGGGCTTCACCTCGAAAGAGATCGCCCGAGAGGCAGGCATAGAGGCAGGCACCGTGAAGAAGCGCCTGACCAATGCGATGTTCAAGCTGGGCGTGACGAAACGCACGGCCTTGGTGGCTGAGGCCATGAAGCGCCAGATTATCACGCCGGTGTGCTTTGTACTGGCGGCGCTGATCGCCATGCACTCAACGATCAGTGACGACTCGCTGCGTCGTGATCGCCGGGCGCCGGAAAGACGGATGGCTCAGGCTCGGATGGTGCGCCGGGCGGAATGTCCTAGGCTGACCGCTTAACAGAAACAGCCACGACAGCCTTTCGTTAACTGTCTGGTCAGCTGCGTGCCGGCCAGTTCCGGCACCTGCGGCCTTTCAAACATCAATGATGACAAGTGTCCCGTAGCTTCCAGACAAAACTGCATGCGGAACACCAGCTTCAGCCAGATAAATTTGTCCCTCTCCCACGCGCACGCACTCACCATCGACTCCCAGCAATAACTGTCCGGAGATGACTAGCAAGCCCTCGGTGTAGTCATGCACCTCTGCTTCAACGGACATTTCATCCATGCGCAGGACTTTGATATTGGAGCCGCCTACCCGTCCTAGAACGGTGGACTTCCAAGCTTGAGGCAAGGCCTTCGAGGTCAAATCAAGATCCACCAGGGACATAGAAAACTCCTTATTTCGAACTTCCCTACTTATACCCCTCCTCACCTCTACCCGTCAGCACTCACCCCGCGCCCATCGGCAACCAGCGGGAGGCATGAGTGTTGACGAATACAGGTGAACCAACGAACGGAGAGAGTTATGGCCAAGAAGGTTGGCGTAAAAACCAGGAGCGCCCAAATCGGCGTTCGAATCAGCCCCCGCGTTAAGTACATGCTCGACGTGATGGGTCGCATCCAGCGCAGAACCATGAGTGGAGTTATCGAATCGGCTCTTTTGGCTTATGCCAAGTACGACGAAAAATGCTTAGCCGACCAGACATGGTCAACGGATGAAAGCGAACGATTGCTCAACCTTTATCTAGTAGCGCCTCACCTTCTGTCATTCGACGAAGAGATTGCGGCCAAGCGGCTCATCGCAGCCAAAGCCACCGCCTAACCCCAAGCAATGGAAGCCGCCAATCGTCAATGCGCTCTGAGTCGAGATCGATGCCCGCAAGCGCCGGTAACGGTGGGCGGCACCCGGCGCCGGTTGCGGTCAGCTTAGGCTGACTGTGCGATGAGAGACTTCCAACGATGTCGGGCGCCAACCCCGCAAGTGCGAGACACCGAGCATAAGGTATGCGTTCTCACTTCTTGGGGAGGTAGTACGAGCACATATCTGGAAGCTTAGATACGACGACAGAGTTGCTCATATTGAACGCCAACGATTGGATTTTTGCTTTGGAAGCTGGATCAGCTTTGACTCGGCGAACTTCTGCTCTAAGCGACTCGGTCGTCTCCGGATCGCTATTTAAAGCGTTCTCAACGCTGCTATTCGAATCTGGATTGGCCTTGACGCAAAGGCTTTCAATGGCCAGCAAATTGACGGCGTTTTCGGTGTCGTCCTCTGCTGCGCTTGCCAAGGTACTTGCGACCGAAGAAACGCTCAATAGCAGAAGCGCTGCAGAAATTCGCTTTAAAAACATCATTGATCTCCCTGAAAAAACTGAAATTTATCATAGCGCTATTGATTGACGATTTTCCAGTTATCCCCCGCATAGACACCTCCCCACCCACTACCAACAACCTTACCGGTCAGGTGCCCGACAGGCCTATTTATGCCGGGATTCAAAGACGGCCACTTCAAATACGTCGCTTACACCGACTAACCCACGCAGCCGCCTCGGAGGCGACCATGAGCGCAGTATTGAAATTATGCCAAGAGCGATTCGACGCTCAGTTGCCTCCAGATGTCAGCGACGCGAATCCGGAACAGGAGTGGCTGGAACATTCGGCGGAACAGTTGGTGTGCGGCATGGACATCAAGTGGAAGCGTCGCAACGGCCAAACGCAAGTGGTGACGTTTGATCGGTACTGCACTTACCTGCAAGGACACCTGAACCAACGTCAAATCGACGGCCTGGACGAGCGCGACTCGCTGGCCCGGCTGTTCCTGTCTTCGATCCTTGGCAGCCAGGCGGATTCACGCGGCCATGCTGCTGATTTGATCGGCCAACCCCGCCCCATCGAAGCCGCCGAGAAGATCGCCATGGACCTGCTCAGGCCCTACGCCGCCGAAGCTGTAGCGGCCGAGCGGGAAGCGGCCGAAGACGACGTGGATGCAGATCTATGAGCCCGCACATCCTGATCGATGAAGCACTTGAATGCCTTGAGCACCCCGCCAGTGAGCCGGGCGCCCAGGTGGTCGTGCAACGAATGATCACGAACATGCTCACCGGCAACGTGATCACCGTCGAAGAATTCAACCACTACTGCCAGCGCCTGCTGAAAATCACCAGGCAGCGCAAGGAGGCTGCATGACCACGCCTATCGTGAAATCGCTGGCTGATGAGCAGCTCGAAGCCATTGAGCGCCGCATCGCCATCTTGGGCTTCGGCCTTCCATTCAATGAACTGATCGGCCGCAAGCGTGAAGAGCTGGTGCGGGATCTGCCGCAGCGCCTGGCCCCGACAATGAAGGGTGGGCGAATTACGGTGAGGGTTCGTCATGGATGACCGTGAAATGCTCTATTTGGCGGCCGAAGCTGCTGGCCTTCGTTGCAACGGCCATTGCCCAGACAAGAATGGTTACGTGTGCTTGAGCAGTCATACCTTTTCGTCTGGCTACTTCAGCCCTCTCGATTTCAATACCGGCCACGCTTTGATTCTTCAGGCGCGTTTGGGAATAAGCATCGACATGAACGTGGTGACTGAGCGCGGCTTCCAGACGGGGTGGGTTCAGGCTTATCACGACGATGGCCAGGCTTGCGAGGACGTGACGGGTGGGCGTGCAGAGTCTGCGATATGCAGGGCCATAGTAAGGGCTGCCGCTGCAATCAGAGAGTCGCGGTCATGACCACCCGCCAGCGCACCAGGCGCCTACTGATCTGGCGCGGCTCTTTCCCGGTCCTCGCCCTCTTCACCTTCCTGATGTTGCTCAGCGCCCTCGCTGATCGAATTACTCAATAACCAACACCTTCAATCGCTGCGAGCATCGCGGCAAGGAATTCCCATGTCCGCAGAAACTCAACTGGCTGTCGTGCCACCACAAGAAACGGCACTGGCCGTATTCAGTACCGTGAAAGGCCTCGATCCTTGGCTTGATCAGGTCCGCGCCAAGGTCGACGAATTCAAAAAAGTGCTTCCCGACCTGAAAACGGACAAAGGCCGCAAAGCCTATGCATCCATGGCGCACCAGATCGCGAAATCGAAAAACGCACTTGAAGCGGTGGGCAAAGAGATCTCCGCAAAGCAAAAGGAGATCCCGAAGCTGATCGACGCAGAACGTAAGCGCGTATGGGACACCCTGGAGTCATGGCAGAAGGAAGTCCGGCAGCCGCTGGATGATTGGCAGGCGGCCGAAGATGCGCGGGCTGCCAAGCACAACGAAGGGATTCAGCAGATCAAGGATATGGCGCTGTTCGGCGAAACACCTTCGGCGCCCGTAGTTGCCCAGATGATCGCCGACCTCGAAGCCATCGAAATCAACGATGCTTGGGAAGAGTTCCTGGCAGAAGCCGCTCAGGTTAAGGACCAGACTCTCGCGAAGTTGCGCACCCTGCTCACTGAGCGCACCCAGTACGAGGCAGAGCAGGCCGAACTGGTCCGGTTGCGTGCCGAAGCCGAAGCGCAGGCCCTGCGCGACCGCGATGCAGAGATTGCACGGGTAGCCGCCGAACAAGCCCGACTCCAGGCCGAGCAGCAGGCACAGGCCGAGCGCGAAGCTGCCGCCCGCCGTGAACAGGAACTGCTGGACCGGGCCGCCGCCACTCAGCGCGCCGCTGCACAGGCTGCGCTCGACGCAGAGGCAGCCGCCGAACGCCAACGCCTGCAACTGGAGCTACAGGCCGAACAGTCCCGTGCAGCAGCGGCACAGGCCGAGACGAACCGAATCGCCGCTGAGCAACGCGCCGAGCAAGAGCGAATCGCCGCGGTGCGCCGACAGGAAGAGGCTGTAGAGCAGGCGCGATTGGCAGAGATTGCCCGGCAGGCAGCAGAAGCTGAAGAGGCGCAGCGCCAGCAGAAGGCGCGCGAAGCGGACCAAGCTCACAAGGTGAAGATCATGGGCGCCGCCAAAGAGGCACTGATGTCGATGAACATCACCGAGGAGCTGGCCAAAGCCATTGTCCTGAAGATCGCACGTCGCGAAGTCCCGAACATCACCATCCAATTCTGAGGTAGCCAGCATGAGCGGCCAAATAATCGTTCCCGAACAGCGGCGCCAGGCTGTGGCACCGATCTCCACGGACAACAGCATCATGGCCGTCATCAGCCGTGCTGCCGCCGATCCAACCTGCGACATCGAAAAGATGGAGCGTCTTCTGGCCATGCATGAGCGCATGCAGGCCAAGGAGGCTGAGCAAGCTTTCAACGCCGCGATGGCCGAAATGCAGTGCAACATCCCCACGGTTTTCGAGGGCGCGGTAAACCTGCACACAGGAAACTCCTACGCCACGCTCGACCACATCACCCACACCCTGAAGCCGATCATGCAGCAGCACGGGTTTGCCATCACCTTCAAGGTTGAAAACGCAGAAAAGGCGATCAAGGTCACAGGGATTCTGATGCACCGAGGAGGTCACCGCGAGCAAACAACCATGAGCCTGCCGGCCGATATCGGCAAAGGCCGCAACGATGTACAGGCCGTCGGATCATCGACTACCTACGGCAAGCGGTACGTGATGTGTGCGCTGCTGAACATCACGACCGGCGAGAGTCGCGACGACGACGGGCAGTCTTCGGACGGTTCAGAAACGGAGGATATGCGCGCCCAGGTCGTCGCGGACATCCTGGAGCGTGTCGGGCAGACCACCACACCGGATGAGTTGAAGGACGTATGGCAGGCAAGCTTGAAAGTCCTGCAAGCATCAGGTGACAACAACGGGTATTCCACAGTGAAGACTGCGGTAACCGTTCACAAAGCCAAGCTGGAGGCGCCTCAATGATCATCGTGAATTGCACTCAGGGCTCAGCCGAGTGGCTGCAGGCTCGCGCTGGCGTGATCACCGCCAGCATGTTCAGCACCGCCCGCTCCAAAGTGAACGGCTTAACTTCGCAGCAGAAAACCTATGTGAATTCGATGCTTAATGGACACAGCGAGGCCCGCTCGCGCGAATTGGCCGGCTACAAAGCTGCGCCAAGAGCTGAAGTTGTGTTGCGCGCACTTGACGGCGAGATGGTAGGCGAACCGTCAAACGCTGCCCTCTCGTACGCCTTTGAGCTGGCAGTCGAACGAATCGGCGGCTTGCCTCTGGACGGTGGTTTCGAGACCTGGCAGATGCGCAGGGGTCACGAACTGGAACCCGAAGCGCGAATGGAGCACGAAATCCAGACCGGGCTCATCGTCACCCAGGTCGGATTGGTCAAAACCGATGACGGTGTGTTCGGCGCCAGCGCGGACGGATTTATCGGAGAAGACGGTGGCTCCGAGTACAAGTGCTTCCTCGCGCCCGACAAGCTCCGATCTTTCCACATCGACAACGATGCCAGCGAAGTCATCGACCAGGTGCAGGGCTGCATGTGGATCACCGACCGCAAGTGGTGGCACATCGGGATGTACTGCCCGCTGTTGAAGCCGGTGGGCCGCCAGCTCTGGTGGAAAGAGTTCAAGCGGGATAACGACTACATCGAAAGCCTTGAGGAAGACCTGTGGGAATTCAAGCTGCTGGTCGACGGGTACGAGGCAGCGCTCAGGAGTAAAGCAGTATGATCAGCAACCACCTAAGCCTAGTCGAGGCACTGCGCCCGGCCTCGGACGAACTGGCCGCCCAGGTCGAGCAGTACCTGGCGGCCGGAGGCCAGATTGAAGAAGCGGTGCCCATCGGCTACAAGCCCAAGCCCATCACCTACAGCAACCAGATGCCTCCGGCGCCGAAGCCGTTTGTTCGGCGCCGGGTTGAAGCGGCTCCCCTGCCCCTCGACAAAGACGACATCCGCACCCAGGCCCGCCTCAAGCTGGTTGAGCAGATACGGCAGCTCGGCGTCACGCACACCCAGACCGAAGTGGCTGCTGCCCTCGGCGTCAGTCGGCGGCTCATCTACAACCATGCCGCGCGGTACGACATCACGTTTAAGGCGCCAACCCGGGGCGGTGCACGCAACCTGGTCCACAACACGGTCGACAAGGAGCGCGACGCGAAGTACGCCGAGCGGATTCGCGCCTTCCTGGAACTGGGCATCACCCGGCGCCAGTGCTGCGGGAAGCTGGCAATTGGTAACAAGGCCTTCGAGCGGATCATCGCCGCCCACGGCATCGACTATCCCAAAGCACGCCAGGGCGGCACTTCATGCGCCGCATAGCCCGCGTCCAGCAACGCAAACGTCAAACCTGGCTCGCACTGCCGGCCAGCGGAATAGAAGAGGTAGGCCATGGCCAAGACTGTGCAGGAGCGATCAGCGAAAACCGCCAGGAAACGCATGGCACTTGCCGAAGAGGAACTGAGGCTCAGGGTTCGGCCCGGCACCCGTCAGGCGCTGGCCGACCTGATGGAGTGGTCAGGCATTACTGAGCAGGGCGAGGCGATGACGCTGATGATTCATCACCTGCATGCGATGGGCGCCGCAAAGTGCCAGCCGCTGCTGAATCCGCCGCGCCACGTTTTCGAACCTACGGAAAGTGTGGCGCGGGAATTCCGAAATAAAAGCCTGCTCGCCCTCCAGAAAGACCCCGGCGACGAGATTATCGGGCCAACTATTTAACCGATGCAGGAGGTGTTGCATTGACAACAGGGCCTGCGACATCAGCTGGCTGCCCAGTCTCAACGTCACGAATTTCATACCTCCACCATGTCAACGATGATATTCCGTAAAGTCCATAGGTACGGCCGCCCACCAGATCAACAGTCATTTCAATCGGAGCAGTTTGCTGTTGCGCGGTAATAAACTTACGAACTTGAATCTTATGCCTGCCTGCACCCAGTCGGTACTCGCTCTGGCGGCTCAACCAATAAAGGGTTTGATCGTCGTCGATCTTAAATATTGTTAATGATTTGTCGAACTGTTGGATCGTAGCGATTTGGGCGCTTGATTTTCCTTCTGCACTTTTGTGCTCGTAATGAATACATCCGGTCAGCGTGAAGCTGAACATAATCATCGCTATAAAACGCCAAAAAATATCGTGTCGCATCAGTGTCCCTCCTAGGCTCAAATCCAAGGTGCGGATTGATACCTTATCCTTTTCCAAAATTCCACCCTACTCGCTGCATCCGGTAACCGGAGGGCGGCGCTTATCCGGAGCAAACGAAATGCCTGTACGCCATAGCGTCATCCACAAGATCGACAAGAAGCCCGACGGCAGCCCGGCCGTTCTGTTTCTGGGCTCATCCGAGCAGGTTGAAAGCCAGGCCCGCGACGACCTGATGAGCCAGCTCAACGAAAGCTACAACGCCACTGTCGGTAAGGGCTGGGGGTTCTTCCATCAAGAGTCAGGTGCATTCCCATTCAGCGGTTGGCTTGGCAAGTATCTCGCCGGTGTCACTGACTTCATGGCGTTCAGCACCACCGCTGTCGAGCACCTGACCAAGCTGATGGAAGAGTCGAACCTTACCACCGGTGGGCACGCCCTCTTCTGCCACTATCAGCAAGGCATGACCGATTACCTGGTGATCGCCTTGGTGCAGGAAACCGAAGCGGTGGCCATGACCGAAGAACTGGCTCTGATGACAGTGAAGCGCCTGGACCTGGATCACATCCGTCTGGCTGCGCGCATCAACATCAGCGAATGGCAGACCAACCGCCAGTCGAAACAGTACATCTCGTACCTAAAGGGCAAGCAGGGTCGGCGGCTCAACGACTACTTCCGCGACTTCATCGGCTGCCAGGAGGGGATCGACGCCCCGAGCGAAACGCGCACGCTGCTGAAGGCGTTCAGCGACTTCGTTGAAAGCGAGGATCTGGGCGAGGAATCAGCGCGGGAGAAGATGAACACCCTGGTTAGCTACTCAATGGCCCAGGCCAAGCTGGGCGAGCCGATCACCCTCGACGAGCTGTCGGGACTGATCGACGAAGACCGGCCGAAGAGCTTCTACGACTTCATCAAGGCGAAGGACTACGGAATTTCCGAGGCGCTGCCGCCGGACAAGAAGACACTCAACAAATTCCGGCGCTTCACAGGCCGCGCCGAGGGTATGTCGATCAGCTTCGAGGCGCACCTACTCGGCGACAAGATAAAGTTCGACGAAGCCGGCGGCACGCTGACGCTGCGCGGACTGCCCACTCAACTGACTGAGCAGCTCAAGCGCGCAGCCGCCTGACACCAACCGCAGCGCCGCACTCCCGACGAAGGGCGGCGCTTACTGAGAAAGGCTCCGGCTAGTTTTTTTCGTCCGGAAAACTTTTCCGTATGCGTAGAAGCCTGCAGTGATTTCAGCGATAGCCATGAATCCGAAGATCATGCCGAAGGCGAAGGATGAAGCAATAAATGCGAGCCCCACTAGAACGATTAAAAGTTCAGATATGTTCTGCCACTTCTTCGACATCGACGGCCCAAATGCCTCGATAATTCCGGCAACGAACCCAATCAAAAGCCCCGTAATGAAGCGCGCAAGCATTACAACTCCTTAATCCGGCTCCATGCCGGTCACCCGTAATACCCCATATCAATCTCGGACGCAGATATTTTTAGATTCTAGCTTGAGCGAACTATGAAAACTGCCGCTATCGCAATCACAGCGACGACTCCAAACACCATCCGTGCGAGCCAAGGAGCTGTTAGCCAGACGCCGGTAACCCCGGCAATCTGCCCAATGTTTTTTTCGCTGAAATAGCGGCCAGATGGCGGCTCGCGAAAAGGATTTCCGCAGTGGGGGCAGGAGTAGGCTTTATCAGAGATTTTTGCAGAGCATTCAGGGCAGTCAATTAGGCTCATGATTTTTTGTCCGTTTTAATTAATGGCTGCAAACCAATATGAAGACTTCATTTTCTGATTTTGGTTCTGCGGGAAATCATATGAGCCCACTCATTAACGAATCACGCCAGCCGGCTCAGTAGCAGGCAGGCCGGCGAGGTCACGCCACTTCGCCAGGTCAGCGATCAGCTTAAGGCCTGGGCGCACATCAGCTTCGAGCGCTTCATCAGGAAGGCTCAGCAGCCGCACAAATTCATCGCCTATCAGGCGTATCGCTTCCACATCGGTTTTCGTGCTCATCTCAGTCACCGTCAGGTTTTTGCTGAGTGCAAATCATCATCCCAATTTACGAATCACGCCAGCCGGCGAGGAAATTATCTGTTCGGAGAATACTTTGGAATTCCTGCAAACGATTTAAAGATAGAGCTACAAGCTGCCCGCATATTTATTTAAATAATTTTGTACAGCTGAGCAATGTAATCAGAGATGCGCAAATAGGAATGCTTAATAAGTTCCAACGTATCATAAGCAGACCCTTCAATCTCAAATTTAACCCAATCAAACTCTCTCGAAAGTGACACAGGGATGTTGATATCCTTGACAGTTTCGGCAACTGTTCTATCAGACGAAATTGTAAGACTTCCATCTTTCCCTATCGGAACACCATTAAATGTACTGCCAACAAAAGTAATAGTCCCATGTCCCTCAATGCGCAAAAGATTGCCAAATGTAGTCGTAGATCTTGATGAGTTTTTTCTAACCTGGACGCTTAGGCCGTTGTGTTTGTTAAAATTAGTATGCTTGCACAGCTCGTACAACCAGTCACTTTCATCGACGAACGGCTGAATCGACTCTATCAGCTTATAAACCAATGGAGCCTGCTCCGGTAAAGCTGGAAGATTCTTTTTTATACTAGTAAGGAAAAGAACTTCTGTTTTTCCATAAGGGAAATAGACAGAGTTTTTCTTCCTCGTATATGACCTCCACACATCCTGGGCGGAGTATTCAAGACAACTCCTCAAATTCTCAAAACAAGACTTAATTTTTGGGCGAAGAACATTCTCTTGAACCTCATTAGAGCGAGCCTCAGCATAAGCTATGGATATTTGCTCTATATCCCCGCGAACAACATCAAGCAATTCCAAAATATCGGAATGACGATCCATTAATTTCCGCTCCTGAATATTGGTTGGCACCCGGCTTAGAGTTACTGCATTTCTGAAAATTAATCTAGATGTCCGGGCATGGCCCGGCAAGGACTCCCCATGCCTACAGAAAACAAACTCACCCTGAAGCAGCAGCGAGCCGACCAAGTCAATCAGGTGATCCGGATCATCGGCACCCACGGCCGGCGCTTCTTCTTCAACCAGGTCGCTGATCGCTACGCCAGCATGGAAGTGGATCAGCGCGGCAAGGTCTGGTTCATCGACGACTACAGCGCGCGGCGGATCTTCACGCACAAAACAACCTGGGGCGGACGCTGGCGAGGCTTCAGCCATGGCGGCACGCTTCGGTCACTCGTTGAGGGGTTCCGGGATTACATCCGCACAGGGGAGCCAATGCATCTTGGTTACCTCGGGCCCGAGCGGTTCGACGATAGCAACATCTGGGGTTACGACGAGGAAGGCATGAAGGCAGTGCGCGAGCAGGCCGGCGCCCTAGCGGTGTTTCGCCAGCCAGTCGCGGAGGCCGCATGAAGCGCATCTACCTCAGCGGCCCCATGACCGGCCTGCCCGGCCTCAACTTCCCGGCCTTCGCCGCAATGACCGATAACCTGCGCGCCGGCGGCCATACCGTCACCAACCCCGCCGAGGTCAACCCGGACGGCGGCACCTGGAACGACTGCATGCGCCGCGACATCGTCGCTCTGATGGACTGCGACACCGTGGCTACCCTGCCCGGCTGGGAGCATTCAAAGGGCGCCCGCTTGGAAGTCCTGATCGCCGAACGCCTCGGCATGACGGTTGTGAAAGCCCATGATCTGGTAACGAGGGAGGCTGTATGAACGAAATAATGCGCTACGACCTTGATCGCGACACCGATGAGGGGTGCGCGGACATGATTCCTATCAGCGATGGGCGCTATGTGGAGTTCGAGGATTTCCACCGAGTAAGCGCAGAGCGTGACGGCCTGCAGTTGAGCCTGACCACGGCGGATCAAACCATCGATGATCTCAGCGCGGCAGTTTCCCGGCGAACGAAGCGGGTTCGAGATCTGGAAGCGCAGTTGGCCTATGCCGTGGACGCCCTCAATGAGGTGGTCAAGGCGTCAGCAATATACGAAAAGCCCTTTGAGATTGCGACCCTAGCTATCGGTGAAACATCGGCCATGGCCGAGCAGCCAGCGCCGGTAGAGGTGATGCCCGATGGCTACTGCATCATGCCCCGCCAACTTACCGCTGAGAACGGCGCCAAAGCCTTGCTGCTCGGCGAGTTCAAGCTGCTGGTCACCAAAGAATGCCCAGAATGCTGCGAGCTTGAAGAACCAACCGAAGGTTGCTCAATCTGCGATGGTGAAGGTGAGTACGGGCAGAAACACACCATCCCGTGGGATCAGATCAAGTACATCTACAGCAAGGCCGTATCGGGCCTCGCCGTGAAGACTGAGTCAGCCAAATCCCGGTAGGAGTACATCCGTACTCCACCCGCAAAAACTGTAACCCCTCCCCCTTCAAAGTCAGCCGCTATAGCGGCAAGGACGAAGTCATGCCTGAAGAAATAAAATTGATCCAGCCAGCCCCGGTCGTGCGCGATGAATACGGGATGTTTGCTCATCCCGATATGCCCGACTTCGACGAGGGCGACGGTGATAAGTGCAAGGCCTGGGTAGCCGCACAGCGCTTGCAGGTGAAGATGGTGAGCCTCGAATACCACAGCGACGAAGCGGTATCTGAGCGCTATTTCGAAGCCGGCGACCCGGACTGCAGCTACTGGGAGCCTGATCGGCCTGATGGCGAAGGCTGGTTCTGCCTGGCCATTCACGACACCGACGACGGTCCGGTCTGCTGGTGGGCACGCCGCGAGGTGACGCCATGATCGCCACCCTCTGGTTCGCCTACGTCTTCATCTACAAGGGGCCAAGGCCATGAATGCGCAAGTCCTCGACCCTTGTAGCGCCAGCCGCATGATGTGGTTCGACAAGGGTGATCAGCGCGCCCTGTTCGGTGACATCCGCGATGAAGAGCATGTGCTGTGTGATGGCCGGGTGTTGAGGGTTGAACCCGACGTCATTATGGATTTCCGGCACCTACCATTCCCCGACGCCAGCTTCAACATGGTGGTGTTCGATCCGCCGCACCTGGTACGCGCCGGCCGTGAAAGCTGGCTCCGGCTTAAGTATGGAATCCTCACCGACGATTGGCGCGACGATCTGCGCAAAGGCTTCGCCGAGTGCTTCCGGGTGTTGCGCCCTGGCCAGTTCCTTATCTTTAAGTGGAACGAAACCCAGATCCGGGTCAGCGAGATTCTTGCCCTTACCGATGAGCAACCGTTGTTTGGCCACAAGTCCGGGAAGCGCGAAAAAACGCACTGGATGACCTTCATGAAGGGTGAAAAAAATAAATAGTCGGGAAACCGACGCCCCAACACATCAACCATTGAGGCTCACCCAAAAAGGAGTCTCTCATGAAATATTTCGCAGACGCAGTCATCGCAATCGCCCCAGTAAAAACCCGCAAGTCTAGGAATCGCTTCTTCCGCGAGTACGACCGATGGACAGACAGATTGCTTCGGCTGGGCTTCATCGATCTTAAAACGCGACAGGATATGCGGCAGCAAATCGCAGGCGCATATCTCGCCTCCTTGATGTAGCCATTCCCCCCTCTGAATATGCCTGCCGGAAACCGGTGGGCAACTTTCCGTCGCCCCGCGAGGCCAGGACCACCCATGTCAGCATCAGAAAAACTCAACGACGGGATCACGGGCGACAAATTGCCCGAGGCGCAGATGGCCGAGCTCCTCGGTACCACCCTCGCCGCCCTGCGCTCAAAGCGCGCCCGCAACCAAATCCCCCTCGGCGTCTGGAACAAGCAAGGCAGCCGCGTCATGTACAGCATCCGGAGATACTACGAATGGCTCGAAAGCCAATGGGTTTGCCCGCAGGAATGGACCTCCACCACGGATCGATCCGCATCCGCTTTATGTGGAACGGCAGCCGGCGCAGTGAAACGCTCCCCTATCCCCCGACACAGAAAGGAATCAAGTCTGCCTCACAGGTTGTTGATCAAGTAAAAGGCCTGATTAAGCTGGGGCTGCTCGACGACGATAAGTACGCCGAGCTTTTCCCCAGCTCCAGCAACGTCGCTGGGGGGAAGATCAACTTCGGCGAGTATGCCCAGCTCTGGCTTGATAGCCGTGAGGTGGTCGGTGGAACGAAGGCGAACTACAAGGGTGCACTGAACCGGTACTGGATGCCCGGCCTGGCCCTGGTGCGAATCGACCTGATCACCACTACGCTGCTCCGCCGGGTAATGGCAGCCAGCGAATGGAAGTCCCCCGGGGTGAAGCGCAACGCGATCTCAAAGCTGTCGACCATCCTGAACTCAGCAATGTCCGAAGAGCTTATCCCGAAGAACCCCGCGGCCATCCTGGAGTTACCCAAGCGCAGCAAGAAGGAAATTGACCCGTTCACTTTGGAGGAGGCAAACCTGATCATCGCCAAGATGTACGAGCACGATCATTGGCCCAGCACGATTTATGCGGCATTTTTTGAGTTTGTGTTTTTTACAGGAATGCGCCTGTCCGAGGCCCTGGCAATGCGCTGGGATGCGGTAGACGAAGAGAAAAGGACGGCCCACGTATGTCGTGGGATCGCCCTGGGGGAAGTGGTAGAGCGTACAAAAACGGGTGGAGACCGCTTTGTTTTGCTGAATGAACGCGCCATGCATGCGCTGAAATTCGCGAGGGAATACGCAGAGCGTCGGAAAAAAGGTAAAGGGAGGGTGCTGGAAACGCCTTTCATTTTCCCGCCGTCAAAGAACTCGGAGTACGTGAAACAGACATCTGACCTGCACAAGCAGTGGATTCCGACCCTGAAGGCTCTGAATATCCGTCGTCGGCCGCCATACAACTGTCGTCACACCTATGCGACAATATGCATTATGTCTGGCATGAACCCCGCCTTCATCTCCCAGCAGCTCGGCCATAGTGTGCAGATGCTGCTCTCGACTTATGCGCGTTGGATCAACTCAAGCTCGGACTGGAGCGAAATGCAAAAGCTCCAGATTGGTCCCAAATTGGTCCCAGTTCAAATAAGCGCACCCTAAGCTATTGATAGGTAAAGTAATTGATCTCCACAGCTAACATCACCATGCAGTTCGGCGCCAAGCCGCTCTTCGAGAACGTCTCGGTCAAGTTCGGCGCCGGCAACCGGTATGGTTTGATCGGTGCCAACGGTTGCGGTAAGTCGACCTTCATGAAAATCCTCGGCGGCGACCTCGATCCGTCGGGCGGCCAGGTCATGCTGGAGCCTAACGTTCGCCTGGGTAAATTGCGCCAGGACCAGTTCGCCTACGAAGAATTCACCGTGCTCGACACCGTGATCATGGGCCACGAGGAGCTGTGGAAGGTCAAGGCCGAGCGCGACCGTATCTACTCGCTGCCGGAAATGAGCGAAGACGACGGCATGGCCGTGGCCGAGCTGGAAACCGAGTTCGCCGAGATGGACGGCTACACCGCCGAATCCCGTGCCGGCGAGCTGCTGCTGGGCCTGGGCATTCCTCTGGAACAACACTTCGGCCCGATGAGCGAAGTGTCCCCTGGCTGGAAACTGCGTGTATTGCTGGCCCAGGCGCTGTTCTCCGATCCTGAAGTGCTGTTGCTCGACGAACCGACCAACCACTTGGACATCAACACCATCCGCTGGCTGGAAAACATCCTGACCCAGCGTAACAGCCTGATGATCATCATCTCTCACGACCGTCACTTCCTGAACAGCGTGTGCACCCACATGGCTGACCTGGACTACGGCGAGCTGCGCCTGTTCCCGGGCAACTACGACGAGTACATGACCGTGGCGACCCAGTCCCGCGAGCAGCTGCTGTCGGACAACGCCAAGAAGAAGGCGCAGATCTCTGAGCTGCAATCCTTCGTCAGCCGCTTCTCGGCCAACGCCTCCAAAGCCAAGCAAGCGACTTCCCGCGCCAAGGCGATCGACAAGATCCAACTCGCTGAGGTCAAGCCTTCGAGCCGGGTGAGCCCGTTCATCCGTTTCGATCAGAACAAGAAACTTCACCGCCAGGCTGTAATGGTCGAAAAAATGGCCAAGGGTTTCGACGGCAAGCCGCTGTTCAAGGATTTCAGCTTCCAGGTTGAAGCGGGAGAGCGTGTTGCGATCATCGGTCCGAACGGTATCGGCAAGACCACCCTGCTGCGCACCCTGGTCAACGAGTTGACCCCGGACGCAGGCTCCATCAAGTGGACCGACGCTGCGGAATTGGGTTACTACGCCCAGGATCACGCTCACGACTTCGAAGACGACGTGACGCTGTTCGACTGGATGGGTCAGTGGACTCAGGGCGAGCAGATGATTCGCGGCACTTTGGGCCGCATGCTGTTCTCCAACGACGAGATCCTCAAGTCGGTCAAGGTAATCTCCGGTGGTGAGCAAGGTCGCATGCTGTTCGGCAAGTTGATCCTGCAAAAGCCGAACGTGCTGATCATGGACGAACCGACCAACCACTTGGACATGGAATCCATCGAAGCGCTGAACCTGGCGCTGGAAAACTACCCGGGCACGCTGATCTTCGTCAGCCACGACCGTGAGTTCGTATCGTCCCTGGCAACCCGCATCATCGAGTTGAGCGCTGACGGCGTGATCGACTTCAGCGGCACCTATGACGACTACCTGCGTAGCCAAGGCGTTGTGTTCTAAATAACGCCCGCTGCACCCAAGAGCCCCGTCCACTGTGACGGGGCTTTTTGCATTGTGTGGCAAGCGGGCCTGTTCATCAGACAAAGTAGTTAGGCTGCTTCCTTTTACCCCGAGCCCTTGCCATGATGCCCTCACCGCCCGCCCGCGAACGAGTGCCCATGTCTACCGCCACCCCCTCCTCCCTGTCGGTCACCCTGCAGATCGTCTCGATCGTCTTCTATACCTTCATTGCCTTCATCTGCATCGGCCTGCCGATTGCGGTAATCCCAGGCTACGTGCACGAACAATTGGGGTTCAGCGCGGTGGTGGCCGGGATCACTATCGGTTCGCAGTACCTGGCGACCCTGCTTAGCCGCCCCATGGCCGGGCGGATGTCGGACAGCGTTGGCACCAAACGAGCGATTGTGCTGGGGTTGGCGGGCATTCTCGTGAGCGGTGTGCTGACGCTCTTCGCGACGTTGCTGGAAAGTACGCCCAACGTAAGCCTGGGCATTCTGATCGTCGCCCGGCTGCTGCTGGGCGTGGCCCAAGGTCTGATCGGTGTGGGCACCATCAGTTGGTGCATGGGCCAGGTCGGCGCCGAGCATACGGCGCGGTCGATTTCCTGGAACGGCATTGCGTCCTACGGTGCCATCGCCATCGGTGCGCCGCTGGGGGTGGTGATGGTGGCCGAGTATGGCTACAACAGCCTGGGGATCGCCCTGACCGTACTCGCAGCGCTGGGCCTGATGCTGATCCGCAACAAACCGTCGGTGCCGGTGGTGCGCGGCGAGCGCTTGCCATTCTGGGCGGTGTTCGGGCGTATCGCGCCGTTTGGGGTCAGCTTGTGCCTGTCGTCGATTGGCTACGGCACGCTCACTACCTTTATCACCCTCTACTACCTCAATCGTGGCTGGCAAGGCGCGGCGTACTGCCTCACGGTATTTGGCGTGTGCTTTATCCTGTCGCGCCTGGTGTTTATCTCGGCGATCAGTCGTTTTGGCGGGTTCAGCGCCGCCATCGCCTGCATGCTTATCGAGACCCTCGGCCTCACCCTGTTGTGGCTGGCGCCCTCCACCGGTGTGGCGTTGATCGGCGCAGGACTGACGGGCTTTGGTCTGTCGCTTGTGTACCCGGCGCTGGGCGTGGAAGCCATCAAGCAAGTGCCCAACAGCAGCCGTGGCGCGGGATTGAGTGCGTATGCGGTGTTTTTTGACTTGGCCCTGGCGATTGCCGGGCCGTTGATGGGTTTTGTGGCGCTGAACCTGGGGTACGGCTGGATCTTCTTCTTCGCGGCGTTGCTGTCGGTCACGGCGCTGGGCGTGACTTTACTGCTCAAGCGCCGCGCTTACTGATCAGCCGTCTGCAAACCCGCACGGGTGGACGTGCCAAGGGTACGAGTGAAAAAGCGCCCGGCTTCGGAAATCAGATCGCGGTGAATGCCTTCGCGGTCGACGCCATCGGCGTCAGTGCAGATCGCCGGCATGGCTGCCAGTTGGTCACTGTCGCACGGCGCCATGAACACGAAGTGCCCTGCCCCGGCCAGCAGCTTGAAATTCGGCGGCTCAGGCAATTTGCGCGCGAGTGCCGCGGCGTTCTTGTCCACGGCCACCAGCTTGTCGCCGTCGCCGCTGTAGAGCAGCACCGGCACATGCACGTCGGCCAAGGTGTGACGGCCGAACATCAGGCTCAACGGCGCCATTAGCATCAAGGCGTGGATGCGCGGGTCGGATTGGGGCTGTAAGTCGTCACGGTCCACCACCAACTCGCCTTTGGTGGTGCAGGCGTCGCGGTCTTCCGGGCGTTCCTGGCAATAGCGGCGCAGGCGATCGAAATCCGGCTTGGCGCCAGCCAGGATCAACGCGGTTTCGCCACCGGCGGAATAGCCGATCACCCCCACCTGGTTGATGTTGACGAACGGAGACAGCATCGGATCCGCCAGGGTGGCGGTGATCGCTTCGGATATCTGGATCGGCCGACCGTACAGGTTGCTCAGCGTGCCCAGACGGCTATGGTCCTTGTAGTTGTCGCCAGGATGCAGCACCGCCACCACCACAAAGCCTTTGCGCGCCAGGGACGTGGCCAGGTCGTGCAGGGCCAGCGGCGTGCCGGTGTTGCCATGGGACAGCATCAGCATCGGGAAACGGCCGATGGCGATCTTGGAATCTTCGGTGGCGGCGACGTGATAGGCGCCCAACTGCGTGGTGTGCTCAAGGCCGGTTGACGGATAGAACGCCACGGCTTTCATTGGTTGCAAGTCGAGCGGATCGAGAAACGTCATGCGATGAAAGCCGACGCTCCAATGGGGGTGCGGCGCAGGCGCGGCGTGCACTGAAATCAGGCCGCCCAGCAGGGAAAGAACCATAACAGCACAAAGACGCATCATGGGGATGTCCACCTTTGCTGCGTGAGAACCGACATGTCGAATGAAAAGTCCAGGGCATTGACCCCATGCTTGCACAAGCTGGGCCACATCAAAGAAGACAGCGGGAAAACGAAAAAACTCCGTACTCCGGTCGCGTTCAGGCGATCAGAATACAGAGTTTAGACACTCGGCTTCAGATTGAAACCGAGAGGAGCGATATTTACTAAAGCCTTACGCGGCAGCGAACAATTGTTCGTTGATCAGTACGTTAGCGTCGCTCAGGGACTTGCTGCGCACTTCATCACCATAGGCCAGGCCTTCGGCCCGCACGATTTCGATGTTGGTGATGCCGAGGAAGCCGAACAGCAGTTTCAGGTAGCCTTCATGGGCAGCGCCCGACGCTTGACCGGCATGCAGGCCGCCGGCAGTGGAAACGATGATGACTTTCTTGTTGCCGCAAAGGCCTTCCGGACCGGCTTCGGTGTAACGGAAAGTCTGACCAGCGACCGCGATACGGTCGATCCAGGCTTTCAGTTGGGTCGGGATAGTGAAGTTGTACATCGGCGCACCGACCACAATGGCGTCGGCAGCGAGGAATTCAGCCAGGGACGAAGCGCTCAGTTCAGCTTCGTGTTTTTGCGCAGCGTCGCGCAGTTCAGCGGCCGTGCCCAACGCACCCAGGGTGGCGCCGGAGAAGTGGTTGATGGCGTCGCTGGCCAGGTCGCGGTAAGTCACTTCCACACTCGGCTCAGCCGCTTGCCAGGCTTTAACCACACCAGCGCTGAGCTGACGGGAAGCCGAGTTGTCGCCGAGGATGCTGGAATCGATATGCAACAGTTTCATGATGGATCTCCGAGGTGGGATCGACTAGGGCGATCAGATGGCGGTGATGCTACGCATGAAACGAATAGTCGATAAGCTGCCTGTAATGCGATAGTTTGTCCCACTGACAGGACAATAGGCTCACCATGCAAGATCTCAACGACCTCTATTATTTTGCCAAAGTCGTCGAAGCCGGCGGTTTCGCAGCCGCCGGTCGGCTGCTGGGCATCCCCAAGTCACGGTTGTCGCGGCGCATTGCCGAGCTCGAAGAGCGCCTGGGCGCACGCCTGCTACAACGCACCACGCGCCAACTGACCCTCACCGCCGTCGGCGAACGCTACCTGCGCCACTGCCAAGCGATGCTGCTGGAAGCCGAGATGGCCGATGAGGCCGTGGCCAGCATGTCCAGCGAACCCCGTGGACGTCTGCGGGTGACGTGCCCGGTGGGGCTGGCACAGAACATGATGCCGGACGTGGTCGCCGGGTTTCTGGCAGCACATCCTCAGGTGCAGTTGGAAATGACCCTGGTCAACCGCCGAGTCGACCTCGTGGCCGAAGGCATCGATGTGGCGCTGCGAGTGCGTGAGCAAGGCGATGAAGACCCGCTGCTGGTCACCAAGCGCCTACGCCCGGCCCAGACCGTCCTGGTTGCCAGCCCGAACTTCATGCATGGCCGATCTATCAGCACCCTTGATGACCTCAAGCAGCTGCCGATACTCGGCGCATTGGAGGCGGACCGGATGGTGCACCAGCGCATCCTCGATCCCCAGGGCAACCCCCACGACCTGATCATGGAAGCACGTCTGGGCGTTGATGACTTCAACGTGCGCAAGGCCAGCGCCATCATGGGCCTGGGCTTTACCGTGCTGCCAATGATGTACTGCGAGGAAGAATTGGCCAACGGCCACTTGGTGCAACTGCTGCCGGAATGGTCACTGCCCGGCGGTTGGTTGCAGGCCGTCTACCCACACCGGCGCGGTGTGCTGCCGGCCATTCGTGCCTGGATCGATTACCTGGAAGAAGGCTTTAAAAGCTGCGGAGACCGCCTGCTATGAAGATGACCGAAGCGCAAGTCGCCACCTTTTGCCTGAGCCTGCCCGGCGCGCGGGAGGACTACAAATGGGGCGGCGTGCGAGTGTTCTCGATTGCCGGCAACAAGATGTTCGCCCTGCAAAACCTGCGCGGCGACTCGTTGGCGTTCAAGGTCGACAAGGAACTGTTTCTCGGCCACGTGGACCGCCCCGGTATCCACCCCGCGCCATACCTGGCGCGTGCGCAGTGGATCATCATGAACACGCCCTACCCGCTGGGCGCCGAGGAACTGCGTGGCTTGTTGCAGCGCTCCCACCAACTGGTGGTGAGCAAGCTACCCAAGCGCACGCAGATTGGTTTGTTGCTAGAGGACTGACAGTAACGTGCCGCCAAGGAACAACTGGTCCAACCAGAACACTTGGTGCAACAGCACAATCACCCAGAACAGCACCTGGAAAGACACCTTGCGCGTCTTGTGCCGGAACACCTGCTGAGCAATCAACGCCCCGGGCCAACCGCCGGCCAACTCAACGGCGTGCAGGATGTTTTCCGGGGTGCGCCAGCTGTCGGTGCGCGCCTTGCGTTTATCACTCCAGTACAGGAAAAACGCGATCACGCTGACCACGCCATAGGCCACCAGCGGGATCACGGTTTCGCCGCGCTGCCACACCAGCACCGACCCCAACAGCGGCGCGGCGCACAGCAGCACAAAGATCGCCGCCTTCAGGCGCGGGTGCTGGATGATCATGCCGTTGCCGCCGCCCAGTCGATCCAACCGAACTGCCAAGTCGCCAGGATCAGTAGGCCAAACCCGATGCGGTACCAGGCAAACGCCGCGTAGCTATGGCTGGCGATGAACTTGAGCAGGCCCTTGACCGCGATCATCGCGAAGATGAACGAAGTGATAAACCCAATGGCAAAAACCGGCAGGTCCGCTGGCTGAAACAGGTCGCGGTACTTGTAGCCCGAGTACACCGCAGCACCGACCATGGTCGGCATGGCCAGAAAGAACGAGAACTCGGTAGCGGTCTTGCGCGACAGGCCGAACAGCAGGCCGCCGATGATGGTCGAGCCGGAGCGCGAAGTGCCCGGGATCATCGCCAGGCACTGGGCAAAGCCTACCTTGAGTGCATCTTTCCAGGTGATGTCGTCGACGGTCTCGGCATGCACTTCATGCTCGCGGCGCTCGGCCCACAGCATGATGACGCCGCCCACCACCAGCGCTGTGGCGACAGTGATCGGGTTGAACAGGTAGTGGTGAATCAAGTCGGCGAAAATCACCCCAAGGACCACGGCCGGCAGGAACGCAATCAGCAGGTTGATCGTGAAACGCTGCGCATTGCGCTGGGTTGGCAAGCCGGTGACAACGTCGAGAATCTTGCGCCGAAACTCCCAGACCACCGCCAAAATGGCGCCGAGCTGAATAATGATGTTGAAGGCCATCGCACGTTCACCGCCGAAATCGAGCAAGTCGGCAACGATGATCTGGTGGCCGGTACTGGAGATCGGCAGGAACTCCGTCAACCCCTCCACTACGCCGAGAATCAATGCCTGAATGGCGGTCCAAAAATCCATGCTTCCCCCAAAGGTCATGCGCTATGGCACGCCTTGTTACTCTTTTTTAATGGTTCACTGACGACGAGCGCGCTGAAGGCCCAGTGTTGATGATGATCAACACCAGTCTGCAAAAATTCTGTGAAAATCAGGCAGTACTCAGGTTTTTCGATTACGGGCCGAAAGCCTATCAGACAAGGCGTAAAAGTCGATGCGACGCCCACAATTATAAAAAGCCCGGAGTGACAGGACGATGAACAGTTTGCGCAATATGTCGATCAGCCGACGCCTATGGCTGATCCTGATAGTCGCCCTGCTGATGCTGCTGGCCCTGGGTTTGCTGATGCTCAAGCAGATCCATGACGACCTTTACCAAGCCAAACGTCAACAGACCCAACACGTGGTCCAGACCGCCAGCGGGATCCTGACGTTCTATCACGGCCTGGAAACCACCGGTGTGATGACCCGTGACGCCGCCCAGAAACAAGCTCTGAGCGCGGTGCGGGGGTTGCGTTACGACCATGACGACTATTTCTGGATCAACGACCTCACGCCCGTGATGATCATGCACCCGGCCAACCCCAAGCTCGATGGCCAGAACCTTTCGGCTATCCGCGATCCCGATGGGTTTGCTGTGTTCAACGAGTTCGTCAGCCTGGCAAAAGCCAAGGGCGCCGGGATCGTCAACTATCGCTGGCCCAAGCCCGGCGCACAGGCCCCCGTGGCCAAGACTTCCTATATCCAGCTGTTCGAACCCTGGGGCTGGATTATCGGCTCCGGCGTCTATGTGGACGACGTGCAGGCCGAGTTCAGCGGCCAAGTGTGGAAAGCCTCCATGATCGGCCTGGGCATTGCGCTGGTGATGGGCCTGCTGGTGTCGCTGATTGTGCGCAGCATCGTGCGCCCGTTGCAGGCGGCGGTGAATGCCATGGGCAATATCGCCAGCGGTGAAAGCGACCTGACCCGCAGCCTCGATACCCACGGCCGTGACGAAATCACCCAACTGTCCCAGCACTTCAACAGTTTCACCGCCAAGCTGCGTCAGGTGGTAAGCCAGTTGCAGGTGTGCGCGAACGCCCTGGGCCAGTCCTCTACCGACCTGGGCAACAACGCCAGCTCGGCCCATGACCGCAGCCAGCAGCAGTCGCAGCAGATGGAGCTGGTGGCCACTGCCATCAACGAAGTCACCTACGGCGTGCAGGACGTGGCCAAGAACGCGGAACATGCCGCCAGCGAAATGCGCGATGCCCAGGCCCAGGCGCACCAAGGCCAGGTCAATATCGACAGCAGCCTGCAACAGATCGACCAACTCTCCAACACCATCAGCCAGGCGGTGGAAGTGATCCGCACGCTGTCCAGCGAAAGCACCCAGATCGGTGGCGTGCTGGAAGTGATCCGCTCCATCGCCGACCAAACCAACCTGCTGGCCCTGAACGCTGCCATCGAAGCGGCTCGCGCCGGGGAGCAAGGCCGAGGGTTTGCGGTGGTGGCCGACGAAGTGCGGCTGCTCGCCCAACGCACGCAAAAGTCCACCGCCGAAATCCAGGTGATGATCGAGCGCCTGCAAGGACACTCGGAAGCGGCGGTCAAGGTGATCAGCGACAGCCACAGCGCCTCCCAACTGACCATTGAGCAGGCAGGTCAGGCCGGTGCCAGCCTCACTGCGATTGGGCAAGCATTGCACAACCTCAACGGCCTGAACGCGTCCATCGCCAGTGCCACCCTGCAACAGGCCCATGTGGTGGAAGACATCAACCAGAACGTCACCCAGGCGGCGGGCTTGTCCCACAGCACGGCACTGGCAGCGGAACAGTCCAGTGTGGCCAGCGCGCATTTGCGCGGGTTGAGCGAGCAGCTCGACGGCCTCTTGCGCCAGTTCAAGGTCTAACACTGCTCCAAATGTAGGGGGGGGCTTGCCCCCGATGGCGATATATCAGTCTGCATAGGTGCAACTGACCTTTCGCTATCGGGGGCAAGCCCCCTCCTACATTTGCCCTACTGTGTTTTGAAGATTGCTGGCCTGTGGTTACAATCCCCGCCCTCTCCCACTCCCCCAAGGAACCGCCATGTCCGGGCTTGAACTGTTCGCCGCTGCCCTGGGGGTGATCGCTGTCTGGCTGACGGTCAAGCAAAACCCATGGTGCTGGCCCATCGGGCTGGTGATGGTGTTGCTGTACACCTGGGTGTTCTACGACGTAAAACTCTATTCCGACATGCTGCTGCAGGTGGTCTACGCCGCGCTGCAAGTCTATGGCTGGTGGCAGTGGACCCGCGCGGGCGAGGTCAAGCAAGGCCGCCAGGTCACGAGCCTGGGGGTGCCGGCAATCATGACCAGCCTCGCGATCGGCGCGGTGGGCAGCCTGCTGCTCGGTGCCGCCATGGCCCACTGGACCGATGCTGCGCAACCCTGGCTCGACGCGGCCCTCACCGGCTTCAGCCTGGTGGCGCAAATGTGGATGGCGCAGAAACGCGTGCAATGCTGGCCGTTGTGGATTGCCGTAGATGTGATCTTCGTCGGGCTGTTCCTCTATAAAGGCCTGTACCTCACCGCCGGGCTCTATGCCTTGTTCACCGTGATCGCCGTGCAGGGCTGGCGTGAATGGCGCGCCGATCCGGCGTTGCGCACATGAAAGTAGTGGTTTTGGCGGGGCCCGAATCCAGCGGCAAAAGCTGGCTCGCAGCGCAGTTGCACGCGCACTTTGGTGGGTTGATGGTCGGCGAGTATGTGCGCTATTTCATTGATCACCATCAGCGCGATACCTGCCTGGCGGATATCCCGGCCATCGCCCACGGCCAACTGGCCTGGGAAGACGCGGCCCGCGCCGAACAACCTCGCCTACTGGTTCTCGACACCCATCTGCTCACCAACAAGCTGTGGAGCCAGACCCTGTTCGGCGACTACCCGGCGTGGCTCGACGATGAGTTGTTGGCACGTCATTACGACCTGCACCTGTTGCTCTCCCCCGAAGATGTCGAGTGGACGGCCGATGGCCAACGCTGCCAGCCGGAGCTGGAGGATCGTCGCGCGTTTTTCCAGCAAAGCCTGGACTGGATGCACCAGCATCAGCAGCCGGTGGTGGTGATTCGCGGGAATTGGGAGGAACGCTGCAAAGCCGCGTTTGCTGCGGTAAAACAGCTGTTGCAGTGAGCGAGCTTGTCGAATCGTCGCATCGCCCGAACAGGGTGGCGAAGCCGCCCAAAAACAAACACCGCGATCTGCCTGGCAGACCGCGGTGTTTTTTATTGGGAACCGAGGCGTTTAGTAGCCCAGGGAAAGCCCAGTATTACGACGCGGGTCGTTAGCCCCGTAGAAGCGATTGTTACCCACCGGCTTGCCACCCAGGGAAGGCGCGCCTACCAGGATCGCCGCCAAGTGGTTGGCATCCTGCGGCCCTGCAAACTTATGGCCCCAGCTTTCCAGAAGCTTCTGGGTATCCGGGCTGACCGCAAAGGTCTCAAGGTTGGTGGTTTCCGGCATCCACTGCTGGTGGAAACGCGGCGCATCCACGGCTTCCTGGATGTTCATCTTGTAGTCGATCACGTTCAAAATGGTCAGCAGGGTCGCGGTGATGATGCGGCTGCCACCCGGCGTGCCCACCACCATGACGGCCTTGCCATCCTTGGTCACGATGGTTGGGCTCATTGACGACAACGGCGCCTTGCCCGGGGCGATGGCGTTGGCTTCACCCTGCACCAGCCCGTACATGTTCGGCACGCCGACCTTGACGGTGAAGTCGTCCATTTCATCGTTGAGAATCACCCCGGTCTTGCTCGCCATCACGCCCGCGCCGAACCAGTCGTTGAGGGTGTAAGTGACGGACACCGCATTGCCCCATTTGTCGACGATGGAGTAGTGGGTGGTGTTATTGCCTTCATGGGGCGAGACACCCGGTTTGATCGCCTGGGAATCACCGGCCTTTTGCGGCTCGATAGCATCACGCAGCTTGGCGGCGTAGTTTTTATCCAGCAGATGCTCGATCGGGTTCTTCACGAAATCCGGGTCGCCGAGGTAGCTGTTGCGGTCCACATAGGCGTGGCGCATGGCTTCGATCTGGTAGTGCAGGCCTTGGGCCGAGTGATAGCCCAGGTCGGCCATCGGGTAGCCTTCGAGGATGTTCATGATCTGGCAGATCACTACACCGCCCGAGCTCGGCGGCGGCGCGGAAACGACGTGGTAACCCCGGTAGTCGCACTCGATGGGCGCCAGTTCGCGGGTCTTGTACTTGTCGAGGTCGGCCTGGGTGATGATGCCTTTGCCTGCCTGGCTGGAATCTACCAGGGCCTTGGCGACCCAACCTTTATAGAAACCGTCCGAACCTTTGGCGGAGATTTCCTTCAGGGTCTTGGCCAGGTCTTTCTGCACCAGTTTCTGTCCGACCTGCATCGGCTGGCCGTTGTGCAGGAAGATGGCGCGCAGGTCCTTGTCTTTTTCGAACTCGCCGGTTGCGGTGTGCAGCAGGTCGATGTCGCCTTGTTCCAGGGCGAAACCGTTTTCTGCCAGCTTGATCGCCGGGGCAATCACCTGGGCGCGCTTGAGGGTGCCGTACTTGCTCAAGGCCAGTTCCATACCCGACACGGTCCCCGGCACGCCGACAGCCAGGTGACCCTTGGCGCTGAGGCCTTCGATGACGTTGCCGTCCGTGTCCAGGTACATATTGGCAGTAGCCGCCAGCGGGGCTTTTTCGCGGAAGTCGAGGAAGGTCTTGCGCCCGTCCGCCAGTTGCACAGTCATGAAACCGCCGCCGCCCAGGTTGCCCGCCGCCGGGTACACCACCGCCAGCGCATAGCCTACGGCCACGGCCGCATCCACCGCGTTGCCCCCGGCCTTGAGCACATCCACGCCCACATGAGTTGCCAAATGCTGAGCCGTCACCACCATGCCATTTTCACCGGCCACCGGAGCTTGGGAAGCAGCTTGTACACCACTGACCGTCAACACCAGGGCAGTGGCAATCAAGGTACGGCTGAAGGGTTGGTATTTCATCCATGGCTACTCGGGTTGTTGAGATGCACCAAAATAGCTCGTCGGCAATTTAATCCCCAGCGCAATGGCGTTTTTATTACAGAACTTGTCGGTCATAGAACGGACCGAAAAAAGCCAATCTTCAGCTGACCCACTGCAATCGTGGGACAAGCCCCCCTCCCACACTTTTTTAACCGCGTTTAATCAGTGAGTGCCGGGGTTGGCTCGCAGAGTTGCGGTGGTGCACACCAATATCCGCTACCATCCCGGCCACTTCGTCGAGGGCGGGATCTAGGTCAAGAAGGCCTCGGTGATGAAAGACATGGTCGAAGGCAACCCATTGGCAGCGTTCTGCGCCGAGGTGTTGCCTCTGGCGCATGAAGCGGTGATTACCAAGCAGTACGCCAGCGCGCAGCTCGCGCCTACAACAACTGCCGACTGTATAAAAACCATAAGTCACCGCCAGGAGACACCCAATGCCCAGTGCGAATCCAGTGCCCGCGAACACAGTCGCCGACCCGGTCAACACGCTTTACCACAAGATCACTTGGAAGCTGATTCCCTTCCTGTGCTTCTGTTATCTGGCCGCGTACCTGGACCGAATCAACATCGGCTTCGCCAAGCTGCAGATGCTCGACCAACTGCACTTCAGCGAAACCGCGTTCGGCCTCGGCGCTGGCCTGTTCTTTGTCGGCTACATCATCTTTGAAGTGCCGAGCAACCTGGTACTGGAGCGGGTCGGCGCGAAGATCTGGATCGCACGCATCATGATCACCTGGGGCCTGCTCTCGGCCTGCACCATGCTGGTTACGTCCACGACCCAGTTCTACATCCTGCGTTTTTTGCTCGGCGCCGCCGAAGCCGGGTTCCTGCCGGGCGTGCTGTACTACCTGACCACCTGGTTTCCCACCCATCGACGCGGGCGCATCATTGCGCTGTTCATGATCGGCCTGCCGCTGTCCAGCGTGATCGGCGGCCCGCTGTCCGGCTGGATCATGGGCCACTTCGACCACGTGGGTGGCCTGCGCGGCTGGCAGTGGTTGTTCCTGATCGAAGCGGTGCCCAGCGTGTTGCTCGGCGTGCTGACCTTCTGGGCACTGCCCAACACCTACCAACAAGCCAAATGACTGTCGGATGAAGAAAAAGCCCTGCTGGAAAGCGAACTGCGCAAGGACGACGCCGATGGCGCCGGCAGCAAGCACAGCTTCCGTGACGGCTTCTTCAACCTCAAAGTGTGGATGCTCGGCGGTATCGACTTCTCGATCCTGCTCAGCGCCTATGCCATGGGTTTCTGGATGCCGACCTTTATTCGCAACGCCGGGGTCAACGACACCTTCCATATCGGCGTGCTCACCGCACTGCCGAGCGTGGCCGCGCTGCTGGGCATGCTCTTGATCGGCGCCAGCTCCGACAAACACCGCGAACGCCGTTGGCACATCATCGTGCCGTTTTTCATCGGCGCAGCGGCGATGGCCGCCAGCACGTTCTTCACCCATAACGTCGCGGCCACCGTCGCCCTGTTCGCGGTTGCCTCGGCCGCAATCATCGGCGCAGTGCCGGTGTTCTTCAGCCTGCCGGCGACCTTTCTCAAAGGCACTGCGGCAGCCACAGGTTTTGCCCTGGCGTGCTCGTTGGCGAATATCGCAGGCCTGGTGAGTAACTCGTTGATGGGGGTGGCGATCGACGTCACCGGCAGCAGCGCGGGCGCCTTGTGGTTCTTTGCCGGCTGCCTGATTCTCAGCAGTTTCCTGGTCATCGCCTTGCCGGCGAAACGGGTGAATCGTTGATAACACGGTCGCGTAATGCGCCACGCTAGGCACGCAAAACGCTAAAGCGGTGTTGGAATAGATCGACAGTGATTTCGGGCTGGCTGCCCTGACATGGATCACGCGGCCAATATCGTTAAAACCAGTGAAATAAAATGCATTTTAAACCGTAGGAACAACCCGAACTCTCGGACCACACAGGGAAGACTTCGCCTGTCAGAAGCCTCCCTACTTCTTATCCGAGAGATCAGTGTTCATGCCATCTACTTCCGCCGTCGTCGATCACACCTCCCGCGCCCAAGCACCTTTGCTGCATTCGCAAGCTGTGCAGCCTATTCAGCGTTTGCAGCAAGCACGCCCTGAAAATCAGAGCCCCCTAAGGCAGGAAAAATCGGAGGAACACGCCAACCTGGACGACCGAAAATCATTGCTGGATGCCTTGGGCAAAACCCTGAACAGCGCCTCCACTGATATGCCGGATCTTGATCTGACCCGCTTTGCAGTCTCGCCAGACTCTTCGATGGGTCGCGAACTTAAACTCATCAACCCGACGCACGTCAGCTTGAACTGGTTTATCAAACACCAAGGCTGGATAGCCCCAACAAACAAAGAAGCGCTGCAGAATCTCTACGACGCAATCACCTACGCGCCCCCTCCACAACCCGCTCACCGGGACTATTGGGGAATGTTGTCGCGCGAGGTGCCCCTGACACTGGAGCAGCGCCAACGAATCAATGAGATTGTCGAGGGCTGGCTGGACAAAACCAAGGGCGGACTCATCGAGAACCTGGTGGGGCTTGCGACGACAGATGCACACACGCTTGACTCGTTATCCAAAATGACCGGTGTTCAAACCAGGATTGGGAGTACCACCCAAACCACAAAAACCTTCGGGCCCTACACCCAAACCGAAACATGCACCGAGTCCCCCCTATACGCCCAGACTTATCCCGCCTGGGTAATGGGCACTAATCGGTCGTGCTCAAAGAAAATCACCGCTGAGCCACGCTACGCGTTGTATCGACTGCTGTTGGAGCCCAAAGCCATTGAGCTAGGGAAAAAGCTGGAGGCCGAACTCGGCGTCTTGCCCACAGTGACAAGTGCCGCTGAACTGGTCCTTAGCGCACTGGTGTTATCCGTGATGCCTCAGCTCCCCACCACACGCAACTTGATCGGCAATGATTTTGCCCTTGATGCGCCTGATCATTTACGCAAGTCACCAGAAGCCATCGTCGAAGCACTGGACCTCTACCTGCTGCGCACCCACCAACATCTGAAGGCCGATAACGTCCGCACAGTCAGCTACTTGATGCTGTCCCGTATCGCCCCACAGTTTCTAGTCAAAGACCTGCCTGACTCGTTGCTGTATGGAACCCATCAGTGGGCCACATTCAGCGCCGCTGTCTCACGCATCGAGCACTCCGCGCCTGGCACAAGCGCCACTATGAATTATCAACAAGTGATGAACTATGACGCGACGACACCGATCACGGAGCAGGACAAGACCTTCGCCACCATTGCTCTAAGAGACGCCTTAGTGGACTGGGCGATTACCAACGGTCGACTCGACAAGCGAGCCGATAACAACTATTCAGAGTCCGAGATACAGCAGGCACACCAGGATTTTCAACATCAGCCCTCATCTCTGGTCCGAGCGGGCCAACAATTGGCCACCCCCCTCCCAAACCGCGAACAGATTGCCCTGGATGACCTTAAACGGGTCTTTGGCAATCAAATCGATTTTACCCGCAAAGTGCTGCAAGCCACGCCGGACAATCTGGAGTCCGACAAGAACCATTTCTACAGCCTGCTGGACGTGCATATGTCGGGAAAACTCCAGGCAGGTATGTGGCGATCAATCAGTTCCGACTTTTCCATGGCCCCCATCGAGAAGGAACTCCATCGGCTTCATAGCATTGAGTGGCTGTTCACCCAGACATTCAACAACTACTACACCGACCTGCTGCAGGGCCACACCGCGGTGGTCCGAAACCTGCTCTCGCAGCTTCCAGAGGAACACCGAAGCAGCCTGCAATGGGGCGAGCAGAAATTTTATGCGTTGAGAAAAGCCGTTACCTCGCACTATGCCCACCTCATCCCCAAGGCCGAAAAAGAAGCCAGCAAAGGTCGACAAGGGTTCATCATTCGCTCCGAACACCAGTCAAAAGTCACCTACTATGAAGTCTTCCCACAGCAAGGGAAAATCCAGATCCGTACCGATCTTCCAGCAGAGTGGCCTGAAGGTATCAACACCAGGGCCGTGGGTAACGTGGAGAACAATATCCGGCAACCGTTTGATTGGGAGGCTTACAACAGTGGGACTCCCCCTCGCGAGAATGAATTTTCTGAGGTGGTGATCGAGCACATACCAACGCCGGATAAGTGGCAACGTGGCGCCAGCGACAAGACACCCGACCTCTCCTTCCTCGGCGGAAAAAGTTTTGATCTGGCCAGGACAGCCGCGTCCAAACATCTGGCCTACGATGAGGAAACCCTGCGTCAACAGGCTAGTGGCGAAAGTGCCGTCGAATTAACAGAGCGCTATCAGAAGACCGGAGCGGCAGCGGTGCTGAGCTTGGTACCGTTTGCAAACACGTTGAAGCACGCGATCAATGGTGAAATAGCAGAAGCCTTCACCGGTTTTATTATCGACGGCGTATCGACCGCCATACCTGTTTCGCAACCACTTCGTGCATTCGCCCACAGCATCAAGTCCAGCAAAACCCTGTTTAACATGCTGAGAAAAGCCAGCCACTCTACAGATGATCTGGTCGGGTTGCTGGGCAGCGCAGGCAAGACAGCGAAACCCTTTTATTCCACCATTCCGTCGTTTGGCGGCTTGCGACCGACAAGCAATGGCCTGGTCCAGAGCGTGGGTGTCAGCACGGCGGTCAGGATCGGAAGAGCCGAAGGGGTGGATGCCGCCGGTGGTGGTGCACGAACCCTGGCCAAAATCATCGACGAGAAGTGGTACCCCGTGGACGCAGCCTCCGGCAAGGCTTACGGCACCCCCATCGAAGGCTTTGCACCGGAGGGTGGCATTGGCTTTTTTGAGCGACCCGCTTCGCCACAACGCGATCCGGATGCGCTGGCACAATATGAAGCCAACGTCATCAACGCTAAGTACTCGGAACCAACCAGCTTCCCGGAAGGTTTCAAACACCTGAGCCCCGATACAGTTCCTGGCTACAAGCCGTCCATGGGAGTACAGGAAATCGAGGACCTTATTGCAACGTCCAACTTTTCAACAGAGCAAATCGGCAGTCTTGTGCGCCAGCGAGAAAGACTTTTGTTGGCGCATACCCAACGCAGCGCACAGATATTCCAGCGTGAAGTCACCGCCGCCGGTGGAACCACCCGAGGCATGCCGCAAACGTATTACCTGAGCCAGACCAGCCCTGACATTGCCGGTGAATGTGCGGCCCTTTCCACCGCCATGGGCCTGGCGCTGCTCGAAGGCAATGAAGACACGCTGCTCGACAACCTGGTATTTGCCATGGCAAACCCGGAAGCTGAAAACTCAGCCAAATTCATCAGAAACCTTTCAAGCCTGCAGTCCACCGTCGGCAACGAGCTGGGATTTCATAGCAGTGCCGTGGGTAACCCGATTTCTTATAAGTCGATCATTAAAGAATTGAGCGAAGCCACTTCCTCAAAGACGCTGATGATCAGCAGCACTAACCATGGAATGCTTGCGGGCGTGAAGATCGACCCCACCGGCATCACCCCGAAGAGCTGGTTTTTTTACGACCCCAACTACGGTAAAGCGATATTCCCCACACAAGAATCAATGGCCAAGGGCCTGGAAAAGACCCTTAGCAACGGCATCACCGGCAAAAACCTCGATGCATTTGGTACGATCCTGACCGGAAAAAAATACAAAGTCAGTGCCTTTGATGCCGACGTGGTTGCCAGCAAATTCAATATCGATCGTGTCAGGGGATTAACCCAGCCTATCTGATAAAAACCCGTCTATTTGCGCACGGCCAGGCAAAAGGTTTTCAACACCATGGCCGTCGCGCAGGGCATATGACTTGATTGGGAGAACCACGGCCTTTGGGCCCGGCCTCCATACAATTATTCAATTAATGGCGCTAGAATCAGCGCCATTCTTGCACCCGCCCCCCTGACACGAGCCCCTCCATGAGCTTTGATTTCGACACGATCCACCCTCGCCTCGGCACCGGCAGCACCAAGTGGAACCGCTACCCGGCCGACGTGCTGCCAATGTGGATCGCCGACATGGACATCGCAGCGCCGCCCGCCGTGCTGCAAGCCCTGCACGAGCGCCTGGACCAGCAGATTCTCGGCTACAGCGTGGCCGGCCCGGATGTGCGTGAAGCCATCGTGGCCGACCTGTGGGCCAAGTACGCCTGGCGCGTGCAGCCCGAAGAGTTGCTGTTTTTGCCCGGCGTCGAACCTGGTTTCAATATGGCGCTGCATGCCTTTGTAAAACCGAACCAGCCAGTGGTACTGCAAACCCCAAATTATCGTCCGATTCGCCTGGCGCCAGGCAACTGGAACCTACCGCGCATCGAAGTGCCGTTCCAATCGACCGACGGTGAATACATCACCCCAATGCCCGCCATGCGCGAAGCACTGACCGGCGCCGGCGCCTTGCTGTTGAGCAACCCGCACAACCCCATCGGCAAGGTCTTCCCCCGCGAAGAGCTGCTGGCATTGGCCACTGCCTGTCTGGAAAACGATGCGCTGATCATCAGCGACGAAATCCACGCAGAACTGTGCTTCGACGGTCGTCGCCACATCCCCACCGCGAGCCTCAGCCCGGAGATTGCACAGCGCACCATCACGCTGATGTCGGCGAGCAAGGCCTACAACGTGGCCGGCTTGAAGACCTGCTTTGCCGTGATCCAGAACGCCGAGATCCGCGAGCGCTTCAACCAGGCCCGCTGCGGCATGGTCGACAGCGTCAGCCCCCTGGGCCTGGAAGCCACCCGCGCGGCCTACAGCCAGTGCGGCCAATGGCTGGATGCATTGAAGCAGTACCTGCAAGCGAACCGCGATTACCTGCTCGACGCCGTGCAAACGCGCTTGCCGGGCGTGGTGATGCATGCGCCGCAAGGCACGTTCCTCGCTTGGCTCGACTGCAGCGCCCTGGGCTTGGATGACCCGCAGCAGTTCTTCCTGGAACAGGCCAAGGTTGGGTTGAGTGCAGGTATCGAATTCGGGGATGACAGCCAGCAGTTCGTACGCCTGAACTTCGGTTGCCCGAGGGCGATGCTGGAAGAGGGTCTGCAGCGCATGGAGCGCAGTTTGCGCAACCGCTGAAGCGCGCAAAAAATGGCCCCCGCTGCAAAGGCGGGGGCTGGCGTTTACAACTTGGCGATAGACACTTCAGTGGACTTCACGAAGGCAATCACTTCGCTGCCCACTTTCAATTCCAGGTCACGCACCGAACGGGTGGTGATGACGGACGTCACGATGCCGGACGCGGTTTGCACGTCGATTTCCGATACCACTTCGCCCAGCAGAATCTCTTTGATCACGCCCTTGAATTGGTTGCGCACGTTGATCGCTTTAATGGTCATGTCGGGTTTCCTTTTGGCTGTTGGGTCAATCCGCACGAATGCGCAGGCCCTCAAAGTGCGCTATCCGAGAGAACATTAAAAGGAATATATAACTCTTTATTTATTCCATAAAAACATATGAAAACTGTTGCCCAGGAAACATCGGTTCAACAATTTGCCACCTCCTGCAACAACCACACATGCCCCTGACCCGGTAAATCCGGGCTCCTGCCCGATGGCACAGAGACTGCATATTCCTGTAAAGCATGATTGAGCGCACCCAATCAGTTTTCTGAATATAAGAAAAACCTTCTCTCAACGCCTTGTCCGGAGCTGTTCCATGAAACCCTTCACCCAACGTCTACTCGGCGCCTGCGCCCTCGCCCTATGCCTGCAACCGCAGGTATTCGCGGCCGAAACCGACCCCGCCGAAGTCAACCTCGACTACGCCTACTACTCGCCGGTCAGCCTGGTGCTCAAGCACTTCGGCTGGCTGGAACAGGCCCTGCCCCACAGCAAGGTCAGCTGGGTACTGAGCCAAGGCAGCAACCGGTCCCTGGAATACCTCAACAGCGGCGGCGTGGATTTCGCGTCGTCCGCCAGCTTGTCCGCCGTGCTGAGCCGGGCCAACGGCAGCCCGATCAAATCGGTGTATGTCTACAGCCGCGCGGAATGGACCGCACTGGTGGTGCGCAAGGACTCGCCACTCAACAGCGTCAACGACCTCAAGGGCAAGAAAATCGCCGCCACCAAAGGCACCGACCCTTACCTGTTCACCCTGCGCAGTCTGCAACAGGCCGGGCTGAAAAAAGACGACGTCGAGTTGGTGCACCTGCAACACCCGGACGGCCGCACCGCTCTGGAAAAGGGTGACGTGGACGCCTGGGCCGGTCTCGATCCACACATGGCCGCCAGTCAAATCCAGGCCGGTTCGCGCCTGCTTTACCGCAACAAGGACTTCAACAGCTATGGCGTGGTGAGCGTCACCGAGAAGTTCGCCAAGGCGCACCCACAGACCATCACCAAGGTGTTGGGCGCTTATGAAAAAGCGCGTGACTGGGCAGTGAAGCACCCGGATGAATTCGCCAAGTTGCTGGCCGACGAATCCGGGCTGCCATTGGAAGTGGCCAAGCTGCAATTGTCGCGCACTGACCTGAGCACGCCGTTGTTGAGCGCCAAGGATGTGCAGTCTTCCAAGGCGGCGGCGCCGATTCTGGTGTCCGAGGAATTGGTGCGCCGTGGGGTGAATGTGGACCAGGTGATCGATCAACTGATCGACCCTTCGTTTGGCCAAACCCTGCCGCAGCAGTAAGGGGCGTTTGATGAGCAGCAAAAGCCAAGCATTGCCCCTGCCGGTACCCGTGGTCAGCCAGCGCAGCGCCTGGCCACGGCGGTTAAAAGGCCTGGTCTTGCCGGTGCTGATCCTGTTGATCCTGGAAGTGGTCGTACGGGTGGGCTGGCTGCCTTCCTACCAGATGCCTGCGCCCAGCGAGATCGCCGTGACCCTCACCGACCTGGCCGAAGGCGTGTTGTGGAAACACATCAGCGCCAGCCTCGCACGGGTGCTTCTGGGCTTTGCCATCGGCGCTAGCCTGGCCCTGGTGTTCGCCGCCTGGGTCGGTTTGAGCCGTGAAGCCGAAGCCTACCTGGAGCCAACCTTTGCCGGCCTGCGTTCGATCCCGAGCCTGGCCTGGGTACCCCTGTTGCTGCTGTGGCTGGGCATCGATGAAACCTCCAAGGTTGTGCTGATTGCCATTGGCGCGTTTTTCCCGGTGTACCTCAATGGCGTCGCGGCGATTCGCGACATCGACCGCAAGCTGGTGGAAGTCGGGCAAATGTACGGTTTCAGTCGCCGCCGCCTGGTGCGGCGCGTCCTGCTGCCCGCCGCCCTGCCCGGCCTGTTCACCGGACTGCGCAGTGGTTTGAGCCTGGCGTGGATGTTCCTCGTGGCGGCCGAGCTGATAGCGGCGACTAAAGGTTTGGGTTACCTGCTCAGCGATGGGCGGGAAACCTCGCGACCCGACATTGTGCTGGCCGCCATTATCGTGTTGGCGCTGCTGGGCAAGATCAGCGACGGCCTGCTCGCGGCGCTGGAGAAACGCTGCCTGGCCTGGCGCGACACCTTCACTGGCCAAGGAGCGGAACAATGAGTGCGCCGTCGTTATTGGACATCCATGTGGTGCGTAAAAGCTTCGCCAGCACCACCGTATTGAAAGACGTGCGCCTGGCCTTGCAGCCTCGCGAAGCGGTCAGCCTGCTGGGCCCCAGCGGCTGTGGCAAAAGTACCTTGCTGCGGATCGTCGCCGGTTTGGAAACGGACTTCCAGGGCGAACTGCGCAGCCCCGACGGCCAAGTGGCCTTTGTGTTCCAGGAACCGCGGCTGATGCCATGGCTCACGGTAGAACAGAACATCGGCTTCAGTGATGACAACCACTACGACAAAGCCTGGGTCTCACAGTTGATCGAGGAAGTCGGCCTTAAGGGCTTCGCCCAGGCGCTGCCCAAAGCGTTGTCAGGTGGAATGGCGCAGCGGGTGGCGATCGCTCGCGGCCTGTATTCACGCCCCCAGGTGTTGTTGCTGGATGAGCCGTTCAGCGCGGTGGATGCCTTCACCCGCATGAAACTGCATGACTTGCTGCTGCAACTGGCGGCGCATCACGCCATCGCTTTATTACTGGTGACCCATGATGTGGACGAGGCGCTGTACCTGAGTGACCGGGTGCTGGTGATGGACAACCGGCCCAGCAGCATTCGCCAGGAACTGGCGGTCGACTTGCCGCACCCGAGGGATCGGCGTGACCCGCTGCTGGCGCAGCTCAAGGCGCTGGCCTTGACCGAGTTGCAGCGGGCCCATGTGATCTGAGGACTACTCGTAACCCGAGACGAGCGAGGTTTTCATGGCCCACAGGTTGTTGTGGCGAGCCCGCTCGCCACAACGCGCATCACGCCTTGCGCAGGCTCACCCAATAACGCGTTCGGTATTGCACGTCCAGCGCCAGGGTCGAGGCCAGCAGGTTGAGAATGCGGTCGGTGTCATCCAGGCGGAAACTGCCGGTCACCCGTAGCGTTTCCAGGCGCGGCTCCCAGCGCAACACGCCAGGGCGATAGCGCTCCAGCTCCCTGAGGAAGTCCCCCAGTGGCTGGTTCTGCGCGGTCAGTACACCGTCGCGCCAGCCCAGTTGCAGCACATCAAACAACGCCCGGGCACCCAGGCCGCCGGCCTTGAGCGGCGCTTGCTGGCCTGCTTGCAAGGTCGCCATCTGGCCGCTCAGGTCGCGCACCTGAACCGTGCCCTTGAGCACCGAGACCAGACAACCGGACGCCAGTTGCCGTATGCACACGTCAGCCTGACTGACGAGCAATTGGCCGTAGCGGGTTTGCACCGTCATCGCCGCCGCGCCCGGCACCGTCAGCGCCAGTTCACCGTCGACCAAGCTGACCCGTCGCTGGGCCATATCTACATCTACCGCCGTGGCGGTATTGAGTTGCAGGCTGGCACCATCGGCCAGCGGCAGGCGCTTGCGCTCGCCAGTAGCGGTACGCAGGTCGGCACGCCAAGTGTCGATGGGCAATTGGCGACTGATCAGCCACGCCGTGGGCAACAGTGCCGCCACACCCAACGCACGCTTGAGCACCGCACGCCGTCCAGGTTGCGGGCGGTCGAGGCTGGCCATGGCCAGAGCCTGGGGCAAACTGCTGAAGCGTTGGCGCAGGGATTGGGCTTTCTGCCAAGTCTGTTCATGCTGGGGATGGCTGTCGCGCCAGTGCTGCAGCGCGGCATGATCACGCTCGGTGGCGGCGCCGGACTCCAGCAGCGCCAGCCACTGGGCAGCAGCGCGGGCGACGTCGCGGCTCAAAGGTCCACCAGCAGGCAATGTTCATACGCCTGGGCCATGTAGCGCTTCACCGTACGCTCGGACACCTCAAGCCGTTCGGCAATCTCGCGATAGCCCAGGCCCTCCAGCTGGCTCCATAAAAAGGCTCGGCGTACAAGCACCGGCAAGCCATCGAGCAACTCATCCAGGGCTTGCAGGGTTTCCAGCATCAGCCAGCGCTGTTCGGGGGACGGCACGCAAGCTTCGGGCAAGCTGGCCAGGGCGTTCAAATACGCCTGCTCCAGGCTGCGACGCTGATGGAAGTTCACCAGCAGGCGCTTACCGACCGTCACCAGGTACGCCCGCGGCTCCTGCATCTGTGCAATCGGCTGCGCACTGGCCAGTACGCGCAGAAACGTATCCTGGCTCAGGTCGGCCGCATCCCAGGCATTGCCCAAGCGCCGCCGCAGCCAGCTTTCCAGCCAACTGCGATGGTCGCGGTATAGGCTCGATAGCGTCAGTTCGGGGGCGTGCGTGGGGACAACAGCATCATTCATGGCAACAACCTGCACGGCGCGATTGAGTCTCAAATGAGATTCATTCTATTTAATATCGTGCCGGGACACCATGATCTTTTCAACCTCGCGTTTACAGCATCGCCGCCCTCTGCCGCAGCAGGTCAATAAACAAGCCCAGTTCGCGGCTCACCCCCTCGCCCTTGCGCAACAAGATGCCAAACGGCGCCAGCCGCACGTCCAGGGCCACCGGCAGCGCGACCACCAGGCCCATTTTCAGATAATCACGCAAGGCACTTTCCGACAGCACCATCACCGCGTCCGTCAGTTGGATCAACTGCTGCATGGAGTACACCGAGCTGCATTCGATGATGTCCGCCGGGCTTGGCAGCGCCAGGTCTTGCAGGGCCTGGTCGAAACCGATGCGCGCCGGGCTGGTTTGCGGTTGCAGGATCCACGGCCAGTCGCGCACCAGCTCTGCCAGGGATAGCCGGCCGCGTCGGACCAATGGGTGGCCGGCATGCACCACCACCAGCAGGCGCTCGTTGCCCAGGGGTTCGAAGCTGTAGTGCTCGCTGTCGGTGGCGGCGGTGCGCCGGGAGATGGCCAGGTCGATGCGCCCCTGCTCCAGCAGTTGGATCACCTGGTCGCTGGTGTCGCCCATGATGCGGATACGCAGTTGCGGATTGAGCGCCTTGATCTGCGCAATGCAGTCCATCACCAAGTCCGGCGCGGCGCCCATGATGGTGCCGATGGACAAGTAGCCATACCCGCCCTGCTGGCGCGCCATCAGGTCTTCGGCGCAACGGTCGAGGCCACTCAGCGCCGACTCGGCAAAGTTGATCAGTTGCTGGCCCAGCGCCGTTGGCCGCATCCCCCGTGGCAAGCGCTCGAACAGGTCGCAGCCGAACATGTCTTCAATCTCGCGCAGCATGCGCGTGGCCGCCGGTTGCGACATGTTCAGGGCCTGGGATGCACGGTGCAGGTTCTGACTGGAACTGAGCGCTACCAGCATATGCAGATGCTTGTAGCGCAGGCGGTTGAACAAGCTGCGGGAGAGGACGGGACTACTCATAAATTCCTTATTACCGATACCCTGAGGGTATCACTTGTAAGCGAGATTCGATTTGTAGCGTATTGCTCGGCCGCCGTACAGTCCGTTCCATAAGAACAAAACAACGGACTCCATCATGAAAACCCTGCCCGCGCCCCTGCTCGCCAAGATTTCCTGGCGACTGCTGCCCTTCCTGCTACTGATGTACATCATGGCGTTTCTTGACCGTGCCAACGTCGGCTTTGCCAAACAGGCCTTCCAGGCCGATACCGGCTTGAGCGATGCCGCGTTTGCCTTCGGCGCCGGTGTGTTCTTCGTCGGCTACGCGCTGCTGGAAGTGCCGAGCAACCTGATCCTGCACCGTGTCGGCGCCCGCCTGTGGATGTGCCGCATCATGGTCAGTTGGGGCCTGATTTCGGCGGCGATGGTGTTTGCCCATAACGAAACCAGCTTCTACGTGCTGCGTTTTTTGTTGGGCGTGGCCGAAGCCGGATTCTTCCCCGGCGTGATCCTCTATCTCACCTACTGGTTCCCCCAGGCCGTGCGCGGCAAGGCCATGGGCTTCTTTTACTTCGGCGCCCCCCTGGCATTCATTGTCGGCAGTCCGTTGTCCGGCCTGCTGCTGGAGATGGACGGTTTCGGCGGTATCCACGGCTGGCAATGGCTGTTCGCCGTGGAAGGTTTGATGGCCAGCGCCGTGGGGATCTGGGCCTACTGGTACCTGGACAACCGCCCCGCCGACGCCAAGTGGCTGAGTGTGGATGAGCGCCAGCAAATCCAGACCTTGCTGGACACAGAAGACCAACACAAAACCTCCCACGGCCGCAGCCTGCTCAACGTGCTGTGCCAGCCGTCGGTGCTGTACCTGTGCCTGGTGTATTTGCTGATCCAGGCCAGCGTGTACGGCGTGGTGTTTTACCTGCCAACCCAAGTGGGCGGCCTGCTCGGCACCAAGGTCGGCTTGATGGTTGGGCTGGTCTCGGCGATTCCCTGGATCTGCGCACTGTTTGCAGCGTGGTGGATTCCCGGTTATTCCGACCGCACTGGCGAACGCCGCCGCACCGCTTGCCTGACCTTGTTGATGGCCGCCGCCGGTATTGCTTGCTCGGTGACCTTCGCCAACCCGCTGCTGGGCATGCTCGCCTTGTGCTTTGCCGCCTCGGGTTTTATCGCGGTGCAGCCGGTGTTCTGGACCTTTCCTTCCAGCTACCTGGCCGGCAGTGCCGCTGCTGCGGGCATTGCGCTGATCAACTCATTCGGTGCCCTCGGCGGCTTCATCGCGCCGATCATCAAGCACTGGGCCGAAGGCGCCTTCCATTCTCCGGCAGCCGGTTTGTACCTGCTGTCCGCCACCACGGTACTGGCTGCATTGCTGGTACTGGGCATCCATTCACCCGGCCGCACTGCATCGAACACGCCGGCCACTGTTTAACGTCAGGAGTCACACCATGGGTCATCTCACCATCAAACACGTGCGCGCCTTTGTATTGCGAGGCGGCGGCGCCGATTACCACGATCAGGCCGACGGCCACTGGATCGACGATCACATCTCGACGCCCATGAGCAAATACCCCGAGTACCGCCAGAGCCGCCGCAGTTTCGGCATTAACGTACTCGGCACGCTGGTGGTGGAGATCGAAGCCAGCGACGGCACTGTCGGGTTTGCCGTGACCACTGGCGGCGAACCGGCGGCGTATATCGTCGAGAAACACCTGGCGCGCTTTATCGAAGGCGCCCGCGTCACCGATATCGAAAAGATCTGGGACCAGATGTACCAGTCCACCCTCTACTACGGTCGCAAGGGCCTGGTGATCAACACCCTCTCCGGCGTCGATCTGGCGTTGTGGGACTTGCTCGGCAAAATCCGCCAGGAGCCCGTGCATCAGTTGCTCGGCGGTGCGGTACGCGACGAATTGCAGTTCTACGCCACCGGCGCCCGCCCGGACTTGGCGCAGAAGATGGGTTTTATCGGCGGCAAGATGCCCCTGCACCACGGCCCCAGCGAAGGCGAAGAAGGCCTGCGCAAAAACCTCGAACAATTGGCCGACATGCGCGAAAGGGTCGGCCCGGACTTCTGGCTGATGCTCGATTGCTGGATGAGCCTGGACCTCAACTACGCGACCAAACTCGCCATCGGTGCCCATGAACACGGGCTCAAATGGATCGAAGAAGCCCTGAGCCCGGACGATTACTGGGGCTACGCAGCCCTGCGCAACAATGTGCCCAAGGGCATGCTGGTGACGACCGGCGAACACGAAGCCACTCGCTGGGGCTTCCGCATGCTGCTGGAAATGGGCTGCTGCGACATTATCCAGCCGGATGTCGGCTGGTGCGGCGGCCTCACCGAGCTGGTGAAAATCTCGGCCTTGGCCGATGCCCATAATGCGATGGTCGTGCCCCACGGCTCGTCGGTGTACAGCTACCACTTCGTCGCCACCCGCCATAACAGCCCGTTCGCCGAATTCCTGATGATGGCGCCGAAGGCCGATGAAGTGGTGCCGATGTTCCACCCGCAACTGCTCGGCGAACCGGTACCGGTGAATGGCCGCATGCGCTTGTCGGTGCTCGACAAGCCCGGTTTCGGCGTAGACCTGAACCCGGATTGCCAACTGCACCGTCCGTACAATCGCTGAGGAAAATGCCATGAATATGCCCCGTAATGGCTTCAAGGCTGCCCTGGCCAAGGACGCCACCCAATACGGCATCTGGGCCGGTTTCGCCACCGGCTACGCCGCCGAGATCGTCGCTGGCCTCGGTTATGACTGGATGCTGATCGACGGTGAACACGCGCCCAATACCGTGCCCAGCGTGCTCAACCAACTGCAGACGGTGGCGCCCTACGCTACCGCGCCAGTGGTACGCGCGGTGAATGGCGATGCCAGTCTGATCAAGCAACTGCTCGACGTCGGCGCCCAGACGCTGATGATCCCCATGGTGGAAACCGCCGAACAGGCTCAAGCCCTGGTGCGCGCCATGCGTTACCCACCCCATGGCATTCGCGGCGTCGGCGGCGGTTTGACCCGCGCCACCCGCTGGGATGGTGTGGCGAACTACCTGCAAACCGCCCACGAGGAGCTGTGCCTGATCGTCCAGGTCGAATCACGCCTGGGCGTGGAAAACGTCGCCTCCATTGCCGCCGTGGAGGGCGTGGACGCAGTGTTTATCGGCCCCGCCGACCTCTCCATCGGCCTCGGCCACGCCGGTAACCCCGGCCATCCCGAAGTTCAGGAACGCATCAAGTACGCGGTGGACGCCACCCTCGCCGCCGGCAAGGTCAGCGGCATCCTGGCGCCCAACGAAGACGACGCGCGCCGTTACCAAGCCTGGGGTTGCCGCTTTATCGCAGTGGCCATCGACATCAGCCTGTTACGCCAGAGCGCGTTGGCCACCCTCGCCCGCTATCGCCCGGTTGCCGACGCGCCCACACCATCACGTACTTACTGAGGAGCTGCCCATGTCATCCGTTCCCGTGTACCAGAACTTCATCAATGGCCGCTTCGTCCCCAGCGAAGCCCATCTGGATGTACTCAATCCGGCCAGCGGCGCCTTGCTGTCCAAGGTGCCCGCCTCTACCGCCGCTGACGTCGACCAAGCCCTCGCTGCGGCGCGCGGTGCGCAAAAAGCGTGGGCGCGCAAGCCGGCCATCGAACGCGCCGGGCACTTGCGCCGCATCGCCGCCAAGCTGCGGGAAAACGTCGCGCACCTGGCGCGTACCATCACCCTGGAACAGGGCAAGGTCACTGGCCTGGCCGAAGTCGAAGTGAATTTCACCGCCGACTACCTCGACTACATGGCCGAATGGGCGCGGCGCATTGAAGGCGAGATCATCACCAGCGATCGGCCCAACGAAAACATCTTCCTGTTCCGCAAACCCTTGGGCGTAGTGGCAGGCATCCTGCCGTGGAATTTCCCGTTCTTCTTGATCGCCCGAAAACTGGCCCCGGCGTTGCTCACCGGCAACACCATCGTGATCAAGCCCAGCGAAGAAACCCCGAACAACTGCTTTGAGTTCGCCAAGCTGGTGGCCGAGACCGACCTGCCCGCCGGTGTGTTCAACGTGGTCTGCGGCGACGGCCAGGTCGGCGGCGCACTCACCGCCCATAAAGGCGTGGACATGATCAGCTTCACCGGTAGCGTCGCCACCGGTTCGCGCATCATGGCCGCCGCGGCGCCAAACATCACCAAGCTCAACCTGGAACTGGGCGGCAAGGCTCCGGCCATCGTGCTGGCAGATGCCGACCTGGAGCTGGCAGTTAAAGCCATTCGCGACTCACGCATCATCAATACCGGGCAAGTGTGCAACTGCGCGGAGCGGGTATACGTGGAGCGCAAGGTCGCCGACCCGTTCATCGAGCGCATCAGCGCGGCCATGTCAGCCACGCGCTACGGCGACCCGATGGCCATGGCCGACGCGGAAATGGGCCCACTGATCAACCGCCAGGGCCTGGAAAACGTCAACCGTAAGGTGCGCACCGCACTGAGCCAGGGTGCCACGCTGATCAGCGGCGGACAGATTGCCGACCTCGGCGCGGGCTTTCACTTCCAGCCGACGGTATTGGCCGGGTGCCGCGCCGACATGGAGATCATGCGCGAAGAAATTTTTGGCCCGGTGCTGCCGATCCAGATTGTCGACGACCTCGACGAAGCCATCGCCATGGCCAATGACTGCGACTACGGCCTGACCTCATCGATCTACACCCGCGACCTCGGCAAGGCCATGCACGCGGTGCGCGAGATCGACTTTGGTGAAACCTACGTCAACCGCGAAAATTTCGAGGCCATGCAGGGCTTCCATGCCGGGGTGCGTAAATCCGGGATCGGCGGCGCCGATGGTAAGCATGGCCTGTACGAATACACCCATACCCATGTGGTGTACCTACAGAGCTGAGGTGGTGAAGCGGGCCGGTGCGCGTTAGCGTGCTGGCCCTTCCTGAGAAAATCCCACAAGGATTGCGCAATGCCTCTGATGCCTTACAGCGGCCCCATCATCGATAGCCACTTGCACCTGTTCGACCCGCGTCGCCCCCAAGGCATTCCGTGGCCCGAGCCGGGCAATCAACTGTATGCCGCCCATTTACCGAGCGATTATTGGGCCTTGGCCAGCTCACACAATGTGGTCGGCGCCATTGCTGTGGAAGCTAGCCCATGGCGTGACGACAACCGCTGGTTGCTCGAAACCCTACGCAGCGACCCGCGTATGCTCGGGTTCGTTGGCAATCTGGACCCGCTGCACGCCGACTTCGCCGCCGACCTCGATGCCCTGGCGCAAGAGCCGCTGTTCCTCGGCTTGCGCTACGGCAACCTGTGGGACCGCGACCTGCTGCAGGACCAGACGCGCCCCGGTTTTATCGACGGTCTGCGCCAACTGGCCGCCTGTGGTCGGGGCCTGGACAGCGCCAACCCGAACCCGCGTTTGATCAAGGGTTTGTTGCACCTCAGCGATACGCTGCCCGAGCTGCGCATCATCGTCGACCACTTGCCCAATGCTCAGGTGCCGGCCGGTGAAGAGGCGGCGTATCACGCCGACCTGTTGCGCCTGGCGCAGCGGCCGAACGTGTTCGCCAAACTCGCGGAAATCCCACAGCTCGGCCCCCAAGGTCTGATCGTCGATACGGCGTTCTACAACGACCGCCTGGAGGTCTTATGGGAGGCGTTTGGTGACGAGCGCTGCTTCTTCGGCAGCGACTGGCCCAACAGCGATCACCTGGCCGATTTCGCCACCACCCTGGGGCTCGTAAAAAGCTGCATGGCAGACAAATCCGAGGCGGTGCAAGGCCAGTTTTTTCTGCACAACGCAGTGCGTATCTATACCCCGACCCATGGAGCGCCGTGATGCAGACCCGTGCCTTTCGCATGAACCTCAACCCGGGCCAGGCCGATGAATATCGCCGACGCCACGACGAAATCTGGCCGGAGCTGGCCCAAGCCCTGCTGGACGCCGGCGTGGTGGACTACCGGATTTTTTTTGACGAGCCCACCAACACGCTGTTCGCCGTCCTCACCCATGAAGACGCCCACGGCCTGGATGAGCTGCCCGGCACCGCGCTGATGCAACGCTGGTGGACTTACATGCAGGACATCATGCCCAGCCACGCGGATGCCTCGCCGATCAGTGTCGACCTGCTGCCCATGTTCCACCTGGCCCGCCCCTGATCTAACTGACCCACACAACAATAAAAAGGATTCGACTACGTGGAAATCATTCTCCTCGGTGTGATTCTGCACTTCATCGGCGGCTTCGCCTCCGGCAGTTTTTACATCCCCTACAAGAAGGTCCGCGGCTGGGCCTGGGAAAGTTATTGGATCACCGGCGGCCTGGTGTCCTGGTTGATCGTGCCGCTGATCGCCGCGCAACTGACGGTGCCGGGCTGGGTGGACATTCTGCGCAATGCCGACACCAGCACGCTGCTGTGGACCTATATGTTCGGCGTGTTGTGGGGCATCGGCGGGCTGACCTTCGGCCTGACCATGCGCTACCTGGGCCTGTCCTTGGGCATGTCGCTGATCATGGGCCTCACCTCGGCCCTCGGAGCGTTGATGCCGGCGCTGTACCGCGACCTGTTCACCGATGCAACCGAAGGCACCTTGACCTCGATGCTGGCCTCCCAGGGCGGGCATTGGGTGTTATGGGGCGTGGCGGTGTCGCTGGTCGGTATCGCAGTGTGCGGCAAGGCTGGATTGATCAAGGAACGGGAAGTGTCCCAGGCGGTGAAGTTCGCCAGTGTCAGCGAATTTTCCCTGGGCAAGGGCATGCTGGTGGCAGTGATTTCCGGGGTGCTCAGCGCCTGTTTCAGCTACGGCATTTCTGCCGGACGCCCGCTGGCCGCCGCGGCGGTGGAACATGGCGCCAACAGCCTGTTCCAGAACAACGTGACCTTTATGGTGATCATGTGGGGCGGCCTGACCACCAACGGCATCTGGTGCCTGTGGCTGAACTGGCGCAACCGTACCTTCCATAACTACACCGATCGCAGCACGCCGCTGCTGGGCAACTACCTGCTGGTGGCCATCGCCGGCACGCTGTGGTTCTTGCAGTTTTTCTTCTACGGCATGGGCGAAAGCCGCCTGCAGAACGACGCCAGTTCCTGGGTGCTGCACATGTCATTCATCATCATCGTGTCCAACTGCTGGGGCCTGTATTTCCGTGAATGGCACGGCACCAGCGCCGCTAACAAGGGCGTACTGGTGGCCGGGATCGCGGTGATCCTCGGCGCCATCGCCATGGTCGGTTACGGCAATTACCTCGGCTGATACCGCTAATTTTTGAAGGAGTGTTTTTATGTTGCTTGCAGACAAAACCGTGATCATCACCGGCGCCTCCCGTGGCATCGGCCGCGCCGCCGCCCGTGAATGTGCGCGCCAGGGCGCCCGTGTGGTGATCGGCCACAGTGGCAGTGGCCAAGGCACCGAGGCGGCGTATTCGCTGATTGAAGAGATCAAGGCGTTTGGCGGCCAGGCCGTTGAAGTGGGAGGCGATGCGGCCGACCCGGACACCGGCGACAAGCTGGTGGCCGGCGCCGTGCAAGCCTTCGGCAGAGTCGACGTGTTCGTCAACAACGCCGGCATCTGCCCGTTCCACTCATTCCTGGATATGCCCCGCGAGGTCTATCTGAAAACCGTCAACACCAACCTCAACGGCGCCTACTTCGCCGTGCAGGCGGCGGCCAACCAAATGAAAAACCAGGGCCGTGGCGGCGCGATCATTGCCGTCAGCTCCATCAGCGCGCTGGTCGGCGGCGGCATGCAAACCCACTACACGCCGACCAAGGCTGGCCTGCATTCGTTGATGCAGTCCTGCGCAATTGCACTGGGGCCCTATGGCATTCGCTGCAACTCGGTACTGCCGGGGACCATTGCCACCGACATCAACAAGGAAGACCTGGCCGACGAGGAAAAGCTCGCCTACATGACCTCGCGCACGCCGCTGGGTCGCTTGGGCGAACCGGATGATGTGGCAGGGCCGATCGTATTCCTCGCCTCGGACATGGCGCGCTATGTGACCGGCGCCTCGTTGCTGGTGGATGGCGGGTTGTTCGTTAACCTCCAGTAAAGCCGCACCCTCTCAAACACCCAAGAACCAATGTGGGAAGGGACTTGCTCCCTCCCACAGGGGGTCTCTGTGTGCCTGAAATTTGTGTTGTACCTGATAAAAACAACAATCCCAGGAGTACTTCCATGCGCACCACCCTCCCCCTGGCCCTGCTCTGCAGCGCCATGTCCACCTGTGCCTTCAGCGCCGGCCTGCTCGATCCCAACTCCCCGGCCATGCTCGGCGACTGGAACGGCCTGCGCCCCCAATTGGCCGAACAAGGCTACGACTTCACCCTCAAATACGTCGGCGAAGTCGGCTCAAACCTGGGCGGTGGCTACAACTCCCACACCACCGCGCGCTGGAGCGACCAGTTGATCCTGGGCGTGAACATGGACCTGCAAAAACTCCTCGGCTGGCAGGACGCGACCTTTCGCATCGGCATCGGCGAGCGCCATGGCAAGGACATCACCAACGACCGCGTGCACCAACCCAACGCCACGGGCCTGACGTCCACCATGGAAGTGTTCGGCGGCGGCAACGCCTGGCGGCTGTCGCAGTTCTGGTACGAGCAAAAGTTCTTCGACCGGAAATTCGCCCTCAAACTCGGTCGCTTTGGCCATGGTGAAGACTTCGATCAGTTCCCCTGCGAATTCCAGAACGTCACCCTGTGCGGTTCACAGGAAGGTAACTGGAACGGCGTGTGGAACAGCTTCCCGATCAGCCAGTGGGCAGTGCGCGCCAAGTACCAATTCACCGATGAGTTCGCCATGCAGGTCGGCGCCTACGACAAGAACCCTGGCAACGCCGAGGCCAGCAATGGCTTCAAACCGTTTATCAGCGGCTCCCAGGGCACCAGTTTCCCTATCGAAGCCATCTGGAAAGGTCAGATCCAAGGCCTGAATTCGGAGTACCACGCCGGTTACTACTACGCCAACGCCGACACCAAGGACATGCTCAAGGACGCCGACGGGAACTACGCTGCCAGCTCGAAAAAGCCCTATCGGATGTATTCCAGCAACAGCGGCTGGTGGCTGTCGGGCCAGCAACAATTGACCACCGTCGGCGGCAACAGCCAGCGCGGGCTCAACGTATTCGCCAACCTGACGGTGAATGACCCGGACAAAAGCGTGATCAAGAACCTGATCCAAGTCGGCCTGATCTACCGTGGCCCGTTCGATTTACGCCCGAACGACACCATCGGCCTTGGCGCGTCGAAGTTGCAGGTCAGCGACCGCTATACCCGCAACACGCAGACGCTCAACGCGGCCAATGGCGTCAGCGATATCGACGATCCGCTTTACGTGCCCGAGCAGCGCCGCGAGTACAGCTACGAGATCAACTATGGCGTCCAGGCGACCCAATGGCTGATGGTGCGGCCTAACCTGCAATACGTGAAATACCCCGGCGGGCTCACACAAACCAGCGGCGCGGTGGTCGGTGGCGTGCAGTTTATTGTTGATTTCTAGATACCCGTGCCAGCGCGCCCCTCAAAGACCGCGCTGGCGAAGCCATTGCAAAAAGCCCTTCTTGACCGGTACCACTGGCGCGTCTTGGGTCAGCACCTGAGCGGCGTGCAAGCGGAAATCCAACAGGGTTTTCATGGCGTCGGCGATGTCATGTCGCGCGTCCAGGCACGGCGTCAGGTACGCCTTCTCGATGCGGTACAACGTGCAGAACGTCTTGGCGGTGAAGTCCGCCAAGGCCGCTTGCTCAGTCAGAATCCCCGCTTCGCCGATCACCTCGCCGGGGCCCATGCGCCCGGCTTCGAACGCGTGGCCGCCCTTGATCAGCATCACCGACACCACACCCGACTCGACGATAAACAAATGATCGCTGACCTCTCCCGCCGGCAGGATCATCTCGCCGGCGCGATAGGTGTGCAGGGTCATGTTCTGGCTGAAGGTGTCCTTTTCCTCCTGGCGCAAAGTGGAGAAAATCGACGAACTGTCCAACAGTGCCCGCGCCGGAGAGGTCGGCACTGGGGTCGCGCTTTCGACGGCGGACAACAGGCTCACGCCCGCTGCCTGCAGGTGCCGGAACGCCAAGTCGTAGAGTTGGTTGCGCACTTCGCGCTTGAGGGTCATGGTCGGCACGAACCCGCTGATTTCATACTCCACACCGCCACTGGCGGAAGTCTTGAACGCCACACTCGGCGCCGGTTTGGCCAGCAGCGGACGGCAACCCTGCATGGCCCGCTCCAGCGCTTCGATCACCGTTTGCGGCCGTGCATGGGGGCTGACCTGCAGGCTGACCGCCAGGCCAAACATATCCGCCGGACGCGAAAAGTTGATGATCTTGGCCTTTGCCGCCAGGGAGTTGGGAATCACCGCCATGCTGCCCTGGGAGGTTTGCAGGCGCGTGGCGCGCCAGTCGATGTCCGTGACCCGGCCCTCAGTGCCGTCGATGGAAATCCAGTCATCCAGTTGATAGGGCTTGGTGGTATTGAGCACGATCCCGGAAAACACATCACTCAAGGTGCTTTGCAACGCCAGGCCGACAATGATCGCCACCGCGCCGGACGTGGCCAACACGCCCTTGACCGGCAGATCGAGCACATAGGCCAGCGCGGCAATGATCGCGATCAGGAAAATCACCGCGCCCATCAAATCCTGCAACAGCCGCCCGGTGTGGCCAACCCGCTGCATCATCAACGCACCGAGCAACACCGTCAGCGTACGCGCCGCGAACAACCACCAACCAATCTGCAACGCCGTGGCGGCCATGTGCAACGCGGTGTTGTCGGCGTAGGGCGCGACGAGCATGGGGTTCATGCCGTCGTTGAACAGCACGGCACTGAAGACTGCAAAGATCACCAACCGCGCTGCGAGTTTCCAATTAGCCAGGTTGGTGGAGATAAGTCGCCACACGGCGATGTCGATAAGGATCAGCGCCAGGGCGCACAGCATCGGGTGATCGGAGATAAATGAGGGCATCCAGGCGACTCCAGGGCGAATGACGGGAAGATCGCATGAATTGAGAACACTGGAAAACAAAATGTAGAAGCCGGCTTGCCAGCGAAAGTATCGACTCGGTGTGCCAGGGACACCACGGTGATGCTATCGCCGGCAAGCCGGCTCCTACCCTTTTGTTTACGGCTAACTGTCAGGCATGCATCTGCCCAAATTTACCCGACTGGAAATCCGCAAACGCCTGATGAATCTCCTGCTCGGTGTTCATCACAAACGGCCCGTGCCCCACGATGGGCTCGTCAATCGGTTCGCCGCTGAGCAGCAGCACCTTGGCGGCGTCGTTGGACTCCAGGACCAGTTGCGTGCCATCGCGCTCAAACAACGCCAGTTGGCCTTGGCGCGCGACTTCTTCGCCATTGACCAGCACGGTGCCGCGCAGGATCACCAGGGCGGTGTTGCGCCCGGCGTGCAAGTCCAGGGTCACGGGCTTGCCGGCGTTAAGACGCAGGTCCCACACGTCAATCGGCGTGAAGGTGCGTGCGGGGCCTTTAGCGCCGTCGAACGCTCCGGCGATCAGGCGCAGGTGCCCGGCGTCATGGGGCAGCGCAAGCACGGGAATATCGCCATCGACAATGGTCTGGTAACCGGCGTCGGCCATTTTGTCCTTGGCGGGCAAGTTGACCCACAGTTGCACCATCTCCAGCGCGCCGCCTTTACGGGCGAACGCTTCGGAGTGGAATTCTTCATGGAGAATGCCTTTTGCGGCCGTCATCCATTGCACATCGCCGGGGCCGATGGTGCCGCCTGCGCCGGTTGAATCGCGGTGCTCGACTTCACCGTCGTAGACGATGGTCACGGTTTCAAAGCCGCGATGGGGGTGTTGGCCTACGCCGCGACGTTGTTCGGTGGGGGAAAATTCGGCCGGACCGGCGTGGTCCAGCAGCAGGAATGGGCTGATGTGTTTGCCCAGGTTGTCGTAGGAAAACAGTGTGCGCACCGGGAAACCGTCGCCGACCCAATGGGCGCGAGGGCTGGTGTAGATGCCGATGAGTTTTTTCATGGTGATCCTCCAAAGTGCATACACCTTAAAACCGATAACAATTGAGCGGTAGACGGCTAAAACACCCTAGAGCGTCCTACTGATGGAACGGAGTACCAGTGCCCCACCATAAAAACCGCGTTAATGATAATGACTCGTAGTAATATCCGCCCTCTCCCGCTCAACCTCCCGAGGGCTGCAATGCCGTTTGCCCCTGCGCCTGTCGCACCGCGCGTGCTGGTGGTGGATGACCACCGCAAAATCCGCGAACCCTTGGCCACTTACCTGCGTCGCCACACCTTCGATGTGCGCACCGCCGAAGACGCGGCTGGGATGTGGCAATTGCTCAAGACCCAGGCGTTCGATGTCGTAGTGCTCGACGTGCTGCTGCCGGATGGCGATGGTTTCGAGCTGTGCAACCAGTTGCATCGGCGCAGCAATACCCCCGTGATTCTGTTGACCGCCCGCGATACCGCCGCCGACCGCATCCGCGGCCTGGACCTCGGCGCGGACGATTACGTGACCAAGCCCTTCGAACCCCGCGAACTGGTCGCACGCATCAACAGTGTGCTGCGCCGCCAAGGCCGCAACACCGGGCCGGCCGCGCCCAGCGGTGGCCCACAGGCTTACCGGTTCGCTGGCTGGCAGTTCAGCGTGAGCAGCGCCACGTTGTGCCGCGACGCCAGCCCGGCAATCCAGCTCAGTACAGCGGAAAGCCGTTTGCTGCAGGTGTTCCTTGCCCACCCCAATACGTTGCTGCCCCGCGAGCGTTTGATCGACCTCACCGCTGCCGCCGACAGCGACGTCAGCGACCGCGCCATCGACCGCCAGGTCAGCCGCCTGCGCCGCAAGTTGGCCCACGGCGATGCCACGCCGGACCTGCTGCGCACTATCTGGGGCGGCGGCTATCTGTTGGCGGCCGAGGTCAGTGAATGCGCGCCCTGAACAGGCTGTGGCCGCGCACCCTGGCGCGGCAGTTGAGCCTGTTGTTGCTGCTGGCCTTGCTCGCATCCAACGGCATCGCGATGTTGTTTTTGCAACGCACCGGCAGCCTGATCCACCCACTGTCGCGCAGTTTCAGCCTGGAGCGCCTAGGGATTGCCCACCACACGGCAATCGACCTGACGCCCACTGAAACCGAGCACCTGCTGGCCGGGATGAGCCACGACGACACGCGCTTCTGGATTGCACCGACGCCCGAAGTGGCGCCGTTTGAACTGCGCCCGGAGGAGCAGAGATTGGCCAGTGAGCTGCGTCGCCAATTGCACCTGGATGACGCGGCCGCCATCGGCATGCAGTTGGAACGCATCAGCGGCGCCGACGCCCGCACCCATGTGTTCAGCCCCGCCGGCTGGGCGCCGTTGCGCTTGCGCAGCAGCGTGCCACTGCCGAACGGTAGCTACCTGAATGCCGTGCAATACCCCGCCGGCGCCTATGAATGGGGCCGCGTGCTGGCCTACAGCCTGCCGGTGACAACGCTGCCGGTGCTGCTGATCGTGATGTTTTTCATTGCCCGCGTGGTGCGCCCGATCAAGACCCTGGCCCAGGCCACGGAGCGCGTCAGCCGTGGTGAATGGATCGCTCCGCTGCCGGAAATCGGCACACAGGAAGCCCGCGACCTCACCGCCGCCTTCAACACCATGCAGGCCAATCTTGCCCGGCACGTCGAAGGCCGTACGCGGATGCTTGCAGCGGTCAGCCACGACCTGAACACGCCGATCACCGAACTGCGCCTGCAAGTGGAATTGCTGGAGCCCGGCGACGCCCGGGATGACATGCTCGAAAGCCTCGCGCAATTGAGTGCGATGGTGCGTGAAACCCTGAATTTCGTGCGCGATGACGCGGTGCAGGAAGCGACCGCCACGATGTCGATGAGCGGCCTGCTGGATGACCTGGCCAAGCGTTATCAGCGCATGCGGCAACCTGTCAGTTGGGCGGGTGCGCCACACCTGATGCTGACCTGCCGGCCTCTGGCGCTCAAGCGCGCGCTGACCAACGTGATCGACAACGCCCTGCACCACGCTGGGGATGCCCACCTGAGCTTGATCCAAGAAGATAACGGCTGGCTGCGCATCGAGGTGCTCGACCACGGCCAAGGCTTGCCCGAGGCCTGGCTGGACAAAGTCTTCGAACCCTTTGTGCAACGCGGCGTCAGTGACGGTGGCGTGGGGTTGGGCCTGGCGATTGCACGTTCGTGCATCCAGGCCCATGGCGGCGAACTGGTGTTGCAGAATCGCCCACCGGCCGGCCTGTGCGCGGTGGTGCGATTGCCGGCGGCACTTTAGAAGTTGAGCGTGGCACCCATCCACAGCGTACGACCGTAGTTCACCGTGCCGTAGGTTTCATCGTCCAAACGCTTGTCGGTGAGGTTGTTGAGGGAGGCGTTGAGGGTCAGCGAGTCGCTCACGTCGTAGGAGCCGCCCAGGTCGGCGGTGGTGTAGCCCGGTGCGGGTTCGTCGGTGATGGTGTTGCCGGTTTCTTCGCCGTAGTAACTCAGCGACGCCCAGGCCTGGGTGCGGTCGTTGATGCTCCACTCGGTGCGCACATTGGCTTTCTGCTTCGGCGTGAGAGCCAATGGTGCACCTTTGTTGGCGCCGCTCTTCTGCTCGGAATCGGTGTAGGTGTAGTTGGCCTTGAGCAGCACGCTGGCGTTGATATCCCATTGGCCGTTGAGCTCGACGCCCTGGATGATCGCTTTGTCGACGTTGACCCGTTCCATGATGGTGTAGCCGTTCCAGCGCTGGTCGGTGGTGACGGTAGAGAGCTTGTCCTGGAAGTCGTTGTAGAACAGCGTCACGCCGCCCGACAGGTCATCGCGGTTGCTCCACAGCGCAGAGACTTCGTAGTTGGTGCTGGTTTCGGGCTTGAGGTCCGGGTTGCCGAACATCACGAAACGGTTGCGGCGCAGGTAAGCGTAATCCTCGACCACGGCACGCAGTTCCGGCGCCTTGAAGCCACGGGCGATGCCGCCCTTGAGGGTCCACTGATCGGTGGCGCGCCACACGCTGTAGATCCGCGGGCTGAGGTGCGCGCCGTACTCTTCGTGCTCATCCAGACGCAGGCCGGTGGTCAAGGCGAAGCTGTCGGTGACTGACCATTCGTTTTCGGCGAACAGGGCTTTTTGCACCACCGAGAATTTATAGTCGACGCGATCACCCAGGCCCTGGTTCCAGTCGGTCAGCTCGCTTTCGTTCCATTGCACGCCCACGGTGCTGACGTTATGGGCGGTGGGCACCACCAGTTTGGCGTCGAATACGGTGTTCTTGATTTCGGGTTTGCGCCCGTAGATATCGGTCTGGGCCGGGGTGGCCTTGCCTTCGCGGGTCGAGGTTTCCTGGGACAGGGCGATGTCCGAGGTTGCCCAGCCCCAGCGGCCTTGATGGGACAGGGACCAGTGATCGCGGTTGTTTTCCTGCTCGCGAGTGGCCCAGTTGGCGCTCATGCCGTCGCCGTTCTTCAGGCGCGTGGCACCCGCTTCCAGCAGGATGTCGTGGTCAATATTAGGAGTGAAAGCCAGGCGCGCGGTGAGGTCGCGGTGGTCGGCCTTGCTGAAGCCATTGGTCTGTTCGATGTCATCGTCGGCCTGGCGATCGAGGTAACGGCCCCACACCTGCAAGCCAAGGAAATCTTCCTTGAGCGGGCCGCTGAGGTAGAACTGCGTCTGGCGCGCATTGCCCTGGTCGCTGTGCTGGCGGGCCGAGTAGTCATAGCCGATGGAGCCGCCCCAGGTCGGCGAGACCTTGCGGGTGATCACGTTGATCACACCGCCGATCGCATCCGAGCCGTACAGCGACGACATCGGGCCCCGCACCACTTCGATCCGCTCGATGGCGGCGGCTGGCGGTACAAAGCTCTGTTCATAGCCACTGTTGCCGTTGACCCGTGACTCCCGCGCGCTCTGGCGTTTGCCGTCGACCATGATCAAGGTGTAATCGGCCGGCATGCCACGGATGGAGATGTCGGTTTCATTCGCCCCACCGTTGACCGTCACGCCCTCCACATCCCGCACCGCGTCGCCGAGGTCGCGGTAGGACTTGCGGCGCAATTCCTCGCCGTCGATCACCGTCACCGAGGCCGGCGCATCCTCCACACTCTGGGCATAACCGGCGGCCGTCACCACCACGTCGTTAAGTTCCAGGGCAACAGGTTCGTCGGCATGGGCGCTGAAGCTGCTGGCGACCAGCAGAGCCAGGGGCGTAACGCGAAAGGCAGGAAGCATGGGCGTAGACCTTAGGATTGGACTCAAAAGAGAATCGTAATCATCTAGCCCCGATTAAATTGGACAAAGTGTGACAGCTCAAGCCACCGGCACCAGCGCCACACGCCGTTCACGCAGTAGATGAAACGCCACAAACGCCATCACCGCAAAACCCGCCTGGATCATGATCATCGGTAAGGCACTGCCGTCGCGCAGTTGGCTCAGCAGCAGGCCACTGCAGGTGGCGCCGAACATCTGCGCAAAGCCCATCAGGCCTGCCGCCAACCCGGCTCGGTGCGCGTTGGGCATTACCCCGCCCGTGACCGCGCCGGGCAATACCAGCCCGCCGCCGAGCGTCGCCAGGGCAATGGGAATATCCAACCCCAACACCGACAAGCCGAACAGCCCGTAAATCACCGCCGCCAACACCCCGCCGAGGGCTACCAGCGTCACCCCCATCGCCACAATCCGCTGCGGCCCCAGGCGCAGGATATTGCGCCGGGTGTAGGTGGACCCGACGGTCAGCATCGAGACGATCACGCCAAAATTGATGCCGTACTCCAGGCTGCTTAAGCCGAGCAGGTTGATAAACACCGCAGATGATCCGGCAATCACCGCGAACATCGCGCCGTAAGTGCACGCCAACGCCACGGCGAATGCGCGGTATGGGCGGCCCTTGAGCAAATCCAGGTACTGCCCGCCGAGGGTGCGCCAGTGGCCGGCCTTGGGGTCGAGGTAAGGGTTGCTTTCGCGAAAGAACAGCAGCACCAGCAGCAACACCACACTGCCGATCACCAGCGCCAGCAGGATCGGCGCATGCCAGCCCACCACGTTGATCAGCAGTCCGCCGACCATTGGCGCGACGACGATCGCGTAGAGCATGCCGATCATCGTCAGCGCCAGGGCCGGACCCGCTTCGACCTTCCACACATCGCGCACCACCGTGCGCGCCAACACCAGCGCCGCACAGGCGCCGAGGCCTTGCAGCACGCGGGCGGCGATAAATTGATGCATGTCGCTGACCAGCAGCATCGACATAGTCGCCATCACATACAGCACTAACCCGCCGATCAATACCGGACGCCGGCCGATGCGATCCGACAATGGCCCAAACAGTAATTGCCCCAGTCCAAACGCTGCGACAAAGGCAGACAGCGCCATCAGTGCCGACCCCGGAGGCGCCACCAGCGCCTGCTCAATGGCGCCGAGGCCGGGGATGATTAATTGGGTCGAGACTTCGCCGAGTGCCGTTAAGGCCACCAGTAGCAACAGCAAGCTTCGCGACGGAACCGAGGCATTCGACATGGGGATTATCCGGGGCTGGCTTAATTTATATTTCGACCATAATATGCGTAAAAAATTATGTCCATAATTTTTTGCCCACTGGTCAGCCCCTGGAGCCCGACATGAACCCTCTTCCCCTGCGTCTTTTCTCGCCCCTGGCTTTGCTGGTGATCCTCAGCGGCTGTAACAACCAGGCCGACACCGCCGCCCAAGCGCCCCAACCGCGCCCGGTACTCGTCGCCAAGGTCGAAGCTGCCGGCACGCAACAAAGCGCCTACACCGGTGTGGTCGCGGCGCGTACGGAAAGCGACTTGGGCTTTCGCGTCAGTGGCAAGGTGATCGAGCGCAAGGTCGATCCCGGCCAGCATGTCTCTCGTGGCGACACCTTATTGGTACTGGATATCGGCGACTTCGAATTGGCCCTGCGCTCGGCCAAGAACCGCGTGAATGCCGCCCAGGCACAACTGCGTCAGCGCCGCGATGATGCCAACCGCTATGAACGTCTGGCGAGTACCGGTGCTGTGTCGCGGCAGATCTTCGACCAATCGGCGACCAACCTGCGCGTCGCCGAAGCGGAATTGGCCTCGGCCCAATCCGACGCCAGCCAAATCGAGAACCGCCGCACTTACTCAGTGCTCAAGGCCGACGGCGACGGCATCATCACCGACGTACGCGTCGACCGCGGCCAGGTGGTCGCCGAAGGGCAGATCGTCGCGCGTCTGGCCCGTGATGGCGCCCGCGAAGCCATCGTTAACCTGCCGGAAAACCAGCGCGACCTGGCCTCGCAAAAAGCTCTGGCCTTCCCGTTCGGCGCCCCTGACCAGGCGGTAGCGGCCACGCTGCGCGAACTCTCCGCCAGTGCCGATCCCGTCACTCGTACGTACCGCGCGCGCTATGTGCTGCACGGCGCCGTCGACCGCTTCGCCCTCGGCTCAACCATCACCGTGCGCCTTCAAGGTAACGGCCAGATGCAACAGACACGCGTGCCCATTGGTGCGCTGCACGATACAGGGCAAGGCACCGGAGTGTGGGTGGTCGGCGCCGATAACACAGTCGCCTTTGCCCCCGTCAACGTCGCCAGCCTCGGCCAGGAAGATGCCCTGCTCAACAGCGGCGTGAACCCGGACACCGTCATCGTCGCCCTCGGCGCCCACCTGCTGCACAGCGGGGATGCGGTGCGCCTGCTGCCCGCCCAGGCGCTGGCCCTCAACCGCAAACAGGACCAATGAGCATGCGCGGCATCAACCTCTCTGAACTAGCGGTCAAGCACCGTGCGGTCACGTTGTTCCTGATCATTGCGATCCTTGCCGCCGGCATTTTCTCGTTCGGCAAACTGGGGCGAGCCGAAGACCCATCCTTCACCGTCAAGGTGATGACCATCACGGCCGCCTGGCCCGGCGCCACTGCCCAGGAAATGCAGGAGCAAGTCGCCGACCGCCTGGAAAAACGCCTGCAGGAGTTGGATTACTACGACCGCGTCGAGACCATCGCCCAGCCAGGTTTTGTGTCGATGCGCATGACATTCCTCGAATCCACCCGCCCCGGCGAGATTCAGGACTTGTTCTACCAGACCCGCAAAAAGCTCAGCGATGAAGCGTCGAGGCTGCCCAAGGGAGTGATCGGGCCGTTTTTCAACGATGAATATTCCGATGTGTACTTTGCGCTGTACGCCCTGGAGGCCGAACACCTGCCCCATCGCCAGCAGGTGCAAATGGCTGAAGAGCTGCGCCAGGGTTTCCTCAATCTGCCGGGGGTGAAGAAGGTCAATATCCTCGGCGAGCAGGCCCAGCGGATTTTCGTCGAGTTTTCCTATGAGCGCCTCGCGACCCTGGGCATCAAGCCCGACCAGATCTTCGCCGCCCTCGCTGCGCAAAACGCTGTGGCGCCGTCGGGCTTTGTGGAAACCGCCGGTGCCCGCGCCTATATCCGTATCGACGGTGCCTTCGAAAGCCTGGCGCTGATTGAAAACGTGCCACTGGAAGTCAACGGCCGACTGCTGCGCATTGCCGATGTGGCGACCGTCAGCCGAGGTTATGAAGACCCGCCCAGCTACCGTATCCGCCATCAGGGCGACCCGACGCTGATGCTCGGTGTGATCATGGAGAAACACTGGAACGGCCTGGAACTGGACAAGCGCCTCAAGGACCAGGAAGCCCGAATCCAGGCAGACCTGCCACTGGGCGTGAACTTCGCCAAGGTCTCCGACCAGGCGAAAAACATCAGCCTGGCGGTGAATGAATTCATGCTGAAATTCTTCGTCGCCCTGGCAGTGGTGATGATCATCAGCCTGTTGGCCTTGGGCTTTCGCGTGGGCCTGGTGGTGGCGGCGGCGGTGCCACTGACGTTGTCCGTGGTGTTCGTGATCATGCTGGTCACTGGGCGTGAGTTCGACCGCATCACCCTCGGCGCGCTGATTATCTCCCTCGGCCTGCTGGTGGACGACGCGATCATCGCCATCGAGATGATGGTGGTGAAACTGGAAGAAGGGTTTGACCGCATCCACGCCGCCACTTACGCCTGGAGTTCCACCGCCGCGCCGATGCTGACCGGCACACTGGTGACCATCATCGGCTTTCTGCCGGTAGGATTTGCGCGCTCGGGCGCCGGGGAATACGCCGGCAATATCTTTTGGATCGTCGGCTTCGCGCTGATTTCATCGTGGCTGGTGGCCGTGGTATTCACCCCGTACCTGGGCGTCAAGCTATTGCCGAACATCAAACCGGTACCCGGTGGCCACGACGCCATCTACGCCGGGCGCTACTACCAGAAACTGCGTGCGGTAGTGGAGCTCTGCGTGCGCAGGCGCTGGTTGGTGACCGGGCTGGTGGTGACGGCGTTTGTGCTGTGCGGACTGGGCATGGGGGTGGTGAAGAAGCAGTTCTTCCCCAACTCCGACCGATCCGAGCTGATTCTGGAGGTGTACATGCCGCCCGGCAGCGCCTTCAAAAGCACCGAGGCAGTCGCGGCGCAACTGGAAAAAGCGCTGATGCAAGAACCCCAGACGAGCATGGTCGACACCTACGTGGGCGGCGGCGCGCCACGGTTTTTTCTGTCGCTGAACCCTGAATTGCCCGATCCGGCCTTCGCCAAACTGATCGTGCAGACCCCTGACTCCCACGCACGCGATGCCCTCAAACTGCGCATGCGTGAGCGTATCGCGGCAGGCGAATTCCCTGCGGCGCGGGTGCGCGTCACGCAATTGCTGTTCGGTCCACCGGTGCCCTTCCCGGTGGTATTCCGTGTGTCCGGCCCGAATCTGGAAGTGTTGCGCGGCCTGTCAGAAGACGTGCGCAAAGTCGTCGCCGCTAACCCGTTGACCAAGGACGCCTTCCTCGATTGGGGCGAGCGCACCAGTGGTTATCGCCTGGTACTCGATCAAGACCGCCTGCGCCTGCTGGGCTTCACGCCCAACGAGGTCAAGTCCCAGCTCAACGCCCTGCTCAGCGGCAACCCGATCACCGAGGTGCGTGAAGGCAACCGCACCGTGTCCGTGGTGGCCCGCGCCCAGGGCAACCAACGCGAGAACCTCGGCAACCTCAACAACATGACCCTGACCAACAGTGCCGGCACCTCAGTGCCGCTGGCCCAGGTCGGGCATTTCCAAGCGGTGATGGAAGAGCCGATCCTCAAGCGCCGTAACCGAGCGACCACCGTGGAAGTGCGCGCCGACATCATCGACGGCGTGCAACCGCCCGACGTCGAAATGGCCGTCTACAAAGACCTGCAACCGCTGATCGCCAAGCTGCCAGCCGGCTATCAACTCAACATCGGCGGACCGGTGGAAGAAAGCGCCAAGGCCAACGTCGCCCTGGCCGCACTGTTTCCGATCATGATCCTGCTGACCCTCACAGTGATCATGTTTCAGGTGCGCTCCTTCGGCGTGATGTTCATGGTCTTCGCCACCGCGCCCTTGGGCTTGATCGGGGCTGTGCCGACGCTGCTGCTGTTCAATCAGCCGTTCGGGTTCAACGCGATATTGGGGCTGATCGGCATTGGCGGCATTCTGATGCGCAACACATTGATCTTCACCGACCAGATTCGCCAGAACCAGGAACACGGCATGGCGATTCGCGAAGCCATCGTCGAGGCCACGGTGCGACGTGCCAGGCCCGTGATCTTGACCGCACTGGCCGCGGCGCTGGCGTTCATTCCGCTGACGTTGTCGGTGTTCTGGTCATCCCTGGCCTACGTGCTGATCGGCGGAGTGCTGGTGGGCACCGTGTTGACGCTGCTGTTTTTACCGGCGCTATGCAGTTTGGTGCTGGGGCGGCAGAAGATAAAAGCTGTCGAAACTTCCCACGCAAGCGCCGGATAAGCGCTACTCCCCGCTGCGGAAAACGCCTGCAAAGTCCCTCGCCTGAATACACAGTGCGAGGGATTGCAGATGGTTTTTTTCGTTAAGGCCCTGATTATTGCGACGGCTCCTCCAAGGGATACACACTATTAAACCCCCAGAGGGAATACCCATGAAGTCACGTGAAATAACCATTATCAGTAACGGTATACGTGAATGCGCAGTCGTCGAATACGCGGAAGGAAAGCCAACGCTTAGTCTATTGCTGAGTAATGGCGAACGGAAAACGTACACCGCATTAGACCTGTTCGAGAGCTTTGGCTTATTGAGAGCAGACTTGAAAGATATTAGATTTTTGTGCAAAGGCGCAAAAATCAATGTTCACACGTCTGGAATGTCTTCACAGATGTCGAATGGTCTTGTTGCCTACGAGATGACTATGGGAAACCCTGATGGTGAACTCACCAGTATTTTTGCTTATGAGGAAAGCGACCTCACCAACGATATTCAGGAGCAGCGCGATTTCTGCCAGCGCTGGTCCGAGTCAATTAGAGACTAAAAGCCCCAACCCCTGTGGTGAGCAGGCTTGCCCTGCGCAGGGCAAGCCTGCTCACCACAGGGGTTCACTCATTAAAATGAACCCTTTGCGTGGCAGTCCGAGCTTGAGGGAGGTGGTTACTTCAGTTCCGGGGGCAGACTATTCGCGCAAACCCGTATCAGGTTTTTCTCGATCTGCTCAAACAAAAAAATTCGCTGCCTATCATAAAATATGACCCTGAAGACATTTCGGACGTAACACCTTTTAAGTACGGCGGAAGTTATTTAGGGCATTAAGCACCTAACCCAAACAGGAAATAAAATGGACGCGCAAGTGATAAAGGTAGTCATCGGCGAGCAGAAATTGGAGGTCACGGTAAGATACGACCTCGACAAACGGATAATGACATTTTCTGAAGCCGATAACTTTAATAAGGTTTACCGTGAAAAAGACATTTATGCTTGCCTTGCTAAAGTCAGAACCGATTTCCCTCATATCGTATTTCTCTGCAAGGGCGCAAAGATAAACGTTATGCCATCGAGGATGGCGTCTCAAATGAGTGCCGGGCTTGTCGCCTATGAAATGACACTGGGCAAACAGGCATCTCGTGAAGACATCGTTCATATATTCGACTATGAGGAAAACAATCTTACGAACAACCCAAAAGAGCAAATCGATTTTTTTAAAATGTGGTTGGCGCCCTTAAATTCGCAAGACTATGAAAAATTCAACTGAGCGTTTTTCCATCTGGCCACTCACATTTCAGGTATCGCAGCCACTCTCTGGTGAGCAGGGGTTCACCGATCAAAATGAACCCCGTACCGGGTCAAATCACCGCTTCGCCAACTCCATAATCATCCGACTCAACAAGTAAACCCGAGGCGCCACGCTCTCCACCTCCGCGTACTCGTCCGCCGTATGGATATTGCCTCCCACAATCCCAAACCCATCCAACGTCGGCGTCCCTACTCCGGCTGACAAACTCGCATCCGCTGCGCCGCCGCTGCCCTCAATCGTCAGCTTCTTACCCAACTCCCCATAAATCCCTTGGGCAATCGCTACCAACTTGTCCGACTCCGCCGTCTGCGGCATCGGCGGCAGGCCGCGTTTGAGGGTGGTGGTCACTTCGGTTTCCGGGATCAGTTTGTTCGCGGAAACTCGCACCAGGTCTTTCTCGATCCGATCAAACTCTTCCGGCAATGCCGCGCGGACATCTGCCTTGGCGGTGGCTTGGTCAGGAATCACGTTGGTGCGGTCGCCAGACTTGATTACGGTGAAGTTGATGGTGGTTTTCTTTTCTTCATCACCGAGCTTGCCCAGTTGCAGGATCTGGTGCGCGGCTTCCATGGCGGCGTTGCGGCCCAGTTCGGGGGCGACGCCGGCGTGGGCGGCTTTACCTTTGACTTCGACCACCGCGGTGGCGCTGCCTTTGCGCCACACCACCAGGCCGTCGGCGGGGCGGCCGGGTTCCAGGTTCAGCGTGACGTCGTGGGCCTTGGCGGTGTTGCGAATCAGCTCGGAGGCGATGTCGGAGCCGGTTTCTTCGCTGGCGTCGAGGAGGAAGGTGATGCGCTCGTAGTCTTTGAAGCCCTGATTCTTCAGGACTTTGAGCGCGTAGATGCCGGCGACGATGCCGCCCTTGTCATCCATCACGCCAGGGCCGTAGGCGCGACCGTCTTTGATATGAAACGGGCGCTCGGCCGCGGAGCCTTCCTTGAACACGGTGTCCATGTGGGCCATCAGCAGAATCTTCGCTTTGCCGGTGCCTTTGAGGGTCGCGATCACATGGCTACTGTTGGCGGTCGCATCCGGTATGCGTTCGATGTTGAAGCCCAACTGCTTCAACTCATCCACGGCAATGTCGCTGACCTGGGTCAGGCCCGGTCCGTAGCCGGAGCCCGAGTCGATATTCACCAGGCGCTCCAGCAGTTTCAGGGCCTCGGCCTTGTACTGTTCGGCATCCGCCTGGATCTGTTTGTGGGGTTCGGCGCTGTAGGCCGGAAGTGCGAAGGACAAGGCCAGCGTGGCGGCCAGGAGGGTACGGGGGAAGGCGAAGCGCATAGACCGATCCTTGTTTTTTGTTGAGGTGCAGCCACCCTACCCCACTAAACGGAGCGCAACCAACTCCCGTGCACCGCGCTGACACGGTTGCGCCCGCTGCTCTTGGCTTCATACAGGGCCTGGTCGGCATCGTTGAGCCAGCCGGTGGAGTCGACATGTTCCGGTTGATACCGCGACAGGCCGATGCTCAAGCTGGCACGCAGAGTTGGGTCCTGGGCGTACGCCAAGGCATTGAAGCGGTCACGCAAGGCATCCATCACTTCGGTGGCATGGTTGAGCGGCATTCCCGGCAGGATCACGCAGAACTCATCGCCGCCATAGCGCCCGGCCAGATCGGTGGCGCGCAGGTTCTGGCGCAGTATTTTGCTGAGTTGGCGCAGGACGATATCGCCCGTGACGTGGCCGTAAGTGTCGTTAATGGTCTTGAAGTGGTCGATGTCGATCAACGCAATCGCGGCGCCCTGCTGCTCGCGACGGCAGCGTTGGAACTCGATTTCCAGATGATCTTTCCAAGCGCCATGGTTGAGCAGACCGGTCAGGCTGTCGGTGCGACTCAGGGCAAGTAATTCACGTTTGTGCTGGGACAGATTCACGGCCTGGCGGTAGCAGATCCAGCCAAGCGCCAGGGGATAGAGCATCAAAATCGGCAAGCATGCATAGACTTGAGCTTGGGTGGTCGTGGCTACAAAGGCCGGCGCGAAGATCAGCAACGAGGTGCCGATGCCAAGCGCTTGCGCCACCCACCCCGCCAACATAAGGCGCGGGCCGCCGAGGGCGACGTTGTTCATGGTCATCATCGACAGCGTGGTTATGCTGGGCAGTGGGTTGAAGTGCATGGCCCCAACCCAGAACCCGCCGCAGAACGAATCGAACAACACGTTGCGGTGTTCACTGCGCAGCATGTTGGCGGTTCGTAGAGACAGTCGGTACGCCAGATGAGGCCAGACGACGGCGTTAATCAGCATCCACGCCCATACCCACACAGAGGGGTTAAGTGGATACATGCCAAACACCACACACACCAAACCGAGCGTCAGCCCCAACGTGCGGGATTTATACAAGCGGGTAGCAAGCGGAAGTCCCTTTCCTCCGGCGGCTGGCATGGTTGGGTGTCATCCTGGATGAATGCCTGGAGTCTATCAGGGCGCCAGTAATTCGCCACTACCACTCATAAGCTCATTCCACGGCGCAAATGCACGAGCCAAAGCGCTTAGTGAGAAAAGCCCCTAGCCAGCATCAACGCCACACCCAGCAGCAACACCGCCGTGACCCGCTGCAACAACACGCGGCGTTTGGGGTTTTCCAAGACGTGCTTGATGCGCTGGCCGAAGTAGCAATACAGACAGCCACTGGCAAATTGCAGCATCAGGAACGTCGCGCCGAGGATCGCGATATCCGCCGCCGAACTGTGCTCCCCTGCCCCGGCAAACTGCGGGAACACAGCGCTGAACATGATGATGGTCTTGGGGTTGGAAAACCCGGTCAGCAGCCCTTTGCCGAACAGGCTACGTGAGCCCTCCACGGCGCCGGCCTTGCCGATCGCCACACCGCTGCTGGTCCACTGCTTGTAGGCCAGGTAGAGAATGTAGGCCACACCGACAAACTGGATGGTCTGGGTAATGGCAAGGTTGCCCTTGATCAGCTCCGAGAAGCCCACGGCAAAAATCAGGATCGAAATTAGGTAAGACACGCTGGCGCCGATCTGCGCCGGGATCGAGCTGCGCAAACCGTCCTTCAAGCCCAGGCTCAGCAGCAACAGGGTCATGGGGCCAGGGCTGAAAGTCATGGTGGCGCAGAACAGCAGGAAATAGAGAAACGAAGACAGCGTTAACGCAGTGGTCATGGGCCAGGGCCTTGAGTAGGTAGAAACGAAAGCCGTGGGACGGGCACACCGGCGCCCGCCCCGATATCCATCAGGCGACAGCGATCTCGGTGGTCAGGGATTCGCGGTACATCACCGCCAGCTCACCAAGGGCGGCCTTTGCGGTCTGGTTGCGGGTTTCGAAGGCCACCAGGCCTTTCCAGTTGGTTTCGACAATGGCCTGCACCACGTCGGCGTAATCGCAGTTGCCGTCATGAATACCAAAGTGCTGGTCCTGCACACCATTGTTATTGCTGAAGGAAATACCCCTGATCAGGTGGTGATACTTGCGCACCACCTCGGCCGGCAGACCGTTTTCGATATTGGCGTGGCCCGCATCGAGGAAGAAGTACACGTTGGGATGGGCTTGCAGGCGCTCGAACACAAAGGCGTATTCCGCTTCATGGGTGAAGATGTAGTGGAACGGCCGGTAATTGACGTAGTTCGACAGGTTTTCCAGGTAGATGTCCACGCCCTTGGACTCGGCGTAACGCGCCAGTTCCTGGACCGACTTGAGGTAGTGCTCCAGGGCGACTTTCTTGGCCATCAGCACCATTTTTGGCTCGACGATGCAGCCACCGTGGATGATCAGCGGCGCGCCCAGGCGGCTGGCAATATCAACTTCTTTCTTCACGTATTCGACGGCCGCCACGCGAAAGGCGTCCACATCACTGCCCAGCGGCGCCTTGAAATTGCCGTGGTACACCGGTTTCACACCAGTGGCCGCGATCTGCTCCTGCAGGCTGGCGATGCGCTCATCGGTCCAGTCATCGACCATTTCGCCGAACAGGCTGCCATCGATATACCAGTGGGTGCACCCGCCTTCGATGGCAGTGTCCAGGCCCTTCTCGGCAGCCAGGTATTTCTGGTGGGCCACACCGGTACAGAACGGCACGGCGGCGTTAATCAGTTTGTTTTCCATGAAGCGATTCCTTTCGTGATGGAGCGTTACAGTTCAATGGCCATGAAATCGGCCTTGGTCACGCCGCAATCCGGGCATGTCCAGTCTTCCGGCACCTCTTCCCAAGGGGTACCGGCCGGGATTCCGTCTTCAGGAATGCCCAATTCTTCTACGTACATAAATCCGCAGGGCGCACACATATAAGTCTTCATGAGAATGCGAAATCCATGGTTCGCTGGTAGGAAAGTTCGCCAATTCCGGGCGAGATGGCGCGCAGTCTAGGGGAGCGGCATTGCACAAGGCAGGTGAAGTGATGCCTAATCCGGCCTAACTTCACCGGTAAAATCACCAGCAAACACAAGGAAGGTTTATGTTTGTATCCGCCATCGCCTTTGTGGACGGCACGCCGAAGGTGCAGCAGATCGTCGAGGCGTTCAGCCAAGCCATCGAAAACGGCGAATGGGCGCCCGGCAGCAAATTACCGTCGGTGCGCGAACTGACCCAGACCCTGGGCGTCAGCAAGTTCACCCTCAATGAAGCTCTGGACCGCCTGCGCGGGCGCCACCTGCTCACCTCCAGCCAGGGCCGTGGCTACTTCGTGGCGATGGACAGCGCGCGCCCGGCCTCGGTGGCGTGGGTCGACCTGCTGCCCCAGGACCTGCTTAGCGTGTTGCGTCGCCCGTTGGTCACCGCAAGCGGCGAACTGCGCCCTGGCGGCGGCCACCTGCCGGAAGAATGGCTGGACGCCGACGCTATCCGCCAGGCCATGCGCAGCGTGGTGCGCGCGCCGTCGCTGCGCATCGCCGGGCTGGGCACACCGGCCGGACTACTGCCGTTGCGCCAGGCCCTGCAACAGAAGCTGCACGGCGAAGGTTTGTCGGTGCCGGTGGAGCAGATCATCACCACCCCCAACACCGTGCAGGGCCTGGACATGCTGATGCGCCTGCTCGCCCGTCCCGGCGACACGGTGCTGCTCGACGCGCCGTGCTACTTCAACTTTCACGCCAACCTGGCGTTGCATGGGGTCAAGGTGGTGACGATCCAGCGCCGTCCCGATGGTTTCGATTTCGTCGCCCTCGAACAGCTATTGGCCGAACACCGTCCCAGCCTGTACCTGACCACCAGCGTGCTGCATAACCCGACAGGTCACTCCTTCAGTCCCAGCCAGGCGTTTCGGCTGTTGCAACTGACCCAGCAGCATCACTGCCATATCGTCGAGGATGACCTATACGGCGACCTGCACCCCAACCCGCCACCGCGCCTGGCTGCCGTCGCCGGCCTGGAGCAAGTCACCTATCTGTCGGGTTTCTCGAAGATTCTGAGCGCCAACACCCGCGTCAGTTTTGTGGTGGCCGCACCGCAACTGGCGGCCAATTTGACCAATATGAAGTTAATGAGCGGCGGCGTGACTTCGGAGCTGTTCGAGCAGATCGTCTACCGCATGCTCAGCGAAGGCAGCTACGCCAAGCACCGCAAGCGCATGGTCCAGCGCTTGATGGAAGCCGGTGGCCGCGTCGAGCAATGGCTCAAGCGTTGCGGGTGTGAATTGCCGATGGCGTATGAAGGCGGGATGTTTATCTGGGCGCGGCTGCCGCCGGGGGTCAACGGCGAGCTGTTGGCTCAGGAGGCCTTGAAACGCAGCATGGTGCTGGCACCGGGCGCGCTGTTTGGCTACGACCCGGCCCATCGCGATTCGATGCGTTTCAACGTGGCCCACAGCGATGAGCCACGGGTGCAACGGGTGTTTGAAGCGCTGTTGCGCCAGAGTATCGGGCAGGATCACGCCCCTGCCTGAATCAACCTACGATATCGCCGCGTTGCAGTTTGCCCTCCACGACAAGGACAAAGTTCGCCTCACCAGGCTTGCCGGTAATCTGTAACGCGCTCATTTCCAGAACCGGGTCATACACAAGCTTTGCCTCACCGACGGCGCCGGAAAATTCGCTGACAAAGCTCAGCGCTGACTTGCCCAGCGCTGCCGTAAGGCCAGACACATCGACCCGGTCTTCGCCACTGACAAAGTCCATGATCCGGTCGAGGGCGACCTCAGTCGATTCACGGGTATGCCCATAGACGAATACGTCCTTGCCCTTTTCTCCCCACAGTATGTCGGCCCCTTCTGCTCCGTATAAACGGTCGTCGCCCTCGCCGCCTTTCAGCGTGTTGGCAACTTCATTGCCCACCAGCAAGTCATTGCCGGCACCGCTGATGACGTTCTCAAGGGTTGTCCCGTACGCGATAGCGATATTGCCCTTGAGGCCGCCCACATCGGAGAAGGTCCCTTCTTTCAAGCTGATTTGCTGATCTTGCCTGTAGCCGGAGAAGTCCAGCGTATCAACACCACCGCCATCCCAAATGGCAGCCACCATCTTGTCTTCAGGGGCATGAACACTCAGGAAGTCTCGATCCGAATTGGCGTTGAAACCATAGGTAGTGTCATTTTTGCGGGTGTCACGGTTGGCACCGTATTTCTTCTGGTAAGCGCTGATATCGTCCAGTTGCGGCGCCGACGACATAAAGCCGCGGTGGTGCATGTAAGTACTGCGCTCGCCTCTGTAGCTCATGACGGTATGGCTACGAGAGTCCTCTGAGGAATCGACCTGCCCTGGTTTCAACCCCGCGGCACCGTACGCCCCTGGATGGCTAAGGCCCATAGCGTGTCCCAGCTCATGAACAACGGTGCGCCGACCGGAATTGCCAAGGGCCGCGTTGGCCACCGCAGACTGGGTTTTTGTGTTCACAAACCAGACATCACCACTGTTTTTATTGCCGGGATAAGGCAAAAAAGCATGGTTGGTGTAGGAATAGGGACGGCCATTGCGATCGATCATATGGCCGTAATTGCCGATCGTGATATGCCCCTCGCTGCTGGGACTTCTTGCCCCTTGGGTAAACCTGACGTTGGCGACATCTTCGATAGATTGCAGGCTGAGCCGGGTCTGTTGCCGCTGGTGCTCGCCAATAGGAGTAAACCCGACTCTGCCGAACCGTCGTGTATCCGTGCCGGCAGGCGGGACACGAAATTCGTAGGTCACATCGGTACGACCGTCACCATTCTTGTCCGGCCAACCAGGGCTCTGTCGCCAGAGCTGTTGGGTGGCGTCCTCCGACGACTTGGACGGCAATCCGTTGTGCTCGATGCCCTCACCGCGTTTATCGCGCTGCAGGAAGTGTTGGAGGTTCTGGAAGGTAGTGCTGGTGTGGGGGGAAATAGTCGTCATGCTCATACTCTGATCAGGCGAGGAAGGTCCCCGGATCATCAGCATTGCGCCTGAGCTGCGATGTCAGGCTTGTGCGCAACAACCAAGCGTTCGCGCTGATAACAGCCTGGCAATCGACGCTCCAGACGGTAGGAAATAATCACCGCCCCGCGCGTCCCTTGAGCATGCAGTGATTGACCCGCACGACGCTGGCGTGCGGCACACCCCACCCGGCGCAGCACCTCTATCGGCGATGGGCCAATGACCGCACGCAACGATCCCCCAGGCTCTGCACGCCCTGCACCAACACCACCAGCACAATCACCGTGACTACCATGATCTGATTGTTGAAACGCTGGTAACCGTAGCGGATAGCGAGGTCGCCCAAGCCGCCACCGCCGATCACCCCGGCCATGGACGAAAAACCGATCAGCATCACGAGGGTCAAGGTCACTCCGGCCACCAGTGCCGGCAAGGCTTCGGGCAACAGGACCTTGAGGATCACATGGCGAATATCACCGCCCATGGCCACGATGGCTTCGATACGACCCTTGTCCACTTCATCCAGGGCGGTTTCGACAATGCGCGCAAAGAACGGAAACGCGCCAATGGTGATCGGCACCACGGCGGCGGTGCTGCCCAGGGTGGTGCCGACGATCAGGCGCGTCAGTGGGATCAGCGCGATCAACATCACCACGAAGGGCAATGAACGCCCCAGGTTGATCACCCCGCCCAATACCCGGTTGAGGCGCGGCAACGGTAACAAGCCATCGCGTCGGCTGATAAACAGCAACACGCCCAGGGGCAGGCCGATCAACAGGGTGAATAGCCCGGCCAGCAGCACCATATAGAGGGTTTCGCCGGTGGCGTTGAGCAGCAACTGCAGGATGTCGTTCCAATCGGTTTTCATACGGCCCTCACCACTTGCGGGCTCGGCGTCAGCGAGCGGCCCAGGCGCGAGGACGGGTCGGCCTGCAACTGCAGCAGCGTGCCACTTTCCACCACGCGGCCATCCGCCAGGGACACCGCGCTGTCACAGATCGCCTTGACCACGTCCAGTTCGTGGGTGATCAGCACGATGGTCACGCCGAGCTGTCGGTTGATGTCGCGCAACAGCTCAAGAATCGAGGTGGTGGTTTCCGGGTCGAGGGCGCTGGTGGCCTCATCCGACAGCAGATACGCCGGCCGCGCCGCCAATGCACGGGCAATGCCCACGCGCTGCTTCTGTCCGCCAGACAACTGTGACGGAAACGCCTGGGCCTTGTCGCTCAACCCCACCAACGCCAGCAGTTCTGCAACTCGCGCCGAGCGTTCGGCCTTGGGCACATTGGCGATTTCCAGCGGCACCGCGACGTTATCCGCCACGTTGCGCGAATGCAGCAGGTTGAAGCCTTGGAAGATCATGCCGATGCGCTGGCGTTGCTGGCGCAGTTGCTTGTCGCTCAGCAGGGTCAGGTCCTGGCCATCCAGCAGGATGCGCCCGGATGTGGGCCGTTCGAGCAGATTCAGGCAGCGCAGCAAGGTGCTTTTACCTGCGCCACTGCGCCCGACAATGCCAAAAATCGCGCCGTCGGCGATCTGCAACGACACGTTATCCAGCGCCGCTGGCTGGCCGTCGGCGTAGGTTTTGCTGACGCCCTCGACAACGATCATTCGACGGCCACCGGAATCACCGAACCGGCGTATTTCTCAGTAATGAACTTGGCCACCGCTGGCGAACGCAGATCGTTGGCCAGTTGTTGGATGCGCGGGTCTTGCAGCAGCTTCGGTGTGGTCACCAGGATATTGGCGTAGGGGTTGCCCTTGGCCTGCTCCAGGCCCAGTGCATCCTTGGCCGGTTCCAAGCCAGCTTCGAGGGCGAAGTTGCCATTGATCACAGCCAGGTCTACATCGTCCAGAGCGCGAGGAATTTGCGGCGATTCGATTTCCAGAATCTTCAAATGCTTGGGGTTTTCGGCAATGTCCTTAGGTGTGGCCTGGTCCTTGGAAGCGTCGTTGAAACCGGGCTTGAGCTTGATCAAGCCATTGGCTTGCAGCAGGTACAGGGCACGGCTGAGGTTGGTGACATTGTTCGGCACAGCGACGGTGCCTTTGTCCGGCACCTGAGCGAAGTTGGTATGGCGGCGGGAATAGATGCCCAGTGGCTCGATATGCACGGTGGCGGCCACCGCGAACTTCTGGCCCAGGGCCTGCTCCTGGGAATTGAGGTACGGCAAGTGCTGGAAGTAATTGGCGTCCACATCGCCATGGGCCAGCAATTCGTTGGAATTCACGCCGCTGGGGATTTCGATGATCTTCAGGTTCAGGCTCGGGTCGAGCTTCTGCACGTATTCAAGGATCTGTGCATGGGGAATCGGGTCAGCGGCCACGCGCAATGCATCAGCGGCCGACACACTGAATGAGGCCAGCAACGCCGCCAGGGTAAGGGTGGTGGTTTTCAACATGGATGATCTCCTGATCAGGCGGACAGTGCGTGGGGTAACGTGGCGTCGGCGTAGAAGCGTTGGGCGACATCGGGGTGGGAGCGCAGGCGGCCCTTGAGGTAATTCCAGCCCACGTCACGCAGTAATGGGTTGCGCGGATCGCTCTCTGGGCCATGGGCGTCGCGCAACAGTTCGGGCGTCAGTTGGTACACCGGCACCACCGCGTCCAGTTGCGCACCAAGGAAAAACGCCAGGGACAAGCGCTCGCTGCCCACCGGCGGCGACACCACCCGGTGCACGGTGGCGCGCAGGTAACCGTTACTGGCCAGTTCAAGCAGCTCGCCGATGTTGACCACGAGGGTGTCGGGGCGCGGCGCGGCATCGATCCAACGGCCCTCTTCCACTTCCACCTGCAAACCGGCCTGCTGGTCTTGCAGCAGAAAGCTGAGGAAACCCGAGTCCTTGTGTGCGCCCACGCCTTGGCGACTTTGCTGGGCGTGGCGGCCGGGGTAGCGGATCAGCTTGATGTGTTCGTTGGGTTTGTCGCCATACAACGCGTCGAAAGCGTTTTCCGGCAGGGACAAGGCCTGGGCGAAGGCGCGCAGCAGGCGCAGGGCCATTTGTGTCATCGCCTGTTGCCAGCCCAGTACCAGCGGTTTGAGTTGGGGTAACGCGGTCGGCCATTGGTTGGGGCCTTGCAGGCGTGCCCAGGCGGCCGGGTATTGACCCAGCGCCAACGGCTCTCGTTCTGCGCCGACGTCGAACTGTTCACGCAGGTCCGGCTGGCCACGGGTGATCTCGGACGCCGCGCGGTTGTAACCGCGAAAATGCGGCGAATTGAGCATGCCCACCGCCAGCTTGTCGGCCTCGGGCAAGGCAAAAAATGCGCGCGCCTGCTGCTGCACCTCGGCCAGCAGCGACGGGTCGATGCCGTGGCCGGTGAGGTAGAAAAATCCGATATGCCGCGCTGCCAGGCGCAGCTCATCGAGAAACTGCTGGCGCTGCTGCGGGCTGCCGTCGAGTTGCGACAGGTCCAACAGCGGCAAGGTGGTGATTGACTGCACGTGGGCCATCGGCGGCTCGCTCCTTGAACAGAATCCGTTAGAAGCATCCAAGCTAAACGATCTTAAAAACCACCAATAAATATCTTTTTGGAATTAGCTTAGGCGCGCCGTAGAGCCTTCCCGCGGCCCATGGCCCCTGCGACAGTCAAGCCATTGTTGTTCGTTGACCAACCTTGTTACACACCATATAGTGTGCCCACAAACAAAACAGACCACTACATAGTGTGCAGTATCGGTATTTACCGACCACACTATGCGCACTATTTCAATGCCTAGTAGCCTGCAAATCGCATATTTTTTGGACGGCTTTACAGGCCGTCAAAACAGAACAGAAGGGAGTATTTCAATGCTGAGTTGGGATGAAGTCGACAACGAAGACACCGGTGCAGCGGTGATCAAGGGCGCCAACGCCGGCCACGCCAGTGAAGCCAACATGGACCGCCTCGACGGTGCCGGCGCCGCTGCCGCGCTGGAAGCACGCCATGTGACTGCCAACGACTCCGCCGCCATCGTGCGCGCCAAGGCTGCCCTGGACAAACTCGACGTCGCCGAAGGCCTCGCCGAACTCGAAGGCGCCTCCGCCCGCGTCGCCGTTGACGAAAAACGCATGATCAACTGCCGCGCCGACCTCAACCAACTCGTGCCCTTCAAGTACGACTGGGCCTGGCAGAAGTACCTCGACGGCTGCGCCAACCACTGGATGCCGCAAGAGGTCAACATGACCGCCGATATCGCGCTGTGGAAAAACCCCGAAGGCCTGACCGACGACGAACGCCGCATCGTCATGCGCAACCTGGGCTTCTTCTCCACCGCCGACTCCCTGGTTGCCAACAATCTGGTGCTGGCCGTGTACCGCCTGATCACCAACCCGGAGTGCCGCCAGTACATCCTGCGCCAGGCCTTCGAAGAAGCGATCCACACCCACGCCTACCAGTACTGCATCGAATCGTTGGCCATGGATGAAGGCGAGATCTTCAACATGTACCACGAGATCCCATCGGTCGCTAAGAAAGCGGCTTGGGGCCTGAAGTACACCCGTTCGATCTCCGATCCGAAGTTCGAAACCGGCACCGTTGAGACCGACAAAGAACTGCTGCGCAACCTCGTTGCTTACTACTGCGTGCTGGAAGGCATCTTCTTCTACTGCGGCTTCACCCAGATCCTCTCCATGGGCCGCCGCAACAAAATGACCGGCGTCGCGGAACAGTTCCAGTACATCCTGCGCGATGAGTCGATGCACCTGAACTTCGGTATCGATGTGATCAACCAGATCAAAATCGAAAACCCACACCTGTGGGATGCCGAGATGAAAGAAGAAGCGACCCAGATGATCCTGCAAGGGACTCAGCTGGAGATTGAATATGCTCGCGACACCATGCCGCGCGGCGTATTGGGCATGAACGCGGCGATGATGGAGGATTACCTCAAGTTCATCGCGAACCGTCGTCTGTCGCAGATCGGTCTTAAAGAAGAGTATCCAGGGACCACTAACCCGTTCCCGTGGATGAGCGAAATCATGGACTTGAAGAAAGAGAAAAACTTCTTCGAAACCCGTGTGATCGAGTATCAGACTGGCGGCGCGCTGAGCTGGGACTAATTAACAGCACAGATCCAATGTGTGGGAGGGGGCTTGCTCCCGATAGCAGTGGCTCAGTTAAAACACCTTTGACTGATACACCGCATTCGGGAGCAAGCCCCCTCCTACATTGGGAACGCGGTGTTCCATCAACTTTGCAAATTGCCTTTTATGCCCAACCAAACCATTAAAACCCCGTGCGTCGGCCTGTGCTCTACCGTTTACGGTGACCTGGTCTGCCGAGGCTGCAAGCGTTATCACCATGAAGTGATCCAGTGGAATGGCTACAACGCCGAGGAAAAGCAGGCGGTATGGCTGCGCCTTGAGCAGTTGCTGGTGCAAGTGATGACCAGCAAGCTGGAAGTGTTCGATCCGCAGCGCCTGCGCCAGCAACTCGAAGACCGCAAGATTCGGTTCATGCCGCATCAGTCGCCGTATTGCTGGGCTTACCAACTAATTGCCCGAGGTGCGCGGGTGATTTCCAAACTCGACGCTTACGGGTTGGCGTTGTTGCCGGAGTTTCGTGAGCGACACCTGGCGGATTTGCGCGATGCGATCGACCGCGAGTTTTTTCTGCTGTCAGAAGCGCATTACGAGCGGTATATCGCCCCGGGTTTTATCCGCGAGGCATTTGGTCCACCGTTGATCGCTGCCTTTTAAACCCTCAATTGTGGTTAAAATGCCGCCCGCTCAACGACCGACGCTCAACGATGACCCCAGACGCACTTGCCACTCTGCACGCCCACCTGCTTACCGCCCTGGCCAGCGCACCGGCTGAAACCCGACGCCTATTCCATGGCCGTGGCCGCTGCTGGCCTGGGCTGGAACAGTTGACGGTGGACTGGCTGCAAGGGGTTATTCTGATCGCGCTGTTCAAGGAGCCCGAGCCGGCGCACCTGCAGGCGTTGCAACAGCTGCTGATCGACTTCGACTGGGCTCGATTCGGCGCCCACACCGTCGCGCTGCAACACCGCTACCTGCCGCAAAGCACCACCGAATGGCTGGTGGGCGAGGCCATCGACGAATTGACCATCACCGAAGGCGGCCTGCGCTACCTGATTGACTTGGGCAAAAAGCAGAACAGTGGGCTATTCCTCGACATGCGCTACGGTCGCAACTGGGTGCGCGAACAAGCCAAGGGTCAGCGCGTGCTCAATCTGTTTGCCTATACCTGCGGTTTCTCAGTGGCAGCCATCGAAGGCGGCGCCGACCACGTGGTTAACCTCGACATGGCCCGTGGCGCCCTGAGCCGCGGCCGTGACAACCATCGCCTGAACGGTCATGACTTGAGCAACGTCACCTTTCTGGGCCACGATTTGTTCAAGTCTTGGGCCAAGGTCACCAACAGCGGTCCCTACGACCTGGTGATCATCGACCCGCCGTCCTTTCAGAAAGGCAGCTTCCTGCTCACCAAGGACTACCAGCGAGTACTACGCCGCCTGCCGGATTTGCTCACGGCGCAGGGCACGGTGCTCGCCTGCATGAACGACCCGGCCTTTGGCGAAGACTTCCTGATCGACGGCGTGACCCGCGAGGCTCCAGGCCTGCGATATGTAGAACGCCTGGAAAACCCGCCGGAATTTCCGGATATTGACGCGCAAAGTGGCCTCAAGGCCCTGGTGTTCCGTCAAGGCTGATGCCGAAACGTCCTACGCTTGCTACGCTAAGTGATACGCCGGGCGGTGAACCTTATGACCCCCTTCCCGGTCGATACCTGCATTCCCCGGCCAGACTCGACGGCGTCACGTTGTCGGCTGCCCCGTTTCACCCTTTGGAGAACCGCCCGTGATATCGACCCTGCATGTAGCCAGAATCAAAGCCTGGGGCGCCCACGGCTTCACCGCCACCGGCGTGGTGCTGGCGTTTTTGGCCACTCTGGCGCTGCTGGAGAACTCACCCAAGGCCTGCCTGCTGTGGCTGGGCCTGGCGCTGGTGGTGGACGGCGTGGACGGTTCCCTGGCGCGACGGTTGAATGTCAGCACGGTACTGCCCAGCTTTGACGGCTCGGTACTGGACCTGGTGATCGACTACCTCACCTATGTGTTCATCCCGGCACTGTTCATCTACCGCTACATCGACCTGCCGGAATTCACCCATCTGTTCACGGTGTCGGTGATCCTGGTCTCGTCGCTGTTCTGCTTCTGCAACGTCAACATGAAGAGCAAGGACAACTACTTCGTCGGCTTCCCCGCCGCCTGGAACGTGGTTGCCCTGTGCGTATACATCATCCAGCCGGAGGCCTGGGTCACGCTGCTGACCGTGATCGGCCTGGCCCTGCTGACTGTGACGCCGATGAAGTTCCTGCACCCGTTCCGGGTCAAGCGCTTCATGCCAATCAATATCGCCGTGACCACGATCTGGTTGCTGTGCAGCTTTTTGATGGTGGTGGATTACCCCAATACCAACCCGTGGACGTTCGGGTTGTGGTCGCTGATGTCGGCGTATTTCCTGGGGATTTGCATCTGGCGCACGGCGCTGGAATGGTTGGGCACCCACAAATAGCCAACCGGACACGGTAAAACATGTGGGAGGGGGCTTGCCCCCGATGACGGTGCATCAGTGACAGATAAGCTGACTGGCACACCGCAATCGGGGACAAGCCCCCTCCCACATTTGGTTCTGCGTCCCTCTGGGAGGTAAGATGGCGGCCCTTCGCACAGCGCTTTGCTGCGCACTGCCAACCATAAGCCCTGCCCAATGCCTTTCGAACTTAGCGTAGACCTCACCACCCTCGCCATTCTCGCCGTCGTGGCCTTTGTCGCCGGTTTCATCGACGCCATCGCCGGTGGCGGCGGCCTGCTGACCACGCCCGCCCTGCTCACCGCAGGCATGCCACCGCACTTGGTATTGGGCACCAACAAGCTCAGTTCCACCTTCGGTTCCGCCACCGCCAGCTTTACCTTCTACCGCCGCAAGCTGTTCCACCCACGCCAGTGGGTTCATGCCATCGTCGGCACGTTGATCGGTGCATTGACCGGCGCGGTCGTCGCCCACTACCTGCCCGCCGAAACCCTGAACAAAATGCTCCCGGTAATCGTCTTCGGTTGCGGCCTGTACCTACTGTTTGGCGGAACGCCCAAGGCAGCGCTGGATAACGACGCGCCGATCAAGAAGAAATGGCAGTCCACCCAAGGCTTCGGCCTGGGTTTCTACGATGGCGTGGCCGGCCCCGGTACCGGCGCGTTCTGGACGGTCAGCACCATGTTGCTGCACCCCATTGACCTGGTGAAGGCCAGCGGCGTTGCGCGCAGCATGAACTTCGTCAGCAACGCGGCAGCGCTGTCGGTGTTTATCTTCAACGGGTCAGTGGACTGGATAGTCGGGCTGGCGATGGGCGTGTCGGTGATGTGTGGCGCATTCTTTGGCGCGCGCAGCGCAATCAGCGGCGGCGCCAAATTCATTCGCCCGGTGTTCATCACCGTGGTCCTCGGCCTGACGGTGCGCCTAGCCTGGCAGCACTGGTTCAGCGTGGCCTAAGCGACGGGCCAAATAGAGGTCGATCAGGTAGCGCGCAATCGAACGTGAAGCGGGCAACGGCGGCAGATCGTGGATGTTGAACCACTGCGCGTCCTCGATCTCGTCAGCCTGGGGCACGATATCGCCACCGGCGTACTCGGCGTGAAAGCCCAGCATCATCGAATGGGGGAACGGCCAGCACTGGCTGCCCATGTACTGAATGTTCTTGACCTCCACCTGCACTTCCTCGCGCACCTCGCGAATCAGGCAGTCCTCGGCCGACTCGCCCGGCTCGGCAAACCCCGCCAGCGTGCTGTACACGCCAGTGACAAAACGCGGTGAACGCGCCAACAGAATCTCGTCGCCGCGGGTCACCAGCACGATCATGCTCGGCGAGATCCGCGGGTAACTGCGCAGGTCGCAGGCCTGGCAGAACATCGCTCGCTCCCGCGGCACCTGGACCATGGCCTGGCCGCAACTGCCGCAAAAACGATGCTCCCGCGCCCAGGTGCCGATCTGGGCGGCGTATCCGAGCACTTTGTACAGGGTGTGATCGCCTTGCAGCATAAAGCCGCGCAGGCCTTGCCAGCCGCAGCCCGGCACGTCAGCGGCGGAGTTAAGTTCCAGCAAGTACACCGGCTCCCCGTCGAGGTGTCCGATACCGTGCTCGGCGAACACCGACAAGTCCTGGCGCTTGAGCCATTCCCGAGGGAACAGCGGGCCATTGGTGTCATGTAAAAAGCCGTCGCGGCTGCGGGCGACAGCCCAGCCGCCGGGAGTGTCGTTGTCCAGCAACGTTGTGGTAATCCAGCCTTGGGTCATGTCAGTCAATCCACGAATTCGGGTTTCTGCTTACTCATATGGGCCGCGATGGCCACGCGCAGGTCGTTGGATTGCAACATAGCCGAGTTCCAGGTGGCAACGTATTCGAGACCATCATTGACCGTATGGTCACGCATATAACTGATCATGGCCTTGGTGCCGGTCACAGCAATCGGCGACTTGGCGGCGATCTGATGGGCGATTTCCATTACGCCGGCCAGCAGTTGCTCGTGATCGGGATAAACGCGGTTGACCAGGCCAATGCTGCGCGCTTCCTCGGCACCGAATTGGCGACCGGTATAGGCCAGCTCACGCAGCATGCCGTCACCGATGATGCGTGGCAGGCGTTGCAGGGTGCCGACGTCGGCAGCCATGCCGATGTCGATTTCCTTGATGGAAAACTGTGCGTCTTCAGCCGCGTAGCGCATGTCGCAGGCGCTGATCAGGTCGATGGCGCCGCCGATGCAGTAGCCGTGGATCGCCGCCAATACCGGCTTGCGGCAGTTGTCGACCGCGTTGAACGAGGCTTGCAGCTCCAGGATTTTGCGGCGCAGCAGCCGCGCGTTGCGGCCCACGTCCTTGCCAAAGGCGTTGGCCACGGAGGCCAACATCATCAGGTCGATACCGGACGAGAAATGCTTGCCGGCGCCGCTGAGCACCACGGCACGCACGGCGTCGGTGTCTTCGACCCATTGGAAAATGTCGATGATCTCGGTCCAGAACACCGCGTTCATCGCGTTGATCTTTTCCGGGCGGTTGATCTGCACATGGGCAACGTTGCCAGTGACTTCGACGACGAACGCTTGGTATTCGGACATGGCAGTGATCCCTGACTGGCGAGTGATAAGGCCCGAACTATAACAAGGGTCCACCACGGCGCATCGGCCAAAAGCGGGACTGGCAAAAAACCCTGCCAGGCGCCATCCTTGGCGCTTTAAGCCGCCTTCTGTGCGGCGCTCGACGTTTTAAGGAAATGCCATGCACGCCCAACCCCTTGCCCCCGCCGATTTCGACTTCATCGAAGAAACCCTGCTCAAGTACGGCGATGACCATTCGGTGCTGAACCTGGCGGAGCTCGACGGTTACTTCACCGCATTGGTGTCCAGCCCGGCACAGGTGGATGTAGCCGAGTGGTTCCCGGCAATCTGGGGTGGTCAGAACCCTGAATGGGACAGCATGGACGACGCCCAGCGCTTTCTGGAGTTGTGCGTACGTCACAGCAACACCCTGGCCGCCCAACTGGCGACCGACGCACAAGGCTTCAAAGCACGCTTCGACGACACCGAACATCAAGGCCAAACCGTAACCCTCGCGGAAGAATGGTGCTTTGGCTATATCCGAGGCGCAGCCATCGGCAACTGGCCGCAACTGCCTGCCGAACAGGCCGCGCAGTTGGAGAAAATCTCCTGGTGCGCCGAGCAGGACAACTTCGAGTTGCCGGCCGACTTGGATGTGCAGGCTCACCAGCAACGCGTCAGCGAGATCGAACCGGCCGCGCGGGCCCTGCATGATTACTGGTTGAGCCGGCGCTAAACCTCGACAAGCACTGCACCTTTGGCCGATTATTCGGGTCCGCCCGTCGGCCACTCCGTCCCACCTTGCCTTGATCAGGAGCCTTGTACCTTGAGTTCGCAGAAAACCGTGACCGTTACACCGCCCAACTTCCCCCTGAACGGCAAGGTCGCACCGCCCGGCTCCAAGTCCATTACCAACCGCGCCCTGCTGCTGGCCGCCCTGGCCAAGGGCACCAGCCGCCTCAGTGGCGCGCTGAAAAGCGACGACACCCGCCACATGTCGGTGGCCCTGCGCCAAATGGGCGTTACCATCGATGAGCCGGATGACACCACCTTTGTCGTCACAGGCAGCGGCAAGCTTCAGTTGCCTGCGCAACCGCTGTTCCTGGGCAATGCCGGCACGGCGATGCGCTTTCTCACCGCCGCCGTCGCCACCGTCGAAGGCGCCGTGGTGCTGGACGGCGACCACTATATGCAGAAGCGCCCGATCGGCCCGCTGCTGACCACCCTCAGCGAGAACGGCATCCAGGTCGACAGCCCGACCGGTTGCCCACCGGTGACCGTGCACGGCGTGGGCAAGGTCCAGGCCAAGCGTTTTGAGATCGACGGCGGTTTGTCCAGCCAATACGTCTCGGCCCTGTTGATGCTGGCCGCGTGCGGTGAAGCTCCGATTGAGGTGGCGTTGACCGGCAAGGACATCGGCGCCCGTGGCTACGTGGACCTGACCCTGGACTGCATGCGTGCCTTCGGGGCGCAGGTTGATGAGGTCAACGACACCACCTGGCGTGTAGCCCCCACTGGCTACACCGCCCATGACTACTTGATCGAACCCGACGCGTCCGCTGCCACGTACCTGTGGGCTGCTGAAGTGTTGACCGGTGGCCGTATAGACATCGGCGTGGCCGCGCAGGACTTCACCCAACCGGACGCCAAGGCCCAGGCCGTGATCGCCCAGTTCCCGAACATGCAGGCCACCGTGGTCGGCTCTCAGATGCAGGACGCGATCCCGACGCTGGCCGTGCTGGCCGCGTTCAACAACACCCCGGTGCGCTTCACAGAGCTGGCCAACCTTCGGGTCAAGGAATGTGATCGCGTGCAGGCACTGCATGACGGCCTCAATGAAATCCGTCCGGGCCTGGCGACCATCGAAGGCGATGACCTGCTGGTGGCCGCTGATCCTGGACTGGCCGGTACATCCTGCAACGCGCTCATCGACACCCACGCCGACCACCGCATCGCCATGTGCTTTGCCCTGGCTGGTTTGAAAGTGTCGGGTATCCGCATCCAGGATCCGGACTGCGTGGCCAAGACCTATCCTGAGTACTGGAAGGCCCTGGGCAGTCTTGGGGTCGCGCTGAGCTACTGAGTCAGCGGCGCCGAAATGGGGAGGGAATGCACATGACAATTCGCCAACCCTGCCCACCCGGCGCCTGTGTCTGCGACCGCGAGCAATTGCTTGAAGCCCCCGGCGCCGACCTGCGCATCCTCAACCTCACGCGCCAGGAAGAAAAACGCCTGCTCGACCGCCTCGAAGACCTCAAGAGCCTGCAAGACCTGGAGCGCATGCAACAGCTGATGTACCAGCAACTGGGCATTCGCGTGCATATCGCGCCGGGACACACCGAGGTCAAAAGCATGCGCGGGATCCAGATCGTTATCGACGAACTACCGGGCATGTGCCGCAAGACTCGGCAATCGATCCCGGCGGCGATTCGCCGAGGCCTTGAGAAACGCCCGGAAATCGCCTACCGCCTGCTGGATGCCCACGACCTGTTTCGCGAAGGTTGACTCAACCGGCGACTGTCTCGGCTTCGAACAGCCGCTGCCCGATGGCCTTTGCCGTTTTCAGATGCGCCTCGGCTGCTCCGCCCTCTGAGTCCAACAACAACTCGGACGTCACCACCTTCGCCCCACAGTAATCAAAGATGCCGTAGTCGATCTGCGTGCGCATCGCCGTGGCATAGCCGTGGCGGTCAAACGCGCCGGCATCCGCAGCGCCGAGGGCCAACAGGTGCACCTGCAAATGCCGCAGTTTTTTCACCACTGGGGTATCCGGGCCGTAGTCGATCGCCCAGCCATTGACGAACACTCGATCGACCCACCCCTTGAGCAGCCCCGGCAGCGACCACCAGTAGATAGGGAAAGCGAGTACCAAGGCGTCGGCGCGGTCGAGGCGCGCCTGTTCAGCGAGCACATCGGCCGGTGGCGTGGCGTGGTTACGGTGTACGCGGTGGTCGGCGGCGGTGTAGCGCGGGTCGAAACCTTCGGCGGCGAGGTCGGCGATTTCGTAGGTGTGGCCGCAACTGCTGAGGCCTGCAGCGACTTGCGTGGCGATGCTGTGGGTGAGGGATTGTGGGTCGTGATGAGCAACAACGATCAGTGCGTGCATGACATTGACTCTCTTTCGGTTTAGGCTGGGCTTAGTTACTTTTGGTAAGTTAATTCAAATAAGTTACTTTTGGTATATAAGCATGTCAAGCACTGAATCCCCTGCCCCACGTCGTCGTTTGTCCCGTGAGGATCGCCTGCATCAATTGTTGGAAGTGGCCTGGCAACTGGTGCGCGAGGAAGGCACCGACGCCCTGACCCTGGGCCGCCTGGCGGAACTGGCGGGCGTGACCAAACCGGTGGTCTATGACCATTTCGTCACCCGTGCGGGGTTGTTGGCGGCGCTGTATGAAGACTTCGACGGGCGTCAGAACCAAGCCTTCGCCGATGCCATCGAGGCCAGCCGTGCAACCCTGCAAGACCGCGCCTGGGTCATCGCCGCGTCCTACGTGGACTGCGTGTTATTGCAGGGTCGGGAAATTCCGGGCGTGACCGCCGCGTTGAGCGGTTCACCGGAATTGGAAGCGCTGAAGCGCAAATACGAGGCCATTTTTCTCGACAAATGCCGTGACGCCCTGGCGCCCTTCGCCCCCAACGGCACGCTGTCACAAGCCGGCCTGCGGGCCATGCTGGGCGCGGCGGAAGCCTTGTCCCACGCAGCGGCCGACGGCGAAATCAGCCGAGAAGAAGCCCAGCACGAATTGTTGGCGATCCTATTGGCGATGGTTAACCGCGCGCCTGTTTTGTCGCCTGACCCACTGTAATCGCTGCCTCGCTAAAGCTCGGGAGCGCCTACAGGGGATCGGTGGTTGGCGCTCTGTTTCAGCCCCGCTCCTGCAAGAACAACCGGACTTTGCGCGTCAATTGGTCAAGATGCCGATCCCGCTGCTTCTCCGCGTCGACCATCGCCCGCTTGCCGTGTTTTTGCAGCAGGTAGGTATGGATCTGCCGCACTTCGAGGGAGCTATAGATCGCGGCTACGTCCAGCACGCCCATCAGGCCATCCGTGCCGTAGTCGCGGGTGTTCATCAGCACCTGGGTGCCACGTGCGGCGCGTACTTGAAAGCCCAGGGCTTCGAACGCAGGCACCTTTTCCACGACACACGCCAATTCGGCATGGGGATAGCGCGCCAGCACGTCTTGCATCATCCCCCGTGCCACGCCCTGGCGGCGCAAACCGGCTTTTACAGCCATGAAGGCAATGCCACAGGCTTCGGGATCATCCTTCACCGGTAGGCAAAGCAAAAAACCGATGACGGTCTCCGAGTCCTCGGCGTCGGTAGCCACGATCAGTTCGACGTCAATGCCCTTCTCCCCATTCAGCGCCTGCAGGTAAAGGTGCACTTCAAAGCCAACCGCATACTGGTAGATGTTGTAGAGCAGGTTACTCGGCGGCAACGCGACGCTGCTGATGTCAGTGAGGTTGTCTACCACCATCTGCAGGATCTGGCCGTTGATGGGCTCGGGGCATGGTGTGGTGTAGCGGGTAAGGCTGAACATGCAAATTCCTGGGGGTTCACGTCTAGGCAGCGGGGATTGTACCTGTTGCGCACGGTCTATTGCCCGCAGACCTCACGCAGGCATCCGCGCAGCCAGCGGTGCGCCAAGTCCGCGTTCAGCCGTGGGTGCCAGAGCATCGCCACAGTAAAGGTCGGCAACGTCAGCGGCAGGGCAAAGCAAAACAGGTCGCGACGGTGGGCGGTGTAGCGTTCCGGCACACTGGCGATCAGGTCGGTGTCGCGGGCCAGGGAGATGGCAGTGGAGAAACCCGCGACGATGCTGGTGATCTGCCGCGTGAAGCCCAAGGTTTCGAGCGCATCGTCGATCTGACCGCGCGCCTGCCCACGCCGCGAGACATAGACGTGCTGGCCCTCGGCATAACGCGCGACGCTGATTTCACCGCGACTCAGGGGATGGCCGTTACGCACTACGCCAATCAAGCGGTCGCGGAACAAAGCCTGGGTCAGCACTTCAGGGCTGGCAGTGGGATCGACCACGCCGGTTTCCAGATCGACACTGCCGTCGCGCAACAGCGTGCTGTCCTTGTCGTTTTTATTGATGAAACGCAGGCGCACGCCGGGCGCCTCTCGGGCGATGCGTGCCAGCAGCGCCGGGCCAAAGTTTTCGACGAACTCTTCACTAGTGCGCAAGGTGAAGGTGCGCGCCACCACCGCCATGTCCACAAACTGCGCAGGCCGCAGCACCGCGTGGGCAGCCTGAACCAAATCACTGACCTGTTCACGCAGCTCCACCGCCCGTGGCGTGGGCACCAGGCCGCGACCGGCGCGCACCAGCAATGGGTCGCCGGTGGTTTCACGCAGGCGGGCCAAGGCGCGACTCATGGCCGAGGGGCTCAAACCCAGGCGCTTGGCCGCGCCGGCGACGCTGCCTTCGGCAAGCAGCACATCCAGGGTGATCAGCAAATTCAGATCAGGCATAAGAGGTTCTCATCAGGCGTTTGGTGCAGGTATTCACTGCAACTCCTGCGTCTTCCGCCATGTTAGGCGACGCCGTAGATTTGTGACAATTGCCTTCATTCAAGGAATTGCCCATGTCTACGTCCCCGCGCGGCAGCCTCATCAGCCTGTCGCTGTCCATGCTGCTGGCCTCACTCGGCACCAGCATCGCCAATGTGGGCCTGCCCAGCCTGACGCAGGCGTTCGACGCGTCCTTCCACGCCGTGCAGTGGGTGGTGCTGGCGTATCTGCTGGCGATCACGGCGGTGATCCTCAGCGCCGGTCGCCTGGGTGATCGCCTGGGGCGGCGTCGGTTGTTAATAGGCGGCTTGCTGCTGTTCAGCCTGGCCTGCGGGCTGTGCGGCGGCGCGTCCTCGCTCAACGCGCTGATTGCCGCGCGCAGCCTGCAAGGCCTTGGTGCAGCCATCATGATGGCCATGACCTTGGGCATGGTCGGCGATACCGTGCCCCAGGGCCGCACCGGCCGAGTGATGGGTTTGCTGGGCACCATGTCGGCGGTCGGAACCGCCATGGGCCCCAGCGTCGGAGGCGTGTTGCTGAGCCTGTGGGGCTGGCGTGCATTATTTCTGGTGGGCGTGCCGCTGGGCCTGCTGGCCGTCGCCCTTGCCTGGCGTTTTCTGCCGGTGGATCAGCGACACACGCCGGCATCCAGCGACCTGGGTATCTGGGCGTTGTTAAAGGATTCGTCATTGCGCACGGGCTTGGCGATGAGCGCGCTGGTAGCGGCGGTGATCATGGCCACCTTTGTTGTCGGGCCGTTTTACCTGTCCCGTGGTTTGGGGCTCGACCCAGCCTCGATGGGTCTGGCCATGGCGGTCGGGCCCTGTGTCGCAGCAATCACCGGCATACCGGCGGGCCGCCTGACCGACCGCCTGGGCAGCCAACGCATGACCTGCAGCGGACTCGGCATTCTGCTGTGCGGCGCCCTGCTGCTGACGTTGGCTTCGGAGTTGTTCACCTACCTGGGCGCGCTGATTGTTTTGACGGCGGGCTACAGCCTCTTCCAGGCGGCGAACAATACCGCCGTGATGCGCAATGTCGCTGCGATTCGGCGCGGCACGGTCTCGGGTCTATTGAACCTGTCGCGCAACCTCGGCCTGATTGTCGGTGCTTGGGCACTCAGCGCCGTATTCGCCTGGACTGCACCCGATATAACCCACGCCACCCCACAATCACTGGCGAATGGCCTGCACGCCACCTTCGCCGTCGCGTGCGGCCTGATCCTCCTGGCCGCAGTGATGGCATCGGGCCGCAACCGCGCCGTGAACGGCCTTCATAACCCCCACTGAGGCAAAAAAACAAAAAAGGCGTTGCGCCAGATGGGGTTACATCGCGCATCATGGGCACTTTCAAGCTCAAGGGTAACGTCCATGCGCGTTCTGTCATTGATGATGGGTCTTACGACGCTGGCCGCCAGTACGGTGTTCTGCGCCAGCGCGATGGCGAATGAAGAAAGTCAGCTGGTGCAACAGATCAACGAGTACCGCAGCCAGGTGCAGCGCTGCGGTGACCAGGGTTCCCAGGAACTGCCGCCACTGGCGAGCGACACACGGCTGGTGCTGCCGGCCACTAACGTCGGCGACCTTCAGCAGGCGCTGGCCCGGGCCGCGTATCCGATGGTGAACGTGCAGGCCATCAGCCTGTCCGGTCCCAAGGATGCTCAGTCCGCCATGAAGGCGGTGCGCGAGAGCTTCTGCCGGGTGGTGCTGGATCCGCAATTTATCGACATCGGCGTGAGCAACAGCGGTCAGGACTGGCGCATCGTGCTGGCCCGGCCCTTACTGTCCAGCGGACTGGGGGATTGGCAGACTGAAGGCCGGAAACTGCTGGACTTGATCAACGCCGCCCGTACACAACCTCGCCAATGCGGCACCCAGGCATTTACCGCGACCACCCCGTTGTCGTGGAACGACACCCTGGCCAGCGCCGCCAACAGCCACACGCGCAACATGGCCAACGGCAATTTCTTCGACCATCTGGACCACGACGGCCGCACGCCCGGCGACCGCGCCGAGCTGGCCGGTTACATCGCCAAAAACATCGGCGAAAACATCGCCGCCGGTCTGGACACCCCGCGCAAGGTTGTCGATGGCTGGCTCGCCAGCCCCGGTCATTGTGCCAACCTGATGAACCCGCAATTTCGAGAACTGGGCGCGGCCTACGCCATGGACCCGAAGAGTGATGCGGGCATTTACTGGACCGGTTTGTTCGGCACGCAATGAAGGTTGGGCAAGCGCCCAACCTCGGCGGATCCAAACGACTCAAATGAGTAAAGCATCAAAACGCCATCTATCGGATAATTGCGCTGAACTGGCAGCGTTCAACCGGGTCTGTAGCTTTGCGCCACCCACTGAAAGGCGCGCTGAAGACTCTCGATAACAAGGTGTTCCCCCAATGATGAATTGGCTGCAAAGCAGCAGCGACATGGCTGAACGGGTAATTCAGCATGATTGGGCCAACACGCCTCTCGGTCCGCTGGAGCAATGGCCGGACGTTCTGAAGACCACCGTCGCGCTGTGTTTCGCGTCGAGCTTTCCCCAGGCCATTGTCTGGGGGCCCCAGTTGATCACGATCTACAACGACGCCTTTATTCCGATACTGGGCAATAAGCCCTATGCCTTGGGAAGACCGTTCAGTGACATATGGCGCGAGGTGTGGGCTGACGTCAGCCATATCGCCGACGCGGCGTTCCAGGGGCATGCCACCTATATCGAAAACTTTCCCCTCGTGGTTGAACGCGGCCAGGCGCGGGAACAAGCCTACTTCACTTTCTGCTATAGCCCGATCCGTGATCCCCAAGGCCACGTGGTCGGCTTGCTCGACACCGTGACCGAAACCACTGCCACGGTGTTTCTCGCCAGACGCCTGGAAGTGCTGGATGCCATTGGCAACGCCGTGGTCAATGCGGCCGATGCCGAAGCCATCATGACCCGCACTACCCAGTTGCTCGCCGAACACCTGCAAGTGAGCAATTGCGCCTACGCCGACATGGACGCCGATGAAGACGGCTTTACCATTCGCGACAACTGGACCGCGCCCGGCTCGCCGAGCATTGTCGGTCGCTACAGCCTGGCGGCGTTCGGCGAGGCGGCCGTCAACTGCCTGCGGGCTGGCGAGCCTCTGGTGATCTGCGACAACCTGCGCGAGCTGCCACCCGAAGAGTCTGCGGCCTTCCAGTCCCTGGGGGTGACTGCGACTATCTGCATGCCTCTGATCAAGAACGGACGCCTGACTGCATTGATGGCCGTCCACGACAAATCCCCACGCCCATGGTCACCCTACGACCTGGCCTTGTTGAGGGAAGTCACCGAGCGCTCCTGGGCCCATATCGAACGCGTGCGCGCCGATGCCGAGGTCCGTGAAGGTCTGGCAGCGTATGCCGAGCTGAACACCTACCTGGAACAGCGGGTGGAGGAACGCACGCAGGCGCTGGCCCAAGCCGAAGCCGCGTTGCACCAATCCCAGAAACTCGAAGCCATCGGGCAGTTGACCGGCGGGGTCGCCCATGACTTCAACAACCTGCTCACGATCATTCGCTCCTCGGTGGATTTTTTGCGGCAGCCAGGCCTGTCGGAAGAGCGCCGCCAGCGCTACATGAGCGCCGTTTCGGATACCGTGGAGCGGGCCAGCAAGCTGACCAGCCAGTTGCTCGCCTTTGCCCGTCGACAACCGCTCAACCCGGAGGTCTTCGACGTAGGCCAGCGGGTACAGAACATTGGCGAGATGCTGGAAAGCGTCACCGGCGCACGCATTCAGGTGCAGGTCGAGATGCCGTCACAGGCCTGTTTCGCCCGCATCGACGCGAGCCAGTTTGAAACCGCGCTGATCAACATCGCCCTCAATGCCCGGGACGCCATGGGCGGCCAGGGTACGCTGAGCCTACGGGTGGTCGGGCGCAAGCCGCTGCCACGTATCCGTGGCGATGCGGGGTCACGCCAACCCTATATCGCCATCTCCATGGCTGATACCGGGCCGGGTATTGCCGCCGACACCGTGGAGCGGATTTTCGAGCCGTTCTTTACCACCAAGGCCGTCGGCAAAGGCACCGGCCTGGGTCTGTCGCAGGTCTTCGGGTTCGCCAAGCAGTCGGGGGGCAATATCGATGTGTCCAGCACGCCCGGCCAAGGCAGCGTATTTACCCTGTATTTGCCCCAGGTCGAAGCACAGGATGTGCCGCCCCAAAGCCCTCAGGGAACGCTCGCCATGCCCCACGACACAACCCAGTGTCGGGTGCTGATCGTGGAAGACAACCTGGAGGTCGGCCGGTTTGCCCGACAAATCCTTGAAGACTTGGGCTATCAGACCGCCTGGGCGACCGATGCCGAACAAGCCCTGAGCTTGGCCGGCCAGGATGGAATGGCCTTTGACGTCATCTTCTCCGACGTCGTGATGCCCGGTATCACCGGCGTCGCCATGGCCAAGCTGCTACGCCAGCGTCGTGCCGACCTGCCGGTGGTGTTGACCTCGGGTTACAGCGAGGAGCTGGCAGAAAGCGGCTATGAAGGCTTCGAGTTTCTGCCCAAGCCTTACTCGGCCGAACAACTTTCGCAGGTATTGATCAAGGCAACACTCAAGGACTGAGCGTCGCCCTACTCCGCCACGGCCACTTGGTTGCGGCCCAGCGCCTTGGCCCGGTACAGCGCCTTGTCGGCGGTGTTCATCAGGCCATGCAAGTCCCCATCCAGCGCATGGGCCGAGGCAACACCCAAGCTGGCTGAAAGCCCCGTGACCGGTTCGGCCGGCAATCCGGAAATAGCCTTGATCAATTGCTCGGCGATACCCCGTGCGGTTTCCAGCGAGGTATTGGGCAGCAATACCGCAAACTCCTCACCACCCAGACGACCATACACATCAGACTTGCGAAACGACGCACTGATCACCCCTCCAATCTGGCGCAACACTTGGTCGCCGGCCTGGTGTCCGTAGGTGTCGTTGATGTGCTTGAAGTGGTCCATGTCCAGCATCAGCGCGCACAGCGGCTGTTGGTTGTGTCGGCATTGTGCGTACAGCGAATGGGCATGTTCGAAGAATGCACGACGGTTCATCAGCCCGGTCAGCTCATCGGTCTGTGCGGCACGGGTTGAAATGTTGTGGGCTCTTTCCATTTGCCGAGTCAGGCGAAACGCCTTTTCCAGCGCATCGGACAATTTGCGCGTGGCGCTGGCGACAAAGGTCGTGAACACCAGCACCGCGATGGCAACACCCACCTGCATGGGAGCCGGCTGGAACAGCAGCCAGAAGGTGCACGGCAGCAATACCAGGCCGATAGACGCCAGCGTCATGTAGCGATAGGCCGAGTAACACGACACCGCGCTGACCGACATGCCCACGGTGAACAACATCACCAGCACCTGGGACAGCCGATCATCCGCTGGCATCACCGCTAACGCACCGGCGCCCCAGATACCGGCAGAGAGCACGAGAGTGACCCAGTAGCGGCGCTCCCAGCGAGCCGGCGTGCGCTCGCTGTTGGGGCAGCGAAACCAGTCCATGAACATCTTCACTCGCAGCAGCGACGACGCTGTGAGCAACAGCATCCAGACCAGCATAACGTCGTGGTCGAAGCGATCCCAACACAGCCAGCAGAGCATGGTAGCCGCCAGGTAACTGCCCAAAATGGCGGCAAATGACTGCCGGAACAGCTGGTGCAGACGGTCAGTCCGCACCTGCTCCTCTATAACGCAATCCTGGTCCTGCTCACGCCCAAGGCCATTCATGAAATTCGCCTGATTCGACTGCCATGACAAAGGCGCCATTGTGGCACCCTGCCAGCACCGCGGACAACTGAATCCCGCGCGGCAGAGCGGTTAACCCCCTTCAGGTCGCAGAATCAACACCCCCAGCGGCGGCAAATTCAGCGACAGCGACACCGGTTGCCCATGGCGCGGTTCATCCTGGGTAAAGACTTCGCCGCCATTACCGAAGTTGGAACCGGCATACATGTCCGCATCACTGTTGATCACCTCACTCCAGCGCCCGGCAAACGGCACACCAACGGAATAGGACTCGCGCGGCACCGGTGTGAAGTTAGCCACCACCAGCACGGGCTTGCCGTCTTTGCTCCAGCGCAGCCACGCGTAGACACTGTTGATCGCGTCATCGCCGATCAGCCATTGGAAACCTTGCGGCGCATCGTCCTGCTCGTGCAGGGCCGGCTCTTCGCGGTACAGACGGTTCAAGTCGCCGACCAGCTTCTGCACGCCTTTGTGCTCGGCGTACTGCAACAAGTACCAGTCCAGTTGCTGGTCGTGGTTCCACTCGCGCCACTGGCCGAATTCGCAGCCCATGAACAACAGCTTCTTGCCGGGATGCATCCACATGAACGCCAGGTAGGCACGCAGGTTGGCAAATTTCTGCCAGCGGTCGCCGGGCATCTTGTCGATCAACGAGTGCTTGCCGTGCACCACCTCATCGTGGGAAATCGGCAGGATAAAACGCTCGGACCAGGCATACACCAGGCCAAAGCTCAGCTCGTTGTGGTGATGGGCGCGATACACCGGGTCTTGCTGGATGTAATGCAGCGAATCGTGCATCCAACCCATGTTCCACTTGTAGTTGAAGCCCAGGCCGCCCTGTTGGGTCGGCTGGCTCACACCGGGCCAGGCGGTGGATTCCTCGGCGATCACCAACGCGCCGGGAGCTTCCAAGGCCACTACGTCGTTCAGGTGACGCAGGAAGTCGATGGCTTCCAGGTTCTCCCGACCGCCGTGGCGGTTGGGCACCCATTCACCAGCCTTGCGCGAGTAATCGCGGTACAGCATCGACGCCACCGCATCCACACGCAGCCCGTCGATATGGAAGTGTTTAAGCCAATGCAGGGCCGACGCCAGCATAAAGCCGTGAACTTCGGTGCGGCCCAGGTTGTAGATCAGCGTGTCCCAATCCTGGTGGAAACCTTCCAGCGGGTTGGCGTATTCGTACAGCGCCGTGCCGTCAAACTGTGCCAGCCCGTGGGTATCGGTGGGGAAATGCGCCGGAACCCAGTCAAGGATCACGCCGATATCGGCCTGGTGCAGCGCATTGACGAAATAAGCGAAATCTTCCGGCGAGCCAAAGCGCGCACTCGGGGCGAACTGCGACAACGCTTGATAGCCCCAAGAGCCACCAAACGGGTGCTCCATGATCGGCATCAGTTCGATATGGGTGAAACCCAGTTGCTGCACGTACGGGATCAGCCGTTCCGTCAGTTCACGCCAGCCGTATTGGCGGGCGACTTCGCCGGCATCGTCCAGCTCGCATTGCCAGGAACCCACGTGCAACTCATAGATCGACAGCGGTGCAGTGGATTTCTGCTTTTCGCTGCGCGACTGCATCCACTCATGGTCCTGCCAATCCACCTGCAACGGCGGAGCGACTTTCGACGCAGTGTCCGGCGGCAGTTGAGTGGCCAATGCCATGGGGTCAGCCTTGAGCGGCAAAATCCCATTGGCACCCAGGATCTCGTACTTGTAGGCCGCACCCGGTTGCAGACGCGGGATAAACAGCTCCCATACGCCCGAAGGATGGCGCAGGCGCATCGGATGGCGGCGACCGTCCCAGATATTGAAATCGCCCACCACCGACACCCGCCGCGCATTCGGCGCCCACACGGCAAAGCGCACACCCTGCACGCCATCGACGCTGGTCACCTGTGCACCCAGGCAGCTGCTGAGGTCGCGATGGTTGCCTTCGGCAAACAGGTACAGGTCCATTTCGCCCAGCAACAACTGGCTGAAACTGTAGGGGTCTTCGGTAATTTGCTCACCGCCGGCCCACTGGATCTTCAGCAGGTAGGCCTGGCGCGTGGTGAAGTGCCCGACAAACAAGCCCGGCACCTGGGTCGCGTCCAGGCTGCCGATCGGCTCGCCACTGTCCTGCGCCAACACCTGGACGCTCAGAGCTTCCGGCAGGAATGCGCGGATAAATTGCCCACCCTGCTCGTCATCATGTGGCCCGAGGATCGAGAACGGGTCATGGTGCTCGGCGCGCACCAGCGCTTCGACGTCCTTGGACGCCGGCATGGCAGTCAACTTGGGCTGCAGCGGTTCTTTATGCGTGTAATTCATGACGTCTCCCCACCGCGTGCAGTTTTAGATAGAGGTGCTAGCCCGCTGAGCAACCCGTGCAGCCCTTGCAGGGGCACCGGTAGCCAGGTCGGGCGATTCTCCGCTTCGTAAGCCACTTCGTACGCGGCCTTCTCCAGGCTGAACAAGGTCAGCGCGGCGTCCTGGCCTTTGGCATCCTGCCAGTCATGCGCCAGTGTAGACGTAGCTGCCTGATAAGCCTGGATAAATGCCTCGCGTGCTTCATTCAGATAGCGATCGGTCACGCGCCTGCGGGCCAGATCGGCTTGCGGCGAATGATCCACACCTTGCACATTCAAGGCCATGGCCGCCGCGTAATCAAACGAGCGCAGTACGCCGCTCACATCTTTATACGGGCTGTGCTTGCCACGCCGCTCATGCAATGGCCTGGCTGGCTCGCCTTCAAAGTCGATCAGATAAGCATCGCCCTTCACCACCAGTACCTGGCCCAGGTGCAAATCACCGTGAACCCGAATACGCAGCCCGCCCAACGTGGCTTTCGCCAACGCCTGGACATGGGCGCCGATGGCTTTTTTCTGCGCCAGCAAGTCACTGACCAGTGCCTGATCCGCCGGGTTCAATGTGTGTTGATGCAACTTGAGCAATTGCAGCGCGCGGTCAAGCTGTGCGCCCACGTCCTTGGCCCAGGCCTGAGTGTCCTTGGCCGTAGTGACCTCGGGTTTGAAGTCCTTGTTGTCAGTCTTCGCGCCTAGCACCAGGTGCATTTCCCCCAAGCGCTGGCCGAGCAACCCGGCAAAGTCCGCCAGTTCACCCAAGGCGTTGTAGTGCTGTTCCTGCTCGGAGATGGCCTGCGCCAGTTCATCGCGAATCGCGCGTTCCAGGTTGTTCTGAGTCCAGCTCCAAGCGTCGCCCTGATTGCTCAAGTAACCCTGGGCAATCATCAGCAGGTTGTCCTGGCCGTCGGCGTCGCGACGAATCATCGAGCCCAGCAGCGGCGAGATATTCGGGTAATCGGCGGCGGTGAGGTAGGCGCTCATTTCCAGCTCCGGGTGTACGCCGGCGCTGACTTTGCGGATCAACTTGAGCACCAGGCTCTCGCCTACCACCACCGAACTGTTGGACTGCTCGGCGGACAAGTAGCGTACTTGGGCGTCGTCCGTCAGTTGCAGCGGGGCCAGGTGCGGCGTGGCTTCAAAGCGTAAATCGCCTTCGCTGGAAGTGAGCACCGTACCCGCCTGCAGACCCTGGATCACCGCGCGGATGAAGTGCTCCAGGCTGAAGGCATCGGTGACCAGCCCCACCTGCCGCGTACGCCGCACACGAGCCAGGGCCAATTGTTGCGGCAAGGCACTGGTGAACTGATCTTCACCCAGGAAGCCAAAGGGCAGTTGATAGCGACTGACTTGGCCGCCGCTGGTGACATCAATTTCACTGAGCAACACCGGATGCTCCGGGTCGCCAAACCGCACGCCGTAAGCGATGTTCACGCTGTCGATGGCGGTGTCCTTACCGGCGAACCAGCGCCGCTTGGGCAGCCAGGCCGGCAACGAGGTCTGCTCCAGGGTGGTGCGACAAGGTTCTTCGAGCAATTCTTCCATGCGTTTTTTCAGTACCAGAGTGGTGAAGTCAGGGATGCTCTGCGCCGGTTCCACATGCCAACTGGGCATCTGGTTTTCCGCCGCCAGTACAAACCAATAGAAGCCGTAGGGCGCCAGCGTCAGCAGGAAATTCAACTGGCCAATCGGCGGGAAAGCGTTTCCGCCAAGCATCTCCACCGGCACCATTCCCGCGAAGGCAGAGAGGTCCAATTCCGCCGCCTGGGCGCTGCGGGACACGTTGGCCACACACAGGATAATTTCCGTACGGCCGTCTTCCCCGGTGTATTCACGGGTATAGGCCAGGATGCGGCGATTGCTCGGCGAGAGCATTTTCAAACTGCCCCGCCCAAACGCCTTGGATTGCTTGCGCACCGCCAACATGCGCCGATTCCAGTTGAGCAGTGAGTGCGGGTCTTGAGTCTGGGTTTCGACATTGACCGACTGGTAGCCGTACAGCGGGTCCATGATCGGCGGCAGCACCAGGCTGGCCGGATCGGCGCGGGAGAAGCCGCCGTTACGGTCGATGGACCACTGCATCGGCGTGCGCACACCGTCGCGGTCGCCGAGGTAGATGTTATCGCCCATGCCGATTTCATCGCCGTAATACAACGTCGGCGTACCGGGCATCGACAGCAGCAGGCTGTTAAGCAATTCCACGCGACGGCGATCCCGCTCCAGCAACGGTGCCAGTCGGCGACGAATCCCCAGGTTGATGCGCGCGCGCCGATCTGCGGCGTAGTAATTCCACAGGTAATCGCGCTCTTTGTCGGTGACCATTTCAAGGGTCAACTCATCGTGGTTGCGCAGGAAGATTGCCCATTGGCAGTTGGCAGGAATCTCCGGGGTCTGGCGCAAAATATCGGTGATGGGGAAGCGATCTTCCTGGGCCAGGGCCATGTACATGCGCGGCATCAGCGGGAAGTGGAACGCCATGTGGCATTCATCGCCGTCGTCGCCCTTTTTGTCACCGAAATACAGCTGAGTGTCTTCCGGCCATTGATTGGCTTCGGCGAGCAACATGCGGTCCGGGTAGTTGGCGTCGATTTCGGCGCGGATCTGCTTGAGCACATCGTGGGTTTCGGGAAGGTTCTCGTTGTTGGTGCCGTCGCGCTCGATCAAGTACGGGATGGCGTCCAGGCGCAGGCCATCAATGCCCATGTCCAGCCAGTAACGCATCACCGACAGCACGGCCTTCATCACTTGCGGGTTGTCGAAATTGAGGTCGGGCTGGTGAGAATAAAAACGGTGCCAGAAGTACTGGCCGGCGACCGGGTCCCAAGTCCAGTTGGACTTCTCGGTGTCGAGGAAAATGATGCGCGTGCCATCGTACTTCTGGTCGTCATCGGACCACACATAGAAGTCCCGCGCCGCCGAACCTGGCTTGGCCTTGCGGGCGCGCTGGAACCACGGGTGCTGGTCGGAGGTGTGGTTGATCACCAGCTCAGTGATCACCCGCAATCCACGCTTATGGGCCTCGGCGATAAAGCGCTTGGCGTCGGCCAGGGTGCCGTAGTCGCTGTGTACGCCACGGTATTCGGCGATGTCGTAGCCGTCATCGCGGCGAGGCGAGGGATAAAACGGCAATAACCAAATGGTATTCACGCCGAGGTCGGCGATGTAATCGAGCTTGGCGATCAACCCGGGGAAGTCACCGATGCCGTCGTTGTTGGAGTCAAAAAAGGATTTGACGTGAACCTGGTAGATCACCGCGTCCTTGTACCAGAGCGGGTCTTTGATAAAGGTGGCAGGGTTAGGTTTCTTCGCCATTGGAAACTCCTGAATGACTTAAATTCTGCGGACGCGATGCGATCGTTGTGGGAGTGGGCAAGCCCCCTCCCACAATGGATCTGCGCAAGACTTAGGCAACCGTGATGCGCCAGATTCCAAACGGCATCTGCGGATCAAGGCGTGTCCATTGGGTCTTGCCATACCAGGTCCAGCGATGGCCGTTCATCAGGTCTTCGCCTTGGGTCTGCGCATCATCCGGCAGCCCCAGTTCCCACAGCGGCAACTCAAAGTGCGCTTCCTGGGCGTTGAATGGATCGAGGTTGATCGCCACCAGAATGAAGTTACTGCCATCCTCACTGCGCTTGCCGAAGTACAGGATGTTGTCATTCCAGGCGGTGTAGAGCTTCAACCCCAAATGCGTCTGCAACGCCGGATTTTGCCGGCGGATACGGTTGAGCTGGGCAATCTCGGCAATGATGTTGCCGGGCGCGGTGAAGTCCCGTGGGCGGATTTCATATTTCTCCGAGTCCAGGTATTCCTCTTTGCCCGGCACCGGCGCTGATTCACACAGTTCAAAACCGGAATACATGCCCCACAGGCCCGAGCCCATGGTCGCCAGCGCGGCCCGGATCAAAAAGCCTGGGCGGCCGGACTCGTGCAGGAAGGCTGGGTTAATGTCCGGCGTATTGACGAAGAAGTTCGGCCGGTAGCACTCGCGCCACGGCGACTGGTTCAACTGAGTGAAGTACTCGCTCAGTTCAGCCTTGGTATTGCGCCAGGTGAAGTAGGTGTAGCTCTGGGAATAACCGACCTTGCCCAGCCGCGCCATCATCGCAGGCGTGGTGAAGGCTTCAGCCAGGAAGATCACCTCGGGGTACTTTGAACGAACATCGCTGATCAGCCATTGCCAGAACGGCAGCGGTTTGGTGTGGGGGTTGTCGACGCGAAAGGTCTTCACGCCCTCTTCCACCCAGCCCACTACGATGTCGCGCAACTCCGTCCAGAGACTGGGAATCGCGTCCGCCGCATAGAAGTCGACGTTAACGATGTCCTGGTACTTTTTCGGCGGGTTTTCGGCGTATTTGATCGTCCCGTCCGGACGCCAGTTGAACCAACCCGGATGCTGCTTGAGCCACGGGTGATCCTGGGAGCACTGGATGGCAAAGTCCAAGGCGATTTCCAGGCCATGATCAGCGGCAGCCTGGACCAGGCGGCGGAAATCATCGCGACTGCCCAGTTGCGGGTGGATGGCTTCGTGGCCGCCCTCCTCACTGCCAATGGCGTACGGGCTGCCCGGATCGTCAGGGCCGGCGGTGAGGGAATTGTTCCTGCCCTTGCGGTGGCTGCGGCCGATGGGGTGGATCGGCGGGAAGTACAGCACGTCGAAGCCCATGTCATGGATCATCGGCAGGCGTGCGTGCACATCGTTGAAGGTGCCGTGACGGGCCGGATCATCAGTGATCGAGCGCGGAAACAGCTCGTACCAGCTGGCGAATTGCGCCGCTTCACGCTCCACATCAATCGGGTATACGGCACTGATGCTCAAATAGGCGCGGTGATCGGCCTGAGTCATCAAATGTGCACTGTCTTCGTGCAGAAACATTGCGACCTGCTCGGTTTCCAGCAGGCCGGACAGTTCGTGGTGCAGCAGCATCAAGCGATCGCGCAGTTCGTTGTCACTGCGTTCCGCGGCCTGCAACACCAGGCTGCGGCCTTCCTGCAACTCCAGGCTGACCGGCACACCGGCCTCGTGTTTTTTGCGCAACTCGTAGCAAAAGCTGGCGAAGGTATCGATCCAGGCTTCGATGCAGTATTCGTGAGGGCCCTGGTCGGTGACGGTAAATGCGCCCTCCCAACCGTTGTTGCCCACATCCGCCATCACCACGCTGTGCCAGCTTTCGTCCTGCAGCGGGCGCCAGCGGATTAATACCGCGAGTTTGTCATGGCCATCGGCGAACACCTTGCTGGTCACGGTAACCCGCTGGCCCACTGCGGCCTTAACGGCGAATTCACCGCCATCAATCACAGGCATGGTGCTTTCGATTGCAATCCTGGGCAGCAACAGCGCCTGGGACAGCGGCAATAAGGAAACATCTGGAACCTGAGTTTCAGCAGTCATCGAGCATCTTCCCCTTACGCCCTGTGGACGCTCTTTGCTTGATCCGAATTCTGAGACGGCGACGCTCTCCCTGAGCAAGGCCGTAATAGGTCCGAGCCTGAGGCTTGGTCAAAAGTTCAGGTGGATGTTCCGCCATTGAGCGGGGAATCAAATCGCCCGGGCGGTTGTCCACCGGTAGAGCAAAGCACAAAGGAGGCCACACCGATGAATATCCCGATCCCGGCTGAAACCCCTGATCCTAATATCGACAATCCGACCCTGCCGCCCACCGAACCGGAGCCGATTCCAGAAAAAGAGCCGCCCGAAAATGAGCCGCCACCGGTGGAAGAGCCGCCGACAACCATGCCCCCTGTGATCGTCAGTCCTTCTCGAAACGCTTGACGATTTTCGGCATCACGCTGAACACCGCCAAGGCCAGCAACGTACTCAGGACCGCTGTCGATTCCCGGCCCAACCCGGCCGAGACCCCAATCGCAGCGGTCATCCACAGGCCGGCGGCGGTGGTCAGGCCTTTGACATGCCCCTCCTCATCATCCTTGCCTTTGATAATCGTGCCTGCGCCGAGAAAGCCGATCCCCGCGATCACGCCCTGCACCACGCGACTCATAGCATCCGCCTGATTACCTGACATCTGCGGCACCATCACAAACAGCGCGGCGCCCAACGCCACCAGCATGTGGGTCCGTACCCCGGCGGCCTTGCCCTTGCTCTCGCGCTCAAAACCCAGGATGCCGCCGAGTACGGCGGCGATCAGCAGGCGCACGGTGATCTGGGTCAGTTGTTTGGCATCGCCGATATCGGCGAACTCGGCCTGCAGGGTTTGCCACACTTCATGCCACCAAGCGTCCATGGATCCTGTCCTTTAAAGAAGCGGTTAAGTCATGGACAGCGCCTACCGCCAGTCAGTTGCCTTGAACCACGCCACGGCACCATCCCCTAAGGTTCATAGCCGATGAGAAAGGAGTTCGACATGACCCTGCGTATTGAAAACCACCTGTGCTATTTCACGCTCGACGACAATGGCCAGGAACAGAGCGTCCCCGCCACCCGAGTGAAGATATTGACGGACGATGACAAGTCCATGTCCTACGTAGAACTTGCGGGCGAGCGCACCTACATCACCGAAGCTGAAGCAGACGCCTTGACCGTCGAAGGCGCGACAGACGGACGCAACCATGTGAAGGCCACTGAGCCTGGTTCGCTGATTTGATTGATCTGTATCATTACCGCTGAAATGCCCCTGCACCCCAGGCGCGCCGGGGTGCAGCAGATTGTCGCAGAGCTCACCACACGGACCATCTGATCCGCTTTTTATCGCGCTAGCTGAGTCTGTTATGCAAACAGTCCCCGGCCCATAGTTCATCCGCCTGATGGAGGCTGATGAGCGAACGACCATGAGCGAACGAATCCCAACCGTGGAAACCTTTGAGCCCATACACCCAAAGAAGGTGAAGGCCAAATCCAGCGACACCCTGATCCATACCCGCAGCTTCACCGGACTGTTCCGCACCTTGCGCGTAGCCGGTGCCGGCTTTCTGTTCCTGGCGTTTTTCGGCACCGTGTGGCTGAACTGGGGCGGGCGCCAAGCCGTGCTGTGGGATCTGGCGGAAAGCAAATTCCATATTTTTGGCGCGACGTTCTGGCCCCAGGATTTCATCCTGCTGTCGGCGCTGCTGATTATCTGCGCCTTCGGCCTGTTCGCGATCACCGTGTTCGCCGGCCGCGTGTGGTGCGGCTATACCTGCCCGCAAAGCTCGTTCACGTGGTTGTTTATGTGGTGCGAAAAGGTCACTGAGGGCGAACGTAACCAACGCATCAAGCTGCAAGCCGCGCCCTGGAGCCTCAACAAACTGGCAAGGCGCTCGGCCAAGCACACGCTGTGGCTGGGCATCAGCGTGCTGACTGGGCTGACCTTTGTCGGATACTTCACGCCTATCCGCCCGTTGGCCGAGGACCTGCTGACTTGGCAAATGGGGGGCGTGAGCCTGTTCTGGGTACTGTTTTTCACCGCCGCGACCTACATCAATGCCGGTTGGCTGCGTGAGGCGGTGTGCATGCACATGTGTCCGTATGCGCGGTTCCAGAGCGTGATGTTCGATAAAGACACCCTGACCATTTCCTACGACAGCGCCCGTGGCGAGAACCGTGGCCCGCGCAAACGCGAGGTCAAGCCGGCCGATGTCGGCCTGGGTGACTGCATTGACTGCCACCTGTGCGTGCAGGTCTGCCCCACCGGCATTGATATCCGCGATGGCCTGCAAATGGAATGCATCGGCTGCGCGGCCTGCATCGACGCCTGTGATTCGATCATGGACAAAATGGGTTATGCCCGTGGTCTGGTGAGCTATACCAGCGAGCATCAACTGCAAGGCGGCAAAACCCGTCTGCTACGGCCCCGTCTGATCGGCTACAGTGCGGTGCTGCTGGTGATGATTGCCGCGCTGGTAGTAGCACTGGTGGAGCGGCCGATGGTGTCGCTGGACGTGACCAAAGACCGTGGCATGTTCCGCGAAAACGCCCAGGGCCAGATCGAAAACATCTACAGCCTCAAGGTCATCAACAAGACCCAGCAACGCCAGGATTATCGGGTGGAGCTCGTGGAGGCCGACGGCTTCCAACTGCAAGGCAAGACCGAGATCAGCCTGGCGCCGGGGGAAATCATAGATGTGCCGGTGTCGGTGGCATTGCTCGCGGAGAAACCCGCGAGCAGTTCCCAGACGTTGCGCTTCAAAGTGATGGATCTAGATGAGCCGGGGATCTATAGCGTTGCCGACAGCCGCTTTGTGGCGCCGTTGAACCGCTGAGATCTATCTAAATCAGTGAGAATCCGATGTGGGAGCGGCTTGCCCTCTCCCGGATTGGATCTGCGCTCGTATAAACATTGTTAAGGCCCCTATGAAACGCTACGAAAAATTCGCCGAAGACATTGCCGAACTGATCCGCTCTGGCGTCCTGGGGCCTGGCCAACGTGTGCCGTCGGTGCGCTACGCCAGCCAAACCTACGGCGTCAGCCCGTCCACGGTGTTCCAGGCCTATTACCTGCTGGAACGCCGCGGCCTGATCCGTGCGCGGCCGCGTTCCGGCTACTTCGTCAACACCCATGCACCGAGCCCGTTCTCTGAGCCGGCGGTGAGCGAGCAGGTGCACGAGTCCACCGAGGTGGATGTCAGCGAGTTGGTGTTTTCCGTGCTCGACTCGATCAAAGACCCCAATACAGTGCCCTTCGGCTCGGCGTTCCCCAGCCCGATGCTGTTCCCGTTGCAGCGCCTGGCCCGATCCCTGGCCAGCGCCAGCCGTGAAATGGACCCGCGCCTGGTGGTCACCGACATGTCGCCGGGCAATCCGCAGTTGCGTCGACAAATTGCCCTGCGCTACATGGTCGGCGGCCTGATGCTGCCGATGGAAGAACTGCTGATCACCAATGGCGCCCTGGAAGCCCTGAACCTGTGCCTGCAAGCCGTGACGGAACCCGGCGATCTGGTGGCCATCGAGGCTCCGGCGTTCTATGCCTGCCTGCAAGTGCTGGAACGCCTGAAGCTCAAGGCGGTGGAAATTCCGGTGCACCCGCGCGACGGCATCGACCTCGGCGCCCTGGCGCAAGCCCTTGCGCGTTATCCGATCAAGGCCTGCTGGACCATGACCAGTTTCCAGAACCCCATGGGCGCAACGTTGCCGGAAGAAAAGAAGCAGGCGCTGGTTGAGCTGTTGCGCAGTCACCAGGTGCCGCTGATTGAGGACGATGTGTACGCCGAGCTGTATTACGGGCAACAGGCGCCCAAGCCGGCCAAAGCCTTCGACACCGAAGGACTGGTGATGCACTGCGGTTCCTTTGCCAAGAGCCTGGCGCCCGGCTACCGCGTCGGCTGGGTCGCCGCCGGGCGCTATGCGCAAAAGGTCGAACGTCTCAAGCTGATGACCTCGCTGTGCCCGTCAATGCCGGCCCAGGCGGCGATTGCCGACTACCTGCAACATGGCGGCTATGACCGCCACCTGCGCAAATTGCGTTATGCCCTGGAAGAACAACAAAGCGCCATGCTCGCCGCCATCGCTCGGTATTTCCCGGCGCAAACCCGCGTCAGCCAGCCGGCCGGAGGGTATTTCCTGTGGCTGGAATTGCCGGAGCAAACGGACTCATTGAAGTTGTTCCAGATGGCGCTGGCGCAAGGCATCAGCATTGCACCGGGGCCGATTTTTTCGGCGACCCAGCGCTTCAGAAACTGTATTCGCCTGAACTATGGCAGCCCGTGGACCGAGGCCTCGGAGAAGGCGATGGAGACGTTGGGGCGGATTGTGCGGTCGTTTTGAGGGAGGGGGGTTGCTCTTTCTGACGCCATCGGGAGCAAGCCCCCTCCCACACTTGGACTGTGTGAACCCGATCAAAATGTGGGAGGGGGCTTGCTCCCGATGGCGCCCGCACAGACGCTGCCGACTCAACGGCCGCCACCCAAATCTAAAAAAGTCCCGGTGGCATACGACGCCTTATCCGACAACAACCAGATAATCGCTTCCGCCACTTCATCCGGCCGCCCTCCACGGGCCATGGGAATGCCGGACTCCAGCTTGCTGACCCGATCCGGGTCGCCGCTCAGGGCGTGGAAGTCGGTAAAGATATAGCCGGGGCGTACTGCGTTGACGCGGATACCCTCACCTGCCACTTCTTTGGAAAGGCCGATGGTGAAGGTGTCGAGGGCGCCCTTGGAGGCTGCATAGTCCACGTATTCACCCGGCGAACCCAGGCGCGCCGCCACCGAGGACACGTTGACGATGCTGCCACCCTGCCCGCCATGTTTGGGCGACATGCGCAACACCGCGTGCTTGGCACACAGGATCGGCCCCAGCACATTGGTCCTCATGATGTTAAGGATGCGGAATTCGGACATCTCATCGACCCGAGACTTGTGCGCCACGGTGCCGGCATTGTTGACCAGGGCGGTCACGCGGCCCAACTCGGCGTCGACGCGATGAAACAACGCAATCACTTCATCTTCGATGCTGACATCAGCTCGCACAGCAATCGCCTGGGCACCCAGGCCACGGACCTGCTCCAGTACGCCCAGGGCGGCTTTTTCATCGGAGCGGTAGTTGATGCAGATGCGATAGCCTTCGCGCGCCGCCAGCAGTGCCGTTTCGGCGCCAATACCGCGACTGCCCCCGGTGATGATGACAACTTTGTCCATGCGTACGGTCTCCTGATCCAACCTGGCGTTAGGGTTGGATCCGATACTAACCGTCAGGCACTGTTTTTGTCAGGCGCCTGTGCGTCCTCGGCCCGCAGAATATCCGCCATGAAACCATCGGCCGGCAGCGGATGCCCCAGCAAGTAACCCTGCAGGGAGTTACAGCCCAGCCGCGTGAGGAAACTCTGCTGCACGTCCGTTTCCACGCCTTCGGCGACAATCCGCAATCCCAAGGCCTGGCCGAGGGCAACGATGGCCGAAACGATGGCGGCGTCATCGCTGTCGTGCTCAAGGTCGCGCACAAAACCGCGGTCGATCTTCAACTCGTTGGCCGGCAGCCGCTTGAGGTACATCAGGCTGGAATAGCCGGTGCCGAAGTCATCGATGGACAGGTCGACGCCCATGTCCGAGAGCTGCTGCAACACCGTCATACTCGCGTCGGCATCGCTCATGGCGGTGGTTTCGGTGATCTCCAGGGTCAGGCTGTTGGCCGGCAACTGATGACGATCAAGGGCGTCGGCCACACTCTTGACCAGCCCCGCATGGCAGAACTGCAACGCCGACAGGTTCACGGCGATGCGCCAATGCTCATAACCCAGCGCGTACCACACGCTCATCTGACGGCAGGCTTCATTAAGCACCCACTCGCCGATGGGAATGATCAAGCCAGTCTTTTCCGCCAGTTCGATAAAGGTGGCCGGCAACAACAGGCCCTGCTGCGGATGCTCCCAGCGCACCAGCGCTTCGGCGCCCACCGCAATACCACTGACCGCATCGAACTTGGGTTGGTAGTACAAGCGAAATTGCTCTTGGTCGAGGGCGTTGCGCAGGTCCTGCAACAACTGCAATTGCTTGCGCGCATTGGTGTTCATCGACACGTCGAAAAAGCTGTAGCCGTTCTTGCCCATGCCCTTGGCGTGGTACATCGCGGCGTCGGCGTTCATCAACAATTCCTGGGGGTTGCCACCGTTACCTGGGAACACAGCGATGCCGATACTGGCCGAGATTTTCAGCTCATGCTCGGCCACCTGGAATGAGCGGTTGATCAGCCCGACCTGCCGCTCGGCCAAGCGCAGGGCATCGTCTGGCTGGCTCAGTTGCACCAACAGCACAAATTCATCACCGCCGATGCGCGCCAGGGTGTCGTGGCCGCGCAAGTCTTCGCGCAGGCGCAGGCCGACTTCGCGCAGCAACTGGTCGCCCATGTGATGGCCAAAGGCATCGTTGACTGGCTTGAAGCCATCCAGGTCGATAAACATCAAGGCGAAGCAACCGCCCTGCTCGTTAACCGCCTGTATGGCCTGTTGAATCCGATCGGCCAGCAACGTGCGGTTAGGCAGACCGGTGAGCATGTCATGCAGGGCCAGGTGGGTCAGCTCCTGATTGGCCAGGCTGAGGGAATCGGCGAGCACCGCGGTGCGGGCCTCCAGCCGAGCGTCGAGCAACGAGGTCAGCAATGCGATGGCAAGCACCGCCAGGGTGGTGACCAGCACCAAGTTATCCAGGCCCTTGCCGGTCAAGCCGTCCAACGCGGCAGCGCAGTAGCTTTCATCGGCAAAGCGTGCTGCGGCCATTCCGGTGTAATGCATACCGACGATGGCAAACCCCATCACCACCGCCGCCCCGCCGCGTGCCAGGCGTACATACGGCGTGTTGCGCCGCAGGTTGAAAGCTATCTGCAAAGCGGCGCCCGAGGCCACGACCGCTATTAACAGAGAAGCTCCAAACAAGGTGGGGTCGTAGTCGATACCGGGGGTCATGCGCATCGCGGCCATGCCGGTGTAATGCATGGTGGCAATGCCGGTGCCCATGACCAGCGCGCCAAACACCAATTGCCAGGCGGGCAAGCGCGGTTGGCTGACCAGCCATAAGGCAAAGCCGCTGGACATCACCGCGATCAACAACGACAGCGCGGTAATGCCGATATCGAAGCCCAAGGCAAACGGCAGGCGCAGGGCCAGCATGCCGATGAAGTGCATCGACCAGACGCCCACGCCCATGGCCAATGCCCCGCCGGCCATCCACAAATAAACCGCGCGGCCCTTGGCGGTCGCAATGCGGCCAGTCAGGTCCAGCGCGGTATAAGAGGCCAGGATCGCAACGCACAGGGAGATCACGACGAGGGAGGTTGAATAACTACCGATGAGCATGGGATTTCTCGCGGGCAACAGTTTTGAGACGTCCGTGCCAGGGTGGCAAAGCGCGCGATTGTAGCGAGATTAATTCTGGTGCAGGTGATTAATTATCATAGGGCCATCACCTGTAATTTGACGTCAAACTACTGGCCAGGTCCGGAGTGGTCTATAGCTCGTGTGCGACGTCACCTGCGTATCAAAGGCAGTGTGTCGCTTCAGTGTTGGCGGGTCTCGGGATAACAAAAACTAAAAATTTTAGAGAATTGTTACCCCTTTTCCAGTATAGACGCCCGTATTTAGAAATCGGGTTTAACACAAACTCCCAGCATCCTGCACTCCATAAAATAAAATTTTTATTCCGTAAGGATATATAAAACTGTCATATCTTACAGGTGACTTTCATGCTGAGAGCGATAAACTTTACTCCACATGACATTCGGAGTTTCAGAAATGGCCATCATCGCACTTCTATACCCTAATAACACTGAGAACACTGGCCACCTGAAAGGCACTCAATGTATTCGAGACAAAGGCGGCGAAATCAAGTCTTATAGAATCGAAAACATCGGAGATGCTCAAGCAGTGACCGATATAACACCCTATGTAGAGCGAAAAATTGCTGAACGCGGCACTTTCCCCATTGACGATGGCGAGTACGTAGTAAGCACTCATCTATGTTATGACAAACAAATATGTTATGAAAAACAAAAAATATATGAAGTCTGGGGGAGAATCGACGCTTTCGAGGACACGGTCATTACCTATCATTTTCCCGGTGGAAAAGAATACCAATTAACCGACGGAGATAACCGAGTATTGAAATTTCGAGTCGCTTGTAAAGTTGACCAAATTCTAAAATACCTACCACGGTACACAAAAATAATTCTGGAATACAAAGGTCGCTCTACAACAGAATTTGGGAGTTTGATATCGTATAACCATGACTCTTTAGAGCTGCATGTTGAGAACAACTCCAAGTCATACAAATTTGCTGATTTAATATCTCTCAGAGCCATTTAACTCAGGTTGGCAAACAATGATGAGTGAGCCGAACAAAGAGCCCTTTCGTTCGGCTATCGCGCGTTGGCCTGTTGATCTTCGCTCAGCAACTACAGACTCAATTGGCTAAGACCGCACCAAGTGCGCGCAACAAGTCCTGACCACGTAGCATTATTCCCCCTCACGCCTACTCGGCTATTGACGTCTGCCCATCCCAACCGCCCCCCAACGCGGCAATCAGTTGCACGCTGGCTACCAACCGGCTCTGCAGCAGCGTTAACACCGTGCGTTCATTGCTGAGTGCGGTCGCCTGTACCGTCACCACATCCAGGTAGGCAATCAACCCCGCCTTGTACTGGTTCTGAGTCAAGCGCAGGGATTCGCGCGCCGCTTCCAGCGCTTCGTTACTGACCACCGCCTCGTCTTCCAGCACCTTGAGTTGCACCATGTAGTTTTCCACTTCACGGAAGCCGTCGAGCACCGTCTGGCGATACTTGGCCACGGTTTCGTCGTAGGACGCCACAGTGCGGTCGACTTCCGCCGAGCGCTGGCCGCCGTCGAACAAGGTCATGGCCAGCTTCGGGCCCACTGACCAGAAGCGGTTTGGCAGGCTGATCCAGTCAGCGTACGTGCTACTGGAATAACCACCGGCCAGGCTCAGGCTCAAGTCCGGGTAGTAGGCGGCCTTGGCCACGCCAATATTGGCGTTGGCAGCGATCACCGAGCGCTCGGCCGAGGCGATGTCCGGGCGGCGCTCCAGTAACTGCGACGGCAGGCTCACCGGAATCTGTGGCAGTGCCGGGATGTCCTTGCTCACGGCCAGGTTGAAGTTGGCCGGCGCTTCACCGATCAACACCGCAATGGCGTTTTCCAGCTGCGCACGCTGCCAGATCAGGTCGATCAGACTCGCCTGGGTGCTCTTGAGCTGGGTTTGCGCCTGGGCCACCGCATCTTTGCCGGAGACACCAGCGCGGTATTGGTTTTCGGTCATTTGCAGGGAGCGCTGGTAAGTGTCCAGCGTGGCTTGCAGCAAGCGGGTCTGTTCGTCCATTACGCGCAATTGCAGGTAGCTCTGCACCAGCTCCGATTGCTGGCTCAAGCGCATGGCCGCCAAGTCCGCAGAGCTGGCTTCGGCGCTGGCTTCATTGGCTTCCAGACCACGGCGCAATTTGCCCCAGATGTCGGCTTCCCAGCTCACGCCCAATTGCGCGTTGAGGGTGTCGCGGATACCACTGCTGGAACTGCTGAGGCTTGCGCTGCTGCTGCCGGTGCCCTGGCTGGCGCGGGTTTTACCGGCGCTCAGGTCGACAGTCGGGTAAAACGCCCCGCGCGAACTGCGCACCAGAGCCTGGGCCTGGCGAAAACGCGCCTCGGCCTGTGCCACCGTCTGGTTAGCCGTATTCAGGCGCACCACCAGGTCGTTGAGCTGGCGGTCGCCGTACAACTCCCACCAAGCGCCACGGGCCAAGGAATCACTCGGCGTGGCCTGACGCCAGCCCTGGGCCTCCTTGAATTGCACGGGTTCGATAACATCCGGGCGCTTGTAGTCCGGGCCGACGGCGCAGGCGCTGAGCAATACGCCGCAAAGCACCAGGCTCGCGACACGGGAACCGCGGGTCATGGCCAATTTGGCAAAGGTTGAATCGGTCATAGCGCAGTGTCCAGGGCAGCATCGGTACGCACGCCGCGCCATTTATTGAAACGATGGCGCGCGCGGTCGAGATAAAGGTAAACCACCGGGGTGGTGTAAAGGGTCAGGACCTGGCTGAAGACCAGGCCGCCAATGATGGTCAGGCCCAGGGGGCGACGCATTTCGGCGCCGTCGCCGGCGCCGAGCAGCAAGGGCAAGGCACCGAGGATGGCCGCCAGCGTGGTCATCAGGATCGGCCGCAGACGCAACAGGCAAGCGCTGCGAATCGACTCCAAGGGGCCCAAGCCGTCGTTACGCTCCAGTTGCAGGGCCAGATCGATCATCAGGATTGCGTTTTTCTTCACCACGCCGATCAGCAGGAACAGCCCCAGCAAGGAGATCAGGCTGAACTCGCCCCCTGTCAGGTAGATCGCGAGCATGGCGCCGACGCCGGCCGACGGCAGGGTCGAGAGGATCGTCAGCGGGTGAATGTAGCTCTCATACAGAATGCCCAACACCAGGTACACCGCCACGAGCGCGCCGAGGATCATGAACGGCTGGCCTTTCTGGGTGGCTGCGAAGGCATCGGCAGTGCCGGCCATCTTGGCGATCACGTCCTCGGGCAAACCGACCTTGGCAATCGCCCGTTCGATGGCGGCCGTGCCCTGCTCCACCGTCACCCCTTCGGCCATGTCGAAGGCGATGTTTTCCGAGGCGAACTGGCCTTCGTGACTGACCCGGTCATCGGCCAGGCTGTTCTCGTAATGGGCAATGGTCGACAACGGCACCCGTGCGCCATCGGCAGTAATCACCTGCATCTGGTTGAGGGTGATCGGGTCCTGGGCGTATTTGGGGTTGACCTCCATGACCACCTGATACTGGTTAAGGCTGTCATAGATCGTAGAAATCTGCCGTTGGCTGTAGGCGTTGTTCAACACCCCGGTGACCATGTCCATGTCGATGCCCAGGCGCTTGGCCTGGTCGCGGTCGACTATCAGCGTGACCTGGGCTGCGCCCCGGCCTTCACGGGCGTCGATGGCGGTGAGTTGCGGCAGTTCACGCAACGCAGCGACGACTTTCGGGTACCACAGGCGCAATGCGGCCAGATCACCGCTTTGCAGGATGTAGGAGTACTGCGCGCTGGTCTGGTCGCGGCTGCCGCCAAATTGCAGGTCTTGGTCAGCCATCAGGAACAGGCGCCCGCCCGGCACCAGCGGCACGTCCTTGCGCAGGCGCTCAATCACCGCCTGGGCAGAAATCTTGCGTTCGCTGATCGGCTTGAGGCGTACCAGCATTACCGCGTTGTTGGTGCCGTTGTTGCCGCCGATAAAGCCCGCCACGCTGAGCACCGCCGGGTCCTTGAGCACCGCCTTGCGGAAAGTCTCCATCTTCGGCTGCATCACGCTGAACGACAGCCCGTCATCGCCGCGCACAAAGCCGATTAACTGGCCGGTGTCCTGCTGGGGCATAAAGGTTTTTGGCACCACCACGTACAACGCCACGTTCATGCCGATGGTCAGCAACAAGCTGAGCAAGGTCAGGCGTCGATGGCGCAGTACCCAGTCCAGACTGGTGGCATAACCGGCGACCATCCGGTCGTTGATCCTCTGGCTCCAACGCTGCAAACCGGTCATCCGGTCTTTGACGTGGGGCTTGAGCCAGCGAGCGCAGAGCATTGGGGTCAAGGTCAGCGAGACAATCAACGACACAATGATCGCTGCGGACAAGGTGATGGAAAACTCGCGGAACAGGTTGGTGACAATCCCGCCCATAAACAGAATGGACAAGAACACCGCCACCAGCGACACGTTCATCGACAGCAAGGTAAAGCCGACTTCCTGGGCGCCCAAGTACGCCGCCTTCATGGGCGGCACGCCATCGTCGATATGCCGGGAAATGTTCTCCAGCACCACAATGGCATCGTCCACCACCAGGCCGGTGGCCAGGATCAACGCCATCAGCGAAAAGTTGTTCAGCGAGAACCCGTACAAGTACATCACCGCGAAAGTGCCCACCAGCGACACCGGCACCGCCAGGGTCGGGATCAGCGAGGCGCGGAAGTTACCGAGGAACAGGTAAACCACCAGAATCACCAGCCCCACGGCAATCAGCAGGGTCATCTCGGCTTCGTGCAAGGTGGCGGTGATGACCGGCGAGCGGTCCATGGCCAGGCTGAGCTTGACGCTGGACGGCAGCACCGCCTGCAACGCTGGCAGTTGAGCCTTGATCTGTCGGACGGTCTCGATGATGTTGGCGCCGGACTGGCGGTTGATCACCAACAGCACCGCCGGCTCGTTGTTGAAGAAGCCGCTGTTGTAGCGGTCTTCAACGCCGTCGCTAATCTTCGCCACATCCGACAGGCGCAAGGCCGCGCCATTCTGGTAGCGAATCAGCAGCGGCTCGTAGTCCTTGGCTTTTTCCAACTGGTCATTGGCCTGGATCTGCCAGTTGCGCTCGCTGTCTTCCAGCGACCCCTTGGGCCGCCGCTGGTTGGCGTTGGCAATGGTGTTGCGCACATCGTCCAGAGCCACGCCGTACTGGTCGAGGGCCTTGGGCTCCAGCTCGATGCGCACCGCTGGCAGGGAACTGCCGCCGATCTGCACTTCGCCCACACCCGGCACTTGGGACAGGCTTTGGGACAGGATGGTCGAGGCCAGGTCGTAGAGCTGGCCCTTTTGCAACACGTCCGAGGTCAGCGACAGCACCATGATCGGCGCCTGGGACGGGTTGATTTTCTTGTAGGTGGGCATGCTGCGCATGCCGCTGGGCAGCAGGTTGCGTGACGCGTTGATCGCCGCCTGCACTTCACGCGCCGCGCCGTTGATATCACGGTCGGAGTCAAACGCCAGGATCACTCGGGTAGAGCCCTGGCTCGACGAACTGCTCATGGTGGTGATGCCGGCAATCGCGCCAAAGGAGCGCTCCAGCGGCGTGGCCACCGTGGACGCCATCACCTCGGGGCTGGCACCCGGCAAGCTGGCCGAGACCACGATCACCGGGAAGTCGATCTGCGGCAGCGGCGAGACCGGCAACAGGTTAAAGCTCACCCCGCCCAACAGCATGATCGCCAGGCTCAGCAGCAGGGTCGCTACCGGTCGGCGGATGAAAGGTCCGGACAGGTTCATGACTCAACCGGCTCCAGGCTTTGCGGTTCTTTGCGCCAGCGACGACCCAGGCGATCGAAATACAGGTAGATCACCGGTGTGGTGAACAGCGTCAACACCTGGCTCACCAGCAGGCCGCCGACCATCACCAAACCCAGCGGCTGGCGCAATTCAGCACCGGAGCCGGTGGCCAGCATCAGCGGAACCGCACCGAACAGCGCGGCCAGGGTGGTCATCAGGATTGGCCGGAAGCGCAACAGCGCGGCCTGGTAGATCGCGGTCTGCGGGTCGAGACCCTGGTTGCGTTCGGCGTCGAGGGCGAAGTCGATCATCATGATCGCGTTCTTTTTCACGATACCGATCAGCAGGATGATGCCGATGATCGCGATCATGCCCAGGTCATTACCACTGAGCAGCAGGGCCAGCAATGCCCCCACCGCCGCCGAAGGCAAGGTCGACAGGATGGTGATCGGGTGGATATAGCTCTCGTAGAGCACGCCGAGCACGATGTACATGGTGACCACCGCCGCCAGGATCAGCAGCAAGGTGCTCGACAGCGAGGCTTCGAACGCCTGGGCTGCGCCCTGGAACTGGGTCTGCACGCCCACGGGCATGCCGATGTCTTTCTGCGCCTGGTTGATCAGCTCCACGCCCTTGCCCAGCGCCACGCCGGGAGCCAGGTTGAACGACATCATCACGGCCGGAAACTGGCCGATATGGGCAATGGCCAACTGCGCCTGACGCTGTTCCACACGGGCCAGGCTCGACAGCCGCACTTGGCCGCCGTCGGTGGTTTTCACATGGATCTGGTTCAGTGCATCCGGGCCGAGGGTCTCGCCGGACTGGGCCTGCAACACCACGCGATATTGGCTGGCCTGGGTGTAGATGGTGGAAATCTGGCGTTGGCCGAAGGCGTCGTACAGCGCGTCGGTGATGGTCGACACACTGACGCCCAGGCGCGAGGCCGCATCGCGGTCGATCACCAGGTACACCTGCAGGCCTTTGTCCTGCAGGTCGCTGGCGACGTCGGTAAGCTCCGGCAACTGGCCGAGGGCGTGCACCAGCTTGTCACTCCACAGCGCCAGCAACTCAGAGTCCGGGGAGGACATGCTGAATTGGTACTGGGTGCGGCTCACACGGTCTTCGATGGTCAGGTCCTGCACCGGCTGCATAAACAGGCGGATACCCACCAACTTGTCGATTTCCGGTTGCAGACGCGTGATTACCTGGGCTGCGCTCAAGTCGCGCTGGCCGTGGGCCTTGAGGTTGATCAGCAAGCGTCCGCTGTTGAGGGTCGCGTTATCGCCATCCACACCGATGTAGGACGACAGGCTTTCCACCGCCGGATCCGCCAGGATGATTTTGGCCAACGCCTGCTGGCGCTGACTCATGGCCGCAAAGGAAATCGACTGCGGCGCCTCGGAAATACCCTGGATCACCCCCGTGTCCTGCACCGGGAAAAAGCCCTTGGGCACCACCAGGTACAGCACCACGGTAAGACCCAACGTGGCGATGGCCACCAGCAGGGTCAGCGGCTGGTGCTTGAGCACCCACTGCAACTTGCGCCCGTAGGCTTCGATCATCCAGTCGATCCAGGCGCCACTGGCCTTGTAGAAGCGGCCCTGTTCTGCCTCTTTCGGCTCACGCTTGAGCAACCGCGCGCACATCATCGGCGTGAGGGTCAGGGACACCACCAGGGAAATCAGGATCGCCACCGCCAGGGTGATTGCAAATTCGCGGAACAGACGCCCCACCACATCGGCCATGAACAGCAGCGGAATCAGCACCGCGATCAGCGAAAGGGTCAGGGAAATCAGGGTGAAACCAATCTGCTTGGCGCCCTTGAGGGCGGCGGCCAGGGGGGTCTCGCCTTCTTCGATGTACCGGGAGATGTTCTCCAGCATCACGATGGCATCGTCCACCACAAACCCGGTGGCGATGGTCAAGGCCATCAGCGTGAGGTTGTTGATGGAGAACCCAGCCAGGTACATCACGCCGAAGGTGCCCACCAGAGACAACGGTACGGCGATGGACGGAATAATCGTGGCGCTGACGCGGCGCAGGAACAGGAAGGTCACCATCACCACCAGGGCAATGGCGATCAGCAATTCATGTTGTACGTCCTTGACCGAGGCGCGGATGGTCTGAGTGCGGTCGGTGAGGACGGTGACGTCGAGGCCTGCAGGCAGATTGTCGGTGATGCTCGGCAGCAACGCCTTGATGCGGTCCACCACCTCAATGACGTTGGCACCCGGCTGGCGCTGGATGTTCAGCAGCACCGCCTGGTTTTCATTGGCCCAAGCCGCGAGGCGCTCGTTTTCGGCGCCGTCGACGATCTGTGCCACATCTTTAAGGCGCAACGGCGCGCCATTGTTGTAGGCCAGGATCAGTTCGGCGTATTGCTGGGGCGAGACCAACTGGTCGTTGGCGTCAAGCATCGACACCCGGGTCGGGCCGTCGAAGTTACCCTTGGGTTGGTTGACGTTGGACGCCGCGATCAAGGTGCGCACATCCGACAAGTTCAGGCCATTAGCCGCCAGGGCTTCGGGGTTGACCTTGATACGCACGGCCTGACGCTGGCCACCAGCGATGCTGACCATGCCGACGCCACTGATCTGGGCAATTTTCTGCGCCATGCGCGTGTCGACCAAGTCATTGAGCTTGGGCAGCAACATGGTCTTGGAGCTGATAGCCAGGGTGAGCACCGGGGTATCCGCCGGGTTGACCTTGTTGTATACCGGCGGCGCCGGCAGGTCCTTGGGCAGCAAATTGGTGGCGGCGTTGATCGCGGCCTGCACCTGTTGCTCGGCGACATCCATATTAATGTCGAGGTTAAAACGCAGGGTCAGTACCGAAGCGCCGCCGGAACTGGTGGACGCCATCTGGGTCAAGCCGGGCATCTGCCCGAACTGGCGCTCAAGGGGCGCGGTAACCGCGCTGGTCATCACGTCGGGGCTGGCGCCGGGGTAGAGGGTCATCACCCGAATGGTCGGGTAATCCACCTGGGGCAAGGCCGAGACCGGCAGCAAGCGGTACGCGATGATGCCGGCCAGGACAATGGCCAGCATGCTCAACGTGGTGGCGACAGGGCGAAGGATAAACAGCCGCGACAGGTTCATGCGCCGACCTTTTGCGCCTTGCCAGCGTCAGCGCCGGTCTCCCCTTTCGCTGCCGGTTTGCCTTGCAGGTGCTCAGTCGGGGTGGTCGGGACTTCAGTGCTGTCGTTGACCACTTCGATTTCGCTGCCTTCCTTGAGGCGGTCGGTGCCTTCCAGCACCACACGGTCGCCAGCGACCAAGCCTTCCTTGATCACGGTGTTTTCACCGTCGGTATCACCGACCACAAGGGGCTGTACCTTGACCTTCTTGTCGCCATCAAGCTTGTAGACAAAGGTGCCAGCATTGCCGAACTGAATCGCCGCGGACGGCGCCAGCACCACGTTGTGCAGGGTGTCGGCCAGCAGGTGCACGTTGACGAACTGGTTGGGGAACAGCGCTTTGTCCTTGTTATCGAAACGCGCCTTGAATTTCAGAGTGCCGGTGGTGACGTCGATCTGGTTGTCCAGGCTCTGCAACACGCCGACGGCCTGCTGTTTCACGTCGCCACGGTCCCAGGCTTCCACGGGCAGTTTGTTGCCAGCGTGGTAACGGGCGAGCACGGTTTCCAGGGTGTTTTCCGGCAGGGTAAAGGCCACGCTGATCGGCTGGGTCTGGGTGATCACGGCCAGGGCGGTGGTGTCGTTGGCGGCCACCAGGTTGCCGACGTCGAGCTGGCGCAAGCCGACGCGACCAGCGATCGGCGCGCGGATCTTAGTGAATTCAAGGTTGAGCTTGGCGTCGTCGACCGCGCCCTGATTGGTCTTGACCGTGCCTTGGTATTGCAGGACCAGCGCTTCGGCGGTGTCCAGGGTCTGCTTGGCGATACTGTCCTGGGCATACAACCCACGATAGCGTTCCACATCGACCTGGGCATTTTTCAGCTGGGCCTGGTTCTGCATCAGCGTGCCCTGGGCCTGGAGCAAGGCGTTCTGGTAGCTGCGCGGGTCAATCTCGGCCAGCAGATCACCGGCCTTGACCATCTGCCCTTCTTCAAAGGCGATCTTCATCAATTCCCCGCCCACCCGGCTGCGTACATTAATGGTGTTGAGCGCAGTAACAGTGCCCAATGCCTTGTAGTACACCGGAAACTCTCCCAACACCGCCGGCGCCACGCGCACCGGTATCGGGCCCGTGGAACCGCCGAAACCAGGGCGTGCCATGCCGGTTTTGCTGGTGTGCCCGGCCGGTGCGTCTTTTTGGGCCGCGCCGCCGGGCCAGAATTTCCAGCACAGACCGGCGATAACCAGCAGCACAAGCAGGCCGAACAGCCAGCGACGGGAGTTGCGGGGGGAGGATTGCATGGAATGATCAACCATTGGGCGCGAGAGCTTCTTCTTTGGGAGGCTGAAAGATAAGCACTGGGGCGCATTAAGAAAAGCGCCTTTACCGGCTATTTACCTTGGGCTTACAACTTTTAACGTCTGGGTCTAGTCCGTCGGCTATTTGCCTAAACGTCTGAAGCACAAATGAAAACGGCCTGGACTAGGCCAGGCCGCAATCATGTATCACGCGTGTTACTGCAAAACGACAGCATCCACGCAAACAGTTACTTCAGAACAGCCAGAACGGCTTCGTAGTTTGGTTCTTCAGCGATTTCAGAAACCAGTTGGGTGTGCAGGACGTTGTTGTTTTCGTCCAGAACCACCACGGCGCGGGCGGTCAGGCCGCGCAGCGGGCCATCAGCGATTGCCACGCCAAAGTCCTGAGCGAAAGCAGGATCGCGGAAATCCGACAGGTTCTTCACGTTTTCCAGGCCTTCGGAGCCGCAGAAGCGTGCTTGGGCGAATGGCAGGTCGGTGGAGATGCACAGTACAACGGTGTTGTTCAGTTCGTTGGCCTGGGCGTTGAACTTGCGAACCGACGTCGCGCAAGTCGGGGTATCAACGCTTGGGAAGATGTTCAGCACTTTGCGCTTGCCGGCGAAGGTCGCCAGGGTGGCGTCCGACAGGTCGTTGGCAGTCAGGATGAAGTCTGGAGCCTGGGTGCCGACTTGCGGCAATTCGCCTTCAACCTTGACCGCGTTGCCTTTAAGGGTGACTTGAGCCATGAACAGAATCCTTATGCTGGGTTTAGTTAAACGAATTCGAGAGGCGGAAGTTAACCACAAAGTGCCGTGCCTACCTACCGCCAGACACAAATTGTCATGCCCACAGGTTGTGGTTTAATTGCGCGCTTTTCGCCTGCCTTTAAAGGAAACCGTCGTCGATGAATCCGCCTGCCACCAAAGTTCTGGTCATTGGTTATGTCTGGCCGGAGCCGCGTTCTTCGGCCGCTGGTGGGCATATGATGCAGATTCTTGAGACCTTTCTTACGCAAGGTTGGGACATTACCTTCAGCAGCCCTGCTGCACTCGGCGAGCACAAAGCCGACCTGCTCGCCCTGGGCATTGCCGAATGCGCCATCGAGCTCAATAACAGCAGTTTCGACGACTTTATCCGCGAGCTCGCTCCGGATATCGTGCTGTTCGACCGTTTCATGATGGAAGAGCAGTTCGGCTGGCGCGTGGAAAAGTGTTGCCCCGACGCATTGCGCGTGCTGGAAACCTGCGACCTGCAAAGCCTGCGCGACGCCCGCCAGCAACGGCTCAAGAACCACCTTAAGAGCCATCCCGACAGCGACGACTTCAGCGCTCTGTTTGCGCCCGCCCTGGAAGATGAGTTCCAACTGATGGCCGACACCGACGTGGCCAAGCGCGAGATCGCGGCGATTTACCGCTGTGACATCAACCTGATGATCTCCGACGTGGAAATGCGCCTGCTGACCGAGCAGTTCAAGGTGCCGGCCGCCCTGCTCCACTGGTGCCCGCTGATGCTGGAGCCCGTGACCGAAACCTTCGTCCCGTTTGACGACCGCGCGCATTTCCTCAGCATCGGCAACTTCCGCCACGCGCCCAATTGGGACGCTGTGCTGTGGATGAAGAACAGCCTGTGGCCGCTGATTCGACAACAATTACCCGGCGCGCAGCTGCATATCTATGGCGCTTACACCCCACCCAAGGCCACCGCCCTGCATAACCCGGCCCAGGGCTTTCATGTGATGAACTGGGCTGAAGATGCGCTACAGGTGATGAGCGCAGCACGCATCTGCCTGGCCCCCCTGCGCTTCGGCGCGGGCATCAAGGGCAAACTGGCGGACGCGATGCTGTGCGGTACGCCGAGCATCAGCACGCCGATCGGCGCCGAGGCCATGGGCGATGAGCAACCATGGCCCGGCATGATCGAAACCAGCGCGCCTGCCTTGGCCGCCGCTGCCGTGGCTTTGTACCAGGACCGCGAGCGCTGGACCCAGGCCCAGGAAGACGGCCGCCAGTTGATTGCCCGCCGCTATGACCAGAACGTCCACGGGCCTGCGCTGGTGGAATGCCTGGAGCACTGCCGTCGCCACCTCGCCGCCCATCGCCGCGACAACTTTACCGGCAGCATGCTGCGCCATCACGCCCACAAAAGTACCCAGTACATGTCCCAGTGGATCGAGGCAAAAAACCGCGTGCTGTAAACACCGGCGCTGGCAGGGTCGCGCACAAGGGGGCATTATTCGGGTCGCAACCAACAATAAAAGCGACGGCAGCATGACCCGAGCAGCGCGAATCACCGACCCTTCCTACGAGCTGATGGACGATCACAACGGTCTGTCCATCATCTATCGCCAGCATGGTTTCCCCTGTCCGCTGGTGCGCTGGCATTTCCACAAGGAATACGAACTGCACCTGATCGTCGCCAGCTCGGGCAAGGTGTTTATCGGCGACTACATCGGTAATTTCTACCCTGAAAGCCTCTTCCTCACCGGCCCCAACCTGCCCCATAACTGGATCAGCCAGGTGGAAGAAGACGAGGTGGTGCCCAAGCGCGACATGCTGGTGAACTTCACCGATGAATTACTGGAAAACGGCAGCCATATCTTCACCGAGCTGAAAACCCTCACCCCACTGCTGGAACGCGCCCAGTACGGCATCGAGTTTCGTTGCAGAAAGACCATTGCCCAAGCCATGACCCTGATGCAACGCATCGAGGACGCCCAGGGTATGGCGCGCCTGGGGCACTTCTTTATCTTGCTGGAAGTGTTGAGTACCTGTGAGGACTACCAACTGCTGTCCGGCGTGACCACGCCGCAACTGGCCGATGAACACAGCATCGACCGTACCAACCGGGCGGTGGATTACATCTTCGCTCACTACGCGCGGGAGTTGCCGCTAGAGGAAGTGGCGGAACACTTGGGCATGAAGCCCACGTATTTTTCCCGGGTGTTCAAGCAGGCCACCGGGCGCACATTTATCGAATTCGTCAACAGACTGCGCATCAGCAAGTCATGCGAGTTACTGGCAGATGGCGACAAGGCCGTCACCGATGTGTGCTTTGAGTCGGGTTTCAACAATATCTCCAACTTCAACCGACGTTTTCAGCAGCTTAAAGGCATGACCCCTTCCCACTACCGGCGCCTGGCGGTGCAACGGCTGACCGAGCAGAACCTGGCTTGAAGGTTTCAAAGGCTGTGTGACCGAGTGCAAAAAAGTATCAGTCCAAGTGCTCCCAAGGATTTGTCACAACCCCATTTGAAGGCTGTAATCAACGCACACTCTTCCTGACTCCTCGTAGGAAGACACAACAACAATAACTGTCCTTCTGTAGCCCCTGGGCGCGGAAATGGAGTGCGCGATGAAGTTCACAGCAAAAGCACTGCTTGTCTCCACCTGCATGACAACCTGCATGACCCTCAGCGCCGTCAGCTTTGGCGCGCAGACCCTGACCATTGCCACCGTCAACAACAGCGACATGATCCGCATGCAAAAGCTCTCGAAGACCTTCGAGGCCGAGCATCCAGAGATCAAGCTGAATTGGGTGGTGCTCGAAGAAAACGTGCTGCGCCAACGCCTGACCACCGACATCGCCACCCAAGGCGGACAGTTCGACGTGCTGACCATTGGCATGTACGAAGCCGCACTCTGGGGCGCCAAAGGCTGGCTGGAACCGATGAAGGATCTTCCGGCTTCCTACGACCTCGACGACGTTTTCCCTTCTGTGCGTGACGGTTTGTCCGTCAAAGGCTCGCTGTACGCCCTGCCGTTCTACGCTGAAAGCTCGATCACGTATTACCGCACCGACCTGTTCAAGGACGCCGGGCTGACCATGCCCGAGCATCCGACCTGGACCCAGATCGGCGAATTCGCGGCCAAACTCACCGACAAAACCAAAGAGCAATACGGCCTGTGCCTGCGCGGCAAAGCCGGTTGGGGTGAAAACATGGCGCTGATCACCACCCTGGCCAACGGCTATGGCGCGCGGTGGTTCGATGAAAAGTGGCAGCCTGAATTCAACGGCCCCGAATGGAAAGACGCGCTTAACTTTTACGTCGACAACATGAAGAAATCCGGCCCGCCGGGTGCGTCCAGCAACGGTTTCAACGAAAACCTGGCGCTGTTCAACAGCGGCAAGTGTGCAATTTGGGTCGACGCCAGCGTGGCCGGCTCGTTTGTCACCGACAAGTCCCAAAGCAAGGTGGCCGACAGCGTAGGCTTCACCTTCGCGCCCCACGAGAAGACCGACAAAGGCACTTCGTGGCTGTACTCCTGGTCCCTGGCGATCCCGACCAGCTCCAAGGCCAAGGACGCCGCCAAGGTGTTCACCAGTTGGGCAACCTCCAAGGAATATGGCGCATTGGTCGCCAAGACCGACGGCGTGGCCAACGTACCGCCTGGCACCCGCAAGTCGACCTACAGCGACGAGTACATGAAGGCTGCACCGTTCGCCAAGGTGACCCTGGAATCGCTGAAAGTCGCCGACCCGACCAAACCGACGCTCAAGCCGGTGCCGTATATCGGTATCCAGTTGGTGACCATTCCTGAGTTCCAGGCGATTGGTACCCAGGTCGGCAAGTTCTTCTCCGGTGCGCTGACCGGTCAGCAAACGGTCGATGCTGCACTGACCGCCGCGCAGACCACCACCGAGCGTGAAATGAAGCGGGCGGGTTACCCCAAATAACCCGGGTCTCACCACAGTCAAATGTGGGAGGGGGCTTGCTCCCGATAGCCATCTACCAGTTGATGATTCAGTGACTGATACACCGCTATCGGGGGCAAGCCCTCTCCCATCCTGACCGCATTCCGATCCTTGCTTCGCAATGGCCTTGATTATCATGAATACACCACCCAAAAACCGCCTGGCCAACCCCGGCTGGTTCCTCGTCACGCCCTCGGTCGCCATGCTGTTGCTTTGGATGATCGTGCCCCTGGGCATGACCCTGTACTTTTCCCTGATCCGCTACAACCTGCTCTACCCCGGCGAAAACCAATTCGTGGGGCTGGAGAACTTCACCTACTTCATCACCGACTCGGGCTTCTTGCCCGGTGCCTCCAACACACTGTTGCTGGTAGGTAGCGTATTGCTGATCAGCGTGGTGTTCGGCGTGCTGATCAGCGCGCTGCTGGAAGCCAGTGAATTCTTCGGTCGCGGCCTGGTGCGGGTGTTGCTGATTTCTCCGTTCTTCATCATGCCCACCGTCGGTGCGCTGATCTGGAAGAACCTGATTTTTCACCCGGTGTCGGGAATCCTCGCTGCCGTGTGGAAGTTCTTTGGCGCAGAACCTGTTGACTGGCTGGCGCACTACCCGCTGCTGTCGATCATCATCATTGTGTCGTGGCAATGGCTGCCCTTCGCGATCCTGCTGCTGATGACCGCCATGCAGTCCCTCGACCAGGAACAAAAGGAAGCGGCACGTCTGGACGGTGCCGGCGCCATTGCGATTTTCTGGCACCTGACCCTGCCCCACCTGGCCCGCCCGATTGCCGTGGTGGTGATGATCGAAACGATCTTCCTGCTCTCGGTATTCGCCGAAATCTTCACCACCACCAACGGTGGCCCCGGCTACGCGTCGACCAACCTGGCCTACCTGATCTACAACCAGGCGCTGGTGCAATTCGACGTGGGCATGGCCTCGGCCGGCGGCTTGATTGCCGTGGTCATCGCCAATATCGCGGCGATCATCCTGGTGCGGATGATCGGCAAAAACCTGACTGACAAGCCTTGAGGGCCGCGCCATGACGCTTCAACAATCCCGCCGCCTGCAAAGCCTGTTGCTCGGCACGTTGGCCTGGGCCATCGCAATCCTGATTTTCTTCCCGATCTTCTGGATGGTGCTGACCAGCTTCAAGACCGAAATCGATGCGTTCGCCACGCCGCCGCAGTTCATCTTCACGCCGACGCTGGAGAACTACCTGCACATCAACGAGCGCAGCAACTACTTCAGCTATGCCTGGAACTCGGTGCTGATTTCCTTCAGCGCTACCGCCCTGTGCCTGCTGGTCTCGGTGCCGGCGGCCTACTCCATGGCGTTCTACGAAACCAAGCGTACCAAGGGCACGCTGCTGTGGATGCTCTCCACCAAGATGCTGCCGCCGGTAGGCGTGCTGATGCCGATCTACCTGCTGGCCAAGAGTTTTGGCCTGCTGGATACGCGCATTGCGCTAATCATCATCTACACCCTGATCAACCTGCCGATCGTGGTCTGGATGGTTTACACCTACTTCAAAGACATCCCCAAAGACATCCTCGAAGCAGCACGCCTGGACGGCGCCACCCTCTGGCAGGAAATGGTCCGGGTACTGCTGCCGATCGCCAAGGGCGGCCTCGCTTCCACGGTGTTGCTGTCGCTGATCCTGTGCTGGAACGAGGCGTTCTGGTCGCTGAACCTGACCTCATCGAACGCGGCGCCGTTGACCGCGCTGATCGCCTCCTACTCCAGCCCCGAAGGTTTGTTCTGGGCCAAATTGTCGGCCGTCTCGACCCTCGCCTGTGCGCCGATCCTGATCTTTGGCTGGATCAGCCAGAAACAGCTGGTGCGCGGTTTGTCCTTCGGCGCAGTTAAATAATAATTTCTAGCGGAGGGCCCATCATGGCCAACCTCAAAATCAAGAATTTGCAAAAAGGCTTCGAAGGTTTCTCGATCATCAAAGGCATCGACCTGGAAGTGAACGACAAGGAGTTCGTGGTCTTCGTCGGCCCGTCGGGCTGCGGTAAGTCCACCCTGCTGCGCCTGATCGCCGGCCTGGAAGAAGTTACCGAAGGCACCATCGAACTCGATGGCCGCGACATCACCGAAGTGACCCCGGCCAAGCGCGACCTGGCGATGGTGTTCCAGACTTACGCGCTGTATCCGCATATGAGCGTGCGCAAAAACATGTCGTTTGCCCTGGACCTGGCCGGCGTCGACAAGAAGCTGGTGGAGAGCAAGGTCAACGAAGCGGCGCGCATCCTCGAACTGGGCCCGCTGCTGGAGCGCAAGCCCAAGCAACTCTCCGGTGGCCAGCGTCAGCGCGTAGCGATTGGCCGCGCCATTGTGCGCAACCCGAAGATCTTCCTGTTCGACGAACCGCTGTCCAACCTCGACGCTGCCCTGCGTGTGCAAATGCGCCTGGAGCTGGCGCGCCTGCATAAAGAGCTGCAGGCGACCATGATCTACGTGACCCACGACCAGGTCGAGGCCATGACCCTGGCTGACAAGGTGGTGGTCTTGAACAGCGGCCGTATCGAGCAGGTGGGTTCGCCGCTGGAGCTGTATCACCAACCCGCGAACCTGTTTGTGGCAGGCTTTCTAGGCACGCCGAAAATGGGCTTCCTCAAGGGCAAGGTCACGCGTGTCGAGTCCCAGACCTGCGAAGTGCAACTGGACGCCGGCACCTTGATCAACCTGCCGCTCAGTGGTCCGACCTTGAGCGTCGGCAGCGCGGTCACCCTGGGCATTCGTCCGGAGCACTTGGAAATCGCGTCGCCTGGCCAAACCACCCTGACCGTCACCGCCGACGTCGGCGAACGCCTGGGCAGTGACACCTTCTGCCACGTCAACACCGCCAACGGCGAGCCGTTGACCATGCGCATCCGCGGCGACATGGCCAGCCAGTACGGTGAAACCCTGCACCTGCACCTGGACCCGGCGCACTGCCATCTGTTCGACACCGATGGCGTGGCCGTGGCCCGTCCACTGCGCGCTGCCGCCTGATTTCGCGAGTATTACGTTATGAAATTGAACACACAGAACCTCACGCAACTGGCTGAGCAGGTGAAAATCCCGGCCTACGCCATTTCCGACACCCGTCAGGGCATCGCCCATATCGGCGTCGGCGGCTTCCACCGCGCGCATCAGGCGTATTACACCGATGCGCTGATGAACACCGGTGAAGGCCTGGACTGGAGCATCTGCGGCGTCGGACTGCGGGCCGAGGACCGCAAGGCCCGCGACGACCTGGCCGGCCAGGACTACCTGTTCACCCTGTATGAACTGGGCGACACCGACGACACCGAAGTGCGCGTAATCGGTGCCATCAGCGACATGCTGCTGGCCGCAGACAGCGCCCAAGCCCTGATCGACAAGCTCGCCAGCCCTGAAATCCGCATCGTCTCGCTGACCATCACCGAGGGCGGTTACTGCATCGACGACAGCAACGGCGAGTTCATGGCCCACCTGCCGCAGATCCAGCACGACCTGGCGCACCCCATGGCGCCGAAAACCGTGTTCGGTTTTATCTGCGCGGCGCTGACCCAACGCCGCGCCGCCGGCATTCCCGCGTTCACCGTGATGTCCTGCGATAACCTGCCCCACAACGGCGCCGTCACGCGCAAGGCATTGCTGGCGTTTGCCGCCCTGCACAATGCCGAGTTGCATGACTGGATCGAAGCCAATGTGAGCTTCCCGAATGCCATGGTCGACCGCATCACCCCCATGACCAGCACCGCCCACCGCCTGCAATTGCACGATGAACACGGCATTGACGATGCCTGGCCAGTGGTGTGCGAACCCTTCGTGCAGTGGGTGCTGGAAGACAAATTCGTCAACGGCCGCCCGGCGTGGGAAAAGGTCGGCGTGCAGTTCACCGACGATGTGACGCCCTATGAAGAGATGAAGATCGGTTTGCTCAACGGCAGCCACCTGGCCCTGACCTACCTGGGGTTTCTCAAGGGTTATCGGTTTGTGCACGAGACCATGAACGACCCGCTGTTCGTAGCCTACATGCGTGCCTACATGGACCTCGACGTCACGCCAAACCTCGCGCCGGTACCGGGCATCGACCTGACCGACTACAAGCAGACGCTGGTGGATCGCTTCTCCAACCAGGCGATTGCCGACCAGTTGGAGCGCGTATGTTCGGACGGCTCGTCGAAGTTTCCCAAGTTCACCGTGCCGACCATCAATCATCTGATTGCCGATGGGCGTGAAACAGAGCGCGCGGCGCTGGTCGTCGCAGCCTGGGCCTTGTATTTGAAGGGTGTGGATGAGAATGGGGTGAGCTACAAAATCCCCGATCCGCGGGCGGAATTCTGCCAGGGGTTGGTGACTGACGATGCGCTGATCAGCAAACGCCTACTGGGCGTAGAAGAGATTTTTGGCACGGCTATTCCCAACTCGCCGGCGTTTGTGGCAGCGTTCGAGCGGTGCTATGAGAGTCTGCGTGATAACGGCGTCACCGCTACCCTGAAGCACCTCCTGAAGAAACCGGTTTAAATGTGAGAAGGGGCTTGCCCCCGATGAGGGTGTGTCAGTCAAATATCCTTCACTGACCCACTGCCATCGGGGGCAAGCCCCCTCCCACACTGGACCGGGTTGCCAATCCAAAAAAAATAACACTGCTGAGCACACCATCATGACCCAGCAAAACCTGTTCCTCGGCATCGACTGCGGCACCCAAGGCACCAAAGCCATCGTCCTCGACGCCTCCAGCGGCAAGGTGCTGGGCCTGGGCGCCGCCGCGCACACGTTGATCAGCGGCGCCAATGGCCGTCGCGAACAGCACACCCAGGAGTGGCTGGACGCCTTTACCGAAGCCACCCACCGCGCCCTGCAACAGGCTGGCGTGGACGGCCAGGACATCCTTGGTATCGGCGTTTCCGGCCAGCAGCACGGGCTGGTGCTGCTGGATGACCAAGGCCAGGTCTTGCGCCCGGCCAAGCTGTGGTGCGACACCGAAACCGCGCCGGAGAACGACCGCCTGCTGCAACATCTGGGCGGCGAAAGCGGTTCACTCGAACGGCTGGGCGTGGCCATCGCACCGGGCTACACCGTGTCCAAGCTGCTATGGACGCGCGAACAACACCCGGACATCTTCAAGCAAATCGCCCATATCCTGCTGCCCCACGACTACCTCAATTACTGGCTCACCGGCCGTGCCGTCGCAGAATACGGCGATGCGTCCGGCACCGGCTATTTCAACGTGCGCAGCCGTGACTGGGATGTGGCACTGCTCAAGCACATCGACCCCAGTGGTCGCCTGGAACAAGCCTTACCGCAACTGATCGAAGCCGATCAAACCGTGGGCAGCATCCTGCCTGCCATCGCCGAGCGCCTGGGCATCAACCCCAACGCCATCGTCGCCAGCGGCGGCGGCGATAACATGATGGGCGCCATCGGCACCGGTAATATCGCGCCCGGCGTGATCACCATGAGCCTGGGCTCATCGGGTACCGTCTATGCGTTTTCGGACCAACCCAACGTCAGCCCCCAAGCGTCGGTCGCCACATTCTGCTCATCCAGCGGCGGCTGGTTGCCGTTGATCTGCACGATGAACCTGACCAACGCCACAGGCGTGATACGCGAGCTGTTCGAACTCGACCTGAACGCCTTCAACAGCCTGGTCGAGCAAGCGCCGATTGGCGCCGACGGCGTCAGCATGCTGCCGTTCCTCAACGGCGAACGCGTACCCGCCCTGCCCCACGCCACTGGCAGCCTGCACGGCCTGACCATGACCAACCTGACACGCGCCAACCTGTGCCGCGCCGTGGTTGAAGGCACCACCTTCGGCCTGCGCTACGGGCTGGACCTGCTGCGCCAAACCGGCCTGCAAAGCCAGAGTATCCGCCTGATCGGCGGCGGCTCGAAAAGCCCCGTGTGGCGGCAGATGGTCGCCGATATCATGAACACCGAAGTGATCTGCACCGAACAAAGCGAAGCCGCCGCCCTCGGCGCGGCGATCCAGGCTGCGTGGAGCCAGTCCGGCGAATCCCTGGCCAGCCTCTGCGACAAATGCGTGAGCGTCGACCCGGCCAGCCGTACCTTGCCGGTGGCGGCCCATGTCAGCGCCTATCAACTGGCTTACGAACGCTATCAACAGCACGTGGCAACCCTTTAAGAGCGAACGACTATGTATCTGGTGTGTGGTGAAGCGCTGTTCGATTTTTTCAGCGAGGAAGATGCCAGCGGGCAGGCCTCCAAGGTCAACTACAAGGCGATTGCGGGTGGCTCACCGTTCAACGTCGCGGTGGGGTTACGCCGCCTGGGCATCGAGGCGGGGTTGTTCGGCGGCCTGTCCACCGATTTCCTCGGCCGACGCTTATTGCAGGTGCTGAAAGATGAAGGCGTCAGCGAACAGTTCCTGGTGGAATTCGCCGCGCCGACCACCCTGTCCATGGTCGCCGTGGGTGCCAATGGTTCACCGCAGTACAACTTCCGGGGTGAGGGCTGTGCGGACCGGCTGCTGCAAGCCGAGCATTTGCCGGTACTCGGTGATGACGTGCGTGGGCTGCATATCGGCTCGTTCTCCCTGGTGGTGCAACCGATTGGCGACACCCTGCTGGCCCTGGTACAGCGCGAAAGCGGCAAGCGCCTGATCAGCCTCGACCCCAACGTGCGCCTCAACCCGCAACCCGACATCCAGCTGTGGCGTGACCGCGTCGCCGAGCTGGTCAAACATGCCGACCTGATCAAGGTCAGCGATGAAGACCTGCACCTGCTGTACCCCGACCAGTCGCCGGAAAGCTTGCTGCAAGGCTGGTTGCAACACCGTTGCCAGTTGGTATTCCTCACCCGTGGCGGCGACGGCGCCAGTGTGTTCAGCCGCCAACATGGCACCTGGTCGCAACCTGCGGTCAAGGTGGTGATGGCCGACACCGTGGGCGCCGGCGATACCTTCCAGGCTGCGTTGATTGCCTGGCTGACCGAGCAACAGTTGGATTCGGTAGACGGCCTGCAACAACTCACCCGCGCGCAGATTGACGCCATGCTGGGCTTCGCGATTCGCGCGGCGGCAATGACCTGCACCAAAACCGGCCCGGACCTGCCGTATCGTAAACAGTTGGGCTGAGCACCCGGTTTCATGAAGGTTTTGTCAGCCAGGCCTCGATTAATCGATGGTTAATCCCGCAAGCCGACAGTGAAGTCGAACCCACTTGCGGAGCACCTTCATGAAACTACGTACTTTACTGTGTGGCGGCGCGCTGGCACTGGCAGCCGTCTCGGGCCTGGCCCAGGCCGACAACCAGAAACCCGTGCCTTACCAATACGGCATGCCGTTGAACATCAAGCATGTGATCGCCATGAACGAAGCGCCGACCAATGACTGCAAAGTCATCGACGCCGATATCAAGTTCGTGGACAAGGCTGGGAAAGTCGAAGATGTGGGCTATCGGAAGCTGTCCGACGCGTGCAGCTTCCAGAATTGAGCGTTGCACTGTCACACAGCAAGCCCGCGTAGATAGGCGTATTCTTGCGGGCTTGTCCCAAGGCCGAAAGGAATCGCCATGTCGTTCAGTTTTCGTACCCTCGCCACCACAACCGCCCTGCTGTGCTTTGCCCTCGCACTGGTCTGGGGGTTACGCCCCGATCTGCTGCTCGGTATGTGGGGAGTGAATTCTTCAGACGCCACAGGCCTGGTCGCCCGCCGCAGCGCCGCGCTGTTCCTGGCCATCGGCATCATGTTTTACCGGGCCCGCCATGCGCCGCCTTCGGACACGCGTCGCGCCATGACCAGTGGCTTTGCCATCGGTTGCCTGGTGCTGGCTGTGCTGGGCTTGAGTGAGTGGTTCAATGGCAACGCCGGGCCGGGGATCTTCCTGGCCGTGGCGACCGAAACCGTATTGGGCCTGGCGTTTATCCAAGCCCACAGGTCTTCGGTGGTTCACCCTCAGGCGTCTGCCTAGTAATAGGCTCGACCTCCCGCTCTTTGCAGGGCGGGTGCAGGGGTATTTTTCAGATCTTCACGCAACCCGGCGATCAGGTTGCAAATCGCTCGACTGCTGTCGAGTTTGTCCGTCTTGATGCCTTTGACCTCCAAATCCACCCGGTCACGGTCGCGATCGTCATAGATCTTGATCGTCAGCGAAGCATCTTCGGCTTTGGTGCATTCGCACCGTTTGGGCAGGAAACTTCCTTCAATAATGCTGCGAAGCTCTAATTCCGAAAGCATGGCCAACCTCTCCTTTTTTGAGACTGCCAACAGAGTCTTATGGGTGTGGCAGACGCCTGCCTGCCGCGTCTTGCCGACCTTGGAAGACGTTTCAACTACCAGCCTACTCGGCAAAATACGCTTGCGTTGTAACCATTCCTCATAAGGAACGCGAAAGTTTATATAACTTAAACAGGTCCCCGTCCGTAGTGTTTATAACATCGTCGAACAGCCACGATTAAACGTTTAACCCTGCACTTCGTGTGCGTATGCCATCACTCTTTCAGCAACATGTCGCAAACTATCAAAGTTAATATTCGCCCCGGAATTCACCGCCACCAGTGTCTGCCCATGCACGCCTCGTTGCGCCACGTACTTGCGAATGCCCGCCACCGCCAACGCGCCAGAGGGTTCGGTGATGGAACGGGTGTCGTCGTAGATCAGCTTGATGGCGCTGCACAGTTCGTCATTGCTCACGGTGATGACTTCATCCACCCACTCCCGGCAGATTTCAAAACCGTAGGCGCCGATCTGCGCTACGGCGGTACCGTCGGCAAACCCGTCGACGCTCGGCAACACCACCCGCTCACCGGCGCGCAGGGCGGCCAGCAGGCAACTGGAGCCTTCGGGCTCGACACCGACGATGCGCACCTCAGGCCGCAGGTATTTGACGTAGGCCGCGATACCTGCGATCAGACCGCCGCCACCCACCGGCACGAAGATGGCGTCCAACGGGCCCTGTTGCTGGCGCAGGATTTCCATGGCCACGGTGCCCTGGCCGGCGATCACGTCCGGATCATCGAAGGGCGAAACGAACGTGCATCCGGATGTCTCGGCCAGTTGCAGCGCATGGGCCAGGGCAAACGGGAAACTCTCCCCGTGCAACACCGCTTCGGCGCCTCGGGAGCGCACGCCCAACACCTTCAACTCGGGCGTGCTGCACGGCATGACGATCCGCGCCTTGATCCCCAACTCCTTCGCCGCCAGTGCCACGCCTTGCGCATGGTTCCCCGCCGATGCGGTCACCACACCGCGCGCCTTTTGCTCGGCGGTGAGCTGCACCAGCTTGTTGTAGGCGCCGCGAATCTTGAAGGAAAAGGTCGGTTGCAGGTCTTCGCGCTTGAGCAGCACCTGGTTACCCAGCAGCGCCGACAATGCCGGCGCGGCTTGCAGGGGCGTACGCAACGCCAGGTCATAGACCGGCGCGGCGAGGATCTTTTTTACATAGTGTTCAAGCAATGCCGTATCAGCGGTGTGGGGGACGGGGCACGTGCTCATGGGTGTCTCCTGGTTTTCAAGGGCCCTGGAGACGGAAAAACAAAACCCGCCTCTAAGGCGGGTTTGGGTGCAGCCGTGTGCTATCCCGCCAAATGAGGAATGGCGGTAATAATGCTTGGCTGGCTGCGGAAGGTTTGAAATGTCATGTCACGAAATTAACCGGGCGTCACCGGGCAAGTCAATGGCCAAGCGCCATTTAGCGTTTGGGGGTTTACGATAGATATACGAAACATATACGCTTTGTATATCAACTTTTAAACAGTGAACCCCATGGGCATCGTCAAAATCACCGACCAACTGCATGAACAACTCCGCCTGGCCAGCGCGGCCATGGACCGCTCCATCAACGCCCAGGCCGAGTTCTGGATCAAGATCGGCCTGCTCGCCGAACTCAACCCCAACCTGCCGTACAACGAGCTGATCAACAAACTGTTGCTGGACAAGCCCGACCTGATCCGGGGGCGCAGCTGATGATCAAGACTGCCGCTCAACTGGCTGTGATGCGCGAATCCGGGCGCCTGCTGGCTCAAGTGTTCGACATGCTCGACGGGTTTGTCGCCGCCGGCCGTTCCACCTTGGAGCTGGACGCCGCCGTCGAAGCCTTCATTCGTAACGACCTTAAAGCCCGCCCCGCCAGCCTCGGGCAATACGACTACCCCTTCTCCATCAACACCTCAATCAACGAAGTGGTGTGCCATGGGATGCCCAGCCCCAAGGAGATCCTCAAGGACGGCGACATCATCAACATCGACGTCACCCTGGAAAAAGGTGGCTTTATCGCCGACTCCAGCAAGATGTACATGATTGGCAACGTCGCCCCCAAGGCGCGGCGCCTGGTGGAAATGACCTTTGAGGCGATGTGGGCCGGGATCCGCCAGGTCAAGCCCGGCGCACGCCTGGGTGATATCGGCCATGCGATCCAGAGCCATGCACAGGCCAATGGCTATAGCGTGGTGCGCGAATACTGCGGCCACGGTATCGGCAAGCAGATGCATGAAGAGCCGCAAATCCTGCACTTCGGCCGACCCGGCACCGGGCTGGAACTGCGCGAAGGCATGGTGTTTACCATCGAACCGATGCTCAACCAGGGCAGTTCCAAGGTGCGCAGCCTGAAAGATGGCTGGACGGTGGTGGACAACAGCCTGTCGGCGCAGTGGGAGCATACGGTGGCGGTGACGGCGGATGGCTTTGAAGTGCTGACCTTGCAAACACAGCCAGGCGAATAACCTGTGGCGAGCGGGCTTGTCGAAGAAGTACTCCCTCGCCCCCTTACATCGTCGCGCCCGCCATCCGTTTGAGCGCCAGTACCATCAAGCCGGCGCCCAACCCCATCGCTGCCAGGAACAATGGGTACGACACCCACCACGGCGTACCCGCGGTCATCATGCTGAACTCCGACATACCGCCAATGCTGGCGATCAGGTTGAGCGGCAAGAACACCACGTTGATCAGCGTCAGCTTGCGCAACAGGTTGTTCATGCTGTTGTTCATCAGGTTGCCGCGCGCATCGATCAGCCCGGAAAACACGTTGGAATAGATCTCCGCCTGTTTGTAGCACTGGTGGTTCTCGATGATCAGGTCATCGATAAGGCCGAGAATTTCAGCACTGAAGTGCTCTTTTTCCCCATGGTTACGCAGCCGCGACAGCACGGCGCCGTTGCTGTGCAGCGCGTTGATGTAATAGATCAGGCTTTCGCTGAGGCTGAACATCTGCATCAAGTGATGGTTGCTCATGGACGCGTTGAACTGCTGCTGCAACTCCCGTGCAACCAGCTTGATCACCTTGAGGTGGCCCAGGTAGTGGTGGATGTTGTTGAGCAACAGGTCGAGCAATACGTCCAGCGGCGTGTGCAACGGCCGGCGCTGGCCCAGGCCACTCAGTGGGGTCTCATCAGTGGCGATCACCAGCAGGCGGCCGGGTGAAAACAGCAGGCCGCACGACGCCACTTCGAACACCAGGTTGCCGCCACCGGAATAGTTCTCCGGGCGCTTCCAGATCAGGAACAGGTTGTCGGGATGAAACTCGATGCGTGAGACTTCATCCGGGTCGAGCGCCGACGCCAACGCGTGCTCGTCGAGCTTGTGGTGATCACGCAGCCACTCGCGCTCGGCCAGGTCGGGGTTGTTGAACAACAGGATCGGGGCCGCGTCGCTGTGCCCCGGACGTAACTTTCCACCGTTCAGTTCAAAGCGCTGGATCATCGCGCGTCACCACACCTGACCCTGGCGTTTCAGCTCCAGGCGCCGCACAAACTCTTCCAGCACCAGGCTGTACAGGTCGTCCTGCAAGTAGGCATCTTCGATTCCAGCATCCAGGTTCGGGTTGTCGTTGACCTCGATCACCACCACCTTGTCGCCGGACTGCTTGAGGTCCACACCGTAAAGGCCATCGCCGATCAGGTTGGCGGTCTTCACCGCCAGTTCCACCACCGCCTTGGGCGCTTCATGGACGGCCAGGGTGCGGCATTCCCCGTTGATGGCCTGGCCGATGGCCTTGTGGTTATAGATCTGCCAGTGGCCCTTGGACATGAAGTACTGGCAAGCGAAGATCGGTTTGCGGTTGAGTACGCCGATGCGCCAGTCGTACTCGGTGTAGAAGAATTCCTGGGCCAGCAGCAGCACCGAATGCTCGAATAACTCGGCGGTGGCCTTGAGCAAGGCTTCCTGGCTTTCGACCTTGATCACGCCTCGGGAGAAACACCCGTCGGGAATCTTCAACACCAGCGGAAACCCAAGGCGCTCGCCGACCCGTTCGAAATCTTCCGGTCGCTCCTTGTAGAGAATCTCGGTGGCGGGCATGCCCAACTGATGGCTGTTGAGCAGGTCGGTGAGGTAGACCTTGTTGGTGCAGCGCAGGATCGACGCGGGGTCGTCCATCACCACCAGGCCTTCGCTTTCGGCTTTTTTGGCAAAGCGGTAGGTATGGTTGTCAACGCTGGTGGTCTCGCGGATCAGCAAGGCGTCGTATTCGGCCAGCCGCGCGTAGTCCTTGCGCTCGATCAGCTCCACATCGATGCCCAGGCCCTTGCCCACGCGGATGAAGTTCTCCAGGGCACGGGCGTTGGAGGGTGGCAGCTGCTCCTGTGGATCGTGCAGGATTGCCAGGTCGTAACGGGCCAGGCGCCGCGAACGGGGTTGGCGCCAGATCTTGCGGCTGAAGTTATCAAGGGCATGGGCGAACTGATCTTCCTGATCGTCGCGCAATTTGTGCAATACGCCGGATTTCACCCCTTCGATATGCCAACCGTTATTCTTTCTGAATTCAACCAAGAGGATCGGACACGGGAATGTTTCAAACAACTGGCGGGCCAATTCCTGCAACGGTTCTATATTGGTCCTGCCGAAGTAAAGTGTCAGGGTAAACCCTTCGGTATTACTGTAGAGGTGATGACTCAAGGCTTTATCAAGGGTTTTATCCAGGTCATCCAGCGCCAGGCCGTACAGCGACTTCTTAGTCAACTCACTGATGGTGCGCACCGAAGGAATCACCTTGTGTCCGCGCGCTTCGGCCAGCAACGAGCAGTAGTAGCCGTGCCCCAGGTACTTGTAGCTGCGGCACAGGTTGATCACCTGCACACGCTTGCCAGTCTCGTTTTGCCGTGTTTGCTCAAGGTATTCCTGGGCGGTGACGATGTCTTCGCTGGGAAAGTAGGAGGCCCAATCTTCCTTGCGCTCAACAATAATCACCACTTGACTGTTACTTCGAGGCGACGCAGAAAAAAAGCCCTTCGAAGTTATTGTCGCCGCGACAATTTGCTCGGATACTTCACGCCAATGACCTTGTACCGCCGACATAATATTTGATCCGCTTTAGAGAACTCGACCTTTTCTATTAAGCACGATCTTTTAGGGAAGTCCCGTTTCGTTACGCAACTTTTACGGCGGTTATATGGCTCTTTTCTCTCGCGTTGCATTACCCGGTGATGTACCGGCATTGGTCGCATTGGAACAACAGTGTTTCACCAGTGACCGGCTCTCATCGCGCAGTTTTCACTGGATGATCAGCCGCGCCCACGGCCAGTTGCTGGTAGCGGAACAGGACGGGCAGTTGCTCGGTTATGCGCTAGTGCTGTTTCGTCGTGGCAGCGCGTTCGCGCGCTTGTATTCCATCGCCATTGCCGCCCACGCACGCGGCCTCGGGCTGGGCAGGCAGTTGCTCAGCCATGTCGAGGCCTGCGGGGTGACGCACGGGTGCGCGCACCTGCGCCTGGAGGTGCGCACCGACAACCCCGGCGCCCTTGCGCTGTATGAGCGCAATGGCTACCGGCGCTTCGCCCAGGTCAACGACTACTACGCAGACCACACCCCGGCCCTGCGCCTGGAAAAAACCTTGGTCAGGCCACCTGCTTGATCCCGGCCTTGGCTTCCAGCTCACGCACCAGCGGCAGTACGCGTTTGCCGAAGTACTCCACTTCTTCCTGGAAGTGCAGGAAGCCCGCCAGCACCAGGTCCACGCCTACGGCCTTGAGTGCAACGATGCGCTCGGCGATCTGCTGCGGAGTGCCGATCAGGTTGGTCTTGAAGCCATCGTTGTACTGCACCAGGTCTTCAAAGCTGGACTTGGCCCAGTTGCCCTCGCCTTCGGGTGACGCCTTGCCTGCTTGCTTGGCCGCGTCGCCAAAGGCATTCACGGCTTCCGGGTCGGCCTTGTCGATGATCTCTGCGAGCACGGCGCGGGCTTCTTCCTCGGTGTCGCGGGCGATGATGAATGCATTCACGCCGACTTTGACCGAGTGGTTATTTGCGGCAGCCTTGGTGCGAATGTCATCGACCTGGGCCTTGATGCCTTCCGGGGTGTTGCCGTTGGTGAAATACCAATCCGACACCCGCGCCGCCATGTCCCGCGCGGCCCGTGAACTGCCGCCCTGGAACACTTCCGGCTGGCCCAGCGGCTTGGGTTTGAGGGTGTAGTTGTTGAAACGGTAGAAGTCGCCCTTGAAGGTAAAGTCGTCCTGGGTCCAGATGCCTTTGAGGGCACGGATAAATTCCTCGGAACGGCGATAGCGCTCGTCGTGTTCCAGCCAGTGTTCGCCGATGGCCTGGAACTCGCCCTTGAACCAGCCACTGACGATGTTCACCGCAATGCGGCCGTTGGTGAGTTGGTCGATGGTCGCCAGTTGCTTGGCCGCCAGCGCCGGCTGCCAAGGGCCGGGCAGGATCGCGGCGATGACCTTGAGCTTGGTGGTCGCCGCCAGCAGCGCATGGCTGAACGCCACGGATTCATGCTGGTTCTCGGCGCCGTAGCCAGCGGTGAAGCGGATCTGGGTCAGGCCGTATTCGAAGCCGGCTTCTTCGGCCAATTGCGCCAGTTTACGGTTGTAGTCGATGCCCCAGTGGGTGCGTTGTTCGATCTTACTGACCACCAGCCCACCGCTGACGTTGGGCACCCAATAGGCAAATTTCACGGCTTGCTGACTCATCGAACGGTACCTCGTGCAAAAGGGATGTATCGAGGCTTGAGCAGCAAGCGTGCCAGTCAGTGGCAAAGGCCCATGCCATGGGCGTTGCGCCCAAAAAAACGCCCTCGGCGGGCGTGCAGGCACATGTCATGGATCACGCCGGTTTGTCGGAATGCTGTTGCTGGAGCAACAGTAATCAACGCAAATCCCCCGTAAACATTGGGCCACGAACCCGGCACGGACTGTGCAATCCCCCTTGCATTGACCACTGCCCCGGAGCCTTGCCCATGACCGAACATCACGTCATTAACCCGCTGTCCATCGGCGTCGATTACCCCACCTTGGCCGCGCGCTTCCGGCCGATCTTCCAGCGCATCGCCGACGGTGCGGTGCAGCGCGAACTCAGCCGTACCCTGCCCCATGAGCCGATCCAATGGCTCAAGGAGGCCGGTTTCGGCGCGGTGCGCGTACCGGTGGAATATGGCGGTGGCGGTGCTTCGCTGCCGCAACTGTTCGAACTGCTGATCGAACTGGCCGAAGCCGACTCCAACGTACCCCAGGCGCTGCGCGGGCATTTCGCCTTTGCCGAGGACCGCCTGAACGCGCCGCCGAGTGCCGGCCGGGACCTGTGGTTCAAGCGGTTTGTCGACGGCGATATCGTCGGCTGCGCCTGGACTGAAATCGGCAACGTGGCCATCGGTGATGTGGTCACCCAGGTCAGCCCCGACGGCGATAAGTGGAAGCTCAACGGTGAAAAGTTCTACAGCACCGGCAGCATTTTCTCTGATTGGATCGACGTGTACGCCCAACGCAGCGATACCGGCGGCGATGTGATCGCTGCGACCCGTGCACGCCAGCCTGGCGTGGTGCACAGCGACGATTGGGACGGCTTTGGCCAGCGCACCACCGGCAGCGGCACCTCGCGCTTTACCGATGCTGAAGTCGAGGCGGATAACGTCATCGACTTTGCCACCCGTTTCAAATACCAGACCGCGTTCTACCAACTTGTCCTGCTGGCCAGCCTCGCCGGTATCGGCCGTGCGGCGTTGCGCGATGTGGCCCACCAGGTGCGCAGCCGCAAGCGCATCTACAGCCACGGCAATGCCCAGCATGTGAGCCAGGATGCACAGATTCAACAGGTGGTGGGCGAAGTCGCAGCACTGGTGTATGCCGCTGAAGCCAGCGCGTTAAGGGCGACATTGCCAGCGCAACGGGCTTACGTGGCGCGGTTTGGCGGGGATGACGCCGTGGAGCGCGAAGCCAACGTCGCCGCCGAAATTGAATCGGCCACGGCGCAGGTGGTGGTGTCGGAGTTGATCCAGCGGGCTACCAGCGAGTTGTTCAACGCACTGGGGGCGTCGGATGTGCGCCAGGGGAAAGCCCTTGATCGGCATTGGCGCAATGCGCGGACTGTGTCGTCCCACAACCCGGTGATCTACAAGGCGCGGATCGTGGGGGACTGGGTGATCAATGGCACCGAGCCGCCGTTTGTGTGGCAGATCGGCAATGGCCCGGCGAAAGCCTGAGGCTGAGCGGGGTCAAAACTGTGGGAGGGGGCTTGCCCCCGATGGCAGTGGGTCAGTCACTGTATTCAAAAACTGACCCACCGCTATCGGGGGCAAGCCCCCTCCCACATTGGATATTGCGCACGCCTCAGAAGGCCAGTTTGTAACCAACCGCCATCAACATGATCGCCAGGCACGGGCGAAGCACGCCGTCCGGGATCTTGCCGGTCATGTGGCTGCCGAAGTAAATGCCCGGCAACGAACCCATCAGCAGAAAGCCCAGCAGGTGCCAGTCCATATTGCCCATGCCAGCATGGCCTAGGCCTGCCACCAGGGTCAGGGGCACGGCGTGAGCAATCTCGGTGCCGACCAGGCGGCGCGTGGCGAGGAACGGATAGAGGATAAACAACGCGACCGTGCCCAGGGCGCCGGCGCCGATTGAAGTCAGGGCGACCATGGTGCCGAGGATGGCGCCGGTGACAACGGTCAAGCCGTTCAGGTTGCGCGGGTTCATGTGGTAGCTGTCGCCCGCGTGACGCTGGGCGAAGGCCAGCAGGCGTTGCTTGAACAGGATCGCCAGGGCCGTCAACAGCAACACGACACCGAGGGCTTGCTTGATGACCGCGTTCATCGCCGTAGGATCGGTATGCAAGGTGGCGAGAAACCACAGGGTCAGCAGCACCGCAGGCACACTGCCCAGGGTCAGCCAGCCGGTGATGGTCCAATCGATGTTCTTGTTCTTGCTGTGTACCAGCACGCCACCGGACTTGGTGATGGCCGCGTACAACAGGTCAGTGCCCACAGCCGTGGCCGGGTTGATGCCGAACCACAACAGGATCGGGGTCATCAACGAGCCCCCGCCGACACCGGTCATGCCCACGATAAAACCTACGATCAGGCCGGCAATTACGAAACCAAAGTTACCCACTTCCATTACAGCTACCCGCGGCCTTATAAATTTCTGGCGGCAGGATAGCGATTTTTCTTATAACGACTTATACCAATATGATCTGACTTTAGATCTTTTTCGCTTAATGCAATTTTTTTTGCTGATCACTGCATCCAGTTGGCGTGCCCATGGGTAGTCCTTGCAGCAACCCTGCTGTTTCATCTAATGGAGAAACACCCATGAACGCTAAAGCCCTGCTCTGCCTCACCGGTTTGCTCGTTGCCAGCCCCGCCGCCTTTGCCCAGGCCGGTTTGCCGGACAGCATTAAAGTGCCGGACGGCCACAAAGTGGCGATGGAAACCACCGGTGTCGGCGAAATCACCTACGAGTGCCGCGACAAAGCCAACGCCGCTGGCCAGACCGAATGGACTTTCGTCGGCCCCAAGGCGGTGCTCAATGATCGCAGCGGCAAGCAAGTCGGCACCTACTTCGGCCCACCCGCCACTTGGCAGGCCAAGGACGGTTCGAAAATCACCGGCACCCAGCTGGCCGTGGCGCCATCGAGCCCGGGCAACTTGCCATATCAACTGGTCAAGGCCAACCCGGCCGAAGGCAAGGGCGCGATGAGTGGCGTGAGTTACATCCAACGGGTCGCCCTTAAAGGCGGTGTAGCGCCGAGCACTGAATGCACGGTCGCCAACAAGGGCAAACAGGAAGTGGTGAAGTACCAGGCCGACTACATCTTCTGGGCGGCCAACTGATCAAACTGCGCTACGCTGCCTGTGGCGAGCAAGCTCGCCACAGGGGTTCAGCCATTTGAGGGATGTGCGTGTTTGATTACGAAGCCTGTCTGCTGGCCTGTGCCCGTGGCGACCAACGCGCCTTGCGCCGACTGTATGAGCAGGACAGCAGCCATTTGCTCGGCGTAGCCCTGCGTATCGTGCGTGACCGGGCGCTGGCCGAAGATATCGTGCATGACGCGTTTATCAAGATCTGGCGCGGCGCCGGCAGTTTCGACCCCAGCCGTGGTTCGGCGCGGGGTTGGGTGTTCAGCGTGACCCGACACTTGGCGCTCAACGTGGTGCGCAACCAGTACCGTGAGGTGCCGCTGGACGACGAACACGAGCACGTCACCGCACCCACCGACACCTTTGAGTTTTCCGCGCGTTCCGGGCAGATCCACACCTGCCTGGAGCAGCTCGATCCGGCCCGCCGCACGTGCATCCTGCATGCGTATGTCGACGGCTATTCCCATAGCGAAATCGCTTCGAGGTTGGACACCCCCCTGGGGACCGTCAAAGCCTGGATCAAACGTAGCCTCGCCGCGCTGCGGGAGTGCATGGCATGAACAACCCCTTGGACGAACTGGCCAGCGAATACGTGCTGGGCACCCTGCCCGCCGAACAACGGGCCGACGTGGAACAACGCCTGCCCCACGATGCCGAGTTACGCGCGGCGGTGGATGCCTGGGAGCAGCGCCTGCTGCCCCTGACCGCGTTGGCCGAACCGGTGCTGCCCTCGGCACAGTTATGGCGGCGCATCGAACGTAACACCGCAAACCCGGACGCCCACGTACCGTGGTGGAACCTGCTGGCCTTGTGGCGCGGCCTGGCCGGTCCCGGGCTGGCGGCGAGCGTGGTGCTGGGGACGTTATTACTGACCCGCCCGCCTATCGCGGACCCCACCTTTGTGGTGGTGCTGGTGGCCCCCCAAAGCCAGGCGCCCGGCTGGGTGATCCAGGCCAGCAACAATCAGCAGATTCAGTTGATCCCGTTGGGCGTGATGGAAGTCCCAGCGGACAAGGCGCTGCAGTTCTGGACCAAGGGTGATGGCTGGCAAGCCCCCGTGTCCCTGGGGCTGGTCAAGCCGGGGCAAACCCTGTCGCTGCCGCTGGACAGGCTGCCGCCGCTGTCGCCTAACCAATTGTTCGAACTGACCCTGGAAGACCCGAGCGGCTCGCCGACCGGCAAACCCACCGGGCCGATCCAGGCCATCGGCCGCGCGGTCAAGGTGCTCTGATCAACCCTGATCAACCGAGGCTGGGCAGCCACACGCGAAACCGCGCACCACCCAACGGCGACGCCTGGGCGGTCAACGTCCCGCCCTGGGCTTCCAGGGCGCGGCGGCTGATCGCAAGACCCAGGCCGAAGCCGCCGGTGCTGCGGTCGCGGCTGCGGTCGAGGCGATAGAACGGTTCGAAGATACGTTCACGCTGGTCCAGCGGTATGCCGATACCATCGTCATCTACCCAGATTTCACAGCCCTTTGGACACACCTTGACCCCCACCTGGATGCGCTTGTCGCAGTAACGCGTGGCGTTGCGCAGCAGGTTCTGCAAGGCACGGGCGGTGAGGCGCGGGTCGAGGCTGAAGCGTTCTACAGCGCAATCAAGCACCACGTCGATGACGATCTCGGGGTTTTCCAGCTCGTCGTCGACGCTGCCCAGTACGCTGTCGATAAACTCATCGAGCACCACCTCGACCCGCTCCGGCAATTGCGCCGGGTTTTGCAGGCGGCTGTAGGAGAGCAACTCCAGCACCAATTCATCCAGCTCACGAATATGCGCCACCAGGCCGTGCAGACGTTCGCGACTGGCCTCGGGCAAGTCTTCGGACAGCGCAAGGGCCAGGCCGAAATCCAGGCGCGTCAACGGCGTGCGCAGTTCATGGGAGACGGCGTTGAGCAGGTCTCGCTGTTGGTTGAGCAGGTGTTCGATGTCGTCGGCCATGGTGTCGAACACCGCCGCCAGGCTGCCGATGTTGGAGCTGGGCGGAATACGGGTGCGCTCGGCCAGGTTGCCCTTGCCGAGTTGAGCGGCGGTGCTTTTCAGGCGTTCCAGATCACGCCAGTGCGGGCGCAGCCAGAACAGCAGGCAGGCGAGCAACGCCGCGCCGATCAGCACATTCATCGACCAGTACAGCAGGTTCATGTCCAGCGGGTCTGGCGGGATGGTCAGCTTGACCACGAACTGCTGGTTGAGCGGCGAGCTGATCTCTTCCATCCAACCCCATTCTCCCAGGCGAATCACCGGCTTGCCCTGCTCCAGCAGCTTGGCTTCTTGCGGGGTATAGCTGGCATCCTGACGTAGCAGCAGTTGCACTTTGAGCGGCGCAAAGTCGCGGCCCAGTTGCTCGGTGACCTGGGACCAACGCTCCACCGGCGCCCGCAGGTATTGCTTGACGATGAGGGTTTGCTGGCCACGGGACTGCTCAATGTTGTAATCCAGGTAACGGTGTTCGAACAGCTGAATGACCAGTTTGGGAATCAGGTAAATCGCCGCACTGTAGGTGACGATGGTGATCAGGTAGAGGCGCAGCAGTACACGAAACATGGCTCAGCATTCCCACTCGGAACGGCTGAACAGGTAGCCCTTGCCCCACACGGTCTTGATCTTGCGCGCCTCGCCGGCATGGTCGTCGAACTTGCGGCGCAGCTTGGAGATGGCCACGTCTACCGAGCGATCGGTGCCGTTGAACTCGATCCCGCGCAGGCGTTGCAGGATCTGGTCGCGGCTGAGCACTTCACCGGCATGCCGCGCCAACACCACCAGCAGGTTGTATTCGCCGCTGGACAGCTCCACCGGCTGCTCACGCCACACCACGGTGCGCTCCGACAGGTCGATGCACAGGTTGCCCATGTGGATCTGATCGTTGGCCACCTGGGGCTCCGACAAACTGCTGCGCCGCAGCAAGGTGCGCACGCGGGCCAATAGCACGCGCGGCTCGCAGGGTTTGGTCACATAGTCGTCGGCGCCCATTTCCAGACCCAACACCTGGTCGTGGCTGTCGTCGCGAGCGGTGAGCATCAGGATCGGCAGCCCTGCCGAATCGGCGCGCAGCAGGCGGCACACTTGCAGGCCGTCGAGCCCCGGCAGCATGAGGTCGAGGATCACCAAGTCCGGCGGATTGAGGCGTGCGCGCTCCCGTACGTGGTCGCCACGGCTGAGCACACTGACGTGATAGCCATTGCGCTCCAGGTAGCTGGCAATCAGCTCCGAGAGTGCGGCGTCGTCTTCCACCAGGAGGATGTTGGGCATGAAGGTGTTTCCAAAAAATACAGTGATAGGTCGTACACAAATCCAATGTGGGAGGAGGCTTGCCTCCGTTGGCGGTGCTTCAGATGCAGAGTCGTTGACTGATTCACCGCCACCGGGGGCAAGCCCCCTCCCACATTGGATCGTCAGTTTTTGCAAGGTTGTGCAAGGATATACGCCCTCGGCGCCCCGCGCGCCGCACCTTACATTTCTTCACAGACCACCTACACAGCTTCACAGCACCGCGGCGCAGGTGAACTTAGGATGCGCCAGTCACTATTGGGATAAGAGCATGTCGAAGAATCTGTTTGCGCCGTTTTGCCTGTTGGCCCTGACGCTGGCCCTGAGTGCTTGTGACAAATCAGCCGCCGAAGCGCCGGAAATGCCCCTGGCCAAAGTGCGCATCGAAACCCTTGAGGCCAAGCCTCTGTCCATCACCAGCGAGCTGAGCGGACGCATCGCCGCGCCGCGTGTTGCCGAAGTGCGCGCGCGGGTGGCCGGCGTGGTGATGCAGCGGGTATTCAAGGAAGGCCACGACGTCAAACAGGGCGACGTGCTGTTTCGTATCGACCCGGCCCCGTTCAAGGCCGATCTCGACAGCGCCCAGGCCAACCTGAGCAAGGCCCAAGCCAACGCGTTCCAGGCACGCCTGCAAGAGCAGCGCTACAGCCAATTGGTGGAAGGCAACGCCATCAGCGGCCAGGACTACGACAACGCCCGCGCCAACCTGCGCCAGACCAACGCCGAAGTCGCCGCCAATAAAGCCGCCGTCGAACGCGCCAAGTTGAACCTGGGATATGCCACTGTGACGGCCCCAATTTCCGGGCGTATCGGCCGGGCGCTGGTGACCGAAGGCGCACTGGTCGGCCAGAACGAGGCCACGCCCCTGGCGATCATCCAGCAACTGGACCCGATTCACGCTGACCTCACTCAATCCACCCGCGAACTGAACGACCTGCGCCGCGCCTTCCGCGCCGGCAGCTTGAAGCAGGTCGGTCAGGACCAGGCCAAGGCCACGCTGATCCAGGACGACGGCAGCCTGTATCCGCTGCCGGGCAAATTGCTCTTCGCCGACATCAGCGTCGACCCCGGCACCGGGCAGATCATTCTGCGCAGCGAGTTCCCCAACCCGGACCTCGACCTGTTGCCCGGCAGCTTCGTGCGAGTGCGCCTGGAGCAAGCGGTCGACAAACAAGGCATCAGCGTGCCGCAACGCGCTATCAGCCGTGACAGTGCCGGTATCCCGATGGTGCTGCTGGTGGATGCCGAGCAGACCGTCAGCCAGCAACCGGTGCAATTGGGTGCGGTGATCGACGATCGCTGGATCGTTAGCAGCGGCCTCAAGCCCGGTGATCGCATCGTCGTCGAAGGCCTGCAACACGCGCGCCCCGGTGAAAAAGTCCAGGTAGACGACAGCCCGACGCCACTCGCTCAGGCTTCCGGCCAATAAGGATTATTCGACCATGCCGCAGTTCTTTATTGACCGCCCGATCTTCGCGTGGGTGGTTGCCCTGTTTATCCTCCTGGCCGGTTTACTGGCCATCCCGCAGTTGCCGGTGGCCCAGTACCCCAACGTGGCGCCGCCGAAAGTCGAGATCTACGCGGTGTACCCCGGCGCCTCGGCCCAGACCCTGGATGAAAGCGTGGTCAGCCTGATCGAGCAGGAGCTTAACGGCGCCGATCACTTGCTGTACTTCGAATCCCAGAGCAGCCTGGGTTCGGCCACCATCACTGCCACCTTCCAACCCGGCACCGACCCGGAAATGGCCCAGGTCGATGTGCAGAACAGGCTCAAGGCCGTGGAGCCACGCCTGCCCCAGGCGGTGACCCAGCAAGGCTTGCAGGTAGAAAAAGTCTCCGCGGGTTTCCTGCTGCTGGTGACCCTGACCTCCAGTGACGGCAAGCTCGATGACGTAGCGCTCAGCGATTACCTCGCGCGCAACGTAATGAACGAACTCAAGCGCCTGGACGGCGTGGGCAAGGCGCAGTTGTACGGCGCCGAACGGGCCATGCGCATCTGGATCGACCCGCAGAAGCTGATCGGTTTCAACCTGACCCCGGCCGACGTCAACAACGCGATCAGCGCGCAGAACGCCCAGGTTTCCGCTGGCAGTATTGGTGATTTGCCGGGCACCAAGACCCAGGAAATCACGGCGGCTATCCTGGTCAAGGGCCAGCTTTCCACCCCGGCGGAGTTCGCCGACATCGTGCTCAAGGCCAATCCGGACGGTTCCACCGTTCGCGTCGGCGACGTGGCGCGGGTAGAAATCGGCAGCCAGGAATACCAGTTCTCCACGCGCCTGAACGGCAAGCCATCCACCGCCGTCAGCGTGCAACTGGCGCCCGGTGCCAACGCGCTGAACACCGCGACCCTGGTGCGGGCAAAGATGGATGAGCTGTCACGCTACTTCCCGGCCAATGTGGAATACAAGATTCCGTACGACACCTCGCCCTTCGTCAAAGTCTCGATCACCAAGGTGGTCTACACCTTGCTGGAGGCCATGGCGCTGGTGTTTGCGGTGATGTTCCTGTTCCTGCAGAACGTGCGCTACACGCTGATCCCCACCCTGGTGGTACCGATTGCGCTGATGGGCACCTTTGCCACGATGCTGTTGCTGGGTTTCTCGATCAACGTGCTGACCATGTTCGGCATGGTGCTGGCCATCGGCATTTTGGTGGACGATGCGATTGTGGTGGTGGAGAACGTCGAACGGATCATGGTCACCGAGGGCCTCTCGCCCAAGGACGCGACGAAGAAAGCCATGGGCCAAATCACCGGCGCCATCGTCGGCATTACCCTGGTGCTGGTGGCGGTGTTCCTGCCGATGGCGTTCATGGCGGGCTCAGTGGGGGTGATTTACCAGCAGTTCTCGCTGTCGATGGCCACTTCGATCCTGTTCTCGGCATTCCTCGCCCTGACCTTGACCCCGGCCTTGTGCGCCACCCTGCTCAAGCCGATAGCCAAGGGCGAGCACCATGCCAAGGGCGGTTTCTTCGGCTGGTTCAACAAACGCTTCGAGCAACTCACCGACCGCTATGAAGGCTGGGTGGCCTATGCCCTCAAGCGTAGCGGCCGCTACCTGCTGATCTACCTGGTGCTGCTGGTGGGCCTGGGCCTGATGTTCATGCGCCTGCCCGCCTCGTTCCTGCCGGTGGAAGACCAGGGCTACACCATCACCGATATTCAGCTGCCGCCGGGCGCGAGCAAAAACCGCACGGTGCAGGTCGCCGAGCAGATCGAAGCGCACAACGCCGAGGAGCCTGGGGTGGGTGACACCACCATGATCATGGGCTTCAGCTTCTCCGGTTCGGGGCAGAACGCCGCGTTGGCGTTTACCACCTTGAAGGATTGGTCCGAGCGCAGCAGCGAGGATTCGGCCGCATCGATTGCTGAGCGCGCCAATATGGCGTTCAGCGAATTGAAAGACGCGATTGCGTACTCAGTGCTGCCACCACCAGTAGACGGCCTGGGCACGTCCAGCGGTTTCGAGTTCCGCCTGCAGGACCGCGGTGGCGTCGGCCATGCCGCGTTGATGGCAGCGCGCACCGAGTTGCTGGCGGCAGCCGAGAAAAGCCCGATCCTGGCCAACGTGCGCGAAAGCGCCCTGGCCGAAGCGCCGCAAGTGCAGCTGGAAGTGGACCGTAAGCAAGCCAACGCCTTGGGCGTGTCGTTTGCGGATGTGGGTAATGTGCTGTCGTCGGCGATTGGCTCGGCCTACGTCAACGACTTCCCCAACCAGGGCCGCATGCAGCGCGTGGTGGTGCAAGCCGAACGCGACCAGCGCAGCCAGGTGGCGGACCTGATGAAAATCAACGTGCGTAATAACGCCGGGGAAATGGTGCCGCTGTCGGCATTTGTCGAAGCCAAATGGACCCAAGGCCCGGCGCAACTGACGCGGTATAACGGCTACCCTGCCATCGCCATTTCCGGCGAGGCGGCCCCCGGGCACAGCACCGGCGAGGCGATGGAGGAAATCCAGCGCCTGGTCAGCCAACTGCCAGCGGGCCTGGGTCAGGAATGGACCGGGCTGTCGTTGCAGGAACGCTTGTCCGGCGCACAGGCACCGATCCTGCTGGGCCTGTCGCTGCTGATCGTGTTCCTGTGCCTGGCCGCGCTGTATGAAAGCTGGTCGATCCCGACCTCGGTGTTGCTGGTTGTGCCACTGGGCGTGCTCGGCGCGGTATTGGCCGTGACCTTGCGCGGCATGCCCAACGATGTGTTTTTCAAGGTCGGCTTGATCACCATCATCGGCCTGTCGGCGAAGAACGCGATTTTGATCATCGAGTTCGCCAAGGACCTGTATGACCAGGGAGAAGACCTGATCGAAGCCACGTTGAAGGCTGCGCGCTTGCGCCTGCGGCCGATCATCATGACCTCGCTGGCGTTTATTCTCGGCGTGGTGCCATTGGCGATTGCCACCGGGGCCAGTTCGGCAAGCCAGCAGGCGATTGGTACGGGCGTGATTGGCGGGATGATTACCGCGACGTTGGCGGTGGTGTTTGTGCCGGTGTTCTTTGTGGTGGTGATGAAGCTGGTGCGCAAAAAGCGCTGATGCGGACAGCCGGCGGGTTGTAGCGAGCCACCCGCTCGCTACAAAAAATGCGCTAAGGTGCTCACAGGTAACCATCTGTGAGCTGCCATGCCCTTCCTCGCCCGTACCCACCCTCGCCTCTCCGCCGCCGCCGTACTGGGTCTTGCCGCAGGCATCCTGATGCCCGCCGAAACACTCATCAGCAAAATCCTGATCGGCTGGAACGCTGGGGTCTGGACCTACCTGGTGCTGATGCTGTGGCTGACCAGCCGCGCCAAGGCCGAAGACGTCAAACGCATCGCCGAAGTCGAGGACGAAAACGCCGGGCTGGTGCTGTTCATGGTGTGCATCGCCGCCATCGCGAGCCTGGCGACCATTACTTTCGAATTGGTGGGCAGCAAGGAGTTGGCCACCGGGCAACGCCTGTTGCACTACGGTTTCACCGGGCTGACGGTCATCGGCTCATGGCTGCTGATCGGGGTGATTTTCAGCGTGCATTACGCCCGGCTCTATTACACCTGGACAGGCAAGGAACCGGCGCTGCGTTTCGCCGAAGGGTTGCTCACGCCCAACTACTGGGACTTCCTGTACTTCTCCTTCACCATCGGCGTGGCCGTGCAGACCTCGGATGTGGGCGTCGCCACCCGTGGCCTGCGCAAGGTTGTACTGGCGCAGTCGTTGATCGGGTTTCTGTTCAACACCGCGATACTGGGGTTCTCGATCAATATCGCCGCCGGCCTGTTCGGCTAGCCTTGCACAAACCTTCTAGACGCTCATTAGCGGATGGGCGCCAATAGCCTCACTTATTCCTCAACGGTGATGTATGGCCGCGCACAATTGGATCGACCTGTCCCAGGACGCCGACACTGGCATCGAGACCCTGCGCGCGCATTTTGAAGGCCATGCCTATGACCCCCATTGGCATGACAGCTACCTGATCGGCGTCACCGAACAAGGCGTGCAGCAATTCAACTGCCGCCGTGCCCGCCACAACAGCGTGCCCGGCCAGGTTTTTTTGGTGGAGCCTGGCGAAGTGCATGACGGCGACGCGCCCACGGCGGACGGCTTCACCTACCACATGCTGTACCTCGACCCACAGTGGCTGGCGCGGGAAGTGAGTGCGGTATTTGAAGAAGCGCCGGTCAACAGTCAATTGGGCTTCGCCAGCACCCTGGCCAACGACCCACGCCTGGCGCTCTCCACCAGCCAAGCCTTCCAGACACTGCACAGCGGTGAACTGCGCATCGTGCGGCAACGGGCAATGGACCACTTGCTGGAATGCCTCACCGACCAACTCTACTGGCGCACCCGCTACCGCGAAGATCCGCGCCTGCCGCGGGTGGCCCACAAGGCGCGGGAATACCTGCATGACCACCTGCATCAGGACGTGGGCATGGACGAACTGGCCCTGGCCTGCGGCGTCGACCGCTTTCGTCTGAGTCGCGCCTTCAAAAGCGCTTTCGGCCTGCCGCCCCATGCCTACCTGGTGCAACTGCGCCTGGCCCGCGCGCGCCACTTGCTGGGCAAGGGCGCGCAACCGGCCGATGTGGCGATTGCCTTGGGCTTCGCCGATCAAAGTCACTTGGGCCGCTGGTTCGTGCGCGCCTATGGCCTGACACCGGCGGCGTACCGCAAGCGCTGCTCAAACGTTCCAGACAGCTAAGTCACGGGCTTGCAAGGATGGACACCACTGATCTGTTCACTGGAGTCCCGTCCCATGCTGTCCACCTTACTGCCCTTCGCGTTATTTGCCTTCGTCGCCTCCATTACGCCCGGCCCCACCAACATCCTGGTGCTGAGCAACAGTGCCCGCTATGGCCTGCGAGCGGCATTGCCGATCATCCTCGGGGCTTGTGCCGGTGCAGCGGGCATTGTGCTGATAGTGGGTTCGGGGTTCGGTGAGTCGCTGATTCATCTGCCCAAGGTACAAGCCACCCTGCAGTGGGTCGGCGTCGCATGGCTTAGCTACCTCGCCTGGCAGATTTTCAGTGCGCCCGCCCAGGCCGTTGAGCGCGATGCATCCCACAAGCGCCTGGGCCTGCTCGGCGCCGCCAGCTTGCAACTGGTCAACCCCAAGACCTGGATGATGGCGTTGGCGGTGGTCAGTGTGTTTGCCGGGCAGGGAGACGGGCGTCAGGCGCATGTGCTGACCCTGTCCCTGATGTTTTTTGTGGTGTCCCTGCCGTGTCTTGGCATGTGGGCGGTGCTGGGCGCCGGATCGACCCGGCTGCTGGGCTCGGCCAGGGCCATGCAACGGTTCAATCGGTTGATGGCGATCTTATTGCTGGTGTCGGCCTGGATGAGTGTGTGGACACAGGGCTAGAACCGACGAATGGCAGAGCGAACCTGTTAGTTCTGACAGTTGCCAACCCTGCTCTTATAGCGCGCAATAGCTTCACCCACAGGGATTCATCGGAGCTGGCGAGATGCCTGGACAGAGTACGTTGATCAACAATTTGCTGCGCAACGGCAACTTCAGCAAATTTGGCGCCGACTGGACCACGCAAGACAGCGTGGACTACTCACGCCAGTATTGCCGCGTACTCACCGGTCAGGCTTCCCAAGTCATTGACGCCAGTGCCGAAACAACCTATCTGCTCGAGTTCTGGAGCCAGGTCCTGTTTAAAGGTAACGGCACGCTTTCTATCCGTTCCAACGTGCCCGGTGCCGACTTGGAAGTTGAGCTCAACGACTTCCATGTTTGGAGATGGCAGCAAATCAGCTTCACCACTCCACCGGCGACAACCCTCCTCACCGTGGCTATCACCGGCACCAGCGGAGAAGTGTGTGTCGACGAGATGCAACTGACCCTGGATACGGGCATCCCGCCCCGACCTGAGTTGGTGCTTAACGGGGATTTCTCCAACAACATGGATCACTGGAGTACCGAAGGCTCCCCGATCGGCTCCGGCACTCATTTTGACGGTAGTACCTTTCAGTGCACCCTGGGCGGCCGCGCCCGGCAAACCGTCCCTGTCACCGGAGGAAACACCTACGAATTTTCCTTTCGCTCGCGCAGTGATTTTGGCGGGCATGGGTTCTGCCGATTCGAAGTAGAGCCATCCGGCACGTTTGCGGAAATTCGCGTAGATGCGTCGAGCTGGACCACCTATCCAGAGGAACTGGCGATGCCCGCCAGCGCTACCGCGCTAACCATCATTCTTATTGGCATTGATGGCGCAGAATTTTTCGATGATGTCTCGTTGAGACGCAAAGCTTGAGCCTATCCGCAACCACTGCGCCTCCATCCAGGACGTGAACCGGAGTCGCGATCACTATGTAGAGGAGATGTCGCCATGACAGCCGTTCAAGAAATACTCACCCCAAAATCATCCCAAGAGCTTAATCATTTCAAAGGAACAATCGACGGGAAGGACTTTACTGCCACTGTGTTTTCCATCTCCAAGACGGCGGACCGATGGACTGTTTCCGGCACTCAAGTCGTCGTTCCGGGTGTCCGTCATAAAATCCAGCTTTCGTTTCCGACGGCTTTAACGGAAGGCGTTTACAAACTGGAAGACGAACGTCATCAGATTAGGCTGACCTATACAACAGATGACTTGTTGGATCCCATCTTTATACGCGGTGATACAGGCCTCATTGACTTGACCACCATAGACCCAGCCAATGATCACGTTGAAGGCGGATTGCTAAACATCCTCACACACGATGATGGAAATCCTGTCTCTACCATCACTGCGTTGTTCAGGGTGCGTTGAGCCCTGAGCGATAACCTAAAGCCATCGCCCAGACACCCAAAAAGGAAGCCGAAGCTTCCTTTTTGGATTACCGCACAGGCTTTTACCAGCTATAGCGCAACCCCACGTTAACGCCCCACGGTTGATCTACATGCTTGCCTTGGCTGTGTTCAAAGTCGCCATGCAACTGCAGGTTCTGCGAGAGCGACACCGCCACACCCGCGCCAAACTCGGCACGCGAGCCCGACAGATCATTCTTGAAGACTTGGCCGTTCACCCGCGCTTTGTTATCGCTGGCAAACTCGTGGGCCACTGCAGCGCGAAGATATGGCTGAACCACACTGCCGTCATTCATGATGAAATCGCGGCCTACCGTCACACCCAATTTACCCAGCACAGAGTGAGTATTTTCACCTTTTGCCTGGAGGCCGTTGTCCAGATCATACTTCTTGCCCTTGACCACCACCGTAGAGGCCTGAGCAAAGGGCTCAATGAAGAACGCATCATCCAGTTTGATGTGGCGCCCCACTTCCGCCGACGCACCAATACCGTTGGTTCCGTACTTGCCTTTAGCCTGGGCACCATCGCTCATGCCGACCTTGGATTCGTTCTCGAAGCGGTTGGCTTTGACCACACCGTCGAAGTAGTAACCGCTGTCCGCATCCATCCACGTCGCGTAGAGACCGGCGTAGTAGCTTTTCACTGTTCCGGAGGTGCCACGGCTCAAGTCCAGATCCGAGGTGCTGTGCCCCGCCATGACACCGACCAGCCAATTGCTGTCTTCGCTCAGCGGTGTATCTGCACCGAGGGAGAACCCGCGCTGAGTCTGTTTGAAACCCGTACCGTTGGCATCAGAGACTGTGTATTTATTGCCATAACTACGAATCCAACCACCGGCCTGGGCATCATTGTGCCGCAATTCGCCCATGCGACTGCGCAACGAGGTCATCTCGCCGTACCACACGGTAGGCGCGGTATTGAGCAGCGCCAGTACCGAACGCGTGCCCGGGCTGATAGTGCGTGCGCTGGGGTCGAGAAACCAGTCGTTGCCATCCTGCTTAAGGCCATAAGACCAGGCACCGATATCCACGGCGCCTCCCGCCAGAGAGAACTCCGCGTCGCCGCCACCGGTATGCACGATGTGCACGTCACCGGGGGAAACAGGTTCCAAACCACTGCTGGCCACTAACAAACTGTGTTGGCCGGTAGCTTCTCCGGTGATATTCAGGAAATCGTTCGAGCCGACCGCAAAGTCGGCGCCCATCACGAACGTGCCGTTACCACTGAGGGTGTCCAGGTTCAACTGGTAAAACGCATCGGTCTCACCGAATTTCACCGTACCGCCAGCGAGATCCAGGTCCCCCACCAAGCTGTCACCGGTCAGGTTCCAGAACGACCCATCAGCAATGCTCAACGTGCTGACGTTCAACAAAGCGCCCGTCAACGATGCGTTGTTGTGCAAATTCAAGTTGGCATTGCTGCCAGCTTCAACGATGACATTGCCGTTCAAGTGGCTGTTATTGACGTTCATATTGGCCGTCGCACCACCGGTCACTTCCAGCAGGTTGCCGTTGCCGCCGATCAATTGAGAGCCGTTGTTCACCTCGATGGTTGCCGTCGGCACCCGACCCGGCAAGCCGGCGACCAGAATTGCCGCGCCGGTTCGACCTTCGACTGTCGTCTGATCCAGGACCAGTGAGCCATCTTGAGTGGTTCCGGCCACACGGGTAAAACGAACCCCATTTTGCTCACCCAACAGCACACTATTCTGGGCAAACGCAGAACCGCCGATTAACAACACGCCGGTGCTGCCGACGGCAGTCCCTTGTACCAGGGAATCCTGCAAATACAGTTCACTGAATTGAGTCGCCGATGCACCCGCTTGTGCGCCCTTTATCGTGCTGTGACTGACGTCTGCACGAGAACCATCCGGCGTCGAGCTATAACGATTGAGTACCAGGCCGATAGATTGGGCACTTTCCAGGTGGCTGCCGGAAATGGTCGCGCTGCCGTTGGTCAGCTCCATCGCTGACGCGCCCGCAGCACTGGCTTTAACAGTCGCGGCGTCCAGGCTCACAGTGGAACCTTCCTGGGCAACAATACGTTCAATGGCGCTGCCACTATTCACGGTCAATTGCGCACCCAGGCTAAGGATGGCACCGGTAGTTGCTCCGTTGACGGTCAGGCTGGAGCCGGCCTGCAGCGCCCAGTTTTTTACTGCCTCTCCAGACTCAATAACTTTGGATTCACCTGGGGCGACGACTTCCTGACTTGCCTGGCTTTGTACCGATACGCCCAGCAACAGGCCCAGTGAAGACACCTTGACAGCCGCACTTATGGGGGAAAGTTTAAAAAAATACTTGATGGACATGCTGTAACACTCGCTCTAACTAAATGCCATGAATCAGTGGCATGACTCGTTCCGAAGGAGTGGAGCCAGACCTGTAGAGGCCGCGAGGTTATAGTTGGGGGAGGTAGGCGTAAGTAGGATAAATCTGAAGAGCGCAGAAGAACTGAGTGGTGCAACCGTAGTAAAAAGCACCGAGACACATCATGTCTCGGTGCTTGTCGCACGCCTTGGGTTACACGGGCGTTCCATCGCAATAGTTATTGGACGTCACCATGCGAATCGGAACAACCGCAGGTATCGATCGTGCCGGAGTTCCGGCGATGTCCAGAGAGTATTGGAGCCAGAGCGTATTCCACGGCGCGGTCGCACCGACCACTTTGAGATGCGGATCGAACGGTTTGAGTTCGAAGATAAAGCCTTTCGCCGCCATCTCCGCGTCCAGCGTAACTGAAGCTGTACCGCGTGTAGCCTCGATAGGGATATCGCCTAGAAGTCCCGTGGAAGCAACAAACTCAACGGTGACTTGTTTTCCATCCGCAAAGAACTCAGGACTGGGGGGAATCCTCACCTCAACGTGTCTATCACTCCACGGCGTGCCGGCATCTGTCGGCCGCAAGGACTCACAGCGAAGCCTGCCTCTAGAATCCTGGCTCCAGGGTCCCAAATGGAGAAACTCCGCCGGGTCGAGTTGATGAGTAATGGCATCGTCCACTCTCACGGACGTGCTATCCGAGTAGTTGCTATTGCTTGCCCCGGAGCGGCTCACACCATAGAACACCGGAATATCGTCGCCATTGCCTCCCGCAGCAATCGCAGTTTTATCTACCTCGATTTCAACCTCAGTGCCAGGCCCATCGCCAGGCCCAACGGTGTATGAGCCTGCCGGGTTCAACTTGCTCCCCCAATACAGCGTAACGACGTCGTCTACTTCCGGCTCAGGGTCGACAGACCACAAATCGCAGGTGGCCAGGATGGGGCCAACGTGATCGATGTCGGCGGAGTTCAGATAGTTCGTCGTTGGGGCCGACGCGGGGCCGGTGATGGTGACGATGTCCAGGTCTGGGCTAGGTTCGCCCGGAACCGGACCCGGAGGCCCAACAACGCTTAAATCAACACTCACCAGAGTGTCATCGGTCGGAGAATTGGTAGAGCCGGTCCTGATGATGTCATAACTGGCCGTCACCGAAACCGGGCCTTCCTGATCGGCGTACTCGTCCACAATCAGTTGGCCAGGGACCGTGAATTCGAACGGAAAAACCCCGCTTAGAGGCGCCAGAGCGGTGGTCTGGTCGCCCCAATGCAACCTGTATTGATCGCTCGGCTCCCATGCATATTGTGGAATGGCCCCCTTCACGCCGGCCTGCCATGCTTCGATATCCACCATCCCACCAGAGGGTGGTGCAACGATTACAAGAGGATCCAGGTTCAGGTTTGCACTGCGCTTAAGCCTGCGCCCGGTGGGGATTCTGGAAATCTCGCTGTAATTGCCGGCAGCGTCTACGAATTGGCAGTAGGCAAATAAAATGCCATCAGCCATAGCAGCAAAGACTGAAATAGGTACGTTGAACACTGTTCCACCAGCCTCCATGGGTTTACTGCCCAAAGAGGGCGCGTCGTCAGGCGGCTGGGTGGCGGTAACCCAGACCCGGGCCACGGTGTCCCCCGCCTCATAATCCCCGTAGCCCGGAATACCGAGCTCAATCCCTCCGGGGTTCAGGTCCAAGGTCTCTTGCGTAATATCAACACCGAGAGGCAATGAAGCCGGCCAAACAACTCTTGCAGGTGCTTCACTCTTACCGGGCGCTTTGTAAGGACCGTACAGATCAATCTTGACCCGTTGTTGGGCAGAGAAGTCTAAATAATCACTGCCCGAACCGGGCCTTACTTTAAACCTGAGATCAAACTCACCATGGCCGAGGGATAAGGTACTGACGGTAATTTGAACGAAAGGTCCCGTCGGTTGAACATCAAAGTGAATAAGATCCAGCGGTATCCAGAGGGCTTCCCCAACCTTGCTGTAATACATCTGCAGCTCATCCCCGTCATCCGGGAAACTCCAGATCGGGCAGTCAACCCTCAAACCGCCATCGCTGTCCAAGTGCGGTCGCCAGATCAAACCACTTGTACCATTGAGGGCCTGAGGAAAAATCGGCGCAGCCAGGTTGGGGGTTTCCCAGTCCGCCACACGTGCTTTTTTTGAACGGTTAATTGCCATCTCAGTTTCTCCTTGCCAGTAGTAAGGCGCTCAAGAATGACCCGGGTATATTGTCGGCCGCTCAGCAACCGAAACAGCCGCCAGCCCGTACATAACCAAGTTCAAATCAAGCACGATGAAGAACGATCAATTAATCTTTAATTACCCTTCACAGCCACGAATGGAAACTTCGCTTTTTAGTCCGGACCATCACCACCAGGCCCACAAAACAGTGGCAAATCATGTGATCTACGCCGATCAATTTTTATATAACGAATCAATGAGCTGCCTATGCGATTTTTATTACGCCATACCGTGAACTCAGCATAAGCGCCTGCATCGTCTTTCATGGGTTTTACATAAGGAACATAAGGCACGACACATTCGTAATAACCCTGAGCCTCATGGGCGGCCGACCAATAATCCACAAACACCTCAGTGGTTTCCGGGATAGGCTGGTCGCCGCCGAAGCCAAGCGTACCCTGCCATTTCAACCGAACTTCGTCCCCTATCTTGATATCAGCATGTTTGAGCACGTGAACACGAACCCCGTCCCAGATGGGTGGCTTGGTGTCACAGTTCAACCAGGCGTTACTGTTTGCATTTGGAAATTCGGGCCGAGGAAATCTAACCGGCGGGGCTATATTTATATTCACCAGTTGACTGGGCGCCAGTTGGTCATTCACACCATTACGCGTTCGATAACTCACTGGGAACGCCGGGTTATTGGGTGTTTCAGCAACCACCGACCAGGCAATAGGGGTAAATGTCACCAAGGCCCCTGCTACGTCCCCGGGCTGTACATGATAGGAGGCCACTGGCTCTTCTTTATCTCCCCAATACAAGTCCAACCACTTACCGACACTCGGACCGTCGGGCAGCGCGACGGTCGCCGTGACAGGTTGATCCGAATCACTGAAATCCAAGTGGTTGGCCGTATCGGAAACCGCACCGCGAATCTCGACCCGCTCCAAGTGTCGATTCAACTCATCAGGTGCCTGATCATGATCCACGCCAAAGACCCGGAAGTCGGCATCGACATGCCGCACGGGCGATGGAATGGCCGTCGGAACGCCTGCACGATAAATGAAGTATTGGACCGGTAGATGGGTCTGCAGGTAACCCTTCTGGATCAACGTAGACCAGGGCACCGGCACCACTTTCGGGAAACCCTCGACCCCCTCTCTTGCCAGAACAATACTGTCCCAGCTGACCACTACCTCGTCTGCCGGATCCCAACCGGAATAGGCTTCAAACCTCACATTGACGCCCGCACGTGCATCCGCGCGATCAATCAGGCCGTCGAATTCGTAGGCAAGGACTTGGGGTGGTTTAAGCCCACTTGGAGACGGTTTCAAATTGATGTAGACGGGCGTAGGCCCCGAATAATTGGTTTGCTGGTTACCTGCCCGGTCACGCAGGCCATAACGAATAAACCGCGGGCCATTCGGTAATTGTCGAAACAAAATAGAAGGCATAGTGACTAGCAACGGATCCTGAACAGTCGTGAGCGTGTACGTATAGTTGGCCTCGAAGGGGTTTGACTCTTCGTTCAATAATAGAAATATCAATATATCGTCATAGGGTTGGGCATCTATATACCTGGGAATACGCAGACCCGTGTTCTCATACTTGCTCAAATACTCTTCAGTGACGCCGTGCTCGATGATCTCGTTGTTTATGAAGGTCGCAGGCTGCAAAGGCCCCGTCCCACCGGGCGGTATCCAGTCCAGTGTGAAGGTCGTGGTATATGGGCAGTGTTCTATGCCGCCGGGTCCGTCAACATAATAGGTAAGGTCATACGAGCCGCTGATCTTCAGCCAGTTTCCGCCTATGGTCAGCTCCACAGGGAAATCGTCTTCCTGGCTCAGTGGCCCTTCTAATGGAATCGGTGTCAGCGGATAGGCTGGCTCAGGCGTATGAGGTTTGATGAAGAAGTGGACATAGTCCGTCTCACCCTCTTGGGCAGGGAACCTCCAGATGTTCTTCAACTGAATTTTTATCGGGTGGTACAAAAACTCAGTGGGAATCAATCCGACTGGATCACCCTCAATGGCATCCACTACTACAGCGGCCTCAAGTGACGATACCTGCCCTTCTGAACGGCCGCAGAAGGATTTTTGGGTGGTCTTCGAAAGCGTCATCGTGCGCTCCTTGATGCTCAGACAGACAGGTAGAAAACCATGGCTGGATCAAATTAAGCGCCCATTTCGAACCTCTGGATACTGTCATAAGTAACAGGTAGGCGACCCCTTTCGTCGGATTCCACAGGAGCCTCCCGACGAGCGCCCCCTTGACGCAAGGGTTGTGTTGGTGTTTCCTGAAACCGGTTTCAAGGCAACCTCCAAACTAATAAAAAAGGCTCTACCGTGACTTCCTTTTCCGATGCCCAGCGCTCTCGCGTCACCATGCTCGACGTCGCCCAACACGCCGGTGTATCCAAGGCCAGCGTGTCGCGCTTTATCGGCGACGACCGTGCCCTGCTCTCCGATGCCATTGCCTTGCGCATCGAGCAAGCCATCGAACAGCTTGGCTACCGCCCCAACCAGATGGCCCGTGGCCTGAAACGTGGCCGCACCCGTCTGATCGGCATGCTGGTAGCCGATATCCGCAACCCCTATTCCATTGCCGTGATGCACGGCGTCGAAACCGCCTGCCGCCAGCACGGCTACAGCCTCGTGGTGTGCAACACCGACCGCGACGACGAGCAGGAACGCCAACACCTGGCTGCACTGCGCTCGTACAACATCGAAGGGCTGATCGTGAATACCCTCGGCCATCACCTCGACCAACTGCTGGAACTGCAACGGGAAATGCCTCTGGTGCTGGTGGACCGCAAGGTCGAGCCGCTGCACAGCGACCTGGTGGGGCTGGATAACCCGGCAGCAGTGCGCATGGCGGTGGAGCATCTGGAACAACAGGGTTATCGCGAGGTATTGCTGGTGAGCGAAGCCGCCGATGGCACCAGTTCACGGGTAGAACGCTTGGGCAGTTTCAAGGCCGAAATTGCCCGGCGCCCGGCGCTGACCGGCGCGGTGCTGGAGTTGGATGGCAACCTCGAAACCGGCCTAAAGAATTTTCTCGCCAAGCCCGGCCCCAAGGCGGTGTTCTGTGCCAACGGCGTCGCCGCGCTGGCCTGTACTCATGTGCTCAAGACGCTGGGCTGCAACTTGTTTGAAGACGTGGGCCTGATCGCCCTGGATGACCTGGATTGGTATCCATTGGTGGGCAACGGCATCACCGCCCTCGCCCAGCCGACCGAGGCAATTGGCGCCAGCGCGTTCGACTGCCTGCTCAAGCGCTTGCGCGGTGACGATGCACCCACGCGCACCCTGGACTTCCTGCCACAACTGATCGTTCGCGGTTCTACCCGCCGTCGATAATTTTTTTGCACAAAAATGAAACCGGTTTCAGAGGTAAACAACAATGCATAAATACCCCGTCTCCATCAGCCTTTCCAGCTACGGCGCCGACTTGGTCCGCCAGCAAGGCCAGTTGAGTTTTGTCCAGCTATTGGCCGCCGCCGGTGCCCAACGCATCGAGTGGCGAGAAGAGTTGCTGACCGGCGAAAACGCCGCCGAACTCGCCCAGGCCGCTGCCGAAAAAGGGCTGGAAGCCGTGTTCTCATCGCCCCTGGAACTGTGGGTCGCCGGTCGCGCCCAACCCAACGCCGAACTGAACGCGACTCTGGACCGCGCCCAGGCTTTTGGCGCGCGCTGGTTGAAAGTCTCGCTCGGTTACTTCACCGACACTAACGATCTGGAAAGCCTGCACGCCCTGCTCAACCGCCACCCGGTCCATCTGTTGGTGGAAAACGACCAGACTCTGCACGGCGGGCGCATCGAACCCATGCAGCGGTTCTTCACCGAGGTCGAGCGCCTGGGCCTGCCGGTGAAAATGACCTTCGACATCGGCAACTGGCAATGGCAGGACCAATCCGCCCTCACCGCTGCCCGCCTGTTGGGCCGGCATGTGGACTACCTGCACTGCAAGGCCGTGGCCCGCCGCCCGGACGGCAAGTTGGTCGCGCTGCCGCCTGGCGCCACCGACCTGCACCTGTGGGAACAACTGCTCAAGCACATGACTCAAGGCATTACGCGGGCGGTGGAATTTCCGCTGCAAGGCGATGACCTGATTGATGTCACCGCCCAACAGGTCGCCACCCTTGCCCTGCTCGGCCAACCCCGCCAGGAGAATGCCCATGTCTGAGATCGATATCCTGTCGTTCGGTGAAACCATGGCGATGTTCGTCGCCGAGCAGACCGGTGATTTGGCGCAGGTCAGCCAGTTTCACAAACGCATCGCCGGAGCCGACAGCAATGTCGCCATTGGCCTCTCGCGCCTGGGCTTCAACGTGGCCTGGCTGAGCCGGGTAGGCAACGACTCACTCGGCCGCTACGTGGTCGACACCCTGCAAAAGGAAGGCCTGGATTGCCGGAATGTGGCGGTCGACCCGCTGCACCCCACCGGCTTTCAGTTCAAGTCGCGCGAAGAAGCCGGCGCCGATCCCCAGGTGGAGTATTTCCGCAAAGGCTCGGCTGCCAGCCATTTGTCCATCGCCGCCATCAGCCCTGCGCTGCTGCAAGCCCGCCATTTGCACGCCACCGGGATTCCGCCGGCGTTGTCCGAGGCCACCGGTGAACTGTCCGTCGAGTTGATGACCCAGATGCGCAAGGCCGGGCGCAGCGTGTCATTCGACCCGAACCTGCGGCCGTCGCTGTGGGCCAGCCAAGCCCAGATGATCCGCCAGATCAACGCCCTCGCCGGCCTGGCCGATTGGGTGTTGCCGGGCTTGAGCGAAGGCCGCCTGCTTACCGGTTTCGACGACCCGGCCGACATCGCCGCGTTCTACCTGGACCAGGGCGCCGAAGCCGTGGCCATCAAGCTCGGCCCGGACGGCGCCTACTACCGCACCCACCTGGACCAAGGCTTCGTCGCCGCCGTACAGGTGGACAAGGTCGTGGACACCGTCGGCGCCGGCGATGGGTTTGCCGTGGGCATGATCAGTGCCCTGCTGGAAAACCTGAGTTTCCCCGAGGCGGTACAGCGCGGTAACTGGATCGGCAGCCGCGCCGTGCAAAGCCGTGGCGATATGGAAGGCCTGCCCACCCGCGCTGAATTACCCACCCGATCCGTTGCGTGACCCACACCCTGTTGCCACAACTACAACAAGCTCAGGAGCAACCTTATGGAAACCGTGAAATTCGCCACCCGTCGTTGGTGGTACATCATGCCCATCGTTTTTATCACCTACAGCCTGGCCTATCTGGACCGCGCCAACTACGGCTTCGCCGCCGCCTCCGGGATGGCCGAAGACTTGATGATCACTCCCGGCATGTCGTCGTTGCTGGGCGCACTGTTTTTCCTCGGCTACTTTTTCTTCCAGGTGCCGGGTGCGATCTACGCGCAGAAGCGCAGTGTTAAAAAACTGATTTTCGTCAGCCTGATCCTCTGGGGCGGCCTGGCCACCCTGACCGGCGTGGTGTCCAACGCCTACATGCTGATCGTTATTCGTTTCATGCTCGGCGTGGTCGAAGCCGCAGTGATGCCGGCGATGCTGGTGTACCTGTGCCACTGGTTCACCCGCGCCGAACGATCGCGGGCCAACACCTTCCTGATCCTCGGCAACCCGGTGACCATGCTGTGGATGTCGGTGGTGTCGGGCTACCTGGTGCAGCATTTCAGCTGGCGTTGGATGTTTATCATCGAAGGCCTGCCGGCGGTGTTGTGGGCGTTTATCTGGTGGAAGCTGGCCGATGAGCGTCCCAAGGATGCCAAGTGGCTGAGTGACAGCGAAAAGCACAGCCTGGAAACCGCCCTCGCCGCCGAACAGGTGGGCATTAAAGCGGTTAAAAATTACGCCGAAGCGTTCCGCTCGCCCAAGGTGATCATCCTGGCGCTGCAGTTTTTCTGCTGGAGCATCGGCGTGTACGGCTTTGTGCTGTGGCTGCCGTCGATCCTCAAGGCCGGTTTGCAGATGGACATGGTCGAAGCAGGCTGGCTGTCGGCACTGCCGTACCTGGCGGCAGTGATCGGCATGCTGGTGGTGAGCTGGGGGTCGGACAAACTGCAAAAACGTAAACGCTTTGTATGGCCGCCGCTATTGATTGCCTCCATCGCGTTCTATGCCTCCTACGTACTCGGCGCCGAACACTTCTGGTGGTCCTACACCCTGCTGGTGATTGCCGGGGCCTGCATGTATGCGCCTTATGGACCGTTTTTCGCGATCGTCCCGGAAATCCTGCCCGCCAACGTCGCCGGCGGCGCCATGGCGCTGATCAACAGCATGGGCGCGCTCGGCTCGTTCGGCGGTTCGTACTTGGTGGGCTACCTCAATAGCAGCACGGGTTCACCCGGCGCTTCGTACCTGCTGATGAGCGGTGCGTTGATGCTGGCGGTGGTGCTGACGATTTTCCTCAAGCCAGGCGCCAGCGACCGTGAGCGCGTGCCCCTGCAAACCCTCGAATTGAAGGTAAAAGCCCAATGAAAAAGTCTGTGGTGTTGTACAAGAAACTCTCCGCGCCGCTGATGGCCCGCCTGCATGAACAGGCCGAGGTCACGCTGATCGAAGCCCTGGACGACACCGGCCTGGCCAAGCTGCGCGACGCCCTGCCGACCGCCCATGGCCTGCTGGGCGCGAGCCTGCGCCTGGATGCCAAATTGCTGGATCTGGCGCCTCACCTGGAGGCGGTAGCCAGCGTGTCGGTCGGGGTCGACAACTACGACATCGACTACCTGACCCAGCGCGGCATCCTGCTCAGCAACACGCCGGACGTGCTGACCGAAACCACCGCCGACACCGGCTTCGCGCTGATCCTCGCCACCGCCCGGCGCGTGGTGGAACTGGCTGATATGGTGCGCGCCGGCCAATGGAACAAAAACATCGGCCCCTCGCACTTTGGCAGCGATGTGCACGGCAAGACCCTGGGCATCATCGGCATGGGCCGCATCGGCGAAGCCCTGGCCCAGCGCGGGCATTTTGGCTTTGGCATGCCGGTGATCTACCACAGCCATTCGCCCAAGCCGGCGGTGGAACAACGCTTTGGCGCGCAATACCGCAGCTTGAACGACTTGCTGGAGCAAGCCGATTTTGTCTGCCTGACGTTGCCGCTTACGGCTGAAACCGAAAAACTGATCGGCGCGCAAGAGTTTGCGCGGATGGGCCCCGAGACGATCTTCATCAATATCTCGCGGGGCAAGGTGGTCGACGAAGCGGCGCTGGTCGAGGCATTGCAGCAGCGCACAATTCGGGCAGCGGGGCTGGATGTGTTCGAAAAGGAACCGCTGGATCACGGCTCGCCGTTGCTGCGTTTGAACAACGTGGTGGCAACCCCGCATATCGGCTCGGCGACCCATGAGACGCGGGAGGCGATGGCCACCTGTGCGGTGGATAATCTGCTGGCGGCATTGGCGGGCGAACGGCCAAAAAACCTGGTGAACCCAGATGCCTGGAAACACTAGTTTCTAACACTGCAGAGAACACATGTGGGAGGGGGCTTGCCCCCGATAGCGGTGGATCAGTTATAGATATCTTGACTGACACACCGCCATCGGGGGCAAGCCCCCTCCCACATTTGATTGCTTTGCACAGTGGGTCAGATCACAAACTTGGCCACCATCCCGTTCAAATCCACCGCCAGGCGTGACAGTTCATGGCTGGCAGCGCTGGTCTGGTTGGCTCCCGCCGCCGACTGGGTGGCCAGGTCGCGGATATTCACCAGGTTGCGGTCCACCTCGCGGGACACCTGAGCCTGTTCCTCCGAGGCGCTAGCGATCACCAGGTTGCGCTCGTTGATCAGGCTGATCGACTGGGTAATCTGCTCCAGCGCCACCCCGGCGGCGCGGGCCATTTCCAGGGTGCTTTGGGTACGTTGATTGCTCTGCTGCATCGATTGCACCGCTTCACCGGTGCCGTTCTGGATGCCGGCGACCATTTTTTCGATTTCCTGTGTCGACTGGGCGGTGCGGTGAGCCAGGGCCCGCACTTCGTCCGCCACCACCGCAAAGCCACGCCCGGCTTCACCGGCGCGGGCCGCTTCAATGGCAGCGTTGAGCGCCAGCAGGTTGGTCTGCTCAGCGATCGCGCGGATCACATCAAGCACCTTGCCGATATCGCGGCCCTGAGTGGCCAGGCCTTCGATCATCGCGGCGGTGTTCTGCACGTCCTGGGTCATGGTCTGGATCGCGCCGACGGTTTCCACCACCCGGTCGCGGCCTTCCCGTGCAGCCTGGTTCGACTGGCTGGACGCCTCAGAGGTGGACACCGCATTACGTGCCACTTCTTCGACTGCGGCGGTCATCTCGTTAACCGCGGTGGCCGCCTGATCGATTTCATTGTTCTGTTGCTGCAAGCCTTTGGAGGCTTCTTCGGTGACCGCGCTGAGTTCCTCCGCGGCAGACGCCAGTTGGGTGGCCGAACCGGCGATGTGCTGGATGGTCTGGCGCAGGTTCGCTTGCATCGCGGCCAGGGCGCCGATCAAGCGAGCCGGTTCGTCGTTGCCGTCGTCTGCGATGGTGCTGCTGAGGTTGCCGGCGGCGATGGTTTCGGCCACGGTCACGGCTTTGCGCAACGGCGTGACGATGCTGCGGGTCAGCAACCAGGCCAGTAATACGGTAAGCAACGCGGCGGCGACCGAGACCATAATCACGCCGGTGATGGCACTGTCGTACCCTCGCCCAGCTTCAGCGTCGGCGGTCTTGGCGTCAGCGGCGTTGATGGCAATCAACTTGTTCAGCTGTTCGCCCATCTGATCGGTGCCGTCCTTGATACGGGTGTTGATCAGCGCACGCATTTCATCGACCTTGCCTTGCCTGGACAGGGTCAGCATGTCGGCCTGGGCCTTGAGGTAGTTGTCCAGGGTCGTACCAAATGTCTTGTACAAAGCCGCCTCTTCCGGCCCGGCGGGCAGCGTGGCGTAACCGGCCTGGGCGGTCTTGACCTTGTCGGCCAACACACCGATGCGGGTTTCGGCTTCCTGCAAAGCGGCCGGTTCACGGTTGACCAGTACGCGAAAGGACAGGATGCGCAGGCGCAACACGTTTTCCGTGATCGTGCCCAGGTACGTCACGCTGGGCAGCAGGTTGGCACTCATGGCCACTGACGCCTCGCGAATCAGTGTCATGCGGTTGACCGCAAACACACCTAGAACAACCACTAACAACGCGATGAACGCGAAACCCAGAGAAGCACGAGGGGCGATATTCAGGTGACGGAGGGACATAGGCGAGACTCTCAGGAGTAGTGTTTGCGCGCGTCCCTGCCGCGAAACGATCCGCCGGTGTCAACGCACCGCTCAGACCTTGGCCCACTGTTGTTATTGAGGGGTGGGCCTATAAACGGTATCGGCCGGCTGCAGCATTTTATGCAGGGGGTTCATAAATATTTTTTTACACTTCTGACGACTAGCGGTTTCTGGCATCCTGCGCCTCCATTTTCTGACCCGAGCCCTCAACTTGTCTGACGCTCAAGCCCCCCGCCCGCGCTATAAATCCGACCTGATCTACGGCCTGGAAGACCGCCCACACTTCACCGCAGCGATCTTTGCCGCGTTGCAGCATGTGCTGGCGAGTTTCGTCGGCATCATCACCCCAACCCTGATCGTCGGCGGTGTGCTCGGGCTGGAAAGCGAAGTGCCGTACCTGGTGAGCATGGCGCTGTTTGTGTCGGGGCTCGGCACTTTTGTGCAGGCACGCAAGTTCGGCCCGATCGGTTCGGGGCTGCTGTGCCTGCAAGGCACCAGTTTTTCGTTTATCAGCGTGATCCTCAGCGCGGGTTTCATGGTCAAGGCCCGGGGCGGCGGCACCGATGAAATCCTTTCGACCATCTTTGGCATCTGCTTTTTCGCGGCGTTTATCGAAGTGGTCCTGAGCCAATTCATCGGCAAACTGCGCAAGCTGATCACCCCGGTGGTCACCGGCACCATCATTACCTTAATGGGCTTATCGCTGATCAAGGTGGCGGTCACCGACATGGCCGGCGGCTTCGGCGCCAGTGACCTGGGTGCCGCGAGCAATATGGGCCTGGCGGCGCTGGTGCTCGTGACCATCGTGGTGCTCAACCGCTTCAACAACCCGTTCCTGCGCCTGGGCTCGATCGTAATCGGCCTGACATTGGGCTTTGTGGTCGCCTGGTGGATGGGCCGCGTCGACCTGGCCGCCTTGCCCCACGTGCCCTTGATCAGCGTGCCGGTGCCGTTCAAGTACGGTTTCTCTTTCGACTGGGTGGCGTTTATCCCGGTGGCAGTGATCTTCCTGATTTCGCCGCTGGAAGCGGCGGGTGATCTGACAGCCAACTCAATGATTTCCCAGCAGCCGGTCAAGGGTCCGCTGTATATCAAGCGCATCAAGTCCGGCTTGCTGGCCGACGGCCTCAACTCGGCGATGGCGGCCACGTTCAACAGCCTGCCGATGGTGACCTTTGCGCAGAACAACGGCGTGATCCAGCTGACCGGCGTGGCCAGTCGCTACGTGGCGTACTTCATCGCGGGTTTACTGGTACTGCTGGGGCTGTTCCCGATGATCGGCGCGGTGCTGCAACTGATGCCCAAGCCGGTGCTGGGCGGCGCAACCCTGATCATGTTCGGCACCGTGGCCGTGGCCGGCATCAAGATCCTCGCCGAAGCCGGGCTGCACCGGCGCAATGTGCTGATCGTGGCGATCTCCCTGGGCATGGGCCTGGGCGTCGCCGCCGTGCCGGAAGTACTGCGTGACCTGCCCAAAGCCCTGCACAACATCTTCGAGTCGCCGATTACCGTGGGCGCGTTCTGTGCGATCCTGCTGAACATTTTCCTGCCGGAAGAGTTCATAGAACTGCAAGAAGATGAATTTGATCCGGAGTCCTCCACCCTCAAAGTGATGCAGGACCCGGACGTCACGAAATAGGAGCACTTTTGTATGCGCAAGCTCATGGTTCTATCACTGTTGCTGCTGACCTTGAGCGCCTGCGCGCTGTTCCCCAACCGCGACCCGGTCAACATCAATGTGGTGGGCATCGAGCCACTGCAAAGCCAGGAACTGGAAGTGCGCTTCGTCGTGAAACTGCGGGTGCAAAACCCCAATGAAACGGCGATCGACTACAACGGCGTGGCCCTGGACCTGGAGGTCAATGGCCGGCCGTTGGCGTCGGGTGTCAGTGATCAGGCCGGAAGCATCCCACGCTTTTCCGAGGCCGTTCTGAGGGTCCCCGTCAGCGTTTCTGCGTTCTCGGTGTTGCGCCAGACCCTGGGTCTGAGCCAGACCCAAAGCTTGAACAATCTGCCGTATGTGCTGCGCGGCAAACTCGCGGGTGGGCTGTTTGGCACGATGCGGTTTGTGGATCGCGGTACCCTGGACCTACCCAATACTGCCACTTGGTAAACCTGGAGTTTCTGCAACATGGATGCGTTGCCTACCCTTTACACCGAACGCCTGATTCTGCGCCCGCTGACGCTGGACGATGCGGACGCCGTCCAACAGCACTTTCCCCACTGGGACGTGGTGCGTTACCTCAACGCCCTCGTGCCCTGGCCCTACCCGGCCGACGGCGCCCTCGCCTATCTGCAAAACGTGGCCTTGCCGGCCATGGCACGGGGCGAGGAATGGCATTGGTCAATCCGCCTCAAAACCGCGCCTGAACAACTGATCGGCAATGTCAGCCTGATGGATGAAGTGGATAACAACCGTGGCTTCTGGCTGGCGCCCGCATGGCAAGGCCAGGGATTGATGACCGAAGCCAGCGCGGCGGTGACCGACTATTGGTTCGGCGTGCTGCAACGCCCCGTGATGCGTGTCCCCAAGGCCGCGCCCAACCTGGGGTCGCGGCGAATTTCCGAGCGTACGGGGATGCGCTTGATCAGGACCGATGAGGGGCAGTTTGTCGAAGGCACCTTCCCACGGGATATCTGGGAGATGACCCGCGAGGAGTGGTTGGAATCCCAATGACCCAAACGCTGAAATCAACTGTGGGAGGGGGCTGCCCCCGATGGCAGTGGGTCAGTCACACATGCACCCATTGACACAGCGTCTTCGCGAGCACGCCCGTTCCCACATTTAGACCCGGTTCAGTCTGTAACAAAGCGCACTCCCGGCTTGGCCCGCTCATCCACCGTCAACTCAAACACATCCGGGCGAGCGTAGTGCCCCACCACGTCATAGTCGTACCGCGCCTTCACCAAGTCATCGGTGTTGATCTGCGCCGTCAACAGCCCAGCCCCACCCAGCAACGGCCCCGCGAGGATGTCGCCCATGGGGCCGACAATCACACTGCCGCCAGCAATCAACGGACGGCCTGCTGGCCAGTTGGCAATCTCCAGCCCCAATGCCTCGGGCGAAGCTTGCACCTGGCACGCGCTCACCACAAAACAGCGCCCTTCATGGGCCACATGACGCATGCTCACCTGCCACATTTCGCGCTCATCCACTGTTGGCGCGCACCAGACCTCGACGCCCTTGGCGTACATCGCCGTGCGTAGCAGCGGCATCATGTTTTCCCAGCACACCGCTCCACCGAGACGCCCTACTGCGGAGTCGATCACTGGCAAGGTGGAGCCATCGCCCTTGCCCCAGATCAGCCGTTCGGTGCCGGTGGGCATCAGCTTGCGATGCTTGGCCACCAGACCACCCAAGGGTTCGAAATACAGCACGGTGCAATACAGCGTGCTGCCACTGCGCTCGATCACACCCAGGACCAAGCTGGCGCCGGTGCGCGCCGACAAGCCGGCCAGCGCCTCGGTTTCAGCGCCTGGGACATCAATAGCGTTGGCAAAGTAACGGGCAAACGCCTCGCGCCCCTCGGGCAGGCGGTAGCCCAGTTGTGTGCCGAAGCCTTCGCCTTTGGGATAGCCGCCCAACAGCGCCTCGGGCATGACCACCAATTGCGCGCCGCTGCGTTTGATCTCGTCCTCGTAGCCCAGGATTTGTTCAAGGGTTGCCGCCTTGCCGTCCGGCAACGAACCCAGTTGCAAAGCTGCCACAGTAGAAACAGGCATTACGATCACTCCGAATTAGGGGGGTTGCCCATTCTCCGGCCAGCCGTGATCATGAATAAAGCCCACCTCAGCACTGAATGATATGAGCCAAATGAATATCGCCCAGGTCGATCTGAACCTGCTGAAGACCTTCGAAGCGCTGCACGACGAATCCAGCGCCAGCCGCGCGGCATTGCGCCTGGGCGTCACGCAATCGGCCATCAGTGCGGGCTTGCGACGCTTGCGCGAGGTGTACGGCGACCCGCTGTTCGTGCGCACCGGCCGAGGCTTGGCGCCGACGTTGCGGGCCAATCAGTTAAAGCCGGTGATCAGCGAGGCGCTGGACCGTTGCCGGCAGAGCCTGGCGATGGTCAACCCGGATAACCCGCATTACCAAGGGCGTTCCGTGGTAGTGGGGTTGTCCGATGATTTCGAGATCGCCTACGGTCGCCGCTTAATGCAGGAGATCGCTCAACGTTTACCGAAACTGCGCGTGATCTTTCGCCAGACCCACAGCCAGATCGTGGCAGGCGCCCTGCTCGACCGCACGCTCGATCTGGCAATTACCGCCGGCGGGTTTGCGCAGAACCGTTTGAGTCGACAGGTATTGGCGGAAGGAGACTACCGTTGCCTGGTAGACCCCGGCAGTCTTGCGCCGGACCAGAACAGCATCGGCCTGGAAGAGTTCGTCAGCCGCGAGCATGTGCTGGTGTCGTCCGGCGGTTTTATTGGGATTACGGATGAGGGCCTTGCAGCGCTGGGGTTGAGCCGGCAGGTGTGTGCGTCGACCAGCCACTTTGCCGCGCTGCCGTTTTTGCTCAAGGGCAGCCACGCGGTTGCGACCATTCCGGGGCATGCGGCACAGGCGATCGCCGAGATGACAGGCCTGCGCGTACTGCCCTGCCCGGTGGCGCTGCCGCGCTACCCCGTGGAACTCGGCTGGCGGACACAGGCCCAGTTGGACCCTATGTTGCTCAAAGTACGTGAGGCGATTGCCGCCAGCTTTACTTCGCCGCTGCCATCAGCTTGTTGACTTCGCTGCGCACCATATTGGAAAACTCTGGCGGTGACATGCCATCAAGCTCTGCGCGGACCCACTCGGCCCACTTGCCCTTGCGCTTGGCACGCTCACCGAACAACCGCGCCGCTTCGCCCTTGGCCTTGCCCAGATTGGTTTGCCACAGGTCATAGAGGCGGGACTTTTCATCTTCCAGCTCGGCACGTTCGGCGAGGGTCTTGTTGGCGAGATTGAAGCTCATGTTGAATTACCTGCTGCACAAATAGGCGACATCTTACACTGTAGGTCGAAATTTCCTGATTCGGATTTTGGCTGGAACTGCGCTCAAGCAAAAAAACTGCAACTTTTGCCATCGCGCGATACTCCATTGTTCACTGTCACATTCACTCGCAAGGAGTCACACAATGGCCCGCAAAACTGCTGCCCAAGCTGTCGAAGACCAGATCAAGGATCAAGCCTTCAGCGAACTCACCGCGCTGATCGAAGAGTCGGACAAACTGCTCAAAAGCAGCGCCGCCCTGGTAGGCGAAGAAGGCGAAACCCTCCGTGAGCAGGTCGCGATCAAACTCAAGCAAGCCCTGGACTCAGTGTCCAACGTGCGCGAGCGTAGCAAGCCGGTGGTGGATGCAACCGAAACCTACATCGGTGGCCACCCGTGGCAAACCGTGGCCATTTCCGCAGGTTTTGGCCTGGTAGTGGGTTTGTTGCTGGGTCGTCGTAACTGATCAAGCAAGCGGCGCAATAGCAACCACACCGCTGATGCTATTGCGCCGTTGCCCTGGCTCTTGATCTGTCTGTGATCTTGATCTAAGGCCCCCCGACAAACGGCTATCGCTGACAAACCAGCGCCTACACTCAAGCTGCGCCAAACCCTTCTCAGTCAGTCACCAGCGCCTGTAATCGCGCCAGATCCTCAGCCTCCAGCTCAATCCCCACCTCCAACGACTTCGCCCGCGTGCGATGACGTCGATCCCCGGGCAACCTGCGCAACCCTGCCGCATGCATCTGCCGCACCAGTTCCTGGCTGCGCTCGGCAAAGCTTTGCCCAGCGGTTTTACTTGGGTCGATCACGATCAGCAACTGCCCAGTCCACGGCGTGCGGGCGCCTGGGTGATCTGCCCAATCAAACTCAAAGGAGAAGTTGCCTCCGGTCAACGCCGCCGCCAACAGCTCGACCATCATCGACAACGCCGACCCCTTGTGCCCGCCAAACGGCAGCAACGCGCCGCCTTCGAGCACGGCTTTAGGGTCAGTGGTGGGTTGGCCGAGGCTGTCGACGCCCATGCCCGGCGGCAATCGCTCGCCCTTGCGCGCGGCTATTTGCACGTCGCCATGGGCAATGGCGCTGGTGGCCAGGTCGAAGACAATGGGCGCGCCATCGGCACGCGGTGCGGCGAAGGCGATGGGGTTGGTGCCGAACAACGGGCGGTCGGCGCCATGGGGCACCACGCAGGTCATGCTGTTGACTACGCTCAGCGCCACCAGGCCTTCTTCGGCGAAGGGTTCGACGTCGGGCCACAGCGCCGCAAAGTGATGGGAGTTGTGAATCGCCAGCAACGCAATACCGGCGCTGCGGGCCTTGTCCACCAGCAAGCCACGCGCTGCCGCCAGGGCCGGCTGAGCGAACCCGTTGCCGGCGTCGACCCGCACGAAGCCGGACGCCACGTCGGTGACCACCGGCACCGCCTGGCCATTGACCCAGCCGCTGGCCAGGGTGCTGAGGTAACCAGGGATGCGGAAGATGCCGTGGCTGTGAGCGCCATCGCGCTCGGCGCTGGCGCAGTTGTGCGCAAGGATCGCCGCGACGTCGGGCGAGGTGCCGTGCTTGACGAAGATCGCCTGCAGCAACGCCTTCAGCTCGTTGAAACCCATGAATGCTGTAGCACTGTCGATGATCGGGGACTGGGCAGACATCTGTAGCTCCGATTTTATAATTGGAAGAGACAACAACAATCCAGACCCGTCGATTAAACAACGCCTCCTGTGCTTGCTGTCAACGTCCGCTTGCCGCCGAAGCAGTTATCTACCGCCCCGCCCCTGGCGCAAGCGCCTACCGTGGAGCCTCGTAACTGCCAGTTTGATGGAGCGAGCACCATGACGACGCTTTCCCCTCCGTACTTTTTCGACGAATTCCTGCTGCCTGCCGGGCGTAAACAGCCGACGCCACGGGAGCGGGCGTTGGGATTTACCGTCAAGGATCTGGAGTGGCTGCATACGCTTTACTACGCCACGGATGCAGCCCGCCAGGATGCGGCCCTGCACACGCACCCCATGCAGGTGGAGCGACTGCTGATCAACCGTCCTGGCAAACCCGCGCTGACCCTGACTGGCGCGTTCCTAATGAGTCCGACACCGGACGACAATAAAGCCGTGCTCTATACCCCCTACGGCGGGCTGGAGCTGTTCGACAGCCGCGCCGTGCTGCTTGCTGCGGTGCACGAGCGCTTGCAGTTGCCAACGCAGCGAGATGACCTGCTGTGCTTTATATCCATCGCTGAACGTGACGCGCTGCCGGTAGACGCGCCGGTAACAATCACCACCGCCATCATCCAGGGCGCGGTGATGCAGGATCAGGAGGACGCCATTATGGCCAGCCAGCAGCAGAACGTAGCTGCCCTACTCAATGAGCTGCGCAAGCTGCCGAGCCTGCACGGGATGCTTGATAGCCTGCTCGGCATCATGGCCCGTTCCTTCTTTCCTAAGTTGAAACAGGCCGACACGCGGGTGGATTTTTTCAGCCGCGCCTCGCAGCAAAAAGACCGTCGTTGGCTGGCCTCACTACCGTTGCGCGATGCACTGCTGCAGTTTTATGCCAAACAAGCCTGGCCCCAGGATCAAACTCATTCGTTCGTCAATATCGGCTACGACAGCAGCGCCTTGACCGCGGACCAACGCGCCCTCGACCAGCAGCGCTGGGACAGTGTGATCGAACAAACCAGCGGCATTCTTTCCTCGTTACTGAAAAGCCTGCTACAGACCTACTGGAACGAAGACGTCACCACGGGCCAGTCGCGCCTGACGTTTTGTGCGCGGGTGATGCGCGAAAAATTTCGCGCCGATCTGTTGCTCAAACGCCAAAACGCGATTGTCTCCACCCCAGAGAGCCAGCAACTGCGCGCCGCGTTCCTGCTGGACTCGGCCGCGAGCACAGCGCCCGCGGATGATTTGCGCATAGAAAAGGTGCGTATTCACGCGCCCTATCAACATTACGTCGACCTCGCCAGCACGTTGATGATCAGCAAGGCCCACACCTACCTCTACACCCAGTCCCGCGGTCTGCAAGTGCTCAAGGATCTGAACGACCTCAACGACACGCTGCTGGCGATGCTCAAGGCCGCCGGCCATCAGGATGAGCTGCTCAACTTTCTCTCGCTGGATGAACGCAGCGTGTATATCGGCATGGATCACGTTCAAGTCAGCGGGCAACCGATGCAGGGCGATGTCTTCCAGGACATGCTCGAAGACATCGTCGCCAAGCAGTTCGACAACCTTGAGCATGCCCTCGGCGTGTACCGCCGCAGCGCCAGCGACATCGACCTCGCCGCGCTGCTCGACCATGCGCTGGACGTGCGCACCCTGCTCGATAGCCGTCTGCTGGTGCAGGACGCCGGCGGGCGCTGGTCGGTACACCCCGTGTCCAGCGGCAATGGGCACCCCAGCACCGTGCTGGCGGAAACCGCCAAACGTCATCTCCAGCGCCTGCAAGCCGTTGAGACCGCCATGGCTATGGGGCGCAGCAAACATCCGACCTTGGGCGTGCTGGCGGCCCATGCGTTGGACCTGGAGCTGGCGAAAAGACAGCTGGCGCTCTACGCCGACGATGTCTGCATCAATACCTATGCCACCCCGGCTCAGGAACGTGAGGAGCGCTTGCCCGTGGCGTCTTCGAGCATGGTCGCGCACTTTATCGCGCGGGTGACCGGTCAGGCCGAAGCACTTACGCCCTTGGCCCTGACCTGGTTCTACGGCCTTCGCAGTGAAGGCGTCGCCCGGCAACTGCACAACCTGAGCATCGATAGCTTCAATGCCATCATCGAGCAGGTGATGAGCACCTTCGCCCAGCACGAGCTGCGCGAACTGCCGCACCTGCTGCTGGACAACAACCAGGCCCATCTAAGCCACGGCCTGTTGCAGGGGTTGAGCGGCGAGGCCGAGATGAGCCGGTTATACAAAAGTTTGTCGCCGCAGCAACTGGCGCTGCTCGACTGCGTGCTCAACGCCGACAGCCTGCGCAGCCGCGCCAGCCGTCACGGGCTCAACGGCTTCCTGCCGGACGCATACGCCCTGAGTCTCTGCAGTGACGCAGCCGCCCTGCCCCAGCCCCTGGCCAACTGTTTTGTACTGACCGAACGCGGAGGCCTGGACCCCGATCACTCCGGCGCGGCCCTGCTGTGGACCCCGCGCTCTGGGTTTGAGGCGTTTGCATCCATCCAGGCGCTGGGTGAGGTGCTGGGGCAACGCTTGCAAGATCCGCTGGTCTGCTGGCCCTTGCTCGAAAACCTGCCGGTATCCAGCCGCATGCCCCACCAGACCTACCGCTTGGGCCCGCTGCAACGCATTGACGATCATCTGCTGGATAACCGCCAACGCTCCTACAGCGCCTGGCTGCGCGACGAGATTGACCATCTGCTGGCAATGAAACCCGGCGTGCAGCGCTTCCAGGATTGCATGGACGCTTTGATCCGCCGCGCGCCACCGTCCAACCTGCCCAGGGCGATTGCCATGGCGCACGCGATGATCCACCAGCAGTCACTGCCGGTCTGGCTGGGCATGGCGTCGCCGGATGAACAGATACTGCACGCCGAACTGCTTGAGCAGTACCGCCTCAGCGCGCCGCAGGAGCGTGACTATCTGCACAGCATTACGCCCCTGCGCGAGCAGGTCGCTAACACGCTGACGAGCCTGCTCGATGCTCGCTTTGCCCAACAAGCGCTCAACCCCGATAACATCCTGATTCCCTGCCGTATTGACCTGGACGGCCACACGCAGACCCTCACCGATTTCGCCCTGCGGCACTTGCCGGACCTGCATGCCGAGCGCATCCGGCCAAGCTCGCGCACCGCCACGCCGTTACCGGCGGCGCTGGACGGCGATGCCGTCGTGCAACTGGTGCGCCAACTGGACTTGAAAGGCATCTACCAGCAACGGCTTATCACCCACCTCAAGCAACCAAGCGAAGACGCGCGCGCGCGGCGAACCCTGTTTTGCCGGCAGTTACCCTGGCAACTCCTGCAATACGCCCATGAGCAGATGCTCAATGAGCGACTGTCTGCCAACGCCTGGAGCCTCATCCAGCAAGTGTTTGACATGCCCGATGCAGTGGCGCGTGCCAGCGTGAGTGGCAGCTCGGCCACCGTCCGCCACTTGGAGTTGATCGCCACCGAAGGCGCAGCAAGCGCCAGGGCGCTGGGTTGCTACCTGATAGGTCCGCAGGCCGGCGCGTCCGGGCCGCTGGTGCTGTACGCGCCCTTCAGCCCCCAGCATTTGCTGAAGGAATTCGCCAGCGAAGCGGCACTGCTCAGTGAGTTCACCAACCCCGGCGCACTGCAGGACTGGATCGTGGGGCAACTGGAGGGGGCGCAGCGCGCCACATATCGCAACCTGCTGGACAAGGGCTGGCACGTCGGACTGGCAGAAATCACCCTCGGCGCAACGCCCATGGGCGGCAACCTGCTCAAGCAACTGTTTGAGGACAACGTGCAGATGCTGCTGCAGATGCTAGGCGCGCAGTTTGCCCCGTCGGGCAAGACCCATTGGGATGCGATCACTTGCCTGCTCACTCAGGAAATCCCCAACGGCCTCCAGTTCCTGGCCGGCAAACTGGCCTATCCGCTGGTGGTGTGGCGCAGCTATCAACTGTTCAAAGACTCCGCCGAAAACCTGCAGGCGCACCGCTGGAGGCACGCACTGAAAACCTTCGCCCTCGGCGTGGCTGAATTGGCCTCGTTGCGCAAAGCGCTGGACAGGCCCCTGCAACAGACGCCGCCACCTGCAGAGCAGCCCTCAGTGGAGCGGTGGCTGCAAGCGCCTGCCCCCGCAGCCGCCAACCTGGACGAGTTGGCAATAACCGCGCCCGAACGCACGCAGTTGCGCAGTTTTGAACACCACGATGACGCCCTCGGCGACTTGTCATTCAGCTCAGCCAACCAGGTGTACCGGGATGACACCACCTCGCGCAATTTCCTGCCGCTGGCGGGAAAAGTCTATCCGGTAAAACGCGCCGGCGAACGCTGGCGCCTGAGCAAGGGCGAGCGGCTGGGCCCCTATGTACAGCGCAACGCCCACGGCCAGTGGACGCTGGACCTTGACCGCCATCACCCACGCTACGGCAAAACCATAAGCCGCTACGCCGGCAAAATGAGCACACGCCTGGCCGAACGGGACGCCATCAACATTGAAGCCGTGGGCATGCGCGAGATCGCCGCGCTATCCAGTTGGAAGGCCCAGTGCATTGATGAAGCGCTAAATGTGGCGACTTACTATGCGGTGACCTGCAAGCGCAACTTGCTGCACTTCGCCACGCTTCGTGAACCGAGCAGCCGCCTGGGGCGTTTTTTCAGTGAATTTTTCGGCGTTGTCTCGCTGGCGCCCGAACAAGTGCGAAGGGTCGAGCGGCGCATTGACGAGGTGCTTGATGAGCTGATCAATCACACCCTGATCGGGCCCGACTCGATGCGGTTTGTCAGCGGCACCCATCGGTACAGCCCCCACGATTCCTTTGCCTTCGTCGTGCCCGACGATGCCGACCACAAGATCTACCTGCTGGACCGCTTCTTCGACCCGCCCATGGACATCTATCAGAACCGCCTGACCACGCCGTTCAACATCTGCGCCCATGCGCGCGCCACGGTGCTGATACACGAGATCACCCACATCAAATCCCTGACCGAAGACCTGGCTTACTTGGACAGCATGCGGCCCTTCCCGGACCTCATCAACGTTGCCATCAACGGCGCCACGCTGATGAAAACCGACCTGGATAACCTGCGGGATAACGCACTGTCGATCTCCACCCCTGCCAGCATGCTGTTCAGAACCTGGGATGCGTTTTCCCAGCAATCGGAGGATTTCGGCAGCCGCCGCTTGACCGCGCCGTTGCGCGATAAAGTCCTGAGCACCACCGGCGCCCGCACACTGGAGGAGGCGCGATCGGTGTTCATGAGCAACAGCGACAAGCGTATCGACACGATTCTGGCCAACGCCGACTCGGTGACCTGCATGATCAGCGAGCTGGGGCGCAGTCTGGATGCGGGAGCCTGAGCAGGCTCCCGGCGGGGTAGATCAGTCTTTCTGGTCGCGCAGGATATTGCCCGAAGCGCCGTCGATACGTGCTTCATAAACGGTGCCGTCGGACTTGCGCCCTTTGACTTCCCAATAACCGTTGTCGTCGGCTTCAGCGGCGTAGACCTCGACATAGCCTGCCTTGGTCTTGGCCACTTCGATGGCCTTCTCGATGGTGATCCAGCCCGCACCCGGTTTATCGGCCAGCGCGGCGCCGGCGCTGAGCAGCGCGGTGGTTGCACACAGGGCGACTAAGGTTTTCTTCAGCATTTTCGTTCTCCATTGTAGGAATGTCCTGAATTTTTTAGGTGCCTCCAAACGAGAATAAGTTCCAATTGATGTGCAATCGCCATGATGGATGTTCTCGCGATGCACCCTGGGGGTTAGAATGTGGGAAATCAGGATGAGTTAATGAGCGAAAAGTCCCTTTCAGAAGCCGAATATGACGCCATCACCGACGCCGCTGCGCATTGGTGCATGCGTATGCATGCAAGTGATTGCACCCCCGGTGAACGTAAGGCTTTTGCCCAATGGCACGATTGCGACCCGCTGCACGCCTTCGAATACGCCGCGATGCTGGAAATCTGGGACGTCGCCGACCATCTGCCCCGCCACGAACCCACCGCCTTGGTGGTGCCGTTCAAACCGCGCAGTCGGCTACGTACCTACGCCGCCGCGGCAGCCATATGCCTGGCAGCCTTACCGGTGGCGGCCTTTACCGGTTGGGAAGCGGGCTGGCTGCCCAATGCCTACGAGCGCTTTGAAGCCGCCGATGGTTTGCGCCAGGTGACGTTGGGGGATGGCAGTCAAGTGGAGCTGAACCTCGGCACTGAACTGGTCTACAGCAACTACAAGGACCAACGTCGGGTCACGCTGAAAAAGGGCGAAGCGTTTTTCAAAGTCAGCCACGACCGTGAGCATCCGTTCGTCGTGCGTGCCGGCGAAGGCCAGGTGCAGGTGACGGGCACGCAATTCAATGTGTGGAAATACGGCGATCAGGTGCGGGTCATGCTGCTTGAAGGCGCAGTCCAGATTTCCAGCGACCGGATCCACGGCAGCGTGCCGCTTACCCCCGGGATGCAGGCCAGCTATCAACTGGGCGACGCCACACCGCGTGTCGCCACGATCAGCCCCAACGACAGCGCGCTGGCCTGGCGCCAGGGCAAGCTGATCCTCGACAACCTGGCCCTGGTCGACGCGTTGCCGCTGATCAACCGCTACCTGAACAAACCGGTGATGCTCGCAGATGCCAGCACCGGGGCGATTCGCATTGGCGGGATCTACAACATCAATGAAGTCAATAACCTCATCCCCTCCCTGCCCAAGGTGCTGCCGGTCTACCTGACCCAGAACCAGGATGGCAACCCCGTGCTCAACTCCATTCCGCGTCAATCCCCCAAAGGCTGAGCCTGATCCACATCCCCGGGCCTCTTTGCGCCCGCAGTGTCCATTTTTGAAACACACGGCGCCTCTGAAGCGCCCGTACTGTGCGGATTCATCGATTTGTCATGGGCGGTGTTACAGCGGTGATACAACAGGGTGAATCGTTTGTGGTACGGCCGCGTGCGCGTGCCGTGACCGCAGGTGTATCAGCCATGAAACAGCACTGACATCACTTTGCCCTCGATTCATTCCAACCTATTGAAAATAAACACTAAATAAAAAGCGGCACGGCTTCTGCTCTATCCCTTACAGCGCTGTTTAGGGTCAGCGCGAAGAATAGGGAATGCCGCCGTGATCACACTCACTCAAGGTCCGATGAACGTACTGCTGATCAGCTGTGTACTCAGCGTCGGCATCAGTGTTCCAAGCTTTGCAGGCGATGGCGTGATCGTGACAGGGCGCAACGTACAGGCTCACATGTACGGTCGCGCCGCCTTCGGTAAAGACCCCTACCCCACCACGGCCAACGCCAATCCCAGCCGCGACATCATCGGTGCAACCGGCGAGCTCAGTGATATGGATATCGGCGGCATCAGCAGCGGCTCCAGCATCGTCGGCGCGATTCCGACGAACAACACCTTGACCGGCCTGCATGCCACGCAAAACAGCATGTCCACCCTGGGGGCCGGCTCTGCCGCCGGCCACGGTGCGGGCAGCAGCATGGGTGGACAGATCAGCGACTCGATCCAGCGCGGCATGGCGCCGCTGAACAACATCGGCAGCATGATGGGGGGCAAGTAATGAACCGCTCCCTGCTCGTTCTCGCCCTGCTGGCCGCCGCTCCGGTCTTCGCCGACAACACCGCGGTGATCAACAACAGCGGCCAACAATACGAAGGTGTCGTGTCGATCAACCAGGCGGCCGGCAACCAGCAACAAATGTCCAACAGCCGTGCCATTGCGCTCGGTGGCCAGGCCACCAACGTCAACATCCAGCGCCAGAACGGCAGCGTCGACCCGTCCCTGAACGCCAAAGCGGCGATTCATGGCACCTCTTTTACCAACGGCAACGGTGTGCTGGGTATCAACCAGTCGGCCGGGGCCAATAACCAATCAGTCAATGCCGTGCGGATCAGCATCAACCCTGGCCCGCAAAGCATTGATGACAGCGTCCTGTTGCAACAGAACTCGACGCAGTTGACCGACTCAGGGCTCACCCCCACCACTGGCAGCCGCCAGGTCGCTACCAGCGACCAGGCCTTCACAGGCAGCCGAGGAGTGATTCAGGTGAACCAGAGTGCCGGGGTGGGGAACCGAGTGGCTAACACCCTAGGCATCACTATCAAGTAAACGCTTGGTAGTACTCGTTAGACCGTACCAACACTTAACCAACTAATTAGAAGCAAGGATAAACACCATGAAACCTCAAATGGCTCTGAAACCAATGGTTTTCGCTCTCGCCGCACTCATGGCTGCTGCTGCTCAGGCAGGTGGCTGGCACCCTGCGCCTCAACCAACTGGTGTGGTTGCGTCCGTGGTTACCGATGTACAAAACAGCGTAGGCAACAAGTTCGACGACACCAAAACCGAAAACAATGCCTCTGCCGATAACTCGGTAAACGGCAACAGCGGCAACACCGGTGTTAACGTTCAGTCGGGCAGCGGTAACCAGGGGGACAACTCCGGCGCCATCTCCAGCGCCAAGGGTGACTTTGCAACAGTATTCGCTGTCGTCGATGTCAATCAAAACAGCGCGCTGAACAACTTCGTCAACAAAGGCACCCAGAACAACGCCTCTGCGGATAACTCCCTTAACGGTAACTCCGGCAACCTGGGTTACAACGGCCAGGCCGGTCAAGGCAACCAGGGTAAAAACAACCTGGCAATCACCACTGCTGATGGCAAAAACATCGCAGCGGCCGCCAACACCGAGCAAAACTCCCTCGCCAACAGCTACCTGAACACTGCCGCTACCAGCTACGGGTATGGCCATGGCAAGGCTCAATACGTGTCCAACAACTCCAGCCTCGACAACTCGGTTAACCGCAACTCCGGCAACGTGGGTGTGAACCTGCAATCCGGCGGCGGCAACCAAGGCAGCAACAGCCTGTCGATCGGTCAAGGTTGCACCGTCTGCGCCAGCGGCGTGCGCTTCTGATCCAACGGGGCCTTGGCAACAAGGCCCTTTTTTATTCCAGTGTCCAGCAGGTCACACGATCATGCGCGTCGCGACCCTCACCCTCCTGATGTTACTCACCGGCCCAACGTGGGCAGGCAACATGGCGATCTCCGCCCTGCCTGGCGGTGCAGTGATCTACAAGAAGGTCGAGAGTATTCGTGAGCGCCGGTTCGCCAACCTGGTGGAACAGAAAACCGATTTCAGCTGCGGTGCTGCGGCACTCGCCACCATTCTGCGCCAGGGTTACTGGCTGGACGTGGACGAAGATCACGTCATCAAAGGCATGTTGGTCAATGCAGACCAGGACCTGGTACGTACCCAGGGCTTTTCCATGCTGGACATGAAGCGCTACCTCGAAAGCATCGGCATGCGTGCCCGGGGCTACAAGATCGGACCAGAGACCCTGGTCACCGTGAAGATCCCTGTGGTGGTGCTGTTGGAAATTCGTGGCTACAAGCACTTCGTGGTGATGCAGCGCGCCGACAAGGACTGGGTCTATATCGGCGACCCGGTATTGGGCCACAAGCGCTATTCGCGTGACGACTTCCTCAAGGGCTGGAATGGCATCGTCTTCGCTGTGCTGGGTGAAGGTTACGACAAGGCCAATGCCTTGCTCGACCCGCCTACTCCGCTGACCGCCAAGAACCAGTTGAATGAGTTCAGGCCCGTAGGCGATGCCGAGCTGATGGACTTCGGTTTTATCCAGAGCGACTTCTTCTAAGAAGCGCAATAAGGGGCAGGACGCTCCAGGAGCAGAAGATGAACACTTCCCGTTGGCTGACGGTCATGTGTCTGGCAGCCTCAATGCCCGCTTATGCTTCATCGGGGTTCAAACCGATCGAACTCAAGGATTCGGAAATGGCCGACCTGCGCGGCCGCTACGTCATGCCGGGGCGCATCATTAGCTTCGGCATTGTCATGAGCAGCACGTGGACCAACGCCGTGGGTGACACCATCACCGGCAAGGCCAGCATGCAGGTCGACTCGTCGACCATCACCCCACAATTCTACGTACAGACCACCGGCTCGACCGGCAACGGGACCAACCCGAACACCGGCACCGGCACAGTCACAGGCGGCGCCGGGCTGGGCAGTGGCCAAGGCGTGACCCAGAGCGTGCGAACCGCTGGCGATGGCAACACCGCCTATAACAACGTAGGCATTACCGTCGAGAACGGCTTCGCGCCTTCCAACGCAGTGCAATCGGGGCAAGTACTGGTCGCCGGCGGTACCGTTACCGGGGACAGCGCAGCAGGTCGAGTCAGTGTGTCGGCCAACAATGGCGGCTTGCAGATGGCGATCCAGGCCAACCATAACCAGGGCAACAGTTTGCAGCAGATCGGCGGCGGTACTGTGCTGCAAGGTACGGTTTTGACCGGCAACACCAACTTCGTCAACAACATGACCCAGCTCAACGTCGTGATGAATAACAACGGTTTGAACAACGGTGCGCTGAACTGCAACTTGGACCAACTCAAAGGCCTACGCACCCTCGGTTATTGAACTACGCTGACCCTCGACACTTACGCATTAGAAAAGGACGGCTTATTTCATGCATCGATCGTTATCGCTTCATGCGGTGGTCTGTTTAAGTACGCTCTTGCCTGCATCCGTTCTGTATGCCGCGCCAGACGCCGATATAGAAACGCTCAAACAGGAACTTCTAGAACTCAAGCAGCGGTATGACGTTCAGCAAAAAGCTTTGGCGGTACTGGAACAACGGGTACGACAGGTCGAAGATCAACCGTCGGCACCGGCGCCCAAGCGCCTGGCCAAATCGCCGGCAGACTTTCAGAAAGCCAGTGGTGCAACGGTCGCAGGCACGGGCGCCGCAGCAGCATCCGGCGGCGCCGGTGGTGGTGGCGGGAGTTCCTACGGCCAGTCCCTCAAGGACGACTCGGCCCCTGCGCAAAGTGTGAGTAACCTCTATAACGAAGCCAGCGGCTTTTTCGGGAATGGCAAGTTCAGCTTTGAAACCGGCATTACCTATGCCCGTTACGATGCTCGCCAGTTGACCCTCAACGGCTTCCTGGCGCTGGACTCGATTTTCCTCGGCAATATCAACCTGGACCGGATCAAGTCCGATAACTGGACCCTAGACCTGACCGGGCGCTACAACTTCGATAATCGCTGGCAGTTCGACGTGAACGTGCCCGTGGTGTACCGCGACTCCACCTACCAGTCCGCCGGCGCCGGCAACAACGGCACGGCGACGTCGGAAGCCTCGGTCACGCGCGACCCGACCATCGGCGACGTCAACTTTGGTGTGGCGTACAAATTCCTCGACGAAACGCCCAATCTGCCGGACGCCGTGGTGTCGGTGCGGGTCAAGGCGCCTACGGGTAAAGAACCGTTTGGTATCAAACTGGTCAACACACCCGGCAACGACAACCTGTTCGTGCCGGAAAGCCTGCCTACGGGTAACGGGGTCTGGTCGGTCACGCCGGGGATTTCCCTGGTCAAGACCTTCGACCCGGCGGTGTTGTTTGGCTCGCTGTCGTACACCCACAACTTCGAGGGTTCGTTCGACGACATCAGCAGTGACGTCAACCAGAAGGTCGGCGGCAAGGTCAGCCTGGGCGACAGCTTCCAGTTTGGCGTTGGTGTGGCCTTTGCCCTCAACGAGAAGATGAGTATGTCGTTCTCGGTGTCGGACCTGGTGCAGCGCAAGAGTCGGCTCAAGCCTAATGGCGGCGACTGGCAGTCGGTGGTGTCCAGTGATGCGAACGCCGGGTACTTCAACGTGGGGATGACGATCGCGGCATCGGATAATTTGACGATCGTGCCGAACCTGGCGATTGGGATGACGGATGATGCGCCGGACTTTACGTTTAGCCTGAAGTTTCCGTATTACTTTTAACTGATCCGACGGCGTATTCCTGAGGCGAAGGAGCTTGCTCCGATAACGTAATAAAAGGAAAAGCCCCGCAACGATAAGGGTCGTTGCGGGGCTTTTCGGTTTACCCGCCCTAGCGGATCTGGTGTTTGTGCAGCAACCGATAGAACGTTGGCCGGGAAATTCCCAGGACGCGGGCAGCGACACTCAAGTTATCGCTGTGCCGGTTGAGCACATCGCACAGCGCCTGGCGTTCGGCGCGGTGTTTGTAGTCTTCCAGTGTAGACAGGGGTGGCGAAATTGCCTGTTCGCTGATCAATCCCAGATCAATAGCCTCGATCTGCCGCCCTTCGGCGAGTACCAGGCCACGACGCACGCGGTTGGCCAACTCGCGCACATTGCCCGGCCACGGGTGTTGCCCCATCGCCACCAGCGCGTCTTCGCTGAAACTGCGCGGACGGCGGCCGGTTTCCTGGCTGTAGAAGCGTGAGAAGTGGTTGGCCAGCATCGCTACGTCGCCGTGACGCTCGCGCAGCGGCGCAGTGACCACTTGCAGCACATTGAGTCGGTAGTACAAGTCCTCACGAAAAGCCCCCTTGGCCACAGCGGCTTCGAGGTCGACGTGAGTTGCCGCCAGTACCCGCACATCCACGGGGATAGGCTGGCTACCGCCGACGCGCTCAACCTGTTTCTCCTGGAGAAACCGCAGCAGATTGGCTTGCAGTTCCATGGGTAAATCGCCGATTTCATCAAGGAACAGCGTGCCGCCATGGGCCGCTTCGATGCGCCCGACCTTGCGCTGATGGGCGCCGGTGAAGGCGCCCTTCTCATGGCCGAACAGTTCGGATTGGATGAGGTGTTCAGGAATCGCGCCGCAGTTGATCGCGACAAAGGGCTTGGCGTGGCGTTGGGATTGGCGATGCAGGGTCTTGGCCACCAGTTCTTTACCGGTGCCACTGTCACCACGGATCAAAACCGGGGACTCGGTGGGTGCGAGCTTGGCCAATAGCTTGCGAAGTTCGCGAATCGGCCGACTGTCGCCGAGCAGTTCGTGCTCCGGCTCATTTACAGGTGTATTGCCCTTGCCGCGCAAGCGCGCCATGCCAAAGGCCCGGCCGAGGGTGACCTGCACGCGCGCGACGTCAAACGGCAGGGTATGGAAGTCGAAGAACCACTCGCAGACAAAATCACCGACATTCTGCAAACGCAGCACATCCTGGCTGAGCACAGCGATCCACTCGGTGCCGCTGCGGCCAATCAATTCCTTGACTGCTTCCGGTCGCTCCAGGTGATAGGGCTGCAACCGCAGCAAACCCAAGTCACACGACCGGTCGCCCACCGCCTCCAAAGCACAGCTGTCCACCTCCCAACCTGCCGTGCGCAAACCGGGCAATAGCCCATGGCAGTCATCACAGGGATCGACCACGAGCAAGCGGCGTTGCGCAGGTGTAACAACCATGACTATTCCTTGGCGCCAAAATTGTTGATTGCTGGAGGTAAAGTTATTTAGAAACAACGGTTTGTGGCGCTCAGCGCTAACACTAGCAAAATCTTGACGCGGGCCTTGTACCGTTTCGCTATAAGTGCGGGCAAAAAGCCACCCACTGTCGCGCCCATCAAAAAAAGTTGGGCACGGCTAAAACTTTCATTCAGCTTTCAAAACAGCCGCTTACATGACAGTCATCAGGAAAAGTTAAAATTTGTTGCTCTAACATGTGACCCGTACCCCGTCATCGTGCATCAGTACAAGTAACCCGCCGCACGGTCAGCCCAACCGCCGGTACTCACTTGAATGGGCATTTAGAGAGAGACCCACATGAACGCCCCGCTCCGCATCAACGAAGCTCTTTTGATCGCAGACCGTGCTTTTCAGCCCTTTCAGTGCGTGGCCTGGCACGATGGCAACGGCGCCTTGAGCCTGAGCGTCATCGACCGCACCAATACCCGTATTGGCAGCAAACAACTGTCATCGAACACCTACAGCGACCCGGCGCAATTGGAAGACCTGCTGTTGCAGGCCCGTGCCGAACTCGACAAAGATGGCTACCAGTTGCAGTCCTGGGCCATGCCTAAGTAAGTTGCTGCACCAACTTCCGATCACTGCAAGACACTGATCGGAAGTTGGGCAACTGAACTTAAAACGTTTATTGCGCGGCGAGAATAAACCGCTCGATTGCCTCTGCAGCACCGTCATCAATATTACTACCGGTGACCACATTGGCCTGGCGCTTGACGGTTTCTTCCGCCTGCCCCATGGCAATCGATAATCCGGCTACCTGAAACATCGCCGGGTCATTTCCCCCATCGCCGATGGCCGCCGTCTGCTCCAGCGGGACCCCAAGGTGCGCCGCCAGGGTCTTCAAGGCCTCGCCTTTATTGGCCAGCATGGCCGTCACATCCAGATAAATCGGTTGCGAACGCGATACCTGCGCCAGGCCTTGCACCTTGGGCTGTAAACGCGCCTCCAGTTCCACCAACAACTGCGCGTTGTTGCTGGCGGCGACGATCTTGTCGATCCGATCCAGGTACGGCTCGAAACTCTCCACCACCACTGGCCCATACCCCAGCCCATGGGCTTCGCGCGGTTCCATCGGGCCTGGCGGGCCACGGCGCAGCCAATCACCGTCGGCAAATACCCATGGTTCCACGTCCGGCTCGGCCGAGAACATCGCCAGTGCGACCAGCGCCGCCTCCGCCGGCAGATGGTGGGCAACCAGGATGCTGCCGTCCGGGTTGATCAAGGTGCCGCCGTTAAAACCGGCTACCGGCACATCGATCCCGAACGTCTCGATCAGGTGCAGCATGGCTTTGGGCGGTCGCCCGCTGGCGAGGCTGAAAAACACCCCCGCCTCGCGCAACGCACTGACCGCATCGACCGTACGCTGGCTCAGACGGTGATCTGGGTGCAGCAACGTGCCGTCCACGTCGCTGAGGATGAAACGGATGGGATGAATCGCGGCATCACTCATCCCAGGGTGTGCCAAGTGCGACCATCGCGGGCCAGCAACGCATCTGCAGCAGCAGGACCGTCTTCACCGGCCTTGTAAGCCTGGATTCCATCGTCTTCCTTCCACGCATCGAGAAATGGCTGCACGGCACGCCAGCCGTTCTCGATATTGTCGGCCCGCTGGAACAAGGTCTGATCGCCGGTCATGCAGTCGTAGATCAGGGTTTCGTACCCGGTCGACGGTTGCATCTCGAAGAAGTCCTTGTAGGCAAAGCCCAACTGAATGTTGGCCATATCGAGGGTCGGCCCTGGCTTTTTAGCGAGCAGGTCAAACCACATGCCTTCGTTGGGCTGGATCTGGATTTTCAGGTAGGTGGGCTTGAGCTCATCAACCTCGGTATCGCGGAACTGCGCATAAGGCGCCGGTTTAAAGCAGATCACGATTTCGGTGTCGCGCACGCTCATGCGCTTACCGGTACGGAGGTAGAACGGCACGCCGACCCAGCGCCAGTTGTCGATCATCACCTTGAGGGCAACGAACGTCTCGGTGCTGCTGTCGGGCGCGACGTTGGCTTCTTCCCGGTAGCCCGGCAACGACTTGCCGCCGATTTCGCCAGCGGTGTACTGCCCACGCACCGAGTTGGCCCGCGCATCTTCCAGGGACCACGGCCGTACCGCGCCAATCACCTTGGCCTTTTCACCGCGCACAGCGTCGGCACCAAATGCGGCGGGCGGCTCCATGGCCACCATCGCCAACAACTGGAACAGGTGGTTCGGCACCATGTCCCGCAGGGTGCCGGTTTTTTCGAAGAAATTACCCCGGGTTTCCACACCAACGGTTTCGGCGGCGGTGATTTGCACATGATCAATGTAATGGTTGTTCCAGAACGCCTCGAACAGCACGTTGGAGAAACGGCTGATCAGGATGTTCTGTACGGTTTCCTTACCCAGATAATGGTCAATGCGGTAGATCTGCTTCTCGCTCATCACCTTGAGCAAGCTGGCGTTCAGCGCTTCGGCGGTGGCGAGGTCGGAGCCGAACGGCTTTTCGATCACCACACGCCGGAAGCTGTCATCAGTCTCCGTCAACAATCCGGCACTGCCCAGGCGCTGCACCACTTCACTGAAGAAGCGGGGCGCAGTGGCCAGGTAGAACACAGCGTTGCCGGTGCCGCTGTCGGCGATTTTCTTGCCGATGTCGGCGTAGGTGCTGTCGTCGAGGAAATCACCCTCGACGTAGCTAATGCCTTTGGCCAACTGCGCCCACAAGTCCGGGTCCAAAGCGTTCTCGCCATTGCCCTTGACCTTGCTGGCAGCCTCGGTGCGAATGAAATCCTCGAGTTTCTTGGCGAAGTCGGCATCACTGATGGCGTTGTGATCAACGCCCACAATGCGCAGCCCATCGCCCAACAGGCCATCACGACTGAGGTTGTACAGCGCCGGCATGAGCAGGCGCTTGACCAGATCGCCATGGGCGCCAAACAGAAACAGCGTGGTTGGAGGTGCGGGTTCGGCCTTGGGTTTCTTGCCGTTAGCGGTCATTTTTTGGAAGTCTCCACATGACCACCAAAGCCGAAGCGCATGGCAGACAGCATCTTGTCACCGTAGGTGCTCTGCTGGCGCGAGCGGAACCGCGCGAACAACGAGGTGGACAGCACCGGTACCGGCACGGCTTGTTCCATAGCGGCTTCGATGGTCCAGCGGCCTTCGCCACTGTCGGCGACGGAACCCGAGTAGCCTTCAAGTTTCGGGTCGGTGGCCAGGGCGTCGGCGGTCAGGTCCAGCAACCAGGACGAAACCACACTGCCACGGCGCCAGACTTCAGCGATATCGGCAACGTTGAGGTCGAAACGCTGGTCTTCCGGCAGGTTGTCCGAGTTCTTGGTCTTGAGGATGTCAAAACCTTCGGCGAAGGCCTGCATCATTCCGTACTCGATGCCGTTGTGGATCATCTTGACGAAATGCCCGGAACCCGCAGGACCGGCGTGGATATAACCCTGCTCGGCGCGCGGGTCTGCGGAGGCGGAACGGTCCTTGGTGCGCGGGATATTGCCCAGGCCCGGTGCCAGTGCGGCGAAGATAGGGTCGAGGCGTTGCACGGTCTCGGTATCGCCACCGATCATCATGCAGTAGCCGCGCTCCAGGCCCCAGACGCCGCCAGAGGTGCCGACATCAACGTAGTGCAGGCCCTTTTGCGCCAACGCCTTGCCGCGACGAACGTCATCCTTATAGTTGGTGTTGCCGCCGTCGATGATCACGTCACCGTCTTCGAGCAGCTCACTGAGTTCATTGATGGTGTTTTCAGTGGGGTCGCCTGCTGGCAACATCACCCACACGGCGCGAGGCTTTTGCAGCCCGGCAACCAGGGCTTTCAAGTCGGCAACGCCAGTGGCGCCCTCCTCGCTCAAGCCTTTGACAAATGCTTCGTTACGGTCGAAAACAACGGTGGTATGCCCATTGAGCATCAGGCGCCGTGCAATATTCCCGCCCATGCGGCCTAGTCCGATAATCCCCAGTTGCATGTGCTGATGCTCCTAACTACTAAATAAATGTGTGACATAGTTTATAGCGCAATGAGGCTAATGAGGGTTAGTCAGGGGCAGATCGATGTAGTTTCATGACAAAAAAGTTGCCATCGTTTCAGCATCACAGCACCAAAAGTCACAGGACCACCAAAAATAAAAAAGTTCCATTGCGCTGAAAAAGAATTCAGAATTGCTTCCGACTGTTGCCGAGAACCTCGACTCAAGCGTTCTGGCACACCGCGACACACCGGCTATTTGCGAGGTAAGCAATGAGCACTGCACAGATGACCCGTCCTCCCCAGACCCTCTACGTCACGCTCCGTCGCGATGAACTGCGCCAGTTGAAAGACGAACGCGAGCAGTTGCAGCAGGAGGTCATGCGCCTGCGTGCTCATATCATTCAAGCCCAGCTGGATCAGCCTTACGGCGCGCAACCTGCGCTCTGCTGAGCCCTGTCATGACTTTGTAAGATAACGGCTACACAAATCTCACAAAGTTTTCACACGCACTTCCCGATACTCCCGCCCACAAGGGCCACCCCAATGCAAGGGTGGCCTCTATTGCGCGCAGCCCTGCGCGTGATTGAAAAACTACCGGGTTGGAGCGCTGGATGGCGATGTTCGAACGCAGCACTAAGTCTGCGAAAGGCTTTGATTGGGCCGGTCTTGGCTGGCTATTCCTGTTTTTCTGGTACTTCTCCGGCATCACACAACTGCTGATCCAGCTCAGCGGCACGTCCGGCTTCAGTGGTTTTCGCCAAGCGTTCTTCATGAGCGCACTGTGGCTCGCCCCCCTGCTCGTTTTCCCACGCCGTACGCGCTTGCTCGCCGCCCTGATTGGCGTGGTGCTGTGGGCCTGCTCCATGGCAAGCCTGGGTTACTTCTTCATTTACCAGCAGGAGTTTTCCCAAAGCGTCATCTTCATCATGTTCGAGTCGAACATCTCTGAAGCCGGTGAATACGCCACCCAATACTTCGCTTGGTGGATCGTGCTGGCCTTTATTGCCCACACCGCCGTCGCGGTTTTCCTGTGGACCCGTGTGCGACCGGTGTACCTGCCGCGCGGCCAAGCCCTGGTGGCGGCAACGGCGATCCTGGTGGCCATTGTCGGATACCCGCTGGTCAAGCAAATTGCCCGCAGCGACACCCTGGACGACGCCATCGACCGCTTTGAATCGCGCATCGAGCCTGCAGTGCCTTGGCAGATGATCGTCGCCTATCGCCGCTACACCGAACAACTCGACAACATGCAAGGCATGCTCGACAGCGCCAGCCAGATTGCGCCCTTGACCAATCTCAAGGACACCATGGCCGGCCAGCCCTCGACCCTGGTGCTGGTCATCGGCGAATCAACCAACCGCCAGCGCATGAGCCTCTACGGTTACCCGCGCAACACCACGCCGGAACTGGACAAGCTGCGCGACCAACTGGCGGTGTTCGACAACGTCATCACCCCGCGCCCCTACACCATCGAAGCGCTGCAACAGGTGCTGACGTTCGCCGATGAAGAGAACCCGGACCTGTACCTGAAAACCCCGTCGATTGTCAGCGTGATGAAACAGGCCGGCTACAAGACTTACTGGATCACCAACCAGCAGACCATGACCAAGCGCAACACCATGCTCACGACCTTTTCCGAACAGGCCGACGAACAGGTGTACCTGAACAACAACCGCAACCAGAACGCACGCCAATACGACGGTGACGTCCTCGCGCCATTCTCCAAGGCCCTGGCCGATCCGGCGGAGCGCAAGTTCATTGTGGTGCACCTGCTCGGCACTCACATGAGCTACCAGTACCGCTACCCGCCGACGTTCGACAAATTCACCGATCGCCAAGGCGTACCGGCAGGCATCAGCGATGATCAATTGCCCACCTACAACAGCTACGACAATGCCGTGCTGTATAACGACTTCGTGGTGTCGAGCCTGATCAAGGATTACGCCAAGACCGATCCAAACGGCTTCCTGCTATACCTGTCCGACCACGGTGAAGACGTATTCGACTCCGCCGGCCACGCCACACTGGGACGTAACGAAGGCAAACCGACTGCGCCGATGTACACCATTCCCTTCATGGCCTATGCCTCGCCGAAATGGCGTGAGAGCCATGACTGGAGTTTCGCCGGCGATCTGCAACGCCCTTACACCAGCTCGCAGTTGATCCACACCTGGGCCGACCTGGCCGGGCTGAGCTCCGATGAAATCGACCGCAGCAAAAGCCTGGTGAGCGACAGTTTCAAAGCACGTCCGCAACTGATCGGCAACCCGTACTTGCGCCAGCAGAAGGCCCTGATCGACTTCAGCCTGATCAAGCCGAAGAAGGTTGGCCCGACCGATGTGGTGCTTCAGGAAGCGCCAGGTTCGTAACAGAAAGATAACAATCATTCTCGTTTAACCCTAAAGTTCCGCTCCTCCTTTCGTCTTTGAGCCAAGGCCTTCCCTTTCCGGGGTGGCCGCAAAGACGACAAGGAGTCTCACGCGATGTTCGCGCCAATTACCCGTTCCATGACCCTCACGCTCGGCCTGTGCAGCGCCGCGCTGAGCCCGGACCTGCTGGCTGAAACCGACCCCGAACAGACCCAACTCGAACTCGGCGCCACCCGCATCACCGCCGAAGGCCTGGGCGCGACCACTGAGCACACCGGTGCCTACACCACCGGTTCGATGAGCACCGCCACCCGCCTCAACCTGTCCGTGAAAGAAACCCCGCAGTCGATTTCGGTGATCACGCGCCAGCAGATGGACGATTTCAATCTCAATACCTTGACCGACGTGCTGCGCCAGACCACGGGTATCAACGTGCAGCACAACGACTCAGACCGCGTGTCCTACTCCTCTCGCGGCTATGGCATCACCAATTTCCAGATTGATGGGATGCTCAACACCTTCGGCTACATGAAGTCCGACGCTGACACCATCATCTACGACCACATCGAAGTGGTGCGCGGCGCCACGGGCCTGACCACCGGAGCGGGCGACCCTTCAGCCACTATCAACATGGTGCGCAAGCGCCCCACCGCCCAGTGGCAGGCGAAAACCGGCGTAAGCGCGGGCAGCCATGACAACTATTACAGCTACGTGGACGTGGGCGGCCCGCTGGCGTTCGACGGCAAGTTGCGCGGGCGTACCGTGCTGGCCTATCGCGACAGCCAATCCTTCCGTGACAACTATGAGCTACAGCGGGAGGTCGGCTACGGCATTCTCGAAGGCGATCTGTCAGACGACACCGTGCTGGCCGTAGGTTTTGATTACCAGAACAAACAAGTCCAGGGCACTTCCTGGGGCACCGTGCCGTACTGGAACAGCCAGGGCGGCAAGGCCGGGCTGTCGCGCTCTACCAACATGGCCGCGCACTGGAGTTCCTGGCCGCTGACGGACAAGACCACTTTCGCGACCCTCGAACATCGACTGGGTGGCGATTGGCATATCAAAGCCGCCTACACCCATCGCCAGAGCGACACAGATGGCAAGGTCTACTACGGCGGCTCGGGTTTCCCCAACGACGACCGCAGCGGCATGACCGCCTGGGCGAGCCACATGCGCGGCACCTCGCGGATGGAAGCCATCGACCTCAACCTGGCCGGCAGCTATCAGTTGCTGGGCCGCGAACACGCCTTGATGATGGGCTACGGCGAGGCCGCGCAACGGGACAGTTCGCCGTTTATGCGCGAGAACATCCCAGCCGGCTACTACAGCATTGAAGACTGGAAATACATGGGCGGGATCGCTAAGTTCGGCGACACCGTCACCGGCCTCAAAGGCGAACACAGCAGCAAGGAACAGAAGGCCGGCTACCTGGCTACGCGACTGAGTCTCACCGACCGCCTGCATGCGGTACTGGGCAGCCGCTATGGCAGTTGGGAACTGAAAAGCGCGGCCCCCCGATACGACGACAACGACCAACTGACCGCCGCCGGCAAAACCAGCCAGACCCACAACGACATGTGGACGCCCTATGCCGGGCTGCTTTACGACATAACACCGGAGTACACCGTCTACGCCAGCTACACCGATATTTTCAAACCCCAAAGCCTCAAGGATGCCAACAAGAAATTCCTTGAGCCTGTAGTGGGCAGCAACTACGAAGTGGGCATCAAGGGGAGTGTGCTGCAAGAGCGCCTGAACCTGGCGGCGGCGTATTTCTGGAGTACCCAGGACAACGTTGCCGAGCGCGATTACTCGGTGCCACGCAACCCAAGGACCGGCGAGGAATATTACAAGTCAGGCGGCAAAGGCAACAAAGTGAACGGCTTCGAACTGGAAGCGTCCGGGGAAGTGATGCCTGACTGGAACCTCACGGCAGGCTACACCTACACCCATTCGGTCAACGGTTCGGGCAACCGCAATAACACGGGTCAGCCGCTGAACCTGCTGAAAGTATCCAGCGCTTACCGCCTGCCGGGTACATGGCGCAACCTCACCGTCGGCGGCGCCGTGAACTGGCAAAGCGATTTCTATGATTTCAGCAATCGACCGACCGGGGCGCGCGATACCGATGGCGACCCAATCACCACCCGGGCAAAAATCACGCAGCAGGCCTACACCGTGGTTAACCTCATGTCCCGCTATCAATTCGACGACCATATTTCAGCGTCGCTTAACGTCAACAACCTGTTTGATAAAAAATATTACGAGCGTGTCGGCTTCTATAACGGCGTGTACTGGGGTGACCCGCGCGCCATTACGTTGGCCTTGGACTGGAGACTTTAAAGCGCACAACCCGAAGTTAACGAAATTGTTAACTTCGGACGTTTCTCGAGTTAATTCCCACTTAATAAGATCGCTGCAAAATCGCCCCATGAATCTGCTCAAGGACAGAACGGATAACCGATCACACTTAATGAGAATACCCCGATGAAACTCTCGACTTTGATGCTTGCCAGCCTGATGACCGTAGCCTCCGCCGCCGCTTTTGCAGAAGATGGCTCGGAGCGCGCGAAGGAGTACTACAACAACTTCACCTTCATGCAGCAGAAGGTTCACGGCACTAACGAGCAAACAGCATCCGCCGACGACACGTCTTCCAAGACCAGCACCACCAATCAGGAACAACCGAAGAGTTAATTAATGTTTAGTTAATCCGCAACACCCTGGGCCATTCCGCTCCGTTGGCAAAGGTTTATTGGGCGCCATTTAATGGCGCCCTTTTTTTGCCTGTTATTTATTAAAGCGGCTTGTTCCAGAACAGCATACGGCCATGAGCCGGATCAAACTTTGAATCATCAAAGCCAAACTTTCGGTACGCCGACTGAGCAATAGCATTACCCTCAAGCACCTCCAGGGTGATCTTGCAGCAACCGCGCTGGCGGGCAATTTCCTCGACCTTTTGCAGCATTTTCTGACTCAGGCCCAAGCCGCGGAACTCATTCATCACCACCACGTCATGAATGTTGACCAGTGGACGGCAGGCAAAGGTGGAGAACCCTTCAAAACAATTCACCAGCCCCGCCGGCACGCCACCGACGAACGCCAGCACACTGAAGGCATGGGGGCGCTTGGCCAATTCGGCCGGCAGTTGCTCTAGAAGGTCAGCGGGCAGGCTATGGCTTCCGCCCATGGGGTCTTGTGCGTAGTGGTTGAGCACGCGGCCTATGGCTTCAGCGTGCACGGGGTTGGTGTAGCTGGCTTGCAGCACCAGGATATCTGGAGTTTCCATTGCCTTCCTCGATCACGACAACAAGGGAATCGGCTCCCTTTGAGGGGCTCGATTGTAAGCGTGGAGTCGGCGGTAGATGAAGGAGAAAAACTACAAATATCTGCCAGAAAGCGCGAGGTTCATGCCGACGAAAAAGCGCTGGCGGCAGATTTAGGAGGTTGCCCTACACGCCTTAGCCGAAACGCTGCAATTGCATCTCCTGCAGCCGGCTCAGGGTGCGGCGGAAGGGAAACTCCAGGTAGCCCTGGGTATAGAGGCGCTCCAGCGGCACTCGGGCCTCGATGAACAGGGGCACCTTGCGGTCGTAGCACTCATCCACCAGGGCGATGAACCGACGCACGCTGTCGTCGTGCACCGACAACTGCGGCAATTCGCGATCACCCGCCACCACCCGCTGGGCGCCGTCTTCGGTGCCTCGGGCAATCCGGCCCGGGCGCTGCTGCGCACTCAGGTCAGGCACCTCGCCAAGTAAAATCGCCTTGAAGCGATCACACAGCAGCATGAAGTCCATAGCGGCCAGGGGTTGTTCGCACAGGTCGGCATAACGACACCAGAGCACGCTGTCACTGGACCGCACCGTCACGATGCTACGGTGACCGACAACGACCGGCTCGTGGCTCACCACCTGCCCTTCTGCCAATTGCGTGAAGACAGCCGCAAGCGCCTCGGGCTGATTCACCCAATAACGCTGCATGCCGACACCTGGATGCAAACGATGGTCTTCACCGCCGTCCACCGCCACCACCCGCATATGCTGCTTGATCGCTGCGATACCCGGCAAAAACCGTTCGCGGTTGAAGCCATCGGCATACAGTTGGTCGGGAGGCTGGTTGGAGGTACAGACCATCACCACACCTTCCTCGAACATCACCTGGAACAACCGCCCCAGGATAATCGCGTCCCCGATGTCATTGACGAACAACTCGTCAAAGCAGAGTACGCGCACCGCCCTGCTCAGCTCTCGCGCCAGGGCCTGCAACGGGTCGGCGGTGCCAGTAAGCTCGAATGAACGCTGATGCACCCACCCCATGAAGTGATGAAAGTGCTGACGCCGCGCCGGCACTCGCAGGCTCTGGTAGAACTGGTCCATCAACCAGGTTTTGCCCCGACCCACCGGCCCCCACAGGTAGACACCGGTGACCGGTGCACGCCCTTGGTGCAGAGCCTCATGGCAGGCTTGCAGGGCATCCACCGCCCGCCGCTGGGCATCGTCAGAGACGAAGCCCTGTTGGGCGATGGCGTGTTGATAGGCAGCGAGAGGCGAGTCGAAAGTCATGCACGCACTCCTGACAGGCCGTTTTCTTAAACTTCGAACTTACGCAAGGCTCTTACTGACCACCTCGAACACATCGCTCGACAGCTCGCCCGAACCACGAATGCGCTCCAGCTCGGCCTTCATCAGCGCCTGTCGCGCGCTGTCGTATTTACGCCAGCGGGTCAACGGCGCCAACTGGCGCGACGCAATCTGCGGGTTGAAGCCATTCAACTGGATCACCAGATCCGCCAGGAAGCGGTAGCCGGAGCCATCCGCCGCATGGAAGTTGATTAGGTTCTGCCCGGCAAAGGCGCCGATCAGTGCACGCACTTTGTTCGGGTTTTTGAGCGTGAACGCCGGGTGTTCCATCAACGCCTGGACCCGCGCCAGCCCGCCCGGCAAGGTGCTGCCGGCCTGCACACTGAACCACTGGTCCATCACCAACGGGTTGTCCTTGAAGTTCTCGGCAAACACCGCCAACGCCTGGGCTTTTTCCGCCTCGAACGGTGAGTTCACCAGCACCGCCAGCGCGGTCAGGCGCTCGGTCATGTTGTCACTGGTATCGAACTGCTCCAGGGTGGCCGCCAACACCTCAGGCTTGCCACTGAGCATCAGGTACGACAGGGCGATGTTCTGCAAGGCGCGACGGGCAAAGTGCTCGGCCGCTGCCACATATGGGGTTTGCTTGGACAGGTCGCGATTGGCCTGATAACGCAGCCACAGCCCTTCGAACAGGTTGTCGGCCAGTTGCTTGCGTGCAAATTCGCGTGCGGCGTGGATCGCATCCACATCCGCCACTTCGCTGATTTCTGTCAGGTAGGCTTCGCCCGGCAACGAGAGCATTTCCGCGACCATCGCCTGGTCCAGGCTTTCGTCGCTCAGTACCGTACGCAGCGCGTCGATCAGGCGTTGATCCATTTTCAGCGCCTGGCCCGCCTGATGCTGGCCAATCAGTTCCTGCAACACCTGCACCGACAGTTGCTGGCCGGCATCCCAGCGGTTGAAACCGTCGCTGTCGTGCTGCATCAGGAACATCAACTGATCGCGGTTGTACGGGAAGCTCAGTTTCACCGGCGCCGAGAAGCCGCGCAGCAGCGACGGCAACGGCTGTTCAGCGATGTCGACAAACGTGAACGTCTGCTCGGCCTCAGTCACCGAAATCACGCGGGACGTACCGCCCGCCGCTGCTTCACCGGCCAGGCGCAAGGCGATACCGGCGCCCTTCCCGTCCAGCAAGCCCAGCTCAACTGGAATCACGAACGGCAGTTTCTCGACCTTGTCCGGGGTTGCCGGGCAGCTCTGGCGGAAGGTCAGGCTGTAGGTCTTCGCCGCGGCATCGTACGACTCGCTCACCGCCAGACGCGGTGTACCGGCCTGGCTGTACCAGCGCTTGAACTGGCTCAGGTCGGCGCCGTTGGCGTCTTCCATGGCCTTGATGAAATCGTCGCAGGTCACGGCCTGGCCGTCGTGGCGCTCGAAGTACAGGTCGCTGCCTTTACGGAAGCCTTCGGCGCCCAGCAAGGTGTGGATCATGCCGACCACTTCCGAACCCTTTTCGTAAACAGTCAGGGTGTAGAAGTTGGAGATCTCGATAAAACTGTCCGGGCGCACCGCATGGGCCATCGGGCCGGCGTCTTCGGCGAACTGGTGGGTCCGCAGGTATGCCACGTCCTGGATACGCTTGACCGTGGCCGAGTTCATGTCAGCCGAGAAGCCGGAGTCGCGGAACACGGTGAAGCCTTCCTTGAGCGACAGCTGGAACCAGTCGCGGCAGGTCACGCGGTTGCCCGACCAGTTGTGGAAGTATTCGTGGGCGACGATGGCCTCGACGCGCTGGTGCGCGGCATCGGTGGCGGTTTCGGCGCGTGCCAGCACGGCGCTGGAGTTGAAGATATTGAGACCCTTGTTCTCCATGGCGCCCATGTTGAAGTCGTTCACCGCGACGATCATAAAGATGTCGAGGTCGTACTCACGGCCGTAGGTTTCTTCGTCCCAGCGCATGGATTTCTTCAGGCTGGTCATGGCGTGCTGGCACTTGTCGATGTTTTCTGGCTCGACGTAGATGCGCAACGCTACTTCGCGCTGGGTCATGGTGGTGAAGCTGTCTTCGACGCACCACAAATCCCCGGCCACCAGGGCAAACAGATAAGCGGGTTTCTTGAACGGGTCTTCCCACGTCGCCCAGTGGCGGCCGTCTTCACCGGGGCCGCTGGCAATCGGGTTGCCGTTGGACAGCAGCACCGGGTAGCTGTGCTGCTCGGCGATCACCGTGGTGGTGAAGGTGCTCATCACATCCGGGCGGTCGAGGTAATAGGTGATTTTGCGGAAGCCTTCGGCCTCGCATTGGGTGCAAAACATGCTGCCGGATTTGTACAAGCCTTCCAGAGCGGTATTGGTTTCCGGGTGGATCTTGACCGTGGTATCGAGGGTAAAGGTCGCCGCCGTCGGGTGCACGGTCAGGTGGCTATCAGTCAGTTGGTAGTCAGCGTCCGTCAATTCCTGGTCGGCCAGGTTCACGCTCACCAGCTCCAGCTGCTGGCCATCGAGCACCAGCGGCGGCAGGCCCGCGCCACGCTCGGGGTTACGGCGCATCACCAGCTGCGCGTGGACCAGGCTGTGGTCCTCGAACAACTCGAAGGTCAGGTGCGTCTCATCGATCAGGTAGTCCGGCGCCTGATAATCCTTCAGGTAAATCATCTTCGGTTGTTCGGTGCGCATGGGTGGCATCCTTCTACTGGTGCACGGCGAGCTGGTAGGCCGTGTACTTACGAATATTGATAACGCCGGTGTCGAAGATCAGGTATTGGCCCTTGATCCCCAGCAGCGTGCCTTCGGCAATCGGGTTCTTGTCCAGATTGAAGCTGACGATCTTGGCCGGATACTGCTCCACCGGGTAGCGAATCTCAATCGGCTCGATGTCGGTCACCGGTTGGATGGCTTGCAGGCCAAAGCGTTCCTGCAGGTTTTCCAAGCCTTCGGCGCAGGAGGCGAACAGTTCGTCACGCACCTGCTTGAGGTCTACGGGTTGTGCGTCGCCCTTGAGCAATGCACGCCAGTTGGTCTTGTCGGCCACCTGGCTGCGCAGCACGTCTTCGACGAAGCCGGACTGCTGGCGCGTGGCAACTCGCAGGATCGGCAACGCCTGACTCGCGCCCTGGTCCAGCCAGCGCGTCGGCAGTTGGGTGGCGCGCGTGATGCCGACCTTGATCCCCGATGAATTGGCCAGGTAAACCACGTGGTCGGTCATGCAAAATTTCTCGCCCCAGCCTGGATCACGGCAGGTGCCAGCGTCGTAATGGCAACGCTCGGGGCTCATGATGCACAGGTCGCACTGGGCCAGCTTGGTCATGCACGGATAGCAATAACCCTGGCTGAAGCTGGTCTTGGTCTTGCGGCCGCAATGGCTGCAATGGATGGCGCCGAGGTACTCCAGGCGGATATGGGTACCGATCAATGGGTTGACCGGCACCTCGGTCTCGCCCAGGCGAAACGCGTATTGAACGGTCGGCTCACCGAGTTGCGCCGACATTTTGCTGACTGCACCGCGACCAATTTCAATCAATGGATCGCATCCGACTTGAACAGGATGTTCGCCACCGGCTCGGATTTGGACGCGCATTCCTGCGGGCCCATGTAGCCGGTGCGCTGGTCTTCCGGCAGGTTCTGGATTTCCCAGGCGATCATCGCTTGCAGGGACAGTTCACGCTGTTCGGCGGTGAGCTTGCGGCCATCGGACCACTTGCCGATTTCCACGGCGAGCTTGAGGCTCTCGTAGATGTCCGGGGTGATGTTTTCGATCATTTCAGCAAAAGAGGACATTAGGCTCTTCCTTATCAAATAGACGATTTGCGGCGGCTGTAAAGCCCACCCAGCAAACCGGTGAGGCAACCGATAACCAGGCCGCCCACGTGGGCTGCGTTGGCGATTTCGCCGAAGCCGATCATAGAGACCAGCCCCGACATGCAGAGCACCAGCCAAATCAGCATCATCGCCAGCACGCCACGGGGCAGGCGATAAGCCGGATTCGGCGAGAGTAAATGAAAGATCCAGCAATGCCCGAGCAGGCCATACAGCACGCCCGACAACCCGCCAAACAAACCGGGGCCACCGTAAGCGTATTGAGCGTAGTTGGAGACCAGGCTGAACAGCAGGGTCAAACCGAGCAAGTTGACACTGCCCTGGCGTGCTTCGATACGCCGTCCCAGTTCCCAGTACCACATGCCGTTCATGGCCAGGTGCAGGATGCCGAAGTGGATCAACATCGGCGTAACCAACCGCCACCACTGCCCCGACGCCAAACTGTCGGCCAGCGGCGTGAATTGGATGTACTCGCCCAGGATGCGGAACGGCAAAAACGTCAGCCAGGCGACGGCTTGCAGGTTGTCCCCCAGCAAGGTCAGTGCGCCGACGATAATGCTCGCCAGCAGCACAGACGCCGTAACCGGGCTGTGACGCACTTGCTGGGCAAAACTCGGACGCGTCATCGGCGCCTGTTCAGGGATATCCAGTTGCTGGTCGGGGTCCCCGGCGGGAAACCGCTGGTACAGCACGCGCACGTCGTCGCTGATGGTCTCGGGCACCCACAACACCTGCTCGCCCGCCTCTTCGCTGACGCGATGGGGCACTTGCATGCGTTGCAGCAGTTTGACGAAGCCGCCCAGATCGACACTCAGGGGCAGGCGCAGTACAGCCACGGTACTCATGTGATGACCTCGGGCCGCTCAACATCGACCCATACGAATTTACGTGGATCGAGGCGGGTTTCCTGATCCAGGCGATACGCCACCAGCTTGCCGTACAGCACTGCGCTGTAGTCCAGGCAAGCCAGGTTGTCGCGGATCGGCGCCGGTTTGCCACTGCGCCAGTAGTGGCCGACGAACAGCAACGGCTCGTCGACGCCATAGCGCAGCAGTGAATTTTTTTCACTGGAGGACAGCGGCGTGCGCGCCACCGGCTCGGGCAGTGCGTCGGGCTGGAACACGATGTCGCCGTAAGTCTTCGGGTCGTCTTCCCAGAACTTGGTGCGGAAGAACGAACGCGTCAGACCGTCGCCACCGGTGAGCGTCAGGCCATCGGGCAGGCGCATGTCGGTGCCGCGCAGCAGGCGGTCAAAGGCGTTGCAGGCAAAACTGCCAGGGACGGCAGCGGCCTGCAGGAAGTGCTGGTCGATGCAGCCATCCGGGAAGGTCGCACGCAGCGGCGTGATAAAGCCGTCGTCCCAGCACGCATGCACCACGCGGAAACGCCCGGCATCGACAAACAGCGGCATGTCGTAGAACCAGCCGAGGAAGTCGTGCCAGTCGGCCGGGTGGTGTTCGAACTGGGTCAGGGTCTCTTGGATCAACCGTGCATGCCGTGGGTTGTGCTCACGCACGAACTGCTTGCCACTGCCCGGTGGCGCCGGCGTAGTCCAGCCCAGAGCGTTGAACTCGTGGTTGCCCATGATGCACAGCGCCTGGCCGGCCTCGGCCATGTCGTGGACGATATGCAGCGCCTCGCGGATGCGTGGGCCACGGTCGATGATATCGCCGAGGAACACCGCCATGCGCGACGGATGGCGCCAGGTGCCGCCCTGCTTGTGGTAACCCATTTGGTCGAGCAAGTGCTCAAGGGTATGAGCGCAACCGTGCACGTCACCAATCAGGTCGTAGCTACGCGCGGGATCGAGCATCAGTCGCCTCCACCCCCCAAGCGGCTGCCCCAGCCCAACTTGGTGCGGCACACTTCGTAATAGTTGTGGTCCAGCGGGTGGATCAACCGCAGCTTCTGCGCCTTTTTGCTCACGGTGATGGTGTCACCGGGGGCGCAGGTGAAGTGGTTCTGCCCGTCACAGGAAACCTGCGGGTAGATTTGCATGTCTTTGGACACCACGATTTTCAGCTCACTGTTGCCATCGACCACAATCGGCCGGCTCGACAACATATGGGGATACATCGGCACGATCACAATGGCATCCAGCTTGGGATGCATGATCGGCCCGCCGGCCGACAGCGCGTAGGCCGTGGAACCGGTGGGCGTGGCGACGATCAGGCCGTCAGCCTTCTGGCTGCACACGAACTGGCCGTCGATGTACAACTCGAACTCGATCATCCGCGTGGATTTACCGGGGTGAAGCACCACATCGTTGAGAGCATCGCCCTGGCCGATGGCTTCGCCGTGGCGGCGCACTTCGGCTTGCAACAGGAAGCGGTTTTCCACCAGGTAGTGGCCGTCGAGCACCTTGGCCACTTCGACTTCCAGTTCATCGGGGCGGATATCGGTGAGAAAACCCAGGCTGCCCCGGTTGATCCCCAGCACCGGCACGTTATGCCGCGCCAACGCCCGCGCGGCACCGAGCAGGCTACCGTCGCCGCCCACCACGATGACCATGTCGCACACTTCGCCGAGCATTTTGCGCGACGAGGTTTGCAGGCCGTGGCCAGGAAGAATCTCGGCGATGGTGTCTTCGAGGATCACGTGCAGGTGGCGATCCAGCAGGAATTTTTTCAGCCGGCGGACGGTGTCCAGCACCTGGGTACTGCCCAGGCGACCGATAATGCCGATATTGCGAAAGTGCTCCATGGGGCTCCTGCGGGATATGGGGTGTGGCAAAAAAGAAACGATTATGGGCGAAAGGCCGCCTCAGACAAAATCCTTTGTCATCGCCAAGCCTTGATGACAATGGTTCTCAGGGCTTCTGCTCATCCTGCGCCCGCATTAAAAGGCTATGCTCGGACCATGACCGTATTCCCCGACCTGCACAGCTTACCCCGCCAATTGCGTCACCCTGAGGTGCGCGACCTGGCGTGGGTGGTGCTCGCCCCGCCGATGCTCGCGCAGACGCCCTGGCCGCAACGCCATCCATTGGCCGGCAGCGACTGGGTGCAGGCGCCCGAGCGTCTGGAACGCTGGCTGCGGCAACTGGACAAGGACAGTCGTGACTTGCAGCACTGGTTAAGCCTGGCCCGCACTCGCCGCCTGGGCCTGTACTACGAGCGACTTTGGCAATTCGCCGTGCAGCATGCGCCGGGCGTGGAGTTGCTCGCCGCCAACCTGCCGATCCGCCGCGCCGGGCATACCCTGGGTGAGTTGGATATGTTGCTGCGCGACCGCGATGGCGTGCATCACCTGGAACTGGCGATCAAGCTCTATCTCGGGCCGCAGGCGGGTAATGGCGAAGACCCGGCGCAGTGGCTGGGGCCGGGCTGCCATGACCGACTGGACCGCAAGTTGGCGCATCTTGCCCAGCATCAATTGCCTATTTCGGCGCGTCCGGAAAGCCGCGAAGCACTGGCGGCGCTAGATATCCAGCAGTTCGATGCGCATTTGTGGCTTGGCGGGTATTTGCTCTACCCCTGGCCTGGACTGGCCGAATCGCCCAACGGCGCCCATCCGCAGCATTTGCGGGGGCGCTGGTTGCATCAGCGTGATTGGCAGGATTTTGTCAGCGCCAGCGCGCCAGGTCGCTGGCAACCATTGCCCCGGCATGCGTGGCTGGCGCCGGCGCACTACTCGGCGGATGAAGTGTGGAGTGAAGACCAGATGCAGCATTGGCTGAGGGAGCTCGATCCGATGGCGCCCGCGCAGTTGCTCGTGCGCATGGTGCAGAGCGGCGAGGATTGGGAGGAAGCCGAGCGGTTATTCCTGGTGGCGGATCTTTGGCCGAATGTGCCGGGGGCTGGCTGATGGAGTGTGTGGTGTCTGTGAGTGCCTCATCGGGGGCAAGCCCCCTCTCACACTGACCGCATTCCAAAGGGGTGTACTCGGTCAAATGTGGGAGGGGGCTTGCCCCCGATAGCGGCGACACCGCCACTACAAATTATCGATATGCCGATAATCCAACTGCAACCCTGCCGCCAGCGTCTCGGCCCGGCCCAGCCTGATTGGCCCGCGCTCGATATCCACCAGCAACCCTGAACACTCCAACGACGGCAACGCGGCGATGTCCTTGAGGCGTCCATCAGTGATCACCAATAAACGCTGCTCCTCAGCCGGATAACGCCTACGCCGCGCCGTCAGCCACTGCCCGGCCTCGGTCAGTGCGGCCAGCAATGGAGTGCCACCGCCCGCGCCGAGCTGATCCAGCCAGCCTGCCAAGCCTTTCGCCGCCTTCAAGCCCTGCACCTGCCATTTGGGCGCCTGCCCACTGGCGGTCAGCAATGCCATGCGCGCCCGTTGTCGGTACGCGTCATCAAATAGCTGGGCCAGCAAGCCCTTGGCATCGGTCAACGCGTGATGGCGCCGAGTAGAAGCCGATGCGTCGACAATCACCAGCCACAATTGCTGGGCCGAACGGCTGCGCAGGTGAAACAGCAAATCCTCACGGGATTGCGGTCGGCCGCCAAGCAAGGTGCCCGGCCAGTTGATCGAACCCTGTTGCGCGCTGCGCGCCTTGCCCTGCCTGCCTCTGTCCAGTCGCCCTGCCTTGGGCCGGGCATCCGCCCCCGCGTCAGGTCGGGGGCGAATGCCTAGGGCTTTTTTGGCCAGCTGGGTACTTCGCGACGTGCGCCGGTGGGCAGCGGCGGCGCGGGCATGTCACCCCACTGGCCTTGACCCGGCGAAGCCTCGCTGGACTTGGGCGACTGGCCTTCAGGCGGCGGACTGGCGGGCGGCGACTGTTCCTGGCGACGGTGGCGCAGGGCAAACTCAGCCACGGCTTCAATATCCTCCTCGGCAATTTCATCAGCGCCGCGCCACGCCGCATGGGCCCTGGCGCCGCGCAGCCAGACCAAGTCCGCGCGCAAGCCGTCGACGCCCGCAGCAAAGCAACGCTCGGTAATCTGCGCCAGGGCCTGGTCATCCAGCGCGATACTGTCGAGCCGCGCCCGAGCCTGGGTGCAACGCTCGCGCAAGGCCGCCTGGGGCTCGGCCCACTGGGTGCAGAACGCGACAGGATCGCTGTCGAAATCCAGGCGACGGCGAATGATCTGGCCACGCTCGGCTGGCAAGGTCTGCCCACTCAAGGCCACGTTAAAACCGAAACGGTCGAGTAACTGCGGACGCAACTCACCCTCTTCCGGGTTCATCGTGCCGATCAGCACAAAACGCGCGCTATGGCGATGGGAGATGCCGTCACGCTCGATCAGATTGGTGCCGCTGGCCGCCACGTCCAGCAACAGGTCCACTAAGTGGTCGGCCAGCAAGTTGACTTCATCGACATACAACACGCCGCCATCGGCCTTGGCCAATACGCCGGGGGAAAACTGCGCGCGGCCCTCGCCCAGCGCAGCGTCGAGGTCCAGGGTACCGACCAGGCGCTCCTCGGTCGCACCCAACGGCAAGGTGACGAATTGACCGCTCGCAAGCAGGTCCGCCAGGCCACGGGCCAGTGTGGATTTGGCCATGCCACGCGGGCCTTCGATCAGCACACCGCCGATCTTCGGGTCGATGGCGGTCAGGCACAGCGCCAGTTTCAGGTCGTCGGCGCCGACCACGGCGGACAGCGGGAAATGGGGAATATCGGTCATCCGGTCTCTCTTTAAATTCTGCTGTACACGTAATCAACCTGTCATGAGCCCGCTTCTTGTGGCGAGCGGGCTTGCCCCGCGCTGGGCTGCGAAGCAGCCCCAATAGAAGCGCCGCAGTCTGCCAGGCAGCTCCGAGGCTATGTTTTGGGGCCGCTTCGCAGCCCAACGCGGGGCAAGCCCGCTCACCACAAGAGCACCGCCCGCCACAACAGGCCCATCTCGCGTTCTAACTGTCTTCTTCTATATCCAGCAACAGATTTTCCAACGCTTCACGGTACGCCCCCGGCTCTTGCCAAAGGCCACGCTGTTGCGCCTCCAGCATGCGCTCGGTCATGTCCCGCAACGCCGCGGGGTTGTGCTGCTGCACAAACGCGCGGGTGTCGGGGTCGAGCAGGTAGGCGTCGGCGAGCAAGGCGTATTGATGATCGTCGATCAGCGCGGTGGTGGCGTCGAAGGCGAACAGATTGTCCACGGTCGCGGCCATCTCAAACGCACCTTTATAGCCATGACGCTTCACCCCATCGATCCACTTGGGGTTGGCAGCGCGGGCACGGATCACCCGGTTCAGCTCTTCCTTCAAGGTGCGGATCTTCGGCAAGTCCGGCTGGCTGTGATCACCGTGATAGCTGGCAGCCTTATCGCCGCTCAGGGTTTCCACGGCGGCGAGCATGCCGCCCTGGAATTGGTAGTAATCGTTGGAGTCGAGCAGGTCGTGCTCGCGGTTGTCCTGGTTTTGCAGCACGGCCTGCACCTGGCTCAGGCGCTGGGCGAACTGCTCGCGGGCGGCGGTGCCTTCGTCGGCGCCGCCATAGGCGTAGCCGCCCCAGTTCAAGTAAACCTCGGCCAAGTCCTCGCGGCTTTGCCACAGGCGGCCATCGATAGCGCCCTGCACGCCCGCGCCATAGGCACCGGGCTTGGCGCCAAAAATGCGCCAGCCGGCCTGTTTCGCCGCGGCCTCTTCATCCAGGCCAGACGCCAGCAACGCCGCGCGTTCGCTGCGCACCTTGGCGGCCAGTGGGTTCATGTCGTCCGGTTCGTCCAGCGCCGCCACCGCCTGCACCGCCGCGTCAAACAGGCGGATCAAGTTGGCGAAGGCATCGCGGAAAAACCCGGACACCCGCAGCGTCACATCCACACGCGGGCGGTCCAGCAGGCTGACCGGCAGGATTTCAAAGTCGTCTACCCGCTGGCTGCCGGTAGCCCACACCGGGCGCACGCCCATCAGCGCCATGGCCTGGGCGATATCATCGCCGCCGGTGCGCATGGTCGCGGTGCCCCAGACCGACAGGCCCAACTGGCGCAAATGATCGCCGTGGTCCTGCAAATGCCGCTCAAGAAGCAAGCTGGCCGACTGGAAGCCGATGCGCCAAGCCGTGGTGGTGGGCAGGTTGCGCACATCGACGGTGAAGAAATTGCGCCCGGTGGGCAGTACATCCAAGCGCCCACGACTCGGCGCGCCGCTCGGACCTGCCGGCACGAAACGGCCGTCGAGGGCTTCCAGCAAACCGCGCATTTCCGCCGGGCCGCAGGCATCCAGGCGTGGTGCCACGACAATGCGCAGGCTTTCGATAACCGCTTTCACGTCTTCCCAGCCGGGTTCTTCCAACTGTTCAAGGGGACCTTCCAACGCCTGCTCGATCAGCCGCGCCGCGTACAACTCCAGACGCTCGCGGGTGTCGCCGGCGGTGCGCCACACCTGCGCATCGATGCTCTGCAACACCGCCGGGCGGCGCCCGGTCCACGGTTCGGCCAGGGCGCAGTCCAGCGGGTCGAAGCCCAGCCCAAAGGCCTTGGCCAACACGCGCAGCAAGCTCGATTGCGGGCCACGGCCATCACCTCGGGGGATGCGCAGCAAGGCCAGCAACGTATCAATGCGCAAACGGCCTTGCGGCGATTCACCGAAGATATGCAGGCCGTCGCGGATCTGCGATTCCTTCAAATCACACAGGTAGGTGTCCAGGCGCGGCAGCCAAATCGCCGCATCGGCGTCGCCATCCAGTTCAAGCTCCTGGTCGATACGAGTTTCGCGCACCAGCTTAAGGATGTCTTTTTGCAGCTCACGAGCACGGCGTGGGTCGAGCAGTTGGGCCTCGTAATACTCGTCCGCCAACAGCTCCAGGTCACGCAGCGGGCCGTAGGTTTCGGCGCGGGTCAGCGGCGGCATAAGGTGATCGATGATCACTGCCTGGGTGCGCCGCTTGGCCTGGGCGCCCTCGCCCGGGTCGTTGACGATAAAAGGGTAGATATTCGGCAGCGGCCCCAGTATCGCGTCAGGCCAACAGTGTTCCGACAGGCCCACGCCCTTGCCTGGCAACCATTCCAGATTACCGTGCTTGCCCACATGGATGACGCCATGGGCGCCATAGGTGTGGCGTAACCAGAAATAGAACGCCAGATAGCCGTGGGGCGGCACCAGGTCCGGGTCGTGGTACACCGCACTGGCGTCCACCTGGTAACCCCGCGCCGGCTGGATGCCGACGAACGTCAGGCCCAGGCGTAGGCCGGCGACCATCAGGCGGCCATCGCGGAACATCGGATCGTTATGGGGCGTGCCCCAGCGCTCCAGCACGGCGCGCTGGTTGGCTTCAGGCAGGCGCTTGAACATCGCCTCGTACTCATCCAGGCCCAGGCTTTGATGGCACGGGCGCAAGTCGAGGCTGTCCAGATCGTTGGTGACGCCACCCAGCAAGTCTTGGATCAAGGCAGTGCCGCTTTCCGGCAGTGCCGCTGGCACCGGGTAACCTTCAGCTTGCAACGCACGCAGGATATTCAGCGCCGCCGCCGGAGTGTCCAGACCCACGCCATTGCCGATGCGGCCATCGCGGGTCGGGTAGTTGGCAAGGATCAGCGCGATGCGTTTATCCGCATTCGGCACACGCGCCAGTTCGACCCAACGGCGCGCCAGCTCGGCGACAAAATCCATACGCTCGGGCGCTGCGCGGTAGCACACCACGTCCGACTGGCTGCGTTCGCTGCGCCAGGCCAGGTCTTTGAAGCTGATCGGCCGGCTGATAATGCGGCCGTCCAGCTCCGGCAAGGCAATGTGCATCGCCAGGTCGCGCGGGCCCAGGCCTTGTTCACTGGCCTCCCAGCCGGGCTGGTTATCCTGGGCGCAAATCGCCTGGACCACCGGAATATTGCGGCGAAATGGGCGCAAATGCGGGGCTTCGGGGCTGGATTGGGCAAAACCGGTGGTATTCAGAATCACCGATGCCTGCACGTCATCCAGCAAATCCTCGACCACCGCGAGGCAGCCGGGCTCTTTCAAACTGGCCACCGCCATCGGCAACGGGTTGAGGCCCGCCGCCTGCAAGCGCTGGCAGAACACATCGATAAAACCGGTATTGGCCGCCTGCAAATGGGAGCGATAGAACAGCACCGCCGCCACGGGATGGTCGGCGTGCCAATCTGCCTGCCAGTCGCTCAGGCAAGCATTGGCTTTGCCGGGATGATAAATCGCCGTACGCGGCAAGGCTTGCGGCTCGGCCCACGGGTAGTCGCGGCCCATATAGCCGCTGGCCAGGCAGCGATAAAAGTCCAGCGCGTTGCCCAGCCCGCCCTGGCGCAGAAACTGCCACAAGCGATCCCGCGCCTCGACGCCGACGGTACTGAGACCGCTGAGTTCCGGGTCCGGGCGATCATCCCCCGGCACCAGGATCAGCTGCACACCGCGCTCGGCCAACTCCACCAAGCGCTCGATGCCGTAGCGCCAATAACCGATGCCACCGTGCAGGGAAATCAGGATGACCTTCGCGTGGCGCAGCACCTCATCGACATACAGGTCGACCGAAGCGTGGTTCTGCACCTGCATCGGGTTGGCCAGGCGCAGGCTCGGGTAGTCATCCGGCAACTGCTGGGCCGCTTCGGCCAGCAGCGCCAGGCTGGAATCACCGCTGCACAGGATCACCAGCTCGGCGGGGGTTTGTCCAAGGTCGGCAATATTGTCGTCCGCGACAAAACCACCGGGCTGAGTCCTGAGCAGGTGCATGGATTAAACGCTGAGCGCGGCGCGCAGTTGCGCCTCAAGGCCGACCGCATCCAGGTCCTGGCCGATCAGCACCAGGCGCGTGATGCGTGCTTCGTCAGCACCCCAGGCGCGGTCGAAGTGTTTGTCAAAGCGGGTGCCCACGCCCTGGATCAACAGGCGCATCGGCTTGTTCGGGATCGCGGCGAAGCCTTTGACACGCAAGATGCCGTGTTGCACGACCAGTTGAGTCAATGCGTCGAGCAGCAGCGCTTCGTCGGCCTGGGGCAAGTTGATGGAGATGGAATCAAACGCATCGTGGTCGTGATCGTCTTCACCTTCGTGGTGATGATCGTGATGACTATGACGACCGTCGATATGCTCTTCGGAGCCGGCGCCCAGGCCAATCAACACGTCCAGGGGCACGCGACCGCTGCTGGCTTCGATGATTTTGACGGCTGGCGGCAGCTCTTCGGCGACTTCCAGGCGCACACGGGCCAGGTCTTCCGAGCTGATCAGATCGGCCTTGTTGAGGATGACCAGGTCCGCGCTGGCCAATTGGTCGGCGAACAGCTCGTGCAGTGGCGACTCATGGTCCAGGTTCGGGTCGAGTTTGCGCTGGGCGTCCACTTGATCGGGGAACGCAGCAAAGGTACCGGCGGCCACGGCCGGGCTGTCGACCACGGTGATCACCGCGTCAACCGTGCAGGCGCTGCGGATTTCCGGCCACTGGAAGGCTTGCACCAGCGGTTTTGGCAGGGCCAGGCCCGAGGTTTCGATGAGGATATGGTCGAGGTCACCGCGACGGGCGACCAGTTCGCGCATCACCGGGAAGAACTCTTCCTGCACGGTGCAGCACAGGCAGCCGTTGGCCAGTTCGTACACGCGGCCATTGGCTTCTTCTTCGGTGCAACCGATGGAGCACTGCTTGAGGATTTCACCATCAATGCCCAACTCGCCGAACTCATTGACGATGACGGCGATGCGACGGCCCTGGGCGTTGTCGAGCATATGGCGCAGCAAGGTGGTTTTGCCCGAGCCGAGGAAGCCGGTAACGATGGTGACGGGGAGTTTGGCCAGTGTTTTCATCGGATGCCCTTGGGGGCGGGCATACGGGACGATAGGCCCTGCGGCGCGGCGCAGAAGCGGATTTCGTCACCGGATCACCCCGCCCGGTTGAATTAGAAAATCGGTTGCGAGGCAGGTCTCCTGGCTTAGGGCTTGCGGGTCGTTAGACCGGCGCCGGCTGCGCCTTCCCGCCGTTGATGGCAGTGGCGTGGCAGTCGGATGAACCCTTCACAGTTGCGGGGGCAGCCGCGGATTGAACCGCGTTCCCTTCTTAGCTTCGGCCTGGGCCGAAGAACCTCGAAGGTGCAAGGCTACAGGGGCTCGGTGAATTTGACTACCGTCGCTCTGCATGCTTTCCTACATGCCTTGTTTCGGGTGCCCTTCACAGGGTGAAACGGGAAACCGGTAAATCATGGCTGCCATGACCAGTCCGGTGCTGCCCCCGCAACGGTAAGCGAGTGAAGCGTCAGATCCACTGTGCCTGTAAGGCATGGGAAGGCGATGCTTTATAGACCCAGTGTCCCTCGCAAGCCCGGAGACCGGCCCGAAAAATCAGATAACAAACCCGCGGTGGGCGGGCGCTGTTCGGAACTCTGCGTGCCTGGCTCGCGGGGTTTTCATGCGCTCGTTTCATCCAGACACCTGAAAGGGACGCGCCATGTCGATCATCAGCAGCACTTCGCACTCCGCCAGCAGCACCTCTACCTTGAGCCAACGCCTGACCGCCGCCATCGGCGCGTCGATCCTCGGCGCGTGTCTGGTGTATTTCGCCGGTTTCTCGCATATCGAGGCGGTGCACAACGCTGCCCACGATACCCGCCACAGCGCCGCGTTCCCGTGCCACTGAGACCTGCCGACATGATCAAGCGTATTGCGCAAACCGCAGGTTTCACCGGCCTGTTGGCCGCGCTGCTGCTGACCCTGCTGCAAAGCTTTTGGGTCGCCCCGCTGATTCTTCAGGCGGAAACCTTTGAAAAAGCCCCGGCGGCAACCGAAGTGGTGCATGAGCACGCTGCCGGCGCTGCTGCCCACACCCACGATGCCGAAGCCTGGGAGCCTGAAGATGGCTGGCAGCGCGTGCTGTCGACCACCGGTGGCAACTTGGTGGTGGCGGTTGGTTTTGCACTGATGCTGGCCGGCCTCTACACATTGCGCGCCCCCACCCGCACGGCGCAGGGCCTGCTGTGGGGCCTGGCCGGTTACGCAACCTTCGTGCTGGCGCCGACGATGGGCCTGCCACCCGAGTTGCCGGGCACCGCCGCCGCTGATCTGGCACTGCGCCAGACGTGGTGGATCGGCACTGCGGCCTCCACCGCTGCCGGGATTGCGCTGATCGTGTTTGGGCGCAATTGGCTGCTGAAAGTGCTGGGCGCTGCCATCCTCGCGGTACCGCACGTCATTGGCGCGCCGCAACCGGAAGTGCACGCAATGCTCGCGCCGCAAGCCCTGGAAACGCAGTTCAAAATCGCTTCGCAACTGACCAACGTGGCGTTCTGGCTGGCCCTGGGCCTGATCAGCGCCTGGCTGTTCCGCCGCAAACGCGACGATCAATACTCCGCATGACCTACGTGGTCGGCCTGGGTTGCCAGCGGGGTTGTGAAGTTCACACCCTGCTGGCGCTGTTTGATACCGCCCTCGCCGAGGCAGGGATTGATCGCCAATTCATTACCGCGCTGGCCAGTATGGACCGCAAACACGACGAGCCAGGCTTACTGGCTCTGGCACGGCACTTGAACCTGCCGCTGGAGTGCTTCAACGCCGAGCAACTGGCGATTTATGAACACCGGCTAAGCCACAAGTCCGACGTCGCGTTCGCCCATACGGGGTGTTACGGCATCGCCGAAAGTGCCGCCCTGGCCCTTGTTGAACAGCTCGGCGGCGCGCCTGCCCAGTTGCTCATCACCCGCAAAAAAACCGCCCAAGCCACCTTTGCGTTGGCCTGCGCCGGTTAAAACCCCGATAATCGCCCTCCCCGATCATGAGCAATCTTCATGCTCGCCCGTTTTTTGACAGGAATTCTCCATGACCGTCTACTTCATCGGCGCCGGCCCCGGCGACCCGGAATTGATTACCGTCAAAGGCCAGCGGCTGATCCGTAGTTGCCCGGTGATCATTTACGCCGGTTCGCTGGTGCCTGCGGCGGTATTGGAGGGTCATCAGGCAGAACACGTGGTCAACAGCGCCGAACTGCACCTTGAACAGATCATCGACTTGATCAAGACCGCACACGCCAAAGGCCAGGACGTGGCGCGCGTGCACTCCGGGGATCCGAGCCTTTACGGAGCGATCGGCGAGCAGATCCGCCTTTTGCGGGAATTGGGCATTCCATTCCAGATCATTCCTGGCGTCACCGCCGTAGCGGCCTGCGCAGCGTTACTGGAGACGGAACTGACCCTGCCAGACATCGCCCAAAGCGTGATCCTGACCCGTTATGCCGATAAAACCAACATGCCCGCCGGTGAGGGTTTCGACAGCCTGGCGCAGCACGGTACGACCATGGCGATTCATCTGGGGGTGAATCATCTGGAGAAAATCGTCGCCGAACTGCTGCCGCACTATGGCGCGGATTGCCCGATCGCCGTGGTGCATCGCGCGACTTGGCCGGATCAAGATTGGGTAGTGGGCACCCTTAGTGATATCGCCGAGAAAGTCGCGTCCAAAGGTTTTCGGCGTACGGCGTTGATTGTGGTGGGCCGGGTGCTGGCGAGTAACAGTTTCAGTGAGTCGTCGCTGTATCGGGCGGGGCATGCGCACCTTTATCGACCTTGATTTTTCACTTCACAAAAACCCTATAAGCTACTGATAAATATCAATAAATACAGATAAATATGGGAGGATTTTGCTCCTGATAGCGGTGGGTCAGCTTCCAATGGGGCAACTGAGCTACCGCTATCGGGAGCAAGCCCCCACCCACAGTTAATGTTAGTTGTTAGGTTTATTGCGTAAGACCCTGAATTTAAAGCAAAAAAAACGGCGCTCACGGGGCGCCGTTTTTTTGTTCGCAGTGAACGCCTTACTCAGTAGTAGGCGTTTTCTTTCTGCGTGTGGTCCGTCACGTCACGGACGCCCTTGAGCTCCGGAACGCGCTCCAGCAGGGTGCGCTCGATGCCTTCACGCAGGGTCACGTCCGCCTGGCCGCAGCCCTGGCAGCCGCCGCCGAACTTCAGCACGGCGATACCGTCATCGACCACGTCGATCAGGCTGACCTGGCCGCCGTGGCTGGCCAGCCCTGGGTTGATCTCGGTTTGCAGGTAGTAGTTGATGCGCTCGTTGACCGGGCTGTCGGCGTTGACGCTCGGCACCTTGGCGTTCGGCGCCTTGATGGTCAACTGGCCGCCCATACGGTCGGTGGCATAGTCCACCACCGCGTCGTCCAGGAAGGCTTCGCTGAAGTGGTCGATGTACGCGGTGAAGCTTTTGAGCCCCAGGGCGGTGTCTTCAGGTTTCTCTTCACCGGGTTTGCAGTAAGCAATACAGGTCTCGGCGTACTGGGTGCCGGGCTGGGTGATAAAGACGCGGATGCCGATGCCTGGGGTGTTCTGCTTGGACAGCAGGTCAGCCAGGTAATCGTGGGCGGCGTCGGTAATGGTTATGGCAGTCATGGAAACTCCTCACAGGCTTGCCCGGAGTTTACGCCAAATTATTACGGAGGTACAAAGTCCTAGTGTTTTTGTCGGGTTAGGCTTTGGTTTCGGGGTGGTGGTGTGGATGTGGGGTGTATATCCGTTATTTAGGTGGCGGCTACAATTGGTTCCGACCTGACGGCGGGTCACTTTTGAAAATAGCCGGAATGCCGGCCCAGCCAAAAGCAGCCAAAAGGCTCTTGCCCATCACTCGGTGCCTCGCCTAGGCGCGGCATGGCCGTAATCCGAGATTGATTTTGGGGGGCGCTTTCAGATCAAAAGCTAGAGCGCGACGGCTTTAGAGCCGACCGGATTTTTGTCTGGTGTACTCGGGTAAAAGTGTGGGAAGGGGCTTGCTCCCGATGGCAGTGGGTCAGTTACAGATCTTTTCGCTGACACACCGCCATCGGGAGCAAGCCCCCTCCCACATTTTGATCTTCATGTATCAGATAGGTATCAGCCTGCTTTTGCTCTGCTTTTGCTCTGCTTTTGCCCTGCTTTTGCCCTGCTTTTGCTCTGCTTTTGATCTGGCCCTTACATCCTTATCGCTGACGAAGTCAGCGGTCTTTTGATCTGCGCTTTTGATCTTGATCTTGGGCGCCCCATCAAACACGCTGGCCGAACGCAGGCTTGAATCCGTGGGTAACCCGGCAGGACGCCGGGTTAGCCGCGCTGGGCCATGGATGGCCCATCGCGGCGGCCCACGGATTCAAGCCGGAGTGCGGGCACACCGAGCCTAGGCGAGGTGCCGAGTGTTGGGGCGAAGCGTTTTTGGTTACTTTTTGCGCTCTTCAAAAAGTGACCCGCTGTAAGAGCGGAACCCATAGCCGCCGTTACCCAAATAACGGATATGCCCGCCCCCCCCCCAACCACTCACAAATTCTCATACCGATTCATATCCAGGACCCCCGCCTCAACCGGCGTAGTCTCCCGAACATACTCCGACAAGTCGTGGAAATACTGCCAAAACAGCGGATGACTACGCCTCACCCCCCAACGATCCACAATCTTCTCAAACTGCGCGGCATCCTTGACCTGCTCCATCTGCGCCACAAAAACAGGCACTTCCTGCGCCGGAATATTGAACATGAAGTTCGGATAACTACTGAGCACCCCAGGGTAAACAGTCACCGTATCCAGCCCCGGCTGATAGCGGTACGCCTCACCCAGCAAAAACGCCACATTACTGTGAGCCCTGTTACGCAGCAGGCTGTAAACCACACGCGTCCCACTGGCAGTCTCAACACGCAACATCGTCGCCTCAGGCAACTGATCTATCACCTTAAGACCAGCCGCCGGACGCAAGGTCAGCCGGCTAAGCGCCTGCTCAGCATCCTGCAAGGCAGGCTCAATACCGTCACGCGAACAATAAGCACCAGAACAGCGATTGATCGGGTCCGGGCTCGCATTCAGATCGCCGTAACGGGCAATCAACTGGTTGGCAAAGTCCCGCTTGGGATCCTGTTCATTGAGGTGCAAGCCTGTAGGCTTATCGTCATCAATGGCTTCGTAATCCAGCCACAGCTTGATCTTGCCGCTGTTCTGGTACCAGTCGTCCATAAAGTCTTCACGAGAGTCCGCCGGCATCAGGCGCAGGAAGTTCTGCTCGGCACCGTTACGGATCAAGTCGAAGTAAAGGCGAGTCTGGGCCTGGTGCGAGACGTTGCCAAACACATCGAAATTCACCGCCAACTGGTAATAAGTCCGCTCCAGCAACGGATAGTCGAACAGCCACATCGTCTGAGGCACTTCGCCGATCAGGCCTTTGTTGACCGATGCACTGTCAAAGTGGCGGAAGATACTCAGCAAGGCGTTGTCATTGCCCGCCCACAGGCTCGACCAACTGGGTGGCGGCAAATCGGCATAACTGTCCCGGCGCAGCGCTTCGTACTGGTTGCGCTTGTCGCGATAGGCCAGCCACAGGCTCAACACGCTGCCTACATCATCGTTCTGCCCCGGCATGGCGAGCAACGGCGTGGCCTGTCCGCGATAACGTGCATCGGTGATGTACAGGTCGTGGTCCGGGTCCTGGAACAGGGCCCAGAAGTTGTCGCGGATCACATCCGTGGCGATCTGCCCACGGCACACCGGCCCACGAATAAAGGTGCGTACAAAGTACTCGGCGTTATCCAGCATGAACTGGTAGCGCGCCTTGGCGGGGATTGCCTCGAAGGTGTCGAACGGATTGGCGCGACGTCCAGGCCCGTAACCCGGCAAGGCGCTGACCTGCCAATCGCCGGTGTAAAACAGCGCTTTGATCCGCGCCATTTTGGCAGCGCTGAACGGATAGGTAATGTGAGTCTTGTGCACGATCACGCCCTGCACCGGCCACAGACGGTAGTACACCCGCGTGCCCGGATCGTCATTGGGGCGACGGGTGCTGATCAGGTCGATGGGCTGCCCACTCGGCGTGCGCGAGCGCACCCACTGGAAGAAATGCCCCGGCTCGCCGTTCTCGAAATAGATGTGGGCCAGGAACAAGTGCTCGAACAACCAGCGGGCCACCAGGCTTTCTCGGGCGCCGGGCAGGTTGAGCAGGTTTTCCCACTGCTGCACCTGCAAGGCTTCCTTGGCACTCGGTGCCAGGCCCTGCTCATCGATCGGCGCGCCGGACGCCAGCCAGCGCTGCAGCGTCTGGTATTGCTGGTCGGTCAGGCCGGTGACCGCCAGTGGCATGCCTTCCTTAGGATGACTGCCTGCGTAGGCATTGAATTCGCCGGGGGTGGCGCATATGTTTTCGCGGTTCAGGCCCAGCACAATGTCGTCCGGCAGCTTGGCGTTGGGCTGCAGCGGCGCGTTATGCCCCAGTTCCAGCATGCGTGCCATCAACGCGGCCTGGCTGCCCTGGGCGTCCAGCACCGAATAGAAGCCCTTCTGCTGCCAGGCTTGCTTGCCGAATGCGTCATAGAACAAGCGCGTAGTCGGCGCAGCCTGGCTGCGCTCGCCGTCGTACACAGGCACTTTGCTCGCGCCTCGGGCGGCGCCCTCGGCACTGCCCAGGTTGAGCTGGCAGGCGGAGTCATAGCAGGCATGGCAGGCCACGCACTTCTCGGTGAAAATCGGTTGGATGTCGCGGGTGTAGGAGATCGCCGGGGCGGGACCTTCTGCCTGGGCAGTACTGGCAATCAATGCCAGGACGGCGCTGACGATAAGACGAAGTGACATGTATCCGGTCCCGATTCAATGCGTGCGCTGAAAAATTGCCAGTGATTCTACCGGGCCATCGCACCTCACAACGTGAGCGATATTCATGCAAAAGCCGGACATGCCGCAAATCCGCACAGGTTTGCTATGATCCACGCCCTCCGTAATGCCTGACCAGAGTAGTCCCATGTCCGATCGTAGCGCTCGTCTGCAAGCCCTCCACCACGCCCTCAAGGAACGCATCCTGATCCTCGACGGCGGCATGGGCACGATGATCCAGAGCTATAAACTGGAAGAGCACGACTACCGTGGCAAACGCTTTGCCGACTGGCCGAGCGACGTCAAGGGTAACAACGACCTGTTGGTGATTACCCGCCCGGACGTGATCGGCGGCATCGAGAAGGCCTACCTGGATGCCGGCGCCGACATCCTCGAAACCAACACCTTCAACGCCACGCGCATTTCCATGGCCGATTACGGCATGGAAGAGCTGGCCTATGAACTGAACGTCGAAGGCGCACGCCTGGCGCGCAAGATCGCGGACGCCAAGACCGCCGAGAACCCGGACAAGCCACGCTTCGTTGCCGGCGTCCTGGGCCCGACCAGCCGTACCTGCTCGCTGTCGCCCGACGTGAACAACCCCGGCTACCGCAACGTGACCTTCGATGAACTGGTGGAAAACTACACCGAGGCCACCAAAGGCCTGATCGAAGGCGGTGCGGACCTGATCCTGATCGAAACCATCTTTGACACCCTCAACGCCAAGGCCGCGATCTTCGCCGTGCAGGGTGTGTTCGAAGAGCTCGGCATCGAATTGCCGATCATGATCTCCGGCACCATCACCGACGCCTCCGGCCGTACCCTCTCGGGCCAGACCACCGAAGCATTCTGGAACTCGGTCGCCCACGCCAAGCCGATTTCCGTGGGCCTGAACTGCGCCCTGGGTGCCAGCGAGCTGCGCCCGTACCTGGAAGAGTTGTCCAACAAGGCCAACACCCATGTGTCGGCACACCCGAACGCCGGCCTGCCCAACGAATTCGGCGAGTACGACGAGCTGCCTTCGGAAACCGCCAAAGTCATCGAAGAGTTTGCCCAGAGCGGCTTCCTCAATATCGTCGGCGGCTGCTGCGGCACTACGCCTGGTCATATTGAAGCCATCGCCAAAGCCGTGGCCGGTTATGCGCCACGCCCGATCCCGGATATTCCCAAGGCCTGCCGCTTGTCGGGCCTGGAGCCGTTCACCATTGATCGCAGCTCGCTGTTCGTCAACGTCGGCGAACGCACCAACATCACCGGCTCCGCACGCTTTGCCCGCTTGATCCGCGAAGACAACTACACCGAAGCCCTGGAAGTCGCCCTGCAGCAGGTGGAAGCCGGCGCCCAGGTGATCGACATCAACATGGACGAAGGCATGCTGGATTCGAAGAAGGCCATGGTGACCTTCCTCAACCTGATCGCCGGCGAGCCGGACATCTCCCGCGTACCGATCATGATCGACTCCTCCAAGTGGGAAGTGATCGAAGCCGGCCTCAAGTGCATCCAGGGCAAGGGCATCGTCAACTCCATCAGCATGAAGGAAGGCGTCGAGCAGTTCATTCACCACGCCAAGCTGTGCAAGCGCTACGGCGCCGCCGTGGTGGTGATGGCGTTCGACGAAGCCGGCCAGGCCGACACCGAAGCGCGCAAGAAAGAAATCTGCAAACGCTCCTATGACATCCTGGTGAATGAGGTCGGCTTCCCGCCGGAAGACATCATCTTCGACCCGAACATTTTTGCGGTCGCCACCGGTATCGAAGAACACAACAACTATGCCGTCGATTTCATCAACGCCTGTGCCTACATCCGCGACGAGCTGCCGTATGCGCTGACCTCCGGCGGCGTGTCCAACGTGTCGTTCTCGTTCCGTGGCAACAACCCGGTGCGCGAAGCGATCCACTCGGTGTTCCTGCTGTATGCGATCCGCAACGGCCTGACCATGGGTATCGTCAACGCCGGCCAGTTGGAGATCTACGACCAGATCCCGGCCGAGCTGCGCGAAGCCGTTGAAGATGTAGTCCTCAACCGCACCCCGGAAGGCACCGACGCACTCCTCGCCATCGCCGACAAATACAAGGGCGACGGCAGCGTAAAAGAGGCCGAGACCGAGGAATGGCGCGGTTGGCCGGTGAACAAGCGCCTGGAACACGCGCTGGTCAAGGGCATCACCACCCACATTGTTGAAGACACCGAGGAATCCCGGCAGTCGTTCGCGCGCCCGATCGAAGTGATCGAAGGCCCGCTGATGTCCGGCATGAACATCGTCGGCGACCTGTTCGGCGCGGGCAAAATGTTCCTACCCCAAGTGGTGAAATCCGCCCGTGTGATGAAGCAGGCCGTGGCTCACTTGATCCCGTTCATCGAACTGGAAAAAGGTGACAAGCCGGAAGCCAAGGGCAAGATCCTGATGGCCACGGTGAAGGGCGACGTGCATGACATCGGCAAGAACATCGTCGGCGTAGTGCTCGGTTGCAACGGTTATGACATCGTCGACCTGGGTGTGATGGTGCCGGCGGAGAAGATCCTGCAGGTGGCCAAGGAGCAGAAGTGCGACATTATCGGGCTGTCCGGCCTGATCACGCCGTCCCTGGACGAGATGGTGCATGTGGCCCGCGAGATGCAGCGTCAGGACTTCCACCTGCCCCTGATGATCGGCGGCGCGACCACCTCCAAGGCGCACACGGCGGTGAAGATCGAGCCTAAGTACAGCAACGACGCGGTGATCTACGTCACCGACGCCTCACGCGCGGTGGGCGTGGCCACGCAGTTGCTGTCCAAGGAGTTAAAAGCCGGCTTCGTCGAGAAGACCCGCCTGGAATACATCGATGTGCGTGAGCGCACCTCGAACCGCAGTGCGCGCACCGAACGCCTGAGCTACCCGGCGGCCATCGCCAAGAAGCCGCAGTTCGACTGGAGCAACTACACACCGGTGGTGCCGACGTTTACCGGTGCCAAGGTGCTGGACAATATCGACCTCAACGTCCTGGCCGAGTACATCGACTGGACTCCGTTCTTTATCTCCTGGGACCTGGCCGGCAAATTCCCACGCATCCTCACCGATGAAGTGGTGGGCGAAGCCGCCACCGCGCTGTACGCGGATGCCCAGGAAATGCTCAAGAAGCTGATCGATGAAAAGCTGATCAGCGCCCGTGCGGTGTTTGGTTTCTGGCCGACCAACCAGGTGCAGGACGATGACCTTGAAGTGTACGGCGACGACGGCCAGCCAATTGCCAAACTGCACCACCTGCGCCAACAGATCATCAAGACCGACGGCAAGCCGAACTTCTCTCTGGCCGACTTCGTCGCGCCTAAAGACAGCGGCGTGACCGACTACATCGGTGGCTTTATCACCACCGCCGGCATCGGCGCCGAAGAAGTGGCCAAGGCCTACCAGGATGCCGGCGACGATTACAACTCGATCATGGTCAAGGCCCTGGCCGACCGTCTGGCCGAAGCCTGCGCCGAGTGGCTGCACCAGCAAGTGCGTAAAGAGCACTGGGGCTACGCCAAGGACGAGCAACTGGACAACGAGGCGCTGATCAAAGAGCAATACAGCGGTATCCGCCCTGCTCCCGGCTACCCGGCGTGCCCGGATCACACCGAGAAAGCCCAGTTGTTCCAACTGCTCGACCCCGAGGCCCGCGAAATGCACGCCGGGCGCAGCGGTGTGTTCCTTACCGAACACTACGCGATGTTCCCGGCGGCGGCGGTCAGCGGCTGGTACTTCGCCCACCCGCAAGCGCAGTACTTTGCCGTGGGCAAGGTCGACAAGGATCAGGTCGCCAGTTACACCGCCCGCAAGGGCCAGGACCTGGCCGTGACCGAGCGCTGGCTGGCGCCGAACCTGGGTTACGACAACTAAGCCCTGACGGAGAAACGTGCCCACGCTCAACGCGGGCATGCAGCCCGTGACACTGCGCGTCGCCTCCCCGAACCCGCCTCGGGCAATCGTCTATGCTATCCCTCACACACCTTGTGTCGAGGGACGTATGGACGATCCAGCCAACTACAAGCCCCCTACCTTCTGGCAGATGCTCCACAGTGTGGTGGCCGCTGCGTTTGGCGTGCAGAGCGGCAAGAATCGGGCCCGCGACTTCACCCATGGCAAGCCCAGCCACTTTGTGATCCTGGGCATCCTGTTTACGGCGGTGTTTGCCTTGACCTTGTTTGGAATCGTCAAGCTGGTGCTGCACCTGGCCGGCGTCTAGCGCAGCAACAGACGTAGGCTGAATGGGTAGCGATAGGACTCGGGCTTGCCCTGGGCCGACAGCACGCGAAAATTCACCGACGGTGTCGGCCCCAACAAACGCCGCGCCTGGCCGGCATCGATCAATTGGAACAACGTCAACTGCCGGTCGCGCCCGCCGTATGCGCCAATGTCCAGGCCCTTGGCATCATCATGAACCAACACCATGGCCCAGCCGCCGACAGTGAAATGCCCGGCGACCAGGGACGACAAGCGTCCGTCCAGTCGAGCCTGCAAAATCTCCGGCGAGCTGTTGACCGCGCTGAACAGCACGTCCTTACCCGGTAACCGCCCGCTGGCCTGCAGCGCCTGCATGGCGCCCAGCGCCATCTGATCGTTGGCCGACCACACCAGCGCCGTCTGCGGGTAGCGCTTGAACAGTTGCGTCGCTTGCTCGAAGGCGCGCTCGCGGCTCCATTCACCGTAGACCAACTGACGCAGGCGCACCTCGGGATGTTCGGCCAGCGCCCGACGCATGCCCCGCTCACGCAATTGCGCGCCCGGCGTGGTCTTGACGCCGGAAAAGGCCAACAGGTCGAGGGATTGACCGGGCGCAACCGGTCCGTGCTGGCGCAGCAAGTCGCGGAGCATCAGGTAGCCAGCCTCTTCATCGTCAGCGACCAGGCTGCCGATCAAACGGATGCCACTGCGGGTTCCCAGCAAATGCATCTGGTCGGGGGTCAGCGCGCTGTTCACCAACAGCAGCTTGACGCCACTGCCCTCGGCCATGCGCAGGATCTGCGGTGCAACGTATTGCTCATTCACCAGCACCAGGTAATCAGGTCGCTGGCTGCCTTGCAGCACCTCACGCGCCTGAAGCAGCGTATTGTCGGGATTACGCTCGCCATAACGCACACGCAATTCCAGGCCGAGGTCCTTGGCGGCGGCCTGCATGAATTGCGTGTAGCTGACCCAGAAGGTTTCCGTCGATACGCCCGGATTGAGAAAGACCACCGACGTTGCATGAGCCATCACTCCATACGTCGATCCCAGCAACCAGACACACGTAATCAACACCTTCAACATAGATGCCTGAGCCTCGAAAATAGGCCGCCATGATAGTAGCAATGCCCAAACCAATCGAGGTTCGATCAACCACCTTTATTGGTGGCTTACCCAAAACACGGCAGTTCCCACCACCAGAATGATCAAGAACAGAATGGCCCACGCATCCACGGTACTGTCGGGTTTACGGGCTTTTGTCGGATTGCTCATCGCATCGCCTCTTGTCGGTTTTATAGGTGATTGCACTAAGACTCGCTCACAGTAAAGTTGATGATTGCCCGCATGACAAATGTGGATATCGCGATAACTGTTCTCATTAGTCATTTTGGTTATTTGCATATACTCAAACATCACTTTTGCGCATAAACGCAAACTGGTATCGTGCGCCGGCTCCGTTGGGAGTGCGCGGCCGTGCGCGCAGATTTGCCGAGAACAGGACCTATATGTACGTATACGACGAATACGATCAGCGCATCATCGAGGACCGCGTCAAGCAGTTCCGTGATCAGACCCGACGCTACTTAGCAGGTGAACTGAGCGAAGAAGAGTTCCGCCCTCTGCGCCTGCAAAATGGCCTTTATGTTCAGCGCTTTGCGCCGATGCTGCGGGTGGCCGTGCCCTATGGCCAACTGACTTCGCGCCAGATGCGCATGATGGCCAAGATTGCCCGCGACTTCGACAAAGGCTATGCCCACATCAGTACCCGCCAGAACGTACAGTTCAACTGGCCGGCGCTGGAAGATGTGCCGGATATCCTCGCCGAGCTGGCCACCGTGCAGATGCACGCCATTCAGACCAGCGGTAACTGCCTGCGCAACGTGACCACCGACCAATTCGCCGGTGTTGCCGCCGATGAGTTGATTGACCCACGCCCATGGTGCGAAATCGTCCGTCAATGGACTACCTTCCACCCAGAGTTCGCCTACCTGCCGCGCAAGTTCAAGATCGCCGTCAACGGCTCGACCTCGGACCGCGCGGCCATCGAAGTCCACGACATCGGCCTGGAGCCGGTCTACAACGCCGCTGGCGAGCTGGGCTTCCGTGTGCTGGTGGGCGGCGGCCTGGGCCGTACCCCGGTAGTTGGCGCGTTTATCAACGAGTTCCTGCCGTGGCAAGACTTGTTGAGCTACCTCGACGCCATCCTGCGTGTCTACAACCGCTATGGCCGTCGTGACAACAAGTACAAGGCCCGGATCAAGATCCTGGTCAAGGCGCTGACCCCTGAGGTATTCGCCCAGAAAGTCGATGCCGAGATGGAACACCTGCGCGGCGGCCAGACCACCCTGACCGAAGCCGAAGTACACCGCGTCGCCAAGCACTTCGTCGACCCCGAGTACAAGGCCCTGAGCAATCAGGACGCCGAACTCGCCGCACTCGACCAGCAGCACCCGGGCTTCGCCCGCTGGCGTACGCGCAACACCCTGGCGCACAAAAAGCCGGGCTATGTGGCCGTAACCCTGTCGCTCAAGCCTACCGGTGTTGCCCCAGGTGATATCACCGACAAGCAGCTGGACGCCGTTGCCGACCTGGCCGACCGTTACAGCTTCGGTCAACTGCGCACCTCCCACGAGCAGAACATCATTCTCGCGGATGTGGAGCAAAGCCAACTGTTCACCCTGTGGGGCGAACTGCGCGAAGGCGGTTTCGCCACGCCGAACATTGGCCTGCTGACCGACATCATCTGCTGCCCAGGCGGCGATTTCTGCTCCCTGGCCAACGCCAAGTCGATCCCGATTGCCGAATCGATCCAGCGCCGTTTCGACGACCTGGACTACCTGTTCGACATCGGCGAGCTGGACCTGAACATTTCCGGTTGCATGAACGCCTGTGGTCACCACCACGTCGGCCACATCGGCATCCTGGGCGTGGACAAGAAAGGCGAAGAATTCTACCAAGTGTCCCTGGGTGGCAGCGCCAGCCGCGATGCGAGCCTGGGCAAGATCCTCGGCCCGTCCTTCGCCCAGGAAGCCATGCCCGAGGTGATCGGCAAACTGATCGATGTGTACATCGAACAGCGCACCGAAGATGAGCGTTTCATCGACACCTACCAGCGCATCGGCATTGACCTGTTCAAGGAGCGCGTCTATGCAGCGAATCATTAAGAACAACGAAGTCCTCGACGAAACCTGGCACCTGCTGCCCAAGGACGCGAGCTTCGACGGCATCTCCAACTGCGACGACCTGATCGTGCCGCTGTCCCTGTGGCGCGAGCATGGCCACGCGCTCAAGGCCCGCGACGGCGGCCTGGGTGTGTGGCTGGACGCCGATGAAGAAGCCGAGGAGATCGGTCCTGACGTGGAACACTTCCAGGTCATCGCCCTGAATTTCCCGGCCTTCACCGACGGTCGCAACTACTCCAACGCACGCTTGCTGCGTGACCGTTATGGTTACAAAGGTGAGCTGCGGGCGATCGGCGATGTGCTGCGCGACCAGCTGTTCTACCTGCGCCGTTGCGGGTTCGATGCCTTCGCGCTGCGCGCAGACAAAGACCCGTACGAAGCATTGGAAAGCCTCAAGGACTTCTCGGTGACGTACCAGGCTGCAACCGATGAGCCGTTGCCGCTGTTTCGCCGGCGTTAAGTCTGCGGACATGAAAAAGCCCTGGCATGCCAGGGCTTTTTTTATGGTTGAAGTTTTATCGACGCCAGCACCTGCTTCTGCCCCATGGAGCATGGCACGCCTTGCGGCTGCGCCCGCACGGCCTCGATCACGCCCAGCAACTGCGCTTTGCTGTGGGCCAATTGCGCTTGCATCACTTCGATCTGTGCCACTTTGCGCTCCAGAGCCTCGATCAACTCGTCGCGCTTGTGCTCTCCAGGCGCGGGCATCAGCGCCTTGAGTTCCTGCAAGGTAAACCCGGCCTGCTGCGCACTTTGAATCAATTGCAGGGTCTGCAAGACCTCTGGCGCATAACGACGGTATCCGTTGGACTGGCGTCCGACCTGACTGATCAACCCTTCGCTCTCGTAAAAACGAATGCGTGAAGCGGCCAGACCGCTCTGTTTTGCCAGCTCACCAATATTCATCACAACGCCTGCTTGACATTAAAGTTAACTTTAAGCTTAGCCTGAGCCCTCCCCCGCTCAGGAGTCAACTCATGTCACCTTTTGAAGCCCTGCAACTGCCCAACGGCCAAATCATCGCCAATCGCATCGCCAAGGCTGCGATGGAAGAGAACATGGCCGATATCAACCAAGCGCCGTCCCGCGAATTGAAGCAGTTGTACAAGGCCTGGGCAGACGGCGAACCCGGCCTGCTGCTGACCGGCAATGTGATGATCGACCGCCACGCCATGACCGGCCCCGGCGGCGTGGCCCTGGAAAACGAAGAGCACCTGGACAGCTTTCGCGAATGGGCCGATGTAGCCCGTAACAAGGGCGTGCACTTCTGGATGCAGCTCAGCCATCCAGGGCGCCAGACCATGGCCAATCTCGGCCAACAAGCCTTGGCACCGTCTGCCATTGCGCTGGACCTGGGCAGCTTTTCCAAGATGTTCGCCACACCAAAAGCGATGACCGAAGACGATATTCAGGACGTGATCCGGCGCTTCGCAACCAGCGCACGCCTGGCCGAGAAAGCCGGCTTTACCGGGGTGCAGATCCATGGCGCCCACGGCTATTTGCTGAGTCAATTTCTCTCGCCCTTGAGCAACCACCGCAGCGACCGTTGGGGCGGCTCGCTGGAAAATCGCGCGCGCCTGTTGCTGGAAGTGATTCACGCCGTGCGCGCCAGTGTCAGCTCGTCGTTTTGCGTGGCGGTCAAACTCAACTCGGCGGATTTCCAGCGTGGCGGCTTCGATGAAACCGATGCGCGCGCGGTGGTCGAAATGCTCAACCCGTTGCCCATCGACTTGTTGGAATTGTCCGGTGGCAGCTACGAGGCGCCCGCCATGCAAGGCGAAGCGCGGGATGGTCGCACCCTGGCCCGTGAGGCGTATTTCCTAGAATTTGCCGCAGAAATGGCCAGCGTCGCCACCATGCCCGTGATGGTCACCGGTGGCATTCGCCGACTGCCTATCGTGAAGCAGGTACTGGACAGCGGCGTCGCCATGGCCGGTATCGCCACCGCCCTGACCCTGGAACCACAATTGATCAAGCATTGGCGCGAAGGACGCGACCTCAACCCGCAACTCAAACCGATCGATTGGAAGCGCAAGCCCCTGGCCTCACTCGCTACGCTCGCCGTGGTGCGCGGCCAGATGCGCCGCCTCAGCCGTGGTCGTTTGCCCAACCCCAAGGTTATCCCCTGGCTGGCCCTGGCGTGTGACCAATGGTTAATCGCTCGGCGCACTCGGCAGTACCGTGCGGCCATGACGCAATCTTCACATTAAAGACGGAGCATTCGCCGTGATCGAGCTGTCCCCTATTGATCAGCAGTTTTTTAACCTCACTGACGATTGGAGTGCTTCATGGCGAAAATCAACCTGGCCCAGCAACTGGCGACCACCCTTGAACAGGCGGGCATCAAGCGCATTTGGGGCCTGACCGGCGACAGCCTCAACGGCCTCACCGACGCCTTACGCACCATGGACAGCATTGAGTGGATGCATGTGCGCCACGAAGAAGTCGCCGCGTTTGCCGCCGGTGCCGAAGCAGCAGCCACCGGCGAGTTGACGGTGTGTGCAGGCAGCTGCGGGCCGGGCAATCTGCACTTGATCAATGGTCTGTTCGACTGCCATCGCAACCATGTGCCAGTGCTGGCGATTGCCGCGCAGATTCCGTCTTCGGAAATTGGCTTGAACTACTTCCAGGAGACCCATCCCCAGGAACTGTTCAAGGAATGCAGTCACTTCATCGAGCTAGTCACCAACCCCGCGCAGATGCCCCAAGTGCTGCACCGCGCCATGCGCTCGGCGATCCTCAATCGCGGCGTAGCAGTGGTGGTGATTCCGGGGGATGTGTCGCTGCTGGAAGTCGAAGACACCCTCAAGCCGTGGCCGGCCCTGCACGCGCCACGCACACTGCCTGCGGAGGCCGATCTGCTGCACTTGAGCGAGATCCTCAAGGACAGTGAAAAAGTCACGCTGCTGTGTGGCAGCGGCTGTGCGGGCGCCCATGCGCAAGTGGTGGCCCTGGCCGATACGCTGGGTGCGCCGGTGGTGCACGCCCTGCGCGGCAAAGAACATGTGGAATGGGATAACCCGTTTGATGTGGGCATGACTGGCCTGATCGGCTTCAGCTCCGGTTACCACGCCATGCTCGACTGCGACACACTGATCATGCTCGGCACGGACTTTCCATATCGCCAGTTCTACCCTACGGACGCAAAAATCATCCAGGTCGACCGCAACCCACAGGCATTGGGTCGTCGCGCTACCTTGGACTTGGGCATCGCCGCAGATGTGGGCGAAACCATCGACGCCCTCCTTCCGCGCTTGACCCGCAAGACGGATCGCAGCTTCCTTGAGACTTCATTGAAGCATTACGTGAAAGCCCGCCAGGGGCTCGATGACCTTGCGCAACCTTCAAAAGCCAACCGGCCGATCCATCCGCAATACGTCGCGCGATTGCTCAGTGAGCTGGCCGACGATGATGCGATCTTTACCGCCGATGTCGGTTCGCCCACGGTCTGGGCGGCGCGCTACCTGAAGATGAACGGTAAACGCCGCCTGATCGGCTCGTTCAACCACGGCTCCATGGCCAACGCCATGCCCCAGGCCATCGGCGCGCAGGCAGCATTCCCGGGTCGGCAAGTGATTTCGATGTCCGGCGATGGCGGGTTCGCCATGTTGATGGGGGATTTCATCTCGCTGGCGCAGCTGAAGTTGCCGGTGAAAGTCATCGTGTTTGATAACTCGTCACTGGGGTTCGTCGCCATGGAGATGAAGGCGGCGGGTTATCTGGACGCGGGCACCGAACTGAAAAACCCGGATTTCGCGGCGATGTCCAATGCCATGGGTATCCTGGGCATTCGTGTGGAGCAGTCCGAAGACCTGGAGCCCGCCCTGCGCCGCGCCCTGGCCCACGATGGCCCGGTGCTGGTGGACGTGGTGACTGCCACCCAGGAACTGGTGATGCCACCGAGCATCAAGCTGGAGCAGGCCAAGGGGTTTAGCTTGTACATGCTCAAGGCGGTGATGAGTGGGCGTGGCGATGAGGTAATCGAGCTGGCGCGGACCAACTGGCTGCGCTGATCTAAGCATGTGGGAGGGGGCAACCCCTTCCCACGCTTTACGCTATTGCCAACTCAAGCCGTTTGTTTTTCTACCCACTGGCCGTAGGCATCGATAAACGCCTGCAAAAACGGCTTGGTCTTTTCCGACACTTTGCCCGACTCATCAAACACACTGCCCGCCCCACCCAGGTAGGCTTCGGGCTGCTGCATGCACCATACATCCAGGAACACCAGGGACTGACGCAGATGGTGGTTGGCGCCAAAGCCTCCGATAGCACCAGGCGACACACTGATGATCGCACCCGGCTTGCCGCTCCAGGCGCTTTGCCCATAAGGACGGGAACCCACATCAATCGCGTTCTTCAACGGGGCCGGCACCGAGCGGTTGTATTCCGGGGTCACGAACAGCACCGCGTCGGATGAACTCACCTGTTTGCGGAAAGTACTGTAGGCTGCCGGCGGTGAATCAGCGTCGATGTCTTCGTTGTAGAGCGGCAAATCGCCAATTTCGACGATGTTCAACTTCAGATTGGCTGGGGCCAGTTCGGCCAATGCCAACGCGACCTTGCGGTTGATCGACTGTTTTCTCAAGCTGCCAACCAGGACGGCAATCGTGTAGACCTTGCTCATTGAGGTTTTCCCGATGTCTGACTAAAGGAGCTTGTAGTTATAGAGGCTTCACGACAGGTTCACCAGAAGGTTTTGAGAATCCTCCAGACGTTTGCCTCGCACCTCTCTGCGTAGGAGGCGTCGTAAAATCCCAGCGAATAGTATTTTTTTTCCGTAGGCAAACTACCCCTCTTTATTACGGTCTACAGAACCGCAAATCGAGTGTTTATCTCCAGAGGTTCTAAACAGATGGCAGCAGTACTTGTCGGACAGTTCCATGCCAGAGACGCGGAAGGTCGCGTTTATTCCGTGCATGAGTTCCAGGAATCCAACCCGGCGCAAGGCGACCTGGCTGGCTCGGCGCCCACCACAACCTACAAGCTGGCCATTGGCGACCGTGTAGAAAAACTGGAAGGCGATGAGTTCAAACTGATCCAGTCGGGCATCATTATTGTCCGCGAATCGCAAACCACCCTCGCTTCATAAGATCTCGCCTTGATGACCTGCTCAGTCCTGGCCATTGCTGGCGTTGACTGGGCTGGGGTGATCAGGGGCTGCGGATTTCCGTCACTTCGATGCCCTGCTCGCCTTGCTTGAGCGTGACCAGCAAGTGCCCCCGCTCCCCTTCCACGGCGTACATCGAGCGCGTGTAGCCCGACGTGTTGTACGCGGGATACGCCTCCACCTGCCTGATCAAGGTCACCCCCAACACCGCCCCCACTTGTTCGCTGACCTGTTCCTGGGCACGGATAAACGCTTCGAGCGCCAGGCTTTCCGGTGTGTTGTTGTCGTGATTATTGAAGAGATAAGCCGCCGCGCACCCCACGGTCACCAGAACCAGGAGTTGCTTGGCCGTTACCCCGAAGAACATCGAGGGAATAGGCATTCGAGACCAGACCTGTTTTTGTTGTAGTGCCGGTACCCGGCTTTGGTCGTTGATGATCAGACGAGCCATTTTAGTAAGGTCGTGGCTGAACGCCAGTGGCATAGGCGACTTGCACCGTCTTTTTTGCGCACGACCGCTTGCACCATTGAAACCCCACCACACTGCACATAGACTCCGGCCATGCGTTTACGTCATATCGAAGTGATTCAGGCCATCTTGCAGACCGGACACCTCGGCACGGCCGCCGAATGGTTGCAACTCCCCGTGGGCGATGTGGACGCGGCGCTGAAGGAAGCCGAGCAGCAACTGGGCTTTATGCTGTTTGCCAGCGTGCGCGGGCGCTTGCAGGCAACACGGGAAACCCTCGAACTGCAGGCAGAAATCGCCCATATATACGAAGCGCTGGAACCGGTGCAACGCCTGGCCAGCCGTTTGAAACACCATCACGCCCCGCCCTTGCGTGCGCTCTGTACCCCGCCCCTGGCCAATCAACTGCTGCCGCAAAGTATCGCGGTGCTGCGTCGACGCTTTCAGGACACCCCGTGCAACCTATCAAGCCAGCCCACAAGGGAGATCGTCAGGAGCCTGTTGCTGCATGAGGCCGATGTCGGCTTGAGCCTGCATGACCCGGAACACCCGCAAATCGTCAGCACCGTGCTGGCTCAAGGCAAACTGCAGTTGCTCGCGCCCCACGGCTGGCTCAAACCCAAGCAGAAGTACATTGCACTACAGGACCTGGCCGGCCAGTCGATGATCGGGTTGGAGGGGCAAGACCCGCTCAGCCGCCTGCTGGACGCCAAGCTGCAAGCCCTACGGCCGCTTCCGGTGGTGCAGACGCGGGTGCAGACCTACCAGATGATGCGCAGCATGGTAGAAGCGGGAGAAGGCTTGGCGATTGTCGACCCCTTCACTGCGTTTGGCGCGCAAGAGGCCGGACTGGATGCGTGCCCGGTGTCGCCGCCAATGATGGTCAGCCTGTACGCGCTGACCCTCAAGGATGGCGTGGCCTCTCCAGCGATGAATGCATTGCTGGAGATTGTCACGCAGAAGGCTGAAAGCCTGCTGCTGAGTTAAGCCTTGTCGACTTCGGCCTTGAACAGCCGATACCAGAAAATCGCCACTTCGCGAGTTTGCGGGTCAATGCCGCGATAGCGCAGGTGGTCGATCCCGCCCATCACATAGCCGCATCGCTCATAGAGGCGGCAGGCGCCGAGGTTGTTGTTTTGGGTTTCGAGCATCATGCCCGGCAGGTTTTTCTTGCGGCTCCAGAACTGCGCTACATCCAGCAAGGCCTTGGCTACACCGTGCCGCCGCGCCGGCAAGACCACCGCCAGTTCATCCACATGGGCAAAGCCATTCCAGTTGGTGCTGACCACGACATGCCCCACCGGTCGATCATCCAGATAGGCCATGAAGATCGCACTGTCTGGGGCATCGCGGAAACTGGCGAACTCCTCAGGATCAATCCCATAACATTTGCGGTACGGCAGGATACGCTCCAGCGGCCATTGATCGACGCGCTTGCCCATCTCCGGCACGCTGTAGGCGCTGACCTCGAAACTGAAGTCATTGCCCCACACGTAGGCATCAAAACCTTCGTCGGCGACTCGCACACTGAGCCCTGGATACTTCGGGTTCATTACAGCTTGCATAAACATCCTTAACCCTTGATGCAGTCGACGGTGTAACAACGACCACTGCCGTCATCTTCGTGTTGTAACCCGTGAACATCGGCAAAAAAACCGGGAAAACTGCTATCGAACGTACGGGCAAATGCCAGGTAGTCGATGATCGAGCGGGTGCTCTCGGTAAAGCGCTCGCCGGGCATGATCAACGGAATGCCAGGCGGATACGGCACCAGCATCACGGCTGCGACGCGTCCTGGCAAGGCATCAATCGACACTGCTTCCACTTCACCCCTTACCAATTGGTCGTAGGCGTGCGCCGGTTTCATCGCAATCTCCGGTAGTACGGTGTACATGCGCTTGAGGTGTTTGGCGGTGGCGTTGCTGCGGTAACAGCTGTGCAATTGGTCGCACAGGTCGCGCAACCCCAGGCCCTGATAACGCGCCGGGCCTTGGGCAAACACCGAGGGCAAACAACTGGCCAGGCTGACATTCGCGTCGTAGCTGCGTTTGAATTCCAACAACTCGGTGAGCAACGTACTCCATTTGCCTTTGGTGATGCCCATGGAAAACAACACGAGGAAGGAATACAACCCGGTCTTCTCCACCACCAACCCGCGCTCCCAGAGGAACTTACTGACCACAGCGGCAGGGATCCCACAATCGCTCAAGGCACCGCCGGCATTGAGACCGGGCATGACCAGCGTCACTTTGATCGGGTCCAACAACACATAATCTTCGGCCACATCCCCAAAGCCATGCCAGTCATCCTGCGGCTGCAACAGCCAGTCCTCCGTCGCGACGCGGTCGATGCCCGCCACCGACGGCGGCTGCCAGATCGAGAACCACCAATCTTCAGCGGCGATATGCTGGCGGAGGTTAGCCAGCGCGCGGCGAAAACTCAGGGCTTCGTCGAACATTTCCTGGAGCAACGAACGCCCGGCAGGGCCTTCCATCATCGCCGAAGCCACGTCCAGCGACGCGATGATGCTGTACTGAGGCGAGGTGGAGATGTGCATCATGAACGCCTCGTTGAAACGGTCACGGTCCAACTGACGGGCGCCGCCGTCCTGTACATGGATCATCGAGGCCTGGCTGAACGCGGCCAACAACTTGTGAGTGGAGTGAGTGGTGAACACCAGTGGGCTGTCCGGAGTGCGCGAGGTGCCCATGCCATAGCGCCCGGCAAAGAATTCGTGGAACGCCGCGTAGGCGTACCAGGCTTCGTCAAAGTGCAGCACCTCGACGCTGTTGCCCAATTGCTGCTTGATCAGCTCGGCGTTGTAGCACAGGCCGTCATAGGTGGAGTTGGTGACCACGGCCAACTTCACTTTCGCTGGCCGGCCACGGGTCAACGGGCTGGCGTCGATCTTGGCGCGGATCGACTCGGGGCTGAATTCACTCAGGGGGATCGGGCCGATAATGCCCAGCTCGTTGCGCTCCGGGCACAGGTACAGCGGGATAGCGCCGGTCATGATGATCGAGTGCAATACCGACTTGTGGCAGTTGCGGTCCACCAGCACCAAATCATCGCGGGCGACCATCGAGTGCCAAACAATCTTGTTGGCGGTGGAAGTGCCGTTGATCACAAAGAAGGTGTGGTCAGCGCCAAAATTACGGGCAGCACGAGCCTCTGCTTCGGCCAGGGGGCCAGTGTGGTCCAGCAGCGAGCCCAATTCGGGGACAGAGACCGACAAATCCGAACGCAGGGTGTTTTCCCCAAAGAACTGATGAAAAGCCTGCCCCACCGGGCTTTTGCGGTAGGCCACGCCACCGCCATGGCCGGGGGTGTGCCAGGAATAATTTGAATCAGCGGTGTGCTGCACCAAGGCCTTGAAGAACGGCGGCAACAGGCCATCCAGGTAGGTGCGCGCAGCGCGGGCCACTTGCCGGGCCAGGAATGGCACGGTGTCTTCGAACAGATAAAGGATGCCACGCAGTTGATTGAGCTCGCTCATGGCATCGGCCGGGGCGTTTTCCAGGGTGACTTGCTCGCCCAAGGCAAAGATCGGCAGGTTCGGTGCCCGTACCCGCGCCAAGCGAATCAGCTCAACCATGTTTTGCAGCAGATGGGTATTTTCGCCAGCGCCTTCGGCGGCGATCAACATGCAGGCTAAGCCGTGATGGGTAGACGCCACTAGCCGACCTTCGGCGTAGTCCACGGCGGAAAAAACACTGAAGCCCTCTTGTTCCAACTCCCTGGCAATGCCGCGGACCCGGTCGCCGGCAACGGTGTCGGCCTTGATGTCGCGGTGCACGATAAGGATAGGGAACTTCAGGTCTTTGTACATGAGGGCGTGGAGTCCTGAGGGCTATGCACTCAGGGTAGAAGCTGGGAAGCGATGACGCGAATGAAGATTTTGAAAGCTATGCAGATCAACTGTGGGAGGTGGCTTGCTCCCGATCACGGTGTGTCAGCTAATAGTTGATTGGCTGATCCACCGCTATCGGGGGCGAGCCCCCTCCCACAGGTTGATCGGACCCACGCAGGGCTATTGTTGTGTCAACTGGGTCCACAGCGCCGGCGCGCCCGCCGACTTGGCAATCGCTTCCAGGCGTTGCGCATGCTCGACCATGTCCTGCTCGCTGGCGCGGAGAATGGTGGTCGGCTTGCGATCTGCCGGCAGGCGCCGGATTTCCGAAGGACGATTGCCCGAGCCTTCCGCAGAGCCGCTGCCATCGGAAGCATTGCCGGCCAGGGACAGGCTGGTCTGCCCGCCGGTCATGGTCAGGTAGACGTCGGCGAGAATCTCGGAGTCGAGCAAGGCGCCGTGGAGTTCTCGGCCGGAGTTGTCGACGCCATACCGCTTGCACAACGCATCCAGGCTGTTGCGCTGGCCAGGGTGACGCTCCCGGGCCATCATCAAGGTGTCGAGGATCGAGCAGTGCTGGGAAATATCCGCGCGATCCGTCTGCCCCATGAGGGCAAATTCGTTGTTGATGAAGCCGACGTCGAACGCCGCGTTATGGATGATCAACTGGGCGCCGTTGATGAATTCGAAGAACTCATCGGCCACCTCGGCAAAACGCGGCTTGCCCTTGAGGAACTCGTCGGTGATGCCGTGGACGCCGATGGCGCCTTCGTCACTGTCGCGATCCGGTTGCAGGTAGACGTGGAAGTGACGCCCGGTGAGGCGCCGACCCATGAGTTCGACACAGCCGATTTCAATGATCCGGTGGCCGTCAGTCACCGGCATGCCGGTGGTTTCGGTATCGAGTACAACAGATCGGATGGCCATCAGGGTTCAGCTCTCAACGGGGTGGTGGTGTGCGTCAAAGGGCGGGATGTTAACACGTCAGACGGCATCAGCTTTGCTTGTAGCCCCGCACTTCATCCACGCCACGGTTGGCCAACTGGTCGGCACGCTCGTTGCCGGGGTGGCCGATGTGACCACGTACCCACTTCCAAGTGATGTCATGGCGATTGCATTGCTCATCGAGCAGTTGCCATAGGTCGGCATTCTTGACCGGTTCTTTGGCGGCGGTCTTCCAACCGCGCTTTTTCCAGTTGACCATCCACTCGTTGATGCCCTTCATCACATACTGCGAGTCGGTCACCAGCAGTACGTTGCAACGACGCTTGAGTTCTTCAAGGCCGCGAATCGCGCCCATCAATTCCATGCGGTTGTTGGTGGTGTTGGCTTCGCCGCCCCACAGTTCCTTCTCGACGCCCTTGCACACCAGCAACGCGCCCCAGCCGCCGGGGCCTGGGTTGCCCTTGCAGGCGCCATCGGTGAAGAGTTCTACGGTATCGGTCATCGGTTACATCCATCAAAACAGGCGGGATCTGAAATCAAAAAGGTTTTACGGTTCGCTTTGCTTGCGATTGACCTTGGCCATGGGCATCGGCACCAGCTTGCCCATGGGCTGGCGGGGCACCTGGCGCACTGGCCGCAGCCCGACCACAATCTTGCGCGCTACTAATAAATAGAAGCCGCCGCCCGACAGTTGCCAGGCACCCGCGCGGCGTTCCCAGCCGGCCAGGCGTGCCTGCCACTTGGTCGAGGCAAGCGGCGGACGATAGCACCCGAAGCGGCGTTTCTCCAGCGCGAAGCCCAGCAGGTTCAACCAGTCCGCCACCCGCGACGGCGAGATGCAGCGCGCCTGGCGAAGGCCATCATGAGCGAACACATGGCGCAGCCCCCAACTGCTCCAGGGGTTGATACCAACAATCAGCAAATGGCCACCAGGGCGCACGCTGCTCGCCGCCTCGCGCAGCAACCCGTGAGGCGACAGGCAGAAATCCAGGCCATGCTGCAACACCACCACATCGGCAGCGTGCTCGCTCAACGGCCAGGCCTGTTCCTCACAAACGATCTCTACGCCCGGCAACGGCGCACCCAGGCGCACATTGCGCTGCACCTGCGGCGCAGACGGCGGCGTCTGTGCCGAGGGACCGTAATGCACGAGGTAGCCACCAAAGAAACGACCCAACTCGTCTTCGAGCATGCGCCGTTCTTCATCCAGCAAAAATTGCCCGATGGGCCCGGACAGCCATTCGCGGGCCGCGCCGATCAGGGCCAGCCACTCAGGATCGGCCTGGGCGAACGCTTTATCAGTCATTGCATTCTCCAACTCGCCTAGACGTTCTAAGATGCACCAATGTGTTCAGCTTGGCGAATCGAAGAATGATACAGATCAGTGCTCTGCCCGCCTTCACCGATAACTACATATGGTTGCTACAGGACCCGCATACCCAACGTTGCGCGGTGGTCGATCCCGGCGATGCCTCGCCGGTACTGGCCTGGCTTACGCAACATCCGGAGTGGACCCTGAGCGACATCCTGATCACCCACCATCACCATGATCACGTGGGTGGCGTCGAGCAACTCAAGCGCGTGACCGATGCCAAGGTCTACGGACCGGCCAACGAGCAGATCCCGGCGCGGGACGTCGCCCTGCAGGATAACGATTGCATCAACGTGCTCGGCTGGGACTTTGACATCTATACCGTGCCAGGCCACACCCTCGGCCACATCGCCTTCTATCACCAGGGCGCGCTGTTCTGTGGCGACACCCTGTTCGCCGCTGGCTGCGGCCGCCTGTTCGAAGGCACGCCGGAGCAGATGCACACTTCCCTTGAGCGCCTGGCCGCACTGCCCGCCGACACGCTGGTGTACTGCACCCACGAATACACACAAAGTAACCTCAAGTTCGCCCAGGCAGTGGAACCGGACAACGCCGATATCGCCGAACGGGTGGAAGTCGTCCGCCAACTCCGGGCCCGTGGTGAGATAACACTGCCCTCCAACCTGGCATTGGAAAAACGCACCAACCCTTTTCTGCGTACTTCTGAAACATCCGTTAAACAAAAAGCGGACGAACGGAATGGCCGCGACAACCGCTCTGGGGCCGAGGTGTTTGCTAGCTTGAGGGCTTGGAAAGATAAGTTCTAAGACGATGCAATCTGATACGTAATTTCTGAATGGTTGACCGGAACCAAAGTGCTTTCTAGAATCGCCCGACATTTTTGCCCGGAACTTACTTCCAGCCAATGTCGTCATCTATTCGTAAATCCAACCATTCAGACGCATTGACCCGCCTGGCTCAAGCTGTGGCGGTGGCTGTGTCCGCAACGCTGGCGGGCTGCCAATCGACCAATTTCACTGCACAATCCACCGTGCAACCCAAGCCCAACCTTACTGCCAAAATCAAACAGAAACCCGTCATCTGGCTTTCAGAAAAACCTGCTCCCGAAGTACCGCAGGATGTCTGGGAACGCATGCGACGGGGCTTTCAATTGCAGGACAACGTTGGCGTCAACCCGCGCATCGAGCAACAGCGCCTGTGGTTCGCCAGCAACCCGTCCTTCCTGGAGAACGCCGGCGAACGCGGCAGTCTCTACATTCATTACATCGTCGAACGCCTTGAAGAACGCAACATGCCCCTGGAGCTGGCGCTGCTGCCAGTGATCGAAAGTGCCTACAACCCAATGGCCTATTCGCGCAGCGATGCCGTCGGCTTGTGGCAGTTCATCCCCTCCACCGGGCGCTACTTCAACCTGCGCCAGACCCGCGCCTATGATGGCCGCCGCGACATTACCGCCTCCACCACCGCCGCCCTGGACTACCTGACCCGTCTGCACGACATGTTCAACGGCGACTGGCTGCTGGCGCTGGCAGCCTATAACGCCGGCGAAGGCACGGTGAGCCGGGCGATCGAGCGCAACGAGAAGCTCGGTCTGCCCACCGACTACTGGAACCTGCCCCTGCCCCAGGAAACCAAGGATTACGTGCCCAAGTTCCTGGCGCTGTCCCAGGTGGTGCTGGCCCCTGAGGCCTACGGCGTCAACCTGAACCCGATTGCCAACACGCCTTACTTCGAAGTGGTTGAAGTCAAGCAAAGCATGGACCTGTCACGGGTCGCTGCGCTGGCTGAAATCGATGAAGACGAGCTGTTCCAGCTCAACCCGGCCCTGAAACAACGCACCACCCTGGATGGCCCGCAGCATCTGTTGGTACCGAGTTCCAAGGCGCAGTTGCTGACCAGCACCCTTTCGACGATGAAGCCTGAAGAATTACTGGCGATGCGCCCGAAGAAACAGGTCTTCGACGAAGTTGAGACCGCACGGGTTGCCGGCCGCAGCCGAAGCTACAAGGTGCGCAGCGGCGACAACCTCACGCTGATCGCCAAGGCCAACAAGGTCGATGTGCATGACCTGCAACGCTGGAACAAGCTTAACGGCCAGGCCCTCAAGGTTGGTCAGACCCTGGTGATGCAGGACACCCGCCGCGCAGTAGCCAGCAGCAAGAAGCCGGTGCAGTACAAGGTCAAGAAAGGCGACTCGCTGTACATCGTCGCCAAGCGTTTCAACGTCGAGATGCAACATCTCAAGCGTTGGAACCCGCGTACTGGCCAGGCATTGAAGCCGGGGCAGATGCTGGTAGTTTCCGGGCCGCGCTAAGGCTTTCAGAACACTGTAGAACCAATGTGGGAGGGGGCTTGCCCCCGATATCGGTGGATCAGCCAATGAATCTGGTGGCTGACAAACTGCTATCGGGGGCAAGCCCCCTCCTACACTGAATCTCCAGTGTTCCCAACCGGCTTTTTCCAACCGGAACAAGCTGTTACTGTACCGACCATAAAGCCCAAGCCGCCTGGATCGGATCTCTGACTTGAAGCGTCCCCTCCTTCTACTAATAAGTCTGGCCTTGAGCTTTGGTGCGAACGCGACGATTACCGAGAGCCACGGGTATACGCAGTTCGGCAGGCTCAAATACCCAGCCAAATTCACCCACTTCGATTGGGTAAATCCTGCAGCGCCGAAAGGCGGGACCTTGCGGGTCATGGCATTTGGCACCTTCGATACGCTCAACCCCTACACGTTCAAAGGCTCAAGCCCGGTTTCAACCCCCAACTTCCTGCAATACGGCGTCAATGAGCTCAACGAACCATTGATGGTCGGCACCGGCCAGTACGCGCCATCCGGCGATGAGCCAACCTCAAGTTACGGATTGATTGCCCAATCGGTGGAGTACAGCGAGGACCGCAGTTGGGTAGTGTTCAACCTGCGCCCGGAAGCACGCTTTCACGATGGAAAGCCGATCACCGCGTATGACGTGGCGTTTTCCTATCGCACCCTGCTGACCGAAGGCCACCCGCAGTACCGCACCAACCTGCAGGAAGTGGCGCGGGTGGACATCCTCAACCGTCACCGCATCCGCTTTGTATTCAAGCGCGCCGGCAACCCGCTGCTGATCCTGCGCCTGGGCGAGTTACCGGTGCTGCCCCAACACTATTGGAAAAACCGCGATTTCAAGGCGACCACCTTCGAACCGCCGCTGGGCAGTGGGCCTTACCGTATCAGCAAGGTCACGCCTGGGCGCCAATTGGTGTTCGAACGGGTCAAGGATTACTGGGGCAAGGACCTGCCGGTCAACCAGGGTTTCTATAACTACGACAAGGTCGAGGTGGAGTTCTACCGCGACAGCGACGTGGCCTTCGAAGCCTTCAAGGCCGGCGAGTTCGACATCTATATCGAGCACCAGGCCAAGAATTGGGCGAATGGTTACAACTTCCCGGCGGTGAACCGGGGTGACGTGATCAAGGCGCAGATCGCTCACCAGATCCCCACCCAGAGCCAGGGCCTGTTCATGAACACCCGCCGGCCGACCTTCAGCCAGACCAAGGTGCGCGAAGCCCTGGGGCTGATGTTCGACTTCGAATGGACCAACCGCACGCTGTTCAGCAACGCCTACAAACGCACTTTGAGCTACTACCCCAACAGCGAGTTCGCGGCGACCGGCGTACCCGTGGGCCACGAATGGCTGATGCTCTCGCCGTACCGCGAGCAATTGCCGGCGAACCTGTTTACCCAAGCCTTCAGCCTGCCGCAGACCGACGGGCGCGGCATCCCCCGTGAAAACATGCGCCGCGCCCTGTCGCTGCTGGGCGAAGCCGGGTGGAGGCTGTCGGGCCAACGCCTGCTCAACAAGGACGGGCAACCGCTGCGCTTCGAGATTCTGCTGGTCAATCCGAACCTGGAGCGCATCCTGCAGCCCTATGTCGAGAACCTGATCAGCATCGGCATCGACGCGCGGCTGCGCACCGTTGACCGCGCGCAATACAAGCAGCGCCTGGATCAGTTCGACTTCGACATGATCCTGATCACCCTCAATCAGACCCTGAGCCCCGGCCTTGAGCAGTGGCAGTACTTCCACTCCAGCCAGGCCGCAATCAAGGGCAGCAAGAACTACGCGGGCATCGCCAACCCCATTGTCGATCACCTGCTGGAACAACTGCTGGCCGCCCAGACCCGCGAAGAACAACTGGCCGCCGGCCGCGCCCTGGACCGAGTGCTCCTGTGGCAGCACTACAGCATTCCCAACTGGTACCTCAACTATCATCGCCTGGCGTACCGTAACCGGTTCGCCTTTGTCACCACGCCGCCCTACAGCCTGGGCCTGAGCGCGTGGTGGCTGAAAGCGTCGGAGAAAGCCCAATGATGTCTTTGCGTACTTCACTGTTTGCCGGCCTGTTGCTGTGCTCCGCAGCCCACGCGGCGCCGCAACATGCGCTGACGCTCTACAACGAGCCGCCGAAATACCCCGCCGACTTCAAGCACTTCGACTATGTGAACCCGGATGCCCCCAAGGGCGGCACCTTCCGCGAATCGAGCATGGGCGGCTTCGACAGCCTCAACCCGTTTATCAGCAAGGGCGTGCCGGCCGACAACATCAGTCTGATCTACGACACCCTGGCCATGCAGAGCCTGGACGAACCCATCACCGAATACGGCCTGGTCGCCGGCAAGATCGAAAAAGCCCCGGACAACAGCTGGGTGCGTTTCTACCTGCGCCCCGAAGCGCGGTTCCACGACGGCCACCCGATCCGCGCCGAAGACGTGGTGTTCACGTTCCAGGAACTGATGAAGGAAGGCTCGCCGATCTACCGCACCTACTACGCCGATGTCGATGAAGTGGTCGCCGAAGACCCGCTGCGGGTGTTGTTCAAATTCAAGCGAACCAACAACCGCGAGTTGCCACTGATCCTCGGCCAACTGCCGGTACTGCCCAAGCATTGGTGGGCCACGCGGGACTTCGCCAAGGGCAACCTGGAGGTGCCGCTGGGCAGCGGGCCGTACAAGGTGGCCGAGGTCAAGGCCGGGCGCATGATCCGCTACGAGCGGGTCAAAGACTACTGGGCCAAGGACCTGCCGATCACCAAGGGTTTCTACAATTTCGATAACCGCATCACGGACTACTACCGCGACAGCACCGTGTCCCTGGAAGCGTTGAAGGCCGGGCAGTTCGACTACTGGCTGGAATTCAGCGCCAAGAACTGGGCCAACGCCTACAACATTCCGGCAGTGACCCAGGGCCGGTTGATCAAGGAAGAGATCCCCAACGGCAACCCCACGGGCATGCAAGGTTTTGTGTTCAATACGCGCAAGGCGATGTTCCAGGACGTGCGCGTGCGCAAGGCCATCAGCCTGTTGCTGGACTTCGAGTGGAGCAACAAACAGCTGTTCAACGGCGCCTACACCCGCACCCGCAGTTACTTCGAAAATTCTGAAATGGCCGCCACCGGCCTCCCCGGCCCGGATGAGCTGAAAATCCTCGAGCCCCTGCGCGACAAAATCCCGGCCGAAGTCTTCACCCAGGCCTTCGAGCCGGCCAGAACCGACGCCAGCGGCATGATCCGCGCCCAGCAACGCGAGGCCTACCAACTGCTGCAGGAGGCCGGCTGGCGCATCGTTGATGACAAGATGGTCGACACCACGGGTAAACCTGTGACCATCGAGTTCCTGCTGGCACAGACCGAGTTCGAACGCATCCTGCTGCCCTTCAAGCGCAACCTGGCGGACCTGGGCATCGACCTGGTAATCCGTCGGGTGGACGTCTCGCAGTTCGTCAACCGTGTCCGCTCTCGGGACTTCGACATGATGGTGGGCAGCTTCCCGCAGTCCACTTCGCCAGGTAACGAACAACGGGAGTTCTGGAAGTCTTCCAGCGCCGACAAGCCTGGCAGCCGCAACTACATGGGCCTCAAGGACCCAGCGGTGGACCAGTTGGTGGAAGAACTGATCGACGCCGATTCGCGCAAAAGCCTGGTAGCCCATGCCAAAGCGCTGGATCGCGTGCTGCAGTTTGGCTACTACGTGATCCCCAACTGGCACATCAAGACGTTCCGCGTGGCGTATTGGGACCACCTGGGGCACCCCAAAGTCCCGCCGCGCTACGACGTGGGCACAGCCACCTGGTGGAGCAAACCCAATGTCAAACCTGCCGTCACCTTGGACACCGACACGAACGCCGATTCGGCGAGCGGAGGCGATTAAATGCTGGCCTATATTGTTCGCCGCCTGTTACTGATCATCCCCACGCTGTTCGGGATCCTGCTGATCAACTTCATCATTATCCAGGCCGCCCCCGGTGGTCCGGTGGAACAGATGATCGCCAAGCTTGAGGGCTTTGAAGGCGCCACCAGTCGCATTGCCGGCGGCGGCGCCGAAGTCTCGGTGGCCGGTTCCAGCAGCTATCGCGGCGCCCAAGGTTTGGACCCGGCGCTGATCAAGGAAATCGAAAAGATGTACGGCTTCGACAAGTCGGCGCCGGAACGCTTGTGGATCATGGTCAAGAACTACGCCCAGCTGGATTTTGGCGACAGCTTCTTCCGTGACGCCAAGGTCATCGACCTGATCAAGGAAAAGATGCCGGTGTCCATCTCCCTCGGGCTATGGAGCACGCTGATCATGTACCTGGTGTCGATCCCCCTGGGGATCGCCAAGGCCACGCGGCATGGCAGCCATTTCGACGTCTGGACCAGTTCGGCGATCATCGTCGGCTACGCGATCCCGGCGTTTTTGTTCGCCATCCTGCTGATCGTGGTATTTGCCGGCGGCAGTTACTTCGACTGGTTCCCGTTGCGCGGGCTCACCTCCAACAACTTCGACGAGTTGAGCTGGGGCGGCAAGATCCTTGACTACTTCTGGCACCTGGCATTGCCCATCACTGCGCTGGTCATCGGCAACTTCGCAACCATGACGCTGCTCACCAAAAACAGCTTTCTCGACGAGATCAACAAGCAGTACGTGGTCACCGCCAAGGCCAAGGGCCTGACCAACAACCGCGTGCTCTACGGCCATGTGTTCCGTAACGCGATGCTGCTGGTGATCGCCGGGTTTCCGTCCGCGTTCATCGGGATTTTCTTCACCGGCTCGTTGCTGGTGGAAGTGATCTTCTCCCTCGACGGCCTGGGCCTGATGAGCTTTGAAGCGGCGATCAACCGCGACTACCCGGTGGTGTTTGGCACGCTGTTTATCTTCACCCTGCTGGGGCTGATCGTGAAACTGATCGGCGACCTCACCTACACCCTGGTCGATCCGCGTATCGACTTCGCCAGCCGGGAGCATTGAGATGAATCTATCCCCCCTCAATCGCCGCCGGTTCGAGCGTTTCAAGGCCAACAAACGTGGCTGGTGGTCCCTGTGGCTGTTCCTGATCCTGTTCGGGCTGAGCCTGGGCGCGGAGCTGATCGCCAACGACAAGCCGCTGGCCGTGCACTACGACGGCGACTGGTATTTCCCGGCGCTCAAGCGCTACCCGGAAACCACCTTCGGCGGCGAATTCCCACTGGAAGCCAACTACAAGAGCCCGTATATCCAGGAGCTGCTCAAGGCCAAGGACGCCTGGACTCTGTGGGCGCCGATCCCGTTCAGCTATCAGAGCATCAACTACGACCTGAAAGTGCCGGCCCCCGCGCCGCCCTCTTCCGTGAACTTGCTGGGCACCGATGACCAAGGCCGCGATGTACTGGCGCGGGTGATCTACGGGTTCCGGGTTTCGGTGCTGTTTGCCCTGACCCTGACCATCCTAAGCTCGATCATTGGCGTAATCGCCGGAGCCTTGCAGGGTTTCTATGGCGGCTGGGTCGACCTGGCCGGGCAGCGTTTCCTGGAAATCTGGTCCGGGCTGCCGGTGCTGTATTTGTTGATCATCCTCGCCAGCTTCGTGCAGCCCAATTTCTGGTGGCTGCTGGGCATCATGCTGCTGTTTTCCTGGATGAGCCTGGTGGATGTGGTGCGCGCCGAGTTCCTGCGTGGGCGCAACCTTGAATACGTGCGTGCAGCCCGGGCACTGGGGATGCAGAACGGCGCGATCATGTTCCGCCACATCCTGCCCAACGCCATGGTCTCAACCATGACCTTTATGCCGTTCATCCTCACTGGCGCTATCGGCACCCTGACCGCACTGGACTTCCTCGGCTTTGGTCTGCCAGCCGGCTCGCCGTCCCTGGGTGAACTGGTAGCCCAGGGCAAATCCAACCTGCAAGCACCGTGGCTGGGCATGAGCGCGTTTGCCGTGCTGGCGATCATGTTGAGCTTGCTGGTGTTTATCGGCGAGTCCGCTCGCGATGCCTTCGACCCGAGGAAATGAGATGAATCAGGACAATCTGATCGAAATCCGCGACCTCAGCGTCGAGTTTGTCACCGGCGAGCATCACCACAGGGTGGTCAATAACGTCAGCTTCGACATCAAACGCGGCGAAACCATCGCGCTGGTTGGCGAAAGCGGCTCTGGCAAGTCGGTGACCGCCCACTCGATCCTGCGCCTGCTGCCCTACCCGTTGGCACGGCACCCGAGCGGCATCATCCAGTACGCCGGGCAAGACCTGCTGACCCTCAAGGAAAAGACCCTGCGGCACATTCGCGGTAACCGCATCGCGATGATCTTCCAGGAGCCGATGACCTCGTTGAACCCACTGCACTCCATCGAGAAGCAGATCAACGAAGTGCTCGGCCTGCACAAGGGGCTCACCGGCAAGGTTGCCACGCAGCGCACCCTGGAATTGCTCGAACTGGTGGGCATTCCCGAACCGCACAAGCGCCTAAAGGCCCTGCCTCACGAGTTGTCCGGCGGTCAGCGCCAGCGGGTAATGATTGCCATGGCATTGGCCAACGAGCCGGAACTGTTGATCGCCGACGAGCCGACCACGGCCCTCGACGTGACCGTGCAGTTAAAAATTCTGGAGCTGCTCAAGGAGTTGCAGGCACGCCTGGGCATGGCCTTGCTGCTGATCAGCCACGACCTGAACCTGGTGCGGCGCATTGCCCATCGCGTCTGTGTGATGCAGAAAGGTTGCATCGTCGAGCAGGCCGAATGCGAGACGCTGTTCCAGTCGCCTCAACACCCGTACACCCAGGAATTGCTGGCGGCCGAACCCAGCGGTGGCCCGGCCAATAATGTAGTCGGGCCGCCGCTGCTGGAGGTCGATGACCTGAAGGTGTGGTTCCCGATCAAGAAGGGCTTTTTGCGCAACACCGTCGATTACGTCAAGGCGGTCGATGGCATCAACTTTAGCCTGCCCCAAGGGCAAACCCTGGGCATCGTCGGCGAAAGTGGTTCGGGCAAATCCACCCTCGGCCTGGCGATTTTGCGCTTGATCGGAAGCAAAGGTGGGATTCGCTTCGAAGGCCAGCAGCTTGACCGCCTGACGCAACAGCAGGTGCGCCCGCTGCGCCGGGAAATGCAGGTGGTGTTCCAGGACCCGTTCGGCAGCCTGAGCCCGCGCATGAGCGTCAGTGAGATCGTTGGTGAAGGTCTGCGCATTCACAAAATGGGCACGCCGGCCGAGCAGGAAGCGGCGATTATCGCGGCGCTCAAGGAAGTGGGCCTGGACCCGGAGTCCCGCCATCGCTACCCCCACGAATTTTCCGGCGGGCAACGCCAACGCATCGCCATCGCCCGCGCGTTGGTGCTCAAGCCGCGCCTGATCCTGCTGGACGAACCTACCTCGGCGCTGGACCGCACGGTGCAACGCCAGGTCGTGGAATTGCTGCGCAGCCTGCAGGCCAAGTACAACCTGACCTACCTGTTCATCAGCCATGACCTGGCGGTCGTGAAGGCATTGAGTCACCAATTGATGGTGGTCAAGCATGGCCAGGTGGTGGAACAAGGCGATGCGCGGGCGATTTTTGCTGATCCGCAGCACGCGTATACCCGGCAGTTGCTGGAAGCGGCGTTCCTCGTTCCTGCCTGAATGCACGCAGACCAAATGTGGGAGGGGGCTTGCCCCCGATGAGGGATTGTCAGCTGATGCAGCTGTGGCTGACCCATACAATCGAGAGCCCCCCCTCCCACCTTCAGCCCTACTCCTTTAAGCCTGCCTAGTAGCGAACCAATATCATTTGCGCTCACCCCATCCTTTTGCTTTAATCGCGACCAATTCTTATTTACACCGTTTCTCTCGCGCTGGATGGCTAGTGTGTCGACCTCCTTCACCCACCTCTACGGCACCCACCACGGCTGGCTGCTCGGTCTGTTGCGCAGACGCCTGAACGACCGCTGGGATGCCGCCGACCTGGCCCACGACACCTTTATCCGCCTACTCAGCCGCCCACCGACCGAGACCGATCACGCGCGCCAGCGCTCCTACCTGGCCACCATAGCCCGTGGTTTGTGCATCGACCATTGGCGACGTCGCCAACTGGAAAAAGCCTGGCTCGATAGCCTCGCCCTGCGTCCCGAAAGTACCCAGCCGTCGCCGGAACAGCGGGCAATCATCGTCGAAACCCTCTACGAAGTGGACGCCATGCTCGCCCGCCTGCCGAGCAAGGTTCGCGAAGCATTCCTGCTGGCCCAACTGCATGGCCTGCCCTACAAAGCCATTGGCGAGCAACTGGGCGTGGGCGAACGCATGGTCAAGAAATACATGGCCCAGGCCTTGCTGCATTGCGCGATCCTCGAAGCCGAGCTGGATGGGATGCTGGTGCAATGAATACCCCCGGCAAGCTCAGCCATGCCAGCCTGGAACAGGCCGCGCACTGGTACGTGCGCCTGCAGGACCAAGGCAGCGCCCAGGAGCAGCAACGCTGGCAGGCCTGGATGGCGCAGAACCCGGAGCATCTGGCGGCCTGGCAGTATGTGGAGCGCGTCAGCCAGCGTTTCGCGCCGCTGATGGACCAAGCCCCGAGCGCCAGCCGCGCCTTGCGCAGTTCGCGGCGCCAGACACTCAAAACATTGCTGGTGTTGTGTGCCGGTTCAACCCTGGCGTGGGGCACTTGGCGCAACACCGCCCTGCCCCGGCTGGTGGGCGGCTGGAGCGCCGACTACGCCACCGGCAGCGGCGAGACCCGCGATGCCGTGCTGGCCGATGGCAGTCATGTATGGCTCAACGCCCTGAGCGCGCTGGATGTACGCTTCAATCCCCTGCAACGCCTGTTGCACCTGCGCTTTGGCGAAGTACTGATTGATACGGCCAAGGACGCCGGCCGACCCTTCCTGGTAGACACCGAACACGGCCGCCTGCAGGCCCTGGGCACTCACTTCAGTGTGTTGCAAGGCGAAGACCACACTGAGCTCAACGTCTTTGAGGGCCGGGTGCACGTGCGCACCGCCAGCCAGCAGGTGCGCATCATCGACGCCGGCCAGCAAATCGCGTTCAACCGCGATGGCTTCAACCCAACCACCGCGGTATCCCCCGCGCGTGAAGCCTGGAGCCGTGGCGTGCTGCTGGCCGACAATTTGCCCCTGGGCCAGTTGGTGGCCGAGCTCAACCGCTATCGCCCCGGCCACCTGGGCTGTGACCCGGCGGTGGCGCACTTGCCGGTGATGGGTTCATTCCCGCTGATGGACAGTGACCACGCCCTGCATCTGCTGAAAGCCGCGCTGCCGGTTCGGGTCGATCGGCTGATGCCATGGTGGGTCACCGTCGGCCCACGGTAAGTTTTTCCCCGCCGCCAGTTCCCTTTTTCAAAACTCGTTCGGTTAACCCTGTAGACGCTTTCAATTCGCCGATCGACTTGATCCAAAGGGAAACATTCATGTCGCAACCTGCTCGCTTCGCGCTGCGCCCATTGGCGCTGGCCACTTCGCTGTTTTGCCTCGGTGTGCCGGTGGTGCATGCCGCCGAATCGCCTTCGACCCAGGAGACCACGCGCAGCTACCGCATCGCTGCTGGTTCGCTGATCAGTGTGCTGAACCGCTTTGCCGAGCAGTCGGGCATTTTCATTGCCGGCCACAACAGCCTGGCCGCCGGCAAGACCAGCCCTGGCCTGTCGGGCAACTACACCGCCGCCAGTGGCTTGCAACACGTGCTGCAAGGCAGCGGCTTGCAGGCCCTGCCCCAGGGCAACAATGGCTACGTGCTGGAACTGATCCCGGCCAGCACCGGGGCCCTGGAGCTGGGCGCTACCACCATTTCTGGCCAGGACTTGGGCGCTACCACTGAAGACACCCACTCCTACACCACAGGCTCGATGGCCTCGGCCACCGGTCTACCGTTATCAATGCGTGAAACCCCGCAATCGGTCACCGTGATCACCCGCCAGCAGATGGACGATCAGGGTTCCAATAGCATTGCCGATACCCTGCGCCGCGCCCCTGGCGTGAGCGTGCAGAACTACGACAGCGAGCGCTGGGAGTTCTCCAGCCGTGGCCTGCCGATCACCAATTTCCAGTACGACGGCGTCAACTCCACCTACGACGGCGTGTACGACTACGGCACCACCAGCACCGACATGGCGGTGTACGACCACCTGGAAATCATCAAAGGTTCGGCTGGCCTGTTAAGCGGCTCCGGCGACCCGTCCGCCACCGTCAACCTGATCCGCAAAAAGCCCACCAAGGACTTCAAGGCCTCGGTCACCCAGACGTTCGGCTCTTGGGACAACTACCGCACCGAAGGCGATATCTCCGGCTCTTTGACCGAGTCTGGCAATGTACGCGGGCGCTTTGTCGGCGTGTATCAGGACCGCCAGTCCTACCTGGACCATTACCAGAACACCAAAGACATCGCCTACGGCATCCTGGAAGCGGACCTGACGCCCGACACCCTGCTGACCTTTGGCATCGACCAGCAGAACACTCGCTCGCGCGGCGCCAGTTGGACCGGTTTCCCGATGTACTTCAGCGACGGCTCGCGCACGAATTTCTCGCGCTCGTTCAACCCGGCTGCCGACTGGAGCCGCCGTGACTTCCAAAACCAGACGCTCTTCGCCTCGGTACAGCACAACTTGGCCAATGACTGGTCGCTCAAAGTCAGTCTCGACCGCAAACGCAGCCAGCACGACACCCTGCTGGCCTCCGCCAGCGGCGGCAACCCGGACCCGGTCACCGGCGACGGCATGTACATGTTCATGGGCAAGTACAAGGGCGACCAGGTGCAGAACACCCTGGACGTCAATCTCAGTGGACCGTTCAGCCTGTTCGGCCGCGAGCATGAGTTGATCATGGGCTTCATGGCCACACGCTCGAAACAGGACGTGCCGGTGTACGGCTCGATCTACCCCGGCGTGGGCGGCAGCATCTTCGACTGGCAAGGTGAATACGCCAAACCGAACATCCCACGCAGTGGCCAGAACGATATCGTGCAACGCCAGACGGGTGCCTACCTGGCCACTCGTCTGAAGCCTACCGATGACCTATCGGTGATTCTCGGCACCCGCGTGAGCAATTTCAGCGGCACCGACAGCACCGACTTCTACGACCCGACCCAGACCGACAACCGCACCACCTACCACCAGAGTGGCGTGGTCACGCCGTACGCCGGGATCGTCTATGACCTCAACGACACCTGGTCGGTGTACACCAGCTACACCCAAATCTACCGACCACAAACCAGCAAAGACGCTGACCGCAAATTGCTCGACCCAGTGGAAGGCCAAACCTACGAAGCCGGGCTCAAGGCCGCGTTCTACGACGGTCGCTTGAACGCCAGCTTCGCCGCGTTCCGCATCGAACAGGACAACGTGGCCGAGTATGTCTCAGGCTTCGATACCGACTCGATTTACCGCCCCATCGCCGGCGCGACCACCAAGGGCTTTGAAGCCGAACTGTCGGGCGAGGTGCTGGACGGCTGGAATATCGCCGCCGGCTACACCTACCAGCACACCCGCGATGCCGATGACGGCTACGTGTACAGCTCGGTGCTGCAGACCACCACGCCACAGCAAGTGGTGCGCCTGTTCAGTTCCTATCGCCTGCCCGGCGCACTGGAAAATGTCACCGTGGGCGGTGGCGTGAACTGGCAGAGCGCGTTCTTCGGCAACGTGTTCCAGCCCGATCCGAGCGATACCGTCAACTTCGGCCACGACTCGCGCATCACCCAGGACAGCTACTACCTGGTAGACCTGATGGCGCGCTACCGCTTCAACGAGCACCTGAGCACCACGTTGAACGTGAAGAACCTGTTCGACAAAAAGTACTACACGGGCCTCGGCAACTTCGGCACTGGTTTCTACGGCGAACCGCGCAGCCTGCAGCTGGCGACCAAGTGGGACTTCTAAGCTGACGCCATTGGCGGCGTGTGTAATGATCATCCCTCGTTCTTCCAAGGGATGGAGCCACCGCTATGTCACCGGACACTTGCGCGACACACTCGCCCCGCTTCTGGCGTGACGAGCGCTTGCCGTTCATAGAAGCGCGGACCATCGCCGACGGGCGCAAGGTCACTTACACCCGTCACGCCCATGAGCATTTTTCTATCGGCGCGATCACCACCGGACGCAGCTATTACCACTACGGCGCCGAGACCTTCCAGATCAGCGTCGGCACGGTGGTATTGATGAACCCTGGCGACGTGCATGCCTGCAACCCTATTGAGAACGAGCATTGGTCCTACCATATGCTCTATCTCGATACCCCGTGGCTCACGAACCTGCAATACCAACTGGGCTTCAGTACCGAACAGGGTTACCGGCCATTCAATACGCCCCATACCCGTGACCCGGTGTTGTTCAGCGGCCTGTTGGCGCTGTACAGCACATTGGTGGACGAACAGGCCGAACTGCTGCAAAAGCAAAGTGCATTGATCAGTTATTTCAGTGAAGTTCAGCAGCGCCTGAACCCATCGCTTACGCCAGTGCGGGAGGTGAACCACAAGCTGGAACGCGCCGCCGAATTCATCCGCGCGCACTGCACCCTTGCGTTGAAACTGGAAGATATTTGCCAGGCGGCCGAGCTGTCGCCGTCGTACCTGATCCGCGCGTTCAAGCAGTATTACGGGCTGACGCCCCATGCGTTTGTGGTCAATGAGCGTATCCAGTTTGCCCGCAGCCAACTACGCCAGGGCGAACTGATCGCCGATGTGGCCCTGGCCGCAGGCTTTGCCGACCAAGCGCATTTCCAGCGTGCCTTCAAACAGCACTTCGCCGCCACGCCCGGCCAGTACCGCGACCGGCTCAAGCCATCAGCAAATAACCCACACTGGCCACCAGCAACGCGGCCATTGAGCGGTTGAACACGCGCACGCCCTGGGGGTTACTCAAGTAGCGGCGCAGGAAGGTGCCCGCATAGGCCCAGCACGCCACCGACAGGTAACAGATCACCAGGTAGAGGCTTGCAAACAGCCACACCTGACCGGCGTCGCCATCAGCCACGAACAGACCCATTCCCGCCACGCAAGCCAGCCAAGCCTTGGGGTTGAGCCATTGCATAATCGCGCCGTAAAGCATTGATGGCGCAGTGGCGGTGCCCTCGGCGTCCAGGCGGCCATCATCGACGGCCAGTTTCCAGGCCATGTACAGCAAAAAGGCCACGCCGCCCCATTGAATCAATTGGGTCAGGATTGGCCAGCGCACCAACACTTCATGCAGGCCCAGGCCGATCAGCACCAACAGCAGGGTGAAACCGACGGCAGCGCCGAACACGTGTTTCTGGCTGGCGGCAAAACCGAAGCGCGCGCCGGAACTCAGGGCCACGACATTGACCGGTCCCGGTGTGATAGAGGTGGCCAGGGCGAAGGCGGCCATGGAAATAATCAAGCTCATTGCGGATCCCTTTTTATGGTGATGCATGAAGAGGGATCCACGGTATAAGGCCGAGCCGAAACGGTATTGAACAAAATCACCCTGGCCCCCAGTCTCGTGACGAGGCTGCCTCAGCGCTGCGCAGGAATGCGGATATCGCCCTCCCGGCATTGGGTTTTCACACTGCGCGGGCAGCCGGCGAACGCCAGCTCCTTGGTCAGGCAGACGCGCACTTCCGACAGCACCTTGCCTTTGCAGATCACGGCCAACCCATGATTGCCCATGCGCGGGTTGCTCTCGCGAAACAACGCCTCGATTTCACGGGCAGGCAACGAAGGCGGTGTATTGAACGGTTGCAGTTGCGGCGGAATGGCGACAACGCCCAGTGCCACATCGGTCTTTTCCAGATACGCCATTGGATCCAGCCCACTGCAAGTACCGTGCTTGGCCCATTCGTGCTTGAGCAGGGAACGCGTGGGAAACAGCGCCGCGCCCTTGTCCATCTCTTCGCGAGACAAGCGTGACTGGGAATCACAGGACGCCGGCCACCCGCCCTTCGCGTATTGCGGCCACAGACCGTGAAGCACAAAACCGTAGCCTTTACCTGAACACTGTTCGTTATTCGGGTGCGTCAGGCAAAACGTCGGCGACCATGACAGCGACAACACGTAGAAATCAAACTCTCCAGGCGTACCCTGACTTCTTGGGGCCGCCATTGCGCCTGTAGCGAACACAAGGCACAACACCATCCAGTATCTCATCCGTCTATTCCTTGAGAAAAAACACGTATATCGCATCTAGCCGGGATGATGGGGGTTGCGCTGTAGCACCTTGTCCAGAATCCGGTCGGTTTTCAATGCCTCGATGGCCAGCGAAGGATGCTCGGCTTCACCACGGATATGCGCGTTCATGGCCAACACGTGGTGCCACTGGATATGCGCGTGGCACGGCACGTCCAGCACTTCGTTGGTCTCGCCTTCAAGGCGCAGCGGTTGGTCTTCGAAAACGGCAAACGTAATGCGACCCTTACTGCCGATCAGCTCGACGTTGTCTTCGCGTCGGTCGGCAACAAAGTTCCAGCAACCCATGCCCAGCGCGCCCGAGCTGAAGGTCCAGCAAGCTGTAACCGCGTCCTCGGCCACATAGCGACCTGCCTGGCGTGCGGTAAAACCGGACACCTCGACGATATCCCCGGCCAGGTACTGGAACAGGTCAAAACCGTGGCTGGCCAGGTCGGCAAAGTAGCCACCACCGGCGATCAGCGGGTCGGTGCGCCAGTTGGCGGCGCTGGCGTCCTCGGCAGCCGGTGGTTTGCACAGGGTCCAGGTAAGCTGACGCAGCTCGCCGATGCGCCCATCCCGCAGCCAATCGCGAACTTGCTGAAAGCGCGGCAGCGAACGGCGGTAGTAGGAGACAAACAAATGCAGCCCGGCACGCTCGAAGGTACGTTGCATCAATGCGCTTTGCTCGGCATTCAGCGCCATGGGTTTCTCGACGCAGCAATGCTTGCCGGCCGCGGCCACCATCAGGCTGTATTCCAAGTGGCTGTCGGGCGGTGTGGCGATGTAGACCGCGTCCACCTCAGGGTCGTTGATCAGCGCCTGGGCGTCGGTATAGGAACGGGCAATGCCATGGCGTGTTGCATAATCGCGCACGGCGGCCTCGCGACGCCCCATCACGGCCACCAGGGCCGAACCTGGCGCTTTGTAGAAAGCGGGCCCACTCTTCAATTCAGTGACACTGCCACAGCCGATCATGCCCCAACGTACGGTGCTCATCTGTTTCCCTCGTGCGTTTTGTTCAGTCGGGCAGTATCCACATACCCATCCCTGCGCGCCATAACCACTTAGCATGACAATTGCATTACACTTTTATGACATTCATGCCGCTGCGGGACACAGACGATGAAAATCAGGGCAACGGTCATATGCGAACACGAGGGGCATATCCTCTTCGTGCGCAAGGCCAGATCAAAATGGGCGTTGCCGGGTGGCAAGGTCGAACGCGACGAACGCCCGGTGGGCGCCGCCGAACGCGAGCTGGAAGAAGAAACCGGATTGAACGTGGACGGCCTGCTCTATCTGCAGGAACTCAAAGCCCGCGACACGCTGCATCATGTGTTCGAAGCGTCAGTGGTGAACATCGCGGACGCGCGACCCTGTAACGAGATTGTCGACTGCCAGTGGCACGCTTATGGCGCGCTCGACCAGTTGGACACCACCGACGCCACCAAACACATCGTCAAATCCTTTCTACGCCGCCTGTAAATCGACGCTCTGGTCGCTGGCCAACACCCCTCGTATCACCAAGCCATTTGCTCTCTGCCGTTCGACAAAGGATTTGACGAACGCGGCAGCGGCTGCCTGCACCAACGGTACTGTCAGTGTTCAAAAATCCAGCGTCTATTTGTAGCGAAAACGCCGAAACACCCGCGCCAAAAAGCCTCCTTCACGACCTCTCGTCTGCTGCCTCGGCTTACGCTTGACTCCAAGCGACGATCAAAAGAGGCTCTTGGCTATTCGCCATCATCCCCGAGCACTCCCATGAGCATCGATCACCCAAGCCAGCCCGACAGTGACGTGTACCGAACGCTGTTGGAGTCGACCAAAGCCATCCCCTGGCGTATCGATTGGCAAACCATGACGTTCAGCTACATCGGCCCGCAGATCGAAACATTGCTGGGCTGGACCCCGCAGAGCTGGGTCAGCGTGGACGACTGGGTCGAGCGCATGCACCCGGATGACCGTGAATACGTGGTGAATTTCTGTGTGTCGCAGTCCCGCGCCGGCGTGGACCACGAGGCGGATTACCGGGCACTGACCGTCAACGGCGACTACGTGTGGATTCGTGACGTGGTGCACGTGGTGCGCAAGGACGGCGAGGTCGAAGCCCTGATCGGCTTTATGTTCGATATCAGCGAACGCAAGAAAACCGAAGAGCACTTGGTACGCCTGCAAAAGCAACTTGAGGAATATTCCTACCAGGACGGCCTGACCGGCATCGCCAACCGACGCATGTTCGACACCGTGCTTGAGCGCGAATGGGCCAGCGCCCAGCGCAGCCAGTTGCCGCTGTCGTTGATCATCCTGGATATCGATTTTTTCAAGCAGTACAACGATCACTACGGCCATATCAAGGGCGACGAATGCTTGCGCCAGGTCGCACGTACCCTGTCGCTGGCAGCCAACCGGCCACGGGATTTCATCGCGCGGATCGGCGGTGAAGAGTTTGTATGGCTACTACCGGAAACCGACGCGGCGTCGGCCAAACAGGTAGCACGACGTTGCCTGCACCTGATCTGCCAGCAGCAGATCGAGCATGGTTTTTCGGCGGTGTCGAACCTGCTGACCATGAGCCTGGGCGTCGGTACACGTATCGTCACACCAGATAGTCCGATGCTGGAATTTGTCGAGGGTGTCGACAAATTGCTCTACCAGGCCAAACGCAATGGACGGATGCGCGCGGAGTTTGCCGAGGGTGAAGTTTGACGCGGAGGTCAAATCGCGGGCAAAAAAAATCCCAAGTAGCTGATGGAAACTTGGGATTTAAAAATGCATAAACCGTGGGAGGTGAACGCCCGGCTATAGTAACGACTGTAAAAACGTGTAACAAGACTATTTCAATCCTTTCGTCGGATTGGAAGTGTTGTAAGTCCTTCAATAACCACATGTTTTTTAGGGTAGTGACGGATACAAGTGCCACTTTTTGGTGCAACTACCGGGTATATTTCCACTTATAAAAAAGGGTTATTAATAAAAATAACGACGCATCCTTCGATGGGTCCACGCGTGATTACACCCTGTTTTTTTCGTAGCGTACGTCGTCACACTCAACCTGCCCTACTTTCGACCAGCCCAGGCGTTGGTAAAAACCGTTTGCACGAATGTGGTCACGCCCGTCGGTGATCAGAAACAGTGTGGTGTGGTGTTCAAACAACACGGCTTCGGCAACAGCCATCAGTTTCCGACCGAGGCCGAGACGCTCGTGAGTCGGCAGTACGAACATCGCAAACACTTCGCCTTCGGCCAGGTAGACCATCGCAAAGGCTGCAGGTTGACCGTCTACCTCAGCGATCCATGCACAGGGCGCGTCACGAATGCTCTCGGCCAGAACTTGGGGCGTAATGCCCAGGTCGGCCATCTGCGCAACGCTCAAATGGTTTTGCACCACAGACGTACGGATGGCGAAGAGCGTGGCGACATCGTCCTGCGTCGCTACCCGGATAGTGGTTTGCATACTGGCTCCCTGTCCTTGGATAAAGGCGCAATTGTAGACAAATGAGAAGCCAGGGGTTGGGATGGTTTTGTAAGCCGAGTGCTGGTGGCCGAGGCCTATTTACGCGCCACTTTGTAGCGTACGCAATCCTGGTAGAAGCTTTGGCGGATCGCCTCCGGCTTGAGGCGTGAACGGCTGTCGTAGGTCTGTTCGGTGATGCCCATGGCCATCATGCGCATCCAGGATTTGTTGAACTTGAGGGTCTGGATCTTCTGCCGAGCGGCGTACAACGACACCCCCGACAGCTTGAGTTCCTGGGCCCTGGCAGCGGTGCCAGCGCCCCAACTGCACATGTACTTGTCACCCTCGCGCAGCTCCCGTGCCTGCACGACAGCCGCGCCCCCTGCCAGGGAGCAGGCGATCAGCATGATTCCAACATTGCGCATTTGCATCCCCGCCTAACCACCTGAAAATAAAAGCGATTCTGGCGAGAATTTTGTTACAAAGGGGCCATTAAATTGCCTTATCGAGTGAACGGGTTGTTGGCGAGTACGCTCGCCACACAGCGTTCACCCATTACAACGTTGCAGGCAGTCACCACTGATAAGTCGCACTCGCTTGCACCGTGCGCTGCGAGCCATACCAGCACCACGAGTAGGAATAGCACGACGCGACATACTCTTTATTCGCCAGGTTGGTAGCGTTCAGCGCCAGGCGCAGGTTGTCCTTGAGGTTGACGATGTTCTTGATGTCGTAGTGCACCGCCGCATCGAACAAGGTGTAGCCCGGTACTTTCAGGGTGTTAGCCGTATCGCCCCACGAAGAGCCGACATAACGCGCACCGGCGCCGGCACCAAAACCCTTGAGGTTGCCGTCATGGAAGGTGTAGTCCGCCCACGCCGAGGCGGTGTGACGCGGAACCGCGTAAGTGGTGGTGCCCTCTGCGTTGATGGCCGGGCCTACGCCGATGTCGCTGATGGGTGCATAGCGCACGGTATTGTTGGACTTGCTGATGCGGTTATCCAGGTACGCGTACGCCGCAGTGATGTCCAAGTTGTCATTGAGGCTGGCCTTACCTTCCAACTCAAAACCACGGGATTGCACTTCGCCGTCCTGGCTCTGGCAACGACCGGTACCGCACAGGTGCGTAGGGTCCGGATCGGTCGTCAGTACGTTGCTCTGGCGCAGGTCAAAGATCGCCGCCGTGATAAAGCTGTTACTGCCCGGCGGCTGGTATTTGATGCCGATTTCATACTGTTTACCTTCGGTCGGCTTGAACACCGAGCCGCCATACCCGGTGCCCGACTGCGGGTTGAAGGATTCCGAATAGCTGGCATACGGCGCCAAGCCATTATCGAAGAGATAGACCAGGCCGACACGACCGGTGAAGGCCTTGCTGTCCAGCGAGGATTGACTCTTGACGCCCGTGCGAAGAGTTTTGGTGCTGCTCTCGGTGCTGGCCCAGTCATAACGACCACCCAGCAGCAACACCCACTTATCCCACTTCATCTGCTCTTGCAGGTAGACGCCGGTCTGTTCGCTACGCGACGTGCCGTCGGTGGTGTACGCCGGTACCGCAACGGCTGCGCCGTAGACCGGGTTGAAAATATCCAGGGTTGGCCCGGCAGTGTAGGTGCCTGAGCCGGACAGGGTGTCAGTGCTGGTGTTCTGATAATCGAGCCCCATCAGCAAGGTGTGCTGCAACGGGCCCGTGTCGAATTTGGCCTGGACCTGGTTGTCGAGGGTATGAGCGTCCATGTCCACATCAGTGGCGATAGTCGAACGGCGGATAGTCCGATAATCCGTCAGCAGGTAGTTGCTGTAGAGGCTACGGTATTGGCCTTCACTGCGCAGGTAACGCGCGTTTTGGCGTACGGTCCACACGTCATCGAAGTGATGTTCGAAGGCGTAACCGATGGAGTAATACTCGCGGTCGCTCTTCTCAAAGCTCTTTTCACCGTCGTAGAAATCCACATCAATGCTGCGCCCGGTTGGACTGTGCAATACCGAGCCCCAGGCGGGCACTGATCCGTAGGACGCGCCCTTGGGGTCCTTTTGAAAATGCCCGAGCAGCGTCAGCGACGTGGCATCGTCCGGGCGCCAGGTGAACGCGGTCGACAGCGACTGGCGGCGGGTCTCGGTGTGTTCAACCTGACCATCGGCATCGTCGAAAAGTCCGGCAACACGGTACGAGTACACGCCCTGATCGTCTATCGGCCCGCTCAAATCGAAGGTGGTGCGCTTCTTGTTGAAGGTGCCGTATTCGACGCCCACTTCATGAAACGGCGTGTCCAGCGGGCGCTTGGTGACCATGTTAATTACCCCGCTCGGTGTCCCTTGACCGTAGAGCACCGACGCCGGACCACGCAGCACTTCAACACGCTCCAGGTCGAAGGCGTCTTTTTGCGGCAAGGCATCACGACTCGATGGCATCCGCAGGCCATCAAGGTAGGTGGCCGGAGCGAACCCGCGGATGGTCAATTGGTCCAGACGCGAGGCGGTAGCGCCACGGGTTTCCGGGACCACGGCGGCGCTGTAGCGCAGGATCTGGTTGAGGCTCTCGGCGTTCTGCGCACGCATCTGGTCTCGGGTCACGATGGAGATCGACTGCGGGGTTTCAATCAGCGCGGTGTCGGTCTTGGTTCCCGACAGGCTGCGCGTGGCCACATAGCCGGACACCGGCCCAGTGGGGCTTTCAGCCTGGTAGGCAGCGCTGATGGTGGTGGGCTGCAACTCCATGGCGCCGCCGTTATCCGGGATAGCTTCCAGGCGGTAGCGGTCGGCGGAAATCTTCAAGGCTTGCAGGCCGTTGCCGGCCAGCAGTTGGTTCAGGGCCACATCGGTGTCGTATTGCCCACTCAAGCCATTGCTACGCTTGCCCCGAGTCAAGCTTGCATCAAAGGCCAACACCAGCCCCGCCTGCTCGGCCAGGCTATTGAGGGCCTGGCTCAAGTCACCGGCCGGGATCTGGAAGCTACGCACAGCGCGGCTGCTTTCTTCGGCAAAGGCGGATTGGACATTCAGCAACGGCACTGCGGCAAAAGCCATCGCCACTGACAGAGCCAGTGGATGCACGGGACGAGCGAGGCGCGACATGGGAAATCCTGCGTAATAGAGGTTCTATTAACCATGACGGCCATGTCCGCAAATCGGGCAGGAATGAGATCGTTTTTTATTTGAGAAAGTTTTCCCCGTGTACTGATGCAATCAGTTGGACCGCTTTTTTGTGTAGCCCTCTGCCAGGACATGGGTGGGCTCCCACGAATTCCTCTGGTTCAAAACTGGTACTTCATCCAGTCATGATCCAGGGATCTGAAAAAAGCGATCCGTCCATCACCCCCACGCCACCACCAACAACCCTACCCCCAACGCCAGGCACAAAGGCGAATAAAACCAGGTGTCCATACTCGCAAACCGCGACCCACTGACTTTCTTGAAAAACCCGACCAACTCCGAGTCCCCAATCGCCCTGGCAAACATCACCAAGGCAATCGCGCTGATCCCCCACTGCAATGCCCCATGGGACACTGGCGAGAAATAAAGCCCAGCCCGAAGACACACGAGCAGCGCAATCGCCACCAACCCCATCGCCACCAGAAAAGTGCCCAATGCCGACGGTTTAAACGCCGGGCGTGGCCCGCTGGCGAATTCGCCGGGGAGTTGGGGGATGGCGGCGAGGCTGCCGAGTTTGCCTCCCGCCGCCCAGTACAGGTGGACCATGCTGATGCAGGTAAAAATGCCGACAATCCACCGCGCGATGACAAAGCTCATGGCTGGCTCTCCTTAAAGGTGCGAAACAGGATAGTCGCCCAGAGATTTTTTGCAGGCATTTCGTCGGCAGCTGATGCTAAAGTGCCGCCCCATGAAATTCGCCCGTGCCGACCGCTCGCTCATTGCCTGGATGCTGTATTGCTGCGTCCTGTTCAATGTGTTCGTCTGCAGTATTGGTCATGGGCAGATGGTGGGGATGCAGCTCAATGGCATCGGCGGTCAGTTCTGTACCGTGGACCCGCGTACCCAGGCGCCCCAGCCGTCCAACTCCACCGATGAGAACCTGCCCACGCTGTCCAAGGCGTTTGGTTGTCCGCTGTGCTCCTCCGGCGGGATGGGACCGGCGCTCAGTTCCAGCCTGAATGTAGCGGTGTTGCCGCAACCCCATGCGCCACCGCCGGCCATTGTGCTGGCCGCCGACATCCCTGCTCGCTTCACCTGGCCCGCGGCTAACCCGCGCGCGCCCCCTGCCTTCGCCTGATCCCTTCGCTTTCCGATCTGCACCGGCCTCCGTTTGTCCAAGGAGATACGGACGGCTGTGCATTGCTTTCAAGCCAAGTTTTTCAGGATTCAACCATGAAACATTTACCCCTGTTGGCGGGCCTGTTCGGCTGCCTGCCTGTCTGCGCCTGGGCCATTGAGCTGGCCCCGACCACCATTGATGGAGAATCAACTGCCGAGCCTGGCCTGTCCCTGGATCAGTCCAGCGGCGTGGCTTCGCGCTTGGGATTGAGCGTGCGGGAAACCCCGGCGTCGGTGGCCATAGCCAATCGCAACGATATCGAGCGTCATGGCGCCAAGACCTTCCGCGATGCAGCCAACACCCTGCCCGGCGTCAACGCCAGCGCACCGCCGGGTTTCGGTGGGTTTGTGTCTTATCGTGGATTTACCAGCAGCCAGATCACCCAAATGTTCAATGGGATCAACGTAGCCACCGGCCTGGCGCGTCCCGTGGATGCTTGGATCTATGACCGGGTGGAACTGGTCGGCGGCCCCTCCTCCTTGATCAACGGCGCTGGCTCCGTGGGCGGCTCACTGAACTACGTCACCAAGTTGGCGACCCGTGAGGACCAAGCCGCCGAAGGCCAACTGACCTATGGCAGCTACGACACGGCCGGCATGGCTTTTGGCGTGAACCAAGCGTTGACCGAACCGGGTGCCGAGGTGCAGCACTATGCGCGCCTGGATGTCAGCCGCAATACCAATCACAGCTACATCGACCGCGCTCAGCGCGATGCCTGGAGCCTGGCGTTTTCCCTGCTCAGTGACCTCACTCCCGACCTGTCACACACCCTGGCCCTGGAGTATCAGGATGAACACGAAGACAGCCCGTATTGGGGTACACCGGTGCTCAACCCCAAGGCCGGCGAGCTGAAGATCGACACACACAACCGCTTCAACAACTACAACGTGGCAGACGGTCGTTATGAACAGCGCACGCTGTGGGCACGCTCGATTATCGACTACCGGATCAACGACAGCACCACGCTGAAAAACACCCTCTACCACCTCGACAGCCAGCGCGACTACCGCAACCTGGAGACCTACCAGTACACCACCAATAACAGCGCGGTGAACCGGTCCACAGCCTACCAAGTGCGCCATCAAGGCGAACAGAACGGCAACCAGTTCGAGCTGCGCCATGACGACAGCCTGTTCGGCCTGTCGACCACTTGGTCCGGCGGCTTTGAGTACAAGGTCAACAGCACCACCAGCACGCCCTGGAATATGCCGGGTAACAGCACGGTGGATCCAAACGACTTCAATCCCGGGCACTTCTACGACATCCCGCGAACCCAGGAAAAGTTCGGTAAGGACAAGACTAATGAAGTCACCACCAAAGCACTGTTCGTGGAAAACCGACTGGGCCTAACCGATAAACTCTCGCTGCTCAGCGGCCTGCGTTACGACGCCATTGATCTGGATGTGACCAACCACCGCGTTGTCACGGCTACTAACCCACGGCACTTCAAGCGCCGTTGGGAGCCGGTGACAGGCCGCGTGGGCCTGACGTACCAGTTCATCCCCTCAGCCAATGTCTACGTGCAATACAGCACCGCCGCCGAGCAGCCCACTACCACCACTCAGGTGTTCGACGTCTCGACCGGCAAGCAGTGGGAAGTGGGCAGCAAGTTTGATTACTTGGACGGGCGTGGCTCGGCGACCGTGGCCGCCTACAGGATTGAGCGCAAGGATTTTGCCGTCACCGACCCACAGGACCCGACCACCAGCATCCCGGTCGGCGCGCAGTCGTCCAAGGGCATCGAGCTGGCGAGTTCGCTGCGCATCACACCAAAGCTTCTGGCAGAGGGCAACTTCGCCTGGGTGGATGCGGAGTACGACGAGTTCAACGAGAAAATCGCCAGCGGCGCAGTGGTTTCGCGTAAAGGCAACACGCCGACCAACGTGCCCAAGCGCGTGGGGAATGTGTGGATGACTTATGATTTCGCCGAGGACTGGCAAGGCGGCGTGGATGCGCGGTATGTCGCCGAGGTGTACGCAGATAATGCCAACACGATGACCGTCCCTGCCTACACCCTGTTCGGGACGTTCCTGCGCTACAACGTGGATGCGCACACGTCGGTGACTGGGCGGGTGCGCAACTTGACCAATGAGGTGTATGCCGAGTTTGCGCATGTATCGCCGGCTTACTACCTCGGTTCGCCGAGGACCTTTGAAGTGGCGGTGCAAACCAAGTTCTAAACAGCAACGTGTTCACAATGTGGGAGGTGCGGTGCGACGATTCGGCTTGCTCCCTCCCACATTACGGATCATTTCAGGCTGGCTTCAACTTTCCCCGCCACATCCTCCGTCAACCAAGCCTTCCACACTTCAGGGTGTTCTTTCATAAACGCCTGAGCCACGTCACGTGGCGGTGTGTGGTTCTCGCTCATGGTCGCCAAGGCTTTGTTCAGCGGCTGAATCGGAAACTCGACCTTCTCGAAAAACGCCGCAATCTGCGGGTGTTCCTTCTGAAACGGAGTAGACACACCGATGCTCAACTTGGACGCCAAAGACCGCGTAGGCTTCGGATCAGGATTATCCGCATCCGTCAGCGTTTTCCAGGCCTCCGCATCGAACGGTGGTTCTTCCAGCTGGATCAACTTATAGCGGCCCATCAAGGGCGTCGGCGACCAGTAGTAGAACAGCACCGGCTTGCCACGGCGGATCGACGAGGCAATTTCGGCATCCAGTGCCGCCCCCGAACCACTGCGAAAGTTCACATAACTGTCGTCAAGGCCATAGGCCTTGAGCTTCTGCTTGTTGACCACTTCCGAGGTCCAGCCGATGGGGCTGTTAAGGAAGCGTCCTTTGCCTGGGGATTCCGGGTCTTTGAACACGTCCTTGTAACGAGCCAGGTCTTTTACGCTTTTAAGGTCCGGTGCCAGAGGCTTGATGCCTTTGGCGGGATCGCCCTTGACCACGTATTCCGGAACCCACCAACCCTCGGTGGCACCTTTGACCGTATCGCCCAGGCCGACAACCTTGCCTTCGGCCTCGGCCTTGACCCACACCGGGCTGCGCCCTGCCCACTCTTCGCCGATGACCTGAATGTCGTTCTTGGCCAGGGCGGTTTCCAGCGTAATAGTGGTACCGGGCAAGGTGTCGGTGGGCAGGTCGTAACCCTTCTCGACAATCACCCGCAGTATTTCGGTGATCAGGCTGCCGCTTTCCCAGTTCAGGTCGGCAAAGTGTACCGGCGCCTGCGCGGCCGAGACAGACAGACTCAGGGCCGTAAACGACGCAGCCAACAGCGTTCTCAATCCTTTCATGCCCTTGCACCTCGCGATATCGCAGCAAACAGCGGACGGCTTTGCTGCTATGCGCGAAGCCTCTGAATAGTTAAGTCAACTCAACTGTAGTAGAGGTTCCGGGAGATAGGAGATGTTCGCAGTATTTGTTGGCTATTCGCTGGCCTTGAACGTTACCAGCTCACCCTTGCGCCATTTGGCGGCCTTGCCGGTCACGGCTTTGAGGGTTTTGGTCAGGCCTTCCTGCAGTTGTTCATTGGCCGCAAACACCAGCATCACGCTATGGCCTTCCTTGAAGACGATGCCGTGACCTTCGGCCGTCGACACAAAGGCATAGTCGCCCAGGCCATACACCGTCAACTTGATATCGCGGAACTTGAGTTCGAACTTGCCACCTTCGCGACTGGGCAATACCGCGGCACGAAAATGGTCACCCACCTTGAGTTCCAAGCGCGGCTTGTCATCTACGACCATCGCCGCTTCCGTGTCTATTTCGGCGATATAGATGCCTTCCGGCGTCTGCTCAGTGATGTAAACGAAACGGGATTGAAACTGTTTGACCAACTTTGCGCGCAAATCACCCAGCACGAACAACGCGTGCATATCCAGATTACTGACTGCCAAGGAAACGCCCCCACATCGAAAAGAGCGCTGTCCGCCAGAGCGGGCAGCACAAAAAAACGGCCATCTCGGCTCGATCACACAACACAATCATAGAAAAAACTGAAGAAGATCTCGCGGCTGCGCTCCAGGAGACTAGTGCAGACGCACACGATGGGCCTCATGCAAGGTCATCGCGAATCGCAGGAGATCACAGGTTCAATAACCAGAGAATACTGGTCGACCCGCTTCAGAAAATAACACTATTAAAAACGCAGTTTCCGACAGCGTATACAAACAAAAAACGCCTCGGCGTGGAACCAGACGCCAACTGCCGACGACAATACTAAAACAGCAACACAGGTTAAAACCACCTGTAACGCTGCTGCTGGGTCAACAAAGATCGATCGACAGGAGCTGACCATGCAACGACGCCAATACAACGCTATGCCTTCCAGCACTCGTTCATCATGGCAGGACGAACATCCATACTACTGCTTGCACAGTCCCAACGGGTACCCTCAATCAGTTCTTTACCAAGTAGTACCCGCCGGAAGAAACTTCTTTCATATCCGCGAAGTGACCAGCGGCAGGATCAAAGGCTTTCGCAGCGACCACATCGAGGCCTGTGAACTGGCCAAGCGGCTGGAGGCCTCCCTGCTCGGGGGGATCGTTTCGTCACCCGGATGACTTTACTGCGCCGCCACCCCTCAACAACTGCCATACTGGCCTGTCCATTGAAATTGGCCCCGTTCGGGTCGGGTTTCATCAGTGCAGTTGGTTACCTCGAAGGGAAGGCTATACGTGACGGAATTTGATATTGGCGAATTTTTCATCCACGGCGACGCAAGGGAAGTAGACGGTGAGTTTCAAGCAGTGATCGTGATGCGCGCCAAGCCACCGTTGACCACTGTCACCACGCATCAGGTGGAAAAGGACCGTTGGTTCAAGACGCTGGATTCCGCCGCCATCGCTGGAAAAGAATCCGCCCAGGCGCTCAAGACTGCGGTGGATTCAGGCGCGCTGACCTCCTGACAATCCGATCGAACTCTACCGCGCCACAAGCCTCCCATGCATAACCATCTAGAAACCTGCAGGGAGACCGATATGGACGCGCCAATACCTACACTCGAAACGTTATTCGAACAACTGGGCCTGGACTCGTCGCCGCAAGCCATCGACGCCTTCATTGTCGCGCACCCGCTGAGTGACGACGTGAAGTTGATCGACGCACCGTTCTGGACGCCGCAACAGGCTCAGTTTCTGAAGGAAGAACTGCGTGAAGACGCTGACTGGGCCATCCCCGTAGATGAGCTCAACCAGCGCCTGCATCAACCGCAGTAACCCACTCGACGCAGGCGGCCTGCGGCTCGCAGGCGCTTGCCCTACCTGTAACCGTGCCTAACGCACAGCCTTCGCCGCCTCCGGCTTATAGCCCAGACGCAAGCCACCCCAATGCCGCCCACGGACCATGATAGGTACCGACAAATCGTGCATCAACTCGCCGGTATCGCGGGTGTAGGTCTGCAACAACACCGCTTGTTGATGGCTGCCGCAACGAATCCCGGTGCGGTCGTCGAACTTGCGCTTGGTGCGATTCTGCACCGCGTCGACTTGGGTATCACCGGTCAGCGCCTGGGAAAACGCGTTGTTGTGGGTCGGCACATAGCCTTGGGGCGTGCAGGCAATCGCAAACACTAACCCTTCGTGACGTGGCAGCAGCGCTTCCTGAATCGCCGGCAACACCTGGTCGGTATAACCGTCGAACCGCGTGTGGTACTTGCTCGGGCTGGTTTTGGGGATCAGCGTGTAGCTGCGGTCGAACAGGTCGTCCAGGCTGATGCGGTTTTGCTGCACATCCGCCTCGAACTGCTCGGCAATGCGGCCAGCCCCCTCCCGCGCCAGGTCGTAGACACGCTGGTGATAGTCATCGAGCCCGACCTCGGCGAGGCGCTCGCTGATGGTTTCCGCCTGCCCTTCCATTTGCACAGCGGCGTCGGCCAATTGGCGGGTTTGCTGGTCGCTTATATCCAGGTCGCTGCGCATCTGTTCAACGGCGTGGAATAGGCTGTCGAGTTGGGCGCGGTTGGTGTCGGCGCCCTGGGCGATCTCATTGACCTGCCCTTCCACATCCGCTGCCAGGCTGGCGATGCTGTGAAGTTGTTCGCCAGCCTGCTCCACCTGCTCGACACCGGTGTGCAAGTCCGCCGACAGCTGGCGAATCTGCTCCACCACCTGAGCCGTGCGCTGCTGGATATCCGCCACCATCAACCCAACTTCATCGGTGGCGGTGGCCGTACGACCGGCCAGGCCACGCACTTCGTCCGCCACCACGGCAAACCCGCGCCCATGCTCGCCCGCCCGCGCCGCTTCAATGGCGGCGTTAAGCGCCAGCAGGTTGGTCTGGCTGGCGATGGACTGGATCACCAGGGTGACGCGCTGGATTTCTTCGCTGCGCTGGCTCAAGGCCTCGATCAACTCGCGGCTGGCATTGGCACGCTGGCTGAGCTGGTGCATGCGGATGATCGACTGGGCCAGAACTTCACGACCTTCAGTGCTGCGCTGATGGGCTTGGCTGGCAGCATCCAAAGCCTCGCGGCTCAGTTGGGAAGTGACTTTTTCGGTGCCGATCATCACTTCGGCACTGCTGACAATCTGCTTGGCGGCGCTCAATTGCGATTGCACGCGCGCAGCCAGCTGCTTGACCGAATACGCCACTCCGGCGGCGGACAGTGCGTTATGGCTGGTGGTATAGGACAGGTCGCGGGTCAGCTCGCCTATCGCATCGACGGCGGCAGACTGCTCGATCACAGGCTTGGGACTTTTCAGGCGGGGCAACCAGATGACCAGCAAGGCCAGTGGCAGGCAGAGGTACAGCGGCAGGCTGGCATAAGCAAGGCCCAGCAGTACCAGCACCAGGGCAGTGCTCTGCAAGAGCGGCATCAACCAGCCGGGCAACCCGCGCACCACCGCTTGGGGTGGCACTGCTGCGCCCATCAGAGTTCCGTCTCCAGCCATCTTCATTACCCCACTGCTTGTCGTTATTGTGTCTGCATTTAACGCCACTATCGGGCCATTATCCATGGGCCTTTAGTGGGGTGGGCTGCAGCAGATCAATAGACGGGCGTAACGGGGGTCTTTCTCTGGGGAACCGCGCGGGCGGCCCCCAGCTTCACCGCATCAGGCTTGGCGCTGATGCTTGTCGATCTGCTCGTGGCGCTCTTGCGCTTCGATGCAGTACTTGGTGGTCGGGCTGATCAACAGGCGCTTGAGGCCGATAGGCTCACCGCTGTCATCGCACCAGCCAAAGGAATCTTCCTTGATGCGTTCCAGTGCACGCTCAAGCTGCGGCAGCATGCGCTGGTCGCGGTCGATGGCGTTTACCAGCCAGGTGCGCTCTTCTTCAACGGAAGCGGCGTCGGCCGGGTCAGCCGGAGTGTCCAGGCTTTCAATGGCGATACGGTTCTGTTCAATGCGCTCGTGGTGCTCCACTTTCATGTCTTGCAGCAATTGCTCAAAAAAAGCGTGCTGTTCGGCATTCATGTAGTCATCCGCCGGCATGGCCAGCAACTTTTCCTTTGTCATTGATTTCTCTATAAAAAATACGTGCATTAAGGCGAATAAGGGAGCGTTCCGGCCGACCTCTGCAGGTCTCGGAAGGGCGCCATCCATTCCAAGCGCCACCCGGCACTCAATTTACGAGGGGCGGCAGTCTAAGGCCGACTTGAGGGCGCAGCAACTGAAAAGACAGGCATTTTTACCGATACAACCCCAAAAGGCACCAGGACGGGCTTGGCGAATGTTTATCGGAGTGCGTTTATAGCAAGAAATTCAGTGTTGTGGAGCTATATAGAAGACAAACGGTTGAAACAGACTGTTGATGATTAAATGTGGGAGGTGCGGTGCGACGATTCGACTTGCCCTCAGTCGAATCGTCGCACCGCACCTCCCACATTTTGTACCGCGTCAGCGTTTGAGTTTGCGTTTGTTGCGGTACTGGTCGATCACCACCGCCACCACGATGATCAAGCCTTTGATGATGTCCTGGATATACGCATCCACCCCCACAAAGGTAAACCCGCTGGCCATCACCCCAAGGATAAGCGCGCCGATCACCGTACCGGTAATACGCCCTACCCCGCCCGCCAGGCTGGTGCCGCCGATGACCGCTGCCGCAATCGCGTCCAGCTCATAAGACATGCCCATGCCCGCCTGACCCGTGGCGGCGCGTGCCGACGCCACCACACCTGCCAGGCCTGCCAGGAGGCCGGCGATGCTGTAGACGATGATCAGGTGACGCTTGACGTTGATCCCCGAGGTCCGCGCCGCCTGCATGTTGCCGCCGATGGCGTAGGTGTACTTGCCGTACTTGGTGTAGCGCAGGGCAATATGGAAGATCACCGCCACCACCAGGAAGATGATCACCGGCATCGCGCCATGACCAATAGCCGTGTACGAGTCCGAGAGCATGCTCACCGGCTGGCCTTCCGTGTAATAACGCGCCAGACCACGGGCCGAAACCATCATGCCCAGTGTCGCGATAAACGGCGGGATACCGGTGACAGCAATGATGCTGCCGTTGATCGCCCCTGCCAGCAGCCCCACACCCAACCCCATCGCCACCGGAATCCACACGGGCAGATCGGTCAGCGACGGGAACACCGCCCGGGAAAAGTCAGAAGTCTGAGCCAAACTGGCGGCAATCATCGCCGACAGCGCCAGCACCGAGCCCGAAGACAGGTCGATCCCCGTGGTGATGATTACCTGCGTCACCCCGATGGCCAGCAGGCCGATGATCGATACTTGCAGGATCATCAGCACCAGCCGCTGGGAGTTCATCAAAAAGCTCTGGTCACGCACGATCCAGCCGAACAACTCAAACACCAGCCCGATGCCGATCAGCACGAGGAAGATACTCAGCTCGGTGGGCAGTCGCCGCCGGTTCTTGACCGGTGCCGTGGCAGGCTTGTTGTCTGTTATCGCGTTCATAGCCAATCACCTTCTTATTCTATGGTGCGGACCAACCGCAGGCCCGCACGGCTGTTCGTCAGTGGACTACGGTCATACCGGAGGCCAACTGCATGACTTTTTCCTGGGTCGCATCCGCACGGTCCAGGGTGCCCATCAGTTCACCCTCGTGCATCACCATCACCCGGTCGCTCATGCCCAGCACTTCAGGCAGCTCCGAGGAAATCATGATCACCGCCATGCCTTCGCTGGCGAGGAAGGAGATCAGGCGATAAATCTCGGCCTTGGCACCGACGTCGATGCCTCGGGTCGGCTCATCCAGGATCAGCAACCGCGGATTGGTCATCAACCACCGGGCGAGCAAGGCTTTCTGCTGATTGCCACCGGATAAGGTGTCGATGCACTGCTCAAGAGACGGGGTTTTCACCCGCAGCTTCTTGCACATGTCTTCGCACAGCGCACGCAGGGCTTTCTGCTGGATAAAACCGTTACCCGAATAGTGCGGCAGTACCGCCATCTCCATGTTTTCCAGCACCGACAGGCACGGGAACAGGCCGCTGAGCTTGCGGTCCTCAGTCAGCAGCGCAAAGCCTTTCTCGATGGCCATGTGCGGGTCGGTAATGCGTACCGGCGCGCCATCCAGGGTGATCTGCCCGCTGCTGCTTGGGGTGATGCCAAAGATGGTTTCCGCCACGTTGGTACGGCCCGAGCCCATCAACCCGGCAATACCGAGGATCTCGCCAGCATGCAGGTCGAAGGAGACGTCCTTGAACACGCCATCCAGGGTCAAGTCGCGCACCGACATCAGCAACTCGCCGATAGGCGTCTCGCGCACCGGGAACAGCTGGCTCAGCTCGCGACCCACCATCATCGAGATCAAGCTGTCGCTGTTCATGCTGTCAGCACGTTGCAGGCCGATGTAATGGCCGTCGCGGAACACCGCCACTTCATCGGCGATGGCAAACACTTCGTTCATTTTGTGCGTGATGTAGACGATGCCTTTGCCCTGCGACTTGAGGTCGGCAATGATCGAAAACAGGTGGGCCACTTCCTTTTCGGTAATGGCCGAAGTCGGTTCATCCATGATCAGGATGTCGGAGTCGTAGGACACGGCCTTGGCAATCTCGACCATCTGCCGTTCGGCGATGCTCAGGTTACCCACGTGTTCCTCGGGGTCCAGGTTGATGCGCAGGCGCGCCAGCAACTCGGCGGTGCAGCGGTGCATTTCGCGGTGGTTGACCATGTGCAGGCTGTTGAGCTGCTCGCGGCCGATCCAGATGTTTTCGGCGATGCTCATATGGGGCATCAGGTTGAGTTCCTGGTGGATCATCGCGATCCCGGCTTTCTGGGCCGCCAGGGGTGTTTCAAAGACGATGGGCTTGCCGCGCAGACGGATTTCGCCAGCATCCGGCTGATAGATACCGGCGATGATTTTCATCAAGGTCGATTTACCCGCACCGTTCTCGCCCATCAGCGCCAGCACTGTGCCGGGGCGCACACGCAGTTGTACGTCGGCCAAGGCGACGACGCCGGGAAAGCCTTTGCTGATGTTGACGATTTCCAGCAGGTAGGGTTCTTCCTGCGCCAGCGGCTGGATACCGGGAGGCTGCGAGACAACGGCTTGAGCGAGCATAGGGAGGTACTCCATCAGCAGGGCGGGCACGACCGCCCTGCCGGTTCATTGTTGTTATGTCTGGGCTACTTGAACTTGGCGACGTTTTCCGGAGTGATCAGTTGGAACGGGATGATCACGTTCTGCTCGACCGGCTCTTTCTTGGCCATCTTGCGCGCCGCTTCCACCGAGCCCACCGCCTGGCCCTTGGCGTCCTGGAACGCGGAGGCGGCCATGTCACCCTTGGTGATCGCATTCAAGCCGTCCGGCGTACCGTCGACCCCGGCGATCAGCACACTGCCTTTTTCCTTGCCGGCCGATTTCAAAGCCATGGATGCGCCGATCGCCATCTCATCGTTGTTGGCCAACACCGCATTGAACTCGCGGCCTTGGGTCAGCCAGTCGTTGACCAGGGTCATGCCTTTGTCCCGCAGCCAGATACCGGTCTGTTCCTGTTCGATCTTGATGTCCGGGTACTTGGCCAACACTTCCTTCACGCCCTTGGTGCGATTGGTGGTGGAGTTGTTCGCCAGGTCGCCCAGCAGGATCACGATCTTGCCCTTGCCGCCGAGTTTTTCAGCGATGTACTGCATTTGCAGCTTGCCGGCCTCGACGTCATCGGAGGTTACGGCCACTACGTCCTTGGGCAGGTCTTTCTGGTCCGGACGGCGGTTGACGAACACCAGCGGGATGCCCGCCTTGGTCGCGGCGTTGATGATGTTTTTGGTGGAAGCCGTGTCGACCGGGTTGACGATGATGGCGTCGACTTTCTGACTGATAAAGTTCTCGACCTGGCTCAGTTGCTTGACCACATCGGCGCGGGCGTCTTCGAACTGCAACTGCACGCCGTCGCCCTTGGGATAGGACTTGGCTTGCTTATCCATGTCTTCGCGCAGGTAAGTGAGGAAGGTGTCATCGAACGCGGACATGCTCACGCCGACCTTGATGTCGGCGGCGCTAGCAAAACCGCTGGCCAGCATCATGGATAAAGCCAGCGCGGTAAAACGGATCGGGGTCTTCATGAACGGTCTGTCTCCACTTTCTTGTTGGTTTTTTGGACGTTGCGTTTATCAGAGCTCGGCGGGCAGTCGAACGACCGGGGCGCCAGGAATGCAGCAGACCAGCGCGCCTTGGTTTTCGACGCACAGCACATTAAGGAAGGAGAAGTAGAACGGCCGGGCGCGGGGCAGACCGCGGGGCGTGTGGGCAGGGCGTAAAACTCGCAGTACAGCGTTGAAGATTTTCATCTGACGGTACCTGGTTGTTTTTGATCTTGTTTTTGTTGAGTCGCCGGGGTCGAGCCCAAGACGTACTTTATGCAACCTGGAAAAGACTTTATTGGAAAATAATTTCCATATCAACCTGTTTTAGAATTTTATTCTATTTTTGTTGAAACCACCTGCTGACGCTCGGCGCTCAGGCGTGCGGCGTCCAATATACGGGTGGTTTCCAGCGCGTCATAGGCATCTACCGGCAAGGGTCCCTGCCCTTGCACGGCCGCTTGCAGTTGCCGGTAAAACTGCGTCCAGCAGCCCTTTTCTGAAGGCACCCGTTCACGCTCATCACCTTGCTCAAACCAGCCCCAGCGGCGGTGCTCCTCGGCGCCCCAGTGCTCGCCTTCGGTTTTCGGCGATTTGCCCGCCATCAGCGCTTCTTCCTGGCCATCCAGCCCGTCCACCGTGTAACAACCCAAGGTGCCACTCACCCGAAAGCGCGGGGCCTGGCTGTTTTGCAGGGCGTTGCCCCAGAGATGGGAAATAACCCCGTTGGCATGGGTCAGGGAGACGAAGAAACCGTGGTCGACGCTGGGGTGTTCGGCGGTGTAGTGCAATTGTGCGAACACCCGGTCCACCGGGCCAAACAGTTGCAGCGCCTGGTCCACCAGATGACTGCCCAGATCACGCAGCCACCCCCCGCCACTGGCATTGCCCACCGCTTGAGGGCTGAAGCGTTCCACGCGGGATTCGAAACGAGTGATGGTGCCCAGTGCACCGGCGTCGATGAGCTTGCGAAGGGTCAGGTAATCCGAGTCCCAGCGCCGGTTCTGATAGACGCTGAGCAACACTTCATGGCGTTCGGCAGCGGTGATCAACGCCTGAGCCTGTTCAGCGTTGGCGGCAAAGGGTTTGTCGCTGACCACCGCCACACCGTGTTCGATGGCCTCCAGCACCAGCGCCGGGCGGCCCTTGAGGGTGGTGGAAATGACCAGCGCATCGACACCGGCTTCGACGATCTGGCCAATGCTGTCAAAGGCCTTCACACCTGGAAGATCAGTACTTAATTGCTGGCGCCGCTCTGGTGAGCGCGTCACCACGCCGACAAACGTCGCACCCGGCAAAGTCGCAATCAGCGGCGCATGAAAAAAGCGCCCTCCGTGGCCGTAGCCGACTAGTCCGATTCGCATGATCAACTCCTGAGTTGAATTGGAAACCCAATCAACTGTGGGAGGGGGCTTGCCCCCGATAGCGGTGGATCAGAAACAAATTTATTGCTGACCCACCGCTATCGGGGGGCAAGCCCCCTCCCACATTGACCGAGTGTTAGCCGTAGAAGTGCGGACGATCCGGCAAGCTCACCTTCACAATCTGCTCACTGCCCTGCGCCTCAATACACGCATCCGCTGCCACCGCCGCCGCAAACCCATCCCACGCCGACGGCCCACCCACCTGCCCGGCGCGCACGCTATCAATGAAGGCCTGCAACTCCACGTCATAGGCACCGATAAAACGGTCCTTCCAGTCCATCAAAATTGCGTTCGACAGTTTGGCACCGCTGCGCAATTGCACTTGTGAAGGCTCCGGCAATTTGGCGATGCCAGTCTCCCCTACCACTTCGCACTGGATGTCGTAGCCGTACTGGCAGTTCACAAACACTTCCACATCGATACGGGTGCCCTTGGCGGTTTCCAGCAGCACGATCTGCGGGTCACGCAGGTGGGCCAAGGCCTTGCTGGTCTTGCGCGGGAACACCACTTGCACTGATACGTAGTCGTCGTTGAGCAACCAGCGCAGCACGTCCAACTCGTGGATCAGGGTGTCGGTGATCGCCATATCAGTCTTGTAGTTCTCACCCACCGTCGGGTTGCGGTGCGCGCAATGCAGCATCAATGGCTCGCCGATCTGGCCGCTGTCGATCACGGCCTTGAGGGCGCGATAGCCTTCGTCATACGGGCGCATGAAGCCCACCTGCACCAGGCGCTTGCCGTGGGCCACTTCGGCCTCGACGATCTTGTGGCAGCCTTCGGCAGTCACCGCCAGGGGCTTTTCACAGAACACCGGCTTGCCGGCGGCGATGGCCGCGAGCACGAATTCTTCATGGCTCGGGCCCCACGAGGTCACCAGCACCGCTTCCACCTGCGGCGAGTTGATCAGCGCGTGACCGTCCGGATACACCTCGGCGTCCAGCTTCAACTCCGCAACCACCTTGGCGGCCTGCTCAAGGTTGATATCGGTCACCGCCACCACCTGGCTGTTGAGCAAGGTCTGGCTGCAACGACGAATATGGTCGCGGCCAATGGCGCCGGTACCGATCACTCCAAGCTTCAAAGACATACAAACACTCCTCTTGTTATTAGTACTGCCGGGCCTTCGCCAGGTGTTCATTGAGTTTTTTCGCCGCTGCGTTGGTGCGCTCACTGGTGGAAACCTGCGCCACGCCTACCCGCCACCACGACAGGTAGCCGTGGATCATGGTCTTGGGCAGCACTTTGATGTCGATCAGGGTCGAGACGGTTTGCGTGCGCGCATCGGCCAGGGCCGCTTCAAGCTGCTCCACGGTGCTGACCTTGTAGGTCTTGCAGCCGTAGGCCGCCGCACTCATGGCGAAATCCACCGGCACCAGCGCGCCGTCGAGCTTGCCGCTCTCGGGGTCGCGGTAGCGGAATTCAGTACTGAAGCTGTCCATGCCATTGCCGATCTGCAGGTTGTTGATGCAGCCGAAGGCCATGTTGTCCAGCAGCACTACGTTGATCTTGCGTCGCTCCTGGATGGAGGTGGCCAGCTCCGAGTGCAGCATCATGTAGGAGCCATCGCCGACCAGCGCGTAGACCTCTTTGGTCGGCTCGGCCAGCTTCACGCCCAGGGCAGCATTGATCTCGTAGCCCATGCACGAGTAGCCGTATTCGACGTGGTAGGTGTTGACCCCCTTGCTGCGCCAGGCGCGCTGCAAGTCACCAGGCAAACTGCCGGCGGCGGCCACGATGATCGCGTCATCGGCCAGGGTTTGATTGAGCACGCCGAGTACGCGACTTTGGGTCAGGCACGAGCCGGTCAGCTCGATAAATTCGCGCAGTACAGCGCGGTCCAGGTGGTCATCGACCTCAGGCACAAAGTCATCACCCTGGTATTCCACCTGGTGCACACGGTCCACTTCGGCGTCCAACTGCGCCTTGGCCTCACTGATCTGCGAGCCCCATCCGGAGCGATAATCGCCGAGGGCATCGGCCAGCGCTTGCAGGGCCAATTTGGCATCGGCCAACACCTGCACGCCGTCCAGCTTCAAGGCGTCGGCGGGGCTGATATTCAAGTTGAGAAACGTCACCTCGCCATGTTTGAACAGTGACTTGGATGAGGTGGTGAAGTCGGTATAGCGGGTACCGATACCGATGATCAAGTCGGCCTCTGGCGCCAGCAGGTTGGCGGCCAGGCAGCCGGTTTCACCGATACCGCCCACGTTCAGCGGATGGCTTGAGACCACCGCACTTTTGCCCGCTTGGGTTTCAGCGAACGGAATATCAAAACGCTCGGCAAACGCCTGCAACGCAGCATTCGCGCCGGAGTACTTCACGCCGCCGCCACAGATAATCAGCGGCTTGCGCTTGCCTCGGAAAGCCGCCAACGCATCGCCAATCATCGCGGCGGTGGCCGGACGGCGGTCGATACGGTGCACGCGTTTTTGCAAGAAATAATCAGGGTAGTCCCAGGCTTCGGCCTGCACATCCTGGGGCAGCGCCAGGGTTACCGCGCCGGTTTCAGCAGGGTCAGTGAGCACGCGCATGGCGTGAATTGCGGCGGTCATCAGTTGCTCAGGACGGTTGATACGGTCCCAGTATTTGCTCACCGAGCGGAACGCGTCGTTGGTGCTGATGCTCAGGTCGTGGAACTGCTCGATCTGTTGCAGCACCGGGTCGGGCTGGCGGCTGGCGTAGACATCACCGGGCAACAGCAGCAACGGGATACGGTTGGCGGTGGCGGTCGCCGCAGCGGTCAGCATATTCGCCGCGCCAGGGCCGACAGAGGCGGTGCACGCGTAGATCTTGCGGCGCAGGTGCTGCTTGGCAAAACCAATGGCGGCGTGGGCCATGCCCTGCTCGTTGCGGCCCTGGTGCACCACCAGATCGCCGCTGTCCTGCTCCAGCGCCTGGCCCAGGCCCAACACATTGCCGTGGCCGAAAATGGTAAACACGCCGGCGACAAACTTGCTCTGCACGCCATCGACTTCGATGTATTGGTTATCCAGGAACTTCACCAGGGCCTGGGCCATGGTCAGTCGTGTTGTGGTCATGTCGCGCCCCTTAACGATTTTGCAGGTGGGCGATGCTTGCCCCCAACGCCTGCTGTATATCCGCCAACTCATGCACGCTTGTGGCAAATGGCTCGAACGACAGGTAGCCGCTGTAACCGGTGCTGAGCAACGTGTCGATCTGTGCGGCATTGCCGAGGATGTCGCCCTCGCCGACCAGCACGCGGTGGCCGTCGCGGATCGAGTTGAGCGGCGCCTCGGCATCTTCCACGCCGGAGATATGCACCAGGCCGGTCAACTCCGGGAAGAACTCATGTTCATTGGCCAAGTGGTGGTGGAAGGTGTCGTGCACCACGCGGAACACATCCAGGCCGCCAATGGACTTGATTGCGTCCACCGCCACACGCTTGCGGCGCAGGGCAGACTCTTCGAAGCCCAGGGGTTCGACGAAACCGAGAATCCCGTACTCGCGCAGGATCGGCGCCAGCTCGCTCAATGCAGTGCGCAAACCGGCGGCGCGCTGGGCATCGTTGCGCGTGTCGCCCGGTTCATTGAGCGGGCACATCACCAGGCCTTGGGCACCACATTCACGGGCGTAGGTAGCGAGTTTGATCGCCTGGGCGCGGCGCTCGTCGTTCCACACATCAAAGGGGTACAGCGCGTTGATCGACAGCACCGTAATGCCCTGCACCGCGCATAACTCACGCACGCGACTGGCCGGGGTGCCGTATTCGATTTCACGGTTTTTGAGGTCATTGCGAATTTCGATGGCATCGCACTGGAGCGCGGCCGCCAATTGGATGAAATCCGGCAGGGACAGGTTGGGCGCGACCATGCGGTTCAGGGCAAAGCGTAGAGGCGACTTCATTGTTGTTCTCCGTCTAGAACCGTTTTAAAGGTCAAGCAGCCAACTGTGCTGCGGGTCGTTGTGGAAATGCCAGGCGCGCTTGGGGCCGGCCATGACGTTCAGGTAATAAGACTCGTAGCCGTACGGCACACTGACCGGGTGATAGCCCTTGGGCACCACCACCAAGTCACTGTTTTCCACGGCCATGGCTTGGTCGATGCTGCGGTCGTCGGTGTAGACCCGCTGAAACACAAAACCCTGGGGCGGGTTGATCTGGTGGTAGTAGGTCTCTTCCAGAAAGCTTTGGTGCGGCAGATCGTCGGTGTCGTGCTTGTGCGGCGGGTAGCTCGACGAATGCCCCGACGGCGTGCGTACTTCCACCACCAGCAGCGAATGAGCCGGTGAGGTGTCGGGCAGGATGTCGCACACGTAACGGGTGTTGGCGCCTTTGCCACGTACGCTGCGCTTGCAGTCTTGCGGGCGGATCAGGCGCGGTTCGTAACCGCCGGCACCGGGAGCAGCGCAGACGGCAATTTGTACGTCGCTCAAGGCGGTGACCTGGGCATCGGTGCCCGGCGGCAGGTAGGCGGCGAACGGGGACTTTTCTTCGAACACTGACTGGCGATCACCAAGGTTCTGCCAGTTGAAGCCCTCGCCTTCGATGTTCACCCGGCCGCTGAGCAGCACCAGGCACAGTTCTTTATCGCCAGCGCTGACCGGCAGGGTTTCGCCGAGGCTCAGGCGGTAGGCTTTGAACCCTACGTATTCCAGACGGCCCTCTTCCAGGGCAACCATGGTTTGCCCGCGTTTGTTGCTTTTAACCAACAGACTCATTGTCCAACCCTCTCAGTGAGAAGAGCACGCAAGGTGTCATAGCCCTTTTTCGCGTAGATATAGCTGGGCGCCACTGCCGGATCCTGCTCGGCCTCCACCACCAGCCAACCTTCGTATTTGGCGGCCAGCAGCACATCGAGCAACTCGGCAAAATCGATATCGCCATCGCCGGGCACGGTGAAAGTGCCGTTGACGATGCAGTCGGGGAAGCTCCACATCTGGTTGCGCGCCAGTTGCACCACCGGTTTGCGCACGTCCTTGAAATGCACGTGGCACACGCGGTCAATGTGTTTGCGCAGCACGTCAAGGGGTTCGCCGCCGCCCATGTAGCAGTGGCCCGAATCGAACAGCAGGCCGACTTCCGGCCCGGTGCGGCGCATCAACTCTTCGATGTCTTGCGGGGATTCGACGTACGCGCCCATGTGGTGGTGGTACGCCAGTCGCACGCCTTGGGACAAGGTGAAACGCGCTAACTCAGTGAGCTTGTCGGCGTATTCCTGCCAAGCCAGTTCGCTATGAAAGCGCGGGCGTTCGATCAGGCGAATGCGCGAGCCCTGGATCGAATCGGCCACCTCGCCGTACACCAGCACCTTGGCGCCGTTTTGTTTCAGCAGTTCGACGTGGCCGGCAATGGCTTCGATTTCTTCAGCCACCGAGCGGCGCGCCAGACGGCTGGAATACCAGCCGGAGACCAGCGCCAAGTCATAGGGGCGCAATACGTCGCCGACGCCCTTGGCATCCTTGGGGAATTTGCCGTTAAGTTCGAAACCTTCGTAGCCGATTTCCTTACCTTCGCTCAGGGCAGTGCTCAGCGGAGTTTCACCGCCGAGGGCCGGAAGGTCGTCGTTGCTCCAGGAGATCGGGTTGATGCCAATTCGGATTGCGGGCATGGCTGCACCTTTATTATTTTCAGGTATCACTGAGATCTGCTTTCTGCTTTATGTGGGAGGGGCTTGCCCCCGATAGCGGTAGTTCAGTTACAGAAGTGTTGTCTGACACTCAGCCATCGGGGGCAAGTCGAATCGTCGCACCGCCCCTCCCACATTGGATTGCATTTCAAATTAGGAACTGGGTTTAGCCTCGCGCACTGCGCCAGGCGTTGATCAGTTGCTCAAAGGTCGCCTGTACCTGCTGAATCAACGTCTCATCATCAATCTCCCCCGCCATCCACAAACGGCTCGGTTCCTGGAAGATCGTGCGGCCCACGGCAAACCCACGGCAGGTGGTGCTTTGGCTGGCTTGCTGGAAGCCGTCAGCGAGAAACTCAGCCGAGGCATTCAAGCCCAGCAACACCACGCCACGGCAGTACGGGTCACGCTCCTGGATCAGCTCGTCGAGCTTTTTCCAGTCCTCGGCCGACTGCGCCTCGATTTTCCACCACGCCGGGTAGATGCCCAGGTTGTACAGGCGCTTGAGGCTGCGGTAGAGCGCGTCCGGGTAGGTGGACGGGTGATCCTTGGGCGGGATGACTTCCAGCAGCAATTCATGGCCGCTGACCAGGGACGCCTCGTACACCGCCTTGAGCTGGGCTTCCTGTTCCAGGCGCAGCAAGGGTTCGTCATCCGGGTGGAATTGCACCAGGCACTTGATGATCTGTTCCTGAGGCCAGGCGATCAGGTTGCTGCCAATCGAACGGCCATGCTCGAAGGCCAAGGGCCGCGAGTTCTGCACTTCCACCGGGCGGGCGATCCACCAGCCACGACCGCTGGCGGCGTTGAGCGCGTCCTGACCAAAACGCTGGTCGGCCAACAACCCCACATCGGCGGCAACGCCCTGCTCGGCGAGCTTTTTTTCCACGCGTTCGATGGCCTGGATAAACAGCTGCTTGATATCGCTGATGCGTGCCGGATCCTGGCCGCCTCTTTGCGCCAGGTCGACCAATTGCCAGCGGTGGTCGAAGGCGAAAATAAACAGTTGCTTCCATTGCTTGCGCGGCACGCTGACACGGTGCAGACGTTGCAGGGTCACGTCCTGGTCCGGCCGGGTGATCGGCACCGGGCTGTTGAACAGGTAATCAAGCTCGGCTGGCGTCGGCATGGCCGGAGCGCAAGCGTGGCGCGAGACCACTAGGCCGCCACAGGCATTGGCCAGTTGGCTGCAACGTTCGTCGCTGGCGTCATTGATCCAGCCGCTGAGAAAGCCCGACATAAATGCATCGCCAGCGCCCAGCACATTGAGCACTTCCACACGCACGCCAGGGTAGATCGCGCCGTCTTCCAAGCGCGCAGGAATCGCACCGTGGATGACCGTGCACCCCTGCGGTCCGAGCTTGACCACCAACGTGGCAGGCGTAAGTTCGCGCACGGTGCGCAGCGCGGTGAGCAGGTCTTCGCTGCCGCCGGCGATCAGGAATTCTTCTTCGGTGCCGACGATCAGGTCGAAACGCGGCAGGATTTTCTGCACATGCTGGCTGACATTCTGGTCCGCGACAAAACGCGTCTCGCCATCTGCCTTGCCTGCCAGGCCCCACAGCACAGGGCGGTAGTCGATATCCAACACGCGCTTGACGTTGTGCTTGGCCGCATAGTCCAGCGCTTGGATGCTGGCCTTGTACACACCGTCGGTGGAGAAATGCGTGCCGGTAATCAGCAGCGCTTTGCTGGAGGCAATAAAGGCTTCGCTGATGTCTTCGGCGCGCAGGGCCATGTCGGCGCAGTTTTCGCGGTAGAACACCAACGGGAAGGTTTCGCGGTCCTTGAGGCCCAGCAGCACCAGGGCAGTGAGCCGTTCCGGGTCGACCTTGATGCCGCTGACATCACAGCCTTCGCGGGCCAGGGATTCCACCAGGAAGCGACCCATATGATCGTCACCCACGCGGCTCAGCATCGCCGACTTAAGGCCTAACCGCGCAGTGCCGAAGGCGATGTTGGCGGAGGAACCGCCGAGGTATTTGGCGAAGCTGGACACGTCCTCAAGCCGCGCACCTACTTGCTGTGCATAGAGGTCGACGCCCAGGCGCCCGAGGCAAATCAGATCCAATTGACGCCCACTGGCAAAACGAGTCTGGCCCATGCTGGCTCCTGTTATTTTTATCAGCCTGCGTGGTGCCGCCGTGGTGACGGCTCACGCTCTTGGTGAGAGCAGACTAGAACGTTCAGCGGGCTCAATCAATATTTATTCCAGAATTATTTTTAGTGGAATATTTTTTCCAATAAGCCAGCATAATGGCACCCTAGCCCGCGTGCATCGTTTCAGCAGCCCACCGGGGCCGTGATGCCGGGGTATTTTTTTGCGCCTACCCTGTAGACTTGCGCCACCCATCAGCGCATCAGACGAACACGCCAGAAGGATTGCCCATGTCCCGCACCGATCCCGAGACCACCCTGGAAGCCCCTCTCGCCAGCCCTCCGGTCAATGCCGAACGCCTGTTGCAGCTGATCACCGACGAATATGAAAGCCTGCCTCGGCAACTCAAGCGCATTGCCAGCTACATGAGCCAACAGAGCGACCGCATCATGGTTGACCGCATCAGCGACATCGCCCGCGAATGCGAAGTGCATCCCTCGGCGATCGTGCGGTTTTCCCAGCGTTTCGGCTTCAGTGGGTTCAGTGAAATGCAGGCACTGTTTCGCGAGGCCTACACCCACAAGACCACGCCGGTACAGAACTACCAGCAGCGCATTCGCAGCATGATTGCCAACAAATCCCAAAAGGCCAGCGGCGGCGACCTGGCGCGCGAATGCGTCAACGCCACGCTGTCGGGTATTGAGCGTCTGGGGCTGGAGTTGGATGACGTCGCGTTCGACAAAGCCGTGGACCTGGTGGTCAATGCCGACAATATCTACGTGGTGGGTGTTCGCCGTTCGTTCGCGGTGGCCGATTACTTGGTCTACAACCTGCAGCACACCAACAAGCGTATCCATCTGATCTCGGGTCTGGGCGGCAGCTACCGCGAGCAGATGCGCAGCGTGCGCGCCAATGATCTGGTGATCGCCATCAGCTTCACGCCCTACGGCAAAGAGACCCAGCACTGCCTGCGCATTGCGCAACACCACCAGGCAAAGACCCTGATCATCACCGACAGCAACCTGTCGCCCCTGGCCAAGCGGGCGAACGCAGTGTTGTTGGTGAATGAAGGTTCGTCGTTTGCCTTCCGCTCATTGAGCGCGACCCTCTGCCTGTGCCAGGCGCTGTTTATTGCGGTGGCGTATCGGTTGGAGTTGAAGGTGGACGAAATTCACGAGCAAGTCGGGTTCGACGACTGACTATCAAACACCGCAAAGCAAATGTGGGAGGGGGCTTGCCCCCGATGGCGTTGGAACAGTCGATGTTGCTGTCGACTGACACTTCGCTATCGGGAGCAAGCCCCCTCCCACAATGGACCGAGCTGGGTCCGGATCAGTGCATGAAAATCGCGATCAGGATGATCACCGGGATCGGCACGCCGAGGAACCAAAGTAGTAATGAGCGCATGTTGTTCTCCTTGAATTAACGAACGTAGTTTTCGGTTTCGACGTACACCACGGCATCGCGACGACGACCACCAAAGGTCGCAGCGAAGCTGGCAAAGAACGCACCGATCAACAGGGCAACAAAGGTCCAAAGCGAGGTGTAAGCGGCGACCTTGGCGGCGGTATCAGCAGCCTGTTTGGCTTTGAGCTTGGCGTCTTCGACGGCTTTACGGGCATCGCCGTAAACCTTGTCGATACGCGCTTCGGCCTCGGCCTGGCTGAGGTTGGTCCGCTGGCTGATCAACTGGGCCAGGTAGGCGCGGTCTTCAGCGGCCAGTTGGCCGTCGTTGCTCAGGGTGCGGGTGAAGATGCGGGCGACTACGCCGTGGGCCGCGTCATCGCTGACGGCAACTGGGCGGTCATCGCGAAATAGGCTGTCGACGTAATAGTCGAAGTCGCCGCCGTTCACGCCTTTAGCCGCACTGCCGGCCGCTTGAGTGATTCCGCTGGCAGCACCCGCCGCCACGCTGGCACCGGCTTTGACGCCACCGCTGACAACACTGCTGACCGAACCGACCACCAGCACTGCGGTAACCAACGTGGCTACCGCCCAGGCCAGGAAGCCATGGGCTGTGTCGCGAAAGTACACCTCGTCGCCATGCATCCCGGCCCACTTCACACGTAACCGGCCGGCGATATAGCCACCCAAACCGGACGCAACGATCTGGGTAAACGCCAGCCAGACAATGGTGGAAATGCCAAGCCCCTTGGCACTGATACCGCTATCGGCCCACGGCGACACCGCCGAAAAGCCCAGGCCGAAACCCAGCAGTACCAAAATCAGCGACAGCGCAGCTGCCGCCGCGGCTCCTGCAAAAATAGCCCCCCAGGAAACCCCGGAGAGCGTGCTCGACTCTTGCAGCGTGGATGAGGATGTGATCATTGTTGTTTTGCTCCCGGCAGGAAAAATAGTGTTACAAGTCTCAAAAGGGACAGTGCAGGCACCATGCCAGCGAGTAATAAAATTAAAATCGTTAAAATTCAACACGTTAACTCGATTGAACTTAACCGAACCATGCAAGTTGCAAGATAGGGCTTTCACCAGCGGGCGTTATGCAAGCCCTGCCCAACTTTATGAGCGCCAACCGTGGAAACAGGGTGAGCTTCAGAAACATGAAGTTTTATTTAGGAAGCGTTCAGCCATTTCTTGGCAAAATGCCCCCACTTCTAGTGTGAATCGCTCACCAGGTAATCCTATGACCCGCATTTTGACCATCGAGGATGACGCCGTAACGGCCCGCGAGATCGTCGCCGAGCTGAGTAGCCATGGACTGGACGTAGATTGGGTGGACAACGGCCGCGAAGGCCTGGTCCGCGCCGTGAGTGGTGATTACGATCTGATCACCCTCGACCGCATGCTGCCCGAACTCGATGGCCTGGCCATCGTCACCACCCTGCGCACCATTGGGGTGTCGACGCCGATCCTGATGATCAGCGCCCTCTCCGATGTCGACGAACGCGTACGCGGCCTGCGCGCCGGGGGTGATGACTACCTGACCAAGCCGTTCGCCTCCGATGAAATGGCCGCCCGCGTCGAAGTGCTGCTGCGCCGCAAAAGCACGGTCAAGGAGTTCGAAACCGCCCTGCGCGTGGCCGACCTGGAACTCAACCTGATCAGCCGCGAAGCCAGTCGCGCCGATCAGCCCCTGAGCCTGTTGCCCACCGAATACAAACTGCTGGAATTTTTGATGCGCAACACCGGGCAGATCCTGTCGCGGATGATGATCTTCGAGGAAGTCTGGGGCTATCACTTTGACCCAGGCACCAACCTGATCGACGTGCACATCGGCCGCCTGCGCAAGAAAATCGATCCACCGGGCCTCACGCCGCTGATCCGCACGGTACGAGGTTCCGGTTATGTCATTGCTGAACCCCTCTAAGGGCTGGCGTTCTTCCAGTAGCCGTCTGCTGGCGCTGTACAGTTCGCTGTTCGTGGCCTGGAGTTGCATCCTCATGGGGGTGCTGTATTACGAAGTCTCCGGTTACCTGAGCGACCTCTCGCGCCACTCGCTGATGCAGCGCCAGCACCTGTTCCAGCGTTTCGACGGTGAAGAACTGGTGGAGGCGCTGACCACCAGCATGACCTTCGACATGAAGGGCGTGGACGCCTACGGCCTGTTCGACGAACAATTTCGACCCTTGAGCGGGCCGATCCGCGCGATACCACCCGACTTGCCCCTGGACGGCAAGATCCACACCCTGACCAATTGCGTTGACTCCGACGATCCCAAACTGCCCAAGGACAGCTGCGACGCCGTCGCCACCCACACCGACGAAGGCCGCTGGCTGGTGCTGGTGCGCGCCAACGGTTCGCTGTTTGGTGTGACGCGGATCATCTGGCATGCATTGCTGTGGGCATTGTCCCTGACGATCATCCCCGGCGCTGCCGGCTGGCATTTGCTGCGCCGCCGTCCGTTACGGCGGATTCGCGGGATCCAGGCCAGCGCCGAAGCCATCGTCGCCGGCGACCTCACGCACCGCTTGCCATTGTCCAACCGCCGTGACGAACTGGACATGCTCGCGGCCATCGTCAACGCCATGCTCGACCGCATCGAGAAGCTGATGAACGAGGTCAAGGGTGTGTGCGACAACATTGCCCACGACTTGCGCACCCCGCTCACACGCCTGCGCGCGCAGTTGTACCGCATCAAGCAGCAGGCCGAAGCCGAGTCGGCGCATGCGTTGCAACTGGACGACGCCATCGCCGAAACCGACACCCTGATGGCGCGCTTTCGCGGGCTATTGCGTATCTCGGAGCTTGAAGACCACCAGCGCCGCTCAGGCTTTCTGGTGATGGACCCACTGCCGCTGCTGCGCGAGTTACACGACTTCTACCTGCCCCTGGCCGAAGAAGGAGAGCTGCATCTAGTGCTCGACACCCCGGAATCCTTGCCGTGGATCACCGGCGATCGCGCACTGCTGTTCGAAGCCCTGGCCAACCTGCTGAGCAACTCAATCAAATTCTCCCCTGCGGGAGGCGAAGTGATTTTGCGCGCGGTCAACGATGGCGGCAGCACGCGCATCGAAGTGCACGACTCCGGGCCGGGCATACCGGCGGCGGAACGCAAAGCAGTGTTCCAACGGTTTTATCGCGTGGATGAGAGCGACCAACAAGGTGGGTTCGGGTTGGGCTTGTCGATTGTGGCGGCGATCATCAACTTGCATGGGTTCAAGTTGGAAGTAGGCAGCAGTGCAAGCGGGGGCGCGCGGTTGGTATTGGAGTGCCGCCAACAACTTATGCCCGAATAGCCTTAACCGAGTGAATGTGCGTGTTGTGGTGCGCCATTCATTATTCTGCTGTTCCCGTTATCTTGCTGTACCAGCTATCCCGTGGTGCCAGTTGTCTGCGGTGACAGCTATCTGTAGTGACAGCTATCTGTGGTGACAGTTGTCTGTAGTACCAGTTGCCTGTAGTGACAGTTATCTGTGGTGAGCGGGCTTGCCCCGCGCTGGGTGGCGAAGCCGCCCCAAACCAGGCGACCCGGACGCTGCCTGATACTACGCGGTGCGCTTATTGGGGCCGCTTCGCAGCCCGGCGCGGGGCAAGCCCGCTCACTACAGAAGCGCGCTCATGAGGTCAGAAATTCGCCCGCAGCGCCTCAACCCCGCCCTTGTAAACCCCGGCAAATTGGAGTGCCAGTTGTCTGTGATGACAGTTATCTATGGCGATAGTTATCTGTGGTGACAGTTGTCTGTAGTGACAGTTATCTGTGGTGAGCGGGCTTGCCCCGCGCTGGGTGGCGAAGCCGCCCCAAACCAGGCGACCCGGGCGCTGCTTGACACTACGCGGTGCGTTTATTGGGGCCGCTTCGCAGCCCGGCGCGGGGCAAGCCCGCTCACTACAGAAGCGCGCTCATGAGGTCAGAAATTCGCCCGCAGCGCCTCAACACCGCCCTTGTAAACCCCAGCAAATAACTCTTCGACCGCAGCATCCGTGGTGCCCGCCGCCGGTGTGAATACGCCCGACCAGGTTACCTTCGCCGACGATTCGCTCAGCGCTTCAACCTGCAACGTCGCCAGGTACGCAGTCACAGGAAATGACGATTCCTCGATGGTGTAGCTGTAGGTGCGCGCCACGTTATCAAAGGTCTGCAAACGTTCTACGATCACACCACCGTCGCCAGTGGTCAGGTGACGCAAGCGGCCGCCTTCGCCTGGCTCGCTCTTGGCGATCAGCGGCAACCAGTCCGGCAGGCTGTTGAAGCCGCCAACCAATTGCCAGACCGTGTCGGCCGATACCGGGATTTCAATCACTGCAGATGCTGTTGCCACGGTAAATCTCCAAGTCGTAGGAAAACGTCGTCCAGACTGCCACGCCACGCGCCTCAATGCATCAACTCCCTCAAGCAGCGGCGAACACAACACCTTTAAGCGTTCTTGCTGAAATCTAATCCCTAAGCCGCCTTCCACCGTTGCGGGTGAGGTGAAAGAACCATTCTCGATAACTTGTAAAACCGCGCCGTAATGCCTAGCTTATGCGCCCCCCGCCCTGCGCTTTAAGGCCCTGCCCCCATGGTTTTGCGTTTTCGTCCCGTCGTTAGTTCACGTTTCGCCCTCGGCCTGTTGCTCAGCGGCGGTATTGGCAACAGCCTCGCGGCAGAGATCGAACTGCCGGCCGTGAAGGTTCAGGGCCAGGATGAGTCCGGTTATCGCGCCGATACCGCCTCGGTCGGCGGCTTCACTGAAGCACCGCTGCTGGAAACCCCGGCCTCGATCAGCGTGTTCAACGCCGACCTGATCAAGGACCAGCAAGCGCGACTGCTCAGTGAGGTGCTGCGCAACGACGCCTCGGTAGGCGACAGCTATGCGCCCATCGGCTACTACGAAAACTTCGTGGTGCGTGGCTTCTCGCTGAATGCGGCAAGCAGTTACAAGATCAACGGGCGCACCATCACCGGCGAACAGAACGTGGCCCTGGAAAACAAGCAACAGGTCGAAGTGCTCAAGGGCCTGGCCGGCCTGCAAAGCGGGATTTCCGAGCCCAGCGGCGTGATCAACTACGTGACCAAGCGCCCTGAGGATGTGCGCTCGGTCACGGTGTCCACCGATGACCGCGGCAGTGGCTATATCGCCACCGACGTCGGCGGCTGGTTTGGCAGCGAGCAGCAATTCGGGCTGCGCGCCAACGTCGCCCATGAAGACCTCAATTCCTACGTGGAGCATGCCAACGGCCAGCGCGACTTTGTGTCCCTGGCCTTCGACTGGAACATCAACCCCGACGCGGTGCTGCAACTGGACGCGGAATACCAGAACAAGCAACAACGCTCGGTACCGGGCTACCAGTTGCTGGGCGGCACTGAGGTGCCCCACGACGCCTCGCCGAAAAAACTGCTTGGCCACCAGAGCGGCTCCAAGCAAGTCGGCATCGACTCGTTGAACCTCAACGGCAGGTTTGAATACCGCTTCAGCGACCAGTGGAAAGGCAGCGTCAGCGCCGCGCGCAGCAAGGTGGTGATCGATGATTACAGCTCGTTCGCCTGGGGCTGCTATGACTCGACCAGTTGCACCTCAAGCGTGCCGAACACCTTCAGCCCCGAAGGAAACTACGACGTCTACGACTACCGCAGCCCCGACGACACCCGCCGCGACGACGAAGTGCAGGCGGCCATGACCGGGTTGTTCGACACTGCAGGCATCGGCCATGAGCTGACCTTCGGCACCAGCGCGTTCCGTCGGGTGATCGACAAGCGCAACCCGGTCAACGAGTACATCGGCACCAGCAACATCGACGAAGACACGCCGACGTTCACCCCCACCGACAAACCGCTGAATCCAAGCCACCGCAACCTCGACAGCCGCCAATACGGCGTGTTCGTCACCGACCGCATCCGTTTCAATGAGCAATGGCAAACCATCCTCGGTGGCCGCGAAGTGCGCCTGGATGAAAAAGCCTTCGACGCTGTCAGCGGCGACCAGACACGCCATACCCAGCAATACGTGTTCCTGCCCCAGGCTTCGCTGATCTACACACCCATTGAAAACCTCTCGCTGTACACCAGCTACAGCAAAGGCCTGTCCCTGGGCGGCACCGCGCCGTGGTTCGCCACCAACGCTGCTGAAACCCTGGCACCCACCACCTCACGCCAGATCGAAGCCGGGGTGAAATACGACTGGCGCCGCATCAGCTTCGCCGCTGCCGTGTTCCAGACCCGCCAGGCCTACCAGTACGCCAAGCCCGGTGCTGCCGGCGACTTCACCTATGTGCAGCAGGGCGAGCAGAAAAACACCGGATTAGAACTCTCGGCCAACGGCTGGGCCACTGAACGCCTGCAAATCTCCACCTGCGTGGCGGCGATTCGCGCACGGGTGACCGGCAGCGGCACGCCGCAATACGAAGCGCATCAGGCGATCAACGTGCCGAAGCTGCGCGCCAGTGTCTACGCCGACTATGCGTTGCCGTGGGTGAATGGGTTGGCGGTGCTCGGCGGCGTGCAATACAGCGCCAAGAAGTACGCCAACCGCAGCGGCAATGTGGAGGTGGGAGATTATGCGGTGGTCAACGTCGGCAGCCGCTACACCACCAAGGTCGACGGCTACGAGACGGTGTTCCGCCTGAGCGTCGACAACCTGTTCGACAAGCGCTACTGGCGCGACGCGGGTGAGTACATGGGCGATGACTATCTGTTCCAAGGCGCGCCACTGACGGCGCGCCTGAGTGCCTCAATCAACTTCTGACGCTTACTTGGGCATCTTGCGAAAACCCACCGCCAGACGGTTCCAGCTGTTGATGGTCGCGATCGCCACGCTCAGGTCGATCTGCTCTTGGGCGCTGAATTCAGCGGCCAGCGCGTTGAAGTCTTCGTCCGGGGCGTGGGTCTGGCTGATCAGCGTCAGGCTTTCAGCCCAGGCCAGCGCCGCACGTTCACGGGGGGTGAAGAACGGCGTTTCACGCCAGGCTGACAGGGTGTACAGGCGACGCTCGGTTTCGCCGCCCTTGCGGGCATCGGCGGTGTGCATGTCCAGGCAGAAGGCGCAGCCGTTGATCTGCGACACACGCAGGCGGATCAATTCCAGCAACGGCAACTCGATGGAGAGTTTGCCGACCGCCGCTTCAAGGGCAAGCATGGCTTTCATGGCGTCCGGGGAAGCGGTGTAGAAGTCGGTACGGGATTGCATGGGAGAACTCCAGAACGGTGGGATTGGTGGCTAGGTTAGTCACCGTCGCGGCCGTCAGGAATATCCAATTCCGGGGAAGATCAGGTAGCCAATGCATCAGCCCGGCAACGGAATCACCCGCAACGGCCGCACCGACTTATAAGAAAAACTCGAATAGATCTCTTTGACGCACGGCAGCGTCTGCAACACCTCCCGCGCAAACTCGCCAAACGACTCCAAATCCTTGGCGACCACTTCGAGCAAAAAATCATAGCGCCCCGATACGTTATGACAGGCCACGATTTCCGGAATCTCCAACAACCGCTGCTCAAACGCCCGGGCGATATCCTGGGTGTGGCTTTCCATCATGATGCTGACAAACGCCGTCACCCCATACCCCAGCGCCTTGGGCGAAAGAATCGCCTGGTAACCGCTGATCACCCCGCTCTCCTCCAGATGACGGACCCGACGCCAGCACGGTGAAGTGGTCAGGGACACGCGTTCGGCGAGTTCGGCCACGGTTAAACGGGCATTGCCTTGCAGGGCGTTCAATAACGCTTTGTCGGTGCGGTCCAAGGTGACGGGCATGATTTGCCTCTGTTCATTATTTTTAGGGTTTTTTCATCCCTTAACGCGGGATTTGTCGGCAAAGTTTGGAAAATTCAGCCTTGGTTATGAGCATAGCATTGTAGGAAATAAGGAGCGCCCGACATGAACAATAAACATAATGCATTCGGCTTTTCTACCCGCGCCATCCACCACGGCTACGACCCCAAGGACCACCACGGCGCGCTCGTGCCGCCGACCTACCTGTCAGCCACGTTTGCGTTTCCCACTGCCGAATACGGCGCCGCCTGTTTTGCCGGCGAAGCCGACGGCCACTTCTATACACGCATTTCCAACCCGACTCTGGCGCTGCTGGAATCGCGCATGGCCACCCTGGAAAACGGCGAGGCGGCAGTGGCGTTCAGCTCCGGCATGGGCGCAATTGCCGCGACGTTCTGGACCCTGCTGCGGCCAGGCGATGAGGTGATCGTCAGCCAGACCCTCTACGGCTGCACCTTCGCCCTGCTGCATCACGGTATCGGCGAGTTCGGCATCAAGGTGCGGCACGTGGACCTCACCGACCTGGCCGCCCTGCGAGCGGCGCTCAGCCCCGCCACTCGTATGATCTACTGCGAAACCCCGGCCAACCCCACCCTGCAATTGGTGGACATCACAGCCGTGGCCGCCCTCGCCCATCAACAGCCAAACGTGACCGTGGTGATCGACAACACCTACTGCACGCCGTACTTGCAACGCCCGCTGGAACTGGGTGCCGATGTGGTGGTGCACTCGGCCACCAAGTACCTCAGCGGCCACGGCGACATCACCGCCGGCATCGCCGTCAGCAACCTGGCCACGGCCCAGCGCATTCGCCTGCAAGGTCTCAAGGACCTGACCGGCGCGGTGATGTCGCCCCAGGATGCGTCGCTGCTGATGCGCGGGCTCAAGACCCTGGCCCTGCGCATGGACCGCCACTGCAGCAACGCCCAGGCCGTGGCCGAAGCGTTGCAGGCGCACCCGGCGGTGGAGTGGGTCACGTATCCGGGGCTGCCCTCTTTCCCGCAATACGAACTGGCGGCGCGGCAAATGAGCCAGTCGGGCGGCATGATTGCTTTCGAGCTCAAGGGCGGGATCGATAGCGGTCGGCGCTTCATGAATGCCCTCAAGCTGTTCACCCGCGCGGTCAGCCTCGGCGACGCTGAATCCCTGGCCCAGCATCCGGCGAGCATGACCCATTCCACCTACACCCCGGAACAGCGCGCGCACCACGGCATCAGCGAAGGCCTGGTGCGTTTATCGGTCGGGCTTGAGGACGTTGCCGACCTGCTGTCGGATGTGCAGCAAGCACTGGCCACATGCACGCGCGCCTTGCCGCGCCGAACGCTGATGGCGGCGCATGCGGTGAGATGAGTTTGTTTTGCCCTGACGGCGGTCGGACAGGTCCGGCCGCCGTTGGCCGTGCTTAATCTGGTTTTTTTCCCAATTGGATCCCCATCCCGCCGCCAGGCTGTACTAGCATACGTCCTGCACTCGACATTCATGGACGAACTGATGAACTCAAACCTGTTCCCACATATAGGCAAGGTCATCGCCAGCACCGGCAGTCGCCATTTCCCACGCATGCTGCATGACCTGATTCTCACCCAACTGGCAGTGGACGCCACCCATATCACCCAAATGCGCGTGAGCCCCGAAGGGCACACCCGCCGCAAGATCAGCCCGGTCTACACCGATTCGGTGGCGGCCCTGGGCGAAGCACAACCCGCCGCACAACTGCACCTCACACGCCGCAAAGACGACGTGCGCTACGTGCTGTCGGTGTACCGCTCGCACCAGTCCGAAAGCTTTTCGCCTCAGGAGCGCAGCATGCTGCAGGACTTCTCCACCCTGCTGCTGCCGATGGTGGAAAAACACATCGCCGCGATCCAGCCCTGCCGCCAGGACAGCGATCCGAGGGAGCCGCAAAACCAGGGCATCGACACCCTGCGCCGACGCATTGAAGAACGCCTGGTGCAATCGGGTCTGACCCTGTCCAACCGCGAGCTGGAAGTGTGTGTGGGCCTGCTGGCCGGGCGGACGGCGCCGGAGTTGGCGGAGCAACTGGCATTGAAGGTCAACACGATTGAAAGCTACCTCAAGCGGGCGGCGATCAAACTGGGGATCAGCGGACGGCATTCGTTGTTGCGCTGGATGTATTCCACGGACGACATCACCAGTTAAACCGGTGGGAGGGGGCTTGCCCCCGATAGCGGTGTGTCAGCCATAGATGCATCAACTGACAGCCCCTCATCGGGGGCAAGCCCCCTCCCACACTTGATCTTCACCGGCCAACAGAAATCAGTCCCTGGCCAATGCCTCAATCGGGTCCAGCCGCGCCGCGTTCCGCGCTGGCACAAAGCCGAACACAATGCCGATCAGTGTCGAACAGGCGAAGGCTGTGACGATTGAGCCGACCGAAAACACCATTTCCCATTCCTTCACAAACAGCGAAAACAGAAACCCCAGCGCGTAGGACAGCGAGATACCAATCAAGCCGCCGATCAGGCACACCATCACCGCTTCCACTAAAAACTGCTGACGAATGTCCGACTGCCGCGCGCCCACTGCCATGCGAATACCGATCTCACGAGTACGCTCGGTGACCGACACCAGCATGATATTCATCACGCCAATCCCCCCCACCAGCAATGAAATCACTGCGATCAACGACAACAGCAGCGCCAGGGAGCGGCTGGTTTTTTGCACCGTCTGCATGATGCTGTCGAGGTTGTTGGTGAAAAAATCCTTGGTGCCGTGGCGTTGCAGCATGAGCTTGTTGACGTTGTCTTCCACCACCTTGCTCGGCTGACCGTCCTTGATGCGCACGGTGATGCTGTCCAAGTGGCGCTGGCCTAAAAGACGCCCCGCCGCGGTTTCGTAAGGCACCCACACGTTGAGCGCCTTGCTGGCGGCGAACATGTTTTTGTTGTCGGCCGTCACGCCAATCACTGTGCACGGCAGGTTGCCCACCAGGATCACCTGGCCCAGCGGGTCCACGTTCGGCCCGAACAGACGGTGCCGGGTGTTGTGGTCGATCACCACCACCTGGGCCTGGCGCCGTGCATCGCTTTCGCTGAAGGCAATACCGGCTTCAAGCTTCAGCCCCTTGACCTTGAAGTAGCGGTCGCTGACGCCATTGACTTGGGCATCCAGATCAATATTGCCGTAGCGCAGCAACAGGCTGCGGCCCACCACCGGCGTGGCACTGTCCACGTAGTACAACTGGTTCAACGCGTCCACATCCGACGGCATCAGGGTTTCGATGGCCGAGGCGCGGCTGTCGCCGAAACTGGTGCCGGAAAAGATATCGATGGTGTTGCTGCCAATCGCCTGGATGTCCTTGAGCACATAGCGCTTGGCGCCTTCGCCGATGGCCGAGATCGACACCACCGAGGTGATGCCGATGACAATGCCGAGCATGGTCAGCAAGGTGCGCATGCGATGGGACACCAGCGCGACCCAGGCCATGTTGAACGCTTCCTTGAACAACCCAAGGCTCGCCACCAACCGCCGTGCGCCGCTGCGCCGGGGCTCTATCGGCGCCTCGGCAGGCGCGTCCAATCCACTGCGGGTGTTGGCCTTGTCACTGATGATCTCGCCGTCACAGACCTCGACAATACGCTGGGCATTCGCCGCCACCTTGGGATCGTGCGTGACGATAATCACCGTGTGCCCGGCCGCGTGCAGCTCGGCGAGGATACGCATCACCTCCTTGCCGCTGTGGGTGTCGAGGGCGCCGGTGGGTTCGTCAGCGAGGATCACTTCACCGCCATTCATCAAGGCCCGGGCGATACTCACCCGTTGCTGCTGCCCGCCCGACAACTGGCTGGGACGGTGGGTGGTGTGGCTGGCCAGCCCCAGGCGTTCGAGCAACTCCCGTGCGCGACTGTGGCGTTGAGTCTGTGGGGTGCCCGCGTAAATCGCCGGCATTTCCACGTTGTGCAAAGCACTGAGGTGCGCCAGCAAGTGGTAGCGCTGGAAGATGAACCCGAAATAATCGCGGCGCAGTTCCGCCAGTTGTTCATCACCCAACGAACGGGTTTCGATGCCATTGATCTTGTAACTGCCGGCAGTGGCGTAATCCAGGCCGCCAAGGATATTCATTAAGGTGGATTTACCGGAACCGGACGCACCGATAATCGCGATCATTTCCCCGGCCTGAATCGTCAGGTCGATACCCTTGAGCGCAATGAACTCACGCTCGCCGGCCATGAAACTGCGGGTGATGCCCTTGAGTTCCAACAGTGGCTGGCTCATCCGTCAGTTCCCCGCCACAGCAGGCGACGCATCACCGATCACCACTTTATCGCCCTCGGCCAGGCCCTCCAGGATCTGCACCTTGACGTTGTTGTTGATGCCGGTTTTTACATCACGGGACACCGCCTTGCCCTTGGCATCCAGCACCCGCAGCGCGTAACTGCCGTCCTTATTGCGCGCCCCGAGCGCCGCCACCGGCACCATCAACGCGGCCTGGGCGGTGTCGAGCACGATACGCACCTGGGCGGTCATGGCGATGCGCAGGCGATGGTCGGGGTTGGGCACATCGAACAACGCGTTGTAGAACACCGCCGTGTTCTGCTTGGGCGTGCCGGCGGTCTGGGTTTCAAGGAAGTTCTGCGGCGCCGGCTCGGTGCCGCGCAGCTTGGCGTAGTAGCGTTTGTCGGCTTCACCGAGGATGGTGAAATACACCTGCTGACCGGGGCTGATATGAATCACATCCGCCTCCGACACCTGGGCCTTGACCGTCATGGTGTCCAGGTCCGCCAACTTGAGCAGCACCGGCGCCAGTTGGCTGGCGATCACCGTCTGGCCTTCCTGGGTGACGATGCCCACCACATCGCCGTCGATGGGCGCATTGATGCGGGTGTAATCCAGGTTGATCTTGGCGGTGTCGATCTGGATATGTGCGCTTTTGATCTGCGCATCCAGGGCCAACAGATTGGCCTGCTGCACTTGGAAGGTCGATTCGGCATCTTCAAAGTCCTGGCGCGATACCGACTCGTCATCCTGCAAGCCTTTGTAGCGTTCATACACCGACTTGGCCTGCTTGAGCTGAGCCGCCGTGGCCCTGCGCTGGGCCTGGAGGTTTTCCTCATCCACTTGGGCTTTGCGCAGGGTGTTTTGCAGGATCAACGGGTCGATTTCGGCGAGCCATTGGCCCTTTTTTACCTTGTCGCCCACTTTGACCTTGAGTGACTTTAACTGGCCGGAGACTTGGGCGCCGACGTCGACTTGCTTGATGCCTTCGAGTAGGCCGGTGGCCAGGACGGCGTTTTCGATGTCGCCGCGTTCGGCGGTGGCGGTGAGGTACAGCGGTGCGTCGGCCGGTGCCTGGACGGTGTAGATGATTAGGCTGATGGCTACGGCCAGTACGGTGAATATGCCGATTTTGCGGAATTTAGAGTTTTGCATAGATGACCATAGAAAGTGGTTTGGCCCGGCCTATTGGGTTGGGCTTTTTTTGATTGGGTACATATCCGTTTCTGCAGGAATGGAAATGCACACCGAAAGATCGCTATCGGGGGCAAGCCCCCTCCCACCTGTGAAAGCAGTTCGACTCAATAAATCGGTCGGCTCTAAGGCCGCCGCGCTCTTGATTTTGATCTGCGGTCGCCCCGTAAAACCACGCTGGCCGAACGCAGGTTTTGGAGCGGCGGCCCGAGTTCCAAAGCCGGAGTGAGGGCACACCGAGCCTAGGCGAGGTGCCGAGTGGTGGGGCGAAGGCCTTTTGGTTACTTTTGGCTGGGCCGGCATTCCGGCCTTTCCAAAAGTGACCCGCTGTAAGAGCGGAACCACAAGCCGCCGTTACCGCAGGAATGGATATGTGCACCGAAAGATCGCTATCGGGGGCAAGCCCCCTCCCACATTTAAAGCGGTATACCCTCTTCACGAAACCACCTCCCCAATCACCGCAGTGTCCAACCACCACCGCGCCAGCCCGTGAACATTCGGCGCCTTGAGCAATGTGAAGTGATTCCCCACCCCATACCAAACCTCCAAAGAGCTGCCCTGCTTACGCCACCCCTCAATCATCCCCCCCTGCTCCCGCTGATTGCCCACCGCATCCAACGCCGGATCCTGCGCCAACACCAACCGCACCACCCCGCGATATCGCTGAGTCGGCCGATACTCCGTACGCAACGCCGCCGCATAAGTCCGGGCCGGTCCCGCCATCGCATCAACACTGGCACGGGCCGGCAACAACCCCACCCCAACCATTCCCCCATGCAGGCTCTGGCGCTGCGCCACTTCGTCGCCAACCGCGAAGGTTTCACGGTCAATCCCCAAGGGTTTCCCCGCCGCCAGCTGCATCGCCTCGATCAACCTCAACAACGCCGCCGTCGTCGTATAAGCCCGACCCGCACTACCCGGCGCTTCGCTGTCGATCACCGTCAACGACGCCACTTCCCGTCCAGCCGCCTGCAACCGCAGCGCCATCTCCAGTGCCACCCAGCCGCCAAACGAATGCCCGACCAGATGCACCGGCCCATGCGGGCACTCATGTTCCAGCGCGTGCAGATAACAGCGCGCTGCCGCTTCCACCTGGCTGTGGGGCACCGCCTCGCCATCCAACCCACGTGGCTGCAAGCCAAACAACGGCCAGTCCCGTCCAAGCGCTTCGCTCAGGCCCACAAACCCGGTGACGCTGTCCCCTGCCCCCGGCACGCAGAACACCGGCGCATACCCGGCCCGTCCGCTCTGGATCCGCAGCAACGATTGATGCGCCGTTTCCCTTACCGGTGAACACCCTGCCAATGCTTCTGTCATCGCCGCACCCAGCGCACGGATATGCGGCGCCTGCATCATGCTCTGGTGATCACCCGGCACTTCAACCTGACGCAACTGCCCAGGCGCAAGGGCGTCATCCCAACCCAGCGACACACTGCGCCGCGACAACTCGGTCGGCCGCTCTATAGCGCTGAACAGGTGCACAGGCACCGGCAGCGGAAACAAGCTGTAGTGCGCCAGCGCATGCCCATGCCCGACTTCGCGCTCGATAAAGCTCAAGAGGTCCGCATCCGCAGCCGCCGCCATTTGCGCGTATAGCAAACCTTGATCGCGACAGCGTTGCAGCACACCTGCAAAGTCCAACTGTCCAATCTGCGCGTCCAACTGTTCAATCCTTGCCAGCTCATCCACACCTCCCTGTGCGTTCCAATAGGCGCGGCACTGCAACAGCAAATGCCGCTTAAGCGCGTCTGGCCCGCTCCAACGCGCCTTGCCCTGGTCGGTCAGGCGCGGCACGTAGCTGTCGATCAAGCCAAGGAACGCCACCGGTTCATCCAGCCCCAGTAGTTGCATCGCCACTTCATAGGCCAGCACACCGCCAAATGACCAGCCGGCGATGCGATACGGCCCATGGGGCTGCAAGCCGCGAATCAGGCCCACCATGCGCGCCGCCAAGCCTTCCAGGGTGTTGAGGTGCGCCTCGCCGAGCGCCACACCCGGTAGGCCATAGATCGGGTAATCACCCGGTAAATGCTGGCCCAGCGCCGGGAAATACACGTCCATGCCGCTGAATTCATGCACCAGGAACAACGGCGCTTGCGAGCCGCTGCTGCGCACCGTAATCACCGAGCTGTCGCGCACCGGCTCAGCGGTGCGCTGGCGCAGCATGGTCGCCACCGACGCCACGCTGGCGTGCTGGAACAACTCGGCCAGGCTCACTGCCAGCCCCGCTTCGTCCATCAGGTTGACCAGGCGAATCGCCAACAACGAATGCCCGCCCAGTTCAAAGAAGCTGCCATGCCGGCCCACCTGCTCCAGCTTCAGCACCTCGCCCCATAATTGCGCCAAGGTCTGTTCCAGGGCGTCGGTCGGTGCTTCGAAATCACGACTGACCAGCGCGTCCAGAGCCGGCACCGGCAAGGCTTTGCGGTCAACCTTGCCATTGGCAGTCAACGGCAAGCGGTCCAGCGGCACATAGGCCGATGGCAGCATGTAGTCCGGCAGTTGCCCTTGAAGATGGGCACGTACGTTGTCGATGCCGACCGGTTCGGCAGCCCAGGTGAAATACGCCACCAAGCGCTTATCCCCCGGCGCGTCTTCACGGGCCAACACGACCGCGTCCTGAATACCCAAGCAGGTCATCAGGCGCGCTTCGATCTCTCCCAGCTCAATACGGAAACCACGGATTTTCACCTGATCGTCATTGCGCCCGATGCATTCGAGCAGGCCCTGCGCCGTCCAGCGGCCGAGGTCGCCAGTGCGGTACATCAAAGCGCCTGGGTTGAACGGATCCTGCACAAACTTTTCAGCGGTCAGTTCAGGACGGTTCAAGTACCCCTTGGCCACGCCGTCACCACCGATGCAGATTTCACCGGTCACGCCCTGGGGCACTGGCTGCAAGTGCGCATCCAGCACATAAATCTGGGTGTTGGAGATCGGTCGCCCCACCGGCACGCTGTCGGCGTCGTCGGCAAGTGCGCGCACTTCATAGGTGGTGGCGTAAGTGGTGGTTTCCGTCGGGCCGTAGCAATGCACCAGGCGCAACGTCGGCGCCTGGGCCAACAGGCTGCGGAACGCCGCCGGATCGGCACGCTCGCCGCCGCACAGCAGGATGCGCAAACCCGCCAACGCGTCGGGAATCAGTTGCACGTACTGGTTGAACAGCGCAGTGGTGACGAACAACACCGTCGCGCCCTTTAACGCCATGCCGAATGCCACAGGGTCGAGCAAGGTGGCGTGATCGATCACCTGCACTTGCCCGCCATTAAGCAGTGGCCCCCATACATCCATGGTGCTGGCGTCGAACGCCGGGTTGGAGGCGAAGACCACGCGGTCGCTGGCATTGAAATCGGCATAGCCGTTGTTGAGTACCAACCGCGTGATGCCCCGATGGGGCACCAGCACACCCTTGGGAACGCCGGTGGAGCCGGAGGTGTACATGATGTACGCCTCGCTGTCCGAAGACTGCGACAAATCCGGGTTATGGCTAGGTTGTGGATCGAAGGCCAGGGTGTCCACGTCCAGGCGTTGCGCCGCGTATTCGATCACCGCGTCGCTGTGGGTCAACAACCAGCGCGCACCGCTGTCCCGCACCATGAACGCCTGACGTTCGGCGGGCGCGTTGATGTCCAGCGGCACATAGGCGGCCGCGCACTTCAACACGGCCAGTTGGCCGACCAGCAGCGCGACAGAACGCGGCAGCAGGATCGCCACGTTGTCGCCAGGTTTTACGCCCAGTCCTAACAGGTAATGGGCCAGGCAATTGGCGCGGGTATTGAGCTCGCCGTAGCTCAGGCGCTGCTCGCCATGCACCACGGCCAATGCGTCCGGACGCGCCTGGGCCTGGGCTTCGAACAGACGCTGCACGGTGTGTTCACGGGGGAAGTCGCGGGTGCTGGCATTGAACGCTAGCCGCAGTTGATGCTGTTCGGCGGCGGGCAGGATCGGCAAGCGGCTGATGGCGACATCGCTGCCCTGTTCCAGCGCCTGCACCAGTTGCTCCAGGGCCACATTCAGGTACTCACACAGGCGCCGGGCGCCCTGCCCCGTGGCTTTCAAAGTGAAGCCATCGCCCAGGTCATCCACGCTCATCGACAGGCCGTAGTTGCTGTGTTCCTCGGCCTTGAGCAGCTCAATACCTTGCCATGCCTCGGTGACTGCACCGGCCTGCGGCGCGCTGTGCCGATAGTTGAATAGCACACTGAACAGCGGCGTGGTCACCGGCACGCCGCTGCAACGCTGGGCCAATGCCAGCGGCGCGTGTTCATGGCTGAGCAGTTGGCTCAGCCGCGCATGGGTGGCACGCGCGGCGTGGCGTACCGAGTGCTCGCCCAGGTCGACCCGCAATGGCAACGTATTGATAAAGACGCCCATGGCCCGTTCGGCGCCCTCACCGCCTTGCAGGCGGCCAAGCATCACCGTGCCGAACACCACCTGCTCACGGCCGGACACCTTGCCCAGCACCTGGGCCCAACCCAGGTGCATCAGGCTGGCGGCGCTGACGCCGGATTGGCGCGCCTGAGTGCGCAGGCGCTGGCTTAATTCGGGAGCAATCGTCAGACGGGCCTGCTCATCGATGCCCAGCTTGGCCACTTCCGTGGGCTCGTCGATCTGGCCGAGCATTTCGCGGAAAAACCCTTCGTGATCGTCTGCGCCCAAGCGCATCTGCGCCACATAGTTGCGATACGGCACAGGCGTTCCCAGGCGGTGTTGAGTGCCCAACAGAAACGCCTGCATCTCGTGTTGCAGGATCTCCAGGGCGATGTGGTCCATGACCAAGTGATGGAACAGCAAGGTGGCGACCACACGCGGGGTTTCTTCGCTGCACACCAGGCGCATCAACGGCGCTTGGGACAGGTCGAGGCGTTGCGGCAGCGGCGCGGTTTCAACCCGCAGCGACGCCTTGCGCCAGACCACCTGCACCGGTTCTTCCAGGCCGTCCCAGTGGAACGACGAACGCAGGATGTCGTGGCGCTCGATCACCGCCTGCAACGCCAGGGCAAAGGCGTCCAGACGTTGACGGCTGTCAAAGGCAAACTGCGCCTGCAACACATAGGCATCGCCTTCCTGCACGGCGCGGTGGTGATAGAGCATGCCGGCCTGCAACGGCGTCAGGGGGTAGATATCCTGCACATTCGCCGCACCGCCGGGGATGCAGGCGACGAGGCGGTCGATGGCGACTTGCTCCAGCGAGATCAGCGGCAACATGCCCGGCTTGATCGACGTGCAACCGTCAACGATGCCATTGACCGGCACCGCCACTTCACGACCAGTGCCCAACGCCGCCGCCAGTGCCGACAAGGTTGGCTGACCGAACAGCACTTTTACGTCCGCCGACAAGCCAAGGCCGCGCATGCGCCCCATCAGGCTCACCGCCAGCAACGAATGCCCGCCCAGTTCGAAGAAGTTATCGTGACGGCCCACACGTTCCACCTTGAGCAACTCGGCCCACAGGCTGGCCAGGGCGATTTCCGTGTCGCCCTGGGGCGCTTCGTATTCGCGCACCACCACCGAATCCAGGCCCGGCGCGGGCAGCGCCTTGCGGTCGAGTTTGCCGTTGGGACTCAGGGGCAATGCGTCGAGATGAACGAAGATCGCCGGCACCATGAATTCAGGCAGGTGATGCAACAACTGACTGCGCAGCACGTCGATGTCGGTGAAGGCACCGGTGTAGTACGCCACCAGACGGTCTTCGCGGGCGATCACGGCGGCCTCGTTGACTGCTGGGCACTCGGTCAGGCGCGCCTGGATCTCGCCCAGTTCGATACGCAGGCCACGGATTTTCACCTGATCGTCGTTGCGGCCCAGGTACTCAATATGCCCATCGGGCAAGTAGCGGCCAACGTCGCCGGTGCGGTACATGCGGCCGCTGGTAAATGGATCTTGAAGAAAGCGTTCGGCGGTCAGTTCCGCACGGTTCAGGTACCCCCGCGCCACTTGCACGCCACCGATAAACAGCTCGCCGACCACGCCCAGCGGCACCGGCTGCAACTGCGCGTCCAGCAGGTACATGCGGGTGTTGGCAATGGGCTTACCGATGGGAGTGTTGTCCGGCGTCACCGGGCCCGCGCAGTTCCATGCCGTCACGTCGACGGCCGCTTCGGTCGGGCCATACAGGTTGTACAGGCCGATCCCCGGCAACTGCGCCTTGAACCGGCGCACCAGGCTGCCCGGCAAGGCTTCGCCGCTGCACATCACCCGCACCAGCCCGGCCGCCTGGCTGACGTCGCCATGGGCCAGGAACACGTCGAGCATCGACGGCACAAAGTGCAACGTGGTGATGTGTTCGGCCTCGATCACCTCGCACAGGTACACCGGGTCTTTATGCCCGCCAGGACGGGCCATCACCAGGCAGGCGCCGGTGAACAGCGGCCAGAAGAATTCCCAGACCGACACATCAAAGCTGAACGGGGTTTTCTGCAAGACCCGGTCCTGGGCGGTGAGCCCATACTCGTCCTGCATCCACAGCAGGCGATTGACCACGCCGCCATGGTCGTTGATCACGCCCTTGGGCTGGCCAGTGGAGCCGGAGGTGTAGATCACATAGGCGCTCAGGCCCTGCACCGCGGGGTTATCCACGGATTGCGCGTGCCAGCTCGGTTGGTCCAGATCGACCACCGGCACCGCGCCCACCAGCTCACGAGTAGCGCCCTGGATCAGTACAACAGCGGGTGCGCTGTCGCTGAGCATGTAGGCGATGCGCTCCAGCGGGTAAGCCGGGTCCAGCGGCACATAAGCGGCGCCGGCCTTGAGGATCGCATACAGGCCGATGACCATCTCCAGGCCGCGCTCCACGCAGATCGCCACCCGCGAATCCGGCTGGACACCCAGCGCCAGCAAGTGATGGGCGAGTTGGTTGGCCCGCGCGTTGAGCTCGGCGTACGTCAGTTGCTGTTCGCCAGCCTTGAGCGCAATCGCATGGGGCGTGCGGGCCACCTGGGCTTCAAACATGCCGTGCAAGGTCTGGTCGAGGTTGTAATCCACCTGGGTGGCGTTGAAATCGAACAGCACGTGCCGGCGCTCGCCCTCGTCCAGCAGTGGCGCATGCTCCAACACCGCCTGATCGTTATCGACCATGGCCTGCAACACGCGGGTGAAGTAGCCGACGTAACGCTGCATCGTCGCTTCATCGAACAGCGCCACGGCGTATTCCAGCGCGCCGATAATCGTGCCCTGCACTTCGCCGAGGTTCAGCGACAGGTCGAACTTGGCAAAGTGGCTGTTCTCCACGATGCCTTCCAGGGCCAGGTCGCCCAGGGCCAGGATCGGCGCGCTGCTGTCCTGCCAGGCCAACAGGGTTTGGAACAGTGGGCTGTGGGCCAGGCTGCGTACCGGCCGGGTGATTTCGACCACTTGCTCGAAGGGCAGGTCTTGATGGGCCTGGGCCGCCAAGGTCAGCGCCTTGACCCGCGCCAGCAGCGCTTCGGTAGTGGGCGCGCCCGAGGTGTCGATGCGCACCGCCAGGGTGTTGACGAACAGGCCGATGAGGCCTTCGACTTCAGTGCGCGTACGGTTGGCGACCGGCGAGCCGATCACCACATCTGCCTGCCCCGAGAGCCGCGCGAGCAAGGACGCCCAGGCGGTCATTACCGTCATGTACAGCGTGCTGCCATGGCGTTGGCTCAAGGCCTTGAGCCCGGCGGTGAGGCGCTCGTCCAGACGGATCTCCACGCTGCTGCCGGCGTAGTCCTGCTGCGCCGGGCGCGGGCGGTCGGTGGGCAGGCTGAGCAACGCTGGCGCACCAGCCAGGGCCTGTTGCCAATATCGGCTCTGGCGGTGAAGTACTTCGCCGCTGAGCCACAAGCGTTGCCACACGGCAAAGTCGCCGTATTGGATCGGCAGTGGCGGCAACGGGTCGGGCTGCCCATGGCTGAAGGCCTGGTACAGCGCCATCAGTTCGCGGGTGAGTACGCCCATGGACCAGCCATCGGAGACGATATGGTGCAGGGTCAGCAACAGCACATGGTGCTCGTCGGCCATCACCACCAGGCGCCCGCGCAGCAGCGGGCCGCGTTCGAGGTCGAACGGCGCCGACGCTTCGCCGTGGATCAACGCATCCAGCGCCTGTTGCGGTTGCGGGTGGCGGCGCAAGTCCTGCACTTGCAGCGGCAGCACGTCGTCGGCCGCGACGATCAGCACCTGGGCGTCGTCACCGTGCTGGGCGAAGCGGCTGCGCAGGGTTTCGTGCCGCGCAACGATCCGCGCCAGCGCCCGTTGCAAAGCCTGCACATGCAGTTGCCCGCGCAGGCGCAAGCCGATGGGTATGTTGTAGGCCGTGTTGGCGCCTTCCATCAACGCCAGGAACCACAAGCGCTGCTGGGCGAACGACAGCGGCACCGGCTCATCGCGGTTGGCCGGCAGGATCGCCGGCAAAGTGCTGCGACCGGCCTGGGCCAGCACGTCGGCAACGGCGGCCAGTTCGGCATTGGCAAACAGGTCGCTGAGCAACAGCTCCACGCCCAGTCGTTGGCGCACTTGGGACACCATGCGCATGGCGAGCAGCGAGTGCCCTCCCAGTTCAAAGAAGTGGTCGTAACGGCCGACGCGTTCTACCTGCAAGACATCGGCCCAGATCTGCGCCAGGCTGCTTTCGATCTCGCCCTCGGGCGTCGCGTATTGGCGGGTAAACACGGCGGCCCTATCCGGCGCCGGCAGGGCCTTGCGGTCGAGTTTGCCGTTGGCGGTCAAGGGCAGCGCGTCAAGCTTCATGAAGGCGACCGGGACCATGTAGTCCGGCAGGTGCGCCACCAGATGGGCGCGGATATCGCCCACCGCCAATGAGTCAAGTTGCGGGTTTTCGGTGTAGTACGCCACCAGCCGCTCGTCACGCACCAGCACCACCACTTCCTGCAAGCTCGGCAGTTGGTTGAGTTGGGTTTCGATTTCCCCCAGTTCGATGCGCACACCACGGATTTTCACCTGATCGTCATTGCGGCCCAGGTAATCGAGGTTGCCGTCGGGCAACCAGCGCACCAGGTCACCGGTGCGGTACATGCGTCCGACGTTGAACGGGTCGTCCAGGAAGCGTTCGGCGGTCAGTTGCGGACGGTTCAGGTAGCCGCGCGCCACGCCCTTGCCGCCCACATACAACTCACCCGCCACGCCCAGCGGCACCGGGCGTTGTTGCTCGTCCAGCACGTACACCGTGGCATTGGCGATGGGCTTGCCGATATGCAACGCCTGCCCCGCCTCGACCTTTCCGGAGGTGGCGACCACCGTGGCTTCGGTAGGGCCGTAGTTGTTGATCAGCTCAAACCGCTGCGCCCGCCCGAACTGCCGCAGACGATCGCCGCCGACCAGCAAGGTGCGCAGCGTCGGGTGCTCGATGTGCTGGCTGAAGGCGTACTCGGCCACCGGCGTCGGCAGGAAGCACACATCCAGCGGCTGCGCGCACCACCAGGCCAGCAGCGCGTCGATGTCTTCGGGGCCGTCGTGGGCCGGTGGCAAGTGCAGGGTCGCGCCGACACACAGCGCCGGCCACACTTCCCAGGCCATGGCATCAAAGCCGAACCCGGCGACGCTGGCGGTGTGGCGCCCGGCGCAGAGGTCGAAGGCGCGGCAATGCCAATCCACCAGGTTGGTCACGGTGTGGTGTTCCACCATCACACCTTTGGGCAGGCCGGTGGAGCCGGAGGTGTAGATCACATAGGCGAGGTTCGCGGGAGTCACGGCGACGCTGGGATTGCTCGCCGCGTGGTGGTGCCAGGTGTAGCGGTCCAGGTTGATCACCGGCACGTCCAGCTCGGGCAGGCGTTCGAGCAACGCGTGCTGAGTCAGCACCGCTACCGGGGCGCTGTCGCTAAGCAGGTAGGCGAGGCGCTCGGCCGGGTGGGACGGGTCCACCGGTACGTAGCAGGCGCCGGCTTTAAGGATCGCCAGCAACCCGGCCAAGGTGTCCAGTCCACGACGGGCGACGATGGCCACGCGGTCATCGGGTTTGACGCCCAGCGCCAGCAAGTGATGGGCCAGCAGGTTGGCTTGCCCGTTGAGCTCAGCGTAGGTCAGCGAGCGTTCAAGCTGCACCGCCGCGATGGCATGTGGCGTGAGAACGGCCTGGGCTTCGATACGCCCATGCAAGGTGGTGCCTTGGGGGAACTCGGCCTGGGTGGCGTTGAACTGTTCCAACAGCAACCGCTGCTCGACGGCGGGCACCACCGGCACTTGATTGAGCGCGGTTTCCGGCGCCTGCTCCAGGGCCGTCACCAGGTTTTCCAGGGCAGTTTGCAGGTAGGCGCAGACCCGCTGCGGGTCCACCTGGGTGCTGGCCAGCAGGCTCAGGCCAAAGCCTTCGCCCAGGTCATCGACGCTCAGGGTCAGTGGATAGTTGGTGCGTTCTTCAGCACTGAGGGCGGCGATGCCTTGCCACGCCGAGACGGCTTCGGCGCTGGCGGCGGGCGCGCTGTGGCGATAGTTGAGCAGCGCGCTGAACAACGGCGTCGGCGCGGTCACCCCACTGCAGCGCTGGGCCAGGGCCAGTGCCGCATGCTCGTGGCGCAGCAGTGTGGTGAGCCGACCATGGGTGGCCTTGACCCCGGCGCGCACGTCCTGACCGTCCACGTCCACGCGAAACGGCAAGGTGTTGATGAAGATGCCCAAGGCGCGGTCCGTGTCATGACTGCCTTGCATACGGCCCATCAACACCGTGCCGAACACCACCTGTTGCTTGCCGGCCAATGCTCCCAACACCTGCGCCCAGCCCAGGTGAAACAGGCTTGCCGCGCTTACCCCCAACTGCCGCGCCTGGGTGCGCAAGCGCTGGCTCAATAGCGCCGCCAAGGGCAGGCTGAGCTCGCTGATGCCCCGCGCATCGCCCTGCACATCCTGCAAGCCAAACGGCAAGGTCGGCTCGCTGATATCGCCAAGCATCTGGCGGAAGAAGCCTTCGTGTTCCTGCTCGCTGATGCCCAGCCGTGCCTGGGCTACATAGTTGCGAAACGGCACCGCCTGGCCCAACGCCGCGCCCTGCCCCAGCAGGCACGCCTGCATTTCATGGCACACCACTTCCAGGGCGCTATGGTCCAGGGCCATGTGGTGGAACAGCAAGGTGGCGACGATACGCCCATTGGCCGGGTCATCGGCACGCACCAAGCGCAGCAACGGCGCCTGGGTCACGTCGAGGCGATAGTGGCGCGCATCGAACAGGGCGTGCAGTTGGGCGGCGATCTCGCCATCCGCCGGGTCGAGTTGCAAGGCCTGCACCGGCAGGCGCGCCGTGCGCCACACCACTTGCGACGGCTGTTGCAGGCCATCCCAGACCACGCCGGTGCGCAGGATGTCATGGCGGTCCATCACCGCTTGCAGCGCCTGGGCGAACGCCTCGAAGCGCGCCAGACTGTCGAACGCGAACTGAGATTGCATGACGTACGGGTCGCCCTGCTCGGCGCTGACATGGTGGAACAGGATGCCTTCCTGCAACGGTGCCAGCGGGTAGATGTCCTGGATATTCGCCACGCCGCCGTCGACGGTGGCGACGATGCGGTCGATCTCGTCCTGGCTGAGGCTGGACAACGTCAGCATGTCCGGTGTGATGTGCTGGGCGCCGGCCGGGATGCCATTGGCCGGCACGTCGACTTCACCGGCCTTGGTGGCGGAATACTCGCCGGCCTTAATAAGCTCGATCAGCGCCGGTTTGTGCTCGCGCAAGGCGGCAAGGAGCGCCGGGTCACTCAACGCTTGCTTGTTGCCTTGCACCGACAACTGCTCGCCCTTGAGCGCCAGTTGAATGTCCTTGGTTTTCAGGGTTGCCAGCAGCTCTAAGAGGCTCACAGGACGATCTCCATTCGTTCGGTCATTGCGGCGTAGCCGGCCAGGGTCGGCTGTTCGAACAGCGCCCGGACGTCAGCTTCCATGCCTTCCTGGCGCAAGCGCCCGATCAAGCTCACGGCAAGCAGCGAGTGCCCGCCCAGTTCAAAGAAATTATCCTGGCGCCCGACCCGCTCCACGTTGAGCAACTCGGCCCACAGCTGCGCCAGCAGGATTTCGGTGTCGCCTTCCGGCGCTTCGTACTCACGCACGGTCAAGGCGTACAGGCCGGGCGCTGGCAAAGCCTTGCGGTCGAGTTTGCCGTTGGGGCTCAAGGGCAGCGCGTCGAGGTGCACGAACAGCGCGGGCACCATAAAGTCCGGCAGGTGTTGCAGCAGGTGAGCGCGCAGTGCATCGATCTCGGTTGGCGTACCGGTGTAGTAGGCGACGAGGCGATCCTCACGGGCGACCACCGCCGCTTCGCTGACCTGTGGGTGCTCAAGCAGACGCGCCTGGATTTCCCCCAGTTCGATACGCAGGCCACGGATCTTGACCTGGTCGTCATTGCGGCCCAGGTATTCGATAGTGCCGTCGGGCAAGTAGCGGCCAAGGTCGCCGGTGCGGTACATCCGACCCTCGTGGAACGGGTCGTCGAGGAAGCGCTCGGCAGTCAGCTCAGGGCGGTTCAGGTAACCCCGCGCCACTTGCACGCCGCCGATAAACAGCTCGCCGACCACACCCAGCGGCAACGGCTGCAACTGCGCATCCAGCACGTACATGCGCGTATTGGCGATGGGCTTGCCGATGGGAGTGTTGTCCGGCACGTCGGGGCGTGCGCAGTTCCAGGCGGTCACGTCCACCGCCGCTTCAGTCGGGCCGTACAGGTTGTACAGGCCGATCCCCGGCAACTGCGCCTTGAAACGCCGCACCAGGCTGCCCGGCAGCGCTTCGCCGCTGCACATCACCCGCACCAGCCCAGCCGCCTGGCTCACATCGCCATGGGCCAGGAACACATCAAGCATCGACGGCACAAAGTGCAGCGTGGTGATGTGCTCCGCCTGGATCACCTCACACAGGTACGCCGGGTCTTTATGCCCGCCGGGGCGCGCCATCACCAAGCGTGCGCCGGTGAACAGCGGCCAGAAGAATTCCCATACCGACACGTCGAAACTGAACGGGGTTTTCTGCAACACCGCGTCATCGGCGTTGAGGCCATAAGCGTCCTGCATCCACAGCAGCCGGTTGACCACCCCGGCGTGTTCGTTGATCACGCCTTTGGGCTGGCCTGTGGAGCCGGAGGTGTAGATCACGTAGGCCTGATGCCGGGCGGTCAGGCCCGGTACCTCGGGGTTGCTCAGCGGCTGATGCTGCCAGGTGTCCAGGTCCAGATTGAGCAGCGGCACGTCGCCCAGCAAGCCTACGGTGGCGTTCTGGGCCAGCACCACGACCGGCGCGCTGTCGTGCAGCATGTAGGCGATACGCTCCAGCGGGTACGCCGGGTCCAGCGGCACATAACCGCCACCGGCCTTGAGGATGGCGAACAGGCCGACGACCATGTCCAGGCCGCGCTCCAGGCAAATCCCCACCCGGGCATCCGGCTGCACACCCAGCGTGCGCAGATGATGGGCCAGGCGATTGGCACGCTCGTTGAGTTGTTGGTAGGTAAGCTGCTGCTCGCCCGCCTTCACCGCGATGGCGTGCGGCGTACGCTGAACTTGGGCTTCGAACATCCCGTGCAGGGTCTGGTCGAGGTTGTAGTTCACCTCCGTGGCGTTGAACGTCACCAGCAGTGTGTGTCGCTCCTCGGAACTCAGGATCGGCAGGCGATTGAGCGCCTGGTTCGGTGCCTGCTCCAGGGCCTCGACCAGCCCGGACAGGGCCACTTGCAGGTACCCGCAGACGCGTTGCGCATCGACCTGGGCCAACGCAGTCACGTCGTAGCCATCACCCAGGTCATCCACGTTCAAGGTCAGCGGGTAGTTGGTGCGCCCGTCGTTGACCAGGGTCTGCATACCTTCCCAGGCGTGTTGCGCCTCCTGGGAACGGGTGGCGCCGCCGCGATGGCGATAGTTGAGCATTGAGCTGAACAACGGCGCAGGTGCAGCCACCCCACTGCAACGCTGGGCCAGGGCCAGGGAAGCGTGCTCATGACCGAGCAAAGCGGTGAGCCGCGCATGCGTGGCGCGTACGGCGGAGCGTGCGCCCTGACCGTCGATATCCAGGCGCAGCGGCAACGTATTGATGAACACGCCCAGCGCACGGTCGGCCCCTTCACCGCCTTGCAGACGCCCCACCAACACAGTGCCGAACACCACACTCTGGCGCCCGGACGTGGCCGCCAGCACTTGGCCCCAAGCCAGGTGGAACAGGCTCGCGGTGCTCACCCCCAGCAAACGGGCCTGGGCACGCAGGCGGCGGTTGAGGTCGCTGTCCAGATGCAGGCGGTGCTCTTCGATGGCGTTACCGTCGCCGCGCACGTTTTGCAGGCCGAATGGCAGGGTTGGCTCGTCGACATCGCCGAGCAGGGTGCGGAAGAACGTTTCATGCTCCTGCTCACTCACCCCCAAGCGCGCCTGGGCCACGTAGTTGCGGTACGGCATCGGTGCAGCGGTCGGCGCCGGATGGCCCAGCAGATAACCCTGCATTTCCCGCAGCACCACGTCAAAGGCGGTGTGGTCGAGGGCGATATGGTGATAGAGCAGCACCACAACCACACGCTGGTTGGCCGGATCGTCGGCGTAGGCCAGGCGAATCAACGGCGCTTGGCTGATGTCCAGGCGGTAGCGGCGTGCATCAAAACGTTGATGCAGGCCGGCCAGTACATCGCCTTCAAGCTGCAGCTGTTCAAGAGGCAACCGGGCCTTGCGCCACACCACTTGCAGCGGTTGCACCAGCCCTTCCCACACCACGCCGGTACGCAGGATGTCGTGGCGGTCGATCACCTGTTGCAGCGCCTGGGCGAAGGCGTGCAGGCGCTCGACACTGTCGAACGCCAGGTGCGATTGCAGCAGATACGGGTCGCCCTGCTCGGCGGTGAGGTAGTGGTAGAGAATGCCTTCCTGCAACGGCGCCAACGGGTAGATGTCCTGCACATTGGCAGCGCCACCGGGCACCTGGGCCACCACTTGATCAAGGGTGGATTGGTCGAGTTCCACCAGCGACAACAGGTCCGGGGTCAGGCGCTGGCAGTCGATCGGGATGCGGTTGGCGGGCACCTGCACTTCGCGCCCACTGCCCACCGCTGCCGCCAGCGCGGCCAGGGTCGGCTGGCTGAACAGCACGCGCACATCGGCGCTGAGGCCGACCTGGCGCATGCGTTCGATCAGGCTGACCGCCAGCAACGAATGGCCGCCCAGCTCAAAGAAATGATCGTGGCGACCCACCTGCTCAACCTGCAACACCTCAGCCCAGATCACGGCCAGGGTGGTTTCCACTTCACCCTGAGGCGCTTCGTAGTCACGGGTCAGCAACGCGGCCTGATCCGGTGCCGGCAAGGCACCGCGGTCGAGTTTGCCGTTAGCGGTCAGGGGCAGCGCGTCGAGTTTGACGTAGGCCACCGGCACCAAAGCCTCCGGTAACTGCGCCTGCAATTGCTCGCGCAGGCTTTCAATCAGCAGCGGCTGTTGCTCGGTGAACCAGGCGATCAAGCGGCCTTCGCGCACCAGCACCACCGCGTCGCCGACGCCTTGCAGTGCCGCCAGGCGGCTTTCGATTTCGCCCAGTTCAACGCGCACGCCACGGATTTTTACCTGGTCATCGTTGCGTCCCAGGTACTCGATATTGCCATCGGGCAACCAGCGCACCAGGTCGCCGGTGCGGTACATGCGCCCGTCATTGAACGGGTCTTGCACAAAGCGTTCAGCGCTCAAGTCCGGGCGATTGAGGTAACCCCGCGCCACGCCGCTGCCGCCCACATAGAGTTCTCCGGCCACCCCCACCGGCACCGGACGCAACTGCGCGTCCAGCACGTATACGCTGGCATTGGCGATAGGTCGGCCGATATGCAGCGCCTGCCCGGCACGCACGCGGCCCGAGGTGGCGACCACGGTGGCTTCGGTGGGGCCGTAGTTGTTGATCACCGCAAAGCGTCGCTCCTGGCTGAACTGGCGCAGGCGGTCGCCGCCGATCAGCAGGATGCGCAAGGTGGGGTGCTGCAAGTCCTGGCTGAACGCGTATTCGGCCACCGGCGTGGGCAGAAAGCTCACGTCCAAGGGCTGCGCCAGCCACCAGGCGAGCAGTTCGTCGATGTTTTCGTTGCCCACATCCTCCGGCGGCAGGTGCAGGGTGGCGCCCACGCACAGCGCTGGCCATACCTCCCAGGCCATCGCATCAAAGCCAAAGCCGGCCACGCTGCTGGTGTGGCTGACGGCGTGCAGGCCAAAGGCTTCACAGTGCCAATGCACCAGGTTTTCCACGGTGCGGTGTTCCACCATCACGCCCTTGGGCTGGCCGGTGGAGCCCGAGGTGTAGATCACATAGGCCAGGTGGGCCGGTGTCAGGGCGGCGAGTTGCGGATTGCTGACGGGGTGGTGCCAGGTTGCGTGCACGTCGATGCTGGTGACCGCGCCCAGCAAGTCGCGGGTGCTCGCTTCGGCCAGCACCGCTACCGGTGCGCTGTCCTGCAATAAGTAAGCAATGCGCTCGGCGGGATACGCCGGGTCAATCGGCACATAACCGGCGCCGGCCTTGAGAATCCCCAGCAACCCCACCAGCATCTGCGGCCCACGACGGCAGCACAGGGCGACGCGGTCGTCCGGCTGCACACCCTGTGCGATCAGGTGATGGGCCAACTGGTTGGCACGGTGGTTGAGCTGCTGATACGTCAGCGACTCGCCGTCCTGTACCACGGCTATGGCATGAGGTTGACGGTCGGCCTGGATTTCAAAGGCACCCTGCACGGTGTGGCCGCTCGGGAAATCCGCAGCCGTGGCGTTGAACTCGCGCAGCAGGGTTTCGCGTTCGCTGGCGGGGAGAATAGGCAACTGATTGAGCGGGGTTTGCGCGGTGTTTTCCAGGCTATCGACCAAGTGTTCAACGGCATTGGCCATGTACTCGCACAGGCGCTGGGCGCCGATGCGGGGCAAGGCCAGCACGGTCAGGCCGAAGCCTTCGCCCAGATCGTCGACGCTCAGGGTCAGCGGGTAGTTGCTGCGCTCTTCACCGCCCAGCAACTGCACGCCTTCCCAAATACCTTGGCCGTCGCGGGCCATGGCGCCGGGATGGCTGTGACGGTAGTTGAGCAACGCGCTGAACAGCGGCGTAGAGGCCGCCACCCCACTGCAACGCTGAGCCAGGGCAAGGGACGCGTGTTCATGGCCGAGCAACGCGCTCAACCGTGCATGGGTGGCCTTGACGGCGGCGACCGCACTGACTGCGGTGTCCACCCGCAGCGGCAAGGTGTTGATGAACATCCCCAAGGCCCGATCCGCACCGTCGCCGGCCTGCATACGGCCCATCAATACGGTGCCGAACACCACGTCGTCACGCCCACAGACCAGCCCCAGCACCTGGGCCCAAGCCAAGTGCATCAGGCTTGCCGCGCTCACGCCCAGGCGCCGCGCCTGTTCACGTACGCGTTGGGCCAGCGCCATGGTCAGGGCCTGTTCGGCCTCTTCGATATCACGGCCGTCGCCCTGCACGTCCTGCATGCCGAAGGGCAAGGTGGGCTCATTGATGTCGGCAAGCATTTCGCGGAAAAACCGCTCATGCTCGTCGACGCTCACACCCAGGCGCGCCTGGGCCACGTAGTTGCGAAATGGCGCGGCCGCCGGCAAGTCCTGGCCGTGGTTGAACAGGAACGCGCCCATCTCCTGGCCGACCACGTCCATGGCGGTGTGGTCCAGCGCCAAGTGGTGGAACAGCAGGATAGCTGCCACATGCCCGTTCACTGGATCCTGGGCGTAAACCATGCGCAACAGCGGCGCCTGGGTGATATCCAGGCGGTAATGCCGCGCATCGAAACGGACGTGCAGCTGTTCGAGGATGTCGCCCTCGGCGGGATCAAGGTTCACCTCCTGCACCACCAGCTGCGCCTCACGCCAGACCACCTGCACCGGGCTGTCCAGGCCTTCCCAGACCACGCCGGTACGCAGGATGTCGTGACGGGCGGCGACCTGTTGCAGCGCGCCCATAAAACCGTGCAACCGCTCAAGGCTGTCGAAGGCCATGCGTGATTGCAGCAGATACGGGTCGCCCTGCTCGGCGCTGATGTGGTGGTACAGGATGCCTTCCTGCAAGGGCGCCAGCGGGTAAATGTCCTGCACGTTTGCCGCGCCGCCGGGGACATTGGCGATGATGCGGTCGATGGCGCTTTGGTCGAGTTGCACCAGGGTCAGCATCGCTGGCGTGATGTGGGTGCAGCCCGAGGGAATGCCATTGGCCGGCACCACAACCTCCCGACCACTGCCCACCGCCGCCGCCAGCGCCGCCAGGCTCGGCTGGTTGAACAGCACCCGCACATCCGCGCTCAGGCCCGCCTGACGCATGCGTTCGATCAGGCTGACCGCCAGCAGCGAGTGCCCGCCCAGCTCAAAGAAATGGTCATGCCGGCCCACAAGGTCGAGCTTGAGCAGGTCCTGCCAGATCTGCGCCAGCAGGCATTCCACCTCGCCTTCCGGCGCTTCATAACCACGGCTGAGCAGCGCGCTTGCATCCGGCACCGGCAGGCCTTTGCGGTCCAGCTTGCCGTTGGCGGTAAGCGGCATCAGCGCCAGCCAGACATAGGCCGACGGCACCATGTAGTCCGGCAACTGGCCTTGCAGGTGGGCGCGCACCGCTTCGATTGGCAGCGGCGCGGCGGCGGTGTAGTACGCCACCAGACGCTTGTCGCCGGGTTCGTCTTCGCGCACCAGCACCACCGCATCGTTCACGCCAGCGAAGGCTCCCAGGCAGGCTTCGATTTCACCCGGCTCGATGCGGAACCCGCGAATCTTCACTTGCAGGTCGTTGCGTCCCTGGTACAGCAAGGTGCCGTCGGCCTGCCAGCACGCCAAATCGCCAGTGCGGTACAGCACGCCCTCGCCAAACGGGTTCGGGATAAATTTTTCGGCGGTCAGTTGCGGCTGGTTCAAGTACCCCTTGGCCACGCCCGCGCCACCGATATACAGCTCGCCGACCGCGCCCAATGGCAACAGTTGCTGGCGCACGTCCAGCACATAGGCCTGGGCATTTGCCATCGGCCGGCCAATCGGAATACTGCCCTCGCCCAAGTGGGTAATTTCATGGGTGGTGGAGAACGTAGTGGCCTCCGTCGGCCCATAGCCATTGAGCAAGTGCCGGGGCTTGCCGTGCTTGAGCACGCGGCCGATCACCTGCGGGTCGAGCACATCGCCGCCGACGATCAGATAACGCAACTGCGGGAACACCGGGAGCAGCGCATCGGCGTACTGGTGGAACAACCCGGCGGTCATCCACAACACGCTGACGGATTGCTCCTGCAACAGCACGGCAAACGCGGCCTGGGACAACAGCACTGCCTGTTCGACCACCACCACGCAGCCGCCATTGAGCAACGGCGCCCACACGTCGAGGGTGCTGGCGTCGAACGCCGGGTTGGAAGCGAAGGCCACGCGGTCCTGAGGGTTGAACTCGGCATAGCCGTTATTGAGCACAAGGCGCGAGATCGCGCGGTGTGGTACCTGCACGCCCTTGGGCGCACCCGTGGAACCGGAGGTGTAGAGGATGTACGCCACGCTGTGGGAGGAAAGTACCAAGTCGAGGTTGCGCGGGGACAGCGCGTCCAGATTCAGCTCGGCCAGGGAGTTGAGCACCCGCTTCGCGCCACTGTCCTGCACGATAAACGCCTGGCGTTCCAGCGGCGCATTCACGTCCAGGGGCACGTACACGGCGCCACACTTGAGGATCGCCAGTTGGCAGATCAGCAGATCGAGGGAGCGCGGCAACGCAATCGCCACGCTTTCCCCCGGTTGCACGCCCTGGTTGATCAGGTGATGGGCCAGACGGTTGGCGCGGCGATTGAGATCGCGATAGCTCAAGGATAACTGGCCTTGCACCGCCGCCACGGCTTCGGGACGCGCCAGGGCCTGGGCTTCGAACAGTTGGTGCACGGTCAGTTGCGATGGGTAATCGCGGGCAGTGGCGTTGAATTCCACCAGCAGTTGGTTGCGCTCGGCAGGCGGCACAATCGATACGCCTTGCACTGGCGTGGTCGGCGCTTGTTGCAACGCGGTCACCAGATGGCGCAAGGCCGTGAGCATGTAGTCGCCGACGCGCTGCACGTCCAACGTGGCTACGCCTTGCACGGTCAGCGCGAAGCCTGTGCCCAGGTCATCGACGTTGAGCACCAGCGGGTAGTTGCTGCGCTCCTCGGAGCTCAGGATCTGGATGCCGGACGCCGCAAACGGGCTGTCTCCCGGCGCTTCATCCGGCGCGCTGTGGCGGTAGTTGAGCAGCGTGCTGAACAACGGCAATGAGCCCGGCACCCCGCTGCAACGCTGGGCCAGGGACAGCGACGCGTGCTCATGCCCGAGCAACTGCGCCAGGCGCGCGTGGGTGGCGCGCACGGCGGCTTGTACGCCGACTGCGCCGACGCTGACCCGCAGCGGCAAGGTGTTGATAAACATCCCCAGGGCGCGGTCGGCACCCTCGCCGCCCTGCATACGGCCCAATAGCACGGTGCCGAACACCACGTCCTGCTGACCGGAGACTTGCCCCAGCACATGCGCCCAGGCCAGGTGCACCAGGCTCGCGGTGCTCACGCCCAATTGCCGCGCCTGTTCGCGCAGGCCCAGGCTCAGGGCCGGTTCCAACGGCAGGTGCGCCTCGACAATGCCGCTGCCGTCGCCGTGCACATCCAGCAAACCGAAGGCCAGGGTTGGCTCGTCGATATCACCCAGCATCTCGCTGAAGAACGCTTCATGCTGGGCCTGGCTCACCCCCAGCCGCGCCTGGGCCACGTAGGTGCGGTACTGCACCGCGTCAGGCAGTTGCGCGCTGCGCCCGGACAGGCTGGCGCTCATCTCCTGCACCAGCACGTGTAGGGCGGTGTGGTCGAGCAGGATATGGTGCAGCAGCAGGATGCCGACGAAGCCGCCCGGCGCTTCGGCGTAGGCCAGGCGCATCAACGAGGCGCGGGACAGATCGAGGCGATAGTGGCGTGGGTCGAAACGCTGTTGCAGGTGGGCCAGGGCATCCACGCCTGGGGTTTCGACCCGCTCAACAGCCAACGGCGCCTGGCGGCAGACCACTTGCACCGGCTCGTCCAGGCCTTCCCAGAGGATCGCGGTGCGCAGGATGTCATTGCGTTCGATCACGCTGTGCAGCGCCTGGATAAACGCGTCCAACGCCGCTTGATCGTTGAAACCCAACTGCACCTGCAACACGTAGGGATCTCCGTCGGTGGTTGCCAGGTGGTGATACAGGATGCCGGCCTGCAACGGCGCGAGGCCGTAGATGTCCTGCACATTGCCGATGCCGCCGGGCACCTGTTGCAGGATGTGGTCGATGGCGGCCTGTTCGAGTTCGATCAGCGGCAGCATGTCCGGGGTGATGACGGGGCTGTCTGCGCGGATCTGGTTGACAGGCACCCGCACTTCCCGTTGCCCGCCCACCGCCGCGGCGAGTGCGGCCAGAGTGGGTTGGCCGAACAACACACGCACATCGGCGCTGAGGTCGACCTGGCGCATACGCTCAATTAGCTTGACTGCCAGCAGGGAATGACCGCCCAGTTCGAAGAAGTTGTCGTCGCGCCCAATGCGTTCAAGTTTGAGCAGGTCTTGCCAGAGGGTCGCGATGGCTACTTCAACGGGGCCGCGTGGCGCCTCGTAATCACGTCGGGCCAACGCGTCGGCATCCGGCGCGGGCAAGGCCTTGCGGTCGAGCTTGCCGTTGGGGGTCAGCGGGAAGGTGTCCAGCAACACGAAGGCGCTGGGCACCATATGGTCAGCCAGGCTCAGCCGCAAATGATCACGCAGCATCGCGACGTTGATGTCGCCTTCGGCGATCACATAGGCCACCAGGCGCTGATCTCCGGGCGTGTCTTCACGGGCGATGACTACGGCGTCGCGCACACCTTGAGCGGTGGCGAGGCGCGCCTGGATTTCGCCCAACTCGATACGGAAACCACGGATTTTTACCTGGTCGTCGTTACGTCCCAGGTATTCCACGCTGCCATCGGCCAACAGGCGGCCGAGGTCGCCGGTTTTGTAGAGGCGCTGGCCGGTGGTTGGGTTCGTCAGGAAGCGCTCGGCGGTTAATTCGGCGCGGTTCAGATACCCCCGCGCCACACCGGCACCACCGACGTACAACTCGCCGACCACGCCCAATGGCAGCGGCTCGCGCTGTGCGTCCAGCACATACAGTTGCAGGTCGGGAATGCGCACGCCAATCGGACTCACGCCCACCAACTGCGCATCCGCGGCGTGCAGCGCTCGATAAGTCACGTGCACGGTGGTTTCGGTGATGCCGTACATGTTCACCAGTTGGGTGCCAGCATTGATCGCCCGGGCGTACCACGGCTTGAGCATGCCCGGCTCCAGGGCTTCGCCGCCGAAAATCACTTGGCGCAGCGAGTGGGCCTGGGGGCTGTTGCCCTGGGCCGCAATCAACTGGCGGAAGGCGCTTGGCGTTTGGTTGAGGATGCTCACGCCCGCTTCGCACAACAGCGTGTAGCACTCGTCCGGCGAGCGGCTGACCAATTGCGGCACGATCAGCAACTGGCCGCCGTGCATCAACGCGCCCCAGATTTCCCACACGGAGAAGTCGAACGCGAAGGAATGAAACAGTGCCCACACATCGGTGTGGTCGAAGCCGAACCACTGCTCAGTGGCGCTGAACAGTCGCGCCACCTGGCGGTGTTCGATCATCACGCCCTTGGGCTGGCCGGTGGAGCCGGAGGTGTAGATCACATAGGCCAGGTGCTGCGGGCTGACCGCAACGTGCGGGTTGATCAGGGATTCACCGCGCAGGCCATTGAGGTCGATCTGCGCCAGTTCGCCCACCAAGTGACGGGTGTTGGCCTGCACCAGCACCGCCAGCGGTTGGCTGTCGTGCAGGGTGTAGGCGATGCGTTCCAGCGGATACGCCGGGTCGATCGGCACATACCCCGCGCCGGCCTTGAGGATGCCCAGCAGCCCGATGATCATTTCCGGGCCGCGCTCCACGCAGATCGCCACGCGGTCATCGGGGCGCACGCCCTGGGCCAGCAGGCGATGGGCAACCTGGTTGGCGCGTTCGTTGAGTTGACGATAGGTGAGGCGTTGCTGCTCGAAACGCAGCGCGATGGCGTCGGGATGGGCCGCGGCGTGGGCTTCGACGTGCTGGTGGATCAGGGCGGTGTCGGCGTAAGCGCGGGGGGTGTGATTGAGATGGTGCAGCAGGTGATGACGCTCGGTCTCAGGCAGGATGTTCAGGCCGCTCAGCGGCATCTCCGGTCGCTGTTCAAGGGCGTCGGCCAGGCTGTGGAGCGCTGTGTGCAGGTAGCTCGCCACACGGGTTGCGCCAATGGAGGCGTCCACCATCACTGTCAGCGCGAAGCCTTCGCCCAGGTCATCCACATTCACCGTCAGCGGATAGTTAGTGCGCTCCTCGGCACCCAGCACCTGGATGCCCTCGGCCACCTCGATCACCTCGGCCATATCCGTCGCGGCACTGTGGCGATAGTTGAGCATCGCACTGAACAGCGGCGTCGGCGCGGCGACCCCGCTGCAACGCTGGGCCAGCGCGAGGGATGCATGCTCGTGATTGAGCAATGTGGTGAGCCGCTCATGGGTGGCCTTGACCCCGGCGCGCACGCTCTGCTCGCCCACATCCACCCGCAACGGCAGGGTATTGATAAACATCCCCAACGCCCGCTCACCGCCCTCGCCCGCCCCCATGCGGCCGAGCATCACGGTACCGAACACCACGGCTTCACGGCCCGAGACCACGCCCAATACCCGGGCCAGCGCCACGTGCATCATGCTTGCCACGCTGACGCCCAAGGGCCGCGCGAGGCTGCGCAGGCGGCGGCTCAGATCAGCGTCGACAGGCATGCGCGCCTCGTCGATCCCCTGGCCATCGCCCTGCACATCCTGCAAGCCAAACGGCAGGGTCGGCTCATCAATGTCCCCCAGCATCTCGCGGAAAAACCCTTCATGGGCCTGCTCGCTGACGCCATGGCGCACCTGGGCGATATAGCTGCGAAACGCTACCGGCTCAGCGGCCTGGGCTTGCTGGCCGGCCAGGTACAACTGGATCTCGTGGCGCACCACATCCAGCGCGGTGTGGTCGAGGATGGTGTGGTGGAACAGCAACATCGCCGCTACCCGCTGATTGCCTGGGTCGTCGGCAAACACCAGGCGCAGCAGCGGCGCCTGACCCAAGTCCATCCGGTAAGTCCGGGCGTCGTAGCGGGCGATCAGTTGAGCCAGGGCATCGCCACCGCTGAAATGCGCTTCCTCACACGCCAGCGTCGCCTTGCGCCACACCACTTGCAGCGGCTCGTCCAAGCGCTCCCAGACCATGGACGTGCGCAAAATATCGTGACGGTCGATCACCCATTGCAGCGCCTCGGCAAAAGCGTGCAGGCGCGCGCGGCTGTCGAACACAAACTGCGCATGCAGCACGTAAGGATCGCCTTGCCCGGCCGAGAGGTGGTGATACAGCATGCCCTCCTGCAACGGTGCCAACGGGTAGATATCCTGCACATTCGCCACACCACCGGGGATGGCCGCGACAATACGGTCGATGGCCGTCTGATCAAGGCTCACCAACGGCAACATCTCAGGCGTGATGCGGTAAGCCGGGCTCAGCCAATCACCGCCATGCTCAGCCACCAGCGCCAGCAGGCTGGGCTTGTGAGCGATCAACTGATCCCACAGCCGGTCATCCAACGCCTCATCGTCACCGAGGATGATCAGATCGCCCTCTTCCAGTTGCAGACGGATCGCATGGGTGGAAATCGCTGCCAATAATTCGCTGAACTGCATGGGGGTAACCTGCCTGGTAAGTCACGGTGGAGGAGAAAGTCCGTTTTCAGCTGCCGTTTGAATCGGATGCGCTGTGCGCCCAACGTTAAAAAGCGGGCGCAGCCGGGGGCCTGGAGAGGCTTCCGGTAGGGGTAGGAAATTAAGGGATTTGGGGGGTGGGGGGTGACATGGGAAGCGGGGACAAGGGGACGCCGAGATGGTTCCGTAATTTTCTGCCGTTATCCGGCGAGCTGTTTGCGAGGTGTCTGGAGGATGCGGGGCGACTCATTCCTTTTGCACCAACAGGACAGCTAGACCGTAGGTCGTCAGGGAGGGTGCAAAAGGGATGCAACTTGACTGCAGAAAGGATGCAAATAGGATGCAAGAAGGCGGCAAAAAGGGTGCAGATAGGGTGCAAAAACACCGGCGCGAGGCCGGTGTCGAAAGTGTCAGATCAAGTTGAAACTTCTACAACTCACCAAACCTCATGGGTCTCGGCTCTGTAATTCTTTTCAATACGCTCAACAAGCAATGGCGCACTGATAATTCCTCTTGTGGAATGCTTCAGCTCTTCCGAGCTAATCTCTCTCTCCAGCGGAAGTGCTTCGCTTCCATTCCATAGCCAAATAGAGCCTCCCGGCCCGCCATTCCTGGAACGGAACGTAGGAAACACTTGTAACCTTTCGGGAACCGGAACATTTGCCACAGCGGATAGAAGGCCTTGATTTACCGCACTTTGAACAACAAAAAATGCGGAAAATTGTGGTTCACCATCAACAACAACCGAAAAATCTTTTGGTTTTTCAATATGAAATCCGGGGAAAACACTTATTAAAAAACCAAATTCCGGATGCTTATGAGTAACTTGCGCATATGCGACACCCCGCGAGGTTAACACCTGCAAAATGTCGCCCAGCTTTACCTTCTTAGCCATTTAAAATCCTTCATATCCAGCTTTTTTCAGCAGCTCGGCGCCGCGAATCAAACCCTGCTCATACTTAGTCGGGTTTTTGACAGACGATATAGAGTTAATCTTATTGATTAACGTGCCGTCATCTTTACCAAGGCCATGGTAGTCGATCAGTGTTTGCTCGACTGCCCGTGCGTCAGCACGTGAAAGGCTCTGTAAACCCTCTATTCTGTCAATCGTGATGCCTTTTTCTCTGAGGTGAGCTTGACCGCGCTTAACTATGTCGTCGGTTATTCCAACATAACGAGTCACGCCATCAACAACACAGTATAAACACAGGTCTTTCCGCCTATAGAGGCAACTTCACCTGCGCCTTTTGCACCTACTCAGGAATAATTTTCAACTCACTCCATAGTGGTTTTAGTCCTAGACTTTCCATATAAGTCCCATAGTCGAAAAAGGCCCTAACCCCAATGTCTTCGTATAAAAACCATGAGGCCTCGCACTCTTGACATACGAACAAGCAAGTGTTGTCAGCTATAATTTCAGCTTTGACAATATCTCCCTGCTCACACCTTGGACACAACATATAAAACTTCTCTATTTAACAGGATAGGCGGTAATGACCTGACTGGTCCCAGGCCGAACAATAATTTTAATACTCGTTTCTCCCGAAGTACCAATCGCTCGGCCCATCGGGACAACATATGCACCCGGATCACCTACTACAGGACTACCTTTCTTGAGCCATGCTTCATCGACAGCGCCTAAAATCTCTTTTCTGTCCATACTAAAGACGCTATGTGTTGTCTTGGCAGGATTCGGCTCCGCATGCTCTAAAACATGCAAAACTCTGTTTCCTTGAACCGATCCTTGTCCATAGTCTAGACCAGCTGGAGTTGTCCAAGTCCGGGTAGCCTTGTCAAACGTTAGCTCTACTGCACCACCTGTTACTTTTGCACCACCCGCCACAGCCCGTTTGTAAGCCACCCCCCCTGCAACAGTACCCAACCCTACAGCCAGCGCAACCTTAAGACTATCCGCAATGTCCTTCGCCTGGCTATCGCTCAGCTCCCATTTCGCCTTGATCGAATCGACCATGGCGCCGACTGAATGCTCGGTCGTGGCTGTCGCCAGCATTTCCTGGAATTCAAAATTGCCGTTGATGAGGTTCTGTACCGCATCCCGGGCACCGGGCGAGGCGTATTCAGCGATGTCTTTGATGGCGTCCAGATTCGCCATGGTGTTGGCGACTTCTTTGGACAATGCGGCACAAGACCTGGGATCAGCCTTGCAGCCGACAATAGCGTCAATGTCCTGCTGCAGGCTTAACTCTTTGAACTTACGTGTGGTGTCTTCGATGCAGGAGGCATCGGTGCAGCGGGTTATCTGTTTGGCGGCTCGCTCAAGTTGGTTGTGTGCCAGGTAGTTGTACTGCGTTGCGTTCTTTGCAACCCAACCGCCTTTCTCCAGCGCGGCCGCATCCGTATCTTCTTTTGCTGCAGCCGCTAACACGCCGACGATTTGTGAGCTCATCGTCAACAGGTTGTCATTCCCCTTGACCAAGGAATCCAGCTGGGTGACCAACGCCTCGCTTGCAGCGGCGGCCAAGGCGCCAGTTCTAAAGTCTCCGCCCGTGGCTTCTGCCAGCAGTCCACCGACCATGGCGTGAATCGCTACCTTCGGCGCCGAACCATCCGCGAGGACGTTTTTGGTGTAATCGCCCACCAGGTTGAAGCTGGCTGCAGCCAGTGTATTGAACAGCGCGTTTTTCAATGCATCACTGACGCTTGCGCCCTGCCCCAGCGCCTTATTCAGTAACAGAGACGTGCCATTCTGCAGCCCCTGATTGGCCGCAAATTGGCCTACGCCAGTCCAGGTGTTCAGCGAGCCCGATGCAGTGACTTTCTCTAGGGCCGTATTGGTTTGGGCCCCCGTCCACTGATCAAAATACCCCACAGTCAGACCAGCGGTGATTGCCGAAACGGCGTACCCATTCATCGCGTCGGAGGACGTCACGTCCTTGAAGACGGCGCCGAGATTGCCTCGGTTATTGATCGCGCTGACGCTGGCATTGGTAGAGGCGCCTGTTGCTACAGCACCTACCATGGCGCCCCCCACACCGCCCCCTGCGGCGGCGGCAGCCATTGGCCCGATAACCGCCGACATCACAATCGCGATGATGATTTGCGACGCAGGTCCTAGCCCCGAGTGGCTGTACTTGAAGCTGTCGTGCACCTCCCTGACTTGGCGCCAGTCCACATCACCGCGATTTTCTGCGTCCTTGAGCCAAGCCAGTTGTGGATCTGCTTTGACCATTGCCTCGATGGACTGGCTGACGGTCTGCTGATTAACCTGTTTGATATCGATCTTCAAACCTTCAACGGCCTTGATCGCAATACTGCCCTCGGCAACCAACTGACTTTGCCGCAGCGTTTCGTCGGTACTGCCCTTGCCCCTGGATGAAACCCAGAACGCGCTGTTGTTACTCTTCTCGTGACTCTCCTGGCGCAAATCCTTCACCGCCTCAAAGGTCACTGCACCACCGCTGCTAATGGTGATATCCGCACCACTCTCCAGCCGCGCGCCCTGGTACAACTGGTCGCCGCCACTGACGAGGTTGAGGCTGCCGCCGGTGCTGATCTGGCTGCCGACAGCGCGTACGTCGGTGACTTCATCGCGCTGGGTTTTGATCGCGCCAAAACTGCCCTTTTTCTTGTAGTCGTACAGGCTGTAGTCGCTGTCATTGGCGCTCAATAACTCCAGTTGTCCGCCCGCGATCAGGTAAGCATCCTTGCCGCTGGTGACTTGGCTGGCATGCAGCAGGATGTCTTGCCCGGCCGTTGCCGTGAGGTTGCCGGCCGCGTTGAGTTGGCTGCCGACTTGGCGCACTTGGGTGGTTTGTTCGTGGGTCTTGGCACCGTTGCGTTTGCTGTGTACCTCGTGGTCGGTTTCGTTGGCGGCGGCAAGTAGGTTGATGTTTCCGCCGGCGGCCACGCTGAGGTCTTTGCCGGCATTGGCCTGGCTCGCCAACAGCGTGATGTCGCCGCCGGCTTGCAGGCTCAAGTTGCCGGCGGCGTTGACGTTGGCGCCAAGGTGTTCGGTACGGCTGTGTTGGGTGACAAGGTGCCCGCCGTTTTGCGTGGTGCGCACTTGCTGGGTGTCGGTGACAGCGATGAGGTTGATATCGCGGGCGGCGGTCAGGCTCGCGTCGCCGCCGCTGCTGATGGCGCCTCGGTTGTTAATGTCGCGCCCGGCATCGAGAGCCAGTTGCTGGCCCGCGCTGATCTGGCTTGCGTGATCGAGATGGGTGATGAGCGTGCCGTCACCCTGGTATTGGGCGTGGGCGGTTCGCTCATTGACGATGTCGCCGGTGAGGCTGGTGAGGTCCACATGGCTGGCGCGGATTTCGCCGGCCATAGCGTTGCGGATGCTGTCGGTGGCCAGCAGGCTGAGGCGTTCGCCTGCAGTCATCGAGCCACCGTTGAGCAGGCTGCCATCAGCCATGGCGGTCAGGTCCTGGGTGGCCCTGAGCGTGCCGACACTGACGATATCGCCGCCGCTGACCAGGTTGATGTCCTGGCCCTGCACCAGGCTGGCGCCACGCAGGTTCTGGTGGTTAACCGTCGCCAGGTACAACACCGGTACCAGCACGTCTTCGCCTTGTACCTGGCGTTTTTCCATCCATACGATGTCGTGGGTCAGCGCGGCGACTTGTTGCGCGGTGAGGCCGACGCCGACGCTCAGTTGCAAGCTGTCGCGCGCGCTGAGGCCGTTGTCCATCAGGTGACGAAACTGCGCTTCATCGCTGTTCTGACCATCGAGAAAGCGTTGCCCGGTCTTGGCCAGCACGGCGTCACGGATCAGGCGACTTTCGTAGTAGCCGTCGCCGAGGCGGCGCCACGCCTCGTCGGTGTTGTAGCCGATCTTATCGAGCAGGTACTGGGAACTGAGGAAATTGCCCAGGTGGGTGAACAGCGGGTTGGTCTCGATGAGGTACGGGCTGCCGGGATCCTTGCTCGGGATAAACAGGCCGTACTCGCCGCTGGGCAAGTGAAACTCAGGCGGACGGGTCAGGTCATCGCTGAGGCGGTCGGGGCTCAGTTCAAGGTCATTGGGGTTGTGGCCGACCTCACCAATCAGCTGCGCCAGGGTGTTTTCGCGCAGGGTGCCATTTTGCAGGTATTGCGTGGCGTTCAGGTTGAGGCTGCCGCCCGCTTGAAGGGTGGCGGCGTACACTTCTCGGCCGTCTTCACGCCAGGTTGTGAGGGTGCCGGGGTTGCTGAAGCCGGGGCCTTCGGAACGGGCCTTGAGTTCGGCAAAGCGCAACGGATCAAAAGGCGCGCTGTTGAAGGCCGGCAGGTCGTGAAACTCCATCTGGTCCCACAGGGCTTTGTCGATGCGCCCAGGGGTGCCGATGATCGTGCTGGACAGGCCGGTTTGTGAGGCGGCGCCCTGGTTGAGCAAGCGACGCGCGCTGAGGTGCATGTCGCCGTTGGCGGCCATCAGGCTGTAGCGGTTTTCCAACGTGTCGGCGTCGATATACAACTGTTGACCGGCCACCAGGCGGGCAGCCTTGGTGGAGCCGGGAGCGGCGGTTTCTCGCCAGGTTTCGGTGATGTAGATGGTGCCGCGCTTGAAGCTGTCATCGCCGTCACAGTGCTGACCACAAACCCATTGAATGCTGCCGCCGACCAGTTCGCGCTCAAGGGCAAGCACCGTGCGGGCGTTCTCGAATTCACGCGTCTTGATGTGCAGGTTGCCTTCGCTTTCCACGGTGCCGGACAGGTTGCGAAAGCTCGTCGCCTGGCCGCCGTCGGCGGCGGCGAAACTGAAATCGCCTACGCTGTAGACGTCGCCTTCGAGGTTGCTGAAATGCTCGCCGCGTATGTGCAAGTCACCGCCGCTGAACAGCAGTCCGGTATTGGCCACGTTGGCGCTGATCAGCAGGCTGCCTTGACTGCCCAGGCTGCCGTCGTTATTCAGTTGGGTTGCGTTGAGCTGCAGGTGACGGGCCGCACTCAGCACACCGAGGTTGTGCAGCACATCACGTACGCGCAGTTGGATGTCGTTGCCGCTGAGGATCTGGCCGTGGTTCTGGATGAGGTTGCGGGCGCTGAGAGTGGCATCGCCCTTCACGGCGATCAGGCCACTGTTGTGCAGATCTGCGTCTAGGGTGAGTTGCAGGTCACCATCGCTGAGCAGTTCGCCGCTGTTGTCGAAGGTGTTTGCGGCGAGGGTAATGTTGCCTGCCGCAACGGTCTTGCCGCTGTTGCTGACAGCATCGGCAATGAGATTCAGGTGGCCTTCGGTATGGAGCGTGCCGCTCTGGTTGTTGACCTGTTGAGCCGATAGGCTCAGTTCGCGGGCGGTGACGATCTGCCCGCTGTTGTTTATTTGTTGGCGGGCTTCGATCTTCGCGCTGTCTGCAGCGATGTTGCCGCTGTTGTCGACAACAGCGGTCTTGATGTCCAAATGGCCGCTTGCGTTGAGCTCACCTTGATTGTCCAGGCGTTCGGCGGTGATCCTGAGTTGCTTGCCGGCAATACGCTGGTCCTCCTGAATCCCACTGACCACCTTGCCCTGATTGCTCACGGTTGCCGCTTGCAAGTGCACATTGCCTGCACTGGCGAGGGTGTGCTGAACCACCAGATCGCCCTTCGCCTGCAGGTCCACATCTCCTGCCGCAAAGGTCGGGCCTTGCAACTCAATTGACGCGGCCGTGGCGTTCAACGCGCCGACGCTGGTGGTGTGGGCCAGGCTCAGGCCACCGTTGGCATTGATGACTATGTCCCCGGCAGTACTCGCCATATCCCCGGCCAGCCTTACGCCCACGCCTTGTTCCGTGCCAATCAGACGAATCGCCCCGGCATACATGCCGCCAAGGGCGCTGGCGTCGATGGCCAGTTGCGGCTTTTCGCGACCATCATCGGCATGGGCACGAGTCTGCAGGCTGTCGGCGCTGACGTCATTGCGGCCGGTAATGATGTTGAGCTGGTCGGCGTGCAACTGCGCATTGAGTTTGGCGGTGCGAGTGATCAGATCGAATTGGCCGACATTGCGCGCATTGAGTCCGGCGCCTTCCAGGGCGATATCACCGCCGTCCACGCGAAAGTGATCCAGACGCCCGCCGTCCAATACTGGTTTGCCAGTGGTCAGCGTCGCCCGTGGCGTATTGATAAAACCGCAGCCATTGCAGGTGATGCCATGGGGGTTGGCGACAATCACGCGCGCAGCCTGTCCGGCCACTTCGGTGTAGCCCCCCAGGTGGCTGCGATTGCCACCGGTGACCTCATTGAGAATCACGCTGGCTGCCTGCCCCTGCAAGCCGGGGTTGCCGAGGATCACCCCACCGAGCTGGGTGTTTTGCGTGGCATTCGTGGCGTTGTTTAGGATCAACCCGTTGCTGCCGACGTTGTAGTCGGTGAACAGGTTATGGGACAAGCCGCTGCCGTTGGGACCGGCGATATTGACCACCGGCACGCCATTGGGCGCTTGATCGATGCTGGTGCCGGGGCTGGCGGGGTCGACGCTCAGTTGCGCGGCAGCCGAGACGATCGGGTTGAGAAACAAAATACCTGCGAGGCTCAGGGCCAGGCACTGGTTAAAGGGGCTGCGCGCGTCCATAGGCAAGGTTCCTTGTTGTTAGAAGAAGAGGTCGATTCGGGCGTACATCGGGTGCTCGCGGTGCTCGATCACGGCCGGGCGCTCCAGAGCACGGGCGAATACCAGCGATGCGGCAAGGTGCCGGCCGCGCGCGCTGAGTTCCCAGGCATTGCCAGTGAGGCGCCCGGCCACGTCGGGGTTGTGCGGCCCACGGCGAATAACCCCAACGTCGTAGCCGAAGCCGACGCCCACTTCGTGCACCCACGGGCGCAAGGCGTCCCAACCCACGGCGTGGCGCCAGCGCAGTTGGCTGCGCCAGTAGCCGCCGCTGTTGCCCGAGAGATTCTGTTCGCTGAACCCGCGCACCGCGCCAAAGCCGCCGACGCTGAGGCGTTGTGGCCCATAGAGTTCGTCTTCGGCACGTTGGCCGGTGGCCAGGCTGTCGACGCTCCAGTGTTGGTCCAGCCAGCGAAAGGACTGCAGGTAACTGAGGGTCAGGCTGTATTTCTGATAGCGGGAGGTGGGGGCGCCGGAGCGTGTGGAGAGGTCGCGCTGGGCGTCCAACGCGCCGATGCCTTGCTGCCAACCGGCATCAAGGTTGAAAAACGCATTGCCGATGCGACGCCCATGGTTGACCCCCAACTGGCGCTCAGTGATGCGATGGCTGGACGTGCGCAACAACGCGTCTTCCAGGTAGTTACGTGTACGCAGGTGGCTCAGGCCGATGTTGAGCGCGGTCTTGCCGAGGTTGTCGCGGTGTAGCACGCGTTCGGCGCGAAGTTGCTGGGTGGAGGTGTCGCCGGACAACGCGAAGGCAAAGCCGGACGCGTCATTTCGGGTGCGGTAATAGCTTTGGCTGTGGCTGAAATTGAAGGTCCACCAGCCATACGGCAAGCTGTAGAACAGGCTTTGGCTTTCGGAATGTCGCCAATGGTCGCTGACCGTGTCACGGTTGGCGCGCAGGCTCAGTTGGTCCGCCAGCCCCAAAGGGCTGTCCCATTCAAGGCCAAGACCGGCCTGCTGGCGGCCGGTGCTTTCGTCTCCATGGTTGTTGCGGTTAGCCGAGACGCGCCAGGGCTTGAAGCGTTCGCCCTTGAGTGCGACACGGCTACCGCCCACCGCTTGGCCCGGCATCAACTCAAGCTGCGGCTGGCGCGAGGGCAAGCGTCCCAGCTGATCGACCCATTGCTCCAACTCGCGTAGATCCAGCACGTCACCGACGCTGCCAGGAAAGGTCATGGCTGACTCGGCGGGACTGGCCAGTGATGAGCTGTCGAGGCCTTCGAGGCGCCCTTCCACCACGATGATTTTAAGCTCGCCGTTTTTCAGGTCTTGCTGCGGCAGGTACGCCCGGGTGGTGACGTAGCCACGGCGTAGGTAATGGTCGGTGAGGCTTTTGAGCACCTCGTTTAGCTGAGGAACGCCAAGGCAGCGCCCCGACCAGGGAGCAAGCAAGGCCTCGCGCTTTGCCTCGGAGAGCAAGGTGGCACCTTCAACGGTGATGCGCGTGAGGGTCACGCACTGGCCGTCTTCAACCAGAGCAGGTGCTTTGCGTACTGCGGCTTTTCCAGGAAGGTTTTGCAGTTCATCCAGACGTCGACGCTGCTCTTCCAGCACTTGCTGTTGTCTTTCGCGGGCCAGCTCTCTGTCGCCCGGTAAGGTTTGCGCCGCGGCAAGAAGTGGACCGCAGAGCAGCGCCACGCCAAGTAACGCGGGTCGTAAAACGGCTGACATCCTTTTCACCCTCACTGGTACTCATATGGAAAGAGCACGCAGCTTGCCGAGGCTGAATCGGTTAAGGAAAAGCGGAAAGGTTACAAAAATCCCAGGATTGCGAAGGGTATTCCTACGTCTGTCGCACAGCGCTCAGGACACCGTCAGTTTTTTCCTAAAAGTGTGGGAAAAGATGAGGCTCTTGGCGGGAAGAAAGATGAAAAAAATAAAAGTGTGGTTTTTTCTCCCACTCAAAATCTTCAAACCTACAAGCGCAGTGGAAAAAGGAAAGTCGATGGGTAGATCAATCTCTCAGAGAGGTAAGACAGGACGCTTAACCATCAGGCTTTTGCGCTTACCTGAAAACGAAAACCGCAGATTAATACCCCGCAGCTACCGTTTTACATCGTAAAAATCGTAGTTTCATCGACAAGCGGTCACGCTTCCCGCGCCTTGACCTTCAAATGCCGCGCATACCACGGCCGCTTCGGCACGCGCTTGAACAACCCTGTGAGCGCATCGTCGTCGGCACCAAAGGTAATACGCAACGCGAGCTTCATGGTCTCCGGGTCCATTTCCATCGACTTGCCCATTTGCAACCCCGGCGTGGTGCTGCAGCCGTGGGTGTCCGGGCCGAGCCACGGGTCGCCGACTTCGACCCAGCGGCCCGGGGCGAACCAGGCTACGCCGTTGACCTCCAGCCGCCTGACTTCGCCTGGATTGAAGCGTTCATGGGCGCGGAACCAGTCTTCGATGCGGTCGTCGATCCAGCCGTGGAAGTGCCAGAACACCGGGTTTACGTGGGAGGAAAACGGGTCGCCAAGGAAGTCGTTTTCGGCGGCGTACCACCGCGCGGCAAAGTCTGCCGGGTCGCGGGCAAAGGGCACTGGCGCGCCGTTGGAGGGATCGCGGGGCACGGAGGCCCAGCGCATGTGCAGCCAGTCGTGCAGGCCCAGTTCCATCTCGGAACCCAGTTGGCCCAAGGTGTATTTGGCCAGGTAACGCGGGTCGCGGTATTGGGACTCCCAGACCTGGAAGTTGCTGTGGTACGTCTCTTGCGACTTGATGTCGCTGACCCACTGGGTGTATTCGCTGTCGTCGGGGGCCAACCAGGTGGGCGGCAAGGCGAAGCCATCGTGGTTGTCGAAGTAGCGCACAAAGCCCAGGCGATCACGCTCCAGCGCCGGTTGCGGTTCGGGGAAGGCCGGCCAAGAGGGTAAGTCCTGCATGGCGCGTGCAGTGCCGAGCATGTGCCGATGCATAAAGAAGAAATCGATGCCCGAGCCGTTGCGATCTTTGCGCTTGCCACGGGCGTCGCGCTCCTGGCCCCGTGGGCCGGGTTGCCAGCCGATGCCGCGCAGGGCATCGCGTTTTTCTTCGGAGAGTTTGTGCCATTGGTCGCGAGTGGCGTGCCACAGCTGGTGGAACAGGCGGTGTTCGGGGGCGATCAGCCAGGCGAGCAAGGTCGGGTTGTGACCGATGCGCTCGCGGGCTTCAGGAAACAGCTGTTTGTGGGCGATAAAGCGGTTGTCGCGTTCGGTCAGGGCCAGGGGGCGATTCAAGTCGAGGATCTGCCCGCTGAGGGTGCCGCTGCCGGCGTTGCCGAAGTCGGCCCAGACTTCATCAAGGGTCATCTTGAATTCATAGGCGGGCCTGCCATCGGCCGAGTCGCGGTCGATCAAGCGCCAGTAGAGCAACGCGCCCTCGCCCGTCAGCAAATCGCCCAATACCCGGTAACGCGGTTCGCCTTCGGCACGCAGGTTGGCGGCGGTGTCCAGGTAGCCGCGCAGGCCTCGGCCACGGGGGGCGATGTCGAGCAGCAGTTCCAAGCCTTGCAGCGGCAGGCCCTTGAGGCCAGCGTCGCGGCCTTCCAGGCGCAGGCTCCAGACGCCACGCAAGGTATTGGCCAGTTGCTGGCCGGCGGTGTCGGCCAGATCGACCGTGGCTTCGCCGGGGGTGATGGGGAATTCTTCACGCGTCCACTCGCGATGGGCATAGAAAGCTGCCGGCACAGCGGCGCCGGTGAGCGCGAGGCCTGCGATGAACCCACGTCGAGAGATGGTCATTGTTTACCTTAGGAAACGGCTTGATCAGAGCTAGAACGTTTGCTGGCAGGGGAAATTTACCGCCGCCGTCTCGCCCGCCTAAATTTCCCCGCTCATCGCTCGTTCTTCCCAGATAGCAAAGGCCTCAACTGACTGAGATGGCAATGACAAAATCACGTTCGAAAAAGGCGCTGTATATCGGCCTGCCGCTGGCCCTGGCCGTCGGCGCTGGCTTGCTGGTCTGGGATCACTGGTTCAGGGGCAACGCCGGCTACTCGCTGGAGGTGATCAAGCAGGCCAACGAGATGCAGGATCGGTTGTTGTCGTTCGACAGCCATATCACTGTGCCGGTGGATTTCGGCACCGCAGGCAAAGAAGCGGACAAGGACGGCAGCGATCAATTTGACCTGGTCAAGGCCAGTCGGGGCCGCTTGTCCGGCGCCGCCCTGACCATCTTCGGCTGGCCGGAAATCTGGAACGGCCCGAACGCACCGCACAAGCCCACCGAAGGGTTTGTCGAAGCGGCACGCCATGAACAGGAAGTGCGCTACAAGATCATCAGCGCCATGGTGCGCGACTTCCCCAATCAGGTCGCCATCGCCTACACCCCGGACGACTTCCGGCGCCTGCATGGCGAGGGCAAGTTCGCGATCTTTATGAGCATGCTCAACGCCTACCCGCTGGGCAACGATCTGAACCAGTTGGACCTGTGGGCCGCGCGCGGCATGCGCATGTTCGGCTTCAGCTATGTGGGCAATAACGCCTGGTCGGACTCATCGCGCCCGCTGCCGTTCTTCAATGATTCGGTGGATGCGCTCGACGGGCTGTCCGACATCGGCAAACAAGCCGTGCACCGTCTCAATGACCTGGGTGTGATCATCGATGTGTCGCAGATGTCGACCAAGGCCCTGGAACAGGTGGCGCAGCTGAGCCGCACACCAATGGTGGCGTCCCACTCGGCGCCGCGTGCGGCGGTGGATATCCCGCGCAACCTCAGCGACAAGGAATTACAGCTGATCAAGCACAGTGGCGGCGTGGTGCAGATCGTGGCCTTCTCGGCCTACCTGCGCCCGCTGAGCCAACCAACCCAGGACAAGCTCAACACGCTGCGCGCCCGTTTTGACCTGCCGCCCCTGCCGAACCTGGCCATGGCCCTGATGCCAGGCGATCCCATCATCGCTGCCTGGCCCGAGCAGCGGTTCGGCGAGTACGCCAGCGCGCTGTACGGCATCCTCGACGAGGAACCCAAGGCCACCCTCAAAGACCTGGGCAACGCGATCGACTACACCGTGCGCAAGATCGGCATCGACCACGTCGGCCTGTCTTCAGACTTCAACGACGGGGGTGGCATCGACGGCTGGAACAACGTCGGCGAAATCCGCAACGTCACCGCCGAGCTGATCCAGCGCGGCTACTCCGAAGCCGACATCGCCAAGCTGTGGGGAGGCAACTTCCTACGGGTCTGGGACCAAGTGCAAAAAGCCGCCAAACCATTGGCCAACCGTTAACCCTCTAGAAGCCAGTCCATGACCGACCGCCGTACGTTTCTCAAGCAGGCTGGGGTACTTGCCGCCAGCCTGCCGCTGGGCGCTGCCATCCTGCCTCAGGCGCAAGCAGCCGTAACACAAGACCCATGGACCGGGTTCAAGCGACTGTTCAACCAAGACCCGGACTACCTGCACTTCTCCAACTTCCTGGTGACCTCGCATCCCAAACCGGTACGCGAAGCCATTGAGCGTTACCGCGCACAGATCGACCGCAACCCAGGGCTGGCCATGGACTGGGACTTGCAGGAAACCTGGAAGCGTGAAGGCCAGGTGCGCGAATGGGCCGGCCGCTACCTGAAGGCCTCTCCCCCGCAGATCGCCTTGACCGGCAGCACCTCCGAAGGGCTGGCGATGATCTATGGCGGGATCAAGGTACGGCCCGATCAGGAAATCCTGACCACGGTTCACGAGCACTACGCCACCCAGAACGTGCTGGACTTTCGTGTGCTCAAGCAAGCCACACAGGTACGCCGGATCACACTGTTCGACAACGCCAACCAAGTCTCTGTCGATGAAGTACTGGGCAATATCCAGCGCAACATCCGCCCCAACACCCGTGTGTTGGGCATGACCTGGGTGCAGTCCGGCAGCGGCGTGAAGCTGCCCATCGGCGAGATCGGCAAGCTGGTGGACGAGCACAACCGCAACCGCGATGAGCAAGACCGCATCCTCTACGTGGTGGATGGCGTGCACGGCTTCGGCGTGGAAAACCTCGATTTCCCCGACATGCACTGCGACTTCTTCATCGCCGGCACCCATAAATGGATGTTCGGCCCGCGCGGCACCGGTCTGGTGTGCGCCCGCGACCCCGAGAACAAATACGTCACGCCGATGGTGCCGACCTTCTCCGAGGACAAGGACTTCGCCACCAGCATGACGCCTGGCGGCTACCACGCCTTCGAGCATCGCTGGGCCGCAGATGAAGCCTTCAAGCTGCACTTGCAGTTGGGCAAGGCCCAGGTGCAGACACGCATCCATGGACTGAATACCGAGCTGAAAGACCAATTGCTGGCGCAGCCACAGGTCGAGCTGGTCACCCCGCGCAACCCCGCGCTGTCCGCCGGCTTCACCTTCTTCCGAATCAAGGGCCAGGACAGTGAAGCAGTGGTGGCCCACATGATGAAACACCGTGTGGTGATCGATTCGGTGGACCGTGATGTCGGCCCCGTGATTCGCACCTCGCCTGGCCTGCTCAATAACGCCGACGAAATCCAGCGGTTCATGACCCTGCTGCGCCAGCGGGTGTGACGCTCACTTTTCCCTTTGAACGAGATGCCCACATGATTCCATTCCGACTCAAACCCTTGACCACCCTGGCGCTCACCGCCCTGTGCAGCGCCCTGCTGCCAGGCGTGGCCCAGGCCGCCGCGCCACAGCCGGGCAAGGTGTTCAAGGACTGTAAGGACTGCCCGGAAATGGTCGTGCTGCCCGCCGGCACCTTCACCATGGGGACGCCTGAGGACGAGGTCGGTCGCGAGCCGGATGAAGGCCCGATGCATGACGTGACCTTCGCCAAACCGTTCGCCATGAGCCGCTTCCACATCACTGCCGGTGAATGGGACAGCTATGTGCGCCAGACCGGCGTGAAGATCGCCAATGGCGACACCCGCCCCGGCCGCGAATGCATCGCCAGCAAGCCGCGCTATCCACAAGGCCCGCGTCAGCCGGCGGTGTGCATGGACATGGACGACATCAAGGCCTACGTCGCCTGGCTGTCGAAAAAGACCGGCCAACACTACCAAATGGTCAGCGAAGCCCAGCGCGAATACGCCGCCCGTGCCGGCTCCACCGGGCCTTTCCCATTCCCCTTCGATGAAGGCAAGGGCTACAGCATCGCCGAACACGCCAACACCTACGGGCCTGCGGACGGCTACAGCTACTCGTCGCCAGTGGGCAGCTACCCGCCCAACGCGTTCGGCATGTACGACATGCACGGCAACGTCTACGAGCGCGTCGCCGACTGCGAACATACCAACTACATCGGCGCCCCTGCCGACGGCAGTGCCTGGGTAGAACCTAACTGCGAGTCCTATCAGATTCGCGGCAATGACTGGGGTGAAGCACCGGTATTTTCGCGCTCGGGCAACCGCAACACTATCTACCCGCAGACGCGGGGCGACTGGATCGGCTTCAGGGTTGTGCGTGATCTCTGATTACGCACACTGAAACCGGCAAAAAAAAACCGCCTGGCATGAGCCAGGCGGTTTTTTTATGTCTGGAGGGCGCCGGCACACGTGCCGGCTCCCGGTGGATCAGAACGCGTACTTGGCGTTGATCATTGCGTTGCGAGGTTCGCCGTAGGAGCCCGAATTGAACGTGCCCATGCCGTCGTAGTACTTCTGGTCAAACAGGTTGTTGACGTTCAGCCCCACACTCAGGTGGTCATCCACTTGGTATTTGGCCAACAAGCCAACCACGGCGAACGGATCCTGCGTTGCCTTGTAGTAAGGGCCGGAGTAGTTGATTTGCGACGCAGCGTACATCTCGCTTTGCCAGGTCACGTTGCCACCGACAGTCAACTTGTTCCACTCACCCGGCAGGCGATAAGTAGTGCCGAACTTGAACTGGTTGATCGGCTGGTTGGTCTGCACCCGCCCCCCGTCCTTGTCATGGGACTCGCGGTAGGTATAACCACCAAACACGTTCCAGCCACTGACCACTTCACCCGAGATCTCGGTCTCGACGCCACGGGTGTTGGTACCACTGATGGCCTTGTACACAGCGCGGCCCGAAGAATCCGTGCCCGACTGTTCCGGCGTGTTCTTCTGATTAATCTCAAATACCGCAACGCTCGCGTTCAGCGCGCCGTCGAAGAACTCACCTTTGAGACCGATCTCGTAGTTGTCGCCTTCAAGCGGCGCCAGCGAAGTGCCCGACGCTGTTTTGTAGAACGTCTGCGGCAAGAAGATGCTGGTGTAGCTGGCGTACGCCGAATAGGTGTCGTTCAGCTCATAGACGATACCGGCATACGGCGTGACAACGCCGGTCTTTTTGGTCTTGTCGGTCGTCTTGGTGCCATCGAGATAGTTCTTGACCTCGTCATCCTGATTCCACCAGCTGAGCCGGGTACCCAGAATGATGGTCAGCGGATCGAACGGTTTCAAACGCAGGGCGCCGTACATGCCGGTCTGCTGCAAGGTCGTGACGGTACCGCCATCCTTTTGATACTCACGATTGCCGTACTCACGGCCGTCCCAGTTGAAAATATTCGCCGAACCGTAGTCGCCGTCATCATTGTGGCTGGCGTAGTTAGGGAAGTTCAGGTGAGTGCGCGATGCACTGGCACCCACCACCAACTCATGCTCGCGACCGCCCAGGTTGAACGGGCCGGACGCATAGGTATCGAGCGTATCCTGGGTCTGGTAGCTGTCCAGGCGGTAAATAAATACGCCCGTACCTTCACCGGTCACAGGGTCAGGGTAGCCGCCACTTGCCGATGCGCCCTGGCCTTTACGGTAGGAGTATTGATGGCTGTAGGCAGTCTTCAGGCTCCAGTCATTGTCCAGCTTGTGATCAAGCATGGCGGTGAAGTTATAGCTGGTGTTGTCCATGTAACTCGAACGCGAGGCCGGGTTGAATGAACGGGAGAAATTGGTTTGCTTGCCATTGCTGAAGAACAGCGGGATATGCCCGTAGCTGGTGCCTTCGGCGTCGTTGTTCTGGTAGTCGAGGCTAGTGCGCAGCGTAGTGCTGTCGTTCAGATCGATATCCAACGCGCCGTACATCACGCGCTTTTCCTGGCTGTACCAGTCAATGAACGAATTTTGCTTCTGATAAGCCGCGACGAAACGTCCACGCACATTGCCGGTTTCTGTCAGCGGACCCGAGACGTCAACTTCGGAGCGGTAACGGTCCCACGCCCCCGCTTCTCCGGAAACGTAGGCCTGGAAGTCCTTGGTCGGACGCTTACGCACCAGGTTGATGGTGGCCGACGGAGTGCCCGCACCGCTCATCAGGCCGGTCGCGCCGCGCACCACTTCGACACGGTCATAGATGGCCATGTCCGAGATTGCGCCTACGTATTGCTGGGACTCGTTGGCCACCTGGGACGGGATGCCGTCGTACTGGAAGTTCTGGATCGCAAAGCCACGGGAGTAAAACGTGTAACGCTCACTGTCGCGGTGGTTGATGCTGATACCCGGCGTGAACGCCATCACTTCGTTAAGCGTCGAAAGATGCTGGTCGTCCATCAGTTGACGGGTAATCACGCTCACCGACTGCGGCGTTTCGCGCAGGGACAAGGGAAGCTTGGTGGCGGTGCTGGTCGCCCCCGTGGTGTACGAACCGGTGTTTTCAGTCGTCTCCCCAAGACCCTCGGCACTGATCGTGGTCGCGCCCAGGTTCAGCGCCGAACCGCTGGATGGCGCCATCACGATATAGCTGCCGCTGGCTTCGCGACTGGCCTGCAAGCCACTGCCCGACAACAGTCGAGACAGGCCTTCATCCACGCCAAACTGCCCTTTCAACCCTGGAGTGGAGCGCTGGCTGGCGATCGCTGGATCGTAGGAAATCGAGACACCGGCCGCCGAGCCGAATGCCATCAGCGCATCCGATAATTTCCCGGCCGGAATCGCGAAGGCAACCTTGCCGGCTTCGCTCTGGGCAAGTGCGACGCTCGGCATCAATGTGGCGGCAGCCGGCACAGCCAGCGCGGCGCCCAACATCATCAGACGCACGGTCTGCGGCAATTTCTTCAGCGCGTAATGCTTGGGCGTAGACAACCAAAGGAGATAAGGCATCGACAGCAATCCTTGAACAATGAGGCGTGTGTTTGGCAGAAATTAGTGGCGTCTTTGAGCGCCTCTGGTTAATAAGACGGTTCAGGTAATGAAAACCAGACTCATTTACCTGCTTTTTTTTACCACCCCTCTAAACGCGCTCAACCCTCAACCGCCAGGGGCATTGAGGGTCGAGCACGCCTGCTCATAGAAATGAAAGCGTCCATGGGAAGGGAACGGCGCACCGGCCTACGGGTGCCGGCCATGAAACATGGCCGCATCCAATCTATAACGTGGGGCTGGCGGACAAATTTAGGGCCCGCGCCCAACGCAATGAGGCTAAATCGCGCCGTAGTCGAAACGTCTTCTACAAAAGCCCGTGAGCGATCAAATGGATCGCCGGGCCTCCACTCGCCCTTAGCACGTAGCCACGTCGCGACCGAGGTAGTTTCATGACTGCAAAACCGCGTAGCGCCCTCAGCGAACTCTTGAGCCTGCTCAAGCCCTATCGCTACACCGTCATTCTGTCGATTCTGTTCGGCATCCTTGGAGGGGTGAGCGTCACGGCTCTGCTTGCCACGGTTAACCAGGGCCTGCACAGCGAGTCCGGCCTCACCACCGCAGTGGTCCTGGCCTTTGCCGGGCTGTGCCTGCTCGCCCTGCTCAGCAGCATTGCCGCCGACATCGGCAGCAACTTAGTGGGCCAAAAAGTCATCGCCAGGCTGCGCAAGGACCTCGGCGCCAAGGTGCTATCAGCGCCAATCGAACAGATCGAACGGTACCGCAGCCACCGCCTTATTCCGGTACTGACCCACGACGTCGACACCATCAGCGACTTCGCCTTCGCCTTCGCTCCGCTGGCCATTTCCATCACCGTTATCCTCGGCTGCCTGGGCTACCTGGCGAGCCTCTCGCTGCCGATCTTCATCATGACCCTGCTGGCCATCGGCATCGGCTCGGCGATCCAGTTCATCGCGCAAAGCAAAGGCATCAAGGGCTTCTACGCCGCGCGGGAAGCGGAAGACAACCTGCAAAAGCATTACTCGGCCATCGCCGAAGGCGCCAAGGAACTGCGGATCCATCGCAAGCGCCGTCACGCCATGCTGACCCGCAACATCCAGGCCACCGCCGACCACATCTGCGACACCCACGTGCGCTCGATCAATATTTTCGTGATCGCCAAGAGCCTGGGTTCGATGCTGTTCTTTGTGGTCATCGGCCTGGCACTGACCCTGCAATCGTTCTGGCCCAGCAACAACCCGGCCATGATGAGCGGCTTTGTACTGGTGCTGCTCTACATGAAAGGCCCGCTGGAAAACCTGATCGCCAACCTGCCGATCATCAGCCGCGCGCAGATCGCCTTTCGACGCATTGCCGACCTGTCCGAACGCTTCTCGTCGCCGGAACCGCACTTGCTGCTTGACGCCGATGAGAGCCGCACGCCGACCATGAAGCATCTGGAATTGCGCGACGTGCAATACGCGTTTCCGCCCGTGGAAGGCAGCGCGCCCTTCAAGCTGGGCCCGGTGAACCTGACCATCGAGCCTGGGGAAATCCTGTTTATCGTCGGCGAAAACGGCTGCGGCAAGACCACCCTGATCAAACTGCTGCTGGGCCTGTACACCCCGCAGCAAGGTGAGATCCGCCTCAACGGCACAACGGTGGACGCCCTCGGCCTGGATGATTACCGGCAGATGTTCACCACCATTTTTGCCGACTACTACCTGTTCGACGAACTGGTGCAAAGCGATAAAGCCCTGCCGGACGACGCCAACCAATACCTGGAGCGCATGGAAATCGCGCACAAGGTCAGCATCCGCGATGGCGCTTTCACCACCACCGACCTCTCCACCGGGCAGCGCAAGCGCCTGGCGCTGATCAACGCCTGGCTCGACGAGCGTCCAGTGCTGGTCTTCGACGAGTGGGCCGCCGACCAGGACCCGACCTTCCGCCGCGTTTTCTACACAGAGCTGCTGCCGGACCTCAAGCGCCTGGGCAAGACCATCATCGTGATCTCCCACGATGATCGTTACTTCGATATCGCCGACCAACTGGTGCGCATGGAAGCCGGGCGCGTCATTACCGAAAAAGCCTTCGCCTGACCTCCCCCTCCGGCGAGCGCCCTGCCGCTCGCCGCTGCCTGCCAAGTCCCACGTCACACCTAAATCTCGTCGGCCACGCTTCGTCTTTCTGACAACGCATATTTACGCAGCCGATGGCGACGAGACCAAACATGAACCCACTGAATCAACTCCCCGACGACGACTTGCTGGCTTTGTTGATGGCCGACGACGTCGGTTCAGAGCATTCCATCAAGGCTTCCACCCATCGCGGCCCCACTCCCCTGTCCTTCGCCCAACAACGCCTGTGGTTCCTGCAACAACTCTCGCCCGACAGCAGCGCCTACAACCTGCCTAACGCGCTGCACCTGCGCGGCCCGCTGGATACATCGGCGCTCGCCGCGGCCTTGCAGCAGATCATCGACCGGCACGACGTGCTGAAAACCGCGTTCCAAACCGTCGATGATGAACCCCGGCAAGTGCTTGACCCGCAAGCCCGCATCCACGTGCGCGAAGAGGACCTCTCAGGCCTGGCACCGCACGCCCGTAGCACCGCCGTGACTGAGCGGCTGGCCGCCGAGGCCGGTGCACCGTTTGACCTGGGGCAAGCCCCGCTGATTCGCGCCACCCTGATCACCCTTGAGCGCGACGAGCATATCCTGCTGTTGAACATGCACCACATCGTCTCGGACGCCTGGTCCAACCCGATCCTGATGCACGACCTGATCCAGGCTTACCAACGCGCCTGCCAGGGCGATACCACGCCGCTGGCGCGACCTGCGATCCAGTACGCGGACTACGCCCGCTGGCAGCGCGAGGAGTACCCGAACACACCCGAACAACAGCGGGCCGCCGACTATTGGGCCGGTTACCTGGGACGAGAGATTCCCACGCTGGACCTGCCTACCGAGTTCCCCCGCAATGCCGAACAACAACACCGTGCCGGCAATCTTCAACTGTCAGTGCCCACAGCCCTGAGCCAACAGTTGCACAGCTTCTGCCAGCAACAGGACCTGACGCCGTTTATCGTGCTGCTGGGCACCTGGCAACTGCTGCTCAGTCGCTACAGCGGCCAGCAGGATTTCACCGTTGGCGTGCCGAATGCCAGCCGTAATCAGAGCGAGACCCAGGACCTGGTGGGGTTCTTCGTCAGCAGCCAGATCTATCGCACGCAACTCACCGACGACCTGACCACAGGCGAGTTTCTCCAAGCGCTGCGCCAGCAATCGCGGGCGGCGATGGAACATGCCGACTACCCGATTGAACTGATCATCGAGCGCTTGCAGCTGCAACGCAGCACCCAGGCCAACCCGTTGTTCCAGACCCTGTTCAACTGGCGGGTGAGCCAGGATCAACCGGCCGCTCTGACGCTGGGTGAGCTGAGCCTGGCGTTCCTGCCGGTGGCGCAACATGAGGCCAAGTTCGACCTGTCGATGGACGTGGACTACACGCCACAACAGATCACGGCGAGCATCGAGTACAGCACGGCACTGTTCGGCGCGGCGACGATTGAACGCCTGGGACAGCACTGGCTGCGCTTGCTGCAAAGCCTCGTTGACGGGCCGCAGCGGCGACTGGCCGAACTGCCGATGCTCGACCACGCCGAGCAACATCAGATGGTCAGCGCATGGAACGCCACCGCCACCCACTACCCGCTGCACTACAGCGTCCAGCAACTGATCGAAGCCCAAGTGGCGGCCACACCCAATGCCACGGCGCTGGTGTTCGGCGACCAGCAGCTGAGCTATCACCAGCTCAACCAGCGCGCCAACCAGCTCGCCCACAAGCTTATGGAACTGGGCGTCGGCCCCGATGCACTGGTGGGTATCGCCACCGAGCGCAGCCTGGAGATGGTCATCGGCCTGCTCGCCGTGCTCAAGGCCGGCGGCGCCTATGTGCCGCTGGACCCGGAATACCCGCAGGACCGCCTCAGCTACATGATCGAGGACAGCGGCATTGGCCTGCTGTTGACCCAGCAGCATCTGCTCACGCAGTTGCCGATTCCGGCTGCGCTGCCGGTGCTGACCCTCGATCAACTGGACGTCAGCGCTTATGCCGACACCAACCCGGAGGTCGCCGTTGACGGTGAAAACCTGGCCTACGTCATCTACACCTCAGGTTCTACCGGCAAGCCCAAAGGCGCCGGCAACCGGCATTCGGCCCTGACCAACCGGCTGTGCTGGATGCAACAGGCCTATGGGTTGACCGCCGACGACACGGTGCTGCAAAAGACCCCGTTCAGCTTCGACGTGTCAGTGTGGGAGTTCTTCTGGCCGCTGATGACAGGCGCCCGTTTGGCCGTTGCCGGGCCTGGCGATCATCGCGACCCGGCCATCCTGATCAGCCTGATTCAGCGTTACCAGGTCACGACCCTGCACTTCGTGCCGTCGATGCTGCAGGTGTTCCTGCTGGACGAACAGGTCGCCCAGTGCACCGGCCTGACACGCATCATCTGCAGCGGCGAAGCCTTGCCGGTGGACGCCCAACAACAGGTGTTCGCCAAGCTGCCGAACGCCGGGTTGTTCAACCTCTACGGCCCCACCGAAGCCGCCATCGACGTAACCCACTGGACCTGCCGCGAAGAAGGCAAGGCCAGCGTGCCGATTGGCCAGCCGATCGCCAACCTCACCACCTACATCCTCGATGCCGAACTGCAACCGGTGCCCGCCGGCGTCATCGGCGAGTTGTACCTGGGCGGCGAAGGCCTGGCCCGGGGTTACCACCGCCGCCCTGCCCTCACCGCCGAGCGCTTCATGACCAGCCCGTTCGGTGATGGCCAACGCCTCTACCGCACCGGCGACCTGGCCAGCTACCGGCCCGACGGCGTGATCGAATACCGTGGCCGTATCGACCACCAGGTAAAAATCCGTGGCCTGCGCATTGAGCTGGGGGAAATCGAAACCCGCCTGATGGAATTGGACTGCGTGCGCGAAGCGGTGGTGATCGCGGCTGACGGGCAGTTAGTCGCCTACGCCGTGCCCGCTCAAGCCCGTGACGCCGCTGAATTGCGCAGCGACATCAAACACCGCCTGAGCGAACACTTGCCCGACTACATGGTGCCGGCCCAGTTGATCTTCCTCGACCAACTGCCCCTGAGCCCCAACGGCAAACTGGACCGCAAGGCTCTGCCGAAACCCGATGCAAACCTGCTGCAAAAAGCCTACGTGGCGCCGCAGAGCCCACTGGAGCAGCAGATCGCTGTCATCTGGCAAGACGTGCTCAAGCGTGAAACCGTCGGCCTGCACGATGACTTCTTTGAGCTGGGCGGTCATTCACTGTTGGCTACCCAGGTCGTCTCCCGTGTGCGTCATGCCCTGAACACCGATGTGCCCCTGCGCAGCCTGTTCGAGTGCAGCACCTTGCAGGCGTTCGTCGCCACCTTGGCCCAAGAACCGGTCCGCCACGAGCCGCCCTTGGTCCGGGTCGCACGCGACCAGCCGCTGCGCCTGTCTTACGCCCAGGAACGCCAGTGGTTCCTCTGGCAACTGGACCCTCAAAGCACCGCGTATCACATCCCGGCGGCCCTGCGCCTGCGCGGCCATCTGGACACCCAGGCACTGCAGCACAGCTTTGAGCACCTGATCGAGCGCCATGAAAGCCTGCGCACCTCGTTCACCCAGGACGGCGAGCGTACCGTCCAACAGATCGCCGCCCACGCTCCGCTGGCGATCACCGTCGAGTCACGGCTGGGCGCAGACGAGCAGGCGATCCAGGCGTGTGTTGAACACGAAATCCAGCAGCTGTTCGACTTGCAGCATGGCCCGCTGCTGCGGGTCAAACTGCTGAAACTGGCGGATGACGATCACGTCCTGATCCTCACCCAGCACCATATTGTCTCCGATGGCTGGTCGATCAACGTGATGATCCAGGAGCTGATTGCCCTGTACGCCGGTTTCAGCCAGCAGCAACCGGTCAGCCTGCCTGACCTGCCCGTCCAGTACGCCGACTATGGCGTGTGGCAGCGCCAGTGGATGGAGGCCGGAGAGCGCGAGCGCCAACTGGCCTACTGGACCGAGCAGTTAGGTGGCGAGCAGACGGTATTGGAACTGCCCGCCGACCACACCCGGCCGTCGGAGCAAAGCTACCGCGGCGCCCAATTGGAACTGGCGCTGGGCCACGAGCTGAATCAGTCGCTCAAGCAATTGGCCCAGCAGCAAGGCGTGACGTTGTTCATGCTGTTGCTGGCCTCGTTCCAAACCCTGTTGCACCGCTACAGCGGGCAAACCGACATCCGTGTCGGTGTGCCGATTGCCAACCGCAACCGCGTGGAAACCGAAGGTCTGATCGGTTTTTTCGTCAACACCCAGGTGCTGCGCGCAGAGCTCAACGGCCAGGCGCGGTTTGTCGACGTGCTGCAACAGGTCAAACACCACGCCTTGCAAGCCCAGGCTCACCAGGACCTGCCCTTCGAGCAACTGGTGGAAGCCCTGCAACCGGAGCGCAGCCTCAGCCACAGCCCGCTGTTCCAGGTGATGTACAACCATGCCGGCGTGCAGCCGCAAAACAGCGTCAGCCTGCCCGGCCTGAGCCTTGAAGTCTTGGAAGGCACGCTACCCAGCACCCAGTTTGACCTCTCGCTGGACACCGCCGAGTCCGCCGACGATCTGCTGGCCACCCTCACCTATGCGATCGACCTGTTTGAAGCTTCAACCGTCCAGCGCCTGGCCGGGCATTGGCAAACCCTGTTGCAGTCCATCGTCCGTAACCCGCAGCAACGCCTGGGTGAACTGGACATGCTTGGGCATGAAGAACGGCACCTGATGCTCCATGACTGGAGCAGTGCCACCCTTGATTACCCAAGTGAACAACGGGTCCATCAACTGTTTGAAGCCCAGGTGGCGAAGCAACCATCAGCCCCGGCCTTGCTCTTCGAAGACCGCCAGTTGAGTTACGCCGAACTCAACGCCCAGGCCAATCGCCTGGCTCGCCATCTGGTGAGCCTGGGCGTCGGGCCCGACGTGCTGGTGGGGATTGCCGTGGAGCGCGGTCTGGACATGATCATCGGCTTACTGGCGGTGCTCAAGGCCGGTGGCGCCTACGTGCCCCTGGACCCTGAATACCCGCAGGATCGGTTGCTGTGCATGATCGAAGACAGCGGCACGCAACTGATGCTGACCCAGAGCCACTTGCGCGAACGCCTGACGATTCCTGCCGAGGTGGCGCACCTGTGCCTGGACCAGAACCAAGCCTGGGTCGATCTGGACGACAGCAACCTGGTCAATCGCGCCCATGCCGATAACCTTGCGTATGTGATGTTCACCTCCGGCTCCACTGGCCGGCCAAAAGGCGTGGGCATCAACCAGTCCTCGCTGACTCGCCATGCCTACGTGTCGTTGGGGTTCTTCAATCTCAATGGCGGCGACCGCATCCTGCAGTTTTCCACCTTCAACTTCGACGGTTTCGTCGAGCAGCTGTACCCGGCCCTGATATGCGGCGCGTCGGTGGTGCTGCGCGGCACCGAAATCTGGGACACCGAGACCTTCTACCACGCCCTGATCAAGCACCAGATCAGCGTGGTCGACCTCACCACGGCCTACTGGAACCTGCTGGCCAAGGATTTTGCCGCGGCTGGCCCACGGGATTACGGGCGCCTCAAGCAAGTGCACGCCGGTGGTGAAGCCATGCCGCCAGAAGGCCTCGCCGCGTGGAGCCAGGCCGGCCTTGGCCACGTCAAATTACTCAACACCTACGGCCCGACTGAAGCCACGGTGACGGTCACGGCCCTTGATTGCACCGACTATGTAACCGGCGCACGCCCCACGCCCTTGACCATGCCCATCGGCAAGGTCCTGGCCGGACGCAGCATCTACCTGCTGGACGACAGCGGTGCCCCGGCGCCGATTGGCGTGGTGGGCGAACTGGTGATCGGCGGCGAGTTGCTGGCGCGGGGTTATTTCAATCGCCCGGACCTGACGGCCGAGCGCTTCATGCCCGACCCGTTCAGCCAAAGTGGCGGCCGCTTGTACCGCACCGGCGACCTTGCGCGCTACACCCCCGACGGGGTGATCGAGTACGTCGGCCGGATCGACCATCAGGTGAAGATTCGCGGGTTCCGGATCGAGTTGGGCGAAATCGAAGCCCGACTGCTGGAGCACGACATGGTGCGAGACGCCATCGTCCTCGCCCAACCGGCCGCCAGCGGTTTGCAGTTGGTGGGTTATGTGGTGCCCGAGGCCACGGCCGTGCCGCACGCAGAGCTGCGCCAGTCGATCAAAGCCGCGCTGGCAGCCGTGCTGCCGGACTATATGGTCCCGGGCTTCCTGATGTTCCTTGATGTATTGCCCCTGAGCCCGAACGGCAAGCTGGACCGTAAAGCGCTGCCCAAGCCGGATGCCAGCCAACAGCAAAACCACTATGTGGCGCCGCGAACGGCCCTGGAAATCCAGGTCGCCGGAATCTGGCAAAGCGTGCTCAACCTTGAGCAGGTGGGCCTCACGGATGACTTCTTCGCACTGGGCGGCCATTCGTTGCTGGCGACCCAGATCATCTCCAGGGTGCGTCAGGCCCTGGGGCTGGATGTGGCCCTGCGCAGCCTGTTCGAACGCAGCGTGCTGGGGGATTTCGTCGCCGGCCTGGACGGTCGCGCGCGGCAGCATGAGCTGCCATTGGTGCCCGTCGAACGCACTCAATCGCTGCCCCTGTCCTACGCACAGGAGCGCCAGTGGTTCCTCTGGCAATTGGACCCGCACAGCGCCGCGTACCACCTGCCGGCCGCCCTGCGCCTCAAGGGCACGCTGGATGTCGCGGCGCTGGAGCACGCGTTCAATCAACTGATCGCGCGTCACGAAGCACTGCGCACCACCTTCGTGGTGGACAACGAACACCCCCGCCAAATCATCGCCGACCAGGCACCGCTGGCGTTGGTGGTCGAGACGCTGAACGGCACGCCGGACGACGCCACGATCAAGGCCTTTGTGGAGCACGAAACCCGGCAACTGTTCGACCTGCAAAACGGCCCGCTGCTGCGGGTCAGGCTGCTGCGTCTGGCGGACGATGAACATGTACTGGTACTGACCCAGCACCACATCGTTTCCGATGGCTGGTCGGTGCAGTTGATGGTGGAGGAACTGATCAGCCTGTACGGCGCCGCCCAATCTGGACAGCCTCACGCACTGGCACCGTTGCCCATCCAGTACGCCGACTATGCCGCCTGGCAACGGCAATGGATGCAAGCCGGCGAGCGTGAACATCAACTGGCGTACTGGACCGGCCAGTTGGCCGGTGAACACAGCGTATTGGAGTTGCCGACGGATCGCCCGCGCCCGGCGGAGCAAAGCTACCGAGGTGCCCACCTGTCAATCACCCTGGCGCCCGGCCTGGGCGATGCCGTGCACGCCTTTGCCCATCGCGTTGGCGTGACGCCGTTCATGCTGTTGCTGGCGTCTTTCCAGACCCTGTTGCACCGCTACAGCGGCCAAAACGATATCCGCGTCGGTGTGCCGATTGCTAACCGCAACCGGGTCGAAACCGAGGGGCTGATTGGCTTCTTCGTGAACACCCAAGTCATGAAAGCCGAGTTCAGCTCGCACCTGCGGGTCGAGGCTCTGCTGCAACAGGTCAAGCAACATGCATTGGATGCCCAGGCGCATCAGGACCTGCCATTCGAACAACTGGTGGAGGCCTTGCAACCGGAACGCAGCCTCAGCCACAACCCGCTCTTCCAGGTGATGTTCAACCACCAGAGTGCCGACAAACCCAGCGCCACCGAACGTCCGTCACTGCCTTCGGCGTTGCAGGTCGAGGGATTGGACTGGGAAGGCAGCACCTCGCAATTTGACCTGACCCTCAGCACCAGCGAATCGGCCGAAGGCTTGAGCGCGACCCTGACCTACGCCACCGACCTGTTCAACGCCACCACCGTCGAGCGCCTTGGGCGGCATTGGCAACAGCTGCTGCACAGCCTGATTGGCGACCCACAACAGCGAGTTGCAGATTTGGCGATGCTCAACCACGCCGAGCAACATCAGATGGTCAGCGCATGGAACGCCACCACCACCCACTACCCGCTGCACCACAGCGTCCAGCAACTGATCGAAGCCCAAGTGGCGGCCACACCCAATGCCACGGCGCTGGTGTTCGGCGACCAGCAGCTGAGCTATCACCAGCTCAACCAGCGCGCCAACCAGCTCGCCCACAAGCTTATGGAACTGGGCGTCGGCCCCGATGCACTGGTGGGTATCGCCACCGAGCGCAGCCTGGAGATGGTCATCGGCCTGCTCGCCGTGCTCAAGGCCGGCGGCGCCTATGTGCCGCTGGACCCGGAATACCCGCAGGACCGCCTCAGCTACATGATCGAGGACAGCGGCATTGGCCTGCTGTTGACCCAGCAGCATCTGCTCACGCAGTTGCCGATTCCGGCTGCGCTGCCGGTGCTGACCCTCGATCAACTGGACGTCAGCGCTTATGCCGACACCAACCCGGAGGTCGCCGTTGACGGTGAAAACCTGGCCTACGTCATCTACACCTCAGGTTCTACCGGCAAGCCCAAAGGCGCCGGCAACCGGCATTCGGCCCTGACCAACCGGCTGTGCTGGATGCAACAGGCCTATGGGTTGACCGCCGACGACACGGTGCTGCAAAAGACCCCGTTCAGCTTCGACGTGTCAGTGTGGGAGTTCTTCTGGCCGCTGATGACAGGCGCCCGTTTGGCCGTTGCCGGGCCTGGCGATCATCGCGACCCGGCCATCCTGATCAGCCTGATTCAGCGTTACCAGGTCACGACCCTGCACTTTGTGCCGTCGATGCTGCAGGTGTTCCTGCTGGACGAACAGGTCGCCCAGTGCACCGGCCTGACACGCATCATCTGCAGCGGCGAAGCCCTGCCGGTGGACGCTCAACAACAGGTGTTCGCCAAACTGCCGAACGCCGGGTTGTTCAACCTCTACGGCCCCACCGAAGCCGCCATCGACGTAACCCACTGGACCTGCCGCGAGGAAGGCAAGGCCAGCGTGCCGATTGGCCAGCCGATCGCCAACCTCACCACCTACATCCTCGATGCCGAGCTGCAACCGGTGCCGGCCGGTGTCATCGGCGAGTTGTATCTGGGCGGCGAAGGCCTGGCGCGCGGTTACCACCGCCGCCCTGCCCTCACCGCCGAACGCTTCATGACCAGCCCGTTCGGTGATGGCCAACGCCTGTACCGCACCGGCGACCTGGCCAGCTACCGGCCCGACGGCGTGATCGAATACCGTGGCCGTATCGACCACCAGGTAAAAATCCGTGGCCTGCGCATTGAGCTGGGGGAAATCGAAACCCGCCTGATGGAATTGGACTGCGTGCGCGAAGCGGTGGTGATCGCGGCTGACGGGCAGTTAGTCGCCTACGCCGTGCCCACTCAAGCCCGTGACGCCGCTGAATTGCGCAGCGACATCAAACACCGCCTGAGCGAACACTTGCCCGACTACATGGTGCCGGCCCAGTTGATCTTCCTCGACCAACTGCCCCTGAGCCCCAACGGCAAACTGGACCGCAAGGCCCTGCCGAAACCTGATGCAAACCTGCTGCAAAAAGCCTACGTGGCGCCGCACAGCCCGCTGGAACAGCAGATCGCGGCCATCTGGCAAGACGTGCTGAAACTGGAACGCGTCGGCCTGAACGACAATTTCTTCGAACTGGGCGGTGACTCCATCATCTCCATTCAGGTGGTCAGCCGCGCCCGCCAGCAAGGCATCGCCTTTACACCCAAGGAACTGTTCCAACACCAGACCGTGCAAGGCCTGGCCAGCGTGGCCCGTGTCGGCGCAAGTGCCCAGGTGATCGACCAGGGACCAGCCGCCGGCCCGCTCACGTTGCTGCCGATTCACCAGGTATTTTTTGAAACGGCGATCCCTGAGCGCCATCACTGGAACCAGTCGGTACTGCTCCAACCTGCGCAACCGCTGGTGGCCGAGGCACTGCAACAGGCGTTGCACGCGGTGATTGAGCACCACGACGCCCTGCGTTTGAGCTTTGAGCAACACCCCGGCGGCTGGAGCGCCCAGTACCGGCCAATGGTCGACTGGCAGTTGCAACAGGTTGACGCCACCGCCGAGCAATTGTCGGACCTGTGCGATCAAGCCCAAGGCAGCCTCGACCTGCAACACGGCCCGCTGATCCGCGCCTTGTTGATCCACTTGGCTGACGGTACCCAGCGCTTGTTGTTGGTGATCCACCACCTGGCAGTGGATGGCGTGTCCTGGCGGATTCTTTTTGAAGACCTGCAAAACGCCTATCAACAGGTCAGCGACCAGCAGCCGGTGCAGCTGCCGGCCCGCACCAGTTCGGTCAAGGCCTGGGCCGAGCGCCTGCAACGCCGCGCGCAAAACCAGACGTCCCAGGACGAACTGAACTACTGGCTGGCGCAACTCGACACCAACACGCCCGACCTGCCATGCGAACGTCCCCATGGCAGCCTGGATAATCGCCACAGCCACACGCTGCATACCCACCTCGACGCCCGGCAGACAAAACAATTGCTGCAGCAGGCGCCCAAGGCCTATCGAACGCAGATCAACGACTTGCTGCTAACGGCCCTGGCACGTGTCATCAGCCGCTGGACCGGCGCCCCGCACTGCCTGATCGAGCTGGAAGGTCATGGCCGCGAAGACCTGTTCGATGACATCGACCTGACCCGCACGGTGGGTTGGTTCACCAGCCTGTTCCCGGTCAAGCTCGTGCCGGCCGCCAACCTTGGCGACTCCATCAAGCAGATCAAGGAACAGTTGCGGGCAATCCCCGACAAAGGCCTTGGCTATGGCGCCCTGCGCTACCTGGGCACGCCGCAGGCACGGGCCAGCCTCGGCGCCTTGCAGGCACCACGCATCACGTTCAACTACCTTGGCCAGTTCGACGGCAGTTTCGATGCCAGTCAGGGCTCGTTGCTGGCCCCTGCTGCCGAAGGCAGCGGCCGTGAGCAGGCGCTGAATGCGCCACTGGGCAACTGGCTGAGCCTCAATGGCCAGGTATACGGTGATGAACTGACCCTAGGCTGGCAATTCAGTCGGGAGATGTTCGACGAAGCGACCATTGCGCACCTGGCCGATGACCTCAAGCGCGAGCTGCTGGCCCTGATCGAGCATTGCTGCGACACCGCCAACGTGGGGGTCACGCCGTCCGACTTCCCGCTGGCGCGGATCAGCCAGGCGCAACTGGATCGCCTGCCGGTGCCGTTGCCACAAGTCGAAGACGTCTACCCGTTGTCGGCGATGCAACAGGGCATGTTGTTCCACACACTGGAAGCACCGGAAAGCGCTCTGTACGTGAACCAGATGGCCGTCTCGGTCACCGGCCTGGACGTTGCGCGGTTCACAGCAGCCTGGAACGCCGTGATTGAGCGCCATGAAATCCTGCGTACCGGGTTCTGGGCCGACAACCAACTGGCCGAACCGCTGCAAGTGGTCTATCGCGCAGCGACGATGCCTGTCGACGTACTCGACTGGCAGCAACGGGGCGTCACCGCCCAAGACCTGGAGGTACTCGCGAGCCAGGATTGCGCCCGTGGCTTCGAACTTCTGCGTGCGCCGCTCACACGCCTGACCCTTGTGCAGCTCGACCCGCAGACGCACTACCTGATCTGGACCAGCCACCACATCCTCATGGACGGCTGGTCCAACTCGCGGATGTTGGGTGAAGTCTTCGCGATCTACAACGGCCAGGCCGCACCGGCCAAACGCGGGCATTACCGCGATTACATCCGCTGGCTGCAAGATCAATCCCAGGCGGTACTGGAGCAGTTCTGGAAAACCAAGCTCCAGGACTTGAACGGCACCTCGTCCCTCGCCAACAGCCTGTCGCCCAAACCGGCCATGGAATTGGAAGGCCACGCGGCGCTGTATCTGAATTGGGATGCGCTGCAAACCGCACACTTGCGTGAGCAGGCCCAACGTCTGCGCGTCACCCCGAACACGCTGATCCAGGCCACGTGGTTACTGCTGTTGCAGCGCTATACCGGCCAGGACACCGTGTGCTTCGGCGCGACGGTCGCGGGTCGTCCAGCCAGCCTGCCAGGCTCGGAGGACATGCTCGGGCTGTTTATCAACACCTTGCCCATTATCCAGACCCCGCAACCGCACATGCCCGTCGCCCAATGGCTGCAAGCGTTGCAGGCCTATAACCTGGAAGTGCGCGACCACGAGCACGCGTCCCTGGCGGACGTACAACGCTGGTCGGGCCAAGGTGGCCAGCCGCTGTTTGATAGCATTCTGGTGTTTGAAAACTACCCGGTGGACGAACGCCTGCAGGAAGCCGGGCAAGAACGCCTGAGCTTTGGCGACGTCAGCAGCCGCGATGTGACCAACTTTGCCATGGACCTGGCGATCAACCTCGGCGACACCCTGAAGATCGAGTTCCTGTACCTGCGCAACCGCTTTACCGAGGCCGCCACCGCACAAATCCTGCGCAGCTTTGAAACCCTGCTGCTGGAACTGCTGAACAACGCCCAGGCCAACGTCGGCAGCCTCACTATGCTGGCAGGCACCGAACAGCAACTGTTGCTGCAACGTAACGTGCTGAGCCCAGCCATGGCACCACGCGCCCACCTGGCACAGGTGATCCGTCAACACGCACTGGAGCGCCCTGACGCAGTGGCGGTGGTGTGCGACGGGATCGAGTTGAGCTACGGCGAACTGGATGCCCGGGCCAACCGCCTGGCCCACTGCCTCATGGCCCAGGGCATCGGGCCGGAGATGTTCGTTGGCGTCGCTCTGGAGCGTTCGGTGGACGTCATTGTCGCGTTCTATGGCGTCATGAAAACCGGCGCCGCCTACGTGCCGCTGGACATTGACTACCCGCAGGACCGCGTGCAGTGGATCGTCGAAGACTCTGCCATGAGCGTACTGATCAGCCAGCACTCGCTGCGGTCGCGCTTCGACGGCCTGGGCGAGGCGACGCTTATCGACCTGGATCGCCTGCCGCTGTCGGACTGGCCGGCGACGTGCCCGGCACCGCAGGTGCACGACGATAATCTGGCTTATCTGATTTACACCTCGGGCTCCACCGGCAAGCCCAAGGGCGTCGCCGTGACCCATGGGCAAATTCGCATGCATTGCCAGGCGATTGCCGAGCGTTACGAGATGGACAGCGGCACCCGCGAATTGCTATTCATGTCGTTCGCCTTCGACGGTGCCCAGGAGCGTTGGCTGTCGACACTGCAAAGCGGCGGGTGCCTGGTGGTGCGGGGTAACCAGCTGTGGACACCGGAAGAAACCTGGCAGGCGCTGAACGCCCACAGCATCAGCATCGCCTGCTTCCCTCCGGCGTATCTGCAACAGCTGGCCGAGTACGGCGACAGCCAAACCGATGCACCACCGCCCGTGCGCATCTACTGCTTCGGCGGTGACGCGGTGGCCGAGGCCAACTTCGAGCTGGTCAAACGCGTGCTCAAGCCGCAGTACCTGACCAACGGATACGGCCCCACCGAAACCGTGGTTACCCCGCTGCTGTGGAAAGTGAGTGCCGACGAACGCTGCAACGCGGTGTACGCGCCGATCGGCACCCGCGTCGGTGAACGTACCCTGTATGTGCTGGACGAACACCTCAACCCAGTGCCCGATGGCGTGGCGGGCGAGTTGTACATCGGCGGCGAAGGCGTTGCCCGTGGGTATCACCAGCGGCCCGGCCTGAGCGCCGAACGGTTTGTGGTTGACCCGTTCGCTGCCAACGGCACACGCCTGTATCGCACCGGAGATCTGGTGCGCCAACGCCCCGACGGCGTGATCGACTACCTTGGCCGCCTGGACAACCAGGTGAAAATCCGCGGTTTCCGTATCGAACTGGGAGAAATTGAGTCACGCCTGCGCGAGATCCCCGACGTGCAAGACGCCGTGGTGGTCGCCCGCGATACGGCCGGCGGCAAGCAACTGATCGGTTACGTGGTGGCCGATGCTTCGGCCGGGCTGGGCGAACGCCTGCGTGCAGCTTTGCAGGTGGAATTGCCCGACTACATGGTGCCGGCGCAAATCCTCGCGCTCCCGGCCTTCCCGCTCAACCCCAACGGCAAGCTGGACCGCCTGGCCCTGCCTGACCCGGACTTCAAAGGCCGCGCCTTCGTTGCACCGCGCAATGCGTTGGAGGCACAACTGGCAGCGATCTGGCAGGAGGTGCTGGAGTTGGAGAGTGTAGGCGTCACCGACAACTTCTTTGAATTGGGCGGCGACTCGCTGCGCATTCTCAAGGTGCTGTCGAAGGTGCGCAGCCAGCCGGATATCGGCATCGAACTGAAACTGCGGGACATGATCGGCAAACCCACCATCGCTGAGCTGTCCGGGTTTGCCGAGGACGATGCCAGCCTGAATCCGCTGCTGCTGCTCAACAGTGAAACGACGCACAGCTCGCCGTTGTTCTGCCTGCATGCCGGTTTTGGCACGGTGTTCGACTACGAGCCCCTGGCCCGTCGCTTGGATGGACAGCGCAGCGTCTACGGCCTGCAATGTCGCATGCTGCTGGACCGCCAGTGGAACGATGATTCCCTGGCGTCCATGGCCATCGATTACAGCCAGTACATCCGCCAGCAGCAAGCCAGCGGCCCGTACCACCTGGTGGGCTGGTCGCTGGGCGGCACCCTCGCGGTGCTGGTGGCCCAGGAGCTGGAAAGCCAGGGCCAACGCGTGGAGTTTCTCGGCTTGGTGGACAGTTTTGTGCCCACTGGCGAAGACGTCTTGAGCGACGACTGGAGCGACGACTTGCGCGGGTTCCTCGCGGTACTGTTCGGCCTGTCGGCTGAGGCCTTGCCAGCCTTCGACGTCAGGGCGACGACGGACAGCGCGGTGCTGGAGCAACTGATCGCACAGGTCCAGTCAGGCGCTGCCGCGCGTTCGGTGTATGCCGCAATCAGCACCGAGGAGCTGGCTCACACGTTCCAGGTAGCGATGAAACTCAAGGCGTTGTCCACGGGACTGGACGGCTTGCCGCCCACCCAGGCGCAAGCCCATTGCTGGTGGGCCAAGGCGCTTGCCGACCAGCCGGCATCGAACCTGGCCAGCGCCCGGAGCAATGAACAGATCGCCGCCGGCCACTACGACATGCTTAACCACCCGACCCTGCTTCAGGGTCTGTTGCAGCACCTGGCGCTGCAACCCGTAGCCAGTTGAAACGTCGCCGCCCCTGATGGTCAGGGGCGGCGCTTCAGCCTATTTCACAAGGAATATGCAATGCCCCTGGACCCTGATCTCGAAGGTTTTCTGGAATTGGCGCAGATGGGTCGCCTGACCGGTAAAAGCCAACCCATGCACGCACTGAGTGTTGAACAGGCACGGCGGGAGTTCGAACAGACTTCGGCCATTCTCGACCCCAGCCCGCCGGGGTCGGTGGTGGTCACCCACCTGACGGTCACCGCCCGCGATGGCCATGCACTGCCCGCCCGCCTTTACCGGGCGCCCGGCACCGCGCAGTTGCCGGTGATTGCGTACTTCCACGGCGGCGGTTATGTGGTGGGCAGCCTGGACTCCCACGACTCCATCTGCCGCAGGCTCGCGGCCAGCGGTCAGTACGCGGTGTTCGCGCCCAGCTACCGTCTGGCGCCACAGGCGAGCTTCCCGACCGCAGTGAATGACAGCCTCGACGCCGCCAATTGGCTGGCCGAACAGGCCGGCAACCTGCAACTGGACAACCGCCGGATTACCCTGGCGGGTGACAGTGTGGGGGCAACGCTGGCGACCGTCCTGGCGATCACCGCAGTGAAGGCGCCGCAGCAACTGGCGTTCAAACCCTGGGCCCAGTTGCTGTTTTACCCGGTCACTGATACCTCGCGGCAGCGTGATTCCCATCGCCACTATGCCGAGGATTACCTGCTGGAAACGGCCACCCTGGAATGGTTCTACCAACACTATTGCCCGAACGCCCAACAGCGTCTGGACTGGCGAGTCTCGCCGTTGCTGGCCGAAGGGCTGACTGCACTGGCACCGGCCTATATCAGCCTGGCCCAGTACGATCCGCTGTATGACGAAGGGCAGGCGTACGCCCAGATGCTGGCCGCGAGCGGCACAGCGGTCAGCCTGCACGTGCAGTCGGGGCTGACCCATGACTTCCTGCGCATGAACGGCATTACCAGCGCGGTTGCAGGCATTTATGAAGGCGTGTTGAGTTGGTTGGGGGAACAGCGCTAAGCAACACTTGACCGTTCCCGCCATTAAACAACGGGGCTGATTGCCAGCCCCGTTTTACATCCCTACCCCTGCTCCTTGCTCGCCTGCAACTGCCTGGCCTTTTCCATAAGCGCCGCTTTCTCTTCAGGTGTCATTGCATCCATGCGCAAACGTGCCTGGGCGATTCTCTCCAACTGCCCAGCGACAGTTTCACGCTCGCGCAGCTCCCGCGCCAATGCCGCCACGCTTGGGTGATCAAACACCACACCGGGATGAATCTCGCATTGCAGCAGCTTGCGGATGCCTGCCACCAGCTTGATCACCAACAAGGAATGCCCGCCTGCGGCGAAAAAGTCCTCCTCGATGCTCAGCCGTTCCAACCCGACCAATTGGGCCATGCGCGTGGACAACAGGGTTTCAAGCGCATCCCGTGGCGCGACGTACACCGCCTGGGAAACTACAGGTTGAGCGTGCTGCAGCGCCTTGCGGTCAACCTTGCCGTTTGGCAGGCGCGGCATGCGTTCAAGGCTCACAATCTGGCGCGGCACCATGGCCGCCGGCAGATGCTGGGCCAGTTGGTTTTTCAATTGAGGCCCTACGTCCTCTGCCGTCGCCGCACGCATTACCACAAACGCTTGCGGCTCCTCTTGCACCAGCACCACCACGGCCTCACTGACCTCGGGCAAACGCAGCAACTGCGCCTCTATCTCGGCCAGCTCAATGCGGAAACCACGCACCTTGACCTGATGATCGCGACGGCCATACAGCTGCACGCCCCCCTCCACCCGATAACGGGCCAGGTCTCCCGTGCGGTAAAGGCGCTCGCCGTCCACCAGCGGGCTATGGATAAACGCGTCTGCATCCGCCTCGCCCTGCAAATAGCCTCGGCACAGCTGGTGGCCACCGATGAACAACTCACCGAGTTCACCCGTTGCCAGCAATTGCGCGTCGGCGCCCAGTACGAAGACTTGGTTTCCGGGAAGCACGTGGGTCAGCGGCACGCCATGGGACACGTCTTCCGCAGGCAGTAACGGATGCACCATCACGCCCACTGTCGCTTCGGTGGGGCCGTAATGGTTGAACACGCGACAGTCGGGCCGCAGCTGACGAATGCGCTGCACCAGGCTCGCGCCGATGGCTTCACCGCCCAGCACCAGCGTGTCAGGCAATACGGCGGTATCAGCCTCAAGCAAGGCGGCCAGGTGCGAAGGCACGATTTTCAGGCAATCGATGCTGTTTTCCCGCAGGAACCCTGCGAAGCCCTGGGGATCTTGCAGGGTCGCATCGTCAGCTATATGCAAGGTCGCGCCGTTGTAGAGCGCGCCGAACAAGGCGGTGTTGCCGAGATCCGCCGCTACCGTGGAACTAAAGGCAACGTGGCGGCAGGCGGACAGGCCCAGTTGCTGGCTGCTGCTCGCGGTGTAGTTGAGTAACGCGCCATGCTCGATCACCACGCCTTTGGGCTGGCCGGTGGAGCCGGAGGTGAACAGCACATAGGCGACGTCACGGGCCTGCACGGACACCGCCGGGGCCACCGTGGCATCCTGGGTTGATGCGCCCGGATTGAGCAGTTTGAACGCGGTCAGCGGGTCGTCCTGGCCTGGCGCGTGAGTCACCAGGATCAAGCTCGCGGCGGCGTGCCCTGCGATTTCAGCCTGGCGCGCCACTGGCCATTGCGGGTCCAGCGGCAGATAGGCTGCGCCCGCACGCCAGGTGGCAAGAATGGCGACGACCAGTTCCGCCGAACGCGGCAGCGCCAGGCCCACGATCGACCCAGCGCCCACACCCTGGCGCAGTAATTCGGCACTCAAGCGCGCAGTACGGGCGTCCAGTTCAGCGTAGCTAAGGGCCTGGCCCGCAGCGACCAACGCCACGGCATCCGGCGTCTGATCAGCCCACGCAGCGATACGTTGCGGCAACAACTGCGGCGTTTGCATGATTTGCGCCGGCGGGTTCAGTGCCAGCAACCGGCTCTTTTCGTCGGCACCCAACAGGTTCAGGCGTGCAAGGGTTTCATCCGGTTTGTCGGCGATGCTGTGGAGCAACTCGCGGAGCTGGCCCAACAGCGTCTCGACGGCGGGCGCCGTATAGCGTGCGGGATTGAAGTCCAGTGATAAACCTTGAGGTTCGCCAGACGCTGCGATTTCCAACTGAAGGGCCAACTCGAATTCAGGCAGACGGGCCGGCAGGTCGCTGCCCACCCAAACCATCCCGGCCACTTCACGCGGTTCCGAAACCAACCGATTGCCAAAACCGACCGCAGGCGCGGCCTGTTGCGGGAACGACAACGGTGTCCAGTATTCCTGCCAGGTGCGGTGCTGATCCAACTGCGCGGCCAAGGTGGTCACCAGCTCACGGAAGGTGCTGGCCGGATCAATGCGAATCGCCAACGGCAGGGTTTTCTCGAACAGGCCCAGGCTGTGGCTGAAACATTCATAGTCCAGGCGCGCATCATGCCGCCATCCCGCCAGGAATGACTCCCGACCACTGATGCGCGCCAGCAGTACCCACCAGGCGGCGTGCATCAGCACGTCCAGCGGCAACCCTGCCGTGCGCAGGCGAGCCAACAGCGATTGATCCAGTGGCACGCTCAAGCGTTCTGCCGGCAGGACTTCTGCGCACGTCAGGCGATAGGGCAAGTCTGGCCCGCTGACCAGCCCCTCGTGCCCTTGCAGATACTGCTGCCAGTAAGCCTTGGCGGTGTCTGCGTCTTCGTCGAAGATCACCTCGCTGCGCCATTCCAGGTACTGGGAAAACTGCCCCGGCTCGTCCTCTTCAAACCCTTGCTGCCCATAAGCGGCCAACAACTCCTGCTGGATCAGGGCCAAGGTCCCGGCGTCGGCGGCGTAACGCGAAACGCCTATCAACAGTTGCCAGTGGTCCGTTTCCAGGCGCTGCAACAACGCACCGATTAGCGGCTGGTGCTGCTGCAACCACTGCTGTTGGCGTGCAATCACCTGTTGGGGCGACGCCACGTCGAGCCACTGGGTCAAGCTCACCGCTTCAGCCGGCGCGACCCGCTGGCGCAATCCGTGATAACCACTGACGGGCGCAAACTGCGCACTCAATGCTTCGTGGCGCACCGCCAGGCTATCCAACGCGTGTTGCAGGCGCACCGGGTCCAGCTCGCCACGAATATCCAGTTTCAGGCAGTGGGTCAGATCCCCCCAGCTCGCCCCTTGTTGCCGTGCGTCCAGATGCTGTTGCTGCTCGACCAGCAACGCCAGTCCCGCGTCCACGGTTCCCTGTTGTGCAGTACTCATGCTCCGGCCTCTTCCTTTTCGGTCTCGCTATGCGCTAGGTGCAGCGCGCTGCGTTCAATCATTTCGCCCATTGCCACAACGATCTTGCGCGGTCCTTCGAAGGGATCACGTGCGTGGGCAGCCAGCATGTTGTCCAGCAGGATGACATCGCCCTTGTGCCAGTCGAACCGCACCGCGCAGGCTTCGTACAGCTCGCCCACCAAGGCCATGACTTCGTCTTCAATCGGCGAGCCATCGCCGTAGTACACGTGCCGAGGCATACGCTGCTCGCCGAACAGAGCCAGCAAGTCTTCGCGCACATCCGGGTCCAGGCAGAAGATGTGGTGCAACTGAACCTGGTTGAAGAAGGTTTTTTCCCCCGTCACCGGGTGCCGGATGATCGCCGGGCACGGGGTGCGGATTTGCAGTTCATCGTTGTCCAGCCAGGTCCACGCGATGCCCGCTGCCCGGCAACGCGCCTCGACGTCGGCACGCACGTCGGTCTTGAAGAAGTGCTGCCAGGAAACGTCCAGCTTGTCGGCAAAGGTGCGCACGTACAGCAACCCCTTGTCCTCGAAGCGCTCGCGGATCGCCGCCGGCAACTTGAGGTACATCTGCCGGCAGTCCACCACCGGTGTGGCGCCGCCGATTGGGGATGGCTGTTCGCAGAAGAACAGCTGCTTGCGCGGCCAGCGGTCCTGATGGGAGCTTTCGTTATGGAACAGGATCATTTTCTTTTCGGGGTACGGCGTGGACCGGTAGGTGTTCTTACCGCCCTCTTTTTTCGGCAAGTCGCCGTATTGACCATAGAGGCCCGGCTGTACAGCTTCAGCAAACGCTTCGAAGTCATGAATATCGCGCAGGGCAAATCCACGGAAAAGAATCCCCGCATGGCGAGCCAGTTTTTCTTCCACCAGGGCGCGGTTGTCCTTGATCCAGGCCACCAGGTCCAGGCCCGGATCAGTGGGTTCCATCAGCAATGGAAAATCCTGCCCGGGTACCAGCAGCGATTCACGCATCAACGCACCGGCAGGCCTGTCGGTGCGGCTCTGGGATTTTTTCAGGAACTTGCCCAGCTTGTCGGCCTTGATGGCTGGCGGTACGGGCGTCGTGGTTTGTTCCAAGGTGTTGGTAGGCATGGTGATATCCCCTAATTGAATGTTCGGATCACACACAATCTGTTCAAGAATTCCCGTCCAGGCGTTGACGAATGACTCGATGCGTTGTTGTTCAAACAGGTCGCTGGCGTACTGCCAGGTACCGTGCAGGCCGCCTGCATCCTCATCGATGAACAGGGCCATATCGAACTTGGAGTAACCGCCACGAGTGGGCAGTACCTCAACCTCGATCCCGTCCATCTGGCCACCCTGCACCGGCAGGTTGTTCATCACGAACAACACCTGCACCAGTGGGTTGAAACCCCGTTGGCGCGGGCGCGGCGAGGCCTCCACAATCATGTCGAAGGGCAGGTCCTGATGATCAAAAGCATCCAGCGCGGTGCCTTGGGTGGTGGCCAGGAAAGCGCTGAACGGTTGCTGCGCCACGAAGGTCGAGCGCAGCGGCAGAATGTTCACGAAGAAACCGATCAGACCTTCCAGCTCAGGCTGCTGGCGCCCGGCAACGTCGGCACCGACCAGCACGTCATCGCTGCCGCTGAGGCGATGCAGCAGGATCTGGAACGCGGCCAGCATCGTGCTGTAAAGCGTCACACCGGCACGCGCCGACACAGCCTTGAGCCCTTCATGCAAGGCCAAGGGCAGCGTGAAACCGAGGTCGCGACCTTCATGGGTCGGCGCCTGGGGGCGCGGTTGGTCGGTGGGCAGTTGCAACACGCCGCTGTGACCGGCCAGTGCCTGTTCCCAGTAACGCGCCTGCGCGGCCAGCACGCCGGTGCGTTGCAGTTGCTGTTGCCAGAGGGCGTAATCGGAATACTGGATCGGCAGCGGCGGCAGCGGCTCAACGCCCCCCGCCTTCGCCCGGCCGTAGAAGCCCACCAGTTCATTGACCAGCACCGCCATCGACCAGCCATCGGAGATGATGTGGTGCATCGAATACAGCAACACATGTTCGGTGGGGCCCAGCTTGAGCACCTGTCCACGTAACAAAGGCGCGTGCAGCAGGCTGATGGATTGGCGGGTGTTCGCCTCAACGGCGACCGCGACCCGGCGCTGCTGTTCAGCGGGATCCAGGGACGACAGGTCCAGTAACGGCAAGTCGACCTCCACGTGCGCGGCGATGACGGCCTGCGGGTCACCCTCCTCGTCGGTGATGTAGGCCGTGCGCAGGGTTTCGTGGCGGGCAACCACCTGTGCCAGGCTGCTGACCAGCAGCGGCACCGACAACTCGCCGCGCAAGCGCACGGCCAGCGGCATGCCATAGGCGCCACTGGCCTGCGACAGCTGCTCCACTACCCATAGCCGGCGTTGCACCAGGGACAGTGCTGCGCTGGTTTTTTCGCCGTGAGCCACTAATGGGCTGCGCGCCGGCGACGTGTCCTGCCCGGTGCGGGTGGAGATCGCCGCGATAAAGTCTGCCAGTCGCGGCGCGCCAAACAGGTCACGCAGGGTCAGGTCGCAGGCCAACAGCGTCTTCAAGCGTGCGACCACTTGGGTGGCCAATAGCGAATGCCCACCCAACTCAAAGAAGTGATCGTCCAGCCCGACCTGTTCCAGCCCCAGCACGTTTTGCCAAACCTCGGCGACCTGAATGTCCAGGGCCGTTCGGGGTGCCACATAGTGTTTTTGCCGTTGGCTGACATCCGGCTTTGGCAAGGCTTTACGGTCCAGTTTGCCGTTGGGGCTCAGGGGCAACACGTCGATCAGCATCAGGAAACTCGGCACCATGTAGTCCGGCAACGACTGACGCAACGCCGCCGTCAAGGTGTGCGCCTCCAGGGCATCCGACTGGGGCACGACATAGGCGACCAACTGCGCGCCGGTCGGCCCGTCCAGCGCAATCACCGCCGCCTCGCGCACCTGAGGCATGGCTTGCAGACAGGCTTCGATTTCACCCATCTCGATCCGGAACCCACGGATTTTCACTTGATGGTCAATGCGGCCCACGTACTCCAGAGCCGCGTTGTCGTTGTAGCGAGCCAAGTCGCCGCTGCGGTACAGCCGCGATCCCGGCACGCCGGAGAACGGGTCCGGCAAGAAGCGTTCGGCGGTCAGCGCCGGGCGATCGAAGTAGCCCTGGGCCAAGCCCGCCGCCGCACCGATGCACAGCTCGCCGACGCCGCAGGTCGGCAGCAATTCAAACCCGCTGTCCAGCACGTACAGCGCGCGCCCGTCGATCGCCCGCCCGATCGGCATGCCAAAGGCGTCATTGGCATCTGCAAGCTGGCAGTCATGCACGCTGGAGACCACGGTGGCTTCGGTCGGGCCATAGGTGTTCACCAGACGAACATTGCCCAACCCAGCCTCGTACCAGGCACGTACGCCCTCCACGGCCATGGCTTCGCCGCCGACATGCACTTGCCGCAAGTTGCCCAGGGTGCGGCCATCGACGGCGCACTCCTTGGCCAGCAAGTACCAATAGGCGGCGGGCAAGTCGGCCAGGGTCACGCCCTGCTCGACGATTTGCTGCGCCAGCAACCCGGCGTCCCACAGCTCATCGCCGCGCATGATCAGCGCCGCGCCGATGCACAGCGGCGGGTAGCATTGCTCGACAAACCCGTCGAAGCTGAACGTCGCAAATTGCAGCACGCGGTCGGCAGGCGTCAGCGCACTGTAATCGGCCGCTGTGTCGCAGAACTGGTCGAGTGCAGCATGGTCGATGGCCACCCCCTTGGGTTGGCCGGTGGAGCCTGAGGTGTAGATCACATAAGCGAGGTCGGCGGCAGCGGCGTGGTTCGGTGGATTGGTCAACGGGTAGCCCGCCAGCTCTTCACCCTGTGCGCTGAACTCCACACGCTTGAGCCCGTGGGGCAATGGCAGATCAGCCAGCAAGCCGGTCTCGCTGAGCAACAGGTTCAGACGGCTGTCTGCCAACATGTAGCTCAGGCGCTCGGCTGGGTAGTTGGGGTCCAGCGGTACGTAGGCCGCGCCACTTTTGAGGACGGCCAGCAGGCTGACGATCAACTGCGGGCCACGCCGGGAAACCAGGCCTACCCGTTGGCCCGGGCCCACGCCGTGTTCCAGCAGGCGGTGAGCCAGACGGTTGGCGCGCTGATTGAGCTGGGCGTAACTCAGGCGTTCACTGCCTGCCTGTACCGCCAGCGCATCAGGGGTGGCCTGGGCTTGGGTGGCGATGCGTTCATGCACACGCATTGGCCGCGGCGCAGTACCAGGGGATTGGCTGATGGCGAGCAGCGAGGCTTGCGTGCTGTTGTCCAGCAGTTGCAGGGTGCCGAGTGGCGCGTGGATATCCGCCACCCATTGCGCCAGCAGGTGCTGCAGGTTGGCGCTCAATTGCGCGACGTGTTGCTCGGTGAACCGCGCCCGGTCGTAGCTGAACTCCAGGCGCAAGCCAGTCCCCAGTTCGATGCCCAGGGTCAACGGGTAGTGAGTGCGCTCATGGTTGTGCATCTTGCCGAAGGTCAGGCCCGCTGGCGCGCCTTGCTTGAGCGCTTCGGCTACCGGGAAGTTTTCAAACACCAGCAAGGTGTCGAACAGTGCGGCACCTTGTTGACCGGCCCAGCCCTGGATGTCGTAAAGCGGTACGTGTTCATGGTCGCGCAGGCTGAGGTTCAGCGCTTGCAGCTCCGCGAGCCAGGTGGCGGCGGACTGGGCCGGCGAGGCCGCGCTGATGATCGGCAACGTGTTGATAAACAGGCCCAGTTGCTGCTCGATACCCGGCAACGGCGCCGAACGCCCGGCAACAGTGGCACCGAAAGCCACGCAATCCTGGCCGGTGTAGCGTTGCAGCAAGAGGCTCCAGGCGCCTTGCAGCAGGGTGTTGAGGGTGACTTTGTGCTGGCGCGCGCAATCGCCGAGCGCGCGGGTGAACTGGCTGTCCAGGGTGGTGTGATGGTCGGCCATGCCCGCCCCTTCGACCGGCACGCGCAGTGCTTCAGCCAGCAGGGTTGGGGCTTGCAACGGTGCCAGGGCTTCGCGCCAGAACTTTTCGCCCGAGGCTTGCTGCTGCAGCCAACCCAAGTAATCGCGGAACTGCCCCAACGGTGCGGGCAAAACGTGGCCTGCGTAGTCGGCAATGACTTCGCCGAGCAACTGGGCATTGCTCCAGCCATCCATGAGGATGTGATGGCTGGTGAAAATCATGTGCCAGCCCGTACCGGCACCGCGCACCAACATCAGGCGAAACAGGGGCGCCGCGTTCAACTCAAAACCGCGCTGACGCTCGGCGTCGGCCAAGGTGTCGAGGTCAGCATGCGGGTCTTCGATCACGTGCAGCTGCAAATCGACCTGGCGCTGGATCACTTGATGGGCGCTATCCAGGCCGAGCCAGTGGAAGCTGCTGCGCAAAATGTCATGCCGATCCAGCGCCGCCTGCCAGGCACGACCAAAGCTCAGCAGATCGAGGCCTTCAATGTCCAGGCGCAACTGGTTGATATAGGCCTGGGCTTCAGGCTCGTACAGGGTGTGGAACAGCATGCCTTGCTGCATGGGCGACAGCGGGTAGATATCGGCGATGGCCGGGCCGTCCACGGGCAAATCATCCAATTGCTGTTGGGTCAGGGTTGCCAGCGCAAAGTCCGACGGCGTCACCTGCCCGGCGGGTGTATCGCAGCAGTGCTGGATCAAGGCGTTGAGTTCGGCGGTGTAATCATCCGCCAGGCGCTGGATGGTCGACGCCTGGAACATCTCGCGGCTGAACCCCCATTGCAGCGCCAGTTCGCCGCCATACACCTGCCCTTCCACCGTCAGCCAGTTGGCCAATGGCGCTTCGGGGTCTTGGGCCTGGCCGCTGCCTTGGGTGGCGGGCACGAACAATGCGGACTCATCGAACTGGCGATCGAACTGGCCGAGGTAGTTGAACGTGATGCGCGGCGCGGCCAGGCCCGCAAGGGCTTCACGCACCTGAGGCGCAGCCAGGTAGCGCAGCAGGCCGTAGTCCAGCCCCTTGTCGGGCACGGCACGCAGTTGCTCCTTGACCGACTTGATCGCGGTCGACAGCTCGCCGTCCGCCTGCAGACGTACAGGGAACAGGCTGGTAAACCAGCCAACAGTGCGGGTGAGGTCGACGGCGTCGAACAGATCTTCGCGACCGTGGCCTTCCAGTTGGATCAGCGCCGCAGCCTGCCCGCTCCACCGGCTGACTACCCGCGCCAACGCCGTCAGCAACAGGTCGTTGACCTGAGTGCGATAAGCCGCTGGCGCGTCTTGCAGCAACTGGCGGGTTTGCTCGACGTTGAGGCGGGATTCAAGCTTGCAGCCCAAGCGGTTTTGCAGCCCGCCGTGGGGGTTGTCGCACGGCAGCTCGGCGTCGACGGACTGCGCCTGCCAGTAAGGCAGTTGTTCGCTGAGGGTTTGCGCGTGGGTGTGCAGTTGGTTCGCCCAGGTTTGGTAGGCACTGGTCTTGGCCGGCAAGGATGCCTGGCGGTAAGCCTGTTGCAGGTCTTCCAGCAGGATGCGCCATGAAACCCCATCCACCACCAGGTGATGCACCACCAACAGCAAGCGCTGGGTGCCATCGGCCATGGAGACGAGGGCGGCGCGCAGCAGCGGGCCTTGCGTCAGGTCGAGGCTGCGCTGGGCTTCGTCGCATAGCGCGGCCAGTTGAGTATCGTCGGCGGCATGGGAGTGCCACAGCGCAGGCTCGTCGACGGGCGCAGCGTGGGTTTGCTGCCAGCCGTCGGGACGCTGCACAAAACGCAGGCGCAGGGCGTCGTGGTGGTTAATCAACTGCGTCAGCGCCGCTTCCAGGCGCACCGGGTCCAGGGCCTCGCGCGGGGTCAGCAACAAGGATTGGTTCCAGTGGTGACGTGCCGGGATGGCCTGGGCGAAAAAGCTGTGCTGTACCGGCGTCAGCAGCACCTCGCCGCTGACCGGGCCTTGGTCGATAACGCTGGCCTGCTCAAAGGTGGCGACGAGGGCCAGGCTGCGCACGCTCTGGTACTGGAACAGGTCGCGCGGGCTGAGGCGAATCCCCGCCTGGCGCGCACGGCTGACCACTTGAATGGAGATGATCGAATCACCACCCAGCTCGAAAAAGTTGTCTTCCAGGCCGACCTGCTCGACGCCGAGTACGTCGCTCCAAATCGTTGCCAGGGCTTGTTGCAGTGGGTTTTGCGGTGCGATGTAGGCTTGTTGCGGCGCGGCATCCGGCAGCGGCAGCGCTTTGCGGTCGAGCTTGCCGTTGGCGGTCACCGGCAGCTTGGCCAGGTGCACCATGTGGGTGGGCACCATGTATTCCGGCAGGCTGCTGAGCAGCCAGGCCTTGAGGTCGGTCGGCGCTTCACCTTCCAGCACCAGGTAGGCCACCAATTGCTTGCCGCCCTGCACCAGCACCACCGCCTCACGCACGCCTGGGTGTTGCATCAGGCGCGTCTCGATTTCTCCCAACTCGATGCGCAGGCCGCGCAGCTTGACCTGATGGTCGAGCCGACCAAGGTAGTCGATCACGCCATCCTCACGCTGGCGCACGCGGTCGCCCGTACGGTACAGACGCGCACCGTCACCGAAAGGGCTGGGCACGAAACGCTCGGCGGTCAGCGCCGGACGACGGTGGTAACTGCGGGCCAGGCCGGTGCCGCCCAGGTACAGCTCGCCGGACACGCCGGCGGGCACCGGGTTGAGCTGCGCGTCGAGCACGTAGGTGCCAAGGTTGGCGATGGGGCGGCCAATGGGCACGGCGTCACGGCCTTCGTCGACGCAGGTCCAGTGGGTCACGTCGATGGCCGCTTCGGTCGGGCCATAGAGGTTGAACAACCCTGCCTGGGGCAGCTTGGCGAAGACTTGCAGTTGCGCATCCAGTGGCAAGGCTTCGCCGCTGCACACGATGCGCTTGAGGCTGGTGCAGCCCTGTACGCCCGGCTCATGGACGAACGCCTGGAGCATGGACGGTACGAAGTGCAAGGTGGTGATGCCGTGCTGGCCGATGGTCTCGATCAGACGCGCCGGCTCGCGGTGTTCGCCAGGGGCCGCGACCACCAGGCGCGCACCGGTCATCAGCGGCCAGAAGAATTCCCACACCGACACGTCAAAGCTGAACGGGGTTTTTTGCAGTACCGCATCGCTGGCGTCCAGGCCGTAGGCTTGCTGCATCCAGCACAAACGGTTGACCAGCGCGCGGTGGCTGTTACCGGCGCCCTTGGGCTTGCCGGTGGAACCGGAGGTGTAGATCACATAGGCCAGGTTCAGCCCGTGGATGGCTACGGCGGGCGATGCGCTGCTGTATCCGTCAAGCCAGCCAGGCGCCTGGTCCAAGGTGATCACCTGGATGCCCTCGGTGGGCAGCGACGGTACCAGGCTGTGCTGGCTGAGCAGCAGTTGGATGCCGCTGTCTTCGATCATGTAGGCCAGGCGTTCCTGGGGGTATTCAGGGTCAAGCGGGACGTAAGCGCCGCCGGCCTTGAGAATGGCCAGCAGGCCAACGACCATTTCCACGGAGCGCTCGACGCAGATCCCCACCAATGCATCGGGACCAACGCCCTGTTCGCGTAAGGCGTGAGCCAACTGGTTGGCACGGGCATCGAGCTGGGCGTAGGTCAGCGTTTGGGCACCAAACACCAGTGCCGGAGCGTGGGGTGTGGCCTGGACCTGGTCTTCGATCAGTTGATGAATGCCACGCTCAGTCGGATATGCCTCTGCGGTTTGATTCCAGGCCTCAACCAGCACCTGCTCCTCCTGGGTAGCCAGCATCGGCAACTCGCCGACGCGCTGCTCGCCATCGGCAACCATGGCCTGCAACAGGCTGATCCAGTGCCGGGCCATACGCGCGATGGACGGCGCGTCAAACAGGTCGTTGGCGTACGTCAGCGCGGCGTGCAGGGTGCCGGATTTTTCATACGTGTCGAGGGTAAGGTCGAACTGGGTGGTACGGCCTTGCCACTCCACCAACGCCAGCTCCAGGCCGGAGGCGGTACTGACCGATGCAATATCGGCCACCACCGGCTGGTGGTTGTACATCACTTGGAACAGCGGCGTATGGCTGAGGCTGCGCTCGACTTTCAGGGCTTCCACCAGACGCTCGAACGGCAGTTCCTGATGGGCCTGGGCGCCGAGGGCGTGCTCTTTGATGCCTTGCAGCAGCTCAGCAACACGGGTTTGCCCGGTCAGCTCGGTACGCAACACCTGGGTGTTGACGAAAAACCCGATCAGCCCTTCGACTTCACTGCGGTTACGGTTGGCAATCGGCACGCCGACGCGGATATCGCCCTGGCCGGTGTAGCGGTGCAGCAGCACATTAAAGGCACCGAGCAACAGCATGAACAGCGTGACGTTGTGCTTTTGCGCACAGGCGCGCAGTTGCGCCGCCAGTGCCGGCTCAATCGCGAAGTTATGGCGGGTGCCCTGATAGCTGGGCATGGCCGGGCGCGGACGGTCCGTCGGCAGTTCCAGCACCGGGTGCTCATCGCCCAGGCGCGCCTGCCAGTACTCCAATTGACGGGCCTGCTCCCCCGCTTCCAACCAGCGGCGTTGCCACAGGGCGTAGTCGCTGTATTGGATCGGCAGCGCCGGCAATTGCGGTGCCTCGTTGCGCTCATGGGCGTCGTAAAAGCGGATGAACTCGTCGATCAGCACATTCATCGACCAACCGTCGGAGACGATGTGGTGCAGGGTCAGCAGCAGGACATGCTCCTGGGCGCCAAGCTTGAGCAATTGCACACGCAGCAGCGGGCCGTGCTCCAGGTCGAATGGCAGCAGCGACTGGCGGGTGGCTGCGTCATTCACTGCCTGCTCGCGTTCCGCCGGGGCCAGGTCAGTCAGGTCGAGTTGTTCAATGGCCAATGAGGGTTGTACGGCGACTTGCAACAGGCGCTCATCGGCCTGGCGCTGGAACACCGTACGCAGGGTCTCGTGACGCGCCACCAGGCTGGCGAATGCCTGCTCCATCGCGCTTAAGCTCAGCGCTCCCTTGAGTCTCACCGCCCCCGGCAGGTTGTAAGCGCCGCTGGCCGGGTCCAATTGCCACAGGAACCACATGCGCTGCTGTGCGTAAGACAGTGCCTGACGGTCCTCCACCTCCACCCCGGCTGGAATCGGAAACCGGGAGAAATCCACCCCTTCTTTCTGCAGTGCTTGCAGGAACAGCTGGCGTTTTTCCAGGGGCAACCCGATAAACCGGCGAGCAAGTTTCAAGGAGTCTTCAGCATTCATTTGTTGGAGTCCGGAGCAATAGGCAGGAAGCACAAAGGCACGTCGTCCCTATAAAACGAACCGGAGAGGGAAAAATTAGCGGCGGGTGGAGGGGTTGGAGCGAGGGGTCATCAAGGGTTACGTCAATCCCGGGAAACCCGTGCAAAAGCGAGAATGATCACGTTGCACAGGCCCGGCCCCGGCAATGCACTGAAGCACTGCATTCGGCGCCGAATCATCGAACCATTGCGTTCAGGAGAACTGATTACGTGAACAACCAACTCAAACGAAAAGCCTGCAACGGCTCCATAGAGGCCAGCCTTGAAGACAACTGCCTGTTCGGCAAGATCCTGTTCATCAAGGCGCTGAACGCATTCCTGCAACATCACAGCACAGAGGCATGCCCAGCGATGGGTTGGTTAACCCAACCGCCGGTACCCCAACACCGCCGAGCCCAACACCACCGCGCCCGCCGCCAACGCCACCCAGAACCCGCTGGCGGCGCCAAAGTGGTCGATCATCCAACCGGAACTGGCGGCACCAATGGCCACGCCGATGCTCAGGCCGGTGATCAGCCACGTCATGCCTTCGGTCAGGCGGCTGGCGGGGACGATCCGCTCCACCAGCGCCATGGACACGATCAGGGTCGGGGCAAAGAACAGGCCGGAGATAAAGATCGCCACCGCCAGGCCTGGAATGTTGGTGACCAGCAGCAACGGCAAGGTGGTCAACGCCGTGGCCACGCCGCAGAACAGAAACTGGCTCGGCAGCGGCGCCTTGAGCTTGAGAGTGCCAAAGGCGAGTCCCGCCAGGCATGAACCGATGGCGTACACCGACAGCACAATACTCGCCGCCGCCGGCTGACCCTGGTGTTGGGCAAACGCCACGCTGACCACATCCACCACACCCACGATCACCCCCATGGCCAGCAAGAGGATCATCAGGATCAATACCGACGGTGACGCGATCAGCCAGCCGGCATGGTGATCGTGGTGCTCATGCACCGGGGGTTCGGTCGCTCGTTGCAGGACGAACGTGGTGACGCCCACCGCCAGCAACAACGCGGCCACCAGCGGCCCGGCTTCGGGAAACAGCACCACGCTCAAGCCCACTGAAATCGGCGGGCCGACGATAAAGCACACCTCATCCAGCACCGACTCCAGGGCAAAGGCGGTTTGCAGCTTGGGCTGGCCTCGGTACAACTCGGTCCAACGGGCCCGCACCATCGCCGACATGTTCGGCATGCAACCGGCCAAGGCGGCAGACAGGAACAGCGTCCAGGTCGGCGCCTGCAACCGCGTGCCCAGCAACAGCATCAGCAGCGCCCCGCCACCGATCAACGCGGCAATCGGCAGCACCCGGCCTTGGCTGTAGCGGTCCACCAGCCGTGATACCTGTGGCGCGCAAATCGCCGTAGCCAACGCGAATACCGCCGCCACCGAGCCTGCCAGGCCGTAGCCGCCATGCACCTGGGAAAGCATGGTGATAATGCCGATACCGGTCATGGACACCGGCATACGCGCCAGCATGCCGGCCAATACAAAAGCCCGGGCGCCAGGGACTTTGAATAACTCGGCGTAGGGGTTTGCCATGACTTAAACGCCTTCTGTCCTTAAATTGCGCATCCTTTTATCACACCAACCGCTTGATCTGTTTATGCCGCCACACCAACCGGTAATACGCGGTCTGCAACCCCAGCATCGCCAGGTACGTCACCGGAAACGCCATCCAAACGCCTTCCAGGCCGAAGTGCGCATTCAGCAGGTATGCCATCGGCAGCTCCACACACAGCACGCAGAAGATCGAGATCGCCACCGGCATCAGCACCACGCCGCTGGCACGCATGATCCCGCCGATCACGGCCTGGAAGCCGAACACGAGGATGCTCCACAACATGATGTGCAGCAGGTGCTCGGCATTCACGCGTGCGGCGTCATCGGTGATGAACAGCCCGAGCAACCAGTGGGATAACAAGTAGCCCAGCACAATCAGACCACCGGTGAGACAGGTGTTGATCAGCAACCCGGTACGCAGAATCGGCCCGATGCGCTCCAGGCGCCCGGCGCCAATCGCCTGGGCGCCGAGGATCGAGGCAGTGATGGCAATCGACAGGGCCGGAAATTGCACGTAGTTGACGATCTGCGTCACCGCCCCATAGGCCGCCGTGGCCTGGGAACCATGGCTATTGACCAACGCCAGGATGACCAGCTCCGAGAGCGACAGCACCACCATCTGCAAGCCGGTGGGCAGGCCGATACGCAGGACTTTACCGAGGATGACGCGGTCCAGGCGCAAGGCCGCGAGCAGTTCGCGATCCGGCGCCATCACGTGGTTTTTATGGCGCAGGCGCAGGACCAGAAACAGCATCGCCGAGGCATTTCCCACCAGGCCCGCGTACACCGCGCTCTGGATGCCCAAGGGCGGCAGGCCGATCCAGCCGCGAATCAACGCAGGGGTCAGCAACAGGCCGACCAGTGTCGAGACCATCAACGCGAGCAAGGGCGAAATCGTATCGCTGACGCCCCGCAGCAATTGGGTGTAAAGGATGAACACCAGCAACAGCGGCATGATCAGCATCATCATCTGGGCATAGCCGACTGCGTCGTCGAGCACGTCAACCGGCGTGCCCAATGCCTGCAACGCCGGGCGCGCAAACAGACTGCCCAACACCGCCGCGATCAAGCCCACCAGCGCGCCAAGGGTCAGCGTCGCGCCGGTAATCGACTTGACCATCGCGGTTTCCTGGGCACCCCAGGCCTGCCCGATCAACACCGACGCACCCGCCCCCAGGCCGATCACCAGGGCAATGAAGAAAAACACGATGGGGAACATCCCCGACACCGCCGCCAGGGCCTGAGTGCCGAGCATCTGCCCGACATAAATGCCGTTGAGCGTGCCGGAAAAACTCTGCAGGAAGTTGGACAGCACCATCGGTGCCAGAAAGATCAGATAGACCTGCCACAGCGGGCGTTGCAAAGGGCTTTGCATGAGAAACAGGGCCTCGAAGAACTAAAGCGTCCGAGGTTTATACCGCATGTGGATCCAATGTTCCTGCGGTTTATCGAGGCATGGCGTCGAACAGTGGGCAACCTGAATGGGCAACTGTTTTTTTGTCGTGAGCAAGCTCGCCCCGCTCACGACAAAGGCTATGGCGCAACCGGCAGCGCACGCTTGTGTGCGGTCTTGAGATAGGCCGATTCAACGATGTCCCGCACCCGCTCACTCACCGGCTCGCCCATCAGGTACGCATCGATCTCTTCGTACGTGCAGCCATAAGCCTGTTCATCCAGCTTGCCCGGTGCCAGTTCTTCGAGGTCGGCTGTGGGCTGCTTGTGCACCAGGTTCGCCGGGGCGCCGAGGGCGGCGGCCAACAGGCGCACCTGGGTTTTGGTCAGGCCGGACAATGGCGCCAGGTCGCAGGCGCCGTCACCGAACTTGGTGAAAAACCCCATCAGAGCTTCGGCGCCATGGTCGGTGCCGACCACCAGGCCATTGTGCAAGTTGGCCACGGCGTACTGCGCGATCATGCGGGTGCGGGCCTTGACGTTGCCTTTGATGAAGTCCACTTGAGCGGCGCTGGCGTCGGTGGCGGTGAGGCTGGCCATCAGACCGTCGACGCTGGCGGCGATGTTCAGGGTGTCGATGTGGTCCGGAGTGATGAAATCCAGCGAGGCCTGGGCGTCGCGCTCATCGGCCTGGGTCTTGTAGGGCAGGCGCATGGCGATAAAGCGCGCGGCGTAATCCTCAGCCCGCAGTTGCTCAACCGCCAACTGGCACAGGCGGCCGGCGGTCAGGGAATCCACGCCACCGCTGATGCCCAGCACCAGGGCTTTGCAGCCCGACTGGCGCAACGTGGTCTTGATGAAATCGATGCGCCGTTGGATTTCCCTGGCCTCACCGCCCTTCACCAGTTGCCGGTTGATATTCAGTTCCTGCGCGATACGGTCTTGCATGTCACACCTCCACCTTGCCGACATTGAATACCTTCGCCGCGTACTGCAAAAACGAGGGGTCTTCGCAGACGTTCTTCACCGGGTCATCGGAGAACTTCACCACCGGTTCGCCGTGCACCCGTACCAGCTTCATAACGATGCTCAGCGGTTCGACGCCGTCCACATCGCAAGCCAGGCTGGTGCCCATGCCGAAACCGAACTTGGCCTTGCCACGAATGTGCCGCAGGATCGGCAGGCATTTTTCGAAGTTCAGGCCGTCGGAGAACATCAGGTCCTTGGTCATCGGGTCGATGCCCAGCTGTTTGTAGCGAGCCAGCACCTTGTCGGCCCAGGCGATGGGGTCACCGGAGTCCTGGCGCAGGCCGTCGTAGAGCTTGGCGAAGTACAGGTCGAAGTCCTTGAGGAAAAAGTCGGTGCTGATGCAGTCGGTCAAGGCGATGCCGAGACGGCCACGGTATTCATGCACCCAGTTCTCCAGGGCGGCGTTCTGGCTTTCGCGCAAGCGCCCCAATTGCTGGTGCACCATCAGCCATTGGTGGGCCATGGTGCCGATCAGCGGCAAGTCGAATTCATACGCCAGGTGCGCGTTGCTGGTGCCAACGAACTGGCCGGGGAAGTCGCGGCGCATGATGTCCACCACTTCGCGCTGGGCCTTGAACGACAGGCGCCGACGGGTCGAGAAGTCGGAGACGCGCAGGTCGGCCAACTCGTCGCGGCTGAGGTTTTTCTCCAGCCAGTCGAACTTCTGGTACAGCTTGCGGGTGACGTCTTCCAGGGTCACATCCGGGTATTTGTCGCGGTTGCGCAGTTCGCTGACCAACGCGAGCACCGGCTGTTCGAACATGATGCAGTGCAGCATCGGGCCGACCACGCGGATGTTCAATTGGCCATCGACTTCGCTGACGTGGATATAACGCAGGTTGAAGCGGAACAGGCCCAGGAAGCGCTCGTAGTCCGGGGTGAGGTACTCGCGAAAGCGTGGGTTGAACAGAAAGCGCAGCTCGCCTTCACGCACCTGCAGGCTGGCGAGTTTGTCCAACTCGGCGCGCAACTGCGGGATCAAGTGGCCGAGTTTTTCCTTGGAGCGGACGATGAAGTTGTATTCCACATCGACGTTGGGGTACTGGTGCAACACCGCCTGCATCATGGTGAAGGTGTAGTAGTCGGTGTCGAGCAGGCCCTGGATCACCGGGGCGTCGTAGTCGTAGGCACTTTCCATGGTAAATCTCCTTAACGCGTGGCCATCGCGGCCAGTTCTTCGCGGGTGCGGCTGACGCCGGCACCGGCCTTGAGCAACTCGTTGACAGCCTGTACGCCGCCCTCCTCGCTAATACCGCGGCACGCCGGCAGGTGCAGCACGACTTCCAGACCGGCCTTGAGCAATTGCAGTGCGGTGGTTTTGACGCAGTAGTCCAGGGCCAGGCCGCCAACGATCACACGGGTGACACCTTGAGCCTTGAGGTACTCGATGACTCCGGTGGACAGCTTGTCGTGCAGGTCGTGGTAGCAAGCACCGTAGGGGTGCAGGTCGGGCTCGACGCCTTTCCAGATGAAGTAGTCGTAGTCATAGGGCGTGGGCAGCTCATCGAGCAACGTGAAACCTTCAGTGCCCGGTACGCAGTGGCTGACCCATGTGAGGTCGGCGTGGGTCAGGCCGGTGGGTTGCAGCATCTCGCTGGGCTGCGCGACCACCCAGGGTGCTTGCGGGGTGTGGGCGTCCTTGCTACCGACGCGATAGCCGGCGAGGCTGGCCATGTAGTTGAGTTCGGCACCGATCTGGTCACCACCGGCCACAGGCAATTCGTTGGGGCACAGCGGCGTGAAGCTCTTCTGAGGATCGACATCGAAAGAAGCAAGGGCAGTTTTCGCAAGGGTCATGGCTGTTCTCCTGTGGCCTGGAAACAAAAGTACACGTCATGTACTTTCATTGCAAGAAACATTTATTTATCTATTCGCCTTCAAGCACATGACATATCTTTTCGATCCGTTAGACTGAGCCCTCTTCGCCGTTCAGAAGGATTTCATATGCCACTTAGCGCCTACCTCCACACCGTCGACCTCTGCGTGCTTTTTTACTGCCGCGCAACCGGGGAACTGAAACTGTTGCTGAACAAGCGCGACGCCGAGCCCTTCGCCGGGCATTGGGCGTTGCCGGGCGTGGTGGTGAATGGCGGCGTGCAAGATCTGAGCCTCCAGGATGCGGTGGAACGCTTGCGAACCAGCGACAAGGTCGGTCTGGAGCTGGCCTGGAGCGAGCAAGTCGGTACGGTGGGCGATGCGTTTCGCGACCCGCGTTGCTGGTCGTCGTCAACGTACTACTTGGCGATCGTCGCGGATGAGGTGCAACTGGGGGAGCATCAAGGCTGGTTTGGGTTGAGGGCGGTGGCGGACGGCAGCATCAAGTTGCCGTTCGATCACAACAGCATCGTCGCGGCCGTGCAGGAGCGGTTGTTCTCCAAGTCGCTGTACAGCAGCTTGCCGCTGATGTTCCTGGGCAATGAGTTCAGCGCGCCGGAGGCGACCACGATCTTTTCCCTGGTGCTGGAGCGGCCGGTGCTCAAGACCAGTATTCGCCAGCGCTTGTTGAAGCTGACGGACGCGGGATATTTGCGCGAGACGGGGCGCAAGAAGCATGGCGAGGGCGGCAGGCCCCAGGCCACGGTGGAAAACTTGAAGCTTGGGGCGGTTTACTTCTTTGATCGCAGTTTTGCCGACTAATCACCCTTTTCAAGCGCGATGAGGTTCAAATGTGGGAGGGGGCTTGCTCCCGATAGCAGTGTGACAGTCCGCAAATAAAGTGACTGATCCTCCGCTATCGGGAGCAAGCCCCCTCCCCCAGTTTTGATTGGGGTATGGCGTTAGCTCATCCAATTGCCGCCGTCGACGTTGTAGGTCTGGGCCACCACATAATCAGCCTCCTTCGACGCCAGGAAGATTGCCATTCCGGTGAGGTCTTCAGCCGTACCCATCCGCCCAAACGGCACCTCTGCCCCCACCCGCCGCTTCTTCTCGCCAGGCGCCAGCCCTTCATGCTTGGCGAACAGTGCATCTACCCCATCCCAATGCTCACCGTCGACCACACCGGGTGCAATGGCGTTGACGTTGATCCCTTGCTTGATCAGGTTCAACCCCGCCGACTGCGTAAGGCTGATCACCGCTGCCTTAGTCGCGCAGTACACCGCCACCAACGCCTCACCGCGCCGCCCGGCCTGGCTGGCCATGTTGATGATTTTGCCGCCGTGGCCCTGGCGGATCATCTGCCGGGCCGCGGCCTGCAAGGTGAACAGCGTGCCGGCGACATTGATCGCAAACAGCCGCTCGAAGCTGTCGCGGGTGATGTCGACGATGGGCGCCAGGTCGAACAGCGCTGCGTTGTTGACCAGGATATCCAACTTCCCGACATGGGCCACCACGGCGGCAATCGCGCCATCGATGGAGGCTTGGTCAGTGACATCCATCGCGACCGCGTAGGCCTGAGGGCCCAGCTCGGCGGCAGTTTGCTGGGCACGTTGCAGGTTGATGTCGGCAATGGCAACCGTCGCGCCTTCATTGATGTAGGCCAGGGCAAACGCGCGGCCAATCCCGCGCGCCGATCCAGTGATCAGCGCGCTTTTACCTTCCAGTCGTTTCATGGGTGTTGTCCGTCAAGGTTACTTGGGATAGCCGGCGCGTTTCATTTCGCGCTCGGTGGTGGACTGCGCCTGCAACAAGGCCTGATCAACCGTCATGCCGCCGGTAAGCGCCGCTGAAAACAGCTTGCCGACCGAGGTGCCGATGGCCTGGAACTCGGGGATGGTCACGTATTGGATGCCCACGTACGGCACCGGTTTGGCTGAAGGATGGGCGGGGTCGGCGTGTTTCATCATCTCCAGCGTCACCTGGGCAAACGGCGCGGCCTTGAGGTAAGCCTCGTTGTAAGTGGATTGGCGCGTGCCCGGCGGTACGTTGGTGATGCCCTCTTTATCGGCGACCAGTTGGATGTAGTCCTTGGAAGTGGCCCAGGTGATAAAGGCCTTGGCGGCGTCCTTGTGCTTGGAAGTGGCCGGGATCGCCAGGGACCAGGCGTAGAGCCAGGATGAACCTTTGTCGGTCACCTCAGTAGGCGCGGCGGCGAAACCAACGCTGTCGGCAACCTTGCTCTGGCTGGTATCGGTGGTGAAGGAACCGGCGACGCTGGCGTCGACCCAGATCGCGCACTTACCACTGTTGAACAGCGCCAAGGTCTCGTTGAACCCGTTGCTCGACACGCCTGGCGGGCCGTATTGCTTGAGGGTATTGACGTAGAAGTTGGCGGCGGCGGTCCATTCGGGGCTGGTCAGCTCGGGCTTCCATTGTTCGTCGAACCAGCGCGCACCAAAGGCGTTAGCCATGGTACTCAACAGCGCGATGTTCTCCCCCCAGCCGGCCTTGCCCCGCAGGCACATGCCGTACTGACCCTTGTCCTTGGCGGTGAGTTTGGCGGCGAACTCGCCGAGTTGGGTCCAGGTGGGATGCGCGGGCATGCTCAGGCCGGCGCTCTTGAACAGGTCAGTGCGGTAGTAGGTGACGGTGCTTTCGCCGTAGAACGGCAAGGCGTAGAGGGTGTTATTGACCGACAGGCCCTGGCGCACTGAGGGGAAGATATCGTCGGCGTCGTAATCGGCCGGCAGCTCGGTCAACGGTTCCAGCCATTGTTTGGCGCCCCACAACGGGGTTTCGTAGGTGCCGATGGTCAGCACATCGAACTGCCCGCCCTGGGTGGCGATATCGGTGGTGAGGCGTTGGCGCAGAACGTTTTCTTCAAGCACTACCCAGTTAAGTTTGATGCCAGGGTGCTGCTCTTCGAACACCTTGGACAGGCGCTGCATGCGGATCATGTCGCTGTTGTTGACCGTGGCGATGGTCACGGTGTCGGCCGCATGGCCGGGTATAGCCATAGCCAGGCCGGACAGCAGTAACAGTGCTTTGGGAAGCGTTAACATGGCGGTTTCCACCTGTTGTTTTTGTTGTTGAGCACCGATTACAGCAGCTTGGCCAAGCCCTCACAAACGCCTGGCGAATGCGCGGCTGATACTTTTTTAACCGCACACTCAGGATCAAAAAAGTATCAGTGCCGGGCGAAAGCGGGGGTAGCCTGCCCCGTGCAAACCCGCGTATTTTGGTGTAATCCAACGCACAAGAGGCAGCACCATGCCCGTCAGCCGCGCCGAACTGTTCGAGCACCGCCCCGCGGAACTCGAAGTGATCTTGCCTGAACCCGACCACTGCTTTCGTTGGTTCGAACACGATTACCCCTATGATCTGGCGCGCTGGAACCACCATCCCGAATTTGAAATCCACCTGATCCGCCAAGGCACCGGCAAGCTGGTGGCGGGCGACTATATCGGTGCATTCAGCGCCGGCCATGTCGCATTGATCGGCCCGGACCTGCCCCACGACTGGATAGGCGAACTGGCCCCCGGCGAACACTTGAGCGGGCGCGATGTGGTGCTGCAATTCGATGGCGCCGCCCTGCTCGCCTTGCGCAATACCCTGCCGGAACTTGGGGATTTGCAGCCGCTGTTCGAACAGGCCCGGCGCGGCCTGGAGTTCACCGGTGACAGCGCCGCAAAGGCTGCGCACCTGCTGGAAGCCATCGGTAGCGCCCATGGCCTGCAACGGCTGATCCTGTTCCTGCAATTGCTCGACACGCTGAAAAACGCGCCGCCATTCCAGGTCAAGGCACTGGCCAGCCCCTGCTACGCGCCCACGCTGGATGCCCGCAGCGCTGAACGCATCAACAAGGCCTTCGACTACCTGATGCGCGAACTCACTGGCGACGTGCGCCTGTCGGTCATCGCACAGCAACTGGAGATGAGCGAACCGGGATTCTCGCGGTTCTTCAAACGCAACACCGGCCACGGTTTTATCGACCTGATGCGCAAATTTCGCGTGCAGCGCGCGTGCCGGTTGTTGCTGCACAGTGAGCGGTCGGTGGCGGATATCTGCTTTGAAGTGGGCTACGCCAACCTGTCCAATTTCAACCGACACTTTCGCATCGAGATGAACCAGACGCCGAGCGAATATCGCCGCGACACCGCGATGCATCTGTTCAATCCCATTGAAAAAATGACACCCAGCCATTTCTGATCAAAAGGTCGACTAATTTGTCTTTTTCCTAGGCCATTCAAGCCATTGGGCAAAGTTGGTACAGCCTGTGCAAACGTTTGCGGTACGAACTTGACCGCCAAGTTCCCCCTTACCTGAGCAATCGGGTTCAAACCGCGTACGAATAGGGACTTTCAATGCACCTCACCTCAAGGCCTCGCGCCTGCTTTGGTGTTTCCTTGCTACTGGCCGCCGTTACGGGAGTACTCAGCACACCCATTTTGGCGCAGGAAACACCTGCCAATGACTCAGCACAGGGCGAAACCCTCAGCCCTGAAGCCACCCAATCAAATAAAGGCCCTTACCTGTCGCAATGGTTCAACCAGGACCTGACGCTGATCGGCAGCAAAGACATCAGCTTCGGCCCCAAGCCGTCCGATGACATTTACCTGGAATACGAGTACTTCGGCCGCAAAGGGCCCTTCGAGCTGTATGGCTACATCGACGTGCCGAAGATCCTCGGCATTGGTAACAGCAACGACAAAGGCGCATGGGACCACGGCTCGCCGGTGTTCATGGAGCATGAGCCGCGCATCTCCATCGACTACCTGGCCGGTCGCAGCCTGGCCATCGGGCCGTTCAAGGAATGGTACGTGGCGTTCGACTGGATCTACGACCACGGCAGCAACAAGGAAAACCGCGCCAACACCCTGTACAGCGGCCTTGGCACCGACATCGACACCCACTCGCGGGTCAACCTGTCGGCTAACTTCTATGGGCGCTACCAGTGGGAAAACTACGGTGCCAGCAATGAGTATTCCTGGGACGGCTATCGCGCCCAGATGAAGTACATCGTGCCCATCGGCAAGTTCGACAACGGCGCTTCGCTGACCTACATCGGCTTCACCAACTACGATTTCGGCTCCAACCTGCACAAGGACAACCCGGCGCGCACCGCCAATTCAATGGTGGCGACCAACGTGCTGCTGTACTCGTTCACCCACCTGCGCTTCACGCTGGTCGGGCGCTACTTCCATAACGGCGGCAACTGGGAAGATGGCAGCGAGTTGAATTTCGGCGAAGGCAACTTCCGCGCCCGCTCCGATGGCTGGGGCTACTACGCCGGTGTCGGCTACCAATTCTGATCAAGGAGCATGAGATGAACACGTTTACCCGTCTATCGATGGCCATCGGCATGGCCCTGTTGCCGCACCTGGTGCTGGCAGATACCCCGGCACCGATCAAACCCAAAGTGATGCTGATCACCATGTTCGCGCCCGAGGCACAAACCTGGATCGACCGCCTGCAACTCAAGCAAGAAGTGCGCGTGCCGGGCCTGTCCGCCGAGTACCCGGTGATCCGCTGCAACACCCAGGACGTTTGCCTGCTCGTCACCGGTATGGGCCAGACCAACGCTGCCGCCTCCACCCTGGCCCTGGCGTTGTCGCCCAAGTTCGACCTGCGCCAGAGCTACTTCCTGATTGCCGGGATCGCCGGCATCAGCCCCAAGCACGGCACCATCGGCACCGCTGCCTGGGCGCATTACCTGGTGGAGTTTGGTACGCAGTGGGAACTGGATTCGCGCGATGCGCCCAAGGACTGGCCGACCGGCTACATCGGCATCAACACCAAAGGCCCCAACGAAAAACCGCCGCTGGACTACAAGACCGAAGTGTTTGAGCTCAACCCCAAGCTGCAAGCCAAGGCGTTTGCCCTGTCGCAGAAAGTCGAGCTGACGGAAAGCAAAGAGTCGACGGCCTGGCGCAAGCACTACCCCGCCGCCCCGGCCAACCAGCCGCCGCAAGTCACCCGCTGCGACACCCTGGCGGGCAACACGTGGTTCTCCGGCACGCGCCTGAGCGAACGCGCCGAGGTCTGGACCAAGCTGCTCACGGATAACAAAGGCGAATACTGCACCACCCAGCAGGAAGATAACTCCACCTATGAGGCCCTGCTGCGCGCCAGTCGCGAGGGTTTGGTGGATATACAGCGCCTGGCCGTGGTGCGAGCAGGTTCCGACTTCGACCGGCCTTACCCTGGCTACAGCGAGGTGGATAACCTGCTCAACTATGCGGACCAGGGCGGGTTCGTGCCGGCGCTGGAAAACCTGTACCGCACGGGCAATCCGCTGGTGCAGGCAATCCTCAACAACTGGTCAGCCTGGGAAAAAGGTGTTCCCGACGCGTGACGATCCCTGTGCCGGCGATGGCGTGCTTAGGGCCAATCGCCGGTAAGCCGGCGCCTACGGGACCGTATCAGGGCAGGAAGATGATTTTGTCTGCACTGCCCTGGTTCACGTCTTCGTAGCACTGCGTCCCTTCGGCCAGCGCCACTTCGCGCAGGCCGACCGGCAGCGGCAGCAGGCCCTCATCAAAAAAGCGCCCGAACTGCTCCAGCATCACCGCGCACTGCTCGCAGCTGTAGAGCAATGAATTGATCCCCACCACCGAACCTCCCTTGCGGTACAGCGCCAGAGCCGGCAATTGCACATGACCGTCCACGGGCGCAGCAATGATGGCGATACGGCCAAATGCCGCCAGACCCGCCACGGCGGCAGGCAGCCAGAAACCGGTGGTGTCGAAGATTACGTCGGCGCCGCCTGCGAACACGGCATTTACTTGCGAACCCAAGTCTTGCGGTTTAGCGAGGCTAATCGCCTCGAAACCTTGCGCCTGCAAAACCTCGACCTGCTCAACCCTGCGCACCGCCGCCAGCACCCGGGCGCCACGGATTTTCGCCAGGGCCAACGCCGCACTCCCCACGGCACCGTTGGCGCCGATCACCATCAACCGCGTGCCTTTGCCCACACCGCTGCGCTCCAGCGCATCCCAAGCGGTGGTGTACGGCACACCCAGGCTCGCCGCCTGGGCAAAGCTCAAATGCGTAGGCTTATGGGCCACGCCCTTGGCAGACACCGTGAGGTATTGAGCGTGGGAGCCATCGGCAAAAAAACCAAGATCGCGGCCGGTGCCCCAGACTTCCCGGCCCACCAATGCCTGCGGGCCTTCAACCACCACGCCAGCAAAATCGCGACCAGGAATGCGTGGCAGCGTGGTGTAAGGGAAGCGACCGAGCACGTTCTTTACATCGCTGGGGTTGAGGCCCGCAGCCTGGATTTTTACCAACACTTCATCAGCGCCCGGCACCGGAGTGGGAACGTCGATAAAGCTGAGGGCATTGAGATCGCCAGTGGCGGAAAATTGCAGGGCTTTCATGGGCAGTACATCCATCGAAAAGAAAAAGACTTCAGGACAACCAGGCACTGACCAACTGTCGCCCCATGGGCCACAGTTTTTCGCCGATCAACATGCCCATCAGGCCGACAAGCGCGATGGCCGGCGGCGCGGGTGAGCGAAAATCCAGCGCACCATAAATCACGCCAACAAACAGGCCAATGGCGAGGGAAATCAAGTAATTCATGGGGGCAGCGCCGTGTGGGTTGGTGGGCTCAGTGTAGGGAGCCCCTCCCGCTGGCATCGGCCAACTGCTTCAGGATTTCGGCCAAACCTCAGCCGGTGTAGTGCGAAGGGGCCACACCGAGTTCGCGGCGGAACATGTCGCTGAAGCTGCTCGGCGAATAGCCCAGGGACCGCGCAATCCCGCTGACCGACTGGCCCTGGATCAACTCCGCCACCGCCGTGGCGAGTTGCACTTGCCGGCGCCATTCGGCGAACCCCATGCCCAGGTGGTTCTGGAACAGCCGCGCCAGGGTACGCACGCTGGCACCGGCCACCTCGGCATGCTGCTCGAAGGGGATCACCAGGGAAGGCGCAGCCATGACCGCCTGGCACGCGCTGATCAGTCGACGGTCGGCTTCAACCGGCATGGCGATGCGGATCCGGGAGCGACGCGCCCGCTGCAACTCCAGCAGGGCCAGGCCGACCACCGCGTCGTAATACGCACCGTCGCCGCTATCGCCCTCCTCCACCAGCGTGACGATCAACTCGCGCAGCAACCCACCGACCTCAATCACCTGCACCTGGCTGTCCAGCGTCGCCGCCAAGGCAGGACGCAGGTAGATATTGCGCATCTGCAAATCCGACACTACGCGAATCCCGTGCTCGACACCCGGCGGCAGCCATACCGCGCGCTGGGGCGGCACCACCAGGGCTTCGCGTGGGGTCTCGACCCACATCACGCCGCTCATGGCGTAAAGCAATTGGCCCCACTCGTGCCTGTGGGGTTCCACATACCACCCACGCGGGTAAGTACGCGCCAGAGGTTGCACGGGGACAGCGTGATCACTGAGGTCAGGTGGCGCGGCCAGAGCCATGGGACGTACGTCAGTCTAGGATGAGCCACCATGGTAATGACCACCGCCCGACAATCCGAGTGAATTTTTGGCGCTCGTGGCGATCACTTGCTTACACCACCAGGGTTGATGGGCCGATGAATAACGCAAAACTGTTTGTGATCGATTACACCCTCCATGGCGAGGCCAAGTCATTCATTATCCGCCTGGAAAAACTCGATGCCGCCGAAGCTTGGCATTGGGCAAGCTGCGATGCCGGCGTCGGTCGTATTGGCCGTTTCGCCCGGGAGCAGGTCAAGAAGACCAGCCAGGTTCAGGCCGAGAAATTCGGCATCACCAACGTGCAATGGCGCCGCTCGGACGCGCGCGCCCAGGCTTGATCAAGGAGAGATACCCATGAATGTATGCGGCCAGGTCAATGGCAAGGCACGGATTGATTACACCCAGGACACCCTGTTTGGCCCACTGGCCAGGCATGTGGAATGCCAAGTGAGCGTGCAGCGCAAACCCGACAGACTCGTACTGAAGGTGTTTCAGCCGCTCCCGGATGATCTGCATGCAGCGAAAACGGTGGTGTTTGCCCTGGAGGGACGGCGGACCAGCGGGGTGGTCAGAGGTCGGCAGCGCCTGTCGGACCATAGCCTCCGGCTGGAGTTGGAAACCCAATAGCAGCTAACAGATAGATCAAATGTGGGAACGGTTTTGACCGCTCCCACCGCATTCAACCGTTGGCCGACTTGGCACACTCGCAGCCCGTAGCCGCAGCGCAGGGTTCACCATGGGCATGGTGTTCGGCACAGCCCTGGCAGCAATAGCCCTTACCGTCTTTCATCACCGCTTCGACACCCAATACACATTTGCAGTGTGGGCAGGCACAGGTTTGATCTGGCATGGTCAGACTCCTTCATCATGGTCGTCTCGGTACGGCGAGCGCCGGCACCTTAAGCAATGACTGCCGGCTCACGCAGATCGTTCAAACCATCAGTCGGTGCGCGTATTGCTGCGATACATGAACACCAGCGCCAGCGCCAGGCACACCATCGCCAGCATGCGACCGCCCGACAATTCGATGGCAGGGTTGCCCAGCCAGCCGAAGTTATCGATCAGCATGCCCATGCCCAACTGCCCGGTGATCACCGCCACCGTGGCCACCGCCGTGCCGACCACCGGCACCGCACCGACCATCACCATCATGTACACCACGCCGAACAGCGCGCCGGTCAGCTGCCATTTAGGCACGTCCAAGAGGCTCAACGCCTGTGCCGGTTCAAAGAAGAAAATCAACATCGCGGTGGTGAGCGCGCCTACGGCAAAGGTCAGCAAACTGCTGCGCAACACACCCACCGTCTGGCCCAGGCGACCGTTGATCGCCGCCTGCACACTCAATACCGCACCGGCCGCGATGACCAGTACCAACAACAGAATCAGATTCATCGTCTTACCCTCGTGCGATCAGAACAAGTGCCACCACAATCAACGCCAGCGCGATCCAGCGCTCTCCATTGACTCGCTTGCGCGTCGTGCCGAACCAACCGAAATGGTCGATCAAAACGCTCTTGCCCACCTGTCCCGACAGAATCGCGATCATGGTCATCGCAATACCGATGTGCGGCGTGGCCAGGGTCAGTACCACCACGTACATCGGCCCCAGAAAACCGCCGATCAGCTGCCAGCGCGGCAAGTCCGTGAGCGCCGGGCCTTTTTGCGGACCGCTGAACAGCAGCAGCAAATACAGAATCGCCGAGCCCACGCCGAAGATGCTCAACGTCGCCCACAGGTGCCCCACCTGCACGCCCAACGGGCCGAGTAAACCGGCCTCCACCGACAAGCCCATACCGGCGAGGATCACCAGCGGCAACAACAGCAACCGCAGAAGGTTTTTTTTCGGTGCGGCGTTCGCCACACCCTCGATAGAACTGGCCTGCATACATCACCTACGCATCAACAAATGGATTAATGGCGCGCATTATCCAGTGGCCGTCCTGTGCGATAAATGGGAGCATGCCAACAACACCTTTGCGCAAAACGCACAGCTTGGAGCCATGATGCAGGGTTTGAACGAGTTGAGTTTCAAGGCGCTGCGCCTGTTCGTCGCAGTGCTAGACCACGGCAGCTTCTCCGAAGTGGCGCGCCGCGAAAGCCTGGCGCCCTCCTCGATCTCGCGGCAGATCCAATTAATGGAGCAGGCCCTGGGGCAACAGTTGTTGTATCGGCACACCCGCGCCGTCAGCCCCACCGAGGCTGGGCGCCTGCTAGGGCGGCACGCGCGCCTGATGCTCGAACAACTGGAAGCCGCCGGCCAGGCCCTGCAGGAACAGGAAAGCGAGCCCAGCGGCCTGGTGCGTATCAATGCGCCGATGGTGTTCGGCCAGCGTCACCTCTCACCCTGGCTGGGCGAGTTGTGCCGCCGCTACCCCAAGCTGCAACTGGATATCCAGCAAACCGACACCTACGTCGACCCTCTGCAAGATGGCACCGACCTGCTATTTCGCATCGGCGTGCTCAACGACTCCGGCATGCAAGCCCGTATCTTCGCGCCCCAGCGCTTTCGCATCGCCGCCAGCCCTGCTTACCTGGCGAAGCACGGCACGCCCTCGCACCCCGATGAACTGATCAACCACCAATGCCTGGCGTACAAGGGCATCACCGGCCAACAACGCTGGTTTTTCCGCCGCGACCAGGGCGACTGGACGCCCTACAGCGTCAAAGGCCCGATCACTGGCAACCACGCCGACACACTCACCCACGCCGCCGAACAAGGCCTGGGGCTGGTGGTGTTTCCATCCTGGTTGATCGGCGAAAGCTTGCGCGCCGGCACGTTGCACGCGGTGCTGACGGAGTACGAAGTGGCGACCACGCTGGAGCCGCAGCAAATTGCGGCGTTGTGGCCAGGGAGCCGGCGCTTGTCGCTGAAGGTGAGGACCGTGATTGATTACTTTGTGGAGTGTTTTGGGGCGGTGCCTTATTGGGATCGCTGACTCAAAACACCCATTGCCCAATCAACCATGCATTCGCCCCACTGATCACCACAAATAGAAACCACACCAACACCCTGGTGGGCAGGCTATTCACAAACGGTCCCATCAGCTGCTTGTCGCCAGTCATGCGAATCAGCGGATACAGCGCAAACGGCAGCTGCAGGCTCAGCACCACCTGGCTCAGGATCAGCAATTTGCCGATGGCATCGTCACCCATCAGCCACACCCCGAGAAACGCCGGGATCAGCGCCAGCCCCCGGGTAATCAGGCGCCGCTGCCAGCAGGGAATGCGCAGGTTCAGGTAGCCTTCCATGATCACTTGTCCGGCGATGGTGCCGGTAAACGTCGAGCTTTGCCCGGACGCCAGCAAGGCAACGCCGAACAGGATGCTGGCAAAGGCGCCACCCACCAACGGATCGAGCAGGTGGTAAGCATCCTGGATTTCCACCACGTCGGTGTGGCCGGTCTTGTGGAATGCGGCGGCGGCGAGTACCAGGATGGCGGCATTGACCAGCAGGGCCAGGGCCAGGGAGCCGATGGTGTCGATGCGCGCCAGCTTGACCGCGTCCTGTTTGCTGGCCAGGTCTTTACCGATCAGGCGGGTCTGCACGATTGAGCTGTGCAGGTAGAGATTATGGGGCATCACCGTAGCGCCCAGAATGCCGATGGCCAGGTACAGCGGCGCGGCATCGCTGATGGCCGACAGTGACGGCGTGAAGCCGCTGAAGACGTCCGGCCAATACGGTTTGATCAACACCAGCTCGATAAAGAAACACACCCCGATGGTCGCCACCAACGCCAGCATGATCGCTTCCAGGCGGCGAAAGCCTCGGTTTTGCAGGGCGAGGATCAGCAGCGTGTCAAAGGCCGTGATCACAATACCGGTCGTCAGGGAAACGCCCAGCAGGAGGTGAAACGCCAAGGCGCAGCCGAGCACTTCGGCCAGGTCGGTGGCAATGATGGAGATTTCCGCCAACGCCCATTGGGTGCGGGCGGAGCGCTTGCTGTAGCGCTCGCGGCATAGTTGCGCCAGGTCTTTGCCGGTGGCGATGCCCAGTCGCGAGCACAGGCACTGCACCGCCATCCCCGCCAGGCTGGCCAGCAGCACCACAAACAGCAGGCTGTAGCCGTAGCGCGAACCGGCCTCGATGGCCGTAGCCCAGTTGCCCGGGTCCATGTAGCCAATGGAGATCAGCAGGCCGGGGCCGGCAAACATGAGGGCACGTTTGAAGAACAACGCCTTGGGATCAACGGCGACAGAGCCCGCCACTTCCGGCGGGCAGAACGGGGCGGTAGCAATTTTCGGCAGGCTGAATTTCACGCGGTATCCCAGGCAAACACACTCGACACCGCGCAGCTTATCAGTCGGACGCGACCGTGCGCATCACCGTGTCCCGTGGCAGGTCAAACGCTTCCACCACCTGCACCACGAGGTCCATCTCCTGGTTCAACGCCTCACGCTCCATGCGCTGGCGAATCACACCGATCACCAACACCGCCAGCGTCGTAATCGAATACGCCGGACCGGAAAACGCCCGAACACCACTCACCAGCAGCATCGCGGCCGCCAGTGCCTGCCCCACCACCGGAATCGCTGAGGCCGCCCCACGACGCAGGATAAACCCGGTCAGCCCCGCCAGCGCCGTGCCGCTCAAAGCCGTGGTGGCCGAGCGCCCAACATCGAAACGCTTGAACAGGCCCTGCTCTTTTTGCGCGGCCGCCTTGAGCTCCGCGTCGAAGACCTGCCGGTCGGCATTACTGAGCTTGTCCTTGTACTGCTCGATCAGCTTTTGCGCGACCTGGGTTTCGATCTCTGCCAGCGCAACCGTTTCAAGCGACTCGTCAAACTTGATCCCCAGGCGCTGCGCCACGTCTTCGGCGATCTGGCGATAACTTACGCCATGCCCACGAGCCAGGTTCATAAAGCTATCGCCGCCCATGCGCTGTAACTCGATGGCCAGTTTGAGCGGCTCGCGCACCTTGGCATCAATCGATGCACTACGCTTTTGCGCCATCAGTTCGGCGAGGAATTTCAACTCATCCGGCCGCGCCTGCACCAAGGCTGGGAACAGTTCCACATCCTCCTCGGCAAAGCGCACCTCGCTGCTGCGCTGGTCGGAGCGGATCATGCCGCGTCGCTCGTGCAACAGGTCGGTGTACTGCACCACCGTCTGCAATTGCGGCCAATAGGCGGCGTGATCGAAGGTAGCCAAGTGCACATTGGTGATCTTGGCCTTGAGTGCCGGCGTCACCTCGATTGCATAACGACCAATGCAGCGCTCGGTGTCCGGCTTAATGGCCAACGCCCAATCCTTGCTGGAGTGGCAGTTGATCAGCCGGCCCTTGAGTGGCGCCGACACCTCATCCCACGGGCTCGACGTGCAGATCGCCCCGCCCATCAGCAGTAGATTGTCCAATGGCAGTTCCCGCGCGGTTTCAGGGCTGGCCAGGAGGCTCTTGACCAGAATCCGCGCCCCCAGGGAATGGCCGATCAGGTTGATACGCCGCACGTTCAGCGACTCACCGTGCAGGTAACCCGCCAGCTCCGGCAGCAAACTCTTGGCCACTTCGTCCACCCGCGCCTCGACGCTTTTGTAGTGGTCGAGGAAATAGGCAATCGCCTTGCCCACGCCGACGGTCGCTGCGCCGACACTGCCGCCGCCGAGCATCGCGCCGATCACGTCCTTGAAAGGCGCAAACAGGTTTTCCAGGAAGTGCCCCGCGGGCCAGAACAGCATCAGGTTGGTGGAGCCTTCGATGCCCGCCAACTGCGCCTTGAAATTGCCCAGTTGTTGCCGGTTGAAAAACGCCGAATAACCGTGAACATAGAGATTGAGCACGTCCCCCTGAGGCTCGCCACACAGTAGGAATGTGGGCTTGCGGGTGCGGTGCATTTCATCCCACTGGTGTTGCATTGGGCGGTGACTCCGGGTGACAAGGGTGGGCGATAGTAACAAAGGCAAGGCCCAAGGGAGGTGAATCCTGACCGACGTGGCAGCAGCAAAGGCCTCAGAACTGCGCGCCAGCCTTTGAGTTAGCCAGGTAGCGCGCCGGAGAATCCCCCAGGTTGCGCCGGAACACCGACGTGAACGCACTGGAGCTGCTGAAACCCAACCCGAGCGCCACCTCGGTGATGGAAGCGCCATGGCTTAGGCGTGCAGTGGCTTCCAGCAGGCACACCTGCTGGCGCCAGGACACAAACGTCATCCCCGTGCTTTCCTGGAAATGGCGGGTGAACGTGCGTCGACTCATGTTCGACCACTCAGCCATCTCATCGAGGGTGATTTTTTGCGTGGGCGCCTCCAGGAAACGCTGACAGGCCCGCGCCAGCCGTGGTTCGCCAGGCAATGGCGCGCTGAGGGGCACCTCAGGCATGGCGCCGATCTCATCAATCAACAGCGTCAGCACGCAGCGATGCCTCACATTGAGTGGCGTCGAGGGATCGATAGCCAGCGCCGCCTCCAGCAAATGCCTGAGCAAGGGCGACACTTCAAACACCTGACAGCGCGCTTGCAACCCCGCGCGCAGGACGGCATCGGCGTTCAGGTAGGTATTGAGCATCACCACCTCCCCGCGCATCTGCATTTCATGGGGCACACCACCGGGCACCCAAATCGCCCGCTGCGGCGGCACCACCCAATTGCCGAGGTCGGTGAACATTTTCAACGCACCGGTGGAGGCATAGGCGAACTGCCCACGCGCGTGCGTGTGCCGCTCGAAAACAGTGCCATTGGGGTATTCGCGTAGCGTCACCACGGCGTCAGGGCTGGAAAAATCAAAGGCTGGAATCATGGCCCGATCTTGTCAAAAGTTGACCTGACATAGCAAGCGGGCCAATCGAACTGCCCCTAACATCAACGCCCTTAAAGAAGCGTCATGACCTAGGGAACATTCCATGCTGAAAAAACACTTGGCGCTAGCCGTGCTCGTCACCCTGGTGTGGGGAGTGAATTTCCCCATCACCCAATTAGGCCTGCGCTCGGTCGACCCCTTTGTGCTCACCGGCATCCGCTTTGCCTTGGCAGCCCTGCCCCTGGTGTTCTTCATCAAGCGCCCCGCCGTCAAGTTCAGCTACGTAGCCGCCTACGGTTTTATCTTCGGGCTGGGCATGTGGGGCGTAATCAACTACGGGATCCAGATCGGTGTGAGCCCTGGTATTGCTTCATTGATCATCCAACTCAGCGTGTTCTTCACCATGGGTTGGGGGTTTTTACTGTTCAAGGAGAACATCCGCAAGGCGCAGATCGTCGGCGCCTTGCTGGCGCTCAGCGGCCTGGCGGGCATCATTTCCACTCAGGAAGGCAACCACGCCGTCCTTGGGGTGATGTTGATCGTATTGAGCGCGCTGGCTTGGAGCGTGGGCAACGTCATCATCAAGAAGTCCGGGGTCAAGGAGATCTTCTCGTTCATGGTATGGGCCAGCCTGTTTCCGCCGATTCCACTGTTCCTCATGGCCTGGTGGATGCACGGCAGTAGCCCGTTCGAAGGCTTGAACGCCAGCCTCGACCTGGCAGCGATACTGTCCATCCTGTTCCAGGTGTACCTGGCCACGCACTTTGCCTACTGGGGCTGGAACTCGCTGCTAAAACTGTACCCCGTGTCCACAGTGGCGCCGCTGTCGTTGCTGATTCCCGTGTTCGGGATCAGCAGTTCGATGTTGATCATCGGTGAGCACGTTTCCACGCCGAACCTGATTTCGATTGCAATCATCATCGTCGGGTTGGCGGTGGGCTTGTGCCGCCGGCCATCGACACTCGCGCCTGCCGGGCTATCCTTGCGAAACCTCAGCAAGAAGCGCATTGCCCGTTAAAAACCGCGACACATCGGCCTGATACGCAGCAAAAACACAATTTTCAAAATGTAAAAAGCGCTCTAATACACGCCTGATGACTGGTTTTGAAGATCCTGGAGTTCGCAATGCCCCATGAAGGCAACCTGTTACAAGCAGCCGTGGTGTTCCTGCTCGCCGCCGTGCTCACCGTGCCCCTGGCCAAGCGCCTGCAATTGGGCGCGGTGTTGGGCTATCTGTTTGCTGGTGTGATCATTGGTCCATCGGTGCTGGGCCTGATAGGCAACCCGCAAAGCGTGGCGCAGTTTTCGGAGCTGGGAGTGGTGTTGCTGCTGTTCATCATTGGTCTGGAACTGTCGCCCAAGCGACTGTGGGTGATGCGCAAGGCGGTGTTTGGTGTAGGCCTGGCCCAGGTGCTGTTGACCGGGCTGGTCATGGCCGCAGTGGCGCTCTGGGTATTTGGCCAGGCCTGGAACAGCGCCATCGTGCTGGGCCTGGGCCTGGCGCTGTCGTCCACCGCGTTTGGCCTGCAAAGCCTTGCCGAGCGCAAGGAGCTCAACCAGCCCCACGGCCGGCTGGCGTTTGCCATCCTGCTGTTCCAGGACATCGCGGCGATCCCGCTGATCGCCATGGTGCCGCTGCTGGCCGGCAGCGACCACCCGACCACCGAAGCCCAGGGCGTGCAACACGTCCTGCAGATCCTCGGCAGCATCGCTGTGGTGATCATTGGCGGGCGCTACCTGCTGCGGCCGGTGTTTCGCATCGTCGCCAAGACTGGCCTGCGCGAAGTGTCCACTGCCACCGCGCTGCTGGTAGTGATCGGCACAGCCTGGCTGATGGAACTGGTGGGCGTGTCCATGGCCCTCGGCGCCTTCCTCGCCGGCCTGCTGCTGGCGGATTCGGAATACCGCCACGAACTGGAATCCCAGATCGAACCGTTCAAGGGCCTGTTGCTGGGACTGTTTTTTATCAGCGTGGGCATGGGCGCCAACCTCAGCCTGTTGCTCAGCTCGCCCCTGGTAGTGATCGGCCTGACCCTGCTGCTGATTGGCCTCAAGCTACCGCTGCTGTACGCCGTGGGCCGGATGGTGGGAGACCTCAATCGCGAAAGCGCCCTGCGCCTGGGCGTGGTACTGGCTGCCGGCGGTGAATTCGCCTTCGTGGTGTTCAAGATCGGCCGCGACCAGGGCCTGTTCGAACCCCATCTCTACGACATCCTGGTGCTGACCATCACCCTGTCCATGGCCGTGACGCCGCTGCTGTTGCTGGTGTGCCCGAAGCTGTTCAAGCCCAAGGTCAAGCCGGTGGAAGTGCCCGAGGAGTACCGCGCCATCGAAAGCGATGCCCCGCGTGTGGTCATCGCCGGCATGGGCCGTATGGGCCAGATTGTGGCGCGGATCCTGCGCGCCCAGAACATCTCGTTCATCGCCCTCGACACCTCGGTGGAAACCATCGAACTGACCCGCAGTTTCGGCGGCATGCCGGTGTTCTACGGCGACCCGCAGCGCCCCGAGATCCTGCACGCGGCCAAGGTCGACCAGGCCGAGTTCTTTGTGATCACCATGGACGACCCGGAGATCAACATCAAGACCGCCGAGCTGGTGCGCACCCTCTACCCGCACATGAAAATCATCGCCCGCGCACGTAACCGCCAGCATGTGCACCGCCTGGTGGACCTGGACGCCTCGCCCGTTCGCGAGACGTTCTACTCCAGCCTGGAAATGAGCCGTCGCACCCTGGTCGGCCTGGGCTTGAGCCAGGCGCAAGCCGATGCGCGCATCACGCGCTTCAAGAACCACGACCTGCAAGTGCTGGCGGCGCAACACGCGGTGTACGACGATGCAGCGAAAGTGATGCAGACCGCTCAGGAAGCGCGGACAGAGTTGGCGCGGCTGTTTGAGATGGACCGACTTGAGGAAGAGTCCGACAAGGTGTGAGGCTATGGGTGAACGATCTTGCGAAAATTCTGACAGAATATGCCGCAATTTCGTTCACCCCTGGAGCGCTTCATGGCCACTTTCACCAAGACCGCCGCCCTGCTGGTCCTCGCGCTTACTGCCGGCAGTGTCTTCGCCGCCTCCAAGCCAACCATGCAAACCATCTCCACCCTGGGCGGCAAGTTCACCTTCAACCTGCCCAAGGCCTACGCTGCCGACACCTTGCCGGCTGGCAAGGCGGATGATGGCACCGCCGATACCCAAGGCACGATGTACGCCAACCAAACCACGAAAAGTGTGGTGATCGTCGCCGAAACCGTACGTAAAGACGGGGCAACCATTGGGGATAACGACGCGCAGTTCCTCGATGGCGCTGTGGCCGGCTTCGTCAAGGACCAGAGCGCAGCGCTGCCTGACTTCAAGAAGCAAAGCGAGAAAAAGCTGAACTTCAAGGGCCTGGGCCTGCGCCAGGTGGACAGCACCGCGACCCAGGGTGGTGGCAAGACGCTGCAATCCACTTTCCTCGGCGGCTCGGGAAATCACTTGCTGGTGATCCAGGCGATTTCACGGGCGGATGATGCCAAGGGGCATGCAGCGTTGGTGAAGCAGATTACCGGCGGTAAATAACCCGATCTCCCAAGCAACACAAAACCAATGTGGGAGCTGGCTTGCCTGCGATAACGGTGGACCCGTCGATATCTCTATTGACTGACACCCCGCTATCGCAGCGGTGCGACGATTCGACAAGCCCGCTCCCACATTTATTTACCGCGTTTACCTCAGGCTTTTTTCCAGCCAAACCTTCAAGTCCTGCACTTCCGCCTCACTGATGGTGTGGTTCATCCCCGGATACCCATGAAACTCCGGCTTCAACCCCAAGCCCGTCAACAACTCATTCGCTCGGGTCGCCGACGCATACGGCAGCGCCTGGTCCAAAGTGCCGTGACCAATAAAGATCGCCAGCTTGCCCAATGACTCATCCGGTTTCAGCTCAGCCTTGAGCACCGGCAACACGCTGCCACTCAACGCCGCAATCCCCCGCACCAGTTGCGGGTCACGCAACGCCACCTCATACGACATGATCGCGCCCTGGCTGAAACCAATCAGGAACACCCGATCACTCTGGGTGTGGTACTTGGCGGTGGCTTTGCCGACGAAGTCCTTGATCAGCCCCGCACTGCGCTGAAGATCGGCCGTGACACCATCGTAATCGCCGTCACCGGGCGTCTTGGTAAACCAGCGGAATCCATTCGAATCGACCGGCATGGGCGCCCGAACCGACAAATAAGTCCATGTGGACGGCAGCGCGTCCTTGATGCCAAACAGGTCTTCCTCGTTACTGCCAAAGCCGTGCAGGAAAATCACCAGCGGTTGGTTGCGCGCATCGCCCTGGGTTTGCTCCAGGTACGACAGCGGCAAGTCGGTGTGCAGCGTATCGTCGGCATGAGCGGCACCGGCTAGCAGGGTCAGCGCCAGGGCAAACAGTTTGAACATGGGACGTTACCTCAGGGTTTGCGTAGCAAATAAGTGTCCATGATCCAGCCATTTTCCAGGCGCGCGGCCTTGCGCACCCGTTGGATTTCTTCGGCCACCTCACTCACCTTGCCGCTGATGAGGATCTCATCCGGCGTGCCGAGGTAGGCACCCCAGTAGATGTCCATATCCTGATCGGCCACGCTACGGTAGGAATCTTCGGCGTCAAGCATGACCACCAGGGTGTCGGCATCACTCGCCTGCCCTGCCGCCAAACGTCGCCCGGTGGTGATCTCAACGGACTTGCCGATGCGGTTCAACGGCACTTTGTGCTGGGCGGCCAGGGCCTGCACGCTGGTGATACCGGGGATCACGTCGAACTCGAAGGTGCAGCGGCCACTGGCCAAAATCGCCTGCAGAATGCGGATGGTGCTGTCGTACAGCGCAGGATCGCCCCACGCCAGGAAAGCGCCCACTTCACCGTCGGCCATTTCCTCATTGATCATGCGCTCGAAAGTCTGCTGCTTGTCGCGGTTGAGGTCCTGCACAGCGGTGGTGTAGTCGATATCGCCGCGCACACGCTCGGGGCAATCGGCCTCGACGAAGCGGTAGCCAGGCTCGGTGATGTAGGTTTCGCAGATCTCGCGGCGCAGGTCGATCAACTTGTCTTTGCTCTGGCCCTTGTCCATCAAGAAAAACACGTCGGTGCGGTTGAGCGCCTTCACGGCCTGCATCGTGATGTAGTCAGGGTTGCCGGCGCCAATGCCGATGATCAGGATGCGTTTCATGGGTTGCTCTCATTGCGGGGCGTGGATTTTGCCATGTTCACGCGCCTGGGCGTGAGTTTCCAGGCGCAAGCGCCAGACCTTGTTGAAGCGAAGTTCAGTGGCCGACAACGCTTCGACGTCGATGAGGTAGAACATCGACAGCGGGAACTGCATGACGTACAGCAGTGCGGCGCGGATCACAAAGGGGTGCGTAATGGCGACCACATGGCCGGGTTGGGTTTCGAGGGATTTCATCCACTGCGCGACACGTGTGCAAACGTCATCCACCGACTCGCCGCCATGGGGTGCGCACGTGCTGTCAGTGAGCCAGGTGTTTAACTGATCGCCATTCAGTTGGCTGATGGCCTGGCCTTTCCACTGGCCGAAATCCGCGTCACGCAGGGCGTCTTCGATTCCTGCGTCATCGCCGAACAAGCCGGCTGTCTGCCGTGTACGCACTTCCGGCCCGCACAACAAACGCCGGGGTTTCTTATAACGCCCGGCGAGGGACAGCGCCGCGCCATGCCAATCCATCGCCACCGCCTCGTCGTCCGGAAAACGCCCGCGCTTTTGCAGAGGCGTGGCGGCATGGCAGATGAGTGTCAAACGGGTGGCCTGGATCACGGATTGTTTCAACGACAAGGATTAAGGCCACCAAGACTGGCGCAGTTATCACTGGGGCGCAACGCCTTGTGCCAGATAGAGCACCTGGTAGCCCGTGCCTGGGTGCTCGGCATCCAACGTTTTGGCCGACAGCGTAAACCGCACCAAGCGCCACGCTTGTACGTCCAGCGCGAGGAACACCGCGAACGTGTCGTTGCTATCCGCCAACTGCTGATTCCGTCGTTTCTCATCGGCCAAGATGCCCGCGCGGTCCACGCCAGGCGCCAGCGGCCGTTCCTCCCGATACAGACTCAGCGCGTTCTGCGCCGGGCCACGTTGTACATCCAGCGGCAGCCAACTCTCGATATGCGGACGACCGAAGCTGTCGAGCACTTTCTGGAAACGCTCCCCCAGCAAAAAGTCAGCGGCCTGCAACGGGTCGGCCCACAGGTACACCGAGGAATACACATTGCCGCCAGTCTCCTGGGCGATAAAGGCCTTGAACAGCAACCCTTCAGCGTGATCCCACAACGGCCCCAACTGCGTGGCACGTCGGCGAATCACGTTCATGTCGTAATCGGCGGGTAAGCGGTGTGAATACTGTTTGGCGAACATCAGGAAGCTCCCAGGCAAGATGAGGTATCAGCTTGCGCATCCGCGATGATTTCAACAAGATATGACCGAATATAGGTGCGATAAGGATTTGATATGACTGACGCGCTCAAACCTCTGGACATCGACACCGTGCACGCCTTCGTACTGGTGGCCGATTTCGGCAGTTTCACCCGTGCCGCCGAGGCCCTCGACACTTCCCAGGCCGCGATCAGCCTTAAGCTCAAGCGCCTTGAAGAGCGCCTCGGCTATCGTCTGCTTGAGCGCACGCCACGGCATGTGCGGCTGTCGCCCCAGGGCGAGCAGTTCATCGTGGCCGCGCGTGCGCTGCTCAACGCCCATGAACGCGCGCTGGGCGACATGGGCACCCACGCACCGCGTCGCCTGGTGATCGGCATCAGCGACCATGTCGCCGGCCCGGACTTGCCGGCCTGGCTCAGCCGCCTGGCCGCCTATGACCCTTTGGTGATCCTCGAAGTGCGCATCGCCTCCTCCCGCGACCTGGTCGCGGCCTTCGATCGCAACGAGCTGGACGCGGTCATCGTGCGCAACGAGGGCGACCGCCAGGACGGCGAAGTCTTGGTGGTGGAACGCTTTGGCTGGTTCGCCGCGCCCACCTGGCAGCACAGCGCCGGCACGCCACTGCGCATGGCGACCATGGCCGCGCCCTGCGGCGTTCGCCACTTGGCCACACGCGCACTGGATGCGGCGTGCATCGACTGGACCGAAGTATTCGTCGGCGGCGGTGTGATGGCCGTGGGTGCGGCAGTCAGCGCCGGCCTCGGCGTCGCCGCCCTCGCCCACCGCGTGGCACCCGCTGGCGCGGTGGAGGTGAGCGAGCAATATGGGTTGCCGGCGTTGCCCGTCAGTGAAGTGGTGCTTTACAGCCGTATCAGTGACGCACGCTCCAGGGAAACGTTGCGCGCCCTGAGCGCAACCTTTCGTGGTGTGCTGCAACGGTGAAACCAGCCCCGCAATTCCTCTGCTACGGGCCATCTCATTGAACATGTGCAGTCAATCAAACCACTCGCGGCGGCCTTCGAACGTACTGACGATCAACGCCACAATCATCTGCACCGCCTCGGCATCCTCCACCTGCGCATTCACCGCCAGCCACACCTGGCGCTGCATGCTCTCGGCCAACAACCCCGGCAAGGCCACCAGACCTCGGTCGAAACTGCTCATGTAGTGCGGCAGCAACCCGATGCAGGCGCCGCAGCGGATCATCTCCAGCATCAGCGAATACGCATGCACCTGCACCACGGCGGCCAGGCGCTGCTCCACCACGTGGTTCCATGGCTGCAAGGCCTCGACCTGCGCATCGGGTTGCCATTGCACCAGCATGTAGTCAGCGAGGTCTTCCACGCTGTCCGGGCGCGTGGTCAGCCGCGAGTAGCGCTTGGCAATGTGCGGCAAGTACTGCAGGCGCGCCAGGGCCCTTGGCGGTTCGGTGACAAAGCCCGGGCCGGGCATCGGGCTGTCGCTGTCCGACAGCCACACCACCACATCCACGTCCACCGCTTGCAGGGACAGTTGGCTGTCGATGGAGATGATCTCCAGGCGCACGCTGGCGTTGCGGCGCAGCAAGGCGATCAAATCGCGGCCGAGGATGTCATGCAGGATCGGTTCGGCCACCGCCACGCGGATCAGCGGCTGTTCCACCACCGGCAGGCGTCGTTCATGGGCCAGAGCGATCAGTTGCGCCTGCAATTGCTGGCCGTCCCGACTGAGCACCAGCCCATTGCCCTGGTAACTGAACAACACGTGCCGCAAGTGCTCTTCCAGTTGCGCCAGACGCTTGCGCAGCAGCGTCGCCTTGATGTTCAGGCTGCGCGCCGCCTGCATAAAGCAGCCGCAGCGCGCGCTCACCAGAAAGTAGCGCGCCACCTCCGGGTCAATCTCATGGGCCAGGGCCAGCCAATGGCTGCGCGGCTCGGCCGCCGCGGGATAGGCGGCGGTGCCCTGAGGGCCGGACGGTTCCAGTAATGCCATTTGAGACTCCCTGTCTTGTTGGTCTGGGCATCCAATGCGGGTGGACGGGTATTACTCCAATACTTTGTTCAACTCGGCGCCGTCGATGCTCAAGGTCGCGGTGTTGAGCATGCCTTCAAGGTAAGCCTTGGCGATTTGCTCTTGACGCTGGGCACGCAGGGCCTGGGTCAGGCGTTCACGCAGCTCATCGAGGCTGGCGGTGCGCGCCGGTTGTTGGCCGATCAACTTCAGCACATGGAACCCCGCCGGGCTCTGCACCACGTCCGACACCGCGCCGACCTTGAGTCGCGACACCGCCTCGCGCACTTGCGGCACCAGTTGCTGCAACGGCTGCATCCCCGAATCACCTCCGCGCGCGGCGCTGTCCGGGTCCTGGGAAAACTGCGTGGCCAAGGCCGCAAAATCGGCTGGCGCGGCCTGGGCCTTGCGGCTCAACTCCTGGGCCTGGCGCCGCACGGCATCGAGGGTTTGCGGGTCGTTCACGGCGAGGAAAATCTGACTCACCCGGTACAACGGCGGCGTCACCCATTGCGCCTTGCCGCTGTCGTAGGCCTGTTGCAATTCGGCAGCGCTGGGGTAATCGGCCGGGACTTTACTGACCGACAACATGTAGTCACGAAACACGATCTGCTCGGTGGCGGCGCGGGTCTGTTGCTCCACCTCCGGGCGCTGGCGCCAGCCTTGGGCGTCGGCCTGTTCCAGCACGGCTTTTTGCGCCAGACGCGAGCGGATCCAGGTTTCCAGGGCGCCACGGTTGCCACGCAATTGTTCGCGGGACTCAGCCGGCAGGCTGGCGAGCACGTTTTTCAGTTCCGGCAGGTCGATCTGCTGGTTGCCCAGGCGCGCAACCGCCGGCCCGGTTGACGCAGGGCTGATCACCGGCGCCGGTTGTTGCGCCGCCACCGGGTCGCTGCCCGGTCGCAGGCTCAACGCCACTGCCACCACCAGCAGGGCCAACGCGCCCGCGCCGACCATCAGTGTCGGCTTTTTCACAGGACAGGCGCCTCTTCCCCAACCGCAGCGGCCTGCAATTGCGCCGCGTGCTGGCTGTATTCACGCAGGTAGACAATGAATTCCTGCAACAGACGGTCCCACAATTCCAACTGACTGCGCAGGTGCGTGGCGCCGACGCCGGCCACCACCACGTCCATTTCCATCAACAGGAATTCACCCTGCACCGACAACCGCGCAAAACGGCGCGAGGCATTCCACACCTGGGCCAAGCCTTCGGGCAATTCGCCCTGGACCCGCAGCGCGCAGCTGTAGGTGAAGTCCACATAGCTGCCCTGCTCCGCCGCCGGGTTGCCGAAACGCACGGCAAAGCCGATGCCCTGGCTGGCGCTGAGCAACTGCACGATGCCGTTCTGTTCGGATTGGTTGACCCGGTAGCCGGCTTCCTGCAACAGCTCGGTGAGGCTCTGGACGCTAACGCTGGTGATCAATTCGCTCATGGTCTGTTCTTCCTTGTCGATCAGTGGGTGACGCCCGCCTGGGGCGCATCAAAACGGCTCTTGTACAAATCGTCGCCAAAACCCTGGGCCAGTTCCTCGAACTTGACCCGCGCGCTGCTGGCGAACGGCTGGCGAATACTCATCACCTCAGCCACATCGATTTTTTCGTAGGCCGCGAGCAACTGCTGGGCCACGCCGTACATTTGTTGATTCTTGACTGAACATTGCTGCACTTGTGTGTCACGTTCGCTCAATTGCGCTTGCAACCGCGCACGCTCGGTTTCCTTGCCCTTGGCCAGCACCAGCAACTCGTCATAGGCCTTCTTGAACTTGCCAATCTGCTCGTTGCTCGCATTCACCTGGGCTTGCGCCTGGCTGTGCAGGCTTTGTTGCTGGCCGGCCAGTTGCTCGGCCAGGCCACGGGTCTTTTCCAGCTCAGCCGTCAACTGCTTGATCTGGGCCTGGGCCTGCTTGGCCTGGGTTTCGGCGGCGATGCGCGCGGCAGTGGCCTGGGCCTGCTCGCTTTGCAACGCCTGCAATTGCTGGGTAGTGCTGCGCAGTTGGGTACGCAGGCGTTCCTCCATGCCTTCGGCGCAAGCGCCGCTGGCGACGAACAGCAACAACAGCCCGCAGATTCGCGTGTTCATGTGGCATCTCCCTGCGCATCAAAAGCGCGTGTTGAGTTCCAGTTGCATCACATCCACTTCAAACGGCTGGCCGTAGACTTCGGAGGCGCTCAACCAACGTGCGCTGGCGTAGATGTTCTTTTCGATGCCGTAGTTGGCGCCAATGAAATAGCCCTTGGCATTGGTGCCGCCCAGGTGGAACGAGGAGTCATTGAAGCCGTCGGGCAAGGCGTCGGGTTGGATGTATTTGTAGCCGGCCAGCACGTTCCAATCGCCACGCTTGCGCATCTCCAGCGCGCTGCCGAGGGTGAACGAGACCATCAAGGCATTGCCGCCACTTTCAAACTGGCCGTCGCTGTTGAGGTTGTTGACGATCTGGCCTTCGCTGCGCTTGAGCATTTCGCCCTTGTCGTAGGCCAGGTTGTGAATGAAGTTGCCCTGGCTGCGCAGCTTCAAGTCGCTGGGCAACTCGCTGTCCCAGACCGCGTTGAGGTCCAGCACATTGAACTTGGACGCCAGGCCGACGTATTGCGGCTCCGGCGTGAGGCCGGGTGTGGCCGGGTTAGGCGTGATGTTGCGCAGGTTGAACACGCTGTTGCCCTTTTGCATAAACGCCACCCGCGAGCCATCAGTGTCGCAACCGGGTTGGCCTGCCCACGGTGAGCACGGGCTGGAACGTTCGCCTTCGATGTCCTGGAATTGGTAGTACGCGGCGGCCAGCTTGAGTTTGTTGCTGCGGCTGATCTTCCAGTCCGCGCCGATCTGCCCGCCAAACAGCCATTTGGTCTCGCTGTCCTGCTTGTCGACGCCGTTGCTGCTGGCAGTGTCGGAGGTGTACTCGACCGGGAACGCACCAAGGGTGCCGAACAGGCCCCACTCGCTGTTGAGGCTGTGATTGAAAATCGCCGCCACGCCGTCGAAATTGAGGTCGTTGGAATACATCATGTCAGTGGAATAGAACGGGTTGCCGATACGCCCGCCGGTCAGCGTCACCGCGTCGGAGGCTTTCCAGCTCAGGTAACCCTGGTCGAGCCAGATGTCTTTCTTGCCGAAACCACCGCCCAGGGTCTGGGTGGTGGACACCGGGTTATTGTCCGAACCGGTACCCAGGCGAATGCCGGCGGTCCATTCCGGCGAAATCACCGCTTTCATGCCCAGGCGGGCGCGCAGGCGGAACAGGTTCTCACGGTCCTCGCGGGTATTGAGCAACGGCGGGAAACGCGTATTGGTGCCAGGATTGACGTCATACGGGCCCGAATCGTTGAGCTTGGCGTAGTCGGTGATGGTGTCGTCGTTCTTGCCCGAAAAATACCGAGATTCGTCGCGTAAACGGATATCGCCATCAAAGCTCACCCGTGAGATCCAATCCGGAAAGGTGTTGGGTTGGGCCCAGTTTTCCTGCTTGGCGGTGGCCATGACTTCAGCCTTCACCTGGTCACGGATCTGATCACGCACCGCTTGCGGCACATACTGCACCCGCACATCCCCAGGCGCTGCGGCCGGGCCGCTGGCAACCAACGGCGCCGCATTGGCCTGGCGCGCCTGCAAGGCTTCTTTTTCGGCCTGGGCGATCAGGCCGTTGGCGGTGTCCTGGGTCAGCACGCCCTGCTGCACCAGCAGGCGGATCAGGTTGATGGTGACGTTTTCCGAAGGGGCAACCGGAGCAGCCGCCGCCTGGCCGACCAGGGTCGCGATGACCATGCCAACCGCCAGGGTCAGTCGATTCACGGGGGAAATCATGTGTACGCAACTCCTGTAAAAAACCATTGAAAAAGCATTCGATCAATCTGGACGCCGACCCTTGAGGGACAGGCGTACCGGCATCGTCACCGAGGCCGGCACCCGTTGCGTGGCATGGGGCGCACGCAAGGCGGCGAGGACCTGGGCATCGGTGTCTGCATCGCCGCTGGACTTGGCCAACTGCGCACGGGTGACCGCGCCTTCGGCGTCAAGCCACAAGTCCGCTTGCACCGTGTAAGCCTTCTTGCGTAACTCCGGGTCTTCGCGCAGCAGGCGTTGAAACACCCCGGCCAAGTACTGCTTATAAGTGCCGGCACCGAGTCCACCACCACCGGAACCCGCCATGCCGCCGCCCTTGCCCGCGCCAATGTTGAAACCGTCGTTGCCTGACTGGGCGTCGCCATCGATCTGCATCGGGTTGGCCAGGTCATCGGCCGGTGAAGGCGGCGCTTCCTCGGCCGGCTTGACCTCTTCCGGTTCTGGAGTAGGGACTGGCTCAGGGATTTTTTCTTCCACTTGCGGCTCTGGTTCCTTGGGCTTTTCAGGCGGTGGCGGCGGCGGTGGCGGCAACGGAATAATCGTCGGCACCTTCGGCGCTTCGCGACGTACGCCACTCATGTCATTGGCCCACTGCCATAAAAACCAGGCCGCCACGGCCGCCAGCAGCAGGCCGGCGCCCCACTTCAGCGGGCGCAGCTTCGGCGTTTTCTTGACCGGCAACGGCGTGATCGGGATCTGTGCAGTCATGACTCAGCCCTGGCTCGGTTTGCCGGTGACCAACCCGACCTGGGACAGCTCCAATCGGCGCAGCAGGTCGAGCACTTCGATCACTTTCTGGTACTGCACCATGGCGTCGCCGCGCACGATCACCGGAAAATCCGGGTTCAGTGCTTTCTCGATGCGCAGGCGCTCTTCCAGCTCGCCGAGGGTCACCGGGTAAGCGTCGAGGAACACCTGGCCGCCGTCATTGACGGAAATGGCCTTGGTCTTTGCCTCCGACAACGACACCGAAGCGCTGGCCTTGGGCAGGTGAATCTGGATACCCGACACCTGGGCGGTGGCGGTGAGGATGAACATCACCAACACCACCATCAGCACGTCCACCAGCGGCGTGATGTTGATGCTGTCGACAGCGGCATCATCGTCATCGTCGTGGGAGGTATTTACGGAAGCCATGGCGATTCTCCTCAGGCCGGAACCGATGCGTGATGTTCGCGACGGTGCGCGGCTTCACTGTGCTGGCTCTCGCCGTGCATCTCCGCCAGGCGGGTGATGAACTCGTCGACGAACACCCGCATGTCGGCGCTGACTTCCTTGTTGCGCGTGATCAGGCGGTTGTAGCCAAACAGCGCGGGGATCGCGACGAACAGGCCCATGGCCGTGGCCAGCAAGGCGGCCGCCATACCGGGGGCGATGGCGTTGATGTTGACGTCACCGGCCATGGCCGTGCCGAGGAACACCACCATGATCCCCAGCACCGTACCGAGCAGGCCGATGTACGGGCCGCCGGCAATGGCGTTGGACAAGGTCGAGAGTTTGGAACTGAGGGCCTGGTTCTCACGGGTGCGCACGCCGTCCATGGAACAGCGGATGGCTTCGATGGTGGCCGCAGACACCGATGAGGTGTCAGCGCCCTGGGCACGTCGCGTGCGGATCTCCTTGACCGCCACCAGGTACAGGCGCCACAGCGAGGAATGGGTCAGCCGCTCACTCAGTTGTGCGTCGTCGGCGTACATTTCCAGGCGGGTGCCGATCTGCGCGAAGTGCTCGCGGAACACCTCGTTGGCACTGCTCACACGGCTGACCTGACGGTTCTTGCGCAGCATGATCACCCACGATTGGAACATCATCGCCACCAGCACCAGGATGATGACCCAGGCATCCACCGGCACGGCGTTGAGCAAAAAGCCCAGGCTGCCGAAGCCCATGCCCGACTGTTCTTCATCCACCCCGTAAGCCACCAGTTTCGACTCGGCGCCCTGGGCACTGGCATCAGCCAGCAACAGTGCGGCCGGGCGCGCCACTTTGGACAAGCGCAGCTCATCCATCGCACCAGCGAACGGCAAGTGCGTACTGCCTGCTTCCGGCAGGTCGGCACCGATGGCGAATTGGGAATTGAAGGCCGGCAATGCGACGGCGAGCGTCGCGGTTTCGCGACCATTCACATACAGCGCGACTTTTTCACCCTCGGCGGTGAACGCCAAGTGCTGCCATTGGCCGGGGTTCAACGGCTGCGTCGAGACAGCGCGCTGGCCGTCGATTTCCACAAACGGCACGCCTTGATTCAAGCCCAGCAACAGGCTGTGGGCACCGTCGCGACGGGCCAGGACGATTTGTTCGCCACTGGCCTGGTCCAGACGCAACCAGGCGCTGACGGTGAACGCTCCACCGGCGGCGTGTTGCAGCGACGGGCTGGCCGGCAGCAACAGCGGCTGACCGCCAAACTGCAAGGCGCGGCCGATTACGCCGTCGATGCTCGCGCCGGTGGCGTTCAGCGCCGTGTTGGCATAGGCCGTGGTGTCCCGTGGCGGCGTGGCATTGGCGCCGTCAAAGTGATAGAGCGCGGTGTAATTCGGGTCAAACGTCAGCTGGCCGTTGGCGGTGGCCGGGGCCTTCTGGTTGCCGTAGTACATCCAGATGTCCTGGCGCTGGCCACCTTCGACCTTGGGCACGTCGACCCAAATCAGCGCCATGCCCATCAACGGATCAAAGCTCTCGATCTGGTGATTGAGCACGGTCTTGTCATCGGCACTCACAAAGCGCAGGTCGGCGCCGTCGTCCTTGACCCCGTCAAAGGTGAAATTACCGGTGTGCAAGCGCACCAGCAGTGCGGTACGGCCCAAGGCCTGATTGATCGCGGCGCCTTGGGCGGTGGTGTCTACCGAAATCTGTTTGCGGTAGTGCCAATCGTCCTGCCACCAGGCGTGGGCGGTGGCCGGGAGCGCGAAGCCCAGGCAGATCAACAGGCTCAGAAATAGGCGTTGCATGGGTGAAGTCTCCGGAAGAAAAAGTCAGAACGTCGCCTGCACACTGAAGTGCAGTCGCGAATCCTGTTTCTGGGTGTTCGGTCCATCGAGCAGCGGGTAGCCCCAATCCAGACTGCCGGACAACCATTTGCTCAAACTGGCGCGGGTGCCCAGGCCGACACTGGCCAGGCTGTATTCGTCTTCTTGCTCGGGCAGCGGGTCGTGCAGACGCAGGCGCGCGCCTTCGGCGAACGCATAAAAGCGCCACTCCTGCACATAACTGCCGAGGAACTTGGCCAGGGACGGCGTGCGCAGCTCCTGGGACAGCAGCAAGCCTTCGTCGCCGGTGCGTTCGGCCGCCAGGTAGCCGCGCACCGAAGTGGCGCCGCCGGCGGAATACTGCTCGTTGGACACCAGCGGCCCCGAGGCCAATTGGAAGCCGGCCTTGGACGCCGACTGCCAATCGTTGGCGAAGGTGTAGCTGTAATTCAGGTCGCCCTTGAGCACGGCAAAACTGGCGCTGGCCTTGTAGCGTTTGTAATCGAACTCTTCGGCGTCGCTGCCGTAGCCAAAGAACGCACGGGTGCCGACCACCAGGTTCAGGCCCAACCCCAACTGGGACTGTTCGGTGTAGCGATAGCCGTTGTAGCCGAGGGTGAACGGCGCGTACTTGAGCGGCACCTGATCGCTGCTGGAACCGAATCTCATCTGCTCGTCGAAGTCTTTGAAGTCGATACCGAACGAGAAGGAATTGGCCCAATTGCCGGCGGCCGGCAGGTTGTAAATCGCCGACACCCCATAGGAGTGGCCCTTACCGAGTACGTTGCTGCCGCCGATGGTGGCGATGTTGCTGTCGGACTGGTAACCGGAGAACTGCAAAGTCCAGCGCTCATCCAGCGGCGCGCTGTAAGCGCCTGACCAGACCTTGGCGTTGTCGGTGTCCTGGGGTGCGGTGAAGTAGGTCAGGGAGATGCTGTGGCCCAGTTGCCACAGGTTGTCGTAACCCAGTGTCGCGACCGAGCGCAGCTTCTCGGTGTCGGCGCTGTAATCGTTGTTCAGGCCGATACTGGCGTGCCAGGGGTTCTGGTCTTCCACCTGCAAATCCACATCCATGGTGCCGGGCCGCTGGCCTTCGCGCACCAGCGGCGTAACCTGGCGCCCGGTGCTGCGATTGAGCCCGGCCAACTGGGTTTGCACCGTGGAAAAATCCGGCACCGCGCCCTCCTCCAGGCCCGGCACTTGCTCGCGGATTTCCACCGGCGAGTAATGCTTGGCGCCGACCACACGCACCCGGCCGACCTTGGTTTCGCTGACTTGCAGATAGACGATGCCGTCATCGACCTTCTGCTCCGGCAACTCGACAAACACCGACTGGTAACCGCGCGCCTGGTAGGTCTTCTGCAAGGCGTCCCGGGCGCCTTCGATATCGTCGAGGGTCTTTTGCGGGCCCAGGAACGGGTACACCGCCTCCTCGATGGTGGCCGCATCAAGCACGGTATTGCCACGCACGAAGTACTCGTTGACGTCCACTTTGCGTGCCGGCGCTGCGTCCTCCGCCAGCGCGGGTTGGGCCATGGCCCCCAGCGCCAAGCAGCACAGCACCAGCGTTGATTTGAACAGATGCTCCACACCGCCCCCTGACGTTCTATAAGTGTTCGCCGCCGCCACTGGCACGGCGTTCGGCCGGCTCAATTGCTGGCGATCGAGGTGTTGCCGTGGCGTGCCAGCCAGGTGTGCAGCAAGGCGAAGTTCAGCGAGAACTCCGGCATGTGCAGCAAGGCGCCACAAAACACGTCACCGATGATTTTCTGGATGAGCTGTACCGCCCGAGGGTTGTTGAGCAGCGTGGCGATATCGCGGGTGAGTACGTGAATGCTCCAGACCTTCTGGTTCAGGTCCAGGCCGACGAACCAGCGGAACAGCAGGTTGTAGTTGAGCTGTTCGTGCAGTTGCTGTTCGCTGGGCACCGAGTACAGCAGTTGCAGCAGCAGGATCTGCAGCACGGTCTGCGGTGCGATCAACATCGAGGGCTCGGCCACCAGACAGTCGCGGTGCTGGTCGAGGACGTCGTCGATCTGCGGGCGCAGTAGCACCAGGGAATGGCCTGCGGGGATGTAGCTGGAGACTTCCTTCACGGCGCCCTGCCAATCGTCCTGGGAGACGATCCATACCCAGGGTGCGCCATAGCGATAGACCGACACCGGCTTCTTGCGCGCGGCTTCGACGATCTTTGACAGGCGCTGGTCGAGCTCCTGCATGCCGACTTTTGAATAACGTTCCATAGATCCCATTGCCCCACTCCTGGCGTCCTGCTGGCGGCTTTAAGAACACCTTCGTGGTGTTCTTGAGCGCGTTACACAGGAGAGACGGGGGCAAGGGTTGGCTACCGAACTTTTGTCATGAAAGCTTCATTTTTTGGGTTTTTTGGGGGGTGGTGGGGTGAGTACATATCCGTTATTTGGGTAAGGGCCGCTTAGGGTTTCGCTCTTACAGCGACTCACTTTTGGAAGAGCCCAAAAGTAAGCAAAAGGCTCTCGCCCCAACACTCGGCACCTCGCCTAGGCTCGGTGTGCCCGCACTCCGGCTTGAATCCGTGGGCCGCCGCGATGGGCCATCCATGGCCCAGCGCGGCTAACCCGGCGTCCTGCCGGGTTACCCACGGATTCAAGCCTGCGTGCGGCCAGCGTGTTTGACGGGGCGCCTGAGATCAAGATCAAAAGCGCAGATCAACAGACCGCTGACTTCGTCAGCGAAAAGGATGTAAGAGCCAGATCAAAAGCACATCAAAAGCAGAGCAAAAGCAGAGCAAAAGCAGAGCAAAAGCAGAGCAAAAGCAGAGCAAAAGCAGGACAGCAGGACAGCAGGACAGCAGGACAGCAGGACAGCAGGCTAGAACCTATCTGTCTGATCTATGGAGATCAAACTGTGGGAGGGGGCTTGCTCCCGATGAGGGTGGGTCAGTCACAACTGCATCAACTGACACACCCTCATCGGGAGCAAGCCCCCTCCCACATTTGAAATGAGGTCGACCTGAGAACCCGGTCGGCTCTAAGGCCGCCGCGCTCTTGCTTTTGATCGGAAATCGCCCCGTCAACCACGATGGCCGGAATTCGACGTTGATTTGGGGGGTAAACCGGCAGGGATGCCGGTTTAGCTGCCCTGCGCCATGGATGGCGCGTGGCGGCGGCCCCCCAAATCAATGTCGGATTACGAGCATGCCGAGCCTAAGCGAGGCACCGAGTGGTGGGGCGAAGGCCTTTTGGTTACTTTTGTGCCTTTACAAAAGTGACCCGCTGTAAGAGCGGAACCCTAAGCCGCCGTTACCTAACCAATGGATATGTACACCCACCAAGCCCCAAAAAAAACGGGGCAATCAAAGATCACCCCAAAAGTCCAACGAGAGGCCCTACCAACCCAACTACAACGAAATCTGCTTCCTCTCCTCGTCCGTCAACCGCGCCCGCGCCTGTTCACTCAGCGGCCCCGCGCCCAGCACCTGCACCGGGCTGTTGGGGTTATACCCCGACGTCTTCTGCCCCTCTTCAACCCCACGCTGCACCGGCTCAGTCCCAAACCCGAGCACTTCCACCGTCACGATCGAAGCCCTGCCCTGCTTGGCCGCCGCCTGCTGACTGCGCGCCGCATCTTCCGCCGCCTGGGAGGCCGCTGCCCCCGCCGCGCTGGCCGAGCTCATGGCGCCGGTATTGACAGAGGCCGTTACAGGCACCCCAGACGATTTGCCCTGGGACTGGATATTCGCCGCGTTCACCACCCGCAAGGCCGCGATGTTGACGTTACCCGACACCCGAATCCCCGCCTCGCCCGCATCGATGGTGCCCAACGGCGCGATCAGGTCGATGTCTCCCGCCGGTACTTCCGGGATCGGGTTCAGCGTGGCGATCCCCGCACCGGTGCTCGGCACCGACGGCGACAGGCCCACGTTGCCCCAGTTGTCATAGACACGCTTGGGCGGTGTGTACACCACGGTGGTCTTGGAGCCGCGACCGGCGTTGATGTCGCCCTCGGCGGTCCACCCCATGATCGAGCCGCCAAAGGTGGTCATGATGCGGCTCTGCCCCAAGAGGATGCTGCCCATGGAATACAGCTGAATGTCACCGGCACCCTGGGTGATCACACCCGCCGTGGACGGTGGCGCCGCGCCTTCGATGCCGAAGGTCTGGCCGCCGCCGGGGGTGAGCATCTGGATCGACCCACCGGCATTGGTGTGCACGCCCGAGCCGTTGAACAGTGTGATGTCGCCCTGGTAAGTGATCGGGTTGCCGGCCACGTCCCTGGTCGGGAACAACGCGGCAATCGCCGCACGGCCACGCAGGTAGCTGCCCTCGCGGACGCCGCCGTCCTGGTTGTACTCGCGGCCAGCGGCCTTGAGTTCGGCAAAATACACGTCACGGGCAAACACCCGTTGTTGCTCAGCGGGTAATGCAGCGTAGTAAGCGCGGGCCTGCTCGCTGTCGCCGGCAAACCCGAAGCGCTCGGCCAGCCAGGTGGCCAGTTCGTCCTCGTAGGTCTTGGCCACTTTGCCGCCCTGCAAGGACTCGCCCGTTTGTGCCTGGTTGAGCGGGTTCAGGTAGCTCTCGACGAACCGTTGGTAATCCGGTCCGGTGGCGCCGACACCGGCCTGCATGACGATGCTCGCGCCAGGGCGGTTGTCGCCCGGCAACACCGCGCCGAGACTGGTCACGCTGTGCTCGCCGCCCGTGCCTGTCAGCAGGATATTGCGCCCGGCCGACACTTCCAGCAGGCCGGGGCCGGCTACCTGGAAGTTGCTGTAGAGAATGTCGCGCCCGGCAGACACGATGGAGATGTCCTGAGTGTTTTTATGAATGAACAGATTGTCGCTTGGCGACGCGACGGTAAAACCATCAGTGCCAAAGGTACGACCACTGCTGACGATATCCCGCCCAGCCATCATGCGGACCGCGCCATTCCCTTCATACCAGGTCTCACCTTCATGCACTGACCCGGGTGTCTTCTGGAACGTGATTATCCGACCACTGCTCACCCCGACAAGGTCGCCGTCCATCGCATAAAACCGCGCCGGTTCAGCACTGCCCGCAGATGAAGCGGCTGTGGTGCCAGACCCGAATGCGAACAATGAGAGGTTGCCCGCGTTACCCGTGACCGACAGGTTGCTGGCGACCACGGCGTTGCCAACCCGGCCTTGGTACGCAGGATTCCACGGCGTCGCCATCGCACTGTTCGCCGTGCCGGACTGGCTAACCGGCATGCCGCCGGCGTAGATCGAGTCTTGGGCAAGGAACTGCAACTGGCCGTTTTCCCCAGGCGCCAACAGCAAGGGATAACTGTAGGCGCTGTCACCGTTGGTCTGCGTCTGCGCGGCTTTACCGTAGTACAGGCTGCCGCCCGCTGCGGTAGCGTTAAGGATGGACGGGTAGACCACCGCCAGGTCGGCCGTCGCTTCGGAGCGGGTGAAGGGTGTGAGGTTGCCGCCCAGTGAAAACAGATCAATCGCGGTGTCTTTAGTCCACAACGTAAACCAGCTTGAACCGCTGCCGACTTTCGCGTCTTGGGTAAAGGGTGATACGTGCGAAAGCTGTACCCGGCCCGGGTCTTCGACGTTTTGCACCACTAAGTCGCCCAGGGTCTGCAGGTTGAACGTGGCATCACCGGGCACCAGGGTCATGCCACCACGGGCAACGCCACGGGTCGCGACCAATGGGTCGAACGCGCGAGTTTCGCCCGGGCTCTGGGTGGGGGAAATGCTGCCGTAGAGCATGTCGACGCTGCCCACGCTGGTGCTGCGCAGTTGCACATCGCCGCGCAGGTTGACCAGCACACCATCACGATGGTCCGCAGTCGCGGCCACGCTGGCCGGGTTCAGCGCGCCACCGATGCGCACGCGCAAATCGCCGCCGCCGGTCAACTGCTGGCTGCCATCGCTGGCGATCCGCCCCGTGCTGCCGACCGCCAGGGCCAGGCCCTGACTGTGGGGGTTTACAGTGGTGTTGTTGAAGCCATAGCCCAAGGTATCCAAGACCCCGGCATCACCGACCACGTTCACGTCCAGATTGCCGCCACCCAAGGTGCCGAAGCCGGTGAAGCCAAGCATTTTGTCCGCCGCCGTGGTCGCGGTGTAACTGCCGAAATTGATCCACCAGGCGGTGGGTTGAGCTTGCCCGCCCGTGGCCACGTCACCACTGCCCTGGCGCCACAGCCAGTTGCCGACTGCGGCCGAGTCCACCCCGGCGTCCTTGGGGTTGGGACGCGCATTGCTGGTCGCAGTGCTGGTGATATTACCGGTCAGGTCACCGCCGACATTCAGGGTCAGATTGCCCCCGGCCTCCGGGTACCAGGCCCGGTAGCGGCTGGTGGGTGAGCCGTTGACGAATTGCTCAAAGTAGCTTCCCGGATCGTTCAGCACAGCGCCGGACGGTTGAGCGTTGGGCTGGTTGTACGGGTCACCCGAAAACGTGCCGGTCGATGAAGTACCGGCGGTGTACACGCCGTACAGCGAATCCATGCTCAGGTTGCCCGCACTCAACAACTCCAGGTCGCCGCGGCCGGTGCGGATCACACTGAAGCGTGTACTCGAAGGCGTCGCCCCGTATTCGGTCGTGCTCTGGGCCGCGCAATATTCGGGAGCCAGGGCGCAGACTTCATCCACCGTAGGCAGCTCCAGGCTGGCGAGGAACTCATTGGTGATCACCGCGCCCACGGGGATGATCACACCGGACTGGTTCAACAGATCGTCAGCCGCTTGCTGCGTCCACACGTAGGTCACTTTGATCGCGCAATACTCCGGCGCGCCGGCGCAGAAATCCTCGATCGACCCCAGGCTCAAGTCATCGAGCAATTGCTGGTCGATGGGGTCGCCCTCTTTGATGTCCAACCCAGCCTCGGTCAGCACCGCCACCGCTTCGGCCGTCCATGTCTGAACGCCTTTGCTCGGCAATTCCTTGGCATACATGCCGTAGTGATTGTCGGCCAGGTGAATATCGCCGCTGCGCGGATGGGCTTGCAGCAGACGGCTGTCCGCGGCCTCGGTGTCGGCACCCGCCACCAGGCGCAACGACCACGATTGGGTGCCTTCGGCCAGCATCGGCGAGATGGCCCACACCTGACCGGCGTCGCCAGACACCCCAACCCGCAACTGCACCGAGGCAGCCCCATTGGGCAACTTCACATCGGTGCCGGCGGGGATCAGCGCGCCCTTCGGCAGGGCTTTGCTGCCACTCAGTTGCACGATGTTATTGGCCAGGTTCGCCCCGTGCACCGTCGGCAGCGGTACACCTTTGGGCCAGATCATGTCTTGCAGACGGGTGCCTTGGGTCAACAGTGTCCCGGCGCCCAATTGCGTGCCTGCCACCAGGGTGTGCGCCTCGGCGAGCAACGTACCGGCGGCAAACAACAGGTTGCCCCCGGCATCACGCACGTCCGCCGCCAATACGCTGCCCGCCGGCAGAACCAGGTCCTGGCCCAAGGTCGCGGCCACTGGCAAACGGGTGCCAGCGGCGACCGTCAGGCCTTTGATCGGCAGGTCGTAGTTGAGCGTGCTGCCCGCCGGGAAGGCCGTACCGTCTGCCAGGGTTACACCGTTGCCCGGCACCACGATGGTGCCGCCGCTGAAGTCCACACCGGGCAGCAGCACCCAGCCTTTGTCATCCTCGGACACCGGCGGTTTGGCGAAGCCATCGTTGATGCTGCCGTAGATGTTCAAGTCCCCACCGGCGCGCAGCGTCAGGCTGCCGGACTCGCCGGAGCCGTAGACGGCATTGTTCTTCTGGCTGTTGGGGTTGAGGCTGGCATAGCGATAACCGGACAAGTCCAGGTCGCCCTGGACCACCAGGTCGCCGTCCGGGGTCTTGCTGACGATTTCCACACCGGGGCGCAGGTGGAAGGCGTCGGCGTAGGTCGCGTTATTCAAGCCGGCGAGCTTGTTATCCAGCAAGTTCGTATTGAGCAGGGCGGCATTGATGAAGGCCTCGCTCAAGGCGTGTTTTGCATCCAGATAACCTTGGGTGATTTCCTGATACGGCCTGCCACTGGCGGTCGGATCGCTTTTTTCGGGTGCATCGTCGTAGGTCGCCATGCCGTTGAGGGTGATCGAGCGCGCGCCCTGAATGGTCAAGCGTCCACTGGCGTCGATCGCCACGTCATTGCCTGCCAACCGTGGTGCATTCAGTTCCAGGGTGCCGCGATTGCGTCCGTCATTACCAGCAGCCGCGCCGGTACCGTGGCGCAGGTCGATGCGTACGCCATCGGCGAGGGTCAGTTGGCCGCTGCCGGAGCCCAGCACCACCGTGGCGCGGTTCGGCGAGTCGATGATCTTGCCGTAGCTGTCCACGCGCAGCTTGCTGCCGTGAGCGTCGAGAACGGCTGTGCTGTCCAGGGTGAGGCCGTTCTTGCCGGCCAGGTTGATACTGCCGACGCGCTCACCGCTGGCGTCCACCAGGCCGGTCACGCGCAGGCTGCCGTTGTCCACGGACACGCTGACGGTGCCGGCCTTAAGCCCGTTGCCGATGGTCAGGTCGCCCTGCTTGAGCTGAAAGCTGCGCGCACCGAACACTTCGCCCTGGTTCAGGCGTTGGTTGAGGTCGGCAAACTGCTGGTCTAGGGAGCCGCTGCTGCCCAGGCGCTGCGCCTGGATCTCCACGGTTCCGGCTGGTTGCGGCATAGAGGTGCCACCGGCGTTGTAGTAACCACTGCTGCTGCCGAGGATCTTGCCCTGCAGATCGACGATTCCACCCGCCGCATCCGTGGCCACCGCACGCAACTTGCCGGCTTGGTTGTGCTTGGCGGAGAGGTCGATGATCGAGCCCGCCGCCTGCAGGATATTGCCGCTGCGGCTGTCGAGCAGCACATCGCCGCCCCACCCGTACTGGGTCACATCGTTGAAGGTGATCCCACGACCGGCCACGTCAATCAGCGCGTCGTCGGTCAACACCACATCGCCACGGGCACTGAGGCTGACTTTACCGCTGGGCAACACCACCGCACTGGCCACGCGGATGCTGTCGCCTTGCAGGGACAGTGCGGCACCCTGGCCGCTGGCGTTGCCACGGGGGCCTGCGGAGGCGCCGATATCGATCGCACCGCCGGCTTTGATCGTGTTCACCGAACCGGCCTCACCCGTCATCAGCGGGGTGCGAATGGTCAAGTTGCCGCCGCTGTACTGGAAGCCGCTGACCGGGTCATAGGCGCCCTGGCGCTGGTACACCGACAGGCTGCCCTTGTGGTTGGCGGTGATGCGCTCGCTGGCATTGAGAGCAACGTTGGCAAAGCCCAGGGCCAGGCGGTCGAAGCTTTTTACAGTGCTGGGCTGGCCAAATTCGCCATAGCCAAACTCGATGCGCTCGGCATTGATATCCAGGCGCCCACTGCCAGTGCCTGCGCCGGCTGCCACCACCGCGCCGGGAGCGTTGGTAGCACCCAGCCAAATCAGGTTAGCGGTGTGAATGGTCGCGACATCGCTGGCACCACCGGCGCCGTAGATGGACGGGGTGGACAGCATCAGGTTGCTCAGCAGCGACTTGCCGGTCAGCGGGTCATAGGTGTCGAGGCTGGCGCTGCCGTAGAAGTTAAAACCGTCACGCGCCGACAACTGCAGGGTCTCCAGGGCCGGTGCGCCCAATTGCGTGTCGCCGCGCAGCAGGCGGTCGAGCAGCGCCTGGTTCAGGGTCAGGCCGGCTGGCAAGCGGTTTGCGGCAGCCGCCGCGGCGAGGGCTTCGACGCTGCCCAGGTTGATGGTGCTCACGCCCAGGTTGAGGTGACGAGTGCCATAGCGCACCTGGTCGCCCAGTTGGAAGGTGCTGTCGGTCAGGGCCACGATGCTGCCATCGGAATACAACCCGGTCTGGCCGGTGCAGACGCTCGTGCTGCATGCGCCGATGTTGATACCACCGCTGGTCACACCGCCGACTTGAGGGGCACTCACCACGTTCAGCAAACCGTTGGACACGGCCAGCATATTGGCAACTTGGTAGATAAAACCGTCGCGGGCATCGTAGCTGGCGGCACCGCGCCCCAGGGTGTTGATCGAAGCGCCCTGCTCTACCACGATGGCGCCGGTGTTGCTCACCAGGAACACTTCGGGCGCGGCAAGGGTGGCGCCCGCACGTAAAGTCACGTTGCTATCGGCGGCATTCACACCCGATGCCAGGCTTATGAAGTTGCCCGACTGGCCATACTCCACCATGGTCATGCCCCCCACCATCAGCCGTGAAGCACCGATGGCATTGAGGGTGTCGGCTTTAAGCGTAATGCCGGAAAAACCGGCGGTAGCCGAAGCGTCAGCCGCGATCACTTCAATGCCGAGCTTGCCAGGGTCCAGTACCGCTACCGTACCGCCATAGCCTCCCGTCGCGGCATCAAAACGTCCGATACCCTCGAAGGAGAATGCGTCGCCCCCCTGGCCGGGGCGCAGTGCCAGTTTCAGGGTCTTGGCGTCGGCTTCCAGCATGGGGCGCGGTACGCCTAACCTGGCCGCATCGGCTTTGGCGAATTGGGCGTAACTGGTTTCGTTGTATTGAGAATAACGGCGCAGGGTGTCCGCCGAAGTCAGGATCAACTGGCTGGCAGTGCTGTTGCGGATCCCGGTGTGGGCAATCGACAGCTGCCCGGCCGTGGCCCACGAGCCATTGCGCATCAAGGTGGTCGCGGCGTCGCTGCCGACTCCGGCCAGGCCATTGATCTCCACGCGATAGGCGCCGGGCATCAAGGCATACGTCGACGGCATCAAGGTATAGGTGCCTGCCGGCAACCCTGGCACACCCGCGCCGATGGTGACCTGCTGGCCAACCAGCGGCGCCACGGCACCGCCCTCCGCAGCCACCGGCGCTACGCCGGGTTGCACGCCCGGCACGATGGCGTAGATCGGGTTGGTGGACAGCCCCGGCAACACAAACCCGCCGTTTGCACCAAATTGCACCAGCGGGTTGTAACGCGAATCCGTGGAACCGCCGCGCCCGGAAACAAACCCGGCGCCGAGTAACTCGCCACCGCCCGACAGGTCCAGGATGGCATCCGGCTGCACCGCAACCGACTGGCCGCCCAGAATGACGCCCACGCTCAAGTCGCTGTTGGTATTGGCCAGCCCGCCCTGGCCGAGGAATGTCACCGTCTTGCCGTTGTACTTGTAAACCTGCCCGTCCAGCGTGCCGCCATAAGGCAACACCAGGCCCTTGCCGCTCACCGAGGTGACGCTGCCCGGCAGCAATTGCACCAGGCTGCTACCCATGCTGCCGATATCGATCAGGCCCAATGGCGCGCGCACCACACCGCCTTGCTTGACGGTGGCAGCGCCCAGTTGCAGGCGTCCGAACGCCGAATACGGCAGGGGCGCGTCCGTGCTGCCGACGCGGCCAATGGTCAACGTGCGTAAAGGGTCAAACGTCAGGCCCTGCACAGCCGATGACTCGCCCAGGTAACCGGCGATGACACGGGCACTGACTTCCGTGCTCGGGTACACCTGCGCCGCCCGCAGGGTCATGTCGCCCTGGGTCAGTAACTGGGTACTGACACCGGTGATGATGTCGTTCGCGGAGGCGCCCACCAGAAAGCGCAGATCGCCCTGGCTAGTCAGGTTGACCTGGTCGAAGCCACGGCGCTCAAGGCTCGCCAGGCTATTGTCGGCGCCGTACAGGCTGCTGCGATTGCCGAAGATCACATTACCGCGCACTTCCACGAGGTCGCCGTCGGCATTGAACTGCGCCTCGGTTGCACGCTGGGATGGCGCCGGCAACACCGGCACCGGACGCACGTATAAATCCTTGCCTGTCTCGGGAGGCGCAAGGTAGCCCGCCAGCAACAGGTGCGGCGCCGTCAGGTTGATACGTGAGTTGCCTGCCGCGTTTTCACTGAGGCCATAACCACGGCTGTAAAGACGCAGGCTCTGGCCCATGTCCAGGCTCACATCACCGTCAAAGCTCAATAAGCCATTGCTCAACAGCGCGAGGTTATCGAAGCCGCCAGCAGTGACTTGATCCACGCCCAGGCGGCCATGCCCGTACTCCAAGCTTTCGCCCAGCGCGGTCGGTTGGTGCACCTGGCTCAACACCAGGTCACGGACCTTGAGCACCCGATCGGTGACCCCGGCTTTCTGGTAATACGGGCTCTCCAGCGCCAGGTTAAGGCTACCGCCCGCCGCGCCGGCGCCACCGGCCTTGGCGACCAGGCTGCCATCCAGGTACAGGCCATTGTTGGAGGCCAGGCTGATGCTGCCGCCGTTACTGGCGACCTGCACCGCGCCCTGCCCTGGAATATTCAGCAAGGCCTGGGTGCCGGACGCGTCCAGGCGCGCACCGTCGCGCACGACCACGAACATGTCGCTGGCCGTGGCAAGGCCGGTGTTCAGGTCAAGCGAGCCGCCAATGTTGATAGTGCCGCCGTCGCGCACCACGCCGTAAGTGCGGCCACGGTAGTCCACCGCCGTGGCCGCCCGCGCCGCCACGTCGATCAACGCCTGTTCGCCAATCCAGATCGAGCGGTCATGGCCGATGGCGTTCACCGCCTCCGAGGCGCCGGTGGTCACACCGCCCAGGCTGACACTGCCGCCCCAGGCATTGAGCGTTCCGTCCAGGGTCAATTGGCCGATGCTGCGCAGCTTGATGGCCTGGCCGGGATCGACGTTGATCACCGCGCCGTGGCCCACGGTCAGGGCCGTGCTCGCCAGTTGCGCAGCCGTGGCGTAGACCGTACCGGCGGTGAGGCTCAAACCGGCGCCACGGCGTTGGGTCAGCACGCCCTTGGTCGCGTCCTCCTGGTACAACGGTGGCGTCCATTGCTCCAAGGCCGTGCCGGGATCGCTGCCCGTTGGCGTGGTGGACGCTTGGGCGCCCAAACGATAGGTCGGCAAGCTCACATCCACTTGCGTACCGTCGGTGACGATCAGCCCTTCGTTGCCGGTGATGTCGTAGGCCGAAAAACCCTTATTGAAGAAGTCGCCAGCCAGTTTCAGGGTGTCGCTGTCCACCGCAGCCGCGCTGTTGCCGATCTGCACCTTGCGTGCCTGCAAGGCCAGGGTGCCGCCGCCACTCACGCCAAAGCCGCGTACCTCGCCCTCCAACGCCAAGGCGCCGAGGGCGCCCAGGGTCACACTGCCGCCCTTGCCGCCGGTGAGCTTGCCGTCGACGCCGAGGGTCGCACCGGAGGACACATCCACCACACTGCCGGCCGCCAGGTTGACGTTGTTCGAACTGCGCAACGAGACCTTGCCGCCGTTGACATACGCCACGCCGGTGCTGTTGGTCGGGTCGAGCAGTAGGTTGTTCCAGCGGCCACGGGCGTCGAGCTTGACGCCGGCCGCGACACTCACACTCGAACCACCGGCCAGGGTCGTGTCTTCGACCTCGCCCGCTTTCAGCGGGTTGACCTGGCTGAGGATGTTGCCCGCATTGATGCTGCCACCCAGGGCTGTCAGGTTGGCGTTGATATCAACCCTCGGCCCGAACAGGGTGATGTCGCCGCCGTCGGCCACGCTGAGCGCGCCATTGACGGTCACCTGCTGCCTGGCCGCGACCTTGATCGCGCCCAACGGGTTGCCACTGAGCTGCTCGCTGTCGAGCAGGATTTTGCCCTGGCGGTCCTGGGGCAACGCGGTGGCGAGGTCCAGGCCATCGGCGATTTTTTCCAGGCTGCCTTCGATCGACACCTCGTCGGCGTTCGCCCCCAAGGCGTAGCGCAAGGTGCCGGTGGTCTTGTTGTAGATCGGCGTGTACTGGCCAATGATCAACTGCGCGAGCTGGGCCATGGCTTTTTGGGATTGCTGGTAACCGTCCAGGTTGATGTTCGGCGCCTGGGTCTGGCGATCACCCTGGAACACCGCGCTGATCATCTGGCCTTCCAGCACTGCGCTGGCGGTGCTGACCACCAGCTTGCCGGCGTCACGGCCCACGGTATAACCGGCCTCGTTACGGCCCTGCGGAGCAATCATCGGGTTGTAGTAGTACTCGGTCTGGCCCCAGCGAACACTGGTGTCTTCATAGCCCTTGTAGATACCGGAATAAAGAATGTCGCCGGGTGCTTTGGACAACTCGTACAACCGTCGATCCGGGCCCTTGAGCCAGGTTTGCCGGATGTAGCCCCCTTGCACATCCACGGTGCCGCCCGACAAGTTGATCTGCGCGCCCTGCTGGGTCACGACATCTTTGCCGGTAAAGGTCACGGTGCCGCCCTGGGCCATCCACTCGCCCACCGAATGGCCCTGGGTGCCGAGGTAACCGCCGACTTCCAGCAGACCACCGGCGGTGTACCAGCGATCGGTGGCGTAGCCGTTGGTGCCGGCCGGGACAAACACCAGGTCGCGTAAGTCGACCCACACGTCGTTATTGATCAGTTGCCCATTGTCGCGGTTGATCGGCGCATCCCGCTGCTCGTTGCCCTGTACGTTGATCTTGATGTTGTTGGCTTCCATCGACACCTTGACGCCCACGGCGCCCGACACGTCGATCATCGCGCCATCGCGCACCAGGCTGCGTTGACCGGCGCTGACCGCGACCTGGCCGCCGGTGGCGAGGGTGATCGAGCCTTTCTGGAAGTCCACGGTGCCACCGCTGACGATCTCGATACGCGACTGGTCAGTGCGGTCGGCCACGGCGCTGAGGTGGTTGAACTGCCCCGTGATCAGGTTGGCCGGCGTGCCGTCGAGCTTGATCAGGCCATTGTCTTTCTGGCTGTTGAGGGCGGTGCTGCCACTGGCGTCCAACAGGATTGCAGTGGTGCTGCCCTCCCCCAGGGTGACGCTGCCGCCGGTGTCGCTGGCCGAGTTGAGCAAGTGAATGGAGCCGCGGGTGTCCACCGAAGTGCTGGCCAGGACCACGCCGTTTTGCTGAACCTGGTGCCCGGTCAGGGTGACGTCGCCGGTGGAGGCCATGATCAGGCCGTTGTTGATCACCTTGCCTGCGCTGCTGCCCGGCTTGAGGCTGGCGGCGACTTCATTGCCACGGGTGGTGGAACGCTCGTTGCCCGCCGTGCCCACCCCTTTGCGAATGTAAAAGCTGTCACCGGCCGCCAGGGTGGTCTGGCCCTTGGCGGTGATGATCGTGCCGGCGTTTTCCACTTCGGTGCCGAGCAGCAAGGCATAGCCGCCCGCGTCGGTGGAGGTGGCGGCGTTGTGGGTCTGGATCAACGCACCGCGCTGCACCTCGACCTTGCCCGCCGCGTCGGTGAACGTCGGTTGAGTGCCATTGGTGTCGACATAAAGGCCGCGCTGGATGAACTGGTCATCGGTGATCGTCGCGGCAGCCGCCACCAGGTTGCGCACATTGACCTGGCTGGTGCCACTGAAGACAACGCCGTTACGGTTCATGATCATCACCGTGCCCGCGCCCTGAATCTTGCCCTGTATTTCGCTGGGGCGTGCCTCAGGGTCATTGACGCGGTTGAGCACCGCCCAGGTGGACTGCTGCTGGAAATCCACCGTGGTGTTGCGACCGACGTTGAACGTCTCCCAATTGAGGATCGCCTTGTCGGCGGTCTGCTCAATGCTCACCGTGGTCTTGCCGCCCGCCTGGGTCTGGGTCGGCGCCTTGGCATTGGTCCAGCCCTGGGTCAGGCTGTTGTCCACCTGCAAGCCGCCCTTGCCGAGGCCATCGGGAATCGTCGAGACCTGACCGAACGCCGCCTGCCGACCCGCCGCCTGCGCCGCCTGCTGCGCCGCAATCGCCGCGACCGTGGTGTTGAGCGTGCTGATGGACCGCGCCAACTGCTGGTTGACCCGCGCCTGCTGGTTCAGCGTCGGCACCGACGGCATCTGCCCCGCATTGATCCGCGCCGCCGTCGTCGCCTGGGTCGCCCCCTTGGCCGCGAACCACGCTGGGCTGAACGCCGTCGCCGCATGGGCATTGCCCGCCACCACCAACAAGGCAATGACCTGAGCCAGAGGCTTGAGGCGCAACACAGTCTGGGCGTGCGAGCCCTGGGCATTCAGCTTGAGCGTGGGTTTGCAGCGGACCATCGGGAATCTTCCTTCTTTGTAATCGCCAGGAGCAAGACAGGCTCACGTATGAGGGTTAGGCGGTTGGCGAGGGGCGGGACTGAACTTCTGTCATGCAAAGTTCATAAAGGGCTGCTAACGCAAAAAAAATCAGCAACGGCACAGGCCGTTGCTGATCGGGGTTGCGGGTCGTTGAAAGCCTGGGTTACAGCGGACGACCGATGGCGTTGCAGACGCTGGTGTTACCGATGCCTTGAGCGCTGGAAGCGGTGGCAAAGGTGTCACGCACGGCTTTTTTCCAGTTGGCTGGCAGCGGCACGAAGCGGTTGTTGTTGATGGCGGTGTCGTTGTTGATCAGGTTGCCGTAGTGGCGGTTGAAGAACGCACGGACCTGGGTGGTCTGGGTGGCGTCGGCGTAGCACTGGCTGAAGATCACGTTAGTGAAGCCCAGGATCGGGTAGCCGCTGGATGGGTAGGCGAACGTCGCCGGGCCGCTGGCGGTGGCAGCGAATACCGGTACCCAGTTGTCCGGGTTAGTGGCGTCGATGAACGAACCATCGGCACGGGCTTCGGTTGGCGCAGGGATCTGGCCAATGGCGGTGGAAACGTTGGCAGGCGCTGGCGAAACACCGCCAATCTTGGCCACTTTGGTGGCGTCATCCAGACCGGCCAAGGTGGTCGCCGCGTAATCCGGGCTCATGTAGGTGATCGCGCCATCTTGAGCGTTCAACGCGGTCATTACGCCTTGGCTGCCGGTAGCGGCCACTGCGCCAGCAGGCAAGCCTGCACCGTAGCTGGACGAAAAGGTGGTGGTCACGGCGAACGGTTGCGTCTCAGCGCACTTGGCGTTGAGGAAGCGCGTGAACAGTTCGGTGGTACCGCTGGACTCGCTGCGGTAGATCACTTTGATCGCGCCGGTGCGACCCGAACCAGTGATCTGGCTCCAGTCGGTCAAGCGGCCCGAAAACACGCCGCACAGTTGGTTGACGCTCAGATCAACCGCGTTGGCGCCAGCCTTGTTGAATGGAATGGCGACCGAAGTGGCCACCGAAGGCGCCTGGATCAACTTGCCCCAAGTCGCTTGTTTGTTGGTTTGGTAAGCCAGCAGCTCAGCAGCCGTCAGCTTGGAATCGCTGCCTGCCCAGTGCACGTTCTTGTTAGTCACGCCCGCCACGAACTTGGTGTAATCGTTGTTCAGGAAAGCCGCCTTGCCGTTGCCGCTGCCCACGCCGATGTAGGCGGCGAAGCCAGTGGTGAGGACGCCGGAGGTTTGGTACAGCGGCTGTGGCAAGGTTGCGCCGCCGCCGTTGATGTCAGCCATTGCAGCCTGGGCCGAGCACAGTGCAGCGAGGGTCATGGATACCGCGAGAACGTTGCGCTTAAACATGAAGAATCTCCTTTCGTCGTGTTTGTACGTTTGGGGTAGATGGCTCTTGCATGACGCCATGGCTTCGGTCCCAAGCCGTGATAAAGGGGTGGCCGGGGGTGAAAACCATGGAAGAGAAAGTCGCAGTTTCCGATGACAGATGTAGGAAAAAACCTCGGGAGGAAACACTTGATTTTTAAAAAGATTCTCGGGTGTTTTGGTCATGATTCTGAGCGATTTCAGCCCAGGTGACAGCGAGGTTTCAGAGGCCCTGCCGTGGAGGCGGCAGGAACCGTTGGCAGATGACGGAATGAGGAACCCGAGGTTGGAACCCGGACATCGGGATACCAAAAAAACAACTGAAAAACGCGTTGAGTGGTGGAGGACGCTCGCCCCCCAATAGAACTGGATTTCCACGCAATGGATCTGCCCCCCGACAAAACGCGGTGTCTCAGAGAGGGTGCCGTGTCAGGTTTTGGGGTGGCTTCACCACCCAGCGCGGGGCAAGCCCGCTCACCCCAGTAAGCCCGCTCACGCCGTTTGATCAGGTAACGAGTTGGTTGATCTCGATGATCGGCAACAGCACCGCCATCACAATCACCAGCACCACCGCCCCCATCACCACGATCATCAGCGGCTCCAGCAGCGCGGTCATGCCCATGGCCCGGCGTTCGATATCCCGCGACAGCGTCTGCGCTGCACGTTCAAGCATCGGCGGCAGCGAGCCGGTTTTTTCGCCGCTGGCGATCAGGTGGATCAATACCGGCGGAAAGACTTTCTCCACCGCCAGCGCCGGCGCCAGGTTGACCCCTTCGCGTACCTTGGCAGTGGCGTCGTTGACGCACTGGCTCAGGCGCTCGTTGGACAAGGTTTGGCGCGCCGCCTCCAGCGCCCGCAACAGCGGCACGCCAGCACCACCGAGGATGGCCAGGGTCGAGGCAAACCGCGCCGTGTTCAGACCCAGTACAAAGCGCCCGATCAGCGGCAGGCGCAGCACGCGACTGTGCCAATTCAAGCGCGCCACCGGGTTGCGCAGGTACAAACGCCAACTCCAGAAACCGCCGACAATCCCGGCGAAACACAGCCAGCCCCACGCGCGGATAAAGTCGCTGGCGTTGAGCATCGCCAGCGTCAGCCCCGGCAGGTCCTGACGCGCCTGGGAAAACGCACTGACCACCTGGGGCACCACGTAACTGAGCAAAAAAATCACAATGCCGATGGACACCAGCCCCACCACACCGGGGTAGATAAACGCGGTGAGAATCTTGCCGCGCAGGTTGTTGCGTTCCTCGATGTAGTCCGCCAGGCGCTCCATCACCTGGGCCAAGTCACCGGACTCCTCCCCCGCCGCAATCAACGCACGGTAGATCGACGGAAAGTCCCGAGGCCGCGCCGCCAACGCATCCGCCAGGCGCATGCCGCCGCGCACATCCCCACGCACGGCCGCCAACGTCTGGGCGATGTGCTTTTTCTCGGCCTGCTCCACCGTGGCACTCAGCGCCGCCTCCAACGGCAGGCTGGCGCCGAGCAGGCTCGCCAGTTGCCGCGTGGCCCAGGCCAAGTCGTTGTCCGAGAGCTTGGGCGTGAACAGGCTACTGCCCGCCGCCGCTGGCTGGCCGCCTTCGATCTGCACCAACAAGGCCGTCAAACCCCGCCCGCGCAAGTGGGCAAACGCTGCGCTCTGGCTGTCGGCCTCCACATGCCCGACCTCGACTTTGCCGCTGGCATCCGCGGCTTCATAGCGATAGCGATTCATCAGGCGTCCCGTGTCACGCGCAGGATTTCTTCGGGGGCCGTGACGCCGCTGCGCACCCAGCGCTCACCGTCTTCACGCATGCTGAACATCCCGGCCCGCCGCGCGGCCAGGCGCAAATCCTGCTCGCCGGCGCCTTGGTGAATCAGGCTGCGCACATCGTCGTCGACGCAGAACAATTCATGGATACCGGTACGCCCGCTGTAACCGACCTGGTTGCAGTGCGAGCACCCCACCGGACGCCAGGTGCCCGGCGCGGCAGGATCTTCCTGCTTGCAATGGGGGCACAGGCGGCGCACCAACCGCTGGGCCAACACACCCAGCAATGACGACGCCAACAGGAACGGCTCGACGCCCATGTCGATCAAGCGGTTCACCGCCGACACAGCATCGTTGGTGTGCAACGTGGCGAGTACCAAGTGACCGGTGAGCGAGGCCTGCACGGCGATCTGCGCGGTCTCCAAGTCGCGGATTTCACCGATCATGATGATGTCCGGGTCCTGACGCAGAATGGCCCGCAGCGCCAGGCCGAAGGTCATGTCGATCTTGGCGTTGACCTGGATCTGGCTGATGCCCGGCAAGTCGTATTCCACCGGGTCTTCCACGGTAAGGATATTGCTGGTGCTCGCGTCCAACCGCGCCAACGCCGCGTACAGGCTGGTGGTCTTGCCACTGCCGGTGGGCCCGGTGACCAGCACAATGCCGTGGGGCTGGCGGATCAAGGTATCGAGGCGCGCGAGCAACTGCGGCTCCATGCCCAGAGTCTCCAACTGCAAACGCCCGGCCTGCTTGTCGAGCAAACGCATCACCACCCGCTCGCCATGCCCGGTGGGCACCGTCGACACTCGAATATCAATCGGCCGCCCGGCCACACGCAACGCAATGCGCCCGTCCTGGGGCAGGCGTTTTTCGGCGATGTCGAGTTGAGCCATGATCTTGATCCGCGACACCAACGCGCCATGCAGCGCCTTGCGTGGCGACACCACATCGCGCAGCGTGCCGTCGACGCGGTAGCGCACCACGGAATGGGTTTCGTAGGGCTCGATATGAATATCACTGGCCTCGTCCCGCGCTGCCTGGGTGAGCAAGGCGTTGATCATGCGGATCACCGGCGCACCGTCCTGGGTGTCGAGCAGGTCGGTGATCTCGGGCATGTCCTGCATCAGGCGGTCGAGGTCGACCTCGTTTTCCGCCGCGCCCACCACGGCGGCGGCGCTGCCGGTGTCGGCGTAGGCACTGGCCAGGAGACCGTCGAGTTCGTCATCGCGTATCTGCTCAATCCGCGACTGGCCGAACTGGCGCTGCACTTCGCTGATCGACCAGCCGGGGGTTGAGGGGCAGACGGTCAGCAACATGCCGTCCTCGCCGGGGCGCAGGAGGATGCGTTGGGATTTGGCCCAGGCGTAGGGGAGCAGGCTCACAAGGCATCTTCCTGACCGAGCACGGTCCAAATGTGGGAGGGGGCTTGCCCCCGATAGCGGTGGGTCAGTGTGTACATCTGTGGCTGACACACCCTCATCGGGGGCAAGCCCCCTCCCACATTCAGATCTTCATTTGGATTCATGGCCGTGCACCTACCGGTACAGCCCGAATCACCGCCCTCGGTCCCGGCTGCTGCCCCCCCCGGAATCGCCCTCTCCACCTGCTCAATCCGCGACTGGCCGAACTGGCGCTGCACTTCGCTGATCGACCAGCCGGGAGTTGAGGGGCAGACGGTCAGCAACATGCCGTCCTCGCCGGGACGCAGGAGGATGCGTTGGGATTTGGCCCAGGCGTAAGGGAGAAGGCTCACAAGGCATCTTCCTGACCGAGCACGGTCCAAATGTGGGAGGGGGCTTGCCCCCGATAGCGGTGGGTCAGTGTGTACATCTGTGGCTGACACACCCTCATCGGGAGCAAGCCCCCTCCCACATTCAGATCTTCATTTGGATTCATGGCCGTGCACCTACCGGTACAGCTCGAATCACCGCCCTCGGCCCCGGCTGCTGCCCCGCCCGGAATCGCTTTCTCCACCTGCTCAATCCGCGACTGGCCGAACTGGCGCTGCACTTCGCTGATCGACCAGCCGGGGGTTGAGGGGCAGACGGTCAGCAACATACCGTCCTCGCCGGGGCGCAGGAGGATGCGTTGGGATTTGGCCCAGGCGTAAGGGAGAAGGCTCACAAGGTATCTTCCTGACCGAGCACGGTCCAAATGTGGGAGGGGGCTTGCCCCCGATAGCGGTGGGTCAGTGTGTACATCTGTGGCTGACACACCCTCATCGGGAGCAAGCCCCCTCCCACATTCAGATCTTCATTTGGATTCATGGCCGTGTACCTACCGGTACAGCCCGAATCACCGCCCTCGGCCCCGGCTGCTGCCCGCCCGGAATCGCCTTCTCCACCGAAGGCAACTGCGGCGCCTGCACATCCGGCATCGCCCAACTGTGTTCCGGCTGCAACCCACCCTGCGCCCGACGCATAAACTCATAGCGGTTCAAGGTAATACTGCGCCCCGCCCCACTGTCGCGAATGATGTAAGGCCGCAAAAACACCATGAGGTTGGTCTTGCTCACACTGCGCTTCTCATTGCGAAACAACGCCCCCAACCCCGGAATATCCGATAGCCACGGCACCGCGTCGTTGCTCTGGCTATAGCCATCCTGCAGCAACCCACCCAGCACCATGATCTGCCCGTCATCCAGCAGGATGCTAGTATCGATCGCGCGCTTGTTGGTCACCGTGCCCGCTGCCACCGACGCCCGGGAATCCACACTGCTGACTTCCTGATAGATATCCAGCTTCACCGTGCCGCCCTCGGAAATCTGCGGGCGCACGTTCAGCTTGAGCCCCACTTCTTCGCGCTGCACGGTCTGGAACGGGTTATTGCTGGTGCCCCCGCCGCCGGTCACATAACTGCCGGTGACAAACGGAATCGTCTGCCCCACAAAAATGCTCGCCGCTTCGTTATCCAGGGTCAGCAGGTTGGGCGTGGACAGCACGTTGGTGCCGCCCTTGCTCTTCAAGGCGCGGGCCAGCACCTTGAGGTCGAGCACCTTGCCGATCCCTGGAATATCCACGGTGCCGTTGACCAGGCCGATGTTCAGGCCCTTGGGCAACACATCAATGCTGGTGGGACTGGTGGGCGTGCCATTCACACCGCTGCCGCCGAGGTTGACGCCGCCAAACCCGCCTTTGCCCGCCAGGTTGCCGGCCTGCCATTGCACGCCGAATTCCGTGGCGTCGTCCTCGCCAACTTCGACGATCAGGCTTTCGATCACCACTTGGGCGCGGCGTTGATCGAGCATGTCGATCACTTCCCGCAGGTTGCGGTACAGCGGGTCCGGCGCGGAGATCAGCAAGGTGTTGGTGGTGGCGTCTGCCTGGATGGTTACGCCGCCGGCGCTGAACGCAGTGTCCTGATCCTTGGACGGGCTGGCAGTGGAGGGTGAATCCTGGCCATAGCTCGATTGCACGCCACTGCCGGTGGGCGTGCCACTGCTGTTCTGCGCATTGCTGGCTGGGGTGGTGTTCTGGCCATTGCCGCCCATGGCGCTGAGTTTGCTGCGCGCCTCGTCGCTGACCCCGGCGTCACTCTCGCCGGTCAGCAACCCGCGCAGCGACTGGGCCAGCTTGCCCGCCTGGGCGTTGCGCAGGTACACCACGTGCATGTTGCTGGGGTTGCTTTGGGCGTTGTCGAGCTTGTAGATCAAGTTACGCGCCAGCTCCGTGCGCTCGGGGCTGCCGGAGCGAATGATGATGGAGTTGGAACGCGGATCGCCAATCACATTGATCTTCTGGGTCTGGTCGGCCCCCTGGGTTTCCAGGAGCTCGGCGACCATGGCCGCGATATCGACAGCAATGCCGTTCTGGATTTGCACCACGTCAGTGTCGATGGCGCTGGGCGTGTCGATGCCACTGATGATCTGCGCGACCCGCGCGAGGTTTTCCGCGTAGTCGGTGATGACGATGCTGTTGTTACCGGGGTAGGCGTTGATCGGGTTGTTTGGCGACACGATGGGGCGCAGCACCGGGATCAGGTTCACCGCGTTTTCGTATTGCAGGCGGAAGGTACGGGTCTGCATGCCGCTGCTGCCGGCGCTGTAGATCGGCCCGCCGAGCAACTTGGCATCGGCCTCCGGCACCACCTGGGCCACGCCGCCGACATCAACCACGCTGAACCCCTGCATGCGCAGCGCCGCCAACAGCATGTCGTAGGCCTGATGCGCGGGGACCTGGCCTTCGCTGACCAGGGTCAGGTTGCCTTTGACACGTGGGTCCACCAGGAACTGCTGACCGGTAGCACGGGACAGTGCGCGCACCACGGCCTGAATATCGGCGTCGACAAAGTTGAGCTGCACCGGTTGGTCGCCCAGCGGATTACGTGCCTTGACGGTCGTCGGGGCCTGGCCTCGGGCGCTGTTGGTCACCCGGTGCTGTATGGCGGGTTTGGGGACAAGTTCGCGCTGGCGATCCAGCACGGTATCGCCGCCGCGGCGGGTCTCGGCCAACGGCTGGCCGAGTTCGCTGTCCACCAACAACGGCTGGGTGGCCTGCTGGGTGCTGCATGCACTGAGCGCCAGCAACAGCAGTGGCGCGGCCATACGAAAAGGGGGGACTGACCACTTCATGAAGCTTCCTTAGCGCCAAGCGCCTGATCCATGCGAACGGTCCCGGACACAGTGCCGGCCGAGGTGTCGACGGTGTCCGGGGCACGCTGCAAACGTGCCTCGGACACTTCCAGAGAAAAGGTTCGGGGATTGCCCAACAACCAGCCCACCACAGCGTCCGCCGGGGCGTTGTCAAAGGTCAGGCGCCAACCGCCAGCATCCAGCGCCTGCAACTGGTAATGCTCGCGCAGACCGGCGCTGTCCAAGGCCTGGCGCAGCGCAGCTTCGTCGGCGGGCCGAGGTGCTGTGACGTCCTGCAACAGCACCTGCAACGCGGCAGCCTGGGCGCGCAGCTTGGGGGTTTCGGCTTGCCAATAGTCGATCTTTTTAAGCGCGGGCTGGACCAGAATCAGCCAGGTCAACAGGCTCGCCAGCACCAGACCGGCCCCCACCAGCATGCGTTTTTCACGCAGGGCCAGGCCGTTCCAGAACACATGGGTCTGGCTGCGTACGCGGTGCCATTTATTCATCGCCGGCTCCAGGTTTTTCCGCGACCTGCGCGGGCGCAATGCTCCAGCCATGGTCGTCCCTTGTGGCGGTAAAACCTGCCTGGGCCAACGCGGCTTGCCACTCGCCCTCGGCCGCCGGGCTGCGGCTGTCAGCCAGCAGCTCCAGGTGCAATCGCCCCTGCTCAAAGGTCAGGGTGTCGACGCTGCCCACCATAAACGGCAGATGGCTGCCCACCAGTTGCAGCAGGCTGGGAAAGCGCTGGCCGGGGTCGGCGGCGGCGCCAGTCTGGCGTGCAGTCAGTTGCTGACGGGCCTGCTGCAACGGGTTGAGCACCACCGGCAATTCAGGAAACGCCTGGCGTACCTGCTGGCTCATCAACGCCTTGAGCCGCTGGCCTTCATCCGCCTGGCGGGCGGCGTACAGGTTGAGGCCGACCGTCCACACGACGGCAGCCAACGCGACACAGCCCAGCGCCCTGCCCCAGCCACCGCTGGACGCTTGGCTGAGACGCGCGTGCAGGCCCCAGCTCGGCACGGCACCGGCCCAACGCTGCGCCGCGTCCACCAGCGGTACATCGAGCGCCTGCAAACCCAGCGGGTGCACCGCTGCTTGTTGCAGGCTGTCGCGCGTCAACAAATAGCCTTCATCCAACGCCGCAGCCCCTACCGGCAAGGCATAGGGCGCGGGATACAGGCCGCGCAGTTTGAGTGGCGCCTGCGCCAGGACCTGGCTGAGTCGTTCCAGCCCAGCCTTCGGCACCCAACCAACCTGCACGCGGCCATCGCTTTCGCGCGGGCCGTGAGCCACTTGCATCTGTTCCACTGGGCCGAGGATCAACGCCTGGGCCGCGCAGGCCACGGCGGCATGGGTTTTGGCGGCAGGCAGTGGCGGCAATTCGAGGCTTGTCAGCAGGCTGTCGCAGGGGTGCAGAAAGCAGTCCACCGCGTGGCGGCCCTTGCCCAATTGCGCCAGGCTCTCATGACCTTCAGAGACCACCGTGCCACGCTCCCACCAGGCCCATTTCACCCGGCTATCCACACTCAATTCAGCCAGCGGCGGCAAGGCAATGCGCAAGCGTTTCATACGCCCACCCGCGACCAGATCACCTGGGGCCGGCGGTTTTCCGGACGGTGCAGCAGCGCGTCGAGGGTCACCCGACGTTGCTCCTGCCGCGCCTGGCCTTGCAGGCGAAACCACTCGCTGGTGATGCCGACCTGCACTGAGTCCACCGCCACCTGGGGCAAGTGCAGGCGATTGACGAAATCCCCCCGGTTGATAAACCAATGCCCGCCGTCACGTTCAGCCACCAGCGCCTGGGCCTGGGACAGACTCAGTTGGGGCACCACGGCGCTGAGCACTTCGGCGCGGGCGGTGTTGCCGTTGACCCAAGTCATGTCGGGCAGCACGCTGATATAGGTCTGCATGCGCTGCAACACCGCGGCGTCGAGGCCTTCCACACCGCTCAAGTCATCCAGGCTGCGCAGCATCGGGTACTTGGCGGGCATATCGAGTTGCGCATAGGACGCGATGACCCTCTGGCTGATACGCCGGCTCACTGCCGGGTCAACACCGATCAGGCGGCACAGGCGTTCAAAACTCTGCAATTGCTCGGCATCCACCCGCTGGCGATTGACCAGGTTGCGCAGGTTGAACTTGCCCTGCTCGTCTTCAACCCGACCTTCGAATGTGCCGCCCTGAGCGCGGGCCCAAGGTTGGTCAAGGCGGGTCAGCACGTCTTTCTGGCGCGCCTCCCACAGTATCTGTCGGCTGCGCTCAAGCCCCCCCTGCAACAGCCACTGGCCCTGCGTGCGCATCTGCTCGGCTTCCAGGCTGCGGGTAAACACGGTCTGGCGCGTGAGCATGGCGCCGGCGATCACCGCGACCACGGCGGCGATCAGCAACGCGCTGATAATCGCCATGCCGCGCTGCTTCGCCACTGGGGGCGAATACTGTTTCATGGCGCGCCTTACAACTGCCAGGAGCCAATATCGGCATTCACGCCATCGCCATCCGGCTGGCCATCGGCGCCGAGGGAGAACACATCGACTTCACCATTGGCGCCCGGGTTGAGGTAGTGATACGGGTGGCCCCACGGGTCATTCGGCAATCGGTCAAGGTAGGCGCGCCAAGTGTTGGTCTTGGCATCCGCCGGGCGTTCCACCAGCACTTTCAGGCCCTGGGTCATGTTCGGGTAAGTGCCGTGGTCGAGGCGGTAGAGTTTCAGCGCCTGCATCAAGCCGCCGATGTCCTGCCTGGCCGCCGTGGCCCGCGCCTGGTCCGGCCGGTCGAGCACCTTGGGCACCACCATCGCCGCCAGAATCCCGAGGATGACCACCACCACCATGATCTCGATCAAGGTAAAGCCACGCTGGCCGCGAGGGCCTGGCAATGGGGACGTTAGGCGCGCGATATCCATCTCGACATTCCTTGGGTTGGTTGCATTTCGTGGCGCAGTGTTGCAAGAACATATGTCAGTCGTATTGAAAATCCTCGGGAGGTTCGGTCGCCAATCGGTCAACTCGCGGCGCTAGTCTGCGGGCCTGTTTACGGGCTTTGAGAGCGCCATGTACGGCCATCGCAACGAGCAAGGATTTACCCTGATTGAAGTGCTGGTGGCGCTGGCGATCATTGCCGTGGCCATGGCCGCCGCTGTGCGTGTGGCCGGGTTGATGACCCAGAGCAACGGGCTGCTGCGGGATAAGTCGATGGCGTTGTTGGCGGCCCAAAGTCGCCTGGCAGAGGTGCGCCTGGAGGGCGGCCTGCGCAGCGGCAAGAAGACCTTCGAGTGCGACCAGGGCCGCTTGAAGCTGCGGTGCGAGCAGACCGTCAGCGCCGATGGCCCGCTCTTTCAAATCAGCGTGTTGGTGCTCGACGCCAGCCGTGAGGCGCCGCCCCTGGCGCGGCTCGCCACCCAGGTCATGGCCGAGTGAGGCGCGGCAACGCAGGGGCATCCGGCAACTTATCGAGGTTGACGCGCAGCTTCTCGCCACCGCGCTCAATCTCCACGCCATCGCCTTCGATAGCCGTCAGCCGCACGCCAGGGCTGAGGCGTTCACCCAAAAGAAAACTGCGCGGCGGGCCGTCGTTGAGGCTGAGGATCGCCACCGCACCGCGCGCGCCAGCGAGCACGCCAGTGACCTTGACCTGCAACGCCGTCGGCGCATTGGCAAACCATTGCAGCGCCGGGTTATCGCTGCGCGCCGCCAGAGCCTGCGGGGTGGCCTGGGGCGTGTGGGATTCGGCGGACGTGAGTAGCAGCGGCGTCCACACCACCCCGCCAGCCAAAGCCGCCAGCAACGCGCCGATCTGCACGCCCTGGGCGGGTGAAAAACGCAGGGAAAAAGCCATGAGTGGGACCTCCTGTTTGTCCGTATCTCCAGCGTACAGGCCAATTCGCACGTTTTTATTTCACAACCTCGCCAGTTCAGCAGGTGCCCCACGATGAAACAGCACGGCTTCACTCTGATCGAGCTAATGGTGGTGCTGGTAATCATCGGCATCGCCAGCGCGGCCATCAGCCTGAGCATCAAGCCTGACCCGCTGCACCTGCTGCGCAAAGACGCCGAGCGCCTGAGCCAATTGCTGCAAGTGGCCCAGGCCGAAGCCCGCGCCGACGGCCGCCCGATTACCTGGCGCGCCGATGCCAAGGGGTTTCGCTTCAACCGTCGCCGTGATGACGGGATGGGCATGGAGGCGTTCCAAGGCGATGCCCAATTGCGCCCACGCTTATGGGAGAGCACGCCGATGCAAATCAACATCGAACCCCGGCAAACCCTGGTGCTCGATGCCGAGTGGATCAACCCACCCGTGCGTGTGGTGCTGTCCGACGGGCAACACAGCCTCAGCCTGCAACGCGATGCCGCCGGTTTGATGCGCGTGGTGAGCCAGCCATGAGTTCAGCGCAGAAGGGCTTCACCCTGATCGAAGTGATGGTGGCGATCATGTTGATGGCGGTGGTCAGCCTGATCGCCTGGCGCGGCCTCGACAGCGTGACCCGCGCTGATCATCACCTGCAGGCGAGCACGGAACAGACTGAGGCGTTGTTGCGAGTGCTGAACCAGCTGCAGCGGGACATCAGCCTCAGGGCCAGCGTCGAACTGACCGCACCGACAGACGACGCCGACGGACTGGCCGCGGTGACGGTGCGCAGCTCTGACAGCAAGGGGTTTGAGTTGGACGTGATTCGTCGTGCACCGGTCGCCGGGGATGGGCTGCAACGGGTGCGCTGGTGGCTCAAGGGCGACAACCTGTATCGCGCGGCGGCGCCTGCGCGGGATCGGTTTCCGTTGCCGGCGGCCAAGGATGGCGTGGTGGTGTTGACGGGGGTGAGCGATTTGCAGGTGCGGGTGTGGGAGACGGATAAGGGCTGGCGGCAGTTGAGTGGGAATCGGCGGGGGGATCCTTTGGGGTTGGAGGTTAGGCTGGTCAGGCAGACCGCTCAGGGTGTTGAGCGGTATCGGCAGGTTTTGGGGCCTTTGCGGGTGGGGGAGTGATTGGGGGCATATCCGTTATTTGGGTGATGGCCGCTTAGGGTTCCGCCCTTACGGCGGCTCACTTTGGAAAAGCCCCAAAGTAAGCAAAGGGCTCTTGCCCCAACACTCGGCACCTCGCCTAGGCTCGGTGTGCCCTCACTCCGGCTTGAATCCGTGGGCCGCCGCGATGGGCCATCCATGGCCCAGCGCGGCTAACCCGGCGTCCTGCCGGGTTACCCACGGATTCAAGCCTGCGTGCGGCCAGCGTATTTGACGGGGCGCCTAAGATCAAAATCAAGATCACAATCAAAAGCGCAGATCAAAAGACCGCTGACTTCGTCAGCGAAAAGGATGTAAGAGCCAGATCAAAAGCACATCAAAAGCACATCAAAAGCACATCAAAAGCAGAGCAAAAGCAGAGCAAAAGCAGAGCAAAAGCGGGACGGCAGGCTAGAACCTATCTGTCTGATCTATGGAGATCAAACTGTGGGAGGGGGCTTGCTCCCGATGGCAGTGGGTCAGTCACAACTGCATCAACTGACACACCCTCATCGGGAGCAAGCCCCCTCCCACATTTGAAATGAGGTCGACCTGAGAACCCGGTCGGCTCTAAGGCCGCCGCGCTCTTGCTTTTGATCTGAAATCGCCCCGTCAACCACGATGGCCGGAATCCGACGTTGATTTGGGGGGTAAACCGGCAGGGATGCCGGTTTAGCCGCCCTGCGCCATGGATGGCGCGTGGCGGCGGCCCCCCAAATCAATGTCGGATTACGGGCATGCCGAGCCTAGGCGAGGCACCGAGTGGTGGGGCGAAGGCCTTTTGGTTACTTTTGTGCCTTTACAAAAGTGACCCGCTGTAAGAGCGGAACCACAAGCAGCCGTTACCTAAATAACGGATATGTACACCCACAACCCTCAACTCAACAAAACAACCCCCCCAGGCAACTCCGTACACTTAGCCCCATAAGCATCCCGTATCAACAACGCCACGCCCGCCAACTGCTGCAAACTAAACCGCGCCTGCACCCGCCGCTGCCCCAGTTCCTTGTTAAGCAACACCAACATCCCAGGCCGATAGCGGTTGATCTCATCCACCACCGTCGCCAACGTCGCGTTGTCAAACACCAGCACCTGCTCACGCCAGGCCACCACCGACTGCGTATCCACGGTGATCACGTCACCGACCCCGGCAGCGCCGTAGCTCATTTGCCGACCACGGCCCAAACTCACGCTGTTGCCGCCAACGTCCACCGACAGCGACCCTTCGATACAGGTGACACACACCCTGTGATCGGTATGACGCACATTGAACCGCGCCTGCGCCGCACTGACCCAGCCCTCCCCGGCCTGGACCTTGAGCGGCTGCGCAATATGGGCGACGACCTCGACCTCGCCTTCGAGCAATTCAATCCCCTGACCCACCCGGCTTATGCGCGTCTGGGTATTGAGTTCCAGGCTCACGCCGTCACTCAACAGCACTTGGCGCTGCTCGCCGACCTCAGTGCGATAGTCCGCCGTCAGCCCGGAAAACCCGCCCGGCACGCCGACGCGCACCATCACCACCGCCGCCGACGCGGCAATCGCGGCCCCCAGAAATGCGCGACGCCCGAACTGACGCGGCGCAGACGGTTGCTCAAGCGCCGGTGCCAATTGCTGCCACAACCCCTTCGCCTGCTCAAACGCCTGGGCATGCTCCGCGCTCTGGGCGCACCAGGCTTTGAGGGCCTTGGCATCGGCCACGGTGGCGCGGCCCGAGGTCAGCAGGAGCAGCCAGTCGCGGGCTTCATCGTGCAAGGGGCTGGCGGCGGATTGCCGAGCGATGGAGAGGCTAAAAATGTTCAAGCGCGCACATACTCACGGTTTTATCAGGGACTCAACACTAAGACGGTTTTCCGGCGCCGGGACCGAACCGCTGGATCACTTTTCTTTCCAGACGTTTGGCGCAATGACCCAGTGCGGCCTTGATTTCCTTCTCGACCATGCGCGTGGAAATGCCGAAGCGCTGGGAGATTTCCAGGTGCGGCGCCTCTTCCAGGCGGGCGGCGATCAGGATCTTGCGTCGGCGCGAGGGCAGTTCATACAGGGCTTTGACCAGGGACTGGATTTCACGTTGACCGCCCACCACCCGCGACGGGTCCTGGGCTTCGTCGGCGCTTTGCAGCAGTTCTTCCACCTCGCTGCCGGTCAGCAAACGGGCGTCGGCCTCGCGGCGGTCGGCAGCGATGTTCAGGGCCATGCGGTACAGGTAGGCATTGGGTTGCGCCAGGTTCGGCGGCATCTCCATGCGGTCGACTCGCAGGTAGGTTTCGTGCAACACGTCATTGGCCAGGTCCTCCGAGCCCAGACGCTTGCGCAAACGCACCTTGAAATCTTCGTAAGAGGCCAGGAACAAGCTGACCATCGTGCTGTGCCCGGTATTTTTCATCCGCCCGAGGCTCCTTTTACGGCTGTGCATTCCATGCGTGTTCCTGTGGTGTCGGGCATCAAGAGCAAAGTCACCGGTTGACGCAGTGAACTCGGCGCCGGGCGTTCCACCCGTGCAGCGCCCAAGCTGCGGACCAGTGCTTCATCGCGTTGTTCATCGCCGGTGGAGCTGACCAGCCGGCTGTGTTCGATCATGCCGTCGCGGTTGACCCACACCTGCACCAGCGCACGAAAACTGCCGGGCCGAGTCAGGGGCGAACGGCACAGGCTGGTCTCGATGGCCTGCTGCAAGGCCGTGGCGTAGCTGTTATTGATCCGCGCAGCACTGCGGGCCGCCGCACCATGCGCCGGGGGCGGTTGGCTGACCTCGGGCAACTGCAAGGTAAACGCATCGCTGCGTGCATAACGTGCCATCAGGCCGCTCCCTGTCAGCAACATCGCCAGAGCCTCCTGCGCCGTGAAGCGACCGCGCACGGCGAGGGAGCGTCGGCCCTGCGTCAACTCGCGGTCCACGAGCACCGCTATCCCCGTCGCGCGGCTATAGGCCTGCAGGGCGTGTTCAAGGTCTTGCGCGGGCAGGTTCAGCAGCAACAGCGGCGACTGCGCGCGCGCAACCCCGCCGCCGGCCAGCAGCAACAGCAAGACCAGGGCGCATACGGCGCGCCTCCAGGCTCCCTGTTCACCCCCTGCGTAGCATCGCTGCACGGCCGACGCGCCCTAGAAAACCGTCATCCTGAGGCCCGTTTATGAACCTGATGTTACGGTGATAGCAAAAAAAACATCACGGTGACGAGAAGCCCGCTGCACTAGACTCTCAAGCCATACCGGCCCACTCCTTCGGGCCTGCCAGGAGGCCATGATGAAGCTGCTCCCGACCCTCGCCAGCCTGTTGCTGTGCGCCGCCCTGCCCTTACTCGCCCACGCCGACAATGCGCCAAGCGGTTGCACCGAGGTCACGGTGGATGGGTACAAGGCGCCGGATTACGGCTGCCTGGGCCAACAAATGGGCAATGACACGAATGCAACCAAGGCGGCGAAGAAAAACCGTGAGGCGCAGCATCTTTCTATCGAGCAGCGGCCGCCGAACGCCGTGGGCTTATCCACCCCGGCGGCAACCAGCGTGCGCATGGGCAATACGTTTGGTACGTCGGTCAAGCCGCAACGGCCGTGAGCCTTTTGACGAAATTTTCATCTTTGCCCCCCTATGATCGGCCACCTCGTTGGGGAGTAACCGGCTTCTGACCCCGTTGGAAGCGTTCGTATCAACATATTCGGCAACCTGCCGTGGTGCGAACACCGTTTTTCGGTTGGTGAGACCAGCGACACATCCATGCCTAAAGTCGGGCGCGTGGTTGTGTCGTTGTGTCCTATAGCCCGACTGGAAGCCTCACCGTGAACCCCATTTCCCTGATTCTTCTCGCCCTGGCCATGTCCACGGACGCCTTCGCGGCGGCCATCGGCAAAGGCTCCAGCCTGCACAAACCGCGTTTGACCGAAGCCCTGCGTGCCGGTGTGATTTTTGGTGTGATCGAAGCCATCACCCCGATGATCGGCTGGGCGATCGGCCACGTGGCCACCCGTTGGGTGGAAAGCTGGGACCACTGGATCGCCTTCACCCTGCTGGTCGGTTTGGGCCTGCACATGATCTGGAACGGGCTCAAGGCCGATGACGAAGAAGCCGAGAAACCGACCCAGCACTCGTTCATGATCCTCGCCGTCACGGCGTTTGCCACCAGCATCGATGCGATGGCAGTGGGTGTTGGCCTGGCGTTCGTCGACGTGAATATCCTGGTGGCCTCCGCCGCGATTGGCCTGGCGACCATGACCATGGTGACCATCGGCATGATGCTCGGGCGGGTGCTGGGCACCGTGGTGGGCAAGCGTGCCGAGATGGTCGGCGGCGTGGTGTTGATGCTGGTGGGTGCGACGATTCTTTACGAGCATCTCTCGGTCTGACGTGCACACATAACAAATGTGGGAGGTGGCTTGCCACCGATGGCGGTGGGTCAGTCAATGATGCTGTGACTGTACTACCGTTATCGGGGGCACGCCCCCTCCCACAGGGGTTCTCCAGTAGTTAGGAGATCGGGTGTTCAGCCCGCGTGGCTTTCCTTCTTCAAACTCTCCATATCGATCACGAACCGATACTTCACATCGCCCTTGAGCATCCGCTCATACGCTTCGTTGATGCCTTGGATGTCGATCATCTCCACGTCCGAGACAATCCCGTGCTTGGCGCAGAAGTCGAGCATGTCCTGGGTCTCCTGGATCCCACCGATCAGCGAACCAGCCAGGCTGCGGCGCTTGAAAATCAGGTTGAACACGGTCGGCGACGGGTGCGGGCTGTCGGGGGCGCCGACCAGGGTCATGGTGCCGTCACGCTTGAGCAGGTTAAGGAACGCATCGAGGTTATGCGGCGCGGCGACGGTGTTGAGGATAAAGTCCAGGCTGTTGGCGACCTTGGCCATTTCGTCTGGGTTCTTCGACACCACCACATGGTCGGCGCCCAGGCGCAGGCCGTCTTCGCGTTTGTTGGGTGAGGTGGTGAACAGCGTGACCTCAGCGCCCATGGCGTGGGCGATCTTCACCGCCATGTGGCCGAGGCCGCCGAGGCCGACTACACCGACCTTCTTGCCGGGCCCGACCTTCCAGTGATGCAGCGGCGAATACGTGGTGATGCCCGCACACAACAACGGCGCCACAGCGGCCAGGTTGGAATCGTCGTGGGAGATGCGCAGCACGAACTTTTCCTTGACCACGATGCTGTCCGAGTAGCCGCCAAAGGTATTTTCACCGCCGAACACCGGGCCGTTGTAGGTGCCGGTAAAACCGCTCTCGCAGTATTGCTCTTCGCCCTCGGCGCAGGAGGCGCAGTGCTGGCAACTGTCGACCATGCAGCCGACACCGGCGAGATCGCCGACCTTGAATTTGCTGACATTGGCGCCGACTGCCGTCACACGGCCGACGATTTCATGGCCGGGGACCGACGGGTAAAGGGTGTTGTTCCACTCGTTGCGCACGGTGTGCAAGTCGGAGTGGCACACGCCGCAATAGAGGATGTCGATCTGTACATCGTCAGCCCCTGGCGCGCGGCGCTCGAAGGTAAAGGGCTTGAGGACATCCTTGGCGTTCTGGGCGGCGTAGCTGTAAGTCTTGGCCATTTCGTTCACCTGTGTGATCTGACGGTAGAGGTCAGTGGACCAGCATAGACGCTGAACCGTTCAACCAAGCACACCCATACAAGCCCTTCGTCAGGTTTACGGCAATAGTGAGCTAGAGTCTTCTCGCCCCCTCAATCAGGAGTTTTCCATGAGCACATTCGTTGCCAAAGACGGTACCCAGATCTACTTCAAGGACTGGGGCAGCGGTAAGCCCGTGCTGTTCAGCCACGGCTGGCCGCTGGATGCCGACATGTGGGAATACCAGATGGAATACCTGAGCAGCCGTGGTTACCGCACCATCGCGTTCGACCGCCGTGGCTTTGGCCGTTCGGACCAGCCGTGGACCGGCAACGACTACGACACCTTCGCCGATGACATCGCGCAGTTGATCGAACACCTGGACCTCAAGGAGGTGACCCTGGTGGGCTTCTCCATGGGCGGTGGCGATGTTGCGCGCTACATCGCACGCCACGGCAGTGCCCGGGTAGCCGGCCTGGTGCTGCTGGGTGCAGTGACGCCGATCTTCGGCCAGAAGCCCGATTACCCACAGGGCGTGCCGACCGATGTGTTCGACGGCATCAAGGCCGGTTTGCTGAAAGACCGTGCGCAGTTCATCGCTGATTTCAACACGCCGTTCTTCGGCATCAACAAGGGCCAGACCGTTTCCGAAGGTACGCTGACCCAGACCCTGCAAATCGCGATGCTGGCGTCCCTCAAGTCGACCGTGGATTGCGTCACGGCCTTCTCCGAAACCGACTTCCGCCCGGACATGGCCAAGATCGACGTGCCGACCCTGGTGATCCATGGCGATGGCGACCAGATCGTGCCGTTCGAAACCACCGGTAAAGTGGCCGCCGAGATGATCAAGGGCGCCGAATTGAAGGTCTACAAAGATGCGCCCCACGGGTTTGCCGTGACCCACGCCCAGGCGTTGAACGAAGACTTGCTGGCGTTCCTGAAGCGCTGAAACCGCTCTCCTTATTTAGCCGGGCTTGCCCGGCTTTTTTTATTCAGGCAAAACGCTGACCGAGCACAAAACGCCCCGGGCCGGCGATCAGCACGCTGGTAAAGAGGATCAGCAACAACCACCCAAACTGCCCTTCAAACAACGTCCACTCTGGATGCACGACCACCATGGCGATCAACAGCACCGCCAGGATGGGCAGGCATGCCAGGCGCACCAGCACGCCGGCAAGGATCAGCAACGGGCACAGCACTTCGGCAAAAATCGCCAGCAGCAGCGTGACGTGTGCGCCGAGGTGAAACGGGTCTTCGATCAGCTTCAGTTGTTCGCTGTAATTGAGCAATTTGGGCAAGCCGTGTACCCACAGCAGGAACAACGCCCCGCTCGCCCGCAGAAACAACAGCCCCAGATCCTGATGTCTTGATTCGTTCATAGGTGTTCCCTGTTGGTTGACACATCGATTGTGTCCACAGAGCGCCCCTCAAGATTGCAAGTCTGTGCTGACCTTTACTCCCCCGTCCCCGCAAACCCCGCGACGATTTCATCGATGACTACCCGCACCCGCGCGGTGTGGCGCAGGTCGGCGTGGGTCACCAGCCACACGTCATAAGGCACCGGCCGCGTGCGCTCGGGCCAAAGGCGAACCAGGCCGTCACGCTCGCCGGTGTACACCGGGATCTCGCCGATACCGAGCCCGGCGGCAATGGAGCGGCGCACCAGCAGGCTGGAACTCAACGCCGCGACAATGCGCCCACGGCCCAAGGGTTCGGACACCAGGGTCAGGTCTTTGTGGGTTTGCAGATAGGGTTGGTAGACCACCAGGTCGTGGCCTTCAAACAGGCTGCCGGGCTCGGGAATCCCGTGGCGATCGACGTAAGCCTGGGAAGCAAACAACCCCAGCGGCCATCGAGCGATGCGACGGGCTATCAGGTCGGGGCTGTCGGGACGGGTGTTGCGCACGGCAATGTCGGTTTCACGTTTGGCCAGGCTCAGGAACTGGGTCGATGCGTCCAACTGCACGCGCACATCCGGGTGCTGGGCGTGGAGGCGCGCAATCGCAGGGATCATAAAGTCGATGGCCAGGGAATCGGTGGTGCTGACCCGTACGGTGCCGGTCAGGCGGTCATCCAGGCCTTGGATCTGCCGCTCCAGGTCCAGGGCCGAACGCTCCATTTTTTCCACCGAGTGCAACGCGGCTTCGCCCACGGCGGTCAAGGCGTAGCCCTCGGAGGTGCGCAGGAACAGCGTCGCGCTCAAGGACTTTTCCAGGGCGTTGACCCGCCGCCCGACGGTGGCCTGGTCCACCCCCAGCACCCGTGCAGCGCCGCGCAGTGTGGACTCGCGGCATACCGCCAGGAATACCCGTGCGTCATCCCAATTCATGCGTACTCCTTATGCTGCATATCTGCATCACTGTGCCGTTTAATCGCTGCATTATTGCACCGACGTTCCTCGATATGCTGGGCGCCAGAGAAAAATACTCAGGATCGCCACCATGCAAGACACTCAAGCACGCAGCGCCGCCTGGCTGCCCATCTTCGCCGGCCTGTGCGCCAGCCTGGTCAGCATCGGCCTGGCGCGGTTTGCCTACACGCCGTTGATTCCATCGCTGATCCAGGCCCACTGGTTCAGCGCCAATGACGTGGTGTACCTCGGCGCCGCCAACCTTGTGGGTTACCTGATCGGCGCGCTGATAGGCCGCCCCCTCGCCCAACGCAGCTCCAACAAAAGCGCCCTGCGTCTGATGATGGTGGCGGTGACCCTGGCGTTCTTTGCCTGTGGTTTTCCGTTGTCGGTGACGTGGTTCTTCGGCTGGCGCCTGCTGTCGGGCATTGCCGGTGGCGCGATCATGGTGCTGGTGGCCGCGACCGTGTTGCCCCATGTACCGGCCGCACGCCGAGGCCTGGCCAGTGGCGCGATCTTCCTGGGCATCGGTTTGGGAATTGCCGGTTCGGGCACACTGGTCCCACCGCTGCTGAGCCTGGGTTTGCAGCAGACCTGGTTCGGTCTCGGTCTGTTGGCGGTGGTGCTGACGGCCGCCAGTTGGTTCGCCTGGCCCAACGGCACGCAGCATGAAGCACCGCAACCGGCGGGCAGCACGTTGCCGACCCCTGCTGGCGTGTACCTGCTGTTTGCCCAATACGCCTTTATGGCGGCGGGCCTGGTGCCGGCGATGGTGTTTCTGGTGGATTACGTGGCCCGCGGCCTGGGTGCCGGGGCGCATATCGGCGCGATGATCTGGGTGATGTACGGCCTGGGCTCGATTGTGGGGCCCGTCACTTATGGGTTCCTGGCAGACAAGCTCGGCGCACGCTTGAGCATCCGCGTGGTGTTGCTGGTGCAGGCGATTGCCGTTGGTTTGTTGCCGTTCGCCAGCTCGTTTACGGCACTGGCGGTACTGGCGGTCATCCTCGGCTCCTTCCCGCCGGGCATCGTGCCGCTGGCGCTGGCGCGGGTGCACGAACTGATCCCCAATCATCACCAACAGCAGGTCGCCTGGAGCCGTGCCACGGTGTCCTTTGCCACCTTTCAGGCGGTCGCGGGCTTTGCTTACTCAGCCCTGTTCAATGCGAGCGGCGGCCAGCATGCGCTGTTGTTCATGATCGCGGCCGGGGCGATAGTGGTCGCCCTTGCACTGGAACTGGTCATGCTTTTGCTGAACCGCCGGCCGCCCGACGCGGTCCCACCCCATACGCTCATCGCTGCAGGTAACTTCAAATGATGCTCCCTAACGACATGACCCTGATCGAAATCACCACGCCCGGTGGCCCAGAGGTGCTCCAACCGCGCCAGGCGCAAGTGCCCGTGGCCGGTCCCGGCGAGATCCTGATCCGCGTGCACGCCGCCGGGGTGAATCGCCCCGACGCCCTGCAACGTGCGGGCAAATACCCGATGAAGCCCGGCATGAGCCCGATTCCGGGTTTGGAAGTGGCCGGTGAAGTGGTGGCGCTGGGCGACGGCGTGACCGCGTTCAGCCTGGGCGACAAGGTGTGTGCCCTGACCAATGGCGGCGGTTATGCGCAGTTTTGCGCGGTGCCCGCCGGCCAGGCTTTGCCGATCCCCGAGGGCATGGACTGGATTCAAGCCGCCGCCGTACCGGAAACCTTCTTCACTGTGTGGGCCAACCTGTTCGGCCTCGGCGATGCGCACACCGGCCAACGCGTGCTGATCCACGGCGGCACCAGCGGCATCGGTACGACCGCGTTGATGCTGTGCCGCGAATTCGGCATCCAGGCTTTCGCCACCGCCGGCAGCGCCGACAAATGCGCGGCCATTGCGAAGCTGGGCGCCACGCCGATCAATTACCGCGAGCAGGACTTCGCCGACGTCATTGCCCAACAGACTGACGGCCAGGGTGTGGATGTGATCCTAGACATCATGGGAGCCTCGTATCTCAACAACAATCTCAAGGCCCTGGCCATGGACGGCCACTTGGTAATGCTGGGTTTCCTCGGCGGCGCCAAGGCCAACGACGTCGACCTGCTGACCATCCTCGGCAAACGCGCGGTGATTACCGGTTCGCTGTTGCGCGCGCGCAGCAAGGATGAAAAAGCCGCAATTGCCGAACAGTTGCGTGAATACATTTGGCCGGTACTGGAAGCCGGGCGCTGCTTGCCGATCATCGACAAGGTGTACGAATACACCGACGCGGCCCAGGCCCATGCGCGGATGGAAGGTGGGGATCATATTGGCAAGATTGTCTTGCGGGTCGCGTAACCAGCAGGCACTAGATAGCAAATGTGGGAGGGGGCTTGCCCCCGGTTGCAGTGGGTCAGTCAATGCTGCTGTGACTGTCCTGCCGCCATCGGGGGCAAGCCCCCTCCCACATTGGTTGCATGACTACCCGAGGGTTGCGCGCGCGCAGCAAGGATGAAAAAGCCGCGATTGCCGAACAGTTGCGTGAATACATTTGGCCGGTACTGGAAGCCGGGCGCTGCTTGCCGATCATCGACAAGGTGTACGAATACACCGACGCGGCCCAGGCCCATGCGCGGATGGAAGGTGGGGATCATATTGGCAAGATTGTCTTGCGGGTCGTGTAACCAGCAGGCACTAGATAGCAAATGTGGGAGGGGGCTTGCCCCCGACTGCAGTGGGTCAGTCAATGATGCTGTGACTGTCCCGCCGCCATCGGGGGCAAGCCCCCTCCCACATTGGTTGCATGACTACCCGAGGTACGTGGGGTAGTCGATATACCCTTCCTCACCCCCACCATACATCCCCTCTTCACGCAGCGGATTCAGCGGCCACCCGTTGAATATCCGCTGCGGCAGATCCGGGTTGGCGATAAACGGCCGACCAAACGCGATCAAATCCGCCAGCCCTGCTTCCACCAGTTTCGCGCCGCGTTCAGCGGTGTAGCGCCCGGCATAGATAATGCGGCCGCTGAAGGTGCTGCGCACGGCTTCACGGAAGCTGTCGGGCAGGATGGGCGCATTGTCCCAGTCGGCTTCGGCGATGGAGACATAAGCAATGCCTGACGCTTGCAGCACTTTGATCGCTTCGATGTAGGTGTGGTGCGGGTCTTCTTCCACCAGGCCGATGTACACACGGTCTTCGTCGGTGCCGCTGAACAACGGTGAAAAACGCACGCCAAGGCGTTCCGGGCCGACCACGGCGCTGACCGCTTCGACGATCTCACGCAGAAAGCGCAGACGGTTTTCCAGTGAGCCACCGTACTCATCGTCGCGGGTGTTGGAATGGGCCGAGATGAACTGGTTGACCAGATAACCATTGGCCGAATGGATTTCCACCCCGTCGAACCCTGCGTCCAGGGCATTGCGCGCAGCCTGGGCGTAGTGCCCGACCAGTTGCTTGACCTCAGCGGTGCTCAACGCACGCGGCACGGGTGGTTGCACCAGTTCGCCGGTGCCAGGCCCGGTGGCGATAAAAGCTTTGGCTTGCAAGGCCGCCAGCGCAGATGGCCCCACGGGTGCCGCGCCGTCGGGCTGCAAGGCGTTATGGGACACGCGCCCCACATGCCACAGTTGCGCGAAGATCACCCCGCCGTCGGCATGCACCGCGTCGGTGACTTTGCGCCAGCCGTCGATCTGCGCCGGGCTGTAGATGCCCGGCGTCCAGGTATAGCCCTGGCCACGGGGTTCAATCTGCGTGCCTTCGCTGACCATGAATCCGGCGCTGGCACGCTGACGGTAATACTCAGCCATCAGATCGGTGGCGATATCGCCGGGCTGGGCGCTGCGTTGGCGGGTCAGCGGCGGCAGCACGACACGGTTAGTCAGGGTGTGATTGCCCAGTTTTACCGGGGTACTTAAAACGTTGTCAGTCATGGGTTTTTCCAAATTTTGGGCGCACGAAAGCATTGGCGACTCTAAAGAGTCGCCAACGAATCGAGCGGTTGATTAAGTTAAGCGGTGAGTTTCAGCAGGGCCTTGGCGACATCGCTGGAACTGCCGGGGTTCTGCCCGGTGACCAGCAAGCCATCAACGATAACGAAGGATGCCCAGTCGGCGCCCTTCTCATACTTGCCACCCAATTTCTTGAATTCATCTTCAATCAGGAAAGGCACCACCTTTGTCAGGCCTACGGCGTCTTCCTCAGAGTTGGAGAAACCGGTCACGCGACGGCCTTTGATCAACGGGTCACCGTTGACCGCCTTGACGTGACGCAGCGCGCCCGGTGCGTGGCAGACAAAACCAATCGGCTTGCCGGCACGCTCAAAGGATTCGATCAGCGCGATGGACACCGGCGATTCCGCCAAGTCCCACAGCGGGCCGTGGCCGCCTGGGTAAAACACCGTGTCGAAGGCGTCCACGTTGACCGTGTCCAGCTTGACGGTGTTGGCCAGCGCCTGCTGCGCCGCCGAGTCGGCCGCGAAGCGATGGGTCTGCTCGGTTTGCGCATCCGGCTCGTCGCTGACCGGGTCCAACGGCGGCTGACCACCGGCTGGGGATGCCAGTACCACGTCGGCGCCGGCGTCCTTGAACGCGTAATACGGAGCGGCAAACTCTTCGAGCCAGAAGCCGGTCTTGCGGCCGGTGTCGCCAAGCTGGTCGTGAGAGGTCAGTACCATTAATACTTTCATTTTCCAGTGCCTCGATCAGTGAATGTCAGTGTGTTCAGGGTGACCCAACAACTGTCGGGTCAGCAGCAACGCCTCATCAAACGGCGCAGATGTAAGGGTGATCTTGCTCATGACACTGCTTCCCAGCCACAGCGCATACAGCTGCTGGGCCAAGTCCTGTGGGCGGTGTTGAAGCCGCAATGAGCCGTCTTCTACGCCGCGCTGCAGCGCCACGGCGAGTAATGCAATGGTGCGCGAAGTGCCGCGTTGCAGGGCCAAACGCATCGGCTCTGAAAGGTCAGACACCTCCGCACCCAGTTTGACGGCAAGGCATTTGCCCGCTTCGGTGCAGCCGGTCTGATTGTCGATCCAGGCGTCCCAATAGCGCATCAACTTGGCGTGCTGGGATAAACCCGGTTGGTCGAACAGTTGCTGCATACCGTGCACGTAGTGGTCGAAGTAGGTGTCGAGCAACACAACACCGAAGCCATCTTTAGAGGTGAAGTAGTGATAGAACGACCCCTTGGGCACCTCGGCCGCTTGAAGGATTTCGTTCAGGCCCACCGCAGAAAATCCCTTTCGGCCGACAAGCACTTGCGCCGCATCCAGAATGGTCTGTCGTGTATTTTTGGTTTCGCTGCTCATGCTTGACTCCAACCGATTAGACCAGTCGTCTAGTTCGTTGAGGCAATGTTAGGGGCCGAGTCGAACCCTCACAATGTCAGATACGCAAGGATTCCGGACATCGCCCGAGGCGGGTTGCCGTTTACCCGGCACGCGCCGACAATCCACCCTCCCGCGCCCCTTGGAGAATGACGATGCACAGCGTTGCGCTGATGGTTTACCCGAACTTTCAATCCCTGAGCCTCAGCCTGGGCTCGGTGTTCGAGTGCGCGAACCTGTTGCGGGGCGAACCCGCCTATGAATTTCACCTGGTGTCAGAGCGTGGCGGCGCGGTGATGACCTCCCAGGGTTTTTCGGTGAACACCTCGCCGATTCGGCCCGAGGGCTATGACACCCTGATCGTCAGCGGCTACCTGGAATTCCGCCTGCCGGAGGCCAACCTGCTGGAGTTGGTCAAGGCCGCTTCGGCGCAATCACGCCGAGTGGCCTCGTTGTGCATGGGCATCTTTGTACTGGCCGAAGCCGGATTGCTGGAGGGCAAGCGCACCACCACTCATTGGATTCACGCCCCGGCGTTTCGCAAGTGCTACCCGGATATCCATCTGGAGGAAGACAAACTGTTTGTGGTGGACGGCCAAGTGTGGACCGGCGCCGGCATGAGCGCCGGTGTGGACATGGCGTTGGCCATGGTGGAGAACGACCTGGGCAGCGACCTCGCCCGGCGCATTGCACGCAAACTGGTGATCGCCCAGCGCCGCGGCAGTGAGCAGTCGCAATTGTCGGCGTTGCTGGAACTGGACCCCAAGTCCGACCGCGTGCAACTGGCCCTGGCCTACGCCCGCGAGAATCTCACTCATGACCTGTCCGTGGAAGCGCTGGCAGATGTCGCCCGTTTGAGCCCACGCCAGTTCAGCCGGGTGTTCCGCGAAGAAACCGGACAAACCCCGGCCAAGGCCATCGAAGCCCTGCGCGTGGAAGCGGCGCGGGCGATGATGGAAACCAGTCGTCACCCGGTTGAAGTGGTGGCCCGCGAAACCGGCTTCGGTGATCGCGAGCGCATGCGTCAGGCGTTTCTACGGGCGTTCGGGCAACCACCCCAAGCGATGCAGCAGGCGTTTAATGCAGCGCCGCACGCGTAATCAAATAGCTCACCAACTGCGGCTCATCGTCCAGCTCGATGGTCTGCACCGGGCGCGGCAGGTTATCGAGCACCGCGCGCCAGAACGCCTGGGACACTTCGTCCTGGTCATAAAACCGCACCAACCAATCCGATACGCCGCTGCACAGCACCTGGGTGGCGATGGCGCGGCCGATGCCTTTGCGGCGATAGCGCTTGAGGATAAACAGGTCGGCCAGTTCCAGGGCGTCGATGCCAGGCAACTCACTGCCTTCGATCAGCAGAAAGCCGGCGATATAGCCGTCGACCAGCAACAGGTTGGCGCTCCACTGCGGGTCTTGCCAGTAGCGCGTCAGGTGTTCGTCATGGATATAGAAACGGCCGTCCGCCTCGACATCTTCTTGCTCCCAGTCCGACGACTCATAGGCGTAGTACTGGTAAAGATTGCGGATCAACTCGGATGCTTCAGGGCCGGTCTGGATCAGTTCCACTGTAGTTTCAGGCATTAGGCTCTCGATCAAAAAACGCAGGGCGCCATTGTTCACAAAACCTCGGCGCAGTCCAATAGCGCCGCGAACCTTTCTACTTGCTGAACCGATTGCAAATAGCCGTTGGCCCTGCCGAAGCGCTGAAACATTTCGAATAGACTTCGCCGAAATCTCCCTTTTCTGAAGGACACGTATTTTGACGAACGTCTGTTCCGCCGGCCTGGATGTGGGCTTTGCGTCCCTGGATTACCTGCAGATTTTTATCCTCGGTGTGATCCAGGGTTTTACCGAACTGCTGCCGGTTTCCTCTACCGCCCATATGCGCGTAGTGCCCGCCCTGCTCGGCTGGCAGGATCCCGGTTCGGCCTTTTCGGCGGCCATGCAATTGGCCGCACTGGCGGCGGTGGTCAGTTATTTCTGGCGCGATGTGCGCCAGGTGACCACGGGCAGCATCGGGGCGGTGCGCCGGGGCGACTACAACGACCGTTGGTTCAAGCTTGCGGTGGCGATCGTGCTGGCGACGATCCCTATTGGCATCGCCGGCCTGGCGTTGTCGTCGACGTTGAACGCCTGCAACTCGCCATTGCGCGGTTTGATGGTGATCGGCATTTCCTGCCTGGTGATGGCGGTGTTACTGGCGGCGGCCGAGCTGCGTGCCCGGCATACCCGCGAGATGAGCGAGATGCGCCTGCGCGATGCGCTGATCGTCGGTGTGGCGCAGATTGGCGCGTTGATTCCTGGGGTGTCGCGTTCCGGCTCGACCCTCACTGCGGCGCTGTTCCTCAACTTCAAACGTGAAGAAGCCGCGCGGTTTTCCTTCCTGCTGGGCCTGCCAGCCATTGCCCTGGCCGGTTTGAAAGAACTGTGGGTACTGCTGCGCGCCGACCTGCCGGCCCACGCCTGGCCACACCTGTTGTTTGGCCTGGTGGTGGCGAGCGTCTCGGCGTTTTTTGCAATCTGGGGCCTGATGAAGTTTTTGGAGCGGTTCTCCACCTGGCCGTTCGTAATCTACCGGGCGCTGCTGGGGGTGTTCCTGATTGTGGCGGTGAGTACCGGGTTATTGGCCGGGTAAGGCGGTGTGCGCTTAAGGAATGAGCGGGCTTCGGTGGGGAGATTGCTTCTGTGGTGGGGTTGCTTCTGAGATGAGTTGCCTCTGAGATGGGCTGCTTCTGTGGTGAGCTTGCTTCTGAGATGAGTTGCTGTTGCTTCTGTGGTGAGCGGGCTTGCCCCGCGCTGGGCTGCGAAGCGGCCCCATTGAGAACACCGCGTTTCTTCAGGTAAATCCCGGGGGCAGGTTTTGGGGCCGCTTCGCAGCCCAGCGCGGGGCAAGCCCGCTCACCACAAAGAACATGCGCACTCTCGTAATGCAGCCTTCAGCCCCGGCTTTGGCAATCGCTCCAAACCTGGCGAATCAACCCCTGCAGCTTCAACGCCTCGGCCCAGTGTGAGCTTGCTTCTGAGATGAGTTGCCTCTGTGGTGAACTTGCCTCTGTAGTGAGTTTGCTTCTGTAGTGAGTTTGCTTCTGTAGTGAGCTTGCTTCTGTAGTGAGCTTGCTTCTGTGGTGAGCGGGCTTGCCCCGCGCTGGGCTGCGAAGCGGCCCTATTGAGAACACCGCGTTTCTTCAGGTAAATCCCGGGGGGCAGGTTTTGGGGCCGCTTCGCAGCCCAGCGAGGGGCAAGCCCGCTCACCACAAAGAATATGCCTACTTTCGTAATACAGCCTTCAGACCCGGCTTTGGCAATCGCTCCAAACCTGGCGAATCAACCCCTGCAGCTTCAACGCCTCGGCCCAGTGTGAGCTTGCTTCTGAGATGAGTTGCCTCTGTGGTGAGTTTGCTTCTGAGATGAGTTGCTTCTGCGGTGAGCTTGCTTCTGTGGTGAGCGGGCTTGCCCCGCGCTGGGCTGCGAAGCGGCCCCATTGAGAACACCGCGTTTCTTCAGGTAAATCCGGGGGGCAGGTTTTGGGGCCGCTTCGCAGCCCAGCGCGGGGCAAGCCCGCTCACTACAAAGAACATGCCCACGCTCGTAATGCAGCCTTCAGACCCGGCTTTGGCAATCGCTCCAAACCTGGCGAATCATCCTCTGCAGCTTCAACGCCTCGGCCCAGTGTGAGCTTGCTTCTGAGATGGGTTTGCTTCTGAGATGAGTTGCCTCTGTGGTGAACTTGCTTCTGTGGTGAACTTGCTTCTGTGGTGAGCGGGCTTGCCCCGCGCTGGGCTGCGAAGCGGCCCCATTGAGAACACCGCGTTTCTTCAGGTAAATCCGGGGGGCAGGTTTTGGGGCCGCTTCGCAGCCCAGCGCGGGGCAAGCCCGCTCACTACAAAGAACATGCCCACGCTCGTACTGCAGCCTTCAGACCCGGCTTTGGCAATCGCTCCAAACCTGGCGAATCATCCTCTGCAGCTTCAACGCCTCGGCCCAACGATCACTTATTTCACGCCCGTCCGCACCGGTAATCGCATACGGCGGCGGGCCCAGTTCGCAGGTGAACGACAGACTCTGCCCTGTGTCCGGGCGAGCCAACCAGTCTTCAATACCGTAGCGCCACCAGCCGGTAAACCGTTCGACCCAGGCGTGATGCTGGGGGAACTCCATTGAGACCTGAACCTGCTCGCTGCTGGCCACGCGCCCATGAAAGCCCCAACTGTGACGCAGGATCGTGCGGATCTGTTCATCGTCCTCCACCGCGCCCGGTTCGGGCAATTCGCGTCCGACCACGTAGTGGGACAGGTCGGCCAGCAACTTCAAGTCGGGCATTTGCGCCAGCAGGTCGAGGGTGAACAGCAGGTCGTTGGTCAGGCGATAACGGTGGGTTTCCAGCAGTACCGGGAAATCCACCTGCTCGGCCAGGCGCTGCCAACCTTCGACCAGCCGCGCCGCGTCGGCCTGGGTGCGCGGGCGTACGTCGGCTTGCAGGGTGAGGTGGTGGCAGCCGTAGCGGCTGATCACATCCAGTGCGGCGGCCAGGTCGTCCACCGACTGTGGGAAAAGCTGGCCTTCGATCTGTAAGCCCCGCGCCGTGGCCGCGGCGTGCAGGCGTGTCACCGCGGCGGGCTTCCAGTAGTGATCGGTGATGCCGTCGAAGCCGGCAGCGGCGATTCGATCCAACTGCGCTTCAAGCGGACCGGGCTCGGTTTGCATGGCCCACAGGGATTGGAACACTAGGAATCGGCGCATATCAGCTCCGCAGCAATTGTTTAAGGGACAGTTCAGGGTCCGCCAGACTGGACGGGTTGAGCACCGTGCGCGCGGTGATCAGGCGCTCACACAGCTTGATGTCCTTGGCGACGCTGTTGCCGGGCGCCCAACCGCACGCACCTTGCAACCGCGCGTCAGCATCGAGGTAGAACAGCAACAGGCCGCCGGCTGGCAAGACGCGACTGATCATGTGCGGGGTGATCACGCCCACGGTCTGCAAGCCCCAGTCGTACTGGTCGGACCAGAAGCCGGGGATCGCCTCAAAGGGGACCTCGCGCCCCAGCATATTGAGTGCGGCATGCCGCCCCTGAGCCTCGGCGTTGCGCCAGGTTTCCTGGCGTTGGTACTCGCCGCCGAGGCGAAACTCGCAAACGTCACCTGCCGCGTAGATGCCCGGCGCACTGGTGCGTAAATGCGCGTCAACGCGAATGCCCTGCCCCACCTCCAGCCCCGCCGCCACGGCCAGCTCGATGTTCGGTTGCATGCCGATGCCGACCACCACCAGGTCACACGGCAGCACCTGCCCGTCGACCAGTTGCACGGCATCGTCATGGATGGATTCCAGCGCCACGTTCAAGCGCACGTCCACGCCTTGCTGGCGGTGCAGATCCAGCAGCGCCTGGCTGATCACCGGCGGCAACACGCGGCCGGCCAGGCGCGGCCCAGCTTCGAGCACCGTGACTTCGCAGTCCATGCCTCGGGCAGTCGCGGCCACTTCCAGGCCGATAAAGCCGCCGCCGACAATCACCAGTTTCACGCCGGGCTGCAACGCGGATTTCAGTGCCAGCGCTTCATCGTGGGTGCGCAGGTACAGCACGTTGGCCTGTTCCTGGCGCAGACGCCGCGCCCTGCCCCCGGTAGCCAGCAACAGGCCGGCGTAGGACAGCCACTGGCCGTCGGCCAATTGCAGACGCTGTTGAAGCGGGTCCAATTGGCTGACGGGGTTACCCGCGATATGTTCGATGCCCAACTCGGCCAGCCGGGCGCTGTCGCACAGGCTGCATCCCGCCAGGTCCATGCTGCCCTGCAACAACCCCTTGGACAGGGGCGGCCGCTCGTAGGGCAAGTGCGGCTCGTCGCCGATCAGGATCAGGCGTGCGGTATAACCCTCTTCGCGCAGGGTCAGCGCCGCACGGCCACCAGCATGGCCGGCGCCGACGATGATCAAGGGTGCGTTCATGATCACGCCGTGACAGCGAGCAGTACCCGCCCCGCTTCGACCCGCACCGGGTAGGTCTTGAGATTGACGCACACCGGTGCGCCCATGGCCTTGCCGGTGCGGTAATCGAAGCGTCCGTTGTGCTTGGGGCATTCGATGATGTGGTCCATCACCAGGCCATCGGCGAGGTGGATTTTCTCGTGGGTGCACAGGCCTGCTGTGGCGAAAAACTCATTGTCCGCCGAGCGGTAAACCGCGTAGGTGTGCGGCCCGTGATCGAAGCGCAGCACATCTTCTTCGTCTATTTCGCCCACGGCGCAGACGTCGATCCATTGATCGTTCATGGCGTTTTCTCTTGTTATAGATGAGATTCAGCTGGCGGCGGCTTCGGCATGCATTGGGGCGCGGGCAGTCGGTTCCGCACTCGGGCCAATCGGCCTCTGGATGAAATACGTCGGGTCGCTGCGCTGCTTCAGGATCGTCGGAATGATCTCCCTGTACGCCTCGAAAATAGTGGCGTATGGCGGTGGGCAGTCATTGCGGATTTCCTCGTGCAACTGCGCAAGGGCGTGGTACGGCACCATCGGGTACATGTGATGTTCGAGGTGGTAGTTCATGTCCATGTAGAGAAAGCGCAGCACGCGGTTCATGTAGATGGTGCGGCAGTTGCTGCGGTGGTCGAGCACGTCTTCGGCCAGGCCCACATGCTGGGTGAGGCCAAACAGGTAGCCGAGCCAGGCGCCGTAGATACTTGGCAGCCCAACCAGCATCAGCGGCAACCAGCTGTGCAGGTACAACGCGGTGCCGATGACCACCGCATAAATGCCGACCCAGATCCGCGCGGCGCGGAACACCTTGGGCCATTCGGACTCGGGGATAAAGTCCGCTTCCTGGGCACTCATCTGGCCGGCCGCATGGCGTGCCACCCCGCTGAAGGTCTTCCAGGCCAGCGGCAAATTGAACAGGCTCAGAAACATCATCAAGAAGCTCGGCGGGCGCGGTTCGACAATCTCTGGATCGCGGCCAACCACAATGGTGTCGGTGTGGTGCCGGGCATGACTCCAGCGCCATACGTGGGGTTCGAAGATGCACATGAAACTCGCGACCTGGTACAGCACGTCGTTCATCCAGCGGGTCTTGAACGCGGTGCCGTGGCCGGTTTCATGCCAGCGCGGGTTGGACGCGGTGCCGTAGAGCACCCCATAGGCGAGGAAAAACGGCACGCAGGCCCAAGTGCCCCAGAACCAGTAGCCGCCGAAGCCGGTGGCGAACAGCGCGCTCACCCAGAGGGCGGTGTCGCGCAAGGCCGGGCCGTCGCGGCGCTGCATCAGTTCTTTCATGCGTTTACGGGAAATCGGCGATTGGTACCAACTGGCCGAGACCAGGCCTTTTTCAGCGGCGCGGGCGGCTTCGGGGCCGGTGAGGCTGTAGTCGCGCCGAGCGCTATGAACGGTGTGTTCGGGCATTGTTATTGTTCTCCGCAAGCGGTGGTTTCAGGTGCTTTGCGAAACCAACGATAGAGCGCAGCTAAATCACCCTCAAGGCCTTGAATCCATTCCCTATCAAGATATCATCCAGGCCCAGCGGGGCTTGATAGTTTTCTATCAAGACGCTCAAGGGGGCTGTCATGAACAACAATAAACGCCCAACCATCGCCACCGTCGCCGCCCAGGCGGGCCTGAGTGTGGCCACGGTCGACCGGGTATTGAACGCACGCGCGCCGGTTAATCCGCAGACCGCCGAACAGGTGTTCCAGGCCGCCGAAGCCGTGGGCTACTTTGCTGCGCGGCTGATCGGCCAACGCATCCGCGAACGCCGGCCCACCTATCGCTTCGGCATCCTGTTGCTGGGTACAGCCCAGGCGTTCTATGCCAACTTGGCGCAGGCGATTGCCGACGCCGCCGAGCATCACGGCACCGCCAACCTGACCTGCCAATTCGACTACATCAACGACCGCACACCCAGCGCCATCGTCACGCAGATCGAACAACTCGCCGTGCAGTGTGATGCCCTGGCGGTGGTCAGCTTTGCCCACCCGCTGATCAATGCTTGCCTGGCGCAGATCCGCGAAGCTGGCGTGCCGGTGGTCGCCCTGCTCTCGGATATCCACGAGCACGCCTTGGAACCTTATGTCGGCCAGGACAACCACGTGGTCGGACGCACCATGGGCTGGTTGCTCGCCCGCACCTGTGGCGCACGCAAAGGCAGCGTCGGGATTTTATTGGGCGGCCACCGGTTTCTGGGGCATCAGGCACGGGTCGAGGGCCTGCACAGCTACCTGGCCGAACACGCACCTGGGCTCAAGCCACTTGAACCACTGATCAACCTGGACAACTGCGACATCACCGAAGAAGCCACCCTCGATCTGCTCACCCGCCACAGCGACCTGCGCGGCCTGTGCGTGGTGGGCGGCGGCGGCGACGGTATCATCAGCGCACTGGCGCAGTTGCCCAAGCGCCCGGCGTTGTGCTGCATTTTGCAGGAGTCCACGGAGCTGTCTCGCCAGGCGCTGCGCCAGGGGTTGGTTGATGTGGTGATGGACTCGCAGCCACGGCAGACGGCGGTGGCACTGGTGGAGTTGTTGGTGCAATTGCAGAGTGCCGAGGGGTTTGATCCGGTGCGGCATCGGGTGCATATAGCGCCGCAGATTGTGACTTCCGAAAATATGTGTGACTGAAGCGATTGCCCGGAACAGGCCTAGGTCTCTACACACCTTCCAGTGGATGCGGAGTCTATGGCAAACGCGCTGTTGTGGAGAGCGGGCTTGCCCCGCGCTGGGCTGCGAAGCGGCCCCCATTGAGAACACCGCATTTCTTCAAGTAAATCCCGGTGCAGGTTTTGGGGCTGCTGCGCAGCCCAGCGCGGGGCAAGCCCGCTCACCACAAAGGAATGTGCCCACTCTCGTAATGCAGCCTTCAGACCCGGGTTTGGCAATCGTTCCAAACCTGGCGAATCAACCCCTGCAGCTTCAACGCCTCGGCCCGGCTTGAGCTTGCTTCTGTGGTGAACTTGCTTCTGTGGTGAACTTGCCTCTGTGGTGAACTTGCCCCCGTGGTGAACTTGCCTCTGTGCTGAACTTGCCTCTGTGGTGAGCTTGCCCCCGTGGTGAGCTTGCCTCTGTGGTGAGCTTGCCCCCGTGGTGAGCTTGCCTCTGCGCTGAGCTTGCCTCTGTGGTGAGCTTGCCTCTGTGGTGAGCTTGCCCCCGTGGTGAGCTTGCCTCTGCGCTGAGCTTGCCTCTGTGCTGAACTTGCCTCTGTGCTGAGCTTGCCTCTGTGGTGAGCTTGCCTCTGTGGTGAGCTTGCCTCTGTGGTGAGCGGGCTTGCCCCGCGCTGGGCTGCGAAGCGGCCCCAAAACCTTCACCTCGATTGTTCCTGGCACTCTGCGGTGACCTTAGTGGGGCAAGCCCGCTCACCACAGAGTTAGGTGTCAGCGGTTAAGCGTTGTGTAGCGCAAGTGCAATCGTCGCCCCCCGCCCACACTTAGTCCTCATATGCCTCGGAAATCCCCGGCGCTCAGCCCGAATCGGCTCATTTTGTTGTATAGCCCACCCCGCGATACGTTCAACTGTTTCGCGGCCAGGCGGATGTTGCCGCCGGTGCTTTTGAGTGCGGTGACGATGGCGTGCATTTCGTGGCTGCTCAGGTCCTGGGCGGGTTGCGGTTCATAGGTTCGGGCCAACGGGCGAGGCCTGGTTTCCAAGGGCAGATCGGCCGGCTGGATCCACTCGCTCATGGCCAGGTTGGTCGCCCGTTCGATGGCGTTTTCCAACTCCCGCACATTGCCTGGCCAGCCGTGGGATGAGAGCAGCGCCAACGCATCCGGCGAAAAACCCTGCACCGATTTACGCAACGAGCGCGCACAGCGCGTGAGGAAGTGCCGCGCCAGTAACGGGATGTCTTCACGGCGCATGCGCAGCGGCGGCACGGTCAGGTTCAGCACATTGAGGCGGTAGTAGAGGTCTTCGCGGAATGCGCCCTCGGCCACCGCCTGGCTGAGGTTGCGGTGGGTGGCGGCGATGATGCGCACATCCACTGGCCGTGCGCTTTTTGCCCCGACCCGTGCAATTTCACCTTCCTGCAACACCCGCAGCAAGCTGACCTGGGCGTCGAAGGACATGTCGCCGATCTCATCCAGGAAAATAGTGCCGCCATCCGCCAATTCAAACTTGCCCGCCGAGCCGCCACGGGCCGAGCCGGTGAACGCGCCTTCGACATGGCCGAACAGTTCACTCTGCACCAGATCCCGTGGAATCGCGCCGCAGTTGACCGCCACAAACGGGCCATTGCAGCGTTCGCTGGCGTTGTGAATCGCCTGGGCGAACAACTCCTTGCCGGTGCCGCTTTCCCCCAGGATCAGCGTGGTGGCATCACTGCGACTGGCGATGCGCGCCAAGTGCAGCGCGTCCTGGATGGCCCGCGACGTGCCCTGAATGGTGTCGAACGTGTAGCGCGCCTGGCTGCCGACAAGACGCCGAGTAATTTCGCGGATGCGCCGGTTCTCGCGCAGCGACACGATCACCCCGCCCTGTTCAAGCGGACACACCGAGACCAGGCACGCCAGTTGGCTGCGGTCGTGCAGGTGGAAGGTGCAATCAAGGTCGCGCACCGGCTCACCCAACGCGTCGCTTAATTCACTGCGGCCCAGACGCTGGAAGGGGCTGCCCACCAACTCCGGTCCCACCTGGAACAACTGCCGGGCGTAGCGGTTGAGCGCCTTGATGCAGCCGCGCTCGTCCAGCACCACCAGGCCCTCGTTAAGGACTTCGAGTACGGCCTGTTGTTCTTGCAGCAATGCGTGCAGGGCCATCTGCCGTGACACCGCTTCAGCGGCGGCTTGCACGGTGCCCAGGGTATGGAAATGAAACCATCCGGGTTCGGCGGTCAGCGTGAGCATCGCCAAGGTCTGGCCCTGGGCATTCTTGATCGGCGCGGCGGCGCAGTGCATGCGGCGCTGGCGCAGGCCGACAGCGAAGTTTTCTTCGGCCAGCACGTACACGAGGCGGTCTTCGGCAAGGGCGAGGCCGGTGCAGTTGGTGCCCTGTACCGACTCCGACAGGCGACTGCCCACGGGCGTGATGTCCAGTCCGCAGAAATACAGGGTGGTGCCTTCGGCATCGGTGAGGTTGATATGCCCGCGCGGGTTGTAGGCCAGCAGGCCATGCATGACCTGGGCAGCCGCCGCGATCAACACGCGGTGGCTGGCCAGGGTGGCGGCCAGGATGTGAGGGTCGACGAAACGGTACTGGCTGTCGGCAGGATCGATACCTGCCTCGACGCTGCGGCGCCAGGAATCCCAGATCATCTGGCGGACGTCGGCCGGGCGTTCGACCCAATGCTCCTGGCAACCCCGCCACGCCCGCTCCAATGCATCGACCGGGCCGTCATTCAGCGCAGCAGGCCCGAGCGCTGTCAGGTAGTCGAGGTCTTGTACGCTGAACGCCATGCTCATCACGTTTATCCATGTTCATGTTTTTGACATGCCAGTATAGACATGTCATCAAAATGAACACTTTTTGTTTAATAAGTCCGTTTAATCCCTTAACTATCAACACCTTATAAATTGGCACAGCCTTTGCTCCTACCCCTTTGCCCATCAGGACTGTCCTGAGGCCAACAACAAGAAGGGGTCACCACATGAGTACACAGAACATTCGCCTGGGCTTGATCGGCGCTGGTCGCATGGGCAGCTTTCACGGCCTGACTGCCGCGCGACATATCCCCGGTGCCAGCCTCGCCGCCATTGCCGACCCAACCCCAGGCCAAGCCGCACGCCTGGCAGCGGAGCTGGGTGTGGACAAGGTCTACACCGACCCGCAACAGCTGCTTGACGACCCGAACATCGACGGCGTGCTGATCGCCGCCCCTGCCCGCAGCCACGCCGACCTGGTAATCAGCGCCGCCCGTGCCGGCAAAGGGATCTTCTGCGAAAAACCCATGGCCATCACCCTGGATGAGGCCGACCGCGCCATCGCTGCCGCCGCCGATGCCCGCGTGCCCTTGCAGGTCGGCTTCAACCGCCGCTTCGCCAAGAGCTTTCGCACCGCGCACCTCGACGTGCTGGCCGGCCGTATCGGCACCCCACAACTGCTACGCTCGCTGACTCGTGACCCGGCGCTGAACAACCCAGCCAACTCGCCACAATGGGTAATCTTCCTCGAAACCCTGATCCACGACTTCGACACACTGCGCTACCTCAACCCCGGTGCCGAGGCGGTAGCAGTACAGGTGATGGCTGACGCCCTGATCGCACCGGAATTCAAAAGCAGAGGCTTTCTCGACACCGCAGTGGTCACGATCCGCTTCAATAACGGTGCGATTGCCACCGCCGAAGCCAACTTCCAGGCCGTGTATGGCTACGATGTGCGCGGCGAAGTCTTCGGCAGCGCCGGCATGCTGACCATGGGCGGCGTGCAGGAATCCGACCTGGTGCGCTACCTGGCCCAAGGCATTCAAGCCGACACCCAGCGCCTGGACACCGACCTGCTGCGCGATGCTTACATTGCCGAACTCAACCACTTCGTAGACTGCCTGCGCACTGGCGCCAAACCCCTGGCCAGCGGCGAAGATGCGCGCGCGGCCCTGGCGATTGCTCGTGCGTGCATCACGTCGTACGAGCAAGGCAAGGCGGTGGCCGTATGATCCCGTTCAAGCTGGCGATCAGCGCTGAGATGGTGTTCCTCGACCTGCCCTTCGTCGAGCGCGTCAAACGCATTCATGCACTGGGCTTCAGCGCCGAAATCTGGGACTGGACCAACAAGGACATCAACGCCCTGGTGGCCACCGGTGCCGATTTCACCTCGATGACTGGCTACATCAGCGGTACCCTCACCGACCCCGATGGCATCCGCCAATTGCTCGACAGCGCCCGGGAATCCTTGGGCATCGCCGAACGCCTGAATTGTCCCAGTCTGAACCTGCACGGTACCGGCCTGGGCGAAGGCGGCCTGCCAGTGCAGCCCGCGAGCCAGACCACCGGCCGCATGTGGCTGAGCGCCTGCAAGACCCTGGAGAAAATTGCACGCCTGGGTGAAGACGCTGGCCGCGTGTTCCTGCTGGAAAACCTCAACACCGAAGTCGACCACCCTGGCGTTCCGTTCGCCCGGGCCGAGGACACGCTGGCGCTGATCGAAGCCGTGAGCAGCCCGCACGTCAAGATGAACCTGGACCTCTACCACGCACAAATCGGCGAAGGAAACCTGATCGAACTGATTCAGCGTGCAGGCAGCGCCATCGGTGAAATCCAGGTAGCCGACGTGCCCGGACGTAAAGAGCCTGGCACGGGAGAAATCCACTACCCGGCCATCGCCAGGGCCTTGCACGACATAGGCTACAGTGGCGTCGTCGGCCTGGAAGGCTGGGCCAGCGGCGACAGCGAGTTAGCCCTGGAACGCTTCCGTCAAGCGTTCACCCTATAACAATAAAAGGACCCCTCTCATGCATCGTTATTCATTGATCGTTGCCACGCTGTTGCTGTTGGTCAGCCCATGGTCCTTCGCCGATTACCGTATTGGCGTGAGCATTGCCAGGGTCGACGATAACTTCATGACCTACGTGCGCAACGGCTTGGACAGTGCCGCCAAACAGCACGGCGTACAGATCCAGTTCGAAGACGCCCAGGGCGACGTGGTGCGCCAGCTCAATCAGGTCGAAGGTTTTCTCAATCAGAAAGTCGACGCGGTCATCGTACTGCCGGTGGACACCTCCGCCACCGCCAACATGACGCGCGCGGCAGTGGCGGCCAAGACACCTCTGGTGTACGTCAACCGCCACCCGGATGAACGCACGCTGCCCAAGGGCGTGGTAACAGTGGCCTCCAACGACATTGAGGCCGGGCAATTGCAGATGCGCTACCTGGCGGAAAAACTCGGCGGCAAGGGCACCGTGGCGATCATCATGGGCGACCTTGCGCAGAACGCCACCCACGACCGTACTGAAGGCGCCAAGCAGGTGCTCAAGGAGTTTCCGGGCATGAAGGTGGTGGAGCAGCAAAGCGCCGAATGGCAACGCAGCAAAAGCATGGACCTAACCAGCAACTGGCTGCTGGCGGGCACGCAGTTCGATGCCATCGTGGCCAACAACGATGAAATGGCGATTGGCGCGGCCATGGCGTTGCAGCAATCGGGCAAGGCCAAGGGCGAAGTGGCGATTGTCGGTATCGACGGTTTGCCGGACGGGCTGGCGGCGGTCAAGCGGGGGATGCTGGCGGCGTCGGTGTTCCAGGACCCCAAGGCCCAGGCGAGCAAGGCCGTGGAGTCGGCAATCAAGATGATCAAGGGTGAGCCGATTGAGTCGGAGGTGTGGGTGCCGTTCGAACTCATCAAACCTGAACAGGTGGCGGTGTTCGAACAGCGCTACAAATAAAATCGAAGATAAGGACATCCAAGTGTGGGAGGGGGCTTGCCCCCGATAGCATTAGGTCAGTTGATACATCCGTGACTGATCCACCGCTATCGGGGGCAAGCCCCCTCCCACACTTGGATCTCAATCAGTCCAGGTCGCTCGCGTCATGCCGCTCGGCCAACTGTTCCTGGGGTTCGCCAGACACCCGATTCACCCGCCGGCCACGCTGCACCGCCGGCCGTGCATCAATCGCATCGGCCCAGCGCTGCACATGCTTGTACTCATGCACCGACAAAAATTCCGCAGCTCCATACAAGCGGCCTTTGACCAACCCGCCGTACCACGGCCAGATCGCAATGTCGGCAATGGTGTATTCATCACCGGCAATGTACTCACTCACCGCCAGGCGCTTATCCAGCACGTCCAGCTGACGCTTGGCCTCCATGGCGAAGCGGTTGATCGGGTATTCCATCTTGCTCGGCGCATACGCGTAGAAATGCCCGAAGCCACCGCCCAGGTAGGGCGCGCTGCCCATCTGCCAGAACAACCATGACAAACACTCCGCACGGGCCGCAGGCTCGGTGGGGAAGAACGCGCCGAACTTCTCGGCCAGGTAGTGCAGGATCGCGCCGGACTCGAACACACGAATCGGCGTGGGGCCGCTGTGGTCCATCAAGGCGGGGATCTTGGAGTTCGGGTTCACGCCGACAAAGCCGCTGCCAAACTGATCGCCGTCGCCGATCTTGATCAGCCAGGCGTCGTATTCCGCACCGCTGTGCCCCAGAGCCAGCAACTCTTCGAGCAGGATAGTGACCTTCTGCCCGTTGGGCGTGGCCAGGGAGTACAGCTGCAACGGGTGCTTGCCGATGGGCAGTTCTTTGTCGTGGGTCGCACCGGCGATGGGCCGGTTGATGCTGGCGAAGGTGCCGCCGCTTTCGGTTTCCCAGGTCCAGACTTTCGGGGGTACATATTCGGTCATGCTTACGGCTCCAGAAGCGTTTGCGATCAGCGAAGCGCTTGAGACTAAACCAAAGACGGGTGGTGCGTCACACTCCCCGCCGCAGCGTGCCGGGGCACCTGCACTCGCAGCGCGATCAACAAGGCCGCCAGCAGCATCAAGCAGCCCGCGCCCAGAAACACTCCGTCGATGCCGGTGGCACTGAACATCGCGCCCCCGCCCGCCGCACCCGCCGCGATGGCCGATTGCACCGAAGCGACCACCATGCCACCGGCACTTTCGGCCTGATCCGGCACCGCACGTGCCACCCAGTTCGACCACGCCACCGGCACCCCGCCAAAGGCCATGCCCCACAGCGCCAGGAGCAATGCCTGACCCGGCAGTGACGCGGGCAGCAACACCAGGGCCAACGCAGCGACGCCCACCAGGACCGGCATCAACACCAGGGTTCCCCGCGGGTTGCGCACCAGCAACCACCCGGCCAGCAGCGTACCGACAAAATTCGCCGCGCCAAACCCCAGCAGCATCAACGCCAGCCCTTGGGTGCCGACCCCGGTGGCGCTTTCCAGAAACGGGCGAATGTAGGTAAACAGCGCGAAGTGCCCGGTGTGCACCAGCACGCAGCCGAACATGCCGATGGCAATGCCGGGGCGCAGTAGTACATCAAGCACGGTGCGCAGGCGCGCGGTGCCGCTGGGTGCCAGGCGCGGCAGCGTGAACAGCTGGAAGGCCAGGGTCACCACGCCGACGGCGGCCGCAGCCACAAATGCACTGCGCCAGCCATACAGGTCCCCCAGGTAGCTGCCCAATGGCACCGCGACCACGGTACCCACCGCAATGCCGCTGAAGATGATCGACAAGGCACGTGGCAGCAACGCCGCCGGTACCAGGCGCATCGCAACGGCCGCCGCCATGCTCCAGAAACCGCCGAGGGCAATGCCCAGCAGGATGCGCATCAACAACAGCACCAGGAGGCTGGACGAGAACGCCACCAGCAGGTTGGACGCAATCATCAGCGTGGAGAACCCCAACAGCACCAGGCGCCGGTCAATGCCGCGCGTCAAGCCAGGCACCAGCAAACCGGCGAACAACGCCACCACCGCCGTGACCGTGACCGCTTGCCCGGCCAACGCTTCCGACACGCCCAAGTCCAAAGCCATCGGCGTCAGCAGGCTGGCCGGCAGGTACTCCGCCGTGAGCAGGCCGAACACGCCCATCGCCAGGGAAAACACCGCCATCCAGGCCGGCGTGGTCGGTTCTGCCCTGCCATCGACAGGGGCATGGGACACACAATCATTCATCACAAGACATCCTCAGGCATTTACGTGATGGCCAGTCTAGGTTCGCCCATCAGGATGATCTATGATTCAAACCCTTGAGTTCTTGACCGAAACCCCGAATATGCCAGTCGACAACGCATTCACCCTGTCCTCCGAGCTGATCAATGAGCTGCTGCGCAGCATGCGCCTGCGCGGCGTGCAGTACCGGCGCATCCAGGCCGGGCCGGTGTTCGGCATCAGCTTTGCGGCCAAGCCAGGCCATGCGTATTTCCATTTTCTGGCCGCCGGCTGCGCGACCCTGCGCCTGCACGACGGCAGCCTCTTTGAGTTGTCGGCCGGCAATGCGGTGTTTATCGCCCACGGTGGCGCCCATGCGCTGCTGTCCAAACCGGATGACCCCGTGCAGGACATCGCCAGCTTCGACGCTGCACCGCTGGGCGATACCGTGTGCGCGGTGAATGCCTCGCCCTTTGCTCCCTCCAGCACCCTGCTGTTCAGCGCCTGCATGGAGTTCGAGCTCGACAGCATCCAGGGCCTCGGCAACCTGATGCCGGCCTTGATGCTGATCGACGCCGGCGGCCAGCGTTACCCCGGCTTGATGCCGATCCTGGCGGTGATGGAACGCGAAGTCTCCAGCGCCCGCGTCGGTTATGCCGGCATCCTTGCGCGCCTGGCCGATGTGGTGGCGGCGATGATCGTGCGGGGCTGGGTCGAGTGCGCCTGCGCCAATGCTTCGGGCCTCGCGGCCGCGTTGCGCGACACCCGCCTGGCCGGCGCCCTGCTCGCCCTGCACCAGCAACCGGGGCGCGACTGGAGCGTGGCCGAACTGGCGGCGCACTGTCATACCTCACGCTCGGTGTTCGCGGATCGTTTCCAGGCGACCCTCGGGGTACCACCGCTGCGTTACGTGACCGAGCTGCGCATGCGCCTCGCCAGCCAGTGGCTGACCCTGGAGCGGCTGCCCATCGAAGAAGTGGCGTACCGCCTCGGCTATACCTCCCAGGCGGCCTTCAGTCGCGCCTACAAACGCATCACCGGGCAACCGCCGGGCGCCAGTCGCCAAGGCTTCAGGAGCCCGGCATGAACGCCGGGCTGGAAGACATCCTCGCCGACCACCTGAACGTGGTGTTCTGCGGCATCAACCCAGGCAAGGGTTCCGCCGCCCTCGGCCTGCACTTCGCCAACCGCAGCAACCGCTTCTGGCGCACCTTGCATCTGGCCGGGTTCACCCCCCACGAAATCCGCCCCGAACATGGCCGCACGCTGTTGCACTACCACTGCGGCCTGACCACGTTGGTGGAACGCCCCACGGCCAGCGCGGACGAACTGGCACGGCATGAGTTCACCCAGGCCGCGACGGGCTTCGAACAGAAGATCCGCCACTGCGCGCCGCGCTTCGTAGCGTTCCTGGGCAAGCCCGGCTACAGCGCATTGAGCGGCCAGCGCGAGATCGCCTGGGGCTTGCAGCCAACGGTGTTGGGCGGTGCGTCAGTGTGGGTGCTGCCCAACCCCAGCGGACGCAACTTGGCGTTCAGCCTGGAGCAGTTGGTGCAGGCGTATCAACAATTGCGCCGGGCGACCGAGTGCCCTTAATCTCTTGAGCTCATCACCCTGATAGCAATGGAGGCTTCATGAAACTGGTCGGCATGCTGGACTCGCCTTACGTACGCCGCGTGGCAATTTCCCTGGATCTGTACGGGGTGAGTTTTGTGCATGAACCCTTGTCCGTGTTCAGCACCTTCAACGAATTTGCGCAGATCAATCCGGTGGTCAAGGCCCCTACCCTGGTGCTGGACAATGGCACGGTATTGATGGATTCCAGCCTGATCCTGGATTACCTCGAAGCCTTGGCCCCGGCGGACAAAAAGCTGCTGCCCCTGCAACCTGCGGCACTTGCCAAAGACTTGCACGTTCTGGGACTGGCGCTGGCAGCCTGTGAGAAAAGCGTGCAGATCGTCTATGAACACAACTTGCGCCCGGCCGAGAAGCTGCATGCGCCGTGGCTTGAGCGCGTGACCGGCCAATTGCTCGCGTCTTATGCGTTGCTGGACAAGCAGCTGGGCGACAGCGAAGCACTGACCCAGGCGTCGATTACGGCGGCGGTGGCGTGGTCGTTCAGCCAGTTCACAGTGGCGTCGGTGGTCAAGGCGGATGCATTCCCCAACCTGGCCCGGCATACCGAACGACTGGAGCAGCATGCTGCGTTCAAGCGTTACCCCATCGCCTAAGCACCGCAGTTCAAATGTGGGAGGGGGCTTGCCCCCGATAAGGGTGGGTCAGTCATAGAAGTACTGCCTGAACCACCGCTATCGGGGGCAAGCCCCCTCCCACATTGGTCTGTGTTGTCTGAGAGAGGGTGTTCGGCTCAGACCCAACCGCCATCCACAATAAAGTTCTGCGCCGAACACATCGCCGAGGCATCCGAGGCGAGAAACAACGCCATATTGGCGATGTGTTCCGGCAGGACGCTGCCGGGCAGGCACTGGCTGCGGGCGATCAGTTCCTTGGCCGCATCGTCCACCCACATCGCCAGTTGCTTCTCGGTCATGACCCACCCCGGCACCAACGTGTTGACGCGGATATGGTGAGGCCCCAACTCCCGCGCCAACCCCCGGGTCATGCCGTGGGCAGCGGCCTTGCTGGCGGCGTACACCGGGTAGCCGGCGGAAGCCATCATCCAGCCGACCGAGCCGAGGTTGATGATCGCGCCGCCGCCGGCAGCTTTCATCATCGGCACCACGGCCTTGGCCGCAAAGAAGGCGTGCTTGAGGTTGACTGAGATCAGCTTGTCGAAGGTGTCCGAGTCGACTTCCTCCAGGGTGTGACGCACGTCGTTGGCGGCGTTGTTCACCAATACGGTGATCGGCCCCAACGAATGCTCGAAACGCTCAATGGCGGCCTTGTAGGCGATTTCATCGGTGATGTCGCAGCACACGAATTCCACCGTATGCCCCTTCGAGCTCAACAACGCGGCCAGCCGATCGCCCTGGCTTTGCGCGCGGTCCACAAAGCCGACCTTGGCGCCTTGCGCGGCAAAGGCCCGCACCATGAACTCACCGATGCCCGAAGCACCACCAGACACCAGCACGGTTTTGCCTTCAAGGTCCGGATAAACAGCCTGCGCAGTACTCATATAACGGTTGCCTCGATCAATTAGTCTTATTTTATTTTACGAAATTGGCGTTAAAGGCTATAAATTCGCTGTCACACCAACAAAATATCGCTATTAGTAGAACTATTCCACTCAAAACAACAAAAGGAAGTTCGACCATGAAGCACCCTCGATACCTGCTGTCTGGCCTGGCGCTGTCCATGATGATCGCCAGCGGCGGCGCCCAGGCGGCCGGCCTGAGCAGCGAGCAAAAACCTTTCGGTAAAACCAACGACGGCACCGCCGTCGAACAATACATTTTGCGCAACAGCCACGGCATGCAAGCCACGGTGATTACCTACGGCGGCGTCTTGCAGTCGCTGAAAGTGCCGGACAAACACGGCAAGGTCGACGATGTGGTGCTGGGCTTTGACGACATGCAAGGCTATCAGAGCGGTACGGCATTCTTTGGCGCGACCATCGGCCGCTTTGGCAACCGCCTCGCCGGTGGCGCCTTTGAACTCGACGGCAAGCGCTTCCAGGTGCCGCTCAACGATGGCCCCAACTCGCTGCATGGCGGCGCGCAGGGCTTCGACAAGCAGGTGTGGAAGGCCGAGACGGTCAAGGACAAAGACTCAGTCGGCGTGAAGCTGAGCTACCTGTCCAAGGACGGCGAGATGGGTTTCCCCGGTAATCTGAAAACCGAGGTCACATACCGCCTCAACGACAAGAACGAACTGCACATCGACTACACCGCCACCACCGATAAACCTACGGTGCTCAACCTCACCAACCACAGTTACTTCAACCTGGCCGGTGCAGGCAATGGCGACATTCTCAAGCAAGTCGCGACCTTGCACGCCAGTCATTACACGCCAGTGAATGCCACCCTGATTCCTACCGGCGAACTGGCGCCCGTCAAGGGCACGCCGATGGACTTCCTGAAACCGACGCCGATCGGCCAGCACATCAAGGAGGATCATCCGCAGCTCAAATTTGCCGAGCCAAAGCAAGGTGGGTTTGACTTCAACTGGGCGCTGGACACCAAGGGGGACGTGAAGCAACTCGCCGCCGAGGTGCATGACCCAGAGTCAGGCCGGCGTTTGCAGCTCTACACCAGCGAACCGGGCGTGCAGTTCTATACCAGCAACTTCCTTGATGGTTCGGTGAAGGGTAAAGGCGGCAAGACTTACCTGCACTGGAGTGGGTTTACCTTGGAGACCCAGCACTTTCCGGATGCACCTAACCAACCAAACTTCGCCTCAACTCGCCTGAACCCAGGACAGACCTACACCCAGAACACCGTCTTCAAATTCTCCGCCGATTAAAACTGTGGGAGGGGGCTTGCTCCCGATGGCGGTGTGTCAGAGACAAATGTGCAGACTGACACTCCGCAATCGGGAGCAAGCCCCCTCCCACAGTTTGAGCTTCACGTGGCGAGGGATCAGCGTTGTTTCATGCGGTCGATGACCACCGCCAGTAGCAGGATCGAACCGCGGATTACGTATTGATAAAACGTGTCGATGTTCTTCAGGTTCATTGCGTTCTCGATGATCGCCAGGATCAATACCCCCGCGATCACATGGCGGATCATGCCAATCCCACCACTCAACGACACCCCGCCCAGTACACAGGCCGAGATCACCGTCAGCTCAAAACCCTGCCCGATCATCGGCTGGCCTGAGGTCATGCGCGACGCAAGGATCACCCCGGCCAACGCGCCGATCAAACCGTGCACGGCGAAGATCAGGATCTTGGTGCGGTCAACGTTCACCCCTGCCAGCAACGCCGCTTCCGGGTTGCCGCCGATGGCCATGGTGTTGCGCCCGTAGGTGGTGTAGTTCAGCAGCCAGCCGAAAAACACAAAGCACACGATGGTGATCAAAATCGGCACCGGCACGCCGAACAACTGGCCGTTGCCGAACACAAAGAACTGCTCCTGGGACACGCCAACTGCCTTGCCGTCGGCAAAGATGTAGGCCAGGCCTCGCACGATCTGCATCGTGGCCAAGGTGGTGATCAACGCATTGACCCGCAGCTTGGCGATGACGATGCCGTTGATCAGCCCGACGATCAGGCCCATCAGCAGCGCGGCGCCGATGCCGAGCATGACGCTCTCGGTGTCGCGCATCACAATCGCCGCCACCACGCCGGCACAGGCGATCACCGAGCCCACCGACAAGTCGAAGTGCCCCGACGCCAGGCAGAACAGCATGGTGCACGCAGCGATGCCCACGGTGGAAATCGCCAGGCCCAGGCCGCGCATGTTCAGCGGTGAGAGGAAGTTGTCGATCAGCAAGGCGCACAGCACAAAGATGCTCACCGCCGCCAACAGCATCGCCCAGTTGTCGAGCAGTGCGCGCAGGTCGAAGGGTTTGCGTGCGGTGGGCAACGCGTTGTTTTGAGTGTTCATGGTCGTCTCTCAGTTCGTCACGCGGCGCGGCAGGGCCAGCTGCAGCAGGTTGGATTCGGTGGCGTTTTCACGGGTTTGTTCACCGCGCAGGGCGCCTTCGCACAGCACCAGGATGCGGTCGGAAATACCCATGACTTCCATCAAGTCGCTGGACACTACGATCACCGCAATGCCGCTGGCCGCCAGGTTATGGATGATCTGGTAGATCTCCGACTTGGCGCCGATGTCGATGCCCCGCGTCGGTTCATCCAACAGCAAGACCTTCATCGGCATCGACAGCCAGCGCCCCAAAATGGCCTTCTGCTGATTGCCGCCGGACAGGTACATGATTTTCTGTTGCGCATCCGGGGTTTTGACTTTCATCGCCTTGATTTGCTGGTCGGCGTTGCCTTTCTCCCAGGGCTCGCGCAGCAACCAGCCGAACGAGGAATGGGCACCACGGGCGCTGATATTGATGTTCTCGGCGACGCTGGAAAGCGGAATGATGCCTTCCTTTTTGCGGTCCTCGGGACACAGCAACACACCGGCGGCGATGGCGTCGCGCGGGGAACGCAGTTGCAGCGCCTCTCCACAGAGTTCAAGGCTGCCAGCGCTGCTGCGTTCCAACCCGCTGAGCAAACGAAACAGCTCCGTGCGCCCTGCCCCGACCAGTCCGAACAAGCCAAGAATCTCGCCCTTGCGCACGTCGAAACTGATCGGCTCACGCAGGCCAGGCCCCAGCAACCCGTCGACCTTGAGTGCGACCTCGCCATGCTCTCGCGGGCGGTAGTCGTAAATATCCTGAATGTCGCGACCGACCATGCAGGTCACCAACTGGTCGTGGCTGAGCGCACTCATATCATCAAAGGTGCGCACGTAACGCCCGTCTTTGAACACCGTCACGGCATTGCAAATCCGGAACACCTCTTCCATGCGGTGCGACACGTACAGCACCACTTTGCCCTCATCCCGCAGGCGCGTGATGATCGCCATCAAACGGTCGATCTCCCGCGCCGACAGGCTGCTGGTCGGTTCGTCGAACGCGATCACATGGGCGCCACGGGACAGCGCCTTGGCGATTTCCACCAGTTGGCGCTGGCCCAGGGACAAGCGCCCGAGCTTTTCTTCAGGATCGATTTCATCGGCCAGACCCTTGAGGCACGCCAGGGCCTGCTTGCGCAGCAGGCTCCGGTTGACCACGCCGAAGCGCGACGGCAGGTGCCCAAGGAAAAGGTTCTCGGCCACGGTCATTTCCGGCACCAGGTGCAGCTCCTGGTGGATCACCGCGACGCCGCTGGCGATGCTGTCCGCAGCGCATTTGAACGCCATGGTCTGCTCGCCGATCTGCACCGTGCCGCTGCTGGGAATGTAGGCGCCGCCGAGGATTTTCAGCAGCGTCGACTTGCCCGCGCCGTTCTCGCCCATCAAGGCATGCACCTGCCCGGGCTGGGCGCTGAAGCTGATGCCGTCCAGCGCCTTGACCCCGGGAAAGGTTTTGCCGATACCCTCAAACCGCAGGGCCGCCGCACTCATTTCCACAGCCCGATCTTGGTCAGTTCTTCCTGGAAGTTGGCGCGGGTGATCAGGGTGACTTCATCCATCGCGGTGTACTTCGGTGGCTCGGTACCTTTGGTGACCCACTCGTACATCATCAGCGCCGTGTTGTAGCCCTCGATATGCGGGCTTGGCAGCATGGAGCCGAAGAAGCCGCTGTCGGCTTTTTTCAGTTCGCCGATGGCGTCGGTGCCATTGATGCCGATGCCAATCACGTTGGCCGCCTTGAAGCCTGCGCTTTCGGTAGCGCGCACGCCGCCAAGCACGGTGTTGTCGTTCATGCCGCCGATGATCAGGTTTTTCGCACCACTGGGCAGCTTGACCAGCGCGGAGTTGGTGGCGTCCATGCTGCCAGGGACGTCGAGGGTTTTCAGTGCGGCGGTGAGGATGTGGTCTTTCGGAATGCCGGCTTCTTCAAGGGATTTGATCGAGCCGTCGGTGCGTTTTTTACCGGTGTCGAGTTCGTTGAAGGTGTTGATCACCGCGTAGGTGTCCTTCCAGTCCCAGCCACGTTTTTTCGCTTCGGCAGCCATGGCGGCGCCTTGTTTCTGACCGACTTCAAAAGCGGCCATGCCCAGGTACGGCACGTCCTCCATGAAGTTGCCTTTGGCATCGACGAAGCGGTCATCCACGGCCATGACTTTCAAGCCATTGAGCTTGGCCTTGGCCACGATGGCTGGGCCAAGGGACACGTCCGGCGGGCAGATCACAAAGCCCTTGGCACCGTTGGCGGCCAGGCTGTCGATGGCGGAGAGGGTTTTCTCACCATCGGGCACGGCGATTTTGATCACGGTGAAACCGTGTTCCTTGCCGGCTTTTTCGGCGAAGGCCCATTCAGTCTGGAACCAGGGTTCTTCGGCTTGTTTAACCAGGAAGCCGATCTTCACTTCTTCGGCGGATGCGAGGCTGCTGAGGCTGCTTAAAGCAACGGCGGCGGCAAGGACGCGTAGGGCTTTTTTCATGAACGACACCTCTTGTTGTTGTTTTTGAGTCTTGGGGTTTAACCGGCAAAGCGATGGCACGGTTTGCCAGGGACATCGACTTCGATAGCCAGCACCGCACCATCCAGAGGGTGATCCAACGGGCTGGCGGCACTGGTGATGTACAGCGTGGTGAGGTTGGGCCCACCGAATACACAACTGGTGGGACGGCTGACGGGCAGTTCGATGATGCGATCCACCTCGCCATCAGGCGTCAGGCGCAGCAGGCAACTGCCGTCCCAACGGGCATTCCAGATGTAGCCTTCGGCATCCATCGCCGAGCCATCCGGCCCGCCGCGTGCGTGTGGACCGAACCACACCTGTGCCGGTTCGAGCTGACCGTCGGGCTGGATGACATGCCGATAGAGCGTGCCATCCATGCTGTCGCCAAAATGCACCTGGCTGCCGTCCTCACTCCACAGCAACGTGTTGGGAATGCCCAGGCCGCTCAGCAGAGGCGCGACCTGCCCATCGACATCAATGCGAAACAAGCCACCTGAACGCCGCGTAATCGGCAGGTCTTCGCCCTGCTCACCGATGTTGTTCTGCATGGTGCCCAGCCACAGCCGGCCTTGGGCATCGCAGCGCGCTTCATTGCCACGGTTGCCCGGTTGCGGGTCGGCCACGCACAGCAGGGTCAAGGCTTCGGTGACCAGGTCCAGGCGGTAGACACCGCTGCTCAAGGTCACCAACGCATCGCCGCTTTCACACGGGATAAAGGCCGAGACATGCTCGGGCAACTGCCAGATCTGCAATTGCCCGCCCATCAGGCGCAAGGCCTGTTTGCCGGCGATATTGACCCAATACAGCGCCTGGGTGGGCGCGTCCCAGAATGGGCCTTCGCCCAATTGCGCACGGTGTGCAGTGACGGCCTTACACGACATGAAACCTCCGGATTCCTTACAGCGAATCGCGCGATGGCGTGCCATCGACCAAGCGCTGGATACGCAACGGGTTAGCGTTTTTCAACGCGTCGGGCAGCAGGCTATCAGGGTAGTTCTGGAAGCACACCGGGCGCAGGAAACGGTCGATGGCCAAGGTGCCGACCGACGTGCCACGGGCATCGGACGTGGCCGGGTACGGGCCGCCATGCACCATCGAGTCGCAGACTTCCACGCCGGTCGGGTAGCCGTTGAGCAGGATGCGCCCAACCTTCTGTTCCAGCAGCGGCGTGAGCTCGGCGAACTGTTGAAAATCCGCCGGCTCGCCAATGATCGTGGCCGTCAGTTGACCGTGCAGGCCGTGCAACGCCGCACTGAGTTGGGCTTGATCAGCCACTTCGATAAACACCGTGGTGGGGCCGAAGACTTCTTCTTGCAGCACTTCATCACCATCGAGCAACAGGCGCACATCGGCCTTGAACAACTGCGGTTGCGCCTGATTACCGGCCTGGGTGCTGCCGGCCAAATGCTGAATGCCAGGGTGTGACAGGAGTTTTTCCAGGCCCTTGCCATAGCTGCTCAAGGTACCGGCGTTGAGCATGGTTTGCGCCGGTTGTTCGCCGATCAATTGCGCCACCTGTTGGGTGAACGCGGTGAATTCCGGCGATGCAATACCGATCACCAGGCCGGGGTTGGTGCAGAACTGGCCGCAGCCTTGTACGACCGACGCGGTGAGGTCACGGGCGACGGTCTCGGCCCGCGCCTGCAAGGCCTGGGGCAAGACAATCACCGGGTTGATGCTCGACATTTCGGCAAACACCGGGATCGGTTGCGGGCGCGCCGCGGCCATATCGCAGAGGGCACGACCGCCCTTGAGCGAGCCGGTAAAGCCTACCGCCTGGATCGCCGGGTGCTTGACCAGCGCCTCACCGACGCCACCGCCGAAGATCATGTTGAACACGCCAGCTGGCATCTCGGTGGCCTCGGCCGCGCGGATGATTGCATTGGCTACCTGTTCAGCCGTCGCCATGTGGCCGCTGTGGGCTTTGAACACCACCGGGCAACCGGCTGCCAGCGCGGCGGCGGTGTCGCCGCCTGCCGTGGAGAATGCCAGGGGGAAATTGCTCGCACCGAACACCGCCACCGGGCCGAGGCCGATGCGGTATTGACGCAGGTCAGGACGCGGCAGTGGTTGGCGATCCGGCAGGGCTTTGTCGATGCGGGCACCGTAGAAATCACCGCGACGCAACACCGTGGCAAACAGGCGCATCTGCCCGCTGGTACGCCCGCGCTCGCCCTTGATACGGGCGGCAGGCAATGCGGTTTCGCGGCAGACCAACTCAACGAAGTTATCGCTCAGCGCATCCAACTCATCGGCGATCGCATCCAGGAACTGCGCGCGACGTGCGGCGCTCAAGGCCCGGTACGCCGGATAAGCCTGCGCGGCGGCCTGGGCGGCGGCGTCGACTTCCTGCGGCGTGGCCTGGTAGAAATCCTGGGGCAAGGCTTCGCCGGTGGTGGCGTCGACGCTTTGCAGCTTCACACTGCCGTTGGCGCTGCGCTGGCCGCCGATAAAGTTGTGGCCGAGAAACTGGGTCATGTGGGTCTCCTTAAAGGGTGATGACATTGCCGGGTTCGAACGCTGCATCGACGCTGCCGACACTGTTGATCAACGGCGCGCCGAACTCAGCTTGGCTGATCTCGAACACATCCCCCGGTTGGGTACGTATACCGTCGGCGAATGACAAGGTGGCGGTGCCGAAGAAATGAATGTGCACATCGCCCGGCTTGAGGAATTGGCTGTATTTGAAGTGGTGGTATTCGAGGTTTTCCAGGCTGTGGCACATATTGGCCTCGCCACTGAGGAATTCGTTCCGCCAGATTTCCTCGCCGTTACGCAGGATGCGGCTGGTGCCAGCCAGGTGCTGGGGCAATTCGCCGACACGCAGTTCCGGGCCGTAGCTGCAACTGCGCAGTTTGGAATGGGCCAGGTACAGGTAGTTCTTGCGCTCCATTACATGGTCAGAAAACTCGTTGCCCACCGCGAAACCCAGGCGGTAGGGTTTACCGTCGTGGCCGATCACGTAGAGGCCGCCGATCTCCGGTTCTTCACCGGCATCTTCGGCAAACGGTGGCACCGGGAAGGCTTGGCCTGGGCGCACCACAATGCTGCCGTCGCCCTTGTAGAACCACTCCGGCTGCACGCCGGCCTCACCGGCGGCGGGCTTGCCGCCCTCCACGCCCCACTTGAAGATGCGCATGGTGTCGGTCAGGGCGCTGTCGTCACCGCCCTGGTGCATTTTGTCCCGCGCCGAGGCGCTGCCCAAGTGGGTCAGGCCGGTGCCGCTGATCAGCATGTGGGCCGGGTCCGGGTGATCCAGAGGCGGCAGGATTTTTTGTTCGGCCAGCAAGGCGGCGTAGTCGTGGCTGTCGCCCAGGCCGAGGCTGTCCACCTGCTGCTGCAACTTGACGCCCGCTTCGATGGCGGCCAAGGCTAGCTCACGCACGCTATGGGCGCTGCGCACTTCACGCAGTTGCTTGCCTTCCACTACGCCAACGCGGCGCTCGCCATTATTGAGTTCGAACTGCACTAAACGCATGAAGGTTCTCCTAGATTAAGTACGTGTGGCGCCACGGGCGCTGGCGGCGAACTGGTCGACGGGCAGCACGTGCTTGCGCTCCAGCAGGCGATAGACCACGCCGGTCAGCACCAGCCCGAACACCATCACACCGGACAGGAAGTACAAGCCCGAGGCCAGGTTGCCGGTGTATTCCTTGAGCGCACCAATCACGAACGGGCCGATATAGCCGCCGAGGTTGCCCACGGAGTTGATCAAGGCAATGCCGGCCGCCGCACTGGCGCCGGCGAAGAAGCGGCCCGGCAAGGTCCAGAACACCGCCGTACAAGAGAACATCGCGAACGCAGCCAGGCACAGCGCCGCCATTTGCAGCACCGGCACACTCAGCCAGGCGCTGAAGAATAGGCCGATCGCACCCAGCACATAGAGCACGGCGAGGTGGCCATAACGGTCATTCAAGCGGTCGGAACTGCGCGGGATAATCAGCAAACCGATGATGCCGAAGATATACGGCACCGCCGATATGAAGCCGGTGGTGAGATCGCTGCCGCCGAACTGCTTGATCAACGTGGGCAGCCACAAGCCCAGGCCGTAGATGCTCAGGGTCACCGGCAGGTAGAACAGCGCCAGCAGCAACACGCGCTTGTCTTTGAGCGCATGTAATGGATTGCCGTGGCGGGTCTGACCGTAGGCTTGCAGGTCTTTGTTCAGTTCGTCGGTCAACCAGGTTTTTTCGGCGTCGGTCATCCACTTGACCTGCTTGGGACCATCCGGCAGATAACGCAGCACCGGCCAGGTCAGCAGGATCGCCGGGGTGCCGATCACGATAAACAGCCACTGCCAGCCGTGCAGGCCGAGGATGCCGTCCATACCCAGCAGGCCGCCGGACACGGGGCCGGTGATCATCATCGCGATGGGCTGCGAGAGGATAAACAACCCAAGGATCTTGCCGCGATGGCGAACCGGGAACCATTGGGTGATGTAGTACAGCACGCCCGGGAAGAACCCGGCTTCGGCCGCACCGAGCAGAAAGCGCATCACATAGAAGCTGTGAGGCCCCTGCACGAACGCCATGCCGATGGTGATGGTGCCCCAGGTGATCATGATGCGGGCGAACCAGCGCCGCGCGCCGAAGCGGTCGAGCATCAGGTTGCTGGGAATCTCGAACAGGAAGTAGCCAATGAAGAACAACCCAGCACCCAGGCCATAAGCCGCATCACCGATGCCGACGTCGGCGCCCATGTGCAACTTGGCAAAGCCCACGGCGGAACGGTCCACGTAGGCGATCAGGTACAGCAAGATCAGGAAGGGAATCAGTTTCAGCGTGATGCGCCGGATTAGCCGCAATTCCTCGCTCATGGGGTCGATCTCCGATTGTTGTTCTTATAGGAATCGGGGATGCCTCTCGCAGAAAATCCGCCAGGGTCATACCTCAGTTAAGCCAGACTATATAGTAGGACTATTTGCAAAACAACTCTTCCAAAGCGAACATTTTGCGCTTATGTTTAGCCGCAGAGAGAACATATAGTCATACAATAAGAGAATCGATCATGTCTGATAAAAAGCCCGGCCTACGCTCTGCCCAGTGGTTTGGTACCGCCGACAAAAACGGCTTCATGTACCGCAGCTGGATGAAGAATCAGGGCATTGCCGACCATCAGTTCCATGGCAAGCCGATCATCGGTATCTGCAATACCTGGTCGGAGCTGACCCCGTGCAACGCGCATTTCCGCCAGATCGCCGAGCACGTCAAACGCGGTGTGATCGAGGCCGGTGGCTTCCCGGTGGAATTCCCGGTGTTCTCCAATGGCGAATCCAACCTGCGCCCCACTGCCATGCTGACGCGCAACCTGGCGAGCATGGACGTGGAGGAAGCCATTCGCGGCAACCCGATTGATGGTGTGGTGCTGCTGACCGGCTGCGACAAGACCACCCCGGCCCTGCTGATGGGCGCCGCCAGTTGCGACGTGCCGGCCATCGTGGTCACCGGCGGGCCGATGCTCAACGGCAAGCACAAGGGCCAGGACATCGGCTCGGGCACCGTGGTGTGGCAGCTCAGTGAACAGGTCAAGGCCGGCACCATTACCCTGGACGACTTCCTTGCGGCCGAAGGCGGCATGTCGCGCTCGGCGGGTACCTGCAACACCATGGGCACCGCGTCGACCATGGCCTGCATGGCCGAGGCACTGGGCACTTCCCTGCCCCACAACGCGGCGATTCCGGCAGTGGATGCGCGGCGCTATGTGCTGGCGCACATGTCGGGCATGCGCGCGGTGGAGATGGTGCGCGAAGACTTGAAGCTGTCGAAGATCCTTACCAAGGAGGCGTTTGAAAACGCTATTCGCGTGAACGCGGCCATCGGTGGTTCGACCAACGCGGTGATTCACCTCAAAGCCATCGCCGGGCGCATCGGCGTCGAGTTGGACCTGGACGACTGGACCCGCATGGGTCGTGGCATGCCGACCATCGTCGACTTGCAGCCGTCCGGGCGCTTTCTAATGGAAGAGTTCTACTACGCCGGCGGCCTGCCTGCCGTGTTGCGCCGCCTCGGCGAAGCCAACCTGATCCCGCACCCGAACGCCTTGACCGTGAACGGCAAGTCCCTGGGCGAGAACACCAAGGACTCGCCGATCTACGGCCAGGACGAAGTGATCCGTACCCTGGATAACCCGATCCGCGCCGACGGCGGTATCTGCGTGCTGCGCGGCAACCTCGCCCCGCTCGGCGCAGTGCTCAAGCCGTCAGCCGCCAGCCCGGAGCTGATGCAGCATCGCGGTCGTGCGGTGGTGTTCGAGAATTTCGACATGTACAAGGCGCGCATCAACGATCCGGAGCTGGACGTGGACGCTAACTCGATCCTGGTCATGAAAAACTGCGGGCCCAAGGGTTACCCGGGCATGGCCGAGGTCGGCAACATGGGCTTGCCGGCCAAGCTGCTGGCCCAGGGCGTGACCGATATGGTGCGTATTTCCGATGCGCGCATGAGCGGCACGGCGTACGGCACGGTGGTGTTGCACGTCGCGCCGGAAGCAGCAGCGGGCGGGCCGTTGGCCACGGTGAAGGAAGGCGACTGGATCGAACTGGACTGCGCCAACGGCCGCTTGCACCTGGACATCCCCGATGCAGAGCTGGCGGCGCGCATGGCAGACCTGGCGCCACCGGAAAAACTCATCGTCGGCGGCTACCGCCAGCTGTACATCGACCATGTGTTGCAGGCAGACCAAGGCTGCGACTTTGACTTCCTGGTGGGCTGCCGGGGGGCGGAAGTCCCGCGTCATTCCCACTAATTGGGATGCTATGATGCCGCGTCTTTAAGCCAGAGCCTCCCCGTCGTTATGGATCACCAGCCGCCCAAGCCGCGCAAGAGCATGCATGCCCAGATCGTTCAGGACTTGGGCATGCACATCGTTTCCGGTCGCTTCAAGCCGGAAGAAAGACTGCCCATGGAGGCCACGCTCTGCGAGGAGTACAAGGTCAGCCGCTCGGTGCTGCGCGAGGCGACCCGGGTGCTCAGCGCCAAGGGCCTGGTGTATTCCAAACCACGGGTGGGCGCCGTGGTGCGGCCGCGCTTGAAGTGGCACCTGCTCGACCCGGATGTGTTGTCCTGGCTGATGCAATCCACGCCCCACAGCGAATTCTTCAATACCCTGGCCGGCGTGCGGCGCATCCTCGAACCGGAAATCGCCGCCATGGCCGCCACGACGGCGACCGATAACGACATCGCCACCATCGAAAAAGCCTACCAGGGCATGGAAACCGCGAAGACCCACGAAGACCTGTTGCAGGCCGACCTGGACTTCCACCGCGCCATTGCCGACGCCACGCGCAACGACTTGCTCGCCTATATGTGCAACATGCTGTCGTTGCCGTTGCGCGAGTCGATCAACATTACCAACCGTCGCCCGGACATCCAGGGCCTGAGCCTGCCCCGGCACAAGGCGATTCTCACCGCGATCCAGAACCGCGATGCGCTGGGTGCACGGCATGCCTCACTGGTGCAGTTGGATGACACGCGGGTGGCGTTGGATACGGTGATGAATGTGCTGACGCCGCTGTGAGGTAAACGCAATCAAATGTGGGAGGGGGCTTGCCCCCGATGGCGGTGGGTCAGCTGCAAATAAGCCAGCTGTTACACCGCTATCGGGGGCAAGCCCCCTCCCACATTGAAGCTGTGCAGGCCTTTACAGGGTGTAAGCGATACCGACCTGCACAGTGCGGGGTGCGCCTGGGTAGGCGTAGACATTGCCGAATGCGCCCTCTTCATACTCGCGGTTGAACAGGTTCTTTACATCCAGGTTCAGTCGTACCTTGTCATTGACCTTGTAGTAGCCCAGCAGGTCCACAACGGTGTAGGCGTCCATCGAGAACGCCGTATTGGCGGTCTGGCCGGCACGCTGGTCGACATACTTGCCACCCGCGCCCAGGCCCAGGCCTTTGAGGGCGCCGTCCTGGAATTCGTAGACGTTAAGCAGGCTGAAGCTGTTGCGGGGGATGTTCAGCAGGCGCGTGCCGGAGCGAATGGTGTTGTCCTTGGTGACTTCGGCATCCACGTAGGCGTAACCGCCGATCACGCGCCACTCGGGGGTGATATTGCCCGCCACATTCAGGTCGAAACCACGGCTACGGACTTGGCCAGCGGCGACGCTGAAGGTTGAGTCGATAGGGTCGGTGGTGAGGACGTTTTTCTTCTCGATCTGGTAGATCGCCGCGTCGACGCTCAGTTGACGGTCCAAGGCTTCCCATTTGACGCCCATCTCATAGGACTTGCCCTTTTCCGGCTCAAACCCGCCACCTTGGCGAGCTGCGCCAGTGTTCGGCTTGAACGAACGTGCGGCGTCAGCGTAGACCGCGACGGTATCGGTAAGGTCGTAGATCACGCCCACACGTGGGGTGACGGCGTTATCAGCGGCTTGCCAAGGTTTAACCCCGGTCACATAGCTTTCGTAGTCATGCTCAAAACGCTCAAAACGCGCACCGGCCAAGACTTTCAGGCGCTCGGTGAGGGCCACTTGGTCCTGCACAAAGGCTGCGTAGGTCTTGAGGTTTTCTTTATCGTGGGTCGGTGTTCGCGTCAGCGGTGGGCGTGCCTGGCCGTAAACGGGGTCAAAGATATCGATCGGGTAAGTGCCCTCGGTGGCGCTGGAACGCTGGATGATCGACTTGTAGTCGTAATCCTCATACTCGATGCCGGTCAGCAGGGTGTGCTCGAAACCACCGGTGGTGAAATGCCCGGTGAGGTTGAGTTGGTAGTCCTTGTCGGTCCACTCCAGCTTGCGATAGTTGAAGTTGCGTTGCAGCGTGCGGCCATCGGCGCTCAGGCCGTTGGCTTCAATGGCGTTGCCCTGCAAGGTGCCGTCCAGCCACTGGAAACCGCCGCCCAGGGTCCAGTTTTCGTTGAGCAGGTGTTCGAAGCGCAACTGCGCCATGCTGTTGTCGTTGTGCAATTTGCCGACGTCTTTATCGCCCCAGAAGGTATCGCGCGACGCGTTGCCTTTTTGGGTGGGATAGCGCGTCAGGCCACGGTCCAGCGGGTGGTTGTTACGCATGAAGTCGCCTTCGAAGATCACCTTGGTGTCGTCGGTGGCTTGCCAGGTGATGACAGGCGTCACGCCGTAGCGTTCGGTTTCCACATGGTCCCGGAAGGTGTCGCCGCCCTCGCCCACCACGTTCAGGCGATAAGCGAGGCGACCTTCTTCATCCAACGGGCCGGAGGCATCCAGGGTGCCGCGTTTCATGCCTTGATCATTCAACTGGCTGCCCAGGGTCACGGTACGCTCTGCCAGCGGCTGTTTGGACACCACGTTGAACGTGCCGCCTGGATCGCCACGGCCATACAGCATGGTTGCGGGACCGCGCAGTACTTCGAGGCGTTCGATGGTGTTGGCGTCCGGCATGTTCGGGTAGCCGCGGTTGATCGGGAAACCGTTGCGGTAGAACTCGCCAGTGGTAAAGCCGCGCACGGTGAAGGTGGTCAGGCCCTGGCCGCCGAAGTTGTTGGCGCGGCCGACGCCGCCGGCATAGTCGAGGGCATCCTGCAGGCGGGTGGCGCCAATGTCTTCGACCACATCCTTGGACACCACGCTGATGGACTGCGGTGTTTCATGAATCGACGTGTCGGTGCGCGTCGCGCTGGCTGAGCGTGTGGCGTGGTAGCCCTTGACCGGCCCCTGAGCTGTTTCATAGTCCGCCGTGCCCGTCACAGTGGTCGCTTGCAACTCCAGACTGGTTTGCTCGGTGGGCGCCACTTCTGCCCAGGTGAACGGGGAAAACGCCTGCAACACACAGATGGAAATCAGGGTACGACGCATGGATGTTGGACCTAGTGAATGAGCCAGATGGGACGGCAAACCTGCCAAGAATTCGCGGCGCATGGTATATCAACGCATTCTCGTTTGACATCCATTCTCATTCGTTATTTTTTACGTATCCACTTTGTATCAATACTCAGATAAAAAAAAGCCACTCGATTGAGTGGCTCCATAAACCGCTTGGCTCGCCTCAGCGATAGCGTTCCAACCAATGCGCATACGGCGCTGGCAAGGTCCAGGAGGACTTATCCACGCCCAGCTCTTTGGCGGCAAAGTACGCCCAATGCGGGTCTGCCAGGTGCGCGCGGCCCACTGAGACCAGGTCCAGATGCCCTGCCTGCAACGCGCCTTCTGCCAATTGTGGCGTACCAAAACCCCACGCCGAGGTCACCGGGATACCGGCTTCGCGGCGCACGCGTTCGGCAATCGGGCCCATAAAGGCCGGGCCCCACGGGATGTTGGTGTCGGGGATGGTGAAACCGACGCTGACGCTCAGCAGGTCCAAGCCACCGGCTTTGAAATTACGCGCCAGTTCGATGGATTCGGTGAGGGTTTGCTCGTCACGACCGTCGTATTCGATCACACCGAAACGCGCGGTCAGCGGCAGGTTTTCCGGCCAGACTTCACGCACGGCGGCCAGGGTTTCCAGGAGGAAACGGCTGCGGTTGTCGAAGCTGCCACCGTAGGCATCGGTACGTTGGTTGGAATGCTCGGAGAAAAAGCTTTGGGCCAGGTAACCGTGGGCGAAGTGCAGTTCGATCCACTCGAAACCGGCGTCACGGGCGCGACGGGCGGCGTCGACGAAATCCTGTTTAACGCGAGCGATGTCGTCCAGGGTCATGACGCGCGGCACATTGGGCAGGTTGGCACCGAAGGCGATGGCCGACGGCGCAATAGTTTCCCAACTGCGTGCGTCGGAAGCCGGAATGTGGTCATCCCCTTCCCATGGACGGTTGGCACTGGCTTTACGCCCGGCGTGGGCAATCTGAATGCCGGGCACTGAACCTGCGGCCTTGATCGCCTTGACCATCGGCACGAACGCCTGAGCATGTGCATCGCTCCAGATGCCGGCACAGCCCGGAGTGATGCGGCCTTCAGGCGCAACGGCAGTGGCCTCGACCACTAACAAACCGGCACCGCCACGGGCCATGCCGGCCAGGTGCACGTGGTGCCAGTCGTTGACGATGCCGTCTTCGGCCATGTATTGGCACATTGGCGGGATGGCGATGCGATTGCGCAGGGTTACGTCTTTGAGTTTGAAGGGTTCGAACAGAGCGGACATGGGAACTCCAGCAGCGAGTGAGTGATTCGATAGTTCGATGGTAATCGAACTATGGTATTCGGCGATACCCCCCTGTTATCATCCGACCCATGCGAGCCTTCAAACACCCTACCCCTGAAGATCTGACCCTGGAGCGTCTGTTGTACGCCCTGAGCGACCCGGTGCGCCTGGAAATCGTGCGCTGCCTGGCCGGCGTGCCGGAAGCCACTTGCGGCGAACTGGACGGCGGGCGCCCCAAGTCCAGCATGTCCCACCACTTCCGCGTACTGCGCGATGCCGGCCTGGTGCACACCCGCAGCGTGGGCACGACCCATATGAATTCGTTGCGCGGCGATGTGCTTGAGGAACGGTTTCCAGGGTTGTTGCAGAGCATCCTGGCGCAAGGATAAACACCGATCAGTCCAGCAACGTGATCAGTTGCGACTCGATCGTCAGCGCCTGCATCTTCAGCACCGCCAACGTCACCGGCAACTTGAAGCGCCGCCGCCCTGCACTGCCGGGGTTCACATACAGCGTTGCGCCCCGCCATTCGATCAGGGGCTTGTGCGAATGACCGGTGATCACCAGCCGCACATGCGTATCGAGTCGTGCGGGGACGTCGGCGATGTCATGCACTACCAACGTCCGCCATCCGTCCACATCCAGCATCAGATGGTCGGGCACCTGCCGTGCCCACGGCGCGTCCTGGTCATTGTTGCCGCGCACCACGTGCAGGGGTGCGATCTGCGCCAATTGCTGAAGAATTTCAGGGCTACCGATATCGCCGGCATGGATGATCTGTTCGCATCCCTGCAACGCCGCCACGGCTTCAGGCCGCAGCAGGCCGTGAGTATCGGAAATCACGCCAACTTTCATAGGGCCTCCGGGGTGGACGTCGACCCCTGAAACACCGGCGCGCCATCCAAATACACGCGGTCTTTACCGTTGCCCTTGGCAGCGTAGAGGTTGCGGTCGGCACGCTTGAGGACCGCCGACATTTCGGCCCCGGCCGTAAAGCGCGCCATGCCCGCACTGCAAGTGTAGTCATGGGGCGGCGCGACACTGCTGCGGATCGCTTGCAGCAGGCGCAGCGCGTAATCGGTGGCGAGACCAGGGTCATCGCCCACCAGCAGCACCCCGAATTCTTCGCCGCCAATCCTGCCGAAACTGTGGCTGCCTGGGGTGGATTTAAAGCACGCGGCCATGGCGCAGAGAATCCTGTCGCCGACGTCATGGCCGAACTGGTCATTCTTCAATTTGAAACTGTCGATATCCAGCATCATGAAGTAGCCGGTATCACCGGCCGCAATCAGTTTGGCGAAGCTCTCCATAAAGGCCCGCCGGTTCAGGATGGAGGTCAAATAATCGGTCTCGGCCAACTCCCGAAACTCACTCTCCACCAGTAACACGGAACGCAGGTTCTTCAGGTAGTAGACATTCAAGATAAATCCGATGGCCACCGACGCGGCGCAAAAGATGAACACGTAGGTGTCGACGCCTGCGTAAAGGCTCAGCTGAATCTGGGGCCACGTCAGTAACCACACCAATGCGGCGCAGAACAGAAAATCCTGAACCACGATAAACAGGATTGCGCTGCTCATTACCAAGGTCACGGCCAGCGGCAAGGCGAACACCTGCAGGTCGGGGCGGGTGTGAACCACATAGGCAAAACCCGCGGACAGCAGCACCATATAACCCACGCCCAGCGCCCGCCACAGCACATACTGAGTCACCACCCGGTGAACCCCATACACCACGCACAGCCCCATCGTGACCAGCACGACCGGCCAGCCGAACATCCCCCCGCGATCAACCAGCAACACCGCCAACCAGGCGAAAATCCCGATCAATTCCGCCTGGGCAATTGCGGGCGACAACAGCCTTTGCATCCGTGGCCTGAGCTTCACATTAGCCGGCATCCCGTCACTCCCTATGCATGAGTGGCCGCTTTGGTATCGACATGACTCAGTTGAAGACTGTGCAGGCAGGTCGCAAACGAATACGCCATGAAGCGCCTTACCAACACGATAAAAGGTGGCAGGACTTCAAGCAATGTCTTGGAATGAATCTTGAAATAGCCCCGGTCAGCCCCCTCTTGCACCAAGCGAATAACATGGGTCTTGGACACCGAGAGTTGCTCAGCGATGGAAAGGTAGGACGAAGACCTGAAACTTGCCCCCTGGTTATCCAACGCACACGCATCGTTATAGATCGCCAGCATCAACATATGCCCGGCATCGCGCTTTACCAGCCAATAACAGTCGGGCATCAGCAGGTCGATGGTCACATTATGGGAGAGAAGGACCGAAAACCCTTTGAAATAACGTGCCAGATAAGCGCGATCATCCAACCCGTTCATTGAGCCGCAAACCGCGGTTTCCGGGCACATCACGCCCAGCGGCTCGACCACGGACGTGAGCATCAGCCTGATCTCCTCGCAGGCTAGGGGTGACGGGCTGAATACCCGCAGACGGCTGTCATCCGCATGCCTCGACACCGTCATGAACCCCAACGCCCTGAACAGCAGGAAGATCGACTCCAGACTGTTTCTGGAACAGAACCCGCGCGCCGTACAAAACTCTTTCACCTCGGACAGTAAAGGCACCTGCTTGGAGAAATAGGTGCTCAATAACGTAAAGGACACCATCAAGCGACTGAACTTCAGTGCGGTCTTGTAGAAAAATGGTCTTTTTGAATAGGACTCCAGCAAGATCGAATAATGGGTACGAATACACGCTTCAAAATCCACATGGCGCTCAAACGCACGCGCCGACTGTTCCACCGCCAACTTCAACGAACCACTGCACATGAGAAAGAGCCCTGATCAAACAACTTGGATTCACTGATCTCAATTGCAGCACAGATAATGGCGTTTTGCCTTGAGCGCAATCTATCGTGATTAACGCAGGGGACACCGTCGCTACCAAAATTGTTCCAAAAAGACCCCGGTGGCTTAACCGTTTCAGTCACCACAGCGAACCTTCCCCGCAAACCAGCGTCCGAGCTAAGGCACAGTTGCCTACCGCTCGCCACGAGGTTGTCGTTTGAAAGCCGCCATCATCAAAAAGTACCGCCTGATCATCAAGACCATGGGCTATGTGGGCTGGTCGCTGTTCTGGCTGTTGCTGTGGGACGTCGCCGTCACCGTGGACTTCATGCTGTTTCTCACCGCCAAGATCAACTTGCCGCTGATGCCCCTCACTCTGCTGGGCTCGGCACTGATTGTGCTCATCAGCTTTCGCAACAGCAGCGCCTACAACCGCTGGTGGGAGGCGCGCACGCTATGGGGCGCGATGGTCAACAATTCGCGCAGCTTTGCGCGCCAGGTGCTGACGCTACTGGACGACCCCGACGGTGAAGTGAACCCGGTCAAGTCCACCCTGCTGCGCCGCCATGTGGCCTACGTGAATTGCCTGGCCGCGCACCTCAAGGGCGAGCCATGCCCGGATGAAATCCGCGCGTTTATCCCCACTGAGGAATTCGCCCGCAACGGTGCCACCAATAACTTTGCCAACGATATCCTCACCGGCTCGGCGGCCATCCTGGCCCGGGAATACAAAGCCGGGCACCTGGACAGCATTCGCCTGGCCCGGCTGGAATCCACCCTGGTGGACTTGTCCAACGCCCAGGGCGGCATGGAGCGTATCGCCAACACCCCACTGCCCTACCCTTACGTGTATTTCCCGCGGTTGTTTATCTCGCTGTTCTGCCTGATCGTACCGGTGGGCCTTGTGGAGTCCCTGGGCTGGTTCACGCCGCTGGCCTCCACGGTGGTGGGCTTTATGCTGCTGGCCATCGAACGCATCGGCACCGATTTGCAAAGCCCGTTCCGCTCCAGCGAACACCAGATCCAGATGGAAGCCATCTGCGAAACCATCGAAAAAAACCTGCAATCGATGCGCCGCGACGCCCTGGCCGACGCCCAAATCGGCTGATCACGACGCAGGCCCTAAAGTGCGTGACTCCTCGGTCGATAAACCGGGGGTACGCATGGGCTACACCTCTTCATAACAACACATGCGACGTTCTGCGCTACCCACTGCCTTGCCAAAACTATAAATACTCCGCAGGTGAAGTCATGAATATCAAGCAGAAGCTGACCTGGGCGTTCGCGGCTATCGCATGCGTCCCCGTCATCCTGGTCGCCGTGTTGGTAGTGTTGAATCTGCGCGAGGGGGCCCTGGCCAACTTCCTCGACAGCAGCGGCCGCGAAATCCGCCAGATCGACAATGGCATGAAGCAGTTCTTCGACGGCATCAGCCAGAACGTCGAATTTGTGGCCAAGGACCCGCGCGTTGTCGCGGCCAAGGACCTCAAGAGCTACGCCGGCGCCGACGCCGCGCAAATTCCCCTTACACCCACCAACAAAGAACTGCTGGATATCTTCGACCAGTTCGCCAAGAGCCATCCGAGCACCGCTTACCTGTCCCTGGGCCTGAGCGACGGCGGTTACGCCAGTTGGCCGGACGACACCAAACTGAACAACTACGACCCACGCGTACGCCCTTGGTACCAAGCGGCCATCGCCGCGCCTGGCGCTACCGTGCGCACCGGCGCCTACTACTGGGCACCGGATGATGTGGTGCTGATCGGCACCGTGCACACCGTCGCCGACGCCAGCGGCAAAATCCTCGGCGTGGTCGGCCTGGACGTGTCGCTCAAGCAGCTCACCGAACTGGTGCGCAACATCAAGCTAGGCGACAGCGGCTACCTGATGCTGGTCGAAGCCAATGGCAACGTGCTGGTGGACCCCAGCGACGCCAAGCACAACTTCAAGCCGATGGCAGACCTCGGCCCCAACTACGCCGAACTGTCCAAGCGTGGCGACGGCGTGACCCAAATCGACATCGACGGCGTGGCCTATATGGCTAACGTGGTCAGTTCAAAAGACTTGGGCTGGCGCTTTATCGGGCTGATCAAGCGGGACGAAGTGATGGCGGGTGCGACCAGCCTCACCTGGCTGATCGCCGCGATCGCTGCCGCGTTGGCCTTAGTTTTCGCGATTGTCGGCGCCAGTTTCGCCAGCGTCATTGTCCGCCCGATCCGTGGCGTGGCCGACGGCCTGCAAGAAATCGCCGAAGGTGAAGGCGACCTGACCCGCCAGCTCAAGGTGCAAGGCAAGGACGAAACCGCCAGCCTCGCCGGCTGGTTCAACCAGTTCCTGAGCATGATCGCGCAGTTGGTGCAGCGCATCGGTAACGCATCATCCGACCTGCAAACCGCCGCCGCCGACACCAGCGAAGTGGCCAATAACATGAACCAGGCCGCCGGCCGCCAGCGTGAAGCCGTGGAACTGGTCAGCACTGCGTTCAACGAAATGGTCGCCACCGCCAACGAAGTCGCACGCTCCTGCAGCGCCGCGGCCACCAGTGCCGACGAAGGCTATCGCGATGTGCACGCCGGTCAGCAGCACATCGGCGAAGCCACGGGCAGCGTGCTCAAGCTTAGCGAAGACCTGCAGAAATCGACTCAGACCATGCAGTTGCTGGAGCAGGACAGCCAGAACATCAACACCATCCTCGATACCATCCGTTCGATTGCCGAGCAAACCAACCTGCTGGCACTCAACGCGGCAATCGAAGCGGCCCGCGCCGGTGACCAAGGCCGAGGCTTCGCCGTGGTTGCAGACGAAGTCCGCGCCTTGGCGCGTCGCACCGCAGACTCCACCGGCGAAATCGACAGCCTGCTGGGCAACCTCGCCCGCCGCACCCAGGAAGTCACGCAGCAGATGCAAGGCAGCCTGCTGGTGTCCCACACCAGCGTGGAACGCATCCAGCAGGCTCGCGACAGCTTCGACAAGATCCTTGGCTCCGTGGACTCGATCCGCGACCAGAACACCCAGATCGCGACCGCCGCTGAGGAACAGCACCAAGTGGCGGAAGAGATCAACCGGCACATCGCGCAGATCCATGCCGATGCGCAGTTGGTGGAAGGTTTTGCCCATTCGGCGCAGACCGGCTCAGGTCGTTTGACGGATATTTCCGGTCAGCTCAAAGGGTTGGTGGGACGCTTCAAGTTTTAGGCATTGTCAGACAGAGGGCGTATGCGGACACACACGTCAGTCGCATCGCCCTCAAGGAAGACGTCAACCCATGCATGGCAGTGACTTGAGCCACGACGGTACCGGGATCGGGATGACGAGGGTCATCTGATCCGCTCCGATATGCTCGAAGAGTTCGAGCAAAGCTGCCTGTAAAGACGGTGGTCGAACGCTACGCCCCATCCACTCAACCGATGGGGCGTTTCGTTGAGGCTCAGAGTGCGCTCATCCTGATACGGCTATCGACACCCCTGAATACGCGCTCCCCGCACCGCTGCCCATCGAGAAAACCCTCCTATCCAACGCGGCATTTGACCGCACTGCATCATCGCAGCAACTGTAATAGTCTATTGCAGGACTCTAATGTACTAACCAGTTACTTATCTTGCTAAAATCGCGTCTTTGCCCTCTCACATTCGAGTCCTTTCGACATGAAACGAGCATCGCGCGCCACTGGCGTCTCTAGATTCTTACTCCTGGGCCTGGGCGTTATCATCGCCCTGCTCGGCATCGCGCTCGCCGTCGGCGGCGCCAAACTGGTTAGCCTGGGAGGTTCCTGGTACTTCCTGATCGGCGGCGTGTCCATGGCGATTGCCGGCCTGTTGATTGCCCGGCGTAACCCGGCGGGTGCGTGGTTGTTTGCCGCGTTCCTGGTGGGCACAGCCATTTGGGCCGTGGCGGATGTGGGCCTGGTGTTCTGGCCGCTGTTCTCGCGGCTATTCATGTTCGCCGCGATTGGCCTGGTGGTCGCGCTGGTGTACCCACTGCTGGTCGGCAAGCCTGCGCGCGGTGCCTATGGCGTTGCCGCCGTACTGGCGGTGGGCGTAGTGGTTGCGGCGGGCAATATGTTTGTCGCCCACCCAAGCGTCGCCCCGACCGGTGCCGGCCCAGGCGTCACGCCAGTGGCCCCGGCCGATGCGCAGAAAGATTGGGCGCACTACGGCAACACTGAAGGCGGCAGCCGCTTCGCCGCGCTGGACCAGATCAACCGCGACACCGTCAACAAGCTCAAAGTAGCCTGGACCTACCACACCGGTGACGTGGCGATCAGCGACGGCAACGGTGCCGAAGACCAACTGACCCCGCTGCAGATCGGCAACAAAGTGTTCATCTGCACCCCGCACAACAACCTGATCGCCCTCGACGCCGACACCGGCAAAGAACTGTGGAAGAACGAAGTCAACGCCAAATCGGCGGTCTGGCAGCGTTGCCGCGGCATGGCCTATTTCGACGCCACCGCGCCGATTGCCCAGCCGACCCAGCCCAACAGCTCGCCGATCATTGCCGCCAGCGTTCCAGCCGGTGCGCAGTGCCAGCGCCGTCTGCTGACCAACACCATTGATGCCCGCCTGATTGCGGTAGACGCCGACACCGGCAAATTCTGTGAAGACTTCGGCACCCACGGCCAGGTGGATTTGAAAGCCGGCCTGGGCAATGTCCCGGACAGCTACTACCAGCTCTCCTCGGCCCCGTTGATCGCTGGCACCACCGTAGTGGTCGGTGGTCGCGTGGCGGATAACGTGCAGACCGACATGCCAGGCGGCGTGATCCGTGGTTTTGACGTGATCAGCGGGCAAATGCGTTGGGCCTTCGACCCCGGCAACCCGGAAGACAAACAAGCCCCAACCGGCGACAGCACTTACGTGCGCAGCACGCCGAACAGCTGGGCGCCGATGTCCTACGACCCGCTGATGAACACGATTTTCCTGCCGATGGGCAGCTCATCCACCGACATCTACGGCGTGGAACGCACCCAGCTCAACCATAAATACGGCGCTTCGGTATTGGCGCTGGATGCCTCCACCGGTGCTGAAAAGTGGGTGTACCAGACCGTCCACAACGACCTGTGGGACTTCGACCTGCCAATGCAGCCAAGCCTGATCGACTTCACCCCGCCGGGCAGCGACAAAGCCGTGCCTGCGGTAGTGATCGGCACCAAGGCCGGCCAGATCTACGTGCTCGACCGCGCCACTGGCAAACCGCTGACTGACGTAAAAGAAGTGCCGGTCAAGGCCGCCAACATCCCCAATGAACCGTACTCGCCAACCCAGCCTAAATCGGTGGGCATGCCGCAGATCGGCGCGCAAACCCTGACTGAATCGGACATGTGGGGCGCCACCCCGTACGACCAGTTGCTGTGCCGCATCGACTTCAAAGGCATGCGCTACGACGGCCTGTACACCGCGCCGGGCACCGATAAATCCCTGAGCTTCCCGGGTTCCCTGGGCGGCATGAACTGGGGCAGCATTTCCACCGACCCGGTGCACGGTTTTATCTTCGTCAACGACATGCGCCTGGGCCTGTGGATCCAGATGGTGCCGTCGCAGAACAAAGCCCAGTCTTCGTCCGGTGGCGAAGCGCTGAACACCGGCATGGGCGCGGTCCCGCTCAAGGGCACGCCGTATGCCGTGAACAAAAACCGCTTCCTGTCGGTGGCCGGCATTCCGTGCCAGGCGCCGCCGTTCGGCACCCTGACCGCCATCGATATGAAGACCCAGAAAGTCGCGTGGCAGGTGCCGGTTGGCACCGTTGAAGACACCGGCCCGCTGGGCATCCGTATGCACCTGCCGATCAAGATCGGTCTGCCGACCCTCGGCGGCACGCTGTCGACCCAGGGCGGCCTGATCTTTATCGCCGGCACCCAGGATTTCTACCTGCGCGCCTTCAACAGCGGCAACGGTGACGAAGTGTGGAAAGCCCGCCTGCCGGTCGGCAGCCAAGGCGGCCCGATGACTTACGTATCGCCGAAAACCGGCAAGCAGTACGTAGTCGTCACCGCCGGCGGTGCACGCCAATCCACTGACCGTGGCGACTACGTGATCGCCTACGCCCTGCCATAACCCCCCCCCCCAAGCGCGGTGCCCCCCCGGCACCGCGCTTTCTGTCTGGAAGACCCGCATGACACCCACTTCTCATCTCTCTTTTGGGCGCCTGTTGCTCGGCCTGGCCCTGGGCGCCGCCCTGCCCGTCCAAGCCGATGACACCACCCTGACCGGCGACTGGGGCGGCCTGCGCCGTGAACTGGAAGACACCGGTGTGCGCTTCACCGGCGACTACAGCGGCGAAACTGCCTACAACGCCCACGGCGGTCAGCACCGCTCGGCGCGCTACTCGCAAAACCTCAAGCTCGGTGTGCAGTTCGACCTGAGCAAGCTCTACGGTTTCACCAACGGCGACCGCATCCAGGTCACCGTCAATGACCGTCGTGGCAACAGCGCGTCCGAGGACCTGGTGGGCAACCGTCTGCCGATCCAGGAAAACTACGGCGGTCTCTACACCCGCCTCACTGAGCTGAGCTACGAGCGCACGCTCTTCACCCCGGCACTCAACGTGAAGCTCGGCTACATGGCCATGGGCAATGACCTCGGCGGCCTGGACAGCGGCATCCTGTGCAACTTCATGAACGCCGGTTTCTGCGGGCATCCGCTGAACATGTCCGGCGGCAGCGGCTGGACCAACTACCCGAACGCGCGTCTGGGCGCACGGGTGAAATACGACCTCTCGCCGGCCTGGCAAGTGCGGGTGGCGGCGTTCAATGTCGACCCGGAAAGCAACGGCGACTCCAGCCGCGCCTGGAAGTTGAGCCCCAAGCACACCACCGGGACCGTGGTGCCGATTGAGCTGGTGTACAAGCACGCAGGCCCCCTGCCCGGGGAATATAAGGTGGGTTACTACTACGACAGCTCCGATGTGAAACGCATCGGCAGCACTGAAAAAGTCAGCGGTCGCGGCGGTCACTATCTGCTGATCGACCAGGCGGTGTGGGCCTCCGAATCGTCGGCCGGCCGTGTGCTGCACGCCTTCGGCCAATACTCCGCCGCCAGCGAAGCGGCCTCGCCGTTCAGCAAGTGGTATGGCGCAGGTGTAGTGCTCTACAAACCGTTCGAAGGCCGCCCGCGGGACACCCTGTCCCTGGGTTATGGCCGCGCCGTGCCAAACCCGCGCAGCCGCGACGTGCAGGAACTGGCAGCGTTCAACGCCGGGTCCAGCTACCCCAACCTCGACAACGCCGAACAACTGATCGAACTCAGTTACGGCTACCAGGCCACGCCATGGCTGAACCTGCGCCCGGATGTGCAATACATCATCGAGCCAGGCGCGTTTTCGGGTGACAACATCGACAATGCGCTGGTGTTGGGGTTGCAGGTCAAGGCAGTGTTCTAAGCGCCTGAACGCGGTCAAAAAATGTGGGAGGGGGCTTGCTCCCGATGGCGGTGTGTCAGTCAAGCCATTCATTGACTGACACACCGCCATCGGGAGCAAGCCCCCTCCCACAGTGGGTTCAGCAGTGTATGTAAGGCCTTACTCAGGGACAGATAACGCAAACTCCGCGCCCCGCTGGTACTCCCGGGGCGTACAGCCAAACTCGCGACGAAACACGGTGTGCAGGTACTGCGCCGAGGTGAAGCCGCAGGTCGACGCGATGTCGGCAATCGCCAGGTCGCGGTTTTCCAGGCCTCTGGCGGCAGCCGCGAGTTTGAAGCGCAGGATTTCGTCATGCACGCTGCAATTGCGCACCTTACGAAAGTGCGCTTCCAGGGATGAACGCGACACACCGACATACGCCGCCACTTGAGCGGTCTTGATGCCCTGGCACGCGTATTGGCGGATAAACAGCAGCGCCTGCATCACGTACGGATTGCCCAAGGGTTGATGAAGGCTGGAGGCCTGGACGTTGATTGCGTCCGGCGGCACGAGGATTTGCGTACCGGTGCAAGGCTTGCCGTGCAACATCTGGTGCAACAGCGCAGCGGCAGTGCGACCCATGGTTTCGGTGCCCTGGATCACCGAACTCAGCGGCACTCGCGTAAGGGTTCGGGTCAGCGGATCGTTGTCGATGCCGATCAGCGCCACTTGTTCCGGCACGGCGATGCCGGCTGTGAGGCAGGCTTGCAGCAATTGCCGGGCACGGGCATCGGTCACGGCAATAATGCCAATGGGCTTTGGCAAGCTGTGCAGCCAGGCGATCTGCTGCTCCACTGCGCTGTCCCACAACGGCGCGCTGGTGCCGAGGCCGCGATACACCTCCACCTGCAAGCCGTCGCGCAGCATCAGGCGGCGAAAGGCTTTTTCGCGCTCCTGGGCCCAGCGGTTGGCCTGCGCTTCGGGCAGGCTGAAGCAGGCAAAGCGCGTCAGCCCTGCCTCGATCAAATGCGCGTAGGCCAACTTCATCAATGCGTAATTATCGGTGGCCACATAGGGGATGCCCTTGGGGTACGCGCGGCCGTCTTCATAGGAGCCGCCCACCGCTACCACCGGCAACTGACTGTCGGCCAATACCTCGCCAATCAGCGGGTCGTCGAAGTCGGCAATGATGCCGTCGCCCTGAAAACGCTCGATGCCTTTGAGGCGGCATAGAAAGTCCTCTTCCAGGAACAAATCCCAGGACACACGCGTACTGCTCAGGTAATTACCGATGCCGGCGATGATGCCGCGGTCGTAGATTTTGCTGCCGTTGAACAGCAGCGCGATTCGGTGCACGGGCGGTAGGGTTTTCATTGTTTTTGTCCTGGGGACTGTCGCGACAGACTAGCCCTCGCTGCACAAAATCGCACTACGCCTTGGTGATTTTCATAATCGCCAGCCCCATCGCCGTTGCTAGTATCCAGACACCGCCAAGAACAATAAGGAAAACGCCATGCCGTACTTCCCCGGTGTCGAGAAGGTTCGCTTCGAAGGCCCCAGCAGCGATTCCCCCCTCGCCTTTCGCCATTACGACGCCAACAAGTTGATCCTCGGCAAACCCATGCGCGAGCACCTGCGCATGGCTGCGTGTTACTGGCACACCTTCGTGTGGCCCGGTGCCGATATGTTTGGCATGGGCACCTTCAAGCGCCCGTGGCAGCGCAGTGGCGACCCGATGGAGGTGGCCATCGGCAAGGCGGAGGCGGCCTTTGAGTTTTTCTCCAAACTGGGCATCGACTACTACAGCTTTCACGACACCGACGTGGCGCCCGAAGGCAGCTCGCTCAAGGAGTACCGCGAGCACTTCGCACAGATGGTCGACCATCTGGAGCGTCACCAGGAACAAACCGGGATCAAACTGCTGTGGGGCACCGCGAACTGCTTCAGCAACCCGCGCTTTGCCGCCGGCGCTGCCAGTAACCCGGACCCTGAAGTGTTTGCCTACGCCGCCGCCCAGGTGTTCAGCGCGATGAACGCCACCCTGCGGCTCAAAGGCTCAAACTATGTGCTGTGGGGCGGCCGTGAAGGCTATGAAACCCTGCTCAACACCGACCTCAAGCGCGAGCGCGAACAGCTCGGGCGCTTTATGCGCATGGTGGTGGAACACAAGCACAAGATCGGCTTCAAGGGCGACCTGCTGATCGAGCCCAAGCCCCAGGAGCCGACCAAGCACCAGTACGACTACGACAGCGCCACGGTGTTCGGTTTCCTGCATGAGTACGGCCTGGAACACGAGATCAAGGTGAATATCGAGGCCAACCACGCCACCCTGGCCGGGCACAGCTTCCATCACGAGATCGCCACGGCCGTATCCCTCGGTATCTTCGGCAGCATCGACGCCAACCGTGGCGACCCGCAGAACGGCTGGGACACCGACCAATTCCCCAACAGCGTCGAGGAGATGACCCTCGCCACCTATGAAATCCTCAAGGCTGGCGGGTTCAAGAACGGCGGCTATAACTTTGATTCTAAGGTACGGCGTCAGAGCCTGGATGAGGTGGATCTGTTCCACGGGCATGTGGAGGCCATGGACGTATTGGCGCTGGCCCTGGAGCGTGCGGCGGCCATGGTGCAAAACGACCGATTGCAGCAGTTCAAGGACCAGCGTTATGCCGGTTGGCAACAGCCGCTGGGCCAAGCCGTGCTGGCGGGTGAGTTCAGCCTGGAATCGCTGGCAGAACACGCGTTTGCCCATGAACTGAACCCGCAGGCGGTGAGCGGGCGACAGGAGATGCTCGAAGGTGTCGTGAACCGGTTTATCTACACCTGACCGATGCTGTGCGCAGTTGATTGTGGCTGCAGTTGTAGTGAGCGGGCTTGCCCCGCGCTGGGGCGCGAAGCGGCCCTGAAATCAGGCACCTCGGTGTGTCACGTAAAATTGCCTCGTCTGGTTTGGGGTCGCTTCGCGCCCTAGCGCGGGGCAAGCCCACTCACCACAAAAAAGCCAGGCTACACACAACGCAAACAGCAACAGCAGTGTTCGGCTAGAGTCTTCCAACAACAATAAAAGGACGCACCAACATGAAGTCATTCAAACGTACCCTGCTCGCCACCGCCCTGGCCCTGCTCGCACTGCCGGTGATGGCCGATTCCGCCCACCCGAAAATCGGTTTCTCCATCGACGACCTGCGCCTGGAACGCTGGTCCCGCGACCGCGATTACTTCGTCGCCGCTGCGGAAAAACTCGACGCGAAGGTCTTTGTGCAGTCCGCCGATGCCAACGAGCAGAAGCAGATTTCCCAGATCGAAAACCTGATTTCCCGGGGCGTCGATGTGATCGTTATCGTGCCGTTCAACGCCACGGTGCTGACCAACGCGGTGGCCGAAGCCAAGAAAGCCGGGATCAAGGTGGTGTCCTATGACCGCCTGATTCTCAATGCGGACATCGACGCCTACATCTCCTTTGATAACGAAAAGGTCGGCGAAATGCAGGCCAGCGGTGTGCTGCAAGCGGCGCCCAAGGGCAACTACTTCCTGCTCGGCGGCGCGCCTACCGACAACAACGCCAAGGTGCTGCGCGAAGGCCAGATGAAGGTGCTGCAACCGGCCATCGACAAGGGCGATATCAAGGTAGTCGGCCAGCAGTGGGTCAAGGAGTGGAACCCCACCGAAGCCCTGAGCATCGTCGAAAACGCCCTGACCCGGAACAACAACAAAATCGACGCCATCGTCGCCTCCAACGACGCCACCGCCGGCGGTGCGATCCAGGCCCTGGCCGCGCAGAAACTGGCGGGCAAGGTGCCGATCTCCGGACAGGACGCTGACCTCGCCGCGATCAAACGCGTGATCGACGGCACCCAGACCATGACCGTGTACAAACCGCTCAAGCTGATTGCCACCGAAGCCGCCAAGCTCTCGGTGCAACTGGCACGTAACGAGAAGCCCACCTACAGCTCGCAGTACGATAACGGCAGCAAGAAAGTCGACACCATCCTGCTCACCCCGACTCCGCTGACCAAGGCCAATATCGATCTGTTGGAGAAGGACGGGTTCTATACCAAAGAGCAGATCGGCGGGCAGTGACCGCCATGGCTGACTATCTGCTGCAAATGAACGGCATCGTCAAAAGCTTTGGCGGTGTCAACGCGCTGAACGGCATCGACATCACTGTGCGGCCGGGGGAATGTGTCGGCCTGTGCGGTGAGAACGGCGCGGGTAAATCCACACTGATGAAGGTGCTGTCGGCGGTCTACCCGTACGGCACCTGGGAGGGTGAAATCCTCTGGGATGGGCAACCGCTCAAGGCTCAGTCCATCAGCGAAACCGAGGCCGCCGGTATCGTGATCATTCACCAGGAACTGACCCTGGTGCCCGACCTGTCGGTGGCCGAAAACATCTTTATGGGCCACGAACTGACATTGCCCGGCGGGCGCATGAACTACCCGGCGATGATCCACCGCGCCGAAGCGTTGATGCGTGAACTCAAGGTGCCGGACATGAACGTCGCCTTGCCGGTGTCGCAGTACGGCGGCGGCTACCAGCAACTGGTAGAAATCGCCAAGGCGCTCAATAAAAAAGCGCGCCTGCTGATCCTCGACGAGCCCTCTTCGGCCCTGACCCGCTCGGAAATCGAGGTACTGCTCGACATCATCCGTGACCTCAAAGCCAAGGGTGTAGCCTGCGTGTACATCTCCCACAAGCTCGATGAAGTGGCGGCGGTGTGCGACACCATTGCGGTGATCCGCGACGGTAAACACATCGCGACCACGGCCATGGCCGACATGGACATCCCCCGGATCATCACGCAGATGGTCGGCCGTGAGATGAGCAACCTCTACCCCACCGAGCCCCATGCCATCGGCGAGGTGATTTTCGAGGCGCGCAACGTCACCTGCTACGACGTGGACAACCCCAGGCGCAAGCGTGTCGACGATATTTCCTTCGTGCTCAAGCGCGGCGAGATCCTCGGTATTGCCGGGCTGGTGGGCGCCGGACGCACGGAGTTAGTGTCAGCGCTCTTCGGCGCCTACCCCGGCCGCTACAGCGCCGAGGTGTGGCTCGACGGCCAGGTAATCGACACGCGCACGCCGCTCAAATCGATTCGCGCCGGGCTGTGCATGGTGCCCGAGGACCGTAAGCGCCAAGGCATCATTCCCGACCTGGGCGTGGGTCAGAACATCACCCTGGCGGTCCTCGATACCTATGCGCATATGACCCGCATCGACGCAGAAGCTGAACTGGGCAGCATCGACCAGCAGATCGCACGCATGCACCTCAAGACGGCCAGCCCGTTTTTACCGATCACCAGCTTGTCCGGCGGCAATCAGCAAAAAGCCGTGCTGGCGAAAATGCTGATGGCCAAGCCCAAAGTGCTGATCCTCGACGAACCCACGCGCGGGGTGGACGTGGGCGCCAAGTATGAGATCTACAAACTGATGGGCGCCCTGGCGGCCGAAGGCGTGTCGATCATCATGGTCTCCTCGGAACTGGCCGAAGTGCTCGGCGTGTCCAACCGCGTGCTGGTGATCGGCGACGGCCAGTTGCGCGGCGATTTCATCAATGAAGGGCTCACCCAGGAACAGGTGCTCGCCGCTGCGCTCAGCCAAAACAACAATAATGATCGGAAGACCGCGTAGATGAATCAGGTCAAACAGCTGTTTACCCGCTACAAAATGCTTGCGCTGGTGATCGCCGTGGCGGTGATCTGGCTGTTTTTCAGTTGGCAGACCGAGGGCGGTTTCCTCACACCGCGCAACCTGTCGAACCTGCTGCGGCAGATGGCAATCACCGGGATTCTGGCGTGCGGCATGGTGCTGGTGATTATTAGCGGCGAGATTGATTTGTCGGTGGGTTCGTTGCTGGGGTTGTTGGGCGGGTTGGCGGCGATCCTGGATGTGGTTTATCACATTCCGCTGCTGGCCAATCTCAGCCTGGTGGCGCTGTGTGGGCTGATGATCGGTTTGGCCAACGGTTACATGACGGCCTACCTGCGCATCCCCTCTTTTATCGTTGGCCTGGGCGGCATGCTGGCGTTTCGCGGGATTCTGCTGGGGATCACCGGCGGCACCACCATCGCGCCGGTGTCGCCGTCGCTGGTGTACGTAGGCCAGGGGTATTTGCCGCATTCGGTGGGGATTGGCCTTGGGGTCTTGCTGTTTGCCCTGACCCTGTTGTTGACCTGGAAACAACGGCGCAACCGCGCGCTGCATGGCTTGGCGCCGCACGCCCTGGTGCGCGACGTGCTGCGCGTGGCGGTGATCGGCGCGGTACTCGCCGGGTTCGTCACCACCCTCAACAGCTACGACGGCATCCCCGTACCAGTGCTGCTGTTGCTGGTGCTGCTCGGCGTGTTCAGCTACGTCACCAGCCAGACAGTGTTCGGCCGCCGCGTGTATGCGGTGGGCAGCAATATGGAAGCCACGCGCCTGTCGGGCATCAACGTGCAGGCGGTGAAACTGTGGATCTTCGGGATCATGGGCGTGATGTGCGCCCTCGCCGGCCTGGTCAACACCGCGCGGCTCGCGGCGGGCTCACCGTCGGCGGGCAATATGGGCGAGTTGGATGCCATCGCTGCGTGCTTTATTGGTGGTACGTCGATGCGCGGCGGCTCGGGCACGGTGTATGGCGCGTTGCTCGGGGCGTTGGTGATTACCAGCCTGGATAACGGCATGTCGATGCTGGACGTGGACAGTTACTGGCAGATGATTGTGAAGGGCAGCATCCTGGTGTTGGCGGTGTGGGTGGATGTGAGTACGCGCACGGGGCGGCGCTGACGCCACCCTCACAAACACCACAAATCCCGTGTGGGAGGGGCGGTGGTCGTCTCACTTTCCGAGCAACACGGCCCCATCCCCCAACTGCCCCAGGCGATCCCCCGGATTGCGCAGCGGGCAATCATCCAGGGACAGGCAACCACAGCCGATACAGCCATCGAGCTGGTCGCGCAGTTGAGTGAGGCTGTTGATGCGCTCACTCAACAGGTCGCGCCAGCGGGTGGAGAGTTGGGTCCAGTCCTTCGCAGTCAACGGCCGTCCTGAAGGCAGTTCGTCCAACGCGTCCTTGATGGTCGCCAACGGAATGCCCGCGCGCTGCGCGACCTTGATCACCGCGATCCGGCGCAGTACGTCACGCTGATAGCGACGCTGATTGCCCGCGCTGCGTTGTGCGTGGATCAACCCCTTGGCTTCGTAGAAATGCACCGTGGCCACGGTCACGCCGCTGCGGCGGGCCAATTCGCCCACGCCGAGGGGGATGCGCACATCGATTTTCGCTTCCATCCAGCTCTTGACCTCATCTAAACATGAGGTTTTATAAAGGGTGTCGGCTTGCCTTGGCAAGCCTTCAGTCCTTTGAATCGGAGCCTACATGGACACACCTCAACCCTCCCCTTCCAACTGGGCCGCGCTGTTGTCCGGTGCCAACGGCGTACGTTCGCTCGCACTGGCAGGCGGCGTGGTGCTGCATGCGATCAACGTGTACATCGCCACCACGATTCTGCCGTCAGTGGTCCAGGACATCGGCGGCATCGACTACTACGCCTGGAACACCACGTTATTTGTCGCCGCCTCGATCCTCGGTTCGGCGTTGTCGGCGCGCCTGCTCGGCAGCCTCGGGCCGCGTGCGGCGTACCTGGTCGCCAGCCTGGTGTTTGCCGGCGGGGCCTTGGCCTGTGCGTTTGCGCCGTCCATGCCGGTGATGCTCGTTGGGCGGTTGGTGCAGGGGCTGGGCGGTGGGTTCTTGTTCGCGCTGTCCTACGCGATGATTCGGTTGGTGTTCGATGAAAGCCTGTGGCCTCGCGCGATGGCGTTGGTGTCGGGGATGTGGGGCGTGGCGACGCTGGTCGGGCCAGCGGTGGGCGGGGTGTTTGCCGAGCTGGGCATATGGCGCGCGGCGTTCTGGTCGTTGATTCCGGTGGCCGGGTTATTCGCGGTGCTGGCGGCGGCGGTCCTGCCCAAGCGCAGCACCGATAGCGTTGAGCCGACACCGCTGCCACTCGCCCAACTGGTGCTGCTGACGGCGGCGGTACTGGCGGTGTCGGCCGGCAGCGTCTCGTCCACCCTGCCCCTGAACCTGCTGGGGCTGGCCGTGGCAGCGGTGTTCACCGCGCTGCTGATCGTCACGGAAAGCCGCGCCCACCATCGACTGTTGCCCGCCGGAGCGTTTCGGATCACCACTGCACTCGGCGCGCTGTACGCGACGATGTCATTGCTGGCGGTGGCCGTGACCAGTGGCGAAATCTTCGTGCCGCTGTTTCTTCAAGTCCTGCACCACCAGTCGCCGTTGGTGGCCGGTTATCTGGCCGCACTGATGGCGGCCGGCTGGACGCTGGGGTCAATCGCCAGCGCGGGTGTGACGGGCGGCAACATTCGACGCGCGATCCTGGCCGGGCCGATCCTGGGCGTGGTGGGCATGGTGGCGCTGGCCATCTTGATGCCCGTCGAAAGCAACGGCAGCGGGCAGACGCTCACACCGATCTGCCTGGCGCTTATCCTGATTGGGTTGGGCGTGGGGCTGGCGTGGCCGCACTTGCTGACTCGGGTGTTCCAGGTGGCGCCGGCCGGTGAGCAGGACCTTGCCAGCGCGTCGATTACCACCGTGCAACTGTTCGCTACCGCGTTTGGCGCGGCACTGGCGGGCATGGTCGCGAACGTCGCCGGCCTCACTGAACCCGGCGGTGTCGAAGGCACCGCGAGCGCTGCGGTGTGGCTGTTTGGGGTGTTTGCGCTGGCGCCTGTGGTGGGTGTTCTGATTGCCAGGCGGGTGGTTCGCATGATCGGTTAGTGGCCATTTCTGGAGATTGCCAAGACCACCGTGGATTATGAACGGCTCAAAAATCACTGCTTGAACGGGGTCAAAGGTGGGAGGGGGCTTGCCCCGATAGCGGTGGACCAGTCGACACCTTCTTGACTGAGGCACCGCCATCGGGGGCAAGCCCCCTCCCACATTGGATCTCCATTTGTCAGGACCGGCCGAGTATGTGGCTCATGGTGGTCTTGAGCTTCAGCGCCGCCAATCTTCCAGACACGACACCGGTCAAAGGTGGGAGGGGGCTTGCTCCCGATAGCTGTGGACCAGTCGACACCTTCTTGACTGAGGCACCGCCATCGGGGGCAAGCCCCCTCCCACATTGGATCTCCATTTGTCAGGACCGGCCGAGTATGTGGCTCATGGTGGTCTTGAGCTTCAGCGCCGCCAATCTTCCAGACACGACACCGGTCAAAGGTGGGAGGGGGCTTGCTCCCGATAGCTGTGGACCAGTCAACACCTTCTTGACTGAGGCACCGCCATCGGGGGCAAGCCCCCTCCCACATTGGATCTCCATTTGTCAGGACCGGCCGAGTATGTGGCTCATGGTGGTCTTGAGCTTCAGCGCCGCCAATCTTCCAGACACAACACCGGTCAAAGGTGGGAGGGGGCTTGCTCCCGATAGCTGTGGACCAGTCGACACCTTCTTGACTGAGGCACCGCCATCGGGGGCAAGCCCCCTCCCACATTGGATCTCCATTTGTCAGGACCGGCCGAGTATGTGGCTCATGGTGGTCTTGAGCTTCAGCGCCGCCAATCTTCCAGACACAACACCGGTCAAAGGTGGGAGGGGGCTTGCTCCCGATAGCTGTGGACCAGTCGACACCTTCTTGACTGAGGCACCGCCATCGGGGGCAAGCCCCCTCCCACATTGGATCTCCATTTGTCAGGACCGGCCGAGTATGTGGCTCATGGTGGTCTTGAGCTTCAGCGCCGCCAATCTTCCAGACACAACACCAGTCAAAGGTGGGAGGGTTGCCCCTCCCACACTGGATCTCTGCTTGTCAGGGCCGACTGAGTATGTGGCTCATGACAGCCTTGAGCTTGAGCGCCACCAATCTTCCAGGCACAACACCGGTCAACGGTGGGAGGGGGCTTGCCCCCGATAGCGGTGGACCAGTCGCACCTTCTTGACTGAGACACCGCCATCGGGGGCAAGCCCCCTCCTACACTATTTGGATCGGTTTACACCTGATGAATCAGGCTGGCTTTTGCACTGCGGTCACTGGCTCAACACCACATCCCGCATCGCCGGAATGTAGCCGTAGTCATAAGCCTCCTGCACAAACGAACGATCACCCTTCAACACGATCCTGACCGTCGGCGCCTCGGTGCCGCCGATGCGATAGTCATCGCCGGTGGTGGGCACGCTGTCGATAAACGACGTCACCAGGCCGTTGGGCATCACGCAGTGAGAGTACGTCTGGAACGGCTGCGAAGGCGGGTTGCCCAGTACCAGCCCCGACGCATTCATCAGCGTATAGGGGCCGAACAGATGATCACTGACAAACCCATAGACGCCATCCGGCCCCGTCACGCCATCCGCATAGGTGAACTTGTGGCTGATGGTGAACAGGTAGTACTTGTTGTCCTGGAACACATAGTGCGGCCGTTCGGTCTGGTCGTTCACGCCAACGGCCGTGACCAATGGCGGCAGGATTTCCCACTCGTCACCGTTGAGGTCCTTGGCCACGGCAATGCCGATGCACCCCACCTGATAACGCGCGCCCCCCACATCTTCATGCCCTGGCGGCACCAGACCTATTTCATTCGGGCCCACTTCGTGAGTCCCGCGCTCGCCGGCCACATTGCCTTCGAACACCATGTACAACTTGCCATCGACGGGATCGATAAAGGGGCTGGGATCGCGAAAGTTCCAGGTCGCATTCTGCGCTTCGGTTTGGTAGTAGGTGCCGTCGGCATCGAACAACGACTTGACCTGATCAAAGCCCTGGAGCGTGACGCCGGTGTCCGACGTGACAACCTGGCCCCTGACTTTGGCAATCGTGGCACCCGGCGTGACGCAGGTGTAGTACAGGTCGATGTCACCGTTGTTATTCAACAGAATCGGCGTGCCCGCCCATTCACGGGTGGTCGGCGAAACCCCTTCGGCCATGACACGGCCGCCGAAGATCCAGTCTTTGCCGGTGCGCGAATACCAGTAGCAGATACGCGCATGACCATGGCGGTCTTCCCAATCGCGCTTGATGTCGTAACGGCCATCGGCATTGATGAATTGTGGATCATGGGGGCGACGGTCGGCGGTCAAGGTGAAGATCACCGACCAGCCATTCACCGATACCACCGTGCCATCCAGTTCACGCAATGGCATGGTGTCCCAAATAAAGACCGTGTCACTCATGACAGGAAAGTCAGGACTCACTAACGGCTGTGTCGTCGTCGGGTCATTCTCATTAACTTTCAGCGCATCGGCCCGTGTCCAGCGAGTGGGTGTGTGATTCGCATGTTTCATGATGATGTCCTTTTGCTAACGCTTAAGTGACAAGCGAAGATTAAATAGCACCTGGCAGTCAGCAACTTAATACTGACTGAAAGAGCAAGAGATAGTTGGCCCTGCAAGTGCGCACCAAGGTTTAACATGGGCACTTGCTTATAGCAACATTAAGAATTATTCATATTACAAAGGCCATCACTGTATTTATATCTTTGATATACATACAGTGGCACTTGCAATAAATGACAGCTAAGTAGAAAGCTAGCTACTCAACTACCGAATACTAGCGTCCCAGCCTGGGCGCCGGCATTCTTCTGTGTGAAGTCCTTGGCTTGCGCCGCCGTCTTCAAGGTATAGGCGTAGTTGGAACTTGCCGTCCATTGTGCTTTGGGTGACTTCTGGTTGGTGATCGGCGGCACACTGTTTGTATCAGTGAACGTCCCGGTACCTTTGTCATCCAACATGCCTTTATTTTGGCTGCCTTCGCCAAAATAGTTGCTTTCAGAGAGGATATTGGCGTTCTGTGCGAGGGTAAAACCGAGATGGAAGTTATTGACGTAGTTGTTATACACATGGAAATAACCGTAACGCATCAAGCCAGGCGCGCGTACTTCCATGTTGTCGAAGCGGTTGTGGCACAACGTCAGGCGCGGATAACCGTTGAACTCTGCCTTATTATCATCCGCCGGATGCCCGAAAATCAGCCCGTACTTGTGGCTGCCAAAGAAGCAGTTGCTGATGGTGGCATAATCGGCTTTTTCACCGATATACAGCAGCTTGTCTTCACTGCCGTCAGTGGTGGACCAGGTGTGCCCGACAAAAGAGCAATGATCGATCCAGTACTTGCTGCCGTAGTTCAAGTACACCTGAATATCGTCATTGGCCTTAATGCTCGCCGAATGTTTGAAGATAATATTCTGCAGAATAATGTTCTGCGACTGCGCGGTTGCACGCAGGTGAATATTCTCCAAAGTACGGTTCTGGAATGAACCGATCAGGGTCTTGTTGGCACCCATGTTGACTTTGGTCAGGCTCGACGCCGAGATATTGCTGTTGATCACCAACACCCGTGGGGTGGTGTCGCTAATGTTGGCCTTGAGTTGATCCAGCGTGGTGATACTGACCACTTGGCCAGACCAGCCGCCGGTGACTTTTGCCGCAAGGGCGAAACCGGTCAGGCCGGTGAGTTTGCTTTCTGGATACGACATGAGTTCCCTCTCTATAGATAAAAACGGCTCGGATTGACGAGCCTGTGCATTAAGTTAATCCGTTAACTTGCACACAGTGTTTGGCGTGGCTGAGGTTGCCAGGGTTTGGTTGGTCAGCGCTTAAACACTGTGTTTATGTACAGTATTCATCATTCGCCTAGCAGTCAACCCTCAAGTGAAAAACAACCAAAAGTGGGAGGGGGCTTGCCCCCGATGGCGGTGTAACAGCCACATATACAGTGACTGTCATTCCGCCATCGGGGGCAAGCCCCCTCCCACATTTGCCCTGCGGTGTTCTTCCAAGCGTTATTTGGACACCGGCATCGCAAACTCCGCGCCTTGCTCGATGCTCTCCGACCAGCGCTGCATAATCGATTTCTGCTTGGTATAGAACCGAACACCCTCAGTGCCGTACGCATGCATGTCGCCAAACAGACTCTTCTTCCACCCCCCAAAACCGTGCCACGCCATCGGGACCGGGATCGGTACGTTGATGCCCACCATGCCCACCTGAATACGCCGCGCAAATTCGCGGGCGATGTTGCCGTCGCGGGTGAAACAGCTGACGCCGTTGCCGAACTCGTGGTCGTTGACCAGCTTGATCGCCTCGCCAAAGTCGTTCACCCGCACACACGCCAGGACCGGGCCGAAGATTTCTTCGCGGTAGATGCTCATCTCTCGGGTCACATGGTCGAACAGGGTCGCGCCGAGCCAGAAGCCGTTTTCCAGGCCCGCTTCGGTGGGCACGTAATCACGCCCGTCCAGCAGCAGTTGCGCGCCGGCCTGCACGCCTTGTTCGATGTAGCCGCTGATGCGTTCCAGTGCAGCGCGGGACACAATCGGGCCCATCTCGGCCTTGAGGTCGCGGCCGTCGGTGATGCGCAGTTGCTTGGCGCGCTCGGTCAAGGCAGCGATGACTTTGTCACCGACGTCACCAACCAGCACGGCGACGGAGATCGCCATGCAGCGCTCGCCGGCACTGCCATAAGCCGCGCCCATCAGGGCGTCGACGGTTTTTTCGATGTCCGCATCAGGCATCACCACCATGTGGTTTTTAGCACCGCCCAGCCCCTGCACACGCTTGCCGTTACGCGCGCCGGTTTCGTAGATGTACTGGGCAATCGGTGTGGAGCCGACGAAGCTCACGGCCTTGACGTCCGGGTGTTCGATCAGTGCATCCACCGATTCCTTGTCGCCCTGCACCACGTTGAACACGCCTTTGGGCAGGCCGGCTTCACGCAGCAGCTCGGCCATGAACAACGAGGCGCTCGGATCGGTCGGGCTTGGCTTGAGGATGAAGGTGTTGCCCGCCGCGATGGCGATCGGGTACATCCACATCGGCACCATCACTGGGAAGTTGAACGGCGTGACGCCGGCCACTACGCCCAACGGTTGGCGCAGGGTCCAGTTGTCCATGCCTCGGGAAACTTGGTCAGAGTGTTCGCCTTTGAGCAGGTTGGGAATGCCGCACGCGAATTCCAGAATATCGATACCACGGTCCACTTCGCCCTGGGCGTCGGTGAAGACCTTGCCGTGCTCGGCGACGATGATGCGCGCCAGGTCGTCCTTGCGCTCACGCAACAGGTGCAGGTACTGGAACAGCACGCGGACGCGGCGGATGGGCGGGGTATCGGCCCAGCTGTCGAAAGCGGCTTGGGCAGCAGCAACGGCTTCGGATACGGTCTGGCGGCTGGCCAGCGCGACGCGCCCGGTTTTTTCGCCGGTGGCGGGGTTGTAGACGTCCTGATAGCGATCATCGCGGGACACGCGCTGGTCGTTGATGTAGTGCTCGATTGTGGTTGTCATGGCAGTCGATCCAGGTGGGTAGCGTTGGAACACACGATAGGCTTTCGCTTTGTTCCAAACCAGAGCAGAATCCTGAACTTATTGTCCACATACGCGAACAATCCACCCATGGAAAAATCTGAGATCGAAGGCCTATGGACCCATATCCACTGGCTTTCCATATTGGAAGAGCAAGGCACTTACACGGCTGCCGCTGCGCGCCTGGGCGTGAGCAAGTCTGCGGTCAGCCAGCGTATTGCCGACCTGGAAAAGGCCACCGGCACTCAGTTGGTCACGCGCACCACGCGCAGTGTGCGGCTGACCGATGCGGGGCTGTCGCTGACCCGTGAAGTGCGCAGCGCCTATGCGCAGATCGCCCGCAGCTTCTCGTCAGTGCGTGACTCTGTGGGGGAGATTCGCGGGCTGGTGCGCCTTACCGCGCCGGTGGCATTTGCCCGACAGCAACTGGTGCCGCATCTGTCGGAATTCCTGCAGCGTTACCCGCAGGTGCGTATCCAGCTGGATGTGTCCGATGCGCTGAGTTCCCTGGCAGCCGAAGGTTACGACCTGGCCGTGCGCCACGGTTTCCAGGTGCCGGAAACCCACGTCGCCTGGAAGCTCTGCGACACCGGGTCGGTGCTGGTAGCCACCCAGGATTACCTGCAACGCCACGGAGAGCCCCGCGAACCCGGCGAGCTGTCGGCACACAACTGCCTGTTCTACCCACGGGGCACCGACCAGCCCGCCTGGACCTTCGAACGCGGCAGTAAAAACGTTGAACGCCTGACCGTGCCCATCGCCGGCAGCTTCGCCACCAATAACAGTGAGGCGCTGCGCGACTCCGCTCTCAACCACCTGGGCATCGCCCTGCTCCCAGACTTCAGCGCCCATGCCGCGCTGACCAGCCGCAAGCTGGTGCAGGTGCTCAAGGACTGGACGCTCAAGGGCGCATTTGCCAATGAGATCTACTTGATTCGGCCGTATTCGCCCCATGTGCCGAAGTCGGTGAGTGTGTTGGTGGGTTATCTGAAGGAGAAGCTGTCGGGGGGCTTTCGTTATCTCGGATAAGGTTTGCCTCTTGCTCGACGGAACTAAAAGTCCATAATGGACAAATAAGTTCAACAAAAGAGGCATTCATGTCCAGCACCCCGCATGTGATCAACCAAACCCAGGCCCGCGAACTGCTGGGCCAAGTCGATGTGCTGCAGATCCTACGCGCACTGTTCCGCGACCTGGCGGCCGGGCATGCGGTGCAGCCGCCCCAGCAATGGGTGGAATTCCCCCAGGGCGCCGGTGACTTCATCAACTACCTGGGCGTGCTGGCGCAGGACGGCGTGTATGGCATGAAAACCTCGCCGTATATCGTGCGTGAGCAAGGGCCATTGGTAACCGCCTGGACGCTCTTGATGTCCACGCACACCGGCCAGCCGCTGCTGTTGTGTGATGCCGCAGAACTGACCACCGCACGCACCGCCGCGACCACTGCGCTGGCGGTGGATGCGCTGGCGCCACAGGCGGCTCGGCGACTGGCGATCATCGGCAGCGGCAAGGTGGCCCAGGCTCACCTGCACTACGTGAAAAACCTGCGGGATTGGCAAAGCATCAACTTCTTCTCGCCCAGCCTGACCGCTACTGACTCCACGCTTCAACGCCTTGACCCACGCGTGAGCATCGCTCCAACCTGCGAAGCCGCCCTGGAAGACGCCGACGTGATCCTACTGTGCACGTCATCCGCCGGCCCGGTGATTGACCCTTCGCGCCTGAGCAAACCGGCGCTGATCACCTCCATCAGCACCAACGCACCGCGCGCTCACGAAGTACCACCCCCATCACTGAACGAAATGGACGTGTTCTGCGACTACCGCCAAACCACGCCAGGCTCGGCGGGCGAGATGCTGATCGCCGCCGAACAACATGGCTGGAACCCAAGCGCAGTCATGGGCGACCTGCCCGAACTGCTCAGCGACCAGGTGAAGCGCCCGTCCTACAACCGTCACGTATTCTTCCGTTCCATCGGTCTGGGCCTGGAAGACATCGCACTGGCCAATGCCCTCTGGAGACTCCTATGAACCACGCAGATTTCATCATCATCGGCGGCGGCATTGCCGGTGCGTCCACGGGTTTCTGGTTGTCGCAACACGGCAAAGTGAGAGTGCTGGAACGTGAATCTCACCCGGCCTATCACTCCACCGGGCGTTCGGCTGCGCTCTACACCGCCGCCTACGGCACTCCGCAGGTGCGGGCGTTGACCCTGGCCAGCCGGGAGTTTTTCGACCACCCGCCGGCAGGGTTCTGCGAGCATCCCTTGCTCACACCGCGCGGCGAGATGACGGTGGACTTCACCGGCGATGCGGCCGAGTTGAACGCGCAGTACCTCAGCGCCAAGGCCACCGTGCCGCAGGTTGAACAGCTGAGTGTCGACGAGGCCTGTGCGAAGTTGCCGATCCTGCGTCGGGAAAAGGTTCACGGTGCGATCTATGATCCCACTGCCAGCGACATCGACACCGACGCCCTGCACCAAGGCTATTTGCGCGGTATTCGTCGCAAGGGCGGCGACGTGCATACCGACAGCCATGTGCTGGGCTTGAGCCGTGACAGCGGTGGTCTTTGGCACGTCACCACCCAACACGAAACCTTCACCGCGCCGATCATTATCAACGCCGCTGGCGCCTGGGCCGACCACATCGGTGGGCTGGCCGGTGCCGCATCCATTGGCCTGCAACCCAAGCGCCGCTCGGCGTTTATCTTCGCCGGCCCCGAAGGCATGGACAGCCATGCGTGGCCAATGCTGGTGGCGCTCGACGAAGCGTTCTACATGAAGCCCGACGCCGGCATGTTCCTCGGCTCACCGGCCAACGCAGACCCGGTCGAGCCTCAGGACATCCAGCCCGAAGAATTGGACATCGCCATGGGCATCTACCAGATCGAAGAAGCCACCACCCTGACCATCCGCCGCCCCACGCGAACCTGGGCCGGACTGCGCAGCTTTGTGCACGACGGTGACTTGCTTTCGGGCTTCGACCCGCGAGTCCCAGGGCTGTTCTGGGTAGCGGCGCAAGGCGGTTACGGCATCCAAACCTCACCGGCCATGGGCCAGGCCAGTGCGGCACTGGTGCGCGGCGCACCGCTGCCGGAGGCACTGACCCGGTTCGGCCTCGACGCTGGTATGCTCTCCCCCGCCCGCCTGGAGCCCCATTGATGAACACCGTCGAACCCGACAACGTCTTGCAGAACTTTCGCGCGATCGCCGATGCCATCGCCACGCTGTTCTTCCCCCACGCCGAAGCGGTGCTGCATGACCTGCGCACGCAAAAAGTCGATTACATCGCCAATAACCTGTCGAAACGCGCGATTGGCGACGACTCGGCGCTGGAGGACATGCTCAGCGATGACGTCAGCGAAGTGAATATCGGCCCCTACGAAAAACTCAACTGGGACGGTCAGAAAATTCGCAGCCTGAGCACCGTACTGCGCGACGCCAACGGTCGGCCCCTGGCGGTGCTGTGCATCAACCTGAATATTTCACTGTTCGAAAATGCCAAGGCGGCATTGGACCTGTTCCTGTCGCCAAGCAAGCTGATCCCACAGCCGGACGCGCTGTTTCGCGATGACTGGCAGGAACGCATCAACACCTTCCTGCATGCCTGGATGCGTGAGCGCCAGTTAAGCCTGAACCTGCTGACCCGCGACCACAAACGCGAACTGGTGCTGGCACTGCATGCCGAAGGCGCGTTCAAGGGCAAGAGCGCCTCGAACTATGTGGCCAACGTGCTGGGTATGGGGCGGGCAACGGTTTACAAGCATCTGAAGGAATTAAAGGGCTGAACCTTCAACCCTGGATGATTTTTTTGGTGAGCAGGCTTTTTGTCTTGAGCAGGCCTTATGTGGTGAACAGGATTTTGTAGTGAGCGGGCCTGCCCCGCGCTGGGTGGCGAAGCCGCCCCAAATTCAGACGCCTCAGTTCCAACTGAAGGTATGCACTGTCAGTAATGGGGCGGCTTCGCCACCCAGCGCGGGGCAAGCCCGCTCACCACAAAAGCAGAACTGCTCACCACAAAAGCAAGCCAGCTCACCACAAAAGCAAGCCCGCTCATTACAACTGCAGGACTGCTCATCAAAAAAGCAAGGCTACTCACCGCAACAGCAGCAGCCCCGCTGCATCAATCACCGTAAATGTCAGCCTTGAAGTACTGCTGCGAAATCTTCTGGTACTCACCACTGGCACGAATGCCGTCGATGGCCGTGTTCAATTCGCTGACCAGCGTGGTGAGCAGGCTCTTTGTCTTGAGCAGGTCTTATGTGGTGAACAGGATTTTGTAGTGAGCGGGCTTGCCCCGCGCTGGGTGGCGGAGCCGCCCCAAATTCAGACGCCTCAGTTCCAACTGAAGGTATGCACTGTCAGTAATGGGGCGGCTTCGCCACCCAGCGCGGGGCAAGCCCGCTCACCACAAACGCAGAACTGCTCACCACAAAAGCAAGCCCGCTCATTACAACTGCAGGACTGCTCATCAAAAAAGCAAGGCTACTCACCGCAACAGCAGCAGCCCCGCTGCATCAATCACCGTAAATGTCAGCCTTGAAGTACTGCTGCGAAATCTTCTGGTACTCACCACTGGCACGAATGCCGTCGATGGCCGTGTTCAATTCGCTGACCAGCGTGGTGAGCAGGCTCTTTGTCTTGAGCAGGTCTTATGTGGTGAACAGGATTTTGTAGTGAGCGGGCTTGCCCCGCGCTGGGTGGCGGAGCCGCCCCAAATTCAGACGCCTCAGTTCCAACTGAAGGTATGCACTGTCAGTAATGGGGCGGCTTCGCCACCCAGCGCGGGGCAAGCCCGCTCACCACAAAAGCAGAACTGCTCACCACAAAAGCAAGCCCGCTCATTACAACTGCAGGACTGCTCATCAAAAAAGCAAGGCTACTCACCACAACAGCAGCAGCCCCGCTGCATCAATCACCGTAAATGTCAGCCTTGAAGTACTGCTGCGAAATCTTCTGGTACTCACCACTGGCACGAATGCCGTCGATGGCCGTGTTCAATTCGCTGACCAGCGCCTCGTTGCCCTTGCGCACCGCAATCCCCGCGCCTTCGCCTACGTATTTGGGGTCCTTGAGCTCCGGCCCGACAAAAGCGTAGCCCTTGCCCCGTGGCATTTGCAGGAAGTCATTCAAGGGGATGGTGTCGGCAAAAATCGCATCCAGGCGCCCTGCCGCCAGGTCCATGTAGATCTCTTCGTTATTGCTGTAGCGCTTGACGTTAATGCCCTTGGGCTCAAATACCTCGGTGGCGTAACGGTCGGTGGTGGTCGCACGCTACACACCGACGGTCTTGCCCTTCAGGCTGGCGTACTGGTCATCCACCACCGCGCCGTCTTTCATCACAAGACGCGATGAGGTGAAGTAGTACTTGTGGGTGAAATCTACTGACTTCTTGCGGTCTTCGTTGATGGTCATGGACGACAGGGCCATGTCGATTTTCTTCACCTTGAGGGAAGGAATCAGACCATCGAACTCACCTTCAACCCACACGCACTTGACCTTCATCTGCGCGCACAGCGCGTTGCCGATGTCGTAGTCGAAGCCAACGATGGTGCCTTCCTGGGTCTTGGAGGCAAACGGCGGGTAGGCCGCCTCGATGCCGATGCGCAGGGTTTTCTCGGCGGCCCATACGTGGCTGGAAGCGACCAAGGCCAGGGCGGTGATAAGCAAGCGTTTCTTCATGGGGGATCTCGCAAGTTGTTGTTGGTTTGGCAAGAGAGAAGAAAAAATCCAGCAATAGCTTTTGTACTTATAATTCCATACTGGACTTTTATGTATTGATCGTCAATCCAGCCCCTGCACCCATGACTTTTTTGCACAACACACCGGTGTTTTTGAGCGTTCATCTCTGGATTTATGCGTGCCTATACTCGGTTCAGCCTCTCGGTTGAACCGTGGGTCACCGCAGCACAGAAATGTCCCTACAACAATAATCAAGGACACCGACCATGACGCATCCCTTCCTGGCCGCGCGGGATTTTCTGCTCGCCCATCGCACCGATTACGCCACCGCCGTTCGCGACTTCCGCTGGCCGCAGCTGGACGCGTTCAACTGGGCCTTGGACTACTTCGATGCCATGGCCGAGGGCAATGCGGCCAACGCGCTGTGGATCGTCGAAGAAGACGGCAGCGAGCAGCGCTACAGCTTCCAGCAACTGGCGACGCGCTCAAACCAGGTGGCCAACCATCTGCGTGCCCTCGGCGTGCGACGCGGCGACCGAGTGCTGTTGATGCTCGGCAACGACGTGGCGTTGTGGGACACCATGCTCGCCGCCTTCAAACTAGGCGCGGTAGTGATCCCGGCCACCGCCCTGCTCAACCCGGATGATCTGCGCGACCGTATCGAGCGTGGCCAGGTTCGCCATCTGGTTGTCGGCGAGGCGCATGTCGGCAAGTTCGACGGCCTGGGCGATGGCTGTAGCCGCATCTGCGTGGGAGCTGCGCCCAGCGGCTGGGTCGCGCACAACGCCGCATTTGAATACCCCGAGCAGTTCGAAGCCGAAGGCCGCACCCTGGCCACCGACCCCATGCTGCTGTACTTCACTTCCGGCACCACCTCCAAACCTAAGATGGTGCTGCACAGCCACCAAAGCTACCCGGTGGGCCACCTGTCGACGATGTACTGGATCGGCCTGCAACCCGGCGACCTGCACCTGAATATCTCGTCTCCAGGCTGGGCCAAGCACGCCTGGAGCTGCCTGTTCGCGCCGTGGAATGCCGGCGCGTGCATCTTCATCCATAACGTCGCGCGGTTCAGCGCGCCGGCCTTGCTGACAGCGCTGGAACAATATCGTGTGACCAGCCTGTGCGCCCCGCCGACCGTGTGGCGCATGCTGATCCAGGAAGACCTGGCCAGTCACAAGGCGCGCCTGAATCTGCGTGAATTGGTGGGTGCGGGCGAACCCCTGAACCCGGAAATCATCGAGCAAATCCAGCAGGCCTGGGGCTTGCCGCTGCGCGATGGTTTCGGCCAATCGGAGACCACCGCCCTGGTCGGCAACACCCCCGGCCAGTTGCTCAAGCCAGGGTCCATGGGCCGTCCACTGCCGGGCTATCGTGTCGTGCTGTTGGACGCCGACGGCCTACCGGGCAACGAAGGGGAAGTCGCGCTGCCGCTGGATGTACGCCCTCTCGGTTTAATGGTGTGCTACGAGGACAGCCCGGAAAAAACCGCCGAAGTGATGCGCGACGGTTACTACCGCACCGGCGATACCGCGCAGATCGACAGCGACGGCTACATCACCTTCGTCGGTCGCGCCGATGACGTGTTCAAGGCCTCCGACTACCGCATCAGCCCGTTCGAACTGGAAAGTGCGCTGATCGAACACCCGGCGGTGATGGAAGTGGCCGTAGTGCCCAGCCCAGACCCACTGCGCCTGGCGGTGCCCAAAGCCTTCCTGATCCTGGCCCACGACGCCCCCGGCAGCGCCGAGCTGGCCCGCAACATCCTCGCCTTCGCCCGCGAACACCTCGCCCCGTACAAACGGGTGCGGCGCATCGAATTTGTCAGCGAACTGCCCAAAACCATTTCCGGCAAGATCCGGCGGGTAGAGCTGCGGCAGATGGAGGTGGTGCGTCGCCAAGGGGATGCGCGGGGTGAGCACGAGCATTTCGAGGAGGATTTTTCCTGAACGCAGAACCCGGCGCCGCAGCGCCGGGGCACGCAGGAATACAGCTTACAGGTCGTAACGCAGCGCCATGCCAAAGGTGCGCGGCGCGCCGGCGTCGATGATTTCGTCATCGCGGTTGTTGGTGACGTAGCGCTTGTCGAAGGCGTTTTTCACGAAGCCCGAGACAGCCACGTTCTTGGTGACTTTGAATTCGCTGCTGAAGTTGGCCAACACGTAGTTGTCGCTCCTGCGCTCGCCGTTGACCTTGCCCGCTGAATCGAACTCGTACGCCGAAGGCGCGCTGCTCTGGTACGTCACGTCGGTGTTGAAGGTCAGGCGCTCGTTGAAGCGATAGATGCCGCCCACTGAAGCCTTGTACTTGGGCGAGTAGTAGAACGCTTCGCCGCTGCGGTCCTGGCCGTTGCCGACGATGAAGTCCTTGTACTTGCCATCGGTGATCGCGCCACCAAGGGTCAGGGTCAGTTGCTCGCTCAGGTCTTTCTCGATGAACACTTCCAGGCCCTTGATATCGCTGCGACCGGCGTTGTACACGTTGATGACATTGCTGTTGGCTTGCCGCACGCTGACCTGCTGGTCTTTCCAGTCGGTGTAATACAGGTTGGCGCGTGCACGCAGGGTGTCTTCGAGAAATGAACCGCGGTACGACAGCTCATAGTTGGTGGTGTATTCCGGGTCATATGCCTCGTGACCGCTGCCGGAACGCACGTTCACGCCACCGCCGCGATAACCTTTCTGCACCATGAAACCCAGGTACTGGCCGGTGGCGAGTTCGTAGTTGATGCCCAGTTTTGGCAGCACGGCCGCGAACGACTTTTTGACCTTCGCCGCGTCGGACAGGTCGTCCTGCTTGATGTCGGTGTCGTTGGTTTCGTGGTCGTAGCGCAGGCCGGTGACCAGAGTCCAGCGCGGTGCGAAGGTCCAGTCGACTTCACCAAACAGCGCCTTGTTTTCGATGACTGTGTCGCCTTTCACCGTGACCGCCAATACGTCATCGAACAGCAGTCGGTCGTGGAAATTGTTGGAGTTGTGGCCGTAATAGGCGCCGACGAAACTTTTCACCGTGTCCGAGCTGTAGTTGAGGCGCAGCTCCTGGCCGAACAGGTTGCCATCCTGCTTGCGTCGGATGACTTCATTGGCGTCGGCAGTCTGGTCGAAGTCCAGGCGGTTGGTGTAGTCGGACCGGGTGTTGGTGGTCAGGCTGGTCAGCGACCATTGGTCATCGAGGCGGTAGTCGACCTTGGCGCTGACGGTGTCTTGGTTGAGGTTGTCGAACGCTTGGGTATCGGAGGACACCTTGTAATAGCGCACCTTGTCCGGGGTGCGGATGACCGAGTTGTCACCCTGGCGGTGCTCGTTGTGGGCGTAGGTCAGCAAGACGTCGAGATCGTCGTTGGGCAGGATCAACAGCTTGCCGCGCGCGTTGCTCGTGCGGTGCGGGTTGGCATCCTTGCCGAGGGCGATGTTGTCGATGTAACCATCGCCATCTTGATAATCCAGGGCGATGCGACCTGCGATCTTGTCATCGACAATGCTGCCGCCACCGGCCACCGCTGCGCCTTTTTCTCCGTAGTTGCCCACGTTGGTTTGCGCCGAGAACGTCGGTTGGAACGTCGGGTTGCGGGTCTGGATTACTACGGCGCCGGCCAGGGAGTTACGTCCCTGGGTGGTGGATTGCGGGCCGAGGAAGACTTCTACCTGTTCCACATCCCACAAGCCGGTAGGGCTCAGGGTCAGGGTGCGATTGGGTTGCACGGCACCATCGACATACACCGAAACGGCGCCATTGAGGGTCGCGGGGCCCTGGTCGTCGAATCCGGACACCGGTACACCGCGAATGCCCCAGTTTTCGTTACCAGCCTGGCTGTACACACCCGGCGTGCGCGCGAACACATCGACCAGGCTGTGATCGGCCTTGTCCCGCAGTTGTTGTTCGGTCACGACCACAACGCTGGATTGGGTCTGCTCAAGGGAGCGGTTGATTTTCTCGCCACTCACCGTAATCGGCGCGATTTCCATCGTGTTGGGTTCGGCAGCCCAAGCCCCTGAAGCCAGGCAAACCGACCCGACCGCCAACGCAATTGTGTTCTTTTTGAAATTCACGCCCAGCTCCCCTAGCACCCTTCGTTATTGTTTTTTGTGGCGGGCTGAAGGCAGCCAAACGCCAGCGGGGCTGAGTCTAAGGGATAAAAAAACCAAAGTGAATTTTATTGATAAGAAATCTCATTTGAGATAGCTACGCATTCACGTATCAGCTTGAATACATAGCGCGGCACAGCGTCCCGCGAAAAAAAAAGGCCCGGTGGCGCACCACCGGGCAAAACGAAGCGACCAGCTTCAATAACGCGGTTTGACGGTTTTCCACTCCGGTTGATAGCGCTGCATCTGTTTCACGTCGTCGCGCTGGCGGATGCCACAGGTAAGGTATTGATCATGCAGCTTGCCCAATTGGTCATGGTCCAGTTCCAGGCCCAGCCCCGGTGCGCGGGTGATTTTTACGCAGCCGTCGACAATCGGCAGCTTGCCGCCCTTGATCACCTCCTCATCCGGCTCTTGCCACGGGTAATGGGTGTCACAGGCGTAGTCGAGGTTGGGCACCGACGCGGCCACGTGGGCCATGGCCATCAGGCTGATGCCCAAGTGCGAATTGGAGTGCATCGACACGCCCAGGCCGAAGGTCTGGCACATCTTCGCCAGCGCCTGGGTGTCGCGCAGGCCGCCCCAGTAATGGTGGTCGGCAAGTACGATCTGCACACTGTTAAGCGCCACGCTGCGGCGAAACTCGTCAAAGTCGGTGACCACCATATTGGTCGCCAGGGGCAAGCCGGTGCGTTTGTGCAGCTCGGCCATGCCGTCCAGGCCGGGGGTCGGGTCTTCGTAATATTGCAGGTCATCGCCGAGCAACTCGGCCATGCGGATCGAGGTTTCCAGGGACCAGTTGCCGTTCGGGTCAATGCGCAGCGGCACGCCGGGGAAGGCCCTTTTCAGCGCCTTGATGCATGACACCTCGTGCTCGGGTTGCAGCGCACCGGCCTTGAGCTTGATGCTTTTGAAGCCGTAGGTGTCGATCATGCGCCGGGCCTGGGCGACGATCTGTTCCTCGTTCAGCGCTTCGCCCCAGCTGTCGGGTTTATACGGCGAATCAATGTGCTTGGCGTATTTGAAAAACAGGTACGCGCTGAACGGGATCTGGTCACGGATCGCGCCGCCGAGCAGGTCCACCAATGGCACGTTCAGTGAGTGCGCCTGCAAATCAAGAAACGCCACTTCGAATGCCGAATAGGCATTGCTCACCGCCTTGCTGGCGTGGGAGCCCGGTGCCAGTTCGGCGCCGGCCAGGCTCGCCGGTTTATGGGCGGCGACGGTGGCCTGCACGATGGCGCGCAATTGGTTGAGGTTGAAGGGGTCGAGCCCGATCAACTGTGACTGTACCTGCTGCTGGATCGCCAACGCCGGGGCGTCGCCGTAGCTCTCGCCCAGGCCGATGTAGCCGGTGTCGCTCTCGATCTCGATGATCGAGCGCAGCGCGAAGGGTTCGTGAATACCACTGGCGTTGAGCAATGGCGGGTCACGGAAGGCAATCGGGGTGACGGTAACGCGGACAATTTTCAAGAGGCGGCTCCCTGTGGACCGGAACGCAAGGCGTGAGGATGAGTGGACGATTTGGACGCAGGCGGCACAGTGCCCCGAGGCGCGGTGCGGGCAAAAAACACCACCATCGCCGCCACCAGCGAGGTGGCCGCCAAGCCATACAGGCCGCCCTCGATGGAGCCGGTGGTCTGCTCCAGCAAGCCGAAAGTGGTGGGCGCAACAAAGCCGCCCAGGTTGCCGACCGAATTGATCAAGGCGATCACCGCCGCGGCGATGCGCGCATCCAGGTAACCCTGGGGAATCGGCCAGAACAACGCCGAGGCAGCCTTAAAGCCAATTGCGGCAAAACAGATGGCGACAAAGGCAAACACCGGCCCGCCGGTGGTGGACATGAACATGCCGAATGCGGCGATCACCAGCATCAGTGACACCCACGCCTGTTGGTGCTTCCACTTGCTGGCCAACGACGCAAAACCGTACATCGCGACGATGGAAATCAACCAGGGGATGGAGTTGAACAGACCAACCTGGAAGTCTCCCAGGTTGCCCATTTTCTTGATCATGCTCGGCAGCCAGAACGTGGCGCCGTAGATGGTCAGGGCGATGGAGAAGTAGATGAAGCAGAACAGTGCGATCTGTTTGTCGGCAAGCAATTTGAACATCGACGGCCGCACGCTCTGGCTCGCCTCACGGGCTTGCTGCTCCAGCGCAATAGCAGCGGCCAACGCGTGTTTTTCGTCGTCGCTGAGCCACGTGGCCTGATGGGGATGGGACTGCAACCAGAACCACACGAACCCGCAGAGCACGATGGAGGCAAAGCCTTCGATCAGGAACATCCACTGCCAACCATGCAGGCTCAGGCCGCTGACGTTGAGCAGTGCCCCCGACACCGGCCCGGAGATGACCGAGGCGATCGCCGAGCCACTGAGGAAGATCGCCATCGCCTTGCCACGCTCGGCGGCCGGCAGCCATTGAGTGAAGTAGTAGATGATCCCCGGGAAAAACCCGGCTTCGGCGGCGCCGAGGATAAAGCGCAGGATGTAGAAGCTGGTTTCGCCCTGAACAAAGGCCATGGCCATCGCCGCCGCGCCCCAGGTGAACATGATGCGCGTCAACCAGGCCCGAGCGCCGTAGCGCTGCAAGAGCAGGTTGGACGGCACTTCGAAGATCGCGTAACCGATGAAAAACAACCCGGCGCCCAAACCATAGGCCGCTGCGCCAATGCCCAGGTCGGTCTCCATATGGCTGCGCACAAAGCCGATATTGACCCGGTCGATGTAATTGACGATGAACATCACCACGAACAGCGGCAGTACATGACGCTTGACCTTGGCGGCCGCGCGGGCAAGCACGGTCGGGTCTGGCGGATTCTGGAGGGTTTCCACGGGCAACTCCCATTCATTGTTTTTTTAGGGGCAGAACAATGATGGACGCCGTGAATTGTTCCCGTCTAATCTAACTTGGCATCCGATTGATACTGGGATTAGATCAATGTTCGAGCTGACGCAACTGCGCTGCTTCACCACCGTAGCCACTGAGCTGAATTTCCGCCGCGCTGCGGAACGGCTGAACATGACCCAGCCGCCGCTGAGCCGGCAGATCCAATTGCTCGAACACCACTTGGGCGTAGAGCTGTTTACCCGCACCACTCGCAGCGTCGCGCTCACCGCTGCTGGCCGCGCGTTTTTCATCGAAGCCCAGAACCTGCTGGAGCTTGCCCAGCAAGCGGCCGTGACCGCGCGACGGTTTGCAGAAGGCGATATCGGCACGGTCAATATCAGCTTCGTCGGCAGCGCGGTGTATGAGTTTCTGCCCAAGGTGATCGCCGAGGCGCGTCTCAAGCAGCCTCACGTCAAGATCGACCTGGCCGAGATGAACACCTACCAACAATACGAAGCCCTGCGCGCCCGACGCATCGACCTGGGCATCGTCCGCGCGCCCCTGCTGGAACCGGGCTACGCCACCGAATGCCTGGTCCGCGAGCCCTTCGTGCTGGCGGTGCCGAGCAGCCATCGCCTGGCCAACGCCGAGACGGTCAGCGTGCACGACCTCGACGCCCAACCCTTCCTCATGTACGCCCACGCCGCCTACCCGCCCTTCAACGAACTGCTCACCGGCCTGCTGCGCTCGGCCCGCGTCGCGCCAGATTATGTGCAGTGGCTCGGCTCGTCCCTGACCATCCTCGCGCTGGTCAACGCCGGCATGGGCCTGGCCCTGGTACCTCGTTGCGCCAGCAGCGTAGTGTTCAAGAACGTGGTGTTCCGCGACATCGACCTGGGCGAAGGCGCGCAGAGCGAATTGCACCTGATCTGGCGTGAAAACAACGACAACCCGGCGTTTGCCATGTTGCTGGAAGGGATTCGCAATGCAGTGCGTGAGGGGTGGGCCTGAATAGCGATAGATATGGGGTGCTCTTGCTGTTGGGGTGAGCGGATTTTTTGTGGTGAATGGATGTTATGGGGTGAATGGATTTGTTGTGGTGAACGGGTGTCCTGTGGTGGGTGGATTGTTGTGGTGAACGGATGTCCTGTAGTGAGCGGGCTTGCCCCGCGCTGGGCTGCGAAGCAGCCCCATCAAGAACACCGCATTTCTTCCGGTAAATCTCGGTGGCAGTTTTGGGGCTGCTCCGCAGCCCAGCGCGGGGCAAGCCCGCTCACCACAAAAAGACCGCGCACCACAGAAAACCTCACAACCACAAAAAGACTGTGCACCACAGAAAACCTGATCATCACAGTGGTCATGCCAACCACGGTAAATATGGGTTGTTATGCCTGGTGAACAGGCTGTCTATGGTGAGTGGATTTGTCGTGGTGAACCGGTGTCCTGTGGTGAGTGGATTTGTTGTGGTGAACGGGTGTCCAGTGGTGAGCGGGCTTGCCCCGCGCTGGGCTGCGAAGCGGCCCCATCAAGAACATCGCATTTCTTCCGGTAAATCTCAGCGGCAGTTTTGGGGCTGCTCCGCAGCCCAGCGCGGGGCAAGCCCGCTCACCACAAAAAAAACTGTGCACCACAGAAAACCTGATCATCACAGTGGTCCTGCCAACCACAGTAAATATGGGTTGTTATAACTGGTGAACAGGCTGTCTATGGTGAGTGAATTTGTTGTGGTGAACGGGTGTCCTGTGGTGAGCGGGCTTGCCCCGCGCTGGGCTGCGAAGCGGCCCCATCAAGAACACCGCATTTCTTCCGGTAAATCTCGGTGGCAGTTTTGGGGCTGCTCCGCAGCCCAGCGCGGGGCAAGCCCGCTCACCACAAAAAAGACCGTGCACCACGGAAGCCCTAACGACCACAAAAAGACCGTGCACCACAGAAAACCTGATCATCACAGTGGTCCTGCCAACCACGGTAAATATGGGTTGTTATGCCTGGTGAACAGGCTGTCTATGGTGAGTGGATTTGTTGTGGTGAACGGGTGTCCTGTGGTGAGCGGGCTTGCCCTGCGCTGGGCTGCGAAGCGGCCCCATCAAGAACACCGCATTTCTTCCGGTAAATCTCGGTGGCAGTTTTGGGGCTGCTCCGCAGCCCAGCGCGGGGCAAGCCCGCTCACCACAAAAAGACCGCGCACCACAGAAAACCTCACAAAACCACAAAAAGACTGTGCATCACAGAAAACCTCACAACCACAAAAAGACCGTCCATCACAGATACCTGTTCATGACAGAAAGCCTGATCACCACGCAAAGGCCAGACTCCACCACCGGGCTTCACCGCTGTCAGTCACCCAATCCTGTTGAATCCTTGCCTGATCCTCTGAATATGGCGGCCAGCAGATAGATACCCCTTGCGCGGTGGTCTAGAGTTCGACGATGGGCGACTTCTCGTCGCACCACTCCTATAAGAAATCAGCACCACCAACCGATGATCAGCAGGTGAGCCAGCCATGGAATTACGTATCAACCAAAAGGCCTATCAGGTCGAGGCCGAAGCCGACACGCCATTGCTGTGGGTAATCCGCGACAATCTGGGCATGACCGGTACCAAATACGGCTGCGGCCTGGCCCAATGCGGCGCCTGCTCGGTGCTGGTGGACGGCAATGTAGTGCGTTCATGCGTCACCCCGGTAGCCGGGGTCGTTGGCCGCGAGATCACCACCATCGAAGCCATCGAAGCCGATGACGTGGGCAAACGTGTCGTGAGTGCCTGGGTCGAGCACCAGGTAGCGCAGTGCGGTTACTGCCAGTCCGGACAAGTGATGGCAGCCACCGCGCTGCTCAAGCACACCCCCGCTCCCACCAAAGAGCAGATCGACGCAGCGATGGTCAACCTGTGCCGCTGCGGTACCTACAACGCCATCCATACCGCCATGTACGACCTGGCCGCCGGGAAGGAGACTGCCTGATGAATATGCCAGGACTCATCCCCGGCCTTTCCCTGGACGAGCCGGTCAACCTGTCCCGCCGACGCTTCCTAGCCAGTACGGCCGTGGGGGCGCTGGTCATCGGTTTCGGCCTGCCGCTCGGCTCGGGCCGGGTGCAGGCTGCCACCGGCGCGACGACAGAACGTGGCACCCAAGTGCCGGCCTTTCTGGAGATTCGCCCGGACGGCACTGTTCGCCTGCTCAGCCCCTTTATGGAAGGCGGTCAGGGCACCCACACCGCCATGGCGCAGATTGTCGGCGAAGAACTCGACGCCGACCCGGCCACGTTCATCGTTGAAGCTGCGCCGCCCGGTGAGGCTTATGTGGTGATGGACAACGGCATGCGCATCACCGGCGGCAGCATGTCGGTGCGCATGAGCTATCCGACCATGCGTCGCCTGGGCGCCCTCGCCCGCGCCATGCTGCTGCAGGCCGGCGCCGAGCAGCTCGGTGTGCCAGTGGCCCAATTGACCACCCAACCCGGCCGCGTGGTTCACGCTGCGTCCGGTCGTTCCCTGGGCTATGGCGAGTTGGCCAGCCGCGCCCTGGACATGCCGGTGCCTGATGCCGCGAGCATTACCCTGCGCGACCCGAGTCAATTCCGCTGGATCGGTAAACCGGTCAAGCGTGTGGACGCCTACGACAAATCCACTGGCAAGGCGCTGTACAGCATCGACCTGAAAGTCGACGACATGCTCCACGCCGCCGTGCAACACGCGCCGCGCCTGGGCATGACCGTGGGCAGCCTGCGTAACCAGGCGCAGGTCGAAGCCATGCCAGGCGTGCACTCGGTGCATCAACTGCCTGGCGCAGTGGCGGTCGTCGCCGAACGCTGGTGGCATGCCAAGCGCGCGGTAGAAGCCATCCAGGTCGACTGGTTGGAAGCGGCCGCTGACGCCAAAGTCCGTGCGATGCCCGCCGACTTTTCCAGCGATGGCTTCCGCGATTTCCTCGCCACCCAGCAAGGCCCGGCCCGTGACGATGAAAACGAAGGCGATGTGGCCGGCGCACTGAAAAACGCCAAGACCCAGATCGAGGCCACCTACCACAACCAGTACGTCAATCACGCCCAGTTGGAGCCGCCTTCAGCCCTGGCGCGTTTCAACCCCGACGGTTCCCTGGACATCTGGCTGCCCAACCAGGCGCCGGACATGTTCCGCGCTGACATCGCCAAGCGCACCGGCCTGGCGCCTGCACAAATCAATCTGCACTCACCGCTACTGGGCGGTTTTTTTGGCCGGCATTTCCTCTATGACTCGGCCAGCCCTTACCCGCAGGCCATTGCGCTGGCCAAGGCGGTGGGCCGTCCGGTCAAGCTGATCTGGAGCCGTGAAGAAGAGTTCCTGCGCGATGTACTGCGCCCGGTTGCGGTGGTCAAGTTCCGCGCCGCGCTGGATGCCGACGGCCTGCCCGTTGCCATCGAAGCCGTCAGCGCCACCGAAGGCCCCAGCGAAGCCATCGCCGGCAAACAGGGCGAAAAACTCGACCCCACGGCCCTCGAAGGCCTGACCGGCAAGAGCTACGCCATCCCCAACAAACGCATCGCACAGATCTATGTCAAAGGCCCGGCCATGCTCGGCTACTGGCGGTCGGTGGGTAACTCGCTCAATGACTTCTTCTACGAAGCGTTCCTCGATGAACTGGCCGACCAAGGCAAACGCGACCCGTATGAGTTGCGCCTGCATTTGCTGCGGGACAACCCTCGGTTGACGACTTTACTCAAAGCGGTGGCCGAGTTGTCCGGCGGCTGGAAGCGTGGCCCTTACACCGCCGAAGACGGCACGCGACGAGCGCGTGGCGTGGCCATGGCCTCGCCGTTTGGTTCTCACGCGGCGGTGATCGCCGAGGTGTCGATTGAACACGGCCAGGTCAAGGTGCACCACATCTGGGAAGCCATCGACCCTGGCAGCATCGTCAACCCGGCGATTGTCGAAGCTCAGGTCAACGGCGCGGTAGCCCTGGGCTTATCGCAGACTTTGCTGGAGGAAGCGGTGTACGTGGACGGCAAGCCACGGGCGCGCAATTACGACCTTTACCCGATCCTGCCGCCGTCACGCATGGCGCAGGTGCACGTAAAGATCATCGAGAGTGGTGAAAAGATGGGCGGCATCGGTGAGCCTCCGCTCCCCGCTGTGGCGCCGGCCGTGGTCAACGCGGTGGCGCAATTGACCGGCCAGCGTGTTCGCAGCCTGCCATTAAGCCGACACACCTTCAGCTAACCGAGCGAGACCGCCCATGAACAACCGTCGATTCGCAAGAACCGTAGGCTGGCTCGCGCTGCCCTGCGTCATCGCCGCCGGCCTGATGGCCTGGTATGTCACCCGCCAACCGGCCACACCGTTTGAACCGGCACAGGCCGCCAGTTTCGACCCGGCCCTGGTCAGTCGCGGCGAGTACGTCGCCCGCCTCAGCGACTGCGTGGCCTGCCACAGCCTGCCCGACAAGGCACCGTTCGCCGGTGGCCTGGAAATGGCCACGCCGCTGGGTGCAATTCACGCCACCAACATCACCCCGGACCGTACCCACGGGATCGGCACTTACAGCCTCGCCGACTTCGACCGAGCGGTACGCCACGGCGTGGCACCGGGCGGCCGACGGTTGTACCCGGCCATGCCCTACCCGTCGTATGCCAAGCTCAGCGACGACGATATAAAGGCGATGTACGCGTTTTTCATGAAAGGCGTGCAACCGGCCAACCAGCCGAATATCCCCAGCGATATTCCCTGGCCGCTGAATATGCGCTGGCCCATCGCACTGTGGAACGGCCTGTTCGCACCAACGGCCACCTACGCCGCCAACCCCAACCAGGACGCGCTTTGGAATCGCGGCGCCTACATCGTCCAAGGGCCTGGCCACTGCGGCAGTTGTCACACGCCGCGTGGTCTGGCCTTCAACGAAAAGGCCCTGGATGACTCCGGCAAGCCGTTTCTCGCTGGCGCCCTGCTCGATGGCTGGTACGCCCCCAGCTTGCGCCAGGACCCCAACAGCGGTTTAGGCCGCTGGAGCGAGCCTGAGATCGTGCAGTTCCTCAAGACCGGCCGCAACCAGCACGCGGTGGTCTACGGCTCGATGACCGAAGCGTTCAACAACTCCACCCAGTTCATGGCCGACGACGACCTGGCGGCCATCGCCCGCTACCTCAAGTCGCTGCCCGGCGACCCGCAGCGCGACGGCACGCCCTGGCAGTACGTGACCGCCGACGCGCGCCCGGACGCACCCGGCGCCCACACCTACGCAACCCGCTGTGCCTCGTGCCACGGCGCTGATGGCAAAGGCCAGCCCGAGTGGATGCCGCCCCTGGCCGGCGCCACCTCGGCGCTGGTCAAGGAGACGGCGTCAGCGATCAACATCACCCTCAATGGCGCACAACGCGTGGTCGCCGCTGGCGTGCCGGATGCGTATCGCATGCCGGCGTTTCGTGAACAGCTGTCTGATCAGGAAATCGCCGACGTGCTGACGTATGTGCGCGGTACTTGGGGTAATCAGGGTGGCGCGGTGGACGCCAAGGCGGTGGGTAAACTGCGTGGGCATACGGACCCTGCGAGCAGCAGTCCGATTATTTTGCATATGCGTTGAGGCGGGCCAACCCTCGGATTTTCAGAGCGCCTCAGGCAGAAAAAACCTGCGCGCGCTCTGTGTTGTTGGTGCGTGCCTGAGGGGTTGCTGACGGGCAAGCTGCGCCTGAACCTGCGCGACGGCCTCCAACACCCGCTGCGCCCAGTGCTCGTCCTGAGGGTCCACCACCACCACGCGAAAACCGTGGTCATGGCCTTCACTGCGCACACCTTCGGAGTCATCCACATGCAGGTCGATGTCGAAGGCCGGTGGGAATTTCGATGGTGAATTCGACAGCCCGTGCGCCGTCAGTGCCTGGTTATGCAGCACGCTGTTGACCACGCCGTCGACGCGGATGCCGTACAGCATCAGCCACCGTCGGATATAGGACGGCGTGCGACCGGACGAGGTATAGACCCAGATGCTGCAGCCCTGGCGGCGTAGTTCGCGGGTCAGGGAGCGCGTGCCGATTCGCAGCGGTTCACCCAGCCAACGGTGCACGCAGGCCGGCAGCCGGCTCGGCTCGACGTCGCAGTGGTGGAGCTGGCAGGCCAGGGTGTCGTCTATGTCGAACGAAATGCGGATGCGCGGGCGCTTAAGCAGTTGCATCGGGAGAAGGCGCTGGAGGGCCTGCCCTGCCCTGGCGAACAGGAGAGAACCGCTCATCAATGGCCCCCTTGATAGACGGGCACGGGCTGGTCCTTAAGAAAAAACTTCATTGGATCCGGTGCCTGTTCTTCGAGGAAGGCTGCGTATTTTTTCTTGATCTTGGGCAATTCGTACAACGCCTTGACGCCATGTTTGGCTGAGTTACGGATGACTGATGAGGGGTTGAAGTAGCCTTCGGCGTTCTCCAGCGACAGCACGAACGGCGGCAACCCTGCACGCATCAGCAAATAGCTGACAATCAGCGAGCCGCTGCGGTTGTTGCCTTCGATGAACAACTGCGGCTTGCTGAGGATGCGTACATACACCCCGGCTGCACGCTTCCAGACCGATTCACTGCGGTACGCGCAGTACCAGTTGTACAAGTCCTTGATGCCGCCCTCGACGTTGTTGAAGAAGTGTTCTTCGGTCGCCGCCAGGTGCTGGGCGTATTCCAGTCGGCGAGTCGGGTCGCTGCCACAGAGTACGGTGGCGTTGATCTCCAGCATCAGGTTCAGTTGCTGAAGGTCAAACAGGTCGACGCCCCGCGCCACGTAGTCGTCAATCAGCGCATAGCCTTCAAGCACGTTATGCAGCACTTCGTCAGTCAACGGATCGCGCGGCTCGGTAAAGTCCCGACTGAGCTCGGCAAAGCGCTGCTGTACCTCACGCAGTGCACGTTCAATCGCGGGCAAATCAAGGCGTCGTGTTGCTGGCATTGGCATTCCTATAAACAGGTGAAAATGCGCGAGCGTCCGAGCTCGCGCAGGGTTCAGCTGAACTTACCGGTGATGTAGTCACCGGTCATTTGCTCACGCGGGTTCTGGAAAATCTGCTCCGTAGGGCCCATCTCAACCAGATAGCCGGTACGCGTGCCTTGGGAAATATCGACCGAGAAAAACGCCGTGGTGTCAGCCACACGAATGGCTTGCTGCATGTTGTGGGTCACCAGGGCAATGGTGTAGTCCTTCTTCAGCTCAACCATCAACTCCTCGACACGGCGCGTGGCAATCGGGTCGAGTGCCGAGCAGGGCTCATCGAGCAACAGCACTTCTGGCTCGGTGGCGATGGCACGGGCGATACACAGGCGTTGCTGCTGACCACCGGACAGCGACAGGCCGCTGACCTTGAGTTTGTCCTTGACCTCATCCCACAACGCCGCACCTTGCAGGGCGTGTTTGACGCGGTCGCCCAGGTCGCCTTTGTAGCGGTTCAGGCGCAGGCCGAAAGCGACGTTGTCGAAGATGCTCATCGAGAACGGGTTCGGCTGCTGGAACACCATGCCGATATAGCGGCGCACGACCACTGGATCCACGCCCTTGCCGTAGACGTCCTGCCCGAGGAAGTGCACGTGGCCCTCAAAGCGGAAACCTTTGACCAGGTCGTTCATGCGGTTGAGGCTACGCAACACGGTACTTTTGCCGCAGCCGGAAGGACCGATGAAGCCAGTGATCTTGTTCTTTTCGATCGGCACATGGCTGTCACGTACGGCCAGGAAGTTGCCGTAGAAGATCTTATCCAGCTTGCAGTCCATGACCACAGGCGCCTGGGTGACAAACGGAGCGGCTATTTGCGCAGTTGAGACGTTCAAGATTCAGATGCTCCCGTTTTCAATACTTTGGCTTGCCGAAAATACGGCTCACGATATTCACGACCAGCACGATCATTACCAGTACCAGCGACGCCGCCCAGGCGAGTTCAAGCTGGTTGTCGAAGGGCATGCCGGAGAAGTTGTAAATCAGCACGGCCAGCGAGGCCGTCGGATTCATCACCGCCAGGCTGCCGTCGTGGTAGATCCAGTAGTTGCTGAACAGTGCGGTAAACAACAGCGGCGCGGTTTCGCCTGCGGCGCGAGCCACGGCAAGCATCACGCCGGTGAGGATTGCCGGCAGGCCGGTGGGCAGGACGATTTTCCAGATCACCTGGGAGCGGGTGCAGCCCATGCCGTAGGCGGCGTCCTTCATGATTTTGGGCACCATGCGCATCGATTCTTCAGCGGTCAGGACCACGATCGGCAGCATCAGTACCGCCAGTGCCACACCACCGGCCGGAGCCGAGTAGGTGCCGGTGGTCATGACCACCAAGGCGTAGGCGAATACACCAGCCAGGATGGAAGGCAGGCCGGTGAGCATCTTCGCGGCAAAACGCGCGGCGTTCGCCAGCTTGCTGTCTGGGCCCAGTTCGGCGAGGAAGATCGCCGCCATGATGCCGACCGGCACGGCGATGGCAGCGGCGATGCCGACCATCACGAAGGTACCGGCCATTGCGTTGCCGAAACCACCGCCGGTCTCGAAACCAGTCGGCGGCAGCTCGGTGAACACTTCAAGGCTCAGGCGCGCGCCGCCACGCATGATCAGCATGTAGAGCACGGAAATCAGCGGCACGCTGGCCAGTAGCGCGCCTGTCCAGACCAGGGTGGTCAATACCAGGCTGCGCAGGGCGCGGCCTTCAAACCGGCGCTGCAGGCTGGGCATCGCGCCGGCGGGGGACGTCAGGTCGGTTGCAGCAGTGAGATCAGTCATCACTTATTACCCCGTTGAGCGTACATCATGATCATGGAGCCGAAGATATTGACGATCAGCGTGATCAACATCAGCACCAGTGCGGCGTACATCAGCACCTCGATCTCGTTCGGCCCGGCTTCCGGGAAGTTCAGCGCCAGCAAGGCCGCCAGGGTGTTGGCCGGTGCGAACAGCGACAGAGAGATGTTGTTGGCATTGCCCACCAGCATGGCCAGGGCCATGGTTTCACCGAGTGCGCGGCCCAGGCCCAGCACCAGGGAACCGAAGATGCCGGTAGCGGCGGACGGCACCATCACCTTGAGAATTGCTTCCCAGTGAGTGGTGCCCATACCGTAGGCCGCTTGCTTGGTTTTCATCGGCACGGCGGTGAGGGCGTCCTGCGACACGGCAGCGATGGTCGGCAGAATCATGATCGCCAACACCAGCGCGGCCGGGAGCAGCCCCGGACCGCTCAAGGAGGTGCCGAAAAAAGGGATCCAGCCGAGTTCGGTATTCAACCAAGCGGTCAAAGGCCGGATCGCCGGAATCACCACGTAAATGCCCCACAGGCCATAAACGACGCTGGGAATGGCCGCGAGCAGTTCGACGATGGTGCGAAACACCGCCGCCAGCTTCGCCGGCAAAAAATCTTGGGTAAGGAAAATCGCCATGCTGACGCCGAAAACACCTGCGATCAGTAACGCGATGAAGGCACTGTAAAGCGTGCCCCAGATGGCCGGCAGAATGCCGTACTTGCCTTGGTTAACGTCCCAGACGCTTCCGAAAATCACGTCAAAACCGTGCTTTTCCATGCCTGGAAGGGCCTTGCGCCCGACTTCAAACACCAGGGCAAACACCAACGCCAGCACCAGAACCACACCTATCCGCGCAAGCGCACGGAAGGTGCGATCAACCAGGAAGTCCTTCGTAGAAGGTGGCTGGCAGGCAGAGTCCGGGTTACCCGGTACGACAAAAGGTGTGTTCATTGGCTAATTCCGGAACAGGGGGGTAACTCTCCCGGCAAGGCTGACAGCACCCGCCGAGAGAGGCCTCACGGGCGTTACTGGATGTTGGCGGATGCTTTGCGAACCTGATCGACTACCGATGGCGGCAGTGGGATATAGCCCATCGAGTCAGCGATTTTCTGGCCTTCGGTCAGGCTGTATTCGACCATTTCACGCATGGCCTTGGCCTTGGCCGGGTTGCCGTTGTCTTTGCGGAAGATCATCCAGGTGTAGGACGTGATCGGGTAGGACTTGGCACCGTCCGGGTCCGGCAGCCAGGCCACCAGGCTTTCCGGCATCTTCACCGCCGCCAGTGCTTCGGCACCGCTTTCGGCGTTAGGAACCACGTACTTGCCGGCCTTGTTTTGCAGCTGGGCAAAATCAACCTTGGCCAATTTGGCGAAGCCGTATTCGATGTAGCCAATCGCGCCTGGGGTCTGGCGTACGGTGGCGGTCACACCATCGTTCTTCGGCGATTTGATGAATTTGTCGCTGGAAGGCCAGTTGACGGTGTTGCCTTCACCCAAGTCCTTTTGGAACTGTGGGTTGATGGCCGCCAAGTGCTTGGTGAAGACGGCAGTGGTACCGCTGGAGTCTGCACGCACGACCACGGTGATCGGCATATCCGGCAGTTTCAAGCCAGGGTTGGCAGCGACGATCTGCGGATCGTTCCACTTGGTGATCTTGCCCAGGAAGATGTTGGAGTACACATCGCGTGGCAACTTCAGCTCTTTAGGATTGCCTGGCAGGTTGAACGCCAGCACGATTTCGCCCGCGGTCATCGGCAGCAACTGCACGCCTTCAGCGACCTTGGCAATGTCTTCATCTTTCATGGCCGAGTCACTGGCGGCGAAGTCCACGGTTTTGTTCAGGAAGTCCTGAACACCCGCCCCGCTCCCCTTGGATTGGTAGTCAACCGTGACGCCATCGGTCTTTTTGCTGAAATCCTTGAACCAGGTGAGATAGATCGGCGCTGGGAAACTGGCGCCAGAACCTGTCAGACGGACGTTTTCGGCGGCAAATACCGAGGTGGCACTTAGAGAAACCGCAACGGCGAGTGCAGCAGACTTCATCAGACGTTTCATTCAGGGAAATCCTTGTGATTACGGGCTCCCGGAACTCTGCATCAGCATTGTTACGCTTTTATGAAAATTGAATGGCAAGCCGCTATTTTGTCCCCCTTTTGCGCCACAGCTACGCATTTCGCTGTTGTTTAGTGGCGCCGGTAACTTTTCTGCCCGGAAGGCGTAAGGCAAAACACTCCGCCCCGTGGCCCAGTACAGTACGCACCGCTACCGCAGCTGCAACTCTGCGAGCGACCTTGCAGCGGCTGCACGGCGGGGCGTGCCAGGCGGTTGCCCGTGTAGGCGGTGCAACTTTTTTTAGAGGCGCTTATGGAGCCGTCGTTGCACAGGAATACGTCCCCGTCACAACCGGCGATACCTCCTTTACGACCTGAACACGGCGTATTGGCCGCCAGGACGGACAGGCTCGACAGCATCAAAATGAGACCCAGGACAAACACGCGGATAAGGCCAGGAAACATAAGGAACACTCGAAATAAGTGGCCCAATGATATCAATCTTTGAGCACAGCCGCTGACGGCTAACGCAGCTTTCTCATGCATGCAGCCCGGGCTTCGTTCTTCGTCTCCCGCGCGCCAAAGCCTGAGCAAAGCGAGGTCTATCTGATCTACGGAAATCAAAATGTGGGAGGGGGCTTGCCCCCGATGAGTGAGTGTCAGCTAATCATCGGTGACTGACACACTGCCATCGGGGGCAAGCCCCCTCCCACATTTGGACGGAGTTCGACTTAAGAAACCGGTCGGCGCCAAGGCCACCGCGCTCTGGCTTTTGATACGCAGTGGCCCCGTTGCCCACGTTGCTACGTACGCTTAGGGCGTCGGCTCCACGTCCTTGAACACCAGTCCCTGGCTACCATTCACCTGCCACGGATTGCCACCACCGGTCTGACTGAACACCACACGCTCGAAGCGTGAATCTTTCAGCCCATCAATACGCGCCTTGGCCGCGCCGCTGAAGCGCACACGCTCGAACACCAACCCCTGATGATAGGCATTGTGCGCGGCATCGCCCTTGACCTCGATCGCCGCGCCCTGGGCATTTTCCACACTGACGTCAGTCACACGGATGTCCCTGAACTGCCCGGCAATCGTGGAGCGCTGATAATCGAGTTTGGCGTTCGGGTCGTTGTAGTCGAGGGTGAAGATGAACGCCTGCTTGACCGTGTTGCGAATCGCCGAATCACGGAAGATAACGTTGCGCGCGCCGCCGCCCATGAAGTTGGTGCTCTTCATACGCAACCCGGCATCAGTGCCGTCGGAGACGTTGTCTTCAGCCAGGATGTTCTGGATCCACGCACCGGTATGACTGCCGGCCACCACCATGCCGTGGCCCTTGCGGAAGTAGTTGTTGAAAATCCACGCGTCTTCCTGGGGCGGCTGGTGCACGGCATTCGCACCGGTGCCGGCGGCGAAGTTGACGCAGTCGTCGCCGGTGTCGAAGAAGTTGTTGAAGACCATCGCGCCCTTGCTGTTGGCAAACTCGATGCCGTCGCCGTTGTTGGCGTCGTAGGTCTTGTGGGTGGTGTTGGCCAGCACCACGTTTTCGGTCTCCAGGTTCATGATGCCGTGGAACGCCGGGTTCACCACGGTGAAGCCGCCGTAGAACACGTTCTTGACGTTACGCAGGGTGATCAGCGAGGAGCGCATTTGCCCATACGCGTCCTTCACATTCATGCCGCGAGCGACGGCTTGCTCCACCTGGGCCTTGGCAAGCAGGCCGTCCTGGGCATAGCGGGTGTTGTCGCTGGGCAGGTAAAACGGCAGTGCCTGGCCACGCTCATCGACGACATCGGCGTTGCGCTTCCAGCCATTGCCGTCGAGGATGCCCTTGCCGACGATGCGGATGTTTTCAAATGACTGATGCTGGCGCGGATCGCGGGGCAACGCGTTGATCAACGAGGCCGGGCGTACGGTGGTGGAATACGGGTATTGGATGTAACCAGCCAACGGGTAATCTTCGGCGCGCTCTGAGCCGAGCAGGGTCGCCCCTTCGGCGATCTCCAGGGTCATGTTGCTCTTGAGGTAGAGCGCACCGCTTTTGTAGGTGCCTTTGGGCAGCAGGACTTTGCAGCCCGGGGTGCAGGCATCAATGGCGCTCTGGATTGCCAGGGTATCGAGTTGATTGCCATCGCCCTTGGCGCCGTACTTTTTCACGTCAAACAGGGCCGCGACCTTCGTGGTGCGTTGCTGCACGGGGGCACTGTCTGCCGACTCCTTGCCGTTGCCATCCACCGAACGCACGGTGAAACGGTAGGCCGTGTCGGGCTTCAGGCCTTGGGCGGTGTAGCTGTGAATGCCGATGCGATGGTGGAAATTGGCCGTGTCCTGGCGGTAAAACTGGTCGATGTAGGGCTTGGCCGGTGACACCTGATCGTTGTTGGCGTTGGCACTGCCCAGCAAGGTGCCGTTGGCGTACACCCGGTAATCCTTGATGCCGGCATGATCAGCGGGTTTTTCCCAGACCAGGATGATGTGCTGGTCGTCATAAGCCAGGGTCGGGACTTGCACTTTCGACGGTGCCTGCAGCGCCCAGGACAGCGAGCTGCAACCCAGGGCGATGAAGGCCAGTGCGCAACGCGCTGAGGATTTTTGCGAGGGTTGATACGGCATGTTGTTCTCCTTGTTTTTGCCGGTATTAACGTTGAGGGCTACATCGGTCGCCCGGACTCTTCGAGGTATTGGCTGCGGTTGATGAAGCTTTCGCGGGGCATTTCGCGCACGTCCATGGACAGTGCTTCGACCTGTGGCAGCAGTTCAACCAGGGCGGCGAGTGTCGCCGAGGCGAGGCTGCGTTGTTGTTCGGCCGTGCGCCCGGCGAAGAGATACAGGGCCACGTGCACGAAGTCGTCTTGAGTGGTACCGCAGCGATAATGGGTGAAGCCGTTGAGGCGCACTTTAATGTCGCCGGGTTTGAACACGCCGAACCCGTCGAGGGCGTCATGCACGGTGGCGAGCAGACGTTGTTCGCCGACGCGCTGGGCCAAGGTCGCGGGGCAGTCGATGATGCAATGGGGCATGGTGGACTCCTTGCAGGCAGACCGGACAGCGGCGCCATCAGGGCGCCGCCGACCAACGTTTTATTGAGCGCCGAGGGACTTGATCAGCACCGCCAGTTGTTCCACTTCATCGGGCAGCAGATCGGTCAGTGGCGCGCGTACCGGGCCGGCGTCGTGGCCAACCAGGCGAGCACCGGCCTTGACGATGCTCACGCCATAGCCTTCACAGCGGTTACGAATCGCCAGGTACGGCAGGAAGAAATCATCGATCAAACGGCCTACGGTGGCGTGGTCGTCGGCGGCCACGGCGCGGTAGAAGTCCATCGCGGTTTTCGGGATGAAGTTGAACACCGCCGAGGAGTACACCGGCACGCCGAGGGCTTTGTAGGCGGCGGCATAGACTTCGGCAGTCGGCAGACCACCGAGGTAGGTCAGGCGGTCGCCCAGGCGACGGCGGATGCTGACCATGGATTCGACTTCACCAATGCCGTCCTTGAAACCAATCAGGTTCGGGCAGCGCTCGGCCAATTGTTCCAGGCTGTCGGCGTTGAGGCGGCACAGGTTGCGGTTGTACACCACCACACCGAAATCCACCGAGTTGCACACCTGCTCAACATGGGCCACCAACCCTTTCTGGCTGGCTTCGGTGAGGTAATGAGGCATCAGCAAGATGCCGGCAGCGCCCAGGCGCTCAGCTTCTTGGGCGTAGGCAATCGCTTGGCGCGTAGGGCCACCGGCACCGGCGAGGATCGGCACCTGGCCTTTGCAAGTGTCCACGGCGGTCTTGATGATCTGCGTGTACTCCTTGGGCTCCAGAGAGAAGAACTCCCCGGTCCCCCCTGCCGCGAACAGCGCACTGGCGCCGTAAGGTGCCAGCCATTCCAGGCGGCGTGCGTAGGTGTCGGCGCGGAAGTCGCCAGCGGCATCAAAGTCGGTAACCGGGAAGGAGAGCAAGCCGGAAGACAGGACTGTTTTTAGTTCTTGTGGCGTCATGTTCACAAACCTTTGTTCGAAATTTGGATGGAATACCTTAAGAGGTAAGTCATCGTACAACTACAAAAATAGTAAAGCTACCCTATAAGTGCCCACCTTGAGAAAATTGCCATTTAACCCCATGAAATAGACACTTATCTGAAAAATCACATCAATCGAGAAAAGCCATGTTGTACGATGACTAAGCGTTTATCCCACACGCCGCCGCTCAGACTCCTGACTGAAGTCGCGGCTGGCCTGCACCAGCATGCGCGTGTAATCGTGCGCCGCTTGATCCTGGCTCAGGGCCTGGCAGTCGAGCAATTCCACGATCTTGCCGTGCTGCATCACCGCCACCCGATCGCACAAGTGAGTGACTACACCCAGGTCATGGGTGACCAGTAGGTAGGTGAGTTTCTCGCGCTGGCGCAGGTCCGCCAGCAGGTTGAGGATCTCGGCCTGGACCGAGACATCCAGCGCCGAGGTCGGCTCATCCAGCAGCAGTACCCGCGGCTCCAGAATCAAAGCGCGCGCGATCGCCACACGCTGGCGCTGGCCGCCGGAGAGCTGGTGCGGATAGCGAAAGCGAAAACTGTCGTTCAGGCCGACCTTGAGCAGGATCTCGTTGATGCGGTCGTCCTTGTCCCCTACCCCATGGATAATCAGCGGCTCGCGCAACGCCGTGTCGATGGTGTGCCGGGGATGCAGGGAGCCGTAGGGGTCCTGGAAGACCATCTGCACTTTGCGAAAATGCTCCTTGGGAATCTTGTGCTGCAGCGGCGCGCCGGCAATGCTCAGCTCGCCGCTCCAATGCCGGTATTGCCCGGCCAGGCAGCGCAGCACGGTGGTCTTGCCCGAGCCGGACTCCCCCACCAGACCGAACGATTCACCGTCGGCGACACTCAGGCTCACATCGTGCAGCACTTGGTTGATGGCAGCGCCTGTGCCGAAGCTCAGGTTCAAGGCGTGCGCTTGGATCATGGGCATGGTCAGGTTCCTTATTGAGTCAGCCAGAGAGGATCGCGCTTGAGCACCGGCAGGTGCACGCGGCGGTTGTCCATGCTCGGCAGCGCGGCCAGCAAGCCACGGGTATAGGGATGTTCGGCGTACTGCAGGTCGCAGGCGGCAAGGGATTCGACGACGCGCCCGGCGTACATCACCAGCACGCGGTCGCAGTAGTTGCGCACCAGGTTGAGGTCGTGACTGACGAAGATCAGCCCCATCTGCTGCTGGTCCACCAACTCTTCCAGCACGTTGAGCACTTGCTGGCGCACCGAGACATCCAGCGCCGAGGTGGGCTCGTCGGCGATGATCACTTCCGGACGGGTGATCACCATCATCGCGATCATGATGCGCTGCCCCATGCCGCCGGAGACTTCATGGGGATACAGGTTATAGACGCGCTGCGGGTCGCGGATATGCACCTGCTCCAGCATTTGCAACACGCGCTCTCGCGCATCGCTGCGGCTGGCCTTGTGGTGGGCCAGGTAGGCTTCGGCGATCTGATCGCCGACCTTGACCACCGGGTTCAGCGAGTACTTGGGGTCTTGCATGATCATCGAGATGCGCTGGCCGCGGATCTTCTGCATGGCTTTTTCACTGGCCGACAACAGGTCGACCTCGCCAAACGCCATGGCCTTGGCGGTGATTTTGGCGCTGGGCGGATGCAGCTTCAGCAGGCTGCGGCCCACGGTGGATTTGCCGGAGCCGGACTCACCGACAATCGCGAGTTTTTCCCGGCCCAAGGTAAAGGACACATCGCGCACGGCGTGGGTTTCTTTCTGGCCACTGACGAAGCGCACGTTAAGCCCTTCGACATTCAGTTTGATGGCGGACATCAGGTGTTCCTCCGATTATTCGCTGCGTGGATCAAGGATGTCCCGCAGGCCATCGCCCAACAGGTTGAAGGCCAGACTGACCAGCATGATCGCTGCCCCTGGAACCGCCACCAGCCACCAGCATTCGAGCATGTAGCGGCGGCCGGTCGAAATCATGGCGCCCCACTCCGGCAGCGGCGCCTGGGCACCCAGGCCGAGAAAGCCCAAAGCGGCAGCGGTGAGGATGATCCCGGCCATGTTCATGGTCAGGCGGATGATCACCGAGGACAGGCACATCGGCACGATATGGCGCAGGATAATCCGCGCCGGCGACGCGCCTTGCAGCTCCACTGCGACGACGAAATCAGCGTTGCGCAGGGACAAGGTTTCGGCCCGCGCCAGCCGCGCAATCGGCGGCCAGGAGGTCAATGCAATCGCCACCACCGCGTGCTCCAGGCCAGGGCCGAGGGCCGCGATAAACGCCAGTGCCAGGACCAGGCTGGGGAAGGAGATGAAGATATCGGTCAGGCGCATGAACACGGTATCGACCGCACCGCCGAAGTAGCCCGACACGGTGCCGATAAACAGCCCGATAGGCCCGACGATCACTGTGACCAGGGCGATGATGTACAGCGTGATCCGCGAGCCGTAGACCAGCCGGCTGAAAATATCCCGGCCATATTCATCGGTGCCGAACCAATGCGCCGAACCCGGTGCCTGCAACGCGCCGGCGAGGTTCTGCACCACCGGATCATGGGTAGCGATCCACGGTGCAAAGGCCGCGACCACCACCAACAGCAGCGCCACCAGCAGGCCCGCCAGGGTCATAGGGTTACGCAGCAGGTGACGCAGCACCCGCAGGCCACTCTTGCAAAAGGCATCAAAGCTGGAGCCTGGCGAGCGGTCCACCGGGCGCTTCGTCGCCGATTCGATGGAAGACAGATTGGCATTCATAAGCATCTTCTCTGTGTGAATTCTGGAAGCACTCAACGCTGCTTGTAGACACCCAGGTAACGGGTGGCCTCAGCATCGTCACCGGTGAAGCCCTTGACGTCGGCAGCGCTGACCACGGTGTCGGTCATCTGCGAAATCATCAGGATCGGCCCCACTTGCTGGTCGTAGAAGGTTTGCGCCTGGTGATACAGGCTGACCCGCTGCGCCGAATCACGCGTCACGCCGGCCTGGTCGATCAGGCTGTTGATCTGCGGGCTGAAGAACGAGGCGCGCCAGCCCTGGAAGTTCGGTAGGCCGGCGTCGTCGCTGTTGTTGGGGTTGTAGGCAAAGGTGCGCAGGCTGAAATACGGGTGCGGGTAACGCTCGGCGCCCCTGGCCACGATGATCTCGAAATTGCGCGCGCGCATCGCGCCGTACACCTGGTTACCCGTGCCGGTGACGATGCTGGCCTTGATCCCGCCTTCGGCCAGGGTCGCTTGCAGGCGCGCAGCGATATCAATGAACGGCGGTTCCGACAGCGTGCGGATGGTGGTGTTGAACCCCTCGGGGTAACCCGCCTCAGTCAGCAGGGCTTTCGCCTTGGCCACGTCCATGTGATAGCCCGGATCCGGCAGGCGTGCTTCCAGACCCAGTTGCATCGGCTGCTGGTTGAGCGTTCCGTAATACGGCATCACTTGTTGGTCCAGGCCCTTGTAGTCGATCAGGTTGCGCACCGCTTCACGCACCTTGGGCTTGGCGAATTCCGGTTGTTTCATGCTCATGGCGACGTAGTACATGGTGCCGCGCGGCAGCGACTGCACTTGGATCTTGTCCGAGCCGTCGATGGCGCGAATGTCCGGCGCGGCCATGCCGTAGGCCAGGTCGAGGTCACCGCGTTCGAGCATCAAGCGCAGGGACTGGGATTCGGTCATGTGCCGCACCACCACGCGCTTAAGCTTCGCCGCGCCGCCCCAGTAGCCGTCGAAACGGGTCAGTAACAGGGAATCGTTGGCGCTCCATTTGGTCAGCACGAAGGGGCCACTGCCCGCCTCGTTCGTGACCAGCCAACCGGCGCCGAGGTCGCCGTTTTTTTCATGGGCCAGGGCGGTCTTGCGGTCCACTACCACAGCGCTCGGGGAGATCGCCAGAGAGTCCACCAGCAGCAGCGGGTCCATGGTCTGCGGCAGGTCGATGACCAGGGTGTGGGCGTCCGTGGCGCGGATCAGCGATTGGATATTCTCAACGCTGTAGCCGTAGGCCTTCCAGGTGGTGGCCAGGCCGAAGTTGAGCTTCATCACGCGGTACAGCGACCACGCCACGTCTTCGGCGGTCAGCGGGTTGCCCGAATGGAATTTCACGTCCTGGCGCAGATGAAACGTTACCTGCTTGCCGTCCTCGCTGATGTCCCAACGTTCGGCCAACTGTGGCAGGTGTTTTTCCGGGTTACCCTGGTCACGCTTGATCAGTGTGTCGTAAAGATTGGCGTTGACGCCGGACGCATCCAGGCCGGGCGCGTTGGCCGGGTCGATGGAAAACAGGTTGACCATGCTCATGCCGACGATCAGTTGATCGGCCGGGGTCTTGGCGTTGGCCAGGGTCATCGGGCCAAGCGCGAGCACAGCGGTCAGCAGGCCAAGGTGCAGTTTCGAAAATGTCATGAAAAATTCCTTCTTCTTATAGTTTTATCGGTACTGCGCGACGCATTAACGGGTGCGCGGATCAAACACCTTGTACAAGGCATCGCTGATCAGGTTGAGCGCGACAAAAATCAAGCCGATCACCAGCACGCAGCCCATCACCGCATTCATGTCGCCAAGCATCAGGCTGCTGGTGAGGTATTGGCCGAACCCCGGCCAGGCGAATACGGTTTCGATCAGCACTGCGCCTTCCAGCAGCGAGCCATAGGCCAGTGCAACGACGGTGAGCAACTGCACGAGGATGTTGCGAAACGCATGCCCCCACACCACTTGGCGACGGGACAAACCCTTGACCCGCGCGGTGATGATGTACTCCTGGGACAACTGCTCAAGCATGAAGCTGCGGGTCATGCGGCTGATGTACGCCACCGAGTTCAGGCCCAAAATCAGCGCCGGCAACACGATATGCCGCAGGGCGCTGGCGAAGGCTTCCCAGTCGCGGGCGAGCGATGTGTCGATCAGCAACAGGCCGGTGACTTCGGGCACCATGCCGTCGTAGGCCAGGTCGATGCGCCCCGCGCCGCCCGCCCAGCCGAGCCAGGCGTAGAACACGAGCAGGCCCATCATGCCCAGCCAGAAAATCGGCGTGGAGTAACCGAACAAGGTGATTACCCGCGCCACATGATCGCCGAGCCGCCCTTGGTTGCTCGCCGCACACACGCCCAGCGGCAAGCCGATCAACACGCCGAACAGAATCGCCAGAGTGGCCAGTTCGATGGTCGCCGGGAACACGCGCAGGATGTCATCCAGCACCGGGTGACCCGTCAGCAACGCGTTGCCGAAATCACCGTGGAGCAGGTCATTGAGGTAAAGGCCGAATTGGGTCCAGATCGGCTTGTCCAGGCCCATCGACCGGTACACCTGGTCGTAGGTGGAGCTGTCGGCATCCGGCCCGACTACCGCCAGCACGGGGTCAAGCGGCATGACCCGGCCGATGATAAAGGTCAGCGCCAACAGGCCGAGCAACGTCACCAACACGGTGCTGGCGCGCCGCAGGGTATTGGAAGCGCGAGCGCCCATGACAGAGGCAGTCATAACAAACATAGTGAGCTCCTGGTAAATCGATCAGCGCTTTTTGTAGACGTCTTTGTAGCGCGTGGTCGCAGCGGTATGGCCCTGGAAGTCGGCCACGTCGGTGTACACCACCACGGTGTCGGTCATCTGCGAGACCGGCAAAATGGCTCCGACCTGTTGATCGACCTGCTCCTGAATCTCGCGGTACTGAGTCAGTTGCTTACCGGCATCCGGCTCGACTTCCGCGCTCTCAATCAACTGGTTCAACTCAGGGCTGTAGAACGACGTGCGCCAGCCCTGGAAGTTGGTGAGCTTGGCTTCATCGCGGTTATCCGGGTTGTACACCAGGGTGCGCAGGCTGGAATGGGGGTGACGCTCCGCCCCGCCACCGCCGCGACCGACGATGATGTCGAACGTGCGCTCGCGCATGGCGCCGTAGATCTGGTTACCGGTGCCGGTGATGATGCTGGCTTCGATGCCGGCCTGGGCCAGGGTCGATTGCAGGTTGGAGGCGATGTTGATAAACGGCGGTTCGGCCAGCACGCGGATGGTGGTCTTGAAGCCGTTCGGGTAACCGGCTTCAGCCAGTAAGGCTTTGGCCTGCTCGACGTTGAGCTTGTAGCCCGGGTCCGGCAGGCGCGCGGCCAGGCCCAATGGCAGCGGCCGCTGGTTGATCACGCCGTAATGGGGCATGACCGTCTGGTTGATCCCCTGGTAATCGATCAGCGAGCGCACGGCCTTGCGCACACGGGCGTCGGCGAACATTGGCTGCTTCACACTCAGGGCCACGTAATACAAGGTGCCGCGTTGCAGGGTCTGGGTGCGTACTTTGTCGCTTTTCTGCAGGGCTTCGATGTCCGGCGCGGACATGCCTTTGGCGATATCCAGGTCACCGCGCTCGATCATCAGTCGCAATGACTGCGACTCGGTCATGTTGCGCATCACGATGCGCTTGAGCTTGGCCGGGCCGCCCCAGTAACCATCGAAGCGCGTCATCAGGATCACGTCGTTGGCACGCCAGTCATTGAGCACGAATGCGCCACTGCCGGCCGCGTGAGTCACCAGCCAGGCGGCGCCCATGTCACTGCCCTTCTGGTGTTCGAGGACTTTTTTGCGGTCGAGGATGAACGCACTGGGCGAGGTCGCCAGGGTGTTGAGCACCAGCAGCGGGTCGGTCGGCCTTGGCAGTTCGATCACGAAAGTGGTGGGGTCCGTGGCGCGCATGTAGCGCTCGACGTTTTCGGCGGTGAAGCCGTAGGCCTTCCAGGTGGAAGCGAGTGCGAGGTTGAGCTTGAGCACCCGGTGCAGCGACCAGGCAACGTCTTCGGCGCTCAAGTCATTGCCGGACTGGAACTTCACCCCGGTGCGCAGGTTAAAGGTCAGGGTCTTGCGGTCCTCACTGACCTGCCAGCGCTCGGCCAGCGCTGGCACCAGTCGGTCTGGTTGGGCGACGTCCTGCACCAGCAACATGTCATACAGGTTGGCGTTGATTTCCGACACATCCAGACCCGTGGCGGCAGCTGGGTCGAGGGACAACAGGTTGATCATGCTCATGCCGACGATCAGTTGATCGGCCGGCGTTTTGGCAAAGCTTGCCGGTACGGCGGTAACGGCCAGCGCGGCGACGAACACCCGCGCCCACAGCGAAGGGAAAATGCTCATAACAAGAGTGCCTTTTTTATATTTATAGGGCTCTTGATCAGCCCGACGCATGCCGGACTGACCGTGTAAACGTCAGAAGCTTTTAAGCGTATTGGTCTCGATGTAGTTGAAATCGATGTCTTCGCCCAGGCCCGGCAAGTCGGACAGGTGCACAAAACCGTCGTTGTCCATCGGGTCCACCAAGCGATTGAGGTAGGCCGGTACTTCGTCGTAATCCAGGTACGGGTGGAGCAGGCCACGCTCGTACCAGGTGCAGTTCTTGATCGCACCGACCACCGCCAGGTTAGCGGCGCCGTTGCCGTGAATTTCGCAGTCCATGCCAAACGATTCGGCCAGGTGCGCGACCTTCAGGCACGGCGCAATACCACCGACGCCCGCGACACCGGCACGCAAGATATCGCACACATCGTGCTTGACCCAACTGGCGCGGGCGAGGTGTTTGCCGGACAGGGTTTCCGGGCCGAGCACCGGAATATCCAGTTGCCCCGCGAGCCAGGCATAGGACTCGGCTGACTCCTCCATCATCGGTTCTTCGAACCAGGCGAAGTCGAGTTTCTCCAGCTCGCGACCGATGTACAGCGCCTCGGTGCGGCTGTACCAGTGGTAACCGTCGAGCATCAACGCGATGTCCGGGCCCACCGCCTCACGCACAGCAGCGCAAGCCTTGACGTCGATGCGCGGGCTTGGCGCGAAGGACACCGGCGGCATCCAGGTGTGCAGCTTGATTGCCTTGTAGCCACGCTGCACCAGGGTCTCGGCAAAGCGGCCGTAGTCTTCGGGGGTTGCGAGGCCGCCGGGCAGTTCGTCGCCACACATGGTCGAGCCGTAGGCCGGCACCTTGTCGCGGAAACCACCGATCAACTTGTGCACTGGCACGCCGAGTTTGCGTCCTGCCCAATCCCACAGAGCCTGCTCAACCAAGGCCAAGGCGCGGTCGGTCAGTTGGCTGGCACTGCCACGCTGCCAATGGGCGAGGTCTTGCCAGATCTTTTCGCGATCAAAGGCGTTCTGCCCCACCAGCACTTTGCGCACAAACCCATCCAACACATAAGGGCGGATCAATTCAGGGGCGCCGAATGCAAAACCCTCATGGCCGTCTTCAGTCTGGATGCGCAGCAAAGCCATCTGCGCCTGGGTGACATCACCGGGGTGAGCATGGCCGGCGCTGTCCACTGCGCGGCGGGTCGGGTAGGAAAATACCTGGACGTTGACTGCTGTGATTCTCATGGACGTCTTAAGCCTTCTTATTGGATTTGAGACAGGAATGTCGTCTGTTGCGACCGATCATAGGTCATCGTACAACGCTTGAAAAGACCCAATAAACTGCCCCGCCATCCACTGCTTTTCACGTAAAACGCCGTAAAACCCCTATTTTTAAAGACAACTAAGGAATAACGAAGATTGCTTTAAAGCCCTATTCGCCGGGGACATATGTTTCAAAGTGTTTCAAAACGATCGATGGGCGGTAGACGAGTCATCTTGTCGTACGATAACGTATATCGGCACCTTAGATGAGAGCCACACGCAACAACGTATTGCCGTAGCAACCGTCAAACGACCCTAACAAAAACAAAAAAGAAGACCGTATGAACACCACCCTACGCACGCTCGTTACTGCCCTGACCTTCAGCCTGCCGCTCTACGTCAGCGCTGACTCTGCCAGCATCAACTACCGCCACCAGTTCACCGAGGAAGACAGCGCCCACGCTGATCGAATCAAGCTCAACTACCGTCTGGACAGTGGCCTGGGATTTGAAGCGGAGATGAAATACCGCACAGCCGGGGACCGTGAAGATGTCGCGTACGACAACATGGTCAACAACGGGCATGAGTTCACCGTCAGCTACAACTACAAGCTCAGCCCGCAATCGACGTTGACCCCCGCGTTCCAGATGGACAGCTCGAAGGACTCGACCACCTACAAGCTGGGCCTCAAGTACAACTACAAGATCAACGACGCCTTCTACGCCGCCACGCGCTATCGCCTGGACACCAAGAAGCTGGACCGCGATCAGGTCAACGAGGATTTGCCCGATCACATCAAGGATGACCAGACCACCCATCGTTTCGAGGGCTGGCTCGGCTACACACCGGCCAGTAAGTGGGCGTACGAATATCAGTTCATCTATTTCAAGACTGACTACATCCGCTACGACAACAAGAAGAGCGATTACGAACAGAACCTGATCGTCAAATACAAGCTCACCAAGGAATGGGCCCCGTTCATGGAGATTGGTGATGTGAAGGTCAACTCCACCTCAGAAGACCGTCAGGCGCGGTGGCGCTTGGGCGTTCAATACAACTTCATGTAAAGCCCCCTCCCCGCGACTTGCCTGGCGAACGCGCATCGCTCGCCAGGCAATCGCTTTGCATTCAGCGCTCAATGGAAGACCTGACCATGACCACACAACCCAAACCCTTCACCCGCATTTTGCTCACCGGCGCCGCCGGCGGCCTGGGGCAGATCCTGCGGGAAACCTTGCAGGCCCATGCCCACATCGTGCGCGCCTCGGACATCAGCGCGATGGCGCCCAGCGCGGGTGAACACGACGAAGTGATCCAGTGCAACCTGGCCGACAAGGCTGCCGTGGCGGCGCTGGTCGACGGCGTTGACGCGATCGTGCATTTGGGCGGGATTTCAGTGGAGCGGCCGTTCGAAGAAATTCTCGACGCCAATATTCGCGGCACCTTCCACATTTACGAGGCGGCGCGACAACAGGGCGTCAAACGGGTTGTGTTCGCCAGCTCCAATCACGTCACCGGTTTTTACCCTCAAGACGTTGAACTGGATGTGCACGCACAGCGCCGCCCGGATGGTTACTACGCGCTTTCCAAGGCGTACGGCGAAGACCTGGCGGCGTTCTACTTTCATCGATACGGGATTGAAACCGTGAGCTTGCGCATCGGCTCGTCATTCCCCGAACCGCGCAACCGGCGGATGCTGCACACCTGGCTGAGTTACGCGGACCTCGATCACCTGGTGGCCCGCGCCCTGCTGGCCAAGGATGTGGGGCACAGTGTGGTGTATGGCGTTTCGGACAATAAGGAGCGCTGGTGGAGCAATCGGCACGCCGAGCACCTGGGCTTTGCGCCGCAGGACAGCTCGGAACCCTTTCGCGCCAAGGTCGAGCAGCAACCGCAACCGTCGGCGGATGAGCCCGGTGGCCGACTTCAGGGCGGCGCGTTCACCGCAGCGGGGCCGTTCGACAATTCAGCGGCGGCGGCTTCATAGGCCCGGCGCATACGCTCGCGACTGTTGGACAAGTGCAGGCGCATCGCGGCGCGAGCGGCGTCTGCGTCACGGCGCAGGATGGCTTTGTAGATATCCTCGTGCTCGCGGCTCAGGCGCTCCAGGTAAGGTTCCTTGTTGGCGTTGGCCAAGCGTTTTGAGTGCAGGCGCGTACGCGGCAGGATGTTGACCCCCAGGTGCAACATGATGTCGGTGAAGTAGCGATTGCCGGTGGCCAGCGCGATCTGCTGGTGAAACTGGAAGTCCGCCGATACCGCGTAGTCGGCACTCACCGCCCGCGAATTCAGCGCGTCCAGCGAGTCGCGCATCACCTGCAATTGCTGGTCGGTGCGACCCAGGCAGGCCAGACCGGCAGCTTCTACTTCCAGACAGATGCGCAACTCCAGCACTGCCAGCACGTCCTGCAAGGTGACGATGGTGTCAGGGTCAATTCGAAATCCGCTGGGGCTGGGAATATCCTTCACAAACGTGCCGACGCCGTGCCGCGTTTCCACCAGGCCAGACGCTTGCAGACGCGAAATGGCCTCGCGCACCACGGTGCGACTCACACCGTGCTCGGCCATCACTTCAGATTCGGTAGGCAGCTTGGTTGCTCGCGGGAGCTCCCCGCTGCAAATGCGCCGGGAAAGCTCGGTGACCAATTCTTCAGCCAGACTGCGGTGCCGGCGGCGAACGGTGGGCTGGACGTTCGGGTTGTCCATCAAGAACAGGTATCTCGGTTGGCGAATGAATGCCCATCATAGCGCATTCAGTTGTACGACAACCTTCCCTTTAGCCCGCCCCGCGTCCCCATAGGCCAAAGCCTGCGCCGTGGACTCAAACACGCACCCGTTACTGTGGGCGATAGCGCTCAGCAGCGCGAGCCTGACGCAGCTCCGACAACAAGCCCTGACGCGCGGACTGAAGACCGTCCCAGCGCGCGGCGTCATGCAGTGGCGGGATGGTCACGAGTTCACGCCGGTCAAAACCGACCAGTGCGGCATCCACCAGTTCACCCACATCCATGACCTCTGGCAGCGTGTTGATGTCGATGCCCGAGCGCTCCCAGATTTCCGTACGGGTGGCTGCCGGCAACACCGCTTGCACATAAACGCCTTTGCCAGAGAGCTCCATGCTCATGCCCTGGGAAAGGAATTGCACGAACGCTTTAGTCGCGCCATACAGAGTCATTCCCAACTCCGGCGCCAGACCAACCACCGAGCCAATATTCACGATTGCCCCCTCGCCGGCCTGCACCAACCTCGGTGCGACTGCGCGAGCGAGTCGCGTCAGCGAGGTGACGTTCAGCGCGATCAGTTGCTCAATGCTCTCGCCCGTCTGCGCCAGGAAATCTCCCGTCTGGGCCGCGCCGGCGTTGTTGATCAGCACACCGATGCGCGTGTCATCGCGCAGGCGCGCTTCGACCACAGCCAAGTCCGCCTCCTGGGTAAGGTCGGCCTGTAGCACGTCGACATCAACACCGTGCTCCTGGCGCAAGCGCGCCGCCAGCGCTTCCAGCCGCGCCTTGTCGCGGGCGACCAGTATCAGGTTGTGGCCGCGCTGGGCGAAGCGATCGGCATAGGTGGCGCCAATGCCGCTGGACGCGCCGGTAATCAGGATAGAAGAAGCGTTCGTCATGACTGTGCTCTCTGGATTAACGATGATTGAGTGTGGCGGGACTTATGATGTCGATCATAATCTTATCCGTCAATGGTTTTGATGTTGATTGACATCAATGTATAGTGAGCACCGAAAACAGTCGTCACCAGCGAGGGTAAAGGTATGAGGGTCAGCAAGGCACAAGTGCAGTTAAACCGCGCGCACATCGTCGAAACGGCCTCCAGATTGTTCCGTGAGCGCGGCTATGACGGTGTCGGCGTGGCAGACCTCATGGCAGAAGCCGGGTTCACCCATGGCGGGTTCTACAAGCATTTCGGGTCCAAAGCCGACTTAATGGCTGAAGCCGCCGCAAACGGGCTGTCCCAATCGCTGACCAACAGCGCCGGGCTGGGCGCCGATGAGTTCTTCAATCGCTACGTATCCAGAGAGCACCGTGATGCCCCCGGCCAGGGTTGCACGATGTCGGCCCTGTGCGGGGACGCGGCGCGTCAATCGCAAACGGTAAAGGCAACGTTCGCCGAAGGCATTGAAAACGCATTGGCCGCCCTTCAGCAGGACGCTGCCGAGCTGGATAAGGACGCTCGGGAACAGATGATCAACCGATTCGCCCATGCGGTCGGCGCCGTGGTGTTATCCCGGGCCTGTCCCGATGACTCGCCATTGGCGGATGAAATTTTGGATGTGTGCCGCAAGGCAATGACCGTGTGAGATGAAAAGCCGCAGAGGGCACTGAAAATTAGCAGAATTGCTCGCCGCCGCCCTTCATGATCGGGCTATGATCGGCAGATATGAACCGGATACCCGATGCATCATGCCCGTAGACCTGCAAGCTCTCTATCCCAAACTTATCCACCTGATGCTGGATACGGTGTTTGTCGTCGACAGTGAAAACCAGATTGTGTTTGTGAGCGATGCCTGCGAGGCATTGCTCGGCTACCGTGCAGAAGAACTGACCGGCACTCTGATCACCCATTACATGCACCCTGAAGACCTGCCACGCACGCGGGCCTCGATTGTCCGGGTGATGAATGGCAAACCCCATGTCGACTTCCGCAACCGCTATATCCGCAAGGACGGCAGTATCGTGCACATCCTGTGGGCAGCTTTCTGGTCCAAGGAGGTGGGCGCACGGATCGGGGTCGCCAGGGACGTGACAGCCCTTACCAAAGCCGAAGAGGAACTACGCTTCCTCGCCCATCATGACCCACTGACAGCGCTGACCAACCGGTCGTTGTTCAATGATCAACTGAACCAGGCCCTGCACGCCGCACAGACTCACAACAGCACCCTGGCGCTGCTGTTTCTGGATATCAATGACTTCAAGGGCATCAACGATGTGCATGGCCATGCCATGGGCGATCGCGTGCTGTGTGTGATTGCTCGACGGTTGGAACGTTGCGTACGCGAGAGTGACTTGGTGGCACGGATGGGCGGTGATGAATTCACCGTACTGCTGACCGATGTGCCGTCGAAGGACGCTATCGCGGAGAGGGTGGCGCAAATCCTCGCGGTCATGGCCGAGCCGTTGAGCGCTGAATTTGACGGGGTACAAATGCCGTCCTGCAGTGTCGGCGTGGCGTGCTATCCGGCGGACGGAGAGGACGCCGATACGCTGCTTAGCCATGCAGACGGTGATATGTACCGGATAAAAAGGCAGCGGTTTGCCACTGAGTGACATCGGTAGTTAGGGTCGTTGTCGCACGCCCTGGCGTGCCCCCGTCGAGTACATCAGTCCGCGGGTATCGTTATCCCCGCTTATTGGCTCACCTCACGCGCAGCTTTGACCCACCCATGCGACCTGTTCTGGTGCCCATCAACCGGAAGGACGAATTCGTTGCACTGAGCCTCAACCGGGAAACCAGGGTTCCAAAGTAAAGCGCATTCCCTCTTTGAATGCCTCCAAGCGCACATTCGCCGAGTTGGCGCAGTCGCTCGGCCATTGCAACGCATTGCTCAACAGCGGCGGCTCCATACAAGCGTCGACGCTGGTAAGACAGAGACGGGATGAAGCTGCGGGTACTCAGCACGTCGCTAACATTGACCCCACATAAAAAAGACACCGAAGCGTCCACTCCCTAAATCACAGGCAAAAAAAGCCACTCACTTGAGTGGCTTTTTAATGCTTGGAGCGGGAAGCGAGACCTGCACTTTGTGATTTAGCCACTGATTTATAAGTATTTTTTATTACGCCAGTGAAAGAGCACTTGGTGTATCGACTTGTTTTTTGTCGATTTAAAACGCGAACGGACGAGCGGTTAAACCGCACCAGAGCAAGGGTTTTTCTCCTACCTAACCGGGCAATCAGGCTGAATCGGCAGGATCAGTTGCAGCGCAATATTATTGCGCTCACCAACACCGAAAGTAATGTCTTGACACCAACTGTAGTGGTCACTATAGAATGCACGCAATATGTAGCGATCGCTAATTAAATGGCTTTCAGTGATGCGCTGGACGGGAAGCATTCCCACAAACTGAATGAGTCGGATAGGCAACGTGATAGACCTGGCCGTACACAGCGTCGTGCAGTGGACCGAGATTATTCGCTCGCTCGGAGTCGTCGGGACTGCGCTGTATGCCGCGATATTTGTGGTGGGCACTGTAGCCTTCGTACCCGCCTCGATGCTCACGGCGCTCGCAGGTTTTTTGTACGGCCCGATGGGCGGAACGCTGCTCATCTCGCCCGCTGGCTTGCTCTCTGCAGCGGTCGCGTTTGCCTTGGGCAGATCGCTTCTGCGCCCTTGGGTCAAACGACGCCTGGCGAACAGCCCCACATCAGCGGCGGTCGACCACGCAATCGAGTCAGGAGGTTTTCGAATTGTTTTCCTCTTGCGCCTGGCGTCCATCGTGCCGTTCGCTCCGCTGAGCTACGGACTCGGAGCCAGCCGAATCGCCCGTCGAGATTTCCTGCTGGCGACTTGGATCGGCCTGCTTCCTGGAACATTTCTGTATGCGTACCTGGGCTCTCTGGCGGCTGATGTCGCACAGATAATCAGTGGCGAGGTAACGACCCATCGATCGACTCAAATGATGACTTGGACGGGTCTGGTCGTTGCATTGATCGCCTTACTGACCATCGCTGGTTATGCACGCAAAGCGATCAACCAAGCCCTTCTTCCACCCTCTTCAAACTAGGAGTTACACCATGAGCAACCCAACTTACGTCGAAGACTACAACGCCATCGTCACGGTGCTGAACCACTACAACGAAGGTGGCAAGCAGGCCAAAAGCAGCCTCATGAAACCTGCCTTCAGCGAGCAGGCCACCATCTTTGGTGTAGATGGCGAAGGCAAGCTGACCGGAGGCCCGATCCAGGGTCTGTTCGACATCATCGACAGCGCCTTCCGTCCCTCACCGGAAGCCAAAGGCGCCATCGTCAACGTCGATATCGTAGGCACCGCTGCCAGCGCACGTATCGATACCAATGACATCTCCGGCTTCTGCTTCACCGATTTCTTCAACCTGCTGAAGGTTGACGGAAAGTGGACCGTCATCAGCAAGATCTACCACACCCACGTTGCTCCTTAACCCAGCCGTTTGAACCGCGCCCTATTGGCGCCAAAACCATGCGAAGGCGTTTGACCATGAGCAAAAACATCAAAGCTGTACCCACCCAGGACTACAACGCCGTTGTCGCCGTGGCCCAGCAATACGCTGACGGCCTGCGTGCCGGCAGCCCGGAAGTGCTGGAGCAGGCCTTCCACAAGGAAGCAGTGATGTACGGCTTCACCAACGGCAAACTGTTGGGCGGCCCGATCAGCAACCTGTTCGACTTCGTCCGTACCAATGGCACGGCCCCGGATATCAGTACCCGCCTGGACGTGCTGGCGATCACCCCAACCACCGCCGTGGTAAGGGTGGATATGGAAAAGGACGCGATCGGTGCCGACTACAACGATTACCTGACACTGATCAAAATCGACGGCACCTGGAAGGTGATCGCCAAGGTTTATCACCAGTTCGAAGGCTGACCCGAGCGGCCTGAACGCAATGCTGTTTCTTAAGGTGATGAATCATGGCAAAAGTTGAATACAACGCCGTTGTAGACGGCGGCGCCGAGCGCGTTTGGGATGTACTCAAGCGCTTCGGCAAGATCAGCCAGTGGCACCCGGCGATCCCGCAGAGCGTCATCGAAGACGGTCAGCCTGACGGACTGGTTGGCTGCATCCGTCGGCTGACGTTGCAGGACGGCGCCATTCTGCGCGAGCAGTTGTTGTCGGTAGACGCGGTGAATCTGCAGTTCTCCTACCGCTTCGTTGAAGCACCACTGCCCGTCGACAACTACGTGTTGACCGTGCGACTGATTCCGCTGACCGGCGAACAGAAAACCGTGATTCTGTGGTCTGCGACCTTCGACACACGCGAGCCTGATCCCCAGGGGCAATGGACCTCGACCATCGAGTCGCTCATTGTCGGCGGTCATGAAAGCCTCCAGGTATACCTGAACCAAACCGCTACAGCGTGAATGTGCCCTACCCCGCTCCAGCAATGGATGCGGGGTTTCATTTTTCTGGAGTGACGATGCACGACCACATTGCCGAAGTGCCGCTTGAAAAGGCCTACCGGCTGATCAACCACGGCCCCACCGTGCTGGTATCTGCTCAACACGAGGAGACTCGAAATGTGATGGCCGCGGCATGGGCCTGTGCATTGGATTTCTCACCCCCCAAAGTCACTGTGGTGCTGGACAAGATCGCCCAAACCCGCGAACTCGTAGAGCTTAGCGGCGTGTTTGTGATTCAGGTTCCGACGGTGGCACAGCTGCAATTGACCTGCGATGTGGGCAGCGTCAGCCTCCAGGAAGATCCACAGAAGCTGGCTCATAGCGGCGTCGAGCGGTTCAGTATCAGCGGCCATGACGTGCCATTCGTGGCCGGCTGCTCGGCCTGGCTTGCGTGCAAACTATTGCCCGAACCTCACAACCAGTCGACCTACGACCTGTTTATCGGTGAAGTCGTCGCTGCCTGGGCCGACACACGGGTATTCAGCGACGGCCATTGGCACTTTGAGCGTGCGCACCCGGACTTTCGTAGCCTGCACTACATCGCAGGCGGCCACTTTTATGCGATCGGAGAAGCGCTAACCCCATCAGTGATCTAGTGCAGTTTCAACCGAGGCACGGTGCCTGGCCCCAACAAGTGGTTACCCAACATCAGTAATCCCGAGGGTACCAGGCCATAGCGCGCGACTTGGGGCATGCGGTACAGCGATGCATAGAACGCCCGCGCCAACCATCCTTCCAGCGTCACACTGCCCGTGAGTTTACCCATCAGGTAACCCACCGCCGAATAGCGTGACAGCGAGACCAGCAAGCCATAGTCCCTGTAGACATAGGTCGGCAGGGCTTTGCCTTCAAACCGGGCTCGCAGGCTCTTCGCCAGCGCCACCGTCAACAATCAAAATGCGAGTGTTATTGAAGGGACTCATTGCTTTTACTTGGGCGGACAGGACGGATCCTGTAGCGCCCAGGCACACGGCGTTGCGGCGGTGCCTGGGCTGGGTGATTTCAACGCTTATGACTTACCAATCCTGGCGGGTCGGCGAAATGATCAGGTCGTTGACGGTGACGTTTTCAGGCTGATTCAGTGCATACACCACTGCGCGCCCAATATCGTCCGGCGAGATAGCGATTTTATTCAGCTCTTGCGCCGCTTTACGGCCTGCCGGGTCGGTGACTTTATCGGCCCAACCGGTGTTGATCACACCCGGGCTGACCGTGTTGACACGGATGCCGTGCTGAACGCCCAGCTCTTTGCGCATCGACTCAGTCATGGCCTGCACGAAGAACTTGGTGGCGCTGTAGATACCCGCAGCAGGCCCGACCTGGTGACCGGCGACCGAATCCATATTCAGGATCTGGCCCGACTTCTGTTTCAGCATGAACGGCAACACCGCTGCGATAGCATGCAGGTAGCCTTTGATGTTCACGTTGATCATCTTTTCCCAATCATCGGTGGCCAGGTCGACCCAGTTGGAAAACAGCATCAAGCCTGCGTTGTTGATCAGGATATCCACCGAACCGAAAGAGTCCTGGGCGAATTGCGCGAGCGCTTTCATATCCTCAGGGTTGGTAACGTCGCTGACGCGACCTACCGCGTCCCCGCCCTTGCCTTTCAACTCGCTGACCATGGCGTCCAGGCCTTGCTGGTCCAGGGCTGCCGCGACGATTCGAACGCCTTTCTCAGCTAAGGCACGTGCCGATGCAGCACCCAGCCCGGACGATGCGCCAGTGATGATCGCGGTTTTATTCTGCAGATAGTTCATGGGCGTTACTCTCGTTGGTGACTGCCCGTCTGTGCGGACAGTTTTTGGGGTTATCGCGGATATAACGGGATCAGTAGTTGCCGACGGGCCAGTCGGTGTAGGCCTTCGCGCCGCCGCCGTAGTACGACTCGCGCGGTGCGATGGTCAGTTCGGCCCCACGACGCAAGCGCTCAACCAGATCCGGGTTGGAGATAAACAGGCGGCCAAACGCTACGGCGTCGATCTTGCCTTGGGCGCGGCGCTCGATAGCCATGTCCAGGTCGTAGTTGTTGTTGCCGATGAATGGCCCGTTGAACTGCGCGCTCAATGCGTCCATGTCCACGCCTTCCGGTACATCACGCGAGGTGGCGGTAGCGCCTTCAACGAAGTGCAGGTAAGCCAGGTCGAATGCGTTCAGTTGCTGGATCAGGTAGCCATACATCGCCATCACGTTGCTGTCGGGCGGCGTGTTGCCGGCGTCAGGCGTGACCGGCGACAGGCGGATGCCAACCCGGTCGTTGCCCCAGATCTTGACGATTGCTTCGGTCACTTCCAGGGTCAGACGCGCACGGTTCTCGATGGAGCCGCCGTACTGGTCGGTGCGATGGTTGGTCGAGTCCCGCAGGAACTGGTCCAGCAGGTAGCTGTTGGCCGAATGAACCTCTACACCATCAAAACCAGCGCGCTTGGCATTCTCGGCAGCACGTTTGTACTGCTCGATGATCCCCGGGATCTCATCGGTTTCAAGCGCCCGTGGCATCGACACCGGAACGAAGCCGTTGGTGGTATAGGTGTCGCCTTCAGCCTTGATCGCGGAAGGCGCGACCGGTGCGGCACCGTCAGGTTGCAGCTCAACACTGGAGAACCGCCCCACATGCCATAGCTGGCTGACGATCTTCCCGCCGGCGGCATGCACGGCGTCCGTGACTTTCTTCCAGCCCGCAACTTGCTCCTCACTCCAGATGCCTGGAGTGGCCGCGTAACCGCGGCCTTGCGCGGAAATATTGGTGGCCTCGGCGACGATCAAGCCCGCGGTGGCGCGTTGAGCGTAATACTCAGCGTGCAGCTCGTTGGGGATGCCATCTTCGGCATAGCGGCTACGGGTCACGGGCGCCATCAAAATACGGTTGGCGAGTTTCATTGCGCCCAGGTTGATGGGGGTGAATAAGTCGGTACGAGTGGCGTTGTCTGTCATGATGGACCTCAGCTAAATAGACCGGTCGTCTAGTAAATTGATAAAAAAATAGCTACGACAAAAGTCGCTTTGCCAGCGTCAGGGATGTTTCAAAGGCGTCGTCGCGCTTGCCGATCTTCATCATCAACGAAGCACCGAGCCAAACCTGATAGAGCGATTGCGCAAGCGTCGCGCTTGGCGCTGTGGACGTGATCGAACCATCTACAAGCCCCTGCTCAATACAGCGCTCAAGCTTTGCGTGGATGGCCTGCGTACCTCGGTCGAGCACCAGGCGCATGCCCTCCGAGAGGTCACAGACCTCGGCGCCCAATTTGACCACCAGGCACTTGTCGGTAGGCAAATCAGAACACTGGGTTTGCGCCCAATACTGGAAGTAACTCAGCAGCCTTTGCGCGGCGGGTGCAGAACCCATCAACAGCGTGTCGACTGTTGCGAGGTAGTCGGAAAAATACTGTTCAAGCAATGCCTGACCAAATTCTTCCTTGGATTTGAAGTAGTGGTAGAACGAACCTTTAGGCACGCTCGCAGCCGCTACCACCTCAGCCAACCCTACGCTGGTGTAGCCTTTGTGAGTCATCAACGTCCTGGCGACATCCAGGATGTGTTGGCGTGTTTCAGAATGATGCTTTTTCATAAGGCAGCCACTCTATTTAAAACTAGACCGGTCGTCTAGTAGATTTTAGAATAGCTTCACGTTCTACGACCAACGGCGAACGAAGACAAATGACAGGGTAAAGCTCATGAACACACCTCCCCCCACGTCAACGTTCAATACCGAGTGCCTTGCGCAATTCAACCTCAATTGCCTGGTGATCTTCGCTGCGCTGTATCAGGAAAAGAGTGTCACCAGGGCGTCCGAGCGCTTGAACATCGGACAGCCCGCGGTCAGCAACAGCCTGTCCAAGCTCAGGCTGATTTTTCAGGATCCACTGTTTTTTCGCCGAAACGCAGAGATGGTGCCCACCGCAGTCGCCGTTGATATTGCGAAGCATGTGATACCGCTATTGAGCGGTATTGGCCACGTGCTTGAGCGATACAACGTTCCGGCTCTTGGGCACGCGTCACGGCCGACCTGAAAGCTCAGAGTTACGCTGCGCAACCGAAAATTTCATTTTGTGTATCATTGGGCAGAACTTTCTTCCAGGCATGCTCGTCTGGCGATACGCCCCCAAGGTGCTGCACTCAATGACCAACTCCACCCCAATCTCTGTTCCACGCGCAAAAGGACGCCCGCGCGCGTTTGATCGAGACCAGGCTCTGCTGCAGGCGCTGGCAGTGTTTTGGAGGCGTGGCTACGAGCCGGCTTCTGTGGCGGAATTGTGTTCAGCCATGAGCATCAGCCCTCCCAGTCTGTATGCGGCGTTCGGCAACAAAGCCAAGTTATTTCTCGAAGCGGTTGCCTACTACGAAGCGACGTTCTGGGATGCCACGTGGGAGCGCATGGACACCGAGCCAGACATCGTGCGCGCCATCAGCGAGTTCTTCCACACCTCAGCGTCGATCCTGACCGAACCCGAGGCGCCCTGTGGCTGCATGGTCGTCCTCGCGGCAGTCAATGTCTCCGACGATGCCGGTGAAGTCACCGCGACCCTCAAGGCCTTGCGCCAGGAAGGCCGTGACTACTTACAGCAGCGCTTGGATCGCGCAGTGGAACAAGGTCAGCTCAAACCGGAAACCAACACTCGCCTGCTCGCCGCGGCCTTGAATACATTGCTCGAAGGCATGTCCCTGCAGGCACATGACGCTGCCACCAGGGAAGATCTGCAAGGCATCGGCGCAACAGCCGTAGCGATGCTGAGCCCTTCCCTGTCAGCTTGACTGGAACCAACTCTGCTAAACCAAACGCTGCACTCAAGCAAGCTGTTCACACGCAGCCTTGATGCGCGCGCATGCCTGCTCCAGCAGCACCGTGGAGGTCGCAAAGGAGATGCGGAAATAACCCTCCAACCCAAACGCACTCCCCGGCACCACCGCCACCTGTGCGGCTTCGAGCAGGTACTGGCAGACATCCACGTCATTAGTCAGCACCACACCTGCAGGCGTTTTGCGCCCGAACAGCCCCGAGCATGAAGGGAAGAGATAAAAAGCGCCCTCCGGACGGCGACACACCAAGCCGGGAGTGGTGTTAAAAGCGTCCAGGCAAAGATCCCTGCGCTGACGAAACACTTCATTGCGCTCAGCCAGAAAATCGATAGGCCCGTCCAGCGCTGCCACGGCAGCCGCCTGGGATATTGCGCAGGGGCTGCTCGTGGTCTGCGATTGAATGGTGGCCATGGCAGCAATTAGAAGTTTAGGACCGCCCGCATAACCAATGCGCCAGCCCGTCATAGAATAGGCCTTTGAAACGCCATTCACGGTCACCACGCGACCATGTAACGCCGGCACCTGCGAAGCCAGCGTGGAAAACACCCAACCGTCGTAACTCAGGTGCTCGTACATATCATCCGTCAACACGTAGACCTGCGGATGCTCCAACAATACGGCGCCCAACCGATCAAGCTCTGCCGCGCTATAACCCGCCCCCGTCGGGTTGCTCGGCGAATTCAAAATCAGCCACTTGGTACGCGGCGTGATGGCTTGCTGGAGTTGCTCGGCGGTGATCTTGAAATGCTGATGGACCGCGCAGGGGATTTCCACGGGCGTGCCCCCCGCCAGGCGCACCATGTCCGGATAGGACACCCAGTAAGGCGCAGGAATGATGACTTCATCTCCGGGGTTAAGGGTGGCCTGCAGCGCGTTGATCAGCACTTGCTTACCGCCGGTGCCGACGCTGATTTCGTCTGTCGCGTAGGTGATGCCGTTTTCACGCTGAAACTTTCGAACGATCGCCGCTTTGAGTTCTGGAGTGCCGTCGACATCGGTGTAGCGGGTCTGGCCTGCATCAATCGCCGCCTTGGCAGCCGCATTGATGTGATCGGGGGTTGGAAAGTCCGGCTCGCCGGTTGACAGGCTGATGATATCGGCCCCATTGCGGCGTAACTCTGCCGCCTTGCGCGTGATTGCCAGCGTTGGCGAGGGTTTAACCGCTTTCAGCAAATTTCCGAGCAATTGCATGGGGCCACTCTTTGAGCTTTTGTTGATAGTGCATCAATGCTAGCGGTCTCCAGCAGACAATTAAAACAATATATATGGATGCGAAAAATCAATTTTATTTGTTTATTCCGGGCTGATTTTTTTGGCCTCTGGCGCCGTTTGAACACAAGGCGCGTGCCCGGGGCCAAATCTCCCAGGCGCTTGACAATTTCTGTAGTGACCAATATAGAATAACCTTCAGCGTGCATTCGCCGAGCGCGTTTTCAGGTTCGCTTGAGCGGGAAATTTTTGAAACATCGCCTGATCTGGAGGAACTATGCACTCAGTTTTTATCGTCGGTGGTTCGGGTAAAGTGGCCCGAAGCCTTGCTCGACAACTGGCAGACCGAGGCCATCAACCACATTCGTTATACCGTCATGCGGAACAGGCCGAGGGACTCGAAGCACTCGGCGCCATCCCCGTTGCCGGTAACTTGCTTGACCTCGACACAGAGGCTCTGGCCAAGCTGATGGCGGGGAGTGATACCGTGGTATTCGCCGCGGGTGCCGGCGGCAAAGGCGGCGCGCAGATGACGGATGCCATCGACGGTCACGGCCTTGAGCTGTCCGTAGCCGCGGCTGAGTTGGCGGGCATCCAGCGCTTTATTCTTGTGTCGGCGTTTCCAGAGGCATCGCGTGGCAAATCGGTTTCCGAGACCTTCGAAAACTACATGGTCGTGAAAAAACGCGCCGACGTGCATTTGGCCGCAAGCGATCTAGACTGGGTCATTCTGCGCCCCGGCACCTTGCTGGACTCACCCGGCAGTGGCAAGGTCCACGCTGGCCTGGCTATCCCCTATGGCGACGTGCCGCGTGACGATGTCGCCGCAGCCTTGTTGCAGATCATCGAACAGCCCGGCGTCAGTCGCGTCATCATCGAACTGACCCAAGGCAGCACACCGGTCAACAAGGCTATCCAGCGTTTTGTGCGGGATAGCACTCAAGCATGAACGAACCCACAACATTCAAGCTGCTACTGGTCGGCGCAAGCGGGCTGGTTGGCAGCCATGTATTGGATCTGGCCCTGTCGGATCCGCGCGTCGGCAAGGTCTACGCGCCAACACGCAAGACTTTGGCGGCGCACCCTAAACTCATCGCCACGCCCATCGATTTTGATCACTTGGACGAACAGGCTGATCGCTGGCAAGCAGATGCAGTGATCTGCGCGCTGGGTACCACGCTTAAAACAGCCGGCTCCAGAGCAGCCTTCGAGCGAGTTGACCACACCTATCCATTGGCAGTGGCCAGGCTCGCACGCGCGCATGGAACGCCGACCTACGTGCTCAATTCGGCTATCGGCGCAGATGCGGGATCTTCGTTTTTCTATAACCAGGTCAAAGGCCGCTTGGAACAGGATCTGGCGAGGGTGGGGTTTGAATCGCTGACGTATGTGCGGCCGGGTGTCATCGGAGGCAAGCGTGAGGAAGTGCGCCATGCCGAGCGTGCACTGATCCGGATGCTCAAGCTTGCATCGCCGCTGTTACCTGAACGCTGGCGTCTCAACCCCCCGGCGCTGATTGCGCGGGCATTGCTTGAGGCCGCGATCAGTCAGGAGCCTGGCATTCATGTGGTGCCATCGAGCAGCATGACCAAGCCTGCCGATCGGCACTAAGCCAACAAGCGTCGGCTCATATCAAGCGCAGCATCAAAAGGCTCGCGTGTTCTGTTGACCTTGACCAACAACGAGGCGCCCAACCACATCTGGTAGAGCGCTTCAGCCAATATTGCTGAGTCAACCGACGCACTTATGGAGCCATCCGCTTTACCCTGCTCAACACAACGAACCATCCGCTCGATGATCAGGGCAGTCCCCTTCTCAAGTACGCCGCGCATGTTTTCGGACAGATCACACACTTCCGCACCCAATTTGACCACCAGGCATTTTTGATCGGTGTGATCAAACGCCTGTGTCTCGGCCCAATAGCGTAGATAGCTCAGCAGACGTTCGGCGCCGCTGCCCTCACTGGCCAACTGCACATCGACACACGTGAGGTACTCTTCAAAGTACTCTTCGAGCAGCGCTTGGCCGAACTCTTCCTTTGATCGAAAGTAGTGATAGAACGACCCTTTAGGTACACCCGCGGCCGCGAGCAGCTCGGTAAGACCAACGGCGGTGTAACCTTTCTGGGTCATCAGCGACCTGGCGACATCGATGATGTGCTGGCGCATGTCATGGGCGGGTTTCTTCATAATGCGGCGCATGCTATCAAAAAAAACGATCCAGCGGCAGGCGCCCGGTGGAGCACCTGCCGTTTGTTCACCCGTAACGGAAGCAATTTTACGCAGCGCTTCAGCGACAAAAATATAAATACATTTCGAAGCAAAACATAATTATTATTTGAGCATGATCAAAGAACTGAAAACACTTATCGCTGTGGCAAGAGAAGGCACATTTGCGGCTGCCGGCAGCAAAATCGGCCTCACCCAAGCCGCCGTCAGCGCCCAGATGCAACGCCTTGAGGCGGAGCTAGGGGTACAGCTATTCGACCGTAAGGGACGCTCGGCTCAGCTCAATCGAATGGGTCACCAGGTTTTGGCGCAGGGTCAGGAACTGGTACGCCAATTTAAAGACCTGGGCTCGACATCGGTGGGTCTTCCTGCGAATGTTTTGATCACCATTGGAGCGATTGCCTCGGTTCAGCGCTCCTTCTTGCCAGAAGCCCTGGCTGAATTTCATCAACGATCTGCGCAATGCAGAACGCGAGTGCTCCCCGGCTTGTCGATGGAGTTGGTGAACCAAGTCGATTCAGGCGAAATCGATATGGCCGCGATAATCCGCCCGCCCTTCTCGCTTCACAGTGATCTGCGCTGGACAACCTTGGCGCGAGAACCTTACCGGCTGATCGTCCCCGCCGATATGCCGGGAGACGATTGGGCTGAATTGATATCGAGCCAACCCTTTATCCGCTATGACCGATCATCCTTCGGCGGACGCCAAGTTGATAGGTTTCTGCGACAAACCCATTTTTCATTACACGAAGTCTGCGAACTCGACGAACTGGATGCAATCGTCAAACTGGTTGCAAACGGCGTTGGAGTCGCCTTGGTGCCAGAAACGGCCACCCGTAAAGAATGGCCTGCCGAGGTACGTGCAATCGACCTGAAACAACGTACATTCCATCGCGATATTGGTTTGGTGCACCGTGCACGCCGCAGTCTAACTGAGCCAGTAAAACTACTGGCTCAACTGATTACCGAGCATGCAGTGAAGAAGAATTAGATAAGTGCTGACGAGTACTTCGTGAAACTCATCTTCAATTTCGAACTCAATTTTCAGCGCTGCTTTGACTAGTTAAGGCGCGTCATGGGTTTGGAAAATCTTGCTAACAACCGTCCACTTGCCTTCTACTTTCAGCAACTGGAAGAAGTCGGTGAAAGAGAGGCCGGACATGCCGTTGGCATCGATACGAGCACTCGCGGCATTACCGACGATTTCAATACGAGTAATCGCGGCTTGCGCGTCGGGAGAGGGACGGAAATCCTTGTCAATTCCCTCGAACAAGATTGGAATCGCGCCGCCTTCCAACTTGCCCTCGGCGCTGACGCTGTACATCGTCGCATGTTCATTGAAAGCGGGTTTCATGATACTGCTCTTGGCCTGCTTGCAACCCTCAATATACGCGTTAAGCACCTCTGTAATAGCTTGATAGTCTTCTACATACGTAGCTTTTCTGACTGTTTTACTACTGATAACTTGTGGGCCACCTGGTGCGTTTTCTGCTTGAGCCATCGCGCCAAAGCTCGAAATCAAGGCCACAAAAAACAACTGCTTAATAGATATAAATTTCATTTAGTCGCTCTTCATAAAGGAGTGCAATTATCGAAATATGCTCAACCGCACAAACGCAGCAGACGCTCCGAAAGTCTGCTGTGCGCAGGCAGCCTCGCAATGAGATGAGGATATGTTTTCAATGACGAAGCCCGCAGTTTCAACGTGACCTGCGGATTCTTTGTTTTTGAAATTACTTGCTCAGGTTGATCTTGAGTTCATGAGATGCCTGCGCAATCGCGCTGCGCGGCGTCGGCAGACGGCTGAAGCCGTTCGACAGACCGAAATCGTGAATCATGCCGTTGTAGCGAACCGTCTTCACAGGCACACCCGCCGCGTCGAGCTTGCGGCCGTACGCTTCAGCTTCATCGCGCAGGACATCGAATTCGGCAGTCTGGATCAGCGTCGGCGGCAAGCCCTTCAACTGTTCGGTCGTGGCCTGCAGTGGAGAGGCGTAAATCTGTTTGCGTACCTCGGCGTCGGGTACGTAATTGTCCCAAAACCACGCCATCATGTCCTTCGTCAGGAAATAGCCGTTGGCAAAGGCCTTGTACGACAGCGTGTCAAAGTTGGAGTCTGTCACTGGGCACAGCAACACTTGCGAGCGCAGTGCGGGTTCACCCTTCTCGTTCGCCATCAGGGCAACTACGGCGGCAATGTTGCCGCCAGCACTGTTGCCGGCTACGGCGAGGCGAGTGCCGTCTACCTTGATCTCTTGCCCGTGTTCGGCGACCCATTTTGTCGCGGCATAGGCTTGCTCCGTAGCGACGCCATATGCCGCCTCTGGCGAGAGGCTGTAGTTGACGAAGACCGCCACCGCACCCGAGCCTACCACCAGGTCACGCACCAGTCGTTCGTGGGTCGGGAAGTCGCCCAACACCCAGCCGCCGCCGTGGAAATACATGAACGCGGGCAGAGTCTTCTGTTGGCTACCGACCGGGCGCACGATGGTCAATTTCAGATCGCTGCCGTTCACGCGTATCGTCTTCTCGCTGACATCAGCTGCCGGCAAGACTACTTGGGGGGCAGCCTGGGCACCCGCCAGCGCCGCACGGGCATCGACCGGCGTCATGGAGTCGAGCGTCGGGACACCTTCAAGCGATTGCAAGAGTTTCGCCGTGTGTGCTCAACTCCCGGGTACGTGGCGGCGGAGGCAGTACCGGGCGCAAGCGTAACGACCGTAAGAGCAAGAGCAGAGGTAAGGGTTTTCATGACGTTTCCATTTTTATGCCTGAGTGCTGGGAAGCCTCAACTGCCACAGACTTAAGGACGACAGAGGTTCAAGGCGCGACGTGGGTGTGAAAGATCTTGCTGACGACCGTCCACTTGCCTTCAACTTTCAACAGATGGAAAAAGTCGGTAAACGAAATGCCGGACATGTCGTTTGCGTCGATGCGCGCGCTCGCCGCGGTACCGACAATCTCAATGCGGACGATAGCTGCCGGTGCATCAGGAGAGGGGCGAAACCCTTCATCGATCCCCTTGAACAGGATAGGAATTGCGCCGCCGGCCAGCTTACCGTCGCCATCGACGCTAAACATGGTCGCTTGCTCATTGAAAGCAGGCTTCATTAGGCTGCTTTTTGCTTGCTTGCAGCCCTCGATGTACTTGTTCAGCACCTCGGTGATGGCTTGGTATTCGTGTATGTAAGTAGGTTTACTCATGGTTTCACGCCTGCTTCATTGGATTGGATTGAGAATTAGGACTGTCCAGCCGCCCGCTTATGACGCGGGCTGATTCACGCTTTGGTATCAAGCCATACAGAGCCGTAACGCGTGTAGGCAGCAGGTATCTCAATGATTTCTTTCAAATCATCTGCTGCAGTGCGCACCCAGAACGGATCACGCAGCATTTGCCGCCCGACAAACACCAGGTCAGCTCGGCCGTTTTGCAGGATTTCTTCGGCTTGACGACCACTCTGGATGACACCCACCGCACCCGTCGCAATATGCAGCTCCTTACGCAGCAACTCAGCGGCCGGTACTTGGTAACCGGGATAGGTCTGCACCTTGATCATCTTGATTCCGCCGGAGCTGCAGTCGATCAGGTCGACACCCTGTTCCTTCATCCAGCGACCGTATTCAAGGAATGACTCGGGTGTGTTTCCGCCTTCGGCGTAATCAGAGCTGGAGATACGAACAAACAGAGGACGATTGCCCCAATGGGTTTTGACTTCCTCCAGCACTTCGCGCAGGAAGCGATAGCGACGCTTGGCATCACCGCCATATTCGTCGTCGCGGGTGTTGGCGAGTGGGGAGAGGAACTCACTCAGCAAATAACCATGCGCGGCATGGATCTCAAGTACATCAAAGCCCGCTTCACTGGCACGTCGTGCAGCATCGCCGTAGAGCTTTACCAAACCCGGAATTTCGTCAGCCGCGAGTGCGCGAGGCACAGGGCTGGTTTCGGTGAACGGAATAGCCGATGGCGCAATGTGAATAAGATTGGGCAAGTCAGCATTGCGTCCTGCATGACCGATCTGAGCACCGACTTTCGCGCCAAAGCTGTGAAGCAATTCAGTGAGCGCCTTCAAGCCAGCGACATGTGCATCGCTCCAGATACCGAGGTCACCGGCACCAATACGGCCATCGGCGTGAACTGCCAGCGTTTCTGGGAAAATCAATGCCGCCTGGCCCAAGGCGCGGGCACCGTAATGCACTCGATGCCATTCAGTAACGAAGCCGTCATCTGCCGCCATGTGCATGCACATGGGCGACATGACGACGCGGTTTTTCAGTTTCATGCCTTTTATTTCATGGGGGGAAAGCAACAAGCTCATCCGGATCATTCCGTAGTGATTGATACGGAATGATGTTAGCGTGCGCACACCATATTCGTAAGTACGCACATTTATGTGCTGTAGGCACATTTTTTATACCAAGGAGATGCCCTGTGAAAAAATGCATTCCCCGGGATGAAGTTGAAGCATTCGCTTGCCCTGTCTCCTTTACGGTCGATGTCATTGGTGGGAAATGGAAATCGCTCATCCTGTTCCACCTGATGTCAGGAACAAAGCGCTTCAACGAGTTGCGCCGACTAATCCCTGATGTGACGCAGCGGATGCTCACCTTGCAACTCAGAGAGCTGGAGACAGATAAGGTTATCCATCGCGAAATCTATCGAGAGGTCCCGCCCAAGGTCGAATATTCCCTAACAGAATTAGGCAACACGCTTGCCCCACTGATCAGCGCAATGCGGGAGTGGGGAGCGGTGCATGAGAGTGCAATCCTGGCATTCAGGCGGGCTGAGATTGATGCAAATTCAGGTGAATCGCTCGCCTAACTTTAGATTTTTGTCAGGCCGGCGAACGCCCCAGCGCAGGATAAATAACTAGCACTGGGGCGTGGGCTCTAGTGGATCTCGATCCACCTTGATGCCCCTCTTACCGAGCGCGTCTGGCCAAATGCTCGTAAGCCAGACGAGCGGATTGACCCACTACTTGGCAATGGACGTCACCCCCCTCCCCCTGGGATCAGATACGGGTTCAGGCACGCCGTGTTCCACCCTGATTGCCTGGATATCACCATTGAAGCCCTGGTTTGCAAGGTTATAGCCTGCGCCTTCAACTTCCGTCGCCAGTTGCCCCGAGATCGGTGCATAGGGTTCCCAGAAAATCGTGTTGGCAGGCAGCAACTGGTGGTGAAAACGCATCGCGCCCACCGAATCTTTCAGCCCAAGGTGGAAGTCATACAGGTTACTGACGACCTGGAAGATGGAGGTAAAAATCCGCGAGCCACCGGGTGTACCGATCACCAAGGCGACCTTGCCGTCCTTCAGGAAAATCGTCGGCGTCATCGAAGACAAGGGCCGCTTTCCGGGTTCGATGGCATTAGTGTCGGTGCCCACGACGCCCATCTGATTGGGCACTCCTGCCAGTGCCGAGAAGTCATCCATCTCATCATTGAGCAAAATGCCGGTTTTTTCCGCGACGACGCCGGAGCCGAAAAAGCCATTGAGCGTGTACGTGTTGGAAACGGCATTGCCCCATTTATCGACGATTGAGAAGTGCGTGGTCTGGGGCTTCTCCGGCGATTCAATATTCAGGCCGGCGACGACCTTATTGGTGTCCGAAGGGATCGATAGATTGACCTGCGACGCTCGGCCCGCCAGGTAGTGTTCGTCGATCAATTCATGCACCGGCACCGTGTAAAAATCCGGATCACCCAGGTACTTTGCCCTATCAGCAAATACCCGCTTTTCGATCTCCGCCACTAAATGCATATAGCGAACGGAGTTAAGCGGCACGCTCTGGAAATCCTCGCGGCGCATCTCTTTCATCTTCAACAGTTGCACCAGCGCGACCCCGCCAGAGCTGGGCGGTGGCGCGGTGACAACCTGGAAGCCATTCCAGTTGGCTTGTATTGGGGTACGCCACACGGATTTGTAATCGGCCAGGTCCTGCGCGCTGATCAAGCCGCCATTGGCACTCATATCGGTCACGATCAGCTCTGCGGTTTTACCAGCGTAAAAGCCTTTCGGCCCCTGCGCGGCGATGCGCTTGAGAACCGCCTCAAGTTCAGGTTGCTTGAAGGTAGTGCCTGCCTGCAGCCTGCCGAAATGTTCAGCGAAGTTGGTTTTACCGGCGAAGCGTTTGGCGTTTTCACTTGCAGCAATACTGGCCAGTGCTTCATCGACGACGAAGCCATGGTGTGCGTAGCCAATGGCGGGCTCGATCAGGTCCGCCCATTTGAGTTTGCCAAAGCGCTTGTGAGCCTCCCACATACCCGCGACAGTGCCGGGTACACCTACCGAGCGGTGTCCGATCACACTGCCTTGCGGCTGGTCGGCAGCAATCACTTTTTTACCCGAGCTGTCGACGAACATATGCCGCGTTGCTTTCAGCGGCGCACGCTCGCGGTAATCGAGAAAATAGGGTTTGCCCTTGTAATAGACGGTCATGAAACCGCCGCCGCCGATATTTCCAGCTTCGGGGTAGGTCACCGCCAGGGAAAAGGCAACGGCAACGGCCGCATCCACGGCATTCCCGCCTTTGGCAAAGATTGCGTTGGCGGTGTCCGCAGCAAATTGGTCAGGTACGGCCACGGCAGAATGCGTCAACGCCGTGCGTGGGCTGGCAACCGCCAGTTGGTAAGTTCCCATAAATAGCAACACTATCCATACTGCGACGCAGCGACGCGTCCGATAGAACACTGATTTCTTGCACATAGCCCACCTGTTTTTTTTATAAATAATGGCAGCACAGTGGCAACTAACAGGGCACGATTCTTTATCTGAACCGAGCACCCCGGCGCCTGAAAAGAATGAACACGCAATAACTTCTTATAGGTTTATCAGCCCAAAAAAGAGCCCTCGACGCGATTAACGTGGAAGGCTCTTGTGTGTCGCTGATTAAGCGTTCTGCTCGACCCTTATTGAGCTTTTTCGCTCCAGGGGCGCTTTCTCCCACTTGGCAATGACCAGGGGTGCAATTGCATTACCCAGCACGTTCAAGGTAGTGGTACCGCTGTCGATGATCCGGAAGATCCCGGCAATCAACGCGACCCCCTCCAGCGGCAGCCCGGCAGACGCCAAGGTGGCCGACAGAATGATGATGGCAAACCCAGGCACACCGGCGGCGCCCTTCGACGTCAGCACCATTGTGACCACCAGCAAAATCTGCTGAGTCAACGACAGATCAATGCCATAGAGTTGGGCAATGAAGATTGTCGCCACACCAAGGAAGATCGAAGCACCGTCCAGGTTAAACGCATAACCCACAGGCACTACGAAGCTGACGATGCGCCGAGGCACGCCATAGGCTTCCAGCTTGGTCATCAACTGTGGCATGACCGCCGCAGAGGCTGCGCTGGAGAAGGCCAAAATCAGCTCATCACGGAAGTACTTGATCAACTTGAAGACGTTTTCGCCGATCAGGTAGCAAATGCCTCCGAGCATCAACAGAGCAAAGGTAATCAGCGCCAGGTACACCACGCCGATCAACTTGAGCAACGGCAGCAACGAGGCAAATCCGAAGGTCGCCACCGTGGCGCCGATCATGCCGAATACACCGATCGGTGCGTAGGCCATGACAAACGACACGACTTTGAACATCGCATCGGAGAAGCCCTGCACCACTGCAATAACCGGTGCGCTTTTCTCTTTAGGCAAGGTGTTCAACGCCATACCCAGCAGCACGGCAAAGAACAGCACCGACAGCAACTTCGCTTCCGACATCGCGACAATCACGTTATCGGGCACGATGTTTTGCAGGATGATCAGCGCGCCTTTCGACGGCTCCATATGCACGGCTGCCGCGTTATGGGCGATCCCTGCAATGTCGGTACCCTTACCCGGCTCAAACAGGTTGGCAAAGCACAAGCCAAGCACGATGGCGAGGCTGGTGATTGCAAAGAAGTAGATCAACGACTTTGCGCCCATGCGCCCAAACGATTTGTTATCACCGCCCCCGGCAATGCCGAGGATCATGCAGCAGAAAACAATCGGCACGACGACCATCTTCATCATCTTGATGAAGATGTCTCCGAGTGGTTTAAGGATTTCGGTACTAACCCATACTTGATTTTCCGGATGGGTATTGAAATACCAACCCACGAGCACGCCAAGCAAAAGCCCGGCAACGATTTGCCAAACTAAGGGGATACGTTTCATGTCTAGCCTTTTTGTTGGAATGAAAGGACTGCTTTAGGCAGTAGCTAGATTCATGAGCTTCCAGCTCATTTATGTTTTCCTGGCGCACTCTTTAGCGTGCGCCAGGTTTTTATTATTTAGCGAACAGCTGGCTCATATCCTTGAACGCCTTGAACTCCAGCGCGTTGCCGCACGGGTCGAATAGGAACATGGTGGCTTGCTCGCCGACCTGGCCTTTAAAGCGAATGTAGGGTTCGATCACAAACTTGGTTGCGCGCGCTTTCAAGCGCTCGGCCAGGGCTTCCCATTGTGCCCACTCCAGGATGATGCCGAAGTGCGGAACCGGTACATCGTGGCCGTCTACCGGGTTGCTGTGCACGCTTTCCTGCGACGCAGTTTTAGGGTGCTCATGGATGACCAGTTGATGGCCGTAGAAATCGAAGTCTACCCACTGGTCGCTTGAACGACCTTCGGAAAGACCGAACACCTCACCGTAGAAGTGACGAGTGGCGGCCAAGTCATACACAGGGATTGCGAGATGGAAAGGAGAAAGACTCATCAGGACTCCGATAACAATTTTTATTGGTTTGTGGTGCCGGGCACCGTGGTCGCTGCCCGACGGCTTTTTTGAAGGTGGATTTATGCTAAAGCGCTACCAACCTAAAAAAAATCAATATAAATTTTTCACAAACACAATTTTATTTTGTTAATCGGATGTCTCTTTTTACTGCTGCCAGCCTGCCTGAATCGCACGGGTTATTTGATCGACAAAGACTCTTGTCTTCGTCGGAACCAGCCGCCCCGGCGGCATCACTGCATAGATTCCGCCCACCTCTGCGCCTTCCCATTGCGCGAGTATTTGCACAAGCGTGCCGTCGCGCACCGCCGCGCCAGCCAGCCAGCCAGCCAGTCAGGCGTCAGAATGATCCCAACGCCCTACACCGCCACCTGTAAAAGCGACTCCGAGCTGTCGGATATCAGCGGGCCCGTCGGCCAAAAAGTTTTTTGCTGGCTGCTATTTTTAAGTACCCAGTCCGGCCAACTGGAGTGGCTGCAGAATCCAAGCTCGCATGCTCGGCCAACGCTTCAAGGGATTGGGGCTGGCCATGGGACGCGATATAGCTGGGAGCGGCGTAAAGGCGGTTACGGAAAGGGGCAATCTGCTTGGCCACCAGCGTGCTGTCGCGCAGCACTCCAACGCGAATCGCGACATCGAAGCTTCCGCCACACCATCCACGTACCTGTCGGCAAACCGCGCATCCACACGTATTTTCGGATGCTGGGCGATAAATGCGGGCAACAGCGGCGCAACCCATCGGCGGCCAAATGTGATGGGCAGTGACACCCTGAGCAAACCCGGGGGCTGGTGGCTTCTTCGGCATCGAACCGAATGCAGATTATCTTTCGTTGAGTCTGGGTAAGGCCGGTATTCGTGCATTGACGACAGGCCTCTTCGAGTCGGCCAAAACCCACAACGTGCATGTGGCCACGGTCACTGTGGCGCGTTCGTCGAACCGGAATCCGAGGAGGCGGTTGGCATTGCAAAGGCGTTCTGGGACCTGCACAACCAGAAAACGTCGAACTGGACCGCAGAAGTCACCTACTCGCGTTAATTCCTGGCGTAGCACCGCACAGCCTTCCAGTGAGCACCGCCAAAAGCCGTGCTCACTTTGCGTTTCAACGCCTGTGTTCTCAACGCTGAAGCCTGGCAGCGCCCGCTGCGATGTTAAATATTGTTAAATCAAAAAATAACTTCACATAATCTGATCATTGGTGGATTATCTATTCAACCCGCATGACACCCTGACAAAAAAACAAAACAGGATGGCAACGATGTTCGACACCTCCCCGAATAAGCTTCCCGCCCCTTACCTGTATCTGGACGATCGCCTGCACCTCTGCGGCGCCCACGTACCCACAGCCTTGCTACGGAGCCTCCATGAATAACAAGAATGTTGGTGTTATCGGCTTAGGCGCGATGGGGCTGGGCATTGCCCGCTCGTTGTTGCGCAGCGGCTTCAACGTGCATGCCTGTGATGTGCGAGAAACCGTCACGCAGCAGTTCGCCAGTGAAGGGGGCGTTGCCTGCAGCTCGCCTGTCCAGATGGCCGCCGCGTGCGATGTGATCATCACCGTCGTGGTCAATGCCGAACAAACCGAGACGGTCCTGTTTGGTGAACATGGCGCCGTCGCCGCCTTGCGCCCTGGCAGCCTGGTGATTGGTTGCGCCACGGTGGCCCCTACCTACGCGGTAGACCTGGGCCAGCGCTTGATCAACGCAGGGTTGCTGTACCTGGATGCACCGATCTCCGGTGGTGCAGCCAAAGCGGCGGCCGGTGAGATGACCATGATGACTTCCGGCCCAGCCGAGGCTTATGCAAAAGCCGATGACGTGCTCACGGGCATGGCCGGCAAGGTCTATCGTCTGGGCGATGCCCATGGCCTGGGCTCAAAGGTAAAGATCATCAACCAACTGCTGGCCGGCGTGCATATCGCCGCTGCCGCAGAAGCCATGGCACTGGGGCTGCGTGAAGGCGTCGAGGCCGATGCACTGTATGAAGTGATCACCCACAGCGCGGGCAATTCCTGGATGTTCGAGAACCGCGTGCCACACATTCTCAAGGCTGATTACACGCCGCTCTCGGCCGTCGATATTTTCGTCAAGGACCTGGGCCTGGTGCTGGATACCGCACGGGCCAGCAAGTTTCCGCTGCCATTGTCAGCCACCGCTCACCAGATGTTCATGCAGGCCTCCAGTGCCGGGTTCGGGCGTGAGGACGATTCGGCGGTGATCAAGATTTTCCCTGGCATTGAGCTCCCGACTGCCAAGACCGAAACCGAATAAGGATTGCCCATGAACCTACCTAGCGCACGCCCGTTGCTGGGCTGCATCGCCGACGACTTCACCGGGGCCACAGACCTGGCCAATATGCTGGTGCGCGGCGGCATGCGTACTGTGCAGAGCATCGGTATCCCCAGCGATGAAGTCGCTGCGACACTGGATGCCGATGCGATCGTGATTGCGCTGAAGTCGCGTACTGTCCCGGCGGCGCAGGCGGTAGCCGACTCCCTGGCCGCCCTTGAATGGCTGCGCGCACAAGGGTGCGAGCAGATTTTCTTCAAGTACTGCTCCACGTTCGACTCGACGGCCGCCGGCAATATCGGCCAGGTCAGCGAGGCCCTGCTCAAGGCGCTGGACAGTGATTTCACCCTGGCCTGCCCGGCGTTTCCGGAAAATGGCCGGACCATTTTCCGCGGTCATTTGTTTGTGCAGGATCAACTGCTCAATGAGTCAGGCATGCAGCACCACCCGCTGACCGCGATGACCGACGCCAACCTGGTCCGCGTACTGCAATCACAAACCACACAAAAGGTTGGCCTGCTGCGCTACGACACCATCGCCCAAGGTGTATCACACGTGCGCGAACGGATTGCAGAGCTGCGCGCCCAAGGCATAGGCATGGCCATCGCGGATGCCCTCAGTGATCAAGACCTGCACACCCTCGGCAGCGCTTGCAGTGATCTGCCGCTGTTAACCGGCGGTTCCGGCCTGGCCTTGGGCCTTCCCGACAACTTCCGCCGGGCCGGCAAACTTCGTGACTTCGATCCAGCCTCCTTACCTACCGTACCCGGTGGCGAGGTGGTGCTGGCAGGGAGCGCGTCGATTGCCACCAACGGCCAAGTCGCCGCGTGGATCGAAGCCGGACGACCGGCGCTGCGCATCGACCCGCTAGCCCTGGCGGCGGGTGAGTCGGTAGTGGCGGATGCCGTGGCGTTTGCCCTGAGCAACCCACACACCGTACTGATCTATGCCACCAGCCCTGCGGATGAACTCAAGGCGGTGCAACAGCAACTGGGCGCCGAGCGCGCAGGCGAATTGGTAGAGAACGCCCTGGGAGAAATTGCCCAAGCCCTACGTCAGGCCGGCGTAAGACGCTTCGTGGTCGCTGGCGGTGAAACCTCTGGCGCCGTAGTCACCGCCCTGGGCGTGCGCCTACTGCAGATTGGCACGCAGATTGACCCTGGTGTTCCCGCGACCCTCAGCAACACTGCCGAACCGCTGGCGCTGGCCCTCAAGTCGGGCAATTTCGGCGGTAGAGACTTTTTCGACAAAGCACTCAAGCAACTGGCAGGAGGTGCGCAATGAGCAACGAAAACGCCTTGCGCGAAGAGATCTGCATCGTAGGTCACAGTCTTTATCAGCGAGGGTACACAGTCGGCAGCGCCGGCAACATCAGCGCGCGCCTGGACGACGGCTGGCTGATCACGCCAACCGATGCGTGCCTGGGCCGCCTTGACCCTGCGTTGATCGCCAAGGTCGACCTTACGGGCAAATGGGTCTCTGGCGACAAACCGTCAAAAACCCTGGCCTTGCATCGCCAGGTTTACGATCGCAACCCTGGCGTCGGTGGTGTGGTGCATACCCATTCCACACATTTGGTGGCCCTGACGCTTGCCGGTGTTTGGCGCCAGGATGACATCCTGCCCCCGCTGACGCCGTACCAGGTGATGAAGGTCGGGCATATCCCGCTGATCAACTATCAACGCCCCGGCGCGCCCGATGTGGCGGACCAGGTCGCGCGCCTCGCCAACAGTGTGCGTGGCGTAATGCTCGAGCGCTTGGGCCCGGTGGTCTGGGAAAGCTCAGTTTCCAAGGCCAGTTACGCCCTCGAAGAACTCGAAGAAACCGCACGCCTGTGGCTGATGAGCAACCCGCGTCCGGCGCCGCTGGATGCTGCAGCGCTGGCCGAGCTTAAAAGCGTTTTCGGCGCGCACTGGTAGGCACCGTTTCCCCCCGCAACACCCTTAACAATAAAAACAACAGGACCTTCCAGCATGACCACTATCAAGTTTCGTGTTGATGTTTGCAGCGACAAAAAACCATCCTGCGTTTTCCATGAAGGGCCGCGCTCATGAGCCCGCTTATCCTGATGGCGACCGCTGGCCTAGGCATCGCCTTGCTGCTGTTCCTAGTGCTCAAATACAAATTCCAGCCGTTCGTGGCGCTGATGTTGGTCAGCATTATGGTGGCCCTGGTGGCGGGAGTTAAACCTGCCGATCTGGTCGCCACCATTGAAGGCGGCATGGGCAAGACCCTCGGCCACATTGCGATCATCATTGCCTTGGGCGCGATGATCGGCCGCATCATTGAGTTGTCGGGCGGTGCCGAGGCGCTGGCCAAGACCCTGATTGAACGCTTCGGTAATCGACGCACGCCCCTTGCCTTGACGATTGCCGGTTTCATTATCGGCGTGCCGGTGTTCTTCGAGGTGGGGGTGATCATCCTCATGCCGCTGGCCTACGGTGTGGCTCGTCGCGCTCGCAAGCCGTTGCTGATGTTCGCGTTGCCGATGTGCGCAGCGCTGCTTACGGTGCATGCATTTCTGCCACCGCACCCAGGTGCGGTCGCCGCCGCCAGCCAACTGGGTGCGGACCTGGGCCGGGTGCTGATGTTCGGGCTGCCGCTGACGGCGTTCCTGTGCTACGTCGGCTATCGCGTGGCGGGGCGCATGACGCGCCGCTTCTACCCGATGTCCGATGATATCCGCGCCGAAGTCTACGGCCCGCACGTCACCAACGACGACCTGCGCGCCTGGCAAGACGGCAAAACCCAAGAGGCGCAACAAGGTGCAGAGACCGTCTCGCACATGGGCCTGGAGGAATCCACCAGCAGTATCCTGGCCAAGCTGCCACCCGCCCCTGCGCCGGGTTTCGGCTTGATCGTCAGTTTGATCCTGTTGCCGATCGTGTTGATTTTGCTGGGTACGCTGGCGACGTCACTGCTGCCTGTCGAATCAACCCTGCGCGGCATCATGACCGTGCTCGGTGCGCCCCTGGTGGCGCTGCTGCTCGACACCTTGCTGTGTGCCTGGCTGCTCGGTTCCCGTCGCGGCTGGAGCCGTACCCAGGTCTCCGATGTAATAGGCTCGGCGCTGCCGGGTGTGGCCATGGTGATTTTGATTGCGGGTGCCGGTGGCGTATTCGGCAAGGTACTGGTGGATACCGGCATCGGCGCGGTGGTCTCCGACCTGCTGCGTACCACCGGGCTGCCGGTGCTGGCCTTGGGCTTTTTGCTGACCATGTTGCTGCGCGCCGTGCAAGGCTCCACCACCGTGGCCCTGGTAACCACCGCAGGTATCATCAGCCCGTTGATCGCCACGCTTAACCTGACGCCCAACCACATGGCCCTGCTGTGCCTGGCTATGGGCGGTGGCGGGCTGGCGATGTCGCACATCAACGACGCCGGCTACTGGATTTTCACCAAGCTGGCCGGCCTCAACGTGGCAGACGGCCTGCGGACCTGGACGGTGATCACCACCCTCCTCGGCACGCTCGGCTTCCTTATCACCCTGTTGATCTGGCCTTTTGTCTGATCGTTTTTCATCAGGAGTTCACATGCCTCGCTTTGCTGCCAACCTAAGCATGCTTTACCCCGAACACGCTTTTCTGGAGCGCTTCGCAGCGGCTGCGGCCGATGGTTTTGATGCCGTGGAGTATCTGTTCCCCTACGAATACAGCGCCCAGGTACTTAAACAGCACCTGAGCGACAACGGCCTGGTCCAAGCCCTGTTCAACGCGCCGCCCGGCGACTGGGCGGCGGGTGAACGCGGCATCGCCACCCTACCGGGCCGCGAAAGCGAATTTCGCGCCGGCTTCGACCGTGCCCTGGAATACGCCGCCGTGCTAGGCAATACCCGCATCCACGTGATGGCCGGCCTGCTGCCCTCGGAGCAGCACCGTGAGCGCCATCACGCGGTGTACCTCGAGAACCTGGCTTACGCCACCGCCCAATCACGTCAGGCTGGCGTGACGGTGTTGCTGGAACCGATCAACACTCGCGACATGCCGGGGTTTTTCCTCAACCGACAGGACCAGGCACACGCGATCTGCAAGGAGGTCGGCGCAAGCAATTTGAAGGTGCAGTTTGACTGCTATCACTGCCAGATCGTCGAAGGTGATTTGGCGGTCAAACTGCTTCGCGACATCAACGGCATTGGCCATATTCAGATTGCCGGCGTACCCGACCGACACGAACCGAACCTGGGTGAATTGAACTACCCCTACCTGTTCGAGCTGATTGACGAGTTGGGCTACGACGGCTGGGTCGGTTGCGAATACCGCCCCAAGAGCGACACCTCGGCAGGGCTGCAATGGTTGCGGGACTGGAAAGCGCGCTAAGTGATCAAGCCCCTGCATACCTTGGTGCGCACGGGCTCCTAAAACAAAAACAATAGGAAATACCCATGCACAGATTCAGTCCACGCCCCGCGGTCGGGCTGTTGTTGTCCCTGGCGTTGATCAGTTCCGCCGTCGGCGCCGCGTCGTTACCGGCCGCGACCGAGGGCGATTGGATCGCCCCGCAGTTCACCTTTCACACCGGTGAAAAACTCGCCAACCTCAAACTGCACTACATCACCCTCGGCAACCCCAAGAACCCCGCCATCCTCTACCTGCATGGCACCTACCGGCCCGGCAGCGATGTGCTGAGCAAGGATTTTGGCGGCGAACTGTTCGGCCCCGGGCAGCCGCTGGACGCCAGCAAGTACTACATCATCTCCACCGACGGCATCGGCGTGGGCCAGTCCAGCAAACCCTCCGACGGCCTGCGCGCAAAGTTTCCCGAGTACAACTACACCGACCTGGTTCAAGCCCAGTATCGATTGGTTACCGAAGGCCTGGGGATCAAGCACCTGCGGCTGATCATCGGCAACTCCATGGGCGGTATGCAAACCTGGATGTGGGGCCAGACCTGGCCGCAGATGATGGACGCGCTGGTGCCCATGGCGTCCCAACCCACCGAGATGTCATCGCGCAACTGGATGATGCGCCGTTTGCTGGTGGAGTCGATCAAGCAAGACCCGGCCTGGAACAACGGTAACTACAGCGCGCAACCGCCGTCCCTGCGCCTGGCAAACGCGATGTTCAGCGTTGGCACCAGCGGCGGCACCCTCGCCTATCAGGCGGCGGCACCGACCCGAGCGCTGGCCGACAAGTTGGTGGATGAGCGCTTGAATGCCGCGCAAACCGCAGACGCCAATGACTTCATCTACCAATGGCAATCCTCCGCCGACTACAACGCAGCCCTCGGTCTGAACAAGATCCAGGCGCCGGTGCTGGTCATCAACTCGGCGGACGATGAGCGCAACCCTCCGGAAACCGGACGGTTGGAAGCGTCGATGAAAGAGCTCAAGCATGCACGGCTGCTGCTCATCCCCGCCAGTGCCGACACCCGTGGCCATGGCACCACGAGCATGGCGAAGTTTTACAGCAAGGAGCTGGGGCAATTCATGCAAGAGACTGAAAAGGCGCGTTAGGCTGGCTGGGGGTCGGACGGCAACATCAATTCGACCCCTTGCTTGCGAATCCCATCCGCCGCCGCAGGCGCCAGTGCGTCATCACTGATGATCACATCGAACTGCTCCAACCCGGCAATTTTGTACATGCTGAACGTGCCGTACTTGGAGCTGCTGGCCACCAGCACCACTTGGGACGCCGATTGCATGGCCACCTGCTTGACCTCCACCTTCAGCGCCGACGGTGTGGTGATGCCGCGTCGCAGGTCCCAGGAGCTGGTCGAGATAAACGCGATATCCGTCACCACCTGACGCAGTGTCGCCACCGCCAGGCCGCCGACACAGGAATGATTGGAATGGTCCAACTGCCCACCGGTATGAATCACCGTCACGTGGGGTGCATCCATCAACGCCTGAACCACGCCGAAGTCATTGGTCACCACCGTCATGCCACTGAGCAGTTTGATATAGGGCACGATCTCCAGGGTGCTGGTGCCGGCATCCAAATAAATAGTCATGTCCGCCAACAGGAGACGGGCCGCGAGTTTGGCCATCGCTTGCTTCTGCGGCAACTCAACCACGGCCTTGACCTGGTGGCTGGGCTCACTGTGAAGCTGGCTGGCAATGCGCACACCGCCCGTCACCGAATACGCCAGGCCTTCCTGCTCAAGCAACGCGATATCGCGGCGCACCGTCATGTGTGAGCAGTCGAACATCTCCATCAACTGGTGAACACTCAGCACATGCTGTTTGCGCAACTGACGCAAGATCAACTCGCGACGCTGTTCAGGAATCATCGGCGCGCCGCTTTCGGCGGCCACGTCCTTCTGGCTTGGCATTCGGTGCTCCAAAGGCTTGGATCGGGTGGCGGTGATTGGCGTACATAGTAGCGAATCCACCCGCCGATCTGTAACTCACTGCACCTAATTCAGCTCGCTGTCCTTGACGTGGGCAATCGGCGCAAGCAACGACGGATCGAAGGGTTCCGGCGCGCGCCCCTCCAGCAACCGTTGTACAAGGTCCGGATTGGCCAAGGCAGCCTTGCCGACAGCGACAATATCTGCGCCAGCCTGCAGGGTTTGTTCAACGCTGCTCAAGTCCTGCACTCCGCCATTCGCAATCAACGCGACACCAGGCGCATAACGGCGAGCCAGCGTTACCAGGCTTGCCTCGTTACCGCTGAAGGCCGGCTGCCAGGCTTGATGCTCCGTCACATGGATGAAGTCGACCCCAGCGTCAGCCAAGCTGCCGAAGATCGTCTGTGCGTCATGTTCCCCACCCGCCCATTTGTGCTGAAAGTCATTGACCTTGCCCTGGGATATACGCACACCAACCGGCGAGTGCCCGACCACCTTCTTCACCGCTGCAATGACCTCAAGCATCAGGCTCAAGCGCTGGCGAACATCACCTCCCCATCGATCTTCGCGTTGATTGGAGTAGCCTGTCATGAACTGATCCAGCAAGTAGCCGTTGGCACCATGGATCTCAACGCCGTCAAAGCCCGCGATTCCAACAGCCCGTTTAGCCGCCTGGGCAAACCCCTCAATGGCATCCGCGATAGCTTCATCGCTCATGGCCTGGGGCACTCGATACGCCCCCTCGCCGTAATAGAACTTCATCTGTTCGCCTTTCGGGCGAATGGCCGAAGGGCCAGCAGATTGCTCAACAAAACGGTTCGCCTGGCTCAATGCGCCGGCGTGCATGATCTGCGCGATTGCTGCGCTCTCATGGCGATGAATCGCCTCGACTACCTCGCGCCAGGCAAGCGCCTGTTCGCTGTCCGTGATACCGGGCTGGTTCAGGTAGCCCTGGGCATACTGCCGATCGGTGTAGATCCCCTCCGTGATGACCAAGCCAAAACCGCCACGGGCAAAACGCTCGTAGTATCGCGCCATCGCAGGTGTGGCATTGCCGCTCTCGCTCGCACTGACGCGTGTCATGGGAGCAAGCGCCATGCGATTGTTCAGCTTAAGAGCGCCCATATCGAATGGAGTTACAATGCGCGAGTTTAGTGCTGTCATGATTTGCCCTCAATTATTCGCCAGCCACGACGATAAGCGTGGCAATCGCCCATTAGAAGCGCACGCTTGCAATAAGGCGCCTTAACGCAAACGGTTATAACCATGCAGATTCCCGAGATAGAGGTGTTCGCTAACGTCGCCATCAGCAGCAGTTTGTCCGAGGCTGCGCGGCGGCTTGGGCTGTCGGCGATGACCGTCTCACGGCGTCTGGCGGCCCTGGAAAAAGAGCTGGGTGTGCGCCTGGTACACCGCACCACACGCTCCGTCGCACTCACGCCGGAAGGCGAAATGTACCTGCCTTACGCAAAGACCATGCTTGAGGCCAACGAAGCTGCGCGGGCCACGTTGAAAACCAGTGCGGGCAGTGCCAGCGGCACATTGAGGGTCACCGCGCCTAGCGTCTTTGGCCAAACCGTCATCATGCCGCTGCTGCCAGCCCTACTGGCTGACCACCCAACCCTCAAGGTCGACCTGACGCTATCGGATAGCATCATCGACATCGCCGGGCTCGGCATTGATGTGGCCATTCGTATCGCCACGCTGCGCGACTCGACATTGGTGGCTACCAACCTTGCGCCCAATCCGCGTGTCGTGTGCGCAAGCCCGGCCTACCTGGCGCAATGGGGCACACCGACGGTGCTGCATGACCTCAATCATCATCGATGCATCGCGTTGCACGGAATGCCCTATTGGCCGTTCACCAACGGCGAGAACGCCGTGGCCATTCGAGCTCAGGGCGCGTTTTCCGCCAACAGTGTCGAGGCGGTGCGCACTGCAAGCAAACAAGGTCTGGGCCTGGCCATGCTGACCTATTGGGATATCCGCAACGAACTTGCTGAAGGCTCACTCGTAAAGGTGAACCTTGAGGATGTGCTGCCCGAGCAACTGTCGATCACGGCGGTGCTACCGACACGTCAACATGTTCCGCACAGAGTGCGCGTGTTCGTTGAGCACCTGGAAAAAGTACTCAACAATACACACAGCGAACCAGACGACCTTCTGCGCCAACACCCCATCACGAATCCAGGTGCACCATGATCAGAGAGTTGAAGACATTTATATGTGTTACGCAGCGGGGCACGTTCGCAGCGGCTGGCCAGCAGGTTGGGCTGACGCAGTCTGCCGTCAGCGCTCAGATCAAAAGCCTTGAGGACAGCTTGGGCGTCAAATTGTTTGACCGTACCGGACGCTCAGCCACGCTCAATTCAGCAGGCCAACGTGCCATTCCCCTGGCCGAGGAAATCCTGCGGCTTTTCGGTCGAATGGGTGCCGCAGACAGCGGCAATGACTTCCACGGCGCACTGCGAATCGGCGCGATCGGCACGGTTCAGACCGGGATCCTGCCGCAGGCGCTGGTGGCTTTGAAGTCACAGGCGCCTTTCATCGAAACCAACCTTGTGCCGGGTGTGTCGTTGAACCTGCTCAGCCAGGTGGACGCTGGCGAGCTGGACCTGGCCATCATGATCAGACCGCCTTTTTCCCTACCCAAGGATCTGCATGCCGAAGTCATCGCGCGCGAGGCTTTCGTATTGATCACGTCCAAAGATGTAGTGGGCGATGACCCGCTGGCGATTCTGGCGGAACAACCTTTTGTGCGGTATGACCGAGGCTCGTTTGGCGGGCGGCTGGTCACCCAGTTTCTCAAGCAGCAAAAAATCCATGTACATCAGGCACTGGAGCTGGATGAACTGGATGCCATTGTCAAAATGGTACGCAGTGGGCTCGGCGTTTCGCTGGTACCCAAGGCGGGTCTATGGCTCGAACATGCGGATGATGTCAGGGTGCTGGAGTTGCGCCAGCTCACGTTTTTCAGGGAGATCGTACTGGTCTCAAAGTATCGGCAAAAACATTCACCGCTGTTCAACATCTTCCGGACCTGCGTCCTTGATGCGGTGTGATGTCTTCCGAATTCATATGAGCAATTGAAAATCAACCGCGGCACCGCAAGCTGTTGAGCGTTTGTACGACCTATCGTGGTGCAGCATGAACAACAATGGTGCAAAAGCCTGCACTACCGACTTACTCATCGAAATAATTCGTGCTCAGGACTCAGAATTTGCGCTTTTCCCCACTGTGTTTCCGGATAAGAATTGATTCAGATCAAAACAAATCAATAGGAAATCACCGTGAGCCTCTCCCCTTTCCATCTGGCAATTCCCGTCTACGATCTGGCCGCCACACGTCACTTCTACGGTGAGGTGTTCGGTCTTTCCGAAGGTCGCTCCAGCGACCAATGGGTAGACTTCGATTTCTACGGCCATCAACTGGTCATCCACGAGCACCCAAAGACAGCGTCGCAGGAAAGCGTCCACAGCAACCCGGTAGACGGCCACGACGTACCGGTTCCGCACTTCGGCATCATCCTCGAGTGGGCGCAATGGGAAGCGCTGGCAGAGCGCTTGAAAGCGCGCGCAACCAAGTTCGTGATCGAACCCTACATCCGCTTCCAGGGCCAAGTCGGCGAGCAGGCCACCATGTTCCTGTTCGACCCATGCGGCAATGCGCTGGAGTTCAAGGCGTTCAAGGATATGAGCCAGCTGTTCGCCAAGTAAGACGTTGTTCAAGCGACCGTCGCCATTAGAGCGACGGCGCACTCTCAAGCCGCGAAGCCTTGCTGTGTTGCGCCGGATACCTGTGAAAGCTCGTGCTTTCTCTGTCTCGCTGCACGCGCGTGGCCGATGCTTAGCCTGCCGCATGAGGATAGAGAACACTATGTCCGACCTCAGTTGCATTTTGGATGAGCCGCCAAGAGCGCCGCTCTCCACCGTGAAATGGCACTTTGAGCCGTGCGGTGATCGCTGCGTAATCCTTATATTTGGCAGCGTATTTTCCATTGACCTCAACCGTCAGGCCGCCTCGGTCGGCAGCCAATTACGCACTCTGGGCGCACACGGTCAACTGCCAGGCGTCACGGATGTTGTCTCTGCGATGGTGACCGTCGGCGTTCATTACTCTCCTGAGTCAATTGCCAGTCTTTTCCCCGGCGTATCGCCTTACGAATCGATCTGCAAACTTGTGACCGAGCGCCTCAAGGACTCGCACAGTGCTGCCGCAACGACAGTCACCCGCCTCGATATTCCCGTGTGCTACGACCCGGAATATGCCCCGGATCTTGAAGACATTGCACAGGCCTGCGGCCTGACCACCAACGAGGTCATCGCCGCTCACTCGGCCGACTGGCTGGATGTACTGATGGTCGGTTTCGCGCCAGGCCATCCTTACATCGGCATGCACGACAGCGCCCTGTCGCTGCCGCGTCGCGCAACACCGCGCACGCTTGTAAAGCAAGGCAGCATCGGCATCGCTAACCGACAAAGTGTGATTTACCCGGCTGATCTCCCCGGCGGCTGGAACCTCATAGGGCGTACACCGCTGCCCATGTTTTCTCCCTTGAGTCAGCCGCCGTGTCTTTTACAGGGCGGCGACCAGATTCGATTTGTACCCATTACCCGCCATGAATTTGATCTGTTGGCTCGGGAGAACACGAAGTGACCATCAAGGTAATCAAACCCGGCATGCTCTCAACCTTCCAGGACACCGGTCGCCATGGGTTCCAGCATTGGGGCGTACCCGTGGCCGGCGTGATGGATGAAGATGCGCATGCCCTGTGCAACTTGCTGGTCGGCAACCCTCGCACCTTCAGCACGTTGGAAATGACCCTGCAGGGCCCGACGCTGCATTTTCAGGCCAAAGCCTTGATTGCACTCGCTGGCGCAGACCTTGGCGCCGAGTTGGATGCGATCCCGCTCAAGCCCGGCGTGGCTGCCCTGGTGTCTCCCGGCAGCACCTTGAGTTTCGGCAAACGGCGACAGGGCGCCCGCAGTTACCTCGCGGTAGGGGGCGGCTTTTTGCTGCACCCGCTGATGAACAGCACCAGCACTTACTCCCGGGGCGGGTTCGGCGGGCTGCGCGGCCGCGCACTTCAAGCCGGGGATTTGATCCCCATCTGCTCATCGTTTGCCAACCCGCCACGCCTCAGCCCCCGCTCCCACTTTGGGCTGTACGAAGCGGTTGCCTGCGAACAGATAAGAGTGATCGCCGGAAGAGAATGGAAAGACTTTTCCGCCGAGTCCCAAGCGCACTTCTTGAACCATGACTACACCTTGAGCGGTGACTCTGACCGCATGGGCTACCGACTCGATGGCACACCGCTGGCGTTGTCTTCGCCCAAAGAACTGCTATCGGAAAGTGTCACGTTCGGCACCGTCCAGGTGCCCCCTAGCGGCAAGCCGCTGATCTTGATGGCCGACCGACAAACGACCGGCGGATATCCACGTATCGCCCAAGTAGCCAGCGTCGATCTGCCACGGCTCGCGCAGTTACTGCCGGGCGATAAGTTGCGATTCTCTCTTATAGATTTGAGCGCCGCCGAAACCTTGCTGCTCACCCGTGCTCGCACGCTCAAAGCGATGGAGGCCTTCAATGCCTGAAATAGATTTCAACAGCGACCTTGGCGAAGGCTTCAGCATTTATCGCGCAGGCGACGATGCAGCGATTCTGCCCCACCTCACCTCAGCCAATATCGCCTGCGGGTTTCACGCTGGGGATTCGCGCTCGATGCGCTCAACGGTGGCGCTGGCCGCACAGCTGGGTGTGGCAATCGGCGCCCATCCAGGCTTTGACGACCTGCAAGGTTTCGGTCGCCGGATGATGACGCTGTCCGAGGATGAAGTGTACGAACTCATCGTTTACCAAGTCAGTGCGTTGCTGGGCTTTACCAAAGCGGCCAAGGTCGAACTGCGCCACGTCAAACCCCATGGTGCGCTTTACAACTTCGCCGCGGTGCACCGCCCCACTGCCGATGCGATCTGCCGGGCAGTAAAAGACATTGATCCGAGCCTGATTCTTTTCGGCTTGTCGGGTAGCACCTTGGTCACTGCCGCCCAAGCCTGTGGTTTAACCGTGGCACAGGAAGTGTTTGCCGATCGCAGCTACCAGGAGGACGGCACACTGACGCCCCGCAGCCAGCCTGGCGCAATGATCGAAAACCTCCACGAGGCCATCGATCAAGTCATGAACATGCTGCATTTAGGCGAAGTGCGCACCACCCAAGGGACCTGGGTACCGGTGACGGCACACACGCTTTGCCTACACGGCGACCAGCCTGGCGCTGCAGCGTTTGCCAGTGCGATCAGGCAAGCCCTGCTCAAAGAAGGCATCACCATTCAAAAACCCGCGCGTGCGCGTATTTGAGTGACACCCACAACGTTTACCCATAATAAAAAGGAAACAACCATGCCTCGTGAATCAACCCCCTCGTTTTAACTGCCGAGCTTAAAACCTCGTCTGAGAGCTGAATAGTCAATGACGGATGCGTCTGGGCGCCTGCATGCCCGGATGAACTGTGCACTGTCGGTTTTCAGTACGTCACTTTCAAGGCAGGAACCTCTGCCACTTAACTCTTTTGGCCAATGGCCAGAGTGGAAGGTATTTATGTCTCGTGTTCTCTCTGAAAATACGCACTCGTCGCACCTCGACGTCGAGGCACACGCCACCAGCGGTACAACGCAGTCAGCCGTCATTGCCAAGCGCGCAGCCATGGCCTCGGCCACCGGCACCGCCGTTGAATACTATGAGTTCAGTATCTACGGCTATATGGCGACCATCATCGCACCTCTGTTCTTTCCGGGTGACAACCCTGCCGCTGCCCTCCTCGCCACACTGGCGGTGTTCGGCATTGCCTTTGTCATCCGCCCGATCGGCGGCGTGCTGCTCGGTCGCCTTGCCGATCGTATCGGTAGACGTCGAGTGCTGCTCAGCACCGTGATCGGGATGGGCACCGCAACTGCACTCATTGGGGTATTACCCACCACCGCACAGATCGGACTGGCCGCCCCTATCCTGCTGGTGCTGTTGCGACTGTCCCAAGGCTTCTTCGCCGGTGGCGAAGTGGTAGGCGCCGCGGCGTTTGTAGCGGAATCTTCTCCTAACGGCAGACGCGGGTTCTTCGGTTCATTCACACCGCTGGGGGTTGCCGTGGGTGGCGCAACCGGGGCGATTGTCTGCGGTATCACCACCGGGCTGCTCAGTGGCGAGCAGTTGCAGGCATGGGGCTGGCGCATCCCGTTTTTCTTGTCCATCCCGCTGGTTATGTTCTCGTTTTATATGCGGCACAACGTTGAAGAAACGCCGGAATTCAAAGCTTTCCTTGAGAAGGAAAAGCCACCGGTAGCGCCGGTCAAAGAGGTATTCAGCAAAAACCTGCCGGCATTGCTGCGGGTCATCGTATTTGCCTCTGCACAGAATGCGGGTTACTTCATCGGGATGGTGTTCATGAACATCTACCTCACGACGTACCTGCACTTCGACAAATCCAAAGTCTACTGGGTGATAGCAGTGATCAGCCTGTGCATGGCAGCGATGATGCCGTTCTGGGGTGGTTTGTCAGACCGAATCGGTCGTAGGAAGGCGCTGAGTATCGGCTTTCTGGGCTACGCGATTCTGGTGATTCCCATGATGATCCTGATGGACAGCGGCAGCCTCTGGATCGCCGCACTGGCCATGTTCGTCGCGACCCTGCCTATGCCGATCGTTCAATCGGTTGGCTACCCGACTTACGCAGAACAATTCCCGACACGTGTGCGCTACACGGCCATGGCGATCAGCATCAACTTGGGCGCCATCCTGGGCGGCGGGATCACCCCCTACGTGGTCACCTCGATTATCACCAAGACCGGCAATTTACTGGTACCGGGCTATTTCATGGCAGGCGCGGCAGTGTGTGCCTTATTAGCGATTCTCACCTTGCGTGAAACCTCCAAGGGCAACCTCCTTAGATAGTTCGACGCCACGTTACGCCCCCAACCCAAGCATAAGGTTGCAGCAGCATGGACATTGAAAAAGTAAAAGAACTGGTCAAGTTGATCGAAGGATCAGGCTTGGCGGAGATTGATTTCAAAGAAGGCAGCAATCGGGTCCGTCTTCGTCGAGACCGTAAACCGGCCGCCGCTCCCCAGGCGGTCGCTCCCTCGCCACTATCCGAGTCGCAGACGGTACAGGTCGAGCCAAAACCCGCCGGCACGTTCATCACGGCACCGATGGTGGGCGTGTTCTACCGCAAGGCCTCGGCGACTTCGGCAGCGTTTGTTGAGATTGGCCAATCCGTGGCAAAAGGCGATGTCCTGTGCATTGTGGAAGCCATGAAAATGATGAACACGGTGGAGGCAACCTGCAGTGGGGTCATTGAGGCAATCATGGTCGAAGACGGTCAGCCCGTTGAATACGACCAGCCCATGTTCAACATTGTTTGAGCGACGCGGAGGTCAGAATGAGTGAAGTCGCAAAACTGCAAAAAGTAGTCATCGCCAACCGTGGTGAAATTGCTTTGCGTATCGTGCGTGCCTGTAAAGAACTGGACATCAAGACCGTCGCTGTTTACTCGACGGCCGATACCGAATTGATGCACGTGAAACTGGCGGACGAAAGCATCTGCATCGGCCCGCCACTGGCCACGAACTCGTACCTGAAAGTCTCGAACATCATCGCCGCGGCTGAAGTGACCGGCGCTGATGGTATCCACCCGGGCTACGGCTTCCTCGCGGAAAACGCCGATTTCGCCGAACAGGTGGAGAAATCCGGGTTTGCTTTCATTGGCCCTAAAGCCGAAACCATTCGCCTGATGGGCGACAAGGTATCGTCCAAGGACGCCATGATCGCAGCCGGCGTACCAACCGTTCCTGGCTCAGACGGCCCACTGCCTGAAGACGAGGAAACCGCTCTGCGCATTGGTCGCGAAGTCGGTTACCCAGTGATCATCAAGGCCGCCGGTGGCGGTGGTGGTCGCGGCATGCGCGTGGTGCACAAGGAAGAAGACCTGATCGAAGCGGCCAAGCAGACCCGTTCCGAAGCGGGTGCCTGGTTCGGCAACCCGATGGTCTACCTGGAAAAGTACCTGACCAACCCACGTCACGTGGAAGTGCAGGTTCTGTCCGACGGCCAAGGCCACGCCATCCACCTGGGCGACCGCGATTGCTCTCTGCAACGTCGTCACCAGAAGGTGTTGGAAGAAGCGCCGGCACCAGGCCTGGATGAAAAGGCTCGCCAGGAAGTTCTGGCTCGCTGCGTCAAGGCGTGCATCGACATCAACTACCGTGGCGCCGGTACCTTCGAGTTCCTCTACGAGAACGGCCGCTTCTACTTCATCGAGATGAACACTCGTGTGCAGGTAGAGCACCCGGTTTCGGAGATGGTCACCGGTATCGACATCGTCAAGGAGATGCTGAGCATCGCCGCTGGCAACGTGCTGTCCTTCACCCAGGACGACGTGAAGATGCATGGCCACTCCCTGGAGTGCCGCATCAACGCCGAAGACCCGAAAACCTTTATCCCAAGCCCTGGCCTGGTCAAGCATTTCCACGCGCCCGGCGGCAACGGCGTACGTGTGGATTCGCACCTGTACAGCGGCTACAAGGTTCCGTCCAACTACGACTCGTTGATCGGCAAGCTGATCACCTGGGGCGCCACCCGCGACGAGGCCATGGCCCGTATGCGTAACGCCCTGGACGAAATCGTGGTCGACGGCATCAAGACCAACATCCCGCTGCATCGGGACCTGGTTCGTGATGAAGGCTTCTGCGAAGGTGGTGTGAACATTCACTATCTGGAACACAAACTGGCGGATCAGCATGGGTGACAAGCCGTCAAAGTTGCTGAGTTCCTGTTAGGAAGTCAGCACCTAATGCTCCTACGGTAACCTGAAGAGGCAAGCCAACATACGATTTCCAGGCGCCCCGTAAAAACGCCGTAAGACATCACTCAAACGTACGGGATTACCCTGGTTTACAGTGGTTTTGCGCAGAAACGAAAAAAGACGCCGAAGCGTCCATTCCATAACTCACAGGCAAAAAAAAGCCACTCTATTGAGTGGCTTTTTCGTAATGCTTGGAGCGGGAAACGAGACTCGAACTCGCGACCCCGACCTTGGCAAGGTCGTGCTCTACCAACTGAGCTATTCCCGCTTGGTGATGCGCATTCTATAGAATCCTGAGCACCCGTCAACCTCTTGATTCAAAAAAGTTTTATTTCTTTTCAACAGTAGTGCGCAGATGTGGCCAGGCAGCGCGCAGATACTGGAGCATTGACCACAGGGTCAGACCAGCGGCGATAAGCAGCAAGGCGTAGCCCAGCAATACCCAAAAGGAGAAATCGGACGGGTTCGCCAGCAGGATGACCAGCGCGAGCATTTGCGCGGCAGTTTTCCATTTCCCCATGTTGGACACGGCTACGTGGGCGCGGGCGCCAATTTCGGCCATCCATTCGCGCAGAGCCGAAACGACGATCTCACGACCGATGATCACCGCGGCCGGCAGGGTCAGCCACAGATTACCGTGCTCTTGCACCAGCAGGACCAGAGCGACAGCCACCATCAGCTTGTCGGCCACGGGGTCCAGGAACGCGCCAAAAGGCGTGCTCTGCTCCAAGCGGCGGGCCAGGTAGCCGTCAAGCCAGTCGGTGGCAGCCGCAAAGGCGAACACCGAACTGGAGGCCAAGTAGCTCCATTCGTACGGCAGATAGAACAACAAAATGAAAATCGGGATAAGCAAGACGCGTAGAACGGTGATCAGATTAGGGATATTCATCGGCACAACTGGCTACGAGGTGGAAAGGCATTCTATTCGCTGTGCAGATTCGCATAAATCAGCTCAGCGAGCTTTTTACTGATACCGGGTGCTTTGGCTATCTCGTCAATGCTGGCACGGGATAGCTCCTGCAAGCCACCAAAATGTTTAAGCAAGTCGCGACGTCGCGTCGGGCCGACCCCGGCCACCCCTTCCAGAGTTGAGGTTCGCCGGGTTTTGCCACGGCGGGCGCGGTGGCCGGTAATGGCGAAACGGTGAGCTTCGTCGCGAATCTGTTGAATCAAATGCAGCGCGGGCGAATCGCCCTTCAAAGTGAACTCATGGGCGGCATCATTCAAGTACAACGTCTCGAAACCCGCTTTGCGTGTGGCCCCCTTGGCCACGCCGAGCAGGATCAGGTCAGGTACCGCCAGCTCGTTGAGCACGTCGCGGGCCATGGACAGTTGCCCCTTGCCGCCGTCGACCAGAAGGATATCCGGCAACCTGCCCTCCCCGTCCTTCAACTTACTGAAGCGGCGCGTGAGAGCCTGGTGCATGGCGGCGTAGTCATCGCCGGCGGTCACGCCTTCGATGTTGTAGCGCCGGTAGTCGGACTTGATCGGCCCTTCCGGACCAAACACCACACAGGAGGCTACGGTGGCCTCGCCGCTGGAGTGGCTGATGTCGTAGCACTCCAGACGCTGTGGTGGCTCGTCCAGATTGAGGAATTCGGCCAGGGCGTCGAAACGTGCGGCAACATGCTGCCGGTTGGCCAGGCGCGCACTCAGGGCCTGCTCGGCATTGGTCACCGCCAATTGCTGCCAACGCGCGCGGGTGCCGCGTACGCGGTGGCTGATGTCCAGCTCGCGGCCACGCAGTTCGTGGATCGCCTCGATTAAGGTGGGGAAGTCTTCGTGCACTACGTTGACGATCAGCTCCGACGGCAGGTCGCGCTCAGGGCTGCTCACGTAGTACTGGCCCAGGAAGGCGGCCATGACTTCGGCTACTTCCTCGTCGATACCGGTCTGCGGGAAGAAGTTCTTGCTGCCGAGCACTCGCCCGCCGCGCACGCTGATCAGGTGCACACAAGCGCCGCCCGGGTTGACGAAGGCCGCTATCACGTCAACGTCGCCGGTGCCACCTTCCATGCTTTGTTGGTCCTGGACACGGCGCAGCAAGGAGATCTGGTCGCGTAGCTCCGCAGCCCGCTCAAAATCCAGGGTACTCGCCGCCTGCTCCATGGCTGCCGATAGCTCATCGGTGAGCGCATTGCTGCGTCCTTCTAGGAACATCACCGAATGGCGCACATCCTCGGCGTACTCCGACGGTTCCACCAAGCCCACACAGGGCGCCTTGCAGCGTTTGATCTGATATTGCAGGCAAGGCCGCGTGCGATTCTTGTAGAAACTGTCTTCACACTGGCGCACAAAAAAGGTTTTTTGCAGCAGGCTCAAGCTTTCACGAATTGCCCCAGCGCTGGGATAAGGCCCGAAGTACTTGCCCTTAGCCTTCTTCGCCCCGCGGTGAATGCTCAGGCGCGGGAAATTACCGTCCGATAAAAACACATAGGGGTAGGATTTATCGTCACGCAGCAGAATGTTGTAGGGCGGCCGCCATTCCTTGATCAGCGTCTGCTCAAGCAACAGCGCTTCGGTCTCATTGGCGGTGATGGTGGTTTCGACCTGGGCGATGCGCGCTACCAGGGCGGCGGTTTTCGGCGCGAGACCGCTCTTGCGAAAATAGCTCGCCAGACGATTTTTCAGGTTCTTGGCTTTGCCGACGTAAAGCAGGCGGGCCTCGCTGTCGAACATGCGGTACACGCCAGGGCGGCCACTGCAGGTTGAGAGAAAGGCACTCGGATCAAACGGTGTGGTCATGTCAGGCGCTGGCGTCCACCATGCCGTGGCGCACCGCGAGCAGGGTCAATTCAACATCACTGCTGATGGCGAGCTTCTCGAAAATGCGATAGCGGTAGGTATTAACGGTCTTGGGTGAGAGGCACAGTTTGTCGGAGATCGTCTGGACCTTCTGGCAACCGACGATCATCAAGGCGATCTGGATTTCCCGCTCCGACAGTGCATCAAACGGCGAGTCGCTGACAGGCTGGAAGGACTTGATGGCCAACTGCTGAGCAATCTGCGGGCTGATGTAGCGCTGGCCGGCAAACACCAGGCGAATGGCTTGGACCATTTCCGCCAAGCCTGCCCCTTTAGTGAGGTAACCCGCAGCACCAGCCTGCAGCAGACGTGTCGGGAACGGGTCTTCCTCGCACACAGTCACCACCACGACTTTGATGTCCGGATGGCTGCGCAGCAATTTGGTCGTTGCACCAAGACCGCCGATCCCAGGCATCTTGACGTCCATCAACACCACATCGGGTTTCAACTCCCGGGCCTTAATCAGGGATTCCTCCCCCGACTCGGCCTGGCCGACTACTTGCAGGCCATCGATGTCAGCCAGCATTCGTGTAATGCCTGTACGAACGAGATCATGGTCATCGACTACTAGCACCCTAATCAAGCAGACACCTCGCGAAATGGTCTTATAGGTTGCCGAACACCTTAGCAAAAAACCAAGGCGCAGACCTAGTTGCACGCGTCATATATATGGAGTTTGGTTAAGCGACGGCCACCCGCCGGGAGGCGGATGGCTCAATTTGCTGGGCGAAGCGTCAGGAATCCTGGGGGTTTGGCTTGGCTTTTCCATTCATCGACGATGAATGCTCGGCCAAAGTAGAGGTCAGGCGACGGATCGCAGCCTGGTCTTCCTTGAACATTGCGCGGTAATCCCCGAGTACCTTCTCTTCGATGTGGCTCAGGTTTTCCAATTGAATCGGCGTGGCTGCGCCAGTCAAAACGTACAGCACATCCACACCTCTCGCGGCGACGCGAGACAAGTAGTCCGCTTTAGGTGCACGTCCTCCACTTTCGTATTTACCTTGTGCGTTGGCTTCAACGCCTCCGATTTCACCAAATACTTTTTGCGACAGACCAAGTCGCTCCCTTTCTTGCCTCAAACGCAAACCGATTCCACTCATTTGGATGTATGATCCTGTTTGGCACACCCCAAGAGGTGACACTCTCATCCCTTATTTAAACAAACTTGAACGGTTTTGAACTATGCCCGGAATCCGTACCGCAGCACAAGCCAAGGCCTGGCTGGAACACCAAGGCAAGTCAGTTCAAGCGTTCGCTCGAGAACATGGCGTCGATCCGGCAACCACCTATCAAGTGCTCGCTGGGCGCAAAAAGGGACGGCGTGGGGAGGCCCACAAGGTAGCGGTCCTTTTGGGTATGAAAGAAGGGATTATCCTTTCTGAGGCTGATGGCCAAAACGCCGATCAGGAAGTCAACTCCTGAAGCCAGTATGCGCTTATTAGGATTGAACGCATGGTTTAGCTGCAGACACGCTCCATACGCAAGAAGTAGTCTTCTTCGCCCACGATATTGAATCCCATACGCAGATAGAGTTTTTTGGCCGGATTCGTCTTGAACACGGTCAGGCGCAACAGGCCCAGCACCTGCGCCTTGAGCGTCATCTGCGCCAATACCCAACTCCCGGCGCCGATCCCGCGACAGTCTTCGAGCAGATGCAACTCCCGAATGTAGAGCGCCCGGCTATCACGGCTCAGACTGATAAACCCCAAAACGGTGTCGTCCCGGCAAATCAGCCAGTTTTCCCGACCTGCCCACGCGGTGTCGAAGCCATCGTTGGACCACCACAACCCGTACTGAACGTAATAGCGGGCCATGGCTTGTTGGGTCAGCGTTCGTGCAAAGGACAGGTCCTGGTCGGTCGCAGCGCGCAGGTGAAAGGCCATTTACAGAGCTATCACTTGGCTGGTCCAACGCTCGGCGTGGCGACTCGCGATCAGCAGCGCATTCCCTACCCCGGGCACAACAGCAAGCAAACTGCCATCGGCGGCCCAGATCGCACTGCGACCCGCGCAGGCCCAGCCACCCGAAGGCCCACCATGGTTCGCCATCAACACCAGCAAGCCATATTCAGCGGCGTAGCCTTGGAGCAGCGCACTGTCAGTTGCGTAGCCGCCTTCACTGATCAGCACACCGGCGGCATAGACAGTGGCGCCCACTTGCGCCGCAGCACGCGGATGACTGGCGTGGGAAAAGTCTGCACACACCGCCAGTGAAATCCGGTCAGCCCCAAATTCAACAACAGCACCGCCCTGCCCTGGGACAAACGCGGCTTCTTCGCCGTCATGCAGATGTTGCTTGGTATAGACCGCCAGGGAGCCGTCCGCGCCCAGCACCAGAGCACCGATCAACACACCCGCCTCTGGCGCCAGTCGGATCGGCATACCCACCACCGCCGTCAGTCGCAGCTCCTGCGCCATTTCACGCAAGGGCGCCAGCACCCGATCCTCTGGCGCAATCGCCAGTTCAGCGGCCAGCGACGGCTCATAGCCCGTCAACGACAACTCGGGGAACACCAGCAGTTGCACCCCCTGCTCCGCTGCAGCACGCATAAATGCCAGATGGCGTTCGATGTTGGCCGGCACATCGCCCGCAATGGAAATGGATTGAGCAGCAGCAAGGCTGAAGGCAGTCATGGTCGCGTCCAAGCAATCGGTATGTGAGTGTGACCAGCATATCGGCACTCACCCCATAGCCGTAAGTACCCCCATACAATAGAAATTACTGATTGAATCTCCCTGCTTGCCTCTAGTAAGCTCCGACCATCATTTGGAGACACACCATGTTGCAACTCACCCACACTCAGGTTTGCACTGCTGCCAGCGCCCAGCGCTCGGTGTCGGCTACCCGTGTGAACGGTTCGAGCGCACTGGTCAGCTTTTATTTTGGGTATTGGTTTAGCCACTGGCGCGCCTGATACCTGAAATCGGCGCCCACTACTCAAGGGGTCGCCTACCAGAGAAATCTAACCCCCGGTCGGCTCCCCGACCGGGGGTTTTGTTTTTCAGGCCTCCATACACTTTTCAACTTGGTCAAGAACACTTAAAGGAATCACGACATGAACTACGCCACCTATTACCGCTACGACACTTGCACTGCATGGCGATTTAGCAAGCTCCGCTCGGGACAGCCTGCCGCCTCCGATCGGTCACCTATTGGTGGCAAGCCAACACACGTAGCCGATACGGCCAATTGTCGAACACCCCAGTAGGCCAAGCGCGCGGGAATAGCCCGCCGCTTGACCAGGAAGCCTTGAATATGAACTCCTCCGTCGCCGCTCTACCCGTTGCCGCTCTGACTTGCGCCAATGAAACCCTGACCCAGCGTCTGCCCAGCTCCCTTGAGCTCAAGCACCAACTGCCCCTCAGCCCGTTCCTCACTGAACAGATCCACGCCCATCGCCAAGCCGTGCGCGCCATCCTCAATGGCGAAGATTCGCGCTTGCTGGTGATCGTCGGCCCATGCTCGATCCACGACCCGGAATCGGCCATGGAATACGCCCGCAACCTGAAGAAACTGGCCCTTGAGGTCAGTGACCAGATGTTGCTGGTGATCCGCGCCTACGTCGAAAAACCACGCACGACGATCGGCTGGAAAGGCCTGGCCTACGATCCTCGCCTGGATGGCAGTGATGACATGGCCGCCGGTTTAACCCTGTCACGCGAACTGATGCGCGAGATGCTACGCCTGGGCCTGCCCGTCGCCACTGAACTGCTGCAACCCATGGCCGCCGGCTACTTCGATGACCTGCTCAGCTGGGTGGCGATTGGCGCGCGCACCACGGAATCGCAGATCCACCGCGAAATGGCCAGCGGCCTGGGCATGCCCGTGGGTTTCAAGAACGGCACCGACGGCGGCGTCGCGATTGCCTGTGACGCCATGCGTTCGGCGTCCCATCCGCACCGTCACTTCGGCGTCGACAGCCAGGGCCACCCGGCCATCATTCAGACCTCAGGTAACCCCGATACCCACCTGGTGCTGCGCGGTGGTCACCGTGGGCCGAACTACGATGCTCAGAGCGTGGCTGAGGTGAAGCACGGCCTGACCCAATCCAAGGTCATGCCACGGATCATGGTCGATTGCAGCCACGCTAACAGCGGCAAGGATCCACTGCGTCAGCCGGCCGTCTTCAATGACGTGCTGGAGCAACGCTTGCAGGGTGACACCTCGCTGATCGGCATGATGCTCGAAAGCCATTTGTTCGAAGGCTGCCAGCCGTTGAGCCCTTCGATGAAATACGGTGTGTCAGTGACAGACGGCTGCCTGGGCTGGACCGCCACCGAGCAGTTGTTGCGAGCGGCTGCCGAGCGCCTGCGCGCTTAAGATTGATCGTTCAAGGCGCTGCTACAGTGGGTACAGCGCCTCATGCCCCAGCCCCACACACTTGCCATTCGTGACATTCAGTCAAGAGTCCTTTTCGGATTCGACTGTGTTTGCAAAGGAACGACGAGGGGATACTTGACTCCATTGCCTACAGCCCTCATGGAGTTACTGATGTCTATCCTCACGCAAAAAGTCCCCGCCTTCGGCCTCGGCACCTTTCGCCTGCAAGGCCAAGTGGTGATCGACTCCGTCAGCACCGGCCTTGAACTGGGCTACCGCGCCATCGACACCGCGCAAATCTACGAGAACGAAGCAGATGTCGGCCAAGCAATCGCCGACAGTGGCATCCCAAGGGATGAGCTGTTTATCACCAGCAAGATCTGGATCGCCAATTTCGCCGAAGGCCAACTGATCCCAAGCCTCAAGGAAAGCCTGCGCAAGCTCAAGACCGATTACCTGGACCTGACCCTGATCCACTGGCCATCGCCGGAAGACCAAGTGCCCGTCGCCGAGTTCATGGGGCAGTTGCTGGAAGCCAAACGCCTGGGCCTGACGCGCCAGATTGGTATTTCCAACTTCACCATCGACCTGATGAAGCAGGCCATCGCAGCCGTGGGCGCCGAGCACATCGCTACCAACCAAATCGAACTGCACCCCTACCTGCAAAACCAGCACGTCGTGGATTTTGCCACCGCCAACGGTATCCAGATCACCTCATACATGACTCTGGCTTACGGCGAAGTGCTCAAAGACCCCGTGATCCAGCAGATCGCGAAGCACCACCAAGCCACCCCGGCACAAGTCGCCCTGGCCTGGGCCATGCAGTTGGGTTACGCGGTCATCCCTTCGTCAACCAAACACGCCAATCTGGAAAGCAACCTCAAGGCCATGCAGCTGACCTTGAGCCCTGCCGATATGGCGCAGATTGCCGGGCTGGAACGTGGCCACCGCTTGACCAGCCCCAAGGGCATCGCGCCGAAGTGGGACTAAACCCCGGCCACCGTTTTGCGCGATAATTCGCGCAGCCACGGCAGCACCCGCAGGCCGACCGTGGCCTCGGGTGGGTCGATAATGTCCATGAAATGTTCGAGATTGACGTTGTCCGGCACACCGGGAAGCCGTACCACCACCGCCGATGTTGCGCCGCAGGGTGCCCCCAAATCCAGGTGATCGTAGACCAGTACATGGCGCACCTGGGGCTGGGGCCCGCAGCCATGGGTTATCAAACCCGCGCTGATAATCAGCACGTCAAAGGGTTCGGCTGGGATAGCCGTGAGTATCTGGACTTCTTCGAAGGTTTGTACCGGCACGATCCGGTGGTACCCCAACTGATTGAGCATTTTTTCGATGTACAACCGTTGCAGGTGTTGTTCATCAGCAATCAGGATGGTCAGTGCTTTGTTCGGCATGGCAAACACCTGGGCAGGCAGCGCTCGTCAGTGAGCGACGCCTATTTTCCAGACATATCCCGAAGACAAAATCAGGCATATTCCCGCTTCGCGTAGGAGTTCTCCCAAATCAACCGAATGGCCCTCCTCCTCAGTCAAGCCTGATTGCCATAACGACTCAGGCTGTGCTGCAACTGTTCGATGGCCGCGTCTACGGACTCAACTGCAGCGTCCAACGCCCCCCTATCACGCCGCTCACATGCGCCCTCCAAGGTCTCGCAGCAGGAGGTCAGCACCTCAGCCTTGACCAAGCGCGCGCCTCCTTTGACACGATGAGCCAGGTCGTGAAGCTTGGCGAAAGCGCCTTGCCCTTTCAGCGTCGACAGCAAAGCACGGTCCTCTTCGAGGCTGTCCAGTAAAGGCGTCAGCAGTTCGCTGAGAGCATCGTCATCGCCCTGCGTCAGCGTGAGCAGCGGGCTTAAATCAAACGCTGCTCCGGCGTTATCCGTGGCGACTCCGGCGGTCCGTGATGCCAAGGCCAAGCGCAGGTCCTCAAGGCCGGTAGGTTTAAACAGGCAACCGTCCATGCCTGCTTGCCGGCAGCGTTCAGCCTCTTGCGGCAGTGCGTTGGCGGTGAACCCAAGTAACAGGCACGGCGTCAACCCAAGCTGGTGCTCTTGTGCACGAATGTCATGCGCCAACGCGTAACCGTCCTTGAAGGGCATATTGCAATCGGTGATCACGCCATCAAAATGTCCGGCCTGCCACAGTGCAAATCCTTGGGCACCGTCCTCTGCCGAAGTGATGCGATGCCCTAGAAAACTCAGTTGTCGAGCCAGTAACAAGCGGTTGGCTGGGTAATCATCCACCACCAGAATGTTTAACCCACGGGCAGGCGGTATATGCGGGACCGGTGCAGAGACCGGCAGGGCGGTGGTCATCGCAAGCGCCAATGTCACGTCCACTCGCGTGCCCTTGCCCAGCACGCTACTAAAATGCAGTTGACCGCCCATCATCTCGCACAGGTTACGGCTGATCACCAACCCCAGACCCGACCCACTTCGCCCTGGCTGCTCATTATTACTGCCTTGGATAAAGGGGTTGAACAAGCGCTGCTGGTCTTCGGCGCTGATGCCAATGCCCGAATCCTCCACCCACAACCGCACGTTCAGTTGGTCACTGTCCAACACAGGTACGCCCTGGGCGCCCAGCGACACTTGACCGGAGGCGGTGAACTTGATCGCATTGCCCAATAAATTGGACACCACCTGCTTGAAGCGCAGCGGGTCGACGATCACGGGTCGATCTATCAACGGGTCAAGTTCCACTCGCAGCAACAGGCCCTTGTCCCTCGCCAACCCCTCAAACACCCGCGCCACGGAGGCCAACAGTTCGTGCAGATTGGCTGGCTCCAGGCTAAGGGAAAGGTGGCCGGATTCGATCCGTGCAATGTCGAGAATATCGCCGATCAACTCCAGCATGCCCCGGGACGCCACCGACGCGACCTCCAGCGCATCCCGGTCAGCCCTGCCCTGTTCGGCATTCTTCAGCGCCAGCTCGATCATGCCGATCACTGCGTTCATGGGAGTGCGGATTTCATGACTCATGGTCGCCAGGAACGTAGTCTTGGCACGATTGGCCGCGTCAGCCTCCTCCTTCGCTTCCTGCAACTGGCGCAACAAGCGCTGGCGCTCGCTGACATCCACCCAGCCCGCAATCATGCCCACGACACTGCCATTGCTATCGCGGTACGGGAGCATCCACTGGTAAATGGTCAGAACGCCACCACCCGGCACCTTGAGCACGCGGTCATGGATCTGCGGCTCACCCAACTCCATCAAACGCAAATAATCGGCATGAAACGAACGGGCCTGGGGCGGGTTACCTGTATCGGTTTCCACCACTGTCTTACCGATGACGTCTTCCAACTTGAACCCGAATACATCGAGATAGGCGTTATTGCAGGCCATCAAGCGACCCAGGCGATCACGCACATAAATGGGGTGCGGTGTGCCATCAATCAGCACACTCATAAAACGCATCTGGTCGCTCAAAGCACGTTCGGCCTGGGCGCGTTTGCGAATCAGATTACGCAGGTAGAACACCCAGCCCAGCGTCACCAGCAACAGCAGCGCGGCTAAGCCGAACCCTTGGATAATCATATTGCGGTGACGCATCCAGTAGTTGTCTTCGATGATGATCTCGCTGCGCCAATGGTTGGTCAGCTCATCCATTTCTTCGGGTGAAATGCTCAACAATGCCTTGTCGAGGATCGAGTACAACTCCAGTTCGCTGCGGTTGACTCCAAACGTAATCCGCGCAGGCTCCCTCCCGACCGTACTGGTGATACGCAAACGCTTAAGGTAATGGCGCGCGATCATGTAGCGCGCGCTGATCAGCGAAACCGCCGTCGCATCGACGCTGCCATTGGCCACCCATTCCATTGCCTGCTCAGGGTTCTGCGCGTCGACAAACCCGATATTGGGATAGTCCTTGGCGATTTGTGCGACCAGGCTGTCGCCGCTAACGATTGCCAGGCGCTTGCCGGGCATATCTTCCAGGGTCACCAGTTGCTCGTCGTCGGCACGCACCACCAACACATAGGGGTTGGACAGGTAAGGTCGGGTAAAACGGATCTTTTCGGAGCGCTCGGCACTCGGGGTGACGACCGCCAGCATGTCCACACGACCGGCGCTGGCCTGATCAATTTGCGCGGGCAGCGAACTGCCGCGCTCTACATCGAACTTCAAGCCTGTGCGCAAACTGATGCGCGACAGTACTTCGGCGCTCAACCCTTCGAATTGCCCCTGCCCGTTGAAAAAAGACAGCGGCACAAACTTGTCGAGCACCGCGATTTTCACCCGAGGGTTCTTCTCCAGCCAGCGTTGCTCGCTTTCACTTAAGCGCAGCTGATCCGCCTCCAGAAACCCGCTGCCACCGGCACTCCAACGACGTAGGATTTCCAGCTGCTGGCTGGCCGGAACGTCGGCCAAAGCAGCGTTGATGATGCCCAACAGGCGTGTATTGTCCTTGGCGAATGCGAACCCGAAAGGGTTGACCTCCAGTGCGGAAAAATCCGCCATGCGCACGTTGTTGAGGTGGTTCTTGTTGATCAGATAACGAGTGCTGATAGCGTCCCCCAGGTACACATCGGCCTGGCCGAACGCGACAGCACCTATGGCTTCGAAGGCCGAGGCAAATAAGAGCAACTGTGCATTGGGATAAAACGTCTGAACGGCGTCGGGCTGCATGTAGTGGTAGAGCATCGCCACGCGCTTACCCGAAAGGTCAGCTTTCAGCGCCTGGCTTTCCCCCTGCGCGCGTTACCAGCGCAGGTTGGTCATTGGCGTAAGAACGGGACAGTACCAACTCCGAGTCAGCCGCCTCATAGCCATTGGCCGACCCGACAAAATCTACCTCGCCGGCCTTGAGGGCATCGATTACCTCATCGCGGGTGTCGTACCGCTTCACGTCGATCGAGACATTCAGTGCCTGGGCGACCAGTGCCGCATAATCGGCGGTGATGCCCTCCAATTCATCGTTGTTGCTGCTCAGGTCAAAGGGGGCGAAATCAGGGGCCGACACGCCCATCGACAGCGTGCGCCGCTCGCGCAGCCAGCGCCAGTCGGCCTCGTCCAACACTACAGAAGGGTTTGCAAAAGTGGAGTGACCCAGCAGTCTCAGGTCGCGGGGTGCTTCGATGGCCATCGCCGCCCAAGGCAACAGCCCCATCAGCAGGATGGCCGCGTGTTTCGCCAGCCGGGAGGTAATCATTTCAGATCAGATGATTGCGCTGGGCAAACTTGGACAGATGAACCACCGAGGACATGCGCAACTTCTCCTTGAGCCGCGTTTTGTAGGTACTGATGGTCTTATGGCTCAACAGCATGTCCTCGGCGATCTCCTTGTTACCCAGGCCCAGCGCCAGCTTTTGCAACACCGTCAATTCGCGGTCAGACAGCGCCGCCACCAACTCCTGCTCAGTGGACTGCAAATCGTCGCGACGCACCGAACTGGTGGGCAGGCTGGGGAAGCAACTGTAGCCAGACCTGATCGCCCTGATCGCCTTCTGCAGCTCATCAAGTTCACCTGTCTTGGCGACAAACCCCATCGCACCAGCGCGCATGCAACGAGTCGAAAAGAACACCGCCAGATAAGAGGTCAGCACCAGGATCCTGCAAGGCAGCTCCAGCGCCTTGATCCGGCTGATCACCTCCAACCCACCGAGCTTAGGCATCGCCAGGTCAAGAATGATTAGGTCAGGGCGGGTTTCGCGAGCAATCTGCATGGCGTCAGCGCCGTTACCCGCCTGGTAGATTTTGTCGAAGCCCTCCTGCTTCAGCAGATATTTGACGGTGGCGCGTATAAAAGGGTGGTCATCCACTATTAAAGCTTTGTTGCTCATAAGACTCCCCTGAGAAGATCAGTACGCTTACATATCACGCGAGACCCAACTACCTGTGAAAAGTAACAGTTCCGACAAACGGTGCTGATTACTCCCTACAACAACTCAGGCAGTAAAGGCCCCTCCTTTTGAAAAAAACAGTAAACACGTAAAGCCGCGCCTTGATTCCTGAGCAGGCGCAAGCGCGCAACCTTAACAACCGACTGTTTTTTCCAATGAAGGGATAATCTCGACTAAATGTAGGACTTTTCCTCGGCACAGCAAGGTTGAGTCATCGAACGTTACTCGGTGGTACTCGGGCTCCAGAAGGCCTGTACCACCAGCGTCGACCTGGAAATCCGCACCACCAGGGCGTCCAACTCGTCACCGTCGACCGACGTCACCGCCAGTGTGGCTTCGATTTCCACCTCCTCGGTGCCGAACGGACGCACGTCGACATCACTGGCAGGGTAGTTACAGCGCGCGAGTTCGGATTCCAGCAACGCCAATACCGCGGTTTGCTGGGTACGTCGGGCAATCACATACAGGATGTTGGTGACTTCCGCCGACACCACATCCAGCGGCTGGCGGTTGATGTTATTGACGATTGGCCGCAGCAAGGTATTGGCCGCCAGCACAAACAGCGTGCCCAGCAACGCTTCGAGCACCAGGTCGGCACCGGCACACGCCCCCACGGCCGCCGACGCCCACAGCGTGGCGGCGGTATTGAGGCCACGCACATTGCCTTCTTCGCGCATGATCACGCCGGCACCAAGAAAGCCGATGCCCGACACCACATACGCAACCACTCGCACCGCGCCTTCCGCCCCACCGAGTCGGTTGGCCATGTCGACAAAAATCGCTGCCCCCACCGCCACCAGCACATTGGTGCGCAGGCCCGCCGTGCGCTGCCGGTACTGGCGCTCGAAACCGATCAGGCCACCGAGGATAAACGCGGCGGTGAGGCTGACCAGGGTGTCGATCAGGGAGTTGAGGTTGATGTTGTTGATTGCTTGCATAGGAGAGCTTCCCTATTCATTGCCAGCCAAACTTACGGATGTAGTAGCCCTTCACCGCTTGTGTCAGCGCCATGTACGCCAGCAGGATCACCGGCAAAAACACAAAGTACAGCGAAGGCAGCGCCTGTAATTTGAAGTAGTGCGCCAGCGGGCCCATTGGCAGGAAGATCCCCACGGCCATGATCACGCCCGTCATCACCATCAACGGCATCGCCGCACGGCTTTGCAGGAACGGGATTTTCGGGGTGCGAATCATGTGCACGATCAGCGTCTGGGTCAGCAGCCCCACCACAAACCAGCCCGACTGGAACAGCGTCTGATGGTCTGGTGTGTTGGCATCGAACACGTACCACATGAGTGCGAACGTGGTGATGTCAAAGATCGAACTGATAGGCCCGAAAAACAGCATGAAGCGCCCCACATCCCCCGGCTGCCAGCGTTGCGGCTTGGCCAGCATCTCGTCATCGACGTGGTCGAACGGGATCGCAATCTGGGAAATGTCATACAGCAGGTTTTGCACGAGCAGGTGCATCGGCAGCATCGGCAGAAACGGGATAAACGCACTCGCCACCAGCACCGAGAACACGTTGCCGAAGTTGGAGCTGGCGGTCATTTTGATGTACTTGAGCATGTTGGCAAAAGTGCGGCGGCCCTCCAGCACGCCCTCCTCCAGGACCATCAGGCTCTTTTCCAACAGGATGATGTCGGCCGCTTCCTTGGCGATGTCCACCGCGCTGTCCACCGAAATACCGATGTCCGCCGTGCGCAGCGCCGGTGCATCGTTGATGCCGTCGCCCATGAAACCCACCACATGCCCGTTGGCCTTGAGCAGGCGCACGATGCGCTCCTTATGGCTGGGCGTCAGCTTGGCGAACACATTGGTGGTTTCCACGGCCCTGGCCAACTCAGCGTCAGTCATGTCTTCGATGTCGTTGCCCATCAACAGACCTTGTTGCTCCAATCCCACTTCGCGGCAGATTTTTGCAGTGACCAGTTCGTTATCACCGGTCAGTACTTTGACCGCAACACCGTGGGCTTTCAGGGCTTTCAGCGCAGGCGCGGTGCTTTCCTTGGGCGGGTCGAGGAAGGCCACATAGCCGATCAATGTCAGGTTGTTCTCATCTGCCAAGCTGTAGGTGTCGCGCCCAGGTTCCATCGGTTGCGCAGCCACGGCCACCACACGCAGGCCTTCTTCATTGAACGTTGCGGTCACTTGGCGAATGCGCGCCAACAGCTCATCGGTGAGTGCTTCGTTGGTGTCGCCGTGGCGCACGCTGTTGCACACCGAGAGGATCTCCTCCACGGCGCCCTTGCAGATCAGCAGGTGCGGTAAGCCTTGCTCGGCGACGACCACCGACATACGGCGGCGGTTGAAGTCGAATGGGATCTCGTCGACCTTATGGAAGGCGGTGCCGACTTTAAGCTCGCGATGCACCTCCACATGTTCCAGCACCGCCACGTCCAGCAGGTTCTTCAGGCCAGTCTGGTAGTAGCTGTTGAGGTAGGCCATTTCCAATACGTCGTCGGATTCTTCACCCCACACATCCACATGGCGCGCCAGGAAAATCTTGTCCTGGGTCAGGGTGCCGGTCTTGTCGGTGCACAGCACGTCCATCGCGCCGAAGTTCTGGATCGCGTCCAGGCGCTTGACGATGACCTTCTTGCGCGACAAAAACACCGCGCCCTTGGCCAGGGTGGACGTGACGATCATCGGCAGCATTTCCGGGGTCAGCCCCACGGCAATCGACAGCGCGAACAGCAGCGCCTCGGTCCAGTCGCCCTTGGTGAAGCCGTTGATAAACAGCACCAACGGCGCCATCACAAACATAAAGCGGATCAGCAACCAACTGACTTTATTCACCCCATGCTGGAACGAGGTGGTAGCGCGATCAGTGGCGGTCACGCGCTGGGCCAGGGCACCGAAGTAGGTGTTGTTGCCGGTGGTCAGGATCACCGCCGTCGCCGCACCGGACACCACGTTGGTGCCCATGAACAGGATGTTGTCCAGATCCAGAGGATTGCGGGTATTGGCGTCCTGATGCTGGGCGAACTTCTCCACCGGCATCGACTCACCGGTCATCGCCGCCTGGCTCACAAACAGGTCCTTGGCACTGAGCACGCGGCAATCGGCGGGAATCATGTCGCCGGCCGACAGCACGATCAGGTCGCCGGGCACCAACTGCTTGATCGGCAACTCGACGCGCTTGGCCTCATCACGACGCAGCACCGTGGCGGTGTTGCTGACCATGGCTTTCAAGGCATCGGCGGCCTTATTCGACTTGGCCTCCTGCCAGAAACGCAGCAGCGTCGAGAGCACCACCATGGAGAAAATCACCGTGGCGGCCTTCATGTCTTCGGTCAGCCAGGAGATCACCGCCAGCAAGGTCAGCAACAGGTTGAAGGGGTTTTTGTAGCAGTGCCACAGATGCACCCACCACGGCAGCGGCTGCTCGTGCTCGACTTCATTGAGGCCGTGTTGCACACGCAGGGCATCGGCTTCCTGGGTGTTCAAGCCCTCGGCATGGCTGCCCAACGTGCCGAGCAATTGCGTGGTGCTGCTGTTGGCCGCGGCCACCAGGGTTTGCGCCAGGGTCGGCGGCACTTCGCGGCTGACGCTGGCGTCGGTGACGGTTTCGAGCATGGCCAGGCGACGGAAGTGCCGGGCGATGTGCCGGGTCCGCAGGAAGCCGGCGAAGAACTCTTTCAGCAGAGTGAGGTTCATGGTGTTACTCCTGCGCGAGGAAAAACCGTCGTGCAGGTACTGCCGCTGCGCACCACGCCTGTCAGACAGGCGCAGTCAGCTTGGCCCGCCCGCCGCAAAAGGCAGGCGCGTCCGTAGCAACCTGAGGTCACTCAGGTGCTGGTCAGCGTCGATGAAAGAGGATCGAAACAGGACCAGAACTGGCCGCTGTCGGGATGCCGCTTCTCGCTTTGATGGCGAGACAACGGCATCGGATAAATGCGCGTTACCTTGCCAAGCCTATGCCGGTTACCGAAACCGGCCGACTACTGTCACTCGAACAAGTACCCACTGAGGGTCTCCGCTATTGATGAAAACGCGCGAAGCTTACGCCCCGACTTCAGGAGAGTAAACCGTAGGAAAGTTTCCGCATGATGAATAAGAAGATTCTTCAGGATGGGTTCAGGTAGGCGTTTTCCTGAGCTCACTGAGGATCAAAATGTGGGAGGGCGCGATCCTGAGCAACCAATGCCAGATACTCATCAAGCTGCCCTTCGGCTAGAACCTTGAGCTGGATCGACACATGGTTCACCTGGCGGCCCATCCTGATTCCCTCGCGGGTGCGCACCTCGACATAGCCGAGCTTCGGCCAGAAACGCTCGGCCTTGGAATTGCCAACAACCACTGTCAGCCGCAGCCACCGAGCGCCATTTTCGATCGCCCACGCTTGAAGATCCGCATGCACCTGCTGCGCCAGTCCAGTGCCATGAAAACGGGCATCTACCAGCAGCAGACCGATATGCCATACGCCATCTGCGAGCAAATCGGCCGCAATATTCACTACGGCGACCAGTTGCCCGTCCGCACCGCGATAACCCAACCAGTAGATCCGGCTGCAACGCCAGCCCGGCGGAAGCTGGTTCTGCAACGCTTCGTGCGCTTCGGTTGGCGTGGCAGGCTCGCCGTTAACCGCCATGAAGTAATCCGGCGCCCGCTCAAAAAAACGCTGGAGCTCAGCCTCATCGCCGGCCCCCAGTTCAACTATATAAACGTCCTTGATGGTGCAGTTGATATCCACATCGCTCGACTCTTCTCATTCATCCCGCGTCAGTACTTCCAACAACTCGATCTCAAAGCGCAGATTGCTGTTGGGCTTGATATGCGCGCCCATGGAGCGCTCGCCATAAGCCAGATGCGCCGGCACGTACAACGTACGCACACCACCCACCTGCATGCCCATCAAGCCCTGGTCCCAACCTTTGATGACACGACCGGTACCGATCACACACTGGAACGGCTTGCCCCGCTCCCAAGACGAATCGAACACCGTGCCATCTTCCAAGGTGCCTGTGTATTGAGTGGTGATCAGCGCGCCCTTGACGACGGCTTTGCCGGTGCCAGGGCGGGTGTCGGTGATCTGGAGTTCGTTGTTGCTCATGGGGGTTCTCGTTGAAGGCGTAGAGGGTGGGTTTTTCCCAGAATTGGGTGGGATTGGCAAGTGCAAGAGAACCACTGAACGCCCGCATGTTCTGCGTGGGAACCATTTAGATCAGGGGTTAAACCCATGGACCAAATCGTCCCCGCCCGCCCCAGAACTGCAATTTTTCACCACCACCCCAGACCTCAGCTTCGAAAACGCCCTGACCCACGCCAGCAATGTGCTGCGTTGCGCCACCGTTGCAGCACAGAAGGCTGGTGATCAACGGGACGGTACTCACACACGCTGATGCTTTCCGCCATGCACCTGGCGGACATGGCCAGTGTGATGGTGGATCGGTCACTGGAGTGTATGCAGCCGCGCTAAAGGCACAATCGGCCTCCGTGGAGAGGGAGTTTGCTCCCTCTCCACAAAAAGCCTTTGCGCCAACGTACTCCGCGTCGTGCGGATCAGTTGCTTGGCTACAACCGTTCTCCCTTCAAGGACTTATTCCTCGGAGTGGGGTTTCAGCACAGACCGCTAAATCAGAGTTAGAGAACTTAACTACAACGCAGCAGGAACCATCCGACTTTTCTCCAAACATCTCATCGCCTTTTATAAACATCCAACCAACGTTGGTTGCATAAAAATAAGAGGTCAACCCATGAGCGAACCAACAAGCCCTGCCCGCGTCGCCGTCATTCAGTTCGATCCCCAGGTGGGCGTGCGCAATCGAAGTGAAAACCTACGCCAGAGCCTCGTGCTGGCCACCGAAGCAGCAAACGGCGGTGCCAATCTGATCGTACTGCCCGAGCTTTCCAACTGCGGGTACTTCTTCAGCAGTCGCCAAGACGCCTTTGATCATGCGGAGACGGTACCCAGCGGGCAGAGCATGCGGGAGTGGATAGATTTTGCCCGTCAGCACAACGTGTATCTGGTGGCCGGTCTTAGCGAGATCGACGGGATGCAGCTGTTCAACACAGCGGTATTGATAGGTCCCGGTGGGTTTATAGGCAAGTACCGCAAGGCCCATTTGTGGAACCTGGAAAAACTCTGGTTCACCCCTGGAGATACAGGATTTCCGGTATTCGAAACGCCGATTGGTCGCATCGGCCTGCTGATTTGCTGGGACATCTGGTTCCCAGAGGTACCGCGCATTCTCAGTCAGCAAGGTGCCGATATCATTTGCAGTCTGAACAACTGGGTGTGGACGCCACCACCTCTTTTCGATGACGCCGGAAAGTGCATGGCGTCGTATTTGACGATGACAGCAGCCCATGTGAACAACGTGTTTATCGCTGCCGCCAGCCGCATCGGTGAAGAGCGGGATGCGCGCTACCTTGGATGCTCGCTGATCGCAGGAACCAATGGCTGGCCGATCGGCGCAGTCGCATCGGCAAATCGTCAGGAGATTTTGTTCGCCGATATCGACATCACCAGCGCCCGCAGCGCACCGATCTGGAACAGTCTCAACGATCTGCAAAGAGACCGACGCCATGATCTTTACGATCAGATGCTCGGATATTCCAAACACTCTGCCCTGCCTCGCTGAAAAGAGGGCATGCCATGGAAACCTTATTTGCCAAAAAAACCTTAACTGGCTCACGAGCCGATACTACGGTTCTCATCGTAGGCTTGATCGTCAGCTCGCTGGTGCTGTGGGTCGTATTCAGCCATCGAGGCTCCTGGCCGGGATACAGCGAGATGATTACAGGCTTCCCCCATCCGGCCGCCTGGTTGCGGTGGGTAGTGGGAGATATCAGCGAGGTTGCCTTCTATAAACATGAACTTGCATCACTTGGCCTGTTGAGCGGCGCTTACCTTGCATGGTGGGCGAGCAAGCGCGAAAAAGCCTGGCAGGGTTTTTCCATTTGCTATGGCAGCGGATTATGGCCTTGGCTGATAACAAGTTCTTTGATCGGGTTGCTGCTAAGCAACGTGCTGTGGGGTTGGAGCGTCACCGCCGAAACCTGGCAGCCAACATTTGCGGCGTTTGTTTCGTTGCCAGCCGCGATGGTGTTGATGTTTGGCGGGGGTTGGAAAGTCGCACTCAATGGTGCGGTGCTGGGCGCGTTGCTGGTTACACCGGCGTGCCTACTGATCGTCAATTTCGTGTGCATTCCATTGGGATTGCCGGCAGTTATCGGCAATGTGCTTGGAATGGCGTCTGGAAGCGTTATCGCGTTTTCACTGTGTCGCCGGGTGCCCTCGTTGGTGCGTTCAAACTACATAGCCCCAACCAGGCCATCGCCCGCTCCACCGCAATCGTATGGCGTAATCTGGAGCCTGCGCCGCGTGTTGGCGGACTTTTCCGAAGCACCGTTTTTCGGGAATGAGCTAGCCAGCCTCGGGTTGTTAGCCGGTGTATTGCTCGCCTATGCACTCAACCCCATGAGTCCGACCTATGGTTCAGGCTTGCTTCTACACTTGCTAGGTGCGCAGGCACTGACTTCTGCCCTCGGGGTCGTGATCTGGCGACGCCAATGGATCAAGCGGGGTTGGTATCCAACCTATGTTCCGTTGGTATCTGTGGTACCCGCAGCCGTACTTACCCATGGTGGCAGTTGGATGGTGATTGGCTCTAGTGCAATGCTCGGCGCACTGATCGCACCACCATTGGCCTGTGCCATCGCATCTAAGTTGCCTGCTCACTTTCATCCGTACATCGGCAATGTGATGTCGATGGCATTGAGTACGTTGATGATTGTGCCGGTAGTAGGATGGTTGGGAACTTGACGGACGTGGGGGTCGATCGGTTGCCGAAATGCATGCGGCCGCATTAAGCAAGTACGCTTCAAGCAATACCCTGTGGCGAGTGAGCGTACCCGCTTGCCATAGGGATAACAGCAACCCTGTAAAGCCACTGACAAAATCGACTCCAGAACCTCGCCCCAAGCATCCTTGCACCTCGCATAGTGCTCCGCATACGTCTGCGAACGCGCCTGCACAAGAGAGAAGTATCAGTTAGACGCCTTTGCTTGCGCTCTAATGTCACCTTTGCGTGATGCGCGTAACAAGGTCGCCCGTTTACGCGCATCACCATCAGGTCGAGCGTAGCTTTAACCCGTAAAGCGGCGTCCCTGCCACCTTATCGCCGGCCTTAAGCCAACGGCACGCGACGGTTAGTCAATGCCATGCGCCCTACAAAGAAGCTCAACGCCGCACCCAGCAACAGCATCGCCAGCGTACTCCAGGCCGCGCGGGACAATTGCTTGGCCGCGACTTCACCTGCTTCACGGGCCTTCTGCTCAGCCTGCTGTTTCAGCTCGTCAACTTTCTGCATGGCTTGCTGATAAGCCTGGGCATAGTTGTCGACGATCTGTGTGGCCTCTTCCTTGCTCTTGCCGGTACGGGCAGCAACGATATTGACCAAGGCTTCTTTGTCAGCCGCGTTAAGCGCTGGCTCACCGGAGGCTTTGACGCGCTCAAACCACTGCTTCAGCGCATCGCCGGCCTGGGCAGGATCGGTCGCTGCGGTAGTCGCTGTCTGCTTGCCATCGGCGGCAGCCTGGTCGGTTTTCTGCTCGACATTGGCCGGGTCCAGCTCAGGCTTGCCGCTTTGCTTGAGCAAGGTGTCCAGTTCGCCTTGCAGGCTTTTCCAGTCCAGCTGGATGCCCTGCTCGTTCAGTTGCTGCTTGACGCTATCGCTGATGCCAGGCGCGGCGGCGGCAATCCCGCTACCGGCAGCAGACAGGCCTTTACCAACCACGTTACCGGCGGTGCCAACCACACTGGCGGCCAAGCCTGCCAACAGCCAGGTGGTAAGCAAGGTGGTGACGGTCCAGGTCAGCACGCCGTGCAGGCCGCCACGATCCGGGGCCGTGCGGCCGGCGACGAAGGCACCCACACCGATGGCAAGTAATGTGGAGACAAACAGCCAGATCCCGGCCCCCGTGCCGAAACCGCTCAGCGGGTTACCGGCTTGCATCGGGTTAACCGCACTGGCACCGATGGCAGTGCCCAACACACTGAGGACCAGGTAGGTCACCAGGGCAATTGCACTACCGGCGAGCACCGAGCTCCAGGACACACGAAACAACGAGCGATTGGTTTCATAGACAGTGGTCATACAGAGGTCCTTCACATGTTGTTGAGGCAAGGCGAAATGCCTTGATGGATGGAGTCTGGCGAAACGACATACGTTCAGTCATGGCCCAAATGCACCAGTGCGCCTGGTGCATTCGCACTCCCCCGCACTCAGTTTCTTTGCACTATCGTGAAGGCAGGATGTCGTACGTCCATGCGCCCCTACACCGGAGAAATCATGACCCAGGATGTACTTGCCAAAGAAACCAACCGCCGCCAACTGCAGCAGATTATCTCCGGGCTCTCCGATGGGATTATCCTCGCGGAAGTCGACCAGACCATCCTGTGGGCCAATGAAGCCGCGCTGACCATGCACGGTGTGGATGACGTGGAGGCACTGGGTGCGAACGCCCAGGCCTACGCCGAGCGTTTTACCCTGCGTTATCGCAATAACCATCCCGTACAGCCGGATAGTTACCCATTGGCCCGCGCGGCGGCAGGCGATGAATTCAGCGACGTGGTGGTGGAAGTCACGCCCATCGCCGAGCCGGACAAAACCTGGGTCCACCGCCTGCGCAGCCTTGTGATCACTGACTCCCACGGCGAGCCGGAGTTACTGGTGTTGATCCTCAGCGACGCCACCGAATGGGCCAGCGCCGAGCAGCGCTTCGAAAAAACCTTCAACGCCAACCCCGCGCCCGCGGTGATTTGCCGCTTGAGCGACCTGCGCTACATCAAGGTCAACCAGGGCTTTTTGGAGATGACCGGCCACAACCGCGACCAGGTCATCGGCAAGTCCGTGTATGAACTGGATGTGCTGGAGCAGGCAGAGCGCAAAGACCTGGCCATCCAGCGCTTGGGCGAAGGCGCGACCATCCCGCAGATGCAGGCCGAACTGAAACTGCCCGAAGGCGGCAGCAAACTGGTGATCGTCGCCGGCCAGCCGCTGGACATGAACGAAGAAGACTGCATGCTGTTTTCGTTCACCGACCTTGAGCCTCGACGCAAGGCCGAAGTGGCCCTGCGCCAAAGTGAAGAACGTTTCGCCAAGTCGTTCCGCCTCACGCCGGTGCCCACGCTGGTGTGTAACGCCGCTAACCGCCAGGTGGTAGACGTCAACGAAGCCTTTATGAACATCACTGGCTATATCAGCGAAGAACTGATCGGTAAGTCCATCGAAGACATCGACTTTATCGACAGCCCCCAGGCAGGCACACAGTTGTTCACCACCCTGGAAAAAGCCGGCAACCTGGATGGCCAGGACCTCAAGGTGCGCAAAAAGGGCAACGAAGTGATCGACTGCGTGGTTTCCGCCGACACCGTGATCATCCAGGACGTGCCCTGCTACCTGCTGGTGCTGATGAACATCACCGAACGCAAGCGCTCGGAACTGGAGTTGGTGGCAGCCATCGAGGAAGTGATGCAGGACGCCTCTTGGTTCAGCCAGACCCTGATCGAAAAGCTGGCTAACGCCAAGAGCGTCAACAGCCCCAACCTGCCTAACGTCAACTTCACCGACCTCACCGCCCGCGAGCGCGATGTGCTGGGCTTGATCTGTGAAGGACTGGCCGACAAAGAGATCGCCTCACGCCTGAAACTGGCGCCCAACACCGTGCGCAACCACGTGGCCACGGTGTACTCGAAATTGGGGGTGCACAGCCGCAGCGCGGCCATCGTTTGGGCCCGCGAACGCGGGCTGTTCGCGAGTGAACTGCGTCTGAAAAACAAGCCCTGACAGTGCAAATGCACTAGTGAAGCTAGTGCGAATTCAACTTATGGCGGGGCGGCGTAAGCAATAACCTTCAAGGCGTCGAACTGGATGCCCTGAAGGAACACGCATGTTTACCCTCGCCCAACTGCGAAATTGCATCGAAGAAGGCCTGTCGCCACTGACCTGCGAGTTCACCCTGTGCCGGGATGCGTCCTTGACCCTCAAGGTCTACGACGCCGATACCGGCCGGGTTGATCTGGTGGTTACCGGGATCAGCACCAACCGGCTGCAGACCCCGATAGAAGTGGAAAAAATGGTGGAAGAACTGCGCTACGAACTGCAGAGCAACACCATGGGCAAGCTCACGCTGAATGACTTCCCTTCAACGACGAACCAATGAAATAGAACACACCGCCGGCCACGATAAACATCCCCAGCATGTAGAACATCGTGTGGGCCGGCAGGTTGGCCAGTACCAGCCCACACAACACCGGCCCCAGGGCTGCGCCGAGGTTGGACAGGTTCTGCGCGCCGTAGTACATGCCCCTCAAATGGTCCGGGGCAATCCGGTCGATAAACATGTATTCGGCCGGGAACACGATAATCTCCCCCACCGTGAACACCGCCATTGCCAGCACCCACCACAGCACGCTGGTGGACAGCGCAAAGCCGATCAGCCCCAACATGAACATGCTCAAGCCGAAGATGAGCCACTGGCTCAAATGACGGTGTGATATGCGCCGGCCGATCACATATTGCAAAGCGATCACCATCACCGCGTTGGTGGTGAGCACGGCGCTGATCACGGTGTAAGTGTGTTGCGCTGTGGTGGTGATCACCAGGTACTGCGACAGGTAGGCCGTGAACTGGCCGAACACGACTGCACTGAGCACACCGCCCATCGTGAAGCACACCAGCCGACGGTCCTGCAGCAATACACGGCCAACGGCAAGAAACGACACCGGCTTTTGCGCCACGTCCACTGTGGTTAACGTGCGATCGCCCCAGCGCCAATACAGCAGGAAAAACCCCGCCCCCAGCAGCGCCGATAACATAAACGGCAGGCTGATATCCATCTTCGCCACCATCGCACCGAAAAACGGCCCGACCGCGTAGCCAATGTTGGTAAGGGTGTACTTGATGGAAAACACTTCGCTGCGCGCGTCTTCCGGCAGCAGGCTCGCAAAGCCGGCCTTCACCGCAATATCGATGACCGCGTACGCAAGGTTGATCAGGATCAGGCAGCTATAAAACGTCCAGATGTTCTGCGCCAGCAGCGTGCCAATAAACCCCAGCACAAACAGCACGCTCATCCAGAGCAATAACCGATAGCTGTTGATGCGGTCGACCAGAAAACCGCCATACACGCTGAGCAGCGAGCCGACGATCAACGAGCTGCCGATCACCAGGCCAACTTGCGTGATGTCGAGGGTGAAATGATGGGTGAGGTAGATCACCAAGTACGGAAACGTAATCGCCTTGGCCAGCGTCAGCAGCAACGTGGCGCTCAGCAACAGGTTAACGGTGCGGGGGTAGTTTCTTATTGTGGCAAGCATCCTGCTCTCATTCTTTGAAGGTAACGCGACCATTGCGGTCGGCTACCTTAACGCAAGAACAAGGCAAAAAGGAGGGTCACTTCTTGACGGGTGTGATCTCCAGAATGGTGCCGTTGGTGGTCTTGAGCAGTACGTATTTATCGCCCACCCGCGCCCATTGGCTTTCGTCCTCGGGCTGCTTGAGACCGCGCTTTTTCCAGTCGCTCACGGCCGACTCCTTGCGCATCAGAATATCCGGCGCGCGATCGCCTTCTTTCAGGTCACGGGTGTTGATGTTGGAAGGTTGCACAGTTTCCTGAGGCGTATCACCGGCCTGTACCACAAAGCTGGCGGTGGACAGGCTGGCGGCGACCAACAGGCAGGCAGCTAGGGTTTTAGACTTCATGGGTGCTCCTTCAATTAATGACACGTACCCAGGTTCGGACCGCGAGGGTTCGCAATCATTCAGCAAAGAACGCGGCTTAAAGACATCTACCGACGACTTCACCGCCCCCATTGCCTCCATGAAATAAAACCTGTAATTTTTCATGAAATTTCTCGATATAAATTTCATGAACCAGCAAGAAGAACTCGACGCCCTGGCGATCCTGATCCACGACCTGCGCAAGCACAAGAAGCTGACCCTCGCCCAACTCGCGCAAAAGATCGAGCGCTCGGTAGGCTTTCTGTCACAGGTGGAACGCGGCCTGTCACGTCCGACCGTGGCGGACCTCACTGCCATCAGCCACGCCCTCGACGTGCCCACCACGTATTTCTACAGCCAGCCCAAACCCAAGGCCATTGACTGGATCACGCGCCCCAACGAGCGGCGCACGGTGTATTACGCCAATGGCATCACCGACATCCTGGTCTCCCCCAGCATGAACGGTGCGTTTTCGATGCTCGACAGCCTGCTTGCTCCCGGTGCCAACAGTGGTGAGCAGACCATGAGCGACCGCGCCGAGCAGGCCGGTTTTGTGCTGGAGGGTGAATTAACACTGTGGGTCGAAGGCGAGGCGGATTCGGTCACCCTCGGCCCTGGCGACAGCTTCCACCTCGCCAGCTTTGCCCATTGCCGCTACGCCAACTTGACTGACCTGCCCGCCCGCGTGTTGTGGGTTTACAACTAGGAGCTGCACCCGTGAAAAGCCATGCCGCCACGTTACTGGCCGAAGTACGGACCTTTCGCCAGAACCACCCCGACGTGCGCTACGTCGACCTGATCGCCCTGGACATCCCCGGGCATTTCTACGGCAAGCGTTATCCCATAGAAATGCTGGAAAAGGTCGCCTCCGGCAGCCCGCTGAAGTTGCCACAGAACGCGGTGCTGCTGGGCGCCCAGGGCGGGTTGTTCAAGATCGGCGATTACTGCTTCAACGACGGCGACCCAGACGCCAACCGCCGCCTGGTGCCGGGCACGCTCAAGCCGGTGAACTGGGAATCGCAGCCCTTGGGCCAGATGTTGATCACCTCGGACGGTACCGACGCGCCGATCGAGTTCGAACCTCGCGAAGTCTTGGCCAAGGTGTTGGAACGCCTGCACCACAAAGGTATTCACCCGGTGGTGGCCTTCGAGCTGGAGTTCTATCTATTCGACAAGAAACTCGACAACGGCCTGCCGCAATTTGCCCGTGACCCACTGAGCGATGACGCCGACGACCAGCCCAACCTGCATATCGAACGGCTGTCACGCTTCAACGATGTACTCGACGATATGGCCCAGACCGCCAAGGACCAGGGCATCGACATCACGGTGATCACTGCCGAACTCGGCCCCGGCCAGTTCGAGATCAACTTCGGCCACCTCGACGACGGCCTGCGCGCCGCCGACTGGGCCGCCCTGTTCTGTCGCAGCACCCGGGGCGTGGCGCTCAAACACGGCTACCGCGCCAGTTTCATGGCCAAGCCCTACCTGCAATTTCCCGGCAGCGGCATGCACGTGCATGTCAGCCTCTACGACGGCGCGGGCAACAACCTGCTGGCGGCGCATCAGCAACAACCGTTGCGCCATGCGGTGGCCGGCTGCCTGGAATTACTGCCCCACTGCATGCCGATCTTCTCGCCCAACCACAACGCTTTCCGCCGCCTGGGCGGCACGGTCAACGCTGCCACCCGCGCCTGCTGGGGGTTTGAAGACCGCGACGCGTGCGTGCGCATCCCTGAGTCTGACCCACGCAACCTGCGCATCGAACATCGCCTGGCCAGCGCCGACGCCAACCCGTATTTGGTGCTGGCGGCGATCCTCGTCGGTTTGGAACATGGCCTGGAAGCCAAACAGGAGCCCATCGCGCCACTGAACGAGGACCGCGCCAGCGGCACCGACTTCCCAGTGGAAATGCTTGATGCCGTGCGCGCCATGCAGCATCAGCCAGTATTGCGCGATAAGCTGGGCGCCGAATTTGTCGACGTGTACTGCGAGAACAAACGCCAGGATCACCTGGCCTTCCAGCAAGAGATCCACGCGCGGGAATACCGCTGGTTTCTCTGACTCAACCGCCATGGAATCACCGATGACCGACCAAAGCGCCCCGGCCCTCAAGGAAATCTTCAACGTCGAACGCCTGCAACACATCGCCACTGAAATGACGGCGGTGTATCCCGCGTTCGACGCCAAAGGTTTCCTCAAACACGCCACCGCCGGGCTGGACGAGTTGTCGGTGATGCAGCGCATGGCACGGGTCAGCGAAAGCCTGCACACGGTGATCCCCCTGGATTACCCCAAAAGTCTCAAGCTGCTTTACGCCCTGGCGCCACGCCTGAACAGTGGATTTGTCAGCCTGTTTCTACCGCACTACGTGGCAAGTTACGGCCTGGCTGACTTCGAGCGCTCCATGGCGGCGCTCAAGTACTTCACCACCTTTGGCTCGGCCGAGTTCGCGATAAGACACTTCTTGCTGCACGACTTCGAACGCTCCCTGGCAGTGATGCAGGCGTGGTCCCTGGATGACAACGACCACGTACGCCGCCTGGCCAGCGAAGGCTCGCGGCCCCGTTTGCCATGGTCGTTTCGCCTGACCGAAGTGCAGGCCAACCCAGCGTTATGCGCCTCGATCCTCGACAACCTAAAGGCCGATCCGAGCCTTTCTGTGCGCAAGTCCGTGGCCAATCACCTCAACGACATCACCAAGGACCATCCGGAATGGGTGCTCAGCCTGATCGAAGGCTGGAGCCTGGATAACCCGCACACTGCCTGGATTGCACGTCATGCGCTGCGCAGCCTGATCAAACAGGGCAACACCCGTGCGCTGACCATCATGGGCGCCGGCGCCAGGGCCGAGGTGACGCTCCATAACTTGAGCGTGACGCCGGCGGTGATCAATCTGGGCGAGCGGATTAACCTGTCGTTCAGCCTGGAGTCCACCGCGGCCACTGCGCAAAAACTGGTGGTGGATTACGCCATCGACTATGTAAAAAGCGCCGGGCATAGCGCGAGCAAGGTGTTCAAGCTCAAGGCGTTTACGCTGGGCGCGGGAGAACGACACAGCCTGCGCCGCGAGCAACATATTCGTGAACTGACTACACGCAAGCACTATCCCGGTCGGCATAGGGTGCATGTCATGGTGAATGGAGAAAGGCTCGGCAGCGCTGAATTCGAATTGCGCGATTAACCCGATGTTTAGCCAACACCGCCGATCAATGTGGGAAGGGGCTTGCCCCCGATAGCGGTGTATCAGCCAGCCCATCTGGCGACCGGCCCACCGCTACCGAGAGCAAGCCCACTCCCACAGTTTTGCTTCGGTTTCTTCAGGTCGACTCGCCGAGCAACAGTGGCTGCTCCCGCGCGCACAACTCCACCACGTAATCCCACAACACCCGCAGCCGCACCGACTTGTGCAGCTCCCTGCGCGAGCTGATCCAGTAGCTGCGCTGGATCCCCTCCCCCGGCAGCAACGCGACCAGCTCCGGATCGCCGGCAGCCATGAAGCACGGCAACACCGCAATGCCCAATCCGGAGCGCGCAGCCTGGTGTTGTGCGATCACGCTGGTGCTGTGAAACACCACTTTGGGGTTACGGCAGAAGCTGCTGAGGAATTTCAGCTCCTGGCTGAACAACAGGTCGTCGACGTAATCGATCCAGGAATGGGCAGCGAGGTCTTCGCGCTTTTCGATGGCTGGGTTGCGGTCCAGGTAAGCGCGGCTGGCGTAAAGGGCCAGGCGGTAATCGGTGAGTTTGCGGGTGACCAGTTGGTCGACGCTGGGGCGTTCGAGGTGGATGCTGATTTCCGCTTCGCGATTGAGGATGCTGACAAAGCGCGGCACCGCCACGAGTTCCACTTCCAATCCCGGATAACGTTCAAACAGCCCGCCCATGCGACTGGCGAGAAACATCACGCCCAGGCCTTCAGCCACGCCGAGGCGGATCTTGCCCAGCGGCGCGGCGGAATGCGTGAGTTCGTCTTCGGCCAGCAGCGCAACGTTTTCCATGGCTTCAGCGTGTTTGAGCAGGGCCTCGCCGGAAGGCGTCAGTTCGTAGCCCTGGGCGTGCTGCACGAACAGCGCGGTGCCGAGGCTTTTTTCGATGGCCTCGATATGCCTGGCCACGGTGGCGTGGGTGGTTTTCAGGCGCTGCGCGGCAGTAAGCAGACGACCACTGCGTTGGAGTTCAAGAAAGAACCGTAGGTCATTCCAGTCGAACATATCGCCTCCATTCAATCAGCCAGGGCAACGCTGTTTAAAAACGCACAGCAGCTGGGTAAAAACTAACATTTTTAAGACGAAAACTAACAACTAGGATGGAACCAATAAGAAAAACAAGCGAGGCCTCAGATGCCCATTGCAGCTGCACAATACGATTACGTGGTAGTAGGTGCCGGCCCCGCAGGCTGCCTGCTGGCCAATCGACTGTCCGCCAACCCTGCCCACCGCGTGCTCCTGCTCGAAGCCGGTGGCCGCGACAATTACCCCTGGATCCACATCCCCGTCGGCTACCTCTTCTGCATCGGCAACCCACGCACCGACTGGTGCTTCAAGACCGAAGCCCAGGAAGGGCTGCAAGGCCGTGCCCTGAGTTACCCGCGCGGCAAGGTGCTGGGCGGCTGCTCGTCCATCAACGGCATGATCTACATGCGCGGCCAGGCCCAGGATTACGACGGCTGGGCGGCGCAAGGTAACCCGGGCTGGGCCTGGAAAGATGTGCTGCCACTGTTCAAGCAGAGCGAAAACCACTTTGCCGGTGGCTCGGAATTCCACAGCGACGGCGGTGAATGGCGGGTCGAGCAGCAGCGCCTGTCGTGGCCGATCCTGGATGCATTTCGTGAGGCGGCGGCGCAAAGCGGCATCGCCGCTATCAATGACTTCAACCAGGGCGATAACGAGGGCTGCGGTTACTTCCAGGTCAACCAGAAAGCCGGCGTGCGCTGGAACGCGGCCAAGGCGTTTCTCAAGCCTATCCGCCAACGTCCCAACCTCACCGTGCTGACAGAAGTCGAAGTCGACCGCGTGGTCCTGGAAAACGGTCGCGCCTCAGCGGTGGTCGGGCGTCAAAACGGTCAGCAGATGAGTTGGAAGGCGTGCAAGGAGATCGTGCTGTGCGCCGGTTCCGTGGGCTCGCCAGGCATTCTGCAACGTTCAGGCATCGGCCCATCCAGCGTACTCAAGCCTCTGGGCATTGATGTGCTGCATGAACTGCCTGGCGTTGGCGGCAACTTGCAGGATCACCTGCAACTGCGGCTGATCTACAAGCTGGAAAAAGCCCGCACCCTGAACCAGATCGCCGGCACCGTGTGGGGCAAAATGGGCATGGGACTGCGCTACCTGTACGACCGCAGCGGCCCGCTGTCGATGGCGCCCAGTCAGCTCGGCGCGTTTGCCCGCTCCGGCCCGGAGCAAACCTCGGCCAACCTCGAATACCACGTGCAGCCGCTATCCCTGGAGCGCTTCGGCGAGCCGCTGCACGCATTCCCGGCATTCACCGCCTCGGTGTGTGATCTGCGCCCGCAGAGCCGTGGCCGTATTGATATCCGCTCGGCAAACCCGGCGGATGCGCCGCTGATACAACCCAACTACCTCAGCCATCCGCAAGACTTGCGCGTGGCCGCCGACGCGATTCGCCTGACCCGACGCATCGTCGCTGCCCCCGCCCTGAGCCAGTTCAAGCCGGTGGAGTATCTGCCCGGTGACTCGCTGCAAACCGAAGAGGAACTGCACGAAGCCGCCGCCCGTATCGGCACCACGATTTTCCACCCGGTGGGCACTTGCCGCATGGGCAGCGACAAAGACGCCGTGGTCGATGCGCAACTGCGGGTGCATGGCGTGCCCGGCCTGCGCATCGCCGATGCCTCGATCATGCCGAACATTACATCCGGCAATACCTGTTCACCGACGCTGATGATCGCGGAAAAGGCCGCGCAGCTGATCCTTTCGCCGAACACAAGGAGTCTCGCCCCGGAGAAAGAACTGGTTCATGCAATCTGAATAGCGGCGCCAAACCTGGCGCCGACAGTGGAACAACAATAAATAATCACTGTGAGGGCTTCCCGATGTCAGAACACGCTCAAACCCTGGGCTCGACGAGAGACGCGAGCGCCAGCAACGACTCCAAAAAGGTCATCTTCGCCTCGTCCCTTGGGACGGTGTTCGAGTGGTATGACTTTTTCCTCTACGGCGCGCTGGCGGCCGTGATCAGCAAGCAGTTCTTTGCCGGGGTCAACGACACCACGGCATTTATCTTTGCCTTGATGGCCTTTGCAGCCGGCTTTGTGGTGCGCCCGTTCGGCGCGCTGGTGTTCGGCCGTCTGGGCGATATGATCGGGCGCAAGTACACGTTCCTGGTGACTATCATCCTGATGGGTGTCGCCACCTTCTGCGTCGGTTTGCTGCCGACCTACGCCAGCATCGGCATTGCGGCGCCGATCATTCTCATCGTGCTGCGCATGCTGCAAGGCCTGGCGTTGGGCGGTGAATACGGCGGCGCGGCGACCTATGTGGCCGAGCATGCACCCGCCGGCAAACGTGGCTTCCATACCAGTTGGATTCAGTCCACCGCTACCCTCGGCCTGCTGCTGTCGCTGCTGGTGGTGCTGGCCTGCCGCTACTTCACCGGCGACCAGTTCGAAGTGTGGGGCTGGCGCATTCCGTTCCTGTTTTCCATCGTACTGCTGGGCATTTCCACATGGATCCGCATGAGCCTGCACGAGTCGCCGGCCTTCCTGAAGATGAAAGAGGAAGGCAAGGCCAGCAAGGCGCCGATCCGCGAGTCCTTCGGCAAATGGGAAAACCTCAAGGTCGTGCTGATTGCGCTGTTCAGCATTAACGGCGGGCAAGCGGTGACCTTCTACGCGGCGCAGTTTTACGTGCTGTTCTTCCTCACCCAATTCCTGAAGATGGACCCTGCATTGGCCAACATGCTGCTGATCATCAGCGTGGTGATCGGCGCGCCGTTCTTTATCTTCTTTGGCTGGCTGTCGGACAAAGTCGGGCGCAAGCCGGTGCTGATGCTCGGCCTGCTGCTGGCTACCTTGCTGTACTTCCCGATCTTCAAGAGCCTGGCGCACTACACCAACCCGGCGATGGACCAGGCCAGCACCCAGGCCCCGATCACCGTACTGGCCGACCCAGCCACCTGTACCTTCCAGTTCGACCCCGTGGGCAAGGCAAAATTTGACAGCCCGTGCGACAAGGTCAAGACCTTCCTGGTCAAGCAAGGCCTGCCCTACAGCAGCGCCGCCGCCCCCGCCGGCAGCCCGGTGCAGGTGAGCGTGGGCGACGTGCGTATCGACGGTTTTGACGAAAAAGCCCTGCGTGGCGCGGTAACCTTGGCCGGTTACCCGACTTCGGCGGATGTGGCTCAGGTCAACAAAGTCATGGTAGTGGTACTGATCGTTGCGCTGATCCTGATCGCAGCCATGTGCTACGGCCCGTTGGCGGCCCTGATGGTGGAACTGTTCCCGACGCGTATCCGCTACACCTCGATGTCACTGCCATACCACATCGGTAACGGCTGGTTTGGCGGGTTCCTGCCGACCGTGTCGTTTGCGCTGGTGGTGTACACAGGGGATATTTTCTACGGCTTGTGGTACCCGGTGGTGATTACCGGGGTGAGCCTGATTGTCGGGCTGTTCTTCCTCAAAGAAACGCGGCATGTGGATATCGATAACAACTGATCTTCAGAACGGCGACAGTCCCCTGTGGGAGGGGACTTGCTCCCGATAGCAGTGGTTCCGTCACCGTTACAGTGACTGATAGACCACAATCGGGAGCAACCCCCCTCGCATATTGGCTTCGCAGTGTTCACATAATTTGCTGTATATCCATCCAGATAAAGGTTGATCAAATCCCTTCTTTTGCCCATTCTGCTCCCCATTCATCTGTGTAACGAATGGGCTGACCATGCGGCTGTACCTCTGTGAAAAACCCTCCCAGGCCAAGGACATCGCGGCCGTGCTCGGCGCCAGTCGCCGGGGCGACGGCTGCTGGCTGGGCAATGGGGTCACCGTCACCTGGTGCATCGGCCATCTGCTGGAAACCGCTCCGCCCGATGCCTATGACGCCAAGTACAAGCGCTGGGTACTGGCCGACCTGCCAATCGTCCCGGAAAAATGGAAGATGCTGGTCAAGCCCAAGACCGCCAGCCAGTTCAAGGCGGTCAAGCGCCTGCTGGGGGAAGCGCAGGAGTTGGTGATTGCCACCGACGCCGACCGCGAGGGCGAGATGATCGCCCGGGAGCTGGTGGAACACTGTCGTTATCGCGGGCCGATCCAGCGTTTGTGGCTGTCGGCACTGGATGACGCCTCCATTCGCAAAGCCCTGGCGGCGCTCAAGCCGGGTGCAGAGACGTTCAGCCTGTATCACTCGGCCCTGGGCCGCTCCCGCGCCGACTGGCTGATCGGTATGAACATGAGTCGCCTGTTTACGCTCCTTGGGCGTCAGTCCGGTTATCAAGGTGTGCTGCCGGTGGGTCGGGTGCAAACCCCGACTTTGCGTCTGGTGGTGGACCGCGATCGCAGCATCGCCGATTTCGTCCCCGTGGCTTACTGGGCCATCGATGTGGACCTGCGCCACGAACGCATGACCTTCACCGCCCAATGGCGGGCTGCCGAAGATGCCTGCGACGACCAAGGCCGCTGCCTGAACCCGCAACTTGCCCGAGAAGCCGCCGATGCCATGACCCGCGCCTCCAGCGCACGCCTGGTAAAACTGCGAACCGAACGCATGCGCGAAGTGGCGCCCCTGCCCTTCGACCTGGGCACCTTGCAGGAGATCTGCTCCAAGAAGCTCGGCCTCGGCGCCCAGGAAACCCTGGACATCGCCCAATCCCTCTACGAAACCCACAAAGTCATCACCTACCCGCGCAGTGATTGCGGCTACCTGCCGGTGAGCCAACACAGCGACGCACCAAAGATTCTCGCCGCACTGGGCCGTGCCGATACGGCAGTCAACGAACTGATGCCCCATCTCGACCCCCAACGCCGCTCGCGGGCCTGGAACGACGCCAAAGTCAGCGCTCACCACGGCATCATCCCCACGGGCGCTGGCAAGGACGTCGGGCAACTCACCGGTAAACATCGCGCGGTGTACACGCTGATTCGTGCGCGCTACCTGGCGCAGTTCCTGCCCAACCATGAATACGATCGCACCCAGGCGGATTTCGACTGCGCAGGTTTCGCATTGCGCGCGGTCGGCAAAGTCGTGATAGAGCCAGGCTGGAAGCGCGCCCTGCCCGAAGCGTTGGCGCCGACCAGAGGCCGTGAGACACCTGCGCCACAGGCCTTACCGACGCTGACACAGGGCCAGGACTACGCAGTGGACAAGGTCAACCTCAAGGATTTGTGGACTCAGCCGCCCAAACCCTTTACCGAAGGCGACCTGATCAAGGCAATGAAAAACGTCGCCAAACTGGTGGAAGACCCGCTCCTCAAGCAAAAACTCAAGGACACCACTGGTATCGGCACTGAAGCGACCCGCGCCGGGATTATCCAGGGTTTGCTTGATCGAGGTTACCTGGTGAAGAACGGCAAGGCGCTGTCGGCTACCCCGGCGGCGTTCAGCCTGATCGACGCAGTGCCCCGCGCCATCGCCGACCCCGGCACCACCGCAATCTGGGAACAAGCGCTGGACATGGTGCAAAGCGGCGAAATGAGCCTGGAAGAGTTCGTCGCCAAGCAGGCGGCCTGGATGAGCAAACAAGTGGCGCGATGCAATGGTATGCGCATGACCATCACTGGTCCGGCAAGCCCCGCAGGTCGAGGCACAGCCCCGTGGAAAAAGAAACGCAAGAGCGCCCCCCGCAAGACCGCTACCGGACCAAAGCGCGCCAAAAAGCCGACAACTGCGGGGTAAACCGCAAAAAAATCCGGCGAATGACGTTTTTCGACGGGTTTAACGCCGCTTTGGACCTTGCTCCCGCGCAGGCCGTCTAGGATTCTTTAGGGCACCTTGACTACCTGATAACAACACCGGAGTGGCCGCCATGAAAACTGTCGCAGAAGTACTCAAAGCCAAGGATCTTAAAAACCAGGACGTCCACACCATCCAATGGGACCACACCGTGTTTGAAGCGCTGGTGCGGATGTCGGAGAAAAACGTCGGGGCCTTGCCGGTCGTCAAGGAAGGCGTGGTGGTGGGGATCATCAGCGAGCGCGATTACGCACGTAAGCTCATTCTCAAAGGTCTATCGTCGGTAACGACGCGGGTCGATGAAGTTATGAGTTCGCCGGTGATATGCGTCGACCCTCACAAAAAGGTCGATGAGTGCATGAATATCATGACCGACAGTCACCTTCGCCACCTGCCTGTGGTCGAAGAAGGTCAGCTGTTGGGCCTGTTGTCCATCGGCGATCTGGTGAAGGAAGCCATTGCCGACCAGGCAGACCTGATTAAACAGCTGGAGCAGTACATCCGCGGCGAATAGGGAGACCCCATGCTCGACAGCCAGGAACACCAGGAAGACCACCTCGACATCCTGCACCGGGCCATGGCCGAACGGCGCTTTCTGGTGCTGACCGGTGCGGGGATCAGCACTTCGTCGGGAATTCCCGATTACCGCGACAGCGAGGGCGTGCGCCGAGGCAAGGCGCCGATGATGTACCAGGAATTCCTGGCCACGCCACAGGCTCGTCGCCGTTACTGGGCGCGCGCGATGCTGGGGTGGCCAAGGGTACGCATTGCCACGCCGAACAAAGCGCACATGGCGCTGGCGACGCTGCAGCAACGCCAGCGCATCAGCGGGCTGATCACGCAAAACGTCGACACGCTGCATGACCAAGCCGGTAGTCACGACGTGATCGAACTGCATGGCAGCCTGCACAGGGTGCTATGCCTTGACTGTCAGCAGCGCAGTGATCGCAACGTCATCCAACGGTTGATGGAAGCCGAGAACCCCTATCTGGCGGGCGTTGATGCCGTTCAAGCGCCGGATGGCGATACCCTCCTCGACCCTGCGTTTGAAGAGCGCTTCCAAGTTCCCCGATGCCCCTATTGCCACGGTCAACGACTGAAGCCGGACGTAGTGTTTTTCGGTGAAAACGTCGCCACGGCAACGGCCGCCGCAGCGATGGCTGCGGTGGAACATGCCGAGGGGTTGCTGGTAGTGGGATCGTCGCTGATGGCCTATTCGGCATTTCGTCTGTGCAAGGCAATGGTCGAGCAAGGCAAACCGGTGATCGCCATCAACCTGGGCAAGACCCGTGGGGATGAGTTGTTGCAGATGAAGGTCCAAGCATCGTGCGAGGTATTACTGCCCTTGCTGGCGGAACGGCTTATCTGAAGTGTGGAACGCTCACCCCTGGATGCTCGCCACTAAAGCCTTCGAAGACCGAACCAAACCTCCAAAAAGTGACGCCCAAGTCACGTTATCCCGCATTTCCCCGTCCCCACAACGATTTATGTAGTGAATAAAAATAATCACTACACAACCGTTGACGTAACCTTTTTGTCCTTGCATTATCGAGACGTCTCCCGGATCGGGAGCGTTGGTAACAAGCGTTTTGAAAGAGCTCGTCTGACCGCCGAGCTGTTTTTTCCGGATGTGCACTGCCCAAAAGGCAGATTGATGAAGCTGACCCACCCCGGAGGGATGGGTACAAGGAGCTCAAACGCTGCTTGTCTTCGTTATGAAACCATTGCGTAGCAGTTCATCAGCAAGACTACATGCATCAGGTTCAAGACCCTGCCCGTACTCGGCAGACCGTCACTGACGCCCGGTTTTCAGAACCGGAGACAACTAAGCAGTTTTAACGGAATTAACTGATAGATCGCCAACTGGTCAAGGGGCTTACACATGAATCTGAACAACCAACCAACTATCGATGAATTGGCTGAGATGTTCGCAGCGCAGAAAGACACACTCGACGACCATATCTTGTGGATTGGCAAATCGGGCGAAGTGCAACTTGACTGCCTGGAGCCCAATACCGAAGAAGCCGAGTTTGACCGCAATAACCGTGAACTGGCAGCGCGCCTGAAGGTGTACCGCCGTGGCCAGGGTTATGTCGGCAAGAAGGCCGCGGCTGATCGCAACTTTATCGAGCAGGTCTTTCATACACTCAATACCGAATGGCAGAACCTTAAAGGCCAATCGCAAGTAAAAGTGATTGATAGATACTGCTGATCACTCAGCATTAAATATTAAAGCCCGCTCGTTAGTTCGAGCGGGCTTTTTAATTGCTGCCTTATAACAACGCCGGAAACCGCCCCTTCCCCGCTTCATCCCGAAAAATATCAAACAATACTTGCGCCGCCGCCGACAGCTCATGCCCAGGCTTGGTCAGCACACCAATCGGCCGCTCAATCACCGGGCTGTTTAAGGTGATGCAATGAGCGCCAGCCTCTTCCATCTGCTGGGCACACAACGCAGGCACGGCGCTGACGCCGAGGCCATTGGCAACCATCTTGCCAACCGTTGCCAGTTGATGGCTTTCCAGCGCCACGGGCAGTTTCATCTGCAACGCGCCCAAGTGCTCTTCCAGCATCACTCGTACCGTGGACGGTCGCTGCAACGTGATGAACGGCTGCTCCAGCAACGTCGCCCAATCGATCTCGGCACATTGCGCCAAAGGCGAATCACCCGGCACCACGGCAATAAAGCGATCCAAGTACAACGGTGTAAATGCCAAAGACGAGCCTTCCGACGGCTCAAATGCGACGCCCAGCTCCACCTGACGGTCGCGAACCATCTCCAGCACTTGCTCATTGATCAAGTCATGCACTGTCACATTCACTTGGGGGTAACGTGCACGGAATATCTTCAGGATCGGCGGCAGCAAATTGCCTGCAAACGATGGCATCGCCGCCACCGTGACCCGACCGCGTTGCAGCGTGAACCGTTGGCGCAGCTCATCTTCGGCATTGTCCCAATCCGCAATCAGCCGGCGCGCCAGGGGCAACAGGGATTCACCTTCCGGGGTCAGTGCAACGTTGCGGGTGTTACGGCTGAACAAACGGCCACCCAATCCTTCTTCCAGGCCCTTGATCGTCAGGCTCAGCGCCGATTGAGAGAGATGCAAGCGCTCGCAGGCGGCGGCAAAACTCAGGCTCTGGGCCACGGCGAGAAACGCCCGCATCTGCTTAACGGTCATGACGCTGCTCCGAGGGGGAATGAACTATGCTGTTTTTTAAATCAATCAACCTTAAAAAACAACTTAACAAATCAATCCGTCAGCGCAACACTCGGTTCACTGGCTGGACCACACACAATAAAAGAGGTGCATATGGCAGGTTTCGATAAACGCGTAGCGTCCTATGAAGAAGCGCTGGCAGGCCTGGAAGACGGCATGACCGTACTCTCCGGCGGTTTTGGCCTGTGCGGCATTCCAGAAAACCTCATCAACGAGATCAAGCGCAAAGGCACCCGCGACCTGACCGTCGTTTCCAACAACTGCGGTGTCGACGGTTTCGGCTTGGGCGTGCTGCTGGAAGAAAAACAGATCAGCAAAGTGATCGCCTCCTACGTGGGTGAAAACGCTCTGTTCGAGAAACAACTGCTCAGCGGCGAAATTGAAGTGGTCCTCACCCCCCAGGGCACCCTCGCAGAGAAAATGCGCGCAGGCGGTGCCGGTATCCCGGCCTTCTTCACCGCCACCGGTGTTGGCACCCCCGTCGCCGAGGGCAAGGAAACCCGCGAATTCAATGGTCGTCCGTACCTGATGGAAGAATCCATCACCGGCGACTTCGCCATCGTCAAAGGCTGGAAAGCCGACCACTTCGGCAACGTCATCTATCGCCACACCGCCCAGAACTTCAACCCGCTGGCCGCCACTGCCGGCAAGATCACCGTGGTCGAAGTCGAGGAAATCGTCGAACCGGGCGAGCTGGACCCGGCGCAGATCCACACCCCTGGCATCTACGTCGACCGGATCATCTGCGGCACGTTCGAGAAGCGCATCGAACAGCGCACCGTGCGCAAATAATCCGCCTCCAGCCCTAAGAATAAGAGGAACACAACCATGGCTCTGACCCGCGAACAAATGGCTCAACGCGTCGCCCGCGAAATGCAGGACGGTTTCTACGTGAACCTCGGCATCGGCATTCCGACCCTGGTGGCCAACTACATTCCCGAAGGCATGGAAGTCATGCTGCAATCGGAAAACGGCCTGCTGGGCATGGGGCCGTTTCCTACCGAAGAAACCATCGATGCCGACATGATCAACGCCGGCAAGCAAACCGTGACCGCGCGTATCGGCGCATCGATTTTCTCCTCTGCCGAGTCTTTCGCGATGATTCGCGGCGGCCATGTCGACCTCACCGTGCTTGGCGCGTTTGAAGTCGACGTACACGGCAACATCGCCTCGTGGATGATCCCTGGCAAATTGGTCAAAGGCATGGGCGGCGCCATGGACCTGGTGGCAGGCGCGGAAAACATCATCGTGATCATGACTCACGCGTCCAAGGACGGCGAATCCAAGTTGCTCAGCCAGTGCAGCCTGCCGCTGACCGGCGCCAACTGCATCAAGCGTGTCCTGACCGACCTGGCGTACCTGGAAATCGAAAATGGCGCTTTTGTCCTCAAGGAACGCGCACCAGGCGTCAGCGTTGAAGAGATTGTGAGCAAGACCGCCGGTAAACTGATCGTCCCGGACCACGTTCCAGAAATGCACTTCCAGTGAGGACAGATTCCATGCAAGACGTCGTGATTGTTGCTGCCACCCGCACCGCCGTGGGCAGCTTTCAAGGTTCCCTGGCCAGCATCCCGGCGCCGGAACTGGGCGCCGCCGTGATCCGTCGCCTGCTGGAGCAGACCGGCCTGGACCCGGCTCAAGTGGATGAAGTGATCCTTGGCCAGGTACTTACCGCAGGCTCAGGCCAGAACCCGGCGCGCCAGGCGTCGATCCTCGCCGGCCTGCCCCACGCCGTGCCCGCCCTGACCCTGAACAAGGTCTGCGGCTCAGGCCTCAAGGCTCTTTACCTCGGCGCCCAAGCCATCCGTTGCGGCGACGCGGACGTGATCATCGCCGGCGGCATGGAGAACATGAGCCTTGCCCCGTACGTATTGCCCGCGGCACGTACCGGTTTGCGCATGGGCCACGCCAAAATGGTCGACAGCATGATCACCGATGGCCTGTGGGATGCGTTCAACGACTACCACATGGGCATCACCGCCGAAAACCTGGTGGACAAGTACAACATCAGCCGTGAAGCCCAGGACGCGTTCGCTGCCGCATCGCAGCAAAAAGCCAGCGCGGCCATCGAAGCCGGGCGCTTTGCGGACGAAATCACACCGATCCTGATCCCCCAGCGCAAGGGCGACCCCGTGTCCTTCGCCGTGGATGAACAGCCGCGCGCCGGCACCACCGCCGAATCCCTGGCCAAGCTCAAACCAGCGTTCAAGAAAGACGGCAGTGTCACGGCCGGCAACGCCTCAAGCCTCAATGACGGCGCCGCAGCGGTGCTGCTGATGAGTGCCGACAAAGCCAAGGCCCTCGGCCTGCCGGTATTGGCGCGAATTGCCAGCTACGCCAACGCCGGCGTCGACCCGGCGATCATGGGCATCGGCCCGGTCTCGGCCACCCGTCGATGCCTGGATAAAGCTGGCTGGAAACTGAGTGACCTGGACCTGATCGAAGCCAATGAAGCCTTCGCCGCTCAAGCGTTGGCGGTGGGCAAAGAGCTGGAATGGGACGCCGAAAAGGTCAACGTCAACGGCGGCGCCATTGCCATCGGACACCCCATCGGCGCTTCAGGCTGCCGCGTGCTGGTGACCCTGCTGCATGAAATGATCAAGCGCGACGCCAAGAAAGGCCTCGCAACGCTGTGCATCGGTGGCGGCCAAGGCGTAGCCCTCGCCCTCGAACGCGGCTGATAATGCAGGAGGGGGCTTGCCCCCCTCCCACATCAGATCTTCATTGGGTGTCAGACTGAGGCACCGCAAACACCGCATTCGCCCGCGCCACAACCTTCTCCCCCACCTGCAAACTCACCGTCCCAAATGCCATCTGCCGCCCACGCTTGTGATGCTCCAAGCGCACGGTAATCCACTCGCCCACCTGCACCGCCCCCAGGTAATCCACGGTCATGCTCGCAGTAATCAGCGGCAACGGCGGCTCACTGGAAAACGCCATCGCGTAGCCCATGCCGATATCCGCCAGGGTTGCCAAGACCCCGCCATGCACCGTGCCGCGCCCATTGGCGTGGCGATTGTCGGCGCGCAGGCCGACTTCCAGTTGCAATCCCTCCCCCCGGCAATACGCAGGGCCAAGCAGGTCGAGTAATGGGCTGCTACGAGGCAGAGGGGCAAAACCTTCAGGCACGGCGCGAGCAATGGCAGTTCTTCCTTGGCGTCAGGTTTGACATGTACGCCACGCTCCAAACGGTAGCCATCACCATCAACTGCGCAAATCTTGCGCGATGCTTTGCGTTAATCCGCCAGACCCGCTTTAATCGCCGCCAATTTCCCCGCACACCTCAAGGAACTGCAATGCGCCATCCGGACGGCAACCTTAAATCGCTTCGCGTGCCACTGTTGATCTTGCTGACCGGCCTGGCGCTGGCCGGCTGCTCGCCCAAGGATCACTCTCGCGCCACGGTGATCAACGGTGAACAAGGCAAAGCCGGTGCCCAATTAGCCTATGAGCATGAATTGACCCTGGCCCTGCCCGGCGCCCTGCTCGCGCCAAGGATGCAGGCCACCCGTGAGGCGTGTGAAACAGCGAGGTTTGGCGCGTGCAATATCCTGGGTATCACCGAAGACGGTAGCGGTGGCGAGATCATCTTGCGCATCGCACCAATGGGTGTGGAACCGATAGTCGCCATGGCGGCTGAAGGCGGCACACTTGGCCAGCGCATCACTACCGCCGAAGACCTGGCCGACGCAGTTGCCGATGTAAACCGCCGCCAAGCCCGCCTGCAGGCCCAGCAACAACGTCTCGACGAACTGGCCAAGCGCAAGGACATCACCGTTAGCGACCTGATCGCCTTGAGCAAGGAACAGGCCGGCATTGAAAACGACCTGAAGGAACTTGCCCAGATTGCCGCCGGCCAGCAACGTCGTCTCGACACCAACCGCGTCACCTTGAACTTCCGCTCATCCGATGGCGCGAACCAAGCTTCACGCTTCAGCCGGATGTTCAGCAACCTGGGGACTAATCTGGTAGAGGGCACCGCAGATGCCTTGGAACGCGCCAGCTATGTGCTGCCGTTCGTGATCCTGGCGTTCCCGGTGGTGTGGTTGTGGGTTTGGCTGTGGCGTAAATTTGTCGTGAGGGGCAGGCGTCCTGTGGCCAGTGAGCGTCCTCTGGCCCCCTCGCCACAAAGGTGATCAGCGCTTCATACAGCGCTGAAACCGCTCATCCACCCGCTTGGCAAACCATGCCGTGGTCAGGTTGCGAGTGATCTTTGGACTCTTGAGCACGATGCCCGGCAGGATCGCCCGAGGCATCGGTTTACCAGCAGCCTTGTCAGCCAACGCAAATACACGCTTGTAAAGGGTGGTGTCCTCGAAATCCAACTGCTCGCCCTGCTCCAGTTGGCTGCGGATGCTGGGGTTACGCATGTCCAGCTTGGCGCCCAGGGAGCGCACCGCCAGTTCGGTGGTGCCCGGCAGCAGTGATCCATAGCGGATCAAGTCCCCATCCAGCGCCAACTCAGCCCCTGAAGCACGGCTGACCGCTGCCTGGAACGCCGCATTGCGGCTCGCATACCAGCCCGCGTTGAAGTCGGCAAAACGGTACAGCGGCTGGTCGTAATTCACCGGATAACCGAGCAAGTGGGCGATGCCAAAGTACATGCCGCCACGCCGAGTGAAGACCTCCCGACGAATCGTGCCGTCCACCGTGTAGGGATAACCCCGCGCCTGTTTCTGCGCAAAGTCGATGCTGACCTGCATGGGGCCAGCGGTGTGCACAGGGTTGAAGCCACCAAACAACGTATTGCCCAAGGGCACCATGCTGATGAAGTCGTCGAAGATGGCGCTGAGGTCGTTCTCCGTAAGTGCCGCACTCAACCGGTCGGCGTAGGACTTTCCGGTGGGCGACTTCAATTGCAGCGCGCTGCGCACCACGAAGGCCGGCACATGCACTTTGCCGGCGCGGCGCAGGATTTCGTCCTGGGCGATCTTGCCCATATTGGGTACGGGTGGGTCCACCTGATAAGTGGACTCCTGCTCAGTCACCGCCAGCACAGCGCAAATATTCTCGGTGCTGGGGTAGATCTTTTGGGTGTCGAAAGCGGTGTAGATGTCTTGGGCCCAACCATTGCGATCCGCCACCTTGGCTGGAAGCAGACGCACGATCTGCGCCTTCACCTCGGCCTCGCTGCGCTCCGGTTGCTGCGGACCGCGTGAAGTGGAGCAACCGGCCAGCACCAGCAAGGGGATGAGGCACAGGATCAGGCGGCGTGGGGACATGGGGCTTCCTCGAGGACGATGGGCCAAGCGTTGCGGATATTGACCGGTAAGTCTAACGCGGGTTCGCGTCCCTGCCTGCTGTATGACCGAAGGGGGGGAAACGCCGCGGAAACTTCCCACGCAAGCGCCGGATAAGCGCTACTCCCCGCTGCGGAAAACGCCTGCAAAGTCCCTCGCCTGAATACACAGTGCGAGGGATTGCAGATGGTTTTTTTCGTTAAGGCCCCAACTGATGGGGCTGTCTTTTGATTCCCGTCATTGCCAGCTTTGTCCTGGCACCCATGGATCCCGAGGCGCCGGATGTTGAGCGCGTCTTTGGGGACTTCCGTCATTGCCTGAACACCTTTGATACCTGGGCCGAAAGCTTCTGGAGCGGTTCGGCATTGGAAGTCAAGCAGGTCTTCAAGGTAGGGGACGAGGTGGCGCTGGTCGCGCCGGTTTCTTCCAAAGCCCCGAGCAAAACAGTTGCGATGTGCAGTGCCCAAGGCTCGTTGACCTTGGTGCATATGTTCGAAAGCACGCGCTTCGTGCCTATCGGCAATACGCCGGTGATGCTGCAAGCCATCGCGGCGGACGGCAGCCCGGTAGGTCTGCCGCTGTATCGAACCATCGGCCCCAGCGGCATCCTCGAAATCACCGAGTGTGATCGCAATCAGCCGTACCAAATCACCTTCTATCCCAACGTTTCCAAGGATCACGTCAAGGCGCTGTATGCGTCTTATCAGACGGTGATTGCGGGGTTGGAGGGTCGTCTGCGGGATGAGTGGACGGAGACGTTCCAACCCCAATGGCAAGACTTTGCCAACGCCACACCCTTGGAACGCAGCGCGATGCAGGGCGTGGCATTTTCAACCGGGATGGCCAATGCGCTCTACAACCTGTGGGACAACATCACCCAGCTCTATGACCTGCTCGCCGATCTCAAAGCGAATAGCGAGAAGCTGCTGCACTACCTCTCCCAGGCCGAGCTTGATGAGCTGCTGAAACAGGGTGCAGACGCGATTGCCAAGGGCTTGCTGGTGCTGAGCGATGAGCCACTGCTGTTCATCTATGTCTCGGCGATCGTCAGTTGGATACGTCTGCTACCGCCGCCAGACATGTATGAATTACTGGGCGAGATCACCGGTGAAGTGCTGATCAACCTGCTGCTGATGTGGGCGACGGCGGGCACAGGTGTGGCGGTACGCGTGGGTGCGCAGACGCTGAGTTCGATCAAATCCGGCCGCGCGCGGGCGTTGTTGGAGTTGCTGGCCAAGCAGCTTGTGGGGCCGAAGCTGGATACCCATGCCGAGGCGCTCAAGCCGTTGTTGTTGAGCAGTGCGGCGACGCCGATCAAGGCGGTGCCGGTTGCACCGTTGAAGGCTGGGGATCAGTTGATTTCCAACCCGGTGCCGGCGGTTCGTAACAGGACACAGAAGACGGCGTTGGTCAGGCAGGAGCCTGTCGATGATGTGCCTGCTGTATCGACGAATCCGAAGGGCGATGCAGCGGCTTGTTCGGATAAGACGGTAACCAACGGCTGCCCCGTGTCGATGGTTACCGGGGAGGAATTGCTCACGCTCACCGATGGCACGTTGGACGGGATTTTGCCGTTCGAGTGGACGCGGTTGTATCGCACCAGTGCGGTGGAAGTGGATTGTGGGCTGGGGTTTGGGTGGAGTCATTCGCTGGCGCATCGGCTTGTTGTGTCGGGCGATTCCGTGACGTGGACGGACCATGAAAACCGTGCGACCACCCTGCCCTTGCCGACGGTGGCTCGCCCCTCGATCACCAACAGCCTGGCCGAAGCAGCGATCTATTTAGGCGCGTCGCCGGATGAGTTGGTGTTGGCCCAGGCGTCGCGGTTTTATCACTTTCGCGACGGGGCGTTGGTCTCGATCAGTGATGCGTACGACAACCGGCTGCGGATTTCCCGAGACTTTTCAGGGCGCATTGAACGGCTGGATAACGGTGCGGGTTCTTCGCTGTTCTTGCGTTACGAGTCGGACCGCATCATGGCGGTGGACTACCAGATTCAGCGGGCCAAGGGACATGAGCCTTACGCCTGGATCACGGAGCAGAGTGTTGTTTCCTACGCCTATGACGACATTGGCCGATTGGTTTCGGCGACCAATGCGGTAGGCGAAAGCGAGACTTACCGCTACGACGATCAGCACGTGATTCTTGAGCGCGGTCTGGCCGGTGGGGCGAGTTTCTTTTGGGCGTGGGAACGGTCCGGCAAAGCGGCGCGATGTGTCCGGCATTGGGCCAGTTTTTCGCAGATGGATACGCGGTATGTCTGGGGGGACGACGGCAGTGTTGTCGTTCACAACGCCGATGATAGCCAGGAAATTTACGTCCACGACGACCGCGCACGGCTGGTGCAGCGCATCGATCCGGACGGCGCTAAGCATTTCAAATCCTACGATGCCCAGGGTCGACTGACGGTCGAGCAGGATCCGCTCGGTGCAGTAACGGCGTATCAGTACGACGATGCCGGACGTTTGGTGGCGCTGTTTCCTGGAGACGATGAGCCAACGTCCTACGAGCATGACAATGGCTTCGTACGGGTTGTAAGGCGTGGCTCAGCGGTCTGGAAGTACGAGCGTAACGACCAGGGCGACGTTACCCGCAGGACCGATCCCGACGGCCATATCACCGACTACAGCTACAACAAATACGGGCAACTGATTGGCGTTTGGCATCCCGATCACAGTTGTCAGCGGTTGGTGTGGAATGAACGCGGCCAACGGGTTGAAGAGCAACTGCCCAATGGTGGGATCAAGCGTTATCGCTACGACGACCTGGGCCGGCAGATTGCCCGCGAGGATGAACATGGCGCGCTGACCCAGTATCAGTGGGATGCGGTCGGTCGATTGGTTCGTATTGTCCTGCCCGGCGGCGCAACGCGGGAATACAGCTACAACCCCTACGGAAAAATCACCGCCGAACGCGATGAATTGGGGCGCATTACCCGTTACGAATACGCCGACGGCCTGCACCTGATCAGCCGTCGCATCAATGCCGATGGCACTCAGGTCAACTATCGCTACGACAACGTCCGCCTACTGCTGACCGAAATTGAAAACGAAGTCGGCGAAACCTACCGGCTGGATTACCACCCCAACGGCCTGATCCAGCAGGAAGTCGGGTTTGATGGGCAACGCACCGCCTACGTCTACGACCTCAACGGCAACCTGCAGGAAAAAACCGAACACGGCGACGACGGCAGTCAGCTCGTCACGCGTTATGAACGCGATTACGCCGGCCGCCTCGTAAGAAAAACGCTACCCGACGGCAGCAAGACCGATTACGCCTACGACCGCCAAGGCAATCTCCTCAGCGTCGACGACGGCCACTGGGCGCTGGCCTACGAGTACGACCAGCAAAACCGCCTCACCGCCGAGCATCAAGGCTGGGGCACCTTGCGTTATGGCTACGACGCCTGCGGCCAACTTCAACACCTGCGCCTGCCGGACAACAACCGCCTCACCTTCAACCACAGCAAAGGCGGCCACCTCGCCACCGTCGAACTCAACGGCAAAACCCTCACCTCGCACCTGTTCAAAGCCGGCCAGGAACACCAACGCCAACAAGGCCAACTGCTCAGCCACTACCACTACGACGACCAACACCGCCTGCACGCCCATGCCGTAACGCAGCAAGAACACCACCTGCTCCAACGCCAATACGACTACGACAGATCCGGCAACCTCACCCGCCTGCTCGACACCCGCAAAGGCGAACACCACTACCACTACGACCCACTAGGCCGCCTCACCCGCGCCGATCACTCCCAAGACCTACAGGAACGCTTCGGCCACAACCCGGCCGGCAACCTGCTCATGCACGACCGCCCCGGCCCCGACATCGTTGCCGGCAACCGCCTGATGATCCAAGGCGACCGGCATTACGACTACGACGCCTTCGGCAACCTCATCCGCGAACGGCGCGGCCGTGGGCACGCGCTGGTCACCGAATACCGCTACGACTGCCAACACCGGTTGATTGGCATTACCCAGCCTAACGGCCAAACCGCCAGCTACCGCTATGACCCGTTCGGGCGGCGTATCAGCAAAACCGTCGACGGTTTAACCACGGAGTTTTTCTGGCAAGGCGACAAGCTGATTGCCGAGCATCGTGCGGATAGCCACCGCAGCTATGTCTACGAACCCGACAGCTTCCGCCCGTTGGCACTGCTGGAAGGCTTGGGTCCTGAGGAAACCAAGCCCTACCACTACCAACTCGACCACCTCGGCACACCGCAGGAACTGACCGATCCAAACGGCGAAATCGTCTGGTCCGCGCACTACCGCGCCTACGGCCAGATCAGCCGTCTCGACAGAGGAAAAATAGACAATCCGCTGCGCTTTCAGGGTCAGTACTTTGATCAGGAAAGCGGACTGCATTACAACCGGCATCGCTACTACAATCCGGATGTTGGTCGTTACCTGACGCCAGATCCGGTGAAGTTGGCGGGGGGGATCAACGCGTACCAGTACGTGCCTAATCCTACGGGGTGGGTGGATCCGCTGGGATTGAGTACTTGTCCTAACGACAGATGTGAACCTAATGCGACTTCTGCCCATCCGAAGCCGAGCGCCAATGAGGGTACCCCCGCACTGCCCCAACTCGCTCGGACTGAACGACAGGCAAAAATAGACGAACTGACACAAGCAAATGCGAAACGAAAAGTGCTGAATTGGGAGCAAGAGTACAACATGCACGCTGCTGAAAAGCATGGTCCAGAGATACCAGACCATGCTTTGAAGCAACGATCCATCGACGGCACAAATCCAACCACTGGGAAGAGAGCACAAATTAACTCCAGTTCCCAATTTAAATCCTGGAAAATGCAGCTTCACGCTATAAATAAAGCGCTAGGCAGGATGCAGGGCAACTCGCCATCGCCTACAGGAATTGACATGAAGGGCAACCCAGTGGTGGTGGTTGAGTTACCCGACGCTGGACGAGGCTACAAACCCAACAGCAGGGACAAAAATAACCCTAGGTACATTGAGAGCATGGACAAAGCGGAGATCAGATTTGATAGAAAAAATCCAACTCGACCATTTACCGCATTTCCTAAGTGAGTAAGCAATGCTTAAATGCCCATTTATGAACACCCCTTACATCCCAAATATCTCTCATATATTAGGAGCGCTATCGATATACGACCTCGAGGACACTATTGGAAAAGAATTACGAAAATACGATCCCAATAATAAAGCAGACAGAGAAACAATCATAAGCTCCTATATTCTCAAAGAACTTATATATCTATCATATAGACATCGCTTCATATTGATATCTGCATTAAAAGAGGCACTCGAAAAACCCGACTTTGACTTCGCTAAAGAATTCGAAAGCGATCATGAAGAACATATAACTATGGCCTGGAATGAAACGGAAATAGAAAACCCCCGAGGCTTCTTCGCAGACATCTATCGTCTAGCTAATGAAATCTGGAAAGACGACCTCCAAAAAGCCAGCCTCGAAGACCCATCAACTTGGTAACAACACCGCCAATCCCACTGACAAATCGCAGTCGCTGTGGTGAGCAGGCTTGCCCTGCGCCGGGCTGCGAAGCAGCCCCCTTCAGGCAGATGCGGTGTATCAGGTAGATCGGAGACGTCAGGTTTGGGTTGTACCAACCTCGGAAAATCTCGTGAGTCTATGAAGATGAAAAAAAAATCGGAGAGTGCTATAAAAAAACAAATTTGAGTATGGAAAAAAAGAAAAGACACAGCAACCCAGTTACCACCTATACGGAACACTGCCATGAAATACCACGTTAAACTTTCTATCCTGCGCAGCCTGCTATTTACCTACAACATCGAAATACGGATGACTCGGGGAGGGAAGAACTTATTTTTTCAAAAAACATAAACGATAAAAATAGCTTACCGAGCTTTTCGACAAACTGACAAAACCAGAATTTTTGACTTATACAAAGCTAGAACAAGAGTGGTTCATTGACTCGGTAGAGCACTACCTATCTGTTAACGACAATTTCGACGCAGTCTTTAAAAAAATGACGACTTACTACAACCACAATATAACTGACCAGCGGGCATTTATGCGAATCCTTCTTAATAGTCTGAAGCATTACGCCAACAATCCTGACGACTCCCCCTCCCGGTGATGAGCAGGCTTACGCAGGGCAGCGAAGCGCCCCCTAAGGACGATGCGGCACTCAGGTGGAACGGCGTCGCCAAGTTAGGGGCTGCTCGCAGCCCAGCGCAGGGCAAGCCTGCTCACTACAAAGGCCCACCCGCCGAGTTCGCCCCGTGTGACGTCAAATCCTCGCTTTGCCAACGCCATAATCATCCGACTCAACAAGTAAAATCGGTACGCCTTTTACTCTATGTCCTATCAAGGAGGAACAAATGCTATTTCACCCTTTTTCAGACCAAATACCTTTCGACGCCAGCTTGTACTATTTCGTGGGGATTTTTGATATTTACGACCAAGAAGAAACTAAGGGAAAAGAGCTCGCCCGCTACGACCCCAACAATATTGAAGACAGGGAAAACCTCATACTGAAATACTGCCTAGATCCGTACAACAAACTCTCTTATCGCCACAGATACAAATTAGTGGAAACCTTATCGCTCGCTTTAAATACCAAAAACTACAATTTCCACTCATACTTTGAGGATAACCCAGAGGACCATTCAACAATGGCTTGGGATGAAAACCAGATAGATAACCCCCGAGTTTTTTTCTCAGAAATCTACCGTTTAGCCATCGACACATGGAAAAAAGACTTGCAAAAGGCAAGCCTCGAAGACCAATCGACTTGGTGATACGCCAGCGAGCGCAATTGATTTAGAGCCAAATATACCAGCAGCATCGACATTCAGAACTTTAGAGGAAGCAGAAAGCCTTGTTTCTAAAACCTTGATTTCTCGCCACGAGGAAATATCCAAATTTTTGAAAGGAAATAAAGACAAACACATTATTAGAGAACACTCGACCCAGACGGTAGGACTCAGTTTAATAAAAGGCACAACAGAGTCAGTATCCGTCTATAAATTCATATTAGTTTTGAAGCGCAAATCTAAAATGCCGGATGGTTACCTCCTCCTAACTGGATATCCAATAGAAAAATGAACAACCAATTAACTGAGCTTCAGCAATTTTTCGGTGGCTATTTCAATCAAGACTGGCCGGAAGATCATGCTTCGGCAGACGAGGTGATCGACACGTTTCTGCTCGAATCGTCTAAAGATTTAATATTGACGGTGCGAAATGAAATCTTAGACCTTATCGCTTCTTATACGAATGAATCAGAATTCCAGGAAAACCTATTGCACGAACAATATTGTTTCTATTACTACCCCTATCAATGGGCAACCGGGCCACTATGGCTGGAGCATGTGATCCGAAAGTTTGATAATTACTTACTCGAAAAATAATTCGACCTAAATATCAACTTATGAAGTAGTGAAAGTCTTAAACAACCTGATTAATTAGAAAGATCTGCTAATACGGGCCGCGAAGCGGCCCTGGTTATGACACTGCAGTTCTTCAGGTAGATCGGTAGTGTCGGTATGGGGGGCTGCTACGCAGCCCAACGCGAGCAAGTTCGCTCGCCACATCAAGAGGTTGCTTCGCACAGTGTTAAACGCCGCCCTCAGATCCCAGCCAACGCCAAGTCCATCGCAAAGTAAGTAAAGATCAAATCCGCACCCGCGCGCTTGATCGAACCCAACGTCTCACGCACCACCCGATCCTCATCGATCGCACCCGCCTGGGCACCAAACTTGATCATCGCGTACTCACCGCTCACCTGGTAAGCCGCCACCGGCAGACGTGAGGCTTCGCGGATGTCGCGGATGATGTCGAGGTAGGCACCGGCCGGTTTGACCATCAGAGCGTCAGCGCCTTCCTGTTCGTCGAGCAGCGATTCGCGCACGGCTTCGCGGCGGTTCATGGGGTTCATCTGGTAACTCTTTCGGTCGCCTTTGAGGGCGCTGCCGCCGGCTTCGCGGAATGGGCCGTAGAGGGCCGAGGCGAATTTGGTGGAGTAGGCCATGATCGGGATATGGATGAAACCGGCGTCATCCAGCGCGCGGCGGATGGCCTGGACCTGGCCGTCCATGGCGGCCGACGGGGCGATCACGTCGGCGCCGGCGCGGGCGGCGGCTACGGCTTGTTTGCCGAGATTGACCAGGGTCGCGTCATTATCGACATGGGCGCCATGCATCACGCCGCAGTGGCCGTGGTCGGTGTATTCGCAGAAGCAGGTGTCGGACATTACGATCATTTCCGGCACGGCGTCCTTGATGATCGAGGACATGCGCGAGACCAGACCGCGTTCTTTCCAGGTATCGCTGCCGTTGGCGTCCAGGTGGTGAGACACGCCAAAGGTCATCACCGACTTGATACCGGCACGGGCATAGCGCTCGATCTCGGCAGCGAGCTTTTTCTCAGGGATGCGCTGCACACCCGGCATGCTGGTGATCGGTACGAAGTCGTCGATTTCTTCTTCAACGAAAATCGGCAGCACCAGGTCGTTGAGGGTGAACTCGGTTTCCTGGAACAAACCACGCAGCTCCTGAGAGCGGCGCAGGCGGCGTGGGCGGGCTTGGGGGAACTGGCTGGTCATGGTTTTCCTGACATAAAGGCTAAAACTTTGGGGCGAAAGCTTATGCCCCCAGGCCCCGGCAGCACAAATACCAAGGGGCCAACAGTGTATTGCGACGCTCGTAATAATGTATTGATCTAGAGCTGTAGACGCCCTTCGATACACACCGCAACAGCGCCGCCGATCCAGATTTCATCGCCCTGGCGTTCGACGCTTATACGCCCCGCGCGCCCCATGGCTGTGCCTTGACTGACCACGTAGCGCTCCGGCGCCAGGCCTTCACCCAGCAACCATTGGGCAACGCCTGCATTCAGGCTGCCCGTGGCCGGATCCTCCGGCGCGCCGTCGCCTGCGACAAAGCCACGCACTTCAAATTGGGTATCCACGTCGTCTTGTTCAGGGTTACAGGGGGCAATCACGCCTACGGCCAGCCCTTTCAGCTTTGAATAATCCGGCTGCAAAGCCAGGACTTGATCACGATCCGCCAACATCACGGCGAGCCACCCCGCCCCATTGTCGACCCACTGGCTGCGTAGGATGCAGCCCGGCTCCAGGCCCAACCCCAGGCGAATACGCTCCAGCAGGTCTTCCTCCAGCGGCCCCGAACGCAACAACGGCGGCGCGATAAACGCCAGTTCATCACCTTGACGACGGATTCGCACCAGGCCGATTTCACACTCCTGGATGATCTCTTCACCTTTGGGCACCCCGCCCGCCGTCAACCACGCATGGCAACTGCCCAGCGTCGGATGCCCGGCAAACGGCAGCTCATGCACAGTGGTGAAAATTCTCACTCGGTAGTCAGCACGAGGATCGCGCGGCGTGAGTAAAAACGTGGTTTCACTGAGGTTGGTCCATTTAGCGAAGTCCGCCATCTGTTGATCGCTGAGGCTGTCGGCCCCCAAAACCACCGCCAGCGGGTTGCCCTTGAGCGACACGCGGCTGAACACATCCAGTTGTTTGAAATCGAAAGTCGGCATGCTTCAGCTCGGAATATTAAGGCCACGGATCACTGCCGGGCGGGCAACAAAACCATCCAGCGCGCGCAGTACATTAGGAAAGTCGGCGATGCCCACGATATCGCCCGATTCATAAAAGCCGATCAGATTGCGAATCCATGGGAAGGTAGCAATGTCGGCGATGCTGTAGTCATCGCCCATGATCCACGTGCGACCGAGCAGGCGTTTTTCCAGCACTTCGAGCAAGCGGCGGGATTCGGCGGCGTAGCGGTCGCGGGGTCGCTTGTCTTCGTAGGCCTTGCCGGCGAATTTGTTGAAAAAACCCAACTGGCCAAACATCGGGCCGATGCCGCCCATCTGGAACATCAGCCATTGAATCGTTTCATAGCGTGTCGCAGGATCTTCGGAGAGCAACTGGCTGGTTTTTTCTGCCAGATAGATCAATATCGCGCCGGATTCAAACAGCGCCAACGGCTGACCAGCCGGGCCGTCGGGGTCGATGATCGCGGGGATTTTGTTATTGGGGTTCAGGGACAGGAACTCGGGGGACAACTGGTCCTGGGTCTCGAAACTGACCTTGTGCGCCTCGTAAGGCAGGCCCAGTTCTTCGAGCATGATCGAGACTTTTACCCCGTTGGGCGTGGGCAACGAGTACAGTTGCAAGCGCTCGGGGTGCTGGGCAGGCCATTTGCTATTGATTGGGAATGCGGCAAGTGGGTTCATCAGGAAATCCCTGGCTAGGCAGAAAGTCCCCATGATAGACATCTCCCCGGTGTCCTGCATGGGTCATCAATGCGCAACATTAGCGGGCTATTATCCCGCGCAGGCGAACCAATACGCCTGCCGGCACTCATAAGTGCGCTTAAACGGTGAATGGAGGCGCCTCGCTATAACGACACGGAATACCGCAGGACGCCACCGGCGTCATTGGGGCCAGGCTTGTCCGCCTTAACGTGACGCACGAAGACTCGAACCTATAATGAAGATCAAGCCTCTGCGCCTTGTGCAACGACTCAAACACTATTCGTATGTCATGTTGCCGCTGCTGCTGGTCAGCGGCGCCATGGTTGCAGCCCTCGATGCCCGTGAAAGCCGCGCCCAACCGGTGGACGGTGTGCAAACCCTGGTGTTCCTGCGCCACGGCGAAAAACCCGCCGGCGGACTCGGCCAGCTCAATTGCCAGGGCCTGAACCGCGCGATGAACCTGGCCACCCTGCTGCCGGAAAAATTCGGCAAGGCCAACTTTGTGTTTGCTGCCAACCCGACGCGCAATGTCGAGGAAGGTGAGCTGGACAATTCCTACAGCTACATCCGCCCACTGATGACCATCAGCCCCAGCGCCATCAAGTTGGGCCTGCCGGTGAATATCAAATTCTCGGCGAATGACACCAGCGACCTCGCCGATGAGCTGGTCGAAGACAAATACCACAACGCCACCATCTACACCGCCTGGTCCCACGGTTACCTGCCGGAGTTGATCAATAAGGTGGCGAGTGAAGCGTCCGGCGAAAAACACACAATTACCGACGATTGGTCGGGCAGCGACTACGACACGCTGTATGTACTGACGCTGACCTGGCACAACGGCAAGGCCTCGCTGCTGAGCCGCAACTACAAGCAGGGCTTGAACGACGGCGATGAAACCTGCCCGGAACCGACACAGGTGAGTGCCGATAGCTGACAGCGTATGATGCGTCGCTATTGACTCACCGGCGGATCATCAGCATGTCTAAACTCTCCTCCACCCAGCCCGTACGGGGCTGGTCGTTCTGGTGGAAACCAGCGCTGTTCCTCTTGGTGGCCTGCATAGGCCTCTATTACGTGAAGTGGTCGCCCTACTACTTCAAGGCATTTGTAGCGGCCGACAATCACAGCATCGGCGCCTCGATTCTCAACGATCAACAAAGCTCGCCCCTGGCGGCAGCGCTGGCCTATGCCCAGGTGTATTTCCTGGCGATCTGGAAAGCCGCGGTGCTGGCGGTGATCCTTGGTTCGCTGCTGCAAGTGCTGATCCCCCGTGACTGGCTGCTGCGCCTGTTCGGCCGTGCAGGCCTCGGTTCGACCGTGCGCGGCGGGTTATTCGCCTTGCCGGGGATGATGTGCAGTTGCTGCGCGGCGCCGGTGGCGGCGGGCATGCGGCGCCAGCAGGTGTCGGTGGGCGCGGCGCTCGCTTTCTGGATTGCTAACCCGGTGCTCAATCCTGCCACCCTGGTGTTCATGGGCTTTGTGCTCGGCTGGGGATTTACCGCGTTGCGGTTGGTGGCGGGAATTGTGCTTGTGGTGGGCGTGTCGTTGGTGGCGCAGCGCATTGCTCGCCCGGACCAGATGCCTGAAGCGGCGTTGGACGCTGTCGCCGACGTCAGCACCATCGAGGCGCAACCTTTCCTGAGCCGCTGGTTGCGCACCCTGTGGCAGCTGTTCTGGAACACAATCCCCATCTACATCCTGGCGGTGCTGATCCTGGGTGCTGCGCGGGTATGGCTGTTCCCCCATGTGGACGGCGCCATGGCCAACAGCCTGATGTGGCTGGTACCGCTGGCGATTGTCGGCACGTTGTTTGTGATTCCTACAGCGGCTGAAATCCCCATCGTACAAACCATGATGGCCCTGGGCATGGGCACCGGCCCGGCCGTGGCCTTGCTGATGACCCTGCCGAGCGTAAGCCTCCCGTCGCTGTTGATGCTGCGTAAGGATTTCGATGCGCGGGTGCTGGTGACGGTGGCCGGGTTGACCATGCTGGTGGGAGTGGTGTGTGGGCTGATCGGGGCGGTCATTCTTTAGTTATGTGGTTAGGCTGATGGCGGTTGCGCGAGCGAGCCCCACGCTCGCGCAAGTATTCCACCACCGCTGCCTGCTCCCCGGCAAACTCGATCCGTGCACCTTTCTTCTCACGTTGAAACGCGTACATAGGGTCGTAGTACTCACGCAACCCCACGATCCAACCCCGATGCAAGTCCACGCTACCGCTGCGGGCCTGTTCAGCCAGGGCCGCTTGCATCAGCGCGTGCAAACGCTGATAGCGCTCGCCCCCCAGACGCTTGTGGATATTGGCCAGGCTCTGGGTCAGCCGCTCGGCAAACCGCTCGAAACCCGCTTCGCCAAACGCTACGGCGAACTGCGCACACAGATCGGTCACGTACTCGCGTAATACCCGCTCTACACGGTTTTCCAGGCTTTCTTCCAGCCACACCATTGGATACACCTGCATGCCCCGGTGCAGGTTCAGCGGCAAGGCGCAGCTGCCGATCATGCGGCTTTCGTCCTCAAGCACAAACTGTTCGATGCCACGTGCGCGTTTTTTCAGAACGTCCACTGCCAGGCGGTTTTCGAAGTCGATGTTGGACGGCTGGCCGGTGGCGCGCTTGCCGAAGCTGGAACCACGGTGATTGGCGTGGCCTTCCAGGTCCAGGCCATTGTTCAACTGATTGATGACCTCGGTCTTTCCGCTGCCGGTCAGGCCGCCCAGGAGCACGAAATCACACTGTTCGACCGCTTGGTCCACGGTCTCCAACAGAAACGTGCGCATGGCCTTGTAGCCACCGCCGATCCGCGGATAGTCGATACCCGACTCGTCCTTGAGCACCTGTTTCACCAATTGCGAACGCAGGCCGCCACGAAAGCAGTACAGGTAACCGTCCGGGTTGGCCTGGGCAAACTCGGTCCAACGTGCCAGGCGCTCTTCAAGCACCTTGCCGCTGACCAACTGGTGCCCAAGGACGACTGCCGCCTGCTGCCCTTGCTGCTTATAGCAAGTGCCGACGCGCTGGCGCTCGTCATCGTTCATCAGCGGCAGGTTGACCACGCCGGGGAACGCGCCCTTGATGAACTCCACCGGCGCGCGCGTATCCATCATCGGCCGGCCGTTGAGGAAAATGTCGCGGTAATCGGTGATGTCAGTTGCCATCAAAACACCTCTACCGCGTTGGTCTGTCGCTCAACCAGTGCGCCGATCGGCTCCAGGCTCAGGCCCAGTTCCTTCGCCACCGCGTGGAACTCGGCATCACCTTCGAGGGTGACGGCGATCAACAGCCCGCCACTGGTCTGCGGGTCGCATAGCACGCGTTTGTGCAACTCCTGCACGCGCCCGATTTTACTGGCGTAGCTGTCAAAGTTGCGCAAGGTGCCGCCGGGTACGCAACCCTGGTCCAGGTAGTACTCGACCCCGGGCAGGCGTGGGACTTTTTCATATTCGATGCGTGCAGTCAGGCCACTGCCGTCGGCCATTTCCACCAGATGGCCCAACAGGCCGAAACCGGTGACGTCGGTCATGGCTGTCACGCAGGCCAGCTTGCCGAAACGGCTACCGGGCTTGTTGAGGGTGCACATCCAGTCGCGGGCCAGGCCGATGTCAGCCTCGCGCAGCTTGCCCTTCTTTTCGGCAGTGGTGAGGATGCCGATGCCTAACGGCTTGGTCAGGTACAGCTGGCAGCCAGCAGTGGCGGTGTCGTTGCGCTTCATATGGCGCTTTTGCACGATGCCGGTCACGGCCAGGCCGAAGATCGGCTCCGGCGCGTCAATGGAGTGGCCGCCTGCCAGGGGGATACCGGCGGCGTCGCACACCGAACGGCCACCGCGAATCACTTCCCGGGCAATCTCCGGCGCCAGCACGTTAACCGGCCAGCCGAGAATGGCGATGGCCATCAACGGGTCGCCGCCCATGGCGTAGATGTCGCTAATAGCATTGGTGGCGGCTATGCGGCCGAAGTCGAAGGGATCATCGACAATCGGCATGAAAAAGTCCGTGGTGGAGACCACACCGCGCTCGTCGTCGATGGCATACACCGCCGCATCGTCCCGCGAGGCATTGCCGACCCACAGGTTGGGGTCGAGGTTCTGTGCGCCGCTGCCGGCAAGGATCACTTCCAATACCTGGGGCGAGATCTTGCAACCGCAACCCGCGCCGTGACTGTACTGGGTAAGGCGAATCGGCTGGTTCATGGTGGACCTCAAAGTAACAAGTGGGGGGAGTCTACCAGACAGCAAAAAGCCGGCTGGGCGCTTGCGAGCACAGCCGGCTTTCAGGTTTCAGCGATTACTGGCGGGCAGCGAGCAAACGCTTGTGACGGTTGCGTCGTGCGATGTTCAAGCATTCGATGGCCGCCGAGAAAGCCATGGCTGCGTACACGTAGCCTTTAGGCACATGGGCGCCGAAGCCTTCGGCGATCAGCGTCATGCCGATCATGATCAGGAAGCCCAGGGCCAGCATCACCACGGTCGGGTTGTCGTTGATGAATTTGGCCAACGGCTCAGCCGCCACCAGCATCACGATCACCGAGGTCACCACGGCAATGATCATGATCGGCAAGTGCTCGGTCATGCCCACAGCGGTAATGATGCTGTCGATGGAGAACACCAGGTCGAGCAGCAGGATCTGCCCGATCGCCGCGGCGAAGCCAATGGCCACGGTGTTGCCAACCGACGCTTTCTCTTCAGGCTCCGGGTCCATGCTGTGATGGATCTCGGTGGTGGCCTTCCACACCAGGAACAGACCACCGGCGATCAGGATCATGTCCTTCCACGAAAACGCCTGGCCGAGTACTTCAAACACCGGTGCCGTCAACTGCACGATAAACGCGATAGTGCTCAACAGGCCCAGGCGCAATATCAGCGCCATGCTGATACCGATGCGCCGTGCCTTGGCCCGGTGCTGCTCGGGTAATTTGTTGGTGAGGATCGAAATAAAGATCAGGTTATCGATGCCCAGCACGATTTCCATGACGATCAGAGTGGCCAGTGCAACCCAGGCGGTGGGGCTGGCGGCCAGTTGTAAAAGGTAATCCATAGGTCAGTCCTGAGGTTGTGCCGGGAAATTAAGCTTCTTTACTGTTCGAGTCAGACTCGTTTTCTTCCTGATCGTCCTTTTTTTGCGGACTGATAAGGCCTTGTGTCGCTTCACTCAATGCCTGCTCGGCAGCCTTGTGGGTGTCATCGATGGCTTGCTTGGCCGACTCGGTAGCCTTGCCCAAGACCTGCTGCGCACTTTTCTCGACCTGATCGCAACCACTGATCATTACCAAGGTAAGCGCAAGCAACGATGCCGCGCCCAGGGAATTGAGCTTCATCATGTATTCCTCGTTAGAACCATTGGGTCCAAATAGTGGCCCCGCGATAGCGAGGCATTCTATGCACGCGAACACTTCAGTAAAATTCGTATTTTTCTAGCATATACTTCGTTTTTTACGAAGTGATGGCTGCCATGCTCAATTACCGACAATTGCACTACTTCTGGGTCGTGGCCAAAACAGGCAGCATTGTGCGCGCCTGTGAGCAACTGAACCTCACGCCCCAGACCATCAGCGGGCAGATCAGCCTGCTGGAGCAAACCTTCGGTCTCGCGCTGTTTCAACGAGTCGGCCGCCAGTTGGAGCTGACCGAAGCCGGGCGCCAGGCTCTGCCCTATGCCGAGCACATGTTCCAGACCGGCAATGAATTGGAAGCAATGCTGCGCGCGCAACCCGATCAACAGCAGATTGTGTTCCGAGTCGGTGTGGCGGATGTGGTGCCCAAGTCCATCGTCTACCGTCTGATCGCGCCGACCATGGAGCTGAGCGAGCCGCTGCGCATCACCTGCCGCGAAGACAAACTCGAACGCCTGTTGGCCGACCTGGCGATCCAGCGCCTGGACCTGGTGATCTCCGACAGCCCGATGCCGTCGCACCTCGACATAAAGGGCTACAGCCAGAAATTGGGGGAATGTGGCATCAGCTTTTTTGCCACTCAGGCATTGGCCGACCAACATGGCGGCGATTTCCCACAGTGCTTGCACGGCGCGCCGCTATTGATTCCAGGCGCGGAGACGGTAGTGCGCAGCCGCTTGCAACGCTGGTTCGCCGAGCAGCAGATCCAGCCGAAGATCATCGGCGAGTTCGATGACAGCGCCCTGATGCAGGCGTTTGGCCAATCCGGCAGCGGGATTTTTATCGCTCCCAGCGTGATCGCCGAGGAGGTGGTGCGCCAGTACGGCGTGGCGCTGATCGGTCAGACCGATGCGGTCACCGAGTCGTTCTACGCGATCTCGGTGGAACGCAAGGTCAAGCACCCCGGCATCGTGGCGATTACCGAAGGGGCAAGGCGCGAGCTGTTCACCGCCCTGCCCTGAAGACTCAGGCCCCGGACGCGACCGGCTGTTTGGCGGTCATCAGCCACAGCGCCAGCAGGATCGACACCAGGATAAACCCGGACGCCGCAAAGCCCAGACTGCCCAGGCCAAAGGTGTCGATGACATGCCCGCCGACCAACGCCCCCAAGCCAATCCCCAGGTTGGCCCCGGCAATGTTGAGCGACGCGGCGAACGCCGGCGCATGGGGCGCGGCCTTCATCAGTCGCACATGGCTGACCAGGAACATCGCCGCTTGGGTCACGCCCCACACCGCCATCGCTGCCGCCAGGCCGACGGTGGAGTGAATCGCCGGCACCAATGCAACCATACCGGCGATCATGAAACCGCAGAACACCATGGACGCGATCAACGGGTGGCGATCCACAGCGCGGCCGCCCAAAGAGTTGCCAATCAGCCCGACAGCACCAAAGCCCATCAGGCACCAGCCCACCAGGGTCCCGTCGAAACCGGCCAGGCGTTCAAGGATGTCCGCCAGGTAGGTATAAGCCGTGAACATGCCGCTGAACACCAGGATCGACAGCAGGATATTACCCTGCATCAAGGGGTTGCGCAGGATCTTGAACTGCGAGCGCAGTGTCACTTCGTCGTTTTTCGGTTTCGTCACTGGCAAGTAGATAAACAGCAGCAAAGCCTTGGCCAACGCCACCACAGCCAGGATGGCGAACGCGGTACGCCAGCCGAACATATCGGAAATCAGCGTGCCCACCGGGATGCCAAATACCGTGGCGCAGACAATGCCGAAGCCGATCTTTTCAATGGCACGCCCGGCGTATTCCGGACCGACGATGTCCACCGCCGTTTCGCTGGCCAAGGCCCAGAACAGCGGCAAGCCCAGGGCCGGAATCAGACGCGCCACGGCCATTACCCAGATATTCGGCGCCAGCGCGGCCACGGTGTTGGCTGCCGCGAACATGATCAGGATGGTGATAAACAGGCGCTTGCGCGGGAAACGAGCGCAGTACGCCGTTAGGAACGGCCCGAACGCCGCTACGGTAAACGCGAACAGCGTCACCAGCAGCCCCGCCTGGGACACGCTGACATTCAGGTCCCGGGCAATCGACGGCAACAGACCGACGATGATGAATTCTGTGGTCAGCACGGTAAAGCCGGCGGCCGACAGCAGCAGGATGGGAAACAGCATGAAAACTCCAGAAACAACGACATCAACGACAGCCCGGAGGGCCCGCTGACGGATAGGAAAGTTGAGAGGGGGCGAATCTTAACAGAGTATGTCCGGAGTTGAACAAGGCTCGCCGCCGTGGGTGACGGAATGCCGCACTAAACGGGACATGTCCTACAGCATGCTAGACTCGCCGCCTGCTTCCTACAGCGCTTTCGCCTGCAATGCTGCGCCCTACTAAAAAAACTAGAGACAACTGTTTATGACTCCTGCCCCTTCCCTCCTCCAACGGCTGACACGCGTCAGCCTGGTCACGCAAATCGTCATCGGTTTGATCGCCGGCATTCTGCTGGCATTGCTGTTGCCTGAAGCCGCCAGAGCCACCGGATTTATCGGCAAAGTGTTTGTCGCCGCGCTCAAGGCAGTCGCGCCGATATTGGTGTTTGTGCTGGTGATGGCCTCGATAGCCAACCATAAACACGGCCAGGAAACCCATATCAAACCGATTCTGTTCCTGTATTTGCTGGGCACATTCGCCGCCGCCGTGGTGGCGGTGATTGCAAGCATGTGGTTTCCCTCGCCGTTGGTGCTCGTCACCCATGACGCCGCCGTCAGCGCTCCCGGCGGTATCGACGAGGTGCTGCAAAGCCTGCTGCTCAGCGTCGTGGACAACCCGATCAGCGCGCTGATGAACGCCAACTTCATCGGCATCCTGGCCTGGGCGATCGGCATGGGCATCGCCATTCGCCATGCGGGCGAAACCACCCGCACCGTGCTCGACGACCTCTCCAACGGCGTGACCCTGATCGTGCGCGTAGTTATCCGCTTCGCCCCCCTGGGTATTTTCGGCCTGGTCGCCTCGACCCTTGCCACTTCCGGTTTCGGCGCCCTGCTCGGCTACGCGCACCTGCTGCTGGTATTGATCGGCTGCATGCTGTTCGTGGCCTTGGTGGTCAACCCGGCTATCGTGTTCTGGAAGCTGCGCCGCAACCCCTATCCGCTGGTGTTGATGTGCCTTCGCGAGAGCGGCATCACCGCGTTCTTCACCCGCAGCTCCGCAGCGAACATTCCGGTAAACCTGGCGTTGAGCAAACGCCTGGGCTTGCATGAAGACACCTATTCAGTGTCGATCCCGCTGGGTGCCACCATCAACATGGCCGGCGCCGCGATCACCATCACCGTGCTGACCCTGGCCGCCGTGCATACCCTGGGCATCAATGTCGACCTGCCGACCGCCGTGCTGCTTAGCGTGGTCGCGGCCGTGTGTGCGTGTGGCGCATCAGGCGTGGCCGGGGGTTCGCTGTTGCTGATCCCGCTGGCGTGCAGCCTGTTCGGTATTCCGAGTGAAATCGCCATGCAGGTGGTGGCCGTCGGCTTCATCATCGGTGTGCTGCAGGATTCGGCGGAAACTGCGCTCAACTCCTCCACCGATGTGCTGTTCACCGCCGCTGCGTGCCTGGGCAAGGAAGAGCAACCAGCTTAACGTTCGCGCACAAAAAAACCGGGGCGATTCCAGAGGGAACTGCCCCGGTTTTTTTATGGAAGCTTAGAACGCGCCCATGTAGTCACGCTTGCCCACTTCAACGCCGTTATGGCGCAGCAAGGCGTAAGCGGTGGTGACGTGGAAGAAGAACTGCGGCAGGCCGTAGGTCAGCAGGTAGGACTGGCCGCTGAAGCGCTTCTCTTTCGGGGTGCCTGGGCGGGTGATGATCTCGATACCTTCTTTGCCGTCGACTTGCTCAGGCTTGATGGTGTCGACAAACGCCAGGACCTTGGCGATCAGCGCTTGCAGGTCGGCGAAGGTCACTTCGCTGTCTTCGTATTTAGGCACTTCGATCTCGGCCAGGCGCGCAGAAACGCCTTTGGCGAAGTCGACGGCGATCTGCACCTGGCGCACCAGTGCGAACATGTCCGGGAACAGACGCGCTTGCAACAGAGCGTTGGGTTCGATGTTCTTGGCAGTAGCGTGGGCTTCGGCCTTGTTCAGCACATCGCTGAGGGCGTTAAGCATTTGCTTGAAGACTGGGATGGAGGCGGCGTACAGGGAAATAGTCATGACAGTCTCATCGGTAATGGCAGGGTTGGAACCAGCGGCGATTATAGCCATGCCCGGCGCTTGTCTTTTATTTTTTCAGGATTACGCTAGTGGCCTTCACTGCATAGGGAACGCGCGATGACCGCCGAGCACGACACCGACACCCCTGAGCCGCGCCTGAACAGCACGGAAATCCGCATTCTGGGCTGCCTGATCGAAAAACAGGCAACCAACCCGGAGACCTACCCCCTGACCCTCAACGCCCTGGTGCTGGCCTGCAACCAGAAGACCAGCCGTGAACCAGTGACAAACCTCAGCCAAGGCCAGGTCGGGCAAAGCCTGCGCGTACTGGAAGGCCAAGGCTTTACCCGCCTGGTGATGGGCAGCCGCGCAGACCGTTGGGAACACCGTGTGGACAAGACACTGGAGCTGGTACCGGCGCAGGTGATCCTGATCGGGCTGCTGTTTTTACGTGGCCCGCAGACCGTCAATGAACTACTGACCCGCAGCGGACGCATGCATGATTTCGAAGATGCCGAGCAGGTGGTGCACCAACTGGAACGCCTGATTGCACGCGGGTTGGCGCTGCTGGTGCCGCGTCAGGCGGGGCAGCGGGAAGATCGGTATACCCATGCGCTTGGGGATCCGGCGGATATCGAGGTAATCATCGCGGCGCGAGGGAATCCTGTGGAGCGCGGGGCTGGAGTGTCTGTGGAGCGTATTGAAGAGCTGGAAGCGCGGATCGCAGCGCTGGAAGAGCGCCTCGCACAGCTGGAACAGGCATAACTCGGTAAAAACTGTGGGAGGGGGCGGTTCAGTTGGATCAGATTTGACTGACACACTGCTATCGGGAGCAAGCCCCCTCCCACAGTTGAGTGGATTCCAGTCCGGCAATGTGTTGATCGTGAATGCGTAAAGTTAAAGCTAAGTAACTGCCCGCTGAAGATCAACATGTGGGAGGGGGCTTGCTCCCGATGGCGGTGCTTCAGTTGGAACAGCTTGTACTGACTCAGCACTATCGGGAGCAAGCCCCCTCCCACAGTTGAGTGGATTCCAGTCCGGCAATGTGTTGATCGTGAATGCGTAAGGTTAAAGCTAAGTAACTGACCCCCAGGAGATCAATATGTGGGAGGGGGCTTGCTCCCGATGGCGGTGGTTCAGCTGGAACAGCTTGTACTAACTCAGCGCTATCGGGAGCAAGCCCCCTCCCACAGTTGATTACCAGCGATCTTCAGCTCCGGGCAAAAGCCACGGCTTTTTCGAACTGTTCCGGGGTCGGCCGCACGCCCGTGTAGAGCACAAACTGTTCCAGCGCCTGGATTGCAATCACTTCCAGCCCAGTAATGACGCGCTTACCTTGGGCCCGTCCACGCACGATCAACGGCGTTTCGGCGGGAATCGCCACCACGTCGAAAACAGTCTCGGCGTTATCAACCGCATCCGCTTCAAACGCCAACGCATCTGCCTCGGCGCCGCCGGTCATGCCAATCGGTGTCACGTTGACCAGCATCTGCGGGCGCAGGTCGCCCAGTTCAGCCAGCCACTCATACCCCAGGCTCTGCGCCAGCGCCTTGCCCGTTGCTTCATTGCGCGCCACGATTACGCCATTGGCATAACCGCCGTCACGCAAGGCGCTGGCCACGGCCTTGGCCATACCGCCGCTGCCGCGCAGGGCGAACGTGGAGTCTTTGGGCACATCGTGCTTTTTCAGCAATTGCTCGATGGCGATGTAATCCGTGTTGTAAGCCTTCAGATGCCCGCCGGTATTGACGATGGTGTTGAGGGAGGCGATGGCCTGAACCGAATCGTCGAGTTCGTCCACCAAGGCAATAGCGGCCTCCTTGAACGGCATCGACACCCCGCAACCACGAATGCCCAACGCCCGGATACCGCCTATCGCTCCCGATAAATCCTGGCTGCTGAACGCCTTATAGTAGAAATTCAGACCCAACTGTTCGTACAGGTGGTTATGAAAACGCAGGCCAAAATTCCCGGGGCGGGCCGACAATGACATGCACAGCTGGGTGTCCTTGTTGGGGTGCATCTGCATGGATAACTCCTTTGAGTAAGCAAATCGGTACAGACCTTACACAACCTTTACCTAGCGGCCGTGCTGTTTTTCAGAAATACGTTGTCTTAAAAGTATCCCCGCGACATTACTTGAGTCTATTGACTGCAGACCACAAGCGCAGGGGCCAACCGAGGAATGACCATGATTCGTAAACTCCCCAAGATCGCCTTGCTGGTAGGTGCACTCGCTATGGCCGGCCAAGCCTCCGCCCACGGTGGTGGATGGGGTGGCCCGGCCGTCTTGGGTGCACTGGTCGGCGCCGCCGTGGTGGGCTCCGTAGTTGCCAGCCAACCCCGTGAGGTCTATGTGCAGCAGCCGGTGTACGTGCAACCGCAGCCGGTGTATGCCGCGCCGCCACCGGTCTACTACGCACCGCCTCCACCTGTGTATGTGCAGCAAGAGGTGTATTACCGCCCGGCTCCCGTCTATTACGGCCCACCGCGTGGTTATTACGGCCCTCCCCACGGCTACTACCGTCACGGCTGGTAAGCCCTTATCTTCATGTTCGAAACAGGCCTCGCCCAACAAGCGAGGCCTTTTTTGTACACAACGACCGGATTTATCGTGCCAAGGTCGCTCTGAGGACAATGGCCAAGCGACAATCGCGCACTATTCAGTTCGAAAGTCTACTTGCCCGACCGGGGCTCACGCTGTCATGTTTGTGTCACGACACACTCCCACTATCCATGCAGTCCACCCAATAACAACAAGGACGACAGACCATGCCCACACAAAACCCGCACCGCACCGCTGGCCTCTGTACGTCCAGCAAGGTTTACAGCGCCCTCACGGAACTCAAGCACCTGGAAGGCCACCGCACCGCAAAATTCCTGGCGTTGCTGGCGGAAAACCTCGTGCTCAAAGGTCTGCTCAATGAGCAGGAAGTGGTGAGCATGCTCGATCAGGTAGTCGACTGACGTCTCTTGTTGATGTCGACTATTGAGCCAGGTGATTTTTCTTAAGCCGCCAGGCCCCTTAAGGTGACCCCCATAGCGATTGGAGGCCCCTTATGCCAACTGTTCAAATCATGTCTGTCATCGGCAGCGCCGTCCCCGCCCCTCTTCGGGAGCTGGGTTTGCTTGCCTGCTGGTACCTGGTACGCGACGGCGAAACCATCAGCGGCCCACTCACGTCCCTGTCCGCCGCCGAAAAACAACTGCAAAACGCCTCGAATTTCCGGCTCCACGCCTGAGACTTATGGCAATGGCAGCTTGACCCGAGGCTTACTTTCGACAAACAGCGCCCAACTGGACATGAACAGCGCCGCCACCAGCGGCCCTATCACAAACCCGTTGAGGCCAAACACCGATAAGCCGCCCAGCGTCGAGATCAGGATCAGGTAGTCCGGCATCCTGGTGTCTTTGCCCACCAGGATCGGGCGCAGCACGTTGTCCACCAGCCCAATCACAAACACGCCAAACAAGCTCAACACGATGCCCTGCCAAATCGAACCGCTCAGCAGGAAGTAGGCGGCCACAGGCCCCCACACAATCCCCGCGCCCACCGCTGGCAGCAACGACAGAAACGCCATCAATACCGCCCAGAGCAACGCACTGGGAATGTCCAGGAACCAGAAAATCAAACCACCCAGTGCCCCTTGAGTCACGGCCACCAACACGTTGCCCTTGACCGTGGCACGCACCACCCGATTGAACTTCAGCTGCAACCGGCGCTTCTGCGGCTCGGCCAGCGGCACTGCCGTTCGCACTTTGCGCACCAGTTCCGGACCGTCGCGCAGCAGGAAAAACAGCAGATACAGCATGATGAAAAAACTCACCAGGAAATCAAACGTGCCCTGCCCAAAGCTGAACGCCTGCGACGCGAAGAACTGGCTGCCCTGCATCGCGCTCTTGACGATATTCTCACGCAGCCCCTCAAGGTTACCCATGCCAAAGCGGTCCAGCAGGTGCTGGAAGTAAGGCGGCAGGAAGTGCTTGAACTGCTCGATATAACCGGCCACGTCGAGCTTGCCACTCTCGATGTTTTTGTAGAGCGTCGCGCCCTCTTGCACGAGCAAGGCGCTGGTGATGATCACCGGCAGGATCGCGATCACCAGGCACACCATTAAGGTACTCAGGGATGTAAGGTTGCGGTTCCAGCCGAACCGCTGCTGCAGGCGGCGCTGCATGGGGGCAAAGATGATGCCGAGGATCACGGCCCAAAACACCGCACCGTAGAACGGCAGCAATATCCAGATAAAGGCGATGGTCACCAGGACCAGCAGCAGCAACAGGGTTTTGAATTGCAGGTTGGTTTGATTCATGTTCGATCCATGTCAAAAAAGCAGGGCGCGCGTTTGCGTCCCGGTGCTTAGTCCCCCGCAACTCCTGGGAGTGCCATCTTTGTTGAGGTAAGCGTAGACCCAGATCAATAAAGCCTTGCGCCGCTTCAACTACCCTCGCGCCTTTTTGCGACCCAAGCCCATGCCTCCTATCATCGCCCCCGAACTGCTCGCCCCCGCCGGCACCCTGAAAAACATGCGCTACGCCTTCGCCTACGGCGCCGATGCGGTGTACGCCGGCCAGCCGCGCTACAGCCTGCGCGTGCGCAACAACGAATTCGACCACGCCAACCTGGCCCTCGGCATTGACGAGGCTCATGCACAGGGCAAGCGCTTTTACGTGGTGGTCAACATCGCGCCGCACAACGCCAAACTCAAAACCTTCCTCAAGGACTTGGCCCCGGTCATCGCCATGGGCCCGGACGCACTGATCATGTCTGACCCTGGCCTGATCATGCTGGTACGTCGGCATTTTCCGATGATGCCGATTCACTTGTCAGTGCAGGCCAATACGGTGAACTGGGCCAGCGTGGAGTTCTGGCAGCAGCAAGGGATTTGCCGAGTGATCCTGTCGCGGGAACTGTCACTGGAAGAGATCGAAGAAATCCGCCAGCAAGTGCCGGCCATGGAGCTGGAGGTGTTTGTGCACGGCGCCCTGTGCATGGCCTATTCCGGGCGCTGTCTACTCTCGGGCTACATGAACAAGCGCGACGCCAATCAAGGCAGTTGCACCAATGCCTGTCGCTGGAAATACCAGGCCACACCGGCGGTGGAGAACGCCACGGGGGATATCGTCCAGGAGTATCAGCCGACCCTCGGGATTGGCGCACCGACTGATCAGGTGTTCCTGTTGCAGGAGGCCAACCGTCCCGATGAGCAGATGCCCGCCTTCGAAGACGAACACGGCACCTACATCATGAACGCCAAGGACCTGCGCGCGGTGCAGCACGTAGAACGCCTGACTCACATGGGTGTGCATTCGCTGAAAATCGAAGGCCGCACCAAGTCCCACTTCTACTGCGCACGCACCACCCAGGTGTATCGCCAGGCCATTGATGATGCAGTGGCCGGTCGCGCGTTTGATCGCGGCTTGATGATTAATCTGGAGTCCCTGGCCCAACGCGGCTACACCGAGGGTTTTCTGCGCCGCCATGTGCACGATGAATACCAGAACTACCAGAACGGCAGCTCAGTGTCCGAGCGCCAGCAGTTTGTGGGCGAGTTGACCGGCGAGCGCCGGGGCGACCTGGCCGAGGTCAAGGTTAAAAACCGCTTTGCCGTGGGTAATCACCTGGAGCTGATGACCCCCGCCGGCAATTTCCACTTTGACCTGGCCGACTTGCGCAACGCCAAGGGCGAAGCCATCGAGGTAGCGCCGGGAGACGGACACACAGTGTATGTGCCGCTCCCAGCCCAGATGGACTTGCGCTTCGGCTTGCTGATGCGCGACGTTTAAATCCGGAACTGCCCGACCAATTGCCCCAAACGATGCCCCAGATCCGCCAGGCTGCGAGAGGTCTGGGCGCCCAATTGGGTTTCGTCTGCCACGCTGTCCACCGCCACGGCAATCTGGTGCACGCTGCGGTTGATCTCTTCGGCCACAGCGGTCTGTTCTTCGGCGGCGCTGGCGATCTGTGCGTTCATTGAATTAATGGTGCCGATCAACTGGGCCATGGTGTCCAGGGATGCGCCAGCCTGATTGGCCTGGGCCGAAGTGCCGTCACCGGCATCGCTGGAGCGGCGCATCGCGTCCACGGCGGCGACCGTGCCTTTTTGCAGGCGGTCGATCATGCCCTGGATTTCCTGGGTGCTGGTCTGGGTGCGACTGGCGAGGGCACGTACTTCGTCGGCGACCACCGCAAAACCACGGCCGGCCTCCCCTGCCCGCGCGGCTTCAATCGCCGCGTTCAGGGCCAACAGGTTGGTCTGCTCGGCAATCGAACGGATTACGCTCAATACGCTGACAATCGACGCCACATCCTGCTGCAGGCTGTCGAGGGATACGCCGCTGCTGCGGATATCGCTCACCAGTGCATGGATCTGCGCGATGCTGCCGTCCACCACCCGCTTGGCGGCCTGGCCTTCGGCGTCGGTCTGTTGCGCCGCCACGGAGGCGCCCTGGGCACTGCGCGCCACTTCTTGCGCAGCCGAGGACATCTGGTTGATCGCGGTGGCCACCTGGTCGGTCTCGTGGCGCTGGCGTTCCATGGCCTGCTCCGAGCGCTGGGCCTGGTCGGACACCTGGCTCACCAGCCCGGTCAGTTGCGCGGTCATTTCGGTGATCTGGCGCACCAGGCCGTGGATCTTGTCGACAAACCGGTTAAACGCGCCGGCCAGCTCGCCCAACTCATCCTGACTGGTGATGGCCAGGCGGCGGGTCAAGTCGCCTTCACCGGCCGCGATGTCATCAAGGTTGGCTTTCATCAGGTGCAGCGGACGCAGGATGGTATTGGCCAGCAGCATGCCCACGGCGGCAATCACCAACAGCACCACCGCGGCCACGCCAAGGATGCTCAGCAACACGCCTTCCATGCGCTTTTCTACCTTGGCCTCGACCACTGCCACCTGGGCTTCGATGCCGTCCAGGTTCACCGAGGTACCGATGACCATGTCCCACTTGGGCAGGTATTCGGTGTAGCCGAGCTTGGGCACCAGTTCGGTCTGGCCGGGTTGGGTGGAGCTGTATTGCAGGTAGTGGCTGCCGTCCTTACCGACCTTGACCAAGTCGCGGTTGACGTAGACGCCGTTGGGGTCACGGTTGTCCTTGAAACTCTTGCCCACGCCGTCGGGGCTGTTGCCCTTGAACAGGCGGATGGTCTCGGAGTCGTAGCCGAAGAAGTAACCGTCCTTGCCGTAGCGGGTGTTGGACAGCAGCTTGACCACCTCGGCGCGCGCCGCTGTGTCGCCAGGTGCGGCAGCGTCGTAAAGCGGCTTGATGGTGGTCATGGCCACTTCTACATAACTTTGCAGAGTGGCCTTGGCGTCGTTGAGCAGGCGCTGGCGGGTTTCATCCACCTCGTTGCGCGCCTGCCCCTGGAGGATCCATACGGTGGTCAGGCTGATCACCACGGCAAACAGCAGCACCGGCACGATCGCGAGGGACAGTACTTTGGCCTTCAAATTCAGACGCATGGCTTTTCTCTCTTATTAGGCGACTTGAGAGGTTATCGACCAACGTCAATGAATCTGTAGATCAGAGCGTCATCGCCGCAAACCAGCCAAATGCCAGCAACGGGATGTTGTAGTGCAGGAACGTCGGCACCACGGTGTCCCAGATATGGTGATGCTGGCCGTCGATATTCAGGCCGGAGGTCGGACCGAGTGTCGAGTCCGACGCCGGTGAACCGGCGTCGCCCAGCGCACCCGCCGTACCGACGATGCACACGATGGCCATCGGGCTGAAGCCCAACTGCACACACAGCGGCACAAAAATCGCGGCAAGGATCGGCACCGTGGAAAACGACGAGCCGATGCCCATGGTCACCAACAGGCCCACCAGCAACATCAACAACGCACCGACCCCACGGCTGTGGCCGATGAACGCCGCCGAGGCTTCCACCAGCGAGCGCACGTCGCCGGTGGCCTTGAGCACCTCGGCAAAGCCTGAGGACGCAATCATGATGAAGCCGATCATGGCCATCATCTTCATGCCTTCGGTGAACAGGTCGTCGGTGTCGCGCCAGCGCACAATCCCCGACACCGAGAAGATGAGGAAGCCAGCCAAAGCGCCGATGATCATCGAGTCCAGCCACAGTTGAATGATGAACGCCGAGGCAATCGCCACGCCGGCCACCATCAGGGTCAGCGGGTTGTACTGAACGGCCACTTGCTCGACCCGCTCGATTTTTTCCAGGTCATACACACGTTTTTTGCGGTAGCTGATAAACACCGCCACCAACAAGCCAACCACCATGCCCAGGGCGGGCAGGCTCATGGCGTGGGTCACGTTGACCTGACTGATGTCCACCCCACTGTTGGCCACATTGGCCAGCAGGATCTGGTTTAGGAAGATGTTGCCGAAGCCCACCGGCAGAAACATGTAGGGGGTGATCAGGCCGAAGGTCATCACGCAGGCAACAAGGCGGCGGTCCAGTTGCAGCTTGGTCAGCACGTACAACAGTGGCGGCACCAGCAGCGGGATAAACGCAATGTGGATCGGCAGGATGTTCTGCGATGCAATCGCCACTATCCACAGCAGGCCGATCAACAGCCATTTGACGTGGCTGCCGCCGGTGGCTTCCTGGCGATCGACCAGCAGCAGCGCCTTGTCCGCCAGGGCGTGGGCCAGGCCTGACTTGGCAATCGCCACCGCGAAAGCGCCGAGCAATGCGTAGGACAACGCCACGGTCGCGCCGCCGCCCAAACCGCCGTTGAAGGCTTTGAGCGTGGCTTCGATGCCCAGGCCACCGGTCAACCCGCCCACCAGGGCGCCGACAATGATGGCGATGACCACATGCACGCGGGACAGGCTGAGCACCAGCATGGTGCCGACCGCGGCGATGACTGCGTTAATCATGGTTACCTCAAGCAGAAACATAAAAAACAGGCATGCCCGCGCCCAGGTGGCCATTGGCTGGCGACCCGCGTGCAGGCTTTAAGGAGGTCTTATTAGAGGGCGCGCACTTTGCAGCAGGTAGGGCTACATGTCAAAAAACGACACCGATTTCAGATTTAAATTGATTGTTTGAATAAAGAAGCCTTCACAGCGGCCGATAAACTGACTCTATGTGCTTTCAGGTTAAGGATGTCCCGATGTCGCTCAGGCAGCTCTCCATTCAATGGAAAATCACCCTGCTCGCCGGTCTTTGCCTGCTAGGGATCGTGACCCTACTGGTGGGTTTGTCGCTGTATCGCATGGCGCAAAGCTCGGAGCAGGTCCAGGCGTCCAGCATGCAGATGCTCAACACCTCCGCCCAGGCACGCATCGAAGCCCAGGGCGAAGCGCAGGCGCTGGGTATTCGTCGCCAGTTCATGGATGCCTACCAATACGGCCACGGTTTTTCCCGTCAGGTCCTGTTCCTGCGCGAACAGGCCGAAAAGCGCTTCCTCGATGCCTTCGACACCCGCGAAGACCTGACCCGCCAGGTCAAGGCCGCGCTGCAGGCCAACCCGGACTTGCTGGGTTTGTCCCTGGTGTTTGAAGCCAACGCGCTGGACGGCAAGGACGAGTTGTTCGCCGATCAGGCGGAGTTGGGCAGTAACAACAAGGGCCGCTTCGCCCTGTACTGGTCTCAGCCAACTCCGGGCACACTCACCTCGATGGCGCTGCCTGAAAGCGACATGGCCGACACCAGCATTGGCCCCAGTGGTGAACCGGCAAACGCCTGGTTCACGTGCCCACGCACCACCCTCAAGCCATGCGTGATCGAACCGTACTTTTATATGATCAACGGCCAGAACGTGCTGATGACCAGCATCGTGTTCCCGCTGATGGTCAACGGCAAAGTCATCGCGTCGCTGTCGGTGGACATCAACCTCAACAGCCTCCAGGCCGTGAGCCAACAGGCCAGCAAAAAACTGTACGACGGCCAGACCCAGGTGAGCATCCTCAGCTCCACCGGTTTGCTCGCCGGCTACAGTGCGGATGCCACTCAATTAAGCAAACGCCTGGATCAAGTCGACACCGTCAGCGGCCCTAAAGTGCTCAGTGCATTGGCCAGCGGTCCACAGATCCGCAGCCTGCGCACCGACCGTCAGCTCAAGGTGCTGGCGCCGTTCGCGCCGATCCCCGACGGCAAGCTGTGGGGCGTATTGCTGGATGTGCCGGAAAAAGTCCTGGTCGGCCCAGCCGAAGCACTGAAGGCGCAATTGGATGCCGACAACGCGCGTGGCACGTTGCTGGAACTGGGCCTGGGCCTGCTGGCCGCGGTGATCGGCCTGATCCTGGTATGGCTGATGGCCCGCAGCGTGACGCGACCGATCCTCGGCGTGGCACACATGCTCGAAGACATCGCCAGCGGCGAAGGCGACCTGACACGTCGCCTGGCCTACGACAAGAAGGATGAGTTGGGGCAGCTCGCGGGCTGGTTCAACCGTTTCCTCGACAAGCTGCAGCCGATCATTGCCGAAGTGAAACGCTCGGTGCAGGACGCTCGTGGCACCGCCGACCAATCCGCCGCGATTGCCACGCAGACCAGCGCCGGCATGGAACAGCAGTACCGCCAGGTCGACCAGGTGGCTACCGCCTCCCACGAAATGAGTGCTACCGCCCAGGACGTCGCACGCAGCGCGGCCCAGGCCGCGCAAGCCGCACGCGATGCCGACCAGGCCACCCGCGACGGCCTGACCGTGATCGACCAAACCACCACCAACATCGGCCACCTGGCGGCGGATATGAGCACGGCCATGGCCCAGGTCGAAGGCCTGGCCGCCAATAGCGAAAAAATCGGCTCGGTACTTGAAGTGATTCGCGGCATTGCCGAGCAGACCAACCTGCTGGCGCTCAACGCAGCCATCGAAGCCGCCCGCGCCGGTGAGGCCGGTCGTGGCTTTGCGGTGGTGGCGGATGAAGTGCGCAACCTTGCGCGGCGCACCCAGGAATCGGTGGAAGAAACCCGCCTGGTGATTGAGCAACTGCAAAGCGGCACCGAGGATGTAGTCGGTTCCATGGGCAACAGTTATCGCCAGGCGCAGGGCAGTGTCGAACAGGTCGGCCAAGCCGTGACGGCCCTGCGCCAGATTGGCGATGCGGTCACAGTGATCAGCGACATGAACCTGCAGATCGCCAGCGCCGCCGAAGAGCAAAGCGCGGTGGCCGAGGAGATCAACAACAACGTGGCAACCATTCGCGATGTGACCGAGTCGTTGTCGGAACAAGCCAATGAATCGGCGCGGGTGAGCCAGGCGTTGAACAGCCTGGCGAATCAGCAGCAGGGGTTGATGGACCAGTTCCGCGTCTGAGGGTTGAAGAGGGTCAAATGTGGGAGGGAGCCGGTCGAATCGTCGCACCGCCCCTTCCACAGGGCAATTCGATCAGCACCTTGAGCCCGCCCAGCTCGCTTTCCTGCAACTGCAACACCCCGCCCCACACCTCGACGATATCCCGCACGATCCCCAGCCCCAAACCATGGCCATCAATCTGCTCATCCAGGCGTGTGCCACGGCTGAATACCTGATCGCGCTGGGTTTCGGGGATACCGGGTCCGTCATCCTCAACCACCAGCAGGTAGCTGTTGGCGGTTTCACTGATATTCAGCCGCACATCGGCATCCGCCCATTTGCAGGCGTTGTCCAGCAGGTTGCCGAGCAGTTCCAGTAGGTCTTCCCGGTCCCAAGGCAATTGCAAGCCTGGGGCCGCGTGGTAACTGAGGTCCAAGTGCTCGCCGTGGACCATGTTCAGGGTGGCCAGCAAACCGGGCAGTTCTTTTTCACAGTCGAACAAGGCGCCCGGCAAGGTTTCGCCGGCCAGGCGTGCGCGGTTGAGCTCACGGTTGAGGCGCTGTTGAACCTGCTCCAACTGCTCGCGCAAGAGTTTGCTCAGTTTAGGGTGATCCTTGAGCGCCTCGCTCGACGCAGCGCTCAACAGCACCGCCAGCGGGGTTTTGAGGGCATGGCCCAGGTTGCCGAGGGCATTGCGTGAGCGCTTGAGGCTGTCTTCGGTGTGGGCCAGCAGGTGGTTGATCTGCGCCACCAGCGGCTCCAGCTCCAACGGCACCTGGGTGTCGAGTTGCGAGCGCTGGCCCTGCTGCAATTGGGCGATCTGGTTGCGGGCGGTTTCCAGCGGGCGCAAGGCGCGACGTACGGTGACCCGCTGCAGGATCAATACCAGCAGCAACGCCGCCAACCCCAGCACCAGACCGATCTGACGCATCAGCCGGAAGCTTTCCCGCACGGGTGTGTAGTCCTGAGCCACGCTGATGGAAATTGATTGGCCAAAGCGTTTGTAGTCCGAGCGCAATACCAGCAACTGCTGGCCTTCCGGGCCCAGTTGCAGGTTGCCCTTGAGCCCCACTTCGGGCAGTCGGGGCAACTCCTGATCCCACAGCGAACGGGAACGCCAATGGGTGTCAGCAAAATCGATACGGAAGTAATGCCCGGAAAACGGCCGCTGATAGGCCGGCGAGAGGCGCTGCTCATCCAACTGTACGCCGTTGGGCCCGCGCACCAGCGCCACCAACAGGTTTTCAGCGTCGTTGCGCAACCCCGCTTCCAGGTAGCGCTGCAAACCGGCTTCGAACAACCACAGACTGGTTTGCGCCAACACCAGACCGACGATCACCATCACACTGATCAACCCCAGGCTGAGGCGGCGTTGAATCGACTTCATGCAGGGCTGGCGCCAAAGCGGTAACCCTGGCCGCGCCGGGTTTCGATCACGCTGCGCCCCAATTTGCGGCGCAGGTGATTGACGTGGACTTCCAGCACGTTGGAATCGCGCTCTGTCTCGCCGTCATACAAGTGCTCAGCCAGGTGGCTTTTCGACAGGATCTGTTCGGGGTGCAGCATGAAGTAGCGCAACAGGCGGAATTCGGCGGCGGTCAGTTGGATCTCGTCACCGTCGCGCAGTACGCATTGGCGACCTTCGTCCAGGTGCAGACCAGCGGCCTGCAAGGTGGGCTGGTTGGCCTGGCCGTGGGAACGGCGCAACAGCGCCTGGATGCGCAGGTGCAGTTCTTCGGGGTGAAAGGGTTTACTCAGGTAGTCGTCGGCACCGGCCTTGAGCCCTTCGATCCGTTCTGCCCACGAATCGCGGGCGGTAAGAACGAGCACCGGAGTGGCCAACGCGGCTGCACGCCATTGCGCCAGCACCTCAAGGCCGGGCAAACCGGGCAGGCCGAGGTCGAGGATGATCAGGTCGTAGGGTTCGCTGCGGCCCTGGTAAGCAGCGTCGCGGCCGTCGGCCAGCCAGTCGACGGCATAGCCCTGGCGCTGTAGGCCGGCCAACAATTCATCGGCCAGGGGTACGTTGTCTTCCACCAGGAGCAGGCGCATCAGTCTTCCTCGTCTTTGATCAGTACACCGTTGGTGGCGTCGAGTTTAATCTCACGTACCACACCTTCGGTGGTCACCAACTCCACTTCGTAGGCATATTGGCCGTGTTTTTTCTCAAGCTCGGCTTCCAGCAAACGGGAGCCGGGATACCGCGCCATGGCCTGCTGCAACAGTTGCTCCAGCGGCAGGATCACCCCCTGCTGGCGCAGCGCGAGGGCTTCGTCCTGGTTGAGATCGCGGGCCTGCAAACCTGAGCAGAACACCACCAGCACCAACGCCACTCGACTGCCGGCGCGTAAATTTACCTTCATTACGTATCCTGATGATTCTTGAGAACCTGCCCGGTGAGCGCGTCCAATTCAACATCCCATTCAATGCCGTGGCGATCTTCCAACTCAACCTCGTAGACGTACTTGCCATACGCCTCGTCCAGATCGGTGTCCAGCAGCGTCGAACCGGGGTGCAGGGCCAGGGCCGTGGCTTCCAGTTGGTCAAAGGCGACAATTGTAACAGTGGCGGGCACGGTCAGTGGCTTGTCGGGGTCCACGGCTCCGGCCTGGGACGCCGCGGAGGCGATGATAGCGGCGGCGACCAGAGCAGTGAGGCGTTTCATGATAAGTCTCCATAACACGAAGTTAGTCCTACGCCAGCCACGGTATATGCCGCAACTTAACTGAAACTGAATTGCCACCATGGCAATTTCGGGAAAGGCCTTTTCCCACAACCCGCGAGATTTCCTATACTGCCCCGCTCGCTTCAACAGAGACCGGTATGACAGCCATTCACATCAAGTTTCCCGCCCTGACCCTCAAGGCCGGCACGCGCGCCCTCGCCCGCATCCGCGAACAAGGCCTTAAGCCTGCCGACGTAGGCATCCTCCCCGGTGCGGCTGGCGGCCCCAAGGCTTTGGGCATCCAGGGCCTGGACTTGGCGCTGTTCGGCGACTGGCTGCCCCGCGCACCACGGGAGCGGGCGCTGATAGGCGCATCCATCGGTTCCTGGCGCTTTGCCAGCGCCTGCCTGCCCGACCCGGTGCAAGGCCTGCTGGACCTCGGCCGCTTGTACAACGAGCAGCGTTTTGCCAAAGGCGTGACCATGGCCGAGGTCACCCAGAGCTGCCAGCGCATGCTCGACGACCTACTGGCCGGCCGCGATGCACGCGTACTGGACAATCCCGACTATCGCCTGAATATCATGGTGGTCAAAAGCCACGGCCTGCTTGCCGACGACCATCGCGGGCGCCTGGGTCTGGGCCTGTCAACGGTGATCGCCGACAACCTGCGCGGCCGCGCGCGGCTGTCGCGGCATTTCGAACGGTTGATCATCCATGACCCGCGCCAACTGCCACCGGTGCATCCACTGAAGGATTTCCCATCGCGGTTTCTTGAACTGGATGCAGGCAACCTGCGCCAGGCACTTCTGGCGTCGGGCTCGATCCCGATGGTGATGCAAGGCGTGCGCGACCTGCCCGGCGCAGGCACTGGCACCTACCGCGACGGCGGCCTGCTGGACTACCACCTTGATCTTCCCTACCACGGCGATGACATCGTGCTGTACCCGCATTTTACCGATCGGGTGATCCCCGGCTGGTTCGACAAAGGGCTGCCATGGCGGCGCAGCAATCAGCAGGGATTGCAGGACGTGTTGCTGCTGGCGCCGTCCAAGGACTACCTGGCCCGCCTGCCCCAAGGCAAACTGCCGGACCGCAGCGATTTCAAACGCTTTTTGGGCGACGACAAAAGCCGCAATAAGTACTGGCAAACCGCGATGAGCGAGAGCCAGCGGTTGGGGGATGAGTTTCTGCAACTGGCGGATAACGGAGGCCTGGGCGAGCGCTTGCAGGCGCTTTGACCCAGCGGTATGCGCGGCGCGTGATCAAGCTGTTAAACTCGCCGCCTGCCAGATACCTGACCGAGCTGAAAATACTGTGGAAATCTTCAAAGAGTTTACCTTCGAATCCGCCCACCGCCTGCCGCACGTGCCGGATGGCCACAAATGCGGGCGCCTGCATGGGCATTCGTTCAAGGTGGCGATTCACCTGAGCGGCGACCTGGATCCCCACACCGGCTGGATTCGCGACTTCTCGGAGATCAAGGCGATTTTCAAGCCACTCTATGAACGCCTCGACCACAACTACCTCAATGACATCCCAGGCCTGGAAAACCCAACCAGCGAAGTGCTGGCCAAGTGGATCTGGAATGAACTGAAACCACTGCTGCCAGAACTCAGCGCAATTCGCATCCATGAGACCTGCACCAGCGGCTGTATCTATCGCGGCGAGTAAGCCAGCGATGTGAAAAAACCACCCATGCGGTGGTTTTTTTGTGGCTGCCTCACTTACAGCCACGCTTCCCGACGGTAAGGAGCACTTGCGCCGACGGCCGGACTCAAGCCCAGCGATCACACACGCTGTCCGACTGATCCATTTTGTATCACCCCTGCACTGCTTTCGTGCCCGACTGGGCACAGCGAACATTCTTTTCTGCGCGTCTCCCCTGTTTGGCTATAAATACTGTGCACCGTGCACAGCCGCCACCGTGCGCCCGTCACTGCTGCGGATTTGGCACGCGCGGTGCAATAGGCCTCGTCACTCATTCAGGGAGCAAGGCACATGACGCAGCAAGAAACGGGCAACGATTACCCTTTAAGCGAAGTCCCCATGCATGCGCGCAAGGGCCTGGCGTCAACCGCCATGGTGCTGTTGGGCTTTACGTTTTTTACCGCGACCATGTTTGCCGGCGGCAAGCTGGGAGTAGCGTTCAGCTTCACCGACATGCTCGGCGTGGTGGCCCTGGGTAACCTGCTGCTGGGTATTTACGCCGCAGGCCTGGGCTACATTGCCTTCAAGAGTGGTTTGAACTCGGTGCTGATGGGGCGATTCTGCTTCGGCGAAGTGGGCAGCAAACTCAGCGACTTGATCCTCGGTTTCACCCAAATCGGCTGGTACGCCTGGGGCACCGCCACTGCTGCCGTGGTGCTGGGTAAATATTTCGAGCTGAGCCAGGGCAGTGTGCTGGCCTTGATGGTGCTGTTCGGCCTGGTGTTCTGCGCGACAGCCTACGTGGGCTATCGCGGGTTGGAGATTTTGTCCTACATCGCGGTGCCGGCCATGGGCCTGTTGCTGTTTTTGTCGATGTGGGTCGCCACGATGAAAATCGGCGGGCTGGACGGGTTGCTGGCGGTGGTGCCGACCGCTGAACTGGACTTGTCGACGGCAATCACCCTGGTGTTCGGCACCTTTGTCAGCGGCGCGACCCAGGCCACCAACTGGACGCGGTTTTCACGCTCAGCCAGGGTGGCGGTGCTGGCCAGCCTGATCGGTTTCTTTATCGGCAATGGCCTGATGGTGTTGATCGGGGCCTATGGCGCCATCGTCTATCAGCAACCGGACGTGGTGGAAGTATTGCTGCTGCAAGGCTTTGCCATGGCGGCGATGGCCATGTTGCTGCTCAACATTTGGAGCACCCAAGACAACACCATTTATAACTTCGCCGTGGCCGGCTGCAATCTGCTGCGCACCAAACGCCGCAAAACCGTGACCCTGGCTGGTGCGGTGATCGGCACGTTGCTGGCGCTGCTCGGCATGTACGACATGCTGGTGCCCTACCTGATCCTGCTGGGCACGGTGATCCCACCCATTGGTGGCGTCATCATGGCGGACTTCTTCTACCGCTATCGCGGCCAATACCCGCGCCTGGCTGAAGCGCGTCTGCCGGCGTTCAACTGGCCGGGGCTAGTGGCGTATGCGGTGGGCACCGTGCTGGCATTCAACTCACCCTGGGTCGCGCCGTTGGTGGGGATCGCTGCCGCGTCGCTGACCTACATCGCGCTGACCGCCGTACTACGCGTGCGTGTACCGCTGGCTGACGCCCAGGCATGAGCCTGACCCTCGCCGACGTACTGGCCCTGCCCGGGCTGGAATCCATGCGCCTGCGGGCCGGTGAAGCCAGCCTGGATAACCGCGTTCGCTGGCCGTACGTGGCGGAAAACAGCGGGATCGCCGAGTGGGTACTGGGCGGCGAACTGGTGTTCGTCACCGGCATCAACCACCCACGGGATGAAGCCAATCTGCTGCAACTGCTGGACGAAGCGTGTCAGCGCCAGGTCGCCGGATTGGTGATTCTTACCGGGCCGGCATATATCCAGGCGATCCCCCAGCGTTTACTCGACGCCGCCGAAGCCGCCGGCATGCCACTGATCGAACAGCCTTATTCGTTGAAAATGGTACTGGTGACCCAGGCCATCGGCTCCGCACTCATTCAGTCCGAACAGCTGGGGCGCTCACGCCATGATGTGCTGGAGCGCTTGCTGACCGGTGACTATCAATCCCTGGATCTGCTGCTGCACCGCGCCGTGCAATTGGGCATGTCCCTGGCAGGGCATTGGCAAATTGTGCAATTGCAACTGGAAGGCAGTGAATTGCTGTTCGCCCAAGACGACGCGACGCGGGTGGAGGCGCAACTGGCCCGACAGCATGATGCAATCAGTCGCCGCTTGCGTCAGTTGTCGACCGCGCTGCCGATACTCGGGCGGGCCGGACAATGGACCCTGTTGCTACCGGCGCCGGATGCTGTCGCGGCCTCGGCCAACCGTCAGCAATTGGCCCAGTGGCTGAAGCCCCTGAACCTGCGCCTGGCACCCCTCAAGCTATTTATCGGCTTGAGCGCGGCGCGCCATCCGGCCGAGCGCCTGGCTCAAGCACAGGATGAAGCGCGCCAGGCCCTGGCCGCCGCGCGACGGTTCAGCGAGCGGGCCGGATTGTGCGTGTATGACGAATTGGGCGTGCTCAAGTTGCTCAGCGGCGTGCGTGATCGCGCCCTGCTCGACCAATTTCTCAATGAGCGCCTCGGCCCGTTGCTGCGCCACGACCTGCACCATGGCCCCGGCCTGATGCCAACCCTGGAAGCCTGGTTTCACGAGAATGGTAACCTGATGGCCGCCGCCCAGCGCCTGGCCGTACACCGCAATACCCTGACCCACCGCATCCAGCGCATCGAAGCCCTGTGCGGGCTGACGCTGGATAATTCATATGACCGCCTGGACATCGGCATTGCCCTGATGATCTGGCGGCTGTCTGCCTGATTGTTTTTAGCCAAGAGGAACTTGCCCATGCACATCATCAACGCCCGCCTGCGCAACCGTGAAGGCCTGCATGATCTGCACCTGGAAAACGGCCGGATCGCCAGCATCACCCCACAAGCGACGCCACCCGTCATGAAGGCTGGCGACCTGGATGCCGCTGGCAATCTGGTAGTCCCGCCCTTCGTCGAACCCCATATCCACCTTGACGCCACTCTTACCGCTGGCGAACCACGTTGGAACATGAGCGGCACCCTGTTCGAAGGCATCGAGTGCTGGGGAGAACGCAAAGCCACCATCACCGAGGAAGACACCAGGACCCGTGCCAAGAAAACTATCCAGTCCCTTGCCGCCCACGGCATCCAGCACGTACGCACGCATGTCGACGTGACCGACCCCGACCTCACGGCGCTCAAGGCCATGCTGCAAGTGCGCGAAGAAAGCACGCACCTGATCGACCTGCAAATCGTCGCCTTCCCTCAAGAAGGCATCGAGTCGTACCGCAACGGCCGCGAGCTCATGGAAGAAGCCATCCGCCTGGGCGCCGACGTGATCGGCGGCATCCCCCACTTTGAATACACTCGCGACCAAGGCGTGAGTTCTGTGAAATTCCTGATGGACCTGGCAGAGCGCACCGGTTGCCTGGTGGACGTGCATTGCGACGAAACCGACGACCCCCATTCGCGCTTCCTCGAAGTGTTGGCAGAAGAAGCCCGCAGCCGCGACATGGGCGCCCGCGTCACGGCCAGCCACACAACGGCCATGGGTTCCTACGACAATGCCTACTGCGCCAAGTTGTTCCGCCTGCTGGGCCACTCCGGTATCAGCTTCGTCTCGTGCCCGACCGAAAGCATCCACTTGCAAGGCCGCTTCGACAGTTTCCCGAAACGCCGAGGTGTCACGCGGGTCAACGAACTGCTCGAAGCGGGCATGAACGTGTGCTTCGGACAGGACTCCATCGTCGATCCCTGGTACCCGCTCGGCAACGGCAACATCCTGCGGGTGCTCGAAGCCGGTTTGCACATCTGCCACATGCTCGGCTACCGCAACCTGCAAAGCGCACTCGACCTGGTGACCGACAACAGCGCCAAGGCCATGGCCCTGGGTGATCGCTACGGCCTTGAGCCTGGACGCCCAGCCAATTTGTTGATCCTCTCGGCGGACAGCGACTACGAGGTGATTCGCAGCCAAGGACTACCGCTGTACTCGATTCGCAACGGCAAGGTGTTGATGAAGCGCCAGCCCGCGCAGGTGGAGTTTGTGTAAGCACGGGGATCATACGACTGAGTCGATATCCAGCGATTGCGCCCTCCCCAGCTCGCTTGGCGTGGCGGGAGGGATACTGGCGACCTGAGGCAGTGCCTGGTTTTCACGATGACGAAACCAGCGCTTCAGGCTCGGCGGCAGCGCTGCAGAGTGGGCGTGGCTCCCGTAGATATCATGGGCATCGAGGCGACGCCAACGCAGGGTTTGCAGGCGTTCGCGACTGGTGTGCAGGCGGTCGATTTCGGCATTCAAGGGCTCGTGATATTCATAGGACCGTGCGTTGGTCGGGCGATGTCGGGTGAGTTCACGCCGCTTGTCTTGCAGTTGTTTGCGCATGGTCGCCAGGGCATGGTCGAGCAGTTCAAACTCGCGCTGGGTCACCAGAGGGCCGTTGCTATCCAAAGCTTGTTGCCAGCGCCGCAACGTCGCCCAGGCAGCAGGGATGTAGCTGGCGGTCATGAAGTGCTGTTTGTATTGCACCAGTTGCCTGATCAAACCTTCGCGGTCGGGCATGTCACCTCGCACTTGCAACGCTCGACTGTGACCAGCCTCTTCGATGGACTCACAACCAGGCTTCCACAATACCGACGAGTGCGTGCCATCCGGGAGCATGATCGGCATAAAGTGCTGCTGCTCGCCATGATGTTGGTAAGGGTTGCCGCCAATACGTACCAAGCCGGCTGCGAACAGCAGACCACCTGCGGTGGGCGCGCTGAATAGCGTGACGGCGCCAGGGATCCAGAGCTTGGCGGTGGTATTCATCCAGGGCGCAGGGACGCTGGGAACGGGGTCGTTGTGGTTGACGATGCGATGGTGAACCAACGTGGATGCGCCGCGAGTGAACTCGGAGTCGGCGGCGCGGGGAGCGCCGTAGGTGTAAAGGAGGACGTTGTAATTGGCATCGGGAATTCGACGTAACCCTTCAGCCAGGAGCAACGCAATCGCGCCGCCCAGGCTGTGGCCACAAATCACAATGCGCTGGCCGGTGTGAAACTGATCAAGGTAGCGTAGTACGAAATCACGCACCGCTTGGTATGCCAGATAAAACCCTTCATGCGCCTTGCCAACACCCTCCGCGAAAAGCACCTGGTGGGCGTTGGCATCTCGCAACCCATCAGCTGAACTGGCAGTGCCTCGCACCGCTATCAGAATTACCTCATCGTGGTGAGTGATGAACGCCTGAGTATCAGTGCCGCCTTTTTCGTCATCGAAGAAATGCAAGCGCGCGGGGTGTTCCTGTTCATCCCCCAGTTCCGGGCGATTCTGTGGGTATAACGCAGGATCAAAGGGCAGGATTTCGAAGCGCCTGGAGTACGGGACTTCCTCATAGAGTGGATAGAAACGCTGTGTTTGCTCCGGATCAACCCGCCACGCTTCCTGATGCCCTGAAAGCTGCTCAGCAAATAGATTTCCGACACTTGGGTCTAGCGGAAAACGCACTTCATCCTGGGGTTTCTCCGGCGGCACCTGACCGAAGTTGCAATAACTCAGTGATGCAAACAATGCCAACTGGTACAGGTTCAACGCACAGAAATCGTCTTGAGTGGAAAGCATTGGGCGCAGGGCTCGAAGCGGACGTACTTCGAGAACCGTGTGGTTGTTGGGGAAGAGCACGACCCCGAACAAGGCTGGCTGGGGTGGGCCGAAGCCGAGGTCTGCCATCATTTTTAGGGCGTGGCGTTGGGGGCGATGGGCTGAAGGTGCTACAGGGGGTAGGTGGGCAATGTGACGAACCAAGTCGCTCACTTCGACTTGATAAAACTGATCGCCTTTATGACGCGAGTGATTACGCTCGGCTCGTTTGCCATTAGGATTTAAAAAATGCGTTTGCTCAGCTCTGACTTGAAGGTCGGTAATGGGTAATGGATATTTTTCTCGCTCCTGCAATGTCGAATAAAAGGAGCCCGTTGCCTTATATTCAGCATCGAAAACCAGCACGACAGGACCACGGCATTGCCCGTGTATACGTGCAACACCATCTCCGTTTAAATGCCCTTTGTATCCTTTCCCAGCGCTGTCAAAAACTTCATATTTGAGCCCACCATAAACTTGCCAATCGCCTGATTCATCTACTAGGCAAAAACTCAAACTGCCATCACTCAACGCACAGGCAGGCATATTTTCATTAAAAAAAGGTTGCTTCCATTGCTCCATCGTCATGCCTGGATATCCTTATTCAGTACAAGTCGGGTATATGTCGCATACGCGCCCATCGGGCATTTTGAAGGGTTTGAAATCCGTAGTGTTACCCATGCAGAACGCGTACTGGTCCTCCATACTCGTCCCCCGGCAACGTTTCCATCCCTGAGGAAAACGAACCCAGTTGTCGCCCATATAAGGTCGTTCTTCGTTAGTCAGGCCCAGTTTTATCAGTATCGTTTTTCCTCCCAATTCATCTCGCGAAAAACCTCCGCCAGCGTAAGCTGTGCGCGATTGAACCCTCGCGCCCGACGAATTACAGCTCAGAACCTTCCTGATCGCATGTATCGGCCCCACCGTCCGAAACAACCACTGGCACTGCCACGACAACTCCTGAATCCCAGACTCAGGCATCACCAGCATTTCTCCCGCTAAACGATCTCGAATGGAAATACCCGCAATATCCCCCCCAACATCCCCATCCCGTTTCCCCCATTTCGCATAAAAATCAAACTCGACGCCACGCAACACCAACGGGCATCCCTCCACCGTTTCAGTTAGCGGCAATTGATAACTCACCCGACTGGCCGCAGGTTTGTATTCGGTAAAAAAGACCTTCCGCTCTGGCCGCTTGCCTCGACGCCTTGGCAAGGTGCAGGTCTCACCCGTGGCGGGCCTGTAGTTGGCGGCTGTTTTAAGTTTAAATTCCGGTGGTAGATCCACCTGCAGCGTAAAGCTTTCGACCGGCTTTACCGCACACCCCGAAAGCCCCGCCATCCCCAGCGCCAGCAGCACACCCAAGATCCGCCTACTCATCGGTTTTCTCCATCGAGCGCCACAGCTGCAACGTCCGCTGGAAATGATCTTCAGGGGTTTCTCCGACGGTTGGCTGCCATCGAATCACACTGGCGCGACTGGCCTCTTCCAACCGTCGCACTACCAGAAACTCCAACTGCTCCGGCCGGTTCCATTGCCAGGCCCGAGCCTGTTCGAGTACCTGGGTCAGCCATACCCTGGGGTCTTGGAATTCGACCAGCGCTGCCAGACTTTCACTGTGCTCCGCCAGCAGGTAACGCAGGATATTGGCGTGCAAAATGGCGTAGGCATTTGGGTTAGGTATGTTCAGCCAAGGGGCTGGATCGGGCACCGGATAATCACCGGGAGCAGGGTTACTGCCATAGTGCCAACGGTCTTCATGCCAGTAACACACACTGATCAGCGGACCTAGGAATGCTGGCCATTGCTCAACCTTCAGGCAGTTGAGTGCACGCGCCAGCGTACGATTGTCGTGAAAGCGGTACAGCGCCTGGTGCCCCTCGGGCCCGACCAGCAGCCGGTCGCGCCAATGCCGCGTCACGTCCGTGAGGTCCACGTTTGGCAAACTGCCCAACCACCCCCAATTCATCTCCGGCTTTTGTAGAAGATCGAGCAGCGCGGGCTCGCCAACCTGATCCAGCAGCAGGATCAAGGGGCCAGCCGTGGCGATTTCCGCCAGCGGGGTTTGTGCGTAGAGGCTGCAATAGTCTGGAAAGCCTCGCGCTGCCAACATCGGCTGGCGGGCTGCGTTACTGCCTTCAAGTATCAAACACAGCCTGTGCCCTGCCTGCAGCTGCTGGCTCATCCATTGATTTGGAAGGTTGTCCATCAGGCAGCCCTCTCACTGATATCGCACAGGCCTTCGCGGCAGCGTTCGCACACTGGACAGAAGTCCGCGCCCAGTTGCTTGGCCAAGTGCATGATGACGCCCTGGACAACGGAGACTTCAGGGGTTGTAGCAACCGACACAGAACTCGCCGACCCGGTCGCGGACGGTGTGCCACCGAGAGTAATGGGCCGACTACTGAAAATACCTCCCGCCTGGATCACCAGGTGCTCTCCGCCCGCCTTGAAGCTCAGGTGTGCGCCGGCGTCGATCACCAAGCTGGCACCGGCCTTGAGATGCACCTCTTGGCCAGCTTCGATCACGAGGGTCTGCCGGACATACGTCTGGCTATCGCCCTGCACGTCCAGGTGGTCGCTGGCTTTGAGAACAACCTTACGATCACCCGTGACATGACGATGCTCCTCACTTTCCAGGTGAACCGTGCTTAACCCCCGGATGATTTCCCGTCGCTCCCCATCCACTTCCAAGCGAGCGTCATGGCCCACCTGTTGCTCAAAATCCCGTTGAGCCCGAACGTAGATGAGCTCCTCGCCACGACGATCTTCGAGGTGCAACTCGTTGGAACCTTCACCGCCCAGGGTGCTGCAAGTGCGCAAGACACTGCGGGTCTTGTGTTGCGGCAAAGGATAGGTAGGCATGTGCAACGCATTCGGCAGGCAACCGTGGATCAACGGCTGGTCCGGGTCTCCTTCAAGGAAGGTCACCAGCACTTCCATGCCCACCCGTGGGAGCATCGTTGCGCCAAACCCATCACCGGCCCATCCTGACGCCACTCGCACCCAACAACTGCTTTTGTCATCGGTCTTGTCCAACCGGTCCCAATGAAATCGCACTTTCACCCGACCGTATGCATCGCAATGCACCTCCTCACCGGAAGGCCCGGTGACCGTTGCGGTCTGGGTCCCGTTGATGGTCGGCTTGGGGTGTTTGAGGGGCGGTCGATGCGTCGCACTCCAGGGTGTCGCCGTGAAGCGATTGCGATACCCCTGAAATGTACCCACTTCCTCTGCCGCTTCCTCCAGCACCTGGGGTTGATAACCCTCGTGACGGACCGAAGTGATTAACCAAAGGTCGTTGCAGAGCGGGTCTGGATAGTCTTGCAATTCAAGGAAATGCCCACTGCGCAATACCGGCTGGTCGCTCTTGCCCAGCGCGCGAAAACGGTCGCGTTGATGACGCTCCAAGCCTCTGCGTGCCAGGCGCGAACCCCGTGCATGACCGCTAAAACCTGCTGGATAACAGTAGTCTTCAAGGGTTTGCGCTGCGGTCGAGCCTGCGGTGGTCTGTAAGCGCAAGGAGGGATGTTCAAAGTCATGATCGCGGCGCACCGTTTGCCCACTACGGGTGCCCAGGCGCACATCGAAACGCTGGATAACCCGCGTATCAGCCTGCGGCCCGCCGGCAGGTGAATAACGTTGCACGGGCAAGCGGCGGAATACGGTCTGGTCATCGCCAAATACCAACACATGCGCGCCCTCGCTGTGACGGAAGTGGTAATGAATGCCCTCCTCTTCACACAGCCGCTGGATGAAATGCAGGTCGGTTTCCGCGTATTGCACACAGAACGTACGCGGCGGATACACCACTGGCCCCAGCTCAAAGACATAGCTGTCGGCCAGAACGCCGTGGTGCTCAAGGACTGTCGCGATGATCTGGGGAACGCTGCGCTGCTGGAAAATCCGCTGGTCGCGCCGATGACCAAGGTAGGCAAGGCGCGGCGCCAACGTCAGGTGATAGCGGGTGAGCCGCTGGCCAGGATCATCGCGGCCAATTGCGTAAATCTGCCCATGCAATCCTGTATCCGTGTCGCCGAACGCCAGGTATGCAGGCTGGTGGAGCAAAGCCTCCAGATCCAGTGAAGGATTTTCGCTGACCACCTGCACCTGAATAAAAAATGGTTGATCAACGACCTCCTGGCCTTTGAACGCCAACACTTGAAAGTCACTTTTAATACCTGGAAGGATCAAATTGAAACGTGACGAAAAAAACGCACTAACCATCCGTTGTTACCCGCCAAATCTATTTATTACCGTACTGAAATACTTCCCCCGTCAAACGTAGAAAAGTTACCGAGAGAAAGCGCCTGAACGCCATGAAGCTTAGCGATTTCAGGAAAAAATCGACCTCGGAAAAATAAAAGAGAAGTTTCGTACAACGAAGATTGAAGGGTCTTTTACAAGATATTAATTCTATTCAATCAAACACTTCTTAAAGACAAGAAATGCCCTACACCAACTTTCGTCTAATCAATTAATTGATCGTGAAACAGCTGACACCCCCTTGGGCATCAGCGATTCAAAAAGCTTTACGCCTGAGGCCGCGCGGTCCCGAACAGACTGACGCTCTGCAGTGTGTCGTTCTGCGTATGCAGGCGGACCGGCGCAGTGCCACCAGGCATCACCACGGCGACTTCACCGCCCTCAACCCAACCCGCTCGCCAAGCCGCACAGGCCACGGCACTGGCGCTGGTTCCGGAGGACGCCGTAGGGCCTTCTCCCCGTTCGAACACCCGGGCAATCACTCGGTTGCGGGAGTGCCTGGCGACCCATTGCAAATTGACCCCGGCCAAACAGGGGCGACCGCTGCCAGCCGGAGGGGCGAAGGCTATCGCCTGCAAGGGTTCATACAACGCGGGTTGCTGCATCTGTAGGTTTTCCGGCAAAGCTGACACCTGATCGACCAAGGTCACACAATGAGGGTTACCTACACGCACAAACTGACTGTGTGTCCACCGCGGATCGATCGCCGCCAACGCCCTCACGTAACTCAGTTCAGTGCCGGCCAGAATTGTCTGCTCCACCTCTTGCGCACCAACGGCTGACGGCCCAAATCCAGGCAAACCCAAGGCCAGCCAAAATCCCGAGAGGTGCTCGTAGACGGCAGGCTCGACACGAGTCACCACCGGCGACACTGCATCAGGCTTGTCATGATGCACTCGCAATTCACACGCCTCAGTCATCAAGCCCTGGTCAGTGAGGGCCTGGGCGAAAATCGTCAACCCATTGCCACTGCGCTCAGCCAGGGAGCCGTCGGTGTTCACGATCAATAGGTCAAACGGCGGTTCGGTCTGGAACGGGCCAACCAACAAACCATCACAGCGGTGGGGCTTGGCATTGATGGGACGCGGCGTCGTACCCCAGTCGCATTCAGACGTTATGGCTCGGGTTGCCCAACGCTCGCGAGCACGCACGGCTTGCGCGGCGCTGTCGGGCACCTCAATGCCCTGGTTTCGTAAAAAAGCCGGGCTGGTCACGCCATAAATATTGCCTCGTGCGTCATAGAACAGGGTCATGGTGCTAGTCGCCTTCCAATTTTCATCGGTTCGTCCGCTCACTTGCCTACAGGCTGGGCAAGCAGCGTATTACACAACATAGCGTTTGTGGGAGGCGGCCTGGAAGGTGGTAATCCACCACGAGAAACCCGGGGTTCACCGGTTTCCACAGGGATTACGCACCTTCCAGGCCGCCTCCTACGAGCTCAACACCTCCTGTTGTGGCTGCCGACATCCATAGGGTTCCTGGTTTTTAAAAATTAACCTGAGTACAGGTCATCTTCGGGGAACCCGGCTCGCCCCCCAAGGCCCGATGTGCAAGGATGTCGCATCGGACACCGTTCGTTGAACGCAAAACCAAGGATTTTTCATGACTGCCATTCCCACCTCCGCGCCCGTGATCCCCGGGCGGTTGGAGCAGATGTCGACACGTATTGCATTTTTTATCGCCGGCTTCGGCATTGCTGCGTGGGCGCCGCTGGTGCCGTACGCCAAGGCTCGTGCAGAACTGAGTGAGGGCACCTTGGGCCTGCTGCTGTTGTGCCTGGGGGTGGGGTCTATCATCGCCATGCCGGCCGCCGGCGCATTGGCATCGCGCTATGGTTGCCGACGCGTGCTGAGCGCCGGCACGATCATGATCTGCCTGGCCCTGCCCATGCTGGCCACGGTCAGCTCGATACCGTTACTGATCGCCGCGTTGTTCCTGTTTGGCGCGGGCTTGGGCACTGTGGACTCCACGGTGAACCTGCAAGCCGTGATTGTTGAGCGGGCCAGTGGCAAAACAATGATGTCGGGCTTCCATGGTTTGTTCAGCCTGGGAGGTATTGTCGGCGCGGCGGGGGTTGCCGGGTTGTTGGGACTGGGGCTGTCGCCTCTCCAAGCGACCCTGGTGGTGATCGTCATCATGGCGGTGGCGCTGCTCAAGGCCGGGCCGCATTTGCTGCCCTACGGCAGTGAAAGTTCGGGCCCGGCATTTGCTGTTCCCCACGGCGTGGTGCTGTTTATCGGCTGTCTGTGCTTTATCGTGTTTTTGGCCGAAGGCGCCGTGCTTGACTGGAGTGCGGTGTTCCTCAGTGCCGAACGCGGACTTGACGAAGCCTACGCTGGCCTGGGTTACGCAGCGTTCGCCCTGACCATGACCGCCGGCCGTTTGACGGGTGATGCCATCGTACGGCGCCTGGGCGCTACGCGGGTGATCGTGATCGGGGGCGCACTGGCCACCGCCGGCATGTTGCTGGCGACGCTGCTTCCTGCCTGGGAAACCGCTCTGCTGGGCTACGCATTGGTAGGCGCCGGGTGTTCTAATATCGTACCGGTGCTGTATACCGCCGTCGGTAAACAGACAGTGATGCCAGAGCACATCGCCGTGCCCGCCATCACTACCCTGGGGTATGCCGGGATTCTTGCCGGCCCCGCCGTGATCGGTTTCATCGCACATGGCAGCAGCCTGAGCAGCGCCTTCGTGCTGATCGCATTGTTACTTGCGGGTGTGTCCCTCAGCGGCAAAATTCTCAAGGTGTAAACCATCAGCGCGCCTTGCGAGCTTCGTCTTGTTCCAGCCAACGATCGAGACTTTTGTTGCTGAGCCAGCCTTCCTTTTGAGGAGGCCCAAATAGTCGCGTTCCGTTCGCGCGCTCCAGTGAAGGCAGTAACCCTGGCCGCTCTAGAATGTTCTTTGCGGTGTAGACGCAAAGCTCGCTGTACTTGGGCCTGGGCATGCCGGTGGACGGCTCCAGCACTGGGATACCCTGCGGGTCAACGGCATACGGGTCCTGCATGACCGCCTTGAGTGTGGCGATTTCGACGTACTGGTGCTGCTCAAACAGAAACGTCCGGTCCTGGGATTTGTCTCTCAGTTGCTCGAAGTGGCCCTGCAGGGCCTGCACCACCTGGGTGTTACTCTGGGCATGGAACGGATCCTGGCTGAACACGCTCGGAGAACTATTGCCCTGCAATGTTTGGGCGGCGGCCCTGAGACTGTCACGAGTAATATCACCGTCGCGGCTCAAGATCGCGTCATTCAATCGCGGTCGCTTCAGAATTTCACTGACCACCTGAATCGTTCGGTCCAACTCCTCGTGTTGACCCGTACGTTCAGCGGCAACGCGCCGCAATGACGACCAGGTCAAACGTCCTTCGTTCAGGAATGGGTGCAGCCTGCCAAAATCTTTCTCCAGGGCCGTTGCTAATTGGCTGTCCGTGGACGCCACCCCGGGAGGCGAAAGATTGGCGCGCGTCACTGACAGGTTCTGCAGTGCTCGGTGATGCAGCACCGACAATGTACCGCGCAACGGCAATCGCCCGCGCGACGCGTTTTCCGGGTGCGCTGGGCGAGCGTCATTCCAGGTTTCAGCGTGGGTGAGCGACGCTGGCGCTGTGGGTCTCGAAACCATCCCGTCCAGTGCCAGAGGCCCACCATGAGGTAGTACACCCTCGATTTTCATGGGTTTTCTCCAACTTTTTCCCGATCCCTGCCTGTACGGTGATCGCCCCCTTGGCGGCCGAAATCATTGAATGGATTCCACTCAGGCAAGCACCTCATGTGTGGCTGGACGAATACGACAGTTCCTTACGACCAATGAATTCCAATGACAGCATGTAAAAACCCACGAACGCGCCTTTACCGACTCCACCAGGCCGTCAGGTAACTCATCAGCCTGGAGTGTTTAAGTGGCTTGGTGTTATCACTAGAGGCGTGGTTGGACTTGAGCAGTCCCCTGCAAAAATCTTCCTCTACGGGCGCCTGGAATTTGTGCTGACCTGCGAATGTCCTCATGCGCCTGGCTTCGACAGCATGCGCAGTCTGCAGGGCCAGGGACTCTTGCGTCGCTATGTCGCCTTTGGACAGAGTTGAGTCGCCATCATGAGAATCACGAAACAACTCATGACAGCTGGGTTGAGATGAGTGAAACGAGGTTGACGTCATTTGCTAGCCCTCCACTTGGAATTTGAAAGACGGTGCATATGACCTATGTGGTAAATCGACGTAAACAGTTCCTGACACAATTGAAGCAGACGCCGTCATTCAATAACGGCGTCTGAGTTTCGGTTAACGGGAAAGCTGGTAGAGCGCTTGCCAGCTGATGCGACCGTCGTTATCACGGCCCGCGAGATTGTCCATTTTCTTCAACACGTCACTGCGTCTGAGAATTTCCTGGGCAAGCTGGACAAGGTGATCCTTGGAAGAATCGCCCGTCTGAGACTGTGACGCCAACCGCCTGAGGTCATGGAAGCTCAGTTCCCCGGCCCTGGGATTACTTTTCAACTCGTTGAAGTGCTTAAGCATTTCCCCGGCCAACTCCTTGTCGCTCTTGTATTTGAAGTAATTTTCTCCCTTGATTACAGCATTCACATTTTGCCGATTGATCAGGCCATCCAACGCACCGGTGGAGGTATTCCGGTCAAGGGCGCTCATCAGTTCTGGACGACGTAGCAACTCGTTGGCCAGGCGAATGTTCGCGTTCGTGACGGGATCGGGAGACCAGCCTTTTTTGGCCATCGCATGGATACTATCAACGCTTATATACCCAGGGTTATTGCGGTCCCTGAAGGCGTTGAAGTTGTCGCTCAACTGCTGCGCCAATTGTTCGTTGTTTTTCAACGAGTACTGCGGATCAGGCCTGCATGGAGGCATCGGATAGGGTCTGCAGGGGGTGGGGTTGGGTCGTGGGGGTGGATTGCTACAGCCAGGATTTGGCCTCGGCGGCGGATTACTGCAACCAGGGTTTGGCCTTGGTGGCGGATTGCTGCAGCCTGGGTTTGGCCTCGGTGGTGGATTGCTGCAACCGGGAAAGGGTGGTCGATAGCCGGAAAAACAATGGCCTACCCAGTGTTTGAAAGAGGTCACGAAATTCGACGTGGCCGGCGCGCTGTAAGAAGGCTCCATACGTTCAAAAGGGTTCTGACGGGCCGGCAACGACTGGCGATCGCCGAATACCGGCCCGCCCTGGCTCTCCGGCGACAGGAACCTGACGTTCGCAGCCGCGTTGCCGTTCGGGGCGGGCACCTGCCGTTCGGCGTTGCCTTGAGGCGCAACATTGTCCTGCGAACGAGCAGAGGTTGATGAAGCAGCAGCGTGTGTATCGGACATCGATACCGACATAAGTTTTCTCCATTGCGGTGGGCGCGATCTTCAGCTTGTCGCTCCAACGTAACGTCGAAGCCCATCAGCTTTCCCATGCGTGGTGCTTTCGTCGGTACCGGTTCCTGTGTCCGCCGCAATATGCGCTGCATGGATGTAAGAAATAGCCAAAAAAATCAAAGCCCCTCGCTGAGCTGCGACTTTTCCCAAACGATACGGGTCAGAACCCGACGCTGGCCTGTAAAAAGAACGTACACGGCTAGCCCAGGTACAACCCCGCGGTGTTGTCGCTGGAGCGGGTGTAGTGCTGCTGGTCGAACTCATAGTGGTGTTCTGAGTTCTCAGTGCGCCACGCGTCGAAACGCTGGCGCTCGATGGCGTCCACATTGCGCGCGGTTTGATACGGATACGTCGATATAAGCACCCGCACAACAACCAGTGTGAGTCGGCTCAGTTTCTCCCAGCTACCACACGGATGAACTTCCGTTGCGCGCCATCAGTCAGCTAATTGAACTCATGAATTAATAGGCTGGGTGGGCAATGCACATCTCGTTAGAGCAACAAGTAGCACTGGTGACGGGCGCCAGTTCCGGAATCGGTGCTGGTGCGGCCAAGGCTCTGGCTCAGGCCGGGGCTGCCGTGGTGCTGAACTACAACCGCCAAGCCGCCCCCGCCGAAGCGCTGGCGGCGCAGATCAACGCCGACGGCGGGCGGGCGATTGCCATTGGCGCCGACGTGTCCAAAGAGGCCGATGTAGAACGGCTGTTTGCCCAGACCCTCGATGCGTTTGGCCACTTGGATATCCTGGTGGCCAACTCCGGCATGCAGAAGGACGCTGCCGTGGTCGACATGAGCCTCGACGATTGGAACAGCGTGATCGGCGTCAACCTCACCGGCCAGTTCCTCTGTGCCCGCGCCGCCCTGCGTATCTTCAACCGCCAGGGCATCCGTGAAGGCGTGTCCCGGGCGGCGGGCAAAATCATCCATATGAGCTCGGTGCACCAACTGATCCCTTGGGCCGGGCATGTGAATTACGCCGCGTCCAAAGGCGGCGTGGAAATGCTGATGCGCAGCCTTGCCCAAGAGGTCAGCGAGCAGCGCATCCGCATCAATGGGATTGCGCCAGGGGCGATTCGGACGGCGATCAACCGCGCAGCCACCGAAGGCGCGGCGGAAAAAGAACTGCTCAAGTTGATCCCGTATGGCCGGGTCGGCGATGTGGAAGACGTCGCCAACGCCGTGGTCTGGCTGGCCAGCGATGCCTCCGACTATGTGGTCGGCAGTACCTTGTTCATTGACGGCGGCATGAGCCTATATCCGGAGTTTCGTGACAATGGTTGATTTGAAAAAGGTTGATTTGAAAAACGAACCACAGAGCGCCATTGACGCCCACGGCATCATCGGCGACATGCGCAGCGCGGCGCTGGTTAACGATAAAGGCAGCATCGATTTTTTCTGCTGGCCGGAATTCGACAGCCCCTCGATCTTTTGCTCGCTGCTCGACACCCCCGATGCCGGTATCTTCCAACTCGCCCCGGATTTGCCCAACGCCCGCCGCGAGCAGATCTACCTGCCCGACACCAACGTGCTGCAAACCCGCTGGCTCAGCGATGAAGCCGTGGTGGAAATCACGGACCTGCTGACCATCAGCGAAGAAGCCGATGATCTGCCACTGTTGATCCGCCGGGTACGCGTGGTCAGCGGCCAAGCTAACATTCACCTGCGCTGCGCCGTGCGCCATGACTACGCACGCACGCCAACCGCCGCCTCCCTCGATAACGGCACCGTGTGCTTCAGCGCCGACGGCCAGCCTGGCCTGCGTTTGTCCAGCAGCCATCCACTGCAACTCGAAGACAACACTGCCGTGGCGAGCTTTACCCTGACTCAGGAAGAAGGCGCCGAATTTGTCCTCGGCGGCCAAAACGATGAACGCGTCGACAGCAGCTGTACCGACTTGGCGCTGGCCCACACGTTGAAGTTCTGGCGTGGCTGGATCGCCCAATCGAACTACCGTGGGCGCTGGCGCGAAATGGTCAACCGCTCGGCCCTGGCGCTGAAGCTGTTGACCTCGCGCAAACACGGCGCAATTATCGCCGCCGCCACCTTCGGGCTGCCGGAAGCACCCGGCGGCGAGCGCAACTGGGACTACCGTTACACTTGGATCCGTGACGCCTCGTTTACCGTCTATGCCTTTATGCGCTTGGGCTTCATCGACGAAGCCAATGCTTACATGCGTTGGCTCAAAGGACGCGTCAGCGACTGCTGCGGCAAGCCGACCAAAATCAACATCCTCTACGGCATCGACGGTCGTCAGGAGCTGCCAGAAACCGAGCTGGACCACTTCAGCGGCCACGGTGGCGCCCGGCCGGTGCGCATCGGCAATGAGGCCGTCGACCAGATCCAGCTGGATATTTATGGCGAGTTGATGGACGCGGTGTACTTGGTCAACAAGTACGGCGAAGCCATCTCCCACGAGGGTTGGAAACACACCGTGGAAGTCGCCGATCAGGTCTGCGAAATCTGGAACCAGAAAGATGTGGGCATCTGGGAAATGCGCGGTGAGCAGCACCACTTTCTGCATTCGCGATTGATGTGCTGGGTGGCCGTGGACCGTGCGATCCGCCTGGCCTCCAAACGCTCGCTGCCGGCGCCGTTCGCGCGCTGGGACCAGACGCGCCAGGCGATCTACGCCGACATCTGGAGCAACTTCTGGAACGAAGAACGCGGGCACTTTGTACAGCACATCGGCAGCACGGCGCTGGATGGTTCGATGCTGCTGATGCCGCTGGTGCGCTTCGTCGCCGCCACCGACCCGCGCTGGTTGAGCACCCTGGAAGCGATCCAGAAAAGCCTGGTGCGCGACGGCATGGTCTACCGCTATCGCAACGACGACAGCCAGATCGACGGCCTGCAAGGCACCGAAGGCGCATTCACCGCTTGCTCGTTCTGGTACGTGGAATGCCTGGCCCGCGCCGGCCAGGTGGAAAAGGCCCACCTGGAATTCGAACAACTGCTGCGCTACGCCAACCCACTGGGGTTGTATGCCGAAGAGTTCGACAGCCAGGCGCGGCATCTGGGCAATACGCCCCAAGCGTTGAGCCATTTGGCGCTGATCAGCGCGGCGACATTCCTGGACCGTAAATTGAGTGGGGAGAAAACGGTATGGCAACCCTGAGAGGTGACCGGTAAGGCACTGACTCACTGCGGTCCAAATAGCGGTCTGTGATCCACAAAAATGCAAAGGCTGACACATACTTCTGTGGTGAGCGGGCTTGCCCCGCGCTGGGCTGCGAAGCCGACCCAGTAAAAACGCCGCATTCTGCCTGACAGAACGCGGCGTCTGATTTCAGGGCCGCTTCGCAACCCAGCGCGGGGCAAGGCCGCTCACCACAAGGGCCTTGCGTCCCTTCAAATGTGCTAACGCTGGCCAACCACGGAGCCCAACCATGACCCTGACCGCCCCATTGCTCCACGCGCAAACCTCCATGCTCGACATCGCCTATGAAGCCCACGGCCCTGCAGACGGTGAGCCGGTGATCCTGCTGCATGGTTTCCCTTACGACCCGCGCGCTTACGACGCCATTGCCCCGGTGCTCGCCGGGCGCGGCTGCCGGGTGTTGGTGCCGTACCTGCGCGGTTATGGCCCCACGCGTTTTATCAATGCGCAGGTAATGCGTTCCGGGCAACAGGCCGCGTTAGCCAAGGATTTGCTGGAGTTCATGGATACGCTGGGTATCGCGCAAGCCACGCTGGCGGGTTATGACTGGGGTGGGCGCGCCGCGTGTATCGTCGCCGCGCTGTGGCCGCAGCGGGTGCGCGGGCTGGTGACCGGGGATGGCTACAACATCCAGAACATCGCCAAGTCGCTCAAGCCTCGGGCGCCGGTGACGGAGCATCGGTTGTGGTACCAGTATTACTTTCACACCCAGCGCGGTGTGGACGGGTTGACCGCCAACCGTCGCGAGCTCTGCCAATTGCTATGGGCGCTGTGGTCGCCGTCATGGGCCGAGGGGCCGGACCTGTATGGGCAGACGGCGCCGTCCTTCGATAACCCGGACTTTGTCGAGGTGGTGATTCACTCATACCGCCACCGTTTCATGTATGCGCCCGGCGATCCGGCGCTGGAAGCCATCGAGCAGGCGTTGGCGATGCAACCGGCGATCTCGGTGCCGAGCATCTCGTTGTGCGGTGCCGATGACGGCGTAGGCCCACCGCCGGAAGAGGACGATGACGTGGAGCACTTCAGCGGTTTTTACCGACGCCAGGTGTTGCCCGGCGTGGGCCACAATATTCCCCAGGAAGCACCGCAGGCGACCCTGTCAGCGATCATCGAGCTACTCGATAGGGCTTAAGGCACTGCGGCAATCCTGAAGCTGAACACGCTGCCCTGCCCCTCCTCGCTCTCAGCTCGGAGGGTGCCGCCGTAGGCTTCGATAAAAACCCCGCCCGCTGTGGGTGGGAGGCCAACATAGCACCTTGGTTCAACGGTGTACTTTTCGTTCAGGCCAGTGCGCAAAAGCGTTCGCGGTAGGCCTGGGGCGTGACCGACAAGGCCCGCAAAAAGCTGCGGCGCAGGGTTTCTTCACTGCCAAAACCGCACTGCACGGCAATACGTTTGATTGACGCATTGCTGTCTGCCAATTGCCGGCGGGCGGTTTCGACGCGGATCAGCTCGACGGCGCGCGCTGGGGTTTGCCCGGTTTCGGCGCGGTAGTGGCGCACAAAGCTGCGCTCGCTCATGCCGGCCTGGGCGGCCAGGGTCGAGATGTTCAATTCCAGAGTGAGGTTTTCGGCCATCCAGGCGTGGAGTTCTGCGAAGCGGCTGTCGCCCTTTTGCAGGGACAGGGTCACGCTGAACTGCGATTGGCCGCCGGGGCGCTTGAGAAACACCACCAGGTGCCGCGCCACTTCCAGCGCTACCGCGCCGCCGAGATCTTCCTCCACCAAGGCCAGGCACAAGTCGATGCCGGCGGTGACACCGGCCGACGTCCACACGGCGCCCTGCTGGATGAAGATCGGATTGGACTCCACCGTCAGCGAAGGAAACCGGCGCGCCAATTCCTCGCAGCGCGTCCAGTGAGTCGCCACGCGACAGCCATCGAGCATGCCGCTGGCGGCCAGCAAAAATGCGCCCGTGCACACCGAGGTCATGCGTCGGGTATGCCGGGCCTTTTCCCGAACCCAGTCCACCAGCGCCAAGTCTTCGGAGGCGCCATAAACGCCCCAGCCGCCAGCGATTACCAAGGTATCGCAAGGCGCATCGACGGCGGGCAGCGGTTCGGCTACCAGGGCCAGCCCGGCAGAGGTCATCACCGGCGCGCTTTGAGCAGCGATCACCGAGACCGCATAAGGCAGCGGCAGGCCGCGCTGGCGGGCCAAGTCATTGGCGGAAGCGAACACCTGCAACGGCCCGGTCACGTCAAGCACTTGGGCGTTATCGAAAGCGAGGACGTGGACAATTCTGGGCATGATTGGCGTAATTCGTGGGTTCAATGGCGTATTCGCCAAAGCCTAGGCCTCTAGAGTGAAGCCGTCCACCTCTTTATCGGAGCATCCTTGATGACCTTGCAGATCGGCTTTGTGTTGTTTCCCGGCATCCAGCAACTGGACCTGACCGGCCCCTATGACGTGCTGGGTTCTCTGCCGGACGTGAAATTGCACCTGGTGTGGAAAGACCTGGCGCCGGTCACCTCCAGCACTGGGTTGGTGTTTACACCGACCACCACCTACGCCGACTGCCCCAATCTGGATGTGCTCTGCGTGCCCGGCGGTTCCGGCGTGGGTGCGCTGATGGAAGACCCGGCCACCCTGGATTTCCTCAAGACCCAGGCCCAGACCGCACGCTATCTGACCTCGGTGTGCACCGGCTCGCTGGTACTCGGCGCGGCGGGTCTGCTGCGCGGCCGCAAGGCCACCACCCACTGGGCCTACCACGACATGCTTGCCCCGCTCGGTGCTATCCCGGTGCAGGAGCGCGTAGTGCGTGACGGCAACCTGTTTACAGGGGGTGGAATCACTGCGGGGATCGACTTCGCGCTGGTGCTGGCGGCCGAGTTATACAGCGAAGCGGCGGCGCAACTGGTGCAGTTGCAGATCGAATATGCACCCGCACCGCCGTTCGATTCGGGCAGCCCGCAGACGGCGCCTGCGCATGTGCTGGAAGAGGCGAAGAAGCGCACGCAGGAATCGCGCAGGGTGCGCGGTGAGATCACCGCACGGGCGGCGGCGCGGTTGGGCTGACATGGACGCGCGCCGCTAGCTCTGCCTGGCGTGCTCCCCGCCACCCAAGATCAGTTGGGACGAGACATCACCGCCAGGCGCACCGCCAGCAGCATCAGTACCGTCGCCAAGCCCCACTTCTGTAGCCAGGCGCTGTTCGAGCGCCTGGCAAAGAACCGGCTGAGCGCCCCGCCAAAACACCCCAGCAGTACGTGAAATACACCGGCAATCACAGTCAGCACACCGCCGAGCACCATCAACTGCATGGCAATGGGCCCGGCCTCGGGCCTTACGAACTGCGGCAGGAATACCAAAAAAAACAGCAACGCCTTAGGGTTGAGCAAGCTGTTGAGCATCGCCTGCCAACAGACTTGGCCCAAGGCCACGCGGTTGATGTGAGCCATGTCCAGGCCAGGGCTTTTCTGCAAGGTCTTGAACACCAGCCACAGCAGGTAGATCACTCCCGCATAGCGGATCACATCAAAGGATGGCGGCCAACTGGCAACCAGCGCCGTCACCCCGCTGGCAGTCAATACCGTCAGCAGCAGGTCCGCCACACAGATGCCCAACGCCGACGCCATTGCTCCGCGCCAGCCGTGGGTCACGCCATGGCTGATGACAAAAGCCATGTTCGGCCCCGGTGATAGCAACAACAGCACCACGGCACCGGAAAATATCGCCAGGGTCGCCACGTCGATCATGCTCAGCCCTCCACCAGGAAAGCCCGCAGACTAATCGGCGCGCTTTGGGCAAACAAAAAATTGTGCTGGATACATTGCTTGCCAGTGATTGCTCAACGCCACGACCAACGTCTAGAATGCGAAACATTATCAATTAAGACTGCTGCGCCAGGATGCCCATGTCGAGCGATCACCCACTGGACCATGCCGCCATCGGCCAGCTGTACAATGCCCATCATTCGTGGTTGCGCGGCTGGTTGAGTCGGCGCACGGGTTGCCGTGAGCATGCCGCCGACCTGGCCCAGGAAACCTTCGTACGCCTGCTCAATGCGCGCAAGCAGCAGACGGTGCAGCAGCCGCGCGCGTACCTGAGCAGCATCGCGCGCAGCCTGATGATCGACCAGTACCGGCGCCGTGAACTGGAGCGTGCCTACCTCGAAAGTCTCGCGCATTTTCCGCAGGCTGAAGTGCCGTCGGAGGAAACCCGGCGGCTGATCCTCGACAGCCTCGAACGTATCGACCGCCTGCTCGACCAACTCAAGCCGCGCGTGCGCGAAGCGTTCCTGTTGGCCCAACTTGATGGCCTGACCTGCGCCCAGATCGCCCTGCGTCTGGGCGTGTCCAAAGCGACCGTGGAGCGCGACCTGTCCAAGGCGCTGCACGCCTGTTATCGGTTGCGTTATGCCGAGCTATGACCCGCGCCTCGTAGACCAGGCCATCCAGTGGATGATCACGCTGCGCTTCAACACAGCCGACGACGCCAGCACCGCCGCATTTGACCGCTGGCTGCACACCAGCGCCGAACACCAGCAAGTGTGGCAGCGGGTGGCGACGATGAATGACGACTTCAGCCAACTACCGGCCCAGGTCGGGCGCCATGCCCTGCGGGGTGCGCGCCAACGCATCAGCCGTCGTGATGGCTTGAAACTGCTCGGGCTGACGGCCGGCGCAGCCGGTTTGACCTGGCTTGGCCGCGACTACACGCCGCTGCCGGCCCTGATAGCCGATTACCGTACCGTCACCGGCGAACGACGCTGGGTGGCGCTGAACGATGGCAGCAACATCCAGCTCAACAGCGCCAGCGCTTTCGATACGGCGTTCAATCAAGAGCGGCGCCTGGTGCACCTGCGCCAGGGTGAAATCCTGGTCAATACCGGCGTCGACAGCCGACCTTTCTGGGTGCAGACCCGCGACGGTTACTTGCGCGCCATTGGCACCCGCTTCCTGGTACGCGAAGACGCCCAAGGCACATTGCTCGCCGTGCAACAGGGCAGCGTGGCGCTGTTTGCCGACCGTCACGACACCCACGCACAGCAGTTGATAAAGCCGGGCGAACAGGTGCTGTTCGACCGCAATGGCATCCGCCCTCCCCTCGCCAATGGACTCGACCCTTGGGCCTGGAGCGATGGCGTGATCAGCGCCCACAACATGCGCCTGGATAACTTCCTCGCCGAGCTGGGGCGCTATCGAAACGGCCTGCTGCGGTGCAGCGAAGCGGTCGCCGGGATGCGCGTGTCGGGCACCTATCAGTTGGACGATACCGATCAAGTGCTCAGCCTGGTGGCGCATTCACTCAAGGTCGACGTCACCTACCGCAGCCGTTATTGGGTGACTGTTTCACCCCGCGTATAACCCTTCAAAAATAAATGAGGTGAATTCGCATTACCGCTCGACCTGTTAGGAAAGGCCGATCAACAGGCCGGTTCTGTTCACTTCCTTCAGGAGCATCCCGCGGTCATGCAAGCGTTCCCCTCCCAACGTTCCCCCCTCAAACGCGCAGCGCAGGCCGCTTTGCTCGGCGCCTGCCTGAGTGGCGCGGCTGTGCCATTGGCCGTGATGGCTCAAACCCCAGCCAGTGACATCCAGGCCCGCGACTGGCATATCGCCGCCGGCTCCCTGGCCGATGCGCTGGACCAGTTCGCCCGTCAGGCCAGTATCAGCCTGTCGTATGACGCCACCAGCGTCGCCGGCAAGGCCAGCCCAGGCCTCAACGGCCGCTTCGACCCGCAACAGGCCCTCGGCCAGTTGTTGCGAGGCCAAGGCCTGGAAGCCCAGCGCCAGGGCAACAACACGTGGTTGCTGCTGCCCGAAGTGGCCGAAACCGGCGCTCTGAACCTGGGCGCCACGATGGTCACCGGCGAGCGCTTGGGCGTCATCACCGACGGCACCGGTTCGTACACCACCGGCGCAGTGACCATTGGCAAAGGCGAACACAGCCTGAGGGAAACGCCGCAGTCGGTCAGTGTGCTGACCCGCCAACTCATGGATGACCAGAACCTCACCACCATCGACGATGTGATGGAACGCACGCCGGGGATCACCACCTACGAGTCGCCCATGGGCGGCAAGTACTTCTATTCCCGTGGCTTCAAGATGCTCGGCCAGTACCAGTACGACGGCGTGCCGTTGGACATGGGCAAAGACTACGTACAAGCCGACAGTTTCAGCGCCAACATGGCGATCTACGACCGAGTGGAAGTGCTCAAGGGTGCGGCCGGGATGCTCAAGGGCGCCGGCACCGCCAGCGGCGCGGTGAACTTCGTGCGCAAGCGACCCCAGGCCAATCCCACCAGCAGCCTGTCGTTGTCCGCCGGCACCTGGGACAACTACCGCGCCGACGTCGACACCGGCGGCCCGTTGAATGACAGCGGTACTATTCGCGGCCGCGCAGCGATCAGCCAGCAGGAGCGCGGCTCTTACATGGACATCCAGAAGCGCCAGGACCAAGCGTTCTACGGCGCGCTGGACATCGACCTCAGCCCCGAAACCACCCTGGGCGTCGGCGCCAGTTACGAAGACGTCGACGCCACACCTTGCTGGGGCGGCCTGCCCCGCTACGCCGATGGCAAAAGCGCCAACCTCAGCCGCTCCACTTGTCTGGGCCAGTCCTGGAACGACTGGCAAAGCCGGCGTACCACGTTCTTTGCCGACTTGACCCATCAATTCAATGATGACTGGAAACTCAAGGTGTCGGCGGTGCACAGCCGCAATCTGCAAGACACCAAGTACGCTGCCAGCGAAGGCACGATCGCCTACGGTGATCCGGCACCCACGGCCGGTTCCTATGCCGCATTGATGGACTACAACCACAAGGACTTCGGCCTCGACGCCTACGTCGATGGCACGTTCGAAGCCTTCGGCCTGGAACATGAGTTGATCCTCGGCGCCAACGGCAGCCGTGGCACTCAGGACGATGTCTACGCGATCCAGAGCCTGGCCTTGCGCCAGAGCATCTACCAACCTAATCGTCACTTCCCGGAACCGGCCGACAGCACCTTCTGGCCGAACATGTACCGTGGCGGCACGGTCAAGGAGACCGCTACCCAATACGGCACCTATGCCACATTGCGCCTGCGCCTGGCCGAGCCGCTGATGTTAATCGTCGGCAGCCGCGTCAGTTGGTACGAGAACCGTCGCCAATCCTACAACCTGGCCTGGGGCGAATGGGCCTCGCAGGATGCACGCACTCGGGAAACCGGCGAAGTCACACCGTTTGCCGCGCTGATCTACGACCTCAATGAGCACCTGTCGGTGTACGCCAGCTATGCGGATATCTTCCAGCCGCAGAGTTCCTACGCTACCGTCGACGGCGCTGCGCTCAAGCCGAAGATCGGCGACAACTACGAGTTGGGCATCAAGGGCGAATGGTTCGACGGACGCCTCAACAGCTCCCTGGCGCTGTTCCGCGCCCTTGAGAAAAACGGCGCCGAATCCGACTACACCACCCAATGCGCGACCTCCGCCGATGGCTATTGCTACACCGACAAAGGCAAGGTGCGCGCCCAGGGCATAGAGGCCGAAATCAGTGGTGAAGTGCTGGAACGCCTACAGCTGTTCGGCGGCTATACCTACACCCAGACCAAGTCCCTGAGCAACATCGAAGTCGCGAAGGAAGGTGGCGTTTCCAACACCTACGTGCCCCGCCACATGCTGCGTTTGTGGGGCGATTACCAACTCGACGGCGCGCTATCGAAATGGAGCGTCGGCACTGGGGTCAACGCCCAGAGCAGCAACTATCGTGTGCAGACCATCAAGCTCGAACAGCCCGGTTACGCCACTTGGAATGCGCGCCTGGCCTACCGCGTGGATGACACCTGGACCGTAGCGCTCAACGGCAACAATCTGTTTGATAAAACCTACTACAACACCGTGGGTACCGCCTCTTGGGGAAACTTTTATGGCGAACCGCGTAATTTTTCGGTGAGTTTGAAAGGCAACTTCTAATCCCGCGAAAGCCCCAGTGGCAAGGCACTTAGTGCGCCTTGCCACGCCCTCTTTGTCCCCCTTTCCTACCTCGGTCATAAAAAGGTTTTCCCGTTAAGCAGGAAAAATCTCACATTTATTCCTACACTCAAAAACACACCCCATCACCGAGTGTTCGGACAAGGAATGTCAATAAAATGCCGATAAAAAGACTGATTAACCCGTCTATCCTGCATGCCCCGCAACATCGTCAATCCGTTGACTAGCACTATGAAGGAAACACTCCTTAAGTCACTACCCCCGCGAAAAGCATTCAAATGGATTTATTTTTTTGAATGGATAGTTGCGTATTACCCAGCGTAGCCGTAGTTCGAAGTGCCTTTAAAGCAACCCGTTGCTTTATTGAACAAACAATCGAGCAAGCGCGACTGGAGTGCAATGAGGGATGTTTTATGCGAGAAAAGTCGTCCGTCGACAGTCTGTTTTTAACGCGTGCCGGTTTTGTTGAGTTCTTTGTTGTTTTCGTCAAATTCATACATGGCCTGAGCGCCATTTTGCCCCCGTTGGTCCTGGTGATTTTCATCGACCCGATGGACCCAGAGCTACGCGGTCATTTCCTCGGCCTATTGGTATTTTTCGCGGTCCTGACGATCATTCTGTTCCAGGCCCTGGGCATCTATTCCGAAGAGTTATTCAGCAACCGGTTGCGTCTGAAAACCAAGATCAAAGCCTGGTCGGCGGCGTTTTGCATCCTGCTGTTCATGTACCAGATCCTGCAGTTTTTCCCGCTATTGACCCCGCGCAATCTGGTGGCGTGGTACGTCGCCAGCCTCTGCTTGTTCTGCCTGGAACGCCTGCTGATGCTGCGCCTGTACCGCCACCTGATGCGCAAGGGCAAATACCTTCAACGCACGGTGATCCTGGGCTTTACCGACACCGCCGTGCATGTGGCCGACCACCTGCAACGCAACGGCGATATCCGTTCCGGGCTGATCGGTTTTATCGACGACCGCACCGAACGCATCCCCAAGGAATTGAGCCGCCTGCCCTTGCTGGGAAACACCCGTGACCTGGAAAAACTGATCCGCGCCGAGCAGGTCAACCAGGTGATGATCTGCCTGCCTTGGGCCGCCGAGCAGCGCATTCATGGGCTGGTCAATCGCCTGCGGCAGCTGTCGGTGAACGTGATGCTGGTGCCCGACATGGCCGCCTTGCGCTACGGCCACAGCAAAATCACCGACGTCGGCGGCATCCTGATGTTCAACACCTCGCAACTGCCGTTGCGCGGCTGGTCGCCGGTGATTAAGCGCTTGGAGGATTGCTTCCTCGCCAGCCTGGCGCTGGTGTGTCTGTCGCCGGTGATGGTGGTCACGGCGATTGCGATCAAACTCGATTCCAAGGGCCCGGTACTGTTCCGCCAGAACCGTTACGGCTACAACGACAACGAAATCCGCGTCTTCAAGTTCCGCTCGATGTACACCGACCAGAGCGACTTCACCGCCGAACGCCAGACCACTCGCCAGGACCCACGCATCACTCGGGTGGGCCGCATCATCCGTAAGACCAGCATCGACGAGCTGCCGCAGTTGTTCAACGTGCTGCTGGGCAACATGTCGATGGTCGGCCCGCGCCCGCACGCCACGGCGACCAAGGCCGCAGGTGTCCCGTTCGAAGTGGCGGTGAGCGAGTACAGCTCGCGCCACCGCGTGAAGCCAGGCATCACCGGCTGGGCGCAGATCAATGGCTACCGGGGTGAAACCGACACGCTGTTCAAGATCCAGAAACGCGTCGAATACGACCTGGAATACATCTCCAAATGGTCGGTGTGGTTTGACCTGTACATCGTCTTCATGACGGTCCCCGCCGTCCTTTCCACCAAGGAAGTCTATTGATGAATACCCTCAACGGATTAATTCCCTGCATCGTTTCCGGTGGTTCGGGCACACGGCTGTGGCCGGTGTCGCGACAGAACATGCCCAAGCCCTTCATGCGCATGCGTGACGGCCAGAGCCTGCTGCAAAAAACCTTTCAGCGCGCAGCCAAATTGCCTGGGGTGGAAAGCGTGCTGACGGTGACCAATCGCGACCTGCTGTTCCGCACCCTGGATGACTACCGACCGGTCAACAACGCCCACCTGCCCCTGGACCTGCTGCTGGAACCGTTCGGCCGCAACACAGCGGCGGCCATCGCCGTGGCGGCCTTGCATGTGCAGGAACACTTCGGCGGCGACGCGCAGTTGCTGGTGATGCCCGCCGACCATTTGATCCTCAATGAAGCCGCGTTCGCCGAGGCCGTGACTCAGGCCCGCGACCTGGCCGAAGCCGGCTACCTGGTGACCTTCGGCATCCAGCCCGACCATGCGGAAACCGGCTTCGGCTACATCGAGCAGGGCGAAAAACTGAGCCACGGTAACCGGGTAAAACGCTTCGTCGAGAAACCCGACCTGGCCACCGCCCAAGGCTACCTCGACGGCGGCAAGCACCTGTGGAATGCCGGCATGTTCTGCTTTAAGGCCAGCACCCTGGTAGACGAACTGGCCGCCCATGCCCCGGACGTGCTGGACGCCGCACGCGCCGCGCTGGAGCGCAGCCAGAGCCTGCAAAACAAAACCTCGCGCCAGCGTGAATTGGACGCCGACGCCTTCGCCACTGCGCCGGATGTTTCCATCGATGTGGCACTGATGGAAAAGTCCAACCAAGTGGCCGTGGTGCCCTGTGACATTGGCTGGAGCGATATCGGCTCGTGGGAAGCCCTGCGCCAGCTCACCCCCAGCGACGCCCAGGGCAACCAGGTCAATGGCGAAGCAATTTTGCATGACGTACACAACTGCTACATCGACTCACCCAAGCGCGTATTGGGCGCCGTGGGCGTGCGCGACCTGATCATCGTCGACACCCCCGACGCCTTGCTGATCGCCGACGCCCACCGCAGCCAGGACGTGCGCTACATCGTCGCCGAGCTCAAGCGCCAGAACCATCCGGCGTACAGCCTGCACCGCACCGTCACCCGGCCGTGGGGCACCTACACCGTGTTGGAGGAAAGCAGCCGCTTCAAGATCAAGCGCATCGTGGTCAAGCCCCAGGCGTCGTTGTCGCTGCAGATGCACCACCACCGCAGCGAGCACTGGGTGGTGGTCAGCGGCGCGGCGCAGATCACCAACGGCGAGCGGGAGTTCCTGATCAACGCCAACGAGTCCACCTACATTCCGGCCGGGCACAAACACCGGCTGACCAACCCCGGCATCATCGACCTGGTGATGATCGAGGTGCAGAGCGGCGAGTACCTGGGCGAAGACGACATCGTGCGCTTCGACGACATCTACGGCCGTGCGCCTGCCGACGTGAAAAAATGACATGCGCACCTCCTTGATCATCCCGACCCGTAACGCATCCAGCCACCTGGCACGCCTGCTGCCGGCGCTGAAGATGCAAACCCTGCAACCGGACGAAATGCTGGTGGTGGACAGCGCCTCCAGCGATGACACCGTGGCGCGTTTTCGAGAGTTCGGAGCATGGGTCGAAGTGATCGACGCCCGTGACTTCAACCACGGCGGCACCCGCCGTTGGGCCAGCGAGCAAGTTGGCGGCGACGCGTTGTTCGTGATGACCCAGGACGCTATTCCCGCCACGCCCGAAACGTTCGCCAACCTGCTCGCCGAGTTGCAGGAGGACCCGCTCAATGGCGTCGCCTATGGGCGCCAACTCCCCCACCCTGACGCGGGTGTACTGGGCGCGCAATCGCGACACTTCAACTACCCGGAGCACAGCCGCAGCAAAAGCCTGGCCGACGCGCCCACGCTTGGGATCAAGACCTGCTTCAGCTCCGACTCATTCTCCGTGTACCGACGCAGTGCACTGCACGCGGTGGGTGGTTTCCCCGCCGACGTGATCGGCAGCGAAGACGCCTACGTCGCCGCGCGCATGCTTCTCGACGGCTATAAGGTGCGCTACGCCGCTACGGCGCTGGTGCATCACTCCCACGATTACAAACTCATGGACGAGTTTCACCGCTACTTCGATATCGGCGTGTTCTACGGCCGTGAGCCGTGGATCAAACAGGCCTTTGGCGACGCGGGTGGCGAAGGCAAACGCTATGTAATGGCTGAACTCGCAGCCTTGCGCAAAGCCGGCGCCTTGCACCGCGTGCCGGAGGTGCTGGTGCGCAGCGCGTTCAAATTGCTCGGTTACCGCCTGGGCCATCTTGAGCGTCGTCTGCCTCTCGCCCTCAAGCGGCGCATCAGCATGTTTCCCGGTTATTGGAGGTGAGCATCATGACCCACAGGAAGTCCCCCTTGATGAAACGAACCCTGCTCGTCGTGGCCATGATGGCTCTGGCCGCCTGTAATACACCGGCGCGCATCGTGCCGCCCGACAGCCAGACCGTCGAGGACGGCAAGCGCGCCCTCGACCAACTGGCCCAGTTGCCACCGGCGGTGGAACGCATCCGCATCGGCGACCAGTTGCGCATCGTGCGTGATGCCGGCGAGATGCCGACGCTGTCGGCGTTCAACGTCAGCACGATCTACGAGTTGACGCTGTACACCGTGCAGACCGACGGCAAGATCAACTACCCGTTCCTGGGGCCAATCCAGGTTGCGGGGCGCCAGCCTTCGGAGCTGGCGACAGAGCTGACCGGCAAGCTCGCGCAGACATACCGCGAGCCGCGTGTGACGGTGAACATCAATCAGGCGCCGGGCAGCTCTGTCATTGTCGGCGGCGCGGTGAATAACCCGACGGCGGTGCAGATCGCCACGGCCAACACGCTGGAACAGGCGATTATCGGCGCCGGCGGGGTGAGCCCGGCGGGCAATGCCAGCATGGTTGCGCTGCTGCGCGAAGATGCCCAGGGCGCCTATCGCGCCTATTTCCTGGACTTCAGCCAACTGCTCAAGACCGGCCCCAACGGGCGCAAACCGGTGCACCTGCAACGCGGCGATGTGGTTTTCGTGCCCAAATCCAACGTGGGCGAGCGCATCCAGGGAGTGGATACCTACATGAACCAACTGATCCCGTTCACCAAGTCCATTGGGGTTGGCTACAACTACACACGCACCAGCGGCGGCAATAACTAAAGGAGCGACATCCTATGATCGAGATCCGTTCTTTTCGTGATCTGCTGCGCCTGTTCTTCATCTTCCGGCGCGAGTTCAAACTGGCCGCCATTGCCGCGTTGGTGATCATACTGCTGGGGGCGTTCCTGCTGCCGGCCAAGTACGAATCCACCGCTCGACTGCTGGTGAAACCGGGCCGCGATTCGACCCTGCCCATCGAGATCAGTAATCGTCAGGCGCTGGTGATGCCCAGCACCCAGCGCGACCCGATTGTCGACGAAGAACGCCTGCTGACCGGGCGCCCTATCGTGCGTGCAGTGGCCGAGCACTACCTGGAAGTCATCAACAATGCGCCGCCGCCGGAGGGTTTCTGGAAGCGCACCAAGCACGCCGTCAAGGAGGGCGTCGGCGCGGTGTTCGACGGTATCCGCGTGGTGCTGGAAAGCATCGGTGTGATCGAAAAAACCACGCCGGTGGAACGCCTTGCCGCCAACCTGGAAAAGAGCTTTGAAGTGAGCCACGCCGCCGGTTCCACGGTGATGGACATCAGCTTCACTTGGGGTGATCCGCAAATCGCCCAGGCGGTGGTCAAGGATTGGGTCGAGACCTACATCAACGAACGTACCCAGGCTCTGGGGCGCAAGAGTTTGTATGTGTTCTATGAAGGTCAGGTGTCCACCAGCGCCACGGAGATCAAGGGCTACAAGGAGCAGATCCTCACACACCTGAATGAGATCGGTGCGGCCAGCATCACTGATCGCCTGGAAGACTTGTCCGAGCGCATCAACGTATTGCGCGGCGAGACGTTCAACACCACGCGCCTGATCGCCTCCTCCGACAGCGCCATCGCGAGCACTCGCACGCAGCTCAAGACCCAACCCAAGGAAGTGACCACGGTTCGCCAGATCGCACTGAACCCGCAGCAGCAGGACTTGCGTCGCCTGCTCAACCAGAAGCTGCTGGAAAAGGCTGACATGATGCGCACCTACACGGATAACGCGCCGCCGGTCAAAGCCCTGGATGCGTCGATCCGCGCGATGCAGGCCCACGTCTCCAGCGAAAGCAACACCGTGCAGAGCTCGGAAAACCGTGCGCCCAACACGCTGGAAATCCACTTGCAGCGCGTGCTGCTGGATGAAACGAGCAACAACCTGGCGCTGCGCACTCAACTGGTCCAGCAGCAAAAGCAACTGGTCAACCTTGAAGCTCAACGCAAGCAAGCCCTGGAGATCGAACCGGAATTGACCCGCCTGGGCCGCGAGCTGAGCACCGCCGAACGCAACTACGCGTTGTACGTGGACAACCTGGAAAAATCGCGTATCGACCGTGAGCTGGATAACAGCCAGATCAGCAACATCGCGGTGATCGAAGAAGCCACCCTGAACCCTGGCCGCATCTTCCCGAAAACCCTGGTGATGCTGCTGTTGGCGATTCCGTTTGCGATCGTCGTCGGCCTGCTTGTGATCTACCTTTGCTACCTGCTCGACCAGCGCATCCACGACGGTGGTTTGGTGGAACGCAAGTTCGGCCTGCCACTGTGGACGACCCTGCCGGAGTTGGACACCAGCACCGCCCAAGGCACCAACGCGTTCAATGCGAGCATCTACCGCCTGTACGGTTTGCTGCAGTTGGAGCGGATTGCCGAGCAAGGCATGACGCTGGGGCTGACCTCGGCGCGCCATGGCGAGGGGGTGACCTTTGTGGTGGAACACCTGCGTCAGTTGCTTCAGGAAAACGGCATCAACGTGCGGGTCGGCGGGGCTGAACCTGCCAAGCCGGGCGAAGTGGTGCTGCTGGACGCGTCGGCGCTGCTGGATAACCGCGATGCGTTTATCAACCTGCGCCGCGCCGACCTGATCGCCCTGGTGGTGGAAGCGAACACCAGCACGGTGCCCGTGGTCGAGCACGCGCTGTCGATCCTCAATACGGCATTCGGCAAGGTGGACGGCATCATCATCAACCGGCGTAAGTTCGAAGTGCCGGCCAAGGTGCTTAAATTCATCGCCAAGTACCGGGGAGCGTTCTGATGCGCATCGCCCTGCTCGCCCCATTGCCGCCGGAAAAAAACGGGATCGCCGACTACGCGAACCATTTCCGCACGGCATTGGAACACCTGGGCGTAACGGTGCTGACGCCGTTGACCGGTGTGGCGAGCAACAGCGAGGCCATCAAGCAGGCTATCGCTGCATTCGACTGGCAGAGTGTGGACCTGGTCCACGCCGAGCTGGGCGGCGGGCGGCTGGGGGAGTTTCTGGCCCTGCGTGAACTGCGCAAGACCTACCCGGCATTGCCCTTGACCGCCACCGTGCATGACCCGGAACGGATCGTGTGGCGGCGCGAGCAGTTGCCATTTCCGTTGAACCTGCTGGACCGCTTGCCGAGCCCGCTGCCCCAGGCGGCGGTCGTGCTGGCCGACCCACTGACCCTGCGTGAAGAGCGTCAGGTCGCTAAAGGCCTGACGCGGCTGATCACCCTCACTCGCCTGGGCGCCCAATGCCTGAGCCAGCGCATGCAACTGCCGGCGGGCAAAGTCGCGGTGATCAACCACGCCAACCTGGCCATCCCACCCGTGCCGCTGCCGCCGTTGGACACGCTGCACCTGCTGTACTTCGGTTTTATCTACCGGGGCAAAGGCATCGAGGACCTGCTGCAGGCCCTGGCCGCCGTGTTCGAACAAGCCCCTGAATTGCGAGACCGTGTGCGCCTGACCCTGGCCGGAGGCACAGCCGCCGAAATGGCGTTTGGCGCAGGCAGCAATTACCTGGAGCAGTTGAATAGCCAAATCGCCGACCTCGGCCTGACGGACGCTATCGATTGGCGGTTGAACTTGCCGGCCGACGACATCGCCCAGACCATTCAGGCGCACCATGTGATGGTGCTGCCCTACCGTGAATCGAAAAAACTCGGCCTGCTCGGGCGCCAGCGCGGCACCAGCGGCGCGTTGTCCTGGGCGGCGGCGTGCGGGCGTGGAGCGATTACCTCGGATGCCCGGGCGTTTGCCGAAGAAGTCGCCAGCGGCAACGGCGCCATCTACCCCGAAGGCGACGTGGCCGCGCTCAGCGAGCAACTGCTGCGTCTGGCGCGCACACCGCTGTTGGCCCGGGACTGGGCCGAACGCGCCGGCGAAATCGGCCGTGAGCGCTTGTGGCCGTTAACCGCGCAGAAGTTCGCCGCACTGTTTGGCGACGCCATTTCAGGAGCTCGCCATGGCGCGTAAACGCACCTACTTCGCCACCCTGGCCGTGGTCGCTGCCTTGGGCCTGACTGCGTTTTTTTGGGGGCGCCAGGCGGATGCAGAAAGCCATGTGCTCAAGGGCAACAAAGAGGTGGTATGGAAGGATTTCCTGGGGGTGAACGCGCAATTCCTATGGTTCAGCCCCGAGCGTTATCAGAAGCAGATCGACCGTCTCAAGGCGCTGGGTTTGGAGTGGGTGCGCCTGGACCTGCATTGGGATCAGTTGGAACCCGTAGAGGGCCAGTACCAAGTGGCACCCCTGGACCAACTGGTGGGCAAGCTGCAGGACAACCAGCTCAAGTCGGTGTTTTACCTGGTCGGCTCGGCGCCGTTTGCCACCACGGCACCGGCGGGTGCGCCCTATCAGGACCAGTACCCGCCGAAGGACCCGAACGTGTTCGCCAACCGCATGGCGTTGCTCGCCCAGCGCTACCCCAGCGTGGACGCCTGGCAAGTGTGGAATGAACCTAACCTGCTGGGCTTCTGGCGTCCGGTGGCCGATCCGGCCGGCTACGCCACGCTGCTGACCACCTCAGCCGCCGCGCTGCGAGCGATGAGCCCGAGCAAACCGGTGGTCGCAGCCGGTATGGCGTTCTTCAGCGAAATGCCTAACGGCCAGACCATGTTCGATGCCCTCGGCGCACTCGGCGTGGCCAGCCTGAATACCGTCATCTCCTACCACCCCTACACCCAATTGCCCGAAGGCAACGACCCCGCCAACCTGGACTTTATCGCCAAGACCACCGCACTCAACCAAGCCTTGCGCACCGGCGGTGTGCAGACCCTGTGGAGCACCGAATGGGGTTGGTCGACCTACACCGGCCCCAAAGACGCCCAGGACATCATCACCCCACAGGCCCAGGCCGATTACGTAGTACGCCGCCTGGCGCTGATGAGCGCGATGGATTACGACAAGATTTTCCTGTTTACCTTGAGCGATCTGGACCAGCGCGCCAGCGTGCGTGACCAGTCCTACGGTTTGCTGGACATCGACACTAACCCCAAGCCGGTCTACACCGCGCTGAAAAACTTTCTCGACGTCAGCGGGCCGAAGCTAATCCCCGGCGACCCACCCACCGCCGACCAATTGCCCGATGGCCTGTTCAGCATCGGCTGGACCCGCACGGATGGTCGCAAGTTATGGTTTTTTTGGTCGGCACAGGGCGGTGACGCTCACTTGCCAGGATTGGCCAGCGCGACCCTGTATGACCCGCTGCGCGGCACGCAAACCCCGGTGAGCGGCACCAACGGACTGACCATCACGGTCAAGCCAAATCTGCAAATACTGTTATGGGAGTGAGGCCTGCGATGCGCATTTTATGGATCCTGCCCTACTCGCCCTGGCCCGCCACCAGCGGCGGCAAGACGCGTCAGTTCCATTTGCTGCGCAGCCTTGCGGCGCGTGGGCACCAGATCACCTTGCTGCTGCATGACAAGCACCCGGTGTCGCTCACCGACCGCCAGGTGCTGGAGGCGTTTGTCGAACAGTTGATCATCCTGCCGCGCCGCCCGTTGCGCAGTTTCAAGACCCTGGTGGCCGGGCTGTTTGCGCCCTACCCGCTGCTGGCCAGCGTGAATGGTTTGGCGGGCGAGTTGCAGGACACTTTCAATTGGTTGCTGGGTGAGCAGTGGGACGTGGTGCAGATTGAGCACAGCTACAGTTTCCAGCCTTACGAAGACGCACTGGCGCGCAAGTCACAGCCGTTTGTGCTGACCGAACACAATGTGGAGTCGGCCCTGGGCGCAGCCACTTACGACCGTTTGCCGCGTTGGGCGCTGCCGTTCATTCGCTACGATCAATGGCGCTATACCCGCTGGGAACGCCGAGTGATGCGCCAGGCCGCGCAGGTGGTGGCCGTCACCGACAGCGACGCGCAGGTCCTGGAAAAAATCGCCGGAAAACCGGTACCGGTGGTGGTCAATGGCGTGGACTGCGATCACTTCGCCGCCGCCCGTCCCGACCCGTCGACCCGACGCGTGCTGTTCCTGGGCAACTATGAATACGCGCCGAACGTGGACGCCATCGAATGGGCGCTGGATGAAATCCTGCCCAAGGTCTGGGCGCACTGCCCGGATGCGCGCATGAGCGTGTGCGGTTTCGGCATGCCGGGCAGTTGGCGCGAGCGCTGGAAGGACCCGCGCATCGAGTGGCAAGGTTTCGTGCCCGACCTGCTGAATCTGCAATCAAGCTGCTCGGTCTTTCTGGCGCCGTTGCGCCACGGCGGCGGGTCGAAACTCAAGGTGCTAGAAGCCCTGGCCGCCGGCCTGCCGTTGGCCAGCACCGAGCAAGGTGTATCCGGGCTGGACTTGGTGGAAGGCCTGGACTACCTCGGCGGACAAAGCGCCACCAAGCTGGCCGATGCGGTGGTACGCCTGCTGCAATTCCCCGACGCCGCCGCGCCCATGGGTGAAGCTGGCCGCGCCTACGTGCGTCGGGCCCATGACTGGAGCGTCGCCGCCAGCCAGTTGGAGCAGGTGTACGCCACCCTCGCGCCGCAGAACCAAAAGGAGCCGGCATGCGTGTAGGCCTGGATTACCGCACCGTCGGCACCTCGCCGCAATCGGGCATCAGCCGCCAGGTGTATGCGCTGGAGAGTGCGCTGCACACACTGCCGAACATCGAGGTCGAGCGCTTTACCGTAGCGCCCCTGGGCGATGAAACCCGGCTGTGGGCCCATTGCCCGGCTTGGGGCTGCGCCAAGACTGCCATGCACCAGCCACAGAATCGCCTGCGTTTCGAGGCGGGTTTCTTGCCGCGGGCGTTGCGCGAACACCATGTCGATCTGTACATCAGCACCTTCAATATGGGCCTGCCGTTGCCACCCAAGCCTCAAGGACTGCGCACCGTCGTGCTGTTGCATGATCTGTTTCAGATCACCCTGAACAACTACCACGCCAACCGCTTGAAGGCGTTGATCTACAAGACCAGCGATCGCCTGTCGATTGCCTACGCGGTGCACAGCGCCGACCGCGTGTGGACGCCGTCGCAGTACAGCGCCGATGAAACCGCGCGGCTGTTCCCCAAGGCGGCGGGCAAGATTCGCGTGTTGCCCAACCAGGTCGATGGGTTCTCCGAGCTGGCCGCCGACCTCAGCACGCGCCAGTTGCCTGCGCGTTACTGGTTGCTGGTGGGCACCCGCGAGTTGCGCAAAAACGTGCCATTTCTGGTGGACGCCTGGCAGCAAGCGCGACGCCAATCGCCCTCAGTGCCGGAACTCGTATTGGTAGGCAGCCTCGATCATTTGCCCGAAGCCCAGCGCACACTGCCAGGTATTCGCGCCTTGAGCGGTGTGTCGGACGCTGAGTTGCACGCGTTGTACCGCCGGGCCTCGCGCCTGTGGCAGCCGTCGTATGCCGAAGGGTTTGGCCTGCCGGTGATCGAAGCCTTGAGCGTCGGCACCCCCGTGGCGGTGGCCAGCGGTACATCACTGGATGAAATCACGCCACCGTCAGCCCCCCGCTTTTCGCCCACCGATGGCCCGGCGCTGACGCAATTGATGATAGGCCTGGGCGAGCAACCCGACGAAGAATCCCCCGAGCAACGCCGCCAGTGGGCGCAACGCTTCAACCACCACGCTTATCGCCGGCGCCTGGCCGAACTGATCGAGGAACTGACGTGAGAGTGAATCTGGCAAGCCTCGTCGCGATACTCTTCGGCCTGCTGTTTGGCGCCCTGGCTTTGCTGCTGTCGCCGGCCAAGGCGTTTCTGGCTGTGGTCGGTCTGGCGGCTGCGGTGACCATCCTGCGCTTTCCGTTCTGGGGCCTGTTGCTGTTTGCGGCCGTGGCGACGTTCATGCCGTATTCCACGGTTAACCTGGGCATTCGCACCACGGTGAGCGAGGCGATTCTGGCCCTCACCTGGGGCGCGATCCTGTGGCACAGCTTCCTGTCGCGCCTGCCGCAAGCGCCCAGCCTGACACGACGGCCCACCGACCAAATGCTGTTGTGGCTGATGCTGTTCAGTGCGTTCCCCTTCATGGTCGGTCAGGTTATCACCCACGCCGACAGCAGCGGCTTGGCCAACTGGCTGCGCTGGTTGCTGAACCTGTCGGGGGTGTTCCTCGCGGCCAAATTGCTGGTGGATCAAAAGCACCGCGAATCCCTGGTGATCGCACTGTTGCTCGGCACCCTGGCGATGCTGGTGTTGTCCATTGGGGTGTTTGTGCGCACACGCTCAGGGGCCGGGATCGCGCCGATTCTTGGCCTGTTCAACTACGCCAATTTCGACATGCTCAAATTTGGTCTGGAGGCCATGTCTTCGCGCATGGGCTCGCCGTGGACGCACCCGAATGCCATCGGTGGGATCATGGCGTTGCTGCTGCCTTTAGCCTTCTGCTTCGGCATGACCGAACAAGGCTGGAAACGCGCACTCGGTTTGGGCGTGGCCTGTTTGGGAGCGGCGGCATTGCTGCTGGCCAGCAGCCGTGGCGCGATGGTCAGCCTGGCGCTGGTGCTGATATGGATGGCCTCACGGCGCGTGCCGTACACCGGTCGCCTATTGATGATCGGTGCGGCGCTGACGATAGCGCTGGTGATGGCTTATCCACCGTTGCAGGATCGCCTGGCGACGATTTTTTCTTCGAACAACGCCAGTACCGAAGTGCGTTTCGATGAGTACCGCATGTTCCCGCAGGCCGTGGCGGCCTATCCGCTGGGCATCGGCTTCAAGGTCGACCCGCCAGTGCCGGGCACTGGTCTGCTGGGCATCTCCAACCTGTGGCTGAACTACATCTACAAGATCGGCCTCGTTGGCATGCTGCTGTTTGTGGCGGTAACCGTCCGCTGGTGGCGTGAAGCCCGTCCAGAGAAAGGTCCGATCCGCCTGACCAAGGACAACGCCCTGTGGCTGGGTACCACGGCGGGGATTCTGTCCGCGCTGGTCAGTGGCTTGTTTGACCACTACTTCAGTTTTGCGGTGGTGATGGTGGCGCTGTTCTGGCTGATGGTGGGCATCAATGTGCTGGAGGCGCGGCGCTTGTTTCCGGCGCGCCTGCCGCAGGTCAAGACAGTGACCTACCGTAAACCGCTGTTCAGCGGCGCACGGCCCTGATGCTGGGCTCCGCCGCATGGCTGACCCTGGCGACCTTGCTGGGCCTGTGCCTGGGGTTCGCCCGTGAGTGGTTGCTGGTCGCGGCGTGGGGCGCGGGGGAGCGCAGTGATGCGTTCCTGATTGCGCTGTTCTTGCCCGAGGCGCTGCGCATGTCTTTGGCCGGCGGTGTGCTCAGTGCGGCGGCGTTGCCGTTGTACCTGGCGCGCAAGGATGGCGAGCGGCTGGACTGGCTGGCGGTATTGTTTCCGGCCTTGATGCTGATCGCCTTGGTGACCAGTCTGCTGCTGACGCTGTTGGCGCCGTGGCTGGTGCAAGTGCTCGGCCCAGGGTTGGCCGACACGGCGACGGCGTTGGCCAGCAGCAACCTGCAGGTCGTCGCCTGGTGCGTACCGGGGCTGATGCTGCATGCGCTGTTCAGCATTCCATTGCAGGCCAGCGAGCGTTTTGTGCTGGCCGGCTTGGGCTCGCTGCTGTTCAACCTGCCACCAGTGACGTACCTCGCCCTCGCCGGCACCGCGACTCAACCCCACTCACTGGCCCTGGCATGCCTCGCCGGCAGCTTGCTGATGCCATTGGCGCTGCTGCCGTCGATGTGGCGCCAAGGCTGGCGGCCGTGGCGCTGGCAGCTGAGCTTCGCGCCGTTACGCGAGCTGGGCCAACGCATCGGCCCCTTATTGATAAGCAACGGAGCCAGCCAGGGCCTGGCGCTGATCGAAAGACTCGTAGCATCGCTGCTTGGCGAAGGCGCAGTCACCTGGGTCAACCTGGCCCGCAAGCTGATGAACCTGCCGCTGATTGCGCTGATGAGCCTCAATCAGGTGCTGCTGGGCATGATGAGCCGACGTCAGGGCGATGCGCGCCTGGCCCTGCTCAAGCGCGGCCTGGAAACCGCCAGCGTGCTGACGCTGCCCGCCGGCGTCGGGCTGGTAGCCGCCGCACCAAGCCTGGTGGCGCTGCTGTTGCCCCAGCAATCGTCTGACTCACCATTGCCGCTGCTGCTGGCGTGGTTTGCCGTGCCGTTGGTGTTCGGCGCCTGGAACGCCTTGCTCGCGCGTTACGCCTACGCAGCCGGCGATACGCGCCAGCCGCTGCGCTGCGAATTGCTCGGCAGCCTGGTCAACGTGTTGCTGCTCTGCGTCTTGCCATTTGTGTTCGGCCTGGCAGGAATTCCACTGGCCGCGCTGGCGGGAGTGATCTGCACCGCGCTGCTGCTGATGCAACGCCAAACACTGCTCGGCGCCCTGCCCTGGGCCCGGCACTGGCTACTCAGTGCGCTGGTGCTGGGCGTGGCGGCGCTGGTGTTGTTTCGTCTTGAAGGCGTATGGCTGCAACTGGGGCTGAGCACCCTGGCCGGTGCCTTGGTATTGCTCGGGATGGGGCTGTGGCTGAAACCATGGCGCAAGGCATGAAGGGTTGACTGGGGAGACGCAGATGAAACATCGCTGGATCCAAATGGACATCGCCAAAGGCATCGGCATCCTGGTGATCGTGTATGCCCACAGTTGGTTTGTCGCCACGTCACCGGACCTTATGTACCTGATCCTGGCGTCGTTCGTGCTGCCTTTGTTCTTCTTTCTGTCGGGGGTCCTTTTCAAGCCTGAACAGCCCTTTCTCGAGATGGCGGTGCGTAAGGCGGATGCTCTGCTCAAGCCGTTTTTCTTCACCATGCTGGTGTACGTGATCGTGCGAGATCTGCTGCGCGGCCAGCCGCTGCTGCCGGATATCGGCGGCGTGTTGTATGCCTCGGTGGACACCATCCCATGGCAGGCTCTTTGGTTTTTGCCGCACTTTTGGGTGGCGATTCTGTTTGGTTGGGTGCTGCTACGGTTGATCCAGCGTCTTTCGCTGGCCGTGAGTTGTGTACTGATGCTGGTGCCGCTGCTGATCGGCATCTGGATGCTGCCCTGGTTCTGGCAATTGCCGGTGACGGTCGGCGGGCAAACCTGGGTACTGCCCGGCTTGCCGTTCAGCCTGGACATCACGCTGATCAGCAGCGCGTGTTTCGTCTACGGCTATCTGCTGCGGGACTGGCTGCGTACCCATGCGGGGTCAGTGCTGACCCTGTTGCTTTCGGTGGCGCTGTTCGCGGTTGTGTTCATCTACAGCCACGACACCATGGACCTGGCGCAACGGCGCTACGACCACTGGCTGTGGACCAGCCTGCTTGCGGTGATTGGTGTTTACGTGTGCTGGGCGCTGGCACGGGTGCTGATGGTGTCGGCACTGATTACCCGGGCGATGACCTATATTGGCCAATCGACGCTGATTTTGTTGATCTTCCATGGCGAGATCCAGCACAAGACGTTTGACCTGATGGAGCGGCTGGGGCTGCATGCGTTTGTCGCGGCGTGTATCGGTTTTGTCGTGGCTGTGGTGGTGCCGTTGTTGATCGGGGAAGTGATCAAGCGGGTGGCGTTTTTGCGGTTTTTCTACTTTCCGTTTCCGGTGCGTAAGCCACAAAAAACCCTGTAGGCGGCGGGGCCTACAGGGTTTCGGGTTCAGTCATCCAGTTGTTGAGGGGCTGGCTTGCTGCCCGGCTTTGCGGGCTTGGCGCCCTTGGCTGGCGCTGGTGGGGCGGGTTCAGGTTCTGCGGCGGCAGCGGCTTCTTTCTCCGCCATGGGCATCTGGTCGATGGTGCTGAAGAATTCCTTCAAGTCGAGGGTATCCGGTGGCACGGTCTTCTCAAGTTTCTTATCGCCATCCTTGCCGATCAGGATCACCTTAGTGCCGCTGCCAGCGCCAAGTTTGAGTGCGCGGATCAGTGCATTGGTTTCGGGCGGCGTTAGCTTTTTATTGTCCTTTGGGTCCTTGGCGAACTTCTCGCCTTCGGCGCCAATGCTGCCGAACTTCACGGTGTAGAACACCATGGCGCGCTCTTCAAAGGACTGCTTGATGGCGGGCTCGTCCAGTTGTTTCTTAAGGGTCACCAGCGTGGAGTTGCCTGAATCAAGCTCAACCACCACCAACGGCCGGGCCTTGCCCAGATCCTGCTTGAGCGGGTTGATATCATCAGCAGCCAACAGCGGCCCCGTAAAAGCCATCAAGGTAGCCAGGGTCAGCGACCGGATGAGCATGCGCACCTCCTTTGAATTCCATGCAGGGTTCTTGAGTTTCATGTCTGCGACAGTCAAATTCAAGGATGATTCCTACAGCGCTTTAAGAAAGCGTAGGTCAGGACGCCCGCTACGCAAGGGTTTGGCGCGGACATCCGTGATTGTTTCCGTTGATTGCGGAAACATTACGAGACCTTCCACTCCGGCCAATGCCGCGCAAAAACCGGGGCCACGACAGGATCGGCATCCACCTGCGCCAACGTCTGGGCAAAGCCGGGTGCCAAGCCGCCCAACGCCTCACGGGCGTCATCCCAGCGCGACACTGCTGCCGCCATAATGCCCAGTGCATTCGGCTCACCGTTCGGCGCAAACAGCTGCTGTTCGAACTGATCGGCGAACACTACCCAGGCCTGATGCAGATAGCGGCGAGTGCCGGTCGCCAGTTGCACTTGGGCCGCTTCATTGGCGTTGCCCAACCAACGTTGCGGGTAGTCAATGATGCCGATCGCCGAATAACAGTTGGCGGCGATATACACCAGGCCTCTGATGATCTGCGCCCGGTCGCCGTTCAGCAGGTGCGAGTCAGGAAATTCGAGCCCCAGGTGAATGAGGATCGCGGCTCTTTCCGTCAGCACCTGCCCGCCGGGAGTGACCAGCGTGGGGATTTGCTTGAGCGGGTTGATGCGTGCCAAGGCTTCGCTGCCCTCGCTCTCCTGCCAGGAGCTGGCGTCCACTCGGTGCCACGGCACCGCACAGCGCTGCAGGGCGATTTCGATCATGCAAGAGCCGGATTCGTCGGTGCCGTAGAGCGTGTACATGAGCGTTTTCTCCTATCGATGGAGGCGTAACCTCCCACACTTTTAAGGGGTGTTGATCGTTAGAACAGCCCCATTTGCCCACCGACCAAGGTGCCGAAATCGTCATTCACAAAGGGCAGAATCGCATCGGCCACCGGCTGCAATTGCCGGGTAACGTAGTGATCGTAGTCGATGGGCGCTTGGCGCACTTCCAACGGTTCAGGGCCGTTGACGCTGATCACGTAGCTGATCCAACCGCCGCGCTGGTACTGGCGCGGCCGCCCCAGGCGGTCATTGTAGTCATCGGCCAGGCGCGCGGCGCGCACGTGGGGCGGTACGTTGCGTTCGTAGTCATCCAACCGGCGGCGCAGGCGCTTGCGGTAAATCAGCAGTTCGTCGAATTCGCCGCTCAGGGTTCGGCGAACGTAGTCGCGAATGTAGTCCTGATGGGGCTGGCGGTGAAAGATACGCTGGTAGAGTTCCTGCTGGAATTGCCGAGCCAGGGGCGACCAGTCGCTGCGCACGGTTTCCAGGCCTTTGTAGACCATGTCTTCGCTGCCATCAGCACGCGTGACCAAGCCGGCGTAGCGTTTTTTGCTGCCCTCCTCTGCACCGCGAATGGTGGGCATGAGAAAGCGCGTGAAGTGGGTTTCGTATTGCAACTCCAAAGCGCTTTGCAGGCCAAATGCGCTGTGCAGATGCTCGCGCCACCACGCATTGACGTGCTGCACCAGCGCCTGTCCGATACGGCTGGCAGCTTCCTGGGAATGGGCCTTGCCGAGCCAGACGAAGGTTGAATCGGTGTCGCCGTAGATCACCTCATAGCCCTGAGCTTCGACCAGCTCGCGGGTCTGACGCATGATCTGGTGGCCGCGCATCGTGATCGAGGACGCCAGTCGTGTGTCAAAGAAGCGGCATCCGCTGGAACCGAGCACGCCATAAAACGCATTCATGATGATTTTCAGAGCTTGGGACAGCGGCGCGTTGTGTTCGCGCTTGGCCACTTCACGGCCCTCGGAGACGCGGGCGACGATAGACGGCAGGCAATGACGCGTACGGGAAAAACGCGCACCGCGAAAACCTTCCACTGATTCGCTGTCGTCCGGGTGCTTGAGGCCTTCGATCAAGCCCACGGGGTCGATCAAAAAGCTGCGGATGATCGACGGGTAGAGGCTTTTGTAATCGAGTACCAGCACGGATTCGTAGAGACCGGGACGTGAGTCCATGACAAATCCGCCGGGGCTGGCCTGGGGCGGTTTGTCGCCCACGTTGGGCGCGACAAAACCCTGGCGGTGCATCAGCGGCATGTACAGGTGGGTGAATGCTGCGACCGATCCGCCATTGCGGTCGGCTGGCAACCCGGTGACGCTGGCTCGTTCGAGCAGGAACTTGAGCAGTTCGGTCTTCTCGAAAATCCGCGTGACCAGCTCGCAGTCCTTGAGGTTGTAGCGCGCCAGTGCGGGCTTGTCCTCGGCGAACATGCGGTTGATTTCGTCCATGCGCTGGTAGGGCGTGGAGATATCCTTGCCCTCGCCCAGCAAGGTCTGCGCAACGTTTTCCAGACTGAAGGATTCAAAGCTCCAGGTGGCCGACCGCAGGGCTTCGATACCGTCGATGATCAGGCGCCCCGCCGCTGAGGCGAAGTAATGGTTGCGACTGCCATGTTCGCGCCAGGCCATGGGTTCGTCGCCACGGCCAAGCATGAGCGGCACCTTGAGGCGTTGGGCGTGTTCGTGGAGCACGCGCAGGTCGAACTGCACGACATTCCAGCCGATGATGGCGTCGGGATCAAAGGTGGCGAGCCATTGGTTGAGGCGCTCCAGCAGTTGGGCGCGGGTGTCGCAGTAGTCGAGCTTGAAGTCCACTGCGTCGGTTTTGTTCGGTGGCCCGAGCATGTAGACCTGGCGCTCACCGCAGCCTTCAAGGGCGATGGAGTACAGGTCGCCCTGAGCGGTGGTCTCTATGTCCAGGGACACCAGTTTGAGCGGTGGGCGGTAGTCGGCGGAAGGTTTCATCTGCGCGTCGCACAGAGCGCCAGAGACGTCGGGTGTGCCACCGAACCAGACCGGGGCGGTGATAAAGCGCTCCATCATGTAGCGCTCAGGTGGACGTACATCGGCTTCGTAGACGTCGACGCCGGCAGCGCGCAGGCGTTTTTCTACATCCATCAATTGGCGGTGCTGGCGGGTGTACAGGCCCAGGACCGGGCGGTGATGAAAATCGCACAACTGCAAGGGGCGCAATTCAATATCACGCTCGCCCTTGAGCAACCAATCCAGCGGCTTGCGATGGGCCTCTGGGATGAACATCACCGAGGTCTGCATGGGTAGGCGGATGAACTGTGGGCCCTGGTCCGTGGCCAGCCAGAAACTGACCTCCGTACCCGCCGGGGTATCGCGCCAATGCCGGGTCAGGACAAAACCCTGCTGTAAATCCACCTTGCCGCACCTCAGGAATCGCTTTCAGGCGTTGATTCTACGCGGCATCTGGGCCAGCGCGGCAGGTAAACGCGTACGCAGGCTGCAATCTCACACATTTATTGCATTAGCCGACTCAGGGCTCTTGGCACATGGAAGTTCTGGAAGTCACTACAGCCATGGGAGCTGAAAGCTGTAAGCACGGGCATCAGCAATGATGCCCGTTTGGGTCATGCCCGACGGGCAGTGTTCAGATAGTTTTCGATATTACCCATCTGCTCGTCCCAGCCACGAGAGTTCATCTTGAAGGCCTTCTGGCGACGAGCCTGGGGCACTGCGTCGAAGCCGGACTCCACAACCCGAAGCAGAATGCCCGGGGCACGATCTTCAATCGTGAACTCAACCAAGGTGGGTGTCTCCTGGTCATAATCGACGCCCTTCTCAACCGCAAAGGGATGCCACCAGAAAGAGAACAATGTCTGTGGCAGGATGCGTTCGATTTTGGCTTTCCAGACCACATGCTCGTAACCTGGATAGGTAATCGGCGCCTCGATGGTTTCTCCCGCCCCGAAAACTTTGCCCTTAAGGGCGACGCCAAACCAATCGCCGAATTGCTCAGCGTTGGTCAGTGCCTCCCAGACCTGTTTGCGTGAAGCGTTGAGCAGGACTTTTCGCTCGATGCGATCTAATACGTGCATAAGTCACCTCCTCCATTGACAGTAGGCGACATCAAACAATGCGCAACCTGAGGTTGTAAGCAATGATGATGACCCCATCCTTGAACCCGGCAATACGTTATGACTGAACCATTGAATGGAAGTTGCTTTTGCAAAGGTGTGCGCTATCAGGTGGACATCTTGGATATGCCCATCAGCCACTGCCATTGCAGGAGCTGCCGCAAGATACACGCGGCGGCGTTTGTCGCCACGGCAGGGGTAATGCGCGAACATTTTCGCTGGACGTTAGGGGAGGAATTGCGCGCGGCCTTCGAGTCTTCACCGGGAAAATTCAGACATTTTTGCAAACGCTGCGGCTCACACCTGATGGCGGAGCGTAGCCAGCAGCCCCATGTAATTGTGCGAGTGGCAACGCTGGATGATGATCCGGGCGTCAGTCCCACCTCGCACATATGGGCGAGCCACGATGTACCCTGGCTCGCCTATGAGGATATGGAACGCTGGGACGAGTGGAAGCCATGACCTAGACGCGCGGCTCACCCGGTGCCTTGGCTGGCGCTGCATATTGCGGCTTCAGGTGACCGTCCTGGTCCAGCAGCCAAGCATCCATGATCTGCCGCACGACCGGTCCTGCAACGCGACCACCGGCCTCACCGTTTTCGATCATCACCGAGATCACGATTTTCGGGTGTTCGGCGGGAGCAAAGCCGACGAACAAGGCGTTGTCGCGGTGGCGTTCCAATGTCTTCTCACGGTTATAGCGCTCGCCCTGCTTGATCGCGACCACTTGGGCCGTACCACTCTTGCCGGCGATGCGATATTGCGCACCTTGCGCAGCGGCCCGGGCGATACCGCGCGGATCGTGCATTACCAGTTGCATGCCGTGGTTGACCTGCTCCCAGTCGCGAGGGTCTTTGAGTACAACGTTCGGCATGGGGTTTTCGTCAACGGGCGGCACGCCATTGATCGTTTTGGCCAGGTGCGGTCGGTTCCATACACCTTTGTTGGCGATCAGCGCGGTGGCCTGAGCCAGTTGCAGCGGCGTGACCTGCATGTAGCCTTGGCCGATGCCGAGAATCACGGTTTCGCCTGGAAACCAGGGCTGGCGGCGGGTCGCGCGCTTCCAGGCCTGAGACGGCATCAGGCCGGCTGACTCTTCAAACATGTCTAGGGATACTTTCTGACCCAGGCCGAATTCCGCGAGATAGTCGTGTAGGCGGTCGATACCCAGCTTGTGGGCCAGGTCGTAAAAGTATGTGTCGTTGGAGCGCATGATGGCTGCGTCCATATCCACCCAACCGTCGCCGCTATGGTTCCAGTTGCGGTATTTGTGGTCGAAGTCGGGTAGTTGGTAGTAACCCGGGTCGAACACACGGGTTTGGGCGGTGACGACACCGCTGTCTAGGCCTGCGATGGCCACTTCTGGCTTGATGGTCGATCCCGGTGCGTACAGGCCTCTAAGGACACGGTTGAACAGCGGTCGGTCGATGGAGTCATGCAGCGCGGCATATTCCTTGAAGCTGATACCGGTTACGAACAGGTTCGGATCGAAGCTGGGCTTGCTGACCATGGCCAGTACTTCACCGGTTTGCGGGTCAAGTGCCACTACTGAGCCGCGACGATCACCCAGGGCCTCCTCAGCCGCTTCCTGGAGCTTGACGTCGAGGCTCAGGACGATGTTCTTGCCGGGGATCGGGTCAGTATGCTTGAGCACGCGCAGCACGCGACCCTGGGCGTTGGTCTCAACCTCTTCATAACCGACATGACCGTGTAGCTCGGATTCGTAAAACCGCTCAATACCGGTCTTGCCGATAGACTGCGTGCCACGGTACTCCACCGAGTCGAGGGTCTTAGATTCTTTCTCGTTAATACGGCCCACATAGCCAATGGAGTGGGCGAAGTGAGCGGCGAGCGGATAGTGACGGACGAACTGTGGTTCTACATCGACCCCCGGCAGGCGGAACTCATTCACTGCCAGCAACGCAATTTGCTCTTCGGTCAACTCGTAAAACAACGTCACTGGAACGAAGGGATGGCGCGCTTGCTTCAAGGCCTTGTCGAATAATCCACGGTCCTCAGGCGGCAAGTGCAGAAGATTGACGATGGCATCCAACTCCCCCTTGAGGTCGGTGGTGCGTTCGCGGGTGATGGTCAGGTTGTAGCTGGGGCGATTGTCGGCCAATACCACACCGTTGCGGTCATAGATAAGGCCACGCGTCGGTGTAATGGGTAATACGTGGACGCGGTTGTTCTCAGAAATTGTGGAGTGGTAGTCGAACTGTACGACCTGCAGGAAATACATACGCCCCACCAGAGCGCATGTGATGCCAATGACCAGTAGCGCGCAAGCGAGCAGGCGTTTATTGACAAGACGGTTTTCTTTTTCGTGATCTTTGATCGGTATCGGTTCTGGCATTTCTACAGCATCTCGTTGAAGAGGGTCGACGCCGCATCCTGCGATGAAAGATCAATCCTTGGGAAAATGTGCTGCACCATACCAAAAATGCAGAAACACTTTGCATTGAATTCCTCAACGGTACTTTGACGGATGTTTGCACATCAATGACAAAGGTGGCAGGCCCGCCGCCCCTGAGGATATTCGAGAGCACGCCCTGACCCGCCCTCGCACTTTCCGCCCGCCCAAAACAAAACCCCATCTGCTTTCGCAAATGGGGTTTCGGAATTTAATCTTGACGATGACCTACTCTCACATGGGGAAACCCCACACTACCATCGGCGATGCATCGTTTCACTACTGAGTTCGGGATGGGATCAGGTGGTTCCAATGCTCTATGGTCGTCAAGAAATTCGGGTACTGAGTCGTGACCAGCTGGCCTCGCTTCAGCAAATTGGGTATGTGATAGCTTTCGGTGTTTGCAAGAGTCGAACTTTCGGTTCATTTCGTCTTCACACACCGCAATCTGGTGCTCTTTCGCTTTTCAGCTCGAAGCAAGCAAATTGCTTGGGTGTTATATGGTCAAGCCTCACGGGCAATTAGTATTGGTTAGCTCAACGCCTCACAGCGCTTACACACCCAACCTATCAACGTCGTAGTCTTCGACGGCCCTTTAGGGAACTCAAGGTTCCAGTGAGATCTCATCTTGAGGCTAGTTTCCCGCTTAGATGCTTTCAGCGGTTATCTATTCCGAACATAGCTACCCGGCAATGCCACTGGCGTGACAACCGGAACACCAGAGGTTCGTCCACTCCGGTCCTCTCGTACTAGGAGCAGCCCCTCTCAAATCTCAAACGTCCACGGCAGATAGGGACCGAACTGTCTCACGACGTTCTAAACCCAGCTCGCGTACCACTTTAAATGGCGAACAGCCATACCCTTGGGACCGGCTTCAGCCCCAGGATGTGATGAGCCGACATCGAGGTGCCAAACACCGCCGTCGATATGAACTCTTGGGCGGTATCAGCCTGTTATCCCCGGAGTACCTTTTATCCGTTGAGCGATGGCCCTTCCATACAGAACCACCGGATCACTAAGACCTACTTTCGTACCTGCTCGACGTGTCTGTCTCGCAGTCAAGCGCGCTTTTGCCTTTATACTCTACGACCGATTTCCGACCGGTCTGAGCGCACCTTCGTACTCCTCCGTTACTCTTTAGGAGGAGACCGCCCCAGTCAAACTACCCACCATACACTGTCCTCGATCCGGATAACGGACCTGAGTTAGAACCTCAAAGTTGCCAGGGTGGTATTTCAAGGTTGGCTCCACGCAGACTGGCGTCCACGCTTCAAAGCCTCCCACCTATCCTACACAAGCAAATTCAAAGTCCAGTGCAAAGCTATAGTAAAGGTTCACGGGGTCTTTCCGTCTAGCCGCGGATACACTGCATCTTCACAGCGATTTCAATTTCACTGAGTCTCGGGTGGAGACAGCGCCGCCATCGTTACGCCATTCGTGCAGGTCGGAACTTACCCGACAAGGAATTTCGCTACCTTAGGACCGTTATAGTTACGGCCGCCGTTTACCGGGGCTTCGATCAAGAGCTTCGCGTTAGCTAACCCCATCAATTAACCTTCCGGCACCGGGCAGGCGTCACACCCTATACGTCCACTTTCGTGTTTGCAGAGTGCTGTGTTTTTAATAAACAGTCGCAGCGGCCTGGTATCTTCGACCGGCATGAGCTTACGGAGCAAGTCCTTCACCCTCACCGGCGCACCTTCTCCCGAAGTTACGGTGCCATTTTGCCTAGTTCCTTCACCCGAGTTCTCTCAAGCGCCTTGGTATTCTCTACCCAACCACCTGTGTCGGTTTGGGGTACGGTTCCTGGTTACCTGAAGCTTAGAAGCTTTTCTTGGAAGCATGGCATCAACCACTTCGTTAACTAAAAGTTAACTCGTCATCAGCTCTCGGCCTTAAGATCCCGGATTTACCTAAGATCTCAGCCTACCACCTTAAACTTGGACAACCAACGCCAAGCTGGCCTAGCCTTCTCCGTCCCTCCATCGCAATAACCAGAAGTACAGGAATATTAACCTGTTTTCCATCGACTACGCTTTTCAGCCTCGCCTTAGGGACCGACTAACCCTGCGTCGATTAACGTTGCGCAGGAAACCTTGGTCTTTCGGCGTGGGTGTTTTTCACACCCATTGTCGTTACTCATGTCAGCATTCGCACTTCTGATACCTCCAGCAAGCTTCTCAACTCACCTTCACAGGCTTACAGAACGCTCCTCTACCGCATCACTTACGTGATACCCGTAGCTTCGGTGTATGGTTTGAGCCCCGTTACATCTTCCGCGCAGGCCGACTCGACTAGTGAGCTATTACGCTTTCTTTAAAGGGTGGCTGCTTCTAAGCCAACCTCCTAGCTGTCTAAGCCTTCCCACATCGTTTCCCACTTAACCATAACTTTGGGACCTTAGCTGACGGTCTGGGTTGTTTCCCTTTTCACGACGGACGTTAGCACCCGCCGTGTGTCTCCCATGCTCGGCACTTGTAGGTATTCGGAGTTTGCATCGGTTTGGTAAGTCGGGATGACCCCCTAGCCGAAACAGTGCTCTACCCCCTACAGTGATACATGAGGCGCTACCTAAATAGCTTTCGAGGAGAACCAGCTATCTCCGAGCTTGATTAGCCTTTCACTCCGATCCACAGGTCATCCGCTAACTTTTCAACGGTAGTCGGTTCGGTCCTCCAGTTAGTGTTACCCAACCTTCAACCTGCCCATGGATAGATCGCCCGGTTTCGGGTCTATTCCCAGCGACTAGACGCCCTATTAAGACTCGCTTTCGCTACGCCTCCCCTATTCGGTTAAGCTCGCCACTGAAAATAAGTCGCTGACCCATTATACAAAAGGTACGCAGTCACCCAACAAAGTGGGCTCCCACTGCTTGTACGCATACGGTTTCAGGATCTATTTCACTCCCCTCTCCGGGGTTCTTTTCGCCTTTCCCTCACGGTACTAGTTCACTATCGGTCAGTCAGTAGTATTTAGCCTTGGAGGATGGTCCCCCCATATTCAGACAAAGTTTCTCGTGCTCCGTCCTACTCGATTTCATGACTAAGAGATTTTCGCGTACAGGGCTATCACCCACTATGGCCGCACTTTCCAGAGCGTTCCGCTAATCTCAAAGCCACTTAAGGGCTAGTCCCCGTTCGCTCGCCACTACTAAGGGAATCTCGGTTGATTTCTTTTCCTCAGGGTACTTAGATGTTTCAGTTCCCCTGGTTCGCCTCTTACGCCTATGTATTCAGCGTAAGATAACCATCTTATGATGGCTGGGTTCCCCCATTCAGACATCTCCGGATCAAAGTCTGTTTGCCGACTCCCCGAAGCTTTTCGCAGGCTACCACGTCTTTCATCGCCTCTGACTGCCAAGGCATCCACCGTATGCGCTTCTTCACTTGACCATATAACCCCAAGCAATCTGGTTATACTGTGAAGACAACATTCGCCGAAAATTCGATTTGGCTCTTTCGAGCCACTCACAAATTTTACCTTAGCCTGATCCGTTACCAGTGAAAGTAACGTTCAGTCTATCTTTCTATCACATACCCAAATTTTTAAAGAACGATCTAATCAAAGACTAGAAATCAACATTCACCATCATAACAATGGAATGCTCATTTCTAAGCTTTCAACAAACAGAAGCAGTAGTGGTGGAGCCAAACGGGATCGAACCGTTGACCTCCTGCGTGCAAGGCAGGCGCTCTCCCAGCTGAGCTATGGCCCCGTATTTCTACAGGCGTTTCCCACACAAAATTGGTGGGTCTGGGCAGATTCGAACTGCCGACCTCACCCTTATCAGGGGTGCGCTCTAACCAACTGAGCTACAGACCCAATTTCGGGCTGCTTCTTTATCGTCTTCTTCAATGAATCAAGCAATTCGTGTGGGAACTTATGGAGCAGCTGATGTCGTCGATTAAGGAGGTGATCCAGCCGCAGGTTCCCCTACGGCTACCTTGTTACGACTTCACCCCAGTCATGAATCACACCGTGGTAACCGTCCTCCCGAAGGTTAGACTAGCTACTTCTGGTGCAACCCACTCCCATGGTGTGACGGGCGGTGTGTACAAGGCCCGGGAACGTATTCACCGCGACATTCTGATTCGCGATTACTAGCGATTCCGACTTCACGCAGTCGAGTTGCAGACTGCGATCCGGACTACGATCGGTTTTATGGGATTAGCTCCACCTCGCGGCTTGGCAACCCTCTGTACCGACCATTGTAGCACGTGTGTAGCCCAGGCCGTAAGGGCCATGATGACTTGACGTCATCCCCACCTTCCTCCGGTTTGTCACCGGCAGTCTCCTTAGAGTGCCCACCACTACGTGCTGGTAACTAAGGACAAGGGTTGCGCTCGTTACGGGACTTAACCCAACATCTCACGACACGAGCTGACGACAGCCATGCAGCACCTGTCTCAATGTTCCCGAAGGCACCAATCTATCTCTAGAAAGTTCATTGGATGTCAAGGCCTGGTAAGGTTCTTCGCGTTGCTTCGAATTAAACCACATGCTCCACCGCTTGTGCGGGCCCCCGTCAATTCATTTGAGTTTTAACCTTGCGGCCGTACTCCCCAGGCGGTCAACTTAATGCGTTAGCTGCGCCACTAAGAGCTCAAGGCTCCCAACGGCTAGTTGACATCGTTTACGGCGTGGACTACCAGGGTATCTAATCCTGTTTGCTCCCCACGCTTTCGCACCTCAGTGTCAGTATCAGTCCAGGTGGTCGCCTTCGCCACTGGTGTTCCTTCCTATATCTACGCATTTCACCGCTACACAGGAAATTCCACCACCCTCTACCATACTCTAGTCAGTCAGTTTTGAATGCAGTTCCCAGGTTGAGCCCGGGGATTTCACATCCAACTTAACAAACCACCTACGCGCGCTTTACGCCCAGTAATTCCGATTAACGCTTGCACCCTCTGTATTACCGCGGCTGCTGGCACAGAGTTAGCCGGTGCTTATTCTGTCGGTAACGTCAAAACAATCACGTATTAGGTAACTGCCCTTCCTCCCAACTTAAAGTGCTTTACAATCCGAAGACCTTCTTCACACACGCGGCATGGCTGGATCAGGCTTTCGCCCATTGTCCAATATTCCCCACTGCTGCCTCCCGTAGGAGTCTGGACCGTGTCTCAGTTCCAGTGTGACTGATCATCCTCTCAGACCAGTTACGGATCGTCGCCTTGGTGAGCCATTACCTCACCAACTAGCTAATCCGACCTAGGCTCATCTGATAGCGCAAGGCCCGAAGGTCCCCTGCTTTCTCCCGTAGGACGTATGCGGTATTAGCGTCCGTTTCCGAACGTTATCCCCCACTACCAGGCAGATTCCTAGGCATTACTCACCCGTCCGCCGCTCTCAAGAGAAGCAAGCTTCTCTCTACCGCTCGACTTGCATGTGTTAGGCCTGCCGCCAGCGTTCAATCTGAGCCATGATCAAACTCTTCAGTTCAAACATCTTTGGGTTTTTAAGAAACCCTAAACTTGGCTCAGCAATCGTTGGTTACATCTTTGATTTCTCGCGGAGTAACTTGTGATGCTGATAATCTTGTTGACTATCAGTCTGACTCCACAAGCACCCACACGAATTGCTTGATTCAGTTGTTAAAGAGCGATTGGTTAAGATCTTTCGTCTCAACCGAGGCGCGCATTCTACAGCAGCCTCATTTGCTGTCAAGTGATTATTTTCAGAAGCTTTCGAAGATTTCTTCAACAACTTCAACCACTTGCGCTTCTGATCTCTCATCAGCGGGAGGCGAATTCTACAGCGTTACACGCTGCTGTCAACACCTCTTTTTCAACTTCCTTTTGGCTTCGATGAACTGAAGCAACTTACTGCCGAAAACTGCGTAACTCGTTGTTTACCAAGGAGTTTTCCGTTTCGACTGCGCCGGAAGTGGGGAGAATTATAGGCTCCCAGAATTTTACGTCAACCTTTAATTTGGTTTTTCTATCAAGTCGCCCACCAACCTTCATGTCCTTCTATATATAGACAGCCACCCGCATAACACTGAGCAATATATTGCTCAATTCCAAGTAGTTAAGCATCATAGCAGCCTCTGCTACTCAAATATGACATCGGACGTACATCCCAATGACCACCTCTCCCCGCAGCCTGGCTTCGGCATTATTTCCTGTCGGCCTGCTGCTGATCGCCATGGCTTCCATCCAGTCAGGAGCCTCGTTGGCCAAGAGCATGTTCCCGATTGTAGGCGCACAAGGCACTACAACCCTGCGCCTAATTTTCGCCAGTGTGATTATGCTGCTCATATTGCGACCATGGCGCGCCAAGCTGACCGCCAAGTCCCTGCGCACCGTGGTCATCTACGGAATGGCCCTGGGCGGCATGAATTTCCTCTTCTATATGTCACTGCGCAGCGTGCCCCTGGGCATCGCCGTAGCCCTAGAATTCACGGGACCTCTTGCAGTGGCCATCTACGCGTCGCGCCGGGCGGTGGACTTCCTGTGGATTGCCCTCGCAATCGTCGGCCTGCTTCTATTGATCCCCATGGGAGAAGCGAGCAATGGTATCGACTTAGTTGGCGCAGCCTATGCATTAGGAGCGGGAGTCTGCTGGGCACTCTACATTCTGTTCGGACAGAAAGCAGGTAACGACAACGGCGTCCAGACCGCCGCTCTTGGGGTGATGATCGCAGCACTGTTTGTCGCGCCCATTGGCATCGTCCACGCTGGCAGTGCCTTGTTGACGCCTGCGCTGATTCCAATAGCCATCGGCGTCGCCATTCTGTCCACTGCCCTACCCTACACCCTGGAGATGGTAGCGCTGACGCGCCTCCCTGCACGAACCTTTGGCACCCTCATGAGCATCGAACCCGTATTCGGCGCGCTCTCAGGCCTGCTCTTCCTGCAAGAGTACTTATCACTGGCACAATGGCTGGCCATTACCTGCATTATCCTGGCCTCGGTAGGCGCGACGCTGACGATGCGCAATGACTCGAAACCACTGGTTCCAGCGGATTGAATCATCTTTGAATGTACCTCTGGCATTTGCCGCTCATTTAGGCCATGTTTAAGCGCTAAACGAATGTCATTCATGGAGTTTTTCGACAAGGACAGCGCGAACACTACACTCGAGAGCGAGTAGAGCCGGCTTCAAGTATTGGGAAGTGGCTATTAAGGATGGGAATGAAGCGAATTTTGATAGTGTTAATGGTCGTAGCCATTGCTGGCTGTGCCGCGACTACCAAGACAGAAGTAAAACGGGGAAAAAGAGGACTGCATATCAACTGTTCCGGCCTGTCCTCCTCTTGGGACCAGTGCTACACCAGTGCAACCAACTCTTGCGGTACCAAGGGATATCGGGTCATCGCCAAGTCCGGTGACAATTCCGAGGAACCCGGGGACTATCCCTTTGGCATCAATCCTGCCGGGTACACCAGCCGCAGCATGATCGTTATCTGTAAGTAATCGCCCCCGAGCAGTCATCCTCGACTGCTCATCGTGCCCAATCAGCTCTCGATTAACACTCATCCTTGAACGCCGCTTGCAAGCAGATCGCAGGCGGCGTTTGCTTCAGATCAGATAGCTGCCGTACGCAGTTGCAACCACTCTAGCCCCGCGCCGCTCAGCAACGAGCTCAAGCGCTCACGCACCTGCGCGTGATACGCGTTGAGCCACGCGCGCTCATCCGTGGTGAGCAGCGACGGCTCAAGACAACGCGTGTCGATCGGGCAAAGCGTCAGGGTTTCAAACGACAGAAACTCACCAAACTCGGTCTTGCCCGCTTCGCGGTTCAGCACCAGGTTCTCGATACGCACACCCCAACGCCCCGGCCGGTACGTACCCGGTTCAATGGAAGTGATCATCCCCGGCTGCATCGCCGTTTGCGGAGCGGCGGCGGCCTGATAAGCAATCACTTGTGGACCTTCATGCACATTGAGGAAATAACCTACGCCGTGCCCAGTACCGTGGCCGTAGTCCACACCTTCAGCCCATATCGGCGCACGGGCAATGGAATCCAGCAACGGCGATAGAATCCCCCTCGGGAAATGCGCACGGGACAGCGCAATAACGCCCTTCAGCACCCGGGTGCAGTCTCGTTTCTGCTCCTCACTCGGCGTACCGATAGGCACCATGCGTGTGATATCCGTTGTGCCGCCCAAGTACTGGCCACCCGAGTCGATCAGCAGCAAGCCATCACCTTCGATCACCGCATGCTCTTCCTCGGTGGCGTGGTAATGGGGCATTGCGCCATTGGCGTTAAAGGCGGCAATAGTGTTGAAACTCAGCGACACATAGTCGGGGCGACGGGTACGTGCTGCGGTCAGGTGTTCATCAATGGTCAACTCCGTGATGCGCTCACGGCCCAGCGCACTGTCCAGCCAGGCGAAGAATTCGCACAGAGCGGCGCCATCCTGCTCCATGGCCCGGCGGATGTGCTCGGCGTCTGCCAGACTCTTGCGTGATTTGGCCAATGTGGTCGGATTCAGTCCTTCGATCAACTTGACGCCAGCATCCAGGTTTTCCAGCAAGCCGGCGGTTACGCGGGCAGGGTCGACGTGCAAACCTGCACCCGACGGCACTGCACGCAAGGCATCCGCGACCTCGCTGTAATCGCGCAACGCCACGCCATCCTGTTCAAGCACAGCACGCAGATCCGCGTCGACTTTACTCAGCGCCACGAACAACGTGGCCTGCTGTTGACTGATCAGCGCAAACGATACAAACACCGGGTTAAATGAAACGTCGCCGCCACGCAGGTTGAACAACCAGGCGATGTCGTCCAGGGTCGCGATAAAGTGCCAGTCGGCGCCCTTCTCTTTCAAACTGGCGCGCAGTGCAGCGAGCTTCTCGCCACGACTAACGGTCGCTTGCGGTGGCAGATGCGCATAAATCGGCTGGTTCGGCAGGCTTGGACGGTCTGTCCAAACCGTATCGAGCACGTCGATATCGGTACGCAAGCGCGCGCCACGTTCTGCCAGCTTGGCGCTCAAGGTGCGCGCCGAAGCGACCGCCATCACTGCACCGTCCACCGCCACCACACCGCCTTCCGGAGTTTGCTCGGCCAGCCACTCCAGCGGTCCAGGTTGGCCCGGCTGCAGTTTTACTAGCTCGATGCCGCTGCCCTTAAGCTCCTTGGTCGCTTGTTCCCAGTAACGGCTGTCGGCCCACACGCCAGCGAAATCTGCGGTGACAATCAGCGTCCCCACCGAGCCATGGAAACCCGATAACCATTGGCGGCCCTGCCAGTAACCCGGCAAGTATTCGGACAAATGCGGGTCAGCCGACGGCACCAGCAGGGCGTGGATGCCCTCGCGGCTCATCAGTTCGCGGGTGCGCGCCAGGCGCTGGGGAACCGTTCCATGGGTCAAAGGCTGCGTGCTCATTGTGTCTCCTGCTAACCACTAATAATTGTTATGTGAAAATCAGACGGCCCAGAAGGCCGGCGCGCTGGCCAGTGCGGCCTTAATCAATAGCACCGCTTGGTCAATGTCATGCTCGGTGGTGAACCTACCCAGACTCAAGCGAATGGTGCGGCCGGCCGAGCGGGCGTCATGGCCAAGGGCAAGCAACACGTGGGACGGTGCATTGCTCGCAGAATTGCAGGCCGACGTCGCGGAAAAAGCGATACCGGCGCTCAATGCCGCGGCATTGAATTCACCTTCGCCGAACGTAAGGCTCAGGGTGTGGGGAATACGTTGCGTGGCACTGCCATTGAGGCGTACACCGGCGATCGAAGCCAACTGATCCAGCAGGCGTTGCCGCAACGCGACGATCACCGCTTTCTCTTCGGTGAACGACTGCGCTGCCAGCGCAAATGCCGTGCCCATCCCTGCAATCTGGTGGGTCGCCAACGTGCCGGAGCGCAAGCCGCCCTCGTGTCCGCCGCCATGAATCTGGGCCAACACCTTCTGTTGCGCCCGAGGCCCGACGTACAGCGCGCCGATACCCTTGGGGCCGTACAACTTGTGCGCAGAAAACGACATCAAATCCACCGGCCATTGCGCCAGATCGATCGCCACCTTGCCTGCTCCCTGAGCCGCGTCCACATGCAGCAGCGCGCCGTGTTCACGCACCCGCGCGCCGATGCCGGGGATGTCATTCAGGGTGCCAAGTTCGTTATTCACCAGCATCAGCGAAACCAGGAAGGTGTCTTCGCACAACGCCTCACTGACCGCGTCGACGCTGATCAAACCGTCGGCGTCGGGTACCAGATAGGTCACGGCTACGCCGGCTTCCTGCAACTGTCGCGCGGTGTCCAGCGTGGCCTTGTGCTCGATCTGGCTGGTGATGATATGCCCACCGGCCACACCCCGCGCCTGGAACACGCCTTTGATGGCGAGGTTGTTGGATTCAGTGGCGCCGGAGGTCCAGACGATCTGCTCAGGCTGTGCGCCCACCAACTCGGCCACCTGGCGACGCGCCTGTTCAACCGTTTGCCGGGCCGCCTGGCCGTAAGCGTGGGAACTGGACGCGGGGTTACCGAAATTGGCGTTGAAGCCCAGGCACTCGACCATCACCTGGATGACCCGCTCGTCCACCGGGGTGGTGGCGGCGTAGTCGAAATACAAAGGACGTTTATTCATGACAGTTAAGACTCGCAAAGCAGGTTCCCGAGAGCGGCGTCTCAGGAGCATCGGCCGGAACAGAGGTCGTCATGTCTACCGGATCGAATGCCATTAAAGAAGGACAACTTTAAGTAAATGTGCGTAGGAACGCTCCTGAAATTCAGCTTAACAGGCTGAAGTCGCGCCATGGAAAACAAAAAGCCCGAGGTCCTTAAAGGGCGCCTCGGGCTTTTTGCTGCGCAGAACGCGATCAACTAGGACGACCATGAAGTACGACGTCGCGCTCGGCATTCATTTCACCTTGGCGATCAAAGCCGAAGGACTTCTGTGGCTGACCGGTCAGTGCCGCACGCTGCTGTTGATATTCATCGAACGACAAGCCTCGACGACTCAGCGCTTCAAGAGCCAATTGCTTGGTCTCTTCGGCCGAGTAGGGACGTAATTCTGGCGATGGATGGCTCGCACAGCCGGCGAGTACGGCGCTGACAATCAATAAGCAAACGGAGAGGAATAGGTTCATGGCGGCGGCTCTGCAAAGGAGGTTTCGAGTCAATGAACACAGGCTACTCCCGACGTCATTCGGTGAAAAATCACCGTCCGTGATAGTCGCTATCAACCGCCGAAGCCCCCTCCGATGGCCCCCTCATATATTTCTTTATGATCTATAAATATGGAAATACGTTCATTTACGGAATAACAGTAACCCTCTATAACTAGCTCCAATTCTGCCAGGCACTGTTCGCCAAGCAACTGTTGCCCAGGCAACAGCCATTCAACAAATCACCAGGCAGGCAACAGCAACATTTTTCAGCAGTGAGCCGCAGCCCAAGCCAATCAAGGCCTGCAGCCGTTGGTACAGCTCTTGCTCAACACCTTGCACCTCACTTGCTATGAACCACTGTTGAAAAAGGAACTGTTCATGACCCGTCCACTGAATGTCGTTGCCCTCTCCGGCGGAACCTGGCGCCCGTCGCGCACCCTGGTGTTGACCCAAGCCGTTCTGGCCGAATTGGCCACCCTCCTGCCAATCCAGACCACACTGATCGAACTGGGCGACATTGCCCGGCCACTGGGCGGTGCACTGTCGCGCGATGAATTGCCCGCCGAAGTCGAAGCCCAACTGTTGGCCATCGAACAGGCCGACCTGCTGATCGTCGCCGCGCCGGTCTATCGCGCTTCCTACCCTGGCCTGCTCAAGCACCTGTTCGATCTGGTCGGTCTCAACTCCCTGGTCAACACCCCGGTGCTGCTCGCCGCCACCGGTGGTAGCGAACGCCACGCGCTGGTCCTCGATCATCAACTGCGCCCGCTGTTCGCCTTCTTCCAGGCCCTGACCCTGCCGATCGGTGTGTACGCCACCGAAGCCGACTTCACCGACTACCAAATAACCAGTGAGCCCCTGAAGGGCCGGATACGCCTTGCGGCAGAACGTGCTGCACCCTTGTTTGCAGCGCACTCCCCTTCTCTGCTGAAAATCGCTTAAGGATTGGTCATGGATGTTTTCTGGTTTCTGCCGACACATGGCGACGGTCATTACCTGGGCACCACCCAAGGTGCCCGGCCCGTCACGCTCAATTATCTGAAGCAAGTCGCCCAGGCGGCTGACAACCTGGGTTACTACGGTGTGTTGATTCCTACCGGCCGCTCGTGTGAAGACTCCTGGGTCATCGCCTCGGCGCTGGTACCGCTGACAGAACGCCTGCGTTACCTGGTGGCCATTCGTCCCGGCATCATTTCGCCGACCGTCTCGGCACGCATGGCCGCCACCCTGGATCGCCTGTCCAACGGCCGCCTGCTGATCAACGTAGTGACCGGTGGCGACCCCGACGAAAACCGTGGCGACGGCAGCTTCCTCGACCACGCTGAACGTTACGAAGTCTCCGACGAATTCCTACGGATATGGCGCCGCGTATTGCAGGGTGAATCGGTGGATTTCGAAGGCAAACACCTGCGCGTGCAAAACGCCAAAGCGCTTTACCCACCGGTGCAGAAGCCTTACCCACCGCTGTACTTCGGTGGATCCTCCGACGCCGCCCACGACCTCGCCGCCGAACAGGTGGATGTGTACCTGACGTGGGGCGAGCCGCCCGCCGCCGTCGCGGAAAAACTCGCGGATGTGCGTGAGCGCGCCGCGCGCCACGGGCGTACGGTGAAGTTTGGCATTCGTCTGCATGTGATCGTGCGCGAAACCGAAGAAGACGCCTGGAAAGCCGCCGACAAACTGATCGAGCACATCAGCGACGACACCATCGCCGCCGCGCAAAAATCCTTCTCACGCTTTGACTCCGAAGGTCAGCGCCGCATGGCCGCCCTCCACGACGGGCGCCGCGACAACCTGGAAATCGCGCCCAACCTGTGGGCCGGTGTCGGCCTGGTGCGCGGCGGTGCCGGTACCGCATTGGTGGGCAACCCGCAACAAGTGGCCGAACGCATTAAGGAATACGCCGACCTGGGCATCGAGAGCTTCATCTTCTCCGGCTATCCGCATTTGGAAGAGGCCTATCGCTTCGCCGAACTGGTGTTCCCGCTGCTGCCGGAACCCTACGCCAGCCTCGCTGGACGCGGTATCACCAACCTCACCGGCCCGTTCGGCGAAATGATTGCCAACGATGTACTGCCGGCCAAGGCCTGATCGGCGCAGCGGCGGCACCGGCCCGGGCCGCTGCTGCCAATAAAGAGGAAAACCCGTGACAGCCAAACCCCACAGCGTCCTGCCATCTCCCCTGCAGACCGCCAAACTGCTGGCCGCCGAATTCGCCCTCAGCGCCGTCGAACGCGACGAGCGCGGCGGCACACCCAAAACCGAGCGTGACGCCCTGCGCCACAGCGGCCTGCTGGCCCTGAGCATTCCCACCCAATACGGCGGCCTCGGCGCCCGCTGGAGCGACACCTTGGGCATCGTGCGCGAATTCGCCAAGGTCGACAGCTCCATCGCCCACGTCTTCGGCTTTCATCATCTGATGCTGGCCACCGTGCGCCTGTTTTCACGCCCGGACCAATGGCAACCCTGGTTCGAACAAACCGCCCGCAAGAACTGGTTCTGGGGCAACGCCCTCAATCCATTGGACACGCGCACCGTGGTCAAGGACTTCGGCGGCTGGCGCGAATTCTCCGGCAAAAAGAGCTTCTGCTCCGGCGCCAGCGACTCGGAAATGCTGATCGCCTCGGCGGTGGATGAAAATGCCGGCGGCAAACTGCTGATTGCCGCCATCCCCAGTGGGCGCAGCGGCATCACTCTGCACAATGACTGGAACAATATCGGCCAACGCCAGACCGACAGCGGCAGCGCCAGCTTCGAACGGGTGCGCGTCGAAGAGTCGGAATTGCTGCTCGACCCAGGCCCGCTGAGCACGCCGTTCGCCTGCCTGCGCCCGCTGATCGCACAGTTGACCTTTACCCATATGTTTCTCGGCATTGCCGAAGGCGCATTCGAAGAAGCACGCACCTACACCCTCACCGAAACCCGTGCCTGGCACAAATCCTCGGCCGAGGACGTGCGCCAGGATCCTTACGTGCTCCACCACTACGGCGAGTTCTGGGTGGCCCTCCAAGGCGTGCGCCTGCTGGTGGAGCGAGCCGCCGAGCTACTGGACCAAGCCTGGGCCAAAGGGCCAAACCTCAGCGAACACGAGCGCGGCCAACTGGCAATTGCCATCGCCACCGCCAAGGTCGCCGCCACCCGCCAAGGTCTGGATCTGTGCAGCCGTCTGTTTGAAGTCACCGGCGCGCGTTCAACCCATGCCTCCCTGCGCCTGGATCGCCACTGGCGCAACCTGCGCACGCAAACCCTGCACGACCCGGTGGACTACAAGCTCCATGAACTGGGGGACTGGGCGTTGAACCAATCCCTGCCGATTCCTACGTTCTACTCATAAAAAAGAGGTGCCCATGCAGCTTCTAACCCTACCGCCCTCGCCCGCCCTTGCGACCTCGATTCGCGCCACGGCCCAGGTCTTCGAAGACCCGAAATCCCAGGCGCTGCTCGACCATATCCAGCAAGTGGCGCCCAGCGAAGCCAGCGTGCTGATCATCGGCGAAACCGGGACCGGTAAAGAGCTGGTGGCGCGCCACATTCATAACCTCAGCGCGCGGCGCAACCGCCCGTTCGTGGCGGTGAACTGCGGCGCCTTCTCTGAATCCCTGGTGGAGGCCGAACTGTTCGGCCATGAAAAAGGCGCCTTTACCGGCGCCCTCAGCGCCAAGGCTGGCTGGTTCGAAGAAGCCGATGGCGGCACGTTGTTCCTTGATGAGATCGGCGATTTACCGATGGCCATCCAAGTCAAATTGCTGCGTGTCCTACAGGAACGCGAAGTCGTACGCTTAGGTTCGCGCAAGAGCATTCCGATTGATGTGCGCGTACTGGCTGCAACCAACGTGCAGTTGGAAAAAGCCATCAACGCCGGGCATTTCCGCGAAGACCTCTACTACCGACTCGACGTGGTGAGCCTGGAACTGAGCCCGCTGCGCGAGCGCCCCGGCGATATCCTGCCGTTGACCCGGCACTTTATCGAGGCTTACAGCCGACGCCTGGGCTACGGCCCGATCACGATCAGTCGCGAAGCCGAACAAAAACTCAAGAGCTACAGCTGGCCGGGCAATATCCGCGAACTGGAAAACGTCATCCACCACACCCTGCTGATCTGCCGTAACGGCGTGATCGAACGGGATGATTTACGCCTGTCGAACATGCGCATTGAGCGCCAGGACGACAGTCAGCACGGCACCGACAACAGCGCCGAAGCCTTGTTGGAGCGCGCCTTCCAAAAGCTCTTCGAAGAACAGGCTGGCGCCCTGCATGAAAAGGTCGAAGACGCCCTGCTTCGGGCCGCTTACCGTTTCAGCCATTACAACCAGGTGCACACCGCCAACCTGCTGGGCCTGAGCCGTAACGTCACGCGCACACGCCTGATCAAGATTGGCGAATTGGCGGTGAATAAGCGTCGGCCGGGGGAGAACGTGCAAGGTGAACGGATGCTGCATTTATCCATATAGACGGCAGTGCAATGCATTGTCATGGCTGCGCTCAAAACTGCGCAGCACCTGGAACGAACCAAAGGTCACCGCCGTGGCCTGATGGGCGCGAATCAGTGTCCAGAAGTCTTCCTCACCCTGCTCAAAACGCTTGAACGCTGCCTCACCGTGCGCTCGGGACGTCCATTGCAGGTAATTAAGCACCCGCCGGCCGTCATCGCTGACCTGCACGCTCGCACTGAGAAATCCGTCATGGCCCTGGGCCAAACGCTCGCTTTGGGTGGACAAGGCCGCCACCAGGGCAACTTGCTGCTGAGGCTCGATATGGAACTCGATCAGCTGAGTGAAGCCGAGATTCTTCTCTGATACCTGCATGAATACTCCCCTTCCGCTGTAGGCAGAATCTTGCGATTCGATGCCACGCAGGGTAAAACCTCCAGTTAAGTCAAGGTCAAGCGCTTAATCGGAGTTTTCATGATTACCAAGGAACTCACCGTCGGCCAACTGGCCGCCCGTAGCGGCGTAGCCGTCACGGCCCTGCACTTCTACGAAACCAAGGGGCTGATTCAGAGCAATCGCAACGCGGGCAATCAGCGGCGCTATCCGCGGGATGTATTACGCCGCGTGGTGGTGATTAAGATCGCCCAGCGCTTGGGGATTCCCCTGGCGACGATTGGCGAGGCATTACAGACGCTGCCAAATGGCCGCACCCCCACAGCCAAAGACTGGGAACGTCTGTCGGCACTGTGGCGCGAAGACCTGGACGAGCGCATCAACAAAATGATGCTGCTGCGCGACAAGCTCAACGGCTGCATCGGCTGCGGATGCTTGTCGTTGGAAGCATGCCCGCTGCGCAATCAGGATGACCTGCTGGGTGAGCGAGGGCCTGGTGCGCAATTGCTCGAGCCCAGTTGAGCTTTCTCGTCGTAACCGCCGGAGCCCTTGATTGGCGTGGCCTATCGTGAAAGGCCGGACCTGGGCATCGACAATGCCACCGAGAGCATCGAGCGCTACAAGAAAGCCTTCGGGGCCACCCACGCGTATCTGTCGTAAAGGGTTCTGGCAGTCATTTTGGGCGGGCCGTTCAACGGCCAAGCCCATCCTACGCAGCGCGCCGGCCCTATCAACGCCTGCTCGGTGATAGCTCGGAACATGTTTCGTGTTCGATAAACGGGTAAAAAACCACCGAATGTGAATCTGAAACATTTTCTTTCATATCCGGGTTAGGGATTTCTCATTCTCATCCGTCTTATTTAGATACAGCCTGTCGCGTCAGCAAAAGCTACGACTGGCCTTTTCCGGGCCTCCCTCGCCCCCCTCCGATCAAGACCCTCATTTACATGTCGAAGAAGTCACGCTCCAAACTCTGGTTTCTCGTACATAGCTGGCTGGCGTTGCCCATCTGGTTCTTTGTACTGATCGTCTGCGTCACCGGCACCCTGGCGGTGGTCAGCCAGGAAATCGTCTGGCTGGCCAACCCGGATATCCGCGCGAGCAAACCGTCGGATGACGCCGAACTGTTGAGCTACGACCAAGTGATCAGCGCCATCAAGCGTGCCGAGCCCGAGGTGATTGTCCAATCGCTCAGCCGCCCGGATGAGTCGCACTTCGCCCTGAGTGTCGACCTCAGCTACCCCGACGGGCGCTCGCTTGAGGTCTACGTCAACCCTTACACCGGCGCGATCCAGGGCATCAGCCCGTCGTTCAATTTCCGTCAGTTCACCCGTGCGCTGCACGGCTGGTGGCTGGTGCCGTTCACCAATGGCTACAGCTGGGGCTGGTACCTGGTGTCGTTGCTTGGTCTGCCGCTGCTGGCCTCGCTGGTTACCGGGCTGGTGGTCTACAAGCGCTTCTGGAAAGGTTTTTTCAAACCAACCCTGCGGTTTCGCCACGGTGCGCGAATCTTCTGGGGTGACTTCCACCGCCTGAGCGGTATCTGGTCTATCTGGTTTATCGCAGTCATTTCCATCACCGGCACCTGGTTCCTGATCCAGGCGATCCTGGGGGACAACCAGATTTCAATTTCCAGCGAGCCCATCGTCCCGGTGATCGCCCGTGAAAAAGTACCGTCCTCGGCAGCAGGTGTGCCGGCACCAATGATTCCCCTGGATGAAGCCATCACGATTGCGACCCAGCGCATCCCTGGCCTAGAAGCGAGCTTCGTGCGCATGCCCTTCAACGCCTACAGCCACCTGCAAATCGGCGGCCGCGGCTGGTACCCACTGATGTACCAAACCGCCCAACTCAACCCCTATAGCGGCGAAATCGCTGTCTCGCACCTCCTGTCCGACCGCACCGCACTTGAGTTCGTCACCGAATCCATGCGCCCGCTGCACACCGGCGATTTTGGCGGACTGTGGATCAAGCTGATCTGGGCGTTCTTCGGCCTGGTGCTGAGCATGATGGTCTTGAGCGGCTTGCTGATATGGACCAAGCGCACCGCCTTGGCCACCCTCAATGCCCTCAAGCGCGAGGCCAAGACCCAGCGCAAGCCTGTTTCCACCCCGGCCTTGCAGGCTGAAACTTCGGAGAGCCACTGATGAGCAAGGTCGCAGCGACACCGCCGACTGCCCTGCGGGCTTTCTGGCTGAAATGGCGATTCCATATCAATGTTCTGCTACTGCTGGTGCCCCTGGGCTTCATGCCCAAGTATTTTGCCGATGCCGCACTGTTTCGCGGTGACGCGGGTATCGGCGAGCGGGTGGCCGGAGAAATACAGGTTGGCCCCTGGAGCCTGACCCTCGCCGAGTTCCGCAATGAGGGCCCAAGCCCGGACCCGGCCGGCCCGATGAAGTTCTTCAACGCCGCCCTGTGCGACACCTGTGCCGACCAGGTCAAAGCTACTTACCTGCGCATCGGCAAGCCACGCAGCCTGCGCGCGGCCGGGGTGATCTTCTTTGGCACACCGTACCGCATGGGCGCTGCCCTGCCCGTCCCTGAACGCACACCTGCCGACGCCGAACTGTGGGTCACCATGGAAGGCTGGGACGGCACGATGCACCAGGGTTCCATCCCGCTGAGCCAGGCCTCGCCTGCCACCATTGCCTGGCTGAACAAGCAAGGAGTCAAACCATGATGATCAAGCACCTGTCCCGCGCCGCGCTGTTGCTGTGCGCGGGTTTAAGTACCGTGGCCCTGGCCCACAACCCTATGTGCGAATGCAAGGAAATCCCCGGCGAGCAGATCCAGTGCAAGGGCGGCTTCTCCGACGGCAGCGGTGCGCCCGGCGTGACCCTGGATGTGATCGGCTACGACGAAACCATCCTGGTGCCCGGCAAGCTCGGCCAGGATTCGACCCTGACCTTCAAGAAGCCATCCGCCGAGTTCTACGTGCTGTTTGACGCCGGCCCTGGCCACGTCGTTGAAATCGACCAAGCGGATATCCAGTCCCAATGAGTACGACACACGTTGTACGTCCCGCGGGCGCTGGCCACGAAACCCTCTACGTCTTGCTGCTGTGCCTGATCATCCTCGCGGTCGCCGGCACGGTGGTGGCGCTGCACGGCGAATCCCAGGAAGTGGCCACCGTGCCCAGCCACCAGTTGGACGCCCGCCGCGACCTGAGCGCCGCCGAGCAAGGCATCTACGCCGACTTGCGGGTGACCCTGGATGAAATCCACTTGCTGCAGCAAGAGCAAAGCGCCCTGCCGACGCCTGGGCAATTGGCCGAAGAAGGCTTCGCGCCGTTCGCCCAGGATGCGAGTTCGGTCAGCCGTGGCGATCACCGCTGGCAGTTACTGGCGCCTGCGGCCTACTTCGGGTTGAGCCAGGCGCCGACCACCAGCGGTTCACTGCTGATGCGCGTACAAGGCACCGAGCCGGATATCTGGCTCAACCGCCGCAAAGACCTGGCCGCCCCCTCCGACCTCACTGACCAGGCGCTGATCGCGGCCGGCTGGCAGCAAGTGGTCGCGCAATTCGATGCCGGCGTTACCCGCCAGCACCGTCACTGAACGAGAAGACCGATTGCCCATGTCTATTTCATCTCCCCTGTTGCGCCTGTTGCTGGTCAGCCTGCTCAGCCTGATACTCGCCCCGCTGGCCAACGCCGAAGCGGCTAAACGCCTGCGTATCGGCATCACCCTGCACCCTTATTACAGCTACGTGGCCAATATCGTCGGCGACAAGGCCGACGTGGTGCCGCTGATTCCAGCCGGTTTCAACCCACACGCCTACGAGCCGCGCGCCGAAGACATCAAGCGCATCGGCACCCTGGACGTGATCGTGCTCAATGGCGTCGGCCACGACGACTTCGCCGACCGTATGATCGCCACCAGCGAGCGCCCGGACATCCCGGTGATCGAAGCCAACGCCAACGTGCCGTTGCTGGCCGCCACCGGCAATGCCGCGCGCGGTGCGGGCAAGGTGGTCAACCCGCACACCTTCCTGTCGATCAGTGCATCGATTGCCCAGGTCAACAACATCGCCCGTGAGCTGGGCAAGCTCGACCCGGACAACGCCAAGACCTACACCCAGAACGCGCGTGCCTATGGCAAACGCCTGCGCCAGATGCGCGCCGACGCCCTCGCCAAGTTGACCAGCGCGCCTAACCCGGACCTGCGCGTCGCCACTGTGCATGCGGCCTACGACTACCTGCTGCGTGAATTCGGCCTGGAAGTCACCGCCGTGGTAGAGCCGGCCCACGGCATTGAGCCCAGCCCCAGCCAGTTGAAGAAGACCATCGACGAACTGCGCGCCCTGGACGTGAAGGTGATCTTCTCGGAGATGGATTTCCCCTCCACCTACGTCGACACCATCCAGCGTGAATCCGGGGTCAAGCTGTACCCGCTGTCGCATATTTCCTATGGCGAATACAGCGCTGAAAAGTACGAAGTGGAAATGACCGGCAACCTCAACACGGTGGTCCGGGCGATTCAGGAGTCGGGCGCATGACGGCGGCACAATCCCTGAAGGTCGCCAGCGTCGGCCCGACACTCGACTTCGACACGGTGTCCCTGACCCTGGGCCGCACCGTGATCCTCGACGGCGTGAGTTTCCAGGTGCAGCCGGGCAGCATCCACGCGCTGGTCGGCCCCAACGGCGGCGGCAAGAGCTCGCTGATCAAGACCCTGCTGGGACAAACGCCGCATCAGGGTCGCTTGAGCCTGCAGTGGCCGACCACGCCGGGCACAATCGGCTATGTGCCCCAGGCGCTGGAATTCGACCGGGGTTTGCCGATGACCGTGGACGATTTCATGGCCGCCATGTGCCAGCGGCGCCCGGCGTTTCTGGGCTTGTCCAAGCATTACGCCGCGGCGATTGGCGAGGCTCTGGAACGGGTCGGCATGCAGGACAAACGCAAGCGGCGCATGGGTGCACTGTCCGGAGGCGAACGCCAACGCGTGCTGCTGGCCCAGGGCTTGATCCCTGCGCCGCAATTGCTGGTGCTGGATGAACCGATGTCGGCCCTCGATGAAGCGGGCATCCAGGTGTTCGAACGCCTGCTCAGTGACTGGCGCCTCGCCGGCATGACCGTGCTGTGGATCGAGCACGACCTCGAAGCCGTAGGCCGTCTGGCCGACCGAGTTACCGGCCTTAACCGCCGCGTGCTGTTCGACGCCACACCACAGGAGGCGCTCACCCCGGATCGCCTGCTGACCCTGTTCTCCACCCACCCTCGGAGCCCGGCGCAATGAGTTATGAAGCGTTTCGCCTGATGGTACAGGGCTGGGCCTCTGCCGGTTACCTGCCGGAGGCACTGGCCTATGGTTTTGTAGTCAATGCCCTGCTCGCCGGTTTGCTGATCGGCCCAGTGCTCGGCGGCTTGGGCACGCTGGTAGTGGTAAAGCGCTTCGCGTTTTTCTCCGAAGCCGTCGGCCATGCTGCGCTGACCGGCGTCGCCGTGGGCATTTTGCTCGGCGAACCCTACACCGGCCCCTACGGCAGTCTGTTCGGTTACTGCCTGCTGTTTGGCATCCTGCTCAATTACCTGCGTAACCGCACCGGCCTGGCGCCGGACACTTTGATCGGCGTGTTCCTGTCGGTGTCCCTGGCGCTGGGCGCGAGCCTGCTGCTGATCCTGGCGGGCAAGATCAACGTGCACATCCTGGAGAACGTGCTGTTTGGTTCGGTGTTGACGGTCAACGGTAACGACCTGCTGGTGCTCGCGATTGTCGGCTCGCTGGTGATGGCTCTGGCGCTGCCGCTGTACAACCGCATCATGCTCGCCAGTTTCAACCCGCAACTGGCGGCAGTGCGCGGAGTGGCGGTGAAGACCCTCGATTACCTGTTCGTAATTCTGGTGACGCTGATCACCGTCGCGGCAGTCAAGGTCATCGGCGCGATTCTGGTCGGCGCCCTGCTGGTGATTCCAGCGGCGGCGGCGCGCCTGTTGAGCCAGTCGCTCAAAGGCTTCTTCTGGGTCTCGGTGGTGATCGCCACTGTCAGTACCCTGTGCGGGATCCTGCTGCCGATCATCTTCGACCTGCCGATTCCTTCCGGTGCCGCGATCATCCTGATGGCCGGTATCGCTTTCGCTTTTGCCGCCATCGCGCGCGGCACCGTGCCCAGCCTCAAAGGGAACTTTGGATAAATGCGCTCTGTTCTTCAGCCTCTCGCCTTGGCCATCGCCTGTTTAATCACTCCGCCGCTGATCGCCGCCGAGGCAGTCAAACCGGCTGCCCACGCCGCCAAACCGGTCAAGGTGCTGGCGTCGCTGCCAATCACTTATGGCCTGGCCGAGGTGCTGCTCAAAGGCACCGACGTGCAGCTTGAGCGCGCAGCCCCGGCCAACCTGCCGGGCTCGCGCCAGGTGTCGTACTTCACCGGCCGTGGCGCCTCCGTACTGAGCGCGCTAGCCCAGGACGCCGACGCCGCCATCGGCCTGCGCTCGCTGTGGGCAGATGACCCGCTGTACCCCGTGGCACGGCGCAGCAACATCCGCATTGTCGAAGTCGATGCCGCACGCCCCGTGGACGGCGGGTTGCCGGGGATCGCCGTGCAACCGGGCGTCGCTGACGGTTTGAACAGCCAACCATGGCAATCGAGCAATAACCTGGGGCGCATGGCCGATGTCTTGTCCACCGACCTGAGCCGCCTGGCACCGGGCGCCAAGGTGAAAATCGACGCCAATCTGGCTGCACTCAAGCAACGCCTGCTCAAGCTCACCGCCGACAGCGAAGCCCGGCTGGCCAAGGCGGACAACCTGAGTGTGGTCAGTTTGAGCGATCACTTTGGGTATTTGGTCAGCAGCCTGAACCTGGAACTGATCAGCACCGATGCGCGACCGGATGCCGAGTGGACACCTGAGGCGTTGCACACACTCAGTACTGAATTGAAGGACAACGATGTGGCCGTGGTGCTGCACCATCGCCAGCCGAGTGAAGCGGTGAAAGCCGCCATCACGGCAGGCGGCTCGATATTGCTGGTGCTGAATGTCGACGGTGCAGACCCGGTGACGGAGTTGGAAACCAATGTGGATCAGGTGATCAAGACGCTCAGTCACTGATATGGAGGTGACCAGCACCCTGTTTTAGGGCTGCTTTGCAGCCCAGCGCAGGGCAAGCCTGCTCACGACAGAAGCAAGCTCAGCGCCGGGAGAGCGGTGGTTAAACCACATCCACGCCCACATGAATCGCATCATGCCGCCAGAACTCCAGGTCGCAGTCGATCAAGCGCTGGTGCTGGTCATAATTAACCCGAGCAATCCGCAAACCCGGGCTGCCCACCGACACGCGCAATGCGGCGGCGGCTTCCACCGGCAGTGACGTCGGCACAATCTCGAAGCGCACCCGTCCGTAGTGCAAGTCGTATTTGCGCACGTACAACTCGGTCATCGACTGATTCAGGTCGCACTCAAGAATCCCCGGGAAATATTGCGGGTTCAGGTAGTGCTCCACATACAACACCAGTCGCCCATCGATCCGCCGGCTTCGGCAGATCTGGATCACGCTGGACAATGCCGGCAGTTGCAGCCATGCACACACCGCCGCCGATGCAGGTTGCAGGCGCGCCGAAATCACTTCGGTGGACGCCACACGGCCCTGGTCGTTGACCATCGCGTGAAAGTGGCTGCGCTGCATCAGGTTGTAGGCCAATCGTGGCGGCGACACGAACCAACCCCGGCGTTCCTCGCGATAAATCTGCCCTTGGGCCTCAAGTTGTAACAAGGCTTCCCGCACGGTAATTCGGGTGGTACCGAACAACTCGCTGAGCTTGCGCTCGGCGGGCAGTTTGCTTGCAGGCGGCAAAAGTCCATGGTCGATCTGCTCTTGCAGCGCCAGGCCGATGGATGTCACCGCCTTGATTGCCTCATCACGCATCAACGTTACCTATCTGGACTAGACCAGCACCGTTCAGGTGCATAAAAGCTCCGCAATCGGGCCCTTGCGACTGCGTGCAAGCGTAGGCATTGCAGATGACCGACAGATGACAGCCCGCCTCAAGTGCATGCCGCACCTCTTGCAATACACCGGCCAAGTCCAGAGCCTACGGGCACTTGGTCATGGTCTACGCTCAGCCTGTGCCGAGCGACATCGGCGCGTTAAAAACGACAACGACATGAAACTGTCATCCATCGAGCCTAAATTGGCTCAGGTATTGCTCTGACCTAGACCAACACCACCGCAAACGTTCATAAAAACGCAGCGTTGAAAACGCCCAAAGGAGCTTCGGATGAAACAGCTTTTCCTGGCATCACTGTTAGGCTCGACCATTGCCATGTGCACCGCCGCCATGGCCGCTGATACCGATCTAAAAACCTTGGAAGCCGCCGCGAAAGCGGAAGGCGCCGTCAACAGCGTCGGCATGCCCGATGACTGGGCCAACTGGAAAGGCACCTGGGAAGACCTGGCCAAGACCTACGGCCTCAAGCACATCGACACCGACATGAGCTCGGCCCAGGAGATTGCCAAGTTCAAGGCCGAGAAAGACAACGCCAGCGCCGACATCGGCGACGTCGGCGCAGCATTCGGTCCGATTGCGGTGAAGCAGGAAGTCACCCAGCCGTACAAACCGTCCACCTGGGCTTCGGTGCCGGACTGGGCGAAAGACAAAGACGGTCACTGGGCCCTCGCCTACACCGGCACCATCGCGTTTATCGTCAACAAGAAGCTGCTGCACGGTTCCGAAGTCCCCACCAGTTGGGCCGACCTGCAAACCGGCAAATACAAAGTCTCGGTGGGTGACGTGAGCACCGCAGCCCAGGCGTCCAACGCCGTGCTGGCGGCGGCCATCGCCAACAAAGGCGATGAAAAGAACATCGCGCCAGGCCTGCAGTTCTTCACGAAGATCGCCCAGCAAGGCCGGCTCGGCCTGTCCAACCCGACCATCGCCACCATGGAAAAAGGTGAAGTCGAAGTAGGCATCGTCTGGGACTTCAACGGCCTGAGCTACAAAGCCAAGATGGCCAACCCGGATGACTACGTGGTGCTGATCCCCTCGGACGGCTCGGTGAAATCCGGCTACACCACCATCATCAATAAATACGCCAAGCACCCGAACGCCGCCAAGCTGACCCGCGAGTACATCTTCAGCGATGCCGGCCAACTCAACCTGGCCAAGGGCAATGCGCGTCCGATCCGTGCGGAAACCGACCTGAAACTGCCGGCTGAAATCGCCAAGAACCTGATTCCGGGCGAGCAGTACACCAAGGCCAACCCGCAACCGATCAAGGATGCCGATGCCTGGGAAGCGACTTCCAAGAAGCTGCCGCAGCTGTGGAATGAGCAGGTCATCGTAGAGATGAAGTAAGGGTTTTATCCCACATTGGAGCTCCAGTGGAGATCCAATGTGGGAGGGGGCTTGCCCCCGATGACGGTGGATCAGCTAACAAATCCGTTGAATGACACACCGCTATCGGGGGCAAGCCCCCTCCCACATTTCTGACCCCGTTCCTCCAGAGGAATTGAGCCAAGTCAATCGTTGCGGAGCGCTCTCCCCCATGAAGCACACTGTCATCCTTGTCGTGCTCGACGGCCTGAACTTCGAGGTTGCCCGACACGCCATGGGGCACTTGCAGGCCTATGTCGGCGCAGGACGCGCAGCCCTCTACAAGCTGGAATGTGAACTGCCCTCGCTGTCCCGCCCGCTCTATGAATGCATCCTAACCGGCGTGCCACCGATCCAGAGCGGTATCGTGCACAACCAGGTCGCGCGCCTGTCCAACCAGCGCAGCATTTTCCATTACGCCACCGACGCGGGTCTTAGCACTGCAGCGGCGGCTTACCATTGGGTCAGCGAGTTGTATAACCGCTCGCCCTTTCTCGCCGCCCGTGATCGCCATACCGACGACACGACGCTGGCGATCCAGCACGGACATTTCTACTGGAATGACCATTACCCCGATTCCCACCTGTTCGCCGACGCCGAAAGCCTGCGACTCAAGCACGCGCCGGACTTTATGCTGATGCACCCGATGAACATCGACGACGCCGGCCACAAGCACGGCCTCGACAGCGCGCAATACCGCAACAGCGCACGCTCGGCCGACATCATCCTGGCTGACTACCTGCAAGGCTGGCTCGACGCAGGCTACCAAGTGCTGGTGACCGCCGACCACGGCATGAACAACGACCGCTCCCACAACGGCCTGCTGCCGGAAGAACGTGAAGTGCCGCTGTTCGTCCTCGGCGATGCCTTCAGCCTGGATGCCAACGCCAAGCCGAAACAGACCGACCTGTGCGGCACCGTCTGCGAACTGCTGGGCGTGCCCCACGACAAACCTGTATGCCGGGAGCTATTGAAGTGAATGCCATGACTCGCGGCAAATGGCTGGCATTGCTGTGCCTGGTGCCCTTCGCGCTGTTCTTTATCGTGTTCGAGATCGCACCGCTGGTGTGGGTGCTGATCAACAGCCTGCAAACCGAAGAGGCCGGCTGGGGCCTGGAAAACTTCACCCGGATCTTCAGCTCGAAGTTCTACCGGCAAGCGATCCAGTTCAGCCTGGAGATCAGTTTTTACTCCAGCATTTTCGGCATCATCATCGCCACTCTCGGCAGTTATTCGCTACGCCGCGTCGATGGGCCGCTGCGCAACTTCGTTACCGCCTTCGCCAACATGACGAGCAACTTCGCCGGCGTCCCCCTGGCGTTCGCGTTCATCATTTTGCTGGGGTTCAACGGCAGCATCACTCTCATGCTCAAGCAGGCCGGGATCATTCAGGACTTCAACCTGTATTCCAAGACCGGGCTGATCATCCTCTACACCTACTTCCAGATCCCCCTCGGCGTGTTGCTGTTGTACCCGGCCTTCGATGCGCTGCGTGAAGACTGGCGTGAGTCCGCGTCGTTGCTCGGCGCGAATGGCTGGCAGTTCTGGCGGCATATCGGTTTGCCGGTGCTGACGCCTGCGCTGCTGGGCACCTTCGTGATCCTGCTCGCCAATGCCTTGGGCGCCTACGCCACGGTCTACGCCTTGACCACCGGCAACTTCAACGTGCTGCCAATCCGTATCGCGGGCCTGGTCTCCGGCGATGTGTCCCTCGATCCGAACATGGCCAGCGCCTTGGCCGTTGTGCTGGTGGCGCTGATGACCGTGATCACCGTGGTCCATCAACTGCTGCTCAAGAGGAGCTACCATGTCTCGCGCTGAAGCCGGCCCGGCCTCCCTCTACCACCGCGTGGTGGTGTACCTGCTCTTTGCGATCCTGGTATTGCCGTTGGTGGGCACGTTCGTTTACTCGATTGCCAGTAGTTGGTCGGCAACCATCCTGCCGGCGGGCTTCACCGTGAAGTGGTACGTGCAGCTCTGGAGCGACCCGCGCTTTCTGATGGCCTTCGGGCAGTCGCTGCTAGTGTGCGTAGGCGCGTTGATCCTGTCGGTGGTGCTCATTCTGCCGCTGCTGTTCGTGGTGCATTACCACTTTCCCAAGCTCGACGCGCTGATGAACATCCTGATCCTGCTGCCCTTCGCGGTGCCGCCAGTGGTGTCATCGGTGGGCCTGCTGCAACTCTATGGTTCCGGGCCGTTGGCAATGGTGGGCACGCCATGGATCTTGATCGGCTGCTACTTCACCGTGGCGCTGCCGTTCATGTACCGGGCGATCACCAACAACCTGCAAGCCATCAACTTGCGCGACCTGATGGACGCCTCCCAACTGCTGGGCGCCAGCACTTGGCAAGCGGCGATCTTCGTCGTGCTGCCCAACCTGCGCAAAGGCTTGATGGTGGCGCTGCTGCTGTCGTTCTCGTTCCTGTTCGGCGAGTTCGTGTTCGCCAACATCCTGGTGGGCACCCGCTACGAGACCCTGCAGGTGTACCTCAACAACATGCGTAACAGCAGCGGACACTTCACCAGTGCCGTGGTCATTTCCTATTTCTTCTTTGTGCTGGTGCTGACCTGGGCCGCCAATATCTTGAACAAGGACAAAAGCCAATGAGCTTCGTCAGCGTCCAACACTTGCAAAAGGGCTACTCCGGTACGCCCGTGTTTAGCGATATCAACTGCGAAATTGCCAAAGGCGAGTTCGTCACCCTGCTCGGCCCGTCCGGGTGCGGCAAGTCCACGCTGCTGCGCTGCATTGCCGGTCTGACCTCGGTGGACAGTGGGAAAATTCTGCTCGATGGCCAGGACATCGTTCCGCTGAGCCCGCAGAAAAGAAACATCGGCATGGTCTTCCAGAGCTACGCGCTGTTCCCCAACATGACCGTGGAACAGAACGTCGCCTTCGGTCTGCGCATGCAAAAGGTCAACGCCGACGACAGCCACAAGCGCGTGCAGGAAGTACTGCAACTGGTAGAGCTCAAAGACCTGGCCGGGCGCTACCCGCACCAGATGTCTGGCGGCCAGTGCCAGCGCGTGGCCCTCGCCCGCTCCCTGGTGACACGCCCACGCCTGCTGCTGCTGGATGAGCCGCTGTCGGCGCTGGATGCACGCATTCGCAAGCACCTGCGTGAGCAGATTCGCCAGATCCAGCGCGAACTGGGGCTGACCACGATTTTCGTGACCCATGATCAGGAAGAAGCCCTGACCATGTCCGACCGCATCTTCCTGATGAATCAGGGCAAGATCGTGCAAAGCGGCGATGCCGAGACCCTCTACACGGCGCCAGTCGACGTGTTCGCCGCCGGTTTTATCGGCAACTACAACCTGCTCGACGCCGACAAGGCCAGCCAATTGCTGCAACGCCCGATCAGTGGGCGCATCGCGATTCGCCCCGAAGCCATCGAACTGAGCCGCAGCGGCGAACTGGATGCACTGGTGCGCAGCCACAGCCTGCTGGGCAACGTGATCCGCTACCGCATCGAAGCGCGCGGCGTGGAACTGGTCGTCGATGTGCTCAACCGCTCGGCGGACGATCTTCACCCGGATGGTCAACGCCTGGCACTTTCCATCGACCCCAGTGCGCTGTGTGAAGTAGCCTGATGCAACGATTTACAAAGAGAGCGTGACGGATGGCATTGGTAATTTTTGATCTGGACGACACCCTGATCCACGGCGACTGCGCCACCCTGTGGAGCGAGCAGATGGGCCGCCTGGGATGGGTCGACCCCGAGTCGTTCATGCGCAGGAACAACGAACTGATGGACGCCTACAGCCGCGGCGAACTGGCCATGGAGGACTTCATGGACTTCAGCCTGGAGCCAATGATCGGCCGCACCCCGGAAGAGATCGATCACCTGGTCGAGCCGTGGGTGGAGGACGTGATTGAACCGCTGATCTACAGCGAGGCCACTAAGACCATCGCCAGGCATCGTGCGAATGGCGACCGGATTTTGGTGATTTCGGCATCGGCAACGCATTTGGTGAAACCGATTGCGGCGCGAATCGGTATTGATGAGGTGTTGGGTATTGATCTGGACATGAGCCATGGCGTGTACAGCGGCCGTACCGTGGGTGTACTCACCTACCGCGAAGGCAAGATCACGCGATTGCTGGATTGGCTGGAGCAGGAACGTGAGACATTGGATGGCGCGTACTTCTATTCGGATTCGCGCAATGATCTGCCGTTGCTGCTGAAGGTGGATCACCCGCAGGTGGTGAACCCGGATCCGGTGCTGCGCGAGCATGCAGAGAAGGCTGGTTGGCCAATCCACCATTGGATCTGACACGCCCTATCTTGAATTGAAATCCAATCAGGCGAATGTGGAGGGGGCTTGCTCCCGATGCCGGTGGGTCAGATGAAATATTCTTCACTGACACACGGTTATCGGGAGCAAGCCCCCTCCCCATTTGGTCGCATTTCAATTCAAGGTCAGGTCACGCTTTCGTCGATCACCAACACCAACTTCCCTGAAATCTGGTTAGTCGCAAGCTCAGCAAACGCCGCCTCGGCATCCTTGATTGGGAAGGTCTTGGCCAACTGCGGGCTCAAGCGCCCTTCGGCAAACAACGGCCAGACATGCTGGCTCAAGTCACTGAACAGGTCTGCCTTGAACTGATCGTCACGGCTGCGCAGGGTCGAGCCCAACAACTGGATACGCTTGCCCAGCACTTGGGCCAGGTCCAACTGCGCCTCGCGACCGCCCATCAAACCGATCAACACCCAACGGCCGTCCAGCGCCAGCAGCTTCAGATCCAGCGCCGCATAGCTGCCGCCGACCGGGTCAAGGATCACATCAAACGGCCCGAAATCCCGCAGCCCTTCGATCCCATCGGTACGTACCACGCCGCCCTGGGCGCCCAGGTCTTCACAGTAGGCCAAGCGTTGCGCCGAGCCGACGCTGACCCAGCACGGGCTGCCAAACGCCTTGCACAGTTGGATCGCCGCCGAGCCCACGCCACTGGCACCGGCATGCAGCAGCACTTTCTCACCGGGCTTGAGGCCCGCCAGTTGGAACAGATTGAGCCATGCGGTGCTGTACACCTCAGGCAAGGCCGCCGCTTCAATCAACGACAGACCTTCCGGCACCGGCAGCACATGGCGAGCATCTACCACCACCTCTTCGGCCATGCCACCACCGGCGAGCAGCGCACAGACTCGATCCCCCACTTGCCACGAGGAACCAGGCCCCACTTCGCTGATCACCCCGGAACATTCCAGGCCCAGCACAGAGCTGGCGCCAGGAGGTGGCGGATAGAGCCCGGCACGCTGTAATAAATCGGCGCGATTAAGACCCGCAGCCGCCACGCGAATGCGAACTTGGCCTACGTCACATGTAGGACTTGGTTCGTCCAACCACTCCACATGACCTTCAACGCCTTGCAATGCTTTCACAGTGCCTCCATAGTGAGTCTGGACTGAGCCCGTAGCAGTAGCGCGGGCTTTTTGCATTATGCGACCGGCCCCTATGGAACCGGCAACTTCAAAGACGGCCTAATATGCGTTATCAATTGCCCCCGCGTCGAATCAGCATGAAGCATCTGTTCCCCAGCACCGCCCTCGCTCTTTTCATTGGTCTCGGCTTCGCGTCGATGTCGACCAATACGTTCGCAGCCAACAGCTGGGACAACCTTCAACCGGATCGCGATGAGGTGATTGCCAGCCTTAACGTGGTCGAGTTGCTTAAGCGCCATCACTACAGCAAGCCGCCGCTGGACGACGCTCGCTCGGTGATCATCTACGACAGCTACCTCAAGCTGCTGGATCCGTCGCGCAGTTACTTCCTGGCCAGCGATATCGCTGAGTTCGACAAGTGGAAGAGCCAGTTCGACGATTTCCTCAAGAGCGGCGACCTGCAGCCCGGCTTCACCATCTACAAGCGCTACCTGGACCGCGTCAAAGCGCGTCTGGATTTCGCCTTGGCTGAGCTGAACAAAGGCGTCGACAAGCTCGACTTCACCCAGAAGGAAACCCTTCTGGTGGATCGCAAGGACGCCCCTTGGCTGACCAGCACCGCCGCCCTCGATGACCTGTGGCGCAAACGCGTCAAGGACGAAGTGCTGCGCCTGAAGATCGCCGGCAAAGAGCCCAAGGCCATTCAGGAGCTGTTGACCAAGCGCTACAAGAATCAGTTGGCGCGTCTGGATCAGACCCGTGCAGAAGATATCTTCCAGGCATACATCAACACCTTCGCGATGTCCTACGACCCACACACCAATTATCTGTCGCCAGATAACGCGGAAAATTTCGATATCAATATGAGTCTGTCGTTGGAAGGCATTGGTGCCGTCCTGCAAAGCGACAATGACCAAGTGAAGATCGTGCGTCTGGTGCCGGCCGGTCCGGCAGACAAGACCAAGCAGGTCGCTCCGGCGGACAAGATCATCGGTGTGGCCCAGGCCGACAAAGAGATGGTCGATGTGGTCGGCTGGCGCCTGGACGAAGTGGTCAAGCTGATCCGTGGGCCGAAAGGCAGCGTGGTGCGCCTGGAAGTGATTCCGCACACCAATGCGCCAAACGACCAGACCAGCAAGATCGTGTCCATCACCCGTGAAGCGGTGAAGCTCGAAGACCAGGCGGTGCAGAAGAAAGTCCTCAACCTCAAGCAGGATGGCAAGGACTACAAACTGGGCGTGATTGAAATCCCGGCCTTCTACCTGGACTTCAAGGCCTTCCGCGCTGGCGACCCGGACTACAAGTCCACCACTCGCGACGTGAAGAAAATCCTGACTGAACTGCAGAAGGAAAAAGTCGACGGCGTGGTCATCGACCTGCGCAACAACGGCGGCGGCTCCCTGCAGGAAGCCACCGAGCTGACCAGCCTGTTTATCGACAAAGGTCCGACCGTGTTGGTGCGCAACGCTGACGGCCGTGTGGACGTGCTTGAAGACGAGAACCCGGGCGCCTTCTACAAAGGCCCGATGGCGCTGCTGGTCAACCGCCTCTCCGCCTCGGCCTCGGAAATTTTCGCCGGCGCCATGCAGGACTATCACCGCGCGTTGATCATCGGCGGCCAGACCTTCGGCAAAGGCACCGTGCAGACGATCCAGCCGCTGAACCATGGCGAGCTCAAGCTGACGTTGGCCAAGTTCTACCGGGTTTCCGGGCAGAGCACCCAGCATCAGGGCGTGCTGCCGGACATCGATTTCCCGTCGATCATCGACACCAAGGAAATCGGCGAAAGCGCTCTGCCGGAAGCCATGCCGTGGGACACCATCCGGCCAGCGATCAAGCCTGCTACGGATCCATTCAAGCCGTTCCTGGCACAGTTGAAAGCTGACCACGATACCCGCTCCGCCATGGATGCAGAGTTCGTGTTTATTCGCGACAAGCTGGCCCTGGCCAAGAAGTTGATGGAAGAAAAAACCGTCAGCCTCAATGAAGTGGACCGTCGCGCGCAGCACAGCGATATCGAAAACAAGCAGCTTGTGCTGGAGAACGTCCGCCGCAAGGCCAAGGGCGAAGAACCACTCAAGGAGCTGAAGAAAGAAGACGAAGACGCGCTGCCGACCGAAGCGGATAAAACCAAGCCGGAAGACGATGCGTACCTGGCCGAGACAGGCCGGATCCTGCTGGACTACCTGAAAATCACCAAGCAGGTAGCCAAGCAGTAAATGATGGCGATTTAATGTGATCGCTCCCCAGAGTGTCATCATATAGACATCATTCTGTCGTGAAATGAAGGACCGCAGGCTTATCGCCTGCGGTCCTTTTTTTTCGATCGAGATCACCATGACCATGACCGAACAGCTGAATGCATTGGGCTCTATCCTGGCTCAACGCAGTTTGCACAGCCTGTTCCAACCGATCATCTGCCTGTCCGAACGGCGCATCCTCGGATACGAAGCCCTTAGTCGTGGCCCGTCCAACAGCCCTCTGCACTCCCCCGTTGCGCTTTTCTCGGTGGCCAGGCAAACCGGGCGCCTCAGCGAATTGGAAATGGCATGCCGCGAAAGCGCGTGCCGACGCTTCAGCGATCAAAAGCTTCCAGGCAAGCTGTTCCTGAATATCTCGCCGGAATCCTTGATGGAAACGGCGCACCAACCGGGACGCACCCTGCAACTGCTGCGCGACTTCGGCATTCCGCCGAGCCAAGTGGTGATCGAACTCACCGAGCAAACCCCCACCGACGATTTCGACCTGCTGCAAACCGCCCTGCACCATTACCGCAACATGGGCTTTTCAATTGCCTTGGATGATCTGGGTGCCGGCTATTCCAGCCTGCGCTTATGGTCGGAGTTGCGTCCGGACTACGTGAAAATCGACCGGCACTTCATCGACGGCATTCATCAGGATGCGCTCAAGCGCGAGTTTGTCGGTTCGATCCTGCAAATCGCCAGGGCCTCCCGTGCCCAGGTCATCGCCGAAGGTATTGAATTGCCGGAAGAGCTGGCGGTGTTGACTGAGATGGGCGTCGATCTGGTGCAGGGCTACCTGCTCTGCCGTCCACAGGAACAACCGCCACAAGAAGCACGGCTGATGTTGCCCAAACCGGACCAGACCACGGTGACGCTCAACGACGAAGGCAGCGACCTCAGCGCCCTGCTCAATGAGCAACCGGCAGTGGATCAAAGCACCGCCACGGCCAAGGTGCTGGAAGCATTCCGCCGCCAGGCCAACCTCAACTCCCTGGCGGTGCTGGATGAGCGTGGGCACCCCGTTGGCATCGTCCATCGGCATTCGCTGTCCGACGCGCTGCTCAAGCCGTTTGCCACTGACCTGTTCGCTCGCAAACCCATCAGCCGCTTGATGAGCGCTGACTTTCTGGCGGTGGAGCTGAGCCAGTCACTGCAGCAGGTCAGCCGCTTGCTGACCAGCCGCGCAAGGCAACGTATCGAGGAAGACTTCATCATCACGCTCAATGGCGATTACCTGGGCCTGGGCCGAGTGATCGATGTGCTTAAGCTGATCACCGAGTTGAAAATCCAACAGGCCCGCTACGCTAACCCGCTGACGCTGCTGCCCGGCAATGTACCGATCCAGCAGTGCCTGACACGGCTGTTGCAGCAACAGCGCGAGTCAGTGATCTGCTACGTGGATATCGACAGCTTCAAACCGTTCAATGACATCTACGGCTACGGGCGTGGGGATGAGGTGTTGCTGTGCCTGGCGCAGTGCTTGAACGACCGGGTCGACCCCAGCCGCGACTTCGTCGGGCATATCGGCGGCGATGATTTTTTGCTGGTGCTGGGGCCACAGGAATGGCGCAAGCGGCTCAACCAGTTGCTGGATGACTTCCATACCCAATGCCGGCGTTTCTACCGCGCCGAGCATCTCGACGCTGGTTGCTTTGTAGCGCTGAACCGTCAGGGCGTGCGCCAGGAATTTGCGCTGCTGTCGTTGTCGATTGGAGTGGTGCATTTGTATCCACAGGCCTGTGGACAACTCGATGCCAGCCAGTTGGCGGAATTGGCGTCGCAGGCCAAGCACCATGCCAAGGATGTGGCTGGTTACAGCATCCATGTGATCGACAGCATGGACATGTTGCCCCAGACGCTTTAGGCCTCGGCCGACTCCGGATACTCGTATTCGAACACCCGCACCACTTCGGAGGCATGCCAGGACGCCGCGGCCACGCCATCGGAGGGTCCGCTGAAGCGCCCGAGGCGCTCCACGCATTCAAAGAAGCCGGTACGCGGCAGGCGGCTGGCGCCCTGGCTGATCACCAGGGAGCTGCGCAACGGTTGCTCAGCCTTGGCGTCCAGTGCCGCTAGGTGCTCCAGAGCAGCGGCCAGGGTTTGCATCGCCGGCGTCGGAAACTGCAGGCGCTCCAGCAGCGCGCGGTAAGTCAACAGATGGCGCTGGCGGCGCGCCTGGTCCAGTTCGTTAAGTAACCCATCCCAATGCTGACGGCTGATACGTAGGCTCAAGATTCATCCCTCCAACCTGCAACGCCTAATTCCCAGGCCAGGCTGCGTCGTATCGCGGCATCCGGCTGACGTTCACCACTTTCGATCAATCCGAGATACGACGGGCTGATGCCCACGGTGCGAGCCAGCACTTCAATCGCCAGGCCCTTGGTTTCACGCAAACCGCGCAGGTCTGCGAGCGGGCGCAAGTCCTGGTCAGGTGCGGCTTGGACAGTAGGAGAATGAGGCGGTGAAGGCTGTTGCTGACCGGCAGCTTTTAGCAGCGCCTGGTACTGATCCCATGGCAACACCGCGTACTCGGGTTCGCCATTGCGTGAAATTATCTGAATATCCATGACTGCCCCGTAGGATAACTGCACTTACTGAGTAAGCTCTTTCCTTAGGAGTGTAATCCTAACAGCCACAAAGGTCGCAGGGGATAGCTGCCTCATCCGTTTTTTTGCGGGTTTTCCTTGGCCAGCAAGGCCGGGGTCGCTGGCAAACGCTCAACCACCGCGAGCTTTTCCGGGCGCTGCGCGTCACGCCAGGCGCGAAAAGCGCTCAGTTCGCCCTCCAGGGTCTTCATGACCCACGCAAGTACGGCGATGTCATCGAGCACGCCGAACATCGGGATAAAGTCCGGAATCGCGTCAATCGGGCTGAGGAAATACATCAGCCCCGCTACCACCGAGATCAGCGCCTTGGGGCTGATCGCCCGATACTCTCCCCGCCAGTACGCGAGGCACAGGGCCTGGAGCAGTTTGAAATCATCCTTGAGCTTGCCCAGGCGATTGCCCTGGCTTGACCCCTTGGCGGCCACCGCGAACAGCAGGGTCGGCAGGCGCCCACGGCCCAGCAAGCGTGCAGCCATGGGTAGGAAACGGGTGAAATTGAAGGGTGGTTTCATCTGTCACTCCAGTTCCATCAAACAGAAAGGTTATCCACACAAATTGTGGATAACCTTGTGAACAGAGCCTGTTTTACTGGCTGAAAGCCACGGTTTAAAAGGCTTTCAGTCAGATCGGGCGTTTTTTGCGCACATCAAAAAAACCCAAGATTTCATTGACTTGGCGGTTGTGTGCGGCTAGTGGTGCCTTAGCCTTATATCAGACTGCCACTGACCAGGGATGTTCGTTTGGATTTGCCCAAACCGCAATGTAAGTGCTTCAGAAACAACAACGCCCCGTCGAGACGGGGCGTTGTGTGTTCAGGCGCCTATTACTTCTTGGCGGCTGGTGCGTCAGGAGCTTCAGCCTTGGCTGGGTCCTTGATGGCCAGCAGTTCCAGGTCGAATACCAGCACGGAGTTGGCTGGAATCGCCGGGCTTGGGCTCTGGGCGCCGTAGGCCAGGTCGGACGGGATGTACAACTCGACCTTCTCGCCGACGTGCATCAGTTGCAGGCCTTCGACCCAACCTGGGATCACGCCGCTGACCGGCAGGTCAATCGGGCTGCCGCGATCCACGGAGCTGTCAAAGGTGGTGCCGTTGGTGAGTTTACCGGTGTAGTGAACAGTCACCACGTCAGTCGGCTTAGGCTGTGCGCCGTCAGCTTTCTTGATGATCTTGTACTGCAGACCGGAAGCGGTGGTGACGACGCCGTCTTTCTTGGCGTTGTCTTCGAGGAATTTCTTGCCGGCGGTTGCCGACTCTTCGCTCATTTTGGTCATGCGTTCTTCAGCACGTTTTTGCAGTGCGGCGAACGCTTCAACCAGTTCGTCGTCTTTGAGCTTCTGCTCTTTCTTGCCAACGGCATCTTCGATGCCCTGGGCTACTGCTTTGGAATCCAGGTCATCCATGCCTTCTTGAGCAAGGCTTTTGCCCATGTTCAGGCCGATGCCGTAGGAAGCTTTTTGCGCCGGGGTTTTCAGCTCTACGCTGGTCTGCGAATCACAACCCGCAAGTACCAGGCTAACCAGGGCCACCGCCGCCGCCAACCGATGCTGTTTCATGCTATTTCCTTGTTCATGCGCCAATAGGGCATTCGAATAAAGTCGCGAGCTTATCAGGCGGCCACGACCAATGGCTACCGGCATGTGAGCAGGAAACTTCCGATAAGTTCACGTGTTTAAAAGCATTTTCATTCATGATGGGCGTCCGCGACGGATCGCGGGACCGCCTCTCATAAGGCTCATGGCCACTTGCCGCACTTATGGCGTAGTGGCATAACAACGCTACAACTCGACAAGGATAGTTATCTTGCGCATTTTTTCCCGTGTTTTACTCCTGATATTCGCCATTCTGGTCCTATCACTGGCCGTGGTGCTCTATTACACCGTTAACCCCAAGCTACCGAACTACGTGCCCGTGGAGCAGGTGCACTATCAGGATCAATGGAGCGCCGCCGACCGCCAGACCTATTACTTCACGCCCCAAGGCACCCAGGTAAAAGGCCTGCATTACGACTGGTTCACCGCCCTGGAGCTGCCGTTCTCCGAGGGACGTTTTGCCACGCCAGAGTACCTGGCGCGCTTCGGTTTCCTTGTGGATCCCAAGCAAGTGCCCACCGCGCAAAACCCCGGCAACCTGCCGGTAGGTTTTGCCCGACATAAAAACGCGGGCAGCAACGTTGAGTACTTGGACATCACCTGCGCCGCCTGCCACACCGGCGAGCTGCACTTCAAGGGTCAGGCCCTGCGGATTGACGGCGGCTCGGCACAGCATGTGCTGCCTTCAAGCGTGCCGACACTACGCGGCGGCAGCTTTGGCCAGGCCTTGGTCGCCAGCCTCGCAGCGACTTATTACAACCCATGGAAATTCGAACGCTTCGCCCGTCAGGTGCTGGGTGATCGTTACGACGCCGAACACAGCCAACTGCGCCAGGACTTCAAGCAGTCGCTGAACAAGTTCCTAAAAGTCGCCTGGAACGATACACACCGCGGCCTCTACCCCACCGAAGAAGGGCCGGGCCGTACCGACGCGTTTGGCCGCATTGCCAATGCCAGCTTCGGCGATGCCATATCCCCGGAAAATTATCGCGTCGCCAACGCACCTGTGGACTACCCACAGCTGTGGGATATCTGGACCTTCGATTGGGTGCAATGGAACGGCTCGGCCCAGCAACCGATGGCACGGAATATCGGCGAAGCGCTCGGTGTGGGGGCGACCCTGACGTTTTTCGATGGCGCTGGCCAACCGCTTCAAGGCGATGCGCGTTACCCGTCCAGCGTACGAGTGCGCGACCTCCACCTGATCGAAGAAACCCTGCAACGCCTCAAACCGCCCACCTGGCCCGAAGAATTGTTCGGGCCTATCGACAAGCCCCTAGCCGCTCAGGGCCGCGCGCTGTTCGCCGAGAACTGCGCCGGCTGCCACGTGCCCACCGTCAGCCAGGAAGGTGGCCGCCCTGTGCAGACACTGAAAATGCTGCCGGTGGACTACATCGGTACCGACCCCGGCACCGCCACCAACATCGCAGACCAGCGCTATGACCTAAGCGCCCTGCAATGGGACCCTGCGGAGCTATCCAAGCTGAATGTCCAACTGCACCCGACGCCAACCGAACCCCTGGACCTGAAAAAAATGTCCGTGGCCAAGGGCCTGGCGTATGTCACCGCCTTCGTCGAAGACCACGCTTACCGCGCCGCCGGTGTCACACCGGCCGAACGCCCGCGCCTGGATGGTTTTGGCCTTCCGATTGGCGTGCGCGAGCTGCGTGCCTACAAGGCCCGTCCACTGGCGGGCGTGTGGGCCACCCCGCCATTCCTGCATAACGGTTCGGTGCCGACGATCTACCAATTGCTCTCGCCCCAGGACGAGCGCAGCACCACGTTCTATAAAGGCACCTTCGACTACGACCCTCGCCATCTCGGCTTCGAGACTGCGGCGTTCAAGAATGCTTTTCTGTTCGATACCAAAATTACCGGCAACCACAACAGCGGCCACGAATTCCGTGCAGGCGCTCGTGGCAAAGGCGTCATCGGCCGTGGCCTGCAGCCGCAGGAACGCTGGGCGCTGCTGGAATACCTCAAAGTGCTGGGCGGCCCGCTGGAGCAACAATTGCCATGATGATTCGATCTCGATACGACCAACCGTCCCTGCTCGCCCGCCTGTGGCTGCGCATTGGTAGGTTTCTCGGCAAGACCCTGTTGTGGCTGGTCGGACTGGGCTTGCTTGGCTGGCTGGCCGCTACCGCCTGGTATGCCTGGCAGCACAGCGGGCCGGTGTCGCCGGATGAACACGTCCCGGCAGGTGAAGCCGCGATGACTCAGGGCATCATCCAGACGGCGGTGCGCATCGTTGACCAGCACCGCGAAGGCACGCGCTACCTGCGCGATGCCCATGCCAAGGCCCACGGCTGCGTGAAGGCCGAAGTCAGCGTACTGGCGGATCTCGACCCGGCATTACGCCAGGGTGTATTCGCCGAACCGGGCAAGACCTGGCAGGCCATGATGCGGTTATCCAACGGCAACGCCTACCCGCAGTTCGACAGCATTCGCGATGCCCGGGGCATGGCGCTCAAGCTGTTGGACGTGCCGGGCAAACAACTGCTGGCCGACCAGCAGACCCGCACGGAACAGGACTTCGTGATGTTTAGCCATCCGAACTTCTTTGTCAGCGATGTGGCGGAATACGCGCAGAACATCGGTGCCCAGGCCGATGGCAAAAAAGTCTTGGCGTTCTTCCCCAAGGCTGACCCACGCACTTGGCAGGTGCGTCATCTATTTATCGCCCTGGCAACCCTGGCACCGGCCCCGGCAAGCCCGACGCAAACTACGTATTTCTCGGTATCGCCCTACAAGTTCGGCGCGGCGAATGCCAAGTTCCGCGTCGCGCCCGATCCGCAGAGCTGCCCGGAATACGTCCTGCCCAAACAGAACCAGGACCTGCCGAACTTCCTGCGCAGCGCCCTGAGCCAGCAGTTGTCCACGGACCGCGTGCCGGCGTGTTTCGTGCTGCAGATCCAGCGGCAGAACCCGCAGAAATTCATGCCGATCGAAGACACCAGCATCGAGTGGAAAGAAAGCGATGCGCCCTACGAGAGCGTGGCCAAGGTGCGAATCCCGGCTCAGGATTTCGATACACCTGAACTGAACCTGGCGTGTGACAACCAGTCATTCAACCCGTGGTTCGGCGTGGAAGAACACCGCCCCATCGGTGGTATCAACCGCTTGCGCAAGGCGGTGTACGAGGCCGTCAGCGATTACCGCCACAGCCGCAACGCACCGTAAAGAGAGCGTAATAATGGGCCCGGCGTCGTAAGGATTGCGTCGCGTCTATTGAGGCGCTTTCGCCGTAACTCTACCGTGGACGCCTACTCCATCACGTAGGACGCCCATCGTGGAAAACTCAACCCTAGGCATGATCGTGCTGACCATAATCGCCGTGTTCGGCACTGCCTCTTTTTGCTTCGAACACTTGGCCACGCGCCAGCCACGCAAGAAAAAGGTCAGGTAGCCTCAGCGGTCCGTTTCAAGGCGTCCTGACGGGTCGATATTCATGCGTGAGTGAGGTACCAGCGCCAGTCCTGCTCTCCGACTTCAGCATTGAATTGACGGAACTCGCGCCACTTGATCGCCAGGAACACCTTCAGGAATTCAGCGCCCAGTGCCTCACGTGCCCAGGTTGAGCGTTGCAGTGCCTGCAACGCTGTCAGCCAGTCGGTGGGTAGAAAATCGGTCGCCTGTTCATAGCCATTCCCCACAATCGCCGCGCCGGGATCGCTTTGATGAGTGATGCCGTGGTGAATGCCCGCCAGTAACGCGGCAGCGGCGAGATAGGGGTTGGCATCGGCACCGCAAATGCGGTGTTCGATGTGCCGACTGATGGCAGGGCCGCCGGGCACGCGGAACGACACCGTACGGTTGTTGACGCCCCAACTTTTAGCCAGCGGCGCGTAACTACCGGTCTGGAAGCGTCGATAGGAATTGGCATGGGGGCAAAATATCGCCAGCGCGTCAAACAAGGTCTCCATCATCCCGCCGATGGAGTGCCGCAACAGTGGCGTACCCTGTGGGTCTTCGCTCGCATACAGGTTATTCCCGTGCTCGTCGGCCAGGCTGACGTGCAGGTGCATACCGCTTCCGGCCTGATCGCTGAATGGCTTGGCCATGAAGCACGCTTGCAGACCATGTTTGTTGGCCACCCCCTTGACCAGGCGTTTGTAACGTACGCCTTCATCAATGGCCTGGAGTGCGTCGAAACGATGCTCCAGCGTCAACTCGACCTGGCCTGGCGCGTACTCGGATATCGCCGTACGTACCGGCAACCCCTGCAGCGCGCACGCCGCGTAGAGGTCATCAAGAAACGGTTGAAGTTGCTCCAGCTCGTACACGCCATAGACCTGTGGAGCAACAGGGCGTACGCCATTGGTCTGCAACGCCGGCTGCGGCCGACCGTTGACGTCGCGTTGTCGGTCCAGCAGGTAGAACTCCAACTCAACGGCCATGACCGGATGGAATCCATCGGCTTTCAGCCGCTCAATGGTGTTCACCAGTACGTGGCGCGGGTCCGCCGGTGCGGCGGGAATACCTTGGGTCGGGTGCATGCTCACCTGCACTTGACCGGTGGGGTTGGTACGCCAGGGTTGCAAGGTCAGGCTTCCCGCCAAGGGGTACGTCCAACAATCGGCGTCAGCAACATCCCAGACCAAGCCTGTGTCTTCTACGTCTTCACCCTGCACGGTCAAGGCGAGAATGGAACTTGGCAATGGCCGACCATTTTCGTAGATCGCCAGCAGTTCGTCGCGATGCAACAATTTGCCCCGTGGAACGCCATTCGCGTCGATAAGGAACAACTCGATGCTCAGCACTTCAGGGTGGGCGGCCAGATAATCTACGGCCTCTTTTTTATCCGCAAATTGCATGTCAAACCTCTTAGCGCTTATTCAAGCGACTGGCAGTATTTAAGAACAATGGCGTTTTCAGACGTGCAGTTATGAAGCGATAACCCGCGCGCCGGGTAGGGCAAGCAGGGTGGTCAGCGCGTTATCCAACTCAGCGATCAGCCTGTCGATATCCGCATCACTTGTTTGCGGACAGCACAGGGTCATGTTGTGAAAAGGCGTGATCAGGATTCCGCGGTTGATGAGATAAAGATGCAGCGCCATTTGAAGGCTGTCATGAAAAGCCGCCTCGGCTTGCGCGCCTGTTCTTGGCGAGGTAGCACAGAATTGAAACTCACAACGCGCGCCCAACTCTGTGACAGACCAGTTCAGTTGGTGCCGCTTGAACAACTCTCGAAATCCCTGGGCCAGCCTTGAGGCCAGGGGCAACATGTGCTCGTATGCAGACTCTGTCATGACCTCTTCAAGACTGACGCGCATGCAACGCATCGCCAGGGCATTGGCGGACAGCGTCGTTCCCATGCCACTGTGGCCATGCCCGCCGCTCTCCTCGCTGATGGTCTTCTGGACGTCGCGCATAGCCGAGGCGACTGGTTCGCTAACGCCAAACACCGCGCAAGGAACGCCACCTGCAATGGGTTTACCCACCACGAAAAAGTCGGGTTTCAAATCCCACTGGCGAGTGCATCCACCGAGGCCGGTGGAAATAGTGTGGGTCTCATCAATGACCAACAGGCTGCCATATTTAAGGGTCAGCTCTCGGCACTTTTGCATGAACTCCGGATCCGGCAGGACCATGCCAATGTTCGTCATCGCCGGCTCGCACATCAGCGCGCACACATCGCCCTGGGCTAACGCCGCCTCCAGTGCGGCGACATCGTTGAAGGGGATGGATCGACTGTATTGGCTCAAGTCGTAGGCTTGGCCCACAAGACCTGAACGGTGCACTGTTTTGCCGTCGCGGTAGCGCACCATCACGTCATCCACGGTGCCGTGGTAGCAGCCATCGAACACCAGCAAGACGTTGCGCTGGGTGATCGCGCGCGCCCAGCGCAGCACATACCGGTTGGCGTCAGTCGCATTGGCGGTCACTTGCCAGTAAGGCAGCTTGAATCGCCGAGCCAGCAACTCGCCGCAGACCACCGCGTCTTCGCCGGGCAGCATCGTGGTCAAGCCATTATTCGCCTGCTCGGTTATGGCGCGGACAATAGGATCAGGTGAATGGCCAAACATCGTGCCGGTGTCGCCAAGGCAAAAGTCTATGTATTCATGCCCGTCAACGTCGGTGAAGCGCGCCCCTTTTGCACGCTGTACGAAGAGCGGCGAAGGCATCGACCAGTCGCTCATCCAGTGCATGGGCACACCGTTGAACAGACTCGCCTTGGCGCGCTCGGCCAGCGCCAGTGAAGTTGGGTTGTTTTCTATAAACCGGGCACGCTCGGAGGCGGTAAAAGCAGCAATCGCTGATTCACTAATTCCACTTTTCGACATGATCAATACCCTATGTTAATTATCAACTTAATTAAAAGTCCGTTGCTGAATGACAGCCGGATACAGCTCAAAGAACTCAACGGTTCTTTGATACATCGCGCTTTTATAAATCTCGGTTATAGCCCCCCGCCCAATATCGTGGATTGAGCGCGCTGGAGCGTATTCAAACTTAATAATCGCCGTGAGGGGCTTTGTTCTCGACCAGACAGTTACCGCCATCCACTACGAGGACTTCCCCAGTGATGTAACTGGCGTCAGGCGATGCCAGAAATGCAACCGCCGCCGCCACTTCGCGGGGGCTGCCTGCGCGCCCAATCGGGGTGAAGCGCCCCGCCTCGGCTTCAACGGGCGTGGTTGAGCCCGTGGTGATCCAGCCGGGGGCCACGCTGTTGACGGTAATCCCCTGCTTGGCGACTTCAAGCGCAAGCCCCATGTTCATGCCCACCATCGCTGCCGTGGCGGCGCTATAAGCGGCTTCCCCCGGATTGCTCCCTCGGGTGCCCGTGGTGGAACTGATATTGACAATGCGCCCGTAACTTCTCGCCCTCATACCGGGCAAAACGGCCCGTGTCAGAAGAAAAGCGGTCGTTACGTTTCTGGCCAGTGAAAGATTCCACTCATGCAGTTCCATCGTTGCCAATTCCGAGAAAACTTCAGGGCTTCCTTGCATGGCCATACCGGCATTGTTCACCAGAATATCGACCCACCCCCAGACTGACGCGGCCCATAGGCCGAATTCACGCACCTGACGTTCATCGGTGAGGTCAGTTGCCCGGCCTTCAACTTCAAACCCTTCTGCGAGTAACTCTTTAACTCGATCCTCGATGCGGTTGCTGCTAGCGGTGATGATCAATCTCGCGCCCGCTGCACCCAGCCTGCGTGCGATCGCCATACCAATACCCGCTTCACTTCCGGCACCACTGATAAGTGCCACTTGCCCCCTCAAATCAGTATTTAACATGGTGTTCCCCACGTACTTAATTTGTAATGGAAGTGGAAATTAGGCTAATAAATCTGATAAATAAAGACGATCATCATCAGAAAATCTGACAACCACCATGGCGTTTACCAGTGAGTCACTGAAAGTTTTCCTTGCGGTTGTCGACAGCGGCTCCTTTTCTGCCGCCGCACGCAAATTGGGCCGGGTACCCTCGGCCATCAACATGGCGGTGTCGCAGCTTGAAGCAGAGCTGGATTTATTGCTTTTTGACCGATCAACCCGCAAAGCCATTCCTACGGCCGCCGCCAAAGCACTTGAGCCCCAGGCACGACAGGTCGCCAGCCAGCTAAACCTGCTGGACGCCCATGCTCTCCAGCTTCATCAAGGGTTGGAGGAGCGCCTGGTCCTTGCGATGGCGCCGGAGTTGCAAACAGGCGTATGGAATCGTCCGCTGTCCATTATCGCCAGCGAGTTCCCCACGCTTGAAATCGAGATTCGCTCCGCGTCCCATCCGGAAGCGATGCGCATGCTCCATGAGGGACGTGTGCAATTGGCACTTGGATTTGAACGACCAGGGCTCGACGAGCGCGAGACGTTTCTTGAGGCGGGAAGCCAGTTGCTGGTGGCCGTTGCCTCTCCTGATCATCCTGCCGCCGCCGGCAAGAAAAGCCCCTTAAGTGAAGAGCAACTGGTCAACGTTCGGCAGATCATCGTGGCCACTGGAGGACCTACCGACTCTGATCCACGTGTTGTGCTGTCACGGCGCATTTGGCACAGCGACAATTACCTGGCAACGCTGGACCTGGTGCAGCAAGGATTGGGCTGGGCTTATCTTCCACAGCCGCTGGTACAACCCTTAATCACTTCGGGTGCATTGACGGAGGTGGTGTTTGACTACATGCCAAGTCAGATGCGGTTATGGGTCGATATCATCTGGGTAAAGAACCGCCCCCTGGGGCTGGCAGCGAGTCGCTACCTGAGCCTGATGCGCAAGATTGCCGAGGGCGAGCCGCGTCGTGTTTGAGAAAAAATACTCGCCGTATGGCTCATTGCGGCCACTGCTCAAGCAGTATTGAGACGAATTTTTCCGCTGCCGGCGAGAGCGATGCCCCGCGGCGGTAGACCAGGCCCAATGAGCGGTTTACCACTGGCTCGATCAACGGGACGCTGACCAAAGTGGGATGATCTTCCGCCGGCATGGCCAGGCTCGGCATCGCCGAAACCCCCAGCCCAGCCTCCACCAGCCCCAGCGAAGTAGAGAGGTGCTGGACTTCGTAGAACCATTGCGGCCGCCAACTCAAGCCAGACAACGCGTGATCGAGCAGCATCCGGTTACCGCTCAGGCGCCCTACCCCGATAAGACGGTAATCGCTCAATTCAGACCAGGTGACCGAACTGCGTCCGGCCAATTCATGATCACGCCGGCACGCCAATACAAAAGGTTCGCTGACCAATGGGACGAACTCAATGTCCGGGTGCTGCCCACTCATCATATTGATACCGAAGTCGGCTTCCCCGCGCAGTACCGCTTCAAGCCCCTCATTGGCACTCAAATCCAGTAGACGGATGCGGATTTTTGGATAGCGCTCGTTATACAGGCGGATCACTGAGGGCAAAAAATAGAATGCGGCAGTAGGGATGCACGCCAGGGTGACACGGCCAATCTGGCGTTCGGCCAATTCACGGATATTGAGAATCGACTCATCGAAGTCGTCCAGCAACCGACGTGCCTTTGGAAGAAAGTCACGGCCGACGCTCGTGAGGCTGACCTTGCGCGTGGTGCGATCAAGCAATGCGGTGCCCAACCCCTCTTCCAGCTTTTTTATCCGCCGACTGAGTGCGGGTTGAGACAGGTGCAAGGCATCAGCTGCTTCGTGAAAGCTCCCAAGTTCGGCGATTTTCACGAATGATCGGATATCGTTTAGCTCATATTCCATGTCTTATCTCGTCAGCAGAAGGCGTCAAAAAGAAATTCAGCGTAAATTTATCATTCGCAAAACGCAATAATCGCTTCAATTTTTGCATTTGAAACATTTTTTAAAGCTTGAGACTCTTGCTCCAAGAACATCAATTACACCGATTGATCAACAAGAGTCAGTGTCATGCAAAGAATTCCCTGTGTGCTGATGCGTGGTGGTACCTCAAAAGGTCCGGTTTTTCTCGACTGGGACTTGCCCGCAGCCGTTGAGGCCCGTGACGAACTGCTACTCAACCTGATGGGCTCCGGCCATGAACTGGAGATCGACGGAATTGGCGGTGGCAATCCGCAAACCAGCAAGGTTGCGATTGTCAGCCCTTCGCTGCACCCGGATGCGGACGTTGATTACTTGTTCGTTCAAGTGATGGTTTCACAACGCCGGGTCGACAGCGCACCCAACTGCGGCAACATGCTGTGCGCGGTTGGCCCGTTCGCCATCGAACAGGGCCTGGTCAAAGCCACCCAAGAGCGCACTCGTGTGCGTATTCGCAACGTAAACACTGGGACGTTCATCCATTCCGAGGTGTACACACCGAATGGCAAAGTCAGTTATGAGGGTGATACCGCCATTGATGGCGTGCCCGGTACCGCAGCGCCGGTGCAATTGACCTTCCTGGATGCAGCCGGCAGCAAGACTGGCAAACTCTTTCCCACCGGCAACACGCAAGACGTCATCGACGGCATTGCGGTGACCTGTATCGACATGGCGATGCCCATGGTGCTCGTCGAGGCCAGCCAACTGGGCAAGCGTGGCGATGAGACCCCTGCGGAACTGGACGCTGATAAAGACTTCCTGCGACGCCTTGAGACACTGCGGCTTCAGGCCGGCTTGGCCATGGGCTTAGGCGATGTCAGCAACAAGGTAATTCCCAAGCCGGTCCTGGTGTCGCCTGCGAAAGCCGGCGGTACGATTCAGGTTCGCTATTTCATGCCACACAGCTGCCACCGCGCGCTGGCCATTACGGGCTCGATTGGTTTAGCGACCGCGTGCGTGATAGAGGGCAGCATCGTCGCGCAGATGCTCGGCGGGATCAGTACGCCGCGCCTTGAAGCGGTGCGTATCGAACACCCGAGCGGCGGAATTGATGTCGTATTGTCCTACACCGGCGTCAACGGTGAGACAATTCAAGCGTCCGTCGTACGCACCGCGCGCAGGCTTTTTTCCGGTTACGTCTACGCCACTGACTCTCAGCGCCTCGCCGGATAATTCCGGCGGTCGTTGGCATTTTTGCATCCGCACAATTCTAAAAATGGGTGATGCCATGAAAGTTGTTAAATCGCTCTACTTCCAGATTCTCTGCGCCGTGGTGCTCGGCATCGTCGTCGGGCATTTCTGGGCCCAGCAGGCCATTGCACTCAAACCGCTGGGTGACGCGTTCATCAAACTTATCAAGATGATGATTGCCCCCGTGGTGTTCTGCACCATCGTCACCGGCATCGCCGGGATGAGCGACAAACGCTCGCTCGGACGCCTGCTCGGCAAAACCATGCTGCTGTTCTTCGTCCTGACGGTGATCAGCCTATTGATTGGCCTGGTCGCGGTGTACGTGTTCCAGCCGGGCGCCGGCATGAACATTGATCCCACCCAGTTGAGCACTAAAGGATTGGCCCAATACACGGAGTCGGCCGCAAAGCTTGGGGTTGTGGAGTTTTTCATGCACATCATTCCCGAGACTTTTATCGGCGCCTTCAGTAAAGGTGAGGTGTTGCCGGTGCTGTTTATTGCGGTGTTGTCCGGCTTTGCCTTGTCGTCGCTGGGCGAGCGTGGCAAACCGGTACTCGACGTGCTCGAATCCGCCTCGCAAATGGTCTTCAAGATCTTTTCTTACCTGATGCGTTTTGCACCGGTCGGCGCTTTTGGGGCCTTGGCGTTCACTGTCGGCCAGTACGGCATCACCTCGCTGGGTTCGCTGGCGAAGTTGATCATGACCTTGTACATCGCCTGCGGCTTTTTCGTCTTCGTGGTACTGGGTAGCATTTGCCGCGCCAACGGCTTCAGTCTGTGGAAACTGCTGCGCTACTTTCGGGAAGAGTTCCTGGTGGTACTCGGCACCTCTTCCACGGAACCTGTGATGCCGCGCATGCTGGAGAAACTCGAAGCACTGGGTTGCAAAAAAGGCGTCGTGGGCCTGGTACTGCCCACCGGCTACTCGTTCAACCTGGACGGCACGGCCATCTACCTCTCGTTGGCGGCGATTTTCATTGCCCAGGCCTGCAACATCGACCTGAGCCTGACGCAAATCATCACCATGTTGGCGATCATGCTGTTGTCCTCCAAAGGTGCCGCCGGCGTTACTGGCAGCGGGTTCGTGGCGCTTGCCTCGACCCTGACGGTCATTCACGACATCCCATTGGCCGGCCTGGCATTGCTGATCGGCGTTGACCGCTTCATGTCTGAAGCGCGCGCCCTGACCAGCCTGGCCAGTAACGCTGTAGCAACGGTAGTGATTTCGATGTCTGAAAATGCCTGCCACCGCGAAACGCTGAACCGGATGCTCGACGCAAAATCTTCCGAGGCACCAGGAAACGCCTGGAAAGACTTGAAGGTCGCCAAACGCGCCTAGAGAAAACCGGATAACACCTCCCCCCTGACTTGACTGACCCCCCTCCCCGCCAGGCGCCGTTGTGCCGCCCGGCGGGTCAGGGCTCGTGCGCCTCGGCGTCAGCCATTTTTACGATAACAACAAGAGAATCGTTCTATGCTCGCTTTCCTTGGCTTGGCCATGGTGGTCGTATTCACCTTCCTCATCATGACGAAACGCTTGTCGCCGATCGTCGCACTCACTGTGGTGCCTATTGTCTTCGCGGTCATAGGTGGCTTTGGCGGCACCACCGGCAAGATGATGCTAGACGGCCTGAAAATGGTCGCACCGTCTGCCGCACTGCTGTTGTTTGCCATCCTGTTCTTCGGCCTGATGATCGACGCAGGCTTGTTCGACCCGCTGATCCGCAAAATCCTGAAGCGGGTCAATGGCGACCCGATGAAGATCGCGGTAGGCACTGCCTTACTGTCGTTGCTGGTGGCTCTCGATGGCGACGGCACAACGACCTACATGATCACCTGCGCAGCGATGCTGCCGCTGTATAAACGTATCGGCATGAACCCGATGATCCTCGCGACCATCTCCATGCTGTCGCTGAGCATCATGAGTGGCATGACGCCCTGGGGCGGCCCCGCGACACGGGCTATTGCCGCGCTGGGCCTGGATGCCGGTGAATACTTCGTGCCGTTGCTGCCGACCATGATCGGCGGTGCCCTGTGGGTGATCTTTACGGCCTTCATACTGGGTCGCGCAGAGCGCAAACGTATCGGCAACGTGCAACTGCAAAGCGGCGGCGGCGATTGCTACATCAACGCGATTCTTGAGGACACGCCCCACAAACGTCCGAAGCTGGCCTATGTCAATCTGGTGCTGGTGATAGCGGTGATGGCGGCCCTGGTGATGGGGCTGATGCATTCCGCGATCCTGTTCCTGATCGGCTTCGTGCTCGCGCTGATGATCAACTACCCGCAATTGGACATTCAGAAAGAACGCATCCTGGCGCACTCGGGCAATGCCATGACTGTGGTGTTGCTGGTATTTGCCGCCGGGATCTTTGCCGGGATCTTCTCCGGCACAAAGATGGTGGATGCCCTGGCACAGACACTCGTCGACTGGATCCCGCCGTCCTGGGGTCACCTGTTTCCATTGGTGGTTGCCATCACCAGCATGCCGCTGACCTTTGTACTGTCCAATGACGCTTACTATTTTGGTGTGGTGCCGATCCTGGCCAATGCCGCCGCCGCTTATGGCATCGACCCGGTGGAAATCGCGCGCGCCTCGATCCTGGGGCAGCCCGTTCACCTCATGAGTCCGCTGGTGGCCTCGACCCTGTTGCTGGTGGGCATGGTCGATCGCGATATTGGCGACTTCCAGAAAGCCACCGTCAAATGGGCTGTGCTGACCTCTCTGGTCGTCACCGCGCTGGCCTTGTTGACCGGGGCCATCAGCCTGTTCACCTGATTCACCCACAACCTCTGCTGCCTTCCATCGCGCCTCACTCACGAGGCGCGTGTCGCCCTGTACCCCAAATAACAACAACGAGTCATTTGCCATGAACCATGTGTATACCCGTCGGGCTTTGTTTTGCGCGTTAGGCCTGGTACCCGTCGCAGGGGCCAACGCCGAAGGTTTTATTGATGACAGCAAACTCAAGCTGCAACTGCGCAACGTGTATTTCAACGAGAACTTTCGCGACGAGCACGGCTTGAGCGCACGGGCTGCGCGCACCGCAAAAAGCGAACGCACCGAGTGGGCCCAAGGATTTCTGCTGGACTATCAGTCCGGATTTACCGCCGGCACCCTCGGCTTCGGCGTGGATGCCCTGGGGCTGTATGGCGTAAAGCTTGATTCAGGGCGCGGTCGCAGTGGTACCGGGCTTATGCCGGTGCATGATGACGGGCGAGCGGCCGACGAGTTTGCCAGCGCCGGCGCTACCGCAAAAGTCAGGTTCGCCAAAACCACCGTCAAGTACGGCACCTTGCTGCCCAAGACGCCGGTGCTGATTTACAACGATGCACGCTTGTTGCCCCAGACCTACCAGGGCACCCAGGTCAGCAGCACCGACATTGAGAACCTGACCGTCACCGGAGGGCATCTGGACCGTTTCAAATTACGGGACTCCACCGACAGCGTGCCGATCGTGCCTGATGGCTACAGCGGGGAAAAGTCGGGAGATTTCAATTACGCCGGGGCCGAGTACAAATGGGGTAAGAATGTTCGCCTGAGCTATTTCTACGGGGAGCTGGAGAACTTTTACCGACAGAACTTTGCCGGCATCCAGCACGACCTTCCGCTTGCCGGTGGCGTGCTGACCAGCGACCTGCGCTACTTCAACAGCGTTGATAGCGGCTCTGCCTACGCAGGCAAAATCGACAATGACATGCTCAGCGGCCAGTTGTCCTACGTGATCGCAGGCCATACCGTCGGAGGCGGCTACCAAACCCTTCGCGGTGATGCCGGTTTACCCTACATCAGCGGCGCAACCGTCTACTCATTCAGTAATGCGGGCATCGGCAAATTCATTGAGGAGGATGAGAAGACCTGGATGCTCAACTACGGCTACAACTTCGCCGCCGTCGGCGTGCCCGGCTTGACCTTTTCAACGCGCTACCTGAGCGGCAATGACGGCAAGTCCACGACCACGGTCAAGGAATGGGAGCGTGATACCGAGCTGGCTTACGTTGTGCAAGCCGGCACGTTCAAGGGGCTGGGCGTGCGCATGCGCAACTATGTCTACCGTTCTGAGTTCTCCCGCGGCCGCGACAGCAATCGCCTCTACCTCACCTATGACATCGCCCTTTGGTAAGTCGACGAGCGCGGCCCTTGCGGCCGCGTTCATACAGATTCAGGTGAGGAACCCCAAGCATGCTGTTTAAAAACAAAGTACTGATGCTGGTGCTGGCCCCGGTGGTGCTGTTGTCCACGGTGCTGGCGCTGACAACAAGCACCACTCTGCTGTCGAGCGCCGAGCAAGAAGTCACGGTGACTCGGGAACGCCTGCTTGATGAAAGCCGGGAGCGCTTGAAAGACTACGCCAACCTTGCCCGAACCTCAGTAGCGGAACTGTATGCGCAGGCAGAGACGGGGGACAAAGCAACGCGTGCGCTGGCGATCGCGCGACTGTCCCAAATGAAGTATGGGGACGACGGCTATTTCATCGGTTACGACAGTCAGGTCGTACGCCTGTTTCGAGGCGACAGCCGCGAAGGCGTCGGCACTAACATGAGCGACCGCAAAGACAAGAATGGAATTTACCTGAACCGGGAAATGGTGGCCGCAGCGAAGAACGACACCCACTTCGTCAATTATTCAGGCGCCCTGATCAATACGGATAAAGTCGTTCCCAAGCTTGCTTACAGCTTTTACCTGCCTGCTTGGGACATGGTCGTGGTCACCGCGATTAACCTGGACAGTATCGAAAGCCAGGTTGCCAAAGTACGAGGGGAAATCCATCAGCGCGTGCGCAGCCTTGTCTATGGGATAACCGTCATCGCCTTGGTTGCGCTCGGAATCACCGGCGTGCTCGCCTTGTTATTGGTTAAAAGCAGCCTGCGCCCCCTGTCACGGATTCGTGAGCACCTTGATGAGATCGCAGCGGGCGAAGGCGATCTGACGCGGCGCTTACCCATCAGCCGCGACGAGTTCGGCCAGGTGGCCGTGTCGTTCAATGCCTTCGCGGATAAGATTCATGGGCTGGTCAGCCAGATCGTCGGCATGGCCCGAGAGCTGAATACATCGGTCACCCAAGTGGCCGAACAGAGCAAATGCATCGATCAGGTCATGGAACAGCAACGCCAGGAAACCGATCAGGTCGCCGCAGCAATTAATCAAATGTCATCCGCGGCGCAAGAGGTAGCCATCAGTGCTCAGAGCGCGTCAGATGCAGCAGGCGAAACCGATTTGCAGGCCCAGCACGCCAGGCAGGTCGTCAATGAAAGCATCGCCCGACTGGGCACCCTGACCGAGGACTTGTCCGCGGGAGGCGTCTCGTTGAAAAGCCTGCAAGGCGATGTAGAAGGCATTGTCACGGTGCTTGATGTCATCCGCTCGATCGCAGAGCAAACCAACCTTCTGGCACTTAATGCCGCGATCGAAGCGGCACGAGCCGGGGACGCGGGGCGCGGATTTGCAGTGGTTGCCGATGAAGTACGCGCGCTGGCAAGCCGGACGCAACTTAGTACCCAGGAAATTCAAGCGATGATCGAGCGCCTTAACCTGGCCACAACCAAGGTCGTCACTGCGATGAGCCATTCAGGCGCAGCAGGTCATGGTGCCAGCCTGCACGCGGAACAAGCCGGGCAATCGCTGGGCAAAGCGGTCGAGTTGATCGTCACTATCAATACGATGAACGCGCACATCGCCAGCGCCGCGCAAGAGCAGACGTCGGTCGCCGAAGAAATCAATCGAAGCGTCCATCAGATAGCCCACGCGATTGAAAACGTCGCAGACCAGACGCAAAGCGGCGTACACACAGTCGATGAACTGTACGCCATCGGTCATCGCCTTGAAGGCCTGTTGAGGCAATTCAAGATTTAACCGGGACGTCGGTTTGTTCAGGTTGCAACGTTGCAAGCGCTGGGCTCATTGCCCGATATCGCCACTTAGCAAGTGGATCGGCTGACACACAGCTGTCCTATCGTCGAAATGGACAACGAGTCCTACCGCCTGCAACACAACACCTTGGCCGCCCAGAGAAAGATCAAATCGTGTGAACGAAAGCGCAAGGACAAAGAGGGTATCGAGGACGATGAGCCGTTTGAACTGCACCGTAGACCGCGTTCAGCAGGCCTGCATGCGGTGGGGCCAGATGAGTTTTCAGCGAAGACACTGCTGCTAAGGTCATCCACAATTATTGGGACAACGATCAGCAATCGGCCGTGGGTCAATTTTCAAGTGGCTGGAGGTGGAATCCAGTGGATTCCAGAAACGAAAAAAGCGGCACAAGGCCGCTATTTCCGTGGCTTCCAGGCGCTCAGTGGGCCTTGGCGGAAGCAAATATGGCGCAGCGGACGGGACTCGAACCCGCGACCCCCGGCGTGACAGGCCGGTATTCTAACCGACTGAACTACCGCTGCGCGTAACACATGAAGCGAATGGTGGGTGATGACGGGATCGAACCGCCGACCCTCTGCTTGTAAGGCAGATGCTCTCCCAGCTGAGCTAATCACCCTTCGTTTCGGTGTGGGCGCATCATACACCAAAAAATCGTAATGTCTTGATTTAAATGCAATTTATTTAAAAAAAGTTTCCAGCACGACTTTTTGCCATATTTCGGGCAAAAAAAACCCGCTCAATGAGCGGGCTTTTTGTGGTGACCTGGCGTTCAGCATTCCAGGTTACCGAATATGGCGCAGCGGACGGGACTCGAACCCGCGACCCCCGGCGTGACAGGCCGGTATTCTAACCGACTGAACTACCGCTGCGCGTAACACATGAAGCGAATGGTGGGTGATGACGGGATCGAACCGCCGACCCTCTGCTTGTAAGGCAGATGCTCTCCCAGCTGAGCTAATCACCCTTCGTCTCGGTGTGGCGCGCATTCTACGGAGCGACCCTAGGTCTGGCAAGCACTTTCTTAAATCTTTTTTTTGAGGCCTTCCAATGGCTTAGGCAGGGTTGGCCTGGGGCGCTATCAAGAGAATAATGCCCCCCTTTGTATAAAGGAGAGACTCACCCCATGTGGTTCAAGAACCTGCTTATCTATCGCCTGACCCAAGATCTGCCTGTTGATGCCGAGGCGTTGGAAGCGGCCATGGCCACCAAACTGGCGCGCCCTTGTGCAAGCCAGGAGTTGACCACTTACGGTTTCGTCGCGCCTTTCGGTAAAGGTGAAGACGCTCCCCTGGTCCACGTCAGCGGTGACTTCCTGCTGATTGCCGCGCGCAAGGAAGAACGCATCCTGCCGGGCAGCGTAGTGCGTGACGCACTTAAAGAGAAAGTCGAAGAGATCGAGGCCGAGCAGATGCGTAAGGTCTATAAGAAGGAACGCGATCAGATCAAGGATGAAATCATCCAGGCCTTCCTGCCACGCGCATTTATCCGTCGCTCGTCGACCTTCGCCGCTATCGCGCCGAAACAAGGCCTGATCCTGGTCAACTCGGCCAGCCCGAAACGCGCCGAAGACCTGCTTTCCACCCTGCGTGAAGTGATCGGCACCCTACCAGTACGCCCACTCACCGTAAAAACCGCGCCAACCGCGATCATGACCGACTGGGTCACCACCCAGAAACCGGCCGATGACTTCTTCGTCCTGGATGAATGCGAGCTGCGTGACACCCACGAAGACGGCGGCATCGTGCGCTGCAAGCGTCAGGACCTGACTGGCGAAGAAATCCAGTTGCACCTGACCACCGGCAAAGTGGTGACCCAACTGTCCCTGGCCTGGCAGGACAAGCTGTCCTTCATGCTCGACGACAAGATGACCGTCAAGCGCCTGAAGTTCGAAGATCTGCTGCAAGATCAGGCGGAACAGGACGGCGGCGACGAGGCACTGGGTCAATTGGATGCGAGCTTTACCCTGATGATGCTGACCTTCGGTGAATTCCTGCCGGCGTTGATCGAAGCACTCGGCGGCGAAGAAACGCCACAGGGCATCTAAGCCGTTTGAAGATCAAAATGTGGGAGGGGGCTTGCCCCCGATTACGGTGTGTCAGCTACGCACATGTTGGCTGACATACCGCCATCGGGGGCACGCCCCCTCCCACATTTGATCGCATTTGCACTTCAAGAATCTAACAACAAGGACACCCCCATGCGCGCACTCGCCGCCTTGAGCCGCTTCGTCGGCAATACCTTCGCCTACTGGGTGCTGATTTTCGCCGTGCTCGCCTTCCTCGAACCGAGCTGGTTCATCGGTCTGAAAAGCGCCATCGTCCCGCTGCTGGGTCTGGTGATGTTCGGCATGGGGCTGACCCTAAAACTCGAAGACTTCGCCGAAGTCGCACGCCACCCGTGGCGCGTGGCACTCGGCGTGGTTGCGCACTTTGTGATCATGCCGGGTGTGGCCTGGCTGCTGTGCCAGGCATTCCACCTGCCGCCGGAAATTGCCGTCGGCGTGATCCTGGTCGGTTGCTGCCCAAGCGGCACATCGTCCAACGTGATGACGTGGTTGGCCCGGGGCGACCTGGCGCTGTCCGTGGCCATCGCTGCTGTCACCACCCTCCTCGCCCCCCTGCTCACGCCAGCTTTGATCTGGCTGCTGGCCTCGGCCTGGCTGCCGGTATCGTTCATGGAGCTGTTCTGGTCGATCCTGCAAGTGGTGCTACTGCCGATCGTGCTTGGCGTGATCGCGCAGCGCGTACTTGGCGAGCGAGTTCGCCACGCGGTGGACGTATTGCCACTGGTGTCGGTGGTGAGCATCGTGATCATCGTCGCGGCGGTGGTTGCCGCCAGCCAGGCGAAGATTGCCGAATCTGGCCTGCTGATCATGGCCGTGGTGATGCTGCACAACAGCTTCGGCTACTTGCTGGGCTACTTCACTGGGCGACTGTTCAAGCTGCCGTTGGCACAACGCAAGTCGCTGGCACTGGAAGTCGGCATGCAGAACTCTGGGCTGGGCGCCGCGTTGGCCAGTGCGCATTTCTCGCCACTGGCGGCAGTGCCGAGTGCACTGTTCAGCGTCTGGCACAATATTTCCGGGGCGTTGCTGTCGACGTATTTCCGACGCATGAGCGAGAAGGAAGACCGTCGCATCCTGGAGAACACCCCGCAAACTTGATCGCCCGATCCGTTTTCGGCACTCTACGGGCTTCGCGGGGACGACCTCGCGACGCCAACGAGCGTTGAATCCGGGGACGACCCCGCCTGAAGAAGCGAGGTCATCATGTCCTGGATCATTCTGTTTTTTGCCGGGTTGTTTGAAGTCGGCTGGGCCGTCGGCCTGAAGTACACCGACGGTTTCAGCAAGCCACTGCCCACCGCCCTGACCATCACCGCCATGGCTATCAGCCTCGGCCTGCTGGGGCTGGCCATGAAGGAACTGCCACTGGGTACCGCCTACGCCATCTGGACCGGGGTGGGTGCGGTGGGCACCGTGATCGCCGGTATTATCCTGTTTGGGGAATCCATGGCGTTATTTCGGTTGGCCAGTGTGGCGCTGATCATTTGCGGGCTTATTGGCCTCAAGATCAGCACTTAGGCCGCTACCGCCATCAAGGGCTAGCCCCCTCCCCCATTTGACCGAGCTGTTGTGACGAGCGCGGCCTAATGGAGGAAGGGGCTGGCCCCCCGATGAGGCCAATACATCCAGTACAGAACTACCTGACACTCCCCCGCAAAACACCAACCACCGCCTGCAACTGATCAGGCGTCGCCGCCTCTGCATCGACAGGCTCGCCAGCTACCAACACTACCCGCGACCAGATCCGATGGAAAATCCCCTTGTTCGGATCGCGGCTGAAGAAACTTCCCCACAACCCCTGCAACGCCATCGGAATCACCGGTACCGGCGTCTCCTCCAAAATCCGCGTAACCCCACCACGAAACTCATTCATCTCGCCATCGGCGGTCAATTTGCCTTCCGGGAAGATACACACCAACTCGCCTTCCTTCAGGTACTGGGCAATTCGCGTGAAGGCCTTTTCGTAGATCTGAATATCTTCATTGCGTCCGGCAATCGGAATCGCACCAGCGGTGCGGAAGATGAAGTTGAGCACCGGCAAGCGGTAGATCTTGTAATACATGACAAAACGGATCGGACGACGCACCGAGCCGGCAATCAACAGCGCATCGACAAAGGACACGTGGTTGCACACCAGCAAGGCCGCGCCCTCATCAGGAATGGCCTCCAGGTTACGGTGTTCCACGCGGTACATGGAATGGCTGAGCAGCCAGATCATGAAGCGCATGGTGAACTCAGGGACGATCTTGAAGATGTAGGTGTTGACCGCGATGTTGAGCAGCGACACCACCAGGAACAACTCAGGGATCGACAGCTTGACCACGCTCAGCAACAGGATCGAAACAATCGCCGACACCACCATGAACAGAGCATTGAGGATGTTGTTGGCAGCGATCACGCGCGCGCGCTCGTTCTCGGCGGTTCGTGACTGGATCAGCGCATACAGCGGCACGATATAGAAGCCGCCAAACACGCCGAGGCCAAGGATATCGATCAACACCCACCAGGCCTGGCCATAACTGAGCACCGCCAGCCAGTCATTGGCCTGCACGTTCTGCGGAAACCCGCCAGAGTGCCACCACAGCAACAGGCCGAACACCGTCAAGCCGAATGAACCGAACGGCACCAGGCCGATTTCGACCTTACGCCCGGAGAGTTTTTCGCAAAGCATTGAGCCGAGGGCGATGCCCACCGAGAACACCGTGAGGATCAGGGTCACCACGGTTTCATCGCCATACAACCATTCCTTGGCGTAGGCCGGGATCTGGGTCAGGTAGATCGCGCCGACAAACCAAAACCAGGAGTTGCCGACAATGGAGCGTGACACCGCCGGCGTCTGCCCCAGGCCCATGCGCAGGGTGGCCCAGGACTGGGTGAAAATATTCCAGTCCAGGCGCAGTTGCGGCGTAGACGCCGCTGCTCGTGGAATGCTGCGGCTGGCCAGGTAACCCAGCACCGCCACGCCGACAATCGCCACCGCCACGATCGGCGCGTAATGGGTGGACGACATCATGATCCCGGCACCAATGGTGCCGGCCAGGATCGCCAAAAACGTGCCCATTTCCACCAGGCCATTACCGCCCACCAGCTCATCTTCGTGCAGGGCCTGGGGCATGATCGAGTACTTCACAGGGCCGAAAAGCGCCGAGTGAGTGCCCATGGCAAACAGCGCCAGCAACATCAATTCCAGGTGGTTAGTCAGGAAGCCCGTGGCGCCCACGGCCATGATCACGATCTCGCCGATCTTGATCACGCGGATCAGTGCGTCCTTGTTGAATTTCTCGCCAAACTGCCCGGCCAGCGCCGAGAACAGGAAGAACGGCAGGATAAACAACAAGGCGCACAGGTTGACCCAGATCGAGCGGTCACCGTCGATGGTGAGTTTGTAGAGGATCGCCAGGATCAGCGATTGCTTGAAAATGTTGTCGTTGAAAGCGCCCAGCAACTGGGTGATGAAGAACGGCAGAAAACGCCGTGTGCGCAGCAAGGTGAATTGCGAAGGATGGCTCATCGTCGTCCGTGTTCCTGCGTGGCCTGAAGGCTTATAGGTTGTCAGGCCAAGACTTTACCTAATCCCGCTTACTTATTCGCTAGGCCTGCAATGCATGGCGAAACAAAAAGCTCACCTTTATAAGCGCCTTGCACGGTGCGCTTGGCCACGATCAACCACATCAGCGTCAATGCCATCACCAACACGCAACCAAATACACTGAAGAACCCCAGTTGCAACAGACTCGCCAGCTTTAACGTGGCCAGGGCGTACACGCCCAGCGGGAAGGTAAAGCCCCACCAGCCCAGATTGAAGGGAATGCCAGCGCGCAGGTAACGCAGGGTTATCAGTACAGCGATGAGCATCCACCACAAGCCGAAGCCCCACAGGGTGATACCAGCAACCAGGCCGAGACCATTGGCCATTTCACCCACGCCAGGCAAGCCATTGGCGGCAAAGATCGCTGGCGCATCGCCGCCCAGTAGCAACATGCCAAGGGCACCAGTGCCAATGGGGCCGAGCGCCAGCCAGCTCGACGCAGCCATGTTGGCGTGAGGCAGTTTATGCAGGGCCATGCGCAACATCAGGATGGTCAAAATGCTGAACGCCACCGGCAGGGAAAACGCCCACAACACGTAGCTAGTCACCAGCATTATCAGTTGCGACTGAGCGTCCGCCAGGTGCGGTGCGAGCAGGCCACCGCTGGCTGCAGCGACTTCGGCCGCCACCACCGGCAGCAACCAGACAGCCGTCATCTGGTCGATGCTGTGTTCTTGACGGGTGAACATCATGAAGGGGATGAGCACACCGCAGGCCAGTGCCATCGCCACATCCAGCCACCACAGGGATTCGGCCAGCGGGATCACATCGCCACCCCAACGCGGCAGGCCAAACAACAGCAAGCCATTGAGAATGGTCGCCAGGCCCATGGGAATAGTGCCGAAGAACATCGAGACAGTGGAGTGCCCGAAGATTCGCCGCGCCTCGTGGAAAAACATCAACCAACGCGCGGCATACAAGCCACTGAACAGGATGAACAGGCCGATGGTGAACCACCACAGCCCTTCGGCAATGGCATGCAGACCGGGCATATTTACCGGCAACTGCGCCAGGGCCAGCGCCAGTACGCCGGTGCCCATGGTCGCGGCGAACCAGTTGGGGGTGAATTGGCGAATCACTTCCCGAGGACGGGCCAGGTGACTGAAGGGCTTGTAGCTGATGGCATTCGAGCAGGTCATGATGAAAATCCTCTTCCTCGCATGAGGTTGAGACCATCATAGAACCTGATCGAATATCTATATAACGGGTAATATCTCTAACTGTTATCTACTTGGCAGATATGCAGGCCGCCTTGGACTTTGCCGAATCCTGCAGCAGCAAAGCGACCAACGCCCCGAGGGCCAGCAGAATGAGGACTGCGCCGTAACCGTCGGTGGTGGCGATCAGGCCAAAGCTGCGAATCAGGTTGCCCGCCAGCAACGAAGGCAAACAAAACGCCAAATAACTCAGCACATAGAATGCCGACATCAAGCCTGCGCGTTCATGGGGCAAGGCCAGCGGCACCACACTGCGCAATGCGCCGAGAAAGCCGGCGCCGAAGCCGCCACCGGCGATCAACGTGGCGATAAAAAACAGCGGCAGGCTGGCGCTGTGCACTGCCGTGAGGATCAGCGCCACCCCCACAGCCAACAGCGCAGCGCCCAGGCGCAGTACCTTACTGGCCGGTCGATTGCGCAGGGTGAAGATCACCAGCGCCCCGCTCAATGTCAGCACCGCCACCAAGCCACCACCGATAAGGTTCGACGTAGAGCCTGTCGCCGCCCGCACCAGCGACGGCGCCAGGGACAAGTAAAAGCCCCCCATTGCCCACACCGCCACGTCCACCGGCAGCGAAAGCCACAACGCTCGACGCGCCTGGGGCGGCACATGCAGCGTTGGGCGCAGCGATGCCACTGCACCGGGAATGCGATCAACGGTTTCCGGCAGGCGCCATACATAAAGCGCCTGCACCAGCATCAGCGCCAGCAGCGTCCAGTAGATCAACTGCGTCGGCAGCGGCGCGAACTCCACCAGCAAACTGCTGCCCATCGCCCCGCACGCCATACCCAGCAGAGGCGCAACACTGTTGACCAGCGGGCCCTGTTGACGGTCGGTGTCGAGCAATGCCGCGCCCAGCACCGCCGTGGCCATCCCGGTGGCAAACCCTTGCACGGTACGCGCGGCAATCAGCCAGGCCACGCTGCCCTCATTGATGAACAGCAGCATCGCCAGCATATTCAGGACCAACGCAGCAAAAATCACTGGCTTGCGTCCCAGGTGGTCCGACAGCGAGCCCACGGTCAACAGCGCCGCCAAGAGGCTCAAGGCGTAAACGCCAAAGATCAACGTGAGCATGCCTGCCGAAAAATGCAGCCCCTCCTGATACAGGTGATACAACGGTGTCGGCGCGCTGGAAGCCGCTAGAAACGTCAGCAACGTGATCGCCAGGAACACCAGGCTCGAACGATGAGAAATACGGCTGGACATAGGCACGCTCCACTAAAGCTAATATTTTGCTTTTGCGGAGTGTGCTACTGACCAACGCTTAAAGCAAATTCTTTGTGTTAAGGTCATAAACATGGCGATTAAAGAAGGCCTCCGCCCGGGGGGTCGTAGTGCCCGGGTACAAGAATCCGTTCATTCGGCCGTGCGTGAGCTGCTGAAAACCCAGGAGCGCTCCAGTGTCACCGTGCCGATGATTGCCACCCGCGCAGGCGTCACGCCGTCGACCATCTACCGGCGCTGGGGCGACCTTTCCATGCTTCTGGCCGATGTGGCGCTGGCGCGCATGCGGCCTGATAGCGAGCCGGCCAACACCGGGACCCTGCGCGGTGATCTGCAAGCCTGGGCCGAGCAATATCTGGATGAGATGAGTTCAGAACCGGGGCGAAACATGATGCGCGACGTGCAATGCAGCCTGACACCCGGGTATTGCGTGAGCATCTTGAGTGGGCAGCTTCAGGCGATTGTTGATCGTTATCCGGATAACAACCCGCCCAGCGTCGACCGCCTGATCAACTTGCTGGCGGCGCCGACGGTGTTTCGTATTCTGTTCTCAACCGAGCCACTGAAAGTTGAAGAACTGCACGCGCTGATCGAACTGGCACTGAAGGCCTGACACAAAACCAAATGTGAGAGGGGGCTTGCTCCCGATTGCGATGTGTCAGCTACAGATAAGCTGACTGACATAGCGCAATCGGGAGCAAGCCCCCTCTCACATTTTTTACGCGTTCGGGTCAGTACTCAGGTACGCATCCCACGCCCGCTCACCAGCAACTTCGCGCAACCGATATACAACACCACCGTCGCCACGATCATGAAAGTGATCGCCACACTGATCTTGATATCCGACACACCCAAGATGCCGTAACGGAACGCGTTGACCATATGCAGCACCGGGTTGGCCAGCGACACCGTCTGCCAGAACGGCGGCAGCAAAGTGATGGAGTAAAACACCCCGCCCAGGTAAGTCAGCGGCGTCAGCACAAAGGTCGGGATGATCGAAATATCATCGAAGTTGCGTGCGAATACGGCGTTGATGAAACCCAGCAGCGAGAAAATCGTCGCCGTCAGCACGACCACCAGAATGGTGACCCCGAGGTGATGCACTTGCAGGTGGGTGAAGAACAGCGACAGCAGCGTCACGATCACCCCGACCATCAAGCCACGCAACACACCGCCAGCGGTGTAGCCAAGCAGGATAGTGTGCGGCGACACCGGCGAGACCATCAGTTCTTCGATGGAGCGCTGGAACTTGCTGCCGAAAAAGCTTGAGACCACGTTGCCGTAGGAGTTGGTGATCACCGACATCATGATCAGGCCCGGCACGATGTACTCCATGTAAGTGAAGCCGCCCATATCACCGATCTGCCGGCCGATCAGGTTACCGAAGATCACGAAGTACAGAACCATGGTGATCGCCGGCGGCAGCAAGGTCTGCGGCCATATTCGGGTAAAGCGCTTCACTTCGCGGTAAACGATGGTTTGCAGTGCGACGAGGTTGGGTTGCAGTTCGGAACTCATACCGCCACCTTCGTCAGATTTTTCTCCACCAGGGACACGAACAACTCCTCAAGGCGATTGGTTTTGTTACGCAGGCTCAGCACTTCGATGTTCTGGGTCGCCAGCTGCGTAAACAGCGCGGTGATGCCCATGGCTTTATCCACTTGGACTTCCAGGGTGTGGCTGTCCACTAGGCGGCTTGGGTAGCCAAGCAATTGCGGCGGCGCCGACAGATTGTTCTTCAGGTCGAGCAGGAAAGTCTCCACATGCAACTGGCCCAGCAGGTTACGCATGCTGGTGTTCTCGACGATGGTGCCGTGGTCGATGATGCCGATGTTGCGGCACAACTGTTCAGCCTCTTCCAGGTAATGGGTGGTGAGGATGATGGTGATGCCCTTCTCGTTCAGCTCGGTGAGGAAGGTCCACATCGAGCGACGCAGCTCAATGTCCACGCCGGCGGTGGGCTCATCGAGGATCAGCAGCCGCGGCTCATGCACCAGGGCGCGAGCAATCATCAGGCGACGTTTCATGCCGCCGGACAATGAACGGGACGGCACGTCGCGCTTGTCCCACAGGCCCAACTGGGTCAGGTACTGCTCGGCGCGTTCCTTGGCAACTTTCGCCGGGATGCCGTAGTAACCGGCTTGGGTCACGACGATGTCGAAGGTTTTTTCAAACTGGTTGAAGTTGAATTCCTGGGGCACCACGCCGATGGAACGCTTGAGCGCCGCCGGGGATTTGTCCAGGTCATGGCCGAAGATATTCACCGTGCCGCTGGTTTTGTTGACCAGGGTGGAGAGGATGCCGATGGTGGTGGATTTGCCGGCACCGTTGGGGCCGAGCAAGGCGAAGAAATCACCTTCGGCAACGTCCAGATCGATACCACTCAGGGCCTGGAAACCGTTGCCGTAGGTTTTGGTTAGCTGCCGGATGGACAGAGCGGAACTCATATCGGAATACGCACCAAAGAAGGGAATAGAAAGAGTAGATGAGCGCGCAGCGCACGTAGTTCAACGGCGGCGCATGACAAGCATGGTGCTTGGCTGCGCCGCACAAGTACAGTCACCTGTATTAATAGTCAGTATTAAGTCAACGCGGTCATGACCGCTTTGCGATAAGCCGGACGCTGTTGCAGACGCTGGTACCAGGCTTCCAGATGGGGCATTGCGGGGCGCTCGATGGGCATCTCGAACCAGGCATACGCAAAGCATCCCAGGGGGATATCGCCTATGCCGAACGCGTTGCCGGACAAGTAAGGCTGCTCGGCGAGGGCTTGATCGACTGTTTTGAGCGCATCGATACACGCCTGGCGCCCGGCGTTGATACTGTCCCAGTTCTGTTTTTCCGCCGGAGTACGCAGGACACCCCAGAACACCGCTTTGAAGGGCTCAGCCAAGGTGGAGGTTGTCCAGTCCATCCACTTCTCTGCGCTTGCTCGGGCTTGCGGGTCGCTCGGGTAAAATTCCGACGCATGCTTCGCGCATAAATAACGCACGATGGTGTTGGATTCCCACAACACAAAGTCACCGTCCTGAATCATCGGCACCCGCCCATTGGGGTTCAGTGCCCGATATTGCGGGGTGTCGACCACACCAAAAGCCCCGCCCGCATCAATTGCTTCATAGTCCAGGCCGAGCTCCTCGGCGCACCATAGTGCTTTCCTGACGTTTGATGAATTTTTACGACCCCAGATCTTCAGCATGACCGCGCCTTATTGTTGATGAACATGGCTATGGACGCAGCAGCATACGCCGGTTCACCCGCGGCTTAAATCGCTCTGCATATCACCCAACAGGTTTGGCATGTCTTCGACAAACAGGTGCGGGTAGCATTTCTGAATATGGGTGAAGAACAAATGCTCGGGTACATCAGCAAATTGCCCATGGTCCAACACATACTCCATCGAGCGTTGGCCCTGACGATTGAACGCGTGAAACACACTGTCGTTGAGCCCATCAAATTCCAGCGGCGGCACATCAAACACCGCGCACAATTGCTGATTGAACGCCGGCGTGGCTTTGACCCAGCCACCGTTCAGGTGCAGCTCGGTGTAACCGTGCATGGCGAACACATCACTCTTGAGCAACGCGAGCAGACGCGGCGTCGACAGGTGATTGCGCACATCCGCCAGGCCTATGCGCGCCGGGATACCACAGTGGCGCGCGCAGGCAGCGAGCAACGTGGCCTTGGGCACGCAGTAGCTCTCACGGGTAGCCAGGGCGTAGCTGGCATTCAAGGTGTCTGGGTCGCGGCTGAACGTGTAGGGGTTGTAGCGCACCGCCTCACGCACGGCGTAATAGAGACTGACTGCCTGGTCAGTTAAATCCGCGCGGGTTCCGCGATGTTTTTCGGCGAACTCCACCACCGCAGGGTGGTCACTATCGATGAAGCGGCTGGGACTCAGGTACGTTTCCATGAGTGTTATCTCCGAAGGAAGCCTGGAGTTTAGCGACAGGTCTGCCATAGAGATAACGACGATTCGGCCAAATGTCGGCGCCTGTAGATCGGTGCTTTGCGTACAACTCGTTACACCCTGACTGCCGCGCTTTCTCGGATGCCGACTAAGCTCCTTGGTGGTTTCGCCCCTGGTTTCACGGAGGATTGAATATGCTGTTGTTGTGGATACTGGTTCTGGTGGTCGGCATTGCCTACCTGGCACACCGCCGCACCGCGCCCCTGCCCGCCTTGGGCGTGGTCGCCGTCTACCTGCTGGCGATGGGCGCCTGGAGCCATGCACCGGGCTGGCTGCTGCTGATCTTCTGGGTGCTGATCGCCGCCGTCGCAGCGCCGTTGCTGCTGCCCGACCTGCGTCGCCAATACTTCACCAAGCCGCTGTTCAGTTGGTTCCAGAAAGTCCTGCCGCCCATGTCCGAAACCGAGCGCGATGCCATCGACGCGGGCACCGTGTGGTGGGACGGCGAGCTGTTCAGCGGTCGCCCCGATTGGGACAAGTTGCTTGCCTACCCCAAGGTACAACTGACCGAAGAGGAACAGGCCTTTATCGACGGCCCAACCGAAGAACTTTGTGCCATGGTCAGCGACTGGGAAATCGGCCAGGCCATGGACCTGCCGCCAGCCGCCTGGGAGCACATCAAGACCCACGGTTTCTTCGCCCTGATCATTCCCAAGGAATATGGCGGCAAAGGCTTTTCCGCCTACGCCCACTCCCAGGTCGCAATGAAGCTTGCCACCCGCAGCGGCGACCTCGCCTCAACCGTGATGGTGCCCAACTCCCTCGGCCCGGCCGAGCTGCTGCTGCACTACGGTACCGACGAACAACGCAACCACTACCTGCCGCGCCTGGCTCGTGGCGATGACATTCCGTGCTTCGCCCTCACCGGCCCACTGGCAGGGTCCGATGCGGGCGCCATGCCCGACACGGGCGTGATCTGCAAAGGTGAATGGGAAGGCAAGGAAACCCTCGGTCTTCGCCTGAACTGGGAAAAACGCTACATCACCCTTGGACCCGTCGCGACCTTGCTCGGGCTGGCCTTCAAGGCCCATGACCCGGACCACTTGCTGGGCGAAGAGGAAGACTTGGGCATCAGCCTGGCGTTGATTCCCACCGACACTCCTGGCGTGGAAATCGGCCGTCGTCACCTGCCCCTGGGCGCCGCGTTTATGAACGGCCCCAACTCTGGCAAAGATGTGTTTATCCCCCTGGAATTCCTCATCGGCGGCCAGGAAATGCTCGGCAAGGGCTGGATGATGTTGATGAACTGCCTGTCGGTGGGCCGTTCGATTTCCCTGCCAGCAGTCGGCACCGGCGCTGCCAAGTTCACCAGTCTGGTGACCGGCCAATACGCCCAGGTGCGCGAGCAGTTCAACGTACCGCTGTCGGCCTTCGAAGGTATCCAGGAAGCCCTGGCTCGCATCGGCGGCAACGCCTGGCTGATGGACAGCGCGCGCATGCTCACCGCCAATGCCGTCGACCTTGGGGAAAAGCCTTCGGTGCTGTCGGCGATTCTCAAGTACCACCTGACCGAACGGGGCCGCGAGTGCATCAGCCATGCCATGGATGTGCACGGCGGCAAGGGCATCATCATGGGCCCGAACAATTACCTGGGCCGTAGCTGGCAAGGCGCACCGATCTTCATCACCGTGGAAGGCGCGAACATCCTCTCGCGCAACCTGATGATCTTCGGCCAGGGCGCCATCCGCTGCCATCCGTTCGTACTCAAGGAAATGGCCCTGGCCGGCCGCGAAGATCACGACCAGGCGTTAAAGGAATTCGACGGCCTGCTGATGCAGCATATCGGTTTTGCCGTGAGCAACGCCGCCAGCACCCTGGTACTGAACCTCGGTATTGGCCGCTTTGAGAAAGCGCCGGGCAACCGCTTGAGTCAGGGTTATTTCCGTGCGCTGAACCGCCAAGCTGCGGCGTTCGCCCTGCTAGCGGACTTGAGCATGATGCTGCTGGGTGGCGAATTGAAACGCCGCGAACGCCTGTCGGCACGCCTGGGGGATGTACTGAGCCATATGTACCTGGCCTCGGCGGCGCTCAAGCGTTATCACGACCTGGATTCACCGGACCACCTGGAACCGCTGTTCGCCTGGGCCATGGAAGAAAGCCTCGGCGAGTCGGAACGCGCGCTGGATGAGTTGCTGAGCAACTTCCCAAACAAGGTGCTCGGATGCCTCTTGCGGGTGATCGTATTCCCGTTCGGCCGTCGCCACACGGGGCCGTCCGATGCACTGGATGCCGAAGTGGCCGCAGTGATAGGCCGCGCCAAAGGCGATCCAACCCTGGAAGAATTGCTGGCCGGCTGCTATCGCCCGCAATCGGCGGACGATCCGGTAGGCGCCCTGCAACATGCCTACGACCTGCTGGGTGCCAGCCATCCGCTGCAGAAAAAACTCCACACTGCGCTCAAAAGCGGCCAGGTCAAACCGAGCGCCGGCGAGCATGCCATCGACGCAGCACTGCACTCCGGGGTGCTGCAACCGGCCGAAGCACAGACTCTGCGTGACGCCGAGGCAGCACGACGCAAGGTGATCGACGTGGATGATTTCAGTAAGGAAGAGTTGACCCAGGCTGAGGGTAAAGTCCGCTGAGTCGAGCGGTCATATAAATACGGGCGCGAGAGCTATATACTCTCGCGCCCGTTTTTGCTTTAGAGGACTTATCTCGTGTCCAACGTCGTTGCCGATCATCTCGTCTTGCTCGACCACCTGCGCAGCATCCTGGTTGCCGTCGGCGAAGCCGAACAGGTGCCCGAGGAAAGCCACACCCTGTTCCTGGAGCGCTTCGACGAATTGCGCGCGCTGCTGCCCATCGACCCGATCGAAAGCCAGTACCTGGGGCAGGACTTGATGAGCCAGGTCATCCTGCGCTACCCGCAAATTGCCCACCTCGTACCACGCGATCTGCTGTGGTTCTTCGGCGGCGACTGCCTGCACTTCATGCCCGACGAAGAACTGGACCTTTACCAAGCCTTGGAAGAACGTCGCTTTGAGGCCGAACAGAACGACGAACCGTTCGACTGGAACCAGGAAAAACAGTTGCTGGCCATGCCCCAGGATCAGAGCAAGCACTGATCAGCCAACCACACCAGAGGGCCGACGCAACGTCGGCTCCTTCGCCATACACTCCACCAAATAATCAATGAACACCCGCAGCTTAGGCGGCAGGTAGCGCGTGGGCGAATGCAGCAGCCACGCCTCGCCATGGTAGGACGCAATAAAATCCCACCCCGGCAGCACCTGCACCAACCGCCCCTCCTCCAATGCATGACGCGCTGTAAAGTACGGCAAGCTGCCAATCCCCACATGCTGCAGCACCGCATCCAGCCGCACGCCGGTGTGGTTAGCGGCATAACGCCCACGCACGCTGACGGTCACCGCCCTACCTCCCTGGCGAAACTTCCAGCGCGAGTCGCCCGGGGTTTCGCCAAGGTAGATACAGCTGTGCTCCAACAAGTCGTGGGGATGCTCCGGTGTACCGTGCTCGGCCAAATACTGCGGCGTAGCGCAAAGCAAATGTTCAATCGGCAATAGCTGGCGCCCCACCAGGCCCGGCGGCGGGCTGTCGGTGATGCGAATGCTCAGATCAACATTGTCATCGATCATGTCCACCTGCCGGTCTTCCAGTATCAATTGCACATCCACCTTGGGATATCGCCGCAGGAACTCGGGCATATGCGGATGCACCACAAACCGCCCGACCGCCTTGGGCACACTGACACGCACCAGGCCCTCAGCCTCATGGGTGAATTGACCGCTGATTTCCATCACCGAGCGCGCAGCGCTGACCATCTCCTGGCAGCGCTTGAATACCTCTTCCCCCCCGTCGCTCAGGCGCAGTTTTCGCGTGGTACGTTGCAGTAACCGGGTAGCCAGGGCTTTTTCCAGGCGCGAAATACTGCGACTCACCGCCGACGGCGAGACACTCAGTTGCCGTGCCGCTTCGGAGAAGCTGCCGGTCTCTACCACCTTGACGAAAATCGCCATTTCACCCAGCAGCGGTAACGGAAGATTGATGCTCATGACGCACAGGTCCATTGATAATTGAGCGGATTATCACCTAATCCGACAGCATTTATACTGCCCGCAGAACCCTGATGCGGATGTAGAAAATGACCGAGCGCCTGTTTTTCACCCATGACCACCTCACCGCAGAGCTTGAAGTGCTGGGTTGCACGCCCTTTGAGGACCAGTTTGCGGTCATTTTGCAGTCGACGATTTTTCATCCCCAAGGCGGCGGCCAGCCGTCCGACACCGGTTGGCTGGGTGAAGCCCGGGTACTGCGCGTCACTCAGGAGGTTGATCGCGTGGTGCACTATCTCAACCAACCTGTGCCACTGGGCGCCATCAATGCGCGGGTCGATGAACCACGCCGCGCCCTGCACACGCGCCTGCATTCCGCCGGGCATTTGATCGGCAACGCCGGCGAAACCCTGGGCTGGATGCCAATCAAGGCCCACCACTGGCCGGGCGAAGGCAAGATCACCTTTATCCGTGGCGAAACCGCGCAAGCCATCGACGCCGAAACCCTCCAGCAGCAGATCAACCAATGGATCGCCGCAGACTACCCACGCCATATGACCCTGGACGAAGGCATCCGCGAAGTAGGTTTCGGCGAGTTGCCCACGTACGCATGCGGTGGCACCCATGTGCAAACACTGGGCGAGCTGGGTGAGGTGACGATCCTTGCCTTGTCGGAAAAAAAGGGCGCGCTGTCGGTACGTTACAGCCTTGACTAAACCGCAATCGCTCTCGCCGAGCACCATGAGCTGCGCGGCCTCTAAAACGGAGGTCACGACGTTGCGAAATAAGCATTCAAGGGGGCTATCGAGTTTTTAGATAAGCCTTCTTACGGCCTCCCCGGCACACCTTTGCAGTGTTAATGTGTGGAAATGTTTCTGACACATTGATCAGAAATCTCCTACTTTCCCTTTGCAAAGGAATGCCTTTAGCCATGCACTTCCCTCTCAAACATTTGGCGGCTGCTACCCTGTTCGCGGCGAGCCTTTCGGTGATGAGCACTCCCGTCTTTGCCAATATCACCCCGCAGCAAAGCACGGCAATTCTGAAGAGCTTCAACGAAACTTCGGTCACCGACTTTCGTGGTTTCCTCAGCACACTAGCCAAGGGAGACCTGGGCAAAACGGCGGATGTAGGCCCTGCAATCAGCGTCTTCCTCGACAACCAGACCCTGACCGCCGACCAGCAGAACGAGATCCATCGCTTGCTGGGTATTTACACCCGAGTTAAATACGGAAAAGCCGCCCTAGAAACTCTGCGCGAACTGGTGGAAATCCCAACCTTCAACGTAGACGGTGTTCCGCAATACAAGAATCCAGAATTCACCCGGATTGCCGACAAGCTACAGGCCCTGGCCAAGACCTTTGACCTGAACTTCCGTAACGTCGACAACCGCGTGTACGAAATTTCCCTGGCAGGCAGCGGCGACGAAGTGGTGGGCATCCACGCCCACGCCGACGTGGTGCCGGTAACCCCGGAAAACTGGGTACTGAAAGACGGCACCAAGCTTGATCCGTTCAAGGTCACGCTGATCGGCGACCGCATGTATGGCCGTGGTACCGAGGATGATAAAAACGGCATCGTGGTGGCTATGTATGCCATGAAAGTGATCAAGGAAGAAAAGCTGCCGCTGGCGCGCAATTTCAAACTGCTGGTGGATACCACCGAGGAGACCTCCGGAGACGCGATCCCTTACTACTTCGAACGCAACCCGACACCGCAATACAACCTTGCGCTGGATGGCGGCTATCCGGTGGTGATTGCCGAAAAAGGTTATGGCACCGTCATGGCCACCTTCCCCCGCCGCAAAGGGGAAGGCAAAGGCGCAGAAATCATCGCAATGACCGGCGGCATGGCCACCAACCAGATTCCATCGGCGTCGGTGGCCACGTTTATCAGCGACAACCCTAAGGAATTAGCAGCCAGCCTCCAAAAGGCCGGCACGGAATACGTCAAGCGCAACGGTGGCGATTTTGAGGTGAGCGCCAAGGTCAACGGCAAAGACGTCAAGCTGACTGTCACCGGCGTGTCGGCGCACTCCTCCGAGCCGGAGTCCGGCATCAACCCGGTCGCGCGCATGCTGGAGCTGATTCACAGCGTCGACGGCAAGATCGCTCTCAAGCACAACCACATCACCGACGCTGCGCGGTATGCGTCCGACAATTGGGGCCTGGATTACTTGGGTGGCAAATTGGGCGTGGGTTTTGCGGATGATTTCATGGGCCCGCTGACCACCTCACCGACCTTTGTCGGGCTGGACGAAAAGGCTTTCAAGCTGGCAGTCAACCTCCGGGTGCCGAAGGGTAAATCCCCGGAGCAGCTCAAGGCCGAGATCGCCGACAAGTTGAGCGCCTGGGACAAGAAAACCAAGATCAACGTGGACTTCACCTACTCGGTGGCCGAGCCGATGTTCCGCAACCCGGAAGGTGAATGGGTGAAGGCCTTGCTCGCGGTAGCCAGCGAAAACCTGGGCATGGAACACAAGTTCGGCACCTCGGCTGGAGCGACCTCCGTGCACGAGTTGCCCAACGGTGTGCAATTTGGCCTGGCGCGACCGGAAGTGAAGTACACCGGGCATACCGACAATGAGTTCAAGACGGTCGACCAGTTCTTGCTGGATCTGCAGATCGTCACCGAAATGATGGGGCGTATCGGACAGCTGCCCAAGCTCTGATAGCGACTGAAGCGCTCCCCAACAACAAACGCCGATCATTGCTGATCGGCGTTTTTGTGTGCGGCGCAGGGGTTAACGCGTCAACCCGCCGCGCCCAGGAACGGCAGCGCCAGATACAACTTGATCACCACCGCATTGGTGATATCGATAAAGAATGCGCCCACCATCGGCACCACCAGAAACGCAATCTGTGACGGCCCGAAGCGTTGCGTCACCGCCTGCATGTTGGCAATCGCCGTCGGCGTGGCACCGAGCCCGAACCCGCAGTGCCCTGCGGCCAGCACTGCCGCATCGTAATTGCTGCCCATGACCCGGAACGTGATGAAAATCGCAAACAGCGCCATCAGCAACGCCTGCGCGGCCAGAAGGATGACAATCGGCAAGGCAAGTGCTGCCAGGTCCCACAGCTTGAGCGACATCAAGGCGATAGCCAAGAACAACGACAGACTGACATTGCCCAGCACCGATACCTCGCGCTCGAACACCTGATGCCAGCCCAGCGCCGACAAGCCGTTACGCAGCACGACGCCTACAAACAGCACACAGACGAAAGTGGGCAACTCCAGTGCTGTGCCTTGAAGGAAGCCGTTGAGGTAGGTGCCGACCTGGAGGCTGATCGCAAGCAACGCGAGGGTTTCGATGAATGAGAACGGGGTAATCAAACGCTCCCTGTTCGGTTGCTCGAAGCCCTTGGGCAGGCGTGGCTGCACCTGCTCAATACCAGGCACCTGGACCCGCTTGATCAGCAAGCGGGCAACCGGACCTCCAATCAAGCCCCCGAGTACCAAGCCGAAGGTTGCGGAGGCGATCGCCAATTCTGACGCGGAGGCCACGCCATACTTCTCGCTGAACACAGTCCCCCAGGCGGCACCCGTACCGTGTCCGCCTGACAGCGTCACCGAGCCGGCGAGCAAGCCCATCAACGGGTCGAGTCCCAAGGCCTTGGCCAATGCGATGCCCATGGCGTTTTGCACCACCAGCAGTGTGGTCACGACCAACAGAAAGATCGCCAGGATTCGACCGCCTTTCTTCAAACTGGCGAAATCCGCGTTCAGTCCAATAGTGGCGAAAAATGCCAGCATCAACGGGGTTTGCAACGAAGGGTCGAAGCGCACCTCAATATCGGCCAGCCCCCGCAACGCCAAAAGCACTAAAGCGACCACCAGGCCGCCGGCTACCGGCGCGGGAATATTGTAGGCGCGTAAAAAGCCTATGCGGGCAACCAGCCAGCGGCCAAGCAAAAGCACAAGGGACGCGGCGACCAGGGTTGAATAGAAGTCCAGCTGTAACATCCGGGCAGCTCTCTGAGGTGAACAAGGAAAATAGGCACGCCAGAGTAGAGACAGCGGGACCAATTCGCATCAACCTCACGGAAAGTACAGACTATTCCTACAAGACCCACCACATCAGCGGCGCAGCAGATGGCTTTACCAGGAAAAGCACATCTGGAACCGGCAAGAATGAAAAAAGAGACCGAAGCCCCTTTACGTAAATCGCAGGCAAAAAAAAGCCACTCGCTTGAGTGGCTTTTTTCTTGAATATGGAGCGGGAAACGAGACTCGAACTCGCGACCCCGACCTTGGCAAGGTCGTGCTCTACCAACTGAGCTATTCCCGCAAATGGCGTCCCCTAGGGGACTCGAACCCCTGTTACCGCCGTGAAAGGGCGGTGTCCTAGGCCACTAGACGAAGGGGACACGCTACTGAAACACATGGTGTGTATTTCAGTGCCCAGAGGCCTCATCCGAAGACTTGGTGCTGGTTTCACTCAGCGCCGCCCGAAAGCAACACTGCTTAAAATGGAGCGGGAAACGAGACTCGAACTCGCGACCCCGACCTTGGCAAGGTCGTGCTCTACCAACTGAGCTATTCCCGCAAATGGCGTCCCCTAGGGGACTCGAACCCCTGTTACCGCCGTGAAAGGGCGGTGTCCTAGGCCACTAGACGAAGGGGACACGCTACTGAAACACATGGTGTGTATTTCAGTGCCCAGAGGCCTCATCCGAAGATTGGGTCCTGGTTTCACTCAGTGCCGCCCGAAAGCCACACTGTTTGTAAATTGGAGCGGGAAACGAGACTCGAACTCGCGACCCCGACCTTGGCAAGGTCGTGCTCTACCAACTGAGCTATTCCCGCATATGGCGTCCCCTAGGGGACTCGAACCCCTGTTACCGCCGTGAAAGGGCGGTGTCCTAGGCCACTAGACGAAGGGGACACACGTACAACATTCACTACTCAACGCGTTTCGCTGTGTGCTTTACGCTTTAAGTGGCGCGCATTCTATGGATGGATTGGGGGATCGTCAACCCCCAAGGATAAATTTATTAAAATCAATGACTTCGCCCGCGTTTACCAGCCGTTGCGAGCATTCTGCCCGTCCGCACCTTGACGCCTATATTCTGGCACCCGACAAGACGTTATAGTTCGCCCTGGCAAATAATGGCAATGTGCATCTACGCAGGGAGCGCTTGTCTATATAGAAGAAACTACCCGGGCAGCTGGTCGATCAGCCCTATCCGATAGCCGGCCCAGTCACTACACTCCATTGCAAACCCTATAAAGAGGTCACACCGGTGACACCACTCATGATCACCCTGCTGGTAATAGCCGGGATCGTAATACTGATCGCCATTGGCTATATGAACCACGTGGTGGAAAACAACAAGCTGGAAAAGCAGCGCGTCCAGATCGAGCTTAACGATCGCCTGCGCCGTTGCGGTGAGATCACCGAAACATTCCCAGGCCAACTGATGACCCCGGCGCTCAAACTGTTGTTGACCCGCCTGGAGCTCAACGTGAACCAGCGCCTGCTGAACCTCAACAAGACCAGTGCTCCTATTAAAGCGCGCATCACTGAGCTGAACACACTGGTGGCCCAGGGCGAATCCATCCCGGTCAACAACCCCCCGGCACCGATCCAGACCGAAGCCAAGGCCAAGGACGTGCGCTTCCTGCTGGAAGCCCTGCACGGCCAGGTCACGCGCGCAGCCCAGGACGGTTTCCTACCCTCCAACGAAGCCAAGCATTGGATCAAAGAAATCCGCCATATCCTGGTGCTGCTGCACATCGAGTTCTTCAACAACCTCGGCCAGCACGCGCTGCAGCAGGGCCAACCGGGCCAGGCACGCCTGGCCTTCGAGCGTGGTGTGCAGTACCTACGCAAACAGCCGGAGCCGGTACTCTACAGCGCCCAGCTGCAATTGCTGGAAGGCCAACTGGCCCGCGCCAACTCCACCGTGCTGGCTAACAGCAAACAGGCCGCAGAAGAGGTCAACGAACTGACCCAAGGCATGAAAGAAGTCGACGCCGACGCCGAGTGGAAGAAGAAAGTCATCTACGATTGATCCTCGCAAAATAATAGGTGCCATCATCCTGGCACCTATCCTCCGCCCCCCGACTAGCGTAAAAAAGTGCGCCTCACTCCGTGAAGTCAGAGGCCTGCTATGCCTATCGCCGTCATTGATGGACAACCCCTGCACTACCTCGACCAAGGCACCGGCCCGGCCGTGCTGCTGGGCTCCAGCTACCTGTGGAACCGCGACATGTGGGCACCGCAGATCGACGCCCTGTCGCAACAGTACCGTGTGATCGTGCCCGAGCTATGGGGCCACGGTGAATCGGGCCAACTGCCCACGCAAACGCGCTCCCTCGACGACCTCGCACGCCAGACCTTGGCCCTGCTGGATCACTTGGCTATCACGCAGATCAACCTGGTGGGCCTCTCGGTCGGCGGAATGTGGGGCGCGCGCCTGGCGTTGCAGGCCCCCGAACGCATCAACAGCCTAATACTGATGGACACCTACCTCGGCGCCGAGCCCGAGGCCACGCGCCAGTATTACTTCTCGCTGTTCAAGATGATTGAAGACGCCGGCGCCATTCCCGAGCCGTTGCTGGATGTGATCGCACCGATCTTCTTCCGCCCGGACATCGACCGCGAATCAGCGCTGTACCAGGACTTTCGCACGTCACTGCGGGCCTTTTCCCGAGAACGCCTGCTGCAGAGCGTCGTGCCCTTGGGCCAGTTGATCTTCAGCCGCGACGATGTGCTGGAGCAATTACCGCGCCTGGACGCCGATACTACTTTGGTGATGTGCGGCGAGCAGGACAAACCTCGTCCACCCGTCGAATCCAAGGAAATGGCCGAACTGATTGGCTGCGCACTGACGTTGATTCCAGACGCAGGGCATATCTCCAGCCGGGAGAACCCGGACTTCGTCAACGAAGCGCTGCTGACCTTTCTCGCAAACCACGCTTGATCGCCCTCCCCTTTGATCGCAGCCTCGGTGCTGCGATCAAAGGCGGAAATGCCCCACCATCCCCTTGAGCTCCGCACCCAACTGCGCCAGCTGGATACTCGACGCCGCATTGCCCTGCATGCTCAACGCCGATTGATCGGCACTCGCACGAATACTGGTGACGCTACGGTTGATCTCTTCAGCCACCGAGCTTTGTTCCTCAGCGGCAGCGGCGATCTGCTGGTTCATCTGCTGGATCAACGACACCGCCACCGCGATGCTGCCCAGGGCGCTCTCGGTTTCCAGGGCATCGCTGACCGCCAGTTTGACCAGCTCACCGCTTTGCTGGATCTGCTGCACCGATGATTGCGCCGCGCTGCGCAAGGTGCTGACCAACCGCTCGATTTCTTCGGTCGATTGCTGGGTACGCTTGGCCAGCGCCCGCACTTCATCGGCCACTACCGCAAAGCCACGGCCCTGCTCACCCGCACGAGCAGCCTCGATGGCCGCGTTCAGGGCCAGCAAGTTGGTCTGCTCCGCCACGCTTTTGATCACGCCCAACACAGTGCCAATGTTCTGGATTTCGGCACTGAGGCTCTCGATGCTCGCACTGGCATTGTTACTGGAAGTGGCCAGCAACTCGATGCGCTGCAAACTCTGGCGCACCACTTGCTGACCGCTGTCGACCTTGTCATCCGCGGTCTGCGCGGCTTGCGCGGCCTCTTCAGCGTTGCGCGCCACATCGTGCACCGTGGCGGTCATCTGGTTCATAGCAGTGGCCACCTGCTCGGTTTCCTCCTTCTGGCTGCTGACCTCGACATTGGTTTGCTCGGTCACGCTGGAGAGCGACTGCGCCGAGCTGGCCAATTGCTCGATACCGGCCTGCAGGCCGCTGACCATCTGGCTCAGGCCGTTGCCCATCTGTTGCATCGCCTGCATCAACTGGCCGATTTCATCACGACGACTGACCTCCATACGCCCGCTCAAATCCCCGGCGGCAATCTGCTGCGCCACCGCGATCACACTGCGCAGCGGCGCGACGATCAAACGGGTAATCACCCACGCTGCAATCAACCCCACCAGCAACGCCAGGGCCGACGAGACGATGATCAACATCGCGTTTTTTTTCAGTTGTGCCTGCATCGACAGGTCTTCGGCGTCATAGGCCTGGTTGACCCGGCTGACCACCAGAGCCGCCCGGTCATGCAGTTGTTTGTAGACCACTTTTTCCTGGGCCAACAGGCCGGTGTATTCACCCAGCTTCTCGCTGAACGCGGCAATGTGCCCTGAGACTTCATTGAGCACCGTCTGATAACCGGAGTCCTTGACCGACGTTTTCAGTTGCTCGACTTGAGCAAGAGCCTGGTCAGCCTGCTCGATCTTGCCTTGCTCGGCATCCTCGGCATCCACTTTGCGGCTCTGGTCCAAGCGTACGTGAGCTTCGTTCATGGCCTGCAACATCAAGCGCGACACCTGACTGACCTGTCCAGCCTGCTCGATAAACTCGGCGCCCTCCTTGCCCTGGCTTTCCTTGAGGCCATATGCCCCGTCGTCCGCCAGGCCGGCCTGCAACACGTCCAGGTTGTTCGCCACGCTGGACACCGACCAAGTGGCCATTTCCAGCGCCAGATCCTTGGTCTGGGTCAGCTCGACAAACTCATCGAACGCCTGGCGGTAGGCGACCAAGGCCTGCTCGACGTCAGTCATCACCGGCACATTCGCCGCAGACTGTGCCTTGAGGGCGGCGGCCTGGGCCGCCAAGGCGTCAACGCTTTCATGCAGGGCGTCGACAGCCTTGGGGTCGGCGTGCAGCGCGTAGTCCTGCTCGATCAGGCGTACCTTGAGCAAGCCGCTGTTGAGCGAAGACATGGCCTTGAGCCCCTCGAAACGCTGGCCAACGGTCTGCAGGGACCACACGCCGATAGCTGCTACCAAAGCCGTCAGCAGCAGCACCAGCATGAAGCCCAAACCCAGTTTTTTCGCCATACCGAGGTTGGCGAAACGTCGTTGCACGCCTGAAATCATTGCACTTGAATCCTCTTGCAATGGCAGATGCCATCAAGCCCGATTGACATCCAGCGAGATTCGCAACCACAAGGCACTGAGCACAAGACGTTGGCGCCACAATAATGGCAAAAAGCTACACGCTCGTCGTTTTCAGAATGGTCGAGGTCGATCTGGTAGGCCCCATGGCACGGAACAATGCCAAAGCCCGTGGATCAGTTGCATAGGCCACATTGATGCGCAGCCACTCACAGGGCTCCGCCGTTGGGCTGAACAACGCCCCGGGAGACAACAATACTCCCAGACGTCGGGCACACCTCTGCAACAGCGAAGGTTGCGCCTCCCCCGGCCGCGCCCACAGGAACATGCCTCCGGCAGGCACTGCGAACACCTCCCACTCCTCGTCTTCCAGCACTTGCAGGGTGGCTCTCATCTCAGTGCCCAGTCGCTTGCGCAGGCGCTGTACCCATTTACGATAGGTGCCATTGGCCAATAGCGTAGCAACCACTGCCTCGGCAAACCGCGAGGTGCCGAATCCGGTCAAGGTCTTGAGGCTGGCCAGTTGCGTGATGATCGCCGAACTGGCAGTGAGATACCCCACGCGCAACGCACTGCTCAGGGTCTTGGAGAAACTCGCGACATAGATCACCCGATCATCATGGGGCAATGCCGCGAGCCGTATGCAACTGGCATGTTGCAGGTCGCCGTAGACGTCTTCTTCAATGATCAGGAAGTTTTCGCGGTGCGCCAGTTCCAGCAAACGCTCGGCCACCTCGCGGCACAGACTCGTCCCGGTGGGGTTGTGATAAAGGCTGTGGATGAACAGGCATTTTGGCCGATGGTCTTTTAGTAACGCTTCCAGGGCCAGGAGGTCGGGGCCGCCTCGGGTACGCGGCACCTCCAGCAGTTGCACACCCTGGAACGCCAATTGTTGATAGAGGTTGCCGTACCCCGGGGTTTCGACCACCACGCAATCGCCGGCCTTGAGCAGCGTGCGTATCAGCAGGTCCTGGGCATGGCCAGCGCCCGCGGTAGTGAGGATGCAGTCCACGCTGGAGGGGATATGAATCTGAGTCAGGCGCTTGGCCAGTTGTTCGCGCAACGCGGGTAAACCTAAGGGCGTGCTGTAGTTGAACAGTGCTGCAGTGTCGGTGCGGGTAACTTCACGGATTGCGTAACTGATGTCATCGCTTTCGCGCCAGGCGTCTGGCAACCAGCCGCAGCCCAGTTTCAACTCGCCCAGCGGATTATCGGCAAAGGCCCCCCATTCGCGCTCCGCCCCCTCATACCAATTGCCTTCGTGGGAGACGGCTGGCTGGGCCACTACAAATCCCGAGCCTTGCCGGGGGGCCAGCACTCCCTGGGCGACCATCCGTTCGAATGCTTCGATCACGCTGGATTGGCTGAGCAGATTATCCCGAGCCAGTTGGCGGATGGAGGGCAAGCGTGTGCCGGGGCTTACCTCGTCCTTGCGAATCCATTGCGCCACTGCACTGACAATTTGCTGCACCACCGGTACAAGGGCTTGTCGATCAATCCTTAAATCCATGAGCCACTCACTTCAACTGTCTGTTATCAACCCGAAGAGTTAAGCACAGAAGCCGTTGACTGCCGGTCACACAAATTTATTAAAGTATTGATTTAATTGAATTATTTACCTAATGACACATATTCGGTCGCGGCGTTTTGCCAGCTCTGGAAAAGCCCCACATCCCCCCAAGACGTTTTCGAATAGAGGGCGACGCGAGGTCCTAGATCGCCGTCGCGCCACCGTCCACCGCCAAGGCGTGCCCGGTGGTGAATGCGGCGCCATCGCTGCATAGGTAAAGCACGGCGCTGGCGATTTCTTCTACTTTGCCGATACGCCCAACCGGGTGCATGGCGGCGGCGAATTCAGCCTTGCGGGGGTCGGCCTCATAGGCACGGCGGAACATGTCGGTGTCGATCACCGCCGGGCAAACGGCGTTAACGCGAATTTTCTTCTTCGCGTACTCAATGGCCGCCGATTTGGTCAGGCCGATCACTGCATGCTTGGAGGCCGCGTAGATGCTCATCTTCGGCGCCGCCCCCAGGCCCGCGACCGACGCGGTATTGACAATGGCCCCGCCACCTTGGGCCAGCAACAGTGGCAATTGGTACTTCATGCACAGCCACACGCCTTTGACATTGACGCCCATGATGGCGTCGAACTCATCCAGGCTGCCGTCCGCCAGCTTGCCCTTCTCAATCTCGATGCCGGCGTTATTAAAGGCGTAGTCCAAGCGGCCATAAGCGCCGATGGTCTGCGCCATCAATTGCTGCACATCCGCCTCCTGTGTGACGTTGCAGCGCACAAACAACGCCTCGCCACCGGACTGATGGATCAGCGCGACAGTGCCCTCGCCGCCCTCCACATCCAGGTCGGCAACCACGACCTTCAAACCTTCGGCGGCGAACGCCAGCGCGGTGGCGCGGCCAATACCGGCGGCGGCGCCGGTCACCAGGGCGACTTGGCCGGAAAACGTCATGCTCATGGGGGAATGTCCTATGGGAGAAATAGCCGTGGGCCGAGTCTAGCCAACACTGACACTGGCGCGTCAGCACTATCAAACGCCCGGTTAGGGCTGCATGAGTACCAGTGATAAGGACACCCTGCGCACTATCAACGCAGCCTATCGACCAGCATTCGCGCCTTCAGCCGGCCTTGCCCCCGACCCGCTCAAGGTCTATCACTCATGCTCCACTTCTTAAGAGTCTCTGCCATGACTGCCCAGACCAACCGCCAATTCCTGCTCGCCAAACGCCCGGTCGGCGCGGCGACGCGGGAAACCTTCACGTACCAGGAAGTACCGCTGGGCACACCCCAGGACGGGCAAGTGCTGGTACGCAATGAATACTTGTCCCTCGACCCGGCCATGCGTGGCTGGATGAATGAAGGCAAGTCCTACATTCCGCCCGTCGGTATCGGCGAGGTGATGCGCGCGCTCGGCGTGGGCAAGGTGATTGCCTCGAACAACCCGAAATTCGCGGTCGGCGACTACGTGAATGGTGCCTTGGGCGTGCAGGATTATTTCCTCGGCGAGCCGCGCGGCTTCTACACCGTCGACCCAAAGCTCGCCCCTCTGCCCCGCTACCTTTCTGCACTGGGCATGACCGGCATGACTGCCTACTTCGCGCTCCTGGACACCGGCGCACCCAAGGAAGGTGAAACCGTGGTCATTTCCGGTGCAGCCGGCGCCGTGGGCAGTATTGCCGGGCAGATCGCCAAGCTGAAAGGTTGCCGCGTGGTCGGCATCGCCGGTGGTGCTGACAAGTGCAAGTTTCTGGTAGACGAATTGGGCTTTGATGCAGCCATCGACTACAAGAACGAAGACGTACCCGCCGCCCTCAAGCGCGAATGCCCGAAGGGCGTGGATGTGTATTTCGATAACGTCGGCGGCGACATTCTTGACGCAGTACTTAGCCGCCTGGCGCTGAAGGCGCGGGTGGTGATTTGCGGCGCCATCAGCCAGTACAACAATAAGGAAGCCGTGAAAGGCCCGGCCAACTACCTGTCACTGCTGGTCAATCGCGCGCGGATGGAAGGCTTTGTGGTGATGGATCACGCGGCGAATTTTGCCGCCGCCGGGCAGGAAATGGCCGGCTGGATGGCGCAGGGCAAGCTCAAGAGCAAAGAGGATATTGTCGAGGGCCTGGAGACGTTCCCGGAGACGTTGATGAAGTTATTCAACGGCGAGAACTTTGGGAAATTGGTGCTTAAGGTCAGCTGACACACTGCATAGCAAATGTGAGAAGGGGCTCGCTACAGCAAGCCCCTTCCCCATTCGGATCAGGCGATCTCGGCAACGACCGCCGCCAACGCCTTGGCCGGATCCGCCGCTTGGCTGATCGGGCGACCGATCACCAGGTAGTCAGAACCTGCATCGAGTGCCTGACGCGGGGTCAGGATACGGCGCTGGTCATCCTGGGCGCTGCCCGCCGGGCGGATCCCCGGGGTCACCAATTGCAACGACGGATGGGCGGTCTTCAAGGCCTGGGCCTCCAGCGCCGAGCACACCAAGCCATCAAGGCCGGCTTTCTGGGCCAGGGCTGCCAGGCGCAGTACCTGCTCCTGAGGCTCGATGTCCAGGCCGATACCGGCCAGGTCTTCGCGCTCCATGCTGGTCAGCACGGTCACACCGATCAGCAGGGGTTTAGGGCCGCTGCGCTGTTCCAGCACTTCGCGGCAGGCGGTCATCATGCGCAGGCCGCCGGAGCAGTGCACGTTGACCATCCACACGCCCATTTCGGCGGCGGCCTTGACCGCCATGGCGGTGGTATTCGGGATATCGTGGAATTTCAGATCGAGGAACACTTCGAAGCCTTTGTCACGCAGGGTGCCGACGATTTCTGCGGCACAGCTGGTGAACAGTTCCTTGCCGACCTTGACCCTGCAAAGCTTGGGGTCCAACTGGTCAGCCAGCTTCAGTGCGGCGTCACGGGTGGGGTAATCCAGGGCGACGATGATAGGAGTCTGGCAGACGGACATTGGAATGGGCTCTCAGGCAAGTCGAAATCGGCGCGGATTGTAGCGCAAGCAGCGGCGTTGCGGGATCCGATGATCGGTAAATACTGACCAACCGGCATTTGGCGGGCCTTTCGGGCAAATATTTCAAAGCTGATACATTCACGACATGCCCCCAACACGCCCCACCGCTAGCCTCGCCCGCACGACCCAACGACCAGCACTTCCAGCCATGGGGCTGGGCGCCTATGCTGACCGCAACAACCAGGCAGATGATCGCACTATGCAGACCCCTTTTGTCCCAGTGAACGACGAACAAAAAGGCGCGGTGACCGCCGATGACAAGCGCTGGAATACCCGCGCGCTGATCGTCGACGACGATGTGCCGATTCGCGAACTGCTGATCGACTACCTGGCACGCTTCAATATCCTCGCCACCGGCGTCACCGACGGCGCCGCGATGCGCCTGGCCATGCAAGCCGAAACCTTTGACGTGGTGGTGCTCGACCTGATGCTGCCAGGCGAGGACGGCCTTTCGCTGTGCCGCTGGCTGCGCTCGGAGTCGGATATACCGATCCTGATGCTTACCGCCCGCTGCGAACCCACCGACCGCATTATCGGTCTGGAACTGGGCGCCGACGACTACATGTCCAAGCCTTTCGAGCCGCGCGAACTGGTGGCACGTATCCAGACTATCCTGCGCCGAGTGCGTGATGACCGCACCGAACAGCGCGCCAATATCCGTTTCGATAACTGGCGCCTCAATAGCGTGTTGCGCCAACTGGTGGCGGACGATGGCCTCGTGGTGCCGCTGTCCAACGCCGAGTTTCGTCTGTTGTGGGTGTTTATCGAGCGCCCGCGGCGGGTGTTGAGCCGTGAGCAATTGCTGGATGCCGCTCGTGGGCGGTCCATCGAAGCGTTTGATCGCAGCATCGACTTGCTGGTGTCGCGCCTGCGTCAGAAACTGGGGGATGACCCCAAGGCACCACAGTTGATCAAAACTGTGCGGGGCGAAGGCTACCTGTTTGACGCGCGGGATATCGGTTGATGCGTGCCGCCTTCAATACGCTGTTTGGTAGGCTGTTCGGCGTGTTGCTGGTGGCGATTGTGCTGGCCCATGTGCTGGCGATCTGTTGGTTTCGTTATTACGGTCCTCCCCCGCCACCGCCTCAGGAAGCCTTTGTCGAACAGCCTGACGGCACTATGACGCAACGGCATAAGGAACATCGCCGCCCGTGGTTTGGCGGCCCGCTGGTCCCGCTGACGTTCCAGTTCATCTGCCTGATCATTGCCGCCTGGTACGGCGCCAAGCTGCTGAGCCGGCCGATCCAGCGTCTGAGCGAAGCGGCCGAGCGCCTGAGCCTGGACCTCGACAGCCCGCCGCTGGATGAGTCCGGTCCGCAGGAAGCGCGCAAAGCAGCATCGACCTTCAACCTGATGCAACGGCGTATCCGCGAACAGGTCAGCCAACGCGCACGTATGCTCGGCGCCGTCTCACATGACCTTCGCACTCCGCTGTCACGCCTCAAGCTACGCCTGGAACAGATCGACGACACGAAGTTGCAGGGCCAGATGCGCCAGGATCTGGACGACATGATCAACATGCTCGACGCCACCCTGAGCTACCTGCATGAACAACGCACCAGCGAAACACGGCATTGGTTGGATGTACAGGCGCTGGTGGAATCACTGAGTGAAAACGCCCAGGACCAGGGCTCCGATGTGCAATTCGCCGGCACTTGCGTTCCGTTGCAGGTGCAACCGATGGCCCTGCGCTCCTGCTTGAACAACCTGATCGACAATGCCTTGCGCTATGCCGGCACGGTGCGTGTTGAACTTGAAGACAGCCGCGAAGCCCTGCTCATCCGCGTGATCGACCACGGCCCTGGGATTGCCGCCGATATGCGCGAGGCGGTGTTTGAGCCCTTCTTCCGCCTGGAAGGTTCACGCAACCGCAATTCCGGTGGCGTAGGCCTGGGGATGACGATTTCCAAGGATGCCGCTGAGCGCCTCGGCGGCCGCCTGAGCCTGGAGGAGACCCCAGGCGGCGGTTTAACTGCAGTGATGTGGTTGCCCAGGGCTTAAAGAGGCTTGTCTTCGCGTCGCCCTTGAGCTTGTGTCGCGCTCCAATCCATCAACAGGCTGTAAGCCACGGCCAACAAGGTCGGGCCAATAAACAGGCCGATAAAACCAAATGCGATCAAGCCGCCGAACACCCCAAGCAAAACGATCACCAACGGCAGATTGCCGCCACGGCTGATCAGGTACGGCTTGAGCACGTTGTCCACGCCGCTGATGATGAACGTACCCCACACGCCCAGGAACACCGCATAGGTGTAATCGCCCTTCCATGCCAGCCACGCCGTGGCCGGGATCCACACCAGCGGCGGGCCCATGGGGATCAGGCTGAGCAGGAAGGTCACGATCCCCAGCACCAGGGCGCCCGGCACGCCGGCAATCCAGAAACCGATCAGCGCCAGCAATGCCTGGGCAGCAGCGGTGCCGATCACGCCGTTGACGACACGTTGCACGGTACCTGCAACCAGTTCGATGTAATAACCGGCGCGATCACCGATCAAGCGCTCCAACAGGCGATGCACGAACATCGCCAACCGTGGCCCATCGCGATAGAAAAAGAACACGAACACCAGGCTCAGTGTCAGCTCAAGGATACCGCCGCCGATCTGTGCACTGCGCGCCAGCAGCCAGTTCCCCACTTGGCCCAGGTACGGCTTGATGCTGACCATCAGCGCCGCACCCTGCTCGTCAATGCTGTTCCACATCCCGACCAATCGCTCACCCACAAAGGGAATTGAGCCCAGCCAGTTCGGTGCCTCGGGCAGCCCGTCTACCTGGATATCCTTGATCAACGCCACCGCATCGCGCACATGGTCCGCCAGGTTGAATCCCAGCCACACCAGCGGCACCGCCACCAACAGCATCCAGCCCAGCGTCAGGATGCCGGCAGCCAGGGATTCACGGCCACCCAACCAGCGCGTCAGCAGCACCATCAGTGGCCAACTGGCGAACGCCAGAACGGCGCCCCAGAACAGCGCCGACCAGAACGGCGCCATCACCCAGAAACTGGCACCAAAGAGCACCAGCAGCAGGATTTGCACCAGCAGGCGATCGTTATTGAGCATGGGGTATCTCGGAAAAAAGGCTGTAGGAAGAAAGCTTAGGCGAACGGCTCGGGTCCGTTCGCCTTATATGGGTCAGCGTATCAGATGCAGGTGCAGACCTTTGGTTTCACCGGTTCCGGTTTCAAGGCGCGCAGCGCGCACGCCTTTTTCGACCAAAGCCTGGCGCCAGGCTTCGGCGTGGGTGCCGGTCAAGCTGACGCGCAGGGTGGTATCGAGGTTCAAGCCACGGGAGATGAGGGTCAACCAGGTGTCGTCAGGCTCGGCGCCCAGCGCGGGGAAATCCAGTTCGCCGGTGCTTTTCAATTCGCGCAAGAGGGTCGCGGAGGTGGGCAGCAGGTCACCCAGCGGTGCGCTGGCGTCCAGTTGTTCCACATGCAGATAGGCACGGCGGTTGCCTCGGGTGATGCCGTACAACGCCACCAAGGAATTGTCCTGCGGTGCGGCCAGACGCAACAGCAGGTATTCCTGCTGGCCATCGGCGCCGACCAGCTTGGCGTTGCCGAACACCTCATTGGCCCACAGGCTGCTCTCGCCGCAATCGCGGGCCTTACACCAGAACAACAGCTGTGCACCCTTTGCCTGCAATGCTTCGCGGGTCGCGGTGAACGCGGCGCTGGAGCTGTGTTCAGCGGGCAATTCATAGGTGATGGCGGTGGTTTGGCCCCGGGCGGTGGCCTGGCCTTCATAGCGCAGTTGGCCACTGATCTTGCGGATCGCACCCATGGGGTAGATGCGTTCTTTTTCTTCGGCGGGACGGTAATCGACAATTTGTGTGTCGACCTGTCGGGCCACGGTGGGCAGGTCCTGGCTGCCCGGCAGGTCGGCGGCGAATACCATTGGGCTGAGCAGGCTCAGCCCCAGGATACGGATACATCCGTTACGCACGCTCATAAGCTCAAAAAGCCCTGGCCATTGGAGGTCGTAGCGGTGTTGAAAACATTCATGGTTGACTCCCTTTCAATCCGCCCAGCCTCGGCAGTTGACCGCCCCAAGTCAAGGCGCGGAGAAGAACCGATTGAAACAGTCTGCAACAAGGACTGCGCCGGGCTCATCATTCAGGTGCAAATGATGGCCGCCTGGCAGCGTGGTTACCGCAAAGGGCAGCTGGGAAAGCAAGTCAGGATGTTTCGCCAACATACCGTCGGCGGCAACCACCAACTGCGTAGGGCAACCCACTCGCCGCACGAAGGCCATTGCCTGCTCATCGGTCAGACGCATCGGCGAAGCCAGGGTGAGACGACTGTCCGTACGCCAGGTGTAACCACCCGGAACCGGCATCAAACCGCGCTGGGCCAGTAGCTCTGCGGCTTCACGGCTGACGGCGACCAAGCCTTTCATGCGCGCTTCGACCGCTAGATCCAGGGTGCTGTAGACCGGTTTGCGCTTGCCCTGCAGGTTCAATTGCGCCTGCAATGCCATGCCCAAACGTTCCGCAGCGTTCTCACCACTGGCGGTGGGTGGGATCACGCCTTCGATCAAACCTAAGTGCGTTACCCGCTCCGGCAACGCGCCGGCCAGTACCAGGGAAACGATGGCTCCCAAGGAGTGGCCAAGTAATGCAAAACGTTTCCAACCCAGTTGCTCGGCGACTTGCAGTACATCGTGGACGTAATCCCACAAGGCATATCCGGCACCCGTAGGACGATGCGCGGAATGCCCATGCCCCGCCATGTCCAGGGCCACGATACGCAACCCTGAAAGCTTGGGCGCCAGACGCGCAAAGCTGTTGGCATTGTCCAGCCAGCCATGTAGGGCAATCACTGGCAAGCCATCCTCGGGGCCAAATAGATGGGCCGCCAATTCGATATGAGGCAGGCTCAGGCGCACTTCTTCGACAGGCGTGCTCATGCGCAACTGCGCTCACGGGCTTCCCAGCGAGTGAACAGGGTTTTGATCAAGGTCGCGGTGTCCTGAGGGCGTTCGAGTGGGAACATATGGCCACCGGGCATGGTGAGCATTTCACCCATGGGCAGACGGTCGACCCCGCTGGCGTGGTGACGCATCACTACCCGGCTTTGGCGGCCACGCACCACTGCCAGCGGCACCTTCAGTTGGCGCACCTGGCCGGGGCTGGTGTGGGGTACGCCACGGTAGATGCTGATTTCGGTGGCTGGGTCGAAGCGCAGGCGCAGGCGATCACCCGCCTGGTAAAGCCCGTGTTGCAAGTACGCGTCGAAACATTCCGGGTCGAAGCCACGGAACAGGGTCTTGCCAGCAAAGTAACTACGCGCGGCGTCGATGTCGCTGAACTCTTCACGACGGCCCAGCGTGCGGCCGGCCGGGGTCAGGCGGTCGATAAAGCCGAAACGCTTGGCGGCGCGGATCACCCAGCGGTCCGCGCGGGTCAGCACTGGCGAATCGAGCATCACCACGCCGCGATAGAACTGTGGGCAACGCATGGCGGCGTGCAAATGCAACACACCGCCCAGAGAGTGGCCCACACCCCATACCGGCTCCGGCTGCTGCTCCAGATGGTGGATCAACTCGTCCACCAGATTCTGCCAGTTATCGTCCACCGGGAACCTGGGGTCGTGACCGTGCTGCGGCAGGTGAGCCACTGCGTACTCCGGCGCCAAGGCGGCAAACAGCTTGCCGTAGGTGGCCGAAGGGAAGCCATTGGCGTGAGTAAAAAACACATGCTGCGACATACCGGACCCATCTACAAAAACAGAAATTGATTGTCACCATGCCTGGGCAGTACAGCAATGACTGTAACTGCCAGGAATGATGACACTCACGCCACGCCTATCGTGCCGGCGGGTTCTCGCCCAGCGGAACCACGGCCATGGTCAGACGTGAAACGCAGCTGGCCTTGCCATCTTCCGTGGTCAGGCGGATATCCCACACCTGAGTGGTGCGCCCAATATGGATCGCCCTGGCCACCGCAGTCACTCGCCCACTGCGCACGCCACGCAGGTGATTGGCGTTGACCTCCAGGCCCACGCAATAGAACTTGCTGGCGTCGACGCACAGGTAAGCCGCCATAGAGCCAACGCTTTCGGCCAGCACCACCGAAGCGCCGCCGTGCAGCAGGCCGTAAGGTTGATGGGTGCGGTGATCAACCACCATGCTGGCGGTCAGGGATTCGTCGTCGAAGCTTTCAAAGCGAATATCCAGCAGTTCACCGATGGTGTTTTTCTGGATGGCGTTGAGTTGTTCGATATTCGGTTGGGTACGCCACAGGCTCATGCGGTTGTCCTTGTTGGTTTTATGATGACCCTAATCCTGCCACACAACCGCCTCGGAACGCTCGCTCCAGTCCTGAAACTGTGGACCGTAAGTCGATTCGATCACGTTGCGCTTGATCTTCAAGGTCGGGGTCAAAAAGCCGTTCTCCACCGCCCAGTTGTCCTTGACCACCACCAAACGGCGCAAACGCTCATGTTTATCCAGCGTCTGGTTGACCTGCTCCAGCCAGCGTTCGAGGCTGGCGCCAAGCGCTTGCCGGTCCTGGTCCCGCGCTGACAGCACACACAAACCGATTGGCGCGCCAAGGCCATCGCCCACCACGCAGACTTGTTCGATGCGCGCGTGCTCCGCCAGACGGTTCTCAATCGGCGCCGGAGCCACGTATTTGCCCTTGCTGGTCTTGAAGATCTCCTTGAGGCGTCCGGTCAAGCGCAGGCGACCCTCAGCGTCCTGCTCACCTTTATCGCCCGTGCGCAGGAAGCCGTCCCCAGTAAGGGTTTCAGCGGTTTTTCCAGGATCCTTGAAATAGCCGAGCATGGTCGCGCCGCTGCGCACCTGCACCTCACCCGACGCATCGATGCGCACTTCCACACCGGGGCACGGCAGGCCGATCCAGCCGATTGTCTGCTGGCCGGGACGACACACATGGGAATAGCCGCAGCTCTCGGTCATGCCATACACCTCCAGCACATCCAGGCCCAGGCGTTGATACCATCGCAGCAACGCCTCGGGAACCGGCGCGGCACCGGACAACGCAATTCGCAGTGCATCCAATCCGAGGCCGGCGAGCACCTTGCGGCCTACGCGCTTGCCGATAAACGGCAGCCGCAGCAGGGTGTCCAGGCGTTTTTCAGGGATTTTGCTGTAAACACCCAGCTGGAATTTGGTCCAGATACGCGGCACACCAAACAGCGCTGTAGGCCTCGCCCTGCGCAAATCCGTCAGAAAGGTATCCAGGCTCTCGGCGAAAAATACCGTTTGCCCGGTGTAGATTGAGGCCATCTCTACAAACATCCGCTCAGCCACATGGCACAGCGGCAGGTACGACAGCAGCCGGTCGCCCTCCCCCAGGCCAAACAACTCAGTACCGTGTGTGGCGGCAAACCCCAGGGTGCCGAAGCTGTGCATCACGCCCTTGGGCAAGCCCGTGGTGCCAGACGTGTAGATGACAGTAGCCAGTTCAGAGGCAACGGGTGTGGGGCTGTCCTGGATCGGTGAGCAGGTTTGCAGGTCTGCCCACGTGAAGTCGAACTCGCCGGGTGGGCACAGCGGCAGGCTGATGGTCGGAACACCGTCCGGAACACCGGGGGCCATGGCAGGCCAATCATCGAGCTTGCCGACAAACACCAGCGCCGCCTCGGAATGAGTGAGTACGTGACCAACGGAATCGGCGGTGAGATTGGGGTAAAGAGGGACCGAAACATGCCCCGCCATCCAGATTGCCAGATCGGCGATGATCCAGTGGGCGCAGTTTTTCGAGATCAGGGCAATGTGCGAGCCCTGAGGAAGCTCCCTGGCGCGCAGCCAGTGCGCAGCGCGACGAGCCTGTTGGCCAACGTCGCCCCAGGTGAGGGTCTGCACCTCGCCCCCGCCAACGGGTTGAACCAGATAAGCCTGGCGCGGGTGTCGCGCTTCACGTTCGAAGAAGAGCTGCAACGGCAAACGAACAGCGACGGGCATGGGACGCGCTCCTTTGTGGTCCGACCATAGCCAACCAAGCACTTGCTTGGTTGACTGTATAGCACACACAAAGCAGCGGTATTGCCTACGGGTTCTTCACACTTACCAGGCTCATCAGCCCGGCCAGCGGGAAGTCACCCTCCAATTCCGCCAGGCTGGCGGTGTACATCGGCTCTGGCTGGCGCTGATGGCCGTGCTGCAAAAAGCTGATCAAGCTGCCGACCAAGGGCTGATGACTAACCAGCAGCACATTGTCATCCGTGTCGAGCTTTTCCAGCACATGCAGTGGGTTGCCCTCCGGTGTCAGCCAAGGCACGGTGCGGACTTCTGGCTCGAACCCCAACACGTCGCGTACCAATTGAGCGGTTTGCTGCGCCCGCACATAGGGGCTGGCGATAATGGCGCTGAGCGGTTGGCCAATCAGATGCGCGGCACTGCGCAACACTTCGCCACGGCCATGCTCAGTAAGGTTACGTTCGGCGTCGGTGCGGGCATGCCCTTCTGCCTCGCCGTGGCGCAAAATCCATAGTTTCACAGTTTCGGCTCTTCATCGCGCACAGGGTGCGGCGCCGGCGGTACGCTGTGGGCGGCTTCGCCCTCGGGTGTGCGCGGGGTTGGCCAGTCGGCGAACGGCCAAGGCTTCTGCTCGCTATGAAAGCTGCCGAAACGGCCGATCTGCGCCAGGAACTGGCTGAGGCTGTCGCCAAAATTCATCAGGCCCAGGTTCGGCGCGCCGTAGATCAGTCGATAGATCAGTTGCACCACGACCAACGCGCCGAGAATGAATTGCGCCACTTGCCACACCAGGGCAAACACCAGCATCCACAGGATGCGCAGGACAATGGATTCGTACTTGGGGGCTGCTTTAGGATCGTTCATGACGCGTTCCTCAATTGAAACCACTGGTGGAAATAAAGTCGACATCGGTTTTCGGCTCGGCGCGCATCAGCAACTCGATAACCTGGTTCAAAGTGCGCCCTTCAAACAGGATCGCGTGCAATCCCGCGACCAGCGGCATGTACACGCCCACTTCCTGGGCCTTGGCTTTCAGCACCTTGAGGGTGTTGACGCCTTCGGCCACTTCACCCAGACGCGTCACCGCGTCTTCGAGGCTCAGCCCCTGGCCTAGGGCGAAACCCACCTGGTAGTTGCGACTTTTCGGCGACGAACACGTAACGATCAGGTCGCCGACGCCTGCAAGGCCGAGGAATGTCATCGGGTTGGCGCCTTGGTTCACCGCAAAGCGCGTCATTTCCGCCAGTGCACGGGTGATCAGCATGCTCTTGGTGTTTTCGCCCATGCCCAGCGCCACTGCCATACCGGCGATGATGGCGTAGACGTTCTTGAGCGCACCGCCCAACTCGACGCCGAAACGATCACTACTGGCATACACGCGGAAAGTACGGCCATGCAGCACCGCCTGGACACGTTCGCACAGGGCTTCGTCTTCGCTGGCGACCACAGTGGCGGTCAGCGCGTGCTCGGCGACTTCCCGCGCGAGATTCGGCCCGGACAATACGCCAATACGTGCCTGGGGCGCGATTTCTTCAAGGATTTCGCTCATCAACTTGAAGGTTTGCGCCTCGATGCCCTTGGTCAGGCTGACCAGCATCTTGCCTGCCAGACGTTCGGCATGGGGCGCCAATACCGAGCGCAAGGCGCTGGAGGGCAGCGCGACAAAGCACAGATCGCAGTCCGTCAGGGTAGCCAACAGATCGGTGACCGGCTCGACCGCCGGATGAATCTTGATACCTTTGAGGTAACGAGGGTTTTCCCGATGCACGCGGATGGCCTCGGCCTGCTCAGGATCGCGCATCCACTGACGCACCGCGTGACCGTTCTCGGCCAGCAGGTTAGCCACGGCGGTACCAAAACTCCCGCCTCCCAGGACCGCAATAGGGCGCTGCTCAGTCATATGCAATCCGTTAATCCATACCAGTGGCGATGGCGGCATTATACGGAGCGACCCGCTTGCGGCCAGCCCCCGTTTCAATTCGTGCGTCTGTGGGAAAATGCCCTACTCGTGTGACGTAATTGCAAAGGCACTGACTGGCAAATACCCCAGCCTCAGTTAACATGGGCGGCTATCCGTCATTATCAAGGCCGTGTCGTGTATTTGGGCCCTTCTTCCCATTCGTCTCTACTGCTATTGCTGTTGTGCAGTACATCAGTGCTGGCTGACGATCTGTTCCTCGACAGCCAGCCGCTGCCGCAGGTATTGACCGCCACACGCCTCAAGCAATCGGCCGCCGCCGTACCCGGCAGCATGACCGTAATCGATAGCGAGCTGATCAAAGCCAGCGGCGCACGGGACATCAGCGAACTGCTGCGCCTGGTGCCGGGAATGATGGTCGGCTACACCACCGGCAACCAGGCTGCAGTGAACTACCACGGCACCAGTGCCAACGATGCGCGGCGCATGCAGGTGTTGATCGACGGGCGTTCGGTATACCGCGCCGGCCTCGCCACGGTGGACTGGAGCGATATTCCTGTGGCCATGGAGGATATCGAGCGTATCGAAGTCTTCCGGGGCCCGAACACCGTCAGCTACGGCGCCAATGCGTTGATGGCGGTGGTCAATATCCTTACGCGGTCACCGGCTAACAGCCACGGCTCACGGGTAAAGGTGATTCGGGGCGAACGTGGGATCAACGACTTCTATGCCAGCCAGGGCGTGGGCTGGGAAACCGGTGATTTGCGCCTGTCCCTGTCCGGGCAGCAGGACGATGGCTTCGACAGCGATGCCGCCGGTGCTGATCGCCGCGACGGTCGCCGCCTCAACCGCTTCAGCCTGGCAATGAGCCAGACGTTGAACGCGCAGCAGAGCATCGACTGGCAACTGGATGCCAAGGAAGGCACCAATCAGCGTCCGTATACCTACACCCCAGTATTTGCCGGGATTACCGAAGGCGGTAACAACTCCGACGTCGCGGCCAAGGACTACGCCGGCTCCCTGCGCTGGAACATCGACTTAAATCCCGAGCACAGCCTGTATATCCAAGGCTCGGCCCAGCAGTGGAATCGCCAGCAAATTTGGAAGGCCTGCGACGCCAAGGTCTCGTTCAGCCCCGAGCTGACCCAGTTGTGGCAATTGAACCCAAATTACGCCGAACTGCTGGCCCGGCACATGGACACCTACAGCCAAGGCACCGCACCGCCGGGCAGTGCCGCCGAGCAAGCCCTGGCCAATCAGGTGCTGGACCAATGGCGTAACGGCGCGAACCAGAGTGTGTGCGGTGACATCGACCAGAGCACTCGCGAAAGCCGTTACGACCTGGAGATTCAAGACACCCTCAGCCTGTCCGACAGCCTGCGCCTGGTCAGCGGCATGAACTACCGCTACGACCGCGCCGATTCCGACACCTACTTCAACGGCACCCTGGACGACACCACCTGGCGCCTGTTCGGCCAGTTGGAATGGCGCGCCAGCGAGCATTGGCTGCTCCAAGGCGGCGCCATGTTCGAAGACACACAACTGAGTGACCACTCACTCACGCCAAGGGTGGCGGTCAACTATTTGATCAACCCGCGCCACGGCCTGCGCGCGGTGTATTCCGAAGCCATCCGTTCACCGGACATGTTCGAGAACAACGTCAACTGGAGCTATCGCGTCACCAACCTCAGCTCCCCGGCCTACGGGCAGAACTCCGGGCAGTACTTCGTGAAGACCCGGGGCCCGGGCAATTTGGACAAGGAGCTGATGCGCTCGCGGGAACTGGGATACAACGGGTTCTTTGCCGATCTCGGGCTGACCATGGACGTGAAACTGTTCTATGACGAAATCACCGACATGATCAGCTCGCCCCTGCGCAACAACCAGTACATCGCCAGCAACGCCAACAGTTCGCGGTTTACCGGGGCCGAGTCGCAATTCGATTGGCGGGTGAGCAGCGCCGATCGCCTGCGGCTGACCTATGCTTACGTCGACGCCGCCACCAGCAACCCTCTGGACAAAGCCCAGACGGCGCGCAACAGTGGCTCCGCCGGCTGGTTGCGCGAATGGGGCCGCGGCTGGTCCAGCGCGCTGTTCTACTATGGCGATGACGCACTCAACCAATATCGCTTCGAACGGGTCGACCTGCGGGTGGCCAAGCGCATTGCCCTGGGCAACGCCAACGTGGAGCTGGCCGGCATGCTGCAAGAACGCTTCGATAACCAGCCCACCACTTGGGCCGACAACACTTACGACCATCGCCACGTCCTCTACTTCAGCGCGGAGCTAGAGTTCTGACATGGGCGACTCGTCACGGATGACCCGCTTCTTTATCTATAAGTGCTGCCGACGCGCCGTGCTGCTGGCCTGCCTGTTGCTGGCCGCACCGGCGTGGAGCGCCGAAATCCTGCTGACCGCAGACGAAGACGGTGCAGGCGTGCAAGCCTTTGCCCGGGCCCTGGCCCAGCAACGCCCCGAAGACCACGTTACTTTCACTCCTCTCAAGGACTTGCCCGCGCCCAGCCGCTTGCCCTCCAGTACGCGCTTGATCCTGCTGGACCTGCCTGGCCTGGACTGGCGTCTGCAGGACCTACAAGGCCCGCCGACCCTGGTGATGCGCATCAGTCGGCTACAAGCCCACCAACGTCCGGAGGCCTCGCGGCACGCGCGGATCAGCCTGTTGTGGAGCGACCCACCGCTGGAACGCCAACTGCGCCTGATCACCAGCATCCTGCCCCAGGCGCAGCGCATCGGTGTGCTCTACAGCACCGAGAGCGAATTCCTGCTGCCCGAGCTACGCCGCTATGCAGAGGCGCTGGAGCTGGCCATCGAACCTCAGCGCTGGGACAACACAAACGACAGCCGCCCACTGCAAAACCTGTTCAGGAGCAGCCACGTACTGCTGGGCCTCGACGACCCGCAACTGTACAACCCAAAGACCGTGAAAAACCTGCTGCTGAGCAGCTACGCCCAGCAATTACCGCTGGTGGGCCCGAATGCCGGGTTTGTGCGCGCCGGCAGCCTGGCCAGCACCTACAGCGACCAGGCCGACTGGCTGGCGGTACTCGACCGCTTGCTGGACCAGCCGCCGGCCAGTTGGCCACGATCACTGTATCCAGAACATTTCAAAGTCTTGGGCAACCCGCAGGTCGCGCGCTCACTGGGCATTGAACAGGTGGACGAAGCCAGAGTCGCCGCCCGATTGGCAGAAGGAGAAAAACGCCCATGACCTTGCGTCGTCGTTGGGACATCAACACACGCACCCAGCTCATCACCCTGGGTCCGGCACTGTTGCTGACGTTGCTGCTGATCAGCTTTTTCACTTTCGTGCGTATCCAGGACCTGCGCCAGGAACTGGACCACACGGGCCAACTGATCGCCAACCAGCTCGCGCCCGCCACCGAATACGGCGTGATCTCAGGCAACAACGATGTGCTTGATAGCCTGCTGCGCGCGACATTGGCCACGCCCCATGTGCGCTTCCTGGAGATTCAGGACAGCAGCGAAAACATTCTGGTGTACGTCGAGCAGCCGTCGGAGAAACACGACCGCTCGCTGTCGGTGAAAGTCTTCCAGGCGCCGATCCGCCTGCAACATATCCAGCTGGGCAACGACTTTTTCGAGGACAACCTCAACGAATCCAAGGCGCCGCGCGCGGATTACCTGGGACGGGTGATTGTCGGCATGTCCAATGACGCCTTCAGCCAGCGCCAACAGGAGATTCTGTTCAAGGCGGGCATCCTGGCGTTGTTCGCCCTGTTGTTTACCTTCCTGCTCGCCCGGCGCCTGGCCGCCAGCCTGTCGCAACCGATCAGCGCCATGGGCAATGCCGTCAAGGCGATCCAGCAAGGCGACTACAAGACGCCACTGCCGATTGTGGATGATTCAGAGCTGGGCGACCTTTCGAGGCACATCAACAATTTGGCCGAAGGCCTCAACCAGGCCAGTCGTGAACAGCAGCAGGCCATGGCGCAACTGATCCAGACCCGTGAAGAAGCCGAGCGTGCCAACAATGCGAAGTCAGACTTCCTGGCGATGATGAGCCACGAACTGCGCACGCCGATGAACGGCGTACTGGGCATGCTGCAACTGCTGGAAACCACCGAGATGACCGAGGAGCAGACCGAATACGCGGCGCTGGCCTCCGAGTCCACCGAGCATCTGCTCAAGGTGATCAACGATATCCTCGACTTCTCGCGCATCGAACGCGAGGCCCTGGAGCTGGAACATATTTCGTTCAACCTGGCCGACCTGATCAACAGTTGCGCCCAGGCCTTCCAGCACAGCGCGCAGCAGCGTGGGCTGGTGCTCAAGCTGCCGATCCCGCCGGGCATGGATGCACTCCGAGTGCAGGGGGATCCGACGCGGATCCGCCAGATTCTGGTGAACCTGATCGGCAATGCCTTGAAGTTCACGGAGCACGGCAGCGTCAGCGTCGAACCCCATTGGCAAACCCTCGACCATGAGCTTGTGTGGTTCACCTGCACCGTGCGTGACAGTGGCATCGGGATTTCCACGGAACGCCTGGAATTGATGTTCGATGCGTTCCAGCAGGCCGACAGTTCCATTTCAAGACGTTACGGCGGCACCGGGCTGGGACTTCCCATCGCCCGCACCCTGGCCGAGCGCATGGGCGGCACCCTCCGCGCTCAGAGCGAAGAAGGCCGTGGCTCGGTGTTTACCCTGGAAATTCCACTGGCGCTGGATCAACAAAGCCTGCCCGCGGTGGCCCAGAATGCTGAGGGCAAACACAGTGCTGGTGATGGCCGCCATGTGTTGCTGGTGGAGGACAACCCGGTCAACCGCACCGTGGTGGAAGCGATGCTGCGCAGCCTGGGGTTCGAAGTGAGCCTGGCCACTGACGGTGCCGAAGCGATCCGCAGTGCCGAGAGCCTAATTTTCACGGCGATCCTGATGGATTGCCGACTGCCGCTGATTGATGGCTACGAAGCCACCCGGCAGATTCGCCAGTTGCCAGGGTGTGCCGACCTGCCAATCATCGCTCTCACCGCCAACGCCTTGCAGGGCGACCGCGAAGCCTGCCTGGCGGCGGGCATGAACGATTACCTGGCCAAGCCGTTCAAACGTACGGATTTACAGCAAATCCTGCAGCGTTGGGTGCAATAGCGGTGCGCCATCAACCAAGTCCGACTGGCGTGAAAGACGAAAGTGCGGCAGTCTTAGGCACCCGAACGGGCCCCTCAAACGGGCCCGGTTTAAAATTTCAGTGAACAAGTGTACATTCAGTGCCTAACGCTGTGACTTTCACTACAACGCAATAGTCTATGTGTAGGCTGCCGACATGAGGCATGAACGCTTCATTCGGTTCGGGAAGATTTGCCCTACCCTGCCGCATGGGATTATTGAGGAGCTCGCATGACCAAACAAAACGCCTTTACTCGGGAAGACCTGCTGCGCTGCAGTCGCGGTGAGCTGTTCGGCCCAGGTAACGCGCAACTGCCCGCCCCGAACATGCTGATGGTGGATCGCATCACCCATATCAGTGAAGAGGGTGGCAAGTACGGCAAAGGTGAATTGGTCGCCGAGCTGGATATCACCCCGGACCTGTGGTTCTTCGCCTGCCATTTCGAAGGTGACCCTGTGATGCCAGGTTGCCTGGGCCTCGACGCCATGTGGCAACTGGTCGGCTTCTTCCTGGGCTGGCAGGGTTTGCCAGGCCGCGGCCGCGCCCTGGGTTCGGGCGAAGTGAAGTTCTTTGGCCAGGTCCTGCCGACCGCCAAGAAAGTCACCTACAACATTCAGATCAAGCGCGTCCTCAAGGGCAAGCTGAACCTAGCCATCGCCGATGGTTCGGTGAGCGTCGACGGTCGCGAGATCTATACTGCCGAAGGCCTTCGGGTCGGCGTATTCACTTCCACTGACAACTTTTAAGGGTTATCCGCATGCGCCGCGTCGTTATCACTGGTCTGGGCATCGTTTCTTGCCTGGGCAATGACAAAGAGACCGTCACCGCTAACCTGCGTGCAAGTCGCCCTGGCATCCGCTTCAACCCGGAATATGCCGAAATGGGTCTGCGTAGCCAGGTTTCCGGCTCCATCGACCTGCCCCTCGAAGAACTGATCGATCGCAAGATCTATCGCTTCGTTGGCCACGCTGCCGCCTACGCCTATCTGGCCATGAAAGATGCCATCGCCGACTCCGGCCTGAGCGAAGACCAGGTATCGAACGTACGCACCGGCCTGATCGCCGGTTCGGGCGGCGCATCCACCCTGAACCAAATGGAAGCGCTGGACATCCTGCGCGAGAAAGGCGTGAAGCGCGTTGGCCCGTACCGTGTAACGCGGACCATGGGCAGCACCGTTTCGGCCTGCCTGGCCACACCGTTCGCCATCAAGGGCGTGAACTACTCGATCTCCTCCGCCTGCGCCACCAGTGCTCACTGCATCGGTACTGCGGTAGAGCAGATCCAGCTGGGCAAGCAGGACATCGTGTTCGCCGGCGGCGGTGAAGAAGAACATTGGAGCCAGTCGTTCCTGTTCGACGCCATGGGCGCGCTGTCCACCCAGTACAACGAAACCCCGGAAAAGGCCTCCCGCGCCTACGACGCCAAGCGTGACGGCTTCGTCATCGCCGGCGGTGGCGGCATGGTGGTGGTCGAGGAGCTGGAACACGCTCTGGCCCGTGGTGCCAAGATCTACGCGGAAATCGTTGGCTACGGCGCGACGTCCGACGGCTACGACATGGTTGCCCCGAGCGGTGAAGGCGCTATCCGCTGCATGCAGATGGCCATGTCCACTGTAGATACCCCAATCGACTACCTGAACACCCACGGCACCTCGACTCCGGTCGGCGACGCCAAGGAAATGGAAGGTGTACGTGCGGTATTCGGCGACAAGGCTCCGGCCATCAGCTCCACCAAGAGCCTGTCGGGTCACTCCTTGGGCGCCGCTGGCGTTCACGAAGCGATCTACTGCCTGCTGATGATGGAAGGCAACTTCATGGCCGGTTCGGCCAACATCGATGAGATCGACCCGGTCGTCGCCGATATGCCGATCCTGACCAAGACCGTTGAAAACGCCAAGATCGACACAGTGATGAGCAACAGCTTCGGCTTCGGTGGCACTAACGCCACCTTGGTACTGAAGCGCTGGCAGGGTAAGTAAGACCTGTAGCTTGATCCACTGAAAAAGCCCCGACTGGTTCGGGGCTTTTTTATGGAAGACTGGAGTTGACCGGGTATACATCCGTTACTTGAACAACGGACATACACCCAACCTGCGCACTACACCGAAAACCGCGCCACCATCGAATTCAAATCCACCGCCAACCGCGACAACTCCTGACTCGCCGCACTGGTCTGATTAGCTCCGGCGGACGTCTGATGCGCCAGGTCGCGGATATTCATCAAGTTGCGATCCACCTCCCTCGCCACCGCCGCCTGCTGTTCGGACGCACTGGCAATCACCAGGTTGCGCTCATTGATCAGCGTGAACGCCGATGCAATTGCCTCCAGCGCCGTCCCCGCCGACTTGGCGATGTCCAGGGTGGAACGCGCCCGGGTGTTGCTCTGCTGCATTGAACTGACGGCTTGCTCCGTACCTTGCTGAATCCCACCGATCATCTGCTCGATTTCCTGCGTCGACTGCTGAGTGCGATGGGCCAGCGCGCGCACCTCGTCGGCGACCACCGCAAAGCCGCGCCCCGCATCACCTGCCCGCGCAGCCTCAATGGCAGCATTCAGCGCCAACAGATTGGTCTGCTCGGCAATCGAACGAATCACATCCAGCACCTTACTAATGCCATAGACCTTCTGAGCCAAGTCCTCGACCTGGTTCGCATTGGCGGTCACATCCGAGGCCAGCGCCTCAATCGACACTACCGTTTGATGCACCTGCTCACGCCCTTGCTGGGCGATACGGTCAGACTCGCGAGATGCCTGTGACGTGGCCACCGCATTGCTTGCCACCTCCTCCACCGCGGCCGTCATCTGGTTGACCGCAGTTGCGGCCTGTTCGATTTCCTGGCTTTGCTGGTGCAAACCACGGGTGGCATCCTCGGTAACGCAGCTGAGTTCCTCGGACGCCGACGCAAGTTGGCTCGAAGACTCCGAGATACGCCGGATGGTGTCACGCAAGGTGTCCTGCATCCCCTTGAGCGCCCGCTGCAAGCGCGCGGGTTCATCCTTGCCACTCAGTATGATTTCCCCAGTCAGATCGCCGCTGGCAACGTTCTGGGCAACTTTGAGCGACTGAGCCAGTGGCAACACGATACTGCGGGTCAGCCAGACCGCCAGGCCGATGGTGACCAGTGCGGCCAGGGCAACCATGGCGATCACCCAAGTTCGCGACTGGCTGAATACATGCTGTGCCTGCTTTGCCGCTTCGTTGGCACTGACCTTGTTTAGATTAACCAGGGATCGCAAGGTCAGTGCCATTTCGTCAGCCAACTGATTCATCTCACCGTTGACCACCTGAATCGCTTCCTCCAGCCGGTTAGCCTTGGACAGCGCCACCACCTGCTCCTGGCGCTGCAGGTAGCGCTGCTCCTCGACCTTGAGTCGATCAAACAACACACGCTCCTCGGGCAATACGATCAACGCTTCGTACAGCCCTTCGGCGTTATGCAGCGCGGCTTTGATCTCGGTGATTTTCTGCTCGTTCTGCGCCACGGCCTGGGGATCGCGGGTGACCAGCAAGCGCAAGGTCAGCGCACGAATGCGCAACACGTCCTGGCTCATCTCCCCCACTGCCATCACGCTGGGCAGCCAGTTGTTTTCCACCTGATCCGACTGCTGGCGCATGTTGGCCATCTGCAGCAGCGCAAAGCCGCCCAGAGCAAACACCATCACCGCCAGTACGCCAAAGCCCAAACCGGCGCGCGGGGCAATATTCAAACTACGGATATTCATTGCCTGGATCCTTCCAAAAGCGCTGCATTCACCTGCAGCCGGTCTCCTGGAAGTTATCGGCGCTCTACTGTATTTGCGTAAGACGAAAACGCGATATCAACGTGCGCCACCATCGCGAGGTGGTTTAGGCAGAATGGCCAGGAAGTTATCCCGTGCAACCTTGTGGGCGACGTCTTCGGGCAATGCATCGAGGAAGGGATCAAAGCGGCGCATTTCCTTACCCAGCTTATTGAAACGCCCTACGACGTCCGAGCCCAGCATAAAACGCTCCGGGAAGCGCTCCACCAGCTTTACCCACTCCGGCCGAGGCTGACCCGCATCGTCCAGCAAATACGGCGTGAGCATGCTCCAGGACAGGTCGATATACAGATTGGGATAGGCCTCCAGCATCCGGCTTAACGTGGGCAGCAGGAAGTCCATCTGGACCTGATGACGGTGAATTTCCTTGCTGGTACCGGCATGGGCCCAGATAAAACGGGTGTGCGGGTGGTTGCGCAACGGCTCTTCGATCTCAGCCAAATACAGCGGGTTACGCTCGCGCTTGGAGGTGATGTTCGAGTGCAGCATTACCGGCAGGTCGTTTTCGGCGGCCAGGTGGTATATCCGCGTCATTGCCTCGTTATTGGCACGCGGGGTATCGCCTGAGGTGAGCGCGGTGAGGTCATCGTGACGGGTGAACACCTCTCCAATGCCCTGCCAGAGCCCTGGATTAAGGTCGAGCATGCGTTGGATATGGGCGGCAGAGTTCTTGTCGTTGGGATTGAAGCCGCTTAGAAACGGATGAAAATGCTGGCGCTGTTCTGGGGTGAGCTTGTTCACGGCCGCAGCGACGATGACGTCAGTGGCGCTGTACCAATAGGCATCGGCGTCATCACCGGCGTAGTAGCGCGGGCGTTTGGGCTCGTCTTCGTGCCATTTCTTCGCAACGGGAATGCCGGAAATCATCACATGTTCGATGTGATTCTCGGCCATGGCCTTGAGCAATTTATCCATGCCGGCAGTTTCCTGGAAAAAATCCACGTAATGCAGGTGGGCGTCGCTGTAGGCATAGTCACGCGCCTGCACAGCGAGACTACCGGCGGCGAGCAATAGGGCAAGACTCAGGCGGATCCAGGGCACGGTACAACCTCGATGGGGGCCAATACGGGTAGACCTTGTGCCCTGTGCCGAGGTTCATCGTGGAAAAACGCGGAACACTGAAGTGCCAGCATGCTCTATAACTGCATGACCTTCATCCTGCCACCCTGTGAGGTTTGCCATGCCTGTTACCGTGAACACATTGAACGCTGAAAACTTCCGCCACAGCGTCAACATCAACAACCACGAGCTGTTTACCGACCTGCCCAAGAGCCTGGGTGGCGACGACTCGGCGCCCTCCCCCCACGATTACTTCGATGCCGCACTGGCGTCGTGCAAGGCCTTGACCGTCAGGCTCTATGCCCAGAAGAAAGATATTCCGCTGACCGGCGTGACCGTGGAAGTCACCCACGACGCCGCCGAAGAGCCAAAAGGCAAATACACACTCAACGTCAAATTGACCCTCAAGGGCGTACTCACAGACGCGCAGCGCGATGAACTGCATCACGTGGCGGACAAGTGCCCGGTGCACAAGCTGATGACCACTGCCGAAATCAGCATCGAGACCCAGCTGTCCGAAGGCGCATTCAGCCAATAGCGGCAACCTCTCGTCGAGCGGGTTATGCTCAATCACACCTAACCCGCTCAGACTGGGACGTACCATGACACCCCTCACCGTGATCCGCCCTCGCCCCGAAGACGTTGAAGGCCAGCCGATCCTGCGCCCCTTGCCCTCACGGGAATGCCGTAGTGTCGGGCCCTTTGTGTTCTTTGATCACATGTTGCCCACCCACTACCCAGCGGGCAGCGGCATGAATATCCGTCAGCATCCGCATATCGGCCTATCCACTCTCACCTATCTGTTCGACGGTGCGCTGCAGCATAAGGACAGCTGGGGTTCTGACCAGGAGGTGCAAGCGGGTGATGTCAGCTGGATGACTGCCGGCAGCGCGATTGCCCATGTGCAGCGCACGCCCGAAGCACTCAAGGCCAGTGGCTTCAGCCTGCATGGGTTGCAAGTGTGGCTTGCGTCACCCAAGGATCATGAAACCGGGCCCGGCCATTACAGCCACCACCCGGCGGCGAGCCTGCCGATCAGCGACAACTTGGGCGTGCAGATTCGCATGATCGCCGGCAATGGGTTTTGCCTGAAATCGCGAGTGCCAGTGCTGTCGCCCACGCTGTATGCCGAGGTGCGGATGCAGACGGCCACTACCCTGCTGATCCCTGACGAGCATGAGCAACGGGCGGTGTACGTGCTGGAGGGTGAAGCACAGTTGGAGGGCGAGGCGCTTGAGGTGCAGAGTCTGGTGGTCTTGCCGGCCGGACAGGAGATGACGCTGTGCGCCGGGAGCGATTGCCACCTGGTGGTGTTTGGCGGTGCACCGCTGGATGGGCCACGGCGGATCAATTGGAATTTTGTCGCGAGCGATCCGTTGAAGATCGAGCAGGCCAGGCAGCGCTGGGCCGCTGGGGATTGGCCGACGGTGCCGGGTGAAACTGAAAGAATTGAGTTGCCCCTGAGATAGCAAACGGGGGCAAGTCGAATCTTCGCACCGCCCCTCCCACACTTGATCGGATTCACACGGTCAACATGTGGGAGGGACTTGCCCTCGGTGAGGCCGGAACAAGCGCTTAAGCGTTAGCCCTTGAACACTTCATCCAACAAGTTATGCATCGACTGGAAGGCCCGTGCTGCGGTCTTCGCGTCGTACATCATCTTGCCCGGCACATTGGCCTCCGGGTCAGTGAAGGAATGCACCGCACCGCCGTAGCTCAGCAATTGCCAGTCCACGCCGGCCGCGTTCATTTCATCTTCGAACGCCGGCAGTTGCTCTTTTGGCACCAACGGGTCGGAAGCACCGTGCAGCACCAGCACCGAGCCCTTGATGTTCTTCGCGTCCGCCGGATTCGGCGTGTCGAGGGTGCCGTGGAAGGACACCGCAGCCTTCAACGGCGCGCCGGTACGTGCCAGCTCCAGGGAGCAGCAACCGCCAAAGCAGAAACCAAAGGTCGCCAGCTTCGAGGTATCCACTGCGGCTTCGGTCTGACCTTGCAACTGCTCAAAGGCCGCCTGCATGCGCTTGTTCAGCAACGGGCGATCATTCTTCAACGGCATCATCGCGGCACCGGCTTCGTCGCCATTCGACGGGCGCACACTTTGCCCGTACAAGTCGGCAATCAGCACCACATAACCTTTGCCGGCAACGGCCTTGGCGATTTCTTCGGCACCCGCACTCACGCCCATCCAGTTCGGCGCCATCAACAAGCCCGGCAACGGACCCTGGTGGCTGGCATCGAATGCCAGGCGGCTCTCATAAGGCTGGCCATCAATCTGATAGACCACGGAACGCACAGTGACTTGGCTCATCATTTACTCCAGTTGAGGTGCAGTAGAACGAAAAAACCCGCCGAAGCGGGTTTTTCTACAACGGGGTCAAACCGACAGTTCAACCAACAGCTTGTTCAGGCGGCGCACATACGCGGCCGGATCCTTGAGGCTGTCGCCAGCGGCCAGGGCCGCCTGATCGAAGAGGATGTGCGACAGGTCGCCAAACCGCTCTTCGCTCTGCTCGCCGTCGAGTTTCTCGATCAGCGGGTGAGCCGGGTTGAATTCGAAGATCGGCTTGGAATCCGGAACCTTCTGGCCGCTGGCTTCGAGAATCTGGCGCATCTGCATGCCCAGGTCCTGCTCGCCGATAGCCAGGATCGCCGGGGAGTCGGTCAGGCGGTGGGAAACCCGCACTTCGCTGACCGCATCGCCGAGGGCCGTCTTGATCCGCTCAACCAGGCCTTCTTTGGCCTTGGCGACTTCTTCGGCTTCCTTCTTCTCTTCTTCGGAGTCCAGGTTACCCAGGTCTAGGTCACCACGGGCAACGTCGACAAAGGTCTTTCCGTCGAATTCGCTGAGGTAGCTCATCAGCCACTCATCGATACGGTCGGTCAGCAGCAGCACTTCGATGCCTTTCTTACGGAAGACTTCCAGGTGCGGGCTGTTCTTGACCTGAGCGTAGGTTTCGCCGGTCAGGTAGTAGATCTTGTCCTGACCTTCCTTGGCGCGTGCCAGGTACTCGGCCAGGGACACCACCTGCTCGCCATCTTCGCCCTGAGTCGAGGCAAAACGCAGCAGGCCGGCGATTTTTTCCTTGTTGGCAAAATCTTCCGCCGGGCCTTCTTTCATGACCTGACCGAAGTTTTTCCAGAAGCCTTTGTATTGCTCAGGCTCGTTCTTCGCCAGTTTTTCCAGCATGTCGAGGACGCGCTTGGTCAACGCCGACTTCATGGAGTCGATGATCGGGTCTTTCTGCAGGATTTCCCGCGACACGTTCAGCGACAGGTCATTGGAGTCGACCACGCCTTTGATGAAGCGCAGGTACAGCGGCAGGAACGATTCCGCCTGGTCCATCACGAACACGCGCTGCACGTAGAGCTTCAGGCCTTTCGGCGCTTCACGCTGGTACAGGTCGAACGGAGCACGGGCCGGTACGTAGAGCAGCGAGCTGTATTCCAGCTTGCCTTCGACCTTATTGTGGCTCCAGCTCAGTGGGTTTTCGTAGTCGTGGGCGATGTGCTTGTAGAACTCCTGGTATTCCTCGTCCTTCACCTCAGTGCGAGGACGGGTCCACAGGGCGCTAGCGCGGTTGACCACTTCCCATTCCTGGGCAGGCGCTTCTTCGCCTTCGGCGGCAGCCTGCTCTTTCGGCAACTCGATTGGCAGAGCGATGTGGTCGGAGTATTTCTTGATGATATTGCGCAGGCGGTAGCCGTCAGCGAACTCATCTTCAGCGGATTTCAGGTGCAGCACGATGCGGGTGCCACGGTCGGCTTTATCGATGGTGGCGATTTCAAACTCGCCCTCACCTTTGGAGGACCAATGCACGCCTTGGCTGGCGTCAAGGTCGGCGCGGCGGCTGAACACTTCAACCTTGTCGGCAACGATGAAGGCCGAGTAGAAGCCCACACCGAATTGGCCGATCAGGTGCGAATCTTTCTTCTGGTCACCGGACAGGTTCTTCATGAAATCAGCGGTGCCGGATTTGGCGATGGTACCCAGGTGGGTGATCGCATCGTCACGGCTCATGCCGATACCGTTGTCTTCGAGGGTGACGGTCTTGGCGTCTTTATCGAAGCTCACACGGATTTTCAGTTCGGCGCCACCTTCCAGCAACTCAGGCTTGGACAGGGCTTCGAAACGTAATTTGTCGACAGCGTCAGAGGCGTTCGAGATCAATTCGCGAAGGAAAATTTCCTTGTTGGAATACAGCGAATGGATCATGAGGTGCAGCAGTTGCTTCACCTCGGTCTGGAAGCCCAGGGTTTCCTTTTGAGTTTCCACACTCATGGTCATCAAACTCCAATTGGATGGCAGTGGCCGTACCCTTGAGGGTTGGCGGCGGGTTGTCATCAAAGTTGGGGGCTAAGGCCAGGATTTCAAGGGCGAGTCGTTTCCTCAATTTTGAAATGCGCACGGGCGGTGGCAATAGGTTCTGCCGGGGTGCTCTGCCAGGCGGTAATTGCCACGTTCGCGACCCGTCGGCCCTGGCGCCAGACCTGGCATTTGGCATAAGTGTCGCGGAACTGGCCTGCACGCAGGTAATCCAGGGAGAAATCGATGATTTTCGGCAAGCCCGGCGCACCGGTAAATACCAGCAGGTGCAACGCCGCCGACAGCTCCATAAAGCCGGCAATCACCCCGCCGTGCAGCGCCGGCAATATGGGGTTACCAATGTTGTCTTTGTTGGCGGGCAGGCGAAACAGCAATTCATCGCCCAGGCGTGTGCATTCGATGCCGATCAGCTTGGCGTAAGGAATCAACGCCAGCAGCGCCTCATAGTTGCCGAGTTCGTGGGCCTGTTCCAGGCGCGTCTTGAATCGATGCGTCATGCCTGTTCTCCCTTGATCGTGCTGCTCAGTCCTTGGGCTCCCTTGAGCCGCTTGCCCATGCGCATGAACGTGCCAACCACATGGGCAATGGGCTGCTGCGGGTCATCCTGATAGGCAACGCCACGGGTAAAAATCACGTCAGTCGTCACCCGGTAACATTGGGCGAAGCCATAAACCGGCTTGTGGGGTTCGGCGGTGTGCATGTAGTCGACGCGCAGGTCGAGGGTCGGGCACACCTCGAACTCTGGTAATACACACAAGGTGGCCATGCCACAGGCGGTGTCCATCAGCGAAGTCAGCGCACCGCCATGGATCACCCCGGTGCGAGGGTCGCCGACGATGGAGGGGCCGTAGGGCAGGACCAAGGTCATACCTTCCAGGTTGGCGGCATGCACGGTAATCCCCAGCACCTGGCAATGGCGCAGGGCCGAAACAAAGCGCGTCGCACGCTCTAACAGTAGGTTTTCGGTCATTCGGTCTAGACTCTTATTAGCGTTAATCCGCGGAGTAGGCAGTGCGGTTGAAAGTTCCTTGGGGTGCGCTGTTTATATATCTGCGCAATAAAAGGAACTAATGCTGAACCCTCAGGCTCGAAAGGCCAGTAGATATCTTCAATAAGGAGAAACACCCAATGCGCAAGACTTTAGCTATTTCCATGATGCTCGCCGCTGCCCTCGGTCTCGCTGCCTGCGACAAAAAATCCGAAGACAAAGCCCAAGACGCTGCCGCGCACTCTGAGCAAGCTCAGAAAGATATGGCGAAGGCTCAGGATAAAGTGAACGACGCTGCGAAAGAAAACGCCGATGCTGCCAAAGCTCAGGCTGAATCGAACGAAGCCGCCGCAAAAGAAGCAGCACCTGCTACTCCAGCCACCGGTTCTTGAGACCGCGGTTTGAAATAGCTTCGCTGCGATAAAGAAAGCCCGCTCAAATAGCGGGCTTTTCTTTGCCTGTGTTTTTTAATTTGAAGCGTTAACTCGCTGATGTGGACTAAGCCGACTCTTTGATCGCCTCGGGCACTGGCGTATCAGTCTGCGTATACACCATCACTTGCAGCACGTCGGAATGAAACTCTCGACGGTAAAGCACGACTACCACTCCCGCGCTCATCAACATGAATAACCATGGGCTGACAAACCACGCCAACATGGTCATGCCGAAGTAATAAGCGCGCAGACCAAAGTTAAACTGGTTGGCGGCCATGGAGATTACCCTTGCCGCCCGCAAGGCAAACGCCTTGCGCTCTTGCTCGGACACATGCCGCTCACCGATCATCGGCGCAGACCCCACCAACACCGCCGCAAAGTTGTACTGGCGCATACACCAGCTGAACGTGAAGAAGGCGTAGACGAACACCAATGCCAGGCACAACAACTTAATTTCCGACATGCCCTGGGACGCCTGCTGCACCATAGGAATGTCCGCTAGCAAGGACACGGCCCGCTCAGAGGCGCCAAGCACGGTGAGAATACCAGCGAGGATAATCAGGGTACTGGAGGCAAAGAACGAAGCATTGCGCTCCAGGTTGCCGATCACGCTGGCGTCGGCAATGCGGTTGTCGCGCAGCAGCATGCGACGCATCCAGTCCTCACGATACAAATGCAGCACACTGGCCAGGCACGCAGTGTCCCGAGCTTTCCAGGTCGCATAACGGGTGTAGCCGCCCCAACACAGAACGAACCAGAGGGCGGCAAGCAGGTGGATTTGATTGGTTTCGACGAACGACATGCGGGTCCTATATCAAGAAAGTTTTTGCAAACGTGGTCAACATTGGGGGAGAGGCTTTGATCCCGAATGCTTTATGACAGTCACTGCATCTGTTGAATAGCACAGTGCCGTCTGAGGCAAGCCCCCTCCTACATCGACCGCGCTCCAACTTTAGAAGGTCGTAGTCTACCAAGCATAAAAAATGCCCCGTATTGATTGATACGGGGCATTTCTGTGCAGCCTTGAAGCGGTGTTACGCGATCGCTTCGCTACGCTTGCCAAGCATACGATCGACCACCACAGCCACGACCAAGGTCATTACCGACGGCACCAACCACGCAAGGCCCTGCTCGCTCAGCGGCAGATGCGCCAGTTGCGACGGCAGCCAGTCGGCAAAGCCCGCGCCCTTCAGCGCATCAATGCAGCCAAATATGAACGACACCAGCATCACCGGGCCAACGATCCGGCCCTGTTCCTGCCAGAAGTCTTTGCAGAAGCTCAGGGCCACCAGCACGATGCACGGCGGGTAGATCGCGGTAAGCACCGGGATCGAAAAGGCAATCAGCTTAGTCAGGCCCAGGTTGGACACGAACAACGAGAACAGCGCCAGGATCACTACCAGGGTCTTGTAGGACAGCGGCAGGATTTTGCTGAAGTACTCGGCGCAAGCGCAGGTCAGGCCAACCGCGGTAACCAGGCACGCCAAGGAAATCAACACCGCCAGGAAACCACTGCCCAAGGAGCCGAAGGTGTGTTGCACGTACGCGTGCAGTACGGCTGCGCCATTAGCCGCACCAGCGGCCACTTCATGACTTCCCGCACCCAGGCGGAACAGGCTGACGTACACCAGCGCAAGACCCACGCCTGCAATCAGGCCAGCGATGATCGCGTAGCGGGTGATCAGCTTGGGCGAGTCGACACCACGGGAGCGGATAGCGTTGACGATCACAATGCCGAATACCAGAGCACCAAGGGTGTCCATGGTCAGATAACCATTGATAAAACCTTGGGAGAACGGTGCAGCGACGTATTCCGGGGTGGCGACACCCACCTCACCGGCCGGCAAGGCAAACGCAGCGATGCCGAGGATGGCTAAAGCGATGATCTTCAACGGCGCAAGGAAACGACCGACAGTGTCCAGCAGGCGCCCTGGGTACAGGGACACAAAGAACACCACCAGGAAGTAAACGGAGCTATAGAGGAACAGCGCCAACGGGCTTTCACCGGTGAGCGGCGCCAAGCCGACTTCAAAAGACACCGTCGCGGTACGCGGGGTAGCGAACAGCGGCCCCACCGCCAGATACGCAGCCGCCGCAAGCATGCCACCGGCGATCTTGCCGATCGGGCTGCTCAACGCATCCATACCACCGCCGACCTTGGCGAGGGCAATCACGGTGACCACTGGCAAACCCACTGCGGTGATCAGGAAGCCCAACGCCGCCATCCAGACGTGAGGTCCGGACTGCAAGCCAACGATAGGCGGGAAGATGATGTTACCGGCGCCCACGAACAGGGCAAAGGTCATGAAGCCCAGCGCCAGGATATCCTGGCTTTTCAACACTTTCATTTCGGGAAATACCACACTACTGAATCGGAATTTAGAGAGGGATTCCCTGTGGATGAGGGAAATACTGCCGGCCCTGATGGGGCCGACCGGTCTAGCGCGCGGCTTCCTTTTGGGAGGCCAGCGCATAAAGAGGCGGGTAGGTTACAGAATCAGGCTGACAAACGCACTGTTGCGGGGCGAACTGTCCGATAAGCGACATCTTGATGTCGCGTTTTCATACTTATGTTGGCAATACAAACAAATGTGTGAGGGCTAGTTGAATCGTCGCACTGACCCTTACATAGGATCGAGTACATCCAAACGCACAAAGGCCACCCGAAGGTGGCCTTTGCTGGTAAAGCGTCAGCTAAGCGCGAAGCTTACTTGACAGCCCAACCGGTCAGCTCGGACAAAGCCTTGCCGATGTCTGCCAGCGAACGCACGGTTTTAACGCCTGCGTCTTCCAGGGCAGCAAACTTCTCGTCTGCAGTGCCTTTGCCGCCAGAGATGATTGCGCCAGCATGGCCCATGCGCTTGCCCGCAGGGGCAGTCACACCAGCGATGTAGGAAACAACCGGCTTGGTCACGTGTGCCTTGATGTAGGCAGCCGCTTCTTCTTCAGCCGAACCGCCGATCTCACCGATCATCACGATCGCTTCGGTCTTCGGGTCTTCCTGGAACAGCTTCAGGATGTCGATGAAGTTCGAACCTGGGATCGGGTCACCGCCGATGCCGACGCAAGTCGACTGACCGAAACCGGCGTCAGTAGTTTGCTTGACAGCTTCGTAGGTCAGGGTGCCGGAACGGGAAACGATACCGACTTTACCTGGCAAGTGAATGTGACCTGGCATGATGCCGATCTTGCATTCGCCTGGGGTGATCACGCCTGGGCAGTTAGGGCCGATCAGGACAACGCCCAGTTCGTCGCACTTAACTTTAGCGTCCAGCATGTCCAGGGTAGGAATGCCTTCGGTGATGCAGACGATCAGCTTGATGCCGCCGAATGCTGCTTCCAGGATGGAGTCCTTGCAGAAAGGAGCTGGAACGTAGATCACGCTGGCGGTGGCGCCAGTGGCAGCTACAGCATCTTTCACGGTGTTGAACACTGGCAGACCCAGGTGCTCAGTGCCGCCTTTACCAGGAGTTACGCCGCCAACCATCTTGGTGCCGTATTCGATGGCTTGCTGGGTGTGGAAACTACCTTGCGAACCGGTAATACCCTGGCAGATAACTTTGGTGTCTTTATTGATCAGGACGCTCATTATTTGCCCTCCGCAGCTTTAACAACTTGTTGAGCAGCGTCGGTCAGGCTGGTAGCCGCGATGATGTTCAAACCGCTTTCTGCCAGTACTTTAGCGCCCAGTTCAGCGTTGTTACCTTCAAGGCGAACAACAACCGGGATTTTAACGCCAACTTCTTTCACTGCACCGATGATGCCTTCGGCAATCATGTCGCAACGAACGATGCCGCCGAAGATGTTGACCAGCACTGCTGCGACGTTGGAGTCGGACAGGATGATCTTGAAGGCTTCGGTAACGCGTTCTTTGGTAGCACCGCCGCCTACGTCGAGGAAGTTGGCTGGTTTGCCGCCATGCAGGTTGACGATGTCCATGGTACCCATGGCCAGGCCAGCACCGTTGACCATGCAACCGATGTTACCTTCCAGGGCTACGTAGTTCAGTTCGAACTTGGCAGCGTGCGCTTCGCGCGGATCGTCTTGCGACGGATCGTGGAAAGTCTTCAGCTTAGGCTGACGGTACATGGCGTTGGCGTCGATGTTGATCTTGGCATCGAGGCAGTGCAGATCGCCATCAGCCTTGATCACCAGCGGGTTCACTTCCAGCAGAGCCAGATCGTGATCCTGGAACAGTTTGGCCAGACCTACGAAGATCTTGGCGAACTGGGCAACTTGCTTGCCTTCCAGACCCAACTGGAAAGCCAGCTCACGACCCTGGAACGGCTGAGCGCCAACCAGTGGATCGATAGTGGCTTTCAGAATTTTTTCTGGGGTTTCTTCGGCGATCTTCTCAATGTCCACGCCACCTTCGGTGGAAGCCATGAACACGATGCGACGGCTCGAACGGTCAACGACAGCGCCCAGGTACAGCTCTTTAGCGATATCAGTGCACGATTCAACCAGGATCTTGGTGACTGGCTGGCCATTGGCATCAGTCTGGTAAGTCACCAGACGCTTGCCCAGCCATTGCTGTGCGAAGGCCTTGGCGTCTTCTTTGCTGCGAACCAGCTTAACGCCGCCCGCTTTACCGCGACCACCAGCGTGGACCTGGGCTTTGACAACCCACTCGGTACCGCCGATTTTGTCGCAGGCTTCTGCTGCTGCTTCCGGGGTGTCTACTGCGTAGCCCTTGGATACTGGCAGGCCGTATTCAGCGAACAGCTGCTTACCCTGATACTCGTGAAGATTCATGCTTTTTACCGTCTTCGTTAGGTACTGCGCATTCGGCGCTGCGCTCATTATGAGTGCCGCGCCACCTGTGACTGCTGCTTGCGCAACTTGCGGGGCTCAAGGCCCGTAAAGCTGCGCAAGACTGCGTCCAGCGGATATTCCGCGGTGAGTCTTGCGCGCAAGGCTCACGACGGGCAACTCCGCCGTGGTTTCTTATTATCTCGCTTAGCGCTTCTTGCGGTTGGCGATGTGGATGGCGCCGCCATTCACAGCCAACGCTGCTTCGTGCAACGCTTCGGACAGGGTCGGATGGGAGAAAACCATCATGCCCAGGTCCTCGGCACTGGTGCCGAATTCCATACCGATTGCGCCTTGCTGAACCAGTTCTGCAGCGCTCGGGCCAATCACGTGGACGCCCAATACGCGGTCAGTCTTGGCATCAGCGATGACTTTGACAAAACCACCGGTGTCGTTGGCTGCCATGGCACGGCCAGAAGCAGCAAACGGGAAGGTGCCGACGTTAACTTCAACGCCTTCAGCTTTCAACTGCTGTTCGTTTTTGCCGACCCATGCAATTTCCGGGTGGGTGTAGATAACCGATGGGATCAGGTCGTAGTTCATCTGGGTTTTGTGGCCCTTGATGCGCTCGACAACCATGATGCCTTCTTCGGAAGCTTTGTGCGCGAGCATCATGCCGCGAACCACATCGCCAATGGCGTAGACGCCAGGAACGGTGGTAGCGCAGTGATCGTCAACGTGGATGAAGCCACGCTCATCGATGTTCACGCCACTGTCGGAAGCCAGCAGGTCGGTGGTCACTGGACGGCGACCTACGGCTACGATCAGCTTGTCGAAAGTGATGGTCTGCTCGCCGTCTTTGTCGGTGTAGGTCACAACGACTTCTTCGCCGTTGACCTTCGAACCGGTAACACGTGCGCCCAGCTTGATATCCAGACCTTGTTTGGTCAGGGTTTTCAGCGCTTCTTTGGACACGGCGGTGTCGGCAGCCAACAGGAACGTGTCCAGGGCTTCCAGTACAGTCACTTCAGAACCCAGGCGGGACCAGACCGAACCCAGTTCCAGGCCGATCACGCCAGCGCCGATCACGCCCAGACGCTTTGGAACTGCTTGGAATTCCAGGGCACCGGTCGAATCAACGATTACGTTCTGGTCAACTGGAGCTGGTGGAATGTCGATAGGACGCGAACCCGGAGCCAGAATCACGTTCTCGGCTTCGATGACTTCAACCGAGCCGTCTGGCTTGGTGATTTCAACTTTCTTGCCGGCCAACAGTTTGCCGTGGCCTTGCAGGGAAGTGACGCCGTTAGCCTTGAACAGGGTTGCAACGCCGGAAGTCAGGCCTTTAACAATGTTGGCTTTACGGCCGACCATTGCTGGCACGTCCATGGTCACGCCAGCATGGTTGATGCCGTGGATCGCGAAGCCGTCTTGGGCTTCGTGGAATTTCCAAGAGCTGTCCAGCAGCGCCTTGGAAGGAATGCAACCAACGTTCAGGCAAGTACCGCCCAGTGCCAGTTTGCCTTCCTTGTCGGTGTATTTTTCGATGCAAGCAGTCGAGAGGCCCAGTTGTGCGGCCTTGATGGCGGCAACATAGCCTCCAGGACCTGCACCAATCACTACAACGTCAAATTTCTGCGACATGAAAATAGTTCCTCTATTTAGCAGCAAGCTTTCAAGCCACACGCTCCAGGTCAAGCCGCCCTATTTGGCGGCTTGCCCGGAGCCTGCAGCTGCTTCTATCAGATATCCAGCAGCAGACGAGCCGGGTCTTCCAGCAGGTTCTTGATGGTCACCAGGAAGGTCACGGCTTCTTTACCATCGATCAGGCGGTGATCGTAAGACAGTGCCAGGTACATCATTGGGCGGATCACGACTTGGCCGTTGATCGCCATCGGACGCTGGATGATGTTGTGCATGCCCAGGATCGCGGCTTGTGGCGGGTTGACGATCGGGGTCGACATCATCGAACCGAAGGTACCACCGTTGGTGATGGTGAAGGTACCACCGGTCATCTCGTCGATGGTCAGCTTGCCGTCACGGGCTTTCTTGCCGAAGCCGGCGATGCCGCCTTCGATTTCGGCCAGGCTCATCAGCTCGGCGTTACGCAGGACCGGAACCACCAGGCCACGGTCGCTGGACACGGCAACGCCGACGTCTGCATAGCCGTGGTAAACGATATCGCCGCCGTCGATGGAAGCGTTGACTGCCGGGAAGCGTTTCAGCGCTTCGGTGGCCGCTTTCACGAAGAACGACATGAAGCCCAGGCGCACGCCGTTGTGGGACTTCTCGAACAGATCCTTGTACTTCGAACGCAGGGCCATGACTTCGGTCATGTCGACTTCGTTGAAAGTAGTCAGCATCGCCATGTTCGACTGTGCTTCAACCAGGCGCTTGGCCACGGTGGCACGAACGCGGGTCATCGGCACACGCTTCTCGGTGCGATCGCCAGCAGCGAACACAGGAGCAGCGGCAGCCGGGGCAGCAGCCTTGGCAGGCGCAGCAGCAGGAGCGTTTTTCTTGGCTTCAACAGCAGCAACCACATCTTCCTTGGTCACACGGCCGTCTTTACCGGTGCCTTTGATGGAAGCCAGGTTGATACCGTTTTCTTCAGCCAGCTGACGCGCAGCCGGTGCAGCGATTGGATCTTCACCACCCGCAGCCGGAGCGGCAGCAGGTGCCGAGGCAGCGACCGGTGCAGCAGCGGCAGCAGGAGCAGCGGCAGCGCTGCCTTCTTCGATCGAGCCCAGTACCTGGTTCGACAGAACGGTAGCGCCCTCTTCGGCAACGATTGCGCCCAGTACGCCGTCAGCTTCGGCCAACACTTCCAGAACGACTTTGTCGGTCTCGATGTCGACGATCAGGTCGTCACGCTTTACAGCGTCGCCTGGTTTCTTGTGCCAAGTGGCAACGGTGCCATCGGCAACCGATTCCGGGAATGACGGGGCTTTGATTTCGATAGCCATTATCTGTGGGTCCTTAAAATTCGGTTTCAGTCAGCGCGAAGGCGTTAAACAGTGAAAGCATCTTGCAGCAGTTTTTCCTGCTGCTCGGCGTGCATCGACGCATAACCACAAGCAGGTGCAGCAGAAGCATCACGACCGGCGTACTCCAGGCCCAAGGCCTTGTTGTGGTTGCCGATACTGCGACGCAGGTGATGCTGGCTGCTGTACCAAGCGCCCTGGTTCATCGGTTCTTCCTGACACCACACAACATTAGTGAGGTTGGTGTAAGGCGCGATGATCTCCATGAGGTCATCTTCCGGGAACGGGTAAAGCTGTTCGATACGTACGATGGCGATGTCTTCGCGGCCCTCGGCACGACGTTTTTCCAGCAGGTCGTAGTAGACCTTGCCGCTGCACAGGATCAGGCGAGTGACCTTGGCCGCGTCCAGCGTATCGATCTCTGGAATCACGGTCTGGAACGAACCATCTGCCAGATCTTCCAGGGTAGAGATGGCCAATTTGTGACGCAGCAGCGATTTCGGGGTCAGCACTACCAGCGGCTTGCGCAGCGGACGGATCACCTGACGACGCAGCAAGTGGTAGATCTGCGCCGGAGTAGTCGGCACGCACACCTGGATGTTGTGCTCGGCGCACAGCTGCAGGTAACGCTCCAGACGGGCCGAGGAGTGCTCCGGACCCTGACCTTCATAACCGTGTGGCAGCAGCATGGTCAGACCGCACAGACGGCCCCACTTGTGCTCGCCGCTGGTGATGAACTGGTCGATAACCACCTGAGCACCGTTGGCGAAGTCGCCGAACTGGGCTTCCCAGATCACCAGCGCCTGCGGCGTGGTGGTCGAGTAACCGTATTCGAACGCCAGTACGGCTTCTTCGGACAGGAACGAATCGTACAGGTCGAAACGCGGCTGGCCTTCGTACAGGTTCTGCAACGGGATGTAGGTGCCCGCGTCTTTCTGGTTGTGCAATACCGCGTGACGGTGCGAGAACGTACCACGGCCGATATCCTGGCCGGTCATGCGGATCGGGTGACCTTCAAACGCCAGGGTCGCGTACGCCATGGTTTCGGCATAGCCCCAGTTGATCGGCAGGCCGCCGGCTTGCATCTTCTGACGGTCTTCGTAGATCTTCGCAACCTGGCGCTGCACCACGAAGCCATCCGGGATTTCCAGCAGCTTGGCGGATAGTTCCTGCAGGGTCTTCAGATCGAACGAGGTGTCGTGACGCGCCGTCCAGGTGTGACCCAGGTACGGACGCCAGTCAACGAACAGCTCTTTGTTCGGCTCTTTGACCAGGCTCTTTACTACGTGCAGACCATTGTCCAGCGCGTTGCGGTATTCATCGATCTTGGCCTGAACACGCGCATCATCAACAATACCGGCCTTCGTCAGGCTTTCGGCATACAGCTCACGTGTGGTGCGCTGCTTGGTGATCTGCTGGTACATCAACGGCTGGGTGCCGCTTGGTTCGTCAGCTTCGTTGTGACCGCGACGGCGGTAGCAAACCAGGTCGATCACCACGTCACGCTTGAACTGCATGCGATAGTCGACGGCCAGTTGGGTCACGAACAGCACAGCTTCCGGATCATCACCATTCACATGGAGGATCGGCGCCTGAATCATCTTGGCAACGTCGGTGGCGTACTCGGTGGAGCGCGCATCCAGTGGGTTGCTGATGGTGAAGCCAACCTGGTTGTTGATGACGATGTGAACGGTACCGCCGGTCTTGAAGCCGCGAGTCTGCGACATCTGGAACGTTTCCAGTACCACGCCTTGACCGGCGAATGCCGCGTCACCGTGGATGGAAATCGGCAGAACCTTTTCACCGGTGGTGTCGTTACGACGATCCTGACGAGCACGGACCGAACCCTCGACCACTGGAGAAACGATTTCCAGGTGGGATGGGTTGAAGGCCATGGCCAGGTGAACTTCGCCGCCTGTGGTCATGACGTTGGACGAGAAGCCCTGGTGATATTTAACGTCACCGGAACCCAGCTCGACCTTCTTCTTGCCTTCGAACTCGTCGAACAGTTCACGTGGGTTCTTGCCGAAGGTGTTAACCAACACGTTCAGGCGACCACGGTGAGCCATGCCGATCACGATTTCCTTGGTACCGTAGGAACCGGAACGCTGGATCAGCTCGTCGAGCATCGGGATCAGGCTTTCGCCGCCTTCCAGGCCAAAACGCTTGGTGCCTGGGTATTTGGTGCCCAGGTATTTTTCCAAACCTTCAGCTGCGGTCACGCGCTCAAGCAGGTGGCTGCGAACGTCGGCGGACAGCACCGGACGGCCACGCACACCTTCCAGGCGATGCTGGAACCAGTGACGTTGCTCGGAATCAGTGATGTGCGTGAACTCAGCGCCGATGGTGCGGCAATATGTCTGCTGCAACGCTTCGTGAATTTCGCGTAGGCTCGCTTCCTCTTTGCCGATGAACAGGTCGCCGGCACGGAAGGTCGTATCAAGATCGGCATTGGTCAAGCCGTAATGATTGATCGACAGGTCAGCAGGTGCAGGACGCTGCCAGAGCCCCAGCGGGTCAAGCTGGGCCGCCTGGTGGCCACGCATCCGGTAGGCCTGGATCAGTCGCAGTACTTCAACTTGCTTCTTCTCATGCTCACTGCTCACGCTACCGGCGGAAACCGGTTGGGCGCGGCGCTGGTTCTTTGCCAGCAGCACAAACTGATCGCGAATCGTTGCGTGCGATACATCGGTGGCAGCGTTGCCGTCTGAAGACAACGTCTGAAATTTGGTGCGCCATTCTTCTGGCACAGCGTTAGGGTCGTGCAGGTAGAGCTCATAAAGCTCTTCCACATAGGCAGCGTTACCACCTGAAAGATAGCCGCTGTTCCACATGCGCTGCATCACGCTTTCTTGCATGCTTGGTCACCCTCGATTTGGGGACACCACCGGCGGAAACACCGAGTTTGCTTGCAAAAGGCCAAGTGCAGCGACCAAAACAAGCCACTTAGGATCACGCTGATAGTTCGGGTACCAACCCGAATGCCCCTGCTTGTCTCATTTCTTCAAAATAAGAGCCGCGGCTTTGTAAGTCGCTGCTCAAGTTAAAACTACGGCGCCGGTTGAAGCCTGCGCCGCAGCATTTACGGGCACAACGGTCCTGCTTTGTTACAACGTCAGTTACACGCCGCTTTGGAGCAGCATGTTACGGATGTGACCAATGGCCTTAGTCGGGTTCAGGCCTTTGGGACATACGTTGACGCAGTTCATGATCCCGCGGCAGCGGAATACGCTGAACGGGTCATCCAGCGAAGCCAGACGCTCGGATGTCTTGGTGTCACGGCTGTCTGCCAGGAAGCGATACGCTTGCAGCAGGGCAGCTGGACCCAGGAACTTGTCCGGGTTCCACCAGAAGGACGGGCACGAGGTCGAGCAGCAAGCGCACAGGATGCACTCGTACAGACCGTCGAGCTTTTCACGCTCTTCAGGGGACTGCAGACGCTCGATGGCCGGAGCCGGCGTGTCGTTCTGCAGGAACGGCTTAACTTTCTCGTATTGCTTGTAGAAGATGCTCATATCGACGACCAGGTCACGGATAACCGGCAAACCTGGTAGAGGACGAACGATCAGCTTGTTGCCTTTAACAACGGCGGACAGCGGCGTGATGCACGCCAGGCCGTTTTTGCCGTTGATGTTCATGCCGTCGGAACCGCAAACACCTTCACGGCAAGAGCGACGATAGGAGAAACCCTCGTCCTGCTCTTTGATCAGTGCCAATACATCCAGCACCATCAGGTCTTTACCACCGGTATCGACCTGGAACTCCTGCATGAACGGCGCAGCGTCCTGATCAGGGTTGTAGCGGTAAACACTGACTTTCAACATGGCAGCCACCCTTAGTAAGTCCGAATCTTCGGTTCAAACGTCGGAACCGTCTTCGGCGAGAAGTTCACGGCACGCTTGGTTACGCGCTTGTCACCCGGGAAGTACAGGGTGTGGCACAACCAGTTTTCGTCATCGCGGTCTTCAAAGTCTTCACGAGCGTGAGCACCACGGGATTCTTTACGAACCTCGGCGGCGATCGCAGTCGCTTCAGCCACTTCCAGCAGGTTTTGCAGTTCAAGGGCTTCGATACGAGCGGTGTTGAACGCCTGGCTCTTATCGTTGATCTTGACGTTGGCGATGCGCTTGCGCAGATCGGCCAGCTGGGCAATACCCTTCTGCATGTATTCGCCGGTACGGAATACGCCGAAGTAGTTCTGCATGCAGCTTTGCAGCTCACGACGCAGAGTTGCCACGTCTTCGCCATCAGTGCGCTCGTTCAGAGCGTTCAGGCGGGCCAAGGCAGCCTCGATGTTAGCGTCGGTAGCGTCATCGTATTCGATGCCGTCGGTCAGCGCTTTTTCCAGGTGCAGGCCGGCCGCGCGACCGAATACCACCAGGTCGAGCAGCGAGTTGCCGCCAAGACGGTTGGCACCGTGTACCGATACGCAAGCCACTTCGCCTACTGCGAACAGACCGTGGATGATCTCGTCAACGCCGTCGGCGTTCTGGGTGATCGCCTGGCCATGAATGTTGGTCGGAACACCGCCCATCATGTAGTGGCAGGTTGGAACAACCGGAACCGGAGCAACCACTGGGTCAACGTGGGCAAAGGTCTTGGACAGTTCACAGATACCCGGCAGGCGGCTGTGCAGTACTTCTTCACCCAGGTGATCGAGCTTCAGCAGAACGTGGTCGCCATTCGGGCCACAGCCGTTACCGGCGATGATCTCTTTAACCATGGAGCGAGCTACAACGTCACGACCCGCGAGGTCTTTCGCGTTCGGAGCATAACGCTCCATGAAACGCTCGCCGTGTTTGTTGATCAGGTAACCACCTTCACCACGGCAACCTTCAGTCACCAGTACACCGGCGCCGGCGATGCCGGTCGGGTGGAACTGCCACATTTCGATGTCTTGCACGGGCACGCCAGCACGCAATGCCATGCCAACGCCGTCACCGGTGTTGATCAGGGCATTAGTGGTCGACGCGTAGATACGGCCTGCACCGCCAGTTGCCAGAACAGTAGCCTTGGCACGGATGTAGGTGGTTTCACCGGTCTCGATGCAGATGGCGATAACACCAACAAATGCACCGTCGGCGTTCTTCACCAGGTCAACCGCGTAGTACTCGTTCAGGAACGTGGTGCCAGCTTTCAGGTTGCCCTGATAAAGGGTGTGCAGCAGCGCATGACCGGTACGGTCGGACGCAGCGCAGGTACGGGCAGCTTGGCCACCTTTACCGTAATCCTTCGACTGACCGCCGAATGGACGTTGGTAGATACGACCTTGCTCGGTACGGGAAAACGGCAGGCCCATGTGGTCCAGCTCGAACACCGCAGCCGGACCTTCCTGACACATGTATTCGATAGCGTCCTGGTCACCGATGTAGTCGGAACCCTTGACGGTATCGTACATGTGCCAGCGCCAGTCATCGTTTGGATCGGCGGAGGCGATGGCGCAGGTGATGCCACCCTGGGCCGATACGGTGTGGGAGCGGGTCGGGAACACCTTGGTGATCACGGCAGTCTTGTGACCACCCTGGGCCAGCTGCAGCGCTGCGCGCATGCCAGCACCGCCGCCACCAATAATGATGGCGTCGAAGGAAATAGTTGGAATGTTAGCCATGAATCAGATACCCCAAAGAATCTGCACACCCCAGACGAAGTAAGCGAACATCGCAATGCCGCATACTGCCTGGAAGAGGAAACGGACTGCGGTTGCGGACTTGCCCAGCGCCATAGGCGTCAAGTAGTCAGTCGCAATGGTCCACATGCCAACCCAGGCGTGAGCGCCCAGGGCTACAAGGGCCAGCAGGCTGAAGATTCGCATCGCATTGTGGGAAAACAGGCCGTGCCATTGCTCATAGCCGATGCCCGGATTTGCGACGAGGTATCCGATCAGGAAAATGAAATAAGCCGCGAGAACGACCGCAGACACACGCTGTGCCATCCAGTCATAGAGGCCTGAACGCGAAAGGTTCGTAACGCTGGTTACCATATCCAAACTCCTGCCAGAACGATCAGCACCACGGAAATGGCGATGATGATTTTCGAGCCCAGGCGGCCGCCTTCCAGCGTCTCACCGATACCCGCATCCATGATCAAGTGGCGCACACCGGCTACCAGGTGATAAAGCAGAGCGGACAGGAGGCCCCATGCTACGAACTTGGCCAGCGGGCTGGTCAAGCATGCCTTCACCTCGGCGTAACCTTCCTCGGAACCCAGGGATTTGCTCAATGCATAAAGCATGATGCCCAAGCCCAGGAACAGGATGATGCCGGAAACACGGTGCAGGAACGACGTAACGCCGGTGATGGGGAGTTTGATGGTCCTTAGGTCTAGGTTTACAGGTCGTTGGCTATTCACGGCTTTTTTTCACACTGAAGAGCCCCTAACAATCAGGGCAAAGTTGTTGGGGAGTGCACTGGTCAGGTAAGCACCACCCAGGGAGTGCGACCCCCAATGAAAGCAAGCCCAAAAGCCCTTGGCGGTCGGTGGCCGAGTATAGACAGTTAGGTTACTAATGACAACGCGCGCTCCTCACCCTAATAGCGGATTGCGCTGGCGAGATAAAAGGCGTAAATGGCAGTCAATTTCGAGGAAAAAGTACGGTTAAAGCCTTCTGGAGCAAGACTTTAGGCAAATTGACATCTGAATTTATCTCACTATAGTGGTGCGGGCCCTGCGTGGGGGGTCTGTCTGATGATTTGAAGCATAAATAGGAGGCCACATGGCTGACAAAAAAGCGCAGTTGATCATCGAGGGCGCAGCCCCCGTCGAGCTGCCCATTTTAACCGGCACCGTTGGTCCCGATGTTATCGACGTACGGGGCCTGACGGCCACGGGCCGTTTCACTTTCGACCCAGGCTTCATGTCGACCGCCTCTTGCGAGTCGAAGATCACCTATATCGACGGCGACAATGGCATTCTGCTGCATCGGGGCTACCCGATCGAGCAACTGGCTGAAAAGTCGGACTACCTGGAAACCTGCTACCTGCTGCTAAATGGCGAACTGCCAACAGCCGAGCAAAAAGCCCAGTTCGTCAGCACTGTAAAGAACCACACCATGGTTCACGAGCAGTTGAAGACCTTCTTCAACGGCTTCCGTCGCGACGCCCATCCGATGGCCGTCATGTGCGGTGTGGTTGGCGCCCTGTCAGCCTTCTATCACGACTCCCTCGACATCAATAACCCGCAGCATCGCGAAATCTCCGCGATCCGCCTGGTTGCCAAGATGCCGACTCTGGCCGCAATGGTTTACAAGTACTCCATGGGTCAACCCATGATGTACCCGCGCAACGACCTGACGTACGCGGAAAACTTCCTGCACATGATGTTCAACACCCCGTGCGAGATCAAACCGATCAGCCCGGTACTCGCCAAGGCCATGGACCGGATCTTCATCCTCCACGCCGACCACGAGCAAAACGCCTCGACGTCCACCGTACGCCTGGCAGGCTCTTCGGGTGCCAACCCGTTCGCCTGTATCGCCGCCGGTATCGCCGCACTGTGGGGCCCTGCCCACGGCGGTGCGAACGAAGCCGTATTGACCATGCTCGATGAAATCGGCGATGTGTCCAACATCGACAAGTTCATCGCCAAGGCCAAAGACAAGAACGATCCGTTCAAGTTGATGGGCTTCGGTCACCGGGTCTACAAGAACCGCGACCCGCGCGCGACCGTGATGAAGCAGACCTGCGACGAAGTATTGAAGGAACTGGGCATCAAGAACGATCCGCAACTCGAACTGGCCATGCGCCTGGAAGAGATCGCCCTGACCGACCCATACTTCATCGAACGCTCGCTGTACCCGAACGTCGACTTCTACTCGGGGATCATCCTCAAGGCGATCGGCATTCCAACCAGCATGTTCACCGTAATCTTCGCCCTGGCCCGCACCGTGGGCTGGATCTCCCACTGGAAAGAAATGCTCTCCAGCCCGTACAAGATTGGCCGTCCGCGCCAGCTGTACACCGGCTACGAGTCGCGTGACATCTCCAAGCTGGAAGATCGCAAGTAAGCACCTTTTAGCAGCACCGAAAACGGCCTCCCTCAGTGGAGGCCGTTTTTATTTGTGTCGACTGATCTACCACCATCAGGGGCAAGCCACCTCCCACATTGAAGTGCATTCCAAATGATGCACTCGGTTAACTGCAGGAGGAGGCTTGCCCCCGATGGCATTGGCACAAGCACCTCATAACCTCCAGACAAAAAAATGCCCCGGCCTTTCGACCGGGGCATTTCCTTATCCAGCTTCAACCTTAGTGGTTAACCGCCCCACTCGCCCCCAGGCCAGTCTGCGAACGCACAAACTGCGGGAAGTACAGCGCACGCTCTTTCTCTGCCGCCGCCGACTTGTCGGTGATGGAGAAGAACCAGATACCCACAAACGCGATGATCATCGAGAACAGCGCTGGGTATTCGTACGGGAAGATGGCTTTTTCATGATGCAGGATCGAGACCCAGATGGTCGGACCCAGCACCATCAGGCCAACGGCGCTGATCAAGCCCAACCAGCCACCGATCATGGCGCCACGGGTGGTGAGGTTTTTCCAGTACATGGAAAGCAGCAACACCGGGAAGTTACAGCTGGCCGCAATCGAGAACGCCAGGCCGACCATGAACGCAATGTTCTGGCTTTCGAACAGGATGCCCAGGCCGATCGCCAACACTGCGAGGGCGATGGTGGTGATCTTCGACACGCGAATCTCATCCTTTTCGTTGGCCTTGCCTTTCTTGATCACGCTGGCGTACAGGTCATGGGACACCGCCGAAGCACCGGCCAGGGTCAAGCCGGCCACTACCGCGAGGATGGTGGCGAAGGCCACGGCCGAGATAAAGCCCAGGAAGATACTGCCGCCCACCGCGTTAGCCAGGTGCACCGCCGCCATGTTGTTACCGCCCAACAGAGCGCCTGCAGCATCCTTGAACGCCGGGTTGGTGCTGACCAGCAGGATCGCGCCGAAGCCGATGATAAAGGTCAGGATATAGAAGTAGCCGATGAAGCCAGTGGCATACAGCACGCTCTTACGCGCTTCCTTGGCGTCGCTTACGGTGAAGAAGCGCATCAGGATGTGCGGCAGGCCGGCGGTACCGAACATCAGTGCCAAGCCAAGGGAGAACGCGGAGATCGGGTCCTTCACCAGGCCGCCGGGGCTCATGATCGCTTCACCTTTAGGGTGAACCTTGATTGCCTCGGAGAACAGCATGTTGAAGTCGAAGTTGACGTGCTTCATCACCATCAGCGCCATGAACGAGGCACCGGACAGCAGCAGCACTGCCTTGATGATCTGTACCCAAGTCGTCGCCAACATGCCGCCAAACAGCACGTACATGCACATCAGGATACCGACCAGGATCACCGCGACGTGGTAGTCCAGACCGAACAGCAGTTGGATCAGCTTGCCCGCACCCACCATCTGAGCGATCAGGTAAAACGCCACCACCACCAGGGAGCCACAGGCCGACAGGCTGCGGATCTGGGTTTGGCCGAGGCGGTAGGACGCTACGTCAGCAAAGGTGTACTTGCCCAGGTTACGCAGGCGCTCGGCGATCAGGAACAGAATGATCGGCCAGCCCACCAGGAAGCCGATCGAGTAGATCAGGCCATCGTAGCCAGAGGTGAACACCAGCGCGGAAATACCCAGGAAGGACGCGGCCGACATATAGTCGCCGGCAATCGCCAGGCCATTCTGGAAACCGGTGATCTTGCCGCCGGCCGCGTAATAGTCGGCCGCCGAGTTGTTGCGCTTGGACGCCCAGTAGGTGATGCACAACGTCGCGCCGACAAAGGCCACGAACATCAGGATCGCTGCGATATTCAGCGGTTGTTTGTGCACTTCACCAGTCAATGCATCCGCCGCCCACACAGCGGGCGCGAAGACCGAAGCGCCGAATACAGCCAATAGACGACGGATCATTGCGCAGCCTCCTTGAGAATCGCATTGTTCAGGTCGTCGAATTCGCCGTTGGCGCGTCGTACGTAGATGCCGGTGAGGACAAAGGCCGAGACAATCAGCCCGACCCCAATAGGGATACCCCACGTAATAGATGAACCAGGGCTCAGTTTGGCCCCTAGCACTTGCGGCCCGTAGGCGATCAACAGGATGAATCCGGAGTAAAGCCCTAGCATGATCGCCGAGAGAATCCAGGCGAACCTTTCCCTTTTTCTCACCAGCTCCTTGAAACGAGGGCTGTTTTGAATCGAGAGGTAAATGCTGTCGTTCATTGTTTTTATCCTCGCAGCACAGCTTTTTTATTATTGGAACATAGCCACTGTATGCGGCTGCGGAACAGGTTCCAGACGACCTTAGTATTAGAGGAAGTGTAGCGAGGGATTGGGAGGGCAAAGAAACATTTGCGGATGACGAAAATAATGTGGGAGAGGGCTCGCTCCCGATCGCGGTGAGCCAGTCAGATCATTGACGACTGACACACCGCAATCGGGAGCAAGCCCCCTCCCACTGGGGTTGTATCAAGGCATTGGGGGGTTATTTACCGGTCCACTCGGCTACACGCTCAGGGTGCTTGGCGACCCAGTCCTTGGCCGCTGCATCAGGCTTGGCACCTTCTTGGATAGCCAACATGACTTCGCCGATTTCGTCCTTGGAGGCCCACTGGAATTTCTTCAGGAAGGCCGCGACTTCCGGCGCTTTCTTCTCCAGGCCCTTGCTGCCGATGCTGTTGACGGTTTCAGCAGCACCATAAATCCCTTTTGGATCTTCCAGGAAACGCAGTTTCCACTTGGCGAACATCCAGTGTGGCACCCAACCGGTGACCGCAATGGATTCCTGTTTGTCTTCGGCACGGGTCAGTTCGGCGATCATTGCTGCGCCCGAGCTGGCCTGCAGTTTGTAGTCCAGGCCGTAGGCCTTGATCGCTTCGTCGGTCTTGAGCATCACGCCTGAACCGGCGTCGATACCAACGATTTTGTTCTTGAAGGTGGTGTCGGTCTTGAGGTCTTCGATGGACTTGGCCTTGACGTACTCCGGCACGATCAGCCCGATTTTCGCATCCTTGAAGTTGGGGCCGTAATCGACCACCTTGTCCTTGTTCTTGGTCCAGTATTCACCGTGAGTCACGGGCAGCCAGGCGGAAAGCATGGCATCGAGTTTGCCGGTCGCCACGCCCTGCCACATGATGCCGGTGGCAACCGCCTGCAGTTTCACGTCATAACCGAGCTTTTGTTTGATCACTTCTGCCGCCACGTGGGTGGTGGCAACGCTGTCCGACCAACCATCAACGTAGCCGATGCTCAGGGTTTTGCTGTCGGCGCTGGCCAGTGTGGAGCTCATCGCAACTACCAGAGTGGCAGCTGCGCCCAAGAGTCGTCGCATCTTCATCGTACTTCCCCGAAAGTGCTGCGCTCGACGGATGCCGAGCGACGTCAACCTGTTGTTATGTAGTGCACCGCGCCCCGTTCACGCGCATCGATCCGGTGGCTGCGACATCAGTTGAGTACTGACACCCTGATCATCAACCCGCAGAAGCCGTCGACCTGCTCTGTCAGCGACCTTATGCAAGCAAGAAACGACATCACATCGCCAGCAGGACGTTTCCTGGAACATGGCGTCAATATTCCGCCCGAACTTTGCATGTCAAAATTATGCAGCCCCACTGGGAGAGGGCAAATCCGGGTAAGATGCGCGCCTTTGCTCCCCCAGATAAGCCGACCATGCCCGCGAACGCCCGCTTCCCTGCCCTGCCCTATTTCTTCGCCCTGATCCTCGGCCTGCTGGCCCTGGTCGGCTATTGGTATGGCCTCGGCCGTCCGGTGGTGTTGCCGGATGTCGCCAGTGCCAGCCATAAACTGCAATGCGCGTCCTACACGCCGTTCGACAAAGACCAATCCCCGTTCGACCAGCCGTTCAAACTACGCCCCGAGCGGATGGACGCCGACCTGGCCCTACTGGCCACCCGATTCGAATGCATCCGCACTTACTCCATGACCGGCCTGGAAGCCCTGCCAGGCATGGCGCGCAAACATGGCCTCAAGGTGATGGCCGGCGCTTGGGTCAGCAGTGATCCGGTGGCCACCGAAAAAGAAATCGACGAGTTGATCGCAGCGGCAAACGCCAACCCGGATGTGGTGACCTCGGTGATCGTCGGCAACGAAGCGCTGTTGCGCAAGGAAGTCACCGCCGCGCAGTTGGTGAAACTGATCCAGACAGTCAAAAGCCAGATCAAACAACCGGTCACTTACGCCGATGTCTGGGAGTTCTGGCTGCAACACCCGGAAATCGCCCCGGCGGTGGATTTCCTGACCATTCACCTACTGCCCTATTGGGAAGATGATCCTTCGAGCATCGACCAGGCCCTCAAGCACGTGGGCGATGTGCGCCAGACCTTCGGCAACAAGTTCGCGCCCAAGGACGTGCTGATCGGCGAAACCGGCTGGCCCAGCGAGGGTCGCCAGCGTGAAACAGCCGTGCCGAGCCGAGTCAATGAAGCCAAGTTCATGCGTGGTTTTGTGGCGATGGCCGAAGCCAATGGCTGGCGCTACAACCTGATCGAAGCGTTTGACCAGCCGTGGAAACGTGCCAGCGAAGGTGCGGTAGGCGGCTACTGGGGCTTGTTCGATGCTGATCGCCAGGAAAAGGGCATCCTCGCCGGGCCGGTGACTAACGTGCCGTACTGGCCGCTGTGGTTGGGGGTGGGTGGTGTCATCCTGCTGGGGACGTTGGTGCTCGGTGGTCGCGTTCGCAGCAGTCGCGCCGCCATGGCCCTGCCGCTGCTCGGCGCAGTGGCGGCCTGCTCTATCGGAACCTGGGCCGAACTGACCCGCGTGACTGCGCGATTTAATGATGAGTGGGTGTGGGCGGCGTTGTTGATGACGCTCAACTTGCTGGTATTGGCTCATGCAGCACTGGCATTGAGCACTCGGGAAGGTTGGCGCGAGCGGGCCTTCAATTGGCTGGAACAGCGTGCGGGCTGGCTGGTGGCAATCGCCGGCTTTGCCGGTGCGGTGATGATGCTGGCACTGGTGTTTGACCCACGCTACCGCAGTTTCCCGAGTGCGGCGCTGCTGCTGCCGGCGTTGGTGTATCTGGTTCGCCCGGTGACCGGGCCACGCCGGGAGATTGCACTCTTGACCTTTATTATCGGTGCCGGGATTGCGCCGCAACTATACCGTGAAGGCTTGCTGAACCAGCAGGCGTGGGGTTGGGCGGTGGTCAGTGGGTTGATGGTTGTGGCTTTGTGGCGGTGCTTGCGGATGCGTAAGGCTTAAGACCGCTATCGGGGGCAAGCCCCCTCCCACATGAGAACGCATTCCAAGGGAGGGAGAGGGATTGCCCCCCGATTGGCCTTATCAGGCGCCCCGCGGCTGTCTGACCAACCGCAACCCCGCAATCACCACCGCAAACACCGCAAACGTGGTGTTGTACAACGCCAGGGCCGGGAACCCGAACACCAGCCCCAGCACTGCCAATCCCCAGCCCACGCGACCCGGCACGAAAAACGCCAGCACCGAAGTCACCAGTGCGGCCCAGCCCAGCACCTTAAAGTGAATCATCAAGCCCAGGTTCGAACGCACCTGGCATTCCCAGCGGCTGGCCTCGTCGGCACAGATGCCGACCCACTGGCCATCTTCCATAAAGCCGTAACGTGCGCCATAACTGGCAGCCAGCCATAACGGCAGGGCAATAAGCAGCAGAATCAAGGGCAAGCGGCGGGACATGGAGCACTCCGATAGGCAAAAACGGCGCTCAGCTTAATGCGCCAGCGGTCGTTAGCAAGGTGCATACACACAATTAGTGTTCACTAATGCATGGCAAAGTGTATCGTCTCGCTACTATTACCCCGATTCCGACGTTATTTTCCGACTTTTCGTGCCGAGAGCTGGCACTTCGGTGGCAACGCGGTGGTCATAGCCTGCGAACTTCATTAAGCACGTTTCCTCTTAGGGATTAAGTCATGCTCCGTTCCTTGCGCTGTGCTGCCTTACTGGGCAGCCTTTTTTTGAGTGCGTCAGCACTGGCGGTCGATATCGACCAAGCCAGCTATGGCTACCCTTTGACCAACCCGTTCGAAGCGACCATCGCCACCACTCCGCCTGACCTTCGGCCCACATTGCCGAGTGATAGCGAAATCAACCAGTCCGACTACACCCTGAACATGCGCCCAGAGCGCGAGTTCAGCCTGCCGGACAACTTCTGGGCGGTGAAGAAACTCACCTACCGCATCGCCAAGCAAGACCGCGCCGCGCCGCTGATCTTCCTGATCGCGGGCACCGGTGCGCGGTTCGATAGCAGCATCAACGAATACCTGAAAAAACTGTATTACCAAGCCGGCTATCACGTAGTGCAACTGTCGTCGCCTACCAGCTTTGACTTCATCAGTGCCGCCTCGCGCTTCGCCACCCCTGGGATCACCCAGGAAGACGCCGAAGACATGTACCGCGTGATGCAAGCCGTGCGTGCGCAAAACGCCTCGCTGCCAGTGACCGACTTCTACCTCACCGGCTACAGCCTCGGTGCGCTGGATGCGGCGTTCGTCAGCAAACTGGACGAGACCCGCCGCAGCTTCAACTTCAAGAAAGTGCTGTTGCTCAACCCGCCGGTCAACCTCTATACCTCGATCACTAACCTCGACAAGCTGGTACAGACCGAGGTCAAGGGCATCAACAACACCACCACCTTCTATGAACTGGTGCTGAACAAGCTGACTCGCTACTTCCAGCAAAAGGGCTATATCGACCTCAACGACGCCCTGCTCTACGACTTCCAGCAATCCAAGCAGCACTTGACCAACGAACAGATGGCCATGCTGATTGGCACGTCGTTCCGCTTTTCGGCGGCCGACATTGCCTTTACCTCGGACCTGATCAACCGCCGCGGCCTGATCATCCCGCCGAAGTACCCGATCACCGAAGGCACCAGCCTTACGCCGTTCCTCAAGCGTGCACTGCAATGCGATTTCGACTGCTACCTCACCGAACAGGTAATCCCGATGTGGCGCGCCCGTTCCGATGGCGGCAGCCTGTTGCAACTGGTTGACCAGGTCAGCCTGTACGCCCTCAAGGACTACCTGCACGCCAGCCCGAAAATCGCCGTCATGCACAACGCCGACGACGTAATCCTCGGCCCAGGCGACCTTGGCTTCCTGCGTAAAACCTTCGGCGATCGCTTGACCGTCTACCCACTGGGCGGCCACTGCGGCAACCTCAATTACCGCGTCAACGCCGACGCCATGCTGGAGTTCTTCCGTGGCTAAATATCTTCTGCTGCTCGCCGCCCTGATGTGCGCGGGCGTAGCCAATGCCGACAACAGCAAGGCTCACGCGCCGGTCGTGGTGGATTCCGACGGTTTCAAAGAGCCGTTAAGCAAACTTAAATTCAACCCGGGTCTGGACCAGCGCGAGTTTGAACGCTCGTCCGTCAACGCCCTCAACGTGTATGACCCGCTCGAATCGTGGAACCGTCGCGTGTACCACTTCAACTACCGCTTCGACCAATGGGTGTTCCTGCCCGTGGTCGACGGCTACAAATACGTGACCCCGAGCTTCCTGCGCACCGGCGTGAGCAACTTCTTCAACAACCTGGGCGACGTGCCCAACCTGTTGAACAGCTTGCTCCAACTCAAGGGGCACCGCTCCCTGGAGACCACTGGCCGCCTGCTGCTCAACACCACCGTCGGCATCGCCGGCCTGTGGGACCCGGCCACCGCCATGGGCCTACCACGCCAGAGCGAAGACTTCGGCCAGACCCTGGGCTTCTACGGCGTCCCCGGCGGGGCGTATTTGGTACTGCCGATCTTCGGCCCATCGAACTTGCGCGACACCGGCGGCTTGCTGGTGGACTACACCGCGGAATCGCAGATCAACTTCCTGAACGTCTCGGAAGTCAGCTCCAACCACCCGGAAATCTGGGCCCTGCGCGCGGTGGACAAGCGTTATCAGACCAGCTTCCGTTATGGTCAGATGAACTCGCCGTTCGAGTATGAGAAGGTGCGGTATATCTACACGGAATCGCGCAAGTTGCAGATTGCCGAGTAATCACCTCTAGCTTAATTAAAAGGCCATCCAGGCAATCTGGATGGCCTTTTTTTTCGCACAACAGACTCAAGCAACCTCCCACAGAGCACGCACACTTTGCCCGGGAACTATCCCTGGGGAAAAACTCAATACTAAGAGTGTGCCTCTCAGGTTCAGTTAACGCCTGAAGCAGCAGACGCCCCCAACCAAAGAACATCCCATCAGACGCTTTATTTTAAAGGCCGACACAGATGCTGTTATCCAGCGCTTCAGTAACACACTCAAACGTGGACAAGGTTCTGACGACTACCTCCACACATCAGAACGAAGTAAAGCACGCGCCGCCGACCCAAAATACCGGCCGGGACGAGGGTGACTATCGTAGCCATCACGACTTCTACGAGGATCCGCTTTTTGCTTCGGTTTTCGGCACTAGCACCAAGCCTTCTGTGCTCACTAAAACTCAACTCCAAGCGTTTTTCCTCAAAGTCGGCGGCGTTCCCCAGCATGAGTTGCATAAACTCACGCCCTACGACCGCGCGAACATCGCAGCCAATGCTCTTCGGGTACTTAAATACATTGATAGCACCCCACATGCCTTTTCGACGCCCAACAACGACCGCATAGACACTGGCTTTAAGAGTCCATCAGCGCACAACGCTTCAACTCCGAACAACGACAAGATGCACCTTTGGAACTCCGAAGCGAGCATGCTTGTACGCTTCACGGAAGAAGGCTATCCAGGGCTGCAACCCGGTCCGAGATAAGCGGCACCACGATCAGACCGAACGCCCTTATAGCGCCCTGAACACACATGCGTGACTGCGAACTTCACGCCTGACGTTTAGTGCGCTGCCATACCTTGCGAACCAGCGACACCATCATCAACACCAGCGCACCGGCGATAATCCCCGCCACCGCATTCAGCAAGGTCGGCATCAACCAAGCGATTGCGCCGGCGCTCTGACTCACCGATTCGATCCAGTGATGCACCACCGGTACGCCGTGGGTGAGGATGCCGCCACCGACCATAAACATCGCAGCCGTGCCGATCACCGACAGGCTTTTCATCATGTATGGCGCCGCACTCAGGATCCCACCACCGATGCTGCGCGCTACCTGACCGGGCTTCTGGGCGAGCCACAGACCCAAGTCGTCCAGCTTGACGATACCGGCCACCAGCCCATAGACGCCGATGGTCATGACAATGGCGATGCCCGACAGCACGATAACCTGCTGGGTCAACTGCGCGTCAGCCACAATACCGAGGGTAATGGCGATGATTTCGGCGGAGAGGATGAAGTCGGTGCGGATCGCGCCTTTGATCTTGTCTTTTTCGAACGCCACCAGGTCGGTCGCCGGGTCCGCTACGGCGTCGGCCAACTGCGCGTGCTCGGCCTGGTCTTCAGCTTTGCTGTGAAGGAATTTGTGCGCGACTTTCTCGAAGCCTTCAAAACACAGGTAGGCGCCGCCGAGCATCAACAGCGGCGTCACCGCCCACGGCGCAAAGGCGCTGATCAACAGTGCGGTGGGCACCAGGATCAGTTTATTGACGAACGAGCCCTTGGCCACCGCCCACACCACGGGAATTTCACGCTCGGCGCGCACACCTGAAACCTGCTGGGCGTTGAGCGCCAGGTCGTCACCCAGCACGCCGGAGGTCTTCTTCGCGGCCATTTTTGTCATCAAGGCAACGTCATCGAGTACCGCGGCGATGTCATCGATCAACACCAACAAGCTGCTTCCTGCCATGAATCGCACTTCCGTAAGGGGGGATGGCGCGAGCATAACGCGGCGCAAGGCGTTGCGGGCACATTGTTGAGGCCCGCGGATAGCCGGTGCTACCATGCGCAACCGCCGGTATTGGCAAGGAAACTCCTGGTTTATGAGCACCATTCGCGAGCGCAACAAAGAAAAAATCCTGCGGGCGGCAAGCGAGGAGTTTGCCGACAAGGGCTTCGCCGCGACCAAAACCAGCGACATTGCCGCCAAGGCCGGCCTGCCCAAGCCCAACGTCTATTACTACTTCAAGTCCAAGGACAACCTCTACCGCGAGGTGCTCGAAAGCATTATCGAGCCGATCCTGGCCGCTTCCACGCCGTTCAATCCGGACGGCGACCCCAAAGAAGTGTTGAGCAACTACATCCGCTCGAAAATCCGCATCTCCCGCGACTTGCCGTTTGCCTCCAAGGTGTTCGCCAGCGAAATCATGCACGGCGCCCCGCACCTGAGCAGCGATCAGGTCGAACAGCTCAACGCCCAGGCCAAGCACAATATCCAATGCATCCAGAGCTGGGTGGATCGTGGGTTGATTGCGGCGATCGACCCAAATCACCTAATGTTCAGCATATGGGCGGCGACGCAGACCTATGCGGATTTCGACTGGCAGATTTCGGCGGTGACCGGCAAGGCCAAGCTCGATGAAGCGGATTACGAAGCGGCGGCGCAGACCATTATTCGGTTGGTGCTCAAGGGCTGTGAACCCGACTGATACACCGAGGTGTGGGTGCCAATCGGGGGCAAGCCCCCTCCCACATGTTGAACTGCGAACGCGGTCAAAATTGTGCGAGGGGGCTTGCTCCCGATGGGGCCCTGACAGTCACCGACGATTAGGCTGACACCCCAGCATCCGCCCACAACCCCACCCCCTCGATCGCCGTGATCGCACACTGCTCATCAATATCCGACGTATCCCCACTGATACCGATTGCTCCCAGTACCGCCCCATCCTGATCCCGAATCAACACGCCACCCGGTGCCGGCACGACGCTGCCCTGCCCCAGGCTATTCAACGCCGCAATAAACGCAGGCCGTTGCTGCGCATCCAGTGCCAGCAAGCGCGAGCCCTTGCCCAACGCAATCGCCCCCCAGGCCTTGCCGATGGCGATTTGCGGGCGCAGCAGGCTGGCGCCGTCTTCGCGCTGCAGGGTGATCAAGTGGCCGCCGCTGTCGAGGACCGCGATGGTCAGCGGTGCCGCTGAAATCGTGCGGCCTGCGGTGAGGGCCTGGCTGGCCAGTTGGGTGGCAATCTTCAAGGTTAAAGCGCTCATGGTGCCGTCCTTCTTTTGTTATTGGGAAAGCGGTGGAGGTCTGTTTGATCAGATGCTCGATCAAACAAATAGAACACAATGACATTTGTTTTTGTATACAATATTTTCGCACAAAGGCTCCATACGTCGAAAAAAGCCGTTCCGACGAACGCAAAGACCAATCAATAAAATGGATTGACCTGCGCATCCCGCCGTGAATACACTTTGAACAGACACCACTTGTATACAATTACAAAACGCAAGAGGCACCAAAACATGAGCAAAATGAGAGCAATCGAAGCCGCCGTCCTCGTCATGCGCCGTGAAGGCGTGGACACCGCCTTCGGCATCCCAGGCGCCGCGATCAACCCGCTGTACTCAGCCTTGCAGAAGGTGGGTGGCATCGATCACGTCCTTGCTCGCCACGTTGAAGGCGCCTCGCACATGGCCGAGGGTTACACCCGCACCAAGGCCGGGAATATCGGCGTGTGCATCGGCACCTCGGGCCCAGCGGGCACCGACATGGTCACCGGCCTCTACAGCGCCTCGGCCGACTCGATCCCGATCCTGTGCATCACCGGCCAAGCCCCTCGTGCACGGATGCACAAGGAAGACTTCCAGGCCGTGGACATCACCAGCATCGTCAAGCCGGTGACCAAGTGGGCGACCACCGTCCTGGAACCGGGTCAGGTGCCCTACGCGTTCCAGAAAGCCTTTTATGAAATGCGCTCCGGCCGACCAGGCCCAGTGCTGATCGACCTGCCGTTCGACGTGCAGATGGCCGAAATCGAATTCGACATCGACGCCTATCAGCCACTGCCCCTGGCCAAACCACTGGCAACACGCATCCAGGTCGAAAAAGCCCTGGCCCTGCTCGACGAGGCCGAACGTCCGTTGCTGGTCAGCGGGGGTGGCGTGATCAACGCCGATGCCAGCGAGCTGCTGGTGGAATTCGCTGAACTCACCGGTATCCCGGTGATTCCAACCCTGATGGGCTGGGGCACCATCGCCGATGATCACCCGCTGATGGTGGGTATGGTCGGGCTGCAAACCTCCCACCGTTATGGCAACGCGACCATGCTCAAGTCGGACGTGGTGCTGGGCATCGGCAACCGCTGGGCCAACCGCCACACCGGTTCGGTAGAGGTCTACACCGAGGGCCGCAAGTTCATCCACGTCGACATTGAGCCGACCCAGATTGGTCGTGTTTTCACCCCGGACCTGGGTATCGTTTCCGACGCCGGTGCGGCGCTGACAATGTTTATCGAAGTGGCCCGCGAGTGGAAAGCCGCCGGTAAGCTCAAGGACCGAAGTGCCTGGCTGCATGACTGCCAGCAGCGCAAAGCCACCCTGCACCGCAAGACTCACTTCGACAACGTGCCGGTCAAGCCGCAGCGCGTGTACGAAGAGATGAACCAGGTGTTTGGCAAAGACACCTGCTACGTCAGCACCATCGGCCTGTCGCAGATTGCCGGCGCGCAGTTCCTGCACGTCTACAAGCCACGCCACTGGATCAACTGCGGCCAGGCTGGCCCGCTGGGCTGGACCATTCCCGCCGCACTCGGCGTGGTCAAGGCCGACCCGAGCCGCAAGGTGGTGGCGTTATCCGGCGACTATGACTTCCAGTTCATGATCGAAGAACTGGCCGTGGGCGCGCAGTTCAAGCTGCCGTACATCCATGTAGTGGTGAACAATTCCTACCTGGGTTTGATCCGTCAGGCACAACGTGGCTTTGAAATGGACTACTGCGTGCAGCTGTCTTTCGACAACCTCAACGCCCCGGAACTCAATGGATATGGCGTGGACCACGTCGCCGTCGCCGAAGGCCTGGGTTGCAAGGCCCTGCGTGTATTCGAGCCAGGCCAGATCCAGCCGGCGCTGCGCAAGGCCCAGGAGATGATCGAAGAGTTCAAGGTGCCAGTGATCGTCGAAATCATTCTGGAGCGCGTGACCAATATTTCCATGGGCACCGAGATCAACGCCGTCAACGAATTCGAAGACTTGGCCCTGGTTGGCAACGATGCGCCGACTGCCATTTCCCTGCTCGATTAAGGAGAACCTTATGCCGCGTTTCGCCGCCAACCTGTCCATGCTGTTTACCGAACAGGATTTCCTTGCCCGTTTTAAAGCGGCCGCCGATGCCGGTTTCGAAGGTGTCGAGTACCTGTTCCCGTATGAATTCAGCTCGGCTGACATCAAGGCACACCTCGACGCCAACGGCCTGACCCAGGTGCTGTTCAACCTGCCAGCCGGTGACTGGGCCAAAGGCGAACGCGGCCTGGCGTGCCACCCGGACCGGGTCGAGGAATTCCGCGCCGGGGTCAAGCTGGCCATCGCTTACGCCCAAGTGCTGGGCAATACCCAGATCAACTGCCTGGCGGGCATTCGGCCACAAGGCGTTGACGACGACACCCTGGAAAAAACCTTCGTCGCCAACCTCAAGTACGCCGCCGACAAGCTGCAAGCAGCGGGCATCAAGCTGGTGATGGAGATGATCAATACCCGCGACATCCCCGGCTTCTACCTGAACACCACAGCGCAAGCCCTGTCGATCCGCGAGCAGGTGGGCAGTGCCAACCTGTTCCTGCAGTACGACATCTACCACATGCAAATCATGGAAGGCGACCTTGCCCGGACCATGGCCACGCACCTGGATGAGATCAACCACATCCAGCTGGCGGACAACCCTGGGCGCAATGAGCCGGGCACGGGCGAGATCAACTATCGCTTCCTGTTCGAGCATCTGGATCGGATTGGCTACTCGGGTTGGGTCGGCTGTGAGTACAAGCCGTTGACCACCACCGAAGCGGGCCTGGGTTGGCTTAAAACCCATAACGCCATCTGACAGACACCACACAAAACCCTGTAGGAGGGGGCTTGCCCCCGATAGCGGCGGGTCAGTCAGCAATGTTTTGCCTGACACACCGCCATCGGGGGCAAGCCCCCTCCCACATAAGAAGAGGATTTCACCATGGCTAAAATCGGATTTATCGGCACCGGCATCATGGGCCAACCCATGGCCGCGAACCTGCAGAAAGCAGGTCACCAACTGTTTCTTTCCGAGCACCACGGCAAGGCGCCGGCCGAGCTGATCAACGCTGGCGCAGTGGCCCTGGCCAATCCGCAGCAAGTCGCCCAGGAAGCCGAATTCATCATCGTCATGGTGCCCGACACCCCGCAGGTCGATGACGTGCTGTTCCGCGCCGACGGCGTCGCCGCTGGCTTGTCGCCGAACAAGGTTGTGATCGACATGAGTTCGATCTCGCCCACGGCCACCAAAGCATTCGCAGCGAAAATCAACGAGACCGGTGCACAGTACCTCGATGCACCGGTGTCCGGCGGTGAGGTCGGCGCCAAGGCCGGCACCCTGAGCATCATGGTCGGCGGCGAGCCCCAGACCTTCGAACGTGCCCTGCCGCTGTTCCAGAGCATGGGCAAGAACATCACGCTGGTCGGCGGCAATGGCGATGGCCAGACGGCCAAAGTGGCCAATCAGATCATCGTTGCGCTGAACATCCAGGCGGTGGCCGAAGCGCTGCTGTTTGCCTCGAAAAACGGCGCCGACCCGGCCAAGGTGCGTGAAGCGCTGATGGGTGGGTTTGCCTCGTCGAAGATTCTGGAAGTGCACGGCGAACGCATGATCAAGGGCACCTTCGATCCTGGCTTCCGCATCAACCTGCACCAGAAAGACCTGAACCTGGCCCTGGCCGGAGCCAAGGAGTTGGGGATCAACCTGCCGAACACTGCCGGTACCCAGCAGGTGTTCAGTACGTGCACGGCAATTGGTGGCGGCAACTGGGATCACTCGGCGCTGATCAAGGGGCTGGAGCATATGGCGAATTTCTCGATTCGCGATAAGTAACCCGCCAGTGGAAACACCTTGAATGTGGGAGGGGGCTTGCCCCTGAGGACAGTGTTTCAGCCCAATCATCTACGTCTGACACACCGCTATCGGGGGGCAAGCCCCCTCCCACACTTGATCGCATTCCAAATCTGAAATTGCTGCACCTCTAATAACAAAAATCCCCGGGAGCCCGCTTATGTCGGTCGATCCGCAACACCTGCTTCGCGAGCTGTTTGCCACAGCCATCGACGCCGCCCACCCCCGGCAAGTCCTTGAACCCTTTCTGCCCGCCGACCGCACCGGCCGCGTGATCGTGATCGGCGCCGGCAAAGCCGCCGCCGCCATGGCACTCGTCGTCGAGAACTGCTGGCACGGCGAGGTCACTGGCCTGGTGGTCACCCGCTACGGCCATGGCGCACCGTGCAAAAAAATCGAAGTGGTTGAAGCCGCCCACCCCGTCCCCGATGCTGCCGGCCTGGCCGTGGCCAAGCGCGTGCTGGAGTTGATCAGCAACCTCGGCGAAGACGACCGTGTGATTTTCCTGCTCTCCGGCGGCGGCTCTGCATTGCTGGCCCTGCCCGCCGAAGGCATCACCCTGGCGGACAAACAAACCATCAACAAGGCGTTGCTTAAATCCGGCGCGACCATTGGCGAGATGAACTGCGTGCGCAAGCACCTCTCGGCAATCAAGGGCGGTCGGTTGGCCAAGGCCGCATGGCCGGCAACGGTGTACACCTACGCCATCTCCGACGTGCCGGGCGACCAGGCCACGGTGATTGCCTCCGGCCCTACCGTCGGCGACCCGAGCACCTCGCAACAAGCCCTGGCGATTCTCAAGCGTTACGGGATCGACGCACCCGCCTCCGTGCGCAGCTGGCTGCAAAACCCGGCCTCGGAAACCGTCAAACCCGGCGATCCGATCCTCGCCCGCAGCCACTTCCAATTGATCGCCCGCCCCCAGCAATCCCTGGAAGCCGTGGCCGTAAAAGTACGCCAGGCCGGTTTCAGCCCGCTGATCCTCGGCGATCTGGAAGGTGAAGCGCGGGACGTGGCCAAAGTGCACGCGGGCATTGCCCGGCAGATCGTGCAGCACGGCCAACCGTTGGCAGCGCCGTGCGTGATCCTGTCCGGCGGTGAAACCACCGTCACGGTGCGCGGCAATGGCCGGGGCGGGCGCAATGCGGAATTTCTGCTGAGCCTGACCGACAGCCTCAAAGGCCTGCCCGGCGTGTACGCACTGGCCGGCGACACCGACGGCATCGACGGTTCGGAAGACAACGCCGGCGCAATCATGACGCCCTGCAGCTACCGCCGCGCCGAAGCCTTGGGCCTGAGCGCCAGCGATGAGTTGGATAACAACAACGGCTACGGCTATTTCGCGGCGCTCGACGACTTGATCGTCACCGAGCCAACCCGCACCAACGTCAACGACTTCCGCGCCATTCTGATCCTTGAGAGCACTGCCCATGACGCCTGACAAAAAGGTCAAGATCCTCGCCACCCTGGGCCCGGCCACCGACGGGATCGATGACATCCTCGAACTGGTAGAAGCCGGGGTAAATATCTTCCGCCTCAACTTCAGCCACGGTGACCACGCCGATCACGCCCAGCGCTACCAATGGATTCGCCAGGTGGAGCGCCAGCTCAACTACCCGCTGGGCATCCTGATGGACCTGCAAGGGCCGAAGCTGCGAGTCGGGCGTTTCGCCGAAGGCAAGGTGCAATTGGTGCGCGGCCAGGCCCTGCGCCTGGACCTGGATGAGACCCCGGGCGACCAACGCCGGGTCAACCTGCCCCACCCGGAAATCATTGCAGCGCTGGAGCCGGGCATGGACCTGCTGCTGGACGACGGCAAGCTGCGCCTGCGGGTGATCACCAAGCACACCGATGCCATTGATACCACCGTGCTCAATGGCGGTGAGCTTTCCGACCGCAAGGGCGTGAACGTGCCACAAGCGCTGTTGGAACTGAGCCCTCTGACCGCCAAGGACCGCCGTGACCTGAGCTTCGGCCTGGAGCTGGGCGTGGACTGGGTGGCGTTGTCGTTCGTGCAACGCCCGGAAGACATCCGCGAAGCCCGCGAGCTGATCGGTGACAAAGCCTTCCTGATGGCCAAGATCGAGAAGCCTTCGGCCGTGCAGCGCCTGCGGGAAATCGCCGAACTGAGCGACGCGATCATGGTGGCCAGAGGCGACCTGGGTGTGGAAGTACCGGCCGAGAGCGTGCCGCAGATCCAGAAGGACATCATCAGCACCTGCCGTCAGTTGGGTAAACCGGTGGTGGTCGCCACCCAGATGCTCGAATCCATGCGTTTCTCACCGGCGCCCACCCGTGCCGAAGTCACCGACGTGGCCAACGCCGTGGCCGAGGGCGCAGATGCGGTGATGCTGTCGGCAGAAACCGCATCGGGCGAGTACCCGCTGGAAGCCGTGCAGATGATGAGCAAGATCATCCGCCAAGTGGAAAACGGTCCGGATTACCAGGCGCAACTGGACGTCAGCCGGCCCAAAGCCGATGCCACCGTGTCGGACGCCATCAGCTGCGCGATCCGTCGTATCAGCAGCATCCTGCCGGTGGCGGTGCTGGTGAACTACAGCGAATCCGGCAGCTCCAGCCTGCGCGCTGCACGGGAACGGCCCGTGGCGCCGATTCTTAACCTCACGCCGAACCTGTCCACGGCGCGACGGCTGAGCGTGGCGTGGGGCGTGCACTCGGTGGTCAATGATCGGCTGCGCCAGGTGGATGAGGTGTGTTCCACGGCACTGGAGATTGCCCAGGCTCAGGGCATGGCGCAGCGCGGGGATACGTTGGTGATTACAGCGGGGGTGCCGTTCGGGCAGCCGGGGTCGACCAACTCTTTGCGTATAGAGACGCTGATCTAGCGCCTGTAGAGGCCCCATCGGGGGCAAGCCCCCTCCCACACTTGATTGGATTCACATCGTTAGATGTGTGAATGCAGTCCAATGTGGGAGGGGGCTGGCCCTCGATGGGGACAACTCAGTCTCACTGAATCCCCATCATGCACAACCAGACCTGCCCCGACTGGGCCGAAGCGCTGCTCAACGGCTTCAGCCAAATCTTCCTGCAACGCCAGCCGCTGTGCGGCTTGCTGTGCCTACTGGCCATCCTGATCGGCGCTCCGGCCTTGCTCGGCGGTGCGCTGCTGGGTGGCGTGGCCGGGTTGCTCACGGCCCAGCGCCGGGGTTATCCCAAAGCTGAACGCCAAGCTGGCTTATATAGCTACAACGGCGTGTTGCTGGGCTTGTTGATCAGCGAGCATTTCGCGTGGTCTGCCTTGTTGCCGCCGCTGATCCTGGCGTGTGGCGGCCTGAGTGCGATTCTCACGCGGCAATGGCTCAAGCACGCGACGCAACCGGATGACTTGCCTGCCTACACCGCGCCGTTTGTCATGCTGGGTTGGCTGCTGCTGGGCACTGCGGCGCCAAACACCTTTGCCCTGGGCGCGCCGGACGCCCTGGCTTTGTTCAGCGCGCCCTTCACTGGCCTGGCGCAAATCATGCTGCTGGATCAGCCCATGGCCGGCGCCTTGATTGCACTTGGCCTGTGGCTCGCCAACCGACGCGCGGCCATCTGGGCCTTGATCGGCGCCAGCGCCGGCGTGCTGATCGGCGTCATGCTGGAGGACAGCACCGGCGCCCTCCTCGGCCTGCACAGCTACAACCCGGCCCTCGCGGCCCTGGCCCTGAGCCAAGCGCGTCGCCAAGCCTGGCTGCCGCTGCTCGGCATCCTGCTGGCGATCCTTCTGACACCGGGCTTTGCCGCCCTGCACCTGCCCGCGCTCACCGCGCCGTTTATCCTCGCCTGCTGGCTGGTACGCGCCGGTCGCCGAATCGTGCAGAAACCGCGCATGGACAGCCCCTTCGAATCCCCCTAGGCTTGCTCGATCTTCGATTCGGGCGGGACTTATGGACAGCAACAACGACTGGCGCCAGCGGCTCTACGTCATGGTTTTTCAGAGCGACACCGTCGCCGGACGGCGCTTTGACGGCATCTTGTTGCTGATCATCCTTGCTAGCCTGGTGATCGTGATGCTCGACAGCATCGACCAGATCCACCAGAACTACGCCAATGTGCTGGCGTATATCGAGTGGGGCTTCACCGTCATCTTCCTGATCGAGTACGGGCTGCGCCTGTACTGCTCGCCCAAGCCGTTGCGCTATGCCTTCAGTTTTTACGGGCTGGTGGATTTGCTCGCCATCGTGCCCGGCATCCTTGCGCTGTATTACAGCGATGCGCAGTACCTGCTGATCATCCGCATCATCCGCATGCTGCGGATTTTCCGCGTGCTCAAGCTCAGCCCGTACCTCAAGCAAGCCAACTACCTGATGGCGGCGTTGCGCGGCAGCAAGCAGAAGATCGTGGTGTTCCTGGTGAGCGTATGCACCCTGGTGACGGTGTTCGGCACCTTGATGTACGTGATCGAAGGCCCGGAACACGGGTTTACCAGCATTCCCAAAGGCATCTATTGGGCCATCGTCACCCTGACCACCGTGGGCTTTGGCGATATCGTTCCGAAGACGCCGCTGGGCCAAGTGATTTCGTCACTGGTGATGATCACCGGTTACTCGATCATCGCAGTGCCCACGGGCATTTTTACCGCCGAGCTGGCCAGTGCCATGCGCGGTGAACAGCTGCAAACCGACTGCCCGGTGTGCAAGAAAAACAGCCACGAGCCCAATGCGGCGTTCTGCTCGCGCTGCGGCAGCAATCTTTTCAAGAAAGTGGAATAAGCAAAGTTCTTTTTAATCTTTAAGCGACTATGGCGCCCCGGCTATAGTCGCTGGCAAATGGCCTTACCCCTTCTCCCGAACAACAAGGAATGAGCAGTGAAAAAACTCGTTACCGCCTCTCTCCTGGCCGCCGGTCTTGCCCTGGCGGGCGCCGTGCACGCCGCACCGGTCACACTGCTCAACGTCTCCTATGACGTAATGCGCGATTTCTACAAGGACTACAACGCCGCCTTCCAGAAGCATTGGGAAGCCGAGCACCCGAACGACAAGCTGACCCTGCAAATGTCCTTCGGCGGTTCCAGCAAACAAGCGCGTTCGGTGATCGACGGTCTGCCAGCTGACGTGATCACCATGAACATGGCCACCGACATCAACGCCCTTGCCGACAACGGCAAACTGGTGCCAGACAACTGGGTCACGCGCCTGCCCAACAACAGCGCGCCGTTCACCTCCGCCACCGTGTTTATCGTGCGCAAGGGCAACCCCAAGGCGCTGAAAGACTGGCCGGACCTGCTCAAGGATGGCGTGCAAGTGATCGTGCCTAACCCGAAAACCTCGGGTAACGGCCGCTACACCTACCTGTCGGCCTGGGGTTATGTGCTCAAGAACGGCGGCGATGAAGAAAAGGCGAAAACCTTCGTCGGCAAGCTGTTCAAGCAAGCGCCTGTGCTCGACACCGGTGGCCGTGCAGCGACCACCACGTTCATGACCAACCAGATCGGCGACGTGCTGGTGACCTTTGAGAACGAAGCCGAAATGATCGCCCGTGAATTCGGCCGTGATCAGTTTGAAGTGATCTACCCAAGCGTTTCCGCTGAAGCCGAGCCGCCGGTGTCAGTGGTCGACAAAGTGGTCGAGAAGAAAGGCACCCGCGTGGCCGCCGAAGACTACCTGAAGTACCTGTGGTCGCCGGAAGGCCAGGAAATCGCCGCAAACAACTACCTGCGCCCGCGTGATCCAAAAGTACTGGCCAAGTACACCGACCGCTTCCCGAAAGTCGACTTCCTGTCGGTGGAGAAAACCTTTGGTGACTGGCGCACCGTACAGAAGACCCACTTCAATGACGGTGGCATCTTCGACCAGATCTACTCCGGTCAATAACTAAGAAACGCGGTAAAAAATGTGGGAGGGGGCTTGCTCCCGATAGCAGCGTGTCAGCCACTACACCCAGTGACTGACACTCCGCCATCGGGGGCAAGCCCCCTCCCACATTTGGCTGTCTGTATGGCCGTTGCATCGGTAGTGTCACACCACCTTAGTTGTTTCTGAATGTATCATCAGCCAGCATAAGTGATATCACCACGAGCGCCCTACTCGTGCGTACGCCTTGGCTTTACTCTCGCTCGCCATCTTCCTCCGCTTTTATGAGAACACCATGAACGCTACTCCCCACACTACAAGCACCATGACCCGCGGGATGGTGATGCTGTTTGCGTTCTGCTGCGGCGCCATCGTTGCCAACATTTACTACGCGCAACCGATCATTGAACTGATCGCCCCGGACATCGGCCTTACGCCGGCCATGGCCAGCCTGATCGTGTCCCTGACGCAAATCGGTTATGCCCTGGGACTCTTCTTCCTGGTGCCGTTGGGCGACCTGCTGGAAAACCGCAAGCTGATGATCCTCACCACCGTGGTGGCCATCGCCAGCCTGCTGGGCGCAGCGTTCACCGCACAGCCGAACCTGTTCTTGCTGGTGTCGCTGCTGATCGGATTCAGTTCAGTATCGGTGCAGATCCTGATCCCGCTGGCCGCGCACCTGGCGCCTGCCGAGTCCCGTGGCCGTGTGGTCGGTAGCATCATGGGCGGTCTGTTGCTGGGTATCCTGCTGGCACGGCCGGTCTCCAGCGTGGTGGCGGACCACTTCGGCTGGCGTGCGATGTTCATGGCGGCGGCGGGGTTGATGGCGTTTATCAGCGTGGTGCTGATGCTGACCATCCCCAAGCGCCAACCCGACCACAGCGCCACATATGGCCAATTGCTGGGCTCGCTGGGCACCTTGTTGCGTCGCCAGCCAGTGTTGCGCCAGCGCGCGTTTTACCAGGGCTGCATGTTTGCCACCTTCAGCCTGTTCTGGACCGCCGCGCCACTGGAGCTGGCGCGTAATCACGGCCTGAGCCAGAGCGAAATCGCCCTGTTCGCCCTGGTCGGTGCCTTGGGCGCCATCGCCGCGCCCATCGCCGGGCGCCTGGCGGACGCCGGTCACACTCACCGCGCTTCGTTGCTGGCGATGCTGTTCGCCGCGCTGAGCTTCCTGCCGGCTTTCGTGCACCCGCTGTACAGCGTGATCGGCCTGGCGGTAACCGGTGTGGTCCTGGACTTCTGCGTGCAGATGAACATGGTCCTGGGCCAACGCGCCATCTACGCCCTCGACGCCAACAGCCGCAGCCGTTTGAACGCGCTGTACATGACCAGCATCTTCATCGGCGGCGCCTTTGGCTCAGCGATTGCCAGCAGCGTGTATGAACACGGCGGCTGGCTCGGGGTGATGCTGGTCGGCAGCGCATTCCCGCTGGTGGCGTTGTTGCGGTTCCTGAGTGCGTCCCGGCGGGTGGCGGTCGCAACCGCTTAAGAGCGCACCAACTTCTCCAGAGCCGCGTCCGCCAGAAATGACGAGCGGCTTTTGACCTTGTGCTCACGCACATAACGGTCGATTCGCTGGATGACATAACCGGGCAAGGTCGCATTGACCTTCTCGGTCTTGCCCAGATAAGGCGAGATCTCCAACGCCAGTATCCCCCAGCCCATCCCCGCATAGTCCTCATGAGCGCGATGGTTCGCGACTGACGTTGGCATCGGAATCGTCCCGCCCTCTGCAGCGATCTCCTGCAGCAGGATGTGCGCGACTTACACGGCAGCGTTGCAAGCCTCTTCAAAGCTGTCCCCGGCGGTGACAGCGCCTGGAATATCGGGGATTTGAATGCCGGTGGCGGTAAAGTCATCGCCCCATTCGATAAAAATATGATGACTGCCCGTGACGCGATCCAGTACCCATCCAGCCTCTTGCAGCTCCTTGATCAATCACCTGCTTTGCACCCCAGCCTCCTTGGCTTGGCCTGAACAAAAACAACCCTAGAGTTATCTTTGCTCAAGCACAGAACCTCTCAGCCTGACTGGCGGTGGTTTTACCGAATGTTGAGCGCTGCCGAGTGAAACCTCGGAATCCGCCCGTTGAGCGACGGCCAGTAACCGAATGACCCCCCGCCCGCCAGCAAGGCAGGCTGGCGACGGAGCAGCGCAAGGATGGTTTGGGACGCAATGATCAACGCCAGCCGCTGGCCAGGACATTGATGAGCGCCGAAACCAAAGCTGAAGCTGCGCCGCTGCGGGCGTTCAAGCACAAACCTATCGGGCATCGGGTTTGCCGCAGGGTCACGATTGGCGGACGCCAGCACCACCAGAAGGGTATCCCCGGCCTCCAGCACGCGGTTACCGATGACACACCGGTCGGCAACAAACCGCCGAGTGTTCTGCACTGGGGAATCGAAGCGCGCCACTTCTTCAACCAGCGCCATGACCTGGGCGGGCGCGTGCTGAACCTGCTCCAGCAGATCAGGCTGCCGGGCGAGCATCACCAATGTGTTACCTATCAGGCCGGCCGTGGCTTCGCAGGTCTGTGACAGCAGCCCGATCAGGTTCGCGGTCAACACGTCAGTGTCCATCCAGTCGCCTGTGCGGATGTGCGTCATCAACGCCGAAGCTTCAAGTACGTTGCCAAACATTTGCGTCAACTGCGACGCTCCGATGTCGGCGTTATGCCGTTGGGCCTCGTTGCTCAGCGGCGAGAGGCAGGCGACGAAATCCCGTGTCAGCTCGGCAACCGCTGCTGTCTGCCCAGCTGGAAAACCCAGCAACGCCGCAACCGCCGAGACCGGCAAGGTGAACATCAACGCCTCCAGGTTATCCACGCGGTCGATAAGGCTGCCGACCACCTCCGCGACGGTCCCGACGCCTACGCCAGCCAATGCCGGTTCGACTGCTGCTCGCGGGCATCGATGGGCCGTCCCTTCATTCATCCGCATCAAGCTGGCAAATACCTGGCCTGCAGCGCCTTGCGCAATCGCAGCAGGCACCGGCTCGTGATGCGGGCGTACTCGACAATCCGGGTGAGCCAGAACAGCCGCAACCACCTCGGCTGTACTGGCGACCCACAGCCCAAGTTCAGCGTCGAACAGCAACCCGCCAGTACATCTCAGGCGTGAGTAATAGTCATAAGGGTCAGCGTGGGTAGCGGCTTCAAGCGGTGTCATTCAGGACGTCCTGTTCACGAAGAACCGCTACTATCAGCCACCTCACCCGGTAACGATTCGCTCAGGAACGAAATATGAATGGCCAGGACGACGACGCCGCACTCTCACAGGTCGCCGGCGCAATTGCAGAACCTGCGCGCACGAAAATGCTCTGCGCGCTGATGGATGGGCATGCGCGTACCAGTACCGAAATGGCGGTGATTGCCGAGGTCAGCACCTCAACCGCCAGCGCGCACTTGGCCCGGCTCAAGGACGACGGCTTGATCACGCTGCACACGCAGGGGCGTCACCGTTACTACAGCCTCGCCGGTCCGTCGGTGGCCCAGGCGATTGAAGGGTTGATGGTGATCAGCCGCAACAGCGCCAAGGCGTTTGTGCCGAGCACGCCCACGCGTCTGCAGTTTGCGCGCACCTGCTACGACCACATGGCGGGTACGTTGGCGGTCACGCTGCACGACCATTTCATTGAGGCCGGCTGGTTGACCGGGAACGACAGCTACCAACTCAGCGCACACGGCGACAAGGCGATGGTTGAACTTGGGATCGATGTGGCGGCGCTGCGCACGCAACGACGGCGATTCGCCTGCGCCTGCCTGGACTGGAGCATGCGCCGCCCGCACCTGGCGGGTGCTTTGGGCGCGGCGCTTTTGCAAAACGCTGTTCGCTGTGAATGGGTAACACAGGACCTGGATAGCCGCGCACTGAGTGTGACGCCAAAGGGCCGCAAAGCGCTCAAGGCACGATTTGGAACAACGATCTGCGAGCCATGAAGATCACCAGCCAAACTCGCCGATGCGGAGCAGGATCAGGCGCATACCGAATGCCCAGCATCCAGGCAGTGCAGCAGGCGCTCGACCGTGTGATCCAAGGGGCCGGAGTTATCCAGCACAAACAACCCTGAACCACTGCCGGCGATCAGCTCTTGAGTAAACCGCGCATTGCGCGCCAAGCGCTCCTCGATGTCGGCCGGCAACTCTCGTCCCCGCGCGATCAAGCGCTGGCGTAACACGCCTTGATCCACGGTCAGCAATAGCACCAGCATCTGCGGATAACGCGCGCGGGCCTGCGCCAGGTGTGCACGCGAGCCGTTGACCAGAACGTCATCCCCCGCCGCCAGCCAATCGTCGATTTCCCGTGGAATGCCATAGGACAAGCCGTTGGCCTGCCAACTGAGGGCAAACGCCCCCTCGGTACGCATCACCGCAAACTGCTCCGCGCTCACACCGTGCGCCGCCTCGCCCACGGCTTCCGCCGAACGGGTGATGACGCGCCGCACGATGCGGCAGCCGCGCTCGGCCAACTGCGGACGGGCGGCATCCAGCAGGCTGTCCTTGCCCGAACCCGATGGCCCGATGAGATAGATCAACCTGCCCGCCATCAATACACCCTCTTCGCTTGTCGCCAGACTTATGCACCACAGGAAGCCCTTCGCGGCGCCTGGCTTGCATCAGCTCGGCCCGATGGCCAGTACAAATGCCGCCTGCAACAGGCTGGGCGGATAGCGATCACTGAAAAGTATATCCAGCAATCCTTCGGCAGCCAGGCCGGCGGCGGCCACATTACCCGAGTGCGACCCGCCGCGCATCAGGTTCGGCGCCACCACAAAGACGAGTGATGCCTCCCCGAACAATCCTACAGCCAGCACTACGGTGCTTATCTACGGTACAGGCTCCTATCCCTTCTCCCCTCAACGGAGACGAAACAGTGCCCGACTCAATCGCAGCGCAAGTACGTGAAACCGCTCAAACAGAACAGTCAAAAGAAGACATATTCTTTAGCCTTCTTTCCGGACTGGCTGGCCTTCACCCCATCATCACAACCATAGGCGCCGCCAGAAGTTATATGAAGGTCTGCGAAAAAAGCGGGTTGAAACTCAACCCGTACTTTGTCAAAAACGGCAATTGCGGACCCTCGCCCAAAACCCAAAAGATGCTTTCACACCGCAAATACAAAAGCTTGGGTGTTGGCGCAACCGGGGTGGGAGTGGCGGCGATAAGCCCGGCGATCTCGCCTATTCCCGCGCCCTTCTATGCGGCCAGGCACGCGTCTGCCACGACCTCTACGGCGATACATCTGCGTCGGCTGTCAAAAATGCTGGCGGCTTATCAACCCTTCGCCGCTGGTGATGAACAAATCAGTGATGCGATTAAATGGCTGCAACTGGCCATCGAGGTAAAGTTCAAGAAGCTCGCATTTCGAGGCACAGAAATGGCCATCTCGACCACCTCGACCTTGCTTTCATTTACCGGCATTGGCCTGGTCGGGAAAATCCCGCTCATCATGGTCAGCTTCCAACTTGAACTGGCCAGGCTGATGGTCAGCGACCGTTACGCCGCCCTGTGCAAGGTGGCGGCGATGGAGTTGCAGTGGGCGGCCTTTCTTGAACAGAACCCCAACTTCGGCGATATGCCGCAAGCCAGCCTCGCCGGTTTATCCCGAGCAGATCAGATCAAGCAGCTTGAACAAAGAAAGATGATGCTCGGCGCCGCAATCACCACTCAAGTGCGAGGTCGTGCACTCGATGCCCGAACCGGCAATACCGGCTTGGGCCCTGCCACGATGATCATCAAGGAGATCATGGCTAAGCACACGTTTCAGGGGCAGTTCTTCGCGGGCCATGACTACCTAACCATGATCCATGAACCGGCGGGCTGGAATGCCATTGCGGCGAAACTGATGAACATATGAGAAGCGGCACGGTACCGGCGCCTCCGTGGCCTGAGGGCTGAGGAGATCCACTATGGGAGGGGGCTTGCCCCCGATGGCGATGCCACACTCAGCTAATCAGTGACTGACCTGGCGCTATCGGGAGCAAGTCCCCTCCCGTATTTGAACTTCAGTGCCTGAAAGGATGGAATTCACAGGCGTGAAAAAGGCGACCCGAAGGTCGCCTTTTGTCATTGCGCGTACTGCTTGCTCAACCCCGGCGGCACACCTTGCACGTTGGTGTCTTCCCACGGCCCATTGGGGCTGATGGAGCGGCTCCAGCCGTTGCTCCAGCGGTAGTAGGTACGCTGGCGGTAGAACGTGTCCGGTTGGTCATCAAGCACGTACACCTGCATCTTGCCGTCCCAATGGCTGGCGGCGCCCGGTGGTGGGGCGAAGGTCGGCGATTTAGTGGGCACAGGCTTCGGTGGCGGGGTGACCGGGCCGGAAGGCTTGGTGCTCGGCTGAGTCGAGGGGCCGGACGGCGGGATAGTCGGGCCGGTCGGGCCAGGTGGTGGCCGATGGACCGCACAGGCGCTCAGGCCCAGTACCAGGCTGAGCAAGGTGATGCGTGCGAATGCGGTCGTCATAGGCGTTTCCTCAAAATTACTTGTCCGGACTGTCGATGGTCAGCTGTTGCAGCGCAGTGGTGCTGCTGGCCAGGGGTTGGCTGCGGCCGATCCACTCGCCAGTGGTTGGTTGACCGGCCCGGGATATGCGCGCAACCAGTTGGACTTCGGGGAAGTTGGACAGTTTCAATTGCGGCATCATTGCATCGGCGTCACCCAGTTCGACGGTAACAGGCAATTCGGCGACGGTGACGCGTTTGACCGCCAGAGGTGCCGGCGGGCCACTAACGGCGCGGGCGAAGATGAACACGCTGTCGGTTGGCAAGGCCTTGGCCTTCACGTCGGCGGAGAGGTCCACACGTACCTTCATCACAGCCTTCTGGGCGACGCTGCCCCCGCTCTCCTTCAGACTTTGCGCAGCCCGGTCGATGCCGCCTTGCAGGGCAGCACGGGAATTATCTTCCGGTGGCAGTTGGGCCAACAGACGGGTCCAGTAGTCGATGGCCTCTTGATAACGCTTGCCTTCAAATGCCGCAATGCCCAGCAAGCCCAGGCTGGTGACTTCCTTCGGGTCCAGCTTCAAGGCTTCATCAGTGAGCGCCTGCACCTTGGGCGACCACTGTTTGTTGTCGGCAAAGTACTGCGCCTGGGCCCACTGCCCCAGCAGCTCCGGCTGGCGCCCGGCCAGGGCCACGGTGCGCTCGAACACTTTCGCGGCGTCTGCGGAGCGGTCTTGGGCCATATAGGCGCGACCGAGGAAGTACAGGCCTTCGGCCGAATCCGGTTGGGCCGCAGCCGCGCGTTCCAGGCGGTGGGTCATGTCTTCCATGGACACCGGTGGCTGTGAGAATTCGCGGGTCAGCTCGACCTTGTCGCTGGCACCAAAGTGCATGTACAGGCCCAAGCCAAGGACAGGGACGAGGACGGCGGCGAGCAATGGCAGCGGTTTGCCCAGGCGCGATTCGCGGGGTTTTTCCACACCCTCGGTATCCGCCAGCAGTTCGCGGGCGGCTTCGGCGCGACCGGTGTCGAGTTGCGCGGCGTTGAGCACGCCTTCGTCCTGCTGCACTTGCAACTCGGCGACGCGTTCTTGATACAGCGCCACGTTCAGCGCGGTGCGATCCTCTTCGCGCTGGGCACGGCGGCCGCGCAACACAGGGATCAACAGGAAACTCAGGGCAATCAGAAGCAGCAAGCCGGCTGCGAGCCAGAAATCAATCATCAGTCTTGGTGTCCAGCAATTGGTCGAGGCGTTTACGCTCTTCGGGGGACAGCGCGTCGGAACCATCGGTCGGCGCTGCGCGGCGACGGCGTACGATCACCGCCATCACCACCACGCCGGCCAATAACAGCCCTGCTGGGCCGAACCAGAGCAGCGCGGTCTTGCCGGTGAGGGCCGGTTTGTAGCGCACGAAATCACCATAGCGATCGACCATGAAGTCGATGATCTGCTGGTTGTCCTTGCCCTCTCCCAGCATGCGGAAGATCTCTTTGCGCAGGTCGGCGGCGATGGGAGCGTTGGAGTCGGCGATGTCCTGGTTCTGACACTTGGGGCAGCGCAGTTCCTTGGTCAATTCGCGGAAACGCTCGCGGTCACCGTCCTTGGCGAATTCGTACGTGTCGATGGCGGCGTGGGCCACACCCGCCAAACCCAGTGCCAGCACGGCAGCGACTAACAGACGCTTCATGGCTTGGCCTCATCGACAAGCGCCTGGTACTTGGCAGCCAGTTGCTCGCGCCAGACCACCTCGTCGATCACACCGACGTATTTGTCGCGGATCACGCCCTTGGCATCAATGAAGAAGGTTTCCGGGGCGCCGTAAACGCCGAGGTTGAGACCGAGATTGCCGTCTTCATCACGGATGTCCAGTTGGTACGGGTTGTGGAACTCGGCCAGCCACTTCAAGGCCGCCGCATTGTCGTCCTTGTAGTTGATGCCGTAGATCACCACGCCCTTCTCAGCCAACTTATTCAGCACGGGGTGTTCGACGCGGCAGGAAATGCACCATGTGCCCCATACGTTGACCAGTGCCGGTTTGCCCAGCAAGTCGGCACGGGTCAGCGTCTTGTCTCCTTGCACGTTCGACAGCGAGAACTCGGGGAAAGGCTTGCCGATCATCGCCGAAGGCAACTCTGCCGGATCCAGGTAGAGGCCGCGATACAGGAACACCGCCACCACCAGGAACAACGCCAGCGGCAACACCATCAACCAACGCTTCATACCGCCGCTCCTTGCATACCCAAGGCTTCACGCACTCGGCTCTTGACCTTGACCCGATAACGCCGGTCCAGCGCGGCCAGCAAACCGCCAAACCCAGTGAGCAAACCGCCGAACCAGATCCAACGCACAAACGGTTTCACATGCACGCGCACTGCCCAGGCGCCCTCGCCCAACGGTTCGCCCAGTGCCACATAGAGGTCACGGGTGAAACCCGCGTCGATACCGGCTTCGGTCATCATCGAGCTCTGCACGGTGTACAGGCGTTTTTCGGGGTGCAATACGGCGATTTCCTTACCGTTGCGGACTACCCGCACGGTGCCTTTGTCCGACGTGAAATTCGGCCCTTCAAAGTGCTTGGCGCCCTCGAAGATGAACTGGTACCCAGCAAGGTCCATGGACTCGCCCGGCGCCAGACGCAGATCGCGCTCGGCGCTGTTCTGGCTGGACAGCACCACGCCCAGCGCACACACGGCGATGCCGATGTGGGCGATCTGCATGCCCCAGTAGCTGCGGGTCAGCGTCGGCAGGCCTTTGACCAGGCCTTTGTGGCGGGTCTTGTCGAAGATGTCGCGCACACCGGCCAGCAATACCCAGGCGGCGAGCAGGAAGGTGGCGAGCACCGCCCAGTTGAAGTCGCCATAGGCAATCCCGGCGACCACGGCCAGGGCCACGCTGCCGAGCAGTACCGGCATCAACATGCCGACCAGCCATTTGACCGGGGTGTCCTTCCAGCGCACCAGCATGCCGACCGCCATCACCACCATCAACAAACCCATCAACGGGATGAACAACGCGTTGAAGTACGGCGGGCCGACGGACAGTTTGGCGCCGCTCAGGGCATCCAACACCAGGGGGTACAGAGTGCCGAGCAGGATCATCGACGCGGCCACCACCAGCACCAGGTTATTGCCCAGCAGCAGGGTTTCCCGCGACCACAGATTGAAGCCGACCTGGCTTTTGACCACCGGCGCGCGAAGGGCGAACAGGGTCAGGGAGCCGCCAACCACAAACAGCAGGAAGATCAGGATGAACACGCCGCGCTCCGGGTCGGACGCAAAGGCGTGCACCGAGGTCAGCACACCCGAACGCACGAGGAATGTGCCCAGCAGGCTGAGGGAAAATGCCGCGATGGCCAGCAACACGGTCCAGCTCTTGAACACGCCGCGCTTTTCGGTGACGGCCAACGAGTGAATCAGTGCAGTGCCCACCAGCCACGGCATGAACGAGGCGTTTTCCACCGGGTCCCAGAACCACCACCCGCCCCAGCCGAGTTCGTAGTAGGCCCACCACGAGCCGAGGGTGATGCCGATACCCAGGAACGCCCAGGCGACGATGGTCCATGGCCGCGACCAGCGCGCCCACGCGGCATCCAGACGCCCGCCAAGCAAGGCGGCGATGGCGAAGGCGAAGGCCACGGAGAAACCGACGTAACCCATGTAGAGCATCGGCGGGTGCACGATCAGGCCAATGTCTTGCAGCAAGGGGTTGAGGTCATGCCCATCCGATGGAATCTGCGGCAGGATGCGGCTGAAAGGGTTGGAGGTCATGATCAGGAACAGCAAAAAACCAATGCTGATCATGCCCATCACCGCCAGCACCCGCGCCAGCATCACTTGCGGCAATTGGCGCGAGAACACCGATACAGCGAAGGTCCAGCCGCCGAGGATCAACGCCCACAGCAGCAACGAACCTTCGTGGGCGCCCCACACGGCGCTGAACTTGTAGTACCAAGGCAGCGCGGTGTTGGAGTTATTGGCGACATAAGCGACGGAAAAGTCGTCGGTCATAAAGGCGTAGGTCAGGCAGCCAAACGCGAACAGCAGAAAGGCAAACTGCCCCCAGGCGGCCGGCTGCGCCAGGCTCATCCATAGGCGGTCGCCGCGCCAGGCACCGAGCAACGGCACCACGGCCTGCACGATGGCGAAGCACAAGGCGAGAATCATCGCCAATTGGCCCAACTCAGGAATAAACAGTGCGGACGTCATCACTTAGCCCTCCTTCGCTGGGGTTGGTGCCGATTGGCCGCTTTCTTTCAACGCCTTGGTGACTTCCGGCGGCATGTATTTTTCGTCGTGCTTGGCCAGCACTTCATCGGCCACCACCACGCCGTCAGCGTTGAGTTTGCCCAGGGCGACGATGCCCTGGCCTTCGCGGAACAGGTCCGGGAGGATGCCACGGTAGGTGATGGTCACGGCCTTATTGAAGTCGGTAACCACGAAGGTCACGTCGAGGGAATCGCCGGAACGTTTCAACGAGCCCTTCTCCACCATGCCACCGGCGCGGATGCGGGTATCAACCGGTGCTTTGCCATTGGCGATCTGGGTCGGGGTGTAGAACAGGTTGATGTTCTGTTGCAGCGCGCTCAAGGCCAGGGCCACGGCAATGCCGACGCCGGCCATGATGGCGAGGATGATCATCAGACGTTTTCTACGCAGCGGATTCACTTTTCGGTCTCCCGGCGCAGACGACGCGCCTCTTGTTGCAGGTAACGCTTGCGGGCCAGGATCGGCGCGGCGACGTTGAGGGCCAGCACCGCCAGGCAGATGCCGTAGGCCGTCCAGACATACAGGCCGTGGTGGCCCATGGCGAGAAAATCACTGAAAGAAGCAAAACTCATCCGCGCGCTCCCAGGCTGCGTTGCACTTCGGCCTTGACCCAACTGGCGCGGGCTTCACGCTTGAGCACTTCGAGGCGCATGCGCATCAGCAGCACGGCGCCGAAGAAACAGTAGAAGCCCAGCACCATCAACAGCAGCGGTGCCCACATTTCCACGGGCATCGCCGGTTTTTCGGTGAGGGTGAAGGTGGCGCCCTGGTGCAGGGTGTTCCACCACTCCACCGAGTATTTGATGATCGGGATGTTGATCACGCCGACAATCGCCAGCACCGCGCAGGCCTTGGCGGCGCTGTCACGATTACTGATCGCGTTGCCCAGGGCAATCAGACCGAAGTACAGAAACAGCAGGATCAGCATGGACGTTAGTCGCGCATCCCACACCCACCACGAGCCCCAGGTGGGTTTGCCCCAGATCGCGCCGGTGACCAGCGCCACGGCGGTCATCCACGCGCCGATGGGCGCGGCGCATTGCAGGGCAACGTCCGCGAGTTTCATCTTCCAGACCAGGCCGACGACACCGCATACCGCCAGCATCACGTAGCAGGACTGGGCCAGCATCGCGGCAGGCACGTGGATGTAGATGATGCGAAAGCTGTTGCCTTGCTGGTAGTCCGGCGGCGCGAAGGCCAGGCCCCAGACCAGGCCGATGCCGATCAGCAACACGGCGGCGATGCTGAACCAAGGCAGCAGTTTGCCACTGATGCCGTAGAACCATTTGGGCGAGCCGAGCTTGTGAAACCAGGTCCAGTTCATTGCTGTTTCTCACGGTTGCTTCTCGTCATTGCGAGAGGCGTAGGGTCTTTCTTATGTTGAAGAGCTGACAATGTCGCTGGGTCAGACCTCATTATTCGCCGACGCTGATCTTCAGGCCGGCGGCTATAGCAAAGGGTGTCAGGGTTACCGCCAGGGCGGTCAGGCTACCAAGCCACAGGAGGTAACCGGTCGCCGGCATGCCCATGAGCGCAGCCTGCAAAGCGCCGCTGCCAAGGATCAGTACCGGGATGTACAACGGCAGAATCAACAGGGCCAGTAGCAGGCCACCACGCTTCAAACCGACGGTCAACGCTGCGCCCACGGCCCCCAACAGGCTGAGCACTGGCGTGCCGAGCAACAAGGACAAAAGCAATACCGGCAGGCATTCGACGGGCAAGCCCAGCATCATCGCCAACAGCGGCGAGAGCAAGACTAGCGCGAGGCCGGAAAAAGCCCAGTGTGCCAGCACCTTGGCCAGTACCAGAAGTGGCAAAGGGTGCGACGAAAGGACCCACTGTTCCAGGGAACCGTCTTCGAAATCACTGCGAAACAGCCCGTCCAGCGAGAGCAGAACCGATAAAAGCGCCGCGACCCACACCAGCCCCGGCGACAAGGTTTGCAACAGTTTAGTCTCGGGGCCGACCGCCAGCGGGAACAGCGCAATCACGATGGCAAAGAACACCAGCGGGTTGGCCAGTTCAGCCGGGCGACGGCACAGCAGCCGTGCTTCGCGGGCGACCAGCAGGGCGAAGACACTCATGCCGACCACCGGCCCAGATCAAGGTCGCGGTAACCGGCGGGCATGCGCGCCAGGGTGTGGTGGGTGGTGAGCAAGACGGTTCCGCCCTGCTCGCAATGCCGCGCCAAGTGCTCTTCCAACTGGGCGACGCCTTGTTTGTCGAGGGCGGTGAAGGGTTCGTCGAGAATCCACAGTGGCGGGCCCGGCAGGTACAGGCGCGCCAGGGCCACGCGGCGCTGTTGGCCGGCGGACAGGGTGTGACAGGGAACGTCTTCGAAACCCTTGAGGCCGACGGCGGCCAAGGCCAGCCAGATGGCGTCACGGGAAGCAGGATGGTGCAGGGCGCTGAGCCAGCTGAGGTTTTCTTCGGCGGTGAGCACATCTTTGATGCCGGCGGCGTGGCCGATCCAGATCAAGTTGCGTGCAAGCTCGGTGCGCTGTTCGTTGAGGGGCTTGCCGTTAAGCCGCACTTCACCGGCCGTGGGTTGCATCAACCCGGCCAGCAGGCGCAGCAAACTGGTTTTGCCGCTGCCGTTGGGACCGCTGATCTGCACCATATCGCCACCCGCCACACGCAGGTCGAGGTGCTCGAACAGCAGGCGCAAGTCGCGTTCACAGGAGAGCGCTACGGCTTCAAGAAGAGGGCTGGTCAAGAGATCGCGGGCCTTTACGGTTCAAGTCGGCGGTGCAGCGGCCGTTATAGAAAGAAGCACAATAACGGCTTTGGCGACCGATTTTAGAGAGCTGGATCAAATAGTTGTGAGGTTTTTAGCGCTCTCTTTGCAGACGGGCGGCATTATACATGCGATGCCCTACGCTAAAGAGGGCAATTTCCCCAGAGACGATGCGCACGATGACCGGCGAGATCAACCTTCCTACGCTTCCTCCCACCCCGGCAGCCGGGCAAAGCTCCGCGCCTGCGCCTGGAGCACTGCTGAAACTGCTGGAGCCGCAGATTGGGCTGATCGACCCTGGGAAAACCGCGAATGCCGAAGTCATCGCCCTTAAACAAGGCGGTGAAGCCTTTCAGTTGCTGCTCAAGCTGACCTTGGACGGCGGCCGCCAGACGCTGGTGCAGGCCAGCAGCGCGCAGCCATTGCCCTTAGGCAGCAATGTGGCGGTGAGCCAGACGCCAGCGGGCAATCTGACCCTCAGCCTGCAACAGGCTTTGAGTGCCAACGTCGCCGCCCTCACCCGCATCGATACCGCCAAAGTCCCGGAAGGTACGCTGTTGCAAGCCAAGGTATTGACCACTCAGATGCTGCCCCAGGGCACGGCGCAACCGGCGATCTATCGTTCGTTGGTGACGGTGCTGAATAACGCCCTGGCCGGCGCGACACTGACGGTGGAAAGCCCACAGCCGTTGCGCGTAGGCAGCCTGCTCAGCGCCGTGGTGCAGAACGCGCAGACCTTGAATTTTGTGCCGCTGAGCGGGCTCAAGGATCAATTGGCGGTCACCCAGCAACTGTCGACCCAGCAAAGTCGCCAGGGCTCCCTGGATGCGGTGTTCACTGCCCTGCAAAACCTGCCCCGTGGCGATAGCACCTCCGCCGACCTGCGCGCCGCCGCCGACCGTTTGCTCGCGGCGCTGCCCGATCTGGCACAGGTCAGTAACCCCAAAGTCCTGGCCCAAGTGATTCAGAACAGCGGCGCCTTTCTGGAGGCCAAATTACTCGCAGGACAGAATCCCCAAATACCACCACTGGACATGAAGGGCGCACTGCTGCGCCTTGTCGCGGACCTATTGCCCGCCCTGCCCGCCAGTACCAACCTCAACGCCATTCTTGCGGCCAACACGCTGGCCCAGGTATTGCCCAATTTTGTGCGCAGCCCACTGAACACGCTGGGCCAAGTCAGCGCGCGGCAGGCACCGGTCAGCTTTCCACTGCCCGAGCGGCTGATGGCGAAGCTTGAAGGCGAAGGCGACCTGGAAAACCTGCTGCGTCTGGCAGCCGGGGCCATTTCCAGGTTACAGAGCCACCAACTGTCGAGTCTGGAACAGACCGGCACTACCGCCGATGGCCGCCTGCAAACCACCTGGCAGTTGGAAATCCCTATGCGCACGCTGCAGGACATCGTGCCGTTGCAGGTCAAGTTCCAGCGCGAAGAACCGGCGCCAGACAAAGACCAGCCCGAACGCAAAGACCGCAAAGACCCCAAGCAAATGCTATGGCGCGTCGAGCTGGCATTCGATATGGAGCCGCTGGGGCCGTTGCAGGTCCAGGCACAACTGACCCAGGGCAAACTGTCGAGCCAACTGTGGGCAACACGCCCGTTCACCGCCAGCCTGATCGAAAGCCATTTGGGCAACTTGCGCGAGCGGCTGGTGACTTCGGGGATCAACGTCGGCGACCTCGATTGCCACCTGGGTACGCCACCACGCGGGCCGAAAACCGGACTGGAGCAACGCTGGGTGGATGAAACCGCATGAAGAACTCCAACCCACCGCGCCAGGCGATTGCCCTCAAGTACGACGGCCAGCAAGCGCCGACCCTGACCGCCAAGGGCGACGATGCCCTGGCCGAAGCCATCCTCAAGTTGGCGCGGGAAAATGAAGTGCCGATCTATGAAAACGCCGAGCTGGTAAAGCTGCTGGCGCGCATGGAACTGGGCGACAGCATTCCGGAGGAGTTGTACCGCACCATCGCGGAGATCATTGCGTTTGCCTGGACCTTGAAGGGCAAGTTCCCGGTGGGCTATGACCCGGAAGCGCGGCCTGTGGAGCGGGACGTCACGGAGCGTGGCGACGACTACTGAATAGCCACAGGCACACAAAGGTCCAAATGTGGGAGGGGGCTTGCCCCCGATGGCAGAGTGTCAGTCACCTGATGTGTGGCTGAAGCACCGCTATCGGGGGCAAGCCCCCTCTCCCATTTGGACTTGTGTTCAGTTCAGGACTTCGCTCAGCGGGATGAAATTAACCCGATCACCGAGTGCCAGCGTCGTCCCTTCCAACACCTCCACAAACCCTTCCGCCCACGCCGCGCTGCGCAGCACGCCAGAGCTTTGGTTACGGTAGATGATCGCCTTGCCCTGCTCGATGCGCCCGCGCAGATACTCGCGACGATTGCCCGGTTTCGGCCAGACGAATCCCACCGGGACTTCGAACCGCAACGGCTCCACGTCGGCCACACCTTGGCGACGCAGGATGTAGGGGCGCGCCAACAGTGCGAAAGTCACCAGGGTCGAGGCCGGATTACCCGGCAGGCCGATCACCGGCACGCCACGGAAATGCCCGACCGTCAGTGGCTTGCCAGGTTTGATCGCGAGCTTCCACAGGGCCAGTTCGCCTTCTTCACGCAGGGCGATGCCAAGGAAGTCCGCTTCACCTACCGACACGCCACCGGTGGACAGGATCAGGTCGACACTGCCCAAGCCCGCCAATCGCGTGCGGGTCTGTTCCAAGTCATCCGGCAGGATCCCGGCGTCGATCACTTCACAGCCCATGCGTGAAAGCCAACTGCACAGTACGCGACGATTGCTGTTGTAGATCTGGCCGGGCCCCAGCGGCAAGCCGGGCTCGATCAACTCGTCGCCGGTGGACAGCACGGCCACGCGCGGGCAGCGCACTACATTCAGACGATCACAGCCGAGGGACGCAGCCAGGCCCAGCTCAATCGGGCCCAAGCGCGTCCCGGCTGACAAAACGAGTTCACCGACCGTGGTTTCCTGGCCCTGAGGGCGGATGTTCTGGTCTGCGTGCAGGGGCTCGGTAAAGCTCACGCGCTCATCGGCGTGAACCACGGCATTTTCCTGCATCTCCACGCAATCGGCGCCTTGCGGCACCGGTGCGCCGGTGAAGATGCGCGCGCAAGTGCCCGCGGCCAGAGGTTCAGGCGCCTGACCGGCAAAGATGCGCTGGCTCACCACCAGCGGCTCACCGGTCCAGTCCGCCAGGCGCAGCGCGTAACCGTCCATGGCACTGTTCGGCCACGCCGGCAGGTCGAGGGTGGAGACCAGATCCTGCGCCAATACCCGGCCATCACACTCGGCCAGGGGCAAGGCGTACGGCTCGCGGATCGGCGCAGCTTCGGCCAGCGCCAACAAGTGCTGCAGCGCCTCTTCCACGGGCATCAGCGCGCCGGTCTTGCCAGGCTTACCCACGGGATTCACAAGGCGCGGCCTGTTTCAGGTGCGGGACGAAGTTGCAGGGGCGATGGCGGTTGTCCAACTGCTCGGCAAGAATGCCGTCCCAACCCGTGCGCACCGCATTGGTGGAGCCCGGCAGGCAGCACACCAGGGTGCCATTGGCCAAGCCGGCCAGGGCACGGGATTGCACGGTGGAGGTGCCGATGTCGGCCACGGATATCTGGCGGAACAGTTCGCCAAAGCCGTCGACCTGCTTGTCGAGCAGGCAGCTCACGGCTTCGGGAGTGCTGTCACGGCCGGTGAAACCGGTGCCGCCGGTGATCAGCACCACTTGCACCACGTCTTCGGCAATCCAATGAGCAACCTGGGCGCGGATCTTGTAGAGATCGTCCTTGAGCAGTACGCGCTCGGCCAGGTTGTGCCCGGCGGCGGTGAGGCGGTCGACGAAAACCTGGCCCGAGGTGTCGGTGTCCAGGGTGCGGGTGTCGCTGACGGTCAATACAGCGATATTCAGGGGTACGAAGGGCGCATCAGCCTTGGCTTTCATGGCACGGTCCGGTTGTCGGAGGAACAGCCCGGTGTTATATCACAGGCCCCTATTTACCTGCCGCAGCGGAACCTTTATGTCGTTAGATTCTTCGCCCCTTCCCTGCTCGATTTTGCTGTTATCCGGCGGGCGCGGCCAGCGCATGGGCGGCCAGGACAAAGGTCTGTTGGCATGGCGCGGCCAGCCATTGATCGCCCATCTGCAGCGCTTGGTGCGAGCGTTGACGGATGACCTGATCATCTCGTGCAATCGCAACCAGGACCTCTACGCGCCCTATGCCGACATGCTGGTGAGCGACGACAGCCCGGACTTTCCGGGCCCGCTCGCCGGGATCCGCGCCGGGCTGGCCGCAGCGCGCCATGAGCACCTGCTGATATTGCCGTGCGATGTGCCGGCTATCGACGCGATCCTACTGGCCGACCTGCGTAAGACCGCGCGGCAAAACCCATCGGTGCCCGTGATGGTGCGCCACGGCGAATTCTGGGAACCCTTGATCTGCATCATCCCTACACACCTCAAAACCGAGGTAGAACAGGCCTGGCAAGCCGGCGAGCGAAGCCCGCGCAAGATATTCCTGCAATTGGGCGGCGTGGGGCTGGAGTGCCCGGCGGATGACCCACGGCTGGCAAACCTTAATACGCCGGAGCTGTTACAGCCGAGCTCTGACGTGTCAGAATGAACTTTCGCACAAGGAACTTTGGCGACGCCTTACGCGTCTCAAGGTCAGCAATTAAAAAGTATTCTCTCGGAGACAAACCCATGACTCAACGGACCATCGCCGCTCTCATGCTTGCACTGGGCATCGCCACCCTCGCCGGTTGCGCTTCGCCGACAGTGATCACCCTGAATGACGGTCGCGAAATCCAGGCCGTCGACACCCCTAAATTCGATAAGGATTCGGGCTTCTACGAGTTCGAACAACTGGACGGCAAGCAGACCCGTATCAATAAAGATCAGGTCCGCACCGTTAAAGACCTGTAAGTCTTAGCGTTTGCCTACAAGGCCCGCCTCGCGCGGGCCTTGTCGTTTCCGGGGGTTACCAATCGAGGGTGATCTGGCTGCGAAAACGACGCTCTTCGCCGGTGACCGGGTCGATAAACCGTACGCCCTGGGCCAGCAGCTTGAGCGGGTTGGCGTAATCGTCGACGGCATCCTTGAGCACGTCCGGGTAGAACGGGTCATTGCAGATGCTCGCCCCCAGCGCGGTCATGTGAACGCGCAGTTGGTGCTTCTTACCGGTCACGGGAAACAGGCCGTAGCGCCAGAGATCGCCATTTTTTTCCCGCACCTCCACCGCCGTTTCGGTGTTGCTGGCGCCCTCGCCTTCCTGCATGCGGAAGAAGGGTTCGCCGTCCACAAGGCGACTTTTGTGCACCAACGGGAACGTCAAACCAGGTAAGGCCGGGGCAATGGCTTCGTAGAATTTATCGATCTGGCGCTTGGGGAACAATTGCTGATAGGCCGAGCGGCTGGCGGGGTTGGCCGAGAACAGCACCAGCCCGGCGGTGTGCCGGTCGATACGGTGCAGCGGCACCAGCGACGGATTATCCAGACGGCGAATCAGGCGGCGCAGCAGGGTTTGCTCGACGTACTCTCCGGCCGGGGTCACGGGCAGGAAATGCGGTTTATCCGCGACCACCAAGTGCTCGTCGGCGTACAGGATAGTTTCCTGCACCGGAATCACCTTTTCGTTCGGCACTTCACGGAAGTAGTAAATGCACAGACCTTCCTTGTAGGCGAGGTCCAGCTTGATGGGGCTGCCGTTGATATCCAATACCCGTCCGCGGGCGATGCGGTCCAGCCAGTGCTCACGGCTTATCGCCGGGAAGTGCTCGCACAGGCAATCGAGCACGGTCGCCCAAGGGCCTGGCGGCAAGTAGAGAGTGCTGGCTTGGTGTTGGGACGCGGAAAAACCGGAAGTGGACATGCCGATGCTCGAAGCCTTGAAAAAACCGATGGGCATTATCCCGCACGACGCGGGATTGAGCCTAGGGCGGATCTCAGGCTTTGGCTAATTGCGTGCGCAGGATCGGCGACGCACTGGCCGCTTCGGTGAATTCCTTGAGCCAACGCAGCACATCCACCGCTTCCCAGCGACCGGGATCGTACAAGGCGTAGAGCAAGCCCTGATAACCCACCACATCCAGTTGCTTGTGGTAACCGGCGCGCTGGAACAACGCTTCTATCTCCGCGAAGCAGGTATTGAAATGCACTTTGTTAAAGGGCGTCTTGCCTTCCGTGACCAAGCCATCGAGGCGCAGCTCGTTCACCGCGTCGCGCACGACGTCGGCGGACATGCGATTGACGCTGCTTTTCAGTTGTTCAACATTCACCACGGGCGTTCCCTCTATTCAATCGCTGTACAAACATACAGTAACGTAATAATTGGAAACCCGCCATCGCATAAACGTCAGCGCAGGAAGGCAACGACCTGTTCAGCGTCAAAGGGCCAGTCCAATTCGGCGCCGGTATCCACCCGTCGAAGCACCGGAATCCGCAGCCCATAGAGGTCGGTGAGATCTTGGGGATCGGTGATGTCAACCAGCTCCACCAACAGCCCGTGTTCGACGAGCGGCATGATTTCGGCTTCGGCAATCTCACAAAGATGGCAACCCAGGGTGCCGAACAACTGGCATTCAGGAAGCATGGCGAAAGGACCTGATCAGAAAACAGATCAACATTCTAGGCTTGCGTAAGACCCGTGGCGAGCCGATAAACCCTGACACAGATCAGCATGACGTATAACTGATTCAGCGATTCTCGCGGCTTTTTGCCCGCTCACCCTGCAACGGAGATGCTCGTGTTCGCCAACCTGCTGATCATTTTGGCCTCATCCCTTGTGGTGATTGCGCTATTTCGCCGACTGCAACTGCCGCCCGTTCTGGGCTACCTGTGTGTGGGCCTCGCCGTGGGACCTACAGCGCTGGACTGGGTGAATGACAGCGAAGAGCTACCCGACCTCGCCGAGCTTGGCGTGGTGTTCCTGTTGTTTTCCCTGGGCCTGGAGTTCTCCCTGACAAAGATGCTCGCCCTGCGCCGCGTGGTCTTTGGCCTGGGCAGTTTGCAGGTGCTGGGGTGCAGTGCGCTGCTTGGAGGCTTGTTGATGGCCTTTGGTGTGGCGCCCGGCATCGCGTTGCTGCTGGGTGCGGGCTTGGCATTGTCATCCACGGCCATCGTCAGCAAAGAGCTGACCAGCCTCGGAGAAATCTTCAGCAGCCATGGCCAGAACGCGATTGGCGTGCTGCTGTTCCAGGACGTGGTAGCCGTGTTGCTACTGACCTTGGTGCCCGTGTTTGCCGGCAGCAGCGATCAAGCCTGGTACTGGGCGCTGCCGCTGACGCTGGGTAAAACCGTGTTGCTGTTTGTTGGCCTGCTGCTGGCCAGTCGCTGGTTGTTGCCGCGCCTGTTCCATGAAGTCGCCGCGTCCCACTCGGCGGAGCTGTTTGTGTTGCTTGCACTGGTGATCGTGTTGCTGACCGCCTGGCTCACCCATTTGCTCGGTCTGTCGCCGGCCCTCGGCGCCTTCCTGGCCGGCATGCTGCTGGGCGAAAGCCATTACCGCCATCAGATCGAAGCGGATATCCGACCGTTTCGCGACATCCTGCTGGGGCTGTTTTTCGTCAGTATCGGCATGTTGATCGACCTGCAATTGTTCATCAGCCACAGTCTGCTGATCCTCGGCCTGACCCTCGCGCTGATGCTGATCAAGGGGTGCGTGGTAGCGGTGCTGGTCAAGCTGCGGGGCAGCGACAGCGAAACCGCCTGGCGCAGCGGCTTGGCCCTCGCCCAGGGCGGTGAGTTCTGTTTTGCGTTGATGGCGCAAATGCAGCAAAGCCGGCTGATCCCGGATGAATTCAATGGCTTGCTGCTCGCCGCCACGTTCTGCTCGATGCTGCTGACGCCACTGCTGTTGCGCGCCGCCCCGGCGATTGCCCTGCACCTGCACCGCAAACCCAACCAGCAAGTGCAACTGGAGGAAATCACCGCGCTCAATGCTGAGTTACGCGGCCATGCAGTGATCTGTGGCTACGGCCGTGTCGGGCAGTCCATCGGGCGCTTTCTGCGGCGGGAACAACAAGCCTTTATCGCCCTGGACGACGACCCGGAACGGGTACAGGAAGCCGCCACCGAGGACAGCAGCGTGCATTACGGCGACTGCCGTCGCGGCGCCCTGCTCAGTGCGGTGGGCCTGGAACGCGCGCGGTTGGTGGTCATTGCCGTGGACAACAGCGATGTCGCCCTGGTGGTGTTGAAAGAGGCGCGCCGTATCAACCCTGAGGTGCCGATTCTGGTGCGCACTCGCGATGACAGCCAGTGGGCCGAACTGAAAGCTGCGGGCGCCAGCGAAGTGGTGCCCGAACTATTGGAGTCGAGCCTGATGCTCGCCTCCCACGCCTTGATCCTGCTGGGCCTTCCGGACCACCAGGTACAGGCGCGGGTCGATGAAGTGCGACACAACCGCTATCGCCTGCTGCACGGCTCTTTCACGCCGCCGAACAGCGACGATCAATCCTGACTGACCGCGCCGATCTTGTGGATCGACAGGTCCGCACCGTAATACTCCTGCTCCTGACTCAGGCGCAGGCCACCGACGCGTTTGATCACCCCATACACCAACAGGCCGCCGCCGAACGCGACTGCCACGCCGAGGCCGGTGCCGATCAACTGGCTAACCAGGTTCACGCCACCCAGGCCGCCCAGCGCGGTCTGGCCAAAGATGCCGCAGGCAACCCCACCCCACACACCGCACAGGCCATGCAATGGCCACACGCCCAGCACGTCATCGATCTTCCAGCGATCCTGGGCGGCGATAAAGCACCAGACAAACAGCCCACCGGCGACCACACCGGTGACCAGCGCGCCTACCGGGTGCATCAGGTCGGAACCGGCGCAGATCGCCACCAGCCCGGCGAGCGGGCCGTTATGCAGGAAGCCTGGGTCGTTACGGCCGATCACCAGCGCAGCAACGGTGCCGCCGACCATCGCCATCAACGAGTTGACCGCCACCAGGCCACTGACGCCGTTGAGGGTTTGCGCGCTCATCACGTTAAAGCCGAACCAGCCGACGATGAGAATCCAAGAACCCAGCGCCAGAAACGGAATGCTCGATGGCGCAAAGGCGACCAAGCGTCCTTCCCGATAACGTCCGTTACGCGGGCCCAACAGCAACACCGCCGCCAGCGCCAGCCAGCCGCCCATGGCGTGCACCACGACAGAACCGGCGAAGTCATGAAAGCTGGCGCCAAAGGTGGCGAGCAACCAGGCTTGCAGGCCGAAATTGCCATTCCAGACCATGCCTTCGAAAAACGGGTAGATAAACGCCACGATCAACGCGGTAGCGCACAACTGCGGAGCAAACTTCGCGCGCTCGGCAATGCCGCCGGAGATGATCGCGGGGATCGCTGCCGCAAACGTCAGCAGGAAGAAGAATTTCACCAAGCCATAGCCATGGTCCGCGCTGATCACTGCCGCCGGTTGCATGAAGCTCACGCCGTAGGAGATCCAATAGCCTATAAAGAAATAGGCCAATGTAGAGATGGCGAAGTCGCTGAGGATCTTCGACAGCGCGTTGACCTGATTTTTTTGGCGAACGGTGCCGACTTCCAGGAATGCGAAGCCGGCGTGCATCGCCAGTACCATGACCGCGCCGATCAGGATAAACAGGGTGTTTGAACTGTGGACCAGAGTGTCCACCGCACTTTGCAAATTTTCCATGAAGGTTGGCAGGCCTGCATTAAAGGCAAAAAGCACCAAAGCGGTTCAAGCCACGGTTGCACGCACTAAATTGGCACCGCCGGTACCACCCCTCTTCACAGGGCGTGAACCGCTTTAGCGCAGCGATCAACACAACAGGCTGTTGCCGACAGGGTTTTTCCGCGAGTTTCAGTTATTTAAGGTAAGGTTTTTGATGGCTTGAGGCCTTACCGCCCAGATTCAGCGCAGGCACCCGTGCATGCGCACCAAGGCAAAGCAAAAGCTGTACCACGCAATTGCAGTGAACCTTCACCGACGCCGGTGACTCGAAACCACACGTACCGATCAGCCAATCACGGAGATAACCATGGCCAGAAAAACAGCACAGACAGCCCAAGAGATACTGATGGCGGATTTTCAAACCCTGGTCAGTGATACCGAAAAGCTACTGGATGACACCGCGATCCTGGCGGGTGATCAGGCCGACGAGCTGCGCAGCAAGATTCATGAAAGCTTGCTCAAGGCCCGTGAAACCCTGCAACTGACCGAAGACTCCCTGCGCGAGCGCGGCCAAGCTGCGGTCACCGCTACTGAAGACTACGTACAGGCCAATCCCTGGCAGTCGGTGGGTATTGCCGCTGGCGTGGGCTTTCTGATCGGCCTATTGGCTACAAGGCGCTAACATTATGTCTATCGGCGAAAGCGGCTCGGCCACGGGCGCAAGTTCTACCTCAAGACGCCTGGGCGCGGCCGTTCTAGGCTTGCTGCACAGCCACGTCGAACTGTTCGGCATCGAATTGCAGGAGCAGAAAGCACGCACCGTCAGCCTGCTGCTGTTTGCCGGCTTGGCCTTGGTGTTTGCCCTGTTGTTGCTGGTCGGGTTGTCGACGCTGGTGATGATCCTGGTCTGGGACACCGGCTACCGTCTCACCGGGATCATCTGCCTCTGCTTGTTCTACAGCCTGGCCGCCGCGTTCTGCGGGGTGCGCTTGAAAGCAGCAGTTTTCGATGAGTCCACGCCCTTCCACGCCACGCTTGAAGAGCTGGCCAATGATCGGGAGCGCCTGCTGCCATGAGCATGACTGAGATCCCGCACAACACATCCCGTCGAGAAATGCGCAAGGCACTGATCCGCCTGCGCATGGAAATGCACCGCCAGGAAATCCGTCATGAGTCCCAACAATTGATGGCTCCGCTGCACAAAGTGCGCGACATGCGCCACAACTGGCAGGACAGCCTGGGCATCAAGCACGCGCCGCTGTGGGGCGTGGCGGCGGTGACGCTGATGGGCTTTTTTACCGGGAAGGGTGCCAAGGGCGGCAGTATCAGCAGCGTGACCCGGCTGGTGCGGCTGGGCGCAGGTTTGATCCCGCTGATCAAATTAGCGATGGCAGGTACTTCCCGAAAAGGATGAGCCCTGCTGGCTGCATTCTTGCAAACAGAATCGGCCCGGCCTTCGTCATTGAAGGCCGGGCCTCTTTTTTTCGCTACCTCTCATAAGGAGGTCCTGTGATTGACGGGCAACCGCTCGCCTGCTTCCAGCCGTTTATTGACACTGCCACCGGACGCATTGCCGGCGTCGAGGCCTTGGGTCGCCTGCGCCAGGCTGACGGCAGCTTGCAGTCTGTGGGCCCATTGTTCGCGGACCCGCGCACGCCAGGCACGACGTTGCGACGCCTCGACCGTCAGATCCGCGACAATGCCTTGAGCCGCCTGCATGAAGCCCCCGACGATTGGTTTCTGAGCCTGAACATCTCGCCCCGCTGGATCAACCGGTTGCGTCCGGGCCAGGCCCTGCCGAGCTTGAAACAAATCCACGCCCACGGCGTTGACCCGCAGCGCGTTGTGTTCGAGATCACCGAACTGGGTGGCGATATCCAGCGCTTGGCCGATGTGGTCGCGCGTTATCGCGAGGCCGGTGCGCGTATTGCCATTGATGACTTCGGTGCCGGCTATTCCCAGCTTGACCGGGTGCTGGCATTGCAGCCGGATATCCTCAAGTTGGACATGCGCCTTTTCCAGGAAGCCGCCAAGGGCGGGCCAAGCAGTGACGTCGTGCGGGCGCTGGCGCAGATGGCGGAAAAAACCGGCTGTTGGATCATTGCCGAAGGCGTGGAAACTGAAGCACAACTGAGCTTTGCCCTGGAATGCGGCTCGCGCTATGTACAGGGCTATCTGTTCGCGCAGGCACAGCTGGATTGGTTTGCCACCGACGCCTTCGTGCCACGCTTTGCCCAACTGCGCGCAGCGTACGTCCAGCAGAAGCTGGCAGAGCGTGGACGCATCATGGACCTGCGCCAGCAGTTGGCCGAGCTGATGAAAATCCTCCAAAGCTGGGCCCTGGGCCAGGCACCGCTTAGCCAGTTACCACAATTGCAGGATTTCCCATGGCTGCTGCGCTTTTATCAGTGCGACCGACATGGCACGCAACTCACGCCGAACTTCGAATGGCGCCAGGACGCCTGGCAGGCCGACACGCGTTACCTGGGCCACAACTGGTCATGGCGGCCGTATTTCTATCACCTGCTGGCCGAAGGTTGGGACGAGCGGCGCCTGACCTTGTCGTCGACGTATCGCGACGCCACCACCAACCAGTATTGCCTCACTGCCGGACAATTCTTCGATAACGGTCAGCGCTTGCTGTTAATTGATATCGACGCCGCCGGGTTGTAGATTTTCGCTTGCCCCGCCAAGGTGGAACCGGGAAGCTGGGAGGGTCATTCACCGCACGGAGAGTACCCGCCTTGGATTGGCCTACCCTGCTTACCCGCGAACGGCTTGGAAAGCCCCTGCACAGCCCGGAAGAACTCGGCCGCAGCCCTTTTCACAAAGACCATGACCGCATTATTTTCTCCGGCGCATTTCGCCGCCTGGGCCGCAAGACCCAGGTGCACCCGGTGTCCAGCAACGACCATATCCACACCCGCCTGACCCACTCCCTGGAAGTCAGTTGCGTGGGCCGCTCACTCGGCATGCGCGTCGGTGAAACCCTGCGCAGTGCACTGCCCGACTGGTGCGAACCGAGTGATCTGGGCATGGTGGTGCAATCAGCCTGCCTGGCCCATGACATTGGCAACCCGCCGTTCGGGCATTCGGGCGAAGACGCCATCCGGCACTGGTTCCAACAGGCCGCCGGGCGTGGCTGGCTGGACGACATGAGCAGCGCCGAGCGCAACGACTTCCTCAATTTCGAAGGCAATGCCCAAGGCTTTCGGGTACTGACACAGCTCGAATACCATCAGTTTGACGGCGGTACACGACTGACCTACGCGACCCTGGGCACCTACCTGAAATACCCCTGGACCGCTCGCCACGCCGACGCCCTTGGCTACAAGAAACACAAGTTCGGCTGCTACCAGAGCGAACTGCCGATCCTCGAACAGATCGCCCACAAGCTCGGTCTGCCGCAACTGGAAGAACAACGCTGGGCCCGTCACCCATTGGTCTATCTGATGGAAGCCGCAGATGACATCTGCTATGCCCTGATCGACCTGGAAGACGGCCTGGAAATGGAGTTGCTGGAATACGCCGAAGTCGAGTCGCTGCTGCTCGACCTGGTAGGCGACGACCTGCCGCAGACCTATCGGCAATTGGGATCTCAGGACTCGCGCAGACGCAAGCTGGCGATCCTGCGCGGCAAAGCCATCGAGCATTTGACCAACGCGGCGGCGCGAGCCTTCGTCGAACAGCAGGATGCCTTGCTGGCCGGCACCCTGCCCGGCGACTTGGTGGAGCATATGCACGGGCCGGCCAAACGCTGCGTGCTGGATGCCAAAGACATGGCACGCAAGAAAATCTTCCAGGACAAACGCAAGACCTTGCATGAAATTGGCGCCTATACCACGTTGGAAATACTGCTGAACGCTTTTTGCGGCGCGGCATTGGAGCAGCATGGCGGACGAACGCCCTCCTTCAAGAACCGGCGTATTCTCGACCTGCTGGGTAACAATGCACCGAACCCGGCTTGGCCGTTGCACGCCTCGTTCCTGCGCATGATCGACTTTATCGCTGGCATGACCGACAGCTATGCCACCGAGATGGCGCGGGAAATGACCGGGCGTTCGAGCCCTCAGTAACGTCATTTATCAAGTTGCCTGTTCCCTGAAGAGAATCGCCCTACGACGGGAACAGAGCGGCCTGATCGAATTCGCACAAACTCCCGAGGAATAATCGCTCACGCTCCGGGCAAATCTGGCGAACAGTTCCTACATGCCCTCCATCGACGCTTCACTCACCGTGTGCCCTCTATGCCCAATTACCCCCTTCGAATCCTGTTGGTGGAGGACCATCCCTTTCAACTGCTCGCCACCCAGTGCCTGCTCAAGAGCTTTGGTTTTGAGCAACTGACCCCGGCGGAAAACGCCGGACAGGCAATCCGTTTGATGACGCAGGCCCAAGCGCCCTTCGACATCCTCCTGTGCGACCAGTGTCTGCCCGACCTGCCCGGGCTTGAGTTGATTGAAATCGCCAGTCGCCAATGCTTTATAAAGGCCGCCATCTTGCTCAGCGGGCTTCCCGAGGCAGAACTGTCAGCGCTGCATAACCAAGCCCTTGAACGTGACCTGCCATTGCTCGGCTATTTGCAAAAGCCGTTGAATAAAGATGAACTTGCAGGCTTGATCCATATATTACTCACGCTATAAGTGTAGGAACTTAAACAAACTAGGCCGTCGAAAAGTTTACGTATAAGTGTCGCAAACTCCTTGCAATCACACGCTAACCCATCCCCTTGGGAAACCCTGGCCGCTCGTCTCGCGACGCCTTCACGCCCGGTAGGGCTTTACCTTTTTAATGTAGGAACTTTCCTGTTTTATACCTGCACCCCCTCAAGTTCATGCTTACCCCTCACCTTCTGAGCTAATGTGCCCGCTTTATTTGCACTTGCATGGAATATGATCATGAACACAGTTTTTATTATTGATGACCACCCCGTTATAAGACTGGCCATACGCATGTTGTTGGAGCACGAGGAAAACTTCAAAGTAGTCGGCGAAACGGATAATGGATGCGACGCGATACAAATGGTCCGCGAATGCATGCCGGACCTGATCATCCTGGACATCAGCATTCCTAAACTCGATGGACTCGAAGTGCTTTGCCGATTCAACGCCATGAGCGCTTCGATGAAAACCCTGGTTTTAACGGCTCAATCCCCCACTCTCTTTGCCACACGCTGCATGCGTTCGGGGGCCGATGGTTATGTATGCAAGGAAGGCGATCTGAGTGAACTGATGAGCGCCATCCGTGCCGTACTGTCCGGCTACAACTATTTCCCCAGCCAGGCCTTGAACGCCAACGATGAGAGCTGCAAGGAACTTGAACTGTTCAAGGCCGTTAATGATAGAGAGTTGATGGTATTGCAACTTTTTGCACAAGGCCGAACCAACAAGGAAATCGCAAAAGGCATGTTCCTGAGTAACAAAACCGTAAGCACATATAAAAAGAGGCTGATGCAAAAACTTCAAGCCAAGTCCTTGGTAGAACTTATCGAGTTGGCAAAACGAAACGCGCTAGTGTGAGAAACCGGATGCCCAGGCGTATAAAGGACTATTTGATTATATTGAGTGCCGGCTTGTGCTTCAGCACCGCTGTGCCTGCGACACCTCCAGCGAGCACGGAACATTTCAACCTATTGAGTCGAGCAAGCTCCGTACAGCTGGAAACCCACTTGGACAAGGGCCAGCGCCAATGGCTCCAGAACAAACGCGAACTGGTGCTGGGCACTGCGTTCCCTGACTACCCACCTTTTGACCTCACCTCCAGCGGGCGCGACTATGAGGGACTCACCGCTGATTACGCTGGCTTGCTGGCCATGGCACTGGCCTTGCCGGTGAAAGTGATGCGCTACCCCTCCCGAGAAGCCGCCATTCGTGCCCTCGAAGCAGGGGATATCGACTTACTGGGCTCTTCCAACAGCTTTGAAGCGGCAAAACCTAACCTGATCCTGTCGGAGCCCTATGCCGTGGATCGACCCGTCCTAGTGACCCGCGAAGGCGAAACCCGCAGTCTGAGCGAGGGGTTGGCCGGGATGCGCCTGGCACTGGTCTACCACTATCTACCACTGGCCGAGGTGGAAAAGCTGTACCCCAAAGCCGTCATCCGCGCCTACCCCTCTTACCAAAACGCTTTGAATGCAGTGGCTTTCGACCAGGCTGACGTCTTTCTCGGCGATACCATTTCCACCCACTACATGATCAACAAGGGCTACCTGAAAAACATCCGCATGGCCAACTTCGGCAAACATGAAGCCTATGGGTTCAGCTTCGCAATGCTCCAGGACCAGCAAACACTGTTGAGCATCGTCGACGCGGCACTGAGGGCCGTGCCGACCACCGAACGGGAGGCGATCGCCAAGCGCTGGAGTGCCGGCAGTGACATTCTGCTAACCGACCAAAAGCTGCAATTGACCCCGCGCGAAGAACGTTGGCTAAAGGATAACCCGGTGGTCAAGGTGATCGTGAACCCCACCTTTGCGCCGCTGACGTTCTTCGACAACGATGGCAACTTTCGCGGAATCACCGCTGACCTCCTGGAACTGATTCGCCTGCGCACCGGGTTGCGCTTCGACATCCAGCGCGCGCGTGATGTGGACACGATGATCGAACAGGTCGAGGCCGGCAAAGCAGACATCATTGGCGCTATCGCCCCCAGCGTCGAGCGGGAAGCCCAACTGAACTTCAGTCGCCCCTACCTGGAAAACTCCTACGTAATGTTGACGCGTAAGGACGGCCAGGCACCTACAAGCCTGGAGGAAATGTCGGGCAAACGACTGGCGATCACTCAAGGCAGCCCACTGAAGAAACTCCTGATTGAGCAGTTCCCAAAGATTCAATTAGTAGAAACGGGTGACACCTTCAAATCAGCCGAACTCCTCGTACAAGGCAATGTTGAGGGGGCCGTGAATACTCTGGTAGTCGCCAACTACTTCCTGACCTCGCAGATGTTCCAAGACAAGATTCAAATCAGCTTCAGCATTGGCACAATGCCCGCCACCTTTGGATTGGCAACATCACGCAGCGCCACCGAACTCAGTTCGATCCTCGACAAGGCCTTGCTCAGCGTCGCCCCTGACGAGTTGGGTGTGATCAATAGCCGTTGGCGCGGCTATACCGCCGCCTCCGACAGCTACTGGCGTGACTATCACCAACTGATTGCGCGCATCATCATCGGCACCGGGTTGTTGTTGCTGATTTCACTGAGTTGGAACGCTTACATGCGCCGCCAAATCAGGCACCGGAAAATGGCCGAGCGCGCCCTCAATGACCAGTTCGAGTTCATGCGCGCACTGGTCAATGAAACCCCGCATCCGATCTACGTGCGTGATAACAAGGGACTGTTGCAGACCTGCAACGATAGTTACCTGCAGGTCTTCGACGTCAAGCGCGAAGACGTGATCGGTAAAAGCGCAGTTCAGATCAGTACAGCTCTTGCGGCAGAAGCGGCGCAATATCATGCCGACTATCAACGTGTGGTGGCCGAAGGCAGGCCAATGATCGTGGACCGCACCCTGCATATTCGTGGACAGAAACTGACGATCTACCACTGGATCCTTCCCTACCGCGATTCCGTCGGTGAAGTTCAGGGCATCATCGGTGGCTGGATCGACATCAGCGAGCGACGTCAGCTGTTCGACGAACTTCGCACCGCCAAGGAGCGAGCCGACGAAGCCAATCGCGCCAAAAGCACGTTCCTCGCCACCATGAGCCATGAAATCCGTACGCCTATGAACGCGGTGATTGGCATGCTGGAGCTGACCCTCAAGCGGGCAGACCAGGGCCACCTTGATCGGCCGGCCATCGAAGTGGCCTACAACTCGGCCAAGGATCTGCTGGAGCTAATCGGCGACATCCTGGACATCGCACGTATTGAGTCCGGTCGCCTCAGCCTGGCGCCCGAACGCGTCAACCTGAGGGAGGTGATCGAATCGGTAGTGCGTGTATTCGACGGCCTGGCACGCCAGAAGAGCCTTAGCCTGTTGCTGGAATTCACGCCAGACCTAGAAGATACCGAAGTCCTGATTGACCCCCTGCGCTTCAAGCAGGTGCTGTCCAACTTGATCAGCAATGCGATCAAATTCACTGAACGTGGCCAAGTAAAAATCAAGGTGCATGTATCCAACACTGAATTGGCGCAGCAGATCGAGATGAAGCTGGTGGTGGAAGACACCGGCATCGGCATCAGCCGGGACGATCAAACGCGTCTGTTCGAACCCTTTGCCCAGGCGGACAATTCGGGACATCTGGCCAGGAGCGGTGCGGGCCTGGGGCTGGTGATCTGCCGCAGCCTATGCGCGATGATGGGTGGACAACTAAGCCTGAGCAGCGTGCCTATGGTCGGCACCCAGGTGCATGTGAGCCTGAAGATGAATCGCCTGCAGGCACTGCCGGTAGTCGACGAACTCAAGCCAACAACACCCGCCAGCGTGTCTGTGCTCAATGTACTGGTGGTTGATGATCACCCGGCGAATCGCCTGTTGATGTGCCAGCAACTCGGCTATCTGGGCCACCAGTTCACCGCTGCCCAGAACGGCGCGGCGGGCTTCCAGGCCTGGCGCCAGGAGCACTTCGACTTGGTAATCGCCGACTGCAATATGCCGATCATGAATGGTTACGAGCTGAGCTGCTCAATCCGTGAATACGAGCAACGCGAGAATCTAACCCCTTGTGTGGTACTGGGCTTTACCGCCAATGCCCAGCCAGAAGAGAAAAAACGCTGCGCACAGGCGGGCATGAATGACTGCCTGTTCAAACCTATCAATCTCACGGCGCTGGAGCAGCAACTGGCGAAAATCAGTCCTCAACCCACCGGCCTGATCCAGGACATTGGCAACTTCGAGGCCCTTACCGGTGGCGATCCGCAGATGAGTCGTCTGCTGCTGGAGGAGTTGCTGAGCAGCAGTCGTCAGGATCGCCAGGAACTGGTCGCACTGATGGTTGCGCAGGCATCGCCCCAGGACATCATCGAACAGGCTCACAAGATCAAGGGCGCGGCTAGAATTGTCCAGGCCAGTACGCTGGCCTCGCGGTGCGAAGCCCTCGAACAGGCCTGTGCCCGTGGTGATGACAGGCCCTTGATCGAAATAGGCGTGAAGTCATTGGAAAAGCTGATGTTGGAACTCGAAAGGATGCTGCAAGAGCGGCTTCAAAGACTGGATGGCCAATAAGGGGCGGGTTGCGCCCCTCACTTGATCAGCAGTCGGTCAAGCGGAGGAAAATTGCCGCCAACTGTTCGATTCCGGCCTGATCCTGAGGGGTAAAGCGGGCCAACGACGGGCTATCGAGGTCGAGGACGCCGATCAACTTACCGTCCTTGAGCAGTGGCACGACCAGCTCACTGTTAGACGCGCTGTCACAGGCGATATGTCCCGGGAATGCATGCACATCCTCTACTCGCTGGGTCTGCTGCGACGCTGCAGCAGCGCCGCAGACCCCTCGGCCAAACGGAATACGCACACAGGCGATCTGCCCCTGGAAGGGGCCAAGCACCAGTTCTTCATTGCGATTGAGGTAAAAGCCGGCCCAATTCAAGTCATCCAGCTGGCTAAAGAGGAAAGCGGAAAACTGCGCGCTGTTGGCGATGAAATCGCGCTCATCAGCCAGCAGCGACTCCAATTGGGCACACAGTAGGGCGTAGCCACCGAGACCAGTGCCGGCTTGTTGTAAATCGATCATGGTTGACGCTCCAGTAATTTGAGACCCACCCAGTAACGGGCAAATTGATACGCGCAGCGGCCGTTGCGGTTACCGCGCCCGGTCGCCCAGCGCACCGCGAGAATGTCGAGGGCTTCGTCGCGCTGCCATTGCAAACCGGCCTTGCTCGCTAGCTCACCGATCCAGTGCTCGACCACATCCAGGAAATGCTCTTGGGTGAACGGGTAGAAGGACAGCCACAAGCCAAAACGGTCTGACAAGGCAATCTTGTCTTCCACGGCCTCGCTCGGGTGCAGTTCCCCATCCACCCTCTTCCAGTTGTCGTTGTCACTCTGATTTTCCGGCACAAGGTGACGGCGGTTGGACGTCGCGTACAGCAGCACGTTTTCAGGCGCCTGTTCCAGGGAACCATCCAGCACGCTCTTGAGCACACGGTAGTCGCCCTCGCCAGCTTCGAACGAAAGGTCATCACAAAACAGGATGAAACGCTGCGGCAGCTTGAGCAGTTGCTCAACCACACGGGGCAAATCCGCCAGGTGGTCACGCTCGATTTCGATCAGGCGCAAACCGGCCTTCGCGTGATGAGCGAGCAACGCGCGCACCATGGACGATTTACCGGTGCCGCGCGAGCCCCACAGCAACGCATGGTTGGCGGGCAGTCCATCAAGAAACTGCTGGGTGTTACGCGCCAATGTTTCACGCTGCTTGTCTACACCGATCAGGTCGGAAAGACGCATGTCCAGGCTTACGTCCAGTGGCAACAGAAAACCGCTGCGGCCTTCGCGCTGCCAGCGGGCGGCCAGACAGTGGCTCCAGTCGATGGCTTGGCGTGGCGCGGGCAACAAGGGCTCCAGGCGAGCGAGCACTGCATCGGCTCGCTCCAGAAAGGCATTCAATCGAGAATCCACGATTATTCCTCTGGCAAGTTCTTGTAAAAGATGGCGTATTGGCAACCCTGCGACAGACCGCTTGGGGCTGCGTAAAAAACGGTTCATGCCGGGCAAGCCTAAGCCTGTGGATGTTCAGCTATGCTTGCCGGGCGAAGGGAAACGTGAAGTGGTTCAACACTCGATGGATATCAAGTTCGCCCACCGCTTGTCTTATAAACAAGCCAGATTGACTGTGCTGGTCGGTTTCGTCTTGGGAACCTTGCTCAGCCTGATCCAAATCGGCATTGATTATGCCAGCGAAGACGCATCCATCAACCGTGAAATACGCTCACTGATCGAAATCAGCCATAACCCAGCATCACGTATTGCTTACAACATTGATGCTGAATTGGCCCAGGAACTGACCCTCGGACTGTTGCACTCCCCTGCCATCATTCGTGCGCAGTTGATCGACAACAATGGCGTGGTGCTCGCCGATGTCGACCGGCCACGTAGAGAAAGCACCTACCGGCCTATCAGTGACTTCATGTTTGGCGCCAACCGCCAGTTCGAAGACCAACTGTTCCTGAGCCATATGCCCAACGACCCACTGGGTGTACTGCGTCTGGATGTAGACACCTACGCCTTCGGCAGCCGGTTCCTACACCGCGCCGAGATCACCCTGCTCAACGGATTCGTACGCAGCCTATTACTGACCGGGATTTTGCTGGGTCTGTTCTACGTGATGCTGACCCAGCCGCTGGTGCGCATCATTCGTGAGTTGAGCACTCGCAAGCAGGCCCACCTGGACTGTCCGCCGGGGCATGAAAATGACGAAATCGGCGTACTGGTGAACGTCGCCAACCAGCAATTTGAAAATATGGAAACCGAAATCCAGCAGCGCCGCCACGCCGAAGACCGACTGACGGAATACCTGGGGCAACTGGAAGATATCGTCTCCGCCCGCACACTTGAACTCAAGGCTAGCAACCAGCGACTGACCCAGTCCAACGATGAGCTCGAAACGGCGAAGATGAATGCAATAGGCATGGCTCAGGCTCGGGCAGCCTTCCTGGCGAACATGAGCCACGAAATCCGCACCCCGCTCAACGGCCTGCTGGGCATGATCGCGCTGTCGCTGGACAGCGCGTTGAATGCTGAGCAGCGCCAGCAACTGTCTATCGCCCATGACTCCGGCAAAGTGCTGGTGGAGTTGCTCAACGACATTCTCGACCTGTCCAAATTCGACGCTGGTCAGTTGGAGCTGGAGCGCATCCCGTTCGACCTTGGCGCACTGATTGAAGATACCGCCAACCTCTTGTCGCAGAATGCCGCACCGAGCGTGGAACTGACGTGTTTGATCGACCCGCAGTTCCCGGCCCAAGTGCTAGGTGACCCGACCCGTGTACGTCAGATCGTCAGCAACTTACTGTCCAACGCTCTGAAGTTCACGCGCTTCGGTCGAGTTGATGTGCGCCTGCGCACTTACGACGGCGGCGTGAGCATTGAGGTCTGCGATACCGGCATCGGCATTGCGCAGGAAGCGCAAGTGAAAATATTCCAGCCGTTCACCCAGGCCGGCGCCGGGATCACTCGTCAGTTTGGCGGGACAGGGCTGGGTCTGGCGTTGACTCACAATCTGTGTGAAGCCATGAAGGGACGATTGAGTATCAGTTCAGAGGTAGGCTTTGGCAGCCAGTTCTGTGCGCAACTGCCATTACCTACCCACTTGCCCGCCGTGCAGCCACCGCCTCTCACAGGCAAGGTCGTTGCCATCACCAACATCGGCGGTGGCCTGACCGAGTTGCTCACGACCCTGCTGCCCAGTTGGGGCCTTACCCCCCAATGTTTCACCATGGATGACGACTTGAGCGGGCAAACGCCTGACTTGCTGATTACCGACTGCCCTGAATGTCTGTTCCGTATACGACCGGGCATTACCGCGCCCATCCTGCTGGTGACGGCCTATGGCAATTTCATGCCCAGCGAAGAGGTCGCGGCGTTGGCGCCTTTGCACCAGCAAGCACGCCCCTTGAGCCGCAACGCGCTGTACCAGATTCTTCAGCGCAATTTACGCACCGACATGCACCTGGTTCTTGACCCCATCCAACTGGATGCCGCCCCACTCGCGCATCGCGGCTGCATACTCCTGGTGGAGGACAATCCGGTAAACCAACTGGTGGCCAAGGGCATGCTCAGCAAGCTGGGCTGCGAAGTGATTGTGGCCGCCCACGGTGGTGAAGCACTAAAGTTTCTTGAAGAACAACGCTTCGATATGGTGCTGATGGACTGCAACATGCCGGTGATGGATGGCTACGAGGCCAGCCGGCAGATTCGCCGCAGCGGGCGCTGGCCAGACCTGCCGATTGTCGCGCTGACTGCCAACGCCATGCCCGAAGAACGAGAGCGCTGCCGTGCGGCGGGGATGAATGACTATCTGGCTAAACCGTTCCGCCGCGAAGAACTCAATGCGCTGCTGGACCTGTGGGTGCCTCGGACGACAGCGCTCTGATCTGCGCCAATAACTGATCCAGGCCATCGCGCAAGGTGTCTGCCTGATTCAGATCAACCCCACTGTCGCACAACAGCCGAGTCTTCAGAGCGAGGGCCTGATCACGCAGTTCCACGCCGGTGTCACTCAAGCTCAGATGCACCTCCCGTTCATCCTGGGCACTGCGCCGGCGCCGCACCAGTGAAATCTGCTCCAGCCGTTTGAGCAAGGGTGTCAGCGTGCCCGAGTCGAGCATCAGGCGTTCGCCCAGAGCTTTGACTGTCGGCTGCTCAGGGGCTGCGTCGTGCCATTCCCATAACACCAGCATCGCCAGGTATTGCGGATAAGTCAGGCCCAACTGGTCGAGCATCGGCTTATAAGCGCGGGTCACGGCCCGTGAGGCGGCGTAGAGTTTGAAACACAGCTGGTTATCCAGTGCCAGGGACACGGCGGGCAAGTCGGTCATTTGAGCAGAGCTTCGATCTCTTGGGTAAGGTCTTTTGGCTTGGTGGTAGGGCCGAAGCGCTTGACCACCTGGCCGTCACGGCCGATGAGGAACTTGGTGAAGTTCCACTTGATGCCCTTGGACCCCAACAGGCCCGGCGCCTGTTTTTTCAATTGCACGAACAGTGGATGGGCATCGCTGCCATTGACGTCGATCTTCTTGAACAACGGAAAGCTGACACCGAAATTCAGCTCACAGAACGTTGAGATAGCGCCTTCGTCACCGGGCTCCTGCTTGCCGAACTGATTGCAGGGAAAGCCCAGCACCACCAGGCCCTGGTCTTTGTACTGCTGCCAGAGCTGTTCCAGCCCCTTGTACTGAGGGGTGAAGCCGCACTTGCTGGCAGTGTTGACCACCAGCACGGCCTTGCCGGCGAAATCGGCCAAGGTCTTTTGCTCACCCTTGATGGTGGTGCAAGGGATGCTCAGCAGGTCGTTGCTCATGGCAGTGCCTCGATAAAAGCGGAAAGAAGTAGAAACATAGTAGGCAATTCAATTGTGTGCAATTGAATTGATCAAACTGATGATCCGTTATGGGCGCACGTGGTGAGGGAGAATGCTCCCTCACCACGCAGGCTTAACGCGGGACCAGGTCCAGGCACACCGAATTGATGCAATAACGCAGGCCGGTCGGCGGCGGCCCATCCGGGAACACATGGCCCAGGTGCGCGTCACACTTTGCGCAGGTTACCTCGGTACGGATCATGCCGTGGCTGACATCACGAATCTCGATCATCGCGCTGTCGGCAATCGGCGCGTAAAAGCTGGGCCAGCCGCAGCCGGAGTCGAATTTGGTCGTGGAATCGAACAGCGGCTCATTGCAGCAGATGCAGTGGTAAACGCCGTCGGTCTTGGTGCCGTTGTACTTGCCGCTGAAAGGCCGTTCGGTGCCTTTGAGCCGGCACACGTTGTACTGCTCCGGATCGAGCATGGCCTTCCACTCTTCAACGGTTTTCTGCAACTTTTCCATCGGTACACCTCGGCAACTGAAAAAGCCTGATCTGTGTCTTTTCCATGGATCAGGCGGCACGTATGATTGCGCCTCTTCAAAACGCCAGTCTGGCACCCGCGCTATCGGCATTCAAACGTATTTATGGGTGCGGGCCTCGCAGGATTCGCAGTACGGTAGTGCACACACCGTCTGGATCGTTCATTTTCAGGATCACATCGCCATGCAGGTCAGCAAATCGAACAAGCTCGCCAACGTCTGCTACGACATTCGCGGCCCAGTGCTCAAGCACGCCAAACGCCTGGAAGAGGAAGGTCATCGCATCCTCAAGCTGAACATTGGCAATCCGGCGCCTTTTGGTTTCGAAGCACCGGACGAAATCCTCCAGGACGTTATCCGCAACCTGCCTACCGCTCAGGGCTACAGCGACTCCAAAGGCCTGTTCAGCGCGCGTAAAGCGGTGATGCAGTACTACCAGCAGAAGCAGGTGGAAGGCGTCGGCATTGAAGACATCTACCTGGGCAATGGCGTGTCCGAACTGATCGTGATGTCCATGCAGGCCCTGCTGAACAATGGCGACGAAGTGCTGGTACCGGCACCGGACTATCCACTGTGGACCGCTGCCGTGACACTGGCCGGCGGCCACCCGGTGCACTACCTGTGCGACGAAGGCGCCGACTGGTTCCCGGACCTGGCTGACATCAAGGCCAAGATCACTCCGAACACAAAGGCACTGGTGATCATCAACCCGAACAACCCCACCGGCGCGGTGTATTCCAAGGAAGTGCTGCTGGGCATGCTGGAACTGGCACGCCAGCACAACCTGGTGGTGTTTTCCGACGAGATCTACGACAAGATCCTCTACGACGACGCCGTGCACGTGTGCACCGCCTCCCTGGCACCGGACCTGTTGTGCCTGACCTTCAACGGCCTGTCCAAGTCCTACCGCGTGGCGGGTTTCCGCTCCGGCTGGATCGCCATCTCCGGTCCCAAGCACAACGCCCAGAGCTACATCGAAGGCATCGACATGCTGGCCAACATGCGCCTGTGTGCCAACGTACCGAGCCAGCATGCGATCCAGACCGCTCTGGGCGGCTACCAGAGCATCAATGACCTGGTACTGCCCCAGGGCCGCCTGCTGGAACAACGCAACCGCACGTGGGAGCTGCTCAATGCGATCCCCGGTGTGAGCTGCGTGAAACCCATGGGTGCGCTGTACGCTTTTCCACGGATAGACCCGAAGGTATGCCCGATCCTCAACGACGAAAAGTTCGTGCTCGACTTGTTGCTGTCGGAAAAGCTGTTGGTGGTTCAGGGCACCGCGTTCAACTGGCCGTGGCCGGATCACTTCCGCGTGGTGACCTTGCCGCGCGTAGATGACTTGGACATGGCGATTGGCCGTATTGGCAATTTCCTCAAGACCTATCGCCAGTAGTAGCATGGCGCTGTACGACCGACATTCGGTCGTACGGCGATTATCTGGCAACACTTCTCTGATCTCGCCCTTTTTCTGTATGGCACTTGCCTCTCTCAAGCCACGTACCCCCTATAATTGCAGGGTTGTGAGGCAAAAAGTGGGGCATCTCTGGTGACATTCCTAGTCGGAAAATCCCTTCAAAGCTCTACATTCAGGCTGTAGGACACAGTTTGAAATAGTCGCTCGGTTGAATCACCCCATGCCGCACCTTATATACCCCGCAGTACGCGACATATTAAGCATGAGGAGAACTCTACAACCATGATGCGCATCCTGCTGTTCTTGGCCACTAACCTGGCGGTCGTGCTGATTGCCAGCATCACCCTGAGCCTTTTCGGCTTCAACGGGTTCATGGCGGCCAACGGGGTTGATCTGAACCTCAATCAGCTGCTGATTTTCTGTGCGGTCTTTGGTTTTGCAGGCTCGCTGTTCTCGCTGTTCATCTCCAAGTGGATGGCGAAGATGAGCACCAGCACCCAAGTCATCACCCAACCACGCACTCGCCATGAACAATGGCTGATGCAAACCGTGGAGCAGTTGTCTCAAGAAGCAGGTATCAAAATGCCCGAAGTCGGGATTTTCCCTGCTTATGAGGCCAATGCCTTTGCGACGGGCTGGAATAAGAACGACGCGCTCGTGGCCGTCAGTCAGGGCTTGCTCGAACGCTTCTCACCCGATGAAGTAAAGGCAGTACTCGCGCACGAAATTGGTCACGTAGCCAACGGCGACATGATTACCCTTGCGCTGGTACAGGGTGTGGTCAACACCTTCGTGATGTTCTTTGCGCGAATTATCGGTAACTTTGTGGACAAAGTAATCTTCAAGAACGAAGGCGGTCGCGGCATCGCCTACTTCGTGGCGACCATCTTTGCCGAAGTGGTGCTGGGCTTCCTGGCCAGTGCGATCGTGATGTGGTTCTCGCGCAAACGAGAGTTCCGCGCAGACGAAGCCGGCGCGCGCCTGGCAGGCACCAATGCAATGATCAGCGCGCTGCAACGCTTGCGTTCCGAACAGGGCCTGCCAGTGCATATGCCTGACAGCCTGACCGCCTTTGGCATCAACGGCGGCATCAAACAGGGTTTGGCTCGTATGTTCATGAGCCACCCACCACTGGAAGAGCGTATTGACGCGCTTCGTCGTCGGGGCTGATACCTGGTAATGCAAAAAAGGGGCGATCTGATCGCCCCTTTTTTTGTGGGCACAGTTTTATGCCCGCGCGACTCTGTAGACCCGCTCGTCCAAGCCCGTGACGCCGTCCTGCACGAACTTCCAGCTCTCACCCAGAATGTCTTGCTTCTCGATCACCTGCAGGCTCCAGTGTGCTCCCAACAGTACCTTTACCTCTTCATCCGTCACCGCAAACGGTGGGCCTGCCTTTTGCGTCTGGTCGTAGTCGAGGGTGATCAGCAAACCCTGGCAGCCTGGACGTAGCATGTTGTTCAACTGCTCGGTGTATTGCGAGCGCATCAACGGCGGCAAGGCGATCAGAGCGGCACGGTCATAGACCGCAGTGCAATCAGCCAGAACCTCAGCGTCGAGAGCGAAGAAATCGCCGCACCACACTTCGATCAAATCAGCCTGATACACCGTGAACACACCGCGCTGAGTGATTCGCGGCGTCAGGCTCTGCTCGCTGAAGAAGGCTTCAACCGCCTGTTCTGATAGCTCAACGCCGAGTACCCGATGACCCTGGGTGGCCAGCCACATCAGGTCCAGGCTTTTGCCACACAGCGGCACCAGTACCTTGGCGCCCTCCGCGAGCGCCAACGAAGGCCAATGCCGTTCTAAATAAGGATTAACCTCAGGCAAATGAAAGCCGAGCTGGTTTCTCGCCCAGCGCTCCTGCCAAAACTTGGGCTCCATGGAATCACCTCCGATAATTCGATCAAAACGCGCTAAAACTTATATTAGATTTAGATCAATGATCTGATTGAAGATGGCTACATGTTAACGCTCAGGACTCTTCTTATGTTCCCCAGCCTGTTTATCTCCCACGGTTCGCCCATGCTTGCCCTTCAACCCGGCGCCAGCGGACCGGCTTTGCAACGCCTGGCTGCCGAAATGCCCCGCCCTAAGGCGATAGTGGTGGTATCGGCACACTGGGAAAGCCACGATTTACTGGTCAGCGGCAGCGCCGCACCCGAAACCTGGCACGACTTCGGCGGCTTCCCCCGCGAGCTGTTTGCCGTGCAATACCCCGCACCGGGCAACCCACAGTTGGCGGGAGAGATCGTCGGGCTGCTGCGCGCCGACGGACTGAATGCACGCATCGACGACCAGCGCCCCTTCGACCATGGCACCTGGGTGCCTCTGTCGCTGATGTACCCCGCGGCGGATATCCCAGTCGTGCAGGTATCCTTGCCCAGCCGCATGGGCCCTGCCCTGCAGACGCGAGTCGGGCATGCCTTGACCAGTTTGCGCGAGGAAGGCGTACTGCTGATCGGTTCCGGCAGCATCACGCATAATCTCGGCGAACTGGACTGGCACGCAGGGCCTGAAAGCATCGAACCTTGGGCGCGGGGCTTCCGGGATTGGGTGGTGGATAAGCTCGCTGCCAACGATGAAGCCGCGTTGCACGACTATCGGCGCCAAGCGCCCCACGCCGTGCGCAGCCATCCAAGCGATGAACATCTGTTGCCGCTGTACTTTGCGCGTGGCGCTGGTGGGGACTTCAGCATCGCGCACCAAGGCTTCACCATGGGCGCCTTGGGCATGGACATTTACCGCTTCGGCTAACTCTTTATTGTTAAAACAGCGACGCAAAAAAAATCCCCGAACCAGTCGGGGATTTTTTATGTGTGATCAATCAGCCCAAGGGCGGATCAATCTTCGCGGTAGCGACGCAGCTTCAACTGCTTACCGGCAACGCGAGTGTCTTTCAGCTTGGTCAGCAGCTTCTCCAGACCGTCTTCCGGCAGCTCCACCAGGGAGAAACTGTCACGGACCTGGATACGGCCGATTGCTTCACGTGCCAGGCCACCCTCATTCAGGATAGCGCCCAGCAGGTTCTTGGCAGCGATACCATCACGCGCGCCCAGCGCGGTACGGCAACGAGCACGACCTTCAGCCAATGGAACCGGAGCACGACGCTCACGATCACCACGGTCTGGACGGTCGCCGGTACGCTCTGGACGATCACCGCGTGGCGCGTTGTTCGGTACCAGTGGGCGCTCTTTCTCGATAGCTGCCAGGGTCAGGGCCTGACCGTTTGTAGCCTTGCGCAGCAGGGCAGCAGCCAGGGCACGTGGAGTGCAACCGATATCGGCGGTCAGGCGGTCCAGCAGGTCGCCGTGAGTCGATTCAGCGTCAGCCACCAGAGGCGACAGGCTGTTGGTCAGTTTCTTGATGCGGGCATCGAGAACGGCCTGGGCATCCGGCAGGCGGACTTCGGCAACTTTCTGACCGGTTACGCGCTCGATCACTTGCAGCATGCGGCGCTCACGTGGAGTCACCAGCAGCAGTGCACGACCTTCGCGACCGGCACGGCCTGTACGGCCGATACGGTGAACGTAGGATTCTGGATCGTAAGGCATGTCAACGTTGAACACGTGGGTGATACGCGGAACGTCGAGACCACGAGCCGCTACGTCGGTCGCAACAACGATGTCCAGACGGCCATCCTTGAGGGAGTCGATCACGCGCTCACGTTGGTTCTGGGCAATGTCACCGTTCAGCGCAGCGGCTTTATAGCCTTTGGCTTCCAGGGCACTGGCCAAGTCCAGGGTCGCTTGCTTGGTGCGCACGAACATGATCAAGGCGTCGAAGTCTTCGACTTCCAGCAGGCTCAATACAGCCGAGGTCTTCTGGTCAGCGTGAACCAACAGGTGAGCCTGTTCGATCGCGGTAACGGTCTGAGTCTTGGTCTGGATCTTCACGTGTTGCGGATCGCGCAGATGGCGCTCGGCAATGGCACGGATCGACTGTGGCAGGGTGGCCGAGAACAGTACGGTCTGACGGGTCGGTGGCAGTGCCTTGAAGATGACTTCCAGGTCATCCATGAAGCCCAGCTTCAACATTTCGTCAGCTTCGTCGAGAACCAGGTGGTTCACGGTCGACAGTACTTTTTCGTCGCGACGCAGGTGGTCGCACAGACGGCCTGGGGTAGCCACGACGATCTGAGCGCCATTACGGATGGCTTTCAGTTGCGGGCCCATCGGCGCGCCGCCGTAAACGGCAACAACGGTAACGCCCGGCATTTGCTTGGCGTAGGTTTCAAAAGCGGTTGCTACTTGCAGCGCCAACTCACGGGTTGGCGCCAGGATCAGGGCTTGCGGCTCGCGCTTGGCAGGATCGATGCAGTGCAGGATAGGCAGGGCGAACGCGGCGGTTTTACCGGTACCGGTTTGCGCCTGGCCAATCATGTCTTGGCCGGCCATGATGATCGGGATCGATTGCTGCTGAATCGCCGAAGGTTCTTCGTAGCCGGTCGCAATGACGGCAGCAAGAATGTTCGGGTTAAGATTAAAAGCGGCGAAGCCGCCGGTTTCCTGGGTCATGGGTCTGCCTCTAAGTGCATCCGCAAAGACCCATGCTCCAAAGCTGCGCATGCCGTGTTGAGACTCAAGAGTCGCCCTGGCTGCTTTGTCGGCGGGGATTTGCGAAAACGAATGAATGAAAAAGATTCGTTAAGGAAGAGTCCGCTGTGCGGACATGCAGCCGAAGCTGACTTCGGGGAATTGCGCTACCTAAACGCGGCCCGGTTAAAGGCCGGCGCGCACTATACCGGAAATACTTGAAAAAGGGAGCTTTTTTTATCGCAAAGCACCGATAAACCGTGCTGCGTCACAGTCTTTGCAGATAATCCTGCCAGGGTCTATTTTTCAAAGGCCCGGCCCTGTTGGTCATAAGGCTTAAACGATTCACCCTTAGACCAAGACCTTTGGTCTGAAACCCTTCTCTCCACCCGAGGGCACACCCAATGAATCAAGCCAGCAGCAGCCGCGTCAGCCGTGAACTCCAGGGCCATGTCCTGCTGTTGGGCCTAGACCGGATGGCCAAGCGCAACGCCTTCGACCTGGATTTGCTCAATGAGCTGAGCTTGGCTTATGGCGAATTTGATCGAAACGATGACGCACGAGTGGCCGTAGTATTTGCCCATGGCGACCACTTCACCGCCGGCCTGGACCTGGCCAATGTCAGCGGGGTAATGGCGGGCGGCTGGCAACCGCCGCTGGGAGGCTGTGATCCCTGGGGCGTTTTCGCAGGCCCCAGGGTCAGTAAACCGGTGATCGTCGCCGCCCAGGGCTACTGCCTCACCATTGGTATCGAGTTGATGCTCGCGGCGGATATCAACCTGTGTGCGAGCAATACCCGCTTTGCGCAGATGGAAGTACAGCGTGGGATCTTTCCGTTTGGCGGTGCGACATTGCGCTTTCATCAGATTGCCGGCTGGGGCAACGCCATGCGCTGGCTGCTGACCGGCGACGAGTTCGACGCCCATGAAGCCCTGCGCCTGGGTTTGGTGCAGGAAGTAATGGCCAGTGAAGACCTGCTGCCCCGCGCCATCGAACTGGCCAGTCGCATCGCGCGCCAGGCGCCGCTTGGCGTCCAGGCCACCTTGATGTCGGCCCGCCTGGCGCGTGTGGAGGGCGAAACCGTTGCGGCCGCCGCGCTGCCGCCGATGGTGGATAAATTGCTGAACAGCGAGGATGCCAAGGAAGGCCTGCGCGCGATGGTCGAGAAGCGGCCGGGGCTATTCAAGGGCATTTGAGTCGCCTATACCGACGCCATCGGGGCAAGCTCCCTCCCACATTTGAAATGAGTTCCAAGTGTGGGACGTGCGGTGCGACGATTCGACTCGCCCCCGATGGCGTGGGTACAGGCGACTACGTAGCCGGCCGAATCGCCTTGATCAAGGGCTGCAACGAATACCCCAGACGCGGCGCCAACAACTCAGCCCGAGTAGAAAGGGCATCAAGATCCAGCTCCTGATCCAGCTCCGAAGGGACCAGCAAAATCACATTGCCCTCCTTCACCGGCAGTTCCCAGTAGTGCCGGTGATACAACCCACGCAACAACGCCGCGCCCAGCGGTTTGCCGTCGTCAGTCGCCCACTGATTGATCACCAGCCAGCCGCCGGGGTTGAGTTTCTTCTGGCAGTTTTCCAGGAAGGTCCACGCCAGGTGCCCAACGCCGGGGCCGACATCGGTATAGAGGTCGACGAAAATCAAGTCCGCCGATTCAGCGGTCTCCAGCAACTCCAGGGCGTCGCCGATGCGGATGTACAGGCGCGGATCATCGTCCAGCCCCAGGTACTCAATGGCCAGGCGCGGCACATCGGGGCGCAGCTCGATGGCTTCGACGTCTTCCAGCGGGAGGAACTTGAGGCACGCCTGGGTCAACGTACCGGCGCCCAGACCGAGGAACAAGGCGCTCTCCGGCTGTTCATGGCACAACGCGCCGATCAGCATCGCGCGGGTGTAGTCGTACTCCAGCCAGCTCGGATCTGCAGTGAACACGCAGCTTTGCTCAATGGCGTCGCCGAATTCGAGAAACCGGTAATCGGCCACTTCGAGCACACGGATCATGCCGAAGTCATCATGAACTTCGGCGAGCAGGCGCTCGACACGCTCCTCTGTCATCACTACTCCTAACGGGTTTGCTGTACGGCAAAGGCGCGATTGTCGGCCAACCGGCAGCAGCAGGTCACGCACTAATTGCTGATAACATTGGCGCCCGACCGTCAATCAGCCAATCGAGTTCATGATGAGCCAACCCTGGAGCCCCGACAGCTGGCGCGCCCTGCCGATCCAGCAACAACCCCAGTACCCGGACGCTGCACACCTGTTGCGGGTGGAGCAGAGTCTGGCCAGCTACCCGCCGCTGGTGTTTGCCGGGGAAGCCCGCGAGTTGCGCCGCCAGTTTGCCGAAGTGACCCAGGGTCGCGCCTTCCTGTTACAAGGCGGCGACTGCGCCGAGAGTTTCGTCGAGTTTTCCGCCGCGAAAATCCGCGACACCTTCAAGGTGTTGTTGCAGATGGCGATTGTGATGACCTTCGCCGCCGGCTGCCCAGTGGTGAAAGTCGGGCGCATGGCCGGACAGTTCGCCAAGCCGCGCTCGGCCAACGATGAGACCATCGACGGCATCACCCTGCCCGCCTACCGTGGCGATATCGTCAACGGCATCGGCTTCGACGAAAAAAGCCGTGTACCCGATCCGGACCGCCTGCTGCAGTCGTATCACCAATCCACCGCTACCCTCAACCTGCTGCGCGCCTTCGCCCAGGGCGGTTTCGCCGACCTGCATCAGGTGCACCAGTGGAACCTGGACTTTATCGCCAACTCCGCCCTGGCCGAGAAGTACAGCCAACTGGCAAACCGCATCGACGAGACCCTGGCCTTTATGCGCGCCTGCGGCATGGACAGCTCGCCCCAGTTGCGCGAAACGAGCTTTTTCACCGCCCATGAAGCGCTGCTGCTCAACTACGAACAAGCCTTCGTGCGTCGCGACAGTCTGACCAACGACTATTACGACTGCTCGGCCCACATGCTGTGGATCGGCGACCGCACACGTCAGTTGGATGGCGCTCACGTCGAATTCCTGCGCGGGGTGAACAACCCGATCGGCGTCAAGGTCGGCCCGAGCATGAACCCGGAGGATCTTATCCGCCTGATCGACATCCTCAATCCGAACAACGATCCGGGCCGCCTGAACCTGATCGCGCGCATGGGCGCAGGCAAGGTCGGCGACCATCTACCCAACCTGATCCGCGCCGTGCAGCGCGAGGGCAAGCAGGTACTGTGGAGCTCGGACCCGATGCACGGGAACACCATCAAGGCCAGCAGCGGCTACAAGACCCGCGACTTTGCGCAGATCCTCGGCGAAGTGAAGGAGTTCTTCCAGGTGCACCAGGCCGAGGGCAGCTATGCCGGCGGGATTCATATCGAGATGACAGGGCAGAACGTCACAGAGTGCATCGGCGGCGCGCGCCCGATCACCGAAGATGGCTTGTCGGACCGCTACCACACCCATTGCGACCCTAGGATGAATGCCGATCAGTCGCTGGAGTTGGCGTTCCTGATTGCCGAAACGCTGAAGCAAGTCAAACGCTGAAATTTTAGTTGCCAGAATTGACGCCATCGGGAGCAAGCCCCCTCCCACAGGGAAACGCATTCCAAGTGTGGGAGGGCGCTTGCTCCCGATGGTGCCCTAGAAACCAGCGCCGCCATTGAGCATCGCAAGCCGCAACCGAGCGGCGCTCGGGCGCTGGCAATTGAGCTGTACCTGTTCCAGCCCCAACCAATCGGCCATCTGCCGCAGGTTCAGCGCAAGCGCAAGCATCCCTTCATCATCCAACCCCAGCTCTTCCTCGTGCACCGCATGCACCGCCAAACGCCCGTTGGCGCGCTCCGCTCGCAGGTCCACCCGCGCGGCAATACGTTCGTTGTGCATAAACGGCAGCACGTAATAGCCATACACCCGTTTGTCTTGCGGGGTGTAGATCTCAAGCCGGTAACGGAAATCGAATAGGCGCTCTGTGCGGCTGCGCTCCCAAATCAGCGAATCGAACGGCGACAGCAGCGCACTCACCGATACTTTGCGCGGCACTTTCGGTTCTGGCAGGCAGTAAGCCAGTTGCTTCCAGCCTTGCACCTCGCACGCCAGCAATTGCCCCTCTTCGACCAATTCGGCCAGACGCTTGCGACTATCGGCGGGATCGAGGCGGAAGTAATCACGCAGGTCTTTTTCGGTGCCCACCCCCAAGGCGGTGGCGCTGTGCAACAACAAGCCGCGTTGGGCCTCGGCTTCAGTCAACGGGGCTTGCTTAAGGATGTCGCCAGGGATGACGCGCTCGGGCAAGTCGTAAAGGCGCTCGAAACCACGACGACCGGCAACGGTCACCAGGCCGGCGGCGAACAACCATTCAAGCGCGTGCTTTTCATTACTCCAGTCCCACCAGGGACCTGCGCGCTCTTCGCGGGTGGACAGGCTACCGGCACCGAGGGCGCCCTGTTGTTCGACGGTCTTCAGCACACGCTGAATGATGGACTGCTGCTCCCTTCCGAAACGCGCCATCTGCGAATAGATGCCTTGCCCCTGCTGCGCCCGCGCCATGCGCCAACCCATCAAGGGGTACATCGCCATGGGCAACAGCGAGGCTTCATGCCCCCAATATTCGAAGAGCGAACGCCGCCGGCCCTGGCTCCAAGCGGCCTGCTCAAGCAGTAAAGGAGAATAGCGACCCAGACGGGAAAACAGCGGAAGGTAATGGGAACGCACCACAGCGTTGACCGAATCAATCTGCAATACACCGAGACGCTCGATCAGTCGATTGAGGTGCGCGGACTTGATCTCTGCAGGCGGCTGGCGCCCGGAAAAACCTTGGGCCGCCAGCGCCATGCGTCGAGCTTGCTTGAGGGAAAAAGACTGGTCGGCGGGCATGGGAATCTCCTTGAAGGCGCGCGACCTACCCTACTGCATCCGGAGTCATTTTCGCAGCGGGTCTTCCCAGAAGTGCAGATGGCTCTCCTGCTCCACATCGGCGCGGCTGAGGCCGATGTCCTTGAGCGCTTCATCGCTCATGCTCGCCAGCATTCGGCGCTCTTCGTGCAATGCTTGCCAACGGGCTACGGTTTGAAACAACCCGGCAAACGGCCACTTCGCCATCAACGCAAAACCACTCTGACCTTTCATCTTCTCGCCCTCCCTTGGGGATGACGTCAGTGTGTGCGTGGCACTATGATCAATCCAACGAATGTTTCTTATGCAATACATCTCTGGGATTGATCAATGTCCAGCTACCCAAGCATCGACACTGAAGTGCTGCGCACCTTCGTCGCCATCGCCGACCAAGGCGGTTTTACCCGCGCTGGCGAACTGGTCAACCGCACTCAATCGGCGGTGAGCATGCAGATGAAGCGCCTCGAAGAAGACGTGTTGCAGCGCAAACTATTCGAGCGCGACGGCAGGCAGGTGCGCCTGACGCCCGAAGGCCAAGTACTGTTGGGTTATGCGCGGCGAATCCTGAAACTGCATAGCGAGGTGTTCAACACCCTGCGCGAGCCGCATATGGTGGGGCTGGTACGGATCGGCACGCCGGACGACTACGTAATGCGCTTCCTTCCGGGAATCCTCAAGCAATTTTCCAAAGCGTACCCGCTGATCCAAATCGAACTCCATTGCGAGTCGTCAACGGTGCTGATGCAGCGACGCGACCTGGCACTGACGGTAATCAGCCGCGAACCTGGCAAAGAAATCGGCGAACTGTTACGCACTGAACGGATGGTCTGGGCAGCAGCGCCCTGCTTTTGCGTGGAGGACCACGATGCCGTGCCCCTGGCAGTCTCCGGCGCCGACTGCCTGTACACACAGTGGACCCGCGCCGCTCTGGATGCTTCCGGCCGAGACTATCGCCTGGCGTACCACAGCACCAACGTGGCAGCTATCCAGGCGGTGGTGAGTGCCGGCCTGGCCGCGATGATCTGCATGGAAAGCCTGGTGACTGAAGACTTGCGCGTACTCGGCAGCGACGAGGGTTTCCCACCGCTGCCCTCGATGAACCTGCACTTGCTGCGCAATCCGCAAATCACCTCGCCAATCACCGAGTGCCTGGCCGAGTACATCCTGGAAGGCTTCAGACTTTAAAGGTCAGCATCACCGCACACACCACCAGGAACCCGCAGAACAGGCCACGCAACAGGCGTTCGGGTAATGCGTGGGCAACTTTCACGCCCCAACTGATACTGAGCAGGCCACCGACCGCCAGGGGTATGCCGATCATCCAGTCCACTTCGTGGTGCCAGGCGTAGGTGACGAGGGTCACGCCCGTGCTGGGCAAAGCCAAGGCCAGGGACAAGCCTTGAGCGACTACTTGGGTGGTGCCGAACACACTGGTCAGCACCGGAGTGGCGACCACCGCGCCGCCGACACCAAACAGGCCGCCCATGGAGCCGGATACGGCGCCCAGCACCCCGAGCCAGGGCCAGGAATAACGCATTTGCGCGGTCGGCGGCGCGTTGCGGGTGAACATGCGCAGCAGGTTGTAGCCCGACAACGCCACCAGAAAGGCAATAAAGCCAATCCGCATCGCGCCGGCATCAAGGCCTACCGCCCAGATCGAGCCCAGCCAGGCAAAGCTGAAACCCATAATCCCAAGCGGCAGCGCGTGACGCAGTTCAATTCGGTTGCGCTGGTGGTAACGCCACAGGGCGAGCATCACATTTGGCACTACCATCACCAGCGCGGTGCCCTGAGCAATTTGTTGATCCAGGCCAAACAATACGCCGAGCACCGGGATCGCAATCAGCCCACCGCCAATGCCAAACAACCCGCCCACCGTGCCCAAGGCAGCGCCCAGCACCAGGTAAATCGCTAAATCCCACACCGCTCATTACTCCACAATCCCAGGCTCTGCATGCTACGCAGTCGGCCCTGGCGCGGAAACGCACAGCAACGCACAATGGCTGTGCCAATTTTGCACAAGCACTCAGCCATGAATCCCAATACCCTCACTGATCAGTTGAGCCTGTTTCTAGATGTGCTCGAAACCGGCAGCTTTTCCGCAGCTGCACGCCGCCACCCACTGACGCCCTCCGCGGTGGCGCGGCGCATCGACAGCCTGGAAAGCTCAGTGGGTAGCCGCTTGTTCCAACGCAGCACTCATGCGGTAGTGCCGACGCCCGCTGGCCTGGCGTTTGCCGAGCGGGCGCGGCGGATTGTCAGCGAATTGCAACTGGCGCGCGCCGAAGCGGTGTCCCTGAGCCATGCGCCGGAAGGCTTGATCCGCGTGGATGCGCCCGCGGCGTTTGGTCGACGGCATCTGGCACCGGTGATTGCGGACTTTCTGAAGGTCTACCCCGGCCTGGACGTGCACCTGCATCTGATCGACAGTTTTGTGGATATGCAGGGTGCGCACTTGGGCAAGGTCGATCTGGTACTGCGGGCCGGGCATATCGTCGACACCCGGTTGATCGCCACGCCCTTGGCCAGCATCGTGCGCATCGCCTGCGCCAGTCCCGCCTACCTCAAAAGCCGCGGCACGCCGACCCATCCCCGAGAGTTGAGTGACCATGACGGCTTGGACTGGGATGGCCTGGCGCCGATGTTCGCGTGGCGCTTCGAGTTGGACGGGCGCCGCGCAACCTATCGCCCGCGGCGCATCCGAATGAGCGCCAACAATGCCGAAGCGCTGCTCTCAGGCGCGTTGGCCGGGTTGGGCATCGCCCACCTGCCCACTTGGCTGGCCAGCGAATACCTGGTGCGTGGCGAATTGCTGCCGCTGTTTTGCGAAGATGGCCTACCCAGCCCGGAAACCACCGGAATCTATGCGCTGCGACTGGAACAGCAGGCCAACGCGCGCAGCCGCTTGCTGCTGGAGTACCTCAAATCCCGTTTCAGTCCAGTGCCGCCATGGGATCTGGCGCTACAGAGCGGCCTGGTCTGAGCGCCTGGACCGAATTATCTGGCGCATTAAAGATTTGCCCGCTAGATTTCAGCCCATACACGTTTTTAAGGCACCGCCATGAGCAAAAACCCTGATCCGTGCGAATCCCTGATGCTGAATAACCAGCTGTGTTTCGCCTTGCACTCCACTTCATTGCTTATGACCAAGGTCTACAAGCCTCTGCTGCAAGCTCTCGGCCTGACGTACCCGCAGTACTTAGCCATGATGGTGCTGTGGGAAGAGGACGGTTTGACTGTCGGCGAAATCAGCAGCCGCCTGCTGACGGACCCTGGCTCACTGACGCCACTGCTCAAGCGCCTGGAGGCCGAAGGCCTTCTCAGCCGCACCCGCAGCCGCGAAGATGAACGGGTGGTGGTGGTGGAATTGACTGCCGCGGGACGTGCCTTGCAGGACAAGGCAATGGGTATTCCGCAGTGCATCCTCGGGGCCAGCGGTTTGGAATTGGAGCAGTTGCGCAAGCTGCAAGCTGATCTGATTGCGTTGCGCAGTAACCTGCAAGGCGCCGTTTAGCCACCCTCACGCATTGACTTGCAGCACTCCCCGGAAAACATTTCAAAAATTATCTTGCGCACCAAATATTAGCGCTATACATTTGCCCCACAAACTAATTAGCGCGCAAATATTTTGCGAAACATTAGACCGAGGACGACACCATGCAAACTCTCTACACCGCAGTAGCCACCGCCACCGGCGGACGTGATGGTCGCGCTGTTTCCAGCGATAACATTCTCGACGTTAAGCTCTCCACGCCTAAAGAGCTGGGCGGCGCCGGTGGCCAAGCCACTAACCCGGAACAACTGTTCGCTGCTGGCTACTCGGCCTGCTTTATCGGCGCGCTGAAATTCGTTGCCAGCCAGACCAAACGCAAAATCCCGGACGACGCCTCGATCACTGCCCACGTAGGCATCGGCCAGATCCCCGGCGGTTTCGGCTTGGACATCGACCTGCACATCAGCCTGCCAGGCCTGGCCCAGGATGACGCGCAAAGCCTGGTCGATGCGGCTCACCAAGTCTGCCCGTACTCCAACGCCACCCGTGGCAACGTCGATGTGCGCCTGCATGTAACCGTATGAAAAACACCCGCCCATAAAAAAACCCGACGTGAAGTCGGGTTTTTTTATGGGCGGAGCCAGAATTACTTCTTGGCGCGGCCTTTGTACGAACCGCCTTCGCGGGTGTCGATCTCGATCAGGTCGTCGATTTCGATGAAATCAGCTACTTGCAGCTCGGTACCGTTAGCCAGCTTGGCAGGCTTCATCACCTTGCCCGAAGTGTCGCCGCGAGCGGAACCTTCGGTGTAGGCAACTTTACGCACGATAGTGGTTGGCAGTTCAACGGAAACCAAACGCTCTTCGAAGAAGATCGCTTCGCAGATGTCTTCCATACCTTCTTCCACGAACGGCAGAACGGCTTCGATGTCTTCAGCGTTCAGCTCGTACATGGTGTAGTCAGTGGTGTCCATGAACGTGTAGGTGTCGCCGCTGATGAAGGACAGGGTCGCTTCTTTGCGGTCGAGGATTACGTCGTCCAGTTTGTCATCGGCGCTGTAGACGATCTCGGTCTTGTAACCGGTCAGCAGGTTCTTCAGCTTGGTCTTCATGATTGCGCTGTTACGACCAGACTTGGTGAACTCAGCTTTCTGAACCAGCCAAGGGTCGTTTTCGAGACGGATCACTGTACCGGGTTTCAGTTCTTTACCAGTTTTCATTGCATATATCCGAAATTTGGATGGGATTTACAAAAATCAAGGTGGCGTATCATATCCAACTTTCATAAAACTGTACCAGCGCCGTCGCAAGATCAGCCTGCAAGCCCTGTTCCAGACACCACGTTTCGGCGTGTTGAGTGACTTCCGGCCAGTGCTCCAACAATTTTTTCCACGGCTGTGCCATGTCACCCTCGGTGTTCCAAGCCTGCCAAAGCGCGACCAATGCCGCCTTCGCGGCCGGTGATAAGGCCGCGGTGTACAAATCCAGGAAGGCATCTAGCTTGTCGAGGTGTATGTCTTCGTCCTGGCGGTAGATGTGCCACAGCAACGGGCGCCCCGCCCATTGGGCGCGGACGAACGAGTCTTCACCGCGCACTGCGTTAAAGTCACAGCACCACAGCAGGTGGTCATATTGCTCCTGACGCACGAACGGCAGCACCTGCACGGTCAGAGACTTACGTTGATGAATATCGCCCGCGACGAGCCCTCCTACACCGAGCCAGCGCTGTACGTCACCGAGGATGCGGCCCTCCGGCACCAGTAGATGAGTGGCACGCCCGTCCGTCGATAAGACGTCCAGCCATCCGGCGAGACCAGCGTTTTCGTAGGCAAACAGTGAGAACAGCCGCGCACCATCATGCGGAATCACACCCAAGGTTTGCAGGAATTGTCGCTGCGCAGCGACATCCAGTTGAAACGCGTGACGTTTTTCCAGCAACCCCGCCTCACGGAGCAAACCGCCAGTACCAGGTCGGAAGCCGGGGAAAAAGAAGTACTTCTGTACTCCCTTGAACTTCACCGACGGCAGGCGATGGCAGCCCACCACCCAGTCCTCGGCACTGAGGTAATCCAGGTTCATCCACAACGGCGTGCGCTCACGCTCGGCCATGGCTTCCATATACTCAGGCGGTAACTGGCAGGCGAAAGCGGCAATCACCACATCTCCGGCAGGAGTTGGCGACCATTGGGCTGGCCAGTGGTGTACATCAACGCCCTCCTGCCACTGTTGCTCCCGCTGCACATCCACCTCGGGGCACATGCGTTCGAAGGCCCGCAGGTCATCAACCCACAAGCGCACCTCGCAGCCATGCTCCACCACCAATTGCCGGGCCAGCCGCCAAGTCACGCCGATGTCGCCGAAGTTATCGACAACGCTGCAAAAAATATCCCAGCGGGCTTTCATTCCGGGCTCCAACGCTCAAAGGCTCGATTGTCCGCATAAATGCGCCGATGCAGAAGGCTTGATCGCGATTATTCTGCACAGTGGCTGTGCGACAATCGCCGCTACGCCGCAAATGCCCGCCAGGAGGCCATCATGTCGGATCAATCGTTGTCGCTGCTCAAGCTGTGCATCGCTATCGCCGTGGGTGTATGGCTGGGGTTTATCGCCATTGCGCTGACCACCTGGCTGGCGTCGAGCTACCTGTTCCCGCAAAGCCTTGCGCCGGTGGCGCAGGCAGTCCAGCAATTAGGCAAGCCGACCGTTGTCGCGCCTGAACCCCCCAACCGTATGTTCGAGCAGTACCAGCAGAACCTGCACAAGCAGGAACAGCAACAAGCCCTGGACCAGGCACGTAACAACGCACGTAACCTGTCCAACCCCAAATGCCAGTTCTGGCTGCAACAGGACCAGAACGCGCCCAATGAAAAGAGCCGGGCCAATGTCCTGCAATTCTGCGAATGATCAAGCACAACCATGAATAAGCACGCCGTCCTCCAGTTGATCCTGGAAAAACTCACTGTCGATCTCGATATCGCCCAGCGCGCCGCGCAGACCGCCTACGAAACTGCGACTCACGAAGAGAACATCGCGGAAAACAAATACGACACCCTGGGGTTGGAGGCTTCGTATCTCGCGGCCGGGCAGGCCAAACGGGTCGAGGAAATCAAGCAAGCGCTCGCGCTGTGCCAGAACCTGCAGTTGCGTGCCTACGATGATCAACGAGGCATAGAAGTCGGCGCGCTATTGGGCCTGGAGGACGAGAACAGTCGCCAGCAATGGCTATTCCTGGCGCCTGATGCTGCAGGCTTGAAGGTGGATGTGGTCGGGCAACCGGTGACTGTCATCACCCCGCGCTCGCCCATGGGCAAAAGCCTGCTGGGAAAGTTCGAAGGCGATGAGGTAGAGATTCTGGTGGCAGGCGCCCGGCAACTGTTTACGGTTACCGAGGCCCGATAAACCACTCAGTGGACGGGCAATTCAACGCCGTCGAACAGCTCTTCCAGTTCCTGTTTGTTATGGCACTGGATCGCCTTGGCCATCACTTCGCGGGTCAGGTGCGGCGCAAACTTCTCGATGAAGTCGCACATGAACCCACGCAGGAACGTGCCACGCCGGAAGCCGATCTTGGTCACGCTGGATTCGAACAACTCGCTGGCGTCGAGAACCACCAGGTCTTTGTCGAGGTTGGTGTCGACGGCCATCTTGGCGACGATACCCACGCCTAGGCCCAGACGCACGTAAGTCTTGATCACGTCGGCGTCGGCGGCGGTGAACACCACTTTCGGTGTGAGGCCGCGATGGCTGAAAGCTTCGTCGAGCTTGGAGCGGCCAGTGAAACCGAACACGTAGGTCACGATCGGGTATTCAGCCAGGGCTTCGAGGGTCAGCTTCGGCAGTTTGGCCAACGGGTGCCCCTGCGGTACCACAACGCAACGGTTCCAGCGGTAGCACGGCATCATCACCAGGTCACCGAACAGCTCCAGGGCTTCGGTGGCGATGGCAAAATCGACGGTGCCATCAGCAGCCATCTCGGCGATTTGCATCGGCGAGCCCTGGTGCATGTGCAAGGCCACGTCCGGGTATTGCTTGATGAAATCGCGGATCACCGGAGGCAATGCATAACGCGCCTGGGTGTGGGTGGTGGCGATCGATAGAGTGCCTTTTTTCTCGTTGGAAAATTCCTGAGCGATCTGCTTGATGCTTTCGACTTTACGCAGGATCTCGCCGGCAGTAGTGATGATGCGCTCACCAGCCGGGGTGACACGAGTTAGATGCTTGCCGCTGCGCGCGAACACTTCGACGCCCAGCTCGTCTTCGAGCAGGCGTATCTGCTTGCTGATACCGGGTTGCGAGGTGTACAGGCTTTGAGCGGTAGCGGAAACGTTGAGGTCGTGGTGCGCCACTTCCCAGATGTAGCGCAGTTGTTGAAGCTTCATATGTGTCCCTCAAAGCAGATAGACGCCACGGGTATCAGCGACGGTATATAACTATATTAAAGGTTAGACGGATAAATCTAGAACTTTTTATCGTTTTCTACCGGTCATACGTCATCAATGCGTCGACCTTGTAAGGACGGCACCAAGTAAACCGGCACCGTAGACAGCTGCAGCACCCGTGCCGCGGTACGCCCAAGCGGCGCTGTCGTGCCGGTTGCATGGCTGTGGCTACCGACGATCAACAGGTCGACGGACAGCTTGCGCAGTTGGTCGAGAATCACCTCGCACGGGTCCCCCTGAATCACACGTACCGAGCGGATCAACTTCAAGTCCTGCTCACCCTCCCCCAACTCCTCGCGGAAACTGTCGAGCACCCGCTGCTCGATGGTCGCCATCACCGTGCTAAGCCCTTGGGTCTGCCATTCACTCAACGCCGCTTCATCAAGGTAGCTCTGCAGCACCGATTCGGCGAACAACCCAATAGGCTCGACCGCGTGAATCACATACAGGTCAGCCTTGAACGTTCGCGCCAGCGCCAGTGCATGCTGCATCACATAGGGCGCGTACAGACCGAGGTCCGTGGCGTACAGCATCGAACGAATCATAAAACCTCCTGGACTGCCAGGGTGGAGGAGATTGAATGAGCTTAGCAGCGGCCCTAACTCTCGGCCTGAATCCTCACCTCATTACTGATGCCATGGGGCACGTGCCCCGTGGCCACCACCTCCCTGGCTTTCTCGCAATGACCGGCTTGGTCATCGAAAAATACATCAGCGGCAAACGCTTCCAGAAACGCGGACTTCTCCAGACCGCCAAGAAACAAGGATTCGTCCAAGCGAATATCCCACTCACGCAACGTGCGAATCACCCGCTCGTGAGACGGCGCCGAACGGGCGGTTACCAAAGCTGTGCGGATCGGACAGGCCTCTTCAGGAAACTCACGCTGCAATACGTTCAGCGCGGCCAGAAACCCCTTGAACGGACCGCCGTGCAAGGGCTGGCGCGCCGATTCGCGCTCGCTGGCCTGGAACGCAGCTAACCCGCCGGCCTGGTACACGCGCTCCGACTCATCGGAAAACAACACCGCGTCGCCGTCAAAGGCGATGTGCAGTTCCTCGCTGGAAGCCCGTCTCGGGCCGCCTGACAAAATCGTCGCCGCTGCAAAGCCGGCATCAAGGGCACTGCGCACATCCTCAGCATGGGTCGAAAGAAACAGATGGCAACCAAAGGCGGCCAAATAAGGATAAGGGCTACGCCCTCCTACGAAAGCGGCGCGGGAAATATCCAGGCCGTAGTGCTGAATAGAGTTAAATACGCGCAGGCCAGTGTCGGCACTGTTGCGCGATACGAGCACCACTTCAACCCGGGCACGACCCAGACTGGCGTTGAGGCTCAACAGCTTTTTGACCAGAGGGAAGGCGTCGCCGGGCTCAAGGATTTCTTCCTCGTGTTCGATCTGGTATTTGCGGTAGGCCTCCACCCCTTGAGCGAGATAGACCTTGTGGCTGTCGCTCAGGTCGAACAAGGCCCGCGACGAAATCGCCAGCACCAGTTTGTCGCCTAATCCCTTCGCCATGCATTTCCCCCCTCCCGAATCAGCGGTTATGCCGATCAATAAAACTCAAGGCCTGATACAGCGCCTGCATACGCGGTAATTCGCAGCCCGCGGCTTTGGCGGCTGCCAGAGGGCGAGCATAAATGGCCTCCAGCTCCAGCGGGCGCTTATGTACGTGGTCGTGGTACATGCTCGGCAAGTAATCGTCCATGGTTTCGGTCATAGCAAACATCTGCTCAGCGTAACTCTTGGGGATTTCCTGACCACAGGCGTGGGCACCCTGCACCACTTCGGCCATCAGCGCCTGGATCAGTTGGCGACTGGATTCGTCGGCCATCAGGGCCGTGGTGCCAGTCCCCAACACTACCGAAAGGCCGTTGTAAGGCACGTTCCACACCAGCTTGTGCCAGCGCGCCTGATGCACATTGGCCATGGCCTGGGACTCGATACCAGCCTTATGAAACAACGCGGCGCCTGCCTCGACAATTGCTTTCTGACGAACCTCATCGTTAGCAGCAGAACCGCTGTGATAGCCCAGATTGACCCGGCCCAAGGCTTGATGCTCAACCACACCCGGACCAGAACGGTGCACGCCGATATAGCACAGGCCGCCGAGCAGATGCAGCGACAGCGGCAGGTGTTCTCGCAGGCTGTCTTCTACATCCAGGCCGTTTTGAAGCAGCACCACTTTGGCATCCGGCGCCGCGATTTGGGCAATGGTCGGCGCCAACTCAACATTGCCCGTGGACTTGGTGCCCACCAGCAACCAGTCACACGGCGGCATATCGGCGGCGCGCGCGTAGGCCTGAACCGGGTACAGGTGCAACTTGCCGTGCACCGTGCTGTTGATGTGCAAGCCGTGCTCGCTGACCGCGGCATATTCGCTGCGCAGCAGAAAGTGCACATCGAACCCGGCGCGCGCCAGCATCACACCGTAGAATCCCCCGATGGCACCGGTTCCGATAATGCCAACGCGTGGCGACTGTACTGTCATGGCAAATCCTCTGGAGTACGGATCAACGCTTGATTGATCGCGTCGGCAAGGTCGGCAGATGTAAGACGTGTCTGTAATTGTCCGAGGAATTGACCCTCGCACACGACGAACAACGCGGGCAAATGAAAGATCTGATAGCGTTCAACCGCGCCACCGTTGTGCCCGGCATCCACCCAGCACACACGGTCCACCGGCAAGTGCCACCCTGGCAGTTGCTGGCGCGCCCAACGGCAGCTGGAGCATCCTACGCTGGTGAACACCACGAGCGAAATCCCTGGCAATCCCAGCAATTGCTGGTCAATATCCAGGTCGGTCAATTCCAGTTCCTTCACTATACTGCTGCCACCGCCGTCTACAGGACGGTGCTCGGAGTCCGTGTACATGGGTCGTTTTTTACCTCACCCTGATGATGTCGCTGTCGAGTTAATCCAACGCCCCTCTCCCGCCATACCCCGCCAACGCCTGCTCTCTAACGGCCTGGGTGGCATTGCCTGCAATTGGCCGCGCGCCTGGCGCCAGGGCACGGCCGTTGACCTGCACATTCCATCCCTGGGTGCCACCGCCCGCTACCCAGGATACGTGGCGTGGTGTCGCAAGGTGGAAAACGGCTACCGCGTCGGCATTTCGTTTACCGATGAACCTGCGTTGTTCGGTGCGCGCATGGGCGAACAAGCATGCCGGATAGAGCGCTACTGCCGCCAGCACGAAGATGCTGAGCCTAGCCCTGCGAAAGTCGAAGCCCTGGCCCGCGAGTGGGTGGCGCGACACGCCAGTGACTTCTCCCATGAGGCGTTTGTGCGGCCAGCAGGGGATTAAAGGGGGCTTTGCCCATTGTCGCGGGCCCGTGTTACGCGCTAAGGTTCCTCCCCCCTGCATCCAAATCATGCTGTGCTCCGCCGCACGGGGATAGCTGGCGGCCGGCACCCGTGACCCTGACGAGTAACACGATGGCTGATTTACCGATCAATGACCTAAACGTCGAATCCAACGAGACGCTGATCACGCCCGATCAGCTCAAGCGCGAAATCCCCCTGAGCGACGCTGCCCTGCAGACCGTCACCAAGGGTCGCGAAGTCATCCGTGAGATTCTCGACGGCACCGACCACCGCCTCTTTGTGGTAATCGGCCCATGCTCGATCCATGACCTCAAGGCCGCACACGAATATGCTGAGCGCCTCAAGGTACTGGCGGCAGAAGTGTCCGACACCTTGTACTTGGTGATGCGCGTCTATTTCGAAAAGCCGCGTACCACCGTCGGCTGGAAAGGCTTGATCAACGACCCGTACCTGGACGACTCGTTCAAGATCCAGGACGGTTTGCACATTGGTCGTCAGTTGCTGCTGGACTTGGCCGAAATGGGCCTGCCCACTGCCACCGAAGCGCTTGACCCGATCTCCCCGCAATACCTGCAGGACCTGATCAGCTGGTCGGCCATCGGCGCGCGTACCACCGAGTCCCAGACCCACCGTGAAATGGCGTCCGGTCTGTCATCGGCCGTGGGCTTCAAGAACGGCACCGACGGCGGCCTGACTGTAGCGATCAACGCGCTGCAATCAGTTTCCAGCCCCCACCGTTTCCTGGGTATCAACCAGGAAGGCGGCGTCTCCATCGTCACTACCAAGGGCAATGCCTACGGTCACGTGGTACTGCGCGGTGGCAACGGCAAGCCCAACTATGATTCAGTCAGCGTTGCGTTGTGCGAGCAAGCGTTGAACAAGGCCAAGATCAAGCCAAACATTATGGTCGATTGCAGCCACGCCAACTCCAACAAGGATCCGGCCCTACAGCCGTTGGTGATGGAAAACGTTGCCAACCAGATCCTCGAAGGCAATCAGTCGATCATCGGCCTGATGGTCGAGAGCCATTTGAACTGGGGATGCCAGGCGATTCCAAAAGACCTGGCCGACTTGCAGTACGGCGTGTCGATCACCGATGCCTGCATCGACTGGGCCGCCACCGAAAACACCCTGCGCAGCATGCACGCCAAGCTCAAGGACGTATTGCCGACACGCAAACGCACCTGAACCGCAACTGCACACACAAAAACGCCGGGCTAAGCCCGGCGTTTTTTATTGTCTGCTGATCACTCAGAGCTTCGCGGCATGACGCTGGTGGCGCTCCATGTAGCGTTCGACATAGGAGCAGGAAGGGATCACCGTGTAGCCAGCCTCTTCGGCAAACTTTAAGGCCTCTTCGGTCAACGCCGCCGCAATGCCGCGGCCCCGCAGTGCGTTGGGCACGAAGGTCCGATAGATATCCAGGGTCTGCTTCCCGAGGTCCATATAGGTCAGATAGGCACGATGACCGTCCACATTGGTCTCGAACTGATGACCAGCCTGGTCATGGTGGATGGACAACGCCTCGCTCATCACTACTCCTCGCGGGTCTTGAATTCTGACCCCTACCTTACCGATGTTTTTCCGGCGAAGGAACATCTACGCCACCCCGTGCCGGTTTCGACAACGAGAAAACCTTGAGCGCTAACAACCAGCACGTAGGGAATAGTAGGCACCAATCCTGAAATTGCTCAAGGCGCACTCGTCATCCCCTGCTGCTGGTGGATATAGAAGGGGCCTCGACCAAACACTGGTCGAAAGCCTGAACATTGCCGGCAGTTGAACCTTGAGACGAACAGGCGCTCTTAAAGTCACCTCTACATGAGTAAAAGATGCCCGGCCAAGCAACGCCAAACGCAACGTAAGTGTCGGCCCGAATATATAAATTTTCATCTATATACAAAGCTTAACGCATGCAGGCCGGCCCTTTCAGCCTGGATCCAATCTTCACCCGTATGAAAAAAATTGGACGGTTTTTATACAAACCTCCAAAAGATTAGCCAAAATAGATTAGGTGCGAGAATTTTTTTTGCTTCTTGCGCTACGTCAGTTTACTTACTACAAGTAATGGGTAGTATGTACGCCGGCTATTAGCTCACTCTGAGAAAGTAGCCATTTAATAGAAAGTCCTTGAAGGGGAACACGATGAACAACGTTCTGAAATTCTCTGCTCTGGCTCTGGCCGCAGTTCTGGCTACCGGTTGCAGCAGCGTCTCCAAAGAAACCGAAGCTCGTCTGACTGCAACTGAAGACGCAGCAGCTCGCTCCCAGGCCCGTGCAGACGAAGCCTACCGTAAAGCTGATGAAGCTCTGGCTGCTGCTCAAAAAGCACAACAGACTGCTGACGAAGCTAACGAGCGCGCTCTGCGTATGCTTGAAAAAGCTAGCCGCAAGTAATAATCCCTCGGGATTGTTATCAAGCCGATCCATTTATGGATCGGCTTTTTTATTGTCTGCGATTCGCACCTGAACGCAGGCAATAAAAAGCCCGCCGCAGCGCAAGGCTGTGGGCGGGCTTTTGATCGAGCAGAGTTACTGCTGAAGATCGATCAGCGAGCTGGACGCTATAGGCGCCCCACCTGGCACGCCGATTTCAGTCGGCAAACCATCTTCCGCGGCCACCACATCACGCACCTGATCCCAATTGACCCGCAGGTTATTGGCCAAGTCTTCACGCTTGAGCAAAGCGTTGATCACCGCCGTGTGCTTGTCGACCACCGATGGCGTTCCATCATCATTCAAAGGCGTATGCGCTTCCAGATAGACCTTGCCGCCGCTGCTGCCGAACTTGTAGGCATCGTTGATGATGCGCACCGACGTACCTACCGGCACCATGCCCGCCATCTCCAGCACATTATTGTTGAACATGCGGAAACAGCCATGACTGGTACGTGTGCCAATACCGAACTTCATGTTGGAGCCGTGGATCAGGTAACCCGGTGTGCCCAGGGTGAACTTGAACGGGCCCAGCGGATTATCTGGGCCGGCAGGCACCACGTTAGGCAAAGGATCACCGTTGGCGGCGTGTTCGGCCTTGATCGAAGCCGGCGGCGTCCATGTCGGGTTCGGCGTCTTGGCGATAATACTGGTGTGGGCAATGGGCGAGCCCCAGCCCTCACGACCAATCCCCAACGGGAAGGTGTAGACCACGTTCTGGCCCTTGGGGAAATAATAGAGCCGGTATTCCGCCAGGTTGATCACGATGCCCTCACGAGGCCCCGGCGGCAGGATAAAACGCGTCGGCAGCACGATCTCGGTGCCCGCTCCCGGCAACCAGGCATCAACACCTGGGTTGGCCGCGACCATTTCCGAATAGCCCAGGTCGTAAGTGGTGCCCAGGTCGGCAAAGGTGTCTTCGTACTTGGCCTTGATCACCTGGACCTGGCCGACGATGTCTTCACCCGGAGGTGGCAAGGGCAACTGCAAAGCAGATGCGGAACCCGCCGCACAGAGTGCAGCGAGAGACAGGCAGCAGGTGACGACGGAAAGGCGCGACAACATCCGGAAAATCCTTCGCAGAACGACGTGTAGGTAAAAATCGATTGTATACGTGATGTGAGCTTCTAGCTGCAAGCGTGTCGCGGCCCCTAGAGTTCGAAACGCAGCTCAGGCCAGATCGGCGGTGTGCCGCGCTTTTGGGACTCCAAGATGGCCCGGCACAAGGGGCAAAGGCGCTGGTCCTGGAAAATCGAGCGATCAACCCGCGACCAACGTGGCTGCGCTGGCAGTAACGTGCCGCACAGCGTGCGATCAATGGAGCCGCCCAGTTCCAATTGACGCGCCACTAAATGCACCCGCACTTCCTGGCAGGCGAAGAGATCCAACTGCTCGTCCGGCTCGATCAGTTGGTAGTTAAACAGTGACCAGGCAGGACGCGACATCGGGGGCTCCAGATCGGGGGGGCGCCACCTTAGCCGAAAGCCTGCCAGTAGAAAAGCGTCATAGCAGCGGTTTTAGCGTCGGCCAGACATTTTCCAGCAACTTGCCCTGAGCAGCGACAGCCGGGTGCAGCCCGTCAGCCTGCATCAATTGCGAATTGCCGCCGATTCCTTCAAGGAAAAATGGTACCAAAGGCACCTTTTTCTGCTGGGCGACATCGGCAAATACTTTGGCGAAGGCGTCGACATAACGCTTCCCATAGTTAGGTGGAATCTGCATGCCCAGCAACAGCACCTTCGCGCCGCTGTCCTGGGACTTCTGAATCATCGACGCAAGATTTTGTTGCAATTGCGTAGGGGGCATACCGCGCAGGCCGTCATTGCCACCCAGTTCGATAATCACTACCTCAGGCTTATGCTCTGCAAGGGCCGCCGGCAGCCGCGCGAGACCTCCAGCACTGGTATCACCACTGATGGAGGCGTTGACCACTTTATCGTCGAAACCTTCCTTCTTGAGCCGTTGCTCCAACAAGGCAACCCACCCTTTGCGTGTATCCAGGCCGAAACCGGCACTGATACTATCGCCAACGATCAGGACTGTACCCGCCGCTGCGTTCTGGGCCATGCACATCAAGGCCAGGCCAGCACTCAAAAACCACATTCGCATCGGATTCTCCATGGGCGCAAGCATTCTCACCGCGCGGAACCTTAGCAAAGTGGTTCCCTGCGCGGAAGGTGAACTGACTATCCTGCACGAACTGAGCCTCGAACTGAACAAGGGCGATAGCCTGGCTATCGTCGGCAGCTCCGGCTCCGGTAAATCCACCCTCCTCGGCCTGCTGGCCGGACTCGACCTGCCCAGCAGCGGCGAAGTCACACTCGCCGGACAAGCCCTCAGCCGCCTCGACGAAGACCAGCGCGCACGCATCCGCGCCGAACACGTAGGCTTTGTGTTCCAGTCGTTCCAACTGCTCGACAGCCTCAACGCGCTGGAGAACGTCATGCTGCCGCTGGAGCTGGATGGCCGCAAAGACGCCCGTGAGCGCGCCAAACACCTGCTGGAACGCGTGGGCCTCGGCCAGCGCCTCACACACTCGCCACGCCAACTTTCCGGTGGCGAGCAGCAGCGTGTAGCCATTGCCCGCGCCTTTGCCGCCGAACCGGACGTGCTGTTTGCCGATGAACCCACCGGCAACCTCGACAGCCACACCGGCGAGCGCATCAGCGACCTGCTGTTCGAGCTCAATAAAGAGAGCGGCACGACCCTGGTGCTGGTCACCCACGACGAGCGCCTGGCCCACCGTTGCCGACGCCTGATCCGCCTTGAAGCCGGCCTGATGGTCGCGCCCCTGGAGCCTTGATGGCACGTTTGCCGCTGTTGCGCCTGTTCAGCCTTGCCATGCGTCAATTGCTGCGCGATGCCCGCGCTGGCGAATTGCGCGTGTTGTTCTTTGCCCTGCTGGTGGCCGTGGCCGCCAGCACTGCTATCGGTTACTTCGGTGCACGTCTCAACGGCGCCATGATGTTGCGCGCCACCGAGTTCCTAGGCGCCGACCTTGTACTTGAAGGAAGCTCACCAGCCCGGTCCGAGCAAATCCGCTCCGGGACCGAACTGGGTCTGGATCACGCGCGAGTCGTGGAGTTCTCCAGTGTCATCGCCACAGATAACGGAATCCAGCTTTCCAGTATCAAGGCGGTCAACGAGCAATATCCGCTGCGAGGCGAACTGAAGAGCGCTGCTGCGCCCTTTGGCGATGAAACCCCTGGCGGCGGCCCCAAACCCGGCGAAGCCTGGGTGGAGGCGCGGCTGCTGACGGCACTGGACCTCAAAATCGGCGACAGCGTCGATGTCGGCATGAAAACCCTGCGTCTGGCCCGCGTACTCACCTACGAACCAGATCGCGCCGGCAACTTCTACAGCCTCACGCCAAGGGTGATGATCAACCTGGCAGACCTGGACGCCACCGGCGTGGTCCAACCCGGCAGCCGCGTCAGCTACCGCGAATTATGGCGCGGGCCGCCGGAAAGCACGGTGCTGCAAACCTATCGCGACCTGCTCAAGCCGGGGCTGGCCGCCAACCAGCGACTGCAGGACTCACGCGACGGCAATCAACAGATTGGCGGCGCCTTGGGCAAAGCCGAGCGCTACCTGAACATGGCCAGCCTGGTAGCCGTGCTGCTGGCCGGCGTGGCCGTGGCTTTGTCGGCCAACCGCTTTGCCACCCGACGCTTCGACGCCAGTGCATTGCTGCGCTGCCTGGGACTGTCACGACGCGAAGCCATGTTGCTGTTCAGCCTGCAACTGACCGTACTGGGTTTGCTCGCAAGCCTGGCCGGCGCCCTACTCGGTTGGCTGGCACAGTTCGGCTTGTTCTATTTCCTGCACGACCTGCTGCCAGCGGATGTTCCCCCCGGGGGACTGTTGCCGGCCGTTGCCGGGATCGGCACCGGGCTGGTGGCTCTCGCCGGTTTCGCTCTGCCGCCGTTGGCAGCACTCGGTCGGGTACCGCCGTTGCGGGTGTTGCGCCGCGACCTGCTGCCAATTCCGTCCAGCACCTGGATGGTTTACGGCGCTGCGCTGTTCGCACTGGGCCTGATCATGTGGCGCCTGAGCCTGGATCTGGTGCTGACCTTCGCCCTGCTGGGCGGTGGCGTGGTGGCTGCGCTGGTCCTCGGCGGCTTGCTTTTGCTGCTGTTGCAAAGCCTGCGGCGCCTGCTGGCTCGCGCCTCCCTGCCCTGGCGCCTGGGCTTGGGCCAACTGCTGCGCCACCCATTGGCGGCGGCGGGCCAGTCACTGGCGTTTGGCTTGATCTTATTGTCCATGGGTTTGATCGCCCTGCTGCGCGGCGAATTGCTGGACACTTGGCAAAACCAGTTGCCCAAGGACGCGCCTAACTACTTTGCGCTGAACATCCTGCCGGCCGACAAGGACGCCTTTAGCGCCCGCCTGCTGGAAGTGCAGGCGCAATCAGCGCCGCTGTACCCCGTGGTGCCGGGCCGGTTGATTAGCATTAATGGCGACCCGGTACAGGACATAGTCAGCAAGGACTCCAGCGGCGACCGCGCAGTACAACGCGACCTGAGCCTGACCTGGGCCGCCGACCTGCCACCGGGCAATACGCTGACTGCAGGCTCATGGTGGTCGCAACGACCCACCGAGGATATTCCTGGCGTCTCGGTAGAAGCCAAAGTTGCTGAAAGCCTCAAGCTCAAGTTGAACGATCACCTGGTGTTCACCATTGCCGGGGAAAATCGTGAAGCGCGGGTCACCAGCCTGCGAACCATCAACTGGGATAACTTCCAGCCGAACTTCTTCATGATTTTTCAGCCCGGCACGTTGAAGGACCTGCCGGCCACCTACCTGACCAGCTTCTACCTGGCGCCAGGGCATGACCAACAAATCGTCGATCTGTCGCGAGCCTTTCCGGCGGTTACGATCCTCCAGGTTGAGGCCCTGCTGGAGCAATTGCGCAGCATCCTCGCCCAAGTGACCCTGGCGGTGGAATACGTGCTGTTGTTTGTACTGGCTGCCGGGATGGCCGTGTTGTTCTCCGGTTTACAGGCCACGCTGGACGAGCGCATCCGCCAAGGCGCACTGCTACGAGCGCTGGGCGCGGAACGCAAGTTGCTGGTCAAGGCACGGCGTATCGAGTTTGGCTTGCTGGGCGCCGTCAGCGGTTTGTTGGCGGCATTGGGTACCGAACTGGTGACCTGGGTGCTGTACCATTATGCCTTTGACCTGGTCTGGCACCCGCACCCATGGCTGTTGCTGCTGCCGATCATCGGCGCCGTACTGATCGGTGCCGCAGGAGTATTCGGCACACGCCGCGCGTTGAATGCCAGCCCACTGACGGTATTGCGCGAAGGCTGAAACGCCGATGGCCCGCACTCTTCAAAGACTGCGGGCCATCATTGCCTATTTCACATATTCGATCCCGGTGATCCACCAGCACACTTCGCCACCGGGAGTCTGCACGATGGCCTCATCGTCGACCTCCTTGCGCAACAAGGCACGAGCCATCGGTGAGTCGATAGAAATGTAATCCATCCGGTCATAAATCTCGTCATAGCCGACTATGCGAAAACGCTTGGTCTCTCCCTGCTCGTTTTCAATATCGACCCAAGCACCAAAAAAAACCCTACCTTCCTGCTCGGGCATGTACTCCACCACGCGCATGTCTTCCAGACGCTTGCGCAGGTAACGCACCCGTCGGTCGATTTCTCGCAGCAGCTTCTTGTTGTACTGGTAGTCGGCATTCTCACTGCGATCCCCCAGTGAGGCGGCCCACGTCACCTTGCGCGTGGTATCTGGACGTTTTTCGCGCCACAGATAATCCAGCTCTTTCTTCAGCGCCTCATGACCTTCTTTGGTAATCAGCTTGGTACTCAAACGCATGCATCCCCAGGCAATGTCCATAGATGCCGATAGGCCAGGCAATAACTCCCTGACGTCGGTTCGCTGGGGTTGATGATAAATGAACCCGGGAAAGTAGCCAGGGCAGTCTAACCATCCAGGGTCTGATCCAGCTCAAGCAGCACACCGCGCAAACTCTGGCGTAAACCCGACACTTGCGAAGTCATCACTTTCAGGGCTTCGGTCCGCTGACTCACGGCCAACGATTGGTCATGCAACTGAGTGGTGCGCTGTTCCAATTCGCGGGTCCTTTCATCCAATTGACTCTGCTCTTGCTGCAATCGGGCCTGCCATTGATCAAGGGCTGTTTCGCGTTCCATTGCAGCGAGTTTTTGTTGGGTGAGTTCCTGAGCGACACGAGCAAGGTTGGTCAGCGTACTGTCCACTTCGAACAGGTTGCAGCGGTCTGTTGGCGCCAGTTGCTTTGGCTGCGCCGGAGCGTCTGGCTCATTCATTACGGCTGGTGCAGTCCGCAACACGGTCACCGGTTCATTGATTGGCATCTGCCTTGGCTCTTCTGGCGTCTGTTCATTTACGGGCAACTGGGCAGGCTCGGTTGGGTCCGCGTCCCTGGGAGGCGCACTCATTTTCGACGAGAAGCGAATGGAAGGCACAATCAATGAAGCGCTTTCGATGGGTGGCATCACCGGAGCAGACATTCCCAGGGTGATCACCTTCATCACCAGGGCCTTCTTGATGGTCACCGAATGATGCTCTTCAGGCCTCGCAGGGGGCAGTTTGCACCCTTTCAAATCGAGAAAATGATAAGAAACTTGAGTGTCGGTAACACTGCCGGTCTTAATACCCGACGCTGATGTAAGAATCTGCTTAAAAACTTGCATTGCCACCTGTAAGTCTTCCTTGGACTCTACCCCATCCAGAAAATACCGATCGAGTTTTTTGCGCAGGGTTGCGATATAGACCCTTGAACTCGCCGGCTCTACCTCTTCATCCAAGCTATAAACAAGAAAGTTTGAGGCAATCTGACCAACAGCAAATCCACAGAGCAACGCCCCGTTGACCGGCGTATCTTGGCCATCGCGTTCAAGAACAAGAGTACGTAGAAGCATCATGATAATCAGGTCTCATTAGACATTCGGAAAATCTCTACAACTCCCAGACAAACACTAGGCAGTTAGAGATTACAAACACAAAACAATTGTTCCAGCGACCTGCCTAGCGTGCACGTAGGACTTTTCCTATTAATGCTTATCGGAGTTCCCAAAAACCACTATTGCTCGTATTCTTTTTCAACATCTTCGCCCTGCGCGCACCAGACTAAATGATCAAAATAACCAACCTGATAAAACATCTAAACAAGAAAACAATAATCAACGATTTTTCATTTAGCGCCTGCAAACATGAATGCCTGGGACTATTCGGAGAAAATCCTACAGTTAAAACAGCACTTCTCGATTTAATCTCAGGCTCGACACTCCCCTTCAGCGGACATATCAACATCCAAGGTATCGATACAACCACCCAATCGCATAAAGTAAAAAAGATAGTCGGCTACCAAATTAACAAGTGTGTCAGTCACCCGACGATGCTGGTTAAAGAGTTCCTTGACTACATCGCAGCCATCCGCGGACTTCGCGGCACCGAAAAGCGCGCAAAGGTTGAACAGGCTGCTGCACGATTGGAATTGTCATCGGTGCTCAACGCGCCCCTTGATGCGCTGTCGATCGGCCTTAAGCGCAAAGTCGCCATCGCCCAAGCCATCTTGCACACCCCTACGCTGCTGTTACTCGATGAGCCAACTGAAGGGCTCACACCTGATCAAAAACACAAATTCAGGGCGCTCATCCAGTCGTTGACACAAGACATAACAGTGATCGTCGCCTCCCGCCACTGCGATGAATTGTCCGAGTTCTGTACTCGCGCGCTGGTTATCGCAGGCAATCGCCTGGTGGCCGACACCCCAATGCCCGATTTGCAACGCAACTCCCGTCATTTTCAGGCGGTCACCCTCGCCGCAGACGCTCCGTTGGACTTGTTGGCTCTAGCCGTACTGCCAGGTGTGGCAGGGATCGAAGAGCATCGGCATGCACCCGGTACGGTGACCGTCCTGGCCATGCCGGGACACACCATCTACCCCCACATCAATGCACTCATTGCCCATCGCCGATGGAAAATCAACTCACTGAACCTAGAGCCCGGTCGACTGAGCGATGTGGTTCATCATCTGAGCCGTGAGGCCCGTCTTTGAAACTGCTGCCAGTCATTTTCAAGCGTCAACTTCTCCACTACGCCTGCACACCCGGCACTTATCTGAGCGTTGCCATTTTTTCAGTGCTTTACGTGGCACTCGGGTTGCACATGAGTCCGTGGCCTGAACACGACATCAATACCTTGCAGGTTTTTTTCCAGTTGCACCCTTGGCTATATCTATTATTGATTCCTTCACTCGCGACGCAACTTTGGTCGGACGAATCCAATGCAGGCTTTCTCGACCTGATGAAAACAGTGCCCGTCACGACGCACGAATGGGTTGTTGGAAAATTTCTAGCAGCCTGGGCCGTGGTGGGCATGGCCCTGATGTTGGCGTTCCCCCTCGTCATCATTGCCAACTACATGGGTAATGCAGACAACAATATTATTGCCTCGCAATTTATGTCTAGCTGGCTGCTGGCAGGCAGTTATTTATCTGTCGGATTGTTTATTTTCACACTGCTGCCTCAGCGCACTGTCCTTTTCATACTGACAGTAGGCTTGCTGCTCACCTCCAGCGCTCTTTCTTATTTGCTTGATGCACTAGAGCATCAGGCGCCCATCTGGGCAATAGACAGCCTGGCCTCCCTAAGCCCTTTTTCAAGGTTCAGCGCTATTGACAACGGAAAGTTTACGCTTCGCGACATCCTTTACTTCATTAGTATAATAGTCGCCTTCCTCACAGCCACGACAGTAACCCTCAATTACCGACACCGCTGAGAAGGAAAGCCCTCCATGCAACCTACTCTGCGCACAGGCATTACACTCACTGTCATATTGTTATTATTTCTAGCGTTCAACTTAGTTTGGATAGCGAAAATTCCTGATATTCGATGGGATCTTTCGCGACATAAGGTCCACACCCTCTCCTCACCCGCTAGACAATTACTTTCGTCACTTGAGTCGCCACTGGACTTGTATTACTTCAATACCAATAACGACCCGAAACGAAGCTTCGCCCTAAAGCGCCACGGCAAGCACATAGAAGACCGGTTGCGGGAATACGAAAAAGCAGCGAAGGGTATGATCAATCTGCACCTTATTGATCCCGGATCTTTTTCAGAAGACGCCTACAAAGCCAGGCTTTTCGGTCTCGACGACCAGGCGGGATTTCTGGGGCTGATCGGCACCCGAGCCGGCCACGGAGCGCAACGTATTGAATCATTCAGCCTGGACCGGGAGCCATTGCTCGAATATGAAATCAGCCATCTGATCTATAAGTTGCAGTACCCAGACCGCCCGGTTATCGGACTATTGTCTGGTTTAGCGATGGGAGACTATGCAGGCCAGTTGGTGACGGAAATGCAGCGTCATTTCAACCTGGTCAATCTGGAGGCGACCACCGAGCGCATACCGGAACACGTCAAAACGCTTATGGTCGTGCGTCCTGAAGCGCTGCCCGAACAATCGTTGTATGGGATTGAACAATTTGTGTTGAGGGGCGGTAAATCGATGATGTTTATCGACCCCATGCCTGAGCAAAGTTCGAACATCACGTCCGCCAATACCCGTTTGACAGAGGTGCTTTCCGCTTGGGGCGTAGAGATGCCAGCAGACAAGTTTCTAATCGACCACCGCTACGCGGAATCGGCGGCACCTGAGCTGGGTAAGCTCCCAGTGCAGTATCCGGGCAGATTGAAGCTGCCTCGGCAGGCAATGAACACGCACGACATCAGCACTTGGAAACTGAATACTGTGACGGTATCGAGCAGCGGTGCGCTTTTTCATCGCAAAAAAAGCGGCACCACCCTCACCCAGCTTCTGCAAAGCTCCGGGCAATCCAGGTTGCTGGAAACCAACCGATTTACCTCAGCACATGAGATCGACTCAACGGCCGATAACGCATCCACTCGGGCGCAACACCATGTGATTGCAGCTCGTATAGAGGGGCCAGCCTACTCAGCATTCCCCGATGGCATTAAGGAGCAGCCCGCAGGTTTGCAAAAAGCGGCACAGATCCATGTGGTGGTAGTGGCCGACACTGATTTGCTCACGGATCACATCAATAGCTCAGCGCCTGACAGCAACGCAATCTTTATCTTAAATACGCTGGATAACCTGTCCGCAAGCGATTCACTGGCCAATATCCGCCCGCGCGCACCGATGGACAGATCGAAGAACATGATGGAGCGGATACGCGACAACGCCGAACAAGCCTACGAGCAGAAGGCGACTGAATTGGAACGGCGTCTGTTACGAACGGAACAGGAATGGCAAATGCTGAACCCACCGGCAGCCCCCCTCGGCTCCCAAGCAGTGGACACCACCCCCCAATTGGTGGCGCTCAACAAGGAGCGCCTGCGCTTACCCATGGAATTACACGCTTTGAGGGCTCAGACGCACGCTGAGGTGCATCGCCTGGAGCTCGCGATAAAGCTGTTCGTGACCTTGGCAATCCCGGGCGTGCTCTGTCTAGTCGCTTGGGTGGTTTTTGTAAGGAATAAACGGCGCCGATTACAGGCGAGTGTCGGACTCTCCTGAGCCCTCAACGCCTGGCAATCAGCCCCTGCCGGGCAATACGTGTGAGTTGACGAATCACTTCAGCCGCGTCGCTGGCACTGGGCGCCTGGATAACTGCCAGGTCGAAGCTATTACTCGCAAAACGGGCCAGGGAACCGCCATCTTCGACAAACTGGATCAGGAAAGCCGAAGGCCGCCCGGTGCGACGTGGCCAGCCGTCCAGGTAACGCAACAGCGTGGGCTGGTGCTTACCGCCCAAGAGGATTTTCGGATTGCGTTGAGTAAGGTCCGCAGTGATCGGAGCCAGGCGTATCAGGGAGCGTAGTGCATTCATAGTGTCGTGTCTCTGCCTCAAAAGTCTGCGGGCAGGTGAGAGGCAACACCGAACCAGCGCTTTAGCGGTATTTCGAAGCTGTTTCCTCAGGGGAGAACAGGCTTCTGTCGGGCTGCATCGAGTCCCAGTGGCGCCCCGCAATTAGCTGTTTAAATCGGCGCATGGGCAGCATCCTAGAGAAGCCGGATGGCCGATGTCAAGAATCCCGAGCAACGAAAAGGCCCGCACATGGCGGGCCTCTTCAGGTGTTGTAGAGGGGTCAGTTGGCTATTGCACGGTCGGCAGACAGTTTGCCGGCACCTTCCAGCAGCACTGCCACGGACCCGCCCAACAAGGCTAATGCGAACTCGTAACCGTTGTTGGCCATGAACAGACCGTTATGGATATGCACCGAGAAGATCGCCACCACCGACAGAATGGTCAGGCCCAACGCAGCAGGGCGTACCAGCAGACCGATGATCAGGGCCAGGCCGGCGAAAAACTCGGTTCCACCCGACAGCAGCGCCATCAGGGTACCCGGCGCCAGGCCGATGCTTTCCATCCATTGGGCAGTGCCCGCCAAGCCGTAGCCGCCAAACCAACCGAAGAGTTTTTGCGAACCGTGGGCGGCGAAGATGATGCCAACAACAATGCGCAGGATGGTCAGACCGTAGCCGGCACGAGTGGACAGTAGGCTTTTGATCATTGGGCTCATGGAGTAAATCCTTTTTGAAGTAGGGGTTGGTTGGCCGCTATATTAATCAGTTTAAACAATGATAAAAGCCGAAAAAATACCTGATTAATATCGATAAAATCGATTACTTCCGTGAGGCAATTTTCGGTGCTGGCGGCTCCAGGGACTCACGCTCCCGATCGAACGCCAAGAAGTACTTGTTGACGCTATTAACATAGCTGACGCCGCCCATTCCCACCTGTTCCATGGCAATGCGCTCCACCTGGAAGAACCATTGGTTGGGGTTCAATCCCCGGCGCCTGGCCTCGGTGCGCATACCCTGCACGCGCTCCGGGCCCATGTTGTAGGCCGCGAGTACAAAAGCCATGCGTTCACGCTCGTTGAGCTTGGGGCTGGCGAAGAACTTGCGACGGATCAACGCCAGATAACGCGCGCCCGCCTGCACATTACTGTCGAGACTTTCGATATTGTTGACGCCCACCCGCTGGGCCGCTGAGGGTGTGATCTGCATCAAGCCGGTAGGACCACCGCTGTTGCGCGCGCCAGGATCGAAGGCGGATTCCTTGAAAGCCAGCGCTGCAAGGTTAAGCCAGTCCATGCCCTGCTCGCGGGCATGTTTTTGCAGCACTGGCCGCAGCTTTTCCAGGCGCTGGCGGTCGGCGCGGGCCAGTGGGTTGCGCACCTGGTAGAGGCGTCGATAAATACGTTGAAACGCCACGTCCTGGTCGGAAGGCGTGCGATAGGTCTTGAGAAATCGATCAATACTTGCACGCAGAATCGAAGCGTCCTGGCGAACAAACCAGTATTCATCGCCGGGTTCGCTGATGACGACTTGTTTGTCGAAGCGCAACTTGGGCAGGATCTTCGACCAGCGTTCGGCAATCGGTTTCTCGACAATGGTGAGATGGAAAATCCCCGCCTGCACCATTTCCAGAACGTCCTCCACTGCCAGGGTCGGGTCCACCCATTCCACCTTCACCGGTGGCTGCTTGTGCAGGGCCAGCTTCTGATTGACCTGGCTGATGGCATCCGCTGCCGCACTGCCAGTGGTCAGCGCCAGCGTCCGTCCTGACAGTTGCTCCAACTTGGTAAAACGCCGCTCTCCCTTCACCCCCACCAGCCACAACGGTACCGCGCTGGCAATCGGGCTACTGGTGCTGATCTTGTGAGCAGCCTTCACATCAAGCAACTCGCCAGGAGCAACCAGATCGCCTTCACCACGGGCCAGCGCGCCGAGCAATTGATCCTTGGCCTTGGGGATTATCTTGAGGTTTATTTCCTGGCCATCACGGGCGTGACCGTTGAGGTATTGCTCGAAGGCGCGTAGGCGGTGGTATTCAACACCTATGGCCTGGCCCTGCACTTCGCCGGAACTGTTGCGACTTTGGTTGACCAATACCCGAAGGGTGCGACTTGAACGAATCTCCGCCAAGTCACGGACCTTGCCAGGCTTGGTCACTTCCAGCGGCCCGTCCAGACGCGCAACCGCCGCCAAAGGCAACAGTAACGCCAGGCACAACATAAGCAACGCCGAGGGTCGGATCATCCGCTCTCCGGAAAGAATACTGGCCAACGCGCTCGCGAAAAACGACGCGGTGGAGGTCAGAAACAGAGCGCTTTATGCGCAGGCTTTGCGTGCAACGGTGGCACAGTGCAGGACGTTCAGCCAAACACGATGTCACTTGCGACGTTCAAAGACAGCTATAACTCATTGTAGTTCTTCGTTTTTCTTATAAATCTACAGCTCTGATATGCTTTCCGGCCGCAGGCGGAGATAGCACCATGCAACTCATTGATATCGGCGTCAACCTGACCAACCCCAGTTTCGACGACAAGCACCAGGCCGTTCTCGACCGCGCCTACGCCGCCGGCGTGCAGCAATTGGTACTCACCGGCACCAGCGTCGACGGCAGCGAACAGGCTCTGGAACTGTGCGTCAACCTCGACGAAAGCGGCCAACGCCTGTTCAGCACCGCAGGCATCCACCCCCACTCCGCCAGCGACTGGAACGGCGACAGCGCCCAGCGTTTGCGCGGTTTACTCAGCGAAAGCCGCGTACGTGCCGTGGGCGAATGCGGCCTGGATTTCAACCGGGATTTCTCACCGCGCCCGCAACAGGAAAAAGTCCTGGAAGAACACCTGGCCCTGGCCGTCGAGCTAAAGCTCCCGGTATTTCTCCATGAGCGTGACGCTAACCAACGCCTGCTGGAGATCCTCAAGGACTACCGCGACCACCTCCCCGCCGCCGTAGTGCATTGCTTCACCGGCGAACAGGCGGCGCTGTTCAGCTACCTCGACCTCGATTTGCACATTGGCATCACCGGCTGGATATGCGACGAGCGCCGTGGTACGCACCTGCACCCACTCGTCAAAGAAATTCCCCGGGGCCGCCTGATGCTGGAAAGCGATGCGCCTTACCTGCTGCCGCGCACCCTGCGTCCCAAGCCGAAAAACGGTCGTAACGAACCGGCTTATCTGACGGAAGTACTGCGCGAAGTCGCCCTGCACCGCAACGAAAGCGCGCAAGACTTGGCCGACCACAGCACTGCCTGTTCACGCGCTTTTTTTGGGTTGCCGACCTTGGATTGATGCGGCGCATTGACCCATGTCAAAACCGGTTTTCTGAGTAGCGGCACAATAATGGCACCTTGCCAATGCTGTTTCCGCTATCAGAGAAAACCTTCCATGGGTGCCTGGCTTAGCAATATCTCGCTGAAGTACAAATTCTGGGCCGTCAACGCGGTCGCCTTCATCACCACCCTGCTGCTGGTGCTGTACGCCGTGCAGCTCGAACAACAAGCGCGCAGCACAGCCTCCCAGGTTTCGGCGCAGGCCCAGGGCCGATTGCTGGGGGCCTGGCCAACCAACCAGCCGCTCCCCAAGGACGCGCATTGGCTGACGTTTGCCCGAGGCCAAGTCCCACAGTTGGGCGATTTGGATCTGTCAGCCCTGAGCACCACCACCGGCTGGGTCGAACTCAATCACATGCCGCTGTTTGGTGAAAATCCATTGATAGGCGCTGAAGTCATTGCCCGCCCGGATGGGCAATACATTGGCGTACTTGCCTACGCGCCAAGCTTGAGCCACGTCTTCAGCGACCGCTTCGCTAATTACGCTGTGGCTGTCGCAATCCTGATGCTTGTGATGCTTGGCGCTTCGCAACTGCTGATCCGCTTCCTGCTCAGTCAGCTCAACACGCTCAAGGATGTCATGCTGCACGTGGAGAAAACCGGCGACCTGTCGGCCCGCGTCCCCCTGGCCTGCAAGGATGAAGTCGGCCAGATGGCCAGCGCGTTCAATGCCATGCAGGCTGGCTACCAGCGCGTGGTCAGCACCGTGGCGCGCACCGCTCGGCAACTGGACGAAGGCGCTGCACGTCTGGCCAGCAGCATGAATGAGGTGCAGCACGGCATGCTCGGCCAGCAAAGCGAAACCGACCAAGCCGCCACGGCCATCAACGAGATGACCGCCACCGTCTACCACATCGCCCAACATGCTGGCGCCACGCGAGATTTGTCCCAATCCGCCGACACCCTCGCCGGTAGCGGCCAGGAAGTGGTGACTCGGGTAAGACACTCGATTGCCGGACTCTCCAGCGGCGTGCAACAAACTGCCGTAATGATCCAGAAGCTTGCTGAAGACAGCCAGAAAATCAACGGTGTGGTCAGCGTGATTCACAGCATCACCGAACAGACCAACCTGCTCGCCCTCAACGCCGCTATTGAAGCCGCCCGCGCTGGAGAAATGGGCCGTGGCTTCGCAGTCGTCGCCGACGAAGTGCGCAATCTGGCCAAGCGCGTGCAAAGCTCCACCGACGAGATCACCCGTATGGTTTCAGCGCTGCAAGCCGGTACCCGCGACGCGGTGGACTTTATGCAGGAAAGCTCGTTCAAGGCCGACGACTGCGTGCAACAAGCCCAGGAAGCCGGTGCCGCACTCGCCGAAATCACCGATGCCGTGGCGCAGATGCGTGAAAGCAACACTCAAATCGCCGTTGCCGCCGAACAGCAAAGCCATGTGGCCGAAGAGATGAACCGCGCAGTGGTCAGTATCCGCGATGTGACCGAGAACACCGTGCACCAAACCGTGGATTCGGCAACGACCAGCAATGAACTGGCGACGTTGGCAGGGGAGTTGAGCAAGGCGATTGGGCAATTGAAACTGTAGGACTGGCTATGAGCCCCATAGCGAGCCCCAATTCGCCCACGCGCCCGCCCCCACCTAAACTCTCTCCATGTTGTTTCAACGGACAGAGGAATCACCATCATGGGCAAACGTCATCCCAATCTCCGCGCCTGGCAATGGCATAGCTACCCGCAGAAGCACCAGCACCCAACGAACCTGGCCTTGAACCTGATCGCCGTGCCGCTGTTTATCGTTGGCTTTCTGTTGATCGTTTCTGGGGCCTTTAGTCTGAGCCTGGCCAGTTTCGCCGTTGGCGTAGTCGGCATTCTGGCCGGCCTGGCATTGCAGCGTCATGGTCACAGCCTGGAAGCCCAGATGAGTCAGCCGTTCAGTGACCGCAAACATGCGGTGAGCGCCTGGTAATTGAGCAGTTCGTGACCTCTGCGCGCGTTGTGTCAAGCAGTGGCGGGTGGCGCGCCTGGCGCCAGCGCCATCTGCACTGATGCTTAAGCGAATACCACAACAGTCTGGCGGCTGATAGCAATCAATCCGCCAGTAGGGCTCCACAGCGCAGCGGCAGCATGGCCGTAGCCGTCGCGGGCGTGTTCGATGTTGACGCAGTACTGGCACCAATCGAGGGTGGTCAGATCCTGCAACGGTTGGATGAATTCGATGGTCCAGGTCAGGGTGCTGCCCGGTGCCGGTTTCTTCAGGTGCGGCAGCAATGCCGGCGGCCAGGCGTCGACCAGGGCGAGGATATGCGCCTCGGTCAACGGCTCTTCTTTCACATCCCCACGCAAGCGAACCCAGCCCCCCATTTCGCGGGACTTATTACCGGTGAATGGCAGGCCGCCAACGCTCCAGCGCATTGCCAAGTGACGCATAAATTCAGGCGTCACGCCCTTGATATAGGGCAACTCCTGGCACTCGTCCCAGTGTTTGAACACCGGCGCCGCGTCGCTTGCCACATCTATCTCTGACTCACGGGATGCGCCAAAACTGGCTTGCACCAGGGTCGCCACTTCACCGTTCTGAACGACGCGGCCTAGCAACTGACTGACTGCCTTGCCTTCGCGCAACACTTCGACTTGATAACTGGCGGGCACATCGGGCGCCACCGGCCCCACGAAGGTTATTGCCAACGACCGCAATGGTCGATCCGCAGGCACTTGGGCACGCAGTGCTTCGTATTGCAAAGCGGCGACCAGCCCGCCAAACGTCGCGCGACCTTGGGCCCATTCAGCGGGGATGGTGACATCCAGCGGGTGGCTACGGGCAGCGTCGAGCAAATCACTAAAGCGCATGGCGACCTCAGGTCAAAGGAAACAGATGAGGGATCTTAACCATCGTGCAGGTGAGGTACAGCGCGTATTCCGGCCAAAAACCGGACCGATTCAGAAACAATCCGCGCTGAGCTTGTCCAGCACCCGATCCGCCTGTCCCTCGGATTTAGCCATGGTTTTGTGCCATACCGCCACACACGGTTGCAGATCCGCTTGATGTTCAGCCTGGGCCAGCCACTGCCAGCAGTCATGCCAATCGCCCAGGACACCTTGGGCTTTCTTCAGGCGCGACATGGCATTAGCGGGCAGTTTGTCCAGTTCCGGATACGCCTCGGCCGCATAACGCACGCGCTTGATCAACAAACGCAGACGGTGGCGATCATGGCCGGGATCCTTGAGGGCTTCACCGAGGGTTTTCCATTGCTTGGCCAGACGCTTCTCGATGCGCGAGCGCAGGCCTTTGAGCAATTTCTGATGTTGGGAGGCGCGAATAAAGCGTGGGAAAGCATCCAGAATCTGCAGCAAGTGCGCCAACTCCGGACTTTGCGCTACCTGGCGATACGCATCGGGCTGTAGGCGCAGACGCCGATCTGCCGCTTCGTGATGACCATGCTGATGCAGATAAGCAGCCAGCACTTCACGATCACGCAGGGGGGTGGTCAATCGGCCAACGGTGCTGGCAGCCAATTCGAGCTGTTCGACGCCTGGCAACCCACGCAAGGGTCGCAACAGGCTGCGCAGGCGCCGCACGGTGGTGCGCAAGTCATGCAGCGCTTCATCGTCGGTGACGGCGGCGAGGCGAGCCTGGCAGCTCAGCAACCCTACTTCCAGGCCAATGACCTGAGCGACTAACTGATCAACCAACGCTGACATCCTGCCCCCGCCTTTTGATGAAAAATCCTACTTGCTGCCCATGGCTCAACGCCCGGCGCGCGACTCACGAATATAGAACCGTGCCTTCTCAGCCTTGTTGGAGCAGCCTTCAAACGCTTCAAACTGTTGCTGTGTCTTCGCACCGGTCAAGAGGGACAACGCCTTGGAATAGCTGACGGTACCGGCGAACCCTTCGGCCTTGGCCAGGTCCAGTTCTTTCCAGGCAGCGTCCAATTGCGCGCCGCAACTATCGCGGTAAGCGGTTTTCCCGGCACAACCGGCCAGGGCCAACAGAATCACAGGCACACACATCCAGGCTTTCATCAATGACACCTCAAAATAAAGAAAAACAGTCGTACGGTTGTAGACGTTGCCTACAACAAAAAGTGCCTTGTCCTTAGCCTGAAATCGATAGTACCTATTGCCAGAGCATACCCGAGCCTACTCGCTATTCTGGAAAAATATTACGCAGTTCAGCGAAGATTGAAGCGGCCCCCTCAATGGGTGCATTGTGAGGACCTGCCGATCAAAGGATATGGACCATGAAGAAACGTGTTGCCTTGGTGCTGGGCTCCGGTGGAGCCCGGGGCTACGCCCATATCGGGGTGATCGAAGAAATCGAACGGCGCGGCTATGACATTGCCTGTATCGCTGGCTGTTCCATGGGCGCGGTGGTGGGTGGGATCTACGCCGCGGGCAAGCTGGACGAGTATCGAAACTGGATTGAAAGCCTTGATTACCTCGACGTGCTGCGTCTGGTGGACGTGAGTTTTCGCCTGGGAGCGATTCGTGGCGAGAAGGTCTTCGGACAGATCCGCAAGATCGTCGGCGAGATCAATATCGAGGAGCTGCGCATTCCCTACACGGCCGTGGCCACCGACCTCACCAACCAACAGGAAATCTGGTTTCAGGAAGGCTGTCTGCACCAGGCCATGCGCGCTTCGGCCGCAATTCCCAGCCTGTTCACCCCAGTGATGCAAGGTAACCGCATGCTGGTGGACGGCGGCCTGCTTAACCCACTGCCTATCGTGCCGGTGGTGTCGAGCCATTGCGACTTGATCATCGCAGTCAACCTCAACGCCACCAACCAGAAACACTACCAATTGCCGGTGATCCAACGTCCGCCGGCGTTCAAGAGCCGCTTCAACAGCTTGGCGAAATCACTCGGCTCGCACCTGCCGTTTCGTCGTAAGCAAGCCGAGCAGTTAATGAAGCTGGAGCAGGAAGCGTTGCAGGCCCAGGCGGCCGAGATCAACCCTTGGCTGGATTCGGCTGAGCCCGAGTCCCAACAACCCGCCGCTGCGCCGGAAAAACCCGGGGCGCCGAAGTCGGCGACCGGTTCGTTCATCATTGATAACGTGGGGCCGGCGTCGTTGCTGGACCTGATCAACCAGAGTTTTGAGGTGATGCAGACGTCATTGGCTCAGTACAAAATTGCGGGTTATCCGCCGGATGTATTGATCAACGTGCCGAAGCGGGTGTGCCGGTTTTTCGAGTTCTACAAGGCGCCGGAGTTGATCGCTTTGGGGCGCGAAATTGCCAGCGATACGTTGGACCGCTATGAAAGTGAACAGCCCTGAGTGCTTCGACAGGCGCCAGACTCTAACCGCCTAACAACCGATACCCGACCCCCGCCTCGGTCACGATAAAGCGTGGCTGAGTCGGATCATCCGCCAGTTTCTGGCGCAGATGGCCCACCACAATCCTCAGGTAGTGACTGTCCTCGGTATGGGTCGGCCCCCAGATATCCTTGAGCAGTTGCTGCTGGGTGATCACCCGTCCTGAGTGCCGCGCCAACTGCGCCAACACGGCATATTCCTTTCGAGTCAGCGCCACTTCGACACCGTCCAGCAGCACACGGCGATAGGCCAGATCGACCGTCAGCGGGCCGAAACTCAACGCCGCTTCCTGCGCCTCACCTGCGGGCGCCTGGCGCAGGAGCGCGCGAACCCTGGCGAGAAACTCCTGGATTCCAAAAGGCTTGGTCACATAGTCATTGGCGCCGCCGTCGAGGGCTTGGACCTTTTGCCCTTCGCTGGCGCGCACCGACAGCACCAATACCGGCACCGTCGACCACTCGCGAAACTCACGCAGCACTTGCTGGCCGTCCATGTCCGGCAAGCCTAGGTCGAGCACCAGCAAGTCCGGCTTGCTCAAGGCCGCCTGGGCCAAGCCTTCGTTTCCGGTGCCCGCCTCGATCACTTTGTAACCCTGGGAGGCCAGGCTGATGCGCAGGAACTTGCGGATCTGCGGTTCGTCATCAATGACCAAAATCGTCGCGGTCTGGCTCATGGTGTCCCATCAAAATCCGTGGAGAAAAGAGGGTAGCTCACGACTCAGGCTCCAGGCCAGGCTGTGCAGGCAATGGAAGGAACAAGGTGATGCAGGTGCCGCGCCCTTCAATGCCATCGGCCACGCTGATATGCCCACCGTGCGCCCCAACCATCCCCTGGCAGATCGCCAAACCCAGGCCGGTGCCCTGCCCGCCCCGATCACCGCGCGCAGCGGTGTAGAACATATCGAAAATCTTCGCGCGCTCATCCTCGGGGATGCCCGGCCCCTCATCGGCTACCGCGAAAAACAGTTGCTTATCCGACACGCCGGCACTCAATTGCAAACGTCCCTGAGGGGGTGAAAAGCGTGCGGCGTTCTCCAGCACATTGACCAGCGCCTGTTCGATCAGCGCCGCATGCACATACAGCAACGGCAGCTCAGGCGGCACCTCGGTGCTCACCTGCAATGGCGCCAGTACCGCACGCAAACGGCCAAGGGCGCTGCCGACGATATCGCCCGGCGACACCCAATCACGCGCCAGCTTGAGGGCGCCATGGCCCAAGCGAGTCATGTCCAACAGGTTCTGGATATAGCGATCGAGACGCTCGGCCTCATCACGCGTGCCTTCCAGTAATTCGCGACGGTCCTCCAGGGGAATGGCTTCACCCAACGCCAGCAGGCTGTCGATACTGCCGCGCATGGACGTCAGCGGCGTACGCAAATCGTGAGACACCGACGCAAGCAAGGCACTGCGCAGTTGCTCGGTTTCGCCGTGCAGGCGTGCGGATTCTAGCTCCTGCGCCAACTGCGCACGGGCCAGGGCCTGGGCCAGAGGCTGACTCAGAGCAGTTAGCAAGCGGCGGCGCTGACCGCTCAACGCCTGGCCCGGTTTGGCACTGACACCGAGCAAGCCCAGCGGACCTTCCTCGCCCGACAACGGCCACCACCACCAGCGCCCAAACGGCAACGTGCCGGTGCCCATGCCCGCGGGTTGGTCATGTTGCCAGGCCCAATCGGCGGCGGCGCGTTCGGCTTCGCTGAAGGTCAGCGGGCCGCCGGTTTCGATCTTCCAACCACCCTGTCCATCGCGATTGACCAGGCACAGGTCCAGGTCGTTCCAACCTTCAAGGTGATGGGCCGCCGCGCTGACCACGGCCTGGCGATCGGTGGCGGCGGTGAGTTTGCGTGACAGGTCAAGCAGCTCGCTGGTTTCCTCCTGGGTATCGCGCAACGCCTGCAATTGTCGACGCTGACGCGCCGCGAGGTTGCCGGTGAGCGCTGCCATCAGCAGGAAGAACAGCAGGGTCAGCACATCTTCTTCACGCTGGATGGAGAAGGAAAAATTCGGCGGAATAAACAGGAAGTCGTAGGTCAGAAATGATAAAGCCGCGCAGACCAGGGACGGCCCCAGGCTACTGCGCACCGCGACCAGCAATACGGCAGCAAGAAACACCAGCGAGATATTCGGCAACGGCAACACACTGGACACCGCCCAGGCCACGCCGGCAGCAATCACCGTCGCCACCACTGCCAAAAAGTAGTCGAACCACACCAGCCCGCGGACCTGCGGCAAGCGCGGCGCCGCGGGAATATCGTCACTGTCGAGCACGTTGATTTCCAAGCCGCGCGCATTGCGCAGCAAACGCGCCGCCAGGCCTCCACCGAATAAACGACGGCGCCAGCGCATCCGTGACTGTCCCACCAACACCAGGCTGGCGCGGCGTTCGCCGGCGTGCTGGATCAAGGTTTTGGCCACCTCCCCCGCCCGTAGCAACACGACTTCCCCGCCGAGACGTTCGGCCAATTGCTGGGCGTTTTGCAGGCGCAGACGCGACTGCTCATCCCGTGCCCGGCCGTTATCGATATGCACCAGGCTCCACGGCAAATGTCGACGCTGCGCCACACGACTGGCATGCCGCACCAGGCGTTCGGCCTGCGCGTCGCCATCCACACCCACCAACAAGCGGCCGCGCACCGCCGGCGCGGCCTGGCCGAGCTGGCGATAGCCCTGGGCCAAGTCGTCATCGACATGGGCTGCGGCCGTCTGCATCGCCAGCTCGCGCAGGGCCATCAGGTTGGTCTGGGTGAAAAACGCATCGATGGCCGCACGGGCCTGTTCCGGAACATAGACTTTGCCGTCGCGCAGGCGCTCCAGCAGCTCGCGGGATGGCAGGTCGATCAGCAGCAGTTCGTCGGCCTCTTGCAGTACCCAGTCCGGTAGCGTTTCACGCACCTGCACGCCGGTGATCCCGCGCACTTGGTCGTTGAGGCTTTCCAAGTGCTGAACGTTGACCGTGGTAAACACGTTGATGCCCGCAGCGAGCAGTTCCTGAATATCTTGCCAGCGCTTTTCATGGCGGCTGCCGGGCGCGTTGCTGTGGGCCAGTTCGTCCACCAGCACCAGCTTGGGCTTGGCGGCGAGCAGGCCGTCGAGGTCCATTTCTTCGAGCATCACACCGCGATATTCGCTGCGCAGCAACGGTTGCTGTGGCAGGCCGGCGAGCAAGGCTTCGGTCTCGGCGCGGCCGTGGGTTTCCACCACACCGGCGACCAACTTGACGCCTTGGCGCAGTTGGGTGTGGGCCGCCTGCAGCATGGCGTAGGTCTTGCCTACGCCGGGTGCGGCACCGAGGAAGACTTTGAGCCGGCCACGACCATTACGGGGTAGATCGGCTAGCAGGGCATCGGCGCGGCCGGAGTCGCTCATGCGGGCAGTGTCCTTCAGGTGATGATGTAGTCGGGCAAGTGAAGATCAACTGTGGGATCAGAGTTTTTCCAGCGCCATGTTCAGCGCCAGTACATTCACTACCGGTGGCCCCACCAATGGGCTTTCGATGTGCTCATCCAACAGCCGTTGCAAGGTCGACACCGGCACATTCCGCGCCGCCGCTACCCGCACCAGTTGATAGGCAATCGCCTGGGGTGGCAAGTGTGGATCAAGACCGCTGCCAGAGGTAGTCAGCGAGGCCAAAGGTACCGGGCCCTGACCTGGCACCAGCTGTTTATTTGCGTCATCGAATACGCGGGTGGCTAACGCTGGGTTACTCGGGCCAAGGTTACTGGCGCTGCTGGACACCGTCGCAAAGGCGCCCGCCGATGGACGCGGGTGAAACCAGCTGTCGCCGGTAAAATCCTGGGCGATCAGGCTGGACCCGCGCACCTTACCATCGGCGTCGCGTACCAGGCTGCCGTTGGCCTGATCGGGGAATGCCACCTGGGCGACGCCGGTCACCACCAATGGGTAGGCGACGCCGGTGATCAGGGTCATGAGCACTAAAAGGCTCAGGGCTGGACGGATGATGTTGGACATTTCAGGTTCCTCAATTCGTTGGATACAGCGACCTTGGTCGCAGTGGGGCTGCTTCGCAGCCCAGCGCGGGGCAAGCCCGCTCACTACAAGGTCTGGCTTATACGAGGTGCAGGGCGGTCAACAGCATGTCGATGGCCTTGATACCCACGAACGGCACCAACAACCCACCCAAGCCATAGATCAACAGGTTGCGCCGCAGCAACGCCGCTGCACTCGCTGCCTGCACGCGCACACCGCGCAATGCCAACGGGATCAACACCACGATGATCAACGCGTTAAACACAATGGCCGACAGGATCGCGCTCTGCGGACTCTGCAAGTGCATGACGTTGAGCACGCCGAGTTGCGGATAGATCGAGGCAAACAGCGCCGGCAGAATCGCAAAGTATTTGGCCACATCGTTGGCGATTGAAAAGGTGGTCAGCGCGCCACGGGTCACCAGCAATTCCTTGCCGATCTGCACCACGTCCAGCAGCTTGGTAGGGTCGCTGTCGAGGTCGACCATGTTGGCGGCCTCACGGGCGGCTTGAGTGCCGTCGTTCATCGCCATGCCCACGTCGGCCTGCGCAAGTGCCGGGGCGTCGTTGGCGCCGTCGCCGCACATTGCCACCAGGCGCCCGTCGTTCTGCTCATGACGGATACGTGCGAGTTTTTTCTCTGGCGTGGCTTCGGCCAGCACGTCATCCACGCCCGCCTCAGCGGCGATCGCAGCAGCCGTCAGCGGGTTGTCGCCAGTGACCATCACGGTGCGGATGCCCAGTTTGCGCAGCTCGGCGAAACGTTCGCGGATGCCGGGCTTGACCACGTCCTTCAAATGAATCGCACCAAGCAGCTTGCCATCGGCGCACACCAGCAAAGGCGTGCCGCCGCTCTGGGCGATCTTGTCGATTTCCCGCGACAGCGCAGGTGCAAGGTCTTGACGCTGCTGGCCGATAAATGCCAGCAGCGAATCCACCGCGCCTTTGCGGTACACGCGGCCCTGGTAGTCAACGCCGGACAAGCGGGTTTCAGCGCTGAACGGCACGGCGGTCAACTCGTCCTGGGAAGGCTCGGCCTGAGGGTGCAAGGCGCGCAGGTATTCAACGATGGATTTGCCTTCCGCCGTGTCGTCCGCCAGGGACGCGAACAGCGCGCCTTCGGCCACCTCGCGACCGCTGACCCCGGGCGCCGCGACCACCGCCGCACACCGGCGATTACCAAAGGTGATGGTGCCGGTCTTGTCCAACAGCAACACATGTACGTCCCCGGCGGCTTCCACCGCGCGGCCAGACTTGGCGATCACATTGAGGCGTACCAGGCGGTCCATGCCGGCAATGCCGATGGCCGACAACAAGCCGCCAATGGTCGTGGGAATCAGCGTCACAAGCAGTGCGACCAGAAACACCAACGGCAAGCTGCCATTGGCGAAGTGGGCGAACGGCTGCAACGTTACGACCACCAGCAGGAAGATCAGCGTCAGGCCGATCAGCAGGATATCCAGCGCGACTTCATTGGGGGTCTTCTGGCGCTTGGCACCTTCTACCAAGGCAATCATGCGGTCCAGGGTGGACTCACCGGGGTTGGCGGTGATGCGAATCATCAGCCAGTCCGAGACCAGCCGGGTGTTGCCGGTGACGGCCGAGCGGTCGCCGCCAGACTCACGGATCACCGGGGCGGATTCGCCAGTGATCGCCGCTTCGTTAACCGCCGCGATGCCTTCGATCACCTCGCCGTCACCGGGGATCATTTCCCCTGCGGCAACCCGCACCACATCACCCTTACGCAGGCTGGTGGCCGGCACGACCTTGAAGCTGCCATCGGCTTCCTTGCGCCGTGCACTCAGACCTTCACTGCCTGCCTTGAGGCTGTCGGCGCGAGCCTTGCCTCGCCCTTCGGCCAAGGCTTCGGCGAAGTTGGCGAACAGCACGGTGAACCACAACCACACGGCGATCTGCACGGCAACGAAGGTCGGCACGGAAGTGTCGGGCACGAAGCACAGCACCGTGGTGAGGATCGCAGTCAGTTCGACCACCAGCATCACCGGCGAGCGTTTCAGTTCGCGCGGGTCCAGCTTGACGAACGCCTGGACCAGCGCCGGGCGCCACAGAGCAGAGATAGCGGTTTTGGCAGGCTCCTGGGGTTTGACCGGGGCCGCGTTTTTTGCAGGCATATTCATGTTCATATCCCTTCTCAGAAGCCCATGCTCAAGTGTTCAGCGATAGGACCCAGCGCCAGCGTCGGCAGGAAAGTCAGGCCGCCCACCAGCAAGATGGTTACGGTCAACAGAGTCACGAACAGCGGGCCGTGGGTGGGGAAGCTGTTCTGGCCAATCGGTGCGCTCTTTTTCATCGCCAGGCTGCCGGCCAGGGCCAGTACCGGCAGGATGTAGCCAAAGCGACCGATCAGCATGCCCAGGCCGAGCATCAGGTTATGGAACGGCGTGTTGGCACTGAAGCCGCCAAACGCAGAGCCGTTGTTGGCACTGGCGGAGGTGTAGGCATAAAGCAACTGGCTGAAGCCATGGGGGCCAGGGTTGCTGATAGCGCCGGCCGGGCCTGGCAGGCTGGCGGCAATGGCGCCGAGCACGAGCACGCCAACTGGCATCACCAGCAAGGTCACGACGAGCAACTGTACTTCCTTGGCCTGGAGTTTCTTGCCCAGGTATTCCGGCGTACGGCCGATCATCAGGCCAGCCAGGAACACCGCGATCAACACGTTAAGCAACATCCCGTACATACCGGCGCCGACGCCGCCAAAGATCACTTCGCCGACCATCATGTTGACCAGCGCCACCATCCCGCTGAGGGGGCTGAGGCTGTCCTGCATGCCGTTGACCGAACCGTTGGACGCCGCGGTGGTGGTCACTGACCACAGCACCGTGCCAGTGGTGCCGAAGCGCGCTTCCTTGCCTTCCAGCGGCGCGGTTTGCTCTACGGCCGGGTTGTTCAGGGTCGGATTGGGCTGATACTCGGACCACAGTGAAGTCGCGCCGCCGATCAGGAACAGCGCCAGCATGCAGCCAAGAATGGCGCGGCTTTGGCGCAGGTCTTTGACGTAATGACCGAAGGTGAATACCAACGCCACCGGAATCAGGATGATGGACGCCACCTCAAACAGGTTGGCCCAGGCAGTCGGGTCTTCAAAGGGATGCGCCGAGTTGACGCCGAAAAAACCACCGCCGTTGGTGCCCAATTGCTTGATCGCAATCTGGCTGGCCGCCGGGCCCAGGGGGATCACCTGATCCACGCCTTGCATCGTCACGGCATCAACGTAATGGGCGAACGTCTGCGGCACGCCCTGCCACACCAGGAACAACGCCAGCACCAGGCACAACGGCAACAGGCCGTAGAGGGTAGCGCGGGTCATATCGACCCAGAAATTCCCCAATGTCTGGGCAGATTTGCGACCGATCCCACGGCACAAAGCGACCAGAACTGCCAGTCCAGTGGCCGCACTGACGAAGTTCTGCACCGTCAGGCCAGCCATCTGGCTGAGGTAGCTCAGTGACGCCTCACCGCTGTAGGACTGCCAGTTGGTGTTGGTCATGAAACTGACCGCAGTGTTGAAGGCCAGCGTCCACTCCTGCCCCGGCAATTTCTGCGGATTGAGCGGGAGATAGTCCTGGAACATCAGGATCGCGAACAACAGCAGGAAACCCGCGAGGTTGAATGCGAGCAACGCCAGCATGTACTTCTGCCAGCTCTGCTCCTGCTGCGCGTCGACACCCGACAGGCGATAACAGGCTTTTTCGACAGGCCCGAGCACCGGGCTCAGCCACGTGCGCTGGCCTTCCATCACCTTGTAGTAGAACCGCCCCAGGAACGGTGCCGGCACCAATACCACGGCAAAGAAGGCGATGATCAGCCAATAGTCATAACTGTGCATGGCCAGCTCCTAGTTCCGATCCGCGCGTAACAGCGCAACCATCAGATAAATAAACAGCGCCACGGCCAATAGCAGTGACACTCCGTCCAGAACACTCATGGAAGTCTCTCCGTTCAGCGGCGAGTGCCGCGTGTGGGGCAATTGTCCGCAGGAGTGGCGTAAAGGAACGAGTGCGAGGGTGCGGGCGGGGCGTAAAGAAGGCGTAAAGAGTGGCTTTATGCGGGGTTTACACTGCGGGTTTCCAGCGTCTGGGCGGGCGCTATCCGGAGCAAGCCCCCTCCCACACTTGACCGAGTTGTCATGCCGAGCGCCAGTCAACCTGTGGGAGGGGCTTGCTCCCGATAGCGTCGGCACCGTCACCGCCGCACCTATCTGGTGCAACACCGGCAAATTTCAAACGCCAAACCATCCCCCAGACGACAGTTGCACGCCTTTACGACAATGATTCTCAAGCTGGCATGGCCGCTGCAACACCTTGAATCATTCCAAACCGTTCAGGGAGCAACACATGAACACACAACTCAAACCCACCCTAGGCACCCTGCATTTATGGGGCATTGCCGTCGGGCTGGTGATCTCCGGTGAATACTTCGGCTGGAGCTATGGCTGGGGCGTGGCCGGAACCTTGGGCTTCCTGGTGACCTCGTTGATGGTCGCCGCAATGTACACCTGCTTTATCTTCAGTTTCACCGAGCTGACCACCGCGATTCCCCATGCTGGCGGACCGTTTGCCTACAGCCGTCGTGCATTTGGGGAGAAAGGCGGTTTAATCGCCGGTCTTGCCACCCTGATCGAATTTGTCTTCGCGCCGCCTGCCATTGCCTTGGCCATCGGCGCTTATCTGAATGTGCAGTTCCCTGCGCTGGACCCGAAGCACGCTGCCGTCGGTGCCTATATCGTGTTCATGGGCCTGAACATCCTTGGCGTGAAACTCGCCGCGACCTTTGAACTGGTGGTGTGCGTGCTCGCCGTCGCAGAGCTGCTGGTATTTATGGGCGTGGTCGCTCCGGCATTCAGTTTCAGTAACTTCGCCCTGAATGGATGGGCCGGTTCCGATACCTTTGGCGCCCCGGCGATTGCCGGGATGTTTGCCGCAATTCCGTTCGCGATCTGGTTCTTCCTTGCCATCGAAGGCGCAGCCATGGCGGCTGAAGAAGCGAAGGATCCGAAGCGCACCATTCCGAAGGCCTACATCAGCGGCATCCTGACCTTGGTGATCCTGGCCATGGGCGTGATGTTCTTTGCCGGCGGAGTGGGTGACTGGCGCACCCTGTCGAACATCAACGACCCGCTGCCGCAGGCCATGAAAACCGTGGTGGGCGAAAGCTCCGGCTGGTTGCACATGTTGGTGTGGATCGGCCTGTTTGGCCTGGTAGCGAGCTTCCACGGCATTATCCTGGGCTACTCGCGCCAGTTCTTCGCCCTGGCCCGCGCCGGTTACTTACCGTCTTTCCTCGCCAAACTGTCGCGTTTTCAGACACCGCACCGGGCCATAATCGCCGGCGGTGTGGTCGGCATCGCCGCCATCTACAGCGACGGTCTGATCAACCTGGGCGGCATGACTCTGACTGCAGCGATGATCACCATGGCGGTTTTCGGCGCCATCGTCATGTACATCATGAGCATGCTCAGCCTGTTCAAACTGCGTAAAACCGAACCGCTGCTGGAACGCACCTTCCGCGCGCCGGGTTACCCGATCGTGCCAGGCATTGCGTTGGTGCTGGCGGTGGTGTGCCTGGTGGCCATGGCGTGGTTCAACACGCTCATCGGCTTGATCTTCCTGGGCTTTATGGCGGTAGGTTTCATCTACTTCCAACTGACCGCACAAGACCGTGCCGATGCGCCAGCGGACGCAATGTTGACTGGGCTCTAAGGTTTACGAGGCAGAACGGGCTTACACTGAACTACTCAGAAAGCCCGTAACTCAAAGCAGTTATTACCGTGGGAAAATTCTCCCACAGCAATCTGCCTCAAGGAGAGCCTTATGCCGTGGTATGCGTGGTTGATTATGGTGGTCGCGATTGGGTCGATCGTCGGTGGGCTTATGATGCTGCGAGACAGCGCCAACAAGGTGGAACTCACCGACGAGCAACGCAAACGCGTGGCCGAACGCAACGCCCAGGCGGACGCCAAGGATTCTCAGGATCGCTAGTTAGGCTTACTCCCAATCCGCCTTGGCAATATGCAACCCGTGCTGCCCCTTGTAGGCAGCACGCTCCGGCTGGCTCCAGCCGCTCAGCAATTGATCCTCCAACTTGTAGATCTCTACGCCCAGCGGACGACATACCGTCAGCGGATCCTGTGCGTCCGGCCCCCACATCGGCAGCGACAGATCTCCACCCGGGCAGGTCGACAGTGCACACAGCAAATCAATCTCCGCAAAGAACTCCAGGTAATCCCCCTTCTGCGCCGGACACGCCTTCATGAAGTACATGTCGTCGTGATTCAGGCCGGTGCACTGGAAAATATTCAACACGTCATGCACGTCGAATTCCGTAAGACCGTGGGGCAGCACCGCGCGAGTGAGGTTCGAATGGCAGTGGTGATGGAAATCCTCACCGGTCAGCATCCGGTTCACGTAGGGATCGCAGCGCGTGCCGAGTAAGTCGTGGAGGCGCCCGCCGTGCTCGTCGATACCATAACTGGCCAGGCTGTCATCGGTGATGGTCACCAACGGTCGCAGAAACGGCAGGTTCGACCACAATCGGTCATGGGTGCTGACATGGGCGCCCTGCAATTGGCGGGTGCGCGCCGCCCAAAGACGTTCCCGCGGGTCGTGGGCGTTCCAGACATTAAAGTCACCCACCTGCGGGCCCACTGGCGTAGTAACACGAAACACATGCCCCGCCGGCACCTTCCAGGCCCTGCCTGTTCGAATAGGCACCTCAAACTGTTCGATCAAGGTGCGTTGATCCGCCCGGTCACGAATGCGCTCGTAAAACGCCGTGTCGACCTGCAGCGCCGAGCCTTTGCTGACCTGATAAGCGGCCGGATAATCTTTGTACATGGTGCACATCCTCGATCAGGGGTGGGTAAACAACGCCAACGACAGGCGTTCGGAATCTTCCAGGTACAGGCTCATCGCCTCCCCTGCCGCGTGTTTGTTCGCCTGGACCAATAACGCGTAAATCTCGCGGTCACGCTCAAGCCAAGGTGACTGAAAACGCTGCTCATCGGGCGCCGCACAAAACACGAGGCGTAGCTGGGCGATGACCCGGGCGAAAAACTCATCGAACAAGGGGCTGCGCATCAACCCGACGATGTGCTGATGGAACAACAAACTGTGGGTGGCCACGGCACGCCAATCTTCGCGCTCACGGGCCAGGGTGGTGGCGTCGATGGCGTTTTGCATGCGTTCAGATTGATCGTCCGTCAACGCTTTGCTTTGTGCGATGGCCTGCAATTCCAGTGTGCGGCGGACAACAAACAGATCGCGAACTTCCTCCCGCTCCAATCGCCGGACCATCACACCCTTGTTGCGCACATAACGGGTCAAGCCCTCCTGCCCCAAACGGTGGAGGGCTTCGCGAATCGTATTGCGCGACGCACTGTAGGCCGTGACCAAATCCGCCTCGACCAGGGCCATACCCGGCAACAACCGACCGCTGATGATGTCGGCACGCAGCTCCAAAGCAATCTGGTCTGCTAAAGACATATTGGGTGTCATCATCGCCTCATGATTGTTGAACAATCTTCTGTCTGGAGGTAATCACGTTTCATGCCAACCTCCAGAACGGGCGATATGGGTATAAAAAGTTAAGGTTGGTTAAAATGCCAGCCTGTGGCTGGGGCCGCCTTATACGTTATTTACAACACCACAAAACCCAAACTCACCCATGCATCATCAAGGAAGCGCCCGGCCTTCACAGATCAGCTGCGGACCTGAACGCCCATCGCGACAACCTGTTCAGTCAGCAAAGACCGCTGGATGCATTTGTCGACAACTACCTGTCGGAACGGCACATGTCCTGCCCCGGACCACGGCTTCCCGCTGCCAACAATGTTTTCCGAGATAGATCTGAGCGACCAGCCCAGTGCGATACCGAACCCTCTCGACGTAAGACTTGAGCAAATTGAAACGGCGCTGGGAGATGTGCGTTGCGGCGCAGAGAGGCTGGGGAAGATGTCGACACTGGTAGGCGCATAAGTCCTTGCCAGGAGTGTCGAAGACCCGCAATTGCTGAGGTGGAACATAGACGTGGTGCGGGGGAACGTGAAGCGCGGAACTAACAGAAGAAAGAGGCCGATCAATGACCGGCCCCTTGGAGCTTAGTTGATCACCAGCCTGTCGCGGTTCTTCTCCAACAGCGCCTTGCCGATACCCTTCACTTCCAGCAACTCATCCACCGCCGTGAATGGGCCATTGCTTTCGCGGTAGGCGATGATTGCCTTGGCTTTGGCAGCGCCAATACCGAACAGATCCCGACGCAGGGTCTCGGCGTCTGCGGCGTTAAGATTGACCTTGGCGGATTGCTCGGCCTTGGCCATCTGAGCGCTGATAGGGGTTGGGGCTTCAGGCTTGATGGAAGGGGCTGCGGTGCTGGCGACGGAGAGGGTTGTAAGAACGGCGAAAATCAGCGAAGAGATGTAGGTGTTCTGCATTGGTGACGCTCCATGACATCGTTGAAAGAAAAGCAGCTTTTCCGAAGCTGCTTTTCAAACGTAGGTGATGTTGGAAATTCGTCAAAAACGGTTGAGTAACAGAGTATTAAATCAAGGCTCGAGACGGCGTTGCTGGTAAATCCAATCGACAATCTCTCCGTCTGGGGAGTAGCCGCTGACGGTGTCGCGCAGGAGTTGACGGACGCGGGCGTAGTCGTCTTGATCCACGGCAGCCAATAAGTCCGAGAGCTTGCCTTTAAGCACTTCCCAAGACAGATGATCTTCGTTGGCGCTCATGATCATGGGGTGTTGAGTGGCGACCACGTTGTCGCCGATGAGTAACTCTTCGTAAAGCTTTTCGCCGGGGCGCAGGCCGGTGAACTCGATCGAGATGTCACCTTGAGGGTTCTCGTCAGAACGCACACTGAGCCCGGATAGATGCACCATCTTTTTTGCGAGCTCGACAATTTTCACCGGCTCGCCCATGTCCAACACGAATACATCCCCACCCTGCCCCATGGACCCAGCTTGAATGACCAGTTGGGCCGCCTCCGGGATCGTCATGAAATACCGCGTGATTTTCGGATGGGTAACCGTCAGGGGACCACCGGATTTGATCTGTTTGTGAAACAACGGAATGACTGAGCCCGAGGAGCCCAGCACGTTGCCGAAGCGAACCATAGTGAAGCGGGTTTTGTTGACGCGGGAGATATTCGCCTTATCGCCGAACAATACCGGGGCGAGTTCTCGACTCAGGGCTTGCAGCGTCAATTCCGCCAGCCGTTTGGTGCTCCCCATGATGTTAGTTGGACGTACGGCCTTGTCAGTCGAAATCAATACAAAGTTGGCCACACCAGACTGAAGTGCAGCTTGCGCCGTATTGAGTGTGCCAATGACATTGTTCAACACGCCTTCAGCGATATTGTGCTCTACCATCGGCACATGCTTGTAAGCAGCTGCATGATAGACAGTGTCTACATGCCAGGTTTTCATAACATCGAGCAACTTGCCTTGGTTACGTACTGAACCGAGTATCGGCAAAAGTTTTACCGGCAAAGATTCGCGAGCAATACGTTGTTCCAACTCAGACAAAATGGTGTACAGGTTAAATTCGCTATGGTCGAACAATAATAACGTCGTAGGTTTTAGGGATATAATCTGCCGGCAGAGTTCTGAACCAATTGACCCACCTGCCCCCGTAACCAGTACAACTTGACTTTTAATACAGTGTTCAAGCAGTTCGCCTTGGGCTGGGATTGCATCACGTCCTAGCAAGTCTGCAATATCGACCTCCTGGATATCGTCGACCTTGACGCGTCCGCTGGCCAGATCCATGAAGCCGGGAACACTGCGAACGTGCAGAGGGAAACCTTCAAGAAAGGACAGGATTTCACGCCGCCGACCACGATTGGACGAGGGGATGGCCAAGAGAATTTCCTGAACACCTGTCGCGTCGATCATTTGTTGAATATGCCGGGGTTTATAAACATGCAAACCCGAGATAACACGATCAGAAATCCCGGGATCGTCGTCGATAAACGCCACAGGACGCATTACACGCCCCATGCGCAATGCGGCGACCAATTGGTTACCGGCAGACCCAGCACCGTAGATAGCGACTTTGATCAAGCCGTCATCACGATTTGTAAACGGCACATGCTGGGTGGCGGTGAACCAATCCCCAAGGAAATATTGACGCATCCCCAGGCGCAGGCCGCCAATCATGATCAGGCTTAGCCACCAATAATTGAAAACAATCGAACGCGGGACGACGTTCTGATGGTTGCTATACCAGTAAACCACCAGCGCCAGGATCAACGATGACAGGCTGACTGCTTTGATGATCGCGATCAGCGCATCATTACCGAAATAACGCATAACCGCCCGGTACATACCGAATCGCACAAACAAGGGAATGGCAACGATAGGTGCAGCAATGAACAGCCATAAATGCTGTCTGACCGGATTGATCATCTCGTCGATGCCCAGGCGCACGACAAAAGCCATCCACAACGCGGCCCACACCACCACGATGTCAGTCAGCACCTGTAGAACGCGCTTATAACGCCTTGGTAGGCCAAGTAGCAGCGTGCGCAGCCGATCCATCCTTACTCTCCAAAGTTACATCTGCCTGAAAAAAAAGGCAGGGGTGGCCTCACTATCAGACTACCTTAATTCGCATCTGCGCCTTAATGACAATCAGGGCGTATTGGCTGGCTCTAAAGAACCCGCATTAAACTTTATTGCCAACCAGACCAACGGTACATAACCAACAACCAAGCCTAGAACCCCATCTAAATCAAGCAACACTACAGCCAGGGCCACCGGAAGGAGCCAGAAAATATTAATACACGCAACAGCCAGCGTGACCGGCCGGTGCCTGCCGATCTGCCGGGAAGCAAACTGATAGGCGTGACTGCGATGCGCTTCGTAAACCTTGTCCCCACGCAACAGCCGACGTATCAACGTAAAGGTAGCATCGACAATAAACACACCCAGCATTATCAGCCATGCCCAGAACAACTGAGGCGATATAAGACACGCCTGTAAAGAAAACGCCCCCAGTATGATGCCGATAAAACCACTCCCTGCATCGCCCATGAAGATTCGCGCAGGAGGGAAGTTCCAATACAAAAAACCTACTACCGCCATGCTGAACACCAGCGGCGTCCAGACCAGTTGTGCATGCCCCGCCACGCCATAAACGACACACATTCCCAGGCAAGCACACAACGCCTCGATGCTTGCAATACCATCGATACCGTCCATGAAGTTGTAGAGATTTAGTAACCACACCAAATAAAGCACAGCCAGGAAGTTGCCTAGCCAACCCAGGTCAATCAAATGCCCGAAGATCTTTAGCGGCGCCAGGCCTTGAAGGAAAAACAATACCCATACCGCTGCAAGGAAATGGCCAAGCAAGCGCCAGCGCGCTGCGATATGCCCGTGGTCATCCATGAACCCCAGAACGGCAACGCCCAGGCCAGCCCCCAACATGCCCCACGCCCATGACCAGGGAATAAGGTCCGCAAAAGCGAGCACAGGCACAGCAGCGAGAAAGCTGATCACAATCGCGACGCCACCGCCTCTGGGCGTGGGTACTGAATGTGAGCTACGGGCGTTCGGAGTATCGATCAAGCTTGCTGACAATGCATAACGGCGCAGCTGCCACGTCAACAGAAGGGAAATGCCCGCCAGGACAGGGAGCAACCAGAGAAAATTCATCGTTTATTCGAATCCAGATAATGTCGAGCTGCACCATTCAGAGCTTGATCAACGCTGACACGAGGTGCCCACCCCAACAGCGAGCGGGTCTTGCGAATATCGACCTGCAGCGTTCCGCACAGGCGCTGAGAGAGCCCCGACATGCGGAATAGCTTAGCGACGAACGTCAAAAAGCGCGAAGGAATGGGAATCAAGCGGGCGGGTGCGTGTAATGCATGTGCCAACCTGCGCAATAGTTCAGTCGTAGAAAGGTCTTCACCGTCACTGACGAGAAAGACTTGATTGCTGGCAGCAGGGTGATCCAGGCAAGTAACAATCAGATCCGATACGTTTTCAAGCGCGACAAGGCTGCGTTTGTTATGTATGGCGCCCAAAGGCAACGGGATTCCCTTGGACAGAAAACGCATCATGTTCAAAAAGTTTGCTTTTACTCCGGGGCCATAGATAAGCACTGGCCGGATGATGACGACATCCATCTCGACGGCCTCAGCGAGTTGTAGAAGCCCCTTTTCGGCTTCCCATTTAGACAGGCCATACGCGTCAGCCGGGTTCGGCTCATCATCGGCGCAGAACGGTGTGCCAGCCGGCGACACTTCACCGTTGACCTTGATCGAACTGATAAAGACAAAACGGCGAACGCCGGCGGCGGCGGCCTCCCTTGCCAGGTGCAAGGTAGCTTTAACATTGATGTCACGAAAAGCTTGTAGCGGATCAGCAGAATCGTCGGTCGTTATGTGCACACGAGCAGCGCAGTGGACAACAACATCCACACCCGCCAATGCCTGCCCCCACGCGGTCGTCGAATCAATATCGCCCATGACATGGGCCGAAACGTCGCTATCTAACCTTGTCGCGGCGGTACGCACGGAGGCAGACAGGCGATACTTCTTATCTGATTGCAAACGGCGGATCAGATCTTTACCCAAAAAACCGGTAGCTCCGGTAATAAAGATATGGTCCATCAGTTTTTTGTCCCCGAGCGCTTTAGGTATTCCAGCAATTTGAATGGAATTTTACTCAGCACCATAAGCAAGTTGGTGTATATCCCATTACGCTTGCACGCCAGAACAATTTCCCGATTTAGTTTCAGACTACTTTTTATACCGGAGGTACTGACGCCGCCCGAGCGCATGCGAATCAGGACCTTATCAATATGCGAAAATCTGAGTTTTTTAATCAGGAGCAGGCGAACAAACATCTCGTAATCTGCGGAGATGGCGTACAACATGGAATAAGCACCAACGTCGGCGTAAGCCTCTTTGCGTACAAATGTACCTGGATGGGGAGGCATCCACCCAAACCGCAGCTTCCACGAGCGAAAATGTGAAGCGCTATAGACACGCGTGACCCGCTGCAAGTCCTCAGGATTTACAAAAACAACATCACCAAAGACGAGCGCACTTTCTGGATTCAGACGAAACGCGGCTGCAACGCTCTCTAACGATGTAGGACTTTCATAGAAATCGTCGGAGTTGAGAATGCCGATAACATCACCCGTGGCCAACGCGATACCTTTGTTCATAGCGTCGTATATGCCGCGATCCGGCTCACTCACGATGGTTGCGATAGACGCAGCATATTCACCAACAATACCCATCGTATTGTCCTTTGAACCACCATCTATAACTATATATTCGACATTCAAATACGTCTGAGCCAATACGGACTCAATAGTATCCCTGATCGTTTTTTCGCTGTTGTAGGAGACCGTGATAATCGAAATTTTCAACACATCAACCCTTTACACGGCCGTAAACATCTTCAAACCGGACAATATCATCCTCTCCCAAGTAAGATCCCGACTGAACCTCAATCAGTTCTAGCGGAATGATTCCAGGGTTCTCCAGTGCATGAATCTGTCCAATAGGGATAAATGTAGATTGGTTCTCGGTAACCAAATACGTCTTATCACCATTAGTCACGCGAGCAGTACCGCTGACAACCACCCAGTGCTCCGCGCGGTGATGGTGCATCTGCACTGAGAGCTTCTCGCCTGGTTTTACGGTAATTCTTTTAACCTGATAGCGCTCCCCACTATCAATAGAGTCGTAAAAACCCCAAGGGCGATAGACCTCGCGATGGTCGGTATGCTCGTGGCGTTTGCCCGCCTTGAGTTGATCAACGATCTTCTTAACTTCCTGAACTTGATCTTTGTGTGCGACGAGGACTGCGTCCTTGGTCTCCACGATAATCAGGTCGTTTACACCAACAGTGGTGACCAAACGATGTGTGGCATGAACGTAGCTGCCGGAGGTTTTCTCAGACAACACGTCACCTTTGAACAGATTACCGTCTGCATTTTTCTCGCCTGCCTCCCAAAGAGCAGACCAGGACCCGATATCACTCCAGCCGGCATCTAAAGGAACCATGACGGCGTCTGAAGTCTTCTCCATCACTGCGTAGTCAATGGAGACATCAGGGCTGGTCGCGAAAATGGCACTGTCGACCCGAGTAAAATGCATATCTTGTTGCCCACCCGCCAAGGCTTCCCGACATACCGATACAATTTCCGGTTGAAATTTTTCCAACTCCTGAATATAGCGACTGGCTCGAAACATGAACATGCCGCTATTCCAGAAGTAATCGCCCTGAGCGAGGTAGGACTGAGCGGTAACCAAGTCAGGTTTTTCAACGAAACGACTGACCTTGAACCCTCCCGATCCAACAGGCGCACCCAGCTGAAGATAGCCATACCCCGTCTCAGGGCACGTAGGCGTAATGGCGAAGGTGACCAACTTGCCAGACTCCGCCAGCGCAAGCGCCGTAGCGATGCTTCTCTGGAACGCCTCGACATCTTGAATCAAGTGATCAGCCGCCAAGACGAGCATGATTGGATCATCCTGCTCAGCGAGTGCCTGCAGGGCTGCCAGTGTAATAGCTGGGGCAGTGTTGCGGCCTACCGGTTCAAGGATGATGTTCGCGTCGTCCAGACCCAACTGCCGAAGTTGTTCGGCAGCCAGAAAGCGATGATGTTCGTTGCAAATCAATCGCGGCGCCCCATGCTCAAGCCCATCAAGGCGCTTGATAGTGGCCTGGAGCATCGTCATATCGGCATCCACCAAGGGGAGAAACTGCTTGGGGTTCAACTGACGGGAGAGTGGCCATAGCCGGGTACCTGAGCCACCCGCCATGATTACTGGAAGAAACATTCAAACATCCTTAAGGCCGAGATCGACGCCGCAACATAAGCGCGCTCACTAATAGCCACTAAAAGTGGACCAGGTCAACGCCTGAAACCTGAACTTTACGGTGCCGGCGCCATTTGAAAAAAATGCGCAAGCCGACGAGCCACCCCCAAGCAACAAAGGCTAGCGCGAGCGAGCGTGCAAGGCGTTCTCGGAGAACCAGGCGTATGCGTCGCGAAGCCCCTCTTCGAGGCTGATGCTCGCACGCCACCCCAATCGCTCAAGACGCGAAACATCCATCAGCTTCCTTGGCGGCCCGTCTGGCTTTGTGCTGTCAAAGCTTAGGCGCCCCTTGAACCCGGTAACCTTCGCGATGGTTTGAGCCAGTTCGCGAATGGTGCAGTCTTCGCCCGTACCTACGTTGATATGAGAAAGCATCGGTTGGGTATAGGCGCCATACTGGTTCTGATCCAACTCCATGACGTGGACCGACGCACTGGCCATATCATCCACATGCAGGAATTCACGCATCGGCGAACCACTACCCCATATAACAACCTCTTCAACGCCTTCTTCGACTGCATCGTAAAAGCGACGCAAGAGTGCGGGTATTACATGGGAGTTCTGCGGGTGAAAGTTGTCATTAGGACCGTACAAGTTAGTAGGCATAGCACTGCGATAATCGCGTCCATATTGGCGATTATAACTCTCACATAGTTTGATCCCGGCAATCTTCGCAATGGCATAAGGCTCATTGGTAGGCTCAAGCGTTCCCGTCAAGAGCGCCTCTTCAGGCATCGGTTGCTTGACGTTAATGGGATAAATACACGACGAACCGAGGAATAGCATTTTTTGCACGTCGTGCTGATGCGCAGCATGGATGACGTTTGCCTGCATCATAAGGTTTTCGTAGATAAACTCAGCCGGGTAGGTGTTGTTCGCATGAATGCCCCCCACCTTGGCAGCGGCCATATAGACTTGCTCTATCTTGGTCTCAGCAAAAAAATTCATTACCGCAAGCTGGTCCAACAGATTCAATTGAGCCCTGTCGCGGGTCACAATATTGGTGTAACCCAACGCTCGCAGGCGTCGAACAATGGCCGAACCTACCATCCCCTTGTGGCCAGCAACAAAAACACATTCGCTCAATTGACGTGACATATTAATTCTCCAACGACACCGGCAAATCGTAACCATGATTCTTCAGCAGCGCGTGACGCTGGGCGACTTTCAAGTCTTCGCGAACCATTTCAGCACACATCTCCTGGGCGGTAATTTCTGGCACCCAACCCAGCTTTGTTTTCGCTTTGGTAGGGTCGCCAAGCAGCGTTTCAACTTCAGCAGGGCGGAAATAGCGCGGGTCGACACTAACCAGTACATCTCCGACTTTCAGCGCAGGTGCCTTGTCGCCAACAATAGATTCCACGATGCCCCGCTCATCTACGCCAGTGCCCTCAAAACGCAAGGTCAGTCCCAGTTCAGCGGCAGACCAGCGAATGAACTCACGCACCGAGTACTGAACGCCGGTTGCGATAACAAAATCTTCAGGAACATCTTGCTGCAGCATCATCCATTGCATACGAACATAGTCTTTCGCGTGACCCCAATCGCGAAGCGCATCCATGTTGCCCATGTAGAGACACTGCTCAAGCCCCTGAGCAATATTTGCCAAACCACGAGTGATTTTACGGGTCACGAAAGTCTCACCACGTCGTGGTGACTCGTGATTGAAAAGAATCCCGTTACATGCGTGCATGCCATAGGCTTCGCGGTAATTAACCACGATCCAGTAGGCATAAAGTTTGGCAACGGCGTACGGCGACCGTGGATAAAAAGGGGTGGTTTCCTTTTGTGGGGTCTCTTGTACCAAGCCATAGAGTTCAGAGGTGGAGGCTTGGTAGAAACGGGTTTTTTTCTCAAGCCCAAGCAAACGAATGGCCTCAAGAATTCGCAGCGTACCCATCGCATCTACATCAGCAGTGTATTCCGGCGACTCAAAGCTCACAGCCACATGTGACTGTGCTCCCAGATTGTAAACCTCGTCGGGCTGAACTTCCTGAATAATACGGGTCAGGTTCGACGAGTCAGTAAGGTCCCCGTAATGCAAGATAAAACGCTGATTATCAACATGCGGATCCTGATAGATATGATCAACACGCTGCGTATTGAAGGACGATGCGCGTCGTTTGATGCCGTGAACTTCATAGCCTTTTTCCAGCAAAAGTTCAGCCAAGTACGAGCCATCTTGGCCAGTGATCCCAGTAATTAACGCTTTTTTCAGGGTCATATCTACGTCCTAAAATTCTTAGATTTACTATTAAATCGCATTTAACATGCTGGTAATGACGTCAGGCATCGTCGACTGGGCTTTCCACCCCAAGACCTGCTCGGCCTTAGCGGGGCAAGCTCGACTGACCAATAGATCAGTAGGCCTGAAAAATTCAGTGGATTGATCGACATAAGCCTTCCAATCGAGGCCCAACTGTGTAAACGCCTCAGCAACAAAGGTTTCAAGCGTATGGGTTTGACCCGTGGCTATCACAAAATCGCTCGGCTCATCACACTGCAGCATCCTCCACATCGCATCGACATACTCTGAGGCGGCCCCCCAATCTCGAGCGATATCCAGGCGTCCAAGAGTTAATCGTTCATCAGAGCCAGCAGCAATTCGTTTCGCTGTCGTTACAATTTTTTGTGTTACAAATCTAGAGGGGCGCAATGGAGATTCGTGATTAAACAAGATCCCTGTACAGGCGAAGAGATTATAAGCTTCACGATAGTTATCGACCAACCAGAACGCCGAAGACTTAGCCACTGCATAAGGGCTACGAGGGTGGAACGCCATCCCCTCAGCGGCGGGCTCACCGTTGGTATCCCCAAAACACTCACTTGATCCTGCTTGATAAAAGCGAATCGGACGCTCTGTCATCCGGCAGGCCTCAAGCATATTGAGCGTACCCAAGGTAATACTCTGGATCGTTTCGGCGGGCTGCTCAAAGGACAAACCAACCGACGACTGCCCCGCCAGATAATAGACTTCATCAGGCTGACTGCGCTTAAGAGCCATGAAAACGCTTCGAAAGTCTTCAGGCACCATCGACAGCAGTTTCACCCGAGGAAAGATATCCAGTCGCTTGAGGTTGACGAATGAAGATCCCTGCGCATCCCGAGAAGTACCCCAGACGGTATAGCCCTTGCTAAGCAACAGCCTCGCGAGATAAGCACCATCCTGGCCGCTCACACCGCAAATCAGGGCGGTTTTTTCTGAGTATTCCAAAGTATTACCTTTGTAATGAATTATAGATCGATAGTGTTTCCTGGCCACACCGCTGCCATGAGAAATGGTTTAAGCGCTCAAGACCGAGCCCCACCAACCTCGCAACTTCGCTGTCAGAGTAAACCACTCTCTCTATCGCCACAGCCATTTCGTCATCATTACCGGGGTCAAAAAAAGCCCCCGCATTGCCGATGATCTCAGGCATGGAACTGGTGCTGCTGCTGACAACAGGACAAGAGTGCGCCATTGCCTCTAAAGGTGGAAGACCGAAGCCCTCATAAATAGAAGGATAAACAAAGGCCTTTGCACCCTCATAGAGCTGCCCCAGCAACGCATCATCACCGCCGATCTGCCGCACCTGACCCGCACTAAAACCAAGACTTTGCATCAACGCCTGTTCGTCTTGAGAAAACTCTCCGCCGCCAAAAGCGACAATATCAAAATCGGACTTTAATCGCTTGGAGCGTGCTACGGCACGGAGCAATCCGGCGAAATTTTTGTAAGCGTAGCGTGCGCCCACATACAGCAAATAGGGCCTGGGCAAATCGCAATATTTTTTATCTGAAACTTTTTTAAATTGCTCAAAGCCTAAATGAACGACTGACAACTTACTCTCGGGGACTGCAAACAACCGCATAAGGTCCTGACGTGTGCTTTCCGAAATGCAAATAACGTGATCAGCACGCTCGACAGCCTGCTGCTTGAGCGCGGTCGTTTTATCTTGAGATGAAAAGCTTTCGGGATACAATTCATGGATCATATCGTAAACCGTTAGTACGACCGGGCACTTCTCCGAGATAAAACTTGGGCGGCGACTGTAATAGGTCTCATGCACTATCTGAGGCTGCCAACGACTCATTTCCGACCGCCCTTTAAGGCGGTTGTAAGCGAGTATCAGCCGAGCCGTATGAGGCGGGTATTTTTCCATCCAGCGGCCACGAACAATTCCCTCGGGTAACTCCTTCAGATAGGCATTGCGATGAAGAGGTGAGAAAATACCCACATCATTACCCGCGCCAACCATCTGCTCGGCGATACGAGCAAAATAACGAGAGATCCCCCCATAATTTTGCAATGAGAATATTTGGTGATCGAACGCAACTCGCATATATCTGTTCCCGAAAGAAAACAAAGCCCAATCTGTTTAAAATCGAGCTTGCATTGCATTAAATTTCGAACGACTACTTATCAAAGTAAGCCTATCATTTATGTAAAACCTATATCACACCGCATTTCGCCAAGTTATCTTTCGAATATCAAGACTAAAAACAAACAAACGAAGTGCCACTGCAATATAAGTTATCCCTAGCGACAACAACATCACAACGGGATTATCGATAGCGAGTAGATCAAAAACGCCTTTAAAAAAATAGAGTAGCGAAACCGAAATAACCAACGGAATAAAAATGGCGTCTATGTACCAGGTCTTCGCAGGTTTAATATTTAACTTCTTAAAGACAATCGGAGGACAGAAGGTAAAAAAACCGATATTCAATAATAGCCAAGGCCAAGCACTGCCCGCCAAGCCATAAGAGGCAGCCAAATAATACGTTAATGGAACCACAAGAACGGCAGCTATAAAGTTTTGCCAGACGCTGAAACGCGTCCATCCGTGAGCTAATTGCAATGCATAAGGCATATTCATGAATGAATGAATCATGGTGCCGAGAACCAGTATCATCAAGGGCCCACTCGCCGCAGCGGCGATATGTTGATCCTGCGTCCATAACGAAAGCACCTGATGACTGTAAAATGCAATCCATACAGAAAACGGTATTACCAACATCGACAGTATTTGACTCGCCCTAATATAATAGCCAAATGCCTCTACGGCACTACCAGAAGCAACAGATGCCACTATCTTCGGGTAATAAGCATTGAAAACTGGAGATATAAGCCTGAAAGCGATCGTACCCAGCGTCCAAGCTAGCATGTAATAACCAAAATCTGTTAATGACAACGTCTTTGACAAAACTATCTTATCCGCTTGCATAAGTAGAAACGCAAGTGCATTCGTCGCCCCTACTCCCACTGCAAAACCTCGAAGGCGGCGAAGCGTATCAAGAGAGAAAGAAACAGAATCCGTCCAGCCTGCCAACTCGTGAATGAGTTGAATACGCAAAATAAAAACAGTCAAAAGATTTATTACGCACTGCCAAATAAAAAACCATTCAACCGTTGGAGAAACCAGCCACAAGACCAACACCGTTCCACCCGAACGGAAAGTCGCAAAGATGGAAGTTGCAATATTTAATTCAACCTGCTTTTGAAGACCTGTAAGAGCACCATAGTAAAATGCTATAGGAAACTGAAGAACAAGCGCCCCACCCATTACTCTTAACGATTGAGTCACAGAATCCAGCTTATCAGGACTTATATCCAACCAATAATTGGAAATCAGCGGCGCTAACAATATCACCACCGCACCAGCAGTGAGTGCAATACCCCAAAAAACCCACTCAACACTTCTCAACAATAGAATAACTTTTTTCTTTTCCAGCGACGAAGCCGACTCATAAACAGAGGCCTCTTTAGTTGCCACAGCACCAAATCCGCCATCAAGCATCGACATAGCAGAAGATAGAATTACGAAAAAGCCTATTAACCCGTAACCCTCAATACCAATAAACTTAAGATACAAGGGTACGAAACAGATACCCATAAGAGCAGCCCAACCCTGCCCCAAAAAATTTGCCGCTACATTTTTAAGAACGCTATTCATGCGGCATAACCCTTTAACACATAAATCTTACTTCAAAAAAACTCATCCTAGAAACCATTCGATTATATTTACTGATAAATAATGGCTCTAGAAATACAATTATATAGTCAACGCTGGCTCTGAAAGCCTCTACCCATGAACGCTTACAAGAAGCTACTAGGTCCGACAGCGGGATTCAAGACCGCCACGAACAAATCTTCAGCAACACCAATAACTTTAGCATGATCTTGACACACTGAAAAGTCTTGAGAAATTACAGAATTTGAAATTCAAGGGCTCTCCGGCGCAAGCACAGTAAAGTTTCGTTATTCGACGATCAAACCAGCCCATACTCAGGCGCTGGATAAAGACGCTATAAACATTCAGAAAACCAAAAACATGAACGAATCTTAGAACGTAACCCAACGCAATATCGGCCAGCTAAGTTATTAATTGGCCGAGGAATTCTTTAGCCATGACAGCGTCTTTTTAATACCTTCCTGCTTATCCACAACAGGATAAGAATTTGACTTCTCGGCTGGAGAACAATCGACGACATTATCAGTTGTCATATTCTTCAGACGAAAACTAGTAAACGGAAATCTCAATCCTACTGAGTTACAAACATCACCAATCAACGCCAAGAAATAGAAAAAAAACATCGGTGCTTTAACTGGACGTCTAACGCCCGCAAGCGATGCGATACTCAAACTCCATTCATCAACATTCAAAGGCTTCGCATCACCTATGTAATAATATTCGACCGCATTATTTGGCTGCTGAGAAATTGAAATCATCTGATTCACACAGTTTTCAACATATCCATACGTCTTTGTACTCGATTTTTTGCCAATTCTAATATATCGACCAGCAAGTACTATATCAAAGAAGTTACGGTACGGTTCTCCGAACCAAGGCCCCCAAATAGATGTAGGCCTTACAATAGAACATCTAGGCATGCGATCAATCCATCTCTTAACAATGCACTCCCCCTGGACCTTACTCTCCCCATAAACTGTAGTTGGGGAAACATCCTCTATTGACGATGGTATGTGACCTGCTTTACAAACCAACATACTGGAGGCGAAAACTGCATGCTTAACGTAGTCCACCGAAGACAGTACCGAGCACAAGTTCTCGACACCTACAATGTTTTCGGGATAATCGTCCAAACTTTTGCCCCGGAGATCTGTACGTGCTGCGAGGTGAAAGACATAATCCGGCTTAAACGAATCAAAAGCCTCTCTGACACTATCCACATCACAAATATCGCAGGAGAGATGAACATCAAGATTATTTAAATTTCTAGGCTGAGCCACATCCAAGCTTAGAACCTTATATCCTAATATCTTTAACCGACACACCAGGTTAGTCCCTATAAAACCGGACCCACCTGTAACCAGAACTTTGACATTAGTCACGCGTTAGCTCCTCATAAACTTCAAGATAGTTCGATGCCATTGTAAAAGAACTATATTTTTCACAAGCAACACTCAGAACAACCGAGCCTTTTGACTCTTCGGCCAAACTTTGCACAACCGCAGCATTAAGACCGACAATATCATCTAGTTTAAAAAAAGAAACCGCATCTTCATCAAAAAGCTCGCGAAAGATTGGAATATCAGAGCACACTATTTTCTTTGAGTGGAGAGCCGCTTCAATCAGAGCAAGCCCAAAGCCTTCAGAACGAGAAGGCATCGCAAATATATCAAAAAAAACATTGCACTGATGTGCATAGGGAATTGAAGAAATAAAAACACAGCGACTATCGACGCCTAGAGAAACACTAAGATCCTGTAAGATATTTTTCTCTGGACCGTCACCAATAACCACAAGCCCCAGCCTGGTATTAAGAGCCAACAATCTCACTAACTGATCGACACCTTTTGTTGCGGTGAGCACACAGTACGTACCTAACAAAAAATCAACCTTGCTTTTCAGATTATTTATCTCAGCGGCACACCAATCTTCGATCAATTCATAATTAACAACGATATCTCTACCATTGTAGACCCGAGATAGTTTTTTGTTATATGAAAACCTAGAGTAGTACTGCATAGAATGATCACTTAACACGACAAGGCGGTCATGCCTCGTCCAGCAAACATTCCAAACGAAACTAAACACAACGGAAACAAATTTATTGTAATGAAAATAAAGCTCCTTCTCTACGTAATTATGCAGCGTACTCACGTAGCGAACACTCGAAAAGAATGATTTATTTTTAAATACAAATGCATCAGCCCTCAAGAGATGGGAATGAACTATGTCATAACCCGAAAAATCAAATTTTTTATAAAAACTCACTCGCTCGAATCTTACGCCTTCCAAAAAACCTATATCGACACGCTCATCAAAATAAAGAACGGTGACATCGTGCCCACGACGAAGCATCTGCTCGCACAATTGCAAGGCTACTAGAATAGGGGCCTTATTGACGATTGCAGGAACCACATAGCAGATTTTCATTTCTTCACAATCCCACCATAAATGGACAGCAGTTTCATTACTCCACGATCACCCAAAACACAGCTCATCAAAAAAATAACCAACCGTTTTATGAAAATTCCGTCAACTAGATACAACGGAGTTAATGCCAACTCTTTTCGAAGCCTAAAATTTTCACGAATGATCGACATCATCAAGCTTGGCTTATTACTGAGCCCTCCCACTCGGTGGGACACGATAGAGAAAGGATAGAACCCTGCATCGCTACCGACGAGAGCGCGTAAAATAAAATGATAGTCACCTATTACCTTATAATTCTCATTAAACCCGCCGATTTTCTCAAACAAGGATACATGATGAAAACAACCAGGATGACGAATGGTCATCCTCTTGGATAAATCATTTTTTGCCTCACTCCAAGGAACTCCAACCTCATCAATCAAGCCGCCAGATTGATCGACGAGTATATTTCTACCGTAAACCAACCTCAAACCCTGCCGATCCGCGGCGTCAAGATATTCAAGCACGGAGGATAACGCGGACGGAGAGCTGAAATAGTCATCACTGCCCATAAACACTATCCATTCAGCATTCACCTGCTTCAATGCTTTATTCCAGGCGCTATATACTCCAGAGTCTTTTTCACTGGAGAATCGGACGAAGTCATATTCACTTAAAATCGCCAGCGTATCGTCAGTGCTACCGCCATCCTGAACATACAAATCTACATCTTCAAAATCTTGCGCTTGAATGCTATCTAAACATTCGCGCAGCGTACGCCCACTATTATAAGTAGCAATAACAATCCCGATTTTAGCCTTAGCCATTACTACTCGCCCCAATTAATGTGTGCCGATTGCGCCGGAAGCCTTAACTCGCAACGCAACAGCTTGACAGTACACCCGATCATAAAAACCAGTTATTATCATAAAAAAGACAAAATGGTATTTATAAAAATACATAACATTACCAAACGAGCCAACTACGACAAATGCTATTAAAAAAGCCCTCGCCACCGAATCTTTGTTTCTCAGATAGCTGTAAAGAATCAACGCCAGAAAAAAAATAACGCCTAGGACCCCAGTCTCTAGCGCGGCACTTAATAAAAAATTATGCGCAGGATAATTTATCCCAGAGGAAGCGAATATTACTTGGCGCTCTGTACCAATCCCATATCCATGTGGATTACTAATAAATGCTTGCAATGCCGTGCTATACAGGGCTTCTCGTGTCGAATCAAATTTAGCAAGATTTAAGCCATAGCCCGCTATTAAGCCACCAACTGCCAAACACACAAAAAACAAATACGACATCTTTAATTTCGAAAAACAAAAAAAGACGAGAGCTATTAAAATGGCAAGCAGGTCTCCCTTGGACAAAAGCATTATCGAAGGCAACAGCATAAAAGCAGAGAGTAAAACATATACTTTATTTCTAGTCACCTGTAATTTTAACAAGTTAAGATAGATCGACAACAGCAAAATCGTACCGACGGTATTTATATGCACACTTAAAAAAGTGGTTTTTCCATTAAAAAAGTCTTTGTAGTACTGCTGATTATCCAACAGCAGATCAAAAGAATAGTCAAGTATAAAAATGAGATAGAAGACTATACATAAAGCGAAGACTGGCCCCCAACTGGCAATACCGTCAAGCATCTTCACTCTTTCGCCGTCAGACATCATTGACACAACAACAATGATTAATACGATCTGAAGCAGGCGAAAATAAACCTGATAATTAATTACAAGACCGCTATCCAATATAGCCAGAGCACCATAAGCTAAGTATAGAAATATAAGACCACAATATACCAGCGGTCTAAACGCTATGCCTCGAGTACAAAATAAAATAACAAAAATGCATACAAGCAAAATCTCATCAAACTTATAGTTCACACTACCAACGCTTAAAATCTTCAACGGGAAGACAATTAAGACACCGAGTATATAACATAAGTATTTCACACAGACCTGCCGTGGATCGGTAAGTACGTAAATGTATGAATTTCGCTCATCGTTGAGTGAGTCAATAGCACTCCAGTATAGTACTCAGCTATTACTTTCATAATCCATTCGCAGACAGCAGTGGCCCACCTACTCATAAAATCTGAATTGACTAGCCTTGTTCCTATCATATAGTTCTCAACTTACTGACTCTGGCAGGCTTTTCATGATATTGAGCACACCAGGTCATAGCACTGGGTCTTGAAGATTCGATGCTGAGCGCTCGTCATTGCCATGCCCTGCCACTCAGCCCCACTCACTGACGCAACAGCGAGAGAACAGGCGCCCGTGAGTGACCTCAAGGAGCAGGGCTTCAATTTTGACAACCAGCCAGTTCAGCCAGCAGCAGTGATTCATTCGTTACCAGAGAAATGCCAACCCGATAAAATTGAAAACTGTGCAGATCAATAACTGGACTCAGCTCCGATTACTCTGAGAAGGCCAATTATTATAGTGCAAAACCTTTTATTCAACACAGAGCAACTACATTCGCAAAAGTTCTGAACTTACTGTAAGAATTATCTGAGCAGCTATAGCGAAAATTACGGCAGTGCACCGTACGCAAATCGGAACAGGGAGAGGCTAGAGCGCGTAAAATTTGAGGATGACGGGCCCATTCAAACCAATTAACAACCAGCTACTTCCAGATGGCTTAAGCTCAGGATCAGCTAAGATGCCAGCCACATACCGAAGGACACTCCGCGTCCCCCCCTCATAAGTGCTTGGCCGTACCAAGGTCACGCGGCGCAGCGCTTCGCTTAAACAGGCCTAAGAATGGACCGATTAACATGCCGATAATCAACGCAAATACAACAAACACGGCTACTGGGGCCTCACCGGTAGACCAACCAAAGAATGAGAGCACAACAGCCTGCTGATTTTCCAAAACAAACCCAACGACTGCAAAGGTAATGACCATTAAGACCACACCTAAAAGAATCCGTAATATTCTAGCCATAGCGTTCGCCTCCATAACAATAGATAGCCGAGTCAGACGCCGTCTTCCTCGTCTTCATTCACCCTATCCCTCAACTCCTTGCCCGGCTTGAAGTGAGGCACGAATTTCCCATCAAGGCTGACTGACTGGCCCGTCTTTGGATTACGACCTACACGAGGCGCACGATAGTGCAGCGAAAAGCTCCCGAACCCACGAATCTCAATACGATCCCCAGTGGCCAGGCACTGAGACATTTGCTCAAGCATGGTCTTGATAGCCAACTCAACATCTTTGGATGAGAGCAGCCCTTGGTGGGTGACAATTCGTTCGATCAACTCCGACTTCGTCATATTTTTCCCTTCTTTTTCAAGCAGCTAGGAAAAGCGCTTCGAAGGTTTTAGCATGACTTGATGAATTTGAACAGCCCATGTTTCAACTTATCTCCTGGCTGAATAAACATAAGTATCGAACAAGTAACGCGTCTAATTGCAGATCACAAGCATCGTGCGGGTGACAGCTCCAGCCGGGTTCAAGCCGAAAAAATAGTCGCCCTCTTCGTCCTTGGCGTCGCTTGACCGGGTGATGACCTTGTAGCCCTGCATCTTGCATTCGCGAGCGGCGCGCTGTTCGCACTTATCCCAATGATTACCAAGGCCAGAGCAATCGACCTCGATGCCGCTGACACCGCGCCTAGCGTGAGTTTTAGCGCTAGTGACAGAGCAGCCGACAAGCATTACCAATGCGAGCATCACGACAAGCTTGTTCATTGAGATCCTTATTCCGGGCGTGCTTTTTTCAAGGCTATAGTGACTCTGACACTGAGCCGCGCGCCTTGGTTCTCGTTTGTTAAATCAACAAATTCCAGGCACAAAAAAGGGCGACCGAAGTCGCCCTTTTTATAGCGTTACAGAACTTAGTTCTGCTTAGCCATTGCTTCGCGCAGCAGGGAGGCCATAGTGGTCTCGCCGGTTGCAGCTTCCGGAGCCGATTTCAGGCTCTGGATTGCTTCTTTCTCTTCCACTTCATCTTTCGACTTGATGGAGAGTTGGATCACGCGGCTCTTGCGATCAACGCTGATGATCTTGGCTTCTACTTCCTGACCTTCTTTCAGAACGTTGCGCGCGTCTTCAACGCGGTCACGGCTGATTTCGGAGGCTTTCAGAGTCGCTTCGATATCGTCGGCCAGAACGATGATGGCGCCTTTGGCGTCAACTTCTTTCACAGTGCCTTTAACGATTGCGCCTTTGTCGTTCTCTTGAACGTACTCGGAGAACGGATCGCTTTCCAGTTGCTTGATACCCAGGGAGATACGCTCACGCTCTGGGTCAACCGACAGGATAACGGTGTCCAGCTCGTCGCCCTTCTTGAAACGACGAACAGCTTCTTCGCCAACTTCGTTCCAGGAGATGTCGGACAGGTGAACCAGGCCGTCGATGCCGCCGTCCAGACCAATGAAGATACCGAAATCGGTGATCGACTTGATGGTGCCGGAGATTTTATCGCCCTTGTTGAACTGGCCAGAGAAATCTTCCCATGGGTTAGATTTGCACTGCTTGATGCCCAGGGAGATACGACGACGCTCTTCGTCGATGTCCAGAACCATAACTTCCACTTCGTCGCCGACTTGTACGACTTTCGAAGGATGGATGTTCTTGTTGGTCCAGTCCATTTCGGAAACGTGTACCAGGCCTTCCACGCCTTCTTCCAGCTCAGCGAAGCAGCCGTAGTCGGTCAGGTTGGTAACACGCGCGGTAACGCGAGTGCTTTCTGGGTAGCGAGCTTTGATAGCAACCCATGGATCTTCGCCCAGCTGCTTCAAGCCCAGGGAAACGCGGTTACGCTCACGATCGTACTTCAGAACCTTTACATCGATCTCGTCGCCAACGTTGACGATTTCGGAAGGATGCTTGATACGCTTCCAAGCCATATCGGTAATGTGCAGCAGGCCATCGACGCCACCCAGATCGACGAATGCGCCGTAATCGGTGAGGTTTTTGACGATACCTTTGACTTGTTGGCCTTCCTGCAGGGATTCCAGCAGAGCTTCACGCTCGGCGGAGTTCTCTGCTTCCAGAACGCTGCGACGGGAAACGACAACGTTGTTGCGTTTCTGGTCGAGTTTGATGACCTTGAATTCGAGTTCTTTGCCTTCCAGGTGCGTGGTGTCGCGCACAGGACGAACGTCGACCAAAGAACCTGGCAGGAACGCACGGATGCCGTTAACGTCGACAGTGAAGCCGCCTTTAACCTTACCGTTGATAACGCCCTTGACCACTTCTTCAGCTGCGAAGGCTGCTTCGAGAACAATCCAGCATTCAGCGCGCTTGGCTTTTTCACGGGACAGCTTGGTTTCACCGAAACCGTCTTCAACCGAGTCCAGAGCAACGTGAACTTCGTCACCGACATTGATTGTCAGATCGCCAGCATCGTTGTAGAACTGTTCCAGCGGGATCAGAGCTTCAGACTTCAGACCAGCGTGAACGGTTACCCAGCGAGCTTGGTAATCGATATCAACGATAACACCGGTGATGATGGAGCCTGCCTGAAGGTTCAGGGTTTTTAGGCTTTCTTCAAAGAGTTCCGCAAAGCTTTCGCTCATTTTAATTCCTGTTGATAAGGGCGAAGAATACGCCCATCTCCACACCCCAGACGGCGTGGGTCAGTTTCAGTTAAAAGAAGCCACCGCAGGACTATGACTGGTCCCCTGCGGCCTTCTTGATCACCCGGCGATATCGCGAATGGCGATTTCACTCAAGATGCGTTCCAGCACCTGCTCGATGGACAACTCCGTGGAATCCAACTGTATGGCATCAGCCGCCGGCTTTAGCGGGGCTACTGCACGCTGGGTATCACGCTCATCGCGTGCACGGATCTCATCTAGCAGACTCGACAGACTAACACCATCGACTTTGCCCTTCAACTGCAAGTAGCGGCGGCGAGCTCGTTCCTCGGCGCTGGCCGTCAGGAAAATCTTCAGCGGTGCCTCGGGAAACACTACAGTACCCATGTCGCGACCATCGGCCACAAGGCCCGGCGGCTCCTGAAAAGCCCGCTGACGCTGCAGCAGCGCGTCACGCACAGCTGGGAGCGCGGCAACCTGGGATGCCCAGGAACCGACTTGCTCGTTGCGCAAATCATCCGTCACATCATCCCCTTCCAGGATGATGCGCTGGGGATGACCTTCCGTCGCCCCGACGAACTGCACATCTAGGTGCGCCGCCAGCAGCTTCAGGGACTCTTCATTGGTCAGGTCTACGCCATGGTTGCGTGCGGCAAACGCCAGCAACCGGTACAGCGCGCCGGAATCCAGCAGACACCAACCCAGGCGCTTGGCCAGGATGCCGGCGATGGTGCCTTTGCCCGAGCCGCTTGGCCCGTCGATGGTAATCACCGGTGCTTTGATATTCACAATTGAGCCTCTTGGGCAACACGGATGCCGACTTGGGCACACAGTGTAAGAAAATTCGGAAAGGACGTAGCAACATTGGCGCAGTCGCGGATACGGATCGGCGCAGTCGCCCTCAGGGACGCTACGCTGAACGCCATGGCAATCCGGTGATCGCCATGGGCATGGACTTCACCACCGCCCATCAGGCCACCGTCAATGATAATCCCATCAGGGGTAGCTTCACACTTCACGCCCAGCGCGAGCAGACCGTCGGCCATCACCTGGATACGGTCGGACTCCTTCACGCGCAACTCCTGAGCCCCACGCAAAACGGTCCGACCTTCAGCGCAGGCCGCCGCAATAAACAACACCGGAAACTCATCGATGGCCAACGGCACGAGCGCTTCCGGGATCTCGATACCCTTCAGAACCGCAGCACGCACACGCAGGTCTGCGACAGGTTCTCCACCGACTTCGCGCTGGTGCTCCAGGCTGATATCTGCCCCCATCAGCCGCAGGATATCAATCACCCCGGTACGGGTAGGGTTGATGCCGACATGTTCCAGCAATAACTCGGAACCCTCGGCAATCGACGCAGCCACCATAAAAAACGCCGCCGAGGAAATATCCCCCGGCACCTCAATACGGGTAGCAGTCAGCGTATGACCCGACTCAACCGCTGCGGTAGCACCCTGCACCCTCACGGGATAGCCAAAACCGCGCAACATGCGCTCGGTATGATCGCGAGTAGGTGCTGGCTCGGTCACTGCGGTCTTGCCTTTGGCGTATAGCCCGGCCAGCAACAAACAGGATTTGACCTGGGCGCTGGCCATCGGCAACACATAGTCCAAACCTTTGAGCGACTGCCCACCACGAATGGTCAGCGGTGGACGTCCTTGCGGCCCGGTTTCGATCACTGCGCCCATCTCCCGCAGCGGCTTGGCCACGCGGCTCATTGGGCGCTTGGACAACGACGCATCGCCAGTCAACACGCTGTCAAAGCTTTGCGCTGCCAGCAAGCCGGACAACAGCCGCATGGACGTGCCCGAGTTCCCCAGGTAAATCGGCCCCGGCGCCGGCTTCAAGCCATTCAAGCCCACGCCATGAATGGTCACGCGCCCATGGTGCGGACCTTCAATGACCACTCCCATGTCACGAAACGCCTGCAAGGTCGCCAGAGCATCTTCGCCCTCAAGGAAGCCTTCGACCTCGGTCACGCCGTCGGCCAATGAGCCCAACATGATTGACCGATGAGAAATCGACTTATCGCCCGGCACACGGATGCGCCCGCTCAAGCGGCCACCCGGGTTGGCGACAAAGGTCAACTCGTCGGCGTTCACAGCGGTTTCCACATAGGCCCGGCGCGCCAGGATCTTGCTGAAATGCTCACGCGCCACCCGCGCACGGGTGAACACGCCCAACAATTGATGACCATCACCCGCATCCACTGCATCGCGCAGGGCGTCGAGATCACTGCGGAAAGTGTCCAGAGTACGCAACACCGCTTCGCGATTGGCGAGAAAGATGTCGTGCCACATCACCGGGTCGCTGCCGGCAATTCGCGTGAAATCGCGGAAACCACCGGCTGCGTAGCGGAAAATATCCAAGTTCTCATTGCGCTTGGCCAAAGAGTCCACCAGACCAAATGCCAGCAAATGCGGTAAATGACTGGTTGCCGCTAGCACTTCGTCATGGCGCTCGACTTGCATATGCTCGACGTCCGCCCCCAACTCACGCCAGAGACGATCCACCACCGCCAACGCAGCGGGATCGGTTTGCTCCGACGGCGTCAGGATCACTTTATGCCGACGGAACAACTGCGCATTGGACGCCTCCACCCCGCTCTGCTCGGAACCAGCAATCGGGTGGCCCGGTACGAAGCGCGCGGGCATCCCGCCAAATGCCAGTTGCGCCGCGCGCACCACATTGCCTTTGGCACTGCCGACATCCGTGAGAATCGCCTGCCCCAAGTCCATACCCGCCAACAACGCCAGCAACTTCTCCATGGCCAGGATCGGTACCGCTAGCTGGATCACATCCGCGCCATGACACGCGAGCGCCAAGTCCGCTTCACAGCGGTCCACCACGCCCAGCTCAACCGCTAGCTTGCGCGATTGAGGGTCCAGGTCGACGCCGACCACTTCACCGCATAGCCCACTTTCACGCAGGCCTTTGGCGAAGGAGCCGCCGATCAACCCCAGGCCGACCACCACCAGGCGACCGATCATAGGCACAGCAGGTTGCAATGCAGTGACATCAACCACGAGCCAGAACCTTGGCCAGCGCTTCCAGGAAGCGGCTGTTTTCAGCCGGCAAGCCGATGGTGATGCGCAGGTGGTTGGGCATGCCGTAGTTAGCCACCGGACGCACGATCACACCTTCGCGCAACAGACCCTGGAAAACAGGCGCGGCCACTTGGCCGAGGTCGACGCAGATAAAGTTGCCCTTGGACGGAATCCAGCCCAGGCCCAACTCACGCAAGCCTTCCTGCAACTGCAGCATGCCGTTTTCGTTGATGCGCCGACCTTCTTCCAGGTACTCGGCATCCTTCACCGCCGCACAAGCCGCCGCCAAGGCGAGGCTGTTGACGTTGAACGGTTGGCGTACTCGGTTCAGCACATCAGCTACCACCGCCGTGGACAGACCATAGCCAACCCGCAGCGAAGCAAGGCCGTAAGCCTTGGAGAAAGTGCGCGACACCAGCAGGTTCGGATACGCCGCCAGGAAATCCAGGCCGTCCGGCAGGTCGCTGCCTTCTGCGTATTCGATGTAGGCCTCGTCCAGCACGACCAACACGTGCTCGGGCACATCCTGCAGGAATTCGTTGAGCGCCTGCTCATCGAACCAGGTACCCGTCGGGTTATTCGGATTGGCGATGAACACGACGCGGGTCTGGGCGTCGATTGCTGCCAGCATCGCTGGCAAGTCATGCCCCCAATCCTTGGCAGGAATCACGCGCGCGTCAGCACCGACGGCCTGAGTGACAATCGGGTAAACCGCGAACGCATGTTCACTGAACACCGCATTCAGGCCTGGCGCCAAGTAAGCGCGACCGACCAGCTCAAGGATGTCGTTGGAGCCGTTACCCAGGGTCACTTGGTTCAGATCGACCCGGCACTTTTCCGCCAACAACGACTTCAGGGCGAAGCCGTTGCCATCCGGGTAACGGGTCAGCTCGGCCAGTTCCTCACGAATCGCCGCCAGCACTTTGGGGCTAGGGCCCAGCGGGTTCTCGTTGCTCGCCAGCTTGACGATCTTCGACGGATCCAGGTTCAACTCACGCGCCAGCTCGTCCACAGGCTTGCCCGGAACGTAAGGCGACAGTTGTTGCACGCCCGGCTGAGCCAGGGCGAGGAAGTTGCCACTCATGTTAACGCCTCACAAAACCGCTTTCGGGTAAGAGCCCAGCACCTTGAGCGCCACGGCCTCTTGACTGATTTTCTCCAGCACACCTTTGACCAGCGGGTCGCGGTGATGGCCGATGAAATCGATAAAGAACACGTATGTCCATTTACCGCTGCGCGAAGGACGAGTCTCGATGCGCGTCAGGTCAATCCCGTTGTCGTGAAACGGCACCAGCAGTTCATGCAGCGCGCCAGGCTTGTTGCTCATCGAGACGATGATCGAGGTCTTGTCGTCGCCGGTCGGCGGCACTTCCTGGCTGCCGATCATCAGGAAGCGCGTGGAGTTGTCCGGACGGTCCTCGATTTTTTCGGCTAGACGCGTCAAGCCATAAAGACCTGCGGCCATATCACCGGCAATCGCCGCCGAGTTCCACTCACCTTTGACACGCTTGGCCGCTTCGGCGTTGCTGGATACCGCCACGCGCTCGACATTCGGGTAATGGGCATCCAGCCACTTTCGGCACTGGGCCAGGGACTGGGCGTGGGAATAGATGCGGCTGATGCTGTCGGTCTTGGTGTTCTCGCCCACCAGCAGGTGATGGTGGATACGCAGCTCGACTTCGCCGCAGATCACCATGTCGTGCTCAAGGAAGCTGTCCAGGGTGTGGTTGACCGCGCCTTCAGTGGAGTTTTCCACTGGCACCACGCCAAAATTCACCGCACCGGCCGCCACTTCACGGAACACTTCGTCGATGGCCGCCATCGGCTTGCTGATCACAGCGTGGCCGAAGTGCTTCATGGCCGCCGCCTGGGTAAACGTACCCTCAGGACCGAGATAAGCAACCTTCAGCGGCTGCTCAAGCGCCAGGCACGACGACATGATTTCACGGAACAACCGCGCCATCTCTTCGTTGCCCAGCGGCCCCTTGTTACGCTCCATCACGCGTTTGAGCACCTGAGCTTCACGCTCGGGGCGGTAGAACACCGGCACTTCGCCTTCAGCGAGGGACGCCATCTTCACCCGTGCCACTTCCTGGGCGCACCGCGCACGTTCACTGATCAGCTCCAGGACTTTCTCATCCAGGCTGTCAATGCGTACACGCAGGGCCTTGAGCTCTTGTTCAGACATTAGCCGTGTTCCTTTTCGAACTCTGCCATGTAGGCAACCAGCGCATTGATCGCGTGGATGTCGACAGCGTTATAGATGGAGGCGCGCATGCCACCCACCGAACGGTGGCCCTTGAGGTTCAACAGGCCGCGCGCGTCGGCACCGGCCAGGAATGGTTTGTCCAGACGGTCGTCAGCCAGGCGGAACGGCACGTTCATCCACGAGCGGTCGCTTGGATTGATGGGGTTGCTATACAGGCCGCTGGCGTCAATGAAGTCGTACAGGGTGCGCTTCTTCTCTTCGTTGAGCTTGCCCATGGCGGCGACACCGCCCTGCTCTTTCAGCCACTCGAATACCAGGCCGGACAGGTACCAGGAGAACGCCGGCGGGGTGTTGTACATCGATCCGTTGTCGGCTGCGACCTTGTAGTTGAGCATGGTCGGGCACAGCGAACGGGCGCGGCCCAGCAGGTCTTCACGAACGATGTTAACCAGGATGCCACTTGGACCGATGTTCTTCTGCGCGCCGGCATAGATCATGCCGTACTTGGACACATCGATAGGCCGCGAGAGGATGTCCGAGGACATGTCGCACACCAGCGGAACGTCGCCGACTTCCGGCACCCAGTCGAACTCCAGGCCGCCAATGGTTTCGTTCGCGACGTAGTGCACGTAGGCCGCATCCTTCGACAGCTTCCATTCGTTCTGACCTGGGATGGCGAAGTAGTCGTAGGGCTTAGCGGTGCCGGCGACGTTGACGTGACCGTAGCGCGAGGCCTCTTCAATAGCCTTCTGCCCCCAGATACCGGTGTCGATGTAGTCGGCAGTGCCGTCTTCCGGCAGCAGGTTCAGCGGGATCTGGGCGAACTGCTGGCTCGCGCCACCCTGCAGGAACAGCACTTTGTAATCGGATGGAATGCCCAGCAAGTCGCGCAGATCCTGCTCGGCCTTTGTAGCAATGGATACGAACTCATCGCTGCGATGGCTCATTTCCATCACGGAGAGGCCTTTTCCATGCCAGTCGAGGAGTTCACCCTGCGCACGCTGCAGGACTGCTTCAGGAAGCGCCGCGGGACCGGCACAGAAGTTATAGGCTCTCTTGCTCACATCCAATCTCACTCTGATCTGGTGGGGTGGTGCAATAAATCGGGATTTCAATATTTCACAAGGGACAAACAACAAGGGGGCGAATCTTCATCCGCCCCCTTTGTGTCCGCTTATTCCTGCGGTTCTTCTTCGTCTGCGGCAGCATCGAGGGTTGGCTCGTCGACGATATCATCGCCACTCGCCATGACCTCACCTGCGAACTCGGCATCGGCCTCGTCCAGCTCTTCGCCTTCAACTTCCGATGGTTCCTGGACACGCTCCAGGCCTACCAGTGTCTCGTCGCTGGCCAGCTTGATGAGCGTCACGCCTTGGGTGTTGCGACCCAGGCTCGACACTTCAGCCACACGGGTACGTACCAGGGTGCCCTGGTCGGAAATAAGCATGATCTCCTCGCCGTCGAGCACCTGTACCGCGCCGACCAGACGGCCGTTGCGATCGTTGCTGACCATGGCAATAACGCCCTGGCCACCACGTTTGTACTCCGGGAACTCGCCGATGGCCGTACGCTTGCCATAACCACGCGCCGAAGCGGTGAGGATCTGGCTGCCTTCTTCCGGGATCAGCATCGAAATCAGCTTCTGCCCTTCCGGCAGACGCATGCCGCGCACACCGCGGGCGGTACGGCCCATGGCGCGAACGTCGGATTCCTTGAAGCGCGTAACCTTGCCGCCGTCGGAGAACAGCATGACTTCACGCTCGCCATCGGTGATGGCCGCGCTGATCAATACGTCGCCTTCGTCCAGCTCCAGGGCGATCAGGCCCACGCTGCGCTGGCGGCTGAAGGATTCGAGCGGGGTCTTCTTCACGGTGCCTTTGGCAGTTGCCATGAAGATGAAGTGACCTTCGGTGTATTCGTCTACCGGCAGCATGGTGGTGATGTATTCATCACTGTCCAGTGGCAGCAGGTTGACCAGCGGACGACCACGGGCGGCGCGGGACGCTTCCGGAATTTCGTAGGTTTTGAGCCAGTACACCTTGCCCTTGCTGGAGAACAGCAGCAGCGTGGTGTGGCTGTTGGCGACCAGCAGGTGAGCGATGTAGTCCTCATCCTTCACGCCAGTAGCCGATTTACCTTTACCGCCGCGACGCTGGGCCTGGTACGCAGCCAATGGCTGGGTCTTGGCATAGCCGCCGTGGGAGATCGTAACCACGCGCTCTTCTTCCGGGATCATGTCACCCAGGGTCAGATCAAGACGGGCATCGAGGATTTCGGTGCGGCGCACGTCGCCGTATTCGGCGCGGATTACTTCCAGTTCTTCGCGGATCACTTCCATCAGGCGCACGGCGCTGTTGAGGATGCGGATCAACTCGCCGATCTGGTTGAGAATTTCCTGGTACTCGGCCAGCAGCTTCTCGTGCTCAAGGCCGGTCAGACGGTGCAGGCGCAGTTCCAGGATAGCCTGGGCCTGTTCCGGCGACAGGAAGTACTTGCCGTCACGCAGACCGTATTGCGGGTCCAGTGTCTCCGGGCGGCACGAGTCAGCACCGGCACGTTCAACCATCGCCACGACGGCGCTGGATTCCCACGGCATCTTGATCAGCGCTTCTTTCGCTTCCGATGGTGTCGGCGAGGCTTTGATCAGGGCGATAACCGGGTCGATGTTCGACAGCGCAACCGCCTGGCCTTCCAGAATGTGGCCACGCTCGCGGGCCTTGCGCAGTTCGAATACGGTACGGCGGGTCACTACTTCGCGACGGTGACGCACGAAGGCTTCCAGCAGATCCTTGAGGTTCAGGATGCGCGGGCGGCCGTCGATCAGGGCAACCACGTTGATACCAAACACGCTTTGCAGCTGGGTCTGGGCATAGAGGTTGTTGAGGATCACCTCAGGCACTTCGCCACGACGCAGCTCGATCACTACGCGCATACCGTCTTTGTCGGATTCGTCGCGCAGCTCAGTGATGCCTTCGAGTTTCTTCTCTTTAACCAGCTCGGCGATCTTTTCGATCAGACGCGCCTTGTTCAACTGGTAAGGGAGCTCGGTGATGACGATTTGCTGACGGCCACCGACCTTGTCGATGTCTTCGATCATCGAGCGGGCGCGCATGTAAATGCGGCCACGGCCGGTGCGGTAGGCTTCGATGATGCCGGCGCGACCGTTGATGATCGCGGCGGTCGGGAAGTCCGGACCCGGGATGTACTGCATCAACTCATCGACGGTCAGCTCAGGGTTGTCGATGAGGGCCAGGCAACCGTCGATGACTTCACCGAGGTTGTGCGGCGGGATGTTGGTCGCCATGCCCACGGCGATACCGCTGGAACCGTTGACCAGCAGGTTGGGGATCCGGGTAGGCATGACAGCCGGGATCATTTCGGTGCCGTCGTAGTTCGGCACCCAGTCCACGGTTTCTTTGTGCAGGTCAGCCAGCAGCTCATGCGCCAGCTTGGTCATGCGCACTTCGGTGTATCGCATGGCAGCGGCGTTGTCGCCGTCGACGGAACCGAAGTTACCCTGGCCGTCTACCAGCAGGTAGCGCAGGGAAAACGGCTGGGCCATACGTACGATGGTGTCGTACACCGCAGTGTCGCCGTGAGGGTGATACTTACCGATCACGTCACCGACAACACGGGCAGATTTCTTGTACGGCTTGTTCCAGTCGTTACCCAGCTCGCTCATCGCGAACAGCACACGCCGGTGCACGGGCTTCAAGCCATCGCGCGCATCAGGCAGTGCCCGACCGACAATTACGCTCATCGCGTAGTCGAGGTAGGACTGTTTCAGCTCGTCTTCGATATTGACCGGGAGGATTTCTTTGGCCAGTTCGCCCATGAGAAGCCTGATTCCTTTTTCGGGTGAAACCTCGTCACATCCATATGGGACGAACGAAGCTCGCCGCTGCCGACAGAGTGCCTGACAACGACTTACGACAAATCAACGAGTTATGACACGGATCTGCACGTTATAGGCAACCCCTCGGGGCGGCCCTGGAAACCGCCGGATGTTATCACAATCGCCGCCACGCACCTATCCCCCTGATGCGCATGGAGACTAGTAATTTGACGGATGACAGGCTTGAGGGGGACGAGAGGGGCTCAGAGATGGGGTGGTGCTTTTTTTTGAGGGCGGATCCGAGGGTTTTATTGACTTTCAGGGCCAATCGGGGGCAAGCCCCCTCATACATTTTGACTGTGTTCGCCATTCAAGTGTGGGAGGGGCTTGCCCCCGGTAGCCATTTCACAGACACCGCAACCCTCAATGCAACCGCTTACGGCACATCAGCTTGGCCAATTTCGCCGTATCCGGCCGCTCAACCACGCCCTTCTCAGTCACAATCACATCAATCAGGTCGGCCGGAGTCACATCAAATACCGGGTTAAACGCATTAACCTCCAGGCGCTTCCCGTTGACCTCCAGCAGCTCACCGGGATCGCGCTCTTCCAACGCAACATCTTCGCCAGTGGCCATCATCAGATCCAAGGTCGAACTCGGTGCCACCACCATAAACCGCACGCCGTGATGCATGGCACACACCGCCAACTGGTATGTGCCGATCGTGCTGACCACATCTCCATTGGCCGCAATACAGTCAGCCCCGACGATCACCCAGGTCACGCCTTTGGTCTTGAGGATATGCGCGCCCGCCGAGTCGGCATTGACCGTGACAGGGATGCCCTCGCCCGCCAATTCCCAGGCCGTCAGCCGCGAACCTTGCAGCCAGGGCCGGGTTTCATTGGCATAGACGTGTTCAACCAAGCCTTCCAAGAAGGCCGCACGCACAACCCCGAGGGCCGTGCCGACACCGCCCGTCGCCAACGCGCCGGCATTGCCATGGGTTAGGATCGCCTGGGCGTTACCCTGGTGCTTGCGAATCCGCTCAACGCCCAACTGCGCCATCACAAGGTTGGCTTCGCGGTCACTTTCATGGATCGCGATGGCCTCTGCTTCCAGGACTGCCAGCGGATCGGCGTGCATCTTGATGCGATCCAGGCGATCGCGCATGCGCTTGAGGGCCCAGAACAGGTTCGACGCTGTGGGACGAGTATCGGCCAGCAGCGCGTAATCTTCCTCCCACGCAGCCTGCCAGTCTTCGCCCTCGGCCATACGATCACGGGCGGCCAGTACCAAGCCATAGGCCGCACTGATACCGATGGCCGGCGCACCACGCACCACCATGGCGCGAATGGCGGCAGCCACGTCGTCGACCGTGGAGCAGGCCACCCAGTTTTCCTGGGACGGCAAGGCACGCTGATCGAGCAGGTGCAGCGTGCCATCACGCCAATCGATGGCCTTCACTTTCTCCGCTGCCAACAGTCGGTCGCGCATCCCTTACTCCGCACTCATGAACAAAAGCCGCCGATTATAGCGATCCGCCAGCCAGGACGCTCGGGTATACTTCGCGCTTCTTTTATAGCTGCCCGGGAAGAAGCCTGCGATGACCTCCACTGCCGCCCCGCTCGACTTACTGCTACTGCCAACCTGGCTGGTACCTGTCGAACCTGCTGGCGTGGTGCTCAAGGAACATGGCGTGGGCATCCGGGATGGGCGCATTGCCTTTATCGGGCCGCGGGCCGCTGCCTTGAAGCTGTCAGCCACTGAGGTGCGCGAACTGCCGGGGATGCTGCTCAGCCCAGGCCTGATCAACGCCCACGGGCACGCGGCGATGAGCCTGTTTCGCGGCCTGGCCGATGACCTGCCCTTGATGACCTGGCTGGAAAAACACATCTGGCCCGCCGAAGCCAAGTGGGTCGATGAAGCCTTCGTGCGTGATGGCACCGACCTGGCCATCGCCGAGCAACTCAAGGGCGGCATCACTTGCTTCTCCGACATGTACTTCTACCCCAAGGTCGCCAGCGATTGCGTGCACAACAGCGGCATGCGTGCACAGATCGCGATTCCGATCCTCGACTTCCCGATTCCCGGCGCCAGTACCGCCGATGAGGCGATCCGCCAGGGCATCGAGCTGTTCGGCGACCTCAAGCACCACCCGCGCATCAAGATTACGTTCGGCCCCCACGCGCCCTATACCGTGTGCGATGCCAACCTTGAAAAGATTCGGGTGATCGCCGAAGAGCTGGACGCCGCGATCCATATGCACGTGCACGAAACCGCCTTCGAGGTGCAGCAAGCCGTCGAACAGACCGGCGAACGCCCGCTGGCACGCTTGGGCCGCCTCGGATTACTGGGGCCGCGCTTCCAGGCCGTTCATATGACTCAAATCAGCGAGGACGACCTGGCTTTGCTGGTAGAAAGCAACACCAGCGTTATCCATTGCCCGGAATCCAACCTTAAACTGGCCAGCGGCTTCTGCCCGGTGGAGCGTCTGTGGCAGGCTGGGGTCAATGTGGCCATCGGCACCGATGGCGCTGCCAGCAACAATGACCTGGACCTGTTGGGCGAAACCCGCACCGCTGCGATGCTGGCCAAGGCCGTCGCCGGCTCGGCCACCGCGCTGGACGCGCACCGTGCATTGCGTATGGCTACGCTCAACGGTGCGCGGGCCATGGGCCTGGAAAGCGAGATTGGCTCCCTGGAAGTGGGCAAGGCGGCGGATATGGTCGCCTTCGATCTCACAGGGCTGGCGCAACAACCGATCTACGATCCGGTCTCACAGCTTATATATGCCACCGGGCGCGATTGCGTGAAACACCTTTGGGTCGCCGGCAAGCAGTTGCTCGACGATCGGCAACTCACCCGCATGGATGAACAACAGTTGACCGCCACGGCCATTGCCTGGGGAAAACGCATCAGCGGGCACACCGAATAACGCTGGCTCTGAACCTGAGTGTTCAGGACCGACAAACCGATTTATCAGATTTAGAGGATTCACCATGAGCAACGTCGACCACGCAGAAATCGCCAAGTTTGAAGCCTTGGCCCACCGCTGGTGGGACCGCGAAAGCGAGTTCAAACCCCTCCACGACATCAACCCGCTGCGGGTCAACTGGATTGACGAACGCGTCAACCTGGCCGGCAAGAAGGTGCTGGACGTCGGCTGCGGCGGCGGCATCCTCAGCGAAGCCATGGCCCAGCGCGGCGCCACGGTGATGGGGATCGACATGGGTGAAGCGCCGCTGGCCGTGGCACAACTGCACCAGCTGGAGTCCGGCGTGAACGTGGAATACCGCCAGATCACAGCCGAAGACCTGGCTGAAGAGATGCCCGAGCAGTTCGACGTGGTCACCTGCCTTGAGATGCTTGAGCACGTACCGGATCCCTCCTCGGTGATCCGCGCCTGCTTCCGCATGGTCAAGCCCGGCGGCCAGGTGTTCTTCTCCACCATCAACCGCAACCCCAAGGCCTACCTGTTCGCGATCATTGGCGCCGAATACATCATGAAGCTGCTGCCGCGCGGCACCCATGACTTCAAGAAATTCATCCGCCCGTCCGAGCTGGGCGCCTGGAGCCGCCAGGCCGGGCTGACCGTCAAGGACATCATCGGCCTGACCTACAACCCGCTGACCAAGCACTACAAACTGGCCAGCGACGTTGACGTCAACTACATGATCCAGACCCTGCGCGAGGAGTAAGCCTGTGAAGTTGCGAGCGGTTCTCTTCGATATGGACGGTACCTTGCTGGACACCGCGCCGGACTTCATCGCCATCTGCCAGGCCATGCGCGCCGACCGCGACCTGGCGCCGATCAACCCGCAGCATATTCGCGATGAAATTTCCGGCGGTGCGCGGGCGATGGTCGCCGTGACTTTCTCGATGGACCCGGAGTCACCGGGCTTTGAGGAACTACGCCAGGAATTCCTGGAGCGCTACCTGAAGGACTGCGCGGTGCACAGCAAGCTGTTCGACGGCATGGCCGAGCTTCTGGAAGACATCGAGAAGGCCAAGCTGGTCTGGGGCGTCGTCACCAACAAGCCGTTGCGCTTCGCCGAACCAATCATGCAGCAGTTGGGCCTGGCCGAGCGTTCGGCCCTGCTGATCTGCCCGGACCACGTGACAAACAGCAAGCCAGACCCGGAACCGATGATCCTGGCGTGCAAGATGCTCGGCCTGGACCCGGCCAGCGTGTTGTTCGTGGGCGATGACCTGCGCGACATCGAGTCCGGCCGCGATGCCGGCACGCGCACGGCGGCGGTCAGCTACGGCTATATCCACCCGGACGACAACCCACGCCACTGGGGCGCAGATGTAGTGGTGGATCACCCACTGGAACTGCGCAAGGTGCTGGATAACGCACTGTGCAGTTGCTAATGGCTCACCGGCCTTAGTGATTGATAACGATCCAAATGTGGGAGGGGCGGTTCGACGATTCGACTTGCCCCCGATTGCAGTGTGTCAGTCACTGCATTTGCTGACTGATACACCAGTATCGGGGGCAAGCCCCTCCCACAGGGGATCTTCAGTGTTTTCCAGCTCGCTGTTTGTAACCTGCTGAATTCTGTCGAGGCTTTTTATGTTTGATTACTCTGCACGTCCAGAACTGCTCAAAGACCGGGTCATCCTGGTGACCGGCGCCGGTCGCGGGATTGGCGCGGCGGCGGCAAAAACCTATGCCGCCCATGGCGCTACCGTGCTGTTGTTAGGCAAAACCGAAGCCAATCTGGCCCAGGTCTACGACGAAATCGAAGCGGCCGGCAACCCGCAGCCAGTGGTGATCCCATTCAACCTGGAGACCGCCCTGCCCCATCAATACGATGAGCTGGCAGCCATGATCGAAAAAGAATTCGGCCACCTCGACGGCCTGCTGCACAACGCCTCGATCATCGGCCCGCGCACGCCCATCGAGCAGCTCTCCGGTGAGAACTTCATGCGGGTGATGCACATCAACGTCAACGCAATGTTCATGCTCACCAGCACCTTGTTGCCGCTGCTCAAGCTGTCCCAGGATGCGTCGGTGGTGTTCACCTCCAGCAGCGTAGGCCGCAAGGGCCGCGCGTATTGGGGCGCTTATGGGGTGTCGAAGTTTGCCACTGAAGGCTTGATGCAGACCTTGGCGGATGAGCTTGAAGATGTGGCAGCGGTGCGGGCCAACAGCATCAACCCTGGCGGCACTCGTACCAGCATGCGGGCCCAGGCGTATCCGGGGGAGAACCCGATGGAAAGGCCGGCGCCGGAAGAGATCATGCCGGTGTACCTGTACCTGATGGGGCCGGACAGTGCCGGCATCAATGGGCAGGCGTTTGATGCGCAGTAACATCTGACACCCAACTCGCTGTGTGAGTTGGCTTTTGTAGTGAGCGGGCTTGCCCCGCGCCGGGCTGCGAAGCGGCCCCAAAACCTGCCAGCGCGATCTCTCTGTCAGATCGCGCTGGCTGTACTGGGGGCTGCTTCGCAGCCCCGCGCGGGGCAAGCCCGCTCATCACAGGTCTCGCCCCACATTGGGTTTACTTAGTTCTTCACCACTTCCTCAAGGGTGAAGCGCCCCAGCGGGTTTTGCAGGAAATTGCTCACGTTCTTGCGTGAGATGTTGATGTAGGGGCTGTAGTACAAGTCGATCCAGTTCACATCCTGTTTCGCCAGTTTTTGCAGCTCGACATACATCTGCTCACGCTTGACCGGGTCCGCCTCAATCCGCGCCGCAGCCACCAGGTCCTTGACCTTGTCGTTCTTGTAGCGGGTCATGTAGTTCTGGTTGGTGTCGTGGCCCAGCACAAAGGTGGTCTTCTGGTCCGGGTCGAGGATGTCGTTGGTCCAGTACATCACGGAAATATCGTACTCACCGTCCACCAGCATCTGCCAGCTTTGAGTCGGGTCTACCTTCTGCAGGTTGGCGGTGACGCCGACTTTGGCCAACTGGTCCTTGATGATCACCGCGATCTGCTCGTCAGCCTCATTGCCGGCGTTGACCACATAGTTCAGCTTCAAGTCCTTGGCACCGGCAGCAGCCAGTAATTTCTTGGCTTCGGCCGGGTCGTACGGGCGTTGCAGGTTGTTGGCGTAGTGGTACAGCGAACCTTTTGGAATGTAGGAATAGGCCACGGTGCCCTGACCGTAGGTGGCGGTCTTGACCAGCGATTGTTTGTCGATGGCCATGTCCAGCGCCTGACGGACTTCCGGCTTGGCCAGCAGGCCATGGGCGTGGTTGATCAACAGGTGATCTTCACGGGTGGAAGGGTCGGCGTGGATCACCACGTTCTTGTCTTTCTTCAGCTCTTCAACCCGGGAGAACGGCACGAAGATCGCCGTGTCCAGCTCGTTGTTCTGCACCATGCGCATGCGCGTGTTGTCGTCGGTCACCGAGACCCACTCCACGCCATCCAGGCTCACATTCTTGGCCTGCCAGAAGTTCGGGTTCTTCTTCAGGATCACCCGATCGCCCTTGCGCCACTCCTCCACGGTAAACGCGCCGGATGTCACCGGGTTTTCCGAGTAGGCGTCTTCGCCCATCTTGGTCATGGCTTTTTCCGACAGGATCGAAACCGTCGGGGAAGCCAGTTGCGAGAGGAACGCCACGGCAGGCGTCTTCAAGGTGACGACCAGGGTTTTCGGGTCAGCGGCGTTGGCCGTGTTGATCAGGTTGAAAGGGTCCGCCCACAGCGAGGCTTTGTTATCGCGGATGCGCAGCAGGCTGAACGCCGCATCTTCAGCGGTGATCGGCGAGCCGTCAGAGAATTTCGCATCGCGCAGTTTGAAGGTGTAAGTCAGGCCATCCTTGGAAATCTCCCAGCTTTCGGCCAGGCCCGGTTCCATCTTGGTGCCCAGGTTATCCACGCGCACCAGGGTGTCGTAGACGTTGGCGAACACCCAGGTGTCGCGGTTTTGCGCGCTTTTGATCGGGTCGAACGTGGTGCTGTCTTCACGGCAGCCAATAGTCAGGACGCCAGCGGCCTGGGCCAACCCAGCGGTCAGCGACCAAGCCGTAAGCGTAGCGGCGGCGAGCAACTTCAAGTGACGGGATTGCATGTCATAACTCCTTGTTCATGAATGGCAGGAAAGGGTCAAACCAAAGGTGATTCAAGCACGCAACTGTATCGATGCTCGTGCAGGAAATGAGTAGGCGGCGACGCCACGGAACACATGGCTCGCGCATACCGGCAACGTGGATGAAAGGCACAGCCGGTGGGCAAATTCAGTGGGCTCGGTGGCTCACCGGGCAAAGGTTCTGCAGGCAATGGCCGATGCGGATCGATCTCCGGAATCGCCTGGATCAACGCCGCCGTATAGGGATGACGCGGCGCGCTGAACACTGCCTCAACGGGCCCTTCCTCGACGATCTTGCCCAAGTACATCACCGCCACGCGGTCGCACAGGCGCCGCACGATGGCCAAGTCATGGGCGATAAACAGGATGGCCAGGTTCATGCGCTGTTGCAGTTCCAACAGCAGATTGATGATCTGCCCCTGGATCGACACATCCAGCGCCGCCACGCACTCATCGGCGATGATCAGGCGCGGCTCCACCGCCAAAGCGCGAGCAATGCCGACGCGCTGGCATTGACCGCCACTGAGGGAGCCGGGTTTTCGACTGGCCAGTTCGGGGCGCAAGCCGACCAGCTCAAGCAGTTCGTTGACGCGCGCCGGGATGCGCTCTGCCGGGACTTTGCGCTGCACCCGAAGCACCTCGGCGATGGTTTCGCCGATGGTCTGGCGCGGGTTCAACGCGGCGTAGGGATCCTGAAAGATCATCGCCGTTTCATGGCGCAAACGCGCGATGTCGATCGCGCTGCCATGGGCCATGTCGATGCCATCGAACAACACCTGCCCGGCGCTGATCGGGTTGAGGCGCAGGATCGCCCGGCCAAGGGTGCTTTTACCGCTGCCGGACTCGCCCACCAACCCGAGGGTTTCGCCGGCCGCCAGGTTCAGCGACACACCGTTCACCGCCCTCACCCACTGCGTGTTCAGGCCAAAAAAACCGCTGCCGGACGCCGCAAAGCGCACCTCCAGGTCCTTGATCTGCAACAGGCTCATGGTCGCGCTCCCAGCGGATAGTGACAGGCTACGCGGGCACCTTCTGGCAGCACCTCGGTACATAAGGCACCGACCTGCGGGCAGCGCGGATTGAAGCGGCAGCCGCCGGGCAAGGCATCCAGCAACGGCGGCTGGCCGGGAATGGTGCGCAACAAGGCGTGGCCACTGCTGTGGGCCGGCTGGCAGTCAATCAGGCCAGCGGTGTACGGATGTTGCGGATGGGCCAGCAGGTCGTACTTACTGCCGTGTTCGCACAGGCGCCCCGCGTACATCACCGCGATGGAATCGCAGGTTTGCGCCACCACGCCCAAGTCGTGGGTGATCATGATGATCGACAAGCCACGCTGGTCGCGCAGGTCCAACAACAGACGCAGGATTTGCGCCTGGACGGTTACATCCAGGGCGGTGGTCGGCTCGTCGGCGATCAGTACCCTTGGGTTGCAGGCCAAGGCCACGGCGATCATGGCGCGCTGGCGCATGCCGCCGGAAAACTCGTGAGGATAGTTGTCGACGCGCGCCTGTGGATCGGGAATACCCACTTGGCGCAGTACGTCGACGGCGTGTCGTCGGGCGTCTTTTTTCGACGCGCCCTGGTGCAGGCGAATACCCTCGGCGATCTGCTCGCCGATGCGCATCAGCGGGTCGAGGTGGCTGCTGGGGTTCTGGAAAATCATGCCCAATTGCCCGCCGCGTATCGCACGCATGCCCGCGTCATCCAGTGACAGCAGATCCTGACCGGCCAGGCACACGGCACCGCCCTGCACGCGCAGATCAGGCGACGGCAGCAGCCGCATCAGGCCTCGGCAGGCCATGGTCTTGCCCGAGCCGCTTTCGCCCACCAAACCAAGGATTTCGCCTTCGGCCAGGTCGAAGGAGACGCGGTCGACCAAGGTGACATCGCGCCCCGCGTTATTGGCGATTACGCTGAGGTCTCGTACCTGAAGCAGACTCATGACCGATCCCCTAACACTTGCGCCACACCATCAGCCAACAGGCTGAAACCCATGGCTAGGGTCACGATGGCTAACCCCGGAAAGGTGCAGATCCACCAGGCCGTGGTAATAAACGCCTGCCCTTCGGCGACCATCGTCCCCCATTCGGCTGTCGGCGGTTGCACCCCAAGGCCCAGGTAGCTCACGGCGGCACCGTTGAGCAGCACCAGCACCGCATCGGACATGGAAAACACAATCGAGCCAAACATCGCATTCGGCAGCAAATGCCGGAACAGGATGCGCCCGTGACCAAAACCCAGGCTCTTGGCGGCCAGGGCAAAGTCGCTTTCCTTGAGCACCAGGATCTGCGAACGGATCAGCCTCGCATACGAGACCCAACCCACCAGCGCCATGGCGATGTAAAAGCTCTTCAGGCCCGGGCCGAGGATGGCCATGATCGCCAGCATCAGCACCAGGAACGGGAACGCCAGGATCACATCGATCACACGCATGCAGAAACTGTCGAAACGACCGCCGATGTAACCCGAGACCGCGCCCATAAAGGTGCCGATCATGAAGGGGAAAATGACCCCGATGATGGCCAACTGCAGGTCAATACGTGCGCCCCAGATGACCCTGGACAGAATGTCACGACCGTAGTTATCGGTGCCGAATGGATGGGCCAGGCTGGGACCGATCAAACTGATATCGGTGTTCTGTGCAATCGGATCAAAAGGCGCGATCCATGGCGCAAACAGCGCAAGGGTCAACCACACCAACAGTATCAATAGCCCCCACGCGGCCGTCAGCCGGCCATTGCGAAAACCAAAGCGCAGGCGCAAGCGCCATGGGGCAATCAGCGTGCGGCTGCTCATTGCATTTTCACCCGCGGGTCGAGGGCCACCGTCGCCACATCCGCGATGAAGTTGACCACCACCGTCGCGCAGGCCAACACCATGGCCACGCCCTGCACCACCATGTAGTCGCGGGTAAAAATGCCGCGCACCAATAACTGACCAATGCCAGGAATGGCGAACAGGCTTTCGATGACCACTGTGCCGCTGATCAGCCAGCCAATATTCACTGCCAGCAGGTTGACCGCTGGCACCAGGGAATTGGGCAACACATGGCGGCGAAACACGGCGGCTTCGGACAGTCCGCGCGCACGGGCGGCGGTAACATGGTCCGCCTGCAACTCCATCAACATGCTCGCCCGCAGGTTGCGCACCAGTACTGCCGACAGCGCCAGGGCAATAGTCAGGCACGGCAGGACCATATGGTGTGCCTTGTCCAGCCAGGTGCGACCGTAGCCGGACACCGGGAACAAGCCCCATTTCACACTCAGCAGCAGGATCAGCATCAAGCCCAGCCAGAACGCCGGCATGCCCAGGCCCACCGTGGTGAATACGCGGATCAGGTTGTCGGCCCAGCCGCCTTTATTGCGCGCAGCCCAGGTTGCCAGGGGCACCGCGATCAGCAGCGCCAGCACCACGCTGCCGAGTACCAGCACCAGGGTCGGCTCGATACGGGTGACGATCAGCTTCAGCGCGTCGACCTTGTACAGCAGCGATTGACCGAGGTCGCCCTTCAGGAGGTTCTTCAGAAAATAGAAATATTGCAGCCACAACGGCTGATCGAGGCCGTACTGGGCGCGGATTTTCAGCAACGCGTCCGGTGTGCTGCGCGAGCCGAGCAACGCACGCGCCGGGTCGCCGGGGATCGAGCGCACCAGCACAAAGGTAATCAGGCTGATGCCAAACAGCACCGGCAGCAATTGCAGCGGCCGGGACAGCACAAAACGGTAGCGCGCCAAGTTCATCCGTCAGCCTCGGTGGCGAGCAAGAAAGTCCAGCAGCACCGGGAAATACGCCTGGGGTTCTTCGTAGAACGGCATATGGCTGCTGTTGGGGAATACGTGCAGTTCGGCGTGTCTGGCCGCCATCTTCATGCGCATGGCACAGGCCGGGGTGAGTTCGTCGTGCTGGCCGGTGGTGATCAAGATCGGCATCTTGAAATCGGCCATCTCGGGGATGCGGTTCCAGTCCTTGAGGTTGCCGACATAGAGGAATTCGTTAGGGCCCTGCATGGTTTCGTAGGGGCCCATGTTCCAGTCGCCGAGGGAGCGTTTGACCGGCTCGGGCCATTCGTCCAGACGGCACACGTGGCGATAGTTGAGCAAGGTGATCGCGGCCTGGTACTGCGGGTGATCGAGAGTGCCCATGGCTTCATGGCGCTGCATCATGGCCACGGTTTCGCTGCCTAAGGCGCCGCGCAGGCGCTCCAGCTCCTGGGACAGGTGCGGAATGTCGCCGACAGTGTTTTCCAGGATCAGGCTTTTCAGCGCGTCGGGATAATGGATGGCGTATTCAATGCCCAGCCAGCCGCCCCATGAATGCCCGAGCAAGTGCACACGGCCCAGCCCCAGTGCCTGGCGCACGGATTCGACTTCTTCGACATAACGGCGTATTTCCCACAGGGAAACATCGGTCGGTCTGGCTGATGCCCCCGTTCCAAGCTGGTCGAATGCAACCACTCGCAGGTTATGCTCTTTGAGCCAGCCATGGGCGTCGCGCAAGTAGTCACACGGCAGGCCTGGCCCGCCGTTGAGGCACAACAGCACCTCATCGCCTTCGCCAAAGCTGTAGACCACGAGGTTATGGCCGTCGACTTGCACGTTGTACTGCTGGTCGGGGGCAATTTCACGCCACATGCATACATTCCTTGTGTTGTATCGGCCTGGCGAGTAGCGGCCGCTTGTCAGGCCAACACTACCGAGGATGCCGCGCGTCCATAACCTAGTAGTTCTTATAGGTTTGGCCTGGCAGTCCTTCGCCGGGGCGTGGCATTCTACTTGCCGCATGTCGAGATTCAAATGAATTCGGGAGCAGAACGGATGCTGACCAAGCTGACTGCCTTCAACAATCGTCTGATGCCGGGCAGGAGCCTGGATGAGCAGATGGACAACGCGTTTATCCTCGCTCAACAGTTAGGCTTCGATGCGCTGGTGTACGACTACTCCCCCGTGCCGATCGACCAGGACGGCGCATTGATCACCCCCTCGGTGCTGGAACTGCGCAATACACCACCCGACTGGCACGCATTATGGTGCAGCAAAGGGTTTTACCAGATCGACCCGGTGCAACACCTGGCCCTGAGCACGGTATCGCCGTTCGTATGGTCCTACGAAGCCAAGGCCGACACCCCATTGCAAAAAATCATCGATCCGTGCCACGCGCCGGTTTCATCCTACCTGCATGATCAGCAGCTGACCTGCGGCGTCAGCGTACCGATCCACCTGCCCCGTGGTGGCTTTGCTTCGCTGACCGGCCTGCGTATCGGTAGCGCGCACACGGTGTTGCAGGACGCGCAGCAAACTTTGTCGGATTTCAGTGTGATTTCCCATGCGTTGCAGGAAGCAGCCTACCCGCTGTTCAGCAAGGAACTGCGCACCTACCCCCATATTCACCTGACCAAACGCGAACGCGAGTGCCTGAAATGGGCCGCCGAAGGCCTGACCGCTGCTGAAATCGCCACGCAGTTGAGCCGTTCGCTGGCGGTGGTCACGCTGCACCTGGCTTCGGCGATGCACAAGCTGGGCGCCAAAAACCGAGTCCAGGCGGTGGTTCGGGCTACCCATTACCGCCTGCTGGAAGACTGATCCATCGGCAAAACCTAGCTGTTTTGCTAGTTACCTAAATTTCGCGCGCAGACTATCGTGTCCCTGGGCCTTTTTTCAGAGCAGGGTACGAAATGGAATTCATCGAAAAAATTCGCGAAGGGTATGCGGCCTTTGGCGCCTACCAGACCTGGTATCGCGTCACTGGCGACCTGTCCAGCGGCCGTACACCACTGGTCGTCATCCACGGCGGCCCCGGCTGTACCCATGATTATGTCGACGCCTTCAAGGACGTCGCAGCCAGCGGCCACGCGGTCATCCACTACGACCAACTGGGCAATGGCCGCTCCACGCATTTGCCTGAGAAAGATCCGTCCTTCTGGACCGTCGACTTGTTCCTCAAAGAACTGGATAACCTGCTGGATCACCTGCAGATCAGCGACAACTACGCGATCCTCGGCCAGTCCTGGGGCGGCATGCTCGGCAGTGAACATGCAATCTTGCAACCCAAGGGTTTGCGCGCGTTCATCCCGGCCAACTCCCCGACCTGCATGCGCACTTGGGTCAGCGAGGCCAATCGCCTGCGCCAATTGCTGCCGGAAGGCGTGCACGAAACCCTGCTCAAGCACGAAGCCGCTGGCACCTATCAGGACCCGGAATACCTCGCCGCCTCGCGGGTGTTCTATGACCAGCACGTATGCCGCGTGAACCCCTGGCCGGAGGAAGTGGCGCGCACTTTCGCCCAGGTCGATTCAGACCCTACGGTTTATCACGCCATGAGCGGCCCGACCGAGTTCCACGTGATCGGCAGTCTGAAGGACTGGAAATCCATTGGCCGCCTCTCGGCGATCAAGGTGCCGACCCTGGTGATCTCGGGCCGACATGACGAGGCCACCCCACTGGTGGTCAAGCCGTTTCTGGATGAGATCGCGGATGTACGCTGGGCGCTGTTCGAAGACTCCAGCCACATGCCCCACGTAGAAGAACGCCAGGCCTGCATGGGGACCGTGGTGAAGTTTTTGGATGAGGCCTGTTCAGTGCCGCACCCCGTTCGCAAGGCTGGTTGAGTTCCAAATGTGGGAGGGGGCTTGCTCCCGATCGCTGTGTGTCAGCCACTGTTTTTGTGACTGACCCATCGCTATCGGGAGCAAGCCCCCTCCCACATTTTTAGACCTCTGTGGTTTCAGCGTGGGCAGCTTTCCTTGGCACCTCCGCTACCAATGGAATCTCCTTGCCCTCGGCATCAAACAACTTGCCGCCCCTGAAGTAATCTCCATCCCGCAGCGCCGCGACATCGTGGAAGCACAAACTGCGCTCGGTCCCCGCCACGAACACCGACTGCTGATCCGAATTACCCGCCGTGAAGTGGTTAAACGCCAGGTTCAGCAGGATCGCCATGATCGCCGACGAGCTGATGCCCGAGTGGAAAATGGTCGCAAACCAGCTAGGGAATTGATCGTAGAAACTCGGCGCTGCAATCGGAATCATGCCAAAACCGATGGAGGTGGCGACGATGATCAGGTTCATGTTGTTGCGGTAATCCACTTTCGACAGCGTGCGAATACCACTGGCCGCCACGGTGCCGAACAGCACAATCCCGGCACCGCCCAGCACCGAGGTGGGCACCGCGGCGATCACCCGCCCCATGAATGGCAGCAGGCCGAGGATCACCAGGAACAGGCCACCGGTGGCAACCACGAAGCGACTCTTCACCCCGGTCACCGCCACCAGGCCGACGTTCTGGGCGAACGCACTCTGGGTGAACGAACCGAAGATCGGCGCGAACATACTCGACAGCATGTCGGCGCGCAGGCCATTACCGAGGCGTTTGGAGTCGACTTTGGTGTCGATGATTTCGCCCACGGCCAAAATGTCGGCCGAGGTTTCCACCAGGGTCACCATCACCACGATGCACATGGAAATGATCGCCGCGATGTGGAAGGTCGGCATGCCGAAATGGAAGGGCGTAGGGAAACCAAACATCGGGCCCTGGGTCACGCCGGAAAAGTCCGCCATGCCGAGGAACACCGCAATCACCGTGCCGATGACCATCGCCAGCAGGATCGACAGGCGCGAGATGGTTGCGCTGCCAATCTTGCTCAATAGCAGCACCAATACCAAGGTCAACGCCGCCAGGCCGATATTGGGCATGCTGCCGAAATCCGCAGCGCGGCTGTTACCGCCCATGGCCCAGCGCGCCGCCACGGGCATCAGCGTCAGGCCGATGGTGGTGATCACGATGCCAGTCACCAATGGCGGGAAGAACTTGGTAATCCGCGAGAACACTGGCGTGATCAGTAGCCCGATAAACGACGCGGCCATCACCGCCCCAAGAATCGCCGGCACCCCGCCAGCGCCGTCGCTGCCGACAATCGCCACCATCGTTGCCACACCGGCAAATGACACGCCCTGCACCAGCGGCAACTGACAGCCAAAGAACGGCAGGCCAAGGGTTTGCAACAGGGTGGCCAAGCCACCAGCGAACAGCGACGCGGCGATCAGCAGACCAATATCTGCCGGTGACAACCCGGCCGCCTGACCGACGATCAACGGTACCGCGACGATGCCGCCGTACATGGTGAGCACATGCTGCAGGCCGTAAGCCATGTTGGCGGCGACGCCGAGATTCTCATCTTCTGGCCGCTGCGGTGACGCCTTCGGGATAGTCATGGTGAGGGGTTCTCTGTTTTTGTTGTGCGGCCACTGTATGCAATGTTAGGACTAGATGTCCATAGAGTTGTATACAATCAATCGAACAAGATACCCTCCGCCGGCGTTACAAAAACAATCCGGCCGTGATGAGCCAGAACGCCAAAGGACCAGGACCATGAAAAAGGTATTACAGGGCGCCACCGTTGCACTCACCCTTCTCGGCGGCGGGGAGGCTGTCGCGGTGGAATGGATGAACAACAGCGTAGGCTTTCGCTACGGCCAGCAGTTCACCGACCCGAACAACCCCGATGAATTCAGCAAGCGCATCTACAGCTTCACCCACGCCAGCGGCTACCAGTACGGCAGCAATTTCCTGAACCTGGATGTGTTCCTGTCCGACAGCCGCGACCCGCGCAAGGGCACTGATCACGGTGGCAGCGAGGTGTACGCCGTGTATCGGCATCAGCTGTACGCCTCACGCGTATTTGATGTGCCGCTGGGCACCGGGCTGATCAAGGATTACGCGCTGACCTTGGGCTTTGATGCCAACCGCAACAACAACTTCGCCTCGGCCAAAAAGCGTGCGCTGGTGCTCGGCCCGACCTTGAAGTTCAACACCGTGGGCGTGCTGGACCTGAGCCTGATGTACTACAAGGAAAAGAATCACACCGGCATCACCGGCGCGCAGGAGTCGAACCACACCTTCGACGACACCTACATGCTTAACCTGACTTGGATGCGCCCATTCGAAATAGCCAACCACGCGGCAAAATTCCAGGGTTTTATCAATTACGTCGGGGAAAAAGGCGAGGACTACCATGGCCGTGACACTGCGCCGGAAGCCTTGATGCGCACCGCGTTGATGGTGGCGGTACGACCGGGTAAGAGCGTAAAGCCGAACCTGTACCTCGGCGTGGGTTACGAGTACTGGCACAACAAATTCGGTGTGGACGGCGGCCGGGGTAGCCGCACGTCAACACCGACGGTGAATATGGAGATCACGTTTTAGCCACTGACCCAGCCGAGTCAAAATGTGGGAGGGGCTTGCCCCCTCTCACAGTGATCGCACTGTCAGCCTAAACGCGCGACAGCTTCGAAGCCGTGTGCTTCGGCCGCGCCAGCCAGTAGCCCAACACCGCAAGTGGCGCGGTCGCCAGCATCACGATCACGGTGATCAGCAGCGGTTGGTCGATCATCGAAGACACCAGCAGGCTGCTGAGAAAACACAGGCCCAGTTGCAAGGTGTTTTGCAACGCGGCCGCCTTGCCGGAATTTTCCGCAAACGGCATCAGTGCATTCGCCACCACGATCGGATAACTCGCACCGTTGACCAACGCCATCAGACAGAACGGAATCAGCAAGGTGGTGAGGGTCGGCACGGTCATGGTCGCAACCAGATACAGCGCCACCATGCTGATGCAGTAGGCCGCCAGTAACCAAGGCAACAGCGTCTTGCCCTGGAAACGCTGCAAGGCGCTGCGGCAGCTGTAGCCGCCCACCAGAAACGCCAGTGTCGGCAACACGTAACTCAGGCCGATGTCATTCGGGCTGTAGCCCATGTCGCCAAGGATGAACGGCGAAGCCGTCAGCCAGGCAAAGAAACTGGCGGAGCAGGCAGCGAAGATCATCACGTTGCCGGTGAACACCCGGGAGGTGAGCAACTGCCCATAACCGAGGCGTGTCGGAGTTTCTGCCTGCCGTTTCGGCACGCTGCGCAGGAACAAGGTCGGCAGCAGCAACAGCAGTGATACGCCCAGCAAGACCCCAAAGATCGCCTGCCAACCGAAGTGATTCAGCACCATCGCGCCCAACAGCGGCGCCAGGGCAGGCGACAGCGACATCAGCGGCATGATGCTGGCGAACACCCGGTGAGCCTTGTCGGCCGGGTAGCGGTCAATGACCAGCGCCTGCCAGCTCACAGCAGCGGAGCACACGCCAATGGCCTGCATAAAGCGCAAGGCCAGCAACTGCGACGCGGTCTCGACCCAGAACATTCCGGCGCAGCCCAGCACAAACAGACTCAAGCCTGCGAGCAAGATCGGCTTGCGCCCCAGGCGATCGGACAACGGGCCCCACAGCAACTGCCCCAGCGCAAAGCCGGCGAGGAAAATACTCAAGCTGGCCCCCACCGCGCCAGCGCCAATCTGCAACTGCTCGCCCATGGCGCCGAACGCTGGCAAGTACATATCCATGGCCAGATAACCGAGCATGCTCAGCCCCGCCAGGTACCAGGTAAAACCAAAAGAATTTTTCATTGAAGCCTTGTAGATCTTGCCATCAAACTATTTGCTGACTGGCGGCCATTATGAGGCTGACAGATTTTGTGTGAAGCGATAATAATTGGACACTCTTATCAATAATTTTGAAGGCAGTCACCATGTGGTCTGAATACTCCCTGGATGTAGTCGATGCGGTGGCACGCCATGGCAGTTTCAGCGCTGCCGCCCAGGAATTGCACCGCGTGCCGTCGGCCATCAGCTACACGGTGCGTCAACTGGAAGAATGGTTGGCAGTGCCACTATTTGTGCGGCGCCATCGCGACGTAGAGCTGACCCCGGCGGGCCGTCTATTTATAGACGAAGCCCGAGGTGTGATGAAAAAGATGCTCGGCACGCGGCGTCTGTGTCAGCAAGTGGCGAACGGTTGGAGCGGTCAGTTGAAGGTGGCCGTGGACTCCATCGTCAAGCCCCAGCGTTGCCGGCAGTTGGTGCTGGATTTCTATCGACAGTTCCCCGAGGTGGAATTGTTGCTGGAATACGAGGTGTACAACGGCGTGTGGGACGCCCTTGCCGATGAGCGCACCGACATTGTGATCGGCGCCACCAGCGCGGTGCCGGTGGCCAGTCACTTCACCTTTCGCGACATGGGGTTGTTGAACTGGTTGTGTGTGGTCAGCGCCAAGCATCCACTGGCGGCGGTGCAAGGGCTGCTCAGCGATGACCAACTGCGCCCGTTCGCTTCACTGTGCATGACCGACACTTCACGCAACCTCCCCAAGCGCGACACCTGGACGCTGGATAACCAACGTCGGCTGGTGGTGCCGAACTGGGCGTCCGCCATCGATTGCCTGCGTGATGGTCTGTGCGTCGGCATGGCGCCAGCGCATCAGGTGTTGCCGTGGATCGAACGCGGTGAACTGGTGGCGCTGCAATTGACCCGGCCCTTCCCCGCCAGCCCGTCGTGCGTGGCCTGGGCACAGAACAAACTGTCCCCGGCCATGGCGTGGTTGCTGGAGTATCTGGGGGATAAAGAGACAATGAACCAGGAATGGCTCAATGGGCCTGATCCAATAAACGGGTGATGGCTCGCACGATCATTTCGACCTCCTTGGCATCCAGGGTCAACGGCGGCAACAGGCGAATGACCTTACCCCGCGTCACATTAATCAGTAGCCCATGCTCCTGGGCAGCGCGCTGGGCCAGTTCGCGGTAAGGGCTGGTCAGCTCGATGCCGATCATCAAGCCTTGCCCGCGAATCGCCATTACCTGCGGGTGTTCGTCCAATTCCATCCGCAACCGCGCCAGCAAGCGCTCGCCCTGCTGCGCAGCGTTCTGCAACAGGCCTTGCTCTTCGATAATGTCCAACACGGTGCAGCCCACGCGACACGCCAGCGGGTTACCGCCGAAAGTGCTGCCGTGGCTGCCCGGCGTGAATAACTGGGCCACCACCGCCCTTGCAAGGCAGGCGCCGATGGGCACACCGTTGCCCAGGCCTTTGGCCAAGGTCATCACGTCCGGCAGGATGCCTTCATGCTGGAAAGCAAACCAGGCGCCGGTACGACCGATGCCGGTCTGGATTTCATCCAGCATCATCAGCCAACCGTGGCGCGTGCAGTGATCGCGCAGCGCTTGCAGGTAACCCGGCGGCGCCGGCAGCACGCCGCTTTCGCCCTGGATCGGCTCCAGCAAGACCGCCGCGATCCGCGTACCAAACGTTTTGGTGAGCGCTTCGATGGCCGCCAGATCACCAAACCGGACCTTGAGAAAATCCCCCGGCAAGCGCTGAAAACCAAGGCGCACCGACGGCCCATCACTGGCGGCCATGGTGCCAAGCGTGCGGCCGTGGAAGGCATTCTCCATGACCACCACCAACGGCTCTTCGATGCCTTTTTTCCAACCATGCAACCGCGCCAGTTTCAGCGCGGTCTCGTTGGCTTCGGCGCCGGAGTTGTTGAAAAAAACGCGGTCCAGGCCGGACAGTTGCGTCAAGCGCTGGGCCAGCCGTTGCTGCCAATCAATGCTGTAGAGGTTGGAGGTATGCAGCAACAGGCCAGCTTGCTCGCTGATAGCCGTCACCAGTTTCGGGTGGGAGTGGCCGACATTGGTCACCGCCACACCCGCTACCGCGTCCAGGTATTCACGGCCCTGCTGATCCCATAGGCGTGTGCCCAGGCCACGGGTAAAACTCAAGGCCAAGGGTTGGTAGGTGGTCATCAGGCAGGCGGCGGTCATGGTGGCAGGCTCCGGTTGTGGTGATGGAAGTATCGTTAGCCACCTCAGCTGGATAAACTGTGCTTTCCTGCAATGACTTTAAATCAGGGATTGATAATGGACCTGTTCCAGGCAATGTCGGTGTACGTGAAAGTGGTGGAAACCGGCAGCATGACCGCTGCGGCACAGGCCTGTGGGATGTCGACCACCATGGTCGGTAACCATTTGCGCGCCTTGGAGCAACGCCTGGGCGTCAGCCTGCTCAAGCGCACCACGCGCAAGCAGAGCCTGACGGAATTCGGTGGCCAGTATTACCAGCGCTGCCTGGAAGTGCTGGGACTGGTCGCCGACTCCGAACAATTGGCAGAACAGGCCCACAGTGACGTTCCCAAAGGCACCCTGCGCATCACCGCGCCACCCGCCTTCGGCACCGAACGCCTGGCGCCGGCCTTGAGCGAATTCTCGCAACGCTACCCGCTGATCAAACTGTACGTGGTACTCAGCAATCAGCGCATGGACATGGTCGACAGCGGCTTTGACGTGGCGATCCGCCTGGGCGAACTGGAGCCGTCGAGCCTGATCGCCCGCCCCATGCAGGACTACACCATCACCCTGTGCGCCTCACCGCAATACCTGGAACGGCGTGGCACGCCACAGACGCCTGAAGACCTGCAGCACCACGACTGCCTGGCCTTCGCCTACCCATCCACCGACGACTGGCGCAATGCCGACAAGCTCTGGCGCATGACCGGCGCAGAGGGCGAAGTGGAAATCCCGGTGTCCGGTTCGCTGACCATCAACAGCTCCCAAGCCCTGCGCCAGGCGGCAGTGCAAGGCATGGGCATCGTCATGCTGCCCGACGCCCTGGTACAGCCCGACCTGCAGAGCAGCAAGTTGGTGGCATTACTGACCACTTACCAACTGCCCAGCCGTCCCATGCACTTGCTGTATGGCCAGGACCGCTATCGCCTGCCAAAGCTGCGCGCCTTTGTCGATTTCGCCATGGAGAAATGGGCGCGCTAGAAGCCCACACCCAACTCCCTCAGCCGAGCCGCCGTCTGTTCGGCTGACACATGGTGAATGCCTTGCCAGCCGAGGGCGATGGCCGCGTCGATATTGCCGGCAACATCATCGATAAATACGACTTCTCCTGGCTGGATATCCGGCAAATGGGCACGAACTTGACTAAGGCTGGCGTGGTAGATCGCCGGATCGGGCTTGATCAGCTTCAACTCGCCAGACACCACAATGTCGCGAAAACACTGCAGGAATGGATAGTGGGCACGGGCATAGGGAAAGGTTTCGGCTGACCAGTTGGTAAGCCCAAACAAGGGCATGTTGGCTGCATGCAGCGCCCTGAGAATCGCCACGCCTTCGGGCAACGGGCCACGCAGCATTTCATGCCAGCGGTCGTAGTACGCCGTGATCAGGGTTTTGTGGTGCGGGAATTGATTGATCAGGACGTGCGTGGCTTCGGCCAGCGGCCGACCCGCGTCCTGCTCGGTGTTCCAGGCCTGGGTGCAGATATTCTCGAGAAACCATTGCCGCTCATCATCATCGGCAATCAGCTTGCGGTACAGGTGTTGCGGGTTCCAATCGAACAACACACCGCCGAAATCAAACACTACTGCGCGAATCGTCATGGGGTCCTCCCGTGTGTGAAACGACATAACCATCACAGTCTGGCATGCCTGCGACCTGCAAGAGCATGTAAGAGCGAGTAGGAACGCTCTGAGAATTCGACCAGGCCCGGCGATGGGAAACAGCGGAGCTCCCGTGCAGTAAGCGGTTTTAACTGACTTGTGCGAGTTCAACTTCACACAGACAGTCACACTCGTTCTCTGCGATTGAGGGCGCTTTCACCTTAGTGTCGGTCGGACAATTCAAGGAGCTGGCGTTTGGAGGGAATCGTTCAACTTCGCAGTAGACATACGTGGAGAAACTTCAATGACAGGCATGATTTCCTCAGTGATTTCCCCTTGCGCGCACAGCCTTCATGCGCTGCAAAGCTACCGTGCCCAGGGCGCGAATGATCCCGCAGCCGATCTGGTCGGCCAAGTAAAAAACCAAACAGGCATCGTGACGAGCCATCTTGCCCCCTTGCAAGGCATCGCGGTAATCACCAACTCCATCATTGGCGTACGCCCGGTCGAAACCGTGGCAACAGGCCTGATAGAAGCCGGGCACCCCACCAAGGACTTCCATATCAAAGGGAAAAGCGCCAACTGGGGCCCCCAGGCAGGTTTTATCTGTACGGATCAGGCGCTCAGCAAGCTTGAGCAATTTGCTGAAAAAACGCCGGCCAAAGTGGCCAAGGCCAATGAGCAAATCCAGGCGTGCATCCAGGAAGGCCATGCAGTTGCAACCCCTGTGAAACTCTCGGGCCAGCGCATTGATGAGCTGCTCAAGCTCGGCCAGATAACCCAACTGGCAGCCCATGGACCTGACGGCACATTGCAGTTGAGCGCCTGCGGGCCCAGTCAACAGTCGTATACATTCGAAGGCCATCGCACGTCGCCTTCAAGTGACAGCTACCTCATCACTCATCAGGGCAAGCCCCTCGAAGTGCTGGCCAAGCAATCAGAAGGCAAACCGTTGACCGCCGATTACGACCTGCACATGATCGCGCCCCACATCAGCGACTTTGGTCCACAGGACAAACTCCCCGTGCCGGACGTGGCCCACCGTGTCTTCAGGGATCGAGTTGAGCGCTACAAGCAGGTTCCGAAAGAGCTACGCGCAGACTTTGAAAGTGCGGCGCACTTCTACCAGAAAGAAAATCCCCACCTCGGCAATGCGACACCGCGAATAGAGCAGATGATAGAACTCATCAATCAAACGTTGATAGGCGAGGGAGAGCGCGTGGTTCATCACAATGCGGACTCGGGCAGCCCGGCGACGGAAGTGGCCGACAATTACCCGGCGACGTTTTTCCTGCCGGCAAAACTGGGCCGATTCAATGAAATCAGCATCATCCGCGACAGTAGGGAAATGGCAGAACTGATAAAGACCGCCAAGGACAGCGGTTATCACGTACCGCTGAATCCACTCTGGGAGAAAGAAGTGACCACTGTCAGGCGGTCCGACTTTACCCTGGCAAAAAACCGTCTTTCTTGAATCAAGAAAGCGCTGACAGCGGCCTGATAACCCGGTTATCAAGGCCGCTGTCAATCACATCACTTACGCCTGGACCAGACCGTTGATCTTCACGGTCGGGTTCACGTCAGCGTCGTAGTCCACGCCATCCACTTCAAAGCCGAACAAGCGCAGGAACTCCGCCTTGTAGCCGGCAAAATCGCTGATCTCGTTGACGTTTTCGTCAGTAACCTGATCCCACAGTGCCGCAACGGCGTCCTGGACCTTAGGCTCCAACTCAGCCAGATCGGCACGCAGGCGGCCGTCGGCGTCAAGTTTCGGCTCGCTGCCGTACAGGCTGTCCTTGAACAAACCGTAGACCTGCTCGATGCAGCCTTCGTGGGTGCCCTGCTCTTTCATCACGCGGAACAGCAGCGACAAGTACAACGGCATGATCGGGATCGCCGAACTGGCCTGGGTCACCACGGCCTTGAGCACCGACACGCGGGCGTCGCCCTTCAGTGCGGCCAGGTTGTCGCGCAGGGTCAGGACTTTCTTGTCGAGGTCTTTCTTGGCTTCGCCGATGGAGCCGTTCCAGTAGATATCCTGGGTCAGCTTCTCGCCGAGGTAGGTGAACGCGGTGGTCTTGGCGCCTTCGGCCAACACGTCTGCATCACGCAGGGCGTCGATCCACAGCTGCCAGTCGGCGCCACCCATGACATTCACGGTGCCGTCGATTTCTTCCTGGGTTGCAGGCTCAAGGGTGGTGTCGACCACAACGCCTTTGTCGGTATTGATACCGCGCAGGGTCACAGCCTTGCCAATTGGCTTGAGGGTGGAGTTATAGACTTCACCGGTTTTAGGATCGGTACGGCGTGGCGCCGCCAGGCTGTAGACCACGAGGTCGATCTTGCCCAGGTCTTTCTTGATGGTTTCGATGGTCAGCCGCTTGATCTCGTCAGAGAACGCGTCGCCGTTGATGCTCTTGGCGTACAGGCCTTTTTCGACGGCAAACTTCTCGAACGCAGCACTGTTGTACCAGCCAGCGGAGCTGAGCTTGCCTTCTTCGCCTTCTTTCTCAAAAAACACGCCCAGGGTGTCGGCGCCGCAGCCAAACGCAGCACTGATACGCGCGGCCAAGCCGTAGCCGGTGGAAGCACCGAGGACCAGCACCTTCTTGGGGCCGCCTTCGATGACGCCGTTTTTAGTGACGTAGTCGATCTGCTCTTTGACGTTCGCTTCACAGCCAACAGGGTGAGCGGTCACACAGATAAAGCCACGAACCCGCGGTTTGATGATCATAAAAATTTCTGCCTCTTCCAAGGTGCCGAAGGCCAATGGTGGCCATTCAACTTCAATCGTACCGGTCTATGACGCCTGAAAAACCGAAGCGTCACGATAGACGTAAATCTTCCGTTTACAAAATTCAATCCACACAAGGCTGGCAAGGCTTAGAAACGATGTAAAGCCTGCACAAGGTCGCACGCCGTTGCGGTGTTGCCGTCGCTGCTCAACGCCGTGATCCCAGGGTTTTGCGGGATGGCCGTTACCCTGCGTCGGGTTTTCTACAAAAACTGGAAGCTGATTCGGTAAGTTCTGCGGCATGATGGGGGTGGACGGTATTTGCGCTGGGCCCCGCGCCTGAGGTAAATATTCGGCTCGTGCGACCGTTTACGGCGCCCACCATTCTCAAGCTATCGCGCCTCGTAGGGTGCGGTGGCTGTGCTTTCAAGGAATCAGAATGCCCCAACGCCAAGTCATCAATGCCTCCGTCAGCCCCAAGGGCAGCCTCGAAACCCTGTCCCAACGTGAAGTCCAGCAACTGAGCGAAGCCGGTACCGGCAGTATCTACACCCTGTTCCGCCAGTGCGCCCTGGCGATCCTCAACACCGGCGCGCATATCGATAACGCCAAGACCATCCTCGACGCCTACAAAGACTTTGAAGTGCGCATCCACCAGCAGGACCGTGGCGTGCGCCTGGAACTGTTGAACGCGCCTGCCGACGCGTTTGTCGATGGTGAAATGATCGCCAGTACCCGTGAGATGTTGTTCAGCGCACTGCGCGACATCGTCTACACCGAGAACGAACTGGACAGCCAGCGCATCGACCTGAGCAACTCCCAAGGCATCACCGACTACGTGTTCCATCTGTTGCGCAACGCCCGCACGCTGCGCCCGGGCGTGGAACCGAAGATCGTGGTGTGCTGGGGTGGGCACTCGATCAATACCGAAGAATACAAATACACCAAGAAAGTCGGCCACGAACTGGGCCTGCGCAGCCTCGACGTATGCACCGGTTGCGGCCCCGGCGTGATGAAAGGCCCGATGAAGGGCGCGACCATTTCCCACGCCAAGCAACGCATCACCGGCGGCCGCTACCTGGGCCTGACCGAGCCGGGCATCATCGCCGCCGAAGCGCCGAACCCGATCGTCAACGAGCTGGTGATCCTGCCGGACATCGAAAAACGCCTGGAGGCCTTTGTGCGTGTCGGCCACGGCATCATCATCTTCCCAGGCGGTGCCGGCACGGCTGAAGAGTTCCTGTACCTGCTTGGCATCCTGATGCACCCGGACAACCGCGACGTGCCCTTCCCGGTCATTCTCACCGGGCCGAAACAGGCTGCGCCGTACTTGCAGCAACTGCATGCCTTCGTCGGTGCCACCCTGGGCGAAGCAGCGCAGGCGCACTACCAGATCATCATCGACGACCCGGCCGAAGTGGCCCGCCAAATGACCGTCGGCCTCAAGGCGGTGAAACAATTCCGCCGCGAACGCAACGACGCGTTCCACTTCAACTGGCTGCTGAAAATCGACGAAGGCTTCCAGCGCCCGTTCGACCCGACCCACGAAAACATGGCCGGCCTGCAACTGAGCCACGCACTTCCACCCCACGAACTGGCGGCCAACCTGCGCCGCGCCTTCTCGGGGATCGTGGCCGGCAACGTGAAGGACAAAGGCATCCGCCTGATCGAGGAGCATGGGCCGTACGAGATCCACGGCGACCCGGCCATCATGAAGCCGCTGGATGAGCTGTTGCAGGCGTTCGTCGCCCAGCACCGCATGAAGTTGCCGGGCGGTGCGGCGTACGTGCCTTGTTATCGCGTAGTGCAGTGAGATAAAGGGGCTGGCCGGTCGGTCATCGTTTTTATCGCCTTGGCCCGTCGGCAAGGTTGTGAACACACCGCCACCTTTGACCTCAGTGCGGTCAAGGTGGCGGGCATCAAGCGCCTGACCTGAACCCGCGCGTTGCGGCGAAGGGCAGGCTTTGGTAAAAACCACCTCTGCCCCTGATCGAGAGAAAGCCCCACGTGCGCTCGTTTCTTCTTGCTGCCCTGGCCTTGTCGCCGTCCCTCGCCCTGGCCGATATCGCCTGGCCTGAGCTACCGAAAACCTGCTTCGTCAGCGGCCGTTCGGCCACCAGTACGGATGTCGACACTGGCTGCGCGGCGTTTCTGATCAATGTGAAGGGCAAGGCAGCGGGTACACCGATCAAGCTGGATATTCCCCAGTACGCGATGCACGTCGACGAAGCCACCGGCAAGGAAACACCGGTGATCATCATCCAGGCGGAAGAGAACGGTGAGGTTAAAGCCGTGGGTTACAAGGAGCTGGGCACCGATCAACTCGGCGCCGCGCTGTTACGGGAAGTCAGGCTCTTGGGTACGAAAAAGCCCTCTTAGGACGAGGCTCAGCGAATCCACCCACCAACCTGCCAGTGGTATCCATCATTGCGCTGCACCCAATGCGGATGCACATAACGATAGCCCTGGCGCACGGGCTCCCAATGGCCGTGTACCGCAACATAGCGCCCACCTTCCCAGCGCCAGTAACCACGCGACCATATGTAACCTTCGCGTACCGCAGGCTCGACCTCGATCACCTGCACCGGTGGCGGTTGTGGCGCAACCACCTCGACATACTCACGTTGTGGCGGTCGACGCTCATGCACGACACGCTCTTGCACACACCCGGATGCCGCAACGACCATGGCCGCCAATGCTGCGTAACGTAGCAACATATAACCCCCTCGGGCGCTGACGCCCAACACTTGCACAAGTAAAAAATGCCCCCGTATTTGAGCCACGCTCCTGCTAAGGCCTGGGTACTTTTTTAACAGGTGATGTCTGTCGGATTGCTGAACTGTTCTCACGGCCATGAAAAAGCCCGCTGACCGTCACCGGTTCAGCGGGCTTTTTTACAGTTGGACCTGAATCAGCGCCCTACCTGTTTTTACAGCGCCAGATCAGACGCCGGCTTGCTCGGCTCAGCCGCAGGCTTGGCAGCCTCGGTCGCCTTGGGAGCAGCCATTGCCGGGATCACCGGCGGTGTAGGCAGTTGCAGGATATTGGCGGTGTAGGCCCATTCCTTGGCAACGGCTTCAGGACTGTCGTTCAGCTTGGTGCCGTAGCTTGGCACGATCTGATGCAGCTTTTCCTGCCAGGCCGGAGTAGCCACCTTGTCCTTGAACACTTTCTGCAGCACGGTCAGCATGATCGGAGCCGCGGTGGACGCGCCTGGCGATGCACCCAGCAGGCCTGCGATGGTGTTGTCGGCGGAGCTGACCACTTCGGTGCCGAGTTTCAGGACGCCGCCCTGCTCTTCGTCACGCTTGATGATCTGCACGCGCTGACCGGCTTGCCACAGGCGCCAGTCGGATTGCTTGGCGTTCGGGAAGTACTCTTGCAGCGCCTTGAAGCGGTCGTCATCGGACAGCATCAGTTGGCCAGCAAGGTACTCAACCAGTGGGTATTCACGAATACCGACTTTGGTCATTGGCCAGATGTTGTGGGTGGTGGTGCTGGTCAGCAGGTCCAGGTACGAGCCTTCTTTCAGGAACTTGGTCGAGAAGGTGGCAAATGGGCCAAACAGAATTACGCGCTTGCCATCCAGCACGCGGGTGTCCAGGTGCGGAACCGACATCGGTGGCGCGCCAACCGAAGCCTTACCGTAGGCCTTGGCCAGGTGCTGCTCGGCAACGGTTGGGTTATCGGTCACGAGGAACGAACCACCCACCGGGAAGCCAGCGTATTCCTTGGCTTCAGGAATGCCCGACTTTTGCAGCAGGTGCAGTGCACCGCCGCCGGCGCCGATGAACACGAACTTGGCGTCGGTTTCAGTCTTGGTGCCATCTTTCAGGTTTTTGTAGCTGACACGCCACGAACCGTCGGCGTTCTTGGTGATGTCCTGCACTTCGCTCGACAGTTTCAGGTCGAACTTAGGTGTGGTTTGCAGGTGAGCAACGAACTGGCGGGTGATCTCGCCGAAGTTCATGTCGGTACCCAGCGGGCTCCAGGTGGCCGCGATTTTCTGGTTCGGGTCACGCCCTTCCATCATCAGCGGGACCCATTTGGCGATCTGCGCCGGGTCTTCGGAGTACTGCATGCCGGCGAACAGCGGGCTCGCTTTCAGGGCTTCGTAGCGCTTCTTGAGGAACTTGATGTTGTCATCGCCCCACACAAAGCTCATGTGCGGAGTGGTGTTGATGAACGAACGCGGGTTCTTCAGCACGCCCTGCTGGACCTGCCAGGACCAGAACTGACGGGAGATCTGGAACGCTTCGTTGATCTCGACCGCTTTCGGGATCTCAACGTTGCCGTTCTTGTCTTCCGGGGTGTAGTTCAGCTCGGCCAGGGCCGAGTGACCGGTACCGGCGTTGTTCCAGCCGTTGGAGCTTTCTTCGGCCACGCCGTCGAGGCGCTCGACCATTTCCATCGACCAGTCCGGTTCCAGCTCGTTAAGCCAGACACCGAGGGTTGCACTCATGATGCCGCCGCCGATCAGCAGCACATCGACTTTCTTTGCCTCTTCCGCATGAACGGACGTGATCCCCAGCGACAAAGCCAGCCCCAGCAGGGCAGTGTTTACTTTTTTAAACATCAGTAGCACCTATGATAAAACGCCATCCGCCCCACTGCCCCTGATCATGGGCAACCCTCAATCACGCTACGCCAGGCAACGTACCGCGGGGTTTGCACACTCACATGAAGGCCACAGGGTGGGCACACAAAGCCGACGTATCGACCTCACTTTTATGTCCCTTCTGCGCTGACTTTTTATCTTTATTGGCTTCAGCAACCTGGGCGACAGTCAACCGCTGGGACGTATACGGATGTACGTACCAAGGAAAGACTAGACCAAGACGGCGCGCAGAATATCACGCCCGGCGTCGGATATGGACTCACCGGTCGAACGGCCATCAGTAGGCCAGCTTTTAAGATCTGTCTCATGTGCCTCCAAATCCCAGCATTGCACTATGGATTGGCTTACCCAAGGGGGGTAAGCAGACAACCATCCATCTCGTAAAGGGCATTGCAATGCTGAACAAACTGAGCCAAATCACTCTCGCATGCGGCGCTTGCTGGCTGCTGGCCGGTACCGCACAAGCTGCGGACGGGCAGATCCAATTCACCGGTTCCGTGACCGACAACGCGTGCACCATCAAAACCGGCGACGAGAGCAAGTCCGTGACACTCGATCCGGTGCGCATCGCTGACTTCGGGAAAACAGTGGGCGCCACCGCCAAGCCGAAAGCGTTCTCGATCAGCCTGGACAACTGCAGCACCGCGACCAAGAAAAACGTCGCGATTACCTTCAGCGGCCAGGAAGACGCCAGCGACTCCACCTTGCTGGGCCTGACCGGTGAAAACCAGGTCACAGGTATCGCGATCAAGATCGCTGACGCGCGTACCGGAAACGCGGTTCCACTGAATACCGCGACCGCCGACTACGACCTGCGAGCGATGTCCAACACCTTCAACTTCACCGCCGCCTATGTGCGCACCGCCGCCGATGTGACTACGGGCACGGGCGACGATGCAGTGACCACGTCTGGCATCGGCACCGGTCAAGTCAACGCCCTGGCCAGCTTCGACGTTACCTACAAGTAATTGCTCGTCAACACCGTGGGCCTGGCGCCGCCGCGCCGGCCTACGGACTTTTAAAGGTCTCCCATCATGCGTTTGAAACTGTATTTTTTGCTCGCGCTCTTACCGCTCTGGCATGTCGCAGCAGCGGACGCCGCCGTGACCGTAGGCGCCACGCGCCTGATCTACAACGGCGCCTCCAACGAAGCCAATCTGAATGTGAGCAACCGCGAAGACACCTCGCCTTACCTGGTGCAGTCCTGGGTCAGCCGTTTCGGCGGCACCAGCGAAGAAAGCGTCGACAGCTTTATCGTCACCCCGCCGCTGTTCCGGCTCGACGCCAACAAGGAAAACATCCTGCGTGTGATCTTTGCCGGTGGCGCCGATGTGCCACAAGACCGTGAAAGCCTGTTCCTGATGAACGTCAAGGCGATCCCGGCCATGAGTGACGACCAGAAAGGCAAGAACGTGCTGCAGATCGCCCTCAAGACCACCATCAAGCTGTTCTACCGCCCCGCTGGCCTTAAAGGCGAACTCAAGGACGCGGTGGCGCAAGTGAACTGGAAGGCCAATGCCGGCGCGCTGATGTTCAACAACACGTCCAAATTCCATGTTGTGGTCAGCGAGCTGAAGCTCAACGGCCAGCCGATCACCCAGGCACCGGATGTGCTGCGCCCCGGCCAACAGCAGGAACTAGCGATCCAGGCCAAGCCCGGTGATGAAGTGCAAATGAGCTACATCGATGACTACGGCAGCGTCGTGACCGCCCCCGTCGTCCGCCTTCACTGATACCCAAGCGCCAACCTCGAAACGCCATTTCAGGAACGCCCATGCCCCGTTCACTCCCATTCATGCGCCGTTGCGCCATGAAGGCTTTCGGCTGCCCGCTCGCGGCGGCCTTGGCCTTGCATTTGGCCCCTGCACAGGCTGGCTACGAGTTCGATGCGTCGTTCCTCGAGATCGGCGGCGGGCAGAGTTCGGCCGCCGTGAAACAACAGGTCAGCGCCATGAGCGAAGGCCAGTTGCCGGGGATTTACCGGGTAGACGTGTTGGTCAATGAGCATTCGGTCGAGCAGCGCGATGTACGCTTTATTCGCGCCAACGGTACGTCGGACCGCTCCTCCACCGGGCTTTTCCCGTGCCTGGATACCGACTTTTTTCGTAGCCAAGGGGTTGCCGATACCGCCCTGCAAAACCGCAGCGACGCCGACGCTACCTGCATCGCGTTCGACCAGGGCCTGGCCGGGATGGTCTACGACTACGACTTCAACCGCCAAGTGTTGTCGATTGAGATTCCCCAAGCGTACCTGGGCAGCATCCCGTTTGAAGTACGCCGCCGGCAGTGGAGTGACGGCGAGCAAGTGGCGTTCACCAACTACAGCTTTTCCGGGAGTACGGTGGAGTCCGACACCGGCAGCCGCCAAGACCAGTTCGGCAGCCTGCGCAGCGGTATAAACGCCGGAGCCTGGCGGCTGCGCAATTTCTCCACCTGGCAGAAAGGCACAGGCGACACCGGGCGTTGGGAGTCGATGGAAACCTACGCCCAGCGCAACATGGGCAACATGATGGCGATTGCCACAGTGGGCGACTCCACCACCGAAGGTGACCTGTTCGACGCCATCCCCTATCGCGGGCTGGGCATTGCCTCGGACATGGACATGCTGCCCGACCAGGCCCGCCAATTCGCGCCAGTGATTCGTGGCATCGCCAACGGCCGCTCGCGGGTGATCATCCGCCAGCGCGGTTACGTGATCCATGAGCAGTGGGTGCCCTCGGGGCCGTTCGCGTTGACCGACCTGTACCCCACCGCCAGCAATGGCGACATTGAAGTCACCGTGGAAGGCCCCGATGGCCAGCGCCAGGTGTTTACCCAGTCGTTTTCGTCGGTGCCTTACATGCTGCGTGAGGGCCAACAGAGTTACTCGGTATTCGCCGGCCAGTACCGCCCGGCGCAAGCGACCACGCAGCAGGACACCCCGCGTTTTATCCAGGCGTCCCTGCGGCGCGGCCTGGCCGGCGGCACCACGCTGTTCGGCGGCAGCCTGCTGAGTGATCAGTACAGCGCCGGCCTGCTAGGGTTCGCCCACGACTTCGCCGGTTTCGGTGCGATTTCAGTGGACATGACCCACGCGCGCAGCGAAGCCATGGGCCCGGCAAAAACCACCGCCAGCGGCCAGTCGTTTCGCTTTCGCTACTCCAAAGCCCTGGCGGCCACCGACACCAACTTCAGCCTGATCGGTTATCGCTATTCCACCGGCGGCTACTACTCGTTCAACGAGGCGCTCAACAGCCGCACCAACGAGCAGTCGCTGGAGATGTACCGCAGCGGCCATATGAAGAGCAACTTCACCGCCAACGTGTCCCAGCAACTGGGCGGCTACGGCGGTGTGTATGCCAACGTGACGAAAACCAACTACTGGGACAAGAGCAATGCCGACACCTCGATTCAACTGGGCTACAGCGCCAGCGTCGGGGACATTTCCTATACTCTCGGCTTGAGCGCTAACAAAGGGGACAGCAGCAATGACCGCACGCTGTCCCTGAGCATCAGCATGCCGCTGGGCGGTACACGCAACCAGCGTGTATCGGTCAACGCGAACCAGAGCGCGCGGGGCACGGCCTCGCGCACGGCGACGTTGAGCGGCAATGCGCTGGAGGACGACACCCTGGCCTACAGCGCTGGCGTGTCGCAGCAAGTCAACGCTAATGACCGCGTGATGGGCAGCACGTTTACCGCGCGCTATGACGCACCCAACGCCATCGTGCACGGTGGCTATAACGAGACCTCCGGTAGCCGGCAGCTGGACATGGGCATCGAGGGCTCGGTGGTCGCCTATGACCGCAATCTGATTTTCAGTCAGCCTCTGGGCGAAACCAACGTGATCGTGGCCACACCCGGCGCCGCAGACGTGGGAATCGCCAACAAGCGGGGTGTGCGCACCAATGCCAATGGCTACACGGTGGTGCCGTCTGCCCTGCCCTACCGCAAGAACCGTATGTCGCTGGACACCCAGTCGATGCCGGCTGACGTCGACATCGCCCAACTGGTGCAGGAGGTCACGCCGAATCGCGGTGCCTTTGTGCTGGCGGACTTCGAGACCCGCAAAGGCCAACGCATTCTGTTCCGCATCATCGATGCACGCGGCGAAGCGGCACCGTTTGCCGCCAAGGCCGAACTGTTCGCCCCGGATGGGCGCTCTTTGGGTAGCACACTGGTGGCCGACAAGGGCCGTGCGTACCTGAGCGGCGTACCGGCGCAGTCACGCCTGTTGATCAGCGTGGATAACCAGCCGTGGTGCAGCCGCGAATTGAAACTGGACGATAAAGGGCCTGCCGAGGGTGGGATTACACAACTGAACATTCAATGTGAGCGCGCGGCCGGTGGGTCGGGTGCCAAGGATTCGTAAGTAATGATCATGAAAATCAAGCCTGGAAACTGCTTGCTGAAGCTCATGACACTGGTGGTGCTGGGTTGGCTGTCGCCTCAAGCACAGGCTTTCATCAGTGGAAGCATAAAATGCTCTCTCTCGGGCTATCCATCCAACGGTTACGAATTCGCCGCCGGAGCCGAGATGAAAGTCCCATTCAGCGGTACCTGCACAGCGGTACGTACCTACCCGTCTGGCGCAGGTACCAATTTGGAAATCACGGCGATTTCCGGAACGTCCCCCGCTAACCTGCAGGTCCTGGACCCCTATAGCAACACCTATATGCTTCAACTGCCGCTGGGCAGTTGGGGAGCCGCATGCTTGGGTGGGACTTGCGCGCCCATACTCGCCGGACGCTCGGTTTCTTACGTGTACTACGTAGTGGGAACCGCCCCGAGTACGCCGGGCCGGCGCACCGCGAGAGTGAAGCTTGGCGTGACCTCTACAGGTGGTTGGCAGGCCTATGCGGAATGGTTCCATGAGTGGCTATTCATCTACAACGTCCGCGCCGTCAGTTGCAGCTTGAGTTCTCCGAGCGCCGTCAACTTGAAATTCGGCACTATCAGCAGCGCTAATCTCAGCGCCGTTTCGCAGTCGACCAGCGTGTCACTCAATTGCCCGTCGTCGATGCGCGCCAACGTGACCTTGACGCCGAGCCAGTCAGTGGTCAACGCCAATACCGGAGTATCACGCACCACGCTTGCGGGGCTGAACATGCAGGCTATCTGGACCGACAGCGGCAACCCGGTGGTTTTTACCAGCCCGCGCGCGATGCAACTGAGGGCCGGCAGCAACAGCGTGAATTTGAGTTTCAAGCCGCAACTGGAGGCTGGGAAATCGCCTGCCGGTGCGTTCCAGAGCCAATACACCCTGAACATCAATTACCAATGAGGCTTTCATGAAAACGTCATTGCTCGCCCTGGTACTGCTCGGCACTGCCGCCCAGGCCGCCGACACCGTGAATATCACCGTAAGCGGCACCCTCACCCGACCGCCCTGCGTACTGACTTCTGGCACCTCCCTCACGGCAGCATTCGGTAATGTGCGCACCGACCAGGTCGCCACCACCGATACCGTAGCGGTTCCCGTGAAAATGACCTGCCCGGCTGGCTCATCGCTGAACGTAAGCTTCGCTTCCAGCAAAGGCACGCACACCGACACCGTGGCCAAGACCACGGCCGACAACCTCGGCGTTTCGCTGTTGTGGGCAGACAATACGGTGGCCAACCTCAAAGGCACCGCCAAGGCCTACAGCAACCTGAGCGGCAACGTCGACATCAGCCTCAAGGCGAAGCTGATCGCACAAGGCACCCTGACGCCGGGCGCGTTCACCTCGTCGATCGTCATGACCATCAACTACCTATGAAAGCGCTTATCTGGATACTGCTGGCGGTGACCGGCACGGCGGTTGCGCAACCGGCGGATGAGGCGAAGATCGATGTCAGCGGCAAGTTGATCGCGCCGCCCTGCACACCACGCTTTCCCACCTCGCAACAGTTGAAACTGGGTGACGCCAACCTCAACCAGTTGGTCGATGACAGCGTCGCCGCTACCGACGTACCGCTGATCTTCGATTGCCAAGCTGACAGCCAGGTGAGCCTGACGTTTTCAGCGGGGTTGGGCAGCGCTGACAACCAGACCCTGCTCACCAATCGCGTTGGTCTGGGACTGCGCCTGGGGCTGCTGAATAAAAGCGCGAAGGCCGATTTCAGTCTGGGAGAAACCAGCAACTGGACGGTGGAAAAAGAACCATTGGAACTGACCCTACGAGTCAAACCGGTGACCGTGGGCGAACTGCCCGAAGCGGGCAGCTACAGCGCAACGCTGTTGATGCAGATGACGTACCGCTAACCCCCCTACTGAAACTGCCGGGCCTCGATGCAATAGGTCAGCAGCGCCTGATCACTGTCCACATCCAGCTTGCGCATGGCCGAGATCTTCTGTGCGCTGACGGTCTTGTTGCTGCGGCTCAATTGCCTGGCAATGTCGCTGACACTCATCCCCGTGACGAATAAACGCAGCACCTCCATCTCCCGTGGCGACAAGCTCTGGAACCGCTCCTGCACCTGAAACCCGTTGCCCACCACCGACGTCGCCGCCGGCATCGGTGCCCGGTAACTGCGCTGGGCACTGATGGCGCCCAGGGCTTTCTCGATTTCACCGTGCAGGTGGTTCTTCTGGATCACGCCGGCCACGCCCAACTCCTGCAAACGCGTGAGGATCAGGCTGTTGGAGATCATGGTCAGCACCAACACTTGGGTCTCGGGGAAGTGGCGCAGGATGTACTCGATCAACTTCAGGCCATCGCCATAAGTGTCATCGCCGGGCATGTTGAAATCGGTGATCAGCACTTGCGGCCGATGGCTGCGCAACTGCTCGATCAACTGCGTCGAACTGACCGCCTCGCCCACCAGGCGGTAGCGGGCGTCGCGCTGCACGATTTCGCGCACGCCCACCAACACGATGGGATGGTCATCGGCTATGACGACGTTCATGTCTCGCATGGTTCAGCTCTCTTGTAGGGGGCGTTCATCAGGTGGATGACTCGGCCAGCAGGCACTGCGCGACGGCCGTCAAGCGCGCGCACAACACACGGATCTGCGTGGTGGCATGGCTGTCCAACGGGCCATCGTAGAGGGTGTTTTCCCATGTCTGACAGGCGTTGGACAACAGCCCGGCGCGCACGCTGGCCAGCGCGCCGTTGAGGCTGTGCAGGCGTTGGCGCACCCGATCGGAGTCGCCGGCGTCCAGGCCCTGTTCGATGAGTTGCACGTCGACCAGCAGGGTCTCGCCCATCAGTTTGCGCATGGACGGCGACAGCTCGATCCAGCCTTCCCGGTCGCGGTCCGGCGCCGGTGTCGTCAGGGCCGTGGCGCGCCTGCAGTGCGCCATCAACGCCTGGCGCAACATGCTCAGGCTCAGCGGTTTGACCACCCAGGCATTCATGCCCACCGCGAGGCAGCGTTCGCCTTCCTCGCGCAACGCATTGGCGGTGACGCCGATAATCGGCACCTGCACGCCCTGTTCGCGCAAGGCGCGGGCCAGGTCGTAACCATTGAGGCGCGGCATGTTGATGTCGGTGATCACCAGATCAAAAGGCTGCGAGCCCCAGATCTGCAACGCATGCTCGCCGTCCCGCGCCACGGTGGCCTGGGCCCCGAGCGCTTCGAGCTGCTCCTGCAATACTGCCTGGCTGACCGGGTTGTCTTCGGCCACCAGCACCCGCACGTTCAGGCACGGCGCATCCAGACAGGGCGAGGCCAGCGCCGGGCTGGTGGCTGAGGGCACGGGAGTGAGAATCGGCAAGGTAATGAACAGCGAAAAACTGCTGCCAAGGCCCGGTTCGCTGACCACGCGCATGCTGCCGCCCATCAATTCACTGAGACGCGAGCAGATCGACAGCCCAAGGCCCGCGCCATTGCCATCCTGGCCGCCAGCCACTTGGTAGAACGGTTTGAAGAGCTGTTCCACGGCCTTTTCCGGAATGCCCACGCCGGTGTCGGTGACTTGCCACTGCAAGGCGACTTCCTGCTCGAACAGCTGTTGCACGGTGAGGCGCAAACGCACGCGGCCGGAGTCGGTGAACTTGATCGCATTGCCCAACAGGTTGTGCAGGATCTGCCGAATGCGCCCGGCATCGCCGCGCAGTTGCTGCGGCACCTGCGGGTCGATCTCTGCGTCGATCTGCAAGCCTTTGTTGCGCGCCGTGGCGGTGAACGCCAGCACCGACTCGTCCACCAGTTGATGGGGATCGAAGGCAGCCGCCTCCACCGCCATTTGCCCGGACTCGATCTTCGACACGTCGAGCACGTTGCTGATCAACTGGAACAGCACAGTGGACGAGCCCTGGATGATTTCCAGGTACTGACGCTGGCGCTCGCTCATGTCGGTCAGGGCCATCAGCTCTAGATTGCCCAGCACGCCATATAAGGGGGTGCGGATCTCATGGCTCATGGTCGCGAGGAACACCGTCTTGGCCTCGTTGGCGGCGGTGGCTTCCTGGCGGGCCTGGTTCAGTAATTGGGCTTCGTCCACATGCCGCGTGATGTCGTTGCAGCCGCAAAGAAATACGTCGTCGCCCTCGTAGCGCGCGGCCACCACCACAACCTGCAAATAACGGCCGTCCACCGCCAGGCACATTTCGCCGGGGGTGTCGGCGCCGTCGTTGGCCTTGAGTACCGCCAGCAAGGACGCGGTGCCGCCCAACTGCAGGGCGCGTTGGTTCTCCAGCAGCAGTTGCGTGTCGCTGCGCCGCACCACGCACAGCCCGGCCGGGGCGTTGTGGAGCATGATGCGGTTGAACGCTTCGCTCTCGAACAGCCGCTCCTGAGCGCGCTGCGCCGGGCTGACGATGCGCGTCTTGTACCAATGATTGATCCACCAACCCAGCAGCATGGCGGCGAGGAACGTGAGGCCGAGACCGAGCAGCGGCCATTTGGCGTAGCGCAGGAAGTCCTGATAGGTGATGGCGTACAAGCCGGTCCAGCGTTCACCGCCCGCGCTGGTCATCTTGAAGCGCAAGCCCTGGCGGCTGAAGCTCAAGCCCATCGGCGCCATCTGTTCGTCGCCGAGGCTGCCGAGCAACACGTCGCCCTCGGGCGCGATCAGGGTGAACTGGTTGTAGACCGACAGTCGCAACACCCGCTCGAACTCATCGACCTGGGACGTATCCACCACCGCCGCCAAGGCCAGCAAGCCCTGGCCTTGAGCAGCCGGCAACACAGCGCCGGGCACATCAAGACCGATCATTGCGACCACGCTGCGGCTGTCGTGATACAGCTGCGACGGCGCGCGCATCCAGCGCACGCGACTGTCATTGAGCAAGGCGGCCTGGCGCTGTTGCAATTCATGCAAGCGCCCGACCACCTCGCGGTACTGTCCGGGCAACAACGGCTGATGCTGGCGTAGGCCGCCAATACCGGGCACGGCGAGGCTGGTGAGGTTGTCAGGGGTGAGCACGAACAGCTGTGGCGATGCATAAAACGAGCTGGCCCAATATCCGCCGTAGTAGTCGGTCAATTGCACGCCAAATGCCAGCGCGCGCCGTGTGTCATCCGCCGATAAGCCGGGATCGTGGGACAAGGTGAACGGCAGCGAGAGCGCAAACCCCTTGGCCTGCAACACCACCTGCCCTGCGTCGCGCTGCACCTCCACCACCGACGTCGATTGCACCGCCGGCAACGGCGCCGAGTTGCGCTGGCTGTAGCCGCTGGCCACATTGCGCAGAAACGCCTCATGCTCATGGATGATTTCCACCACACGGGCAAAGTGAAACTGGATCTTTTCCTGTTCGGCTTCCAACAAACGCGACACTGCCCAATAGCAACTGCTGGACAGCAGCAAGGCGAGCCCGGTGAGCAACAACAGGGCTTTGTTCAGGCGTTGAGAGCTTTGCGCCAGCTTGTCCAGGCGCAGACTTGCATGTTTCATCGTCAGTACCGCGAAAAGCCTGGAATCAGGACGTAGGGCCTATGCTTCATCCGGCATTGACCGATAACACCCGGCTGACCGGATGACCCTTCCTCTGGGCTTCTTGACTGTGTGACCCCGGCCGTTCAGATAAGTGCTGGCGCAGGGCCATCCTCGATCAACAGCGCGCTGAATTTTTCGGCAGCGACGCCGTGGGAAATCAAGAAGCCTTGCACCTGGTCGCAGCGAAAACGCCTCAGCACCGCCAGCTCAGCCTGGGTTTCGGCGCCTTCGGCGATGGTCGTCAGGCCGAGTTTGCGGCCCAGTTCGATGATGCTTTGCAAGGCCGACGCCAGGTGTTCGTTGTCTGCACAACCGTGCACCAGTGAGCGGTCGATCTTGACCTCGTTGAACGGCGTAGACACCAGGTTGAAGTAAGAACTGAAGCCCTTGCCAAAATCATCCTGGGCCAGACCGAAGCCCATCAGGCGCAGGCGACATGCTCCAGCGTAGTAGTTGCTGGCCAACTGTGTGGTGGAGCTTTCCATCAGTTCGAAGGTGATTTGCCGGGGCTCCGCGTCGCGCTGCAGTACTTGGGCCAGCAAGCGATCGACCAGGTCGCACTGGTCGAGCAGATGGGTTGGCAGGTTGATCGACACCGGCAGCCGGTAGCCGAGCTGCGCCCACTGGGCCTGGGCGGTCAGGGTCTGGGCGAGGATGCAGGACAGCAGTTGGGTTTCCAGGCCCTGGCGTTCGATCTCGCCGAGAAACTCGGCGGGCATCAGCAGGCCCTCCTGCGGGTGGACCCAGCGAGCCAGGGCTTCGGCGCCGACAATACGCCCGTCGTGCAGGGATTTCTTGGGCTGGAACCAGGCCTGGATCTCACCGTTGGTCAATGCGCGGGCCAGGGTGTCCCGCGCCAGGTTGACGCCGCGATGGCAACACGGCGTGCGCGCCTGTTCGGCCAGCCGGTCGAGGCAATCGCGCAGGCTGCGCACCTGCGGATCGCTGATCGGTTTGGACAGTAATCCAGCCACCGTCAGGCCCAAGTTGCCCGCGACCTCCCCGGCCCCCACCAACATGCGCCGCGAAGCCACACTCATCAGCGCCAACGCGGGCGGGGCCTGCAGGCCGGCCAGTTGCTGGATCAGTTGCACACCGTCCATCCCCGGCATCATCAGGTCGCTGAGCAACAGGTCGTAATGCTGGCTGGCCAGGCGCTGCAACGCGGTGGCGCCATCCCAGACCGCGTCGACGTCAAACCCGCCGATGGCCTGGAACACGTTGATCAGGTACTCATGCTGAAAGGGATGGTCTTCCACGATGAGCACGCGATAGGCACTCAAGGCTCGCTCCTTTGAAAGCGCTGCAGGCACTGATAGAGCGCGCGCAGGGTAAACGGCTTGACCAGGCAGTGGTCCATGCCGGCGCTGAGGCAACGCTCGGCTTCGTCGAGCATCGCGTTGGCCGTGGCGCCGATGATCGGCAGCGAACAGCCCAAGCGGCGAAGTTGTTCGGTGAGTTCGTAGCCGTTCATGCGCGGCATGTTGACGTCGGTGAGAACCATGTCGAACGGGCGTTCGCCCCACAACGACAGCGCTTCGATACCGTCGCCGGCGAGCACCACGGTGCAGCCGAGTTCTTCCAACTGGTCGCGCAGGATCAACTGGTTGATCAGGTTGTCTTCAGCCACCAGCAGACGCAGGTTCAGGCTGACCTCGGCGGGCGCCTCGCGGGGGATGGGCGACAGGTGTTCCTCGATGCCCTGGGCGCGGCTGACGGCACGATTGAGCGCGTGCAGGTTGTTCAAGCCGATCTGCCAACACGCGCCCGGTCCCAGCGAGACGCCATGCTCATCAGCCGATGCAACTACCCGTGGGCCCGACCAGCGAAGCCGCGCAGCATCGACCGCGCCAGGATAAAGCTCGACCAGCACCGCGCCGGGGTCTGTGGCGACGGATTCGGGCACGCCCAATTGCGCCCGCGCACCCCAGCGCCGCAACCAGCCGCCGATGCTCTCGGCCAGTTCGCGTACCGGTGACACCACATAGACCCGCTCGCCCAACAACGGCAAGGCCCAGGGTTGATCGTCGGTGACCTGCTCCAACGGCAAGTTGAAGGTAAAACTGCTGCCCAGGCCCGGCTCGCTGACCACACGCAACGTGCCGTTCATCAAGTGCACCAGGCGCTTGCAGATCGACAGCCCGAGCCCGCTGCCCGCCACCACATTGGCGTTGCCGCTGGCCTGGAAAAACGGCTCGAACAAATCGGGCTGATCGTGCGCCGCAATGCCTTTGCCGGTGTCGACCACCTGCCACTGCAACATGCTGCGCTCGCCCTCACGGCTTTCCAGGCGCAAACGCAGGACGATGCGCCCGCTCTCGGTGAATTTGAGCGCGTTGTTGAGCAGGTTGTTGAGGATCTGCCGAATCCGTGTGACATCGCCGCGCACGCGTTCGGGGGTGTGCGGGTCGAGGCAACTGAACAATTGCAGGCACTTGCTCTGGGCGGCACCGGCGTAGCCTTGAATCACTTCCTGCACCAGTTCCAGCGGAGAAAACACCGTGAGTTCCAGGGACAACTGCCCGGCTTCGATCTTGGAGACATCCAACACGTCGCAGATCAATTGCAGCAGGTTCGCGGAGGAACCTTCGATGGCATTCAAGTAGCCGCGCTGCTGGTTGTTGAGCTCGGTGCGGGCAAGCAACTCCAAGGTGGCCAGCACGCCATACAACGGCGTGCGGATCTCGTGGCTCATGGTTGCGAGGAACAGGGTCTTAGCCTCGTTGGCCGCATCCGCCAGGGTTCGCGCCTGCTCCAGCGCCAACTCGACCTGTTTGCGCTCGCTGATGTCGCTGAAGGCACAGATCAACACTTCTTCACGTTGGTAACGGGTGGGCGCAAAGCTCAGGAACAGGTGGCGACCATCGGCCATCTGCAACTCGTCGGTGCTGCCGTGTTCGGCATCATGGAAGGCACGGCGAACCCAGTCGAGACACAGTTGCCGGCGCTCCTGGCCCTTGCCCAGCCATTGGCGCGACAACGGGTTTTCCAGCACCACTTCGCCGTCACTGCGCCGCAGCACGCACAAGGCCACCGGGGCGATCCGAATGACCGCGCTGCTGAACGCTTCGCTCTCCACCAACGCTTCGATGCGATTGGCCGCCGGGATGATCAGGCGCTGGTCGATGCGCCGGACCAGTCGCACCATCAGCAGGCTCGCCAGAGCGCACAGCAGCAAGCAGACCAGCAACGGCAGCGCCAGGCTGGGCAACAGCGAGCTCAACTCCAGGCTGTAGACGATCTGCCAGTGCGAATAGCCCAAGTGCTTGCGGATCGCCAGGCGGTCGGGCAACCAGCGGCTGCCTTCCCAGCCGAAACTGGCGGTGGAGTGATACTGGCGCAACACCTGCGCCGCCGCCGGTTGATGGGGCGCGCTGCTGAAAATCAGTTGGCCCGCACCGTCGAGCAACATGAAGTCGCCGGCCTTCTCATGCTGCAAGGCGTTGATCAGGTCCGGTCCGTCTACCTCTAATCCAAGCCAGCCCGATGAAGGACTGCGCTCGTCCAGGCGCGTAAAAATGTACAGCGATGAATCCAGGCGACTCTGCTCGGTCAGCCACAACTCATCGCTGACCGACACCTTGCCGGTATCCACCGCCATCAAGCGTTTCAACACCGACTCCGGTACGGCTCCCGGCGCTTCGCCCACGGTAAACAGGCGCTCGACCAGCGGCGTGGCACGCTGCGGCACGTAAATCAGGTTGACCTGGTTGGCCTGCAAGTAATCGAGCATGCGTCGGGTCAGCCACAGGCTCCAGATATTGCCTGCTTCACCGAGGGTGATATGCACTTCTTCGGCCGGCACTTCATTGAGATTGCCCACAGGCGGCGTCTTATGGCTGACGGTGGACAGGCCGAGGCTCTTCAACAGCGTCTGGCGGCTGACGAAAAAACTCTGTGCGTCGGAAATCGCCTCGTTCATATAACTGCGCCGCAGCGAAATTTCCTCGCTGAATGCCGCACGCAGATAACTGTAAGCCCCCACATAAACGCCGAGCACCAACGCAAAGGCAAACAAACGCAACAACTTGCGGGCTGCCTTGGGCGTCGAGAAGGTTGAATCGAGGGGTTGCAGGAAATGTTTGAGTTTCATCGCCCAAAGGTTAGGGATGAGCAGGAGCCGGGTGAATAAGACGGATCTCAAAGGCCGGCGCCGCGATGGGATGGAACTCAGGCGTAATCCGCTGTTCTAGACTCCTTCGTGGCCGCCTCGTTAGGATCGGCGGCTCGTCTTTCCCTACTGCACAGAGCGATCCATGTCTATCCAGCAAACACCCGGGCACGTATTGCCCGCGCGCAGCGCCGCCAAAATGGAAGCCGCCATGGCCGTGGGCGCTTTCGCGATCGGTACCGGCGAATTCGCGATCATGGGCCTGATGCCCGACATCGCCCAGAACCTGGGGTTGAGCGAACCTCAGGTCGGCCACGCCATCAGCGCCTATGCGCTGGGCGTGATGGTCGGCGCGCCGCTGCTGGCGATCCTCGGCGCCAAGCTGCTGCGCAAACATATGTTGTTGCTGTTGATGGGCTTGTACGCGCTGGGCAACTTCGCCACGGCATTCACGCCCACCTTCGGTTCGCTGGTGGCGTTCCGCTTTATCAGTGGCCTGCCCCACGGCGCCTATTTCGGCATCGCCGCCGTAGTCGCCTCCAGCATGGTGCCGAACGACAAACGCGCCGGTGCCGTCGCCCGCGTCATGATGGGCCTGACCTTGGCCATGCTGCTCGGCAACCCCATCGCCACCTTCCTCGGCCAACACCTGGGCTGGCGCTCGGCGTTCGTGCTGGTCAGCGTGATTGCGCTGTGCACCATCGCCCTCGTCTGGCAATTCGTGCCGCACCGCCATGACGAAGAACGCAGCGACCCACGCAAGGAACTGCGTGCCTTCACCAAACCCCAGGTGTGGATGGCACTGTCCATCGGCGCAATCGGGTTTGCCGGGATGTTCTGCGTGTTCAGCTACCTGGCACCGACCATGCTCGAAGTGACCAAAGTCTCGCCACAGTGGATTCCCTTCGGCCTCGCCGCGTTTGGCGTGGGCGGGATCATCGGCAATATCGCCGGCGGCAAGCTGTTTGATCGCATGCAGTTTCGCGCGGTGGGTTGGATCCTGGTGTGGTCGATTGGCGTATTGCTGTTCTTTCCGTTCGCAGCGGCATCGCTGTGGGGCGTGCTGCTGAGCATGGGCCTGGTCGGCACCATGGTGGCGTTGGCTGCACCGTTGCAGATCCGCCTGATGGACATTGCCCACGAAGCGCCAAGCCTGGCGGCAGCGTCCAACCATGCGGCATTCAACTTGGCGAACGCGCTGGGCCCGTGGTTTGGCGGCATGGCGATCACGGCCGGGTTGGGTTGGACCAGCACCGGCTATATCGGCGCAGTCACAGCGTTGGCCGGGTTGGGGATCTATCTGATTGCACGACGGATGAAAGGCGGGGAATAAACGAATAGAACCCGTTGAAATCAGGCATCAACGCCAGGAAACGCTCAGAAAACCCTACGTGAAAAATATTTCATTTCCAGACAGGTTACGTTCAGGTTGGATCCAATAGATCGTGCATGTAACATATCTGTAATACTTTTCCGAATGACAAGGATGTGTTTTGAGCTTTCCCGATAGAAATGTGCTTGAGAATTTTCCCGCAACGCTCAATCACGGCAACGCGACGGTGTTCACCACACACACCAGCGACGACGGAGTCCACCAAGCGATTCAGGACCTGATCGACACTCGCCATCAACTCAAAAACCGCATCAGCGCGCCGTTGAAAGGCATGGAGAACGATCTGTTCGCCAAGTCCCAGCCGTTGGACAGCCTGCGTCCAAAACTGCGCGTCACCTTCGGGCGCTCCAAACGCGACGGCACATTCGACTGGCCCGTTGAGGAAGTCATCAACACCCTGGGCGCGCAGAAGCGCGGCGCACCGGTCGCCGGACTGCGTGGTTTCGGTTACAGAAAATCTGCGCTTGGCCTAATCCAGGAATTCTTCATCTTCACCGAGATGCTCGACGGCTACCTCAGCGGCCTGGAATGGCTCAAGCAGGAACGCGGCGTCCTAAGCCTGATCACTGCGTCATTCAAACTGCTGCGCGCCCTGCACAGCAAACACATCATCCACATGGACTTCTGGGCCAACAATGTGATGGTTGACCCGCAACACCCCACGTGCGCCAAGGCGATTGACCTGGAGAACTGCTTCCTCACCCAGACTGACTACCTCACCGAAGTGCTGGCCTTTCAATTCGGCTTCTATTATCGACGCGAGGTCTTCCGCTTTGTGATCGAGCAGGATTACGACCGCATGGTGATGGAAGAACTGGTCAACTATCCCGGTATCGACCGTGCGCGTTTTGACGAGATGTACACACTCAGCAAGCACGAAAACATCAGCCGCCGGGCACGGCGTGAGATTTTCCATAAAGGCACTGTCGAAGTGGGCTGACACAGCCCTGCCTGTAGTAGCAGGCTTGCACAGGGCCGGGCGAGAAAGTGCGGGAAATTTCCTGAGGGATTTAGCGGTCTGAGCTGCACAGCCGCCTCAATCTGTATTTACTGATTCCCAAACTGTGTCGAAGGGCCCACTGTGAAATTCATTTGTGCAATCACGCTTCTATTGCTCGCCCAGGCTGCCTATGCGGCCGAGTCCCCCGCGAACCCTGATCCCTACGGCGGCCCTGATAAACGCCCAGAGAACAGTGAAAATGTCACAACGTACTTGAACGAAGATGGCTCCTCCACTACCTCGGCAGTGATGGTTTATGGCGATGGCCATAAGGAACACTGCATTATCCAAATGGCACCGCCTGCAGCGACACATCGGCTACCCAAAGTCACCAGCAAGACGTGTACAAGGATTCGCTCGTACTTTAAATAGCGGGCTCGCTGACAACGCTCAGCTTGGTAAAGGCAAGCCAGGCGCTGCGGGTTGGGTCATGCCTGGCCGACAGCTGAGATACATCCCTGATAATCTGCGCGCCATTCGCCTCGTTGGCTCAGATTTCCATGTTGTTACAAATCGCTCTACTTACCCGCCGTTTTTCCGTTGTTCTGATGATGGATTGGAACAACTAATCCTACAGACCCTACAAAACAAGCACCACAGCACCCACGCCACCCACCCGTACCACTTTCGTACCAATACTACTCCCCCGCACTTCCCCCCTTGCCCGCTTTTTCGCTGGCTTTCGCAAATCCGAGAGCTGCTACTGCTATTCTTGATTTTTTTCAAATCGAGCCGCAAACCATGGCAAGCGAGTACTCACTCACGGACGTGCTGGAACGGCTTTATCAAAATCAATTGGCACTGGAAGCGGCTGTGATGGGAGCTGCCTCTTTGGGCTGAGCAGCAAAACGCTTTTGAGGTAGGTGAGAATGTTCGAGGGGCACTTCACACGATTGGTGAAAACGCGGGCCATATCAAGCAAGGCCTGGCTCCATTGGGAAGGGCAGACCTCACCTAAATGTCAGTTATCGGCCAAAAACGCACAACCATTGGTTAAGGGGCAGCACAGTCACGCTTAAAGGTACCGACAATTTCTAAGGTCAGCTTGAAAACTAAAAAAACACACTACTAAAAACTAGCAACCGCAAAAATCAATTAGACATGGATGACTTCATGAAAAAAACTCAACCCAGCAAAGCAATAGAAAACACATCCAATCTAACCATAAGCAAATCAGCACATTCTGCTGAAGACCTGTGGAAAAGTGACCCTGAAATAATACGGCAATTCTTGAACGTTCGTCACGAATACGAACAACTCTGTGCAGAAGTTGAATATATACTTAAGAAAAAAATCACCCACAATAAAGTTGAGACTTCATTTATTGGCTCTCGCGCCAAAACGCTGAACAGCTTTGTTGAAAAATTGCAACGCAAAAGCTACGGAAATCCACTAAATGAATTGACCGATTTAGCTGGTGCTCGCGTAGTATGCTTATACAGCAGTGACTTAGCAGTTGTGGCGGAGATCATTAGAAACGAGTTTACGATAATTGAAGAAATAAACAAACTAGCAGAGTTTGATCCTAATCAATTCGGATATAGTGCAATGCACTTTATAGTAAAATTGGGAAAAACCTCCTCCGGAGCTAGATATGACGACTTAAGAAACTACGCATGTGAAATTCAAGTACGCACAGTAGTACAAGATGCGTGGGCAATTATCCAGCATCATATGGCATACAAGAAGGAGTCTCAGATTCCGTCCCAACTGCATAGAAAGCTGAATAGCCTGGCAGGCTTGTTTGAGACCGTGGATGATCAATTTAACTCAATTAGAAGCCAGCGCGATAGTTACCTCTTGTCGATAAGAGAGAGCGCAAATACACAGAAAGACTTTTTAGAGAACGAATTAAATTATGACAGCCTATTGGAGTACCTTAAATGGGCATTTCCAGACCGAAACCCTGGCGAAGCTGGCGCCGCGATTGTGTTGGATGCGTTAAAAACGCTTAATTACAAATCTCTTCGAAACGTCAATGATGCATTAGAAGCAACGAAGGAGGAAAGAGAGCAGGTAATGAGTGAAATGATGATCCATATTCCCGAGAAGAGAATGCCAATGGACGCAAATTTTGAAATTGCAATTGCAGTCTCAATACTAGATGAACAAGGTATGGACGCAATACCCTGGGGACCAACGTGGCAAGAAGTTTTAAAAAGATATCAGCGCTATAAAACGCCGAAATAATAAAAGCCCTGCACATTCATGACTCACTCTATCGGAAAGGGTATCGAAAAAAACGATACCCGATGTAATAATTGTTTAAATATCTTGTCGATTTCCTTACCGAATGATATGAAAAATTTAGCGAATTACAAATTTACAGGACTGAAAACTACATACCAATGTATTTCGCTTTCCGCCAAATTAACTCTATAATTTTTATCAAAATAGCTTTACTTCTCCCCCCCTCATCACGCCGCTGATGGATCGGACTGACTCTTCTTTTACCTCCCGCAAATAAAGGCCCAAATGCCTCGCCACCACCCCGCGTACCAGTTGCGTACCAGCTTTGTTTGACTCCCTCCTTGTCCCATCCCCTCTGCCGACCGCTTTAGCAAATTTGAAGCAGCGGTTCTCGGCTCCAATCCTGGCACTGTCTATCGTCGGCTCAAGCGAGTTTTGTGAGAGCTAAAACCGCGTGCATGGAAGGCGGGAAAACCTCCTCGTCTATGCTTGTCCCGTTTTCAGGTTGACCCCTGGGAAAAAGGTAATATTGGTAATATTCTGTTTTAACGTCGAATAAACCTAATAAATTCAGTATGTTAAGAAGAATCTACAAAGGTAATAATAGGGTAGGAAAAAGGTTAGAAAATTACCTTTAGTGGTAGTAATTTCACCCACCTGAGAACCCCTTTAAAATCAATCCCTTGTCAATATATTACCTCCCTCCTTACCAAATATTACCTTCGAAGGTAATACGCCCAAGCCACGTTCTATAAGGGCTGCAGTCCATTTTTTACACCGGCTTACCAAAATTACCTTTTTCCCAGCCTCGAGCTGAAATCAGCCCCCAAATGCCCTGCTATGCTTCCTGCTTTCCGAACGGAGTCGAACCATGGCCAACGAATATTCCCTTTCCGTCGTCCTCGAAATAATGTACGAGAATCAGCTCGGCCTCGAAGCTGCACTGATGGAATTGGTGCTGTTGGTCGAACAGCAGGGACACGAGACCGTTGGAGAGAATGCTCGAGTTGCACTTGAACGAATTGGGGAGAATGCGGGGTTTATCCATCAGGGTTTGGCAAGATTAAGAAATCTGGAAAAAGACTAGCTTGTATCACGCCTCTCAATGGCAAAAAACGTCATACGGCATAAGTATCCGAAAGAATCGGCCCATTGCTGCCCCAACCATTAAGTTCGATTATCGAACGATCAAAGTGCGGTATAGCAGACACATATGAAACACTGGACTGAGCCAAACGGGATACTTTTAATTCAAGTTCCAATTGATTGGCAGTACCTTAACTCGGGCCTTAGCGACTATGAACAAAAGTCGCCTTACGGTTTTCGGCCTTATGAAGACTCCATAGGCTGCTTTCAGTTAAGTTGCTATCCGCTATGTGAGCTAGCCCCTAACATCGCCAAAGCCAATCCTAACGGAGTCAGAAAACTAAGCTGGAAGGAGTCCAGGGAAGATGATACCAACTTTTGCACTCACCTGTACTTCGGCGCTTATCATGATCAAGCATTAATTGGGAAATATATCTACGATGCGTGCCTTGAAGGCGACAAGAGGATTACCGAGCAGCTTGCTATCGTTAAGAACATCTTAAACTCAGTTGTGATAGTCCCAGAGAGCGATCGTAAGCTGGCTGCTAATCTTGACAAGCTTGATCGATTCACTGGCTCCCTCGCGGCTTCATATGACCTTCTCTACACAGCAATAGACGCAGGGACATGCATTGAAATCATTGCGATTACAGCAAATCAAATAGACGCGCACTTAAGATTAAGCCTGGTAATTGCTAAACAGTTAGAGAGCAATACAGACGATATCGAAATTAGATACCTTTTCCAAGCTGACGGTGAAAAGGGAATAATGGAGAGAACGGTCTTCGAAGATGCTTTAAAATCTCAAGTGATCGATCTAGAGACCTTTAATCTTTTAAACGACCTATACAACCTTAGAAATCGTGTTATTCACCGATACATAATCTCAGACATTAGATCACGTGACCTCGTAGAGATCGCTGAAAAATATTTGAATGCTTCGGAAAATACACGATTAATCCTTCGCACCTTAGAGCAAAAACAAGCGAACGTTCCGTATGGATTGTACGGAACGAAACTTGGAAAAACATCTATCACAAAGGATACTATAAAACGATTATATGCAAGTACAAATGACAAGCATCTTCTCCAAAAATATAAAAAGAAGATTTAGCGACAGAAAATTTTAAAAATATTCAAAAAATCACACTCAGCCCGCTGCGCGCTCGCCTCCTAACACTAAACAAATCCCCACTACTTCCTCTTTCTTATCAGCAACCACGTCACCTTTCAACGATGAAAAGGTTTGAAAAGACATCAAAAAAGTGAGAAATTGGCGACCTCGTTTATCATGGATAGTAATCCGAAGGAAATTTAGATGATTGTGACAGCAGCAATGACTACCGCAGCCATTCGGAGCCTAACACCTCTAATCGGTGCAGCTTATAAGGGAGCGAGCAAAAGCCTTAAGGCCAATTTCTCTAACTGGTCAAACGTTAGCAACCTAGAAGATGTAGCAAAAAATCTTTTACAGGTTGGTATAGTTAAAACTATTTGGTCCTCTGGAAAAAGCAAATTCATCAAAGACTTTTACTACCCTTCAAGAATTAACAACGTAAACCAGGACGTTGGAATTGATCACATAGATCAACTCCCCAATGGAAACATTGTTATACAGGGGATAGTTGGCCAGGGAAAGTCAATGTTCATGCGGCATCTTGCATGTTCTGCAATATCCGAGACTGGACGATCTTATATACCTGTATTTATAGAGCTCCAGAAAATAAATCAGAAAAAAGGTTTAAAACAACTAATATTTGAAAATCTTGACCTTCTCGGAATTACAGTTACAGAGGAAAGCTTCAAATATTTAGCGTCGAAAGGTTATCTAGCGCTCCTACTAGATGGTTTTGATGAGATTGTCGACACATGCATTAACGACGCCATTGAATCACTAGATGAATTGCAGAGACGCTACCCAAAACTCAAAATTATAGTTTCATCTCGCCCTGGAAGCGGCATCCAACAGATGGTAGGGTTCGACGTTTTAGATTTAACACCTTTAAATGAAGATGATTACGAGCCATTTTTGAAATGTCTGCAATTGGATTCTGTGAAAAGAGAATCATTGATAGCTGCTACTGTTTCAGCGCCAGAGTCAGTAAAAGAGATCATCAGCACCCCATTAATGCTAACGTTGGTGGTATGGGTTTATGAGTCAGAGCAGGAAATACCTTCTACCCTTAGAGATTTTTTTGAGAAGTTATTTCACGTCGTATTTACTAGGCATGACAGCTTAAAGGTTGGATTCACTAGACAGCATTACAGCGGCTTATCAGAAACAAAACTTCTTCGACTCTTCGAAGCCTTCTGCTTTATGATTGTTCAGGAAAGCTTTGGAAGAAGTTTAACCAGATCCGAATTCAACACTGCTTTCACCAATGCACTTGAGTATTCGGATGACACAAACTGCGATGTGGACAGCTTTAGAAAAGACATTGTAAAAGTCGCATGTCTGATGTTAGATGATGGTCTTGACCTAACAACCTTCTTGCACAAAAGCATATTAGACTATTACGCTGCAGCATTCATACTTCATAGCGAAGAAGATCTGTCCGCATTATTCTATGCAGATGCTTTTGAAGCATACAGCCAATGGCAGCATGTACTGTTTTTTTTAGCAGACGCTGATAAATATAGATATTCCAAATACTATATACTTGAACACTTCCAAGCTAGTGCTGATGAATTCAACAAAATAAAAATAGCGAAAAATGACCAGAGCCTATTACGCTTATTTAATCAAAAACTTGGAAACTTCCACTACCTCATTAACAATGAAGGTGAGATGATGGGATGGTCTGGGCGTCCGGCTTCAGCATCTCAACTGGATGTGTTAATTGAACGCAGGCTGGTTTTTGCTGGCCAGAGCATATTCAAAGAAAACATGCCAGAAAGCCAACTATCTCAAACACTCAATTTAGCAACACCTAGGGGAAAACCAGACCTTAAAGGAAGAAATTATTATAATATTGATATAAACCAAGTCATCAGTATATTCGGCACTGATGAAATTTGGGATGAGCTCGGCATTCTTGATTTAGAATTACACAGAAAAATAGAGGACGCTCGACTTGCAGTAGCACTTCAGACTAAAAAGAAAAAAATATTTGGCAAAAAAATACGAACCGGAAATTAGTATAAAAGCAAAAACTGAACTAATGCTAACACTGTCCGACGCATTTTTTACACCTTCTTTACCGGCAACCTACTAGTACCTCAAGTCCCAAACCCTCGTTATCGGGTTCTTAAACTGATAACGAGGTTCGATTCCTTTTACCCGTTCTACTATTTTGAAGGCCTTCAGCGGTGTCGAACCTGTGTCAGGCGAAACTGGTGACGGTTACACGATTTGTGTGTAAACGCCGGTCAGTTTCCCCTGTACTTCTTCCCAACCGATTTTTTAAGCTCCTCCTAAATCGACGCGCAAAATGCGGCTCAGTTGTAGTCAATCCATGCAATTGGATGTGTAACCAAGAAGCCAGTCGGGCCGGGGGCTTTCAGGCATATCGATGCTGTTCCTAGTGGACGCCAATCTCTCACCTGGTGCGAGCCATTCAGAAAATGAAAACTCAGCAAAACATCTGTTTTCAGAGGCCCTCCCCTTGTAAACCGCGGCCCTCAGGAAACTGCTACCGATACCCTCCGCCCTGAGACCTCTGCGAAGTGCCTTCACTTCTTCGCAAAACCTTGCACATCGTGCAATTGCCAAAAACGGCATAGCCCACCCAGCGGTCCTTGGCGGGGGCATCGTTTCATCTCCACCGTTGTTTGCAAAAAAAAGGGACCCAGATCCCGTCGGCGGGAGGGGGATAAGTGCTTTTTCGTGTGTTTTTTTTGACTCATGAGACTTTTCGCGATTGCCCAGCCAAACTGAGCGCGGGTTGCCATGAAGGCGACATTGCGAGGAGTAGCTATGGTTAACAATGAGGTAGTTGGATTCTTATCCGCCCAACTGAGTGATAAACACCAGACAGAAGATCTTCGTGTCGCTGCCGCAGATGGTTTGGGTTATAGCGGCTTTTCAAACGGGCGAAATGCTCTACTCAAGATTGCCCAGGATGAGAATGAGTCGACGGTCTTGCGCCAAGCAGCCATGCGAGCCCTGGGCAAGTCGCTGCACTGCAAGTGACTCCACCAAGTCAAAATTTTGAGGATCTAGATAATGAGCGCCAAACAGAAAGGCCTGCTGGCCATCGTGCCCTCCGAGGCAATCCAAAGACTGAATATTGATTTCTATATTAGCTACACGTCCAAGAAGCCGCTAGAGGACCTAACCTTCCGTTATATCTACCTTACGAGCAAACAAGATGGCTTCGGTCGCGAATTGAACGCCGGTTTAATCTGCACAGTTGAAAGCGTAAATATCTCAAAATACGAGGACACCTGGAAATATACTTTTGAACTAGGTGAAGCCTTGTCCAGGATTAAGAACCCAGGAAACTTGTTTTTCGAAGTTGAGAAAAAACACAATTGGGAAATTTTCGAATGGGACTTTGAGAAATACTTTACCGAGAGAGACTCGGGGGTCGATGATTACTGTAAAACAACTCGAAAAAGACCCTCACTAGACATCCCTCTGACGATTGAAGATGCGATCAGTCAGCTGGCTGGCACCTACGGAATAGAACGTTCCAAATTAACAATATCGATCACAGGGTAACTTCCGGTTAAGCTAGAAAGTAACTGTAACAGCCGCAAGCTATCCGGCTGTTACTTTAAAAAGTAATCAGCTTTAACTTAGTCGAGAGAAACAGCGCCGATGCACCGGCCTGGGTGAAGGCTGCTGCATTACTCGGCGTTGGTATTGGCCCGTGTGTATGAACTGCCAGCTGGACGTTCATCTCCTGCACCAGGTTGAGCAGATCGCACAATACCTGGAGCACGTTGACCTCTTCCGACCCCAACCAAGTCTTTGGTGCCTGCAGGCGCTGACTGATCCCGGCCACGCTCTTGTGCATTCCCTGAATCCTTTCCTCCATATCGCCGCCCACCGTGGCGTTATGCTTCTGCCCCACCACCAGGTTCAAGTCACGCCCGGTCGCCTGGTGCAGATCGTCCACCGCAGCCAGACTCGCAGATCCGCCCGAAAGTAGCTTGAGCGCGCCCAGCGCCTCGATCTTCTTGATCCCACCCACCGACTCAGTTGAATGGTCGTCCACCGTCCTGGTGTGGCTCTGGAAGCTCTCAGTGTTCGCCATCGCCTCCACTTCACGCTCGATCGCTTTGTCCTGGATCTTGCCGTCGGTTTGGCGCAGCCAGTTGCCGTCGGCGTCGACGCGCTGCTGGCAGGCCTCACTGTGCTGCCACACTTGGTCACCCTTCGGCACCCGGGGCAGGCTCAAGCCGTGGGGCAGGATCTGCGTGATAAAGGGCTTGTGTGGCAGCCCATAGGCAAAGCTGACCACCACAGTGGTGCCCTCCTCCGGGAAGCCGAACATGCCAGCCTCTTGCCCGCCCATTGGTGCCGGCAACGGCAGGCCAGTCAGTATCGGCAGCGCGGGATCTGGCTCGCCGTCAGGCAGCAGCACTTCCACGTCGACGCCAAAGCGCGGCCGGAAGTCGTCGCACAGGCCAGGTGCGGCCGGCGCATCAGGCACGGCTACTACTCGGCCAAAGCGTGGCAAGTGGTAGCCACCGGTGAGTTCGGGGAATTGCCGCTCTACGCTGCGACGGATTGCGTCGTCCATTTGATCGCCATTTGGTTGCCGGCGAGGGTCACACTGGTGATCCTCTCGCCCTGGTTGATGGTGGCGCCTGGGCGCAGTCCTGGAAGGGCCGCGATCATTGCGCTCTGGTTGCCCTGGTAGCCGTCGAACAGTTCGACGGGCAGATCCAGCGGCGGGCGGATGCCAAAGAAGCTGTCAGCCCAACTGCCCACAAACACATCACCGTCGCCCTGCTGCTGCCAGATGAAGTCGGGGATGCTGAACACGCTGGCCAGGCTATCCATGGCCAGGTAGCCGGCGGCCAGGCTGTAGAAAAACGGAGCCTTGACCTTGGCGTAGGCCTTGTCCGGCACCCGGAAACGCAAGCCGGTCTTGTCGCTGACCTCAGCCAGCACGCCCTGCAGGTCGACGTGGCGCAGGTTCAGCGGCAGAGGCTGCGATAGGATCGCCGCCAGTTCACGGCAGACCAGGATCTGCTGCACGCTGTTGATGGCCGTGGAGCGCTCTACAAAGCCAATGAAGTGACGCTGCAGCGTGCCGTCGTTGTAGCCGACATCGAGCGTCACCAGGCCTTTGACTGCTGCGTCTGCCTGGATAGTGAAGGTCGCCCGGCCGGGGTTTTTGATATCCAGCCGCACTTCGCCCTTGATCATCGGATACGGCGTGCCGCTGATGGTAAGTACCTGGTGCAGTTTCATGGTGTCGGAGCCAGCCAGTTATCCACCTTTTTCAAGGTTCGTTCGAAGCCGCTCAGTTCGTCGGGGCTACCGGTGCCGTCAGCACCGCCGGCGCCGACGGCCGATCCCGGGCCAGACTGCGACGTGACGCTGTTGCCGGCGCGGCGACTCTCCACCCGCTCAGGGTTGGACAACTTCTCTGACAGGGTGAACTGCACCAGCCATTGATTGAGGGTGTCGTCTTCCCGGGCGCTCACGCCGTCGGAGAACTGCACTTCGCGGATACCGAACGCGGCGGCGGTGTCGTTAACGATGCGGTACATGTGGAGCTGACCACCGCCGGCCGTGGCTTCCGCCAGGCGCATAAGGCTGCGCAGTTGCGGCGCGTCAACAAACGGAATAGCAAGACTCACGGTTAGGGTTTTGGGCTTGAACCCCTTGTGCGCGGTCTGGCTGTTGCTGGTCTGCCCCGACAGGTCGTCGCTTTCGATACGCAGATTGGCTGTGATTTTCAGGCGTTTGCCCAGGACCTGCTGGCCATCAAGTAGAAGCGTCATAGGCCCACCAGCTCTCGAACAAAGCTCAAACCATCCCGCGAGCCCACCAGCAGCACGCCGGCGCACAGCACCCATTCGTGACCAGGTGCATCGCCCTGCAGCAACGCACGGCGTAATTCGTTGTTGTCGCCTGGCCCCAAGATCCGCGCGCGCATGCTGTGGTCGGCGTTGCCGTCGGCCAGCAGGGCTTTCAGATCATTCAGCTGTTTGTCGCGGTCCTGCTGCTGGGCTGCTTTACGACCGGCCAATGCGGCCAGGTCGCCCATGGGCGAGCTGTCGGCCGCGTAGCTCTCCAGGACGGCGATCTGCCCGCCCATGGATTGCTTGGCCGCTTTGACCACCGTGCAGCGCTCAAGGGGCAGCGCAGACCAACGCGGCAAGGGCCCTGCGCTGGGGATCTCCCACTTTTCGGCCTCAAGGCGCGACAGGCTGCGCGCCCGACGTTCGGCGCGCACCAGGTCAGGGATCGGTAGCAGCGCATTGAAGCGCGCCAGGGTTTCGGCGAACTGATCCAGGCGCGTGCCCAAGAACATCAGCGACAGTGCATATTGAGGGCCGGCTGGTCGGCCGCTGTCACTGGTGTCGACCAGTTTGGCGGCCAGCTGCTGCAGCAAGTTCGGCGCCGACAGAAACCGCTGGTGGCCACGGCCCTGCCCTACCCCGCTTTGAAATGGCGTCACCGCCAAGCACGCCGGCGCCTCGCCCATCTGCCCGGCCAGTGCCGCACGGCCGGCCGCGATCGCGCCTTTCGCGGCACCACCCACCGGCCCCGGGTTAGTGCTGGTCATGCCATCCAGTCCCACCAGGCGTTGGCTGGTGCTGGCCAACTCACTACCAGCCAGTTCCTGGGCCGCTGCCAGGTCGCCCATCCATTGGGTGGACTGCTCGGGCCAACGCATCGTCACCGGTGCCCAGGTCACGTGCGGGCATCCCAGGCCACGGCCTGCAGCGCGGCCAAATCCTCGGCAGCCAATGCTTGATCCAGGGCTTGTTTGAGCGCGTTGGCTTTCTGCAGCTGCACCTGCCTGAACGCTGTGAGGTCGTCACCCACCTGGCGGATCTGCTCCACGGTGTGGGGTCGGTAGTCTTTGGCGCCGGCCTCGTCACGGCATGCGTAGAGCGTGTCCCGGCCAGCCAGGATCACGCCGATCAGGTTTAGTTGATCATCGGTCTGGCTGCCGTAGCGGTGCATTGCGCCCAGGGCGTTCGATCCGAAGCCGCCGACCAGGGCTTTTTCGCACTGCACATTGATACGTTCGGTTTGCTCCTGGTGTATCCGGGCCAGCGTGGTGGGGATGTCGTCCACCCATTCGCCCTGGCGCCACACTTGACCAGGTGCGGGCACGCTCAGGGTGTAGCCACTCGGCAGGTCACCGCTACGCTCGATCACCAGGGCCTCGCCGGTGCGGGTGTTGTACACCGTCAGCCCTTGGTAGGAACTGATCAGCTCCCACCGTTTGCCAGTCCAGCGCGGCACCTGGTGCTTGCCAGCGATCGGGGGCACATCCTCCACACACCCGCCGGGAATCAGCCATTCGCCTTCCTGCAATGGGCAAGGATCTGCCAGCGCAGTGCCGATCAGAATGCCGATGCGGTCAGTTTGATAGACAGTCTTGGTTGTCATGAAAACCTCAATACTTGATGCAATACAGGGCCGCGACATTGCGCGGTCGGGCTTCGTTGCCGCCGTCCTGGCTCAGCGTGACGGTGTGGCTGTGGGTGCCTGACGCCGCTGCAGTTGCCGTGATGGTGTGGGTGTGTTCGCCGGCACTGTCCACGGCGACCTTTGCCGTGCCCTCGGAGCCTGTCCGACCAGGTGGCATATCGAGCACCCGGTGGTCGGCACTGGAACCCTGACGGTTGATGTTGAACGTGTGGCTATGCGCACCGGCCGCTTCGGCTGTACCCGTCACCACGTGGCCGTGGTTACCGGCATCGCCGGTGGTGGCAGTGTGGGTGTGCTGTAGGTTCTGGCTGCCCTGTCCGCTGCCCAACCCACGGCCGGAATCAACACCTCGACTGTCGTCCAGACCACGGATGAACTCGCCGCGCATGTCGGGCAAATTGAACGTCTTGACCCCATCCCCAGCGCCGAACGTCGTGCCGATGGCCGTAAACAGCTCGGCAAATGTGGTACGGCTTACAGCGGCGCCGTTGGCTTTGAGCCAGCCATAAGGGGCAGTGCTGCGGGCAAACGCCGCAATCATCCCAGCGAGCGGGTTCACGACTTGAACCATGGCCGCGTTCACGGCCGCTGTGGTCGCCAGGATCTCGCTGTCGTTGACGGTTGGGTCGTCGCTCTTGGCGTTGGGCAACACGCCCAGGCCCACGTCTTCCTTGGTCGTTGCCCGGGCCCGCAAGTGGCCATAGTCGCCGGCGCGAAAGGCGAACATGCCAACCAGTGGCCCGGTGACGGGCTCCACCGAGCGGGCATCCGTAATGCTTGAGCTACTGGGCAGCGTCGCAATTTTTTCGCGGTAGTGGCGCACGCCCAGGCTATCCACGTAGTCAGCTTCATCAGCCCCCCACACGACGGACCAGGACGCGACCACGTCATTCAGCTCACGCTGCAGGCACACGTCCAGCCAGGCCGTGGCGGGGAACTCCGGCGGCGCGACAGGGAACGGTTCGGCCCTCGCCAAGCGGATGCCCTCGATGTAAGCGGTGCCCGGCTTGAGCTGATAGGCCCCGTCGACTTTCTCCAGCTGCAGGCTGCTGCCGAAGAAACACGCCCGGCCGAACACATCCCGGTTGCTCAGGCGCTCGCGCTCATCGATCCCGGCCAGACGCAGGGTGAAGTCGTGCTGCCAGGTACTGGCGTCGACGGTGATACCGGTCAGCGCCTGGGCACCATCAAACACCACCAGGAAATTGCGGGTCAGGTTGTTGCCGACCTGGACGGGCGGAATGTTGCGGCGCTTTTGCTGCAGGGCGACCGTGGCCACAGCAAATAGCACGCCTTCATCGGTTTCCAGGCCGATCCAGTTGAAGTCCCAATCACCAATATCGGAACCAATCTGCGCGCTGTAAACCACCTGGCTGGGGTTTACATACCCGCCCTCGTCGGCGCCGATCGGGTGAACGTAGACGATCTGGCCCGCAGCCGGTTTGGCCGCTGCACGGTCGACCGGCTTGGTAGGGTCAAGCCCTGGAACATTGGCGAAGACAAAGCGCGACACCACCAGGCTTTGCTGGGCGGCTTGTTTGCGTGCGATCAGGTCTTCACCTGCAAGGGTAATACTGGCGCCCATTGGGACTCCTACAGGCTGGCGATCAGCGTTTGCTGGTCATCGTTGAAATGGATGGTGGCGAGAGCCATTGGCACGGCGGTGATGATCAGAAAGTCATACCGGCGACAGGTGCGCCCGTATTGCTGGATCAGCACGCGTACCAGCTCGGGGTTCTCGGCCAACTGGCTGTTGGTGACGCGCAGCAGGATCACGTCCCAGTCACGGCCGGGCTGACGCTCTTCGATCTGCACGAATCCCACGCCGAGGCGCATAAAGATGCGCTGCAGTCCTGCCGTGCTGCCGGCGTCCACCGCGTTGATAAAGGCGTACTTAACCCGCAGGCGATACAAGCCCTCGGGTTCGCCCTTGAAGCGGGTGATATCGCGCTGCCAGGCCAACAGGTCCAACACGGTGAGGTGGCAGGTATCCGCATCCATCTGCAGCAGTGGCCAGCGCAGCCAGCCTTCCACCCTCGTCCACCAGGACTGAGCCGCTGCCTTGAGCTTGGCCAGTTCGGTCCCGTCCAGCCAAAACGGCAGTTCGAGCTTAATCATGCAGCAGCACCTCCAAGGTCTGGATCCGCGGAATGTTCAGCTCGCTGATGATGTCGGCCGTGGCAAAGCGCAACGACTCGATGCCGGTGAACTGCTGGTGAAGCTCTTCACCCAGGCGGCTGAATGAAAACCTCGACTGGGGGTAGGTCAGCGTCGGCTGGAAGTCGGTGGCCGTGCTGTCGCGAAAAGCGGCGCGCACGAACAGCGCGGCGTTGTCTTTGAGGTTTTCCCGCTGCTCGATCGTCAGCGTGGAGCGCGGCCAGATCTCCAACTGCACCGTGTGCAAGGTTTCGGGCATGACCATCACCAACAGGTCATCGCCGTGGCCGTGGTTGCCCTGGTCGCGGATATGCGCGTTGATTTGCTCCAGGTACGGCGCGGCCGGAACATCTGCCTCAAACAACACAAAGGCATTGGCACTGCCTGGGCCACGCGGGGCGTCATGTTCGAAATACACGCCATCAGGGCGCACGCCCGGGAAGGACGAAATCATGGCGCGATACACCGCGTCGGTGTGCCACTGGTTGACCGCTGAAAACTGATTGCGGGTGCGCAAGCGCAGCTCGTCATTGGGTTCAGGATCTGCACCTGGTGTGGTCAACCAACCGTCGCTGTTCACCACCTGGACAATGCCCGGCACCGGTACCGGCAGGATCGCGTAATAACCCGGGGCCAAGTTGAAGCCGGCGCCGGTGTCGATCGCCTCGACCGGGATCTGTAGTTGCATCAGTCCATCGGCAAAAACGCCTGCGGCCGTCGTCACCACCTGGTACACATGGCCGTTGATTGACCCGGACTGCACCACTGTCCCGGCCGGGACTTCCAGCGCGCCGCCGGCGGCTTCGCGAGTGAACAGCAAAAAGCCCTTGGCCTTGGTCGCACCTTTACGCTCGACGTTTACCGCCCAGGCCAGCATATCGAGCCAGGCACCTGCAGCGGTTTTGACGAAAAAGTTGGGCAGGACCGTGGCCACGAAAAAATCCAAAATCCACATCACCGGCTTGGTCACCAGGGCACGCACGACCCGCCAGAACGGCGAATAGGCGCTGGTGTTGCTCAACTTGCTGCCCTGGGCGGCCACTTCCTTTTCCCACGCCTGCAGCAGCCCAGCCTCGGTAGTGGGAATGCCGGCGTCGGCCAACGCCTGCTTAAAATCTACGTCGCTCACAAATCCACCTCGATGTTGCCGAATTTCAGGGTTGTCGCCGTGACCAGGTACTGGCCAGGCAGCAGCTGGGTGATCTGCGCCGTGCCCGGTACCAGGCGTTCGTCCGCCTCCACCAGCAGCTCAAGTTGCTGGATACAGTCGCGCTGCTTGAGCCGGTCGCGCTCGGCCACGAGGGTGACCAGCAGGCCGCTGTCGCGGATCATGTGAGCGATGTCCTGGGCGATGCTGGCCCGGCCATCAATCAGCAGCGGCTGACGCGATGGGTCCAGCACCATGTCGTTGCCGGCAATCAGCAGATCGATGTATTCGCTCATCCGCCCACCGACATGGCGACCATGTTTTCCATCTCCAGGGACGTCATAGGCTTGCTGTTGTGGATCTCGACTTTCTCCACGTGCATGCCTCTGTTCTGGCTGCTGTTGTTGTTTTGGATGCTGGTTAGCAGCCCGCCCTGGGGCACGGCGTTAGGGCGCGCCGGCGACAGGCTCGGAATGGCCGCGTTGATGGTCTGCTGGGCCTTTTGCGCAGCTGCAGTGGCGTCCACGTTGTTGACACCGATGTCGGTACCGGGAACCTCGGGCATAGCGCCAAAGCGGGTTTCAATGTCCACGCCCGGGATCTTGTTCAGCATTTCGATCAGGCCGTTGATGGCCGTGTGAAAGATGGCGACGATCCCGTCCCATGCGGCCTTGGCCATCCCGGACCAACCGCCCATTGAGGCGAACCACTCCGAAAGCGCGCTGAGTTGATCGCTGACCCACTTGAACGCCTCGCTGTTCATCAACGCAGCCGTCCACTCGTCCCAATAGACAATCGCCAACGTAATGACAGCAATAAGCGCCAACACGCCCGCGACGATGAGCAACACAGGGTTGGCCCACATAGCGGCATTGACCAACCAGATAGCTGCCTGCCAAAGCAGCATCCCGCCTCGAATGATCCCCATCGTGGTGTACAGCAGCGTGAGGCCAGCCACATACACCGCAATGACAGCCACTTGTAGCAAGAAGCCGGCGATGCTGCGCAGGTTGAGCATCTGCACCACTTTCCAGACAGTCACCATGGCCAGCCAGGCCATACGTCCGGCGCCGACGGCAAATGTCAGCAGGGACATGGTGGCAATCAGGGCCAGGATCGTCAGCGTGACAATGCCGATCACTCGGGTGATGTTCGGGAACATCTGCGTCCAAAGGGTCATGGTGCCGGCGATGCCGGACAGCTTGGCCATCAGCGGCGTCAGGATCGGAATGAGCGCCTGGCCAAAGGCAATACGTAACGCTTCGATCGCCGCCGCGAACTGTTGCCACGGGTCGACCATCGACATGGCCATGTTCTTCGCGTCCTCAAGACCACGCACCTTGCCCAGCTTGTCCATGCCGTTGCGAAGGCGATCGGTGTCCTTGGCCAGGGAGCTGATCACCTGGGCGCCCTCCCCGCCGAACGCATCCATCAGCTTGGCATTGGCCGACGCGCTGGTCAGGTCACCCAGCTTGCCCTGCAGCTTGTCCATGATCTGCAGCATGGGCAGCGCTTTACCGTTGGAGTCGGTGAACTTCATCCCCATTTTTTCGGACGCGGCGCCCAGGTTTTCAAAAAACGCCTTGTAGCGCCCGCCGGCGTCGCCGCCTTCCATGGTGCTGCTCAGCGAGCCGATCACCGCGAACTGCTCGGCGATATCGACGCCGGCAGCGGTTGCGATCGAGCCGACTTCCTTAAAGGCGTCCTTGAGCTGGGCGCCGTCAGTGCGGAACAGTTGCACGGCCAGGGCGGTCTGCCCGCCGAGTTTTTCAACCCATTCGCCCTTGCCCATGGCGTCTGCCTGGCCTTTGAACAGGTTGTACATGGTGCCCACGTAGGCGCCCATGGTGTCGGCGTCGGACTTAGTAGCCTTGGCCAGCAGGTTGCTGGTGTTGGTGAACGTGGCCAGCTGGCTGCCGGTCAGGCCCTTGATAGCGCCCTCGATGCTGTAGGCCGACGCCACAAAATCCCTGGCGTTCTCGCCATAGTTCACCGAGAACTCCAGGGCTTTCTGATTCAGCGCGGTCAGCGCGTCTTCGGCTACTCCCAAGGATTTGACCTCGCCCAGGGCGCGGTTCATTTCCAGCGCAGGCTGCAACGATTGGTTGATGCCGACAAAAGCGCCCGTCACACCGGCCAGGCCCATACCCATGGTCTTGATGTTCTTTTCGCTTTGCTCGGTCAGCTCGGAAAAGCCCATCTTCACCTTGCCCAAAGGTGCGGTCACCTTGTCGGTCAGGGCGAGGATGAAGTCCAGGCGGGCGCTACGATCGGCCATGTGGTTCCTATCCGCTAAACGCATGGGCAATGCCGTTTGCGACGGCAAATTCCATGCGTTTCCAGTGTTCGTCTTCCAGCCACTTGGCCGTGCCCATGTTCTCGATGCTGGGCTCGGCACCAGGTAGCCAACGGTTGGTCAGGGCCAGCAACTGGCCCAGGCCGTCCTCGGTCAGGCGCTCAGCGTACTCAAGGGCTTTTTTACGATGATCCCGACGTCAGGCGCGTATTCCTCAAGGAGCGCGCCGGCGATTTGCATGGTGTTCACCGGGTTGGCCATCAGCTCGCGCAGAGCGGCTTTTTCAGCGGGCAGCACGGTGCTGCTCAGCAGGTTGAAGGACGGCGCCACCTTGTTGTTGGCGGTCATGGCGTTGAAATACTTGGTCACGTCCTGGGGGGTCAGGGTGAAGGTAAATTCCTGGGCGCCGATTTCCAGGGTGATTTCGCGGGCTTGGGTCTGGCTCATGTTCGTATCCGTTGTAGTGGTTGGTTTGAAGGGGGTTCAGGTCAGCGCAGGCAGACCTGTTGCACGTAGTCCTGCAGGCCCAGGATCATTTGCTTGCTGCGGGCGAGCTGATCTCTGAGGGTGAAATAATCTGGTCGAGCGTTTGCTGCGAGTTCGGCGGTGGCTGCATCAGCCATGCCGCCGGCGCTGGCTTTTTCGGTGCCGGCGGCGCTGCAGGTGGCGTTGATGCGCAGCCGCTGACGGCGAGCGTCAACAGCGCGCTGCAGCTCAAGGTTTGAAGCACGTTCATGGTCCAGCTCCAGGGTTCGTTTAAGGTCTATTGCGTCACGGTCGGCCAGCATCTCGCCGCTGACTCGGGCCGCTTCGCGTAGACCGCTGACCTCATACAAAGCGGCGTCACGCTGGCCACGGACGGTGTCGAGTTGCTCGTGCAATCCGTAAAACCCCAGCAGGACTGCCAGGCTTAAAAGGAGCCGCCAGGAAAGCTCGATCATCGCAACCCATCCGCGCACATCGCCGCTTCGGCTCGCCGGCGAGCGTGCAACCCAGGTACAAACCGCTTGCGACCCTGGGCGTCGGTAACCGACGACCACACCGGGCTCTTGCCATCGGGGCCCCATGCCAGCGCCTTGCAGCCCTCGGCGATCCTGCCGGCGTTGATCAGGCCAACGGCGCGACTGGCGCACGTGCTGGGCACGCCGAAGTTGTGGCCATGACTGCTCAGCGCGTCGAAGGTCTTCTGCCCGATCGCCGGGTTGGTTAGGCAGTCAGCCAGTGCCAGTTGGCCTTTCTCGACCACCAGTTGCTCCACCTCGGCGCAGCGCGCCGGCGACCAGTAGTCACCGACGACCAGCGGGTACGGGCTGGTAAACCGGGTGATGCCCTTACACACGGTGGGCAAGCCACGGGCGAGTTGATCGGCGTAAACGATGTTCTGTCCCTCCCCTTCCCACTTGCCCAGGAAGGCGACCAAGGGCGCGCTGACCAGCACCAGGGCGCCGGCGGCGATCTTGTTGCGCAGGCTCATGGGAACAGGATCCTCAACAGCGCCGGCCCGACCATTTGCGCAATCACGCCCAGCACTGTCAGCACCGCCAACATGCGGGTGACCTTGGTGCCGATGTCGGACACGGTGGCAGTCAGTTCGCGCTGGCCGTTGTTCAGATCCGAGAGCTGCACGGCCATGTGTTCGAATTCGCCTTCCAACCGGGTGACGCGAGTCGGCACGGTTTCATGACGTTCTTCCAAGTCGCTGACACGGTGTTCAAGCACGGCGTAACGGCTTTCGAGGGTTGCTTTGGGCTTGGCGCGTGCGGTCATCGGCGCTGTCCTTGCTCAATAAGGGATTGGCACGGCACGCAGCGGGTGATGCCGCCCAGTACCTGGCGCTTCTCCGGGATCGGCTTATCGCAATCTTTGCAATGGGTCAGGCTTTGCCCGCTCGGCCGTGCGGTAGCACGTGCGGCTGCGATCGCAGCATCACGCTGACGTTGTTCCAGTGCCTGGGCGCGATCGAACGGGCAAACCATCAGCGCAGGCCCTCGATCTCAGCGGACGCCAGGTACGGCACGCCGTTGACGCGAATAAAGTCCGGGCTGGTGACGTCAAACGGCACCTTGTGCTTGGACTTCTCGCCGCCTTTAGGGTCGACACTCAACAGGCTGGACACCTTCAACTTGCAGCCGAAGGCTTCAATGCGCAGCTCTTCCTCGCCGGCCTTGGCAAAGAACACCGAGTCGAAGGGCTCCAGCTGGCGGAAGCTGCCGGCAGTGCGTGCGGCCTCGATCAGCAGGTTGAAGTTGCTGGTGTCGAACTCAAATTCACCGCTGGCCGCCACGTCACCATCGACATGGCCGTTGGGCACGCCCCGGCTTTGTGCCACGGCAGTGTTGTCGGTGATATCCAGGGTGCAGCTTTCGACGTGGACCTGCAGGTCGCCCAGGTTGATGTCGAAGTTTTTACCGCCAATACGGGACATACGGGATTACTCCGAATCGTCGTTGGAAAGGTCCAGGGCGATGTTCGCCGTGAGGTCTTTCGGGCAATTGAGGGGCTTGATCTTGATGTACACCTCGACCTTGGTTTTGGTGTTCCAGACCAGCTGGATGTCGCCGTCTTTGGGGGACTCGATCTCGCCCGGGAACAACTGGCCCGCAAACGTCGTGGACTTGGCCATCACGCGCAGCGGCTTCATAAAGGCGCTGACAGCGGCCGCCATGCTGTTGGCCGTGTTGTTCAAACGCCGATCGGCAACACGCAGGATCAACAGCGGGCGCACCTGGCGGGCGGCCTTGTCGGCCAGTCGCAGGTACTCGACAGCCTGAAAGTCGCTCGCTGGGGCGTCGAGCATGTTGCCGTCACCCCAGAACACGCCTGGGTAGTCCGGGTAGGTTTGCGAAACCGAAAAGCGGGCCTTGTCGAGTTCCGAGCGGACTGCCGATGGCAACGGTACGCCGTCTTTGTCCTTGGGTACGCTACCCAGGGCCATAACGGCACCGGTGGCCACACGCATGGGGCTGTCAGCGATGCTGACGCCGGCATTGGCCAGGCGTCCCGCCAAGACGCCCAAGTCATTGCCGTGCAACTGGGGCACAACCAGGACACGCGGCGCGGCCAAGTCTTTGGTGATCGCTTTCTGCTCTTTCACGTAGTCGGACCAGGACTGCTCCGCGACGATGCCGGCAGTGCTGGCCATCACGAACATCCGACGGCCGTACGTGTTGCTGACCGCAATTGCCGCGTCGTGCATCGCGGAGAGTTCAGCACCAGTGGCCACGGGTTTGGTGATCACCACCGCTTCAACGGAGTAACCCTGCTGTTGCGCGGCTTCCAGCGCTTCGGCCCAGGTGCCATCTGCAGCGATAGGCGCCGCCAGACATGCCCAGCGATCGCCGCCATTGGCTTTGGCGGTTGCGACCTGGGTTTTCAGGTCACTGACCGGCTGACCCAGCATTTCGTCCAGGTCGCTGTCGGTATTCAGGGCGATCAGGCTGCCGACGCTCTTTGCGCCGGGGCCGATGAACAGGAAATAGCGCTCGATCTCGGTCACGGCGCCTTGGCCGAGGTTGAGATTGTTGACGCTGACTTTGCCAAGTGCCATGCAGGGCCTCGTTATTTGGGGGAGTTGAGGATTTGTTCCAGCACCTGGTTAACCAGCAAGCTGGTATCCCGATCGGAGCTGACGCCCAAGAACTGGCGCTTTGGCAGGGTGATTTCCCAGCTTTGCGCGCCGTTGCCCTCGGCTTTTTCGTCGGACAGGATGCGTATCAGCAGGCCTGCCTTGGCGTAGTTCACGTGTTCTTGAATCCAAGCTACGGATGGCCGGGCCAGGCTTTTCTTGCCCTTTTGGCGCACCTTGAAACCCAGTCGGCGCAAGCGTTTTGCCTGTTTGTCCGTCGCCGCGAGGCCCTCGGGCACCTTGTTCCACCGGCGCATCTGCGCTGCAGTACGGCGCTCGGTTGCGCCGTGGTGTTGCTGTGCAGCCACCCAGCCGGTCAGGCCGTTACGCCAGCCCAAAGTCGCGGCATCCGCGCTCACGCTGGTGACCTGGAGCAACTTGCCCAGGCCGGCTTCCATCTTCTTTTTGCCCTTGCCGTCGCCCTTGCGTGCCTCAAAGGGGGTGCCGTTCAAGTTGCGCTGCTCACGAATGCGCTTACGGCTCATGGTTCGTACGCGCTTGGTGACGTTATTCAGCAAACGCCGGCGCAGCTGCGGGGGCAGGCTCAACAGGGCCAGTTGCTCGCGAACGCCAAGGTGGCCACGGACGTCCAGCTCGAAAGTGCTACGCGACACGGTTTTGCACCTCGCCGTGTTCAGCGGTCCACAGATCGAATGCGACCAGGCCCCACTTTTTCCCGAACGCGTCGACCAGGCCGTTGGGGTCTTCGGCCAGGTGCTGCGGCTCGACAAACTCCAAAGTCAGTTCCAAGTCCGCTTCATCAGGGGTCACCTGGTCGACAGCGAAAGTCGGCGCCGGCAGATCGTCGTCCCGGTCGGGATCGTTGGATTCCAGCCAGCCGCCCAGGAGCGCCATCAACAGCGCCGGGTTGCCGGCGAAACGCTCGATCACGAACACGGCGCGATAGCGCATATCGCCCATGTGCAGGCCCTGGGTGGTGTCCTTCCAGATCAGATCCAGGTTGACCTGCTCGGCCCAGCTGTCGATTTGCTCTGGCAGCACCAGGTTGAGGCCGATTAGGTAGGCGGTCAGGGCGCGCAGCTTGTTCATAGCAACGCCGCCGTGATGCGGCCACGGCCCTGCAGCGAGCGCACGGCCTGTTGGCTGAACGCCAGAAAGGTTTCCGGGCGATCGGGCAACTCCTTGCCCAGGTTCTCCGCGCTGTCACGGCGGATGATGGTTGCGAACTGGGTCAACAAACTGGCCTTGGCTCGGCAGTACACGGCACGCTTGTACGTCGCCGCTTGAAAGGTGCGCTCCGGCAGGACCGTGGTGTCTGCAGACTCAACGTTTGACACTCCACGGCCCTGCCAGCGCGCTTTTAACTCGGCCAGGTCGGCATTTACCTCGGTCATCGCTGTGGTCAGGTCAGCGCCCAGCATGTCCAGCACATACTCCGCCGGCAGGCGATACCCCTTCTGGAATTCAGACACGGAGAGGTTCGGCCAAAAGCCGTCGTTCTCGATCTGCTGTTCCACCAGGGTGGTGGGTCTACCGGAAAAGCTCATTGCTGGGCGCTCAAATAGGGCGGGGAGCCTGTTTTCAGTGGGACGGTCCATAAATGGGCGGCTCACTTCCACAAGTCCCCGCTGGGGGGGGGTAGTCGGTTACTCGGTGGCCGGGGTAGCGGCCGCTTGTTTTGCCAGGGCCTTACGGACCTTTTCGATACGGGTGTCATTGCCCGCCTGGGCGTACAGTTCGGTCGAACGCTCCAGGTGCTTGAGCGCGGTTTCCAACTGGCCCGCTTCCATGGCGCGCATACCGATCAACTTGTGGTATTTGCTCGGGATCTGCTCCGTCAGCTGCCACTTACCGTCAACCAGCGGCAGCAAGTCGGAGAGGTAAGGCTCCGGGCTGCGATTGGCTTTGTATTCGGCGTAGGCCCACTCGCACACCGCATCGGCGACAAAGGTCTGGATGTCACGGCGCTTGAAGCGCTCCGGCATCTGCTGGCCCTGCTCGATCAGCACGTCTGCCAGCTCCAGGGCGTCTTCGAATTGGGCGGTGTCGAACAGCCAAACCAACACCTGCACCGCAACGCGATTCGGGAAAACCAGCCCCGACTCGCAGTAGCGCTGGACGTATTCCTGGTACTTGGGCAGCAGCTCATCGCGCTTGAGTGCCTGGCGCCCGGCCAAGCCATTGATCGCGCTGATGCGCTCCAGGTCCTGGTCCAGTGCGGCTTCCTGCAGCAGCAGATGCTTGCGTGCATTGGCAGGGCTGCTAAGCGCATCACCTGGTGTGTAGGCCATGCCTGCAGTGGCGGCGAGTGCCGCTACTGCAGTAGTGCCCAAGGCCTGGATGCGACGTTTATGCGCCAGGGCCAGGCTCACGCGACCACCAACTCAACGTTTTCAGTGAACGCGATCTTTTCCAATTGCTCGATCACGTAACCTTCGTTGCGGCTGTTGTAGTCCTCGACGCGAGAGCGTTTCGGGTTCTCGATCGTCTGCTTGCGCCAGCTGGTGTCCTGGTAGTAAATCGACAGGTTGTCCCAGCTGGTGACAAGCACTGCGTTGACCGGGAAGTTCGGCACGCTGAACGCGGGCAGGCCGCCATAGGTCGCAATGACCTGAGCGTTTTCGATGCGCTCTTTTTCAGTCGGCGTGTCGCCTTGCTTGGTGTAGAGCTTGGCTTTGTCAGCGGCGAGCAAGTCGGTGCCTATGATTGCCACCAGGTCGCCGTCTTCGCGCAGGATCTCGTCCACCATTTGCTTGGTGTCGTGCACCAGGGCGTCAAGGTTGGCGTAGTCACCACCGGCACCCAGCGTGATCTTGCCGGCAGTAGCGCCCTCTTTCAGAACCTGCTGCGGGGCCTGCTCGCGCAGTTGCTGCAGCCAGCCCTTGTTCACGTCCTGCAGCTTGGGGTACTTGTCCAGGTCGGTCTGCACGGCCGCTTGGGTGCCGTGGAAGCCGATAACGATCCGATCCTGCGCAATGCGCTTTTGCACGGCAGCGGAATAGCGCTCTTTGAAGTCTGGAAACTTCGCCCAGGCGTCAATTTTGGCGTACGGCAAGCCTACGTCCGACTGAGTATCAGCCAGCTCGTAAGTGGTGTTGTCGAGCGCCGACGCGTCCTTGGCTTCGCGATCGGTGGTCTTGGTGTTGGTACGGCCGGTAACCGGGCCGTTCACGCCAATGAAGACCTTTTCACCCTTGATCTCACTCACCGGAACGACGTTGATACGCTCCAGGAAGTCAGCTTTCGCAGTGATAGCGTCGTTCAGTTCCTGAGCAATCGTCGGGTCCACACTGAACATGCGGCTCGATCGCTCGACGCCGTACGCTTCGGCCATTGCTTCCTGCAGTTCGGCATATTGTTTGGCGCCACGGGCGCTTAATGGCTGGGCCATATCAGAGCACCCGCTTTTTGGTGGTGGTCACCGGACCGGCGTTACGCGGCAACTGGCGACCGGTCGAGGTGTCCTGCAATGCGGAGAACTGCTTTTGCAGCTTCTCCAGCTGAACCAGAACGGCCTTGTTCGACCCGCCGCTACGGCGGAACTCACGTTCTTCCTCGGCGGCAGTGACGATCTCGTCTACGGCCGCGCTCACGTCGTCGATGGGTGCTTGTTCGGGTTCTGGCGCATCTGCGGCGGCGGGTTCAATCACAGCCTGAATGCCGGCAGCGACGACAAGCAGCTGCTCCAGAAGGGCTTTGAGGGCCGTTGCGGTAGCTTCATCCATTGGGGTTTTGCTCTCAGTTGGGGTGGTGGGTTCGGCGGGCTCGGCGTCCGTGGCAAAGCGCTTGAACAGGCCAGTGAGCAAGCCGATCAGCTTGCCGACCTCGCTCTGCGGTTCGGCTTCAAAGGAGCCCAGCTCGACGGAGGCGGCATAAAAGGAGTTTTGGTGGGTCTGCTTCGAAAAATAGAGTTCCTGAGTACCCAGGCTGGCCGGCTCATCGGTGACGCCAAGACCTGTCAGGTAGGCTTTTCCGCTGCCGGCGAAGTTCGGGGTGATCTCGATGCTGGAGAAGAGCTTTTGACCCTGATCATTTAGCTGCAGTAGGCGATCATTCGGCTTGAGCTGTGCCTCCAAGGCGATCTGCCCAGGCTCCAGATCTTCGCCCTCTTCCACCAGGCGCACCGCAAACACGGTGCCGTGGGAGCCACTCCAGCGTTCGTGGTCGCACCAGATGACTGCCGTGTATTTGGACGGCTTGTAGGTTTCAGCGATATCGCGCAGTTCCTGGGGAAGGATCTCGCGACCATCGGCGGTGGTGCCGCTGGTGGCGACACGTTTCCAGTACGAAACAAGGGAACGGGGCATGGACGTTAACTGCGCTCAATCGGTTGAATGAGCCGCCACGATAGGGAGCCGACAAGCCCCAAACAAACGGTTCAAATGCGCGTTTCTCCTAGATTCGACATCTAGGAGAATCACGGAATTTAACCTCGCGTTTCCAGCGTTTTCGCCGCATAGACTGCGGCCCATGTACTACTCGACCGAAGTTAAAGAAGCCGCCAAACGCCTGTTTCTGCGCCGCTGTAAGGCCAAGGAAATTCAGGCGCAGCTCAACCTGCCCAACATCCGCATCGTCTATTACTGGATACGCCAGGGCGGATGGGAGGACATGCTGTCGGACGAAGAACCGCTGACCGCCGTTGGCCGGCGAATCACCCTCCTCCTGGACAAAGCCAGCAGTCTGACCAAAGACGAGCTCAACGAGCTGGACCGGCTGACCACTGTTCGCGAGCGACTGCTAAAGCAAGCGATCAAACCGTTGCCGGCGCCCGCCGGGGAATCTGCCGGCGAGCCCCAGGAACGTCGCCCTGGTGCGCGTGGCGATCGTTCAGGCCGTGGCGAGGGTGGCGGGAAGAAAAAAGAAAAGAAGGCCAAGAACGACATCAGCGGGCTGACCGAAGTCGACTTCCTGGATAAGTTCATCAGCAAGATGTACCGCTATCAGCAGGAGTTGTTCGCAGCCAAGCAAAACCCGCTGACGAGCCGGATCCGCAACATCCTCAAAAGCCGCCAGGTCGGTCTGACCTACTACTTCGCCGGCGAAGCGTTCATGGACGCGGTACTGACTGGCGATAACCAGGTGTTCCTGTCGGCCAGCCGTTCGCAATCGGAGATCTTCCGCAGCTACATCATCCAATTTGCCAAGCAATGGTTCGACATCGAGCTGACCGGCAACCCGATCACGCTCAGCAACGGCGCCGAACTGCGCTTCCTGTCGACCAACAGCAGCACCGCCCAGGGCTACCATGGCCATGTGTACGTGGATGAGTACTTCTGGATCCGCGACTTCGAAAAACTCAGCACCGTGGCCAGCGCCATGGGCACCCACAAGAAGTGGCGCAAAACCTACTTCTCGACACCTAGCGCGGTGTCGCACCAGGCGTACCCGTTCTGGTCGGGCGAAGAGTTCCGCAATAGCAAGCGCGGTAAGAAAGCCGGCGGCACCTGGCCCACCGAGGCGTCCTACACCCAGGGCGCGCTATGCCCCGACGGCCAATGGCGCAAGACCATCACCATCCAGGACGCGATCGATGGCGGCTGCGACCTGTTCGACCTCGAGCAGCTGCAGCTGGAGTACGACGAAGACAAATTCCAGCAGCTGTTTTACTGCAAGTTCATTGACAGCAGCCAGAGCGCGTTCGGCCTAAAAGACCTGGAGCGCTGCTACTCCGACCTGTCATTGTGGGAGGACTACAACCCCGAACTGGATCGGCCTTTCGGCAACAGTCCGGTGTGGCTTGGCTACGACCCGAGCCGCACCCGCGACGACGCCACGTGTGTGGTGGTCGCCCCGCCACTGGAGCCCGGGGCGAAATTCCGCATCCTGGAGAAGCACAGCTGGCGGGGGCATTCGTTCAACTACCAGGCCGCCCAGGTCAAGAAGCTCACCGAGCGTTTCAACGTCCAGCACATCGGTATCGATATCACAGGCGTGGGCTATGGCGTGTTCGACCTGGTGCGCGACTTCTACCCTAAAGCGACGCCTATCCATTACAGCCTTGAAACCAAAAATCTGCTTGTACTCAAGGCCCAGGACACGATCCAAGGCAGCCGTATCGAGTGGGACGCCGGATGGACCGACATCGCCCAGGCATTCTTGACCATCAAGCGCGGCACCACCAACAGCGGCCAAGTCACCTACAGCGCTTCGCGAACTGACGCCACAGGCCACGCCGATATCGCCTGGTCGATCATGCACGCGCTTTTCAATGAACCCCTCAACACCAACAAGCGGCGCCGTAGCCGCTACGTCACGAGCGGAACCAATGCCCAAGCCACGACACAAAAAAACCCAAGCCAGCCAACAGGTGCAGCAGCCACAGCCCATGCGGGCGTTCACCTTCGGAGAACCGGAACAGGTGCTGTCCGGCAACATCGGCGAGTACCTGGGGGTGTTTCTCAGCGACGACGGCGAAATCTACAAGCCGCCAGTGTCGCGGGCGGGCCTGGCCAAGCTGCTGCGCGCCAACGCGCACCACGGCGCCATTCCCAAGTTCAAGCGCAACCTGCTGCTGCGTGAATTCATCCCGTCCGAGGGCTGCAGCACGCAAACCATGGGCCGGGCCAGCCTGGACTACATGGTGTTTGGTGAGGCGTATTTTTACCGCGACACCAACGCCTTCGGCGAAGTCCTGGAGATGCAGCACCTGCCGGCGATCAACATGCGGGTGAAGGTCGATGGCGGTTTCAGAATGCTGCTTCCCGACAGCAAGTACATGGACTTCGACCAGGACGAAATCGAACACGTCCTGGACTACGACGTGGAACAGAACATCTACGGCGTGCCCGACTACCTGGGCGGCCTGCAGGCGCTGTTGCTAAACGAAGCCGCAACCCTATTCCGCCGGCGCTACTACAGCAACGGCGCGCATGCGGGTTACATCTTCTACACCAACGATCCGGACCTGACCGAGGAAGACGAAGACAACCTGCGCTCCCAAATCAGCGCCAGCAAGGGTGTGGGTAACTTTCGCTCGATGTTCGTCAACATCCCCAATGGCAAGGAGAACGCGATTCAGATCATCCCCGTGGGGGATTTTCAGGCTAAGGACGAGCTGGAGAAGGTGAAGAACATCACGCGCAACGACGTGATCGCAGCATGGCGGATGAACCCTGCCCTTGCCGGGATCATCCCAGAAAACAACGGGGGCTTTGGTGATATCGAGAAGATTGACCGGGTGTACACCAGTAACGAAATCAGGCCGATCTGCCAGCTGTTTAGCCAACTGAATGACAGCCTAAGACGTGACAGGCGTATCGACTGGAGAAGACTCGATAACGCAGTGGAAAGCACTATCTGACGTCGCGAAAATAGAGAAATATTCTGCATTGCGTGCGAAAATAGTGGCAATTTGCTGCACCCTGGGGAGGGAACATGAGAGTTACTTGTAAATGCGGACACAAGGGTCGAATAGCATCACGTGAGGTGCTTTCAGCGGACTTTGCGAAACTCTATTGCCAGTGCCTCGACGCAAGGTGCGGACACAGCTGGGTCGCCAATCTCACGTTTTCCCACACGCTTAGCCCGTCCGCACAAACGTTCGACAGGCTCCTGATTGATCGACTGCGCGACATGCCCAGGGCCCAACAGCGGGAGCTGTTTGAAAAGCTCGGATCCCAGGCAGTCGCATGAAACGAAACGCCGACAACGACGTGCCGGCGGCTAATAAATTAATCTGCGTCGGACTGATCCGGGTTACTTATCAGGGCCTCCGTAAGTCTGCGCAACTGCTCCTGGTCACGGCGGGGCAATTGGCGATAGAAACCGATCAGTCGACGCTCGGTATGCGAAAGCTCGTGCAGCGCAGATGCCGCCATTTCAACGTAACCGACATCGGCGTTTGTGCGATCCAACATGCTTACCACTCCATAAAATGCATTGCTGATGCACTTATATGGGGTCTGGTCCGCTATAGATCAGGAACGCCTGCCTCAATTCACGCCCTTGGAAGTGTCATCAGCTATGGCTTTGAGGAAGCGTCTAATCGCTCTTTGATCATCCTCAGAAATACTTCGGTACTGCTGAATAATGCCATCTTCAACATCGGACAAAGCATCCGCATTGAGCGTGGTTCGGACCCCTTTCACGATGTAAAGGACATCGAACCCAAGCATGCTCGCAGCCATGCTCAAGTAAGACGCGGGGGCATCACTCGCGCCGGATTCGTAGTTTCCCTGCGTTCTTTTCGAGACACCAAGATGTTCCGCAAGCTGATCTTGCGTCAGCCCTGCCTGGGCGCGTTGTTGGCGCAACCGCGCGCCAATCTCTTCGGAGAGTGTCAATATTTTTCCATCCAGATATTTACATTGGCAGATTTTTGCCACATCCTGCGCTCGTCATCACACGAAAACGCAAGGTATTGCACTATGCCCAACTCCACCATCACCGAGCAAGCTCGCCAGCTGGCACGCGCATCCTTAGAGAAGCGTGGTCAGACGGCGAAAAACTTTGCCGCTCTACACAACCTGAACGCCAGCACCGTGTACGCAGTACTGAATGGCCAAAGCCAATGTCGTCGTGGAGAGGCACACCGCGCTGCCGTTCTGTTGGGTGTTAAAGAAGGCGTGATCGGACAGTAATGGCCAGTGCACTGAGGGAACAGCAGAAGATGAAAAGCCAGGTTCTAAGAACTCGCCGCGAAGTGGTGAAAGCAATTATTTGCACCTTCGAAGGTGGGCGCGAATGTGCCGCTGCCCGGATCGGCCTCCCGCTCAAGAAGTTCGATAACCACGCCTATGAGAACAACAACTGCCGCCCGTTGACGGACATGCAGATTTTTCAACTTGAGCAAGTGACTGGCACCCAGCACTTGGCCAACTACGTAGCGGCAATGTACGGCGGCATGTTCGTACCCGTGGCTCACCCCGAGAGCCTGGACAACGTGGAGATGTATGCGCGGGCTATGCAAAGTTCGGCAAAAAAGGGAACGGTCGATCAGATCATCGCCCAAGCACTGGAGGACGGTGTGATTACCGATACCGAAGCCGAGTTGATCCAAAACGCACACACGCTGCACATGGCGGCACGGACTGCCGAGGTGTATGCCGCGATCGATCTCTACCGCGTCAAATCGGGGAACGTCCAATGAACACCCAAACCAACACGCCGGACTATCAGGAGTGCATGCAGCGCGCCGCGCTGGCATTTCTTGAGCGTCATCAAGCTGAACACCTAGGCGATTTTTCGACCCTTCTAAACCGTACGGTCAATCACCTGGTGAACAGCCTGGACGTGGCAGAGCCAGTGGCAATCAAACTGACCTCCTTGGCCCACGTTGAGCTGGTCGACATCGCATTCCGCCAACGCCTCGATCTGGATTTCAGCAGCGATACCGTTGTGGTGATTAAAGATCCGGTCAAAGGGTTTTGCTGGTCCGTTCCCGTCAGCCTGATTTACGAACGCATTCTAAACGCCCCTGACAACGTGCGTTTGCGCTCTACCCACTCGTAACACCAACCCAACCAATCGCCGGTCCCACAGCTCGTGGGTATGGGTGAGCTGCGCCTGAAATAGAGGTTTAACGATGGCCAACGCCGTAATTGTCACCGCTCAACTGCCATCTGCCGAGGCCAAGGCGCTGCTGCTCGCTCTGCGTGAACAGTATCGCTTGAGCCTCAATGAGCTTTGGTACGACGACCAATTTCGCTTTGTTGCTGATGGCCAGCGCCACGGCGCAATTCTCGCCCACTTCCCGGTGATGGCTGCGCAAAAACGCCTTATGGCAGCCCTGTCCCACAGCCTCAAAGCAGTGAAGTAACCCCATGAAAGAAGATCTTCGCCACGACGTGTTGCAACGCCTGCAGTCCGATTTCGGGCTCAAGCACCGCACGGGCACCGACTACATGCGCGGCGGCACCTGCCCAAAGTGCAAGAAGAAAGAACTGTATTCCCGGTTCGACACGCCATGGATGGTGATCTGTGGTCGCCCTGAAAAATGCGGCCACACCCTGCACGTAAAAGAGCTGTACGACGATTTGTTCGAAGACTGGAGCAAGCGAGCGCCGGCAACGGAACAGCACCCGAATGCCACTGCGCGCGCTTACTTGGAGTTCGCCCGGGGTTTCCGGTTTGAGCTGATCCAGGGCTGGTTCACCCAGGAAAGCTTCTATTCACCGGAACACAACGCCGGCAGCGCCACCGTGCGCTTCGCCCTGGACAAAGGTGGCTGGTGGGAACGCCTGATTGATCAGCCGCACCGCTTCGGCAAGATGAAAGCGCGCTTCAAGTCCAAGGACAGCTACCGCGGCGTCTGGTGGTGTCCACCTTGTGTTGACCTGCTTGAAGCCAAGGAAATCTGGATTGTCGAAGGGATTTTCGACGCCATCGCCCTGGTGCATAACGACATCGCAGCCGTATCTGCCATGTCATCCAATGCGTTCCCTGGCGACTCGCTCAAAGCCCTGGTTAAAACCCGGGAAGGCGGCAAGCTGCCCAAGCTGGTTTGGGCCTTGGATAACGAACCCAGCGCCAATGCCTACACCCGACGGTGGGCGCGTGAAGCCCGTGCCCTGGGCTTCGTCTGCGAGTCAGCACAGATCCCGCAACGTGACGGCCGCAAGGCAGATTGGAACGATCTGCATCAGCGCTGGAACTTCATCCAGGACGAAACTAAACGCGCCGATCAAATCGCCACGGACCTCAAGCAAGCGCGCCACCAAGGCGCCCTGCTGCTGGCCGAGAGCGCAGCAGAAAAGGCCTTGCTCATGTACGACTGGAACAAGCGCGGTGAATTTCACTTGGGCTTCGGCAACCGTTTGTACTGGTTCAAGTTGGACATGGAGAAATTCAACCGTGCCATGTCCGACATCGAGGACAGCGAGAACCACGACGATCAGTTGCTCAACCAGACGCAACAGCGCGAAAAGGCACTGCAGCAGTCCGGCAGCGTTGTCGAGATTGCCAACTGCTACCCCCAGGCCCTCTATTTCCAACGCAACGAGGTAACGGACGAGTCCTGGTACTACATGCGCGTGGACTTCCCCCACGACTCCGAAAGCGTGAAAAACACGTTCACCAGCGGCCAGCTGTCGGCAGCAAGCGAATTCAAAAAGCGGCTGCTCGGTATGGCGGCGGGTGCAATGTTTACCGGCAGTGGCCAGCAGCTCGACAAGCTCATGAAAGATCAGCTGTTCGGCATCAAAACCGTTTCGACCATCGACTACGTGGGCTACAGCAAGGAGTACGCCTGCTACGTCTACGGCGACATCGCGATCAAGGACGGCACCACATACAAGGTCAACAGTGAAGACTATTTCGAGTTCGGCAAGCTGCGCCTGAAAACCCTGCAGAAAGGCGTTCCGATCAAGCTGCAGCGTGAAGCAAAGGGCTTTGACGAGAAGTGGGTGCAATTGCTGTGGACCTGCTTCGGCGCCCAGGGCTTCGTCGCGTTGGTGTTCTTCTTTGGTTCGCTGTACTGCGAACAGATCCGCGCTCGTTACCAGTCCTTCCCGTTCCTGGAAGCCACGGGCGAAGCCGGTGCAGGCAAAACAACCCTGCTGAACCTCCTTTGGAAACTGCTCGGCCGCGAAGGCTATGAAGGATTTGACCCGATGAAATCTACCAAGGCTGGGCGCTCTCGCCTGATGGGCCAGGTCTCCGGCATGCCGGTAGTGTTCCTAGAGGCGGATCGCCACGGCGATGATCGGGCGCACGCTAAAACCTTCGAATGGGACGAGCTGAAAGACTTCTATGGCGGCGGCACCCTGGCTACGAAAGGCGTCAAGACCGCCGGCAACGAGACATACGAGCCACCATTCCGGGGAACGATTGCTATCAGCCAGAACGCGGCAGTGGTTGCACACGAAGCGATCATGACGCGCATTGTGAAGCTGCACTTCGTGCGCCCGACCGTCACACCTGAGAGCCGTGCTGCAGCGGATCAACTCAACGCCCTGGACGGTGGCACCCTCAGCCACTTTTTGTTGCGGGCCGTGGGCAAGGAGTCCGCGGTGCTTGAGCTATTCGCCCAGCGAATGCCCGAATACGAATCGAAGCTGCGTCGTTTGCACACCCATTGCTTCGCCTGCAGCACGGCCTATGCCAGTGACCAGGGCAATTGCACCAGCTGCGGCTATGACCTGCGGGGCTACATCCGCGTGGAGCGCATCAGCAAAAACCACGCACAAATGCTCTCGCTGTTGGACGGTATTCGCCTGGTCCTGAAATTGAGTGATCCCCAGGTCGCCGCCACCCAGCGCCAGATCGTGAGGATGGCCATCGAGCGCCAGTCGTCGATCAGCTCCGACCATGCGGCCGTGGCCGAGTTTTGGGAGGTTTACGACTACCTCGAATCCTTGAGCGAAGACCCGGTGGTGGACCACAGCAGCGACCCCACCGTTATCGCTATCAACCTCAACGAATTCTGTGAGCGTGCCGCTGAACACAAACAGAAGCTGGCCGACGTGGCCACGTTGCGCGACCTGCTCAAAGAGTCCCGTTCCCACAAGTTTCTGGACAGCAACAAGGCCGTACACAGCGCCGTGCGTGCTGCGTTCAACGGCCGCAACCCGTGTTCACAACCCCGGCCGACCACAGTGAAGTGCTGGACATTCAAGGCGTAAAGGAGAGCAAGACCGATGCAGATCCAAGTGTTTATGGGCAATGCCAGCGACGGCAAAACATGCAAGCTGCAGTGCGTGCAGGACCGCCTGGAATTCACCGGCGAGAACGCGCCGATCATCCAGGCCGGTGCTTATGGGGAAGATGGTTTGTTGGAGATCCTGGAAGTTCGGGCAGACGGTGGCCAGCGCGAAATCCTAGTGGACGACTGCAGCAGACAACAGATTTTGAGGGTATTGGAGTGGCAAGCATGCGCAGAGGAAGAACCTGATTACGCCGACCTGATTATCCACCTGGCCCGCAAGGACTAACGGACAAGAGAGGCGATGCTGAGGAGTTGGCGCTCCTCAACATCAACCACCACCGAGGGCAACACCATGCAAGCACGGCACCAAAGTAGTAGCGATTCGAAGGCTAACACATTGGCCAACATTGACGCCCAGTCCGTCCGGCATCTGATGGCTGTTCGAATAGTCGGCACGGCGTTGTTCGAATACCAGGTGCGGAAAACCGACGATGCGCGGATCCGCCTTGAATGCCTTACCGGGTTCGCCAAAGAACTTGGCGATATTGATGACGCGGAATTCGCCGTTGTGGCTCAACTGTTGGCAGGCCATTCGTCGACTAAGCAGGACACGACTGCTAATACTTTCCCACTTGTAGGAGCAACACTATGAAAACGTTATTTGTCCTCATGGCCCAATACAACGCTCAAGTAGTTATTCCCTTAGAGCGAGTCTGTAAGGATTACTTCACTCATCTCACCACGGACATGTTCCAGCGCAAGGTGGGGGCCGGGCAAATTAAGATTCCCATTACGCGCATGGAGCCAAGTCAAAAGAGCGCAAAGGGCATTCACATTACGGACCTTTCTGAATACCTGGATGCTCAGCGCGCCGCTGCCGTTAAAGAACACAATCAGCTAAATAGCGCGCCACGCGGTAGCTAATTCACTTCAGTGTCCTGGCGCCCAGCTTTACGGGCGCCTGTAGGACTTTCTCCAACCATTTCCAGTTTTCGTAGGCGTCACCGCGTCCGCGAAGGTGGGTATAGCGCCGCATTGAGTTCCAATCGCGATGTCCCGATACACTCGCTACCCGAGGAATGTCCCAGTCCATTTCGAACAGGCGGCTTACCCCGTCGTGGCGCAAGTCATGAAAGTGCAGATTCTCGATACCAAGTATCTGACACGCCCTGGTCCATGACGTGGATACAGACTCTGCACTGTACGGAAATATCTCCGGCAGCACCTTCGGCATGGTTTGGAGAATGGCCCAGGCTTCTGGCGGTAAATGGCACCACACGTCGTTACCAATCTTCTGGCCAGGATTTTTCATGTCACGTACCAGTACCCGCTGGCTCACCTCATCGAGATCCGTCCACTGAATCCGCGTAATTTCCTCCTGCCGGCGTGTTGAAAACAACGCGAACCCGGTCATCTTGAGCATGTTGATCGACGTTGGGCGGCGCGTTTGGATACCCTGAAAGTGCGTAAGTAGCTTGTCGAGTTCATCCATAGTGGGGCGTCGGTCGCGCTCGCGACTTTTCATGTTGTACCCCAGCTTTTTCAAGACCCGGCGGGCATCCGTCATTGCGTGCGGGTCGACTGCATAGCCCCAGGCAGGCCGAGCAATAGACAGCACTGCGCCCAGATGCGCCAGATCATTGCCAGCCGTCTGTGGTTGTACGTTCCCGCCCTCCTTGCCCATGCGCCACAGCGCATACTCCACCAGCACCTGACTGTTAATGTCTTGGTCGTTCAATTTGCCTAGGTACGACTCGCTAATTGCTTTGAGCGTAGCGAGCTTGGTCTTACCCAAAGGCCGGACCTTCTCCATCTCACTCAAATAACGGTCAATCATCTCCTTGACCGTCGCGGCTTTACGGTTTGCGCGCTCGATCGCACCTGGCTCCGCCAGCTCCGTTTCGCGCTTGCGAGCCCACGCTTGGGCAGCCTGTTTCCGGGCGAAGGTCTGGCACTCTTGGTAGACTAAGACCCCTTTGTTTTTAAGGCGGATCTGGACCGTATAACTGACCGATCCGTCGGCCTTCTTTCTTGCTCTAATGGTTGCCATTGTTCCAGTGGTACAAATGAGAAAGTGAGTGGTACATTTTACCACTAGCCTTTAAAAAACGTCTGAAAACGCCTAAAAACGGCCCAGAATTCGCAGAGAAAAATGCTAGCTAAAACAGTCACTAAACCACAGAACACAAGCCCTGCACTGTCTCGGCGGTTTAGCGTTGCGCCCATGATGGATTGGACCGACCGCCACTGCCGGTTCTTCCTGCGTCTGCTCTCCAAACACGCCCTGCTCTACACCGAAATGGTCACCACTGGGGCGATCCTCCATGGCGACCATGAGCGTTTCCTGCGTCACAGCGAGGCCGAGCACCCGCTTGCGCTGCAATTGGGCGGTAGCGTTCCGGCGGATCTGGCGGCCTGCGCGCGCATGGCCGAGGCCGCCGGTTACGACGAAGTGAACTTGAACGTCGGCTGCCCCAGCGATCGGGTGCAGAACAATATGATTGGCGCGATCCTAATGGCTCATCCGGCGCTGGTGGCCGATTGTGTGAAGGCGATGCGTGATGCGGTGTCGATTCCGGTGACGGTGAAGCACCGTATCGGGATCAATGGCCGGGACAGTTATGCGCAGTTGTGTGATTTCGTCGGGACGGTGAAGGACGCCGGTTGCACCAGTTTCACCGTGCATGCGCGGATTGCGATTCTGGAGGGGTTATCGCCTAAGGAGAATCGGGACATTCCGCCCTTGCGCTATGACGTGGCGGCGCAGTTGAAGCAGGACTTCCCTGAGTTGGAGATTGTGCTCAACGGGGGCATCAAGACGCTGGAGCAGTGCCATGAGCACTTGCAGACGTTTGATGGCGTGATGTTGGGGCGGGAGGCTTATCACAATCCGTATTTGCTGGCGGAGGTGGATCAGCAGTTGTTTGGCAGTGCACAGCCAGTGATCAGTCGAGCGGACGCGTTGGCGCAGTTGCGGCCTTACATTGCTGAGCATTTGGCCGGTGGCGGGACGATGCATCATATTACGCGGCATGTGCTGGGACTGGGCACTGGGTTCCCCGGGGCACGCAAGTTCAGGCAGTTGCTGTCGGTGGATATTCATAAGGCCGCGGATCCGTTGGCATTGTTGGATCAGGCTGGGGCTTTGTTGGAAGGGCGTTGATTGGGTGGCTTCCAGGGGAGTCCGTTGATTATTGGCTGAGCTGGCACACCGTCATCGGGGGCAAGCCCCCTCCCAAATTTGGTGCGGTGTGTGCCGGGGAAGGCATCAGTAGGCATGAAGGCGATATCCAAGTGTCATCGGGCAGTTGGGTTGAACCTGCTGGCGAATTTGCCCTCCTATTTAGCACCACGGCCGGTCATTCAAACGGCCGTTTTCAGGTTGTTGCCCTCGCAAACGATCGAACGCATTTGCGCCCTTGAGCGCCTCTCGGCGCTCGGGTAATGTCATCAGACCCATAGGACAGAGCACGCTCATGACTTCCAAGCTGGAACAACTCAAGCAATTCACCACTGTCGTAGCCGATACCGGCGATTTTTCCACCCTCGCCAAGCTCAAGCCGCAGGATGCAACCACCAACCCTTCCCTACTGCTCAAGGCCGCGTCGATTCCGGGCTATGCCAAGCTGCTGGACGAGTGCGTGCAGGACTGCAACGGTGATGTGGGCCTGGCCAGCGACCGTTTTGCGGTCGCTGTGGGGCAAGAGATTCTTAAAGTTGTGCCGGGCCGCATTTCCACCGAAGTGGATGCCCGCCTGTCGTTCGACGAGGCCGCCATTCTCAAGCGTGCGCACCGTCTGATTGACCTGTACGAAAAAGCCGGCGTTGGCCGCGACCGTGTACTGGTCAAGATCGCCTCTACCTGGGAAGGCATCCGCGCGGCAGAGAAGCTGGAGAAAGAAGGGATCCAGACCAACCTGACACTGTTGTTCTCCTTTGCCCAGGCTGTGGCGTGTGCTGAGGCTGGGGTATTCCTGATTTCGCCGTTCGTGGGCCGCATATACGATTGGTACAAGAAGGCCAACGGTAACGACTACACCGGCTCCGATGATCCGGGCGTGCAGTCGGTTACGCGCATCTACAACTACTACAAGGCCAATGGTTATAAAACGGTAGTGATGGGTGCGAGCTTCCGTAACCTGAGCCAGATTGAAGAATTGGCCGGGTGTGATCGCCTGACCATCAGCCCGGACCTGCTGGAGAAGCTGGCGGCGGATGAAGGCAAGCTGGAGCGTAAGCTGTCGCCTGGCCATGCCGGTGAAGCGCGAGTGCATATGACTGAAGCGCAGTTCCGTTGGGAGTCCAACGAAGATGCGATGGCGACTGAGAAGCTGGCGGAGGGCATTCGTCAGTTTGCCCGTGACCAGGAAAAACTTGAGGCGCTGTTGTCCGCCAAGCTGTAAACAGCGGGGACGGCAAAAAGGGCGGTACCTGTGAGGGTACCGCCCTTTTTTTGTGCCTCAAACCGATCTCAGTTCAACTGCGGGAGCGGCTGCTCCTGATAGCGGTGAGTCAGCTGTGAATGTGCTGACTGAAACTGCGCTATCGAGGCTCCTCCGACATTTGGAATGTGTTCGACAGAAGGATCAGTGACGCTCGAGGGCGTTGACGAGGTCGTGAAACGCTTCGCGATTGGACTCATTGAGGCCCATCAGGATCTTGTGCGCTTCCAGCACCTTCACCCGCACCATTTCTTCGGACTGATCCTGGGACGGCAGGTCGGTAAGACATTCCGGGCAAGGAATCGGACGATCAACGATGTTGAACACCTGATCAAAGCCCATGGACTGCAGCAGCCGGGTGATGTCTTCGTGGGTGGTGACGACGGTCGGCAACAGGCCAACCTTCTGCCGAGACAGAATGGACAACTTGGCTAATAGCCCAAGGGTGGTGCTGTCAATGCTGCGAGTTTCAGTCAGATCGATCACGATCGCCGAGAAGTTCAGCGCAGTGAAGATCCGCTCAATCGTCGCATCCAGCGCCGAACATAAGGTCAGGCGCACTTCACCGACAAACTTCAGGACGAAGGTCCCGTCTTGCTCAGCGAATTGGATTCTTCCGGTACTCATCAAAGATTCCTGCTCAACACCAATAGGGCGATATCATCCGGCATCTCCCCTAGCGTGGCCAATCCAAAAACCTGCCGCAGGCCATCCAGGCTGCCGCCAGCTGCCTTGACCCGTTGGGGCAAGGCGGCTTCTTTCTCTTTGAGTGTAGGCTCTGGAAGAAGGTCCAGGATGCCATCCGACATCAGCGTCAGGCTGAAGGTCGGCGGCAGTTCCAGAATGTGGTCTTCGTAGGTGGCTTCATTGAACAAGCCGACGGGCAGACCACGCCCTTCCAGGTAACGCACACTGTCTGGAGTGTATAAAACAGGCATCGGCAGGTGACCGCCAATGCTGTAGGTCAAAAGACCGGTTTCTTCATCGATCACGCCGCCTACCATCGTGACGTGCTTGCCCAGCTTGCAGCTGATCAGGCCTCGGTTGATGTGGCCCAGCACCTCGGAGGGAGTGAACTCCGGCAAGGTGCCATTGCGCTTGGATTCAAACAACAGCCGTGTGGTCATGAACTTCAACAACACGGTGACAAAAGCAGAGGAAGCACCGTGGCCCGAAACGTCGGCCAGATAGAACGCCACACGTCGCTCATCCACACGGAAGTAGTCGACAAAATCACCCGACAGGTACAGCGAAGGGATGATCTGGTGCGCAAACTTGAACTCGTCGATGGTCCATGGGCTGACCGGCAGCATGTTCATCTGTACCTGGCGACCGGCGTTCTGGTCTTCCTGGAGCAGGTTCAGGCTGGCTTCGAGCTCGCGGTTGGCGGTTTCGAGCTTTTCGCGGTAACGCTGGTTCTCGACCAGCAGACGTGCACGATCCAGCGCGCGGCGCACTGAGTGCTCCAGCACCGCAAGGTCTTCCAGGGGTTTGATCAGGTAGTCGGCGGCGCCCAGGCGCAAGGCCTCAACGGCGTCGTTCATCACGCCGGCACCGGACACAACAATCACCGGAGTCTGCGGGGCAAGCTCAGTCACCTGGCGAATCAGCTCCAGGCCGCCCATCTGGGGCATGCGCAAGTCGCAGATCACGAGGTCGGGCTGGTCGCGCTCGAATACCTGGAGACCCTGTTGGCCATTACTGGCCTGCAGGACGCTGAAGCCACTGTCTTCCAAATAGGCCGCGAGACTCGCGCGCACTACTTCGTCGTCATCGATTATCAGCAGCGTGGCACTGGTTTTTTGCATGTGGGCAAACGGCGCCAGAATTAGGTTGGCGTAGGCAACTCGGCAATGGCCGGGGTCACACTACTGGATTCGCTTTCTAGCCTCTCTGTCCTACAAAAGCGTAGGCGTTTTGCCCACGCACAACTGTAAAGCAGAGGTGCCCTTCTAAGGCGCAGACGGTACTCCCATCCGCCAGGTGTTTCAAGCTCATGCCGATGGTCGCCAGGCGTCTTTACATCGCAAATCACCGGGAGTTATAAGAACAGCCACGACCACAACACAAAGTAAGGATGGAACCCATGAGCGAACACGAGCGCGACTACGCCGAGAAACGCGATTTCATCCGCATGCGAGTGGATGCCGATGTGTCTTTGATCCACGAAGGCCAAGAGATCGCCGGGGTTTGCGTGGATCTTTCCAGCTCCGGAATGCAAGTGCAGGCACCGCGCCAGTTCAACGTAGGAGACCTGCTGAGCGTGCGGATTGATTCAGAACATCCGGCCCTTAAAGGCCTGGAGGCAGATACCAAAGTGGTGTGGGCCAAAACGGTGGGCAATGATCAGCAATTGGGCCTCAGCATCCTGAAAATGCGCTGAAACCCGCGCACAAAAAAGGCGATCACTCAGGATCGCCTTTTTTCATTTCAAACGATCACCTCTTAAAAGTCGTCGACGACCTTGCCATCTTTGACCTTGAACTCACGGTTCTGCAGGTAGGCGTTACGAATGAAGGTGTATTTGTCGCCGGTGATCAGCTTCTCACTGTCGAGCAAGCTGGCACGGGCGTCGACGATGCCAAGGCCCATGACGCTGTTACGCAGGGACACATCATCCATATAGCGATAAGGCTGGGTGTAGCTGTCGACGTACTTGGACGGCGCATCACGCAGGGTGCTTGGACCCAGCAGAGGGATCATCACGTACGGACCGCTGCCAACGCCCCAGTAGCCGAGTGTCTGGCCGAAGTCTTCATCGCTGCGTTGCAGCCCCATTTTGGTGCCTACGTCGATGAAGCCCAGCACACCAAACGTGGTGTTAACCAGCAAACGGGCAGTATCGACACCTGCATTGTGAGGTTTGAGCTGCAGCACATTGTTGGCCAGGTTGCCGACGTCGCCGATGTTGCGGAAGAAGTTGTGGATACCGTCTTCAACAAATTGCGGAGTGATCCATTGATAGCCTTGGGCCAATGGCTTGAGGGCATAGGTATCAACAGTGTCGTTGAAGGTAAAGATCGGGCGGTTGACGCTTTCCCATGGATCATCTTCCGACGCAGCTTGCACAGCGAACGGGGCCAGCAGAACGGTGGCACACACCGACAGCTGAGCGAAGTAGTGGCTCCAGCGCATAGCTTTTGCTCCTTGAATGGTCTGTCATGGGCGCTATGCCCTGAATAAGGTAGCCAGTATATGACGGAAGTGCCCAATTAGGCAGCCGCCGGGAAAACTCATACCGCAAATGGACAAAATTCCTACAATTGAGCCAACTGTCATCGGACTGTCATCCTGCCTCGATAGCGTCACAGCTATTTCAGGGATGTCGACATGCCTCAAGCCGAGATTGCAATCACCAGCGCACCCGCCTTGACCGCCGTGCTGTTTGGCCTGAGTGGCTGCCTAGTGGATTTTGGCTCACAGGCGCGCACCGACTCTCCTTCCCCGGATTCACAAGCCACGCCGGGCGCCCTGAAAATCCTGCGCAACCTCAAAGAGCTGGGCGTGCCCTGCGCTTGGCTGGATGAGCTGCCGCCTGCGGTGACCACTCCTTTGGCCGCCACCTTGCCCACCTGGCTCAAAGCAGCCTCGCCCTCCTCCATCCGCTGGCCCGCCCCCCACGCGTGCTGGCAAGCGCTGATGGAATTGAATATCGAACGCCTTGAAGGCTGCGTCCTGGTCAGCGGCGAGCCGCGCTTGTTGCAATCGGGACTTAACGCCGGGCTGTGGACCATCGGTCTGGCCTCCTGCGGTTCGCTGTGTGGCTTAGCGCCCGAGCAATGGCAAGCACTGAGCGACAAGGAACGCGAACACAAGCGCGGCAAGGCCACCGTGACGCTGTATGGGCTGGGAGTGCATTCTGTGATCGATCACTTAGGCGAACTCGGCACCTGCCTGGCAGACATCAGCCGGCGCCAGCTCAAAGGCGAGAAGCCCTGATCGAGATCATGCACAGTCGGCGCCGGTGGATTAATCTACAGTTCATCCCGTAGACCTTTCTCAGCGTGCCGTGGTCTATGCCAGTGCCTATCGATAAAAGGAAGAACGTCATGCCTGATCGCAAAAAACTGGAAGAACAGGTCAATATCCTGCGCGGGCAATTGGAGCAGGAGCCACCGCTATCGGAAGAAAAACGTGAAGCGCTGGAAGGGTTGATTGCCAAATTCGAAGTGCAACTTGAATTGGAACCGGCCACCCAGACACCGAGCATCGCCGATGATGTGAACCGTGCAGTGGAAGGTTTTGAACTGGACCATCCGGGCATTGCCGGGACACTGCGCAATATCGTGATCACCCTGGGCAACATCGGCATTTAACCCGAACCCAAGCCAGACACAGAACCAGAATGTGGGAGGGGGCTTGCCCCCGATTGCGGAGTGTCAGTCACCGAACCTGTGCCTGAACCTCTGCTATCGGAAGCAAGCACCCTCCCACATTTGTTTTACTGGCGGGCCAGGCGCACGTTCTGGAACGCCACATCCTCGGTACTGCGATAAGGGTTGATATCCAACCCGCCGCGCCGCACATACCGTGCATACACCGTCAATTTCTCCGGCTTCAGCAGGCGCTGCAGGTCGAGGAAGATGCGCTCCACACACTGCTCATGGAAGTCCGAGTGCTGGCGAAAGCTCACGATGTACTCCAACAGGCTGGCGTGATCCAACGCTTGACCACGGTACTCCACCACTACGCTGCCCCAGTCCGGCTGACTGGTAACCGGGCAATTGGACTTGAGCAGGTGGCTGTGCACGCTCTCCTCGACAATCCGCGAGTCGTCGCAACGCAACAACTCGGGGCGCGGGTGTTCGTAGCTGCTGACGTTGATATCCAGATCGTCAATGCATAAGCCCGGCAATGCCATCACACCCTCGGCCTCGATCTCTGCAAGCCTGCGGATGCGTACGGTCACTGGTTTGCCGGCGGCGGCACTTAGGTCAGCGCGCAGTGTCGACTCAAGGCTTTGCGTATCGGCAAAGGCGGTCTGGTTCAGCGAGTTGAGGTACAGCTTGAATGACTTGGACTCGATGATATTCGGCGAGTCGGCCGGGATACTGAACTCACCAATGGCCACCACCGGCTTGCCCGACGGCAACAGCCAGGACAGTTCGAAGCAGTTCCAGAAATCCACGCCCTTGTAAGGCAGGGTCTCGGCACTCAGACCCAGCTCGGCCCACTTGGCGGCGCGAGGAATCGGGAACAGCAACGAAGGCGTGTACGTGGAGATGTATTCACTGGACTTGCCCAGCGGCGAATGTTCGGCTGCGGGATGCATGGCGGAAACCTGGCTAAATAAACCGCGCCAGTCTACCAGCCTTTGCCCCCGCCCTTAAGAAACGCCTTACTCAACGGTCAGCTTGCCGACCATGCCTGCCTGGTAATGCCCGGGCAGGTTACAGGCGAACTCCAGACCGGTGGCCTGGGTGAATGTCCACGTCAGCTCAGCAGTTTTACCGGGCTCGACCAGCACACTGTTCGGGTCATCGTGCTTCATTGCACCATGGCCCATGGCGCTGTGGTCCATCTTGCCCATGCCGGTAGACGTGAGCATGCCACTGGCCTGCATCTGCAACATTTCCTTCTGATGCGCCGCGTGCATCGCCGCGTCACCGAGGTTGAATTCATGCAGCAACTGGCCCTTGTTGACCAGCACGAAGCGCACCGTCTCACCGGCTTTTACATCCAGGGACTTGGGCGCAAAGGCAATATCCTGCAGCGTCACTTCTACGGTGCGCGTGGCCTTGTCAGCCGCTGCTGGTTGACCAAATGCATAGCTGTGGGATGCATCAGCCATTGCATTGAAACTCAACGCCAACAGGCAACCCGCCAACAACTGGGGTGTACGCAACGTCATCTCTCTTCTCCAAAATGTATAACCGGCTTGAGCCGCACTCTAAGATTACGCCGCTGCCAGCCAACTGACTGCTAGATTACAACTTTGTCAGGTTGCGCCCCGCACCTGGTCCCCACGGTATAAAGCCCCCTCGCCACCCGTTGCCAAGAGCTACCCCATGAAATTGCTGATCGTCGAAGACCAACCGAAAACCGGCCACTATCTGCGTCAAGGCCTGGCCGAGGCTGGCTTTACCACCGAACTGGTGGCCGACGGCACAAGCGGCCAGCACCTGGCGCTGACCGGCGATTATGACCTGCTGATCCTGGATGTAATGCTGCCCGGTCGCGACGGTTGGCAAATCCTGCAAGCGGTGCGCAGTGCCGGTCTGGAGATCCCGGTGCTATTTCTGACCGCCCGGGATGCCGTAGAGGACCGCGTGCATGGTCTGGAATTGGGCGCCGACGATTACCTGGTCAAACCCTTCGCCTTCTCCGAATTGCTGGCGCGGGTGCGCAGCCTGCTGCGCCGTGGCAGCAGCACGCCCCTGGAAACCGCCCTGCAAGTGGCCGACCTGCGCTTGGACCTGATCCGCCGCCGCGTCGAGCGCGACGGCCAACGTATCGACCTGACCGCCAAGGAGTTTTCTCTACTGGAACTGCTGCTGCGCCGCCAGGGCGAAGTGCTGCCCAAAACGCTGATCGCCTCCCAGGTGTGGGACATGAATTTCGACAGCGACACCAACATCATCGAAGTAGCGATCCGCCGCCTACGCCTCAAAGTCGATGACAACTTCCCTAATAAGCTGATCCACACCGTTCGCGGCATGGGCTATGTGCTGGAGGAGCGGTGCAATTGATCAAGCGCCTGTCCCTCGCCAGCCGCCTGGCACTATTGTTTGCGGCTTGTACGGCAGTGGTCTCACTGATTGCAGGCGTGCTGTTCAACCAAGCCAGTGAGGCGCACTTTGTCGAGTTGGACCAGCAGCAACTCGACAGCAAACTTGTGGCGTTGCGCAGCACCTTGCAGGGTGTCGACTCACCTCAAGCGTTCAACCAACGCGAGGCGCAACTGCGCGTCGAACTCAATAGACAGCCCGACCTTGCACTGCGCATCACTTCAGCCGGCCAGCGCTGGCTGGACGATGCGCCGAACGTCGCCCTGCCCACCGCGCCCGGCCTGCATAGCCTACAAAATGCCGGCACCGATTACCGCGTCTACAATGCGCCACTGAACGCTGGCCAAGCTGACTCACCGCAACTGAGCCTGATACTCGACATCACCCACCACCAGCACTTCCTGCAACGCATGCAGCGTTTGATCTGGCTCACCGTTGGCCTCTCTGCCCTCGCCACCGCGCTGCTGGGTGCCTGGGCCGCACGCAGCGGCTTGCGCCCATTGCGGCGCATGGGCGAAGTGGCTGCCAGCGTATCGGCCCACTCCTTGACCCAGCGCCTGCCTCAGCAACACATGCCGGCGGAACTGGCTGAACTGGCCCAGGCCTTCAACGCCATGCTGGGACGATTGGACGACGCGTTCCAACGCCTGTCGGCCTTCTCCGCCGACATTGCCCATGAACTGCGCACGCCGCTGTCGAACCTGCTGACCCAGACCCAAGTCATCCTCACCCAGCCACGCCCGCTGGAGGATTACCGCGAGGCGCTGCACAGTAATTTGGAAGAGCTGCAATGGATGGCCCAACTGGTCAACGACATGCTGTACCTGGCCAAGGCGGACCACGGTTTGCTGATGCCCAAGCGTGAGCCATTGGCCCTGGCCGATGAAGTGGAGGCGTTGCTGGAGTTCTTTGCGTTGCTGGCCGAGGACGCGCACGTATCGCTGGTACGAGAAGGCAGCGCTCATACAGCCGGGGATCGCGGCATGTTGCGCCGGGCTTTGTCGAACTTGCTGGATAACGCCCTCAGGTTCACCCCGGCAGGCGGCGAAGTGCGGGTAAGAATAACCGAAGGCGCAATGGGCGTGACGCTAGCGGTGGAGAACACCGGTGAAGGCATCCCCGGGGCGTTGCTACCGAGGCTGTTTGATCGGTTCTATCGGGCCGACCCGGCGCGCCATGAAGGCAGCAGCGAACATGCGGGGCTGGGGCTGGCGATTACCCAGTCGATCGTGCGCGCCCATGGGGGGAGGATTTTTTGTGAGTCCGGGGCTGGATGGACGCGGTTTGTGATTGAGCTGCCAGCTGTAGATTGATGCAAGCTGCACCGGCCCTATCGGGGGCAAGCCCCCTCCCACACTTTGATCTATGAATACCTCAAATGTGGGAGAGGGCTTGCCCCCGATAGCGGTCTCAATAATTACGAGTATCTCAGCGCATGCGCCGGTTCAATCTTCGCCGCCCGATACGCCGGATACAGCGTCGCCAAAAAGCTCAACACAAACCCGGCAGTGCAGATCAGCACCACATCGCCACCTTGCAGCTCCGAAGGCAGGTTGCTGACGAAGTACACATCCGAACTAAAGATATGCTGCCCGCTCACCCGCTCGACCCAGCCCACCAACTCGCTCACGTTGAGCGCTGCAATCACCCCCAGTACGCCGCCGATCAAGGTGCCGACAATGCCGATCACCGTGCCCTGCACCATGAAGATCGCCATGATCTGCCGGGGCGTGGCGCCGATGGTGCGCAGGATCGCGATGTCCGCGCCTTTGTCATTCACTACCATGATCAAGGTGGCGATGATGTTGAACGCGGCCACGGCGACGATCATCAGCAGCAGCAGGCCGATCATGGTCTTTTCCATTTTCATCGCGCTGAACAGGCTGCCCTGGGTGTGGGTCCAGTCATCTGCCTTGTAAGCCGCGCCGAGGCTGGTAGCAATGTCCGTGGACACCTTGGGCGCTGCGTACAAATCTTTAACCGCCAAGCGCACACTCTGCACCTGGTTCGGCTGCCAATGCTGGATTTCCGCCGCGTCGGCCATGTGTATCAAGGCCATGGAACCATCCAACTCGGCGCCGACCTTGAAAATCCCCACCACGTTCAACCGCTGCATACGCGGGGTGATGCCGCCCGGTGCAGTGCTGATTTCCGGCACGATCAGGGTGAGCTTGTCGCCCACGTTCAAGCGGAAACGCCGGGCGGTGATTTCACCGACCACCACGCCGAACTCTCCGGGTTTCAGGTCGTCCAGTTTGCCCTGAACGATGTGCTGGGCCACGATCGACACCTTGCCTTCCTGGGCCGGGTCGACGCCGCTGATCTCGATCGGCTGCATCGCGCCCTTGTAGGAGAACATGCCGTCCATCTGCGTGAACGGTACTGCAGCGGTCACTTGCGGATTCTTCATCGCCGCCGCGGCCACCGGCTGCCAATCATCAATCGGCTTCACGCCGACGATGGTGGCGTGGGGCACCATGCCGAGGATGCGCGAGCTCATTTCGCGCTGGAAGCCGTTCATCACCGACAGCACTACGATCATCGCCAATACGCCCAGGGCGAGGCCGATCATCGAGGTCATCGAGATAAACGAAACAAAACGGTTGCGGCGCTTGGCGCGGGTATAGCGCGTGCCGATGAAAATCGATAACGGTCTGAACATTCGCTTGCACCGCCTGAAAAATTAAAAAAGCCCGACGCCAGGCGCCAGGCTTGAAACGGGTCAGATGGCGACCAGATGACCTTCCTGCAGGTGCAGCACGCGGTCCATCTGGCGGGCCATGCTCATGTCATGGGTCACTACCAGGAATGCAGTGCGCATCTGGGTGCTCAGTTCCAGCATCAAATCCTTGATGCCCTGGGCGGTGTGGGAGTCGAGGTTGCCGGTGGGCTCGTCGAGCATCACCAGGCCTGGGTTGTTCACCAGGGCGCGGGCGATTGCCACACGCTGGCGCTCGCCGCCGGACAGTTCGGCCGGCTTGTGCTCAAGGCGATGGCCCAAGCCGACACGCTCCAGCAAGGCCTTGGCACGCTGGCGTGCTTCCGGGATTGCGGTCTTGCCGATCAGCAGCGGCATGCAGACGTTTTCCAGTGCGGTGAATTCCGGCAACAAGTGGTGAAACTGGTACACAAAACCCAACGAACGGTTGCGCAACTGGCCACGGGCCTTTTCATTCAAGGCTGACAATTCTTCGCCAGCCAGCCAGACGCTGCCCTGGGACGGCGTGTCGAGGCCGCCCAACAGGTTCAGCAAGGTACTTTTGCCGGAACCGGAACTGCCGACGATCGCCACGCGTTCGCCCGGATGGAGCTCAAGTTGCAGGTTGGACAGCACCACCACTGACTCAGGGCCTTCCTCGTAGGATTTGCCCAGGTTGCGGCAGCTCAGGATTGCTTTTTCACTCATGCCCGATTCACTCATAACGTAAGGCCTGTGCTGGCTGGGTACGTGCCGCGCGCCAGGCTGGATACAGGGTGGCAAGGAAACTCAGGACCAACGCAGCGCCGCCCACCATCAACACGTCCTGGGCCTGAACCTGGGACGGCAAGTAGTCGATGAAGTAGACGTCTGCATTGAGAAACTTGTGGCCGATTACTTTCTCAAGCAAGGCGATGGCTGCGCTGACGTTAAGCGCGGCCAGGATGCCCACGGCGGTGCCGATCAAGGTACCCACCACGCCGATCACGGTGCCCTGCACCATGAAGATCGCCATGATCTGCCCAGGCGTGGCGCCCAGGGTACGCAGGATGGCGATGTCGCCTTTCTTGTCATTTACCACCATCACCAGCGTGGAGATGATGTTGAACGCGGCCACAGCGACGATCAGCAGTAGCAGCAGGCCGATCATGGCTTTTTCCATGCGGATGGCCTGGTACAGGTTGCCGTGGGTACGGGTCCAGTCACGGGCGTAATACTCGGTTTCACCCAAGTGCTGGGCGATATCCCAGGCACCGCGCGGGGCGTCGAACAAATCGCTGAACTTCAGGCGCAGGCCCTGCACCTGATCCGGCTGCCAGCGCTGGAGGCGGGCCAGATCGGTGAGATTGGTCAGCCCGAGGTAGCCGTCGATTTCGCCGGCGCCCACATGGAAGGTGCCGACCACGGTAAAGCGTTTCATGCGCGGAAACATGCCCGCCGGGGTCAGGGTGACTTCCGGCGCGACGAAGGTCAGCTTGTCGCCGAGGCCAACGCCGAGCTTGGCTGCGGCCTTGTCGCCGATCACGATGCCGAAATCACCAGGCGCCAGATCGTCGAGTTTGCCCTGCAACATGAACTTGTCGATGATCGACACGTTGCGTTCCTGGGCGGGGTCGATGCCATTGAGCAAGATCTTCTGCACCTTGCCATCATGGGTCAGCAGCCCCTGCATCTGGGTAAAAGGCGCAACGGCCACGACCTTGGGGTTCTGCTTGACCTTGGCGGCCAGGTTTTGCCAATCGTTGATCGGCTCGCCCGACTCGATGGTCGCGTGGGGCACCATGCCCAGCACGCGGGTGCGCATCTCATGATCGAAGCCGTTCATCACCGACAGCACCACAATCATCACGACTACGCCCAAGGCGAGCCCGATCATCGAGGTCAAGGAAATGAACGACACAAAATGATTGCGGCGCTTTGCACGGGTATAACGCGTGCCAATAAATACGAAGAGAGGTCTGAACATGTCGGGGCTTGTTCGGAGGAAAAGAAGACGTCCCGGTGGCGGGGTCTGGTAAGCAGCTTTACACTCTGACCATTACCGTTACCTGGGGTTCGCCATGTCGACATTAGATGAAGAAGAGCGCCGCGAATACTACCGTATCGACGACATGATCGCACTCCAAATCAAAAACCTGTCGGCCCCCGAAGCGGCGAGCAAGGAAGTGTTGCTGGATGATTCACCGCTGTTCAACCTGCTCAGCGAATTGCACCTCAGCGAATTCGAAGCCCAGCACCTGCTGCGCCAACTGAGCGAGAAGGACCGCACCCTCGCCGCCTTCCTGCGCGTGCAGAACAAGCGCGTAGACCTGCTCAGCCAGATCATGGCACGCGGCCTGCTCGATGAGGTGGGCGCACCGCAGCCGGTGATCATCTCCGAAGGCGGTATCGACTTCCAACACCCTACCTCACTGGCCACCGGCGCTCACTTGGCCGTCAAGCTGGTGCTGATGCCCCAGGCGCTCGGCCTGCTGTTGCGGGCGCGGGTCACCCATTGCGATCCCAAGGGCGATGGCTTTGACGTGGGCACGGAATTCGAGTCCATGACCGATACCCAACGCCAACTGCTGGCGCGCTACATCCTGCAAAAGCAGGCCCAGGAACGCCGCCTGGCGCGGGAACAAAGCGACGACATCTGAATTCGTATTCACTACGCCAGCCAGCCTGGCGCAAAGGAGCAACTGTGACCCTGATTTACGGCCACCGCGGTGCCAAAGGCGAAGCACCGGAAAACACCCTGACCAGCTTCCAGGAGTGCCTCAAGCACGGTGTACGCCGCTGCGAACTGGATCTGCACCTGTCCATGGACGGCGAGTTGATGGTCATCCACGACCCGACCCTCAAGCGCACCGCTGACCGGCGCGGCAAGGTCGTCGAGTATTCGGCGGCGGACCTTGTGAAGATGGACGCACGCAAAGGCGGCCCAGGCTGGATCAAACCGTGCCCGATCCCGCGTCTGGAAGAGCTGTTCGAGCAGTGCGACTTCGATCACTGGCAACTGGAAGTCAAAAGCGCTTCGCGCACCCGCGCCGCGACCACCGTGCTGGCAATCCGTGAGATGGCGGTACGTTTCGGCCTGATGGACAAAGTCACCGTGACTTCAAGCTCGCGGGAAGTATTGAAAGCGGCGGTTGAACTCACCCCGGACCTGTCACGCGGACTGGTCGCCGAATACGCCTGGCTCGACCCGCTGAAGGTCGCGCAAAACTACGGCTGTGAGTATCTGGCATTGAACTGGACGCTGTGCACCCCGGAGCGTCTGGAAAAAGCCCAGCGCCAGGGTTTGCACGTGTCCGTATGGACGGTCAACGAACCTGCGCTGATGCGCAGGCTCGCCGACTTCGGCGTAGATAGCCTGATTACAGACTTTCCCGGTTTGGCCACTGCCACCCTCGGGAATTACTGAAATCGGTCTCCCCGGCCGGCTCAGGCCACCGGCCGGAGCCGCTCAAAAAAGCCGGTTGAGGCCGTCGTAGGCCGCTACCCGATAGGCTTCAGCCATGGTCGGGTAGTTGAACGTGGTGTTCACAAAGTACTTGAGGGTATTTTGCTCGCCCGGCTGGTTCATGATGGCCTGGCCGATGTGCACGATCTCCGACGCCTGGTAGCCGAAGCAATGCACACCGAGCACCTCAAGGGTCTCGCGGTGGAACAGGATCTTCAGCATGCCTTGGGGCTCACCAGCGATCTGCGCACGCGCCATGCTCTTGAAGAACGCCTTGCCGACTTCATAAGGCACCTTGGCCTTGGTCAGTTCGTGCTCGTTCTTGCCAATCGAGCTGATCTCGGGAATCGTGTAGATCCCGGTCGGCACGTCGTTCACGTAGCGCCAGCTGCCGTTGTCGACGATGCTGCCAGCAGCCGAACGGCCCTGGTCATGCGCAGCACTGGCCAGGCTTGGCCAGCCGATTACGTCACCAGCGCCGTAGATGTTGGTTACACAGGTGCGGTAGTTCTCGTCCACCTCGATCTGGCCACGGTTGTTGACCTTGACCCCGATGTTTTCCATGCCCAGCTTGTCGGTGTTGCCGGTACGGCCGTTGCACCACAACAAGGCGTCGGCCTTGATCTTCTTGCCGGACTTGAGGTGCAGGATCACACCGTTGTCCAGGCCTTCGACCCGCTCGTACTCTTCGTTGTGGCGCACGGTGATGTTGTTGTTGCTGAAGTGGTAGCTCAACGCCTGGGAAATTTCCGAGTCGAGGAAGCTCAGCAATTGGTCGCGGTTGTCCACCAGTTCCACCAATACACCCAGGCCGCTGAAGATCGAGGCGTATTCACAGCCGATCACGCCGGCGCCGTAGATGATCAATTTGCGTGGGGTGTGGCCCAGGCTCAGGATGGTGTCGCTATCGTAGATACGCGGATGGTGGAAATCGATATCGGCCGGGCGATACGGGCGCGAACCGGTGGCGATGATGATGTGCTTGGCCACCAGCTTCTCGACCACGCCGTTGGCGCACACCACTTCGACGGTTTGCTCGTCGGCGAAGCTGCCGGTTCCGAAGAACAGGTCGACACGGTTACGGGCGTAGTAGCCGGTACGCGAAGCCACTTGTTTGGAGATAACTTTCTCGGCGCTCTTGAGCACGTCCGGGAACGAGAACCAGCGCGGCTCACCAATGGCCCGGAACATCGGGTTGGTGTTGAACTGCATGATCTGGCGGACCGAGTGACGCAAGGCCTTGGACGGGATGGTACCCAGGTGGGTGCAGTTACCGCCGACCTGGCGACGGCTATCGACCATCGCCACCTTGCGCCCTGCCTTCGCGGCGTTCATCGCCGCACCTTCTCCAGCCGGGCCGGAACCCAGTACCACCACGTCGTAGTTGTAGACAGCCATGCGTACTCCTCAGAACAGGCCAGGCGTACGGTTGGACGCCTGGCTAAATCATGCCGCGGCCAGCGGTCATGAAGGACAATTTGGCTCAAGTGTGTGAACCGGGGCACAGTCTATATAAGGCTCAACGCCGCGCACATTAACCCTTGGTCGCGTCGTAGGCCAGTATTGCCTTTACTACACGGCGCAGATTACCGCTAAATCCTGACACGGCCAGAAATTGAATTACCCTGTAGGCACGTACGTTTTTCAGGACGGGGCATTATGCGACATATAGTTATCTGTTTGATGATGATGCTGTCGATCACGGCGCATGCTAATGAGGCGGATCGATTGAAGCAGGCCGATTTCCCGGCACAGTCCCAGGAACTGGTCCTGAAAAACCAGGCGGTGCTCACGTACCTCTGGGCGGACGTGTACGCGGCGGCGCTATATGCCCCGGCGACGCTGAGCGCCAGACAGGCCTGGGACCAGCAAAAGGCGCTGCGCCTGGTGCTTTATTACTATCGCGACATCGACCGCTCCGACGTAATCAAGGCCGCCACCGCTACGCTGGAGCGCCAGCAAGCCAGCGCACGCTTGAAGCCCGAGCTGGATCAACTGCATGCCAGCTTTCGCAACATACGCAAAGGTGATCGATATGCCTTGGACTTTCATCCAGGGCGCGGCTTGAACCTTGAGATCAATGGCCAAGTGGTGTTCAGCAGCCGCAATGAGGCACTGGCCAGGGCCTACCTGGGTATCTGGCTGGCGCCCAAAGGGCTGTCTGATGAGTTGCGCGGCAAATTGTTGAAATGAAAATGGCCTGCCGTGGGGTATGCATCCACTGATGCGACCGCTATCGGGGGCAAGCCCCCTCCCACATGTCGACTTGTGAGTACATTCAAATATGGGAGAGAGCTTGCTCCCGATGAGGCCCTGATCGACAACACACAACCTGCAGCCATAAAAAAGCCCCGAACCAGTCGGGGCTTTTTCATTCAACGCAGAGGCTTAGCGCGGAAACGCAGGCGGGTTAACCCCAGCCATGTCTTCCATCACGCGAACCACCTGGCAGCTGTAGCCGAACTCGTTGTCGTACCACACGTACAGCACAACACGGTTGTCCTGGGTAATGGTCGCTTCCGCGTCCACCACACCGGCGTGGCGCGAGCCAACGAAGTCGGTGGACACCACTTCCTGGGAATTGACGTAGTCGATTTGCTTGTGCAGATCGGAGTGCAGCGCCATGTAGCGCAGGTACTCGTTCATCTCTTCACGGGTGGCGGCTTTCTCAAGGTTCAGGTTGAGAATCGCCATCGACACGTTAGGCGTCGGCACACGGATCGCGTTACCGGTCAGCTTGCCGGCCAGCTCAGGCAAAGCTTTGGCAGCAGCGGTGGCAGCACCGGTCTCGGTGATAACCATGTTCAGCGCGGCGCTACGACCACGGCGATCGCCTTTGTGGAAGTTGTCGATCAGGTTCTGGTCGTTGGTGTACGAGTGAACGGTTTCAACGTGGCCGTTAACGATGCCGAACTTGTCGTTCACAGCTTTCAGAACCGGCACGATGGCATTGGTGGTGCAGGAAGCGGCGGACACAATCTTGTCGTCAGCAGTGATTTCACCGTGGTTGATGCCGTGCACGATGTTCTTCAGCTTGCCTTTGCCAGGCGCGGTCAGAACAACACGGTCGACACCCGGGCAGGCCAGATGCTGGCCCAGGCCTTCGGCATCACGCCATACGCCGGTGTTATCCACCAGCAGAGCGTCCTTGATGCCGTACTGGGTGTAATCCACCTCAGACGGGTTCTTCGCGTAGATCACCTGGATCAGGTTACCGTTGGCGGTGATGGTGTTGTTTTCTTCATCGATGACGATGGTGCCGTTGAACGGACCGTGTACCGAATCGCGACGCAGCAGGCTGGCGCGTTTGGTCAGGTCGTTGTCGGCGCCTTTGCGCACGACAATGGCACGCAGGCGCAGGCCGTCGCCGCCACCGGTTTTTTCGATCAGGATGCGTGCCAGCAGGCGGCCGATACGACCGAAGCCGTACAGAACCACATCAGTGCCTTTACGGGCAGCGGCGTTTTGCTGGCCAACCACATCGGCCATTTCTTCACGCACGAACTGCTCGGCAGTGCGGCCCGCGCCTTCTTTGCGGAATTTGTACGCCAACTTGCCCAGATCTACCGAGGCCGCACCGAGCTTGAGCTCGCTCATGGCCTTGAGCAGTGGGAATGTTTCGTGGACGGAGAGTTCGCTGTCGTCGGCAGAGCGATGGCGCGCAAAACGGTGCGCCTTGAGAATCGCGATGACGGACTGGTTGATCAGGCTGCGGCCATAGATCGAGCTCACCACATTGTTATTGCGGTACAGCTGACCGATAAGCGGGATCATCGCTTCTGCGAGTGCTTCACGGTCGATCCATTCACCAAGACACTGGTCGGGCTTCTGAGTCACGGGAACCTTCCACATGTAGGGGCTGAAAAAAGGGGCTACATTATGCCGCCCGACTGTCCTCGTCGCAATGCGCGCCAGGCAACAAAAAGTCCTTGCTAAAAAATACCGCCCCGCTGCAGCCCAGTAAATACGCGGGTTCCAGAAGGCCACTAGTTCAACGAGTCGGCCGACTTGTCCGTAACCCTCCTAAACATTCACGCTTTTTGGCACTACATATTGAGTCAAAACACGCCATTGTTTGTCTTAGCCACTACATTTCCTACAAACCGTAATAGGCTCAGTCAGCAACTGACAGGCGGCACCTCGGGCCGTTACAATTACCGACTTTGTCGCAACGCTTGGAGCTCAACCTTCCGTGCCCGTTCTGCGTCTACCGCTACTCCCTGCCGCGGCAGGTAAACAGCACTGGGGCAACCTGCCCGGTGCCGCCCTGAGCCTGGCCATTGCCGAGGCTGCCAGCGCAGCCAAGCGCTTTACCCTGCTGCTCACCGCCGACAGCCAAAGCGCCGAACGGTTGGAGCAGGAGCTGAGCTTCTTCGCCCCCGATTTGCCGGTGCTGCATTTTCCCGACTGGGAAACCCTGCCCTACGACCTGTTCTCGCCGCACCAGGACATCATTTCCCAGCGCATCGCCAGCCTGTACCGCTTGCCGGAACTGGCCCACGGTGTGCTCGTGGTGCCGATCACAACGGCCCTGCACCGTCTGGCACCGACCAAGTTCCTGCTGGGCAGCAGCCTGGTGCTGGATATCGGCCAGAAACTCGATGTGGAACAAATGCGCACGCGCCTGGAAGCCAGTGGCTACCGCTGCGTCGACACGGTGTATGAGCACGGTGAATTCGCGGTGCGCGGCGCCCTGATTGACCTGTTCCCGATGGGCAGCAAGTTGCCGTACCGCATCGACCTGTTCGATGACGAAATCGAAACCCTGCGCACCTTCGATCCGGAGAACCAGCGCTCTATAGACAAGGTCGACTCGGTCAAACTGCTACCCGCGCGGGAATTCCCGCTGCAAAAAGACGCGGTGACCCGCTTCAAGGCGCGCTTCCGAGAGCGCTTCGATGTCGACTTCCGTCGCTGCCCGATCTTCCAGGACTTGAGCAGTGGGATTACCCCCGCCGGTATCGAGTACTACCTGCCGCTCTTTTTCGACGAAACCTCCACGCTGTTCGATTACCTGCCCCAGGACACCCAGGTGTTCTCGCTGCCGGGTATCGAGCAAGCCGCGGAAAACTTCTGGAACGACGTGCGCAACCGCTACGAAGAGCGCCGCGTCGACCCGTCCCGTCCTTTATTGCCACCCGCCGAGCTGTTCCTGCCGGTGGAAGACTGTTTCGCGCGCCTGAAAAACTGGCCGCGCGTTGTCGCCAGCCAGCAGGACGTGGACGCCGGCAGCGGCCGCGAACGCTTCCCAGCCGGAACGCTGCCGGATTTGGCGATTCAAGCCAAAGCCACGCAGCCCCTGGAGGCTTTGTCCAACTTCCTCGGCGACTTCCCCGGCCGCGTGCTGTTTACCGCCGAATCCGCCGGCCGTCGTGAAGTGCTGCTGGAGTTGTTGGAACGTCTGAAACTGCGGCCAAAAACCGTCGACAGTTGGCCGGACTTTGTAAAAAGCAAAGAACGCCTGGCGATCACCATCGCACCGCTCGACGAAGGCCTGCTTCTGGATGATCCGGCCCTGGCACTGATCGCCGAGAGCCCCCTGTTCGGCCAGCGCGTGATGCAGCGGCGCCGTCGCGAAAAACGCGCCGACGCCAACAACGACGCCGTGATCAAGAACCTCACCGAGCTGCGCGAAGGCGCGCCGGTGGTGCATATCGACCACGGCGTGGGTCGCTACCTCGGTCTGCAGACGCTGGAGATCGATAACCAGGCCGCCGAATTCCTCACCATGGAGTACGCCGAGGGCGCGAAGCTCTATGTGCCGGTTGCCAGCCTGCACCTGATCGCCCGCTACACCGGCAGCGACGACGCACTGGCGCCGTTGCACCGCCTGGGGTCCGAGACGTGGCAGAAAGCCAAGCGCAAGGCCGCCGAACAGGTGCGCGATGTCGCCGCTGAACTGCTCGACATTTACGCCCGTCGCGCCGCCCGCGAAGGCTATGCCTTTGCCGACCCAAAAGCCGACTACGCCACCTTCAGCGCCGGCTTTGCCTTCGAAGAAACGCCGGACCAGCAAACCACCATCGAAGCCGTGCGCGCCGATATGCTCGCGCCAAAGCCGATGGACCGCCTGGTGTGCGGCGACGTGGGTTTCGGCAAGACCGAAGTGGCGATGCGCGCAGCCTTCATTGCCGTCCACGGCGGCCGACAAGTTGCGATCCTGGTCCCGACCACACTGCTCGCCCAGCAGCACTACAACAGCTTCCGCGACCGCTTTGCCGACTGGCCGGTGACCGTCGAAGTGATGAGCCGCTTCAAGTCCGCCAAGGAAGTGAACGCCGCGATCGCCGACCTGGCCGAAGGCAAGATCGACATCGTGATCGGCACGCACAAGCTGCTGTCGGACGATGTGAAGATCAAGAACCTGGGTTTGGTGATCATCGACGAAGAACACCGCTTCGGCGTGCGTCAAAAGGAACAGCTCAAGGCCCTGCGCAGCGAAGTCGACATTCTTACGCTCACTGCGACGCCGATCCCCCGCACCCTGAACATGGCGGTGTCGGGCATGCGCGACCTGTCGATCATCGCCACACCGCCGGCACGCCGGCTGTCGGTGCGCACCTTCGTGATGGAGCAGAACAAAAGCACGGTCAAAGAAGCACTGCTGCGTGAACTGCTCCGTGGTGGCCAGGTGTACTACCTGCACAACGACGTAAAAACCATCGAGAAATGCGCCGCCGACCTCGCCGAACTGGTACCGGAAGCACGCATCGCCATCGGCCACGGTCAGATGCGCGAGCGTGAACTCGAACAGGTGATGAGCGACTTCTACCACAAGCGCTTCAACGTACTGATCGCCTCGACCATCATCGAGACTGGCATCGACGTACCGAGCGCCAATACCATCATCATCGAGCGCGCTGATAAGTTCGGCCTGGCGCAGTTGCACCAACTGCGTGGCCGCGTCGGCCGTAGCCACCACCAAGCTTACGCCTACCTGCTGACTCCGCCGCGCCAACAGATCACTTCCGACGCCGAGAAGCGCCTGGAAGCCATTGCTAACACCCAGGACCTGGGCGCCGGATTTGTGCTGGCCACCAACGACCTGGAAATCCGTGGCGCCGGCGAACTGCTGGGCGACGGCCAGAGCGGGCAGATACAGGCCGTCGGCTTCACCTTGTATATGGAGATGCTTGAACGCGCGGTGAAAGCCATCCGCAAGGGCGAGCAGCCGAACCTCGATCAACCCCTGGGCGGCGGCCCGGAAATCAACCTGCGCTTGCCGGCCTTGATTCCCGAAGATTACCTGCCGGATGTGCACGCACGGTTGATCCTGTACAAACGCATCGCCTCGGCCACCGACGAAGAAGGCCTCAAGGATTTGCAGGTTGAAATGATCGACCGCTTCGGCCTGCTGCCGGAACCGACCAAGAACCTGGTGCGCCTGACCTTGCTTAAATTGCAGGCCGAGCAGCTGGGTATTAAGAAAGTCGACGCAGGGCCACAGGGCGGACGCATCGAGTTCGAAGCGCAAACGCCGGTAGACCCGTTGGTGCTGATCAAGCTGATCCAGGGCCAACCCAACCGCTATAAGTTCGAAGGGGCTACGCTGTTCAAATTCATGGTGCCAATGGAACGTGCCGAAGAACGCTTTAATACCCTGGAGGCGCTGTTTGAGCGCCTCATCCCGAAATCTGTTTGAAGGACGCCCCAATGCGCCTGTTCCGCATTTTGAGCTTGTTGTTGGTGGTACTGGCGCCTTCGGCATTTGCCGACAGCCCTTACCAGGTAGAAATGATCCTGGTGCGCCAAAACGCGGAGCCGGTGATCAACAGCCGCGCCGCGCCGGAAAACTGGGATGCAGGGGCTGTGCGCCTGGGCGACAAGATGAGCCCGCCGCGCCTGAACAATATCGTCGACAAGCTCAGGGCCGATAACAGTTACACCGTGTTGGCGCACAAGGCATGGGAACAGAACCTCGGTGAACAGCCGGTCAAAATCGCGATCACCGACGGCGAGGAGCAGTTCGGCCAGTTCCCTATCGAGGGCACGCTGAACCTGCAACTGGGGCGCTTTACCGATATCGATGCGCAATTCTGGATCAACCAGTTCGACAGCAAGGGCAGCGTGATTGCCAGCGAGCACCTGAACCAGACCGACGTGCGCACCAAGAACAACCAACTCAACTATCTGGACGGCGGCCACCTGGCACTGCTGATCAAGATCACTTCGCTGACCGCCAAGCCACCCAGCGCACCACCGCCCGACATTCAGGACTGATCCAGCGCCATGCCCCTGACATCGTCGCTGACCAAACCCCTGGCCCCTTCGTGGGCCAATCGCTTCAAAGAGCAGAGCCTGGAGCGCGGGCGACGTTACGCGCTGGAGAACCGGGTGCGCATCGTCGAATCCGGTGACAGCACTATCATCGCCAGTTGCGAAGGCTCGGGCGGCAACGTTTACCGACAAACCATCTCGCTGCGCGAATCGGCCAAGGGCTCGCTGATTCTGGTAGACAGCCGCTGCACCTGCCCGGTGCACACCAATTGCAAACACATCGCTGCAGTTTTGCTCAAGGTCCAGGAAACACTGGCGTATCCGGCAGCCGCCCAGGACGCCGAATTGCTGGAAAAACTCCAGGCCGTACTGGATAACCGTGTGGTGTTGCCGCAGGTGGTGATGGAGGACGTGCTGCCGGTCCCGCGCCTGTGGCTGGCGAGTGTCGAGTTCAGTGCGTTCGAACCGCGCAATGGCAAGATGCAGCGCTATATCCAGCACCGTGCCGCGCTCTCGTTCAATTACTTGGGCAACTATGTCAGCGGGCAAAAGAACGCCGACATCATCGTGCGCCAGGAAACCCAGAGCCTGCGCATCAAGCGCCATCCGGAGCTGGAACAACCCTTTCGTGAACGACTGCGCCTGCTTGGTTTCAAGATCGCCACCCGCCAGAGCAAGGCACTGCCGGAAAGCGCTGGCGAGCTCTTCGAAATGGTCAATGACAGCGCCTGGCTGAACTTCACCCTTAACGTCTCACCCACCCTGCGCGCCGAAGGCTGGGAATTGCAGATCGATGAGGATTTCGGTTTCGACCTGAGCCCGGTGGACGACTGGTACGCCACTGTCGATGACGGGCCTGAGCGCGATTGGTTTGACCTGGAACTGGGCATCATCGTCAACGGAGAGCGGCTGAGCCTATTGCCGATCCTGCTGAATCTGATGCGCTCCCACACCGAGATCCTCAACCCGGAGAAACTCGCTCGGCGCCGCGATGACGAACTGATCCTGGTGAATATCCCCGGCCTGCCCAACGGCCACGGCCCACTACAAGTGGCATTACCTTACGGCCGCCTGAAACCGGTTCTGGCAACGCTTGGCGAGTTTTACCTACAGGACCCTGGCACCACCACGCTGCGTTTGGCCAAGGCCGATGCAATTCGGTTGAACCCGCTGGAAGACCTGACACTGCAATGGGAAGGCGGCGAGAAGATCCGCAACTTTGCCCAACGCCTGAGGGATATCAAGGACTTCACCTGTGCGGCGCCCGAGGGTTTGAACGCGACGTTGCGCCCGTATCAGTTGGAAGGCCTGAGCTGGATGCAGTCGCTGCGCCAATTGGACGTCGGCGGGATCCTTGCGGATGACATGGGCCTGGGTAAAACCCTGCAGACCCTGGCGCATCTGCTCAGCGAAAAGATCGCCGGACGCCTGGACCGGCCCTGCATGGTGGTGATGCCCACCAGCCTCATCCCTAACTGGCTCGACGAAGCCGCGCACTTCACACCGCAACTCAAGGTATTGGCGCTGTACGGCGCGGGTCGCAAGAAGCACTTCGCCAACCTGCAGGACTACGATCTCCTGCTCACTACCTACGCCCTGTTACCCAAGGATATCGACCACCTCGCCGCCCTGCCCTTGCACGTACTGATCCTGGATGAAGCCCAGTACATCAAGAATCCCTCCAGCAAGGCGGCCCAAGCGGCGCGCGAGCTGAATGCTCGGCAGCGCCTGTGCCTAAGCGGAACGCCCTTGGAAAATCATCTGGGCGAGCTGTGGTCACTGTTCCACTTCCTGCTGCCAGGCTGGTTGGGCGACGTAAAAAGCTTCAACCGTGATTACCGCGTGCCCATCGAAAAGCGCGCCAGTGAGGTGCGATTGCAGCACCTCAACGGCCGGATAAAACCCTTCCTGCTGCGCCGAACCAAGGAACAAGTGGCGACGGAGTTGCCACCCAAGACCGAAATCATCCACTGGGTCGACCTCAACGAGGCCCAGCGCGACGTGTACGAAACCATGCGCCTGGCCATGGATAAAAAGGTCCGCGACGAGATCACCCGCAAGGGCGTGGCGCGCAGCCAGATCATCATCCTTGAAGCGCTGCTCAAGCTGCGACAGGTCTGCTGCGATCTACGCTTGGTCAACGACGCCACTCTGCCTGCCCGCGGCAGCAGCTCGGGCAAGCTCGACAGCCTGCTGGAAATGCTCGACGAGTTGTTTGCCGAAGGTCGCCGGATCCTGCTGTTTTCCCAGTTCACCTCAATGCTGAGCCTGATCGAGGTCGAACTGAAAAAACGCGGCATTGCCTACGCGCTGCTCACCGGCCAGACCCGGGATCGGCGCACGCCGGTGAAGGACTTCCAGAGCGGCAAGTTGCAGATTTTTCTGATAAGCCTGAAGGCCGGTGGCGTGGGGCTTAACCTGACGGAAGCCGATACCGTGATCCACTACGATCCGTGGTGGAACCCGGCGACGGAAAACCAGGCCACTGACCGTGCGTATCGCATCGGGCAGGAGAAGCCGGTATTTGTCTATAAGCTGATTGCCCGAGGGACGGTGGAAGAGAAAATCCAGCACCTGCAGAAGGAAAAATCCGACCTGGCGGCGGGTGTGCTGGATGGACGAACCACCGGGGATTGGCAGTTGGGCAATGAGGAAATTGAAGCGTTGTTTGCGCCGCTGCCTGATAAGCAAGAGAAGCGCTGACCGTTAGATTGTTTGGTAGGCAAGCCACACACCCGGAATGAACACCCTGTGAGAGCTGACTTGCCTGCGATGGCCTCGCAGCGATGTTCAGCCGATCAACTGAGCCTTTCGCAACGCAGTGAGCGCCGCCAACCAACGCGGATCCTGCTTGTAATCGGTCGAAGCAATCGCCTTACCACGCATGTGCGCAATTCGGGGCGATGGAGTGACTTTCATCCGCTGCGCCGCAGTGAGGGCAAGCTCCGCAGCAGCACGGTCATTGCACACCAGCCCCATGTCACAGCCGGCCGTCAATGCCGCTTCGATACGACTGGCCGCATCGCCGACCACATGGGCACCGGCCATGGACAGGTCATCACTGAAAATCACCCCGTCAAATTGCAGCTCGCCGCGCAGGATGTCCTGCAACCAACGGCGCGAGAAACCAGCAGGCTGGGCGTCGACTTGCGGGTAGATGACGTGAGCCGGCATCACCGCCGCCAATTGCTTGCTCAGACGTGCGAAAGGCACCAGATCATTGGCGCGAATCTGTTCCAGGCTACGTTCGTCATTGGGAATGGCGACGTGGGAATCAGCCTCTGCCCAACCATGTCCAGGGAAGTGTTTGCCGGTCGCAGCCATGCCAGCGCTGTTCATGCCACGAATAAAGGCACCTGCGAGCACCGCAGCACGCTCGGGGTCGCCCTCAAAGGAACGGGTGCCAACCACCGCGCTGCGTTGGTAGTCCAAGTCCAGCACCGGGGCGAAGCTTAAATCCAGGCCGACAGCCAACACTTCGGTGGCCATTATCCAACCGCACTGCTCGGCCAGGTATTCAGCGTTGGGGTTATCCGCCAGCGCACGCATAGCCGGCAGGCGCACGAAGCCTTGGCGCAAACGCTGTACACGACCGCCTTCCTGATCGACGGCCAGCAGCAAATCCGGGCGCACTGCGCGAATCGCCGCGCTCAGTTCACGCACTTGGCGCGGATGCTCGATATTGCGCGCAAAAATAATCAGGCCACCCACTTCAGGCTGACGCAACAGGTGGCGATCCTCGGCCGTCAGCCAGGTACCGGCAACGTCGACCATCAAAGAACCTTGCACGGCAGCAGTCATAAACCTTCCTTAAATAACGCACACAACCCGGTGCACTTGCTTCGCGCGATACGCGCGGCAAGCACAACGGGTTGCGAGTAAATAGCTGAATTCGGCATGGCGGCTAGCTTAGCGGATGCAAGCAGCCGCGCACACCCGGCGTAGTCAAACCTTGGCAGGAACCGGCGCAGTTTTGCTGCGTGGACGCAACTGGGCAGCGGCCATGCCCGGATCGGTCACACCGGTTTCGGCGCGCATGCCGGCGGCGAGGAACGGCACCATCAGGCGCATGACCTGTTCGATGGAGGTGTTGACGCCGAAATCGGTCTCGGCAATCGCACGCAGTGCCTTGATGCCCGACATGCTGAACGCCGCCGCACCCAGCATGAAATGCACGCGCCAGAACAGTTCGATAGGCGGGATACGCGGCGCCGCTTCGTTGACCAGCAACATATAGCGGCGGAACACCTTGCCGTACATGTCTTCCAGGTAACGCCGCAAGTGGCCCTGGCTTTGGCTGAAAGCCAGGCCCAACAGGCGCATGAAAATCGATAGGTCGTTGCCACTGCGAGGTTGGACCACCAGAGCTTGCTCGACGAGGATCTCCAGCAGCTCTTCCAAGCTGGGCTTGTTGTCGGCCTTCGCCTGACGGCGCTCTAGCTCACGATCGAGACTTGCGCAAAACGGCCCCAGGAAGCGAGAGAACACCGCCTGGATCAGGGCTTTTTTCGAGCCGAAATGGTAGTTCACAGCGGCGAGGTTGACCCCTGCCTTGCTAGTGATCAGCCGCAATGAAGTTTCAGCAAATCCTTTTTCCGCGAACAATTGCTCGGCAGCATCGAGAATGCGTTCAACGGTTTCCGACTGGGCCATGACTACTCCGCCTGACAAACACTTGTTTGAAACATACGTTTCAGGGTGTGTCTTGTCAAGCCTGCGGGTTCGCTTTCCGGCCGGTCAGTCATCTATTTCATCGCTATTTAATCACATCCCTTCAGGTCTGTAGGCAGTGCCATACCTGCGTTGTAGGAAGGATGGCGAATGACCGTCCAGCGGAGCCACAGAAAAGGATGATTGCCAAGTGCAGTTCACTGTATATAATCCCAGTCACTGTATAAAAAGACAGAGCGATCAACATGCTAAAACTGACGCCACGCCAAGCTGAGATTCTGGCTTTTATCAAGCGCTGCCTCGATGACAACGGCTACCCGCCGACACGAGCTGAGATTGCGCTGGAACTGGGGTTCAAGTCCCCCAACGCCGCCGAAGAACACCTCAAGGCACTCGCCCGCAAAGGTGCGATCGAGATGACCCCCGGTGCCTCGCGCGGTATTCGCATCCCTGGCTTCGAAGCCAAGGCCGACGAATCGACACTGCCGATCATTGGCCGCGTTGCCGCTGGTGCGCCGATCCTGGCACAACAGCACGTCGAGGAATCCTGCAACATCAACCCGACTTTTTTCCATCCGCGTGCCGACTACCTGTTGCGGGTGCACGGCATGAGCATGAAAGACGTGGGCATCTTTGACGGCGACCTGCTAGCCGTCCACACCACCCGCGAAGCCCGTAATGGCCAGATCGTCGTCGCCCGCATCGGCGATGAAGTCACCGTAAAACGCTTCAAGCGCGAAGGCAGCAAGGTCTGGCTCCTGGCCGAGAACCCTGAGTTCGCCCCGATTGAAGTAAACCTGAAAGATCAGGACCTGGTGATCGAAGGCTTGAGCGTCGGCGTCATTCGCCGCTAAAGGAGGCATCATGCAGCTCGTACACACCCCACAACACACACAACTGTCGCTGTTCGAGGCCTTTATGGCTCAACCCCTTGCGCCCATCCTCAAGGAAACGGTAGAGGCGCCCTGGAGCGCTGAACCCGAGGCGTTCAGTGAACTGTCGTTGCGCGGTGCGGCCGGGAGCTGCCTGAGCCTATTGGCACCTATCCTGCGTGATCTGAGCGAAGATCAGGATGCACGCTGGTTGACCCTGATTGCCCCGCCCGCCAGCCTTACACAGGCCTGGCTGCGGGACGCCGGCCTCAATCGTGAGCGCATCCTGTTACTGCAACCGCGCGGCGCGCAAAGTGCCCAGCAGTTGACATGCGAAGCGTTGCGCCTGGGTCGTAGCCATACGGTGGTGAGCTGGTTGAATCCGCTGAATGCGTCGGCCAAGCAGCAATTGATCAGTGCCGCACGCACGGGTGATGCACAGAGTTTGAATATTAGATTGGGATAAAAAGCTGGGTTTGATGAGGGCGCGAAGAGGGCTGATTGTAGTGAGCATGCTCATTATGCTTAGCGAACTTCTGTGGCGAGCGAGCTTGCCCCGCGCTGGGCTGCGAAGCGGCCCTGAATAGATTGATGCGGTATATCGGATAATCCACGGCGCCTGGTTTTAGGGCTGCTTAGCAACCCAGAGCGGGGCAAGCCCGCTCACCACAACAAGTACACTCATCAAAAAATCCGCTCGCAATAAGCAGCGCTCGGCACAGACTCAGTGAAGAACCCGCGACCCATCCTCTTTCTCCGGCTCGCCTTCCGCCAGGCGACCAGCCATCTGCACACCTACGCTCAACATGGCTTTTGCCACTTCCACGTGCTGGCCTTGCAGGAACGCTTTTGCGTCCTCTGAAAAGTCCAGAATAACCAGAGAACCCTCGTCCTCAGCCCGACGCAGCTCGATTCGGCCGTCAGGCAACTCAACAATTTCCAGAAAGGACGTCGGCATAAAAGTCTGTTCTCCACGAAAGGCCGGGATTATATCAGTCATCCACCCAGCCTCGCTGAGGATCTAGGGAGGTTTCTTTACAGCTTGATGAACGGTGCTTTCTAAACCTACTCGGGGTTTAGCACTCGTTCAGGCCCTCACGAAAGCGCAGCGCCATCTTCTTCAGCTCCTGTCGCCAGCCCTCCAACTCCTCCCGGCTCAACGACTTAGGCTCGTCCTCCTCCAGCGCAACTGCCAAGATCAATGGTTGCCTCACGTCACCCTTAGGCACATGGGGAACACGCGGCGGCTGAAACATATCGGCATGGGCCTTGAGCAGGCGCGCCACCCAGCTGTCTGGGCTCTGGGCCATCTCTACCAGTTCCGCCAGCTCAGGAATCGCCATGGTCTCCAGCACTTCACGGCTCATGATCATTTCCGCACGGGGCGAACCGGCCTGGGGCAAGCGGTAGAACCCGGCGATTTCATGGCACAGGCCCAGCAAGGCGCCGTACAGGTGGAATAAGGCTGCTTCACGCCCCGCCTGAACCAGCGCGATAGCATTCATCTCCTTCCCTTCCTCGGCACGACCAAGGGCTTCCAGGGACAAACCCGCGAAGTAAATTTTCTGATTGGTACGGGTATAGAGTTCGTTGGCCATGACGGCAATCTCCACAACGAATGAGGCGCGATGCTGGCTTAACAGTGTCACGGATCAACCGAGCCCGCTGCAAGCGCAAAAAAAGGCCGCCCATACAGGCGGCCTTTGTCTATCGCAAATTAGTCGTTCAAGCGCCTTGGCGCTTGTCTTCGACCTTCCACTTGCCGCCGTCGTAGAACGCTTTCCAGCCGGTAGGCTTGCCGTCTACTTCGGTCTGTACGTACTGCTCCTTGGTCTTGCGGCTATAGCGGATCACGGCTGGACGACCATCCGGGTCCTTCTTCGGCGCTTCACACAGGAAGTGGTACTTCGGATCGATCTCGTCCTTGTGCGGAACGATTTCCAGCACCAACGGCGCGCGGGTCTCGCGGTTTTTCGGGAACTGGCTTGCCGCCAGGAACAACCCCGAAGCGCCATCACGCAGGATGTAGGTATCGTTGACCTTCTCGCACTTGAGCTCCGGCATCTTCACCGGATCCATCTTCGGCGGCGCCGCATCACCGCTTTTCAGCAGTTTGCGAGTGTTCTTGCAGGTCGGATTGGTGCAACCGAAGAACTTGCCGAAACGACCCGTCTTGAGCTGCATCTCGCTGCCGCACTTGTCGCATTCCAGGCTCGGCCCTTCGTAGCCCTTGATGCGGTAGGTGCCCTCTTCAATCTCGTAGCCGTTGCAATCCGGGTTGTTACCGCAGATGTGCAGCTTGTGCTTCTCGTCCAGCAGATAGGCGTCCATAGCCGTGCTGCAGATCGGGCAGCGGTGCTTGCCACGCAAGACCAGCGACTCGGACTCACCTTCGTCATCGGCGGCGATTTCATCACCCGGCACCAGATTGACCGTGGCCTTGCAGCGTTCTTTCGGCGGCAAGCTGTAGCCCGAGCAACCAAGGAACACGCCGGTGGATGCCGTACGAATCTGCATCGGGCGGCCGCACGTCTGACACGGGATATCGGTCATAACCGGCTGGTTGGCACGCATGCCGCTCTCAGGGCTCTCAGCTACTTCGAGTTTCTTCTTGAAGTCGCCGTAGAACTCGTCGAGTACATTTTTCCAGTCGCGCTCACCTTGGGCCACGTCATCGAGGTTCTCTTCCATGCCGGCGGTAAAGCCGTAATCCATCAGGTTGGAGAAGCTCTCGGACAGACGCTCTGTAACGATGTCGCCCATCTTTTCCGAATAGAACCGACGGTTGTGCAGCGCTACGTAACCACGGTCCTGGATGGTGGAGATGATCGCCGCGTAGGTCGATGGACGACCGATACCGCGCTTTTCCATTTCCTTGACCAGGCTGGCTTCCGAGTAACGCGCCGGTGGCTTGGTGAAGTGTTGGGACGGGTCGAGCTTGATCAGCTTCAACGTATCGCCCTGGGCCATGTCCGGCAGTACATCATCGTCACCAGGCTTGGCGATTTGCGGCATCACGCGGGTGTAGCCATCGAACTTGAGGATACGGCCCTTGGCACGTAGTTCGAAGTCGCCAGCACCCACGCTGACGGTTGTCGACAGATATTGCGCCGGCAGCATCTGGCAAGCGAGGAACTGGCGCCAGATCAGCTCGTAGAGGCGCTCAGCGTCGCGCTCCATGCCACTCAGCTTGCTTGGCTCGGTGTTGGCATCGGAAGGACGAATCGCTTCGTGAGCCTCCTGGGCGCCTTCTTTGCTGCTGTAGACGTTCGGCTTCTCCGGCAGGTACTTATTGCCGAATTCGCTTTCAATATAGGTACGCGCCATTGCCACCGCGTCTTGCGACAGGTTGGTGGAGTCAGTACGCATATAAGTGATGTAGCCGGCTTCGTACAGACGCTGGGCCATCATCATGGTTTTCTTCACGCCGAAGCCCAGGCGGTTGCTCGCGGCCTGCTGCAGGGTGGAGGTGATGAACGGTGCCGACGGTTTGCTGCTGGTCGGCTTGTCTTCGCGCTTGACGATGCTGTAGCTGGAGGCCTTGAGCTTTTCCAGCGCGGCCATGGCCTGAGCTTCGTTCAGCGGCTTGAAGGCTTCACCTTTCTCGCGGGCCACTTCAAAGCGCACGTTGTTGCCCTTGGCAGTGCCCAGGTCGGCGTGGACTTCCCAATACTCTTCAGGGTTGAACGCACGGATCTCACGCTCACGCTCCACCACCAGCTTGACCGCTACCGATTGCACACGACCGGCGGACAGGCCACGGGCGATCTTGGCCCATAGCAGCGGCGAGACCATGTAACCCACGACGCGGTCGAGGAACCGACGGGCCTGCTGCGCGTTAACACGATCGATATCGAGCTCGCCCGGCTTGGAGAAGGCTTCCTGAATGGCTTTCTTGGTGATTTCGTTGAACACCACACGCTTGTAGCGGCTGTCGTCACCGCCAATGGCTTCCCGCAGGTGCCAGGCAATGGCTTCCCCTTCGCGGTCCAAGTCCGTCGCGAGATAGATGGTGTCGGCATCTTTGGCGAGCCGGCGCAGCTCTTCGATGACCTTTTCCTTGCCCGGAAGGATTTCGTACTTGGCCTTCCAGCCATGATCCGGGTCCACACCCATGCGCGAGACTAGCTGCTTGCGCGCTTTCTCTTTAGGCGTGAGCACCGGACCTTCGCCCGCAGCTGCCTTGCCGCGCTTGGCGGCAGGCTCCTTGCTGGCGCTAGCCGAACCGCTGGTGGGCAGGTCTCGGATATGGCCGATACTCGACTTCACCACGTACTCGTTACCCAAGTACTTGTTGATGGTCTTGGCCTTAGCCGGGGATTCCACAATGACCAGCGATTTGCCCATGGATCGGAAAATTCCTGAATTCGAGAAGTGAAAGGCGGTTGGCGCCTGACGCGGCAACGCTATATATAGTGGCAACAAGGTGAGGTCAAGCGCAGCATTCTGCGCCGCCTGCCGTTATTGCCCTGAAAAAAGACTGGGTTCGGCCTGGACCAAAGCAAAGCGCGGGACCTGCTCGCCGTCAACTTCGACGGTCTCCAGGAACATGCTCAAGGGACGCACCCAAAAGCCGTAATCGCCATACAGTGCTTGGTAGAACACCACTTCTTCTTCGGTCTCGGAATGCCGTGCCACGCTGAAAACGCGGTACTGCGGACCTTTATAATGTTGGTAGAGCCCTGGTTCGACTTTCATGCTCTGGCCCCCTTACAAAATTTGTTGAAAAAAAATATTAAAAATTCCAAAAAACAAAAACCGGGGCACTTGGCCCCGGCTTCCGTCAACTCAACGCTTAGACGCGTTCGAAGACGGTGGAAATGCCTTGGCCGAGACCAATGCACATGGTTGCAACCCCAAGGTTACCGCCATTTTGCTTCATCACGTTAAGCAAAGTGCCGGAAATACGCGCACCGGAACAACCGAATGGGTGGCCCAGGGCAATCGCACCGCCGTGCAGGTTAACCTTCTCGTTCATCTTGTCGAGTACTTTCAAATCTTTCAGCACCGGCAGGGCCTGTGCGGCGAAAGCTTCGTTGAGCTCGAAGAAATCGATATCGGAGATAGTCAGGCCCGCGCGCTTCAACGCTTTTTGTGTGGCCGGTACAGGACCATAGCCCATGATTGCCGGGTCCACACCCGCCACTGCCATCGAACGGATCACTGCCAGCGGCTGGATGCCCAGGTCCTGGGCACGCTGCGCCGACATCACGATCATGCACGAAGCACCGTCGGTGATTTGCGACGAAGTACCCGCTGTCACGGTGCCGCCCTTTGGATTGAATGCCGGCTTCAGGGCCGCCAAGCTTTCCAGGGTGGTGTCCGGACGAATGGTTTCGTCGTAGTCGAACAGTTTCAAAAAGCCGTTCTCGTCGTAACCGTTCATCGGGATGATTTCATCCTTGAACTTGCCTTCCACAGTCGCCTTTTGGGCGAGTTGGTGGGAGCGCAAGCCGAACGCGTCCTGGGCTTCGCGGGTAATGCCGTGCATCTTGCCGAGCATTTCTGCAGTCAAGCCCATCATGCCAGAGGCTTTCGCCGCGTAGAGCGACATGTGCGGGTTTGGATCGACGCCGTGCATCATGCTGACGTGGCCCATGTGCTCCACGCCACCGACTACAAACACATCCCCGTTGCCAGTCATGATCGCCTGGGCGGCGGTGTGCAGCGCGCTCATGGACGAACCGCACAAGCGGCTCACGGTCTGGCCAGCAGCTGTGTGCGGGATCTGAGTCATCAGCGAGGCCATGCGCGCGATGTTCCAGCCCTGCTCCAAGGTCTGGTTGACGCAGCCCCAGATTACGTCTTCGACTTCGTTCGGGTCGACCTTGACGTTGCGTTCCAGCAATTTGCTGATCAGGTGCGCGGACATGTCTTCAGCGCGGGTGTTGCGGTGCATGCCGCCCTTGGAGCGGCCCATCGGTGTGCGACCGAAGTCGACAATCACCACGTCTCTTGGATTCAAGCTCATAAATATTCTCGCTCTAGTCGTCTGGGCGCTTAACCGAAGAAGCTCTGGCCATTTTTGGCCATTTCACGCAGCTTCGCGGTCGGGTGGTACAGCGGGCCCAGATCAGCGTATTGATCAGCCAGGGCAACGAATTCGGCCACACCGATCGAGTCGATGTAACGCAGCGCACCGCCACGGAATGGAGGGAAACCAATACCGTACACCAAGCCCATATCGGCTTCGGCAGCGGTTTCAACGATACCGTCTTCCAGGCAGCGTACGGTTTCCAGGCACAGGGCGATCATCATCCAGTTGATGATGTCCTCATCGGACACCTCACGCTGTTCGTAGATGACAGGTGCGAGCACTTCGTGAACCGATGGATCGGCGACTTTTTTCTGCTTGCCCTTCTTGTCGGTCTCGTAGGCGTAGAAGCCCTTGCCGTTCTTCTGGCCCAGGCGCTTGGCTTCATAGAGAGCATCGACAGCGGAGCGGCGGTCGTCTTTCATGCGGTCCGGGAAGCCTTCAGCCATCACGTCACGACCGTGGTGGCCGGTGTCGATGCCGACCACGTCCATCAGGTACGCCGGGCCCATCGGCCAGCCGAATTTTTCCATGACTTTGTCGATGCGCACGAAGTCAACACCGGCGCTCACCAGCTTGGCGAAACCACCGAAGTACGGGAACAGCACGCGGTTGACCAGGAAGCCAGGGCAATCGTTGACTACGATCGGGTTCTTGCCCATTTTCTTGGCGTAGGCAACGGTGGTGGCAATAGCCAGCTCGCTGGACTTCTCGCCACGGATCACTTCCACCAACGGCATCATGTGCACCGGGTTGAAGAAGTGCATGCCGACGAAGTTTTCCGGACGCTTGAGGGCCTTGGCCAGCAGCGAGATGGAAATGGTCGAGGTGTTCGAGGCCAGGATGGTGTCGTCTTTGACGTGGCCTTCAACTTCAGCCAGTACCGCCTGCTTGACCTTCGGGTTCTCGACAACGGCTTCGACCACCAGGTCGACATGGCCGAAATCGCCGTAGGACAGCGTAGGACGAATACCGTTAAGTACTTCAGCCATTTTCGCTGCGGTCATGCGACCTTTATCAACACGCCCCACGAGCAGCTTGGCGGCTTCGGCCAGACCTTGCTCGATACCGTGTTCATTGATGTCTTTCATCAGGATCGGCGTGCCTTTGGACGCCGACTGATAGGCAATACCGCCGCCCATGATACCGGCGCCGAGTACGGCAGCCTGTTTCACGTCCTTGGCGATTTCGTCGTAGGCCTTGGCCTTTTTCTTCAGTTCCTGATCGTTCAGGAACAGGCCAATCAGGCTTTGGGCAGCCGAGGTTTTCGCCAGTTTGACGAAGCCTGCCGCTTCCACTTCCAGGGCTTTATCGCGACCGAAGCTCGCAGCTTTCTGGATGGTTTTAATCGCTTCAACCGGCGCCGGGTAGTTCGGACCGGCCTGGCCAGCGACGAAACCTTTGGCGGTTTCGAACGACATCATTTGTTCGATGGCGTTGAGCTTGAGTTTTTCCAGCTTCGGCTGACGCTTGGCCTTGTAATCAAACTCGCCGCTGATGGCGCCCTTGATCAGGTTCAGTGCGGCTTCGGCCAGTTTGTCCGGAGCAACCACGGCGTCGACGGCACCGACTTTCAGCGCGTCTTCAGCACGGTTTTCCTTACCGGCGGCGATCCACTCGATGGCGTTGTCGGCCCCGATCAGGCGCGGCAGGCGCACCGTGCCGCCGAAACCTGGGTAGATGCCCAGTTTGACTTCAGGCAGGCCGATTTTGGCGGTGGCCGACATGACGCGGAAGTCTGCGGCCAGGCACATTTCGAAGCCACCGCCCAGCGCGATGCCATTGATCGCGGCAACGGTCGGTACGTTGAGGTCTTCGAAATCGCTGAAAATCTTGTTGGCTTCGAGGTTGCCAGCCACCAGCTCGGCATCGGGCAGCTTGAAGTTGTCGACGAATTCGGTGATGTCAGCGCCGACGATAAACACGTCCTTGCCGCTGGAGACGATCACGCCCTTGACCGAAGCATCTGCTTTGATGGTGTCTACGGCCTGACGCAGTTCATTCAGGGTTAGACGGTTGAACTTGTTGACGGACTCACCCTTGAGGTCGAATTTCAATTCGACGATGCCACTTTCAAGAGCCTTAACCGTGATGGCTTTACCTTCGTAAATCATCAACTGATCTCCACGATATGGAAGCTGAACAGTACACATTGGACGCTGGCCTCTGGTTGGACACTGGCCTTTAGGTCAATGCTCACTCCAATCCGCCAGGCACACCCGCCAATGCGATAGTCGGGATGTATGTGCGCGCGGTCTGACAGACAAACGCTCAATTCATACGCCCGTTTGATTTGGGTACGCCACCTTCATCCAATTCCAGGCAATTGTCAATCGCTCGAAAGGCTAGGAAAAACGCGACTTTCCAGTCATTTCAGAACTCAAACCATAGGCGCACGCTTCGCCAATATTCAAATATTCACGAAATCAATTATAGGAAGGATGTGGGAAAAGACTGTACAGAACGGGATATCCGGCTAGGCTAGCCGCAACCATAACGCGCACGGATGAACATCCGACGCAGCAAGCACAGATTACCGGCCTGCCTGGCCAACTCCAGCCCGATGATGATGTCGGGCTTTTTATTGCCTGAAATTCAGTAGGCGCTTCAGGCCAGCGCTTTGAGCAGCGCATCAATGGCGAGCAAATCACTCGCTTCGCCCTTCTCGCCCCAATACAGGGCAATCATCTGCTTGTCGGCCTCGACCTTGTAGACGTTGGCCGGCAGCGTTGCAAAATGCGGCAACAACTTCTCATCGTCGCAGACTTCACGCCATTGATTAACCCACACACCCGGCTCCAACTGCCAATAACTCCAGGTTGCCGGCGTGCTGCCGCGTCGTGGCCGGCAGTATTGCGCACAGGGGCTCGGGGGCTCTTGCTTGAGCCAGTGCGGCCACTCCTGAGGTGCCAATTGCATGGCCAGGCCGATGCGGCGCGCCTCCATTCGCAGGGCCATTCGCCCACTCTGGTGGCGCGAAGGGCGTAGCCATGCCAGAGGGCTCAGAACCACCACAAGGATTGACACCACTATCCAGACCGTCATATGAGTACCCCCGAATTTCTAGATGAGCGGATTTGACCTGACGCAACCCCATCCGCTTGAAAGCAGCCATACTGAACTTATTGCAGTCCCCTGGAGGAACGCCCCATGTCCTACACACATATTCTGGTCGCCGTCGACCTGACCGAAGAGTGCGATCCAGTGATCAAGCGCGCGCAGGCTTCAGCAATCGCCAACGGCGCCAAGCTGTCACTGGTACACATCGTCGAGCCCATGGCCATGGCGTTTGGCGGCGATGTGCCGATGGACCTTTCCCAACTGCAACAACAACAGTTCGATCAGGCCAAAGAACGCCTGGACCGGTTGATCATCAAATACCCGGAACTGACCAAGGAAAACTCCCACCTCACTTACGGCCAACCGCGCCAGGAGATCCACCACCTGGCCAAGGAACAGAACTGCGATCTGATCGTGGTGGGCAGCCATGGCCGTCACGGCTTGGCATTGCTGCTGGGCTCCACCGCCAATGATGTACTGCACGGAGCGCCGTGCGATGTGTTGGCCGTTAAGTTGGTAAAAAGCTCGTAACGCCGATGAAGATGCAATGCGGGAGGGGGCTTGCCCCCGATAGCAGCCTCTCAGTAGAAACACCACTGACTGAGACACCGCTATCGGGGGCAAGCCCCCTCCCACATTTGAGCCGCTTTTTTACTGACCTCAAGTCACTCAGGCATCTAACTCTGCCCAACGCTCCATCAGCACTTCCAGCTCCTGGTTCAACTTCTCCAGAGAAGCGATGACCTTGGCAGTTTCCGCCGCTGGACGCAGATAAAAACCCGCATCAGCCATGTCGGCTTCTACCGCAGCAATCTGCTGTTCCTTGGCGTCGATATCACCCGGCAAGGCTTCCAGCTCGCGCTGCAACTTGTAGCTGAGCTTTTTCTTGGCCGTCGGCGCAGCCTCGGGTGCAGGGGCAGCAGTGGCAACAGGCGTGACCACCGCCGAGTTCAAGTCGGCCTTGCCGGACTTACTCTCGGTCACGCCCAACAGGCGCGGTGAACCGCCCTGGCGCAGCCAGTCCTGATAGCCACCGACGTATTCGCGCACCTTGCCTTCACCTTCGAAGACCAGGGTGCTGGTGACCACGTTATCGAGGAATGCCCGGTCGTGGCTGACCATCAGCACAGTGCCGTTGAAGGTCAATAAGACCTCTTCCAGCAGTTCAAGGGTTTCTACGTCGAGGTCGTTGGTCGGTTCGTCGAGCACCAGCAAGTTGGCAGGTTTGCTGAACAGTTTGGCCAACAGCAAGCGTGCGCGCTCACCACCGGACAAGGCCTTGACCGGCGTCCGTGCGCGCTGCGGGCTGAACAGGAAGTCGCCCAGATAGCTCAGCACGTGGCGGCTCTGGCCGTCGATGTCGATAAAGTCGCGGCCTTCAGCCACGTTGTCGATCACGGTTTTTTCCAGGTCCAACTGATGGCGCAACTGGTCGAAGTAGGCCACGTCTATGCGCGTGCCCTCCTCCACGGTGCCGCTGGTAGGTTTCAGACCATTGAGCATCAGCTTGAGCAAGGTAGTCTTGCCGGTACCGTTGGCGCCCAGCAGACCAATACGGTCGCCACGCTGCAGGACCATGGAGAAGTCCTTGATCAGGAACGGACCGTCCGGGTGATGGAAGCTGACGTTTTCCAGCACCATCACTTGTTTACCCGACTTGTCGGCGGTATCGAGCTGGATATTGGCCTTACCGGTGCGCTCACGACGCTCGCTACGTTCAACACGCAGGGCTTTGAGGGCGCGCACGCGGCCTTCGTTACGGGTGCGGCGCGCCTTGATGCCCTGGCGGATCCAGACTTCTTCCTGGGCCAGCTTTTTGTCGAACAGCGCGTTGGCAGTTTCTTCAGCCGCCAGCGTCGCTTCTTTGTGCACCAGGAAGCTGGCGTAGTCGCCGTTCCAGTCGATCAAGCCGCCGCGATCCAGTTCAAGGATGCGCGTGGCCAGGTTTTGCAGGAAAGAACGGTCGTGCGTGATGAACAGCACGGCGCCCTGGAAATCCTTGAGGGCTTCTTCAAGCCAGGCGATGGCGCCGATGTCCAGGTGGTTCGTTGGTTCGTCGAGCAGCAACAGATCCGGCTCGGACACCAGGGCCTGGGCCAGCAGCACGCGGCGACGCCAGCCGCCGGACAACTCGGCGAGGGTCTTGTCGGCCGGCAGTTGCAAGCGGCTCAGGGTGCTGTCCACCAGTTGCTGCAGGCGCCAGCCATCACGTGCTTCGAGGTCCTGCTGAACGTGCATCAGCTTGTTCAGGTCTTCCTCGGTGACGCAGTTCTGCGCCAGGTGATGGTATTGCGCAAGCAACTCGCCCACACCGTCCAGGCCTTCGGCAACCACGTCGAACACTGTCCGTCCGTCGGCCACCGGCAATTCTTGCGGCAATTCGCCAATCTTGAGGCCCGGGGCGCGCCAAACAGAGCCGTCATCGGGCTTTTGGTCGCCTTTTACCAGCTTCATCATGCTGGACTTGCCGGTGCCGTTGCGGCCGATGATGCACACCCGCTCACCACGGGCGATCTGCCAGGACACCTTGTCCAACAACGGCATAGCGCCGAAAGCAAGGGACACATCGCTGAATTTGAGCAGGGTCATACGCTTCTCCAAAAACTGGGCGCGCATTCTACCTGAGTTGAGGGTGGGATGCGGCCAGCATTTTCAAGGCCGACACGTTCTGTAGGACATTTCCCGTAAACCTGAACGAACCGGCCAGCAAAGCTTTCGCCGGTCGCTGGCAAAAGGCTAAGCTAGGGGCAATCAGCGTCGGCAGTACCGGCGCTAGTCGTGATTTCTCTGCACGGACGTCTCATGCGCAGTCGCCTTTTCAACTTTTTATCTTGTCTGCTTCTTTCCGCCACCGCCGTTCAATCCGCCCAGGCCGTGGACCTCACCACCCAACGTCAATATTACGATGAAGCCAAGCGCGCTCTGGCCAAGGGCGATACCGGCCCGTACATGCAATACAGCCAGGCCCTGGCCGATTATCCGCTTACACCGTACCTGGCCTACGACGAACTGACTGCGCGCCTGAAAACCGCGAGCAACCAGGAAATCGAGCAGTTCCTGGCCAAAAACGGCGACCTGCCCCAGGCGAACTGGATGAAACTGCGCTGGTTGCGCTGGCTGTCCGAGCGTGGCGACTGGCAAACCTTTGAAAAGTACTACGACCCCAAACTCAATTTCGTCGAACTGGACTGCCTGCACGGCCAGTACCAGCTCACCCACAACCTCAAGGCCGAAGGCTACAAGACCGCCGAAAAGCTGTGGATGACCGGCAAATCCCAACCCGCCGCCTGTGATGCCACGTTTGGCCAGTGGGCCGCCGACGGCCAACTCACCGAACAGAAAATCTGGGACCGCACCAAACTCGCCGCCGAAGCGCGCAACTACGCGCTGGCCAACAGCCTGGTAAAAACCCTGCCAACCCTCGGTGCCCAAGGTCGCCTGATGGTGGACGTGGCGCAAAAGCCCGACATGCTAAGCGATCCATCGCGCTTACAGCCGGCCACCGAGGCTATGTCGGATGCCGTAGGCCTGGGCCTGCGCCGCCTGGCGCGCCAGGACCCGGACAAAGCCATGGCCCTGCTCGACGGTTACGCCAGCAGCATGCACTTCTCCCGTGACGAAAAAGTGGCAATCGCCCGTGAAATCGGCCTGACCCTGGCCAAGCGTTTCGACCCACGTGCCCTTGAGGTGATGACCAAATACGACCCGGAACTGCGCGACAACACCGTCTCCGAATGGCGCCTGCGCCTGCTGTTGCGCCTGGCGCGCTGGGAAGATGCCTACCAGTTGACGCGCAAACTCCCACAAGACTTGGCCACCTCCAACCGCTGGCGCTACTGGCAGGCGCGCAGCCTTGAACTGGCTGAGCCGAAGAACCCACAAGCATTGGTGCTCTACAAGAACCTTTCGCGGGAGCGGGATTTCTACGGTTTCCTCGCCGCCGACCGCTCCAAGGCTCCGTACCAGTTGAACAACAAGCCGCTGGTGATGAGTCAGGCGCTGGTCAATAAAGTGCGTAACACACCCGGCGTGCGTCGCGCTCTGGAGTTCTACGCCCGTGGCCAGATCGTGGATGGCCGCCGCGAGTGGTACCACGTCAGCCGTCATTTCAACCGTGATGAGATGGTCGCCCAGGCCAAGCTGGCGTACGACATGAAGTGGTACTTCCCGGCGATCCGCACCATCAGCCAGGCCCAGTACTGGGACGATCTGGATATCCGCTTCCCAATGGCCCACCGCGACACCCTGGTGCGTGAAGCCAAGGTGCGGGGCCTGCATTCGAGCTGGGTATTCGCCATTACCCGCCAGGAAAGCGCCTTCATGGACGACGCCCGCTCCGGCGTAGGCGCCAGCGGCCTGATGCAACTGATGCCCGGCACCGCCAAGGAAACCGCGCGCAAATTCAGCATCCCGCTGGCTTCCCCGGCCCAGGTCCTGGACCCGGACAAAAACATCCAGCTCGGCGCCGCCTACCTGAGCCAGGTGCATAGCCAGTTCAACGGCAACCGCGTGCTCGCTTCCGCCGCCTACAACGCCGGCCCCGGCCGCGTGCGCCAGTGGCTGCGCGGAGCGGATCACTTGAGTTTCGATGTATGGGTGGAAAGCATCCCATTCGACGAAACCCGTCAGTATGTGCAAAACGTGTTGTCTTATTCGGTGATCTACGGGCAAAAACTCAACTCACCACAGCCGCTTGTGGATTGGCATGAGCGCTATTTTGATGACCAGTAAGGTCTGAAGCGACTCTGAAAATGCCCGCATCGAAAGATGCGGGCATTTTCATTTCCACGGCTGAAAATATTCTGATAGCCCGGGGAAATACACATACAGAAAAAACATGATGGAACGCGAAAAGTCTGATGTTCACTCAGCCCACGAGCTCAGTCGATAAATCATCTCTGAGTGACTGACTTCATAATGGCTTAGAGAGAAACTCAGACATGACACTCACGTCCATCAGCAGCCGCTTAAACACTCAGCCCGCGACCAACATCATCACCCCCCCGCCACTCTTCGAGGTCAAGAGTGAAAAGCCGCCCACGCCTGATCAAGATGCCGGCAAAACGCCGCAAGCCAAGGCCGATCAGGAATTGGCCGTGCTGTTTGCCGCCGTATCAGCCAGATCGGCGAAAACCGGCCCATCGTACGATGGCATCGAGAACGTTGAGGGTATCCCGCCAAGTTCGACCTTCGGCCAGTGGTGGACGCACCTGCATACGCTGCTCAAGCATCCCCAATTCGTCGAATGGGCAACGCAAAGGCACATTAATCTTTCCAAACCCTTAATGATCAGTATGCGTGACGAGATCACCTTCACCATGACTGATGGGCGCCGGGAGGTGTTCAGGGCAACGGATGAAAATCCGCTCTGGCCGGTCGTTGTGGCGCCGATTCTTCGCGCCGCCAACGTCGTGGCGGCGGGCAACAGCCCCCTTCATCTGTCCGCATCGGACCCCACATCTGCGCCCTTTGAAGTGGTGGCGAATTTTCACGGTGAATCGGTACCCCTCACGACGTCACGGACAGCAGAGCTGCAGCAGACCCAGACATTCACCAAAAACGCCGCCAACGCGGTTCCGAACAAGGTCGAGGATGGGCCGGCCAATACGGGCAAGCTCAATACAGAGCGGACCGCCCTTGGCGACCTGGTGGACACGCGCGCGCTCTGCGAAAAGCTCAAGGGCCTTGTGCGCTATGGTACCGAGGGGATTGAGGAGCGGTTAAAGAACACAACGATAGAGGTGCACCCGCACTCGTCATTCGGCCAAGGCCCCGAAGCCGGCCCTGGACGCACCGTGACACTTGAGCAATTTATCCTGGCAAATAACTGGCGGTTGCCCAGCACGCTTGAAGCACTGGAGAACATGATCAGCACGCTCAATGCCCCGCCGTTGCAGGCACCACGCCTAGGCAGCCTGGGTGGGGCGATCTCGTGGCCGGCCCCGCTGGGCGACCACGACCAAAAGAGCGTTTACAGTCATTTTCACTACAACCTGCAACTACCGGCGTTGGTGAAGGAAAGAACGGAGCCCCAAAACCCACGGGGAGTTTTGGGTTATCTCACAAGCCACCTGCACATTTCCCAAAACGAATTGCGCGACCCACTTAAAGTCATCGAAAAAATCATCAACACACCAAAAGCCATCGAACTCGAAGCCGCCTTACACCAAAAGATGGGGGATGGCTGGAAGACCAGCTCTAGCCAAGACTGGCTGTTGACTGCCATCGCTACTACTCTGGACCCAGAAAGCATGTTTGGCCCGCAACTCAATCATCTCGCGGGTTTCAATCTGGCCGACGGACGTTTCATGGGGCAGCCCCTCGCAACTATCAAGCAGGCGTTCATTGACCACCTGATAAAACTGAACAGAGCCTCGCCGGACATGGCGCCCATTGCTGCACAAATGCTGCTTTCGCGTACAGCGCCGGAGTTATTGGTCAAAAACGTTCCTGCCAGCATTACGTTGGGATCGGCGGCGTGGGTGAGTTTCAAAGCGGCGGTGACGCGGATCGAGGCCTATAGCCCTGGTGCCACGATGCAGATGACGTTTGCGCAAGTGTGTGCCAGAGATGCCCTGGACCCGATTTCGCAAGAGGGGCAGGCCATTCAGCAAGTGACATCGCGAGCGGCGCTTATTGAGTGGGGCAAGATCAACGGCGAACTCGTGCCCCGCGATGACGGGAACTATCCTCAGGCTGACATTGATCGGGTCCAGCGCGCGCTCGCTGACAAAACTTCAACGTTGCAACAAGCCGTCGAGCAACTTGCCAGTAAGGTGCCGACCCAACGCGATGTGGCGCTACAGCAACTCAAGCAACAATTCGGCGAGGGGCTTCCCTACGAACTTAAATGCTTTCGCGATAATAGCCCCCGCGGCAGAGGCCACGGAAACCTTGCTAGCTCCACGCAGCCAAAATATTCGCTACTGGACTTTTATCTTTCAAAACCCGAAGTCAATCCGTTTTCTAATTGGGTATCCGATAACAACACGATTGCCCCCAGCATGATTGCCCGTCTTGCTCACTTGCCAGACGCAAAATCCCTGCATAAACAAGCCTTTGTCGACTATGCGGAAGGCACCAAAAAAGCACAGGCGAGCGTGATAAAAAACCAGCTTGCGAAACTTCCTCTGGAAGATCGCCAGAATCTTGAGTTTGGCAGCATTCGTATATTCATAGAGGGTCAGGTCAGCCGTTATGAAAGCAACCTCCCAGGTTTCACAATTAATGACGAAGATAAAGTACCCAGCCAGCCGAAAGAGCAAAAGGCACTGATCTTCCAGACCGAGCGCGACGGAAACCTGGAGTTTTATGAAATATCAGCGCAAAAAGGCCAGATAAATAAACGTGACGATCTGAAGACAAACTTTAAGGAAGGCCCCCAAGGAGATTGGGTCAAGGTGCCCAGCCATCAAGGTTCAAAATGGACAAATACGGCGATCCATGAAGTCAAACCAAGCGCCTCCCAAGATGCAGTACAACAACGGGCCAGGCAGTTGCCAGTGACCATCCCTGCCTCGTTCAGCAGCGCGCGCAGCGCCTATATCAGCAATACGGTAGTCAATTACTCCAATCCGGAATCAAACTTTGAGCAACTACTGGAACTGACCAAAAGCATCACGACATTCGATGAAGAGGCCGATAAGGAAAAAGCCCTGTTCAACATAATTGTAGGGCTAATACCTGGGGCGTCTGCCGTTAAAAACCTGATCAATGGAGACCCCTTGGCGGCACTGGGAGATCTGTTGTTTGACGGAGTGATGTACTTGACCGGCTCGGCCCTGGGCAGAGGCGCGAGTGCCGTTGGCGGTCCCAGAGGCGCGACCCGGGTGGCCATGGCGAGCAGCCGAATAGGTCGCGGCGTGCTGGGTAAAGCCTCGGGCGCGCCGGCCAGCAGTGCCCGGCTGGCCGCAGGCACGAAACCCCTTAATGCACGGCAACTGTCGCAGAGCACGATGGATCACGCTCAACTGCGCGCGTTTGCCGAACGAGCCGACATAGCGGAAGGCACTTATCGCGCCCCCGGTGCACTCGAACCCAGCCGAGTAACCGCCCAACTGGATAACCAAACCGGTCACTGGCTGCACTATGACGTGAATAAAAACACAGCTTACGGGAAGAAACTGGATAACTTCTCACCCGACAATCATCGGCCAATTTCAGCCGCAACAGGCAGTCAACCTGCACCTGCAACCGCACCTGTGTCTTTCGAAAAAAGTCTAGCCTATGACAACGTCATACAAATGAAAGGCACGATGAAAGACCTCAAACTTGTGGCCAATGAAATGCATGTGTTCTTCGACACCTATAAAGGTGTTGATCGCCTGAATATTGTCGCCCACGGTCTTGAGCGCAGCCGACTGGACAGATTTTTGAACCGTGGAAGCAGCATCGTTATCGACAATACCGCGTACTCGGCCAAAGACTTGGTCGCTTTGTTGAACACGAAAGGCGTCGACCCCAGAGCCTTTAACAATGTGCGGCTATTGGTTTGCTACTCTGGCGAAGGTGGCAGTCGCGCCTTCGGCAGCTTGCTGCAAAAGGAGATCAACCGGCCGGTGAAGGCGTTCGAGGGCTCGGTTTCAATGCAACACGGCTCTACGTCATTGACGGCCGCGCGAGACGACCTGATTGCGCGGATCAACGAGATCAGCCCCGGCATCTCTGCTAAAAACGCCGAGCGGCTGGCAGATATGAACATGTATCAGGCATTTGTAGGGAAAGTCACCCAGCACGTTGTCAAGACTCACGGTAGCAAGATAAAGATGAACGTGGCGCTTCTGGGCGAGCCCAAACGCTATGTGGACACTAGGGTTTCGTACAAACCTGTCTACTTCCGTTAGCACTGGAGCCAGGCATAGCAGGTCATTGCGCTTGCGCACCACTATTGAACTGCAATGCCGCCAACCGCGCATACAACGGGTTGCTCGCAATCAGCTGCTGATGCGTGCCCACCGCAACCAGTTTGCCTTGGTCCATTACCGCAATGCGGTCGGCGTTCTTCACCGTCGCCAGGCGGTGGGCAATCACCAGCGTAGTACGGCCCTGCATCAATTGCGGCAGTGCCTGCTGGATCAAGTGTTCACTTTGCGCATCCAGAGCGCTGGTGGCTTCGTCCAGCAGCAGGATTGGTGCGTCCACCAGCAACGCGCGGGCGATGGCCAAGCGCTGGCGCTGGCCACCAGAGAGGCCCAGCCCGCCATCACCGAGGTGGGTCTGGTAGCCGTCGGGCATTTGCAAGATGAAGTCGTGAGCATGGGCGATGCGTGCAGCGGCTTCGACTTGCTCGCGGGTAGCTGAGGGATTGCCGTAGCGGATGTTCTCTTCGACGCTGCCGAAAAACAACGCCGGGCTCTGGGACACCAGGGCAAAGTGGCGGCGCAGGTCCAGGGGGTCGAGGTCGGTCAGCGGATGGCCTTCGAGCAGGATTCGGCCATGCTGCGGATCGTAGAAACGCAGCAGCAGGTCGAAGATCGTCGATTTACCCGCGCCGGACGGGCCGACGAGTGCCAGGGTTTCACCGGGGTTGATGGTCAGGTTCAACCCGTCGATAGCGTAGCTGTCGGGTCGCGAGGGATAGGAAAAGCGCAGATCTTGCAGCTCCATGCGGCCACTGACCCGCTCGGGCAATTTCACGGTATCAGTTGCCGGCGCCTGGATTTCATTAGTCGACTGCAACAGCTCACCAATCCGCTCAGCTGCACCGGCTGCACGCTGCAGCTCACCGAGCACTTCGCTCAGGGTGCCGACCGCGCTGCCGACGATCAGGCTGTAAAACACGAACGCCGCCAGTTCGCCGCCGGAAATGCGCCCACTGATCACGTCCATGCCGCCGACCCACAACATCACACCCACGGCGCCGAGCACCAGCATGATCACCAGCGTGATCAGCCAGGCGCGCTGGGCGATGCGTTTGCGAGCGGTGGCAAAGGCTTCTTCCACAGTCACCGCAAAGCGCTGCTCGTCCTGAACCTGGTGGTTATAGGCCTGCACGGTCTTGATCTGGCCAAGGGTTTCGGACACATAACTGCCCACATCGGCAATGCGGTCCTGGCTCAGGCGCGACAGGCTACGCACGCGGCGCCCGAAAATCAGGATCGGCGCCAGCACCAGCGGCAATGCAACCACCACGATGCTGGTGAGCTTGGGGTTGGTGACGAACAGCAACACGATGCCGCCAATGACCATCAAGGCATTGCGCAGGAACAGTGACAGCGACGAGCCGATCACCGATTGCAGCAAGGTAGTGTCGGTGGTCAGCCGCGACTGGATTTCCGAACTGCGGTTGTTCTCATAGAAGCCGGGATGCAGGTAGATGAGGTGGTTGAACACCTGCCGACGAATATCCGCCACCACTCGCTCGCCAATCCAGGAGACCAGGTAAAACCGCGCAAAAGTACCCACCGCCAAGCCAAGCACCAGGATCATGAACAGGCCGATGGACTGGTTGAGTAGGTGTGGCGATTGGGTCATGAAGCCCTGGTCCACCAGCAGGCGAATGCCTTGGCCCATGGACAAGGTAATCCCGGCGGTAACGATCAGCGCCAGCAACGCACCCAGCGCCTGCCAGCGGTATGGCGCGATAAAACGGCTGGCCAGGCGAATCGCGCGGCGTTGACGGGTTGAGAACATAGGGGCATCACCGATGAGGAACCTGTACCCAACATTGGGGGAACTTGGGCAAATAACAATGAGTCAGGTTAATTATGCCCGCCGATACTCATCCCTAGAGGCTATCGGTCTAATGCCCGGCTGGAAATCGGCCGCCGTTTCTGGTGGACTGAGTATTCGAACCGGTGGTCGTGCAGGGAGTTGTAACAGCGCGGTCACGCGGGGGTTTTAAAGTAGGTATACAACCTGATGAGGAGACAGGCCATGACCTTGCAAAACAGCAGCGATGCCAAAATTGAAGTGATCCGCCAACCCCAGCAGTTGCCTTGCTCCGTCATCGACGCCCAAGGCCATGAGGTGCAGATCACCGAAGAAATGATCCAGCAAGCGTGCCGCGAACTGGAAGAAAAACTGGTCAAGCCTGCCCAGCAAGGCTGAAGCGCCCAAGCTCTTTCAGACCCGGCCTCGATGGCCGGGTTTTTTATGGGCGCTTAAACAGCTACCGCGCCCAGTGCGGACACGATCTTCGACAACGCCGCCGACTCCCCATTGATGCGCACGCTCAAGCCATCAATCTCGCGACGCTCGGGATAGTGCTTGCGCAGCAGGTCGAACGCCTTGCGCTGCTCTTGCACAGTTCCAACCAGGCTCCGACGGAAATCCGCATCATCCCGGCGCGGGTCGTACACGCTGCGGCACAAGGTCGCCAGCGCCCAGGCCGGGTCGGTCGAGGCATTCAAGTGCACTTCAGCCAACCACAGCGCAGGCAACAGCTCACTCAAGTGAATGCTCGGTTCCTGACCCAGGTACGCGCAAAACGCCTGGTAGATCTGCGCCGTGCCGCGCTGACGGCCTTCCAGGCTGTAACCGGCGATATGCGGTGTGGCCAGCACGCACAGGTCGGCCAGGTCCACATCCACTTCGGGCTCGCCTTCCCATACATCCAACACCGCTTGCAGGTCTTCGCGTTCCAGCAGCACCTCGCGCAGGGCGGCGTTGTCCACTACCGGGCCACGGCTGGCGTTGATCAGCCAAGTGCCGGGTTTGAGTTGTTCGAGGCGCTGACGGTCGAATAAATGCCAGGTAGAGCCATTGCCGGACTTGGTCAAAGGCGTGTGCAGGCTGATCACGTCACACTGCTCGATGATCTGCGCCAGGCTCACATAGTCGCCCCCTTCGGCGATCTGCCGCGGCGGGTCGCACACCAGGACATTCCAGCCCAGGCCTTTGAGCACCTTGACCAACCGCCCGCCCACTTCACCGGCGCCGACAATGCCATAGGTGCGTTGGTTGAGGTCGGCGCCTTCGATCTCGGCGAGGGTCTGCAGGCTGCCCAGCACGTAGTCCACCACGCCACGGGCATTGCAGCCGGGCGCGCTGGACCATTGGATGCCGGTCTGCTTGAAGTAGTCGAGGTCCAAGTGATCGGTGCCGATAGTGCAGGTGCCGACAAAACGCACCTTTGAGCCCTCCAGCAACGCGCGATTGACGTTAGTCACCGAGCGCACCAGCAGTACGTCAGCCTGCTCGACCGTGGCGCGATCAAGGGAACGGCCGGGCACCCGGCGAATCTCGCCAAATCCTTGGAAGAAGGCATCGAGCAGAGGGATATTTTCGTCGGCAACAATCAGCATGGCAGGCTCCTTTGGCGGATCAGCAGTGTACAGGGATGCGATCTGCAATGTGGGAGGGGGCTTGCCCCCGAATAGCCGTGCGTCAGCGACTATCCAGTGACTGACACTCTGCAATCGTGGGCAAGCCCCCTCCCACCAGGGATATGCGGTGCCCTGGGAGGTCGCTTACAAATCCCTAACACAGGTTTTTTCCTGACCATGGCGTCAAGGCGTAGAATCCGCCGTCCTTGCGCTATTTTCTATTGGACACCCGCACGTGAACACTGCCGCCACCCCCCTCACCCGCCCCGCCCGTATCAGTCGGGAAGTGCGCGACCTGCTGACGCTCGCCCTGCCGATCATGATCGGCCAACTGGCTACCACCGCCATGAGTTTTGTAGACGCGGTGATGGCCGGACGTGTCAGCCCCCAGGATCTGGCGGCAGTGGGGTTAGGCAACTCGATCTGGATCCCGGTGTACTTGCTGATGAGCGGCACGCTGCTGGCCACCACACCAAAAGTCGCTCAGCGCTACGGTGCCGGCAAGTTCAGCGAAATCGGACCGCTGGTGCGCCAGGCCTTGTGGCTGGCGGTGGTCGTGGGGATCCTCGGAGGATTGCTGCTGCTGTGCGCCGAACCGATCCTGCATGCCATGAAGGTCGAGCCTGACCTGATCGTGCCGTCCATGGGCTACCTGCACGGCATCGCTGCGGGGATGCCAGCGATTGCGCTGTATTACGTGCTGCGCTGTTTCAGCGATGGCCTGGGCCGTACGCGACCGAGCATGGTCATGGGCCTGGTCGGCCTGGCGCTGAATATTCCGCTGAACTACATCTTCATTTACGGCCACTTTGGCGTGACGGCCATGGGCGGCGTGGGCTGTGGCTGGGCCACGGCCATTGCGATGTGGGTGATGATGCTCGGCCTGGCCGTCTGGACGCGCTGGGGCCCGGCCTATCAGAGCAGTGAATTGTTCAAGCGCTTTGACTGGCCGCAATGGGCTGTGATCAAGCGTGTATTGGGGATTGGTCTGCCGATTGGCGTCGCGATCTTTGCCGAGTCGAGCATTTTTGCAGTGATCGCCCTGTTGCTCGGCAGCCTCGGCGCCACGGTGGTGTCCGGGCATCAGATTGCACTGAACGTCAGCTCCCTGGTGTTCATGATCCCATACTCCCTGAGCATGGCGGTCACAGTGCGCGTCGGTCAGGCCCTGGGGCGTGGCGAAGCGCGTGAAGCGCGCTTCGCCGCCGGGGTCGGCATGGGCACCGCGCTGGCGTATGCCTGCCTGTCGTGCAGCCTGATGCTGTTGTTTCGCGAGCAGATCGCGACGATCTACACCCCGGACCCGGTGGTGATTCACCTCGCGTCGACGCTGATCGTGTTCTCGGCGCTGTTTCAGTTCTCGGACTCGATCCAGGTCACTGCCGCTGGCGCATTGCGTGGCTATCAGGACACCCGGGTGACCATGGTGCTGACGTTGTTCGCCTACTGGGGCGTGGGATTGCCGGTGGGCTACGCACTGGGGCTGACTGACTGGCTCGGCGCGCCCAGCGGCCCAAGCGGTTTGTGGCAAGGGCTGATCGTGGGCCTGAGCTGTGCGGCGGGGATGTTGCTGGTACGCCTGGCGCGCAGTGCACGCCGGCGTATCCGGGCGGATAAGGCGCGCGCTTAGTCGGCCTTTTTGCGAATCCAGTACAGGTAAGTGCCGGCTTGTTCCTGCTGATCCACCAATTCGTGGTCAAGGAACACGCAGAACTTGGGAATATCGCGACGGGTTGACGGGTCGGTCGCGATCACTTTGAGCAAGCCGCCTGCCGGCAGGTCCCGGATGTGCTGGTGCAGCATCATCACCGGTTCCGGGCAGTTGAGGCCTGTTGCATCGAGAACGCCGTCTACGGGGCTGTCGTTAATATCGCTCATTGATTACTCCTCGTTAACGGGCCTTGGTTTTCTTCGCATCCACCAGCCGACGCAGGTGGCACGTCACTTCCTCACGGTCGTGGTAAAGCTGCTTGCAACCGATCTCCACGCGGATGCCGCGCGCCTTGAAACCCTCTTCGATGCGCTCCAGCAGACGCTTCACTTCGGCATAACGCTGCTTCATCGGCAACTTCAGGTTCACCACCGCCTCGCGGCAATATCCTTCGCCAATCCAGGTTTCCAGCAGCGCGGCGTTGCGTGCGGGTTTCTCCACAATGTCGCACACCATCCAGTCAACCGGCTGCTTGGGCACGAAGGTGAAACCGTCGGCCATCAGGTGCTGCACCAGGCCGGTGTCCATCAGGCTTTCGGCCATGGGGCCGTTGTCGATGGCCGTCACCAACATGCCCCGGTTGACCAGTTGCCAAGTCCAACCGCCCGGCGCGGCACCGAGGTCGACGCCGGTCATGTCGCCGTGCAGGCGCTCGTCCCATTGATCGCGGGGGATAAAGTGGTGCCAGGCCTCTTCCAGCTTGAGGGTTGAGCGGCTTGGCGCGTCACGCGGGAATTTCAGGCGTGGAATGCCCATCGGCCACATCGCCGAGTTGTTCGACTCGGCCAGCCCCATGAACACTTCGCGGCCACTCTTGAACGTCAGCAGCAAGCGCGGCTTGCTCGGGTCGTCCACCAGTTTGCCGGCGTTGAGCAGGGCTTTGCGCAGGTGCACTTCGAATTTCTTGCAGAAGTTCGACAGTTCCTTGCCATCGTTGGTGTCGACCATCTCCAGCCAGAGGCTGCCGCACACCGGGAATTCACGCAGGTGAGCGAGGATCACGCTGATGCGATCGGTTTCCGGCAGGTCGATAAACACCCCGCGCGCCCACTGCCTCGGGAAGATCAGCTCGGCAAAGCGTTGGCCGTGCATCAAGCGCTGGGCGCCGTCTTCTTCGGTGCAGACAAATTCGGCGCAGGCGCTGCCGGTCTTGGCTTTGGCGTAGCCGGAAACGTTCAGACGCGCGGCGTGTTCCGCGATCTCGGAACAGACTTCGCCTTCAAAACCCGGGCGGCAGTGCATAAAAAGGGTGTTCATTGAATCTCCTGGCAACTGGCTTGCTCGATCGCAATGCCTGTCATGAAAACGCGCGCATGATAGCCGAGTTCGGAACCTTGGACTTGCCCATAGAGTCCAGTTATTAGCCTGCTAATGAAAACAGCGCTAGTTTTAAAGCTCTGTTCGTCCCGTCAGGTCCGTAGCCGTGCGGACCATAAGGAGTCATGTAATGTCATCCCTTGATAGCCTGAGAACCCTTAAAACTTTAGAAATCGACGACAAGACCTACCACTATTTCAGCCTGCCCGAAGCCGCCAAGAGCCTGGGCGACCTGGATAAGCTGCCGATGTCGCTCAAGGTGCTGCTGGAAAACCTGCTGCGCTGGGAAGACAACAAGACCGTCACCGGCGCAGACCTCAAGGCCATTGCCGCCTGGCTCAAAGAGCGCCAGTCCGACCGTGAGATCCAGTACCGCCCCGCCCGCGTGCTGATGCAGGACTTCACCGGTGTACCCGCCGTAGTCGACCTGGCCGCCATGCGCGCCGCCGTGGCCAAGGCCGGGGGCGACCCGCAGCGCATCAATCCGCTCTCCCCCGTGGACCTGGTGATCGACCACTCGGTAATGGTCGACAAGTTCGGCAATGCCGACGCCTTCGAAGAAAACGTCGATATCGAGATGCAGCGCAATGGCGAACGCTACGCCTTCCTGCGCTGGGGCCAGAGCGCCTTCGACAACTTCAGCGTGGTGCCGCCGGGCACGGGCATCTGCCATCAGGTCAACCTGGAATACCTTGGCCGCACCGTCTGGACCAAGGACGAAGACGGCCGCACCTACGCCTTCCCCGACACATTGGTCGGCACGGACTCCCACACCACCATGATCAATGGCCTCGGCGTACTGGGCTGGGGCGTGGGTGGCATCGAAGCGGAAGCGGCGATGCTCGGCCAGCCGGTGTCGATGCTGATCCCGGAAGTAATCGGCTTCAAGCTCACCGGTAAACTCAAGGAAGGCATCACCGCCACCGACCTGGTGCTGACCGTGACCCAGATGCTGCGCAAAAAAGGCGTGGTGGGTAAATTTGTCGAGTTCTACGGCGACGGCCTGGCCGATCTGCCCCTGGCCGACCGCGCTACCATCGCCAACATGGCCCCGGAATATGGCGCCACCTGCGGATTTTTCCCGGTGGATGACGTCACCCTGGATTATCTGCGTTTGTCCGGTCGTCCGGCGCAAACCGTGAAACTGGTCGAGGCTTACACCAAGGCCCAAGGCTTATGGCGCAATGCCGGTCAGGAACCGGTGTTCACCGACAGCCTGGCCCTGGACATGGGCAGCGTCGAAGCCAGCCTGGCTGGGCCAAAACGTCCACAGGACCGTGTGGCCCTGCCGAATGTCGGCCAGGCCTTCAGCGACTTCCTCGACCTGCAATTCAAACCCACCAACAAGGAAGAAGGCCGCCTGGAAAGTGAAGGCGGCGGTGGTGTGGCCGTGGGCAACGCCGACCTGGTGGGCGAAGCAGACTACGAGTACGAAGGCACGACCTATCGGCTGAAAAACGGCGCGGTGGTGATCGCCGCCATCACCTCCTGCACCAACACGTCCAACCCCAGCGTAATGATGGCCGCCGGGCTGGTGGCGAAAAAAGCCGTGGAAAAAGGCCTCACGCGCAAACCGTGGGTGAAGACCTCACTGGCTCCCGGCTCCAAGGTGGTCACCGACTACTACAAGGCGGCAGGCCTCACTCAATACTTGGACACCCTCGGCTTTGATCTGGTGGGCTATGGCTGCACCACCTGCATCGGCAACTCCGGGCCATTGCCCGAGCCTATTGAAAAAGCCATCCAGAAGGCCGACCTCGCCGTGGCCTCGGTACTGTCGGGCAACCGTAACTTCGAAGGCCGCGTGCACCCATTGGTGAAAACCAACTGGCTGGCATCGCCGCCGCTGGTGGTCGCCTATGCGCTGGCTGGCACCGTGCGCATCGATATCAGCAGCGAGCCGTTGGGTAACGATCAGGACGGAAACCCGGTCTACCTCAAGGACATCTGGCCAAGCAGCAAAGAAATTGCCGACGCCGTGGCGCAGGTCAGCACCAGCATGTTCCATAAGGAATACGCCGAGGTGTTTGCCGGCGACGAGCAGTGGCAGGCCATTGATGTGCCCCAGGCCGCGACGTACGTGTGGCAGAAGGATTCCACCTATATCCAGCATCCACCCTTCTTCGAGGACATCGACGGCCCGTTGCCGGTGATCAAAGACGTCATGGGCGCCAACGTGCTGGCGATGCTGGGCGACTCAGTCACCACCGACCACATCTCCCCCGCCGGCAATATCAAGGTCGACAGCCCCGCTGGCCGCTACCTGCGCGAGCAAGGCGTCGAACCGCGCGACTTCAACTCCTACGGCTCACGCCGCGGTAACCATGAAGTGATGATGCGCGGCACGTTTGCCAATATCCGCATCCGCAATGAAATGCTCGGTGGCGAAGAAGGCGGCAACACGCTGTACATCCCCACCGGCGAGAAGATGCCGATTTACGATGCGTCAATGAAATACCAGGCTTCGGGCACGCCGCTGGTGGTCATTGCAGGTCAAGAGTACGGCACCGGATCCAGCCGTGACTGGGCGGCCAAAGGCACCAACCTGCTGGGGGTCAAGGCGGTGATCGCCGAAAGCTTCGAGCGGATCCACCGTTCCAATCTGGTGGGCATGGGTGTGTTGCCATTGCAGTTCAAGCTGGATCAGAACCGCAAGGCGCTGAAGCTCACGGGCAAGGAGAAGATCGATATTCTCGGGCTGAGCGAGGTGGAGATCGTGCCGCGGATGAACCTGACGCTGGTGATTACCCGCGAGGATGGCAGCCGCGAGAAGGTCGAGGTGCTGTGCCGGATCGACACCTTGAATGAAGTGGAATACTTCAAGTCGGGGGGGATTTTGCACTATGTGCTGCGGCAGTTGATTGCGTCGTAAGGCGATCTCAAAAGCAATGGAGAACTAATGTGGGAGGGGCGGTGCGACGATTCGACTTGCTCCCGATAGCGGTGGATCAGTCATAGATGTTTTGACTGACATACCGCCATCGGGAGCAAGCCCCCTCCCACACTTTGACCGCGTTTAACGCTTCAGATCAGCCGAACAGCCACTTCCACAACAATACCAGCACCACTACCGCCAGCACCGGCCGCGCAATGCGGTAAGCCTTTGGATGCTTGCGCTTCCACTGTTTGACCACACCACTGAACTTGTCACTGAAGGTCTTGCTCCAGGCATACGCCTGGTTGATGCCGCCGACGCGCTCGTCATCCAGGTTCTGCGGCGCGGTGGCGCGGCCCAGTTGCTTGCTGACCCAACGGTTGACGCGGGTCATCACGCGATTACTCAGCGGGCGCTCGATGTCGCAGAACAGGATCACGCGTGTCTTCTCGGTTTCGTTCTTCACCCAGTGCACGTAGGTTTCGTCGAACATCACGTCCTCACCGTCACGCCAGGCATACACCTGGCCGTCGACGAAGATGCGGCAGTCGTCGGAGTTCGGCGTGGACAAGCCCAAGTGATAACGCAGGGAACCGGCAAACGGGTCACGGTGCGGGTTGAGGTGGCTGCCGCCCGGCAACAACGCAAACATCGCCCCTTTGACGTTAGGAATGCTGCTCACCAAGGCCACGGTTTTCGGGCACAGCGCCTCGGCCGATGGCAGGGGTTTGTCGTACCACTTGAGGTAGAAACGCTTCCAACCCTTTTTGAAGAACGAACCGAAACCGGCGTCGTTGTTCTTTTCGGCGGCGCGAATGTAACCCTCGTCGAACAGGTGCATGGCCTCTTCGCGGATCACTTCCCAGTTTTCCTTGAGCACGTCCAGTTCCGGAAACTTGCTGCGGTCCAGGTAAGGTTTGGACGGCACGGCCGAGAACAGGTACATCAAGGCGTTATAGGGGGCGAACAGCGCCGAATGGTTAACGAACTGGCGCAACATCGGTAAACGGGCCTTGCCGCGCAGGTGTACATACAGCGTGCTACCGATAAACAGCAGCAACACCGACAGTTTGGCGGCCAAAGAAAAGGTCATGCAGCAACTCCTGGAAATAAGCGTCTGGCCAACAACTTCCCGTCACGGGGAAACCAGACGTAGCAGCCAGCCATGATAAACAGTTGGGCCAGTATGCAGAAGGCCCAGGGTAACGGGGCTGACACACATCAACCCCAAACGCTCATCAGGCCTGGTTTTCCTGCTCGGTAAACAAATCGCTGAATAGCATGCTCGACAGGTAGCGCTCGCCGGAGTCCGGCAGGATCACCACGATGGTCTTGCCCTGCATTTCCGGCTTCTCGGCCAGGCGCACGGCCACGGCCATCGCTGCGCCACAGGAAATACCGCACAGAATTCCCTCTTCCTGCATCAGGCGCCGTGCCATGGCCTTGGATTCGTCGTCGGTCACCAACTCGACGCGGTCAACCATCGAAAGATCGAGGTTTTTCGGCACAAAGCCGGCGCCGATGCCCTGGATCTTATGCGGGCTGGGCTTGATTTCTTCACCGGCCAGCGCCTGGGTGATCACCGGCGACACAATCGGCTCCACCGCTACCGACAGAATCGGCTTGCCCGCTATGTTCTTGATGTAGCGCGACACACCGGTAATGGTGCCGCCGGTGCCCACGCCCGCTACCAACACATCGACCGCGCCGTCGGTGTCGTTCCAGATTTCCGGACCGGTGGTTTTCTCGTGGATCTCGGGGTTCGCCGGGTTTTCAAACTGGCCCGGCATGAAGTAGTTGGCTGGATCGTTGGCGACGATTTCGCCGGCCTTTTCGATAGCGCCTTTCATGCCTTTGGCCGGCTCGGTCAGGACCAACTCGGCGCCCAGCGCCTTGAGCACCTTGCGGCGCTCGATGCTCATCGACGCCGGCATGGTCAGCAGCAGCTTGTAACCACGGGCGGCGGCGACAAACGCCAGGCCGATGCCGGTGTTGCCAGATGTGGGTTCGACAATGGTCATGCCCGGTTTGAGTTTGCCGGTGCTTTCTGCGTCCCAGATCATGTTTGCGCCAATGCGGCACTTCACCGAGTAACCCGGATTACGCCCTTCGATCTTGGCCAGGATGGTCACGCCACGGGGGGCGATCCGGTTGATCTGCACCAGGGGCGTGTTACCGATGGAGTGCGCGTTGTCTGCAAAAATGCGGCTCATGACGGGTCCTATAGGCAATTTCAAGAAGGCAATAAGGGTATGCCTCGTACTGCAAAGCGTCCAGTCAGAGGAACGTTGCTCGGCTCGCGGCAGTCCATGTTTTACCTGCAAGGAGAACTGCCCGATGAAACGTCGCTACAGCTGGCCACTATGGACCGTCGCCGGATTGCTGGTGGTCATGGTTGCCTTAAGCATCGCCCTGCCCTACTTAGTGCGTAACTATCTGAATGACAAGCTCGCCGACATGGGCGATTACCGAGGCCGAATTACCGACGTGGACCTGGCGCTGTGGCGCGGCGCCTACCGGATTAACGGCCTTGAGATCATCAAGGTCGACGGCAAAGTGCCGGTACCGTTCGTCAAGGCGCCGCTGATCGACCTGGCGGTGAGCTGGCATTCGCTGTGGTACGACCATGCAGTGGTCGCCAAAATGCGTTTTATCGAGCCTGAAGTGAATTTCGTCGACGGCGGCGCTAACAAGCAGGCGTCCCAGACCGGTAAAGGCACCGACTGGCGCGAGCAGTTGAGCAAGCTGGCGCCGATCACCCTTGATGAAGTGCGTATCGAAGAGGGCAAGATTGCCTTCCATAACTTCAGTTCCAAACCCGTGGTGAAGATCGACGCGACCAACGTCAACGCCAGCTTTTATAACCTGACCAACGTCGTCGACGTCAAAGGCAAGCGCGACGCCCGCTTCGACGGCAAAGCCCTGCTGCAAGGCCAGGCCCCGCTGGAAGCCAGCGCCACCTTCGACCCGCTGAGCAATTTTGAGAACTTCGAATTTCGTTTCCGCGCCAAAGACCTGCAACTCAAGCGCATGAATGACTTTGCCTCGGCCTACGGTAAGTTCGACTTCAAGGCCGGCACCGGCGATGTAGTCATCGAAGCCCAGGCCGAAAAAGGCCAACTGACTGGCTATATCAAACCGCTGCTAAGGGATGTGCAGGTGTTTGACTGGCAGCAAGACGTGGAGAACAAGGACAAGAACATCTTCCGTTCGATCTGGGAGGCCGTGGTAGGTGCGAGCGAAACCGTGCTCAAGAACCAACAGAAAAACCAATTTGCCACCCGCGTCGAACTCAGTGGCAGCGTGCATCAGAAGGATGCCAGCGCGTTCTCTGCGTTTTTAGCGATTTTGCGCAATGGTTTTATCCAGGCGTTCAATGCGCGCTATGAACAGCCCAAACCCAGCGCAGATTAAAATATGGGAGGGGCAAGCCCACTCCCACATTGGTCATTCAGAGACTGAATAACCCGTCTGCGTTCACAGTCGCCGGGGCTGCGCGGTATAGTCCCGGCATTGATGAATGCGAGGAAACACCGATGAAGTTCGAAGGCACCCAGGCCTATGTGGCTACCGATGACCTGAAACTGGCCGTCAACGCCGCCATCACCCTGGAGCGGCCGTTGCTGGTCAAGGGCGAACCGGGCACCGGCAAGACCATGCTCGCCGAGCAACTGGCCGAATCCTTCGGCGCCAAGCTGATCACCTGGCACATCAAATCCACCACCAAGGCCCATCAGGGCTTGTACGAGTACGACGCGGTCAGCCGCCTGCGTGACTCGCAGTTGGGCGTGGACAAGGTGCACGACGTGCGCAACTACCTGAAAAAAGGCAAGTTGTGGGAAGCGTTCGAATCCGAAGAACGGGTGATCCTGCTGATCGATGAAATCGACAAGGCCGACATCGAGTTCCCCAACGACCTGCTGCAAGAACTCGACAAGATGGAGTTCTACGTCTACGAAATCGACGAGACCATCAAGGCCAAGAAACGCCCGATCATCATCATTACCTCCAACAACGAAAAAGAGCTGCCGGACGCGTTCCTGCGCCGCTGCTTCTTTCACTACATCGCCTTCCCCGACCGCACCACCCTGCAAAAGATCGTGGATGTGCACTACCCCGACATCAAGAAGGACCTGGTCAGCGAAGCGTTGGACGTGTTCTTCGACGTGCGCAAAGTACCGGGCCTGAAGAAAAAGCCATCCACCTCCGAACTGGTGGACTGGCTCAAGCTGCTGATGGCCGACAACATCGGCGAAGCGGTGCTGCGCGAGCGCGATCCGACCAAAGCCATCCCGCCGCTGGCCGGTGCCTTGGTCAAGAACGAGCAAGACGTGCAACTGCTGGAGCGTCTGGCGTTCATGAGCCGTCGCGGTAATCGCTAATGTTGCTCAACCTGTTCAACGAGATGCGCGCCGCCAAGGTGCCGGTGTCCGTGCGCGAGCTGCTCGACCTGATCAACGCGCTCAAGCAGCGCGTGACCTTCGCCGACATGGACGAGTTCTACTACTTGGCCCGGGCGATCCTGGTCAAGGACGAGCGGCATTTCGACAAGTTCGACCGCGCGTTCGGTGCCTATTTCAACGGCCTGGAAAAGCTCGACGACCATTTGCAGGCGCTGATCCCCGAAGACTGGCTGCGCAAGGAATTCGAGCGTTCGCTGAGCGATGAAGAACGCGCGCAGATCCAATCCCTTGGTGGCCTCGACAAGCTGATCGAGGAATTCAAAAAGCGCCTGGAAGAACAGAAAGAACGCCATGCCGGCGGCAACAAATGGATCGGCACCGGCGGCACCAGCCCGTTCGGCTCCGGCGGCTACAACCCCGAAGGCATTCGCGTCGGCGACGCCGGCAAGCGCCAGGGCAAGGCGGTGAAAGTCTGGGACCAGCGCGAGTACAAGAACCTCGACGACCAGGTTGAGCTGGGCACGCGCAATATCAAGATCGCCCTGCGCCGCCTGCGCAAGTTCGCGCGCCAGGGTGCGGCCGAAGAGCTGGACATCGACGGCACCATCGATCACACCGCCCGCGATGCAGGGCTGCTGAATATTCAGATGCGCCCGGAACGGCGCAACACCATCAAGCTTCTGTTGCTGTTCGATATCGGCGGCTCGATGGACGCCCACGTGAAGATCTGCGAAGAGCTGTTCTCGGCCTGCAAGACCGAGTTCAAGCACTTGGAATATTTCTACTTCCACAACTTCGTGTACGAGTCGGTGTGGAAGAACAACCAGCGCCGCACCTCGGAGCGCACTTCCACTCAAGACCTGCTGCACAAGTACGGCGCCGACTACAAAGTGATCTTTATCGGCGATGCGTCGATGGCGCCGTATGAAATCACCCAGGCCGGCGGCAGCGTCGAGCACTGGAATGAAGAGCCGGGGTATGTGTGGATGCAGCGCTTCATGGCCAAGTACAAAAAGCTGATCTGGATAAACCCGTATCCCAAGGATACGTGGGGTTACACCGCGTCAACGGGGATTGTGCGGGAGTTGGTGGAGGATCAGATGTATCCGCTGACATTGCGCGGGCTGGAAGAAGGGATGCGCTTCCTCTCCAAATAAACGCCGACCCAAATAATGCAGGAGATCTCATGTGGGAGGGGCGGTGCGACGATTCGACTTGCTCCCGATAGCCGTGTTTCAGTCAACACATCAGTGACTGAACCATCGTCATCGGGAGCAAGCCCCCTCCCACATTTTAAATTGCGGTGTTATGTAAATCGGCGCAAATATTCGACATGCTGCCGATGCGCCGTTTCCTGGACCACCGGTACCAACCTCACTTTCTCTCCCGGTAAACACTGCGCCAGTCGCGCCAGCGACAAAGGCGTCAACGCCCCCAGACGCGGATAACCGCCAATGGTCTGCCGATCATTGAGCAACACAATCGGCTGCCCATCCGGCGGCACCTGGATGCCACCCAACGGGATACCTTCGGAAATCAGCGACGGCCCTTGGTACCGCAACGGCGTACCGAGCAAGCGCATGCCCATGCGGTCAGCGCGACTGTCCAGGGCCCAATCGGTATTGAAGGCATCGAACAGGCTCTGGCCGCTGAACTGGCCAATTTGTGCACCGACGATCACATCCAGCGGCGCCTTGGCGGGCAACGCCTGTGCGCTCAGCACTTTCATCGCTCCGCCCGTCCCGGAATAACCCAACCGCCCACCCTCGGCCAACGCCTTGCCGAAACCGTCCAGCCCACCCAATTCTTCACGCACCACCGTCGCACAACTGCCCAGCACATCCGGCGCATCAAACCCGCCGGGTGCCGCCAGGTACGCCCGCGCACCGTTGAACGGCTGGGTAAAGCGCAAACGCTGGCCTTTTTGCAGGATAAAACTGCGTCCCGGACTGATAGGGCGTTCATCGACATACGCGCCCAGGTCCGCACCGGCCCAGGCCAGCAAGCAATACTCCTCGGCCTGCACGGTAAAGCCGCCGAGGGTGATCTCCACCACCGGTGCGTCCAGCGCATTGCCCAACAGCCAATTGGCCCACGACATCGACACCCAATCCAGCGCGCCGCCCTGGGTCACGCCCAGGTGGCGTACGCCAAAACGACCGGCGTCCTGCAACAGGCACAGCGGCGTGCTGGCCTCGATGATCAAGCGGCTCATGCCTGCGCCTCCAACGGCGTGTCATCGCCACCCAGGTTGATAAATTCGGCACGACTGACCGCTTCGAAGCGCACCGTGTCGCCAGGTTGCATGAGGCTGTAGCCGTCTCGCGCGCGGTCGAACAGTTTGGCGGGGGTGCGACCGATCAGGTTCCAGCCACCCGGAGAAACCACCGGGTAAGCAGCCGTTTGGCGCTCGGCGATCCCCACACTGCCAGCCGCCACGCGTTTGCGCGGTGTGCTGAGGCGTGGGCTGGCGAGGACTTCGTCCACCAACCCCATAAAGGCAAAACCGGGGGCAAAGCCAAGGGCGAACACCTGATATTCGTGGGCGCTGTGGAGACGGATCACGTCGTCGACGGCCAGGCCACTGCGCTGGCTGAGCAAGGTCAGTTCCGGACCGACGCTCAGGTCGTACCACACCGGCAGCACATGGCATTGACCGCTTCCCTGAGCCTGCGGCTGCAAGTCGGTGAGGGCGTGGTCGATCAGCTCTCGGGCCTGGGCAGGGCTCAGCGCGATGAGGTCGTAATGCACCATCAAGGTGGTGTAGGACGGCACCAGATCCACCAATGCAGCGCCGAACCCTTCTCGCAAGCGTTGCGCTGCGGCGAGCATCCACGGCATGTTGGCTTCTGCAATCGCATCGAACAGACGCACCATCAGGCAGTCGATGGCCACCACTTCAATCCGCGGCTTCATGCTGGCTTCAACGCCTCGCGGATACGCTGCACGGCAGCAATTGAACTGGCGTTGTCGCCATGCACGCACAGGGTATTGGCGTTTAGTACGAGGGCGCTGCCGTCGCTGGCCGTCAACGGTTCGCCACGAGAAATAGTCAGGGCTTGCTGGATGATCGTGTCGGCGTCGTGGTGCACAGCGCCGGGTAACTGGCGGGAAACCAAGTGGCCGTTATTGTCGTAGGCGCGGTCGGCGAATGCTTCAAACCACAGGGTCACGCCATACTCATCGCCCAATGCCTGGGCTGCGCTGTTATCGCGAGTGGCCAGCAACATCAGCGGCAAGTCACCATAAGCGGCCACCGCCTCGATGACCGCACGCAGTTGCTTCGGGTTGGCCATCATGTCGTTGTACATCGCGCCATGGGGTTTGACGTAGCTGACGCGGCCGCCTTGGGCACGGCAAATGCCGTCGAGGGCGCCGATCTGGTAGTGCAGCAGATCCTGGATTTCCTGAGGGGTATAGGCCATGGAACGGCGGCCGAAGCCTTGCAAATCCTGGTATGCCGGGTGCGCCCCCACTTGCACGCCATGCTTGAGCGCCAAGCTAACGGTTTTGCGCATGATGCTTGGGTCGCCGGCATGAAAGCCGCAGGCCACGTTGGCGCAATCAATGAACGGCATGACCTCGGCGTCCAGACCCATGGTCCAGTTACCAAAGCTTTCGCCGATATCGCAATTCAGTAAAAGACGGCTCACGGTCTGGCGCTCCTGTAGGACTTATTTTTTTGCAGTGTGGGATTTTTAACGCAGAACGTGCAACCTGTCCTGACACCCCCACGACGCTCATCGTGGAATACGCTCGATTTTTGGCGCTTGCCCGGTACGGCGTCCAACTAATAAAAACCGATCCATGCATAAGAAAAAGTTGATCCCATGAATTTGAAGTTCCTCGAAACCTTCGTCTGGGTGGCCAAGCTCAAGAGCTTTCGCCTGACTGCCGAGAAGCTGTTCACCACCCAGGCCTCGATCTCCAGCCGCATCGCCGTGCTGGAAAGCGAGCTGGGGGTGAAACTGTTTTTGCGTGATTCTCGAGGCGTAAGCCTGACCCCGGAAGGCTTGAAGGTGCTCGATTATGCCGAGCAGATGATGGTGACCATGCGGGGCCTGAAGCAGTCCCTGGAGACCACCAGCAGCAAGGTCGGGCGCATTCGGATCGGCGCGATGGACACGGTGATTCACACTTGGCTGAGCCCGTTGGTGGCGGAACTGATGGACCATTTCCCCTTGGTCGAAATCGAATTGGTCGCTGATACCGCGCTTAACCTCAGCGATCAACTGCAAAAAGGCTTCCTTGACCTGATCCTGCAAACCGACCTGCTGCGCCTGGAAACCGTGCGCAGCCTGGAACTGTGCAGCCATCCCATGGCCTGGATCGTCGCCAGCCAATCGATCTACAACCGCGACTACGCCTCCCTCGCCGAACTGGCTCAGGAGCGGATCATCACCTACTCGAAAAACTCGCACCCACATCAGGATGTGCTGAGCCTGATGCAGGCCAACGGCGTGGCCGCGCCAAGGATGAACTGTGTGAATTCGGTGTCGGCGATTACGCGGTTGTTGCGCGATGGATTCGGCATTGGCGCACTGCCGCCGGTGCTGGTCAGTGAGGAACTGGCGCGCGGGGAATTGGTAATGTTATCGATGGCGCAGAAACTGCCTAACCTGCAGGTGGTGGTGTCGTGGCGTGTGGGGGTGGAATTGGTGGAGGAGATTGTCGGGCTGTGCCAGAAGGTCGTTGCCCGCTATGCCGAGGAAGTTGGCGAAGAGCGGATGGTGCTGGCCCCCTGACGAAACCCGGTTAAAAATGTGGGAGGGGGCTTGCTCCCGATAGCGGTGGGTCAGTACCTGAAGTATTGACTGACCTACCGCTATCGGGAGCAAGCCCCCTCCCACATTTGACCGAGTTGGGCGTTAGAGACCTTTCAGGTCCCGCTCTTCAATCGGCCGGCTCTGGCGCAGGCGCTTGCCGCCCAACACGACCCAGTCGATCAGGCGGAACAGGCATTCCAATCCAAACGACAGCAGCATCGCCCCGCCCAATCCCCAACCCATGGCTTCTGGGGTCAGGAGGATCTGATAGCTGTAACCGTTCCAGGTTTCCTGGCGGATATCCGGGTCGGCGGCCACCGCCACTTGCAACGCGCGGATGTACCACGGGCCTTGCATGGCCTGGAATTGCTTGTCCAACGCAACTTGGCGATCAAGCATGGCGCCCAGGCTGTTGGCGTCGCTCTGGAAAACCGGGTCGTCACTGGCGCGGTAATGCGCGACCAACGCCTTCAAATCACCGTTGAAGAACTGCCGTGCGGTGGTTTCAAACCCGCTCAGACCCGTCTGGGCCTCTATCAAGTGGGCTTCGACGCGCTTGGCGTAATCGTTGATAAATCCCGGCACTTGCACGCCGACCAACAGGCCAATGGCAAACAGCACCAACCGCAGATAGCTGAGCAACATGGTCGATATCCTTACTCAGTAATGCCCTGGCTGACGCATTCACCGCGTCGCCACAGGCTCCATTGGCCCGGTTCGTAACGGGTCCAGTTTTCGTTGTCGGTCAACGGTTCGGTGGCGATTACCGTCACTACATCATTGGGTGTGGTTTCGGCCTGAAAATCGACGATCACGTCGACATCTTTCAAGCGCGCCGGACCGAACGGGGCACGCCGGGTGATCTGCGCCAATTTGGTCGAGCAGTAGCAAAACAACCAGTCGCCATCGCTGAGCAGGCAGTTGAACACGCCTTTGCTGCGGTATTCGGCACAGGCGGCGATCAGGTCCGGCAGCATCTGTTCGATGTCCACCGGCTCGGGGAAGGCTTCGCGCACGCGGTTGAGCAAGTCGCAAAAGGCCGCTTCGCTGTCGGTATCGCCGACCGGGCGGTAGAAGGTGGCGCGGGGGTTGAAGTCCGCCAGTTGGCCGTTATGGGCGAAACACCAGTTGCGGCCCCACAGTTCGCGCACGAACGGGTGGGTATTGGCCAAGCTCACCTTGCCCACGTTGGCCTGGCGGATATGGCCGATCACCACTTCACTCTTGATGGGATAACGCTGCACCAGCAGCGCGACTTCCGATTCACTGCTGGCGGCCGGGTCCTGGAACAGACGCAGACCACGGCCTTCGTAGAAAGCGATGCCCCAACCGTCGCGGTGGGGGCCGGTGCGCCCACCGCGCTGCATCAGCCCGGTAAAGCTGAACACGATATCGGTGGGGACGTTGGCACTCATGCCCAATAATTCACACATGCCAGGGCTCTCGCTGCAACGTTAAAGGCGCGGTTCGACCCGCATGCCACTGACAGGCGCCGGACGGCGGAATGGCTCGTCGTCTTCTTCCGCCGGCTCAGCGGCCAGGGCTGCATCTGTGGCAGCCTGGCGCTCACGACGCGCATTGGCGGCGCGCTCGATGGGCCAGCGGATCAACACAATCACCAGGTACACGCCAAAGGCGATCATGGTGTACATGAACAAATCTGAAATAGCCCGCCAGGCGTTATTGCCGACCTTGAGCACCAGGTCCAGGGCGGTAATTGCCACGGCCGGCGCGAACTGAGTCTTGACCGGGTCTACGATGGTCGGGCTGAACAGCAACACGGCCATCAGCAATTGCAGCGGCTCGCGCAACCAGCGCCACATCCAGCGCGTCATGCGCCACCACACCAACAGGCAGCCCAAAGCGGCGAAGGCGTAAAGGCCCCAAGCGGTCAGATAGTCGTTCTCGGTCATGGTGTCCATGGCAAGGTAGGCAAACAGGCGGCTATGATAACGGCTTTTGCGTGTCGCGGCTGCAAAGCCTGCCACCGTCCGCCAGATAGAGAATAATCCATGCCTGTATCGACGCCCCCGATTGCCCGAAAGGCCCCTGGCCAAGACCCTTACGCCTGGCTGCAAGAACGCGACAGCGCTGAAGTACTCGATTACCTCAAGGCCGAAAACGCCTGGCAGGAAGCCCAGCTCGCCGATCAGGCAGCCTTGCGCGAAAGCCTGTTTGAAGAGATCAAGGGCCGCATTCTCGAAACCGACCTGTCCCTGCCCTCGCCGTGGGGCCCGTACCTGTATTACACCCGCACCACCGCCGGTGACGAGTACGCCCGTCACTACCGCTGCCGCCGTCCGGCCGATGACAGCAACGTGGTGGACGACAGCAGCGAAGAGCTGTTGCTGGACCCGAACGAACTGGCCAACGGTGGCTTTTTCTCCCTCGGCGCATTCAGCATCAGCCCCGACCACAATCGCCTGGCCTACAGCCTGGACACCACCGGCGAAGAGATCTACACCCTGTTCGTGAAGGAATTGGCAACCGGCAAGGTCAGCGAACTGGAGTTCCAGGACTGCGACGGCAGCATGACCTGGGCCAACGACAGCCTGACCCTGTTCTTCGGCGAACTGGACGAAACGCACCGCCCCCACAAACTCTATCGCTATCGCCTGGACGGCACGGCGGCGCAGGAAGTGTTCCATGAGCCCGACGGGCGTTTCTTCCTGCATTGCTACCGTTCCAGCTCCGAGCGCCAGTTGCTGGTGGCCCTGGGCAGCAAGACCACTAGCGAAGTCTGGGCCCTGGACGCCAACCAACCGCAGCAGGATTTCACCTGCCTGGCGCCACGGGTCGACGATCACGAATACGATGTCGACCACGGCCAACTGAATGGCGCCTGGACTTGGTTTATCCGTAGCAACCGTGATGGCATCAACTACGCCCTGTTTGTCGCAACCGACATTGGCGACGTGCCGACCGAGGATGAGTGGCAAAACCTGATCCCCCACAGCGATGAGGTGATGCTCGACGGCGTCAGCCTGAACACCAGCGCCATGACCTTAAGCCTGCGCATCGGCGGCCTGCCGGTGATCGAAGTGCACCCCGAGGGCCTGCCTGCCTATCGCGTGGAATTACCTGACGCCGCCTACAGCCTCTACGTACAGAACAGCCTGGAATTCGTCAGCGACAAGATCCGCCTGCGCTACGAAGCCCTCAACCGTCCGGCCCAGGTACGCCAGCTGGAACTGGCCAGCGGTGCGCAGCTGGTGCTGAAGGAAACCCCGGTACTCGGCGTGTTCAACGCCGACGATTATGTGAGCCAGCGCCTGTGGGCTACCTCCGCCGATGGTACTCAGGTGCCGATCAGCCTGGTGGTCAAGCGCGACCAACTCGGCAAAACCACACCGCTGTACCTTTACGGCTACGGCGCCTACGGTTCGAGCCTCGACCCATGGTTCTCCCACGCACGCCTGAGCCTGCTTGATCGCGGCGTGGCGTTTGCCATCGCGCATGTGCGTGGCGGCGGCGAACTGGGTGAAGCCTGGTACCGCAATGGCAAGCAGGAACACAAGCAGAACACCTTCAGCGACTTTATCGCCTGCGCCGAACACCTGATCGCTCAAGGCCTGACCACCTCCAAGCAGCTGGCCATCAGCGGCGGCAGTGCCGGTGGCCTGTTGATCGGTGCGGTGCTCAACCAGCGTCCGGCGCTGTTCCAGGCGGCGATTGCCGAAGTGCCTTTCGTTGATGTGCTCAACACCATGCTCGACCCGGAGCTGCCGTTGACCATCACCGAGTACGACGAATGGGGCAACCCCGAGGAGCCCGAGGTGTACGAGCGCATCAAGGCCTACGCGCCGTACGAAAACGTCCAGGCCCAGGCCTACCCGCACATGCTGGTGATCGCCGGCTACAACGACAGCCGCGTGCAGTATTGGGAAGCGGCCAAGTGGGTGGCCAAGCTGCGTGACACCAAGACCGACGACAACCTGCTGCTGCTCAAGACCGAACTGGGTGCCGGCCATGGTGGGATGAGCGGTCGTTACCAAGGATTACGTGACGTAGCGCTCGAATATGCATTTGTGTTCAAGGCGCTGGGGTTGATTTAGGAACTTAGCGCGGCGGGCCTGTCTGAACACAGGACCGCCTACTGATTGATGGACCAAGATTGCAGCCATGGCACTACCGACGCTAATGAATACCGAAATCCGCGACATGCTCATGGACTGCGGCCTGTTCGACCCTTTGTTGCCGGAAGATTTTCACGTCGCCGCCGGCTACTTCAATATCAGCAGCATTGCCCAGGACGAAGCGATCTTCCTCGAAGGCGATGCCGGCACGTTCATGTGCATCATCCATAGCGGCCAGGTGGCGGTGCAGAAAACCAATCACGACGGCCAGCGCCTGACCATCGCCACCCTGCGCAGCGGCCGGGCTTTCGGTGAGATGGCAGTACTCGACGGCGAGCGTCGCTCCGCCAGTTGCGTGGCTGCCAGTGATTGCGTGCTGTTGAACTTGGGCAAGGACTCCCTGGAAAAGATGCTCAACGAAACCCCGCGAGTGGCCGCGAAGATCATCCGCGCGATTGCGATTGCCCTGTCCAAGCGACTGCGCATGGCTGATGGGCAGTTACTGTCGCAACAGTTTTAACCGCCGGGGGTCTTTGGTTTGCTGTCGTTCTGCTGCAGGCCGGGCACCGTCTGGTCCTTCGGTGGCGTCGGTAACACGATGGGCGCCAAGGGCGGCGAGCCGTTGGTCTTGGGCAGCGCTGGCGGGCTGACTTGGGGATACAGCGTCGGCGTCGGCGTGCCCGGTGCACCGGGGGTTGGCGCGGGCGCGACCGGTACGGTTTGCAACTCCTGAGCCTGCGCCGCACCCAATGCGAGCGCGCTCAACACAATGACCGTTAGAATGCTGCACTTCATCGATGGCTCCATGGCCTGACCGGAATGTCGTAAGGCTACTCCCAACCGCGCAAGAATGCCCTTCCCAATGAGATTTCCATGAAACGTTTCGTTCTGCTGGACACCACCCCGATCCCCGACAACGGCGGTGCCTTGTGCCTGTTCGAATACGGCGAGGATTTTGTCATCAAGATCCAGGGTGGTGACGGCGGCCAGTTGATGAACACGCGCATGCACGGATCCGAAGATGCGCTGGCAGAAATTCCCTGCCGCAAAGTTGCCGGTCGTCCTGATTCACGGGTGCTGATTGGTGGTTTGGGCATGGGCTTTACCCTGGCCTCGGCCCTCAAGCATTTGGGCAAGACTGCCGAAGTGGTTGTCGCCGAACTGGTGCCGGGCGTCGTGGAATGGAACCGTGGGCCGCTGGGGGAAAAATCCGGGCGCCCACTGCTGGACCCGCGCACCGTGATCCGCATGGAGGACGTGGCCAAGGTGCTGCAAGCCGAGCCCCAAGGCTTTGACGCGATCATGCTCGACGTCGACAACGGCCCCGAAGGCCTCACGCAAAAGGCTAACAGCTGGCTCTACTCTGCCGGTGGCCTGGCCGCCTGCGCCAAGGCCTTGCGGCCCAAGGGCGTGCTGGCGGTGTGGTCAGCGAGTGCCGACAAACTGTTCAGCGACAAACTGCGCAAGGCCGGTTTCAAGGCCGAGGAAGTGCAGGTATTTGCCCATGGCAACAAGGGCACCCGACACACCATCTGGATTGCGGAGAAGCTCAAGGGCTGAGCACCATTAACCAAATCACTGGAGATCCAATGTGGCAGGGGGCTTGCCCCTGATAGCGGTGGTTCAGTCAAAACATTTGGTGACTGACACTACGCTATCGGGGCAAGCCTCCTCCCACATTTTGATCCCTGTCAGTTGTGGGATTTGCGGTAGTCGATCACGTACGGGACTTTTTTGTCGAAGGTCTTCTGCAGCTCATCGCGATCCAGTTGGGTCATCCCACCCAGTTGCTGGGCGGTAAAACCGCTGCCTCCCACCGGTGATCCCGGCGCCAGGCTGACCATGCGCTTGGCGACCGCTTCGATCGCATCCTTGTAGCCGCCTTTTTTGTCCAGGTTGTACTGGCCCAGATCAATTTGCGTGCGCAGCCAGTTACCCCAATAGAACTCCAGGAATTCCGGGGCGATCTCGCCACCATCCGGCTTGCCATAGGCGGCCTTGCGGGTGAAATACACCAGGCTGCGGAAGGTGTCGTCCTGCAGATTCTTGAAGCCCAGGTGAGCAGGCAGTTGCGTAGGCGGCAGGGTCTGGCCCCGGTTGTCCTTGAGCCAGACCTTGCGCGCCGCTTCCATACGCTGCCAGAAGGTGGCGAGGTCTGGGCTGTTGCTGAAATCGTCAGTCACCTTGACCCACATTTTCAACTGAGGGCCGGCACCCGGCGTTTGCCAAAGGGTGGTGAAACTGTGGTGACCGTCGGTCAGGTACAACTGGCCACCAGGGCCGACCACCACGGTTTTCATGTCTTCGGGATGAGTGCCTACCGGGTCTTTGCACGTGAAACTGGAAGGTGCAAGCAGGCTGGCGTTCTTGGGCACCTTGTCGGCCTCGCCCTGGCCGTTGGTTTCGCAGTATTCATCGAAGGCTTTGGTGGGTTTGTCGGCGAACAGCCCGAGGCTGTAGTAGATCTGGTCGAAACCCACCACGGCCTGGGTCGGGTGCAACTGTTCAAGGGTGACCTCAATCACCTGCCCGGGCTTGGGCGTCGAAAACGCTTGGGTTTGAGCCGCCAGCGCGCAGAAAAGCAGTGCAATTGTCCATGTGTACCAACGCATAGGTTTCAGATCCTTGTGAAATGAATGAACCGATACTACAAACGCCCGCCGACGGCTAGAATCAACGTTATCCGTGACCCACAAAATAGCCAGGAGCCATGATGAGCTCGACCAACCCGCCCTCCCACACCGCCAAGCTGGACCGCATCCTCGCCGATGCCCAGCGTGACCGGGAAATGGGCTACCGCGACAAAGCCCTCAAGATGTACCCCCACGTGTGCGGCCGCTGCGCCCGTGAATTCGCCGGCAAGCGCCTGAGCGAACTCACCGTACACCACCGCAACCACAATCATGATGACAACCCTCAGGACGGCTCCAACTGGGAGTTGTTGTGCCTGTACTGCCACGATAACGAACACTCGCGCTACACCGATCAGCAGTACTTCGGCGAAGGCTCCACCAGCAGCCCGACGATTGCCAAGGCCACGCATAACCCGTTTGCGGCGCTGGCGGGGTTGATGAAGAAAGACGACTGAAGAGTGTCGTCGCCTGTCCTGGCCTCATCGGGAGCAAGCCCCCTCCCACATTTGAAAGTGTTCACAACTCAAAATGTGGGAGGGGGCTTGCTCCCGATAGCGTTAGCCCAAGCAATACATCACCTTCAAGCCGTATAATCGCCGCTTTTCTCCAAGGCACCCTTCCCCGTGGGCAATAAACGCTACAGCTGCATCGGTCTGTATAACCCCAAATCCCCCGAAAACGTCGGCTCGGTCATGCGTGCCGCCGGTTGCTACGGCGTGGCCTCGGTGTTCTACACCGGCGTGCGTTACGAGCGCGCCCGGGACTTCATCACCGACACCAAGAAGGTCCATCACGATATTCCGCTGATCGGTATCGATGACCTGAAAAAAATCCTGCCCCTGGGCTGTATCCCCGTCGCCGTGGAACTGGTGGAGGGCGCCCGCCCGCTGCCCGAGTACACCCACCCCGACCGCGCGCTGTATATCTTCGGCCCGGAAGACGGCTCGCTGGATAAAGAAATTCGGGACTGGTGCGAAGACGTGGTCTACATCCCGACCACCGGCTGCATGAACTTGGCCGCCACGGTCAACGTGGTGCTCTATGACCGCCTGGCCAAGGGCAACAACACCCGTTCGGGCCCCAAGTATTGATTTTTTGGGAACATCCGACGCCCGCCAGCAGTCAGCTACTTACACTTGCCCTTGTTGGAGACAGATCATGAGCGACAGCAAAAACGTGCGACCTATCATCGAGCACACGCCCTTCCAGAGCCAGCCGACGCAAAACGTCCACGGCTGGGAACGCATCGGCTCGGTGGCCGGTGGCGTGATGATGGTCGGCAAAGGCCTGCGCCGTGGCGGGATTTTCGGTTTGATCCAGGTGGCGATTGGCGGTGTGGCACTGGCCCGTGGTTTTACCGGGCACAGCTCGCTCAAGGACAAGCTGGAACAGGGTCGCCAGGAAATGAACAGCGTGCGTACGAAGATCGAGCGTGCGGGTGCAGAGCTGAAAAACCTGAAGACCAAGGCTGAAGTGGCGGCTGAGAAAGCTGTGAAAACCACAGGCTGAACCTGGCTTTCGGTAGGTTAGAGATCCAAATGTGGGAGGGGGCTTGCTCCCGATAGCAGAATGTCAGTCAGCACATGTTGTGACTGAATCAGCGCTATCGGGAGCAAGCCCCCTCCCACATGTTGATTGATGCAGAGGTTGAAAATCAGCGCAGTAGCTTGGTATCCAGCACCACCGACGACTCGCCAATAATGCTCTCAGCCAGCTGCACGAACTCCGCCGTCGTAATGCTGTTCGCCCGCATCACCGCTTGCGCGAGGTCATCCAGCGAGCGTTTATTATGGGTTTTCACCCGAATCTCGCTGTCCAGCTCCTGCAATATCACCACTGCCCGCGACACGGTTGCACCACTGACATGCTCGCCGCGTAGCGTCGTGACATCTTTGCCCTCCTTGCTCAACCGCGCCTGTATCGCCTGATACCGCTCATCGGTGATCCCACCGGCACGGCGCACCAGTTCGATGGCGTAATACTCCCCAAGCCCTTCGCTGATCCAGTCACTGGTGTCGTGATCGTTGAAACGTCCGATCGCCTGCACTACTTCACGAATCAACGGGCTGCTGCCGTTTTCGCTGACCAGCGGTGTGCGGCTGTTGAGGTAGATCGAGTCATGCGCCGAGAACACGCCACGGCGCATCGGATCACTGGCGCCCACCACCAACAGCTTGGCCGGATGACGCGGGAACGCGGCTTCGACCTGGGGCCAGACAAAGGTCAGCAACGTCAGCACGTCCATGCGGCGCATGGCCTGACCCTTGGGCGACGCCACGGTGACTTCGGTTTCGCCCAGGCGCACGCGGCGACTGCCAAGCGTGCCCGCGAGCATCCAGCCGGTGGGCCGGTCGAACAGGCGGGAAACGTTGTCGATGCGAAATTTATTCTTGCCGATACGGGGCCAGGCGGTTTCGACGCTTTTCCAGCCCGCAGGCAATTCGAACACCAGGCGCGAGATCAACTCGACGCCGTCCTGCTGGTCGAGCCGCGCGGTCGGCACCAGGTCTTCGCCGCGAAACAGCGCCCAACTCGCAGTCATACGTGCTTCATAGCTGCCCGGCTTGCGCGCCTGGGTGAGGTGCACGCGGTAGGTCAGACTGGCCTTGTCGGCGCTGGGCTGCCACACGCCCCGCTGGCCACTGACCTTCCACTGGCCGTCGGCCTTGAAGTCGCTGTAACTGCCTGCCGGGCCCAAGTCAAAATCCAGGCTGCGCACGGCCGAGCCTTGTGACAGGCTCAGGCGTACTTCAGCCTGATCGCTCTGGGGCAGCAATTTAACGTGATAATCCAGGTCGACTTTCCTGGCGCACCACGCAGGCATGCTCAGCGCCAGCAGCACCAGGCATGCCGCCAGCTGGGTTCCCACCTTCATACACACTCCTTTTTCAGCCTGCGCGGAAGATCAGGTAATCCTCCCAGTCGTCTTCAGGCACGCTGCCTTCGCTGAGCATGCGTCCAGACTGGGAAATGCGTTCGTGGTGCACGGCGTCGCGGTCGCCACAGACCAGGTGGTGCCACAGCGGTAAATCCTTGCGCTCGCTGACCAGGCGGTAGCCGCAGGTGGGCGGCAGCCATTTGAACTGATCGGCCTGGCCTGGGGTGAGCTGGATGCAGTCGGGCACCGAGGCGCGGCGGTTGGGGTAGTCGGTGCACTGGCAGGTTTTCAGGTCCAGCAGTTTGCAGGCGATACGGGTGTAATAGACGCTGTTGTCGTCTTCATCCTCAAGCTTTTGCAGGCAGCACAGGCCACAGCCGTCGCACAATGACTCCCACTCCTCCTGGTCGAGGTGTTCAAGGGTTTTGCGTATCCAGAAAGGTTCGACTTTGGCGGCCATGGCTCTGCATCAGTATCGGTAGGTGAAAAGGCCGCCAGTCTAGTGCCCAAGCCCCTTGGAACCAAGCGCTTACGACTGGCGGTGTTACAACACTTGTCAGTCTAGCGGGCGCGCAGTAGCTTTGAGCGCCGAATTGACGATCAGGACCTGCTCATGACACGTGTTGCCGACTATCCGATCCACACCCAGTTCACCGACCGCTGGTCGCCCCGCGCCTTCACTGGCGAGAGCATCTCGAAAGAGACGCTGCTGAGTTTCTTCGAAGCTGCACGCTGGGCGCCGTCGGCCTACAACTCGCAGCCGTGGCGGTTTCTCTACGCGCGCCGCGACACGCCGGACTGGGAACGTTTCCTGGGCCTGCTCAATGAATTCAACCGCGGCTGGGCGCAGCATGCCTCGGCCCTGGTGATCATCGCCTCGAAAACCGACTTCGTCGCTCCCGGTGCCACTGAAGAAACCCCGGCGCTGTGGCACACCTTCGACACCGGCTCTGCTTGGGGCCACCTGGCACTGCAAGCCAGCCTCAGTGGCTGGCACACCCACGGCATGGCCGGTTTCGATCAGGAGCTGACACGCAAGGAGTTGAAGATTCCGGAAGGTTACGCGCTGCACGCAGCCGTGGCCGTTGGCAAGCTGGGAGACAAGTCGACCCTGCCGGAGTACCTGCAAGGGCGTGAAGTGCCGAGCCCGCGCAAGCCGCTGAGCGAGCTGGTGTCCGAAGGTGATTTCGGCCTCTGACAGCCAGCACCCTGCCGCCTGAACGCGGCAGGGTGTCTCTTGAGGATTACCGGGCGATCAGTTCGCTGAACGCCGAGCGCAGCTGCGTGATTTGCCGGTCATACACGTTCTTGACCGCCGGCACCATGAACTCGGCGGGCATACCGTTCATGTCGATGGGATAGAGCTTGTTGTCTGTTTTTGAGTACATGAAGTTACTCAACTGCGGGTCGTTATGAAAAATATCCCTGGCCTCCATTTGCGCTACCGCGTCGTCGAGTAACGAACGAGCTTCGGCGGGCAGGCTGCCTTTTTCGACATGGGCAAGATCAACCCCGTCAATTTTGCCCATCTTTATGTATTTGCGGCCGTCCTCGATCAATACCTCGGCAAAGCCCTCTCCGTAGTACTTGTTCAAATTGACCACTTCCATGTCGACGTAGCCCTCTACCGAGGTCAAGCGGGTCGGCCCCAAATCTTTATAAACACTCTTACCGTCGAGGCTTGTATACACCACGCCTTCGCCCCCACGGCCGATTTCGGGGCCGAGATCGGCTTTGACCGCAACCGGCTGGCCGCCCCGCGCACCCAGTCGCCGCCATTGGTCATCCTGCACACGTTCGAGTAACAACGGAGTTTGCCGGTTGTTGTGGTACACCCGCGCCTGCACGCTGCCGTCCGCGCCGCGGGACACCTGCCGGACCTCATAAACGCCAGCCTGGCCGGACGCGTCGAGATGGCGCACATACGAGCGATGGCCGTCGGCAGCAACGTACACGCCCTGATTATTGCGCGAGAGCCCGGTGAGGCTCGACTCCGGTGCCCTGTAATGACGAAACAGCCCGTTGCTCAGCTCACCGGCAGAAGCACTGCCCCTGGTCACCCACCTGCCTCCGCTCACCAGCAGATCGCCGACGCCGCTCAAGGGGTTGAAGGCCTCCACCGCCGTTGCGCCAACAAACCTCACCGCCTTGGCCGCCTGGCGCGCAGTGGTCAAGGCGCCGCCCAGCACCTTACCCGCCTGCACGGCTTTGCCGGCGCCCAACGTAACCAGGCCAACCGCATCCAGGCCCAGGTCGAACACGCCCTGCCCGATATTGCCGTTTTGGAAGTTGACGATAGCCGAGCGCAAGGGGATCAAGTTCAGGAAGAATTCGCCAATGGCTTCATTGCGGGCGCTGTCTTGATCAAAGGACGTCAGGCCCCGGGCCTCGTTCATCAGATCGTCGTTGTTCAGGTCGAGGGATTTGACGAACACATCAGCAATGGCATGGCTGCGCCGCGAGTTGAGACTGTCAGAGGCTTGGGTGCCTTGGGGTTGCGCCGGGAAATCGCTGTCGGGCTCAAACTGAACGGTTCTAGAAAGAATATTCGCCTCGCGCGATTCCATATTCGCAGCGGTGTAAGGCGGAGTACGTCGGCGCAATAGAAAGTTTTCTTTCTCAACGGTGCCGTTTCGCGTGTCGAGGGTATAGAGATTGACCTCGCCGTTTCGAGTCGCCTTCACCTCCAGCGTATGGCCGCGCACGTGCAGCGCCGGCGGAGTAAACAGGTCTTTGGCGATTATGTACTGGTTGGTGTGGAAGAATTCGAGCTTGCCGAACTCCAGGTTATTGCGGTCCTCCAGGGGCAACGTGGCGATCATCTGCCGCACGCGACTCTGTTGCCCGGTTTGATGGGCGCTGATCGCCTGGTCGTAGGCCTTCGTGAATGCGCTGGCGACCTCCAGCTTGCCTTGTTGGTAAAGGCTGCAAAAACGGTCAATGGGCAGGCGTTTGTTATTGCTCACCCAATGCTCATCGGTCGCCAATGGGCCGCCGTGCATGACGATATCCAGCATAGAGCGTGAGCCGGGATGGATGCCTGGGCGCCCTTTGGTGAGCCTGGCCTTTTGAAAATGCCTGACTTCGAAGAGGCTCGGGTCGACGTCAGGAAACGCCCGCTCAAGCAGGGCCAGCGCCATGGCTCTGCGACTGGGGATTGGCGTTTGCAGGAGGGCGCTGGTGCTTTTCAGCGCGCTGAGCTGTTCGTTGTAGGCCGCCCTCAGGCGCTCCATTGCACTGGCCGATGGCATCTCATCGGTGCGGGTCAGCACACCGTTGGCCTCGCCCCACTCCGTCAGGGCCTGCCCATCGATGCGCTGGCGAGTGACAGCGTCAAGGGTGAGCGATTCGGCGTTCAGCAAAATTTCGGCATACCCCATACCGAGCGTGCGGCCTGGCGCGTGGGCTTCGATCCTGCCCACAGCCATCGCCAACTGAGCCCAGAGCACACTGGCGCAGGTCACGCTGGCGGGAATGTCCTTGACCAAATATTCAGGTGCGGAATTGATCAGTAAGCGATACGCGGCCTGGTGGGCTGCTTGAACGCTGGTACCGCCTTTTTCGAGTAAATGGCTGGCCAATCGTTGGATGACGACCGAGGGCGGCTGCCCCCAGTGGTCGCTACGCGTCAGGTCAAAGCCGGACAAGTCTTCAAGCGGTGCAGGGACATCGACCGGACGCGACGGGTCAGGCTCGCGGTCGGGGGTGCGGGTTACGTCGTTGTGGTGAGCGGGCGCCATCGGGCGCGGCTGAACAGCGGGGGAAATAAGGGGCGTCATGGAAATACCTGTCCTTAGCCAAAAGGAATCCGTTAAAGGCGCGACCTTGCGCCCTTTGCGGCCCGTGGGTGGAACGCGCCGCCAATGCGGTTCCATCCTGACTGTCAGGTTTTATGTAGGCCCAGCGAGCGGCGCGGTGACGTCAGTACCCGCGCTCGAAATCCACTTCTCCGCGTAATGCCTGCTTGGCCTTATACGCGCGGACATTTTCCAAGAACAACTCCACCATCATCGGCGGCGATGTGGGTGCGGAACTGTGCCCGGTCAACAGCAACCCCCAGGCGGTCCAGAATGGATGACGCTGCGGCAGTGGCTCCTGGCGACATACGTCGATCACTGCGCCGGCCAGGTGCCCTTCCTTCAGGGCTTCGACCAGATCAGCATCCACCACCGCCACACCACGGCCGACATTGATAAACAAGCCCGTCGGTTTGAATTGCTTGAACAGCGCGGCGTCGTACAGGTCATGGGTGTTCGGCGTGTTGGGCAGCAGGTTGATCACGTAGTCCACCTCACCGACCAGACGCCCGATCTGATCAAGCCCGGCCACTTCGATAAACGGGGCCTGTTCACGCTCAGTACTGGCAATGCCATACAGCTTGACGCCAAACGGCACCAGAAACTCAGCCACACTCTGGCCAATATCGCCGGTGCCCACAATCAACACCTTACGCCCCGCCAGGCTCTGGCCGGTGCGGCTGTCCCACTTGCGCTCGACCTGGCTGACCAACCGCGCCAGTACTTCGCGTTCGTGGCCGAGCATATACGTGAGGACAAACTCGGCCATGACCTGGCCAAAAATACCGACGGCGCGGGTCAAGCGATAATCGCGGGGCAAGCCTTCGGCTAGCAGGGGGGTGATACCGGCCCAGGTCGATTGCAGCCATTGTGGTTGGTGGCCCTGGCGCAACAGAGTGGCCAGCAGGTCCGGTTGGCCAAGCCAGACCGGGCAATCGGCGGCCAGACGAGACAGTTCGGCCGAGTCGCCACTGGTGAGCACCTCAAGGTCCGGCGCCACGTCATTGAGCAGTTGGGCGTAGAGCGGGTGATCCTGTTCAGCAATCAGAACACGCATGGTTCAAACCTTTCAAAAACAGTGCAGACGGCCGCCCGCTTCCTTACGGCCACCGCCCACTAATACGATTCCATTGAAACCTGTGCCCTGAAGCGGGCACTGACCGATTACATCGGGTCGTTACGACGCAGCAGCTCTTCGGGCAAGTGCTCGATGTACTCGTCCTCGGCCGGCGGCATTTGCAGGTGGTAGCCCTGCTTATCGAGGTTTTCCAAGACCACGACGATGTCTTCGCGCGAAAGCTTGCGCTCTGGTGTCAGCACCATGTCGAAGGCGTGGTGCGGCTTGCCGAAAGCGACCATCAATGGCTCCGGCACGCGCTCAAGTGCATCGCTCTTGAGCACGTAGAGGTACATGCCGTCTTTTTTCAAGCTGCGGTAGATGGAGCAAATACGTTTCAAGGCTGTTCTCCGGCAGTGGCCAGGCTGTCGAGCAGCGCCTGGCCCATCAACTCGCGGCGCCAGCCACGCAGCGAGTCTGGCAATTTATAAGGCCCATCGGGGTAGCCACTTTTAACCAGGGCTTCGAGGGTTTTCTTGCGCAGCATCAGTTCCGGCGCCATCTCCAGGCGTTCGGCGAATGTCTGGCCCAGGGCGCGCAGTTGCTTGATCAGCGTGGCGGCATCCACCGGCAGCGGTTCAGCCACAGCCGGCGGCCATTGGTCCGCGGGCACGCTGCCGGCACGTTTGATCAGGTCCAGCAGGAACTGGCCATCCTGACGCACGGTGCGCGGGTGCATGTCTTCGATCTTGCCCAGGGCGGCGAGGTTATCCGGCTGGGATTTGGCCAGGGGCCACAACGAGTGTTCACGAACGATGCGGTTGCGCGGCAGGTCACGGGCGCGGGCTTGCTGCTCGCGCCAGGCGCACAGTTCACGCAGTACGGCGAGTTGAGCGCGGGACAGTTTCCACGCCAGCTTGGCGTCGCGGTACACCTCGTACGGGTCGACTTCCCGGCGCAGGTTGGCCACCAGTTCGGCGCCATCTTCCAGCACCCAGGCATATTTATCGTCTGATAGCTGCGGGCGCAGGCGAATGTAGACCTCGGCCAAGTGTACCGCGTCTTCGGCGGCGTAGCTGATCTGGGTTTCGGACAACGGCCGCTGCAGCCAGTCCGAGCGGGTCTCGCCCTTGGGCAGCTCGATGTCGAGTACGGCTTGTACCAGGCGCGAGTAGCCCATGGAGAAACCGAGATTCAGGTAAGCGGCGGCCAATTGGGTGTCGAACAACGGCACTGGCAGGCTGCCAGTCAGGCGCAGCAACACTTCCAAGTCTTCGCTGCAGGCATGCACCACCTTGATCACGGCTGGGTTTTCCAGCAGCTCGGCGAGGGGTTTCCAGTTGTCGATGGTCAGGGGATCGATCAGGTAAGCGCGTACGCCATCACCAATCTGGATCAGCCCGGCAATGGGATAAAAGGTGTCGACCCGCATGAATTCGGTGTCGAGGGCGACGAATGGCAACTGCTGCCATTCGGCGCAATGCTGGCCGAGGCTATCGTTGTCGCAGATCCAGTGAATATCGATGGCCACACGGCTCTCCCTTGAAGAATGGCGCGCAGTATATATCGCGAAAGAGGCTAGCGAGCATCCGCAGTGCACTGGCAACCATGAAAACTCAGACAGGGGATGAAGAATAGCCCTACAGGCCAGAGTTATCCTTTCTTACGAAGCACATAGACGCGCCACAGGCTGGAGCCTGGCATGAATTCCTGCTGGTTCAGGACCTTGAAGCCAGCCTGACGAAACTCGTCGTCTACCGCCGTTCGCGAATTGACCGAGACAATCACCGTATCGCGGCTGACGCGGTGAAACTCCCGCAGCAACGCCAGACGTCCTTCGCTGCTGGGCACATGGCGAAATAACTCCAGGCAAAAGATGCAGTCCACCGCATTTGCCGACAAGCCGATGGAAAACGCCGAACCCTGAAAGGTTTTGATCCGCTTTAGCAGCGTCGCCGGATGGTGGGTGCGCGCATGGTCGAGCATGTCCTGGGAGTTGTCCGAGGCAAGGATCACCCGATTGATATGCTCGGCCAATACCGGCCAGAACCGTCCCGAGCCGCAGGCCAAATCGAGGATCAGCCCCGGTTCGCCGGCAACCTTGAGTGCGTGGCGAACCAACCACTCGTCGCGCCATGACGCAAGGCGCCGCAGCATTCCGGGTGGGCGCGTGTCCGCACAGACCTTGGCATGTTCAAGGCCACAGCGCTCTGCGTATTCGATCTCGATGGAGGATGGTGGTTGTGGCGACATCACGGGCTCATTGGATTTAAACAGTGGTGAACGACCTTGATTCGCAGCTTAACCACCGCAACGTGAAAAAAAGGTCGAAGCCTCCACGCCCGTCAATCCATTCAGGCTTGATGCAGATACCAACGCCAATCCTGTTCGCCCACCTCGCCCATGAACTGCCGATACTCAGCGCGTTTCACCGCCAGGTACACCCCCAGGAACTCACTGCCAAACGTCTCGCGCGCCCAGCTTGAAGCTTCCAGCGCGCGCAGGGTGGTGAGCCAGTCGGTGGGCAGAAATTCCGTGGCCTGGGCGTAGCCGTTGCCTTCCACTGGTGCGCCCGGGTCGCGCTGTTCGCGGATCCCGCGATGAATACCCGCCAAGATCGCGGCAGCGGCAAGGTATGGGTTGGCGTCAGCGCCGCAGATGCGGTGTTCGATATGCCGGGAATTTGCCGGGCCACCGGGCACGCGCAGGCTGACGGTGCGGTTGTCCACGCCCCACGTGGCGGCCAGGGGCGCATAGCTGTTGGTTTGGAAGCGGCGATAGGAGTTGGCGTTGGGGCAAAACATCAGCAGCGAATCAAGCAAGGTGCTGAGCATGCCACCCACGGCCTGGCGCAGCAGCGGCGTGCCGTCGGCAGCCTCGCTGGCGAACAGGTTATTGCCTTGGGCATCCGCCAGGCTGACGTGCATGTGCATGCCGGTGCCCGCCAGGTCGTCGAAGGGCTTGGCCATGAAGCAGGCAGCCATCCCGTGTTTGTGTGCCACGCCCTTGACCAGACGCTTGTAGCGCACCGCTTCATCCATGGCTTGCAGGGCGTCGGCGCGGTGTTCCAGGGTGATTTCCACTTGGCCGGGAGCGTATTCGGAGATCGCCGTGCGCGCCGGGATGCCTTGGAGCTTGCAGGCGCTATACAGGTCGGCGAGGAAGGGTTCGATCTGCTCCAGTTCGCGCAGGCCGTAGACCTGGGTCGAGCGTGGGCGACCACCGTCCACATCCCGCGCCGGTTGCGGGCGGCCGTGGCTGTCGGGTTTCTGGTCCAGCAAGTAGAACTCCAGTTCGGCGGCCATCACCGGGTAATAGCCATCGGCTTTAAGCCCGTCGATGACCTTCGCCAGCACATGCCGAGGGTCGGCCACGGTGGCGGGCAAACCTTCGGTGGGGTGCATGCTGACTTGCACCGCTGCGGTCGGGATCAACCGCCACGGCATAGGTTGCAGGCTGCCACTGACCGGATAGGCGCGGCAGTCGATATCTCCCACCTCCCACACCAGACCGGAGTTCTCCACGTCGTCGCCATTGATGGTCAGGCCGAGGATCGTACTGGGCAGGGGCCGGCCGCTTTCATACACCGCCAGCAGTTCATCGCGGTGCAGCAACTTGCCGCGAGGTACACCATTGTTGTCGAGGATAAACAGCTCGAACATCTCGATGTCCGGGTGTTGCTCAAGGAAGGACTGGGCTTCTTGCAGGCGCGCGAAATCGCTCATTGGGTTTCTCATACGTGTTCGTCAGGCAGGCGCACAGGCGCTGCCGGGCAGATGCGCAGGGGGCCGCGTCATCCATGGGGTAGATCAACGTAGGAGAAAGGCATCCGGCGGGCGCGCATGCCGACAGTGGAACAGCGCCCAGAACGCCAGTATGGACGGCAGTGTCGCGAGGTGGGTGGCGGCGGAACCGTCCATGGGAGAATCACGGTGATGAAGATGCCCGCAGCCTCACACGCCTGGATACGCTATTAAATTCAGGGATGACGGAGTTTGGTTACACCCACGCTAAACATTCGCCACGCCTTGCCACCCTGCCCCGCGCTGGAAATAATGACCGCCCCCGACCATGCCCCAAGGACTCGACCGCATGAAAGCTCCCTTCGCCCTGTGTGTACTTGCGAGCCTGGCCACCAGCGCCCTGGCCGACACTGCCCCGTCACGCCTCGACGACGTGCTCCAGCGCGGCACCCTCAGCGTGTGCACGACCGGCGACTACACGCCCTACACCAAGCTGCGCGCAGATGGCACTTATGAAGGCATCGACATTGCCATGGCCGAGTCCCTGGCCAAGAGCCTCAATGCGACAATCACCTGGGTGCCCACCACCTGGAAAACCCTGATGCCGGACTTCCTCGCCCAACGCTGCGATATCGCCGTGGGCGGTATTTCGGTGTCGCTGGAGCGTCAGAAAAAAGCCTTTTTCAGCCAGTCCCTCGGCGTTGACGGCAAGATCCCGCTGGTGCGCTGCGCCGATGTACAGCGCTACCAGACCGTCGAGCAGATCAACCAGCCACAGGTGCGCGTGATCGAACCGGCGGGCGGTACCAATGAAGTATTTGCCCGCGCCCATCTGGGCCAGGCGCAGATCCGCCTGCACGACAACGTGACCATCTTCGACGAACTGCTCGCCGGCAAGGCGGACGTAATGATCACCGACGCCAGCGAAGCCCGTTACCAGCAGAAGCAGAAGCCCGGCCTGTGTGCGGTCAACCCTGAGCGGCAAATGCAGTACAGCGAAAAGGCCTTTTTGCTGCCCCGCGATGATGTGGCCTGGAAAAGCTATGTCGACCAGTGGTTGCACCTGAGTGTCGCGACCGGTGTGTACCAGGGCATTGTCGACCAATGGTTGGCAGCGCCGTGAGCTAAGGCCGACTACGCTCTTGTCACACCAATAAGAACGAGGACGGAACATGAAGGGATTGCTCCGCATCACCTGGCTGCTGCTGTTGTGTTTCAGCCAGGTGCACGCCGAAACGACTCAGGATGAGGACGCCCAGGCGGCCAAGGCCCTGCTGGAAAAAGCCCTGGCTTACTACAAGACCAATGGCGACAAAGCCCTCGCCGTGTTCAGCCGCCAGGGGGAATTTATCGACCAGGACCGTTATGTGTTCGTGATCGATACCAAGGGCGTGCTACTGGCCAGTGGCGGCCCCTCCTCCGCGTTGATCGGCCGGGACGTTAACGAGGTATTGGGGCCGGACCTGAGCCAGTCATTCAAGGATGCCCTCAAGGTGCCTGAAGACCAGGGTATCCAGCAGGCCGATTACCGTTGGCAGAACTGGAACGACGGCAAGGTAGAGCGCAAACATGTGTTTTATCAGCGGGTGGGGGATCGCATCCTGGCCGTGGGCTACTACCTCCCACGGGCCACGCCGGAACAGGCGCGAGCCTTGCGCAACAAAGCGGTCAACGCGCTGCTCAAGGATGAACCCGGTACGCTCAAGGCCATCAACTCATTGCAAGGCGGCTTCCTACAGGATGACCTCTACGTGTTTGTGGTGGACCTGAACACCCAACGTTACGTGGCGCACGGCACCAACCTGCGGCTGGTCAACACTGACTTCAGCAAGATCAAGGACCCGGACGGCAAGCCGGTGGGCGAGCCGATCCTCAAGTTGATGGCGGAGCAGGACCAGGGGGAATACAAGTACCGCTGGAAAAACCCGGTGACCGACAAGGTTGAGAACAAGCATGCCTATGTGCGCAAGGCCGGGCATTTCATGGTTGCGGTGGGTTACTACAGCCCGTGATCTGGACTGGAATGCAGTCAATTGTGGGAGGGGCGGTGGGACGGTTCGACTTGCCCCCTTCCACACTTTGATCGCTATCGTGTCAGTTACTTAACTTTATCTTCCCGACCGCGCAGCAACCGGTTAGGCATCGCAATCGCCGCCGCCAACCCCAGCAACGAGACCGCCGCACTCACCATCAACAAATGTCGGAACGTCACCGCCAGCTCCCCGCGCAGTGCATCTTGCGCCGGGCCCGGAGCGGCGTTCAGGCCATCCAACAGCACATTGCCGGAACTGCCCTCGGCCACCAGCGAACCGCTGGCCAAGTGAGCGAAGCTCGAATCCTGCAACAACGCCAGCAGCAGCGCCGACATGCACGCCACGCCCACCGCACCGCCGAGGGAACGGAACAGGTTGGTGGTGCTGGTGGCGACGCCGATGTCGCGCTGTTCCACCGAGTTTTGCGAGCCCACCAGGGAGGTGGGGAATTGCATCCCGCCGGCGATCCCGCACAACAACATGAACACGCCGGTAAGCACTACGTCCTGGGGCGCGCTGAAGGCCATGCCCAGGATCGCCAGCGGGCTTAACAGTGCGCCGCCAAGGATCATCGGTTTATAACGTCCGGTCACCGAGGTCATGCGCCCTGCGGAATACGCGCCAATGGGTAAGCCGATGGCCAGGGGCAACAAGTGCAAAGCGGCACTGTCGGCCCCGCCTCCGGTCACTGTCTGAAAGCGCAGGGGCATCAGCACCGTCAGGGAAATCGCCTGGAAGCTGGTGAAGAACACCGTGCACCAACACAGCACCGCGCTGCGGTTGGCGAACAAGTGCATCGGCAGCAACGGCTCCCGCGCACGGCGCTCGTGCCACACGAACAACGTCAATGCCACCAGCGCGCAGGCCAGCAGCCCCAGCACCCCACTGTCACGCCAATGATGACCCTGACCAATTTCGGTGATACCCAGCAACAGGGCGGTCAGGCCAACGATCATCAACACGGTGCCGAGGTAATCGATGATCGGCTTGCGCTGCGGCACAGGCAGCCCCACCAGGGTGCGATGGGCCACGTACCAGGCACCGGCGCCCAGCGGCAAGTTGATCAGGAATACCCAACGCCACGACAGGTACTCGGTCATGTAGCCGCCCAACACCGGACCGGCCACGCTGGCCACTGCGTACATGCTGCTGAAATAGCCTTGATAACGCCCACGTTCACGGGGCGGAATAATGTCGCCGATGATCGCTTGGCTCACCGAGATCATGCCGCCAGCGCCAATCCCCTGGAGCACCCGTGCCAGCACCAACTGCTCCATGCTTTGCGCCATGCCGCAAAACAGCGACGCCACGGTGAACAAGCCCATGCCGATCAGCATCATCGGCCGGCGCCCATACAGGTCGCCGAGCTTGCCGTAGATAGGCACCGCCACTGTCATTGCCACCATGTAGCCGGAGATCACCCAGGCCAGCAGGTTGACGTCGTGGAACCGCGCGGAGATAGCGGGCATGGACACGGCGACAATGGTCTGGTCCAGTGCGCCGAGGAAGATCGCCATCATCAACGAGGCGAGAATACTGCGCACCGCGGGCAGCGGTGGCGCGGGCTGATTGAGGTGAGTCACGACAGAACCTTCAAGCAAGGCCCGTGGGAAAAGTCGGCCCACGGCAATGCTCAATACGATAGCAGGCTATTCGATAGCCTCGTAAGGAAGCCCGACGTAATTTTCCGCGATGGTTTTGCGCCCGGCTTCGGAGTGGATGAAGTACTCCAGTTCGCTCTGGGCAATGCGCTGGCTGAAGCCGTCCGCCTCCGGGAATTGATGCAGCATCGAGGTCATCCACCAGGAGAACCGTTCGGCCTTCCACACCCGGCGCAGGCAGATGGCGGAATAGCGCTCCAACAAATCCACGCGCCCCTCGCGATACACCTTGAGCATGATCCTAAATAGCGTACTCACATCACTGGCCGCCAGGTTCAGGCCCTTGGCGCCGGTGGGCGGCACGATATGCGCAGCGTCACCCAGCAGGAACAGACGCCCGTACTGCATCGGTTCAGCCACAAAACTGCGCAACGGCGCGATGCTCTTTTCAATCGACGGCCCGGTGACCAACTGCTCGGCCAGGCTGCTGGGCAGGCGGGTTTTCAGCTCAGCCCAAAAGCGTGCATCCGACCATTCATCCAACGGTTCTTCAGCCGGCACTTGCAGGTAATAGCGGCTGCGGGTCGGCGATCGCATGCTGCACAGAGCAAAGCCACGGGGGTGTTTGGCGTACACCAGTTCGTCGTGCACCGGCGGGGTGTCGGCGAGAATGCCCAGCCAACCAAAGGGGTACACGCGCTCGAAGATTTTCAGTGATTCAGCGGGGATCGACTGACGCGCCACGCCGTGGAAGCCATCACAACCGGCGATGTAGTCGCATTCCAGACGGAACGCCTCGCCCTGGTGTTCGAAGGTCAGCCAGGGTCGATCACTTTTGAGATCATGGGGCTGCACGTCACGCGCGTCGTAGAGCGTAACCGCGCCGGCAGCCGCGCGGGCGGCCATCAGGTCGCGGGTGACTTCGGTCTGGCCGTAGATCATCACCGATTGGCCGCCGGTCAGCGCCTTGAGGTCGATATGGGTGAGATGTCCGTCGAGCGCGAGCTCGAAGCCATCATGTACCAGGCCTTCGGCATCCATGCGTTGGCTAACGCCGGCTTGGCGCAGCAGGTCGACCATGCCTTGCTCCAGCACCCCGGCGCGGATGCGGCCTTGCACGTAGTCAGCGCTCTGGCGCTCTAGAATAAAGGTCTCGATGCCGGCGTTATGCAGCAGTTGGCCGAGCAACAGTCCGGAAGGACCGGCGCCGATAATGGCGACTTGGGTTTTCAGCGTTTTCATTATTTTTATGGCCCGCAAGTTCCACTCGAACGGATTGAGTGAAAGAGTTGTCATTGGTCTTGTGGCTGACATTTTTCACTTGAGTGCTTGGCATAAGAAGGTGAAAACTGCGACAAACCCTGCGCTTTTTGCCAATTTGGGCGATTACCGCACAACCGTCCTGAGTATCGGATTGAAACCATGACCAACACCGCGATTCCGGTCTTCAAGCTTTACGGGGAAAACCAGCAATGGCCGACCCCCGATTTGTTGCACTGCGAAACCATTTCCCGCCGCAGCCGGGAATACCAGTGGGAAATCCAGCCCCACCGGCACGCGGATCTGTGCCAGTTGTTGTACGTGCACAAAGGCCAGGCTCAACTGGAAATAGAAGGTCAGCGCACCACGCTCAACGAAGCCACGCTGCAGATATTGCCGCCGTTGTGCGTGCATGGGTTTCGCTTTGCCGAAGATGTCGAAGGTTATGTAGTGACACTCTCGGCGCCACTCGTGAGCCACTTGCAGGCCCAACTGGGCGCAACGGCCGGCGGTTTGCAGACCCTGGGCAGTTACCCGGCGGGCAAGGACAGTGACTACCTCAATAGCCAATTCGCCCGCCTGCAGGACGAATATGCAGAAGAGCAACCGGCCCGGGACATGATGATGCACGCCTTGGTTAGCGTGCTGCTGGTGTGGATCAGCCGTCAGGCCATCCAGCGTTGCCATCCGCGCGCGCCAAGAGGCCGCGAGTATTTCCGGCGGTTTACCCAATTGGTCGAACAGCACTACCGTGAGCACCCAAAGATTGAGGATCTGGCCCACAAGCTGGGTATCTCGGTCTCACATCTGAATGGGACATGTCGGGAACTCGGTGGCCAGCCCGCCCTGCAGATCATGCATGACCGCCAGTTGCTGGAAGCCAAGCGCCTGCTGACTTACACCAGCATGACCATCAATGAAATGTCGGAAGTGTTGGGGTTTTCCGACCCGACTAACTTTTCCCGGCTATTTCGCCGCCGGGTCGGATTCTCACCCAAGGCGTTTCGCGAGCAACTCAAGGCCGAATCGACCACTACCTGAGCGCACTGAAACTGCCGGTGTGGGGGACACATTGGTCCTGGTTGCAGCTGATCGCAAAGGTCGGCTGCATACGGGTCTGCTCCACACGGTAGGCGGCAGTCCCGTACAGTGCGCTGGCCAAGGCGCAGAGAGTGAAAATCATCAGGTACTTTCTGGTTTTTATGCTCATGACAGAGACCTCTGGACGGATCTACATGACGCTGCTTAAAGCATAGGCCAGTCAGGGCGAGTTGCCATTATTGGACGACATTCAACAGGGTTATGTCGCCTCAGAGACCGATGTCCCACGCCGGCTCTTCAGGGAACCTCACCACCAGAAAATCCAGCAGGCTGCGCAACGCCGACGGCATGTGTTTGCGTGAGGCGTAGACCGCGTAGATGTTCATCTGCCGGGGTTCGGCGCGGGGCAGTAGGCGCACCAGTTCACCACGTCGGATGTGATCGCCGGCCTGGTAGCTGGGCAACATCGCCACCCCAGCGCCGGCCAGCGTCAGGCGTAGCAGCGTGCTCGCCTCGTTGGCGGTGATATTGCCGTGCACCGGCACCGACACGTGCTCGCCACTTTCTTCGAAATGCCACAGGCTTTTGCCGAAGTACGAGTGGGTCAGGCAGTTGTGCCGGGCCAGGTCTTCGACTTTTTGTGGGGCCGGATGCTCGCGCAGATACGCGGGGGTGGCGCAGACCACCGAGCGACAGACGGTCAGGCGCCGTGCGATCAGGTTCGGGTCCAGGTCATTGCTGGTGCGGATGGCCAGGTCGATGCGCTCGTCCACCAGATTCACCGTGCGATCAAGCATTTGCAGGTCGACCGTGACCAAAGGGTAGCGTTTGACGTACTCGGCAATCGCCTCGGCCAATTGCGCCTGGCCGAACGAGGTGCTGACACTCAGGCGCAGCAGGCCACGGGGCGCGTCATCGGGCTCACTGACGGCGGCCTGCATGTCGCCGCACAACTCCAGCAATTGGCGGCAGCGCGGCAAGGTCTCACCGCCCGCCGCCGTAAGACTAAGTTTGCGCGTGGTGCGGTGCAGCAGGCGCGCGCCGACCCAGTCTTCCAACTCGGCGAGGTAACGCGATACGACCGGCCGCGACAGGTCCAGATGGTCCGCGGCGGCGGACTGGCTGCCCAGGTCCACCACGGTGACAAACACGCGCATTGCTTGAAGACGATCCATGATTTGCCCGATTTCAGAAACAAACTATGTTCCAGCATCGCATTTTTAGTCTCGTTTAGTGCAACTAAGCTCTGTGCATCCTTTGAACCGATTGCTGGAGCTGCCCAATGCTTTCAACCCTCAAGCGCATGACCCTAGCCACCGCCGCCCTGGCCTTTGCGGCCCATGCCTCTGCGGCCGACTTGACCCTCGACGTGTACAACCCTGGCGCAGCGGCGATCTTCCCGGTGACCTCGGTGCTGGTCAGCGGCGCCAAAGACGCGATCCTGGTGGACGCGCAATTCGGCAAGGGCCAGGCCGAGCAATTGGTGCAAAAGATCCGCGCCAGCGGCAAACACCTGACCACCATTTACATCAGCCATGGCGATCCGGATTACTACTTTGGCCTCGACACCCTGACGGCCGCGTTCCCGGACGCCAAGGTGCTGGCTCCGCAACCGGTGGTCGACCACATCAACGCCACCGTGGCCGGCAAACTTGAGTTCTGGGGCCCGAAAATGGGCGCCGACAAACCGGCTAAAACCATCGTGCCACAGGTGCTGCAAGGCAATAGCCTGACCCTTGAAGGGAAACAGTTGGACGTTATCGGCCTGGACGGCCCGCAGCCGGATCGCAGCTTTGTGTGGATCCCGTCGATCAAGGCGGTGGTCGGTGGCGTCGTGGTTGCCCAAAACATCCATGTGTGGATGGCAGATACCCAGGGCGCGCAATCCCACAAAGACTGGCTGGCCACCCTGCAACGCATCGAAAACCTGAAACCGCGTACCGTGATTCCGGGTCACTACCTGGGTACGCCGTCCGTGGCGTCGGTCACCTTTACTGCCGACTACATCAAGGCCTTCGACGTAGAAACCTCCAAGGCCAAAGACTCCGCCGCCCTCATCGCGGCCATGAAAAAGCGTTACCCCACCCTGGCGGACGAAAGCTCCCTGGAGCTGAGCGCAAAAGTCGCCAAGGGCGAAATGAGGTGGTGAAAACTCTCAAACCTTAACCGTACTGGAGAACGTCATGAGCAAGATCGCAATCATTGGGGCTACGGGCCGTGCCGGCAGCCAATTGCTGGAAGAAGCGTTGCGTCGCGGGCACAGCGTGACCGCCATCGCGCGTAACACCGACAAACTGGCAGCGCGCCCGAACGTCACTATCAAACAAGTGGACGCGTTGGACGCCGATGCCCTGCAACAGGCCATCAGCGGCAACGACGTGGTGATCAGTGCCGCGCACTTCGCCACCCTGCCCGCCAGCGCCGTGATCGGGCCGGTGAAAAAGGCCGGTGTCAAACGCTTGCTGGTGGTGGGCGGTGCGGGTTCGCTGTTGCTGCCGGGTGGCGGTCGCGTGATCGACAGCGAAGGTTTCCCTGCTGAGTACAAGGCAGAGGCCAGCGCAGGAGCTGAATTCCTTGAAACCCTGCGTCAGGAACAAGAACTGGATTGGACTTTCCTGTCGCCATCGGCTCTGTTCGATGGCACCGAGCGCACCGGTAAATTCCGCCTGGGCCAGGATGATTTGCTGGTGAGCAGCGAAGGTACAAGCTCGATCAGCTTTGCCGACTATGCCATCGCGATGATTGACGAAGTGGAAACACCGAAGCACTCGCGCCAGCGTTTCACCGTCGGTTACTGACATTTGTGGGAGGGGGCTTGCTCCCTCCCACATTTGCCCTTCAGTGTTCTGGAGATTGTGCCTGGCTGACTAACCAATCCATTAGAGCTTCGAGCCCGGTCGACGGCTTCGTCCCCGGTGGATACACCAGGTAATACCCCATCCCCGTCTGTACCCGCAGTTCATACGGCATCACCAACCGCCCCGCCTTCACATCCTCGCCAATCAACGCACTGTCGCCTATCGCCACCCCGGAACCCTGGGAGGCCACCGTCATCGCCAAGTCCAGCGTTTCGAAATGATGGCCTTGGCTCAAATTGCTCAAGCGCGTGTTAGCAGCCTTCAACCATAACGCCCAGTCCCGCTCATCCCGCGTGGGATGCAGCAGCACCTGGTGCTGCAAGTCTTGCGGCGTGTGCAAGCCATCCGATAACCCAGGCGCGCAAACGGGCGTAAGTTGCTCATCGAACAAATGCCGCGCCTCGGCTGATTGTTCGGCGATGGGTGCGTAGATCACCGCTGCGTCAAACTGCTCGCGGCGAAAGTCCACGGTGTAAGCCACAGTGGTGGTGAGTTCCACCGGCACGTCCGGGCGCTCCTTTTGCCACTGCATCAAGCGCGGCAGCAACCAGCGCATCACACAGGTGGAGGCCTTGAGTTGCAGGGTCTGGCGGCGACTGCCGATCTGCTCCACCGCATCACCGAGCAAACCAAATACCTGCTGCGCACGCACTGACCACTCGCGCCCCTCTTCGGTCAGGCTCAAGCCCCGTGCCTGGCGTTGGAACAGCGCGTAACCCAAGTGACTTTCCAACCCGGCAATCTGCCGGCTCACCGCACCCTGAGTGATGTGCAGTTGCTCGGCGGCGCGGGTGAAGTTGCAGCACTGGGCCGTGACCCAGAAAGTGTGCAGCGCGGGCAGTGGAGGAAGACGTTTCATCGGGCTCAGCCATGACGTGAGGACATGGCTAGTATGACTTTTTATCGATTGTTGCCGCTACGGGCCAGCCGTTCCAATACCGCCTCGAATCAATAACAAGAGCGACTTGTATGGCGACCTGCGGCGAAGTGTTGGTGAAGCTCCTGGAAGGCTATGGCGTTGAACAGGTGTTTGGCATCCCCGGCGTGCACACCGTGGAGTTGTACCGCGGCCTGGCCCGTTCCAGCATCCGTCACGTCACCCCGCGCCACGAGCAAGGGGCCGGGTTTATGGCGGACGGTTATGCACGCACCAGCGGCAAGCCCGGCGTGTGTTTCATCATCACCGGCCCAGGCATGACCAACATCACCACGGCCATGGGCCAGGCCTATGCCGACTCGATCCCGATGTTGGTGATTTCCAGCGTGCAATCACGCAGCCAGTTGGGCGGCGGGCGCGGCAAGTTGCATGAGCTGCCGAACCAGAGCGCGATGATCGCGGGCGTGGCGGCGTTCTCCCATACCTTGATGTCGGCGGCGGACTTGCCCGCGGTGCTGGCACGGGCATTTGCACTGTTCCAGGCCGGCCGTCCGCGGCCGGTGCATATCGAGATCCCGCTGGATGTGCTGGTGGAAAACGCCGACGCACTGCTGGGCAGCAAGCCGATCAGCGTCACGCGCGCCGGTGCCGCACCCTCGGCGATCAAGCAGATGACTCAGTTGCTGGCGTGCGCCAAGCGCCCGTTGATTCTCGCCGGCGGCGGCGCCATCGATGCCGCGCCCGCGCTGACCCGCCTTGCCGAAACCCTCGGCGCGCCAGTGGCGCTGACCATCAACGCCAAAGGCATGCTGCCCGCCGCGCACCCGTTGCTGATCGGCTCCACCCAAACGTTGGTGGCCACCCGCGCATTAGTCGCCGAAGCCGATGTGGTACTGGCCATCGGCACAGAGCTTGCGGAAACCGATTACGACGTGACCTTCGCGGGCGGGTTTGAGATTCCCGGCGCACTGCTGCGCATCGACATCGACCCGGACCAGACCGTGCGCAACTACACACCTCACGTCGCCTTGGTAGCCGATGCGCAGATCGCCACCGAAGCCTTGCTGGCCGAGTTGGACAGCAAGGAGTTACCCCTGCGCAACACCGACTGGGGCAGCCAACGCGTCGCGCGTTTGTGGGCTGAATTGGCCCCATCCTGGGACGCCGCCACCCGTGCGCAAACCCTGTTCCTCAGTACGATCCTGGAGACGTTGCCCGGCGCCGTCATGGTGGGCGACTCCACCCAACCGGTGTACAGCGGCAACCTCACCCTCAACCTCGACCACCCACGCCGCTGGTTCAACTCCTCTACCGGCTACGGCACCTTGGGTTACGCCTTGCCCGCCGCGATAGGCGCCTGGCTGGGGCGCGGCGATGGGCAACCGGTGGTGTGCCTGATCGGTGACGGCGGACTGCAATTCAGCCTGCCGGAACTGGCCAGCGCGGTGGAGGCACGCACGCCGATCATCGTGTTGCTGTGGAATAACCAGGGCTACGAGGAGATCAAGAAATACATGGTCAACCGCGCCATCGAACCGGTCGGCGTGGACATCTACACACCGGATTTTGTCGGCGTGGCCAAGGCGCTGGGTTGCGCGGCTGAACGCATCGAGGGCATCGAGCCGTTACGCAACGCATTGCTGGCCGCCTCTGATCGACAGGGGCCGACGCTGATTGAAATTGACCAAGAGCTTTGGATGAAGGAGGTCGCGGTATGAACGCAGTATTGAACGGTGTGTATATCGACGGCGAATGGCGTGCTGGCCACGACGTGCTGGAGGTGATCAACCCGGCGACCGAATCCCGCTTGGCCCAGGTCAGCGTAGGGGACATGGCTGCCGTGACCCAGGCAGTGGATGCCGCCAGCCGGGCGTTTGCCGGCTGGTCAAAAAGCACCGGCCGTGAGCGCGGCGCCCTATTACGCAAAATCGCCCAAGGGGTAAGCGAACAGCGCGAAGCCTTAATGCACCTGCAGTCGAGCAACAACGGCAAACCGCTGTTTGAGGCGGGCATCGATGTGGACGACGTGATCGCCACCTTCGAGTACTACGCAGGTGTTGCCGAGGATCTGGACGCCGGGCAAGACCGGCCGGTGGCACTGCCCAGCGATGAGTTCAGCGCTCGCCTGCGCCGCGAGCCATGTGGCGTAGTGGGGCTGATCGTGCCGTGGAATTTCCCTATGGTGACCACCGCCTGGAAACTCGCCCCCGCCCTCGCCTCCGGTTGCTGCGTGGTGCTCAAGCCGTCGGAAGTCACGCCCCTGGCAGAGCTGCAATTGGCGCGAATCATCGCCGAATCCGGGCTGCCCGCAGGCGTGTTCAACCTGGTCTGCGGCACGGGCCTGGCGGTCGGTGCACCGCTGGCAGCGGACCGTCGTGTGGCGAAAATCTCCTTTACTGGCAGTAATGCGGTGGGCGTGCAGGTGATGCAACGCGCCGCCGAAACCATCAAGGGCGTCAGTCTGGAACTGGGCGGCAAATCTTCGTTGCTGGTGCTGGCAGGTGCTGACCTCGACTTGGCCGTGGAACTGGCCTGCGGCGGTGGATTTTTCAACGCCGGGCAGATGTGTTCTGCCACCAGCCGCGTCCTGGTGGCCGACACCTTAGCGGACGAATTCCTGCAACGCTTGCGGGCGCGGGCTGAAGGGATTCGCGTGGCTGACCCGTTTGCTGAGGACGTGGAAATGGGCGCGCTGATCAACCGTGCGCAGTATCAGCGGGTATTGGGGCATATCCAGCGAGGCATCGAGGACGGCGCGCGGTTGCTGTGTGGCGGTGAACGTCCGGCGGATCTGGCCAGGGGTTATTTCATCCGCCCGACGGTGTTTACCGCTGTGCCGTTGGACAGTGCGTTATGGAACGAGGAAATCTTCGGCCCGGTGCTGTGTGTACGAAGTTTCGCAACTGAAGATGAGGCGATTGCCTTGGCCAACGACAGCGATTTCGGCCTGGTGGCCAGTGTGGTGGGCACCGATGTCGAGAGCGCCGAGCGGGTTGCAAATGCCCTGCAGGCCGGACTGGTATGGATCAACGCGCCGCAGGTGATCTTCCCGCAGACGGCGTGGGGGGGTTACAAGCAGAGCAGCATCGGACGCGAGCTGGGGCCTTGGGGGTTAGCGGCGTTTCAGGAGATAAAGCACGTCATTCGGTCTAACTGACACTGCAGCCCCTGCTGTAGAAGGTGAACCCCTGTGGGAGGGAGCTTGCCCCCGATAGCGGTGGATCAGTTACAGATGCTTAGACTGAAACACGGCTATCGGGGGCAAGCCCCCTCCCACACCTTGATTTGCGTTGTTTGTGGGAACTGCAATTTTTAGATAGTGCCTGCGACTTTCTCATTTGCCCCCCTGCCCCATGCGTGGCCTGATTCACCCTTGTTCACTCAAGGCAGGCCCATGGAAAACGTTCACGCAAAACCCACCACTGCCGTTTGGCTGATGATGAGCGTGGTGCTGGTCGCCCTTAACCTGCGCCCGTCGATGGCTGCAGTGGGGCCGTTGTTGTCTTCGATTCGTGGCGATGTGCCGTTGAGTTTCAGCAGCGCGGCGTTGCTGACCATGTTGCCGGTCATGACCATGGGCCTGGCGATGTTCTTTGGCATGGGCCTGGCCAAGCGTTTTGGTGAGCACCGCAGCATTGTCCTGTCGCTGCTGGTGATCGGCGTGGCGACGCTGTCGCGGTTGTTCCTGGATTCGGCGCTGGAGCTGATCGTCAGCGCGATTGCGGCGGGGATCGGTATTGCGATGATCCAGGCGTTGATGCCGGCGCTGATCAAGTCGCGCTTCAGCGATAACGTTTCACTGTTCATGGGCCTGTACGTCACCGCCATCATGGGTGGCGCGGCGCTGGCGGCTTCGTTCTCGCCCTTCGTGCAAACGCACACCGGCAGTTGGCGTATCGGCCTGGCGATCTGGGCTGTGCTGGCGTTGCTCGCCTTGGTGTTCTGGTACGCCCAGCGCTCGGTAATGCCGCCATTACCCGAGGCCGGTTCCGGCCCGCAGGAATCATTTTTCGGCAATCGCCGCGCCTGGTTGCTGGCGATCTTTTTTGGCTTGGGCACCGCGTCCTACACGTGTGTACTCGCGTGGCTGGCGCCGTACTACGTGGAGCAAGGCTGGAGCGAGCAGGACGCCGGTCTGCTGCTGGGCTTTCTGACCGCCATGGAAGTGGTGTCTGGCCTGATCACACCCGCCATCGCCAACCGCCGCCAGGACAAACGCGGCGTGGTAGCCGTGCTGCTGGTGCTGATCATCATCGGTTTCTGCGGCCTGATCCTCAGCCCGCAATCCCTCAGTTTGCTGTGGCCGTGCCTGCTCGGCCTGGGCATCGGCGGCCTATTCCCCATGAGCCTGATCCTGTCCCTCGATCACTTGGACAACCCGCGCCGTGCCGGTGGCCTCACTGCCTTTGTGCAAGGCATCGGCTACCTGATTGCCGGCCTGTCGCCGCTGATCGCCGGGATGATCCGTGACCAACTGGGCAGTTTCGAATGGGCCTGGTGGTCGCTGACGGCGGTGATCGTATTGATGTTGCTGATCGTCACGCGCTTCAACCCGAGGCATTACGCGCAACATATCCGCTGAGGTCGTGTTGCAAACAGTATTTGTCCCACTGCAAACATAGAAACGCCCTACAGAGCTTTCTATTGGTACGCACGTTCCGTTAAGCTTTTGGGCTGTCTTGTACTGAGTTCGGTACAAAGGGTTTACGGACGAAACCGATGTTAAACAGTAACTTGCTCAGAAAACTCGATATGCAGGACTTGATGGTGTTTATCGCCGTCTACGACCAGAGCAGCGTTACCGAGGTGTCCGAAACGCTGTTCGTCAGCCAGTCCACCGTGAGCTACAGCCTGAAGAAGCTGCGCACCAGCTTTGAAGACGAGCTGTTTATCAACACCCGAGCGGGCATGCGTCCTACGTACAAGGCCACCACCATGTACGGCCATGTGCAGAAGATCCTCGAAAGCATCAACCTGTGCCACGCCGGTGGCCAGGCCTTCGACCCCACGCAAAAAGCCGTGACCTTCAACGTATGTGCACCGGAATACTTCGAACAGTTGATCCTGCCGCGCCTGCTGAAAACCTTCGACCGGGCCGACTTGCCGGTGATCGTCAATGTGCAGAAGCTGGAAACCGACATCCCCGCCGATGACCTGCGCGAAGGCCGCCTGGACTTGGTGATCTGCTTCGGCCCGCACTTTCATCGCGCCCACAAAGACGTCAAGACCCAGATGCTGCTGGAGGACGATTTGGTGTGTGTCTTCGATAAACGCTCAGCGCCCAGGGAGCCAGCATTCAGCCTGCAATCCTTCGTCGAACGGCGACATGTATTCCCCACGCCGTGGACCTCCGACACCAACATGATCGACGGCTGGCTGGCGCGCCAGGCCCACAAGCGCCAGGTGGTCGCCCGTGCCAACAGCTACAGCGCGGCATTGAAGATGATCACCGGCACCGACTTTATCCTCACCCTGCCCCGCCGCGTGCAAAAGCTACTGGCGCCGGAGCCGGTGTTCGGCCATTGCGAGGCGCCCAACGGATTGCCGGGGTTCACCCTTGATATGCAGTGGAACGAAACCAGTGAACAGGACAGTGCCAATACCTGGTTTCGCGAGCAGGTGGTGAAGGTATGTGCCGATCAGGGCTTGTTGTAAGCCTTAGCCGATAGCGACTTTGCTATAGGCATCGCGGTCCATGTCGCGCAGTTCAACGCTCAGTTGTACCTGCACGCCTTCGGGCCACGGGCTAAGGTCCTGCAACACCGCCAGCAGGCTTTCCGACAGCTGCTGCTTGACCTGCGGCGAACGCCCGCTGAGCAATGACAGCTTCACCGCAATAAATCCGCGCGGATTGAGGGAGGTACCTACCTGAAAATGCTCAAGCTTCACCGCACGGCTTTTGATATCGAACTCGGAGCCGAATTGCCCGGACGCCATTAGCACATTGTTGAGCCGCAACAGGGTTTTATCGACGGTCAGGTCTGTCAGGTTGGCGGTGTATTCCAGGTGCAGATGCGGCATGGGTTGCTCCGAGGCTTGTTGTAGGAAGATTCTTGAATATATAGCGTCACGCCTTGGCGCCCAACCCTCTATCGCTCATGAACGCCTCCAGTCTCGACCGCACCCAACGCTCGGCGGGGTCGGTGTCCACATGGCTGAGCCAAACCATGGACAAATCCAACGTTGGTGTCTCGAACGGAAACGGCTCACAAAACAGATTGCCCGACACCGCCATGGCTTCGGCGGTGTAGTCCGGCAGGCTGGCGATGAGGTCGGTGCCGGCCAGCAACGCCGGCAACGCGCTGTATTGCGGTACCGATAAAACCACGTGGCGCTTACGGCCAATCTCGGCCAGCCACTCATCGGCAAAACCCGACACGTTGGCGGTGTGAGACACCAGCACATGGGGCCGCGAGCAATATTCATCCAGGGTAAGCGGTGTGTCCGAGGCATCCGCGCGCAGGAGTCGCGGACGGATATGGCGCAGCAACTTGCGCTTGGCATTCGCCGGCAGACCACGGGTCTGGGTGATGCCAACGGTGATATCGCCGGACGCCAGCAGGTCAGGGATGCGCCAATAATCCACATGCTGCACCACGAACACCACTTGGGGCGCTTCCTGGCGCAGCGCGCGCAGCAACGGCGGCAACAGGCCGAACTCGACATCGTCGGACAGACCGATGCGAAACGTCATGGTGCTGATGGAAGGGTCAAAATCGTGGGTCAGGCTCAAGGCCGACGACAAGGAATCGAGGGCCGGGGACAGATGCTGAATGATTTCCTCGGCGCGCGCGGTGGGCTCCATGCGATGGCCAACACGAATAAACAATGGGTCGTTGAACAAGGTACGCAAACGGTTCAGGGCCGAACTGATGGTCGGCTGGCCGAGGAAAAGTTTTTCGGCCACCCGCGTCACATTGCGCTCAAGCATCAGTGCTTCGAAGACCACCATCAGATTGATGTCGGCCTTGCGTAATTCATTGCGATTCATCGGCGCCTGCCCGTTTCACCAAGACAGGTCGCAGTGTAGAAAGCGCGGCGCACGCCGTCTATGCGCTTAATTGCCGATAAGCCAGCATCACAGGCGGATAGGTTGCTCAGGGCTTGAGCGGAAACTCCTGATCGCGCTCGGAAAGCTCCGTACCGTCGTCCGGATGCTTCCAGGTCTGCGGCTTTTCCTCTTCGCACTGCCGCTGGGGTTGCTCACGCTCTGGTTCATCGCGCCGCTTTTGTTCGTTACCCATAGCCACCTCTTTCCTTAAGCATCGGTCACCTGTTCAAGCATAGGACAGGGAAAGAGATTTTGACGGCCACAGGGATTGATAATCCCTGAACATCAATAAACCCAAAATTTTCACTTATCATTTCTAAATGTGTCAGCCACTATCCATAGTCTTAAGCGAAATAAGCACTTTGAAAAGAACGCTGGAGACACAAAACCATGACTAGCCCTTCCCGCCCCGACTCTGCCCGCTCGAAAGTTGGCGCGGTATTCCGCGTTACTTCGGGCAATTTCCTCGAACAGTTCGACTTCTTTCTGTTTGGTTTCTACGCCACCTACATCGCGGCTGCGTTCTTCCCGGCCGCTAATGAGTTTGCGTCATTAATGATGACCTTCGCCGTGTTTGGCGCAGGCTTCCTGATGCGCCCACTTGGCGCAATCATTCTCGGTGCCTACATCGACGACGTCGGTCGCCGCAAAGGGCTGATCGTGACCCTCTCGATCATGGCCAGCGGTACGTTGCTGATCGTGCTGGTGCCGGGTTATCAGACCATTGGCCTGTGGGCACCGCTGCTGGTGTTGCTTGGTCGCTTGCTGCAAGGCTTCTCGGCCGGTGCGGAACTGGGCGGGGTGTCGGTGTACTTGTCTGAGATGGCCACCCCAGGCCGTAAAGGCTTCTACACCAGCTGGCAGTCGGGCAGCCAACAGATCTCCATCGTGGTCGCCGCTGCGCTGGGTTATGGCCTGAACGTGTGGATGGAACCGTCGGTGGTTGCCGACTGGGGCTGGCGCATTCCGTTCGCCGTCGGTTGCGTGATCATTCCGTTTATCTTTGTGCTGCGTCGCAACCTGGAGGAAACCGAAGAGTTCGCCAACCGCAAGCACCGCCCGACCATGCGCGAAGTGCTGGCAACCCTGGTGAAAAACTGGACCGTTGTGATCGGCGGCATGCTGATGGTGGCCATGACCACTACCGCGTTCTACCTGATCACCGTGTACGCGCCGACCTTCGGCAAGACCGTGCTGCAACTGAGCACCTCGGACGCCCTGCTGGTGACGTTGCTGGTGGCCGTGTCGAACTTTGTATGGCTCCCCATCGGCGGCACCCTCAGCGATCGCTTCGGCCGCAAGCCGGTACTGATCGCCATGACAGCGCTGGCGGTTCTTACAGCGTATCCAGCACTGTCTTACGTGGTGAATGCACCGAGCTTCGGCCATATGCTGGAAACCCTGCTGTGGTTCTCCTTCCTCTATGGCATGTACAACGGCGCGATGATCCCGGCGCTGACCGAAATCATGCCGGTGGAAGTGCGCGTGGCGGGCTTTTCCCTGGCCTATAGCCTGGCAACTGCGATCTTCGGTGGCTTCACCCCGGCGATCTCCACCTGGTTCATCCACATCACCGGGGACAAGGCCTCACCGGCCTACTGGATGATGTTCGCCGCACTGTGCGCACTGTGTTCGACCCTGGCGTTGTACCGCCGCGCCAACACTCGCGGGCAGATGCTGCAGGGGGCGGTATGATGCGACCTCTGCTCAACACACTGGCGGCCTTGGCCCTAGGCGCGCTGGCGCTGTCGGCCCAGGCCGAGGAGCTCAACGTAATGACCTCCGGTGGCTTCACCGCCGCTTATAAGTTGCTTGGCCCGCAGTATGCCCAGCAAAGCGGTGACACCCTCGATACCATTCTCGGCCCGTCCATGGGCAAGGCGCCGGAAGCGATTCCCAACCGCCTGGCCAGGGGCGAACACGCCGATGTGGTGATCATGGTCGGCTACGCCCTGGATGACTTGATCAAACAAGGCAAGGTCGACCCGGCGTCTCGCGTGGAACTGGCGGACTCGCGGATCGGTTTGGTGGTGAAGGAAGGCGCGGCGAAACCCGCCATCGGCACCGATGCAGAACTGAAGGCAGTGCTGAGCAAGGCCAAGTCAGTAGCGTACTCGGACAGTGCCAGCGGTGTGTATGTCGAGAAAGAGCTGTTCAAGAAGCTCGGCATGCCGGCCAAGGGCACGATGATCGAACGTATTCCGGTGGCTGAGCAGGTTGCCAAAGGTGACTACGAAGTGGGTCTGCAGCAGGTCGCCGAATTGTTGCCCGTACCGGGCGTGACCTATGTGGGCAAAATCCCCGAAGACGTGCAGTCCGTTACGCGTTTTGCAGCAGGTATTCCGGTGAACGCCGAACATCCAACCCAAGCCAAGGCGTTGCTGAAGTACCTGGCCTCGCCCGAGGCGCAACCGCTGGTGCAATCCACCGGCCTGGACTCGGTGTCACGCTGACCGAAACGGCATCTCCCGCACCAACCGTTCCAACTCCAGCGCCGCGGGCGGCAATGTCCGCCCGCGGCGCTTGATCAAGCCCACATTGCGCATCACCTGCGGCTCCACCAACGGCACGCTTACCAGAACCGGGTGCGCGCACGCCGGCATCGCAATCGAAGGCACCATCGCTACCCCCAACCCCGCCTCCACCAACGCGATCATGGTGGTCACGTGGTGCGTCTCGCAGACACTCGGTTTTTTCACACGTACGCCGCGCAAGGCCTGGTCAAGCAGGAAGCGGTTGCCCGAAGTTTTGTCCACCGTGATGTAGTCATGCTCAAAGGCTTCGGCCCAGGTCACGCTGTCACGTTCGGCCAACGGGTGATCACGGCGACAGGCGAGTACGTATCGCTCCTGCAGCAGCAATTCGAACTCCACTTCATCGGGCAGGCTGCCGCTGAAACTCACGCCAAAATCCGCCTCGCCATTTTCCACCGCATTGCACACCTCACCGGCACTGGCATCCAGCACCCGCAGGCGAATCTTTGGATACAGCTTGTGGAATTCGGAGATCACGTGAGGCATGAAGTAGTACGCAGTCGAAGGCACGCAGGCGATGATGACATCGCCCATGCGCGTGGACGCGACGTTACTGATGCCCATCAGCGCGATGTCGAGGTCGTCGAGCATGCGCTCGACTTGCGGCAGGAATGCACGGCCCACCATGGTCAGGCTGACCCGTCGGGTGGTGCGCTCGAACAGCTTTACATCAAGCGCGGATTCAAGTTTTTCGATGCGCCGACTGAGCGCCGGTTGCGAGATACGGATGGCCTCCGCGGCGCCGCGAAAACTGCCCTTGTCTACCACAGCGCGGAAGGCTTGGAGGTCGTTGAGGTCGAAGTTGATGATCACGGAGAACGGCCAGTCAATAGCGGGATGGACGGCATTATCGTACGACTGTCGGTGGGAAGCCATGCATGAGGACCGCCAGAAAAACTGCAGTTGTGGCTTAGCCGGATTCTGAGAGCCCCGTCAGTTGCTTCCTGTTTTTTCTGACGTAAAGACACGCTCGCTCTGGTTCCCTAGAATCCCGCGTTCGACTTTATGACTAATGGACCCAGCCATGGCCGAACCGATCGTAAAAAGCACACCACTGACTTGGTACGTCGAGCATTTCGCCTTCTTCAGCGGTGCCTTTACCTTTCTCGCTATCGCGGGACTGTTGATATTTATCTACCGACGTTCCGGATCGCTGCTGTTTTTGCGGGATTGGATATGGCGGTTTTTTGGGGGCAAAACGCGCTTCGAAACAGAACGTTTTGAACGCATGCGCAAGGATTTGCGCGAGCTTGAATATTACCGCTACGAATTCAACATCCCTGCCAAAACGCTGCGGGAGGCAGACTTGGCCGAGGATTGGATGTACAGCAATGAATTCGCCCCGCGCGACTTCGGCCGCGTGAAGCGCTACATAGAGTGGGGCGACTTCACAGCGCTGAATTTCATCACCCGGCGGTTCGCACAATGGCGCATCAACTGTTTTTTTGTACTCGCTTTCGTGCTTTTGGCAGGTGTAGCCATTGCGGTTCCGCTGATTGAATCGAAGTACCTGATGGTGTCCCTGAAAAACGCCCCAGATGCCCCATCGTTCTATTTATCTGAAGATAACGTGAAGTTCGGCATCTGGTCCGACAACGTCTTGATGGTAGAACACTGCCGGTCGTCCGAGTCGCTACAGGCTTTTCTTCTCCCGGGATTACCGGAAGAGAAACTCGACATCATTTGCTCATTCTTCCTCGACAAGAACTACAACAAATACGTACGAGAGGGTTTGAGCGAACAGCGCGGGCTACTGTTCTCGCTGGTACTCGTGTCGATGGCCTGGATGATTTACCTGGTGATCCTGATCGCGCGAATGGAAGTCGCCCGACGACTCTACAGACAATGGCAGGCCAACCAGTCTTGAAAAAGCTGCCTTGAAAAAAGCACTTAGGTGCGTAGTCTGCAATCCGACCGTTTTCGACTGAGAGTTCAATGAGCAAGGCATCCGGCAGAAAAACGCTACACCGAGCGCTGAAAGGAGCTGTATGCCTGGTAGGCCTGCCCTGCCTCGCCGCGCTGGGCTTCTTCACTTGGCAAAACTTCTACCCCGTGAGTACGGCGAGCGGCTGGACTGTTCAGGTGCTGCACCGCGATGTGCCCAAAGCTGCCTCGCTGATGCCGTTACCGGACGGCGCGTTGATGGTCAGCCAGGAGCTCGACGACGCCAAGGGCAGTATCGTGCGCATTCACCTGGACGGGACACGCGAAGTGGTGGTGGGCAAGCTGTCCAAACCCGACGGTATGCTCTCCACCCGTGGCGGCTGGGTATTCAGCCAGGAAGCACTCGACTCTCCCGTCAGCTTCCTCAAGGACGGTACCGTCACAGAGTTATTCAGGGGCGAAAACGTGCAAGGTCTGTGGGACGACGGGGACTACCTCTATGCGATGGAGGACCGTCGCGACGAGGGCCGTCTCCTGCGTTATCGCTGGAGCGACCGGACCTTGAGCGTCGTGCGCAAAGACCTCGATGAGGGTGAATCCATCATCCGCTGCACCGATGGCCGCATGCTCTACACGAAGAAGAAAGAAGGCACGGTGCGTGAGCTAGCCGCAGACGGCAGTGATCCGGTGGTACTGGCCAAGCTGAACCAGCCGACGTTTTTGATGTGCGATGAGCGCGGGTTATGGATCAATGAAGACGCCACCCACCGCGCGCGGCTGTTGTTGATCGACAAGCAAGGCCGCCAGCAGACGATTTTGTCATTCTTGAAAGCGCCACAATCGATCGTGCCGACTGCGCGCGGGACTTATCTGCTGGCCGAGGGCGGGCGTGATCGCGTATTGGAGCTGACCCCGCCCCAGCACGCTGTCGCGCAGGAGTGAGCGCGCTGCTTACGCAGGTGATGCCATTCAGTGCGAGCGCCTCGGTGAGCGTCTCTCGGTAAATCAATATACCCGTCTCCCAAAAAACGATGGCGTGTCGACGAAGACCGGCAAACACCCAGGCTTCAATCTTGGAAGGAGGTATGAACAAAGCTGTGCGGAAGGGTATGTAGGACTTTTATGGCACCAAAAACGAAAAAGCCCCGTAGCTTATTCAGCTACGGGGCTTTTTCTATGTAATGGCGGAGAGATAGGGATTCGAACCCTAGGTACCGGTGAAGGTACAACGGATTTCGAATCCGTCCCATTCGGCCACTCTGGCATCTCTCCAACGGCGCGCATCATAACAGCATGATTCGTGGATGCAAAGCGCCTAAGCGATTTTTTTCCGTGCTATCAGATGCTTGCGTCGATTACAGAGGTACGCCGAGACGATTGGCGACTTCTTCGTAAGCTTCGATAACGTCACCGAGGCCCTGGCGGAAGCGGTCTTTGTCCATCTTCTTCTTGGTGTCCTTGTCCCACAGGCGGCAGCCGTCCGGGCTGAATTCGTCGCCCAGGACGATGGAACCGTCGTGGAACACACCGAATTCCAGCTTGAAGTCCACCAGCAGCAGGCCTGCGTCGTCGAACAGCTTGCTCAGTACGTCGTTGACCTTGAGGGACAGCTCTTTCATGCGAGCCAGTTGCTCAGCGGTGCCCCAGCCAAATGCCACGACGTGGGATTCGTTGATGAACGGGTCGCCCTTGGCGTCGTCCTTCAGGAACAGTTCGAACGTGTAAGGGTTGAGCTTGAGGCCCTCCTCCACACCCAGGCGCTTGACCAAGCTGCCGGCGGCGTAGTTACGCACGACGCATTCGACCGGGATCATGTCCAGCTTCTTCACCAGGCACTCGTTGTCGCCCAGCAGTTTGTCGAATTGGGTCGGAATGCCGGCCTCTTCGAGTTTCTGCATGATGAAGGCGTTGAACTTGTTGTTCACCATCCCCTTGCGGTCCAGTTGTTCGATGCGCTTGCCGTCGAACGCCGAGGTGTCGTTGCGAAACAGCAGGATCAGGCGGTTGGCGTCGTCGGTCTTGTAAACCGACTTGGCCTTGCCGCGGTAGAGTTCTTCACGTTTTTCCATGATGGGCTCCGCTTTGAGTGAGGTGGGCTAGGCGATATGTCGCCAGTCGAGCCCTGAATCTTGATCGGCCAATTGCAGCCAGTCCGGGTCGCACCCGAGGGTGTCGACAAAACATTGCCGGGCAAGCGTCGGCAGGTTGTTCTTGCTGCTCAGGTGGGCCAGGACCAGGTGTTGCAGGTCTTGCCAGCCCAACTCATACACCAGGTACGCCGCCTGGTGGTTGTTCAAATGTCCCAGTTCGCCGCCCACCCGCTGCTTGAGAAAGTAGGGATAGTGACCGCGAGCCAGCAGGTCTCGGCAGTGGTTGGACTCGATCATCAAGGCATCGAGGTCGCGGTAACCGTCCAGCACCTTGGCGCAGTAGGAGCCCAGGTCGGTCAGAACGCCGAAGCGTCGCTGGCCATCACTGAATACATACTGCGTCGGCTCCTGAGCGTCGTGCGCCACGGCAATCACATCAATGCTCAAGGCACCGATTTGCAGTTGCTCACCGCCAGCCAGGAAACCTGCGGGCTCAATGGGCTTGCGCATCCCGCGCAAGGTGCCGCGACTCAGGTACACAGGAAGATTGTAGCGCCGAGACAGCAAACCCACGCCATGCACGTGATCGGCATGTTCGTGGGTCACTAGAATAGCGCTCAGCTGCGTGGGGTGAACCCCCAGGCGCAGCAGGCGCCGCTCGGTTTCTTTTAACGAGAAACCACAATCCACCAGTACGTACGTGTCGTCGTGGGCGACCAGCGTGCCGTTCCCTTGGCTACCGCTACCGAGAACAGCAAAACGCATCGGATCAGCCCAGGTTGTCCTGAATTACGCCCAACACTTTGCGGGCTGTTTCAGCCGGCGCAACGGTGTTGATGTTCTTCTCGACAGTGACTTGCACAGTCTCGCCAACCTTGCTCAAACGAACCTGATAACGCTCGGCGCGGGTCTCGATTTCTTCCTTGGTCGGCTGGCTGCCAAACAGCTTGCCGAAGAAACCAGGCTCGTCGTCTTTGCGCTCGGCCTTTTCAGCCACGTTGATGTAGTAGAGGCCGAGGCTACGGTTGATGTCTTCAACACGCCAAGGGCCTTGCTCCAACGCGCGACCGACGCTGGCCCAGGCGCGGTTCAGGTCTTCACCCAGGTTCAGCACCACGTTGCCACTGCCGTCCTCGGTGAGGCTGACGCGACTCGGGGTGTCGTAATCACGTGCGGCGAGCAGGGAAACGGAACCGCCCTTCTCGGAAATACGGCTCATGCTGGCCAGCATCTCGTCGACCAGTGCCGAGTCAACGCCGGTATTGACCGAACGGTTGGTGAAGGCGACGTTGGCGGTGCTGCCGGCAGGACGCTCGGCACTCACCACGTAGACTTCACTGGTATTGCGCTGCACGCCTGGCTCGATGCGAACACGCACGCGGGCTTCGCTGTCAGCCACTACACCACCGGCTTGCAAACGCTTGGCCATGGTGGCGGACAGTTCGCTGCCTTGCTGCCATGCCGTGGTGAATTCGCCGGTCTGCGGGCGCTGCTCGTCGATGCGGAAACCGTTGTCCTGGAAGAACTGCACCGCCACTGGCCAGACTTCAGCAGGTGGGCGCTGAGCAACGATCCAGCGGGAATCACCGCTCTTCTGGAGGCTGTAGTCGCTGGCATCCGCCACGGCCGAGATCGGCTGTGGACGTGGCACTACGTATTCACCCTTAGTGGTGTCGTCGGCAACGTTGCGTGGAATCGGCAGCAACGGGTCAAGACGCTTTGCAACGTTGACGTCCGGCGGCAATTGCATCGGTTTGGTTGCTTGTGCTTCCAGGTAATCGCTGCCGCGGTCACGGAAGTAGCCTTCCGGGCCCCAGATCCAACCGCAGCCACTGGTGCTGGAGATAATCAAGGCAAGTGCGGAAAGTCCGGCCAATCGCTTCATGCGTAGTGCTTCCTCAATTAAACCAGGACGCCGGACTGGCGCAGGGCCTGTCGCAGCGGTTCGTGACAGGCTTCGCTGAGACGGGTGAGCGGCAGACGGATACCGTCCGGCATCAAGCCCATCTCGAACAGCGCCCATTTCACGGGAATAGGGTTGGATTCGATAAAGAGTGTCTTGTTGAGCGGCATCAGCTTCTCGTGGATCGCACGGGCGGTCACGGCGTCGCCAGCGATGGCAGCAGCGCACATGTCACTCATGGCACGTGGGGCCACGTTGGCGGTCACGGAGATGTTGCCCTTGCCACCCAGCAGGATCAGCTCGACAGCCGTGGCGTCGTCACCGGAATACAGCAGGAAGTCGCTGCTCACACCGGCCAGGATGTCCTTGGCGCGCTGCAGGTCGCCAGTGGCTTCCTTGATGCCGATAATGTTCGGCACGGTGGACAGGCGGATCACGGTCTCGGCCTTCATATCGCACGCGGTACGACCCGGCACGTTATAGAGGATCTGCGGGATGTCGACGGCTTCGGCAATGGTGCGGAAGTGCTGGTACAGGCCTTCCTGGGTCGGCTTGTTGTAGTACGGAGTCACCAGCAGGCAGGCGTCGGCGCCAGCCTTCTTGGCGTTTTTGGTCAGCTCGATCGCTTCTCGCGTCGAGTTGGCACCCGTACCGGCGATCACGGCGATGCGGCCCGCAACACGCTTGACCACGAACTCAATCACCTGGATGTGTTCTTCCACATCGAGGGTGGCCGACTCACCTGTGGTGCCGACCGCCACAATGGCGTTGGTGCCTTCTTGCAGGTGGAAGTCCACCAGTTTGCCCAGGCTGTCCCAGTCGAGATGACCTTGTGCATCCATGGGTGTGACCAGTGCCACCATACTGCCCGCAATCATGCAACCGCTCCTGCCGGAAAAAGAGAGCCGTAATGGTACTGGCGCCAAGATGCTTGTACAAGCGAAGTACCGCGTGAGGATGCGTTCTGGGGCAACTAAACGATGGGCAATGCCATCATTGGACGAAAGCATGGGTTACAGCAGGCTGGAATCACGCCGTTCACGTAATGAAAACGCCACCTCCTATCCCTTGGCGGCGCTTTTCGCTACCCTTCATGCTTTGATCGATACGGCCCTCATGGTATCGACCGCTCATCGTTTAGGAAGGCTGCATGTCCACCCCCACAGTTCGCGAACAATTCCTTGTTATCAGTGCCCTCGGCGCCAACCCCATGGAGCTGACGAACGTCCTGTGCCGCGCCAGCCATGAAAACCGCTGCGCCGTCGTGACCTCCCGCCTGACACGCCATGGCGAGTGCAGTGCGCTGGTCCTCCAGATCTCCGGCACCTGGGACGCCCTGGCACGCCTGGAAACCGGCCTGCCGGGCCTGGCCAAGAAACATGACTTCACCGTCAATGTAGTGCGTAGCGCCGCGCTGGAAAACCGTCCCCAGGCCCTGCCTTATGTGGCTTACGTCAGCTCGGCGTACCGCTCGGACATCGTCAACGAGTTGTGCCAGTTCTTTATCGACCATAACGTCGAACTGGAAAACCTGACCTGCGACACCTACCAGGCCCCGCAAACCGGCGGCACCATGCTCAACGCCACCTTCACCGTGACCCTGCCAGCCGGTGTGCAGATCAGTTGGCTGCGCGACCAGTTCCTGGATTTCGCCGACGCACTGAACCTCGACGCGTTGATCGAACCATGGCGCCCACAGAACCCAATGTAAGGAAGTATTCATGGCAGTAGTCATCGACCAACCCATAGCCGACTTCGAAGCCCAGGCCACCAGCGGCCAGACTTTTAGCCTTGCGGCCCTCAAGGGTAAGCAGGTGGTGATCTACTTCTATCCGAAGGACAGCACCCCCGGCTGCACCACTGAAGGCCAAGGCTTCCGTGACCAGTACGCGGCGTTCCAAGCGGCCAACACTGAAGTGTTTGGCGTGTCGCGCGACAGCGTGAAGTCCCACGAGAACTTCAAAGGCAAGCAGGAATTCCCTTTCGAGCTGATCAGCGACAAAGACGAGGCGGTTTGCCAGCTGTTTGATGTGATCAAACTGAAGAAGCTTTACGGCAAGGAATACTTGGGTGTGGATCGCAGCACCTTCCTGATCGACAAGGAAGGCGTGCTGCGCCAGGAATGGCGTGGCGTAAAAGTGCCAGGGCATGTGGATGCTGTACTGACAGCAGCGCAGGCTTTGAATAAGGCCTGAAAATGTGAGAGGGGGAGCAGGCTCCCCCTTTCCGTTTCAGAGCAAAGGCGCCACCACTGGCTCCTGCCGCGGCCACGCATCCAGCACTGCCTTGAACAGCGTTGCCAGGGGAATCGCAAAGAACACCCCCCAGAATCCCCATAGCCCACCAAACAACAATACCGCGCAAATGATCGCCACCGGATGCAGGTTGACCGCCTCCGAGAAGAGCAACGGCACCAGCACGTTGCCATCCAGGGTCTGGATGATCCCGTACACCGCCATCAGGTAAATGAACTGGTCGCTCCAGCCCCACTGGAACAAAGCGATCAGCGTCACTGGTACCGTCACCACTACCGCGCCGACATAGGGCACCACCACTGAAATACCGACCAGCAATGCCAACAGGGCCGCGTAATTCAGGTCCAGGGCAATAAAAGCGATGTAGGTAACGCCGCCGCAGATAATGATCTCGATGACTTTGCCACGAATGTAGTTGGCGATCTGCCGGTTCATTTCCTCGGCAACCCGAGTAATCAGCGCTCGCTCACGCGGCAGGTAGCCACTCACCCAGCGACCGATCATGGCGCGATCCTTGAGAAAGAAGAACACCAGGATCGGGACAAGCACCAGGTAGATCATGATATTGACCAGCAGCGGCAAGCTGGACAGGGAAAACGTCAGCGCCCATTGCCCGAATTTCCCGATTTCGCCGCGCGCCACTTCAATGGCCTGCAACACCTGCTCATCCGATACCAGATGCGGGTAGCGCTCCGGCAACAGCAGCAACAGCGACTGCCACTTGGCGAGCATGCCCGGCAACTCGTTGAACAGCGTTATCAGTTGATGCCACAGCAGCGGCAACACCACCACGATAAACACCACCAGCAGGCCCATGAACAAGGCGAAGACCAACCCCACTGCCGCACCGCCCGGCAAGCGCAAACGCTCAAGGGTGGTGACCAGGCCCTGCATCAGGTAAGCGAGCACCATCCCCGCAAGTACGGGCGCCAGCATGCCACCCAAGGTGAGGACTGCGGTAAAGGCCAAAAACAACAGGACGGCTAGTACCACGGCTTCTTCATCAGAGAAGTAGCGCTGGATCCAGTCTCGTAACACTTTGAACATCAATCAACCTCGGGTGGTAGGGGCAACGGCTCAGGCCTTGCGCAACCAGTAACGGTACACACCGGCGGCATCTTCTTCATGCAACAACGTGTGGCCGGCCAGTTTGGCAAATGTGCGGAAATCCCTCTGGGAACCTGCGTCCGTTGCGATCACCTTGAGCACGGCACCGCTGGTCAATCGGTTGAGTTCCAGCTTGGCCTTGAGCAAGGGCAACGGGCAATTGAGGCCGCTGGCGTCGAGCTCGGCATCAAAGGCTACAGCGTCGGTCATGGTTTTACTCCGGGCAAGCGTTCGGGGTGCTTAGAATATCTGGTCCGAAGCTCAGTGTCCGGCTACAGTAAGCTCTTTGTCGAAAGGCTATGTGCATGACTTTTTTGCGCCCCACCCTGCTGACGCTGGCTTGCCTGCTGGCCTCTCCAGGCTTCGCTGACGACCTGCCGTCGCTTGGCGACGCCAGTTCTGCCATTGTCTCGCCACAACAGGAATTCCAACTGGGCCGTGCCTGGCTGGCCTACCTGCGCGGACAGGTTTCCCAACTGAACGACCCGCAACTCAAAGATTACGTCGAAACCAGCGTGTATAAGCTGGTAGAAACCAGCCAGGTGAACGACCGACGCCTGGAGTTCATCCTGATCAACAGCCCGCAACTCAACGCGTTTGCCGCGCCAGGCGGTATTGTCGGCGTGAACGGCGGCCTGTTCCTCAACGCCCAGACCGAAGGAGAATACGCCTCGGTGCTGGCGCACGAATTGGCTCACTTGTCACAGCGTCACTTCGCCCGTGGCGTTGAAGCGCAGCAGCGCATGCAGATCCCGATGATGGCTGCTCTCCTCGGTGGCATCATCGCGGCAGCCGCCGGCGCAGGTGATGCGGGCATTGCTGCGATCGCCGGCACCCAGGCGGCGGCGATCCAGGAACAACGGCGGTTCTCTCGGCAGAATGAACAAGAGGCTGACCGTATCGGTATCGTCAATCTGGAGAAAGCCGGCTACGACCCGCGCTCCATGCCGACCATGTTCGAGCGATTGGGGCGTCAATACCGCTTCGACGCCAAGCCACCAGAATTCCTGTTGACGCACCCGGTCACTGAATCGCGGATCGCCGACACCCGAAACCGAGCCGAGCAATCCAAGCCCGGCGGAAAGGAAGACAGCCTGCGCTATCAACTGATTCGCGCACGGGTGCAGCTGCAATATGAGGACACCTCAGGACTCGCCGCCAAACGCTTCCAGGCGCAACTGGACGAGAATCCGAAAAACGATGTGGCGCGTTATGGCCTGGCCATCGCCCAAATCAAGGCCTCACAATTCAAGCAAGCGAGAGATAGCCTGCAACCGCTGCTGGCCAAAGCGCCCAATGACATCACTTATAACCTGGCGCAAATCCAGCTGGACATAGACAACAGCCGTCTAGCCGACGCCCAGCAACGCACGGATCGGATGCTGACCCAATACCCCGGCAACTATCCGCTGAATCAGATCCGAGTCGACCTGCTGCTTAAACAAAATCGTACAGCGGATGCGGAAAAGGCCCTGGATGGCCTGCTCAAGTCTCGTCCGGACGATCCGGACGTGTGGTATCAAGTCGCCGAGACACGCGGGTTATCCGGCAACATCATCGGCCTGCACCAGGCGCGCGCTGAATACTTTGCTCTGGTGGGCGACTTCCAGCAGGCGATACAGCAACTGGACTTCGCCAAACGCCGCGCCGGCAGTAACTTTCCATTGTCGTCACGTATCGACGCACGCCAGCGTGAGCTGATCGAACAGGAACGCCTGGTAAAAGGGATGATGAGCTAAACCCATCACCCACAAAAAAGCCCCGCCATCGTTGACCGACGGCGGGGCTTTTTATTGGCTTAGCGGATTACTCGGCCAGCTTGAAGGTAATGAAGCTGGCGCGCCCCTGACGCAGCACGCGCATCGACACCGAGCGATTCTTCGGCAACGCCTTGGCGATGTCAGTGAACTGCTTGGTGGAGTCAATCGCCTGATTGTTCAGATGGGTGATCACGTCGCCCGGCTGCAGGCCGATCAACGCTGCTGGGCCATCCTGCACTTCCTTGATCACTACGCCGCCCTTGAGGTCGAAGCTTTTCTTCTGCTCTTCGGTCAGCTCAACGACTGCAATGCCCAGACGGTTGCTGCTTCGCTCAGCACCCGATTTGTTATTGCCGAGGGCGTCCAGAGTCGCACCTTCTTCAGGAATAGCGCCTACCGTCAGTTCAACGTTCTGGCGCTTGCCGTCACGAATTACTTCCAGCTTGGCCTTGCTGCCCGCCTTGAGTGCACCGACCAGGTGTGGCAGGTCGGCCGACATGACAATCGGTTGGCCATTCATGGTCAGGATCACGTCGCCGACTTGCAGACCGCCTTTAGCAGCAGGGCCGTCGTCCTGGATCTGTGCAACCAGAGCACCAGCAGGCTTGTCGAGACCGAAGGACTCAGCGAGGTCTTTGTTCACTTCCTGGATCACTACGCCCAACCAGCCACGGCTAACCTTGCCACCGCTTTTCAATTGGTTGGAAACATCCATGGCCACGTCGATCGGAATAGCAAACGACACGCCCATGAAACCACCGGAGCGGGTGTAGATCTGCGAATTGATACCCACTACTTCACCGGCCAGGTTGAACAGCGGGCCACCGGAGTTACCTGGGTTGATCGGCACGTCGGTCTGGATGAATGGCACGTAGTTCTCATTCGGCAGGCTGCGACCAATGGCGCTGACGATACCCTGAGTCACAGTGTGGTCAAAACCGAACGGCGAGCCGATGGCGACTACCCACTGCCCGGCCTTGAGGTCCTGGGATTTGCCCAGTTTCAAAACGGGAAGGTCCTTACCGTCGATTTTCAGCAGCGCAACGTCTGAACGTGGATCGGTACCCACCAGCTTGGCTTTCAGCTCGCTGCGGTCGGCCAGGCGAACGAGAATCTCGTCAGCGTCAGCGATCACATGGTTGTTGGTAAGGATGTAGCCATCAGGGGAAATGATGAAGCCCGAGCCCAGGGACTGCGCTTCACGCTGGCCACCACCACCGCCACGAGGCGTGCGCGGTTGTGGCATGCCGCGCTCGAAGAACTCTCGCAGCATCGGCGGCAGGCCTTCCAGGTCAGGCATCTGCTGGTTCGACACTTTGCGATCTGGCAGTTTCTGCGTGGTGCTGATGTTCACCACGGCCGGCGAGGCTTGCTCAACCAATTGGGTGAAATCAGGCAACTCGGCCGCTTGTGCAGGCAAGGCCTGGCCAAGCACCAGTACCGTGGCGACTATGGATAGGTAGGATTTCAAACGTGGTATCGACATACAGCTCCCGTTACGACGAGCAGGGTTGAGCGACAGGGTTCAAGAAACGCCGAAAACTGCGACCGACATTTTTGTTCCGCGAACAAAACAAGGCCAGAGCCGACAAGCCCTGACCTATAAAAAACATGGGAGATTTTTGCAAGTGAAAATGCTGATCCAGACATTTCATGCTCTCGGCAGCCAGCCTGACATGGACGTACAGTGGAAGAGCAGGATGAACATAGGATTAACAACTCACGGCTGGATGGTGGCCTTTTTTTCACCGCGCACCGACAGCGCGATACGCTCGGCGGTGCCGATAGGAATTTCACCAACTACCGTCACCATCATTTCGCCGTCCACCGTATTCAGCCGGCGGGACACAGCAACCGTGGGGCCCAATTGAGTGCGGGTTTCAGTCACGCTCACAGCGCTGATCGGCTCAAGAAATACCGAAAAACGTGCCAGCCCGTCTTCATACATCAAGCTGTCGACAGTGGCTTTGGTCTGAGCATCTTTACGGGCACTGCTATTGGTCAGTTGAAAACCCGGCGGCAACCATTCCAAATGCCAAGCCTGAGTGGGCTCTACTTCCGACGCCTTAGTATCTGAGATGGCGATAGACGTGCAGTCACTGCTGGGCTGTAAATCACGATCGGTGGGCGAGGTGGAAGTGTTCAAACGTGTGAATTGAAAGCGCTCCAGTAACTGTCCTTGATCGTTCAGCAACAGGGACTTGAGCGGCAATGCGGTTTCACGATCCAGATGCAGCTCAAAACCATAACGGTATTGATCACGTGGCGTAATCGAAACGATGACTGCATTACGACCGGCCACGCGGGATTTGCCGATGATGGCCAATTCGTAAAATGGATTGATTTTTTGCGGGTCAAGCGCTCGTGAAGGCTCATCTCGCGAATTGCCAATGCCAGCAACCAGCGTGCCGCTGACACATTGGGTGCGGCCATCCACTCGCACAACTTCTTGGGCAGAACCATCGAGCTGCAAGAGCCGCTCGCGTACCTGACCATTCTGGACACGATGCCAGATGTCGTGGGTGGAAAAACTGCCGTTACGTTCATAGACGAACGTACCTTCAAAGCTTTGCTGCTGCTCTGCACGCCCAAGTCGAGTCAGCCAGTCTTGGGCTTCATCGGCATGGGCGGGTAGTGCAAACCAACCACTGAGAAACAGCGTAAGGAGCGGTATGGCGCGCATAATGCCCCTTAGCGGTTTAGCGATTTTCCAGGCTTGCAGCGCGAGCGTATGGCAGAGCGCTTTCAGTGCCTTTCAAGGCTGATTCCTGTGCGTGTTGGCGCAAGTAGCCTGGAAGACGCTGGTCCTGCGATTGCCCTTGAAGTACACCGTTGGCCATAGGGCCAGTGGTGTCAGAGCTTTCCTTGTAGCCGGCCAGTACAGCTGGGCCTTTGACTTGCGGACCGGCCATGACCGGCTGCTGAGTCTGTTGGGCCAGTTCGGCACCAGCAATTTCGTCCTGGTTGTACAGGCGAACACCAGCAAGCACTGCAACTGTCACCGAGGCAGCGACTGCCAGGCGACCCAGGCTACGCCAAGGACCACGAGCAGCTTTTGCCGGAACGGCTTCATCGGCCAGCGCAGCAGAAACAGCCGCAGCAATATCCAGACGAGGGATTAGAAGATCCTTATGCATCACCGCCCGAGCGACTTGGTAACGAGACCAGGTGTCACGGGTTTCGGCATCATCAAATGCGTTGAGCACTCGACGAAGTTCCAGTTCATCCGCTTCGTTATCCATCACTGCGGACAGCGATTCCTGCAGGGCATCACGACTCATGGCGGTTCCTCTCTTGGCTGTCGCCGCTGTCTTTAGTTTTCCTGCAACAAAGGTTGCAAGGCTTTATCGATGGCTTCCCGGGCCCGGAAAATCCGTGACCTCACAGTCCCCACCGGACACTGCATGACGCTCGCAATGTCTTCGTAACTCAGACCATCGAATTCACGTAAAGTTAACGCCGTACGCAAATCTTCTGGCAGTTGCTGAATTGTGCGATGAACGGTGCCTTCGATCTCGTCGCGCAGCAATGCACGCTCCGGCGACTCGAGATCTTTGAGGCCGTGATCACCATCGTAAAATTCTGCATCTTCTGAACTTACATCGCTATCTGGTGGGCGGCGTCCGCGAGACACCAGATAGTTCTTCGCCGTGTTGATGGCGATGCGGTACAGCCACGTGTAAAACGCACTATCACCGCGGAAATTGCCCAGTGCACGATAAGCCTTGATAAAGGCCTCTTGTGCAACGTCCTGCGCTTCATGGGTGTCGTGCACAAACCGCACGATCAACCCGAGAATTTTGTGCTGGTATTTCAGCACTAGCAGATCAAATGCTCGCTTGTCGCCGCGCTGAACGCGCTCGACGAGCTGCTGATCCTCTTCCTGGGTTAGCATGAACACTCCTCGTTGTACTTGAAGGAGGCTTGCATAACTAAACGATCAGGCTTGCAAACATAGACTCGGACTTTTCGCAAAAGTTCTCCCCCTTCAAGCAAGTTTCCGGCATGCACTGATTTGGCACACACGAAAAACGCAGCGCGGGCAACGCCGGCTGCGCGAATAATCTTGTCGCCGGTTTTCTGACGCGTCCAATGCTCCCGACGGGCCAATAAACTCAACGTTTCCCAGCTTTCGGGCAACCTGCTATTGAGTCGGGGCTTATGCAAAAAGTTCCCGCTTCAACAACCGGCTGATTTTACCCGAGCTGCGCACCGTAATCTCACATTGCCACGAATGCCCGGCTATTGTGCCGCTCCCCCCCTCTATATACTAGTGGCCCGTGTGACCCTTTGATTCGCCGATCCAGGCCTCCTGTCTGCGCCTGACCTTTGGATCGCTTTTTGCGGAATCCTTCAAATGAGCCAACAGTTTCAACACGATGTCCTGGTGATCGGCAGCGGCGCGGCAGGATTGAGCCTAGCGCTGACCCTTCCCAGCCATCTGCGCATTGCGGTCCTGAGCAAAGGCGACCTGGCCAACGGCTCCACATTCTGGGCCCAGGGTGGTGTGGCCGCCGTGCTGGATGATACCGACACGGTGCAATCCCACGTCGAAGACACCCTCAACGCTGGCGGTGGCCTGTGCAACGAAGATGCGGTGCGTTTCACCGTCGAGCATAGCCGCGAGGCGATTCAATGGTTGATCGATCAAGGCGTGCCGTTCACCCGCGACGAACACGCGAGCAGTGACGACGGCGGCTTCGAATTCCACCTCACGCGCGAAGGCGGCCACAGCCACCGCCGCATCATCCACGCCGCCGACGCCACCGGCGCCGCGATCTTCAAGACCCTACTCGACCAAGCCCGCCAGCGTCCTAACATCGAATTGCTGGAGCAGCGCGTCGCCGTTGACCTGATCACTGAAAAACGCCTGGGCCTGGACGGCGAGCGCTGCCTCGGCGCCTACGTGCTCAACCGTTCCAGCGGCGAAGTCGACACCTATGGCGCACGCTTCACCATTCTCGCGTCAGGTGGTGCGGCCAAGGTCTACCTCTACACCAGCAACCCCGACGGCGCTTGCGGCGACGGTATTGCCATGGCCTGGCGTTCGGGTTGCCGGGTGGCGAACCTGGAATTCAACCAATTCCACCCCACCTGCCTTTATCACCCGCAGGCCAAGAGCTTCCTGATCACCGAGGCGCTGCGTGGTGAAGGTGCACACCTGAAACTGCCGAATGGCGAACGTTTCATGCAGCGCTTCGACCCGCGCGCCGAATTGGCCCCGCGCGATATCGTCGCCCGCGCCATTGACCATGAAATGAAGCGCCTGGGTGTCGACTGCGTGTACCTGGACATCAGCCACAAACCCGAAGACTTCATTAAAACCCACTTCCCCACGGTCTATGAGCGCTGTCTGGCGTTCAATATCGACATCACCAAAGGCCCGATCCCCGTCGTGCCCGCCGCGCACTACACCTGCGGTGGCGTGATGGTCGACCAGCACGGCCGCACCGACGTGCCCGGCCTGTACGCGATTGGCGAAACCAGCTTCACCGGCCTGCACGGCGCCAACCGCATGGCCAGCAATTCTTTGCTCGAATGCTTTGTCTACGCGCGCTCGGCGGCGACAGACATTCTCGACCAACTGCCGCACACCCCAGTGCCGACCGCCCTGCCCCGCTGGGATGCCAGCCAGGTCACAGATTCGGACGAAGACGTGATCATCGCGCACAACTGGGACGAGCTGCGGCGGTTCATGTGGGACTACGTGGGGATCGTGCGCACCAACAAGCGCCTCCAACGGGCTCAGCACCGCGTGCGTTTGCTGCTGGATGAGATCGACGAGTTCTACAGCAACTATAAAGTCAGTCGTGACCTGATCGAATTGCGCAACCTGGCCCAGGTCGCGGAACTGATGATCCGCTCGGCCATGGAACGCAAGGAAAGCCGAGGCCTGCATTTCACCCTCGACTATCCACAGACGCTGCCAGAAGCCCGCGACACTATTCTGGTGCCAACCACCTTCGGCGGCTGAACTTCAGGCGTACCCGCAGGCGCCGATGCACATCGGCGACCTGCGAATCCCGTGGGACACAGACGGAACGCTTCCGCCACTCGCCCTGAACCCGATAGCGCAATACGACAATCAGCGGCAACGCCAGGCTGTCGGGGCGCAACTGCACGCTGTGCCAACCGCGCTCATGACTGAACAACTGCCAGCCATCCTCATCGCGACGCAGGCCAACAATCGACGAACGGTGGGTCAACAGGACATGACGCGGCAGCACCCAGGCCGCATGGGCCAGGCATAACAGCACGCCAAGGAAAGCAAAGGGGGAATCGAGGACCAACAACGCACCCAGCGCGAATAGCTGGGCGAGCACATACGCCGCCAGCATTAGCCGTGAGGCCCGCCAGCGGCATTCAAAACGATTACTTGGGCTGAACACGGTCCAGAATGATCCGAACCATACGCTGCAGCTCAGGATCTTCCGATTCGGCGCGTTCCATGAACCAGCCGAACATGTCCTGGTCTTCGCATTCGAGCAGACGGACATAGAGGTCGCGATCTACTTTATTGAGCGTGGCGTACACCTCTTTGGTGAAAGGCACCAACAACACATCCAGCTCCAGCATGCCACGACGGCTGTGCCAGTAGAGGCGATTGATTTCTACTTCTTCGACCATGGAGCGCTCCTCAAATAGCGCGCAAGTATACAGGCACCACGGCCCCGGAACAGCCGGCTTTGGTCGCACCATATGGAAACTATCCATTTGCCGGGCGCCCCTCTATGATGCACCCATGACTTTTTGACCTGCGATGACCCATGGCTGACTCCGCTTTTTTCTGCCCGCTGTCCCACGAAGGCGTTCTGGCCGTCCGCGGCTCCGACGCTGCCAAGTTCCTGCAGGGCCAGCTCACCTGCAACCTCAATTACCTGAGTGATACTCAGGCTAGCCTCGGCGCGCGCTGCACGCAAAAAGGCCGCATGCAATCGAGCTTCCGTATCCTCTTGCAAGGTGACGGAGTATTGATGGCGATGGCCACCGATTTGCTGGAACCGCAACTGGCCGACCTGAAGAAATACGCGGTGTTCTCCAAGTCCAAGCTCACCGACGAAAGCGCCGCCTGGGTGCGTTTCGGCCTATCGAACGCTGACCATGCACTCGCCAGCCTGGGTCTTGAACTTCCAGCCGAGACTGACAGCGTTGCGCGTGCCGACGCACTGATCGCCATCCGCGTATCCCCAGCCCGCGCCGAACTCTGGGTGCCTGCCGAGCAAGCCGACACCGTCCGCAGCCAACTGGCCGCTCACGTAAAAGAAGCAGACTTGAATGAATGGCTGCTGGGCCAGATCCGCGCTGGCATCGGCCAGGTCATGCCGCAAACCCGCGAAGTCTTCATCCCGCAAATGCTCAACCTGCAAGCGGTGGGCGGCGTGAGTTTCAAGAAAGGTTGCTACACCGGCCAGGAAATCGTCGCGCGCATGCAGTACCTGGGCAAACTCAAGCGCCGCTTGTACCGCCTGAGCCTCAACGCGGCTGACATGCCCGAGCCAGGCACCCCACTGTTTTCCGCCAGCCACAACAGCTCGATCGGCGAAGTGGTGATTGCAGCAAAAGCTGACCAAGCGATTGAACTTCTGGCCGTATTGCAAGCCGAAGCAGCCGATAGTGGCGATGTGCACTTAGGCACACTGGAAGGCCCAGGTTTACAGCTGCTTGAGCTGCCTTATACCCTCGACCGCGATCGAGAAATCCAGCGTTAGTCGCCGTACCTTTTTGCAGCACCCTAGAGAGCATGAATGAACAAACTGGCGGAAAAAGTCCAACAGGCGTTGGTTAAGGCCATCAACAACGATGACCTGGTTCTGCCGACATTGCCGGAAGTGGCCCTGAACATCCGTCAGGCCGCTGAAGACCCGGAAATCAGCATCAGCCACTTGAGCAAAGTCATCGGTCGCGACACCGCGCTGTCGGCGCGCCTGATCAAAGTGGTCAACAGCCCGTTGTTACGCGCCACTCAGGAAGTCACCGACCTGCACACCGCCATCACCCGGCTGGGCACCAACTACAGCAGCAACCTGGCCATCGGCCTGGTGATGGAACAGATCTTCCACGCCCGCTCCGAAACGGTAGAACAGAAAATGCGCGATGTGTGGCGCCGCAGCCTGGAAGTAGCGGGCGTGAGCTATGCGTTGTGCCGCAGCCACAGTCAGCTCAAGCCGGACCAGGCAGCGTTGGGCGGACTGGTGCACCAGATCGGCGTGTTGCCGATCCTGACCTACGCCGAAGACCACTACGAACTGCTGTCGGACCCGGTCAGCCTCAACCATGTCATCGACAGCATCCACCCGGTATTGGGCGACAAGTTGCTCGGTGGCTGGGACTTCCCGGAAATGCTGGCGAAACTGCCAGGCCAGTACCTGAACCTGGAACGCGACTCCGCCAGCCTCGACTACATCGACCTGGTGCAGATCGCCGTGCTGTATTGCCATCACGGCACCGATCACCCCTTGGCAAAGGTGGAAGTCTCCAACGTGCCGGCGATGAAGAAACTGCGGGTCGACCCCTACAGTGAAAAACTGCGCGCAGAGCTGGATGAAGCCCGCTTGATGTTCGACTGATCAACCGGCGATAAAACTTACCCGCACCTTCAACCCCGCCTGCGCACCATCGTGCAGGCTGATCTGCGCCAGATGGGCGCGGCAGATTTCGCCGACAATCGCCAACCCCAGGCCTGAGCCCATGCCTTGCTGGCTGCGGCGGTAGAAGCGCTCGAACACCCGATCGCGTTCATCCAGCGGAATACCTGGGCCGTCATCTTCCACCTCCAGTACCGCAGGCGCCGACACCCGCAAAATCACGTTGCCACCCGGTGGCGTGTGGGCCAGGGCGTTGTCCACCAGGTTGCTCAGCAACTCGTTCAGCAGCGTCGGCTCACCGCGCAACCACACCGGCTCGTCGGCCTCAAGCGCCAATGCCACGCCACGCGCATGGGCCAAGGGCGCCATGGCCATGCCCAGTTCACGGGCCAACTGGCTCAGATCCAGCAACTGCGCCCCCCCTTCGGCAATCGCCCGCGCGCCATTTTCAATGCGTGCCAGGGACAGCAATTGATTGGCCAGATGGGTCAGGCGGTCGGTGCCCTGGGCGGCGGTTTCCAGGGTGCTGCGCCAGGTCGCCGGATCTTCCGCGCGCAGACCCAGTTCCAGCCGCGCCTTGAGTGCCGCCAACGGTGTACGCAGTTCGTGGGACGCGTCGGCAATAAACTGCGCCTGGCGTTCGAACTGCCCGCGCAGGCGCTCAGTGAAGTGATTGAGGGAACGCACTAGCGGACCGAACTCATGCTGCACTTCCACCAACGGCAAGGGCCGCAAGTCGTCGGGCTGGCGTTCTTCCACTGCCGTGCGCAAGCGCTCCAGCGGGCGCAGCGCTGCGCTTACGGCGAACCACACCAATAACAAGGCGCCGATCGCAAGCATACCCAAGCGCAGCAAGGTATCGGCCATCAGGCTGCGGGCCATGCTCACGCGCGCTTCATCGGTTTCGGCCACGCGGATTTCCGCCATGCCGTTCATATTCGGCTCGGAGACGGCCTTGAGCAGGCTGACCACACGCACCTGCTGGCCTTGGTACGTGGCGTTGTAAAACCGCGCCAGCGCCGGATAGTCATCGGTGCGAGGCGTGCCCGGCGGCGGGCCGGGCAGGTTCTCGTAACCGGAGATCAGCTTCTGGTCGATGTCATTGACTTGGTAGTAGATACGCCCGGCGCTGTCGTAGGCAAAGGTGTCCAGGGCGACATAGGGCACGTTGGCGCTGAGGGTGCCGTCCACTTGGGTCAGGCCGGCCGCGATGGTCCGTGCCGAGGCCAGCAACGTGCGGTCATAGGCGGTGTCGGCCGCTTCGCGACCGTTCCAGTAGGCACTCATGCCACTGGCGAGCATCAACAGCACCAGCAACAGCGCCAAGTTCCACAGCAGGCGCCAGCGCAGGCTGCTGGGCTTATGCATCGCGGGCTTCCAGCAGGTAGCCAAGGCCGCGGAAGGTCACGATGGCGATGGGCTGGCCATCGAGTTTCTTGCGCAACCGGTGCACGTAGATTTCGATTGCATCCGGGCTGGCCTCTTCGTCCAGGCCGAACACCTGGGACGCGAGTTGCTCCTTGCTCATCACCCGGCCCGGGCGCGCGATCAAGGCTTCGAGCACGGCTTGCTCGCGAGAGGTCAAGGTCATCAGCTCGCCGCCCACGGTGAAGCGCCGAGTATCGAGGTCGTACACCAACACGCCGCAGGTCTGCTGGCGCTCGCCGCCCAGCACGCTGCGGCGCAGCAGCGCCTTGACCCGGGCTTCCAGCTCCGTCAGTTCGAACGGTTTGGCGAGGTAGTCATCGGCGCCGAGGTTCAGGCCATGCACGCGGTCTTTCACATCACTGCGTGCGGTGAGCATCAGCACTGGCAGATTTTTTCCGCGAGCGCGTAGACGCGCCAGCACCTCGAAACCATCCATGCGCGGCAACCCCACATCAAGGATCGCCGCCGCGTATTCCTCGCTGCTCAAGGCCAAGTCCGCGGCCACGCCATCGTGCAGTACGTCGACGGTCAAACCCGTGCTCTTGAGCGCCTGGGCGACACTTTCGGCGAGTTGCAGATGGTCTTCAACCAAGAGGACACGCATGGATTTCTACCTCGTTCATGGGTGGTCGATGCCACGCCTTGGCGGGCAGTTTACAGGCGCCGCCTGCCCTGTGAAGCCCGAAAACATTGAAAGGCAGCTGAAAGGTTAGTGAAAGCTTCGCCCTTTAGCATCCAGCCAAGGTGGGTCATGCCCGCCGAGCGACCAGATGAGTCGCGTCCGAAAAACGCCTCGATGCGTTTTCGCCAAAATAAGAACAATAACGGAGTGCAACACGATGCTGTCGACCCAGCCCCAGGCTTGCCCGCCTGTTCGTTTTTCCCGCCTGACCCACACAGCCCTTGCCAGTGCCGCTGCCCTTGCCGGCTTTTCGCCGCTTGCCCAGGCTGCCTTCTTTGAAGACAGCAGCGCGACCCTGGAAACCCGCAACATGTACTTCAACCGCGACTTTCGCGACGGCACCAGCGCACAGCAATCCAAGCGCGACGAATGGGCCCAGGGCTTCATGCTCAACCTGCAATCGGGCTACACCGACGGCACCGTCGGTTTTGGCGTCGACGCGCTGGGCATGCTCGGAGTCAAACTCGACTCCAGCCCCGACCGCACCGGTACCGGCCTGCTGCCGACCCATGACGATGGTCGCGCCGCCGATGAGTACTCCAAGCTGGGTTTGACCGGCAAAGTGAAGATCTCCGCCACCGAGCTGAAGATCGGCTCGCTGATGCCTGAACTGCCGATCCTCAAGCCCAACGACGGCCGCATCCTGCCGCAGACGTTCAACGGCGGCCTGCTGACTTCCAAGGAGTTCAAGAACCTGACGTTCACCGGCGGTCGCCTGGACAAGGCCAAGGACCGCGACGACAGCAACTACGAGGACATCGCCCTCAACAACAAGAACAGCCGCTTCCTCAGCGGCGCCACCGGCAAGCATTTCAACTTCGGTGGCGTGGACTATAAGTTCGCCGACAAGATCACCGGTAGCTACCACTTCGCCCAGCTCGACGACGTTTACCGCCAGCACTTCCTCGGCCTGGTGGCCGCACGCCCGATCGGCCCCGGCACCTTCGCCACTGACCTGCGCCTGGCTATCAGTGATGACACCGGTGCAGCCCGTGGCGGCAAGATCGACAACACCTCCCTCAACGGCCTGTTCAGCTATGCCCTCAATGGCCATAAGCTCAGCGCCGGCTACCAGCACATGTCCGGCGACAGCGCCTTCCCGTATGTGGATGGCAGTGACCCGTACCTGGTCAACTTCGTTCAGATCAACGACTTTGCCGGCGCCGACGAGCACTCCTGGCAGGCGCGCTACGACTACGACTTCGCCAAGCTGGGCATTCCCGGCCTGAGTTTCATGAGCCGTTACCTGTCGGGTGACAACATCAAACTCAAGAACGGCGAGACCGGTAAAGAGTGGGAACGCAACACCGAAATCAAGTACGTGGTGCAAACCGGCACGTTCAAAGACGTCGCTGTACGCCTGCGTAACGCCACGTACCGTTCCAACTATTCAGCCCGTGACGCGGATGAAATGCGCGTGCTGGTCAGCTACAGCGTTGCCCTTTGGTAAGTGTGCTCTGGAAGTAGAACCTCACAACAATAAAGACGGAGATAACCATGACCCTTTCACTGCGTAAATTTGCCCTCGCCGCCGGCTGCATGCTGTTCGCCGGCCAACTGCTGGCTGCCGATGAACCCAAGCGCCCGGAATGCATCGCCCCGGCCTCCCCCGGCGGTGGTTTTGACCTGACCTGCAAACTGGCGCAAAGCGCGTTGGTCAACGAGAAGTTGCTCAGCAAGCCGATGCGCGTGACCTACATGCCGGGCGGCGTGGGCGCAGTGGCTTACAACGCGGTGGTCGCCCAGCGCCCTGCTGATGCAGGCACATTGGTGGCCTGGTCCAGCGGTTCGCTGTTGAACCTGGCGCAAGGCAAGTTCGGTCGTTTTGATGAAAGCGCCGTGCGTTGGTTGGCGGCAGTTGGCACCAGCTACGGCGCCATCGCAGTGAAAAGTGATTCGCCCTACAAGACCCTCGACGATCTCGTCAAAGCCTTGAAGAAAGATCCGGGCAGCGTGGTGATCGGTTCCGGCGGCACCGTCGGCAGCCAGGACTGGATGCAAACGGCACTGATCGCCAAGGCAGCCGGGATCAACCCGCGCGAGCTGCGTTATGTCGCCCTCGAAGGTGGTGGCGAAATCGCTACTGCCTTGCTCGGCGGTCACATCCAGGTGGGCAGTACCGACATCTCCGACTCCATGCCGCACATCCTGAGTGGCGATATGCGCCTGCTGGCGGTGTTCTCCGAGAAGCGGCTGGACGAGCCAGAAATGAAGGACATTCCGACCGCCAAGGAGCAAGGCTACGACATCGTCTGGCCAGTGGTGCGCGGTTTCTACCTGGGGCCAAAAGTCAGCGATGCCGACTATGCCTGGTGGAAAGAGGCGTTCGACAAACTGCTGGCCTCGGACGAGTTCGCCAAGCTGCGTGACCAGCGTGAGCTGTTCCCGTTCGCCATGACCGGCCCGGAGCTGGACACCTACGTGAAGAAACAGGTGGCTGACTACAAAGTACTGGCCAAAGAGTTCGGCCTGATCCAGTAATCGCCCCGCCTTCCAAGTGCGGCCACGCCCTCTTTCACAAGGGGCGCGGCCCAGGAGTTCTACATGCTCTTACAACGCATTTTTGCCGCTGTGCTGTTGCTGGCCTGTGCCGGCCTTGCATTGATGGCTTGGCCGTATCAGGCGGCATTTTCCTACGAGCCGGTGGGGCCTCGTGCCTACCCGCTGCTGATGCTAGGGCTGATGAGCCTGGCACTGATCTACATGCTGTTTCGCCCGCAACCTACCAAGCACACCGAGGAAGAACCGGCGCTGGACCGCCAGACCCTGATCAAGATCTGCATCTGCGTAGCCCTGTTGATCGTGTTTGCCGCCACCTTCGAACCCCTCGGCTTCATTCTCAGCAGCATGCTGATCGGCATTCCCATGGCGCGTCTGTACGGCGGCCGCTGGGTGCCCAGCGTGGTGATCGTCAGCCTGATGGCCATTGGTCTTTATCTGCTGTTCGATAAAGCCATGGATGTTCCGCTGCCCCTCGGCCTGCTCGACGTTCTGGAGAACTGATATGGATACTTTCGGCTATTTGGGCCAGGGCTTCGGCGTTGCACTGTCCCCTTACAACCTGGTGACCGCCCTCTGCGGCACCTTGATCGGCACTGTGGTCGGACTGCTGCCGGGCCTGGGCCCGATCAACGGCGTAGCACTGTTGATCCCCATCGCATTCGCCCTGGGCCTGCCGCCGGAATCGGCGTTGATCCTGCTGGCGGCCGTGTATCTGGGTTGCGAATACGGCGGCCGTATCAGCTCAATCCTGCTGAACATTCCGGGCGAAGCGTCGACCGTGATGACCACCCTCGACGGCTACCCGATGGCCCGTAAAGGCCTGGCTGGCGTGGCGTTGTCCTTGTCGGCATGGAGCTCGTTCATCGGCGCGTTTATCGCTACCTGCGGCATGGTGCTGTTTGCGCCGCTGCTGGCCAAATGGGCAATTGCCTTCGGTCCGGCGGAATATTTCGTACTGATGGTATTTGCGATTGTCTGCCTGGGCGGCATGGCCGGTGACAAACCGCTGAAAACGTTTGTTGCGGCGCTGATCGGCCTCTTCCTCTCGGCAGTGGGTATTGACGCCAACAGCGGCGTGTACCGGTTTACCGGCGACAACATCCACCTCACCGACGGCATCCAGTTTGTGGTGTTGGTGCTGGGCCTGTTTTCCATCAGTGAGATCCTGCTGCTGCTGGAAAAAACTCACCGTGGCCAGGAAGCGGTGAAGGCCACCGGGCGGATGATGTTCAACCTGAAGGAAGCGGGTTCGGTGTTCGTTGTGAACATCCGCTGCGGCCTGCTCGGTTTCATCATGGGTGTACTCCCCGGCGCAGGTGCGACATTGGCCTCGGCCGTCGCCTACATGACCGAGAAACGCCTGGCCGGTGCCAGCGGCAAATTCGGCCAGGGCGACATGCGTGGCCTCGCCGCGCCGGAAACGGCCATCGGTGCTTCCGCCTGTGGCGCCCTGGTACCGATGCTGACACTGGGTGTACCGGGTTCGGGCACCACGGCGGTGATGATCGGTGCTCTGTCGCTGTACAACATCACCCCTGGCCCGCTGCTGTTCCAACAGCAACCGGACATCGTCTGGGGCCTGATCGCCTCGTTGTTTATCGCCAACATCATGCTGGTGATCCTCAACATCCCGATGATCCGCATCTTCACGCGCATTCTCGCCGTGCCGAACTGGGCGCTGGTGCCGGTGATCGCCATCATCACAGCGATCGGTGTGTATGCGGTGCACGCCACCACCTTCGATCTGTTCCTGATGGTGGGTATCGGCATCTTCGGCTACATCCTGCGCAAGCTGGATTTCCCGCTGTCGCCGGTACTGCTGGGCTTTATCCTCGGCGGCCTGATGGAGCAGAACCTGCGCCGTGCGCTGTCGATTTCCAACGGTGCGCTGGAAATCCTGTGGTCGAGCCCGATCACCTTTGGCGTCTGGGTACTGACCGCCATCATGCTGTTTGTACCGTTGCTGCGTATCTGGCGTAAACGTGCCCAACAGCGTCGTGCCGTGGCCGATGTCTGAGGTCACCTTTAAACAATGGTGGGGAACGCCGCTGGTCGGTCTGGCCGGCGGTTACCTGGCCAGCCTGGTCGGCTGGCCTTTGCCGTATATGGTCGGTTCGTTGCTGGCGATCATCCTCGTGCGTTGCCTCACGCCATGGCAGTTGGCGGAGATTCCCGGCGGGCGCAAATGCGGTCAATGGGTAGTGGGCATCGGCATCGGCCTGCACTTCACCCCGTTGGTGATTGAACAGGTGATGAGCCACTTCGGCCTGATCTTCTTCGGCGCGCTGGTCACCAGCCTGTCGAGCGTGGTCGGCGTGTGGCTGATGCGCCGCAGCGGTGAAGACCGCGCCACCGCGTTTTTCTCCAGCATGCCGGGCGGTTCCGGTGAGATGGTCAACCTCGGCGCACGCAATGGCGCGGTGCTCAGCCGCGTGGCAGCGGGCCAGAGCCTGCGGGTGCTGGTAGTGGTGTTGTGTGTGCCGGCGATTTTTAAGTATTTGCTGGAGGGCGGCGCGCCGCAGTTTCATCCGGCACCGGTGAGTTGGGCGTGGCTGGCGTTGCTGTTTCCTCTGGGTGCGCTGGTAGCCTGGGGCTGGCAGCGTTTGCGTCAGCCAAACCCCTGGTTGTTCGGCCCCTTGTTGGTGAGTGCCACCGCCAGCGTGGTGTGGGACCTGCACATCGGGTTACCTGACGGCGGCAGCCAGATTGGCCAATGGCTGATCGGCAGCGGCTTGGGCTGCCACTTCAACCGTCAGTTCTTCCGGCGCGCTCCGTCGTTCATGGTTCGCACCTTGATCGGCACGGCGTTGACCATGGCGCTGGCGACGCTGGCGGCGGTGGGCTTGAGTGCCCTCACCCACTTGGACCTGCGCTCATTGACCCTGGGCATGATGCCCGGCGGCATCGCCGAGATGAGCCTCACGGCCGAAACCCTGCAACTGTCGGTGCCGCTGGTGACGGCGATGCAGGTAATGCGGTTGTTGTTTGTATTGTTTCTGGCGGAGCCGTTGTTCCGGCATTGGAACCGCCAGCCGATGCACTAAACAGACGCCTTTGCCTGGCACCCAGATGAAACTTTGCTACCATCTGCGGCTTCGGAAGAGGTGGATTCCATGCATATTCAAAAGTTACAGATAGAGAACTTACGGTCTTTTAAGGCCGTAGGGCTCGACTTCAATGTGCCCGCCACAGGTAACTTACAGATCCAATACCCTAACGTGAATGTCTTGCTGGGAGATAACGGCCTCGGCAAGACCAGCGTATTGCGTGCAGTCGCATTATCGGTGTTGGGGCCTTTGCTCAGCGGAGGGTCCGGCTTTGTTTCCGAAGGCCTGGTTCGTCGTACTGACGCCGCTGAAAAAAAAACGCCTCCCGCCACTATTACTGCAACGCTCCTTTCGACTGACGAAGAAAAAAATCCGAAGCAGACAGACCACCCGCTGCCCGATCAATTTTCGCTGAAGACCCAAATCAGTTCCTTCGGCTCCACTGAGCGCATGCGCAGCAAAGTGTCCCCACGCGATATCGAGAATACGGTCGAGTTTCTTCAGTTCAACGAAGACAATCCTGCGTTTTTCATTGTGGGTTATGGGGCGAGCAGAAGTGTTGAAGCCTCCGCCAGGGTAGATGAAAGTGCACGTAAAAAATCGCGCCTGCGCCGTTATGAACGGGTTGCCAGCCTCTTCGAAGAACACGTCACGCTAATGCCATTGTCCTATTGGCTGCCTGAATACGCCAAAAGCAACAAAGGCCGATACACCCAAGTCATCAACCTGATAAACGATCTGCTGCCTCTGAACTGTCAAATTCAGAAAACGGTGCAGGAAAACGAAAACTTATTTGAAATGAACGGCATTGTGCTGCCATTCCGAGCCTTGTCCGATGGGTTCAGGGCTTATATTGGCTGGATAGGCGATATGCTGTTTCATGTCTGCCAGGGTGTCGCGACAGGGCTGAAACTAAGGGAAATGCGAGGTGTTGTAATGGTCGACGAAATCGATCTGCACTTACACCCTGAATGGCAAAAAGTAGTCGTCCCCACTCTGGCAAAAGCCTTACCCAACGTTCAGTTCATCTTCACCACCCACAGCCCATTGGTGGTGGGTTCATTGATGTCACAAAACCTCTTTTTGCTGAGTCAGGAGGAAGGTTCGACGCTCATAAAGCGGCTGCCCGAACATGTGAGGGGCAAGAGTTCCGAACAGATTCTGCTTTCGCCCTATTTCGGCCTGGACAGTACTCGCGCCGAGTCTACGTCAACCAAACTCAACGAACTGGCACGCAGTGCCGTTTCCGGGAATCGCGACGCCAGCGCCAACTACCTGAAACTTATGGCAACCGGCCTAGGGTTCGACCAGCCCCCGTCACCACCGACCACTTCTGCGCCTAAGAGAAGAAAGAACGGGGAAGGCGTCAAGAAATGATCCGTTATCCAATCCTGGAGAAAGATCTCATTGCACAAATCAAAGAGCGGAATAAAACCTGGCTTGGCCGTGCCAAGGCACGTACTGGAACTTACGTGGCTGCCGGTAAATACACCGGCGGTACTGAGTTCTGGGGCCAGATAAAAACCGTCTATATAGCGCTGCAATACGAAAAATGCGCATATTGCGAAACCAAACTTCAGGGTTCGGTGCTGGCGAGCAAAGTCCACGAAGTGGAGCACTATCGCCCCAAGTCCAGTATCCAGGCCTGGCCCATACACCTTAACTGGGCCACCGGCGCAGCGAGCGCAACGGGGTACTACAAGCTCGCTTATCATCACTTTAACTATGCGATTGCCTGCACCCGTTGCAACTCAACCCTGAAATCAAACTTTTTCCCCATCCGCGGCCATCGAGATGTGCAAGGTTCCGACCCCGCACAAATGGGCAACGAGTTAGCGCTGCTGCTCTATCCGATCTCAACGGTTGACGTGGACGACCCGCAAACGATCATTACTTTTGATGGCGTATTAGCGGTTCCGGCGCAGCAAAACGGGCACGCCTATGAACGGGCGGTCACCAATATCGAATTTTTCCAGCTGAACCATGAAGACCTCACCTCACGTCGAGCGCTTGCACTGATAGAGCTCTGGGTTGCGCTGGAAGCCTTGGCGGCGGACAAGACCGACGTCGCGACGCGAAAGGTCGCACAGCAACTGGTGACCTTCAAATGCAGCGCCCAGAGTGAGTTCACCGCTTGTAACCTCGCTTTCCGACAGCTCTACCAATCCGATCACAACGCCGCCAAACAGATGGCTCTCTTACTGGCGCAAGCCCTCCCGGAATAACCCAAGCCCCCTCACAGCGGCGGCAGCCGCCACTCAATCGGCGTCTCGCCATTCTGCTCAAGAAACTTGTTGGTACGGCTGAAATGCCCGCACCCCAGAAACCCTCGATACGCGGACAGCGGCGACGGATGCACTGACGTCAGTACCAAATGCTTGGTGGCGTCGACCAGTTTCTGCTTGCCTTGTGCATGGGCGCCCCACAACAGGAACACCAAATGCGGCTGGTGCTCGCTGACCACTTCGATAATCCGATCGGTAAAGAACTGCCAACCCTTGCCCGCGTGGGCGTTGGCGTTGGCGCGCTCCACGGTCATGGTGGTGTTGAGCAACAACACGCCTTGGTCGGCCCAGCTTTGCAGGCAGCCATGGTTGGGGATGTCGATGTTCAGGTCGCGCTTGAGCTCTTTATAGATGTTGGCCAATGACGGCGGCGTCGGCACGCCCGGTTGCACCGAGAAACACAAACCGTGGGCCTGGCCGGGACCGTGGTACGGGTCCTGGCCGAGGATCACGACCTTGACCTTGTCCAGAGGCGTGGAGTTGAGCGCATTGAAAATCAGCGGGCCGGGCGGGTAGATCTCTTTGCCGGCTACGTGCTCCAGGCGCAGGAACTCGCGCAACTGAGCCATGTAGGGCTTATCGAACTCATCACGCAGGGCGTGTTTCCAGCTGGGTTCGAGTTTGATACGGTCGCCTTCGGTCATAGTTGAATTGTCTTGTAAAAAATAATGAGGCGAACCCTAGGAAAGCCGGCCTTGCTTGTCAATTGATCTGACACACCATCGGCACTTTCCCACGAAGCGATCATACTGATCCTTCACCCTCCCGAATGAGGTCACAATGAACCTGCACTTCGAAGAGCTCACCGGCAGCGACGGCGCCCGCGTCGGCATCGCCAGCCTTGATGCTGAAGCATCCCTCAACGCCCTGTCCCTGCCGATGATCCTGGCCTTGAGCGATCGCCTGGATGCGTGGGCCAAAGACCCGAACATCGTCTGCGTGCTGCTGCGCGGTAAGGGGCCCAAGGCCTTTTGCGCCGGTGGCGAGGTACGCAGCCTGGCAATGGCCTGCCTCGAACAACCTGGCGAAGTGCCCGCCCTGGGTGCACAGTTTTTTGCCGCGGAATACCGCCTCGACTACCGCCTGCATACGTACCCTAAACCGCTGATCTGCTGGGGCCACGGGTATGTGCTGGGGGGTGGCATGGGTCTGCTGCAAAGCGCGGCCATACGCATCGTCACGCCGAGCAGTCGCCTGGCGATGCCCGAAATCAGCATCGGCCTGTACCCGGATGTGGGCGCCAGTTGGTTTCTGTCGCGCCTGCCGGGCAAGCTCGGTCTATTCCTGGGCCTCACCGGCGCGTACATCAACGGCCGTGACGCGTTGGACCTGGGTTTGGCCGACCGTTTCCTGCGCGACGATCAACAGGACGAACTGCTTGATGGCCTGCTGCAACTCAATTGGCAGGAACAGACCGCGATGCAACTCAACAGCCTGCTCAAGGCCCTGGCCCAAGAGGCTATCAGCCAGCAGCCCGAAGCCCAATGGCTGCCGCGCCGAGCGCAAATCGACGAATGGCTGGACGTGGGCGATGTGCGCTGTGCCTGGCGAGCGTTGAGCCCACTGCGCGACCACGCCGACCCGCTGTTCAGCCGCGCCGGCAAGACTCTGAGCGAAGGCTGCCCGCTGACCGCACACCTTGTGTGGGAACAGATCCAGCGCGCACGGCATTTATCCCTGGCCCAAGTGTTCCAGATGGAATACACCCTGAGCCTCAACTGCTGCCGTCACCCTGAATTCAGCGAAGGGGTACGCGCGCGGTTGATCGATAAAGACCAGAAACCCCATTGGCATTGGCCAGATATCAATACAGTCCCGGACGCCGTGGTACAGGCTCACTTTCATAAGGCGTGGGAAGGTCGCCATCCGCTGGCGGACTTGTCCGATTACTGATTGTTTTCTCCCACAAAAAACGGCGCTTCCTGCGCCGTTTGCATTCAACTCAGATCAACGGTGACCGCCGCGGCCACCGCCATGACCTCCATCGCGTCCATCGCGTCCGTGCCTGCCATTACCCCCATGTTCGCCCCAGCCCTGGTTCGGATAAGGCCGGTAACCGGCCCTCGGCCCAGCCGGGTAATAGCGTGGTGCCGGCTGGTAATAACGCGGCGCCGAGTAGTAACGCGGTGCTGGTGCGTAATAGCGCGGCGACGGGTAGTAATCACGGCGATATTGATACGCCGAGCCACCCCCGTAGTAATACGCCGGCGCCGGTGAGGTATAGACCTCGGATCGATAGTAGCTCTGGCCTCCATCGTAGTAGGGCACACAAGCGGAAAGGGTCAGACCGAGTAAAGCGCTGAGCAGCAGTCGTCGATACATGGCGGCCTCCTGGACCGCGAAAGAGCACCTCCAGCGACGCGGGAGGGCGGCATTCAGCTTTCACTGAATGACGAAATATCTGACATCAAAAACCGAATCTGGTGCGTTTTGGTAACAGATTGATACATCTGCATCCGCCAGATTTGTCATCCGCCCAAAATTGCCCATTGGTCGGAGTTTTTAACTGGATGGAACATTTTTGGATGTATTGAAACTTTAAATAATTGGATAGTGTCACTATGACATCGCACAATGCCAAGGAGGCTCTAGCGCGAGCACTCTACCCATATCACCTCGGATTTAAGCCATGAAGATTTCAACCAAACTGTTGCTCTCCTTTCTACTGTGCGCAGTCGTCACCCTGGGCGTGGGTTTACTGGGTATCAAGGGTGTGGTTCGCCTCGCCAACGCACTCGAACTGACGTTTTCGAACAATCTGGTTTCCGTGAGCAACACCGCGGCCACCCTCAACGGCCTGGTCGCCCACAACCGGGGCTTATACCGGTTGATGGATGCCAGCCAGGGCGACGTGTCCCAGCAAGACCGCGACCGCGTGCGCCAGGACATCGCCAAAGAACTCACGAACAGCCAGGCTGCCTACAAGATCTACCGCGCCACCCCGTTGGAAGACGACGAACGGGCAGCAGGCGACAAGCTCGACCAGCTGTGGCCCGCTTACATCAGCAGCTCCGAACGCATCATGTCGATGCTCGAAAACAATCAGCTCGACCAGGCCCGCGCACAGCTCAACAGCACCAACAATGAAATGTTCCGCCAGGCACGCGACTTGATCCGCGTGATGATCGAGTCCAACAACCGCCAGATCAAAGAAGGCTCCATCGCCGCTGATGAGCTGCGCGACAGCGCGTTGACCTGGATGATCAGCGGCATCGTGCTTGCCTTCATCATCGCCATCACCATTGGTGTGTTGATCACCCGCCTGATCACCCGCCCCATCGCCCAGGCCGTGGAGAGCGCACAACGCATTGCCAAAGGTGACCTGACCCAAGCCATCGTCACCGAGCGTACCGATGAAGCCGGGCAACTGCTGATGGCGCTGTCCGATATGCAGGGTGGTTTGAAAAGCACACTGATGGAAATCGCCAACGCTTCTGACCAGTTAGCGTCGGCCGCCGAAGAACTGAGTGCGGTCACCGATGAAAGCAGCCGTGGCCTCACCCGCCAGAATGACGAAATCCAACAAGCCGCCACCGCCGTCAACCAGATGACCGCCGCGGTGGACGAAGTGGCAAGCAACGCCGTGTCCACTTCAGAAGCCTCGCGCCAAGCCACTACCGAAGCCGAAGAGGGCCGTGAGCAAGTGGCCCAGGCCGTGTCCGGCATGGGTTCGATGGTGGTCGAGATCAACGACTCCACCCAATCGGTCGCCGACCTTGCCGGCCAGGTGCGTGAAATCGGCAAGGTGATCGATGTGATCCGCGGCATCGCCGACCAGACCAACCTACTGGCCCTCAACGCGGCCATCGAAGCAGCCCGTGCGGGCGAACAAGGTCGCGGTTTCGCGGTGGTCGCCGATGAAGTCCGCGCCTTGGCTCATCGAACCCAAATCTCCACGGTCGACATCGAAAAAATGATCGGCGAAGTGCAGGTCGGCGCCGATGACGCCGTGGCCGCGATGAACAAGAGCCTGACCTGGGCCAACAACACCCAGACCCTGGCACAGAACGCCGGTGAGGCATTGGAGCGCATCACCGCCAGCGTGGCGAAGATCAATGAGCGCAACCTGGTGATCGCCTCCGCCTCCGAGGAACAGGCGCAAGTGGCCCGTGAAGTGGACCGCAACCTGCTCAACATCCAGGACCTGTCGACCCAGACCGCCGCCGGCGCCCACCAGACCAACGCCTCCAGCCAGGACCTGTCACGCCTGGCCACCTCGTTCAATGTGCTGGTCAGCAAGTTCCAGCTGTAAGTAGCCTGCCGTGGGTTGGCGCTGTATCGTGCAAGGCCAAGCGAACCTTGCCCGATCAGCCCACGCCATGACCACGCCAACCCTATGCCCCGCCTGCGGCGCCCGCAACGATTGCACCCTGGCCGACCCACGCACGGCCGACCAGGCCTGCTGGTGCTACAGCGTCACCATCGACCCCGCCGTGCTTGAGGCGCTGCCGGATGAACTGCGCAACAAAGCCTGCCTCTGCCCGCGCTGCGCCCAAGTCGATGAACAGTTGCGTCGCCGCGATGCGAGTTGACCGTTTCCTCAGCAACCTAGCGCAGTTCAATCGCAAGCAGGTGCGTCTGCTATTGGTAGAGCGGCGGGTGAGCGTCGATGGGGTGATCGTCAGCGACCCTCACCATGACGTACGGGAATTCAGCCGCGTGTGCGTTGACGACAACGTGCTACAGGCGGGCAAACCGGCGCGTTATTTCATGCTGCACAAGCCCCAGGGGTGTGTGAGTGCGACCTCAGACCCGCAACACCCCACGGTGCTGGACCTGCTGCATGAGCCGGACAAAGCGGATTTACATATCGCCGGCCGTTTGGATTTCAACACCACCGGCCTGATGTTGATCACCAATGACGGCCAGTGGTCGCGCCGCTTGACGCAACCGACGACCAAGTTGCCCAAGGTCTATCTCGTTGCCACTGAACAGGCCATTGGCGCCGAGTACGCGACCACGTTCGCGGGGGGCCTGTATTTTGCGTTTGAGGACCTCACCACCCAGCCAGCCGAATTGGAGCTGCTGGGGCCGACGACCGCGCGGCTGAGCATCATCGAGGGCCGCTATCACCAGGTGAAGCGCATGTTCGGGCACTTCAATAACAAGGTGATCAGCTTGCATCGCGAACGTATGGGACCGCTTGAGTTGGATGCTGCACTGGCGCCGGGCGAATATCGGCCGTTGACGCTTGAGGAAATCCTCCAGGTCTGATGACCGTTCAGCCGGTGATGGCAAAAACCCATTTATAGGCCTTGCGACATCCCGAGTCTGTGCTTGAATCAAGCTCACCAGTTTAAATATGACTGGCGAGTCGCCTATAACCTCCAAGAAACACCTTGCCCACGCCCGCGCTTTATTCCACGGGCCTTCCAGGCAAACAGCCCGCCATAACAACACCCGTCGGCCAGCCGTCACCGGACCGACATGGGCCTTCATTTTTCAGGCGTATGCCTACCTGTCACAAAGCTCGTGCAGAGTTATCTGCGCGCCCTACCCGCTTGCCAGGAGTCTTACGACATGAGGCCAGAAATCGCTGTGTTGGATATACAGGGTCAGTATCGGGTTTACACGGAGTTCTATCGCGCGGACGAGGCTGAAAAGACCATCATTCTGGTCAACGGCTCTATGGCCACCACGGCATCCTTCGCCCAAACCGTGAAAAGCCTGCACCCGCAGTTCAACGTGGTTTTGTACGACCAGCCCTACGCCGGCCGTTCAAAAATCCATAACCGTCATGAGCAGATGCTGACGAAAGAAGTCGAAGGCCAGATCCTCCTGGAACTCATCGACCACTTTGCCGCCGAGCATGTGCTGTCGTTTTCCTGGGGCGGCGCCGCCACACTCGTCGCCCTCGCCCAGCGCCCTCGCCGCGTGGAAAAGGCCGTGATCAGCTCGTTCTCCCCGGTGATCAACGCACCCATGCGCGACTATCTGGAGCGGGGTGTCGACTACCTCGGCAACCTTGACCGCGACCGCGTCGGCCACCTTGTTAACAGCACCATCGGCAAACACCTGCCATCGCTGTTCAAGCGTTTCAACTACAAACACGTGAGCAGCCTGGCCGAGCACGAATACGGGCAGATGCACTTTCACATCAGCCAAGTGCTCACCAGCGACCGACTGTGCTACCTCAAGGCCGCCAAGGCGATCGATATTCCGGTGCTGTTCCTGAACGGCGAATGGGATGAATACACCAGCGCTCAGGACGCCAGGCAGTTTGGCAACTACGTGGCCAACAGCAGCTTCAGCACTATCCAGGCGACGGGGCATTTTCTGGACATGGAGCATAAGGCAGCGTGTAAAGATAGCCGGGAGGCGGTGGTGGGCTTTTTGAAACCGGAGCGGCAGGTCAGCCGATTGCGTTATCACCAAAGTCAGGCACAGCATGCATTTGCGATTTGAAATGATGATTCATGGCCTGGCTCGTTGTGGCGAAGGATCAGCCGCCTTCGCCGCAACCTGCACATTTTCAAAGAAAAACTTCAAATCCATGTGAACATCTGGTACAAAGTCAGCCGCTCTGAGCGGGTATAGTTTAATGGTAGAACAGTAGCTTCCCAAGCTTCCGACGAGGGTTCGATTCCCTCTACCCGCTCCACTCAGACATAGCACCCACGCCACTATCGTTTTGGCGGGGGATGCCCAAGAAACCGGCCCTTTGAGGCCGGTTTTTTTATGCCCAGGATTTTCTCGTCCGCAAACCTGTACAAATATAAAATTCTGTACAACTATCAACACTGGAGCGCTGGCACCACGCCTCGCACGATCAAGGAGCCGCGCAATGACGCGTCTGCTGGTTTCACTGTTGCTGGCGTTGAGCTTGGCGAGTTGCAGCCATGTGGAGGTCGAACACTACGCCGACCAGAAGCCACAGCTGGACCTTGAGCGCTTCTTCAGCAAACCCGTCAAGGCCTGGGGCATCTTTGAGAAACGCTCGGGCGAAGTCGCCAAGCGTTTTGAAGTGGATATCGCCAGCCATCGCGAGGGCGACAAATTAATTCTCGACGAAAAATTCCTGTACAGCGACGGCACTCGCCAGCGCCGTGTGTGGACCCTTACGCCCGATGGCCCGGGACGCTGGCGCGGACGGGCCGGTGATGTGGTCGGCGAGGCCATCGGCGAGGTCGCCGGGAACGCGTTGCGTTGGCGCTACCGGCTCAACCTCCCGGTGGAGGGCTCGGTATACGAGGTGAGCTTTGACGATTGGATGTACCTGATGGACGAGGACACGATGATCAACCGGTCGAGCATGACCAAGTTCGGCGTGGAATGGGGCCAGGTCACGTTGTTCTTTCGTCGCCAATAACCCCCAAAGGTAGGGTGAACCATGAATGTACAAAAGCTGACCCAACTGGCCGAGAAAGGTGAAATACGTAGTTTGGAGTTGCTGTCCCTGGAGGGCGGTTTCTATATCGCTCGTGTGAAACTGGATCAGGTCGACATCACATTACTGGACGATAACGGCAAGACACTGCGGCTGCGGTCCAGCACGCATTTGCGCGACCTGTTGCAGGGTGTTCCGCCATTTCCCTGTGTGCTGGTGCAACAGTGCGCCCATGACGAAATGTGTGGCATCCGTGAGGGCGCTATCGGGGCGTTACGCATTCCATTTTCGCTGGGTGCAACCCTTTAAGATCGTTGCGTGTTTGGCTCTCGTCCCGCTTGGCGTGAGCGCTGCACTCAGTAATCAACGCCCCTCGACGGCTGGCAGGCAACATCACGACGGCAGACCTCGCACAGTTTCGCAGGGTCGCCAACCTGTCAGCGCGATCAACAAGGTCAGCAGTTGGAACACGATGATCAGCACCACACAACCCGCCCAGCCCCATCGTTCCCAAATCAGCGCTGGGACAATCGCACCGCAACTGCCCCCCAAGTAGTAACACGTGAGGTATACGCCGACGGCACCCGCCTTGTTGTCGCGCGCCGTCGCGGTGGTGAAGGCATTGGCCGCGGCCTGGGCGAGGAACACGCCAGTGGAACTGAGGGCCAGGCCCGTCACGATGCACCACAGAGAGGGCACCAGCGTCAGGGCCGATCCACTGACGCCAAGTACGGCAGCGACCGTCAGCAATTGGGCATGTGGACGCGCCTTGCTCAGGCGGCCGGCGATAGGAATCACAATCAGCGCCAGCAAAAACACCATGTACAGCGTCCCCAAGGCCGCAGACCCAAGGTTGAACGGCGGTAAGCCGAGGTACAAACCTGCGTAGGTAAACGCCGCCACCTGGGAAAACAACACGCAAAAGCCTACGGCGTACGCAGCCAATAACGGTTTGCGAAAAACACTCGTAAAGGAAGCCCTGCCCTGCTCCACTCGCGCACGATTGGCGGGCAACAGAAACTGGATAAACCCGCCGACCATCAGGCTCAACACCGCCAGTAACTCAAAGGCTTCACGCCAGCCTACATATTCAGTCATCACCCCCGTGACAAAACGCCCGGCAAACCCGCCCAACACCGTGCCCGCGACATAAAGGCTGGTGACTTCGGTGACGTTGCCACCGCGCCAACGGTCGCCGATGTAGGCCACGCTGGTGGCAAACACCACGGGTATCACCATGCCCTCCACGAAGCGCCACACCAGCACTTCAGCAAAGCTGTCGGCATAGGCGGTCATGAGTGTCGGCACCGCCAGCAGCAACGCGGCCACGCAGATCACCGTGCGTTGCTCGAAACGCCCGGTCACACGGCTGACAAACGGTGCAGTGATTGCCACGGCCAAGGTAGTCACGGTGATGCTCCAACCCGCTGCGTTGGCGCTGAGATGAAACTGCGCGGCAAAGGTCTGGAGGATGCTCTGGGTCGCATACAGGTTGAGAAATGCCGCACAGCCACACAGGAACAGGGCAAGGCGGGCACAATGCAGACGCGGCTTCATGAAACCTCTCGTTTTATTTTGAAAGGTCTTTATAGAATGGCCGGCAGGTCTGGAACCAATACCGAATTCAGACCGATTGATACCCAAGGATCAGGATGCTCGACCTACGCAAGCTGCGTTACTTTCTGACGGTCGCTGAAGAATTGCACTTCGGCCGTGCAGCCATTCGCCTGCACCTCGCGCAACCACCGCTGACCCGGCAGATTTCAGCGTTGGAAGCGCAGTTGGGTTTCAAACTGTTTGATCGCACCAGCCGCACCGTGACGCTCACCGCCCAAGGCCGGTCGTTCCTGCCCTACGCACGCGGGGTGTTGGAACAGGTGGACTTGGCCCAAGCGATCGCAGACAAATTGGCTGCGGGTACCGCCGGACAACTGTCCGTCGGTTATGCCAGCTCAATCGCCCTGTCAGATCTGTTCAGCCAAGCGATCCAGTCTTTTGCCCGGCAATTTCCGGATGTGCAGCTGACGCTGGTCGAAAGTGCCTCCGGCAGCCTGTGTGCTCAGGTAGCGGATGGGCGGCTGGATATCGGGTTGAGCCGCATGGTGCCGCAACGTCCAGAAGTGCAGGCGCTATCCCTCGCAGAAGAGCGCTTACTGGCGGCAGTGTCCAAAGACAGCCCACTGGCGACTCTGGCCGAGGTCAGCCTGGCGCAGCTCAGTGCCTACCCGTTGATATTATTTCCGGCGGATTATGGCTCGGGGCTTAACCAGTCCATCGAACAGCTTTACCGATACCACGGCGTGCGCCTGCACCTTGGGCCGACTGGGCGGCAGATCACCTCGATCATTGCGCTGGTGGCGGCCGGCCAAGGTGTGGCGTTGGTACCGGAATGCACGCAGAGCTTGATGAACAAAGGCGTGACGTACAGGCCGTTGGTCGAGGGGGATGCTTACGCGCAGTTGTTAGTGTTGACCCCGGCTGAAACAAAAAGCGTGCTGGTGGAGGCCTTCCTCAGCGTGATCGTTGGGATCTCCCATAACCGGTAACACCTGCGGAAAACCTCGCCACACCTCACAGGATCGCTCGCCTGATGTCAGCAATGCCTGACAGCGGCAAATAACAAGTGCCCCGACAATCCCGGTTGGTCGGCCAGAAATGCGGAACCACAGCCATGCTTGAACCTGGACAAGCCACACCAAAGCCCCTATTGCGCCAAATACTCGGCTGGGTGCTGGTATTACCCCTGCTGATCTCGTTTGTACGGTTGCCATTCCCTCTAGGACTGGTGCTGGCACTGGGCGTCATGGCCGGATCGGTCTACGGCTTACGGCTAGCCCATCGTCATGCAACCCGACGAGTCACCCTGTTCGCCTTGATCGTCACCCTGCTGAATGGCATCTCATTGATCGCAATGGGGACAGCTTCACTGCTTAAAGCCGTGTTTTATCTTGTGTGGCTCTACGCGTATCCGCATTACACCAACTGGGTGTACTGGAATTTCTAAGCCCTGAAGAATTCGATCGCAAGAAACGTAGTTTCCAGTGCAGCGCAGGGAGCTACAGTCTCGATCACGTATCGACACGGCCTGACGAGGACCTCAACCATGCCCTACGAATACAAGCTCATGCCCTCCCCCGTCGGCCAACTCACCCTGGTGGCGCGCAATGGCAAGCTAAGCGCCATCCTCTGGGAGACAGAACGCGCCAACCGCGTGCGCCTGGGGGAGTTGCACGAGGCCAACCAGAATCCGGTGCTGCTGGAGACCGAGCGCCAGTTGCAGGAGTACTTCGCCGGCACGCGCAGCACCTTCGAGCTGGAACTGGATTTCAACGGCACCGAGTTCCAAAAGCAGGTCTGGCAGGCGTTGCTCACCATTCCTTTCGGCGAAACCCGCAGTTACAGCCAGATCGCCCGGCAGATCGGCAACCCCAAAGCCGTGCGCGCCGTCGGCGCTGCGAATGGGCGAAACCCGATTTCGATCGTTGCCCCATGCCATCGGGTCATTGGTGCGGCGGGCAGCCTGACCGGATTTGCCGGTGGACTGGAAGCCAAACACTACTTGCTCACGCTGGAAGGCACCGGCCAGGCCCAATTGGCGTTCTAGGATTACGCGACAAAATCGTACACATGTGTTCAGGCGCGCAATTGTAAAAAGAAATTTCAGCGAACCACTGCGGTCCATCATTTCATCGCCATCTCAATAAGGAACCCGGTCATGAAATTCTCCGCAGTCTCGCAATCCCTGTCTCGCTGGGCTGGCAGTCCGCGCACCTTCTACGCAGCGGTGGCGTTGATCTTGGCATGGAGCCTGAGCGGGCCGTACTTTCACTACAACGACACCTGGCAACTGATCATCAACACTTCGACCACGATCATCACCTTCCTGATGGTGTTTCTGATCCAAAACACACAAAACCGCGACAACGACATCCTGCATATCAAGATCGACGAGTTGCTGCGCGTGTCCAAGGATGCGCAGAACGCCGTACTCAGCCTGGACGGCCTGGACCGCAAAGAGCTGGAAAAACTGCGCCAGGAATACCGCAGCATTGGCAATACCGGCATCGTCAACCTGAACAGCAGTTGCGGCCACGCCGCCGACGACGCGGCGCCCGCCAAAACCGATCTGAACCAGGCATAAAAAAACGGCGGTTGGAGAAGATCCAACCGCCGTTTTTCAATTCAGGTAACGGCTTCAACCGTCGCCTTGATGACCTTTACCGTAGGTGGACGCCAAGGCTCGGGCCTTCTGCAGGCGCTCCTCCAATTTGGGCAGTGTCTCATCCACCAACGCTTTTATTTCCGGCACATCCGACGCAGCGCCTTCCTTCTTGAACAGCGCGATGGCGTCTTCGTTTTCCTTCACCTGCTGCGCGGTGTAAGCGGCATCGAACGAGTCACCGTCCTTGAGTTCGGGCATCAGGGTTTCAGCTTTGTCGACGATTTTTTCGCGGGGCGCCACGGGCAGGTCGAGCTTCTTGGCGATGGCCGCCAAGTGCTGGTTGGCCAAGGTGCGCTCGTTGATCACCTCGATGGTGTAGTCCTTGATTTCCTGGGACGAGGTTTTCGCGTGTGCCATGCGGCTGGTCTCGATATCGGCCATGCCTTTGGCAGAAGCCTGCTCGATGAATTCAGCAGGCGACTGGGCGAAAGCATTGCTGGCGCCGAGGCCCAGCAGCATCGCGAAACTGGCGGTGCGTAACCGGATAGCCATGCGGCTCATGATGGGTTCCTCCAGGGCAAAAATAAGTACGGGGAACACACCCCGCCCTGAATTCGAATTTTCAGGGCGGTAAAGGTTTAGAAAAAACTCGCCGGTGCGACGAACGGTCGTCGGCGCATCAAGCGGATTTGCTGGCAAACAGGCCCGGCAATGCATGGGCCAGGGCATTGATGGCGAAGCCGATAAACATCACGCCACAGAGCCTGGTGATGAGAATTTCATGGCGCTGATACACCGTGCGTACGCGCTGGGCGCCGACCACGCCGATCAGGATTGCGTAGGCCAACACACCACCGACGAAGCTCAGGAAGATCAACGCCGGCAGCATCGACCAGGTCAGCAATTCGGCACGACTGGACAGCAACGCCGTAAACGTCGCCACCGCGACTGGATACGCCTTGGGGTTGGTCAAACCGAACACAATGCCGTGCCAGAACGGATGCCGCGCGGCGCCCTGAGGGGCATCACTGCTGCGACGCTGGGTGCGGATGGCCCGCCAGCCAAGCCAGAACAGATACAGGCCACTGAGCACGCCGAGCACATCGAACGCGCTGCTGCCGACTTCCCGGGCGCCCACAATCGCGACCAACGCCGTACTGCACCACAGCACATCGCCGAGCAAGTGCCCGCACAGAAACCCCGCCCCGGCACGACGGCCGCGGGCGGCGCCGATGCCAAACACTGCCAAGACTCCGGGGCCAGGCGTAATACCGTAGATAAAACCCGACGCGAGGACGGCGAGCAGCAGGGATAGGGTCATGGGCGTGACTCAAACAAAGCGTGGGAAGGTGGAGCGATTCTGCACGTTCCTACGCTAAGGGTAAAACCTCATTCCCGAATAGGGTTTGTCGCGGCAAGCCAACAGACGCGAAGCCAGGTCGCCGACATGGGCTTCGAGCTTATGACCGTCGGGATCAAGGAAATAGAACGAGGCGCCTTCGCTTCGGTTATCGCGCCACTCCTGCACCTCGGCGGCGCGCAGACGCGAGACCAGCGCAGCGAACTCACTCGATCCGACGGTGAACGCATAGTGGGTGTAATCGGCACCTGGCTTCGACTCGCGTAGCGGATCAAGCGACAGGCATAGCCATAGACCCGGCAATGACAAATAAGCGCTGCTGTCCCAAGTGGCGTCGAGCTTGAGCTGCAACAGCTCATGGTAAAAAGTGACGCTACGACTCAAGTCGGTGATGGCCAGGGTCAAGTGATTGAAGCCTGAGAGCATGTCTTTTTCCTGTTATCTGCGGCCTTCGGACAACATACCCTGCACCTGCCCAATCAACCACTGCAACCCAGAATCCCCTCCCCGTCGCGCATGCCACGCCAGCTCGAAGGCAAACGACGGAATATGAAATGGCGGCGCCACGGCGACCAGATGCTGGTGATCAATATTCAGCAAGCCTCGCGACGATACAGTCAGGATCAAGTCCGTGCCCTCAATCAACTGCGGCGCCACGCCCCAGTGCGGCAGGCTGATCGCCACATGCCGCCGCTGACGAATCGCCGTCAGCGCTCGTTCGATTTCCGGGGTGCCGCTGCCGCGCATTTCCAGCAGCACATGGGGGCGCGAGAGGTAGGTGGGCAGGTCGAGAGAGCCGTCCTGCGGCAGGCTGCTACGGTCCACCAGACAGGTGTAATGCTCGTCGAACAAGGGCGTAGTACGCAGTTCAGCAGGCATATCGGGGAACACGCCAGCGGCCAGGTCAAGGTCGCCATTGAGCACGCCGTCAACCATGCCTTCGCGGCTGGTCTGGATGATTTGCAGGTCGATGCCCGGTGCTTCACGGCGCAGTACACGAACCAACCTCGGTAAGAAAATCGCCGCGCTGTAGTCCGACATCGCCACACGAAAACGACGCTTCGCCGATGCCGGATCAAAGCGATTAGGCGCCAGTAGCGCCTGCACCTGCGCCAACGCTTCGGCCAGCGGGGCCGCCAATTCCAATGCGCGGGCGGTGGGCACCAGCGTGCCGCCCTGACGCACCAGCAACGGATCACCCAGCACATCCCGCAACCGCGCCAACGCATGGCTGACCGCCGGCTGGCTCAGGTGCACGCGCTCGGCGGCGCGGGTGACGTGTTGCTCACTGAGCAAGGCGTCGAGGATCACCAACAGGTTGAGGTCAATACGGCGCAGATCATTCATCAGCTGCATATCCAGCATAAGAATTTGGAATTTAAATTTGATCGACGAATGACCTAGAGTCCAGCAAAACCTCTGGGAGATCCAACATGACAACGTTGCAGTGGGCAGGTTTATTGGCGCTAGCGGTAATCGCCGGGGCGGTGGTGCCGTTTCAGAGTGCAATCAATGCCAACCTTGGGCGCGGGCTCGGCCACCCGCTGTGGGCCACCCTGGCGTCACTGCTGGTGAGCATGATGGTGTTGCTGCCGGTGATCGTGGCGCTGCGTCTGCCGCTGCCCAGCCTCACGTTTATGGTCAAGGCGCCGCTGTGGATGTGGGCCGGTGGCGCGTTTGGTGTGTGCTTTATCGCGCTGGCGTTGATGCTGCTGCCCAAGCTGGGTGCGTCGGGGTTTATCGCCCTGGCGTTGGCGGGACAGATGCTTGCATCACTGCTGCTCGATCACTTTGGGTTGTTCGGTCTGGTGGAGCGTCAACTGACAACGCCACGGGTGCTTGGGGCGTTGTTGTTGATGGGAGGTGTGGCGCTGATTCAGTTTGGCAACACGTCCGCACGCGCACTGGCAACAGCGAGCTGATCAGCCTTTGGCATCGATTTCAGTGATGTCATCCGGCGCGCAAGGCAACTCACAGTTGCGCGCGGCCACAGCATCAGCAGCGCTCAGCCGTCAGGCGATTGATCTCGCCCTGCTCCACCACCGGTTGCGGCGCGCCATGGCGCACCGCTTGCAACATGGCTCGGCCGACAGTTTCCGTACTCACCACCCAGCCCGGCTTAACCCGACGCACCAACGAAAGCACTGGCCCGAGCACGGAGTAAAACGCTTGATACAGCGGCGTCTTAGAGCGCACACCGTGCAGCGGCTGAATGATCCCCGGCCGAAACAGGTACACCGCCTTGAACGGCAATCGCAGCAACGCGTTCTCGGTCTTGCCTTTGACCCGCGCCCACATCGAATGGCCCGCCTCGGAGCTGTCGGTGCCAGCGCCGGACACGTAGATAAACGTCATCTGTGGATTGAGCCGCGCCAAGGTGCTGGCAGCTACGAGCGTCAGGTCATAGGTGAGGTGGGTGTACGTGGTTTCATTCATGCCGGCCGACGACACGCCGAGGCAGAAGAAGCAGGCATCAAAGCCTTGCAGCAGGTTTTCCAGGGGTTGGAAATCCAGCATGTCGCTGTGCAATACCTGATGCAGCTTGCCGTGTTCCTGGGTCAGGGGCGTGCGGCCAACGGCGACGATTTCCTGGACATCGGCAGCCAACAGGCATTCACGCAGAACGCCTTGGCCAACCATGCCGGTGGCTCCGAATAACAGAACTCTCATAAGGTGACCTCAGCGGCAAGCCGCAAGCTTCATGCTCAAGTTGAATGCATCCAACCTGTAGCTTAACGCTTGCAGCTTGAGGCTGCCCCACTCAAAACGCGCTGCGAAAGATCTCCTCGATCTGACGCTGATCCGCGCGCCGTGGGTTGGTCAGGCCGCACGCATCCTTCAACGCATTGGTCGCCAGCAGCGGAATATCCTGCAACTTGGCACCCAGCTCACGCAGGCCCGCCGGAATTTCAACGTCCTGGGCCAGGCTACGAATGGCGGCGATGGCAGCTTGGGCGCCCTCTTCATCGGTGATGCCCTTGATGTCTGCCCCCAGCGCTCGACCTACATCGCTCAAGCGTTTGGCGCTTACGCTGGCGTTGAAGCTTTGCACATGGGGCAGCAGCACCGCGTTGCACACGCCGTGGGGCAGGTCGTAGAACCCGCCCAGCTGGTGAGCCATGGCGTGCACAAAACCCAGGGACGCGTTGTTGAACGCCATGCCGGCGAGGAACTGCGCGTAAGCCATGTTTTCCCGCGCGACCTTGTCACTGCCATCACGGACGGCCAGGCGCAGGTTGGCGCTGATCAGTTCGATGGCCTTGATCGCGCAGGCGTCGGTGATCGGCGTGGCGGCGGTGGAGACATAGGCTTCGATGGCGTGAGTCAGGGCGTCCATGCCGGTGGCGGCGGTGAGCCCCTTAGGCATGCCAACCATCAGCGATGGGTCGTTGACCGACAGCAGTGGCGTGACGTTGCGGTCAACGATGGCCATTTTCACGTGACGGGTTTCGTCGGTGATGATGCAGAAGCGGGTCATCTCGCTGGCCGTGCCGGCAGTGGTGTTGATGGCTACCAGCGGCAGTTGCGGCTTGGCCGATTGGTCCACGCCTTCGTAGTCGCCGATATGCCCGCCGTTGGTGGCGCACAGGGCGATGCCCTTGGCGCAGTCATGGGGCGAGCCGCCGCCCAGCGACACCACAAAATCACACGCACTTTGCTGCAACAGCGCCAGGCCTTTCTCGACGTTTTCCACATTGGGGTTGGGTTTGGCACCGTCATAGATCACCGAGTCGATGTCTTGCATCGCCAGTTTCTCGGCAATCATGCTGGCGACGCCCGCCTTGGCCAGACCGGCGTCGGTGACAATCAGCGCCTTGCGAAAACCGTAGTTGCGGATGGCGTTCATGGCTTCGTCGAGGCAGTCGGTGCCCATGATGTTGACGGCTGGGATGAAGAAGGTGCTGCTCATGGCGAATCCTCGGATAACGTTTCTGCCTCTAGCATCGGCCTCAGTTGTCTGCGGCATCTTGATCAGGATCAACGTCAGCTCGTGATAAAGTCACCGCCCAGCCGATTTCGAGTAGCCCGCCGCAATGAAGGATTTCCAGGATATTGACGCCCACCTTGAAGACTGGAGTGCCCTGCGCAGCACCATCGACTTCACTGGGATTCTGATCGGCAACGGCGCGAGCCGTACGGTTTGGGAAGACTTTGCCTACGACTCGCTGTTCGAAAACGCCCGCACCGTCGAAGAAAAACCCCTCAGCCCATCCGAACTCAGTGTGTTCGACGCCCTGCAAACCCGCAGTTTCGAACAAGCCCTGGGCGCGCTGAAAACCACCAGCCGGGTCAACAAGGCCCTGGCGGTCAGCTCGGCGGCGCCGCGTAATCGCTACTACGCGATCAAGGAAGCATTGATCAACACCATCCACGCCGTGCATATCCCGTGGCGCTTGGTGAAGCCATCGACACTGGCGACGATCAACGCGGAACTGGCCGGTTACTCCACCGTATTCACCAGCAACTATGACCTGCTCAACTATTGGGCGATCCTTCACACGCCGGGCATCGACGATCTGTTCCGCAGCGCCGACGCCAGCTTCGACCTGCGCAACACCCGCACCGACGCCACACGCATCCTGTACCTGCACGGCGGCTTGCACCTGGTGCGGAACCTCGACGGCACCGCACGCAAATTACCCACGACTGACAGCACCTTGCTCAGCAGCTTTGCCATCAACAACACGATCAAGACCCTGGACGATGTGCCGCTGTTTGTCAGCGAAGGCACCGTGCAGGAGAAGCTCAAGACCATCCGCAGTTCGGACTACCTGTCGTTCTGCTATGAGCAGTTGCTGACCTATGAAGGCGCGCTGTGCATCTTTGGGCACGGCCTGGGGCCTCAGGATCAGCACTTGGTGGATGCCATTCGCCAAGCCAATTTGAGCACCCTGGCGATCTCGGTGTCGGGGCGCAGTGACGGGTTTATTTGCCAGCAGAAGCGGCGGTATTCGGAGTTATTTGACGGCAGCGGCGTGGAGCTGAAGTTTTTTGCGGCGCGCACGCATCCACTGGGTGATCCAGCACTCTCAGTACCTGTGGAACGCTGATCACGCCCGCCTTATCAAACTTAAATAAGCTACTGACTTTAAAGGCTTAAATACCAACCTTTAAGTCTAGAGTCCTGCATGAGTCATTTCAGTCGAGCGCCTTCTTGTCCCGCGTAGGGCTGCGCAGCAGCCCCAAAACCAGGCGCAGAGAAGCGGCGGATACACCGCATTCGTCTTCATCAGGGAGCGCTTCGCCCCTCAACGCGAGACAAGCCCGGCCCGTTGTCGGCCGATGCCTTTCGCGGGTTCTATGGCGGGGCTAGCGCGCCCGCCATGCAGACACCCCGGTGTGTCAGTGACCACGACATGATGCAATCGCAGGCAAGCCAGCGCCCACACAAGATCAACTGTACGGATAAATCCGTATCCAGCTGTAGGCCCGCGTTCGACGGGGGTTGTGGCTATATGGGCTTCCCTTGAAGCCCTCTAGATTTCGGTTGCCCCCATGAGCTCGCGCGAAAACACCGGCATGGCCCTCGGCCTGCTGGGCGTCATCATCTTCAGCCTGACCCTGCCCTTCACCCGTATCGTGGTGCAGGAAATCCACCCGTTGCTCAATGGCCTGGGCCGAGCGTTGTTCGCGGCGGTACCGGCGGCGGCGCTGTTGCTGTGGCGCCGTGAGCGCTGGCCGACCTGGCGCCAGGTGCGGGGTTTGTGCCTGGTGATCGCCGGGGTCATTCTCGGTTTCCCGGTGCTGTCGGCGTGGGCCATGCAAACCTTGCCGGCGTCCCATGGTGCGCTGGTCAACGGTCTGCAACCGCTTTGCGTGGCGCTGTATGCAGCATGGCTGTCCCATGAACGGCCGTCGAAAGCCTTCTGGGCCTGCGCCGCATTGGGCAGTGCGTTGGTATTGAGTTATGCGTTGATCACCGGCGCCGGAAGCATCCAGGCGGGGGATCTCTTGATGCTCGGCGCGATTGCCGTGGGCGGTTTGGGTTATGCCGAGGGCGGTCGATTGGCCAAGGAGATGGGCGGCTGGCAGGTGATCTGTTGGGCGCTGGTGCTGTCAACGCCGGTGCTGATCGGGCCGGTGTGGTACTTGGCGGCGCAGCATCAAGGTGCGATTTCCATGCGTACCTGGTGGGCGTTTGGGTATGTGTCGCTGTTCTCGCAGTTCCTGGGGTTCTTTGCCTGGTACGCCGGGTTGGCCATGGGCGGCATTGCGCGGGTCAGCCAGATCCAGCTGTTGCAGATCTTCTTCACCATCGCGTTTTCGGCGTTGTTCTTTGGGGAACATATCGAGCCAATTACATGGGTGTTTGCGTGCGGGGTGATTGTGACGGTAATGCTGGGGCGCAAGACGGCGGTGCAACCTGCGCCGGTTCCCAAGCCAAGTGCAGTCTAAATGTGGAAGGGGGCAAGCCCCCTTCCACATTTGAGCAGTGTTCAGGCCAGGTAGCCATCCGCGCGCAGCAGGGTTTCCAGGCAGTGTTCAGTGATGTGGTAGAACGCCTTGAGTTCCTGAATCTTCTCCAGCAACTGCGTATTGTCCACCGGCTCGTTACGCTTGACCGCGAGGATCATCTTGTTCTTGTTGGTGTGTTCCAACGAGATGAACTCGAACACTTTCGTCTCGTATCCACAGGCTTCGAGAAACAATGCTCGCAAACTGTCGGTAACCATTTCCGCTTGCTGGCCCAGGTGTAAACCGTATTGCAGCATCGGTTTGAGCAGCACCGGGCTCTGGATCTGCAAGCGGATCTGCTTATGGCAGCACGGCGAACACATGATGATCGACGCGCCGGAGCGGATACCGGTGTGGATCGCATAGTCGGTGGCGATATCGCAGGCATGCAGGGCGATCATCACGTCCAGCTCGCTCGGCGCTACGCTGCGTACGTCGCCGCATTTGAACACCAGACCCGGGTGTTCCAGGCGCGCAGCGGCGGTGTTGCACAGGGTCACCATGTCTTCGCGCAATTCAACGCCGGTAACTTCGCCTTCGGCCTTGAGGGTGTTGCGCAGGTAGTCGTGGATCGCAAACGTGAGGTAGCCCTTGCCCGAACCAAAGTCGGCGACACGCACCGGTTGATCCAGCTTCAGCGGTGACGAGGTCAGTGCATGGCTGAACACTTCGATGAACTTGTTGATCTGCTTCCACTTGCGCGACATCGACGGGATCAGCGCCTGCTTGGAATCGGTCACGCCCAGGTCGGCGAGGAACGGCCGGCTCAGATCGAGGAAGCGATTCTTCTCACGGTTATGCTCCGCCGAAGGTGCCTCGCGCAGTTGCTGTGGCTTGCTTTTAAACAGCGAGCTTTTGTTCTTCTTGCTGTATTCCAACTGGGCTTCGTCGGTCAGCGACAGCAAGTGCGCATTCTTGAACGACGCCGGCAGCAGCTCGGCAATCGCCGCCACGCCGTCGGCCAGCGGCAAGTTCTTGGTGATGTCACGGGTCTTGTAGCGGTAGACGAAGGACAGGCATGGCTGCTCCTTGACGGTCACCGCCTTGATGATCAGCCGCTGAAGCTCGGCTTCGTCACCGACGTACTTGGCAAGCACCAGCTTGATAAAGGCGTTCTGCGCAAGGCTTGTGCTCAACAGTTCGATGAACTGGGCGTGATGATCCGGCGCAGGGCGGACAGGTTGAGCGGTGACGGACATGAACAAAAACGCCTCGGGCTGGGAATGCCGGGCATTTTAGGGGGGATAGTCCACCAGGGCACGGAGTTATTTGACCAGTGGTCACCGCAGACTCAAATGTGGGAGGGGGCTTGCCCCCGATAGCCGTGGATCAGTTGGAACATCGTTGACTGACACTCTGCAATCGGGGGCAAGCCCCCTCCCACATTTTCAGCCAGTGGTGGCGGGACTATTCCAGTACGACCAGCCGGTTTGGCAGTTCATTGCGGGTCTGCGTTACCGGCACATGCACCTTCAGCAATTCACCGCATGCATCGATACACGCAATAAACCCAGCCAGCGTCTGCCCCTGTTTCACCTGCTGGGTAAACGCCCTGACGATCCCATCCCAATGACTGTCATCCAGGCGGCTGGAGATGCCATCGTCCACCAGGATTTCCACATAACGCTCCGCCTCGCTGACAAAAATCAGCACCCCGGTACTGCCCAGCGTGTGGTGCAGGTTCTGCTCCAGAAACTGCCGGCGCGCCAGGTTGGAAGCGCGCCAGTGCCGCACGGAGCGCGGGATCAAGCGGGTCGTGACCTTGGGCAAGCGGAACACCAGGCACAACACGATGAACGTCGCCCATTGCGCCAGCAGCAAGGTGTACATGGTCAGGTAGCCGGACAGGTAATGCACCACACCCGGCACCACCAAGGCGATCAAGCTGGCCCACAACAAGGGGATGTAGGCGTAATCGTCGGCACGCGCGGCCAGCACGGTAACCAACTCGGCGTCGGTCTGTTGCTCGACCCGGGCAATCGCCTCAGCGACTTGGCGTTGCTCGTGTTCAGTCAGTAATGCCATGGTTGTACATGCTCTTTTCTAGTTATTGTCATCACCAGCCACCTGAAGCACCGCCGCCGCCGAAGCCGCCACCGCCGCCGCGAAAACCACCGCCGCCACCGCCTCCCCCGCCGCCGCCGCGTCCACTGCTGCTGAGAATCGCCAGCAGGATCGCGCCCACCGGCAGGCCCATACGGTTGCAAAGCCACAACACGCCAATCAGCAGGATAACCAGGCCGATGGAAAACCCGGGATTATCCTTGGCAAAATTGGCATCGGCCACATGGGCCGGTACCGCCAATGGCTCACCGCCCACCACCTGGATCATCGCGGCCACCCCGTCGCTGATGCCCTGGCTGAAATTGCCGGTTTTGAATTTGGGGGTGATCACCTGGTTGATGATCACCCAGGACTGCGCATCGGTCAGCACGCCTTCCAGGCCGTAACCGACTTCGATGCGCAATTTGCGCTCATCGCGGGCGACGATCAACAGCGCGCCGTTGTCCTTGCCCTTCTGGCCAATGCCCCAGTGGCGCCCCAGTTGATAACCGAAGTCTTCAATAGGCACGCCTTGCAGGTCAGGCACGGTGACCACCACGATCTGGTCGCCGGCGGTTTGCTCCAGCGCCTGCAACTGCTGGGACAACTGCGCGCGCACCGCCGGGTCGATCATCTGGGCGTTGTCGACCACCCGTCCGGTCAACTCCGGGAAGGTCAGCGCTGCCTGGGCCACGCCCACGCAGGCCAGCAGCCACAGTGCCAGCCCTATCCGTAATAAGCGCATCGGCTTACTTGAACTTCACTTGCGGTGCTTTATCGGCATCGGCACTGGTGGCTTCAAACGTTTGGCGGATCGGCAAGTCGCTGTACATCACGCTGTGCCACAGACGACCTGGGAAGGTGCGGATCTCTGTGTTGTAGGCCTGCACGGCCTGGATGAAATCACGACGGGCCACGGCGATACGGTTTTCGGTGCCTTCAAGCTGGGATTGCAGGGCCAGGAAGTTCTGGTTGGCCTTAAGGTCCGGGTAGCGCTCGGACACCACCATCAAGCGGCTAAGCGCGCCGCTCAAACCGTCCTGGGCTTGCTGGAACTGTTTGAGTTTCTCGGGATTGTCGAGGGTGCTGGCGTCGACCTGGATCGAGGTGGCCTTGGCCCGCGCTTCGATCACGGCGGTGAGGGTGTCTTGTTCATGGGCAGCGTAGCCTTTGACCACTTCCACCAGGTTAGGGATCAGGTCGGCGCGGCGTTGGTATTGGTTCTGCACCTGGCCCCAGGCGGCTTTGGCCTGTTCGTCCAGGGTGGGGATAGTGTTGATGCCGCAACCGCTCAGCACCGTGCTGATCAATAGCAAAGCTGCGGCTTTGAAGCCCAAGCGGTAACTTTGTGCTGCTTGCATGGTGTCTCTCCTGAGCAATCTTGATGGAATTTGACGACTGACCCTATAAACCGCGCGCTTGGGGCATAATCCGCTCCCACTACTGGATTGCATCGAATCATTCAGCTAAAAAGATGCCCAGCGCAAATAAGAGTTCAGAAGTGTGGTGCATTTTCTGCAATAACACTCGAACAACAACATATGTTCCCCACATTTTGGCAGAACAGCGCATGTTTGCTGTGCAGTGAGCCGAAAAAGGATATTCATGAAGAAGCTGTGTTTGCTCGGCCTTGTTGCCACGCTGGCCACCCACCCCGTCTGGGCAGAAACAAAGCCTGCTGCGCTTAAAGACAAGGACGCCTTCGTCAGCGACCTGCTCAAGCAGATGACCCTCGATGAGAAGATCGGCCAATTGCGCCTGATCAGCATCGGCCCCGAAATGCCCCGCGAGCTGATCCGCAAGGAAATCGCCGCCGGCCGCATCGGTGGCACGTTCAACTCCATCACCCGCCCGGAAAACCGTCCGATGCAGGACGCGGCCATGCGCAGCCGCTTGAAGATCCCGATGTTCTTCGCCTATGACGTGATCCACGGTCACCGCACCATCTTCCCGATCAGCCTGGCCCTGGCCTCCAGCTGGGACATGGACGCCATCGGCCGCTCCGGGCGCATCGCTGCACAGGAAGCCGCCGCTGACAGCCTCGACATCACCTTCGCGCCGATGGTCGACATCTCCCGCGACCCACGCTGGGGCCGTACCTCCGAAGGTTTCGGCGAAGATACCTACCTGGTGTCGCGAATCGCCGAAGTCATGGTCCGGGCCTTCCAGGGCGCCAGCCCCGCAAATGCCGACAGCATCATGGCCAGCGTCAAGCACTTCGCCCTGTACGGCGCGGTGGAAGGCGGCCGCGACTACAACGTGGTCGATATGAGCCCGGTCAAGATGTACCAGGACTACCTCCCGCCGTACCACGCGGCGATCAAGGCCGGCTCCGGCGGCGTGATGGTGGCGCTCAACTCGATCAACGGCGTGCCTGCCACTGCCAACACCTGGCTGATGAACGACCTGCTGCGCAAGGACTGGGGCTTCAAAGGCTTGGCCGTCAGCGACCATGGCGCGATCTTCGAACTGATCAAGCACGGCGTGGCCAAGGACGGGCGTGAAGCCGCGAAGCTCGCGATCAAGGCCGGCATCGACATGAGCATGAACGACTCGCTGTACGGCAAGGAATTGCCTGGGCTGCTCAAGTCCGGTGAGATCGAACAGAGCGACATCGACAACGCCGTGCGCGAAGTGCTCGGCGCCAAGTACGACATGGGCCTGTTTAAGGACCCGTACCTGCGCATCGGCAAGGCCGAGGATGACCCGGCAGACACCTATGCCGACAGCCGCCTGCACCGCGCCGAGGCCCGCGATATCGCGCGCCGCAGCCTGGTATTGCTGAAAAACCAGAACAACACCCTGCCACTGAAAAAATCCGCGACCATCGCGCTCGTGGGCCCACTGGCCAAGGCGCCGATCGACATGATGGGCAGTTGGGCTGCAGCCGGTAAGCCGGAGCAATCGGTGACCCTGCTCGACGGTTTGAATGCGGTCATCGGCGAGAAAGGCAAGATCATCTACGCCCGTGGCGCCAACATCACCAACGACAAGGCCGTGGTGGACTACCTCAACTTCCTCAACTTCGATGCCCCGGAAGTGGTGGATGACAAGCGCGCACCGCAGGTGCTGATCGATGAGGCCGTCAAAGCGGCCAAGGATGCCGACGTGATCGTCGCGGCCGTGGGTGAGTCCCGTGGCATGTCCCACGAATCGTCGAGCCGCACCGACCTGAACATCCCGCAAAGCCAGCGCGACCTGATCAAGGCGCTTAAGGCCACCGGCAAGCCGCTGGTGCTGGTGCTGATGAACGGCCGCCCGCTGTCGATCCTGGAAGAGAACCAACAGGCCGACGCGATCCTGGAAACCTGGTTCGCCGGCACCGAAGGCGGCAACGCCATCGCCGACGTGCTGTTCGGTGACTACAACCCGTCGGGCAAGCTGCCGATTACGTTCCCCCGCTCCGTGGGCCAGATTCCGACCTACTACAACCACCTGACCATCGGCCGGCCGTTTACCCCAGGCAAACCGGGCAACTACACCTCGCAGTACTTCGATGACACCACCGGGCCGCTGTTCCCGTTTGGTTATGGCCTGAGCTACACCACGTTCAGCCTGTCGGATATGGCGCTGTCGTCCACCACCCTGAACAAGACTGGCAAGCTCGACGCCAGCGTCACGGTGCGGAACACCGGCAAGGTCGACGGCGAAACCGTGGTGCAGATGTATATCCAGGACGTCGCGGGTTCGATGATCCGTCCGATCAAAGAACTGAAGAACTTCCAGAAAATCATGCTCAAGGCTGGTGAAGAGCGCACCTTGCACTTCACCATCACCGAGGAAGACTTGAAGTTCTACAACACCCAGCTCAAGTACGCGGCGGAACCCGGCGAGTTCAATGTGCAGATCGGCCTGGACTCCCGGGATGTGCAGCAGCAGACGTTCGAACTGCTCTAACGCCTGACACGGTCAAACAATATGGGAGGGGGCTTGCCCCCGATTGCGGTGTACCAGCCAGCATATCTGGAGCTGAGTCATCGCTATCGGGGCAAGCCCCCTCCCACATTTGATCTCAGTGTTCTTGCTAGCCGCGTCGGTCCAGCACGTTCACCACCAACCGATCAATCCACCCCCACACCCGCTGCTTCACCCGCCGCCACAACGGTCGCGCCTTCCAAGCATCCAGGCTCACCGCCTGACTCTGGGCAAAATCCCGTTCGAAACTGCCTTCGACCGCCAGCGTCAATTCCGGGTCCAACGCTTCAAGGTTGGCTTCCAGATTGAAGCGCAGATTCCAGTGGTCGAAGTTGCACGAGCCGATGCTGACCCAATCGTCCACCAGCACCATTTTCAGGTGCAAAAAGCACGGCTGGTATTCAAAAATCTGCACGCCCGAGCGTAATAAGCGTGGGTAATAGCGATGCCCGGCGTAACGCACCGACGGGTGATCGGTACGCGGGCCGGTGAGCAGCAAACGCACATCCACCCCACGCACTGCCGCCCGGCGCAAGGCACGGCGCACGCCCCATGTGGGCAAGAAATACGGCGTGGCCAGCCAGATTCGTGTCTTGCTGCTGTTGAGCGCGCGGATCAGCGATTGCAGGATGTCGCGGTGCTGACGGGCGTCCGCATACGCGACACGGCCCAGTCCCGGGCCGGTCGCTGGTACTTTGGGCAGGCGCGGCAAGCCGAAATGGGTGGCCGGTTTCCACTCACGGCGCGCCACGTTGGCGTGCCATTGGCGATCGAACAGCGCCTGCCAATCCAGCACCAGCGGGCCGCTGATCTGCACCATCACTTCGTGCCATTCGGCGGTGTCTTCGCCCGGCGTCCAGAATTCATCGGTGACGCCTGTGCCGCCGACCACGGCGATATTCTGGTCGATAAGCAGCAGCTTGCGGTGGTCGCGGTACAGGTTGCGCATCCAACGGCGCCAGCTCAGGCGATTGTAGAAACGCAGCACCACACCGGCATCGGTCAAACGCTTACGCAGTCCCAGGGTGAACGCGAGACTGCCGTAGTCATCGAACAGGCAACGCACCAGCACGCCACGTTCGGCGGCGAGCACCAAAGCCTGCACCAGCGCTTCGGCGCACGCGCCCGCCTCCACCAAGTACAACTCAAGATCCACCTGGCGCTCAGCGCGGGCAATGCCCACGAGCATTTGTGGAAAGAAATTCGGTCCGTCGATCAACAACTCGAAACGGTTGGCGCTGCGCCACGGGAACACCGCGCCGCTCACGTCAGCGCGCCGTAAAAATCAGCACCGCACCCACCGGCACCGACAAGCTGATCGACTTGAGCCCCGCCGCTTCACGCAATGCCGCCACACCCGGTGCCAGGTCGAAGTCCTCGGCGTGCAACACCACAGGTTCCAGGGTCACCACCTGGAAACGCCGGTCATCCAGGCGCGTGGCCAGGAGTTCTGCGCTGTAGGTCTGGGTTTTGCCGTGCAAGGTGACGTTCAGTGGCAGGCGCAATTCCAGTTGCGCGCCGGGGGCCAGGTCATTGATCGGTTGCAGGTTGATCTGTGCACTGATCAGCGCATCAGGAAAAGTCTTGATCTCGAAAAGCTGATTGCGCATACGCTCGTCACGCAGCGGGATGCTGCTGTTGACCGACTCCAGCTCCACTTCCAATTGCGCCGCGCCCTTGCTGTCGACCCTACCGTGCAGCACCAGGAAGCGATGGACTTCAGCGATCTCGGTGTTTTTGGTGGTGACGAACGACAGGCGCGAGGACTCGTTGTCCAGGTACCAATCGGCGTGGGCGGGTACGGCGGCAGCGACCAGCAGGGCAAAGGCCAGGGGTTTGATAACAGACGCGTTGAACATTAAGGACTCGTGGGGAAAAAACCTGCACGAACCTTAAGCGCAATGTCACAAGCGGCGCAAATCCAATGTGGAAGCGAGACGGGTCAAGGACTCAGGCGACAGCCCTGGCGGTCGCCGAACCAGCGTGCACGGTGCGTACGCCCCAACCCGCTCGCCGTCACTTCACTGCGCTCCGGGTTATCACTGAACGCACTGGTGGGCACGTACTGCTTCACATATCCCCGGCAATAATCGGCTGGATTGTTCGCCACATACCGGCACGAGCAATACTCCTTGGCGGTATACGCCGCAATGATGTCGGGGAAGGCTTGCAGGTTAACGCGCTCGTGCCAGATCCAACCCAGCAGGCCCAGGACCAACAGTAAAAAGACACTGGTAAACGGCCGACGACGGATCATGGTTGCACCGCCGCGAGCACGCGTTTGAGCAGTTCGTTGTGGCGGTAGCTGCCGTCGCGATCGTCGCCGTAACGCACGATCACCAGGTGTTCGGTGGGCATCACGTACAGCGCCTGGCCCCAATGGCCGAGGGCGGCAAAGGTGTCGGCGGGGGCGTCGGGCCAGGGTCGCGGGGTGCCCTGGTTCAGCCACCAATGACCGCCAGGGACGGCTTCGTCCTGACCGGCCTTGTAGTTGGCGAAGGGCTGGCGGTTGAAAGCCACCCAGTCTTCAGGCAGCAATTGTTGCTCGCCCCAGCGACCGTCCCGCGCCATCAGCAAACCGACGCGGGCCAAATCGCGCGCGGTCAGGTAGGCATAGGACGAGGCGACGAAGGTTTCATCGGCATCGGTTTCCCACGTGGCGTTGCGAATGCCCAGCGGCTTGAACAGCGCATCCCACGGGTAACTCATATAAGCCTTGTGACCCAGCATGCCTTTGAGCGCGGCGGACAAAATATTGCTGTCGCCGCTGGAATAGCGGAAGACCTGGCCCGGTGCACTGAAGGATTCGGTATTGGCGGCGAACTCAGCCATATCGGCACGGCCACGGGTATAGAGCATCGCCACCACCGAGGATTTCAGCGGGGCGTATTCGTAGTCTTCCTGCCAGTCCAGGCCCGAGGCCCAGTGCAGCAGGTCGGCCATGGTCACCGTGGGATGTTGCTTCATCGGCGGGTAGAAGCGCGCCACCGGGTCAGTCAGTTTGAAGCGATTATTGCCATAGGCGACGCCCAGAACAGTGGCCATCAGGCTCTTGCTGATAGACCAGGTCAGGTGCGGCGTGTCGGCGGTGGTGGGCGCGGCGTAGCGTTCATAGATGATCTGGCCGTCGCGGATCACCAGCAGCGCATCGGTTCGAACGCCTTGGCGAGTGGCATCGTCACGCGGCGGGAACGCGTAGGCATCCAGTGCTTGGGTGGCGGGCCCGGCGAGCGGCGTGCCCTTGGCCCAGTCCTTGTCGGGCCAGGTGTCGGCGCGGGCGGTAACGGTGGCAAACAGCAGGGCAACGCACAGCAGGCCTCTGACCATGGACACAGACTCAAGGGGGCATTCAAGCCCGCGAGCCTAGCCGAGGGTGATGACAGATTTGCGACAAAGGGGCTGTCATCCAAGCGTCACCATAACTTCATGGAGATGACACCGAGCCTACATAGCCTGAGTTTGGACAAACAAGTCGACCGGCCGGAACGTGGCTGGCACTCGGAGATTCGCCATGACTCAGATCGCCCGCATCAGCGACACCGGCAATGAACGCCGTCTGCAAGCCGAACGCCTGGTTGGCGCACAAGCGTTGCAGGAAGCCCAGGCCCTGCGGTTCAACGTATTCAGCGGCGAGTTCAACGCCAAGCTGAAAGGCGCGGAACTGGGTCTGGACATGGATGACTATGATGTTCACTGCAGCCACATCGGCGTGCGGGATTTGAACAGCGGACGACTCGTCGCCACCACCCGTTTGCTCGACCACCAGGCTGCCAGCACCTTGGGCCGGTTCTACAGCGAAGAAGAATTCAGCCTGCACGGCTTGCTGCACCTGCAAGGCCCAATCCTGGAAATCGGCCGCACCTGCGTCGACCCGGCCTACCGTAACGGAGGCACCATCGCTGTGCTGTGGGGCGAGTTGGCTGAAGTCCTCAACCAAGGCGGCTATAGCTATTTGATGGGCTGCGCGAGCATCCCGATGCACGACGGCGGCATCCAGGCCCACGCAATCATGCAGCGCCTGCGCGAACGCTACCTGTGCAACGAACACCTGCGCGCCGAACCGAAAAAACCGCTGCCGGCGCTGGACCTACCGACCAACGTAATCGCGGAGATGCCTCCGCTGCTCAAGGCCTACATGCGGCTGGGCGCAAAGATCTGCGGCGAGCCGTGCTGGGATGAAGATTTCCAGGTGGCCGACGTGTTCATCCTGCTCAAGCGCGATGAGTTGTGCCCGCGTTATGCGCGCCACTTCAAGGCGGCCATGTGATGAGCCGCCTGCGCGTGTACGGGCGCATTGCCCGCGTGCTGGTGGTCGTGGCGCTGGGTTTAAGCATGGCCAGTGTGTTTGGTGTGTTCGAGCGCTTGGGCATCGCCAACTCCATGGTGCGGCGCCAGCGTTGGTCGCGATTCTTTATGGCGCGGCTGACCAACGCCCTGCCCTTTCGCGTGACCGTGCACGGTGAGTTGCCGACGCAGCCGATGCTGTGGGTGAGCAATCACGTGTCCTGGACCGATATTCCTTTACTGGGCGCGGTGGCGCCGATGTCGTTCCTGTCCAAGGCGGAAGTGCGCACTTGGCCAGTGGCGGGATGGTTGGCAGCCAAGGCCGGTAGCCTGTTTATCCGTCGTGGTTCGGGCGACAGCCAGTTGATCCGCAAGCAGATGACCCGTCACCTGGAACAACGGCATCCGTTGCTGATGTTCCCCGAAGGCACCACCACCGACGGGCGCAGCCTGCGTACCTTCCACGGACGCTTGCTGGCCAGTGCGATTGATGCGGACGTGGCGCTTCAACCGGTGGCGATTCGTTATCTGCGCGATGGGCAAGTGGACCCATTGGCACCGTTTATTGGCGATGATGATTTGCTGTCGCACCTAATGCGCTTGTTCGGCAATGATCAGGGCGATGTGGAGATCCATGTGCTCAAGCCGATTGCCTGCGCCGGGCAGGAACGCGCGGCGCTGGCGCATCAGGCGCAGCAGGCGGTGCAGAGGGCGTTGTTTGGGCCGGTGCCGGAGACTGAACAAGTAGCGACGCGACCAGCCTTTGCCGCGTGATATGAGCCAGACACTGTTCCAAATGTGGGAGGGGGCTTGCTCCCGATAGCAGTGGATCAGCCAGCATCAGTGGTGGCTGGCACACCGTAATCGGGAGCAAGCCTCTTCCCACATTTAGCTTTGTGTTGTCAGGTGGTTATGCGCGAAGGCTTGCAGTTCGGGGTAGAAGATCCGGAAGTCTTCACTCAACGGCTCATACAACTCACGCAATTCCTGCATCGCAAACCCTAATTCCTGGGGTTGTGTCAGCCGTCGCGAAATCCCCCGCAGCACCTGCTCCATCACCGCAAACTCGCGGTACGAACCCAACCAATCATCCGCCGCCATATACGGCGCAATCTGCGCCAAGCGCCCCGGCAACTGCGGTTCGGCCGCCAGCACGCGGTACACCTGCGAAGTGAAGTGCTCCAACGGTTGGTCGGCATACAGCGCCCAGTCCCGCGCCAGGCAGTGATCGAAAAACACGTCGAGGACGATTCCCGCATAACGCCTGCGGGTGAGGCTGAAACGCGACAACGCCTCTCCCACCCGCGGGTGACTGTCGGTGAAGCGGTCGATGGAGCGATGCAGCTGGATCGCCGTTTCGATGGGCGGGCTGAACTGGCCCTGCAGGCGACCTTTGACGAAATCGCCATAGAGGCTGCCCAGCAGTTGTGCAGGAAGTTGGCCGCCCAGGTGCAGATGTGCGAGATAATTCATGGCGCGCAGTCTAGCACTGCCGTCAACGTATCGTTATAACCCGATATACCGATTTGGGCTGAGTTAAGACCAAAATCATATTGGTATATCGAGATATAACGATTTAAGGTTCGCCTCATCGCGATATAACGCTTTACGACACTGAGCACCTGCCATGTCCATCGACCTCGACGAAATAATAAAAGCCCTGGCGCACCCAGTACGACGAGACATCCTCACCTGGCTCAAAGACCCGAAAGTGCAATTCCCCGAGCAACTGCATAACCACGAATACGGCATCTGTGCCGGTCAGATCGACCAACGCTGCGGCTTGTCCCAGTCGACCGTGTCGGCCCACCTGGCCACCTTGCAACGGGCGGGTTTGATCAGCAGCCAGAAGGCCGGGCAGTGGCACTTCTTCAAACGCAACGAGGAAACCATCCAGGCCTTCCTTGCGGCGCTCACCACAGAACTCAGCGCTGACGACAACGCAGCGCTGTAACAAGGAAACCCAAATGCCCCTCTCGCTACTCATACTGGCCCTGAGCGCCTTCGCCATCGGCACCACCGAGTTCGTCATCATGGGCCTGTTGCCCGATGTGGCGGCAGACCTCGGCGTGTCGATCCCCGGCGCCGGCTGGCTGGTCACCGGTTATGCCTTGGGCGTGGCCATTGGCGCGCCCTTCATGGCACTGGCCACCGCCAAGCTGCCGCGCAAGGCCGCACTGGTAGCGTTGATGGGCATCTTTATTGTCGGCAACCTGCTCTGCGCCCTGGCCAGCGACTACAACGTGCTGATGTTTGCCCGCGTGGTTACCGCGCTATGCCATGGCGCGTTCTTCGGGATCGGCTCGGTGGTGGCGGCCAACCTGGTGCCCGCCAACAAACGCGCTTCGGCCGTGGCATTGATGTTCACTGGTTTGACCCTCGCCAACGTACTCGGCGTGCCGCTGGGCACCGCGCTGGGCCAGGAAGCCGGCTGGCGCTCGACCTTCTGGGCGGTGACGGTGATTGGTGTGGTGGCGTTGATCGGCCTGATCCGCTTCCTGCCAGCCAAGCGTGACGAAGAAAAACTCGACATGCGCGCCGAACTGGCCGCCCTCAAAGGTGCCGGCATCTGGTTGTCGCTGAGCATGACTGCGCTGTTCGCAGCATCGATGTTCACCCTCTTCACCTATGTTGCGCCGCTGCTCGGCGATGTCACCGGCGTGACACCAAAAGGCGTGACCTGGACCCTGCTGTTGATCGGCCTGGGCCTCACCGTGGGCAACATCATCGGCGGCAAACTGGCCGACAAACGCCTGGCCGCAACCTTGATCGGCGTGTTTATCAGCATGGCGGTGGTATCCACCGCACTGACCTGGACCAGCGTCGCGGTGATCCCGACTGAAATCACGCTGTTCCTCTGGGCTACCGCGTCGTTTGCCGCTGTCCCTGCGTTGCAGATCAACGTGGTGACCTTCGGCAAGGCCGCACCGAACCTGGTGTCCACCCTGAACATCGGCGCCTTCAACATCGGCAACGCCCTCGGCGCCTGGGTCGGCGGCAGCGTGATCGCCCACGGCTTCGGCCTGACCAGCGTGCCTCTGGCGGCAGCGGCCCTGGCGATCCTGGCGCTGCTGGTGACCCTGATTACTTTCCGTCAGGGCGGCGATGCCGACCTGGCCCCTGCGACCAACTGATCAACTTCAAAGAGAAGGGTGTTTTCCCATGACGACTATTTTCGATCCGATCACACTGGGCGACCTGGAACTGTCGAACCGCATCATCATGGCGCCGCTGACCCGCTGCCGCGCTGATGAAGGCCGCGTACCCAACGCACTGATGGCTGAGTACTACGTGCAACGTGCGTCCGCCGGGCTGATCCTCAGTGAAGCCACCTCCGTGACCCCGCTGGGCGTGGGCTACCCGGACACCCCAGGCATCTGGTCCAACGACCAAGTGCGCGGCTGGGCCAACGTGACCAAGGCGATTCACGGCGCGGGCGGCAAGATCTTCCTGCAACTGTGGCATGTGGGTCGTATCTCCCATGAGTCGTACCTGAACGGCGAAACTCCGGTGGCGCCGAGTGCGATCCAGCCAAAAGGCCACGTCAGCCTGGTTCGCCCACTGGCCGACTACCCTACCCCGCGCGCCCTGGAAACAGCTGAAATCGCCGACATCATCGACGCCTACCGCACCGGTGCCGAAAACGCCAAGGCCGCTGGTTTTGACGGCGTGGAAATCCACGGCGCCAACGGCTACCTGCTCGACCAGTTCCTGCAAAGCAGCACCAACCAGCGCACCGATAACTACGGCGGCTCCCTGGAAAACCGTGCACGCCTGCTGCTGGAAGTGACCGACGCAGCCATCGAAGTCTGGGGCGCCGGGCGTGTGGGTGTGCATTTGGCACCGCGTGCCGACTCCCACGACATGGGCGACGATAACCTCGCGGAAACCTTCACCTACGTCGCCAGCGAACTGGGCAAACGTGGCATCGCCTTCATCTGCTCCCGTGAAAAAGAAGGCGCGGACAGCCTCGGCCCACAACTGAAAAAAGCGTTCGGCGGCGTATACATCGCCAACGAACGCTTTACCAAAGACAGCGCCAATGCCTGGCTGGCCGAGGGCAAAGCGGATGCGGTGGCTTGGGGCGTACCATTCATTGCCAACCCGGATCTGCCAGCACGTCTGAAGGCCGATGCGCCGCTCAACGAAGCACACCCGGAAACCTTCTACGGCAAGGGGCCGGTGGGTTACATCGACTACCCGACCCTGCCGCTTTAATCGGCCGAAACTAAAACCAAATGAGAAAGGGGGCTTGCCCCCGATGGCGGTGCGTCAGTCACTGTATGTGTTGACTGAACCACTGCCATCGGGGGCAAGCCCCCTTTCACGTTGTTGGCGACCTACAGGTTCTGGCTACATTGCTTCACAGAACCGCAACAAAATCCCTACAAAATACTTAGGCGGCTACCTATCAACCGCCCACCAGCCCGTATATAAAGTCATCCCACCAATCAGGCAGAAGGACGATTGACCGTCCTTAAGCTTTACTGTTGACACAACCTGATGCAATTACGCATTTTGTTTCAATTGCGCAGGCTCGGGCTCAGACGCAGCATGTCTAGCCCTGCATCTACCCAGCGCTCGGCTTCCTGATGCAATTGGAAGCTGTCGGGGACCAACAGCCACTGGCCAATCAGCCCGTTGATGTAGGCATGCATGCAAACGGCACCGCGGGTGGTATCGAGGTTTTCCGGAAGTTGCCCGCGATGGACCGCATTACGCAGAGTCAGGCCGATGCGCAGATTGCATTCCAGACTGTGGGTCTGGCGCTGGCGGCGCATGTCGCACATTTCATCGGTGAATTCGCACTTATGAAACAGAATCTCATTGATGCGGCGGGTTTTCGGGTCCAGGGCCACTTGATGAAACAGATGAATCAGCAGCTTGCGCATGCACCCCAGTGGATCGAGTTCGTCCTCGCTCTCACTGGCCCTGGCCAATTCGTCCAGCGGCTCATGCAAAGTGTCGAGCAGCGCCTGCAACAGGTCGGACTTATTGCTGAAGTGCCAGTAAATCGCGCCCCGCGTCACGCCGGCCAACGCGGCGATGTCCGCCAGCGTCGTACGCGCGACGCCGCGATCGTAAAAGGCTTGCTCGGCGGCTTGAAGAATTTGGCTGCGCGTTTCCTGAGCTTCCTCTTTAGTGCGACGAACCATGGCAGTAGAACCTCAATCAGGACACTTGAGACTATCGTTAACGCAACGTTAATAGACGCGAACGATCATCTGAATATTTGTGGGACGACACCGTCATGGGTGCCGAACGTAATGGAATCGAGGCTTCGGGTGTTGCTTTGTCAACATTGCGCGAAGCCTGTCAAGAGTTTACAAACAACCATGAACGTAAGTATATTGCGTAGCAAGCTACTTATCTACTCACAGCCTGTTTTTTACCCTTCCACCCTTCTTGTGCGCACCCTGCGCGCCTGACCCGAGGATCTTCATGCAACTTAAGCCAGCTGTTACCGCTCTGGTCACTGCCGTCGCCCTGGCATCGCTGCTCAGCGGATGTAAAAAGGAAGAAGCGGCTCCGCCCGCTCAAATCCCTCAGGTCGGCGTGGTCACCCTTCAACCGCAAGCCTTTACTCTGACATCCGAGCTACCAGGCCGCACCACCGCCTACCGCATCGCGGAAGTTCGCCCTCAGGTCAACGGCATTATCCTCAAGCGTCTGTACAAAGAAGGCGCCGACGTGAAGGAAGGCCAGCAGCTGTATCAGATCGATCCGTCGGTCTATGAGGCCACCCTGAAAAGCGCACAAGCCACGCTGACCCAGACCAAGTCCATCACCGATCGCTACAAGCAGTTGGTTGATGAACAAGCCGTCAGCCGTCAGGAATACGACACCGCCGTCGCGAACCGCATGACTGCCGAAGCAAACGTTCAAACCGCCCAGATCAATGTGCGCTACACCAAGGTGTACGCGCCGATTTCCGGGCGTATCGGCCGTTCTGCCGTCACCGAAGGCGCGCTGGTCAGCAATGGCCAGGCCGATGCGATGGCCGTGATTCAGCAACTGGACCCGATCTACGTCGACGTCACACAGTCGTCGGCTGAAATGCTGAAACTGCGCCGCGACTTGGAAAGCGGCCAGCTGGAAAAAGCCGGTGCGAATGCCGCCAAGGTCAAGTTGACCCTGGAAGACGGCAGCGATTACGGCCAGGACGGCAAGCTGGAGTTCTCCGAAGTCTCGGTCGACCAGACCACCGGCTCGGTCACCCTGCGCGCAGTGTTCCCTAACCCTGACCACACCCTGCTGCCGGGCATGTTCGTACACGCCCAATTGCAAGCCGGTGTGAACAGCAAGGCCATCCTGGCACCGCAGCAAGGCGTGACCCGTGATCTCAGGGGTATTCCAACAGCGCTGATCGTCAACGCCGACAACAAGGTCGAGCAGCGTGAACTGGTGGCCAACCGCACCGCCGGCGCCTACTGGCTGGTGGAAAAAGGCCTGAACGCCGGGGACCGCCTGATCACCGAAGGGCTGCAGTACGTCAAGCCGGGCGCTGAGGTCAAGGTCAAGGACGCTGACAACGCCAAGCCCGCAGGTTCCGCTGCTGCTCCTGCTGCCGCTGCTGGCAAAGGGGAGTAATCCATGTCGAAATTTTTTATCGACCGTCCCATTTTCGCCTGGGTAATTGCCCTGGTGATCATGCTGGTCGGGGCACTTTCGATCATGAAGTTGCCCATCAACCAGTATCCAGCCATTGCGCCGACCGCCATTGATATTCAGGTGACCTACCCAGGCGCGTCCGCACAAACCGTGCAGGACACCGTGGTACAGGTCATCGAGCAACAGCTCAACGGTATCGACAACCTGCGTTATGTTTCCTCGGACAGTAACTCCGACGGCAGCATGACGATTACCGTGACGTTCAACCAGGGCACTAACCCGGACATCGCCCAGGTTCAGGTGCAGAACAAGCTGAACCTGGCGACCCCACTGCTGCCGCAAGAAGTGCAGCAGCAGGGTATCCGCGTGACCAAGTCGGTGAAGAACTTCCTGATGGTAATCGGTCTGGTGTCGGAAGACGGCAGCATGACCAAGGACGACCTCTCCAACTACATCGTCTCGAACATCCAGGACCCGATTTCACGGACCGCTGGTGTGGGTGACTTCCAGGTGTTCGGTTCGCAGTACGCCATGCGTATATGGCTTGACCCGGCAAAGCTGAACAATTACCAGCTTACGCCGGTGGATGTCAGCACGGCGATTTCCGCACAGAACGTACAGGTGGCCACCGGCCAACTGGGCGGCCTGCCTGCCCTGCCCGGCACCCAGTTGAACGCCACGATCATCGGCAAGACCCGCCTGCAGACGGCCGAGCAGTTCGGCAATATCCTGATGAAGGTCAATACCGATGGTTCACAGGTACGCCTGAAGGATGTCGCCCGTATTGAGCTGGGTGGCCAGAACTACAGCATTGCTGCGCAGTTCAACGGCAAGCCCGCTTCGGGTATGGCGATCAAGCTGGCCTCGGGCGCCAACGCGCTGGACACCGGCAAAGCCATCCGCGCCACCGTGGCGTCGCTCGAACCGTTCTTCCCGCCTGGCATGAAGGCCGTGGTGCCCTATGACACCACGCCTGTAGTGACCGAATCGATCTCCGGTGTCGTCGACACCCTGGTCGAAGCGATCGTGCTGGTGTTCCTGGTGATGTTCCTGTTCCTGCAGAACTTCCGCGCCACCATCATCACCACCATGACGGTGCCGGTGGTATTGCTGGGTACCTTCGGGATCCTGGCCGCGTTTGGCTTCACCATCAACACCCTGACCATGTTCGGCATGATCCTGGCCATCGGCTTGCTGGTGGACGATGCCATCGTGGTGGTCGAAAACGTTGAGCGGGTAATGGCCGAGGAGCACTTATCGCCGAAAGACGCGACGATCAAATCCATGGGCCAGATCCAAGGCGCCCTGGTGGGTATTGCCCTCGTACTGTCGGCGGTACTGTTGCCGATGGCGTTCTTCGGTGGCTCCACCGGTGTGATCTACAAACAGTTCTCCATCACCATTGTCTCGGCGATGGCGCTGTCGGTACTGGTAGCCCTGATCTTCACCCCGGCCTTGTGCGCCACCATGCTCAAGCCGATCGACCCCGAGAAGCACGGCCAACCCAAGCGTGGTTTCTTCGGCTGGTTCAACCGCACCTTCGACCGTGGCGTACTGAGCTACGAGCGCGGCGTGGGCAACATGATCAAGCACAAGATCCCGGCGTTCCTGGTGTACGCGCTGATCATCGCCGGCATGATCTGGCTGTTCATGCGCATCCCTGCTGCGTTCCTGCCCGATGAAGACCAGGGCGTGATCTTTGCCCAGGTGCAGACGCCAGTCGGCTCTTCGGCTGAACGGACGCAAAAAGTCATCGACGATATGCGCGCGTTCCTTCTCAACGACAAGGAAGGCGAGCCGGGCGAAGGCAAAGGCGTGAAATCGGTGTTTACCGTGAACGGCTTCAACTTCGCCGGTCGTGGCCAGAGTTCGGGCCTGGCCTTCGTGATGCTCAAACCGTGGGGCGAGCGTGATGCTTCCACCTCGGTATTCGAGATCGCCAAGCGCGCCCAGGGCTACTTCATGCAGACCTTCAAGGACGCCATGGTATTCGCCATCGTTCCGCCGTCTGTACTGGAACTGGGTAACGCCACCGGCTTCGACGTGTTCCTGCAAGACCAAGGCGGTGTCGGCCATGACAAACTGATGGCGGCACGTAACCAGTTCCTGGGTATGGCAGCACAAAGCAAGATCCTGGCAGGTGTGCGCCCTAACGGCGTGAACGATGAGCCGCAGTACGAACTCACCGTTGACGACGAAAGGGCCAGTGCCCAAGGCATCACCCTGTCGAGCATCAACCAGACCCTGGCGATTGCCTTGGGTGGTAGCTACGTCAACGACTTCATCGACCGCGGTCGGGTGAAGAAGGTGTACGTGCAAGGTGAAGCCGCCAGCCGGATGTCCCCGGAAGACCTGAACAAATGGTTCGTGCGCAGCGACTCCGGGAAGATGGTGCCGTTGTCGTCCATCGCCTCGGGCAAGTGGATCTTCGGTTCGCCAAAACTCTCGCGTTACAACGGTGTGGCGGCGATGGAAATCCTCGGTACGCCGGCACCGGGTTACAGTACCGGTGACGCCATGGCCGAAGTCGAACGCATCGCTAAGCAATTGCCAGCGGGCGTGGGCTACGCCTGGACGGGCCTGTCGTATGAAGAACGCCTCTCCGGCTCCCAGGCGCCGGCGTTGTATGCGCTGTCGCTGCTGGTGGTGTTCCTGTGCCTCGCGGCACTGTACGAAAGCTGGTCGATCCCGATCGCAGTGATCCTGGTGGTTCCGCTCGGCGTGGTGGGTGCGTTGATCGCCACCAGCATGCGCGGCTTGTCCAACGACGTGTTCTTCCAGGTGGGCTTGCTAGTGACGGTGGGTCTGGCGGCGAAGAACGCCATCCTGATCGTGGAGTTCGCCAAAGAGCTCCACGAACAAGGCAAAGGCATTGTCGAGTCCGCCATCGAAGCATCGCGTATGCGCTTGCGTCCGATCATCATGACCTCCATGGCGTTCGTCCTCGGCGTACTGCCGCTGGCGATCTCCTCGGGCGCCGGTTCAGGCAGCCAGCACGCGATCGGTACCGGCGTAATTGGCGGTATGATCACGGCCACTGTCCTGGCGATCTTCTGGGTGCCACTGTTCTTTGCAACCGTGTCCGCCGCGGGCGAGCGTAAAAAGACTGAACCTAAGCAAACTCCTAAAGAGGCTGGCCAATGAGCAAGTCGCTACTTTCCCTAGCCGTCACCGCCTTCGTGCTCAGTGGCTGCTCGCTGATACCTGACTACCAGCGCCCCGAAGCGCCGGTGGCGGCACAGTTCCCGCAGGGGCCCGCGTATTCGCCGGCCCAGGCGCCGAACCAAGCCGCTGCCGAGCAGGGCTGGAGGCAGTTTTTCCATGACCCTGCCCTGCAACAGCTGATCAAGACTGCGCTGGAAAACAACCGTGACTTGCGCGTTGCTGCCCTGAACATCGATGCCTATGCCGCGCAGTACCAGATCCAGCGCGCCGATCTGTTCCCGGCCGTATCGGCCACGGGCAGCGGCAGCCGTTCGCGTACGCCGGCCAAGCTGTCGCAGACCGGTGAAGCGACCATTGCCAGCCAGTACTCGGCTGGCTTGGGGATCAGTTCCTACGAGCTGGACCTGTTCGGCCGTGTCCGCAGCCTGAGTGAAGAAGCGCTGCAGAAGTACTTCGCCACCGAAGAAGCGCGGCGCAGCACCCAGATCAGCCTGGTGGCCAGTGTGGCCAATGCCTACCTGACCTGGCAGGCCGACAAGGAACTGCTCAAGCTCACCCAGGACACCCTGGGCGCGTTCGAGCAGAGCTTCAAACTGACCTCGCGCAGCAACGAAGTCGGCGTGGCCTCGGCCCTCGATCTCAGCCAGGCCCGCACGTCGGTGGAAAACGCCCGCGTGCAACTGGCGCGTTATACCCGCCAGGTGGCCCAGGACGAAAACAACCTGACCCTGCTGCTGGGCACCGGCCTGCCGGCGAATATCGCCAGCAAGCCACTGTCGGATGACCTGCTCAGCGACGTGCCGGCCGGGTTGCCATCGGACCTGCTGCAACGTCGTCCCGATATCGTGCAGGCCGAGTACAACCTCAAGGCGGCCAACGCCAACATCGGCGCGGCCCGTGCAGCGTTCTTCCCGAGCATCACCCTGACGGCCAGTGCGGGCACCGCAAGCCCGACCCTGGGCGGTCTGTTCAAAGGCGGTTCGGGCACCTGGTCGTTTGCACCGCAGATCAACATCCCGATCTTCAACGCTGGTAGCCTGCGCGCAAGCCTGGACTACTCGAAGATCCAGAAAGAGATCAACGTGGCGAACTACGAGAAAGCCATCCAGACCGGCTTCCAGGAAGTCTCCGACGGCCTCGCCGCCCGTGAGACCTACAAGCAGCAACTGGATGCCCAGCGTGGCTTCGTCGGGGCCAACCAGGATTACTACCGCCTGGCTGAGCGTCGCTACCGCATTGGTGTCGACAGCAACCTGACCTTCCTCGACGCACAACGCCAACTGTTCAGTGCCCAGCAATCGCTGATCACCGACCGCCTGGCGCAGCTGACCAGCGAGGTCAACCTGTACAAGGCTCTCGGCGGCGGCTGGAACGAGCAGACGGCGAAGAATGAGCCGTTGAAAGAAGAAGCACCGGCGTTGAAGTTGTTCTGACAATGGCGCTGTGAAAAACCGCTTCCCTCATCGGAAGCGGTTTTTTTATGCCCGCCGTTATTGTGAACGGGCTCACCCCCCTCACCACAGAACATCCTCTCGCCTTGCTTTCCCGACAACCTTTCAGGCTAAAATTGGTCACAGATTCTTACAGACCACAGAGGGAGCTTGTCGTAATGATCGTAGGAATCGACCTGGGAACCACCAACAGCCTCGCGGCCGTCTGGCGTGGGGATGCCGCTGAACTGGTGCCCAATGCCCTTGGCCAGTTGTTGACCCCAAGCGTGGTCGGGCTGGATGATCAAGGCCGTGTCCTGGTAGGCCAGGCCGCCAAAGAGCGCCTGCACACCCACCCGCACCTGACGACTTCGCTGTTCAAGCGCTACATGGGCAGCGCCACTGAAGTGCGTCTGGGTGATCGCTCGTTCCGCCCCGAAGAACTCTCGGCGCTGGTACTCAAGAGCCTCAAGGAAGATATCGAACGTACCTACGGCCACCCCGTCACCGAAGCCGTCATCAGCGTGCCCGCCTACTTCAGCGATGGTCAGCGCAAAGCCACGCGCATCGCCGGTGAATTGGCGGGGCTCAATGTTGAAAAACTGATCAACGAACCCACCGCCGCCGCCCTCGCCTACGGCCTGCACCAGCGCGACAAAGAGACGTCATTCCTGGTCTTCGACCTAGGCGGCGGCACCTTTGACGTGTCGATCATCGAACTGTTCGACGGCGTAATGGAAGTACGTGCCAGTGCCGGCGACAACTTCCTCGGTGGCGAAGACTTCGACACCCTGCTGCTGGAACACTTCGTCGACAGCCAGCGGAATGCCGACGGTTTCCCGCCCACCAACAGCGTACTGCAGGCCCTGCGCCGCGAAGCCGAACGTGTGCGCAAAGCCCTGGGCCAGGACGACAGCGCCGAGTTCGCTCTGCGGGTCGATGGCCAACAGTGGGTGCAGACCATCACTCAACAGGAAATGGCCAAGCTCTACACACCGCTGCTGGAACGCCTGCGCGCACCGATTGAACGCGCCCTGCGCGATGCACGGATTCGCGTCAGCGACCTCGATGAAATCCTGCTGGTGGGCGGTACCACGCGCATGCCGCTGGTGCGCAAACTCGCCGCCGGATTGTTCGGGCGCTTCCCGTCGATCAGCCTCGACCCCGACCAAGTGGTCGCCCACGGCGCCGCGATCCAGGCCGCGCTCAAAGCCCGTTCCGCTGCGCTTGAAGAAGTCGTTCTGACCGACGTGTGCCCCTACACCCTGGGCATCGAAACCTCGAACCAGTACGGCGGCCATATCGAAAGCGGCCATTACCTGCCGTTGATCGAACGCAACAGCAGCGTACCGGTGAGCCGGGTCAAAAGCGTGGTGACGCTGCACGACAACCAGAGCCAGGTGCTGCTGAAGATCTACCAGGGCGAAAGCCGTCTGGTGAAAGACAACATCGAACTGGGCCAACTGGACATCGCGGTACCCAAGCGCAAGGCCGGTGAAGTCTCGCTGGACGTACGCTTCACCTACGACAACAACGGCCTGCTGGAAGCCCAGGTGAGCATCCCCCTGACCGGCGAGCAGCACTCGCTGGTGATCGAAAACAACCCCGGCGTACTCAGCCCACAGGAAATCCAGCAACGCCTGCAAGCCCTGGCGCAGCTGAAAGTTCACCCGCGCGACCAGCAGGTCAACACCGTGCTCACCGCGCGCCTCGAACGGCTCTACCAGGAAAACCTCGGCGAGCTGCGTGAGCAACTCGGCCACTGGGCCGCACAGTTCCAGCAGATACTCGACACCCAGGACGAACGCCGCATCCGCGAGGCCCGCAGCGAACTGACCCGGCAACTTGAGCAGCTCGACAACGGGTTCTGGCGCTGAGGGCACACTCATGGATTGCTGGAGCGTGCTGCAACTGCCGGAAGACGCCGACGAACGTGCCATCAAGCGCAGCTATGCGCGGATGCTGAAAAACTGTCGCCCGGATGACGATGCCAAAGGCTTCCAGCGCCTGCGCGAAGCCTATGAACAAGCGCTGAGTGAAGTACGCTGGCGGGCTGATAACGAAGAGGAAGAACACGTCCAGGCGCCCGTGGCCGAAGCGGTCTACGGAAACCTGAATGACCTGACCGAACTGATGGACCTCAGCCCCGTCAGCCCTGCGCCCTTCGAGCCACTCACAACAGCCCCAGCCCAGGCACTGCTCAATGGCCTCAACGCGCGTAACCTTGATGAACGCTGGGCCCAGGCTCAGCGACAGGGCTGCACCGATGCGTTCCAGGCCGGCCTGTTGCGCCATTGCTTCGAAGCACCGGGCGAACGCAGCGCCATCGCCGGTTGGGCCGCGCAACACCTGGAATGGCTGACCCCCTGGCAGCAGGTGGCAATGACGTCCTGGCAATACGAAGCGCTGACCGGCGAGCTGCTGCAAGACTACCGCCGCACCCTGCAGGAACTGCTGGAGCAAAAGGCCGAGCGCGAATTCATCACCCAGCTCACGCAGTACAACGACCAACCCTGGCTGCAGGTGTTCGACCTGCAACAGCAGTGGCAGCGCATCGTCCTGCACCTGTTGCATGACACCCAATGGAGCGTGCCGCTGTTCGAGCGCGTGTGCCAGGCATTCGGTTGGGACGACCAGAAAGGCGTCTACCCGGAACCGGCGTGGATGTGGCGCGAATTGGTGTCGCGTTGCGAACAGGAAAGCTTCTACGCCAACCTGCAAGACAAGGCCCGGGACACGACATGGAAATCCGCCGACGCCATGGCGGCGCGCCTGTTGCTCACGCCAATGTCGGCGACGCAACAAAAACAGATGACGCAGAGCTTCGACAGTAATGCCTGGAACGCCTGCCAGCATCTGGCCGAAGTTCTGGCCTGGCGCTACCCGCAGTTGGTTGAGCGGCTTCCCCAGGCCAATGTATTTTTTTGGCGAGAATTCCTCCCCAGGCCGGTCTCCCATCAAAGTTGGATACGGGTATGGGGTGGCCTGGCGCTGGCAGCCGCCTTGGCCGTTTCCCCACATACAAAAATGGATAGGCTCAGCGACGCCGTCATTGTGGTGATACTGACCTTTGCTCCGGCCATTATCGGCATCCGTGGCACTCAGTTGTGGGCTGTCTTGACATCACACCTGATCGTCCAGGACCTGTGGCTCAGCAAGCGCCTGCTGCCGTCACGGTTCAACCCTCATCAACACTGGCTGGTGCTGCGCCACGGCATTCCTCAAGTGGGCATGCTGCTGATGTTCGGCTTACTGCTGGGCGTGATGGGCATGCTGACGTACGTGGGAATGATCGGCATACATCTGTTTCACCGCAGGCGTATCGGCAAAGTGAATGAGTATGTCGAGCACTTTTACCCTTGGGTAAGCGGCTTGCATTGGGCGCACTGGAGTCCGCTGCAGGTGGCTTTCCTGGCCGTGATGGCAGCGATCACCCTACTCTGCCAGAGGTACTTGCCAGAGATCCCGTGGACGAGCCTGCTCTACTTCCTCTGAGCCATTGAACCGACGCCTCCCTGGCAAAGGGAGGCCCGGTAACTTGCGTTCGATCATCGCCCACAACCCGCCCGCCCCCGATTGAACCCCTCCCGCACCGCCCCGCACCATGGCCGCCACCTGCACAACCCCAATAACAACAGGTCCAACGCCATGAGCACGTTCCGTCCTCGCCAGCTTTTGCTGGCCACCGCTGTCGCCAGCCTTGCCCTTCCCGTCGTCGCCGAAGAACACGGTTTCCTGGAAGACGCCAGCGCCAACCTCAACCTGCGTAATTTCTTTATCAACCGCAATTTCACCAACCCAACCAAAACCCAGGGCGGCGCGCAGGAGTGGACGCAGAGTTTCATCCTCGACGCCAAGTCCGGCTTCACCCAAGGCACGGTGGGGTTCGGTGTGGATGTGCTGGGGCTGTACTCGTTGAAGCTTGATGGCGGGCGCGGTACTGGCGGTACGCAGTTGCTGCCGCTGGATCATGACGGCCGGCCGGCGGATGAATTCGGGCGTCTCGGCGTTGCGTTCAAAGCGCGTATTTCGAAGACAGAAGTAAAGGTCGGCGAATGGATGCCTGTGCTACCGATCCTGCGTTCGGATGACGGCCGCTCCCTACCGCAAACCCTGCGCGGCGGGCAGATAACGTCCAAGGAAATCGACGGCCTGACACTGTACGGCGGCCAGTTCCGCGCCAACAGCCCGCGCGACGACAGCAGCATGTCGGACATGTCGATGGTCGGCAAAACCGCTTTCACTTCGGACCGCTTCAACTTCCAGGGCGGCGAATACGCGTTCAACGACAAACGCACCCAGGTCGGCCTCTGGAATGCCCAGCTCAAGGACATCTATAGCCAACAATACGTCAACCTGACCCACAGCCAGCCACTCGGTGACTGGACCCTGGGCGCCAACCTTGGGTTCTTCTACGGCAAGGATGACGGCAGCGCCCGCGCAGGCGACTTGGACAACAAGACCTGGTCCGGCCTGTTCTCCGCCAAGTACGGCGGCAACACGTTCTATGTCGGCCTGCAAAAACTCACCGGCAACAACGCCTGGATGCGCGTCAACGGCACCAGCGGCGGCACCTTGGCCAACGATAGCTACAACTCCAGCTACGACAACGCTCAGGAAAAATCCTGGCAACTGCGCCACGACTACAACTTCGCCGCCGTCGGTGTGCCGGGGCTGACGCTGATGAACCGCTATATCAGCGGCAGCAACGTACACACAGGCACCATCACTGACGGTAAGGAATGGGGTCGCGAAAGTGAATTGGGCTACACCGTGCAAAGTGGCAGCCTGAAAAACCTGACGATGCGCTGGCGCAATTCGAGCATGCGCCGCGACTACAGCAACAACGAGTTTGACGAAAACCGGTTGATCGTCAGTTACCCGATAAGTCTGCTGTAATCCGGCGCGGCACTTACTGTATCGTGCGCGCCTGCCGCTGCTGATCCGCCCAGCAGCGGCCTCTTTTTCGAGCCCGCGCACACCATGAAATCCTTCGCCATCGCATCCGCCGTGCTGGCCCTGGCCGTGAGCCTCAGTGGCTGCATCGGCGCGCCTATCGCCCTGACGCCCCAGACCGAACAGCGCCTGCAAGCACAGGCGCCGATCCGTTTTCTGCTGACCTTCGATGACGGCCCCAGCGCCTCGGGTTACAACAACCCGAGCCGTTCGGTGGTGGCCGACCTGGCGCACAACCCGGTGTTGCCGGGAATCAAGGCCGTGTTTTTTTTACAGACCGAAGCGGCCCGTTCGGGCGGCAGTTCACGGGGTCGCAAGACCATGGAGCGTGAGTACGCGGGCGGTCATATTCTGGCGTTTCACACGGCCACGGCGTTCCATACCAACCACCGCTGGCTGAACAACGCCGAACTGGATAGCACCCTGGCCCAGGGTTCTGCCGATATCGCCTCGATCACCGGCGCACCACCGGTATTGGTCCGTCCGCCGTTCTGGAACTACGACCGCCGCACCTTCGCCGCTTACCAGCGCCATGGCATGCACGTTCTGCTGACCGACTTGAGCGCAAATGACGGCAAGATCTGGGGTTTCAACGGCAGCCCACGCCGCCGCGCCAACCTGTATCGACAACTGTCGGTCGTGCGCGAACGCATCGCGCTGGGGGAGTTACCGACAGTGGACGGCGTGATACCGGTGGTGGTGACCTTCCACGACATCAACCGCTACACCGCGCGGCATATGCAGGAATACCTGCAGATCCTGCTGGACAGTGCCCAGGTCACCGGCATGAAGACCGCCGCCGAGCCGTTCTACACCGACCGTGGCGCACTCGAACGGGCAGCGCTGTCACGCACCGTGAAGGCTGTCAGTGAGGAAGTGCATTTACCGGGCGTGTGGAATTGGGTGTGGGACGCCGACTCCCACTGACCTTAAGCCGTGTGAAAAGCAAAAATGTGGGAGGGGGCTTGCTCCCGATGGCGGTGGATCAGTCAGAGTTATTGAGACTGCACCACCGCTATCGGGAGCAAGCCCCCTCCCACATTTCGACCGCGTTTCAAATCTACTCTGGTTGCCGGGACTCAACACCCAATTCATCCCACACCGACTCTGCCAGGTGAAAGGTGGCATTCGCCGCCGGGATACCGCAGTAGATCGCGCTCTGCATCAGCACTTCCTTGATCTCGGCACGGGTCACGCCATTGCTGGCAGCCGCGCGCAGATGCAACTTGAGCTCTTCGGCGCGGTTCATGCCGATCAGCATCGCAATCGTGATCAGGCTACGAGTGTGCCGAGGCAGGCCAGGACGGGTCCAGATATCACCCCAGGCGTGGCGGGTGATCATTTCCTGAAACTCGCTGTTGAACTCGGTCAGGGCATTTAGGCTGCGGTCGACATGGGCATCGCCCAGCACTTCGCGGCGTACTTGCAGGCCCTCGGCATAACGTTGTTTCTCTTCCACAAACAGCTCCTCAACGGGCCAGCAAAAATTCAATCACGCGGTCGCTGAATGCAGCGCCGGCCTGAACGTTGGACAGGTGCGCCGCGTAGAACTCAGCGTACTCGGCCCCCTGCACATGATTCTGGATAAAGTGGCTACCGGCCGGCGGTGTGACGGCATCTTCGGTGCCCGCAATCACCAGCGTCGGCACTTTGATCGAGCGCAGTTGCTCACGGAAATCCGCATCACGCACGGCGCCGCAGCTGGCCGCGTAACCTTGGGGTGACGTGGACGCGAGCATGTCAGTGATCTGCTGGGCCTGATGGGGGTTCGCCGCTGCAAAGTCGGCGGTAAACCAGCGTGCAATGGAGGCATCGCGCAAGGCGACCATCGCCGCCGCGCCATCGCGCAACACCATCTCGATGCGTGGGTTCCAGATCTCCAGCGTGCCGATCTTGGCGGCGGTGTTGCACAGCACAAGGCGGTTCAGGCGGCCACCGGCGTGGATGCCGAGCCATTGGCCGATCAAGCCACCCATGGACAGCCCGCAAAAATGCGCACGTTGAATATCCAGTGCGTCCAACAGCGCCAGCACATCACGGCCGAGTTGCTCGATGCTGTAGGGCCCTTCGGTAACCAGGGATTTGCCGTGGCCACGGGTATCGAAACGCAACACGCGAAAATGCTCGGTGAAGGCCTGGATCTGGATGTCCCACATATGCAGGTCGGTGCCCAACGAGTTGGACAGCACCAGTACCGGCGCGTCCACCGGCCCATCCAGTTGGTAATGCAGGTCGCCCTCGGCGAGTTGTACAAATGGCATGGGGGCCTCCTCAGGCAGTCAGTTCAAAATGTTCGGTGACAGCACGCGTGACCCAGGTATGGGCCTGGCCCAGATAGTGGGCAGGGTCGAGCAGTCGATCCAGTTCGGCCGCAGATAACTCAGCAGTGATCTGCGGTTCGTCCGCCAATACCGCGCGCAGATGGCGCCCCTCGGCGACCGCACGCTTGCAGCACTGCTCCAGCAGATGGTGCGCGGTTTCGCGGCCAAGGCGTTGGGCAAGCACAATGCTGACGGCTTCGGCCAGTACCAGGCCTTGGGTCAGGTCGAGGTTCTGCTTCATGCGCTCGGGGTCGACTTCCAACCCTTCGCTCACCAGTAGCGCCTGTTGCAAGGCACCGGACACCAACCGGCAAATCTCCGGCAAGGTTTCCCATTCCGCATGCCATAGTCCCAGGCTGCGCTCGTGCTCCTGGGGCATGGCGCTGAACATCGTCGAGACCAACCCAGGCACGCGCGTAGCCGCACTGATCAGCACCGCAGCGCCTACCGGGTTGCGTTTATGGGGCATGGTGGACGAGCCGCCCTTGCCCGGCGCCGACGGTTCGAACACTTCCGCCGCTTCAGTCTGCATCAACAGGCTGATGTCCCGGCCCAGCTTGCCGAGACTGCCCGCGATCAAACCCAGCACGCTGGCGAACTCCACCAGACGATCTCGCTGAGTGTGCCAGGGCTGTTCGGGCAGGCTCAGTTGTAACTGGGCCGCCAAGGCCTCGGCCACGGGCATCGCCTGTTCACCCAACGCCGCGAGGGTTCCGGAGGCGCCGCCAAATTGCAGCACCAGCAAGCGCGGTTTCAACTCCGCCAAGCGCTGGCGGCTGCGCGTCACAGCGCCCAGCCAACCGGCGATTTTCATCCCCAGCGTGACCGGCGTGGCGTGCTGCAACCAAGTGCGCCCGGCCAACGGCGTCACCGCGTAACGCTGGGCTTGGGCGGCAAGCACATCGCCCAAGCGGGCCAGGTCGGTTTCGATCAACAGCAGTGCACGCCGCAGTTGCAGCACCAGGCCGGTGTCCATCACGTCCTGGCTCGTCGCCCCCAGATGCACGTAGCGCTCGGCACCGGCATCTTCACTGGCTATCAACTTGCCCAAGGCCTTCACCAATGGAATCGCCGAGTTCCCGGCCGAGGCAATCGCCACGCCGAGGGCGTCCATGTCATACAGCGACGCCAGGCACGCCTGGGCAATTGGTGCGATGGCCGACGGCGGGATCAACCCGACCTGAGCTTGCGCCCGGGCCAGGCCGGCTTCGAAATCCAGCATGCCCTGCAAGCGCCCCTCGTCGCAGAACACCTCGGCCATGCTGTCAGCGGTGAAGTAGGCGTCGAACAGTTGGTTGCTCGTGCGCAGTGTCATAACACGTCCCTTACAAATCGTGGTGCAAGTACTCCGCCTGTTTCGGCAGACGCAAGCTGAACAGGAAGGCCACGGCCATCATGCCGGTGACGTACCAATAAAAAGTGTTTTCCATGCCCATGGATTTGAGTCCCAAGGCCACGTATTCCGCCGAGCCACCGAAGATCGCGTTAGCCACTGCGTAAGCCAGGCCCACACCCAGGGCACGTACGTGCGGCGGGAACATTTCCGCTTTCACCAGGCCGCTGATCGAGGTGTAGAAACTCACGATAGCCAACGCCAGGGAAATCAGTACAAAGGCCAGGAACGGGCTTGTCACGGTTTTCAGGGTCAGCAGGATCGGCACCGTGCAGAGGGTACCGAGGGCGCCGAACCAGAGCATCGAGTTACGTCGGCCGATCTTGTCCGAGAGCATGCCGAACAGCGGCTGCATGCACATGTACACAAACAGCGCGCCGGTCATGATGTAGCTGGCGGTCTTGGCGTGCATCCCGGCGGTGTTCACCAGGTACTTCTGCATGTAGGTGGTGAAGGTGTAGAAAATCAGCGAGCCGCCCGCGGTGTAGCCGAGCACGGTGATGAAGGCCGCTTTGTGATTGCGAAACAGCGCGGCGACGCTGCCGGCGTCCTTGTCCTGGCGGGTTTCCTTGCTGGTGGTTTCCTTGAGGGTGCGCCGCAGCAACAGGGAGATCACCGCCGCAATCGCACCGATCACGAACGGAATCCGCCAGCCCCAGGCGCGCAGTTCTTCTTCAGTGAGGATCTGTTGCAGGATCACCACCACCAACACCGCCAGCAGTTGCCCGCCGATCAGGGTGACGTACTGGAACGAGGCGAAGAAGCCGCGCTGGCCTTTGAGTGCGACTTCACTCATGTAGGTCGCGGTGGTGCCGTACTCGCCACCCACCGACAAGCCCTGGAACAACCGCGCCACCAGCAGCAATGCCGGGGCCCAGGCGCCGATGTCTTTGTAAGTGGGCAGGAAGGCGATGACCAACGAACCGGCGCACATCATCAGCACCGAAATCATCATCGAATTTTTGCGCCCGTGCTTGTCAGCGACCCGGCCGAACAGCCAGCCGCCGATGGGGCGCATCAGGAACCCGGCGGCGAATACACCGGCGGTGTTGAGCAGTTGCACCGTGGGATCGTCCGACGGGAAAAATGCGGGGGCGAAGTAGATAGCGCAGAAGGCGTAGACGTAGAAGTCGAACCATTCGACCAGGTTGCCGGAGGAGGCACCGACAATCGCAAAGATCCGTTTGCTGCGCTCTTCTCCGGTGTAGTGACTGGTGGCTGTTGTCATGATTTTTTCACTCAGTGGGAACGGTTATAGCCTAGACATACTTTGCAATAACCATGTTCCGCAAGCAGACATTTGGATAGGGATCTCCTGAACTGGCCTCATCGGGGGCAAGCCCCCTCCCACATTTTGAGCGCGCCGCCTAACAAATGTGGGAAGGGGCTCGCCCCCCTATGGATCCCTGACAAGGGACTCAGTAGTCGAAGAACACCGTCTCCTTATCTGTCCCCTGCAAAATCACATTCCACTGATACACACCGTCAGCATCCTGCTTGGCAATCAAGGTGCCACGACGTTCGGCAGGCACGCACGCCAGCAACGCGTCATCCCCATTCAACGCCTCACCGTCAAAATAAATCCGCGTGAGCAAGTGCTTCACCAAGCCACGGGCAAACACCAGCACCACCAAATGCGGCGCCTGGGTCGTGCCCTTCAGGCCCGGCACGCTGCCCGGCTTGATGGTGGTAAAGCGAAAACGTCCTTCGGCGTCCACCGGCACCCGACCGAAACCCTCGAAGTTGGGATCGACGGCCTTGTCCTGGTCATCTTCCGGGTGGTCGTATTTGCCGGCGGCGTTGGCCTGCCAGACTTCGAGCATGGCGTCGTTGACCACATCACCGTTGCCATCCACCACTTGCCCGCTGATCGCCACGCGCTCACCAAGGGTGGCGGCGACGGTCAGGTCTTCGCGGTTCAGCCAGGTCAGGCCAATGTGGTAGTACGGCCCGACGGTGTGGGACGTGGTTGCGTAAAGGCTCATCTCATTTCTCCATCGGCGTGGCGTCGCGGCCGCGCAGGACGATGTCCCAGCGGTAGCCGAGGGCATAGGAAGGAATGGTTTTTTCCAGGTCGAAACTGGCGATCAGGCGCTGCTTGGCCGAAGTGTCCGGCACACAGTTGTATATCGGGTCGTATTCCAGCAGCGGGTCGCCAGGGAAATACATCTGCGTGACCAAGCGCGTCAGCACGCTGGGGCCGAACAGCGAAAAGTGGATATGCGCCGGGCGCCACGCGTTGTGGTGATTGCCCCATGGGTAAGCGCCGGGCTTGATGGTCTGGAACTGATACCAGCCATCCGCGTCGGTGACGGTACGGCCGGTGCCGGTGAAGTTCGGGTCCAGCGGCGCGTCGTGCAGGTCACGCTTGTGGTTGTAGCGGCCGGCGGCGTTGGCCTGCCAGATCTCCACCAGAATGCCTGGCACCGGCAAACCGTTTTCGTCCAGTACACGCCCATGGATGATGATGCGTTCGCCCTGGGGCTCGCCTTCATGCTGGGCCGTGAGGTCGTTGTCTTTCTCGTTGATCCGCTCGGCGCCGATGGTCGGGCCGGTGATTTCCGACAAGGAATGGGGCAGGAACACCAACGGCTGTGACGGCGAGCGCAAGTTCGTCGACTGGTAGGCCGGGTGCAGGTAATCAGGTTGGGTGCCCGCTTGCGGGCGCCGGTAACCGGGCTTGTCACTCATGGAGCAATCCTCTCTTATTAGATGCGTTCAATCGCCAGGGCCAACCCTTGGCCGACGCCGACACACATGGTCGCCAGGCCTTTACGGCCACCGGTTTTTTCCAACTGATGCAGGGCTGTCAGTACCAACCGCGCACCGCTCATGCCCAACGGATGACCGAGGGCGATGGCGCCGCCGTTCGGATTGACCTGGGGCGCGTCGTCGGCAATACCCAATTCGCGCAGTACCGCCAGGCCTTGGCTGGCGAAAGCTTCGTTGAGTTCGATCACGTCAAAGTCGGTGACCGCCAACCCCAGGCGTTCCACCAGCTTGCGCACCGCTGGCACCGGACCGATGCCCATCACACGCGGGGCGACACCGGCGCTGGCCATGCCCAACACGCGGGCACGCGCCGTCAGGCCGTGTTTCTTGACCGCTTCGGCGGACGCCAGAATCAGCGCCGCCGCACCATCGTTCACACCTGAAGCATTACCGGCGGTGACGGTCTTGTCAGGGCCGTTGACCGGCTTGAGTTTGGTCAGGGCTTCCAGGGTGGTGTCTCGTGGATGCTCATCGTGCTCAACCACGGTTTCGCCTTTTTTATGGGCAACCCTTACCGGCACGATTTCTTCGGCAAAAAAGCCCGCAGCCTGAGCGGCCGCCGTGCGTTGCTGACTGCGCAGGGCGAAGGCGTCCTGATCAGCACGTGAAACCTGATAATCATCGGCGACGTTATCGGCGGTCTGCGGCATCGCGTCCACGCCGTACTGGGCTTTCATCAATGGGTTGATAAAGCGCCAGCCGATGGTGGTGTCTTCCAGCTTCATGTTGCGCGAAAACGCCGCGTCAGCCTTGCCCATCACGAACGGCGCACGGGACATCGACTCAACGCCCCCGGCAATCGTCAGCTCCATTTCGCCGCTGGCGATGGCGCGAAAGGCGGTGCCAATGGCGTCCATGCCCGAGGCGCACAAACGGTTAAGGGTCACGCCCGGAATGCTTTCCGGCAGACCCGCCAGCAACAGCGCCATGCGGGCGACGTTGCGGTTGTCTTCACCGGCCTGGTTGGCGCAGCCGAGGAACACCTCATCCACCGCGCTCCAGTCCACCGACGGATTGCGCTCCATCAACGCCTTGATCGGCAATGCCGCTAGGTCATCGGCGCGTACGGTGGACAGGCCACCGCCAAAGCGGCCGATGGGGGTGCGAATGGCGTCACAGATAAATACGTCGCGCATCAGGCTTCTCCCGGTGCTTGGCCGTGGGCGGCAGCGGTGCGGGCTTCGAGGTCACGCAGGGCGGTCAACTCGACCTCGGTCGGCTCGGCGGTGGTGCTGACTTGGTCGGCAAAGCGAATCGCCCAACCGGTAGCGGCCACCACTTGCTCGCGCGTCACGCCAGGGTGCAGCGCGGTGACCACGAATTCATGGGTGCCCTCTTCCGGCTCCATGATGCACAGGTCGGTAATGATTCCGACAGGACCGGCACCCGGCAGGCCCAGGCGTTTACGTGAATCGCCGCCCTCGCCGTGGCCGACTGAGGTAATGAAGTCCAGCTTGTCCACAAACGAACGGGACGACTGCTTGAGGATAATCAGTACGCTCTTGGCGGAGCCAGCGATCTCCGGCGCGCCACCGGCACCCGGCAGGCGTACTTTGGGCTGGTGATAGTCACCGACCACGGTGGTGTTGATGTTGCCGAAACGGTCGACTTGAGCTGCACCGAGAAAGCCCACGTCGATACGTCCGCCTTGCAGCCAGTAGCGAAAAATCTCACCGGTTGGCACCACGGTGTCAGCGGTTTCCGCCAGTTCGCCATCACCAATGGACAGCGGCAGTACCGAGGGCTTGGCGCCAATCGGGCCGGACTCGTAGATCAACACCACATCGGGCGATGAGGTCAGGCGCGCCAGGTTGGCCGCTTTGGATGGCAGGCCGATGCCGACAAAGCACACCGAGCCGTTCTTGAGGCGGCGCGCGGCGGCGACGGTCATCATTTCATTGGTCGAGTAAGCCATTACTTGGCCTCCTGCGCGGTGGCCAACTTGGCCTGGTATTCACTGAAATCGGCAGTGCCGTGGATGTATTCGTCGATCCAGGCGGTAAACGTCCCACGGTCGCGGGCAATCGGATCCCACGCCTGGTAGAAGCGGTTGTCGCGCTCGTTGTAACCGTGGGCGTAGGACGGATGCGCGCCGCCGGGTACGTGGCACACAGCAGTCAGGGCCCAGGTGGGCAACACGCAGCTGTTCATCGGTGCATTCAGGTCGTCGACAATTTCTTCCACGGTGACGATGCAACGCTTGGACGCCAACGCCGCTTCTTTCTGCACACCGAGAATCCCCCAGAGCAGCACATTGCCCTTGCGGTCGGCCTTTTGCGCGTGGATCACCGTGATGTCCGGACGCACCGACGGCACCGCCGCCAGCACTTCGCCGGTGAACGGGCATGTCACGCTTTTGATCAATGGGTTGACTTTGGGCAGGTCGGAACCGGCGTAGGCACGCAGTACCGCGAACGGCAGGCCAGAGGCGCCGGCGACGTAGGCATTGGCCAGGTCGGCGTGGCTGTGTTCTTCGATTTCCAACGGTTGCGGCCATTGCTTCTCGACCGCGTCACGCAGGCGATGCAGGGAGCCCACGCCCGGGTTGCCGCCCCAGGAGAAAATCAGCTTGCGTGCGCAGCCGGCACCGATCAACTGGTCGTAGATCAGGTCAGGCGTCATACGCACCAGCGTCAGGTCTTTCTTGCCCTGACGAATGATTTCATGGCCTGCGGCGGTAGGGATCAGGTGGGTGAAGCCTTCGAGAGCGACGGTATCGCCGTCGTTCACGAAACGCTTGACCGCATCACGCAGGGTGAGAATTTCAGCCATGGGGTTGGGCTCCCGGTGTTGATCGAAAAAGGCGCTGAGGTGGCGCCGAAGTGCTTGAAGATTAAGCCGGGGAAATGGGCCAAACAATCCGATAATCGACTCAGCGTTCGATTATCGAACATATTGTTGTCTAGCTAATCTTCTGGTGTGAGAGGGGGCTTGCCCTCTCACAGCTTAGAAACCTGCCAAGCTCAGGTGGCATCCGCATGGCTGACCATGCCCTTGATCACCACCGCCGTCGTGGCCACAGCGGCCGGGATCACCAGGGCGGTGAGCACCTGCTCAAAGTTCCAGCCCAGGCCCAGCAAGGTGGCGCCCATCCAGGCGCCGAGGATCGCGCCGAAGCGGCCGATGCCGAGCATCCACGACACGCCGGTGGCGCGGCCTTGGGTCGGATAAAAGCGCGCCGCCAGGGACGGCATCGCCGATTGCGCGCCGTTGACGCACATTCCGGCGATCAGCACCAACGTCGCCAGCACGGTGATATTGCCCAGGCTCTGACCTACCGCGTAGGCAAACACCCCGGCCAGCAGGTAAAAGATGCCGATGACTTTGTGGGGATTGAACCTGTCCATCGCCCAGCCCACGCCGACGGCGCTTAACACCCCACCGAACTGGAACAACGCGCCAATAAACGCGGCCTGCTCCATGCTCGCGCCACTGTCACGCATCAGCGTCGGCAACCAACTGGTGAGCAAGTACACGATCACCAGGCCCATGAAGTAGGTGAGCCACAGCAGCAAGGTCCCGGCGCTATAAGTGCCGGAGAAGATCACCGCGAACACGTTGCGGGCCTTGACGGTTTTTTGTTCGGGCACACTGAAGGCGGTGGCCTGGGCGACGATGTTGGGCTCGATGGGTGACAAGGTTTTGCGCACCTTATCGGTGCCGCGGTTGCGCACCACCAAGTAACGCGCCGACTCCGGCAGCCAGAGCAGCAGCACCACCACCAGGATCAGCGGCAGGATGCCGCCGATCATCAACAACGCGTGCCAGCCGAACGCCGGGATCAGCTTGGCCGAGATAAACCCGCCACCGGCCATACCCAGATTGAAACCACAGAACATGCTGGTCACCAGCAGCGACTTGTGGCGCTCGGGGGTGTACTCGGACAGCAGCGTGGTGGCATTAGGCATGCCTGCTCCAAGGCCCAGCCCTGTGAGGAAACGCAGCACCAGCAACTGGTCGACGTTGCTGCTGTAGGCCGAAGCCAGGCTGAACGCGCCAAACACCAAAACCGCGCCGACCAGCACGACTTTACGACCGAAACGGTCGGCCAGCGGGCCCGAACCTAACGCGCCGAACACCATGCCGATCAACGCGGCGCTCATCACCGGACCAAGGCTGGCGCGGTCGATGCCCCAGTCCTGGGACAGCGCAGGCGCAATAAAGCCCATGGCGGCGGTGTCGAGGCCATCAAGGAAGACAATCAGGAAACACAGGATAACCACGCGCCACTGATAGCGTGACAGTGGCTGGGTATTGATGAAGGACTGCACGTCCAGCGTGGTACCGACAGAAGGCTGATTCATTATTTTTATTCCACACCGAGGGCGGGCCAACGACCTGGGGTCGTCATTATTATTGGGGCGCCCTTAAGAGCGCTGCCGCACAGTAATAAGCCGGAGGAAATAGCGTCAATTGATCAAGCCGGGATCTGTGCGGTCACCGAACACCTTAGGCAAACAACTGCGCACTCAGCTCACGGCTGGCGCTGAGCATGCTCGGCAGGAAGCGCTGTTCCAGCTCGCTGCGGCTGACGCGTCCGGCATGGGTACTGACGTTGAGCGCCGCCAATACTTGGCCAGACGCGTCATACACCGGCACGGCGATGGAGCGCAGGCCTTGCTCCAGTTCCTGGTCGACGATGCACCAACCCTGCTGACGCACTTGTTGCAGGCATTCGAACAAGGCTTCGGGGGTGGTGAGGGTGCGGCTGGTCTTGATTTGCAGGTCCGCGTGGTCGAGGTAATCCTGCAGCGAGGCGTCGTCCAGCGCCGCGAGCAGGATGCGGCCCATGGACGTGCAATAGGCCGGCAAACGCCCGCCCACCGACAGGTCCACGGAAATCAGGCGTTGGGTGGTGGCCGAACGGGCGATATAGAGGATGTCGTCGCCTTCGAGGGTCGCCATGTTGCAGGCTTCGTGCAGTTGTTCACTCATGCGGTCCAGATAAGGCTGGGCCGACACCGCCAATGGCGTGGACGACAGGTAGGCATGGCCGAGGGTCAGTACTTTGGGCAACAAGGAATAGGTACGCCCATCGGTGGTGGCGTAGCCAAGTTTGATCAGGGTATGCAGGCAACGACGCACAGCGGCGCGGGGAATTTCGGTGCGATGGCTGATTTGGGCAATCGTCAGATGACGTTTGCGCTCCTGGAATGCCTGCACCACGGCCAAGCCACGGGCCAGGGAGGTCATGAAATCCGGGTCACCGGTAAACGCCTGGATACGCTTGGCCGGCGAGGCAACGATCGGCGGCGCCACTGAGGCGAAAGAGTTGCGCAATTGATCGTTCATCTCAGGTTCCTTTCTCTTATTGTCAACCGCAGGGATTGGGCAGGTATTACAAGCCGCACCGACCGATCTGCACAAGACAGGGCCGGCAACATTGGGCGATTATCGGACGATCATGCGATTATCGCAATTTGGGGCGTACCTGAGCGACCGGTCTCGCGATGGCGCCTTGGCAAAGTAAAGTTACGGTGAAAGGCTTGAACCTTTAGTTGCTTGTTGAATTTATGGCGCCAGAATCTCAGCAACTACTCACGTGTGCGTGTAACAAAACGCTCACACAAAGTTGACGCTTTTCAACTTTATGCCGATAGTGTTATTCAAATGCGCCGCTATAATGCACCCTGTGCGGAGGTCAGCCCGGTTTCACTTTCGGGGCCAGAGCTCGCCAGGCCAGGCACATGCAGTGCATGGACAGTCGCAACTACCTGCTTTGAATGACAGCCATAACCAACGGTTTCCAGTATCCGTTGTTCAAACTTGAACGCATCAACTGCTCAACTTTGAACAATCCGAGGGCGACATTCAGGCATAACGCTGCAGCGTAATTACACTCAACTCAATTAGGTAACAATGTGACGAAAGATGAACTGCGCGCGGAACTTGAGCGCCAGGAGCAACGTTACAAGGATGTTTACGGCGGGGAAGTCACCACCTACGCCGCCCAGCCTGAACCTGAACGCAAACCATGGCGCAAGCGAGCCAGCCTGCTCGACCAGGCATTTGCCCAGGAAATCCAAAAGATTGAACAGGAACTCAAAGCCGAAGAGCCATAAGCGCTTCGGATTGAGCCTAGGGTTCGGCCCTGACTGATGGCAGCTAGCCATCGGTCGGGCACCCTGAGTCCCACTCCCACCAGTAAAATTTCATACAAATGTTTCAAGGATGACGATTCGGTGACAAAACCGTGTCTTTTCAGCCCTGCACTTTATAAATCAAAGACTTGCTAAAGCCCCGAAAACCCTGGGATCGTCCGGTTTCGCCCCAGGCGTTTCAATGAAGATTGTTACCGATGAGCAGCTAATGCATCGATTACTGAGGTTTTCTGGCATAATCGCGCCCCCTTACGACCGGGTCAGAAAACCTTCATGATCGATTTATTCAGCGGACTGGATGCTTGGGTTCTAGTGAGCCTGTTGCTCGCCCTCGCCTTTGTCCTCGCCTTCGAGTTCATCAATGGCTTTCATGACACCGCTAACGCGGTGGCCACAGTCATCTATACCAAAGCCATGCCGCCGCATCTGGCCGTGTTCTTCTCCGGGGTGTTCAACTTCCTCGGCGTGTTGCTCGGTGGTGTCGGTGTCGCCTACGCCATCGTGCATCTGCTGCCGGTGGAGTTGCTGATCAATGTGAACACCGGCCATGGTTTGGCGATGGTCTTCTCGTTGTTAGCCGCGGCGATCACCTGGAACCTGGGCACCTGGTACTTCGGTATCCCTGCTTCCAGCTCCCACACCTTGATCGGTTCGATCCTCGGTGTTGGCCTGGCCAATGCCCTGATCAACGATATCCCTCTGGCTGACGGTGTGAACTGGCAGAAAGCTGTTGATATCGGCGCATCCCTGGTGTTCTCGCCAATGGCTGGTTTCCTGGTCGCAGCCCTGGTGCTGATCGGTCTGAAATGGTGGCGTCCGCTGTCGAAGATGCACAAGACTCCGGACCAGCGCCGCAAGCTCGACGACAAGAAGCACCCGCCGTTCTGGAACCGCCTGGTCCTGGTGATCTCCGCCATGGCCGTGAGTTTCGTGCACGGCTCCAACGATGGCCAGAAAGGCATCGGCCTGATCATGCTGGTGCTGATCGGTATCGTGCCGGCGCAGTTCGTACTCGATCTGGGCAGTACCACCTATCAGATCGAACGCACTCGCGACGCCACCGTGCATTTGAGCCAGTTCTACCAGCGCAATAACGCCACCCTGGGCGAATTCCTGGCCCTGGGCAAAAGCGTGAAAGACGATCTGCCGGGCAAGTTCCAGTGCAACCCGCAGCAGACCGAACCTACTATCAATGCGCTCGTCAGTACGTTGAAAGGTGTCTCCGACTACCATTCGCTGACTTCGGATCAGCGTATCGAAGTGCGTCGCTACCTGCTCTGCCTGGACGACACTGCGAAGAAAGTCGGCAAGCTGCCGGGCCTGGATGCGCGTGAGAAGTCCGACCTCGACAAACTGCGCAAAGACCTGACCGCCACCACCGAGTACGCGCCGTTCTGGGTGATCCTCGCCGTCGCACTGGCCTTGGGCCTGGGCACCATGGTGGGTTGGAAGCGTGTGGTACTGACCATCGGTGAGAAGATCGGCAAACAGGGCATGACGTATGCCCAGGGCATGTCGGCACAGATCACCACCGCTACCATGATTGGTTTTGCCAATATCTTCGCCCTGCCGGTGTCCACGACCCACGTGCTGTCTTCGGGCGTGGCCGGCACCATGGTCGCGAACAAAAGCGGCCTGCAAGGTGGAACGGTCAAGACCATCCTGATGGCTTGGGTGTTGACGTTGCCTGCGACTGTTGGACTGTCGGCCGGGTTGTTCTGGTTGGCTTCCAAGGCGTTGGGTAGCTGATAGATTTGGGTTGGAAAAGAAGGCGTGATCCTGATGGGGGTTGCGCCTTTTTTTTGGTTTTTTTGGCGGGGGACCTATCCGTTGCTGCAGCGACGGATATACACACAAAAACAACTCAAAAAAAAAGGCGACCGAAGTCGCCCAAAATGCCTTGCGTGCTCATGTAACCCGGAAAGACCTAAGGTTTTTTACGCTTGTTTGCGTCTTTCCAGATGAAGAATCCAAACCCTACAAAAAACAACACCATGAGGCTTACAGTCAGCACTCCGGCGAATACCACATTATCGATAAACATGACCGGCCTCCTGCACTTGCCCTGTTGCGATAGGGCTAAGTTACTGGAGAAGGCGGATTGAAAAATTGACGGGGATCAATGTCGCCCGCAACGGGGCGTAAAGAAGGGGACTAACTGACCTGCATCAACAGATGCAGGCCGTGTTAACGCTTTTTCGGTTTGTTCTTTGATTTTTTCTTGCCTTTGCCTAAAGGCATCGCGTGTTCAAACGCCTGGCGCACTTCATTCAGGCGTTTGTCATTGAGGTCATGTACGCGCTTGGCGCGTTCGGCATTCAGGTCGATCAGCTTGTCGTCATCACTCATGGCTTGTCTTACGTCGTGGCGAGTAGGGTCCAATAATGCGGGCTGCTGCGCCCGACGGCAAATCAGCGCGCGACAAATGGCAGGCCGTCGCCCAAAATCGGCACTTTCCGCACGACCCAGGAGGCGCACTCAGGTGGCTCTGCACAAGGATCTTCCACCGTTGCTGGCACTACGAGCCTTTGAAGCCGTGGCCCGCCACTTGAGTTTTATCAAGGCGGCGAGTGAGTTATCGGTTACCCAAAGCGCCCTAAGCCATCAGGTGCAAAAGCTCGAACAGCATCTGGGTAAACCGCTGTTTATCCGACGCACCCGCGCGATCGATCTGACCGCCGACGGGCAGCGTTACTACGATGAAATCCGCCCCGCCCTTGACGCCATCGCTGCCGCCACCCGCGCCCAACGGCAGCTACCCAGCGCCACTGTGTTGCGCATCGGCCTGCTGGCGTCTTTCGCCACCTTGTGGCTGGCCCCGCGCCTGGCGGGGTTTCTCAACCGCTATCCGCACATCCAGGTGGAGTTGTTGCCAGCGATTCAACTGGCCAACGTCGCCGCCGCCGAGGTCGACCTGGCCATCCGTTACGGCAAAGGCGATTGGCCGGACGTGCGGGCCACGCGGCTGATGGCTGAAGTGATTTCACCGGTGTGCAGCCCGGCATTCAAGGCCAGTCAACTGCACAACGGCCCCTTGCTGATGGCAACCTCGCACCGGCCGTTCGAATGGACGGATTGGTCCCAGCATTATCAAATCGACCTCGAAGACCACCCGCGCGTCATGCTGCATGACTACAACATCGTGGTCGAAGCCGCCGTCGCCGGCCAGGGCATTGCCATGGGCCGTCACCGCCTGATCCAACGCCGGCTTCAGGACGGCAGCCTGGTGGAAGCCTTCGACCGGCCGCCCTACCACAGTGACATCGGCTATTGGCTGATCGCCCCCCAAGGTTCCACCGGTGAAGCGGCCGAGTGTTTCAGCCAATGGTTAAAGGAGGTCTGCGCTGACGCGTGAGTTATTTCGATACGTCGCGTGAGATCTATCCGTTTGTCGCAGCCTCCCCCGGACCAACATGCTCAAACCTCTTGAAATCAGAGGATTCAGCATGAGCAACTCCATCCGCCAACGCGTGCACGCCCTTGGCTTGACGCTGCCAGCCCCCAGCCAGCCGATTGCGAACTACATCAACCATGTCATCAGCCAGAACCAGCTGTTTATTTCCGGGCAGATCCCCCTGCTCGACGGCAAGCCTGCTTACCTCGGCAGACTGGGGGAATCCCTCAGCGAGGAAGACGGCACCCAGGCGGCAGAACTGGCTGCACTGAGCTTGCTCGCGCAATTGAGCGATGCCTTGGGCGATGACCTGTCGCGCTTGGTACGCACCCTGCGCCTGGGGGTGTTTATCGCCAGCAGCGCTGACTTCCAGCACCAGGGCGCGGTGGCGAACGGTGCGTCGAACCTGCTGGTGAATGCACTCGGCGAACAGGGCCGGCATGTGCGAACAGCGGTGGGTGTTGCCAGCCTGCCGGCCGGCGTGGCGGTGGAGGTTGACGCAATTTTCGAGTTGCAGCCGTGAGCCCGCTGGATATTCAACGATTAAGGGAGGCCACTCCCGGCTGCCAATCGGGCCTCGTGCACTTCAACCATGCCGGCGCGTCCCTGCCAAGCCAGGCGACACTGGACGCCATCATCGACCAACTACAGCGCGAAGCCCGCGACGGTCCAATGGAGGCCGGTGAGCATGGCGCCATGCTGATGGAAAAAGCCCGCCACGCCGCCGCGCAACTGCTCAATGCGCCCACCGCGTCCATAGCGTTTGCCAGCAGCGGCTCAACTGCCTGGAACATGGCGTTCCAAGCCTTGGGCGCGTGGCAACCCGGTGATCGCATTCTGGTGGGGCGCCACGAATGGGGCGGCAATCTGGCGAGCATGCAGCTGGCCGTGCAGGCGGGTGCACGGGTGGAAGTCATTCCCTGCGATGCAACTGGCGCGGTTTGCCCCGTGGCGCTGGAGTCAATGATCGATGCCCATGTAAAGCTGATCGACCTCACCTGGCTCCCGGCCAACGGCGGCCTGATCAACCCCGCCCAGGCCATCGGCGCAGTGGCCAAGCGTCATGGCATCCCCTACTTTGTCGACGCAGGCCAAGCCGTCGGCCAAGTGCCGGTGGATGTACAAGCGTTGCAGTGTGACGTACTCAAGTCGGCCGGTCGCAAACACCTGCGCGGGCCGCGAGGCACGGCGCTGCTGTATGTACGGCCGGACTTTCTCCAGCACCTGGACCCGGCCCAGCGTGACGTGCTTTCTGCCCCCTTGGCCACAAGCGGTTTCGACCTGCGCGACGACGCCAGGCGCTTTGAAACCAGCGAAGTGTCCTTCGCGCTGTTAGCGGGTTTGGGAAATGCGCTGCGCGAGATGAATCACCTGGGGATTGAGCGCGTATGGGAACGCGTCGCACGGACCAGCGCGCAAATTCGTGAAGCTCTACGTGAGATTCCGGGGATTTCCCTGCATGAACTGGGCACGCTTCAATCAGGGCTGATCGCTTTCAACCTCGCCGGCTGGGACGCCTTCGAACTCAAACGGCAATTGGGATTGAAGCGCATAAATATCGGCGCCAACGGCATGGGCTACACCCCGCTGGATATGCAGGCGCGTGGCCTGGCAAGCGTTGCAAGAATCTCCGTCAGCCCCCTGAACAACGATCACGACATCAAGTCGCTGATGGCAGCCCTGCGGCAACTGAGCGCTTAAACTTCGACGTCAACCCACAAGCCCTGGCGCGGCGCGTCTTCGATCAACGGCACGACCGGTACGGTGTTGTCGGCATTGAGCAGGTCGCCCGGGATCGCCAGGTGCTGATCCGGGTTTTCATCGGCTTCGCGCCGACGCTTCTGTTGTTCCTGCTGGCGGCGTTGTTCCTCGCGCAGCAAAAAGGTCGACTGCTCGGCATCGCCCTTTTTCAGGTCGATCGTGCTTTCGTTGGAGCCCGCTTGCACAGGGACCACGGGCGGAATATCCGGTTTCTGGCGGACCGGGTCGAGTTGCGACGTAACCGGTACAACGCTGACGGGCAGCATGGGTGGCAGCATGATAGTTGTTCTCCTGTCAGCAGGCTGTCGGCGGACCGGGCGACGACTTGAGCACGGACTCGCCAACCTGTGACCCAGTCGACACTCGCAAGTGCCCGCCACCCGTCGATTCAGCGCTCGCCCCTGCACTCAAACGGAGTAGTTTTCGTCAGAGTCCTTTGGCTGAGGGCCTTGTTCCGTTAAGATAGTCGGCTTTTTCACGGCGGGAGTCAGGCAGCATGGCGCAGCAGTATCAACCGGGGCAACGCTGGATTAGTGACAGCGAAGCAGAGCTGGGGTTAGGCACCGTTCTGGCACAGGACGGCCGCTTGTTGACCGTGCTCTATCCGGCCACTGGCGACACTCGCCAGTATGCGCTACGGAATGCGCCCCTCACCCGCGTGAGGTTCTCGCCGGGTGACTCCATCACCCATTTCGAAGGCTGGAAAATGACCGTTCAGGAAGTCGACGACGTCGACGGTCTGTTGGTTTACCACGGCCTCAATGGGCAGAACGAGCAGGTCACCCTGCCGGAAACCCAACTCTCCAACTTCATCCAGTTCCGACTGGCCAGCGACCGTCTGTTCGCCGGCCAAATCGACCCGTTGGCGTGGTTCTCGCTGCGCTACCACACCCTGGAACACACCAGCCGCCAATTGCAGTCCTCGCTGTGGGGCCTGGGTGGCGTGCGTGCGCAACCCATTGCTCACCAACTGCATATCGCCCGTGAAGTCGCTGACCGTATCGCGCCGCGGGTATTGCTGGCGGACGAAGTAGGCCTGGGCAAGACCATCGAAGCCGGCCTGGTGATCCATCGCCAATTGCTGTCGGGCCGCGCCAACCGTGTGCTGATCCTGGTCCCGGAAAACCTGCAGCACCAGTGGCTGGTGGAAATGCGCCGCCGCTTCAACCTGCAAGTTGCGCTGTTCGACGAAGAACGCTTCATCGAAAGCGATGCCGCGAACCCGTTCGAAGACACCCAGTTGGCCCTGGTTGCACTGGAATGGCTGGTGGACGACGAGAAGGCCCAGGACGCGCTGTTCGCCGCCGGCTGGGACTTGCTGGTAGTCGACGAAGCCCACCACCTGGTCTGGCATGAAGAAAAAGCCAGCCCGGAATACACGCTGGTGGAGCAACTCGCCGAAGTGATCCCCGGCGTACTGCTGCTCACCGCTACCCCGGAGCAACTGGGCCAGGACAGCCACTTCGCTCGCCTGCGCCTGTTGGACCCGAACCGATTCCACGACCTGCACGCCTTCCGCGCCGAGAGCGAGAACTATCGCCCGGTGGCCGAAGCCGTGCAGGAGCTGCTCGATAAGGGCCGCTTGTCACCGACCGCACACAAGACCATCCAAGGCTTCCTCGGCAACGAAGGCGAAGCGCTGCTCACCGCCGTCAACGATGGCGACGCCGAAGCCAGCGCGCGCTTGGTGCGTGAGCTGCTCGACCGCCACGGCACCGGCCGCGTGCTGTTCCGTAACACCCGTGCCGCCGTGCAGGGTTTCCCGGAGCGCAAGCTGCACGCCTACCCAATGCCGAACCCGGACGAATACCTGGAGTTGCCGCTGGGCGAACACGCCGAGCTGTACCCGGAAGTCAGCTTCCAGTCGCAACCGGACATCGATGAAGAAAACCGCTGGTGGCGCTTCGACCCGCGCGTCGAGTGGCTGATCGACCAGCTCAAAATGCTCAAGCGCACCAAAGTGCTGGTGATCTGCGCCCACGCCGAAACCGCCATGGACCTGGAAGACGCCCTGCGCGTGCGCTCCGGCATCCCGGCCACGGTGTTCCACGAGGGCATGAACATCCTCGAACGTGACCGCGCCGCCGCCTACTTTGCCGATGAAGAGTTTGGCGCACAGGTGCTGATCTGCTCGGAAATCGGCAGTGAAGGCCGCAACTTCCAGTTCTCCCACCACTTGGTGCTGTTCGACCTGCCGTCCCACCCCGACCTGCTGGAACAGCGGATCGGTCGTCTGGACCGGATCGGCCAGAAGCATGTAATCGAACTGCACGTGCCGTACCTGGAAACCAGCCCGCAAGAGCGCCTGTTCCAGTGGTACCACGAAGCGCTGAACGCGTTCCTCAACACCTGCCCGACCGGCAACGCCTTGCAGCATCAGTTCGGCCCGCGCCTACTGCCGCTACTGGAAAACGCCGACGACGGCGAGTGGCAAGCCCTGATCGACGAAGCCCGTGCCGAGCGCGAGCGCCTGGAGCAAGAGCTGCATACCGGTCGTGACCGTCTGCTGGAGCTCAACTCCGGCGGCGCTGGCGAAGGCGATGCGCTGGTTGAAGACATTCTTGAACAAGACGACCAGTTCGCCCTGCCGATCTATATGGAAACCCTGTTCGACGCATTCGGCATCGACAGCGAAGACCATTCGGAAAACGCACTGATCCTCAAGCCCAGCGAAAAAATGCTCGACGCCAGCTTCCCCCTGGGCGACGACGAAGGTGTAACCATCACCTACGACCGTAACCAGGCACTGTCGCGCGAAGACATGCAGTTCATCACCTGGGAACACCCGATGGTGCAGGGCGGCATGGACCTGGTGCTGTCCGGTTCCATGGGCAATACCGCCGTGGCGCTGATCAAGAACAAGGCGCTCAAGCCGGGCACCGTGCTGCTGGAGCTGCTCTACGTCAGCGAAGTCGTCGCACCACGCGCACTGCAACTGGGTCGCTACCTGCCGCCGGCGGCACTGCGCTGCTTGCTGGATACCAACGGCAACGACCTGTCCGGCCGCGTCTCGTTCGAAACCCTGAACGACCAGCTGGAAAGCGTGCCACGGGCCAGCGCCAACAAGTTCGTGCAAGCCCAGCGCGATCAACTCACCCCGCGCATCAACGCCGGTGAAGAGAAGATCACTCCGCGACACGCCGAACGTGTGGCCGAGGCCAAGCGTCGCCTGGCGGCAGACACCGACGAAGAACTGGCACGCCTGACCGCGTTGCAAGCGGTCAACCCGACCGTGCGTGACAGTGAGTTGGTTGCCCTGCGCAATCAACGCGAACAAGGCCTGGCCATGCTCGACAAAGCGGCGCTGCGACTGGAAGCGATTCGGGTGTTGGTGGCGGGTTGATTACCGCCCTGCCCTGCTGAACAAGAAGGCCCGCGCAATGCGGGCCTTTTTTATTCGCTGGAGAACAGCGTTGGCTTTGCGGGCTTCATCGGGGGCAAGCCCCCTCCCACATTGATCAGTGGTCGACATGACAACTCGGTCAACTGTGGGAGGAAGCTTTCCCCCGGTGGAATCACCGCGGTTTCAAGCAGTCGCTGCCGCAGCCGGCACCTCAACCGCCATCAAGCCTTCCTTCATACGCTTGGCATCACGCACAAAACTGCGTGACGCCTGGAACAGAAACAACATCGTCAAAAACAGCGCCACCGGAATCAGGTACATGGCGTCGTGCAAGCCCACGGCTTTATAAGCCTCGGTCATCTGCGCAGCCCCATCGGCATACATCGCCGAATGGGCAAAGTGGTCGGACAGCCCGCCCACCACAATCGGCCCCATCCCGCCGCCGAGCAAGTACAACCCGGCAAAGAACAACGCCATCGCCGTGGCCCGCAGGCGCGGCTCGACCACGTCCTGGATCGCGGTGTACACGCAGGTGTAGAAGTTATACGCAAACAACCAGCCCACACTGAACAGGGCCACAAACACGCCGATCTCGATGCGCCCGGCGTGCAATGCCCAGGCGGTGGTCACAGTGGAGATGATCAGGCTGAACGCCGCAAACAGCAGCCGGCCATTGGCAACACGTTGATGGATCTTGTCCGCAATCCAGCCCCCCAAGGTCAAGCCCACCAGGCCGGTCAACCCGACAATGACGCCAGTGGCGACCGCCGCGTCCTGCAGTGGCATAAGGAAATAGCGCTGCAGCATCGGCACCAGGAACGAGTTGCACGCGTAGGTGGCAAAGTTGAAGCACAGGCCAGCCAGCACCAGCCACAGGAAAGTCGGCACAGCCAGTACGCGGCGAATCGGGCGGTCGACGCGTTCCTGGGAGACTTGTACGGTTTCGGCGGCGCCGCGCTTGGGCTCCTTGATATAGAACATGAACACCGCAAGGATCATCCCCGGCACGGCGGCGATAAAGAACGGCGCGCGCCAGCTGTCGAAGGCCTTGACCATCCAGCCAATGGTAAAGAATGCCAGCAATAGGCCAAGCGGCAGGCCCAGCATGAAAATCCCCATGGCTCGAGCACGGCGGTGCGCCGGGAACAGATCGCCGATCAGCGAGTTGGCGGCAGGCGCATAACTGGCTTCACCGATACCGATACCCATGCGCACCAGCAAGAATGTCCAGAAACTGCCGACCAAGCCGTTGACCGCCGTCAGGCCGCTCCACGCGAACAGGCCCCAGCCCATGAGTTTGCTGCGCGAGCCGGTATCGGCCATGCGCCCCAGCGGCAGGCCGGCAATGGCGTAGACGATAGTGAAAGCGGTGCCGATGATGCCGAGCTGGAAGTCGCTCAGGTGCCATTCCATGCGGATTGGCTCGATGATGATCGCCGGAATCGTGCGGTCGAAGAAGTTGAACAGGTTGGCCAGAAACAGCAGGAACAGAATGCGCCAGGCATTCGCCGCTTGGGTCGAGTTCTGCATGGGTCCGTCTCTTTTATTGTTATGAGAGCTGCGATGCCCGATGCATCCTGCCCGGTACCTGCAACATAGTCAGGCGAGCTCTGGTTGTCTGTAATGATTCGTAAAGCTGATAGGGCATGATTTCACCCGGTGCTGCGGGACTTCACCTACAAAAATATAAGTGCGCCACCCTCTTCCCAACGGCCATGGCGCGGATAGAATGGCGAGCCTTCCCGCAGCACCCCCTTCTTACTTTTCTTATCGATGACGCCCATGTCCGAAGCCAGTCCGTGTCTGAGTTGCGGTGCCTGCTGTTCACACTTCCGTGTGTCTTTCTTCTGGGGTGAGTGTGCCTCATCGGGGGGCACGGTGCCGGATGACCTGGTGGTGCAGATCAACCCGACCCGCGTGGCGATGATCGGGACTGATCAAAAGCCCGCACGCTGCTGCAGCCTTGAAGGTGAAGTCGGCAAAGGCACCAGTTGCTCAATATATGAGCAGCGTTCAAGCCCCTGCCGAGAGTTCGATGCGTCGTGGAGTCAGGGCGAACAGAACGTCGACTGCGATGCAGCCCGCGCCGCATTTGGCTTGCCGCCGTTGCAAGCGCCGTTCGAATTGGAACTGCCCATCAGCGCTTAGCATTAATCGCTATGGGTGGCATGCCAAAATCATTCAGAGCAAAGTGCCATTATCCCTGGCAAATCCTTCGAGGCTTCTATACTCGACCCCATAGGTCATTGCCGCAGGCTGTGACGTGACGCTATGACGGGACATGCTATGGAATGGCTGGGTCTGCACTTCTTTACCGATCTTCCAGCGAACGGGCACTTATTACTCAATTGCAGTCATAACCCTTTCCTGGTGTTGCTGGCCTATCTGGTGGCCTGTGCGGCGGGGTTCGGCACCCTGGACATGGCTGAACGCGTTGGCCATGTCGAAGATCCCACCGCACGCCGCCACTGGCGCTGGCTGGGTGCCGGCTGCCTGGCGGGTGGCATCTGGTCTACCCACTTCATCAGCATGCTGGCCTTCCAGGCCCCCATTGCGATTCACTACGAACTGATTACAACGTTCGCCTCGCTGCTGATCGCCCTGATCGCCTCGTTGTTCGCCATGAAAACCCTCAGTCATGCCAACCTGCGGTTCCACCAATACGTGCTGGCGTCGGTCTGGATGGGGTTTGGCATCGCGTTGATGCACTACGTCGGCATGTCAGCCATGCGCTCCCAGGCTCAGATGTATTTCGAGTCGGGGCTGTTCCTCGCCTCTGTGGGCATCGCCATGGGCGCCAGCCTGGCCGCGTTATTGCTGTCGAGTTACCTGCGCACCGGCACCGGGGTATTTCATCAACTGCTCAAATACGCCGCTAGCCTGGTGCTGGGCGCGGGCATTCTCAGCATGCACTTTACCGGCATGGCCGCGACGCAATTGATCGTGCCCACGGGTGCCGACCTTTCATTGCCGCTGGACAACAACCCGATCCAATTGGGACTGTCGGTCGCCGTGATCACCCTGCTGGTAATCGGCAGCAGCATCAGCGCTGCTCTGGCGGACAAGAAACTGCAGCACAAGGAACGCGACCTGCGTCGGGTCAACGCACTGCTTAGCGAACTGGACCAGGCGCGCGCCTCTCTACAACAGGTAGCCCATTACGATGCCCTGACCAGCCTGCTCAATCGCCGGGGTTTCAATCAGATCTTTGCGGAGAAAATCGCCGAAAAAACCGCTTCAAACGGCATGATGGCCGTGATTTTCCTGGACATCGACCACTTCAAGCGCATCAACGACAGCCTCGGTCATGACGCCGGCGATCAATTGCTCACCGTACTCGCCAGCCATATCAAAGGCTCGGTGCGCAGCCATGCAGACGTGGTCGCCCGGTTTGGCGGCGATGAGTTCTGCATCCTGATCAGCGTCCACCACCGCGACGAAGCGCGGCACCTAGCCCAGCGCATCATGCAGAAAATGAAAGAGCCCATCGAACTGGCCGGCCGCCGCATGGTAATGACCACCAGCATCGGCATCAGCCTGTTTCCCGACGATGGCCTGACCTGCGAAGAGCTGCTCAAGACCGCCGACCTGGCGCTTTACCAGTCCAAGGATACGGGGCGTAACAGCCTGAACTTCTTCAGTTCCAACCTGAAGACCCGGGCCTTCCTCGAACTGCAATTGGAAGAAGAACTGCGCAGCGCCTTGCGCGCCCAGAACCAACTGGTGCTGTTCTACCAACCGATCTTTGACATGAAATTGGGCAAGGTCACGCGCCTGGAGGCCCTCGTGCGCTGGCAGCATCCGCAACATGGGCTGCTGGCCCCGGACCGATTTATCGGCATTGCCGAAAGCAACGGACTGATCGCCGACCTCGACCACTGGGTACTGCGCCAGGCCTGCCATGACTTGAGCCTGCTAACCGACCGAGGCTATACCGACCTGACCATGGCGGTGAACTGCTCGGCCCTGAACCTGGCCCGCGATGAGCTGGCAGATGAGATAGAAGACGCCCTGCGCTTCAGCGGGATCGGCGCTAATCGCCTGGAGCTGGAAGTGACTGAAAATGCGCTGATGGGCAACATCAGCAGCACCCTGGCGCTGTTGCGGCAAATACGTTCGCTGGGCGTGTCGCTGGCCATCGACGATTTCGGCACCGGCTACTCCTCCCTCGCTTACCTCAAGCGCCTACCGCTCAACACGTTGAAGATTGATCGTTCGTTCATCCAGGACATTCCCAAATCGACCGCCGATATCGAGATCGTCCAGGCGATTATCGGCATGGCCCATACCCTGCACCTGCAGGTGGTAACCGAAGGCGTGGAAACCCATGCCCAGTTCGAACTGCTGCTCCAACACGGCTGTGATTACGTCCAGGGTTACCTGCTGAGCCCAGCAGTGGCCGCCAGTGACATCATCAGCGTTATGCAGGGCATCGACATACGCAACCCGCTTTATTCGTTGAGCATGGCAGCCACCAAAGACACCATCGCGCCGAGAGAACCTGCCCCGGGCCGACCTGGGCCCACCTCTATCGTGAGGCCAATTCGCTGACGCCGATTCCTTGGCATTTCGCCATCATTCATCTAAAGATTCCCGACGAACGGCCGATTCATCAGAGTCCGGCCAGGTTTTCCCTGAGAACACGGGGTCAGCCCGATCGTCCCGGACAAGGACGCACTGCAAAGTCGCGAACTCCCATTCCGTGATGGCCCTTTGATTCTTTCCAGCCATCCGCCCAGGCACATGGCGCACAATGACTTCTAAAAATAACTCTGCCACCGTGGTATCCGACGTGTTGCTCGCAGCGCCTGCGCAGAAGCCCTCAGGTTCAACGTCATTGACCACTGCCCGCCCGCTGTCCACCCAGCAATACCTGTACTTCACCGAAACCAATACCGACCGTATCCTCGATAACCTCGATGGCCTGCGCGACATGGTGTTTCCACGCCCGCCTCATCTGGAAGTGGACGGCGAGCAGCGCAGCGAGCAAGAGTTTCCGTCGGTATGCCTGATCGGCCTGGGCCGCTGCGGTTCGAACATTGCGCTGGACGTGGCGGAGTTGGTGTACAACGCGCGCAAGTTCTACCTGAACGAGTTCAGCAACGAAGATAAGTCGTTGGACAAGGGTTACAGTCCGGCCCAGTGGATCCGCAATAACCTGCGCCTGGGCGGCGGCAAGGCCAGCAAGCCGGTGTTCCTGGTGGAGCCGTTGGTGATGCTCGGCGACCTGGACAAGGACATCGCCGGGCGTATTCGCTTCTCACGCAAGGGCGAAAAAAGCGGCTTCCTGCGCGACTACAGCAAGATGAAAATCATGGACCTCTCCGAAGTCCATGCCGGTGGCGCCGGTAACGCGCCGATCCTCGGCCAATACCTGGCGAAGATCATCCTCAACAAAGACACCCAGCGCTTTTCCAGCCCCGACTGGAAGATGATCCATTCGTACCTGATCGATTCCTGCGGCATCAAGGCCAATCAGTCGCGCCTGTACTTCTCGATCTTCAGCGCCGGTGGCGGTACCGGCTCAGGCATGGCCTCGGAATTCGGCCTGGCCCAGCAGCACTCGTACATGAACAAGACCTTCGACACCAAGCCCGCCGACGAGCACGACAGCAAAAGCGGCCATGCTTTCGTCTTCGAGCCGATCTTCACCAGCGGTATTTGTGTGCTGCCGAACATTTCCGATCACCGCAGTGAAATGTCCGAGGCGCTGCACATCAACGCCGGCCGGCTGCTGTGCAAATACCTTTCGGAAGAGTGGGACTTCTCGTACAACTTTGACAACGAAGACAGCAGCGAAGCCAGCGTGAAGGGGCGTATCCGCCCATGGAACGCGATGATGCTGATCTCCAACGACATCATGCGCTATGCCGAAGAAAGCGATGACGGCAACATCCAGAACATTGACGTCAATGCCATGGAAAAACACGCCAACCAGTACATCTCCCAGCAGATCTTCAACATCCTCACCGCCCAGGCCGTGACCACCGACTACGACCAGAACTACTTCCGTCGCGCCGGTATCGACATCGGCGAAACCATTCGCCTGGACGCCAATGACCTATTCATGAGCCTGGCCGGCCCGGTGGCGATTGCCTACGCTGAGTCCGTGGTTCCGGAAACACCGGTTCCTTCAAATGACAAGTTCAAAGTCTTCGAGAAGGAGCCCCAGCGCCTGAATATCGACGATCTGTTCTTCCGCTCCATCGACCTGCCGCACTTCAATAAGGTCACCCAGGCCATCGAAGGCATCAGCCTGTTGCCAATCGAGTCCAAGCGCTACAAAGCGTCCCTGGAGCAGTACAAGAATTCCGGCTATGACGCAGCGGCGCTGCACGACCTGCACTTCTTCAAGAACTGCTCGTCGGTGGTGTCCATCGTCTCGCTGCCCAAGGACTACAAACTGTCCTACATGGACCTGAACAGGCTCAAGACTCACCTCAACAGCCTGTTCCCCAATACCACGCTCAAGCGCTACGCCTTGGTCATCGGCGCGTCGGCCAACCTGTCGCTGACCACCCTGATTGCCAAGAGCCCCTGCCTGTCGGATGACTTCCTGACGCTGATCGTGGCGTTTATCAAGCGTTGCTTCGCGCGCAATCCGTACCGCTTCGATGACACGCTGGACAACTCGATCCTGGATTTCATCATCCACGAGGACTTCGACGAAGACCGTATCGACGAGCTGCTCAACGAGTTTGAAAACCCGGCCAAGATCCTCGACACCAACTGGTACGCGATCAAACCGATGTATGAGAAGAAGTACCGGGAGCTGATCAACGACAAAGACAAGTTCGTATCGATCAATGACATTCGCCTGTCACGGGACTGCGTGAAGAAAGCGATCAAGTACCTGCGTGAGATCTATCGTCACCGTATCGGCAAGACCAAGGTTATTTCGTTGAATAACCATACCGGCAAGACGGCCTGATACTGTGCGACGGCGCCGCGTGGCGCCGTCGCAACGTCATTGCGTCATGCGCTGGCGCAGGAACGCGAGGATGGTTTGTTCGTCAGCGCGCTTGGTAGGCCGGGGAATATGCTTCGGCCAGCCGGCGTCTTTCGCGCCGAAAAACCGCTGCTGCTCCGCCTCATCCCAGCCGCGAATCTCCCGGGAAGCCGATTCCCACCAGCCATGTCGGCACACGTCGTAGTACGGATGCTCGGGCGCCGAACTGCCGTAGAGCAGATCGCGGCCGACCTTTTTGACACGCTTGCACTGATTGCGCAGCTTCCATTTGATGCGCAGTCGCTGCCAGGGCGAGGGCACCGGCTTGACCCGCGGCACATCAAGGCAACGCGCTACCAGCTCAGGGCCGAATACCTCACCGTGCTGGGCGAAGAAGTGCGCCTGCATGGCATGGAAGAAGCGCTTGTCGGCATAGTAGTGATGCACGAACTTGCACGCCTCGCGCACCTTCTGTTCGCGCATCGCAAAGGAAATCGCGATTTGCTCGATGGTGTGGATATCGAACGAGTGCTGGGTCCACTCGTCGATCAGGCAGATGGACGCTTCGAGCAGCGGCGCATCACTGGCGCGGACACCGCACAGGCCACTGTTGTAGAGCTTGAAGCTGTTATCGGCAGAGATGCCATGGGCCTGTAGGTGCTCGCCCAACTTGAGGTAGTCAGGACGCTTGCACACGTAGCTCCAGTCGTATTCGAAGCCATCCATCACGTACTGGCCCGGCTCGATCAGCTCAAGCACGCGATGGGGGGATTTGAGAAACAGGGTGTCGGTGTCAACGAACAGGGTCTTGTCCGCAAGCGCAAGCCCGTGGGCAATCGCGCACGCCTTGCGGCGGTGGGCATAGCCGTTTTCACCCTGCCATTGGGTCAGGGTCTGCTCGTCCAAGGTGATGGTCTCAACCGGCCAGCCGAAGTAATTCTGGGGGCGATCGGTCATGACACGGATGCACAACGACTCGCCCGCTTTGAGCTGGGACAAGGCAGTGAGGATACTGAACTTGGCTTCGCGCCGATAAACGTCCTGATTACCGTAAATAAGGTAAAGCAGCTGGTGCGAGGACTTGGCTAAAGGGGGCAGCGCTGACGGCATGACGAGCTCCGGGTGACAAGCGGCGAACTTTACCGGAATTCACCCTTTCCCATGTCATGATCTGACGGCCGCTACGCTTTATTCACACTGAGAAACAATTCTCCCGCCTATTCGCTCGCAAGATAACTGTTCCCATGACGCGCACGTCACCCTGAGCTGTGACCTTTCTCCACGGCAAGATGCCATCACCGTATCTGCGGTTACTCGGCTACACACTTTTGCCACGGAAAAACACGCACCGTTTTAGTGCTCACCTCTATTGCACCGCCCTTTCCTGGATCAATATCCACGGCGAAACCACCACCGCCCACAAACTCGGGTCACGCTCCACCAGGTCCAATGCCCGCGTCGCAGACACTTCGCCCAGGCTACCCGAGGCCAGCCAGGCAGCGACTTTGTCACGGTTGTCCTCGGCCATTCCCTCGGCGGCTTCGATCAAATCCAAGCCGGTGTCGACCCACAATAGGGCACCCTTGGCAAAGAACGGTTCAAGCTCCTTCCAGGAAATTTCGGCGGTTTCACCGAGCAGCTTGGCATAGAGGGTGCTAGGTTCTTGCGTCATGGGAATTCACCTTGGGAAAAAATCGGCGCAATCATAACGTCGCGACCGAGGTAGAAAAACCCAGTTGCAAATGAGTCATCGATAGAAAGTGTCAGGAAAGCCAAGGATTGCCCGAAACTCTGGCATCACCCCGCCGCAATTCTGTCTTTTTCTTTCATTTAAGCGACACGCCAAGGTTTTGCCCCCAGCAGCCAGCTTTTCAAGCGATGAACCGGCGCTCTACACTGTACCGGTACAGTTGCCAGGGCACTGCCGGGGGATATCCGAGATATCTGATCCGGTTCTGCAGCTCACAAGGCCGCTAGAACTATAAAAAATACAACAGTAAGAGTGGAGCACTATGAATAAGGCTACTAAGCAGATTTCCAAACTGTTTGCCGCTATGGTCCTGGCTGGGGTTGCCGGCCATTCGTTCGCAGCTGACACCATCAAGATCGGCATCGCCGGTCCAAAGACTGGTCCTGTAACGCAATACGGCGACATGCAATTCATGGGTGCCAAGCAAGCTATCGCCGACATCAACGCCAAAGGCGGCGTCGACGGCAAAATGCTTGAAGCCAAGGAATACGACGACGCTTGCGACCCTAAACAAGCCGTGGCTGTCGCCAACAAAGTGGTTAACGACGGCGTTAAGTTCGTGGTCGGTCACCTCTGCTCCAGCTCCACTCAGCCAGCGTCCGACATCTATGAAGACGAAGGCGTGATCATGATTACCCCGGCGGCCACCAGCCCGGAAATCACCGCCCGTGGTTACAAGCTGATCTTCCGTACCATCGGCCTCGACAGCGCCCAAGGCCCAGCGGCCGGCAACTACATCGCCGACCACGTGAAGCCTAAAATCGTTGCCGTCCTGCACGACAAACAGCAATACGGCGAGGGCATCGCCACCGCCGTCAAAAAGACCCTGGAAGAAAAAGGCACCAAAGTTGCCGTCTTCGAAGGCCTGAACGCTGGTGACAAAGACTTCTCCTCGATCATCCAGAAACTCAAACAAGCCAACGTCGACTTCGTTTACTACGGCGGCTACCACCCTGAGCTGGGCCTGATCCTGCGCCAAGCCAAGGAAAAAGGCCTGAACGCCAAGTTCATGGGCCCTGAAGGCGTCGGCAACGACTCCATCTCGCAAATCGCCCAAGGCGCTTCCGAAGGCCTGCTGGTGACCCTGCCGAAATCCTTCGACACCGACCCGGCCAACAAAGCCATCGTTGAAGAGTTCACCAAGAACAAGCAGGACCCAACCGGTCCGTTCGTGTTCCCGGCCTACTCGGCCATTGAAGTCATCGCCGGCGGTATTACCGCTGCCAAGAGCGAAGACACCGCCAAAGTGGCTGCCGCCATCCACGCGGGCACCTTCAAGACCCCTACCGGCGAGCTGAGCTTCGACGCCAAGGGCGACCTGAAGGACTTCAAGTTCGTGGTCTACGAATGGCACTTCGGCAAACCAAAAACCGAAGTTTCCCCTCAGTAAGCCAGGCGTTACTGGTCCAACAAGCCCACTGTGAGAGCAGTGGGCTTTGTTTTACGAGGTTTATGGGCCTGTCACCCGCGATCCGGGCGCTGGCTCACCTGAAAATCTTAAAACCGTCACCAGCGGTTCGCTGGCAAACGCTTTGTGCAAATGTGCTCACAGAACACAGCACAGGGCCGGAACATGACTCCACCAGTGAAATGCGTATCGGGTTTTTAGGAGCGCTGTAATGCCTGAGATCTATCATTTTTTCCAACAGCTGGTTAATGGCCTGACCATTGGCAGCACCTATGCCTTGATAGCCATTGGCTACACAATGGTTTACGGCATCATTGGAATGATCAACTTCGCCCATGGCGAGGTGTACATGATTGGTTCCTACGTGGCCTTCATCGCCCTTGCCGGGCTGGCCATGATGGGTATCCACTCCCTGCCGCTGTTGATGACCGCCGCGTTCCTTGCGTCGATCGTCGTAACCAGTGCCTATGGCTACAGTATCGAGCGCGTTGCCTACCGTCCCTTGCGTGGCAGCAACCGTTTGATCCCGCTGATTTCCGCCATCGGCATGTCGATTTTCCTACAGAACACCGTATTGCTGTCTCAGGACTCCAAGGATAAATCCATCCCGAACCTGATTCCGGGGAGCTTCTCCTTTGGCCCAGGTGGTGCGGAAGAAGTGCTGATTTCCTACATGCAAATCCTGGTCTTCGTCGTCACGCTGGTGGCCATGCTGGGCCTGACCCTGTTCATCTCCCGCTCCCGTCTGGGGCGCGCCTGCCGGGCCTGTGCCGAAGACATCAAGATGGCCAACCTGTTGGGCATCAACACCAACAACATCATCGCCCTGACCTTCGTGATCGGTGCTGCGCTGGCAGCCGTCGCGGCGGTACTGCTGAGCATGCAGTACGGCGTAATCAACCCCAACGCCGGTTTCCTGGTAGGCCTCAAGGCTTTTACCGCAGCGGTATTGGGCGGCATCGGCAGTATCCCGGGCGCGATGCTCGGCGGGCTGGTGCTGGGTGTGGCCGAGGCGTTTGGTGCCGATATCTTCGGCGACCAGTACAAGGACGTCGTGGCGTTCGGCCTGTTGGTTCTGGTGCTGTTGTTCCGTCCGACCGGCATCCTGGGCCGTCCGGAGGTTGAGAAAGTATGAGCAGATATCTTAAATCGGCGTTTTTCAGCGCCTTGCTGGTGTGGGCCGTGGCCTTCCCGGTACTCGGCCTCAAGCTGAGCATTGTCGGCATCAACCTGGAAGTGCATGGCACCGGTCCCGTGACCCTGACCATCATCGCCCTGTGTTCGGTGCTGATGTTCCTGCGTGTGCTGTTCACCCAGCAGGTCGGCGCTCTGTTCAAGAGCAACCGTGGTCCGTTGGTATCGCCTAAGGTCAGCCAATTCCTGACCCTGCCGCGCACCCAGCGCTACATCATCATCGGCCTGATCGTGGCCGCGCTGATCTGGCCGTTCTTTGGCTCGCGCGGTGCCGTAGACATCGCCACCCTGATCCTGATCTACGTGTTGCTGGGCCTGGGCCTGAACATCGTGGTGGGCCTCGCCGGCCTGCTCGACCTGGGTTATGTGGGTTTCTACGCCGTGGGTGCCTACACCTACGCGCTGCTCTCGCACTATCTGGGCTGGAGCTTCTGGATCTGCCTGCCGCTGGCCGGCATGGCGGCGGCCACGTTCGGCTTTCTGCTGGGCTTCCCGGTACTGCGACTGCGCGGTGACTACCTCGCCATCGTGACCCTGGGTTTCGGCGAGATCATTCGTCTGTTCCTGCGTAACCTCACGGACATCACCGGCGGCCCCAACGGCATTAGCAGCATCCCCAAGCCAACGTTCTTCGGGCTGTCGTTCGACCGCACCGCTGCCGAAGGCATGCAGACCTTCCACGAGTACTTCGGGATTGCCTACAACCCGGTAAGCAAAGTGGTGTTCCTGTACCTGGTGGCGCTGTTGCTGGCGCTGGCGGCATTGTTCGTGATCAACCGCCTGCTGCGCATGCCAATCGGCCGTGCTTGGGAAGCGTTGCGCGAAGATGAAATCGCCTGCCGCGCCCTGGGTCTGAACCCGACCATCATCAAGCTCTCCGCCTTCACCCTGGGTGCTGCGTTCGCCGGTTTTGCCGGCAGCTTCTTCGCCGCGCGCCAAGGCCTGGTGACACCGGAGTCGTTCACCTTTATCGAGTCGGCGATCATCCTTGCCATCGTGGTATTGGGCGGCATGGGCTCGCAACTGGGCGTGATCCTGGCCGCGATCGTGATGATCCTGCTGCCAGAAATGATGCGTGAGTTCAGCGAATACCGCATGTTGATGTTCGGCGCCATGATGGTGCTGATGATGATCTGGCGTCCTCAAGGTCTGCTGCCCATGCAACGTCCACACATGGAGCTGCGCAAATGAGCCGCGAGATCCTGAAAGTCGAAAATCTGAGCATGCGCTTTGGCGGTTTGCTGGCGGTCAACGGCGTGGCCCTGACCGTGAAAGAGAAACAGGTGGTTGCATTGATAGGCCCCAACGGCGCCGGCAAGACCACGGTGTTCAACTGCCTCACCGGCTTCTACAAGCCAAGCGGTGGCAGCATCCTGCTGGACGGCCAGCCGATCCAGGGTTTGGCCGGTCACGAGATCGCCCGCAAGGGCGTGGTGCGTACCTTCCAGAACGTGCGGTTGTTCAAAGACATGACGGCGGTCGAAAACCTGTTGATCGCCCAACACCGTCACCTGAACACCAACTTCTTTGCAGGCCTGTTCAAGACCCCGGCGTTTCGCAAAAGCGAGCGCGAGGCCATGGAATACGCGGAGTACTGGCTGGACAAGGTCAACCTCACCGAGTTTGCCAACCGTCCCGCCGGCACCCTGGCCTACGGTCAGCAACGTCGCCTGGAAATCGCCCGCTGCATGATGACCCGCCCGCGGATCCTCATGCTCGACGAACCAGCCGCCGGCCTGAACCCAAAGGAAACTGAAGATCTCAAGGCGCTGATCGGTGTGCTGCGTGAAGAAAACAACGCCACGGTGCTGTTGATCGAACACGACATGAAACTGGTCATGAGCATTTCCGACCACATCGTGGTGATCAACCAGGGCACGCCCCTGGCCGACGGGACGCCGGAGCAGATCCGCGACAATCCTGAAGTGATCAAAGCCTATTTGGGGGAAGCGTAAAATGCTGCAATTCGAAAACGTTTCCACTTTCTACGGCAAGATCCAGGCCCTGCACAGCGTCAATGTGGAAGTACGCCAGGGTGAAATCGTGACCCTGATCGGCGCCAACGGCGCCGGCAAGTCCACCTTGTTGATGACCTTGTGCGGTTCGCCACAGGCCCACAGCGGGAGCATCCGCTACATGGGTGAAGAACTGGTGGGCCAGCAGTCTTCGCAGATCATGCGCAAGAGCATTGCGGTGGTGCCGGAAGGCCGCCGCGTGTTCTCGCGACTGACCGTCGAAGAAAACCTGGCCATGGGCGGGTTCTTCACCGACAAGGGCGACTACCAGGAGCAAATGGACAAGGTGCTGCACCTGTTCCCCCGGCTCAAGGAGCGCTTCAGTCAGCGCGGCGGCACCATGTCCGGCGGCGAGCAGCAAATGCTCGCCATCGGCCGGGCGCTGATGAGCAAGCCCAAGCTGTTGCTCCTGGACGAACCGTCCCTGGGCCTGGCACCGATCATCATCCAGCAGATTTTCGACATCATCGAACAGCTGCGCAAAGACGGTGTGACCGTGTTTCTGGTGGAACAGAACGCCAACCAGGCGCTGAAAATCGCCGACCGCGCCTATGTACTGGAAAACGGTCGTGTGGTGATGCAGGGCACTGGCGAGCAGTTGCTGACGGATCCGAAGGTGCGCGAGGCGTACTTGGGCGGCTAAGAGACGGTTGCTGAATACACCGTATCTAAATGTGGGAGGGAACTTGCTCCCGATGGCGGCATATCAGGCACAGAGCATGTGACTGATAGTCCGCGATCGGGAGCAAGCTCCCTCCCACATTTGTTTTGCACCGTTTGAAAGTTTTTCAACTGCCTTTGTAACGAACTCAATCCTCCCTTCTCTAGTGGTGCATGCAGGCAATCAAGCCTGCCCACTCAGCCACTGCTGGAGAAACACCATGACGACCAAACTGTCCGCCGCGTCCCTCGTCCTCGCCCTGAGTTCTGCCTTGAGCCTCTCCGCTCTGACCAGCACCGTCCACGCCGCCGACGACATGCAAAAATGCTTCGGCGTCGCTGAAGCCGGTAAGAACGATTGCGCCGCAGGCGCAGGCACCTCCTGTGCCGGCAGCTCGAAAACCAAGGATCAGGCCAACGCCTGGAAACTGGTCCCCGCCGGCACCTGCACCCAAACCCCCAGCTCCACCTCGCCGACCGGTTTCGGCCAGGAAGCTGCCTTCACCGCCAAGTCGTGAAACCCTGCACAGCCTGAGTACGGATCATGACGCTTTCACGCCAGCACACGGTCTCAAACGCTCAGGCGCCCGGCCTCCCCTGTCGGGCCGGGCTGGGGCTGAAGAGCGAGCACTTCACCGAAGTGCTCCAGACCCTTCCCGATGTCGGTTTTTTTGAAATACACGCCGAAAACTACATGGTGGCCGGCGGCCCGTTTCATCACTACCTAGGGTTGATTCGCCAACAGTACTCGCTGTCGCTGCACGGCGTGGGCCTGTCCATCGGCGGCGAAGGCCCGCTCAACCGTGAGCACCTGGCGCGCCTGGCAACGCTGATCGAACGCTACCACCCCCACTCCTTTTCCGAACACTTGGCCTGGTCCAGCCACGGCCCGGTGTTTCTCAATGACTTACTGCCCCTGGCCTACGACGCAGACACGCTGAACCGGGTATGCGAACACATCGACCAAGTGCAGAGCACACTCAAGCGGCCCATGCTGCTAGAGAATCCATCGACCTATTTGCAGTTCCAGCGCTCTACCCTGGACGAGACCGACTTCATCAGCGAGACCATCCGCCGCACTGGCTGTGGCTTGCTGCTGGATGTGAACAATGCCTACGTGTCGTGTATCAACCACCAGCGCGACCCGCTCACTTACATCGACGCCCTGCCGTTGCACGCGGTGGGCGAGATTCACCTGGCCGGCTTTGGCGAGGACACCGACAACCTGGGTGATCGCCTGCTGATCGATGACCATGGTGCCCCCATCAACAACGCCGTATGGCAACTGTACGAACAGGTGCTCACACGAACTGGCCCGGTCGCCACGCTCATTGAACGTGACAACCACGTGCCGGCCTTTAACGTTTTGCACGCTGAAGCCCAACAGGCCGAGCACTATTTATCGCAGGTCCGCCCATGAGCCGTCACGACGCCTTCACCAGCGCCTTGCTGGCACCCGACCTGCCCTGCCCGGACGGCCTGTTCAGCAGTAACGGTGCCGACCCGGCCAGTCGCTTTGCGGTATATCGCAACAATGTTCACAGCTCATTGATCAATGCACTGGCATCGGCCTATCCCGTGACAGTGCAATTGGTAGGCGATGAGTTTTTCCGCGCCATGGTCGGCGTTTACGTCCAGGCGCACCCGCCTACCAGCCCACTGATCAGTGACTACGGCAGCACATTCGCCGACTTCATCCAGGGTTTCGATCCGGCCTCCAGTGTGCCTTATCTGGCCGACGTGGCCCGCTTGGAACGCTTGCGGGTTCGTGCCTATCACGCGGCAGATACGCCGGCGGTGAGTCAGCAAGACGCCCTGCAACAGCTGCAGGCCCAAACGGAGCTGGGGGCATTGCGCCTACGGCTGCACCCATCCCTTGCCGCTTTGAACTCAGCCTACGCCGTGGTTGCGGTATGGGCGGCGCACCAGACCGAGGGCGCCTTGGCCACTCTTGATCCTTACAAAGCCCAAAGTGCATTGGTGCTGCGCCAGGGGTTGATCGTCAAGGTCTTCGCCGTCGACGGCGGCGCTGTCGCTTTTATCAATAGCCTGAACCACGGCGCCGCATTGGAAATGGCCGTGGCGGATGCGCTTAAAGCCTGCGCCGAGTTCGACCTGCACCAGTGTCTGTCACTGCTGATCAACCACGACGCCATCACTCACTTGCTCCCAGAACAAAAGGTATCGCCATGAACACTAGCCCTTCGTGCCGGATCAAACAGGCCATCGTTCTTTTCGAGAAAATCCCCTACAGCCTGATCGCGTTTATTGCGCGCTTTTCCATCGCGGCAGTGTTCTGGAAATCCGGGCAAACCAAAGTAGAAGGCTTCGCCATCGATCTGGTCAGCGGCACGTTCCAACTCGGTGAACCCTCACTCGCCGCCTCGACACTGCCGCTGTTTCGCAGTGAGTACCACGTGCCGTTGATATCGCCGGAAGTGGCCGCGCACATGGCGGCGTTTGCAGAGCACTTTTTCCCGGTGCTGATATTGGTGGGGTTCGCCACGCGCTTCTCAGCCCTGGCCTTGATTGGCATGACGTTGGTCATTCAATTGTTCGTGTACCCGGACGCCTACCCCACCCACGGCACTTGGCTTGCGCTGCTGTTGCTATTGGTTGCCAAGGGCCCTGGTTGCTTGTCCATCGACCACTTGATCGCCCGCCGCTACCGTTAGAGACGATCCAACGCCTCGCCGCTGCGCTTGAACCACTCCACCAAGTAGTCGGCCAGAACCTGGGTGCGCCTGGGCAGGCCACCTTGATAAGGGTGAACCAGGTACATCGGCAGGCTTCGAGTCTGATAGTCACGCAGCAACCAGCGCAATCGACCGTCGGCCAGTTCCGTCGGCAGCACGTAGGACGGCAACCGGGCAATACCAGCGCCTACCAGCGCTGCCTTCTTCAGCAAGTTGTAATGGTTGGAGGCAAAGGTGCCGCTTACCCTGACCCGCAACAACTCGTGCTGCTGGTGATACAGCCACTCCTCGCGGCCGCTGTAGTGGCTGTTGAGCAAGCAGGTGTGCGCCGCAAGATCCGCCGGGGTCAGCGGTTCGCCGTGCTGCTCCAGATAGGCGGGGCTGGCGCAAGTCATCTCATGCCAGGCCAGCAGAGGCTTGGCCACCAGGCGCTCGTTTTCAATCGCACCCGAACGCACCCCCAAGTCGAATCCATCACGCGCGAGGTCTCGATAGCTGTTGTTGAGTTCAATCTCGATCTGCACCTGAGGGTACTGCTTGGAAAATTCCAGCAACAAGCCATCGAAGAAAGTTTCGCCTAATGAAACGGGAACCGTCATACGCACCGGCCCGGCCAGATCGTCCTTGAGCCTCGCCAGTGCCTGACGCGCACGTTCCACCTGCACCACCAATGCCTGGGCCTGTGGCAACAACGCCGCGCCGGCAGCGGTCAGGCTGAGCTTGCGGGTGGTGCGGTGCAACAACACCACACAAAACTGCGCTTCCAGCTGGGAGATACGCTTGGATAACTGGCCCTTACTGCAGCCCAGTTGCTCGGCGGCCACCGTAAAACTGCCGGCTTCGATCAGTACGGCAAAGGCCGCCAGGTCATCCATCTCGCTCATGGATTGTTTCCATTTGAAAACCAAAGGTTGCCTATTACCACGTTTATCCAGCGAAAAAGCCACCCTAGACTGAGCCCTCACTTATCACTGGAGGAACAGCACCATGAAAATCCTATTGATTGGCGCGAGTGGCACCGTCGGCTCGGCAGTCAAGGCCGAACTGGCTCAGCGTCATGAAGTGATCAGCATCGGCCGCACCAGCGGCGACTTCCAAGTGGATATCAGCGACAGCGCGTCAATCCGCAGGTTGTTTGAGCAAACCGGTAAATTCGACGCCCTCATCTGCGCGGCCGGTAGCGTGAATTTCGTGGCGCTGGGTGATATGAGCGAAAACGACTTTGAACTTGGCCTGCGTGACAAGCTGATGGGCCAGGTAAACCTGCTGCTGATCGGCCGCGAGTACGCTAACGACGGCGCCTCGTTCACCTTCACCAGTGGCATTCTCAACCGTGATCCGATTCGGACTGGCGCTTCTGCGGCACTGGTCAATGGCGCACTCGATGCGTTTGTCAAAGCGGCAGCGATCGAATTGCCACGAGGCCTGCGCATCAACTCCGTGAGCCCCACAGTGCTGGAAGAGGCCATGGGCAGCTACGCACCTTACTTCCGAGGCTATAAGCCGGCTCCGGGCGCTGACGTGGCCTTGGCCTACGCTAAAAGCGTAGAAGGCCTACAGACCGGCCAGACATTTATGGTTGGCTGAATGTAAGGGTTGTAAGAATTACCTGAAGCGGGACAGCGGGGTTGTGATGCACCGCCAGCCTGCGTAACGTGGCGGCACTTGCCTGGAGACCCCGATAATGCGTGCCGCCCGTACCTTTGCTTTGTGTGCTTTGCTTCCCTTTCTAACCGCGTGTCAGGTCTTCGAGAGCGAGCCGGCCAAGCCGTCTACGGTTGGGCTGACCCGCATGCAGGGCCAACTCACAGCCGTAGGCGACAAACTGTTGTTCCAAGCGTGCCACGACCAACGTAACTACGTGGTCAAGGACACCGGCGGCACCAGCATCCTGCAGGAAGCCGCCTCCCTGGCCGGCCAGCAAGGTGCGCTGTTTGCCGACCTGCGCGGTAAGTTTTCGGGCGTCGCCACCGGCACTCAGGGCGAAGTGGAGTTGCAACAGCTCTACCGTGTCGAACGGTCGACCTCGGCCTGCGACGACCCCGATTTCAAACGCATGATCCTGCGCGCCAACGGCCACAAGCCGGCCTGGGCGATGAACGTCACCGCCAAGGGCATGGTGCTGGAACGTGAAGGCCAGCCTCCTTTGGCCGTACCTTATGTAGAAGAGCAGATCGGCGACGGCCGCTTTAACTTGATGACCGAAGCCAACAACCAGCACATCGAGCTGTGGGTGGCTCCGCAACGTTGTGTGGACAGCGTCAGCGGCAGCCTGCAACACATGACCGCCGAATTGCGGATCAACGGTCAAGTCCAGCGTGGCTGCGCGGCTTTCGGTGGTTCGCGGGACGATTGATAGTGTCCTGCGCTTTTTAGCATGACGGGACACCACCGTTGGGGCTTATAATCGCCGGTTTGCAAAACCGCCGGCCTTACCGAATGCCGCACACCGGATCCCGTCATGTTACGAATCACCGAACTCAAGCTGCCCATCGACCATCCCGAAGAAGACCTGCGGCCTGCCATCCTGGCGCGCCTGGGCATCGCCAGTGATGACCTGCTCGATTTCACCCTCTTCAAACGCAGCTACGACGCCCGTAAAAAATCGTCGGAGCTGTGCTTCATCTACACCATCGACTTGGATGTGAAGGGTGAAGCCGCCCTGCTGCTCAAGTTTGCCGATGACCGCAACGTCAACCCGGCGCCGGATGTCAGCTACAAAGTAGTCGGCCAAGCGCCCGAAGGCCTGGCTGAACGACCGATCGTAGTCGGTTTTGGCCCCTGCGGGATCTTCGCCGGGCTGCTGCTGGCACAGATGGGTTTCAAGCCGATCATCCTCGAACGCGGCAAGGAAGTGCGCCAGCGCACCAAGGACACCTGGGGCCTGTGGCGCAAAAGCGTACTGAACCCCGAGTCCAACGTGCAGTTTGGTGAAGGCGGCGCCGGCACCTTCTCCGACGGCAAGCTTTACAGCCAGATCAAAGACCCCAAATTCCACGGCCGTAAAGTACTCCACGAGTTCGTCAAAGCCGGCGCGCCGGAAGAAATCCTCTACGTCAGTAAGCCGCACATCGGTACCTTCCGCCTGACCGGCGTGGTGGAACACATGCGCGAGCAGATCATCGCCCTGGGCGGTGAGGTGCGTTTCGAGCAACGCGTGACTGACGTGCTGATTGAAGACGGCCAACTGAACGGCGTGGTGGTGGATGGCGGCGAGCAGATCCTGTCCAGGCACGTGATCCTGGCACTGGGCCACAGCGCCCGAGATACCTTCCGCATGCTTCACGGTCGTGGCGTATACATGGAGGCCAAGCCGTTTTCGGTGGGCTTCCGCATTGAACACCCTCAATCGCTGATCGATGCCGCGCGCCTGGGTAAATACGCCGGGCATCCGAAGCTGGGCGCCGCCGACTACAAACTGGTGCACCACGCGAAGAATGGTCGCTCGGTCTACAGCTTCTGCATGTGCCCTGGCGGCACCGTGGTGGCGGCCACCTCCGAGCCGAACCGCGTTGTGACCAACGGCATGAGCCAGTACTCACGTAACGAGCGCAATGCCAACTCCGGCATCGTGGTCGGCATCACGCCGGAAGTGGACTACCCCGGTGGCCCGCTGGCGGGTATCGAGTTGCAGGAACGCCTGGAGTCCCACGCCTACATTCTCGGTGGCAGCAACTACGAAGCCCCGGCACAACTGGTGGGTGATTTCATCGCCGGCAAGCCGTCCACTGCCCTCGGCAGTGTGGAACCGTCCTACAAGCCTGGCGTGGCTCTGGGCGACCTGGCGTTGGCGCTGCCGGACTTCGCCATCGAAGCCATCCGCGAAGCGCTGCCGGCGTTCGAGAAGCAAATCAAAGGCTACTCGCTGCACGATGCGGTACTGACCGGTATCGAAACGCGCACTTCGTCGCCGCTGCGGATAACCCGTGACGAATCGATGCAGAGCCTGAACGTGAAAGGGCTGTTTCCGGCCGGTGAAGGCGCGGGTTATGCCGGTGGGATTTTGTCGGCGGGTGTTGATGGGATTCGAATTGCCGAGGCGTTGGCGCGGGATATGTTGGGCATCGAGGCCTGAGCACATCCGTGTTCACAAGTGGGAGGGGGCTTGCTCCCGATAGCAGTGGATCAGTCAGGACACATGTGACTGGTCCACCTTCATTGGGAGCAAGCTCCCTCCCACACGGTTTTTGCGTGATTTCAGATGTTAGCGCGCAGGATGCAATCCGGTAGCGGCTCGCCCCGCTCCACACTGGCCGCAACGGCCGCGATCAGCCCTTGCAACTCGTACCCCTGCCCCGCCAACCACACCGGGTTGTAATAGGTTGTGGCGTATCGCTCGCCACCATCGCACAAGATCGCCACGATAGAACCCGACTCCCCCGCAGCCTTCATCTGCTGCGCTGCCACCAACGCGCCAACCAGGTTGGTCCCGCTGGAACCGCCCACTCGCCGCCCCAATCGCTCTGCCAAGTAATGCATGGCTGCCAGTGACAGCGCATCCGGGACCTTGACCATTGCGTCGATCACCTTCGGCAAAAACGACGCCTCGACCCGTGGCCGGCCAATGCCTTCGATACGCGAACCGCAGTCCAGGCGCAGGCTGGCGTCACCCGTCTGGTAATAGTCAAAAAACACTGATCGCTCAGCATCGGCACATAGCACGCGGGTGGCGTGCTGGCGATACCGCACGTAGCGACCCAATGTCGCCGTGGTGCCGCCAGTGCCGGGGCTGGAAATCAGCCAGCTCGGCTCGGGATGCTGCTCGAAACGCATCTGTTGGAAGATCGACTCGGCGATGTTGTTGTTCGCGCGCCAGTCGGTAGCGCGCTCGGCGTAGGTGAACTGGTCCATGAAGTGACCGCCACTTTCCCGCGCCAAGCGCTCGGATTCTGCATAGATCTGTGTGGGATCTTTTACCAGATGGCTCTTACCGCCATAGAAGGCAATCTGCGCGATTTTTTCCTGGGAGGTGGTGGCCGGCATCACCGCGATAAACGGCAGGCCGAACAGCCGAGCAAAGTAGGCTTCGGAGATCGCCGTGGAGCCGCTGGAGGCTTCAATCACCGGTGCTCCGGGCTTGAGCCAACCATTGCACAGCGCATACAGAAACAGCGAGCGGGCCAGCCGGTGTTTGAGGCTGCCGGTGGGATGGCTCGACTCGTCCTTGAAGTACAACTCGATACCCGGCAAACCTGGCAGCGGCAAGGGGATCAGGTGGGTGTCAGCGCTGCGCTGGAAGTCTGCTTCGATGATACGAATGGCTTCGCGAGCCCAGGGACGATGGTCACTCATGGTCGGTTTCTCTAAGAATTTCCAGGTCAATATTAGGATCTTTCCTACACTCGACACAGATACAGTAACGTCTCAATTGGACACACAATTTCAAGCCCCTGACGCAACGCTGAACCTGCCCATTGCTTATAACAAATAAGAATATAACTTTTGTTTTAACAACTAACGGTACGGGTTAGGGTACCCGCCTATTGAATCCGGATTGGAGAGCACCCCTTGGCTCTGCGTAGCACTTTCACTCGTTTCTTCCAGCTGGAAGCCGCCAGCGGTCTGTTGTTGATCGCCGCTGCGGCCCTGGCATTGATCATCAATAACTCACCGTTGTCCCACCTGTACGGCGCGTTTCTCGACGTGCCGGTGGTGGCGCAGATTGGCGCGTTGAAAATCGACAAGCCAGCCTTGTTGTGGATCAACGATGGCCTGATGGCTCTGTTCTTCCTGTTGATCGGCCTGGAGGTCAAGCGCGAGTTGCTTGACGGCCATCTGTCCAAACCGTCGCAAGTGGTCCTGCCCGGTGCAGCCGCCATCGGCGGTATGGTGGTGCCGGCGCTGATCTACTGGGCGATCAACAAGGACTACCCCGCCGCCCTCTCCGGTTGGGCAATCCCCATGGCCACCGACATTGCCTTCGCCCTGGGCGTGTTGGCGCTGCTGGGCAAGCGCGTCCCGACGTCCTTGAAACTGTTCCTGATGACCCTGGCGATCATCGATGACCTGGGCGCGATCATCGTGATCGCAGTGTTTTATTCCGCCGATTTGTCCGGTGCAGCCTTGGCTGGCGCGGGCGCCTGTCTGGTGGCCTTGATCGCGATGAACCGCCTCGGAGTGATCAAGCTCTGGGCCTATCTGATCATCGGCCTGATCTTGTGGGTATGCGTGCTCAAGAGTGGCGTGCACGCCACACTGGCCGGCGTGACGCTGGCGTTCTGCATCCCGATGCGCACTAAGAACGCCGAGCCCTCGCCGCTGCTGACCCTCGAACACGCTCTGCACCCGTGGGTGGCGTACGGCATCCTGCCGCTGTTCGCCTTCGCTAACGCTGGCGTTTCCCTCACCGGCGTCAGCCTGGAGAGCTTCACCCACCACGTGCCCATGGGCATTGCCGCCGGCCTGCTGATCGGCAAGACCATCGGTGTGTTCGGCCTCACTTGGCTGGCCATCAAGACGGGTCTCGCCACACTGCCTAACGGCGCCAACTGGGGCCAAGTCTTCGGCGTGGCGATCCTGTGCGGTATCGGCTTCACCATGAGCCTGTTCGTCGGCTCCCTGGCATTCGTGCCGGGCGCCAGCGAATTTGCCGGCGAGGATCGAATGGGGATTCTGACCGGGTCGATATTGGCAGCATGTATTGGATATCTGGTGACGGCGATGGCGAGTCGTAAAAAAGCCTGATCCCCCAGAAACAGCGCCCACAAAAAAACCCCAACCGGTCACCCGGTTGGGGTTTTTCTTTACCTGCTGCTTACCGATTAACGGGTAACGCGACTGGTACCATCGACCGTCATGATGCGCACGCGGTCGCCAATGCGGAAGATTTCGTTCTCCTGCACAGCCTGGACGTAAGCGCGCATGCTGCCATCGTCTTCGCGAACGGTGATTTCCACGCCTTGAGTGCGGGTCAGGCCTTCTTCAGTGGCCGAGCCCAGCAGGCCGCCAGCGACTGCGCCGATCACAGCAGTGACGATGCTGCCACGGCCGCCGCCGATGGCGCTGCCGCCAACGCCGCCGATGACTGCGCCGGCAGCGCCGCCGATTGGGGTCTTGGTGCCTTCGATTTTCACCGGACGCAGGGATTCGATGGTACCCATGCGCACGGTCTGTACACGACGCGCTTCATCACGGGAATACGAATCGCCGGTCAAACTTGAGGCGCAGCCACCCAGCAGCAGCGACAGGGTGGTAAAGCAGGCAACCAGTAAAACGGACTTACGCATAGCATCAACTCCAAAGGACAGGTGTTCATTAGACGCTGCGGCTTGGCGCCTGTCACGGCAAGCACCGCAGAAAACTGCTTTCATTCAGCCTGAGTACAGACTGCGTACACCGGAAAACTCGACAAACGGTAGCTCAGTTCGTGTACCAAGAGATGTCACAACGGTTTCATCATTGTAGCCGCGCAGCCGCATGCGACCGAAGTCTCTCCCATAGAGACGTCGGTGCTGCGAACAACATTCAGATGAAGTGACGAAAGGTGACGCTCAGGGCGCCAGGCGCTCGCGGGTCCACTCGCCCCCTTGCAGGCGGTAATTCAAGCGGTCATGCAGGCGGCTGGCGCGACCTTGCCAGAACTCAATACGCTCCGGCAGCAGACGATAGCCACCCCAATGCTCGGGGCAGTCGGGCTGGGTATCGCTGAAGCGCTGCTCAGTGGCCGTGAGCAGGTCTTGCAGTTCTTCACGGTCACGAATGACCTGGCTTTGCGGGGAAGCCCAAGCGCCGAGACGGCTGCCCAGAGGACGGACCTGGTAATAAGCATCCGACTCCTGAGGCGTGACCTTGACCACCCGCCCTTCGATGCGCACCTGGCGCTCCAGGGTCGGCCAGAAAAACGTCATGGCTGCAAACGGCCGCGCCGCGAGTTGTTCACCCTTCGCGCTCTGATAGTTGGTGAAGAAGGTAAAGCCCTGCGTATCCAAGCCCTTGAGCAGCAGGATGCGGCAGTGCGGGCGACCTTCCTGGTCGACCGTAGCCAGGGTCATGGCATTGGCTTCCACCGGGGGCTGCTCGGTTTTCACCGCATCGGCAAACCACTGGTGGAACAACGCAAACGGCTCGCCCGGGGCCTGGGCCTCGCTCAAACCGTCCCGTGTGTAGTCACGGCGCATATCGGCCAGTGCCTGGGTCATGCGGCTTTATCCTTCTGGTTCAGCAGATCAGTTTTTTGCCTGGTCGTTCGCCGGTGCAGCAGCCTTGGCTTTGGCCGGGGCAGTTTTCTTGGCAGCTGGCTTGGCCGGCGCCTTTTTAGCGGCTGGCTTGGCGGCAGCTTTCTTCGCGGCCGGAGCTTTTTTCGCCGCAGCTTTGGCTGCCGGAGCCGGTGCTGGTACGTTCTGCACGGCAACCATTTCAGCCACAGGCGGCGTCTTGCCCGAGTTGTACTTGCTCAGCAGCGCCAACATAGTTGTACGCTGAGTGAACATAATTTCCATGCGACGGTTCAGCGCACGGCCCTGGGTGCTGTCGTTGGCGGCACGTGGCATCAGGTCACCCATGCCACGCAGCATCAGGCGATCCTGCTTCAAACCGCTGAGGCTGAAAATCGAAGCGATAGACTGTGCGCGCTCCCTGCTCAGCGCCTGGCTCGCCGGGGCGGTGCCGGTGGCGTCAACGTGACCCAAGACCAGTACGGCGGTCTTGGGATCTGCTTCAACAGCCTTGGCAACACGCGTGAACGGGCCAAGGGTAACCGGCAACAGCATGGCTGGACGTTTTGGGTTGTAGGAGCCATCGACCGGCGCAATCACGACGAGCACGTTGTCGCGACGTTCCAGTTGCAGGTTGCTGTCCTTGATGGCGGCGCGCAGGCGCGGCTCATAGTCGTCCAACCAGGCCTGGGTGATTTTCGGGTCCGGCATCGGCACGTTGGTCACGTCGACCTTGGACAATGGCTTGGGTTTGCTTTCGAACGGCCACCACCAGTGAGTTTCGCTGTCGGTCTTGGCGACGACTGGTGCAGCGGCAGCGGCCGGAGTAGCGGCCTTGAGGTCGGCTTTCAGGTCTGCGGCCTTGGCATCGGCAGCCTTTTCGTCGGTGCTTTTGGAGGAGAACGGCCACCAGCTGGAGCCGGTGTCAGCCTTGGCTGCCGGAGCAGGCGCAGCGGCTACAGGTGCGGCAGGCTTGGCGCCAGCTGCGGGTTTGGCATCCGGCTTGGCCTCGGTCTGGGTCACGACGTCCTTGGTAGCGGCCTTATCAGATCCAAATGACCACCAATGCCCACCCTCGGCATCATTCTGTGGAGTTTGTGCGCAGCCGGTAATGGTGAGGCAAAGCGCCAGTGCCAAGGACTTGTTCGATAACATGAGATATCCACAAAATGAGAAAAGAAACGGGGGTCTGGATGACCCGTTAAACAGACGCTTACAGAACATTAAAGTTACATCATTTCGTTCAGCGTCTTCTTATAGTTGCCTTTGTAACAAAAAAATGTGAAACAGCAAGGGGTTTACAGACAACCGGCCAATATTCCGACCAACTTCTGTGCACGAGGGTCCATAAGTACATAAGGCCCCAATGTATTAGTCACGAAACCAAACGCTACATCGTGTTCGGGGTCGGCAAACCCTACCGATCCGCCTGCACCAGGATGCCCAAAAGCACGCGGGCCAAGGCCGAATGTGGCATTAGGCAACTGCGGTTGATCCAACATGCAGCCCAAGCCAAAGCGAGTTTGTGTCAATAATGTTTTATCCAGCCCGATACTGTGTTCACGGGTCAACTCTTCGAGCATGTCGGCTTCCAACAAACTACCGTCCAACAAACCACTATAAAAACCCGCCAGGCTACGCGCATTACCGTGACCATTAGCCGCGGGCTGCTGCATGCGTCGCCATTCAGGTTTATTAGTACTGGTCAAAATAGACGGTGGATTGGCAAATGCCCGTGTGGTCATGGCGGTGGGTTCACGCATCATTACTTGCAGTAAACGTTGCGCAGCCTCATCGCCCATATTGCCTTTGCTGCGCGCTATATGGGCAACACGATAAAACTCTTCATCCGCCAGGCCCACATGAAAGTCCAGGTCCAACGGCCGTGCAACGCGCGCCACAATGGATTCACCAGGCCCACGCCCATCGGCGCGGCGCAGCAGTTCGCCGACCAGCCAGCCGTAGGTGATCGCCTCGTAGCCATGGCCTTGGCCCGGCGTCCACCAGGGTGCTTCGGCCGCGAGGGTGTCGACCATCAGTTGCCAGTCATACAGGGCCTCGGTGGGCAGCATCTCGCGGATCGCCGGCAAACCCGCCTGATGGCAGAGCAACTGGCGCAGCGTGATGCTTTCCTTACCGGCAGCGGCAAATTCCGGCCAGTACTTGGCAACTGGAGCGTCCAACTGCAACTTACCCTCAGCCACCAATTGCAGGGCCGTGACGGCAGTAAATGTCTTGGTGCAGGAGAAAAGATTGACGATGGTGTCGCTGTGCCAGGCCTCGGCACCGTCCTTGTCAGCGGTGCCGGCCCACAGATCGACCACGGTTTCGCCGCCGATCTGAATGCAAAGCCCGGCGCCACGCTCCTGTGGGTCATCGAACAGCGCGGCAAACGCTTCACGTACCGCTTCGAACTGGAGTTCGTAATGACCCTGAATCTGCACGTAAGCCGCCTCGAAAAACACCATGGAAAGTGGCCGACATTGTTCCAGCCCTTGTAGGTTTTGTGAACCCGTCAGCGATCAATCAATGACCGTTGGCGGAGTGCCCACCGGCATGCCCGGCGCCCTGCCCTGCGCCTTTGCCGTCATGCCCAGACTTACCGCCTTCACCTTCACGGACAGCGCTTGCCGCTTTGGCCTTTTCCGCCTCCTTGCCCAGTTGGTCCACCGCCGCCAGGTTGCTTTTACGCACGCTGTCGACAAAGCCCTGATAAGGCACGTCGGTGATGCCCACCAAGCCGAAGTGGCCGTTTTCACCGTCCAGCAAACGGCCGGTCACGGGTTGGTCCAGGTACTGGAACCAGTGCACACCCACAATCGAAGGTTCGGCCATGGCTTGCTTGAGGAAGTTGGCGTACGCCGCGCCACGGTCCTCTTCCCTGGCCAACTGGGTCACGCCGCCCCAGAACGGGCCACGGTCGGCAGAGCCAAAGTTGAATTCAGTGATCAGCACGGGTTTATCCAACGCGCGCAGCGCAGCGAAGTCGTAACCGTCCTGAGGCTTGAGGGTGTACATGTTGAAGCTCAGCACATCGCAATACTGTGCGCACGAAGCCACAGCCTCGGGCGTGCTCACCGCATAGCGACCACCCAGCAACAACTGGTTCGGCGCGTGCCATTTCAGTGAATCGGAGATGGTCTTGAAATAAGCATCGGCAAAGGTTTTCTGGAAGTATTTAAAGTCGGCCTCGATTTCCGGGTGCTCAGGGTTGGGAATCGGTGGTTCAAAGCCTGGATCTTCCATCAGCTCCCAACCCGCCAATTCGATGCCCCAGGCTTTCGACAAGCCTTCTTCATTGCGGTACTTGTCCCGCAATTGCTTGAGGAAAGCGCGTTTGGCTGGAACGTCGGTGGTCATACGCAACGTGCCGTAGGCCAAGGCGTAGCGGGATTTCGGATCATCACCCGGCCCTGCCCAGGCCAGTTCGTTATCGGCAAAGAAGCCGATCAGCCACGGGTCGTCGCGATGGTCGCGGGCAGCAATCGCAACGGCACGCTCGGTCGCCATGGCGAAGCGTGGGTCAAACGGATCGGGCATGCCGCCCCACCAGTCGGTGCCGGTGCTGATGCTGGCGTAATCGCCGACGATCGACAGCGGCAAGGTATAGGGGACGCGGTCGGCACGGGCCAAAGCCTCGTCGCTCCAGTTGCCCACGGTGTTGAAACCCCAGGCCTGCAGGCGGTCCAGGGTGTGAGTCACCCAGCGTTTCTGGTCGAAGCCTTCGCCACCATAGGCGCGCTGCAGGTTGGCGCCATAGAAATCGTACCAACGCCCGGCGCCAAAACTGCGCCCCTCACCCGCACCGTTACCGGTGCGGTTATCGCCACTGCCGTAATACTTATCCAAGGGCTCACCAGCCTTGGGCAACGCCGCAAACATCCATTCACGACCGGCCACGTAGGTCTGGCTGTTATCCGGGGCCACGGTATTGACGCCCAGGGAGTAGAACGGATGGCCCTCAGGCGTTACCAGATACCAGCGGCCGTCACGCTTCTCCGTGTGGAAAAAGCCGCTGGCCTTGAATGCAGGGCCTTTGTTCCAGCCACCAAACCTGTCCAATGCGGACTTATCCCGCGCAGCCAACCAGCCTTGAAGCTGGGTTTGCTCTTTGGCCGCGGCGGCCTTGAGCTGCTCGTCGCTGCTGACCTTCTCTGGCCAACGCGCACGGGTGGATTGGCCATACGTATCCACTAACTCGCTGTAGGCGGCCTTCAATACCGGCTCACTGTCCTGCACACCAAAGCGCTCCAGCAGGATGCTTTGGGCCGCGTTGGGCTTGATCATCGACAACGTCACCGAGACCACCTGGCTGCGGTCGATTTCCCCAGCGCTGCCAGCCAGCAACACACGCTGGCCATCAACAGTAATCGGCATCGGTGGGCCGGCCTTCATGCCCTGACTCAGCGGCGAGTTGGCTTGCAGCGGGATCAGCAGGGTCTGTGCCGGGCCGGCCGGCAGGTCGATTCGACTGACCAACGTCTTGCCGTCACTGCTCTGCACCTTGACGTAAAGGGTCAGCGCCCAGTCCATGGCACTCTGAATACGCAGGCTCATGGCGCTGGACTGCGACCAGTCCCACACCCCCGTCTGCGGGCTAAGCACCAAGCTGGGTTCGGCGGCCGGGTTGAAGGTGATACGGCGCAACACCTCACCTTCGGGGGTTTGCTCGGCGTTGTATTGCGGCAGGCTGGCGTCCTGGGTCGCCACCTTGACCACATCGGCAGGCCGGACGAAGTTGAACAGGGTTTGTTGCCCGGCGGGCGCCGCCATCAAGGGCGCAGCGAACAGCAGGGCAAAAAGGGCGGGCAGCGTGCGAATCATACGAGCAAGGTTCTCCCAAACGGCCGGTGAATGGCCTGATGACATTGATGAGATAGACCACGAAGTGGGCGAATCCGCCCACAGTGGCTTAAGAAATTTCGCGCCGGAACGGCGGTAAAGCATTCAGGATAGCTTTGCCGTAGCGCTGGGTGACCAAACGACGGTCGAGCAAGGTGATGGTGCCGCGGTCTTCTTCCGTACGCAGCAACCGCCCGCAGGCCTGCACCAGCTTCAACGAAGCATCCGGCACCGAGATTTCCATGAACGGGTTACCGCCCCGCGCTTCGATCCATTCGGCCAACGCGGCCTCTACCGGATCATCCGGCACTGAGAACGGGATCTTGGCGATCACCACGTGCTCGCAGTACGCGCCCGGCAAGTCGACACCTTCGGCAAAGCTCGCCAGGCCGAACAATACGCTGGAGTCCCCGCCGTCGACGCGCGCCTTGTGCTTATTCAGGGTTTCCTGCTTGGACAGGTTGCCCTGGATAAACACCTGCTTGCGCCAGTCGCGGTCGAGGCCGTCGAACACGTCCTGCATCTGCTTGCGCGACGAGAACAGCACCAGCGTGCCCCGGGAGCCTTCGACCAAGCCCGGCAAGTCACGAATGATCGCCGCAGTGTGGGCCGGCGCGTCCCGAGGATCGGCCTTGAGGTCCGGCACCCGTAACACACCGGCGTCGGCGTGATGGAACGGGCTCGGCACCACGGCGGTGACGGCTTTTTTCGGCAGCCCGGCGCGCATGCGGAACCGGTCGAAAGTGCCCAGGGCCGTCAGCGTGGCGGAGGTGACCAGGCAGCCGTAGGCCACGTTCCACAGATTGCGCCGAAGCATTTCGGCGGCGAGGATCGGGCTGGCATTGACCTCAATATCAAACAGCGCGCCGCTTTCCGACAAGGTCAGCCAACGGGCCATGGGCGGGTTGTCTTCCGGGTCTTCGACGGTAAACGCGGTCCACAGCTCCCAGTTACCTTGGGAACGGGACAACAGGCTGCCGAACAGTGGGTACCACTCCTCGGCCTGGTTACTGGCGATGCCGATATTGACCTCGCCATCCATGCCTTCCTTGAGCAAATCCGTGAGACGGGTAAACAGGTCAGTCAGGCGTGAAAAGCCTTTCTTCAGTTCAATGCCCATTTCGCGCATATGCTCGGGGATCATCCCGCCGACAAAGCGGTGACGTGGGCGCTCACGGCCCTCCACATCTTCGCCGGGCTTGAAGTCGGCGACCTGCTCGCAGGCGCTGAACATGAACTGCTGCTGGGTCTTGATCTCCCGCGCCAGCTCCGGCACCTGCTCAATCAGCTTGCCCAAGTCGCCGGGCAGCGGGTGCTGGGCGAGCAATTTGGTGAGGTTCTTCGCGGTGGTTTCCAGCCAGTCGGCGGTGGAACGCAGGCGCGTGTAGTGGGCGAAGTGGCCGATGGCCTTGTCGGGCAGGTGATGGCCTTCGTCAAACACATAGAGCGTGTCGCGAGGGTCCGGCAGGACGGCGCCGCCGCCCAGGGCCAGGTCGGCCAGGACCATGTCGTGGTTGGTGACGATTACGTCGACTTTGCCCATGCCCTCGCGCGCTTTGTAGAAAGCGCACTGACCGAAGTTCGGGCAATGGCGGTTAGTGCATTGGCTATGGTCGGTGGTCAGGCGTGCCCAGTCGGCGTCTTCAAGGGCGGTGGGCCAGCTGTCGCGGTCGCCGTCCCATTTATTGCCGGCCAGTTTCTCGATCATGCTGGTAAACAGCTTCTGGCTGACTTCATCAACCTCAATCTTGAAGCCTTCTTCTTCGAACAGCGACGCCGTGGCGGTCTGCGCGTGGCCTTCCTGCAGCAGCACGTCGAGCTTGGACAGGCACATGTAGCGGCCACGGCCCTTAGCCAGGGCAAACGTGAAGTTCAGGCCACTGTTGCGCATCAGGTCGGGCAGGTCTTTGTAGACGATCTGCTCTTGCAGGGCGACGGTAGCGGTGGCGATCACCAGGCGTTTGCCTGCGGCCTTGGCGGTCGGGATCGCAGCGAGGCTGTAGGCAACGGTCTTGCCGGTACCGGTGCCGGCTTCGACGGCCACGACCGCTGGGTCACCTTCGCGGCGACCTTCGTCGTCGGTGTCGATATCCCCGAGGACCTTGGCCACTTCGGCGATCATCAGGCGTTGGCCGTAGCGCGGTTTCAAGCTCTTGGCTTCGAGAAAACGCGAGTAGGCGCCCTGGATCGTGGTTTTGAGTTCAGTGCTGATCATGGATAGTCGGGCGCAAAAAACGCTGGATAAATTTTCAGTGGTTCGGATCGGCCGCTATCATACCCCGCTAATTAATCCCGCGCAGAACGGAGTACCACAATGACCGCGTTTAGCCTCGCTTACACCCTGCATGTATTGGCCGCCCTGGTATGGGTGGGCGGTATGTTTTTCGCCTGGATGATCCTGCGACCCGCCGCCATGGCGGCACTTGAGGGCCCTGCCCGACTCAAGTTGTGGGCAAATGTGTTTCAACGTTTTTTCGTGTGGGTATGGGTGGCGGTGCTGGTTTTGCCGATCAGCGGTGTGGGCCTGCTGCAACTGCGTTTCAGCGGGTTTGAGACTGCACCGCGTTACGTGCAGGTGATGATGGGCTTGTATCTGGTGATGACCGCGTTGTTTATCCGCATCCAGGCGTTGAAATTTCCGGAGTTGAAGGCGGCGGTGGCGACTGAGGATTGGCCGGCGGGCGCGGCTGCGCTGGGGCAGATTCGCAAGTTGGTGGGGGTTAATCTGATTGTTGGGTTGGTGGTGGTCGCGATTGCTTCGGCTCGGCCGATGTTCTGAGACGACCTTTAGCCCGCTATCGGCAGCAAGCCCCCCCACACCCGGAATGCATTCCAAGGTGGGAGGGGCTTGAAGTATCAGAGACGCTGAATAGTCACAGTCCCCGCAGGCCCAACCGGCCCCGGTTGTCCTTCCAAACCAGGACGGCCCTTTTCGCCGCCATCGGCGCGATACACCAGGCAGCCTTTGGATTCCCCGCCTTTGCCCGGTTTGCCCGCTGTACCCGCCAGCCCGCCAGCGCCGCCGTCCACCCAGACCTTGATATGTTCAGCCGGGAAGTCCTTAGGCAACTCCACGCGTACCTGCGCACCCGCGCCCCCCGGCAGGCCATCACCGCCATTATCACCATTGAAACCGCGCCCGGCTGAGCCCCATGTGCAACCAGGGTCCACACCATTGGCACCATCAAGCCCGGCATAACCCTGAGCACCGGCGCCGCCACGGGCATCCACCGACAGCTCTTCAGCCGCCAGCGAATTGATGCGCAAGGTCAGGTCTCGACCGGCTTTCGCAGGTTTTTCATGGGTGCCTGGCGCGCCGCGCGAGGTGATCTGGCTGCCATGTTCCAGTTGCGCATGACCCACCTGCAATTGCAGTCCGACAGCGCCGGGGACAATGGCGATACGTGCATCGCGCCCCAAATGCAGCTCATCGACGGTGACCTGGCTGATGGTCGAGGGGATCAGCAAGGTGCCGTAGTCCGCCACTTCCAAGCGTTCCAGCTGCAACACACTGGTGCTGCTAGGCAGGCGCATCAACGAGTTGGTTTCGACACTGACGCTCTGGGCCAGGGCAACGGGGCTGGCCAACAGAGCCAACAGAAAAACCTTACGCATCATGGGGCTCCTGAGTGTTTTCAAATTTTTCTTTGATCGCACAGTAACGACTTCTACAGGCGATTTGCCAGTGAAGGTTCAAAAAACTTGAAAGGGCGGCGATTAAAGAGAGGATCTGCGCCGCGGTACCCCATCCCCGCATTCATTGAGGATGAACATCAAAGTAGGATTTTTCGCCATCACCTGCTCTAGGCCCACACGCTCAGCCGCGCTAGTCTCTACGGCCCTGATGTGAGGATCTCTGATGACCGCTGGTATTTCTGCCCGTACCCCCCAGCAAGCCCTGGCCGCATTGCTCGATCTGCACCAGCCCAAACGCCTGTTGCTGTTGGGTGCCAGCCAGTTCCCGGCGCTGGATGCCTTTAAGGCAGCGCATCCCGACACCCAAGTGTTTGTGGCAACGCCTGGGCCGTTGCCTGCAGAGCTGGCCGCGCTGCGCTTTGACCTGGCATTGGTGGTCGATTGCCTGGAGCACCTGTCAAAACCTCAAGGCCTGACCCTGCTCGGCGGGATTCGCAACCTCAACGCCAGCCGCATTGCGGTGCTGGTGGACCTGGGCGCCTGCGACTGGAAGGACACCGATTTCTTCTCTCTGGCCCTGCAGGCCGGCGAACGCTTCCAGCGCGATGAGCAGGTGCTGACGCTGTTTACCTACGATCTGCTTGACTATAAACAGGTGCCGGACTGGCTCAATGCCCGCTTCTGGGCCAACCCGGAAAATTTCGGTAAGTATTGGTGGTAACCCAATGAGTACATCCATTTGTCCCTGCGGCAGTGGCAACCTGCTGGATGCCTGCTGCGGCCATTATCACGCCGGTCACCCGGCGCCCTGCGCCAGCGCGTTGATGCGCTCGCGCTACAGCGCCTATGTGCTGGGCCTGGTGGACTATTTGGTGGCGACCACATTGCCCGCGCAACAGGCGGGTTTGGATCGCGAATCCATCAGCGCCTGGAGTGCACAGAGCACCTGGCTCGGCCTTGAGGTGGAAAGCTCGGAGGTGTTCGGCGGCCAGCCGGAACATGCCTTCGTGACCTTTACAGCGCGCTGGCACGACAGCACCGGCGAACATAGCCACCGCGAACAGTCTTCTTTCGTACAGAATGACGGGCGCTGGTACTTCATCGATCCGACGGTGGAGGTGAAGGCTGGGCGCAATGACGCGTGCCTGTGCGGCAGCGGGCAAAAATTCAAGAAGTGCTGCTCCAGCTACTTCTAACCACAATAGGACCAACGCCATGCTCCGGATCTACAGCTTGATGCTGGCGTTAATCTTCGGTCTAAGCGGCTGTGCGTCGTGGTTCGAGGACGACGCGCCGCCGCCCCACGTCTCTCTGGTTAAGGTCGAAGTGGTGCGGGCCAAGTTGCTGGAACAGAAATTCAAACTGTACTTTCGCGTAGACAACCGCGACGACGCCGACCTGACCGTGCGCGGCCTGATCTACAAGGTCACCCTGGATGATTTTGTGCTGACCGAAGGCGAGTCCAACGAATGGCTCACCGTGCCGCCCCGAAGCCATGCGTTTTTCAAAGTTTCCGTACGCACCAACCTCTGGCCGCAGATACGCAGTGTCGTGCAGTTGTTGAAAAAACCCGACCAACCCGTGCCCTATCGCTTGGAAGGCGAGCTCAAAACCGGATTATTCATCGGTTATGACGTGCAGGTGGCCCACAATGGCGTGATAATCCCCGGCGATTTTATTCCGGAGCGACATCAATGACTCAGCAACCCCATGTCCATGGTCCTGACTGCAACCACGATCACGATCACCATGATCACGGCCACGATCACGGCCATGTCCACGGCCCGAACTGCGGCCACGCTCATCAAGAGCCAGTGCGCAACGCGTTGAAGGACGTTGGCCGCAACGATCCTTGCCCATGCGGCAGCGAGAAAAAATTCAAGAAGTGCCACGGGGCGTAAGCCCGATACTGTAATAGGCGCCCGGCGACGGTTCGGGCATATGAATGGGCACGGAGAGCCAATCCGCCCAAGTCCTCTTGGGCCGTTCATGAAAATAAGGCTGAGCTCCTGCTTGCGTCGGTTCGCCGCGCTCACTAACGTAGCGCCTTTACTGACGCTACCCCCCGCAGGAGCTTTGCCATGGCCTCGCCAGCCCTCTCACATTTTCTCCCCCGGTTCGGCGTTGCCGCGGCAGTGGCCAGTGCATTAAGCCTGGCCGGTTGCCAGCTCCAGAGCACCCAGGACACCTTGCCGCCCGTTGCGGGCGTACAGCCGATCAAAGGCCTGGCACAAAACGTGTCGGTGCGCCGCAATGCCCAAGGCATGCCGCTGATCGAAAGCAACACATTCCACGACGCACTGTTCAGCCTTGGCTATGTGCACGCCAGTGACCGCATCACCCAGATGGTCACCCTGCGCCTGCTGGCCCAAGGCCGTCTGGCAGAAATGTCCGGCCCAGAGGTGTTGGATGTCGACCGCTTCATGCGTGCGGTCAACCTGAAAAAAAGCGCCGGCGAGCTGTACAACGCCTCATCGCCGCGCCTCAAGCGCTTCTTCGAAGTGTATGCCCGTGGCGTCAACGCCTACCTGTTCCGCTACCGCGACAAGCTGCCGCCGGACCTGGCCCAGACCGGCTACAAGCCCGAATACTGGAAGCCGGAAGATTCGGCGCTGTTGTTCTGCCTGCTGAATTTCAGCGAGTCGGCCAACCTGCAAGAAGAGCTCGCCTCTCTGGTGCTCGCGCAAAAAGTTGGCGTCGACAAACTCGCCTGGCTTACCCCAAGCGCACCGGATGAGCCAATCCCACTGGCCGAAGCCGAGAAGCTCAAGGGCGTGAACTTCAGCCAGATCACCGGCCTGGCGGGGCTGGACACCGTCAGCCAGCAACTGGGCAGCCTCAATGCCCTGGCCGTGACCACGTCGAGCAACTGGGCCATCGGCCCGCAGCGCAGCCGCAGTGGCAAGAGCCTGCTGGCCAACGACCTCGCCGCCCAACCGCAAGCACCGTCGCCATGGAGCTACGTGCAGATTCGCGCCCCGAAATACCAGGCCGTAGGCGCCTCGATTGCCGGCTTGCCAACGCTGCTGTCCGGGTTCAACGGCAAAGTCGCGTGGAGCATGAGCACGGTCAAGGGCGATACCCAGGACCTGTTCCTGGAAAAGGTCAAACGCCAAGGCAACGCGCTGTACTACGAGAACAACGGCAAATGGCTGCCGGCCGGCGTGCGGAATGAAACCTTCTTCGTCAAAGGCCAGCGCTCGACTCGCGAAGTTGTCTACGAAACCCGTCACGGCGCCCTGCTCAACAGCAGCCAGGCGCTCACCAGCGGTCTGGGCCTGGCGTTGCAAACAGCCGACTTTAAAGACGACAAGAGCCTGGATGCGTTCTTCGACCTGTCCCGCGCGCAAAACGTCGCCAAAGCCTCGGATGCGACCCGCGAGATTCGCGCCATTGCCTTAAACATGGTGTTCGCCGACGCCACCAATATCGGCTGGCAGGTCACCGGCCGTTTCCCCAACCGCCGCGAAGGCGAGGGTCTGCTGCCGTCGCCAGGCTGGGATACGCGTTTTGACTGGGACGGCTACGCCGACGCGATGCTGCATCCTTATGACCAGGACCCGGCCCAAGGCTGGATCGGCACCGCCAACCAGCGCACCGCGCCGCGTGGCTATGGCATGCAGTTGTCCAACTCCTGGGACGCCCCGGAGCGCAGCGAGCGCCTGGCGCAATTGGCCAATGCCGGCAAGCACGACAGTCGTAGCGTGATCGCCATGCAATACGACCAGACCACCACGTTCGCCGCCAAGCTCAAGACCATGTTCCAGGCTCCGGGCATGGCCCAGCCGCTGAAACAGGCGATTGATGGGTTGCCTGCGGCCGAACAGACCAAAGCGCGTGAAGCGCTGAATCGCCTGATGGCCTTCGACGGTCGCCTCGTCGCGACATCCGCCGACGCGGCTCTCTATGAGTTATTCCTGCAGGAAAGCACCAAGCAGATCTTCCTCGACGAACTCGGCCCGGAAAACAGCGCCAGTTGGAAGGCGTTTGTCAGCAACGCCAACCTCTCCTACGCCGCCCAGGCCGACCACTTGCTGAGCCGCGAAGACAGCCCGTTCTGGGACGACGTGCGCACACCGCAGAAAGAAGACAAACCGGCGATCCTGGCCCGCAGCCTCGCGGCCGCGATCACCGCGGGCGACAACCAGCTGGGCGCCGATCACAAGGCCTGGCAGTGGGGCAAGCTGCACAGCACCACCTGGAAGAACACTACTGGCCAAGTCATTCGCGGCCCGTTGGCGTCCGGCGGTGACCACAACACCTTGAACCCGGCGCCGTATAGCTGGGGCCAGGATTTCAACACCACCCAAGTCCCGGCACTGCGCATGATCGTCGACTTCGGCCAGGTGGAACCGATGATGGGCCAGGGCGGCATCGGCCAATCCGGCAATCCCGCCAGCCCGAGCTACGCCAATGGCATCGACCCGTCGCTCAAGGCGCAATACCTGAGCTTCCCGATGCAGCCGCAGAACTTTGAGAAGGTCTATGGGAAAGCTCGGTTGACCCTGACTCCAGGCAAATAAACCAGCTTTCTCCTGAAGAAACCGGGTCAAAATGTGGGAGGGTGCTTGCTCCCGATAGCAGTGGGTCAGCCAATACAAATTTGACTGATCCACCGCCATCGGGAGCAAGCACCCTCCCACATTTGGCTCTCTGCATTTAGATAGAACTTCTCCAGGTTCATTCTCCTCCTACTGATAAGCCCATCGCCCACGGCACACCCCATGGACCTTGTCATCGCCCGCCCTGAAGGTCTCTACTGCCCCGCCGGTGATTTCTACATCGACCCTTGGCGCCCGGTAGAACGCTCCGTCATCACCCACGCCCACGGCGACCACGCCCGCACCGGCAACCAGCATTACCTGGCCGCCGCGCCCGGCGAAGGCATCCTGCGCTCGCGCCTGGGGCAGGACATCAACCTGCAAACCCTGGCCTACGGCGAGAAACTGCAGCATCACGGCGTGACGTTGAGTTTCCATCCGGCCGGGCATGTGCTCGGCTCAGCCCAGGTGCGCCTGGAATACCAAGGTGAAGTCTGGGTGGCGTCTGGCGATTACAAAGTCGAGCCTGATGGCACCTGCGCGCCCTTCGAACCGGTGCGTTGCCACACCTTTATCACCGAATCCACCTTTGGCCTGCCGATCTACCGGTGGCAGCCCCAGGCGCAGATTTTTGCCGGGATCAACGACTGGTGGCAGGCCAATATCGCCGCCGGAAAGGCCAGCGTGTTGTACTGCTACTCCTTCGGCAAAGCCCAGCGCATCCTGCATGGCATCGACGCCAGCATCGGCCCGATCCTCAGCCACGGCGCAGTCGAACCGCTCAACCGGGTGTACCGCGAGGCCGGCGTCTACATTCCCGAGACGCTCTACGCCGGTGACTTCACCAAGACCGACCCGCTGCTGCGCCAAGCCCTGATCATTGCCCCGCCCTCCGCCGGCGGCAGCAGTTGGATCAAGCGTTTCGGCGACTACAGCGACGCGTTCGCCAGCGGCTGGATGCGCCTGCGCGGCACACGGCGGCGGCGCGGTGTGGACCGAGGTTTTGTGCTCTCGGACCACGCCGACTGGCCCGGTTTGTTGTGGGCCATCGAACAAACCGGCGCGGAACGGGTGATGGTGACCCACGGCTCAGTCGGCGTATTGGTGCGCCACTTGCGGGAAAAAGGCCTGGACGCCCAGGGTTTCACCACCGAGTACGGTGACGACGAAGAAGAGGTCAGCGCATGAAGGCCTTCGCTGAGCTGTACGCCAACCTCGACGCCACCACTTCCAGTAACGCCAAGCTCGCGGCCCTGCAAGCCTACTTCCTGAAGGCGCCGCCTGAGGATGCGGCATGGGCAGTGTATTTCCTGTCCGGCGGACGCCCTCGACAACTGGTGCCGACGCGCCTGCTGCGGGACATGGCCACCGAAGCGTCCGGCATCGAGCCTTGGCTGTTCGAAGAGAGCTATCAGTCGGTGGGAGACCTGGCCGAAACGATTTCCCTGCTGCTGCCGGAATCAACCTACACCTCAGAAGACGGCCTCGCCGTGTGGCTGGAAGAAAAACTCCTGCCCTTGCGCGGCCTCTCACCTCAGGACCTGGCAGAGCGCCTGCCAGCGTTATGGGCACAGCTGGATCAACCGAGCCTGATGGTGTGCATCAAATTGATCACCGGCAGCTTTCGTGTGGGCGTCTCCAAATTGCTGGTCACCCGCGCCCTTGCCGTCATGGCCGGGCTGGACAGCAAACGCGTGGCCCAGCGGCTGGTGGGCTACACCGATCTGTCCAACCGCCCGACACCCCAGGGCTACCTAAAACTGATCGCCGCAGAATCGTCCGACGAACATGCGCAACGCGGCGGTCAGCCGTATCCGTTTTTTCTTGCTCACGGGTTGTCGCAGCCGGTAGAGCAATTCGATGCATTGCTTGGCTCCCCAGCCGACTGGCAGGTGGAGTGGAAGTGGGACGGCATTCGAGCGCAACTGGTCAAGCGCGAGGGGCGCCTGTGGGTCTGGTCCAGGGGTGAAGAATTGGTGACTGATCGTTTTCCCGAACTTCACAGCCTGGTAAGTGGCCTGCCCGATGGCACGGTGATCGACGGCGAAATCGTGGTGTGGAAAGAATCAGTGCAACCCTTCGCTCTGTTGCAGCAGCGTATCGGTCGCAAGACCCTGAGCAAAAAAGTCCTTGAGGATGCGCCGGTAGCGGTGCTGGCCTACGACCTGCTGGAACATGCGGGCGACGACTGGCGCAACCACACCCAGGCCGAGCGCCGCGCACAGTTGGAACAGGTGATTGCTGTGTGCAACCAACCGGTATTGCAGCCCTCACCGCTGCTGACGGGTGCAACTTGGCAGGACCTTGCGCAGCAACGCGAAGCCTCCCGCAGCCTCGGCGTCGAAGGCATGATGCTCAAGAATCGCGAAGGTCTGTACGGCGTCGGTCGCACCAAGGACATGGGCCTGTGGTGGAAGTGGAAAGTCGACCCGTTCAGCGTCGACGCCGTGTTGATCTACGCCCAGCGCGGCCATGGCCGGCGCGCCAGCCTCTACAGCGACTACACCTTTGCCGTGTGGGACGGCCCGCCCGGCAGCGAGCGCAGCCTGGTGCCGTTTGCCAAGGCCTATTCCGGACTGACCGACGAGGAGATGCGCAAGGTCGACGCGATTGTGCGCAAGACTACGGTGGAGAAGTTCGGCCCGGTCAGCAGCGTCACGCCAAGTATGGTGTTCGAGCTGGGGTTTGAGGGGATCGCCCTGTCCAAGCGGCATAAAAGCGGGATTGCGGTGCGCTTTCCGCGGATGTTGCGGTGGCGCCAGGACAAGGCGGTAGAGGAAGCCGACAGCCTCGCCACTCTGCAAGATCTCCTGGCCTGACGTAACGCCCGCTCCCAGGTTTTAATTTCCGTATGACTCGTAATGGTGCACTCATTTTCCGATGCCCACTTTCGGGCATCTCCTACACTCAAGATTCCCTCTTCCCACCTTTTAAAACGATCATTCGGAACTATGGTGCAGAAATTGCTACTTGTGTTCCGTCTGACACCGTTCAGTAACAGTCCTAAACGCGCCACAAGCGCTTATCTTGGTTTCCAGGGATTACATAATGAAAAAAGCATTGCTGACCCTTTCTGCACTGGCTCTGTGCATGGCCGCCGGTACCGCGCTGGCCAAGGAATACAAGGAATTGCGTTTTGGTGTCGATCCGTCCTACGCGCCCTTCGAATCCAAAGCTGCTGACGGCAGCCTTGTGGGCTTCGATATCGATCTGGGCAATGCCATCTGTGCCGAGCTGAAGGTCAAGTGCAAGTGGGTCGAAAGCGACTTCGACGGCATGATCCCAGGCCTGAAGGCCAACAAGTTCGACGGCGTGATCTCGTCCATGACCGTGACCCCGGTGCGTGAAAAGGCCATCGACTTCTCCAACGAGCTGTTCTCCGGCCCAACCTCGCTGGTGTTCAAGAAAGGCGCTGGCTTCTCGACACCTGAGTCGCTCAAAGGCAAGTCCGTGGGCTACGAGCAAGGCACCATCCAGGAAGCCTATGCCAAGGCTGTGCTGGACAAGGCCGGTGTGACCACCAAGGCCTACGCCAACCAGGACCAGGTTTATGCTGACCTGACTTCCGGCCGTCTCGACGCTTCCGTACAGGACATGCTGCAAGCCGAACTCGGTTTCCTGAAGTCGCCAGCCGGTGCCGGCTACGAAGTCAGCGCAGCTATTGACGACCCATTGCTGCCGTCGAAAACCGCGATCGGTATCAAAAAAGGTAACACTGAACTCAAGGCGCTTTTGGATAAAGGTATCAAAGCGTTACACGATGATGGCACCTACGCCACTATCCAGAAGAAACACTTTGGCGATCTGAACCTGTACAGCGGCAAATAATGCCCGGGGCGCCCCTCCAGTGGAGGGGCGCTTTTTTATCGCCATAGGTCCTGATTTATGTTCGAAGATCTGTTGCAAACCCTCGGGCTGAGCGCGTTCAGCTTGAAGGGTTTCGGCCCGCTGTTGCTGCAAGGCACCTGGATGACCCTCAAGTTGTCGGTGTTGTCCCTGGCCGTCAGCGTGTTGCTGGGCCTGCTCGGCGCCAGCGCCAAACTCTCCAGCCTGCCCTTCCTGCGCATTCCCGCCCAGCTCTACACCACGTTGATCCGTGGCGTACCCGACTTGGTGCTGATGCTGCTGATTTTTTACAGCCTGCAAACCTGGCTGACCGGCCTGACCGACTTTATGGAATGGGAATACATCGAGATCGACCCATTCAGCGCCGGGGTGATCACCCTGGGCTTTATCTACGGTGCCTACTTCACCGAGACCTTTCGCGGCGCGATCCTCGCCGTGCCCCGTGGCCAGTTGGAAGCCGCCACTGCCTATGGGCTCAAGCGCGGGCAACGCTTTCGCTACGTGACCTTCCCGCAGATGATGCGCTTCGCCCTGCCGGGCATCGGCAATAACTGGATGGTGATGCTCAAGGCCACCGCACTGGTATCGATCATCGGCTTGGCGGACTTGGTCAAGGCGGCCCAGGACGCGGGTAAAAGCACTTATCAGTTGTTTTATTTCCTGGTGCTGGCCGCGCTGATCTACCTGGTGATCACCAGCGTCTCCAACTTTGTCTTGCGCCGTCTTGAACGTCGCTACTCCGCAGGCTCCCGGGAGGCGGTGCGATGATCGAACTCTTGCAGGAATACTGGCGCCCGTTCCTTTACAGCGACGGCCAACACATTACTGGCCTGGCCATGACCATGTGGTTGCTCAGCGCCGCACTGGTGATCGGCTTTCTGGTGTCGATCCCGCTGTCCATCGCCCGCGTGTCGCGCAACCCGCTGGTACGCTGGCCGGTGCAGTTCTACACCTACCTGTTTCGTGGCACACCGCTCTATATCCAGTTGCTGATCTGCTACACCGGCATCTACAGCATCGCCGCCGTGCGCGAACAACCGGTACTGGATGCGTTCTTTCGCGATGCAATGAACTGCACGATCTTGGCCTTCGCCCTTAACACCTGCGCCTACACCACGGAGATTTTCGCCGGGTCCATCCGCAGCATGGCCCACGGCGAAGTCGAGGCGGCCAAGGCCTACGGGCTCAGCGGCTGGAAGCTGTACGCCTATATGATCATGCCGTCCGCACTGCGCCGTTCGCTGCCGTACTACAGCAACGAAGTGATCCTGATGCTGCATTCGACCACCGTGGCGTTTACCGCGACGATTCCGGACATCCTCAAAGTGGCGCGAGATGCCAACTCGGCGACCTTCATGACCTTTCAATCGTTCGGCATTGCCGCGCTGATCTACCTCGCCGTGACCTTTGCCCTGGTCGGCCTGTTTCGGCTGGCGGAACGTCGCTGGCTGGCCTTTCTCGGGCCGAGCCATTAAGGAGCCTTCATGCGTCATCAGCTACATGAACTGATTGCGCCGGTGCCAGGCACGGCGCGGCAAATCCACAGTTTCCACTTCGGCCCGCAGCAGGCCGCAGGCAAGGTTTACATCCAGTCGTCGCTGCATGCCGATGAGCTGCCCGGCATGCTGGTGGCCTGGCACTTGAAGATGCGCCTCGCCGAATTGGCGGCGGCTGGGCGGCTGTTGAGCGAGATCGTATTGGTGCCCATCGCCAACCCGGTGGGCCTGGAACAGGTGTTGATGGACATCCCCCTGGGCCGCTACGAGTTGGAGAGCGGGCAGAACTTCAATCGCCTGTTTGTCGACCTCAGTGATGAGGTGGGCAACCAGGTCGAGGCGCTGCTCGGAGATGATCCGCAACACAATGTCGAACTGATTCGCGCCGCATTGAGCACCGCCTTGGCCGGGCAAACCGCCGCAACCCAGTTGCAGTCTCAACGACTGGTACTGCAGCGCCTGGCCTGCGACGCCGACATGGTGCTGGATCTGCATTGCGACTTCGAAGCCGTTGCGCACCTGTACACCACACCAGAGGCCTGGCCGCGGGTGGAGCCGTTGGCGCGCTATATAGGCTCGGAAGCCAACTTGCTGGCCACCGACTCCGGCGGGCAGTCTTTCGATGAGTGCTTCACCCTGGTCTGGTGGCAGTTGCAGCAACGTTTTGCCGGGCGCTTTCCGATTCCCATGGGCAGCTTTTCGGTGACCGTCGAACTGCGCGGGCAGGGCGACGTCAACCACGGCCTGGCCAGCCTCGATTGCCAGGCGATCATCGATTACCTGATTCACTTCGGCGCAATTGCCGGCGACCCGGCACCGCTGCCCGACCTGCCCTACCCCGCCACGCCCCTGGCAGGCGTCGAACCCGTGGCGACGCCGGTCGGCGGCCTGTTGGTGTTCAGCGCCCTGCCCGGTGAATACCTGGAAGCCGGGCAACTGATCGCTGAAATCATCGACCCCATTACCGACCGCGTAACGCCCGTGCACTGCCACAACGCAGGCCTGCTTTACGCCCGTTCGCTACGCCGCATGGCCACTGCGGGGATGGTCATCGGCCATGTCGCAGGCTCAGAGGCCTACCGCAGCGGCTATCTACTTTCGCCTTGAGGATGCACGCCCCATGTACAAATTGACCGTTGAAGGCCTGCATAAAAGCTATGGCGACAATGAGGTGCTCAGAGGTGTCTCGCTCAAGGCCAAGACCGGAGATGTGATCAGCCTGATCGGCGCCAGCGGCTCGGGCAAAAGCACCTTTTTGCGCTGCATCAATTTCCTGGAAACCCCCAACGACGGCGCCATGACCCTCGACGGCAAACAGATCCGCATGGTCAACGACCGCCACGGCATGCGCGTAGCCGACGACGCCGAATTGCAGCGCCTGCGAACGCGGCTGGCGATGGTCTTCCAGCACTTCAACCTGTGGAGCCATATGAGCGTGCTGGAAAACATCACCATGGCCCCGCGCCGGGTATTGGGTTGCAGCAAGAAAGACGCCGAAGACCGTGCTCGCCGCTATCTGGACAAGGTTGGCCTGCCGGCACGGGTGGCCGACCAGTACCCGGCGTTTCTCTCCGGTGGTCAGCAGCAACGCGTGGCGATCGCCCGCGCGTTGGCCATGGAGCCGGAAGTGATGCTGTTCGACGAACCCACCTCAGCCCTGGACCCGGAACTGGTGGGTGAAGTGTTGAAGGTGATCCAGGGGCTGGCTGAGGAAGGCCGCACCATGATCATGGTCACCCATGAGATGAGCTTTGCGCGCAAGGTGTCGAACCAAGTGCTGTTCCTGCACAAGGGCATGGTCGAAGAGCAAGGCGCGCCTGAGGATGTGTTGGGCAACCCGAAGAGCGAGCGCTTGCAGCAGTTCCTGAGTGGCAATCTGAAGTAAACCTTTGCGGTGCCGGGAGGGTCTGTGGGAATAGACCCTCCAGAGCGTCAGGCACCGCATGGCAAAACCCCACGACTTCGCCAAGACATGGTTCGCCGCCAAGGGCTGGAAGCCGTTCGACTTCCAGAAAGCAGTTTGGACGGCGGTCAAAGATGGCCAGTCCGGGCTGATGCACGCCAGCACCGGCGCCGGTAAAACCTATGCGCTGTGGTTTGCCGCCCTCAATCGCTTCGCCAACATCCGCCCGCCTGCTACGGGCAAACGCAAACCGCCTGCCGAGCCCCTCACCGTCCTGTGGATCACGCCGATGCGTGCGCTGGCCGCCGACACGGCTCGCGCCCTTGAAGCGCCGCTGGCGACCTTGCAGATTCCCTGGAGCGTCGGCCTGCGCACGGGCGATACCAGCAGCAGCGAGCGCGCCCGGCAAACCCGCCGCCAACCCACCGCACTGATCACCACGCCGGAAAGCCTGACGCTGATGCTCGCCCGCGCCGACAGCGAGTCGAGCCTGGCGCACCTGCGCATGGTGGTGGTGGATGAATGGCATGAGCTGATCGGTAATAAGCGCGGCGTGCAGTTGCAATTGGCGTTGGCGAGGCTGCGGCGCTGGCATCCGGATCTGATGGTGTGGGGCATTTCGGCGACCCTGGGTAATCAGGCCCACGCGCTTGAGGTTTTGGTCCCACAAGGCGGTGCAATCAATGTGCAGGGGCAAACGGCCAAATCCCTAAAAGTCGACACCTTGTTGCCGCTGGTTACCGAGCGTTTTCCCTGGGCCGGGCATATCGGTTTGAAGATGTTGCCGCAGGTGGTCGCCGAGGTGGAGGCCAGCAGCAGTTGCCTGGTGTTTACCAATACGCGGGCGCAGTCGGAAATCTGGTACCAGGCCTTACTGGAGGCGCGGCCCGATTGGGCTGGATTGATTGCCCTGCACCACGGCTCGCTGTCCCGGGAAACCCGCGATTGGGTAGAACGCGCTTTGAAAGACGGCCGGCTTAAAGCGGTGGTGTGCACTTCCAGCCTGGACCTTGGGGTGGATTTTTTACCGGTGGAGCGGGTACTGCAGATCGGTTCGGCCAAAGGTATCGCCCGCTTGATGCAACGCGCCGGGCGCTCCGGCCACGCGCCGGGGCGACCGTCGAGGGTGACGCTGGTGCCGACCCACAGCCTGGAGCTGGTTGAGGCTGCGGCAGCCCAGGATGCAATTGCAGCGCGGCGCATCGAAGCCCGCGAATCGCCCTACAAACCGTTGGATGTACTCGTACAACATTTGGTGAGCATGGCCCTGGGCGGTGGCTTTACACCGGATGCCTTGCTGGCGGAAGTGCGCGGCGCCTGGGCGTATCGCGACCTTACGGATGCGGACTGGGCCTGGGCGCTGGGATTTGTGCGCCATGGCGGCTTGTCGCTCACCGCTTATCCGGATTACCGCCGTGTGGAGCCCGACGAGCATGGCATCTGGCGCGTCCCCGACGCTCGGTTGGCGCGGCGCCATCGCATGAGCGTAGGCACCATTGTCAGCGACGCGAGTATCCAGCTGAAGTTCTGGAGCAAAGGCGGCGGCGGCAAGAATCTGGGCAGTGTGGAGGAAGGTTTTATCGCACGGCTCAAGCCCGGCGATGGTTTTCTGTTCGCCGGACGTCTGCTGGAGCTGGTGCGGGTAGAAAACATGACCGCTTACGTACGCCGCAGTACCGCAAAAAAGGCAGCCGTACCGCGCTGGAATGGCGGGCGCATGCCGCTTTCCAATGAACTGGCCCAGGCCGTGGTGGAGCGCTTTGACGCTGCGGCCCATGGGCGTTTCGAAGGCCCCGAGATGCGGGCGGTGCAACCGTTGTTGCAGACGCAGTTGCGCTGGTCCGGCCTGCCGACACGGGAACACTTGTTGGCCGAAGTGCTGAAGTCCCGGGAGGGGTGGCATCTGTTTTTATACCCGTTTGCCGGGCGTCAGGTGCATTTGGGGTTGGCGAGTTTGCTCGCCTGGCGGGTCAGCCAAGGGCAGGCGGTGACCTTCTCGATTGCCGTCAATGACTATGGTCTGGAGCTACTGAGCGCCACGCCGTTGGATTGGACAGTGTTGCTGAACGAGACCCTGCTTAGTCCGGTGAATTTGCTGACAGATGTAGCCGCCAGCCTGAATGCCGGGGAACTGGCGCTGCGGCGCTTTCGTGAAATCGCCCGTATCGCCGGGCTGGTGTTTGCCGGTTACCCCGGAGCGCCGAAAAGTACGCGGCAGGTGCAGGCGTCCAGTGGATTGTTCTTTGAAGTGTTCAAGCAATATGACCCGCAAAACCTGTTGCTGGCCCAGGCAGGGGAAGAAGTCCTGCGTGACGAGTTGGATATTCGCCGACTCGAAGAGACCTTGCTTCGGTTATCGGCGCTGAAAATGGATGTGTATGTGATCGAACGTCCAACGCCCCTGGCGTTCCCGCTGCTGGTGGAGCGGATGCGCGAAAGCATGAGTTCGGAAAAACTTTCAGAGCGCATTGCGCGGATGGTCAAGGACTTGGAAAAAGTTGCGGAGAAACGATGACGCATTGCTCGGTGACGCTTGGGGGCGAAGAGCTGTGGTTGCTGGCGGAGAAAGCGGTTTACTGGCCTGCGCGCCAGTGCCTTTTGATTGCCGATGCGCACTTTGGCAAGGCATCGGCCTATCGAAGCCTGGGGCAACCGGTGCCACAAGGCACGACCTCCGACAATCTGCAACGATTGGACCGCGTGTTAAACGCCCTGCCGTGCGCGCAGGTGATCTTTCTCGGCGACTTCCTGCATGGTCCAGGCTCCCACGCCAGCGGCACGCTGAGCGCACTGAGGAGCTGGCGAGCGCGCCACAGCGACCTGGCGATGACCTTAATCCGCGGCAATCACGATAAACGCGCGGGTGACCCGCCTGCCGACTTGAGGATCGAAGTGGTTCCTGAACCCCTGCTGATGGGCCCTTTCGCCCTGCAACACGAACCGGACGCCCATGCCACCCACCTTGTGTTGGCGGGGCATGTGCACCCGGTGTATCGCTTGCGCGGCAAGGGCCGGCAAAGCCTACGCCTACCGTGCTTCCTGCTGAGCTCGAGCGTCAGCCTGTTGCCGGCGTTTGGCGCGTTTACGGGCGGATATACCGTGGAGCAAGACAATGATCACCAAATCTTTGTGATTGGCGACCATCAGGTCTGGCCAGTTGGCTGAAACACCGACTGGCCTGGCTGGTATCAAGCGACAGGTGCGGGTGGCGGCTCGTCCGGAAGAGTCGGCTCGCCGGGTTCGGTGGGCTGCGGGTAATCCGGCTCGGGTTGGCCCGGGATGCCGCCCGCATAAGCGGGATCGGCCATCAGGGACCAGGCCAGAACACCAATCTGGTTGGGTTCAAGCCGGGCAAGTTCTGCGCTGATTCGCGGGTCGATCTTCATAAGGTACTCCTCAAGCGTGGCCCGACGCGTTTTGCACGCGCCGAGGCAGTACACCCAATAGAGTCACTTTCTTCGGACTAATTCCCTTTACGCGTAGGACCTTTCGATCAAGCGCGTGGCAAGGTGACGCCGCGCTGGCCTTGGTACTTGCCTGCGCGGTCTTTGTAGGACACTTCACAGGCCTCATCAGACTGAAGGAACAGCATCTGCGCTACGCCTTCGTTGGCGTAGATCTTGGCCGGCAGCGTGGTGGTGTTGGAGAACTCCAGGGTCACGTGACCTTCCCACTCAGGCTCAAGCGGCGTCACGTTGACGATAATGCCGCAACGCGCGTAGGTGCTTTTACCCAGGCAGATGGTCAGTACGTCACGCGGAATACGGAAGAACTCCACAGTGCGCGCCAGGGCGAAGGAGTTTGGCGGAATGATGCACACGTCGCTCTTGACGTCGACGAAACTCTTTTCGTCGAAGTTCTTCGGATCGACGATTGCCGAGTTGATGTTGGTGAACACCTTGAACTCATCGGCGCAACGTACATCGTAGCCGTAGCTGGAAACGCCGTACGAAATCACTCGGTCATCGCCTTCACCACGAATCTGGCGCTCGACGAACGGTTCGATCATGCCGTGCTCTTGCGCCATGCGGCGAATCCACTTGTCCGATTTGATGCTCATGGCGGGTGTCCTGAATAGCGAGGTGGAAAAATTCTGTGTGGCATCTTACCGGGGCCGGCGTTGGGGTTCAAAGGCCGTGGGGCTTTTCTTGATCAATACCCCGCCGCTTATAAGGCGCAACCAACGGGGCCGGGGCCGAACTGCCGGATCAGGGGTCTGTAAATACCACCGCCAGTCACGAAAATAGAGAAACCTTCGGAAATACCATTGGCACGTTCCGGAAAAAGGGTTAAGGTGGCGCCACTGTGCTGCTTGTGTCACTGAGAATCTCTACACGATATGTTGAATTTCGATCCAACCATCTCCAAGAATTTTTCCTGCTCTTTGCACTCAGTCTCGGCCAGGGCTTTTCCTGAGTCGCAGTTAACTTTGTCCAAGGAGATACACCATGTCTAATCGCCAAACTGGTACCGTTAAGTGGTTCAACGATGAAAAAGGCTTCGGCTTCATCACTCCACAATCCGGTGACGACCTGTTCGTTCACTTCAAAGCTATCCAATCCGACGGCTTCAAAAGCCTGAAAGAAGGCCAACAGGTTTCTTTCATCGCTACCCGCGGTCAGAAAGGCATGCAAGCTGAAGAAGTTCAAGTTATCTAACTTGTACTGACTTAGTCGAAAAGACCCCGCCCTTAAAAGCGGGGTTTTTTTATGCCTGGGATTTGGTATTCGCACCAACTTTATGCCCGGCACAAAAAATGTGGGAGGGGACTTGCCCCCGATGGCGGCGTAGCAGTCGATACTTGCATTGACTGACACACCGCTATCGGGGGCAAGCCCCCTCCCACATTCAAGCATTCAAGCCGTGTCGTTATTGAAACAACGACTCACTCGACAAGCCATTCTTCTCCAGGATCTCGCGCAAGCGCTTAAGCCCTTCCACCTGGATCTGCCGCACCCGCTCACGAGTCAGGCCGATCTCCAGGCCTACGTCCTCCAGGGTGCTGCTCTCATGGCCGCGCAGGCCGAAGCGGCGAATCACCACCTCACGCTGCTTGTCCGTGAGCTCCGACAACCACTGGTCAATACTTTGGGACAGATCATCGTCCTGCAACAGCTCGCAGGGATCTGTAGGCCGATCATCCGTCAGGGTGTCCAACAGGGTTTTATCCGAATCCGGACCCAGCGAGACATCGACCGAAGACACACGCTCGTTAAGGCCCAGCATGCGCTTGACCTCCCCTACCGGTTTTTCCAGCAGGTTGGCGATTTCTTCGGGCGAGGGTTCATGATCGAGTTTTTGAGTGAGCTCACGCGCTGCCCGCAGGTAGACGTTGAGCTCCTTAACCACATGGATCGGCAACCGGATCGTGCGGGTTTGATTCATGATCGCCCGTTCGATGGTCTGGCGGATCCACCAGGTAGCATAGGTTGAAAAGCGGAAGCCCCGCTCTGGGTCAAACTTCTCCACCGCGCGGATCAAGCCCAGATTGCCCTCCTCGATGAGGTCCAACAAGGACAACCCACGATTGACGTAGCGTCGGGCGATTTTCACCACCAGGCGCAGGTTGCTTTCAATCATGCGCTTGCGCCCAGCCGGATCCCCCTTTTGCGACAACCGCGCAAAATGGACTTCTTCTTCGGGGGTAAGCAGGGGGGAAAAGCCGATTTCATTGAGATACAGCTGGGTCGCGTCGAGCGCCCGTGTGTAATCAATGTATTTATGCTGCTTTAAAGCGGTAGAGTTCTTGGATTTGGTACGAACTGAAGGTGTTGCAGGTCCCTCATTCGACATCGATTCCATAGCGATACCGGTCTCCATAAGGAGAACCTCATCGTCGATGTCAAACTCCGGCGCTTCTTTACTGAGAGCCATTGTTATAGTCCTTTGGTGAGTTCGACCTCAAGCTCAAGCGACGCCTTTATCCTTGGCAACGCTGGAGCCTGTTCCTTCTACGTGAGGGAACAGGCTGGCAACACATCAACGACGGGGTAAGAATTGCAGCGGATCTACAGGCTTCCCTTGACGGCGAATCTCAAAGTGCAGTTTCACCCGGTCTGTACCCGTTGAACCCATTTCGGCAATTGTCTGTCCGACTTTGACCTGCTGCCCCTCCCGAACCAACAGCCTGCGGTTATGACCGTAAGCACTGACGTAGGTATCGCTGTGTTTGATGATGACCAGCTCGCCGTAGCCCCGTAAACCACTCCCGGCGTACACCACCGTCCCATCAGACGCAGCTAAAACAGGCTGTCCCAAATCACCGGCGATATCAATGCCTTTATTCAAACTACCGTTTGAAGAGAATTTTCCAATTAATACTCCGTTTGAGGGCCATCCCCAGCCCGTCGGAGCAGGCCCGGCAGGCGGCAACGGCGCAGCTGTTGGCTTGCCTGAGGCCGCCGGGACAGCAGTGCCGGCAGGGCGTGTAATGATGGTGGTTTTGCTAGAAGACGACGGCGAAGATCCTGTGTTTGTCACAACCGTCGTAGGCGTGGAACCGGTGCGACCGTCAAAGCGAATCGTCTGACCCGGATGTATGGTGTAAGGCACAGGAATATTGTTACGAGCTGCTAGTGCCTTGTAATCCCACCCGTAACGGAAGGCGATTGAGAACATCGTGTCGCCTTTGCGCACCACATATTGCCCGGTGGTTACCGTGGGCTTTTGCGGTGCCGCACTATTACGGTCAACGACCCGTGCGCCGCTGCTTGGCGAGCTGGAACAGCCGACCAACAAGGAACCGAAGACAAGGCCAAGCACCAGTCGTTGAAAACTTGTTTTACCCATACGCTGCGCAAGACCTGTGAGACTCACCCGCCGCTCCCTTTGTGGTGGCTGAACATGAATGCCTGTATCAGGCTTGAAATATGTCGCAAGTATAACTGGGCACTGAAGTTTTACCGGCACGCGACTGAAACGAATCATTCAGCGTGTTGAATCACCGCACCTATCATGTTGACTTGATAGACCCCGCCGTAAGACAAATCCCCGTCCGCAGAATTCAGTAGCGTCGAAAATTCGTCAGGCCAGCGGTCCGTTGAGCAACGGAACAAAACGCACGGCGCCCAATACATGCCGGGAAAAACCGTCGTCCTCACGGACAATAAGCATCAATTGTTGCACTTCGCCGGAACCGACCGGGATGACCAGGCGCCCGCCTGGCGCCAATTGGTCGAGCAACGCTTGCGGAACATCGGTGGCCACGGCGGTGACGATAATGCCGTTGTACGGCGCCAGCGCCGGCCAGCCTTCCCAGCCATCGCCCCAGCGAAATACCACGTTGCGCAAGTTCAGCTCCACCAAGCGCTCCTTGGCACGGTCTTGCAGCACCTTGATGCGCTCCACCGAGAACACGCGCTCCACCAACTGCGACAGCACGGCGGTCTGGTAGCCGGAACCGGTGCCGATCTCCAGCACCTTGTCCAGCGGGCCCGCCGCCAGCAGCAGCTCGCTCATGCGCGCCACCATGTAGGGCTGGGAGATGGTCTGGTTATGGCCAATCGGCAACGCCGTATCTTCATAAGCGCGATGGGCCAGGGCTTCATCGACAAACAAATGACGAGGGGTGCGGCGGATCACTTCCAACACCTGAGCGTTGGACAACCCCTCTTCATAAAGGCGCTGGATCAAACGCTCACGGGTGCGCTGGGAGGTCATACCGATGCCACGACGCAGCAGGTCGTCTTGTTCACGAGCCATCAGCGCAATCCCTCCAGCCAGACTTCAAGACCACTGAAGGCATCGCTGAAGGTGCGGTCGAATTGCAACGGAGTAATCGACACATAACCCTGCATCACCGCGTGAAAGTCCGTGCCCTCGCCACCGTCTTCGGCATCGCCAGCTGCCGCTATCCAATAGCCTTCCTTGCCACGCGGGTCGACCACCTTCAACGGGGCCGCCGCACGGGCACGGTGGCCAAGACGTGTCAGCTTGATGCCGCGAATGTGATCAAGGGGCAAATTGGGAATATTGACGTTGAGCACCGTGCGCGGCGGCAGGTCCAGGGAGGCATGAGCCTCCACCAACTTGCGTGCGAAATAGGCGGCGGTGGGCAAATTGTCCAGTTGCCGCGAGGCAAACGAAAAAGCGAACGAGGTACGACCCAGAAAGCGCCCTTCAAGCGCTGCCGCCACGGTGCCGGAATACAGCACATCATCGCCCAGGTTGGCGCCGAGGTTGATGCCTGAAACCACCAGGTCCGGCTCTTGATCCAACAGGCTGTTGATCGCCAGGTGCACGCAGTCGGTGGGCGTGCCGTTGACACTGATAAAGCCATTGGCCAGAACCTGCGGGTGCAGGGGACGGTCGAGCGTCAGCGAACTGCTGGCGCCGCTCTTGTCCTGGTCGGGGGCAACCACCACGCACTCGGCGTAATCTTCCAGCGCAGCATAGAGCGCAGCAAGACCGGGTGCGGTGGCACCGTCATCATTTGATATCAGAATACGCATGGGCTGTCCGTCTGCCCCACCGGCACCAGATCAACGAGCTCGCGCACCAAGACAGTGGCGAAGCATCCGGCCGGTAGGACGAATTCCAATTGCAGAATGTCAGGCCCGGGATAATGCCACGTCAACCCGCCAATGGGCAGTCGCAGAATGCGACGTTCCTGGCTCATGCCGGCATTCACCAGCCAATCACGTAGGTCGGCTTCACCGGCGGCAACCGCCTGCTCCAACTCAAACGTGGCGCCCGTCGCCGGAGAATCACCCTCGCCCCACTGCGGGCCGGTGGGGTGCAGATCCAGGATCGCCAGGCGCGGGTCGCTGCACTCAGCCTCTCCCGCCGGAAAAAAACTGCGGCTGTCAGTAAACGCCAGCAGATCACCCACTTGCGCACGCTGCCAGGAACCGTCGGCGACGCGCGCCGCCAGTACTTTGTTGAAGAGGAAACTACGCGCCGTAGACAACAACCGCGAACGCACATTGCGCTGCTCCGGCAGGGCCTTGCGCGCAGCCCATCCACGGGCGTCGACAACGTTGCCACCGTCGTGGCCGAAACGCTGGGTGCCGAAATAGTTGGGAATGCCGTGCTGGGCAATCAGTTGCAGGCGCGCGTCGATGGCGGCGGTATCACCCACCAGTTGGGTCAGGCGCAAGGTGAATCCATTGGCCGCGTGCGCGCCGCGCTGCAGCTTGCGCTTGTGACGGGCAGTCTTGAGGATCTTGAGCGTGTCGTTTTCAGCAGTGCTCATGTCCGGGTCGGCCTTGCCCGGCAGTTGCACGCTGAACCACTGGCGGGTCAGCGCCTGACGGTCCTTGAGCCCGGCATAGCTGACGGTGCGCAACGGCACGCCGGCGGCCTTGGCGATACGGCGCGCAGCTTCCTCGGTGTTGAGGCCACGTTTTTCCACCCACAGCCAAAGGTGCTCGCCCTCGCCGGTCAGCGGGATATCCAGCACTTCGTCCACCTGAAAATCTTCGGCAGTGGCCTTCAGGACGGCGCTGCCTAAGGCTTCGCCGTAGGCACGCGGGCCCAGCAGTTCCAGATCATTCATGCGCGCAGCAACAAGGCGACGGAGTGCACCGCAATGCCCTCTTCACGACCGGTAAACCCGAGCTTTTCGGTGGTGGTGGCTTTCACGTTCACTTGATCCAATTCAATTTGCAGGTCTGCGGCAATCAGTGCGCGCATTGATTCGATATGGGGCGCCATCTTCGGCGCCTGGGCCACGATAGTGTTGTCGACGTTACCGACCTTCCAGCCCTTGGCGTGGATCAGGCTGACCACGTGGCGAAGCAATACACGGCTGTCAGCGCCCTTGAAGGTGGGGTCGGTGTCCGGAAAATGCTTGCCGATATCACCCAACGCCGCCGCGCCGAGCAAGGCATCGCTCAAGGCATGCAAGACAACGTCGCCGTCGGAATGAGCCAGCAACCCATGGTGGTGTGCAATGCGCACGCCGCCCAGGGTGATGAAATCGCCTTCAGCGAAACGGTGCACATCGTAGCCGTGGCCAATACGCATAAAAAAACGCCCCGATTTAATTCAGGGCGTGATTCTACCTACTTTTGCCTCACATTAACCGAGCAAAGCGCGGCCATGGTGTCGCAAATGGTCTTCGATGAAGCTGGCGATGAAGAAGTAGCTGTGGTCATAGCCGGGTTGCAGGCGCAGTTCCAGCGGATGCTTGGCCGCCTTGGCCGCTTGCTGCAAGGCCTCAGGCTTGAGCTGCACCGCGAGGAAATCATCGCGATCGCCCTGATCAACCAGCAAGGGCAGCTTTTCCAAGGCTTCGCTGATCAATACGCAGGCATCCCATTCACGCCACTTAGAGCGCTCTTCACCCAAGTAACGGGAGAAGGCTTTCTGGCCCCACGGGCAATCCATCGGGTTATTGATAGGCGAAAACGCCGACACCGACAGATAACGCCCGGGGTTGCGCAACGCACACACCAGTGCGCCGTGTCCGCCCATGGAGTGGCCGCTGATACCACGCTTGTCCGAAGCGGGGAAATGCGCTTCAACCAAAGCCGGCAATTCCTGCACCACATAGTCATGCATCCGATAATGCTTGGCCCATGGTTCCTGGGTGGCATTCAGGTAAAAGCCAGCGCCCAGTCCAAAGTCCCAGGCGTTATCCGGATCACCCGGGACACCGGGACCGCGAGGGCTGGTATCCGGCGCCACGATGATCAGCCCCAGCTCGGCGGCCATGCGTTGCGCGCCAGCCTTCTGCATGAAGTTCTCATCGGTGCAGGTCAACCCGGAGAGCCAATACAACACCGGCAGCTTGCCGCCCTGCTCCGCTTGCGGCGGCAGGTAAACGGCGAAGGTCATGTCGCAATCGAGCACATCGGAATGATGCTTGTAGCGTTTATGCCAGCCGCCGAAGCTCTTCTGGCAGGACAGGTTTTCCAGACTCATAGGCGACCTCAGAAGTGGATGACGGTACGAATGCTCTTGCCTTCATGCATCAGGTCAAACGCTTTGTTGATGTCTTCCAGGCCCATGGTATGGGTAATGAACGTGTCCAGCGGGATTTCGCCGGTCTGGGCCATTTCCACGTAGCTTGGCAACTCGCTACGACCGCGTACGCCGCCGAATGCCGAACCGCGCCAGACGCGACCGGTCACCAACTGGAATGGGCGCGTAGCGATTTCCTGGCCCGCACCGGCCACACCGATGATCACCGACTCGCCCCAACCTTTGTGGCAGCACTCAAGGGCAGCACGCATCAGTTGCACGTTGCCGATGCACTCGAAGGAAAAATCCACACCGCCGTCAGTCAAATCTACAATCACGTCCTGGATCGGGCGATCGTATTCTTTCGGGTTGATGCAGTCGGTGGCGCCCAATTGCTTGGCGATTTCGAACTTGGCCGGGTTGATGTCGATGGCAATGATGCGACCGGCCTTGGCTTTCACCGCGCCAATAATGGCCGACAGACCAATTCCACCGAGACCGAAAATGGCCACGGTGTCGCCCGGCTTGACCTTGGCAGTGTTGATCACCGCGCCAATACCGGTGGTAACGCCACAGCCCAGCAAGCAGACTTTTTCCAGCGGCGCCTCTTTAGGAATCTTGGCCACGGAAATTTCCGGCAGCACGGTGTACTCGGAGAAGGTCGAGGTGCCCATGTAGTGGAAAATCGGCTGACCCTTGTAGGAAAAACGCGTGGTGCCATCTGGCATCAGGCCTTTGCCTTGGGTGGCTCGAATGGCTTGGCACAGGTTGGTCTTGCCCGACAGGCAGAATTTGCACTTGCCACATTCCGGGGTGTACAGCGGGATGACATGGTCGCCGACGGCAACTGAAGTCACACCCTCGCCAATCGCTTCAACCACCGCACCGCCCTCGTGGCCGAGAATCGATGGAAAGATGCCTTCCGGGTCAGCACCCGACAGGGTGTAAGCGTCGGTGTGGCATACGCCGGAGGCCACAACGCGCAGCAGGACTTCGCCAGCCTTGGGCATGGCGACATCCACTTCAACAATCTCAAGGGGTTTCTTGGCTTCGAAGGCGACGGCGGCGCGGGACTTAATCATCCGGTATTTCTCCAGGGCGTTAAAAATTGAGAGGGAGAGTGTAAAACATGGCTTACTGATTAATAATCCAGCCAAAAGCAAAACATTATTGCTGTACAGGGACAATCATGATGTCGGAGAACCGCTGGGAAGGCATCGACGAGTTCGTCGCCGTGGCTGAATGCAGTCAATTTACAGCTGCCGCCGAGCGCCTGGGGGTGTCGTCGTCCCATATCAGTCGCCAGGTCGCACGCTTGGAGGAACGGCTGCAGACACGGTTGCTTTATCGCAGTACACGCAAAGTGACCCTGACCGAAGCCGGACAAACCTTCCTCCAACATTGCCAACGCTTGCAGGACGGCCGCGAAGAAGCATTGCGAGCGGTGGGCGACTTGACCAGCGAGCCAAAAGGCATGTTGCGCATGACGTGCGCCGTGGCTTATGGCGAGCGATTTATCGTGCCTTTGGTGACGCGGTTCATGGGGCTTTACCCGCAGTTGCGGGTGGATATCGAACTGAGCAACCGCCAGCTCGATCTGGTACACGAAGGCCTGGACCTGGCAATTCGCTTGGGGCGCCTCTCAGACTCAAGAATGGTTGCCAGCCGTCTCGCGCCGCGGCGCATGTATTTGTGTGCATCGCCGTCCTATCTCGAACGCTATGGGCGCCCCCATAGCTTGTCGGAATTGAGTCGGCATAACTGCCTGATTGGCAGCTCGGATATCTGGCAACTGGCTCAGGACGGCCGGGAGTTTTCCCAGCGGGTGCAGGGAAACTGGCGTTGCAACAGTGGACAAGCGGTGCTGGATGCTGCATTGCAGGGCGTGGGATTGTGCCAACTGCCGGATTATTACGTGCTGGAACATTTGCGCAATGGTGCACTGGTGTCGCTGCTGGAAGCGCATCAGCCGCCGAATACAGCGGTGTGGGCGCTGTATCCGCAGCAACGGCATTTGTCGCCAAAGGTGCGCAGTTTGGTGGATTACCTAAAAGAAGGCCTATCAAACAGGACAGAATACAAAGCCTCTGACGTCCTGTTCTCCCACGACCTCATATGATGACCAGCGCTACTGTCAACTCTGACAGTAGTGAGCAAAGATGAATGGTGGTTCCCTACGGTTTCACTGCTGGCGCTGCATCATCAATTTTACGGCGCTGCCCAATGAGGCCTATCAAGATGACGCAGGGAAACTGCCATGAAAAATGTAAACACCGCAGATATCGAAAAGCAGCTTGAACAGAACATAGCTGCATATAAAAAGCACAACGTCGATTCAGAGGGTTCAGCCGACTTAAGGATCGAAAGTACTGAACGCTATGCGACCAAAGACGCACATTTTTATCAATTCGACAATCATGAAGTGATTCAGATAGGAGTGCCCGCAACAGACCCTGAAGCCCCCGGTCATCCGGTAATCATAGATATTTTTTCTTTTAGCCCACCCTTTGAATCGGGAAGTTTCGATCTCATCACCGGATTCCCCATCCGGCTAAACGTTCACCATCCTTTGCTACGCGACGCCAAAATGAAGCATGGCAACTTGGAACTGACAGTAGAAGATAGACAACTAAATGGCCGACTCAGCTGCGAGTTCACCCATGAACACCTTGAACTTAGAATGAACACGGCATTCGCGATCACAAAATCATAGGAAGACGACGTATCAATAATCGGTGCTACGCGCGACCGGTGCCCATGACAGCGGTATGGGCACTTTCAGGTCAAACATACCGAAGATGAAGACGCCGCCGAGAGCAGCGTTTGCCTGGCACAGCCTCTCAGCCAACAATCACTGCCGATTTGCCCAGCGTAACCGTAACCACTCCAGATCCTCGGGCCGGGTCACCTTGATATTGTCCGAACGCCCCTCAATTAACCGCGGCGCCTGACCGGACCATTCCATTGCCGAGGCCTCATCGGTGATGACCGCATCCGCTACCAGGCTATCAGCCAAGGCACGATGCAACGCACCGAGTCGGAACATCTGCGGCGTGTACGCTTGCCAGATCAGGCTGCGGTCGACAGTCTCATCGACACGACCGTGCTTGTCGGCGCGCTTAAGGGTATCGCGGGCCGGGACGGCCAGTAGGCCACCGACAGCATCATCGGCCAGTTCGCTTAACAGTTTGTCGAGATCATCGCGGCTTAAATTGGGCCTGGCGGCGTCGTGCACCAGCACCCAGTCGTCATCGCTCGCGCCCAGGGCATTGAGGTGCAACAGAGCGTTTAGCACCGAACCCGAGCGCTCCGAACCGCCGTCCGCACGCTGTATACGTGGATCAATGGCGCATGCCAGGTTGGGCCAATAAGGGTCATCCATGGCAAGGCTGACCACCAACCCCTTGAGATTGGGGTGGTCGAGAAAACAGTAGAGGCTGTGTTCAAGAATAGTGCGCCCGCCCAGTTGCAAATATTGCTTGGGACGGTCCGCAGCCATACGGGCACCGACGCCCGCGGCGGGAATTACGGCCCAGAAGGCCGGCAAACTGTTGCTCATTGGGCCAACTGGTAGAGGGTTTCGCCCTCCTTGACCATGCCCAGTTCGTGACGAGCCCGCTCTTCAACGGTCTCCGTGCCTTTTTTCAACTCAAGCACTTCAGCGTCCAGGACGCGGTTGCGCTCCAGCAGGATCTCATTTTCGGCGTGCTGTGCAGCAATTTGCTCAGTCAGGTCTTTTACCTGCGCGAAGCTGCCATTACCCACCCACAGGCGGTACTGCAGGCCAGCCAGCAACAAGAGCAAGACGAGGAACAACCAATTGGGACTGCGCATCGAATATCGGGTATCCAGTGAAAAAAGACAGCCATGCATAACTTTTGAAGCAACTGATAGCACGAAGCCTGGAAGAACCAGGCTTGTGCTTGATAGCCATCAGATTAGCGCCGAAATGTTCACTATCGTGAACTTTCCGACGCAATCCGCCGACTTTTTACCATTTACAGATTAGCCGCGAAACTCGCCGCGACCGTTGTACTTGGCTTTGCCAGCCAGTTGCTCTTCGATACGCAGCAATTGGTTGTACTTGGAAACGCGATCGGAACGGCACAGCGAACCGGTCTTGATCTGGCCCGCCGAAGTGCCCACAGCCAGGTCGGCGATGGTCGAATCTTCGGTTTCGCCGGAGCGGTGGGAGATCACGGCGGTGTAGCCCGCAGCCTTGGCCATCTGAATGGCTTCAAGGGTTTCGGTCAAGGTACCGATCTGGTTGAACTTGATCAGGATCGAGTTGGCGATCTTTTTATCGATGCCTTCTTTCAGGATCTTGGTGTTGGTCACGAACAGATCGTCGCCCACCAATTGGACTTTCTCGCCGATCTTGTCGGTGAGGATTTTCCAGCCGTCCCAATCGGACTCATCCAGGCCGTCTTCGATCGAGATGATCGGATAGCGCTGGGTCAGGCCCTTCAGGTACTCAGCAAAACCTTCGGAGTTGAACACTTGGCCTTCGCCGGACAAATTGTATTTGCCGTCTTCGTAGAACTCGCTGGCCGCGCAGTCCAGGGCCAGGGTCACGTCAGTGCCCAGCTTGTAGCCAGCGTTGGCCACGGCTTCGGAGATCACTTTCAGCGCATCTTCGTTGGATGCCAGGTTTGGAGCGAAGCCACCTTCGTCGCCTACAGCAGTGCTCAGGCCACGGGCCTTCAGAACAGCTTTCAGGTGATGGAAAATCTCGGTACCCATGCGCAAGCCTTCGGAGAAGGTCTTGGCGCCAACCGGCTGCACCATGAATTCCTGGATGTCGACGTTGTTATCAGCGTGCTCGCCACCGTTGATGATGTTCATCATCGGCACCGGCATTGAGTAAACACCCGGAGTGCCGTTCAGGTTGGCGATGTGAGCATACAGCGGCAAGTCCTGGTCCTGGGCAGCAGCCTTGGCAGCGGCCAGGGAGACGGCGAGGATAGCGTTAGCGCCCAGGCTACCTTTGTTTTCGGTGCCGTCGAGCTTGATCATCGCGTGGTCCAGAGCTTTCTGGTCCAGCGGGTCCTTACCCAGCAACAGGTCACGGATCGGGCCGTTAATGTTGGCTACAGCCTTGAGTACACCCTTGCCCAGGTAACGGCTCTTGTCGCCATCACGCAGTTCCAGCGCTTCGCGCGAACCGGTAGAAGCACCGGACGGCGCGCAGGCGCTGCCGATGATGCCGTTATCGAGAAGCACGTCGGCTTCGACGGTGGGGTTGCCACGGGAGTCGAGAACTTCACGACCTTTGATGTCGACGATTTTTGCCATTGTTGTAAACACTCCAAAGTTGACGAAAACGACGCAGCTGAAGGGAAACTTTTGACCGACCGCAAGGGTGGAACAACGGGGCAGGCTTGCAGGCGACAAGGCTCAGGCCCGAGGGCCTGAACAGAAAACGTGGGAAAGTCTACCGGAGAAACGACGCTTACGCGGTCTCTACTGTCGGAAAACTCTTGACCTGTTCGTCCAACTGCTTGAGCTGGGCCAGGAATGGCTCCAGCTTGTCCAGGCGCAGGGCGCATGGACCGTCGCATTTGGCATTATCCGGGTCCGGGTGGGCCTCCAGGAAAAGGCCAGCCAGGGACTGGCTGATGCCGGCCTTGGCCAGGTCCAGCACCTGGGCACGGCGCCCGCCTGCGGAATCGGCGCGACCACCGGGCATTTGCAGCGCGTGGGTCACGTCGAAGAACACGGGGTATTCGAACTGCTTCATGATGCCGAAACCGAGCATGTCCACCACGAGATTGTTGTAGCCGAAGCTCGAACCACGCTCGCAGAGGATCAACTGGTCGTTACCCGCTTCCACACACTTGTTCAGGATGTGCTTCATCTCCTGAGGTGCGAGGAACTGGGCTTTCTTGATATTGATCACTGCGCCGGTCTTAGCCATCGCGACGACCAGATCGGTCTGGCGCGACAGGAAGGCCGGCAACTGGATGATGTCGCACACCTCGGCGACCACGGCAGCCTGTTCAGGCTCGTGGACGTCGGTGATGATCGGCACGCCGAAGGCTTGTTTGATGTCCTGGAAGATCCGCATGCCTTCTTCAAGGCCTGGGCCGCGGTAGGACGTTACGGACGAGCGATTGGCCTTGTCGAAGCTGGCCTTGAACACGTAAGGGATACCCAATTTCTGGGTAACCTTGACGTACTCTTCACAGACCTGCATCGCCATGTCGCGGCTTTCCAGCACGTTCATGCCGCCGAACAGCACCATGGGCTTGTCGTTGGCAATCTCGATGTCGCCTACGCGAATGATCTTCTGGGCCATCAGGTTTACGCCTTCTTCTGATGTTGCGTCAGTGCAGCTTTGACAAAACCGCTGAACAGCGGGTGACCGTCGCGTGGAGTCGAGGTGAACTCTGGGTGGAACTGGCAAGCGACGAACCATGGATGATCCGGTGCTTCGACCACCTCAACCAGCGCGCCATCACCGGAGCGACCGGAGATTTTCAGGCCGGCTTCTTTGATTTGCGGCAGCAGGTTGTTGTTCACTTCGTAACGGTGACGGTGACGCTCGACGATCACGTCCTTGCCGTAGCAATCGTGAACCAGCGAGCCCGGCTCCAGCAGGCAATCCTGCGCGCCAAGGCGCATGGTGCCGCCCAGGTCGGAGCTTTCGGTACGGGTTTCAACAGCGCCGGTGGCGTCCTCCCACTCGGTAATCAGGCCCACGACCGGGTGACCGCTCTTGCTGTCAAACTCGGTGGAGTTGGCGTCTTTCCAGCCAAGCACGTTGCGGGCGAACTCGATAACCGCCACTTGCATGCCCAGGCAGATACCCAGGTACGGCACCTTGTTCTCACGAGCGTACTGTACGGCGGTGATCTTGCCTTCCACGCCACGCAGGCCGAAACCGCCTGGAACGAGGATTGCGTCAACACCTTCGAGCAGCGCGGTGCCCTGGTTCTCGATGTCTTCGGAGTCGATGTAGCGCAGATTGACCTTGGTACGGTTGCTGATACCCGCGTGGCTCATCGCTTCGATCAGCGACTTGTACGCGTCCAGCAGCTCCATGTACTTGCCGACCATGGCGATGGTGACTTCGTGCTCAGGGTTGAGCTTGGCGTCAACCACAGCTTCCCACTCGGACAGGTCCGCACCGTTGCATTGCAGGCCGAAACGCTCGACCACAAAATCGTCCAGGCCTTGCGAGTGCAGGATGCCCGGGATCTTGTAGATGGTGTCGGCGTCTTCCAGGGCGATCACCGCACGTTCTTCAACGTTGGTGAACTGCGCGATCTTGCGACGCGAGGAAATGTCGATCGGGTGATCGGAGCGGCACACCAGCACGTCCGGCTGCAGGCCGATGGAACGCAGTTCCTTGACCGAGTGCTGCGTAGGCTTGGTTTTGGTTTCGCCAGCGGTGGCGATGTACGGCACCAACGTGAGGTGCATCAGCATCGCGCGCTTGGCGCCGACTTCGAAACGCAACTGGCGGATAGCTTCGAGGAATGGCTGGGATTCGATGTCACCCACGGTGCCACCGATCTCGACCATCGCCACGTCGGCATCGCCTGCACCCTTGATGATGCGGCGCTTGATTTCATCGGTAATGTGCGGAATCACCTGGATGGTTGCACCCAGGTAGTCACCACGGCGCTCTTTGCGCAGAACGTGCTCGTAGACACGGCCGGTGGTGAAATTGTTGTTCTGGGTCATGGTCGTGCGGATGAACCGCTCGTAGTGGCCCAAGTCCAGGTCGGTCTCGGCGCCGTCGTGTGTGACGAACACTTCACCATGCTGGAACGGGCTCATGGTGCCCGGGTCGACGTTGATGTACGGGTCCAGCTTGAGCATGGTGACTTTAAGCCCCCGCGCCTCCAGGATGGCCGCCAATGAAGCGGAGGCAATGCCTTTCCCCAATGAAGAAACAACACCGCCCGTGACGAATATGTAGCGCGTCATGAAAAACCCTAGAAGTCTGCGTTAAAGCGGTCCGAGCCGCCGGGGAAAGCGAAGAGAGGCCGAAGCCCCCGATCACCAGCATTAATCACAGTGCACCTTTCAAAAAAACCGCCGCGTTGTGACAGACCAGCAGTGAAACACCGGTGCGTTGATCGCTACACATTTTTTGGAATCGCCCAGCAAAGACGGCTTGGTAATCGGCAACTGCTGCGATTCAGGCGAATCCACAGAAGTTGTATCAAGAAGGGAGCGTAGTCTACCGGAAAGGCTCTATCAGCTCAAACCTTGATCGCAGCTCTGTGGCATCCAATGTAATTTCCAGCCATCACTCGGTGAGGCCCAGAGTCCAGTGAGGTTGGGCACGCCGAGCAATTGCTCGCCCTGATACAGCAGCGGCAATCTGCCACGGATGAAGCCCGGCACTCCATGCTCATTGAGCAGGCGCTTCAGGTCACGCCGGCCTCGGCCTGGCACTTCAAGCATTTCACCGCCCTGGCGATAACGGACCTCCAGCGGGACTTCGGGCACCTTGCCGATAATTTCCAGCAGGCCATTGCCGGGTAACTCTAGTGGGTTTTGCGGGCGAGGCCAGCTCACCGACGCGCGGGAAAATTCCGACCAGGCGCGAGACAACCACCAGATGCGTTCGCCACAACGGTGCAATTCTCCATCGGCCAGGCGCCACAAGGGCTGTGCGTCGCCCTTGGCATCGCGTAGGGAATACCAGCCAGCCCAGTGGTCGGTGTCGGGCAACCGGGTCAGCGGCGCCAGCCAATGGCGTAGGACGTTGCGCTGACGGGCATCGGAAAGATCGCGCAGTGGGCCGAGGGCCAATGACGGCAAAGGCAGCCAAGGAAACCGTGAAGGTTGATCCGCGGCTTGTAGGTCCATGCTGGCTAACTCACCCAGCAATGCCTGGGCTTCACCGAAGTGTTCGGCAGTGCGGGCCAGGCTGGAGACGGCTTGGGGCCAACGCTCCGTCAGCGTCGGGATCACGCGGTGACGCAGGTAATTACGGGAGAACTGCATGTCGGCGTTGGAAGGGTCTTCGATCCACTTGAGTTGATGTTCATCGGCGTAGGCCACCAGCTCGGTGCGCGAGACATCCAACAACGGCCGCACCAAATGGCCGCCCGCCAATGGACGGTGCACAGGCATTGCCGCCGCCCCCCGCACGCCGGCCCCGCGCAACAGGCGAAACAGCAGGGTTTCAGCCTGATCGTCGCGATGCTGGCCCGTGAGCAACACCTCCCCTGCCCCGATCACCTCGGTAAACGCCCTGTAACGTGCATCACGCGCTGCACGCTCAAGGCTGGCGCCGGGCTGTACCTGCACACGCATTACGCGCAGGGGCACGCCCAGCCTGTCGCAAATGGACTGGCAATGGCTCGGCCAGGTGTCGGCGGCGGATTGCAGGCCATGGTGGACATGGACAGCGCTTAGAGGCGGAAGGGCTTCGGCGCTGGCCAGGAGATGCAGCAGGACAGTGGAATCAAGACCACCAGAGAAGGCGATATGCCAAGCCGGGGCTTTGCGCCAAGGGGCTAGGGCGTGCAGGAGTTTGGCGGATAAAGTCGGTTTCATCACAGGTTACCGCCGCAAATCTGGAATACCCAAGCCAAGCATACACAAAGCAAATGTGGAAGGGGGCTTGCCCCCGATAGCGGAGCATCAGCCAGTGAATACAGTGACTGACACTCAGCAATCGGGGGCAAGCCCCCTCCCACATTAGTACCGCTGCGGCCTTAGAGGCCGTAGCTCATCAGGCGTTCGTAACGACGGGCCAGCAGCGCTTCGTTGTCCAGTTTTTTGAGCATCGCAAGCTGCGAACCCAACTCGGCACGGATAGTCGCGGCGGCAGCAGCCGGGTCGCGGTGGGCGCCGCCCAATGGCTCGGCGATCACTTTGTCCACGATACCAAGGCCCTTGAGGCGATCAGCAGTGATGCCCATGGCTTCGGCAGCGTCCGGTGCCTTTTCTGCAGTCTTCCACAGGATCGAGGCGCAACCTTCTGGCGAGATCACCGCGTAGGTCGAATATTGCAGCATGTTCAGTTGGTCGCAGACGCCAATGGCCAATGCACCGCCGGAACCGCCTTCACCAATCACCGTGGCGATGATCGGGGTTTTCAGGCGAGACATGACGCGCAGGTTCCAGGCAATCGCTTCGCTCTGGTTGCGTTCTTCAGCGTCGATACCTGGGTATGCACCCGGCGTGTCGATGAAGGTCAGGATCGGCATCTTGAAGCGCTCAGCCATTTCCATCAAACGGCAAGCCTTACGATAGCCTTCCGGACGCGGCATGCCGAAGTTGCGGCGGACTTTCTCGCGCACTTCACGGCCTTTCTGGTGACCAATCACCATTACCGGCTGGTCGTCCAGGCGAGCGATACCGCCCACGATAGCCGCGTCGTCGGAGAAGTGGCGATCGCCATGCAACTCGTCGAACTCGGTGAAAATGTGCTGAATGTAGTCCAGGGTGTACGGGCGGCGCGGGTGGCGGGCCAGGCGCGCGATCTGCCAGCTGGTCAGCTTGCCGAAGATGTCTTCGGTGAGCGTGCTGCTCTTGTCTTGCAGGCGAGCGATCTCATCGCCGATATTCAGCGAATTGTCATTGCCGACCAGGCGCAGTTCTTCGATCTTGGCTTGCAGGTCAGCGATCGGCTGTTCGAAATCAAGAAAATTCGGGTTCATAAGCGTCCGTCTTGGGTCGACGGCCAGGGAGTGCTTGGCCAGCCGGTTGTCTGTTCGCGCCCTACCTTAAGGGAGAGGCGCGTTCAGGTCGAGATTAAATGTTCAGCCGAGGTCAGACGTTCTGACCGTCAGCGGTATTGGAGGAAGACGTTGTCTCGACCGAACTGGTCACGCAAAGCTTGAATCAAGCCATCAGCCGGATCAATTCGCCAGGTCTCGCCGAACTGCAACATCGCCTTGGCGTCGTCGCCGGTGTACTCCATGGTCACCGGGCATGCGCCACGGTGACGCTTGAGCAAGTCACCCAGCCAGCGTAGCTGATCGCCCTTGAGCGCCTCGGTCTTGACCTTCAAGCGCAGGCTTTCAGCCAGGTTGGTGCGCGCATCTTCCATGCTCATCACCCGCTTGATACGCAGGCGCAGGCCACCGGAGAAGTCATCGTTGCTGACCTCCCCTTCCACAACCACCATGGCATCGGTCTGCAGCAGCGACTGCGCCGAATGGAAGGCATCGGCAAACAGCGAAGCTTCGATACGGCCCGAGCGGTCATCGAGAGTGATGAAACCCATCTTGTCGCCCTTCTTATTTTTCATCACCCGCAGGGCGATAATCATGCCGGCGACGGTTTGGGTGTCCCGCGCCGGTTTCAGGTCGATGATGCGCTGACGGGCGAAACGGCGGATCTCGCCTTCGTATTCGTCAATCGGGTGACCGGTGAGGTACAGGCCCAAGGTGTCTTTTTCACCCTTGAGGCGCTCCTTGAGAGTCAACTCTTTGGCCTTGCGGTGATTGCCGTACACGTCCGCGTCTTCTTCGACGAACAACCCCCCAAACAGGTCGGCGTGGCCGCTGTCATGGGTACGGGCGGTCTGCTCGGCAGCTTTGATCGCTTCTTCCATGGCAGTGAGCAGCACCGCGCGGTTGCGGTCGATATTTGCCTGGTAGGCCTTCGGCTCATCGTGAAAGTAAGGGCCGAGACGGTCCAGCGCACCGCTGCGGATCAAGCCATCAAGGGTTCGCTTGTTGATGCGCTTGAGGTCAACCCGCGCGCAGAAGTCGAACAGATCCTTGAACGGCCCGTCCTGACGCGCTTCGGTAATCGCCTCCACCGGGCCTTCGCCCACGCCTTTGATCGCGCCCAGGCCATAGATGATGCGGCCTTCGTCATTCACCGTGAACTTGAACTCCGAGGCGTTCACGTCAGGCGCGTCGAGGCGCAGCTTCATGGTGCGCACTTCCTCGATCAAGGTCACAACCTTGTCGGTGTTGTGCATGTCCGCAGAAAGTACCGCAGCCATGAACGGCGCCGGGTAGTGGGCTTTCAGCCAGGCGGTCTGGTAAGACACCAGGCCGTAGGCGGCGGAGTGAGATTTGTTGAAACCATAACCGGCGAATTTTTCCACCAGGTCAAAAATGTTACCGGCCAGATCGGCGTCGATATTGTTGGTGGCGCAACCCTCAATGAAACCGCCGCGCTGCTTGGCCATTTCCTCGGGTTTCTTTTTACCCATGGCTCGACGCAGCATGTCCGCACCGCCGAGGGTGTAGCCCGCCATTACCTGAGCGATCTGCATCACCTGTTCCTGGTACAGGATGATGCCGTAGGTTGGCGCCAGCACAGGCTTGAGGCCTTCGTACTGGTAGTCGGAGTGCGGGTAGGCCAGTTCGGCGCGGCCGTGCTTACGGTTGATGAAGTCGTCAACCATGCCCGACTGCAGCGGACCAGGACGGAACAGGGCCACCAGTGCGATCAAGTCTTCCAGGCAGTCGGGTTTGAGCTTTTTGATCAGCTCTTTCATGCCCCGCGACTCAAGCTGGAACACAGCTGTTGTTTCAGCTTTTTGCAGCAATTGGTAAGTCGGCTTGTCATCCAACGGGATGAACGCAATATCCAGCGGCTCTTCGTCGACCTTGGCGCGCTCGCGGTTGATGGTCTTCAGCGCCCAGTCGATGATCGTCAGGGTCCGCAGGCCGAGGAAGTCGAACTTCACCAGGCCGGCCGCCTCAACGTCGTCCTTGTCGAACTGGGTAACCAGGCCGCCGCCTTCTTCATCGCAATAGATCGGCGAAAAGTCAGTGAGTTTGGTCGGCGCGATCACTACGCCACCGGCGTGTTTACCGACGTTACGCACGATACCTTCGAGCTTGCGCGCCATGTCCCAGATCTCGGCGGCTTCCTCATCGATCTTGATGAAGTCACGCAGGATTTCTTCCTGCTCGTAGGCCTTTTCCAGGGTCATGCCGACTTCGAACGGGATCATCTTCGACAGCCGGTCGGCCAGGCCGTAGGACTTGCCCTGCACCCGGGCCACGTCGCGGATTACCGCCTTGGCCGCCATGGAACCGAAAGTGATGATCTGGCTTACCGCGTTGCGGCCGTATTTCTCGGCCACGTATTCGATCACGCGGTCGCGACCGTCCATGCAGAAGTCGACGTCGAAGTCGGGCATGGAAACCCGTTCCGGGTTCAGGAACCGTTCGAACAGCAGGTCATATTCAAGAGGGTCGAGGTCGGTGATCTTCTGCACATAAGCCACTAGCGAGCCGGCACCCGACCCACGGCCAGGGCCTACGGGCACGCCGTTGCTTTTCGCCCACTGGATGAAGTCCATTACGATCAGGAAGTAACCGGGGAACCCCATCTGGATGATGATATCCAGCTCGAAATTCAGCCGGTCGACATACACCTGGCGCTTGGCTTCGTAATCTTCAGTGGTGTCCTTGGGCAACAGCACGGAAAGCCGTTCTTCCAGGCCATCGAACGACACCTTGCGGAAATATTCATCGATGGTCATGCCATCGGGAATCGGGAAGTTGGGCAGGAAGTGCGTACCCAGCTTCACTTCAATGTTGCAGCGCTTGGCGATCTCGACAGAGTTTTCCAGGGCCTCAGGCAAGTCGCTGAACAACTCGGCCATCTCTTCGGCGCTTTTGAGGTATTGCTCTTCGCTGTAATTTTTCGAGCGGCGCGGGTCATCCAGGGCCCGGCCTTCACCGATGCACACACGGGTTTCGTGGGCTTCGAAATCTTCTTTCTTGATAAAGCGCACGTCGTTGGTGGCGACCAGTGGCGCGCCCAGCTTTTCGGCCAGAGCAACGGCGGCGTGCAGATGTTCTTCATCATTGGGGCGATTGGTGCGCTGCACTTCAAGGTAGAAACGGTCGGGGAAGACCTGCATCCACTCCTTCGCCAGCACTTCGGCTTCCTGGGGATTACCCCCCAGCAGTGCGAGACCAATCTCCCCCTCTTTAGCGGCCGACAGCATGATCAGGCCTTCGCTGGCCTCGGCAACCCATTCACGCTCGATAATGATCGAACCGTTGCGTTGACCATCGATGAAGCCACGGGAGATCAGTTCAGTGAGGTTGCGATAACCCACGCCGTTCATCGCCAAAAGGCTGATGCGGCTCAGCGCGTTATCCGGATCTTTGTTGGACAGCCATAGGTCGGCACCGCAGATAGGCTTGATGCCGGCCCCCATGGCGTTCTTGTAGAACTTGACCAGGGAACACATGTTGTTCTGATCGGTAACCGCCACCGCGGGCATGTTCATGCCCACCAGGGTTTTGACCAGAGGCTTGATCCGTACCAGGCCGTCGACCAGGGAGTACTCAGTGTGCAGGCGTAGGTGAACGAATGAAGCCGGCATAGTGATCCTGTCTTATACGTGGAAACAACAAGGCCCGGATTGTACCGGGCCTTGGCAAAAACATCAGCCTCGCGACTACACCTCGCTGAGACTCTCCCGCGCTTCGTAAGCCAGGCGCACCGGGGCAAACGAGCGGCGGTGGATAGGCGTGGGGCCGAGGCGGGCCAAGGCTTCCAGATGAACGGGCGTCGGATAGCCTTTGTGACCACCGATGCCGTAGCCGGGATAGATCAACTCGAACGCGGCCATTTCCCGGTCACGACTGACCTTGGCCAGGATCGATGCCGCTGCGATGGCCGGAACCTTGCTGTCACCTTTGACCACTGCCTCGGCCGGCATCGCCAATTTAGGGCAACGGTTACCGTCGATCATCGCCAGTTTGGGTGTGATGTGCAGGCCTTCAACAGCACGCTGCATGGCAAGCATGGTGGCGTGGAGAATGTTCAGCTCGTCGATTTCTTCGACTTCGGCCCGGGCGATATGCCAGCTCAGAGCTTTTTCACAAATCTCGTCGTAGAGCTTTTCGCGACGAGCTTCGGTGAGCTTCTTCGAATCGTTGAGGCCAAGGATCGGACGGTTCGGATCAAGAATCACAGCTGCGGTGACCACCGCACCGCAGAGGGGACCGCGCCCTACTTCATCAACACCGGCCACCAGTTCATGGGCTTGTGCAACCAGGCTGAAATCCAGGCCCATCTGCGTACTCATAACGTTTCCTGTTTGTGGCCGATCAAACTCAACACGGCGTCTGCTGCCTGGTTCGACGCATCACGGCGCAGAGTGCGATGAATCTCATCAAACCCTCGGGTCTGCTCTTCGCCGCCATCGATCAGGGGCAGCAGTGTCTGCGCCAAGGCCTCCGGTGTCGCATTGTCCTGCAGCAACTCCGGCACCAACAAGCGCTGGGCCAGCAAATTGGGCAAAGAGATATAGGGGCTTTTGACCATGCGTTTCAGAATCCAGAACGTCAGCGGTGCCAGGCGATACGCCACAACCATCGGACGCTTGTACAACAAGGCTTCCAGGGTTGCCGTGCCTGAAGCAATCAGCACCGCATCGCAGGCCGCCAATGCCAGGTGCGATTGGCCATCAAGCAATGTCAACGGCAGGTTACGACCTTCCAGCAGCGTTTCGATCTGTGCGCGACGCTGTGGGCTTGCACAGGGCAGTACGAAACGCACACCTGGCTTCAAGGCTTGCAGGCGCTCGGCGGCATCGAAAAACACGCTGGCCAGCCGACCGACTTCTCCCCCCCTGCTGCCCGGCATCAACGCGACGAGCGGGCCATCGGGCAAGCCCAACTGCCCACGGGCCGCCACGCGATCGGCCTGCAAAGGGATGTCGTCGGCGAGCGTATGCCCAACGAACCGTACCGGCACGCCCTTTTCTTCGTAGAACCTGGCCTCGAACGGCAACAGGGTGAGCATCAGGTCACAGCCTTCACGGATCTTCAGCACACGCTTTTGTCGCCACGCCCACACAGAGGGGCTAACGTAGTGCACGGTTTTGATCCCGGCCTGACGCAGCTTGAGTTCGATATTGAGGGTGAAGTCCGGTGCATCGATTCCGATAAAGACGTCGGGTTTTTCTTCGATCAGGGTCTGAATCAGCAGCTTGCGGCGCGCCAACAGCTCACGCAGGCGACCCAGCACTTCCACCAACCCCATAACCGACAGGCGCTCCATGGGGAAATAGGAAGTGAGGCCTTCAGCCTGCATCAATGGGCCACCAACACCGATGAATTCAACCGCCGGATGCTGGGCCTTGAGGGCCCGCATAAGACCTGCGCCCAGGATATCGCCGGAAGCTTCTCCGGCCACCAGCGCAATTCGCAGATTAGCCATGATCAGCGAGTGATGCCGCGAGTCGACGCCTGGATCGAATCACGGAACACCGCGACTTCCGGGAACAACGCTGCCGGCTCGGTCAGTTGGGTCAACGCCTGATCTACTGTCAGCCCCTGGCGATAAACGACCTTATAGGCACGACGCAGTGCGTGAATGGCCTCTTCGCTGAAACCACGACGGCGCATGCCTTCGAAGTTCATGCTGCGAGCTTCAGCGGGGTTGCCGAACACCGTGACGAACGCCGGGACGTCCTTGCCGATCGCGGTGCCCATGCCGGAGAAGCTGTGGGCCCCAATGTGGCAGTACTGATGGACGAGCGTGAAGCCTGACAGGATTGCCCAATCGTCGACGTGCACGTGGCCAGCCAACGCCGTGTTGTTGACCAGGATGCAGTGGTTGCCGATCACGCTGTCATGCCCGATATGGGCATAGGCCATAACCAGATTGTGATCACCCAGTGTGGTCTCGGCACGATCCTGCACGGTGCCACGGTGAATGGTCACGCCTTCACGGATGATGTTGTGATCACCGATTACCAAGCGTGTTTCTTCACCCTTGTACTTCATGTCCGGGGTGTCTTCGCCTACCGAGGAAAACTGGTAGATGCGGTTGTGTTTGCCAATGCGGGTCGGACCTTTGAGGATCACGTGCGGCCCGATGACAGTCCCCTCGCCGATTTCCACACCTGCGCCGATGATCGACCAGGGGCCGACCTCAACGTCGGCGGCCAGTACGGCCGACGGATCGATGATTGCGCGAGGGTCAATCAAACTCATAGTTTGCGTTCCGCGCAGATGATCTCGGCAGAGCACACTGGCTTGCCGTCTACCGAGGCCTGGCATTCGAACTTCCAGATCTGGCGCTTGCAGCTGATGAATTTGGCTTCCAGGATCAACTGGTCACCCGGAGTAACCGGGTTGCGAAAGCGCAGCTTGTCGGAGCCCACGAAATAGTAAAGCGTGCCGTCGGCAGGCTTAAGGTCAAGCATTTTGAAACCAAGGATACCGGCAGCCTGGGCCATCGCTTCGATGATCAACACGCCCGGCATGATGGGATGCGCGGGAAAGTGACCGTTGAAGAACGGTTCGTTGATGCTGACATTCTTGTAGGCACGAATGCGCTTTTCCTCAACATTGAGGTCCACTACGCGGTCCACCAGCAGGAACGGGTAACGGTGAGGCAGGTATTCGCGAATCTCGTTGATGTCCATCATTTCGGGGGGAAGCCTGTAATAAAGATTGGGGGCGGGCGACTAAACGCACGCCCCGCTAGCAAATCAAGGAGGCAGTCTAGCGGCTGTGCACACTTGATATGGAAATGGTATCAGCCTTCAGATGAAGCATTACCGCCAGGGGTCACGTCCCCAACACGCTTTTCCAGCTGTTTGAGACGTCGAGCCATGTCGTCGAGCTGCCTCAAACGTGCTGCACTCTTGCGCCATTCAGCCGCTGGCTGCATGGCGGTACCGGATGAATAGGCCCCAGGCTCGGTAATCGAGTGAGTGACCATGGTCATTCCGGTGATAAAAACGTTGTCGCAAATATCAATATGCCCCACCAGACCGACGCCACCGGCGAGCATGCAATGCTTGCCGATTTTGGTGCTGCCGGAAATCCCCACGCATGCGGCCATGGCGGTGTGATCACCAATCTGTACGTTGTGAGCAATCTGGATCTGGTTGTCGAGCTTCACACCGTTGCCGATCACGGTATCGGCCAAGGCCCCGCGATCGACAGCTGTATTAACACCAATTTCCACGTCGTCGCCGATCAAAACGCCGCCGACCTGGGCAATCTTGTTCCAGATACCTTTGGAGTTGGCAAAGCCAAAGCCTTCCCCTCCGATCACCGCACCTGACTGGATAACCACCCGCTCACCGATACGCACATCGTGGTAAAGGGTCACGCGAGGCGCCAGCCAACCATTGGCACCGATTTCACAACGCGCACCAATAAAGCAATGCGCACCAACAGTTACACCGGCCGCAATGCGCGCACCACTCTCGATCACCGCAAAAGCGCCAATGCTCGCCGCAGGATCAACGCGGGCATCATCGGCGATCACCGCCGACGGGTGAATGCCGCTGGCTGCTTTGGGTTTTGGATCAAATAGGTGCGAAACCTGCGCATAGGCCAGATACGGGTCAGCTACCACCAGCGCATCCCCGGCAAACCCTTCGGCGTCAGCTGCCTTGAGCAATACGGCTGCGGCTTGGCTATCGACGAGGTATTTACGGTATTGAGGGTTTGCGAGGAAGCTCAACTGAGATGGGCCAGCCTCCTGCAAGGTGGCTAGCCCAGTAATTTCCTTCTCCTGGGAGCCACGCAAGGTGGCCCCCAGGAACTCGGCCAACTCGCCGAGCTTGATAGTCGCGGTCATGGCTTACTTCAGCTGGTTCATGCGCTCGATCACCTGGCGGGTGATGTCGTATTGAGGTTTGACGTCAATTACTGCGCCACGCTCGAACACCAAGTCAAAGGCACCTTTCTTGATGACTTCTTCCACAGCGCTGTCGAGTTTCGGCTTGAGCTGCTTGAGCATTTCACGGTCGGCAACAGCCTTGGCTTCGTTCAGCTCCTTGGATTGGAACTGATAGTCACGGGCCTTTTGCTTGAACTCAAGCTCCAGACGCTCGCGCTCGCCTTGCTGCATTTTGTCCCCACCCGCTACCAGACGATCCTGGATGCCCTTGGCGCTGCTTTCCAGCGTCTTAAGCTTGGTCAGTTGCGGACCGAATTTCTTCTCGGCATCCACGGCGTATTTTTTGGCCGCATCGGATTCCAGCAATGCCATCTGATAGTTCAGAACGGCGATTTTCATTTCGGCGAAGGCCGGGGTGGTCACCAGCACGGTGGCCAGCAGAACCAATTGAGTCAACTTACGCACGATGTACTCCTACAGAATCCGTTGTCGTTATCTTGGGTCAGACGCTTAGAACGTCTGGCCGAGGGAGAATTGGAAAATCTGGGTTTCAGCGTTATCCGGTTTCTTGATCGGCATGGCCAGAGCAAAGCTCAACGGACCAAGCGCAGTCACCCAGGTAACACCTACACCCACGGAGCTCGCCAGGTTGGTCAGGCTCACGTCGTTGCACTGAGTGTTGGATTTAACACCGCTCGGGTTTCTAATCTGCTCGCACTTGGAGTCGAACACGTTACCCACGTCCCAGAACACGGACGTACGCAGCGAACGCTGATCCTTGACGAATGGCAGCGGGAACAGAATCTCCGCGCCGCCCTGGATCAACACGTTACCACCGAACGGCAGTGGGTCGTTGTCGGAGTCAGCCACAGTGCCTTGGTTACCGGTTACGCCAGCACCTCGGCTCGGAGTACCACGAGGACCCAAGGTGCTGTCTTTGAAGCCACGTACGGAGTTGAAGCCACCCGCATAGTAGTTCTCATAGAACGGCAAACCATTGGTCGAACCATAACCGTCGCCATACCCCAGCTCAGTGTGCAGGCGCATGGTGTAGTTGTCGCTCAGCGGCTGGAACAACTGACCACGGTAGTCGAGCTTGAAGAACGACAGGTCGCTGCCCGGCGTAGTGGTTTCCAGAGTCAGGCTCTGGGAATGGCCCCGGGTTGCCAGTACACCTTTGTTCAGGGTCGACTCGGACCAGCCAGCAGACGCCTTGAAGTTCAGGAACTTGTCACCTTCACGACGAGTGAAGTCGAAGATTTCGTCCACGGTGTAGACACCGGTCTTGATCTCATCCTGCTGCGCGGTCAGGCCGAAGGTCAAACGCGAGGTTTCGCTGATCGGATAACCGACGTTGACACCCGCGCCAAGGCTGTCGATTGCATAGCTTGCAACGTCAACATCGAGGTCTTTGTAGTCGGTGGTGCGGTAGAAGGCGTTGTAGCCCAAGCTCACACCGTCAGCAGTCCAGTAGGGGTCGGTATAACCAAAGTTGTATCGGCTCTGGTATTCGCTTCGAGTCAGGCCGATAGACACACGGTTACCGGTACCGAGGAAGTTGTTCTGGGTGATGGAACCACCGAGGATCAGACCTGCGCTTTGTGCAAAGCCGACGCTGGCAGTGATAGAACCCGATGCTTGCTCTTCTACTGCGTAGTTAACGTCAACCTGGTCATCCACGCCCGGTACAGCCGGGGTTTCAACGTTGACTTCCTTGAAGAAACCCAGGCGCTCAAGACGGGTCTTGGATTGGTCGATCAAGTACGTCGACGCCCAGCCACCTTCCATCTGACGCATTTCACGGCGCAGCACTTCATCCGCAGACTTGGTGTTGCCACGGAAATTGATACGGTTCACGTAGGCACGCTTACCTGGGTCGACCACAAAGGTAATGTCCACTGTGTGATCATCATCGTGCGGGGTCGGTACGCCGTTGACGTTGGCGAAGGTATAGCCTTCGTTACCCAGACGACGGGTGATCAGTTCGGACGTGGTGGTCATCAGCTTACGCGAGAACACCTGGTCTTTCTGCACCAGCAGCAGGGACTTGACCTGGTCTTCAGGCACTTTCAAGTCGCCGCTCAGCTTGACGTCACGAACCTTGTACTTCTCGCCTTCGTTGACGTTAACGGTGATATAGACGTGCTTCTTGTCCGGGGTGATGGACACCTGGGTCGACGCGATATCCATATTGATATAGCCACGGTCCAGGTAGTACGAACGCAGACGCTCCAGGTCACCGGAGAGTTTTTCACGGGCGTACTTGTCGTCGTTCTTGAAGAACGACAGCCAGTTGGTGGTCTTGAGCTCGAAGAGGTCGATCAGGTCGTCATCAGCAAACTTGGTGTTACCCACCACGTTGATGTGCTGAATGGCCGCCACGGTGCCTTCGTTGATGTTGACCTTGAGGCCGACACGGTTACGAGGCTGCGGGACCACTTCCGTCTCCACGGTCGCCGAGTAGCGGCCCTGGGCAACGTACTGACGCTGCAGTTCGTTACGCACACCTTCAAGAGTGGCGCGCTGGAAGATCTCGCCCTCGGCCAGGCCGGACTGCTTGAGGCCCTTCATCAGGTCTTCAGTAGAGATCGCCTTGTTACCTTCGATCTCGATACTGGCGACAGAAGGTCGCTCGACGACGGTAATGACCAAGACGTTACCTTCGCGCCCCAGTTGGATGTCTTGAAAGAAACCGGTTTTGAACAGCGCACGAGTGGATTCCACCAGGCGACGATCATCAGCCTGTTCACCGACGTTCAACGGTAATGCACCAAAGACGCTACCCGCGGAAACCCGCTGGAGGCCGTTGACGCGAATATCGGAGATGGTGAAGGACTCGGCGTGAACTTCGGCGATCATCAATACGGTGAGAACCGCAGTTAGCAGCAGACGTTTCATGAAGTCCTTTCTTATTCCAACTGGCAATAAACAAACTGCCGCAAAATGCGGCAGATTCGCAATTCAGCGAAGCGTTACAGTCGACCCAGATCGTTGACCAAGGCTAATAACATCACCCCGACAACCAAACTGATACCGATCTGTATCCCCCAACCCTGCACTCGATCCGACAAGGGGCGACCACGCACCCACTCGACCAGATAAAACAACAGATGCCCCCCATCCAGTACAGGAATGGGCAGCAAATTCAGAACACCCAGGCTAATACTCAGATAAGCCAGGAAATTCAGGAAATCCGCGACACCCGACTGGGCAGAAGCGCCCGCCACTTTAGCAATGGTTATCGGTCCACTCAAGTTTTTTACCGAGAGCTCGCCGAACAACATTTTCTTGAGGGATTCCAGGGTCAGTACGCTCATGGTCCAGGTGCGTTTTGCACCCTCGCCAATCGCCGCCAACGGCCCGAAGCTGACCTCACGCACCATTGATGGCGGCCACTCCGGACTCTTGACGCCAGCACCCAGGTACCCCCCGGCAGCCTTGGCTTCGCCACGCACCGCCAGAGTAACGGGGACGTCGATTTGAGCACCGTCGCGCTCAATTTTCAGCACAATTTTGGTATCAGGGCGTACACGAACCAGATCGACCACTTGCTGCCATTCACCCAGCGCCTGACCATCGAGGGCCAACAGACGATCGCCGGTTTTCAGACCTGCAGCCTGGGCTGGCCCCTTCGGATCCAGCTCGGCAAGGACCGGCGGCAGTGCCGGACGCCACGGACGAATACCCAAGGACTTGATCGGGTCAGGCTCATCAGCGCCTTTGAGCCAATGATCCAAGGCCAACGACCGCGGGATTTCGGCGCTGGAGTCCTGCTCACGCACCACAACATTAACAGTGCCGCTTTCACCCAAGCGACGCACCAACTGCAAATTGACCGCCCCCCAACCCGTGGTCGGTTCGCCATCAATAGACACAATTTCCTGGCCAGCGACCAGGCCAGCCTTGGCAGCGATACTGTCCGCCTCAACGGCGCCGATAACTGGACGCACCTGCTGGCTGCCCAGCATGGCCAACACCCAGAAGAACAGCATCGCCAGCAGGAAGTTGGCGATCGGACCAGCGGCAACGATAGCGATACGCTGACGAACGGTCTTGCGATTAAAGGATTGGTCCAACTGATCAGCCGGCACTTCGCCTTCGCGCTCATCGAGCATCTTGACGTAGCCACCCAACGGGATGGCCGCAATCACAAACTCGGTGCCACGACGGTCGTGCCAGCGAACCAGCGGCATGCCGAAACCGACGGAAAAACGCAGTACCTTGACGCCACAACGACGCGCCACCCAGAAGTGGCCGAATTCGTGGAAGGTGACCAGCACACCCAGAGCAACCAGGGTGCCGACAATCATGTAAAGCGCACTCATCTAATTTCTCCGCAATCCAATCCAGTACCCGAAGGCTCAAGCGCGCCCACAGACTAACGCGTGTTGCGGCTCAACCATTGCTCGGCCAAGGTCCGCGCCTTGGTATCTGCCTCAAATACCGCCCCGAGGTCATTTACAGCCACCACAGGCTCAAGACTCAAAACGTCCTCGATAATACTCGCGATCTGCGGAAAGCGGATGCGCCGTTCGAGAAACGCCGCCACGGCCACCTCATTGGCCGCATTGAGCATCGCTGGCGCACTGTTACCCGCCTCCGCCGCCTGCCGCGCCAAGCGCAGACAAGGAAAGCGCTGTTCGTCCGGCGCTTCAAAATCCAGGCGAGCAACTGCAAACAGGTCGAGTGGCGCCACGCCGGAATCAATCCGCTCCGGCCACGCCAGGGCATTAGCGATCGGCGTACGCATATCGGGATTGCCCAATTGGGCCAAGACTGAACCATCCACGTAGTCGACCAAGGAATGAATCACGCTTTGCGGGTGAATAACCACCTCGACCTGATCCGGCCGCGCATCGAACAACCAGCAGGCCTCGATCAATTCCAGGCCCTTGTTCATCATGCTTGCCGAATCCACGGAGATTTTGCGGCCCATGGACCAGTTCGGATGGGCGCATGCTTGATCCGGAGACACATGCTCCAGCTCTACCAACGGAGTTTGCCGGAAAGGCCCACCGGAAGCGGTCAGCAGAATCCGACGAACGCCTACCTGACTCAAGCCACGAGCATAGTCTCCGGGCATGCACTGAAAGATTGCGTTGTGCTCACTGTCTAACGGCAACAGCACCGCACCGCTTTTACGCACCGCCTGCATAAAGAGCGCGCCAGACATCACCAGCGCTTCTTTATTGGCCAGCAGGATTTTTTTGCCCGCGTCGACGGCAGCCAAGGTTGGGCGTAAGCCGGCGGCACCGACAATAGCGGCGACTACAGTGTCCACCCCGGCATCGGCCGAGACCTGACACAATCCCGACTCGCCTACCAGCACCTGCGTGGCAAGTCCGGCAGCCCGCAGGTCATCCTGCAGGCCCTGCGCTGCCGCTGCTTCAGGCACCACAGCAAAGCGAGGCGCATGACGCACACACAGCGCCAGCAGCTCGCTCAGACGGGTGAATCCCGTCAGGGCAAACACTTGATAGCGATCAGGGTGACGAGCGATCACATCGAGGGTGCTCAACCCTACCGAGCCGGTTGCGCCCAACACGGTTACTTGCTGCAGACGGCTCACGAAGCAGTCATCCACAACAGCACGGCAAAGATCGGAATAGCAGCGGTAAGGCTATCAATACGGTCCAGCACCCCACCGTGCCCTGGCAGCAGATTACTGCTGTCCTTGACCCCGGCCTGGCGCTTAAACATGCTTTCAGTGAGGTCGCCCACGACCGAGATGAACACGACGATAGCCGTACCCAGAAGAGCCAGGAAGATGTCCGTTACTGACCAATCCCGCACCACACCGACCACCAAAGTGATCAGCAGGGTCAATGCCAGGCCGCCGTAAACCCCTTCCCAACTCTTGCCCGGACTGACTGCCGGTGCCAGCTTGCGCTTACCGAATGCCCGTCCCGAGAAGTAGGCGCCGATATCTGCGCCCCACACCAGCACCATCACCGCCATGATCAGCCAATTGCCCATCGGCGAGTTCTTGATCTCCACTAACCCTTGCCACGCTGGCAACAGAATCAATAAGCCAATCACCAACTTGCTGGCAACACTGGACCAATGACCACTGCTGCGCGGAAACGTCAACACCAGATAGGTCGCAAGCGCCCACCACAGCACCGCAGCACCCAGCACCCAAGGCACGATGATGCTCGACAGGGTGTGCATCAGAAACAGTAACACCGCTACGACAGCGGCATACACCAAGCGCGGCAATTGCGCGTTGAAACCTGCCAATCGTGCCCATTCCCAGGCGCCCAAGGTTACGACCAGCCCGATAAATAGGGCAAAACCGGACCCATCGAGCAGGAAAAACCCACATAAGGCGATCGGCAACAGGATGAGCGCTGTGATGATTCGTTGTTTAAGCATTTAAACCCGGGCTCCAGCTTCGACCTGCTCACTCGTTTTACCGAAGCGACGCTGGCGGGAAGCGAAATCGGCCAGCGCAGTACGCATGGCATCGTGTTTGAAGTCCGGCCAGAACAGGTCGGAGAAGTACAGCTCGGTGTAGGCCAACTGCCACAGCAGGAAATTGCTGATGCGATGTTCACCGCCGGTACGGATGCACAAGTCAGGCAATGGCAGATCACCGGTCACCAGGCAGGTTTGCAACAGTTCAGGCGTGATGTCGTCCGGTCGAAGATGACCGGCTTGCACTTCGCGAGCCAGCCGCTGTGCAGCCTGGGCGATATCCCACTGGCCGCCGTAATTGGCTGCGATCTGTAGCACAAAACGGTTGGCGCCAGCCGTGATGGCCTCCGCCTCGCGCATGGCCGCCTGCAGCTCCGGGTGGAATCGCGAGCGATCACCGATGATGCGCAGACTGATATTGTTGTCATTAAGGCGCTTCGCCTCACGACGCAACGCCTTGAAGAACAGATCCATCAAGGCGCTGACTTCTTCGGCGGGCCGCTGCCAGTTCTCACTGGAGAAGGCGAACAAGGTCAACACCTCGACCTTGGCCTCGGCACACACCTCAATCACAGCCCGCACCGCATCGACACCCGCTTTATGCCCGGCGACACCCGGCATAAAGCGTTTCTTCGCCCAGCGATTATTCCCATCCATGATGATCGCGACATGGCGCGGCACCAAAGAGGGTACAGTCTGCTTGGTCTTTTCCATGAAGGCGTCCTGACCCTTATACGGCCATCAGGTCCTTTTCTTTTTCTTCCGTGGCCTTGGTGATCTGGGCCTCGGCATCTTTGGTCAGCTTGTCGATATCAGCGACGGCACGACGCTCTTCGTCTTCGCTGATCTCCTTGTCCTTAACCAGTTTCTTCAGGTCACCCAGGGCATCACGACGGATGTTGCGCACAGCAACGCGTGCATCTTCAGCCGCGCTACGTGCCTGCTTGGTGAAGCCCTTGCGGGTTTCTTCGGTCAAGGCAGGCATGGAGATCAGCAGCAGTTCGCCCAGGTTGGTCGGATTGAGGTTCAAGCCGGCGCTCTGAATCGCCTTGTCGACCGCAGCGAGCATGTTGCGCTCGAAAGCCACGACTTGCAGGGTGCGCGAATCTTTAACGGTAACGTTTGCCACGCCGCTCAGCGGAGTGTCAGCGCCGTAGTAAGGCACCATCACGCTGCCCAGAATACTCGGGTGCGCCTTGCCAGTACGAATCTGGCCGAATGCATGGCTCAAAGATTCCAGGGATTTCTGCATACGCGCTTGGGCGTCTTTCTTGATTTCATTGATCATTGTTGGCCTTCCTCGATCAGAGTCCCTTCCGCGCCGCCGTGTACGATATTCAGCAGGGCGCCGGGCTTGTTCATATTAAATACGCGCAGCGGCATCTTGTGGTCGCGGCACAGGCAAATAGCCGTCAGGTCCATGACACCCAGCTTGCGATCCAGCACTTCATCGTAGGTCAGATGATCGAACTTCTCGGCATGCGGGTCTTTGAATGGGTCTGCGGTGTACACACCGTCTACCTTGGTTGCCTTCAAAACCACGTCAGCGTCGATTTCGATGGCACGCAGGCACGCCGCCGAATCAGTGGTAAAGAATGGGTTACCGGTACCAGCGGCGAAGATCACCACTTCTTTTGAGTTCAAATGGCGCATGGCTTTGCGACGATCATAGTGATCGGTCACACCCACCATGGAAATAGCCGACATCACGATAGCCGAGATATTGGCACGCTCCAGGGCATCACGCATCGCCAGGGCGTTCATCACAGTGGCCAGCATGCCCATGTGGTCGCCAGTGACCCGATCCATACCGGCCGCACTCAGCGCCGCGCCACGGAACAGGTTACCGCCGCCGATCACCAAGCCGACTTGCACGCCGATGCCAACCAGTTGGCCGACTTCCAGCGCCATGCGGTCGAGCACCTTGGGATCGATCCCGAACTCTTCCGAGCCCATCAGGGCCTCGCCGCTGAGCTTGAGTAGAATGCGTTTATAGCGAGCCTGATAACCACTGCCCTGCTGAGCCATTGCGAATCTCTCCTGCGGCGTATTTTTTAAAAATTCTTGGCGAGCCGTTTACGGCTTGCGTTCACTCTAGCTGGACGCTCTCACAGCGCCATCGGAACACGGCTTTGTAAGCCAGTTCCGAGGGTAAGCCAAATTAATTCGGCCTGCCCATTTGAAAAGAGGCTGCGCGCGTGAGCGGGCAGCCTCTTTCGGGCGACAGTTGAAAACTGTCTTATTGCTTGGCGGCAGCCAGCTGGGCAGCAACTTCTTCAGCGAAGTTGTCGACCGGCTTCTCGATACCGTCGCCTACTTTGAAGTAAGTGAAGGAAACGATTTCAGCACCGGCTTTCTTAGCCAGTTCGCCAACCTTGATTTCAGGGTTCTTAACGAACGCCTGCTCAACCAGGCTTGCTTCGGCCAGGAACTTGCTGATACGGCCTTTGACCATATTTTCAACAATGTTTTCTGGCTTGCCTTTGATTTTTTCTTCGTTCAGCTGCAGGAACACAGCTTTTTCGCGCTCGATTGCTTCGGCAGAAACTTCCGAAGGCAGCAGGAACTCTGGGTTGCTGGCCGCTACGTGCATAGCGATGTCTTTAGCCAGCTCAACGTTGCCGCCCTTCAGGACGACTGCAACACCGATCTTGTTGCCGTGCAGGTAACCACCAACAACGTCACCTTCAACGCGTACCAGGCGACGGATGTTGACGTTTTCGCCAACTTTGCCGACCAGTACCAGGCGTGCAGCTTCTTGCGCCTCGATCAGCGGAGCGACGTCAGTCAGTTTGTCGTCGAACGCTTTATCAACGCTGGCAGCAACAAATGCCTTGAAGTCGTCTTGCAGAGCCAGGAAGTCGGTCTGCGAGTTCACTTCCAGCAGAACAGCAGATTTGCCGTCTTCTTTCAGAGCGATAGCGCCTTCAGCAGCCACGTTGCCTGCTTTCTTGGCAGCCTTGATTGCGCCGGAAGCACGCATGTCATCAATTGCTTTTTCGATGTCGCCGTCAGCCTTTTCCAGGGCTTTCTTGCAATCCATCATGCCTTCGCCGGTACGCTCACGCAGTTCTTTAACCAACGCTGCAGTAATTGCTGCCATTTTCAAATTCCTCTTGGATAGGTTTTCAACCATTCCACCCGATCGAACGGGGGATCAATTCTTCCCGAACCACCCTTGTAGGCCGCTGCACGTTACAGATGATGTAGCTGCGCTGCGCACAAATGGTTTTCGAGGGGGCAAAAAGGGGGCCAAGCCCCCTTTTTGCTTACTGAGTCAACGCCAGGGCGTCAATTACTCAGCTGCGGCTACCGGAGCTTCTTCAACGAACTGCTCGGTACCACCAGCAACGTGGTTGCGACCACGGATTACAGCGTCAGCCATCGAACCCATGTACAGCTGGATAGCGCGGATTGCGTCATCGTTGCCTGGGATGATGTAGTCAACGCCTTCCGGGCTGCTGTTGGTATCGACTACGCCGATAACAGGGATGCCCAGCTTGTTGGCTTCGGTGATCGCGATGCGCTCGTGATCAACGTCGATAACGAACAGTGCGTCAGGCAGACCGCCCATGTCCTTGATACCACCCAGGGAACGATCGAGCTTTTCCAGGTCACGGGAGCGCATCAGCGCTTCTTTCTTGGTCAGCTTGGCGAAAGTACCGTCTTCGGCTTGCACTTCAAGGTCACGCAGACGCTTGATGGAAGCACGGATGGTTTTGAAGTTGGTCAGCATGCCGCCCAACCAGCGGTGATCGACGTACGGCGAACCGCAACGTGCTGCTTCTTCAGCAACGATCTTGCCAGCGGAACGCTTGGTGCCGACGAACAGAATCTTGTTTTTGCCCTGGGCCAGACGCTCTACGAAAGTCAGAGCTTCGTTGAACATTGGCAGGGTTTTTTCAAGGTTGATGATGTGGATCTTGTTACGCGCGCCGAAAATGTATTTACCCATTTTCGGGTTCCAGTAACGGGTCTGGTGACCGAAGTGCACACCGGCCTTCAGCATATCGCGCATATTGACTTGGGACATGATAGTTCCTTAATAAGTCGGGTTTGGCCTCCACGTATCCCAATGACCAACCAGCGGCATCAAGGCCTCCGGCACCCAGGTCATCGTGTCGACACGTGTGTGGATTTAAGCTCTTCGGGGCATCCCCGGAAAGCGGCGCATTTTATACCACACGAAGGGCGAAAACGAAACCCGCAATCACATTTGGCGTGCGCGGCTTATGCGCAACCCTTTGAATAGAGCGGATATAGCCCCACCTTATAGAGAGAAGCGATCGTCAGGGGCTCATGATTTGCCGCCCGCGTCTGTTAGAATCGCGTTTTTTGGGGCTTTTGCGAATTCTGTAACCTTTTGTCGCGCGCCCGTAAACCGTATTGATTTCAGCGCTTCGCGCTAGAGAGAGCCTGTATGACCGTTAGTTTGAAAACCGCCGAAGACATTGCCGGCATGCGCATTGCCGGCAAACTGGCTGCCGACGTGCTGGAAATGATTGCCGAGCACGTCAAGCCGGGCGTCACCACGGACACCCTCAACCAGATCTGCCATGACTATATCGTCAATGTGCAGGGTGCCATTCCTGCGCCGTTGAATTACAAAGGCTTCCCCAAGTCAATCTGCACGTCGATCAACCATGTGGTCTGCCACGGTATTCCGTGCGACAAACCCCTGAAGGACGGCGACACCCTGAACATCGACGTCACCGTGATCAAGGATCGCTACTTCGGCGATACCAGCCGCATGTTCCACGTCGGCACCGTGCCGGTCTGGGCCGAACGCCTGTCCCAAGTCACCCAGGAATGCATGTACAAGGCGATCGAAATCGTCAAACCCGGCTGCCGCCTAGGCGATATCGGTGAAGTGATCCAGAAGCACGCTGAAAAGAACGGCTTCTCGGTGGTACGTGATTTCTGCGGCCACGGCATCGGCACCGTGTTCCATGAAGAGCCACAGATCCTGCACTACGGCCGCGCCGGCACCGGCATGGAGCTCAAGGCAGGCATGACCTTTACCATCGAGCCGATGATCAACCAGGGCAAAGCCGACACCAAGGTGCTGGGCGACGGCTGGACCGCCATTACCAAGGACCGCAAGCTTTCGGCGCAGTGGGAACACACCCTACTGGTCACCGAAACCGGCTACGAGATCTTCACACTGCGCGCCGACGATACGATCCCACGCGTTTCAGCCTGAAGGTTGTCCAGGTTTTCCCAAAGCGTGTTGTGACTGACTGATAGATAGAAAGGAAAGCCGATCGATGCCCCAGGTGGATCCCGAACTCTTCGACCGTGGCCAGTTCCAGGCCGAACTGGCCCTGAAGGCAAGCCCCATCGCCGCCTTCAAGAAGGCGATCCGCCAGGCCCGCGAAGTGCTCGACGAGCGCTTTCGTAGCGGCCGCGACATCCGCCGGCTGATCGAGGACCGTGCCTGGTTCGTCGACAACATCCTTCAAAAGGCCTGGGAACAGTTCAACTGGAGCGAAGACGCCGACATCGCCCTAGTGGCCGTTGGCGGCTATGGCCGTGGCGAACTCCACCCCTACTCCGATATTGATCTGCTGATCCTGCTGGACAGTGCCGATCACGAGATCTTTCGCGATTCCATCGAGCGTTTTCTGACACTGCTGTGGGACATTGGCCTGGAAGTCGGCCAGAGCGTGCGCTCGGTGGACGAGTGCGCCCAAGAGGCCCGCGCCGACCTCACCGTCATTACCAACCTGATGGAAAGCCGAACCATCGCCGGCCCAGAGCGCTTGCGCCAGCGGATGCTGGAAGTCACCAGCACCGCGCATATGTGGCCGAGCAAGGACTTCTTCCTGGCCAAACGCGCCGAGCAGAAAGCCCGGCACCACAAGTACAACGACACCGAATACAACCTGGAGCCCAACGTCAAAGGCTCGCCCGGCGGGTTGCGCGACATTCAGACGATTTTGTGGGTCGCCCGTCGCCAGTACGGCACG